>NZ_BQYJ01000001.1 GCF_023168165.1 Niallia sp. NCCP-28
TATTTTTTTGTCACTCTTAACGTTTTCATTATCAGCGACAAGATATATAATATAAAATTCTCGAAGTTTTGTCAACGATTTTTCAAAAGTTTTTTTATAAAAAATAGATACATTATTGTTAATTTCTTCTTTCCTTTCTAAAATAGCCCTGCTGCAATCGCATACTTTTCCAATCTGGCCTGCCATTAGATAATAAAGTGAAACTTCAATCAAACTTTTATGGGCAAGTTTCTGCCCGCCTAGCCTTCTTGCTTCCTCTTATAATTCCTTAAGTGGATTTCAGTGATAAAACTCGATACTTTTAAAAAAAGGAGAAGGAAATGAGAAAAGTCAAAGTTGTTCCCTATAACAAGGAATGGACAAACATGTTCGAAATGGAAGCAGAAAAATTATGGATCGTTTTTGGGGATGAATGTATAGCTATTCACCACATTGGAAGCACCGCCATACCAACCATTTATGCAAAACCTATTATTGATTTACTAGTTGAAGTGAATAAAATAGAAAAAATCGATAACCTAATCTCTGAGATGGAACGAATAGGCTATGAAGCAAGAGGAGAATTTGGCATAACAGGAAGACGTTTTTTTATAAAGGGAGGAGATAAACGCACACATCATGTTCATGTGTTTGAAAAAGGAGACAAAGAAATAGCCAGACATTTGGCCTTTCGGGATTATATGCTGGCACACCCAAAAGAAGCGCAGCAGTATAGTCAATTAAAGCAAACATTGGCACAAAAACACCTATTAGATATACAACAATACATAGAAGGGAAAAATGATTATCTACAAAAAATCGATGAAAAAGCAAAAAACTGGCTAAACCTGTAATAAAGATTTAGCCAGTTTTTCTTCTATTAACTATTTTTTATTGTTCATATAAGCTGTTAATCGCTTCATTGCTTCTTGAAGTGTTTCCATGCTTGCAGCGTAGCTAATGCGTACATACCCTTCGCCTGCTTGGCCAAATGCAATTCCTGGAATAATAGCGAGTTTGTTATTTTTAGCCAAATCCACACAAAAATCCATTGAATTTTGAATATACCCTTGTGGGATCTTTCCAAAAATATAAAACGCGCCATTCGGCCTAGCAATTTCAAATCCTAGCTTTGTCATTTCTTCATAAACAAAATCTCTTCTTTTTTTATATTCTATTTTCATTTCATTTGCATCATCTATTCCCTCAACTAATGCGCGAATAGCAGCTTTTTGGGAGATAGTTGATGCAGCTGTCACTAAATATTGATGAACTTTCATGATTTCTTTTGTCAGCTTTTCATCTGCCAATATAAATCCTAAACGCCATCCTGTCATTGCATGTGATTTTGATAAGCCATTAATGATAATCGTGCGTTCTGGTATATATTTAGAAATGGAGATATGCGCTCCATCATACGTTAATTCACTATAGATTTCATCACTTATGACAAAGATAGGATATTTTTTCACTGTATCTGCAATTGCCTTTACTTCCTCTTCTGTATATGTAACACCTGTAGGATTACTTGGATAGTTTAATATGATCGCTTTTATTTGATCGCCATATTCACTCATCGCTTGATCAATCATTTCTGGTGTCAGCACAAAATTATTTTTGGATGTATCCAAATAAACAGGATCAGCTTTTGCAAGTGTAATAATTGGTTCGTATCCCGGATAGATTGGAGAGGGCAATAACACTTTATCTCCCTCTTCCAAAATAGCCAATAAAGCTGCAGAAATTGCTTGAGTTGCGCCAACTGTTACAAGTATTTCTGTTTCTGGTTTATAGGCAATGCCATATTTTTTATCAAAAAATTTACTCATCGCTTCTCTAGCTTCTATTAAACCAGTCATGCCAGTATAATGCGTGTAATTTTGTTCAATCGCTTCAATTCCTGCTGCTTTTACATGTTCCGGCGTGTTAAAGTCTGGTTCCCCTAATGTCAATTTAATCATATCTTTAATAGAAGACACTTGTTCATCAAATCGGCGGATTAAAGAAACTTCAATTTTGTTTACTTGTTTGTTAAATCTACTTGTCAATTCTTCCATTTTTAAACTCCCCTTACTTTTTTATTCATTATTATGTAGATAATTGTTTATCCTAGCACTCCATATTACTAATGAAATAATGGTAGACACGCCTCTTATTATACATGAACTATATGGCAATTTGTAATTACTATTTTCATAGAAAAAACCCTATTGCCTAGGGCTTGGTTTATTTTCATCTTCTTATAGAACTTACTTGTACTTTATTATGATTTGTTTGATATCCCTTCATCTTTTATATCCATAAAAAGATTTCTATAATTGGGAGTTTTTTGATTTTATGGCTATTTTCTAATATAATCCTACTCTCTCCTATCAATATATAGAATATGCCCATTAATAAAATCAGATGCAGGTGATGCCAAAAACAAAGCCACCCTGCTAAATCTGCTGTTTTCTCCCAACGATTATTCTTCTGATTTTTCAACAAAATCATTCATTGATTTCTTTAGAAATGTTACAGCACTACGGGACATATGCCGCTTAATTGCTTGTTGTAGTAGCCAAATCGTCTTGTCATATCATTAAATTAATTTAAGTGTCTACATTTATTAGCGTTCATTCGTTGTATAAGTATAGGGAGGACAAAAAATGAAAAAAGAAAATGTACTAACCTCCTATCTTATCAATTTAGGAGAGGAAGTATTCCATCTATTGCTGGCGAAAGGAGCAAAAAAAGAAGATGCAGAAGATATCATTCAAAACACCTTTTATAAAGTTTACACGCTGCTGGATAACCTAACCGAGAGCAATATACGCCCTTGGTTTTTTAGAGTCTCACTTAATCAATATATTGATTTAAAAAGAAAAAAGGAGCAGCAGAATATATACTTAACCGAGAAAGTTCATTCAAAATTACAATACATAGATTGCGAATTGGATACGATTTTAAATAAAGATGAAATTCTCTATTTATTAAAAGACATCAAAAAAGAATACAAAGAAATTTTCTTTTTAAAATATTATTATGATTTTTCCTATGAAAACATTGCTGCTATTTTGGACATTCAAGTAGACAGCGTAAAACAAAAATTATATCGCGCACGTAAAATGATTCATGCAAAAACAGGAGGAAAACATTAATGGACACTTTGCTAAATGATGCTTTAAAAAAGGCCAGAAGAAAACAATTACTAAAAATCATCATTACTTCAATTATTGTTGTAGTGATTCTACTGCCCATCCTTTATAAAACAGGCAACTACTTTGCAGCCAAAAGTTCTACAAGACTTCATGAACAGCTTTTCTTACACAATGCAATTGCTGAGCCTAATATTCAAATCGACTCTCAAGTAACAAGTAATTCATCTATGTTTGGCGGCAATATTATTACGAATCGTTCTAAAAATATCAATGGCTATTTAATTCAATGGAGCACACTCACAAGTTCGTATGATTGGCTTCGCATCAATATAGATTATAATGAGTTAACCCCAGGATTTTATTGGTCTGACACAGAGTTCTATGAGTATGATAAACAAACAAAAAATAAAATTGCATCATTTTATCATCCGTCTATTAAAAAATTCTATAATGGTATACAAAATGAACTAGGGGAAATTTCACAAATGGAGAATCAAGTTGCAGAAGTTGCTGTTTCTTTCAATCAACCTTATACATTCCAAGAAATACAAACGAAAATTCCCAATAATTTAAACATCGTATGGTTATATATGACATCTCCAATTATAGATGAAAGCAATGGACCTTCTGGCATGCCGTTTTATGGATTCGATCCATCTGATTCACCGAAGGAAGCATACAGCAGCTTTATTGATGCACTTAAAAAATATGATGCTGAGACTGATAATAAAACAATCCATGCGTTTTTAAATATAAATAAAAAGAAACCGTTTAATGAAGTGAAAATTTTAGGAGTAATGCTCACTGGCCAAACAAAAAACTTTAAATCTTTAGAAAACCAAGATTTTATTCGTGGTGCTTCAGTAGGCTCCACAGCACAAATCGTCCCTTATATTAAACCTGAAAAATAAAAATCCTCCATGAGAGTTGAGGAGGTCAGAGTGTTAAAAAATTATCTATTTTTCTGCACTCTGACCTATTTACTAGTCTGCTCTCCTGCCTTTAATGTGCAGCTGATGGCCGTTCGATCGCTTTATCTGATTCGCCGGCATTTTTACGGGCTGCTTCTTTATTTTGCGCCATCTCTTCTATTGATTTTACTTCTAAACGTGCTGCGCCTTTATACTCTTTTGTAGGAATTAAGTTATCAGAAGAAAGTCTCTCTTTTGCTTTCTCAATAGCTTGCGTGTATTGGGGAAGCCATTGTGCTTGTGCCACTAACATTTCATCAACAAGCTGCCAAATTTCTTTTGGATTGCATACTGCTCCAACAAGGGGATCCATCATCATTGCTTGACGAAGCAAAAAATCATCTCCTGTAACAGCCGCTTCCACAGCAAGCCTTTGAACGGAAATGCTGACATTGCATACAGCAGCAGGGCCAAGGGGCAAATTTCCTATATAGGGTGTGCTGATGCCATTGCGATCCACATATCCTGGCGCTTCAATAATCGCGTCATCTGGAAGGTTTGCAATTACTCCATTATTTACTACATTAAAATGGCCTCTGTAGATGCGGCCTGTTTCAAGGGCTTCAATAATGTAGGAACCATGCTCTTCCCCTCGATTTTCTTGTTTATATTCTATCGCCTGTTCTTTTAGCCAATTTGGAAAGTCTGTTTTAAACCAATTCCTTCCTTCAGTGCAGACACGTAAGTACCCTCCTGTTTCTCCATTTATCCAAGTGCCAAGATCAATCCATTCATTGATTTCTTCAGGGCGTTTACGGTACCATGGGACATATTCGCTTAAATGGCCATTTGATTCTGTGCTGTAATAGCCAAACCTTTTTAACATATCAATTCTGACTTTTTCCGTTACAGAGAACTCATGGTGATTTTCAAATGCCGCCAATAATTTCTCTGTTAAATCTTCTCCATTGTATTTGATGCTAATATACCAAGTCTGATGGTTGATTCCTGCACAAATGATATCGACTTCTTCCTTTTTCAGTCCGAAGGCCTCTGCAATTTGCCGGTGCCCTCCTTGTACGCCATGGCAAAGGCCAATCGTTTTTACTCCCCCATATTTGTTGCAGGCCCACGTCAGCATTGCCATTGGATTTGCATAGTTTAAAAGGAGTGCATCTGGTTCTGCGACCTCACGGATATCTTTGCAGATATTAAGCATTTCAGGTATCCCTCGTTGTCCATACATAATGCCGCCTGCACAAAGTGTATCTCCTACACATTGATCGATTCCATATTTAAGGGGAATATCAATGTCATGTTGAAATGCCTCAAGACCTCCAATGCGCACAACGGAAAATATGTATCTAGCATTCCTTAATGCTTCCCTGCGATTTTGTGTGGCATAAATTTTTATATCTAGGCCATTTTCATCTATATCCCTTTGGCAAAGCTTTGTAACCATCTCTAAATTTTGTGCACTAATATCTGTAAAGGCCACTTCTATATGTTGAAATTCTGGTACAGAAAGCAAATCCCGCAGAAGACCTCGAGTAAATCCAATGCTGCCTGCGCCGATAAATGCAATTTTAAATGTCATTTAGAACTCCCCTTTACTATTTTAATACTTGATTCTTATACCTATAAGACTATCACCAAGATAATGTAAACGTGTTCTTTTTTATTACCTTTCAAGCTGATATATTGTCTAAAATCGTAACTACTTTACTATTCTCAGTTGCATCAAATACATTATCTTTAAAAACATTTCTATCCAATAATCAACGGCCGAATTTCACAATATTTCGTTCGACGGATTTCCGATATTCATTTGGTGTCATATTTGTATATTTTTTAAAAAGCAGGCTGAAATATGGACGACTATTGATTCCAATATAATAAGATATTTCAATGACTGGGATATCTGTATCAGCCAGCAGCATTTTTGCTTTTTCCATTCTTAGTGAGGTCAAATATTCCACAATCGTCGATCCTGTTTGTTTTTTAAAAATTCGATGAAGGTATCCTGGATGCAGATTTACAGCCTGACTAATATCTTTTACTTGAATATCGCAATCATAATTATGATGAAGATACTCAATCGTCTTTTTTACATATAAATCCGCTTGCTGGTGTTCACTTTTTTTCTCTTTTTCCCAAGCAGCAAGTCTTGCAATTTGTATAAGGAGCTGTGCTAATTGAAGCTGAATCATTATATCTTTTTCCGATTCCTTTTTATCCAATTCGAGAACTACATTTTTTAAAGTATAGTAGATTTCATTCGAATCTTTTAATACAACATAGGAACGGCTGTGCAAAAGAAATTCAGTCAAGTTCTTGTTTTCGGAAGCCAGCTCCTTTATGGATGGGAAGTTCCCTTCTTTTTTCAAAAAGGAGAATTCCACATTTAACATTCTGCAAGGTGTATTTTTATCGACCATCAGCCGGTGAGGAACATTTGCATCTAATAAAATAAAATCACCTTTTTTCATAGAAACAGCTTCTTCCATTGTTTCAACCATGCATTTCCCATCCATTACATACATAATTTCAATCTCTTTATGCGAATGAAATGACATATGATAGCTTTCCCATCGTTTAAAATAATAAGCAAACACCTTAGGATGATAATGGCCTGTTAATAATTCACGTTGGTATAAACTGATCTGGTTCATTGCAACCTCCATTGTTCGCCTTAAGATAATCCTGCTATTTTCCAGAGCCCATCGTAATGCCTTTTACAAAATGTTTTTGCATAAAAAGAAATAAAATTAAAATCGGAAGGGAAGAGATAATAATTCCTGCAAAACCTACATTAAAATTGGTTTCAAATGCACTAAATAAAGTTGATTGCATAACAGTGAGGGTTTTCATGCTGTTGTCTGATAAAAAGAGCTGTGGCAGAAGATAATCATTCCAAATTTGGAGCGATAAAATAATGGTTAATGCCGCAGCAACAGGCTTTAGCATCGGCAAGATAATAACCCAAAATGTGCGCATAATGGAACAGCCGTCGATAGAAGCAGCTTCTTCGATTTCTTTCGGAATTGTCTTCATAAAACCAGCCATTACAAAAATGGCAAATGGAAGGCTAGTGCCGACATATAGAAAAACAATGCCAAACAGGTTGTTGATAAATCCCAATTTGCTTCCAAGAACAAACATCGGCACAAAAATCACCTGATAAGGGATTAAAATTCCTGCAATAAAAAACATATATGTTCCATTAAAAAACTTGTTTCCCCCTCTTACGATAGAATAAGCTGCCATCCCACTCAGCAAAATGATAAGCAATACAGCACTCGCTGTGATAATAGAGGTGTTTGTAAAACTTTTCAAAAAGTTCAATGCCTCAAACGCTTGCAAAAAGTTATCCCATTCAAGCTTTTTAGGCAACGAAAAGGGAGAAGAGCCAATTAGTTCTTGTGGCGACTTAAACGCATAAAGGAATACAATTAAAAAAGGAATCAAATAAAATAAGGCAATGACAGTAACAATCACTTGGATAAGAAGCGTTCCTTTGCTGTACCTTTTATTCATGCTACAACTCCACCTCTCTTTTGCGTAAAATCTTCAGCTGAATGAACGCAAATATAAGCAGCACAATAAGAAAAACGACACTCATTGCTGAAGCATAACTTGATCGCTGTGACATAAAAGCACTATCATAAATATACATAATAGTAGATTTAGATGAATCTCCTGGGCCGCCGCCTGTTGAAGCTACAATTAGCTCATATACTTTAAGGCTTCCTGTTGCAATTCCAATCGTACATATCGTAATGGATGGACCAAGCATTGGAACCGTAATATGCATAAATTTTTGCAGCCAATTGCCACCGTCCACTGTGCACGCTTCATAAATATCTTTTGGAACAGCTTGAAGTCCTGCTAAATAGATAAGCATCCAATAGCCAATCCATTGCCAGTTGTTTGCAATGATAAGGCCTGTTAAGACTGTATCTGGGCTTGAGAATAAATTTAAATTAATGCTGAGGCCAAACATGTCATTAATGCTTGGCAAAATGGTGCCGTACATTTTTGTCCAAATTTGGCCAACTAAAATAGGACTTAATAGTACAGGAGCAAAAATAATAGTCCGATAGAAATTTTTTGCTCTTATGCTGCTGTCGAGAAAAACAGCAAATACAAATGCTGCGACATTTTGAATGAGCGTATTAAAAATCATAAATAAACCAGTAAATTTAAATGAATTTATGAACATTTCATCTTTGAAAATTTCCATATAATTAGAAAAGCCAATCCAATTTTTTTCTAAGCTGATTCCATCCCAATCTGTAAAGGAATTATATATTCCCATCATAAGCGGAATAATCATGCCTACAATAAAAAATATCAACGGGAACAGCAATAGTAAAAAATATTGAATACTATTTGAGTTAACCTTTTTCTTTTTATCAATAATCGACGTTGGATTAGCTGAAGCCCGAGCATCTATCGGCTGAATATTTTTCCCTTCTACATTCATCTAAAAAACACCCCATTACCATTTAAATTTAGAGAGAGGAATTATTCCCTCTCCCCTATTTTAAGTGCTTTTATTTAGTTGAAAATTTCACCTTTGATTTATAATCGTCTGCTGCTTTTAAAGCCTTATCCAGCGTTTTTTTGCCTAAAAGCCATTCGGCGATATAACTTCCGCTTTGTTCTTGATATGGCCATGGAATCTGTACATTCCCTACGTTTGCATCAAGGGCCCCAATGCTCTTGTAATGATTGATATCATCTACATATGGCGCTTTTACATCTGAAACTACATCAGGTATTAAACTTTCTGTTTGCACAATATCAATGTACTTTTTAGCCATTTCTTTATTTGCAGCAAAAATTTCTAATACTTGTTTCACTTCTTTCGGATACTTTGTTTTTGCACTTCCAGAAAACGTATGATCTGGCTGCATAATGATTTTAGTATTATTTGCATCTGTTGCAGGGGTTGGAAAAAAGCCGATTTCAAGATCTGGATTATTTTTCAGCACCTGAGCAGTTGACCACGTGCCTATAATCCACATAGCCGTTTCCTCTTTTGCAAACATTTCGGCAGCTCCAGTAAAGTCTAAACCAAATGGATCTTTATTAGAGTATTTAGATACATCTTTGAAATGTTCGAACACTGTTTTGAATTCAGAAGACGCAGCAAAGGACACTTTCCCTTTTTGCAAATCATTTCCCCAGGTTGGATATTTTGAAAATACTTCTAACGTTGCAAACTGATTAAAATTATTGCCAATTTGATAATCTTTAAAATGATTTGTAAATGGAGTAATCCCCTTGCTTTTTAATGTTTCTGCAACTTCCATTAGCTCCTCCCATGTTTTTGGTATTTCAATGTGATTTTCTGTAAAAATTTTTTTATTGTAGAATACCCCTTGAAAATTGGATGTATATGGAACTGCATAATCCTTTCCATCAATTTGCAGTGCTTTTCTAATATCTGCCGGAAATTCATTCATAAAATCCTCTGAAGAAAGATCCATTAAATGCTCCGCATATTTCGGATGATCTCCGCCCTTGATCATAATAATGTCCGGCAATTGATTTCCCGCGATTCTTGTTTGCATAACAGAGCTAAAATCCGTATCCCAGTTTATGTATTCAAATTCAAGCTTTACATTGGGGAGCTCTTTTTCAACCGTTTCTTTGATTAATTTTTCTGACTCTTTCGTGTTGGTTCCATTCCAGTCCAAAACCTTTAATGTCACCTTTCCATCTTTTGAAGTACCAGAAGAACCTGAACTGCATGCAACAAGAAGTGATGCGATAATTGATAAAACCAAACTTAAGCGCAGCCATTTAAATAGACTTTTTTTCATTTTCGAATTTCCCCCTAGTATATATTTAATCCCTAACTTTTCTGTAAAAAATATAGGGAATTTTGCTAACTTAAATATAAAAACTATAATTAAAGTTCTAGCTAATAGAAGGCATTAAAGTGAAATATTATGTCTACCTTTAAAAAAGCGCTTACATTTTATAGTATTATAATCTCAAACCTTTTGATATTCTCACATACTAAAATCTAGCTTTTGACTTTACACTGTTCAAACTAAACTTATCTATAAATCTTATATACATATTCCCTCCTCCATACTCTTATTTCCACGATATATAGCCAAAAATGTTCATGTAATCTTGCTAACTTTATTATATATACACTAAATTTACAGTACAATATAGAATCCTAACCTCTTCCTTTAATTCATGTTTAAAATCCTAACTTTTGAGTATTATGTTTCCATCTGCACCAATAAAAAAGCTATGGCTTTTTTATTTAACGATCATTGACTGCAAATCTTTTATTTAAAGAGCAGTTTGAATGTTTATTATATTAGATCCCTTTCTTTTGCCTTATCTAACCGTTTTATTTTAAACTTTCATATTAGCTAGTTTAATAAATTATTGGTCTCTTCCTTATCCTCAGCGATTAAATTTAGACTCTTATGCAATGTCCGCTTCTTTTTTTATATTGGCTACTGATAAAAAGGATATTTATCAGCTTTTTATAATAAAACAGCAAAATCTTATGAAATATAATGGTATACTCCATATGGTAAAACAATTTAAACTTTGGGAGGAATTTATCACTTTTTTGAAAAATAAGTTTGACACCTTTGGATCAGTCATGATATAAAGCATAAAAGTGAAAAAAATTGCTAATACGCAGAAGAAACAGGGGGAAGTTACTAATATGGAAAATAATAGCAAAATTATAGACTGTACCATTCGTGATGGAGGGTTAGTCAACAATTGGGATTTCAGCGTGGAATTTGTGCAAGACTTGTATAATGGCTTAAGTGCAGCTGGCGTAGAATACATGGAAATTGGCTACAAAAACTCTGCTAGGCTTTTGAACGCGACTGAACCCAATCCATGGAGATTTCTTGACGATAACTTCCTGAAAGAAATTATTCCTGAGAAAAAATTCACAAAATTATCTGCTTTAGTAGATATCGGACGTGTAGATCCAAATGACATCTTGCCACGTGAGCAAAGTGCTTTAGATATGATTCGAATAGCGTGCTATATCCGTGAAGTGGACAAAGGTTTGGAGCTTGTACAAATGTTTCATGATTTGGGATATGAGACTTCACTCAACATTATGGCTTTATCTAGTGTACCTGAACATCAGCTTATCGAAGCATTTAAAATGGTGAAAGAAAGTCCAGTAGATGTTGTATATATTGTAGACTCTTTCGGAAGCTTAGATCCTGCGGGCATTAAACACCAAGTGAATAAGTTCCAATCGTTGATTCCTAACAAACAGCTTGGAATCCATACGCATAACAATATGCAGCTAGCATTCGCCAATACATTAACTGCATTTCAAAATGGAGTCACCTTCCTTGATTCATCTGTTTATGGCATGGGGCGAGCGGCCGGCAACTGCAACACGGAGCTTCTCGTTAGCTATATCCAAAAAACAAGCTATGAAATTAAACCAGTTCTTGGCATTATTGAAAAGCATATGCTAGAAATGCGCCAAAAATGGGAATGGGGCTATATTATTCCTTATATGATCTCTGGTGTACTTAATGAACATCCACGTGTGGCCATGGCTTACCGCGATAGCGCCGACCGTGACAAGTTTGTAGCTTTTTATGACAAAGTAACAACACCCGAAGCCACTGTGGCCCCGGCGTTTAAGTAGATTAGATGCTAAAAGTCTTTTCTATGTGAGTGTTCTTTTCGCACTGCTAGCTTATAAATCAATACTTTTCCTTCCAAGCATTATAGGAGTTTATACGTTAATAACAAAAAAGAATCCTATTATATTAATTTGGAAAAGATTTCTCAAAAAGCCGTTGTCCCGATATGTAATGGAAGACAAAAATCAACAGCTCTTTAATCAATGGATAGCAACAGCATGTCTTGGATTGTCTATAGTTTTCTTCCAACTCCGATGGAACATGCTAGGATGTGTTTTTAGTGTGATGGTTCTGTTGGTCGCTGGCATTGCGTTGGCGGGATTTTGCATCGGCTGCTTTATCCCGTATCGTTATATAATGTGGAAACATAAAAACGTGGAAAAATGATCCTTTTATCTTATAAAGTGAAACTTCAATCAGTGGGGGTTTTACTGCCCGTTAATGCGTGATAAATTTAATCCTAAAAAGCCATTTATCATTGTTTGCTTACCAAACAATGATAAATGGCTTTTATAGTTCATCAATTGATTGCAGTGTATGCAAGGCATAAGCTTTTTCACACATATCTAGTGCATAAAGTGCTGCATGCTTCTATAGTTCTAGAAATGACTTATTCTAATAAAGCATGGACGGTTTATATTTAATATTGTTGAAAAAACTAAGTTCACAATAAAAGTCTTTTGTTAATTTGTGTTTTGTCCTCCACCATTTAATCCTTCTTTAATAAGCTTGTTGACTTTACTGTTTACTACCAATCCCATATGACCAACACCGCTGATTTGAACATTTTTTGCTCCTTGTAGGGTTGAAAGTCGATTAGGCACCAAATAGTCGCCTTTGCTGTAAATGGAAGTATAAAGGATTTTATGATTAGGATCTGTCCCCACAGGAGCTTTGGATGTTACAAACTTATTTGGAGAACCTAATGTTATCACATCATTTACTTTGCTTCCGCCGTCATTGAGAATATATGTCAAGGCATTTATGCCTCCTGCGCTGTGTCCAATCATATCAACCTTGCTTTTTCCTGTTTTCTTTAACACTTCATCTACATAAGAAGCAAGCTGTCTTGCATTATTTAAACTATTTCCAGTTTTATCTATCATTTCAATCGCATAGAGTTCATTGTCGGACCAGCCTTGTTTTTTCAAATAGTTTTTAATGGCATAAAAATTCGTACTGTTTCCTCCTGCTCCATGAATATAAATAACGGGATCATGGGCGTTTGACTGTGCTTTTGAAACAGAAGGCTGAATACCAACAACAGAAAAAGTAATAGCCATGCATGCAACTAGTGAAATTATATTTTTGATTTTCATTATTTTCCTCCTAGGTGTTTGACTGCTATCTTGCTATATTAATTGTTATACATTTTAGGAGGAGAAACAACCGGCAACTTTTGCTAACTATGGTTGGATAGACCACATAAAGTAAAATTTCTCTCTAATTTAAAATAATTTCTGGCTATTACTTTGACAATTGATAATAGAGAGTTGTTTATTTCAAACAAAAGCTACTTAGAAATATATCAAGGTCATTATAGCAAGCTGTCGTTGAATAAAATGTCTCTTTATCTATAAATTATTACCTTTCTTTTTTTAGTTTAAAAACAATAAAATCAGGACATCTAAAATCTTCTTCAAAAGCAGGATATTTTTCCAACATTTCTTTTGATGGTTTTGGCTCTACTATATTTTCTAAAATAAAACCTGTTTTAGTTAAAGCATTTATATAACTTGTTAATGTTCTATGGAAGAATAATATTTTTTCTTTCTCCCCCAACCCTTGTTCATATCCCCCTTCATAAAAGCATTTATCTACATTCCAATGTAACTTTTCATCACCCTTTGTTTTCTCCCAGCCACTTTCTGGCGTAATAAAACAAGGATGCAAAATACAAAGGCGGAATAACGATTTTTGGACAAGGGGCTGGAAATCACAATCAGGATATTATCGCTAAATTGTTCTATTCTTACACATACCATTATGGCTGCTAACAGCTTGTCTATTTAATTAAACAACAGAAAAAATCGCCTTACTCGCAAATGAATGTTTGCAAGTTAAGGCGATTCCGATTAAAAATATCATTTTGCTTATGACAACACTTTATTCAAGAAATCTTTTGTCCGTTCATTTTGCGGGTTTCCAAATATTTCTTGTGGATTGCCCTGTTCGACAATATAACCATTATCCATAAAAATAACACGGTCTGCCACTTCTTTGGCGAAGCCCATTTCATGTGTCACAATAACCATTGTCATGCCTTCTTGAGCCAATTGTTTAATAACAGCTAAAACTTCGCCAACCATTTCTGGGTCAAGAGCGCTTGTCGGTTCATCAAACAACATAATATCCGGATTCATTGCAAGGGCACGCGCGATGGCAACCCTTTGTTTTTGTCCACCAGATAATTTTGCTGGATTTGCTTTTGCCTTATCTTTTAAACCAACACGGTCTAAAAGCTTTAAAGCCGTCTCTTGCGCTTGTGCTTTTGTTGCCTTTTTCAATTCAACAGGCGCAAGAGTAATATTATCTAAAATATTTAAATTAGGAAAAAGATTAAAATGCTGGAATACCATTCCAATATTTTCTCTCACTTTATTAATATTGGTGCTTTTATCTGTCAATTTAACATCATTGACAATAACTTCGCCACCAGTCACTTCTTCCAACATATTCAAACAGCGAAGAAGTGTACTTTTACCCGAACCAGAAGGACCAATTAAACAAACAACTTCCCCTTCTTTCACTTGCAGGTCAATTGACTTTAAAACTTCTAAATCACCGTAAGATTTTTTTAAATTCGTTACTTTAAGCTTTTCCATTTTTAATCCTTCTTTCTAAAACATTTGACACTTTTGTTAAAATCATAATCACAACAAAGTACATAGCACCGACAATAATCCACATTTGGAATGATTCTAAGTTTCTTGCGATAATGATTTTTCCGCTTTGGGTCAATTCATTGATGCCGATGATGGAAAGGATGGATGTATCCTTTAATGTGATAACAAATTGGTTGATGAATGCCGGAATCATTAATTGAATGGCTTGTGGCAGAACAACTTTAGACATTGCTTTTCCATATGGAAGCCCCAAACTGCGAGCTGCCTCCATTTGCCCTTTATCAACAGACTCAATTCCTCCACGGACAATTTCAGCCATATAGGCACCTGCATTTAAACTTAATGTAATAAGCCCTGCTGCAATTGCGGAAATACGGAAATCAAGTGCTGCTGGAATGCCAAAATAAATGAAGAATGCTTGTACAATCAACGGTGTTCCTCTAAAAATATCAATATAAATGCCCGCTATAATTCGCAATGCTCTGTTTTTAGCAATACGCATTAAACCAAAGATAACTCCTACTACTGTTGCAATTAATAGAGAAACTACTGTTAAAATCAACGTCATCTTTAAACCGCTTAGCAAACTTGGCAAACTTTCTTTTAATAAACCAAAGTAACTCGAATCTTTTGTTTGCTCAGAACCGGTTTCTAAATATTTATCCATAATTTTTTGATATTCCCCAGAAGCTTTTAAGTTCGTCAGTCCATCATTAAACATTTTTAAAAGTTCTGCATTTTGCCCTTTAGAAACAGCAAATCCATAAGAATTACCTGCTTCTTTATCTGTAACGATTTTTAATCCGTTTCCTTGTTTAATTCCATATGCCAATACAGGATAATCATCAAATACTGCAACAGAGTTTCCTGTCTTTACATCTTCATACATATTGGCAGAGTCATCAAATGTAACGATTTTAAATCCATATTTATCTTGAATGCTTTCAGCGAATGTTGCTCCTTCTGTACCTGTTTTAACAGCTACTCTTTTTCCCTTTAAATCTTTATATGAGGAAACAGTGTCATTGTCTTTGCCCACCGCCATAATAATCCCGGAATCAAAATAAGGCTCAGAGAAGTCAAATTTTAATTTTCTTTCATCTGTAATGCTCATACCTGCAATAACAGCATCCACTTGCTTTGATTCTAATGCCTGCACTGCTGCATTAAATCCTAATGGTTTCATTTCATATTTAAAGCCTTGATCTTCTGCAATAGCGTTAACCAAATCCATATCTATTCCAACAAAATCACCATTTGTATCTTGAAACTCAAATGGCGCAAATGTTATATCAGTTGCGATGGTATATGTTTTTTCTGCCGCGTTCGCATGGTTAGAAGGCAAAAACAGATTAGCAGCAGTTAATAACACCACCATCAACATAAATAACCTGGTAAAATTATACGTTTTTTTCATCATCTAGCTCCTTTAAAACAAATATTATAAATTTTTGTTAAGAATATATGTTTTTTATCCTATATTCTTAACAAAAAGATTTCAAAACCTAAATTATGTAAGATAATCTAACATAAAACACTAATTTACATAATACTATGAAATAAACTAATTGTACAGTTGAGAATGCTAAAGGATTAGCAGAAATTCATCACCTTTTAATAAAAGGTCTCTGTTAGACTTTCCTGTTGATTGCATCGAAAGTCGTTCACTTCCAAAGAGCAGTCTGTAAGCCTTCTCTCCTGCGGGGTCTCTCTTTGAATCGATTCTTCCCGAGCATTCCACCTCAATGAATAAAATAGCTCAAAATCAACATTAAACTTTAATATAACAAAAACACAGTTAGAGCTTAATAATAATAATATTTTTACAAGCTAGACTTATTATTTACTATTAAATAAAAAACTTACATGCATTCGCCTCAAACTCAGCTAAATGCATGTAAGTTTTTTATTAATATAAACCTCAAATTTTTTTAGAATCAGAAAGTGCAGGAAAGCTTTTTTTGCCATTTACCTTATAGGCATTTCGCGAAACTATAATCAATGTGCTAAATAAGAATAGTGCTGTTGCAATCAGCTTCACTCTTGTTCTGGAAATTCTAGCAAAATAAGCAAGTGTTTCAATCATGGTTATAATTATAGAAAAAAAGAGATAATAATGATTTTAGTCATCAATTTCATGTAATATGCCTCAATAAATTTTTCTATTGATATTAGAAAAGAAAAATAAAAAAACAGCTAGGAATATTTTAGAAGTTTTATTAGTATGACCTATAAAAAATCCCTGTTTCTATTTAATAGAAACAGAGTCGTCTTATTAGCTATTACTCCAATTCGATAAAAACAAAGTATACGCTTACATAATTATTTAAAAATCTCAGCTGGAATGTCTTCTTGTTTCTTGGCTTCTTTATAATTGCGGAAATAATGCTCTAGTTCTTCTAATGAACGCCCTTTTGTTTCCGGCATGTATTTGTAGATAAAGAAAATTCCCCAAATGCCTAGAGCAACAAAGATAAAAAATGTAGCGGATAGACCAATTGCACTTAACAGGGATGGGAATGTCAATCCAATAATCGAGTTGGTCATCCATAGAAAAAATACACTTAACCCCATTCCTAGTCCTCTTAATTTAGATGGGAAAATTTCAGCAAGCACCAGCCATGTCACAGTACCAATACAAGACTGCATAAACGCTAAAAAGATAACCGTCAATCCTAGAACCACAAACGGCAGCGCTTTCGTTCCATCAAGCGTAAAGGAAAAAATTGCAATAAGCAAAAGAGATGTAGTCGTTCCTGTTAATCCTGTTAACAGCATCGGACGGCGTCCAACTTTGCCAAGAAGCCAGATCCCAAAAATAACCGCTATAACAGAAATGGCCCCATTAGCAATATTGCCGATTAAAGCAACCTCTGTTTCAAAACCAGCGTCTTTTAATATTTCTGTCCCATAATACATGATGGAGTTGATGCCTGTAATTTGCTGGACAACAGCAATTCCAATTCCGATAAACAATATGCGGCGAACCCATGGCACGGATAAATCTTTAAATGTTGCTTTTCTAATTGAAGACTCTTTTTCAATTGCCTCTTCAATTTCCTTCAGCTCTTTTGCCGCTTGTTTTTTATCTCTAATTTTTTCTAAAACTGCCAATGCCTCTGCTTTTTTCCCTTTTGCGACTAGAAAACGCGGGCTTTCAGGCACTTTGAGCATTCCAAAGAACAGGAATATTGCTGGAAGTGCTGCAATAACTAGCATATATCGCCACACATGAGAACTGTCTGTCATCATATTGCCGATAATAGCATTAAATAGAAAAGCTAATAATTGACCTGTTACAATCATTAATTCGTTTTGTGTAACGATACGGCCCCGTCTTTCCACTGGAGACATTTCTGCCAAAAAAGTTGGCACAGTAACAGAAGCTCCGCCTACAGCAAGACCTAAAAGAAAACGAAAGATAACCATAATCGTCATATTTGGAGCAAACGTACAGCCAAGCGCTGCAATAAAAAATACTACAGCAAGATTAAGAATATTTTTACGGCGGCCAATTTGATCTGATAGCCTGCCGCCAAACAGCGCTCCAAGTGCCGCTCCAAAAAGCAGGGAACTTGCAACTAGACCTTGTGTAAAGGCATTAAGATTTAATTGATCTGGTTCTGACATATATGGAAGTGCACCATTGATAACACCTGTGTCATAACCAAACAGAAGCCCTCCAAAGGTAGAAACTAAAATAATCATCAATAAAAACGACTTTTGATTCTTCTGTTCATTCATAAAAATATTCCCCCATTTTAAGCCCTATTTTTTTATCCCCACTTTGCATAACCATCCTGCTTCTTTATAAATAAAGAATACGGCTCCTGCTCTTATCGGATGATAATCATTCAAGTAATTGCTGAACCGCATTCTGTCGTTATTCAAAAGTACTATTTATTCGAAATTCACCCAAACTGCTCCATTTTCTGCAGAGCGTACACAGTTTTCAATCCAGCGAACTCCTTCAAGTCCTGCATCAATATCAGGATAGACAAGATTTTTTAATGTTTCCTCATCGCCGCGGTTTTTCGCATCAATGGCAACAGCAAATTTCAAATAAATATTGGCCCAAGAATCAGACAAACCTTCTACATGGAGCGCACCCAGCCGTTCATCGGCATTGCAGCTCTCATCTAAATACGGCATCGCACGAATTAATGTCTGAATTGGCTCGCCTTGCACTTCATATGTTAACTCCCCTGGTTTAGAATCCCACCATTCTAAGCTGGCTTTTGAGCCGACTATCCGGATACGATGCCCATCCATACAGCCAGCATTAATGGAAGATGTCCACATGGTGCCAACTGCACCGTTTTCATAATGCATAAGAACATGTGCATTATCTTCTAAAGGAGCTCTGTTTTTTATGAAGCTTTGACGGTCGCATAATAATTCTTTAATTTTCATATTTGGCATAATCAATTGAGACATATAATAGGTATGTGTCGACAAATCTCCCAATACAAAACTTGGACCGGCTATCTTAGGATCCACCCGCCATTTTTGTGCATCACTAGGTTTTTCTTCTTCTAGTGCGTTAAAACCATGCGTATACTGCAAATCTACGACACGAATATCACCAATTTTGCCTTGTTCAATCATCGCGCGCATTTGCAGAAGCATTTGGTTGCCAGAAAAGCCATATGTAACGCCGACGATTTTCCCTTTTTCTTCGGCAAGCGCTTTGATTTCTTTTACTTCATCTGTTGTAAAAAATAAAGGTTTTTCACAAATAACATGCAATCCTGCTTCTAATGCTGCTTTGCAGATGTCATAGTGAGTGCCATTCGGCGTCGCAATCGAAACAACTTCAATGCCATCCTCCCGTGCTGCTTCTTCTTTAAACATTGTTTTATAGTCATCATAGCAACGGTTCTCATTGACACCTATATTCACTCCAAAATCTCTTCCCCTTTCTGGATCGATATCAAAGGCTCCTGCAACTAGCTGGAAGGCTGTATTATCTCTTAAAGCCCCAGTGCGATGTTTATAGCCGACTTGACCAAGTCTTCCTCCCCCTACCATTGCCCAGCGAAGTGGTCTTGCAATTTTTTTCTCTCCATTTAACATGATTGATTCCTCCCGCACAATTAGAAATATAAAAATATTTTCCTTTATTAAAACAATAATATTGATCCCATTAATTCGTAAGCGCTTTTATTTTTAAATTTGAATGTTCCTTCTTAATCCAAGCACAACCACTAGCTTAAGATTAGATTTATTGACTATATTAATAGCTAAGTGTTTGTCTTAAAGCATCTATGGATGTTTTAACTCCTGCCTCAACAGACATTGTAAGATCTTCCATTTCAAGAGAAACTTCCTCATCATATCCCATCATTTTTACGACCGAGAAAAATTCTTTCCACCACTGCAGATCTTGTCCACAGCCTACTGCAACATAGTTCCAAGCTCTATTTGCAACATCCGTCACTTCTTTTGTTTCCAGCACTCCATTTATGCCCGATAAATGCCTCTCTAAGCGAACATCTTTGCCATGAACATGGTGGATTGCCTTCCCCAGCTCTCTCGCTGCAAGAATTGGATCTGCTCCCATCCAGATCAAATGGCTTGGATCAAGATTTAAGCCAACGATAGGCCCAACTGCATTTCGCAATTTAAATAATGTTTCAGGATTATAGACTAATTGAGAACTGAAATTTTCAAGGGCAATTTTTTCAACCCCGCAATTTTTTGCTTTTTCCACTAATTGTTTCCAATAGGGAATCGCTACTTCATTCCATTGATAGTCTAAAATATCTTTTAGTACAGGGGGCCAACTCACTGTATAAGTAATCCAGTTCGGAGTTTTATCTTCAGGGCTTCCTGCAGGCAATCCACTCATCATAATAACTTTTTTTACTCCTAATAAATTTGCCAATTCAAATGTTTTATCTGTTATTTTCCGATGTTCCTCTCCAAGACTTCCTGGATCCAATGGATTTCCAGAACAATTTAATGCACATAATTTAATATTGCGCTTCTCCAGCTGATGCAGAAACTCACTTCTTCTGTCAGCGCTTTCTAAAAGTTCATCAATTCTTAAGTGAGGGGCTGGCGACCATCCTCCAGTGGTCATTTCAATCGTATCAATCCCCAATTCTGAAATAACATCCAGCATTTCTTCAAATGGCAAGTGTCCTAAACTATCTGTTACATAAGATAATTTCATGTTTTTTTAATCCTCCTAAAATATTGATGTAAAAATGATTTCTTAAGACTTATAATTACAGGACAAAAAATTCCAAACAAGTGCTTAGCACCTTTGTTTCCCACTATAAAGAAATAAAACTACTTAACAAAAAGTTATTCACAATTTCATCCTTTGTTAACTAATAAATCTTAATTTTTGAGTAACATATTATTTGTAAGCGTTTTAAAATATAAGCAAGTGATTAACTTATATTCATATTATAAAGTTACAAAACTTAATCGTCTTTGTATATGGAAGACCAATTCTTGTCTTTTAAGGACATTTTCTACCCATTATTTCTTTTTTCATCAAGTGAAACTTCAATCAATGAGGGTTTTAATGCTTGGTTAATGCCGGATAAAAAAATCCTCTGCTAAACAGTAAGCAGAGGAAAATCACTAATCTTTATAAGTAATCGTTTTCAATTTTGTGTAAAGTGTACGGAAACGTCCTGGAGAGCAATTCATGACAGAATGAAAAACACGGGTAAAGTAATGAATATTGGAAAAACCAGTTTCTTCCGCAATATCTTTTATCAATAAATCCGTTGTTTTAAGCAGTATGGCAGCCTGTTGAATTCTTTCATTCTGCACATATTCTGTATAGCTGATTCCTAATTCTGACGTAAATAGTCTCGATAAATGCCGACTTGATATATGCAAATGTCCTGCTGTTTCTGTAAGTTTTAAAGAAGTGGCAAGATTATCTTTGATAAATAATTTTGCTTGATTCAAAATTATAGATGATTTTTTATGTATAGACTTGTCATTCTGATACTCTGTTTTCGGAATAAATGCTTCTATTATTGAAAAAATAAGCGAACTGGCAAGATTGTCGAGAATCCCCTTAAAAAATATATGCTCTGCTTTTGCAGCTTGCAGCAGCAGGGATTTCCAAATCATTGGAATTGCTTCCTCTTTATGCTTATCAATAATAAATTCAGAACATTTCGCCACCTCTTTCATTTTATGAATCCACTCTTCACTAGAATCTGACTCTATTAAGTCAAATCCGACATATAAGAGGACAAGTCCTTTTTCACTTTGAATTTGATGGGTTATATCTGGTCTTGATAAAAACATTGTATTCTTTTGTATTGGATAAGCACAATCTCCTTCTACATATATTCCATCCCCTTCCAGTACATAACAGATTTCAAAAAAAGAATGTTTATGCGAAAGAGTGTTGTAATGTTTAAGAATAGCTCCCCAATAATTCACATAAAAAGCGGCACCATTATTTTCAATGCGATGCACATATTCATTTAAAGCGATTTTTCCAGCTATAAATTTATTAAACAAATTCCCACCCCCTTTATTAACAATAAAAATATAATAGAATCAGTGAAATTTGTCTAGAAAACAATTTTCTGCTTTAAATAGAAAAACTCTTTATTCAATGATAATTGAGCCCTCAAAGCATGACCAAATGCAGTTAATTTTTTCTCTAAAAATAGGGATATTTCTCCTTAATAAAGAGATTGCGTCGAAACATCCCGAAATGTAACCGTTTACTTTGAGAGTTTATTCTTTTACAATAAAATGTAAATACAACGTAAAGTTTAAATTAAGAAGAAAGGCGATGAAGCAGATGAACAAAAATCCATTGATTTGTTTTATAAAAGAAGATCATTTTGAAATAAATTTATACTTAACCTTTTTATTTTCAAAATTTCATAAAGAATCCAAAGAAATTGCAAAAGAACAAACAACATCTTTAGATAGATCTTGTTAATCATCATGATAAATAAACATTCAACTGAACAGAGAAAACTTTTTTCCTTTAGGTGCAGAAAAAATCATATTTTTCTTTGCACCTATTTTATTCTATCAACTATTAATATATCAATATCATTTACTTATTAAACGGGTTTTGCCTGCTGTATACTTCTTTATCAATCCATTTTAGTTCAGATTTTTTCTTTATTCGTGCTAAATACAAAGAGAATGACATGCATGCTCGCCGCTTTTCCTTTCCTTATTCTAAAACAATAGAAAATCCAACTAGAATTGCATCTGGTGTAATGGGGGCCTATTATGCAACATATATCAACAATGCTTTTGGAAAATATTCAAAGTTGAGAATCAAACAAAGCCAAGAAATGGATAAAGATGAACAAGTATTGGTTCAGATTACTAAAAAACAGATAATTTAGCGATAGAGATTACTGGCAATGCAGTATATGTAAAAGAATGGACTATTGCTTTGTACATGGTAAAAAAGAGGACTCTCCAATAAGTCCAAATTTCCCAACTATTGAATGCCTCTTTTTATATTCAATCATGCTGATATATCAACATTATTGCTTTTGAATTTTAATGGATTTCCCCTTTTAGGGAAGCTTCGCTGCTATTATCATTTAGTAGATTTATTATTTACTTGCTGTTTGCTGTTAAACTTTCTGAGACAAAATCAATTTGATTGTCTAATGCCATAATATCCTGAAAATAGATTGTTTGCACATCATATATATACATTACCAGCTTTTACTGCAGGAAGATATTTCCATACTTTCAATGACATAATTTCCTTTTTTCTTGCTTCATCATTATTTGCACCCACACTAGCGCCGCGAACACCTAAAAAGATATAATCTGCTTCTCCAAGGTATTCTGGCAATGTTTCTAATGAAATTTCAGCCCAGCCTGTTTTAAAGGCAGCTTCTTCTACTTTTGCAGGTGCATGCAATCCAAATTCATTATAAATAATTTCGCCGCCGCGACCATAATTTTTCCCAAATAAATAAACTTGCTTATCAGAAAGCTCTACTAAAGCCGCTTTTTCATTTTTATCAATTTTTTGGAACAGCTCATTTTTTTTCGTTTTAATTTTCTCATCAAATGCTGCCAGCGCCTTTTTTGCTTCCTCTTTTTTATTTAGAATTTCGCCAATTTTCGTCAATCTTTCTCGATAATTGTATTTGCCGAATGGAAGCAGCACAGTTGGAGCAACTTTAGACAGCTGTTCATAATATTCTTCATTATAGGTTAAGATGACATCTGGTTTTAAGCCTGCAACTTTTCCGATAGAGATGGAGGTTTTATCCCCAACTGACTCTACTCCTTTTAATTGGTCTTTATAATAAGGTGTTTCGAATATCCAATCTGAAGCGCCAACCGGTGTGATACCTAACGCCGGTACTTCACCAACATAATCTTGATCTGCAACAACCACTCTGATTGGATTTGCCGGAAGTTCAATATCTCCTTTGTCGCTTTTATAAATGCGCGTTTTTGCTGACTCTTCCTTGCTTTCTTTACCAGAGGTTGATGCATTATCAGTTTTGCATGCACTTAATATCACCATCATGATAAATGTAAAATAAAACATTGTTATTCTATTAAATTTCATGTTAAAAGATCCCCTTATTGTTATCATATTTTTAGTCTCTTATTTATCTGTTTTTGCCAATAAGTATAAAAAGTAGGGAGCACCCATAATAGCGACAATAATTCCTGCAGGTATTTCTGCTGGCTGCAAAATGGACCTTCCGATCGTATCTGCAAGAATTAATAAAAAGGCTCCAGCAAATGCTGCTGCTGACAAAAGAAAAACATGGTCCGCACCAATTAGACGCCGTGCCAAATGTGGTCCTATTAGTCCAATAAATCCTATTCCCCCACTGATTGTTAGTTGAACCAATCAGGCTTTTACGGGCAAGTTTCTCTCTACCTAGATTTCTCGTTTTCTCTTATAATCCCTGAGGTGGGGGCCAAAAGCCCGCTAATGCGTGATAAAGCAGCCAGTAAAGTTTTTTTCTGTATTGCCAAAATTATCTGTTTTTACTATTGTGCAATTCCCTAAAACAATGTATATTATTCCTTAATGAGAATGATAATCAATGTTATTTATTTTGAGGAGGAATGGGATTGAAACAGAAAGAGTTATTTGACGTAACCATTATTGGCGGAGGGCCAGCAGGGCTTTATTCGGCATTTTATAGCGGACTAAGAGAAATGAAAACAAAACTAATCGAATTCCAGCCACATTTAGGCGGGAAAATTCATGTATATCCAGAGAAAATGATTTGGGATGTTGGCGGGATTACTCCTATTCCCGGGGAACAATTAATTAAGCAGCTTGTAGAACAAGGTTTAACCTTTGATCCAGAAGTTGTATTAAATGAAAAAATTGAAAAAATTACACAAACAGAAGAAGGCATTTTTATACTTCATGCATCTTCTGGTTATAAACACTTTTCCAAAACAGTTATTGTTGCTGTTGGCGGCGGCATTTTAAATCCTCAGAAGCTTGAAATTGAAGGAGCAGAACGATTTGAAGTATCCAATCTTAATTATACAGTCAAATCTTTAAAACGCTTTAAAGATAAAACCGTTATTATTTCAGGCGGGGGCAATACAGCCATTGATTGGGCAAATGAATTAGAGCCAATTGCAAAAAAAGTGTATTTAACTTATCGCAAAGAAGCGCTTGCTGGTCATGAAGCACAAGTCACTCAATTGATGGATAGTTCAGTCGAATGCTTTTTTACCACTTCCATCACAAAACTCATTGCCAAAAGCAATCATGAGGTCATTGAATATGTAGAATTGACTAATCACGAAACAGGAGAACAAGCAGAACTTGCTATTGATGAAATTATTATTAATCATGGCTATGAACGAGAAAAAGCCTTGCTGCAAAACAGTGAATTAAATATTGATATTGCCAATAACTATTATATTGCGGGAACATCTACTAGCGAATCTTCGATACCAGGACTATATGCTGCCGGAGACATCCTCCATCATGATGGCAAGCTGCACTTAATTGCAGGAGCTTTTCAAGATGCAGCAAATGCTGTCAATGCAGCCAAACAATACATACAGCCAGATTCGAATAAGTTCGGCATGGTTTCTTCCCACAATGACCTCTTTAAAGGGCGCAATAAAGAAATTTTAAAACAAATGATGAATTAAAAGTGCCTGCATTTTTCTAAAAGGTTAAGCTATTTTGCAGGAATTCATCTGAATAAATACTATTTAAGAGACCTTTTTTAGCAAGTTGGATTGATTTTGCGCTAAATACAATACTAGATCTGAAACAGAAACAAAAAAAAGCAGCCTTTGACTGCTTTTTTATTTTTTAATTGATGTTTTTTGCCTAAAACAAACGCGATTATTTATTTAAAAAGCGTTTGATATGGCATCCGCTCTTTGCAACTTCCAGAAGAAATATATCAGGATTTTTTAAGTTTTCCCATTCTTTAAAGCCGAAATTTTTATCATAATAGTTTAATAATAGGCTCATGATATTGCCATGTGTCACCATAATTACATTACTGTCCTCGCTTTTTTGCACTTCCTCTATAACCTCTGCAATGCGATTCATTGCTTCTCTGCTCGATTCGCCGCCGATAAATTTCAGATCCATATCCAAAAATGTCGCTTCTAATTTTTCCATCCAATCAGCATAGGAAACAGAACTAAGGATTCGCTCCGAAAGCCTATTATCCATTTGTATGATTCTATCATTATTTTCTGCATAAGGTGTCAGCGATTGAACAGCACGCAAAAAGGGGCTGGAAATAATGCGATCAACTGGAACATCTGCAAGACAGTCTGCTAATTTATTTGCCTGTTCCCACCCTAATTCGGTTAAGGCTGCATCACTTTCCTGTCCATTTGCTTGGCAATGCCGAATGAGATAAATAGTTTTTTTCATCCTTAATCCCTCTCCCTTTTAACCGCCTTTTCGTCTTATTTTCTGTAAAAGAATAAATAGGAACTATATAGCCCCTCACTTGTTATCATTTTAAAATGAAGATACAAACAACATCAATTGTTTTGTATGAGACAAATGTACAAAAAACTCATAAACATGAATAAAATAGATAAATATCTGCAGGTTTTACTATGTAATAAAATTAAATAAAGAAGTTTTTGCAAATATTCCATATATTATATCCAATGTAATAAATATCCAGGTTATTTCATATGCTTTTTAAAAACGGAGTGGATATAATGGCTAAATGGATTGATGTTTCTGTCTCACAGCATAAGTTAAAGCTTTATGACGCAAGCAAATTGTTAAAAACATATCCCATTGCCGTTGGAAAAATGTTGACACCTACCCCTGGAGGCAACTATAAAATCATTAATAAACAAAATAATCCTGGAGGGCCATTTGGTGTTTTATGGATGGGGCTTTCCAAACCCCATTATGGCATTCATGGCACCAACAATCCCTCTTCTATCGGCAAAAATGTTTCAAAAGGCTGCATTAGGATGCAAAATCATGATGTATTGGATTTATCTTCTTATGTTGGAGTTGGCACAAATGTATTTATCCATAAATAATCTGACTGTTGCTGTTAGAAACTATAAAACATCTTCTGTCTATTTCCCTGAATCCATAAATCGAAGCAGGCCTTTTGCGACCGCTATTACATCATTTCCATTAAAAATAATGCAGGCTGTTCCTCCTTCATATGTCTCTCCATCAAATTCTCCTAAAACTGTTACATAGCCTTTTTTAAAATGATAAATTAAATGCTTATCATTTTCTGCACTTTCAAACGCATGTAAATCATTGGTCAAAAAGGCTTTTAACGGCTTTTTATATAACTTCATGCTTTCTTTCCCCTCACACTTTCTGCCTTTATTATTATTTATAATAAGGAGGATAATCACCCTGATGATGGATTTCAAAAACACTATTCCGGTCCACTTTATTCGAAATGATGTATTGCCCCTTTTCATTTTCCTTTTTCCATTTTTCTATAAAGATTACTAAGTAAATATCCTTTTTTATTTTTTTCGCTTTTGTTTCCCTTGTTACCTGATAACCATTAACAGCTCCCTCCCATTTGCCAATTTCTTTTGGAAAATAACTTATGTCAGTTCCTGCCCCCTCCATCAAAAAATCAACTGCATCTGCTTCTGTAAAAGCCGGCATTTGTGGAGAGGCTATTTGCAAACAACCCCAGATTAGTCCTACCACAACAATTGGCATAAGAAAAAACCAGCCCATATTAAAGGGAAAAACATCTTTAAACAGCATCTTATCCAATACAGCATACACCAATGCAGCCAGAAATCCTGTTGCAGCTGCAAAAATATTTATAGTAAGTATGCCAAAGAATGCTCCCAAAGAAGACACAATAATCACATACAGCCAATCTTGTGTCGGAAAATATTTTCTTTGCAAAAACTCTGCTGCAATTGATACGAAGTTTCCATATAAAAAAATAATAACAAAAGCATACATAAAATAAATAAAAAACCAGCCAATAAAATCATTTCCTTGGTTATAAGAAGCTTCTATATCTGAATAAATATACCAAAAGGTAAAAACGGACGCCGGAAAAAAAGCAGAAATAAATGTCGCTGTTATTTTTCTGGGGATGATATCCTGTAACTCTGCTTGCATCTTCTCCTCCATTAATTGTTCTTTTTGATAATTTTACCATTAATTAATTTTGTGGGGATTATTTCTTATTACATTCAAAAATTCCTGCTTTAAAATTACACATGCTAATCTCTTTTGAAAAGCTTTTTGGAGACATCCCCCTTTTCTTTTCGTATATGTTCTTTTTTGTTAGGTACCTTATTTATTTCCTTTGTACATATTTTTTCTTGGAAGTATAGGCTACTCTTTTCCTTTCTTCACTTGTATAATAGCAAGTATTCTAATAGAAGAAGGAGTGTTTTTTTTGTTTTACAAATTAACAAAAGAGCAGCAGCAATTAATGATCTCTAATATTCAAACTTTTTTTACCCAAGAACGTGAAGAAGAAATATCAGAATTTGCCGCCGAAAGAGTGCTCGATTTTGTCAAAGAATCACTTGCTCCTCATTTTTATAATGCTGGCATACTAGATGCAAAACAAATCATCGAAGATCAATTTTCTGTTCTGGAAGATGAAGTGCTGACATTGGAAAAACCAATAAAATAAATCTATAAAATAATGGATAACCAAAACATGCTCAGGGCCCTAAGCTCTGAGCAGCATATTTTGGTTATCTTTTTCCAAAATAAAATATCAATAAAGCCTTTTCGTATAGCTTTCCTCAAGCGCCTTATCGATTGTTTCCACTGTGGCATTCGGAAGGTTTGCATGTGCCAATAATATTTTTGCAGCATTCGGCAAATCATTTTTATCTGCCCATGTATCCATATTCCACAACCCAGACCGAATCATCGCTTTTGCACAGTGAATAAAACATTCCTCCACTTCAACCACTATTCCGATTAAAGGATTTTTTCCTTTCACCGCCATTTTCTCCAGGAGTTTTTTATCTTTAGTCAACATTGCTTTCCCATTCACCCGCAATGTTTCCTTCAGCCCAGGAATGAAAAAAAGCAAACCGGCTCTTCCATTTGCAAGAATATTTCGCAGGGAATCCATTCGTTTATTGCCAGGCCTTTCTGGAATAACCAACTGCTTTTCATTGATAATATAAACAAACCCTGGCTTATCTCCTCTTGGAGAAACATCGCAAAATCCGTTTTCATCTGCAGTAGATATCACTACAAAAGGAGATTTGTCGATAAAATTGGCACAATGCTCATCAATAATAGAAACCACCTTATTTTGCACTAATTCACTTGGATAACCAAGCATTTCTCTTAATTCTTCTTCTGTTGTAATCAAGTTTTCAACTGAAGCGCTTATTTGCACAAGTCAACACTCCTTAAAATGGAATATATTTTTTACGATAGAACAAGTTTCTTTTGAACTACTCACCGCTTAACGACCTTGCGTTCTGTTTGAAGCGGGAGATTCCTATGAACATCGAAGCATCCTTTCGTTATTTAGCAGGCTAGCCCCGAGGTGGGAGTTTTCTGTCGGGAAAAGATAAAAAATGCAGCTTGAAAGTGTATCTTGTTGATATCTCCTATATTATGTAAGCACCTTATAACAGCTACTCTGTTTAACTGATGCTATTTTTGCTGTTTGAACATAGGGAGTCTATACTAAATACCTATTGCCACTCGCGGTGGAAAACTTGCTGATAATTAATATTTTCATAGCAATACTTTTGTAGAATGCATGCGCCCCTTTGCGATGGCCGCTAAATCGAAGCCGAATTTCTTGTATCCCTTCTGCTTTGCCCATTCCTCGCATTTTCTCATTAATTTAAACTGATTCCCTGTTTTCTGTAATTTCCATCTACCGCCAATTTCTTCATATTCCAATCCTAGCAAATTCTTTCCAAATATATGTATCCAGCCGCAAATGTCTCCACCTACTAATCTATACACATAAATAGCATGGATTCAATGCATTTATAAGTTTTTCTAGTCGTGACTTCATTTGTTCGTTTGTTACCGCATAACCTAATTGTGCGCACAATCTATTCATTTCCAATACAGTTTTTAGTTCAGCGGCTTTTCTCATTGATTGCTCCTCTTCTTTTTTAGTTCTTCTATAAAGTTCACCAAGCATGTACAATAATCCTTTCTATAAAAATAGCTTACATGCAAGCTTCAACTGCTAAACGTTTAAACAATAATTATCCGGATATAATGATAACTATGAAATATGAGAGGTTGTTTGCATGTATTTGCTATTAGTTGTAGTCGTCTACATCTTATTTGCTATTTATTTTATTGATTGGAAGAATTGGAAAAATTATTATTCGACTATTCAATATTTTATCATTAGTAATTTGCTATATAATTTTATTTTTTACCAGCATACTTTATGGAAATATCATGCAGTAACGATTTATTGGCTAAACCATACTCTTATAGATCTTACATTTACATTTATAATCGTTCCTACTGTAATTATGATTTATTTGAGATACTATCCAATAGGAAAAAAACAATTGGCCTATGTAGCTATTTGGGTTGCTTATTTTACTAGCATTGAATGGCTTTTTTATAAAAAGGGGCTTTTTCTATATGAAAATGGGTGGAATATTCTATGGTCCATTATTTTTAATATCATTCTTTTTACTTTTGTAAGGATACATTATAAACGCCCCCTTTTTGCCTTATTGGCTTCAGCACCTATAATTATTATCCTGTTATTTTTGTTCCACCCTACTCTTTCAGAATTAAAATGATTTAATGGTGATAAATGTGGAAACAGAGCAATTATCTACACCCATTTTCTTCCTACTATTATTTTCCATCTATATTGGCATGGCTTGTTATCTTTATATCAGAAAAAGAAAATAATTTGGCTATTTAATAAAGAAAGCAAAAAAAGTGCTGACAGATTGCCAGCACTTCAGAGAGTAGACAGAATCCATTTTCCAATATTCAAGCTGATCGAAAACGTTTGTCGACAGCTTGGATTGCCGACGCTTTTTTCTTATGGGGAAATTACCGGTATTTCATCCACTCTTTTAATCCAAACCTGTTCCTTTCCATTAAGCCCCTCTTTTATCATGGCCGATTTTTCACGTCCTTCTCTCATCCATATGATAAAAGATCCTATAACTTTTGGACTTGTATCTGCTTCTTTTTTAGGTGGGAAAGCAACCTGCTTTTGCTGTGCGGTTTTAAGATTAATAACATATAATTTAGAATACATCATTGGCACTGGTCCCTCCTGCCATTTTTTATTTTCTTTTGCACGGGCTACAATAACTGCCTCTTTTGACAACCATTCCAAATCTAAATCTACATAACCTTTTGGTGTGTATTCTTTTTGTTGGCTGACACTAGGAATATCGGCAACCTTTATTTTTTTATCCTGTACTAAAAACCTTCCTTCACCAGATATATAAGCTAATTTATTTTCATATGGAGACCATTTTATCCAGTCCTTGTTAATCAGCATTTTCCCAATTGCTTGAAAGTTTGTCCCTTCTTTTGATAACACACATAATGTATTGCTGTCATTAGATAAAGAAGCTGTTGGTATGGCTAAAAAACTGATCCATTTATCGTCTTTGCTCCATTTAAAAATAGTTGCATCAATTGCAAATAAATCTTTTTCATCTGTTTGAATCGTATAAAAAGGTTTTATTTTGCTGCTATCAAGATTTGCATTTGCTGGAACACGAAAAAGCTTAACAGGTCCCCAACCTGTTGGCAGCAATTGTGCTTGAGACGATACAATAAATTCTTTTCCATTTGGATACCATACAAAATCGCTAACACCTAATGCCACATTCTCAAATCCTTTTGGAACGCCATTTTCCGTTTTCGTTACATCTAACCCGCCCCACGTAGTATAAGCAATCTGATTAGCTATCGGGGACCATTGAAACTGAAAAACTTCCATCCCTTCATATGGCTGATACGTTTTTTTCTGCTTTGTGTCATATACATATAAAAACATTTTTTCTCCACTTTCAGCTCCTTTTAAATAGGCTAGAAAACGGCCATCATAGGACCATTTTGGATCATATACGTATTGATTTTTTGTAATTTGATGCTCGATTCTCCCCTCTTTTATCCATAATTTATGATCCCTAATAAATGCAGCTTTTAAAGGAGTTTCTGCTGAAACACTGGGCATATACAGCAAAAAACTAATTATAAAAACAGCCATCCTCTTAATTAATTTCATATCCATTCCTCCTTCTGATAGAATGCCCTGAGCAGAATAGAAACAATACTGATTGACTAAAATACAAGGATAGTTTAAAATTTGATTAATCGATCAAATTAAAATATAATCAATCAACCAAAGGAGTATAGTATGGAAAACAACGAAAGCAAACAATCCTTTATTGCAGAAGCAAGACGAGAACAAATTATTAAAGCAGCCATCGATACGCTAGAAGAAATTGGATTTGTTAGTGCAAGTCTTGCAAAAATAGCCAAAAAGGCAAAAATCAGCACTGGGCTTATTTCTTATCATTTCGCCAACAAATTAGATTTAATGAATAGCACCCTTGAATATTTGCTGATTACTCATTTTGCTTTTATCCGTTCTAAAGTTGAGCAAAAAGAAACAGCAAAAGATAAATTAGCTGCCTTTATCGAATCCAGTTTAGTTTATCAAGAAACACAAAAAGCTAATAATATTGCCCTAATTGAGATTATTTTTAATGCGAGAACAGAAGATCATATTCCTTATTATCAATTGCAGGATGAGGAGGAAGGCGATCCTATTCAAGAATTGCTTGAAAGCATATTAAATCAGGGGAAACAAACAAAAGAATTTGGAGAATTTGACAATGGCCTTGTGAAGCAAATGATCATTGGAGCAATTTCAGAGAGAATGTTTTCTTCTATTAATGAAGAAATAGAATTCGAATCCTATTTTCATGAACTAAACCGCTTAATTTTGAAGTTGGTGCAATGACAATTTGGAGGAAAAAATGAATAGAGAAACCATCTTAGGCTTAACTAAAATAGAAAAGACGGCATTTTTTATTTTGCCGATGCTAATTGGCTCCCTTCTCGGGTGATTTATTCCTAATATAGCTGATTTATATAGCCCATTCTAATAATTTCTGGGTATCTGTTATAGCAATGGCGCTTGGAATTATCATTGAATTACTTTTTACGGGGATAGTATTCAGTGAAACATTAAATGTAAAAATTACCGATGCAGAGCTTTTGCTTAAAATAAATGATTAAAAAACAAAAATTAGCAAGCAGGAGATTTCTGCGATTTTTTTAGAAAATAAATCTCTTATTGTTCTTGGCTTAAGCTATATCATGAAAAAACGGATATCAAAAGCTCCAAAGCACAAGATGCCTTTATTATGCATGGCTATCCTTGGAAAGAGAAAAACCCCTATGAAAATGAGTACCGAAAGTGGGATTTGGATGATGCTGATTTCTCAAAAGAAATAACAAATATTCTTTATGCGAGAAGAAAATAAAAAAGAAGCAACATATCTCAGGGAAGATTTAAATGAATTAGGTATTGTTGTGCGAGATCAAGATGGACAACAGTATGTGCGAACCATTAATAAATAAAGTCAATTTTTGTCGAAAAATAGCTATTTTTAAAAAACTGAAGCAAAATCAGCAAAAATTGCAGCGATTGTTATGCAAATAAAATCCATATCCGAAAAAATGCAGCACTTCGGCTAATTCAATAAAAAAGATGATTCCTGCCGATGCAGAAATCATCTTTTTTTCCAGTTTATTAAACAATCTCAAACACAACCTGCACAACCGATAACAATATCCCAATAATAAATCCGCAAACTGCCCCATTTACACGAATCCACTGCAAGTCTTTGCCCACATTATTTTCAATCATATCTGTTAATGTTTCATCATCTAATTTATTTAGATTGTCTCTCACAAGATCTCCAATTTTATCATGGTTATTTTCAATAAGAATGGATAATTGTTTTTGAATCCATAAATCAATGACGATTTTATTTTCATTCATTTTCTCTAAAAGGTTTGCTGCGAGCGGTAGGAAATACTCCTCCATAAATCTTTCCCCTTCTACAAAATCAAGGGCTTTTAGCTGCAATTGTTTAAGAGTTTCTGTAATGGTTTCATCTGATTTCCAATTATCTAAAAGGCGAATTTTCCATTTTTCAATCCCTAAAAGCACTTTTTCATTTTCATTTAACCCTTCAATTTCTTTACGGATAAACGTTAATAATGCTTCACGATTCGGCTCATATTCATAACGCAAACTTTTTACTGCACTGATTAATAAATTCTGGATAATTTTCCCTAATTTTTCCTCTGTCATCAAATTTTGAATGGATTTGATGGCAAATTGCAGCATTCCATCAGCTTTTACATTGTTTAAAACATTCATGGATACATTTCCAAGTTTATGAACAGTATCTTCTTTTTTCAGCCATTGCTCCACCTTCACCAAAATATGATCCAGCGCCTTTTCATCCACTTTTTCAGTCAATAGTTGGCTGCTGATCATTTGCAGAATTTTTTTCATATCTACATTGGATAAAGTTGCAATAATTTGTTTTTTTACAAATGGCGTCATTTTCTCTACGTCCATATAGCGGATGATTTGTTGCATCCAGCTAACAGCCAATTTTTGAAAAACTGCCGTTTGTATTTTGGCAGCCGCTGTTTGATAGATTTTTTCCGTAAACGGAACATGCTTGACTTTATCTTGAATGCTTTCTTTGGACAGCCAATCATTTTTTAAGACAGAAATCAATCCATTGATCATACGATTGCGATTTTTCGGAAGCAAAGCAGTATGAGGTATGGGAAGCCCCAGTGGATGACGGAATAAAGCCGTTACCGCAAACCAGTCTGCTAATCCTCCAATCAGTCCTGCTTCAAATCCGCCATGCAGCAATAATATCCATAAAGTATCTTGAAAAGGCATTGTTCCAAGGAAACCTACCAACATAACAATCAGTGAGATTCTAGCAAGTTTTCTTGATGATTTTTTTTTCGACATTTTTTTCCCTCATTTTAACATGATAAAAAGTTAACATACTCTAATTATACCAACTATGTTGAAATCATTGGAGAAATTAGATCTGCTACATTCTTTTTATTATAACAGTTGAACAAGGAAAAATGAAAAAAGAAAGAAGCGATTTTCACAAAATTAAATATTTTGGATTGTTTTTATATAGATTGCCGCTAATTAAGCCACCATCATTCAAAAATTTTTTTATCTTATCCGACAAACAATTAAAACAGCCTTTTGATAATAGAAACAGAGTCTAACATCCATTCGGGTATGACCTCTGCTGTTTTCTAGCCAATTATTTTTGATTTTCCACTAACTTTTCCAAATTATTTTCCATAACACCAATATAATCTAGCCCTTTTTTCTGATCTTCTTCGCTTAATCCTTCTAATGTGCTTAATACTTCTGTTTTTGCCCCAATTTCTGAAGCAAGTGTTTTTGCTATTTTAGGAGAAGCAAGCTCTTCAAAATAAATGACTTTTACCTCATGTTCTTTTGCAAACTTTTTTAATTCTGCTAATTTTTGAGCACTCGGTTCTTCATCTGGAGATAATCCTGCAATTGGAACTTGCACCATTCCATATTCATTAGTCAAATAATGAAAGGCAGCATGTTGAGTGATCAGCTCTTTTTTCGCTACATTTTGTAATGCTGTACGATAGTTATGATCTAATTCTTTTAGGTCTTCGATATATGCGGCACTATTTTGCTCATATGCTTTCTTATTAGCGGGGTCCACACTTATTAAAGCATCTGTAATAGTTGCTACTTCTTTTTGCGCCAACGCTGGGCTTAGCCATACATGGGGATCTTTTGCATGGCTATGTTCATGGCTTTCTTCCTCATGTTCATGGCCATCTTCTTCATGTTCATGTTCCTCTTCATGTTCATGTTCCTCTTCTTCCCCATCTGCTAAACTTATGCCCTTGCTTGCTTCAATAAACTTTACCTTGCTGTCTCCAATACTCTTTTTTATATCCGCTGCCCATGTTTCCATATATTCGCTGTTATAAATAAACAGACTGGCATTTTGAATATTTCCCATATCCTTTGGCGTCGGCTCCCAGTCATGTGGTTCCATTGTAGATGGAATAAGCAATTCAACATCTGCCGCATCGCCTGCGATTTGTTTTGTAAATTCATACATAGGATAAAACGTTGTGACAACTTTTATTTTTTCTGTTTTGCTTTTCTCCTTATTTTCATTTGAATTGCTGACACTTTCCTTATTGCCGCATCCTGCTAATAAAATAAGGGCAGCAGTCCCTATTAATAATGTTTTTAAACGATTTGATTTTCTCATATTTCCCCACACCACTTTCTATTTTTTATAAAGCAAAATAATTACGTTTTACAAATTATTATTATACAAAAGATATGTTTACCGCTTAATATGTAGGCAAATTTCTTATAGAATGGATAATGAATTACTTTTATTATCTGCTTATAATTTTGTTATTTTCCCAATACGAAACAATTACGATTTAATCATTGAAATTTTATTTTATAATCCGGTTTTTAAGTACCTGCTAATAAAATGCTAGCTTTTATTTTCACTTCCGTCATTCTCCTTTCTATCAATAGAATTAACCAAAACGAAATTATTACGATTTGCTTAATGCTATTTTTTATTTTAATAAGAGTTTCCCACATTTGCAAGCTTTATTTTGCTATTATTCTTCTCCAACCATCAAGCAGTTCTCTGGATGATTAGAGAAGTGTTTTCCTCTTATAAAATGAGGTTAAGCCATCCATGATAGCATCACACTCAACTTTGCATTTCTTTTGCCATACCCACCAGGTTATTCAGCGTTTTCCAGTTGCGAACTGTTGTCGAAACACTTAATTTTGATAAACTATTCACCAGTTTCGAATTACGAATACTATCGTAAAACAAAAGATAGATATCTTGTCCAGAAATATGGTATTTTTCTCTGTCATTTTTATATGTATCTAATCTTTTTATATCTTCTTCCAATAACATATCAGTACAAAGTGCCACATACTGACTTTCTGCTGTTGAAGCTGCTTTTGCCGCTATAATCCAATTTTCTGGAAATGGACAATGATTTATGATTTTTTCTAATTCATTAGCAGTTCTTAATACTACCGTGCACAAAAATCCGTAGTCTGTCTCTATGCTTTGCTCCATCCTTTTCTGCAGGATTTTTTTCTCTTCTATAGATTTGAATACTACATTGCCGCTTTGAATATATGTTTTCACATCTGATAGCCCTATTTTCACGAGGCTTTCCCGCAATTCTGCCATTTTGATTTTATGATGCCCACCAACATTAATGCCTCTTATAAAAGCAATATAAATGGTCATGACTTTGCTCCTTTTTCTGTTATTTAACAAAGATACCCATGCAAGCAGTAACGAGTTCCAGTCGATTAATAGTTATATTTTTATCATAACATGCAAAAAGGCTTCAGCTGAATCTGAAACCCTTTTTTCTCTATTTATTCTTTTATTTTCTGTTAATATCCTAGCCTATCCAATTAGGATTTTCTTCAAATTCTACAAATAGCACTAGTGAATGAGAAGGAAATATATTACTTGTACAGCTAGAAGACCTACTAAAATAATAATCGCCCCTCTGTTTTTAGTTGCTATATGTTTAGTAGAAAAAGAGGCACTCCTAGACCGATAATCCATAACATTGGAAGGAAATTAACAATAATGGCAAGTTTCTTTTTTCGTTTTCTATAAATCCATGCATATATGGAGCAAATAATGACAAACAGCGGATAAACACCAATGCCAATAACAAAAGCACTATTGGCAAAACTAATACCTTGATCAAAACTCATAAAAGACATGCCAAATACCACAAGCCATGGAAGAAGACAAACTGCATATAAAATTTGACTGATTACTAAATATGTCTTCACATTATTCCTCCCTAAAACAAGCAAGTTCTTCTATTGCACCAGATCGCTTTCCCTTTTAATATATGTATCTATTCATTTTAATCGTTAATAATTGTTTCTTCTAAATGGCAAAATCTAATGCAAACCTGATGTTATAAGTATCATGCGTATACAAATAAGAAGATATTGCCTTTCTGTTGCTTTTTCCATAACTCAAAAAAGCCTTCAGGAACAAGAAGGCCTTTTTGAGCATTTCTTTTGTTCAGGACACTAAATAAATCAGCAAGCAGTTAAGCGAAATTATCCCTTCACAGAACCTGCTGCAATTCCTTTTACAATTTTCTCTTGTGCAACCAAATATACTAATAAAAGAGGAAGGCTTCCTAATGTTAATGCTGCCATAATGCCTGGTACATTCACCGAAAACTCTCCATAAAACTCCCTTAAACCAAGAGGCAATGTAGCGCTTTCTGGTGAATTCGTCAAAACTAGTGCAAAAATAAATTCATTCCATATATGAATAAAATTGTATATCGCTACAGTAGCTACTGCCGGCGTCAAAAGAGGAAAAAGAATTTTCCAAAATAAGCGAAAATGACCACAGCCATCAATTTTGGCAGACTCCTCTAATTCTTTCGGAAGATCTTGCAAAAATTGTGTAAAAATAACAACAGAAATCGGGATGGAGAATGCTACATAGGGACCAATTAGCCCCCAAATGGTATCATATAACCCCATATTTATGGTAAGCAAATAAATTGGGATTAATGTTGTATGTATTGGTATCATCATCCCCACCATAAAAAGGATAAATAATGGACGATTTAATTTAAATTTCATTCTCGCTAAAGGGTAACTGGCCATAGCAGAAATTACAATCACAATCACAACAGAAATGACCGAAACCACTATACTATTGCCGAAATAACGAATAAAGCTGGAAGAAAGCACTGTGCTGTAGTTATCAAATGTAAACACATTGGGGAACGACCAAGGAGAAGTCATAAATTCTAGTTGGCTTTTAAAAGATGAATTAATCATAATTAAATATGGCAATCCAGTAAAAATCAACAAGATAATAGCCAAAGCATATAGAGGCATATTGCTTATTTTTTTTATAATATTCATCTAGTTCGCCCCTTTTCTTTTTTGTTCAGAAGTTACAATGATAACTGTAATAACTAATGCGATTAAAAACATAGCGAATGAAATGCTGCTGCCATATCCCATATTAAAGTTTGTAAATGTTTCTTCATACATATAAGTTGCCATCAATTCTGTTGAATTATTAGGTCCTCCACCTGTCATTACATAAATCAAATCGAAATACTTCAGTGATCCAATGATGGATAAAATGCTCGATGTAACAATGGTCGGCATTAATAATGGCAAAGTTAATTTTAAAAAGCGCTGTTTGGCATTTGCTCCATCAATCATTGCTGCCTCATAAAGCTCCTCTGGAATACCAACAATTGCCGCTCTAAATAAAATCATATAAAATGGCGCAAATTGCCAGCAAATAGTTGCGATAACTGCCCAAATCGCTGTATTTTCATTGCCAAGCCAACCTTTTTGCCAGGATTCCAACCCAACCCATCCAAGCATTTGATTTACAATACCAAAATTGCCATCATACATAAAGGTAAACAATATCCCAATGGCAACAGTCGACATTAAAAATGGCATGAAATAAATCGATCGAAAAAACCGCATGCCCTTTAATGGACTAAATAATAAAAGCGCCATTATTAAACCAAGGGGAAGCTGAGTAAATAAGGAAGATGCAACTAATAGAGAATTATTTCCAAAGGCCTCCCAAAACACCCCATCTTTTAATAGATTGATATAATTCTGAATGCCAATAAACTCAAAGCTATTATCGATTCCAGACCAATTAAAAAGACTGTAGTAAAAAGTCATTCCAATAGAATAAACAACAAAAATCCCGTATATCAATAAAGCTGGAGCAATAAACCCTGCAATAACAAGCATATTTTTCAGCTTCGGAGACATTTTTTTCTTTATTGCTAAATCCGCAGGAATTGTAGATACAGATGAGTATTCCATATTATTTTTCAACATTCCACCACCCTAGTTATTTTTAGAAGACTAAATCAAAACGGAATGATATAGCCTTCTATTATTCCGTTCTATTTAATAATTTCTTCCGCTTTTTTCTCTACCTTTTTAACAGCATCTTCTGGTGTCATGGATAGTCCAAAGATTCCTTGCGTTGTATCTAAATGTTCTGTTGCAACTGCTGTTGGAAGGGTTTGATCATAATAGGTTTGCATATATTCTGCGCTTTCTAGCACCTCATTGATTTTCTTTACATATTCATCTTCATAATTGACACCTCTTACAGCAGAAATACCGCCATTTTTATTGGCCATTTCTTCTGCTGTTTCTTTGCTTCCTAGTTCCTTTACTAATTCAATAGCAAGATCTTTATTGACGCTTTTTTCTGCTACAGAAAACACAGGGCTTACTCCACCAACGATATCTTTTGCAGACCCTTTTCCTCCTTCAACTGCTGGAAATAGGAAAAATCCTAGTTTCTTTTCAAATTCAGGCATTTCGTTTCTAATATTTCCAATAATCCAGCTTCCTTGAATTTCCATTGCAGCCTTATTTGAATAAAGCAATTGTCTTGATTGGCCAGTATCATAGTTTAAGCCATTTACTCCATCAGGGAATGCTCCCATTTTAACTAACTCTTGAATTTTTGCGGCTGCCTGCACATAAGCTTCATCATCAAATCCTCTGCCTGTGCGTTCATACGCTTCATTAAACAAGTCTTTACCGCCAATTCTTTCTGCCAAATACATCATATAAAAAGATCCTGGCCACTTAGATTTATTTGCCAGTGCGAAAGGAATAATATTATTTGCTTTTAACTTTTTTACAATTGTTATTAATTCATCATACGTTTCCGGCTCTTTAAGCCCATACTTTTCAAAAATTTCTTTATTGTACCATACAGGGACAATATCCATTCCAATTGGCACCCCATAAACTTTCTCCTCATAAGTGGCAGGAGAAATCGCTGCTTCTAAATAGCTGTCTTTATCTATCTCTCCAGTAATATCATAAACCTGTCCAGCATCGACAAAATTCTTTAGCCATCCGCCTCCCCAAGAGTGGAAAACATCTGGTGGATTGCCCCCTCCCATCGCAACACTTAATTTTGTTTTATATGGATCATTTTCTTGTCGAACAACTTTAACCGCAACACCAGGATGTTTCTCTTCAAATCTCTTTGCTGCATTTTTTATTGATTCCTCTCCTGCTCCAGTTTCAACATGCCATATAGTAAGCGTTTTAGAATCAGCACTTCCTGAATTCGAGCTGCCCTCGCTGTTTGTTTTAGTATTTGGCGCACCAGGTTGACAGCCTGCTAAAAGAAATAATATTAATATAAAGATAAAACATGTTTTTCTTGTTAACATCCTACTCATAGCCAATTCATCTCCCCTTTTCTCTCTTTTCCACCTAAATGATAGGCTTACAGCCAAAATAAACGCGCGTACATTTTTGTATATTCTAAAGATGGGATTGTCTCTCTCTTAAACACCCCCTTAAAATGTTACCTGGTAAACCTAAAAACTAGCTAATACCCTTCAAACTTGTAAGCCTTTTCATAAAATGCCGCGATTTTTTCATATGCTACTTGATAATGCAATTTCTCGAAACGTAAGTCTATTATAAAAGTTAGATAGTTTTTAAAAAATAGCTAAACTATACAAAAAAGCCTTTAAAAAATAACTTTTTTTCGTATATAATCGATATCTCTTGCCAAAAGCAAATAGAAAGATTTGGCCGCTATAACCATTCAGATAGCTGCAGAATAAGAGCATCATTAAATTTCCTAGGATTATAGGTAGTTATGCTTTCAATTTTTTTTAGCCTATAAAGCAGTGTGTTGCGATGGATAAATAAATCTTCTGAGGTGGATTGAATATTAAGATTATTCAAGAAGAATACTCGAAGCGTTTCTTTCAGCTCATCACAAAGATGCTGCTGAATTCTTTTTTTGATTTTCTCTCGTTTTTGTTTATTAATGCTATTTAATACAAGCTGTATTTCCACATCTTTTATTTTCACCCTTTGATCCGCTGCAAATTCTAATGCTGAACGAGCATCATTTAAAGCTTCTGGCATTTCTTCCAAATTATCCAATTCATTCCCATAAGAACTCTGGACGTGATTATATTGTGTTGCTAAAAAGGTTTCTACTTGGGAATAAATTTCAGCTTTTTTCATAACGGATTGAGAAAAAATGATAATAATAAATGTTTCCACATCAATAAAACCATAAATGCAGGAATGATGATGCAAAAAGGCTTCTGCTTTTTCATAAATGCAAGAAAAATTTAAAAGATCATGATGAACTTTGTTCTTAACGGAAAAAACTATTGGATAATAAGGAGGCTCAGCCTGATATCCTAACAGAGAAAGTTTTTGTTTCACTTTAGCAAATTCTATATTTTTTTTGGGGCTGACTAATTCTTCAAGCAAACATTCAGCCGTCCGATGCTTCCATTGCATATTTTTCAATAAAGAATTTTGTTTAATAATTAATTCTGCCAGCCCTACAACCAATGAACCGAATTGCTCTACTTTTGAAGGAGTTCCTGATATTCCAACTGCCCCGATAACCTGTTCTTGCATTTTAATCGGCAAATTAAGGCCAAGCTCAGCTCCCTTCCATTTGCTTATCTCTTTTCGTGTTACAGCGACTGGTTTTTTGGCTTGTATGGCTTCTAATGCACCTGGATCAAAAGCATTAATTCGTTTTTTATCACTTGAACTAATAATGATTCCTTTTAAGTTGAAAACATTAATATTTCTTTCAATATGCTTCCTTGTTTCCTTGACTACAAGATTTGCTGTTTCCCTAGTAATATTCAATATAATCACTCCTTAACTATACTTTATAGATAGGTTTAGAAAGATTACCGGCACTAGTTGTACTGTAAAACAACTAAGAATTACAAACTTTTTTCTTGTGATAATAGTGCTAATATGTTGCAGCTGTTAACCAATCAATAAATTTTGCACCCCTTAAATGAGTTTAGCCAATTCCCTGTTGTCTTGCTACCAAATAAAGAGAAACTAACAATCAGGCTTTTACAGACAAGATTCTAATCTTAAGATTTATCGTCCTCTTTTATAATTCTTAAGGTGGAAATCAAAAACCCAATATGGCCTGATGATTGATAATTAAGAAGATTAAGTATGTATACAAATGGGACTAACAACATAATATCATAATTAATCACACTTTAATATTGACAATTCACAAAAAAAAAGCGAAAATGAACGCGTGTACATAATTAGTTAAGGAGGTGAGTATTATAGCTAGCAGAAAAGAAGTAGCAAAATTAGCTGGAGTTTCTGAAGCGACTGTTTCCCGCGTGTTTAATAATTCTGGCCCTTTGCGCGAGGCAACCAAACGCAAAGTTTTACAGGCGGCAAAAGAGCTTAACTACCATCCAAATGCTATAGCTCAAAGCTTTGCACGAGGAAAAAGCAATAATATTGGCGTGATAGTTCCTTATTTGCCAAAAGTTAATTTAATGTCCACCTATTATTTCTCAGAACTATTAAGCGGAATTGGATCCAAACTTGGAGAATTGGGATATGGTTTGCTCCTATTATTTCAGCAAGCTAATCAGCCAAAAGATTATGTGAGACTGTTTCTGTCCCAGCGAGTAGATGGCTGCATCATTCTTGGCTCTAAAAATATTCCCGGCGAAGTGGCAGCATTAGAAAAGCTTCATGAATTAAATTTGCCATATTGCCTTGTCAATCAATCTTTTTCTGGATATTCTTTTCATTCCATTGATGCAGATCATATAAATGGCAGTTTTGAAGCTGTATCTTCCCTTTTAAATAAAGGACATAAACAGATTATTTTTTTAAATGGACCGATGGAATATTCCAACAGTATCGAACGATTAAAAGGATATAAAAAAGCGATTGCCAAAGCAGGCATTCCATTAAATGAAAAACTGCTGTTCCAAGGCAACTATAGCCGAAAAAGCGGCTTTCAAGCAGCCATGTATATAGGCTCATTGCTAGAAGATTGCCAAGCAATTTTCACTGCAAATGACCGAATGGCAATTGGTCTTATGCAAGGGCTAAGTTCACTAGGTTATCTGGCTGGCTATGATTACTCCTTAATTGGCTATGATGATTCAGATATTGCAACTATGACATCTCCTCCACTCAGCACTGTTAATGTTCCACTTTTTGAAATGGGACAATTAGCAGCGGAAAAAGTTCTTCAATTAGCCTCAACAGATGACAAAACAGAAATACATGAATGCTTGCCAGTTTCTTTAATTGAACGAGCATCTTCATTAAACAAAATCAAACGCTTCAAACTATAAGCCGCCATCATTTTTGTAAAAAAGCGGCTTATCCCATAGAATTGCAGCTCTTAACCTTTTAAACAAGAAATATCCATTTCTATAAAACTTACAAAGAAATGAGGACGATCGATGGAAACTATTAAAGTTGGTATGATTGGCTATAAATTTATGGGAAAAGCACACAGTCATGCATATCGTGACATTCCTTTATTTTTCCCAAAAACTATTCATCCTGAAATGAAAATGATATGTGGCCGCAATAATAATGATGTCGCTTTGGCGGCAAAACAATTCGGCTGGGAAGAATATACAACGGATTGGAGAAGCCTCCTTCAAAGAGAGGATATCGATTTGATTGATATTAATGCCCCAAGTGACGTGCATAAAGAAATTGCCATTGCTGCAGCCCAAGCAGGAAAACATATTTTTTGCGAAAAACCGTTAGCGCTTACATTGAAAGATTCTAGAGAAATGCTAGATGCCGTTGAAGAGGCTGGCGTAAAGCATATGGTTGGATTTAATTATCGTTTTGCTCCTGCCGTTATGCTGGCAAAAAAGCTTCTCGATGAAGGAAGATTGGGCGATATTTATCATTTTCGTGCATGTTTTTTACAGGATTGGCTGGTTGATCCAAACTTCCCCCTAGCTTGGAGACTTCAAAAAGAAATTGCCGGTTCTGGCTCTCACGGAGATTTAGGTGCACATCTTATTGACTTAGCCCACTATCTAATTGGGGACATGACCGAAGCAATTGGATTAAACGAGACATTTATAAAAGAAAGACCCATTTCCACTAATATGACAGGCTTATCTGCAACTGGCAGTTTATCAGGGGAAAAAGGCAAAGTTACCGTTGATGATGCGACACTATTTTTAGCAAAATTTGCAAATGGTGCGCTAGGCAGTTTTGAAGCTACTCGTTTTGCTTCTGGCCATCGCTGCACAAATTCCTTTGAAATCAATGGCAGTAAAGGCAGCGTAATTTTTGACTTTGAACGTATGAATGAACTGCAAGTATATTTTACTGATGATAGAGATGATGTCCAAGGATTTCGTCGTGTATTAGCAACAGACCCTGCCCATGCCTATGCGGAAAACTGGTGGCCACCAGGGCACACAATCGGATATGAACATACATTCATTCATGAAATGGTAGAGCTTATGGAAGCTTTCCGTGAAGATAGACAGCCTATTCCAAATTTCCGGGATGGGGTCAAATGCCAACAAGTTTTGGAAGCGGTTGATTTATCAATTAAAAAAAGGCAATGGATTACTATTTCTGATATCTGAAATGAAAAGGATTCTTCCATTATTGACTAAATTCTGATAAGGAGTGTTGTACAAATGAAAAAAAATGCGTTGATTGTTTGGGGCGGCTGGGATGGCCACCAGCCAGAGCAAGTTGCAGAAATTTTCAAAGGAATTTTGGAGGAGGAAAACTTTCAAGTCGAGGTATCCAATTCATTAGATTCCTATGCTGATCCAGAGAAATTAAAGACATTAGATTTAATTGTTCCGCATTGGACAATGGGAGAAATTGAAAAAAAATATATCCTAAATATTTCTGAAGCTGTAATAAATGGTGTCGGTTTAGCTGGATGTCATGGAGGCATGTGTGATTCTTTCCGAAATAATGTGGACTGGCAATTTATCACAGGAGGAAACTGGGTAGCACATCCTGGAAATGATGGAGTGGAATATATGGTGAACATTAAACATTCTTCTAGTCCCTTATTAGAAGGTTTCACTGATTTTAAAGTAACAAGCGAACAATATTATCTTCATTTTGATCCAGCGATTGAAGTTCTGGCAACAACAAGATTTCCAGTAGTTGATGGTCCCCATACAGCAAACAAAGCAGTTGATATGCCTGTTGTCTGGACCAAACGCTGGGGGCAAGGAAATGTTTTCTATAATTCATTAGGGCACCAAGCTGATATTGTGGCAATGCCAGAGGTTTCTCTTATTATGCGCCGAGGATTTTTATGGGCAGCGGAAGGAAAACAACGAGCAACACTTTCCCCTTTATCCAACTATAAAAATGCACGTTTTTATACCGGTATGGGAGATAGCCAATAATCGATTAAATGGAGGGTTCTATAATGGAAAAGCTTAAAGTTGGAATCATTGGATGTGGATTTATTAGTTCTATTTATATGCAAAATTGTCCAAAGTTCGATAATCTTGAACTTGTCGCTTGTGCAGACCTTGATGTAGAGCGGGCACAAGCTCAAGCGCAAAAGTATAATATTCCTAAAGCTTGTACAGTTGATGAACTGCTTTATGATTCTGATATACAATTGGTCATCAATTTAACCATTCCAAAAGCTCATGCGGCAGTGTGCATTCAGGCGCTTGAAGCAGGAAAACATGTTTATACAGAAAAACCTCTTGCTGTAACAAGAGAAGAAGGAAAACAAATTATCGCTACAGCCAAAAAGCATAATCTCCTTGTTGGCAGCGCTCCCGACACATTTTTAGGCGCTGGCATTCAAACAGCTATCCAACTGATTGAAAAAGGAGAAATTGGCGTTCCGATCGGAGCTTCCGCTTTTATGATCAACCGCGGCCACGAACACTGGCACCCAGACCCAGCCTTCTATTATGCAGAAGGCGGAGGACCAATGTTTGATATGGGGCCATACTATTTAACCGCATTGGTGTCATTATTAGGGCCAATAAAACGATTAGCTGGATCTACCCGCATCAGCTATCCAGAAAGAATTGTGCTAAGCGAACCAAAAGCAGGCACAAAAATTGATGTTTCTACACCCACCCATATTTCAGGCACCATTGATTTCGCAAGTGGCGCAATAGCAACCATTACAACAAGCTTTGATGCATTTGGCGGAACCTCCCTTCCTCCCATTGAAATTTACGGAAGCAAAGGGACACTTCTAGTTCCCGATCCAAACACTTTTGGCGGACCTGTTCGGATACGAAAAATGAATGAAAAAGAATTTGCAGACGTTCCGTTAGCCTTTAGCCATTCAGAAAACAGCCGTGGGCTAGGCGTTTCCGATATGGCGCAGTCTATCCTAACTGGAGAAAAACATCGCGCCAATGGAGAACTTGCCTATCATGTTTTAGAGGCAATGCACGGTTTCCATGACTCCTCCATCAATGGAACCTATTATCAAATGGAAAGCACATGTGAACGCCCTAAACCACTAAATATCGAACAACAAGCAAATAGCTAATAGTTTGTCGCTGCTTTAAAGAACGGAGCAATATCATAAAAAAAGGCGTTTGGAGAACTTAAACTTCCAAACGCTTTTTTCTTATTGCGGAATTTGAATTTTCCCTGCTTAGCAAGTTTAGCATGGACAATTTTTTTAAATACCAATTTATCTGCTTGTTTAGTAGCACGCTAACGAACAACTAACATCTTTCATAAGCTTCCTTGTTCAGCAATGCTTTTTACATAAGAGAATCTATCTGTTTTAATGAATCTATTTTTTAGGAGAAGGGGATTCTTTTGATTTCTAATTCTACGCAGTTCAATAATGAGTCTAGCCGGTTATATTAATTATTCATATTGGTAAATGGTCTGCTTTATTCTCCCAGACAATATATCCATCCACTCTAAGCATTTCATCAATATTCCTTCCCCTCCTATTCAAATCCAATTATTCTACTTTTCTATCTTCTAACATCACCTTTATTGTCATCAAAATGTAAGACTAATGTATTGTTTCTTTTCTTTACATCAACATTCTTCTATTCTAGAATGTTAAAGGTTAACTAATTATGTTTCTTATAATCCAACATAGATTCAATTAGGAGGTATTTATGATTTATATGCTAAGGAGGAATATATTCTACATCATTATTTTGTTAATGATTAGTTTTTTTCTCCTATTTCTGTCTTTTAGCCCAAGCAATACAGTATCGCTGGACTTTCCGCCATCACTTCTCACTTTAAATACAATATTTCTTAGTATTTTAATAGAGGCACTTCCTTTCGTGTTAGTTGGAGTGCTTATAGCTGGTTTTATCCAGATTTTTGTAACAGAGGAACATATACAAAAATGGATACCTAAAAATAAATTTATTGCAGTTATAATGAGTTGTATAATAGGAGCTCTGTTTCCAGCATGTGAATGCGGAATAGTCTCCATTGTGCGTCGGCTAGTTAAAAAAGGCGTACCAATTCATGCAGCGATGGGATTTATGCTAACTGGACCACTTATTAATCCCATTGTCACTTTATCTACATACATGGCATTTGGAAATAGTTTCAAGATTGCTGGACTGCGAATGGGATTAGGTTTTCTTGTTTCTTTAGTAGTTGCTTTTCTTGTTAGTTGGATTTATAAAGGAAACCAACTAAAGGCTCCTGCTAGCTTCCCCCACTCTCCTAGCCATACTATAAAAGAGCCTTTTTTGAAACGGCTGTGGAACATGCTTATTCATTCAATTGATGAGTTTTTTGATATGGTGAAATTTCTAATAATCGGCGCATTTTTAGCTGCTTCTGTTCAGACCTTTTTACCTGCAAAAGCATTATTGGCGGCAGGAAGCGGGTTTATATCCTCTTTGCTTGTAATGATGGGACTAGCTTATGTATTATCATTATGCTCGGAAGCGGATGCCTTTATTGGTGCTTCCTTCAGCAATATTTTTCCCATTACGTCTATTCTAGGTTTTTTAATTTTTGGGCCGATGATGGATTTAAAAAATACACTCATGATGCTCGGAGTTTTTCGGTTTAAGTTTGTAATAGGATTGTTAGGTCTTATTGCATCAACCGTTTTTATTGTCATCATGCTATCGCAAATTTTTATATAAGGAGGAAAGAACGTGAAAATTAATTTTCAGCAAGCTTTCAGGGCATTTATACTGCTTGTTTTTTCAGGTTTGCTCTTTAAATTGAATTATTCTGGAGAAATTGCAAAATTTATTAACCCTAAATATGTAAAATTAAGTATAGTAGCCTCTTTTATATTTTTTATTTTAAGCATTATTCAAATTACAAGAATAAGGACAATAGAGAAAAAGCATAATCACGCGTGCGATCATAACAATCATAATGACAGTCAGTCTTGTCATCATGATCATGGAACTTCACCTTTTACTAAAAAGAAACTATTTGCTTATGTAATTATTGTGTTTCCTTTAGTTACTGGCTATTTCCTTCCAGCTAAATTTCTTGATGCATCTATCGCAGAAAAAAAAGGAGGAACAGCCATTCTAGCAAACCAACAAAACACTGCCGAAACTTCTGTGACTCAAACAGAGATCAACAAAAACACTTCGCAAGTTGTGCAAGATGATAATGAAATGGATTCTGGATTAGCAAATCAACAGGCAATAACCCAGGAAGAATTTCAAGCATTAAATCAGAAGCTGGAACAAAGCAATCACATTAAAATGAGTGATGATGTATTTTCCGCCTACTATGAAAAGATTAATATTGATATAGGAACATATGAAGGCAGAACCATTGAATTTAAAGGATTCGTTTATAAAGAGGACGGCCTTAAGCAAAATCAATTAGTAATCTCTAGATTTCTGATTACTCATTGTATAGCAGATGCCGGCATTATTGGATTTTTGTCAGAGTTTCCTGAAGCAAAAACAATTGCAGAAGATACCTGGTTAGAAGCAAAGGGAACAATAGAGAAAACATCCTATAATGGAGCAGAACTTCCTATGATAAAAATTACGGAATGGAAAACCATCAATGAACCCAAACAGCCTTACGTCTATCCCTTAGATGTCAAATAAGTATTTAAGTTTGCGTGACTGATAATAAATAATTTCATTAACCTTCTCCTAATATTAGGAGAAGGTTATTTTTATATAATTTTTGTATAATGTTTACTATCTCCTTGCCAATAAATAATGATAGTTGACTAATCATGGCCAAATGTATATTATAAAACGTAATGATTACGTTTTATACTCGTAAAACATGTTTTCTCCCCTCACTCCATTGTGAACATAAAAAATATTAATTATTTAAATTTGACGGAGAAAGCTGCTATTTTTTTGCTAATCAAAAGACCAGGAGATGAATTTAAATGAATTTAATTATTGTAGGTGCCGGACCATCAGGAATTGGATTAGGCATTTTATTAAAAAAATTAAACTTCCATGATTTTTTAATTTTAGAAAAGGAGGAAATTGGTGCAAGTTTTCAAAAGTGGCCGGAGGAAATGAAGCTTATCACCCCTTCCTTTACTGGACATGGGTTTGGCATGTTAGATTTAAATGCATTAGCCCCCGAAACATCTCCAGCATATACTTTTGGAAAAGAACATTTAACAGGAAAAGAATACGCTAAATACCTGCAGTTATTGGTGGATCATTTTAAACTTCCAGTAAAACAGGCATTTGTTCAAAAAGCGGAAAAAAAGGAGGATACATTCCAGCTTTATACCGAGCAGGAGATCATTGAATCAACTTTCGTAGTATGGGCAACAGGTGAATATACAACGCCGAATTTAAATTCCTTTGAAGGAGCCGGACTTGCGCTACATAACAGATTTGTTCGTTCATGGTCTGAATTAGAGGGAGAAGAATTTACTGTTATAGGGGGCTATGAAAGCGGAATAGATGCAGCCTATCATCTTACTGCAAACGAAAGGAATGTTACTGTCATTTCCAGAACTTCCACATGGAATACTGCTAAGGCTGACCCAAGTATAGCTTTATCTCCTTATACAAAGGAACGATTAGAAATTGCGTATGATACAGATCGTTTAGAACTGCTAGATAATGTAGAAGTTTTAAAAATAGCTCTAATAGATGGTGATTATGTACTCTATTTGTCAGATGGAACAACACATGTTTCGAAAACAAGACCTATCTTAGCAACAGGCTTTATACCGGGCGTTAAACAAATTCAATCCTTGTTTGAATGGGAAAATGGAATGATCCCTAAGTTAACCTCTCAAGATGAATCAACCATTACATCTGGTTTATTTTTAGCAGGACCTAATGTTAAACACCAAAACGTTATTTTCTGTTATATATACAAATTTCGTCAACGATTTGCAGTTATTGCGAAAGAAATACTAGACCGCAGCAATATAAACTATTCAAATGAGGTCTTCGATGTATACCGTCAAAATAATATGTTTTTGGAAGATTTATCATGCTGCGAGGTGAATTGTGAATGCTAGCCAACCAACGCATTCACCATAGGAATGCAGTTATTATTGGATTTGAATCTTCTGGCAAAACCACCTTATTTTCTCGGCTGTCTGGTAAAAAGATGGGTGATGAAACAAATGTCAAAGGTTCGACCGTCAGTATTTCCAGCACCCCCTTCCCTTATGGATTTTTAAGCGATACACCGGGGATCAATCATACGGACTCCCAAACGCAAAATATAGTAAAACAAGAAATAAAAAATGCATCCACCATTTTTTTAGTGGTTCGTGGTACTCATTTTATAGAAGAGTTAGATAAATTATATCCTTTCATTGAAAAAACGACCAAAAAACTCATTCTTTTTGTCACCTTTTCAGACAAAATGCCATCAGAAGGAAAACAGTTGCTTTCCAGCCAAATAATAAAAAAGAAGCTGCCAATTTTTATTGTAGATACTCGCAAATTGGCCAATAATACAATTGATTTAGTGTTAGAATGCGTTAGCGAGGAGGACACAATAAAGGATTTTCAGTTAAAAAAACTACTAAGTTTACCAATAAACAAAATAGATCCACCTTCCCTTTTCTTTGAAAAAAAATATTTCGGAACAATTTTAGCTTTATTAAGTTTAGTAGCTATGTTTTTAATTCCAGTTATGTTGGCCTATTATTTTTCTAACTTTATTCAGCCAGTCGTAGATGCTTATTTTATTGATAAGGTGAAATCCTTGTTCAATAGCAGTCCTAGAATCATCCAAACAATTTTCATAGATGATTATGGGCTGCTGACATTGGGGATCTATTCTTTTATTTGGGCTTTTCCGGTTGTACTATTAATTAGTTGCAGTAAAGCATTAACAGAAGAAACAGGATTAAAAGATCGAATTATAGACTGTATAGAACCATTAATAAAAAAAATGGGACTGACAGGGCGGGATATAGCCCCTATTATTGCAGGATTTGGATGCAATGTAGTGGCTGTATTTCAGAGTAGAGGATGTCATTCCTGCAGCAGGTCCCAATGTATATCGTTCATCTCTTTCGGATCTGCATGCAGCTATCAAATTGGTGCAACATTATCAATCTTTAATGCTGCAAAAGCAGCATCGCTTTTCTTTCCTTATATCTTGCTTCTATTATTAGGAGGAATCATCCACAATCGATTGTGGTTTGATAAACAAACGTTTCATGAACAAAATTTTAATCGAAAAGCATTTATTCAAAAACCCAATTTACTAAGCCTAACTTATCGATTAAAAGCAGATTTATTCCAATTTCTTAAACAAGCCATGCCGATTTTTATGATTATTTGCATTGTAGCTAGTTTATTGCAATACTTGAAGATTATATCGTTTATATCTATAATCTTCTATCCGCTGTTATATCTGTTGCATCTTCCAATAGAAGGAGCAGCTGCCTTAGCATTTTCCATTATTAGAAAAGATGGCATTCTTATGATAAACAAAGGAAATGGAGAACTATTTTCTGTATTATCTCATTTTCAATTATTTTTGCTGGTTTTCCTTGCTTCAACTCTAACCTCTTGTATTGTTACTTTATCAACAATATGGAAGGAATTAGGATTAGCGCAAGCCTGGAAATTCCTTTATCGGCAAGCAATAACCTCCATTTTACTTGGTAGTATCTTAATGATAGGCCATAATGTTCTTCATTTTTTATAAATTAACAATAAGGTTGTTAGCTTTCAAATAAAAAAACAACTTTTCCTTCTTATACAAAAACAAACAAAAACCGTTATTTTTAGAAAAAGATTAATGAAAATAACGGTTCTTTTGACTAATGCTTCGTTTGCTGTGATAAATTAGGATCACTTTTTAATCTTAGTGCCCTGAATCTATCACATAAAAGCGTTCTTCAAAACATTTAGTACGTATGTTTCATTCCTTCAAGGGAATACTTTTCTTTTTTTCATAGATTTAATCTCCGCTATAAAACCTAGTAAATTAATTTTAAAAAAACCTTCATTTGCTAAATCACTTACCGCTCCTTCCTCGCTTGCAGCATGAACAGATGCTTCTGACTCTACGGCTGCATTATCTCTGCTAGCATAAATGCCATCAATATTTGTTTTTCCATACTCATCTGTTTCAATTCCACCCCTTTTATTTAAGTTTGAGCTAATGAAGATGCTTGCTTTAGCTCGGCTGCAGCATTTCTATTTCATCTTGAATAACTTGTATATTTTTTAAGTGTTGCTCATTAGTGAAGAAAATGCTTTTCCCATTTGTACAAACAGCAAGGGCTTTACTTCCATTCTCAATGAGGTATGCAGAGATAATAAAGTATTTTAATTTATAATAAAATCGTTTAAAACATCATAAAGTTATTAAAAAATAGATTATCTGTTTTTGTTTTGTTTAACTATAGGAGTAGCATTCCTATAATAAATTCAGTTGTTTTATGATATATTTAAAAGATGAATATAATGAGAGCTATCATCACATTAATTAGTGATATATTTTATGGGAAGTTAGGCATAAAACAAAAAAAGATTTATACTTCACTTCTTGTTTGAATAGATAAAACAGATCCACAATAATAAATTATAAGGAAAATGTATGAATACTATTTCATTTGTCAATAAAAGAAAATTAACACCAGACTTAGCACGAGGTTTTATGTTATTGTTTATTGCTTTGGCACATGCAAATCAATTTATATTCTCAACTAAACGAGAAATTACTTTTACTGACCAGTTAACTGTATGTATTCGGCAAGTTGTAATTGACGGACGCGCCTTCCCTTTATTTGCTATCCTTTTTGGATATGGGCTTCATCAATTAATGAAAAGTCAAGAGAGAAAAGGGAACAGTTGGAAGGATACTAAAAAAATTTTTAAACGTAGAGGAGCTTGGATGTTAGTGATAGGTTTTATCCATGCAACTCTTTTTTTCGCGGATATTATCGGCGTGTATGGATTTATCGCTCTCCTTTTTGCAAGTGTATTTCTTCGATTATCCAATAGAACTATTATTATAATAGCTGTGTTTTTTCTTATCTTGGTGGGAGTGTTTGCTCCCACCATGCCTAGAGGTTTTGATGCATTAAATATGGAGGTCACTGCATCGGCTACTATTAAAGAACCTTTTGAGGCAGCTATTACCCGAATGTTTGATTGGATATTCTATACACCTATACTGAGTTATCAAGTAATTCCCGGGTTGCTAATTGGCATTTTAGTGGCACGTTTTCAGGTAATAGATAACCCTAAGAGCAATAAGAAGTTACTTATTACGGCTGCTATATTGGGACTTTTAATATCGACAGCTGGCGGAATCCCGATGGCCCTAATGTCTTCTTTATTTTGGACAAATTACAATGATATATGGGAAACAACCGCAAAATCACTTCATACCATCACTGGTTATGCAGGTGGAGTTGGATGGACAGCGCTGATTGGATTGCTGGTCATTAAGCTGGAAGGAAAAAGTGGGAGCTTTACAAAAGCTATTGCAGCTCTTGGACAACGTTCATTAAGTTTTTATTTATTTCAGTCTATTCTGTTTGTTTTCATTTTAGCTCCTTATGCTGGCGGCCTTGGTGGACACATTAGGCAATTCGGGAGTGATTTGATTGCGGTTTTCGTTTGGATTCTTTCAGTATTAGTTGCTAATTATATGCATCAAAGATCTATAAGAGGACCTTTTGAAACCTTTTTAAGAAAAAAATCAGCAATTTAATAACGCGAAAAACGGAGCAAAAGCTGAAGACTTAATTGGTTATCTCCAGCTTTTTTGTTCCACTATCAGGGCAGCATTCCTTTTGAATAAAAACCATAATAAAGCCCCTTTTCTTATTCCATTAACGCATGCTTTGGCGGAATAAAATCAAACAACTTTATTATAGGAATCATTAGGATAAAGAAGGCAAAACGATACTTTTCTTAAATTTTTATTCATTCATTTTTTAATAATAGTTATCATTACGTTTTATATCTCCTACTTTCTACTATTATATATAAACGTAAAATCAATTATAAAACTGACCTCTCATGCCCTTAATTAGAAGATACTTGCCAATGAAAAGGATCGCTTAACTTAGACCAATCATCCTTATACTCAGCATCTGTCAGCAAGCACTCATCCAGTTCTTTTTTAATTAATTCTACATCCAAATTCATTCCAATAAATACTAATTTGGTATGGCGGTCACCATGCTTTTCATCCCAATTTTCTTTCAAAGTTGGATTATATTTTAATATTTCTTTTTGTCTGGCTTCTGGAAGAGATGCAACCCAGTAAGAAATCGGTTCAATTTTCACTGAAGGGCCTGCTTGTGATAATAAAAGCGCTAAGTTATTTCTAGATGCGCACCATGCTATCCCTTTTGCTCGAACAATTTGAATTGGCATATATCCGCACCAATCATTAAATCGTTCTGAATGAAATGGTTTTTTGCTAGTATAAACAAAGGAACTTATTCCATATTCTTCTGTTTCTGGTGTATGCTCTGCTGGCCCTATATTTAACTCTCTTAACCATCCAGCTGATTCACTTGCTTTGTCAAAATCAAATAGATTTGTATGCAAAATTTCTTTCGGATCTACCATACTATTTACTGTACGGATAATGTTTGCTTCAGGCTGCAAGGTTCTAATTACTTTTTCTAAGTTTTCTAAGGCATCTTCTTCTACTAAATCACATTTATTTAAAATTAAAACATTACAAAATTCAATCTGATCAATTAACAAGTCGGCAATATTTCGAGTATCCGCTTCTCCAACAGCCTCTTTACGTTCAAGCAAAGAATCTCCTGATTCAAAATCATGCCAAAAACGGTTGGCATCCACTACTGTCACCATTGTATCTAGTTTGCAGAATCTTGTTAAATCAATTCCTAGTTCTTCATCAATATAAGAAAAAGTTTGAGCAACAGGAACTGGTTCGCTAATCCCAGAAGACTCGATTAAAATATAGTCTACATCCCCTTGCTTGGCCAGCCTCTCTACTTCTACCAGCAAATCTTCCCGTAAAGTACAGCAAATGCATCCATTTGACATTTCAACCAATTTTTCTTCCGTTCTGGAAAAGCCGCCCTGTGTTTGAACTAACTCACTATCAATATTGACTTCACTCATATCATTAACGATTACGGCAACCTTCAGACCATCCCGATTATTCAAAATATGATTAAGCAAAGTTGTTTTGCCTGAACCTAAATAGCCGCTTAAAACTGTCACTGGTATCTTTTTCACTTTTATTCTTCCTTTCTTTTCCCTAAAAATATATTGCTTTAGATATAACTTACAATGCGCTCGGCTGCTTGCCTAGCCCCCGATATATTGCGGGCAATCGGCCCTATTTCCAATTCAGCTAAAGCACCTGTAACATATAAATCCGGACCCCATTGTAATGCTTTTGATATTATTGGATAACCACACTCTGCACAAGGCAGCCAGTGTTACTCCTTGTATGCCTCCACCAATAATTACCCATTCAAACATTAAAATGGCTCCTTCTCATAATGTTGATAAAAACTGTATCAGATAGTTCTCATCTTAAAAAGCAATATTAAGATACAAATATAAAAGTCCATTCTTTACTTTTTTTTCTGCGGAAACTTTTTTTTGCACCTGTGTAATCAATCCATCTCATTCGATTGCTTCTTTCCATTATCATCAAATCTATTTCAGCTTGTGCCTCATCCATTACCTCTTTAATCGACGAAATATCAAGTGAAAAATAATCTGCAGCTTCTTTAAATGGAGATTTTTCATGCATAAGCTGAATAAACTGCTTTTCATTACGAGCAATCTTCTCCAACTCATCTTCTTTCCTCTCTATGTACTGATAAATTTCTCGTTTTTTATCTGACAGATTTGCTATGGCACTACGATACAAAAATTGAACTAAAATAGGATTTATTGAACTCATTTACTATTCCTCCAACCTTAGCTTAAAGATCCAGCCGCCAAATGTAAGAATTTGGCGGCTGTTCAAGTGCTTTATTACCAGCTTGCTTTTTTAACTCCTGGAATTTGTCCTTTATGAGCATATTCTCTAAAAGCAATACGGGACATTTTGAATTTTCTTAAATAGCCTCTTGGTCTGCCAGTTACTTCACATCGATTCTTCAAACGAGTTGGCGAAGAATCCCTTGGCAGTTTTCCAAGTGCTTCATAATCCCCCTTTTCTTTTAATTCCATTCGAAGAGCTGCATATTTTTCCACCATTGCTTGACGTTTTTTTTCTTTTGCTACTTTCGATTTTTTTGCCATGTTTATTTCCTCCTTCATTTTCTGTTTCTAACAAAACGAAATCATTACGATTTAAATTTTATAATTTTCTATTTAAAAAAAGATTTTAATAATCTATTTTGTTTCTCTATGCAAAGTGCGTTTTTTTAAACGTGGGCAATACTTCATCAATTCAATGCGATCAGGATTGTTTCGTTTATTTTTTGTTGTGATATAATTTCTATCTCCTGTTTCTGTACATGCTAATGTAATATTTACTCTCATATTTATTTCCTCCTAAATATAATATTGTATTTTGTTGACTACATCGTAAATGCAGGCAATGGATCAATAAATTTGGACCAATCCTTCGTCATTTCTATTTCTGTAAGTAAACATGCATTCAAACCTTTTTCAATTTGTTTTTGCTCCATTCCAATGCCGATCATCACTAACTCTGTCATACGATCGCCGTATGTATGATGCCAGCGTTTTTGAAGCTCTGATTCTTCTTCTAAAATTTGTTTTTGCTCAGATTCAGGATAGGCCGCTATCCATTTGCCTGCTGCCTGAATAGTTAAGGATGGTCCAGCTTGTGACAGCAACCCGGAAATATCATTTCTTGTCGCTAACCAAATAAACCCTTTTGCCCGCACCACTTCGGCCGGCCATGCTTCAATCCATGCCATCAATCTTACAGGATGAAATGGCTTATTGCTGCGATACACAAAGGATGAAATACCATACTCTTCCGTTTCTGGAATATGTTCTTCATTTAACTCTTTTAGCCAGCCTGCACTTTGACTAGCAGCCTCAAAATCGAATAATCCTGTATTTAATACTTGGTCTAGAGGCACTCGAGAATATTCGCTTTCCACTATCCTTGCCCCTGGATTAAACTTTTGGAGAACAGCCTTCAATTCATGAAGCTTATTTTCAGAAACTAAATCTGCTTTATTCAATAAAATGACATCAGCAAATTCAATTTGATCAATCAATAAATCAGCTACTTCTCTTTCATCTGATTCATCAACTGCTTGTTTTCGGTCTAGCAAACTTTCTCCCGAAGCGTAATCATGCCAAAACCGATTAGCATCTAATACCGTTACCATTGTATCTAGTCTGCAGAATTTAGATAAATCAATTCCCATACTGTCATCTACATAGGTAAATGTTTGAGCAACTGGAATAGGTTCACTAATTCCACTTGATTCTATCACGATATAATCAATGTCGCCCAGACTTGCAAGTTTTTCTACTTCGATGATTAAATCCTCCCGAAGCGTACAGCAAATGCAGCCATTTTGCATTTCTACCAACTTTTCATCCGTTTTAGAAAACCCTCCCTGTTTCACCAAAGAAGCATCAATATTGACCTCGCTCATATCATTGACGATAACAGCAACCTTTAGGTTTTCCTTATTAAATAAAATGTGATTAAGCAAAGTAGTTTTGCCTGAACCAAGATAGCCACTTAGTACTGTAACTGGGATTTTCTTACTACTCAATAGTTTCACTCCTTATTGCTAAAAACTAAATTCAAGCATTCATCTACTGGATATAAATCGTAATAATTACGATTTATAAATCAAAAAAAATGATTACTGATAAAAATTAGATAATCCATCTTTTGATAGTTTGTATAACAATTAAATATTATAATTTAAAAAACAAGAATTTGCAACATTTTTTGCAAGAAAATAAAAATAGCAGATCACATCTACAAATATTATGGTACTTTCTTACATTCTTTATAATAAGCTCATACCACTTCACTAATATATATTTTTGTTTATCAATTACTAGCAAATACAAAAAGGTCACCTAATTTGTAATGAACTCCAAAAGTTAGAATAAAATCTAACTTTTGGGGTTCACATCAATTGGCAGCCTTTTAACCAAATCGATTTTCCTTTTTAACTGCGGATTACTACCTTAGTATTTGTTTGAATATTATCATAAATCCATTTTGCATCAGAAACTGTTAAGCGAATGCAGCCATGAGAAGCTTTTTCTCCTAATTTCTCCGCTTCTGCTTTTATTACTTGCTTATTTTCATCCATAGGAACGCTATGAAATAGAAATTCCCCATGATTTTTCCAAGACACCCAATATTCTGCGCCTTCTTTATAGCCAGAAGAAAAGAACCACTCCCCACGTTCTGGTTCAATGTAATAAGTCCCTTTAGGGGTAGAATTATCTGGATTTGTATCCAGTCCAGTAGAGGCAACCATTGTATATAAAATAGTGTTTTCATTTTTTATATATACTTTCTGATCATCCACAGAAACATCTATCCAAAGAGACTGAGCGTTTTTGATGTCTGGATAGGTCCCATTAGAGGGATTATTCCAATCTATCTCTTTACGTACAGCTTCTTTCTCTTCATCAGCTTGGTCTGCTGTTTTTTCCTTTATAATTTCTTTCGATTCTTTATCATCCAAAACAGTTTTTTCGTTATCCGGTGTATTCTTCTCTTTTTCAGATGTATTGGCAATAAGACTATTAGATGAACAGCCTACTAAACTTGCTACTATTATTAACAATAATAGAAAAAAAGAATACTTCGATGCATTTTTCATTATACCCTCCACAAATCGTAATTATTCTGATTTAAACTTACTATAAAAATAACGTATTGTCAAAAAATTTACAAGTCGACAAACAAATAATAAGATAGAATCTGCTACTTGGATGAATGCAAGAATAATAGCCAGTAAATAGAATTAAATAACTCTTTTTTACTGGCTATTATAAGAAAATTCTACTTATTTATTAATAGCAAAAGTTTTATTAAAGCTCACAAGGATTTCATCTTTATTTAACTGGCTGCCAACTAATATTATAGTAAGTTGATTGTCCAGCTCGTTGTTAATTTTTTGGATTGCAAGCTTGCCAGAAGAATATTGAAAGCTGAATAACCCAGATTTCCCCTCTATTTTTATAATGCCTTTCCCTCTTAGCAAAATATTTCCCGGAATTTTTTTTAGCCACTTCTCTAGCTTGCCTTTATTCATTGCTGGGGGTTTATCTATTTTCAGCGCATTAATAGAAAAATGATTGTTTTTATGACTATGATTGTGATTACAGCTTGATCCATATAGAGAACAGCTTGCATTTGCTGGCATTTCTGGATTTGCTATATGAAATACATTATACCTTTTCTTTAGAAGTTCCTGAATAGCAACTTTTCCAAATGTAGTTGTTATAATGGGCGCCAATGGCTTCACTTGATCGTTTATCTTTTTCTGTACTTTGCTCAATATTTTATCATCCACTAAATCTATTTTATTTAAAAGAACAATGGTGGCACTGGAAATTTGCTCTCGAAGTAATTTTCTTACTTCTGCTGTAGTAGAAAATATGCTTTGATATTCCAAATAATTGCTAACATCAACTAAACTTATCATCGATTGCAATTGAAAAATGGCTAAATATTTTGGGGATAAAAGTACTTCTTCTATTTCTATTGGATTTGCTACACCAGTTCCTTCAATAAATAATATATCAATATGATTTTTTTCTGTTTCATTAGCAAAATAATCTAACGTTTTCTTTAAATCTTCTTGAATCGAACAACATATGCATCCATTTAATAATTCCTGGATATTTTGTTCTTTAAACAAGTGACCTTCAACATTTTCTTCTCCCAATTCATTTAATATAATACCTGGTCTCCGATTGTTTTTTTTACATTCTTCCAATAAATTTAACAAGATAGTTGTTTTGCCGCTTCCTAAAAAACCGCTGATTATATATACAGGTATTTTCATTACTCAACGCTCCTTTAAATAAATTAATCTCTGATTCCTGCCATTTCTGCTTTCATGTACTGCCTTCTCTTTTATTTCCTCTTGCTCCCTCCCAATTTATTGCAGCTTCCCTCGGTTTTATAAAACAAAAAGTTTACATACCTAATCAAATATGTGAACACCAAAATGGTGGGATTTTATCCGGCAGTAACGGGCAGTGAAACCCTCACTGATTGAGATTTCACTTTATATAAAGAATGGACATATTCACTAAGGCAAAAGAAGTTTTACTGCAAATTTAATCACAGTAACCTTTTGTATATGTTAAATATTGATTTTTTTTATATTGTCGATATAATAAATTGTAATGATTACGATTTTCAAAGGAGATTAAAAATTAACATGAAACCATCTATTCAACTGCCCGAAAAAAAAGAACGCCACCGATATTTTGGATCCGTAGACCCTATACAAAATCGAACAAAACCTACTGAAAAAGAAAAAATGTCAGACCTTCAAAATACTCCAAAAAATTATTTTTTTGAAATAGATCACGTTGGAATATCCAATGTTTCTCATCCCATAATTATTAAGTCTTCCTTGGAGCCTTCTTCTCAGACAACCATTGGAACTTTTACTCTAACAACCAATCTTGTTAGTGATAAAAAAGGAATTAACATGAGTCGACTTACTGAATTATTAGAAGAATACTATCAAAACGGTTGGATACTTGAAATAGAATCCCTTCAAGCCTTTACGAGGGAGCTGGCAGAAAAAATGGAACAAAATAAATCCTCTCTTTTCGTGTCATTTCCTTGGTATTTTGAAAGAATGGCACCTGTGACAAACAAAAAGGGACTCATGCATTCCAAGGTTTCTATGGAGATTATTTTCGAAAAAGATAAAGGCTGGAATTTCTTTATAGGCCTGGAATCTGCTATAACTACCCTATGTCCTTGCTCCAAAGAAATCAGTGAATATAGTGCCCATAACCAGAGAGGGGTTGTAAAGACTTGGATTGAGCTGCCTGTTCATCAAAACTGGCCAACAGATTTAAAAAAGGAACTTCTTCACATCGTAGAATCAAATGCCAGCTCTATGCTTCATCCTGTACTAAAAAGACCAGACGAAAAAAAGGTAACAGAACAAGCCTATGAAAATCCTCGTTTTGTTGAAGATTTAATTCGTCTTGTCGCTGCTGACTTGTATGAAGCAGATTGGGTAAAATCCTTTGTAATAGAATGTCGGAATGAAGAATCCATTCACCTTCATGACGCTTATGCAAAACTGTCTTATACAAAATCCTAATGTTACATACGAAAACTATTCTTAAAATTTTTTGTACTAAATAACGCTATTTATATTAAATAAACTAATGGACTCTAGAACAAAAGGTTTATCTACTTTGCTTTACCTTTTGTTCTAGATAGCATTGGTTATTAGAAACTGATGAACTATTACCATCTAAATACAACTTCTCGGAGTGACTAAGGAAATACATGAATTTTTATGCTCCTCTACTATTAAAAAGGCATAAATCAATAGAAGCAAGTTGAACTTGTCCTGAATAAATAGGTTCTATTATCAAATTTCCTTTTTCTTTAGTTGTTTTCCCCCAATTTGTTTTAAATTTTCATAAAAAATTAAAACATGAATACATTTCTTTTTTCTCCATCCTAACTCTAATACAAATAGAAATGATTACGATTTATAAATTATAACACTTCCTTTCCAATAGGCTATTATCTGTATATTATATGAAAATAGGAAGCTATAGGTATAAGAGGCTCGTCTTTAAATTATTTTTTCTAAATTACTTACTATAAATTTATAACCAAACATTCTCTTAAAAAAGTTTTTTCTTTTCCCCATCATCTCCTGATATCTTTTGTCTATTAATTATACGAAGAAAAAAAGAAAGATATTCTTCTTATTTGATTAGTTTTCAAAAAAATTACAGACTATAGCAAAAAGCTTAAAATATTCTTGGCTATAGTCTGTAGTTACAATATGGCTTCCCTTAAAATAGCTCTATAGTTTTTATGCTTATTAATATAGAATATTTTTTTATTTATTATTCTAATTCTTTAAATACTATTTTCTCTTTTAACTTTGGTAGATATCTTATTAAAAGCAGGGATCTGCACAAACTAAACACAATAAAAGAAAACCATAATCCATGGTTGCCCCAATAATGGGTGAATGGAAAAAGTACAAGAAAAAATATCAGTACAGATCCAATCATCGAGTTCCTGACCAAGCCTGCTTCTGTAGCACCTGTAAATACTCCGTAAAATACAAGGCCAAAGCAAGAGCAAATCGGGAATAAAACAAGCCAATATTCATATTCCTTGCTAATCGTTACCACATCTTTTACGATTGTAAAGAGGGGAATAATATTTTCTTTAAATAAGAAATAAAAAAGGGAAATGGCAATAGAAAATAAAATCGACCATTGATACGATTTTTTTACCGTATTATTATAAAGCTGTTTATTTCCTTGCCCTACTGCTCTACCAGTTAATATACTAGAAGCATTTGCTAAACCATCATAAAAATAAGCCATTATGTAATGAATTTGAATTAAAATAGCGTTTGCGGCTAATATTTCTGTTCCATATGCAGCACCTTTTGCTGTAAAAACATTAAATACCAATAATAAACAAATCGTACGCATAAATAAATCGCGATTGACAGCCATCATTTTCTTTAAAGGAGCTTTATCTAGCAATTCTTTCCCTAAAATAGTTAAGTGGAAATCTATTCGAAGCTTATCGTTTTTAAATAAGAAATAAATGCCTCCCAAAAAAGCGGCCATTTCAGCAATTAAGGTGGCAGCTGCTACTCCTTTTACTCCAAACCCCAAAAGAATGACAAACAAATACGCTAGAATGATATTGATCATATTCATCATAATTTGTATAAAAACGGTTTTTTTAATATGGGACATTCCCAGGAGCCAGCCCAGGATAACATAGTTCATCAATGTAAAAGGAGCACCCCAAATGCGTATAAAAAAATAGTCAGCACTTACTGCCTTGACTTCCCCTTTTATCCCCAAAGAAACTTGCGCAAAATATAAAATGACATCTTGAAATAAAATAAACAGCAAACCCACTAATAGAGCAATAACCATGGGACGAAATAATGCCATAGCACTTTTCAAATCGTCTTCTGCTCCATTTGCCTGTGCTGCAAATCCAGATGTACTGACGCGCAAGAATCCAAATAGCCAATACATTGTATTAAAAATGACCGTTCCTACAGCAACTCCGCCAATATAAGCAGGATTTGGAATTCGGCCGACTACAGCTGTATCTACAGCACCAAGAAGAGGAACCGTAATGGTTGAAATAATAAGTGGGATAGCGAGGGATAGATAATACTTATGTGTCATATGATTCTCCTACTCTTCAAAAACAGAAATCAATTCTTTTGTATAAGAGTTTCTGCTATTTAATAATAAAGCTTCTTTATTAAATGAATCTACTATACTTCCCTCTTTCATCACCATGATTTGTTGACTAATCATATGCACAGCAGCTAAATCATGTGAAATAAACAAATACGATAATTCTAGTTCTACACGAAGTTGTTCCAATAACTTCAAAAACTGGTTCTGTGAGAAAACATCTAAACTTGCAGTAGGCTCGTCTAATAATAATAAAGCTGGTTCAATGCTAATTGCTCTGGCAATAGCCACTCGCTGTTTTTGCCCTCCACTCAATTCATGGGGGTAAGCATTAGCCATTCTACTTGGCAAATCAACCATATCTAACAAATCTCGAACAAACTGCTCTTGGTTCTGGTAGTTTAAGTGACGCAGCTGTATCTGTGACTCAAATTGTATAAATGGATCTAGAAGACTATCCTTTATCTTTAATTTGGGATTTAAAGAACTGGTTGGATTTTGAAAGACAGCCTGTACATGTTTCCTTAACGACCCCATATCCTTATTTTGATCAAGTAGTGTATTAAATAATACTATTTCTCCACTGTCTATACTTTCTATTCCTAATATACATCTAGCTAGAGTGCTTTTTCCACAGCCGCTTTCCCCTACTAACCCTACACATATTCCTTTCTTGATTTGAAAAGTAATATCCTTTAAAACGGATGCCTTCTTTTTATAATTTTTATTTAGATTTTTTACTTTTAATACGTCCATACTAATACAAGACCTCCACATTTTCTAATGCTGATACTCTATCCGATATGGTTGGTATGGCGGATAACAGTTGTGCTGTATACGGATGCTTAGGTGCATAAATTATTTCTTTTTTAGCATTGCTTTCGATAATCTCTCCTTCTTTCATGACAGAAATATGATCTGCATACTTCCTTGCATGTCTTAAATCGTGAGTAATAAAAAGAACAGAGCACTTTGTCTCCACTCTTAATTTTTGTATCAACTCTAAAATATGCTTTGAAGTCACGCTATCTAGTGCAGTTGTCGGTTCATCGGCAATCAATAGTTTAGGCTTTAAAAGCATAGCTAAAGCAATAGCTGCACGTTGGAGCTGTCCTCCGCTCATCTGGAAAGAATAACTTTTATACACTCTTTCTCCTTCAAGATTCACAGCCTCCAGTGCTGAAGTGGCCATTTCTCGCCTTTCTTTTTTGTTTAGGGAAAGATGTGTTTTGATATATTCATCAAAATGCTTGCCAATTGTATAAAACGGGGTAAAAGAGCTAGTATAATCTTGGAATATATAAGAAATTTCCCTTCCTCGAATATTTCTCAGCTCTTTTTTTGATAAGTCAAATAATGATTGACCCTTTAAAGAAATACTCCCGGAAAAAGAGAACTGCTTCGATAACAATTGACCAATTGCAGAAGCAGTTAAACTTTTTCCACTTCCGCTTTGTCCAATAAGAGCATGCCATTCTCCTTCTTCTATTTCAAATGAAACTGATCGTACTAATGTTTCCATTTTATGATGAATGGATAAATCTTTAATCGATAAAACCGACATGTTTATACCTCTCTTTTCACATCATATTTATCACGCAAATAATCTCCTAATAAATTAGAAAATAGAACAACTGTGATAATTGCTATGCCTGGAAATATCATTAATAGACTATTAGATTGAAAATTTGCTTTTGCTTCATTTAGCATAGCACCCCATTCCGGTGTTGGCGGTTGTGCGCCTAGTCCAATATAGGAAAGAGCTGATAGTAATAAAATTATTTTTCCTAAATCTAAGCTTGCTAAAACAAACACATTTCCAATCACATGCGGCACTAAATGTTTTTTCATTATTTGATAAGAGCCTAATCCATTTATTTTTGCTTGCATCACATAATCCTTTTGTTTTTCCAAAATGACCGTACTGCGGACTAGTCTGGCATAACCTACCCACTTAACAAATATGACAGCGATTAATAAATTGATAATACTAGGCCCTAAAAGTCCACTAAGAATAATGGCAATAATCGTATCAGGAAACGATAAAAAGGCATCTGCTATTCGCATAAAAAAACGATCTATTTTTCCTCCGATAAAACCAGCAATAATTCCAACTGGAACACCTATTAGCAAGGCTCCCACTAATGCCAAAGCACTATAACCAACTGTATAAATGGAACCAAGTAAAATTCTTGTCAATACGTCTCTGCCAAGGTGGTCTGTACCAAATGGGTGAACAAAACTTGGCTGCAGCATTTTGTCCTTAAAGTTAACAAAATTGGGATCATGGTTTAAAATCAGACAGTATATAATAAGAGCAATAACTCCTAAACCTATCCATATCAACAAAGATGTTTTTATTTTCTGAGAATGAGCGATTTTCTTCATGATTGCTTATTTCACCCTTTCAAGCGTACTTCTGGATTTAAGTAGCGATAAGACACATCCACCAGCGTATTTATAACAAAAACGATAATGGCCATTAGTAAAATATATCCTTGAATAATGGGGTAATCTCTTGAGGTAATACTTGAAACAACTAACTTTCCAACCCCTGGATAAGCAAATAAAACTTCAATTACTACTATACCGCCAATCAGACTTCCTAAACTTACGCCAAATACCGTAATCACTGGAGTTAAACTATGCCTAAATACATGTGCAAAAAATATCCTGCTTTCTGATAACCCCCTTGAGCGTGCGGCCTTTATAAAGTCTTGCCCCATTGTTTCTAACAAGCTTGAACGTATTAATCGGACATATACAGAAGCCATTGCAATGCCAAGAGTTAGGGATGGCAATATAATAGAGGAGAATCCGTCCCTCCCCATCGTCGGAAAAATATTTAGCTTGACGGCAAATAGGTCAATAAAAATTAATCCCAGCCAAAAACTCGGAACCGCAGAGCCAATTAAGGAAAGCAAACGGCTTAGCTGATCAATCCAACTATTTTTATAAAGCGCAGATAAGGATCCTAATGGGACAGCGATCAATGACATAACAAGCAAAGAGAAAACAGTCAATTCCAACGTTGCAGGCAGCCGAGAAAAAAGAATATCCAGCACTGGTTCATTTGTTATATAGGAATTTCCAAAATCAAGCTGAAAAAAATTAGTCAGCCAATTCCAATATTGCATAGGAATTGGCTGATCAAACCCTAGTTCTGTTCGTAATTCTTCGATTTGCTCTGTATTAACGGCAACATCATCTACACGAAGAATCGATTTTACAGGATCACCAGGAGTAAGCTTAATTAAAAGAAAGCTAACAAATGAGAGAATAACAAAAAACAAAATGACTTCCAAAAGTCTTTTTCCTGCTAATTTCAGCATTATTTCACATCCAGTTTATTTGTTAACATATAATATTCACTCTTCGTTGTTACCCAATTTTGTACTTTCTTACCGTTATATGCAACAATTGCATTGGGATGTACGATAAAGGAATGTAAATACTCCTGATCAATTATAGTCGTCATGTCTTTTGCAAGTTCATCACGTTGCTCCGCATCTACTGTTTGATTAAGAGTTTCTAATTTAGCAATCAATTCTTTATTATTTACACTTCCATAATTTAGAGCACCAGTTGGCGAATAAGTAGCATTTAGAAAATAACCAGCATCTCCCCTTGGAGCGGTTAAACTGCTATAAGTAGCTAAATCCCAATCTTTATTAGTACTCATATATTCATCAATATTTTCTACCTGCTGAATCTCTATATTTACTCCTATTTGTTTTGCATTAGATTGCACTAATTGTGAAATCATCGGCAGTTCAGGTCTTGCTTGATAAGTTAATAATTTAAATGTTAATGCCTTGCCATCTTTTTTCATCACACCCTTTACTAATTGATATCCTGCTTCTTCCAGATATTTTTTTGCTTCTTTTAAACTATATGTTTTTTCTTTTTGATCAGCTGCAAAAGAGAAGGTAGATAAAAATGGTCCTTTTGCTACTTCAGCTTGTCCTTCTAGAATAGAACCAACAATTTCTTCTCTATCTAATAAACTGTCTAGCGCCTTTCTAATATTAAGATCTTGCAATGTCTCTTTTTGAAAATTCATTGTAAGTTGATGTGTGCGTAAGCTTGGAACAGATTCTACCACCATACCTTCTATCGCTTTCAGCTCTTCTAAACTTTCAACTGGCGGTCGATACGTTATATCTGCCTCCCCTGCTTTTAAAGCTAAAAACCGAGCATTTGCATCTTCATTAAAGGAAAAAGTTGCTTTATCTAATTTAGCTGCCCCGTCCCAGTAATCAGCATATTTAGTCAATTGTATGGCACTTCCTGAAGTAAAGGATGCCACTTTAAATGGTCCAGTTCCAATAGGGTTATTCACATAATCTTTTTCATCTACATCTATAATAGATGTATTAGGATGCACTAATTCTGAAGGGAATTCTGGAAATGGTTTTTCCGTTACAATCGTTAATGTATGTCCTTCTGCTTTTAAAGAAACTATCTTTAAAGCACTTTTCACTGCTTCATTGTCTTTTATTGCACGTTCTAGGGACCTTTTCACTGCTTCCGCATCTACTTTTTTCCCATTTTGGAATGTCATATCATCATTTATAGTAAAGACCCAATGCTTTCCGTCTTCACTTTTCCAATCCTTTGCTAGCCAAGGCTCTATCTTTAAATTTTTATCATTCATTTTCACAAGCGTTTCTGTGATGCCTGCTCTGACTGCTGCATATGTAGTGTCCACATTAGGATCTAGCGTACTAGTTGCAAAATTAAATAAAAGGTTAAGTTCCTTTCCTGTTGTTTTTTCTTGCTTATCCTTATTGCTGCTAGAACACCCTGCCACAACAGCAACAATCACCAAAAATATAAATAGCTGTAAGATTTTTTTCATTTTTTCCTCCTGAAATAAATAGTAATCATTTCGTTTTACTTCTCATATTTTAGTGCAATTAATTTTAATTGTAAATAGTAATTGTTACGATTTAATTATTTTTTCATTTTTTTCACATCCACTTTTAATCTTATTGTAGTAATTAACATATTCCGATATTAATGTTAAAATTGATTCTGTTAATAAATTTATCTAAATTCTTTGTCAATATCATTTTTCCTATTCCATTCAAAAAAAGGCATACATTTAAAGTTTAGGTACATCTAACAAGCTTGAAATCAATAGTAATTCTAGAATCTTTACTTTAACCTCTTCCTTACATATAAAGTAAAAAAAGATATATCCTATCGTATCTACTACTGATATAATCACATTTTCCAAATGAAAATTTTACAGCCTTCTTTATACAATCCATTGTTTGTACCATTTGAAAGTATCATATTAAGTCAGTTATATGAGCAGGTGATAACAAGTCATAAATCCTTTACTACTACTACATATTCCTTTAAATTTATGGATAATACATTCTTTTTATTATTTGTTCTAATATACTACAAAGATTATAATCAATAAATTAATATCTTATGCTAATACAAAAAGCATGTAGAATAAGTTCCTTATTGAACTAATCCTACATGCTTTTTAAATTTCTTCTTACCTTTTATAGATCTTCTACCTTTACAACTCTAGTACATATAACTTTAGCCAAATGTGGATTATGCGTTATCGTAAGGATACCTATATTATATTTCTTAGCATACTCCAAAATAACATTCCATATCTGAGATTGCGTAATAGTGTCAAGCATTGTACTAATTTCATCTGGTATAATAAATTTTGTTTGAGGATTCAAGACTCTCATTACACAAAACCTTTGCAATTGACCGCCTGATAATTCATTTGGCCATCTGCTATAGAAATGAGGATTTATTCCTAATTTCTCTCTTAACTCCTCATCAATTTCTCCATTCTCCATTTTGGATTTACAGCTTGCTCTGGGTGTTGATAAATCATTTGAACAGGTTGAAAACCAGTTTTTTTTATAGGGTTTTCATCTAGAATTACCTTTCCTTGATGTGGTTTTATATGTCCAGCAAGAATTTTCCCCAACGTACTTTTCGCATAACCGCTTGGGCCTAATAGACCTACTACCTCTCCGGATTCCATAGATAGATTGACATTATCCAAAATTATATTATTATTTTCATATTGAAAACTAATATTACAACATTCTAACTTCATTTATAAATTCGCCCTCACTTTGTCTATAAATCTATTAGAAGCTATAGTGGGAGAAAAACTTTTCACGAGAAAAACAAGAAGTGTGGAGATAACAGAGGCAGGTAAAATTTTTTATGATTATGCACAGCTTCTATTAAAGCTTTGACGGCAGGGATTCAAGCTGTTCGGTTGCAGCCAAGATATCGCGAAACCTTAACCATAGGAGCTCTTAACTCTCTTTGGAGCACAAATGTTTTTCATAAAGTAACCGAATACTCTCAGGAATACCAAGACATAAACTTACGACTGATAACAGGACATACATATGATATCATTCCTAAAATTCAAAATGGATCGATTGATATTGGCTTTGTAAATAGTCCTCCATGCACACCCTTTTTTAAAACGATTCATTATAAAGAAGAATCCATACAATTAGTGGGTTCTCCCAAGTTAGTCAAAAGACTAGGTACCATTAGCACATTAGATTTACCCTATATACATTTTCATTGGGGAATGCCCTTTACAGAATGGTTTGAGGAGGAAATCGGAAAGCAAGATACCATAAGAATACGAGTTGATAATTTAGCTATTGTATTACAATTCATACTGCAAGGAAAAGGCATTGGTTTTTTATTAGATAGCATAAGTAGACGATATATTAATAATGGGCAGCTTTTACCTATAAAATTAAAATCTTCTTATGCAATTCCAGCAAGACTCGTTTATATTATCTACGCTGTTGAAAAGGCAAATAAAATAAAAGAATTTCTTGACTATATAAATCAAAAACAATAACAAAATATTAACAACGAAAGAAAAAGGAGAAGACAAACAAATTCAAGAATGGTTATTAATAGAAGGTTGAATATAAAACGGATAGTGAGCTTTTTGTATAACAATTATTCCCCACCCGCATAGCAGGTGGGCTTATCATACTGAATTCCATAATAAAAAATATTTAAAATACAAATCCTTAACTATAAAAGAGAACACAATATTAAACTTACCTAATATATTTTTCTTCTATTCTTTAGTTTCTTCCATGCCTCTAAAACATTTATTAAGCTGCTTTTAGATTATTTAATTTCAGAAAATCAAATAATCTTAGTCGATTCAATTAACTCTTTTGTATAGGGGTGTCTTTCCACATTTCCCCACTCTTTTGCTGCAAAATAATCTACTGTTCTGCCTTCTTTAAGCACTAAAACCTCGTCGCACAATTCCAGCACTAGCGAAATATCATGTGAAACGAAAATAATCGATAATTTCTTTTCCTCTACGAGATTCTTTAACAGCTGTATTATTTTTATCTGTGTTGTCATATCCAAACTTGTAACAGGTTCATCACAAATAAGAATTTCTGGATTTGCCAGCAAGGACCTAGCAATACATATTCGTTGTGCTTGTCCTCCACTTAATGCAGCGCTTCTCTTTTCCAAAATATTTGTTTGGAGATTGACTTCTTTTAAAATAGCATTTATTTTTTGTTTGCGTTCTTTAGCAGATAAAGAAGAGAAGTTAACCAAAGGCTCTTCTAAAATTTGCCGGACTGTCTGTCGAGGATCTAGGGAAGAAAGAGGATTCTGAAAAATCAACTGCATTTTTTTACTTAGCCAGTTTCTATCCTTTATACTTGCCTTAACCATTCGATTCTCTACATATACTTTCCCGCTGACATATGGATGGAAACCAGCTAAAATTCTAGTAAGCGTACTTTTTCCGCTGCCGGATTCCCCCACAATTCCTAACTTTTTTCCTTTTTCTAAAAGAAAAGACACGCTGTTTAATACCATTTTTTCAGAATTTTGATACTTTGCTGAAAGGTGATTAACTTCTAGAATCATGGAATTCTTCCTTTCTCCAAAAATCTGGAAGCTGCTTCCATAATTCTTTTGTGTAAGGATGTTGCGGGCGCTTCTGAATGACAGAAAGCGGCTCCACTTCAACCAATTGTCCATCTTCCATTACCGCTACTTTATCCGCAATTTGACTAACAATGCGCAAATCATGTGTAATAAACAAAATGGACATTTTATATTTTTCTTTTAACTCTACCAGCCTCTCGATAATCTTTTTTTGATTGATTGTGTCCAAACCTGTTGTTGGTTCATCAGCTATTAACAAAGCTGGTCGAAGCAATAGTGACATGCTAATCATAACACGTTGATTCATACCACCACTTAATTGAGAAGGGAAAGAATTTGCAATTTTTTTTGGATCAGGAAAATTCATTAGAGATAGCTGTTTATATATTTCCTCCAAAGCCTTTTTCTTGCTTAATTCCTTTCTGCTTCTCAGCATGTCTGTCATCTGAGTTCCGATTTTTAAAAATGGATGAAGTGCTAAGGTAGGGTTCTGATAAATAAGCGCTATATCTTCTCCCCTAATTTTTTGCCACTCTTTTTCTGTTTGTTTCGTTAAATCCATTGCTTTTCTTGTATTTAATAGAATATTTCCTTCTACTTTAAATCTACTTTTATGTAATAAACCCATTATAGCGCGTGAAGTGATAGACTTGCCACTTCCTGATTCTCCAACTAGACAAAATATCTCTTCTTTATAAATAGGAAAAGAAATATTATTCACAAGGATATTTTCGCCCCGCTTAATGGTAAGATTATTCACTTTGAGCACCATTTGGTCAATCATCCACTTTTAACCCCTTTCCTATAAAATAAAACAGCATAACAACCACGGTGATAAAAACAGCAGGAATCAAAGTAATCCAAGGTGCAATCTGAAAATAACTTCTGCCATCCAACATCATTCCTCCCCATTCTGGCAATGGCGGTTGTGCACCTAAACCAAGGAAAGATAAACTAGAAACCATTAAAATAATCATTCCCATGTCTAAAAAAATCATTTCTCTTATAAACGGAAAAGTATTAGGAAAAAGATGGCGATAGATTAACTTAAAACCAAAAGTTCCACTTAACTGCGCTGCAAGCATATAAGGTTGGGTTCGTGTAACAATGGAAAGATTTCGAACAACCCTAGCATACTGAACCCACCAAGATATAAGAATAGCTAATAATGTATTGACTAGCCCTGGACCAAGCAAACCAGTTACAGCAATGGCTATCAGCAAATTGGGAATGGAACTAAAAGAATCCATTACAGCAGTGGCAGCAAAGTCAACTTTTTTTCCTAAATAGCTGCTGATAAGACCAATACATATACCCATAATCGATGACAAAAGAAGGACAACAGCGGGAAAAAGTAAAGTGTATGGTGCCCCTACCACTATTCTGGTAAATATATCTCTCCCTAAATGATCCGTTCCAAACCAATGAAGCACACTGGGTGAATGTAATTTTTCCGCTGGATTTACTTTATATGGATCATATGGTGTACATACAATACCTAGCAGTATACCAAACAAAAAAATAACAAAACATATGGAAGGAATAAGCCAAGTTTTCTTGTTTACCATTCAGATTCCCCTTCTTTCCATCTTTGTCTTGGATCCGTCCACCTTAAGAGCACATCTACAATCAGATAAATAAGCATGGTCAAACAAGCCATTATTAAGGTAAATCCAATGATTACTGGGTAGTCCCTGACAGAAACAGCACTAATAATATAACTTCCGATTCCTGGCCAAGCAAAAATCGTTTCTGTCACGATAATTCCTCCCCATAAACTGCCAATATTAGAAGCAATGATTGTTAAAAAACCATGTAAACACGGGAGGAAAAGAATTTTACTATATAATTTAACTCCTCTTGACCGCGCTGCCTCAAAATAATGACTATCTAATACTTCCTCCATTACTTGACGGAATAACTGTACAAATATCGCCGTTACTGGCAAACATATGGTAAAAACAGGAAGAATCAGATGTTGCCATGAATCACTTCCGTAAACAGGAAGAACATTCCAATGAATAGAAAATAATAATACACAAAGAAGGCCTATTAAGTAATTCGGAAGTGATGACACAAAAATAGCAGCATTGCTAATTATTCCACTCCATTTTTTTCCTTATATAACGAAGAATAGAACGCTATAATTATTCCACTTAATGTAGATATAACTAATGATAAGGCCGCTAATACAAGGGTTGGTGTAATCCGCGACAATATTTCTTCTAAAACAGGAAGGTTTGATTGGTAAGAGATACCAAAATCAAACCTTCCTACTTTTTTAGCCCATTCTATATATTGATGAAATAAAGATGAATTTAATCCAAGTTTTTCTTTTAAATTAGTTAATTCCTCGGCATTTATAGTCCCCCCTTGATTCATTAATATGACCATTTCTGGTGAACCTGGAATTATCCGAACAAGAAAAAACAAAAATATGCTAAGGAAAAATAACGTTAATAAAATAATACTTAATCTCTTCAAAATAAAACTAAGCATTATCTACTTAACCCTTTTTAATGCATTCCAAATAACAGGATCATCAATAATTGGACCCCAAGTGAAGTTTTCAATCTCTGCACGATGAACAAAAATATCATTTGGATAAAATAAAGGCACAGTTACCGCATTTTCATTCATATAAGATAGCACTTTATCATATGCAGCTTGACGATCCTCTTTATTGATAGCTTGACCAGCCTGTATGATAGCTGTTGATAGATTCTTATCCGTATATGCTACGCCTTTTCCATCGCCTTGTATTACAAATAAAGAATTTAGGAATCCTTGTGGATTAAGACCATCCGCATAGGTTCTGTAAATTAATAAATCATAATCTCGTTTACTCCATAAATTATCATAATAAGCTGTTGATTCCATACTATCTAATGTTACTTCAACACCTATTTCTTTCAGATTACTTTGAATGGTTTCCGCAATTTGTTTCCACTCTGGAAATTCCTCCGTTTGCAATGCTAATTTCAATTTTAAGGTCTTTCCATTTTTATCGTATCCTGCTTCTTTTAATGATTCCTTTGCTTTTTCTAAGTTATAAGCATAACCAGCGCTATTTTCTTCCGTAACAAAAGGAACCGTTTCAGCAAATAGGCCTTTAGCTGGCAAACCATTTTCATCTAATACTTGATTCGCTACGCTTTTTTTATCAATTGCATAATTTAATGCTTGTCTCACTTTTATATTCTGTAGATTTTCATTTTGATTATTAATAACGAGAAAATAACTCATTGTGCCTGGTTTCGATTCTACTTTAAAATCCTTATTTTCTTTAAAGATATTTAATGATTCATATGGAATTTTACTCATTTCACCGCCAGCTAACTGGATGCTGCCTTCTTGTAAGGCTAAAGATCGAGTTTGCGGGTCAGCTATCACTTTCCAAACCATCTTTTCGACAGACGGTTTCTGTTTCCAATAATATTTATTTGGAGTTAGAATTGTTTCTTTGTCTCGCTTATAAGATTCAATTGTCCATGCCCCTGTACCAATAGCTTTTACAAATTCACCATTTGGATCTCCAGCGGGCTTAACAGAATTTTGGCTCATAACACGCAGAGGTCTAGCCGCTGTTAATTCATTTAAAATTAAAGCACTTGGTTCAGAAAAAGTCATCTTAACCGTATAATCATCCACTCTTTCCGCTTTTTTTAATGTAGTAGCAGTTCTTAGCCATGCGTGTGCTTCTTTTCCCTTCCATCGATTAATAGAAAAAAGGACAGCATCTGCATTAAGATTAGATCCATCAGAAAATTTTACATCTTTATGTAAATGAAAAGTATATGTTTTTCCATCTTCTGAAACATCCCAGGATTTTGCTAGTCCAGGTTTTATTTCTCCCTTTTCCCCATATTCAACTAAAGAATCATATACTGCTGTATATAATGACGTTGATCCATCATACGCAGCTGCATCTAATTTATCTGCACCACTATCAGTTGCTAGCGCCACTTCAATAGTTGAATCTTTACTGTTATTAGAGGCATCTTCCTCTTTCCCATTACAGGCTGCCATACTTAACAACAAAGCAGTTAATATTATAAATGCTGCTATTTTTTTCATTTTAAAACCTCTTTCTATAAAATATTTGCAAATCGTAATGATTACGACTATCATATAATAGTAAAAGGAAAACTAATTGTCAATACACTTTTTATAAGGAGATGTAGAATATGGAACAAATAAAACGACATCAAAACTATTGGAATAGTAGCGCTGAGATATATGATGACATTATTCAAAAAGAATTAAGCGGATTTAAAAGAGATGCTTGGACCCAAATTCTAAAGGAGCATATCCAAAAAAAGAAGCCTCTCAAAATTCTCGAAATTGGCACAGGTCCTGGTTTTTTTGCAATAATATTAGCGAAAATGGGCCATGAAGTAACCGCCTTGGACTTCTCAGAAAAGATGATTGCTGCTGCACAGAAAAACGCCACAAATAATGAAGTTTCTGTGAATTTTATTCATGTTTCTCCAGAATTTCCTTTTTCAGGTTCAGAAACATATGATGTTATTGTTTCCCGCAATGTGACATGGACGCTTCATTATCCAGAAAAAACCTATACAGACTGGTACAATTGGCTAAGAAAAGATGGCCGTCTACTTATCTTTGATGCAAATTGGAATATAGGAATAGCGAAGAAGACACATGGAGAGATTTATCAATCAGATATTGAAAAAGCTAAAAAGTTAGGTTTTCCAACTTATGATAAAAAGGAACTATTTGATGAAGGTGATATTATTTCCAAAAATTTACCAATGACTTTTGCAATGAGACCTGAATGGGATAAAGCAGTACTATTTCAGCTAGGCTTTATCGATATTCAAATCAGACAGGACTTTCATGAACTAGTTTATACAGAGGCTGAACAAGCAGCCTATGATTCTATACCATTTTTTTCTATACTTGCTATTAAATAATCTCTATTGATAGAGACAAAAGAATAGCTTAGCGCCGGCTTATTTAATAAAAAACTCTGATTTCTCATTTAACTAAATGCTGCCGCCAGCTATATCCTGTGTTACTGGGAGACTCAGCCTTTTGATTCAACAGTCAGTTAAAGAAATCAATTCTTCTACTCAAAAAAAATCTATACAAAATTATTACTGGTTCAGATACACGAACAAAAATATTCGACAAAAGTGGTGCTATGATGATAGAGTTGCTGAAACAGTACGATATGTAAGTGGCTTTTTATGAAATTGTTAAAGATGATCTACCCCTCATTCATAAGTCTATACTCGATGGATGTGGCAAAGATGATGTAGATCTTGTGTTAATAAATGCTGGTACAGGAATTACAAAACGTGATGTAACAATGGAAGCCGTGCAAGCATTGATTCATAAAGAAATTGTTGATTTGGCGAACTATTTCGGATGCTTAGCTATACAGAAGACATTGGTAGTGCAGCAATTATGAGTAGAGCCATTGCCGGAACCATTCATGAAAGAACTGTTTTTTCTATGCCTGGTTCAAGTGATGCTGTTCGTTTAGCAATGGAGAAACTTATTTTACCAGAACGCCCCCATATTATTTGGGAGTTAAATCGCCAAAAGTAAAAAATGGGACTAATTTAAAAAATTAATGTTTAGCAGTCTTTCAAATTAATTTTTTTCGTTTCAATTAAAGAGAATACTTAAAACTTCAGAGAAACTCTACTGTTTTTGATTTCCAACAAAATGCTACAGTTTGCAAAATATTAATCTCATAGGTTATCAATAATGTTATTGGAGAACCAATCTTTTGAAAGAAGCCTCTTCTATAGTTGTCAATTATTCGATTTATGAAGAAAATGAGAGTCCAAAATTTATAGCAGCTCTTTTATATAATAAAAAGTAATGGAAGTTTATTTTCAAAACTCCATTACTTTTTTTAAAAAAATTTTGTTATTGCATCGTTTAAAACTTCCCCATTAAGAATTGATGTCAAGAATAAGAAAAAGAAAGAAGCAATTGAGGTCTATTTAAAAGGAGACTTAACTAACCTTGCAATTTATAGCTCTTTTTCTCCTTTTATTCCATTTATAGAATAGCTTGCCGTTATAGTTGCATTTAATGAATGAGATACGGAACAGTACTTGTCTTTTGATAATTGAATCGCACGAACGACTTTATCTTCTGGGAGATCACCTTCTAATGCGTAATCAATGTTGATGTCTGTAAAACGTTTTGGATGTTCTTCTGCCCGCTTGCCGGTTACTTCCATTGAAAAAGAGGCAGGCTCTAATCTCATTTTTTGCAAGATGGATAAAATATCTATTCCTGTACAGCCTGCAACAGCATTTAATAGAAGTTCTGTTGGTCTTGCACCAGAATTTTCTCCGCCAAATTTTTCATCTGCATCCATTTTCAGTTCATGTCCAGATGGAGTTTTTCCACTGAATGCCATTTTTCCATTCCATGTAATAGTTGTCTGCAATTTTTATTTCGCTCCTTTATCTTAATATCCCTAGCTTACGTTGCCGCTACTAGTATGTGATGGAAGGGTGGGTTTAATTCCATTCACATACAGATGGATTGCTAATTAACAACTATTTTCTCATAAATCTAATAAAACTTCTGCATATCCTCTATATTCCTTATTTTAACTAATCATTTTTGTACAATAATCCCTTCTTTTTAACTTTCATAAATATTGCAATTTTTGTTTTTTTCTCAAGATCTTTCCCTTATAATTTAAAAAGCACAACTATAGAATTGGACAGGTGAAAAAACATGGTTTTATTAGGAGCTTTAGCAAATGGAATAAGTGTAGTTTTTGGAACACTATTAGGCAGCCTTTTTCGGCGAATACCTGATAGCATGAAAGACACCGTTATGAATGTGATGGGACTAGCCGTCATCGTTCTTGGAATACAAATGGGATTTAAAAGCGAAAACTTCCTTATCGTCATTCTTAGTCTTGTAATAGGAGCAATTATTGGAGAGTTATTATTTTTAGAAGATAAAATAAATCAATTGGGAAATTGGCTGGAGAAAAAATTAGGGAGTTCTAAACAAGGAAATATTTCTCAAGGATTTGTCACAGCTACTTTGGTTTTCGTTGTTGGCGCAATGGGGATTCTTGGAGCGTTGGATAGCGGAATTAGAGGAAATCATGATATTTTATACACAAAAAGCATTATGGATGGATTTATTGCGATTATCTTAACCACAACATTAGGAGTCGGCGTTATCTTTTCAGCGATTCCAATTATTTTATATGAAGGATTTATTGCCCTTTTTGCCACACAAATAAATTTATTTATTCCAGATGCTTTAATGAATCAAATCATTATCGAAATGACCGCCACAGGCGGGATTATGATCCTTGCAATCGGTACGAATTTAATCGGACTTACAAAGGTGAAAGTAGCGAATCTTCTGCCTGGAATTATAGTCTCTGCCATTATCGTTTCTATTCTTTATAAGTTTTAGATGGATAAAGCATATATTGAGATACCTTCTTTTCAAGATAAATGAAAGCACCACGTTTTTATCGGATCGTGTAATCTCATTCTCGTAACATATGCTTTGACTATTTTATACTGAAAACGGAATATAATCCCAGATTTATTTACCTTTCTCTTCAGCTTATATCAATTATGGAAATAAAAAGAGCAAATTATTCTAGTAATAGACTTTATAAAAATAAAATCTAAAAAAGGAAAGCCCGTATTTTGGTAACAGGTTCTCTTTTAGGATACAAAAATCAACTTCGCAATACATTTTCAACGTGAATTCACGTTTTTTATTTCTTTGATATTACTACAATCTTTGATGTTTTTATTAAAATTAAAGCAGGATTGTCGATAAACAATTTACGATCAAGGATATTATTTATTTTAAGCAGGTTCTGTTATCTTTCGTTGTTTATTTACTTTATTAAACTATTAGGAAGTTTTGTTGAACAAGGTGTAAATTTAACATTTTAAAATAAGAGCATTTCTTTGTAATGAGAAATGTTTTTTATTTTTGCCAAAACCAAAGGGATATAATAATAACAACAACAATATAATTAAAAACAATATTATTTTATTGTAAAACGATAATTTATGTGTTAAAGTCATTTTATCATTAAATCAGTGAGGTGCTTTAAATGAATATTAAGCAAGGTTCCACCACTTTCTTAAAGGTAATTATTTTTCTGATCGGAATTGCGATGCTTGCTTTATGTATCTATTGGTTGCCTGAGATAGCCATTAAAGATGCAAAGGTACATCCAGAGACGGCTTATTTCCTAATCCCCTTTTTAGTATGTGCATATGGATTCTGTATTGCGTTTTCTGTGGCGTTGTATCAAGCATTTAAACTACTAACCTATATCGAAAAAAACAATGCTTTCTCTGAATTATCCCTTAAATCTTTGAAGGTTATAAAAAAATGTGCTTTTACAGTCATTTTCCTCATTCTGTTAGGAATAGCAAGCTTAAAGGTGCTTGCTAAAAGCACCGGAGACGACCCAGCAGGTCCTATATCACTAAGTCTAATGGGTATTTTAGCAACAAGTATCATCGCAGCCATTGTCGATGCACTTCAAAAGCCATTAAAAAATGTCCCAGATATTAAGTCAAAAAATGATTAACGGTTTGAGAAAATTTAATTAACGAGGTACTTTTTATGAAACAAGTTACGACACTCTTTTTAAAGCTAGCTGTTATTTTTATAGGAATCTCAGTTCTTGCATTGTGCATATTTGTAGTGCCCCATATGGCAAATTTCTCAGCAAAATTGTATCCAAATATTTCCCCAATGAAATATCTCGTTTTCATCGTGATGTATGGAGCGGCTGTGCCTTTTTACTTTGCTCTCTATCAGGCTTTCAATCTTTTACGATACATTGACGAGAACACAGCTTTTTCGGAATTATCTGTAAAGCCGTTAAAGAAGATAAAGTGCTGTGCAATTACAATCAGTGGTTTGTATGTATTAGGTTTGCCACTCTTTCATTTTATAGCAAAAAAAGTTGACCCTCCTATTGGATTAATGGGAATCATCATCATTTTTGCTTCGTTGGTTATCGCCGTTTTTGCCGCTATCCTCCAACGGCTTCTACAAGAAGCGATTAACATAAAATCAGAAAATGATTTGACGGTCTGAGGTGGAGGATATGGCAATTATTATTAATATTGATGTGATGTTAGCAAAACGAAAAATGAGCGTAACGGAGCTTTCTGAGCGGGTTGGAATTACTATGGCGAATCTTTCTATTCTGAAAAATGGGAAAGCAAAAGCGGTTCGTTTTTCAACATTAGAAGCGATATGTAAGACTTTGGATTGTCAGCCGGGTGATATTTTGGAGTACAAAAGCGATGAGGACACTCAATAAAAACAGACAACAAATTTATTTAATTAATGGAAGTCGATAAAGAATTTAAGGGATAGCTATTAAGCTATCCCTTCTTTGCGTTTATTGATGTTATTTACTCAGAGAATTCCATTGATATTAGTGAGAAAAAACATGATGTGTTTTGCAATGTTTGCACCTCAAAAAGGAGCCTTTTAGTATTTTGGTTTTCCTTTTTAGATTTTATTTTTGCTTCTATATAGAATCTATACTCTGTTAGATTTTTTATATTGCTATAATATTTTCCGTTGGGATATTGTCCTGTTATTCTTTATTAGCTTTATCTTCACTGGCAGCATTTTTATTATTGCCATGTTTTACCCCTTTACTTGTATACGGTTTAGCACTTTTGGATTTATTGGCACTTTTTTGCCAACGATTCCACCCTTTTTTCCCTGTTCCTCTTCCTGTTCCACTTTTTGCTTTTGCTTTCGGCATCGACTCAACTCCATTACATCAATAAAGATAGGTGTATTATTTTCTTTTGATCGCTTAACAGTTAAAGCTTAATTTAACCATATACAGTTCCAAAAGTCGACACTCTTTATTTTTTCCAAACAAAAAATCCAAGGTTTACTGTTTACTACCAAGGATTTTGTTCTATCTGTATTATTTATGGTTTTGTGCTAAATTCTTCTTTTAAAATCGAATATAAATGCATATCCTGATGTTTTCCTTTTAAAAGAATACCTTTTCTGATCGTTCCTTCATGTTTCATTCCTGCTTTTTGCATAACTTTTTCAGAAGCCTTATTTTCCTTTACACATCTTGCTTGAATACGAATAAGATCCATTTGTGTAAAACCAAAAAATACTAATTTTCTGCAAGCTTCCGTCATAATGCCCTTTCCCCAATAACCTTGATGAAGAACATATCCTATTTCTGCTGCTCTATTTTTTGGCTGCCACCAAACAAAATCAATCGTGCCAATAAGCTGGCCATTTTCCTTCCATTCCATTCCCCATGGAGCAATTTTTTTTAATTCATATTGATCCATAATATACTTAATGAATTCTCTTGTAGTTGCTATTGTTTGATGTGCGTGCCAAGTAACATGCTTGGCTACTTCTGGATTAGAGCAATATGCATACATATCCTTTGCATCTTTTAAGTTAATTTTCCGAAGAATTAGCCGCTCTGTTTCTAAAACAGGCAGATTGCCGTATATATCATGAATGTCCATACAACACCTCATTTTACAAAAAGAATGGATAATAAAACTCTAAATTCTCAATCATTTTTATATACTCTAATAAAGTGTTCTCTCAGCTATTTCCTAATACGCAATAGAAGATTTAGCATGTTCATTCTTTTTAATCACCAGCATCGTATTGGCATTTTCCTGAAATTCATAATTCACATTTACTTCTTCTAATGTAAATCCCTTATTTTTTAAATCTTCGATGACTTTATCAAGATAAATGGAACGTTTTCCTTTTAAATCTACTAAAGGGAATATCCGAATCTCTTGCCTGGCAACCCGAAGAAACTCCTTTATTGTTTGAAAATGAAAGGTTTCATCCAGCCGGTCATCATACATAAACAAAAAATGGGCAGATAAAATCACATCAAATTCATTGTCGCTAAAAGGCAAGGAAGGCAGTGCTGCTGGAATATATTTGTTCGGCGACTTTTTTCGATCGGCGGTACTATCCGCCAATGCCTGAAGACGATGCTTATGCAGTGCTTCCATATCGCTAAAATATTTCCATACATAATTATTTTTTGCTGTTTTCATTTGCTCAACAGCATGCTGTATATCTTTTAAGCCTTTATGGTATAAAGCATCTTCCGAATGATCATATGCAATATCAGCTGCTGTACTATTTAACCCCTTGCTGTTTGCAATTGCCGTAAATGAACAGGCCCCTGCAGGACAATCTAATATTTTTTTCCCAGCTAGTTCCTCGTCCGACAAATTAAACATATCTTTATATTCTTCATAAGATCTTCCGATGAAAACAATTCGCTCTAAGTCTAATTTCTGATGTCCCAACTTTATCACCTCGCCTTTATAATTCTATATTGAATGTTTTTCTTCCTTTTTCTTGATGAATAATTCTATTATTAAAATCAATCTTCAATCAATAGAGGTTTACTATACACCTAGATTTTTCACATTCTTTGCTAATATGAAAATTAAAAAGACTCTTGCCTGTTAATAAAAAACAACTGATTTCACTTCAAATTTACCGTTCTGCAAGCAAAAAAAATAGAGCATCCCAATGCCCCAAATTCTCCTTTTTTATGAATTTAGCTTCCTTTTTTATTGATCCAATGAAGAGATCCCATATCACTATGCGGATGAGTTTTATCGATTCTTTTGTTAAATTCCTGTTCTAATTCTTGCAAAGACAAGTCATAGAGATGCTTATCATCCTTTTTATAAACTTTTAATGCAAGTAATTTATTAATTAAACATTCTTTTCTATTTTCTTTTTCTTTGCGCACTTTTTCATCCATATAAATCGCTCCCTACTCCATAATTTGCCGAAGATAGTATGAAAATTAAATTCATCCATTTTCGGCTAAGTAGTCCATTTAAGAATGACATTTAGTAACACTCTATTTACACTATTCTTATTTGAAAAATCGGAATAGTTATTTATCCTAATTATCGATTAATTCACAAAATATTCAGTATTTCCCTCTTTTTTAACAACAAAAAGGCCTTTGCTTAAACAGAGTTGTTTAAAGCAAAGACCTCTAGCTGTCTAGTCGGCTTATTTACATTTAAAAATGCAAAAATTTTTATTCAATACCATAGTTAATTAAACAATCCCAATTGGAATAGTGTGTTTTTATAATATAAAGATAACAAATCTGTTTATTACAGTCAAGATAAAAAACACATCCAGCAATACTACTAAAACGGAATTACCATTTAATCCTCAAAAGATATGCCTGATTCTCATCCTTACTACAATCACATTACTTATCGGCAAAAAAAGAAGCAATCTCTACCAATAAAGAATGAAATTGCCCTTTTCAGTATACAATTTATTATTTTAATGTAATTATCCTTATGCAGTTGCTTTCTGCATATTTTCACCATCCGATTGGTTCTCCTTGTTTAAAATGCAGCAATAATTGAGGATGAATGATCACTGGATCAGTTACCGGCTGGTTAAGTTTTTTAGCTACTACTTCTTCTATAGCATGAAGACAATTATTTAAGCAAATATAAAAACTATTTTCGCACTTATACAATACTCCTTCTGGAAGAAAAGTAGTTGTAGCCTTTAATTCTTCTATAGTAGCGCCATCTGAAATTTGATTGAGAAGACTGCTGGCCAATATAACAGGTGTTTGCTGATGGAAATGGAAATCTTGAAGTGCTTTTTCATTACGAAATAAATGCTTTTTATTATTCTGAATATAATATAGCGAGGAATTTTCATTTGATTGAATGAGTTTATGATTCGGAAATAGCTTGCTGTCTTTAAAAATTTGGCTGTCAATCACATCTCCCTCTTTATATTTAAACAAAAAGGGATCGGGGATTCTTACCACCCTGTAGGATTGGTAATGTAATTGTTGAAAAGCTTGTGGCGAAATTCTTCTTCTCTGTTGATTATCAATTATATATACATCGCTACTCAAGCCCCTAACCAGTGTTCCATCTGGAAGAGTTTTTGGCATATAGGTGTACAGCTTTTGAAAAGAGTCATCTCCTTTCCATGCAATGTCCAACACTTTTCTTATTGGATAAAAAGATTTAAATTCTGTTAAACGATTCCAAAAAACAGCATCACCAAAATTCCAATTATCAGGATGATCATCCCAGTAGCTGCCATACTTCTTAAATACTTCTTCTGCGATTAAACGAGTATGCATCACGGAACAATGATCCACTTTCCCTGCAGCATTTTTCAAATTCCCCTGAGTTCTTCGTACACCTTCTCGCTGCCTTCCCGTCCTTTCATCCACCCATTTAACTAATTGATTGGAATAGACAATATCTATATTTGGATGCTGCAAATAATAAACCATTGTTTCCAAGCGATTAGGCAAAAATATATTATCATCTGTCAAATAAGTAAGATACTCTCCCCTGCTTTTTGAAATTGCTTCATTTATTAACGTAGCATATCTAGTTGTTTTGTATCTCTCACTATCTAAAACACGACTATTAAAATAGCTGATTCTTGAGTCTGTTAAATATTTTTTAATAATGTCTACAATTCCTCCACTTGAGTTATCATCCATAATAAACAGTTCCCAATTGCTATACGTTTGATTAAGCACACTTTCTATCGCATTTGCAATCGTAAGAGGTTTATTATAGCTGGTTAGAATTACAGAAACTAAGGGTGTCATTTCTTTTATGTCACTTCCATTCTACCCGTAGGTTTTATTAAAATTATATGGGAGATATATGAGCGTAATGTTTTCTTTTACTTTCAAAGGGGAACTACACCGTTTTTTCAAAGTAAATCTTCTTAGCTCTTATAGGGTAACAATTATTAAAAAAGAGTTATTTTCAATAAAGTTCAACTAACAATCAGGCTTTTACGGGCAAGTTTCTCCCTGCTTAGATTTCTCGGTTTCGCTTATCATCCCTTAGATGTAGGGACAAAATCTCGTTAATGCGCAATAAAACTAAAATCACCCTTACTTAAATTAACCTTCTTCTTAAATAAGATTCACCAATATACAATCCAATGCCTTTCTATTTATATATATCCATGACTTGTCCTTTATCATATTTCACATGGTCTTAGACACTTAACTATCCCCATACTTATTCTTCATACATGGGCGGTTGCTTAACATTATTAATAAATTCTTTGATTTTTGAACTAGATGCTTTATCTGCAACAAGAATACCTTCACTGCTTGCCGCTACAATAATATCTTTAACTCCAATGATCGTAACAGGGATGTCTAGTTCATTTACTAAATGTGTATTTATTGAGCTATCATCAATCATACCTTTACCAATTTGATTTGTAGTCATTTCTTGCGTCAGAGTCTCCCATGTCCCTAAATCTTTCCAATAACCTTCATACGAAAGTGCAACAATTCGCTTTGCCTTTTCAACCACCTCATAATCAAAGCTATTTTTCGGTAAATTTTGATAAACAGAATATAACTCTTCAAACTGAGTAGGCAATTGTAATTTTTGAATAATGTCGATAAGGTAGCTTAATCTAAACGCAAAAACACCGCAATTCCATAAAGCATTCTGATCAATTAGTTCTTGAGCCTTTACTTCACTCGGCTTCTCTACAAAATATTTTACTGACATATACTGTTTGTCATTATTTTGATTCTCTGGAACAATATAACCATACTTAGTAGATGGATAGGTGGGCTTAACACCTATTAAAGCCAATTCTGCATCTGTGGTTGAAAATAAACTCTCAAACTCTTTGATTTTATTAAAAAAAGTATTATCAACATAAGGATCTACTGGTATTACAGTTATCACTTCGTTTAATGATACTTTTTCAACAGAATATAGGTAAGAGGCAGCTAAAGCGATAGCTGGAAAGGTATCTCTTCTTTCTGGTTCAATAACGAGAGGAACATCGCCTCCGATTTGGTTATAAATCATATCACACTGTATTTTCGAAGTCGCAATAACAGTAGATTCAGTAAGATTTACAGACTCTAATTGGCTCCACACTCTTTGAAGCATAGATTTTTTCTCACCGCTTCCCACTTCCAAAAATTTCAAAAATTGTTTTGAACGGGTATTATTCGAAAATGGCCAAAGTCTCCTGCCAGAACCCCCGGATAATAAAACTAGTTTCACTTCATACTCACCCCTAATTAAATTCTTATCATAAATACAAACTTCGTAAGTGAAAGCAACAAGCTAGCCTTTATAATGGTTGAAAAAGGTATAAATTACTCTTAAAATAATTTTTGTAATCTCTCTGGCTCGTAGCTTGTCTCTTTTAAAAGTTTTCAAAACCAAACTTATTATGTGATATAATACTTCGCCTTGAAGATGCATGTTTACTTCATCACAAATTTTATAAAATAATCCACCTCCCAGAAGCCATCCTCTTTCAAAATAATCCAAAAGATTATTTCTCTAAAAAATGGTTGTTTCTATAAAAAGTAAATCCTATAAAGTTCTTTATAGAATATATTATATTGTTGGAATTAAGTTTAAAATTTTAGTGATCCATCCGCAGTACAAACTCCATTTAGTTGGTTTTCATCAAATAGTCCTCTTACTAGAAATCTATCTAAAAAGGTAATTAAATAAGCCATATAATTTTTGCTTCCACGAAAGCATCTTGTTTAAAAAACCTTTTAATCTATTTATAAAGCGTTTCAACAAAGATAAATGCAAATTTGATTTTCATAAAACTTAACTGTTTTACTTATGGAGCTTTCACATATTCCTGCATTCATAAACGAAGGCATGCGTACTTTTATTTTGCATATAATCAATTAAAAAAATTTCCATTTACCCTGCTCATCCTAAAAAAATGATAACTTGCACCTCATCTTCATCTTCACACAAATCCTATTTTATATTTATAAATTATATATATGCATTGAACAATAATTAGGAAGGGCCATTATCTCTGCACTTATTAAAAATAAATTAATAATAGCTCATATCATATAAATGAATCAAAATTAAATACAAAACAATATTCAACATGATATTTTTCTCAATGAAAAATTACTTAAATATCTTAGGTTATTTAAAGAAACATTACAAAAAAATTGTCATACTGTATAGAGAGAATAGAAGAATAGAAGTGCCAAAGCAGTCTCTAATAGGAAGGAGGGTATGAAAATTATTGCAGATAATATAGTTCAACTGAGTTAAAGCAATAGTTAAATATTTTAACAAAATAACTATCTTGATGCTTTATCCAAATATACTAAAAAATTAACTCTACTATTAGGTTTTTTGAAAGCTAAAAAACAAAGAACCTTACAGTAAACGCAAGTTAATAGAGTAAAAAAATACAATTATATGGAGGGATAATTACTTATGACTAGTATTCCAGAGAATATTGATGACTTATTAAAATATAAAACCCCCGTTTACAGCAAAGATTTTCCAATAATTTTATTTTGGAGCCCTAAAAGCGGATGTACTTCCATTTTAAAATGGTTCTTTTTCCAGATAGATTTACTTCAAAAAGATATTCAACAAGATCCTCATAAATACTTATTTACATTTCAGAATCAACCTGATTATAGAAAAGAGCTAATGGAGCAACTTTCAGAAGGAAAAATAGCAACTTATAAACTAGTGCGCAACCCTTATAAAAGAGCAGTTAGTTCATTTTTATATACAGTTCAGCAAGACTACGAGCCATTACGCAAAGAATTTGAGTCAATAAAAAATTTTTTTAATAATCAAACAGATGGAATTTCGTTTAAACAATTTCTATTCTACATTAAAAAAGTAGGCTGCGATTTAGAATCAATCGATTTCCATATAGCTAGGCAATATATTAAGAATGAAGAAATTTTTGTGAAAAATTATATTCAATTAGAAAACTTTAATGCTCAAATTAGAGAAATTGAAAGACATTATAATTTAAAGCATTCTCCTCTCTCAGAGATCAGTAATCACTATCATCATTTCGCACCCAAAATGACTCTTACTGGTAACTTTGCAGAAACTATCATTTCAAAAAAAATGTTAGAAGAATTTATACCAGACTATAAGAGCTTTTATGATAAAGAGACAGCAGAACTAGTTAGAGATATTTATAATGAAGATTTTGAAATATATGGATATGACAAAAAGGAATTTAAGCTATAATGCAATAAATTATTATTATAAAAGAAGGAGGAGACTTTTTTGACAACAAACTCTTATTTTGTTCACTCTCATGCTATTGTAGAAAGTGATAAAATTGGGAAAGACACAAATATTTGGGCCTTTGTTCATATATTAAACGGAGCAAGTATAGGGGCAAACTGTAATATATGTGATCATTGTTTTATTGAAAACAATGTTTTAATCGGAAATAATGTCACAATAAAATCTGGCATATATATATGGGATAATATTGTGATTGAGGATGATGTTTTTCTTGGTCCAAATGTAGTATTTACTAATGACATATTTCCTCGAAGTAAACGAAGTAATGCCAAAATAGATGAACCAAAATTAGTAGATACCATCGTTAAAAAAGGAGCAAGTATAGGAGCAAACTCTGTGATAGTTGCTGGAAACCATATTGGAAAATATGCACTGATAGGGGCAGGGTCAGTTGTAACAAAAGATATTCCTGATTATGCAATTGCATATGGAAATCCTGCAAAAATCAAAGGATATTTATGTAAATGTACAGAGAAATTATATTTTTCAAACGAATTAGCGCAATGCAACAATTGTAAAAGAACATATAAAAAAAGGAATGATATAGTCGTAGAGCTAAATTAATATTTTTAAATCAAATTCTGGCAATGAAGCAATTCTATACTTTATAGCAAGCGATAACCTTAAAAAGTCTATTAAACTTTTAAGGTTATGCTAGATATTTCTGTTGATATTTGGCAGAAATATTATGATGATGTTAAGGGAACTGATAGCAGAAATAAAAAAATTAAAACCAGCAAAACAACATCGTTTGAAAGCATTTTCCCTCCATTCCCTTGCATCATTTTTAGCAAGTGAATCCATGTAGAAATAAAGCTAGTTATACTACTTGTGTACAGATGGATGTCAAAGCAATAGAACATCAACGTTATCTTTTTAAAAGTTGAAAAAAGACTTTTACTGATATAACCGCTACTCCTCTATACCTTACTCGTAAACCTGATAAATGCTTAGCCTTCATTCAATTCTTCTATTAATTAGCTGATCTAAAACAAAGGAACTTTGAAGCATTTGTAGGAATTATAAAAATGGATAAACAATGTTTTCTATAATATTCTCCAAAAAAACATTCAAGAACGCAAACGTGGCTGCACATCAAAATTTCGTGGAATTAGTCTCGAACAAGTATATGTTTTAATGCTAGAGGTTGTCAAAAATCTTCTTACCCTAAGTTCTCAGTCAGGGAAGCATTGTAAAAATCCGGTTAGATAAGACTATCAGTTCTAAATTATTATTAAACAACACGCTTTGTATTAATGATTAATAGGATTTTCCACCTATGCTAGAAACAAATTTTTAAATCTGATGATATATCGCGTGTCAAATAGGCAAATTCTACACAAAATATCAATAACTAACTATCACAGCGGATTAAAGGGCTAGATACAGCGATTCATCGGTTTAGTGACAAAATTCCTCGGCCTTTATTTAAATTATTTCATTTTTTAGATGCAGTTAAACAGCGTAGTGATAACGAGGACATGAGTAAAATGATTCTAAAAAGCTGATTATTCTTAATTATTGATACATACAAAAGTCTAATGACAACAAAATCCACTTAACTATTAAGTCATATTAAAAGTTGAATCCTATAATGTGGGGAAGTAATTTTTTATAAAGTGATGACTCAGTTTTAAAATACTAAATGAATACGGAAACTTTATTGGTGGTGTGCTAAAGCGGATTGATATTCCTATTCTTAGTTGGAGAATCAGCAACGGAGAGTCCTATAGAATGATTAATGACGAATGGGATGAAGAGCTTTTCCCAACAGATGAAAAGGTGATAGAAGGAACTGCACTCGAAAAATCGGCAGAAAATAACATCTATTATATTATCTTTGCTGACTTGCAGGCATATCCAAAGGAAAGATTGCGAACTTGTTTTATTAGTAGTGGATAAATTGTTATGCAAGTATCTACTGCATGGATAACGAGAAACTCAAACTTCTTTACAAGAACATACAAGATTGTGGAATTGAAGATGTTTAATATATTGCCAATGAAAATGATACAAGAACAAGATTATCTTTTTAATACAAGCATAGAAAGACCTTCATAATTTGAAGGTCTCAGAGTGTAGACAAAGCTTATTTCACTAACTTTTCAGGCTGATCGACTTTTGTCTTTGGAGGCGTGAGGCCATGGGAGGAGCGGATTTACCCAGGTAGGTAACGGGCATCCGAGCAAGGCAAACAATAAAGAAAGCGAGTATTTGTCGACAGCCTGAGTTCCATAAAAACTTGCATTACATCATTTTAAAATTCCGCTAAAATGATTAAAAAGAATTACAGTTTATTATTCTATCAGTTTTATTTTATCTTATTTGACTAACGTTCACCATACTAGTTAGAATTTCAAAAATAAGATTAACTTTCATTTCCCAACATTCCTTTTTTTATGTTGAGAAACTATCTCAGAAAATTGATCATAGTTTCTAATATAATCTTCTTCCAGATAATAATAACTCGCTAAAACTAGAAGCACACAATCATCGGAAAAATCATACATCTCATGCCACATTAACGGTCCTATATAAAGACCCTTTTGGGGATTATCTAATAAAATTTCTCTAGTTTGATAGAGGTCATCTAAATGAATTTTGCAGCTTCCTCTTACTACTATTAAAACTTGTTCTAAATCGTGATGTGCATGAAACCCTCTTCTTACTCCACTTTTTGTATCAAAAAGATAATATACCCTTTTAATGTTAAATGGAATATTTTTATTTTGCTCAAGTGCAATAAGTGAACCTCTATCATCACCTTTTATATTAAAATCCAGCGTTATTATCTCCATATAATTCCACTCTCTTTTTATAAAATTTATTCACAAAAATTTTAATTTTTAATACTTATTTATAACCTCTATAACTTTCTCAACATCCTTATAGGCTAAATTAGGGGAGATAGGTAAACTAATAACTGTATCATGAATATGTTCTGCAATATTTAAACACTTATTATTCCATTCTTCATACGCTTTTTGCTTATGTGGAGGAACAGGATAATGAATAACCGTTTGAATACCATTTTTATGCAAATATTGTTGGAAATCTTCTCTGTCATTTACCCTAACAACAAATAAATGCCATACATGAGAAAAGCGATCTTTATTTTCAACGCCCGGCAAAATTAGTTTACTATTACAAATATTTTCATAATAATATTCTGCAATTTTGCGGCGTTTTTCATTTTCTGCATCTAAATACTTAAGCTTGACCCTCAGAATAGCAGCTTGTATTTCATCTAAACGGCTGTTAACCCCTTTAAATAGATTTTTATATTTTTGATATGAACCATAATTTCTCCATGCTCTTAACTTGTCTGCAATTATGTCATCATTGGTTGTAATGGCTCCTCCATCTCCAAGGGCTCCTAAGTTTTTCCCTGGGTAAAAACTAAAACCAGCTGCATCACCTAAATTTCCTGTTTTTTTTCCTTTATACAATGCACCGTGTGCCTGTGCGGAATCTTCGATAATTTTAAGACCATATTTATTTGCTATAGACGATATAGCATCCATGTTTGCACTTTGTCCATAAAGATGAACGGCCATAATTGCCTTTGTTCTTTTTGTAATTTTTTGTTCAATTTTTTGCGGATCAATATTATAGGAATTTATATCAGGCTCTACCAAAACAGGGATGGCATGATTAGCTGAAATGGCTAAAATAGTCGCAATATATGTGTTGGCAGGAACTATTACTTCATCTTTTTCTCCTATTCCATAGGCTTTTAAAATCAGGGTCAAAGCATCTAAACCATTTCCTACTCCAATTGCATGACTTGTACCACAATATTGAGCAAATTCTTTTTCAAAACATTCAAGTTCGTTACCAAGAATATACCATCCACTATCCACTACACGTCTTATTGCTTCGTTTATCTCCTGAGAATACTGTTGATTTATGCCCTTTAAATCCAGAAAGGGAATCATCGTTTAAACACCTCGTACATAATAAATTTTTGGCGAAGACTTTTTATACCAGAACAATATGCATAGTTATGTTTATTACAATTAGATATTTCTTCAAGTTTTCTCCAATAAGTTCCTAAAATTAATATGCTTGTAAAACTGTTAGCATAATGTAGTATTACATTCTCTATATTAAAATCTACTTAGGTATATATATATCTTTTAGCAAATGAGGGTAATGACTGAAAATATGATTTGCAATATTGGACATTCCATTTAATAGTTGCATTTCTGCTCTTATTTCTTCATATCGAAATAACTTTTTTCTTTCTTCCTCGTTTGGATAAGAATTTGAATACCCAACATTGTGGTATGGGGGTAATTTTTTTAATAATGAATCTAAACATTGGTTCCACCCTTCACCCACATGTTTTTTTTCCACCTCTTGCCTTTGTTTTTCTCCACATGATAAACGATATTCTTTATCATTTATCAATTTCACTAGATATTCTATATAGCTATTTAATGTAGAATGGGATTCATTCATTCCAGGATAATGATCGATGGTAAGTAATGGGGCTATGGGATGAGGAGATCTAACAACTGGCAATCCATATAGTGCTGCATCTAGCTCTGAAGTAAGTGAGGCTATGGGAAAACTTTCAACATATATATCTCCTAAACAATAAAACTCCTCAATGTTTTTTGTAGTTTTAATTAATTTAATTTGACTGCTTTTATCCATTGCGTCCTGCCACATTGCATCTGTTTGGTCGGGACCTACCACAAATAAAACAGCATTTTTGCACTTATTAAGGATTTTTATCATAGCTTCTTTATAATGGAGGTTTTCAAATGGGACAAATTTATGGGGACTTGCAATTGTTAATAAAACAATAGTATCATTGGAAATACCATATTTTTCTCTATAGTTGATGTTTACGTTTTTTTGTTTAGATATTAGCGGAATTGGCAAAATGTCAGATTCTCGTACATGTCTCCATAATAAAGAACAATCTTTACCTGCTTTCCTAAGATCTGCCACTATATCAGAAATTCCTGCCCCTAACCAAAATGCTTCATCTGCATGATTAAGATATACAACAGGCGGTCCCCCAGGTTTACCAAATGCAACGGAAGCAGTTGGATCATTAGGATGTATGTGCAAGATCACATAATCAGCATAATGCTTAGCTATTTCACGCAAATATAGAGAACGCTGCACCAAATTTAAATCTAGCGGCAATTGAATAAACGATCCACCTGTTTTTTGAGCTGCTTGCTGTAGCCATTCTGGAACTTCTGTATATCCTTGATCAATTAATATGACAGAATGCACTTCATGATAATTTATTCGGTTATTTATCCATCTTTCAACAAGACGGGTATGACCGCCAGTTGTATACGCTGTAGTAAGAACATGCAAAAAATGCGTAGATCCATTCTTAGATTTGGGTATAGTTATATTAGAAAATAAAGCAAGGTCATATTTTACATCGATGGCGATATTGTGCAATTCCTGCTCTGTACCCAAATGAACATATGTGCCCGGATGAGACAGCCAACCAGATGTACTGACTAATTTTGCATAGTTCATCTTATTTTCATAGTCATTTGGATGTACTTGTTTCAATTTTGAATAAATATCTTCGAATAATTCTTTATTTTTCTCCATTTGCTTCTTCTGTTTATTTCCCTTTTGATAATGTTGGATAAAAATCTTTCTATATTTATGAAATCCTTCCATACTAACAATTCCACAGTCATGTTCCACCCATGGTTTATCCTGATGCGGGATTCCTACTTCATATCCAGCCTTTATAAATTCAAAACATTGAGAAATATCATAATAGTGCCAAGCAGTAAATAGATCTTCTCTCCAAGAAATATCATATTGGGTAATCATAATTAAACCATCTATTGCTTGAACACTCTGATAATCACTGTTAACTTTATCAAAACTTAATAACCCCATTGTCCCCTGACTGCTTTGATACACTTTTCCAAATCTACATTCTCCATTCCACCAAATAGCATCTTCAGGCAGCGTTTTTGTTCCTACTACCCCCAGCATTCCTAACTTTGGATATTTATTAAATATAGACACTATATTTAATAAAACGTCAGAATTCAGGAAAATTACATCTTGGTGCAAGTAAACTTTATATTTCGCATCTGTTTTCTTCATAGCCGCGTTATACCCCGAGGTCATACTTGAAGCATCTTTCATAAAAACATGCTCGATTTGAAAGCCTTGCGGTACCTTCAGCTTTTCAACTGTCTTAAGAGATTTTTGTAAAAGATCATCGTTATTAATACAATAAATAAAGCAAATTTTTTTATTGTTCAATCAAATCCCTCCTTCAAGCATTTTCTGCAATAGCTAAAACTTTTTATAAATGGTTCTCGAAAATGGATCATACCTCCATTTACTATTAAAAAACTTTTCACTTTCAGCCCAAAACTGAACCTGATGTGGTTTATTTCGTGAGCTAAAATCATGTTCATGATAAATTAAACTTTTCGGACAAAAAACTACTCGATATCCAAGAGAATTAGCATTAAAACAATAATCTGTTTCTTCAAAATAAAAGAAATAATTTTCATCTAACAATCCTAAAATTGGTATATTTTCCCTTTTTATTAAAAAACAAGCTCCATTGACAACTAAACAATCTCTTTGTTCATCTAATAATCCTACTCTGTTCTCGTCCATAAATCCTGGCATGGACCAATCCCAACTAGTCCCACATGCAACGATTTGATTATTGCTATTAATCATTTTTGGACCAACAACTGCTACTTTTGGATCTGAATACAAACACTGAATAAGCGGTTCTAACCAACCTTCTGTTACTCTTGTGTCTGCATTAAAAATGGCGATGATATCTCCAGTTCCAGCCCTTATTCCTCTATTTACGGCAGCAGAGTATCCCAAATTCCCCTTATTTTCCAATATATAAATATCATTAATTGATTTTAAATACGGTAAAGTTCCATCTACACTTCCGTTATCTACAATATAAATAGATTTTGATACAGGTGTATAATTCATAATGGATTCTAAACAATCTTTAATAAATCTTTCTGAATTATAAGTGACTATAATAATGTCTAGGTGCATAATGATTAAACCTCCTTCAAATATTTTTTTAAAAGAATACATATTTTTCAAAGAAAAAGTATAGATAAATAGGGAAAATCTACTATACTAGCTTTTCCCACAAAAATTCAAATCATTTTTTCACGTGTTAAATTTTTTGATCTGCCAAATACTTTTGCACAACTTTAGGATGTCCTCCAGTATATGCTTCTGTTCGGATTTCATATAGATCATGTTTTGTTATATTCCAATTTGGCTGACCTGTATTATCTAGCATTCCAACATCATATCTGCGATTATCGTTAAACTTAATCCCCTTTCCTAAAGCATAATGATAATGATGTAGGGTTACTTCTTTCACATAGTGTCGAGGATAATCAAATATGCTTCTGCCATTCAACTCTAATCCGCAGTGATGCTTTTGCTCTTGATATCGAATTCCAATATGGTTTCTCCATATTCTAATTTTACTATTTGACCAGTGGGCATCATTGATTACATTAGTGCGGATAGTCCAAGGGTCTTTCCAAAAATCAATAAATGGGAATTCCAAAATGTTTATATTCCTTTTCTTCATTAACCCTGGTAGAATAGTTCTGATTCTATCGTCAAATATTTCATCTGCATCGATCGCAGCAATCCATTTTCCTTTTGCTTGGTCCAACAGAAAATTTCTTGCTGCTGATTCGTTCCAATCATCTGTATAAGGTAGTCCATTTTGTTTTTTTTCGAATAATACAATATTCATTTTTTGTTGATAATCCCTGATTATTTCCAAACTTTTATCTGTGCTTCCTCCATCAAGTATGACTACTTCGTCAGCAAACTCTGATACACTTTCTAAATATAGAGGTAAAAAAAACTCTTCATTTAGAACTGGTAAAATAACTGATAGGCTCATCATCTATTTCCTTTCTCTCATATAATTTTTTGACATTACTTCTCATGCATTAATCTTAGATTTAACAGTAGCTTTATTATTTTCATAAACTCTTTACTGCCACTTGCCTTCTACTCGTTTTATATTTTCTTCTTAATAGATGTTCCTTACACAAAAGTAATTGAGCAGGATTAACATTGCAGCAAACATCAAAACTATCATGAATTGCTATAGATAAAATCTCGCTCTTTTAAGGTTGAATATCTTGTGAAATAATACTGAGGGCTTTTTCTTTTGAGAAATATTCTTTTACATAATCAAAGGAAAAACGTGACAATTGATCTAATAAAGTTTCATTGTAATAGAGGGAAATTACTTTCTTGGCAAAATCATCTGGAGTATCAGATACTGTTAAGATATTTTCTGCATTATTATAGCCTTCTGCTCCTATGGAAGTGGTTACTACAGGAACTTGATTTGACATTGCCTCAAGAACCTTTCCTTTCACGCCAGCACCATATCTAAGAGGTACAACTGCAAGACGACATGATTTATAATACTGTTTTAATTGCTGATCGGACACATAGTCAGTAACAATAATATTTTTGGATTGAAGTTCCTTTATGTTATCTGGCGGATTAGAACCGACTATATAAAACTTAATATCTGGTATCTTTTTTACAATTTTCGGATATATCTCCTTAACAAACCATAATACTCCATCTACATTTGGACTATGGTTAAAACCTCCTACAAATAATAGATCCGATTTATTTAAAAACGATTCCTTTTCTTTTTTAATATATTCATCGAATATATATATTGGCATTGTTTTTGCATTAATGGACGTATCTAATTTTTTTATCTCATTAACTTCTATTTGTGAAAGATAGTAAACTACATCTGCTTTTTTCATAATTTCGTATTCGATTTTTTTCCATTTATTCGATTCTCTCAACAATGATGCTCTATGAAAAAGATTATACTCTCTTAAATTTCTTAAATAGTGTAGATCATGTCCATAGTATAAAATCTTTGCATCCGTATATTTCTTTAAAAAGTCAATATACTTAATGGAAATATGTGGACGATTCAAGAAAATATAGTCAATATTTTTACTGCTTTCTTTTATCCAATTTTGTATATTTTGTTGATACCAGTTACCGTACAGCACCTCTATGCCTAACTGTTGTAATTCTGTTGTATATGGTTCATGTCTATAAAAGTTATCTCCAATAAATTTAACGTTTAATCCCATTTCTTTGAATAGCTTTAAATAGTGGTATATTGATCTACTGCCTGCATCTTTATCAAAATGCGGCACATAATGATCAATAACAAGCATCGTTTTTTTCTTGCTGCTTCGATCCCTTGCTTGAAACACATTTTCAGCATTAGGAAAATGTTCTTTCTCTAGCTCTCTCCTCCATTTCCATAAAAATTTTTGTTGGTTTAACGTTTGATATCTTTTAATTCCTGATTCTATCTCGGTGCCGTGGGAAATGCCTTCATGATGAACAACAACAGACTTTGGTTGAAACATTACTTTAAACCCTAACCTTCTTACTGCAAACGCAAGATCAGTATCTTCAAAATATGCAGGAGAAAACATTCTATCAAATCCTCCAATTTGCGACCACAGCGAGGAACGAATCATTATGCTTGCTCCAGAAATATAATCAACTTCTTTTACATAATTAAATTCAGGTTTTTCAGGATCATCATTGCGCCCATAATTCCATCCGCTAGCATCTTTCCAAATAATACCTCCAGCTTCTTGTAGATTTCCATTTGGATAAATTAATTTTGAACCAACCATTCCAACACTTTGATCATTCTCTATTAGTTTCAGGAGATATTTCAGCCAATCACCTTGAACCTCTGTATCATTATTTAAGAAAACTAAATATTTACCTTTTGCAAATCTTGCAGCATTATTACTGTTTAGAAGAAATCCTCTTTTTATCTCATCTCTAATAACAAGAATATTTTTGGCATATTCCTTAATCTGAACTGTTTCGTCATCGGAAACATCATCGGCAATAATCACTTCATAATCAATATCTTTTGTATTTTTTATGATGGAAACTAAACATCTCATTGTAAATTTCCAATTATTATAAACAGGTATAATAATTGAAACGAGTGGAGCTTCACTTGCTTTAGGAAAAATTAAACGTGGAGCATCATATAATTCTCTACTATTATTTTCAAAATTTTGTCTTTCGGATTTATTTGACAGTTTTTTATACATATAATCCCATTTTATAGTACTATTATTTGTTAAATGAATATATCTGTATAACCCAGTTTCCTTACCTGTAAGGGAACTATTCATATTTCCTTTTAATTGTGATTTAGACCTTACATGATCCCATATTCTTAATTCTCGTATTTCTCCAACAAAATTCCCATATGACTCAAGTCCTCCTAATATTCCAGATGCAAATACATTGCTTGTTAAACTTCTTAACCCTCTTTTTTTAAACTCACCATTAATATAAAGAAACGGAGTTTTATTAAAATAAACAATTGCAATATGAGTCCAGTCCGTTAGATTTGCTTGATATACTAAAGTAGCAGGTAAATGATTTATTGTATGTTCATAAACAGAAATTCCATTAGTGCCAACTGATACTCCTATTCCTGCAAATCCAAATTGACCTCCATGACTTGCACCAATCACATATCTTTTACCAAACATACCCGAGGCACCTCTAATTGATTCTTTATCAATTTGATGTGTCGCTTCTGGTTTCACCCAAAATTCATAAGTGAAATTATTTCTAATGTCCAACATTAGTGGTTCAAGTACAAAATTTTCCTGACCATTAAATTTCATTTCTTCATCACCTTATTATTAAAAATCATTCCCTTATGCTATTGCTTTAAGAATAATCTTCATTAAATTGAATTATCATAAAACTTGGCCAAATTTAGTGACTACTTCGTTTGTTAATATTTATAAACTAGGTATTATACAATTTAAATATTGGTTAAATCCTTCTCTTTTAAAGAAGCAACCTAAATAAAAATGGTTCATACGTGTTCTTGATGAAGAAACAGATACTTATCCAAAACTAGGTTCGTCTGTTTCTTTGTTAAAACTCTCTCAATATATATTTTTACTCTGCTCCTAATAAAGTGATCTAGTGAATAAATGATTAGGTAGGCAAAATCTATTGATTCATATCTGAAAATCTATATGGCTTAATAACAAATATCTCTTACTCCATACATTCACCAGTTTATTACGGAAAACAACTCACATTAAATACAACAAACAAAGATGTGAAAAAACATAAATGTTTTGTATAGTATATGGCGTGTCTTTTGAATTGGTACTTAGATCTCTTCACTATATTTTTTTAAGCAAAATGACTAAGAGAAGATTACTAATTGGAACACACTAAGATTTCTTTCTGAGTTAAAAAAATTAATAAGAGGAAGAAAATACGGATTCATTATTGAATGGAGAATTACTTCATTACCTTTAAAAACAAGGATTAATTTACCATTTTTTTACAATAAAAACAGAACTTCAATCAGGCTTTTATTCTACAAGTTTCTACCCACCTAGATTTCTCATTTTCTCTTATCATCCCTTAGATCAGGGTCAAAACCCCATTAATGTGTGCTAAAAAACAAGGATAATTATCATACTTCAAAACTTTTTATTATTGCTTTAAATTGCCAATAGCCTAGTCTTATTAGCAAGAGGTATTAGTAATAAAAAATACTTGCTAAATAAGATACCTTATATGGATTCTCCATCATTTATTATAGATACCATCTCCTCTACACGATGAAAAAAAGTATGCTCCTTCTCTACTCTTTCCCTCCCCCTTTTAGCAATTCCCCTTCTTTCTTCCTCTGCTTGGAGATAGTATTTTGCTTTTTCAATAAGTTCTTCCTCGCTTCTAAATGAAACGATTTCTTTCTGTTCTATAAAATGTGTTGGCAAATCCTCTTTAAATTCAATCAATTGAAATGCAGCACAGGCAGCAACATCAAATGTGCGATTATTGATGCTTTTGCCGACAATCCCTAGTTTATTTTCATTATGCCGTTGATTTGCTGGGCGATGTGTATTTAATACAATTTTGGCACCATTATAGTAATTGGCGACAATGGATGGATCCACCCAATCATAATTAATGGATATATTCTGGTAGCGTCTGAATTTCCGCAGCAAATGTTTCCATGGTCCCACTACTTGAATGTGAAAAGGCGTATAGTGCGCTAGAAGCTGAATACATCTAATTCGATCCGGATAAGGATATCCAACCAAACAGATGTCACTCTGGTATTTTTCGCCTGCTTGCTTCGGTGCAAATAAATGAGAATCTGTGGCTAGCGAGAGATGATAGGCTTTTTGATGTCCATTTTTTTGATAATATTCTAGAGCGGCAGAATCGATGGTGAAAACATAATCAAAATCTTTTGCTAGCGATGAAGTAAGATCCATATAATAAGGATCTTCCGTCAACCACACCGCTGTTTTAACCCCTCGCTGCTTTAAATATCGCAGCATATCAGCAGGCAGATAAAATCCTACTAGTGTTAATGCGATATCTGGATTAAATTTTGCTATTAGCGATTGAAAATCTGACATTTCCTTTTCTACTGGAAAAAATTCTACATCTTGTCCTATGATTTTCAACTCTTTTTGAATGCATGATTCAAACCATTCATAAATCCCTTTATATCCGGAAGAAATAAATAAAATCTTCATTTGAACGACTCCTAAAATTAATAATGGAATGCTTCCGATATCAAAACAAAAGTTATCTATTGCTTTGTTTTGAAGCTTGCTACTTATCCATTTTATGAATATCCGCAAACAGTGTGATAACAAATTAACTTTTAATAAAAAACAAATATCAAATAAAATTGAGAAACTAGTCCAAGCATAAAGGACAATAAAACATATATTTAAGTATAACTAAAGACAAAGGTCGCTAACTAAAAAACAGTTATAAGCTTTTGATTCTTTGGAATATAAAAAATTTATAGGAGTGAAATGTATGAAAAAAAATACAGGTTGCGGTTGCAACGATCATCATGATTGTCCACAAGGGTTGTCTTGTGACAAAGTAAAATCAACAGTCGGCAGTACAAATGTAACACCATTTGAAGTATCTGGCACTGAAGAAATTACAGCAGTATTGGCTGATGTTTTATTACAAACACAAGTAGAGGCTGATATTAAACTTCCTTCATATGCAAGAGAAGTTAAAAACATTCGAAAAAATATTCGTTTAACACAATGTAAAGCATTGCCAAATTCTCTAGACCCAACAGGAATGTCTGTAAAGTTAATGGTGGAAGGATATGTTCATAAAAACATTCAATATGTGGAAGACTGTTATGGAGTACTAAAAGATTACGCAGTAAACGTACCTTTTAGATTTTTCCAATTGGTAGAGCTAGAAAGACCTGTAGAATTCCCACTTGGTGAATTCAGCAGCAAAAACAGCAGCACATTTGAAAGAAGAGAAATTGCTAAAGACGGTATGGGTGCTGACCCTTGCCTAGCAGGCTCTTTAACATTTGAAGTATTTACAGAACCAGTTCAATGCAAATTATTAGCAACTGCTATTAATGAGTGGGACTTCTTTACAAATCATGATAATTGGGGAAGATTTGATAAAATTACAGAAAAAATGGATGTAGTAGTAGCACTTAAATTATATCAAAAACAACAAACTCCTGATCCAATCCCATCTCCATCAGGTTTTCCACGCCCAACATTTTCAACAACTTCTAATGGGACAATTGCTGACTTCTTCCGTGGCATGATTGGCTAATACTAAACAAATAAAGGGTGCCTCCAAAAAGAGGCACCCTTTATTTGACTATTGATTAATTCAAAACAACTCTCAACAAATAAAAAATTAGCAATCTACTTAATTAAACTCCACATACTGCTCTTGCAGCAAATCAATGGATATAAGTGCTCTTCCTTGGATGTGAAGCTTTTTTGCATCCTCGTGCGATTCTAAATCATGATGACAAATAATATTCATGCTAATTAAGCTGCTTTCGACAGGATCCGCAAATGTTTGATCTGCTTCCAAATGGAAGGTAGGCACATCGCTATAAAAGGATTGGAACATAAATTCCCTCTGACTGCTGCTTGGTACTAAAGGAGGATACAGCCAATTTGCCTTTACTACTTTTTCCACATGTAATGGCAGCTTTATAGTATGAAGTGTTTGATTAGGGTGCTGATTCACATATTCAATACTAGCCAGAAGCGTTCCTTTAAAAAAGATAGTGTTTGAAGGCAGTGCTGCAAAACATTCAAAATTTTGTATAGACCATTTGATATTTTCCACATTGTCCATTGGCCATATCCAATCAAACGCATCCAAAATATTAATTTCTATATTTAATCTTGCAAGCAATATAGGATATTTTACAACTGGAACCGGCTTATCCCCAAAAAATCCATCATCTTGAGATTTCTGCGGCTGATTAGCATGTTCCGTATGTTTTTTTTTCATTTCATCGACAAAATGATCTTCCAATTCATCATATACGGCAGAGGATTCTTCTGGTGATGATGAAAGTAGATGTTGTTCTTTGGTACTTGATGTATCAATTTGTTCATCTAATTCCCCTTCTAACAGAGAATATATCTCTTCTTCTAATGAGAGCATACTGTCTGAATTCCAATTGCTTATAAATTCATCCTCTTCTAGTTGATTGGAAGACTCCTCTGGCATAGATGCATCTTGACTAGAATTATTGCTGTCAGAAGAAAGTAGAACCTCTTTATCTGACAATGGTTCTTCCATCTGTACACTATTATCAGAAAGTTGTTCTAAAAGCGATTCCTTCATCAAAGAGAACAAATCATTCTCTCCATCATCGTATACATGTTTGAACTCTTCGATTTTCGAATTTTTTTCCTTCTTAGAAGATATTTTCTCTATCAGAAGCGGACTTTCATTCTCCATCGATAAAAGCTCTTCCCGCAATTCGTTTTCCTTCTCAGAAGATATTTTCTCTATCGGGAGCGAACTTCCATTCTCCACAGATAAAAGTTCTTCCCGCAATTCGTTCTCCTTATCAGACGATATTTTTTCTATCAGGAGCGGACTTTCATCTTCCATAGATAAAAGCTCTTCGAGCATAATTAATATCGCTTCTTCTATTGAATTTAGAGACTTTTCCTGACTAGATGGAAATTCGTCCACTAACGATTCCTTATCCTTTAATTTCAGCTCTTCTTCCAAATTTTCATCATTATTATCAGACGACTCCATTAATTCATCTTTGAGCACTTCTTCCCCTTCCTCTTGAATCAAATTTATTGAATGAAAGTGTTTTCCCTCTATTTTTGGTGGAGGAAGAAGGAATGGCTTCGGAATATTTTCCTTTATCTTCTTTTGGCCAGATATTGAATTACTTTGTCCTTTCACATCTAAATATTCATTATCTTTTTTATCCAGATGTTCTATTTTATTGTTTTCAGCAAGACTTTCTCCTTGCTTCCTATTTGGAAAATCAAGTGATGCAGTCTGGCCTTTCACGTAATTCGTTTGATCCATATCTATTATATCTAACTTTGGATGAAATCGATTCATATCTTCAGAAGGTTTACTCGTTTTATTTGTCTTTTTATTAAGCATTCATCCCAACCCTCCTCCTCGCACCTAAATTTATTGGGTTCTATACTTTTTTAGCTGCATTCATCACAATCACAATGATGAGCATCATTGGTAGTGGAGGAAACACGAATCTGTTGATTTTGAAGTACTTTTAAGGTGATATCAACTACCATTTTTTCCTCAATCTTTGTAAAGAACCCTTCTCCTAATGGACCGCCATTTGGAAGATGCTCTCTATCTACTGCTTCATCCCACTCAATAATTTTGCTAGAAATGAGTTCACAGAATGGAAGTTCATTATAATGTTGGGTACTTTCTTGGTGAAACTGTGAAAGGTCACTAGATTGAAATTCATCTTTTTCAGGAAAACCCGTAGGCAATGGTTTGGAAACTAAGAAGTCAAATTCACTGCGTTTGTTAACTTCAGGCAAAACTGGAGCTGTTAAGAAATGTTTAATCTCGGTTACACATTGAAATGGCACATCTACTGTGAATGAATGTAAATCTGATGCAACAGATCTAGCTGTGCTTTGATCAATTTCTTTACTAGGACTCGCATATTGGATATTTTTTCGCACATATCCTTTTACAAATAATTTATTTGTCGGCAACAGCAACCTACATTGAGTTAATTTTATATGTTTTTTCACATCTTTTATTTCTAATACAGGTTCCGGAAAATCAATAAAAGCATCCAGATTAACCTGAAGAGTAAGCTCAGCTAAAACAACAGGAATTTTTGTAATAATTTTTCCTAGTGTTATATGGGGATGATGGGGATGGCTTTCACATTCATTTTGAGTTGATGAAGCTTTACATTCATAATTTTTTTTATTTGCATCTGACATTTTGGGTCCTCCTTAAACAAGATAATGCATCTTATGCAGGTTAAATATCTATGTTTGGGCAGAAGCCTACTATTAAAATTTTTTCCTAGTATTCTATTCATTCAAAATAATCGATTGAAAAATATCGAATTTATAATAAAATTAAATTTTTAAATAATTAATTCGAATATACGGTCATTTTTAATAATCCAGAATATGTATATCAGTAAAATGATTATATTACAAAAAAGACAATATCTTGGATTTCTGATGAATGTTCCAAGATATTGCCTATAATATTTATCTCAATCAGCTAATTACCAATAAAAAGTATAAATTATTAGAATCCTGGTGGTGTAGGAAGCGCTATAACACGGACTTGTTGCTTTTGCAACACTTTAATTCTAAACTCTAAAAACATTTTTTCCTCCACATGATGGAAAATACCTTCTTCAAAAGGTGCAATACCTGGCAATGGTTTACGATCTATAGCTTCATCCCATTCAACAATATCACTTCTTAACAATTCGCAAAATGGAATTTCATTATAAAACTGTGTGCTTACTTGATGAAACTGGGAAAGATCACTGGATAGTAGTTGATCCTTTTCTGGATATCCATGCCCTAACTCTTGAGCTCTAAAGAAGTCAAATTCTTTTCTTGTATTGTTGAATGGAAGCTGTGGTGGTGTTAAAAAGTCCTCACTATTTATTTTTGTTACACATTCAAAAGGCACATCAACTGTCAGAGAACGTATTTCAGAAACAACACTTTCGTCTGTTGATCCTGGACAAGGTGTAGCATATTGAATATTTTTGCGGACAAACCCCTTTATAAATAAGCTAAGTGTTCTTGGCTGAAATGGACCAGCTGGATCAAATTCAGAAATTCCTGGCAGCAGTAATCGGCATTGCACAATTTTTATCCGTTTTTTAATGTCTTTAATTTCAAGAACTGGATCTGAAAAATGGATCTTTGCAACTAAATTGGTCCTCACTGTTAATTCTGCCAGTGTAACTGGAACTTTTAAAATAGTTTCGCCTGCTGGTGTTGTAATAGGATTTGTTATCGGTTCACTCTCACACTCACCAACATGCGCGTTAACCTGTACCCCCATACAATTTTCATCTTTTTTCATTATTAATTCCCCCTCTATTTTTTAATACAATGCATTGTATGCACGCCTAATAAAGAATGCAGTAGGACATACATGGAATTTTTGGATAAGCTTTTAAATATTAAAAGCAAATAGGATAGTACATGCACAGAAAAACCTTTATCTTGCATAGGATTCAAAAGGAGGAGTGAGAATATATGAAAAGTAAAAATTTATTCGCCATTGATATTGGAAATAGTTGGTACAAATGTTTAACATATGATTATGGGACAGAATGCCAATACCAACTTCCAAATGCCCTTGCCCATTTTGATGAAGAATTTTATGAAAAACCATATGATGAAGATGATGTAGATTTTGAAGAAAATTTAATTATTGAGATAAAAAGCCACGCCATTCTGGATAAAAGAGAAATATACTATATCGGCAAAGCTGCAGCCAAACAAAGAGATGTCAGCTTAACAGCATATCATAATCAAAAAGCAACAGAAGATCGTACCTATATACTACTATTTGGCCTAGCAGCTTACCATGCTGTACAACTCCATCATGATGAAAACGAAATCAATTATACGATTGATCAATTAGCTGTGTCATTGCCTACTACACAATTTAAAGAAAAAAAAGAGATATTTAAACAAAGATTATTAGGTACACACACGATTATTTTTCATAAAGTTCCTGGATTTGCAGAACCGAAAGAGCTAGTAGTCAAATTAAAGATTGAAGATGTTATTGTTGGTGCAGAAGGTGCATGTGCTTATCTAGGACTAACACGTAATCTAGAAACATTAACTATTTATAATGATTCACTAGTAAATGATTCAAAAAAAGGGATTATTATTGGAGATCTTGGCGGCGATTCTATTGATTTTGTAGGCATAAAAAATAATAAACCAGTTTCTTCTGTTGAAGGCGAAACCTTTGGCATCAATCCATTTCTTGATAACATCATACAAAAAATAAGCAAAAATGAAATGTATAAATTCGATTCCCGTGCAGAACTTGAAGAAAAATTAGCGGCTGGACAGTCAGAATGGTATGTAGAACCATATGCCGGGGTCAAAAAAGATATTAGCAAATACATTATTCCTCAATTAAAACTAATGGCAATTAAATATCTAGAGCATTTTGATCGTGTTCGTTCAACCTCCAATGAAATTAAAGGAGCAACTAGATATATCGCTGTAGGAGGAGCAGCAAAATTAGCACAAAAACAAATACAAGAAGCTGCTGTCAAATGGTCTGAACGGGGACGTCCCATCCATTTAACCTTCCCAGAAAACATGGAAAAATTAAATGTCGTTGGGCTCATGATTCTTGCAAAAATGAAGCAGCTAAAGAATGAGCAAGAGCAAGAACAAAACGATACTACAAATCTTAATTTCGTTAAAGGATAAGGATGATAATTATGTCAAAAATGTATACTGATTATACTAACATGACTGCCATTACAATTCCTGATCAATTCATTGATGTTAAAACAGGTGACTCACAGCTTATCACTGCAAAAATGCAAGAGCAAATTGAATATCATACCCACAACCAAACACTCCTGCATCTTTTATTATCTGCTTTAAATAGTTATCTACATCCTAAGATAGCTCATGAAGGAACGAAAGAAATACTTGCAGAGCTGTCTGAGATAAAAGAAATGATGATGCAAACTTATTCTACCCCATCTAACTATCCTATAAAATCGCTGATAAAACATAATCCAAAAACGGTATCAGCAGAATTAAATATGAAAGATGTGGAGGATATTCTTGAAATTTTTGGTGGATAGTTTTTATGTATATGTGAACTCAAAAATATGAGTTCACATTTTTTGTGTTTATAAATACACAGCAGGCAGACAAGTAATGGCACAAAAACTGGATATATTTACATTTATACAAATTCCCGTTTTTACTAAATCATCCACATTTTTATGATTAATTTGGGAACAGATTGACTCTTTTTCAAGTTCCTCTTTTTTATAATGTGCTTTGCAGCAACATTTTTTTTTCGGCTTAAATGCCAACAATTCAAGAGTAGCACAATTCTTGTTTACTTCTTTTATTGTGAAAAGATAAGAAGTAACACAAACAAATTTTTCCTCTTTTGAATGGCTTGTATACGTCGTAACTCCAGTTGCTTTAAAAGGTTGACAGTCACTGCTGTATATAATGAAAGGAATCGTATTTTTCATCGGACATTTTTTTTCTTCTAAAAGCTCTTGAATGGACTGTTTACATGAAATTAAGCCTTCTTCTTTTTTTTGAACTTTTTTTTCAGCCGATAAAATAGCCGATAAAACCTCGCCTACACAGTTTTTGTAATGTTTATGGTTTTTCTTATGGCAATGGTCTTTGCATTCTTTTTTGTCGTCTTTCTTATGGCAGTGGTCTTTGCATTCTTTTTTATCGTCTTTCTTATGGCAATGGTCTTTGCATTCTTTTTTATCGTCTTTCTTATGGCAATGGTCTTTGCATTCTTTTTTGTCGTCTTTCTTATGGCAGTGGTCTTTGCATTCTTTTTTGTCGTCTTTCTTATGGCAGTGGTCTTTGCATTCTTTTTTGTCGTCTTTCTTATGGCAGTGGTCTTTGCATTCTTTTTTGTCGTCTTTCTTATGGCAATGGTCTTTGCATTCTTTTTTGTCGTCTTTCTTATGGCAGTGGTCTTTGCATTCCTCCTTTTTATGGTGATGACACCCACACTTAAAACTAGCTTTAGCTTGTACCTTCATATTCCACTCGAACATAATGTTCACTCCTTCATTGTATACTCATAATTAGCATACGTCCGAGCATAACTTATGGAGTGATAAACTAGCCTAACAAAAACTAATTTTTCCTTCTGTTCCTATATGCAGATACACAAAATAAATGGAAGCTCACCTCTATGTATTTGCTTTCTAATCCCTGTATCTTCCGCTAATTTTGTATATCTTTCTGTTTCTGATTACACTAATAATTTCTTTAAAAATTTCTTTTATTCACTTTTTTGACCAATTCCGAATTTTAACTCTCCCACTCTTTCTCTCAGCCAACACTTTTTTCAACTTGCAAGTTTATTCATAAAAAAATCTAACTAGAATCATGCTGCTAGTTAGATTTTTCTTATTTCATTTTCATCCAGCTGTCGATATAATGGACCGCAAACTTTACATTACTTTCTGGATATGCTTTATTCACTTTTGCTAATTCTGCTTTCATATATGCACTGCTTTTTTTATAAAAACTAATATGGCTTCCTTCATCTGATTGCCCTGTTTCTACAGCTATCGTCAGTGATTTTTTTGCATTTTGTGCATATTTCCACTCAGTTCTCACTAAGGCATTAATGCCATTTTCCCCTGCTGCCATATTGCGGTATGCCATTACGGTAACGCCATCTGTAAGGTTAATCGCCCATTTTGCAAGATTGCTTTTTCCAAACTTATTCTGAAAATTGATGGTATCAAACCAAAATGGCATGTCAATTGTAAACGGCAAATTCAATTTCGCACTTTGGTTTGCACTATTTTTTATGACTTCTTGATAAGATAGTACGGTGCTGCTTCTATCAGCATCCCAGCTTGATAATATATATGGTTCTACATCTAAATGAATTCCTTGAAACTGCTGATTTGCACTGCTTTTAGACTGATATGCTTTTATCCATTGAAAAAAAGCTGTTTGTTTCGTTTTTCCTTTTTTCGTTGCCCAATTTGGTGCTCCATCTAATGCATAAACTTCTATATTTTCAGCTGTCGCTTTTGTTATAAATTGTTGATATACACGGTTAGAAAGATCTGAATCTATTTGCAAATAAACTTGTTTCACATTATTTTCAACAAGAAAGTTTAGTATTTTTGTTTCTTCTGTACGCAATGACCACGGATTCCAAATCCATGTAGCATCTGTTGCCATTGCCGCTGCTTTTGAACACATCGTTGGCATCATCATCCAAATAGACAATAATAAAACAATACTTTTTTTCATTTCCCTATCCCCTTTTAAAAAAAGCCGAGACTTTCTTTAAAAAGAGAAGTCTGGCAACCTGGCAGCCATACGTATAAAACGGTTAGGTCCATAGCTTTGCGTCCTTATTTTTCAATAAGTTTGCCCTTTTCAGATTGTTATCTATACCTATATCATACTAAAAAAGCACTAGTTTTACTATTGATTTTTTCTTATTGACTAGACAATTTACCCTCATAAAGGATTTATTAGAACTTATTGCCTATTCTTCAACATTTATCAGCAGTCTTCACCGCTTCCTCAAAAGGAGCGTAGAACACTCCCTTAGGTGCAAGTATATCCGTTTCGGTTTCTTCTTCCTTCCCATCCAACTCATAAATCCCGGCTGGAAAATAATCATAATAGCCTGATTGTATATGCAATTCCACAAAATAGTCATCTAGTTCTCGCATTAATTGAATATAGCCATCATGATCGATTACTTCTCCATATTCATCTAATTCATAATTTTTTTTGATGGCTTCTTCTAATTCAGGATAAGATTCTGCTGCAACAAATAAATCCACATCACAGCATTCCATGCATAACAAAATCTCTTCCCCTTTAATTTGCTCATAGGCAGTATCAACCATTTTTTTTAAGATACTTTTTATTTCATCCTCATTGCTTACTTTTTTTGTTGTATTCATCCTTATACCTCCAAGTCTTTCTTAATGAACAGAAAGAACATGTTTAACTTTTTATTTCATACCGAATAATATAAAAAGAAATCAAAATGACTTGATTCCATTTCTATCATACTAAAAAAAAGAACACTATGGAAATAATCACTCTTTTAATGAACTCAGCCTCAAATATTGAGCGGTTATCCTCCCTAGATTTCTCATTTTCTCTTAATAACCCTACTCCTTTAGGGATGGGGCAAAAACCTGTTAATGCAGAATAAAAATAGTAAGCATATTCCCATAAAAATGCAACTGGATCGCTATAAAATGATTCTCGCACCCCTTTAGTGATTGCCAGAAAAACAATTCAACAGGGCTTCATGCACTATACTGAACTGTCTAAACATCTCAAGCTGTCAAGCCGATAAAGATAAAGAGACAATAGGCTCTCATGCTTAGAAAACAAAGAACTAGATCCTATTTCAGGCAGCCTGAAAAACAACAAACTCAACATTATCTACACGCTGTCATATATTATATTTTTATACCTTTTTAAGGTAGCAGGAGGAATGTATGCACTCTTTGTTCAATTTTCATCTTCTTCTTTTTGATTATCACTATATGCTACTAACGGTCCTTTTTTCCATCATTAGTTGCATTATTGGAATCGAAGCCAGCGTACGGATTAAACAACAAGCACTGCAAGGAAAAAGGCTAATTTTAAGTTCTGGACTATTGGCCGTTACCTTTTGGCTGACTCACTTTTTTGTATCAGTCTCTGTAGCCTTGCCCTTTTCAACAAATAACTATCATTATGTTTTGTATACTTTATTAAATTTTCTATTGTGTTTTATCGGCTCTTACTTAGCTTTAAAAATGGCACAGTTTCCCGTTGTTTCCGATAAACAATATATATTGGGAGGTTTCTCTATCGGCATTGCTATTCTGAGTGCTGATATAAGCGGGTTTTTCATCCTGTTTAGAGATTTAGTAGAATTCAAACCGCTTATTTTCTTGATTGTAGCCCTTTTGACATGGAGTGCTTCTTTCTCTATCTTTCGATTTTTGATTCAAATTACCAATGAAGATGCTAATAATGTTCGAACAAAGTGGAAACATATTGGATCCATTACAGCGGGTATTTCATTTGCAGGCATCCCCTATATCTCAATGACTTCACTGTTAGATACAGGCTCTATCAACCCTTCTATGCATGAACTGCTCCTTCCTTTCATTTTTGTTATGGCAGCAAATCTTGTTATGGCTCTCGTTCCTAGTCTATTGGGTGAAAAAATTTTAGAAAAAAATATACAGTCCTATACATCACTTTTTAACCACAATCCGGGTGGAGTTTTTTCTGTAGACTTAGATGGCCACATTCTTAACACCAATCAAGTTGCTACTGAAATTACTGGATTCACTAAAGAAGAATTAAAGGGCCAGCATATCGGGATGTTTTTAAAACAAGCTGATAATAAAAAAATTTCGGAAATACTCCATAATGTATTAGCTGGAAAAATTTCGACTATAGAAATACAAATCCTTAATAAACAAGGAATTCTAACAGATATTAAAGTTACTATAGTCCGTACACATATAAATAACCAAATTACAGGAGCATTTGGAATTATTGAAGATATTACAGATCAAAAACGCGCAGAAAAAAAAATAGAATATCTTGCCTACCATGATGAACTGACCGGTTTGCCAAATAGACGAATGATAAAACAAGTCATGACTGATTTCTCAGAGAAGCATTCCTCTTTCAGTATTATGCTTTTAGACTTTGACCGATTTAAACGAATTAATGACACATTTGGCCATTCATTTGGGGATAAACTTTTGATTGAGGTGGGCAAAAGGCTGCAAAACATTACAGAAAATGAAGGAATTACCGCAAGGATGGGCGGCGATGAATTTTTAGTTTTGCTTCCAGCTGATAATTTTGAAAATACAGCAGAGCATATCATCGAAAAGTTCAGAGTTCCTTTAATTGTAAACGGATATGAGGTCATGCTTACCGCAAGCATGGGCATTTCCTCCTTTCCAGTTCATACAAAAAATGTCAATGACTTATATAAATTTGCTGATTTGGCCATGTATCATTCGAAGGAGAATGGAGCAAATGGCTATTCCGTTTATAGCAAAGAAATGGAGGAAAAAGCGCTTAATCAGTTAGAACTGGAGCAAGAACTGCAAAGCGCCATTAAAAATAAGGAGCTGCTGCTCTATTTCCAGCCGAAATACCACACCGTCCAAAATATCCTGACCGGCTCAGAAGTGCTGTTAAGATGGAACCATCCCAAAAGGGGATTTATTCCTCCAAATATTTTTATACCCATTGCCGAAGAAAGCGGGTTTATTGTTACTTTAGAAAAATTTGTTATTAAAGAAACTTGTAAAATTCTTTGCAACTGGAAAGAAAAAGGCAAAAAAATCAAAAGAGTTTCTGTAAATATTTCATTAGTCACTATTTTGCAGGAAGGTTTTTTGTCCTTTATACAGGATCAATTAAATCAATTTAACCTGGACGGACAGCTATTGGAACTGGAAATCACGGAAAGAATGGTGATGAAAAACGAAGAGGATGTCAATGCTATTTTGCAAACGTTAAGAGATAGAGGAATCAAAATCAGCATTGATGATTTTGGGACAGGCTATAGTTCCTTAAGCTATTTAGACAAATTAAATGTAGATATCTTAAAAATTGACCAATCTTTCATTCGAAACATTGAAAACAACAGAGAAGTTGTGACAACTATTATCTTCCTTGCTAAAAGCCTCAATTTGAAGGTCATTGCAGAAGGTGTGGAAACGAAAAATCAAATTAAGCTGCTTCAAGAAATAGGGTGTGAGGATGTTCAAGGATACTACTACTCTCCTCCACTTCCCATTGACGAATTTGAAAAAATTCATTGCACAGCAGATAAGTGATCCAAACTAAAACCATCTATCAGATCACGAAAATTAAATAACAATAATTAGAATAGTTTATAATACATTAACGGGCTTTTAAACCCCATGGACAAGAAATCTAGGCCGACCCCATAAAGTGAAACTTCAATCAGTGAGGGTTTTGGGTTTTCTTCATCCCCTCTGATTGTTAGTTAACCAATCAGGGTTTTACTGCCCGTTAATGTGTGATAAAAACCTGATTAAAATTCAATTTACCATTTTATCCTGCAGGCCTTTTTCATAGGCTCTATTTAACTTGATTGTTGATTTCATTCGAAACAAGAATTGTATAATACGATACTTGTTTCGAATGAAGCATAATTGACAATAGCCTCTAATTTAATTATTTTTTAATGCCTTTTAAATCACCATAATAATCAATGATATTTTTTAGTTTTTCTAAAGTTCCTATTAAATAGCTCTGTTTACTCTCAAATTGAAATTGTCATATATTTTCTTCACTCAATAACTCTTGGAAATATCCTTGGATTAGAAGTCGTCCTGATTCATTAAAGATCATTTCAAATTTACAAATGTCATCTCTATATTGAAAAAGAGATACTGTCTTTTAATTGCTCGTAGGCTTCTTCCAACTCTTTGTAAAACGTATAAATTGGTCCTGTAGTAAACCGCAATTCTCCATATTTGACATAATATGACAACGTTCCTTAAACATCATATCCGCCATCAAAACTCGTTTCATCTGGAAAATAGAACACTTCATTGAGTTCTATTTGAATAAAACCTTGTTTACCGTCGATTTTAAAATTATTCAATTCCCCTCTGCCTTTGTCTTAACTAAAGCCATTTTTTAGCGAAAGCAATGTTATGCTATCATTTTTTGATGGGGTCCCATTTATTGCATGTAAGAACCCCCACCTTTTTCTAAAGCAATACTGATATATGCTGCTATCATTATAAACTCTAATTTTTTAGCCGATGCAAAAAATATTAATCGTTCCCATAAAAAAAGGAAACCCCTAACAGGAATACCTTTTATCAAAGATAGCGGAGAAACATCTTCCATCTCCTTTAGCGAATTACTGAGTATTTTTAAGATATCACAAATAGCAAAAAGGAAAAGTTATGATTCAGCTTACTGCCAAACGTATATATAACCTGTTATACTTAATTACTCAGCTATGAAAATAATTTTGTTAAATGATAAGGAGGCTTTGTTTTAAGATGATGGAAAATACAAAGAAATTTAATGGAAAAGCAGCTATCTATTCAAAATTTCGACCTGATTATCCTGATGAGCTAATAAACGATATGATATCTGAACATGGTCTACATCAAAATTCGCTGATAGCGGACATAGGTTCTGGCACCGGCATTCTGACAAAAAAATTATTAGATGCGAACTTTAACGTATTTGCAGTTGAACCAAATGTAGAAATGCGTAAACTGGCAGAAGAACAGCTGAAAAATAATAAACGATTTATTTCAATTAATGGATCAGCTGAATATACAACATTGGATACTAGCAGTGTTGATTTTATTACGGTTGCTCAAGCATTTCATTGGTTTGACTATAAAATTTTCAAAAAAGAATGTGGACGCATTTTAAAACCTTCTGGCAAAGTAATGATAATATCAAATAATCGTTTAAAGGAAGCTGACATTAACCAGGACATCATAAAAGTTTATACTGAATTTTGCCCTGAATTTCATGGATTTTCTAATGGATTAAGTGATTCTGAAAAAATATACGATACATTTTTTTTAAAAGGAATATATACAACCAATTCTTATCAGCACCCTTTAACCTATAATAAATCTAGTTTCATCGGCCGTCATTTATCTGCTTCTTATGCTCCCAAAAAAGAGGATCCCCATTATCCATTGATTGTGGAAGCATTCGATAATCTATTTGAAAAATACTGTGAAAATGGATATGTAACTTTACCGAATGCAACAATAAGCCGCTGCGGTTTTGTCAAAGATTATTGATTCTATTAATAGAATCGGAGAGCTTAATAATCAAATGAAACCCAATATTTATATCATTTAATTTTTCATCTCTGTGACGAAACTCCATTCTCTCTTTGTGCCTTTATATTTTTATGCGTTCATTTGTCTGTTCCAAAAGGAATATATTAGATAGTTGATAGTAGCGTTTCAAATTCTTAACAACTAAAAATGAACATTTGGATTCACTCTAAACAAAGCTCCCATTACAAAACCTAAATTTCTTTATTGGAAAGCATCGGAGAATATGGAGAGCTTTAAACAATAACTAAAAATGCATATTATTACCGCAATAAAAAATAACAAGGCATGAATTCTCTACTATTCTGAATGCATGCCTTGCTGACAATCTAAAGAAATACTTTTTCTAACCTTTAGAATTCTTTCACAATAAAAAAACAGTTCTTTTTATTTATGCGCCAATTCTTTTAATAAACGATAGGATTCTAATCTATCTTCATGACTAAAGACTTGTGTATTGACAATCATTTCATCTGCATCTGTTTCAGCAAGGAATTTTTGCAGCTTTTCTTTTACTTGTTCAGGCGTTCCTACAATAGAAGCTTTTAATTGTTGATCTACAATCGCTTGTTCGTGGATGCTCCATAATTCATCCATATTGGATACAGGCGGCTTTAATTTTGTCGGCATGCCTCTTATTAAACTTAAAAAGGCTTGGGAAAAAGAGGTCGCCAAATATTTTGCTTTTTCTTCTGTTTCAGCAACAATTACGTTTACCCCAACCATTACATAAGGTGTTTCCAAACTTTCAGATGGAGTAAAATGCTTCCGGTAAATATCAAGTGCCGGAAGCGTATAATCTGGAGAAAAATGGCTTGCAAAGGAAAATGGCAACCCTAGTTCCCCCGCCAATTTTGCACTAAATCCACTTGAACCCAACAGCCAAATAGGAATATTTAACCCTTCCCCTGGAATGGCTCTAATTGGCAATTGTGTTTCATCCTGGGGCTCTAAATAATTTCTTAATTCCTCCAGTTGTTCTGGAAAATCGTTTCCATCTCTTCTTGTACTTCTTCTTAAAGCATGTGCCGTAATTTGATCACTTCCCGGAGCCCTCCCCAATCCTAAATCTATTCTGCCTGGATACATGGATTCCAATGTTCCAAATTGTTCCGCAATTACTAAAGGAGCATGATTTGGAAGCATGATGCCTCCAGAACCAACTCGAATCGAATTTGTGCCTCCTGCAATATATCCAATTAAAACACTTGTTGCACTGCTCGCAATGCCTGGCATGCTATGATGCTCTGCTACCCAATAACGATTATATCCCCATTTTTCAGCATAACGCGCTAAATCTATTGTATGTTCAAAAGCATTTGCTGCCGTACCGCCTTCTGTAATTGGCGATAAATCAAGGACAGAAAATTTTATCTCTTGTAAGGACTTTGCCATTTCTGTTCCTCCTTTAAGTCTACTTTCTCCCTACTATAAATCTGTCCGCAACGAGCTTTCAACTTTATTGCTTGAAAGAATCTTCCTATCAGCCCCTTTTAGTTATTTTTTTCGAGAAAATCCAATGTATCTTGATGATATTTCTGCATTAAATATTCTATCGGCTCAAATGGAACAACAATCGGCACTTTTTTATCGTTAATAATGCGAATAATGGGCTTTGCTACAGAATTAGATTCAATAATCGACCATTTTCCTGCTTTTTTTTCTAATCTCAAATCAATAATTCCTAAATGATTGCCCCAAAATCCAGCTTGAACAGCAGGTTTTCCAGCAATTTTGCCTTTTGTATGCTTAACAAGAAGAGTATTTTTTTCTCCTTTTTTCGGAAATAAACTATGTGAATGTCCATATAAAACGACATCAATTCCCTTTACTTTGCTGACATCTTGAACATTATTGCCTCTTTTTTCTTTTAATTCTCTGTCTGATTGCAGTCCCGCATGTACAAGAGCCACTACTATATCTGCTCCTTCCGCTTTCATTTTCGGCACTATTTCTTTTGCTGTTTCTTCCATATTTTTTATCTTCACTTTATTTTCCAGATGCTCTTTATCCCACTCTGCTGTTATAGGGGTAATTAACCCCATTACTCCTACCTTTATAATTGTTTTTTCTCCAGTCTCTGTTTGCACTTCCTTATTCAAAATAATATAAGGAGAAAAAAAGTGGATATCATCTTGATTATATTGATTATGATCATCCACATAAATATTAGCATTTACAAAAGGAAACTCTGCTCCTTGCAAGCTTTTAAGCAGATAATCAAGGCCATAATTAAACTCATGATTGCCAACTGTCGCCGCATCATACTTAAGCAAATTCATACTTTTATAGGCTGGATGAATATCTGTATAATAAAGAACATTGCTTGAAGCAACATAATCAGCCAGTGCATTTCCTTTGATTACATCTCCCACATCAAATAACAGAGTATTAGGCTGATCTTTTCTTGCTTGCTGAATAAGACTAGCTGTTCTGTTTAGTCCAAATTCAATTGTTCTTCGTTTCTCTTGATAATCAAAATCCAATATATAAGAATGAATATCGGTTGTTTCTAGAAGGCGTAAAGAAACAAGTGTTGGCTTCTCTACTTCTTCCCCATTTATTATTTTTTCCGGCATAAATAACAGCAGGAGCATGATGATATAAAAAATTTTTTTTGTCATTGTTCATTCACCTCGAAAGATAACGACTCCACATATAACCGTTCTTTACTTATTCTTCTCTATTGTCTGTTATTTTCTTTCAAACTAACCCTTGATTTTGCTCCCATTTTTTTGCTTATCATAAACTTCTTATCTGCAGGTTTATATTGCACGCAAACAGGGAAAAAACTATCTGACAAATAGTACTATAAACTGCGAGAAAATAGATAAAACCTTTTATTATGCAGAAATATGTCTACTCATTAGAAGTTTTGATAGCTTTTGTCTTATCGCAGGAAAATAGATTAAGCATCTCAAATATATGTAAACAAGAAAATAATTAAATATAAATATGAGGGGCGATTCATAATGAAAGCTTATTCCATTTATGAAGCATCAAAAAAACTAACGACTTCACCAAATAGATTAAAAAAATGGGAAAAAGAACTAAAAGATGTACTATATATTCCAAGGAGCAAAAACGGCAGCAGATTTTACACAGACAAAGAAATCTCTTTATTATTGGAAGCAAAAAATTTATATGATAAAAAATTGCCGAAAAAAGAAGTCAAAGAACAATTAACACTGATTCTTCAGCCAAAGCAAACACAACAGGAAGCACAAGAAAAGACAATACAAGAAGCTGTTGAAACATCAGTAGCGCTTGTAGAAGAAATAAAACCTGTTCCTAATGCCTTGACTCCCTCTGTAGCAGAGCAAAACATCAAGATTCTCCTTCATTCTTTAGAAACATACAAACAAGATTTTTTGCAAGAAGTTAAAGAAGAGATCCGCACTGGACTACGGGGAGAAGTTTTGGATCATATTAAAGAAGAAATCAAAGCAGGACAAGCTCAATCAGCCATAACACTCAGCACAACGCTTGAAAGGAAAAATGAAGAATTAAAAGATGTATTAAAGGATGAATTTAGAGACAATATCGATGAATTGACAGATGTTATACATAGTAATGCACATAAATCTCATACAGAATACGAAGATATTCGTTCTAATATTAAAAAACTGTCGAAAATATCAAAAGCTGAAAGAAAAACTTATTCCAAACAGTGGACCACTACCGCTTCCTCTTCACAAGAAATTAAATCAATGATTGAACATTTATCCAAATCGAATGCTGAAATAAACAAATCGATGGAGCAATTGCATCAAAATGATCAATCGATAAAAGAAGATCTTTTAAAAGAACGAGAACAGCTCAGAAAAGAAATTAGAGAACGAGAACAAAACTTCCAAGATTTAGTGCAAAGTTTTCGCGATACCGCAGTTGCAGTGGAAAAGAAAAAACAATGGTGGAAGGTTTGGCAATCTTGAAATGAAACTTCAATCAACAGAATCTTAGTTAAATAAAAATAACTATTGATTGTAAAGGCTGGCTTAAAGACATGTTTTGCTTTTTTAAACATGCTTCAAACCAGCCTTTATCTATGCTGTCTCTTTCTATGGTATTATTATTAAGGGCAATATTCTATTAAAGAACACTACCTGTTTGTTGATTCTATCGACAATATTTATTAACATATCTATATGAAAAAAATATTTTGAAACGGAGGAACAAATGACTACATATAAAATTTTATTTCTTGATATAGATGGTACTATTTTACAGCCTGATGATACCATCCAGGAATCTACCAAAACAGCAGTTAAATTAATGAAAAACCAAGGAATAGAAGTATTTTTAGCTACAGGAAGACCCCTCCATGAAATAGCAGATATTGGCGAAATACTTGATGTCCACTCTTTTATCGGCTACAATGGTGCCTATGCAATTTTTAAAGGTGAAGATGTTCTAAAAGAGCCAATGAGTCCAGAGTTGGTAAAAACATATATTGAAATCGCCAAACAGCAAAATAATGAACTTATTTTATATACAAATACGCATAATTTATTATCGAATCCAGACAGCCCTATCTTAATGGAATTTGCAAAAAAATTCCACCTGAAACAAAATAAACTGTTTTCAGAAGAAGAAGCAGGCAATGTTCTCGGCATAACAATTGTAAATGTTAAATCAGATGATATCCCATTATACGAAAAATTTGCTAATGTTCATTTATCGCAAGTCAATATTGAAGGATTTCGGCATTCTTATGATGTAATTAGCGACAAAGTCAATAAAGGAATTGCTGTTGGAAAAGTTTTGGATCGCCTTGGCATCAGCACTAAAGAGGCTATAGCATTTGGTGATGGCCTTAACGACAAAGAAATGCTCAGTACAGTTGGAGAAGGATTTGCGATGGGCAATGCCAATGAAAAATTATTTGCCTATGCTAAACATAAAACAACATCTGTAACAGATTCTGGAATATTTAATGGACTAAAATTTTTAGGATTAATTAAATAGCCCATATGCATAGATATGCTCCGAAAACTAAAAATCCCCTCAAACGCGCATTTAATAGCACTTGAGGGGATTTCTATTATAGGTCAATATTTTCTTTTTCTTCTATGTCCTCTTCTGCACGTTCACTTTCTAAATACTGGCCTATTTTTTTATCATAGTATGCTTGATTCATTTTATAAGAAAATTCAAAGGCTGGTGTTGTTGCATATTCTTTATTAACTAAATAAAAATCTCCTGCTTTTTGTATTTCTGTTAATTCCAACATCATTGTTACTTCTAATGAAATCAAATTTTTATTTTTTGTAATACTAACAGATGGATTAGATGACTTCACTGGCTTATTCATCAGTTTCTTATTAAAAAAGATAGAGAAATAGAGTTCATTGCCACTTTTGCTTTTTTTATTTATCTTTACTAAAAAAGAATCTCCCAAATCCTCCAACTTTTCTTTGTCCATATTCTCTAAAGACAAAATTAATCTTATGTACTTATTTTCTATCGGTGTTATATTAATTTTTGTTGTGCTCATCTATATCCTCCTCTAATTAGCACACTACCCTTTGACCATTCTGTTCATTATATGATAAGAGGAAGTTTTCTATAACAAAAAACACATTCTATTATCCATACTTTCCCAGAATGAAATCTACAGTAGATTTTTAACAGCATTTTTATATAATAGTATAAATCCTACTCGATTATCAAGCTTCCCTTTAAAATAACAACTTTTTTAAGTAATTCTAAGGAAATATGTGTATAATCAATACTGATAGCTTTATCATTCGACAATAAATAAGGCTAGTCTACAAAATTTTTAAAGAGGTGCACAATGAAAGAAATCCAAACATTAGAAGAATTTAATGAAATTATTCAAAGTGAAAAAATAGTGATTGTTAAGTTTTTCACTACTTGGTGTCCTGATTGTACAAGAATGGATCTATTTATCGGCGACATTATGGAAGCGAACGCAGATAAAACTTGGTACAGCCTTAATAAAGATGAACTTCCAAGCATTGCAGAAAAATACGATGTAATGGGCATCCCTAGTTTGCTGCTATTTAAAAACGGTGAAAAAATTGGTCATTTACATAGTGCAAATGCTAAAACGCCTGAACAAGTAGAAGAATTTTTGCAAGCCTATTAATTTATTTCGGCATTTCATTTATGAGAATAGAAAAGAAGAGAAAAGTTTTCCTTTTCTCTTCTTTCAGCTGTCAATAAACAGAAAACGGGAAATCCCGGTGTACAGAAACCTGCCCACAAAATCCTGTTCAACCAACAATCAGTAGGGAATAAACTCCCTATTGATTGAAGTTTTACTTTATCAGCCTGTATTACGTAAACCTGCTGCAATCCCATTAATAGTCAGCAGCACCTGGTTCATTAATTCAGGATCTGGATTTTCTTGTTCGCGCAATTGTTTAATCAATTCTACTTGGAAGAAGTTTAATGGATCTACATATGGATTTCTACGATACACCGATTCTTGAATAGATGGTGTATGATCCAATAACTGCTCTTCTCCTGTTATTTGCAAAAGAATTGACTGAGTTTTATTGTATTCATCTTTAATATTGGTATATATTCGTTGGCCAATATCCTGGTCTTCTACTAAAGAGGAATATTCTCTAGCTGTTGTTAAATCTGCTTTCATAAGAGCCATTTGCAGATTATCAACAGTTGAACGGAAAAACGGCCAATTACTGTACATTTCTTTCAGCAGAGCCATATTATTTGCGCTACCTTGTGCATATTCATAAAGCCCGGTGCCCGCTGCATACCAAGCTGGCAGCAATTGTCTACTTTGCGTCCATGCAAACACCCATGGAATCGCACGAAGATCTTCAAAAGATGTTTTATTTTTTCTGCTCATTGGCCTAGATCCTATTTTCAAATTGCCAATTTCCGTTAATGGAGTTGCTTCTTTGAAATATGTCATAAAATCAGGATCATTAAAAACTAATGATTGGTATTTCTGCAGCGAAATAGCAGAGATTTCTTCCATTGTCGTTTCCCAAACAGGTCTTCTATCATTATGTTTATCTAAATTTTGGGTGATATGAGCAAATGCTGTCAATAGAGTAGATGTTGCTTGCTCTAAACTTCTGAAAGCAATATCTTCCAATAAATATCTAGAAGACAATACTTCCCCTTGCTCGGTGATTTTCACACCATCGCCTAATGTTTCAATTGGCTGAGACAAGATGCTGCGGTTTAATGGACCGCCCCCACGACCAAGGGAACCGCCTCTTCCATGGAAAAATTTCAAGCCAATGTGATAGCCGCTTGCCATTTCGTGAATTTCTCTCTGTGCTTTATACAATTTCCAGTTCGCAGTAAGTGTTCCGCCATCTTTGCTTCCATCAGAGTAGCCAAGCATAATTTCTTGCTGATCATTATGCTGCTTTAAGTGCTCTCGATATACTGGAAGTTTGAAAAGTGTTTCCATAATTTTTGGCCCAGCAATTAAGTCATCAATTGTTTCTAATAATGGCGCAACATTTAAATTGCTTTCTACCGAACCGTCTGCATGCACACGATAAATACCCGCTTCTTTAGCAAGCACAAGCACTTCTAAAATGTCGCTAGGAGACTGTGTCATGCTGATTAGGTAAACATCGATAGCGCGTTTGCCAAATTTTTTATGGGCTTCTCTTATCATTTTAAACACTTTAATCATTTCTTGTGTTTCTTTCGAATAGTCTTCACTTAATAAAAGAATTGGTCTAGGATCCTTTAGAATTGCTTCCAATACGTTTACTTTTTCTTCTTCTGCTAAATTTTTGTAATCTTCCGCAATATGAACTTTTTTCAATATTTCGGCAATAGCTGATTCATGTTCCCCGCTATGGTTGCGAATATCCAAAGTTGCTAAATGGAAGCCGAAAAGCTTTACTTGGCGAATTAATTTATGCATTGACTTTTCATCATGGTGAATCGGCTGATGACTTTTGATACTGTCATTAATGAGCAGTAAATCTTGACATAATTCGTCTGCATCGTTGTATCCTTTTTCAGAAACACCGACTTGATTTAATCTTTCGAAAATTACCGCAAGTTTTCTGCGGTACACTTCTTTTTTAGCAGGCCATCTTTTATCTTCCGCCAAATATAATTCTTCTTCCCTATCAATTGTTTCTAGCAGCACGGAACTTACTTCAACACGATTGGTTGAATGGCTGAAGCGTTTCATTAAATCCACAACGGATTCTTTGTATTTTTCTATAACGAGCTTATTTTGTTTGTGCAATGTCTGCCATGTTACTTCTGGGGTAACAAATGGATTTCCATCGCGATCCCCGCCAATCCATGAACCAAATGTTAGGAAATTTGGCACTTTCCATTCAAAATTCGGATAATTTTCTTGCAGAGCATCTTGTACTTCTTGATGAATTTCAGGCAAAACATCAAATAAAGTTTGTTCGAAATAGTATAAACCATTTCTCACTTCATCCATTACAGTCGGTTTACTATGTCTTAGCTCATCCGTCTGCCACATAATCGTGATTTCGTTAAATAAATCTTCCTCTATTTTCTTTCGTTCTTTTTTTGTTAATAAAGGATTATCCGATTGTTTAAGCAGATTTGCAATCCGCTTTTGGATTTCTAAAATAGACCGTTTTGTTGACTCTGTCGGATGTGCTGTAATAATTAGCTCTAATGAAAGAGTATTAAGTACATCCTGAATTTCAGCTTCTGTTAAATTTTTCTGTTTAAATATTTGAATTGCACTTGCGATAGAATCAGGCTGTATGCCTTTATCATCTTGCAGCTGATAATCTCTTCTGCGTCTAATCCGATGAATTTGTTCTGCTACATTCACTAAATGAAAGTATTTCGAGAATGCACGAATAACTTGCCTGCGCATAGGTCTTTCTAATTTTTCCAATTCTGCTTTTAACGCGTTGTATGTAGATTCATTATTATTATTTCGCAGTTCAATCGATAGTTTACGTATCACTTCTACTTTTTCTAGCAATTCTTGGCCACCATGATGAACAAGAACCTCTCCTAGAATATAACCTAGCTGTTTTACGTCTTTACGTAACGGTAGACTGCTTTCATTTACTTTAATTCTTGTTGTCATTAGATTACCATCCCTTAATCTAAATATTATTTCAAACTGTATCAACATCTATAATCGTATCATTATTTTTAGAAAAATTCATTAATAATTACTGTTTATTAATAGATAGAAAAGATAAATCAGAACAAATCAATCTAATTTATAGATCAATAATCAATCCTATGGATAAAAATGGATTTTTAATGCGCTTTCAATCCTTATTATGGAAAAAGAGGTCTAACCTTTACATATTAAAGCATAAAGAGTTGACCTCCCTTTTTTAATGGTGATGATGTTCTTTTGCTGGATTATAAATAATAAAACCTGGCTCTGGAACATAGAAATATTGCACCCATACTCCATCTAAAAAATCAGCTTCACGAGTGTCTAATAAAACTTCTACCTCTTTATCTGTTTGCACAACCTCATCAAATTCAGTCTGCTTGTCTAACTTCAAATCATAATGGGCATGGTTTCCGTGGTGTTCGGTTATGTACACACGAAGTTTTTCGCCTTCATTAGCATTTGCTAACATTTGCTTCATTACTTTTGAAGCATGTCTATTTATCTTTACTTTCATTTTGTCATCCCCCAAATCATTAGTTGCTTATTTATTGTAGTATTCCAAAATGTCGTTTGCAACTAATTGGATTTCCCCTTTCCTATTTTATTATTTGCTAAGTCCTTTATCACGAAAAAAACTAGGCTGCTTATGCATTCGCCCAGTTTTTCATTTTTTATAAGAATATTCTGTTAATTTTTAAAAAACAGCTACGCTATCTTGCACCTCTTTTAATACAGCAAGTTCTTTTGCATATAAAGAAAAATTGCATTCATCCATGCTATCAAGTGTTTCATTGACTTTATATTCCAAGTAGTTGATTTTCAGTTCCAGGTCTATGATTGAACAAATCTTTTTATCTTCTACAAACTCTTCCAATTCATCTATGTACATATAGATACTAGAATTTTTTATTAAAACGAGAACTAGCCAGCCAAGGGAATCCACATATTTTTTTTCATCGGTAATGATGAATGTGTCTCCTTTATCGAATTCCAGCATAAATGTATGATCAGGACTAGGACATGTACATTCAATTAAATATTGAAAAGATTTTAGCACCACATAGTCATTTTTCATCCTATTTCCACCATCCTATAAATTGTTTAATAAACACTATTTGTGAAATAATAAGTTTTATTTGTTTTTTATTTTAAATGAAAATGATTATCAATGTCAAATGATTTTCTTTTAAAAATAGAAAAAAATGCGATGGTTTTCTTTTAAGAAGAAAACCATCGCATTTTTTAGGATATAGAGTGGGCTTTATGATTTCTTTTATCTACTAATGTCGTAACAGAGGAACTATTTCTTTTTGCAATTTTTTCTTTAAAATAGCTTATCATCAAAGAAATGATAAATACGGAAACAATACTGTAAAGCGCCCTTATTATCCCGACACTATACACCCCTATGAGTATAACCATTGCATCAAAAACAAAATTTGTTTTTCCCATATTCCAATTAAGCTGCTTTTGCAAGGTAATGGATAGAATTTGCGCTCCACCTAATGATGAGCCATTCATAAATAATAGAATGGTGCCAATTCCAATAATTACTCCCCCAACCACGCTGCCTACTAGGGGATGCATACTAATTGCCACATGAATTTTTGACAATAGGGCTGAAAATAAAGTAACCGTACAGACAGCTGCCATCGTTGCAAAGGTAAATTCTTTCCCCATTTTTTTGAAGGAAATAATAAAAAAGGGAAGGTTGATAATGACAAACAATAATGGAAAAGAAAATGGCAGCAAATACGAAAGGCTTAATGCGAGGCCTGCTGTGCCCCCAGTTACAATCCCGCTTGTTTTTAGAATAGATAAACCGAGTGCAGTAATAAAACAGCCAAGCATCATAAAGAGGAATTTCAATAGATACCACTCCTAAAACAAATTTTGTAGTGTATGAATTTTTTGCTTTTCGGCGGCATTTCATGCAGTTTGGTAAGGTATAAAGATATGTGGATTTAAAGGTGGAATTATTACAATTATAATGATAGAATAGATCGAAGCAATTTTACATAACAAAAAGCATATATTTAAATCAAAACACCTAAATATCGAATTGTTTTTTTAGAAAATCAATTCATATTGTTTAAAGGAGCCATTAAAGAAATGGATAAGGTTGATATACAATTACTGAAAATTTTGCAAGAAGATGGAAGAATAACAATAAGCGATTTATCCAAAAAATTAGCTTTAAGCCGCCCAAGCGTCTCAGAACGTTTGCTTCGCCTACAAGAAAAAGGAATCATTGTAGAGTTTAGCGCACGAGTATCTCCTGCTAAATTGGGAAGAGAAACATTATTATTTATTCAAATTAGTGAATTAAAAGGAGAAGCAAAAACATTCGAAGATTTCATTCAGACAGTAGAGGATATTATCGAGTGTCATCGGGTAACAGGACCAATTAGCTATACAATTAAAGCAGCTGTCTCTGGCATTGATGGAATGCGTAAATTGGTGGATCGGCTAATTCCATATGGAACAATCAATACCTCTGTTATTTTGGCTTCTCCTGTTCCTTACCGCCATCTATTGCCAATAAAGGAGGAGGACCTTTTGTGAATGAAAAAAGGAAGCGGAAAAAAGCAATTCGTCTTTTCTCAGCTTCCTTTTTCACTTTTAAACCAATGAATCGATGATGGCAAATAAATCGTGAAGATTCTGAATTTCATACGTAGGAATAACCTCTTTAGGAATAGCCTTTTCCCTATTGATCCATACTGATTTAATTCCAGCTCTTGTGGCACCAAGCACATCTGTATTTAGATTATCCCCTACCATCAGCACCTCTTCTTTATTCACATCTGCAATTTTTAATGCATGCTCAAATATGGATGGGTCAGGTTTGCCTTTGCCAAATGCTCCTGAAATGATGATTTCATCAAAGTATGGTGCAATTTCTGGCGTTATTTCCAATTTTGTATTTTGCAATTGCGGAGAACCATTTGTAATAAGGACTAACTTGTACTTTCCTTTTAATTGATCGAGAACTTCAAATGTTTCTTCATAAACAAATGGTGATTCTTTTCTAAAACGAGGAAAAGCCTCTGCCAATTCTGCACCAAATGATTCATCCTCAATCCCGACCGCTTTTAAGCCATTTATCCACGCATTTTTTCGGTAAAGCGGCACAATTTCTTTCATTTTTCGAAAAGAATCATGATCATCTGCAAATTCTCCCCATAATCCCTCAAAAGGGTTAATGCCAATCATTTGGGTAAATGAATAAGTTTCATACCCTTCATAAAGTGATCTTGCCTCTTTGCGTACTGCTTCTTCTAATACTTGAACATCGATTCCATATTTTTTTTGAGCAAGCTTGCATGTTTTGTCAAATGCTTCTTGCACACTTTTTTTATCCCATAATAATGTATCATCTAAATCAAAAAATATCGCTTTCATCATTTGTACCCTTCCCCATTCTATTATGTACTTAGACAGCCTTGCTTTCCCTATTAGATTACAAGGTAACAAATTAGATGTAAATACTTGATTTTTTAACAAAAGCTTGATTGTAAAGTGGATTGCCCTAGAAAGAGAAAAAATCAGGCAGTTTTCCCCGCCTGATTTTCCAATCATTATTTTTATAAAATTATTTTCGCTTTTTAATAAACACTACTTTTAAATAATTGCTTTCTTTGACCTTCTCTAAATAGCGAAAGTCTTTTGGCAAACCAAATTCTTCGACAATTTCATAACTGCTGCTTTGTTTTTCAAAAGCATCTAAAATAAATTTTTTAAATTTTTTCATATCAAAGGTGCTACAATTGGTGGAAGCTACAATGATGCCATTATCCTTTGTGATCGCAATGGCCTCTTTTAATAAATTAGTATAGTCTTTGGCAGCGCTGAATGTATGTTTTTTTGACCTTGCAAAACTAGGAGGATCCAGGATTACCATATCAAATAACAAGTTTTTTTTGACGGCATATTTAAAATAGTGAAAAACATCTTCGACGATAATTTTTTGCTTTTCAAGATCAATATTGTTCAGCTGAAAATTTTCCGCCGTTTTTGCTCTGCTTCTATTTGCTAAGTCCACACTTGTCGTTGACTTGCTTCCACCAACTGCTGCCGCAACAGAAAAAGCCCCTGTATAAGAAAAAGTATTTAAAACATCTTTCCCTTTTGCATATTTATCACAAATCATTTTGCGCACATCCCGCTGATCCAAAAAGATTCCGACCATGGCACCATCATTTAAGTCAACAGAATAGCTAATGCCATTTTCTTTTATTGTAATAGGAAAATCTCCTTTTTCCCCCATAACAAAATCATCATCTTCTACGTACATTCCTTTTTGATCAAAACGCTTTTTCTCATAAATTCCTTTAAACTCCATACATGTTTGCAGAGCTGCAATAATCTTGTCTTTAAAACGATAGATTCCTTTGCTGTACCATTGAAAAAGTAAAAATCCATTAAAAAGATCCAGCGTAAAACCACCGATTCCATCTCCTTCGCCATTAAATAAACGAAATGCAGTTGTATGAGGATCTTGAAATAATGCTTTTCTTTTCTCAATAGCATCAGCTAATTTTTTTTGAAAAAACATTTCGTCGATTGCCTCATTTGAATTATTGGTTAAAATCCAGCCGATTCCTTTATTTTGAATAGCATAATATCCAAGTCCAAGAAATTGTTTGTCCCTATTTTCCACTTCTATAATCTGCCCTTCTTCTAAACGGGAAACATTTTCCAAGGAATCTTTATACAATAAAGGATTGCCTTCTTTTATTCCACGCTCAAATAAAGGAGTTACTTGCACTTTTATTCGTTCCATTTTGTCACCTATTTACTTTCTATTATTCATTTCATTATGGAAATAACTGCACAAAAACCTTTTACGCCTTATCTTATTATACATGAAAAATAACTGGATACCTATAATGGACCAGCCAACTTTCTTTTTCCTCAAAAAAAGTCCACTTGGCCAAGTAGAACCAAATGAACTAACATTTATTATTTCGAAATAATTATTTCATCGATAATGCCATATTCTTTTGCTTCGTCTGCACTTAAAAAATAATCCCGTTCTGTATCACTGAAAACTTTTTTAAGTTTTTGGCCTGTTTTTTCGGCAATAATCCTATTTATTTGTTCTTTCAGCTTTAAAATCCGTTTTGCGGCAATTTCAATTTCTGTCGCCTGCCCTTTTACTCCCCCTAACGGCTGATGGATCATTATTTCACTATTGGGCAGAGCATATCGTTTTCCTTTTGCTCCAGCAAGCAAAAGCAGTGCTCCAAAGGATGCCGCCATTCCTGTACAAATCGTTTTTACATCTGGTTTAATATATTGCATAGTATCATAAATGGCAAATGTTACTTGCTTTTTATTTTTCCGAATCATATCCATCCATTGATGATAGGCGATTTTTTTAATAAAGCAGGAGTTATATTGTGTTCTCCGTATGCTTCTAATGCTTTTAGCCATGTTTCTTGCATAATATCTTCCCGTCCCAGTTTTTAATCTGAAGAAACTTGCAATAATGATCCAGTTTTTTTATATTTTCTTCCAGTCTGCTTTTTTGACTTATCATGCTATTTTTGGGAAAGTTCATCGACGCGCCTCTTTTTCTTTCGTATCTATAACGCAGGAAATCTTTAAAAAGATATGGTCATAAAAATTTTTTCGTGGTTTTTTCATTATACTCCTTCGCCTTGCTTTCATCCTATTTGTTTGCCAGCTCCCACGATAATTCCAGCCGATTTAGGAAAATATAAAAAAATAACAAAAGAGAGGAAATAATCATGGAAAAATCAAAAAAACAAGCAGGAACCTGTCCGTTATGTTTACGAGAAGAGGTAGAAACAACTGTTCATCATTTGACACCAAAAGAAATGGGCGGTGCTTTTTTAACTACCGCAAAGCTTTGCATTCCTTGCCACAAACAAATCCATGCCTTATACACAAATGAAGAATTAGCGCTTCGATTACATACCATTCCCCTCTTAAAGGATGATCCACAAATAAAAAAATATTTGGTTTGGATCAAAAAACAGCCATCCTCAAAATTATTGAAGGTTAAAAAATCAAAAGAAAAAAAGAAAAGAAGATAAGTGCAACTAACAGGCTGGAAAAGCATTTGCTATCCATCAGATTTTTAGCTGCACCATTTTCTTCTTTTACTAAAAATTCTTATTCCTTTATATCTTTTAATGCTTTTTTCGCTTTTGCTTCCATTAGATTATACGACTGCCAGCGAACTTCTTTTTTGTGTATAGTTTGTTTTTTCTCAATCAGCAATTGCTTTAATCCTGTAATATGGGGTTCCTGCTTATAATAATCCACTAAAGGAGGAATAGAAGCGTCAGATAGTGTTTTCATATAGGGAATATCAAACTGGCCTGTATGGGAAAATCGCTCGATATTTTTTTTGACAATTAATCCGTCTAAATTAGTGATCGTTAATGTGCAATAATATACTAAAAAAATAATTATAAAAATTCGAATTAGATTTAGCTTTTCTATCCAAATTTTTATAATCGTAAAGGCCCATGCAACAGCAAGGAGCAATAAAAAAGAATGGGCAAATAATCGCAAATAGGTATAGCCATATGCTTCTTCGTAAAGAGACAACCGAAGATGGGAAGATAATAGCATAATGAGACTAAATACTGTTAATAGTGTCATACAAGATTTTAGCATAATTATTTTTTTCTGCGCATAGGTGTTCACACAAAGGATGATCAGCAAATTTATTATAGAAACAATAATCAATTCAAAAAATCCTCTTCTTGCATATGCAGAAAAACTATAGCCATTCATTAATACATCATTAAAAAAATAGCGGAATTGCACAATTGTAAACAGCAAATATAAGCTATTTACAGCAAACAAGACTGTTAATACAATTGTATGATCAAAAGTTCCTCCCCTTTTTGACTTATTCACAGGGACTATGATTGCTTTTCTTTTTATCGTTTTCATTGCTAGAATAAAAAAAACACAAAAAATGATGACCCTAATTCCCTGCCAAATAAGGTTTGCATTTATTTTAACGCCATCCCCTACTATTTCTTTTATAAAAAAAACAAAATTTTCATCAGAGGAACTCAACAAAAAGAACATAACTACTACAATAGGTGCAGCAATGATTAAACCAATTATGACTTTTTTCAACTGTACAACACTTTTAGGATACTTTTCTTTTTTATATTGTTTAAGAAATAATTTCCCGAAAATTTTTGTGCATTCACAAAACTGTTCCGCTTTTTTTCCTAAATATTGAAGAAATAGAGAGGAACTCCAATCAAGAAATGGAGGACTTGTTATTAAACAAGCATGAATACAAACCAGCCCAATTATAAGAATAAAATTTATGCTGTAAAAATAAGGATTAGCTGTTACAACATAACTTAAGATCAACACCCATATACAGCAAAATAAAAACATGCCGATGAATTTATGGCTGGATACTCTTTTTTTGATATAAGCATAAAATAAAAAATAAAAAGCAGCAAAAAAGAGACTAAAAGATATACCGATGCTTTCTGTAAATAAACTTATTTCGGCAAGCATACTTAAAAGCAAACAACTTAATGAATAGATAATATTTTTTCTTTTCATTTTTATTCTCCTTTACATAGTAATTCTATATAGTTAACAAAATAAGAAGTAATTCTAGGTAGATAAAAACTATATATCGCTTTTTGTATTGCAATGTAGTAATTCTAGGTAGATAATAGAACAACTTAAACTGATTTTGTTGTTCCAAAACGAAAACCTACTACTGTAATTGGATACAAAAAAAACGTTGCACCAATGCAGATAAAGATAAACTGCTCAGATAATAATGGATCAAACACCGAAATAGGAATAATTTGAAAAACTATTAAAACCATTAATAAAAGATTCGGAATCAAAGAAATAGAAAATGTCTTTTGCAGCAATTTTCTGCCGCCAAGCCCAAATTCTTTGCCCACTTCATAACCTAACAACAGCCAAAAGAAACAATATAAGCAAATAATTGTAAAAGGAATGCTTGTTAAAAATGCCCATACTTTATGTATCGATGGATTAGATAATTGATGATAAATGACTGTTAAGCCAACTCCGCTTATAAAAAAGAAGAGATTGCTGATGAAAAAAAGCCATTTTGTTTTTTCCGCTGTAACCGCTGATTCCTCTTTATAAATCTCGGCAATTTCTTCTGGTAATCCAAACCTTTCAATAATCAGTTTCATCGCTTCCTGTTCTGAAATCTGCTTTTTGCTATAGATTTCGGTATGCATTTCGGCTAAATGGACTTCATATTCAAGAAGAATTTCTTCCTTATTCGAATTTTTCTCTAAATGCTCCCTAAGCAAATCGATATATTCTTTTTGCGTAGAAATCATATTCCTTTTCTCCCAATTACTTTATCAATTGTCTGTACGAATTTTTTCCATTCGCTTGTTTTATGCAATAAGATTTCTTTTCCCATTTCCGTAATCCGATAATATTTTCTAGCTGGACCTTTTTCCGATTCTTGCCAAAAAGACTCTACATACGCTTGTTTCTCCAGTTTGTGCAGCGCAGGATATAAAGTTCCTTCCTTTACTTGAAGTGTATAATCACTGCGGCTTTCCATCTCTTTTACCAATTCATAGCCGTACATTTCTTTTTCTTCTAATAACTGCAATAAAATTAATGATGTGCTTCCTTTAACCAGCTCTCGATTAAACATTTTTCCACCTACCTAGAATAAAAATGTACCTTACGTTCATCTTAGAGCTTTCCTTCTGTAAATGCAAGAAAAACAAAACTGTTAGTCGAAAAATGTACCTTTTAATACTTTGTGGGTAAAAATATTTTCTTTCTATGGTAAACTATTAGATATGGACAATTTATGATAAAGGAGGCATTTTTTATGATCGTAGAGATCTAGAGAGGTAATATGAATCAATTAGTAATTCAACATTCTTCGAATACTCGAATTATTTCTTACATCCATACTCCCATTTAGCGTTTATCCTCTTTTCTACAACTAATCAACAATAAACATTAGAATATTTGGGTACGTCCATTGTCCAAATAATTGCATATTTTAACTTAATAGTGGAATGATAATTTAATCAATATTTTATGATGGTTAATAAATATTCCTTGAATTTTCATAAGGAAAGGTGTACAAAATGGTAAAAATACATAAAAAAGAATCAAAGTCACATTTAATTCTGCGTTATATTATGCTGATGATTGGCGCAAGTCTTGCAGCAATAGCAATTGAGCTATTTTTAGTTCCAAATACAATAATAGATGGCGGCATTATTGGTGTTTCTCTTATCTTAAATTATATGACAGGGTTTAGTTTCGGAATTCTTGTGCTTATTATTAACCTGCCGTTTTTATTTGCAGGATATAAATATATAGGGAAAAACTTTTGCATTTCCTCCCTATTTGCAATTATTATCCTGGCCATTGTAGAATCAAGCCTCCATCATTTTGATGCATTAACGACAGAACCCTTGCTTGCGACAGTATTTGGCGGCTTAATTTTAGGTGCAGGTGTTGGTCTTGTAATCCGCAACTCTGGTGCATTGGATGGGACAGAAATTTTAGGGATTTTATTATCAAAAAAAATCCCCTTTTCAGTCGGTGAATTTGTAATGTTTGTTAATGTTTTTGTGTTCGCATGGGCAGGATTTGTTTTGGAATGGGAACAAGCCATGTACTCTATCTTAACGTACTATATTGCAAGCAAAGCGTTAGATGCGGTTATTCAAGGATTTGACGATACCAAAGCTGCAATGGTTATTTCCAATGAGTATGAAGAAATTGCCGAAGCATTATCAGATCGCCTCGGCCGCGGCGTTACAAAACTAAAAGGAAAAGGCGGATATTTAGATCAAGAAAAAGAAGTGCTGTATGTTGTATTTACCCGCCTAGAAGTGGCAAAATTTAAAAGCATTGTCCAAGAAATTGATCCAAATGCCTTTATTACCATAATGGATACCCAAGAAGCTCATGGGGGCAAATTTAAATCAGCCATCCATTAAAATAAAAAACTCTTGTCTGACAAGACAAGAGTTTTTTATGCTTTACACAAGGGATAAAACAATCGGCAATGTAATTAAGCTGAGCAATGTGCTAAATAGCGTTGCAGATGACACAAAGTCTGGATCCGTATCATACTGCAAAGCATATAATGTTGTATTGGCTGCAGATGGCATCGCTGCCAGCACAATCATAATTTGTTTTAACAGATCATCAACAGGAAGAAAAAATGTCATTCCCCAAGCAATCAATGGCGACACTACTAATCGGAGCACTAAAGCCAAAGAAAGCTGCGGGATTCGTAAATTTTTCACCGAAATTTTTGCCAACTGCATGCCGAGAACAAGCATAACAGTTGGAATAGCTGCATTGCCAACCATTTTAATGGCTTCCATCATTGTACTGCTTATTGGCACATGCCAAAAGTGAAAGATTATGCCTAATAATGCTCCATACATAATCGGCACACGCAATACTTTTTGCATTGTTTCTTTACTCGAGGGATTTTCGGAAGATCCTTTTGCCGCATAATATATTCCAATCGTCGCCATTATTAATTGCTGAATAACCATTAAAATAACCGCATAATGCAAAGCTGGTACGCCAAATGCAAATAAAACAAGAGGTGTGCCATAATTGCCATTATTCATAAATGCTGAAGATAAAATCATTCCGCACATCTTGTTTGTGCTATAGCCTCTGAACTTTCCCACCAGATAAATAATCGCAATAATACCAAATACTAAAGCAAGAGCATAGATAGTCATCATTACATAATCACTATTAAATTCTGTTTCATAAAACACACTAAAACCAAGGATCGGACTCATTAAATAAACACTCACGGTCGAAACCGGTTTAACGTCAATATGCAGAATCTTCTCTCCAACAAACCCGACCCCAAAAATAAAAAATATTGGCAATAATACAGCAAAAAATTCCATTGAAAAAGCTCCGTTCTCCTGCATCGTCCTTTTATTTTTTAACTCTTATTATCGAACCTTCATATTTTGCAGCTTCTTTATGTTATTCAGTCGCTTTACTAAACAAACAGCGGAAAAAACTTCTTACCTATTAGAAGTTTTCTAGTCTACCGTGCATTGGCGGGCTTAACACTCCCACCTAAAAAGAAAACGAGCGCTCCAGATGGGGAGAAACTTGCCCGCAAAAGCCTGATTAGCTCCGCTAACAATCAGTAGGATGAAGCCCCTACTGATTGAACTTTCACTTTATTAGCATTTATTGTCTTATTTGGCCATCGCCATAAATTAAATACTTGGTGGATGTTAAGGCTTTTAATCCCATTGGTCCCCTGGCATGCAGCTTTTGTGTGCTAATGCCAATTTCTGCACCATAACCAAACTCAAAACCATCTGTAAATCTTGTGCTTGCATTATGATAAACAGCTGCTGCGTCTACTTTTGCTAAAAATAATGCAGCATTTTTTTCATCGCTTGTAATAATCGCTTCTGAATGATTGGTTCCATACTGATTGATATGCTGGATAGCTTCTTCTACATTTCCGACCATTTTTACACTGATTTTTAAAGCGGAATATTCTGTATACCAATCTTCTTCTGTTGCTTTTTTCGCTTCTGCAAAAGCGGAGCATACTTTGTTGTCACCATAGATCTCCACTCCTTTATTTTTTAAAGCAGTTAGAAGCTCGACTCCATGCTCATTAAACCATACTTCATGAAATAGGATTGTTTCAATCGCATTGCAGACAGAAGGCCGCTGTGTTTTTCCATTTAAACTAATAGATATCGCCATGTTTTTATCTGCTGTTTCATCGATAAAGATATGACAATTTCCTGCGCCTGTTTCAATAACAGGAACAGTTGCTTCCTGTACAACTGTATCGATTAAATTTTTTCCGCCTCTTGGAATAAGAACATCCAAATATTCTTTTAAATGAAATAATTCTTTTGCCGCTTCTCTGCTCGTATCTTCAATCAGCTGCACAGCATCTAGTGGAAGAACAGACTTTTCTAGTGCCCTATGAATAGATTTTACAATCGCTTGATTAGAGTATGCTGCTGTAGAACTGCCTCTTAATAAAACAGCATTGCCTGTTTTAATGGATAAGGTCGCTGCATCTACCGTTACATTTGGTCTAGCTTCATAGATCATGCCCATTACGCCTATCGGAACCGTTTTTTTCACAATTTTCAAACCGTTTTCTTTTGTTATTTCTTCTAATGTCAGTCCAATTGGATCTTCCAATTCAATTAGTTGTTTAATAGATAATGACATATCTTCTATTCTTTTTTTATTCAGCATAATGCGGTCCAAAACAGACTCTGTCAGCCCTTTTTCTTTTCCATAAAGCAGGTCTTTTTTATTTTCCTCAATAATATCTTCTTGATCGATTAAAAGCTGATCGCTGATGAATAATAATGCATCATTTTTTTCCGCTGTCGTTAATTGCGTCATATCAAAACCTGCTTGTTTCGCTTTTTTTCCCTTTTGTTGGATTTCTGTCATTTTTAATCCCCCTTAAATTTTTACCCATTTATCACGGTGAATGACTGTTGTTCGGGAAGGATGTTCGGCATTTTTGCATTCTTCGCTTTTTTTGCCGATAATGGTCATAAGTTCGTCTGATGAATATAAAACTTCCCCTTTTCCAATTCTTCCTGATTCGCCAATCACTTCTACTACATTCCCTTTTTCAAATATTCCTTCAATTTTGTATATTCCAGCAGGCAATAAGCTGCTTCCATGATTCATTAAGGCTGTTTCTGCCCCTTTATCTACATAAAGGCTCCCTTGAACTGTTGAATGCAGGGAAATCCACTGGCGATTATTATTAATGGCTGTTAATTCATCTTTTCCAATATAAGTGCCATCTCCATGCCCTTCTAAAATAGAAATGAGTTTCTCTTTTCCACTGCCATTTCCTATAAATACTTTTACCCCTAATGAAATGGCCGTTTCTGCAGCAACCAGTTTCGACTTCATTCCACCTGTTCCAACCTTTGAACCGGAACCTTCCGCGCCCTTCATAAACTCTTCTGTAATTTCCTCGATAAAATCATATCTTTTGGCGTCAGGATTATCCTTTGGATTGCTGTCATACAGGCCATTAATGTCTGTTAAGATAATTAGCTGCCCTGCATGCACCAATCCACTCACCAGAGCCGACAGCATATCATTATCGCCAAATGTCAATTCTTCAACAGAGACTGTATCATTTTCATTGATAATCGGCAAAATGCCTCTTTCCAATAATTCCATCAGTGTAGAATAGGCATTGCGGTATCGATCTCTTTTCGAAAAATCATTTCGTGTCAAAAGGATTTGGGCAGGAATAATGTCAAATTGAGCAAATTGTTTGATATAGTTTTGAATCAACAAACTTTGCCCAACTGCCGCTGCTGCTTGTTTTCCCTTTAATGTAACAGGCCTTGATGGATATCCCAATTTTGCAAATCCCGCGGCAACTGCTCCTGAAGAAACAAGAATGACTTCATGGCCGAACCTTTTTAAGATGGCAATGCTTGCAATATGGTCTGATAATTTTTGTTCATCTATTTCTCCTTTAGCATTCGTTAAGGAGCTGCTCCCTATTTTCACCACAATTCTTTTTTTCTCCATAATCTGTAAAACCTCCTGATTCCAAAAAAACATAAAAAAGCCCTTCTCATCCTTCAATAAAGGACGAAAAGGGCTAATATTTCCGTGGTACCACCTTAATTGGATAATAGAACATCAATTGATGCCATTATCCCACTTTGTCTGTTAACGCCAGATTACGCCTATCTTTTTCATAGGACTCAAAAGGCAGGTTCTGCGACTTTAACGTTATGAAGTCTTTCAGCTTCTAAACTTCACTCTCTAAAACGCAAGGTTTCGCATACTAATCCTTTTTCAAACGTTCTCTTGTTTAGATGTTGATTTCATTATAACAGTTTTTTTGATTGTTTCAATCCGTTTTTTTGATTTCGCTGACGATTCCGGCTGGCAACTGGATTTACTTTGTTTTCCCATCAGTCTTTAAAGCTAGGCTCTTTTTTTAATGCATATTTTCGGATAGCATTCGCTACACCATTTGCTTCATTAGTTTCGGTAACCGCATCTGCCGCTTTTTTTACAGTCTCTTGAGCATTTCCCATTGCAACGCCAAATCCTGCTTCTTTAATCATGCTAATATCATTTAAGCTGTCTCCAACAGCCATTACATCATCCATTGTAATATGTAATTTTTCGCAGACGGTTTTTAAGCCTTTTGCTTTATTAATTCCAATCGCATTTACTTCAATGTTGCTTAAAGAAGAATTGCTTAATTCAAAAACTCCTTTATCTTGCAATTCTTTTAATACACTTGCACGAATCTTATCATCTTCTATATCAAAACCAAATTTCAGCCATTCTAATGAAGCAATATCTTCAGGCATTTGATCATTCCATGTTTTTCCGCAGCTGATAGCCCAAACTCTTGCCTTGTGTTTTTGGGAAAGCTCCCACATCCATTTAATGCTCTCTGCTTCCACCAGATTTCTTTCAATTAGATTGCCTTGGTAATCCCAAATTTCGCTTCCATTAACTGTTACTAAAAAAGTTTTTAAAAGCAAACTTTCTGCATGCTCCCGACAAGTAGCAATAGATCGTCCGGTGCTTAACACCACATGGATTCCTTGATCTTGAGCTTCTTTAATGGCTTTGCGGTTCTCTTCTGGAATCTCGCCTTTTTGATTTAATAATGTCCCGTCCATATCTAATGCAATTAATTTAATCGTGGGATTTTTTAACACGTTGTTCATGTTTTTTCCTCCTTCTTATTTGGCTGCAAAAAGATGGATAGTATACTATTATCCTTTATTTCCTTAGCAGAAAGTAAAATTCTTCTAACTAAATTTCACTTTTTTCTATTAAATAGTATATCGCTTCTCTTGCAAATAGTAAAAAATAGCGCAAATTTTACAAAATATTAATATTCCTTTATTGTAAAGAACTGAAATTACTATTATGCAGAAATAGATTTTTTTATAGCAAAAGGCCGTCTTGAAAAAATACTATGCAATACCATTCCTACAATGATGAAACATATGCCAATTAATGAGAGAAAAGAAGGCATATGTGCAGAAAGGAATAGCATTTCCCCAAGCAGCGCAAATAATACTTCAAATGATTGGGTTGCTTCCACAGCTCCTAATTTCTGCATATCACTTCGCACTAAATCGGTTGCTGCAAAAAATAAAACAGTGGCAAAAACTCCTGAAAATAAAGCGACTGCGCTCGATTGCGCCACTTGCTCCCGGCTTGGCAAACCTACAGTATAGACCCCATAAATAGATAAAATAACCCAAAAAGGCAGACTCGCAATCGTCATGCCAAGCACCCGCTGATAGGCATCTAAACGTCCGTCTAAAATCTCCATCATTTTGCGGTTGCCAAGTGGATAGGCAAATGAAGCAATGACAATTGGAATAAAACAAAGCAATGTACTTTGAATAGACATCTCTTTTGCATACTCTGCTTGCATCAGCAAAACACCAAATACAATCAGCAAAGAAAAGGTTAAACTATTAAATGGAATTTTTTTTCGAATTCGTTTACTGCCCGCTTTTTCATAAAAAAGTGGTGCAAGCAAGGTGCCAGATATAATGGTTAGCTGCCATGTTGCCGCAACAAGCCATCCAGGTCCATAAGCTGCTGCAAAACAAATAAAAGCATAAAAAATGCCGAATCCAACGGAACTCCAAAGAATCCATGGAATAGGATTTGCCTTTAGCTCGTGCCATACTATAGTTAGATTTTTTCTAAAAAGCACTATTATAATTAATAATGGCAACATAAAAAAATAACGCAGAGATGCACTCCAGACCCAACTTCCCCCATTCATTTCCATTGCTTGATTCAAAACAAATGTAAATGCGAAAAAAAACGCTGCTAAAATGCCTAAAATAATAGCTCGCATAAAACTTTCTCCTTTAGCTTTATTTCTTTATGAATTTTTATACTATTCCAAACCTTTATCTACTACTATAACGCAATTGTTTTGGAAGCTGAATAGTTTTTATCATGGATGCGTAGAATTTTATGTTAAGTTTTGCACGAATAATAAAAAAGAAAGAGATGGACATTTTGCATACAAAGAAAAAATATTTCCTCCTTTTTTTGCTCATTTGATTTTATGTATATTTACACATATTAAAATCTATACTGTTTATAGCGCCAACCTTTTTTTGCTTGCCTCTTATTCTGTTTGCAGATATTCTTATTTTTTAAAATCAAAACTTAAATAAAGTATAACTTCCATCAGGCTTTGCGGACTAGTTTCTCTCCGCCTAGATTTCTTCTTTTTCTCTCCTTATATTGAAAATTCGGGAATGCGCGATAAAGCAGCTCATGTTTAAAACCAGCTATTAATATAAAGAAAAGACCGTTGGAACACTCCAACGGCCTTTATTGCTTGCCTATTAAACAAGTACTATTGCTAGCATTTTTTGGTTATACTGATAATAATAGAAAGGTGTGGTAACAATGGATTTTATACTTTCGGCATTTTCTTTTGTAGGCATTATTTTTATTGTGTTTCTCCTAGCATATACTAATGCCTTAATAAGGATAAATCGAAATAAAGATCGGGGAAAATAGACCTTCTTCCATTACTTTATTTTTTCACACAGTAAATCGCCTAATTATCCCTTGCAATTCTTCTGAGCTGTCAGCAAGAGCTTTTGCAGAAGCATTCACTTCTTCTAGTGATGCAATTTGCTCCTGAGTGCTGGCGGCAACAGCATCCGATGCAGCAGCATTTTTTTTCGCAATATCTGCAAGTTCATTTGTTGTAGAGCTGACCGCAGAAACTTCCTCAGAAACTACTTTTACAGTAGTAGAAATTTCAGCAATTTGTGGTGCAATGCTTTTTACTCCTTTTAAAATTTCATTAAATTTTATAATCGTATCATTGGATATTTGAATGCCTGTCCCGACACTTTTAGCCGCTTTATTCATTTTTTCAGCAGATTGCTCTGTTTGCAGTTGAATTTCTTGTACAAGATCTGTTATTTGTTTTGCTGATGACTGTGATTGTTCCGCCAGTTTTCGAACTTCATCAGCGACCACAGCAAACCCTTTTCCTTGCTCTCCAGCTCTAGCTGCTTCAATTGCTGCATTTAATGCTAATAAATTCGTTTGTTCTGCAATTTGACTGATGACTGTAATAATCTCATTTATTTTGCTAGAACGATCGTTTAGTTCTTGAATCATCTGATCCGATTCATTTACATGTGCATAAATCGTATTCATTTGCTCCACATTTCTTTTGACAAATGATTCCCCTTCTTCTGCATGAAAAGCAGTATTGTTTGCTTGCTTATTTACACTTTCCGTATTAAAGGAAATTTTCTTGACGCCTTTGGCGATTTCTTCAATTGCAAGTACTGTATTATCTATTGCACTTGTTTGTTTTTCCGCATCAAATGCAATATCTTGAATAGATGCTCCTACATATTCTGTAGCTGCTCTTGTTTGTTCAGATGCTGCTGATAATTCCTCAGATGCCGTTGCCACTTGCTCTGTATTTTCATCTACTTGAATAATTAACTGGCGCAGGTTTTCGTTCATATTTTGAAAAGCATCGCCTAACTCTCCTATTTCATCTTGAGACTTAATTTTTATTGCTTCTGTTAGATTTCCTTGACTAATAATATTTGCGCTGGTCTTTAGATCATTTAATGGTTTTGTTATCAAACGTGTGACATAAAACGCTACACTCACTCCTACCATGATAGTAAGAATCTCGATTACAATGATTATTTTTATTAAATTATCCGATGCTTGCACTATTTCATTTTTGTACATAGTGCCCATGACCTTCCAACCAGTTAATTTATTGGTCAGATAAACCATTTTTTTATCTTGATCTTTATATTGATAAGAAAATTTCCCCTCATCGTCTACATATATTTTTTTCAGAAAATCCTCTTTGGCTATTGTTCCAGGATCAATGGTCGGATGGGAAATATAATTCATTTCTTTGCCTAAAAGCGCTGCATAGCCCTCTTTTCCTATATTAACTTCTCTTGTTACTTGATTAATCGTATCGACTGTTAAATTAATTCCTATAACACCAGATCCATCTTTTAGTTTTTTTGAAATCGTGACAACATGGTCTCCTGATGCTGACAAATAGGCATCTGAAATAACCGTATTGCTCTTATTTTCCGCATTTTTATACCAGTCTCTATCTCTTGGGTCGTATCCTTCCGGAAGTTCCTTCTTTGGATACTGCACCATTGCCCCTTCTGTAGTCCCAAGAAAAACACTTGCATTTTCTGGATGAATGGATGCATATTCTTCCAGTCTTTTTCTTAATTCTGATCCCTCATTTATTTGTATATTTTGCTTTGAAATTGTTTCTGCAAAATAATCTGCATCTTTTACTTTTGGTTCTACTGTATCGGTAATATACTGATCAAGCAATTTAATGCTTTCTGTTGCAGCATAATCAATTTGATTTTCTACTGCTTTTGTTCCATTCAAATAGGACATTGTTCCTATAAAAATAGCAGGAACAAGTGCAAGCAGCAAAAAAGCAGCCAATAATTTTTTTTTAATTGTTAAGAGTGCCCGTTTCTTTTTCATCTAAATCCTCCCGCAATGCAAAAACTTAATATTTTTGTCCTTACCCTTAATATCGGCAGAACCTTGTTTATCTGAATAAACGATTAGTCATCATTCAACAGGCGGAATTTTCAAAAAAATAAGAATGCGCCTCTTTTTTTAATGAATTATATTCAGGAGATACGGTATATCTTATGCTGCTCTTATAAAAATAAAAAAGGACGGAAACAGTTTATACCTGTTTTCGTCCTTTTTATCTCAGATTAATGGACATTAAAAATCCCCATTAATTGCTAGTTTTATTTTATTGCTGATATTGAACACGATGAAGGTTAGCAAAAATGCCGTCTTGTTCCAGTAACTCCTCATGACGTCCTTCCTCTGCAATTCCATCTTCCGTTACCACTACGATGCGGTCTGCATTGCGAATCGTTGCAAGGCGGTGGGCAATCACTAGTGTCGTACGGTTTTCTGCAAGCTCATTTAATGAGTTTTGAATAATTAATTCTGTTTCTGTATCCAGCGCAGAGGTTGCTTCATCCAATATTAATATTGGCGGATTTTTCAAAAACATACGAGCAATGGCAAGGCGCTGTTTCTGCCCCCCTGAAAGTTTTAAGCCCCTCTCGCCAATTTGCGTTTCATATCCATCTGGAAGCTTGCGGATTAAATCTTCCAAATGCGCACGTTTTACTGCTTGATGTATTTCTTCATCCGTCGCATCTAATTTTCCATAAGCAATATTTTCTTTAAGTGTTCCTGTAAATAAAAAAACATCTTGCTGAACAATGCCAATTTGGGAACGCAAGGAAGAAGTTGTCATCTCGCGAATATCGATTCCATCAATTGTGATGCTTCCACCTTTTACATCATAAAAACGAGGAATCAATGACGTAATCGTTGTTTTTCCTGCTCCAGATGGCCCTACAAAGGCAATTGTTTCTCCGGCACGTATGGAGAGATTAATATTCTCTAAAACAGGACGATTATTTTCATAGCTAAAATCGACATTTTTTAATTGGATATCTCCGCGAAGATTTGGTACATCAATTGCATTTTCTGCATCTTTAATATCTGGTTCTGTATCAATTAATTCTAAGAAACGCTTAAATCCTGCCATTCCTTTCGGATATAGCTCTAATAATGTACTAATTTTATCAATCGGTTTTTGCAATACATTCACATATAAGATAAAAGCAACAAGCGCTCCGCCTGTTAGTTGATTATTAAAAGTAAGCCAAGCACCATACACGAGTACAATTAGTGTAAAAAAACGCATAAGCATATAAACAGAAGAAGAAGTAAGAGACATTATTTTATAGGCCCCAACTTTTGCTTTGCGGAAACGTTTATTGTTAACCGAAAACCGGGACATTTCAAACTCTTCATTGGTAAAAGATTGCACAACGCGAACACCTGATACACTGTCTTCCACACGAGCATTTACATCGGCAATATCACCATACATATTCTTCCATGCTCTATGCATGCTTTTATTGCAATACGTAATTAGCCAAACCAAAATTGGAACTATGAATATAATGATAAGTGCAAGTTTCACATTGATTGTAAGCATGATCCAAAAAGCGCCGACAAATGTCATAATGGCAATAAATAAGTCTTCAGGTCCATGGTGAGCCAATTCGCCGATATCAAATAAATCGTTGGTAATGCGGCTCATAATATGGCCTGTTTTTGTATTGTCAAAAAAACGAAATGATTGCCTTTGAACATGGTTAAACAGTTGGGCACGCATATCTGTTTCAATATTAATCCCTAATTTATGGCCCCAGTAGTTAACGATATACTGCAAATATGTACTGACTAAATATAATGCCAATAAACCAAAACTTACAGATACAATCGAGCTCCAATTGCCCTCAGGCAATAATGAGTCTATAAACCAAGAAACAGCCAAAGGAAATGCCAACTCTAATATGGCTACAACAACGGCACTCGAGAAATCTAGTATAAATAATTTTTTATGTGGCAAATAATAGGTGAAAAATCGCTTAATCATAAAAATCTCCCTTATATTTTTTATTTTAAGATCCTATTCACTCCCCCAAAATGTTGCATACTAGAATTGTTTATGAGAATCATTATTGATTATAGATGTTAAACAGCTATTATTCAAGAAATTTATTTTTCAAACCGAAATAGTTTCCCGACAAAAAAACAATGAAGAAATATATCTCCATCGTTTTTTTGTCTATTAGTGATTTAAAACGCTTTTTGCAATTCTAGTTAACAATACTACACTCATCGGCAGCACTTGTTCATCTATATCAAAACAATGATGATGATGTGGAGCAGGAAGTGGGGAACCGATAATCATATAGGTTGCTTTTCCTCCACGTTCTTGTACCCGGCGCATCATAAAAGTGGCGTCTTCACTGCCTAGATTGCTTTTGCTTTCCAGCTCAAACTTTGTAAATCCTGGAACTTTTTTTGCCTCTTCAATCACCAATTCCATTAGTTCAGAATCAGAAGCTGCCGTTGTCGCTTTGCCAATTACTTCGATATTTGTTTGTACACCATGCATGGCACCGCTTCCTGCAATGATGTTTTCTACCCTTTTTTTTAGCTCTTCATTCACTTCCCAGCTTTCAGCTCTTGTTTCCAAAATCATTTCTGCATGAGCTGGAATAATATTGGCAGCAGTTCCTCCTTCTAATACGCCTACATTTATTCTCGTTTTTCCCCCGCTAAACCGAGGCAGAGCATGAATATTCAACAAAGCAGTAGAAGCTGCCAATAATGCATTCGCTCCTTTTTCAGGAGAAGCGCCAGCATGGGAAGGAATTCCTTTAAATATCGCTTTTAATTTAGATGTCGCCAAAAAATTGCTGATGCCACCGTGCACTTCACCCAATGGAAGGTTTAAGCCTAAATGAAGGCAAAATAGATGACGGACATCATCTAATATCCCTTTTTCTACCATTGATACAGCGCCGCGTCCGCCTTCTTCTGCAGGCTGAAAAATCAGCTTAATGATTTGAGATGGAGCAGCTTCTGCTATTTTTTCGGCGAATGCCAAACCTATTGCGGTATGGCCATCATGGCCACATGCATGCATAGATCCTGCCATACAAGAAGCATAGCCTTCTTTAAATGGCAAATGATCTTCCTCTTCACTTTCTTTTATTGGCAGTGCATCCATATCAAAACGAAAAGCGATGGGAGACCTCTGCCCCCCTCCTCTCCAAATGCCAACAACAGCAGTATTTCCACCTTGCATCCTTGTAAGCAGCAAAGGATCTGCCCCCTGATTCAATGCTTGATGATAGGCTTTTGTTAATTGCTCCTCTTTTGGAACGCCAAAACGAGCTTCTGGCACCATTGCTTCTTTGCCGCAAAGCACTTCAAATCCTAGTTTTTTTAATGTTTGTGCGACAATGGAAGCAGTGCGAAATTCAAGAAAACCTTGTTCGGGATGACGATGGAAATCCCTTCTTTGTTCAATTACATTCACATTAATTGCTCCTTTTTTGCAATCCTTTCTCTCTATTTTACCATAATTTAAATTTTTTAAATTTTTTAAATTCAATAAACCATCATTTGTCATAAATACAAAACCATATGTTTTTCATCATAATAAATATTTTTATACTTTAATGCTTTTTTTTCTAGCCCCATAACAGTAAAGCCAATTCCTTCATATAAGTGGACAGCATCCATATTTTGAGCGACTACAGTAAGAAGAAGTTGTTCTATTTCATAGTTTTGGGCAATCGAAATAACTTTTTTTAATAAAGCTTTGCCTATTCCCTTACCTCGATAATCATTTTCCACAAAAAAAGACAATACACTGCCCTTATGTTTAATTTTTTCAAATACTTCTCTTTGCAATGTAATTGAACCAACCAATCTGTTTTGATCAAATGCCCCTAATGTTATTCTAGTTTGATCTTTTAACTGCTGTGCCGTCTTTTTTACAGGCTGCAGTTTATTTTCTTCTTCCGCAACAGTAAGCAAAAAAGCATGCGGATTTTGTTTTAGTGTTTTTAGTCGCAATTGCCAATATAATTTGGCATCTTTTGCTGTCAATAATCTTATGTACATGTTTCCACCACACTTATCTTGTTGATTCAAGCTGCAGCACATGCAGCTAAACTCTATCTCTATATTGTAATTCCATAACTCTTCGTTTCATCCCTTCTCCTTCAGTAAATTTTTTTAATGCAAAAAAACGCAAGATTTAAGCTCTTGCGCTTTTTTCTTCTCACCATTATTAATTGGCTACTTTTTTCGTCGCATTTATTAAAGCTTTGATTCCTTCGAGATCGTTTTGATCAAAAAGCTCCACTATTTTACTGCCCACGATAACACCGTCGCAGTACTGTGTCATGTTTTTGACATGTTCTGGTGTAGAGATGCCGAATCCTGCCAGAACTGGAATAGGACTTATTTCTTTCACTTTTAATAAATGTGGACCTAAATGTTCTTGGAAAGTGGTTCTTGCTCCTGTTATTCCAGTTACCGTTACAGCATACAAAAAGCCGTTTCCTTTATTGGCAATCGTCGCAATTCTTTCCATTGGGCTTGTTAAGGTTACTAGACGAATTAATTCCACATCATGTTTAGCTGCAGCAGCAAGCAGAATTTCTTCTTCTTCCATCGGCATATCCGGCACAATTAAACCGTTGATATTCGCCTCTTTACAGCTTTGAAAAAACGCCTCTACTCCGTAGGACAGAATTGGATTAATATAGGTCATAAATACTAATGGGATCGATGTTTCTTTTCGGAAAGAAATAATCGTATTAAATACTTTATTTAACGTCGTTCCTGCTTTTAATGCACGTATTCCCGCTGCTTGAATAATCGGTCCATCTGCAACAGGATCAGAAAAAGGAATGCCGACTTCAATTGCTGTTGCACCAGACTCTTCCAAAAACTTAATTTTTTTTTCTAAAGTCTCTAATCCGCCATCTCCAGCCATAATATACGGCACAAATCCTTTATCCCCATTTTCCTTTACTTTTGCAAATGCTTCTGCAATTGTCGCCATTAGTTATTCACTCCCATTTTCTCCATTACTGTATTGACATCTTTATCGCCTCTGCCTGATAAACAAACGACAATTCCTTCTTCTTTTTTCATTGTCGGCGCTAATTTCAGTACATGAGCTATCGCATGAGAACTTTCTAATGCTGGAATAATCCCTTCCAATTTGCATAATAATTGCAGTGCCTCAAATGCTTCATCATCTGTTACCGATTCATACTGGACACGGCCAATATCATGCAAATGGCTATGTTCTGGCCCAACACCTGGATAATCAAGGCCTGCAGAAATAGAATGAGCCTCTTGCACCTGGCCATCTTCATCTTGCAGCAAATACATATAAGCTCCGTGAAGCACGCCAGGTTTTCCTTTCGTTAAGCTTGCTGCATGCTTTTCTGTATGAAGGCCATGCCCTGATGCCTCTATTCCATACAGCTTTACCACTTCATCTTCAATAAAAGGATAAAACATGCCCATTGCATTGCTGCCTCCCCCAATGCAAGCAATGACGGCATCCGGCAATTTTTGTTCTTTTTCTTTATATTGCTCTTTTGTTTCTTTGCCGATTACACTTTGAAAGTCACGAACCATCATTGGAAATGGATGGGGCCCAGTCACTGAACCTAAAATATAATGAGTATCCATTACATTTGTCACCCAGTAGCGCAGCGCTTCATTGCACGCATCCTTTAATGTCGCGCTTCCTGATGTCACACTTACTACTTTTGCTCCTAACAATTCCATACGGAATACATTTAGTTTTTGTCGGCGAATATCCTCTTCTCCCATAAATACCGTGCATTCTAAATTTAAAAGGGCACATGCTGTCGCTGTTGCAACACCGTGCTGGCCTGCGCCTGTTTCTGCAACCACTTTCTTTTTGCCCATTCTCTTCGCAAGCAATGCTTGACCTAACGAGTTATTGATTTTATGTGCACCAGTATGGTTAAGATCTTCTCTTTTCAAGTAGATTTTTGCACCATTTAAGTGTTTGGTTAAATTCTCGGCATAATAAAGGGGCGTTTCTCTGCCAACATAATCTTTCAGCAAATAGTCCAACTCTTGTTGAAATGCTGGATCTGCGATTGCTTTTTTATAGCCTTTTTCCAGCTCCAAAACGGCATGCATTAATGTTTCGGGAATATATCTTCCCCCATATACGCCAAAATGGCCTTTGCTGTCTGGAAAAGAATAATTGATTGTCATCTTTATTTCCTCCTATTGCTTATGTAGATTCGCAATTGATAAAAAATCACGTATTTTCTTTAAATCTTTTTTCCCGTCTGTTTCCACTCCACTGGAAACATCCACTAAATCAGGCTGAACCATTTCTAATGCTTCTTTAATATTATCAGTATTTAATCCTCCGGCAAGGATGACTTTTTTTCCTTTAAAATCATAGTCTTTTAATATCGTCCAATCAAAGGTTTTTCCATTGCCGCCATGATATGTTTCTCTTGGGCTATCCAATAATACATAATCACATTCAAATGCAGCCGCTGCTTTCAGGTCTTCTTCTGATTGAATGCTGAATGCTTTAATAACCGGCAAAGAAAACTGGGCAGCAAATTCATTGGATTCATCCCCATGAAGCTGAATAACATTAATGCCAGAACTGTTTGTGATTTCATCAATTTTTTCCTTTGATTCATTCACAAACACGCCTACTTTCCAGATGTCTTTAGGAAGCTCTTTAATAATTGCCTTTGCATCTTCCGCACTTATTTTGCGTTTGCTTTTGGCAAAAACAAATCCTACTGCTTTTGCCCCATTTTCCAATGCACATTGTGCTGCCTCTTTTGTTGTAATGCCACATATTTTTGCACCCATATCTTCACTACCTTAAATAGAAACTTTCATTTGTTTTAATGTTTCTTCTAAGTTTCCGCTTCTCATAAATGTTTCTCCTACTAAAATGGCATTGGCTCCTGCTTCTGCTACTCTTCTAATATCGTCTGCTGTTGCAATGCCGCTTTCGCTTACTAAAAAGCTGCCACTTTTTTTAATCATCGGCGCCAATCGCTCCGTTGTATCCAATGTTACTTCAAATGTTTTTAAATTCCGGTTATTTACGCCAATCAATGAAGCGCCAAGGGCGATGGCGCGTTCTGCTTCCGCTTCATCATGCACCTCCACAAGAACTTCCAAGTCTTTTCCTATTGCATAATCATACAGATTTTTTAACGTTTCATCATCCAATGCTGCCACAATCAATAAAATTAAATTGGCGCCATAATGTTTGGCAAAATCAATTTGAATAGGATCAATAATAAAGTCTTTGCATAAAATTGGCAGTTCTACAGCGGAACGGACTTTTGTTAAATCTTCGAATGTTCCTTTAAAAAAAGGAGTATCTGTTAAAACAGATATAGCATCTGCTCCGAACTGCTGGTAATCTCCCCCTTGTTTAGCTGGGTCTAATTTGCTATTAATCTCCCCTTTTGAAGGCGAAGCCCGCTTAAATTCCGCAATAATAGAAAGAGTATTGGCATTTTTCAATGTATTTAGAAAAGAGTATTTTTGTTTCTTTTGCACAGAAGTCTCCAATTCTTCTTTTCTAGTTTTTAATTCTTCCACAACAGAATGTTTTTCAGCAATAATTTTATCCAATATTGTTCCCATTATATCCCTGCTTTCTGCAATTTTCCACTTTTTTCAACCAATTGCTGCAATTTGCGATACGCTGCACCCGTATCAATACTTTCAGCGGCTAATTGGACTCCTTCTGCAATTGTTTCTGCCCGCCCTGCTGCATAAATGCCGATTCCTGCATTTAATAATACGGTATCTCGGTAAGCCCCTTTTTGTCCTTTTAATACATTTAATAGAATTTCAGCATTTTCTTTTGCGTCCCCACCTCGAATTTCCTCATTTGAATAAACAGGAAGATTTACATCAAAAGGGTGAAGCATTACTTTACGAATGCTGCCATTTTCTAAAATAACCAATTCATTTTCTCCTTGCAAACTAGCTTCATCCATGCTGCCTGCACCATTTAACACAACCGCTCTTTTTCTTCCTAATTTTTTCAGTACTTCTGCAAAAGGCTCGGTAAAATCTTTTCGGTAGATCCCAAGCACTTGAGAATCTAAATTGATTGGATTAGTTAATGGGCCAATTAAATTAAAGATGGTTGGAATTCCCAACTCTCTGCGAACTTTCGTAATTCTCCCCATTTTCGGCTGAACATGTTGTGCAAATAAAAAAGTAATGCCGACACTTTCTAACTGTTCTTCATTTTGCTCTGGTGTAATGTTTAATTTAATGCCCAGTGTTTCCAAAACATCGGCACTTCCTGTTTTACTCGAGATGCTTCTGTTTCCATGTTTTGCAACTGGTATTCCTGCACCTGCCATCACGAATGCAGAAGTACTGGAAACATTAAAGCTTTGCGAACCATCTCCTCCTGTGCCACAATTATCAATGCAGCCTGGCATGCTATTTTGAAATGGAAGGGTTTGTTCTCTAACAGCTTTGACGATGCCGACCATTTCATCGACTGTCTCTCCCTTCATTTTTAAAGCAGTAATAAAGGAAGCAATTTCACTGTCAGATATTGTGTCAGAAAATAACTGTCTTGCAGCAATAATCATTTCTTCTTCTGTTAATGATTGGTTTTGCAATAACTTCTGTAAATATGCTTTCATTTGATTACTTCCTTTCTTGTTTCTTTTATAAAGTTCGCAATTAATTGTTTACCATACCCTGTACCAACCGATTCTGGATGAAATTGAAATCCATAAAGAGGAAATTTTTTATGCTTAATAGCCATAATTTCTTGATCATCACTAGAATGGGCCAATATGGTAAATTCTTCTGGCAATGTGCCATTTTTAATTACAAGAGAATGATATCGCATCACTTCAATCGGCTCTTCTAATCCTTCAAAAACCGAAGATTGCTTTGCTGCTAAAAAGGATGTTTTTCCATGCATAATACTTTCTGCTTTTATTATCTCGGCACCAAATGCGTAGCCAATTCCTTGATGGCCTAAACATATTCCAAGTATTGGAAATTTTTTATATAATTGTTGGATAAGCGCAATCAGTATTCCAGCATTTTCTGGTCTTCCAGGACCAGGAGATAAAACAATTCGATCTGGATTCAGCGCTTGTATCTCCTCAATGGAAATTTTATCATTGCGGATAACTTTCACTTCTTCTCCCAATTCTCCTAAATACTGAAATAAGTTATACGTAAAAGAATCATAGTTATCGATTAATAAAATCATGTTGACCCTCCAAAAATACTTTTAGTTTATGAATGGTTTCCTCATATTCCTTTTCTGGCACAGAATCATACACAATGCCTGCACCTGCTTGGATATATGCCGTTTCTCCTTTAATCACCATGGTTCTTATTGCTAAAGCAAAATCCATATTGCCGTTTTTAGAAAAATAGCCAACTGCTCCTGAATAAATACCTCTTTTTACGCCCTCCAGCTCATTGATGATTTGCATGGCGCGTATTTTCGGTGCACCAGACACAGTTCCTGCTGGCAAACAGGACACAAGTGCATCCACACTAGAATATTCTTCTTTTAAATCGCCGCTTACTTCGGATACTAAATGCATCACATGTTTATATTTTTCTACTTTTAAATATTTATCAACATTTACGGAACCAAAATGGCTTACTTTTCCGACATCATTACGTGCTAGATCTACAAGCATTTTATGTTCTGCCAACTCTTTTTCATCTTGCAATAAATCGTTTGCTAAATGACTATCTTCTTCTACATTTGCACCTCTTGGCCTTGTTCCTGCAATTGGATTAGTAATGACTTTGCCATTATGTGCTTTAATCAAACTTTCCGGTGAGCTTCCTACCACTGCATATTCATCAAAATCTAAAAAGTACATATATGGCGATTGATTCTTAATTCGCAGGCTGCGGTAATAAGAAAAAGGAGAACCTTCTATTTTTGCCGACATGCGCTGGGATGGAACAACTTGAAAAATATCCCCGTTTCTAATATATTCTTTTGCCTTATTCACTTTTTCTACAAATGCTTCCTTTGTAATAGACGGCTGAAAACTAGTTAAAGCAACCTCATCCTTTTCTTCTACAAATGGTATCGTTAGTTCTTCTTTTCGTTTATTTATTTTATCCTGCAATTCTTTTTCCGTTGTTGTATCAGAAAGGGGAGTAGCTATTAAATAAATTATTTGTTCTAAATGATCAAAAATAATCAAATCTTCAAAAAATAATAAGTGTACATCTGGAATGCCAATCTCATCTTTTGCTTCTGGTCCGATATCTTCATATTGTCTAATATTATCATAACCAACATAGCCGATTGCACCTCCAGTTATTGGAAGATCAAATGGCAGTTCCAATTGCCTTTTTGGCAGCAGTTTTTTTACCAAAGTCAAAGATTTTTCGTTGATGACTTCTGTTGTATTTCCTCGAATAATGGTAGAAACCGAACTGTTTCCAATTAACTCAAAGGCGGGATTTGAGCCAATAATCGAATATCTCCCCGAATTTTCATGCTTTAAAGAACTTTCTAAAAGAAACTTCTTTTTTCCTTTTATCCGTTGATAAATGCTGATTGGAGTTAATGTGTCTCCGTCTATTTTTTCAATAAGTAATAAATCTGCTTTTGTAGGCATCAAACTTTCTCCTCCTTATAATAAAGTAACACTAATAATCAGGCTTTTACTCAATAAGTTTCTGTCCACTTGATTTCGCTTCCTTTTGAAGCGAAAGTTAAAAGCCAATTAAATTAAGAATAAAAAAAGTCCCCTACCTGACATCTTCTAAATAAAGATGCAGATAGAGGACGATTAAAAAACCGCGGTACCACCTCATGTTAGAGTGTCAGACACTCTCCCTTTTTAAGTACTAGCAATAAATACTACTCCCTTTAACGGCGGAAACCGGCGAACCATACTTTCCATTTCAAGCTCGCACTCTTAAGTCCATTCTGCAAGTAGATTGTATCGGTTCCCACCAGCCACCGACTCTCTAAAACAACACTCACTAGCATACTACTCTTAATCATCGCTTTTTTTATTTTTTTATATACAAAAAGGGCTCTCTCCTATAAAAAGGACGAGAAACCCGTGGTGCCACCTTCATTAGCTTACAATAAGCTCACTTTAAGAAATGATTGCATATCTATGATGCAATATTTCCGTCTCTTGTAACGACGAGACTTTCGCTAAAGCCTACTTCTTAAAAAAGTTTCGGTTTAGAGGCTCAGAAGTCCATTCACTATTATGTCTACGCTGATTTTCACCACCCATCAGCTCTCTTAAGAATCCATAAAAGTTACTAATCTTCGTCACTGCCAATCACTATGTTGTTATAATCATATGTATTTTTCCGCAAAAAGTCAAGAAAATCTAACTTTTTTTTTATTTTTGCAGCATTTTTTCAAATCGATTGCGCCAATCCATAGCCAAATCTTCCAATAATAGCACTTGTTCGATTTTCTTTTTATTACTTTTATCTAAAAGCATTAAATTTGTTGCATCCCACACTGATATTTCTGATTGGTTTCTTTCTAATAAAGTAAAAGATGAATCTGCATCTACCCTGCCTTCTTTTAATACTTTTAAAAAATAGCCAGTATAGCAGGTCTCCATTATTCTTTTCAAAAACATATTTATATGGTTATACTTAGAAATAGTGGAGCACGGAATTCTTCCTTGCGTCACTTGCACAATTGCCTCACCTAATGAAAAGACATCCCCTATATATGTTTCTTTTTCCACATAACCTGTTGCACAAATATTTTCCCCAAATGCAGGAATCGCCAATTCTGTTTGAAACTCCCTTTCCCAAGCTGCATAATGCTCATAAGGGTAAAAACATACAGCTCTTTCAGGACCACCATGAAAGGCTGGATTTGCCACTCCATCTCCAACAAAACTTTCTGCTGTCAATTGAGCAGATTTTTTTGCTGTTTTTCCAATCGCCGAAATATACCTTTTTTCCTGCCAACTAAGATCTTCTGGTTGGCCAATGCTTAACGCAACAATATTCCCCATATTAATTCCCCTTTCTGTTATTTTGCCTATCTTTTATCTTAATATGAATGAATTAAAAGTCAAAGCCCTTTCCTCCATAATTCTTTTCTTATGTTGATGCTTATTCGTAAAAAAATATCCTCATGATTAGTTAGCTTTTTGTATTTTTTGCTTTATCATCATATACACTTTTTCCCAAAACATTTTTTTACTAATTTGCAGAGGAAAGGCACATATTAAATGTAGTTAACATTTTGAACGCTAAGGAGATAAGTCAAGATGGAGAATATTAATGATAAAAAGACGATTGGCATGTCTATTAATAAAACAACCGATAAAACAAAAAAGAAACAAACCGGAGTATCTAAAATGTCAATCCTTTCGATATCATCGATACCACTGGTTATGACACTGGGCAACAGCATGCTTATCCCCGTATTGCCCTCTATAGAGAAAAAACTGAATATCTCTTCTTTTCAAGTCAGTATGATTATAACTGTTTATTCCATACTAGCAATTCTTTTAATACCTGTTGCTGGATACTTATCAGATCATATAGGCCGAAAAAAAGTAATTATTCCAAGCTTGATTATTTCTGGCATAGGTGGGTCGATTGCAGGAATTGCCGCCTGGTTAATAAAAGACAGCTATTGGATTATATTGATTGGAAGAGCACTGCAAGGCATTGGAGCAGCCGGAGCATTTCCGATTGTCCTGCCGTTAGTTGGTGATATGTTTAAAAACGAAGAAGAAGTTTCAAGCACCTTGGGGGTTATTGAAACGGCAAATACATTCGGCAAGGTGCTAAGCCCTATATTAGGCGCCATTCTAGCAGGATTCATCTGGTTTATTCCCTTTATGGCAATTCCTGTATTCTGTCTTTTATCAGTCATTTTAATACTAATTTTTGTAAAAGCGCCAACTAGTTCAAAAAAAACACTTCCATTTAAAGAATTTATTGTACACACGAAAGAGATAATTCATAAAGATAAAAAATGGCTATATGCTATTTTTTTTATTGGAACTATTGTCATGTTTGTTTTATTTGCAGAAATGTTTTATTTATCTGATGTTCTAGAAAAGAAGTACCATATTAAAAACATCAAAAAAGGTTTTTTCCTTGCTATTCCATTAGGAGCACTATGCATTACTTCTTTTATCGCAGGAAGAAAAATTAAACAAGACCAAATGCTGATGAAATGGATTACTTTCAGCGGCATTATAGCTATTATTATCGGTACAGTCGCTTTAAGTTTTCACAATAGTTTATGGTATGTTATCGGTTTTTTAACATTATCCGGGATTGGAATAGGAGCGAGCCTTCCTCCTCTTGATGCATTAATTACAGAGGGCATTGAAAAAGAAGAGCGGGGCACTATTACAAGCATATATAGTTCCATGCGGTTTATTGGAGTTGCTGCTGGACCACCTATTATGGCCGTTTTGATAAAACACGCAAGCCACACTCAATTTTATATTTTAAGCGGCATTACATTGCTTGCAGCACTTGCCGCATTTTTCCACTTAAAGCATGACAGCAAAACAGCAAGCTGACTAGATTATCATCCCCCCCTTTTTCATCTATTTAAGTGAGGGGGTTTTAATTATATTATGCTAATTAGAATTATGCATTCAAAAGAGATGCCTCAGTTTATAATTTATTTTTACGGCTCTTGTCTGTTTTAACCATAGCCATACAATAAGCAATAAGCTGCATTAAAGATTTTTTTCCATATACAAAAAAGTACCAGCAGAAGATATCACCTTTTAAAAGAATATTTATTTTGCATAAAAAAGAGGATGTAAAGGTCTTTTCGACCTTTACATCCTCTTTTTGTTTTATTTTTATTTTTCAGCTAGTGGCTTTTTTAAAATTCCTAATAAAATGGCCCCTATTACTGCACCAATTAAAATGGCTAAGAAGTATAATAATGGACTGCCATCCACTAAACCTACAACAAAGATTCCTCCATGTGGTGCTCTAAGTCCGATATTAAAGAACATGGATAATGCGCCAGTAACTGCTGCACCAATTGCGACTGATGGGATAACACGCAATGGATCTGCTGCTGCAAACGGAATCGCGCCTTCTGTAATAAAAGATAATCCCATAATATAGTTTGTTGGAGCCGCGTCACGTTCTTGTTTTGTAAATTTATTTTTAAAGAATGTAGAAGCCAATGCAATCGCAAGCGGTGGAACCATACCGCCCGCCATAATAGCTGCCATTGGTTCATACACACCATTTGCAATTAAACCTGTTCCAAAGACATAGGCTGATTTATTGATTGGGCCACCCATATCGATTGCCATCATACCACCTAAAATAAGTCCTAATAATACTGCATTTGCTGTTCCTAAACCAGATAACCAATCTGTAATAGCTGTATTCAACGCCCCAACAGGTCCGTTTACTACATAATGCATTAATAATCCTGTAATTAAGATTCCTAGTAATGGGAATAAAAGAATCGTTTTGATTCCTTCAAGAGCTTGAGGCATTACTTGCAATGCTTTTTTCAAACCGATAACAACATAACCTGCTAAGAAACCAGCAATTAAACCACCAAGGAAACCGGCACCGCCGCTTGCTGCCATCATACCGCCAACCATACCTGCTGCAAAACCAGGACGGTCAGCAATACTCATTGCGATAAATCCTGCTAAAACTGGAACTAATAGAGCAAAAGCGTTATCTCCGCCAATTGCTTTTAGTACTGCCGCAAAAGCATTGTAGCTTGGATCGTCAGGATTGGATGAATTATAGCCAAACATAAAGGAAATCGCAATTAAAATTCCCCCACCGACAACAAATGGCAACATATTGGAAACACCATTCATCAAATGTTTATAAAATCCTGATTTGCCTTTTTTGCCGCTTTCGCTGTCAGAAGATGCTGAACTAGAACCGCCTTGATAAATAGGAGCATCTTGATTTAATGCTTTTTCAATTAATTCTTTTGGCTTTCTTATCCCATCGGCAACTGGAGTTTCCAACACATGCTTCCCTTTAAACCGTTCCATTTGCACTTTTGTATCTGCTGCAACAATAACACCTGTTGCATTTGCAATTTCTTCTGGCGTCAGAACATTTTTTGCTCCGCCAGAACCGTTTGTTTCTACTTTAATGTCAACTCCAAGCTCTGCTGCTTTTGCTTTTAAAGAGTCTGCTGCCATATACGTATGGGCAATTCCTGTTGGACATGCTGTAACGGCAACAATAAAGTTCTTTTTGTCTGCAATATTTTGTTCTTCTTCTTCCTCTTCTTCATCATAACTGTCAATAATATCTACCACATCTTTTTTTGTTGCTGCTGCAAGCAATTTAGCACGCACTTCTTCTTTCAGCAAGATAGTAGATAAACGTGATAATGCTTCAAGATGGGTATTATTTGCGCCATCTGGAGCAGCAATCATAAAGAAAAGGTGAGCTGGCTGACCGTCTAACGACTCATAGTCTAGTCCATCTACAGAACGTCCAAAAGCGATGGCTGGATTTTTTACAGCGCCAGTTTTCGCATGTGGAATGGCAATGCCTTCTCCAATACCTGTTGTACTTTGCTCTTCTCTTTTTAAAATAGCTTTTTTATATTCTTCTTTGTCTGCTAATTTCCCTGCATTATTTAACGTATCAACTAATTGATTAATTGCATCAATTTTTTGTGTTCCTTCTATATTTAAAAGGATAGTTTCTTGCGTTAATAATTCTGTAATTCTCATCAGATAACGCTCCTTTTTCTATTTATTCGTTTTATTTTTCGCTATTATTGAATAACTACTTGAGGCAATAAACTTTCTACTTTTTCTTTTGTACATAAGCCTATTGAAAATGCTGTCGCACTGCCTGAAGCTACACTATAGCGAAATGCTTCTCTAATATCTTGCGTTTCTTGATATTTTGCTAAGAAACCAGCTACCATGCTATCTCCGGCACCTACAGAGCTTTTCAGTTCGCCTTTTGGAACTGTGCTAATGATTGTTTCATGCTCATTAACCAATACAGCGCCATCGCCTGCTAAAGATACAATAACATTTTGCGCACCACGTTCCAGCAGCTTTTTAGCATATGGAATTACTTCTTCCACACTTGTTATTGTTGTATCAAATAATTCTCCCAATTCATGATGGTTTGGCTTAATAAGAAAAGGATTGTATGGAAGTACTTTGTTTAATAGTTCCCCTTCTGCATCCACTACAAATGACACATTATTTTTATGGCAAATTCCCACTAGCTCTTCATATGTTGTTTTGGGTAAAGTAGATGGAATGCTGCCTGCAAGCACTAATAAATCTTCTGAAGTCAGTTCTCCGATTTTTTGTTTTAGTTCTTTAAACTTTTCTTCTGAAATAACAGGACCATTTGCATTTAATTCTGTTTCTGTATCAGCCTTTACTTTTACATTAATCCTCGTATCTTCTTCCACTTCTACAAAATTTGTTGCAATATTTTCTTTTTGCAGCTGATCGACAATATAATCCCCAGTGAAACCACCGACAAATCCTAAAGCTTTGCTAGAAACCCCCATGCGATTTAGTACGCGGGAAACATTTATTCCTTTTCCTCCAGCAAATTTGCTTGGATTGCCTATTCTGTTTAACTCACCTAATTGCACCACATCTAATTCGATAATGTAATCAACAGATGGATTTAATGTCAATGTGTAAATCATACTTTCACAACCTTTATACGTGTTTTACTTGCATACATTTTACTTACTTCTTCATTAAGATGATTAGTTATAATAGTAGCTTCATGCAAATCTGCAATCTTAGAGAAATACACTTCCGAAAACTTGCTGCTATCTGCCAGTACATATGCTTCTCTCGAAAGTTTCATGGCTGCGTATTTCATCATCGCTTCTTCTTGGTCAGGTGTAGTATACCCTGAATTAGGATGAATACCATTGACTCCCATAAAACATTTATCAAAACGATAATTATTTAAACTTAATAATGCGCCCCTGCCCACTAATGCATTGGTCTTTTCTTTTATATATCCCCCTATCAGATAGGTGCTGATCCCAAGTTTTATTAAGGGTTCCAAGTGCATTAGTCCATTCGTTACCACTACAATATTTTTATGTGCCAGATAGGGAATCATCTCTGTTACAGATGACCCTGCGTCTAAATAGATGCTGTCCCCTTCTTCCACAAATTGCGCTGCAAATGAGGCGATTGCTTGTTTTTCATGACGGTTTTTGGATGTTTTTTCACTCATGCTTGGTTCAGTCAATTTCCCTTGCATTTTGCTTGCCCCGCCATGCACTCTTTTTAAAAAACCTTCTTCTTCCAATAATGTTAAATCACGTCTAATCGTCGATTCTGAAGTATGTGTTATTTCTACAAGTTCCTGTATTTTAACAATATTTTTTTCCCTAATTAACTGCAATATTAATTGATGGCGTTCAGGTGTTAACACCTATTCACATCCCCTTTTTTAGAGTATGTGCTTGCTTTATATAGCATATAATACTGTAATCGATTTCAATGAGCAAGCATTTTCTTTCAAAATTCGTCAAAAAGTTTCATATTTTGATAGTTTGTGAACGTTTTTCGTATTTTCAGTTTTTTTCTTTATTTTTTTAAATAACCGTTGTTAAATCCTCCTATTGATTTCCGCTTCAAGCGTTCGCTTTGCGCGGGCGATCCGGTCGCCTGCAATGTCTCCCTTTTACTCGCTTCTCCCGCAGGAGTCTCACACCTTTTGCTCCAATCAATAAAGTGTCTCAAAATCAACAATAAGCTTTAACATAACCTGAAAAAAGCTGAAATTCCCTCCTACTATTAGCTTTATTATTGTATTTCTTCTATAATGAAAAAATCGACAAAATTTTTCAGGAAAAGGATTTAATAAAATGAACAAAATCTCCTACTATTATTTAGAATTAGTTAAGTTGATTATTACCGCTATTATTCTTTTTGCACTGTTTGGTGTAATCAATGATGCAATTATTGAAGGAATAACTGGATCATCTTTCCCAAACCCTGATTTTCTTCAGTATAAAGGCTCTCATGCTTTATACATTTTACAGCATATCGCTTGCGCACTTCTCGTATTTGTTTTGTACAAAAATACCATTCAATTTATTGGTTTCAACAAAAATAAAAAAGGAAAGAAACTTTCTCCGAAATGGTCAAAAACCATCATCTATTCTTCCTTTTTGATAATTATTATTTATTATTTATTTTTATTGCTGCAATAATTCACCCATCTTTCTATTTCATCTGTTTTTTTTGCTTCTAAAAAAATGATTGCGGAAATGGACAGAATAAGTTGCCACCAAATCAACATATAGATGTTTTCATCCACTGCATCATTGCATATAGCTATCAATCACACCAAATGTTTTCGATTTTAAGGAGAAGCGGCTTTTTCGAGCAAAAATCAAGACAATACATCAAAATCAATCATGTTGATAATGGATTTTACGAGTTATAAAAAAGCCGCACCAGCAAAAGAATACAAAACAAAAAAAAGAAGCTGTAATCGAGATTACAGCTTCTTTTTTTTGTTTCAGCACCCTAGCGCTTTGCGAATCTTTCATATATATCCTGCAAAGTGTTACAGCCCATCTCCTGTGCCTTGCACAAATATTGCGACCAGAGAATAGCTGTTAGTTTTGCATCACCTAATGCATGATGACGATTTTCAATGGGGATTTCACTGTATTTGCACCAATCTTCCAACGTGATAATGGAATGATTAGGCGCCACAATTTTAAATAAAAAAGAGGTATCAACAATACGATGCTTAAAAGGTGTTTTAAATTGCTTCCAACATGCAGATTGCATAAAGTTTTTTTCATGTGAAGAGTGATGGGCGACTAATGTATCATCTTTAATAAATTCAAAAAACTTCACCATTACTTCTGATAAATTCGGCGCGTCCAATAAATCATCGTTGCTAATGCCAGTCAAGTCTGTAATTTCTCCAGGCACTTCTTCCTTAATGTGAACCAACGAGTAAAATTGCTCCTCCTGTATTTCACAGCCTATGACTTTTACCGCTCCAATAGAAATAATCTGATCTCCCTTTTCAGGGAAAAAACCAGTTGTTTCAATATCAAATACAACTGTTTTTAAATCCTGCAAAACGAGGCGGCTTGCCACCTCCACTTTTAAATCCTTTTGAAACTGCCTCATAAATGCAAGCTGCTGAGAATTAAATCCTGATGAATTTGTATTTAACACACTTGAATTTACTTTTCCATACAAATCTCGCATATACTGAAGAAAAGATTCTACCCCCATGTTAACACCCTTTTTCAATTATCCTTTGAACCTGTTGATATAATTTTATTCCGTTTCTCAGCAATTGTTTAATTTCTTGTCTTTCTTCTTTTGTCAATTGATTAATATTTAAAAAATGAACATCGCTGTATGTTTTGGCATTTCTAAATAAACCAATTCGATAGGCTAATATTTCAGCAAAATATTTTTCATAAGGAATTAGAATTGTTTGGTAACGCTCCATGGTTTTTAATCGATTCATTCTTTCCAACGTGGAGGTTTCTTGAATACCTTCTTTGATGGCAAGCAGCCTAATGGAATTGACATACGGCAAATACAGCGTATTCTTTAAATGAATCGAGCCTTTATGAGGACCTGTTCTTTCTACAAAAAACTGGCCAAAAATGCCGACACCTTTTTTGATTCTCATGACATTGTTAGAAAATCGTTTTAAAAGGGAAGGCTTAAAAAAACGATATTCATGAATAAACGTTCGCAGCTCCTCTACATAAACAGCGTCACCTGCGAGTTTTCTAGCATCATAAAAAATTTGCAAAAACCGTATCGTTTCCCAACTCCCTGTTTCCATCCATTTCAACAGCTGTTTCTGCCAATCGTCTAGTGATCTGCACCAAATAGGATTGCTGCTCATTACATTTCCTTCACAATAGGAATAGCCTACTTCATTGAGCGCATCGCTTAATTTTTTGCCAAATGTTAAAAAATACTGCTGATGACTGGCACTTGTTTCCTTAAAAATAATGCCGTGGTCCTGATCACTGAACAATCCTTGTTCCAATCTTCCTGCACTGCCAGTGACAAACCAGACAAATTCACAAGGAGGCCTTCCGGCAGAAGTTATATAATCTTCTAAAGCTACTGCAAAAACCTTTTTTAAGATTTCATCATGACACCTGTTTAATTGCACATTTGTTTCTGATGCTTTCTTAATTTGTGTTTTTTTATATTCCTTTATTTGACTGATTCGAATAGTATAAGAGCACATTCATGCACTTCCCTTTATAAAAGATAAACGGTGGATAAAAAGGATATCCTCCTAAAACAGCGAGCCTAGCCGTTTGTTACGTTTGTTTTACGCATGTTATATATTATAACATTCTTTCAGATGAAGTGAATCTCCAATTAGGCTTTTTACTGGCAGGTTTCTCCCCACTTCCATCACTTGTTTCTTCTTCTAATTTTGTCGCGGAAATCCAACTTGCCATTGAGCCAGATAAAGCGCACATCATAATTCATTGACTGCTCCCACAGCTGAAGCAGTAGAATTCCCACCCCAAAGCTCGTTAAATAGAATCTTCTTTCACACGTTCTATTTGCTGCAAGTTTTCCTATGTCATACAAACCTTCGGTTCGCAAAAAGAGCCTAATCTCTAGCGACTCTCATTAGGCTACCCCCGTGTGCCCCACGGTTCTAAACGAATAACATTCATTCGCTTTTTGAAAGGATTCTCAATCCTTCGGCCAAGATGTTTTTTGCCGCATTTTGGTCTCTGTCGTGTTTAGTTTGACAACTTGGACATTGCCATTCCCGAATAGCTAAGTTTTTCGTTTTTTTATTTTTAAACCCACACTGACTACACAATTGAGAAGAAGCATAGTTAGAACCAACTACCACCAGTTCTTTGCCGTACCATTCACACTTATAAGTGAGTATTCTTCGAAACTCTGCCCACGACACATCCGAAATAGCCTTTGCCAGATTGCCATTTTTTAATAGATTTTTTACACGAATGTCCTCCATGCTAATTACTTGGTTTTCGTGAACCAGCATTGTCGTGATCTTCTGTAGAAAATCTTCTCTCGCATTGGCCATTTTTTCGTGTGTTCTTGCTACTTTTTTCTTTTGTTTCCACCAATTCCGGCTTCCAATTACTCGTCTAGAAAGAATTCGTTGCTCTTTTTTCATTTTTTCTTCTACACGATAGAAAAATTTAGGATTATGTATAACAGTGCCATCTGAAAGGGTGACAAATGCTTTCAACCCAACATCCACACCTGTTTGGAACATACTGATTTGAGTCGGTTCTTTTCCCACTTCTGCTAAAACAGAAACAAAATATTTACCGGAAGGTGTTCTTCGAACGGTTGCGCCGATGATTCTTCCTGTCACTTCTCTTGATTTAGCAAAACGAACTTTCCCTACTTTCGGCAAGGTGATATAGTTTTCCTCTACTATTCGTATCGTTCCGACACCTTTATTATAGTTACATTTGGAAGTGTACGACTGCATTTCATTCTTTTTGGATTTAAATTTCGGTTTACCTTTTTCTTTTTTATAATAAGCATTGTAGGCTTCTCCTAGATGTTGAAGTGCATTTTGAATAGCAGTAGAATCTACTTCTTTTAACCAGGAAGTGATTTTCTTAAAAGCCGTATTTTCTTTCATCGAAGCATTTGCATTGTATCGAGGACCTTTCCATTCATTGGAAAGCAACTGTCCATTTTGAACCATTTCTTCGGTGATCCACCATAACAAGTCCTTCTCTTTTTGTTTTCTCAACGCCACATTATAAGAATAGCGACAACAACCGATTGTTCTATTGATTTGAGTAGCTTGTTCCTCAGTTGGGTACAAACGGAATTTAAATCCTTTATGATAGGTCGTATTATTTTCCGTCATTCCCCTCACCCCCCATACGAACATATGATCCTATTATTATCATATTTTGAAAACAAAAAAGGCAAGTGAAACCACTATTGTCTTCCTTATATTTCCAGATACTTGAAGTACCGCAAACCGTTGTTTTTGCGGCACTCCGTATCTGACCTCACTTTCATCCCACCCCTGAAGGAGTAGACTTTCTCGTTCGGAAAATCTGTAAAATAATCGGAGCCTCACTATAATAGCGAGGCCCTCATGTCTTTTTTATTATATGTTTTTGCTTTCTTCATTAGGAAGGAAAGCTTCTGGATATCCGTATGTTCCATGTTCACTAATATCCAAGCCCATAATCTCTTCTTCCTCGGATACACGAATTCCGCTTACTTTTTTGATAGCCAATAAGATAATATAACTTACAGCAAATGCGAAGATTGCACATGTTACAACACCTAACGCCTGAACTCCTAATTGATGGAAACCGCCTCCGTAGAATAATCCAGGCTTACCTACTGTAGCAAGCTCTTTTGTTGCAAACAAACCATTTGATAAAGTTCCCCAAACACCTGCAGTACCATGTACAGATAATGCAAAAATCGGATCATCAATTTTTCTGTTTTCAAAGAAACGAACACTATAGAATACTAATACTCCAGCAACTAAACCAATCACAACTGCTGCCCATGTATCAACGAATGCACATGATGCTGTAATTGCAACTAATCCTGCAAGAGCCCCATTTAAAATGGTTGTAATATCCGATTTCCCCAAAACAAGCCAAGAGATAAATAATGCAGAAACTGCTCCGGCAGCAGCCGCTAAATTTGTATTTAATGCAACAAACCCAAAAAAACCATCTGCTACAGAAACTGTACTTCCTGCGTTAAATCCAAACCAGCCAACCCAAAGGATAAGAACGCTTAGTGCTGTGTATACTTGGTTATGTCCAAAAATCGGATTGGCCGAACCATCCGCATTATATTTGCCAATACGTGGTTTTAATAGAATAGTAGCCGCCAACGCTGCCATTGCACCAGTCAAATGAACTACTGTAGAACCGGCGAAGTCTTGTTTTCCATGTTCAGCCAACCAGCCGCCGCCCCAAATCCAGTGGGCAATGACCGGATATACAATCGCAGAGAATAAAAGTGAAAAAATAACATAAACAGATAATTTCGCACGTTCTGCAAAACCGCCAAGAGCAATTGTTAAAGAAATTCCAGCAAAAGCTAATTGGAACACAAAAAATACGGATGTTTGTAACGCTGCACCATCTGCTTGTGCGCCAGAATAGAAGAAATCAGTTAACCCAACAAAAAAGTTGCCATTTCCTCCAAAGATAAACCCATATCCAACAGCCCAGAATACTAATGATGAAACCCCAAATGTAAAGACTGTTTTACCAGCAATATGTCCAGCATTTTTCATTCTTGTAGAACCTGCTTCTAATAAAATGAAACCACCTAACATAAAAATAACTAAAATTGCAGCAACCATCGTCCACAAGCTGTTCATTAAAAACTCTAATTCTTCCATTTTGAGCTTTCCCCCTTTATATTATGTATATTATCTTTACTTTAAGTGTCACATTTCCTAACACTTTATTAACTTTATTTTACCCATATTAAATTTTCTGTCAATACGATTTCTTTATTTAATTTTCAAAAAAATGAAATAATTATTTGTTTCCCTTTATTTTACGTGATCTAATAGCCTTTTAGAATAAAAAACTATTTTTTTATGAACAAACAAGGAAAGCGCTACCATAATTGTTCGTCATTCTTTTTTCTACCTTCTCCATAATAAAAGGGGTGTATTAATATGCCAGATACATGACATATTAATACACCCCAGTAACCTAAATTTTGCTTGCAATTAGCAAATAAATGTCGCACCAACGATAATCAACAAGATAAATAATACTACGATTAATGCAAATCCGCCGCCGTATCCAACTCCACCAGCATATCCACAACCACCGTATCCATATCCTGCTCCATAACCGTAACCACCGTACATAAAACCTTCCCCTTTCTACATATATATTTTAATCGTTAACAACCTCACGTTAACGAGGAAGCTTTTTGCTAAAGAATTTCTTCCTTAACACTTCCTTACAAAACATCATATGCAAGTATTTCTAATTGGGTTTGGGTAAATGTCTATGTTCCGCAAAAAACCTATTGTATTTTATTATTCACCTATACTAATATACTTTCTTCTAATTGTTTTGCACGATGAAATGGAGAATCCCCATAGCTGATTTCAGAAATAACTGCCACTCCATCTCCTCCAGCATCCATCACTTTTTTGGCATTTTTGGATGTAATCCCGCCAATTCCGACAATAGGAAGATCGATGCCCCTCGCTTTCAGCTCTTGAATTAATTTTGTGCCCTGCACTTTTTTAGCATCTTTTTTTGTATTAGTAGGGAAAATGGGACCGATCCCCACATAATCAGCGCCAGCAGCAATTGCTTTTTCAACCTCTTCAACCGTATGTGCTGACACACCTAACATCCTATCTCCAATTTTCTTTTTCACAAATGCCGGAGATTCATCCTCCTGGCCGATATGCACCCCATCCGCATCTATTTCAATGGCCAAATCCACATCATCATTGATGATAAAAGGAACCTGATATTCATCACAAATTTCCTTCCATCTTCGAGCAAGTTCTATTTTCTCCTTGCCTGTACAGGATCCGTCTCCCTTTTCACGAAATTGAAAAATCGTCACTCCGCCTTTTAGCGCTTCTGTTAAAACAAATTCATGTTCATGATTTGTATTATTGCTGCCCATGATAAAATATACTTTCAATTTCTCTCGGATCCATTCCTTACTGTATCTGCTCAATCTTTAGCCCTTCTTTCCTAACTTCTTACCGTACGATTTTGCTGCTCTTGATAAGCCCAATGATTTGTTGGTCCATGGCCACTTCCAATATGCAAATCCTTTTGAATCGCACAATATACAAATTCTTTGGCAATTTGAAATGCATCTTCCATCGTCTGCCCTTTTGCTAAACAAGCTGCAACAGCTGCTGCAAATGTACAGCCTGTGCCATGAGTATTTTTTGTGGAAATTCTTTTTGAATATAATTCTACAAAATCTTTTCCATCAAATAATAAATCTGCCAAATTATCATCGGTAGCATGTCCTCCTTTAATAATGACATTTTTTGCACCTAATTCAAACAAAGCTTCTGCTGCCAATTTCCTTTCAGCTAAAGACTTTATCTTAAGGCCAGTGAGTTCCTCTGCTTCCGGAATATTTGGTGTAATCACTGCTGCAACGGGAAGCAAATATTTTTTCATGGCAAACACAGCCTCCTGCTGCAATAGTGCAGATCCTCCCTTTGCAATCATCACAGGATCTACAACTACCTGCCGCCACCTGTATTGTTTAATTTTAGAGACTACTAGTTCAATAATTTCCGAATTAAATAACATCCCTGTTTTTACTGCATCTGTCCCCATGTCAAGCCCAATGGCATCTAGCTGCTGTTCAATTGCTTCTAGACTCATTGGGTATACACCATGCACTCCAAGTGTATTTTGAGCTGTTATGGCCGTAATAGCGCTCATGCCAAATACTTTCAGTTCTTGAAATGTTTTTAAATCTGCTTGAATCCCCGCTCCTCCGCCTGAATCAGAGCCGGCTATTGTTAATGCTTTTGCTCTTTTCATATTGCAAATTCACCCGCTTTCTCTATGCGTGCCATTTTTAAAATGTCTTCTTCATTTACTTGCGCCAATTTATTTAATAATTGAATTTGAAAACTTCCTGGCCCTTCATTGCCCCCTTGTTCTGCTGCCATTTCTGCTGCAACTCCATATGCAATAAGCCCAGCTGCGCAAGCTTTGACAACATCCTTTTCTACAGCAATAAAAGCCGCCAGCACAGCAGACAATAAACAGCCGGCACCAGTAACTTTTGTTAATAATGGATGCCCATTAGCTACTAAATAGATAGTATCTCCATTTGCTATAACATCTTTTTTTCCTGTAATAACAACAGGTGCTTGCACTTTTTGAGAAGCAGCTTTTGCAATTGCCACAACATCTTCCTTCAATCCTACTGCATCCACTCCTTTTATCTCTGCCTGTATCCCGCTGACTGCGGCAACTTCTGCTGCATTCCCTCTCATCAAGGAAATCTTTACTTCATTTAGGATTTTTTGAACACTTTCTGTTCGATAAGCGGTAGCGCCAGCGCCTACAGGATCTAAGATAACCGGCGTATTCCCCTTATTTGCCGCTTTTCCTGCAATAATCATGCTTTCCACATTTTCTTTTGTTAAAGTTCCTATATTTAACACTAAGGCATCTGAAACTGTCGCCATATCTGCTACCTCTTCTTTTGCATAAGCCATAACAGGTGATGCCCCAATGGCAAGAAGTCCATTTGCTGTAAAATTTGTCACCACAACATTCGTGATATTATGTATAAGAGGGTTCTTTTCTCTCAGTCTATTTAATATTTCTCCCGATTCCATTACTTCTTTCATTATATTCATATAGTTTATCTCCTTTTTTTCCCCATTATTTATGCCTATTTTTCACAATAAAAAGCTATGCCTGTACAGGTTCCTTTCTAGCTCTCCTCCTTTTTTTGCCAACAGAAGAAGCGGCTTAAAGCGAACTCACAAGCATAGCCCAATAAAAAAACACTTCCGCCTTTTAGGTCAAAGTGTTCCGACATGTGTGTTTACACCTCCCTGCGCTGGCATTATCCAACAGGTTCCTCCGGTCTATGGCAGCATAGCCATACTCTCAGCCTGATTCCACAAGCTCCCGATTATTCATTTTGTACACACTTAGTGTATCTTATTTCTTTTATCGATGCAAGATTCTGTCTATTCGTTGCCCCATTATAAATCATAAATATACTCTTCCAATGGCTTTTCACTTTTTTCCACTTGTTTCACTTTTAATACAGGCATAACCGTGCCATCTACTTCTTTTTTGTGAATTGTCGCCGTAATCGTATACCAGTCACCTGTTTTTAGCTTGCTAAGATCTCCGTTCAGCATATATCCATATGTGGACAAATCAGCGACACAATGGGTCATTACTTTTCTCGCAAGCACTGCTTCATTATCTTTAAATCCTTTCTCTCGATAAATATATCCATTCATTACTATCTTTCTTCCAACTGCAACATCTAATTGATTATTAAGAAGGTCCATCACGGAAAAAAAATTTGTATCTTCTACAATTATTTCATCTTTCATTTTAATGTCAGAATTTCTAACATCATCATTTGCTGTTTCCGAAATATAACCATTTGTAGACAATAAATCTTTATTTATAGAAAAATCTTCAATTGTAAAAAAGAAAAACAATGGACTGAAAAATAGGAGATAAGGAAACAGCTGCTTAATCATCGAAGTATTCTGATCGCATACATCACAATCACAATCTGCCCCTTTTAAATTGCTGTTTAAAAGACGAAAAAAACCTAACACAAACATCACAATCATGGATATTAGGAGAAAAGGAACCAATTTTGGCGCAACAAGCATGGTAATCATATTTTTGACAAATAGTTTAAAAAGAAGCAGGCTAAAACTAATCAAAATAATGCCTTGCAGCTCATTCGATAATTGCCAATTAGGGCTCCAGCTGATTTTCATAAGACAGCCTCCTTTCATTTGCCTCTGATCCGCTTAAAATAGCTCCAACATTTTTCAAACCAAAAAGCTGCCGACTATTATAGATAAAGCAAAAACCGCAATCGTGACAAGCATAATAAAACAAACCACAAATTTTATTTTAAAAGAAGCAAGCATTACAAAGGTATTTTTAAAATCTAAAATTGGTCCAAATACTAAAAATCCTAATATGGCGTGAGAAGAAAATATTTTGGAAAAAGAAGCGGCCACAAACGCATCTGCTTCAGAACATAATGATAATAAATAAGCAAGCCCCATCATTACCGCGGTTCCTTGGAAAGTGTTTTGAGCAGCTTGTACAAAAGCAGACCCTTGCAGATACAGCTGAGCAACACTGGCAAATAAGGCACCGATCATAAAAAATTTTCCAACCGTAAAGAATTCATGGCAAGTATGGTGCAAAATGCCTTTCCACTTTGAATCTCCTTTATTGACATTGGCTTGTACACTATTCATTAAATCTTCTCGCTGTGTTTTTAGCACACGGTCTTTTCCGAAAAAAAGATAGATACATGCACTGACAATAATAGCTGCCAGGATACAGACAATAAATCGGCCATAAATGATTGCCGGATGATTCTGAAAAGCAAAAAAAGTGCTGCCAAATACAATAAAATTCAAAATAGGGGCACCCATTAATAATACAACCCCAACATGCAAAGGCACTCCTTTTTGAATCAGCCTTCTGACAACCGGAATAATGGCACATTCACAAACAGGGGTAATAACCGCGGCAACCAGCCCCATTAGTATGCCTGCAACAGGATTTTTGGGAATTAGCTTTGCAATTGCCTTTTCTGATACAAAGATATTAATAACAGACGAAGCAAATGCACCTAACAGCAAAAAAGGAAGAGCTTCTAAAAAAATGCCTAAAAATAGGACAAAAACAGCTTTGCCATCTGCCGATAAGGCAATGCCAATAGTATGAATCAGCGCCTCATCTCCAAAAAAGAATAAATAGACCATCACCATAAACAAACTAAAAATTAATACATCTTTTAACGAAGTAGGAATAGACATACAGATACTCCTTCAAATTTAATAATCGAACATAGGATGCTTGTCTTATGATATATATGAGGGACTATCAGCAAATATGCATAAAAAATAAGCAGCTATATTTGCCGCTTATTGCAAGCTGTCGACAAACGCTCGCTTTCTTCGTTGTTCACCTTACTCGGATGCTCATTACCTCCCTTGGTAACTCCGCTCCTCCCAAGGTTTCACGCCTCGAAAGTCAACCGTTTTCGATTAGCTGGAAATTTTTCATTTTGGATTTTGGCTACACTCTTAAATAAGCAGCTATATTTGCCGCTTATTATGAAAAAATCTCTTCTCTTGAAAGTTTTTCACCAATTAAAATAATCTGCCCCTTCTCTTCTTGCGGCTTATTGGCTAGTTTTTCCCATACCAACTGACCTGCTGCATATTGAAAATGATACCACTCTAGGTCTTCCCTGTTTTGAATGCTTCCTTTTGCACGAATGACTTTTTCTTGATGCTTATGCAATAAATTAATAATTTCCTTTTTTGAAATAGCTACTTTCTGCTCAATTTTTATTGCTTTTACATGAATATGATGAGCATGGCCTAAACCCTCTATTGGAGTTGCAGGTATATGACTCTCTATATGCTCGACAACACCCTTTCCATAGGAAGAATAAATAATCGGTGCAGCCCCATTATATTTGCGCACTACTTTTTCTATTTTTTGCAGAGTATCTTTTTTCGGCAGCTGATCTAATTTATTCAATACAAGCAAGCTGCCTTTTTCAATTTGTTCTTTCTGAAGTTCCCTTACTTCTTTGGAGCTTGCAAAAATGCTTATATAATCAAGTATATTCGCACTATCAATCACACAGACACTTTGCATAATAGAAAAAGAATCAGCAAATGGCTGTTCCTCAAATGTTTCGATAATCTCTCCAGGGTTGGCAACACCGGTACCTTCTAATAAAACTACATCAATTTTTTGCTTTTCCACCGTTTCTTTCAGCTCAGATAACGTTATTTTTAAATCATCCTTAATAGAACAGCAAATACAGCCATTTAATAATTCAAATAATGATTCTTCTTGAAATAAATGTTTTTCTACATTAACATTTCCCAGTTCATTTAAAATAATCGCCACTTTTTTATTATTTTTTTTAAAATAACGTATGCATTCAAGCAATACTGTTGTTTTTCCACTTCCTAAAAAACCGTTAATTAAATAAACTGGTGTTTTTAGCATAAATAACCCTCTCCCTTTTCCTTTTAATCATACGGTTACTGTATGAAAAAACCTTACGTTTTAGTACATCTAAGGAAAAAGAAAAAAAACCATCGCATGATGGCTTTTTAATGAATTTCTTTTAAGCTTTCAATATCTACTTCTGTTTTTTCCTTTGTGCCTCCGCTTAGCAAATGCACAATGGCTGTTTTATCAGCTTCCTTAATATCATCAATCCAAATCGACTCACCGTTGTATTCTACCTCAATGTTGGCTGAAGAAGAAAGAATTTGTTTCGCTCTATTCATGTCCATGTTTTCTGCCGCCTTCCTATACACATTTTTTATCCGCTTTTCTACTATCATACATAAAAGCGCTTTTTTAAATTTTGTTTTGCTACTTTTCATTATTCCAATAAAAATTTATTCTATTCTTACTTTTGGGATATCTTAACGATTAAACTGCCATTTATCCTTCTTTATACCGTAATTCGCCGACACGTTAAAAAGTAGGAATAACCATGGACTTTGAAATCATCTATCTTCCCTTTTATATAGCAACAGCGGAAAGAAAAGAAGATGCGATCAAACATTAACGATCAAGACTATAAACAAAGCGCTTTAAAAGACTTTTTAAATGGAGAACCAGAAAAAATCTCTAAACGAAAAGTTGACCGTCATCCTAAATTGGAAAATGTACAAACAAAAATTGGACATTTTATCGTCGAAGCAGGCCATGATGCCACTTCCAATTCAAACTACAATTTTTTTTAAGCCGTAAAAATAGCGGAAAACATGAATAATTCTCAAGAAAATGCCGAAAATATTGGATCAACTTACCTAGATACAAACACTGCATGCAGCGGTGTCCTTCTTCTTGCTACAGCCAATCTGCGCAAATATTTCAGTGAGTCCTTCTTATTCATGATGAAATGTGCCTTCGAACTAAAAGTCGCAAACACCTTAGATGAAAATACCATGATTATACAAGCAGAACTAGCTATTACAACAAAAAATATGAAATCGATCCAATATCCATATACATCCTATTTATACTTTTTTTCACTTGAGGAAGTATCTTTTGTATCATGTTTTGCTTTTTCTTCCTGCTTTTCTTCTTTTAAATCCTCCATTGGAATTGGATCAACTGTTTGCTCAATCTTAAATTTATCAAACAGGCTTTCGTTCTCTGTTGGATATTGTTCCGGATGATCCATATTTACCCGGGAATGTTCCAACACTGGTTTTTTTTTGTTTTTATTCAATTGCCATCACCTCTTTAGAACTATTACCCTATTTTTATTGTCAGCAATCTTGATTCTTCCTTTATTTCCCGGTATATTTATTTTTTTGTATGCCTTTACCTTGTATATCAATATTTATCAAATAATCTGTCTAACTTTATAGGAATGATTCAAACCTTATTTTAGCTAATTAGATTTTCTTAGAAGCTCTTATTCAAAATTCCTGTTTAAACTTCATTCATCCTTCTTGCAGTACAAATATAAATACCCTCCCTCGCTTTAACCTTCTAGTTAAAATGAGGGAGGGCTACGGTCTGAATTTACCAAAAGGAAACTGGTTTACTGTCTATACATTAGACTTCCAATCAAAAATAAAATCATCATCAGTCAACGGCTCTACTTTTGTAGCTTTTACGTAGCCATTGCCTTTTACAGAGAAGAAGTCGTGGTTCTTAGTATCTGTCTTCATGCCGTTTTCAACAATCGGGTTAATTGGCTCTGACGGATAAACAGGCTCATATCCAAGGTTCATGCATGCTTTATTCGCATTATAGCGGATAAATTTATTCACTTCGTCCACTAGTCCAATTTGCTGGTACAAGTCCTGTGTATATTCCAGCTCATTTTCATAAAGAATGTTTAATAAATCCAATCTTTCACGAGTAGCTTTTTCCTGCTCCTCTGTTGTCAGTTTTGCATATAACTCCTGAGCGATAAGGCCTATATATACTCCGTGTATACTTTCATCCTTATCCTTCATCTAAGGTCGTTAATCTTAGACCGTTCATGCCACGTTACATGAACTGCTTACAGTTACCTGTAAGAAGAGACTATATCACCTACCTTCTCAGGTAGCCTTCCATTTCGATTTAAGGGATTCTCACCCACCACTTGGCCCTACTCCTATTGCGGAATTTCACCGCCTAAGGGATAGTCGTTGAACATTTCTTTATCTACATATCGTCCCGCTCCTGTTTGTACAGTTTGCGGTGACGGATATGGCTGGCTGTTCCGCCAGATAAAGACTTTGCTGCTGATTGTCCTACCGGCTATCCTCCTCTATCTTATGGATAGATAGGATATAACCATTATGAACCTATTCGTCAATAAAGAGGAAAAGATTCACGATAAGGATTTCCCAGCAATTAGAAAGGTTTTTCAAGCAACATTACTGCTGCAAGCCGCAAAACGTTTACGGATTATCAAATTAATTATTTCACCTGAAGCGGTTAGTTTTCCTTGTCCTGCCAAAAACAGCGGATAGAAAAATCCGGAATAAAACAGGAATGACTCAAGATACACAGAAGCAACTGTTGCCATATAAAGGTCATATTTACTTACTTCAGGCTTAAAAAGCTTTTGATAGTATTCGGAAATCAATTTTCCTTTTGATTGCAATTGAGGGTGATTATGCACCCAATCAAATACTTCGTCAATTTCTTCTTCTGTAGCTAGTGTTGTAAAGATAGTAGAATATGATTTCGCATGGATTTGCTCCATCATTCCCATAAAGGACAAAACACCCTTTCGTTGCAGTCCCTCTATATGCATGCCAATCAAAGGCATTCCTTCCCCGCCTTGCTCTGTATCCAGCAATGTCAAGCCGCCTAGCACTTTTTTATAGGTATCTTGCTCTTCTTTCGATAGTTCTCCCCATGTATTTTTATCAGCAGAAAGACTGATCTCTTCTGGCAGCCAGAACTGTCTAGTATTCTGCGTATAAAACATCTGTGTGAAGTCATCTTCATGCTGATTCCAGTTAACGGCATACTTTGTCATTTCATTTCCCCCAGTGATTCCAAAAATAAGGAGGAGTCATTTGCTCCCCATACTCCTTCTCTTATTAAACGGCACATGCAATACATTCGTCAATCGCCAAATTTCGCGTCCGTGTGTAGTAAAGTGATTTTAACCCTATTTCATTTGCGTAAATATAATAACGAGCCAATTCTTTTGTAGAAACATCAGAGTTTACATAAAGAATAGTAGATATGCCTTGGTCCACATGCTCTTGTGCTGCTGCAATCAAGTCCATTATCTTAAATTGATTCATATCAAATGCCGATTTATAGAACCAGAAGTTCGTTTCATCCATATAAGGCATTGGATAATACGTCGTAGAGTTCGCATATGTGCGAGACTCTATTTGATTCACGACCGGCATTACAGATGCTGTTGCATTTTGGATATAACCAATAGATTGTGTAGGCGCAACGGCTAAACGGTACGCATTATACATTCCATGTTTTTGCACCAATGTAGCCAATCGTGCCCAATCTTCGCAAGTAGGAATGTAAATGCCTTCAAACAATTGTTTTACTTTGTCCGTTTTAGGAGCAAAGCTTGTTTCCTTGTATTTCTCAAAGTAGGTCCCTTTCGCATACTCCGATTTTCCGAACTCTTTGAACGTTTCTTCTTTTTCTTTTGCGATCAGCATGCTCTTTTCAATAGAATAGAAATTCATCATCATAAAAAAAGTCATAGTAAAGTCTTTTGCTTCATCTGATTCGTAGCTGATCCTATTTTTCGATAAATATCCATGAAGGTTCATCGCTCCTAATCCGACTGCATGAAGCTCTTCATTGGCTTTTTTGACAGATGGAGCATTTTGTATGTCAGATATATCCGAAACAGTTGTCAATGCCTCGATGCCGACATGTACAGAATCCCTGAATACATCGCCAGACTGCATGACATTTGAGATGTTCAGTGAGCCTAAGTTGCAGTTAATGTCACGGCGGATAATATCCTCTTGGCCGTAATCCATAATTTCAGAGGTTTCCTGAAGTTGGAAAATCTCTGTGCACAAATTGCTCATTTTAATTTGTCCAATATCCTTAAGAGCATGTCCTTTATTTGCATTGGATTTGTTCATAAAATATGGATAGCCTGATTCCAGCTGGATTTGGGCAATTTTTGTGATCATTTCACGAGCTGTCATAGCGACACGCTTTTTCACATTTGGGTTTGCCACAAGCTCTTCATACATGTCATCCATTCTCATATCATCCAAATGAATGCCATATTCCTTAAAGACACTGAAAGGAGCGAATACATAAAATTCTCTATTTTCTTTGGCCAATTGGAAAAACTTATTTTCCACAATCAATCCAATCGAAAGTGTTTGGATGCGCGACTTCTCATCAGCATTTATTTTTTTTGTATCAAGGAACTCAACAACATCCCAATGAAAAATGTTCAAATAGGCAGCCCCTGCCCCTTTGCGCTGACCCAATTGGTTTGCATAAGAGAATGTATCCTCCAAAAGCTTCATAACCGGCACCACACCTGATGCAGCGTTATCAATGCCTTTGATCTGCTCATTGCGAGAACGAAGCTTCGAAAGGTTAAGGGCTACGCCTCCCCCTATTTTCGACAGCTGGCCGGATGTATTGATATTGTGGAAAATTGAATTTAACGAATCGTCCATTTCCAATAAGAAACAAGAAACCATCTCACCGCGGCGGCTTCTGCCTGCATTCAAGAAAGTAGGAGTTGCCGGCTGATAGCGCTGTTCAATCATCGCAATTGCTGTTTTCTTCGCTTTATCGAAATCTCCTTGTCCCAAAAATAAAGCGACGATGATAATGCGGTCTTCGTATGTTTCAAGGTAATTTTTCTTATCATTCGTTTTTAAAGCATAGTCTTTGTAGAATTTTGAAATAGCCATATAAGATTGGAATTCAAATTCGTAGTCATAAACGGTCTTTGTGATTTCTTCGATCTCGGAAATCTTGTATTGGTCCAAAACCTGTGGATAATAGAAATCCTCTTCTACCATATAAGCAAATTTTTGTGCGACAGAGTCAAAACGAATCAATTTTGGCTTGATTTCCGATTCCAGAAATTCAGCCACAGCTTCTTTGTCTTTTTCAAGCCGGAAGAAACCCTTTTCGTTAAGCTGTGTCACTTCGTTGTTTAATTCTATATGTCTCATAGCTAATATTTTGCACCCTTTCTCTAAATATCTCCATATCTTCGGGCATGCCGCTCATTTCAAACTTATGTAAAATAGGCACCCCGTACATGGTCGATATTTTATTAGCACTCAAAGCGAAATTTTGCCCCCAATTTCTATTTCCACTAGCAGCTACAGCATGAAGGCTGATGCGATTTGCCTTAAGGAAGTCTAAAGTTGTTTGAGGAACTTGGCCCATACCAGTTGTGTAAGTTACTAGTATATAAGGTTCGTAGACTTTTAGTCCAGCCTTTAATTCTATTACTTTATTTTCCGGCAATCCTAATTTCTGAACAAATCGGCGCACATTTCCCGTCTTACTGTCAAACACGATAAGCAAAATTTTTCCCTCCTTGAGGACTAAAATGAAAAAATCTATATTTTATATAATCCTCCCTGTTTCATACAAGGAATACTAAATACAGATGTTTTCAGAAAACAAACCTCAATATCTTGTGTTATAAAACTATCTAATCCTTTTTTCGATCTAGAGTCAATACAGTATTTTTGAGTTTTTTTGTCAATAATTATAGCTTAAAAATAATAGATATTTAAAAATTCAAGCTGGATATATTTGCCGAGAAAAGCAAGAAAAGTCTGATGAGGACTGCCCTCATTAGACTTTTTCATCGAGAAAATATATTCTATTATTTTTATAAAAACAGTTATTTTAATTAATATAAATGTCTAGCATTTAAAATTATTTCTCTGCATTTTGTACATCCGGCTAAATTTTCTGAATATTACCTAAAAATAAAATAGAGCATCACGTAAAGGCTAGACTCCTGGCAATCAATTAATCTATTTTGCCCATTCGCTCCTGATTTTCTCTACATGGAAAGAATCGTTTCAATCAGAACATTTACTCCTTTTTCACAATCTTCCCAACTAGTAAGTTCTTCCTCACAATGACTTTTTCCATCTACACTTGGGACAAAGAGCATAGCTGTGGGAATATAGCTGGCGATAAATTGAGCATCATGGCCTGCTCCACTATCCATTCGCTTATAGGAATATCCGAGATTTTTGGATGATTGTTCTAAGCGAGCGCAAAGCTTTTCATCGAATAGAACTGTGTCCCGATCCCAAAGCTTGGTTACTTTGATTTCACAGCCTTCATTGTTTTCTATTTGCGGAAGACATTGAATAATTTCTTCTACTTGTTTAATAACGTTCCCATCCTTATGTCTGGATTCAATTGTAAACACAACTTTATTTGGAATTACAGTATGGATATTCGGGAGGATATTAAATCTTCCCATTGTATAAACCAATGCCTTATCGAGATTGCTCAGCTTTTTCCGGGCCTCTGCAATAATATTGGTCGATGCAAAAAGAGCATCTTTCCTCATTTCCATCGGAGTGGTTCCTGCATGGTCGGATAGGCCAGTTACTTCAATTTCATAGCTGCACATGCCGATGACACTTTCTACCACACCAATCTTTACATGTTCATTTTCTAAAATCGGTCCTTGTTCTATATGCAATTCTAACAAAGCAGTCGCTTCTTTTAGGCGATTTTCTTCACTGCCATTATAACCAATTGCATTTAGCGCTTTTTCAAAAGTGATACCATTAACATCCTTCACTTTTATCATCTTCTCTTTTTCGAATTTCCCTGATAATACGCCTGAAGACATCATAACGGGTTCAAATCTTGCTCCCTCTTCATTGGTAAAAACGGCAACGGTAAGGGGAAGCCGTGGTTTAATATTATTTTCCACTAACGTACGAGCTACTTCCATGCCAGCAGCCACGCCCAGTATACCATCAAAACGGCCACCTTTTTTGACTGTATCTATATGAGAGCCGATTACAATTGGTTCCTTATTTTCTTGCCCTTCCAAAGTGGCATAGATATTCCCCATATCATCCACCTTAATAGCCATTCCCAATTCTTCGCAAAAAGAACAAAAGAAATCTCTGGCCGCTTTATCTTCTTCAGACAAGGATAAACGAGTAACGCCATTATTTTCTGTTCGGCCAAAACCAGCAAATTGCTCTAATGTATCCTTTAATTTTTCCCCGTTTACAAGTACCATTTGTTTTTCCATCATTATTTGCTCCTCTCTAGCTATCCATTATTCATCTATTTTTTTGCAGCATTTCCCCACCAATAAACAACATAGATTTTCTATCATTATAGTCTGCTAATTGCTGTTTTTATTGACCGTATTATAAAGTAATATTTTCTGCCTTATAGGCAGTATTTTTTTCTAAATAAGACACCCAATTTGTAGAGTTCTCATATACTTCCGCGATATTTAAGATTTTTCCATCATCATACGGCTTGCCGATTAATTGGAAGCCAACTGGCATTTTTTCTTCTGTAAAACCACATGGAACACTAATAACAGGAAATCCCAGTAAATTTCCGAGAGGAGTCCGACCTAATGTAAAAATATTATTCAATGATTCTTCTGGAAAAATGCTGCCAATATCAAAAGGAGGGGTTGTATTTGTTGGTGTAAAAAGAACATCGATCTCCTGCTGAGCCATTTTCTTTAATATATGTTCTATAAAACATTTCCGGGTGTTTCTAGCTCTGATATATTGTGTAGCAGGAACGCTATGCCCTAAGCTCAGACGATAGGCAGTATCTTTTCCATATAATTCAGGTTTTTTTGCAAAATTCTCCTCGTGGAACGTATAAGCCTCTGACTTGGAAATTATTTTTTGTGCTGCAATCGCTTCTTCCAAATCTTCGAGTTTAATAGCAACCATTTCTGCTCCTAATTCCTTTAATCTCAGCATTGCCGCATCCACCACATTTTTCATTTCATGATTCATATTTTCAAAAAAGTACTCTTCACATATCCCTATTCTAACTCCATGCAAATCCGTAATTTCCGTATCTAAATCAATAAGATTGACAGTTTCCGGATCAGCCATGATTCGCAGCATGCTGCGACTATCAGCTACTGTTCTTGTCATTGGGCCGATGTGATCAAGTGTCCAACTTAATGGTGTGCATCCCTCTGTATGGACTAGATTATACGTTGGCTTTAAACCAACAATGCCACAAAGTGCAGCCGGCAGGCGAATAGACCCGCCTGTATCTGTTCCAACCGCTCCAAATGCTGTCCCTGTTGCAACTGCAACAGCGGAACCGCCGCTAGAGCCACCCGGTATTTTTTTGATATTCCACGGATTTCGAGTAGGGCCATAATGAGGATTTTCTGTAGTAGCTCCCATTGCAAACTCATGAAGATTGGTTTTGCCGATGATAATCGCTCCAGCAGCCTTTAGTTGTTCGATTACTTTTGCATCCCGCTCTGCAATAAAATGTTCAAACACCTTTGAACCAGATGTTGTAACGCTGCCCTTCGTTTCAAAAATATCTTTAATCGCAATTGGTATACCATGAAGAGAACTGCGAATATTGCCTTCTGCCAATTCTTTTTCCATTAAAGCTGCTTGCTCTAAAGCTTCCTCTTTTAATACCATAATATATGCATTAAGAGTTGGTTCAAGCTCTTCAATTCTCTCTAAAAGTTGGTTTGTTAATTCTACTGGTGAGATTTCTTTTCTTTGCAATAAGCCAGAAATGGTCTGCATGTCATTAAAAAATAATTCTTTCATCATAATCTCCTCCCGTTCAAATCACATTCCTTTTTCGATATACTTCTCCCAAATCCCCTTGCAGAGTCAAAATAGAGCTTAATAATTTTTTGGTCATCTCATGTTTAGGATGTTTAAACAACTCCATTGTGGAAGATGTTTCAATTACTTCTCCTTTTGATAAAACAGCCACTCTATCACAAAAATAAGCAACTAAATCTAGGTTATGGGCAATAAATAAATAGGTTAAGTTAAATTCTTTTTGCAACTCCATCAATAAATTAATAATTTGTGCTTTAACTGAAACATCTAGTGCAGATACTGGTTCATCAAGAACGAGGAATTTTGGCTTCAAAATCAACGCCCGTGCAATTCCTGCCCGCTGCCGCTGCCCACCGGATAGTTCATGGGGGTAACGGTCATAAAAATCCGCTCTTAAACCAACTACTTCTAACATATGGAGAGTTTCCTTGCGAATTAATTGGCTATCTAGAGTATCCCCAAATTTCAGCAGGGACTGAGCAATTTGAGAACCGATTGTTTTGCGTGGATTAAAAGCTGAGCCGGAATCCTGAAAAACAATTTGAATATCCTTTCGCAAGGCAGCCATCTCTTTTTTTGATAAATCCATTAACGATTGTCCATTATAGCTAATAGATCCCCTTGTTGGATCAATCAACCTTAACATCATTCGTCCAACGGTTGTTTTGCCTGATCCAGATTCACCGATTAACCCAAACGTTTCTCCCTTATAGATGGAGAAACTCACATCCTTGACGGCTGTCACTTTTTTAGCGGGAAGGAATATACCTTTTTTTCCTCCATAGACCTTTTGCAATCCTTTTACTTCAATTAAAGTATTGTCCTTCATCTTTAATGGCTCCTTTCAGTCAGCACACAGCGCACTGAATGGTTTGATTTATAACGATTTTGTTTTTTTAATGATGGTTTCGTTACATGGCACTCATCCTTTGCCAAATGACAGCGACTGGAAAAACGGCATCCCTGTGGTAATTCTAAAAGATTAGGCAATTCCCCCTTAATCTGGAATAATGGTTTTTTATGAACTCCTTCCCTAAATATCCAATCCATATCAGGGATACATTTTAATAAACTTTGCGTATAAGGATGCTCGGGATGATCAATGATATCGCCAACTTCCCCGTATTCAACAATCTGTCCAGCATACATGACCGCTACCTTATGTGCCATCCGAGCAACAACGCCAAAATCATGTGTAATAATTAAAATGGCTGTACCAAACTCGCGATTTATCTTGGTAAATAAGTCTAATACCTGTAATTGTACGGTGGGATCTAAAGCAGATGTCGGTTCGTCCGCAATAATTAAATCCGGATCACAGGCCAGTGACATCGCAATAACCACACGCTGCCGCAAGCCGCCACTTAATTGATGTGGATAAGACTGAAAAATCCGCTCTGGATCATCAATTCCCATTTGCTTTAAAAGCGATAATGCCTTTTCCTTCGCTTGTGCCTTCGTTTTATTCGTTTTTTCCACTATTATTTCGACAATCTGTTTGCCAACCCGATAAGAGGGATCCAATGAAGTCATTGCATTTTGTGCTACAAGAGAAATTCTTCTTCCTCTTATTTCCCGCATTTTATTTTCATTGAGGGCAATAACGTCATTTCCGGCTACTTTTATTGAACCTTTGTATTCTTCTATCAGATTTTTAGGCAATAATTTCAAAATAGAATTAATAGTCATTGATTTTCCTGACCCAGACTCCCCAACAATTGCCATGATTTCGCCTTTTTCCACAGTAAAATTAACATCCTCTAAAACGGTAAGAATACCATCCGCTGTTTTTATTTTCGTGGACAGATTTTCGATATTAAGTAAAACACTTTCTTCTTTTAGTGAAGCAGCCATTTTCATCTAACCACCCTTTCCTTTTGCCTGTATAAAAACTTCCATCCCTCAACCTTCTTTAGCTGTTTGCCCTAAACTGACTCCTGCCGTCTTCTCTGCTTTCAGTTTCTTCTTAGCTTTCATTTTTGATTGTTCATATGGATCTAAGGCATTTCTTAATCCATCGCCAATCATGCTGAAGGCAAAGGATAAAATTAAAATAGCAATTCCTGGAATAAAGGTAACGTAAGGATATCCTTGCATTAATACTTTGCTGCCATCACTCGCCATTCTGCCCCAGTCAGCTGTCGGCGGCTGAACACCAAGCCCAATAAAACTTAAGCCAGCTACTGTGACAATGGTTACACCAGCAAGTGTTGTCGCATATGCAATCAAACTTGGCAATACATTAGGAAGAATTTGTTTAAACATAGTTTCCAAATCTCCTATTCCAAAAGCTTTGGCTGCTTCTACATATTCCTTCTGACTTTCTTGCAGAACATCTGTATAAACAACTCTTGTCATATAAGGGATGCGGACAATAATCATCGCAATAATGACATTAAGCAGTCCCGGCCCTAAAATAGCAGCAATTGCAATAGCCAATAAGACAGCTGGGAAAGCAAAAAAGATATCCATTAATCTCATAATCAAGCTCCCAATAAAACCTTGATAGTATCCGGCTATAATGCCAAGAGCAATACTGACAACAGCTGCAATAATAACGGGAACAACTGCGGAAATTAAAGAGGTTTGCGTTCCAAAAATAATTCGGCTTAAAATATCTCTTCCTTGCTGATCTGTTCCTAGAATATGTCCATCTGTTCCTGGAGGAAGCAATCGAGTGCTTCCTTCTGCTACTGTATTTGGATCATATGGTGCAACAAAGTTCGCAAAAATTGCTAGAAACACTGCTAATAGAATAATAACCGCCCCTATTGCAGCCATTTTATCGCTAAAAAAAGCTTTACATGAGAGTTTCCACTTCTCAGCCATATTTTCACCCCTATTCTGCTTTTATAGAATCTTGCAATTTTGGACTTAACCAAACATTTAATAAATCGACGACTAAATTAACTAGAACAAAGGTTAAGGAAATTAAGAGAATGCCTGCTTGAACAGTAGGATAATCATTGGAAGTTACAGCTGTGTAAAGCTGTTGTCCGATGCCAGGCCAGTTAAACACAACTTCACTAAACAAAGCACCACCCATAATGTAACCAACTTGCAGTCCAGAAATATTGATAATTGGCGGAAGCGAATTCCGCATCACATGAACGAGGTTTATTTTTGTGTTGGAAAGACCAAACGAATGGAAATATTTAACGTAATCTTTTTGAAGCACATCAAGAACGGTGCTTCTTGTTAGTCTAGCAATCACAGCGAGAGAAACGGTTGCTGTTGCAAAGGCCGGTAAAACTAAGTGATGCAGCAAATCTGCAATTCCGCCAGGATTTCTCATATTATACATTCCGCTAACTGGAAACATTTGTAATCTGATAGCAAATAGCCACATAAGCATTAAAGCAATCCAAAACACTGGCATACTAGCGCCAATTAAAGCAGCTCCCATGCTTACTTTATCAAGGATGCTATCTTTTTTTAATGCACTGACAAGCCCTAAAATAACTCCTAATGTAATACATATTAGTAGACTGGCCACTGTTAAAATCAAACTGTTCACAAATCTCGGCAGAAGTTCATCAATAATTGGTTTATGAAGCGTATAAGAATAGCCTAAATCCCCCTTAAGCAGATCCATCATCCATAACCCGTATTGTGTCAAAAGTGGTTCATTCAATCCCATCTCATCTCGCAAAGCTTTCACTGCCCCTGGTGTTGCATCACTACCGAGAATAGATTTTGCAGGATCTCCCGGTATCATTTGGATTAATAAAAAAACAATAATCGTAACCCCAAAAAGTACAGGGATAGTTGATAAGATTCTTTTCAGTATATATCTCAGCAACTAAGCTCGCCTCCTAGCCGACTTATTATAATTGGTTGGGCAAAACCCGAGAAAACAAATTGGAGATATGCATTCTGCGGGTTTTGCCCTTGCTAATAGATCAGGTGCTTTTTAAACTAATTATTCTTCAATATAAACAGGTGCCAATGTGTACCATTCTTCTGATGGTATAACAAAGCCTTTCACACGTGAATTAATCACATACGGTGCTGAATCATTAACAATCGGAGCAAACGCTGCATCCTCCATAATCATTGATTCTGCCTGTTTCCATAATTCTAATGCTTTATTTTCCTCTACAGAGGTAGAAGCTTTATCTAGAATCTCATCTAATTTTGTATTCACATATTTGCCAGAGTTAAAGCCACCTGGTGCTACAAATTCAGAGTGAGCCACCATAGACAGAAAATATGGAGATGTACGTCCAGATGACATTTGATTCATCCCAACATTTGGTTTCATTCCATTGCTGTAAGCAGAATAATAAGTAATCCATTCCTGTGTATCTAAAGTAACATCTATGCCAATTTCCGCTAAATCCCTTTGAATCCATTCAGCCATATCGACTGGAATTAATTGTCCTGAACCATCAACAGATGTTTGCAACGTTGTTTTAAATCCATCTTCCAAACCAGCTTCTTTTAGTAGTTGTTTTGCTTTCTCTGGATTGTATTCATACCATTTTTTCTCAGGATCATAGTTTACTGCACCAGGTGATTGAATCGTGTAAGCTGGCGTTACAGTTCCCTTCAATAGTTCATTGGCAATTCCTTCTCTATTAATGGCATAGTTAATTGCTTGTCTTACTTTCTGATTCTTCATATTTTCATTATCAAAATTAAATGTTAAATACCAAACATGTGGAGGTGTACCAGAAACAACCTTAAATCCTTGATCTTTCAAGTTTTCAATAGAGTCAGGAGACGGAACAGCAATCATATCGACCTCATCATTTTGAAGCGCCAATACCCTTGCTGCTGGGTCTGATAATGGTCGGAAAATAACTTTATCTAACTTCGCCTTCTCTCCCCAATAGTCTTCATTTTTTACAAGAGTAATATGTTTGCCTCTTTCTCTGCTATCGAACTTAAATGGACCTGTTCCAACTGGATTTTCCCCCATACTATCATTGCCATTCTTTTTAATTGCATCAGGACTGACAATTTGCAGTGAATTGATTTGTGCCAGCATTCTCGGAAATTCTGAGAATGGGGAAGTTAGATGGATATTAATTGTTTTATCATCTACTACTTCGCTGCTTTCAAAAAATTTCCAAGTTCTAAAAGTGCGGCCTGCGCTTAATTTATCATAATATTCAAAATTTTTATCTGTTAACCTTTTAATATTAAAATCTACTGCTTCCGCATTAAAATCTGAGCCATCATGGAATTTAACGCCTTCTCTCAAATGGAAGGTATATGTTTTGCCATCTTTGGAGACTTCCCAACTTTTTGCTAATACGGGTATTAACTCTGGCACTGCTGATTCTTCTGATGATTTGCTTAAATCTTCCCCAATTAGAGGTTCAAACATTTGATTCGTAATTCGCATCGTTACCCATCCGCCTGCACGGTGCGGGTCTAGAACATCTGCTTCTGACTCCATCCCGATAATTAATTCGCCGCCGCCGGAACTTTTTTTGCTACTATTGGTGGATGATCCTGAATTAACATTACACGCCGTTAAAATAAGGACGAAACTCAATAAGATAGATAGTATCAAACTCTTCTTTTTCATTTTTTTCCTCCTATTAAATAAAAAATTGCTTATATTATTATAGATAAGTAAATTTATCAAGCTTCGTTTTCAAGGTGAAGTTATGATGCTGGTGTCTATCCTGCAGATGAAGTTGCCTTAGTGTTGCACTTCTAAGATGAGGGTTTTATTCAGTTATAGAGAAGATGTTTTTGTTTCATGTAGATGATTGGCTAACCCATTTAAATCGATTTTATAGACAAGACGGGGGCGTCCCTTTTGATTCATTGATTCTTTCCCAATAATTTTGGCAACATTTTGTTGATGCAGACTTTTTAAGATTCTAGCGGCATGCCTTTCGCTTGTACTCATTCCTAAGCTTATTTCTCTTGTTGTCACTTCACTTTTTTGCATCATCAAAAGCCATGAGTAAAATTTTCTAAGAGTCAATGAATGTTGATTATCCACTTCACTGCTCGCTAGTGTATAGTCAATAGACTTGGTTGTTCCTAACGGACCATAAATCCTTTTCTGTTCGTCAATTAAAAAGCAGCTTCCTTTTTCTTTTCTGATGGAAAACTCTAAGGCATTGCTTGCATTGTAGACAGCATCTTGAACGGTTTTTCCTATGCCAATGCCAAGATTCACCTGAAAAGATGTCATTTTGTTGAACTCATGGAGAAAAGAAAAATCTTGTCTTTTAGATGTCGCTTTTTCAAAAACTCCTTTTGTTGTATAAAGGGTAATCATGCCGTCTTTGATTTGATTGGTACTAGAAAATAATGTTCTTCCAAGTTTAAGAATTTTATCGATGATAATCTGATTCAGCTGTTTATAGTAAACGTCTTTTTTTTCTTTCTCATAAAGAATTTGAAATTTCAAAACGATGATTTGCCTTTCTTCTTTTCTTTGCTTATCCTCTCTAAGAAGTATCTTTTGCAAGGTATCTCGAATTTTAGCTTTCGTGTGTTTAATTAAAAACACTGATGATCCTGCTTCCTGCAATTGTTCATAAACTGAATTTAATGTAGTAGCAACAACCTCTGCTTTTCCTTCTTTCAGCAAATTCGAATGATAGTTTGTTAACCTTTCACTATCCATTCCTTCTTCTAATGTTTGTAAATAATAAGGAATACGGGTGATTTTCATTTCATGATAAATCTCATTTAACTCTTGTCCATCAACGATATCAAAACTGATTTTCGGGTAGTAATGATAGTGTTCATATACTTGCAATAATAGCCTATAAATATCTGTACCTTCAAAAGGAATGTAAGCAGCTTTGCTGTGGGCAGGAACACTGTTTTTCCCCGACATATAAGGCGTAGGGCCAGAAAAAAGGAAAATATCCTCTTGTTCCTGATGCTGTTTCACTAACTCTGCTGATTCTTCCGCTTTTTGATAAATCAGCGGAAGAATCACTACTTCATTAAATTCAGAAGCTATCTCACAAATATCTGCCACTAATGGTTCAGGGCCAACTACTGCTATACGAAATTTAATAAGCATCTCCCTCTCTTGTCTTTAATATGTCTTTAATTATCTTATGAGGCTTATTATATTCTGAAAATTCATAGTTTTCAACACACGCGTAAGGAAATCTCACATACATTTTTCACAAAATAGATAATGCTCCTTGATTCTTGTCTCTTTATAGGAATAACATATACATTAAAACCAATATCTTCTCAAATTTTGCAGGAACTATGTGCTTTCCCAACTCTTCAACGTTATATATGTGTTATAAAATGCAACATGTTAAAAAACTCATTTTTGTTGCTTTATAGAAGTTGATAGTGTACTCAAAATAGCGACTCTGTTACATTCAAATATTACAATCTGCTAGAGGCTATTAATATATTTCCTTATTCTCAAGCTTTAACATGCCTAAATATTAGTATCATATAGCCAATACAAAAAGCGCTTCTGTTTTCTACAGAAACGCGCACCGCTAATGGAAGAGAATAACTTCCTGACTATCAGTTTGAAAGTATCAGCTTTCTTAACTCCGTTGTCATTTTGAGAGAATTAAGATAAACGGAGTCATCAGTAATATACATGAATGTGCTCTTTTCATTTTCCTTTCCCAACCATAAATGAATTCCGTGTGTAGGCAGCTCTCCTTCTTTTGCTTTATATTCGACCATTACATCATACTCTGGCTCGTCTATATCAACTTTCCCAGGCTGTTTAACAGCAGTTGTAATTGCCTTTTCAAAAATATCTATGGATTTCTTATCTTTGAAAGATAGAATGAAATCTTCATTCATCCTTCCAAAACCTTTTGATTTTGAAACTTTGATTTCTGAAATTTTTTCATCTAATAGAACCATTCTTTCTGTTTGTTTTAATTGACATGCTACCATAGCCATTGCAACAAATAAAATGAATAATGTTGAAAATACAGCCTTCAAGCTGCCTCCCCTCCTCTCTCATCAAATTATGCCCTTTAAAAGTGAACATGTTTGCCCATGCCACTTAATAAGACGATTTATATATTCTATCGTTGTCAGTATCAATCACAAAATCAACCACTATGTCTTCATTATAATGGGCAATTTGGTAAAAGCGGTTAATTCGGCAAAAAGCAGCTGGAAATTCTAACATATCGCAAGTATTAGCTTTAGCATTTATATACATATTTGTAAGCTCAAGTTTGGAACACCTTTTCCCTTTTATTAATACTTGGTGATAATATCCGTCAATTGCCACTATCAATGTCATGATGATGGAGTGCTAATTAATCTGTATAGCTTAGATTTTTTTGCAAAACTCCATTAATAACCTTTGGTAATACTTTGCTTAAAAAACTTCGTATAATGATAGCCTTATAAAAACTAAAGTGTGTTGAACTATAAATTTTATAATCATATTCAGGAGATATCCTGAAATCCAATTTCCGTCATACCATAAAAAAAATAGCAACAGGAAAGAAAAAACTGCCAATACACAGAAGAAATGCAGATTGATTTATTAAATACATGGCAGCTTCAAAAGTGATCCATCTGATGCTCCCCTGCCTTGCATAAGGTTAACAGCTTATCCTTTTTTCATTAATTCAATTTTATTTTAATTCACCATTTTCCATTAGTTGTATACAAACTTAAACGGGACAAGAATATCTATATCCTGTGGGGAAAATCTATTCCTGTTACGACTTCAAGTCCTAATGATCCATATAAAATAAGAGTTTTATTTAAATTTCGGTTTAGTTTTCTAGATACATTAAGAAATTTCCTATAAAAATATTCACTGTACAAATGCTTAACATCTAACTACATCCTTATTTTTCTTCAATAAATTCTATCATTTAGTAGCAGAACCAAATACTAGAGAGAACTCTTGTTATTTAAATGGTTACCTATTACTTATTCCATATTTTGCTTCTATTATAACAAAGAATGCATCCTTCCTTCTGCTATTTCCTGACATGCATATTCTTAAAGTAAGGCAACATTTGTATGGACAATGCTGTAAAACTAACATTTAAGAAAAAGCGATCATTCCATCAAAACATAAAAATCTCATCATATTGTCATGAAATTAGTAAACTTCTGAAACACAATTGCAATAATAGCTTGATATAATTTTCATATGACAAACAAAGGAGTTTTAAATGTGAAAAAATCCTTCATAACAATTTCCGTATCTATTATGCTAGCACTTGGAATCAGCAGCGGGGCATCAGCTGCTTCAAATACATATACCGTAAAAAAAGGAGATTCCCTTTCCAAAATTGCAAAAAACTATCATATTACTGTCAGTCAATTAAAGCAATGGAATAACCTTTCATCCGATCTCATTAAAGTAAAACAAGTATTAAAAGTTAAAAAAACTAGCACAACTAGTAAATCTAGCAAAACTGCAAAGAAAACAAAAGAGATTACAGTAAATGCTTCTGCCTACACATTATTCAAAGGTTCTACTGGTATCACAGCAACCGGTATAAATTTAAAGAAAAATCCTAATCAAAAGGTTATATCTGTTGATCCGAAAGTAATTAAGTTAGGCTCTAAAGTCTATGTCCCTGGTTATGGCTATGCGGTAGCAGGAGATACTGGTGGCGCCATAAAAGGCAAAAAAATTGATGTGTTTATGCCTTCTAAAACATCCGCATTGCAATGGGGCAGAAAAAATATAAAAATAAAAATTATAAACTAGACAACTAAATTGCAAAAAACGAAAGCAATGCATATCGATATTTTATCGGCACATATTGCTTTTATTTTTTTGCAGTAAAAACGCTTCGATTCCAACCTAATAATGCCTGCTATCCATTGAGCCTTTCTTCTAGATATATCTGCAACAAATTTCTTTTTTTTTCAAAGTTTTGATATCTTATATAAAGTTATGCGGATCTTAAAAAATTTATATTGTAAAAAAATCAAAAAAGAAAATTGCAGCATTTCGGTTTGACACTTTGGAATATTTTTTCCTTTCCTCTTACTACATAACTTAAAGTTCCAGCAATGTTCATGCAATATATATTAAAATCCGCTGTCAAACTGTTTTCATCATCAGATAATTCAAGAAAATCCCTCTGGCAACCCCCTTGCATTTTATGTCCATCTTCATAAGGGGTGGTTTGTACAATATTTCCTTTATAAATACAAGCTGTTTTTTAATACCATTAAAATCCATATTGTTTTCTCCATTCCTTATTTCTTATTTTCTGTTGTATGAAATAAGCATTTTCCTGAACATTTCCCGTTTCTTTTTGCTATTTATTTTGATTCATATTCCCCATTTTCAACAGCAATTGTTTAAGCAAACCAGCATAGCATTATCCACTCTTTATATTACCAGGCATTTATCAACCAATTTTGCAGATATATTTACCCGATTAGGAATAGCATTAAAATCACAGCCAAATGAATGTGCTTCTTATGCAGCAATAAAGTGAAACTTCAATCAGTGAGGGTTTTCCACGTTCCCCACTGATGTTAGTGGAACCAATCAGGCTTTTATGGGCCAGTTTTCTACCCACCTAGATTTCTCGTCTTCTCTTATCATCTTGAGGTGTGGGTCAAAAGCTCGTTAATGCGTGATAAATAACATTTCTATATCCTTTTCCAAAAAACAATCTCAAAATGATATTTGTTTAATATCGATTTGAGATATATAATTATTTTAAGAAATCGCTTACATATTAAAACTAACTTTACTTCTTTTACATAGGGAGGAATTAACATGGACCAATTAGCAAGAGAAGACAAAGTGAAAGATTTATTAGAAAAACAAAAATTTAATCTACAAGAAATTGCCCAGATGACAGATCCTCAGATTGAATATTATCACTGGCTCTATTTTGAAGATTATGTATACGACTATATGTAATATAAAAATAATACTTATAAATTTTTGCAGGGAGGATGGGATGTCTTCCCCTTATTAACCAGCCTATTGCCCCCAATAGGCTGGTTAATTTTGTCTATATGCAAATATATTTATACAGATGCATATATTTTCCCGCAATTTTATCTATTGCAGGTGGATAAAAAGGTGCAACAGCTTTTCCTTTTTTTATCCATTGGCATTAATCCGTTGGGACAGAAATAACTTGATAAAAGGAGGTGTTTCGATTGCTAAAACTCTTCAAAAAACGGTGGGTTCTCTTTGATCAAGCAGTAAGGCCATATAAACCCTATGTTACGGTCGATCTCGGCATCACATCGATTTCACCAAAGAATATTATTGGATTAACTTTTCCAACTAAAAAAATAAAAAGTGATGCTAAACTGACAGATTTACGTAAATCCGTTGAATTAAAAGGGTGGAATGACAGGTCTCCTGCTGATCTGCATTTATTTCTCCTTCCTAACGGAAAGTATACTGTCGCAACAGGTGGGAATCATCGTTCTTACCTATCCAATAAATTAGAAATACCAAAAATTCAAGCAATGGTATCTATTCTAATCCCCGAAAAGTACATGACAGAAAACATTCAATCTCAAATGAAGTATTATGCTGACAAAGAAGAGGTGTATAAAAAAGAAGCTCTTGATCTCCAAAAATTCTTGGAAAAACAAGGAAACAGACGCAAAAATTATTCAAAAGAGGAAAAGCTCTATAGTGACTACTGTAAGTTAGCTGAAGAGATGAAGCATAAAAAAAATAATCTTCTTCTTTCATTAGCCAAGTTCCTTAATTTGTTGCCAAAAGAAGCGGCAGATTAATCTGCCGCTTCAGACTGTAGACAAAATTCTTAGAATGGGAATTTATCTACAGCTTTTTTTTATTTTAAGCTCTTTTAATTTTAAATGTTGATCTCCGCTCCAATCAACCTGGCATCAAAGTCAACAATAGCATTTAACACAGCCTTACTTCAAAAAATAGTAGATACTTTTTTGGAAGTAACAACATGCATTCTATCCGAAGAAATCAACTAGAATAGAAAAAAACAAAAAGTATACTAATCCATCTACTATAAATAAGGTTAAAAAGATGGAGGAAAAAGAAACTGACCGGGGAAAGAAAGACCACGCACTTTTTCTAAAAATAGCACTAAACATTTAGAAGACGAAATACAATTCTAAAACGCTCTTAAATATGAAAAAAATGGAAAATCAATGAATATCATGCTTTTTGAAGTTTCCACCCTTAACTTCTGATACATCGTATATTGCGACAAAGGCTTTTGGGTCAATTTCTTGAATGATTTCTTTCATTTTGCTTTCTTCCAAACGGTTAATGACACAAGTGATTTCCTTGAATTCTTCATTGGAGTAACCGCCAAGTGCTAGTGTATACGTTGCTCCACGACCTAATCTATCACGTATAGTTTCAACCATTAATTCAGGTTGAGTGGTAATAATTTTAAAAGTTTTCGAACCACTTAAACCTTCTTCCACAATATGTATTACTTTAGATGCGATAAAGTAAGCAATACCTGATAAAATGGCCCCTTGAAGACCAAATACAGTTGATACTACAATAAAAACAAACAAATTCAAAAATAAAATTAAATCACTGGTTCCAAAAGGTAATTTTCGAGAAAGTAATACAGCTAACATATCAATTCCATCTAATGCACCACCATTACGTAAGGCTAATCCCATCCCAAAACCAAGAATAACACCACCAACAACGGTTACCAATAATGTATCACCTTCAATTATCGTTGGAACATGATGCATTAGGATAGTTCCAATTGAAAGGGATACAATACCGATGATTGAATATATAGCAAAGCTTTTCCCAATTTGTTTGTAGCCTAAATATACGAAAGGGATATTCAGGATGGCAATAAAAATACTTAATGGCAATCCAAAAAGTTGTGAACCAACAATGCTTAGTCCTGTCACTCCCCCATCGGATACATTATTTGGGATTAATACTGACTCTAAACCATATGCTGCGAGAAGTCCCCCAATAATAATCAATAGTGCCCGTGAAACCATCATAAGTTTGCTGCGTTTTTGCTTTGTCATTGTACTCACTTTATTTCCCTCTTTTCAAATTATTCAAATAACCTGCGACTTTCATTTAAGTTCTTTTAGGACAGACTATGGTCTATTTTAACACAGTTGTTCACTAACATAATAAAGCATCACTCGAAATATCTTAAAAAACAATAAAATAAATGTCCCCTTTTTTTATCTTTTATGTATTCTAACCGCATTAAACCAGCACTGAATGGTTTTCGACAACTGGCCAATTCCCTTATCTATATTACCTGTTTTAAAACTTTTTTTGAAATATGTCTCAATTTCAATCCTTATCCTTTTTTCCGATTTGTGAAATAACCCTTGTATAGCGACATAAGTTCCTTTGACATTGGTTAAAAATTGAGCATCAAAATTCTCTTCCGTAATTTGATCAATTGATTTAGCAATTCATAAGGTCAGCATTGTTGATGAAAATATCTATTTTTCTATCGATTTCAATATCATCATTAAACAACTTTTTGATCTCTTTTACTTTATGAACAGCGATTGTTCTAGCACCTTGCGAATTAATTCAGCCGACTAAGTTCTTCAGCATTTTTTTAAAATCCTTTCGTTCCTCTTTGAATAAATCAAAATTATGGCAGGTGACCGTAAATTTAAGATATAACACAAAAGGCTGCACCAAAATTAGGTCCAACTTATATCTCTATTTTCTCTTTAAGTATTCATCCAACCATGGCTTAATAAGAAGCAAAACGATAATAGGCTGCATTGCTTTTGTATAATCCATTCCCTCATCTTGTAAAAATTTAATCTCCCAGCCTAACTGTTTCAATTCTTTTTAAGTAATCCAGGTCACGCTGCCAAAGCTTTCTCCGTACACAAGGGAACCTTTTTCTCCGGCAAAAGCCAACCTGGATATAGTCAAATTTTTTTGAATTGCTCTATCATCAAAATTCATTAAGTTTTGATACAATAAAAGACTATTAAACTTTTTTAGTTTCAGAGACAATAAGGCTGAGTTTGCTTCAAAGCTTACGATGCTCATGGGAAATTAAAAAACTAGATTGTATCAATTATTCTGTATCTGGACGACTGACACTCTTATCTAACAAGAGATTTAGCATATATAGAGAAAAAGAAAAAAGATAGTTCTTTGTTGATTTCCAGCAGAAAAAACAAAGGACTATCAAAATACAAAAGATGCATCAAATTCTAACTTCTAAACAAACTGTTACTGACTTTGGCATCTAGCCTTTCAATATGCAGCCGATTTTTCAGCTTATTCAATTTTTTCAATTACAATAAAACACGTACTGTCGGGAAGCCTTGCCGTATTTCTGTCTTTATCCATTACTTTAACATGTGGCAGAATGTGCTCTTCATAGCCATCCTGCAGGTAATGCTGAAATATGAGCAACCGTCCCTTTTCCCCAAGAAGATTTTGAATGGCTTCTTTATACTCGCTTGGCGTAAAATAGCCAAATTGCTCTTGAACTTCATGAGGATATGCCTCCTCTCCCCATGTATATGTATAAAGAAATTCCATTAAATCATTAATTGGCAATTGAATGGTGCAATCATTTATTTGTTCATAGGATATTTTTCTCCCTTTAAAGTCATTCACGTACCTTCTAAAAAATTCAATTCCTTTCAATTGATAAAATTCCATTATTCTTATTTGATCTTTCGGCTCTGTCATAATTCCATCCCTGATAATAATTCTTCCACCTGGTTTCAAAACTTCAAAAGCGCTTTTCAGACTATCGATGATTACTTCTGCATTGAATTTTTTCCCCTTATAAGGAATATAGGAATACATTTCATGCAGAATAGAAGAAAATACAATCGTATCAATACTATTTATTTCATAAAAATCCTTTAGTAATAGAGCATCTGCTTGTTTAACCAACCAACGCTTCTTTTCCCTAATTTTTTTCCTTTCTAATTCTTCTATTACATTGGTGGAGATATCAATGCCGATTACCGTCGCATTTGGATGATATTCAGACAATACATCTAACATAATGCCGCCGCCTGCACCTATATCCAGCATCTTACTCCCTACCGCATATTCTGCAATCACTTTTTTATGGTTTTGCGAATTATTCATGTCAGACAAATAGATGTGTTCATTGTGCAGCCGATCAAAACCATCTTTCCTAAAGCCAAAGAAGTCATATAAGAGAATAATAGAACGTTCATACAATGGAGACTTTTCTGCTTCCTGACAAAATTCAATTAATTTTTCTCCTGCTTTAGAGTAAATAAACTTTGCTCCTATTATTTCATCCAATTGATTCATTGCAACAATCGCCAATTCTACATGCTCATTCTGTACATATTTGCCTTTCATCAAATCTTCTATATTCAGTTCTTTCAAATAGGCTTCTATTATTCTTTTTTTATATAAGTTAATCATTTTTTTGCCTTTATAATCATAATAGATATCCTTCATAAAAGGCTCAAAACTAATTTGCTTTAAAGTTAAAGGATTTGCCTTTTGATAAATTAATAGAAAAATTTTCAAAAATTCATCAAAAGAGAAATCATGGAGTGCTGCCTCTACATACCACATATCTGTTTTTCTAAAAAAAGTTTGGAATAACTTTTTTAGTTTTTTATCCGAAAAATATCGGTCATATAACAGATTAAAGTTTTCGCCATTTTTAATGGAGGATTTTCTTAATTTCATAATCCTTTTCTTTAAAAGATATTCTTTCCCTCTTTCCCCTTTCAAAATCCAATTAATTACATCCCCTACTTCTCCTTGGACCTCATTCCAAGTAGCGGCTGAAACAGCTTCAATAATGCACTGATTGAGAACATACAGCATATTGCCTATATTTATTGGATATGTCTCCCTATTTTGATGAAGAAAATCCATTAAAGGCTCTAATTGGCGAAATCGAACTTCTCCTCTAATAAATTGTCCTATCAGCCCATGAGTGGAGATTAAAATATAAACAAGCTCTTCATTATCTAATACTCGCTCTTTAATTGGAATAGCCATTTTTTCATCTGCATAAATCTGCGCTGATCCAATATTATGTATGCCTAATTGAAAGCCACGATTTTTCCATTCTTTTCTTTTATGCTCCAATCCGCATTTGGCAACATCGCTCCAAATCAAAACCTCTTCTATGATTTCTTTTTCGTATTCGCTCACTTTGAGGCTGCCGTTTAATATTTCCAATGATTTTTCAATATAGGAAAGGACAGGATTATCTTTTATTCCTCCAAGTGATTCCACTTGTTCTAAATTAACATTCTTTTCTTTTGTTAAATATAGATACTGCAGCCACTTTTGTTCACGGAGCAAGGTTTTATCACCCATTTTTACTTTTTGAATGGAATATAAAGAATGCAGCATGATAATTCCTCCTTAATGTTGCGATTAAGAAAGCCTCTTTTTCTAATGTTAGCATAGGTCGAGCATAGATTTCGAAAAAAGGAAAAAACAGTATCACTGTTAGCAACACCGCTTCCATCAATTCCCTAAAATTTCATTAGGAAGCCTAACAAAAGAAAAACAATGACATAATGGATACTCCCCTGTTTGTATGCTTTCTGTTTAAAATCCCCCCTTTTCTATAAGGCATAATAACCATTGATAAAAACTATTCCCAAAAAATCTAATTCTAAAGCACAGACACTCTTTCAGCTAAAATAGCTTAAACATTAAAAGCTTCAGAAATCCTTATAAGAAATTCATTTTATGTTGACGAAAAAAAGGTTTAGAAACTATACTAACTGCATGAATAAAAATCAACTCCCAAATAATACGAATAATGGAAGTCGCAATTTAGGTCGACTGATTATGCAACTTCGGCGACTTGAACGAAAACCTCATCATTTTGGAAATGCTGGACCATTAACACCTAGTAAAATTCATACAGTGGAAGCGATTAGAACTGAAGGAGCTGTTCTTATAAGTGAGCTCGCTATGCGGCTGGGCATTACGAAAATTTACGATTCCTTCTCATTTATCGTTTCTTTAATTATTTCTGCCAAAATATCCGTTGTTCTATATGCCTCTTCCAGTGTGTTTTCTACTCCGCCAATTTCTAATAAAACAGAATTTTTTTGAACATCTTGATTATAGGTATTTCGAGGGTTTACTCCTTTTTCCACTACACCTCTTGATAATCCAGGATATAATTCTTCTAATCTTTTATGGAGAATCATGGCGAATTCTCTATTTGCTTCATAATTATCACTTGTTTTAGATACAACAAATACAATTCTCCCAAAATCTTTGCCCTCTATATTAATAGTTGTAGTTTTTCTATCATTAAAGTCTCTGTGAATATCAAAGATCATTGCTATACTCTTATTGTCCTTTAATGTATCTTGCAATACTTCTCTTGACACTATATAAGAGTCCAAAAATGATAAATTTCGTTCCTTTAAAATTCCAGCTACATCTGTATCATCGTGGATGGTGCTGATATTATTTTCTTTTAATGCCCTGCTCAACTCTTTTCCAATCAATGTGACATTTTTAGTATCGCTAATTGCTTCATTGGCACTTTTTACATTAAGTTCTGGAATAAAGGATTCAGTATTATGGGAATGATAAATAAACACTAATGGATTTTTTTCTTTCCTATTATCATCAAGTATAGAGAAAGATTCCTCTCCAAGATTATATAAAGCATTTGTCATTACCTCTTTTCCACTAAATAAAAATAACCAAGAAAAAGCAAATGCAAAAAATAAAACACCACTTGAAATGGCAGATACTTTTTTTATCATCAATTTTCTCTTCATACTGCGTGCTTTTTGTCTAAGCTTATTTTCAGTTGCAATAATAAACTCTTTGTTTGGACTTTTGGGATGCATATTCTTTATCATTTCAAATAAGTCTTTTTCATTTTGCATGGATTAAAACCTCCTCGATATTCATATTTAATTTTCTTTTGAGGTCTTTTAAGGCTCTATGATAATCTACTTTCACTTTGGATTCACTGCATTGCAAAATTGCAGATGTCTCTTTTATGGAAAATTCATTTATGCCACGAAGTATAACAACCGCCCTATAATTAGGCTTTAATTTAGCAACAGATTCATGGACCATTTTTTTCATTGCATTCATTTCCATTTCTTCATCAGGTTTTTTTTCCTTTGATTCTAATTGTTTAAAAAATCCATCCTTAAAAATAGAATAAAATCTTTTTTTTCTATAATGATCAACTGCTGTATGTTTGGCGATGGAAAAAATCCATGTTTTCAAATTATTTTCTCCATTAAAGCTGGGCAAACTTTTTAATACACGAATAAATACTTCTTGCGTCAAATCCTCTGCATCGTTTTGATTTCCTGTAAAACAAACAAGAAATCTATACACATCTAAATAGTGATTTTTGTAAATAGCAACTATACTGGACTCCAAATTCTTTAAGTCAATCAAACTTTTCCCTCCTTGTTATGTTTTCACTTATTATTCGTTTAAGGTTTGAAAAAAGTTACAATTTTTCCCTTCAAAAAAAGCAGAGTATAACTTTCTATACTCTGCAGGCTAAATGATTTAAACGTTTTCTTATTATCTAAATCAGAAATATTTTTTAAGTTATTTTCGGGAACATCGAATAGACTGCAACTTAGTTGGACAAAAAAGGAATCCCTTATTTAAGGTTTCATGTTAATAAAAACCTCTTATTCACTTTTATTTAAAAGCCAATAATCAATAATATCTTCTGCAGATAAAGGCTTGCTAAAATAAAACCCTTGCACCTCATGGCATCCCCATTCATTAAGAATTAGCACCTGTTCTTTCTGTTCAACTCCTTCTGCTGTTACTATAATACCTAAATTCTCAGCAACCGATATCAATGATTGTACTATCGCTCCATTATTTTTATTATTTGGCAATCCATTGATAAAGGATCGATCAATTTTAATTCTATCTAAATTAAATTTAGATAAATAAGTTAAGGATGTATAGCCTGTACCGAAATCATCCATGGATACCTGAAATCCCTTTTCTTTAAGTATATTGATTTTTCTTCTGGTCAATTCTGTGTTATCTATCGCTAAACTCTCCGTGATTTCCATATCTAACATAAAAGACGGAAGTTGATATTTTTTCAATTGTTCTAATAAATAATCAATAAAATTACTGTCTAAGAAGTGGATTGGAGATATGTTAATGGATAAATGAAAATCAACATGATACTGCGAAATCCACCCAGAAAAAATTTTACACGCTTCTTCAATAATCCAATCGCTAAGTGGAATGATTAGACCAGTTTCTTCTGCTAGAGGAATAAATTCGCCTGGACTGATAATTCCTCTTATAGGATGATTCCATCTGATTAATGTTTCTACTCCCACAATCTTATAATCAATGGAACTATGTTTAGGCTGAAAGTATAATATAAATTGCTTTTGTTCGATTGCCAACTTTAATTCGTCAAGCATATTTATTTGTTTTAATTTCTCTTCTTCAAACTCAGAAGAATATTGAATATAATTGTTTCTTCCAGATTTCTTTGCTTTATACATTGCCATATCAGCATGCTTTATCAAGGTATTAATGTCTTCTCCATCACTGGGATAATAAGAAACCCCTATACTTAATGTAATATTTTTTAATGATTCTTGAATTTTAAATGGCTCTTTCATTTCTGATTGAATATTTTGTATTACATCTAATACTTCTAATTTATTCCGAATTTCCGTAAGGCATATTAAAAATTCATCTCCCCCCATTCTCGCAATTAGTCCTTTGCTTTCCATTGAGTTTTTTAATCTTGCAGCGACTTGCTGAAGAAAAATATCTCCAGCTATATGGCCAAGATGATCATTTATGTCTTTAAACATATCAATATCTATCAGAATAGTTGCATATAAAGTTGCAGAATTACTATGTTTTTCTACTTCACGATAGATTCCTCTTCGATTTAATAACCCGGTTAATTCATCATGATAAGCTAAGAATTTTATTTTTTCTTGCATTTCAACTTGTTCGGTTATATCCTGTGCAATAAAATAGGCTCCCGTAATCTCTTCATTAATTTTAATAGGTAATGCAGTAACCTTTAGTTTTACTGATTTTTCGTTTTTTGTAGACATTATTGTTCTAAAATTAGCATTGCTGCCTTTATATACTTCTTGAAGTATCTCATTCCATTTTTGCTTTTCATCTTCAATTAATAAATCTGATAATGTTAATGGAAGCAGCTCATCTAATGTAAGGCCAGTCAATGGCAGAACTGATGAATTTAAAGCAATAAAGTTCCCTTGAAGGTCTAAAGTGAACACTGCATCAGGATTATTTTCAAAAAGAGACCGGTAATGCTGCTCATTGATGGTAAGAACTTCATTTTTATGCTCTAATTGACCTTGCTGATAAATAAGCTGATTTTCTATATAATGAATAGTGAGGAGCAACAAAGCTACAACACTAACTAATGCCATTGTCCCCATATAAAAGTTCATTTTTAAAAAAAGACTTATTATAAAAATATAAACACTGGAATTTATGCAAATGCTGAACATAAAAAAAAGAAAAAATATTTTAAAAGGAGATATATGTCTTTTGATAATTAATTTATCCATATAGAGATGTTCATATATTCTTGCTAAAGTATAAATGGAAGCTGCCAACAATACAAACGATATAATTGCATGTTCTTTTATTAAAAATATTGGAATTTTTAATGAATGGATAAAAGAATAAGTAAATCCTAATATAAATACAGCTCCAAAAACACCGATTAAAAAATATGTATATAGTTCTTTTTGTTTACTGGTTTTATAATTTTTTAGCTTTACAGGAAGTTTCTCAGGAATATTCAACAGTCCAAAACATATAAAGCAAAAGAGAATACTGACTAAACCATTCTTTAATAATAACAGTAAAGTTTCTGTTCCAAAATCTATAGCATTGGTTCCTAAAAGGCATAAATATGGTATTAAAGTGATTAAGATGCCGCAATTTATTGCTAGAAATGCATTAAGGGTAAACTCATTATAATTTCTTTTTGCACTTATATTATTAATATACATAATAAAAAATAGTGAGAAGAGACATATAAAAATACTTAACAATAAAAATAAAAATAGATCCATGGTTTTCCTCCTAGATATCATTTAAAACTAAATACTAAAATAACATCTGTGTTTTCTTTTGGCTATAAAAAAACTTAGAATTAACTATTATAGAATTTAGTGGAAAAAATAAATATATGCTATATAAGAGTACTTTCTAGATTATCAGTGTATAAGTATCTCTCCTTTCTTTTTTTATTTAGTGTTCACCTCTTTTGAAAATCTCATGATATTTTCAGTGTTTGCAAATCATCATTTCTAAATTCAACATAAAATGAAACTTCAATCAGTAGGGTTTTACTGCCCGTTAATGCTGGATAAAATAATATCCTCTTTGCTGCCAATAAACACGATTAAAAGAATCTTTTCGAGTCGCGTAATAATCGCCTCTATTATAACTCTAACTGATGATTTTGATATCAGTGGTGCAAGCAAGTTATCTTAAACCCTTAGATAAAATTAGCAAATACAGGACATAGTCTCAGATTTCCCATTCTCAAAATCCCTCTTAAAAGAGCGAAATGCTTATCATCAAGACTCATTCGTTTCATATCACAATTTTTTATGCTATCAAGTGAAAACATGAGCCCACTTTGTTTCACTAGATCCATGCTATTGATGAAGTCCACAAAGCTTATATATTCAACTTCTCTTTCTATATCATCATCTTTTTCAGATTTCTCGCAGGGTAAGCACCTTTTGGAAAAATAGAAAGCCGCTGCTGCAACGGTCAGTAAAAAATTTATTAGTGTTTAAAACAGATAAATAACATTTCTATATTATTTCCGAAAAAACAATCTCAAATTGATATTTGTTTAATGCCGATATGAGATATATAATAAAAATAAGAAAACAAAGTAAACGTTTTCAATTATACAGTTACTTCTTATACATAAGGAGGAATTAACATGGAATTAGCAAGAGAAGACAAAGTAAAAGATTTGTTAAAAAACCAAAAATTCAATCAAAAGGAAATTGCTGAGATGACAGATCCACAGATTGAATATTATCACTGGCTTTATTTTGAAGATTTTGTTTGCGATTATATGTAAGCTAAAAATAAAATGATAAAAATGTTATACTAAGGCAGCAGCGCCTCCCCTTATTGATACAGTAAAAAACAAACATCTTATTAAACAGCTGATTATCGGCATAGTGCCGGTGGTAGGCTGTTTAATTTTATTTATATACAGCTATAATAATTAATGGTTTCTTCGACTGTATTTGGCAAGCAGAAAATAATTTTTACATAACTTGAGCAAAATTTTCTCTTTTCCTTTGAATGCATAGCTTTAAACACCAGCGATGCTGCATACAATATATATTAAAATCTGCTGTCAGCGGGTTTCATCATCAGACACTTCGAAAAAGCATTATGGTTATTTTTTAAAAAATTCATCACCCATTAACGGGCTTTTTCCCTCCACCTAAGAGATGATGAGAGAAAACAAAAAATCCAGATAGGTAGAAATTTCCTGAGTAAAAGCGTGATTGGTTCCACTAGCAATCAGTGGGGAATGTGGAAAATCCCTACTGATTGAAGTTTCAATTTATCGGCACATGCTATCATAGCTGCTTTAAAGAGGGCTCCTTTTTCAGGTTTCTATCTTGTATAATCATCCGCAAACCACGCTTCGGTCTGAGGGTAATGGTAGGATAGGTCTTTACTATATGGTGGTCTGGTGCCAGTTTAAGCCGGAATCGCTGTGCAATGGTGACTAGCACAAGCACTGCCTCCATCAATGCGAAGTGATTGCCAATACAGACCCTTGGACCACCGCCAAACGGAAAAAAAGCATAAGAAGGAATAGTTTTTATAAAATTATTTTCAAATCTTTCTGGAATGAAAGAGGTCGGATTTTGAAAGTATTCTGGCTTTCTGTGCATGACATATTGGCTTACAAGGATTACATCGCCTTTTTTGAAAAGATAACCTTTTATCTCCACATCTTTATCTACTTTTCGGCTAGTGACAAAGGCTGGCGGATACAGGCGCATCGACTCCCACATGATATTTTGTGTGTAAGTTAATTGCATAAAGTCACTTGGTGCTAGCGGGCGGCTTCCAATTACCCTATCTATTTCCTCGTACATCTTCGCTTCCACCTCAGGATGTTGGGAAAGCAAATACAATGTCCATGACAAAGCGTTTGCGGTAGTTTCATGTCCGGCAATAAAGATGGTCATCAGTTCGTCACGGACCTGCTTGTCTGACATGCCTAAACCATCTATATCATCACGAGCGTCCATGATGATGCCAAGCATATCCTCATGCTTCTCTGGATCATTCCTACGTTTTTGGATAATGTCGGCAATTATGCAATCAAGTGCTCTTATCGCCTTTTTAAAATTACGATTCCTTTTGGTTGGAATCCATAATGGCAGCTGGATAAGACTTCTCATTCTTCTAACAGCCAAGTTCATGGCCGTCTCTATCGGTTGCCCGATTTTTTGGTAACCCTCTTTGAAATCAATGTTGAACATCGTCTTACAGATGACACCGAGCGTGATGCTCATCATGTCCTGAGTGATGATTCGTTCTTCTCCATCTTGCCACGTCGACAAATAATCGCTTGCTATATCAATCATATTCTGGCCATAATCGATAATATGTGATTTTTTGAAAGCTGGTTGAATCAGTCTTCTTTGCTGCATGTGAAATTCTTTGTCGCTCGTAAGAAGCCCTTCTCCAAATATGGGTTTTAAAGCCTTAAAATCATCCGACTTCATGAAATTTTTCTGTTTTGTTACGAGTACTTGTTTGATCATTTCTGGATCTGAGACTAAATAAAAATTTTGCAATGGGCCAAAACGGAATTTTACAACCTCACCGAACTCTGTTGCCAATTGCGTAAGAAATCCAGGTGGATCCGATCGGAATGCCTTCAAATTTCCGGTTATGATTTTCCCCTTCGGTCCTTTGGGAGATTTAAAAAAGGTAGTTCTGTCACTCAATTATCTATTCTCCTCCTTTGCATAGCTGTGTTTTTGTTTCTTTTTATACTATGAAGGAAAGGAAAAAACGGATTGTACAATAGTCAAGAACCTATAAAAAATTCACTTGTATTGTAGCAGCAATGCTTTACGGATGAGTTAGCTTTTTTAATATTACTTTTAACAGCAGCCCTATAGAAAGTCCTGAGATAACACATAACAGTGGAAAACACCTAGTATCTAACACTACTCCAAATAATCATACTCTTTATGAGTATATAAGCCCTGCTGTAACAAAAAACGCTGATACTGCAAATGGCAGGTATTAATATGGTTCTTTATTCCCACCCACATCTTTATATGCATCCCACATAGCCATAAAGTATACACAAGGATAAAACATCAACCATTGATATTCTGTAAGATTAATGGCTTTGTTTATTTCTCCATTAAATTTCCTTCTTATACATAAGGAGGAATTAATATGGAATTAGCAAGAGAAGACAAAGTAAAAGATTTGTTAAAAAACCAAAAATTCAATCAAAAAGAAATTGCTGAGATGGCAGATCCACAGATTGAATATTATCACTGGCTTTATTTTGAAGATTTTGTTTGCGATTATATGTAAGCTAAAAATAAAATGATAATAATAAAAATGTTATACTAAGGCAGCGGTGCCTCCTTTTAATGATACAATACTTATTAAACAGCTGAGTGTCGGTACAGTAGCGGCGATAGGCTGTTTCATTTTGTTTATATACAGCGATTTTTATACTCTTCTACCATGTTTTAAGCATTATTTTTCTTCTTTTAAATCCTCTATTGGAATAAAATCAACGGTTTGCTTCCTTTTTACATTTATCAAATAAACTCTCATTTTCGGTTGGATATTGATCAGGATTGTCTATGTTTCCTTGAGCATGCTCCAATACCGATTTTCTTTTATTTGTATCCATAATTATCATCTCTTCATTTTCAATATCCAATTTTCATCCATAAAAAAACAGATAATCTCCTTTTTAAAATTCTGCTGAAGGCCAGTCAAAAACGATAGATCAATTTTCACCTTTTATCAAATTTTCAATTAATTAAATTGTAGAGGCTGCTGTCATTCAATTAATGAAGAATGGATATTCACCGATCGAACTGCTGTATCCTAGCCAATAAAATATAGAAGGAAAATTATAAGGTTTTTAGAAATCAGGTTTTATTATATATCTCTATGGATAAACCAGTAACATAATTATTAAGAGGTGATTATGCGTGAGACAAGGCTGTCTAATAAGTGTGCTAATAAGCATAGGGCTAGCCATACTACTAAATGTAATACTTTGGCTAGTCTTTGTTTTTCCAAATTTTTCATTAAACAACCACTTCTAAAGGGGTTTTTAGTGAACCAAAATCCCTTTAATAAATAAGATAACGTTAACTCATTAGTTCTTGATTCATTCTATATGATTCCAATATTAATCATTTTCTAAATTGCCATTATATCTTTGCAGCAGCTCATAAGGACGCACTTTAAAAGCTTCATAGGGAACGCACTTTCCTTTCATGGCATCTAATACTCTTGGAAGAAATTTTCCTCTTTTTATATACTGTGAAATATTTGACGAGTTTAATGCTATAAAACCAACTTCCTCCGTTTCATTGGATGTTGTTAAATTACCGCCAATACATTTCCCAAGAAATACGATTGATAATGTGCTTCCATTTGAATACACACCAGACACACCCAGCAGCTTAACTTTAATCCCAGTTTCTTCATAAATTTCACGACGTAACGTTGCGTCCAATGTCTCACCATCATCTGCTCCACCGCCAGGAAGTTCCCATGTATCCTTTCTCCAATATGTTTTGACTAATAAAGTTTCATTTTTATCATTTGTAATATAACCACTAACCGCTACAGCCTGTTTTGGGATATGATAAGCTCCTGTTGAGGTCAAAATATCTTTTCTCATATCAATAAACATCTTTCCATCTTGATGTTGTTGAGTTTTTAATCTCTTATGCATCTCATCTTTGACTACTCTGTCTTCAATTTTTAAATATTCTTCATAGTTCGGATACTCCCAAATCGCTATAATCTCATCTTGCAGCTCTGTTGTCCATCTGCCCATTAATTTTGCACCATTTTTTAATTGATTGGGCAGCAAGTATTTATGAAAAAAATCATTGAATTTATTTAATTGATTAGGTAAAATTCGATATACTTCTCTCATATAGAACATTTATTTTTCACTTCCAAACTTAATTTATCAACAAACATACTTTATTGTACGTCAGACATATCAGTTAAGTTCTAAGCCGGAAATTCTTTTTGATGAAGAAGCTCTTTTTATGTATATACCTTCTCCAAAATTAAATTTCATCCTAAAATCTAAATTAATAAAAATATCTGTTGGAATCCTCCATATAATTTAATGAAGAGCAATATCCTTATTAATAAGGGGGTAATATAATGGTAAGGCTTAATACCTTGTATCATCATAAAATGAAGGGCTGGCAATCAAAACAAATCATTTATCAAATTCCTCCATCTATCGGTGAAACGGTCAAAATAGATAAAGTTCATTATAAAATCATCAATATTATTCATTATGCAGAAGACGGAACGCTCGAAATAGTTGCTCAAGCAGAATAATTTGTATAAAAAAGCTGCAAACATAGCTGGTCATGTTTTGCAGCTTTTTTATGAAAAGATTAAGTCGAATAACCGTTTTTTGTCGAAAAATAACTATTCGAACAAAAATGAAACAATCCATTGAAAAATTAAAGCAATAGCACAAGAAATAAAACCAAATAGACAAATTTGTTTCTGTAGAAAGAAGTTACTTTGCTCGCCTATTCTGCCAGCCCTTCATGAATGGTATCCAAATTCCATTTCACCATTTTTAAGTAACTGTCTCCGTCTGATCCTGGTTTTCCAACAGAATCAGTGAATACTTTTCCTTTTATTTTAACACCTGAATCATTTGAAACCATTTCCATGCTTCGTGGATCTACACTTGATTCCACAAATAACGCAGGTACATTGCCTTCTCTAATAATATCAACAATTCGTTTTACTTGAGCGCTTGTTCCCTGGCTTTCTGTATTGATTTCCCAAATATATTCTGCTTTTAAGCCATATGCTTCTGCAAAGTATTTAAAAGCTCCTTCACTTGTTACCAACATCCGGCGTTTTTCTGGAATATCAGCAAATTTTGCTTTTGCCTCTTCATGCAATTCACGCAAACTGCTAATATATTTATCCGCATTTTCCTCATATGCCTCTTTATTTTTTGGATCTTTTTTAATTAATGCATCCCTTACATTTTCTGCATATTTTATGCCATTGTTTAAATCCAGCCATGCATGGGGATCTTGTTCTGTTTCTTTCCCTTTAGATGTCAAATACTTAGGTGCAACCCCTTTGCTGATACGAAAAACCTCTTCTCCTTCTTTATCCTTTTTCCCTGCTGTCTCTAGCATTTTATTAAACCAGCCATTTGCTGTCTCTAAGTTTAGGCCATTGTAAAAAATCATATCTGCATCTGTACTTGCACGAATATCAGCAGGAAGTGGATCATATTCATGAGGATCTTTGCCAACTGGCACAATCGAATGAACAGTTACATGCTCGCCTCCTACATTTTCAATGATGTCAGCAAGAATAGAATAAGTCGCAACAATTTTCACCTTTCCATCAGATTGCTTTTCCTTTGTTGTTTGGCTGCATCCAGTAAATACAAACATACACACTAGCAAAAGAAATCCTCTGTATAACCATTTTCTCATAAAAAGTTCCTCCTTTTTATATTAACGTGATAATCCACGTTGTTTATATGCTCGCAATTTATTCCACAAAACCCCTTGTTTTGGAGAAAAAATAAAGGCAATCAGAAAAAATATTGTAGAAATTACAACAATGGTTGCACCAGATGCCAAGTTATAAATATAGCTGTAATAAAGGCCGATAACAGAAGACAAGGTGCCAAAAATTACTGCAAGACTTATCATGACAGATAAACGATTTGTTAATAAATACGCAGTAGATGCCGGTGTAATCAACATAGCTACAACAAGAACAATTCCTACAGTCTGCAAGGAAGCAACTGTCACCAAGGTTAATAATGTCATAATCAAATAATGGATTATTTTATTGGGAAGTCCATATGCTTGTGACATGGTGGGATCAAAGGAACTTACTAACAATTCTTTAAAAAAGGCAAATACAATAATCAAGATAAACACACCGATAAAAAAGGTAATCCACATATCTGACGATCGCACTGCAAGCACGTTGCCAAATAAAATATGATAGAGATCACTGGAACTTTTCACCATTGTTATTAAGATAATTCCTAGTGCAAAAAACGTACTGAACATAATGCCGATTGCCGCATCATTTTTTATTCTGCTGTTTTGGCTGACATAACCAATGCCAAGTGCTGCTATAAGTCCACTGATTACTGCCCCAAAAAAGAAATTAATTCCAAAGATATAGGAAATGGCGACACCAGGCAACACAGCATGACTGATTGCATCCCCCATCAAAGACATGCCCCTTAAAATAATAAAGCTTCCAATTACTCCGCAAATAATTCCTACCATTACTGATGTGACCAATGCTTTTTGCAAAAATGCATAATCCATTACTGCCTGGATAAATTCCATCATTTATTCTCCTTTCTATACTTGCTCTGAATTAACAGACTGCTGAAATATTTCCTCTTGCAAAAAAGATTGAAATTGAAATTCTGCATCATATGCCTGCATAATATATTTCCGTGTAAACACTTCATGAACAGGACCTGCTTTAATAATCGTTTTATTTAATAAAACAAGATCATCAAAATACTTTTCCACCTTACTTAAATCATGGTGGACCACCAAAACTGTGCTGCCTTCGTCTTTTAATTCTTTAAGAATTTGGACAATCACTTCTTCACTGGCCATATCAATTCCGACAAAAGGTTCATCTAAAAGATAAAGCTTCGGTTTTTGGGCAAGTGCTCTTGCCATAAATACACGCTGCTGCTGCCCACCTGACAATTCACCAATTTGCCTTTTGGCGTAAGCTTCCATGCCGACCCTTTTTAAACATTCATAGGCCCATGCTTTTTCTTTTTTCCCAGGTCTATGAAAGAGTCCTAACAAAGGATACGTACCTAATAGCACCGTATCAATAACTGTAATGGGAAATGTCCAGTCAATATTGCTGCGCTGTGGCACATAAGCGATTCTTTTTTTATTTTTTTTGACTGGTTCCTGAAATATCTCCACTTTCCCCTTATCTTTTGGCGTCAACTCCAGCAACGCTTTCATAAATGTAGATTTCCCTGCTCCATTTGGGCCAACAATTCCTATTAATCTGCCGCTTTCCAACTCTACACTTAAATCGAATAAAGCAGGATTGCCCCTATAAGAAACCGCTAAATCTTTAACCCTTATAATTTCCATTTCCATCCCTCTTTCATTGAGACAAGTTTATTTACTGAAACTAATTATTTTTCCCTAATGCAACTTTTATGGTGATTTTAGCACATCTATTTTTAGATGTACAGAATTATCTACTTATTTTTTTGCAACTAGCTTTTTTTATTAAGATCGATTAACTCCGCAGATTTTCGATAATACTTCAAATTATTCTCTTATCGTTAATAAGTTTCCAAAAAAATAATAGTGATTTATTTACACGGCAAAAATGCCCATTGGAAAAAATCAAATGGGCATTTTTTATTCTACTGAAAAAGTGCTTTTCTATTTCTTATTCTCTTTTTCCCAATGGCTAACTTCTTTTTTTACAATCGGAGCTACTTCTTTTCCTAATAATTCGATCGCTTTCATTACATCAGCATGAGGCATTGTGCCAACTGGAACATGAAGCATAAAACGAGTAATACCGACATTTTTGCGTAGATGAATAATTTTTTCTGCTACTTCCTTAACATCTCCTACATATAATGCTCCTTCTAATGTGCAGGCATTGTCAAAGGTGTCTCGAGTATATGGCCCCCATCCTCTTTCTTTTCCCAGCTGATTCATGACTTGCTGAGTTGGCCGGAAAAACTTATCTTTTGCCATTTGTGTTGTCTCTGCTACAAATCCATGGGAATGAGAGGCGACTGGCAAATCATCGGGATTATAACCTGCATGTTTAGCAGCTTTTTTATAAAGATCAACAAGGGGAGCAAATTGTCTAGGACTGCCGCCAATAATGGCTAAAACAAGAGGCAGACCTAATAAACCTGCACGAACAACTGATTCAGAGTTGCCGCCGCTGCCGATCCATACCGGCAATGGATTTTGCACTGGTCGAGGATAAACTCCTCGATTATGGATGGCTGGACGATACCCTCCTTTCCATGTTACTTTTTCTGATTCCCGCAGTTTTAATAAAAGTTCCAACTTCTCTTCAAATAGCTTATCATAGTCCGTTAACTCATATCCAAATAAAGGAAATGACTCAATAAAAGAACCTCTTCCCGCCATAATTTCTGCCCGACCATTTGAAATGCCATCAAGTGTTGCAAAGTCTTGAAATACTCGAACCGGATCTGCTGATGACAGCACTGTAACAGCACTTGTCAACCGGATTCGTTTAGTTTGGGGTGCTGCTGCTGCTAAAACTATTGCTGGAGAAGAAGCAGCAAAATCTTCCCGATGATGTTCGCCGACACCAAAAATATCTAATCCTACTTGATCCGCAAGAATAATTTCTTCCACCACTTCCCGAAGCCGCTCAGCATGAGCAATCACTTTCCCTGTGTCCACATCTGGTGTGGTTTCTACAAATGTGCTGATTCCTATTTCCATAAAACATCCTCCTGCTTATTTATTGAATCTGTGGATTTTCAACCTATGAACTGCTTCAAAACCTTTATATATTCATTGTGCCAATTTTCCCATCTTTTCATCGAAAAATCCAGTTCTTTCCCTTTTAAAGCTTCCAATAACTCCAAATATTCATGCCAGTCTGCTAGAGCTTTTGCCATACGCTCATTTAGCTCTTTTAATTGCAAAAAAACAGCCTTCTTCTTCAGCAAGTTCGAAGCGAACTGAACTTTCTCCCCACCATAAGACTTCTCATTTCTCCTCATCATTTTGTGACAGAATGCATCATAAAAAACTAATAAAACAGTGCATCGAAAGAAATGATGCACTGTTTGCCTGCTTCTATTTTTGATAATAATCTGCAATCAACTGATCCATTACCCAATTTGTCCTTGCAGCAGTTTCTCCCGTACTGGAACTACCCCCTTTCCCTATTAATTCATCCACAATTTCTTGAATCAAATACTTTTGAATATGGCGTGGATTTTTTATTGTCCATTGTTTCTGTCCTTTTGCTGTTGATAATGTAATAGAGCTATCGCCAAAAGTTGAAAAGGTTAGTTTTCCTTTGCTGCCGATAATTTCATTTTTATCCATATGGTCAAAAGCGGCAAAACACCATGTTCCCATTCCATGTATGCCTGATTCAAATAAATACGTGCCTGTGACGATATCCTCTGCATCGTATGCACCATTTTGATTAGATGCAATTCCCTTTACTTCTTTAATAGGACCAAGCAAATAATCAAGAATATCCAGTGTATGGCTTGCAAGGTCAAGAAACAACCCTCCCCCAGCTATTTCTGGATTTACACGCCAAGGCTGTTCTTTAGGAGTTTGCACTTCATTGTCTGCTTTCTGGAAGTGCGTTGTCTGAACAAAACGAAGTTCACCAAGCACACCGCTTTCTATTATTTCTTTTATCTTTCGAAAACGCGGCAATGTGCGGCGATAATAGGCCACAAATAAAGAAACATCTCCTTTTTTGCAAATTTCTATCATCTCTAAACACTCTGTTGCAGTGCGGGCCATCGGCTTTTCTACATATACAGGCTTTCCTGCTTTTGCTGCTTTTATCGTATATTCATTATGTACGTTAGGAGGTGTTGCAATATAAATGGCATTAACCTCTGGATCATTAATTAATGCATCTGCATCATCATACCATTTTTTGATTTGATGGCGCATTGCATAGTCTTTTGCAAGTTCTCCATTTCTTCTCATAACTGCTGCGATCTGTGAATTTTCTGCTTGCTGCAGGGCAGGTCCGCTTTTTACTTCAGTCACATCTCCACAGCCGATAATTCCCCAACGCACTTCTTTTAAGTATGATTTCATTTTTCCACCTCCTTTTATATTATTCGGCATCCTATATAGAAACCCTTTTCAAAACATATAAAAAGAACGATTCAAAAAGAATCGTTCTTTTTATGAAAAGTAAACATTATTTATATTGTATGTCATCTCTTAAAGAAGCAACTTTTGTTAATGCAGTATCAATATCTGCTTCTTCCACCCCAAAATGTGCTAAAGCATCATGAAGATGTGTAGCAATTGCATCAAAGTGGGCTGGCTGAATATTCATTCCTTTATGCGCTTTTTCCATTGATTTTCCTGCATACTGTTTTGGACCACCTAATGCAAAACTAATAAATTTCGTTTGATGGCCAATTTGTTTTTTCATATCTGTATTTTTGAAAAAATGGCTAACGGTATCATCTTTTAATACCAACTCATGGTAAAAATACTCCACTACTTTTTCAATACCTTTGTCTCCTCCAACTTTTTCATAAAGTGTTTGTTCCATTATCCAACTCTCCTTGTTTTATTATTTTATCTCCTTATCTTTTGCTCCTTTCTTTTTTTATATTCCATAAACAATAGATTTTTACTTATTTAACTAAACTGCATTCCATACAGCGATTTTTTTGGTTAATTTTTTCCATTTTAAATTAAAAGGTTTATACATCTTCTGCAAGTGTATATAGAGAGTAATCAATAGATTATCAATTTATTAACTTAAAGGAGGAATAAATGATGAGCGTTTTACAAAAAATTTCATTGGTTCTTGTTATTATAGGAGCGGTGAACTGGGGGCTAGTAGGTTTCTTCCAATTTGATCTTATTGCTGCCATCTTTGGCGGTCAAGATGCTGCATTATCCAGAATTATTTATGCTTTAGTCGGTATTGCTGGTCTTTTAAATCTATCTTTATTATTCACTTCTAAATCAGCAACTGAAACAAGAACTAGTGCAAGAATGAATCATTAATTTACAAAAGAGCTGGAACTAACCAGCTCTTTTTTATGCCTACTTTTCCATCATTCTTCTTTTTAATTTTTTTGTCGGAAAATACAATTTGAAATATCTGGATATTTAATAGATTGATATAGTAATATAAAAATAAAGTGAAACTTCAATCAGTAAGGGTTTTCTACGTCCCCACTGATTGTTAGTGGAACCAATCAGGCTTTTATGGGCAAGTTTCTACCCACCTTAGATTTCTCGTTTTCTCTTACAATCCCTTAGGTGGGGGACAAAAACCCGTTAGTGCGTGATAAATTCTTTATAACAAACTATTGGAGGGGATTTTGTGCGTAAAAATAATATTTTTTCTTGTATCTCTATTGGGCTCATTTCGTTAGCTTTATTTGCATCTTCAGCTACAGCAAAAGAAAACACTGATACATTATCTAGTCTAGTTATAGAAAACCCAGAAAAAAAACCACTTACATCTATAATTACCAATTCTTCTACATTTAAGCAACTGGCAAAAGAAATGCAATCTTCTCCCAAAAAAACTAATAACATAGGAAAAATCAGCACAAGTTCCAATGACTACATACTGGAAAAAGAACCAAATAATGATTTTCCTTACGCCAACACTACATCCTATGACAAAACAACTTTTGGCCAATTGCTTCCGTACGGAGATATTGATTTTCATAAAGTGGTAGTGCCAAAAGATGGAGTATTATTAGTCGGCGGTGCTTCTTATTCCTATTCTATTGATCTGCAGTTCGTTGCCGTGCAAAAAGATTTTGTAAATAGCAATAAGCTAGTATACATAGGATATGATTATAATGATGGAGTAGAAGTTCAAGGCTATCAAGCAAAAGCAGGAACCTATTATATAGGAGTTATAGATGGAGACTATGAATATGATTATGATGATAACACAGAAAACGACTTTTACGGCATAGCTCCCGCCTTTTTCGATAACGTTGCACCAGCCAAACCTAAAGTAAATAAGGTAGATAATAATGATAAAGTGGTTACAGGGAAAGCAGAAGCTAATTCTACTGTAACTGTCAAAGTCGGCAGCAAAAAAATCGGATCTGCAAAAACAACTTCAAAAGGAGCATTTACTGCCAAAATAGCTGTTCAAAAAGCAGGAATAAAAATTTCTGCTTCTGCTAAAGATTCATCTGGAAATGTTAGTGGAACTGCAACAGTTACCGTTATGGATGTTGTTCCTCCAAATAAACCAACTATAAATAAAGTAGACAGCAATGATAAAGTGGTTACAGGAAAAGCGGAAGCCGGTTCTGCGGTAACAGTTAAAGCTGGCAGCAAAACGCTCGGGTCTAATAAAGCTTCCTCAAAAGGAAACTATTCAGTAAAAATAAAAGCACAAAAAAAAGGCACGGTTCTTACTGTTACCGCTAAAGATAAAGCAGGAAATGTTAGCAGCAAAGCAACAAAAACGGTAGTGAAACCATAAACACCACTATTTCCCAGCAAAAAGAACCTCTATCACCAAATGGAGGTTCTTTTGCTAGGCACCTTAGTATCAACTCTTTAGATAAGACGTGTTGATACAACGCCTTCGATTTGAGCAATTTTGTCATATAAAGCTGGCAAAATATCGCCATTTACTTCATTATCTATATCAATCATTGTATAAGCGTATTCTCCTCTGCTTCTGTTTACCATATCAGCGATATTCAAGTTTAAACTAGAGATTGCCAATGTCATTTGCCCTACCATATTAGGGACATTTTTATGGAATGCCGCAACACGTTGTTTTCCTGTATATGGAAGGTATACTCCTGGGAAGTTGACAGAGTTTTTGATATTGCCAGTTTCTAAGAAATCCTTCACTTGACGAGCAGCCATAATCGCACAGTTCTCTTCAGATTCAGCTGTAGAAGCTCCAAGGTGAGGAACTGGAATCATATTTTTCATGTTCAACACTTTTTCATTTGGGAAATCTGTAATATATCTGCCTACTTTTCCATTTTCAAGGGCTTGCTCCATATCTGTTTCGTTTACAAGTTCTCCGCGAGAGAAATTAAGAATTTGAACACCTGGTTTCATAATGCTGAAAGTGCCTTGGTTAAACATTCCTTTTGTATCATTTGTTAAAGGAACATGCACCGTAATATAATCAGCATTTGCAAACAATTCTTCAATTGTCATTGCCCGCTGCACATTTCGAGATAAATTCCATGCTGTATCAATAGAAATAAATGGATCAAAACCAATTACGTCCATGTCTAAGTCCAATGCATTATTTGCTACAAGTGCTCCAATTGCACCTAAACCAATAACACCCAATGTTTTTCCTTTGATTTCATTGCCGACAAATTGTTTTTTTCCTGCTTCAACAAGCTTAGGAATTTGATCTCCTTCATTTACCAATGTTTTTGCCCAAGCTACTCCATCAAAAAGATTTCGAGATGAAGCCATCAAGCATGTTAATACCATCTCTTTTACTGCATTTGCATTTGCTCCAGGTGTATTAAATACAACAATTCCTTGTTCTGTGCATTTCTCAACAGGAATATTATTAACACCCGCACCGGCACGTGCAATTGCTTTTAAATCATTGCCAAGTGCAGTTTGATGCATGTTAAAGCTGCGAACAACAATAGCATCTGGATTGTCGCTGTCATTATCAATAACATAGTTCTCTTTATTGAATACCTTCAAACCATTTTCTGCAATGTTATTTAATGTTTTAATTGTTTTCATTTTATTTAGTAGCTTTGTGCTCATGTTTTATTGCTCCTCTTTATTAAAATTAATTAAATTTCACTAACTTAATCGGCATCTTAATCTACAATAATAATTTTCGCAATTTTCCAAATATAAAGAATCAAATAGCCTTAAATCTCCCCTCCTATTAAACAGAAAGAGGCAAGGGAGATTCCCTTACCTCTGCCCAGGCGAACGGCTACGACACTGTATGCTCCCTCACGGTTCTCCGTGCTTCGCCAGTTACATACAGCCTTTTGAATGACTTCATGTTATCAAATTTTTCTGCATTCTTCAACCACTATTTTTTGAATTTAATGTGAAAATACTATTTGCAAAAATTTTTATCCTAAATTTATTTGCTTAAAGAAACTTTTTTTCCTGCATAATAATTGTATAGTCAAAGGAAAAAAGGTTGCTGTAGACCCATCTCAACTTATCCTGCTATGATGGACAAAGAGGATGAAGACGGAGGACAAGATATGGAGCAAAAAAAATACAATGATTTAAAATTGGGCGAAAAGGGAGCCATTATCAGCATCATTGCCTACATATGTTTATCTTCTTTGAAATATTTAATTGGCATAACAACAAATTCAGATGCGCTAAAAGCAGATGGATTAAATAATGCTACAGATATTGTTGCATCACTTGCTGTCTTAATCGGTTTAAAAATATCACAAAAACCAGCGGATGCGGATCATCGTTATGGCCACTGGAAATCAGAAACAGTCGCATCCATGATCGCTTCTTTTATTATGATGGCAGTTGGCCTACAAGTTTTATATGAGGCAATCATTTCCGTATGGGAGGGGAAATCAGAATCTCCAGATGCCCTTGCAGCAGCAGTCGGTTTATTCTGCGCTGTTATTATGTATTTTGTCTATCGCTACAATAAAAAATTAGCCACAAAAATTAATAGCCAATCTGTTATGGCTGCTGCAAAAGACAATCTCTCCGATGCTTGGGTTAGTATTGGCACAGCAATCGGGATTATTGGAGCACAATTTCAGCTTCCTTGGCTCGATCCTTTTGCTGCTGCAATTGTTGGCTTCCTTATTTGCAGAACCGCATGGGAAATATTCCGTGATGCTTCTCATTATTTAACAGATGGTTTTGATGAGGATTTAATAAAAGAATACAAAACAACTATTCTAAATACCTTTGGAGTAAAAGGAGTAAAAGATATTCGAGCAAGAAACTATGGCAACAATACCGTTGTAGATATTGTTATCCTTGTTAATTCCACTTTAGAACTGCGCGATGCCCATGATATTTCCACAAAAGTAGAAAATATTTTAATAGAAAAACATGATGTGTATGAAGTCCATGTGCATGTGGAGCCAAATTAGCAGCAAACAGCCACTAGATGATGACCTAAGATTTAAGCACAGCTATCATATCAGCCATGCTTAAGTCTTAAGTTTCATAAGTGCTCCTGCTAAAAAAATTCTTACTAAATGGGGAATGCTCCTACCTAAAAACAACAACTTTTTTCTTATATAAAAAAGGCGGAAATTTATTAACTCTAGCACAATTTTCTATTAAAAAAGCAGCAAATAAAAACAATATAAAAGAAAAAGACTTCCATGAATTATATTTTTCATAAATGATGCTTAAATTGCTATAATAAAAGGTTAGCTGGAAGCATCATTGATTATATAAATAATTCCTAAAAAGGCGAGTATCGATAAAAGCTTTTCTTTTTTGATTATTAAAATAAAGAAAACAACCATAAAAAAACAGATAAGCGCTAAATCAGCTTATCCATTTTTTACAAATTATAAATTAATCCCCTTCTTTCCCAGCCGGCTTTCCTGCTTCAAGCAGCACTTTGCTTCCAATTAAAAAGAAGCTTTGCATAAATAATAAAATGCCTGTAAATATAAGGAGCCATTCTATTCTGATAACATCGGCAATTGGTCCAAATACAAGCATTCCTAGCGGCATCATCGAAGTAGAAATCATTCCTAAAACACCAAATACTCTTCCAAGAAAATCCGGCTCTACTTTTTCCTGCAATAAAACATTTGCTGGAGTATTAAAGATAGGCATCGCAATACCGACAATCCCCATGAACACTAAATAAATCCAAAAAACAGGAATAACTCCAAGGGCAAATGTAGAAAGTCCCATAATCAGACTAGAAAGGGTCATCGTATAGGTCTTATTTTTAAACCCTCCCCAAGAAGCTATGATTATTCCACCAAGCATCATACCAATTGCGAATATAATTTCAATTGCTGTTAACCGCCAAACATCATTGCCGAAACTCCGAGTTACTTGAAGTGGAGTTAAAAAGGCAACAGGTGCAGCCAAAATAAAGAAAAAAGTAAAAAACAAAAAAAACTTTTTGATAAAATCATGATTTTTAATATACATAAATCCTTGTTTTAAATCATCATAATAACTGGTAGATGATTGTTCTATCGCTTTATCATGCGAAGGGATAGGCAAAAACAACCATAAAGTCAAAACAGCAATGGCTGCTGTTACAACATCAATAAAGAAAATAAATTTAAGTGAGCTGAAGGTAAGCAAAGCGCCACTAACCATCGGGGCAACAAGCATCACAAATGCTTGAATGCTTCCATTTGTTCCATTAACCTTCATCAATTTATCTTCTGGCACCAGCTGAGGCAAAATCGCTCCAACCGCTGGTGTTTGAACACCCGTTCCTAATGCCCTAACTGCTGAGATGACAAACAGCAGCCAAATTTCGTCATATCCTAAAAGATAAAGAATAGCAAGAATCAGTGTAGAAAGGGCAATCACAGAATCAGATAACATGATGAGAAGTTTTCTATTATAGCGATCAGCCCAGACTCCCGCAAATGGAGAAAGAAAAAAAGTTGGAACAAAACCGCAAATAATTGCGATGGTCATCATCACTCCTGACTGTGTATTTAATGTTATATTCCACATAATTGCATATTGGACAATGGATGAGCCAAATAAGGATATTGTTTGACTTGTTAGAAAAAGGACAATATTCCGCCTCCAATTATCTAATTTTTGCTCATTTATTTGTGTCAATTTCAAACACTCCTCTTCTTTTTTAACTAGTACACTGATTTATTGATACATTTAATTTTTTCCATCAAAAGGATATTCACAATGTTTTTTTCATAAAAAAACGCACAGGTATCTGCCCGTGTTTAAGTAAAAGGATTTGACCAAGCGTTGTTTATTCATCAAAGAAACATAGCTTCCACTCACTATTTTTGTCTAAGATTCTCTTATTTTGCAGAAAAAAAAGAGAGGCATCTCTCCCCTCTTTTTACTATCATCCGTAAAATTAGGTTTTCCTTAAACAGGCAGACTAATCCCTTGTACTCTGCATAAGCAGACAGAGCTTTTGAACATATTGAGTTAACGGTTCAAAGTTTGGAATCGAAGTCTTACAGATGCCATAAAGGATACCCTCCATTTCTTATTAATTATGTAAATTGTAACAGGAAAATACACTTCTATCAAGAATGAACCCTATCCCTTATAAAGTGAAACTTCAATCAGTGAGGGGGTTTATTCATCCTCCACTGATTGTTAGTTGAACCAATCAGGCTTCTATGGGCTGTTATCCCCTACCTAGATTTCTCTTACAGGGGGTCAAAAGCCCGTTACTGTGTGATAAATAGAAGGATTTGTTAAAATCCCCTGTTTATTGCAGCGAGAGGCGTCGGCTCCAATCAATAAAATGTCCCTAAGCCAACAATAAGCTTTAACATAGCCAAATATAAAAAAGAATGTATTCACGTTGCCATAAACACATTCTTTTACTATGTTTAATAAGGTTCAGAGAATGCCTTTTGCGCCAATTTCATATCGTTTTCCACTAATTTAATGTTATTAAATTGTTTTATTTTCTCCAAAGCAATATCTTTATGCAGTCGCCTGTTCCTTTCCTTTTACTAATGTTAATAAAACAGCAGCAAAAATAAATATCACTCCAAATGACTGAACCATATCTGGATGGAAACCTGTAAAAACAATATCCAAAAGAATGGCCACAAAAGGATCCAAAAATACTAAAATAGAAATAACTTTTGCTGATAAATATCGCAAACTATCAAAAAACAGCAAATATACAATTCCTGTATGTATAAGACCTGTCATTAAAACAATTATCCAATTATTTGTTGTCAAATCAGCAAATGCTGAAAAATCAACAAATGGCATTAACATGCAAATGCCAAGCATTGTTTGCAGAAACGTTATACAATAAGCACTTAAAGTTTTTATTCCTTTGCCAAGCAGAGTAGTAAATGCATAAAACACAGCAGCTCCTATTCCCCATATAACACCAGATGATATAATGCTCTCCAATGAATCAGCTTTTGTAATGCCAGAAATGAAGATGGATCCGATAAAACAAATCAGAATGGAGATTGCGGAAACAATTGTTAACTTTTCTCTAAAAACAATACTACCGATAATTAAAACAAAAATTGGCGCAATATGATAAACAGAAATCGCAACGGTAATCGATGACTCCTCAAATGCCTTAAATAAAAACACCCAATTTAACACAAGACAAACTCCGCATAATAATGTTTGAATCACTTCGTTTCTTTTCCATTTTTCTTGTTTATATTTCCCACTCCATAACCAAACAAGCAATAAAAAAAAAGTTGCACAAACACAACGAACAAATACTAGTTCTAAAGCAGGCAAATTACTGCGCTCCGAAAAAAATCCAATCGATCCAAATATAATCATCGATAATACCATTTTTCCTACTGCTGCATGTTTCCCCCTTAATATTTTGCCACCATACAAGTACTTCTCTTTCATTTCCTATTCCCCTCCATGCTGCTTCTCTCGACAAAACGATGGTTTTCTTTCTCTCAATAAAATTGTTAAGATATCTATTAATACATGATATAATCTTAATTATCTTTGCTGTTAAGGAGAATCATTTATGATTTATGCAAGTGGAATTGTCGATTTTTATTATCGAACCACAAAATCGCCTACATATCAACAATATATCACGAATAAAATTAATAAAATCAAAAATCCTTATCGGGATAAATTTAAAGTTCTTGCTATTTCCGAACCTTTTGAAAAAAACAATCAAATATATGTAAGGGTTTCCTGCTCCTTTCAATTATATATGCAAGAAAGCTATTATCGTAAAAGTTTGGAAGATTATGTCGGCCAAGTATTCCCTACATTAAAAGAAAGACTTTCATCAGATGTTATTTCTACAAAAGTGCACAATCTTGCAAAAGCGCATGATATAAAAGAAAAAAAAAGGAAGAAACATGTCTAAACCATTTTTATCTTATCCATCTAGTACTGTAAAGGAGAATAGCAATTGTTTTCATCCTATCTTTCGTTTATTCTGCTTATCCTGCTCTTTTTGCTTCTTTATTTTCTTTTTAAAACTTTAGCAAAATCAATCGCTCTTTCCACTCTTTTGCTCCTTAGCCTACTCCTTATGGCTATTGCCCTAATTTACCGCCACTACTTTGTTTAAAAGGAGATGATAAAAAAAGGGTCCATTTGATCCAGGTAGAATAGATCTTAGAGCTGACCGAACCATTACTTTTCTTCATTCGGTTTCTTGTGCGGCTGTTTTTGAAACTATTGAATTAATAAGCAAAAGAAAAATTATCAACTGGCAACTTCTCTAGCCGTTCCTCCCTTATAACCCTTATTTCCTCTCCACCCTTTTTATTTTCTAAACTTTTGTGAAATTTCTTCTATGACTCCAGAAAAAAATGATATACTACTTAATATTATGTTGTAAAGGGATGGATAAAAATGATCAGAGACATGCAAGAAAAAGATCTGCCAGAAGTATTGGAAATTTATAATGATGCGATTATCCATACAACTGCTGTCTACAGCTATACTCCTCAAACACTTCAAGATAGAAAAATTTGGTATAAACAAAAAGTAGAGGATGGTTATCCTGTACTTGTTTTTGAAGAAAATAATATCGTGATGGGTTTTGCCACATATGGCCAATTTCGTCCTTGGCCTGGTTTTAAATATACGATTGAACATTCTGTTTATGTACATAAAGAATTCCGAAAAAAAGGAATTGGCACAAAATTATTAAAAGCATTAATTGCTGTTGCCGAATCACAAAAGTATGCAACCCTTATAGCCGGCATTGATGCAAACAATGAAAAAAGCATTTTAGCCCATAAAAAATTAGGATTTTATCATGCAGGAACTATTAAACGAGCAGGCTATAAATTTGAAAAATGGTTGGATCTAAGCTTTTATCAATTAGATTTGCAAGGTCCGGATCATCCGACTGAAAATTAAACAAGCTGCTTTTCATAAGATGAATTGTCTTATGAAAAGCAGCTTGTTTCTATTATAAATTCTTTTTATTTAATTAATGATAAAGCTTACAGCAAAAAAAATCAGGAAAAATACTAGAATCATCTAGATAATATACAATATATACATCTTTTTCTTTCAAATGCGCAAAATTAAATAACTACAGGTGAAATTAGCCAGGTTTTATTTTTTTGCATTACTGATTCATTTTAATCCATGCTAATAAGGTGGAGGTGAAAAAAATGCAAAATAGAAATCCTGTTGAATTTACTGGAAAAGTGCTTGATCAACGAAATGATTTAACAACAACAGCGGAAGATAGTGTTTCATTTCCCCAAAGGCCGAAGCATGTACCGATTCGCGCATCCCAAAAAAAGAAGTAACTATTCTGTTTTAATAAAAATATATTTTTTATAGAAAGATGTATTCCGCTGATTCTCCCATCGTTAATAAAGCCAATAAGCCAATCAGAACATTTAAAGGTTCTGATTGGCTTATTGGCAAATATCTTCTAATATTCTCTATCACTGGGCGCTTCTCTTAAATTAGCTGACTAGCTTTACAAGCATATGCGCTAATTTATGCTGCTCCTCTTCATTTCCTGCTTTCCAAAGTTCTTGCAGCAGTTTTTCTTCACGGTTTTTCGGTTCTTCTTTCTTTGCAAGATAATCGCCAATTTTTTGTGCTGCTTTTGCTAACTGTTCTTCATCCAGACCAAGATTTTCTGCTTTTGCTAACTGTTCTTCATCCAGACCAAGATTTTCTGCTTTTGCCACTTTATCTGCCAAAAAGCTTTTAAACTCTGTAAAATTATCCAGAATAGCTTCTTTTTCTTTGCCATCCATCTGATTCAGCTTATTTTCTATTTTACTTGCAATATTTTTTTCCATCTTATGTTCCTCCTTTAATTCAATAATTTAATTTATCTATTCCCGAATGCTTAAAGGCGAAACTAAAAGGGCATATTTACCAAAACAAACATGATACTATTTTTCCTCTTCAAAATACAATGGATAATGAAGTTCACATCTGTCATTAAATTTCGCTCCACAATTTGAACAAACCTTCATATTTTTATATGCGTTAATAGTATGTTCCATTTTGCATACACCACATAAAATTGCTTTTTCATCAAATCGCTGCTTTGGCCACCGCTTTATTGGATGATTAGCTTCTTCTTCATGACATTTATAACAAGGATAATAATGATTGCAGCAAAAAAATTTAATCGCAATAACATCCACCTCTCCATGATAATGAATGCACCTTGTTTCCTTATCAACTGGAAAACCAAATATTTTTTTCATTTCCTCTTTTCTCTCTCCCTACTTTTTCCTTTAATACTCTCTATTAATGTAATACAACATATTAAGTATAATGCAGGATAGATTTTTAATGATTAGGAAATAGTAAAAAAAAACATGGAGGCTATTTATTATGAATGAGAATCAAATACCTATTACATCTTCAGAATTAGCTAATTTATGGATGGCTTATCAAGAAAAAACAATGATTATGAGAATATTGACTCATTTTATTGAACATGCCACCGGAGAAGAAAAAGAACTTTTAGTATCACACTTTCAGCAGTCAGAAAAAGATATGGCTAAAATAGCAAATATTCTGCAGGAAGAAGGTGCTGTCACTCCCCTCGGCTTTACAGAACAAGATGTGTATAAAGAAGTTCCAAAATTATTTGATTTTTATTATGATATGATGTATTTGCATATGATGACAAAACTAGAAAGCAGTTTATATGCGCTCTTCACGAACATGTCCTATCGAAAAGACATTAATGAGTTATTTATTGCTTTTACGGCACATTCACAAGAAATGAACAATAAAACAACACAATTTCTCCTGCAAAAAGGCATTTTAGCAAGACCACCTTTTGTTACTATGCCAAAAGAAGTAAACTTTGTAAAAGACAAACAATATATGAATGGGTTTCATTTATTCAACGACACCAGATCATTAAATACCGTGGAAGTTTCCCTTATTCATCATACAATTGAGACAAATCTTGTCGGAATGCAGCTGATGATTGGATTTGCACAGACTGCGACCACAGAGGAAGTAAAGGAATATTTAGTAAAAGGAATGGACTTATCGAAAAAAATAGAAATTAATTTAGGAGAATTTCTTCGTCAAAGTTATATTGAACCGCCAGCAACGCATGCAGGAAAAACGACAACATCAAAAACTCCGCCATTTTCTGAAAAATTAATGCTGTATAATACAAGTTTATTAACATCCTTTGGGCTTGGAAGCAACGCCTTAGGCGGAGCATTCAGTCTTCGAAATGATTTGCCGGCCAAAATGACGCTTCTGGCAAACGACATATATTCTTTTGCTAGAAAAGGGGGAGAAATTTTAATCAAAAACGGCTGGATGGAAGAGCCTCCACAAATAGAAGATCGAAAAAAGCTTACTAAATAATCGGGATTAATCTTTAAATACTTTTTGTGATGGTGTTTATTCTAACTCAAAGCGGCAGATAGGAATGGAATAGCATATTTCTAAAAGATTTTATCAACTTTTGTGATTTTCCGACTAGCTGATCAGCTAGTTTTTTTTGCTGATCGCAAGCTTAATTGACTCCATTTTCAGTTATTATATAAAGGGGGATGACTGAAATATATATAAGCATTTCTGTACAAATCCTTATCTGTTTGCATGATATGGTGGTCTGGTGCTGAAGTTTTTGAAGAAATAGGACGTTTTTTGCTTTTAATCTTTTATTAAAAAAGAATTATCGATACGGAGATGACCTTTCATACGGTTTGAGGACATGGGGGAAGCTGTTTTAATTGGGGAATATCACGGGCTCTAAGCTCTATCACTTTGTATAGTATGGTCCAATCATGGACTTTAAGCAGCAGCGTAGGTAGATCACACATTCCCTGTTGCAATACAAGCTCAATTTACTAATGCGCATTTTTGCATTGACATTATATATCGCATTCTCCTTAGCTGTTCTTTACGTCGTTAAACAAAATTATTCTAAATGCGTTTTATATGCGATTCTTTTTCATGCAGCAGTAAATTTCATGCCTGCTTTGTATCAACAGGCATAAAATTTACTATTAATTGAATTGCTGCTTCTTATTTCAGCTATCTTCTGCATCTATTTTATCGTAAAAATAAAAAACAAATTTGCAGATACAATCAAATAATCATTTTTTGTTTCACTATTATAATAAAACAACAGGCTCATTCGATTTGGTCATTAAATATATAAATCTAATGGGCCTATTTATTAATGTAATTTATAGTTATATTTTTTATTAACTTTTTCGGCAATTGTTTCAAGAAAATGATCAACTGTCATATTTTCCACTCTTTTTGTATACCAATCCAATCTGGCTCCTTTATTTTCACCACGAAATTCAAATAATAATGGAATAAATTTTTTGCGGGTCGGAGTATAATCGAAGTGAATAAACAAGTGATTTCCTTTGGAGCATTCAAGCAATACTTTGTAATGAGGTTTATCATTTAACGCATCTGGTTCAAACTTCACTTTTTTTATTTTCGCTAACATATGGCATTCTCCTTTATTAAAACAGATTTACTAGCACAAATCGTTATTTCCCATATTTCTAGTATAGCCTCGAAAAAAAAAGTACGCTCAACCAGAATATTTTCTTCCAACCTCCAATCTATCAATTATATCATAATATCTTCTAAATACAAAATTATTTTTCTGTTTTTGTTTTTCATTATACTTTCATTAAATTTTCATTTGTTTTTAATGAAATGATTTCACAAAACCAATATTTTATATTACTATTCTAGGAGGATCTTTTTTCTCCTCATACTATTATTGATTTTAGTATGTTGCTTAACAATCAGTCTGCAGGAATCCTTACTGTCCGAATAAGCGAGCTAAATTAATCAGCTGATTTATATAATCAATCATTTCAAGGAGTGTGTTGCATGGAAAATTGGATTACAAATATGATGGAGGAATTTGGGTACTTTGGAATTTTTCTACTCATTACATTGGAAAATATTTTTCCTCCTATTCCATCAGAAGTCATTTTGACATTTGGTGGCTTTATGACTACAACTACAAGTCTTTCTATAGCTGGAGTAGTAGCTATTTCAACAATTGGTTCTGTTGTTGGAGCAATTATTCTTTATTGGATCGGATCATTTCTTGATATGAATCGAATGGAAAAAATAATTGATAAATACGGCCATATTGTTCGTTTAACAAAAGATGATTTGCATAAAGCAAATAGCTGGTTTACTAAATACGGTAACTGGACTGTCTTTTTTTGCCGGTTCATTCCCCTTATCAGAAGTTTAATTTCCTTGCCTGCCGGAATGGCTCGTATGAATTTTGGAATCTTTTTACTTCTGACTACAATCGGAACACTTATTTGGAATTTTATTTTAATTAAAATAGGTGCAATGGTAGGGGGATCGTGGGAAAATATTGTTCATTATATGGATGTTTATTCTAACATTGTCTACTTTTTAATTGCATTTGCAGGAATAGCTGCTATCGTTTGGTTTATTCGCAAACGAATTGCAAAGCAGAATTAATAGAAACGGAGCTGTCCTCTAGGTTAAAGTTTCAGCCAGTGGATGCTCCTTTTGCGCTTAAAAATACTATTATAACAAACATACCACTTTTCTATCGATTTCTCTCTATAGGTGATCGAATTCTTGCTATTTTTCTGATTTTATACTGATTCAACAGTGCGATTCATTATCCCTATGTACTAGATATCGGGATAACGAATCCGTTTTCATTCTTTTCCTTGCCGCAGCTTTATCACACATTAATGGCTTTTGCTTCTTATCTCAAGATTATAAAAGAAAACGAAAAATCTAGCCGGATAAAAACTTGCTGAGTAAATCCATTAACAATCAGGATGGGGAAGTGGAAATCCCCATCCTGATTGAAGTTTCACTTTATTTAAACCAGCCCTTCTCCTTAAACCTTGAGATTGCTTCAATGCGGTTTTTCACTTCTAATTTATCTAAAATCATGCTGATATAATTTCGCACTGTGCCTGTTTTAATGGAAAGTTCGTCTGCTATTTCTTTTGTGTTTTTTCCATCTGCAACTAAGCTAAGCACTTCTTTTTCCCGCTCAGTCAGAGGGTTTTCTTCTTTATACATATCATCAATCAATTCAGGAGCATAGACTCGTTTTCCCGTCATTACGCTGCGAATGCTTGAAGCCAGTTCTTCACTGGGGCTATCTTTCAGCAAATAACCGCTCACTCCTGCTTTTAAAGCCCGCTCGAAATATCCTGATCTTGCAAAAGTGGTCAAAATAATGACTTTACAGCTTTCTTCTTTTAATTCTTCCGCTGCCTCTAATCCTGTTTTTCCTGGCATTTCAATATCCATGATGCAAATATCTGGAGTTAACTTTTGCACTAATTCAATAGCTTCCATTCCATTATTCGCTTTGCCGACAACCGTCATATCATCCTCTAAATCAAGCAATGAACCTAATGCACCTAAAAGCATGCGCTGATCTTCTGCAATTACAATCTTAATCATATACTCCCTCCTTTTCTACTTGTTTTACATCTTTGGGCACCTTTATCGTTAAATTGGTTCCTTGGTCTGATTGTACATGTAAACTTCCATTGACAAATTCTAATCGTTCCCGCATGCCGACTAATCCATGACCTTTGGCAAAATCCTTTTCTGTCACAATCGATTCGCCATTATCTTGAATAATTAATTGCACCTCTGTTGCGTTTTCTTCGATTTTAACCCTGCAAACAGTTGCGTTACTATGTTTAACGATATTCGTAACCCCTTCTTTTAAACACATGCTTAAAATATTTTCTGCAATGGGAGAAAGCTTCGATAAAATGAAAGCTTTATTGCATATAAATTTAATATCTGCTGCTTGAAGAATTTGTTCTACAAGGACTATTTCTTCCTTTAATTTAATGCCTCTCATCGAAGAAACCATCACTCTTACTTCGTTTAAAGCGGTTCTGGCCGTTTGCTGAACATCTTTTAACTCTGATTTTGCTTTTTCAGGATCTTTATAAATTAATTTTTTTGCTAGATCCGCTTTTAAGCCAATAAGAGAAAGTTTTTGTCCAAGTGTATCATGAAGATCCCTGGCAATTCGCTGCCTTTCTTCTAATTTTCCCAGTTCCGAGATTCGTTTGTTTGCATCTTCCAGCTTTTCTTCTAATTGTCCTGTTTTTTTGCGATTATATATCGTTAATGGAAAAAGAATAACACCTAACCAAATAATAAGCACAAATGGCAGCTGCTTAAGCAATAGTTCATCTTGCAAAATGAATTTTATATTGATAGCAAGAGAAGTCAACACTACATGTACAATATACAAAATAATAAATGGCAGATGTTTTTTTATATTTCCAATCAAATAGGATAAGAAAAAAGCAAAATATACATAACTATAAAAATAAGTAGCCGCAATAGACATTGCAATCAACAAAGATGTCCAGATATAAATCGGCCACCCTTTTGTTTTATATGCAATGGTATAAAGCAAAAAAAAGAGCGCCGTTAAAAGGATTCCTATCACTACATCGGCTGTTTTAGACGCATGAAAAATAAAATAAAATGGCAAAATCGTTAGTAATGTCCAGATATAAAAAGAGATTCCTGTATTATTCTGCAAAATATTCCTTTTTTTTATCATAACTACCCCTTTATTTATAAATATCTGTACAAAGGATCACAGATAAACCGTATTACTTGTTATATTAACATAAATAAGCAACTACTTTTATAAAGCTTATTCCATCATGTGAATGCCTAAATCGGCGCCAACATAATTTCTGGCTATAAGCAATAAAAAAGATAGCTGCTTCTTCAGTGAAAAGACATATATGCTTAAACTTCTGTTTTAGAAGCCTTCAATCGTCGGATGGATGCAGAGTTTTTTAATTCATAAAAAGCAATAAATTGGTTGCTTTCTTCATCCCATAAACGAAACTTTAATGATTTTAAACTTGTGGCTAATGTGATTGTTGGCACATTTTGCAAGGGCGTTGTTTGGTTATGAACTTCTTCCAGCATATAATTTGGAACTCTTGGGCTTAAATGATGCACATGATGATAGCCAATATTTCCTGTCAGCCATTGCATCCATTTTGGCAGCTTGTAGAAAGAACTCCCTTCAACAGCAGCCTTTACATAATCCCAATTCTTATCTTCTTCAAAATACGTATCCTCAAATGTATGCTGAACATAAAACAGCCAAACTCCCATGCTGCCTGAAAGAAGAAAAATTGGAAGCTGCACCAGCAAAAAGGATGTCCATCCCAATACAGATCCAAGTAAAAAGATGATTGCAACAAGGGAAATGTTCGTTAAATACGTATTTAGCCTTTCCTGAATTCGGGCGTTTTTTCTGTTAAAACGATTCATAATCAGAAATTCGTAAATAGGGCCTAATCCAAACATAACAATTGGATTACGGTATAAACGATATTTTATTTTCGTAAAAAAGGATGCTTCCATATATTCATTTACCGTCATCATCCATAAATCCCCTGTTCCCCGCTTATCTAAATTGCCGCTCGTTGCATGGTGAACAGAATGACTGTGCTGCCATTTATTGTATGGAAATAATGTGAGGATTCCAGTAAGTGTTCCTAGTATTTTATTGGCTCTGCGATTCTTAAAAAACGAAAAATGGCAGCAGTCATGAAAAATAATAAAGATTCTTACCAAAAATCCTGCTGCTGGAATGGCAAAAGCCAATGTCAATAAATAAGAAATCGTTAAGCTTTGATATGCCAATACCCATAACACAAAAAACGGAACCACTGTATTAATCAATTGCCATAGACTGTTTTTCGTTTTGGGCTTTTCAAAAGGCGAAACGGCTTTACGCAATTGCTTTAAATTTTGGATATTCATGTCTTTTATCCCCTTTTTTTATCAATATAATAAGTATAAAAAAAAGGGATAAACTTATGAAGACATACATGTCATATACATAACATGACAAATGTCATACTCTGCTTTTTTTATTTTCTAGAAGCATTGCTTTAGTTATAAAAAAATGTTGTTATCTATGCTTTTGCCACATGCGCCTTCATCGCTTTTTGCACCTCTTAAATAGTTTTATCTTTTTCAAATTGTCGGCTGCATTGCACTTATCCAAATTTTCAACTCTGCATCTAGATCAAAGGGGCCTGCTGTTTCCACACTAAAACGATAAATGCTTTTATATGGAAATCATCTTTATTCCTGCTAAACCTTGCTTATCTGCTAAGAGTAAACGCAAATCAGTAAATACAATTAAATCTCTTACTAATTTATAGGCTGGCTCCACGCCGCTTTTGCTCTCCCGCAATCATCTCTAATTCTTGTCCATTAATCCATTAAAAAATCCCATCCTTTAGGATTATCTGTTACTGCCATAGTATCTTATCCATACTATATTTTTTATTATTTTATAAAACGTCATGTATGTTTTCCTTTATTCTACTTATCCTATACAGTGAAACTTCAATCAGGCTTTTACTCAACAAGTTTCTGCCCACCTAAACAGTTTCTCTTATCATCCATTAGGTGGAGCTCAAAAATTGATAATAAATGATAAAAACAAGATAAGGAGAATAAAATGCGTTCCATTCCATCCATGTTTATATGTAGTATTATATTCACTTTTCTTTTTTGTCTCCTGCCACCCCACTATACAAGTGCAGCGCCAATAAACAATGCAGCAGTGACGGCAAAAAAGTATCAGCAGAATTCACAGCTCATCTATCCTTATGTTTCTGGTTTAACAAACAAAACAGCAGAGAAAAAAATAAATGTTTCCTTAACCAAACATATAAAAAAATCAGCAGAAAATTATGAAGCATTGATGCAAGAAATGAAAAATATAAAGAATACAAATATTTGCAAAGATTCTCCTTCTGCCTGCATCTATGAATATACAACAAACTATGAGGTCAAATACAATAAGCATAATAAGCTAAGCCTCCTGCTGTACGATTATCAATTTACAGGAGGAGCTCATGGAAGCACAACCGTCACAAGCTATAACTTCGATTTAAAGACAGGTCAGAAATATACGCTTGATAACTTATTCCCTAGCAAAAAGATATATAAAAAAGTTACAGCATATACAAAAAGCTATATGTTGAAACAACCTGATATTTTTTACCCAGATTCAAAGGACTTTTCATCTTTTCAAATAACCAATCAAACACATTTTTACTTTGCAGATGGAGGCATCTATTTGATCTTCCAGCAATACGAAGTAGGCCCATATGTTTCCGGCAATCCAACCATTTTTATTCCAGCTTCTTTTTATAAAAATAGTTGAGAGCAAACAAAAAGAGGAGAATGTTTTATCCTTCTCCTCAGACTGTAGATAAACTCGAAAATTTTTAAAGTTTATCTGAACAAAAGGTCACAAGAGCACAGGCTCTTGTGACCTTTTGTGGGCAGTCTTGAGAGAAGAATGTTTTTATTCTCCCCTTTTTTGTCTCTCTATCTCTAATTTCAGTTTTCCTTCTGGTGCAAATTCTGCTTCCCAATGTGGGGGTTTAATAATTTTCCCGTCCCCTTCTCTAAATCTTGGTTTGCCATCTGGAAAAAGTTTGCCCATATTGGCATTTTGCACGATTTGAAATAAATTAAAAGGCTCCACTCCAGCAATCACAAAACTGCCTTGATTAAAATATTCAATGTCTGTTAATGCATCCATTTGTGCCACTAATACATCTTCTACTGGTTTTTTTTCTGCTGTTATTTTCTCTGCAGCCTTTTCTAGCCCTAAAAGCAGCCCTTGGAATAGTTCATTAAACTTATCTTCCTTGCCTGCAGCTGTGGCATAAAGAAATTCAACTATTTCCTCCCCAGTCCAAACAGCCCGGTTAAGTGCTGTTTCTTCTGATATAGCAGTTGGACTATTTTTCACTTCATGTCCAAATGCTTGATGAAATTCTTTCACCATATAATACATTTTATTATTTTCTTTACACATACTGACAAAAACTCCTTACCACTTTTTATTCTTTTATATTTTATCACTTGAAAATGGATTGTTCCTTATTTTTTTTAAACAAGTAGTCATTTTGCAGATTAAATGGAAATAACCTTTTATATAACAGTTTATTCCGTTACAAAATTCAGACTATTACATAAGATTAGCAAACATTAATTTACTAGCATTTACAGCCCTGTTATAATACTAGTTAGGAAAGAGGTGTTTTTAATCAATGGAGATATTTACTTTGATGGAATTATCAGAAATAATACATCACGTCGAAATTGAAGGACAAGGGGGTATTTTTAAAGAAGAGACTGGCAAATTGCCAAAGGATTATCCAAAAGAATTTCTGATCCGCTTATCAAATTACAGCACAAACAGTCAGCTAATTCAAAAAATTCATGGATTATCAGAGGATGAAGCACTTCATATTTTTGTTAAATCCGTTTATGTTGTCCGTACAAAACAATTAGAAAGCGCTAATTTTATAGAGGAAAATGGAATTATTTATAAAGTATTTGAAGATTATTTATTAGAAGCTCCGGCTCATTCCTAATATAAAGAAATGTCCCTTAGAAGTTTGTTGCATTCTATTTTAGCTGCGCAACTATTCAAGACTTCTAATGGGACATCCTTAAACCTGCCATCTAACTCTACCTATACTATCAGCGAATATTTTTATTTATATGAATTTTTTTCACCAATACTTCTATCTTATTTTTATTGCTGTATAAATTTTTAAATTTTTTATTTTCCAATAAATTATCTTTCCAGTTAGCTTTCATCTTTTTTTCCTTCAATTCGTGAAAAATGTACATCTTCTCACACACCTTTCAACCATCGTTATATTGTGTTTACCCCATTTTATTTTTCTTAAACCTCTTTTTATTTTTGTTTAAAAATCTTCCGGTAAAGCCACCCATTAATGAACATTAACCTTCTCTATTAAGGGGTGGAAGGAAAAGAGAAATCTAAATGGACAAAAATTCTCCATTATGAAGTGGCACTTTATGATAATCATATTTTATATACAAATTGTTTTCCCTTGAAAATATCGGTAAAATAAAGAGAAACTTCAATCAGTGGGGTTTTCCCTCACTGATTGCTAATTGAGCCAATCAGACTTTTACGAGCAAGTTTCTGCCCACCTAGATTTCTCGTCTTCTCTTATCATCTCAAGATGAGGGTCATACTGCCCGTTAATGCGTAATAAAAAGATTCTATAAAAAGATTGGAGAGAAAAAGGTTGGAGATTCGGCAACTGACATACTTTATTGAAGTAGTAAAGCAAAAAAATATTACAAAAGCAGCAGAAACACTGCATATATCCCAACCCGCTTTAAGTAAGGTGATTAAAAGTTTAGAAGAAGAGGTTGGCATTACCTTAATTCATCGTTCCAATAAAACCCATGAACTAACAGATGCTGGTCAAATTGTCTATGATTATGCTGTAAAAATCATTGCGCAAGTAGAAGAAATGTCTGCTACGCTTCATGATATGACAAATTTAACCCGAGGAACTATTACTATCGGCATTCCTCCTATTATCGGCAGTTTATTTTTTCCAAAAGTGATTGCTGCCTTTCATCGTGCCTATCCAAACATACATATCAATATCAAAGAATATGGAGCAGCTAAAGTGGCCAAAAGTGTTGAAGAAGGGGAATTTGAAATTGGTGTATCTGTATTGCCAATTGAAAGTGAAGCATTTCATATATTTCCATTTGTACAAGAAAAAATGAAATTAATTGTAAATGAGCAGCATGAATTGTCCACAAGAAAAGTCGTTCATATGAAGGAGCTTCGCGATGTAGAATTTATTTTTTATAGTGAAGAATTCGCTCTTTATGAAATTATGCGACAAAAATGTATTCAAGAAGGTTTTGAACCAAAAATTATTTTTAAAAGTTCTCAATGGGATTTTATTGCCGAAATTGTTGCAGCTAATCTGGGAATCAGCATGCTTCCTGAATCGATTTGCAATCGAATTACCAATAAACATGTTAGAATTATCGATTTAAAGCCTATAACAAAGTGGGAATTAGCAATTATTACAAAAAAAGAACGTTATTTATCTGTAGCTGGAAAAAGATTTATCGATTTTGTCATAAAATAAGAGAAGATTTCATATTTCTCTTGACAAAAAATAAGTACAAATGTAAGCGTTACCCCTTTTATGAAAGCCTTTTATATATTTACTATAACTTTTAGTTATAGTAAATATAATAACTATGTATTATACGAATAATAATACATAACGTATGATTATCTTATCCAAAAATAATTTATGTTATTTTCTAGAAAATTTTTATGGAAGGGAAGGTGATCATTTTGAAAAAATTTATTGTTATCCTTTTGCAAATTTTGTTTCTCCATATATTTTTATTATTAGGAATGGCAATTAAAATGATTATAGCTCTCCCTATCCCAGCTTCTATGGTGGGGCTTATTATTTTACTTATCTCCTTATTCACTAAAGTAGTCAAAGTAGAATGGATAGAAAAAGGGGCGGCTTGGCTGTTAGCGGAGCTACTGTTATTTTTTATCCCATCAGCAGTTGGAATAGTGAACTATGAGGAAATTTTTAATATAAAGGGAATAGAAACCATTCTATTAATTGCCATCAGCACTTTCACTGTCATGGTCGCAACAGGCTATACAGCAGAGAAAATCTATAATAGAAAGAGAAGTCTTTCCAAATGAAAATTATTTTATTGACAGTACTTACCTATTTATTTTATCGTTTTACAAAATGGGGCTATAAAAAATGGAATAATCCACTATTGCATCCATTGCTTTTAACGCCTATTTTATTAATTTTATTTATCAGTTTATTCCATATTTCCGCAAACAGCTATATGCAATCCTCTAAGGTATTAACTCATCTATTAGGTCCTGCAACCATTGCTTTTGCTGTTCCCATTTATAAACATTGGCACTTATTAAAAAAATACTTTGTTGTTATCGTTATAAGTGTAACAACAGGAACATTAGTAGCAATTATTTCTTCCTATTTTTTATCTATTTTAATAAATCTTCAATCTGATTTTATTATTAGCCTTATTCCAAGATCTATTACCACACCGATTGCGATAGAAGTATCTGAAGAAATTGGCGGTCTTCCAACTCTAACAACTGTTTTTGTTATAATAACAGGAATAATAGGGGGAATCATTGGCCCTTATGCTATTAAGTTTTTGGCATTAAAGTCATCAATTGCAAAAGGATTGGCACTAGGAATGGGAGCTCACGGAGTCGGAACATCAAAAGCAATGGAAATTGGCGAACAAGAAGCAACCTTTTCTACTCTTGCGATGATTCTTGCAGCCTGGATAACTGTTATTTGGGGAAGTTCTCTTATCCCCTTTTTAATGAAAGTGGTAAGCAGCAGCTAAAAATTAAAAAAGGATAAAATCCATTGGATTTTATCCTTTTTATATTATTTTATTTAGAATAGATGCTATTGTTATTTACCACTTGAAGTTCCCTTGTCGTTGCTACCATGTCACTTCCGCAAATTGGGCACTTTGGTTTTTCACTGCTCTTAAAATTGTCCCTAATCCAACACTTACATGTATCCGATACACAATCCCAAATCGCTACTTCTTCTTTTACAACTTCTTCATTATTTTTTCTGCCAAAACCCATTGCCAAATGAAGCACCTCCATAAAGTTTTTTTTAATAAAAAAACTTATCGCTAGAAAACACAATTAATACCTAAAATAAGCAACTATTATAAACTAAAAGAACTCATTCTTTCATTATAACACATCCTATGAAAATGTCAATATGCGGGAATTTCACCAAAAATATTATATTCATCCTTTTCTGTTTCTAAAAAAAAGAATTGGCTTTTTGCAGATAGATTGTGCTATTATTTTTTAGTATGTACATATGAGGGAACTGCTTTTCTCTTAAAGGAGGATAAATATATGGAAATTAGAGAATATACGATCGAAAAAATTAATGACCCTACAGGAATTTTATCAGGGGAACGATATGAATACTTTTTAAGCTTAGAAGTAGAAGAAGAGGATGATCTTGCATCAGAACAAGGTTTGCAATTAAAAGTGTTGTTTTTCATAGAGGAAGATCACGGAAAAATCTTAAATTATCACTTTTATAACAGTATTGAAGATAAATACTTGGATTTTGCATTAGAGGAAGAAGAATTAGCAGAAATAACAGCATTTTGCAAAGAACATTTTACCGAGGCAGAATAATTTTGCTGATTTTCACATCGTTAAAAAAGGACTATTCCATTATTTTGGATAGTCCTTTTCATTTTAAGCCTCTACTGCTTTTCCATCTTCTACGATATGATGCATTAAATGGGCCAAATAGTGGATGGGGCCAAATGCCTCTTCCTCTTCTTCCTCTGCTTCATCTAATTGCAAATCATTCAGATGAAGCGCCACAAATTGATAAAAATCCTTTAATTCAAATGAATAGCACGCTGCCGGTTCTTCTTTTTCTTCCTCATATTGAAGAACTAAATAAGATTCTTTTCCAGCTTCATCAACTGCATCAAAATAAATAAAAAAGCCAATATTCGTATCCAATTCAAACAGTTGTCTTGTTCCACCACTTGTCGCTGCGTTAAAATCATCTTCATTTAATTTGGTTACAACCATATTGCCCATTCCATCTTCTTTATGAAATTCCACTGTATATTCTTTCAATTATTACACCTCTTTCATCACTCTATTTTATAGAATCTTTTTGTTTTTAGCAAAATATAACCCTTGTTTCACTAAAAACACTGTCATCCAGCTTTTTATTCAAATATTTATTTTTATACTCTTCTATTGATTTATCTATTACAAAACAAAAACAAACGATTACATTCACTTCCACAAAAAAAGAGCCCGCTAATTGGGACTCTTTGTTATAGTTAAGCTTTCGTTACATTTACAGCTTGTGGTCCGCGTCCACCTTGCTCTATATCGAAATTAACTTCTTGGCCTTCATCTAATGTTTTAAAGCCTTCTGTTTGAATAGCAGAGAAATGAACAAACACATCTTCTCCACCTTCTACTTCAATGAATCCAAAACCTTTTTCAGAATTAAACCATTTTACTTTGCCTGTTGCCATTATATATTGCCTCCTAGATTTGAATAAAGAAGGATATTCTTAAAAAATATCCTTCATTTATTCAGTGTACCCAAATTTTGTCGATTTAATCGTTTATTTGGATAAAAATCTTATTTTAGGCAAAAAACTTAAAAATTGTTAGTTATTAATTGCTTTTATTACGGCTTCTGCTTCTTCTTTCTCCACCAGAACCGCCGCCGCGATTGCGGTCATAATTGTTGCGCTCTCCGCTAGGACGGTCACTGCGACGACGACGTCCACCGCCACCAGAACCAGAACGATACTCTTTTTTCGGCTTTTTCGAACGAAGTGGCTCAACAGCTGTTAATTTAACAGGCGTTGCATCCGGCTCTTTCGTTAGCAACTTTAATGCTGCAGCAAGCAATGTCACAGAATCCTGCTCTTCTAAAAGACTTTCTGCTACACGTTTGTATTCTGCATACGCATTTTCTTCTACTGTTTTTGTAATTTTATTAATCGTTGCTTGTTGGCTTCCAGCTAATACATCTGTTAAAGATGGAATTGGCTTTTTCGTCATTTTCTTTTTCGTTACATTTTCAATAATGCGCAAGTGATCTAATTCTCTTGGTGACACAAATGTAATCGCAAGTCCTTTTTTACCTGCACGACCTGTACGCCCAATTCTGTGTACATAACTTTCTGGATCTTGTGGAATATCAAAGTTATAAACATGAGAAACACCACTAATATCTAAACCACGTGCTGCTACATCTGTTGCTACCATAATATCAATTGTTTGTTCTTTAAAACGACGAATAACTTGATCGCGTTTCCCTTGTGGAATATCTCCATGGATACCTTCAGCTGAATAGCCTCGTTTAATCAAACCTTCTACTACTTCATCAACACGCTTTTTTGTACGTCCAAAAACGATTGCAAGTTCTGGTGATTGAATATCTAACAGACTGCATAGAACGTCAAATTTTTGGCGTTCTTGAACTTCCATATAATGCTGTTCAATATTTGTAACCGTCATTTCTTTTGCTTTTACTTTTACTATTTCTGGCTCTTTCATAAAACGTTCTGCCAATGATTGGATTCTTCTTGGCATAGTAGCAGAGAATAATAAAGTTTGACGGCTTTCAGGCGTTTCACTTAAGATTCTTTCGATATCATCGATAAAACCCATATTCAGCATTTCATCCGCTTCATCCAATACGATCATTTTCAAATCTTGCAAACGAATTGTTTTGCGCTCGATATGATCAATTAAACGTCCTGGTGTTGCAGCAATGATTTCTGGCTTCTTTTTTAAGCCGCGAATTTGGCGATTAATGTCTTGTCCGCCATATACCGGCAATGTACGAATTCCTTTAACTGCACCAATGCGATTAAGTTCTTCTGCTACTTGAACTGCTAATTCTCTTGTTGGCGCTAGTACTAAACCTTGTACTGCTTTGCCTACTTCAATAGCTTCTAATAACGGTACACCAAAAGCTGTTGTTTTACCTGTACCAGTTTGTGCTTGTCCAATCATGTCTTTTCCTGAAAGGGCGATTGGTAGCGCTTGTGCCTGAATTGGAGTTGGTTCTTCAAACCCCATATTTGATAATGCTTTCTCTAAACTGCTGCTTAAATTAAAATCTGAAAAAGTTGTCAATACTTTTTCCTCCTTGTATTTGGCTCTGCAAATCGATACTGTCTAATGAATGAACAAATGTCAAAGCATATAGAATGTTTTTTATACCGTAAGATTGTAATCATACAAAATTATAATGTCAAAAAAACATAACAAAAAACCTTCATTTATTTTTTCCAATGAAAAGAAAATATAATCTGTTTTGAAATATCTTTAGCAGAGCGTATTATTTTAAAAATGTATAAATATATACTCTCCATTTTACTTCACTTTTTTTCATTTCCAAAACAATAAAGATAATTTGTCCCTTATTCTATATACTTCAATAAGCGGGAAATAGGTGGATAGGAAACGGATGAAAGAAATGGAGTACATGAAATGGATAAGTGAAAATCCTTTAAAAGAAAGGAATACTGTCTTTGTCAATAAAAAAGATGATGCATTTTAGAAAGGCATCACCTTTTAATAAAAAGTGCTTTAATTAAGCTTTAGTAACGTTAGAAGCTTGTGGTCCACGGTTACCTTCAACGATTTCAAAAGTAACTTCTTGACCTTCTTCTAAAGTTTTGAAACCTTCAGTTTGGATAGCTGAGAAGTGAACGAATACGTCTTGACCTTCTGTAGACTCGATGAAACCGAAACCTTTTTCTGCATTAAACCATTTTACTTTACCTGTGTTCATTTGTAAAACCTCCAAAATTGTGTTACACCTTTAAGCACCTAATATAACTTTTAGGAATCGATAAATCTTCGCTACATAAAAGGTCGCACCCTTTATATGCAGGGATTAAATCGCCTACATCGTTTGCAGCTACGACCACTTATCCATAAAACATATACCGAACTTAATTGCGTTACATATATCATATAAAATTTATTCCTATTTGTCAAATAAACTTTTTTATTCTACTAAACTATTAAACGCTTTTTTCTGCTGAATCAACTGTATGCTTTAACAGCATGCTGATTGTAACAGGCCCTACTCCTCCTGGCACTGGAGTAATGGCAGAAGCTTGTTTTAAACACGCTTCATAATCAACATCGCCAATATTGCCTTTATTATAACCTGCATCTAAAATAATCGCTCCTGGTTTTACCCAATCTCCCTGAATAAAATTAGGTTTCCCTACAGCTGCAATGATAATATCTGCTTGTTTTACATGACTTGCAAGATTTTCTGTACGAGAATGGCATGTTGTCACTGTTGCATCTGCGTTTAGCAATAATGCCGAAACTGGTTTTCCAAGAATTGGACTTCTGCCAACTACAACAGCATGTTTGCCGCTTGCATTAATATTATAATATTCCATTATTTTAAGAATGGCTGCAGGTGTGCAGGATGGATATTTGCCAAACCCTAATGCTGTTTGTCCATAGCCGAAACTTGTTACACCATCTACATCTTTTTCAATGTCAATTGCTTCAAATGCTTTTCTTTCATCAATTTGGTGCGGTACAGGATGCTGCAGCAAAATTCCATGCACATTTGCATCTTCATTTAATTGGTAAATAACCTCCAGCAATTCTTCTGTTGTCGTTTCTTTATCTAAATGAATTTTTTTTGAATCGATCCCAAGACGTGCACATGCATTTCCTTTCATTTTCACATACGTTTCACTTGAGGGATCATCCCCAACTAAAATCGTTGCTAAACAAGGCGTTATCCCTTTTACTTTTAAATCTTCAATTCTTGCCTTTAAATCTTCCTTTACTGCGTTCGCTACTGCATTTCCATCTAGTATAAGTTTCTCAGTCATATATATCCCTCCGGAAAAATGTTAAAAGATGACTATTTGCATCTTTTGCCCAGACGACCGGCGATACATACACAGCTCCCATATGGTTAGTTCCATTATTGTCGTCAGTTACTGTGTAATTTCTTTTACAAACGTATCATAACATAGCTTGTTTGCAATTTAAATATTGTTTTTTCTAAACTGTCTATCTTTTTAAAAAACAGCGGCAAAATGAAAAAAACAGTGCCTTTTAAAAAGGAAACACTGTTTTTATGTGGCATATATTTAAGGAATAACACTTTTTCATGCAGTCGAAAAAATCCGAGTCGCACAGAAAAATTTAGCGTGTTTTCGCCTAAAACAATGAAAGCCCTACCTCTCTTTCATCCTTACGGTTCCTAGACCGTGCCAGTTTGAATTTAGGATGTTTCATAAGAACGGCAAAAATACATTACTGATTGTATTAAAAAATGGAAGGATTAATCCGCTAATTACAGAAGAATAAGAAATGTGTTTTTGAAGATGGGTTGAAGTGTAAATCTAATTTTGCAGTTTGTTTTTTATTGTGCTTACATATTGTTTAACTTACACATTATTACATAATTCCGTTCTAAACCTCAAATACATACAGGTAGTATCATATCCTATTATTTACAAATAGTCAACCACAGACCATTTGTAAATAATAGGAATTTTTATTCTAATCATCTAATTAAGCTAATTTTGCTTTGTTTTCTCCCTCCTCTGATACAGTTGCATTTAAAATTTCTTTTTCCAATTCTTTTATAAACTTCTCCTTTTCTTCCTTGCTCCAACTCCAATAATCTTCCATATATTGAACAACCTGGTCTTTATAAGTCTGCACTTCTTGTATATCAAATAAAATTAGCCCTGTTCTTCTTAACAGTACATCCACAGGTGTTACAGCCATTTCCCTTTCCATTGCATAACGGATCATTGCCCATAGAAGCAGCGGCAATGAATAGACTGACGCCTCCTGTTTATTTTCTTTCACCAATTGATAGATGAACTCTGCATTGCTTCCATATTTATTGACAATTGCCAGTGCATCTGATTCTGTCAGACCAGCATCTACTCCTTTTTGCAGGGTTTTCAACTGAAACTCTTTAAACTGTCTCGATCCTCCTACATCCCCCCCTGAAATAGGCAAATGTTTAGTTAGACAAGTTCCGAATTTTTTTCCATTTTGCTCAAAATGTTTGGCTACTAAATCCGTAACCGTTTGAGCCATTTTCCGATAGCCTGTTAATTTTCCTCCTGCAATGGTAATTAAACCAGATTCAGATTCCCAAATTTCATCTTTGCGGGAAATCTCCGAAGGATCTTTTCCATCTTCTAATATTAAAGGTCTGACTCCCGCCCAACTGGACTCAATATCTGCTGGGGAAATTTTTACTGATGGAAACATATAGTGGATAGCATTGATTAGATAGTCTCGATCCTCTGCTTGCACAGTCGGGCTAACAGGATCATCTCCATAAAATGTATCTGTTGTTCCCACATATGCTTTTCCTTCTCTTGGAATGGCAAAAACCATACGCTTATCTGGTGTATCAAAATAAATAGCTTGCTTCAATGGAAATTTGCTTTGATCAATTACAATATGAACACCTTTTGTCAATTGAAGCGCTTTTCCTTTTTTGCTGCCATCGATTTCACGAATGACATCTACCCACGGACCTGCTGCATTCACCACATATTCAGCAAAAATAGAGTATTTTTCTCCTGTCAGCATATTTTTTACAAAAGCTCCGTTAATTTTTCCTTTTTTATCATAAAGCAGCTTTTCCACTTTTGTATAATTAAGTGCATCAGTCCCTTTTTCAATCGCTTTTTTCATTACCTCTATTGTTAATCGACTATCATCTGTGCGATACTCTACATAATAACCGCCGCCTTTTAAATTTTCTTTTTTTATTAGCGGCTCTTTTAATAAGGTTTCTTCTTTTGAAAACATCTTTCTGCGCTCTGCTTTTTTTACCCCTGCTAAAAAGTCATACACTCTAAGCCCGATGCTTGTTGTAAACTTGCCGAAAGTTCCTCCTGTATGGAAAGGAAGCAGCATCCATTCAGGTGTTGTAACATGTGGACCGTTTTCATATACAACAGCTCTTTCTTTGCCTACTTCTGCTACCATGCCAACTTCTAACTGCTTTAAATACCTAAGGCCGCCATGAACAAGTTTTGTTGAGCGGCTTGATGTGCCAGCTGAAAAATCCTGCATTTCGACAAGAGCTGTTTTCATCCCTCTCGTTGCTGCATCAAGAGCGATTCCAGCGCCCGTTATTCCCCCGCCAATGATTAATACTTCATATTTTTGCATCTTTAATTGTTGTTCTATTTCTTGTCTATTTGTCATTTGCATGTTTTATTCCCCCAATTGATTCGATTAGTAAAAAAACAAAAAGAGACCACAAAGCAACATTACCAATAATTGATAACGACTTGTGGTCTCTCCATTTTCTCCAGACATGTTATTAACTTGACTTTATCATACCATAAAAATCTATATTTTCATAGTATTTACAATATTTTTATAAAAATGTTTTTTTAGACAATCTGATGGATCTTTCTTTTTATTTAAAAGCCATCGCCGCATGAATGGCCTTTTTCCAGCCTCCATATAAAACTTCTCGCTCAGCCTGATTCATTTTCGGCTGAAAGGATTTCTCTAAATTCCATTTTTCAGAAATTTCTTGTTTGCTTTTCCAAAAACCAACTGCTAAACCTGCTAAATAAGCAGCGCCTAAAGCCGTTGTTTCATTGATAACAGGCCTTTCTACTGGAACATCAACTATATCACCTTGGAATTGCATTAAAAAGTCATTTTTTACAGCTCCCCCGTCTACTCTCAATGTTTTCACTTTCATATTAGAATCGCTCTGCATAACAGAAAGTACATCTCTTGTCTGATATGCCAAAGATTCTAAAGTTGCTCGGATAAAATGTTCTTTTGTTGTGCCTCTTGTCACTCCAAATACTGCTCCTTTTACATCACTATCCCAATAAGGGGTACCAAGTCCAACAAAAGCCGGCACAACATAGACGCCATCAGTAGAGGAAACACGACAAGCATATAATTCGCTGTCTTTTGCATCTTTTATCATTCTTAACCCGTCTCTAAGCCATTGAATAGCAGAGCCTGCAACAAAAATGCTTCCCTCTAATGCATATTCTACTTTTCCATTTAATCCCCATGCTATTGTTGTTAATAGTCCATGCTCTGATTTTACTGCTTTTTCCCCTGTATTCATAAGCATAAAACAGCCAGTTCCATAAGTATTTTTTACCATTCCTTCTTCAAAGCATCCTTGCCCAAAAAGCGCCGCCTGCTGATCCCCTGCTACTCCTGAAATTGGAATATTTTCACCAAAAAAATGATAATCTACAGTATATCCATAAATCGCCGAAGAAGGTTTTACTTCTGGAAGCATTGATTTGGGCACTGTTAAGATATTCAATAACTCATCATCCCATTGTAAATCATAAATATTAAACATCAGCGTTCTAGAGGCATTGGAATAATCCGTTACATGAGTTTTCCCTCCGGAAAGTTTCCATATTAGCCATGTGTCAATCGTGCCAAACAGCAATTCTTCATTTTCTGCTTTCTGTCTAGCTCCCTTTACATTATCTAAAATCCATTTGACTTTTGTCCCCGCAAAATAAGCATCAATTAATAACCCTGTTTTTTCTCGAAAAAGTTCATTATATCCTTGTTCCTTTAATTCCTCGCATATTTCTTTTGTTTGTCGCGATTGCCAAACGATTGCATGATAGATAGGTACTCCTGTTTTTTTATCCCACACAACAGCTGTTTCTCTTTGATTGGTAATGCCTATTCCTGCAACTTGCTCAGCCTTTATATCAGACTCGGATAAAACGGTCGCAATCACAGATAAAATAGATCCCCAAATTTCGTTTGCATTATGCTCTACCCAGCCAGGATTAGGAAAAATTTGTGTAAATTCTTTTTGAGCCGAATGAACAATTTCCCCTTTTTGATTAAATAGAATAGCTCGAGAACTAGTCGTCCCTTGATCTAATGATAAAATATACTTCTCCATGTTGATCCCCCTAAAAACTGCTGATTTTATTCTCTTCAACTGGCTTATTTAAAAGAATTGATTATATGTATTAAGCCGCTTTTTTTACTATCATTCTGCTTCTATTGTTAGAGGCAAAAAAAGCAGCTGCTAGTATAATGATATCGGCAGCAATCACTATCCAAAAACTTGCAATCATAACCCCATTATAAATGAAAGGATAAATAACTGCTGCTAAAGAAGCTCCCATTACCGGACCTATAATAGGTATCCAAGCATATCCCCAGTTAGACTTTCCTTTTCCTGCAATAGGCAAAATAAAATGAGCAATCCGCGGACCTAAATCGCGGGCCGGATTAATTGCATATCCTGTTGTCCCCCCAAGAGACATGCCAATTGCTACAATTAATAGCCCTACTGAAATCGGGTTCAGTCCTTCTGCAAACTTATTAGCTCCAATAAACAGCAACCCTAACACTAAAATAAATGTGCCAATCGCCTCACTTAATAGATTAGAAAAAGTATGCGGAATCGCTGGACTTGTTGAAAACACGGCTAGTTTTGCACTTGGATCTTCGGTTGCCGCCCAATGGGGCAAATAATGCAAATAAACAATGACTGCCCCTAGTAATCCGCCAATTACTTGTGCAAGTATATAACCTGGAACCTGATGCCAAGGAAATGCTCCTGAAATCGCAAATGCAATGGTAACAGCTAGATTTAGATGTGCACCGCTAATATTCCCAACAGCAAATGCTCCCATTACAACAGCTAGTCCCCATGCAATGGTAATAACAACCCATCCCCCATTGTTAGAAAACGTTTTCTTTAGATTTGCTCCCGCTACTACTCCCCCTCCAATTACAATCAGAATCATTGTGCCGATTATTTCTCCCAAAAATGCTGTCATCGTTTTTCCTCTTTTCTTTTTCATCCATCAATCTACCTGAAACTTCCAATCACTCTGCACTCAAGCATTTTTGGATAAAGCGAAACTTCAATCAGTGGGAGTTTTCCATGTCCCCGCTGATTGTTAGTTGAACCAATCGGGTCTTTGCAGGCTAGTTTCTACCGCCTAGATTTTTCATTTCTTCCCACCATCCCTTAGGTGAGAGTTTTACTGCCCGGTCATGCCGGATAAACAAGAAAAAAGGAGAAGCACATCAGAAATTTCCCACATATATAATATGTGATTTCTGTTTGTGCATCTCCTTTTTCTCCGACACATAAATTAACTTGTGGATTTATTGTACGACAATCTGAAAACGCTGTCAACCATAAAAACATTTTCACTATGCAAAAATTTTTTCTATTTTCTAAAAAACAGAACACTTTTTTTCTTGCACTCGCACGCCAGAACCAATCTCACTCAAAATTTTCCCAAAGTTCTTTTTTAGATGTAGTAATTCCTGTAGCTCCAGCCTTTAATGCATTTTCCACATCTGCTTCAGTCCGAATCAATCCTCCTGCCAAAATTGGTGTATCTAACTTCTCTTTAATTTCGGCAATCATCCAAGGCATAGCTCCCGGCAACACTTCAATATAGTCAGGCTGCGTCCTTTTTACTAGCTTGATGCTTTTTTCAATGGCATGGCTGTCAAGCAAAAACACCCTTTGTATTGCCAGCACATGCTTTTGCTTTGCCTTTTGAATAACAGATGACTTAGTAGAAATCAGGCCATATGGTTTAAATTCTTGGCAAATATACTCAGTTGCAAAATCATCGCTTTTCAGTCCTTGAATTAAATCTACATGATAAATCATTTTTTTCCCTGCATGCTTTGCCATAGTAGCTATATTTTTTAATTGAGATATATGAATTTCTAAAAATACACCTATTTCAAAATCACTTTTTAAAAATTGTTCAAATTCTTTCATATTTGCAGAAGCTGGTATAATTTTCTGTTTCATCTTTCTCCCCACTAAACCAAATTTTCGCCATGCTTATGAGCACCCTATTGATTGAATTTTTCTTTTATCTATTTGTTTTCTTTTCATAATAACGAAAAACAATAATACAAATAAATAAAAATGCCATGCCAACTGAATAGCCCCCGAGCACATCTGTCGGAAAATGCACCCCTAAATAAATTCTGCTTATGCCAATAAGCAAAATAAACAGACAAAACACCACGACGGCAACCTTTCTTATTTTAGATGGTTTCATTAAATGAAGAACAACAAATGCTAAACTTCCATAAAACAAAAGAGAACCCATAGAATGGCCACTAGGAAAACTATAGCTTTTTTCAATGACAATTGGCAAGATATCAGGACGCTCTCGTTTAAAAAACCACTTTAGACTTATATTTAATAAGGCTCCTCCCCCAGATGCACTTAATAAAAAAAGGGCGAGAGCGTATTTTTTCTTCCAGCATAACAAACAAGCGATGATTATTAAGGCAACAGCAATCCACTTTATAGAACCAAAAAAACTAATGGCGATCATCAATAGAGTAAAACGGTCAGAAACAAAGGATTGAATAAATGCAATCACAGTGGAATCGAATGCAATTACATCCTTGCTTGTTACCCATTTAGCAATTCCTATAAATGCAGCCAATCCAGCCAATACGATAAATAAAACAAAAAAAACGTACTTCCTTGTCATTTGACTTTCTTTCTCCATCCTATATGTATCCATCTTAGATATATCCTCCTATACTTTCTTGCCTATTAACATACCCATAAATAAAAAAAAGCTAACAATCTTGCTTCTACAGGAAGTTATTCTTCATCTAGATTTTTTATGTTCACTCCCAATTTTTCCAAATTTCTCTTTTATTCACCTTAATTTTTTTTGGCGAATGCAGAAAATTTCCTTCTCTAAAAATACAAGCATGCAACCTTCCTGCAGCCATCGCAAAAATAACATGGCCTTTTCAACATAACTTTATGCTATCTCCTTATTTAGGTGCACGAAAACCCGCTGCTTTGGCTTCTTTTTCTGTGCAGAACATTTTTTCTGCTTTTGTTTGTTTATACCAAGGAGAATCGGGCGTATGATAAATTTTATCATCAGCTGTAATATTTCCTTTTATCAAACATTCCTTGCTCATATTCTCTTTAGAAATTTCGTCTGTTATAATCTCTTTATGAAAACCATCTTCCTGGACATAGTTTTCTACAGACCATATTCCAACTCCTAATTTTTGTGCTTTTTTTTGAATAGTGGTGAAAACATCCACATATCTCGTGTTGGGATCATAAATATATGCCACTCTTGCTAATCCTTTTTGAAGCAATTGTTTTTGCACCATTTCTCCATCTGCATACACATATGCCAAGAGTCGTCCGTACTTATCTCGATTTTGGCCAATATCAAACTCCAACTCCAGTGTATCTGCATTTTCCACTATTTGTTTCGTAAATTCTTTCGCTTCTTTCCCATATGGCTGTGCTCCTAAACGAGGATGCGCTGTTTCTGGTGTATCTATAAGCAAAAAACGTACACTTTCTTTATTTCCTTTATATCGTACAGAAATAGTGTCCCCATCAATTGCTTTCTCTAGGCTAACATTAACCCTTTTATTCTCCGTTTTTTCTTCTTCTACAGCTGAATCAATTAATGAACAGCCCGTTAAGACCATGGTTATAAACAAAAAAACAAAATATTTATATACATTTTTCATCTTAAAATTCCTTAATCCTTTCTTTTAAAACAAATATTTTAAACTCTTTATTTTTTCAAAAAAATAAGAAGCTGTCTCTACTCTTTGATAAAATTTCCCAAAAGAGAGAAGACAGCTTTTTAAAACAATAATTTTTATGTTATATAAGTTTTTCTTTTATATATTTTTGTGCAGAGTGCTGAAGTTTTTCATATTGAACTGCTTCTGCTTCATTCACGTTTTTCTCTATAATCGAAAAACGTTCTGTATCTTGCAGCTCTACTTCTATCTTAGCATCATATACATATGTTGCGTTCCCGATTAAATCAATGCGATACTTCCCATTGGTTTCATGGACAAATGTGCGAACCTTTCCTCCATTGTTATATACCTCTATGTATTCGCCCACCTTATTGAAACCATTTAAAATCGTTACAAGCGAAGACGCAGACATAGCTGTTCCACAAGCATTTGTAAAGCCGACTCCTCTTTCAAATGTACGGACATAAATACTTGCTTCATCTAAAATGGATACAAAACTGACATTTACTCCATCTGTAAATAACTCATTTGGACCATTTACATATTGGCTCATCTTTTCCTGCAAAGGAGAATCGATTTGTTGCTTATTTACAATGGAAATCAAATGTGGATTAGGAACTGCCAGTGCAGTAAAGTGCAATTCCTCATTTAATGCTTGCAACTTCTCATTTTTTAATGTCGGCTGCTCAATATGCAATGGCAAATCGGCCACATCAAATGATACTGGTGAGATTTCCACTAAATAAGTTGGAATTTCCGGAAAAATTTCTTCCTCTCTTTTCACTTCTAAATCGGCTTTCATTGTTTCAATAACTGCTTCTTCTACATCCAATAGTTCACAAACATAACGGGCCACACAACGAATTCCATTTCCGCACATAGAAGCTTCTGATCCATCTGCATTAAAAACACGCATTTTCGCATGACAGTTCTCGCTTTCACTTGGCAAAACAAACAGAATGCCGTCTGCACCAAGAAGAGAACTGCGGTCACAAAACGCCTTTGCCAATTCTGCCCGATTAGTTTCTGAAAAATGATAAGGATTCGAAATTTCATCTATAATAAGAAAATCATTTCCGCTGCCATGACATTTCGTTACTTTTATTTCCATATTAATTCCCCCAAGTTACCTCAATTAGTCTCTCTCATTGTACTAATGCATACATAAATCTGCAATTATCTTTTCAGATATTTTATAAAATAGATATGGTTTCCAAACTGTCCGCTGATTAATCGCACTTTAAAGGAATTATACAACGAACTATGAGGTTCCTTCTATTCTTTAGCCCTATTTAATGATTCTCCACCATATTCTAAATACATCCTTTTCCATAATCATTAACTATTCAAGAAATTATTTACGCAAAAAAGCTCTATTCTTTGCCGCTTAGACAAAAATAGAGCTTTGCCATCTAACCATTTGTTCCATCATTATTATTTTAATGCATATACTGAAGCACAAAATTAATTAGGAATAAAGAAGATATTAAATATAGAGGCAAAGAAACTTCCTTCGCCTTTCCTAAAGCAATCTTTAAGATTGGGTATAATATAAAACCAATTGCCATGCCATCTGCGATGCTGTACGTAAATGGAATCATTGCAATGATAAAAAAGCTCGGAAAACTTTCGCTTAAATCTTTTACATCTAAATTACGGATATTCTGAAGCATCAGTCCGCCGATAATTATTAATATCGGAGCAATCGCACTGTCTGGTATAAGCTTGATAACAGGAACAAAAAAAATAGAACACATAAACAATAATCCTGCCACCACAGCTGTTATACCCGTTTTTCCTCCAGCTGCCATACTTGCCGTACTTTCTACTGTCGATACTGTTGGGCTGCTTCCTGTTAAACTAGATAAAAAAACAGAAATAGAATTTGCTTGAAATGCTTTTTTAAATCGATCCGGTCTGTTTAAATAACTAACATGATTATGAACTAAACCGATATTTTCAAAAACCAATACCATCGTTAAAGAAAATACCGCAACCCAAAATGGGATTGTCATCAATTGTTCAAAGGATACATGCCCAAATACACCCTTATACTCCTCTAATTGAATACTAGTCCCCTTTATTGTGCTTATATCTAATAATCCAAACATCCAAGAAATCGCAGTACCTACAATAATCGTAATTAAAAAATTGCCTTTTACATTGCGAAGAAACAAAATAATACTTACAAGAAAAGTAAAAACGGTTGCCAACACATGGGGCTCACTAAAAGAACCCAAGGAAATTAAAGAATTGGTTCCTTTCTCTACAATTCCGCCTTTTTCTAATCCTATCAGCATCAAAAATAAACCTAAACCAACTGTTATGGATTCTTTAAGGCTTGCTGGAATCGAGGCGCTGACGATTTTTGCCAATTTTGTAAATGCAACAATCATAAACAGCAGTCCAGAAATAAACACTACTCCAAGAGCTTCCTGCCATGTAAGTCCCATCGACTGAACGATTGTATAAGAAAATAATGCATTAATGCCCATGCCCGGCACTAAAAGAACAGGTATCTTCCCCAAAAATCCCATCAACAAACAGCCAACAACAGAAGTGATAATTGTTGCAATAATTGCTGCTTCTAATGGAATTCCTGCTTCTGCCAGTATTAATGAATTAACAGCGACAATATATACAACGGTAAAAAAACCGACTGTCCCTGCAAAAAATTCACCCTTCCATGTAGCATCTAATCTCCCCAATTGAAAATAATCATTAAGCCATTTTTTCATTTTTATTCATTACCTTTAAAACAATAGCCCTCTCCCTACCCGCTCCATCTTTAATCTATAATTAAAGGGAGCCACAAATAATAATTTTAACAGCTTCCCATTAATATGCCAAATGTTTTTTCTGCCTGCCCAGAAAAAAATATTTCCTATTATTTTAAACCAAAGATATGATGCATTCTATTACTAATTTACTATGCTATTGGAAGAGGGAAGACCTCTGGGGAAAACATGCCACAGGAGAACATAGGCGAAAATGCAACCTCGCCTATACCAAAAAGACTGTAGGCAAATTCCTTTTTTCGAATTCTGACCTACAGTCTAAAATGTTTATTTTTTAATAAAATGAACCTTTTTCTTCATTATATAGCATTGCCTAGGATGGTATTGATTGCCCATCTAAAATTTTATTCTAACAAACTGAATATTTCAATAGGTCATTGGCAAAAAGGAAATGTTTTAAGCAAACTGTTTGTATAAATTCCCCATCTCAATTGCTCCAACTGCCGCTTCCCAACCTTTGTTTCCTGCTTTTGTTCCTGCTCGTTCAATTGCTTGTTCAATTGATTCTGTTGTCAGCACTCCAAAAATAATCGGCACACCAGAAGCTAGGGATGTACTTGCCACTCCTTTTGCCACTTCATTGCTTACATAATCAAAATGAGGCGTAGCCCCGCGAATAACAGTCCCAAGTGTAATGACCGCATCATATTCTTTTGATTCTGCTATTTTTTTTGCAGCAAGGGGTATTTCAAAAACTCCCGGAACCCAGATGACCGCAATATCTTTTTCTTCTACTCCATGTCTTTTCAACGCATCTTCCGCACCCGCCAGCAATCTTGTCGTAATAAATTCATTAAATCTTGATACAACCACTGCAATTTTCAGTCCACTGCCAACTAAGTGGCCTTCATATACTTTTTTCATTATATTATTTCCTCTTTTCTAATTTTTTTATATTCCACCAAGTCTGTTATTGTAATCATTTTCACATCAAATTTTTTGGAGATTTGCACCAAATCATTCACTCTAGCCATTGTTCCATCCTCATTCAGAATTTCGCAAATTATCCCTGATTTTATTGTGGATCCTGCTAGTTCTGCTAAATCAACAGCAGCTTCTGTATGTCCATTTCTTTCTAATACTCCACCACTTGCTGCAATAAGCGGGAAAATATGGCCTGGTCTTGTAAACTCCTCTGCTTTCGCCTCTTTATCCATCATTTTTTGAATAGTGAAAGCACGTTCATAGGCACTAATGCCAGTTGTTGTTTCTTTATGATCAACGCTAACCGTAAAAGCAGTTTGTCGAGGATCATTATTTTTAGCCACCATTGGGTCAAGCTCTAAATGCTCTGCTAATTCTTTTTGTATCGGCACACATATTAAGCCACGCCCTTCCTTGGCCATAAAATTAATCATTTCTGGTGTGACAAATTCTGAAAGGCCGATAAAGTCGCCTTCATTTTCCCGATTTTCATCATCACAGACGATAACAACCTTGCCTTTTTGCAAATCTGCGAGTGCTTCTTTTATTGAATGAAACATGCTATTTCCACCTTTCTAGCGAACGCTCTTTTCCCGTTAATAAAAACCATTTTCCTTTAAAAACGAGGAAGTGATTGCATTTGTTTTTGGGGAGGATTTCATCCCCCTTTGCATAAACTGATAAAAGTATTTTGCCATCATATCAAACTCTAGATTAACGATATCACCAGGCAATTTTTTCCCAACTATCGAAACATCTGCTGTATGAGGAATAATAGATACAGTTAGAGAATGATCACTGGCTTGAAAAATCGTCAAACTTGTGCCATCAATGCTCACAGATCCTTTTTCTAAAAGGAGATGGGTATATTCTTCAGGTACTTCCACCTCCATAACCAGACTGTTTTCCTGTCTTTTTTTATGTAAAATTGATCCCACACAATCTACATGGCCTGTAACAAAATGTCCGCCAAAACGGCCATTTGCTATGATTGCCCGTTCTAAATTGACTTCCGCTCCCATTTTCAGCAAAGCAAGCGACGTATCTTGAAATGTCTCTGGCATTACATCCACCGCAAAAAAGTGGCGGTCAAAAACAGTAACAGTTAAACAAACACCATTAACAGCAATGCTGTCGCCTAATTTCATATCTTCCATTATTCGATTTGCCTGTATGGTAAGTTTAAGAGAATGACCATCTTTTGTAATTTTTTTTACAACGCCTGTTTCTTCAATTATTCCAGTAAACAATAAACAACCCCCTTTCTAAAAAATAGCATCAAGAAAAAAAGCAATTAAATAGGACTTCGAGGACTAAAACGTAGAGTTATTTGAAGCATGGAACAGGAAAATAAGATTGGTTTTGTCATTTAAGATGCTGTAAATTTTAAGATTATTAAAACATCTAAGAACAGACTAATCTAAATGGAAGTCAACTGCGCAATCTTTCTTCTCCAGTTTCCTGGTATTTATAACACAAATAACCCGTATATAGTAGTATATACGGGAAAAGTGCATAACAAAGAAACGGTTTTAGCAGAATAAACAGTATATAAAATATACTTGCAGCACAATTAATATGTTCAACAAACAAACATGCGCAAAAATAACATTTTGCTATGCTAAAAATTCTACACTAAAAGATATGTAAAAGAATCTACACAAACTTCGCTATTCCTTCTCCCATCCAGACTGTACTGTCGGCTTTGGTTTCTCACCAAATCCACCGACTTATATTCCTATAAGCCGGGTCACGGGCTTAGAGTCTAAACTCATCACCGCCGGTTGGGAATTTCACCCTACCCCGAAGGCGATCAATAAGTTCCACTAAACAGAAGCTTAAAACAATGGGTGTCGATCAACACAAACTGCAGCACTTCTTGGTTTATTGTCACTTATGATCCTTTACTATTTAATTAATGCTATCTTACTGTATAAACTTTTTTAAAGCAAGACAAATGTTTCGAAAACTTTTATTCAGCCAATAAAGAGCAGATTTTAATTGACGAAACTTTTTTGCTGTTTATCCGTATAAACTCTCATACCATATAATACTGATTTAATAAAGGGGTTACTAGAAATGGAAGATCAGCAGTATTTGCTAAAAGAATTGGCAGACATTCATAAATGGGAAAAAGAGCAGCGGAATTTATGGTTTTGGGAAAAACTTGGCAGACTTCCATTTAAATTATTAGACAAATGGACACCTGCTTTTATGCAAAAAAAAATTGGACAGCTTCTTGATGAGATGGGCCATTATATTCAAAGCGGCGGGAAGTTTTTAAGCAGTATTTCTTCTGTCAAAAAAATTTACCAAAAACATTCTATCCAAACACTTGAAGAAGTAAAAACCTTGCCGATAGAGGAAATGAAAACTGCTGTCGAACAAATCACAAAAAGCAGAAAAAAATGGGCAACCTTGCAAGGGGCAAGCACAGGTGTAGGCGGTATTTTCACATTAAGCATAGATATTCCTGTACTGCTTTCTATGCAGCTCAAAATACTGCAAGATATTGCGATATGTTATGGATTTAATCCAAATGATAAAAAAGAAAGAATTTTCATCGTGAAATGTTTGCAGTTTGTTTCTGCCGATATTGTTGGAAAAGAAGCCATTCTTAAACAGATTGCCGATTTTGACCAAAACAACGAACATATTCAAAGAGAAGTGGTTTCCGAAATGCAGGGATGGCGAGAAGTCGTATTTGCATATAGAGACTCTTTTGGATGGAAAAAATTATTTCAAATGGTGCCTGTTTTCGGCATAATTTTTGGCGCTTTCTCCAATAGAGGCAGCATCGAAGCAATAGCCGAAGCTGGAGATATGCTCTATCGCAAAAGACGCATCAGGGAAAAATTGAATGCACAGACTGACAGCTAAAGGGAAACGGGAAATTTCTTTTTCCCTTTAGCTGTTTATTTTGTTTTTATTCCTTATTAACAAATAGAAAAACTCTCTTTTGGAAGTTTCCTTTTAGCCAAGTTGAAACTTTTCCAAACGCTCCCCGTCTAATATACTGCTAATGGTCTTTATAGGCATAAATTTTTGCAAGCAATGCATAAAGATGAATAATTTCTTTGTTGGAGAGGCCATGATTAATGGATAGCAATGGTATATTAGGTTTCAAAAATCTTTTGCTCCATTCCTTTGGCAATAATCCTTTTTGCAATATTGCCAGAGGCAAACCATTGGCCTTTTCAAAACGATAATCGGTAAAGGCCAAGCTTTTATTCATAATGATAGTATTTTCTCCATATGTAAATACAGATTTAGAAGGCTTATCCATTTTCTGTTCGATGATTTTACTGATTTTTTTTCCCTTTTTGTTTTTTATTTCAATCGTTTTTCCCTTTATTGTAAAAGTATATTGAAGCATGCCGCTGCTGCTATAAAAACCGTAATTTTTTGCATACAGCTTATCCAAAAAATAAGGAAGATACCAGCGTACAAGATGGAACTTTTCGTCTCTAATTTCACCAACTGCTACACCATCACAATCAAAAATCAGCATTCTCAAAGAAGGAGCTGGAAGAAAGGATAACACAACCGTCTTTTTTTCTAAAAGAGAGGATTCTTTTTCCTTCGAGTTTTCCAAAAGCGCCTCAATAGAACGCCTTTTATCCAATTGGTACAATACATAAGAGGTGATGCTATATATAGCAAATGGAAGCATATATAAAAAATATTTTGCACTTAGATGCATGCTAACAAAAAAAGAAGTTAAAAAGAAAATTGGAATACAGCTTATGACACTAGCATTTAAGGAAGCAAAAGCCGTTTGCCTATAATATTTTTGAATGTCCATTCTACTAATCTCCTTAACAAAAAAATCAACAGTTACTATTAGAAGCTTGTTTATTTTATTCTATTAAACGACATAGCATTCTATGAATAAAAAGGAGGAATCTTTTTTGAAAAAACTTTTTTATCTGGCGATTAGCCTAGTCGTTGCCTGTTTTGGCATGGTTGCATTTTATTACATACAAATAAAACAAACAGCTGCTATACCCCCTCCTAACAATATCCCTTATATTATTGTGCTAGGGGCAAAAGCAAATGAGCAGAAATTATCAAAACCATTAAAATATCGGGCAGAAACTGCATTTGCTTATTGGGAAAAAAATCAAAAAAGTCAAATTGTCGTAACAGGAGGCCAAGGAAAAGGAGAAACAACCACAGAGGCAGAAGCCCTGCAAAACTTTTTTCTAAAAAAAGGAGTACCAGAAAATCGTATTTTAGTAGAAAACAAATCTACCTCTACTTATGAAAATATTCAATTCGCAAAAAAACTTTTTGCCATAGAAGAAGCTGTTATTGTCAGCAATGATTTTCATCTATTCCGCGCCACCACTATTGCAAAAAAAGAGGGCATTCAAGCATATCCACTTGCTGCAAAAACCCCTTTTTGGGCAAAACTCCCCTTGTATGCAAGAGAATATGCCGCAATCGGAAAAATGAAACTAAAAGGCTATTAAAAACCAGGTGGAAGCGGAGAATGTCCGCTTCCACCTGGTTTTTCCCTAAAATTGAAATTGTTTAATAGAATGCATTGCTTTTTTTGCATCCTCATACCCTTGGAAATAAAGTGCAGAAAGCTTTTGAGGATTTCTTTCCATTCTCCCAACGGCAAGCCTCTCTAATGGTCTAATAATAATAATATTGCCGTTTTTTTCTTCTTGATCCAAATAATCCATCGTTTTATTATAATGAAAAAATCTTTCCTTCATCATCTTTTGCAACCCATTGTACTGGGGATATTTTTTCTCCACAAAATAGTGAAAACGAGATTTTGATTTTCTGTATCCCTTGTTTCTTGTTAAGATGACCACATTTTTTGTGTAGCCATCCTGTTTGGCAACATCAATGGGAACGCTCGCTGAAATGCCTCCATCTAATAATAACTTATCTTTAAATGCTACAGGAGGAGCTAAAAAAGGCAAAGAACTTGATGCGCGCAATACTTTTAATAGCTCTTCTTTGTAGTCTTCTTTGCCATAAAAAATACTTTCTCCTGTGTAAACATCTGTTGTTCCTATTTTTAATTGCGCAGAATTTGCATAAAAGGTTTCATAATCAAATGGCACTATTTTGGAAGGAATTTCATCATAAATAAAATCCATGCCAAAAAACTGGCGATTATGGCGAAAGTTGCGCCATGACATATAACGTGGATCTTTCACATAATCTAAACTTACCTTTTTGTTTCTTCCCATTTGTTTCGATAAGTAAGATGCAGCATAACTCGCTCCTGCCGATACACCAATTACATATGGAAAATGAATATCATGTTCCAAAAAATATTCTAATGCCCCTGCTGTATAGACAGCGCGCATTCCTCCGCCTTCTAATACGAGTCCAATTTTCTCCATCATCTCTCTACTCTTTCCTTCCATTAATCAATAACTTCTAACAGGAAATTATAGCATATTATCTTTTCCATTCAAAAAAAATCCTCTTTTTGCAAAGTTGGCAGCAAAAAAGAGGATTTTTTTATAAAGTTCAACTACCAATCAAGCTTTTACTCAACAAGTTTCTCCTCACCTAGATTTCTCTTTTCTCTTTTCATTCATTAGGAGAGAAAAAGCTGATAAGATAGGGGTAAGTGATTCCACCTGTATGATTGCAATCCAAAAATTAATGAAAATAGCCTATTATTACCGAATAATACGGATAACCATAGGAATACGGTATTCTTTTCCCTCATATGCTTTTATACAAGCAATGATTGTAAAAATAAACATCAATAGACTTACAATCGCACCTAATATAAACCCAATAAAAATAAGTGTTAAAATACCGCTTATCACAAAATAGATGGTATACGATATTAAGAAGTTAAAATACTCCTTGCCATGATAATTGACAAATTCGGAATCCCTTTTGATCAGCCAAATAATTAAGGGTCCCAAAAATATTGTAAAAAAACTAGAAGCATAGATAGCTAGTGCAAATAGTTTATCCTCATTTTTTATCTCCATATAAAATCCTCCACGATTTATCATATATTATTGCATATTTGTATTAGTATATACGGTTATTGGAAGTAAATGTTTCAATTATTTTTATTGATTGCTTGAATAAATTTTTCCTTTTAAGATTGGTCATGTATACTATTATTAACATCTTTTACATGATATACATAGATGTTTTCGAAAAATATATGGGAGAGATTATTTTGAGTGAATTTGTTTCTACTATTTTTGACTTTTTATCCTCTTTAGGATATTTAGGGATTGCACTTGGACTGATGATTGAAGTTATTCCTAGTGAAATTGTGCTAAGTTATGGAGGCTATCTTATCCATCTAGGGGAAGTTTCTTTCATCGGTGCACTACTTGCTGGAGTAATCGGCGGCACGATTGCCCAGCTGTTTATTTATTGGATTGGATATTATGGAGGCAGACCTTTTATTGATCGGTATGGGAAGTATCTGTTAATAAAAAAGTCACATGTTGATGCTGCAGAATCATGGTTTTTAAAACATGGGACAGGCATGATTTTTTTAGCCAGGTTTATTCCGGTTGTAAGACACGCAATTAGTATTCCTGCTGGCATTGCGAGAATGCCGATTAGCCAATTTATTTTATATACAACTGCTGCCATTATTCCATGGACAGTGCTTTTTTTATTGCTTGGCATGAAGCTTGGAAGCAGTTGGGAAAATATTGAGACATATGCCAAACCTTATTTAACACCAATTATTCTTATTGCAGTTTTTGCTATTCTTATTTATTTTTTATTTCAATTTCGCAAGAAAAAAATTAACATTAAGTAAACATAAAATTTACATTTTCCTATTTTCATTTCCAGTATTTTTTTGTAAAATAAAATTAATGAATTTATTATTACAACATAATAAAAATACCTAACAGGCACATAAATCTTCTCTGCATTTTTAAAGGATTAAGCCTGTCTTTTTTAGGGAATAAAATAATGGGAAGGCAAATGGTGCGCCACCGTATTGGTTCTAGTGGGTTCGATTCCCACCCCGAAATTTTTTAGAAAGCTATAAAAAATTTCGAGGGTGGGTTTGCTTTTTTGTCTTTAGAGAAAATCTGCCCTCATAGTAGAATCGGAGGGATTTTTTTATGCTCAAAAAAAGAGATCTTGAAGAATGCCATGTACTGTTTGAACTGATGAGCCACCCAGATGTTTTTCCATTCGTTCGCCAAAAAGCGTATTCTTATGAGGAATACTTATTTTTAACCAAACAAACCATTGAAGCAGAAGATCAAGGCGAGTTGATTTCCCGGACAATATTAGATGAATGGCAAAACCCAATCGGGACAATTAATTTATTTGATATCAGCGACAATACTGGATTTCTTGGCACATGGATTGGCAAACCATACCATGGTCTAGGATATAATAGACCCGCAAAAGAACAGTTTTTTTCTGAACTGTTTTATGAGCTGGATATAGAATCAGTTATTATGAAAATTAACAGCAAAAATATCCGCTCCCAAAAAGCTGCCGAAAAACTCCCATATGTTATTTTCGCTAATGACACAAGAAAAACTTTATTAGAAAAATTAAATAACAATGGAAACACTTATTTTTTATATGAAATCCCAAAAGACTTGTATACACTTCATTCATTGCGGAGTTCTGCAATGGAAGACAATCAGGATGATCGCTTGGAAGCCTAAAGTGCAGCTAACCAGGATTTTACTCAGCAGGTTTCTCCCCATATGTCTCATCCATCTATCAGGAGAATCTCGACTTGCTTTCTACTATATATAAAATGACAAAAGCTCTCGAGAGCTTTTGTCATTTTTTTGGTAGAATAGTGGTTGATTTCTGCTGCAAATGGCAACTTCTGCGGGAAAAACGCTCGATTCCGTTCCCGGAAATCTCTCTATACTGTATAAAAGATATACAAATCTTTTTTGTAGCCAAACAAAATACTTAGATCTCATTTTCTGTCTTTAGTATGATATAATACTTAGCGTTACTGATATGAAAGAGAGTATACTATATGAATCAAACCTATACAACAACACAGAAACTAAAACAATTATTTTTTATTTTGCTGCCAATTTTTATAACCCAAGTTGGCATGTTCGGATTAACTTTTTTTGATACCACTATGGCAGGGCATTATAATCCTATAGATCTTGCAGGGGTAGCTGTTGGAAGTTCCTTATGGACCCCCATTTATACTGGATTAAGTGGGATTTTACTGGCGATTCCGCCTATTGTATCCCAGTTGATGGGAAAAAAAGAGCAAAAAAAAATCAGCTTTTCTATTGTCCAGGCTGGTTATTTGGCCATCGTAATGGCTTTGCTTCTTATTATAGTCGGCTACTTTGCTTTAGACTCTGTTTTAGCATCAATGGGTCTTGCAAAAGAGGTGCAAAACATTGCAGCCCATTACTTGTATGCCTTAAGCATTGGCATCATTCCAATTTTTTTATATTTTGTTTTGCGCTCCTTTATTGATGCACTCGGGCAAACGCAAGTGACGATGTTTATTACATTAGTATCCTTGCCTGTTAATATTGCTTTAAATTATTTATTTATTAATGGCATATGGTTTTTCCCTGAACTTGGCGGCGTAGGCACCGGATTTGCAACAAGCATCACTTATTGGATTATGCTTATTATCGCCTTTTATATCGTCCGCCATAAGGAGCCTTTTGCTTCTTTTAAATTATTCAGCATGTTTCATCGCCTTTCTTGGACAAAATGGAAGGAAATATTAGCAATTGGCATCCCAATTGGTTTTTCCATCTTTTTTGAAACAAGCATTTTTAGTGCTGTTACCATTTTAATGAGCAATTATAATACTAATACGATTGCCGCACATCAAGCGGCCATTAATTTTGCTTCCTTGTTATATATGGTGCCGCTTAGCATTTCAAGTGCATTAACCATTTTAGTTGGGTTTGAAGTTGGCGCAAATCGCCTAAAAGATGCAAAAATATATAGTTGGATGGGAGTTAGTTTGGCAGTAGCCATTGCCTTTATAAGCGGCATCATCCTCCTTGCATTTCGAACAGATATTGCAGGCATTTATACAAATGACCAAAATGTGCTGCAGCTTACTTCCCAATTTCTTATATACGCTATTTTCTTCCAGCTATCTGATGCTGTTCAAGCACCAATCCAAGGGGCTTTAAGAGGATATAAAGACGTAAATATTACATTGGTCATGTGCTTAATATCTTATTGGATCATTGGATTGCCTCTTGGTTATTTATTTGCAAACTATTCTTCCTTTGGTCCATTCGGCTATTGGATTGGCTTAATTGCAGGACTTGGCACAGGAGCAATTTTTCTTACAACCAGATTGTATTTTATCCAAAGAAATAAATTCGTATTAAAAGCAATTTAATAGAATGAAAAAGTGGAATGTTGCAAAAGACAATCCACTTTTTATTTATCTTTTTCCCAGTTTAAAGCATTGTTGATTAGATCATTTTCTTGAAAGATATGAGAAGTAAATGACCCTCCATTCAATCACTGGCCAAGTTTAATAAAAATTCATCTTTATTATTCACCCACCTTCGTTCCCCCGCTGATTATTAGTGGAGGCTGCTGCCAAAGGACGTAGGTTCTATATATAAGCCTGTGTATTTTTCATTAAGCTTTTACAGGCAAGTTTTTCCTACCTAGATTTCTCGTTTTCTCTTACACTCCCTTAGGTACGGGTTTTACTGCCCGTTAATACATAATAAAAAGGAAAAACACCAATTAGGCATTTGTGCATAAGATAAAAAGACCTGTAAAGTAGGTTACTTCTTAAACACAGAAAGGAAGAATTTCATATGTTCCCTTGGAATTTATTCCCTTTTAATAAAGATGCAAAATCAAAAATGAATGGAATGAAGCCTGCTGATATACAAAACTATGTACAAGAAATGATGGATAAAATGATGCCCGACTCTTTGCAGAAAATGAATCCTCAAGATATGTTTAAAAATATAACTTCCGCAAATAATAGCAACACTGCTAATCAAACTGCAAATAAATTGTTCGACTATGTTGTATTTGAAACTCATCATCATTGTTTTGTCCGGATTCCAATTCTTGATGAAGCATGGCTGAAAAACATTAAAATTTATTATACTTCCAACCAAGTAATTATTCAGCATATCCCCAAAGAATCAGATAAACATATCATTACATTGCCTTCAGTCGTCCGCAAAAAAGGGTCAATCGCTGCCTTTAAAGAAGGTATATTAGAAATTAAAATTCAAAAAAGCAATGAAATGAGTTACTCTGAAATTGATGTAACCGAAATAAACTAATCAGTTATTAAAATACGGAGGCTATTTTTATGAATTTTGACAATTTAAAAAATATTTATCAATTTGCTGAGCACTTTCAAAAAGAAGAATATTGGCAAAACTTATTTCAACATCAATCTTCTAATCCATTACCTATCACAAACTCTCCTTCCATCAAAAACAGCAACATATTTCCTGTCTGTGATATGTATCAAAAAAACAACTACTTTTATATTGATATGGAGCTTCCTGGAATGGATAGCAACAAAATTCAAGTAAACTTATTGGATAATAATATAATAGAAGTTAAAGGCTATTACCGATCTTTGCAAGAAAACTGTGCTTATTATCTAAAAGAAAGACAAAACCTGCAGTTTATCAAACAAATTGCCTTACCAAACAGAGTAGAAGAACGCAATTTGCAATTTTCTTATAAAAATGGCATCTACACCATATATTTTCGACAAAATTAAAAGAAGGAGCCTATTTGTCTAAGCATTTTTTAGAGGCTGCCTTCTTATTTATTAGCTTATTTAATCATTTTTCTTCAATTACTTACAAAAAAGATTTATCATAACAATAAAAAGGATTTTCTTTTCCTTCAAAATGAAAAACTCCAACTTTATTATATCCATTTTTCACAAATAAATTTTGGGCCTTATCATTTAAAGCATACGTATCTGTTTTTATATAAAAAACATCCTGCTCGATTGCATACACTTCAGCAAATGCGAGCAGCTCACTTGCAATTCCCCCGCCTCTAATCTCTGGATTCACTACTAAACGATGTATGATAAAAAACTCTCTGTCTTTATACGTCCAATCAATTTGATCATAATTTTTCCCGCCAATTTGATCAATTGTAATAGAGCCAATAGGAACTCCATCTGATTCCGCTACAAACAATGTTTGATTTTCTATATCTTTTTTAAAATCATCCTCTTTTGGATACTTGGAGGACCATTGATCATTTCCTTCTTCATTCATTAAAATAACTGATCTTTGCACAAACTTCATAATCATCGGTAAATCTTCTATCATTCCTTGTCTTATTTTCACGCTTAATTCTCCTAAAAATCATATTTATGCTATTTTTCCCTTTCATGATTAAAGTATTTCATTTTTTTACTATTAATCATGCAGGAAAATATATTATATAAATTTCTTTTGGAAAAAACCACTTTTTTGTTTGATTTAATCAAAACAAAAAAACTTCTTTCAAAAGCGTTTCTAATAGCATTTCATCTAGGATAATAAAAGCATGTTTACATACTCTATAAGGAAAGATATAAAAAAATGCTCCAAAAGTTGTAAAGGAAAAATTCAAGCTGAATGAAAACACTCGACTATCAAATGGTCCTCCTTTTCAAAGAGCTAAGTTGTCATTTTTCAGGTGAAAAGCACCACGGAAATTGAGGGTGACCAAAAGAACGAGCATTTTTCACCAGTCTAAAAAACCTAAAAGGCTATGGCGCCTTTTAGGTTTTAAATTGCTGCTAGTTTTTATTTGCCAATAAATTGTTGTGTCCAGTAGTTGCCATTCGCTACATGCCCCACTCCAATATGCGTAAATTTGCTGCTTAAGATATTGGCACGGTGTCCTTCACTATTCATCCATGCTTTTACAACTTCTTCTGGAGTAGTTTGGCCTTTTGCAATATTTTCGCCTGCTGCTTTATAAGAAATTCCAAATTGTTTCATCATATCAAATGGGCTTCCATAGGTTGGGCTATTATGGTCGAAATAATTATTTTTACTCATATCCTGTGATTTCGCGCGAGCTACTTTGCTTAATTCTGTATCTAATGTTAATGCAGATAAGCCATTTTTTGCTCTCTCTTTATTTGTTAACTCTACTACTTGCTTTTCAAATGCACTTACAGTTGATGTTGCTTGTGTAGACGTGCTTGTAGCTGGAGTTGTTGCTGCTGGTTTTTGTGTTGCTGTATTTGCTGTTGCTGCTGGTTTTTGTGTTGTTGTATTTGTTGTTGTTGCTGGTTTTTGTGTTGTTGTAGCAGGTTTGTTAGTAGCGGTACTTGCTTTTGCCGCTTGTCCATTTTGCAATTCAGCCATTAATTTATTAATATCCACTGTACCTGTTGCTGCATATTTTTTTAATAGATTATTTATTTGATCTTGATTTAAATTATATGATTGATAAATAACTTTTGCATTTTGTACTGGTGCTGTATTCGATGCTGCATCTGCTTTGTTCACCATTGGGTTAGACATTAATAATGCTGACGCTGCTGCCACTGATAAAATCATGTTTTTCTTCTTCATATATTAAGATCCTCCTTGGATGCTGAACTTAGTAGTTTAATAGTTTTTTATTTGTGTGCTCCGTCTTACAAACAAATCATATCATAGGTTTTTTGTCATATTTGTGGAAATATCTCTCAAATTAAAAAGAGATTAAAAGATTATAAAATAAAAAATTAAGGAGAATTTAAGAAAGCTAGATATATCAATAACAAACTGAATTTATTTTTACAAAATATGCCACTTAAGAAATATCCATAAAAGGAGAAATCCATTAATAAAAACCATATTTTAGATCAAATTAACTATTGACAAGTTTTTAAAAATCGAGTAAATATGTCTTTTATTACAACCTGATAACATAAAATGCAATAAAATGGACTCTATTACAATTCAAAAAGGCATTAATAGGATAAATAAATTAATTATTGCTTATATGGATAGAAATGGTTGTTTTTTATATAACAAAAGCAAACATTCTATCTATGTGGATAAAAATACCGAAACGGGAAAAAATAATAAGGTAAGAATTTATATAAAGAATGGAGTAATAATATGACAGCACCGTATTGCTGCCCCAACTGCAAAACAAATAGAAGCAGATTTAACCTTATTCAGCAAGTAGCCCAGTCTGTTAAATTAGATCCTCAAACTGGAAATATCTTAGAAGAGTATTCACAAGAAAATCTATCTCCATTTCACATGGCTTACAAGGGGCCAGAGTATCGTATTCAATGTGCTGCATGTGGGTTAGTGGAAGATGAAAAAACATTCGCTAAGTTTGGAGAAATGAAACAATAAGCAAAGGCAAAAAACTGCCTCTTCCATTTTGAAGAATCATTTGCAATGGAAGAGGCAGTTTTTTTAATTTTTCACTTATTTGCTTTTGTTCAAATAATTAGGATATACAACCACTTTCCATGGTTCTAGTTCAGAGTTTCTGATTAACATGATTTTTTTTGTTTCTTTAAAAGGCTTTCTATTTTCTAAATAAATTTGCCATTCAACGGAATATTCCTTTATTGTACCGGCATCATAACTAGTTATTTCTTTCAAATCCATTAAACGAATATTTTCTAAGGAAGCTAATTCCTTTTTCCATTCAAGCTTTTCTGTTGCCATTTGTTTTAAGATAAAGGTGTCTTGTTCTTTTATTCCTGCGACAAAAGAAACTACTACTTCTTTTGCATCCAAATGGTCTAGATAGTCTGGAAGCGCACCAGCTGCTTTATAAACCATCAACATATGAGATATATCCATTTTATCGCTTTTATGTGTAGTGCTTCCAAGAAAATGGACACAAAAATGGCCAGGGAAATTATTATTTAATGCCCCAGCACCATGCGGCATGCCATGCATGGAAGCAGCAATCCATTGATCATTGGCCAGTACAATAATGGCTCTTCTTTTCCAACTCCATTTCCCATGATAAATCTCTTTTAAGATTTTTGTATCTTCTGGTGTAAGAGGTTGAACATCCGCATGCTGACTACCAGCTCTTCTTTGCACATGAAATATTTTCTTTGATTCTATATCTAAAATAGTAAACTTGCTGTATCTAGGCACTATTTTATCTGCTTCTGTCCATGGAAGCAATTCTATATCATGCCCCAAAGAAAAATCATCTGAATTTTCCTCTTTTGCATAAATAACATCTTGTAGTTGAAATAGCACTAAAAACCATATTGTCAGTAATAAAAGTTTTTTCAGCATGTTTACCATCCTTCTTTTTTTCTAATGAAAGTTTGCCCTTTATATGCAATTTTCACTACTGTAAAAAGAAGGTAAATCGAATAAGCTATATAGCAGATTATAATCGTTCTAATTTTTGTTCGATTTCTTTCCAATCGATATTTTCTCCAATAAACACCATATTCAAAGGTAGATTCATCTCTTCTTTCATAAAAATAGGAGTACCATAGGAATATTGAAAAAGATCCGGGTAGGCTGAATTTTCAAATTGCACATATCCTTTTATACGATAAATTGTCTCAGGCAATAATCTTAAAAAAGTGTCAAACTTCTCAAAAGAAATCTTCTTTTTGAATGTATATATATAAGAAGTCAGCTGCATGCTTTGAATGGTAGTGCGCTCTATCTCTTTATGAAAATGCGCTTCAATATTTTGGATTTTGCTGTAAGGAATTTTGCTATGATCGGTCAATAAAGCAGGAGCAAAAGGATTTATTCCCTGCACCTCCATCGTAATTCGTGCTTTCTGTTCTTCTGTTAATTTATCCTGTTTATTAATGATAAGTAAATTGGCATGGCGCACTTGCTCTAATAATAATTGCTGAATAACAGGACTAAGTTCCCTGCGATTAAGCCATTGTAATCCATCGACTACCGTAATAATGCCTTTAAGTTGCAATCTATGTGCAAGCAAGGGGGAAAGAATTGTATCTATTGTCTCTACAGGATGTGCTGCCCCTGTTGTTTCTAAATAAATCACATCTGGGTTTTCTTCTATTAATAATGTTTGCAGCTGGGCTTCCAACTTATCTTGAATGGTACAGCAAACACATCCTCCTAAAAGTTCCTTTAAAGGAATATCTTTATCCACTTCATTGGAATCAATGGAAATGCTCCCGAATTCATTCATAAGCACTGCCACTTTTCGATCTGCTTTTTTTTCTTTTATTAATAATTCTTTTAATAAAGTTGTTTTGCCACTTCCTAAAAAACCAGACAATATATAGATTTCCGTTTTATTTGTATGCATATATTGCTCCTTTAATTGCTTAAAGGGCGACATGTTGTAAACATGTCGCCCCTCAAGCAGACTTTTTTACTTTTTCATTTCTTTTTTCAACACTTCAATTGCCTTTTTCATTTGTGTATCATTCTTTTTAATTTTTTCGCTAAGCTTAGACATTAGCTTTGCTGTTGTATCTCCAGTAAGTACTCCAGTTTCTTTTAACTTTTCTTTTTTCTGGAAATCTTTTACTGCCTTTTCCGTACTTTCATCAAAATATCCATTTGCATGATCGAGTTTATAGCCTAATGCTTTAAGCATTTGCTGCGCCGTTTTTACTTCATCTGAATTGCTGTCTTTTTTTAATTTAGATTCTGGATTAATGATTGTTAAATTTGCATAGCTTGGCAACTGCACCTTATAAGTTGGTTCAATTCCTTTGCCGTGAATCCAGCTTCCATTTGGAGTCAGCCATTTATCTGTCGTATATTTTATATTGCTTCCATCTGATAAATCGGTAGCGCTTTGCACAGTTCCTTTACCAAATGATTTTACGCCGACAAGAGGAACTCCTGCAGACTGATTAACAGCACCTGCCAAAATTTCTGAAGCGCTCGCACTGCCCCCATCAATAATTACAACTAATGGCAGATCGGTGCCGCTGCTGTTTTCCGATGCAGCTTTTTCAATTTTGCCATTTTTATGTTCTACTTGGAAAATCACTTTCCCATTTGGAACAAAAAGATTGGCGATTTTTTGCACTTCTGTTAAGAGTCCACCAGGATTTTGTCTTAAATCTAATACAATTCCTTTCATGCCTTTTTCCTGAAATTCATTTAGTTTATCGACAAGTTCTGTGGATGTATTTTCAGAAAAACTGGTTATTTGAATTTCTGCAATTCCATCCTTATTTAATTCCCCATAAACGGTTTCAATTGGAATCGTATCACGAACAATTGAAATCTCCATTGGCTTTTCAACACCGGTTCTTTGAATTTGCAATTCTACTTTCGTTCCTTTTTCTCCGCGAATAAGTAGTACAGCTTCTGAAGAACTCATTCCTTGCAGAGCTTTTCCGTCAACAGAAAGAATTATGTCATTTGGCTTTAAACCCGCTTTTTCAGCTGGAGATCCTTTAATTGGGGACACAATGACAATTTCATTATTATTTTGTTGAATTTCTGCCCCAATTCCTTCAAAGGAAGAAGAAATGTTTTCATGAAAACTGCTTGCTTCTTCTTCATTCATATAATCAGAATAAGGATCATCCAATGAAGTGAACATGCCATCAATTGCCCCATTCACTAAATCCTTTGTATCAATATCTTTATAATAGTTTTCCTTTAATGTATCATAAGCTGAAAATAATTTATTAAATTCACTGCGGTCTGTCCCAACATTTACTGCTTTTTCATCGCCAAAAGCCAAAGCGATTGTTGTAATGCCTGCAGCTAATATGACGGTGAAAAAAATCAGCATCACAAAATAAAACTTTTTTATCCGTATGTAGCTTGACTCATTATCAGATGATTCCTTTTCTAAAGGTTCATTCTCCTTATTTTCATTCTCCAAATGCTTCACCACTTTCATTAACCAACATCATGTTTTATGCACTAAAATGCCTTAATGACTAAAATACCAAATAAAATGGAATATTCCTTAAACAAACAATGAACAAATTATGAACAAATCAAACTAATTCCTTGAAAGGTTTGTACTAATTCTACTCTCTCGCAAAAATTATTCCTTCCCATTTATCAAGAATAACAATTGGCTGATTAATGTTTATATTTGTTTTCTTTATGCAAGGCTGTTTTCGTAAACTTTGTTGCTTTTAAAAAAGCAGGATGATTTTCGTTTCAGGATGCTCGCTTTCCGTGGGGAGGGCGGTAAGCTGCAAGATCTCACTTGTCCCGTTAATCTCATAAAAGTCTCGCACCTTTCACTCCAATCAACCTGTTTTAACCATGGATTTACTCATGGAAACTATCCGAAAACAACAATCGTTTAGAAAACAGCCTTTTTTTAAAAAGATATTGTTTTATCTTTCCTTATATTTTCTTTACAATTTGGAAATATTCTTCAAGGGTCCAATCATTATCATAAATGTCCTTAGCCGATTTTTCCCCTACATAACGGAAATGCCATGGCTCAAATTTATAGCCTGTAATCTTGTCTTTGCCTTCTGGATAACGCAAAATAAAACCAAAATGATGGGCATTATCCTCCAGCCATTTTCCTTCAGCTGTTTTGCCGAAATCATCACTTAATAAAAAATCCGAACTTTCACTAGAAATATCCATGGCAAGTCCTGTTTGATGTTCACTATTGCCAGGATAGGCGACCGCTTGGATAGCCTTCTCTTCCCCTACCCGTTTCACTTCTGCATCAAATAAAACGGTTTGGCGGTCATAAGAACGATATCCTGAAACAGCGTATAATATAACCCCTTCTTTTTTTGCTTGTGCAAACATTTTTTCCAATGCCTCTGCCGCTGCTTTTCTCATATAGCTTTTTTCAATATCTTGATCGCCAAAAGAAAAAGCGACATTAGGCCTTACCAAATCTTCTGGTGCATATCCATCTGGAAGCCCATACTCTTTATTTACTAACGAAACAGTATTTGTTGGGTTTTGAATAATATTGCGGCCATCTACTACTTTTATTTCATTAAAATAATCAGCCTCTAATGTAAATGGAGATGTTTCCTGTTCGCTGCTTTTTTCTTTAGTTTCCTTAGATTCCGTACCGCTAGTATTGATTTCTTTTTTTTCTGGTTTCTCTTTTTCTGCCGTGTTCTCCTCATCTGAATGCAAAAACGGTATATTTTTTTCTAAATCATCCAGACTTTTACAGCCTGATAACAGCAAAACGGCCAAAAAAGAGAGAGCTGCTACTTTTTTCATTTTTTCACCTTTTTTTTCGAATATTTACATTTCCCTTTAAGTCAATCAGTTTTTGCTGATTTTTTTAAAACCACCTTATTTAATGGCTGCTTCTAATGCAACTTCAACCATATCGCTGAATGTTGTTTGTCGCTCCTCGGCTGTTGTTTCTTCCCCTGTTAGAATATGGTCGCTGACAGTTAAAACAGATAATGCTTTTCGATTAAATTTTGCAGCTAATGTATATAATGCCGCCGATTCCATTTCAATTGCTAAAATTTGATACTTTGCCCATTTTTCAAGCTCTGAATTATCATTATAAAACATATCTGCTGTAAAAACATTCCCTACCTTTAAGGATAATCCTTTTGCTTCTCCTACTTCATACGCTTTTTTTAACAAATCAAAATTTGCAGTTGGAGCATAATCTACTCCTCCAAATGTTAAACGGTTCATTTGTGAATCTGTTGAAGCGCTCATTGCTAAAATAACGTCGCGCACTTTTACATCTTTTTGGATTGCTCCGCATGTTCCGACACGAATAAGATTTTGCACATTATAGCTTGAAATTAATTCATTCACATAAATAGCAAGGGATGGAACCCCCATGCCTGTGCCTTGAACAGAAATTCTTTTGCCTTTATATGTTCCGGTATACCCAAACATATTTCGTACTTCATTATAACAAACTGCCGATTCCAAAAAGTTTTCTGCAATATATTTTGCTCTCAGCGGATCCCCCGGCAAAAGCACCGTTTCTGCAATTTCATCTGTTTTTGCTCCAATATGTACACTCATTTTTATGAACCTCCATTAATTAATGCATAAACCCATTTAATAGTATTAGCTGGACAATTGTTTTTACTATTTTGTCACTATTTGTACTATATCATATTCTATTTTTATGATAAACACATTTAATTTCAGGATAACTAACAAGTCCCTGGATAAACTAACATTAGTTTTTCTGATATAGCAGAAAAACATGCTTATTGATTTTTATTTTCTACAAATTCAAGAAATAAAAAGGAGACTATTATGGGCAAAAAACATCGAAATAGGATTAATTCTCCAAAAAAAAATAACCATATACCAAAAGAAGCAATAATCGCTGAACAAGAAGCACATGGGAAAGAATTTTCTGCAAAAGAACGAAAAAATTAGCAAAAAAATAGACGTGTGATTATTTTTTTCACACGTCTGAGGCTGTCGACAAACGCTCGCTTTTTTCGTTGCTCGCCCTGTTCGGATGCTAACCCACCCCGCTCCTTTCAAGGCTTTGTGACTTGATGCGACAAACGTTTTTGATCAGCCTCATATACTTTCAAACACTATAAATAAGCATTTAAGAGTATGTTTGCACCATATTAAATAATTGCTGTTTAATGATATCCTTTTCTTCATCCTTGATCGTAATGTTGATAAATCGTTCATCCAAATCAAGTGCTTCTGCAAATAAGCCGCCTAAACCTCTAGCTTTTTTATCGACTTGTACAACCAGTTCTATTAACTTATCGTCAACAGTTAAAAAAGATAGTTCTATTTCATCAAGTTTGCCATAAAATGAACCGGAAACGGGCACATATTCTAATTCTTGCACAAAAGGAATCCCATTCCTTCTGTAGGACGATTCTTTGCACTCTACTTGTTTCAGCTGAAAACCTAATTCAGATACAGCGGATAGCAGTTTATTCACTAATTTATTAGGCTGCACTTCTACATAATCTTGGTCACTAGGATCAATGGCATTTTTAATATCCAATCCTGTTGAAATCCAAACCTTTGTTTTTCCTAAAGTGAATGGAGCATATAGAGAGAGTGGAAATGAAAATGGGATCGTTTTTTGTTCATTTGCACCAATTTCCAGTCTTTCTCCTACTAAAAAGGAATCAATAACACATGATTCTGTATATGTTCGATCATTGGATTCCTTTTCATATGTTGCATGTAAACGCAAATAAATATTGTCAATTTTTTGTGCCAAATTGCCCCCTTTAATAACTATTTCTCCTTCCACTAATTTCCCGTGGGATAAGATATGCTGATGCAAAACCGTATCCACTTTAGCAGAACCAATTCCTATGCTTGCCAATGCTTTTTGAAAAAATGACATGATAAAGTTCCCCCAATTTTTTATTCCTTTAACAATAATAATGCTTTCTTTATTTGCTGGCAATTGCGAAAAGGCTCTTCTATTGCCAACAGCTTTTTTAACAGCGTTTGCACTTCCCCTGTCAGCTGCAATTCTTCTTGCCAGCTTTTCTCTTTTTGCTTGTCCTCCGATTCATAAGAAGAATATAATAAAAACAGCAAAATTTGACCAATGCCAAAAAAATCATCTGCAAACAAATCTGCTTCTTCTCTTTTGCACTTTTTTGCTAATCCAAAATCAATCAATTTCAATTGATTATTTGCCACGATAAGATTAGGAAGATGTATATCTCGATGCACAATATAATTTTTATGCAGTGTATCAACCAGTTCCACAAGTTTCAGCCCAAATTGAAATACTTGTTTTTCACTCCACTTTTGCTTTTCATCAAATAGCCATGCTTCCAGCGTTTTCCCTTTGATAAACTCCATCGTAAAATAAGGAATGTTTCCATCAATAAAACCCCTGTCATAAAACCTAGGAAAAAAAGAACTATTTAATGACAGCAATATATCCTGTTCTTGCTGAAATCTTTTTTTTTCTTTTTTTCTTATTCTTTTATGCAATCGCAGTGTTTTTAACACAACTTCCCGTTTTTGCATCTCATCATAAACTAAATAGATGTATCCATATCCTCCACGTCCAAGAAAAGAACGAATTATATATCGATCAGAAATAATTTTATTTTCTTTAAATGGATTTTCTAATATTTTTAAAAAAGTGCTTAATATAATTTTTTCCTCCAATATCAGCTGCTGTAAAAGCTTGATGAGCCTTTCCTTCGTTTTCCTTTATAATATTTATGCCCCATATGTTGCCCTCTATTTTTATAAGTGCTTTTCCATCTGCTGCTTGAAGAATAATATCTTTTATGTTTATTTTTCCCTAAAAAATATTTTAATAGTTTTTTTAGCAAGGTCACTCTCCTCCTTTCTTTACATACGTTCTACTTCTGAAAAAGGTTCCGGTTTTTATTTATTTTATTAGCTCTCTTTACAGTCTGCACTATCTTATTTTTCCAGAGCATCTATATGTAAAAAGGCGAGAAATCATCCCCTCCCGCAAACTGTTGATTAATACTATCCCAGTTTTGCACAATGGAATTTTCTCGCCCTCATTTATTCTATTATTCTTCCGTTTCTTCATCAATGATACATTTGTCTAATAAATATTCGAATGTAATGTCAGCCAATTCTTCAATCTCACCCTCTGTGGGAACGTATCCCCGCTTCAATAGCTCACGAAAGAAAAACTCTGCGATTTCCTCCGTATCTATTATTACATCAATTTCTTTCAAGCATATCGCCCCCTTTAAAAAGAATATATGTGACAATTACAAAAAGATGACTTTCTTTGTACAAATTATCTGATAAAACTGGGATTTTTTCAAGAAAAAAGAGACATGTTTTCCCTATTACCCTCATATGATTCAATATATTCTTTTTAGGGGGATTATTCGATGCACACTATCCAGCAAATTATCGATGTTGTCAAAACAGATCTAAATACAGAAAACAGTGAAATACTCTCTCTATTTCAAACATTATTAACTTTCCTTTTCTCCATTATGATGATTTGCGGCATTCCATTTTTGCTTTACTTGTTTTTTCTATTATAAAAAAAGTGAGTCTGCTTTTTGCTTATTTTCTGAAGGCTCCTTTTAAACAATATTTTTATCATCTGAATTAACAAGCATTTTCAGCTTTCGCACTGTAAGTTTCATAACATGTTCATATTCTCGATCATGAAACATTTTAAATAATGAATGATAATCATTATATATATCTAATAATCCATCAATCAATTCTTTTTTTTCCTTTATTCTTTCTAGCAGCTCTTTTTCCGTACCTCGGAAAGAGCTGTTTGTTTTTTTTAAATCTACTGGTTTTTTCTTTTTATCCATCAAATACAGAAGTCCAAGCTTTTGAATAAAAGTATCTGCATTTTCCGCATCCGCTACCAAAGTTAATTCTTCTTCTCCAGCCTCTAACCATTCTCCATCACTGACTCTTGAAAGTTCATAAATAATATCTTCCCACGCATCTGATTTATATCGCCATATTTCCGTCCGAAACCCCACAATTTTAAATAAATTGCTGCCATACCCTTTCACCTTTACCAAATCGCCAATAAAAAATCGATATTCAATATCAATCTTTTCTGATTCCATTAACTCCCCTTCATATTCCGACAACATTTGCAGACTTGATTCTAAATATAACCCTTCACTTTTATTGACTTCATATACATGCATATCATCTAACCATTTGACATCAGTGATTTTGCCAACAGTACCATAGATGGTAATAACAACAGTATCGCCTATTTTAAATTTCGGTTTTTTTCGATTGCTCATAGTTGAATGTCCTCTCTAAACTAGATTGTGAGTTTTATCCCGCAAATTACGGTTTATAAAACCCCCACTCTTTTGTTTAAAGACGTGTTTATGTTAAGGGTGGGGGATTATAAGGGCAGGAGAGTAATTTTCTCAAAAAATTCCATCAGATGTTCTCCTTTATTTTTTATCCTATCGTATATTTTTACTACTATTGTATGCTGAAAAATCACTTTCGCTCATTTTTCCCCTTATGATTACACAGAAAATATTTTTGAGTAATCCCTAAATGGAGCAGCTATTCTTTTATACTGCCTACAAGTGGGATGAAAAGAAGTTTATTTAATACTATGAAGAATTTTCAAACAATATAACGTGTTCATACAAAAGGAAAAAATTCTAAAGGCATTCAGTTTGTACTATTTTTGAGAAATTTCTCATTCATAGAATATTTTTACAGAAACTTCCTATCAGCCTTTGCATTAACACTTCATTTTTTACTACACTCTTTTGTTGCCGGTTTATTCCCCCTCAAAATATTTTTGCATTAAAAACATATTCTTTTCCGTTAAATTACAATAAAAAAAAGCTGTACTCAAAAGGCATTAAACATCATTTTTGAGTACAGCTCCTTATTTTCCACTCTGTTAAACTGATCTTTTGGTGTTCGCTTCAATCCATAAATCATCAAGCGAAAAACACACTTTGTATTTTTTTACCTGCTTTTATTGCAGAAGTTATTAGACAAATTCCCTAACCTGCCATTTAATTAATCAACTTGCCCGTTATTCCCCTAAATATTCTTTTCTTCTTGAAATAAATATGTTTCCCATGCATAATCAAAAGTTCTCATTCCACTTAAATAGTGGGCATTAAGCTCTAAATAGTTGCTGATTTCATCATAATCAGAACTATTTTTAGGAAAGCTATGATCATCATATGCATGATTAGCAAATTCGCTGATATCATCTTTTGGTGCTGGATGACGAAATTTCATTAAAAAATGGTAAAAAGATTTTCCCATAGCCTTTCCATCCTTTATCTAAATAATTTTAAACATACTATACCGAAGAATACTAGATTCGTCTAGTATCTTCTATCCTTAAACATTTTTCCCATCGCTGCAACAAGGTTGCTTTTTTTTCGCTTATTTCATATAAAGTGCTGTACTTCTCTTTCCCTTGAGCGAATATCGAGGGAAAGAGAAGCAGAAATGTTTACAGCCTGCTCAACAACTCTAAAAGCTTTGTTATCTTTTAACAAATGTTTAGAAGAACAGCCTATAACAAAAACCAGCTTAAGACTGCTTGCTGCAAAGTACTTAAACTGGTTTTTTATAAGTTTTCTAACAAATCACATATTTTTATCACATATTAACGGGACTTTGCCCCCAACAACCTAATGAGTTCGACTGACAATCAGTGGAAAATAGAAAAAATCTCTACTGATTGGCATTCGCTTTATTATCTCTACAATCAAGCTTATCTGACTTATTTAGAAAATAACGATAAGTATTTGCCGTACCCCTTCTCTTCCATTTCAGCCTTTGGAATAAACTTTAATGCAGCAGAATTAATGCAGTATCTAAGTCCAGTAGGGTGTGGGCCATCATTAAATACATGGCCTAAATGAGAATCTGCTTCTTTGCTTCTAACTTCTGTCCGAATCATAAAATGGCTAGTATCCTTTTTTTCTGCCACATCTTCTTCTTCAATCGGTTTTGTAAAGCTAGGCCAACCACAGCCAGCATCAAACTTGTCCAGCGAAGAAAAAAGGGCTTTCCCTGAAATGATATCTACATATATTCCTTCTGAAAATTCATCCCAATACTCATTATGAAATGGCGGCTCTGTCCCATTATTTTGCGTGACTTCATATTGAATCGGTGTTAGTTTTTCTTTTAATTCTTGTTTATTTTTCATTAGTATCCCCCCAACTAGTTTTGATAAAATTTGCTCTGCCACTTCCAATATGATAGGAATTATAATGAACTGGATTTTTTTTATAATAATCTTGATGATATTCTTCTGCAGGATAAAACGGTTTGGCAGGCAGTATTTTTGTTGCAATCGGTTTTGCGAAACGTCTGCTTTCCGAAAGCTCTTGTTTTGATTTTTCAGCAAGCTGCTTTTGCTCTTCATTATGATAAAATATCGCCGTTTGGTAAGATTGGCCTCGATCATAAAATTGGCCGAAAGCATCAGTCGGATCAATTTGCTGCCAGTAAACTTGCAATAATTTTTCATATGAATAAATTGTTGCATCAAAAGTTATCTGAACTGCCTCATAATGGCCTGTTGTCTCTGAGCATACTTCTTTATACGTTGGATTTTCCGTATAGCCTCCTGTATAACCAGACTCTACTTTGACGATGCCGGGCTGCTGGTCGAATGGTTTAACCATACACCAGAAACAGCCGCCTGCAAATGTTGCAACCTGATAATTTTGCATGCAAACACCTCTTTCTTTTCCTTCAATCATTCTAATCACACATAAATCGTATTCCCTATAATGCATGCATCTACTCTTACCTTACCTCACTTGACAAAAAAATTGCAAAAACAATGATTGCATAAATAGGCACTAGTTTAGTCAACTAATCATACATTATTAGCATCTATTTACTTACAGGAGTGATCCAAATGAATCCTCATCACGAAGCAAGTCCTATGCATGAAGCAGGTATGTATGACTTATTAGCAGATTACTATAAATATACAAATCCAAACCTTCATATCTTTTATTATCAAAAACATTTGCAAAGCTTACAAAAAGCTTTTGAACAGCCAAATTCGATATTCCCTGATACACAAAGACAAAAAGAGTATGGAAAAATCAGAATGTTGCATGCATCTTTTGATACACCCACTGTTGATATCTATATTAATGGAATACGCATATTTAAAGAACTATCCTTTAAGCAAATGAGCAATGATCTTACTCTTCCTGTGGGCAAATATCAAATCGATGTTTATGAAACTGGTAAAATGGTAAGTACGTATTGCAGCCAAAAGGTTATAGTAGAAAGCAACCTTTACCATACCTTTGCATTTATCGGACAAAAAGAAAAATTAAAGATATATTCCTATAATGAGCATCCTCATGTCCCCTATGGAGAAACAAAACTGCGTTTTATTCATCTTGCACCCAAAACAGATACACTAAAAATTGCCGTACAAAATGGAGATGTCATTTTCCCAAAACTAGAAGCGAAAACAGCTTCTTCTTATCTCGCTTTATCTCCAATGACTGTTTATTTAGAAGCTCGAAAAATAGGAACAAATGAACTTTTGTCTGTTTTTCCGCCTCTTGCTCTAAAAGAAAATAAAGCCTATTCTGCAATGCTGTTAGAGACAAACCGCACAGAATCCCCTATTGAGATTATATTGTTTGCCGCCAATTAATGGAGGAAATGATTAGAAGCAGATTATTGCTAGGGTTGAAAATCAAAAGATGGAGCTGATTCAATGATCTACTAAAACAGGGAAATGTTTTTCCCTTTTTACAGCCCCATCGATTTTTTATTTTGTCGGCAAGATCAGTTTAAGCTGTATTTTATCTTCCAGAAGATCAAATTCTTGCATATTGACACTAAGACCATTTGCTATTTTCATTTCCGTTAAATGCATATACACCGTTTCATCATTCGGATTAATTTCCACCCAGCCAGGCAGCTTATATTGCTGCTGAATAAATTTCATCACATAAGAAACAGGAAGTGGAAGCTTTCCAATGCTAATGGACTTTTGTCTTAAGAGCAAGTTTCCATTTTCTAATGCTTCTGGTTCAAATGTAAGCTTTAAATCGATATCTTGACCAAAAACAGGTAAATAGCCGTACAATTCCACCTCATCTGATAAATTTATTTCATAATGAACAGGTCCATCCAATCCTTCTTTTTCAATATAATAATTAATTATTTTGGTTAAATCTTCTTTATTTGTCGCAACATCCAGACCCACAGCATTTGTTTCGGAACTGCTTATATGATTTACTTTGCTGCTCGGTAAAAAAATTAAGACAGTTAATCCAATAACAATGACTAAATTAACAGCCAACAAGATTAAAAACGCCAATTTCCATTTTTTGTGTCCCACCATCATTCTCCTTCCCTTAAAACATAAAAACATTTCTTTTTTCTATTTTTTTATCCATACAAAAAAGAATTAATCTCCAGATACTTTTGCTAAAAAAGCTGGCAAAGCATCTTTTTCCATTTTTCCATATATTTTTTCTGCTATCAATTCATATCCTTTATCATTAGGATGAAAATAGTCTTTATAAAGCAAATTCATCTTTGCACTTAAAAATAGATCATCAATTTTCACAAAATAAGTATTATCAAATAAAGTTAAAATATTTTCCCCAGTCGCATTCCATTCTGTTACTACATCATTCATTTCATCAATATTAGAAAACCACTTTGTAAACGGATTATATACTCCAACTAAAACAATCATCGCATCAGGATTTTCTTTGCGTATGAGTGTTAATATTCGATGAAGATTCGTTTCGTACAATTTCATTTGTTTTTTAAAGTCTTGCAGCTTTAAATCGGACAAATTTTCACGAACTACTTTCATAATATCATTGCCGCCGATTGTTAAAATTACCAAGTCGCTTTTAGCAATTGATTTTTTCACTTTATCTGTTTGTAATTTTTTTAGCAATTGGTCTGTTTTATTGCCTCGGACTCCATAATTTTCAAATGTAGCTTTTCCAATTCCTTTTTCACTTTCCAACATGTCCTTTAAATAAGGAATATATCCACCTCTATTGGTACTGTCGCCAACTCCTTGTGTTAATGAATCCCCCGCAGAAACAATATGCATATCATAAAAACGAAAAGTTTCTGGCAACTTTTCTTTTGCTGATACCGTCGTCTCTTTTATACTGTTATATTGCAATCCAGTCGTTTGAGTACAAGAAGTTAATAAAAAAAGAGCGATGCATATACTAAGAAAGGTAAATGGTTTTTTCATCTTTAACACCTACCTTTTAGTCAATAATTTATTATAACATATGAAATTCAATTTTTTTCTACCATTATCTTTTATCATGTTATGTGCTACTATGCATAAAAGACAGCTACAAAATTTTTTTCATTTCACCTTTTTTATTCGTACAAAATATAGGGATAAAATAGCTTTCAAACAAAAAAAGACCTATAAAATAGATCTCCAAAGGACAGCTAAAGCAAAACAAACATAACTTTCAGGCTGATAAACGACTGTCTTTGAGGCATGAAGCTTTGAGAAGAGGAGAATTGCCAATTGAGGATTTGAACAAAGCAGGCCGCTCGACTTGTTCTATTCCACAATCAGGAAGATTGACAGTAAACAAACCTTCTCAAGAATGCTAAGTCATCCTTATTTCACCTGATTCCTTTCTTTTATCATCCTTCTTCTAATCAATAAACTCATTTGCAACTAAAGTTTATCTGATCCCCAATAAGTTTTAGCCCCCTTCAATAGCAAAAAACCAGGGGCTGATTCCCCTGGCGCCATTTCATTTTTTATTCCTTTTCTTTCGATAGTATAGAATAGCTTCACATATTGGCCAGAAATCCCATACTATCTAGATTCCCTGTTTAGTTCTTTATCTTGTTGCCCTTTTGTTTCATAATATAAATTGCGAATAATATAAGTTTTATACGTTTCTAGCTTTTTATGCTCAATTGGATGTTTTGAGATTCCTAACTCTTTTAACCTGCTGATATACCATCCCTTTGTACCATAATATGCCATTATCCTCCCTCCATTCCTCTTACTAAATGGATGCGCGTTTAAACAAAGTATTTCTACTTTGGACACTTTACCACCAATATATGAAGGATAAAAGGATATATGACAGAAACTTATTCAATATAATAGCTAAATCCAATAGCCCCTTGACCAGTATGTGTACTGATTACTGGTGTTGTAAAATCGATCTCAACCTTATTAAAACCAGTCAGATTTTCAATTGCTTCTTTTAATTTCAAAGCAAACTCATGGCTGTCAGCATGTGTAATCCCAACACGTTTAATGGTTTTATCTATCGCATCTTCTTTTAAAGCATTCGCCAAATATTTAATGGCCTGAGCTCTGCTGCGAACATTTGTTATTGGTGTATACACGCCCGCCTCTAGGCTGGCAATCGGTTTAATATTTAATAAAGAACCTATTAACGCTTTTGCTTTGCCGATTCTTCCTCCTTTTATTAAATTCTCCAGTGTATCCACCACCACAAATAATTTAGTGTTTTTTTTCACTTGCGAAATTTTTTCGATAATTTCTTTTTTTGTTTTGCCATTTTGTGCACATATTGCTGCCTCTATAACCTGAAAAGCTAACCCTTTTGAAATAAATTGTGAATCAATAACTGTTACATTTGTGTTGGTTAATTCACATGCACTTTGTGCAGAAGCAACAGTTCCACTCATTCCTCCTGTCATATGAATAGAAATAACTTCAAATCCGTTATTCCCTAGTTCCTCATATTTTTCAACAAAAGTTCCTGCAGCTGGTTGAGAACTTTTAGGCAACTCACTTGTTTGCTTCATCTTATATATAAATTCTTCCGGAGTGATATCCACTCTGTCCAAATATGTTTCACCATCTATGGAAATGGAAAGGGGCACTACTTCTATTTCGTATTTTTCTAATTCCTCTTGTGACAAATCTACCGTTGAATCGGTTACTATTTTTATTTTTTTCATAACACACTTCCCTAAATAATCTTTTTGCAAAAATCTTTAAGCGCTTTCTCTTTAAACACTTATTATACCGTATGCCAAATGTTTTGTATAATGATTTCCTAAGAGGCAGTTAGTATCCATAACTTCCAGCAGTTTTTTTGCGGACAGTTATGTTCCAAAAACAGTGTAATTAGCTTTTTATAGAAAAAAGGTTGCCTTTTTTGTGTCTTTTTTTTTGATTTTCCCTGCATTTTTTATTGCTTTGTTTCATTTTTTTTAAAATAGCTATTTTTTGACAAAAAATCAACATTTTCAAATTCAGCTTCTATTCACGTGCAAAACTGCAAATAAAAAAGCCTGCGTCATTCATTATCCGCAGAATTTTTTATTTGCTATCGATTAAGTTATACCAACAAATGGAATAGATTAGAGTCTTTATTAATTTCCTTGTATGAAAATCCTTTTTTATCCATTCTTTCAATTAAACCATTATAATCTTCTCTATATTTTAATTCTAACCCGACAAGTGCAGGTCCATTCTCTTTGTTATTCTTTTTTGTATATTCAAATCTTGTTATATCATCTTCTGGCCCTAATACCTCATCTAAAAATTCTCTTAATGCGCCTGCTCTTTGAGGGAAATTAACAATAAAATGATATAATAATCCTTCATGCAATAAAGATCGTTCTTTAATCTCCTGCATTCTGTCAATATCATTATTGCCGCCGCTTATTACAACAACCACATTTTTCCCTTTAATTTGTTCCTTGTAGAAATCCAATGCTGCAACTGGCAGAGCTCCGGCTGGTTCTGCTACAATCGCATGTTCATTATACAAAGATAAAATCGAAGTACATACTTTTCCTTCAGGCACAAGCACAATATCATCCAATAATTCTTGGCATATTTCCAAATTTTTCTGTCCTACACATTTAACCGCAGCACCATCGACAAACTTATCAATTTTATTCAGTGTCACTAGCTTGTTTTGTGCAATAGATTCTTGCATAGAGGGAGCGCCTAGTGGCTCCACTCCGATCATTTTTGTTTGTGGAGATACGCTTTTTACATAAGTGCTCAACCCCGCCATTAAGCCGCCTCCGCCAATGCTTGCGAAAACATAATCAATGGGATCATCACTGTCATTCATAATTTCAACTGCTACAGTGCCTTGGCCAGCGATCACATTTTCATCATTAAAAGGATGGATAAAGGCCCTTTCTTCCATCTCTGCACAAGCAACTGCCTCTACATAGGAATCATCAAATGTATCTCCTGTCAGAATAATCTCCACATTATCTTTTCCGAACATTTTAACTTGGCTTACTTTTTGTTTAGGTGTAGTTGCAGGCATAAAAATTTTTCCATGCACATCTAAATATTTGCAGGCATAAGCAACCCCTTGTGCATGATTTCCAGCACTTGCACAAACTATACCATTTTTGGTTTTTTCCTTTTCGAGCATTATCATGGAATAAAATGCTCCTCGTAATTTAAACGAGCGCACATGCTGCAAATCTTCTCTTTTTAGATAAATATTACACTCATATTTTTCAGAAAGTCTTTGATTTTTTTGTAAAGGAGTATGGGCTACTATGTCTTTAATTCTCTGGTACGCAATCATAATATCCTCCAATTGCACCCATTTTTTCATAACCTTTTGTTCCATATCCTCATACCTCATTTCTTCCCTATATTAATTTGTACATTATACCATGATACCGCATTAATTCCATCATATAAATTCAATTTTTTAGATATTTTGAATTTTTTAACTAAATTGAATGCGTAAAATTTTAAAATGATTGATTATTTGTTTTTCTAATAATATTGCGATAAAATTAATCTTTAAGGAGTGATTAAATCGATGGGTTTTTCCACAAAAGAAGAAATAGCTAATTCAATTACACATGGTATTGGTTTTATTTTAAGTATTCCTGCCCTTGTTCTATTAATTATTTTTGCAGCAAAAGACGGGGATCCTTGGCGCATTGTCTGTTTTACAATATTTGGATCAACCATGATTATTTTATATTTGTGTTCCACCCTTCTTCATAGCGCAAAAAATAAAAAACTGAAAGACTTATTTGAAATTTTCGATCACTCTGCCATTTATTTGCTAATAGCTGGCACCTATACCCCATTTGTGCTGCTTTCCATAAAAGGTGCTTTGGGATGGACATTATTTGGTGTTGTATGGGCACTAGCTATAGGCGGAATTGTTTTTAAATGTTATTTTGTAAAAAAATTTTTGATTATATCAACCGTTCTTTATGTAATAATGGGATGGCTCATTGTCCTGGGAATTGTACCCTTGTATCATGCAATTGGCACATCGGGATTTATTCTTCTATTTTTAGGAGGCATCCTTTATACAGTCGGCAGCATTTTTTATATTCTGCAGAAAATCCCTTATTTTCATGCAGTTTGGCATATTTTTGTGCTATGCGGAAGCACTTTTATGTACCTATGCATATTGTTTTATGTCTAAACAAAAAAACAGCCCCTTTTCTAAAAGGAGGCTGCTTTTTTTGCTACCGTTTTTAATTTTTTATTTGTTCATATACTAAAAAACGATAATCGACTGGATTGTTTTCATCCTTTTGCCCTTCCACTTCTGAAATAAGTTTCCAATTCTCCCATTCCAATTCAGGAAAAAACGTATCACCTGGATATTCAGCATCAATTTTCGTTATATACAGTCTATCTGTAAACGATAATGTTTCTTTAAAGATTTCAGCTCCGCCAATAATAAACATTTCTTGTTCCTTTTGCGTTTTGCTCCATTTCTTCCACTCGTCAATAGAATAAAACACGGTACACCCTTGCGGCTTATATTCCTTATTTCTTGTAATAATAATATTTTCACGATTGGGCAAATTTCTTCCAATAGAATCTCTTGTTTTTCTGCCCATAATTATCGGGTGTCCTGTTGTAACTTTTTTAAAATAGTTTAAATCTGCCGGCAAATGCCATGGCAAATCATTTTTATAGCCAATTGCCTGATTATTGTCCATAGCGACGATTAAGGAGATCATACACTCACCACTCCTTTAATTGGTGGATGTGCTTCATAATCAAGGATTTCAAAATCTTCATATTTAAAACTGAAAATATCCTTTACCTCTTTATTTATCTTTAATTGAGGCAATGGCTTTGGCTCTCTAGACATCTGCAGATTTATTTGCTCTAAGTGGTTTGTATAAATATGCACATCTCCAAAAGAATGAATAAATTCACCAACCTCAAGGTCACAACATTGTGCAATCATATGGGTCAAAAGTGCATATGATGCAATATTAAACGGCACCCCTAAAAACACATCTGCTGAGCGCTGATACAGTTGACAAGATAATTTCCCATTTGCTACATAAAATTGGAATAGACAATGACAAGGAGGCAGTGCCATTTTGCCTATATCTCCTACATTCCATGCATTTACAATCATTCTTCTTGAATCTGGATTGTTTTTAATCGTTTCGATCAACTCTGAAATTTGGTCAATGGTATCTCCCTCTCTTGTTGTCCAAGAACGCCATTGATGTCCATAGACTGGACCCAATTCTCCATTTTCATCTGCCCATTCATTCCAAATGCGCACATTATGATCTTGCAAATATTTTATATTCGTATCCCCATTTAAAAACCATAATAGCTCATAGATGATAGAACGAATATGCAATTTTTTTGTTGTCAGCAAAGGAAATCCTTCAGCTAAATTAAAACGCATTTGATAGCCAAATGTACTAATCGTTCCTGTTCCGGTACGGTCCTCCTTTTTAGCTCCATTTCCCAAAATATGTTCGCATAATTGCAAATATTGTTTCATCCATTCAACATCCTTTTTCTTCTATTTATACTCTAGCAATTCTCCCCTAATATTCCCAAAGTATTTATTTTGCCTATTAATTATTTTCAGTTGATTCTACTAATATATTGATATGTCAGCGGCGCTACAGCTTTTAGTTGCTGCTTTTCGGCTCCCCCAACATAAAACATCGCAAAAGTTTCCGCAAAGTATTCTTCTGCATAGTTTTGGAAATAAGGTTTATTTGGAAATAATTCAAACTTTTCCTTATTCCAAATGGCTAAATAATGGTTTGTTTTGCTGGCATATTTTAATACTTTTGAGTCAATGGAATGGGCGAGTTCATGATATTCCAAATTGACAGAACCATGTCCATTTCCCTTTTGGCTAGCCCCTATTTTCACAAGAATTGTTTGCCCACCGCCAATGCCTGGCACATTATCCCAAGTAGTTTTTGACTGATAACCGCGAGGAATTAATCCTGCAAGACTTTTAGCCGTTTCATTATCTGTTAATTTCCCTGTGAATAATTGTATATTTATCCCCTTTTGGTCAATTTTTTTTATAAGGGATTGTGGAAGTTTGTTTAATCTATTAATAATGGCAGCTGCTTCTTGTTCATCATACTTACTATATGGAAGCAAAATGATATTTTCAAAGTTTTTTTCAGCCTTTAAGGACAGCTCTTTTTTTAAAATGGAAGAGTTTGAAACCTCCTTTAACAGAATACCCTTTTGCTGCAGCTGTGAATTCCCCATTAAAAGAACAGACATGCCAATCATAAAAAATGGAAAAAAAAGTTTCCATCTCCTCATCTAATTTCCCTCTTTTCTCTTTTGCATCTTGTTGTTTTGGCTTCTTTAGGTGATAGAAAAGAAAATAATAGATTATGTAAATATTATTCTACCTATTATATCATACAAAAAAAGAGAGAAAAGATTGAAATTTATGGAGAACTAAAAAGAAGCCATTCAAATAAGGCAGCGTTCTACAGCAAACAAAGGATGAAAAACAGAATCTTTATCCTTCATGCATCGGCTCTTATCTAAATGGCTTTATGATTGCCCACTTATTATTTTATGTTAAACTTCTAATCCATAATTGCGGCAAAGCGCTGCCAGTCCACCGGAAAATCCGCTGCCGATTGCATTAAACTTCCAGTCACCATTATGTTTATACAGTTCACAAATCACTACCGCTGTTTCTACAGAAAAGTCTTCCCCCAAATCAAAACGAAGGATTTCTGTATTATTTTCCTCATTTACAACCCGTACAAACGCATTGCTGACTTGACCGAAGTTTTGGCTTCGAGAATCTGCATCATGAATGGTTACCGCAATGCCGATTTTATGTACATGGGAGGGTAATTTTGGAAAGTCAATGATAATTTGTTCATCATCGCCATCTCCATCTCCTGTGCGATTATCCCCTGTATGCTCTACTCCACCGCTTGCATGCTTTAAATTATTGTAAAAAATAAAATCAGTATCATTTATTACTTTCCCATTTTCATTTGCTAAAAAAGCAGAAGCATCTAAATCAAAATCCGCTCCGCCATCGTATCTATTTGTATCCCAGCCCAATCCAATAATCGCTCTTTTTAAACCAGGATTTGTTTTCGTTAAATCAATTCGTTGACCTTTTGATAAATTGATACTCACAACTTCTCCTCCTTATAAAAAATAACTCTATTATAGATAAGTTTTTATCTTAATTGGTTCTACTAACATTCTCGGGACAAAAAAGCCCACTAGTTTATGAAAATGATTTTACGACTTCACCAAGACTTCCGGCAGTTGTGCCTGTTCCAACAGCTGCAAATTTCCACTCTTGGCCGTGGCGATATAATTCTCCAACTATTAAACTTGTTTTTCCACTATAATCATCTGTTAAATTGTAATGAATTAAAGAAGCATTCGTATTTGGATTTACGATGCGGATAAAAGCATTTTGAATCATGCCGAAATGTTGTTTTCTTTTTACTGCATCATAAATATTAACCACAAATACTAACTTTTGAATACTTGCAGGAATACGAGACAAATCGACATGTATTTGTTCATCATCGCCATCGCCATCCCCTGTTAAATTATCCCCAGAATGCTGGATGCTTCCATCTTTGCTTTTTAAATTTCCAAAATAAATTACATCGCTGTTTGATAACACTTTATCATTTTCGCTTAAGCAAATAACAGATGCATCACAGTCTACATTTGCACCAGATCCGCCGCCAAATAGAGAGCCTAATAATCCGCCGCTTTTTTGCTGAACAGGATCCCAGCCAAGTCCTACCATAATTTTTGTTAACCCTGGGTTGCCTTTTGTTAAATCTACTCTTTGCCCTTTTTGTAAATTAATCGCCATAAATTTTTCCCACTCCTATTATTTACTATTTTTTGATTATCCTTTTAGCTTCATCTGTTTAAAATTATGCTGAAGCTGTTCGAGTTTTTTGGTTCCTTCTTCACGGAGGCGTTTATTATCCTCTTCAATAGACTTTGTCTCCTGCATGCCTTTCATGATAATATTCCAGGATTCTTCAATTGTTTCAATTTTAATGCTAGGGCCGCCTGCAAGTTTGGCAATTTCTACACTCTGCTGCGAAATATTCTCTGCATTGCGCACTAACATTTCATTTGTACGCCGGTCCAATTCACTCATACTATCTGCTACCAGCTTTTGTCTTTTAGCGGCGACTGCTTGAATTAAACCATTTTTAAAAATTGGTATTGTGGTAACAAACGCAGAATTGATTTTGCCAATCAATTTTGTGTTCCCCCGCTGCAGCAGCCTTATTTGCGGAGCTGTTTGCAAGGAAACCATTTTTGCCATCTCCAAATCATAGATGCGCTGATCCAATAGTTCAACCGCATTGCGCAAAGAATCAAGCTGCATGCTGGCAAGCTGATCTCCACTTGCTGCTTTTGCTTCAAGCTGCGGGAGCATATTTTGCTTTAGATCTTCTGATTTTAATTGGCCCGCCACAGCATATTTTTCTAGTGTCAAATAATATTGATAATTTTGTTCGTACATATTATCGAGCATTGTCGTGGAATCGACCATTTCATTTTGATATTTGGATATTTCCACATACACTTTGTCAATTTCTTGCCCCATCGATTGGTATTTGCCAAAAAGCTTATCCATAATCTTTTCGCTTTTTTTAAATAGTTTCCCGAAAAAACCACGGGGAGGCTGCTCAAAATCTTTTTTGTCGAATTTATCCATAATTCGTCCAAGCTGTTTCAACAGTTCCCCTGAATCTTCCACTTTGGTTGTTCGCATATTATTTAATATTTGATCAGAAAAGCGGGAGATTTGGACTGCTGGCTCTTTTCCAAATTCCAATATTTGAATTTGGTCTCGCTCATCAATCGCTTGCGCTAATGCTTGCACTTCTGGCTCCTTACGCAATGCTTGTTTAATATCTGTTACTTTATCCTCAGACAAAACATCCATTTCATTTTTATCTGTAAATGAATTAGATGGGTCCATACTACTCATCGCTTGTCACCCCTTCGATTTTTTAAACTGCCCCATACGCCATATTTTTTTTATAAAAGAAGCTTCTTTATATTCCATATCAAACACAACATCTTCTAGCCAATGCTCATCAAATATGCCTTCTTGCACATAATCTTCAATATCTAATTGTCCGGAAGGGCTATACATAATAACATCAACCCCAAATGTATTCAGAAGAAGAAGCACCGCAGCGTCTTCTCTTGTAAAATGGCCATTGCCTTCTGTTTTATATAAAATAACGCTTGGAACTTCCTGCGAATAATCAAATTTCTGCAGAAGTTTAATTATTTCTTGTGGCAATAATAGTCCTTGGGAAAAAAGAAAAATAGCTGCTTCTTCTTCTGTTTCGTTTGGCTGCCTTTTGAGCTGCATTTGCTGGCAAACAGATGAAATGGCAGAGGCAATTCCCTTTTGCAGTCCAATTGGGAGTCTGCCATATGACCAATAATTTGCTTCTAGCATTTTCTCTGGAATTAAATGACCTGATGCATCTAGCACATCCCGATAGTGATAGCGATAATCGCTGATAACAGCTCTTGTAAACGGAAAACTCTTTATTAACTGCGCATGATCACGTGACGCAATTTGGTGGAGGCGATCCCAATATTCTTTTCTGTTTTTGCTTACGCCAAATACTTTAGCAAATATAGTTGGAATTTTCACCAAACCATTATTCACTTCAAAATTCGGGCGGACCATCGCTGGTTCTTTTTCCAATAAAAATAATTCATCATAGGTTGTTTTTAATGTAACCGACATGGGCGTATAATCCCGCAGCTGCCATGGCTTATACAATCCGCTTCCTTCATGATTCAAAATCGATTCAATCTCTTTTGATGCCCGATAGGCAACGGTTGCTGTCCGTCTTCTTTTTTCCTGTGGGAATTTTTCCGGCTCTTTTTTCCCTGTATATCGATGAGTAAAAAAAGTTTTAGTAAGCATAAGCTGATTTAGCATATCCATGCCATTTGGGTGAACAATAATAACATCACAGCCTAATTCAAGCAAATAGTAGATAAAATAAGCTTGGCTTTTTTTTCCATCAGCATACCATAAAAACTTCGGCATATTCCCTTTGTCTTTGCAGGCCATCAATGCAGGATGCAGATGATTAATGGACCATTTAATCAGATCTACTAGCACTCTTCTTAATTCGCTATTAAGCAGGCCATTTTCTTCCACTTGAGCAAAATGCTGCAAAACGGCAATAAATGACTCTCTTAATTTTCGATGTGCAGCTGGAATGGATGATTTCAGCAATAAATTCTCCCCATCCAAAAATGCTACAAAACGATTAACAGATAAATTTTGCTCTATTAATAGATTCAGCACTTTTTGTATAGCTTGAAAATATTTATTATCCATTGTTCTATCTAAATGATCATCGGATAATAAAATGTAAGGATCCTTGCTTTCATATACCCACTCAAATAGTTCATTATAATACTCATCCTCATCCACCGGTATACCAAGCAGTTTTACTGCAACCTGCCCAAAGGACAGACTTTCATTATCTACCTTATATAATGGCCTTTCCGATAGCGGCATCGCTAGAAGCTCTTGCCAATTTTCTAGGGATAATGGAAGAATCTGATTATCCCATGTATGTATTTCGCTATTCATCCTCTGTCCACTTCCCTTTATGAGCAAAAAATAGTGATGCTTGCCCAATAATCAATAAATGGATATCTTCCTAATTTTAGGCTCTGTTCCAAAAAGATGCTGATTTTTTTCTTCGTACAGCTTTTAACAAAATCATTTTACCCACAATATTTTGCAACATTGCCATAGCAAAATGTTTCTACACATATCCCAAACCCTTTCAGCAAAAAAGAATATGCACAAAATGGCTCTCTTTAATCATAGCATAGCATCCTGTTAATTCTAAAATATTTCCTTTTATTTTTTATACGATTTCGTTCTAGAAAAAGTTTCATAAAATTTTATGGGGATAGTTTAAAAATGCTATGGAGTTTTAGCAATTGCTTTTTTTGTTAAACAGCTAGCATTTTTAACAGCCATCCCCCCTCTTTGGACAAAAAGAATATTTCGCTGCTTAGAATCCTAATGTCTTTCCATTAAAATAAAGGGAAACTTCAATCAAACTTTTGCTCAGAAAATTTCTGTCCACCTAGATTTCTCCTGTCATCCTTTAGACAGTGGCAAAATTACGGCAATGCATGTTAAATAAAAGTTTTATTGCACACATCCTTTGCAAAAACAACAGACAGATACAATAAGAACACCTCACCAATCCCTTCCTTTTTGCATATTCTATAGTACTTTAAGTAAGTAGGTGCTTAGTAGATGAGAATATTATTCCGCAACTCTTCTTCCAATGAACTTCGCCGTGAAATTGAGCAGGTTACAGCGGTTTTAAGTTCATCCTTTTTTATTTTTATCGACCTTTTCCTTATAACAATGATTTTCAGTTTTTTTGCAGGAGTATATTATCATTCCTTTTGGATAGGATTGATTGTAAATCTAACCAGTTTTCTTTTATTTGCAGCTTTGTACTATTTATTGCAGAAATGCTTTAAAGAACCTTCTGATTAACGCTATTTAATTCCTGCTTAAAGCAAATAATCTATGAATATGCTGGACGATTTCCTCTCCAGCATAAGCCCCATTACTTTTTGTCAAATCATCATGACTATTTTCATTTTTCCATTTCATTGCCAGTTCTCCATGACGAGGAATAAAAGCAGAATCGCAGACTGCCAGGAGAGGTTCATCAAGGATGGAATCACCTGCGCCAAAGACAGTCGCTATTCCCTCTCGTTTTTGAATATATTGAATAGCTTCTCCTTTGCAGATCGGCACTGGCATAAAATACAGTTTTTTTCCTTGAAGGGATACTTTCCAGCCAACTGCTTTGGCCATTTCCGCCATTCTGTTTTTTTCGTCTGCTGAAAGTTGCTGATTTAAAATATAATAAAAAAAGAGATCATCTGCGATTTTCAGGAGTCCTTTAATGTTAAATTTTTCTAATTGTTTTAATAACAGTTCTTTTTTTATACATTCTTCTTCTAAACGAAAAAGCACCTTTGTTTTCCACTCTTTTATCAACTTTCCACGATAATAAATATGAGACCCATTATTTGTGACACTATAGTCGACTGATATTTCTTTTTCAAAAATAAACACTCGCTTATATTGCTCATAGGTTCTTGTCGTAACAGGTACAAATAACCATTCCTTTGCTAATTCACGGAGAAGAAAAAAGGATTCTTTTGTCATAAAAGATATATCTTCATTATTTCGTTTTTCTACTGGCAGCATTTTTTCTGTTAAAGGAGTCTGCAGCGTTTCAAGAGCTCTTTGCGAATAAATTAAGGTTCTATCTAAATCAGATGCAAACATCTTCATTCTTTTTCTCCTACTTTTTTAATCAGTCCACAGCATGTATAGCTCATGTTAGGATAATGGATGATCTCGACATTTCTCTCTTTTGCCAGCATCACAATATGCTTAACATAAGGACTAAGAGGATCCTTCATTAATATTTTCCATGGTACCCTTCTTAATAGGACTCTTGTCGTTTCCCCGACTCCTGGTTTTACATAATGGGTAGACTCAATAGAAAACTCCTCTTTAATTGCCCGAACTTCCTCCATGCCTTTAAATGAAACCGTTCGATCTTTTTGATTATTTACAACAGCTCTTTTAATTTCCTTAAAAGGCAAACTAGAAAATTCCGCTGTTATTGCTTCTAAATAATCATTAGAAACATCAAAAGGGAATAATTCTTTATAAAATTTGGCGCCATGAAAATCCTCTTTTCCTATATAAGCAGAGTTAAGCACCGTTCTGCTGACAAGACCAGAAACGGTCGAATTCAAACAAGCGCTCGGAATCAGGAAATCCTCTCTTGTTCCATATACAGTCGTACAATGTCCTGGATCTGCTAATACAGCTAATGTATCATCAAGCTTCACCTGATATTTCTGTTCATAATCCTTACAAGCTTTTGTCAACTCTATGGAAATAGCACCTTTTCCTGTCCAGCCATCAATAAATTGAATCTTTGCTCCTTTATGTTTTTTTAAAATATAAGAAATAGCATTTTCATCTATTCCTTTATCTCGAATAATTGAGATGCTGTAATGGGGCAAATTACTATTATATTGCAGAAGGATATACCTTTTAATTAAAATCCCTATAGGAGTGCCAGCTCTAGCTAATGAAACAAGCACTGTTTCTTCCCCTGATTTTTGATAGATTTGCTCGGAAACAATTGCCGTGCAAGCTGCCACCTTTTGTTTATAATCTTTTAGTGTGCTTAAAAACAGTTCCATATATGGTGCAGGAGGATTATATTCAATTGGCAATGTTTCACTATAATGCTGGCCGTCTTGTATATTTTTTTCCCGTTCCTCTGTTTTTCCCTCCAACTGCACATCACTTAAATCTTTTAATAAAAAAACAACATCCTCTTCCTTATATGACCCCAGCCTTTTTTTTGCTTTAGACTCCATTATTGTTCCCTCCCATTGCAATAAACGATATTTATTTTTTTGAAATTTGCTCTATTTAATTGCTGCAATAATGGCGCTAACTTTTTATTGTCTATCTTTCTTTCAAAAATAATAAATACATCATCATAGCTTCCTTGTTTGATATTATATAAATAATGAGGGATATCCCCATCTTCAGGGTTAGGAAAACGATAGGCCGTTTTTGCGCCATAATGGGCTTTTTTATTCGGATAGATTGGGCTTCTTGTACTAGATTGATACCAAATGTTTTCTCCCATATAGCTTGCTATTTTCATTGGAATATACATAAATTCTCCTGTACCAATGACAAGAGTTTTTTTTCCTGTTCTCCTTAAAGTTAAATGATGTCCAGCTTTTTTCATCCATGCATCATCTGTTTGATGGGATTCTATTCCGAAACGGCCAGTATCTGCTAAATAATGAAGATTATTTTCCTCCATCGATAACGTTTTTGAAGTATATGGGACAAGACGATTGCCGATAAATTCTGTCAGTTCCAAATGCTCTACTTGGGGAACGCTGCTATTTTGCATATGGGTGAAATGATTCTCCTTAAACTCAACATGTCCATTATGCAAAGTGAATTGGCCCTTTAATAAGCTAACAAAATGAATTTTAATATGTAATTCTTTTTCTAATTCCAACATTTTTTTATGATCTTCTTCTGAACGCCAATCAAGTATAGAAACAACTGTATATAATTTCCTAGGAAATTTGCCTTGGATATCGCGAATAATATTAATCGCTGTTTTTCCTGTTGTGAGCTCATCATCTACTAATATCACTTCACGCTCATTTTTCAGCATTTCTTCCGCCACATAACATCTGTGGGAAGTCGCATGGGAATGCTCTTCCTCAAACGATATAATAGAAGCTGCTTCATTTACTATTTCTCTTGTTGTGTGAAAATAGGTTGCATGTTTAAAAGCTTGATAAAAACTATGTCCAAGAGATGTTGCGGTTTCTGCAAATCCAATAATAACAGGAGAAGAAACTGCTGCTTCGAGATATGGTCTATCAGAAAATAAGGCTACATCATGATGATAATAGGCAAGCAATGCTTCTTTTTGGGCAGAAGGCTGGTTGGTCTTTATTTCTTCATAACGAGCTGCCAGCAAAAAGCCTGTCAATAATCCCCTGTTCGGCTGGATTGGCAAGTGTTTGCCCAATAATTTGCTTACAAATAAAAAAGAGCGCTTTTTGTTAATTCGTGCTGCCATTAAAAAAAAATCTTCCATATTCAGCTGAAAGGGATTTTCTGTTATCTCGATTTGCATCTGCAAGTCATCAAGTATGGAGAGCAAAATTTTCTTGTTTGAGCAAGTCAATGTATGTAAATTCTTCATGAAACACCCCGTATACTTTGGATTTTAAAAGGATTTTCTGTGCCCAATAATAATGCGGCTTTATTTCATTCATTTTATTGGAAAAGCTGCTTTTTATGACACCAATCTCTCCATTTCCATTTTGGATAATATTATTAGCATCTAAATATTCTTCATAAGAGACCACATTTAGGGCTTGTACTGGTTTAATATGGGTTGGATGGATGATTGTTTTTCCTGTCAGCCCATTTGTAATGTCCATCAGAACCTCCCGAATGAGCCCATCCATTTGTTTATCAATCAATTGTGTCCGCATTTTGCTTCCCGCTTCCCCGTATCGTTTTCGAAAAGGGGTTTCTCTCAGTTGAGGAATAAGCATTCTTTCTTTTGTAGAAAAATATTCCCATACTGGCCCCGACACAACATATGGGCTATCTTCCCGCAAAAATACATTTACAATATCACTAATGCAGTCACGGATAATTGCCACATCATAAACCGTTGTATCGATATTGCGGCGGATTCCATATAATCCGCAAAAGTCAGTTGCTCCTATTCGGACATTTAAAATTAGGTGCTTATATGCATCAAGGACTGTTTTAATTGATAACAATTCTTCCATTCTTGTTTCTTTTTCAATAATTTTTTTCGTTTCAAGAATTGGCATTGCATACAATGTATGTCCACTATGATTATATGACTCTAGTTTTTTTAAAATAATACTGCCAATTGCTGCATTAAATTTAGGAATAACAATACCTGTCAGCAAATCCACACTATCTTCTAATCGGTTCATTATTCTTAAAAACTGTTCAACAGAGCGAATTCTTATAAAAACCAGCGGCATTTCGTTTTTTATCAATATTCCAGATTCTAAACTGTTCTTCATCATTTGAAACTCTTCCAACAATTTACTTTCTGCAGCCTCCACTTCATGATCACCAATTGAATCTTCCAAACAAATGACCATTGAAGTTAATGAAGGATGTTTTCGGTCGACAAGATCCTGATAGATATTCGGTCTTGTTGCCGGCATATAGAGAGTAGATGCAAGTGCATAACTTAATATTTTTTTGTCTGAATTATTCGTAACTGCTTCAGGTGCTTTATAAAATAAATGTTTTTTTTGATTTTCCGTTAAATCAGCGAATAATTTCATATTTATGCTCCATTCGTTAAATTCCACCATTAAAAATATTCAGATAATTACAGAATATAATTCAACCTTACTTTTTATTGTAATAAAATATATCATTTATTAACTAAAAATTCCATTAACAGAAAAGGAATCTTCAATCAGTTGGGCAAAAAACCGATAAATAGAAATAAAATAGAATTTCAATAAGTGGGATTTTTTTATATTCCCCTCATTAATAGTTGAACCATCAGAATTTTACAGGCAGTTATCCCCTGTTTAGATTTCTTCTTTCCTTTCCTAATCTCAAGATAAAGATCAAAAGCCCCTTAATGGGAATATATTACTTTTAATTCCTATATTTTTATATAACAAACAACAAAAGAAGCGCATTTATAAAAGAAAGGGAACCGACATAATGTCTGATCCCTTGTCTGATTTTTATCCTTCTTTTTGTGCTTCTTTCTTTTTGTTCATATAATGTACAACAAATGTTGCAGCAAAAGCTATCAATAAAATCCCGAAAAACACATAATGGGAAATATGAACGCCAAATACTCCTAAAAACATTTTAGCGGAAATAATTAATATTAAAATATAGGCAGTAGATTCTAGTTCAGGAACACGATCTATTAACTTTAAAAATACTCCTGCAACTCCACGCATCATTAATACCCCAAGCATACCTCCAACAAGCAATACCCATACCTGGTTGCTTACACCAAAAGCAGCAAGGACACTGTCTACAGAAAAGGCAATATCCATTAATTCTACAGAAATAACTGTTCCCCAGAATGTTCCAAACAAACGAAGCAAAAGGCCACTTTTGTTAATTCCATGTTCTTCTTCTGCATGTTCCTCTGGATTGCTGTTTTTTCTTTTATCCATAAAGTATTTAATGGCAAGATATGCTAAATATGCTGCGCCCAGCACTTTAACCCACCATAATTTGATTAAAAAGACCCCTATTCCAATTGCGATGAAACGAAATATATATGCACCTAATAATCCATAAAATAATGCTTTTTTCCGTTGTTCTGGCGGCAAATGCTTAACCATAACTGCAAGAACAAGCGCATTATCTGCTGATAACAAACCTTCTAATATAATAAGTGTCCCAATATATCCCCAGCTTACAGGATCTGTTAACACTTCTCCCCACATTTCCCAGTTAAAAAACTGTGAATACGTATGGATAATACTTTCTAAAATGCCCATTTAATTCTGTTCCTCCTATTTTTTAGCTTCCCTATATAGGAAAACTCGAACCCTTTCCATTTTTAAACAATACTTCCCCGTTGCTTAGAGCTTAGGAATGGGAATAAAAATTATTGTTTAATATGCTGTTATATCCACAAGAATTTTGCATATAAACAGCATGGAAATGTTCGAGTCAGCACCTATTAATTAATCTACCGCTTTTTATCCTTTAAAAGAAAGCTCATTCAATTATTAATTAACCTACCTGCAATCCAAAATCTGTTGCAAGTGCTGCTAAGCCGCCTTGATACCCGCTGCCAATCGCACTAAATTTCCACTCGTTATTATGACGATATAGTTCTCCAACTACTAATGCTGTTTCAATGGAGAAATCTTCCCCTAAATCATAACGAATCAGTTCTTCATTATTTTGTTCATTTAATATGCGAACATAGGAATTAGAAACTTGTCCAAAATTTTGATTTCGCGCTTCTCCATCATGAATAGTAATTGTAAAGGTAATTCGTTGAATAGTTGCCGGAACAGACTGCAAATCAATAATAACTTGTTCATCATCCCCTTCACCAGCACCAGTTCTATTATCTCCTGAATGAACAACAGCACCATTTCCTCCAGATGGGTTATTGTAAAAAACAAAGTCCCCATCAGATGTAACTTTCCCGTTGTCTCCTAATAAAAAGACAGAAGAATCCAAGTCAAAATCTTGACCGCCATCATACTTATTTACATCCCAGCCAACACCAACAACAACTTTTGTCAATCCTGGGTTTCCTTTTGTTAAATCTACTTTTTGTCCTTTTGATAAACTGATTGCCATAACTATTACCTCCAAAAATATTTAGAATACCTTATCTACGATAGCATCATCAAAAAAGTTTCATCATATGTATATTTTTTTTTACATATACTAGCTCATCCATTTAGGAGGAGTGTTTTTATCCCAATATATTTCCCCTAAATAGTAATGTGCCTGAAATTGATCATGATACGTATGATAATGGAAATTAAACCAATAGCCTTCTTGTGGGGGGCGATCCCGTCTTACATGGAAACGAATAATATCTTCATCATTTTTTTGTATATGAAAAATCCTTTCCGCCACTCCAGCGCTTGGAAATTCTGTAACCATCAATTGGCTTAAATCTTCTTCTGGAAAAATGCTCGTAACATTTGCAATTGCCTGTTCCATATTAGGGAGAATTGCCACTCGGAATTCCTCTTCTATTACTGGTTTAATTTTACTTCCAAACTTCATATAACTTTGCGTCTCCGCATCTTGCATTATTTGCGACAGAACTTTCTCCCTTTCATTTGGCGCTTTAACCTCTGCGCTCTCAAATTCAAGGTCTTTTTCTTCTAAAGCAAAAGGCGTTTTGCTTTCATCGCTCGGCTTTTTCTCATTGCTATTATTATTATAAAAAGAGGACGGGGACGGCGAAACAAGCCCAAATGTTAAAATAGAAACAAAAACAACAAGACTTTTACGTATCCAATTAGGCATTATCACACCTCCCTTTTACTCCGTTTTATTTATCTTGTTAGTAAATTCCCATTTGTTTTTCAGCTATAATAATGTTTTCTTCTATTATATAATAAATTTTTGCCATTCATCTACAAATATACTTTGCAAATTCCATTTTTTTATTGTTTTCATTAAGGTTGGTAGTTTCTTAATTCATTTACGGTAACAAATGAATATCCCTTTTTCTTTAGTCCTTTAATTATTCCTTCTATTGTCTGCAGTTCAGTCCCAGTTTTGTCGTACATAGGATGCAGCAACAGAATGGATCCTGGTTGAATATTTTTTATTGCATAGTCAATTTTTTCTTGCGCAGAATCATAATACGTATCTGGCTCAAGATTCCATGTAATTGTTTTTTTATTTATTTTATGTAAATAATAAGGCAAACCTATTAACTTTTTGCCATTTGGTGGCCGAAAAACAATTTCTTTATTGTAGCCCGCTTCTTTAATCAGCTTATCTGTTTTATCAATTTCTTTTTTTATATAAGAAGGAGTTTTAAAGACCATGCGTTGATGCGAATAAGTATGGTTGCCTACTTGATGTCCTGCTTCTACGATGCTTTTCGCCTCATTAGGATATTTTTCTATTTCATTTCCTATCAGAAAGAAGGTCGCTTTTATATTATATTGCTGTAAAATGCTTAATATTTCCTTAACATTTTCACTTGGACCATCATCAAAAGTTAAAGCGACTATTTTTTGATTTGTATCGACTTTATCTGTAATGCCTCCAAATACTTGAAAGGATCTTGAATTCATTAGCTTGTATGAAGCAGCCAATAAAATAACTAAGCAGATGATTGCTCCTCCCATATAGACCCATCTTTTTTTCATTGCTAAATGACACACATCCTTCTATTCTGTATAAAGTGAAACTCCGATCGATAGGGGTTCACATTCCCCATTGATCGTTAGTTGAACCACTCAATCTTTGACAGGCAATTTTTGTCCACTTGACATTCTCGTTTTCTCGTATCATTCCTTAGACTTAGACTAGGAGAAAGCCCGTGAATGCGTGAATTTCACTTTATCAGATTATTCATCAAAAATGTCTCCACATCCAATATTATATGGTTTCCTTTACTTAACCTTTTCTTTTAACAGAATGCCATAATGGAATGCCGCTGATTTTCGTTTAATAACAGAAAAATCGAACTTTTCAAATCGTTTGCTGCTAAAATGATCTTTTAGCACCACTCTGTCTTTTGCGACTCTTAAAGCTTCTTGAATTATTTCATCTGTTAAATCATGATAGAACGCAAGATTTCTTAAAGGGCCAATCCCTTTAGAAGAGAGAATTTCTTCCTCAAACATCGGATCAAAATAAACACAATCGATGCTGTTATCTTTTCTTTTCTTTAATTCGTCTAAAGCATTATTATGGGAAAGATGTATTCGTTGCATCGCCAAATTTGTTGCAAAACAATTCGTTTTCCACATTTTTATTCCTTTTTTCACTAAAAAGGCAATCATCTGACTTGCTTCGCATCCCTCTACTTTTCCTTGCTCCCCTACAACAAAGCTTGCAACAATGCTGTCAGATCCAAGTCCAAATGTGCAATCTAAAAAGGTCGATCCTAATTTTAAATTTGTTGCATCAATAAAAGGATCATGTTCTTTTCTCTGAATGCGTTTAATTCGAAAAACAGCTGAATTAGGATGAAAAAAAAACGGTTCCAATTGTGTGCGCATAAATAATTCATAACGATTTTTTCCAATGACCAAAACATCTGTATCATATTCGTTTTGCAGCAGGTCTACTGATTTTTTTTTTCTTTCCACAAATGGAAACTGTAAATATTCAGCGATTTCTGATGCTTCTTCTATCATTTTTCCACCAGTTCTTAAAGCCGTTGTTACAATCATATCTGTCCTCTTCCTTTTGTTTTACCTCTGTACTTATTGATAGCACTAGCATACTAAAAAAAAGAACATCTTTATAGATGCTCTTTTTTCCCTTCTGATAAGCAATCTTTTACACAAAACATCCGAATTCCAATTAACAATATTGCTCAAATGCAGATAACAAATTCTCCATGATTGCTTCCATTGAGTTTCCTTCAATATCATAGCGATGAATAAAATGAACCACTTTATTATCCTTAATTAATGCCATAGATGGGGAAGATGGCTCAATATCTCCAAAAAACTCTCTCATTTTTGCTGTTGCTTCTTTATCTTGGCCTGCAAATACTGTCACTAAGTGATCTGGTTTTTTTTCAGCTTGCAGTACACTTTGCGTTGCAGCAGGTCTTGCAAGTCCTGCTGCACATCCGCAAACAGAATTCACAACAACTAGAGAAGTGCCTTCTGCAATTTCAATGAATTTTTCTACTTCTTCTTCTGTAGCCAGCTCTTCAAACCCTGCATTTGTTAATTCTGCTCTCATCGGTTTTACCATTTGTTTCATATATTCTTCATATGCCATTGACATAAAATTCCCTCCTAAGTATGATTATTTATTCCTTTAGCATACTATACTATAATTCATCCATGCAATGCATTAAACTCTTTTAGACAGAAGAACCTTCTTTTTTTATTTTCAGATGACGAATAATTCGTACACCAGCAGCAAAAAGCAGCAAAACACTGCCTATAATAAAAGCAAAGCTTCCGTATAGTTTCCATTCTTTTTGACTAAATAAAATACTGCCTATGAAATAAATAGCGGCGCTGAAAAAAGACATCAAATTATTAAATAGCCCTGCCTTATCCACGATAATCTTCCATTTTCCTATTCGGAATACCATGTCTTTTTTTTGATGTTTTTTTCTTCCCGTCACTTTTAGCACCTCTTTTATAAAAAGAATATAATTCTTTTCCCAGACTATCGGCAAACATTTTCGATCAGCCTGAAAGTGTTCATTTCGACTTCTACACTCTACGAACAGAATATAATTCTTTTCCTCTGGATGCTGTGATAAAACATGGAAGATTTATACATAACCGGAAAGCGGCTCTCTATTTTCTTGCTTCCGTCATTTGTTTCCACACGGAACCTTTTGCTTCTTCCCCTAATTCAATCCGTTCAATCGCTAGCTTAATTTGCAGACTCACTTCAAATTCCGGATCATTTTCGTGTGCTTTTAATGCAGGTAGCACTGTTTCATCGCCTACTTCATAAAGATACATAGCTGCTCTCCATCTCACAAGTTTGCTGTTATCATTTAATGCCTCCATCATTTCAGGCATTGCTTCTGGAAAACCTAAATCGGATAAACAGTCTCCAGCCGTTCTTCTTACGGTGACCGTTTTATCTTTTAACGCCACATAAAGCGATGGCAGCACCGATTTATCTTCAATCATTCCTAAATAAACGGTGGCAAGTCTGCGAATCGATGGCTTTTCATCCAAAAGAGCCTTCGACAATACAGGAATATCTTCAAGCGTTGGATCATCTGCTTGCTCTAATTTTTGATATCTGACTTTCCAATCAGGATGATCTAAATCTTCTAATGACAACTTTATTTTTTTGCGTTTTTGTCTGCTTGACTCCTCATCATCTATCTCTGCATTTTTCGCCTGTTTTATCAGTGTTTCTAGTCTATTTTTAGGATAAGCGGCAAGCAATTCTTCTACAACAGTATGGCCAATTTCAGCAAACTCTCCATAACGAATCCCGAATTCTTTCCATTTTCTGCTTACAACTACATTATCATTTGGCATTCTGACTTCCGCTACTGCCTCCATAAACATTTCCGGCAAGCCAAAACGTTTTTCTTCCTCCCCATCGGATAATTTGACTTGCATCGGTATGCCTTTATACATTTGGACAAGCACTTTTATTTCTCCATAATGCTCATTTATTTTGTTTTCTTCAACCAAATCGGACTCTTCGCCAAAAGCGCCTCTTACATGCGCCAATAACCCTTTCCAATCATAGCGGGCATTTCTTTCGACTGCCAAAAAATCTGCAACATGGTAAACCCCTTTAATGCCCTCTATCGCTAAAATAGTTTGAATAGCCTCTGGTGCATCCCCAGCATTTCCTTGCTTATAATTATTGCTTTTGCCCATTGGCAATTCTTCATCTAATTTTATTTTCATTGTATTTGGACTTGGTGTTGGTTCAATTGAAATAATTCTCACAATAATCCCCTTTCTGTTCATCATTTATGATAGCACAGCAGCAGCATAAATCTAAATAAAAGGAATTTACCGCTCTTATTTTTCAACGATTTCGGATAAATAACTCCATCTTTCGATTAAATGCTCTAATTTTTGATTTAATTCTTCTGATTCCTTCAAAAGCTGATTTGCTTTTTCAAAATCACTGCCTACTGTTTCTAATTCCTTATCTATATCGGCAATTCTTGTTTCCACTTGCTCCATATTCTCTTCAATAGCATCCCATTCCCTTTGCTCATTAAAGCTAAGTTTCACTTTTTTCTTCGGAGCAGATGCAGAAGGAATTTCTATTTGCTTTTCTTTTTTTATTTTTCCTGCTTCTTGCTGTTCTTTTCTTTTTTCTGCTTCCAAATACTCCGAGTAGTTTCCATAATAAGAGTTCATTTGGCCGTTGCCTTGTACGATCAATAATGTCTCTGCCACTTTATCCAAAAAGTAGCGGTCATGGGAAACTGTAATGACAACACCAGCAAAATCTTCCAAATAGTCTTCCAATACCATTAATGTTTGTGTGTCTAAATCATTGGTCGGCTCATCTAATAACAATACATTTGGTTCGCCCATCAATATTTTTAAAAGATATAGCCGCCTTCTTTCCCCACCAGACAACTTTGCAATAATGGTTCCATGCGTATGCATAGGAAAAAGGAATCTTTCGAGCATTTGTGCAGCAGAAATGGTTTTTCCATCGGATGTATGAATAACTTCCGCTGTTTCTTTTAAATATTCGATCATCCTTTTGGATGTATCCATCTCTTCATTTTCTTGTGTATAATAAGCCACTTTCACTGTTTGGCCAATAATATAGTTCCCAGAGTCCAATGGTGTTTTTCCTGCTAAAATATTTAACAAAGTGGATTTTCCAGTTCCATTTTTGCCGATAATCCCAATTCGATCCCCTGGTTTTACAAGCAAATTAAAATCTTTTAATATCACGGTATCCTTATATTGTTTATTTGCATCCACTAATTCAAACACCTGTTTTCCTAAGCGGCTCCCCTTTAATGAAATATCTAGTTTTTCAGATGTTTTGACAGAAGAAATTTGTTGATCTAATGTATCAAAACGCTGAATTCTTGCTTTTTGTTTGGTAGACCTTGCTTTTGCTCCACGTCTGATCCATTCTAGTTCCCGGCGAAATAAATTTTTTTGCTTATCTAATGTTGCTGCTTCATTTTCTTCACGAATGGCTTTAGCTTGTAAAAATTCTGAATAATTCCCTTTATAGCTATAGAGATTGCCGCCATCTAATTCAAACATGCGATTGGTTACTCTATCCAAAAAGTAGCGATCATGCGTTACTAAAAGCAGAGCGCCACTGAATCTTGCTAAATAATCTTCAAGCCACTTTACTGCCTCAAAATCCAAATGGTTTGTCGGCTCATCTAAAATAAGCAAATCAGGGTTTTGAATTAAAACTTGCGCTAGAGCAATCCGCTTTTTTTGTCCTCCTGAAAGTTCACCGACTTTTTTATCAAAATTTTCAATTCCTAGTTTCATTAAAACTGTTTTTGCATTTGTGTGCACATCCCAGCCATCTAATGCATCCATTTTCTGCTGCACATCAAAAAGGGCTTTATGAAGACCGCTATTTTCTGAATCTGTATCCAATTGCAGCAATAATGCTTCATAGTTTTTTATTAATGTTAAAACAGGGGCATCCCCTTCATACACTTGATCAAGCACACTTAAATCAGGATTTACGTCTGGAGTTTGTGCAGAATAAGCGATGGAGTAATCTTTTGGAGCAATGATTTCACCGCTATCAGGGATATCGATTCCTGCCACAATTTTTAAAAGAGAAGATTTGCCAGTGCCATTAATGCCAATCAGCCCAATTCTTTCTTTTTCGCTAATAGCAAAAGAGATATTTTGGAAAAGTTCTTTTTCTCCATATGATTTTGATAAATTTTCAATTGAAATACTTTTCATAATTTCCATTCCATTCTTTATAAAATTCAGCTAGAAAAAACTCCATAATCTGATGTCTTTCTTCTGCAATTTTTTTCGCTGTATTTGTATGTAATAAATCTTTTAATTTTAATAGTTTTTCATAAAAATGATGTATAGACGTGGATTTGCCATGACGGTATTCTATTTCTGACATGTTTTCTCTTATTTCTATTGAAGGATCATATAGCATACTCCCTTTACTTCCTCCATAGGCAAAGGTTCTGGCAATGCCGATTGCTCCAATTGCATCCAATCTATCCCCGTCCTGAACTATTTTTGCTTCCACGCTTGCAGGCGGAATGCCACATCCCCCGTTAAAAGAGACGGACTCAATAACAGCTAAAATATGCTGCTGATCTTCTGCTGTTATCTTTGGCGTTTGCAGAAAATGATTGAGAGCATACAGGCCTTCTTCTTTAGAAACATTTAGTTTCACATCTGCTATATCATGGAGAAGAGCCGCCATTTCAATAATAAAAGGATTTCCCTTTTTTTCTTGTTTGCATATATAAAGGCTTGCTTTTCTGACACGATCAATATGGTACCAATCATGTCCGGTAGCATCATTTTTTAATCTTTTTTGGACAAATTGTTCTGTTTCTTTGATCACTTTCTACTTGCTCCCATCTTTTTAGCTAACGAACATATTTTAACATGAATTTCAAAGCAAGGAATATAAATCTATTTTGTCATGCCCCAACAATTATTTCATTTCTTTAGGAGTCATTTATTCAAAAGATAAAGGCTATATTCTCGCGGTTTGTTGTTTTTCATCAAAAAACAGGGAAAGTATTTCTCAAGCAAACGGAATGCATGCAGGCTTCTGCAGGAAAGCGAAGTATATAAAGGCCGCTGAAATTAAATGAAGCAAACTGTACAAAACAGCCAAAATAAAAAAGAAGGCTGACCAAAAAGGAAGTGAGTATAAAAATACTGCCGTTAAAATGAGATTAATAATATAAAGAAGATGTTGCTTTTTTATCTAATTTTTATGTATTAGCCAAAATTAGTTCTATCTCAACAAAACTAGACAAAGCTCGCTAAAGGAATTATTTCTTTTTTACAGAAATAGTTACATATAAAAATAATCCCACTTGTCCATTGTTGATTTGTATCTATTGCTGTTATTTTCATAAAGTTGTTGAGGAAAATAACATATATCAGCAGTAAATTTGACTATTTATTGTAGACACTAGTCAAAAATTATATTTTTTGAAAGGTGCTGTTTAGTATGAATGAAAAAAATGAATTAGTTTCAACAAAAAACAATGCCTATTTAAGTGTGAAAGAAGCCGCAGAAACGATTGAGGAAAGTCCTGGTGTAGTAAGAAATTGGCTACGAGAATTAAAAACACAAATTCCTACGATTGTCGGCAAACATGGCTATCGTTACTTTGACCAATCGGGCTTAGAAGTGTTAAAGAAGGTACAACAATTAAGAAGAGACGAAAATTTATCCTTAGCGGAAATTGCTGATAAACTTTCACCAGCTAAAACTAAAGATATAGCTCTTCCTTTCTCATCTAATTCAGATACAGCAGAACGTATTCTGCAAGATTTAAATACTATCAAGGAACAATTAGAGCTGCAGGTGAATTTTAATCAAGTATTGGTGCAGCAATTAAAGAAACAACAGGAACATATCGACGAACAGCAACAATTTATCCAATCTCAAAAACAGCATATCTCTGCATTATTGGATATTCACAAAAGAGACAAAGAAGAAGAGTCCTATGTAAAAATCAAAAAAGAAAAACCAGTGGAAACTATTTCGAAAAAACCGACCTTTTTTCGTTTATTTTCTTACAGATAAAATACCATCGCAATAAGTGCAAACCTAAAAAACCAATCAAATTTCTGTTACATTTGTCCATTAGCAGAAGCAAATAAAGTTCTGACAAGCAGCGTAAAAGGGAATTTCCCCTTTTATGCTGCTTGTTCATGGAGTGAGGCAATAAGCTAGATGGATAAGTATGCAGCGATTGCTCCGCAATACTCGCCATTTTCTAAAAAATACGGCGTGCCTTCCATTTGATCTTGAAAAGAAGTTAGAATCATTTTTAAGTGAGGATTTTCAGATATAGCCCCCCCAATGTACACTATTTTCTGTAAAGATTCCCTTTTTGCAGCCTGCTTTGTTAAAAGAAATAGTGTTTCTCCAATCATTTGCAGCAAAGCATTGGCAATATCCTCTTTTTTTGCCCCTTCCTTTAAATTAGCAAAATTACTTGCAGTCAACTCTCCATTTATTTTTGGGTCTTCTATTTTGTAAATGTCCTTGACCAGCATATCGACATTTTTTCGATCGCCAAAAGAAGCAAGTTTCACCAAAGAGCTAAAATCATCTGTTTTTGTCAAATATGATCCTAAGCCCATTAATGTACCGCCGCCAATGCCGCTGCCTAATATACGCTTACAATGATTATTCTCCACCTTATACCATGAGGTTCCTGTTCCTATATTTACAAGAAGATATTTCTCAAATCCAAACAAGTTTTTTTGCCGCAAGAGCCAATTAACACCTAAATGATTTCCTTCAAATTCATGAATAATTTTGGCATCAGGAAAAAATTTCTCTTTTATTCCGCCTGCTCTTCCACCAGTTAAAGCAATTGTATTTATTCCTATTATTTTTAGCCATTGAAGCACAGTCGCTACTTCTGATGCTGGATATTTTTTTAAGCGGATGCTTCCTTTTTCTTCAAAAGCCAATTTTATCAGTGATCCTCCAATATCGATGCCAATTTTTTTAGAAGTCACTTAAAAACCTCCATATATATGATTCTTTTTATCACTACTTAACAGACTGTTGTTCCATTTAAAGGATGATTAAGGGAAAACGAGAAATATAGATGGCAGAAACGTGCCCATTAAAGCCTGCTTGGTTCAGCTGGCAATCAGCGGAGATAAAAAAACTGATTGAGATTAAAATGTATGAAGGCAAATTCATCTGAAAAATAGTGTCTATAATAGTTTTTCTATATCTTCTTTCATTTCAGTTGGCGATGTATTAGGGGCGTACCTTTTTATCACATTTCCTGAGCGGTCTATCAAAAACTTTGTAAAATTCCATTTAATTGCTTTTATTCCAAGAGCCCCAGGTGCTTTTTCTGTTAAATATTGAAAAAGAGGACTGGCGTTTTTTCCATTTACATCTACTTTTGCATAAAGAGGAAAAGTTACCCCGTAATTCATTTCACAAAATTGTTGAATTTCTTCCTCTTCGCCTGGCTCTTGCCCCATAAATTGATTGCAAGGAAAACCTAACACCATAAAATCCTTTGGCTTATACTCTTCATATATGCTTTGCAGTTCTTTGTACTGGGGCGTAAAACCACATTTGCTTGCCGTATTAACAATCACCATTACATTCCCAGTAAATTCTTTTAATGTTTTTGTTTCTCCTTTAATAGTTTTCACTTCAAAATTATAAATGCTCATTTATCTCCGCTCCTTTTTTTATTTTGAAAAATCTTTTGCTGTTTAAACAACAAAAGATTAGTTGGTTTCCTCTCTGGTATGCTTGATTTCCGCAGGGTAGGCGGTGAGAACCCTCCGTTCCAATCCACTAACTTTTCAATGGTTTGAATAAACAAATTCAACCTAAAAAATAACAATCTTTTAAAATATAACCTTTCATTATAAGCTTTCACTTTGTTATAGGGAATAAAACATTTTGTTATCTGCTATTAATTGTAATGTTTTTTCCATATAATCAACCATCACTACTAAATCATCCATTTGATCTTCGGTTATTAATCGATTAAAAGCGATGGATAAATGATTTTCCACCATATTATCACAAGCATAAGGATTTAGTCTGATTTCTTGTTTAATCTCCCTCTTTTTCCCCCAAATGTTTTTTAACAATTCCTTTAACATTGCATAAACAGAAGAATCATTGGCATGTTTTACAACTATTTCAACAGCTATCGTGCATCCGACTTCCTCCTGAAGACTTTTTATCTCTAACAGCTCTCCAGCAAGATTTTGGGCATTAGCCAATAAACGAAATGTCATCAAAGCATTTCCTTGATTTTTCAAAGCGAAAGAAATGGAATATTCTCTCGCCAGTTTGCTGCTGTTAAAGATATCATTGCGGTCTAAAATCGCAATTGTTCCTTCTAAATCTTTATCATAAATCGCTCCTTCCATTACTGTTTTTATATTTTCAAATGCAGTTGGATCAAACATATTTTTTCCTTTCCAAAAAAAGTGCAAGTGTTTCGTAACCATCAAACACTTGCACTTTTTCTTATTAAAATAACCCGATTGCTTTGCCTTCTTCGTCTACATCCATATTTAATGCAGCAGGCATTTTCGGAAGTCCAGGCATCGTCATCACATCACCTGTTAATGCCACAATAAACCCAGCTCCTATAGAAGGTTTTAATTCTCGAACCATAATGGTAAAATTCTCAGGTCTGCCAAGCAATGCTGGATCATCAGACAAAGAATATTGCGTTTTCGCCATACAAATTGGAAGATTACCCCATCCATTTGCCGTGAAGTCTGCTATTTGTTTTTTTGCTTTTGTAGAAAACTCTACTCCCATTGCCCCATATACCTTTTGGGCAATCGTTGTGATTTTCTCCTCAATTCCTGCTTCAAGTGGATATAAATGGTCAAAGTTGTTTTGGTTTTCTTCTATAATAGAAAGCACTTTTTTCGCAAGCTCTATTCCGCCTGCTCCCCCTTTTTCCCATACCTCTGTTAATGCTACAGAAATTTGCAGCTGATCGCATAAAGAAATCAATGTATTGATTTCTTGGTCTGTATCTGTATAAAAACGATTGACTGCTACCACAAAAGGCAAACCAAATTGCTGAATATTTTCAACATGCTTCTGCAGGTTGCTAAAGCCTTTTTTAACTGCTTCTATATCTTCTTTTCCTAAATCAGCTTTTGCTACCCCCCCATGCATTTTTAATGCACGCAATGTAGCAACAATTACAACGGCCTCTGGATTTATTTCTGGATTTCTCGCTTTAATGTCCAAGAATTTTTCCGCTCCCAAATCAGCTCCAAAACCTGCTTCTGTCACCACATAATCCGCTAATTTAGCAGCAGTTGTTGTGGCAATAACGCTGTTGCAGCCATGAGCGATATTGGCAAATGGGCCTCCATGAATAATGGCAGGTGTATGTTCGATTGTCTGTACGAGGTTTGGTTTGATGGCATCTTTTAACAATAAGGTTAAAGCACCTTCCATTTTCATGTCGCCGACAGTTACCGGTTTTTTATCCTTATTATAAGCTACCACCATTCGCGCCAAGCGAATCTTTAAATCTTCTATATCAGAAGCCAAACATAATACGGCCATAATTTCTGAAGCAACGGTAATATCAAAGCCATCTTCACGGGGAACTCCTTCTAATGGACCTCCTAATCCAATAATGACCTTTCTTAATGCTCGGTCATTTAAATCAACAGCGCGTTTCCAGACAATTCTTCTTTGATCAATTTGCAGTTCATTTCCTTGATGGATATGATTATCAATAAATGCTGCTAAAGCATTATTCGCCGTCGTAATGGCATGGAGATCACCAGTGAAATGAAGATTAATATCTTCCATTGGCAATACTTGGGCAAAACCTCCGCCGGCTGCTCCCCCTTTAATTCCCATAGTAGGGCCTAAAGAAGGTTCACGCATCGCGATGGCCACGTTTTTATTTAATGCTTGCAATGCATCTCCCAGCCCTACTGTAACCGTAGATTTTCCTTCCCCAGCAGGAGTAGGATTAATTGCAGTAACAAGAATAATTTTTCCTGATTTATGTTTTTTTAGAGAAGCTAATTTACTAGCAGTGATTTTCGCTTTATATTTTCCATATAACTCCAAATCATCTTCTATTAAGTTTAGTTTTTTTGCGATATGTACAATTGATTCCATTTCTGCTTGTTGAGCTATTTCAATATCCGATTTTACCTTCACTTTTTGCTGCATATATAATCCTCCTGATACAGTATGGTTACATTGTACAAAATAACGAAAAAAAAAGAAATATAGTAACAAAATGTTCGTATTTATTAATGACCCTATTCTTCTAAAAAATCTATCGGCTATTTTTTTGCTATTTTTCCAAAATTTAAAACATTATCATTGCGAGGTTTAGAAACTATACTTATAATATAGGCTATGTCCCATTAATATCCTATTTATTTCTAATCTGGATGTTTTATTTATCAAACTATACAAAAACATCTTCTATTTATGCACTAAATGCGTTTTTAAAATTTATATTTACATACATTTTTATTATGACAAAAAAGGAGACGCTTTATTATGCCTATAAAAATCCCTTATTTACTGCCGGCTCGCGAGGTTTTAGAAGAAGAGCATATTTTTATTATGGATGAAAATCGTGCAAAGCAGCAGGATATTCGACCATTAAATATTATTATTCTTAATTTAATGCCGGAAAAACAAAAAACAGAAGTGCAAATCCTTCGTTTACTTGGAAATACACCACTGCAATTAAATATTTCTTTTTTGCGGACCGCTTCCTATGAATCAAAAAATACCAGCCCTTATCATTTGGATCAGTTTTATACAAACTTTGATGAAATCAAAGAAAATAAGTATGATGGAATGATTATTACTGGCGCCCCTGTCGAGTTATTAGATTTTGAACAAGTGCAATATTGGAAAGAGTTGACAGAAATAATGGAGTGGACAAATACAAATGTCACCTCTACTCTGCATATTTGCTGGGGGGCTCAAGCAGCACTGTACTATCACTACAAAATACCAAAATACGAACTAAATAAAAAATGCTATGGAATTTACTCCCATGCTATTTTTAATTCAAAAGAAAAATTATTGCGTGGTTTTGATGACAGCTTTTTAGCGCCGCATTCCCGCCATACTAATGTAGATAAAGAAGAAATCATTAAACATAATGAATTGGAGCTTTTGTCTGCATCAGAAGATGCTGGCGCCTTTATTGTAAGCGGAAACCATGGAAAGCATATTATGGTAACAGGCCATTTAGAATATGATTCTTGTACACTTGCAGAAGAATATACAAGAGACATCAACAAAGGAATGGATATTCATCTTCCCCTTGATTATTTTCCTGATAATGATCCAACAAAAAAACCATTAAATTATTGGCGCTCCCATGCCCATCTGCTTTTTTCCAATTGGCTAAACTATTATGTTTATCAAGAAACTCCTTATGATTGGAAATGAAAGGGCAAGAGCCTATTGGCAAAACAAAGATAACGTCTCTTTCTATTGGAATGGATCAAAAAAAAGCTGACTGCACTTAGTCAGCTTTTTTGCTTGAATTAGCTTTTCGACTCTGCATAATATACTTCTTCAAAAGGCTGCACAACAACAAATCCCTCTCCAGAAAACTTCATTTGAATCGATTCGCCGCTGCCTCGTCCAAAAAATGTTTTTAAAGAAATATCTGTTACAAAATCTGGCTGTAGATTTCCAGACCAAGCAACGGTTGCATTCGGATCTGTAAATACAGGATTATCTTTAGTCACCTTTAATGTCAATGGCTCATAATGGGATGTAATGGCAATCATGCCCGTGCCTGACAGACGAATATTAAATAGTCCCCCGCTCATCATGCCTGCAATTTTTCTCATCAATTTAATGTCCCAATTGATGCTTGGTTCAAAAGCCAATAAATCATTGCCATTTACGTAGATGGACTCATTTTGCAGATGAAGGATAGTAATTTTTTTCCCTTGGTCTGCCAAATATAATGTCCCTTTTCCTTCTGCTTTCATTAAAGAAGCGCCCTCTCCAGTAAATGCTTTCTTTAATAATGTGCCCAACCCATTTTCTAACACGCCTTCTCGCGTAAATTTAATGCGGCCTCGGTAAGATACCATGCTTCCAGCTTTTGCCCAAATTTGTTTGTCCAAATTAATTTCCAGCATTCTTGGTGTTTCTAATTCAAATAAACCTTCCTCTTTATCTTTTTGTTCTGTTTCTTTAATAAAATCCTGCAGTGAAAATCGGCTCATTTTACCCTCTCCTTTTTAAACAAAACATTTATCCAACTCGCAATTTTTGCTAAAACTTTTCTTTTATTTTAGGAAACTTTTAATCAATCTATCATATCTTATAAAAAAACTATAAAAATAATAAAAAAGAAGCAATAGAAAGATTATATGTATATAAGTTTACGGAACAGCAGAAAATAAGTTTCATGTTTATTTTATTTTCTTTTGTACATACTATTTGCATAATAATTTTAAATTAGGAAATATAACAAATAGTGAACCATTACTTCTATTTAAAAAGGGAGGAATAGGAAAGATGGAACAAATTATAGCTGTGGAAAGAAATTATTTAGGACAAATCATTAGCTTTAAAACATCAAGCGGCAGAGTCATCTCCTATCGCAAAGCATTATTAGACGCAGAAAGTGGAATTATTGATGGTGTAAACATTACAGAATCTACAGAAGAAAATGGCCTATCTGCAAAATTCGAAGATAACTTTGAAAATTATCCATTAATTTATTAATAACAGCCAAAAAAAGACTGCATCTAAAAATCAAACAGATGCACGTCTTTTTTGTTATTCTTCTTCATTTTTTTGTTGAATTACTTTTAATGCCTCAATGCGAGATTCGTCTTCCTCAAAAAATTGAACTAAGTCTCCTATTCGATCAATTGCATCCCAGCTTAAATGATGTTCAATTCCTTCTACATCCTGATAGATATTTTCTTCTTTTACACCAATAGCGCGCAATAGCTGCTCTAATAATTCATGGCGATATACAAGACGTTTGCCGATTTTTTTTCCCTTTGCCGTCAAAATCAGCCCTCTATATTTTTCGTATACTAAGTATTCATCTTTATCCAATTTTTGAACCATTTTTGTGACAGAGGAGGGATGAACCGATAATGCTTCTGCAATGTCGGATACACGGGCATATCCTTTTTCTTCAATTAAATTATAAATTTGCTCAATATAGTCTTCCATACTAGGTGTTGGCATTTATACTAATGACCCTCCTATTCGTGTTACTCATTTTTCCCATATAATAAGATGAAGGATTTAGTGAAATCATTTGTTCAATCATTTACCTTTTTGATAGTATATCTTCTTAAATAAAAACTGTGTTAATGACTGCCGCCACTAACATAATTTTTGGCTCATTTGCAAAAAAATCAGCAGGATTCTTTAACAGAACCTAAAAAGAATAAATATTATTCCTCATCCAAAAACTCATATCCTTTTAGCATTTTACTATATAAGAAACAGCGAAACAAGTTAATGCTTGTTTTCTTTCTGAATAGCTTCTTTTTTGCTGTTGCAGGTAAAAACGAGGAAGGATATAATCTTCAGGCTATTGAAAAACGCTTGCTTTCTTCATCGCTCCTTTTTTGAATGTGCTCATTACCCCAAAAGCTGATCTTCAAAAAAAGTACCCCTCAATAGTCAAACATTTTTATACACTCATACTTTTCACTTCAAAACTTTTTCCACACTCTGAGAAGATAATCTTCTGTTTTTATCTCGCTTCCATACTGCTTTCATTTATTTTTCAAATTCCATTTTCCAGCTATAATAATCATTGTCGTCATTTTTCCGATAAGATAAAATGGCATCAAATTTATTGCCCTTTTTGCTTGTTAAACCTTTTACAGGAGCAATCCCATTCTTCAATAATGCTTTTACCATCGTTTTTGTAGGCTTCTTTTTCATTGTCGCTAAGAACTTGTCATTTTTCCAAATCACAAATTTGCAGCCATTTTTCCAATTGCTGCAGCCAAATCCTTTTTGACCTTCAATTACAGCATGACCGCAAACCGGACATTTCCCTATTACCTCATTTTGCTTACGCTGAGAAGTCACTTCGTTAATCGTCACTTCTTTCTCATTCTTAATCATTTCTACTGATTTTGTAGTAAAGTCAAAAATCAGCTGTAAGAACTCCTCTTTCGTAAAGCTTCTTTTCTCAATATCGTTCAACGATTTTTCAAGACGGCCTGTAAATTCAAGGTTAAATAAATCTTTTATAGGGAATGTCTCAACAAGTTTTCTTCCCAGTTCTGTACACAGTAAATTTTTATTTTGCGTCGTTATATATCCAACATCTTTTAATTTTTTTATCGTTTCAGCTCTTGTTGCAGGCGTTCCAATACTGAATCCGCTTAATATAGCATTTAAGCTTTCTTCATCCGTACCTTCCCCATCGTAATTCTTTCCACATGTCTCCATCACTCGAAGCAACGTTCTTTCTGTATGTTGCTTAGGAGGCTTTGTAACATGTGTATTAATTTCATGCTTTATTAAGTCTACATCATCGCTAATTTGTACAAGAGGCAGAATCGTGTCTTTTGATTGCACTTTCTCCACCTTCTTCCACCCTTCTACCAGTTGAACTTTCCCTTTAGAGATAAATAAGCCTTTTAAATCAGCACCAGCAATTTTCGTTTCAATTCTTGTTTCTTCATACTCAGCAACAGGCATAAATTGCATAATAAATCTATTTTTAATTGCTTGATAGACTTCTTCTTCATCAGCAGACAACTTTTTAGGTTTTAAATAAGTAGGTACAATTGCACTATGACTCTCTACTTTGGAATTGTCAAAAATTCTTTTCGATTTAACAAACTTTACTTCATCTTTATAAGGCAAATCTTCTGTTAGCGTTTCTAAAACCTTTGCTGTTTTCCCTACCAGACTTTCTTCAAGAGCCAAGCTGGCCGTACGTGGATATGTAATAAATTTTTTCTCATACAAAGATTGCGCGACTTTTAATACTTTATCAGATGTCCATCCCTTGTATTTATTTGTAATATATCCTTGTAAATTAGACAAATTGAATAAGAATGGTGGATATTCCTTCTTCTGCTGCACCTGCTTATTGCTTACAATTCCTGATTTATCAGTTAGTGTCTGTTGAACCTCTTCGAGCATTTTTTTGCTTTTAAATTTTTCTTCTTTGCCTTCCATATATGTTCCTTCATACTCTTGATCATCTTGAGTTTTGAAGATTGCTTGAAGTTTGTAATAGTTTTCTGGAACAAAATTTTCAATTTCTTTATCTCGATCATAAATAATTTTTAAAGTTGGCAATAAAACCCTACCGATGTTCAAGGCTTTTCCTTTGCCTTTTTGATATTTGAGAGTAGCAACAGATGTCAGATTAATCCCAATAACCCAATCAGCCCATTGGCGGCTAACGCCAGCATCCTGTAAAGGCCTTAATTCTGTATTTAGCTTCATATTCTCTAATCCATTCATAACCTCAGCTGGTGTCCATTCATTCAATAATAGTCTATAAACAGTTTTATCAGTCTTAAGGTTATAGATGATACTATCGCCTATTACTTGGCCTTCACGATCATAGTCACAAGCAGAGATAATTCCATCAACATCTGGTCGCCTCATTAGACTTTGGATAATTTTCAGTTGTTTTTTGGCACCTGTATCAGGCTTTTCTCTATCACGAGGATTACTTTTAACTTTATATTTAAAGACTTGAGGAATAAATGGAAAATTCTCCATTCTCCATGTAGACATCTTATCATCATAATCTTTTGCATCGTATAATTGGAGTAAATGTCCAAATGCCCATGTAACAATATAGCCGTTTCCCTCAAAGTAGCCGTCTTGACGACCTCTTATTTTTAATGCATCCGCAATGTTTTTTGAAACGGATGGCTTTTCTGCAATAATTAACTTCATCTAATTAATCACCTTACATTTAAAATTTCCAAAATAAACTAACTCAATTTTATTATTTTATCATATAAAAGCTTCTGGCAATATAATGGGTAGAAAAGTAATCTAGCTGGAGTACTTACACATCAAATGTGCAATTAAGTATTTTCATAAAATCAGCATCTTGTTTGTACTCCTCATTTACGAAATACTTCAGTTCAGATTTTGCAAGTAGAAATCATTCTGTGGAATTAAAAAGTGGGCGGCATCGTTGTTTAAATCCCCTTTATTTAAATTCAACATTCTAAATTAACCGATAAATAAAGCGGAATCATTTAAGTAATTAGGATTGTTTTTCATCAAAAAAGTAAAATTTTGGTTTCACATTTGCTTATTAATTTTATAAGCATTAATTCCCTTCTCTTTAATCTTATAACTATAAGATCAATCGATTTTATCATAATACCCTTTCTAGAGATTTATACAATGAAAATTCATCAAAATAAAAGCATTATATTTTAACCTTTTTAAATAACATATTGGCGTCTTAAAAATCTCAATTTTGGAAAAAAAAGCATTAAACACTTTTCTTTCCAAAAAAATTCGTTTCCATCTCAGTCATATCAAAGCTAAAAATAAAAGCTATTCCTCAAAATAAAAAAAATAATTTTAAGCTGAACTGCTAATTCTAGCATATCGGTTTAAAGTTTATAAAATTGTTATTTACTTTTGCAACAAGTACTTCTGTGTCTATTTCGGTTATCTCCATTACCTCTATCATTTTTTATCACTATTACATCTTTTCCTTTCATTTTATACAGTCCTGCAAATTCATAAATCTATTAAAGGCTACCAATTTGTTATTTCAAAATCTACAATAGTAGTATCTTGACGGCTTGAAATACTCATCTAATTACAAAACAGATATTTTATTATAAAAAAATCCATCATTAATACTCTATAGGCTTATCAAATACATAAATTGTCATTGCTGTATCGATGTCTAAATCAATATCTGTAAAGATGCTCACAATTTTTGCATTCATCAATTCCTCAATTTTTTTCAAAACCATAGGATTCTTATAAATTTGCTTTACTAATTTAGTTCGTGCTTCATGAACCATCCGTTGTCCCTCTCTTGAACTAATCATAAAATTTTCTATATTGGTCATATTACCTTTCATCTCACTAATTGCCCAATTGTCCACAAAACGTGTATGAATTTCTTTTGGTCCATTTCCAACATATTCTTTACGTATTTCACGAATCAACATATTAAATTGATGTTCCATATTTTTTTTCATTCTATTTCTCCTATCTGATTCTTTTAGTTTTTTTCACTTCTGGTGGAGGTAATATTAGATAGCTTATTGTAAGCATAAAAATTACTATAGATAGCCATAAATTTTGAATCGAATTCCCATTGTTAACTATAATAAACCGGATTGTGGCTGTAATTCCGATATATAAAAGATACCTTAATGGAAAATGATGACTTTCTTTAAAATAAGTTAAAATCATAGAAATAAATCCAAAATACAAGAAAAAAACCAAAATTTTACTGAAAATTTTATGAACATTTCTATTTTCTAAAAAAATATCATTTAAAATGTAATACAGTTCCCTAAAAAGAAAATAAGCAAGGATAAAACTAAGAACAATTAATGCTATATTCAATACTATTTGATAAAGTTTTATCAACCATTTTTCAGCTGATCCAACCATCTGTATCCCCCATCTTTGGTATACCCCTTTAACCTAATTAAATTTTTCTTCTAAAGAAAAAATTCACTTTACTTTCTATTTCACTTCCATTGTCTTGCAAAAATTCAGTTGATTGATAGTCAATATGATATAATTCCTTACTGATGAGCTAGTTACTAAAATATATAAAGAAAAAAGAAGGTATATTAACTATTTAAAAAAGAACATACTCAAAGAGTTCCGAATAAAACAATCTAGGAGTATGAACTATAGAAAATTTCTTCTTTACTTTCCAACAATGTATAACCCTTTAGCTACCACTTACTTAGTTTGAAGATTCTCCATTTTACAATTAATCTGTGCTTCTCCTCTAAAAAGCATACTAAATAATTGCAAGAGTTTTATCGTTCTAATAAAACATAAGAGAAAGTCAGTAAGCTCTATATTCATTTAAGTTAATCTTTTAGCCCTTCACCTAGCCCCTTTAACAAATCAATAGAAAACCTTACAACACGATTCACATCAGGATCTCTTATTAGTTTCACTAAATCAAAAATATGAACTTTTTTGTTTGCTCGAAACCCCTCCTCTGCTCTTTGAAGACCTGTTGATAAGCCTCCGACTAATTTTTTTGTTATTTCAGGATCTAATTCTGTTAACACTCCAGCTGCAGCCATTGCATTATTTAGAGCATTTGTTACAGGCGGACGCAACATTTGTCCTACTGCAATTTTAGCTACATCTTCTTTTGCCTCGACAAGATTATTGATTGCTCCAAGAATTCCACTTTCATGAAGTTCTTGGAGAAGCTTAATTGTTTCTTTAATTCCATCTGCATTTCGAGATAAATCTTGTAAAACTTTTTCAAGCGTTTGGTTTTGCTGTTCTTTTTCAGTAAACACTGGTGCTTCTACCTTTGTAATTGGTTTTGCCATTGCTTGTTACCCCCATCACTTTCTATCTGCTGATATATTCAAATCAGCAATCGGCTCATAGTCATTTCGTTTCCATTTACGTTCCACCTGTACACCAAGCTGTGGATTTCGCTTTGCATAACGAGGATTATATAAAGGAAGTGGTTGGCTGCCTTTTACATTTATTAATTCCATTTTTACTTTTGTCTGTTTGTAGGCTGGTGTTTGTGTACGGACATCGCCGACACTTCCAGTTAATAGATTGATAGCATTTTCATGGCTTACTGAATGCATTGGCACATACAACTCTTTTCCTTGTACCCGATCTGTCACTAATGAGCGAAGCTTAATCGCACCATATGGCGATATAAGACGCACTAATGAACCGTCTTGTATCCCGCGCTCTTTAGAAAGTTCTGGTGAAACCTCTACAAATACCTCAGGTAATTTATACTGAATTCCCTTAGATTTATTAGTCATATTTCCCTCATGGAAATGTTCTAAAAGTCTTCCATTATTTAATGTAAGATCGAATTCATAGGCAAACTCAATAGGCGGAACATATTCTACAAGAGAAAAACGAGCCTTTCCATCTGGGAAGTTAAAACGTTTTGTATAAAGAAGCGGCTCATCTGTCCCATCTTTTTGTACTGGCCATATTAAACTGTTCCATCCTTCAAGCCGCTCATACGATACACCTGCAAAGATTGGAGATAAGCTTGCAATCTCATCCATAATTTCTCTTGGATGTTCATAGTTCCAATTAACACCCATATATTCCGCAATTTGTTGAATAATCCACCAATCCGGTTTAGATTCACCTATTGGATCAAGCGCACGATACAGACGTTGAATACGTCTTTCTGTATTTGTGAATGTCCCATCTTTCTCCAGTGACGGAGCTGCCGGTAAGATAACATCGGCAAATTGAGCTGTTTTGGTTAAGAAAATATCTTGGACAACAAAAAATTCTAACTTGCTAAGTATTTCATGCACATGATTGGAATTCGAATCCACCCAAGCCATATCTTCTCCCATTAGATACATGGCTTTTAATTCACCTTTCTCCACTGCTTCTAACATTTCAATATTTGTTAACCCTGGTTTCTTAGAGATTTTCACTCCATATGCCTGCTCAAACTTCTCTCGCGCTCTGTCATCTGATAGACGCTGATTTCCTGGAAGCCATTGTGGAAGGGTACCCATGTCACAAGATCCTTGCACATTATTATGACCACGAAGGGGATATGCGCCTGCACCAGGACGACCAAAGTTTCCTGTTACTAATAGCAGGTTAGCAATAGCTGCTGATGTATGTGACCCGGAAACATTTTGAGTGACGCCCATTCCCCATAAAATACACGTTCCATCTGCCTTGTAAATCATTTTGGCTGTTTCAATAAGATATTCTTTAGAAAGCCCTGTTATTTCTTCTGCGTATTCAAGTGTGTATTTTTCAAGGAGCTCTAGATACTCATGATATTGATTTACATGTTTTTTGATAAACACCTCATCATGCCAGCCCTGATCAATGATATATTTGGCAATAGCTGTTATCCATACATAATCGGTTCCTTGTTTTGGATGTAAAAATAAATCAGAGCGTTCAGCCATTTCATGTTTTCGAAGATCAGAAACAATTAATTTTTGTCCATGTAATTTCTTTGCACGTTTTACCCTAGTCGCTAGCACTGGATGACCCTCAGTTGGATTTGCACCAATAATGATGACAAGACCTGCACTAGCAATATCTTTAATAGACCCAGAATCTCCTCCATACCCAACTGTCGAAAGCAATCCATCTGTAGCGGGAGACTGACAGTATCTTGAACAATTGTCAATGTTGTTTGATTCAAATACTTGACGTGCTAACTTTTGCATAAGATATGCATCTTCGTTTGTTGTTTTAGAAGAACTGACAAAACCTAGCGAATGCCCTCCATAAATTTGTTTAAAATTACCCATTTTTTCTGCAATTAATGTTAAGGCTTCATCCCAAGTAGCAGGGACAAATGCATCACCTTTGCGAATTAAAGGGGTAGTAAGACGCTGTTCACTATTGACAAAATCCCATCCGAATTTCCCCTTAACACAAGTAGAAACGCTGTTTACAGGCCCATTTTCAGTTGGTTCAATTTTTAAGATTTCACGTCCCTTTGTCCATACTTCAAATGAACATCCTACACCACAGAATGTACAAACTGTTTTTGTTTTTTTCGTACGTTTATCACGCGCGGCTGCTTCCACTTCCGATAAGGCAAAAATTGTTTTATAATCTGGTTCGACTTCTTTAATAAGATCCACCATAGGGTCTAATAAATCCTTTGGAATGGCTGTCATAAGCCCAGCTTCGCCTAACATTGATTTTTCCATTAATGCGTTGCATGGACAAACTGTAGCGCACTGCCCACAAGATACACAAGAAGATTCATTGATAGATTTACCATCATCCCATACTACACGCGGCATTTCACGTTCCCAATCTATAGATAGGGTTTCATTCACCTGCAGATCTTGACATACTTCTACGCAACGCCCACACAGGATGCATTGATCTGGATCGTATCTGTAGAAAGGATGTGACATATCCACCTCATATCCTTTTTCTCTGTATGGTCGGGTTTGATGTTCAATTTCCAACAACTCTGCTGTATTATGAACACGACAATTTCCATTGTTATTATCACAAACCGTACAATACAGTAAATGATTCTCCAATATGCGGTCCATTGCTTCTGTTTGCGCAGTCTTGGCCAGTTCTGAGGAGGTCAAAATATTCATCCCTTCCTCAATTTCTGTCGAACAAGCTCTCATGATTTTTCCATCAATTTCGCACATACAGGTATCACAAGTTTGAATAGGACCTAAAATTTCTGAATAACAGATATGCGGGTGATCTACCCCTTCTTTTAAAAGATAGTCAAGAATTCGAGTCCCCTGTTCTACTTCATGTTGCTGTCCATTAATTTTCACTCGGACTGTTTCTGCCATTTTAAATGCTCCTTTTCTAAAAAATAAAAAAGCCCGCCATAAAACAGATTGCGTATAAATAAATACACAATCTATTTTATGGCGGGCTAATAGCTAAGCAGTTTTATCCTGCCAGCAATCCATCTCACCATGCTCAATAAAAAAACAGGATATCAAGGCAAGTTATCGTTACCTAATATCAATAATTTTTTATATTTAGCTTCTGTCTTATTATAATACTTTGAATGGTTAAGCTCAATAAAAAATTGTCTCTATCCTTGATGCATACAGTCTTGCATGGAACCCGTATCTATACATGATTATGTTCTATTGAACTGCCTGCCATTTTAAGATAAAAGAAAGGCTCGTTTTATCCGCCGCTTACTGGAGGAATAAATGCAACTGTATCTTGGTCTTTTATTATCTCTTCATCTGTTACAAAGGTCTCATTAATAGCCGTCATGCATTGATTAAAAGATAAAGAAGGATACTTACTTTCAAAATATTGTTTTAGCTGCAAAACTGTTATATTATTTTTTTCTACTATTAATTGATCGAATCCCATTTCTTCCTTGATTCCTGCAAAAAATAAAACGGTAATCATTTCTTATTCCTCCTTGCTTGGCTTTCCTTCTGCATATTCAGTAGTCTCTAATTGATCTCCAATCCACATTGTCCCATCTTCCCAAAATTCTTTTTTCCAAATAGGCACGATTTGTTTGATTCGTTCAATAGCATATTCATTTGCTTCGTACGCATTTTTACGATGTGGCGAGGAAACCGCAATAACAACAGCTATATCCGTTATTTCTAACCTGCCTATTCTATGAGTAATAGCCACCCAAGCATCTGGCCACTTATGTTTAATTTCTTCCCCTATTTGACTCAGCATTTTTACTGCCATTGATTCGTACGCCTGATATTCAAGAGACAGCGTTCTTTTTCCTTTTGTAAATTCTCTGACCGTTCCAATAAAGAGTGTAATTGCACCTGCTTCTCTTCGTGAAACTTGACTGATTGTATCCTCTGCCGATATCGGGTGACGCACTATTTTAAACAAACTTTGTTCCACTTTTTTTCACCACCTCTTCTATCAAAAAATCTATATAAAACTTTTCCTCATCTAATTGAAACACTCTATGTTTTTTAAACGTCTCTGTATCTAACTTAATATGACTAATCATACACTTAATATTTGTCAACGAATGGAGCAACGAAAGGTCCTTTTCACTTCGAATCATCACCACTTTTGGATAATGTTCCTTTTTATATCCTTCAATGAAAATAACATTCAGGGAAAAAAAACTATATAACTTAAGCATTTTTCCAAGATTCCAATTGTCATCCTTAGCATATAATTGTAAGGCTCCATCTCCTTCTACACTAGAAATGGCGGCTCCGGCGTTATAATGGCGTATGCTGTCTTTAGATTTAGAAAAACATCTGTCATCTGGAACTCCTCCATGCCCATGATGTTTAATGGATGCAGCCTTTAGTCCTTCTTGTTTAACTCTAATAATTAGTTTTTCCATTAAGGTCGTTTTGCCGCTGTTTTGGAATCCTACAACCTGTAGGATGGGACAATGTTCTCCCAAGGCCATTCACTTCCTTTTGCATCCTCTAGTAATAAAATATCCACAAGCATTCCCTTTTGATATCCTCTCGTGCCTCCTGGAAGAACAATAAGGACATCAGCTCTGGCTAAAGAGGAGACGGCATTTGATTTATTAAAGCCTGAAGGAGAAACGATTAACTCCCCTCTGTCATAGGAGAGTGTTCCTCTTATAAATCGGGTAAACGGATTAGGTTTTGTAAAATCTTCTCCCAACCAGGCACTTTCTCTTTTGAGATGTGGCTGGTCATTAAATAAGGAAAGCCGAATGACCGGGCGAACAAATAATTCACATCCAACGTAACAAGCAGATGGATTTCCTGATAAACCAAATAATAGTTTTCCGTTCAATTGCGCAACCGTTGTTACACTTCCGGGCCTCATCGACACTTTATTAAAAAGGACAGAAGCTCCCAATTTATCGTAGATAGCCGGTAAATAATCATAGTCGCCCACTGATACTCCGCCCGTTGTAATAAGCATATCCACTTCAAATAGAGCATTTTTGACAGCCATAAAACAGCTATCAAAATCATCATTTAATTTCCCGAAATACTTGACGTCTCCTCCAGCTCTTTCAATTTGAGAAAAAATCATATATGCATTGCTATTTCTAATTTTCCCCGGTGTAAGTTTTTCACTTACTTCAAGAAGTTCGCTTCCAGTAGCCAATACCCCTACTATAGGCTTTTTGGCAACAGGCACCTCGCTGTATCCAAATGTTGCTAATAATGCTGCAATACCTGGATTGATATATGTACCTCTCTTTGCCAAAATTGTCCCTTTTTTTGTATCTTCTCCTTTAAAGGAGATGTTGTCGCCTTTTTTGAAAGAACGTTTAATTTCAATAAGCTTTTGATTACTTTCTGTGTATTCTCTTGCTAATTCAAGCATTACTACAGCACTGCAGCTCTCAGGAATTTGAGCACCAGTCATAATTCGAACAGCTTCAAATGCTCCAACTTGTCCATTAAAAACTGTACCGGCACCAATTTCTCCCACCACTTTTAATGACACTGGATGATGGGAAGCAGCCGTTTCTGTATCTTCTGATCTAATGGCAAATCCATCATATGGCGAACGGTCAAACGCGGGAATATCATGATCCGCGATCAAGTCTTCCGCCAAGAACCGGCCATAAGCCAATTCAAGGGATATCATTTCCTTCCTGCCATTCTTAGCATATTGCATTACTTTACGTACACATTTATCCACAGAAATAGGGGTGCGTTTTTCTGCCATCAATTTCACTTCTTTCTCTTAGCCTAGTAGACGATGATAAAGACTTTTAGCAAGCTGTATATTATTGGTTCCGTGAATAAACACACGTCCATCCCTAAATATAACCAAACGATAATTCTGAAGCTGACAAGATAATAAATAAGGGTTTCTAGCTACTTTGCCATGAGCGCATAATCGTTTTTCCAATTGATCAAAACTATATCCTATACTTCTGGAAGGTCTAATCTGAACTGTATTCCTCCCGCATAACACCTCTGTTTTCATCTGATTTTCGTACGATAAATAAGGGTATGTCCTCATTGTTCCACAGGTTAAGCAGCCTTCTTTTTTCATTTTCGTCAATTTAATAGAATGATGCTGGTTGCTCCACACATCAAATAACAAAAAGGTGTTTCTCAGCATGGAAAAATCATCGACAAGAATTTTGAATGCTTCTGCCACTTGATAAGCAGAAACAATTTGAACAGCTGGGCTAATAATCCCTGCTGTATCACATGTTGCCCCTCCAGGAGGAACTTCCTTTAAGATACAATGCAAACATGGTGTTCTGCCGGGAATAATCGTATAAACTGCTCCATAACTTCCTACACATGAGCCATAAATCCATGGAATGCTGTACTTATGCGAAAGATCATTTAAAATAAATCGAATATCAAAATTATCTGTACCATCAATAATTACATCAACACCGCTTAATAAATTCCCCAGATTGTCAGATCTTGCCTCCATAACAAGAGCTTCAATTTCAACTTCTGAATTAATTTGTTTCAAATGCTTTTCCGCAGCTATGGCTTTTGGAATTTGGTGTTCAGCATCAGCCTCGTTGTATAGCTGCTGGCGCTGCAAATTGCTCCATTCAACATAATCACGATCAATAATAGTCAGCTTTCCAATCCCTGCCCGTACAAACGCTTCAGCACCAGCACTCCCCAATGCTCCAGCTCCCACAATTAGTACATGCTTATTTTTAATTTTTTTTTGCCCATTAGAACCTATCTGTTTAAACAGCTGTTGCCGTGAATAACGATCAGTCAACAAACTCTCTTCCTTTCTTTCAAAAATTATTATTCTATTTCTCGTTATACTCTCTATGCCTACATATATAATCTTTGATGCTCTTCTTATATTAAGGGCAAAACAGCAATCTACGTGTTAATGTAATATATTTATGAAAAGAAAAAACCTAATGACTATGTCAAAGGAAATACGCACTTCAAAGTCTGTCTATCTTTCTTCCAAAAGAGTATATCAAAAAATGATGCATAATCACGATTCAAATCAACCTATCTCAGTTGGTACAGCAGTACTAATAGTTAGCTAGTGATACAAAAATATCACACGACCACAAGATTGAAAAAAATTCATCATCTTCTAACAAAGCAGCAGCATGTCATACATGAATATTGTATTGTTAAAGATTAGATATCATCAATTACTTCTACTATTACATCTTGGTGTAACAATTCATTTATTCAAAAGTATTTATTTATAGGATAAAATGCATTTTAACTATTAAAATCAATAAAGAAATATAATAAATCTTCATTGCCATGCTAATAATTTCAACCACCAATATGTGACATTTCTACCTTTGAGCTGTTTCTTGGACTATTACCATTTGCTCTTTCATCCGAATATCGATCCTTACGATGATTCCAAATATCAGTAATTTTATTAGTAATCACATCATCCGATTCTTCTGAGCGAAGCAAATGACGAAGATCATATCCTTTTGATGCAAATAAGCATGTATATAATTTCCCTTCAGCAGAAATTCGAGCCCTTGAACAGGACGAACAAAAAGAATCGGTAACAGATGAAATGATTCCAATTTCTTGATCACTGTCTATATACCGATACCTAGTCGCCACTTCTCCTACATAATTTGGCTTAATTTTTTCAAGTGGCATTACTTCTCCAATTCGATTCAAAATCTCTTGTTTGGTCATTACTTCTGCCATTCCCCAGCCATTTGAATTCCCTACATCCATATACTCAATAAAGCGAAGAGTATGCTTATTTTCTTTAAAGTATTTTGCCATTGGTATGATATCTTGATCGTTTTTTCCTTTTTGAACAACCATATTCACTTTCACTTTTAACCCTGCGTCAGAAGCTATCTGAATTCCTTCTAAAACTCTCGCAACTTTGCTTTTATTTCCATTTAACTGATTAAAACGTTCATCATCTAAAGAATCCAGACTGACTGTCACCCGTCTTAACCCCGCATCAAATAACAGAGGGGCAGACTTTTTAAGAAGAGATCCATTCGTCGTAATAGCAATATCTTCTAATCCATCAATCAAATTCAAACGACGAATTAATTCAGGAAGATCCCTGCGTAATAGAGGTTCTCCCCCTGTAATACGTACTTTTCTAACACCTAAAGAAACAAATATCCGGGTTAAACGCTCCATTTCATGAAAAGACAGAATTTTATCAGAAGCTAAAAAGGGATAATTGGGACCAAAGATTTCTTCGGGCATGCAATAGCGGCAGCGAAAATTACAACGATCTGTTACAGATAATCGCAAATCTTTTAATGGACGCTGTAATTTATCTAAGATAGTATCTTCCATATTATTCCTCTCTCTTCCATCAGATAGAAAACTAACATTAATTGCAAAATATTTTTGCTGCTCTTATCACGCAATAATAGGCAGTAATACCCCCATCTCAAGGTTATGAGAGAAAACGAGAAATCTAAGTGGGGGAAAACTTCCCATAAAAGCCTGATTGGTTCAACTAACAATCAGTGGGATATGGAAAAAACCCCCACTGATTGAAATTTCACTTTATAAAATTCGTTCTGGACATGTATAAATATTAAAAGATTGATTTCGAATAAAACCTATTGTCGTAATTCCTAAGCCTTCTGCCAACTCTAACGCTAATTCAGTAGGAGCAGATTTTGAAAGTACTATTTCGCAACCAATCTTTGCTACTTTCAATAGAATTTCTGAAGATATCCGTCCGCTGAAAACAATAATCTTATTTCCAACCGGTATATTATTTTTCAAGCAGTATCCGTATATTTTATCTAAGGCATTATGCCTTCCTATATCTAGGCGGCTTAGCATAAAATCTTTCCCGTCACACAAAGAGGCGTTATGAACCCCTCCTGTCTCATGAAAAACAGTAGCCGAATTTTGTAAATTTTTCATTAAACGCAGACAATCGTCCGCAGAGATTTTAACTCGGATTTCCTTCATCTTCTTAGCAGTTAATGCATCATTAACAAACACAAATCCTTGCCTGCTCATTCCACAGCAAGAGGTAATGTAACGCTTGTTCTGGAAGTTTTGATAATAAGGATTTAGCTTATCTATTTTCACATGTATATAGCCTTCTTTTTCTTGAAACCAAATATTTTTAATCTCTTCATATTTCTTTATAATTCCTTCAGATGCTAAATAGCCGATGACCATATCTTCAATGTATTCTGGTGTACAGACCATCGTAACAAATTCTTCTTCATTAATTTTTACCGTAACAGGAAACTCTGTAACAATTACATCCTCAGCACTTTCAATATGCCCATTCGCAAATTTCAGAATCTCCCTTTTCTTCACCGTTGGTTTCATATAATCATTCAGCCTTTAAATTATATTTTCATTAAAAATTCTATACTTGTTCATGTCTGAGAATAAATTAATCCATTTGTTCCTACTCATTGACCATAGTTTAAAATTCACTAGTATAATATAGAATCATTGTCTTAAGACTTGTTCTCTATAAACGAGATCTTGAGCTAAAGACGTAAACATTTCTCCAGTAAGCGAATCTTCATCATATACATTTAAATTTTTATTTTCCTCTCGCTTTGCAAAAGGAATTCTTGCAATAACTGCAGCATCTATCTGTTGAGCTAACATATCACCGCCACCTTTTCCAAAAAGGTAGTTTCTTGAGCCATCTTGCTCTTCATAATAAGACATATTCTCCACAATGCCGAGGATGTCATGATTAGTATGTTTAGCCATGACTCCTGCTCTAGAAGCAACAAAAGAAGCGACATTATGAGGAGTTGTGACAATAATTTCTTTTGCCTGAGGAATCATGGCAGCTACGTCAATCGCTACGTCTCCCGTGCCAGGTGGCAAATCCAGAAGAAGATAATCTAGTTCTCCCCAATGTGTATTCGCAAGGAAGTTTTGAATCCATTTATTTAGCATCGGTCCTCTCCACATGACTGGATTGTTATTATTTGTAAAAAATCCCATAGACATAACTTTAACACCATGACTTACAACCGGAATAACGGTCTTATCAATCATGGTTGGTTTTTGTTTTACTTCCATCATTGCCGGAATACTAAATCCATAAATATCAGCATCTAAAATACCTACCCTTTTTCCCATACGAACCAACGCAGTAGCAAGGTTTATGGTAACCGTTGATTTTCCCACTCCTCCTTTGCCACTTGTCACCGCAATAAATTGAACTCCTGAATCCGGTCGCAGCATGTTGGGCATTCCAGTCTCTGTTGTAGCACTTTTTTTCAAATTTTTTGTTAATGAAGCACGTTCTTCTGGTGTCATAGAACCAAAGGTTAATAAAACACTTGAGGCCCCAATACCTTTAAGAGAATTTTCAACTTCTTCTTTTATGCTAGCTTTTAAAGGACATCCCTGGATTGTTAAAACGACTTCAAGTTCAACATTTGTACCATCCATTTTAATATTTCTTACCATGTTTAATTCCACGATGCTTTTATTCAATTCAGGATCTTCGACGTGTTTTAGAGCTTCCATAATTTCTTCGTGTGTCAGCATATATTTCATTCCTTTTTTATTTAAGGCTGTTTTCTAAAAGATTGTTGTTCTTCAGATAGTTTCCATGAGTAAATCCATGGTTAAAACAGGTTGATCGGAGTGAAAGGACTCCTGTTGGATTAGCGGGACAGATGAGACACCGCCTGCCCCATGGAAAGCGAGCATCCTGGAACGGAGATCAACCTACTCCTTAAAATCAAAAAAGTTTACGAAAACAACCTTATTTAATAACTTCATTTTCTTACGACTAATCAATTTAGAGAAATATTCAATTTTTTAACATTCTGCTTGCAGTAAATAAAGATATAAAATTCCCATCGAACGATATAGCAATTACTTTGAACTCTTTTATTTTCTCTATGACAATTTCCATTCATTTTCGGGTCGGATATTTTTATTGCTAGAATTTCTCTGAAAAACAAAAAGCCCATCATAAAATAAATTGTGTACATGCAATACACAGTTTATTTTATGATGGGCTAATCACTAAGCAGTTCCCCTACTAGTTATCCATCTCATCACGTATAATAAATATAAAAACCATGATATTAAGGCAACTTGTTATTACCTAATATCAATGAATTTGTATAATTTTATTATAATACTTTAGATCTCTGAGCTCAATAACAAATTATAAACAAAGTTATCAAGATTTTCCTTAAAACAAAAATGAACACATTTGCCCTTCAAATATTTTTAAGAGACTTTTCCAAGTGTCTTTCTGATTTATAGTAGCAAAAAACGTCTTTTTTAGTATTTTAGCGTTGCAACAGTAGTCATATTAAAGCCAATCTGCCCAATGTCTGCTGTCCCAAATTCTCGATTATCTTTAAGCTGATTAACATTTCAGTTGATGTCCATTCATTCAACAAAAGCCAAAATACTTTTTCCCTTTCTTCAAATTGCAATCCAATTATTTGCCCTTTCCTGTCATAGTCACAGGCGGAAATAATCGCTTCCATATCCTCGCGTTTCATCACCAGCTGCTGAAACGCTTCTTTGTCTGATTCTCCCGATTTTTAGGATTATTTTTTACTTTATACCGAAAAACCAGAAGAGGTAAATGGAAAATTATCCATCTTCCAAGAAACCATTTTTGCATCATAATCTTTTGTGCCTTTTAATTGCAGCAAATAGCCATGTAACAATATATCCATTACCTTCAAAATAGCTATCTTGTCTATTTTTATTTTTAATGCATTTGCTATATTTTTAGGAACAGATGGTTTTTTCGCTAAAATTAATTTCATTTTTTCCTGCTTTGTTCAAATAAGAATTGATTAGTGAATACAAGTCTATGTTAAAGATATAAATTGTCAGGCGCAAATAAAATTATGCTCTCAAAAACTTATCTACAAAGGAAAAAGGATAGAAGAAAAAAGGAGAGATTTTTTAAACTATGCAGAAACAAAAAATAACTGCATTTTTTTCCGTCTTTGACCAGACTAGAAAACATGCAGTTAAATCAAGGCTCTACCAATTATTGATACGCCACTTTTAATGATTTTTTTATAACTAAATATTGTTCAATTTCTTTTAAGATATAATAAACTTGGGCCTGTTCTTCAAATACTTCCCAATTGTTTGGAAGATCTTCATTTTTTATTTTATCTTCTATTTTTTTTAATTTGCTTAAAAATAGCTGGGCTGTATTGCCTGAATGAACACAAAGGCTCAGCTCTTCCAAAAAGGCAGCCACTACTTCTCTTTGCTCTATTAATGTAGAAACCCCTGTTACTCTAGCAAATAGACGATCCATAACATCCAGCTGTTTTTCACGGATGGTAAAATACTTATAATAGTAATTTTCTTTGCGGGTAAAATGATTTTCAACATCTCGGAATGCAAGGCTTTTGGCTATTTGCACTTCTTTAGAAGTGGCTTTTAATTTTTTTTGAAAATTTATATCGCATTCATTTTCTCTTAGAAAATGAACCATTTCCATTAATAATTCTTGAAAATGCTTTTCTATTTTTTTCTGATAGGTTTTCATCTCTTTATCCAGACTTGGCATATAGCTATTCACAAGCAATGCAGCACCTATGCCAATGACAATCAAACCTAATTCATTTAAAATAATATCCCAGTTCATATTATTTCTTGAGTAAATATGAAGAATGATAACGGTGCTCGTTACAACCCCTTCATTTACTTTTAATAGAACTGTTGTTGGAATAAACACTAATAGAAGCAGCCCGATTACATAAGGCTGATAAGCTATTCCTTCAAAAAAAACATAAGAAAAAGGAATAGAAAGCATACATGCCACAAAACGGGCAAAAGCGCTATGAAGTGATTTTTTTTTAGAATTTTGCACACATAATATTGTAATAATCGCAGATGAGACAAAAAAATCCAAGTTGCATAATTGCGCAATCGTAATGCCTACACTTACAGCAACTGCTGTTTTAGCCGTTCGATAGCCAATCTTATACTTTTTTAAGCTTTTTATTGCAACATGCATGATTAATCACAACCTGTTACTAACAAATCATCCTGTAAAGAAGCAAGCTTCGTATTAATTGAAATTTTATCACCAGGTTTTACTAAAAGAGATACAACTGATCCACTGAAGGGAACACTTATTTCTTGTATTTCTTCACTAGCTGTTTTAATGGTTAGAATCGGTTCCCACTCATAAAAATAGGACTTTTCTTGAATAAAAACATGTTCCACAATTCCTTCAACAGGGCTTAATATCAACTGGTCTTCTTTTGAAATTTCATAATACGGACTTTGACTGCTTTTTACAATCGTTTCAATCATTTTTTTAAAACTTCCTTTTTATATAGTTTTTTTATCATACAGGTTTTGTTAAAAATGCTGTCAATTTTCGTTCGTTCTTTTCCTGAATAAACGAAAAATCATTGCATTACAGAACCTATTATAAATGGAAAACAAAAAAGCTTTTTCATCTCAGCTGCCTTTTGCAAGAAATTCTTACAATATCTCGTTTCTTTTGTTTTCTGAGTCATGTTAATAAAAACATATTTCCCTATACTTTTCAATGATTTCTAACAAGATTTTTACTTTTTTTTTATAGAAAATTAAGGAAAAAAAATGAATGCGATCACATAAGAAATTTATAAAAGATATCCTCTATTTTTTACTAGCAAAATCTATTGAAAACAAACATTTTCTACATGTTTTCTCATTAAATGCTTTTATTTTCCACTAATTCCAGAGGAAGGGAAATAAAGTGAAACTTCAATCAGTGAGGGTTTTCTTCATCCTCCACCTGAATTTCTTGTTTTGTCTTACAATCCCTTAGATGGGATCAAAAGTCGGTTATTGCGTAATAAATTTAAAGAAAAGGCCTTATTCCCTTTTTTTCCTGTACATACCATTTCTCTTTTTCGACTCGATTAGAAACGGTTAAAATAAAAGAGGGAATTTTTTCTACATTCAATACAGTTAAGCCCATTTCTTCATTCATAATGACAAAAGATTGTCCATGTGATAATGTCGATAATTCTTTGCCTAATTGAAGAATTCCTTTTATAATCGATTCTTTTTCTTCTTCCTCTAATACAACATTTGGAGAAAACCTTAATATCCAATTTTCATTTCCAATCGAAAATCGATACATGCATTCACCCTCCTATATATGGTTAATATATAGCAAAATAGCCTTCCTTCAGCTAAAAAATGTTTATGTCAAAACACAGCCTCTAAATTTTTTCTATTAAGATTATTTCTGTCTCTATGTATACATAAATATGTTAGATTATCTTTTTTCAGAACATATTCACTCTAATCAGAAAACAATGAATTTAGCGTATGCCTTGTTATTCAATTGACGTTATGCTGTTCGTTATTCCGATAAAATGTACACGCTTACCCATACATTTTTGCGAATATAAATAGAATAAAAAAATATCGAAAAAGTGCCTAGAAACCTTGACTGTAAAGGCTTAATCGTGTATATTATAGACATCATTTAACAAAATTCTGAAAAATTGTTTTCTATTATTATTTTGTTCTATGAGAATATTTATTTTATAGGCACTACAGGGTGTCTTGAAAGTCTTAGGAGGAAATTTAATATGCAAAACGGTAAAGTAAAATGGTTTAATAACGAAAAAGGATTTGGATTTATCGAAGTTGAAGGTGGAGACGATGTATTCGTGCATTTCACAGCTATTCAAGGCGAAGGATTCAAATCATTAGAAGAAGGACAAGAAGTTTCTTTTGAAATCGTAGAAGGAAATCGTGGGCCTCAAGCTGCTAACGTTGTAAAACTATAATAAAATATTATTGCTAAATAATATGAATCTAGAGCTGACAACTGTCAGCTCTTTTATTTTTCCCCCATTATCTTTTCTCCATATGCTTTAATTTTTTCTCCAACAGTGCATTGAGAGATGCAAAAGCGATGGGCATACCTTTTGCCTTTTTCATTTTTGTGATGCTGATATAAAAAACAGTCTTTACAAAAATCATTCATTAATATTTCTAATTCTTGCATCCATTTTTTTCTTTCCAATGTTTATCGCCTACTTTTGCCATATTCTATAACCTTTTGTTGGAAAAATCATACCACTTTATTTACTCCCAGCTTAGATGATTTGCATCTTGCTGTATATTCGTTTGCCTTCAAGGGCTTGTGTTGCCAATTTATCCGCTTCTTTATTTTCATTGCGGCCTATCGGGGTGTAAATAGCTTGAATCTTTAATTCAGCAGTTTTTTTCTCTATCCGATCAAGCCATCTATTTAACTCTTCTTCATAACATGGCCACTCTCCCGCAAGCTGCTGCAAAACGACTTGGGAATCGCCCTTAAACTCACATGTTGCTCCTTGCACATTCAATTCCTGCAATAAATTTAAAGCATGATAAAATGCCGCATATTCTGCTTCATTATTTGTTTCCATTTCATGAAAAACTTCGTTTGCCCGAATCCGGTACTTCTTTTTCCCTTGGTGAAAAAAAAGAACAACCCCAATTCCTGCCACTTTTTCTGTCTTTTGATAACCACCATCGAAATAAATCAAAAAATCATGTGGTTCTTCTTCTACTTCCACCGCCAGTTTTTTCAGCTCTTTTAACTGCCAATCTGTTCCATTTTCATCATAAAAGGTGAGTTCTGTGCCTTTTTGGCTTTTTTCAACATCTTCTCCTATTATAATGGCATCTTCTAACGCTATCCAATCAGAAGTAAAATATACAGAATTGCCTTTTTTTATTCGATACTTCCACTCTAATTTATATTTCATCTCTTTATGATTCCTCCATCCACTTTAGCTTGTTATCATTATATTTGATGAAACTTTTCTTTACTTTACTTTCTATTTTCACGTTATAATAAAGGGAAACTTCAATTAGCCAACCGCTTTTTCCCCCGACATTACTAGGAAAAAATCCGGATGCAGCTTAAACAAATAAATCTACCTTATCATACCAAAACTATTGGAGGGATAAAAATGATTGAAGTGTATATTGATGGAGCCAGTGCAGGAAATCCCGGTCCAAGCGGTGCTGGCATATTTATTAAAGGCCATGGGAAAGGAGATAAATATTCTATTCCCCTTGGAACAATGAGCAACCATGAAGCAGAATTTTACGCCTTAATTAAAGCTTTAGAAATCTGCATCGAAAACAATTACCAAACAGTAAGTTTTCGAACAGACTCGGAACTTGTTAGTCGTGCAATAGAAAAGGAATTCGCAAAAAACAAACAATTTGCTCCACTGCTTGAACAGGCTTTAATATTATCAAAAAGACTCCCCTTATTTTTCATTAAATGGGTGCCAAGCAGCGAAAATAAAACAGCCGATGAACTGGCGCGTCTAGCGATAAGAAAAAATGGCAGCAAAGGAGCAAAATCAAATTGACAAAAGGAGCAAAAATGGCAAATGGCCTATTATTGCTAGTAGCAGGAATATGGGGCTTTACATTTGTTACTGTGCAACAGGCTGTTTCTTTTTTAGATCCCCACGCCTTTAATGCCCTCCGATTTAGCATTGGGGCACTTTTTTTAATGATTTGGCTGTTGCTATTTGATCGTCCGCAGCTGCAAAAATGGAATAAAGGTTCTGTAACAGCTGGTTTTATTCTTGGTTTATTTCTATTTATCGGATATTCTTTTCAAACAATTGGGCTTGTTTATACTACTAGTTCTAAAGCCGGTTTTATTACAGGATTAAGCGTTATTTTAGTTCCATTATTTTTATTTATGTTTTATCAAGCTAAATTAACAACTACTAATATAATCGGTGTCTTATCTGCTGCTTCAGGGTTATATTTATTGACGCTTGCAGATCCAGTTTCCGTAAATATTGGCGATTTATATGTTTTTGTATGTGCTGTTGGTTTTGCACTGCAAATTATTTTCACAGGAAAATATGCATCTGCTTATCCAACTTTACTATTAACTATTATTCAACTAGCAACTGTTTCAATCCTGTCTTTTGCTGCAAGTTTTCTTTTTGAAAATACAGCAAATAATTTTCAGCTTTCTGTTCTCTATAAAAAAGAAGTATGGTCCGCTTTATTGATTACTTCTTTGTTCGCCACAGCTCTTGCCTTTATTATCCAAACAGGAGTGCAAAAATATACAACATCTACAAAAGTAGCTCTTATTTTTGCAATGGAACCAGTATTTGCTGCAATAACAGCCTATTTTTATAATCAGGAAAGATTATCAAGCAGCGCCTGGATTGGTTGTATCCTTATTTTAGCAGGAATGATTTTTGCTGAGCTTTCCTTTAAAAAAAGCATAAAACTAACTAAACAAAAGATAAAACGTTTAACTGAATAGATATTTCTAAATACATCAATCAACAAAAAATTCCCGCTTTAAAGACCATTTATATTCTTTAAAGTGGGAATAATTCATTATTTCGAATAAAATGAAATGCTTGTCTTTTTGTTTTTACATCATTATTAACAAATATTTCTAATAATGAAATATAGAAGCTGCCATCAAAACTTTTTTGTATTTTTAATGTACATTCTATCGCTGCCATGCTTAACTCGTCAGGGGCATTTGTTAAAGCCTTTCCAAAATAGATAAAACCAATCGTATCTTCTTTAAAGAAAAAACCTTTGCTTTGCAAAAAAAGCAAGTAATCATCTAATGTGCTCAAAGTTGTGCCAATTCCTCTCCGTGCCTTTTACCGTAATGTTACTTTATTTTTCGACCATTTTCTATCTTTTTTTGATAAAATATGGCCGATAAAACCAATCAGTATACCAAGCAGTGCCCCACCAACCACTTCTTTTGGCTGATGTCCAAGCATTTCTTTTAATTTTTTCGGCTGTTCTTCTTCAAAAGGCAATTTTTCATCATGATTAATTTTATTCATTAAATCATCTAAATTATTTACTTTTAATGTTAATTCCCCGGTTTGCCGCCTTATTCCTTGTGCATCATACATAACAATCAATCCATAGACAAGAGAAAGGGCAAAATCAATCGTTGGTATCCCTCTTTTTAGTGCAATAAAAGTGGTTAGCGAAGACACTCCTGCAGAATGGGAACTTGGCATGCCACCTGTTTGAAAAAATAATCCAGGTTTCCATTTTCCCGTTTTTATAAAATATAATGGTATTTTTAACCCTTGTGCTGCTATGATGCTAGTTAGCGCTACATATACCCCTTTGTTCATTTTCTCACCTCGAAGTTATTTTCTTTTAAAGGCGATTAAATTATTCGATATGGCTTATACTAACCTTGAAGTTTTTATTTCCAACGCATAAATTGTTTAAAGGAGGGTTTATGGTGAGCGTAAAAAATCATACAAATAAAGGCATTGCAGCAGGGGGCGTTAATCCCCAAGGCTATGGCCAGGACGATGATCAAACAAGAAGTCCAAAAAGCAAACTAGAAAATGCAGCAAAAAAAAAGAATACAAAATAAGACAGGGACAATCCAATAAGCCCAATGCATCGGCTATTGGATTGCCCTTTGCCTATTCAAAAAACTGTTTTCTCAAAGTTTTGATTTTAACAGAAAAAGTAAATTCCGAGCAGCCTGCATACACGGAGACTCCTGGGTGGAATGCGAGAAAACGAAGCCTAAGCAGAAGCGAAGCGGCTCATGAAAAATGAACTTTGTCTGCACCCTGCAGTTCACGTTTTTAATTTTCGCTTTTTCATAAAGATTTTTCTTTAAGACAGCTGCATCTATCTAAAAATTAATCGCTTCTTGTTTTTGCACAAAACGGTGAAAATGCTTAAATTCCAATTCATTAAATTTATTGATGGCTAATTCTGGATTAATATTTAAAATGCTTTCTTCCAATAAACAATTAATAGGAACATCACATTTTATTTCCGCTAAAACTCTGCTTAAATGAAGCATGTCTAAATCTGTTTCAATTTTTAGACGCTGAGTCTTTGTCAGCTTCTCTAAATTTGCGAGTATTCCATTTATGTCGCCATAAGATTGCAATAACTTTAATGCTGTTTTTTCCCCTATTCCTCTAACACCAGGATAATTATCACTAGAATCACCCATCAATGCTTTTAAATCAATCATTTGCTGTGGCGTTATGCCTTTTTCCTCAATAAATACTGAAGGTGTATACAAAGAATAATTCCCATAGCCTTTTTTTAATAAAGCAACAGAAATATGCCCATCCAAAAGCTGAAGCATATCTTGATCTCCTGTTAAAATGGTTACATTTGCTGTTTCCTTCATATTTTTGGCAATTGTACCAATACAATCATCGGCTTCAAATCCGACCATCCCAATATTAAGGAGTTGAAAGCTGTCCACTACTTCTTTTACTAAATCAAATTGAGGAATAAGTTCAATCGGCGCGTCCGAACGATTGCCTTTATAGTTTGGATATAATTCGGTGCGAAACGTTTTGCTTCCCATATCCCAGCATACCGCAACATGCGATGGATTAAAATGTTCAACAGCAGTAAAAAAGTGTTTGATAAAACCGTATATTGCGTTTGTTGGCACACCTTTTGAATTAACCATAAACTGCCCTGTTACACTTGTAGCAAAATAAGCACGAAACAATAAAGCCATCCCGTCGACTAGCATTAAATGAGGTTTATTTTTTTCATTCACATTCATCGCTCCTTTACAATCATAACCACCATTATAACAGATTTTTCTTCTTAAGATATTGGTACGTTTTTTCTTTTACAAGTTGTAAAAAGCATGATTGAATGAGCTAGTGCTAGTTCTCGCATCCCCATAATTGTTACTTTTCCATTTTACGCATTTCAGCTATTACTCGATTTCTTTTATTTCCTTTAATATGCTGACTATTTTTTCGACCTGTTCCTCTTCGGTAAACAGCGCCTCTTTTCCTTCATAATAATCTGCTGCTTGCAGGAGAAACTCGCTTCGTTTCTGAATGCTTTCCTTGTTCCATTGATTCAAATAAACAGAACTAAGAGTTTCTATTTCCTGTTTCATGTAGCTTTGACTATGTTCATCCAGTATTAGCTGAATTTCATCTCCTAATTTTTTTCGGTCGTTTTTTTCAAAAAAGGATTTAGGATTTTTAAAATGAACAAGAGCTTTTTTAAATAAAGAGTATTCCATTTCTCGAAATGGCGCATGGAAAGTCAGCTTTGCATCTGATTTAGACATTTCAACAAACTGCAGCATGATTTCTTCATTGACTTCATGAAGCTTATTTAATATCCCATAAAAAGCTTCTTGTTGTTTTTTTGCATAAAAATTTTCAATACGCACAGTAGTTGCCCTTAATTCTTGCTCCATTTCATAGCTGAAGGTCCTTAAAAACTGATCCAATGCTCTTTGCAGTTCATTATTTTTATCCTCTCCTTTTAATAGGCTAGGATGGAAGGCATCAACTAAAAAATCATTAAAACGAAAGAACATCCGCTGTTTCACGTAAAAAAGCTGTTCTTCTATTTCCATCTGAATTTTTTTCTTCAAATAATTTGTATCAAACTCTTGAATAATGGCCGCAATTTTATGATGTTCTTCTTGCAGGCGATGTGCTTCTTGATGTTTTTCTGCTTTTTTCTCAAGAGAAGATTGTACAAACTTCTGGAGGAGCTCTACCGTCTTTTCGCAATCGGCTTTTGCAGAACGAAGCATCATAGCATTCCAATCTTCTTCAATAAAAGCAAAAAGCTTCTCTTTAAAATGAATCATTCTGTCGCTAAAGCTTTTATCTTGATAATACAAACTAGATACAGAAGAAATTTTGGGATTTCGAATACCGTGCAATTGCAGCTGCTCTGTTAAATATTCTGTCACTGCTTGTATTTCCGGTTCATCTTGTGCCAGATCTATGGCATTTACAATAAAAAACATTTTATCTGTTTCCATCGCATCCTTCATACGCCCTAGCTGCATCAAAAAGGATTTATCTGCTTTAGAAAAGGAGTGATTATAATAGCTGACATAAATAATCGAATCCGCTTCCTTCATATATTCAAAGCTGACTTCTGTATGCCTTGTATTAATGGAATCCCCGCCTGGTGTATCAATTAATATCATGCCTTTTTTTGTAAACTCACAATCGAAGTAAACATCAATATTGGCAATCAAACAGGAGTTTTCTTCTATTGCAACATAACGTTCAAGCTGTGTATAGTCTGTTTGCGTGTGTTTCCCTAATAACTCCTTATTTTTTTTATAGCCTTGCAAAAAGAATTGAAAATACCGGATGATTGCCGGAAAATCTGCTGTCTGCTCTCTAATCAATTCCTCGATTACAGGAATGCTTTCCGTTAGATTTGCCGCCGTTTTTTTAAATAACTGCAATTGTTCTTTTATTTCACTCCAAATCTGCTCTTCATTTTTCCACTTTACACTAACCGTTCCATGTGGATGTTGATTGTCTACTGGAACAATTCTATTAATGGCAGCAGTTGTAGGATTAGGTGAAACAGGGAGCAGCGGATAGTCTAATAAAGCATTGGCAAAGGATGATTTTCCAGCACTGAATGCGCCAAATAAACAAATCGTATATTGTTTATTGATGATGCTACCAGCTTTTTTTTGTAAATTTGCCGCTATTTGTTTAAAACCTTTTATCTCTTTTGCATGATCAGATAAAAACTGCAATTGTTTTAACACTTTGTTTTTTTCAGGAATAGCTTTGTTTTCTATCGTTTTTTCTGCAGTAGGAGCTATTTCTTTTGTCTCCACCGCTTTAAGTATAGAGCCGGTAATAGGTTTTGCTTTTTTTTCTTTGATTAAATCTAAAAATAGTGGATGATCTTCTGTTTTTTCGTGAAGTAATCGATATTCTTGTTTCTCTGATTTTTCCCAAGCTTCTATTATTTTTTGTCTATTGTTTTTTGCGGCAATTAGCTCCTCTAATACTGCTATTTCCCCTTGTATCTCCTTTGTTTTATTTGCATTGGCTTTTTGAAAATCTTCTCCAATAACCCCCAATAGCTGGATGGCTTCTTTTTTTATCTTTCTTTTAATAAATTTTTCCACTTCTTCACAATAAACAAGAAGATAATTTTCAGATAAATCCGCTTTATCATTAACAAGCTGCTTAAGGGATGTATCTTTAATCGAAGATTTCCACACTCTTACTTTTCCCAGCACTTCCATGTTTGCGTTTTCAAAATTATTTGCAGTTTGTTCGAAAAATTCAATCAACGGAGCCACCAATTGAATTTTTACCGTATGTTCTAACTGTTCCAAAAAATGGGCCAATCGTTTTTCTTTCTCTTTTTGCACTTTTTGTTTAGTGGTAAACAAACCCATCTTAAAATTCTTCTGCTCTGTCTGCAAATATGCTCTAGCAAGTTCTCGATTTTGATACGGCATAATATAGGCATTTTCAATTGTTGATAAAATGGTCGTTTCCCATTGTTTATATGTTTCACTGGCAGCATTCTGCCGTTTGGTTAACTCTATTGTTTTCCTCTCAAGCGTCTCTTCCAATACAAACTGCTCTTTTTCTGTCAGTATAGATAATTGATTCAGATAAGGTGTCAACTGCTCTTTTTTTCTATTTTCCCGAAATAACTGATGATCTTTTTGGATTTTCAAACATGATTGCTCAGTTGTTTTCGGCAAAATAGCATGTTTATTGTCCATTTGTTCTTTTATGTATTGCTGCAATTTTCCTAAATCATTATACTGCCACTTTTTATCTTTTACACTTGTAAAAAAAATCTTAACAAGTGGTACACCATATGATTGAAAGGCTCTCTGGACGCTTTCTTTAAAGTCTGCTAGCTTTAATTGTGCTTCCTGGTGTTTATCCATTTGATTGACGATAAGTGCCACTTCTTTACCCTTTGTAACTAACTGCTTCATAAACTCCAAATTTACTTCTGACTGAACATGATTATAATCGACAACATAAAAAATAAGATCTGCCAAATGGATGCTTGACTCAGTTGCCAATAAATGAGCTTGATCTGTACTGTCAATGCCAGGTGTATCCATCAACAGAACATTGTCCGGCAAATTAATTCCTGATAAACAAATCTCTATTTCTTTCACATCTTGACTATTTTTGCAATAGCTTTGGATTTCCTTTAAATTAGCCGCCTCTTGATAAAGAAATGCCTCTCCATTATGAAGGGTAATTTTTGCTGTATTATTGCCAGAGCGAATACGAACTAAATTAGCGGAAGTTGGAATAGGGCTTGCCGGCAAAATAGGTTTATTCATTAAGGCGTTTATCATGCTAGATTTACCTGCAGAATAGTGCCCGCAAAAACTAATCGAAAATTCTGATGAATATGCTTTTTTTAGCAGCTCTTTTATTCGATTGGCTGAAATAATATCTTCTTCTTGGAAATACAGCTGATGAAGTTTTGCTAAACGATTAAGATTTTGTACAGAACTAGTTGTTAGAACCATAGACGCCTCCTTTTTTTCTATTTTACCATGTTCTATGATCTAATTGTTTACAAGAAGTTTATAAAATAAAACTTCCCGTATACCGTGCAGTCCTCCATTTAAATTTCTTGTAGCAAAGTTTAAAAGCTTTTGGCTGTTGCACTCTGTTATCGTCAGATGAAAACACAAAAAATCCAATTTTTAAAATTGGATTTCATTTTAGCATGCTATGTATTTCATTATATTATTTTTGATGGACTGATTTTGTCGTATTATTTAAAACATATTTCATTACAAATAAATAACTTGCGATGGTCACCCCGATAGATACAACTAACATGGTTATCCCTTCTTTCTGTTAATGAGAATAACTATCAAGTTCAATTAGATTGTATCATTAACGATAATCATTTTCAATATGTCCTATTATTTTTTTTTGAATTTTTTATTTATTTAAACAAAAAAAGGATGCCATTACTATCTTAGGCATCCTTAACTGTTTTGAAGGAGTTGCTGTGCATCTCTATTATAAAGAAAGAATTATAAAATTTCATTATAAAAAATTTCCACGTTGAGAATATTTTTCATACTAACTACTCAAAAATAGGCCTTTTCACATAGTTAAATAGATGGTATTGTTTTGAATAATACTATAGGATTAGAGAGAAAATAATGAAAAATTTCAAAGCATATTTTTAGATGTCTTTGCATATGGGCAATAAAAATATGATAAGATGAAGCTAATTGATTATTTGGGGGAATATAAAATGACATTAACAAAAAGTGCAACAGAAATATTAAACGGGACTATTGAATCTGTCAAAAGTGTTCTCCCTTTTGAAATTTCCATCCAGAAGCCTTTACAAATTTCAGCTCCTTTTTTTCAGAAATCTTTTGGTGTATTAATTGGTATAACTGGAGATTTGCGCGGCAGAATTATCATTGACGGCAATGAACATGTTTTTAGCAAACTAGGAGAAACGATGTTTGGCATGCTGTTGGAAGGAGAAATGTTAGAGTCTTTTTCTGGTGAACTTGGCAATATGATTGCTGGAAATTTATCTACCTTTGTCTCACAAAATGGCATCGAAATGGATATCACTCCACCAACTGTCCTTATTGGAGAAACAAAAATGTATGGTTTTGACAAAGCGCTTCAATTGCCAATCTTTTTAAATGAGCTTGGAACTTTAAACATTATTTTAATGATAGAAGGATAGTTCCTTATTACTATATTATATGTATCCTAATATAGGTTGAACAAAACGCTTGTTTTTTTCAGCTATAAACAATCTACGTTTTAGCATCATATTACCATGATTAAAATGTATAGCAACTAAATACAAGCGTTTCAACCATCTCCATCTATAGAGTATCATCTTGCTCCATTTTATCTTTTTGCATACTTTGATAGTGAACTTCAATTTTCAACTTCTTTTCTACCTTTTTTCCGCAGTTTAAGCAGGTAGTTTCTTCATTATAAAGTATTCGGCAGTATTCACAATAAAATTTCTCCATGCTTTCACATCCACTATTTATTCGGCATATAGTAGTATATTTATTAATCAAATTTTTTGTGATAAATTTAAATATACATTTTATGTTTTTCTCCATTTTTACTTATGAAAAAAAGCAGCGTTCTATGACAAAATTATGAATTTTTTCTATTTAACTAGCAAATTTTCACCTAGTCTGTTAAAAGTAAATCAAACCATTTTGGAAACAATTTCTTTGGCTTACCCGCAAATACTCATTCATTTCAGGAAAGTTTTCTGGCAGAGTCAATTAGCATTATCAATAGTCCTAGATTCGAGGTGTTATCCAGTTGCAGAAAAAGAAAAGATATATACTTCCTTCCTCTTCCCTTTTTGGTACATTTAGTTTACTTATTTTGCTTATTGGCACCATCATATTCTTATGGAGCCTTATTTATGATATTTTTTTACAGCGTCTTTAATCTGTAGGAGGAAAAAGATTTGAAAGTACATAAATTAGAAAAGATTATTTTAATAATTGGAGGAGCAACTTTACTCCTGTTTCTTTTTGTTTTATTTTTGCAGAATTTCAAATTCAGCCACCAGCATGGATCAGCCATGGAAACAGTGGATTCAAAAAAGCTCGATGAAACAGTACCATTTAATAAACCAGGCTTAAAAAAAGTATCTGGGAAGGAGTGGGATTATGAATTAGTAATTGTGGCATCTGTATTTCAATACTCCCCTTCAGAAGTTGAAATCCCCGTTGGAGCAAAAGTCAAAATAATTGCTACATCTAAAGATGTGATTCATGGCTTGGAAGTGGTTGAAACAAATGTTAATTTAATGCTCGAACCAGGCCTTGTGACAGAAAAAATTGCAACATTTCGCAAAAAAGGGGAATACCTTGTTCTTTGCAATGAGTATTGTGGAAATGGCCATCATTATATGAGTGGAATATTAAAGGTGGTTGACGCATGAAAATAATTGAACAGCAAGAAGGAAAATTAATAAAAGTTCATCTATTTATCGCTTTTTTAGCGCTTGCGATTGGCGGTTTTGCCGGACTATTGCAGGTTCTGGTGAAAACGGGGAAAGTAGTGCTTCCCTTTAATATCAGCTATTATCAAGTATTAACCGTACACGGTGTGCTTTTAGCACTGGTTTTTACCACTTTTTTTATTTTTGGGTTTATGTTTGCAGCTGTTTCAAAAACGGCTGGCACTTTCTCTACAAAAATGCTGCTATTGGCTTGGACAGGCTTTTTCTTGATGCTTGCAGGCACTATTATGGCCGCATGGATGATATTAATGAATAAAGCAACTGTTTTATATACCTTTTATGCCCCCTTACAAGCCCATGCTATCTTTTATATTGGGTTGGCGCTTTTTTTTATCGGGACATGGCTGGAAGGACTGGCAATCATTCTTCACTACACAAGATGGAAAAAAACGCATAAAAATATGCTTAGTCCTCTCTTAACCTTTATGGCAGTTGTTAATTCTACTATGTGGATAATTGCTTCTTTTGGTGTTGCAGGAAGCATCATTTTTCAGCTGATTCCTTGGTCACTTGGGTGGCATTCTACTGTAAATGTAGCAATCAGCCGCACGCTATTCTGGTACTTTGGCCATCCCCTTGTTTATTTTTGGCTGCTTTCAGCTTATATGGCTTGGTATGTTGTCATTCCCAAAGTAATCGGCTGGAAGCTTTATTCTGATTCCTTGGCTCGTTTGGCCTTTTTATTATTTTTAATTTTTTCTATTCCAGTAGGATTTCATCACCAACTAATGGAACCTGGAATAAGCCATAATTGGAAATTTTTTCAGGTTATTTTAACTTTTGTTGTGATTATTCCTTCATTAATGACTGCTTTTTCTATGTTTGCCACCTTTGAATCATTCGCCCGAAGCAAAAAAGCTGCTGGATTATTGGGCTGGTTTAAGCAGCTTCCATGGGGAGATGCCAGATTTGTTGTTCCTTTTATAGGAATGCTTGCTTTTATTCCTGGTGGTGCTGGCGGCATTATTAATGCATCCAGCCAAATGAATGCAGTGGTCCATAATACTACTTGGATAACAGGACATTTTCATCTGACCATCTCAACAACTGTTACCTTAACTTTTTTTGGAGTATCCTATTGGCTAATTGGCCATCTGACTGGCCGCACCTTAACAAAAAAAATAAATCGCCTTGCCATTATTCAAGGTATATTATGGGCCATTGGCATGACTATTATGTCGGGAAGCATGCATATTGCAGGACTTTTAGGTGCACCTAGAAGAACTGCATTTACAGACTACGGCGGGGCAGCGCAAGCAAAAAAATGGATAGGATATCAACTGGCACAAGCTGTTGGTGGCAGCATCCTGTTTATTAGTATACTGCTTGTTCTCTTTATCGTTATTTATTTAGCATTTTTCTCCCCAAAAGGTGTACAGGAATTTCCTATTGCAGAAATGGGTAGGAGTTCAGAAAAGCCCCTTCTTCTTTTAGAAAATTGGCTTCTGTGGATCGGCATCACTCTTTTTGTCATTATTATTGCCTATGCCATTCCTTTATACTCAATGATTCAGCATGCACCACCTGGCAGCAGCGGCTATCAACTCTGGTGAAAAAAACATGCTTAAAAACAGAAAAAGATGTGAGCCATTTGCTTTGTTTCATTCAAATGGTTCACATCCTTTTTATAGCTTATAATTTATATACATCATAGTACTTATCATATAAGTATTCAATTAAATAATCAGGATTTAATCCTTCTCCCGTCACATCTTTTAAAATTTCCAGCGGTTTTTTCATTTTTCCATATTGATGAATTTTTTCATTCAGCCAATTTTTAATCGGAAGCAGTTCTCCTTTTTCTAATAATTCATCAAATTGTGGGATATCTTTTAATAACGCTTGTTTTATTTGTGCTGCATACATATAGCCTAAAGCATAGGATGGGAAATAGCCAAAGCTTCCACCTGCCCAGTGTACATCTTGCAGTACTCCTTCCCCATTATTTTTGGGAGTGACTCCTAAATAAGATTGATACTTTTCATTCCAGAGCTTTGGCAAGTCTTTTACTTCGATTTCATCGTTAAATAAAGCCTTTTCCAATTCATAGCGAATAATAATATGAAGAGGATATGTTAATTCATCTGCTTCAATACGAATTAACGATGGTTTTGATTCATTAATGGCCCGGTAAAAATCTTCTGTAGAAATAGAATCAAATTGACCGTTGCTGTATGATTTTAAGCGCTCAAAATTTTGTTTCCAAAAAGCATTATGACGCCCTACAAAATTTTCATAAAATAAAGATTGGGATTCATGGATACCCATGGAAGTTCCGTCTGCCAATGGCGTTCCATTTAAGCTTTCGGAAATATTCTGTTCATATAAGGCATGGCCAACTTCATGAATGGTTCCAAAAACTGCAACTCGAAAATCAGACTCATCATATTTTGTGGTAATTCTTACATCGCCTGTATTGATGCCTGTGGCAAAAGGATGAACGGTTGTGTCTAATCGTCCCGCATCAAAATCATAGCCAATTTGATTTAATATTTCCATGCTAAAAGCATACTGTTTTTCTTTTGGAAAATGCTCATATAAAAAAGCTGTTTCCGGATGAGTATTTGCTTGTGAAATTTTTTGCACTAATGGGACAATTTTTTCTCTTAATTCTGAAAATACAGTATCCAATATCTCGACTGTAATACCTGGTTCATACATATCTAAGAGTGTATTATATTTATTTCCTTCATAGCCCCAATAATCGATAAATTTTTTCGTAAACTCAACTAATTTTTCTAAATATGGCTCGAATAAAGAAAAGTCAGCCTTGTCTTTCGCTTCTTCCCATACACTTTCTGCCTTGGATTGAAGCATCACATATTCTTTGTATTCATCTGCAGGAATTTTTTTATTGCGGTCATACTCTTTTTTTACTTCTTCGATAAGTTTAATTGTTGTTGACGACAAATTCTTTTGGGCTTCTGGTCCGGATAATTCTTTTATGTATTGTTCCATTTCTTTAGATGTGGAGAGATTAAATACTTCAGAAGACAATACACCGATTACTTCCGTTCGTTGATTGATGCCTTTTTTGGGTGCGCCAGTTCGCAAATCCCAATAAATTAATGCCAAGGCTTCCTTATAAGCGCTTATTTTCTTTACATATGCCAAAAACTCATTTTCATTAGCTGCAATTGCATTTTCCACTTATACCAGCCTCCTTTTTATCAGAAAGGCTATAGCATCTGCAAATATTTATAACTATAGCCTTGTCTTTAAAACTATCTTACCATATTTATGTAAATATTTTATTTATGCTATAAGCAAATTTTTTTGCCCAATAAAAAAACTGCCTGAATGAAGAATCTATTCTAGGCAGTTTTTCCTCTTTTTTCCTAATCTAATTAGCTACCGATTAATCGGCTGTACTGGCAAGGCTTCTACAACAGCAGTTTTCACCATTTCTTCTGTACTTTCATCCATTAAAAGATGCACAATCCCACTATCTGTGCTGGTACGAATCAAACGGCCAATTCCTTGTCTAAGGCGTAATATCATATATGGCATATCCACTTCCAAAAATGGATTTTCGCTATTTTCTCTTTTGGATTTATACACTGGATCGTTCGGTGGAAATGGTAAAGAAAAGATAAACACATTTTCTAAAGATCTTCCTGGAACATCTAAGCCTTCCCATAAATTAACTGCACATAAAACTGCTTCTTCTTCATTTTGAAATTTCGATACAAGACCGCTAATTTCTCCTTCTCCCTCGAAATATATAGGGAAAGAAAAGCCAGTCGGCAAGTTTTCTTTAAATTTCTGCAAATCTTCTTTATTGTTAAACAATACAAGGGATCTGCCATTTGCTTTTTTTATATTTTCATAACAATAGCTTTGTTTCTGCAAGTCATCCTCTGTAGCGAAAGAAGATGCATACACTTTCATATTTTCTTCATAATCAAATGGTGACTCGACAGAAAAAGATAGATAGTCACTTGCACCTAAACTATTTGCCATATAATCAAAAGATTTATTTTCAGACAAAGTAGCAGAAGAAAATACAATTGGCTTATTCTGGCTGAAAACATCCTCTTTCATAATATCCTTCACAAGTCTTGGCATAATGACTAATGTACGTTCCCCATTATGCTCTTCAAACCAAGTGATGCCATTCATCTCTTTTAAAAATAATCCTAAAGAATGGGAAATCTGCTCTAAATATTCTTCTACTACTTTTAATTCATATTCATTAATGACATACATTTCACTTTCAAACACAAGTTCTTCTTCTAAATCAGAAATTAAATTGGCAAGTCTTTTTCCTTCTCGCATTACCTTGTCCGTTTTGGTAATCTCTTGTTTATCTGAGCCGCTAGCCTGAGAAGATGCAGCTGTTAATTCAGTAAAAAATTGTTCGTTTTGATAAATGGTATCTTCCATTATATTTAATGTTTTTTCACGCACATCATTCGCCATTAATCTTGTTAATAGCTTTTCTAAGTTTTGTTCTGTTAAACGATATGTCAGTGCCTTTTGCGCAGCATATTCAAGCAGATGTCCTTCATCAAAAATAATGCAGGAGCTTTCAGGCAATAAAGGCAGCTGTCCTTCTCTTTTGCGTGACTCTTTTGTCCAGATATGCTCCATATAAAAGTCATGAGAACAGATAATTAAATCTTTTGCGCTTCTGTAATAGTCGCGATGCAATGTTTGTCCACATCGATGCCTTTTATCGCATGTAAAGCAGTCTTGCAAGGAATCCCAAGCCACTTCATTCCAATCATCGTCAGCAAGTTCTGGATAGTCTTTACGGTCACCATATGGAGCAAAGGATTGCAAAGAGCCTGAACCATGAACAAAATCTGGAAGGTTATCATAAATGGTATTAAATGTATCTTCTAAAGTAACCTGCTTATCCAATTTATTTAAGCAAAGATATTGATTGCGGGATTTTGCTAAACGAACATCTACATTTAAATTCAGCACTTCCTCTAGTTTTGCGATATCTCCCTCTTTTTTAACCAACTGCTCAATCAACGTTTCATCGCTGCATGCAATGATTGCCGGCTTATTCATATAGCGGGCATAACAAATGGCATATAATAAGTACACAAATGTTTTTCCTGTCCCTACACCAGCTTCAGCAAAAATCGTCTTTTTTTCTTTAAATGCTTTTTCTAATTGAAAAGCCATAAAGATTTGTTCATCTCTCTCCTCATACCCTGCCTCTGGGAGAATGTCATAAAATACATCACCGATCCATTCTCCAAGCTTTTCATAAAAAGATTCTGTTTTTGAAACATCAAATGGCATGCTGTTTTGCATGTTACCCCTCCAAAAATAAAATAGCCTCTCATATGTTAATAAGAGAGAACTTGTTTACTAATCGTATCTATTTTTTTATTGCTATCTACTAAAAAAGCATATCTTATATATAATAGTAAAGTTTCTTCAAACAATCAAGAAAAAAGAAGGCGCCCAAATAATCCATTATGTTGGCCACCCTCTTTATTGGTATTTTGCCGTCATGAGCATCTCCTATTTCTAGTGCTTTCTTTTTTAGTAGCCATTGTCTTTGGATAGTGAATAAGACATTGCTTGATGTACCGATTGCTGAGCTTCTAAGAGTTCAGCAAGAACTTCTGATTCTACTTGTTCATTTTTCACAATATCCATTGATTGGTTTATTGCATCTATAATTTTATGGTAGTTTATTGTATTATCCATCTTTATTCCTCCCTAAAAACATCACATATAGATACAATATATACAAAAAACAAAAAATTATACGCTAAGAAAATGATTTTAGCCCATCCTAATTTTATGCTAATATTTTTACCCACTATAAATGATCGATATCTCTTTAGGAAAATGACACTTTTTTGAAATTTATAGCAATTCTTTAAAAATGGTTCGAATAACATCTCCTCGGCTAATAATGCCTGCTAATACCCCATTTTTTTCAACAGGCAGCTTTTTTATTTGTTTTTTTCCTAAAATGGCTGCTATATTTTCTATTTCTTCATTCCAGCCAACCTTTTGAACCGTTTTTTTGGCAATGTCCATGACATTTAAATTTAAAATATTATTTACTCTTTCTTCAAACTTATAGTCATCCCCTTGAATAACAGTGACAAAATGGAACCAGTCTACAACAACATCCTTATGTTTGCCGATAAATCGCATGATATCTCCATCGCTTATATAGCCTACCACTTCATTTCGATCATTTACCACAGGAAGGCCACTAATATTATAGTCGATAAATTTATTAATAACTGCGCGTACACTGTCCTGCTTTTTTACTTTAATGACATTTATTTTCATCAGTTCATGTGCTTGCATATTCATCCCCCTATCATTCAGCTAACGAAATCCCACTTTAAAATTAAATGATGGCTATAATTATTTTTAATTGAACAGCGCAATTATTTCAGTTTATGTTGCAAATCCTTTTTATGTCAATTATACTACTTGGACTAACAAACCTTTCTTATAAATGTGGCAATATTATAAAAAAACTGTCTGGCAAGACTTCAGCATATGATGGACAATCAAACAGGAAGAATATATTTTATTTAGCAAATGCCTTTCATATGACCATACAGCATCTTTTTATGCAACAACAAATAGAGCTGATCAAAGCGGACTTGCTTTCAATCATCCCTATTTAAAAGAAGTGTTATTTCACCAATAATTTATATTATCTGATGCTTTTTTGCTGAAGTCTCCTTCCAAATTATTTTTCTTAGTTCCCCCCTCAAAATCAATTTAGATAATTGCTAATTGTTTACAAGAAACAGCTGAGTTTTGATTACATGAAGTTGAATAACTCAATAGACCGTAGATAAATATAATAAGATACAGCCACAATATAGGAGAGGCTTACATAATGCTTTTAAACTCAATCCAGAATATAGAGAAGCGGAAGAAGTGACCTCTTATACTCCCCCTTAAACTCCTTGGTATATGCTTTGATTGACTCGTTTTATAAGTTGAAATTAACATTGACACCAAAAAGACTTGGAGAATTTCCAAGCCTTTTAAGTTTAGTATTCAATTAAACCATTTTGTTAAGAAGATATTACTTCCCTTACTATTCAACCATCGATAACAGTATTTTTTCCATTTCTTCTTTTGATAAGATGTCTGCAATGATTGTAATTTCATATCCTTCTTCTGGAATAGCTATTCTCATTCCTTGGACATTGCTGCCATCATCATATGCGAACTCAAATTTAAATCCCTTTAACGTATACGAGTTGATATGTTCAAACTTCCATGGCTCTAATTCCCCCTCTTTATTTTGTCCTATTTTCTGAGTAGTAGTTCTAAAACCCTCACCATTTGTACCTCCTCGATATTGAAATTCAACAATGGGATCTTTGCCTATATTCATTTCCTTTGTACGTGCTTCTTCTGACTCCAATTCATATCCTTCTGGTAGATATGAAGGTCGATTAATTGGATAACTTACCATCTTTTGAGCCTCTTCCAAGGTATGTGTTGTCAATGCTGTTATTCTCTTTTCATACTTTTGTCCTTCCTTTTGAATCTCTTCGATTCTTTTTTCCTCTTCAACAGTAGGGTTTAACCTATTTTCTGCAGCCATTTCATCTAGAATTTCAGTTTGTTCTTTGATTAACCGTTTGTAATCAGCAAATTCTTGTTTTGTAAGCTGCTCTTTGGCTAATTCAAAATGTCGCTCAATTTCTGATAAATTCTCTCCCTCATCAGGAAATGTTTCAAGAAGTTTTTCCTTTGAACCAAAAATTTGACTAATGAACGTATTGGTAGCCTCTGTTATATAAGTACCGCCTAATGTCCAAATAACCCCAACTATTAATAATGAAGCTACTGAACCAATTATCCATTGAGGATACCTTTTCTTTTCTTTCAACTTAACTTGCATCTTATTAAATTCCAAATTTTCAATATCAGAAAAAATACGACCTTTCAACTCTTGCTTTTGTTTTTTCTTCCATATAAAATGAGTATCCAAATCCCTTAAGGAACTGTCAAAATCAGCATCTGCGTTCCGCCTTTTCATTCCAATTACCCTCCTTTATTAATTGTTTTTTCAAAGCGGGAATTGCTCTAAAGAGCGTCGACTTGACTTTACTCTCAGACCAATCTAATATCTTTGCTGTATCCTCTATAGAAAAGCCTTTGATTTTTCTTAAAACTATTACCTTTCTGTATGTATCTTTGATTTCTTCTAATGCCTTATAAAGTTCATAAGATTCCTCTTTTATTTGAAAAACTTCTTCAGGCAGGGGAACATGGTCTTTTTGCAAAAGAAAAACTTCTTTAAAAAACTTTGCAGGTTTACGCTTCCTTAAAAAATCTACTGTCAGATTGTGAGCGATGCTAAAGAGCCATGTTTTTTCACTGGAATGATGTTTAAATAAATCATAGTATAAATACGCCTTTACAAAAGTATCATGTGTTAAATCTTCCGCTTGCTGATAATCCTTTACCATGATTAAAATAAAACTTAATACAGACTTACTATGTTGGTCATACCAATCTGCAATTTCTTCCTTCCTATGTTCTAACAAATATCATCCCTCCTTTCTTGAATATCCAATACTTAGACGTATGAGTCAGATAAAAGTTGTGATTATTGTATCAAAATTTATTAAAACATCTATTCCGTTTCTTAAAGCGGATACTATTGCCTTTTTCATATGCAGTTAGATAATCGATAAACTGCATATAAACAAAAGAAGGTAAGCTTTGAATTAAGGCTTACCTTGATTAACTAACATCTTTTTTTATTTAGATTTGTTTCGCTTAATCAGCGGGGAAGAGAAAAGGGGGCTTCGTCTCGAACAATTATCAAATGCTTGTGTGCTGATGAGTGTGATCTTTGTATCACAAAAACTACTGAAATGACTCTATACATTAAGCTTACATAATGCCCTCAAATTTAAGCCTATGTTGAGAAGAAGAGGAAGGGGTTTAGAGACTATCATAAAACGTCAATATAAGCCTTTATGAACATTATTATAGGTGCAGGCTTATTGATAACTTGAGGAATTGAGCAAAACATATAATCTTGTAAATTCATCTGCGGAACAAGGTTTGAAAAATTCTCTGTAACAAACTGTAATTCTTCTGAAAATCGCTATCTGGATTTTCATGAAGAACCCAAGGAATATGAGCATCAAAATTCATCTGCAAAACAGGGATTGGAAAATCCTCTGTAACAAACTCTAATTCTTCTGAAAAGCATACATCAAAATCCTTAATAATCTGAAAGTTGTTCGTTTCATCCCAGTCACACATTGTGCATAACTTTCCTTCTAATACTCTGCCCACCAAATGATATTGTCCTATATATTGCCACTTCCCGTCTTCCGTTGCAGGAAAATCAGAAGAGTGTGCAGGCATAGACGGATTAATTCCTAGTTCTCTAAAAAACGTTGCAACAGATATATCCAAATGCTTGATAGCCTCAACAAAATTATTGCAGTATAGGCAATCACATACATCAATAACGTCTTTATCGTAAAACTCTTTTGTCTTCTCCCTATCAACCTCTAACAACCAATTTCCTATCTTAACTTGTTTCAGCATTAAAATACCTCCTTCTTTTGAAATCTCCTTAAACTAATCTATTCTTAACTAGTTTAGCAATTCCCTCTTTAACTTATCTCCCCCATTAATTTAAGTGAATACTTTTACACTCAATTTGGCTTTACACTCAATCTGCAAGAAATGAAATGGACTGTTTCCTCTTCATAAAGTGAAACTTCAATCAGTGGGGGTTTTACTGCCCGTTATTGCCGAACAATATCAGAGTCTTATTAATAAGGTTCTAATGGATTAAGCATACTCCATTAGAACCTGCATCCTCCTAACCCTTGCTCATCCCTTTTTTATCAACTTCTTCTACCCAATCTTTGTATTTCTCATAAAATGGACGTATTCGTTTGGCTTCACGTGCTATGTCTTCGCACCCTCGATCGTCATAGATAAAGAAAATAATGTCTTTTGTGATGTTTACAAAGAAAACATCGGGATAATCGATAGAGTATCCTCCGAACTTTGGTTTCAATGGAAAATCTTCATTACTAGCTGCTTTTAGTAATTCATTCACTCTTACATCTTTCCTTTTACATAATAAGGAAAATTGTTGCATCTCGTATTCGTCTGCATCATCCAATTCGAACGGATAAGGATAAGTTTTCACCTGAATTCTATTTAAATGACTTTTGTCCTTTAGGAAGGACTTATATACCTTAATTTTTCTTGTTAACTTCTCTTTTGTTTTGTGCTTATACACATTTGTTACAAGGAACAAGTCGTCATTTTGTTCAAACATTTCATTAAAAAGTACAGAGGTTTGCTTATAGACAAGTCGGAAACGTTCAAGGTTGAGGTCATCATTTTCTTTAAGTTGATAGATTTCTCCACCAAGAGAAAAGTGGATACCTATGTCCCATTGATAATAAATGCTTGGAACTAATTCAAGAGTTGAAAATCTTTCCTTAAGATAATCCTCTATGTTCATTTACTCATCCTCGCTTTCATTTTCCACTAACCTGCCCATGTTAGTTAAATGCATTCCCTTACAACAAAAATAGCTTATATGAAAAAAGGAGAGCTTCAATTAAGAGCCCTCCTTACCAATATGACCGTTTAATCCTTTATATCTTCCTTAACTGTATACACACGCAAAGCATTATGGTAATTTCCACCAATTATCTCCTCTTCCACCAAATAATTAAAAAAGACCTTAATGGAGCTTAATTTATTATTTAATGTGGAAGGCTTATTCCCTTCGTCTTTACAAGCAAACGTATATCCCTTTACAACACTTGGTCTAACATCTGCTATGTTAGAGATATTCTGCAAGGTGCAGTAGACCAAAAACAAACCTAAATTTTGGCGGTACATTTTACTGATATAACTGGATAAATTTTTGTATTGTCTTTCTTCAATAAATTCTTGAATGGCAAATTTTAATTGCATGGATAATCATCCTTTCCAATTTTTCAACTGGAAAGGCTAATCTGGTTAACTAAAAAATACTCCAGGTAAAAAGTTCCCGCACTATTTTACACCCTTCAATCCCTTAGTACATCAGCTTTCTCTCGGCTTCCTTTTGCCCCAATACTGATAATAGTCGGTTTTGATGAAGCCGTTGAACAGTTTGCGTTTTTTGGTTGCTTTTTTGCCGAAATGCGTTTCAAATTCTTCATCGCTTGTCAGCATGTAGATGGACCATGTATCAAGGGATGCAAATGCTTCCCCCATCTCCCGGTACATTTTTTGGACAGATGGCTTGTCCCCAAGGCGTTCTCCGTATGGCGGGTTGCCGACAATTACCCCATAGTCTTTTGTTGTGGTAAAGTCGCGGACTTGCATCTGCTTAAAGGAAATAAGATCCGATAATCCTGCTTCAAAGGCATTTTCTTCAGCAATTTTGACCATTCTATGATCAATATCGGATGCAACAATATCTAAAGGTTGATCATAATTTGCTTTATCTTCTGCTTCATTGCGCACTTCGTCCCAGACACTTTCCGGCATCCAGTCCCATTTTTCTGAAATAAATTCTCTGTTAAATCCTGGTGCAATATTTTGGCCAATTAAGGATGCTTCTATTGCAATTGTTCCAGATCCGCAAAAAGGATCAACAAATGTGCGATCAGGCGTCCAGTTTGTTAACAGCACAAGGGATGCTGCCAATGTTTCTTTAATTGGCGCTTCTCCTTGGCCAACACGATAGCCGCGGCGGTGCAACCCATGCCCCGATGTATCAATCGTTAATGTTACAATATCTTTTAAAATGGAAACTTCTATCTTAAATAAAGCGCCATTCTCTTCTAGCCAGCCCGTTTTTTTATAATAAGTGCTTAATCTGTTTACAATGGCTTTTTTGACGATCGCTTGGCAATCGGAGACACTAAAAAGCTTAGACTTCACCGATTTTCCCGATACAGGAAATTCTGCATTTACCGGCAGATAATCCTCCCACTGTAATGCTTTTGTTTTTTCAAACAATTCATCAAATGTTGTTGCTTTAAATTCAGCAACTTTAATTTTTATCCGGTCCGCTGTACGCAGCCACATATTGCTTCGTGCTATTGCAAGCTCATCGCCCGAAAAAAGCACTTTCCCATTATCCACTGTACATTCATAACCTAAATCTTTTACTTCTTTTGCAACAATTGCTTCAAGACCCATAGCTGCCGTTGCGATTAAATTAAATTTTTTCATATTTTCACCTTTTTTTCCTTTAGTCCATTTTTCTATTATGTATCATTATTGCCTATTAATTATTGCCTAAACTTGATTTATTTCCATTAAATAAAAAGGATGACCCTTATGAAAACCATGTCTGACATTCCTAACAATAGAAAATAAATAAGCGCTTCTCTATTTGTATATGAAGTCAGACCCTTTTCAAAAGGTGTCACCCTATACTGTAAACTTTAATCATCAATATAAACGCTTTTGTAAGCCATGTTCTGTTCCTTTGTACTCAAGCGACGTTCGTCTCGTACCAAAGGCGGCAATCATCTATCTACAGAATAGTATTCTGTCCTTCTCTTCCGTTCATTTCCTCAGAGAAAGTTCCCCTACCATAATTTGGGTTTCTCGCTCGTGGGGTTTACCTCGTTCCACCCTTTTTATTTCTAAAAAGGCTCCGTCACTGTGGCACTTTCAAGGTATTCATGCCATATCCTAAAGACTTAGGCATTTTCCCTGCCGTCAGCAAATAACTTTGCTGCCCTAGCTTATTTTTTGGCTAGGCACGAACACTACAAGCATCTCAGCTTGTGCGAGCATGGACTTTCCTCTACAAAACAAGTTTTGCAGCGATTACCTCTGGCGTTTGTATTGACTACATTTGCTATTATATTATTTTCCTTCTATAATAGCAATGGAAAATTAAAGAAAGTCATCAATCATATAATTTGCTGCCAAAAACATGTTTCTCCAAATTCGATAAACGCTTTAATATATCAAAATTTGTTGTTCCCGCTGTACTTGGTGCAGGCTGCCTTTTAGAAGTATCCTCCACTTGTTTTTTCAAGCGCAAGTTTTCTTGCTGCAATTCTTCAATTTCCTGATGCAATGTTTCATAGTCTTTAATAATTAAATCTAAAAATTGATCCACTTCTTCGGGTTTATATCCTCTCATGGCTGTTTTAAATTCTTTTTCCAAAATATCTTTAGCCGTTAATTTCATTTTATCTGCTAGCATCGTCCGCTCACCTCAAGAAATACCATTATAAAATTTATTTTTTCAAAATTTAGTGCATTTGTCAATTTTTCACTTAAAAGGAGTCATTAAATTGTTCTTCTTCCACAATAGATTGCAAATCGGAAAAATTAATCTGTCTCATTTCATATTCATTTTTTTCTTTATACAGTTTTGCAAGATTGTATAAATATTTGGGGCTTCCTTCTTTCTCGTCATCATAAAACAATAATAGCATATCGCTTTTTTGCAGGAGAAAAATATTTTTTGCCTTTAGCTGTTCTGGACTTTCATAAGGTTTTTTTGATACAGAATCAATAAAGTCTGCCTGCATTAAAACTTCTTCATACCATTCTTTGTTTGCTTCTTTCCAGCCTTGTTCCTGATCTATAAAAGGAGTAAAAATCCCTACTTTTAAAAACGGAAACTTTTCTAGCTGCAACTCATACACTACTTCTGCAGCCCATAGCTCTGTACCAAGCTGACCGCTTATCAATATCCATTCTACGCCTTCTTCTGCCATTGTTTCTATTTGCTTGCGAATTGCTTCTTTTATATAAGAAACAGCTTTTTCATCTTTTTTAAAAATGCCTATTTCATATGGTTTGTAACCTGAAACAACAGCAATTTTCATCTTTACCATAAACTCCTTTACAAACCTGCTATGTAATCTTTATTTTCTCGTTGGGGATATTAATAAAGCTTACTCTCCCCTTAATAGAAATTGTATTACATTCCTTTTTCAACATGCCTTTTTTCTTTTATTCCTAAAAAACACAGTTTATAAAAAACCGTCCTTTTTATTATCTTTTACCTTATCTTGTATTATAAGCATTTATAAAAAAAAGAGAAACTAGTTTGGCTTTTTTTATATGATATTTCTCCTATTTATATATTTTTTATGGGATCTACATGCATATAAACAGAAAAAGACCTATTTAATAGGCCCTTTTCCATCATATAATTTCATTCATTAACGTTTTCTGAATGGAAATGCTCCTGGCATAGTTCCCATGTTTCCAGCTGTTCCTGGGAACATTTGGCCTGTTGCAGTAAACGGCATACCACCTGTTTGAGGCAGCGTTGGCGCTGGCCCTTGAACAGGGTATGGCGTTGGCGCTGGCCCCATATTCGCTTGTGTGTTTGTTACTACATTTTCAACAGATTGAGTTTGCGGGAAATAATGTTGATGCTCATAATTAACATGATTTACCGTTGTTGTATGAGTTGGATGAATATGGGGAACAATGTTATTAGAAAAAGTATGATTCACACAACATTTTGTTGGATGTACTACCGGTGGACAAACATTTGGTTTATGACAATGATGCATATAGAAAATCTCCTCTCAAATAATTAATTTATCTTACATTAATAACCTATGAAAAAAGAGATAATCTTGTACTAATACAAATACCTATTTATGTTATTTCTCTTTAATTATTGAAGTCAACTTCCTTACATGGCATAAAAACTGCTCTTAAATGTGGTAAAAAGTACAACAGTTAGACAAACTACTACAAAAAACAAAAACATGACAAACTTATACAAAAAAAACGCACCTCTTCTTCTTATTTTTAGACAACTTTCTCGTTTTCTATCTATTTATTATTTTACTCACAATAAAAAAAACAAACAACTAAGAATTAGCAGGAAATTAATGCCTTCCTTCCTGCATTTCTAGTTGTTTTGTTTTTCTTTGGAGACGTTCTGATCTTTTTAGCAGTTCTGCTGATTGCTTTCCGGCAAAACCATGGCTTTTGTATAGCGCCATCGCTTTATTTGTCATCTGCATTGCCCTTAAATAGTTTTTGTGTTTATGTTCGGCAACTTTCGCTAACTCTATATACGTTTCGGCCACCATTTTTATATTGGTTTTGTCTGTATAATGATCGATAATATATTGCCATAGAAAAATTGCTGACTGAAGTTTTTTCGCCTTTTTCTCCTGTGCGGCAAGAATAAATTTAGCCTGCAATACTTCTTCCTCATTGGTTTCATCCATATATTCCAATGTTTTTTTTGCAGCATTGCTTTCTCCTAATGAAGAATACCATCTGCCGACTTCTAATATTTCTTTTGCTGACATGCCTTTATCTTTTTTTAATAATTGATAGCTTAAATGAGTATATAGCGTAATAAGCGACAAAATATCGATTTCATTATGTTTTAATATCCCAAGCATGCCTTCTGGATTTTTTCTTTCGACAAAATCAAAATAAATCATCGGCGCTAAAAAACCTGGGATATCATCTTTTCTGACTACCCCTAGCACTTCTTTTTCCACAATGGATAATTTTGTTCGTTCTAGGCGATGTTTCCACATTCTTCTCGCTGCGTGATATAAATCAAAATGACCAAATTCCGGCAGCTTTGGAACATGTTCTTTCACAAACATATGCCTTGTTTTCACTTGGGGCCAATCAAATGCTTTGCCGTTATAAGTGACAAGTGTTGTATAGTCGACATTTTCTAAAAAGCTTTTAAATAAAGGAACTTCCCCAGCTGGATATGGTAAAATATGCTGTTTCAGCACTACTTCCTCCCCAACAATCTGTGCATAGCCCAATATAAAAATAGTATTTCCAGCTCCGCCGCCAAGACCAGTGGTTTCTGTATCAAAGAAAAAAAGATCGGTCCCTTTATGCCCTTTTGCTGATAACGGATGGATAAAAGGAGATTGGTTCCATTCATGGACTGCCTGACAAAATTCATAAAAATAGTAGTTTCCATGTTTAAACGATAAAGGATACTTTACTTCTCTAATCAAACAATACTCATTATCTGCCCAATATGGATAAACATTTTCCTTCTCCCACACATCTAAAAAAGGAATTTCTTTTGTTTGTGTTTTTATTTCCACTGGTTTTGCTGCTTCTTTTTTGATATGCCCTTTTAGCCGATTTAATTTGTTTTTTATACTCATTGCATCCCCTATTTTTGCTTTAGATTTACAAATGAAAGAATATTTAATACATCTTTTTTATAATGGTCGTTTGTGCTTTCCATGCCAATGCACGACGGGCAGCCATGGGCGCACGTGCAATTTAAAATCATTTTTTTCGCTTCAGTCATGACTGTATCCATTTGCTGATACAGTTTTTCCGCTAAACCAATTCCGCCAGGATAGCGGTCATAAAAGAAAATCGTCGCCTTTTCATTATGAACAGCCTTCACTTGTGGCACAACATGAATATCACTTGGGTCTGCCATGACAAGCAATGGTGCGATGTGTTTTAAGGCGTGTGCCGCGCCAATTAGTCCCAGTTCCATTTTTTCGCTTTTTGCATCAAACCCATTAGCAGTAAAGGATATCCAGCAAGCATTTGTATGAAGTTCTTCTTCTGGAAGAGTAATTGGTCCAGAGCCAATGTTTTCATGTGTTTCAAACTTAATTTTCTTAAAGATGGTGCTCATTGCTGTGATGCTGACATCGCCATATCCTATTTCCAGCTGCTCTTCTTCTTTTTTCTTATCTACTTCTAAGACTTTTAAAGAAACGGCAAGATTAGCATCGGTATAATAATCGACATCCACTTCTCTTACAAATGCTTTTTTTTCTTCCCAGTCTAGCTTCTCTACTTGATACTGTACTCCTTGATGAAGATAAATAGCTTCTTCATGAAGCAAAGTCATAGCAGAAAAGCGGTCACTTTCTCCAATCACTCGCGTATTCCCTGTATTCGTAATGTCAATAATGACTACATTTTCCTGAGAAGCTGAACGCAAACTAATATTATGGGCTGGGAAAGAATCATTCATCCAATACCATTTATCCCCGTTTTCAAACAGCACTCTTTCTTCTGCTAAATATTCCAGCACCTCTTCTATTTCACAACTTCCAAACTTTTCGCCTCGTTTAAAAGGAAGTTCGTAGACAGCACATTTCATATGGTCAATTAAAATAATTAAGTTATCTGGATTAATGCGTGCCGTTTCTGGATTCCGATTAAAAAAATAATCCGGGTTCTGAATCAAATATTGATCCAATGGACTGGAGCTTGCGACCATTATCACAAGAGATTCATCATGCCTTCTGCCAGCCCGTCCAGCCTGCTGCCAAGAGCTTGCGATTGTACCTGGATATCCTGTCATTACGCATACTTGCAGCTGTCCAATATCCACTCCAAGCTCTAATGCATTGGTGCTGACAACTCCATAGATGCTGCCTTCCCTTAAGCCTTTTTCAATTTCCCTTCTTTCTGTTGGAAGATAGCCGCCTCTATATCCTCTAATGGCTTTAGTGCCCAATTGATACTTTACTAATTCTTGCAGATAAGTCAGCAAAATTTCTACTCTTACCCGGCTTTTTGCAAAAATAATGGTTTGAATCTTATTTTTTAAAAGTTCTCCTGCAATTTTTTTTGCCTCAAGTGTTGCACTTTTGCGTATATTTAACGGAACATTGACAATTGGCGGATTATAAAAAACAAAATGTTTTCTGCCGCTCGGAGCACCGTTGTTATCAATTAATTCCATCTTTTCTTCAGTTAAATTTCCCGCAAGTTCTAAAGGATTAGCTATCGTTGCCGACGTACAAATAAAGATGGGATTGCTGCCGTAAAAAGCACAAATTCTTTTTAAGCGGCGGATAACATTGGCAACATGACTGCCAAACACTCCTCTATAGATATGAAGTTCATCAATCACCACATATTTTAAATTTTCAAATAAGCTAACCCATTTCGTATGATGAGGCAAAATAGCAGAATGAAGCATATCTGGATTTGTTATCACAATATGTCCGGCTTTTCTCACCTTTTGGCGAATAGAAGCAGGTGTATCTCCATCATATGTATAGCTGTTAATCGAAAGTTCTGCACTTTCAATCAGTTCATTCAGTTCACTTTTTTGATCTTGGGCAAGGGCTTTAGTCGGAAACATATAAAGAGCTCTCGCTTGACTATTTTCTGCAATGGATTGAATAACGGGCAAATTATAACAAAGTGTTTTTCCTGAAGCAGTTGGAGTTACTGCCACAATGCTGCGATTTTTCCGCACTTGTTCGTATGCTGATTTCTGGTGTGTGTATAATTGTGAGACGCCGCGCTTTTCTAATGCTGCCTTTATTTTTGGAGATAAATCGCTAGGAAGTGGCGTCACCTTCGCTTCTTTTGCCTCCAGTGTATGCCAATAAGCAATCTGATCTTTATACTCTTCGCTATATTTAAAGTCATGAATAATCTGTTGGAGATTTTTGCGTACTTTCATTTTTTCACCTCTATTTTATTCTATTCTAGCGAATAAACGTTCTTGTATAAAGAGGTTTTAGTATTTCTATCAATGGAAAAATCATCTATTTTCATCCGCACCATCTTGCTTTACAAAATTCACAAGAAGCTTTGAAAGTGCTGTAGGATCCTCTATCATACTCATATGTCCTGTTTCCAATAATTCTGCCGTGATATGTTTTCCGCTTGCAGATGCGACACGATCAAGGGGCACTACTTTATCTTTTGTTCCTTTGACAAGCAGAACTGGAACTGGTGAATTTGCGATAATATGATTGCGATCTATTCTTTTTCGCATGGCAGATAATGTTTCCATTGCCGCAATTGCGTCCGTTTTGTATCCAATCTCTTTTGCTTTTTCCACTTCTTCCTTTTTTGTACGAATCGAATCGTCTGAGAATAGATTTGGTATTAGCCCATCAACAAATTCAGCCATTCCTACATCTTGGATTTTTTTAATGGCTGTTAGTCTTCCTTCTTTTCCTTGTTCTGTATCAGGATATGCAGTGGAATGGATAAGCCCAAAGCCAGCTAATGCTTCAGGAAATAATTCCGCAAATGCCAATGTTACATATCCTCCTAATGAATGGCCAAACATATACACATCGGCTAGTTCCTTTTTATCTAGAAAACATTGGATGTCTTTCGCTAAATCTTCTATCAAAAATGATTCGCCATTGTAACTTGTTTTTCCGTGCCCTCTTAGTTCTATTGCGACCACATGGAAATTTGTTAATAACGGCATAACGTTTTCCCAATATTCAGCATTTCCGCAAAATCCATGAATAAGGATAATTGTTTTTCCTTTTCCTGCTTCTTGATAGGCAACTTCTTTTCCACTTATTATCATTGTCTTCATATGAATACCCCCTTATAAATTTTACGATAACATAACTCCATCTTTCTATAGTAAGTCATTTTGGTTAAAACAAAAACCTTTTTACACTTGTAGCAATCAGAAGATACAAAACAAACCGAAAAATCAATAGAGTATGCAAATAAAATATAGTATCTCTTACTAAAAAAACAATTGCTTTAAAAAGAAGATAGGCACAAAATATTTCTTTTTGGCATAAATATGATGTTAGAAAGTATTTGCAAAAAGGAGTGTCAACATTGTCAGGAAATTTCCCTATTGATCCAAACAAAAAAGAAAAAAACGAACCATTTGGTGGATTTATCAAGAGCATGAATGGTTTTCTTCAAGAAAAGCCAATCAAAAATTTTCTGCAAAGCATGGACGAATTCTTCAGTAATCCTTTTCCAAACAGCGCCTTTCCTTTGACCGTTAAAGAAACGGCGACAGCCAACCTTATCATAGCAGAGCTTCCTGGAATCAATAGAGAACAAATACAAATTAATGTATACGATCACCATCTAACAATCAGCGTCAATTATCAAGAAATCATTACAGAAGAAAACACGCAGCAAAATTTCTTTCGTTCCAGTCAAACCTATAAAAGAAACAGCAGAACCGTTGCTCTTCCATATCCAATCGATGAAAAAAAGGTAAAAGCATCTTATCAAAATGGATTGCTTACTGTAACTGTCCCGAAGCAAAAAGGCAAAAAAATAATGATAGAAGAATCTAAATAGTTTTTTTGAACTCCTTACTTTAGAAAAGCAGAGCATGTATAAAAAAAAAAATTCTGCAAATGCTATTAGTGGTGCTTCAATTGAGGAGCATCGCTAGTTTTTTTATAAAACCTATTCCCGAGGTGATTAGATGAGCTACAAAGATCAATTGGATTCTCATTCTTCGCTTTTTCACCATAATTGGACAAGACCAAAACGGGCAAAGTCTCAAGTCAATGGCCATACCGAAATGTCTAAAACCAATCTTATTCTAAGAAGAGATGCAAAAGCGCACCGCTGGTAAGGGAAAAAGAAACTAGAAAAGGCACCCTTAATCTTTAGGGTGCCTTTTAGTTTACACTTTAAATATTCCCCCTACTCCTTTTACAAGCCCTGTCATCTGATTCATTGCATTCATCATCATCCCCGCCGTATCCATCATTTTATTAAAATCAAGTGATCCATCCTGTGATTTGAAGGAATTCATAAAGTTTTTCATTCCTCCTTGTTTCTGAGGAATAAACGACTGTTTCGGATATGGATTCATATAGTTTTGCGGTTGTTGTTGGGTGGCAGCACTTGAATAAGAATCATCGTAATACTGCAGCGGGTTTTGAAATACTTCATGAGATTTCGGATAATTATTTTGCGGATGAAAATATGGCTGTTCGTAATTATTAAAATTTGCATGTGAGTAAGGGGCATTGCCGTAATGGCTTTGATGCATACTTTGTTCAAATCCGCCATTCCATTGTGGTTGATTTATATATGGATTGTACATTCTCGTTTCCTTCTGAATATACTGTTGTGGCATTCTACTTATGTGTGATGGAGCAGCAGCAGGATTTCGCGCATAAAAAATGGGGCGTGTTGGGTTCATTTTACTGTTTCCTCCTCCAATAGTAATTCCCGTCATATCCTATGAAGCAAATGCCCAGCACGTGCATGGTCTGATAAAAAAGAACCTACATAAAGTTCTATTAAGTTTGACTGTTGATTGCGTTCTTTCTCCAAAAAATAAGCGCCGATCCCCCAGAGCCAAATTCTATCTTGCTTTTCAACATAGGGACCTTATGCCTTCCAGCAGAGTATAAAATACATCCAGCATAAAAAGAAAAAACTATCGATTTGGATGGATAGTTTTGTTAGTTTTATTTTATTTGATAAAAGAACATCATTTTTTTTCTATACTTGACAATTGGCTTAATAGCACTTCTAAAATATACTGCACAGATTTTATAGCATCCATAAATCTTTTTTTACTTGTATCCGGATAAAAGGCACTGACTGAAATGATTTCTAAGTGATCAGAAGCCGACTGAATTTGGGCCGCATGAAGATATTCTGGTTTATTTGCCACTACCCAATTTATAGCAGTCACTTTCCAGTCTTCATTTATTTTTTTTACCTTATTTGCAAAAGGAACTACTACTTCATAAAAGTCTTCCCCTTTTCCGGAAGCTTTTACTTTTATAAAAGTGTCCATCAAATATCCGGTTGACTCTAGCAGCATTTTTGTATTTTCTTTTAATTGATTAATCAAAGTCACTTTCCCATCCACTACTTCCTATTCACTTTTGATGCAATTTATTCTAATTGTCATGGACATAATATTAGGGGATTATTTAACTTAATTCAAGTTTAAATGTTGCCATTCTTCTTATTTTCTCTGGACTTTTGGCTATAGTATGTGTGGTTTCTTTTTTTAACTTTTGTTCAAAAACAGAAAATGCAGCTTCTAACAGTTCTAAATGGTCAAGATGATCTTCTAACTCTTTTTTTTGATTGGAATGAACACCTAAAAGCAAACTATCCAATTCTTCTAAATCATCATAAATAGTTTCAAGCATCTTCAACAATTCTGCTTTATTGTATTCTTCTTTCATCTCTACCCCTCCTGTTTCTTTTGCTAGTTACTAATTCGAGGTTTCCTTTATAGCTCCTGCCAACCTGACAAAACTAGAAGGGATTCGTCAAAGAAAGAACTGATTCTTAAATTCTCTCAGCTATTTTCGACATATTTATTTTTCACCACTTTATTTTCTAGTCTAATCAATGTATGCAACTGCTCTTGTTTATCCCGATACCACGTTGTCAGAGTTTGCGGCTTTTGCTTTCTAGCCAATGTTTTTTGCCAGGCTTTCTTTTTCTTCCTCATCTCTGTCCAGTCCACCATTTCTTTTTTTTCATGCTTTACTACCGGATAAGCTAAACGCAAAATGGGCGTATCTCTTTTATGCTGGGGATAAATAATGCATTCATAATCTCTCCTTGAACCAGTATGCGTTCTTGAGATACTAAATTGATAAAAACTTTCATATAAATCTGGATGAAACAATATATTCGCCAGTTCCTTCCCAAACTCGATCCGCTTATCAAGGGAAGTAAAGTCAGTTACACAGCCACCATAAAGATTCCCTTTTAAAGTAGGAAATAGCACCGAACTAAAATGAAAAAAATCTTGCAATAAATATGCTGGACTATGGAATACTTCTCTTTTATAATAAGGATTTTTAATAATAGGCTGCTCGATTAAGTTTTGTTCATTAATAATAAGACTTGTCATTAATCTTGTTTGGTTTCGTTTTCTCCAAAAAAGATTCCATTCTTTTTCCATAAAAGAAGAAACAGAAAAGTATTTTAATAAGTGAAACAAAGGCCTGTTGTATTTCGTCGAATAATCATAGAGCAATAATTGGGGGAATGCATCTTGAAAAATTAGCCAATTTGCTTCTTCATAGGTGAAAAATAATTTCTCTCTTTTTTCTGCAGCTAGTATTTTAGAAAACCAGCTTCCTTGTAAATCGCACATATTCCACCCAGCATTTCGCGACACTTGGCTGGCAAGATATGCCCACTGAATTTCTTTATTTGCGGTATAATACTGGAGATAACCTTCAGTTCTTGATATATTATCTAAGTTATATTTTTTTGTTAGGGAATAAATCTTTTGAACCAGCCTCTCTTCGTTTGGCGGCAGAAAATAATTAAATAGACCTACCATATAAGCCCCCTCTTTTATCAAGCAATATGATATTATTGTTTGTTGTTAGAGTTAACTTATACTCTTTCCTATGGTAGTTTAATGAGGTGAAAAAATGAATTACCCAAACGGAAAAAAGTACAATCCGACAGCCAGCATAAAAACGCCAGTTAAAAAAATCAGCTATTCCAATAGAGGCATGACTTTGGAAGAAGACATCAATGCAACAAATCAGTATTACTTGGAATGTGGAAAAGCGGTTATACATAAAAAGCCAACACCTGTTCAAATTGTTCAAGTGGATTATCCCAAAAGAAGTGCTGCTGTTATTAAAGAAGCGTATTTTAAACAAGCTTCTACAACAGATTATAATGGTGTATACCGGGGAAAATATGTTGATTTTGAAGCAAAAGAAACAAAATCACTACAATCTTTTCCATTAAGTAATTTTCATGAGCACCAAATTAAACATATGCATCTAGTAGCAAAACAAAAGGGCATCTGTTTTGTACTCATTCGATTTTCTTCGACAGATGAGATTTTTTTATTGCAAGCTGAGCAATTGTTTATATTTTGGGACAGAATGAAAAATGGTGGCAGAAAATCAATTACAAAAAAGGAGCTTTTAGCTTGTAGTCACATAATAAAACTTGGTTTTCAGCCGAGAATTGACTATATTAAAGTAATAGATTGGCTTTATCATTTTGATTAAATGCCCCTTTGATTGTTTTTATTGAAGAAAGGTAGGAAAAAAACAATGGCAGATATGTATGAAACGCGAGAGGAGCGCCGCAAAAGACTCCAAGAAGCGAAAAATAAAAATAAAGGACCTAAAGATAAAAAAGAACAGCAAAACAAAACGAAAAAAAGCGGTAAACAAATTGCAAAACGCATTTTCTTAGCCGTGATTGCCTTGGCAATTGTTGGAATGATCGGTGGTGCCATTACCTTTGCTGTAATGATCCAAGATGCTCCAAAACTGGATGCTGCAACGTTAAAAGATTCAATCTCTTCTACTTTTTATGATTCAGAAGGAGAAGAAATTGCAAAAGTTGGCGCTGTAAACCGAGATTATGTCAATTATGAAGATATTCCTGAATTAGTAAAAGACGCCTTTATTGCAACAGAAGATGCCAGATTCTTTAAGCATCATGGGATTGATCCAATCCGTTTAGGCGGAGCAGTTGTTGCGAACGTTAAACATGGTTTTGGTGCTGAGGGGGCAAGTACGATTACACAGCAGGTTGTGAAAAACTTTTTCTTTAATCAACCGCAAAAAACCCTTTCCCGTAAGGCACAAGAAGCATGGCTTGCCATTCAATTAGAACGCAAGTATTCAAAAGAAGAAATTTTTGAAATGTATGTAAATAAAATTTTCATGTCAGAAAATATGAGTGGTGTAAAAACAGCTGCAAATACTTATTTCGGCAAAAACCTTGATGAATTAACATTGCCGGAAGCAGCACTGCTTGCAGGAATGCCACAAGCTCCAAATGCCTATAATCCTTTTAATAATCCTGATCGTGCCGATAAACGAAAAAATGTCGTTTTATCTTTAATGCACCAGCATGGATATATAACAAAAGCAAAGATGGAAGAAGCACAAAAAGTATCTGTTGAAAGCTTAGTTTTGAGCAAAGATAAACGAAAAAGCACTAATCTTCCATATGATTCCTATATTAAAGAAGCAATTGCAGAAATTGAAGAAAAATATCCAGACATTAATGTCTATACAGATGGACTTTCTATCCAAACAACATTAAATAAAAAAGCACAAAATTATGTAGATAAAATTATGTATGAAAATGAAATTGTTCCATTCCCTGATGAAAAATTCCAAGCAGGAATTACCTTGCTTGATACAAAAACGGGAGGAATTTTAGCAATCGGTGGCGACCGCGATCCCGATGTCAAATTTGGATTCAACTATGCAACAGAGCAAAAAAGACAGCCAGGATCCACCATTAAGCCAATCCTTGACTATGGACCTGCCATTGAATACTTAAAATGGGGCACATACCATACATTAGTGGATAAAGCTACAACTTACTCAGATGGTACGCCAATTGGCAACTGGGATAATCAGTATATGGGGTCATTATCGATGCGTGAGGCATTGGCGCGATCTCGTAATATTCCAGCCTTAGAAGCCTTTAAAGAGGTTGGTGCGGACAAGGCACAAGAATTTGCAGCAAATATAGGTGTCGAACTAAAAGAAGTCTATGAATCAGCTTCTATTGGGGGAATAAGCCCAGGTATTTCTTCTCTTGAATTAGCAGGGGCATATAGTGCATTTGGGAATGATGGAATATATAATACGCCACATGCAGTCAAATCGTTTACCTTAAAAGACGGCACAAAGATAAACATGGAACCAGAACCTAAAGCTGCCATGCAAGACTATACTGCATTTTTAATTACAGATATGTTAAAAGATGTAGTAAGCTCCTCGTATGGAACAGGATCTTATGCAAATGTTTACGGACTGCCAATTGCTGGTAAAACAGGAACAACCAACTATACTGATCAAGAATTGAGCGATTATAATATACCTACAAGCAAAGCTGTTCCAGATGCTTGGTTTGCTGGATATACGACCAACTTTACAATGGCCGTATGGACAGGGTACGAAAGCAGAAAGAATTATATTGAGCCAGGCATGGATCAGAAAATTGCTCAAAAAATATTTGCCACTGTTATGGGATATATTTCTGAAGATGTGGAAACCGAAGACTTTAAGCAGCCAGATAGTGTAGAGACAGTCAAAATTGAAAAAGGAACTTACCCTGCCCGATTAGCCAGCTCCTATACACCTAGCAGTCAAATTCTTACCGAATATGCGGTCAAAGGCAATATCCTTAATCAAGTATCTCAGAAATATGATAAACCTGATGCACCCTCTGGCGTAAATGCATCCTATGATAAAGATAACGATGCAATTACATTATCTTGGAAATACGGCAGCAAAAAAGGAGTTAAATTCCAAGTAAATGTTAGCGTCGATGGCGGGGGTTCAAAGCAGTTAACCCAAACATCTGATAAAAGTCTAAAAATTGCCAAACCAACACCAGGAAGCAGTTATACGTTTACTGTCATCGCTGTTAAAGACAGTCAATCAAGTGCTGCTGCTTCAGCAAGTGTGACAATTCCAAAACAAGAAGTGGAAGAAGAAGAACAGCCAGATGAAGATGAAACTATCGATGATAATGAAGATAAGCAGGATAATGAGGATACAGAAACAGATGATTCCCAAGATCAAGGTACAGATCAAGGAAATACAGACAATAACAATAATGGGAATAACTCTGGCAATAGCGGCAATAATTCCGACAACAGCGGCAATAATTCCGACAACAGCGGCAATAATTCCGGCAATAGCGGCAATAATTCCGGCAACAGCGGCAATAATTCCGGCAACAGCGGCAATAATTCCGGCAACAGCGGCAATAATTCCGGCAACAGCGGCAATAATTCCGGCAACAGCGGCAATAATTCCGGCAACAGCGGCAATAACTCTAATAATACCAATAGTAATAATAGCAATAATGCAAACGAAGAAGATGGAAATGAGAACCCAACAAGTGACTCAGATTCTTCAAATAGTACGACAAACCAAAATAATGGCAATACTACCAATCAGTCAAACAGCAATACAGATAACAACTAACAAAAGAGGACAAAGTCGTTTTGCGACTTTGTCCTCTTTTTCATTTTAATTTACGCTGTCATCAGAACCCTACTTTTATTTGTTATGCTAATGGATTTCTTTATTTTACTATAAGCTATCCTTTATTTTTTATTAAATAAATGGCAAATTGCTTTTCTAATTCTTTAAACAACTCTTCTAATTGTTTAAAAGAATGATAGCCTGTTACTCTTGAAAGAATAAAATATAATCTTTCCTCAACATTTATTGGCATTATTTTAATATTGCGGCTGATTAATCCCTCTTTAAACGTGACAGGCAAGTCATTCAGCCAATATAAACATTCCAAAAAACAACAAATACCATGTGCCATTCCTTTATATATTTGCTCTTTTTTTTGGGCAGCTATATATTGTGCAATTTCTACTTTCAATAATTTCCACTGATCAATAAGTATTGATACAGATGATTTAATATGCTCTTTTTTCCATGGTATAAAACCATTCAGCCCCTTTGTATATGCTCCTTCGTGAATAAAAGGCAAGTTAGCTTGGAAAGATTCTATTAAACGCATATCATCTAAATTGAATTCAGTCAAATGAGTTAATTGGGGAATTTGCAAATCGGCAGGAAGATGTATACAATAGCTTTTTTCCATTAGCCGACACCTAATTTTTTTATTCGCTTTTTGCCTTCCCGGCACAGGGATAATAAAGGACAAATCTCACATTGTGGATTTTGTGCTTTACAATGATAGCGTCCAAAAAAAATCATGCGATGATGCGTTTGCGACCATTCTTCCTTCGGTATTTTTTTCATTAGTGTTTTTTCGACTTCTAATACAGAATCTTTCCAGCGGCAAAAGCCCAATCTTTTGCTTACCCGCTCTACATGCGTATCAACGGCAATCGCCGGAATATCATAAGCAACAGATACAACCACGTTAGCCGTTTTTCGCCCAACCCCTGGAAGATTAATTAATTCATCTCGGTCAGCAGGTATTTCCCCATTATACTCATCTAACACCATTCGGCATAATTTTTGAATATTTTTTGCTTTATTTCGGTATAATCCAATGGAACGGATATCCTGCTGCAATTCTTCAAGAGGCACACGTAAATAATCTTCGGGAGTTTTATACTTTTGGAATAAATTTTTTGTTACTTTATTTACAAGCGCATCTGTACATTGTGCAGACAACGCTACTGCAATCACTAGTTCAAATGGATTTGCATGGACTAGTTCACAATGGGCATCAGGAAACATTTCTGCCATTGTATCCAAACAATACCTTATTTCATCTTTTTTCAACATATTTACCTCACCACGTTTTTCCCCTATTCACAGGTTCTTTTTATTTATCGCGCATTATCCGGCTTTTTCTCCAACTTAAACACAGACTGTTAAGTGTCCGGTGGCAACATCTCTGTGAGCTATATCCTATCTTGTATCAACTAGCAATCCGTAGAAGATAAAAAAATTACCCACTAATTGAAACTTTCGCTTTATTGGTCCAGCCAATTATAAAAAGGAACAGATTTCACCGTACTTTCTACAGAAGATTCCGCTCCTTTTCCTATTGTATATTGTTGATTTTGCCTAAACTTTTTCCCATGATTTTTTGCTTGTTGGATAGTTTGGATGCCGTTTTTTTTCCATTCAAAAAGAATTCGATCAATATAGCGAAAATTTATTTTCCCAGAAATCACAGCTTCTCTAAGAGCTGCTTTTATAATAGTTGGATTATGCTGATCATCATCCACCCACATTCCTAATGTTTCAATTTCAAAAGGAGACAGCGGTCTGCCAAACTCTGTTTCAAAACAAGAATATAGGTCTGTTTCTGTTTTTTCCGCTTCTTTTGCTTTTTCCTGCTTATTGATTAATAAATATAAATCTATTAATTTATTCCATAGTGGTTCTAAAGAATATTGTTCAAAACGTATGCCATTTTCATTATTTCCATCTATTATGGAAATAAACCCTCTTTTTATAAGTTGGCTTAACATTTCATGGCATTGTCTAGCATCCATGGTCATATAGCCAGCTAATTCTGCTGGAGTCGGAAATTCATTTCCCTTTTCTAAAAAAGAGTTAATATGCAAAAGCAATACTAATTCTTGTTCCGTCAGTTTAAGTGTTTTATAGTGTGTTAGAAGTGTTGTAGGAATGCTGATACTTCCCTCTTGCAACCATTTTAACATTATTGTTTTATTCATTTAGGACACCTCTAATTCAGTATATCATGACAAATCTCTCTTGTAATAATAAAAAAATGGAATTGCTGGCATGAACTTTTTCTGCGTGCAAAATAAATCTTATTCTCTTTTGTAAATCAGCTGCATTCCGGAAAAATAAACAAGGGAGAATGCCTTTGCTGCTTAAAAATAGAAGCAAAGGCATTCTTCCCTTTATTAGAAAGGCTTTATAAACTTGGCTGTTGATTTCCTCTTCAGACATTCGTTTTCCCCGCAAGAGTCATACGCCTTTCACTCTAATCAACACGCAGGTAGCTTTACTGCAACATTAGAAACAAAAAATAATCAAAAGTAATTAAGGATATAAACGGTTTAATAATCGTGGGAATGGAATACTTTCTCTAACATGCTCCACACCGCTGATCCATGCAACTGTTCGTTCTAATCCAAGTCCAAATCCGGAATGTGGCACAGAACCATATTTTCTTAATTCTAAATACCATTTATATGTTTCCGTATCCAATTGATGTTCTTCTACCCGTTTCTCTAAAAGATCCATATCGTGAATGCGTTCAGATCCACCGATAATCTCTCCATATCCTTCTGGAGCAATTAAGTCTGCACATAGCACAACATCTTCTCTATTTGGATCTGGCTGCATATAGAATGGTTTTAAAGTGGTTGGATAATGAGTAATGAATACAGGCTTATCATAGCTTTCTGCAATTGCTGTTTCATGAGGAGCTCCAAAATCATCTCCCCACGTAATATCATCAAATCCCTTTTCTTGCAAGAATTTTACTGCATCATCATAGCTGATTCTTGGGAATGGTGCTGTAATTTTTTCCAATTTAGAGGTATCTCTACCAAGTGTTTTCAACTCAAGAGCACAATTTTTTAATACAGACTGAACGATAAAGCTTACATATTCTTCTTGCACTACTAAATTATCTTCAAACTCCACAAATGCCATTTCTGGTTCTATCATCCAGAATTCAATTAAATGGCGGCGGGTTTTTGATTTTTCTGCACGAAAAGTTGGGCCAAATGAAAATACTTTTCCAAGCGCCATTGCAGCTGCTTCCATATATAGCTGGCCACTTTGGGAAAGATAGGCATCTTCATCAAAATATTTTGTCGCAAATAATTCCGTTGTGCCTTCTGGTGCACTTCCAGTTAAAATTGGGGGATCTACTTTTGTAAAACCATTTTCATTAAAGAATTCATATGTGGCGCGGATAATTTCATTGCGCACTTTCATTACAGCATGCTGGCGTTTGGAACGAAGCCACAAATGACGATTATCCATCAAAAATTCCGTTCCATGCTCTTTCGGTGTAATCGGATAGTCAACAGAACTATGGATTAATTGAACATCTTTCACCAATAGTTCATACCCAAAAGGAGAACGCTCATCTTTTTGTACAAGCCCTGTAACATATACGGATGATTCTTGGGTTAAAGATTTTGCTGTTTGAAACAATTCTTCGCCCACTTCACTTTTTACAACTACGCCTTGTACAAATCCAGTTCCATCACGAAGCTGCAAAAAGGCAATTTTACCGCTTGAGCGTTTATTGGCAATCCATGCACCTATTTTTACTTCTTTATCAACATTTTTCGGTAATTCAGCTATCGTTGATTTAATCACAATAAATTCCTCCAAAAACAAAGATCTAAATATGTAAAGAAAAGCAGCAACTGCTAATTTTTTTAAATGCTGAAAACATTCGATGCTAGCATAAAATTACTTTCCTATCAAAACATTATACCGAACTTACACGCCACAAGCAACATAGGAGGGTGTTCCAATAAATAGTTGAAACGCCCTCCTCGTCAAATGTCAGCACTTTGCAAACAATATATAAACACTCTAAACCTTCTTTAATTTCATTACTCAGTATATTCTTTTTAAAAAAGATACTTTACTGCAATATTATTTTGCCATTTTGTTTAGGACAAATTCGTGAATGCGCGCCACTGCTTTCTCCAGGTTTTCTAAAGAAGTCGCATATGATAAGCGTATATAGTCTTCTGTTCCAAATCCTGAACCAGGAACAACTGCAACCAGCGCTTCTTCCAACAGTGCAGAAACAAATTCATCTACACTAGCAAAACCTGTTAAAGCAGCAGCCTTTTTCACATTAGGGAATAAATAAAAAGCCCCTTTTGGTTTTAAGCAAACGACTCCAGGAATTTCATTTAGCTTTTGGTGAATAATATTAAGACGTTCTTCAAATGCTTTATTCATTTCTGCCACAGTATCTTGTGGACCTTTATATGCTTCAATCGCACCGTATTGCGCCGTTGTTGTTGGATTGGACGTACTGTGGCTTGCCAGATTCGTCATCGCCGTTATAATTTGTTTATTGCCGGCTGCATATCCAATTCTCCAGCCTGTCATTGAATGAGATTTACTGACACCATTAATAATAATAGTCGCTTCCTTAAGCTCAGGAGACAATGTCGCAATGGATACATGCACTGCATCTCCATATACCAGCTTTTCATAAATTTCATCTGAAATAATCAGAATATTATTCGCCAAACAAATCTCGCCAATTGCTTTTAATTCTTCTTCTGTATAAAGCATTCCAGTAGGATTGCTTGGGGAATTAATAATAACGGCTTTTGTTTTTTCTGTTATTGCATTTTTTAATTGTTCTGGCGTTATTTTAAACTCATTTTCTTCTAATCCATCTACAAACACCGGCACACCGTCTGCAAGTTTTACTTGTTCTGGATAGCTGACCCAATAAGGTGTTGGTATAATGACTTCATCGCCTTCATCCAATATTACTTGAAACAATGTAAAAAGCCCATGTTTTGCTCCATTTGTCACAATGATTTCAGAAGCTTCATAATGCAAACCTTGATCTTTTTCTAATTTTTCGCTAATCGTTTGTTTTAGCAACGGCAGTCCTGCAGCAGGCGTATATTTTGTATGTCCTTCATTCATGCTTTTCACAGCAGCATCAATAATGTTTTGCGGTGTATTAAAATCAGGCTCCCCTGCTCCTAAACCAATAACATCATAGCCGCTGTCTTTTAACGATTTTGCTTTTGCAGTGATCGCTAAAGTAGTAGACGGTGTTAATGCATTCACTCTTTGTGCTAACGTAATATTCATGATCTTCTCCTCCAACTAAAGACACTAATTTAGATATTTTCTATATTTAAAAGGATTTCACCTGTTTCAAAATCCAAATAATAATAATTTATTAAATCATCTTCTGAATGAGTATATATTTCCCACGCTGGAATTCCCTGAACCATGCCTAATCGAACAGTATTAATGGAGCTTGGGGATCTGTTGTCCAATAAAGCATTTATTGCATCTTTTTTAGATATTCCATCTTGTTTCTTTTTAACTGTTATACTGTTGTTTTTTTCATTTATCCAGACAATTACATTTTCCTTTTTGCTGTTTTTTCCCTCTACTATATAATAAGCGTCTGTCCCATGGAATAATGTAAAGTTATCGATACTTTTTACATCTGCTTTTTCTTCAGCAATTTCTATTGCTTTTTCTTTGGCAGTTTTTACTGGCTTTACAGCATCCAAATATAGATTTGCTGCAAATCCTAAAATAATCAAACATGCTAAACTTATAATCCATATCCATTTTTTCATTTGTCATCACTTCTTCATATTCATTCTATTAGCATTTTTGTTAAATAGTGGATTATCATCTATTTCCTTTTTTATTTCATCTAACTCTGTTTTTAGGAATACGCTGTGGTTCCACTTTCAACCTTTCATTCTCTTCCTCCTTGAAATTAAATTAACTATCAGGAAATACATTCAATTATTCTCATCAGTTATTATAACAGCAAGTATCAAGAGAAAGGAACACTTTTCCCTATTAAAAAATTCTAAACTATTTAATTTTTCTAAATTAACTTTTTGGCTCTAAAGCCATTTTTTTATAATCGCAATCATTTCATTCAATTTTTTGGTCTCCACTGAAACAGCAGGAATAGAGCGCAAAAATGTCTCTCCATAAGTGGTTGTTAATATTCTGCGATCAAACACAACAATAAACCCTTTATCTTCTTCTGTACGAATTAACCGTCCAAACCCCTGTTTAAAACGCAATACTGCTTCCGGCAGGCTATTTTCTGTAAAAGGATTGCCCCCATTTTTTTTGATTTCTTCATTTTTTGCTTCTGTTAAAGGTTCATCTGGAGAAGAAAATGGCAACCGAACAATTACTAGGCAGGATAAATCTTCCCCTGGTATATCAATGCCTTCCCAAAAGCTGTTTGTTCCAAGCAAAATTGCCTTTTCATAGCGTTGAAAATTTCGTGTCAGCCTCATTCTGCTTCCATTTGTGATGCCTTGTGCCAAAATAGCAAAGTCCTCTAAACAGCCGCTTTCTTTAATTAAATCATGGGTTCTTCGCAGCATATCATACGCTGTAAATAAAATAAGCATTCGGCCTGTTGTAGCTTCTGCTATTTGAATAATTTGTTCTGTTATGGCAGCAATATATTCTTCTAAAGGAACAGTATTGATTTCAGGTATATCATTGGGCACTAATAATTTTACTTGTTTTTCATATGGAAAAGGAGAATTAATTTGTTCTGCCTTATAGTTTTTTTTAGTCAATCCGAGTGAACGTATATAATAATCAAAAGAATCATTTACCGTAAGAGTTGCAGAGGTAAATACAATGCTGTTTTTTTGAGCAAAAAACTCCTTTTGCAAGATTTCTCCTACAGAATAAGGCTGTGCAAATAATACGGCATTATTAGGAAAAGTTCTTATATCTGCTTCAAGCCAGGATATATGCTTCTCCTCTCGTAAAAAAACGACTCTGAGCGCCATCAAATAGTCGTGCCATTCCTTTTGAATCTCAGCAAGTCTTTCTGTCACCAAAACTTGTTTGGTTGTCAGTATTTCTTTTGATTGTTTTAGCCTATTTATTTTTGCTGTGATTGCGTCAATGGCATCTTTAAATAAAAACACTAGCCGCTCTGCAGAATTGCGGGCATTGTTCCATTCTTTTGTATCCTCTCTTTTAATGCGGAAAGAGTTGTTAGTGTAAGCCGTTTTTTTGGACGTTTTTTTTGTATAGCGCATCAATATTCGAAAAAAGCTGTCTAGCTCTATTTGGAGATCGCCGACAAGCTGATTGAATAGGGGGTCTTTTTGTCCTTTTCCCTCTTTATCCATAAATAATTCCATCTTATAATATAACTGTTTTTGCTCAAATGTACCTACTTGCTGTATGCTTAATTTCACCCCAACATAGCTGAATTTATGGCCAAAATGTTTCGTTGCCACTTTTTCGAAATGATGTCCTTCATCAATAACAGCATATTGATAAGCTGGAAGTGATTTTTGCAAAGCTGTGCTGTCTTTTAGCAATAAAGCATGATTGGTAATAATTAAATGTGCTTTTTGTGCAAGCAATCTTGTTCTGCGATAAAAATCCTTGGGAGCCCACGCCTTCGAAATAGCTAAAGAAAAATTGCCGTCATTTTTAATTTTATTCCAATAGGCAACTCCCCCACTGGATAAATTCAACTCATCCTTATCTCCTGTAGAAGTTTCCGTCAACCAGATTAGAATTTGCATTTTTGTTAAAATAGTATCATAGTTATCTTCTTTTTCTTGAAGCGAGATTTCAAACTTGTCTAGACTAATATAATGGCTGCGTCCCTTTAAGATCGTATAAGAAACAGAAAAAGGAAGAGTACCTTTAAGCAAAGGCAGTTCCTTATTGATTAGCTGCTCCTGCAATTGAGTTGTATAGGTGCTAATGACAATTTGTTTTTTATTTTGAACGGCAAAATAGGCTGCTGGAAGTAAATAAGCTAAACTTTTTCCTATCCCGGTGCCAGCTTCGATCAAACAATGGTCATTATCGCAAAATGCTTCATAGATGGTTTCCATCATCTTAAATTGGCCTTGTCTTTTGCGAAAAAAAGGAAGAGTTCCCTCCATTCGCTTTTCTATTTCTTTTATAGAAAAGGTTTGTGAATCTATTCGTTTTTCTTTATTGTCCTTCTCCTCATTTTTGCTTACTTTTAGGGCCAATCCACGGTAAATCTCTAAATGATCCGGTATGTATTCCACTTTTTTTTGCTTTTTATCCATTATATCTTCCAAAAGCAAATCGACATCGCTTTTTAAAGAGCTGCTTAATTTATGCAGCTGTTTATTTGTTTGCAGCGGCAAACTCTCTAATTTGTGCAAGAGAATAAGCAGAAGTTCTGCTGTGACATATGCATCACTGTCTGCCTGATGAGGCCTTGAATGCACTATTCCCTCTTGGAGGGCTAAGTCTGTTAATTTGTAGCTATCTGCAGTCGGAAACAGCACTCTGGCCAATTCAACCGTATCAAGCACTGGTCCATAAAATGGTTTATAAAAAGCTTGCTCTAGCTCCTCCGATAAAAATGATAAATCAAATAATACATTATGTGCCACAAAATAAGCATCTTTTAATAGCTCTTGCACTTTTTCCGCAATTTCTTCAAATAATGGTGCATCTTTCACCATCTCGTCGTTAATTCCTGTTAATTCTTCTATAAATGGAGATATTGGTTGCATAGGATTTATTAAAGAAGAATATTCTTCCACTATTTTTCCATTCCTTACTACAACTGCAGCAAATTGAATAATCCTATCCCCTTTTTTCGGAGAATTACCGTTTGTTTCCAAATCAATCACGACATATTTATTCTCCATTTTACCCACCTCTAACTTTCAGTCAATCAAACGGTATCATAAAATTGAAAAAAGGAAAAGAGTTTTACCTATTATACGAACAGAGCCGTTATATAGGAATACATTCATATTATTTTATGTTGGTTTGCCTTAGGTTTCATTCATTATTGAAAAAAATGATACCTGCCTGTTTCCTTTATACTATTTTTATATTATTTCCATTTTCTCCTACTATTATCGAAAAATGCATCTTGCTCATTAAAAAGGCCCAGCCTTTTAAAGGCTAGGCTCACACTGTCGACAAACACTTGTGCTTTTTGTTGTTCTCCTTACTCGGACAACTCTGCTCCTCCTAAGGCTTCAGACTGTGACAAGGCTGCCGTTTTCGACAGCCTGAAAAGTTAGCAAATTGAACTTTGTCTGCACTCTTAATCTTAACCTTCTAATGGCTGTACTTAAGAGGTGTTCTCCAAAAGATTAAACAGACCGACCTTTACCGATTACATAATCGTTGCTGCAGGTTCATAATTTAAAAGTGTCCGTATTTGATTATTTTCATCCATGATTGCTACTTTTGGCTGATGGTTTGCCGCTTCTTCATTCAAAACAAGTGCATAAGAAATAATAATGACAATATCCCCTTTTTGAACCAGTCTTGCAGCTGCCCCATTTAAACAAATAGTGCCTGATCCTCTTTCGCCAGGAATAATATATGTTTCCAATCTCGCTCCATTATTATTATTGACAATCTGCACTTTTTCATTTGCAGCCATGCCAACTGCATCAAGAAGATCCCCATCTATGGTAATGCTTCCTACATAATTTAAGTTTGCTTCCGTTACTGTTGCCCGATGGATTTTTCCATTCATCATCGTTCGAAACATAAATGATCCCTCCAACTTATTGCTGTTTATAGAATAAAACTTCAATCAGTGGATCTACACTGATTGTCAGGGGCTTTTACAGACTAATTCGCCACCTAGATTTCTCCTTGTCTCTTATAAAGAATCTTACTGCCCATTAATGCTCGATACATTTTTATAAATCAAAAATGATATTATCGATTAATCTTGCTTGGCTAAATTGAACAGCAAGGGCCACAATAAGCCTTCCAGATAAATGCGTCGGCTGCTCTAAGTGAGGATAAGTTAATACCTCTAAATAATCCACTTTGCCTGATGATTCTTGTTCTATATCGGCTACTAGCTTGTTGCGAAGTTGATTTATATCTGTTTTCCCCTTAATCAACTCTTCTCTTGCTTTAGCAAGGGAACGATAAAGAATGCCGGCTTCCATTCTTTCTTGTTCGCTTAAGCGAACATTTCGTGAGCTTTTAGCTAAACCATCTTCCTCTCGAACTGTTGGAACAGAAACAAGTTGGAGCGGAAAATGAAAATCATTTATTAATCCATCTACAACAGCTACTTGCTGTGCATCTTTTTGCCCAAAATATACTTGGTTCGGCTGCACTAAATGGAAAAGTTTTGTCAGAACGGTTGCAACGCCGTCAAAGTGGCCTGGTCGAGATTTTCCGCATAGGATATCTGTTCTTTTTTGCACATTCACTGTAACCGATAATTCTTTTGGATACATTTCTTCTGCCGACGGATGAAAAATATAATCTACATTCTCTTCTACAGCTACTTGTTTATCATGTTTAAAGTCCCTTGGATAAGAATCTAAATCTTCACTAGGGCCAAATTGCAGGGGGTTTACGAAAATACTTAACACAACAATATCGTTATTTTCTCGCGCTTCCTTTAACAATGCCCGATGCCCTTCATGGAGGTATCCCATTGTAGGCACAAAACCAATTGTTTTCTGGTTATTTTTTAGCTTTGTCGTAAGTTGCTGCAATTCTATTGTTGTAGTAATAACTTTTGTCTCTGTCAGTACGTTCATTGTTTTCCTCCATACAAGCTTTTTAGTTCTTCTTCTTTCATCGTAAAGCTATGTGATATTTCAGGAAACTCACTCTTTTTTACTTCTTGTACATATTGTTCAATTGCTTGTTTAATAGATTCATTTGTATTGGTATACTGTTTAACAAATTTTGCTACTCTATCTACCCCATATGTGATTAAATCGTGGTATACAAGCACTTGTCCATCTGTATGAATGCCTGCACCTATTCCAATTGTCGGAATTTGCAAACTTTTGCTTACTTCTTCTGCCAGCTGCATCGGCACACATTCCAAAACGATTGCAAAAGCGCCTGCTTGTTCACATTTTTTTGCATTTTCTATTAGTTCTAATGCTTCCTTATGGTTTTTGCCTTGCACTTTATAGCCCCCTAAAACACCTACAGATTGGGGGGTTAATCCTAAATGAGCCATAACTGGAATGCCTGCATTCGTAAGAAGCTTAATTTTTTCTATCACATCATTAGCCCCTTCGATTTTTACAGCATGAGCGCCTGTTTCTTGGATCAATTTGCATGCATTCAATAAAGTATCCCGATCAGATAAATGATAGCTTATAAAAGGCATATCGATAACAATAAATGTATCCTGTGCTCCCCGTTTTACAGCTTTTCCATGATGGATCATATCATCCATTGTAACAGGAACAGTAGAATCATATCCCAGCACTACCATTCCCAATGAATCTCCAACAAGAATCATATCCACACCTGATGCCTCCCCATGTTTGGCGGAAGGATAATCATATGCTGTTATCATTGTTATTTTTTCTGCTTTTTCCTTCATTTTAAGAAAATCAGTAATTGACTTCATATTTTCCTCCTTGTTTTGGAAGAGGGGAATTCTAAACATAATAAAAAATCCTTCTATCAACAAAATAGAAGGATGCAGGCTGTCGACAAACGTTCCCTTTCTTCATTGCTCCCTTGTTCAGATGCTCCTTACCAAACTACGGCAGTTCCGCTCCTCCCAATGCTTCACCTATCAAAAGCAAAAAGCTTTCGATAACTTCAAAAGTCAGCAAAATGAACTTTGTCCTCACTCTGAAACCTTCTATTAACAAATAGAAGGATAATACGCTGATTTCATTTGTTTCATCCCTCTGTCCTTGTCCTATTATCTGGATCTAGGCAGATATAAATAAATAAGTGTATAAAGGTGCAGTTCACTCTGATACCGCCCGACAAAAGAATTATAACAAATCCAAATCATTTCTACTATAAGTATTTATCATGATGTAACAGAAATATCTGCCGAATAAATCATATGTGTGGTTCCTTGTTCATCTTCTACTAATAAAACCCCATCATCTGTGATGCCCAATGCTTTCCCCACTATCTTTCCCGTTAATGTGCTCGCAGTGATCTTGGTGCCTATCGTCAATGCATAACTTTCCCATAATAATTTAATAGGATAAAATCCGTTTTCTAAATAAATCGTATATAACTTTTCCATTTTGAGAAGAATCGCCTGAATAATAACTGCTCGATTCCAAGTTTCCTTGTTTTCTATAAAAAGAGAGGTAGCAGTATTTTGAAGTTCTTCTGGATAGTCTTCTATTTGCTGATTCACATTGATGCCAATGCCGACAATAAGAGAATGGATGCGATCGCTGTCAGCTTGAAGTTCTGTTAAAATGCCGGTTACTTTTTTGCCGTTTATCAGCACATCGTTAGGCCACTTGATTTGCGCCTGTATACCTGTAACTTCCTCTATTCCTTGCACAACTGCAACAGCTGTGAGCAGCGTTAATTGAGGCGCCTGCATAATAGGAATATTAGGCCTTAATAAAACGCTCATCCAAATTCCTTTATATTTAGGAGAATGCCAAGAACGATCCATTCTCCCTCTTCCGCCAATTTGCTCTTCTGCAAGAACAATTGTCCCTTCTTCGGCCCCTTCATAGGCTAATTTTTGGGCAATTTTTTGGGTGGAATCTACTGTTTCTTCATAATGAATATTTCTTCCTAAAAACTTTGTTTTTAATCCAAACCGAATTTCATCTGGAATAATGCTCTTTGGACTATTCGTAATTCGATAGCCCTTTTTGCGAACAGCTTCCAAAGTAAATCCGTCTTTGCGCATTTCCTCTATATGTTTCCAAATAGCTGTTCTAGAGCACCCTAACCTATCGGCAAGCTCTTGGCCTGATATATATTCATCTGGCTTATCAGTAAACACTTCCAGCAGTTTCTTTCTTAAATCAGATGACATGACTCTAGCCACTCCTTTATTGCTTGCTTATCGTTTTTCACCTTTTGTTCTAATACCGCGTATTCTACTGCCTCTATGGCTTCTTTTATCCATGCTCCAGGAGGTTTGCTGCTCCAGTTCAATAAATCTTTTCCATGAATGGCAAGCTCTGCTTTTTCTTGTATCGGCAGCTGCTCAAATGCTTTTTTTATGTAATCTGCTTCTTTTATCAATTTCCCTTCCCAAATTAGCATGGAAAGTTTTTCTGCACTACAAGCAATCTCCAAGGTTATTTTGTATAAATCTACGCATGTCCAATTATTTTTTTGTTTTCCAAGCATAGCTGCAATTATTTTTTGAACTTTTTTGATTTTTTTTACCGGCAGTTTCCATTGGCGCAAAAATACGTCGATTTCCTTATTTGCTGTAATATCCATCTTCCAAAGCAATAACGTCCACATTTCATCAATAGTTAGATAATCTATCTCCATTTTGGAAACTTGCAAAATCACTTGTTTTTTTTCTTTCAGCATTGGCAAATATTCATGCAAATTTGTTTCCCCGATTAGCTGCAAGGATTTTCTGCTGTATTTGCCACTTAACAGCTTTTCAAATTCTTGTGTGATTCTTTCTATTGCTATTTTTGCTAATAATGGCCGATTTTGCCTAATAGAAGCATATGTTTTTTCTTCTAATGAAAAACCTAATGTGCTGACAAACCGAATGGCGCGCATCATGCGAAGTGCGTCTTCTTTAAAACGTTCATCTGCATTTCCAACAGTTTCTATTTGTTGTTGCTTTAATGCCTCCCTGCCAGAAAAATAATCAATAATATTTCCTTGTTTATCCATTGCCATTGCATTCATGGTAAAATCTCGCCTTTGCAAATCTTCCCGAAGCTCTCTAATAAACGCCACTTCACTTGGACGCCTAAAATCCACGTAAGATGACTCCGTCCGAAATGTTGTTATTTCGTATGATTTGCCACCTGCTATTACCATAACGGTTCCATGCTGTATGCCAATATCAATTGTCTGGCCAAATATTCCTTTAATTTCTTCTGGTGTCGCAGATGTTGCAATATCGATATCATTGATTTTTTTGCCAAGCAAATAATCCCGAACAGAACCGCCGACAAAATATGCTTCAAATCCAGCCTGTTCTATTCTTTTTAAAATAGGTGCAGCTTCTTGAAAAACTGCTGGCATATTATTCACCTTCTTTTAGAAGACGCTCATATATTTGTTCATATTGATTAACGATTAATTCCGCACGAAAATTCTCCGTAACCCGCCGCATGGACCGCAAAGCAAATTCAGCTTGAAGCTTGGGATCGGATAACAGCAAAGCACCTTTTTCGCCAACTTCTTGTATATTACCCAATTCACAGATAAAACCCGTTTTTCCATCGACGATCACTTCGGGAATTCCCCCAATATTGGTGCCGATACACGGCACACCGCAAGCCATGGCTTCTAATGCAACTAAACCAAAACTTTCCTTCTCTGATAAAAGAAGCATTAAATCGCTGATAGAATATAGTTCTTCCAAGTTTTCTTGTTTTCCTAAAAATAATACTTTATTTTTCATTTGCAATTCGTCAACCAGCTTGGTGACATTTCTCATTTCTGGACCATCGCCTACAAGCAAAAGTTTTGCCGGAACCTTTTTGGCCAAATGGTGAAATGCCTTTACTACGTCTGGCACTCTTTTCACACTGCGGAAATTAGACACATGGATCACTACTTTTTCGTCCTGTTTAATCCCATATTCTTTTCTAAGATGAGTAGAATCTACTTTATGATATATTCTCTCATCAATAAAGTTATACAGCACCTCAATTTGCTTGTCTGCCTGAATGACGTCATATGTCTGCATGCGCAATGATTCAGAAACAGCAGTAACGGCATCCGATTTTTCAATGCCAAAACGAATGCTGTCTGTTAAAGATGAATCATATCCTAAAACAGTAATATCTGTTCCATGCAAGGTAGTGACAATCTTCACATCACGGCCACTCATTTGTTTTGCCAAAATGGCACATACTGCATGAGGAATTGCATAATGAACATGAAGAAGATCCAACTCTTCTCGTTTTATTACTTCTGCCATTTTGCTGCTTAACGCAATATCATAAGGAGGATATTGGAAAACAGAATATTGGCTGACTTCTACTTGATGATAATAAATATTATGGTACATTTTATTTAGGCGAAATGGCAGACTAGAGGAAATAAAATGTATTTCATGCCCTTTTTCTGCAAGCATTTTCCCTAATTCAGTTGCAACAACGCCTGATCCTCCTACTGTCGGATAGCAGGTAATTCCTATTTTTAATTTTTTCATTCTATTTCACCTAATAAATCATGATGTATTAATAATGGCTTTTTCTTCATAAATCCTTCAGCATAGCTTGTTCCAACTTCTTGCCCAAACATTTTTTCTCTTGCTTCAATTGTTTCAATATAACCATTAACAAGTGGGGTCTCCACCGTTTCTTTTGTTTTGACAAATTGGCTCCGATAACAATTTAATGCCTGTTTTTTTATTTCCATCCATTTAGATGTATCAATAACAAAATCTGGTTTATGAAAGCCATTTATCATATAATAATAGCTGTTTTGCACTTTATGTGCTGCTGAATCTCCAGCTTTAAAGTTTTTGATGCCTGCTGAAAAGATGGCTTCATCGACTAGTTTTCCACAATTCCCATGATCTGGATGACGATCTATATAAAATGGGGAAAAAATGATTTTCGGTTTATAGTATCGAATAACTTCTACAATTTTTTTTATAAATGATTCTTGTAGATACAGTCCTCTATCTGGGAGGCCAATTGTCATTCTTTCTGTTATTCCTAACACATCCCCAGCTTTTTCCGCCTCTGATTTACGATTTTCCACCGTACCGTTTGAAGATAGTTCACTATTTGTCAAATCACATATTACGATGCGTTTGCCTTCATAGGCATATTTGGCAATGCTAGCGCCCATGCCGATTTCAACATCATCTGCATGGGCTCCAAATGCCAATATATCAATATTATTTTTTTTCGGCAAAATCTTCTGTTTTTCCATGTACAACATTTCTCCAGTCTATATCTCCTTGCTCTAACCCTCGAATTAACACTTCTCCTGTTCCCATATTGGTTGCAAGAGGCACAGAATATACATCACATAAACGAATAAGTGCCGTTACATCTGGCTCATGAGGCTGTGCAGTCAGCGGATCGCGAAAGAAAAAAATCATATCCATCTCATTGTTGGCAATTTTTGCGCCGATTTCCTGATCGCCGCCAAGGGGTCCAGAACAAAACCTATGGACTGCTAATCCTGTTGCTTCTTGAATTTTCTGTCCAGTTGTTCCTGTTGCAAATAGTGCATGTTTTGCAAAAATCATTTTATAGGCTGTTACAAATCGGATCATATCATCTTTTTTCTTATCGTGAGCAATTAAAGCAATATTCATTTCTTCACACCCCTACTCCATGATATTTTCTAAACCGTAAACTAATACATTCACCTTTAGGACTTCTTCTACTGCAAGCCTTACGCCAGACATAAAAGACACTCGATTATAAGAATCGTGTCTAATCGTTAAAGATTCTCCTTCTGCTCCAAATAGCACTTGCTGATGGGCAATCAAACCTGGCAAACGAGTAGAATGTATGCGCATTCCATCAAAATCTGCTCCTCTTGCACCTGAAATCGTTTCTTTTTCATCTGGGTGTCCTTGTTTTTTTGCTTGTCTTACTTCTGCCATTAATTCGGCTGTTTTGATGGCTGTTCCACTTGGCGCATCCAATTTTTGATCATGATGCATTTCCATTATTTCAACATCCTGATAGTATTTTGCAGCAATTTGGGAGAACTTCATCATCAATACAGCACCTAAAGCAAAATTAGGAGCAATAATGCATCCACGATCCATTTCTTCACATAATCTTTCTAGTTCTTGCAAATTCTCTTTTGTAAATCCAGTTGTTCCTACAACAGGTCTCACGCCATAGCTAAGGGCTGTTTTAGCATGATAATAGCCAAATTCAGGCGTTGTCAAATCAATAAGAACATCTGGTTTTTCTGTTTGAAAGCATTTTTCAATATCTGTATAGATTGGCACATCATACCCTGCAAAGCCGTCTAAATCACTTAATTTTTTTCCCTCATGCTTATGATCTAAAACCCCGACTAAGTCAAAATGCTCCGTTCGGCCTGTTAAATAAACTGCCTCTTTTCCCATTCTTCCTCTAGCCCCTGCAATAACAATCTTTACTTTATTCAATTTCATGCGCTCCTTTATGCTATATATATGTATGTTTTTATCTGAAAAGTTTTAGCTCTGCTTTCCTCTGGTGCTGCTAAATGTTTACTCTTCTTTTTTTGTCCAGCGATCTTTGTCTCTTGTATTGAATTTATGCATCACTCGATCATGCGCTTCTTCTAAATCAATATTTAAAGAATTGGCAAGGCACGTTAAAACAAACAGCATATCACCAAGCTCATCCTTAATCTCTTTTTCTCCCTCTGATGCTTTTTTTGGCTTTTCTCCATAATGATGATTAATTTCTCTTGCCAGTTCCCCTAATTCTTCTGTTAAACGTGCCAGCATAGCCAAAGGACTAAAATAGCCTTCTTTAAATTGGCCAATATATTGATCTACTTCTGTTTGAATTTCTTTCAGCGTTTTATCCGTCAATCCTTCCACCCCAAACCAAATCATATTCTTCTACATGTTAGCTAATCTAAAAGGTTTTTACAAACATTTTAGCCAGTTTTATTCTGATATTTTCATAATTTTTTTCGAGTTCATATTCTAATAAAGTGAAACTTCAATCAGTAAGGGTTTTCCACGTCCCCCACTGATTGTTAGTGGAACCAGTCAAGCTTTTATCGACAAGTTTCTATCCACCTAGATTTCTCGTTTTTCTTACCACCCCTTAGGTAGGGAGCAAAAGCCCGTTAATGCATGATAAAATACTGGTTTTTTATTACTTGTCATTTCTTCCATATTCCCAGGATATTTACCTTGACATTGCTATCGACTTGTTATTTGGATATAATGAATGAACATTCACTGCATAAAGTGAACCTTCTATTCAGAAGAGATCATCTTCCCTATTTCTTAGGAAATAAATAGTTTGCAATAACTTTTAATTGGCCAATACATAGAAAGAAGGCGATTGTTACATGTTTAAAGGAATAAAACTTAAAAATATTTTATTTATCCTTCTTGGTTCCGCAATTTTCTCTTTTGGAATTATCCATTTTAATATGCAGAATAATTTATCAGAAGGTGGTTTTACCGGATTAACCTTATTGCTGTATTTTAAATTTAATTGGGATCCATCCTATACCAATCTGCTTTTAAATATACCGTTATTTTTTATCGGCTGGAAACTGCTTGGAAAAAATGTTTTCATTTATACCATTATTGGAACAGTCAGCGTCTCCTTCTTTTTCTGGCTATTCCAGCTTCCCCAAATCCAGCTGCACATTCCATTAAAAGAAGATTTAACTCTTGCTGCTTTGTTTGCTGGAACTTTTATTGGAATTGGCCTTGGCATTATTTTCCGCTTTGGAGGCACAACTGGCGGAGTCGATATTATTGCAAGGCTTGTTTTTAAATTCTATGGCTGGAGTATGGGAAAAACGATGTTTTTATTTGATGCATGTGTTATTACCCTATCCTTGATTTTTTACCTTTCCTATCGGGAAGCAATGTATACCCTTGTTGCTGTGTTTGTTGGAACAAGAGTTATTGATTTTATGCAAGAAGGAGCATATGCTGCCAGAGGCGCTATGATTATTTCTGATTTTAATGAACAAATTGCAGATAAAATTATGAGCGAAATGGATCGAGGGGTCACTGTTCTAAAAGGCCATGGCTCTTTTACTAAAAAGGAAAGAGAAGTATTGTATTGTGTAGTGGCTAAAACCGAAATTGTCCGATTAAAAAGCGTAATAACTTCGGTTGATCCCCATGCTTTCGTTTCTGTTAGTGTGGTTCATGATGTGATTGGCGAAGGCTTTACATTAGATGAGTACAAGCGGCCAATTGAGCATTGATTCTTCCATTAAAAAGCAAGAGAATAAACCTTTCCTGTTTATTCTCTTGCTTTTTTTACTGTATATGCATATTTTTCACTTCTTTATCTGTTGGCAGCAAATAAGTTAATATTCCTAAAACAGGAAGAACACTACATAATAACATCACAGTCTGAAGACTATATAAATCGCCAATCACCCCAAAAATAACAGCACCTAATGCTCCCATTCCAAATGCTAAACCAACAATTAGCCCTGACACTAGTCCAATCATCCCTGGAAGCAGCTCTTGTGCATATACGACCGTAACACTAAAGCTGGATTGCAGAATAAAGCCTATAACAGCGAGCAATGGCGCAATCAATGCAGGAGGGATATGGGGCAACAGCAAAGTAAAAGGCACAGATCCAAGCATAGAAAAAACAAGAATCATCCTTTTTCCAAAACGATCTGCAAGAGGCCCCCCAAAAAATGTTCCAAAAACGCCAGCAAGCATAAAGATAAATACATAAAGCTGGGCCGATTTAATGGACAGTTGGAATTTCTCCATCATGTAAAAGTGAAAAAAATTCGTGATTCCCGCTCCATACCAAGAACGGGCAAAAACCAAAAAGATTAGTAAGCATATGGAAAAAACAATTCTTTTCGAAATGCGAAGCTCCCGTTTTATTTGTTGTTTTTGTTTAGAAATCGTGTGTTTCAGCTCTTCTTTATACCAGAAAGATACGGTGAAAAGCACCATTACACCTAAAGCAGCAAGAACAGTAAACCAAATCGTGCCAAATTGGCCTGTATAAAGAAAAATAAAAGCAGTAAACAGCGGCGCCATTGATTGGCCTGCATTGCCGCCAACTTGATAAATAGATTGTGCCAATCCCCGCTTCTGTCCTGCAGCCATGTAAGCAACACGTGATCCCTCTGGATGAAAAATGGCTGAACCAAATCCAATAAATAGGACAGATAATAGCACAAAATAAAAATTAGAAGCAAAAGCAAGCCCCATCATGCCAAGCAAACTGGAAACAAGTGCAATCGGCAATAAAAAAGGCGCCGGTTTTTTATCTGCCATCATACCAAAAAAAGGCTGCATAAGAGACGATGTAATATTCAGCGTAAAAGCAATCCAGCCGACTTGGGTGTAATTTAATTGCATCGTCTTTTCCAAAACAGGAAATAATGCCGGAACGACAGATTGCATACAGTCATTAATAAAATGACCTAAACTAATAGCAAATAAAATCCGATAAACGGTTAATGATTGTTTTTGCGTCAAATGCTCTGCTGTTTGCAAAAAACCCCTTCTTTCCCCCATAAAAATAATGTATGTAAAAATTTCGATTAGTGAAATATCAATATTTATTATACAGCCAAGTTTCAGATAATAGTAGAAAAAAACAAAAAAATCCATCATACTGCAAATGGATTTTTTGTTTAAAGATATGTTGTTATTTATATGTTTCTTTAGATTTAATCGTCTCTTTGCATGCCTGTATAAATTAAAATAAGACGAATCAATTCCAAAACGGCTACAGCTGCTGCAGCAACATATGTCAATGCTGCTGCATTTAATACTTTTTTTGTTTCTCTTTCTTCGTCATTGCGGATAATGCCGAGTGAAACAACTTGATCCATCGCTCGATTAGATGCATTGAATTCAACCGGCAATGTGACAAACTGGAATAATACAGCAGCTGCCATAAAAAGAATCCCTAAAAGCAATAAATTCGATAGTCCAGCCAACATGCCGATTAGGATAAGTATCCAAGAAAAGTTGCTGCCAATATTGGCAACTGGAACTAATGCATGGCGAAAACGCAAAAAAGAATAATCTTGCTGATCTTGAATCGCATGGCCAACTTCATGTGCAGCAATAGCAGCTGCTGCAACAGAATGCCCATGATAGTTGTCGCTAGAAAGGCGCACAACTTTTGTTCGGGGATCGTAATGATCAGACAAAACGCCTCTTGTTTCTTCAACCGTAACATTGTATAGTCCATTTTCATCTAAAATTTTTCTTGCTACTTCTCGGCCTGAAAGATGAGAAGTGGAAGCTACCTTAGAATATTTTTTATATGCACTTTTAACCCTCATCTGCGCCCAAAGAGGTACTAAAAGGATGATAATAAAGTATAGTATATACATGCTTTTCCCCCTAATTATTCTAGTAGTATTATTTTTATTGTAAGCAAGAGGTAAGCATAATGTCAAATTTAAATATTTAAATTTGTTTTCTAAGACGAAGGCGATATAATATTTTGCACCGATCCTTATACAGATAATTTCGCCTAATAAAATTAAAGCTTCAATTAGGCTTTTGCAGGCTCTTCCATACCATTCGTTAAATACCGATGCTTATAGTTTATGGCTGGATTTTCTTTTTCTCTTTTGTTCTCCTTTTTCTCCTATATATTTTCTCACCGCAACATAAGATAATGTCAAAATAATAATGCTGCCTGTGGAAATAATTACCCACCAAAGAGAAGGATCTGCTTCATCTTCGTACACTTGATTAAATACATCTTCCAGTTCGGACTGAAGAGTTGCAATCTCTTCTTGCTGCCCTCCATTAGAAAACACTTGCAGACGGTATGTCCCAATAAATTCTACTAATGCATTTAATTTTTGAAACTGTTCTGTTCCTACATCTAATTTTAAACTAGGATAAATAATTTGATATAAAGACAGAAATGAATCCATTTTTTCTTCATAAACTCGCTTATTTCCTGCAGCCAATGCTTGTTCCATTTCTCCATATGTAGCCATGACCGGCTCTTCCATTTGTGTCCATAAAGGCTGTTTCCCTGAAGAAATTGCATCAACTGCAAGACGGAATTTTGTAACCGTATTAACACGTTCATTGCTGTTAAGGGACGCGTTAGAAATGGCTTCAACAGCTTCATCATGCGCTCCAGTCACAATTCTTAATTCATCCATAGTAAAAGTTTTTTGTTTAATAGAAACCACACTAAATTGATTGGAGAAATAATCAAGAATTTTTTTAGCATCCTCATATCTTTCTGACTTTACAAGCTGCAGTGCTTCATCACTCAGCGTATCAAGTTCATCTATAGGAGCATTTCGTTTTACATCTGCATTTGCTGCTGAAATAGTAAGAGAAATTGGTGCAAGCAAGCATAATAGTAACGTTAATACAACCAATTTAGCCTTCATTTTTTGTCCCTCCCCACTCTACTATTAAAAATGTATGTGGGATTGGACAAGGTTAGAATAAAAAATTATCTGCTTAAGACAAGTTCCATTTCAGGAATGGCTGTTTTTGCGTTAAATAATAGACAACGGCAACACTTATTACACTTAGCCAAAAAGTAAAATAGCCAATCTCCGGTATATATTGATCTAGCACTTGATATCTTGGCATCATCAAAAAAACATAATCAATGACATCATTATGAAATGTCCATATACCCGCAAGCAAAAGATGCCTCACTTTTATGCGGTAAAAAGGGGTATATAATAAGCCTTGAATTGCCATGGCACCGTGTGAAACAATAAGCATTACAGCAGCCATTTCCATAATTCCCGTTTTAGCATAAACGAGAATATTCATCACCACAGCCCAAATTCCATATTTAAACAGTGTAATAACCGCTAACGCCTCAAATAATGGCCAATTTCTTTTCAGCAAAAATGCAAATAGGACCATAACAAAAAACAGACTTGCCGTTGGACTATCTGGCACAAAAGCTAAAAAAACAGCAGGAGTTTCAGCCAACTGAAACCTATACCAATAGTAGCCATAAATGGTTCCTACTACATTTACAACGAGCAATAATAATAAAAAGGAGCGGTTTGCCAATAGATAATAAAGCCATTTCATCCCTATGTACTTCCTTTCCAAATCCATATTGCTCCATTTTATCATAAGAACTTCTAGCAGTACATAAGCGCTTAAAACAAGCACATTCTCTCATTTGTTTTTCTTTTTATTCATTTTCTCCATAACAAAAAAAGCAGCAAAAAGGACTTGGCAAACCAACCCTCTTGTTGGCCGCACCTTTTTGCCGCTGCTATTTATTCTGCATTTTGCAAATACTTCAACCTATTGGTCAACTCCTGAAAAGATTGCTGATCGCCCTTATCAAGAGCCTCATCAATTAATTCAAGCAATTTTTCCTTTTGGAATTTTTCAATGCTTGCTACAAGAAATTGCTCTGCAATCATTTTATCTTTTTCGCTTATTTCTAATTTTTTCGGCATAAATGGATTTTCCACCAGCACGGCTGCATATTGATGAGCCTGATTAGAAGCATAAAAATTTAATTGAATATAAATATCTTCATCCCTGTTTAAGCGAATATCATGAAAAGATTTTTCTGCATCGGTTGTCATTACATTTTCTTTATAAAAACGAAATGGAACTTCATCAACACAATGTGTCGACATGATTAACCCTCTTGGACATCTTTCTGCATTATCTACAAAATGAACCTTTTCCATTAATTGATCGTGGCTCATTAAGTAATTTAAAATCCAAACACATTCCCTTCTCTTCAATTGATAATGATTCAAAAACCAACGAATGAAGTCTTTTTTCTCATTGACAGATACAGGGGTTTTCATCTGTTTAGTTCCCTCCTCTGCATTGCAACTAAATTTTTTTGTCTTTAAGTTTATACCCTGCCATTCATCACTCTTTTCCCCCATGCTCATGCACTCCAAAATTAAAGCTTTTGTTAAAATGGCTCCTCTGTTAATTGATCGATCATTTCCATATACTCGACATTGCTCGGATCAGTTAACAACAGCTTATTAAAAATTTCGGCAGCTTCCTTTCTTTTTCCTTCTTCTAAAAGAAAATATCCAAAGTCGTATAAAAAATCTGGAAGATCTTTATAAAAAGTATATGCTGTATTATATTTGTTTAATGCCTCTGAATATTTCTCCAACCCTTGGAGCGCTTTGGCAGCGTCCCAATAAAGCTGAGGTTCTTCAATTTGTTGAACATCCATCATATCAATCAGCTCCATGCAGTCGCTAAATCGGTCCCGGGATAAAAACAGCTTATTTAATAGAATTACAGCTTCTGTAAATTCAGGATCAATCGCCAACCCTTCACGAAAATACTTTTCTGCATTTTCTTCATCGCCCAACTTAAGTGCCAGCTTCCCGCCATATACATATAAATCTTTATTAAACTCATCCTGCTTTATGCCTTCTACCACTGTTTCATACGCTTCTTTTAACATCTCTTCTTGTTCATATGCTTTTGCCAGATATAAGTATAAAGAATGGAAAGAAGGATCTAATGCTTTTACTTCTTCCAAGTGTTTAATGGCACTTGAAGTCATTCCAGCTTGCAGGGAAGTTAATCCTAAATTAAACAATGTGTTAATTTCCACTTTTTCAGCCAACGCTTTTTTATAATAATCGACGGCTTCTTCAAAACCACCACCTGCACTTAAACAATCAGCAATTCTCCCATTAACATTCACGCCACCCACTAAAGTTTGATAAGGGAGAACCAGTTTATAGGCATTAATCGCATCATACAGTCTTCCTTGTTCTGCATACAATTCTCCAAGAGCAAAATCGATAATCGCTTCATTGGGCAGAATCGTCTTTGCTTGAAGCAACTTTTGTTCACTTACTTCAAACAATCCATCCATTTGATATAAGTCGGCTAATAATAGCAATGCTTGAGGATAGCTTGGATCTTGTTCGTTTATTCTCTCAAGCACAACAATCGCCTCTTCTTCATTGCCAAGTTCCATTTCTGCTTCAGCTACTAGCACCAATAATTCTCCCTCTTCTGGATATGCTTCTAACAACCGCTGAAACAAAATTTTTGCTTCTTCCAAAAAACCTAATTGGAAAAGCTCTTCTCCTAATACAAATCTTTCCTCATTGCTGCCGCTTTTCACTATATCATTATAATATTGCAACGCCTTATCTTGTTGTCCATCTTCTAATAATGCAATAATTTCTTGTACTCTTTCCATGTATATTCCTCTCTAGTCTCTATCTATTTCGAAAAATAAAAGACTTTTGCTTCAATATATTCACTATTGTAAATGATAAAAAATACCTTTACTTGCTTCGAATATAGCTTTCTTAACAAAAAAGCAAATTATACTCTATCACTATGATAAAGAAACAAATCATTTTCTTCAATATTTATGATTGAAGAACTTATTTAACATAGAGAACATTCGCCTCTTCTGTCTGTTCTCTCTTACTGCTTTGCCTGTTTTCTCTCTTATCATACATTCCTCATTGGCAAGTCTGCATTTTTTATTTTAAAAAAACACAGAAATAAGAATACAAATTTTTGTTCCCCATTCCTCGCAGGCAGATTTTTCGTTCACTTTTTATAGATGAATGGATGTTTTCACTCTATTTTCAGCCATCCCCTAGCATCACCACCCATTTTCTTTAAGACAAGCTATGATTTTATTTCAGAAATTATTCCTTTTTTTGTTAATGAATATAATGGCGAGTAAATATTGGATTGATTCCAGCTTCCCTATTATTCATTATATCGTTTCATTTTGAACAAAATAAAACTCAGCCCTCCATTAGGACCGAGTTTTATTTTCATATTAATTTACGCATTAATTTTGCGTTAAGCTTGTTAAATGTTCAAAAAAAGTTGGATATGATACAGAAATCGCTTCTGCATTTTCTAATGTTAATTCTCCTTCACAAATAAGGGAAGCAACAGCCAACATCATGCCAATTCGATGATCTCCGTGACTATTTACCATATTGCCGGAAAGAGGTGTTCCCCCTTTGATAATCATTCCATCATCTGTTGCGACAATATCAGCACCTAGCTTTTGCAATTCTTGTACAACTGTATCAATGCGATTTGTTTCTTTCACCTTTAACTCGTGGGCATCTTTAATAATCGTTGTCCCACTTGCTTGGGTTGCCAAAAGAGCAATGATTGGGATTTCATCAATTAACTTTGGAATAATGTCCCCTTCAATAACCGTCCCTGTCAACTTGCTTGTCCTTACAGTAATATCACCAACTGGTTCAAATACTTCTGATTCATTTTGACTAATTTCGACTGATGCTCCCATATTTTTCAAAACATCCATTATGCCAGTGCGAGTTGGATTTAAACCGACATTTTTCAGCATAACACGGCTATTCGGTACAATACTTGCTGCAACTAAAAAGAAGGCTGCTGATGAAATATCTCCTGGAACATGAATATCTGCAGCTGTTAAAGCTTGTCCGCCCTCAACATGTATTGCCTTATCTTGCACATCAATTTCGCCGCCGAATCGTTTAATCATTCTTTCTGTATGATCCCTTGTTGCCAATGGTTCAATAACAGTTGTTTTTCCATTTGCTTGCAGTGCAGCAAAAATAATGGCAGATTTTACTTGGGCGCTTGCCACAGGAAGTTCATATGTTATAGGCTGCAAACAGCCGCCACGGATTGAGAGAGGTGTAAACTCCCCATTATTTCTGCCATCAATTTTTGCTCCCATCTTACGCAATGGGCCAACAACTCTTGTCATCGGTCTTTTTCCAATAGAATGGTCTCCAACTAATGTAGCATGAAATTCTCTTCCAGCAAGAATTCCCGACAGCAGCCGAATAGTTGTCCCTGAATTGCCAACATCCAAAACCTCTTTTGGCTCTATTAATCCATTTAATCCATTTCCTTCAATAATCACTTTATCCTCTTGTACATCGATATGAACGCCTAGTTTTTGAAAACAAGAGATGGTACTTAAACAATCATCGCCCATTAAAAAATTAGTAACCGTTGTTCTGCCATTTGCAATCGCGCCAAACATAACAGAACGGTGAGAAATAGATTTGTCGCCCGGGACCAATATCTCCCCTTGTAAACTCGCTGGAGTCTCTATTAATTTCATCCGTTCATCCACCTTTTCTGCCATCATTTTTCAATCGTTGTATCATAATTCGAATAGTCTGCAATACACTTTTGCGCCCGCATTCTATCCTCATCTGTCTGAAAGCTAATGACTAATACTCCATTAATATCCTCTCTTGTTTCAATAATGCGGATATTCGTTATACTAATCACTTCTTTCGCTAAATAACCTGTTATTTCCGAAATAACCCCTGGATAGTCGGGAACATCTACATACAAATCATAAAAGGCGGGAATTGCTCCTTTTTGGTTTTTAGGAAGATCATCCCGAAATTTTTTCGCATCCTCAAAATAAGTGAACAGCCCTTCGGCATTTTCCTCATCTATCAATGAAATAACCAGATTCATTTCATCTTGCCAATCCTTTAAAAGTTTCAGCAGCACTTCTTTATTATGCAGTAAAATATCACGCCACATTGCTGGACTGCTCGATGCTATTCTTGTAATATCTCTAAATCCACCAGCTGCAAGTCTTGTAACAAGCTCATTTGTTTTGCTTGTCTGGTCTGCCTGATGCACCAGAGATGCTGCCACAATATGTGGCATATGACTAATGACACCTGTCAGCAAGTCATGTTCACTTGGGGTAATTACTAAAAACTTAGCTTTTGTCCCGCCTAGCCAGTCCATTAAACATTTTACCTTCTCTTCATCTGTAAAATCGTCTGGCGTAATTAAATAAAAGGCATTTTCAAACAGCAAAGATTTTGCAGCAGCAACCCCACTTTTATGGGAGCCAGCCATCGGATGTCCCCCAATAAAAGTGATGCCCTTTTGCGAAAGCATTTCTGCTTTCTCCATAATTTTCCCTTTTGTGCTTCCAACATCTGTAATAATTACGCCCTTTTTTAAAGGCAGCTCTATAAACATTTCCATTATTATTTCCGTTTCCTTTACAGGTGTCGAAATAATAATCAAATCAGCATTTAGAGCCCCTTCCATAATGGATTCGGCTTTTTCATCAATTACCCCTAGCATTTTGCCAAGTTTTACATTTTGATTTGATACATCATAACCAATGATGCTGCAATTAGGATGTTTGGCTTTAATGCCTAATGCCAAAGATCCTCCAATTAGTCCCAACCCTATTATAAAGACGCGGCCATTCACTTTATTCACCGCCACTTCTTTTGTAAAATTATAATTTAGCTGCCTTCTCTTCTAAAAACTGAGACATCACTTGCAATAATCCTTCATTTTGTTCTTTTGAACCAACTGTTATTCGAACAGATGTCGGGAAGTTTAGTGGTACACCAGAACGCACAATATAGCCTCGCTCTAAAAAGTACTGGAATACTTCATTGCCATCTATTTTAAAATCGATTAAGATGAAGTTTGTTTGAGATGGGTAGTAATCCAAACCGTGCTCTTTACAGAATGCATAGAATAATTCCAGCCCTTCTCTGTTTTTTGTTTTGCAGCTTTCTACGAACTCTTGATCTTCTAAAGCTGTTAATGCAGCAATTTGCCCAAGGGTATTCACATTAAAAGGCTCTCTAATTGGCTCTAATGTTTTAATTAATGTTTCATTCGCAACCCCATAGCCAACTCGAAAACTTGCTAAACCATAAATTTTAGAGAATGTTCTTAACACAATTAAATTCTCAAAGGCACTTACTAAATCAAGAGCATCATAATAATCTTCTGCTATAACATATTCATAATATGCTTCATCTAAAACGACTAAAACATCTTTTGGAACATCTTTCAAAAAGCCCACTAATTTTTCTTCTGTAATATATGTACCTGTTGGATTATTAGGTGAACATAACCATACAACACTTGTAGACTCGTCAATCGCCAAAAGCATGGCATCCAAATCATGAAGGCCATCGGCCGTTAATGGAACTTCCCTTACCTCCGCTCCATCTACAATCGCATTATGTTTGTATTGTCCAAATGTATGTGTTGCCATTACTGTATTTAAACCTGGTTTTAAAAGCGCACGAGAAATCATTAAAATAATTTCATCTGATCCATTTCCAAGTACCAATTGTTCTTTAGACACTTGCAGAAATTCAGCTAATTTCAAGCGCAATTTCGTTGCATATCCATCTGGATATAAAGCAAACGAACCATCAACCTTTTTCAGTTCCTCTGCTACTTTCAAGGAACTTCCAAATGGATTTTCGTTTGAAGCAAGTTTAACAATATTTTCTAAATTGAATTGTCTTTTTACTTCATCAATATTTTTTCCAGGTTGATAAGGAGTTAAATCCAAAAGTTGGCTTTTCCATTTCATCATTGTTCACCTCAAATTGTTAATAGCTTTTATGTTTATCCCATTTTTTTAAAGAAGTAAGCTTATTAGGCTTCTTTTAGATCTGGCCTTAAAGCAATAGCATTTTCTAAATAAATATGCTTAATGTCTTTTTGGGCAACTTGTGTGTTGACATGAAACATAATCCGTATGCACTTTTCTAGCGAAAAAGGAACATCCATTTCTTTCATGCACATAACAGGAACATACGTCCACCCCTCTTGCAAACGTATCACTTTTGCAGGGAACGCAGCAGTTATATCATCTGTCACTGATACAAAAACCGATGCAACATCATCCGCCTGAATATCATTTGCCAGTATCATGGCTTTTACAAGGCGCTCTGTTGCGTTCATAATTTTTGTTTCTTCATTGTGCTCAACAGTTATTGCCCCCCGCACTCCTCTTATCATTTACATTCTCTCCTTAAACAATTGTAATTCTTCTTTTATCTCTGCTTCCGCTATTTTTACTACTTTCGGCTGGCCGATTTTTTGCAGCAATACAAAATGGATATCCCCATTAAATGATTTTTTATCTTGCTTCATTCTATTAATTAATCGATCCAGATCAAGATGATGCGGAATTTGAATTTGATAGTTTAATTTCTCCAACCATTGTGAGAAATCGGATATAGAAAAATCCAAACCATATTTCTTTTTGCTTAACGTTAGAGCAAAAATCATGCCAATTGCAACAGCTTCTCCATGCGTCATATTTCCATAACCCATTTCTGCTTCAATTGCATGGCCTAATGTATGTCCAAAATTCAAATAGGCTCTAATTCCTGTTTCTTTCTCATCTTCCCCGACAATTCCCGCCTTTATTTCAATGCCTTTTTGCAAAAAATCAGCTAGCTCTTGCTCTGTTACTTTGCCTAAATCATCCAACTTTAAAAGAGTATCATAAAACTCTTTATCACTAATTAATGCATGCTTTATTACTTCAGCAAAGCCTGACTTAATTTCTTTGTCAGGCAATGTCGCAATAGCTGAAGTATTATAAAATACAGCTTCCGGCTGATAAAAGGCTCCAATCATATTCTTTCCTTCTGGGTGATTAATAGCCACCTTTCCTCCAACAGCGCTGTCATGAGCCAAAATAGTTGTTGGGAGTTGAATAAAAGGGATTCCCCTCATAAAGGTAGCTGCTACAAAACCAGCCAAATCTCCTACTGCACCGCCACCAAGAGCTAAAACAATCGACTTTCTGTCAAAGTTTTGCGTTAGGGCAAAAGTTAAACAATCATAATATACATCAAATGTTTTAGCTTTTTCTCCTGATGGAACAACATATGCTTCATAAGAAAAATCAGCTAAAAGCTCTGTAAGGGAGGCTAAATGCAGCTTAGCCACTGTTTCATCAGTTAATATAAAAAGTTTGGAACAGTTTGGAAAATGATTATGCAGAAATTCAGGCAAATGTCTAACTGCCTGCTCTTCAATAAAAACATCATATTCTTTTGAATCAGTTTTAACCCTAACTGTTTTCATTAGAATTCCCTCGCATATTCTCGATGTTTATTGATATTTTCTAATAGGCTGTCGAACCTGTCAGAATAAAACTGATCAATAATAGCACATGCCAATTCCCATGCGACAACATTTTCCGCAACAACAGCAGCAGCAGGAACAGCACAGCTGTCTGAACGCTCAATGCTCGCAGCAAAAGGCTCTTTCGTTTCAATATCGACACTATTTAATGGTTTATATAAAGTTGGAATTGGCTTCATGACACCTCTCACTACAATCGGCATACCTGTTGACATTCCACCTTCTAAACCGCCTAATCTGTTTGTTTTGCGTGTATAGCCATTTTGTTCATCCCATATAATCTCATCATGCACTTCACTGCCAGGTTTTCTCGCTGCTTCAAAGCCAATGCCAAATTCCACACCTTTAAATGCATTAATGCTCATAATAGCTCCAGCAAGCTTTGCATCCAATTTGCGGTCATAATGTACATAACTGCCAACGCCGACAGGCATGCCTTCAACGATTACTTCTACTATACCGCCGATAGAATCACCATTGGTTTTTGCATCATCAATTGCTTTCATCATTTCTTTTTCAGCAATAGGGTCTAAGCAGCGAACCGGTGATTGTTCAGATATTTCTGCTACTTTTTCAATAGACTCATAGGACCCTACATTTGCTTTTACGCCGCCAATTTCTAAAACATGTGATGCCACTTTTATTCCTAAAAGGGAAAGCAGTTTTTTTCCGACAGCGCCAGCAGCTACTCTCACCGTTGTTTCACGGGCAGAAGAGCGTTCTAGCACATTGCGCATATCACGGTGGCCATATTTGATCGCCCCATTCAAATCAGCATGTCCAGGTCTTGGACGAGAGATTTTCCGTTTGATTTCTGTTTCATTTTCTTCTATTGGATCCTGACCCATTATTTTTGTCCAATGCTTCCAATCATTATTTTCGACAATTAAAGACACCGGAGAACCTAATGTATAACCATGTCTGATTCCGCCGCCAATTTCGACTATATCTTTTTCAATCTGCATTCTTCTGCCACGACCATGGCCTTTTTGTCTTCTTGCCAATTCCTCATTAATATCACTTGCAAGCAGTGGCATTCCAGCAGGAAGCCCTTCAATAATTGTTATAAGTTTGGGACCATGTGATTCCCCTGAAGTTAAATATCTCATTTTTCGAATCCTTTCTCCCTTCAACGCTTTAAAGGAAATATGTTTCAATATAACATATTCATGTATAGAAAAATAGTATAAAAAATAAATTTAATAAAAAAACCTTATAATTAATTAGCTTCAAAACACTATCGCCTAAACTGAAAAGCCTAAAAAACAACTTATAATCGCTTGCGATAGAAAAAAGTATCCTCTGTTTCAAATCCATACTTTCCTGGATTAAATATTTGTTCTGTACTGCCTACAAAAAAAATTCCTCCAGGTTTTAGGGCATTAGAAAATTTTTGATAAAGCAAATCTTTTGCCTCTTCGGTGAAATAGATAAGCACATTTCGACATACAATCAAATCAAAGGGGCCTTGAAATGAATCTGCCAATAGATTATGTTTTTTAAACATTACCGTTTTTTTTATCTCTTCATTTACATGAAAAAAACTGCCTTTTTCTGTAAAGTATTGCTGTTTTTGTTTTAAGGGAACTTCATTTAATGCTCTGCCTACATAAATGCCTGCTTTCGCTTTTTGAATAGCCAGTTCATCAATATCTGTAGCTAGAATATCATACGGAGTTCGTGGCAAACAATTGGCAAAAACCATCGAAAGAGTATAAGGCTCTTCTCCTGTAGAACAAGCAGCACTCCATACTTTCAGTTTCCCGCCTCGTTTATCCATTAGTTTAGGGATGATTTTATTCTCTAAAACTTCCCACCTTTTGTAATTTCGGTAAAATTCTGAAACATTGATTGTCATTCGATCCAATAATTCATCCATTAAATCTTTATTTCTAATGACTGCCTGAAAATATTCCTTAAAAGAAACAAATCCCCTTTTTTCATAAAGAGATGTTAATCTTCTTTTCATTTGAGCTTCCTTGTATAAGGATAAATCAATACCTGATTGACTGTAGAAATTTTTGATAAAATCATCATAATCTTTATCCATTATTACCCCTCACTACACTGCGTTAATTTCTTTTTTATAGTATAAACGATAAAACAGGAAAAAGGGCATTAAATTTCTCTCCCCCTACTGATTTCACATCAAATAAATAGGCCAGTGTTAGCCTATGCTTAAATAAATAACAAGAATATTCCCAATAATCAAAGGAAAGTAGTGCGCAATTAATAGTATAGAAAAAGATACTTGATTTTCATCAAGCATCTTCTTATGTAAGTAAGGGCTTATCTAGATAATTAATTCACCCATGCTTCTATATTTTTTTGATATGTAATTAATTCTTCCTCTTTAAAAAACAACTTAATTTCTCTTGCAGCGCTTTCTGCACCATCCGATCCATGAATAACATTTTTGCTTTTAACAGCAGCAAAATCTCCTCGGATTGTTCCAGGCATCGCTTCCATTGGATTTGTTTTGCCCATCATTAGTCTTGATTTAGCAATAACCTCTTCTCCTTGCCATACCATTGCAAAAACAGGACCAGAAGTAATAAAGTCTACTAATTCCGTAAAAAAAGGCTTTTCCACATGCTCCTGGTAGTGCTTCTCGGCCAACTCAGTGGATATATGCATAAATTTTGCACCAATAAGTTGGAAGCCTTTTTGTTCAAAACGTTCTATAATTTTGCCTATCAGATTTCTTTGTACACCATCTGGCTTTACCATCAAAAACGTTCTCTCCATCGTTTTCACTCCTATACTATTAATAGAAAATGTAAAAATAGGCTATTCATGAAAACACTACCATAAACGGAGACACTTTGCAAAATTTTCTAATATTTCCGTTTCCCTAAATACTTTGCTATATTAGTCAGCGCTTTTTTCGAACGGTTATTCGGTAAGCCTTCTAATTCCTTTAACGCTTTAACCAAATACAAATCACTTACTTTTAAGGAACGATCAATAGCATCTGAATTCTTTATTAGCATAATAATTTTCTCAAGATCTTTTTTGTCCATATCTTCATGGACAGTTTTTACAGCCTCCCGCACTTCTTTTTGCTCCATTGCGTACAAAACAGGCAGTGTAATATTTCCCTGCAGCAAATCTCCTCCTGCTGGTTTCCCTAATTCTTTTTCAGTTGCGACAAAATCAAGTACATCATCAATGATTTGATAAGACATTCCTACATAATAGCCATAACGATACAGCTTTTTTTGATATTTTTCTTCCACATCAGAAGCAATGGCTCCCACTAAAGAGCTTGCTGAAATAAGAAGAGCGGTTTTTCTTTTGATGCGGCGAAAATAATCTCTGATATTTTGTTCATAACGGTATTTATCTTTTATTTGCTGAAGTTCCCCAATGCATACTTCCACAATGGTATTGGCCAATACTTTATGCGCCTCTGTTTTTTTTATGTCGCTCATTACTTCTAAAGAACGGGCAAAAATATAATCCCCTGTGTACATGGCAATTTTATTGTCCCATTTTGCTTTAATCGTAGGCTGTCCTCGGCGAAGATCTGCATCATCAATAACATCATCATGCACTAAAGAAGCCATATGTATTAGTTCTAAGGCAACGGCAGCCTTTTTTATCACATCAATATTATAATCGCCAAACTGACCTGCCAATAAAACAAATATCGGTCTAATCCGTTTGCCGCCCGCCTGCAATAAATGCAAAGAAGACTCTCGCAAAACATTAGAATCAGCCATTACCGTTTCTTCTAATGTTTTTTCAATGATCGCTAAATCCGAATTCAAAAATGAATACATCATTTTTAATTTCACTCACTACTCACCCGTCTTTTAAAATCTATACGGCTAAAAATTCTGCTGTTTTTAACCGTACAGAAACTTATTTTTCTTTATATCCAAAATGGGCAGCTGCAACTCCGCCACTGTACGGCTTATAAGAAACATTAGATAAGCCGGCTTGTTCAAACATATTTTTTAATTCCTCCATACCAGGAAAATCGCGGGCAGATTCTTGCAGCCATGAATACTCTTTATAGCTTTTTGCAAACAATTTTCCAAATAGAGGCATAATGAACCGAAAATAAAAATAGTAGCCCTGCTTAAATACGGGCATTGTTGGTTGGGATGTTTCTAAACAAACTACCGTTCCCCCTGGTTTTACCACTCGCCGCATTTCTTTGAGCACTTGCAAATAATCAGGTACATTTCTGAGTCCAAATCCAATTGTTACATAATCAAAGCTGTTGTCTGGAAAAGGCAGATTCATCGCATTTCCATGTATAAGCTTGATATTGGAGCGGCTTTTTGTTTTTTCTTTCCCAATGCTTAACATATTTTCGCTAAAATCCAAACCAGTAGCATGACCAGTTGGCCCGACAGCATCCGCCAAACTAATCGTCCAATCAGCGGTGCCGCAGCAAACATCCAATGCAGCCGCACCTTTTGATACATTCATTTTTTTCATTGTATCTTTTCGCCAAAATTTGTGTTGCTGAAAACTAATTAGCGTGTTCATTTTATCATAATTACCATAGATCTTTTCAAAGACATGATGGACTTTTTCTTCCTTCGATTGTTGTTGCTGCATTGCCTTTTTACCCTTCTTCCACATACATTTGTTGTTGTTGACATTCATTTAATAAAAGTTGGATTTTTTCTAATAGCAAATTATTTATGCAAATGGGCGCAGACTTCATCGCCTTCTGCAAACGGCTACAAGCTTCTTCTAGACATTTCCCTAAAATAAGTTCTGAAGAGGATCCAGTCTTCTTTTTCTCTTTCCATTTTTCTGATGCAAAGTTATCTATGACAAGAGAGGATCCAGTCTCATTATATGTATTTTTTTCTTTTAATAGCCTTTTTATAAGCAATAAGAAACTAGATAGATTTTTCCATGCTTCCATATGAAAAGCCGCTATTAATTTATCTACTAAAGCATATTCTACTATTACAATGCTTTTCACTAACTCGTCTATATTGGCTGCTGCTTTTTGATAGAGAGCAATTTTTTGTTCATTGATCTCTTTTATTGCTTCCGCCAATATTTTTATCATATGAATATCTTCTGCTTCTGCTAATAGCTGAAAATAATGGCCACTATAAAAGTCACCTGCCAAAACAGTCAACTGTCTATTTTTTTCTAAATCTTTGCTTTGGCTTTCATTTGTTATCAGCTCATGGGTATCAAGGGCAATTTGGATAAGCATGGTAGTTATTGTATATTTCTCGATATCCTTATCCGATAATTTCGCCTCTTTTAAAATAGAAAGGATTAAAAGCAATCTTTCATCATCAATAACAGGCTTCTGTATATGCTGAAAAAGATAGGTATGAGAAATTTTCTGCAAGATTTTTTCTTTTATTTGATCAATCAAACTTTGTGTAATGGCCATTTTATCACCCTTGTTCCCCTATTATTTCAAATTTACTATTTACGCTTACTTTTGTAATTATAGCATAAAACGGGTGTATGACGCTTTTTCAACCTTCTAGCTCATTTTACATTACATACATCCACTTGCCTGAAAAACAAACATCCATAATGATTGCTCTCAAATCTTTGTCCATGACTATTATTTAGATAAAATAATATTTGATTCATTCGCAAAAACCAAATAGTTTGCACAAATGAATCAAATATCAACATTCTTCTTTAAAAGACTCTTTGAAAAAAGACCTGACCCCGATATTATTTTAATAAAGACAGCACTTCTGCCCTTGCATCAGAATCTTTTGCATAGCGGCCTCGCACAGCTGTCGTGATCGTTTTTGCCCCAGGTTTATTAACGCCTCTCATCGTCATGCACATATGCTCTGCTTCAATTACCACCATTACACCATGAGGCTCAAGCATTTCATAAATGGAGTCTGCAACAGTTGATGTAATTCGTTCTTGAAGCTGCGGCCTTTTGGCAACCACTTCTACCGCTCGCGCTAATTTGCTTAAACCTGTTACTTTTCCATTTCGCGGGATATATGCAACATGAGCGGTTCCGAAAAAGGGAACTAAATGATGTTCACACATGCTGTAAAATGGGATATCTTTTACTAGCACTAATTCTTCATGATCTTCTCCAAATATCGTTTGAAAATATTCTTTCGGATCTTCCTGCAAACCTGAGAAAATTTCACTATACATTTTTGCTACCCTTGTAGGTGTATCCAACAAACCTTCTCTATCGGGATCTTCTCCAATAGCTTCTAAAATAAGTTTTACCGCTTCTTCAATTTTTGGGATATTTACCTTAGACATTTCCTTTTTCCTCCTAAAGCCTTTCATTCCATTTATCTCTAACCATATTAGCATAATAACCAATAGAAGACTATCTCGCCTTGCTTTACAAAAATAAATTATAGGAGTATTCCTTTTATGCTCGGACATACTAAAAAATATAAACCGCCATAATTAGATAGATACTATAAAAAAACAAATGGTGTAAAAGCTATTATTTACGCTTTATGCTGTTTTTAGTTTTTTCTAAATAAATAAACCCATATAAATGGATTAACAGCAAAAACTATTTAATAAAAAACATATAGTTAGGAGAATAATATAAAAACACCCGTTTGTCGACTGTTTTCTTTGATAATCATTGGGGGAATGCGAAAGGAAGACAATCGTTTGTTTCAGCACGCTGCCAAAGTTATTTCCTGTTGCTTTTTTAAAACAACATATTTCAAAAAAACTTTTCTACCAAAACATTGCATAAAAAAAACCGCGATGGCCGCGGTTTTTTAATATCATAGCAATGTATGTAATTACTTCACTGCATCTTTAAGTGCTTTTCCTGGTTTAAAAGCAGGAACTTTGCTAGCTGCGATTTCAATTTCTTCGCCTGTTTGTGGGTTGCGCCCTTTACGTGCTGCACGCTCACGAACTTCAAAGTTTCCAAAACCGATAAGTTGAACTTTATCCCCATCTTTTAAAGCATTTAAGATTGTATCGAAAACAGCGTCAACTGCTTTAGTAGCGTCTTTTTTAGATAATTCACTTGCCTCAGCAACTGCGTTAATTAATTCTGTTTTGTTCATGCCTTTCACCTCCTCCCAAATGTTTCAAATAAATTCAAAGAAAGCATCTACTATCATTATTTGTAAACAAATTCACGGAATTATATACGTCATACCAAATATTTTCTTAAATATAAACTATATCCTAGTGCATATAAGAGAATTATTTGAACAAAAAGTGTCTTGCTTAAATGATATACCCCTAAAAAGCCTTATATGACGCTAATTCCTTTAAAAGATTATCATAATCATTTGCGCATATCAAGAAATATTATCTATCGAACGCAATCTTTTAATAATTTAACAGCTATTTGTAACAGTTGTCTTCCTTTTTTAACAATTCCTTCAAAATTCAGCTGAAAAATTATTCACTTTAAAAACCTTGCATGCTAATCAAGGCTTAAAATTGTTTGAATCCCCCATCAATTAGCGCTTCCATTTAAGCTTTATCTTTTGAACTATCCACCATTTAGCTAACGCTTGAAGTGGAATTTTCCTGCAAACACCAGTTTAGCCACTAATTAGAGCAGATTCTATCCGTAGTCCATGAAAACTTTTAGCATCTTGACTTCTCTCGCATCCTACTTTCATTTGGTTTTCGCAGAAGATTAGAACATGGAAGATTCCATCTGGCAGACGCTTTTCCTGCTAGAACCCATAACTTCCATTTTCAAAGAACAACTTGCAAAAATATCATAGCACACCTGTTCGCTTTTTTCAACTATTTAGGCTTAACCCTATCAGCATTCATCCTCGCTTACTCATCGGACTACGCCCTCCGCATTCCTTAAAGCGGGAGTCTTCTGTCGGGAAATGATAAAAAACAGAAAGGTCCCAACACAAAAAAAGAACCCTAAAAAGAGTTCTTCTAAAGAATGATTGCAATTAGTCCACCAGATCCTTCATTGATAATTCGTTCAAGTGTTTCTTTTAATTTATATCTTGCATTTTCTGGCATAAGCGAAAGCTTCGCTTGAATCCCTTCACGCACTATTGAACTTAAACTTCTGCCAAAAATATCAGAATTCCAAATGGATAGCGGATCATCTTCAAAATCCTGCATTAAATATCGGACAAGCTCCTCACTTTGCTTTTCAGAACCAATGATTGGCGCAAACTCCGACTCTACATCTACTTTTATCATGTGTATAGATGGTGCAACAGCCTTTAATCGCACCCCGAATCTAGAGCCTTGGCGAATAATTTCTGGTTCATCCAAACTCATATCCACTAATGATGGAGCAGCTATTCCATAGCCCGTTTGCTTTACCATCTTTAAAGCGTCAGATATTTGATCATACTCCGTTTTTGCATGAGCAAAATCTTGCATCAGCTCTAACAAGTGATCTTTCCCTCTTATCTCAACACCGACAATTTCTTTTAATATTTCATCATATAGCTCATCCGGGGCAAACAAATCAATTTCTGCAACGCCTTGCCCCATTTCAATTCCCGCAAGGCCTGCATGATCAATAAATTCATATTCGCTAAATTGGGTTACCACTCGATCAACATCTCTTAATCTTTTAATATCTTTAACCGTATCTTTTACTGCTTCTTGATAGTTGTCGCGAAGCCAATGATTTTCACGTAATACCATTACCCAGCTTGGAAGATTTACATTAACCTCCAAAACCGGGAATTCGAATAATGCTTCCCTCATTACATTTAATACATCTGTTTCCCTCATCGATTCTACACTCATTGCAATTACAGGAATATCATATTCATTAGAAAGCTCTGTACGAAGAGACTCTGTATTTGGATGAAATGGCTGTGCACTATTGATGATCATAATAAATGGTTTTCCTACTTCTTTTAGCTCTTCAATCACCCGTTTTTCGGCTTCTAAGTAGTTGCTTCTAGGGATATCCCCAATTGTACCATCTGTTGTAATAACGACACCAATAGTGCTATGTTCTTGAATAACCTTTCTTGTACCAATTTCAGCTGCTTCATGGAAAGGGATTGGCTCTTCATACCACGGTGTATTAATCATTCTTGGACCATTTTCGTCTTCGTAGCCTTGTGCTCCTGGAACTGTATATCCTACACAATCCACTAATCTTATATTAACATCTAATCCTTCATCCACTTTAATAGATGCTGCTTGATTTGGAACAAATTTTGGTTCTGTCGTCATGATTGTTTTGCCAGCAGCGCTTTGCGGCAATTCATCTTTTGTTCGAGCTTTGTCTCCTTCATTGTCCATATTAGGGATTACGACAAGTTCCATAAACTTTTTAATAAAAGTTGATTTTCCTGTTCGTACAGCACCTACAACTCCTAAATAAATATCGCCGCCCGTTCTTTCGGCAATATCTTTAAAAATATTGACCTTTTCCAAGTGATCCCCTCCTGAACTCTCCTTAGTATATCGGAAACTATTCCGTAAAATACTATTTGACACTATATATTTATGATGTTGTCCTATATCTTTATGACTGATTTTAAAAATTTCCTCCTTTAGATTTTTGTCCATTGATAAAACAAATGCATGTTGCCAATAAAGCGAAACTTCAATCAGCTGGGTTTTCCATATCCCCACTGATTATTAGGAACTTACTTGGATTTTGTTTCAGCAGTTCTCCTAGCTAGCTTCCTTTCATCATCTCGAGCTGGAAAGCAACAGGGGCAAATAGACCAAGAATCCGTATCTTTTTGCAACTTGGTGCCTACACGAAGAAAAAGGCAATTCCTTATGTTAAGGTAATTTTTTTAGTTTGCTATTCTTGAAGTTATAACTTTTTAGAAAAAATAGAAAAAAACCTTCTCTTCAATATATACATGAAAAGAAAGCTTATGACATTTTTTTAACACAATACAAAATAACATTTGCCGAATATCCTACTGGTTGCTTCTTGAGGCAAGATAAAACACAAGCTACACCGACGTTTCCACAGAGCATAGAGACTAGAATATCTTTCTATTAGGCCTTTAACCACCAGTATCTTCTTATCTCAAATAAGAGGACAAAACCTACTAAAAAAGGATAAGAACTCATTCTATAACAAAATATTCTGTTAAACTTATCTGTTGATTTCCGCTGCAGGCGTTTGCTCCAAACAACAAATTGCTAAAGTCAACAATAAAGCGAAACTTCAATCAGTGAGGGTTTTCCACGTCCCCACTGATTGTTAGCTGAACCAATCAGGCTTTTATGGGCAAGTTTCTACCCATCTAGATTTCTAGATTTCTCGTTTTCTCTTACAATCCCTTAGGTGGGGGCAAAAGCCCATTAATGCATGATAAACTTTAACATAGCTTAACAAAAAAACCAAAGTAAAGAAGGGGAAACTTTACTTTGGCAATTTTTTAGACTATTTTACCCAATCCCTGTTCAATCCACCAGGTTGCTTCGTTGCATTGTATGCAATTTGTTACAAAATCGCTTCATAAAAATGCCTATTTTTCTAAAAAAACGTTGGTATTTTTTAGAATGGGCCTTATACAAACTAAACAGCCAGTATATCTGCCCCTAACTATGAATTGAATTTTCCTTTTTTAAAATCCCTCACAAAATGCCTACAAACAAAAAAAGCAGCATATTTTCTGCTGCTTTCCTTTATTTATTCTATGTATTGAGAAGCAAGAATATTTATTAAATCCTCCATCTCACTTGTTTTTCCTCTTTCCATAAGGCTATCTACCGCCCTCTTTGGATCTCCTCCGTTAAAGAGGACATTGTACAAAGCATTGGCTATAGGCAGCTCTACATTATATTTTTCAGAAAGCTGATGAGCGGCTTTTGTCGTGCGGATTCCTTCCACAGCCATGCCCATATCACTTAATACGTCTTCCATTTTCCGCCCTTTTCCCAACTGATTTCCTGCTCTCCAGTTTCTAGAATGGGGACTTGTACATGTTACAATTAAATCGCCAATGCCTGTCAGTCCAGCAAATGTTAAAGGATTAGCTCCCATTTTTGTTCCAAGACGAGCCATCTCAGCAAGTCCTCTTGTAATTAAAGCTGCTTTGGCATTATCTCCATAACCTAATCCATCTGTAATTCCTGCACAAACAGCAATGATATTTTTTAATGCACCACCAATTTCAACGCCAATAATATCCGGATTTGTATATACTCTAAAATTAGAATTAATAAATAAATCTTGGACTTTTTGTGCTTCTTCCATATTTTTGGAAGAAACAGTCACCGTTGTTGGATGGCGCAGGCTCACTTCCTCGGCATGACTCGGGCCAGAAAGAACAACTATGCTTTTAATCAGTTCTTTCGGTATCTCTTCTTCCATTATTTCAGAAATCCGCAAAAGAGATTCTGGTTCTATTCCCTTGCTTACATGAACAAATGTCATAGGGCTTTTTACAAAGGGAATAATTTGTTTAATCACTTCCCGCATTGCTTTTGTTGGTACAGATAGTGTTATATATGCAGCATCACGCACTGCTTCTTCCATAGAAGTTGTCCCATGTATTCCATGTGGGAGCAAAATATTTGGCAAATATTTTTTATTCTCATGAACCTGATTTATTTCATCAATTGTTTGCTGGTTTTTTCCCCATAAATAAACAGTATGTCCATTATCTGCAAGAACCAATGATAGTGCTGTTCCCCAGCTGCCAGCACCTATCATTGCCACTTTAACTTTGCCATTGCCCATCAAAAAACACCTCGATTATTTGCGTTCTCTCGCAAAGATTTTAATTGGTGTGCCTTCGAAGCCAAATGCATCTCTTATGCGGTTTTCCAAGAAACGTTCATAAGAAAAATGAAGCAGTTCTGGATCATTAACAAATACAACAAATGTTGGCGGTCCCACGGCAACTTGTGTAGCATAGTAGATTTTTAATCTTTTTCCTTTATCGGTTGGTGTTGGATTCATCGCAACTGCATCCATTATGACATCGTTTAAGACACTTGTTTCCACACGCAATGTATGGTTTTCGCTTGCTAAATTAATCATTGGAATAAGCGTATGGATACGTTTTTTTGTTTTTGCAGATAAAAATACAATTGGAGCATAATCTAAAAATAAGAAATGTTCTCGAATATTCCGTTCAAATGCTTTCATTGTTTTTTCATCTTTTTCAACAGCATCCCATTTATTGACCACAATAATAACTGCTCTTCCAGCTTCATGCGCATAACCGGCAATCTTTTTATCCTGTTCAATAATTCCTTCTTCTCCATCGATTACAATAAGAACCACATCTGATCTTTCAATTGCTCTTAATGCGCGAAGAACGCTATATTTTTCTGTTGTTTCATATACTTTTCCCTTTTTTCTCATTCCGGCTGTATCAATAATAACATAAGGGTTTCCATTCACAGTTACTTGCGAATCAATTGCATCCCTTGTGGTTCCTGCTATATTGCTGACAATTACTCTATCTTCCCCTAGTATAGCATTAACTAAAGAAGATTTCCCAACATTTGGACGTCCAATTAAAGAGAATTTAATGACATCGTCTCCATATTCTTTCCCTTCTCCTTTTGGAAAATGTTGAGCTGCTTCATCAAGCAAATCTCCTAATCCTAAACCATGGGAACCTGAAATCGGAACTGGTTCACCAAAACCTAGAGAATAAAAATCATAAATCTGCTGGCGCATCTCAGGGTTATCAATCTTATTTACTGCAAGAACAACAGGTTTTTTTGCACGATATAAAATTTTTGCTACTTCTTCATCAGCAGATGTTACTCCTTCACGCCCATTGGTAATAAAAATAATAACGTCCGCTTCTTCTATAGCAATCTCTGCCTGCATTCTAATTTGATCTAAAAACGGCTCATCTCCAATGTCGATGCCCCCTGTATCAATTAAATTAAAATCATGATTCAACCATTCAGCAGAACTATAGATTCTATCCCTTGTTACTCCTGGAATATCTTCTACTATTGAAATACGTTCGCCAACAATTCTATTAAAAATAGTGGACTTGCCCACATTTGGCCTTCCTACTATCGCAATTACCGGTTTTGCCATTACATTCATCCTTCCATCATTTCCATTAAACTTATTTATGCAGCCAATCTGCTTCTTTCTAAAAAACAAGCATGTTATCAACTTGCTAAAGATAGACAATAAGCCGCACCTGCATTTTTAAACTATCTATTCAAGTTTGCTTCTCCTTATAAAGGACAACACAAAAGTTTAAAGGTGTCCATCATATGAGCATAAGCCAAATTTCCTTTACGCATAAGCTGTTGTTCACCTAATCTCACGGAAAATTCACTGCATATGGAGCCGAAAAAAATTTTGCTCTTATTACGGCTTTTATACGCACTGTTAAAATAATCCAACAATCAATATTATTGAGAAACATGCTTAAAAATAAAGTGAAAATCCAATCAGAATTTTACGGGCAAGTTTCTGCCCACTTGGATTTCTCCTTTTCCCTTAATATCCATTAGGTGAGATCAAAAGCTCATTAAATAGTGATAAAAAAGGAATACTGGATTATACTCATTATATCTAGGACACCCCTATAACTTATTTATTTTAACAAAGAGCCCTACTACTAGCAAGAACAAAAATTCTTAGCCATGTTCTTCCAAACAGGAAACAAGTTCCTTCTTATCCTGTACAAATAAAATGAACCATGGCATAAAATCATTTCTAATGCTTTACAATAATATAAATATCTTTGCTTATTTGATGAGCAATGCCATCTAGTATTGCTTCTAGATTAGTCGAAATATGCTCCATTTCTTTTTGATTTTCACAATAAAACACACCTGTTCCTTGGGCTACTTTGGCAGGATTGGTTGTAATGGCAGCCAGTATATACTTTTCAATATTCACCTTTCTCTTCCTTTCTCTCCAGCCTTTTGTTTGGCATTCTAATTGCATTCTCCAATGTTGGCACCGCTCCAATAATCGCTAGAGCCTTTTTAGTATTTTTTTCTTGGGGCAGAAGAAAAACAGCTACTCTCCCATCATTTAAGTCCCTTTTAGCTAATGGAACTAGTGCTGGTGTTCCTGAATCTCGATATACTCCAAGGGCAGTAGAAACATCATAAAGAATTGCTTGCCTTTGGCCTAAATTAGCGATAGTATTTCGTGCATTAAAGTTTTTTGGTGAAAGAATAAATCCCATGCCATATTGCAGCACCTCTTTTTGTCTTTCAGGCAAGCCGATATTCATAATATAAATATTGTCAATATATAAGCCGGCTTCCTCAAATCTCGGCTCCACTGCTTCTATCTTTACAATATCCTTTAGTTTTCCGCCAGACATTAATTTTTTTGAAATAGCGATAGATAAAATGGCTGCAAGCATTCCTGTCCAAATATTGTAGGCAATATATCCAAAGGTGCTTAAAAGGCTTGTGAACATTACCAAGTAGTTCCTGCTTTCAAAAGCGATAGCTATTCCTTCGATATAAGTTTTCCCCCTCGGCACCATCTCAAAGCTATCCAGCTCTGTTAGTGTATTTCGCTCCATATTACGCACTTCCCTAAATTGAGAAGCAGCTACCGTTAAAAAAGTGACCGCGGTAAAATCTTTATCCAATATAGCTGGAATTGCCACCGTTCCTAATCCTGCCGCAATAAAACCTAATGCGATATGAATTATTTTCCCATGCAAATATGTTGGATATTGCCGATAATCTGTTCTTAGCATAAACACTCTTAAAGCGGTTCCGATTATCACCCCAAAGGCAATAGGGTATGTATATTCATTCATAATAGTTTTTGTTTCTCCTTCTCCATAATATAAACATATTTTTCCCATCTTAAAAGGGATAGTTTAACTGTATAAAAGGTGATAATTCCAGCAATGCTTATAAGCAAACTATCAAAAAAATTCATAGAACCAATTGTATAGGAATACTGATATTTCTTTAATAGAATGCCATATAAAACATCCCCATTGACGCTTCCAAAAATGATTAATAAAATTTGTTTTGTCGGCTCTTTATAGATAAGCCGGGCCACTATAATTAAACTAATGGAAAGCAGCCACTCTTTATTGAAAATAATCCATATAGGGTCAAGAATGGAAAGCAAATGAAACGAGCAATAAGCAAGCATCATAAAAAAGGCGGATAAAAGAAAATACAAAAGTGTTTTTTTTCTAAATATATTGATATAGAAAAAAACTCCGATGTACAAACAAGCCAATAATAAAGAAATATTAAAATCAAACATATTTATTTGATATGGCGATACAATAATAGCTGCTAATAATAGAATGGTGAAATTCAATCGATTTTTATGTTTTTTATTCAAAAAAAATGTCGTTTGAATCCATAACATCCATGTAAACCAGTAAAAGAACTGACCATCCAAGTTTATCTCCTCCTCCTTTCCATTATGGCTCTTCAAAGAGAACTTTAAACGATGATGCATAATCTTCTCATAATTCATCATGATAAGGAAATGGAGGTGAAAAGCATGGGCAGAGATAGACAAGAGGGAAAATTAAAAAAGAGCAAAAGAGTGGAATCGGACCGGGATCAAGCATTGCATTACCCAGGTTCTGCAAAGCTTCAAAGTCCGGAAGAAGCAAGAGCTTTTAATGATAATAAGCAAGGTTAAGCAACCAGCAAACAACTGATGAAGCAGCTAAAGCATGCTGGGCCTACTAAACAAAAAGAGTGAGCTATTAATAGGGCAATAGCTCACTCTTTATTTTCTATTAGTTTTTTAGTTTTCTTAATTGATCTCCAATCATATCGCCTAATTGGAACCCTTTAGATTCTTCAGGAAGCTCGTAAGTTTCTTCTTCATCCTGTTCTTTTTCTGTCAACTCTTTAATGCTTAAGGATAGTCGCTGTTCTTGTTCATTTACATCCAATACTTTTACTTGTACAACCTGTCCTTCTTTTAATTCTTCATGTGGCGTTCCGATATGTTTATGTGCAATTTGGGAGATATGAACAAGTCCTTCTACCCCTTTGAACACTTCAACAAATGCGCCGTATGATACAAGTCTTTTTACTGTTCCTTCCAACACACTTCCTACTGCTGCTTTTTCTGCGATATTTGCCCATGGACCCGGCTGTGTATCTTTAATGGATAAAGAGATTCGATCATTATCCCGATCCACGCTTAATACTTTTACATTTACTTGTTGCCCTTCTTCCACTACATCAGACGGTTTTGAAATATGTTCATGGGATAATTGAGAGATATGAACTAATCCATCAATTCCTCCTAGATCAACAAATGCGCCAAAATCAGTAATTCTTTGTACAACACCAGTTAAAGTTTGTCCTGCTTCCAATGAATCTAGCAAGTTTTGTTTTTGTTTAATTTTTTCTTGTTCAATTACCGCTCGATGTGAAAGAATCAACCGATTTTTGTCTTTTTCCAATTCTACAATCTTAAATGAAATTGTTTTTCCTTTGTAGTCGGAAAAATCTTCTACATAATGATCTTCCACTAAAGAAGCGGGAACAAAACCTCGCACCCCAAGATCCACTACTAAGCCGCCTTTGACCACATCTTTTACTTCAGCGTCAAAAATCTCTCCGGCTTGAAACTTTTCTTCTAAACTATCCCATGCTTTTTCTGCATCAACTTTACGCTTAGAAAGCACAAGGGCATCTTCTTCTACTTTAATGACTTGCAATTCCAATGCATCTCCCACAGCTACCACATCACTGGCTTTTTCAATGTGAAGGCTTGAAAGTTCGCTAATGGGAATCACTCCATCTAATTTACTATTGGAAATAGCGACAATAACTTGTTTTTCTTCCACTTTTGTCACTTGGCCAACTACATTTTCTCCAACACCATAATTATTCACAACAATATCATTTAATTCTTCAGACATATGTACTCCTCCTTATATATCACTTTCATAAAATATGATTAAATAATTTCAGCAAGCTCGCTTGTGCAAACTTTTTAGAATACTTTAAATTATTCCTTTTCTTTAAGTTCTTATAAATAACCGCTTTTGTCAAGTAAGTCAACTTAAAAAGGAATAGCAAAATACAGAACTACTATATATTAAATAATTCTTTTTCTGCTATTCCGCACTATTTATAAACCGTGGAAAAGAAATTAGTTGGTGATTTTTTCGGCAGTCAATTCCATGATGCGATTGACCACTTCTCCAATAGAAAGAGAAGTAGTATCTACTTCTACTGCATCCGCCGCTTTTTTTAATGGCGCTACTTCACGTTCAGAATCTAATTTATCTCTTGTTGCAATTTCTTGCTTTAGCACTTCCAAATCAGAATTATAGCCTTTTTTTAGATTTTCGGTATGGCGTCTAACCGCTCGTTCATCTACAGATGCCAATAAAAATACTTTTACTTCTGCATTTGGAATAACATGTGTCCCAATATCCCTACCATCCATTACCACGCCGCCGCTTGTTGCAAACATCTGTTGGCGTCTAACCATCTCTTCACGGATTGATTTATGTTTCGCTACAATGGAAACGGAATTGGTGACAGCACTTGTCCTAATTTCTTCTGTTACATTTTGATTATCCAAAAATATTAGTTGACCGTTTTCGCCTGGAAATAATTCAATAACTGTACTTTCTAATACATTCATCAAGTTTTGTTCATCTTCAAGATCTATTTGATTATTTAAAGCTTTATATGTTAATGCTCGATACATCGCCCCTGTATCAATATAAATATATCCTAATTTTTCCGCAATAATTTTTGCAACAGTGCTTTTTCCAGCCGCAGCAGGTCCATCTATCGCAATGCTAATTTTTTTGTTCATAAATCCTCCTAAAACTTTGGCTTTTATAAAAACCACTATGATAATAATAGCTAAAACAAAACAGCTTGCTTTTTCAAACTTCTCAAAAAGAGCTGTACTGCTGAATGGTGAAACATTTTTACAGCAAAATTTTTGCTTGGCATTTCCCCTATAGGCTTAAAGCAATTTATATTGCTCTCTAACATAAAAGAAGATGTTTTATTATTTCTGTTTTTTCTATACGAAAAACGAAATATATCGCTTCTTTTTTATTTTAACATATTTTATTTACTATTTTCTTTAAAATAAGAGGATTTAAATATTTTATTCTATTGTCCAAATTCAACATAAAAATAACACTACTCTTAACAACAAAGCAGCGCACTCATTAATAAATTAATTCCATAAAAGTAGACTTATTTGCAGCATATAGTTAATTATTTTGCTCAAATGTTTCTAATATTTTTGTAAAATTCGATTTGGACACGCCTTCGTATTCAGCCAATTCATATAATTTAGGAAATAGATCCCAGTGATGAATCATTTGACTCGCCGCTAAAAAGGCAAATTGAATGATGATAATTTTTATTATAATTCTTTCAAATTTTTTCATAAATCCTCACTCCACCGATAGCTTATACTATTAGTATCGGAGGATTTCTACCTGTTTATTCAAGGTTCTAGCCTTTCTTTTTATAGGATAGCTGAATATCATAGCAATAGCGCAAAAGCAGCTGCCTATTTTTTGGGGATACATCTACAAACTGAATGATCAGCTTATTATTTGTTTCATTAAGCTCTAATACCTTTATCAATTTCCCCCTTAATTTTGGATAATAGTATTCTCCATTTTGGAGTGGAAGAACTAATGTCAATTCTGCTAATACATCTTCTGCAAACTCTATTGACTTAGAAACAGCAACGGCGGCGCCGCCAGCACTAATATCTATTGTCATGGCCGTAAAAGGCATGCATTCATTTGATATGGGATGTATGGCAATATCAGTGCATGCTGCTACTCGCACATACTGTCTTCGCTGATTTTTAATGAGCTGATCCTTTGTGGGGAAAGGCAATATCAACATTGGTATATTTTGTTTTAATCGGCCAATAATTTCTGTATCAAATAGATAGGAAATCCCTTCATTTGTTACAAAATTCCCTCTTAATTGCGTACCATTTACTAAAAAAACAGTTTTGTTTGTTTCTAAATGGATTGGATAATCAATATATAATTCTTTTTCACTACATTCCACTAGTCGACATTTGTATTGTTCAGGACTATCTGTATCCATCGGTTGAAGAATTAAAGTATCTCCAATATTGATCAATTGCGCTCCCACTCTTTCTTTGCTTCCACTTTCTTTTAGAAGCTGGGTTCAATCCCCCACTTTTTCTTTTATTATGGCATGGAACTTTCCTTTTAAGCAATAGGGGGAAAACCTAACATTGCTTTTCATATACAACAGGAAAAACCGCTATTTTATAGGGCTGTTAACGGGATGAATCAGTCTTTTGCAGAAAATAATCCTTTCCTTATATACTACGTAGCCAGCTAATGTTTGACCATTATTTTCTAATAGGCCTTTTAATGAATGTAGTTGAACAACAAGTTTTTAGAGAAGGATGATTTTTGTCAAAAAATAACCATTTCCAAAAAAATGAACCAAAACACGAAAAAAACACAGCAAAAATAAAAAAAGAAAATCACAGGGCCACTTTTCCTCTTATAAAAAAGCCAACCGAGACTGCTGAATGGAAACAGCAATCTCGGTTGGCTTTTAAAGCTATATTCAGGTTATTTATTGTATTTACACTACTTCTTCATAAACACTTTCTGCATTTTTTAACTTCTCTACCTTTTCTTCGATGCCGTTTTTGGCATTAATGTAAATTCGATAGGTGTCATCTCCAAGTGTGCCAATAAATTCATAGCATAGAACTTCTTTGTTCAAATCATTTTGGATAATCGCTAGCCCATCATCCATAATTTTCACTTTGGTATTTATTTTCTTTTGTGCATCAGCTTTTGAAATAACTGGATCGGCAATGTTTCTTTGCTTATGGGAAAGCAAATAATCCTCAGCCGCAAATCCAACAATATTTCCATTATCTAGTGCCACTTTAATTTTTATGCTGTCAGGATAAATTTTTACTCCCTCTTGTTCTGTTACAAAGGAAAACACTCCAATATTGTCATATTGCATACTTTCAAAAAGAGCAAGATCTTTAAAGTTATTATCTTTTAAAAACTTTATTGCATTATTGCCTGCCTTATTTAAACTGATCTTTTGCTTCTCTACATCTCTAGAAAGAATATACCAGATTGGATAGCCGCCTTTTTTAGATACATCCATACTGGCCTCAAGCTTTGTATCTTTATCCAATAAATTCACACTGTAAAAACCATAATTAGAACCTTTCCCATTTTCTGTTACTTTCACATCGACATCTCCATTAAATTCGGCGTATTTTTTTGCCACTTTTACCGCTTCCTCTTTGGAGATTGTCGCGCCACTTAGATTTTTAAAGTTTTGATCTTGTTTTTCCATACTGACATTTGTAACGCCGAATGATGCTTCATCGTATCCATTTACCGTTTTTTCTACTGTTTTTAATCCATCAATAATTGTATTGTCCCCAGCTTCCTTTCCACTCGCGATAGCCATTTCCACATCCATCCAGCGCAAATTGTTTTTTAAGACTAAATGCTGTACATTGCGCAGTTCATCTTGTATTTCTGCTGCTTGACTGTATAATTTTTTTAATGAATTATACTCTTCTGTAGATAATGGCTCTTTATTCAAATCTCTTACTGCAGTGCGATAGCTGAAATCTCCAATATTGGCCAGAAATTCTTCTGTTTTATTAAATGGCAATAAGGTTAACGGCAATTGTCCTACATCGCTATGCGCTTCCGATGTAATTCTCCAAACATCTGCCAATGCAGGCGATAAAGATTCTTTCGAATTCATTGCTAAAGTAGTTCCGATTTGGTCATGCAATAAATCGACTTGATAAGTTAAATCATGAAATGCTCGTTGATAATTGTTTTCTGCATTCATTAATATCGCATTTTTTTCTTTATGCTCTTGATAGCCCCAAAATGCTGCCCCTGCAACACCAATTGTTAAAACGGTTATTAATATGCCTCTTAGCAATTTTCTCACCTCTACTTACAGAAGATATGTTTTCCGATTTGCTTAATTTGCGGTCTTGTCCATATCCAGCCACTTGTTGCTGTATCTGGATTAAAATAATATAGTGCATTTCCTGTTGGATCCCAGCCATTAATAGCATCAAGCACTGCTTCTTTTGCTTTTTCATTTGGTGACAGCCATATTTGGCCATCTGCTACTGCTGTAAATGCACGGGGTTCAAAAATAACGCCTGAAACCGTATTAGGAAAAGATGGGCTGTTTACCCTATTTAAAATTACTGCCGCAACTGCCACTTGTCCCGTATAGGGTTCACCGCGGGATTCTCCATAAACTGCATTTGCCATTAATTGAATATCATTTTGAGAAAATCCATTCGGAACATTAGCAGCCGTCGGTTTTTTCCCTTTTATATTTTCGCCAGAATTAGCTGTACCGCCACTTCCCGTGTTTGCTGCATTATTTTGTGCCGTATCCGTTCCCTTGTTTGTTGTATTATTGCTGGAACCTTTGGATGCATCGGCTCCTTTGTTTCCTGCATTATTGCCGGAACCTTTGGATGCATCTGTCCCTTTGTTTGTTGTATTATCGCCGGAACCTTTGGATGCATTTGTCCCTTTGTTTGTTGTATTATTGCCAGAACCTTTGGATGCGTCTGTCCCTTTGTTTGTTGTATTGTTATTTGCCCCACTTTTTGTACCGCCAGATCCTTTTTGATTCTCTTTAGAAGTTCCGCCTTTATTAGCTGAAGGTGTTTTTTGTTTCTCTAGATCAACCCCTCCATAATGGGAAAACTTCTTTCCACTATTAATTTGATCCTTGACAAATTTTTCATTATAGTTAGACGCTTTTGCTAACTTTTGTTTTGTTTTTGTCCCTGCTAATCCATCAATCGGCAAACCAAATTCATATTGAAAATTTCTTAGCGCCCAATATGTTTTCCATCCAAAAACTCCATCTATTTTTCCATTATAAAAGCCTAAATATTGCAGCCTTGATTGCAGTTCGATTACATCGTCACCAACTGCCCCCTGCTGAATAACTTGATTGGAAAATGCCTTAGCAGATCTTTCCCCTTCAAGCGAAGGCGCCAATACTAAGCATAGAGAAAAAATAATTGAAATTTTTGTGAGTAATAATTTCTTATTCATGATTGTTACCCCCAGAAGTAAATACTATTAACATTAACCCTATTTTTTGTAGATGTTGGTTTTTTATGCAAAAAAAAAAAACAGAATGAATAATCATCCTGTTTAAAATCAAAGATTTAGTTTATCTTCCATTGACTGCAACATTATTCATATATCAATATTCCCACTTACAATGAGAACAAAAAAACAGAGAACGAGGACTTTTCTCCAAATTTGAAAAGAGAAAAGCACGGATTAAAATTTTTTTCATAGGAAAAGCAATATAGTTTTTCCTATTTAATGGTGCTCATCTTTATATGTTTTTCAAAATGCTCTTTACTTAATTCTCTTGCGGCTTTTACCTTTTTTAATCCAAGCCACCATAAAAACAACATAAATGGAGCAATAATTGCAAGCCAGTGGTTTTGTATTGTTAGAATATAGTCATATATTCCATGCAAGAAAAAAGGAATAAATAAAGAATAAAACACCCACTTGCCCCGAGGCATAGTAAATTTCCCTTTACCTAAATAATATCCCATCAAAACTCCGAATATAGCATGGCTTGAAACAGGCAGAAGCGCTCTTCCTAAAGCATGTTCCACGCCGTTTGCAATTAAGTAAAGAATATTTTCTACTGTTGCAAATCCTAAAGACACACTTGCTCCATATATGATACCATCATATGGTTCATCAAATTCAACATGCTGATAGGCAGTATAAAAAAGGATAAACCACTTGAAAAACTCTTCCAGCAAACTGGTTGTTATTAAGGAACTCCATAATCCTGATGGAATAATATGCTCTACTTCTATAACATATTGAATAAACATGATTGGAAATACAAGAAGAGCCCCAGCAACAAACGCTCGAAATACAAGAGAAATTGGCTCTGAGTCGTATTGATCCTTTAAATAAAAATAACTTAATAAAGCAAGACCAGGAGCTATCCCAGCTGAAATAATCGCCAACATGCCAATCCTCATTCCCATTTTTTTACTTAATTATATGATATTTCCATTGTTATTACGAGTTATTAAATAAATCTCTGCCAGCACTTAGCTTTATTTTAGCATCTATTTCTTTTTTGCTAATAAAGAAAAAAAAACTTGAGATGGGCAGAAACTTTCCCGTAAAAGCCTGATAGAAAAGAACACAGGCTATATGGCCTATCTTGCCTCATCTCCCAATCAGTGTAAAAACCCACTGATTTATTAGCATAAAATAATCCTCCACCAGCAAGAGGTTTGCAGAATAAACCATAACAATAAACTATACAATCAATAAAGAATTACTGTTATCTGGAACGATTAACAATAGACTCCGCAATTTGCCCGCCATGAAAACGGCCATTTTCAATAAAAATTTCATTTGCATTATTGCCTGCTGCAATAACACCAGCAATAAATATTCCCTTAACATTTGTTTCCATCGTTTCTGGATTAAACATTGGTCTTCCTGTTGTTTTTTCAATCTCCACACCCATTTCCATTAAAAAACGATGATCTGGATGATATCCTGTCATTGCAAATACAAAATCATTTTTTATTTCAAAGGATTCGCCATTTTTTGTGTACACCAAACTATCTTCCTTAATTTCCACTAGATGAGCATTAAACTCCATCTTTATAATCTCATTTCTCACCAATGACTCAAATTCAGGCAAAATCCATGGTTTAATGCTAGATGAATATTCATTTCCTCTATATAGGACAGTTACTCTTGCTCCTGCTTTCACAAGTTCAATGGCAGCATCTACACTCGAATTTTTCCCGCCAATTACAGTAACATCATGATTAAAGTATGGGTGGGCTTCTTTAAAATAATGCATTACTTTCGACAATTTTTCACCTGGAACATTCATATAATTCGGATGATCATAATAGCCTGTTGCAACAATTACATATGGGGTTATGTATTCTTCCTTTTCACTTTTCACTATAAATTCTTGATTATTCGTTTTTTCCACAAAAGTGACTTTCTCATACGCATTAATTCGCAGCTGTTTTCTTTTAACCACTTCGCGATAATAAACCAATGCTTGATTGCGATGTGGTTTATACTGTTCTGTTATAAACGGCACTTCACCTATTTCTAATTTTTCGCTCGTACTAAAAAAAGTTTGATGGGTTGGATACCCATGTATAGCATTTACCACATTCCCTTTTTCAATAATAAGTGGATTGATATTAATTTCTTTTAATGCAATCGCGGCAGCCAAACCACAAGGTCCTGCACCAATTATTATTGCTTCTTCTCTTTTCAACCATCTTCACTCCTAACCTAATTACATTCAAACATCCCAATATTTCAGCAAATAAAAAAGATCCATATAATCTGTTTATCCAAATATGTCCTATAAAAAAAATCCCCTAAAAATAGCATAGGAGATTTTTAAAAAATATACAATAAAAAGAATTGATACTTTAAATCCATCCTCTAAATCTTGAAGCTTCAGCCATTTTTCTTACCCCTACCATATATGCGGCAAGTCTCATGTCCACTCTTCTAACTTGAGCTGTTTCATAAATATTTTCGAAAGATTTGCTCATCACCTTTTCTAATCTTGCTTCCACTTCTTCTTCTGTCCAATAATACCCTTGATTATTTTGCACCCATTCGAAATAGGAAACGGTTACTCCACCTGCTGATGCCAAAACATCCGGCACTAACAGCACTCCTTTGTCTGTCAAAATCCTTGTTGCTTCTAATGTAGTTGGGCCATTTGCTGCTTCTACGACGATGCTTGCTTTTATGTTATCTGCATTTTTTTCGGTAATTTGATTTTCAATTGCGGCAGGCACTAAAATGTCACATTCTAATTCTAATAGCTCCTGATTGGTAATTGTCTTATTAAATAAGTTTGTAACTGTTCCAAAACTGTCTCTTCTATCTAATAAATAATCAATATCCAATCCCTCTGGATCATGCAGAGCACCATATGCATCAGATATGCCAATTATTTTTGCACCTGCATCATGCATAAATTTAGCTAGGAAACTTCCTGCATTTCCAAACCCTTGAACCACTACACGAGCTCCTTCAATGGAAATTCCTTTCTTTTTCGCCGCTTCTCTTATACAAATTGTTACCCCTTTTGCTGTTGCTGTTTCTCTTCCATGTGATCCCCCTAATACTAGCGGTTTTCCTGTTATAAAGCCTGGAGAATTAAATTCATCGATTCGGCTGTACTCGTCCATCATCCAAGCCATTATCTGCGAATTGGTAAATACATCTGGAGCAGGAATATCTTTAGTAGGGCCGACTATTTGGCTGATTGCTCGAACATAACCTCGACTCAGCCGCTCTAATTCACGGAACGACATATCCCTTGGATCACAGACGATTCCTCCTTTTCCGCCTCCATACGGCAAATCAACAATTCCGCATTTTAAGCTCATCCAAATCGACAATGCTTTTACTTCTTTTTCTGTTACATGTGGATGAAAACGAATTCCGCCTTTAGTTGGTCCAACAGCATCATTATGTTGCGCCCGGTAGCCTGTGAATATTTTTACTGTTCCATCATCCATTCTCACGGGAATCTTAACAGTCATCATTCTAATCGGTTCTTTTAGCAACTCATATACTTCATCAGAATATCCAAGCTTGCTTAACGCTTTTTGAATAACCGTTTGTGTTGATTGTAAAACATCATGCTGCTCATCTGTTTGTTTTTTCTCGTTAGATTTTTTGGCTACCATTTTGAAATCCTCCTAAAAAACTACAAAATTAATTATCAATTAGTCGTGCACCGTTTATACTTTTGTCGGCAAGTCCAAATTTGCCTCTTAATAATAAAAAATCACTTTAAAGAAATGCTTGCTAAACAATAATTCTATTTATTTCAACATGCATCTCCATCATACAGTCTAAACTAGTATACCTGCCTTTTATTTTATTGCAAGAAAACTTTTCAATCCGTTAAATCATTTTATTAATTCCTTTTTCCATTATGGTTAGATGGTTTTCATTATACAGTCATCCCTAATAATAATATATTCGAATAACATAGTCTTTGTCCGTCATCTCCCTGTAAAATTTCAAAAGTCTCTATTTTCATCATAATGATTTGTCTTCTATTTCTAACGTTTTATTCTCTGGTAAAAGAGAATAAAACTTTCTTTCATTTTAACATTTTTCATAACATTTACCAATGAAGATGTACTCATCGTTTCATTTTTTTAGGCATCTCATTATAAATTATTTTTGTCTGTTTCCTTCTTTTTTTGAAAAAAACCCTTTCATCTGCTTTTATCTATGTAAAATATATGATGCAAACTGAAAACAACGACATTATTTGCTTATTTTTCAATAAAAAAATAAAGCTTCTCCGTTGCCTTAAAAATTTGGAAAACCTTTTCTTCTCCTTCCTTCCTTTATTTATAAAAAGAGAAAAAATAAGTTAACGCTGCAAATTTTTAAAGTCTTCAGAATGAACTTTATCTTTTTAACGAGCTATTAAGTATGACATTAAAAATAAGTAGTAATTGTTTCAATTGCACAATCGGCACAAATTTTTTTCCCATATTCCTCCAAAACATGGATGCTTATTAAAGAAGGCTCTCCATATTCACCTAAAATAGCTACTGCCCGCTCCTCTTCTTTTGCCGTCATCTCTTTAAACATTAAATAGTAGTGTCCGTTTTTGCTTAATAGCGCTCCACCGTTCAAGTTAAGACTTTTCAGCTGTTTGCAGACTTGAATCACATCTTCCAATTCCATAAACTCAAATAATATATCGATTGTCTCTTCAACAGTAACTTGCATTTCCAAAAAGCCCTCATTTAAAAGCTCTTCCTCGTCTTCTTCTAAACTGTCGCTCATGGTTAAAATCATTACCATTCCCTGTGCTTTCAAAGAGAAGATTTCAACAGCAACAGAACCTTGTATTTCTATATCGAAAAGAACATTTGCTTCTTCTAGCATTTCATGAAAAAAATACTGCCATTTTATCGAGTCTTTCCATATGTCTTCTTTCGTTAAACCACGTTCATATAAATCATCAAAAGTCAGGTGTATTTTTATTCTGTTATAATTTAATCTCTCTAAGCGCATAGCATTGCCTCCTGCTCCTCTGAAAAAACTCTTACTGTAGCTTATGAAACAAAAGTCAAAAGGTGATACTTTCAAAGGAATGGATATAATATTTCTCATGTTTTCTCTACCTATATGATGATATTAAACATGGCTAGCATAACAATACCTTATAATGCCTTTTCCCCTTATTTGCTCATCCAAATAGCAAGTTCATGGCGCATTAACTGGCTTTTGAAAATGACAAATCTAATCGGCCAAAAACCTTCTTGTAAGTTGCACTTTATTTAAAAAAAGAACAGTCCCCTATTTGCTTCTAGTTTTGCTTTCCCAGATTTATTGATCTAGTTTATTTTTAATCTTAATGAGATGAGTCTCTGGTTTTGCACCGAGACGAAGAGGAACCTTGGTTGTTCCATACCCGTTGCTGACAAGTATAGTTGTATTGCCTATTACTTTTGTTTTTCCAATTTCATATGGCCCTATTCCAAAAATCCTAATTTGTCCTCCATGTGTATGCCCGCTTAACACAAAAGATATTTTATGCTCTTCTTTTATCTTTTCCATTATTTTAGGATTATGGCTTAATAAAATTTTAAAAACATCTTCTTTTGTTTGCGCTAAAGCACCTTCTAAATCATCCAATTCCATCGAATAATCCTCAATTCCAACCAATGACCATTTTTCCCCTCCTTCTGAATTAAAGGTTATGGATTTATTATCAAGTACTGAGACTTTTTCCTCTGCAAACAACTGTTTTAAACGATCTGAATCTACTTCATAATCATTATTTCCCCAAACAAAATAAATATGGCCAATTAATTTTAGTTTTTGAATATTTTTTCTGATCTGTTCAAAAGATACTCCTTTTTCTGTTAAATCTCCCCCTATTATTACGATATCAGCTATATCTTTCACTTCATTGATTAGACTGTCTGCAACAGTTCTTTTATGTATATCCGAAATAAAAAAAAGGGAAACTTCCTGAAAAGATCGGGGAAAATCCGGAAAATAAATCAGTTCATATTTCACTGTATTTTCATTGGCTTGCTGATGCATTTTGACAAGCAGCAAAACTCCAATAAACAGAACAAAAACAGCCAATAAGAGCATGAATGGTAGCATAATTACCTTCCTTTCTATTTTAGAGTAAAAAATACAGAACCAGATTCTACATTATATTTCTATTTTTTTACATTTATTAACGATAAAAAGAAGCATGAAAATAAATCAGGCTCATATTATTTAAAGAATGAAAACATTTTAAATAAAGGAGGATATTTTATGAATTCATTTTATAAACAATATCAGCCATATATAGGCCCATTCGATCCATGTCCACCAATAAAAACAAAAACCTATTCTACTCCCCCTAATCTTTATATGGGATTTCAACCACCGCATTTGCCGCAATTTTCACCGATGGAAGCATTAAAGGCAGGAACTTTATGGAAAGCATTTTATGATCCTTATTATAGTCCATATGAAAACAAAAAAGGAGAGAATCCTTTATGAAGCAACTTCCAAAAGAATATTATCAGCTTTTAGAACAACTTCAAGCTGTAGACTTTGTACTTGTGGAACTTACTTTATATTTAGATACCCATCCTCATGATAAAGATGCCATCAACCAATTTAATCATTATGTAAAAGAAAGAGAAAAATTCAAAAAGCTTTATGAAAGTAAATATGGTCCCTTGCTGCAATATGGGAATAGCTATTCTGACACCCCTTGGGACTGGGACTCTGCTCCTTGGCCATGGCAAGTATAAATTAACTAAAGGAGATGAAATCCAATGTGGCTATACGAAAAAAAATTGCAGTACCCAGTAAAAGTGAGCACTTGTAATCCTATGCTTGCCAAATTTTTAATTGAACAGTATGGTGGTGCTGATGGAGAGTTAGCCGCTGCATTACGTTATCTAAACCAGCGCTATTCTATTCCTGATCGTGTCATCGGCTTGCTTACCGATATCGGGACAGAAGAATTTGCTCACTTAGAAATGATTGCCACTATGATTTATAAACTAATCATTCTTAATATGCAATATTATACAATATACTTTTCTTCCTTAATATTTATACCTCAAAAAGAGCATAAAAAAACTACCTCCAAAAAGAAGGTAAGCTCATTGCATCCTTTATAAAATTCCTCAGGTCTAACTCTCCTGTTTTTTTAACTATTCCTAATCCCTCAATATAAATAGTATTCTCGTCTACATAAGTACCTTTTAGCTCTGTACCTTTAATAACCTTAGTAACTGTTTTCTGTTCTGTCATGATGCATCCTCTCCCCAATACAATGTATGAGGCTATGAGTTGTCCTAATTACTGACTCCTCATACTCATTAGAGAAAAAAGAAAGCTTATGACAAACATCCTAATTGCCTCCCAAAGTATTTAAAGAGAATTCATCCTCTGACATTCTTGTAAAAAAAGAGCCTATTTAGCTCTTAATCACCTCTCCATGGTGTCTTCTCGCCTAATCAAGATAAAGTTTCCCTTCCTTTATAATGCACCTTAATTTCTACCTCTGCTTTATGGTCTCCAATTCTGGTATATTCAATATAGTCAATATGCTTACGCAGCAGAGCATTTATATCACTTTTACACATTTTCGTGTTACCTTCTAGAATAGCTCTTAATTTGCTTACAGAGTCCTCTAGTTCATTTATCTCCTCAATTTGGGATTTATTATTCAATCCCTCTAATTCTTGTTCTAGCTGTGTTATTTGATTCCTAATTTCCTTAATGGCTTGAGTAAACTCCTCATCAGTATAGCCTCCCATCTGAAAACCTTTTTGCACCCTTTTTATCTCTTGTCCTTTGCTCTTAATTGCTTTTTCAATGGATACTTTCTCATCAGCACGATTAATAACCTCACCTATAGGAATATAGTTTTTAATATCATCTAGATGCTGCTTTAGAGCATTAACAAAACCCTCAAACTGAAAATAAAATAACTTCTCAAACTTATCTAATCTGACTCCTTTATTTTCACAGACAGTATATGAGCCGTCCTCTTTATAATGCCTTGTTTGACAAGATGTAATCCTCAGCTCTTTTCCTTTTCTCCTCTGGAAACTCTGAATTCTGCCACAAAGAGAGCATTTAATTAAACCTGTAAAGATAACCTTTCCTATTCTAGCTGATGGAGGCTTACTGTTTCTGCTTTCCCTAATAAGTCGCACTCTCTCCCAATCCTCAGGAGATACAATAGATTGATGAGCATCATCTATAATAATCTGCTCCTCCTCTGTAGTCTTAAATTGTCTAGGAGCACCTGAGGGCTTTCTGCTTATTTTAGATACCTTTGTTTTACCATAGACAGCAGTGCCTTTATATGCAGGATTAGCCAAAACTACTGCTATTCTTGCCTTATCCCATTTAAAGCCTTGCGGAGTGAAAACACCCTCAAGCTCAAACTGTTCAGCTATGTTTGTTGTAGACTTACCTAAAAGATAGAGTCTGAATATTCTTTCAATTACTGGTGCATATTCATTAGGTACTAATCTCTTTGATACAGAATCATATTTATAACCTACAGGAGTCCTGCCACCTACCCAATTGCCTGTCTTAGCTGATTGTCTTTTACCTCTGATAAGTCTTTTTCTAGTGTTTAAATACTCCTGTTTATCTACAAGTGTCTGCATATCACTATATAAAGTACCTTCCTGAGTAGCAAGGTCAAGAGTTTGAGTAGGAGTAATGAGTTTAACCCCATATGTAGCTAGTACATGTTTAACCTGTGCAATAACTACATCATTCCTGCCTAGCCTGCTTTGCTCAGTAGTTACCACAGCATCATAATGAAAGTCCTGTAACTTTGCTAACATTTTGTTTAACTCAGGATTTATATCTTGTGATGAGCCTACTTCCTGAAAAACATCATACTCCCAATTATTTTTAGAACAAATGTCTAGAAGTACAGCTAATTGTCTTTGAAGCACCTCATCAGTCTCATCAGGTCTACTTTTGCGACTGTATATAGCTACTTTCTTTATTTTGTTCATTTTTGTACTCATAATGCACCACCTTAAATACTATAAAATGTTGATATATCTGTATTTTAACATAATTGCATTTTGTTATCAATTTGTAAATTAACTAAAGATGCTACTCCTGACCAATTAAAAGCAGCCGGTCTTGGAGACCATTATGCTAATCATGAACATGCCTTATTTTATCATGATGCTGCTGGGAATCCATGGACTGCCACATATATTGCTGCAAAAGGGGACCCTATTGCCGATTTATATGAAGATATTGCTGCAGAAGAAAAAGCAAGAGCAACCTATCAATGGATTATTAATATGAGTGATGATCCGGATTTAAATGACAGCCTGCGCTTTTTGCGGGAAAGAGAAATTATTCATTCTCAACGATTTCGCGAAGCAGTCGAAATTATTAAAGAAGATCAAAACCGCAAAAAAATATTCTAAAGCTAGAAAAAATAGAGAGTCATTTGCAAAAAAGCTAAAGCAAATGAAACTCTCTTTATTTTGATTCATAAAATAAATTAATATCATATTCTTTTTTCATCATTTCAAATATTTGATGCCGATTTTTCCATTCTTCTTCTTTTTTCCATAAATCTTTGCTTTTATCAATGATTTCACAGCGCAAAGTGTGGAACTCTTTTTCCGCCTTATCTGTTTTTTGTTTTAGCACATTCATAAAACCAAACAAACCAATAATAACAGTCATCGCATATAAATTAAATGATTCCTCGACAAAAGCGGAAAACATCCGTTCCATTGAATGAGAATATGGAAGAGCGATATGCTTGTATAAGAATAAAAAATATAAAAAAGCGAATAGAATAGTTAACCACATCACAAAAAGATGCCTTTTATGTAATATTTCGAACTTCCGCTTTTTTTCAACAACCTTCTGCAGCATTTCCTTTGTCGCCTCATCGGTATGATGATTCAACTTAATAATGGATGCTTCCATTACTTTTCCTCCCTTTTCCCCTTACTCGCTCATCATAAACGCTTCAAAAAACAATGGTTTATTTTTAGCAGTTCTGTTTTTTATGCTTCTTTATATAAAAACATATGAAGGAAAAGGACAAGTTAGAATCACAATAGATTTATGGAAGAGGTATTTTTAATGTCTGACCAACCATAATTTCATTATTTGTGAGTTGATTTTCCTGTTTAATAAGATCAACCCCATTACCAGATGGATAATATTTCAAGGAAATTGTAAATAAGGTTTCTCCTTGTACAACCTCATGATAGACGATTTTTCCAGTTGCAGGACTATTGGTTTGCGAACTTGTTCCTTGAGATTCTGCTGTCTTTTCTGCTGCTTCGTCGGCAGTTTGTTTTTGATCTGCCGAATTTGTTTCTTCTTTATTATCTTCTTCCTTTTGGCTCGTTTGTTTTTCCTCTTCCATCGGGTCTGTTTCTTCCTCTTTTTTTGTATTCTCTTCATCAATTTTATCTATATTTACTTGTTCAAACATCTTGGAAGCAGGTTCTGTTGGCACCAATTTTGAAAAATTAATATTAGACAATGTTTTATTTACCAGTAAAAGGGCAACAGGCAATAAAATAAAGATAATGACTAATAAAGTAATAGTTGGTATCTTTTTCTTTTTTCCTTTTTTTCGATGCACACTGCTTCTAGATGGCAATTCTTTTTTAGAATTCTCTTGTTTAGAATTTTCTTGTTGTTTTTCAACTTTTATATTATTTGCACGAGGGATTCTTTTTTTCTGCAATTCCGCTTGCTTTCTGTATGAATCTTCCCTTGTCATAACATCCCTTCCCTACTTCTCTCCATTAATTTACCCTTTTATAGCCAAATAGCCGATACCTGATAATTATTCCAAGGAGAAAATCAATCATAAAATGCATAATGATTGTAACAAAAATATTTTCTGTCCATTGGAATAGCGCCCCAATAATTAAGCTTAAGATAATAATATTAGCAAATAAAAAACGATTAAATAAATACCGATAATGAATAACGGCAAAAACAATGCTGCTGATCCATAATCCTAAATGAGTTTGAATAATGCCCCGAAACAATAGCTCTTCAACAAATGCGACTACAAAAGCAATAATGGCAATATGAAGAGGATTTCTGGCACTAAATATTCGATGATTTAATCCCCCATCATCATTATATTCAGCCGGCAAACATTTCATCATTATAATATCAAATACAACCACAGCTACCCCTGCCGCTACCCCTAACAGCATCTCATTTATATCTATAACAAACAGCTCTTTTAATGTAGCGCTTTTAAATATAAATGTATGCAAAATAAATGCTATAGCCAGTAATAAAAGCTGAGTAAGATATAAATGCTTGATTAGCTGCTTGTCCGGCAATTCTTTTATCAATTGAAAATATGCTTCTTTATTCATCATAGGAATCCCTTTGCAATAAAATTTGGGCAAGCATTTTTTTCCAGTCACCTTCATTATGTTTCTTCTCTATGAAGGTTCTTTTTTGATGATAAAAAGATAAATCTAAACCGCATTTATCACAGCATCTTTCCATAGATTCTGGTTTTTTCTCATGAAAGTAATCAGCTATAAACGTTCTTCTGCATTCCTGCTTGTTTATCCATGTTAATAATGCTGCTATTTTCTGTCTTTTTATTTCTACCCTTTTTAGCCGATGTTGTTTAAAACGATGAAGTTTTTTTATTAAACCTGGCATATCAGCTATTTCTGATAAAAAATATGCTTCTAATACTCGCCACTGTGTTTCAGAAAAAACAAATTGGCGCCACTCCTGTTCTTTTTCTTTCCAGTCTTGATAGCTTCTATAGGAAGATAGGCTTGCCAGCAGTTGATCAATTTGCATATCGCTCGCTAGTTCCATTTCAATCAGCTGACTTGTCAATGCCTCATCTCCATTTGCATAAAGCAAAATAGAGATACTGTCTAATCCATCTCTGCCAGCCCTGCCGATTTCCTGCAAAAAGGATTCCATCTGTGTTGGCATATGATAGTGGATCACATAGCGAATATTTTCCTTATTAACTCCCATGCCAAATGCACTTGTAGCACAAATCACTTCCAAATGCCCATGCAAAAACTGCTGCTGAATTAAAATCCGATCTTCCTGTGTCATACCACCATGATAGCCGCTAATTTTTTTATTGCTTTTGCTGCGAATATAACTTGCAGTTTGTTCGGCAATTTTTTTGCTGGAAAAATAAATAATGCCTGGCCCTTGCAATTGTTTTACTAATGTATACAATCTCTCCAGCTTCTCTGTTGCTGTAGAAAATTTCTCTACAGCAAGTGCAATATTTGGCCGGTTAACAGGATAAATAATTTCGGTCACTTCTTCTAAAAAAAGCGACTTTTTAATATCCTCTCTAATTTCAGATGTAGCAGTTGCTGTTAATGCCAGCGTTAAAGGAGAGTTTAACTCCTTTCTAACATTCCCTAAATTTTTGTATTCTGGACGAAAATCATAGCCCCATTGTGAGATGCAATGGGCCTCATCCACTACAAACAAGGCAATTTTTATTGTTTTTAATAGATTTAATACATAACTAGAAGAAATCATTTCTGGGGAAATATAGATGAATTTATATTTTTTTATATGAGTAAAAGAATAGTCTCGTTCTTTTTTCGACAAAAAAGAATTAAGTGCTACTACTCGTTTTTCACCATTCATCTTCATTTGTTCCACTTGATCTTGCATTAAGGATAACAATGGCGAAATAATAATCACGGCTCCATCTAAAAAAAGCCCTGGAAATTGGAAACACAAAGACTTTCCAGTGCCAGTCGGCAGCATTGACAGCGTATGATCCCCCTTTAAAATGGACGAAATTGTTTCCTTTTGGCCTGGTCTAAAGGACGAAAAAGAAAAGAATTCTTTTAATTTATTTTCTAAATTCATATTTTATCCCCCAATTTTGCCAGCACTACCCGAATTTCAAAATAACTTATATCCTGCAAATTTTCTTTAATAAACTTTAAAGATTTTGTTCCTAATTTTTCTACACAATTTTTAACCCGAACAAAACTATTTTCTGATATATACTCACTAATAGGAAATGTTGGGATATTTAATATGATTTCTACTATATGATCCTCAATAGTGTTCTCTTTTAACTGGCGGACTGTACTAATTTCTTCTATATTATAGCCTCTTTGAATATACTGATATGTTTTTGCTGTGGAAAGAGTTAAAGGGAGATTTTGTTCCGTTTTTTTTATTATTTTTTGCAATAATGGAAAATCATCTTCCAATTTCCTAATACGATCCATCATAAAATGTAAAATGGACAGAAAATAAACATGATAATAATCCTTGTCAACCTGCAGCTGCTGTGCTCCTTGATGCACTGTTAATCCAATATTATCACACCCCGTCAATCTTATAACGAAATAACGTGGATCGATGTCATCATGATCTAGGCATGCCATTAATTCTCCATACAATTTTTCGCTTATTTTATCTCGGGGAATATTTATGCTTGCTAGCGTCTCCTTTAGCCATACTTGTATGGAACGATCTCTTTGCACCGGAATATAGCGGCGTTTCCCCGCTTTTAAGTGTGCAGCTACTTGTACAAATAAGGACAGCCTTTCCCAAAAAGCACTTGTTTGCTGATGATAAGTCCACCCATTTAAACGCTCAGGGATAGGGTTTTCTACTATAAGCATCTCTAATTCGCTTTGTTTCTCCTTCCTGATGACAACATGCTGTTCTGAAAGCTCTTCTAGCCAGCCATTCCCTTTTAAAGTTTCCATAATTGCTTGGAAGTCTTTTCTTGATAGCTCTGGAAAAGTTTGAAACAACATGGTCAATTGAAACAAATGAATATCTTGTATCGTTTGCGAAGATTTTTTTCCATTTAAAATGTGCAAAATAGAATAGATTGTTCTTTCTCCAGAAATATTATGTAAACAGTACAATACTATAATTTCTATAAAAGGCATTTGTTTCTCTCCATACACAATTTTTTTAGCTGATATTGTAGAAATTTGTTGTATTTCTCCCCTTATTTTATCATGAAAAAGGAGGATTTTGAAAATTTGTACGTTATTAGACAGGAATTTTACTAACTGATTTACAGTTGTTTATATCATAAACACATCTTTTTTTATTGAAAAGTTATAGATTCAGTTTTACAATAGGATAAGAGTAAGGAGTATCATTCGTAAAAATGCATATAACTTAACTAAAATATTGGAGGTTTTTTTACTCATGGCAAAATATACAATAGTAGATAAAGACACATGCATCGCTTGTGGAGCATGCGGTGCGGCAGCACCAGACATTTATGATTATGATGATGAAGGTTTAGCTTTTGTTATGTTAGATGAAAATGAAGGGACAGTAGAAGTTCCTGATGTTTTATTAGATGATATGTTAGATGCTTTTGAAGGATGCCCAACAGACTCTATTAAAGTTGCAGATGAGCCATTCGAAGGCGACGCACTTAAATTCGAATAGTTTTAAGAAAAAGGAAGCAGGTCAAAATCGACCAGCTTCCTTTTTTCTTAACAGCATTACACTGTTGTATTGAGCTTGCTGTTTCATAATCCAGCCTCTCATTTTTGAGAAAACCAGCATAAATAAAACAGAAATGATGAATCCCTTTAATAAATTGAATGGAAGGATTAAAGAAACTACATATTGACGTATTTCCGGGCCACTCATTGGTGTATTCATTAATTTCATAAATACTGGAAGAAGCACAAAATAATTAAAGAAACTAAGCAATGTACTCATTAATACAACGCTAACCACTAATCCAAAAACCATGCCTTTTTTGGATTTTAATTTATTATAAATATAATAGGTTGGCAGAATAAAAGATACGCCTGCGATAAAGTTCGCCATATGCCCAACAGGAATGCCCGTTTCACTGCCTGTTATAAAATAATCAATAATATTTTTAATCAGCTCTACTAATACTCCGGCAAGCGGACCAAATATAAATGCTGCAATCAATGCCGGAATATCGCTAAAATCAATCTTTAAAAAGGTTGGAAATGGCGGGATTGGAAAATTCATAAACATTAGAATATACGCCAAACTGCTTAACATCCCAACTCCTACATAGGTTCTTACATTCATCTTTTTTTTCATTTCTACTCTCTCCTTTTTAGGATCCATCTGCCTAAAGAAGAAAGATTCTGTTCTCTTTTGGCATATTCTTCAAATAAAAACCCTCAAGCAAATACACTTGAGGGAGAATTTTTAAAGGTACGCCAAATAAAAGTTCGCAAATACAAAATTTTTGAACAAGCGCAGAACCTCCATCTTCTCCCATCCAGACTATACTGTCGGTTTTGGATTTTCACCAAATCAACCTATCGAAATAGGTTCACGGACTTTGAGCTATACTCATCACCGCCGGTCGGGAATTTCACCCTGCCCCGAAGATAGATCAATATTAATTTTTAATATGATACAATTGCCATTATACATAAGAAATTTCAATCTGTGAAGAAGAATAATTCATTTTTTCAAAAGATTTTTTTAGTCTAGCTTTTCTCCCGCTGTTTTCTCCAAAAAGAATAAGTATTTAGCTAAAAACTCTTATCTCTTTTGGTTTAACATAAATAATATCGCCTTGTTTTACTTGTAATAAGCTATATTGTTCTTTTGTCAGCTCCACTTCCAAACTTTCATGCAAATCTGTTCGTACAGCATCCATCCGAACTGTATTCCCTACCTTTTGGATATGGCGAATAACGGATTTAATAGAGCTTTCATCACTTGGCTGTTTTTCAATAATAAAATTATATGGTCTAACATAACCAATACCGTCTTCATTGCCAATTTCATCCTGAATAGTAAACATTGCAGTACCGGAAGCAAATTTTCCTTTCTCCATTCTTCCCTTAAATATATTGATGCTTCCTAAAAAATCATAAACAAAAGAATTAGCTGGACTTTCATACACTTCTTCTGGTGTGCCTATTTGTTCTATTTTCCCTTCGTTCATAATAACAACCCTATCCGCAACATCTAATGCTTCTTCTTGATCATGTGTGACAAATATGCTGGTAATTTTATATTGATCATGAAGTTTTCTTAACCAACGTCTTAATTCTTTGCGAACCTTAGCATCTAGTGCACCAAAAGGCTCATCTAACAATAATATTTTTGGCTGCACAGCAAGAGCCCTGGCCAACGCAACTCTTTGCCTTTGTCCTCCAGATAATTGAGATGGGTATCGATCATGATAGTTGCTTAATTTAACAAGCTCCAATAATTCAGTCACTTTTTCTGCAATTTCTTTTTTGGTTGGCCTTTCTTTTTTCGGCTTTACACGTAAACCGTATGCTACATTTTCAAAAATAGTCATATGGCGAAATAGAGCGTAATGCTGAAAAACAAACCCAACATTTCTGTCTTTTACATGCTTTTCTGAAAAATTTTCTTCATCGACTAATATCATGCCTTGATCTTGGTATTCCAACCCTGCGATAATACGCAGCAAGGATGTTTTCCCTGATCCAGAAGGACCTAATAAAGCAAGAAGTTCTCCTGTTTTAACTTCAAGGTTTATATCTTTTAATGCTTCATAAGAACCATAGTTTTTATGGATATTCTTAATATTTATGCTCAACTGCCACCCCTCCTTACCGTTCTAATTCTAGATGTTTTGTTTTTGATTCCACAATACTTTTAATAATTAAAGAAATAATCGCAAAAACCGACATAAGCGATGCTACCGCAAAAGATGCTGAAAACTGATATTCGTTGTACAATATTTCAATATGAAGAGGCAATGTATTGGTTAATCCTCTAATATGGCCAGAAACAACAGATACAGCTCCAAATTCTCCAATTGTTCTTGCAGTAGCCAAAATCACTCCATGAAGCAAAGCCCACTTTATATTTGGAAGGGTAATATTCCAAAATGTTCTAAATCCTCCCGCTCCCAAGATAATTGAGGCCTCTTCTTCTGACGTGCCTTGACTTTGCATAATTGGTATTAGTTCACGGGCAATAAACGGAAATGTGACAAAAAGTGTTGCTAACACAATTCCTGGAACTGCAAAAATAATTTTTATATCATATTCCAGCAATATTTGTCCAAATGCTCCATGAAGACCAAATAATAGAACAAAAATAAGTCCTGCAATAACAGGTGAAACTGCAAATGGCAAATCAATTAAAGTGATAAGAAGATTTTTTCCTTTAAATTCATATTTAGTGATTGCCCATGCTGCAATCACGCCAAATATCGTATTAATCGGCACAGCAATAATTACTACTAACAGCGTCAATTTAATAGCCGATAACGAATCTGGATTGGAAATTGCTTCAAAATAAACCCAAATCCCTTTTTCGAAGGCCTTTACAAAAATAGCAATCAAAGGAACTACTAAAAAAAGCGTTAAAAATAGTAAAACAATACTAATCAATGCCCATTTTACTAACATAGGCTCCTTTTGTACTTTCATTTTATTATCTATGTTTTTTTGTTTAAGCTGTACGTTCGCATCCATTCCTATCCTCCTGATAAATGGAACATAAAACGCTATTTTCTAAATAGGTATATTATCCAATTAAAATGAATTTTTTCTTTTGTTTATCTCAAACTAATAATTTAAGAAATAAATTTTTTTCTATTCCACCATTGAAGTAGATTGATGCCAAATAAAATAAAAAATGTAATAATCAGCATTCCGGCTGCAACAGCTGTAGCTCCTTCATAATCATACTGCTCTAGTTTCGTTATAATAATTAATGGTGAAATTTCCGTTTTATATGGCATATTTCCAGCAATAAACACAACCGATCCATATTCTCCTAAAGCTCGTGCAAAGGATAGGGAAAATCCAATAAAAATGCTTGGAATTATTTCTGGAAATATCACTTTAATGAATGTTTGCCACCTGTTGGCTCCTAATGCAGCAGATGCTTCCTCCACTTCCGCCTCCACGCTTGCCAACACCGGCTGAACCATTCTAACCACAAATGGCAAACCAATAAAAACTAATGCGATGATTATTCCAATTGGCGTGAAAGCAATTTTAAAAGAAAAAAATTGGCCTATCCAGCCGTTGCTTGCATAAAGAGTAGTTAAAGTTATGCCAGCAACGGCTGTAGGCAATGCAAATGGCAAATCAACAAGGCCATCAATAAATCTTTTTCCTGGGAATTGATATCTGGTTAAGACCCAGGCAATTAACACTCCAAAAAAAACATTGATTAGCGCTGCTGAAAAAGCAGTCAAAAAACTCAATTTATAGGACGCTAACACCCTTTTTTCTGTAATGATATTCCAAAAACTATCTAAACCATTAGAAAAAGAATTTAGAAACACCATGGATAATGGAATTAGTACAATTAAGGAAAGGTAAAACAAGGTAAAACCTAATGTAAGCCGAAAACCAGGAATATAAGTTTTGTTAGCTTTTTGATTTATTGCTATTTTCCCCATTTCACACCATCACTTTATCGATTGCAGAAACTTTATTGTTCATATATTTCATCAAAAGTTCCTCCATCATTAAAATGTTTTTCTTGTGCTTTTTTCCATCCGCCAAACTCTTTATCCACTGTAACTAAATCAATATCTGCAAATTGATTTTTATATTTTTTTAAGATTTCTTCATTTCTTGGACGATAGAAGTTTTTAGCCGCAATTTCTTGGCCTTCATCTGTATATAAATATTTTAAATACGCTTCTGCCACTTCTTTTGTTCCTTTTTTATCTACTACTTTATCAACGATGGAAACAGGCGGTTCAGCTAAAATGCTGATAGATGGATTAATAATTTCAAATTTATCTGAGCCAAATTCTTTTAATGTTAAGTATGCTTCGTTTTCCCATGCAATTAAAACATCGCCTATCCCGCGCTCCACAAAAGTAGTAGTAGCTCCTCTGGCACCTGAATCTAGCACTTCCACATTTTTATATAATTTTTTCATAAATCCTTTTGTTTGTTCTTCATCTCCGCCATTTTGTTTATCTGCATATGCCCATGCAGCTAAGTAGTTCCATCTTGCCCCACCTGAAGTTTTTGGATTTGGCGTAATAACAGACACATCTTTTTTCACTAAATCATTCCAATCTTTGATCCCTTTAGGATTACCTTTTTTTACTAGAAAAACAATACTAGAAGTATAAGGCGTTGAATTATCTGGCAGTCTTTTTTGCCATTCTTTATCAATTAAATTAGCTCCATCTGCAATGGCATCAATATCATATGCAAGCGCCAATGTGACAACATCTGCTTCAAGCCCATCAATAACAGCTCTTCCTTGTTTTCCTGAACCTCCATGGGATTGTTTAATCGTAACCGTTTGTCCTGTTTTCTCTTTCCAATCTTTCGCAAAAGCCTGATTAAATTCTTGATAGAGTTCTCTCGTTGGATCATAGGAAACATTTAATAATTCTACATTTTCAGCCTCTTTTTTAGCGCTTTTTTCTTTTTCATTTCCGCATGCAGCAAGCACGCCTATCAATAGAATAAATGAAACTAGTAAAATAGCAGTTTTTTTCATTTTTCTTTCCCCCTTAAAAATGGCTACAAAAAAGGCATATTACCCCCTTTTTATGTGATAGGTAATATGCCTTTAGTTGTCTAATCAGCATTGTTAATATTATTTTTTCTTTTATATAGATTAAACTATATTATCCCTATTTGTCAACTCGGTTTTATTTTTTTCGGTCCTTCCCTCTACATTTATCCATACTTTACCCATTCTCTTGCGTTTTATCTCTATTGAACAAGGTTTTGCGACTCTCCCTTAAGCGATTAGGAGCAGAACAAGAACCTAAATGGGGAGTAGCTTATCAAGTAAAAAATCTAATCCAGGCTACAGTACCCACTACTTGCAGCAATGTTTGTGCGGCCTTTTTATTCTATCGTGCAAAAAAAACAATCAGCAAGGGATGTGCCCCGCTGATGGTTAGTTTCACTTTATTTAATAAGCAATTTCTCCCCCTCTATAATCACATCAGATTGTTTATTATTCCATCTTTTCAGTTCAGCCACTGATACATTATCCCTTTTCGCAATCGACCATAATGTATCATTCGCTTTAATGGTATAAACAATTACTTTTCTGGCAGACTTTTTCGCCTTATCCTTATGCAAGGCTGCTTTATTTTCTTCTGCTAAGGGCATACTTTTTACTACTTCTACTGATTTCCGTTTTTTATTCTCTTTGCTAGCTGTCAGCTTTTCCTTTTGCACAGAAGCATGGACAGCTTGCCCTACCTCTACTTTTCCTAAAGCTACCATTGGATCTACAGCATTCTTTTTTGTAATTGTCCATTCCTTATTATGTATTTCAAAATGAAGATGAACACCAGAGGAATTGCCTGTACTCCCCATTTTTCCGATCACTTGTCCTTTTTTCACTCGATCATTTTGCTTTACCATTCTTTTATTTAAATGGGCATAGACTGTTTCAAGCCCGCTAGCATGCTTAATAAACACTACATTTCCATAAGAATTGGAATAATAAGATTTCATCACCATTCCACTATCGACAACATAAACTGATTCATTTATACTTCCAGCAATATCGATTCCTTTATGATGTCCATTTCTCGTATTATATAAATCAGAAATGATGCCATCACTTGGCCAAGCCCAATCCTTTGTTCGTTCTGCAATGGATGAGGCATCTGCTTCTTTTATACTGACTAAAAACAATAAACAAAACATTGTCAAAAAACGCATTGTTTTTATTTGTTTCTTCCTGTAATCTTCCATCTTTTCCTCCTTTATAATGATTGAGAACATAAAAAGTTCCTGCCATTTTAAAAGCACGCCTTCAAGATGTCGGTTACGATCAGCTTCTAATCCCTTTTCTTTCTCGAAAATCCCCAAAAACAAAGTTCTTTTAAATCATGGGTTATCTGGCAAGATATGTCTTAAAAAGGAAACAACAAAGCTTATTATTTCTGTTGTATGAAAAACTATGCATCAAATTTTTTGTTGTATGCATCCATTATAAAAAATTGATATAATAAAACAAAATGCTTGTCAGCCACTGCAAACAAAAAAAGCAGGGAATCCCCGCTTTTGCAAATAGTTTCTATAATAAACGAGCAATATTTTCACAAGTTCTTTCTACGTTTTTTGGACCTTCTTTTAATAAGTCTTCTAAACCGCAAGCCTTAGGTATAATGCCGAATATTGCATCGATTCCCTCTTTATACAAAACATCTATACCTTCTCCCACATAACCGGCTATCGCAATTACTTTTACATTCTGTTCTTTCGCGGCTTTAGCAACTCCATATGGGGTTTTGCCATACTGTGTTTGAAAATCGATGCCTCCTTCACCAGTGAATACAAAATCAGCTTCTTTTATTTTTTCTTTTAAGCGGGAGTATTCAATCACTAAATCGATGCCTTTTTTTAAAACTGCATTTGTAAAAATCAATAAACCCGCACCTAATCCCCCTGCTGCACCAGCTCCAGGATAATCTTTTATATCAATCTCTAATTGTTTTTTAACGATTGAAGCATAATGAGCTAAATTTTGATCCAATTGCTCAGCCATCTCTTTTGTTGCTCCCTTTTGTGGGCCAAACACAAAAGAAGCTCCATTTTCTCCACATAAAGGGTTTGTTACATCACAGGCAACCATCAGCTCTACCTTAGCTAATCTTTTATCTATATGAGAACAATCAATTTTATTTAATAGATTTAAAGAACCTCCCCCGCGCGGCAGATAATTTCCATATCCATCCAGAAATTTCACTCCAAGAGCTTCTGCCATTCCTGTGCCTCCATCATTTGTAGCGCTTCCACCAATGCCGATAATAATTCTTTTCGCCTTTTTATTTAGACATTCTATTATTAGTTCACCTGTTCCATATGTAGTCGCCACAAGAGGATTTCGGGTATTCTTATCCACAAGATGAATGCCGCTCGCTTCTGCCATCTCGATGACAGCTGTTTCTTTATCTCCCATTATTCCGTATGTGGCCTTTACTGCATTTCCAAGAGGGCCAGTTACATAAACAGAATACAACTTTCCATCTGTAGCATCCACTAAGGATTGCACGGTTCCTTCTCCCCCATCGGCCATCGGAACATGAATAAATTTTCCATTTGGAAACACTTTTTTAATGCCCCGTTCCATTGCAATGCATACTTCTTTTGCCGTCATGCTTTCTTTAAATGAATCTGGTGCAAACACAAACGTTTTTGTCATAAACACGCCCCCTAAAGTGAACTTTTCAGCTAAAACCACTATAAACCAGAAAACTAAAAAACTGTTATTCTCCATTAAAAAAGCAATACAATCAAACTTTACTAGTTAAAAAAGGGCAATAATTAAAACATTGCCCTAAGAAACAAACACTCTCCTATCTTACATCTCTTTTATTTGGTGCAACAGGCACTGCTATTGCTTTTGAAAGGGAAAATCTGCCAATTTGCTTTAACTTGGCATTTTCAAATTTTACAGTGGAAAAATGAAAATCTTTTGCCGTCAATAAAATGGATTCTATTGCTTGAAGAGTAATTGCATTTTCCTCTAGTTTACTGCCATTTGTTAAAAAGAGAGTAAGCTGGCCTTTAGTTTTATCTTTAATAATTTTGGCAAAATGAATAGTGTTGGGAATCGAGGACTTCAGCCCTAAAATTTCATTATCTTTCCTCATTTCATAAAAAGCCGTTTCTATATCTTGATAGGAATCTAATGATGGCACATAAAACGGACGATTCCCTTCTATCTTATTGGAAGCTAAAAGAAAATATCCTCTGTTCTCTAATTCGGTATATTGATAAGACATTTTTTCGCCAAAATTGCCAAATTCAATGCCTGGCTGATTTTCTGTCATAAATGTTACTTCTTTTCCTCCAACGTTTTGTAATTGTTGATTTATGATAGCAGAATAAAAGTTTATTCCATTGGAAGGAAAAGCAGTTAACTCTTTTTCAATAGTCACTGACACGATTTTGTTCTTTTCATCAAATTGAATGTCTGCTTGAATAGGATAAGATTCTTTTAAATGCCAATTCTTTTCTGTCAACTTACTCATATTATCCATGTACAGCTGAAAACGAGAATTCTGATTCGGGTTATCTGCTACTATGCTAATCGGTACAACTACTTGCATAGCAGCATCTGGGATTGGGTAAGTCAGTACCTCCTTGTTTTGTATATCTTCCTGATAAACAGCATTTGCTTCGAGCAGCGTATTGCCTTGATCGAGGCTTAGGCTGTCCGAGGTGTCTTCTTCCTGTTTAGCTATTTTATCTTTTGCTTTTAATGCGATCATATTAGAATTATCCCATGAACGTTTATTCGTTTCATTTTCTGCCCCATTTTGAATAATGCCGTTAATAATAATCAAAAAAAGAAGCAGAGAACAAGCCGTGGCAATTATGGGAATATTCCAGATTCCTTTGCGGCGCCTATTTATTTTTTTATCTATCTGTTGATAAACCTTCTGTTTCGTCCTATGGTCTTTTAGTGCAGGCAGCTGTTTTAAAAGCTCTGTAACTTTTTCATCGCTCCACTCGGATTTTTTTGTCATATTCTTCCTCCTCTCTATATATGTCCTCCATTCTTTTCTTTAACACTTTCAGTGCACGATGCTGAGTCGTTTTCACTTTGCTTTCTGTCCATCCTAATGCATTCGCAGTTTCCGCAATCGATTGTTCCTGTATATAGCGCATAATGATAACCATTCGCTGATCTACCGTACACAGCTTTAATGCGTTATATATTTTTTGGATTTCTTCTGATTGCAAAACAAGTTCTTCTGGCATTAGCTCTTCTATTTTGATTTGCTGCTTTGTCCAATCAAATTTCTCTATAATTTTCGTTTTGATGCTTTTTTGTTTGCGAAAATGATCAATCGCAACATTTTTGGCAATACTGAATAGCCATGTTTTTTGTGAGCTTTTCCCCTCAAACCGCTTATATGATTTAAATACACGAATATATACTTCCTGCATCAAATCTTCTGCAGTTTCTTTATGCTGCACCATATATAATAAAAATTGAAAAACGTCATGATGATACTTGTCGTATAGGTCATCAAAAACGGAGTTCATGTCTTCCCCTCCCCGTTCCTTTAATTAGTCGAACTTTATGTAACAATAGTTTCATCTTCATAAAAAAAATATTCATTTTGTTACATACCAAAAATAATTACGTTACATATCCTCGATTTTATGCAGCATGCTAATCCCCCGTTTTTTCAAGGCTGTTTTCATATAGTATATCGCCCTTTGGCTTGCATGCTAAATACACTTCGCTTTCCGCGAGGCGAGCGCAGAGCCGCTTCGCCGCCTCATTCCTGCCGGTTCTCTCCTAGCTCGCCAATCCCACAGGAGTCTACATATATTCATCCCGCTCAATAACCCTAAAAACTTTTTCATCTTATTTAATAAGCAACCGTTTTTTAGAAAAGAGCATTTCCAAAGGCTATCCTCTAAAAAACCGCTGTTTTAAACAGGTTTCATTCATTCAATCCGTTGATATAGAAGATGATTTTCTCTCCAGAATTCCCGCGGAAAACGAGCATCCTAGAAAGGAAATCAACTAACTCTATGAAAACAGCCTTCTCAAAAAACTACTAATAAAAAAAGGAAGGTATCTAAACTCCTTCCCATACGTTCTATTATGTGAAATTGTTTCTTATGAATCAAGAATAATCGTCATTTTCTCTTATTTTATTCAAGGATTCGAGGCAAATAGATTAAAAATGTCGTACCGCTGCCTACTTTACTGTGTACAGAAATATGACCATGATGCGCCTCCACAATGTTTTTGGCAATAGCAAGTCCAAGTCCTGTTCCTGAATTGCCTCTTGTTCTAGCTTTATCTGCTTTATAAAAACGTTCAAATACAAAAGGCAAATCTTCTTCGGAAATGCCAATTCCTGTATCTTCGATTGTCCAGGTAACACCTGAACTGTCTACTTTGCAATCAATAGTAACCTTGCCTTTAAGAGGAGTATGTCTAATGCAATTGTCGATAACATTAGTTAATACTTGTTCTATGCGATCTGGATCCATATAAAAAGCTTGCGCTATAGATGGGGAATGCACAATTAATGAAATATCCTTCTCTTTCGCTAATGCATTGAATTTCCGAGAAACTTTTTGCAAAAAGCTGCTTATTTCCACTTCTTCTTTTAATAAATCTACATGCTCAGCTTCCATTCTCGCCAAATCCAATAATTCATTCACCAATTTTCCCATTCGAACCGATTCGTCATAAATAATTTGCGCCATTTCTTTTTTTTCCGCTTCCGACCCAGCGATATCATCTACAATTGCTTCACTATACCCTTGAAGCATGCTTATTGGCGTACGCAATTCATGAGAAACATTGGCAATAAAATCAATCCTTAGCTTATCCAGTTTTCTTTCTTCTGTCATATCTCTAATGACTGCAATTGCCCCTCGAATAAAATCTTTGTTGTATAGTGGGCTTACAATAACAACCCAATATCTTCCTTGCAGTTTTATCTCATCAATTTGTTCTTCCCCTGTTGTAACAGCTAAAAGAAATAGCTCGTTCACTTTTGTTGGAACTTGCCCTTCTTTCGTATAATCGTTTTGCTCATAATGCCAATGCTGCAAAAATCTTTCAGCCGGAGGGTTGGTGATTAATAATCTTCCGTTTTTATTAAACGTAATAACGCCATCTGCCATTCCGCTCAATATGTTGCCTAGCTGTTCTTTTTCTTCACTTAGAGCATTAATATTAAAATTTAGTCTTTTTGCCATATTATTAAAAGCAATCGCCAATTCACCGATTTCATCCTGTGCCATAATCGGCACCTTTGTATCAAAATTCCCTTTTGCCAGTTCAAATGCAGCTTCTCTCATTTTTCGCAAGGGAGCCGTTATTCTTGTCAGCAAAAAAAAGGCAAAGATTGTGGTTAAAACAATTGCAATCACAGCTGCTAATACAATAAATTTAGTAGTAGAATTTTTCGTCTCATTTAATGCTTTTAAGGATTGGTAAATATAAACCGCTCCAGAGGATTTACCGCTTTCAATTAGAGGTGTCCCAACAATAACCAATTGATCTTGGTCATTAATCGGATCTTTTATCGTGATGACCTTTGTTTTCCCCTTGGAAATCGCATCAGATAATTTTTTATTTTGCGCTAAATAATGAGGAGAAAGCTTTGTCACCTGACCTTTCGGAGATAAAATAACCTTATCAGAAGATTGAATGATCGTAGCCCCCATCTCATCATCAAGCAAATCCCAAGCAATTTCTACTCCTGCCTCTGCTTTATGTTTGCTAAGAATTGAGGCTATTTTGGTTGCGGTATTTTCCAGCCCCTTTTTTGTCTGGTCAGAATGATACTGTTGAAAATATTCCAACAGCATCACTGTCAATATAAAAAGCACAATGGATATAAGAAGTAAAAATGTAAACCATAATTTAAATACTACGCTCCTCCAAAACATCATCCATTGTTAACCTCAAACTTATACCCTACACCCCAAACTGTCACAATCATTCCTGCAGCTTTTTCTGATACTTTATTTAATTTTTCCCTTAAACGTTTAACATGTGTATCTACTGTACGCAAATCACCAAAGAACTCATAATGCCATACTTCCTTTAAAAGGAGTTCTCGATCAAAAACCTTATCTGGAGATTTGGCCAAAAAATATAACAGTTCATATTCTTTAGGCGTTAAACTTACTTCTTTTCCTTCTGCAAGCACTCGATGTGCGTCATGATCAATCGTAATATATGGGAATACAATAATATCTTTTGAGCTGCTGTCATTTTGCACAAATGTTGTTGTTGCAGATCTTCTGAGAAGTGCTTTTACACGCAAAACAACTTCTCTTGGACTAAACGGTTTGACAATATAGTCATCTGTTCCCGCTTCAAACCCTTGTACTCTATTTATTTCTTCCCCTTTTGCTGTCAGCATAATAACTGGGGTCGCTTTTTTTTCTCTTAGCTCTTTGCATACTTCCATGCCATCTTTGCCTGGCATCATTAAATCAAGGAGTATGGCATCATAATCTGTCGCCAAAGCCTTTGTTAGCGCCTCTTCGCCATCTTCAGCTTCTTCTACATGAAAATTTTCTCTTTCCAAATACATTTTTAATAGACGTCTTATTCTTTCCTCATCATCTACTACTAACAGTCTGATTTCTTTTTCCATTTATGAATCCTCCTATACGAAGTACTCTGATTTAAGTATTTTTTTCATTGCATATAGTTGATACTCACATTGTCTCTTTTAAGGCGAATGGGAAAATTACCTTTGACGCCTTTATCTATGCATAAGAATGCAAACCTACCATAATTAAATTCACGACAATCAAATTGAACATAATGATAATAAAACCTAGTACAGCAAGCCACGCAGATTTTTCCCCCTGCCAGCCTTTCCCAATGCGCAAATGCAAAAATGCTGCATAAAACAACCAAGTAATCAATGCCCACACTTCTTTAGGATCCCAATCCCAAAACCTCGACCAAGCTATTTGCGCCCAGATCATTGCAAAAATTAATGCCCCTAATGTGAAAATAGGAAATCCAATTAAAACGGAACGATAGCTTATTTCATCCAAAAGATCTAATGAAACATTTTTCACCAGCGGTTTTAATGCGGCGCCAATTCTTTTTCGGAGAATCAATCTAACTAATATATATAAAATTCCCCCTGCCACAACAGATAATAGCACGCTATTTAATTTACCGCTATTTATTGTTGCCGGCACTGTAAGAAAAGGCTGAAAATCCGTATTATTAGCTGCTCCTTTTTCAGCTGGGCCAATGATTGGCGGCATATGATATTCAATCACTGTTTTTTCTCCTTGACTATCGACTATGTACATTTCTTCTTTAAAGCCAATGGAAGAAAAAATAAGATTTAATAGAATAAAACCTACAAAAGATAAAAAGGCAAAGATGATTAATTCAATCCCTTTTATGCTTTTTGCATTTTGGTCATTTGCTGCTTTCAGTAAATAAATAAAGCCTGCCGCAAAACTGACGGATAAAATGCCTTCCCCTAATGCTGCTGTTATCACATGAATTTTAAGCCAAGAACTCTGGAGCGCCGGTATAAGAGGCGCCACATCTTTTGGAAACATATTTGCATATGCCAAAAGAACAATAACAACAGGCAAGGTGAAAACCCCTAGTGAGGGAAGCTGGTACAATTTGAATATTAGCAAAAAACCTGCAACTATTGCCAATGCAAAAAAGCAAATAAATTCAAATAAGTTGCTGACAGGAGCATGACCAGCTGCAATCCATCGCAAGATAAAAAAGGTTAAATGGCTTAAAAAAGCCAAAATAGTTATAGCGGTGCCTATGGCTGAAAATTTACCCAACATCGTTTTTTTGTCTTTTTGCCTTTGTTTCACTCCCCCGCCAAAAAACAAAGTGGCCACTATATAAAGGAGAAATGAAGCAAATAAAAAATCGCTGCTGACACTTGCCATTCTATTCCTCCCCTCTAGTGCCTGAATGTTTATATGCAGGTTTTTCCAAGCTTATTTTTTCGATAATTCCAAACACCTGCTCGATATCCCGTTTTAGTCCATGCCAGTTTTTATTTGTATGTGCGGCAATCCAAATTTTTTGATCTCCCACTTTTTTTATCCATACTCTTCTATGGTTCCAATAAGAGCCTTGAATAACACCTAGCATAAAAATAATTCCACCAATAAAAAGAATTGGCAGCAATGGATCTTTTTTGACGGTTAAAGCTGTTACATTTTTTGTTTTGATATTTTCCAATTTCACAGTAAACTGATGATTTTTGAACGAATTAACCGTTTGGTTTACCGTAGCAAAACTGACTTCTGAAACTTTTTTATCTGCTGAATGTATTCGAAACACAAACGCTGGATTATTGGGGATTTTGGATACTGTTCGAGGTTTCCCTAATTTATCAAAGGCTACATCTGGATAATACTCTTCTATCTCTACTTGCAAACCGGCATGTAAAGTATAGCTTTTTTGTGGATCAGCCAAATTAATCTTAATGGACCCAAATTCCTTGTTTGTCGCAGTTTCTGTTATTTTATACTCCAGCTTAGATAATTCATTCAGTTTATAGTCTCCCTGATACAACGCATATCCATCATATTTTAATGGTTTATTCACTTCAATATCTGCTTTTTTTACTTCTTGCAAAATTGGTTTTTCACCTAAAATGGCATGTTGGTCTGTTTGAAATAAGGTTGCTTTTGTTTGAAAGGTTTTCGCTATAATCTCTCTTTTTTTCAAAGCATCCTCAAATACTTTTCCTTCTTTCGTTTTATCATATACTTCTACAATAAATTGATTGTTTTTCAAGTAATATTCCCCGTTTGTCCCAGGCAAACGTTTTGTTTCTCCATCTCGAATCCATACTACTTCATTTACATACATTCCAGGCAAAAAGCGTGCTATCACACCAATCAAAAAAATAATTAAGCCTAAATGATTAACATACGGCCCCCATCTTGAAAACCTTCCTTTTTCAGCCAATACATTTTCCTTTTCCTTTTTTACCCTATAGCGAAGAGACTGAAGCTTCCACTCTAGCTCTTGTTCATTAATAGATGCTAGTTGAAAAAAAACATGCTGGTTTTTAAAAAAACTTGGATGTTTTATTACCCTCTGATATTTCAAAGAACGATATAAAGGAAAAAAACGATCAATGCTTGCAATAAGTAAAGAGATGCTTAAACAAATGATTGAAAAAAGATACCAAAAGGAATGATATAAATTAGAAAAACCTAGAGTATGGTACACGGCTCCAAACCATCCATAATTTTGTTTGTAATATTCCCCTAGCGGAAGTGCTGTCTGGATAGTTGGGACTTGGGGCAATATCGTTCCAATGATGGATGCAACTAATACAAGAACAATAAAGCCAACACCGACTTTTACGGATGAAAAAAAGTTCCAAAGTTTATCAATAAGGGTTCTCTTATAGGTTTGAGAGCGACGGGCACTGCCTTCATAGCGCATATCCACTTTTCCACCATTTCCCCCTAATACATGGCCGCATGCACAGCAAATTTCTGTTCCATATGGATTTTTATAGCCGCAGCCGCATTGGATTGGTTTCATATGTACGCCACCTGATATCATGGTTTAATCTTTTTCAGTAATGCTTCCATTTTTTCTTCCGTTAATTCCCCTGTATAAATCTCTTGAATGATTCCATCCTTATCGATGAAAAAGGAAGCAGGAAGGGGGTTGATTGCATAAGCTTCCTGCACTCCTTCATTCGCATCATTCATAATCGAAAAATCCAATTGATATTTTTCTATAAATCTATCTACTGCCAAAGAGGATTCCCCAATATTAATAGATAATACTCGAATGCCTTTTCCGCTGTATTTTTTGTTTACTTTATTAATAAGAGGCATCTCTGTTTCACATGGTTTGCACCAAGTGGCCCAAAAATTCAAAAATACACCTTGGCCTTTATAATTTTCTAGTTGCTGCTTTTTTCCATATTGATCTACAAGCATAAAATTAGGGGCTTTTTGGCCAACTTGCAGCTGGTCGACTTTTTTATTGGCTATGCTTGCATAAATCGTATAAAGGGAAGCTGCACTTATTAGCAAAAAAATAGTGGAGCGGACAAGTAAACGTTTCTTTTTCATAAATGCCCCCTTGCCAAACTGCTTTCGCCATTATTATATCATTTATATGTTGTTGATATTGTAATCCTCATTAGGCAACTGTGAAAGTTTTATGAATTTTTCACTTTTTTTTACTTGCTTCTGCACGGAGCAGCTTTACTTCATGTGCTGTCAGTTCTCTTGCCTCGCCTGGTCTTAATCCACTTAAATTAAGAAAAGCGTATCTTTCCCTTTTTAGTTTCATAACAGGCGCACCAATTGCTTCAAACATTCTTCTTACTTGACGGTTTCGTCCTTCATGAATTTTCAATTCAATAATGGACGTCCCTTTTTTCTTATCTAAAGAAAGAAGCTTTACTTTAGCAGGGGCTGTTTTGCCATCTTCTAATTCCACGCCTCTTTCTAGCAATTTTAATTTCTCCCGAGATGGAACTCCTTTAACTTTTGCCACATATACTTTTTCGATTTCTCCTTTTGGATGCATCATGATATTGGCAAACTCTCCATCATTTGTTAACAGGATTAACCCTGATGTATCATAATCTAATCGACCGATTGGATAAATTCGAGCCTCGACAATTTCAGAGAAAAAGTCTGTCACTACTTTTCTTCCTTTATCATCATTTACACTTGAGATAACCCCTCTTGGTTTGTACAGCAAAAAGTAAACTGGCTCTTCTCTTTCAAGAGGTATTCCATTTACTTCTACTTTGTCAGAAGGAGTCACCTTTATTCCTAATTCCTTAACCGTTTTTCCATTAACTTTCACTCGGCCTTCTACGATTAATTCTTCTGCTTTTCTTCTTGATGCAATTCCTGCATGCGCAATTACTTTTTGTAGTCTTTCCATCTATGCCACCTCAAAATTTTCATTATTTTCTTGATTTCGCCATCGGTTAAAGATACTCTAAACTTTGCTTTTTTATTGTTTGGCTCTGTTAAACTCATCTGTTGATCTCCAATCCATATAGCATCAAAATCAACCATAACATTTAACACGTTCTATTGTTTAAAGCACTCACATATTAAGCTATATCCTTTTTGCATTATGACATAAATTCACGAATTTTCAAAGAAAGTCTTTATTAATCCATTATTCCGACAACATAAAAAACACACTGCTAGATATAGCAGTGTGCAATCAAACGGCTAAATAGCCATAAATATTTTTATCATTTTCCAAAAAACAAGGTAACCACCACAATAGCAACAATGAAACCAACTAAATCTGCCAGTAATCCCACCTTTAGAGCATCACCCATTTTTCTAATGCCAACAGCCCCAAAATAAACAGTAAGAACATACAATGTTGTATCTGTACTCCCTTGAATGGTAGCAGCAAGCCTTCCAATATATGAGTCAGGTCCATATGTCGCAATCAAATCACTTGTCATTCCAAGGGCTGCATTTCCTGAAATGGGACGAATAATCGCAAGGGGAGCCACCTCTGATGGAATCCCTACAAAATCGAGGACCGGTTTTAGAAACCCCATAAAATACTCTAACGCACCGCTTGCTCTGAATACAGAAATCGCTACAAGCATGCCAATTAAAAAAGGAATGATGGAAAATGCAATGCTAATGCCTTCCTTTCCCCCTTCTACAAAGCTTTCATATGTCGGCACTCGCTTATATGTTCCATATAGCAGAATGAACCCAATCAGGGAAGGAATCATCCATAAAGAAATAAGGGAAACAAACTCCATAAATTATCCACCCTTTTTTAATCTTCTATAGTAGAAAAAACGATCAATTGATATCCCGGCTATTGCCGAAAAAATCGTTGCAATTAATGTTGGCCCAACAATATCTGTCGGGGATGCAGAATGATAGTTCATTCTAATTGCAATAACTGTTGTAGGAATTAATGTGACACTCGATGTATTTAATGCAAGAAAAGTAATCATGCTGTTGCTTGCTGTTGTTTTTCCTCCATTTAATTTTTTCAGCTCCTCCATTGCTTTAATGCCAAGAGGAGTTGCCGCATTGCCAAGTCCAAATAAATTAGCCATCATATTGGAAAGAATATAGCCCATTGCTGGATGGTTTTTTGGCACTTCTGGGAATAGTTTTGTCACAAGTGGACGAAAAAGATTAGTCAGTTTTTTTAACAGTCCTGCTTCTTCCGCAATTCTCATCATGCCAAGCCAAAAAACCAAGACACTGATTAAGCCAATGCAGATTGTAACAGCTTCCTTTGCCCCCGAAAAAATGGCTTTATTCACCTCATCCATCGTTCCGTTAAACATGGCAAATACAATGCCGATAACAGTCATCAATACCCAAATAATATTAACCATTGCCGTCCACTCCGCTTATGGCAAAAAAGATGCTTTTAAAATAGTCGATAAAAGATTTCCCCTTTTTTTCTGTATGTTTATAATAGATTGGAATTGTATCAACTATTTTTTGGTCAAAGGATATCTCTACTTCCCCAACAATATTCGGCACTTTTGATGCATCCTTTTTCCATGTTTTTTTTACAGGAGCAAGCTTATACTCTACAGAAAAAAGATTCTGTTCATCCTCTGTTATTGGATAGTTATATCCTTGTTTTATATACAATTTCTTTTTATAGAATTTACTGTCCACATCTTTTAAATCCCCTTTTTCCATTACGGTTTCCATCGTATATTTTTTAAAAGCTGTTTCAAACATATTAATATGGTCATCCCAGTCATCTGGATCATTTAATGTTACAGCTATAAGGGATAAGCCATCTTTTTCAGCTGTGCTGACAAGCGTTCTTTTTGCCCTTTTTGTGTAGCCTGTTTTTCCCCCTGTTGAATATTCATAAAGCGATGTTAATAGCTTGTTTTTATTTTTCCAAACACGGTCCCATGCTTCTGTCGGATTATCTTGGCGATAGGTTTTGGTAGAAGCAATCTTTTTATATGTATCATTGTTCATAGCGTAACGTGTCAATAATGCCATATCATATGCCGTAGAATAATGATTCTCATGGTCGTCCAAACCGTGTGGATTGGCAAAATTGGTATTGGCCATGCCGATTTCTTCTGCCTTTTGGTTCATCATATAAACAAAACCATCTAAACTTCCTCCAACCGCTTCTGCAATTGCAACAGCAGCATCATTGCCGGAGCGAAGCATCAAACCATATACTAGATCTTCTAGCGCTATCTTTTCACCTGGCTTTAAATATACAGAGGAACCTTCTGCTTTCACTGCATTTTCACTCACTGTCACTTTTTCTTTTAATTTTCCTGACTCAATCGCAAGGACTGCCGTCATAATTTTAGTAATGCTTGCGATTCTTCTTTTGGTATTTGCATCTTTTTCATAAATGATTCTTCCTGAATCCTGCTCCATTAATACTGCACTACTTGCACTGACATACATTGCTGCACTTGTATTTTGAGGAATGGCTAGTATTAACAAGGACGTGATAACAGATAAAATGATTACTTTAAATAATTTCATTTAACCTACCTCGTCTCCTTATAATGGTTTGTACAAGTTTATGAAGAGAAAAGTGGGGTTATGACTGTTGCGGGAAAATCTAATCAAATTCCCTTATAGCTCTTCCTTTAATATAATGTAGAATAGACATAGTACTCGAGCAGGACGGAAGGACTACCTTGAAAGAAGCTCGCAAATTAATTTATACAAAAAAATCAGGTATAGACGAAGCCGCCATACAAGCAGCAGAAAAAAATTCAGGTGCTATATTCCAAAACAATACAAAGAACTTTTTCAATTAGTCAATAACTCAGAAATTGGAGAGTAGATACTATTTCCTATCAAAGACGATACAAATCTTAAACATACTTGGGATGATGTGTTCAGGCAAAATATCGATAGCAGAGAAGAAACTATTCCTTGGGATTACATAACAATCGGTGAAGACGGCTCTGGAGATAAACTATGCCTTAAGATAAACAACGGAATCATGAATGAGGAAATTTATCTATGGCATCATGAAAATAGAGAAATCGAGATATATGCTCCAAATTTAAAAACCTGGATCTATTCCATACCAAATTAATTTAGAAAACGACTAGCCACTGTCTACTATAAAAAAGGTTTATTATTCGAGATTCACGTCTCGAATAATAAACCTTTTTTTCTTGCACCAATTAATATGGACGCCATTTTAATTCACTGGCTTTTAAAAAGCGCTGTTCTACATCTTTCCAGTTGACAATATTCCACCAATTATCAACATAAGCTGCCCGGTCATTTTTATATTGCAGATAATAGGCGTGTTCCCAGACATCTAGTGCCAGCAAAGGAATAGTGTCCCATTGCGTAAGAAGCATATGCCTTTCTGATTGAAGAATTTCTAAATGCCTGCTTCTAGGAGACCAAACAAGAATTGCCCATCCTACTCCTTCGACTGCTTTTGCCGCTTCTGTAAAATGTTTTCGAAAGGCTTGAAAACTGCCGAAGTATTTTTTTATTTCTTCTAATAATGCTCCCTTTGGCTCTCCGCCGCCTTTTGGACTCATATTATGCCAGAATATTGTATGCAAATAATGACCAGAACCATGAAAGGCAAGTTCTCTTGACCAGTGTTTTACCAGTTGAAAGTCTCCATCTTTTCTGGCTTTTGCAAGCATATTCTCTGCTTTATTTAAACCATCAACATATGATTGATGATGTTTTTTATGATGAAGCTCCATAATTTCTTTTTCAATATATGGCTCTAATGCATTATAAGCATACGGCAAATTAGGCAATACATGGCCTCCGGCAGGTACAATCGGTTCATTTATATAAATAGTCCCTAGATTTTGGCGGCTAGAAAAATATCCTTCCATTGCTCCATGAAGCTCTTCTGCTTCATGCTGGATTTTAATCAATTCTTCTGTATGGAGCTGCTTGCGCTGAACTCCCTCCATCAATTGAGAGAAATTATCCAGCTTCCGCCAAATGCTTTCATCTTTTCGAACCTCTTCTGATTCTAGCAGCTTCTTTAATTGTTCATTCCAGATCAATACTTCCTTTACATATTCATTATAGCTTGCCATTCTATGTTAACCCCTTTTCGCTTTTAGAATCACTCACTAAAAGATATGATAAAGGAAAAGGGAACATGCTTGTGAAAGTGAAACGATAAAAAACCCCATCATAAAAACACCGAAAATTCATCTATCCATCAACTAAAAAAATCTGTTTTGACAAAGAAAAAGTGACAGGCACCCGATATGAACAAATGTCTTTTTCGGGTGCCTGTCCCCCGGCACACTACGGCACACTAAAGTATCACCATAGCAGAGGTCAGGTTCTAGAATTAATAAAAAAAGCTATCCAATCGCCCAAAAATCAACTGATTGGATAGCTCTTTTTTTATTCCTCCATTTGCTGCTGAAAAGTTTCAAAAAAAAGATCTGCTTCTTCTTGATTAAACAAATCTTCCTCTTTCTCTGCAAGAGGGGGCAGCTCTTTTAAATCTTTTAAACCAAAATGATCTAAAAATTCTTTTGTGGTGCCATATAATATCGCTCGGCCTGCACCTTCTGCTCGGCCTACTTCTTTAATCAATGCTTTTGCTGCTAACGTATGAAGAGGCCTTTCTGTTTTGACCCCTCTGATTTCTTCGATTTCAGCACGAGTAATTGGCTGCTTATAGGCTATAATCGCCAATGTTTCAAGAGCTGCTTGCGAAAGAGTGGAGGCATGTGGAGATTCCACCAGCTTTTTCAAATAGCTGGAATGCTCCTTTTTAGTACCCAGTTGGAAGGTTCCTGCAATCTCTATAATCGTAATGCCTCGTTCCTTGTTTTCATACTCTTTTTTTAACTGGTCAATAATCTCTTCTGCTTCTTTTTGTTCAATGGATAATACATGTGTTATTTGCTTTAAGGTTAACCCCTCATCACCTGCTGCAAATAACAGACTTTCCATAATTCCCTTCCATTTACTTGCTTTCAATGTTTGTTCCTACTTCCTTTCCAATCACAAAAATATTTGCAAAATTTTTTTCTTGTTCTACAAATACTTGCTGGCGTTTTATTAATTCTAAAACCGCTAAAAAAGTTACCACGATATGGGTTTTATCCGGTATCGGAAAAAGATCTTCAAATGATACTCGTCCTGTTTTATGTTTAACAAATTGAAGAATCTCTTTCATTCTATTTTCAATCGGTATTTCTTGCCTGGTTATTTTTGTGGAAAGAGGCGCCTGAAGTTTTTTTCTTTTTAGTAATTTTTGAAAAGCTGAAAGCATATCATATAAAGTTACATCTAGATTTTTTTTCGCTATATCTTCTTCTTTGTCCACATAGCCAGATAAATCACTCGGAGGTTTTGTATAGATAAGCCCTCTTTCTTGCTCTCTTGCTTTCAGATCATCTGCTGCTTCTTTAAATTTCCGATACTCTACTAATCTTTCAATTAATTCTTCTTTAGAATCTTCAACTGGTTCCATCATTAAATCTTCATCAAATAAATCATCCTCATGTTTTGGCAACAACATTTTACTTTTAATGGCAAGAAGGGTTGCCGCCATCACAAGAAATTCACTGGCAATATCCAGTTGAAGCTCTGTCATCGTATGAATGTACTCTAAATATTGCTCTGTTATGTCTGCAACATTTATATCGTATATATCAATCTCTAATTTATTAATTAAATGAAGAAGCAAGTCCAGTGGACCTTCAAAACTATCAATTTTCACATTATATTGCATTTCATTCACCAAATCCTGTGTTAATCGCATTATTTTTTTGCAATGCTAGTAATAGTATAGATGATTTAATACCTTTATCCAACAGAAAAATAATCCAATCACTGCTTTCAAGACAAATCACTGACTATCCTTCTTAATTATTTTGTATAATAAAGAACATATTATAAAAAAGGACAAAACAATGGAGGGGAATTCTTGATGTATCCAAATGAATATATCCTTTTTCTAGTGCATTTTCATGGAGATCGGGATTATTTTGAATGCCATGAAATACTAGAAGATTATTGGAAACAAGTGGATAAAGCGAATAAGCAATCAATATGGGTAGCCTTTATTCTATTGGCCGTTTCTTGTTACCACTTTCGGCGCGGAAATTATGCTGGCGCATTAAAAACGATTCGCAAAAGTTTATATATCTTCCAAATAGAAAATGAAAATATCAGCAAATATGGCCTTAACAAGGACAAACTATTCTTCAGCATAGAGGCATTAGAAAAACAGATTGGCCAACTAAGCGCTTTTCCAGGATTTTCTTTGCCGATAGATGATAAACAGTTAGAAGAAATCTGCAAAAATAAAGCAGCAGAACTTGGATTATTATGGAAAGATCAAACGCCTGTAGATCCAATCTTCATTAATCGGCATCTAACAAGAGACCGTACAACTGTTCTTAAAGAAAGAGCAGAAGCCCTTTTTATGCGCCAGCAAAAAAAATAAAAAACATCTATTTGTTTCTCCTTTAAAAAAGAGACAAACCGATAGATGTTTTTTACACCATAAATCAGAACAAGAGACGCAGAATGAAAATCCCCGTCTCCTCTGAACACTTTATTATAAATTCATATTTTCTTTTTCAACGATATCTTTACATTTGGAATAAAATTCAAGAACCAATTCATTTGCTTGAATATCCTTATTTGGATATAAGCTTCTGATTCCTTGCACCATCGCTTTTCCTACTCCTTGCTGCCTATGTGATGGATTAACAGATATATGCTGAATACTAATCGTATTTTCATCTACAATGTATATTCCAATTAAACCGATTATATCTTCTTCATCTTTCCATAAAAACAGCTGCCAACTGTCCTCTGTTTCATATTGCTTAATCGTCGCTTGAAGAACTTTTAAATTTTTTTCAGCTGGCATAAATGAAAGCAATCCCATGGCAATTTTTTCAAATGTTTTTTTATATCGAATAATCATTTATATCCCTCATTATTATAAAACATATTTACCTATTATTTTCCCCATCTTCCCATACTTCCAAACAATGTTCCCAAAACAATATGCAGATAATATCTTACTTTGACGAAATATGTTATTTCTTTTATCATACATAAAATACGGTGATTCTTCAATGATAAATCTTCTAAACCTTTGGATTTATCCTGTATTCCCAAGAAAAATCATTAAAAAATGGCGATTATAGACAATTTGGCCCTTGCTAATTTGATTGCATTCTTTATATAAGTATGCCGCTTCCATAAATAAGCTACCTTTTCCTCCATTATTTTTTTAATGTAAGCACCTATTTTCAATATATTAAAATAACAATAAAATCAGTTATAGAAAAGGAAACTTTTTTCTCTTCTTTTACGTCTAGTAATTAGGAAACTTTTTTTTGAAACATTAGGAGGACTTAAAACAATGAAACTAAAAAAGCAAATAATTGCTCTGCTAACATTATTGTTATTGCTGCCAATTCCTGCATACGCTGATGTTACAACAGGAGATATGATTATTACCCTTGGCAAAAATCTAACAGAAGAGCAAAAAAAATTAGTATTGACCGAGATGAATGCGCCAGATGATGCACAAATCATCACGATATCAAATGAAGAAGAACATCAATATTTAGGAAACTATATTGCTAAATCTTTAATTGGCACAAAGGCCATTTCTTCTTCAGCTATTACAATTGCCGAAAAAAATGCTGGCATTACAGTAAAAACAAAAAATATTACATGGGTTACTGATGAAATGTATATAAATGCCCTTATTACTGCTGGAGTAAAAGATGCGAACATTTTCATAACAGCTCCAATTCCGGTTTCTGGAACTGCAGCATTAACAGGAATTGTAAAAGCATACGAAGTTTCGACAGATACCAAAATTCCTGAAGAGGTAAAACAAGCTGCCAATGAGGAAATGGTAAAAACAGCAAACTTAGGCGATGATATCGGTACAGAAAATGCGACAGCACTTATGGCAAAAATTAAGGAAAAAGTAGCCGAAACAAAACCAGAAACAGATCAAGAACTAAAAACAATTATTGATGATGCTGCTAAAGATTTAAACTTAACTTTAACTGAACAGCAGACAAACAGTTTAATCGAGTTCTTTAATAAATTAAAAGAATTAAATATTGATTGGAATCAAGTAGGCGACCAGCTGCAAAATGCAAAAGATAAACTCACAAACTATCTTGAAAGCGAAGAAGGCCAAGGCTTTTTAGATAAAGTAAAAGAATTTTTTGTCAGTCTAGTTGATGCCATTAAAAATTTTTTTAGCTGATCAATCCAATGATGCAAAAAAACTAAGTGCGATAATCGCACTTAGTTTTTTAATGTAACCGTCTCTTTTAATGGCAAATCTAATTTAATTAAATCTTCATAGGATTCTCTTTTTACAACAAGCGTAGCTTTTTGATTTTCTACAAAAACCACTGGAGGTCTTGGAATTCTGTTATAGTTATTTGCCATGGAATAACCATATGCTCCTGTACAAAATACCGCTAAAATATCTTCATCATCTGTTTTTGGCAGCGGCAAATCCCAAATAAGCATGTCGCCGGATTCACAGCATTTTCCTGCAATAGACACTACTTCATCCGCTTTTTGCAATGGTTTATTCGCTAAAACAGCCTCATATTTTGCTTGATATAGGGATGGACGGATATTATCGCTCATTCCTCCATCAATCGCCAAATAATTGCGGACATTCGGTACATTTTTGCGGGAACCAATTTTATACAGGGTAGTGCCTGCATCTCCAACTAAAGATCTGCCTGGTTCAATCCAAATTTCCGGCATTTCCAGATTGTATTGCGCTGCTTTATTTTGCACTTCTTTAATAATAACTTCTACATATTCAGAAGGCTGAATCGGCTGATCTTCACTTGTATAGCGAATTCCAAATCCTCCTCCAAGGTTTAGCACTTTTGTTGCAAACTGATGGCGCTTCTTCCAGTCATTCAGGCGCTCGATGATTTTTTGGGCAGCAAGAACAAACCCTGTTGTATCAAATATTTGCGAACCAATATGACAATGAAGTCCTAACACCTCAAGATAAGAAGAATCCATTCCTTTAAGAAGAGCTTCTTCTGCTTGACCATTTTGCAAATCAAACCCAAATTTAGAATCTTCTTGTCCTGTTAAAATATAGTCATGGGTATGTGCCTCAATGCCAGGCGTTACCCTTAACAAAATCTTCATTTTCGTTTGTTTTTTTTCGCAAAGTTCTTGCAATAATCCCAATTCATAAAAATTATCGACTACAATGCAGCCAATATTATATTCAATGGCCATTTCTAGTTCTTCTTTTGACTTATTATTGCCATGAAAATGAATACGCTCCATTGGAAAATTAGCAGCTATTGCTGTATACAATTCTCCTCCTGAAACAACATCTAATGATAATCCTTCTTCATTTGCAAGCTGAACCATCGCGATTGTTGAAAACGCTTTGCTTGCATAAGCAACTTGTGCGGTGACACCCATTCTCTCAAATGTTTCTTTAAAGCCTTTCGCTCTCTCCCGAATCAATGCGACATCATACACATACACTGGGGTTCCAAATTTCTCCACCAATTGCAGTGTATCCACTCCGCCAATTTCCAAATGACCAGCTTCATTAACAGCCGATGTTCCATAATAATGCATCTTTTCCCCTCAATTCTTTCCCAATATAAAATCGTATAAGAAAAACCCCTAAAATCTTACCATTTAAAAGAGGGGACTCCTATCCTGATTATGCCATTAAAAAACACAAAAGACTTGCTCGCTAAAAACGGCGTGCTGTCTTTTGTGTTTTTTTCTTAACAGCCCACTTAATTAAACAAATGTATCATAAATTCCGTTAATTCACAATCCTCTTTTTATTCACTTGGCTGCTTATAGCGATCTTGAGGATGAAGGTGTGTTGGTCTCACTTTGCTTCCAGGAACCGTACGGCGCAATATTATATGCGTAAGCGCTTTTGGATAGAAAGGAATAAGCGGCCATAAGTAAGGAACATTCAGCGTTCTTAAATTAACTAAATATAAAATATAAAGAGTAGATCCAATGATAAAACCAGGTGTGTGGAAAATCGCCACTAGAATCAGCATCAATAGACGCACTAATTTATTTGCTATCCCAAGTTCATAACTAGGCGTGGCAAAATTGCCGATTGCTGCAACAGATACGTACAGAATAACTTCTGGTACAAATAATCCAACATCAATCGCAATTTGCCCAATCATAACGGCAGCGACTAAGCCCATTGCCGTTGATAATGGCGTCGGTGTATGAATGGCTGCTATTCTTAAAAACTCTAATCCTAAATCTGCAATAAACAGCTGCACGACAATTGGAATATTGGTTCTTTCATTTGGACCTATAAATGCAAGATTTTCAGGTAAAAGAGAAGGCTCCATCGTCACTAAAAACCATAAAGGCAAAAAAAACAGGGAAGCAAATACCCCAAAAAAGCGCATCCATCTTATAAATGTACCAACAACAGGAGCCTGTCTATATTCCTCCGCATGCTGGAGATGATGAAAAAAGGTTGCTGGTGTAATAATGACACTTGGCGATGTATCGACATATATAATAACATGCCCTTCCATTATATGTGTTGCGGCCACATCGGCTCTTTCTGTATATCGTACAAGTGGATATGGATTGTAGCTTTGCTTTAAAAGAAATTCCTCAATCGTTTTGTCCGCCATCGTAATGCCGTCCGCTTCAATTGCCTTTAATTCTTTTTTGATAATATCCACTAAATCAGGGTCGGCAACATCTTCTAAATAGCCAATAGCAATATCTGTTTTGGAGCGTTCTCCTACTTTCATTATTTCAAAACGCAAACGTTCATCTCTTATTCTTCTTCTTGTAATGGCTGTATTGACAATAATATTCTCAACAAATCCATCCCTGGCACCTCTTACAACTTTTTCTGTATCCGGCTCTTGTGGCATTCTTCCTGGATAGCTTCTGACATCAATGGCAAGACCTGTATCATAGCCATTTACAACAGCAACCATTAAACCTGACAAAACTTGATCGACCAATTCATCCATTTTGCTGATTGGCTGAACCGATTGATGAACAAATTGGTTTTCGACAACCTCAAAAATATTTTTCCCCTGCAGTTCTCTGTCTGTATCATTGAGAAACAGTAAATGTTCAATCAATTGAACAATCAAAGCACTGTCACATAATCCATTAACATAATAAAAATTAACTTCATGATGCAAAACCTTGATTTTCCTTATTCCTAAATCAAAGCTTTTTCCTAAGCCAACTCTATTTTTCATGTATTGTTCAATTTCTTTTAAATCTTTATAAATCGTCACCATGTTTGCTGTCTCGCTGCTCATTAAAACCACTTCTTTCTAAAATAAATTCCACTGCTTTTTTTGTAATGGGTGCACCTTTTTCATAAGAATCTTTTTTGCCCATTTTTCCAATATCCCCAATGCCTACAATAAGAGGCAAGTGCAATTCATCTAAGTTATAGACTGTATCCCCACTCATACGGCCAATTTCGGTTTCTGGTATTCCGAATTTATCGACCCCATACGGAGTCAATTCGCCAAACTGATCAATGGCCACATCAATTCTTGTCCATTCCTCCCTTCTGGTTCTGCTGGCCACAGCTATCACCCCTAATATTTCTAGCTCTTTATGTGTTGCTATGTATCGAAGCGCTCTTTCTCCTGCTCCTTCTCCTACAAATCCACTATCATCAAACATAACTAAAACAGGATCATTTTTTGCCTTTTTAATCATTTTAATAATTTCTGGGCCGCTGAGTTTACTTGGATTCCCAAATGACATAGAGATGCATCTTCCCCCAATCTCCTTTGCTACTATTTCAACTGCCCGCCTTGCATATTCATCTCCATCTGTAATTAATATAACTTTTCTCCTTTTTTCCATTTTTTATACTTCCTTTCTTTTTTCACCATGTTTTTCCTATGATTATGGAACAAAGTACATCCAATGAAATAAGGAGCCGCAGATTTTTCCTAATACAATTGCCATCATTAATATAAGTAATCGATCATCAATGCCTACCCTTTTAGCAAGCAAAGGAAATACATTTAAGACTTCTGTTAAAGCAGCTGCAATCATGCCAACATAAACGCCTCCAGCCAATCCAAAAAACAGCAGCAGAATTGCTGGCAGAGAAAAAACTGGTTCTCTTAAAAAAGCAAGAGTTCCACAAACAGCACCGCAAACAACAGACCATTCATATGCATAAATTTTATTTCCTGTTTTGGTTAGCTGGGTTAATCGAGGGATAATGCCAAAAACCGTTAAAAAAGCGACATATCCAGCACCAACCGTTGTTCCCCAAGCTAAGCCAATAAAAATAACAAAAAGAATATTAATGATCATCTAACTTTTTCATGCTTTCTTTATTTTCATTCATAATGACATATTGATCGATAGACTGCTGGTAATTGAATACTTCTACTTCTAACGGGCTTGGCTCCTCGTTTAAGCGTTTTTTGAAGACATGGTTAAAAAAGATAATCATGCCGAGGCCCAGTCCAATTGAATAGGGAATCTGAAAAATGAGCGGCTTGTCTACATCCTTGCCCGTGATCATCTTATATAGACGCTGATGAACATATTGCATGCTGACATCCTCATGAAAATTCATAATCGTTAAAGCAGAACCGGTAAATAACAGCAGCCAAACAATAATAAACAACGGAATGGACATTATTTTCCGTTTAAAAATCACTTCTATAATTGTTTGAGCTGGACCAATCAACTGAATTTCAATATTTTCATTCATTTTTCTTATTTTTCTTAACAACTGTATACTATCAATCACAATAATATTTCGATCTTGTTCAGAAATTTTATAAACACATATTTCTTGTAATATGGCAGTTAAAGAAGGATCGGCGACTATTTGAGCAAGATCTTTTAGCAGTACTTTATCATGAAGTTTTTTTTGAATTCGGTTTCTCATTCGTAAATACACAATCTCTGCCAAATGTATCACTTCCTAACATATGAATTCCTTTTAAGGTAGTATTTGCTATAAAAAAAAATTTATGATGATTTATTGCTTGAAATTTTCCCTTCCAAAACTTTTTCCTGCTGCACAAAAAAGAAGCTGACTCAAAACGTCGTTATAATCGACTTTTGAGCCAGCTTCTTCTTGTATTTTAAACTAATCCATCTGTTCTTTCATCTGCTGCAGTATTTTCTTCTCTAGCCTAGACACCTGCACTTGGGAAATGCCAAGCCTTGCTGCCACTTCCGACTGAGTTTGATCTTTGTAATAACGCAAATAAACAATGAGACGCTCTCGTTCATCCAATTCTCGGATCGCTTCCTGAAGGGCGATTTTGTCAAACCACTTCCCTTCATTGCCATCATCTATTTGATCTAAAAGCGTGATTGGATCTCCATCATTTTCATATACTGTTTCATGAATGGAAGATGGAGTTCTTGCAGCTTCTTGTGCTAAGACAATATCTTCTGGAGGTAGTTCTAAGAATTCTGCAAGTTCACCAACTGTTGGCGTTCTTCCATATTGTTTTGATAATTCATCTTTCGCTTTGCGTATTTTATTGCTTAATTCTTTTAAAGATCTGCTGACCTTTACCGTACCATCATCCCGAATAAATCGCTGAATTTCACCGATAATCATCGGCACGGCATATGTAGAAAATTTGACATCATAGCTAAGATCAAATTTATCTACAGACTTAAGCAAACCAATACAGCCAATTTGAAATAAATCATCTGGATCATAGCCCCTATTTAGAAACCTTTGGACAACAGACCAGACAAGGCGCATATTTTTCTGGACAATTGTATCTCGAGCTGCCTGATCTCCATCTTGGCTCTGTTTAATCAGTGCTTTTACTTCATGATCCTTTAAATACGTATCTTTTTTATCTTTTTTTACCTCCACATCCATAGACAATTCTCCTTAATTGCTTAGCATTTTGCTCTTTATTAAATGCTTGCGCAGACGGATCTCTGTTCCATTCTCGGGGCTAGATTGCACTTCTATTTCATCCATAAAATTTTCCATAATGGTAAATCCCATACCTGATCTTTCTAGTTCAGGCTTTGTCGTAAATAACGGCTGTCTTGCTTCCTCCACATCCATTATTCCCTTTCCTTCATCGCGAATGGTTAAATCGATATAAGCATCTTCCAATATAACCGAAATATAGACGATACCATTTGGATCATTTTCATAACCATGGATAATACAATTTGTCACTGCTTCAGATACTACTGTTTTTAATTCTGTCAATTCATCCATCGTTGGATCCAGCTGTGTAATAAACGCAGCAACTGTTACACGGGCAAAAGATTCATTTTGGCTCAATGCGCTGAATTGTAGATGCATTTCATTTCTCATGTTATGCTACCCCCAATCGCTGAAGTGCAAATTCCTCATTCGACTCCAACCGCATGATTTTAAATAACCCCGACATGTCAAAAAGCCTTTGCACACTTGGCGAAATGGCGCATATCACCATTTCTCCTCCCAATTGTTTAATTTGTTTATACCTTCCTAGAATAACGCCTAATCCTGAACTATCCATAAAAGATAGATTTTCAAGATTTAATACTATATGGCGAATATCATAATTTCCAATTGCATCTGTGGCTTTTGTACGCAGTTCTTCTGCATAGTGATGGTCTAATTCACCAGATAATCGAATACATAAAACATTATTTTTCACTTCTAATTCAATATTAAGACTCACTATCCATAGCCTCCTTAATTTGGTTTAGTGAGTCAATTCTATATATTTATGATTATTTCCTTCCCCAAAGACAAAACTAGTGATAATTCGCTAAAAAAAACGATTTAAACAACCATTCGACATAGTCCCTTTTCGCTTATTTTAATAAAGGGATGTTTTCTAAAAGGTTGGTGCTTTTTGGAATACAATGAAAACCTTTTAGAATTCTGAACAGGTTAAACAGCAACAATCTATACAAAAACAGCCTCATAAAAAATCAATTGGTTTTTGTAAACATGCCAACAGAGCGCTTAAATAATTTCCACCAGCCAGCCTCTTTAATTTCTTTTTGGGCTACAAGAGGGCTTTCAATCAACGTTTTTCCATCTTTTGTATATTTTATTGTGCCAATTTCTTGTCCTTTTGCAATTGGCGCTTTTAAGTTTTTCTTCATGTTTATTTCTTTTTTCACTTTATCCACTTGTTCCCCTTTTTTTGTCAACAATGAAAGAGGCTCGCTTGTTACTGCCGTTACTTGCTTTTCAGAACCTTTGCTTACATGGACTTTGCCAATTGCTTCATCCCTTTTATACAGTGGATGTGTTTCATATTGGCTAAATGCATAATCTAGCATTTTTGTTACTTGTGCATTCCGTTCTTTAGATGATGGCGCACCAAAAACGACAGCTATTACACGCATGCCATTTTTTTCAGCAGTTGCCGTTAAACAGTATTTCGCTTCATTTGTAAATCCAGTTTTAAGCCCATCTACCCCTGGATAGAACTTTACAAGACGATTTGTATTAACAAGCCAGAATTTCTTATCAGTGTTTTCACGCAAATATGCTTCGTAAGTACCCGTGAATTTGGTGATATCCTGATATTTCAAAAGCTCTTTTGCCATCAATGCCATATCATTTGCTGTACTGTAATGATCATTCACTGGCAGCCCTGTTACATTTTTAAACTCTGTGTTTTTTAAACCTAATTCTTTTGCTTTATTATTCATCATTTCAACAAAAGCTTCTTCAGATCCTGCCAATCTCTCCGCAACGGCAACAGCAGCATCATTTCCTGAACCAATCGCAATTCCTTTTAGCATTTGCTCAGTTGTCATTTCTTCGCCAGGCTCTAAAAAGATTTGAGAACCACCCATGGACGCCGCATATTCACTTGTGCGGATTTTTTCATCCATTTTTAGTTTTCCCTGATCTAATGCTTCCATTATTAACAGCATCGTCATTACTTTTGTCATACTAGCTGGGGGGAGCTTTTCATTGCTGTTTTTCTCATACAATATTGTACCTGTGTCTCTATCAATTAGAATAGCTGACTTTACATTATTGACTAGCTCTCCCTTTTTTTCAGCTGCAAAAGTAGGAGACACTATCATTAAGGCTAAAACTACTGTTGTGATGACTATTGATATGATGCGTTTCATGTATAAAACCCTCCATTCTATATAGATTCCATTTTTTCCAAAAGAGTTCATTTTATACAATGTTATCCATATTATTTTTCACAATAAAACTTTATCTATATCCATATAATTTGACATTATGAATATAGTCAGCTATGTTAAAAGTTGATTTTTAATTCGTAAATAGAAACATTTTACAGGTAAAGGATAGAGATAAGGAGGCAAAAGATGATTATTATCAAAACACCGGAACAAATCCATAAAATGAAAAAAGCGGGCGAGATTTTAGCGGATTGCCACAAAGAAATAGCAAAATTAATTAAACCTGGGATAACAACAGCAGAAATTGATGCTTTTGCAGAAAATTATATGTTAAAAAGGGGAGCGACTCCTGAACAAAAAGGATATCATGGCTATCCATTTGCAACATGCGCCTCTGTCAATGATGTAATCTGCCACGGATTCCCTACGAAAACGCCATTAAAAAATGGAGATATTGTTACCATTGATATGGTTGTCAATTTAGATGGCTGGCTAGCAGACTCTGCATGGAGCTATGCTGTCGGTACAGTAAGTGATGAAGCTAAAAAATTACTGGAAATAACAGAAAAAGCACTCTATAAAGGAATTGAACAGGCTGTTGTCGGAAATCGGGTCGGCGATATTTCCCATGCTATTCAAACATTTGCTGAACAAGAAGGATTATCTGTTGTTCGTGATTTTGTCGGACACGCGATTGGCAGCAATATGCATGAAGAACCCCAAATCCCTCACTTTGGTCCGCCAAATACAGGAAAACGCTTAAAAGAAGGCATGGTTATTACCATTGAACCAATGCTGAATTTAGGCATGTATCATGCAAAAGTCGATATGGACGGCTGGACGGCCAGAACGGTGGACGAATCTCTTTCTGCACAATACGAACACACTTTAGCCATCACTGCAAATGGCCCAGAAATTTTGACAATGCAAAAATAAGATTGTCAGGCTGATGAAAAACATTCGTTTTCTTCATCACTCTCCCTTTTTTGCAGCAATATAAAACTTACAAAAAACATAAATATCTCCTTAGACCAAGATAAAGGCTAGGCGCCATGATGGCGCCTAGCCTTTATCTTACTTTTTTCATTCCCCAGTAATCACTTCATAAATCAACGCTGGAGATTTCACCTCTGCAGATGAAATTTTGATATGCTCATATAATCGTTTTTTTACATCTTCTACTTTTTCTGTATTACTGTAAATCGTTACAAGGGACTCGCCAGCTTCTATTCTGTCTCCAATTTTTTTACGAAGAACTAAACCGACAGCAAGATCAATTTCTGAATCTTTTGTTGCTCTTCCCGCTCCAAGGATCATGGCTGCTGTTCCAATGCTGTCTGCCGTAATTTCTGATATATAGCCAGATTCTTTGGCAGCAACTTCAATAGCATATTTGGCAGCAGGCAACAATTCTGGATTGTCGACAACAGCTGCGTCTCCCCCTTGTGAACTTAAGAATAGCTTAAATGTTTCCAATGCTTTACCGCTTTTTATTACTTCTTCCAGCATGTTTCGTGCTTCTTCAATCGAATCCGCTTTTTCTGCCAAAAATACCATATGGCTGCCAAGTGTCAGGCATAATTCGGTCAAATCTTTTGGGCCATTTCCTTTTAGCGTATCAATGGCTTCTTTTACTTCCAGCGCATTGCCTATCGCAAATCCAAGAGGCTGACTCATATCGGAAATAACCGCCATTGTTTTTCTGCCAACATTGTTTCCGATAGAAACCATGGCGCTGGCAAGTTCTCTGGAGTCTTCCAATGTTTTCATAAATGCGCCAGCGCCTGTTTTTACATCTAAACAAATCGCATCTGCGCCTGCGGCAATTTTTTTGCTCATAATGCTACTGGCGATTAACGGAATGCTGTTTACAGTTGCGGTAACATCACGAAGTGCATAAAGCTTTTTATCTGCTGGCGTTAAGTTTCCGCTTTGGCCAATAACGGCTACCTTGTTTTTATTAACAAGGCCGATAAACTCTTCCTTATCTATTTCCACATGAAATCCCTTAACAGACTCCAGCTTATCAATGGTCCCACCAGTATGCCCCAATCCTCGGCCTGACATTTTGGCAACTGGTACACCAAGCGATGCGACGAGCGGGCCTAATACTAATGTTGTTGTATCACCAACGCCTCCTGTAGAATGCTTATCGACTTTTACACCTTCAATTTCCGATAAATCAATGATATCGCCAGAGTGAACCATTGCCATCGTTAATTCCGCTCTTTCTTTCTCTGTCATTCCTTGAAAAAAAACAGCCATTGTAAAAGCACTCATTTGATAGTCAGGAATGGATCCATCTGTATAGCCGTTTACGATAAAAGAAATTTCTTGCTCTGTCAGTTCATTACCGTCTCTTTTCTTTTCGATTAAATCGACCATTCGAAAACTCATCCCAGCATCCCCTTTTATAAAGACTACTTCCCTATTTCTTTAATCAGTTCTTTCACATAGGAAAGAAAATCGGCTTTTACTTTTTCCGTTGTCTCAATTACTTCCTCATGATTTAATGGCTGATCAAGAATTCCTGCCGCCATATTGGAAATGCAGGAAATCCCCAACACTTTCATGCCAGAATGTCTAGCTACAATCACTTCTGGAACGGTTGACATGCCGACCGCATCGCCGCCTAAAACTCGAAGCATTTTTACTTCGGCAGGTGTTTCATAAGATGGGCCTGTATTGCCGACATATACTCCTTCTTGAATAGTCAAACCGATTTTGTCTGCTACATTTCGAGCCATCGATCTTAAATTTTTGCAGTATGCTTCTGACATATCTGGGAAACGTGCACCTAATTTATTATCATTTGGACCAATTAGAGGATTCGTCCCCATGTTATTGATATGATCTGATATTAGCATTAAATTTCCAGGGGAGAATGTTTCATTAACACCGCCAGCAGCATTTGTGACGATTAGCGTTTCCACCCCTAACTCCTTCATTACACGCACAGGGAATGTCACCTTTTCAAAAGAATATCCTTCATAATAATGAAAACGTCCTTGCATGGCAACTACTTCTACTCCATCAATTGTGCCAAACACTAATTGCCCAGCATGTCCTTCAACAGTAGAAACAGGGAATTCAGGTATGTCGCTGTACGGTATTTTCACTGCATTTTCTATTTCTTCTGCTAATACTCCTAATCCTGAACCTAAAATCAGCCCTATTTTAGGAAGATTTTCGTATTTTTGTTTTAGAAAATCTGCTGATTGCTTTATTGTTGTATAGTTCATTCTCATCTCTCCTTAATTTATCTCTTGTAAAAAACTTTTCCCGAACTTTGGCATACCAACAGAAAAATTCTCTGCCACAGTCGCTCCGATATCTGCAAATGTCTGTCTTACTGGAAGTTCTTGTCCTTCCTCCATCTTCTTATTATAAACAATTAGCGGTACATATTCTCTTGTATGGTCTGTTCCATGATGAATGGGATCATTTCCATGGTCTGCTGTAATAATCAATAAATCATCTTCTTGCAAAAGATCAAAAACCTCTGGAAGTCTTGCATCAAACTCTTCTAATGCTTTTCCGTATCCTAAAGGATCTCTTCGATGACCAAAAAGGGCATCAAAATCTACTAAATTCAAAAAGCTTAAACCTGTAAAATCCATTTTTAGTGTTTCTACAAGCTTATCCATGCCATCCATATTTGAGACAGTGCGTAAAGATTGGGTTACCCCTTCCCCGTCATATATATCAGAAATTTTGCCAATCGCAATACAGTCAAGTTTATTATCTTTTAACTCATTCATCACCGTGCGGTCAAATGGCTTTAATGCATAATCATGTCTATTTGCTGTACGTTTAAAGTTTCCTGCTTCTCCAACAAAAGGTCTTGCGATAATTCTGCCTACCATATATTTTTCATCAAGAGTTAATTCTCTTGCAAGTTCACATATTTTATATAGTTCTTCTAATGGGACAATTTCTTCATGTGCTGCTATTTGCAATACCGAATCAGCGGATGTATAGACAATAAGTGCACCTGTTTTTATATGTTCTTCCCCTAATTCATCAAGAATTTCTGTACCGCTTGCAGGTTTGTTGCCAATAATTTTTCTGCCCGTTTTTTCTTCAATCGTTTGCAGAAGTTCATCTGGAAATCCATCTGGGAATACTTTAAATGGCGTCTCAATATTCAAACCCATTATTTCCCAGTGGCCTGTCATAGTATCTTTTCCATTTGAAGCTTCTTGCATTTTTGTATAATAAGCAAGTGGCTTTTCTGCTTTTTCGATTCCTTGAATTTTTTCGATATTGCTTAATCCTAATCTGCCCATATTCGGCATATGAAGACCATTCATTTTTTCCCCAATATGCCCTAATGTATGAGAACCTAAATCACCAAATTTTTCTGCATCAGGCGCTTCGCCAATCCCAACTGAATCCATTACAATCAGGAATATTCGTTTATATGTATATGATGACATTCATCTAACCTCCTAGTATATATCTTACCCTTTACCTCGCATTAACGGGCAGTAACCCTACACCTCAAAATCAGGTGAGGGCCAGAGAAATCTGGATGGGTAGAAACTTGCCCATAAAGCCCGATTAGTGCAACTAACAATCAGCTGGATGGGGCTCCCACTGATTAAAGTTTCACTTTATCTTGCCCTGCCATCGCTGCTTTTAACAAAAAAATTATAGCACATTGTCAGAAGTCTGACATCTTTTTATTAAAAAGCTTCTTCTCTTATCAATTACAGCAGCTTTTCTGATGAAATTTGCTGTTCTTATGCATTCTTATTCATAAAGCAATCGAGAAGCTGCCACTTTTTTATTGACGCTTTTCGTTTATTGCCCATCCACTCTCTTTTTCTTTCTATAGTAAAAAAACCTGCCATTAGACAGGTTATGCTCGAGGATGAAACTTTGTATAAACATCCTTTAATCTTGTTTTTGTTAAATGTGTATAGATTTGTGTCGTGGATATATCTGCATGTCCTAACATTTCTTGAACTGCTCGCAAATCTGCACCATTTTCCAGCAAATGAGTCGCAAAGGAATGCCTTAATGTATGTGGGGTAATTTCTTTTTCTATATTTGCATCGCAGGAGAGACGCTTTAATATTTTCCAAAAGCCTTGCCTTGTCAGCCTTTTGCCATGATGGTTTAAAAAGAGACTGTCATCCTGATAGTTTTTATTTACAAATAAAGCACGGCCCTCTTCTAAATATGAAGTTAGAGCGCGTGTTGCCGCCCCTCCAATAGGAATAATCCTCTCCTTATTCCCTTTGCCAATACAGCGAACAAACCCCATTGTTAAGTGCACATCTTCTCGATTTAAATTAATCAATTCACTAACCCTTATTCCCGTCGCATATAAAAGCTCTAGCATCGCTTTATCTCTTTTTCCATAATGATCAGCCATTTGCGGCGCCTCAAGCAAACGTTCTACATCTTCCATAGATAAGACTTTAGGCAATGTCCGTTCTTTTTGCGGTGTTTCAATATGTACAGTCGGATCGTTCTCTAACACCCGATCTCTTAATAAAAATTGATGAAACGCTCTTATGGAGGCGATATGTCTTGCAATGGTTTTTGAAGATTTTCCTTGATCCTTCAAAAAAGCCAAAAAACGGACAATATGCAAACGAGTAATTTCCTGCAGTGTACATTTTTCTGCCTTTTGAATATATTTGCCGTATGCCTTTAAATCTCTTTCATATGATATTAGCGTATTTTTTGCCAGTCCTTTTTCCACCAACAAAAAATGCATAAAATCTTTTATTTGATCTTCCATTGCCATTACTCCCCATTTAAATAAAACAATAATATTCGATCCTTCCAAGATAAATCTTCTTCGTTCCCTACCGAACTATTTACTTTGACTGCCGTGCCTTCTGGTTCATCATAACGATGAAGTTCTTGATATTCTTCATTAAACCACAAAAGTGCATAATAAAAAACAATCGTGCATCCCGTAAATAAAAGAAATACTTTAATGGTTCGAAATACCATCTTTGACCATTGTACCATCTATATTTCCTCCAAACTAACATCTTTATAAAAGCTATGCCAGTTTGGACATGTTTTATACCTATCAAAGAGATTTTTCTTCCTAAAAATGCAAAAAACCTTCTCTAAAAAGAAAAGGTTTATTCATCTGCCGCTTCTTCACTTTTTTCTGTACAGCGATGACATATTCCATGAAATGTTAAACGATGATCTTTTATTTTGAAATTCCAATCACGTTCTACTACTTTTTCTACATCACCTAATAAATCCTCTTGAATTTCATCCACAGCTCCACACTCTATACACACTAAATGATGGTGAAAGTGTGCTGCACCTTCTTGTCGCAAATCGTATCTTGAAACACCATCTCCGAAATTTATTTTATCTACTATTTTAAGTTCAGTCAGTAATTCTAATGTTCGATAAACGGTTGCTAATCCAATTTCTGGAGATTTCTCTTTTACAAGGAGGTATACATCTTCTGCACTTAAGTGGTCTTCTTCATTCTCTAGCAGCACTCTTACTGTTGCTTCCCTTTGGGGAGTCAATTTATAGCTCGATGAGTGCAACAGCTTTTTTATTCTATCAATTCTACTTTCCATTCCGAAAGTCCCTCCCTAGCCACTGTCCTTCCCATTATAACAGAAGTAGGAAAAGAATCCTAATAAAAATAATTATAAACAAGAATTAAAAATTATTTTTACATTGAAATAATTATAATCAATGATTCTTTCTCTTTCTTCCTTTGCATTTACTAAATGAATGCAGGCAGAATAAAAGCTTCTACCGTTTTTATAATAGACTTCATTAATACTGGCGAAACATATGCTTCCACTCCAGCAGAGATTGCTAAAAATAAAAAAGCAATAATTAATAAAAATGTATATCTTGCAAATAACGGCAAAATCGGTTCTCCCATTCTTTTAATAAACTGCTGTCTAATCATTTTAAAAGAGAACGCTACTGATAGTGTAGCAGAAATAATAAAAATTGGAATAACAATTATATTTTGTGGCAAAACCGACACAAATGACAATAAAAATCCATGCCACCCCATTTGATTTACTAAAAAACCAACAGTAAAGCCAACTACCATGCCTTTAATAAATAATAGAATCAATATAACTGGCAATCCAATAATCGATATTCCCAAAAGCCACATTAAACCAATAAATTTGCTGTTGTGAGAAAAACTTTGAATAAATAAATCTTTGCTGTCTGCCACTTTTCCATTTGAAACTTGGCTAAAAAACTGGGACAGATAATAATATAGATCTTCTTTTTGCGTCAATGTTAAACTATTTACGACGACAGCGCCAAAAATAACCCCCATAAGAAACAAAACGATGATAAATAAATAGATTGAGGAATGTTCTCGAAAATGATTAGCTATCATATTCTGATATTTTTTTTTCCTATTTTTCATTGCCCTTCCTCCTACTAAATCAGTTAGTCTATTCTATGCGAAACCCAAAAGCATATGACAGATAATCTAGTATTTTTTCTATTAAATTTATTCCTAAAATACTTTTTTCAGAAATGCTCGCAAAAGCAAAAAAAGCGCTAATCCTTTCATCAAATAAGGATTAGCACTTTACATTCACTTGCTATTTTCACCTACAACACGCTTTTCTATTTTCCCATATTTTCCACCGCCGCCAACAGAAAATAATAGTTTTCCTATTCTTGCAGCGACAATATAATCCGCTACTTTTCCAGGTATAACAGTTTTCAGCTTTTCTTCTGGCACTTCATGAATGATTTGCATCTCTGTGGAAAAATAAGATAACAGCTTTTCTAGCGTTTTTTTGCCAAGACCTGGTATAAATTCAAGAGGGACTTGATGAATATAAGGAGGCCTTGCTGTTTCCGTTTTGCTGTTAGACAATTCCTTTATTCGAGAAAAAACACCTTTAATTCCTTTTTTGCTTCCGCAAACCGGACATATTTCTCCTATTTTGTTTAAAGGATGAAAACATTTTGCACAAACAGTTTCATGGTATTTTCCTAAAACTGGATCAAGCCCGTAATTGGCAACAATACGTCTGCCATCTTGATTTTTCAGCACTTTTTTAAACTCATCAAAAGAAGCTTCTTCCATTTCGATGATTTGGTACTCTCTCGCCATTTTGGCAAGGGAATGAGCATCTGAATTCGTCAAATAGGAATAGCGGTGAAGTTCTTCTATGGAATCGGCCATATAAGTATTTGCACTTAGACCAATTTCTACAGCATCTATTAAATCAGGTTGAAATATTTCAGTTAGAGACCTATTTACACCACTTCCATAAAGGCTTTTAAATGGAGTAAAAATATGTGCTGGTATAAATAAACCACCCATGCCTTTTACCTTTTGCTGAAGCTCTATTCCTGTTACATACACTCTTTGAGAGCTTAAGGTAATATTTTTCAAAAAGCGAGAAAGCCAGCTAGAAAACTCTTTCATCTTTTCAAGCGTAGGAAAAAAAACTAATACATGAACAGGCCCTTGACAATTCTCATCATATATTTCCAATTCAGATCCCAATAGAATCGTTAATCCATCCATATCTAAGCCGCCGCCGAATTTTGGAGCAAGATGCCCTTCCATTATTTTTTCTTCTATTTCAGCTATTACTTCCGGTGAATGGGAATCGATAATGCCTATCATATCTAAGCCTTTTTGAAATTTTGCATATTGAATAATATGCTCAAAAGTTAAACTCTTGGCTCCTGTGATTTTTACCGGCTTTCCACTTTTCGTACGGCCAATATGGATATGCAAATCTGCAAAAAAGTGCTTCATTATTTTGTACGGCCTAAAGCAAGCTGCAAATATTGAATAGCATAAATGGTTTTCGCATCATAAATGCGTTGGTTTTGGATAAATTCTAACGCCTCTTCTAAAGTAACTTCCATTAGATTTACAAATTCATCTTCATCCAATCCTGCCGCATCTTCTAATTTTTCCAGCCCTTTTGCCACATAAATATGAATAATTTCATCTGCAAAACCAGGAGATGTATAAAAAGAGGCAACTAATTCTATGGAATCGCAGCCATAGCCAGTTTCTTCTTCCAGCTCTCTTTTTGCACAAAGTTCTGGATCTTCTCCTTTTTCCAGCTTGCCTGCGGGAATTTCAATAATTTCTTTTTCCAATGGTTTGCGGTACTGCTCCACAAGCACTATTTTCTCTTCATCCGTCACAGCGATAATAGCTACAGCCCCAGGATGTTTGACTAATTCTCTTGTTGAGGTTTTGCCATTTGGCAGTTCTACTTCATCTACTTGAACACTAATTATTCTGCCATCAAAGATTTTTTTTGTACTGATTGTTTTTTCTTGCAAGTTCATTTGGACACACTCCTAGTCAGTTCTATTTGCATTATGTAATTACATATACTGTATTATACTTTTTTTCTTCCCATAAAGACAAAGAAAGGGGCAGCGTGTGAAAATTTATTTGCATAATAAAGGAATCGTTTATTCCGGCAAAGCTTGGCAAATTAAATATCTTCTTAAACAGTATGGCAAGCAATATACATATGTAAAAGAATGGATTGACCTTGAAAACACCAAAAATATAAAAACTAAAAAAAACAAATGATCGCTATTATGCTATTGTATAAAGCGATTTTTTTGTCTTCTTTCCTTATCCTCGGTACAATAAGAAATAAATGATAAAAAAGAGGTGCTTTTTTTGAAAAAAACACAGTTAGGATCTTCTGAACTTTATGTTTCCCAATTAGGATTAGGCTGCATGAGCCTTGGAACAGACGAGCGCACAGCATTTCCCATTTTAGAAGCTGCGATGGAACAAGGAGTGAATTATTTTGATACAGCCGATTTATATGATATGGGGCAAAATGAAAAGCTTCTAGGAACCTTTTTCAAACAAAATCGGGAAGATATTATTATCGCTTCTAAAGTTGGGAATAAATGGAATGACAAAAAGGATGGCTGGACGTGGGATGCAAGCAAAAGCTACATAAAAGAAGCCGTCAAACAAAGCTTAAAACGTTTAAATACGGACTATATTGATCTGTATCAGCTTCACGGAGGAACATTGGAAGATAATATAAAAGAAACCATTGAGGCTTTTGAAGATTTAAAAGAGGAAGGAATTATTCGCTATTACGGCATCTCTTCCATTCGCCCAAATGTGATTAGAGAATATGTCAAATATTCTTCCATCGTTTCTGTTATGATGCAGTACAGTATGTTAGACAGACGCCCTGAAGAAGAGGCACTTCCCTTACTTGCAGAAAATGGGATTAGCGCAGTGACAAGAGGACCTGTTGCTAAAGGTTTGTTAAGTGAAAACTATCAAAAAAAACTCGTTAAAGGCTATTTAGATTACTCTTTAGAAGAACTGCAGACAATTTTGCCAAAATTAAAAGAAATAGTGGCAGATAAGCATACCTTAACAGAAGCAGCACTGCAATATAATTTAGCAAACTCTGCCGTTGCATCCGTGATTGCTGGAGCAAGCAGCATCGAACAGCTAGTGGAAAATGCAAAAGCAGTAAATAGTGAGCCGTTATCATCTGGAGAGATGGAAACCATTAAAAAGATGACAAAAGCCAATCTATATGATCAGCATCGATAGATTCACCTGTTAGACTTTACTATTTCTAATAAAAGAGGGAGAAACCAATTAGCATGTTTCCCCTCTTTTTCCTTTTCATTTATACTCTTTCCAATTTAAGGGGTTTTCATTTAATAGTTCTTCAAATGATTTATTTTTTTCCCTTAGACGTTTTTCTTCTTTTCTTTTTTCTTCTTCCGCTTTTAATTTTTCCTCTTCTTTTGTCTTCAACTCATGTTTGACATCTTTTAATTGTTTTGCTAATTGCTCATTAAGCAAATCACCTAATGTAACAGGTTTATCTTGCTTATCATTTTTTACTTGTTTTCGTTTATTTTTCATTTCATTTCCTCCTCGCGCCTTGCAAAAATAATGGTATTTCTATTTTATCATAGCCTGCAATTAAGCAGCGTCGTTCCTTCGCGTTATTCTCCTTCTATTAAAATCATTTCTTCTAATGCTATTTCAACATTTCCTTTTAAAGCTCTTGTAATCATGCATGAAGCTTCTGCTTTATTGGCAAGACGGCTTGCTAGAGTGCGTTCTTGTTCCGTTGCATGTTTTGGCAACACGATTTTAGGGCGATGGATAATTTTTTTGTAGGTGAATACTCCATTTGTCACATCAACGATGCCTTCTGATTGCAGCGTTAAGCTTATCTTCTCCAGCTTGCTTCTTTCCATCATGGCAGCAAGTGTGATAATAAAACAAGTTGCAGCAGCTCCTAACAGCATTTCATCAGGATTTGTCCCGACTCCAGGTCCATCCATCGCTTGTGGAATAGATATTTCTGTTTGTAAATTCCCGCAAGAAATTGTGCCAACATCATTCCTTAACCCTTTCCAATCTGCCTGCAAATAAAAATGGTGGTTACCCAAAAGAGATCACTTCCTTCCTTAACATGGTAATGATTTTTATTAATCAAAAACTAATAGGTAGAATGTGCTTTGCATAAATAATGAGATTATGACTTATGTTATAGTAGTAACTTTTATCCGCATTAACGGGCAGAGGCCCGTTAATGCTTGAAGTTTCACTTTATTAACGAAAGGAGCATACAGTTCATGAGTCAAAAACGAGAAAAGGGCTATAGTCAAGCAGGTAACCCCAATGCCGATACTATTAAATCAAAAATCGCAGCAGAAGATGTAGAAAAAGTGATTCATCCAACAAAACGCGAAAATTCAAAACAATAGCAAACTTGTTACAGAGAGGAGAGACACTGACATTCCCTCCTCTCTTTCTCCAAAGAAAAATAAACCTATGCATTTATTCTAACATGCAGGCAAAAAGATGGTCACCTTCTCTGCTTTTTTCAATAGCATATATTATCCATAAATAATTGTTTTGAATGACTGGGCCAATTTTCTGTATTCACTAAGTTTTGGTACAACTTGTTTATGAAACCTACTTAGAAAGGGGACAATAATGAAAAAAATTCTCCGCTATCTTTTCTCTTGTGTGCTTTTTTTCACCTCTGTTGGCGTTTATTGCACAAACCGCCTGATGTATATGAAAAAAAAAGAAGAAAACTTTATCTATAATCGAGAATTAGAAGCAGGACGCATCAACCCAGCCAATTATGAGGCAATTCATAAACAAGAGCTGAAAATTCTTTCTCCATATGGCTATTATTTAACTGCCATTATCGTCGAACCTAAAAAAAGCGATCGCTACATCATTATTTCCCATGGTGTAACAGAAAACAAAATAAATTCTATAAAATATATGAATTTATTTCTGGAAAGAGGGTTTAATGTTCTTATTTATGATCATCGCCGTCATGGTCAATCTGGGGGGAAAACAACAAGCTTTGGCTACTATGAAAAAAATGATTTAAAAGCTGTCGTAGATTGGGTTCGCAAAAAAAAAGGAGAGGATATCCTACTTGGAATTCATGGGGAATCAATGGGTGCTGCCACCATGATTTTATATGCAGGCATGCTAGAAGATGGGGCAGACTTTTATATTGCAGATTGTCCGTTTTCCGATTTTTCAGAAGAGATCAGCTACCTCATTTCTTCTGAAATAAAACTGCCGGCAAAAATGATTTTGCCCATTGCAGATCTTTTTTTAAAAATAAGAGAAAAATATTCTATTCGTGATGTATCCCCTATTCGTGTTATTGACAAAATTACTAAGCCCATGCTTTTTATTCATAGTGAAAAAGATGATTTTATTTTGCCAGAGATGACAAAAAAATTATTTGAAAAGAAAAAAGGACCAAAAAAATTATTGATTACTGCAAATGGGATGCATGCTCAGTCCTATAATGAAAACAAAGAAGCTTATGAAAAAGCTGTTGATGAATTTTTTGCTGAATATGTATTTAAAATTATTGGCTAATCCGATTTGGACAGCATATAAAAGCGTGCTGCCCCATCTGTTTTTTAGGGACAGCCCTAATCATTTACTTCCAATTTTGTTGAATAAATTCATCCCTGCCTGATTGTTTTCGATCTTCTTTATAATGTTTTTCATTTTTTTTATGATAATTCTGATGATAATCTTCTGCTTCATAAAATAAACTCGCAGGCTCAATTGCTGTTACAATCGGCTTTTTAAAACGCCCACTGGCAATAATTGTTTGTTTCGATTCTTCTGCCAATTGTTTTTGTTTGTCATTATGATAAAAAATAACAGGGCGATATTGAGAACCCCTATCTTGAAATTGACCATCTGCATCTGTTGGATCAATCTGCGGCCAATATAACTCTAATAACTTTGTATATGGAAAAACATCTGGATCAAAAGTAATCTGCACTACTTCAGCATGCCCAGACTTTCCTGTTTTTACTTGTTCATATGTAGGGTTTTCAAGCGCTCCCCCCATGTATCCTGAAATAATTCCATGTATGCCAGGCAATTCTTCAAATGGTGTGACCATACACCAAAAACATCCACCTGCAAAAGTTGCTTTTTCCATTCGACATCTTCCTTTTTTCTTTCTAATGATAGAAGCATTTATTCTTTTACAGAATAAACTACCTTCCCATCATTGACTATATCAACTTGATTGTATAATAGTATATAATACTTTAGACATCGTTACTATTATTTAATTTCTACTGATGCTATTGCGATGGAAACTGTATATGAACTACAAATATTGATGCAAAGCAGGTAATTCGTTTTGAATAAAAATCTTATTATTAAAATGATCGATAATGCCTTAAAACAATATCATGCAGACAACACCATTCTAAATGAACAAGATTATGAATATTTATATCAAAAGATTAGCAGCAGCATAAAAGAAGGTCCTGATCATGTTCTTTACAATCTTGTTCAAGATGCTGTTTATGGATATATTACAGACTCTCCTTATTTTTAGGGAAATCTGTATTATATCCATCTACTGTTTCATTTTTGTCCATCTATTTAGATCATTTATTTTCCAACTATCATTTGCAGTTAATTGCCTATTTTTTCGAAAGTATTTTCCCCATCAGCTTATCGGCAACACTCGGAAATAGATGATAAAGGGTGCTTCCCCAATTCATCCATATTGGCAAGTTTAATTCCCGTTTTTTTGTCAGCATTAGCTTTGTAATCTTATTTGCTACTTCATTAGATGAAAGCATATATTTTTGGACATTTTGAACATAGCTGCCTGATTTATCGGCAATCGCAAAAAAGTTTGTTTCAATTGGTCCAGGATTCACAGCAGATACCGTAATATTTGTGTTTGCCAGTTCCATTCTTAAACTATTGGTAAAACCTAAAACTGCATGTTTTGTGGCAGAATAAACACTTGATTTTGCAGTTGCAAGTTTGCCCGCAATTGATGCAATATTAATAATATGCCCTTTATTCTGCTCCATCATGGATGACAGCACTTCTTGTGTGCATGCAATAAGTCCTATAACATTTACATCAAACATTCCTTCAATATCTGTCATATTTGCCTCATGCAAATAATCAAATACACCAAATCCCGCATTATTAATCAACACATCAATAAAGCCGACTTCGTTATAAATTTTTGCAAATACCTCTTTAATCTGTTGTTGATCGCTTACATCTAGAGAATAATAAATCGCTTGCCTACCTGTAGTATGCTGAATTTGCACACAGATTTCTTGAAGCTTTTTTTCTGAGCGTGCCAACAGAATAGGTCTTCCTCCTAATTGTGCTACATTATGTGCCAGCTTTTCCCCAATGCCTGACGATGCTCCTGTTATAACAATCGTTTTATTTTGCAAATATTGCATCTATCTATCACCTCGACTAATTATTTTTTTCTGGATAAAATTTACCACTTCAAAGACTCTGCCATCAAAAATAAATTGGCCTAAGATTAGTTTTATCACACAATAGCTTTTTTGAATATTTTTTCCTTAGCATTTCACCCATTTGCAAGTGGTTCCTTTCCATTTATGCCCCCATTCCTTACTACTGTTGCCTTTTTTTCTCTTTATCGCTTGACAGACAAGCATATTTTTTTGCATAATCAAAGCAATTTAATAATAAATATACGATGACTAAGATTAGTAGATGATGGACACGCAAAGAGAATGGAGTTCTTAGGCTGAAAAACTTCATCGTCCCTCTTTCATTGAACCTGCCTTATGAGTTGTTAGGAAAACCTAAACGTATTCCGTCGTTATCCGGACCAAAGCGGTAAACAATCAATGATGATCATCATTGATTGTTTGCTGAAAATAAGGTGGTACCACGAAAAAAACCTTTCGTCCTTTACTTGGATGAAAGGTTTTTTATTCACTATATTTACTTTTAATATTGGAGGACAACAAATGACAAAAATTGTTTTTATTGGTGCAGGCTCCATGAGCGAAGCATTAATCTCAGGAATTATAAGCAGCAAAATGATTGATAATGAAAACATCTTTGTGACAAATAGCTCAAATAAAAAACGGTTAAACTATTTGCACAGCCAATATGGCGTAAACTTTACGTATAAATTAGATGAACTTGTGCAAGATGCAGATGTTGTAATCCTTGCCATGAAACCAAAAGATGTCAAACAAGGGATAGGGAATATTCAAGCATACCTTTCTGAAAAAACATTGCTCATATCTGTACTTGCTGGCGTAAGCATTAAAAGTCTAGAACTTTTAGCAGGCAAAAAATTGCCCGTTGCTCGCGCTATGCCAAACACCTCTGCTGCTGTCGGCAAATCGGCAACTGGCATTGCAGTAAATGAAACGGTCACAGATACACAAATGGAACTAATATTAAATATTTTTCAAACAGTTGGATTAACAGCTGTTGTGGAAGAAACAAAAATTGATGCAGTAACAGGCCTTTCTGGGAGCGGACCTGCATATTTTTACTATATTGTCGAAGCCATGGAAAAAGGCGCCTCAGAAATTGGTTTAGACCCTGATATAGCTAATGATTTTATTGTACAAACACTAAAAGGGGCAGCAGAAATGATTGCAACATCAAAAAAATCACCTTTAGAACTGCGGCAAAACGTTACTAGCCCTGGAGGAACAACAGAAGCAGGAATTAAAGTCCTTGAGTCGTTTGATGTGCAAACTGCCTTTATAAATTGTATGAAAGAGGCTGTGGAGCGATCCAAAACAATGGGAAAGACTATAAGCGAAGAGCTGAAAGTCTCAAATTGATAAGTAAAAAAGAGACTGGGACGTAAGTATTCCATCTAAAGATAAACAAGAATGATTATACGTAAATTACGTATAATCATTCTTGTTTATCGAAATTTTAAAGGGGCGGTTTCAGTAAAGTTTGTTGTTATTACCCGCAGCCTGAATAATTAATTTTTTCTATTTTTTTAAATGGTTTTAGATAACAACCTTTAAAAAGGAAATCAAACAAGTAGGCTTTTTAAGGGGCAATTCCCCCTAACATGCTATTTTTCGCTTCTAACCATGAGGTGCCTTCTATAATGGCCTACTCTCTATTAGCAAGGGACAAAGGGATTGGAAATACTTTAAAATCTTCTGCCAAATAACTTTCCATAAAGATTTCCTTTGCTTCTTCCACTAACTGATTTCCTTGTATGCTATCATATCTTGCACTAATATGCGTTAGAATCAATTGTTCAGCTTTTGCTTTTTTTGCCGTATTGGCAGCTTGGATAGTTGTTGAATGAAAATACTCTTTTGCAAGCACAGACTCTCTTCCCGCAAATGTAGCTTCATGCACAAGAACCGTAGCATTTTCAGCTAATTTTATTGCAGCCTCGCATTCCTTTGTATCTCCTAAGATTGTCACAATTCTCCCTTTTACTGGAGGTCCGACAAAATCACTGCTTTGAAGAATGGTGCCATCCGCTAAAATAACCTCTTCTCCATTTTTAATTTTTTTAAAATTCGGTCCGGGTTTTACTCCTCTTTCTTGAAGTTTTTCTACAAGAAGTTTCCCTGGAAGATCTTTTTCTGTAATGCGGTAGCCATAGCTTGCAATCCCGTGTTCTAGCATTAAAGCTTCCACTTTAAACGTATCATCTTCAAAAATGACTCCTTCTGCCACTTCTTCAATATGCAAGTCATACTTAAGGTATGTTTGGCTAATAGACAAGCTTGTTTCTATATATTCTTTAATTCCCTTGGGTCCATATAAAGTAACTTGCCCTTCACCACCTTGAAAAGATCTGCTCGCAAGCAAACCTGGCAGCCCATATAAATGATCCCCGTGCAAATGGGTAATAAAAATTTTTTCGATTCGTTTCGGTTTAATGCTTGTGTGCAAAATTTGGTGCTGTGTCCCTTCTCCTGCGTCAAAAAGCCAAATGCTTCCTCTTTCTTCTAACAACTTTAATGCAATTGATGTAACATTTCTTAATTTCGCCGGTATTCCTGCACCGGTGCCTAAAAACTGCAGTTCCATTTAAACACTTCTTTCTTCATCATTCTGTATACGATTTTATACTAGTTATTGCATCTATACAAAGTTTAAAATCATCTACTATAAAACATACTATACTTAGTGCAGTTGCAAAAATTCAGCAGTAGTGCAGTAATGCTCAACTGAAATGAAATTTAATGCTTACTATTGTGAATTATTAGAAAAACTAATAGTAACAATCATAAAAAAAGATGGAACTAATTGATTTTTTTTCTAGTATCTTTTCCTGTTATCATGTAATATCAACATTAAAGCATACCAAAAAACATTTTGTTCAGGAAATTAGAATTATCATCTGCTCATCTTTTTAACTGAAAAATTAAATTTATCTAAAATTTCTGTTAAAATTATGGTATTATCAAAACATAATGTTTGCTTAATTAAAAAGAAACAGCTAAAATTTTATATTTGTACAGATACTTTTCAAAAGATAAGCATCATAAATGAAGCATAAATGTTTTCATCTCGTAAAATTACTGGTATTATTTTATAAAGTTTCCGAATGATAAAGTATCATAGCTAAAAATAGTATTCAAAGCCATTTGAATCTTTTATACATATTTAATGAAAAGAGGTCCATGCACGTGAATCATAATCAACAATCAGCACTAATAATGATTTTTGGAGCAACAGGAGATTTAGCCAACCGTAAATTATTCCCATCCCTTTACCGTTTATATAAAAAAGGCAGATTGTCTCAATTTGCAGTCGTCGGTGTTGGCAGAAGAACATTAACAAACGAACAGTTCCAGCAAAATGTTGTAAATTCTGTAGCGGAGGCAATTCCCAATTCATCTGATTTGGAGACATTTGCATCTTACTTCTGCTACCATTCTCATGATGTAACTGATTCTAGTTCTTATCTTACATTAAAGAACATTGCAGATGAGTTGGATGAAAAACATAATTTAGGCGGAAACAGAGTATTTTATTTAGCAATGGCTCCAGAATTTTTCGGCCCAATTGCTATCCACCTAAAAGAAGATGGCTTAACAGATGTAACTGGTTTTAAACGACTAATTATTGAAAAGCCATTTGGTCATGATCTTAAATCTGCTCAAGAATTAAACGATCAAATCCGTACAGCTTTTTCTGAAGACGAAGTGTATCGCATCGACCATTATTTAGGAAAAGCAATGGTGCAAAATATCGAAACAATCCGTTTCTCCAATGCCATTTTTGAAAATCTATGGAATAATCGTTATATCAGCAATATCCAAGTTACATCAAGTGAAATTCTTGGTGTAGAGGAGCGCGGCAGATATTATGAAACAAGCGGCGCTTTAAGAGATATGGTGCAAAACCATATGCTGCAAATGGTGGCATTACTTGCAATGGAACCGCCAATTCGATTGACGCCTGATGAAATACGTTCTGAGAAAGTAAAAGTTTTCCGTGCAATGCGTCCGATTGAACTCGATGAAGTAAATGAATATTTTGTACGGGGCCAATATGGAAAAGGCGTGATCGAGGATATCGATGTTCCAGAATACCGTTCAGAACAAATGGTGAATCCAAATTCTAATACAGAAACATTTGTGGCAGGTAAAGTTATGATTGATAACTTCCGCTGGGCAGGTGTTCCATTTTATATCCGCACAGGGAAAAGATTAGAAACAAAATCAACAAAAATCGTTGTTCAATTTAAAGATATTCCAATGAATCTTTATGATCGTCCAGATCAGGAGATTACACCAAACCTTCTTGTTATTCATATTCAACCAGAAGAAGGAATCACTTTGCATTTAAATGCTAAAAAAGCTGGTCAAAATATGGAAGCAACGCCTATTAAACTTAGCTATGCAAATACAGGTATCGCAAGCATCAATACACCTGAAGCATATGAAAAATTAATTGATGACAGCATTAAAGGGGATGCTACTAACTTTACTCATTGGGATGAAGTAGCACTTTCTTGGAGCTATGTCGATAAAATTTCACAAGCTTGGGAAAAAACACCTGCTGCAAACTATCCTAACTATGCTTCAGGTACAATGGGGCCTAAGGAAGCAGATCAACTATTGGAAAAAGACGGTTTCTTCTGGTGGCCAATTAATCAATTCGAAGTAGATGTTTGCTAAAGCAAAAAGACGTGAGATCTTTATAGGTTTCACGTTTTTTCTTTTCCAAATAACATCCAACTCTTTTGTAAAGACGAAAATTTGCCAACTAATAGTTTTTTAAACAAATATTTAAAAATATTATTTTAAAATACAAATATATTAATTATTATTTTAGGAGCATAAAATGAAAAATATGAAGTTTCTTTTGGTTATCCCCTTTTTTTTGCTTTATAATTTGCTTATTTATTATATAGGCTGGAACAGCTATATTTTTTTGCACGCTGCCTATTCAAGCATTTCAAGTACACTGCTAATTATTGGGCTGCTTATATGCGCCTATTCCTTTCTTTTTAGCCACTTTTTTAAAAAAATTACTATCTTTAAAATTATTTCCGCATACTGGTTTGCCATTCTACAGTATGCCATTCTTATCTTTCCAGCTGCCAATTTGGCATGCTACCTTCTTTTCTTTTATCTGGATGAGTCACGCAGCATCTTGCTTGTAGGAAGCATCACGTTTTTTCTTTTTTTGTGCATCTTTTTTTATGGCACATATAATGCTTATTCCCCAATTGTTAGAGAATATAACCTTATTTTGCCGAAAAAACATGGAAAAAGAGAACAATTGACCATCGCTATTGCTTCTGATATGCATTTTGGGACACTTTCAGGCAATGCCCATTTAGCAAAACTAGTAACAATGATAAATAGCTTAAAGGCAGATCTTATTCTGTTGCCAGGTGATATTATTGATGACGATCCTAATCCATTTTTGCAAAAACAAATGGGAGAGAAAATGAAAGAATTGCAAGCGCCCCTAGGCATCTATGGAGTACTCGGAAACCATGAATATTACGGCAAAAAAATCCCGGAATTTCTTCAAGAAATGGAACGAATTGGCATTGGCATATTAATGGATGAATCTATTATTATTGACGCTAGTTTTGAGCTGATTGGCAGAAAAGATAAAACAGATAAAAACCGATTATCCATCTCTCAATTAACAGCTAATAGCGCAAATCATCTTCCTCTTATTATGATGGATCATCAGCCTGCAGAATTAGCACAAGCAATGGAAAATGGCATTGATTTAATTGTATCAGGCCATACTCACCGAGGACAGATGGCTCCAAATCATTTCATTACGAAAAGGGTTTTCGAACTGGATTGGGGCTATAAACAAAAGGAGCAGCTGCATGCGATTGTTTCCTCCGGCTATGGTTTCTGGGGCCCTCCACTCCGCCTAGGAAGCCGTTCTGAAGTAGTCTATATAAAAATTGATTTTATAAATCAATGAAAACAAAAAAGTCATTTTAAAAGCAATTCTACTGCTTTTAAAATGACTTTTTTTCTGTTGTTGCATACCTATCCCTCAAACCGCAGAAATATAAAGTAATACTCTACACAGCGGGAGATTTCCACGTGTTAATTGAGGACTATAGGATAGGATATAACGCAGAACCCTTGGCAAAATAATAGTAGTCTAGTAGTCTGTGTTCTTTTATATTAGACTTTTACGGGCAAGTTTCTTTTTATCTAAATTTTTCATTTTCTCTTATAATCCCTCAAGGAAGGGAGGCCAATACACATTAATATGCGGTAAAAAAAATCATTCTAGAGAACACTCTCTAGAATGATTTTTTTTGGATTATCGTCTCCAGCCAACTAATCAGACAGTTTCACTAAACTAATATTCAAAAGTGATTACTTCATCCAGTTTGTATGGAATGTGCCTTCTTTGTCAATGCGATTATACGTATGTGCGCCAAAATAGTCGCGTTGTGCTTGAAGAAGGTTTGCTGGCAATGTTTCTGTACGGTAGCTGTCATAATAAGATAATGCAGCAGCAAAACTTGGTACAGGAATACCGTTCATTACAGCACCAGAAATTACTTCACGAAGTGCTGCTTGGTAGTTTTCAGCAATTTCACTGAAATAAGGATCTAATAATAAATTCTTTAACTCAGGGTCACGGTCATAGGCGTCTTTGATTTTTTGCAGGAATTGCGCACGGATAATGCAGCCTCCACGGAAAATCATCGCGATTTCTCCATAGTTTAAATCCCAGTTATATTCATCTGAAGCTTCTCGCATTTGCGCAAATCCTTGTGCATAAGAAACAATTTTGCTTAAATAAAGCGCTTTGCGAACAGATTCGATGTATGCTGCTTTATCGCCAGTAAATGCTTTAATTTCAGGACCTGATAATACTTTGCTTGCTTTTACACGCTCTTCTTTCATTGCAGAAATGAAGCGAGCAAATACTGATTCTGTAATCATTGGAAGCGGTACGCCTAAGTCTAGTGCACTTTGGCTTGTCCATTTCCCAGTACCTTTTTGGCCAGCAGTGTCTAAAATTAAATCCACTAATGGTTTGCCAGTTTCTTCATCTACTTTTGTAAAGATATCTGCAGTAATTTCAATTAAATAGCTGTCTAGCTCGCCTTTATTCCATTCTGAGAATACTTCATGAAGCTCTTGAGCTTCTAATCCAAGAACGTTTTTCATAATAAAATATGCTTCACAAATAAGCTGCATATCACCATATTCTATTCCATTGTGAACCATTTTTACATAATGTCCTGCACCATCTGGACCGATGTATGTTGTACAAGGCTCATCGTTTACTTTTGCAGAAATATCTCTAAAGATTGGCGCAACAAGTTCGTACGCTTCTTTTTGGCCTCCAGGCATAATAGAAGGGCCTTTTAATGCTCCCTCTTCCCCACCAGATACACCTGTACCGATAAAGTGGATGCCAAGTTCGCTTAATTCTTTATTTCTTCTTTGTGTATCAACAAAAAAAGTATTTCCGCCATCTATTACAATATCCCCTTTATCAAGCAAAGGTTTTAATTGTTCAATTGTTGCATCTGTTGCCGGACCAGCTTTAACCATTAGCATAATTTTGCGAGGAACTTCCAAAGATTGAACAAACTCTTCTAAAGTATAAGTTCCCACGATGTTTTTTCCTTCTGTTTCTTGAAGCATTTCTTCTGTTTTTTCTTTTGAACGGTTAAATACAGAAACCGTGTAGCCTCTGCTTTCAATGTTCATTGCAAGGTTTTTTCCCATTACCGCTAAACCAATAACACCAAACTGCTGTTTTGTCATTATTTTTACGCCCTTTCTAAACACTATGTATGGTTTCATATAGTAGAATTCACTTTACTTTAGCAAGATTCTGATATATATGCAACTATTCTAACTGAAGATGTATGCCTTTTCCATAGATTTCGCAAAATTTTTTTCTTCTTTTATTTTTATTTAAAAAAATTTCTTTCTTTGCAGAAAATCTTTATTGAAACTTGTGGACGTCCCAATATTCTCTTCTTCTTTCCAATCACTACGATCTCCAGCATTTTCTATAATGGATGCACCATATTTCTCTTTCAGTGCCGAAATCGTTTTTAACAGCGGTTCTTTTTCCGCTTCTTTTTCATAGGAAAACAAATCTAATTGTTTTGCCACAATATTATTGTCCACTAATTCTGTTGCTGTTACTCCTAATAATCTTACAGCATCGCCACTCCAAGCTTTTAAAAATAGCTGTTTGCTCATCTCAAAAATCTCTGATTGTGTTTTAATCGGATTAATTAATTTCATGCTTTTAGAGTTGTTTTTTCGATTTTCATATCTTATCGTAACAGCAATGGCTAATGTATGCACATGTTTAATTTTCATCCTTGTAGCTACTTTAAATGCCAAAGAGTCAAGAATGGAAAAAAGTTCTTGTTGATTAGCTATATCCTTAGGCAAGGTAGTAGAGTTGCCGATACTTTTAAACTCATTCGCAGCCTCTGGATCAACCATTCGCTTATCTTCCCCATTTGCTCGCTCTTTCAATCGTTTTCCATTTATGCCAAGTACTGCTTTTAATTGAACAGAATCTCCCATTGCCAAGTCTTTAATTGTAGTAATGCCAATCGCTCTTAGTTTCTCCCCTGTTTTTTTTCCTATTCCATGCATTTCTTCCACTTCCATTGGCCAAAGAATAGCCGGAACATCTCTTTTCCGTAAAACAGTAATGCCCATTGGCTTTTTTAAATCGGATGCCATTTTGGCTAAAAATTTATTTGGAGCAATGCCAATGCTGCAGGGCAAATCTAAACGCTCCAGTATCGACTTTTGAATCGTTTCTGCTATGTGGATGGGACTGCCTGAATCATAGCTGTCTGTAATGTCCACGTAGCCTTCATCAATGGAAATAGGTTCTACTAAAGGAGAAAATTCATTTAAAATAGAAAACAGTTCAAGGGAAGCCTTTCGATACCGATCAAAATTCGGCGGCATAACAGTTAGTTTAGGACAAAGTTTTTTTGCTTCCCAAAGGGGCATTGTCGTTTTCACCCCAAATTTTCTGGCCTCATAGCTGCAAGTGACAATAATGCCTTTTCTTTCTTCCACATTGCCTGCAATCGCCAATGGTTTGCCTTTTAACAATGGATTATAAGCGCATTCAACAGAGGCATAAAAACTATTCATATCGACATGCAGGATGACTCTTCCCTTTTTAGGATAATAAGATTTCATTAAGAGTCACCACCTCTCCGTAAATTTCTCCGTCACTTACACGACATTATTCATATACTCTTTAATCTCTTTTATTCCATCTAGAGAATCAATTAAAATAGCTGGTTCCATCATCATAATCAATCTGTTTTCCAAATTAATAACACCAGTGAAATAGCTTGTTTTTTGATATGCAGCAAGTCCAGCTTGTTTAATGTTTTCCTCTGCAACAGCTAATATTTCTTTTGCATCACTGACTAATACAGCATAGGCAAGCTCCTCTGTTTTTAACACGATTAATTTATTTTGATCTTTTTCCTGTATTGGACGATTATATAATACCTGCTCTAAATCAATGATCGGAATAAGTTCATTTCTCACCTTTTTTATGCCAACTATATAATTGGGCAAGGAAGGAACCTCTGTAACCCCGTCTTCTTTTTCAATCGAAATAACGCAATCTATGGAAATGGCATATTCTCCTTGTGCAACTTGAAATACTACTACTTTCTTCTGATCTTCCATCTTTTTTCACCTCTGTACAATGGCACAGCCCTTTTTCTATTTTTAAAATATATTAATATAGTCTTATTATACTAATTTTTTTTGAGAGAAACTAGTTAATAATCTCCTGCTTAGCCATAGCTAAAAAACACTCCTAAAAAATAATTAGGAGCGCTCATAATATATTTATTTGCCTGCTACTTCTTCAATGATCGCAAGAACCATCTCTGCCAATTTATTTAATTCTTCAATCGGCATTTTTTCTTTTGTTGTATGGATATCTTCATACCCTACAGCCAAGTTGACAGTTGGAATGCCAAATCCACAGATTACGTTCGCATCGCTTCCACCGCCGCTTTGTTCTAAACTGCAGCTTCTGCCGATTTTTTCTGCAGCTTTGCGAGCAACTTCTACTACATGATCGCCTGCACCATATTTAAAGCCTGGATACATTACTTCCACTTCTACAACTGCTTCTCCACCCATTTCCTTGGCAGTTGTTTCAAAAGCTTCTTTCATTTTAGCTACTTGAGCTTGCATTTTGTCATCTACTAATGAGCGAGCTTCTGCAAGAATCTCCACATGATCGCAAACAATATTAGTTTGCTGACCACCTTCAAATCTGCCAATATTTGCAGTTGTTTCACTGTCGATTCTTCCTAAAGGCATTTTTGCAATTGCTTTTGCCGCAATTGTAATAGCAGAAACTCCTTTTTCTGGAGCAACACCCGCATGCGCTGTTTTTCCTAGTATCGTTGCTTTTACTTTTGCCTGTGTCGGAGCTGCAACAACAATATTGCCGACTTTTCCGTCACTATCTAAAGCATAGCCGAATTTAGCTGTTACAAGAGCAGGATCTAATGCTTTTGCACCAACTAATCCTGATTCTTCGCCGACTGTAATAACATACTGAATCGTACCATGTGGCAGATTATTTTCCTTTATCACAGTTAATGTTTCCAATATTACCGCAAGTCCAGCTTTATCATCTGCGCCTAAAATAGTTGTTCCATCTGTTACAACATAACCGTCTTTAATGGAAGGTTTTACACCTATACCAGGAACTACTGTATCCATGTGAGATGTAAAATAGATAGGATCTGCATCTTCTACGTTTCCTTTTAATGTACAAATTAAATTTCCTGCGCCATGTCCCGTAATAGCAGTGGTATCATCTTCTATTACATCCAAACCTAATTCTGTAAATTTGCTTTTTAATACTGCAGCTATTTCCTTCTCATACTTTGTTTCTGAATCGATTTTTACTAATTCTAAAAATTGGTTTAATAAACGTTCATTTTTTATCATTATAATTCCTCCAAATAAAGTGAAACTTCAATAGCGGGAGCCTCTCCAGCTTCTACTGATTGTTAGTTGAACCAATCGGGCTTTTACAGGCAAGTTTTTCCTCACCTAGATTTTTCGTTTCTTCTCATCATCTCGAGGTAAGGGTCAAACGCCCGTTAATGCGGGATAAATGCTCTAAACTACATACTAGTATACCTTTCGCAAGTCCTAACAGCAAATGTTAAAGGTTCGATTAGCTAAAGAAAAATCCATTCAAATGATTCTATTTAAGCCGTTTTTCATTATATAATAATGAAATAGTAGGTTATTAGTTGTGACATACTTTATTTCTTAGTAAAATATAGTTACTAGAAGAAAGGGCAATGGAGGATTTTATGCGTAAAAACAAGCTGCAAAAAATAGTCATTTATTTAATGGTCTTTATTATGCTGGCGTCTACTTTATTAATTGGCATCGGCATGCTATTTTAAAAAAAGAATAATAGGTAAAAAAAGAGAAGCGTCTAAAAACGCTCCTTTAAGAGTATAGACAAAATCAAAAACGCACAACACTTTCAGGCTGAGAGAAGCGTCTAAAAACGCTTCTTTTTCATCTGCTATTCACTGGATATTGCCCCATATTCTTTGGCGAGCTTTTCTGTACTTTTGGTTGACCTTGTAACAAGCACTTTTGTTCCCACTGGAATAAAGTCATATAAAGATTCAATAGCTTCATTTTGCATTCTTATGCAGCCTAATGATACATATCGGCCAATAGATGCGGGATTATTTGTCCCATGAATGCCGTATGTTCTTCCATCCGTTTCTTTAGCATCAAAACCAATCCATCTTGTTCCTAATGGATTTTTTGGATCTCCACCTTGAATATTTTTTTTCCGATAATAAGGATTAATTGCTTTTACTGTCACGGTAAACAGGCCCTCTGGCGTAAGGTCTCCACTTTTCCCTGTTGCTACACTGACAACCGTTTGCACTCTATTTTCATCTATAAAGGTTAATTCATTGCTGGTCTTGTTGATGATAATAAATGGATGGCCAGGAGCCGGATTTTCTCCCAGTGGCCAAATCGGAGAAAGCACAATCAATATACAAGACAATAATTTCAGCATCATAACACCACTTTTTAGCTGTTATTATGTGTAGCTTGAGTTGATTTTATGCACCATCTTCTTTTTATGCGGATATTAGCTAAAAAAATCCTAATCTTTTATCGCATTTGCGCTTAAAAAGATTAGGATTTTTTTTATAGCATTTTCTCCAAAAATTCTTTTGCTCTTGCACTCTGAGGGTTCGTAAAAAATTGTGCAGGAACAGCATCTTCCACAACAATTCCTTGATCTAAAAATAATACTCTATCTGCCGCTTCCCTTGCAAAGCCCATTTCATGTGTCACAATCAGCATGGTAATGCCTGTATGCGCCAATGATTTCATTACTTCAAGCACTTCTTTAACCATTTCTGGATCGAGCGCTGAAGTCGGCTCATCAAATAAAATCACTTCTGGATTCATTGCTAATGCTCTTGCAATAGCAACCCGCTGCTTTTGGCCGCCAGATAAACGATTTGGATATTCATTGGCTTTATTTGCTAACCCTACTTTTTCCAAAAGTTCCATGCCTGCTTTATCTGCAGCTTCTTTTGTCATGCCTTTTACTTTTATTGGTGCATACGTAATATTTTGCAGAACCGTTTTATGTGGAAATAGATGAAAATGCTGAAAGACCATGCCTACATTTTCTCTTATTTTTTTTATGTTTGCTTTTTTATCCGTTATTTCTATATCTTTAATGAAAATTTGCCCTTCTGTTGGCACTTCCAATAAATTCAAGCAACGAAGAAATGTCGATTTTCCTGAACCGGATGGCCCAATAATCGTCACTACTTCCCCCTTTTTTATTTCCGTTGATATTCCTTTTAATACTTGCAGAGAACCAAAGGATTTATTTAAATTTTCTACCTTAATCACTTTTTCTCATTCTCCCTTCTAGAACTTTTGCGAGCATTGTTAAGATCATCACTAATACATAATAAATAAGTCCTGCTAGAATCAATGGCTCAAGATAGGAGTATTTCTCTCCACCCATTATATAAGCTCGTCTCATAATATCTGTTACACCAATTACAGTTACAATCGCAGACTCTTTTGTTAAGGATACTGCTTCATTTATCAATGCTGGAAAAATATTTTTTAGGGCTTGGGGTAAAATTAAATCTAGCATTGCTTGTCTGCTTGGCACTCCTAATGCCATCGCAGCTTCTTTTTGCCCTTTGTCGACTGCTAAAATTCCTGCACGAATAATTTCTGAAATATAGGCTGCCGAGTTTAATGCAAAAGAAATAACTGCGGCGGCAGAAGGTTCAATATCATAACCTATTATTTGGGGAATTCCATAATAAATAAGCATTAATTGAAGCACAAGCGGCGTGCCTCTGAATATAGATGTATAAATATTTGCTATCCAGGTCAGAAAAGGGATATTGCTTATTTTAAATATTGATAAAATAACTCCTAAAACAAATCCTAGTATTCCTGCTATAAATACAATCTTTAATGTAACAACTATCCCCTGCAATAAAAAGGGGAGAGAAGGAATAAACTGCTGAAAATCCAACTCCATTCTTTAACAATCCTTTCAAATTTAGATATACACTGCTTCAAAAAAGAAGAAAACGTTAAAGGGGCTATACCTTAAACGTCTCTTCATTTTTTATTTAGTTGCCGAACCATTTTACAATTAATTTATCTAGCTCGCCGTTTTCCTTCATTTTCTTCAGTTCTGCGTTAAACTTGTCTGTTAACTCACTATCTTTAGGAAATGCCATGGCAGATCCAGCATCTTCATTTACTTCCGCTGCTTCAAAAGAAGCTAACTTATTATCTTTTGATAGATAGCCTTTTGCTACCACATCTTCAATAATTGCTCCATCAAATCTGCCTGCTTTAATCTCTTGAATTAATTCAGGAATTTTATCGCGTTTTTCTACTTTTACATCAACCTTTTTTGCAATTTCATCTGCCGCTTCTGCTTGAATAGATCCTAATTGCACACCTATTGTTTTTCCTTTTAAATCTTCCACGCTTTTAATATTGCTGTCTTTTGAGGTTATAACCAGATCTTTTGCTGTGTAATAAATATCACTAAAATCTACGTTTTTCTTTCTATCTGGAGTTGGTGACATTCCAGATAAAACCAAGTCCACTTTCCCTGATTTAAGTGCTTGAATAAGACCGCTGAATTCAAAATCTTGCACTTTAATTTCATAGCCTAATTTTTCGCCAAGGGCATTTGCTAAATCAATATCAAATCCAATAATATCTTCGCTTTTTGCTGAGTCAATGTATTCAAATGGTTTATAGTCAGCTGATGTCCCCATTATAAGCACTTTGTCATCAGATTTAGAAGAAGAACCCTCTTCTTTGCTTGTCCCAGTTCCACATGCTGCAAGCACTACTATGGATAACAGCAACATTGCTATTAATTTTTTCATAATATAATATCCTCCTATAATTTCTTAGGTGTTGTATTTCTTTATTAATTATGTGCTTTTTATTATCTTTTCATAAATTCTTCTATTCATATTCATACAACAATATGAATTTTAACACATACTAATAATTATTCAATACTATTTATACAAATTCAGTAGAAAAAATAATATTTTTTATAAATGAAATTATCAGATTTATAAAAAATATTATTCCTAAAAAAAAGATTCCTATATAATAATAGGAATCCAGCTTGTCACAAAATTTCATTCCATTCTATTTATCTGCACAGATTTTCCATACCATACTTTAAAAATCACCTTTTAATTCATTTCCTGGGAAACTTGTTTGATATACCGTAAAGTCTGGAATATGCAGCCCTATATGCATCATTTCATCTCCTCCACAAGCCATATCTTCCCATTTATAAACAGCTTCCTCATCCAACCCTTTTAATCGAAAAAAACGAAGTGGGGGATTTGCTTGAGCGGAGCACACGGAAATATGCAATGTCTGCCTCTAGCTTGTCTTTGAATACAAATATCCAGACTGACTCACTGCATTCGAAAGGGCTCAAAAAAAGATAGAATTCATCAAATTGAATTAAATTCCATATTTCTTTGTATACTGAAACCTATTTTTGCCCCCTTTTTTTCTTCATTTGATTCTGGGTTTGGAGACAGCGGACGATCTGCAAATCCAATCGGATTGGAAAAGATTATAGAATGATTTTTTTCCTAAATAAAGGTAAGCTAAATAGACCGATTTTACTATTTGCATCACATAGCTTGCATCTTTTGCTTGTAAATAACATGGACGATTTGATTGATCAAAATAAATTCCTGTTTTAGCCTCCACCATTGTTTTAATAGCAACTATCATTCAAAGTTTTTTAGCAATCACAAAATATCTGCCGTTCGCAAATGAACGGCAGAAGCAACAGATTATGAAGAAGAGATGTGTTTTTAAACCCTATTATCCTTTTACTGCACCAGATGATAATCCGCTGACAAAGTATTTTTGCAAAAATAGATAAAGGATAATAATTGGAAGTGCTGATAACAGAGAGCCAGCTGCTACCCAGCCAATATTATTTGTATATTGGGAAAAGAAAGACGATAAGGAAACCGTCATCGTTTTCATTTCAGGACTTTGCAGGAAAAACACCGAAAACTGATAATCATTCCACACATTGACTCCTGCTAAAATCGTAGCTGTCGCTGTAATTGGTTTTAATAGTGGCATAATGATGCGGAAAAACAATCCAAATCTGCTCATTCCGTCCATCATAGCCGCTTCATCCAATTCCACAGGGATGGAGCTGATAAATCCAGTAAATAAAAATATTGTCATTGGTAAATTAAAGGTTACATGCAAAAGAATAATCGACCAATAAGAATTCATGCCGCCGATATCTACAATAAATTTATACAAAGGCACTAATATAGTAAGGGGTGGAACAATTAGGGCCGAGATGAACAGCAAATACATAAATTTATTGAGACGAGTTTTATATCTAGCTAATGGATAAGAAGCAAATGCTCCGATAACAATAACTAAAATGATGGAAAAAGCGGTAATAATAATATTATTAAAAAACGCTTGCCCTAAGTTTGCCTGCTCCCAAGCATTTGTAAAATTATCTAGATAAGAAAACGACGGCAGAGACCATTTTGAACTAGGATCATCCATTGCTTTAAAACTAGTTGTGATTAACAAATAAAACGGAAAGATATGTGTAATCCCAATGACAGCCATTATAATCAGTAGCCATTTGTTATTTTTTTTCATTATGCAATCTCCTTCTTTCTTAAATAAATAAGCGCTGTTATGCTTATTAAAGAGATTAATACAAAAGTAAGGTTTCCTAATGCAGAAGCATATCCAGCATCTTGACTAGCAAAATAAATTTTATACATCATTGTGGATAAAGATTGAGAGGCGTATCCTGGACCGCCATTTGTTAATGCGACAATAACATCAAATAATTTTAGCCCTCCAATTAAATTAAGAACCACATTGATTGTAATAGAAGGCATTAGCATCGGCAGTGTAATATAACGGAATTTTTTAGCAGCAGATGCTCCGTCTAATTCTGCTGCTTCATAAAAGTCAGCAGGGATAGATTGCAGACCAGCTAAATAGATGACCATCGCAATTCCAATAAACTGAAATGTGTTTACAAATGTAATAATCCACACATTTAATTCTGGGTTTGCTAATAGATTAAGTGGCTTATCTTGAAATAATAGAATAATATCATTTAATGCGCCTCCATCAAATTGAAAGAAAAAGTACCAAATATATCCCATAATTAATGGACTGATAATTGCCGGCAAATACACAATCGTTCTAACAATTCCTCTTGCTTTAATGCTTTGGTTAAGAAGGATTGCATAAAAAAGACCAATTAAGTTTTGAAATAGCGTACTTCCAACCCCGTAAATCAATGTATTTTTAATAACCGTTCCGATATTGGGATCTGACAGCATTCTTTTGTAGTTCTCAATGCCAACCCAACTAAAAGCTTGCGAATATCCATCCCAGTTGGTAAAGGAGATTTTGATTCCATTAAAAAATGGATAAAAGATAAAAACACAAAATAATAGCAGTGCTGGGACATACATTAGATTAAGCCATATTGGGGAACTCATGCTTTTGCGTTTTTTTATTGTGGATTTCTTGCTAGTGGTCAATTGTATGTTTTTTTCATTTGTGACAATCTTTTCCTCCATTTTATTCACGCCCTTTTTTTGATAGGAAAGCCATCCGCATTTGCAGACGGCTTTTTATCGCTTCCTATTATTTTTGTTGACTTTTTAATCTTTCTACCTCTTTTTTCATGTTTTTAGAGAACTGCTTTGGTGTTACAGATCCAGCAAGCAATTCTTGCCCTTGTGTACAAAGAACATCCCACATGCCGTTTGGAATATAAACTCGATCAAAGTAAGGGAACACACGATTAGTTTCGTACTGCTCGTAATATTTCGTCAATTCTCCTAAATCTGCATCAATATCTTTAATTCCTGCTGGCAATCCGGATGCTTCCGCCATTAACTTTAAGTTTTCTGGTTTCGCAAAGTACGCAACATATTCTTTTGTTTCCTCTAAATGTTTTGAATCTTTCCATATACCCATGGTGAATCTTTCACCACCAGAAAATGCTGGTTCATCCCCTTCCACAATACTTGGCACTGGCATATAGCCAATATTGATATCCGGATTCATTTCTTTTGATTGCAAGACTGATTGAGGGCCGTTCATAATAAAAGCAATTTTTCCTTCTGCAAATAATTTTGGCATATCACTATATTTTGCTGTAAGAACATCTTCATTCATATAGCCTTTATCAAACATTTCTTTGAATTTTTCTGGAAGATATGTCCAGTTATCCCAATCGAACTTGTCATTTAATAAATCATCAGCATAATTTTTGTCTGCGCTAACTAGCAATGGTGTCGCAAAATAATCAAAAAATTGTCCAATCGATGAAGAATCTATTCCTGAGAAGTAGAATGGAAGTACTTTTCCTTTGCTTTCCTTTTTAATTTTTTCAGCAGCAGCCATTAATTCATCAAATGTTTTCGGAGGTTCGACTCCATATTTTTCGAGAATATCTGCATTATATGTAATACCGTCTTTTGCTTCATTTAGCGGCAATGCATACACTTTTCCATCTTCATCTGTGAGCACAGGCTTCATGGTATCGGTTAGTTTGGATGCCCATTCTTCATCCTTTAAGTCAGCCAAGTATTTGCCGTATCTATTTTGCGCCCAGCCATGTGTATCAAAAGCATCCGGCAAATCATTTGCTGCCATTTTAACTTTCATATTATTTTCATATCCTTGTCCGCCAAATGTAATTTCTACATCTACATCCGGATTTTCTTTTTCAAAGTTTTCTGTTATTTTCGTAATAGCATCTTTTGCTTCTTGATCACTAGTAGAGCTATAATAGCTTATCTTAATTTTGTCCCCTGAATTCCCGCCCGTTGATTCGCTGCCACTAGAACAGCCAAAAAGCGCAGTTGCTGATAAAACGGTGAAAATGGCTAAAGAAATACGTTTTTTCATCTAAAATCCCCCTATTCGTTTATCAAGCCTTCAAAATCTAGAAAAGTAGAGAAGCAATAATTTTCTTTGCATCTTCTTGCAAAATTTTTTTCTCACATCCCTAATTTTGTGAATTTTGTTTTCTATACTTCTATTCTACTATTTTTGTTAGCGTTTCCATATGCTATAATTCTACTGTGAAAGCGCTTATTTATAATATGCATGCCAAAATGGTACACTTTTTAAAGGAATTTCTTATAAACTTATACTTATATATTTTAAATTTTTGCGAAATAGAGGAAAAAAAATGAAATTTACTTATTCTTTACGATTTAAATTAACGATTCTTTACTTCTTTATTATTGTCGTGCCTGTTTTGATCATTGCGATTGCCATGCCTCGTTATTATCAATATTTGCTGGCAAAAGAAACAAAAAAATTGACAGCACATACCTTAACTTCCTTGAGCAATAATGTTCAATCCTATTTAGATGAATTATCAAGAGTTACTATTACACCATACTTAAATGAAGATATTCTGTCTGCCATCTCTAATGTTTCCACTAATAATTACGAAACGGCAGATCCTTCCACACAATTAGCTGTTAATCGCGCATTATATAATACATTGCCAAAATATTTAGATTTTACAAGAGAAGAAGTGCAGAGCATTTTACTGGTCACAACAAATGGTGCTCCGTTTCTACAAACCCGCTTTAAAGATAACGTCGCTTCAAATTATGACTTTACTAGTCAAGACTGGTATAAACGCGCACAAGAAAACGATGGAAAAGTCGTCTTTATTCCACCGCATTTTCAACAATATATAGAAGGAAAAAATCAAAAAAAAGTAATTTCTGCTGCACGATTAATTCGAGATCCAATTTCTCAAAAGCCCCTTGCAGTTTTAATGGCAGACGCTGATAATTCAGCATTCGAGAAAATTTTTCGCGGCATAGACTTTAACCATGAAAGTTCTATTATGACCGTTATGAATAATCAAGGCGAATTATTTTTTTCCAGCAAAAATTTAACTGACCCCATAAAAAAAGATATATTTTCCAATAAAAAAGAAGTCCAAGTAAATGGGCATTCTTACACCATCGTTTCACAATTAATACAACCAGAAAATTGGAAAATCGTTGTTTTATTATCCAAAGAGGAATTGGCGGCAAAAACCCTGCTGCCATTTATTATTGGTTCTATATTTGCATGCATCGGATTGATTGTCACCTTTTTGCTTTTCTATTTTTTATCGAATTGGATTATTCGTCCATTTAAAGATATGGTACAGATAATGGAGAAAGTAGAGAAAGGAAACTTTGATGTACATTTAGCCAGTCAAGGAACAGATGAAATTGCTCAACTGAAAAAAGCTTTTAATTCAATGATTTTCCAAATTAATGATTTAATCAATCGTGAATATCGAGCTGTTTTAAATGAGCGCAATGCAGAATTTAAAGCACTTCAATCACAGATTCATCCCCACTTTTTATATAATACACTTAATGGATTTATTGGTTTAAATAGAATAGGAGATAAAAAAACACTAGAACAGGCTATTTTATCATTAAGCTCTATGCTCAGATATAATCTCCATCATACAAATAAAGCGACGATTGCTGATGAATTTTCCTTTCTAAAGCAATATTGCCTTCTGCAGAAACTGCGCTTTCAAGATCGTATGGAAGTGGATATTTATTATGAGGAGGATACTGCCAATTTAATGATTCCCAAACTACTTTTGCAGCCTTTTGTAGAAAACAGCATTATTCACGGCATCGAACCAAGCGAACACTTTTGTAAAATAACGATTTCTGCTCAACTAATAGAAAAAGAAACAAACCAATACTTAAAAATTATTATTTCTGATAATGGTCTAGGATTTGATGTAAATAAAATGAAAGAGAAACAAAGCATTGGCTTGTCTAACAGCCAAGAACGGCTAAAACTTTTTCAGCCAGAATCTCTGCTATTACTGAATAGCGAAATTGGCGTAGGCACTACGATTACCCTGGAAATCTTACAAGGAGAGTGACAAAAATGAAAGTGCTGGTTATCGATGATGAGTTTTTAGTAAGAGCAGGTTTAAAGAGTATGCTTGAAGAGCTAGATATTCCTGCTTTGCAGATATTAGAAGCCGCTAATGGACAAGAAGCATTGCACTTATTAAACAAAGAGCAGCCTGATTTAGTATTTATCGATATTCAAATGCCAAAACTTAATGGACTAGAAATCATTGAAATGACAAAAGAATCTTTGCCTCAAACAGGATGGATCATTCTAACAGGCTATGCAGAATTTTCTTATGCACATGCAGCTTTAAAGCTTGGAATCGAAGATTATTTGCTAAAGCCAGTCAGCATCGAAGATTTAGAGCGGGCTATTGATAAAAGACAATTAGAAAATGCCAAATACTATGTAGAACAAAATCTCCAATTTGAAAATGAATTAATCCGTGTCATCAATGGCCTATCCTCCTTTCAAGAAGTTACAACTAATTCAGCCGTACAAGAAAGTCATTTTTTATGTTCTGTTTTTTTTCTAGACAGTTATCTGGAAGAAAAACAAATAACCAAAACATTACAGCAGTTTTCTCATTCTCTTAAGCTATTAAGTTATGATTTTATCGAAAAAAACGCAAATATATCGATTTTCACCTTATCTACCGGAGAGCTGATAACCGTTGGAGCTTGGAATGGAAACGAAAAACAAGGAAAAAAAAGCATCGAAGCATATTTTGCTCATATACAGGGTCTGCTAAAAACATACAGAAGCGATTCTTTTTCTATAACATGCATTCAAAGTACACAATGCCAGCCAATCGATGAAATTAATATGCCTGTTGCCAACATTTTGCACCTGTCTCCCTTACGAATAATAATGGGTATTAATCAATATTGGAAAGCAGATGAGTATGTCGACAACCAGACAGACTGCTACGATCTATGTAAAAACATTTTAACTCTTAGAGATTATTTTAAAGAAAAGAATTACTTGCTGTATATGAAAACAGTGGGAGATCTAGAAAATTATCTTTTTTCTTTAACTCTCGATGCAACCATAAAAAATAATATTTCCTTATTTATTAATAGTTCGATGGACTGCAGACTTTCTGCTGCAGAATCTCTAGACAGATGGATACATAAATTAAAAGAGTGTGGGGAAAAAATGCTTATTTCTGCTAACCAAGAAAAGAGCCAGCCTGATCTTATTAAACTAGCGATTAGCTATATTGATGAAAATTATATGCATAATATTGGAATCGGGCAAATTGCAGAACTTCTTCAAGTAACACCAAACTACTTAAGCACACTTTTTCATAAAAAAACAGGCAGCACCTTTACTAAATATATAACCAATACACGAATACTAAAAGCAAAGGAACTATTGCTTGATCCCTCCAAAAAGGTGCAAGAAGTTGCAGAAACAGTCGGCTATTTCAGCACAAGGCATTTTACAAAGCTGTTTACGGAAATAGTCGGCTGCTACCCCTCAGAATACCGCAATCAGCAAAAAAACAATGTGTAAAATAGATGCAAATAAAAAAGGAACATTTGAGAAAAAATACCTCAAATGTCCTTTTTCACCCCTCTTAGCAGTATTTATCAAATGCCTGCTGAAGCTTTTCGACTACTTGCTGCGGATCATGGCCTTCAATTTCATGTCTTTCAATCATGGTTTGTATTTGTCCGTCTTTTAATAGAGCAAATGATGGAGAAGACGGTGCATATCCAGTAAAATAAGAGCGGGCCTTTTCTGTTGCTGCCTTATCTTGGCCTGCAAAAACAGTGACAAGCTGATTCGGCAATTGACTATGCTGCAAAGAAAATTTTGCTGCTGGGCGAGCAATTCCTCCTGCACAGCCACAAACTGAATTTATCATAACAAGCGCAGTGCCTTTTTGAGAAAGCTTTTCTTCCACTGCTTCTGGTGTTGTCAACTCTTCATAACCCGCTGCTACTATTTCTTCTCGCGCTTGGCGCACTACATCATTCATAAATAAATTAAAATCAATATTCATTGTCTATCTCCTTTTAATTGTTTATTTTTCTATCGTAAACATATATCCCAATATGTTTAAACTTTTTGTCTTTCTTCATTATTATCAATATAAAAGAAATTTTCAACAAATATGTTTTAATAGCTGGCAGCAGCCGTAATTAACTACTATACAACATGATTTATCTTCTTAAGAAACGTCAGGCTATAGACTAATTAATTTCTCTTTGCCCTTTCTTCTAATAAGCAGACTTTTGCGGACAGTAGACTCTCAACTAGATTTTTCGTTTCTTCTCCTAATCTTTGAGTCAAGAATCTTACTCCCATGAAAATAAACGGTTGTCACTCCCGAAATTTGGCAATACTAAATAAGACCCAGCTCATTCGTGTTTTTTTGAAAGAGAGTGCCTATTCCGATTTATGAATTGTCCGTTAGCTTAGGATATTTTTGAGATTATTACTTGATAGCCGAGTTTCTCTAACCTTTTTACGGAATAATGAACAATTGACTGTTGTTTCTGTTTATCAAAATGATCTTCACCGAGATCAACATAATATTCCTTACGGGTCAAGAGGTAATAAGTAATTCTCAACATCGCATGTGCAACGGCCATTCCAGCTCTCTTTCTTCCTTTTCTCGCACTAATTCTTCTATAAAGTGCACCGAGATAGGTTTTTGATCTTGCAACCGAATGAGCGGCCTCTATTAATGCTGACCTTAAGTATTTATTCCCTTTTTTAGTCTTAGATGATTTCTTTTTACCCGCACTTTCATTGTGACCCGGTACAACTCCCGCCCATGAACATAAATGAGCTGCAGTTGGAAATTGTTCCCCCACGTTATTTCCGATTTCAGCTAAAATTTGTTGGGCAGTAGGAATGGCAATACCCGGAATAGAATCCAATCTTTCTATATCCTCCTTGGATGCTTCTAATCTAGAATCGATCTCCTCATCAATCCTTTCAATATGTTCTGTCAAATAGTCTATATGGCTTAAAATCGACTTTAACATCATACGTTGATGGGAAGTTATTCTTCCTTGAAGAGAAAGTTCTAGTTCCTGTCTTTTAGCTTTTAACTTTCCTCTAGCTGAATTAGCTAATAGCTCTACGTTGTCTTGGCCATCAGCGATTGATTGAAGCATTTCCCGGCTTGATACGCCTAAAATATCGGAAACAACGGACCCTAATTTAATATTTGCACCTTCCAGTACTTTTTGAATCCGATTATGTTGTCGTGCTCGTTCCTCCACCATACTTCTGCGATATCTAACAAGTTCTCTTAATTCTCGTTGATCTCTATTTGGAATATAGCTACCTCTTAGTAATCCATGTCGAAGTAATTCACAGATCCACTCGGCATCTTTTACGTCTGTCTTTCTTCCAGGAACGGCTTTAATATGTTGAGCGTTGACAACTAAATAACCAATTTCTTCAAATTCTAATAAATTAACAATTGGCTTCCAGTATACGCCAGTACTTTCCATCGCCACTTGTGTGCATCCATGTTCCTTAACCCAGTCTACTAGTTCTAATAAAAATACAGTCATGGTAGAAAAGGTTTTGATCTCCTTTCCCTCTGGGGTAACTACACATGCGGTTATACTATTCTTATGAACATCTAAACCACATGCACGTTCAACAACTACTTGCATAGAAAAGCATCCTTTCTACGGCCACTCATTATGGAGGCTGGTACAACAACCAGAATAGGGTTAATCTCCCATGCGTGCTTCTCAAAGAGAGCGACAATTGTTGGTGCACCTTGATCGTTGGTGTCAGACTGCCCGATGGACTCGAAGTACCACAGTAAATCGACCTTCCTCTCCAGCCGTAGTATCAGTATGGCCAACCAAAACCTATTTTCATCCTTGTTGGTGAAGCTTGCTTCATGGATGGCTGCCCGTTAATGCTGGAGAAACAATGATCTATTCCCCTGATCTACCTAATCATTAATAGATAGTAGTAGAATCCTCATTTGTATTCTCCAATATGTCCTTCACTCTTTGCAAAAATCTTCCGCAAACCAATCCATCTAATACTCGATGATCAAGAGATAAGCAAAGATTAACCATATCGCTGATTGCAATCATGCCATTTTTGATTATAGGGCGTTTTACAATCGATTCGACTTGTAGAATAGCGCTTTGAGGATGGTTAATAATTCCCATCGATTGAATCGATCCAAAGGAACCTGTATTATTTACCGTAAAGGTGCCTCCTTGCATATCCTCGACCGTTAATTTGCCTGTACGTGCTTTTTTGGCAAGTTCTGTTATTTCTCTGGCAATTCCTTTAATCGATTTTTCATCAGCATGGCGAATTACTGGAACAAATAAAGAATCTTCTGCTGCAACTGCGATGGAAATATTAATATCTTTTTTGCGGACAATTTTGTCCCCCGCCCACGTAGAATTAAGTTCTGGAAATTCTTTTAATCCTCGCGCTACTGCTTTTACAAAAAAAGCAAAAAATGTTAAATTAAATCCTTCTGCCGTTTTAAATGAATCTTTTATCTTATTGCGGTAGTTGACTAAACTTGTCACGTCCACTTCTATCATTGTCCATGCATGTGGAATTTCGTGTTTGCTTTTTTGCATATTGGCAGCAATTGCTTTACGAACAGGCGTTATTGGAATTTCTATATCGCCATTACTTGTTGGGATTTGTTTGGGCTCTTGCTTATTTGATGCAGCTGCTGGTGCTTGCATATCAGCACGTTTTTCATTAGCAATCGTTTCCGCTTGCGGTTCGGTTTGGAAAACAGCAGGTGTTCCTTCTTTGATTGCCCGCAGTACATCTTTTCTTGTAATCCGGCCTCCTGCACCAGTCCCATTGATTATATTTAAATCAAGTCCTGCTTCTTGTGATAACTTTAAAACAGCAGGAGAATATCTTTGTTTATTTTCTCCCACACTTTTGGCTGGTTCTTTTTTCTTCTCTTCTTTTGCCTGCTCTAAACGGGCATCATTTCCTTTTCCATCTTCTACTTCCATCGTGCAGATTACTTCTCCTACTTGCACTGTTTCATCTTCCTTAACAAGCAGTTCAGAAATAACTCCTGCAAAAGAAGATGGTATTTCTGCACTAACTTTATCTGTTAAAACTTCTGCCAACGGTTCATATTTTTTGACTGTATCCCCTACTGCTACCAGCCATTTTTGTAGGGTGCCTTCGGTTACACTTTCCCCTAATTTTGGCATTGTTATTTTTTCCCTAGTCATTCTAATCCCTCCTTCTTTTTAGAATTCTGCCAGCTTTCTCATTGCCTTTTCTACTTTATCCGGATTCACTAAAAAATACTTTTCCATTGTCGGCGCATATGGCATTGCCGGTATTTCATCTCCAGCAAGGCGCATAATCGGGGCGTCAAGATCGAATAAACAATGTTCTGCGATAATCGCAGATACTTCACTAATAATGCTTCCTTCTTTATTGTCTTCCGTAATAAGCAGCACTTTCCCTGTTTTAGAAGCTGCTTCGATAATGGCTTCTTGATCAAGGGGATATACTGTTCTTAAATCCAGAACATGTGCAGAAATTCCGTCTGCCGCTAATTTTTCTGCTGCTTGCAGCGCAAAATGCACACATAAACCATATGTAATAACAGTAATATCTTCTCCTTCTCGTTTCACGTCTGCTTTTCCGATTGGCAGTACATAGTCACTTTCTGGAACTTCCCCTTTAATTAAACGATAAGCACGCTTATGTTCAAAAAACAATACTGGATCTGGATCGCGTATCGCTGCTTTTAATAAGCCTTTTACATCATATGGAGTTGATGGCATCACGATTTTTAGCCCTGGTGTATTGGCAAACATCGCTTCAACCGACTGGGAATGATACAGCGCTCCATGAACTCCGCCGCCATATGGGGCACGAATAACAATTGGGCATGTCCAGTCATTATTGCTGCGATAGCGGATTTTCGCTGCCTCTGAAACAATTTGGTTAACTGCTGGCATAATAAAATCAGCAAATTGCATCTCCGCAATAGGTTTTAGCCCATACATGGCAGCTCCAATGCCAACTCCAGCAATAGCAGACTCTGCAAGCGGGGCATCAATCACTCGCATCTCGCCAAATTGTTCATATAATCCTTGCGTCGCTTTAAATACTCCTCCTTTTACACCAACATCTTCCCCAACTATAAATACTTTTTCATCTCTTTCCATTTCTTCACGGATAGCCATGGTAACAGCATCAATATAAGATATTACCGCCATTTAATTTCCTCCTTCATTCCCATATACATATTTAAGGGCATCTTCTGGATTAGCATATGGTGCATTTTCTGCATACTCTGTTGCTTCATCAATAATATCTGCAATTTTTTCGTTCATCTCTTTATCTTTTTCTTCTGTTAAAACACCGACACTAACTAAATATTCTTTAAAAGTGATGACTGGATCTTTTGCTTTTGCTTCTGTTACTTCTTCTCGAGTACGATATGGTCTATCATCATCATCAGAGGAATGGGGCGTCAGGCGATAGGATACCGTTTCAATTAATGTAGGACCTTCTCCTTTTCTTGCACGATCCACCGCTTCCTTTGTTACTCGATATACTTCAATCGGATCGTTTCCATCGACCGTATATCCTGGCATTCCATAACCAATAGCACGATCTGATACATTTACGCACGCTAACTGTTTTTCAATCGGAACAGATATGGCATATTTATTATTTTCACACATAAAAATAACCGGCAATTTATGTACACCTGCAAAGTTTGCTCCTTCATGAAAATCCCCTTGGTTAGAAGAGCCTTCTCCAAAGCTGACATATGTGACAAAATCTTTTTTCTCTATTTTTCCAGCAAGGGCAATCCCTACTGCATGAGGTACTTGTGTAGTAACAGGAGAAGATCCAGTTACTATTCGATTTTTTTTCTGCCCAAAATGTCCTGGCATCTGTCTCCCTCCAGAATTTGGGTCTTCGGCTTTGGCAAAACCAGACAACATAATATCTTTTGTTGTCATGCCAAATGCCAGCACAACTCCTAAATCTCGATAATATGGAAGGATATAATCTTTTTCATTATCAAAAGCAAATGCTGCTCCTACTTGTGCTGCTTCTTGTCCTTGACAGGAAATAACAAAAGGAATCTTACCTGCTCTATTTAGTAACCACATTCTTTCATCTATTCTTCGTGCAAGCAGCATTTTTTCATACATTGAAAGCACTTGTTCATCTGTTAATCCTGCTTCTTTATGGCGATTTGCGACCATTTTAAAACCTCCTAAATTATTGTTATTCGACGGCTTACGCTTGCTATTGTTTTTACTTCTGCATAACGATTCACTACAATCCATGTAGTTAAATTCTTTTTTTGCTGAAAAGTTTTTCCTCCTAAACTTTGCTTTCGTTTACCCGTGAATGGCATTTCCATCGACTGCCAATGCCGCTTCGCCAATTGCTTCTGATAAAGTAGGATGGGCATGAATGGCTGTACCTATTTCCCATGGCGTTGCATCTAGCACACTTGCAAGTGCGGCCTCGCCAATCATATCAGTAGCATGGGGACCAATAATATGTACACCTAATATGTCATCTGAATTTTTATCTGCAATAATCTTCACAAATCCTTCATGTTCCCCATAAACTAATGCTTTGCCGATTGCTTGAAAAGAAAACTTTCCTTTTTTTATTGTATAGCCTTGTTGTACTGCTTCCTTTTCTGTTAAGCCAATGCTTGCGACTTCTGTGCTTGTATAGATGCATTTTGGCACCTTATTATAATCAAATTCCTTTGGGTTTAGGCCTGCTATATGCTCTATTGCAATAATCCCTTCATGTGAAGCCACATGAGCAAGCTGTAATCCTCCGATGCAATCGCCAATCGCATAAATATGATTTTCTTTGGTTTGGTAAAAAGAATTGGTTGCAATAACCTGGTTATCTGTAACAATATCTGTATTTTCCAATCCAAGTCCTTCAATATTGGCAGCACGTCCAACAGAAACTAATAACTTTTCTCCTTCAAATGAAAGCTGTTGCTCCTTTTGAAGCGCTTTTATCGTAACTGTTCCATCTATATTTAATGTTTCTGGCAGCACATTTGCACTAGTGAAAATTTTTACGCCCTTTTTCTCCAGCACTTTTTGCAGTTCTCTGGAAATCTCTTGATCTTCTGTTGGAATTAGTCTATCTGCATATTCAAGCAGGGTGACCTCCACTTCAAAATCAGCAAGCATAGATGCCCATTCTACCCCTATTACCCCTCCACCGACAATAATAATAGACTTTGGCAATTGTTCCAGCTGGAGCGCCTCTTCGGAACTAATCACCTTATTGCCGTCTATTGGAAGTCCTGGCAAACTTTTTGGACGAGAACCTGTTGCAATAATTACATTTTTAGGGACAAGCATTTCATTTTCTTGGCCACTGTTCATTTCAACTGAAATCGTTCCTGGAATTGGAGAAAAGATGGATGGCCCTAATATTCTGCCTATTCCTTCATAAACATCTATTTTTCCTTTTTTCATTAAATAGTTCACACCATTATATAACTGTTCAATAATATTATTTTTGCGTGTTTGCACTTTGCCAAAGTCAATGCCAATATCTTTTGTCATAATGCCGAAATCATTAGCATGTTTAGCTGTACGATAGACCTCTGCACTTCTAAGCAACGCTTTGCTCGGTATACATCCCTGATGCAGACAAGTTCCACCTAATTTTCTTTTTTCCACAATAGCTGTTTTCAGACCTAATTGAGAGGCGCGGATAGCTGCAACATATCCGCCTGTTCCACCACCTAAAATCACTACATCATATTCATTTGCCATCAAATTCACCCTTCTTTTTCTCATTTCGCCTAAAAGCTAGTTATCCGATTTTCCCTATTTAAAAATCTATTTTTTTCACATAAACCCATACTTTTCTAATTTATAATACAGATTTCGTACGGATAACCCTAATGCTTTAGCTGTTAGCGTTTTATTGCCATCCTGTTTTTTTAATGTATTTTCAATGATTACTTTTTCATATTTTTCTACCAACAAAGATAGAGGAGCTTCTTCATTTATTTCAGGTATGTATTCTTCATTTATTGCATTTCCACGCTGAAGTTTAAAATGTTTTTTTTTCAGCTTTCTGTCCTCTTTTTCAAGAGAAATCATTGCCAATTGGATAACTGCCTTCAACTCTTTTATATTGGCATAAAATTCATGTTGTAAAAGCAGTTCATAAACAGCTTGATCAACTTCCTCTACATGACGATTGCATGTTTGATTAAGTTCGTTCGCAAAATATGCTATTAATAGCGGAATATCTTTTGCACGTTCCTTCAGCGATGGCAAATGAATACAAAATTTGTTTAATTCATAATATAAAGCTTCTAGAAGCTTTCCTTCTACCATTTGTTTTTCCAAATTTTCTGATGACCCTGCCATAATTCTAATACGATTATTTTTATTCTTGAAATTTTTTTCCGTTAAAAAGACAAGAAGCTTTTTTTGCAGCGATAAAGGCAGCTTGCCAATTTCATCAAAATATAAAGTGCCTTGGAAAGATGTTTTGCCCTCTTTACTATTATCACCATCATTTTTAAAGTATAAAAATTCTTCTGCTAGTTTTTCAGTCATTTTTATACAGGAAACAGCCTTAAATGTATTACCTTTTTGGCTGCTCTCATGATGAATAGCAGATGCAAACATTTTTTTCCCTGTTCCTGATTGCCCTCTAATAAGAACAGCTGTCTCTACAGTGCTTGCTAGCATTGCCTGCTGATAAGGAAGCTGCATAGCATCTGATTGGCAAATTATATCTGCAAAAGTAGAGGTTGCTTCTCTTTCTTGATGAAAATAGTGCATGCAAAGCAATTCCTTGGCAGATGCAATCAACTTTTTGTATGTAGGAACTAAATGTATATTGCCTTCTATCAAATCTGCTGTTTTCTCTCCAAATAAGGATAGGGAACTATTCACTTTTTCTTTTGCATCATTAGAAAAAAGAATTTCTGCAATATTTTGCAAGTCTAGATGCAAAACCACTTCCAGCCCAACTGATCTTTTGCTGTTGGCATCCATAGATTTTGGCAGCAATAAACAAAGGGCACCAATTATTTTGCCATGATGATCAATAGGAATACTTGAAGCAACTAGCTGACATTCATCCTGAAACATTAATTTTTCCATTTCTATTTTTCCTGTTTCTAGCACTGTCATTAAAGAACTATTAGGCCATATTTCTCTTAAATTTTTATGATTCGCCAAATCAAGCTTCTGCATTGCTGCATCATTAGAAAAAATAACATGGGCTGATTGGTCTATTATTAATAAGCCATCCTGTATTTCATTAAATATCTGTTTAAGATAGAAGGAATGCTGCATGCTGCAAAAGCCTCTTTTCACATAATTTTCTTACTTGACCGTGCAAATTATTTCATAGTTATACTATAATCCTCTTTTTATTATTATGCAATTTTTTTCTAGTTATCCTAATTTTCTGTTTTATTTTGCTCTTATTCAAAAAGCAATTTACTTTTTAACTATAAACAATAAAAAAAGCAGGCAATTGACTCTACCTGCTTTTTTATCATTCAACTTTTGTTATGGGGCAAAATTGAGCATACTTTTGGCAAGAGATGGATCATCCGTAATAAGGGCTGAAATGCCGCTGTCTGCAAATAACTTCATTTTTTTCGGATCATTTACCGTATATGCTCTAACCTTAATGCCAAAACTTTCTGAGTCTCTAATAAACTCTTTGTTTATTAGACGCTGGTTAGGATGAATCCCATTGGCTTTTATTGCTTTTGCGTACATCCAGGGCCGATAAATGCCATCGGAGAATAAAAGAGCGGTTTCGATTGCTGGATCTATTTGATTGCATAGCACCATACTGTAATGATTAAAAGAAGAAAAAATTATCTGATTTTCAAGTCCATATTGCCGAATAAGTTCCACTGTTTTTTCTTCCATCCCTTTATAAGGAAGTTTATTATTTTTAAATTCAATATTGCAGATGATATTTGTTTGCTGCAACCATTCAAAAAATTCATGAAGTGAAGGAATTTGCATCTTTTGCCCATTTCCATTATATTTAGAGGCAGCGTCCAATGTCCTTATATCTTTGTACAGATAATCTTTTACATAACCGGATCCATTGGTCGTTCTATCTACTTTTTCGTCATGAATAATAACTAATTCTCCATCTTTTGTCATTTGGATATCTAATTCGATACCATCAGCACAAACCTTTTCTGCTTGCTGAAAGGAGATCATCGTATTTTCTGGGAATTTTGCTGAATATCCACGATGGGCAAAAACGAGTGACATTCTGACACATCCTAACATTTTTTTATAGGGGGGAAATTATTTGAAACCTTTACAACTATCACCTGACACAGCGCTGAAGCTTGCTAAAAAACTTCAGGTTCCTGTAGAACAGCTTATGCACATGCCCCAACATATATTGGTGCAAAAACTAATGGAATTAGAAAAAGAAAAACAATAATGGATAATCTACTATAACTTGCTAAATATATTTAAAGTTTATGGTATCATAATACCATTTTATTTATTCTGTTTTGTATTTTATAGACTGACTGGGCTTGTTCCGCAACAAGTCCAGTCTTTTTTTATTGGCTGTTTTCGTATAGCTGGCTGCTTTGAATGCACTTCTCCTTCCGTTAAGCAAACACAGGTCTCCTCGGATCTCGTCTTTTTCGCATCTCTTTCCGGAAGTCTGCTTGTATTCAGGATGCTGTGACCTGATTTCCTCATTTTGCTGTAAAAACAACAAACTTTGAGAAAACAGCCATTTTATTAAAGCTCTTTTACAGATTACCCTACTAACAAAAATAAAAACAGACATCAGGTTAGTTCCTGATGTCTGTTTACATGTTCTTCTAATTATTAAGCTTTAACAACGTTAGCTGCTTGAGGGCCACGTTGACCTTCTTCTATATCAAAAGTAACTTCTTGACCTTCGTCTAATGTTTTGAAACCTTCAGTTTGGATAGCGCTGAAATGTACGAATACATCTTGTCCTTCAGAAGATTCGATGAATCCGAAACCTTTTTCTGCGTTAAACCATTTTACTTTACCTGTAGCCATGTTTGTTTTCCTCCTATGTGCAACTCGCACAATTAAATAATTCACTATCCCTGCTCTTTTTGTATAAAAGATGTATCTTCTAACTTCGAACAAAAATAATTCTTCTTTATAGTAACAGGTTCTGCTTAAGAAAGCAAATATTTACAGCATAATAATTAAATTACTACTAATTTTCTTCTACTTGATTTTACTTTTATTCGTAAAATTGGAGTAAAAACCATTCTTACAACTCTAGTTTGATACGCATCCATTTTTAAAATGAACAAATAAAAAACGTGCGCTCCTGCCTATTTTCACTACTAAATATTGGTATTATACACTATTTCCACGTTTTCTAACTCTTTCAAGAAGCCTTGTGTTCCAGCCTTAATTTATCTGCCACAATCGCGATAAATTCGGAATTTGTCGGTTTTGCTTTGGACATGCTGACTGTGTAGCCGAAAAGAGAAGAAATAGAATCGATATTGCCTCTAGACCATGCTACTTCAATTGCATGGCGGATTGCCCGCTCTACTCTGCTTGCAGTTGTATTATATTTTTTTGCAATATCTGGATACAGTACTTTTGTTATAGATCCTAATAATTCAATATCATTGTACACCATAGAAATTGCTTCCCGTAAATATAAGTATCCTTTGATATGTGCCGGCACTCCAATTTCATGGATAATGCTTGTAATGCTCGCATCCAAATTGCGCGGCTTTGAATCTTGCTGCTGACTTTTATAGCTTGTGGGGCTTTTTCTAATAAATCCATTTGATTTTCCGCTTACTTGACGGATATGGCTTGCTAAATGATCCATATCAAATGGCTTTAGAATAAAGTAGGATGCTCCTAAGTCTACTGCTTTTTTTGTTACATCTTCCTGACCAAATGCTGTTAGCATAATAACATTTGGCATAGCAGATTTCCTCTCTCTCATTCGCTCTAGTACTGCCAATCCATCTAAGTGAGGCATAATAATATCTAATATCATAACGTCTGGTTCGATTTCCTCAATGAGCTCTAAGCATTCCTGTCCATTATGCGCAACTCCCACTACTTCCATATCATCTTGGCTTCCTATATACTCTTCTAATAAACCAACTAATTCTCTATTATCATCAACAATACATACTTTTATCTTCTTCACTAATAATTTCCTCCTCGAATCCAGCATCTCTTCTATACATTTATTCTAAATGACTAGTTCGACAAAGTAACTAAAAATCCTTTGATTTTATTAAAAAATGTTAAAAAAGGATGAAAATCTTAATTTTTCTCCTGTTTTCTTTAAATTTCGACCATATTCGATATTCTTTATTTTTTTCCTTAAAACATTGTCGAAACATCACGATATAATTTTTTTATTATACTCGATAACAAATGCATAGTACTCTTTTTCACTGTCTCTTTTTTTTGCAAACATATTTATCAGACAGTTTTTTTCATATTTAACCAATCTGGGAAAAAATTTATGACGAAATGATGAATATTTTCTTGTTGTAAAACTGATTCTTACGTTATTATTATAGTTGGACTTTCATTATGTTTTTTACTTCTATTAATTAGTGCAACAGAAAGGATTTTTTTATGGAAAATGTTACAAAAGAAGTACAGTCTACTCGTAAAGTGCTTTGGCAGCTTACAAGACCACATACGTTAACGGCCTCGTTTGTTCCTGTTTTGATTGGAACTGTACTCGCAATGCAATCTGTCAATTTAAATATAAGTTTATTTATAGCAATGCTGCTTGCATGCTTGTTTATTCAAATTGCAACTAATTTGTTTAATGAATATTACGATTTTATTAGAGGTTTAGATACGGAGGACTCCGTAGGAATTGGCGGTGCTATTGTTCGCCATGGAATGAAACCAAAAACAGTTCTGCAACTAGCTTTATTTTTATATGGCATTTCTTTAGTGCTTGGCATTTATATTTGCGCAAGCTCCAGCTGGTGGATTGCTCTTATAGGGTTATTTGGAATGGCAATTGGTTACCTTTATACAGGCGGCCCACTTCCTATAGCTTATACGCCTTTTGGAGAAATTTTCTCTGGAATTTGCATGGGCTCTCTCTTTATTTTAATTTCTTTTTATATCCAAACAAATAATATTACTGTCGAAAGCATTCTTATTTCCATACCAATTGCTTTTTTAGTTGGGGGAATTAATTTAGCGAATAATATTCGAGATATTGAAGAAGATACATTGGGAGGCCGCAAAACAATCGCTATTTTAATTGGTTTTGATAAAGCAGTTGCTTTGCTTGGAGCGCTTTTTACTTTATCCTACCTATGGATTATTGTCCTTATCTTGTTTGGAAGTTTAAGTCCATGGCTCCTTATCATTCTATTGAGCATAAAAAAACCAATACAAGCAATCAAAGGATTTAAAGGGGATAAAAGCCAAACACCAGTTGCGATGAAGTCAACAGCATTAACCAATACTATTTTTGGTTTTTTATTATGCATCGGCTTATTGCTGCAATATATTTCTTCATAAAAAAAGCGCTCAAGTCAGCGCTTTTTTTATGAAGCTTTTTGTTTTGAATTCTCATAAATATTAATTCCTGCTTCATCTAACATCCATTCTATATGAACTCCATAGCCACTAGTTGGATCATTAACAAATACATGAGTAACTGCTCCAATTACTTTTCCATCTTGAATGATTGGACTTCCGCTCATTCCTTGGACAATTCCTCCTGTTTTTCTTAACAATTCTTTATCTGTCACTTTGATGACTAACCCTTTTGTAGCTGGAAATTTTTGCGGTACAGAACTGACTACCTCTATGTCAAATAGTTTCACTTTATCATTATCAACAACAGTTAATATTTGTGCTGGCCCCTCTTTTACTTGATCAGATAAAGTAATAGGCATTGGTTTATCCATAATTCCATTCGTTAACTGTTTGTTTAACTCTCCAAAAATTCCAAAGGCACTATTTGTCGTAATATTTCCAATTACTTCTCTATCTGAAGAAAAACGGGCTAATTTTTCGCCAGGATTGCCGCTTGATCCCTTTTCAATGCTTGTAACAGTTGATCGTACAATTTCTCCATCATCCACTACAATAGGTTTTTTTGTATCCATATCTGAAATAACATGCCCTAATGCGCCATATTTTTTTGAAGCTGGATGATAAAAAGTCATTGTTCCTATTCCTGCTGCTGAGTCTCTTATATATATACCTAATTTATAAGAATTATCTCCTTTTTCTTTTAATGGAATAAGTTTTGTTTTAATTTCATCGTTTTCTCTCCGAATGGTTATATCAAGTCCATCTCCTGAAGTTCCTGCATTTTGTACAAAAGGTGCTACATCTGACATTTTTTCAATTTTTTTGCCATTTATTTCTGTAATTAAATCGCCTACTTTAATTCCCGCTTTTTCTCCTGGGGATGCCTTGCCTTCTTCTGTATTCACTTGATGATGCCCTACTACTAATACGCCAACAGTATTTAATTTTACTCCAATAGATTGTCCGCCAGGAATAACTTTAAAATCTTTTATTACATTCACATCTACTTTTTTCACTGGAAAACCTGCCAGTTCTAGCACTACGCCATTTTTCCCATATTCTTTGCCATGTAAAGATAATTTTTTTTCATCCTGGCTAAGAGCAACCACTGCATTATCATCCGATAATTTTGCAGTGACAGGAATGGCAGCATCCACTGTTATTTCTTGGTTCTCAAATACCGTTATATTTTTAGGTATATGAATGTATTCTTGAAAGGGTTGATTAAAAGCTAAAGAAATTAATGAAACAAGGAGAATTCCACCAATTATTTTTCTAAGGAAGTCACTTTTCAAACTATTCACTCTCCTCGCTTCTTGTTCACCACTTTTTTGGCTACACCTATAATTTTGCCTGCAAATAGAGCATTTATAACTGTAAAATCTTTATAAAGCCCTCTCTATTTATGCACAACTAGTAAATTTCGACAAAAAGGTGTTAGTAAACCGCTGTTCATTAAGTTTTCATTTTATTATTCTACATTAATAATTTCCAAATAAATGAGGCTAAAATATGAACAGCACATATATAAAGGAAAAGTGGGGATATATACATATAGTCTTTATCTTCTTTTTTGATTATGAAAGCATTTCTACTTTATCATAACTTTTTTAAATGGATATTTTTTACATTTTTAAGGAAGGGCCGACAAACAGCACAATAAACAAATTATCTACAATAAACAAAAACCTCCTGAATATCAGAGGTTTTTGCTTATCTATCTATTCTTAGCTTTTTGTGCTAATTTTAACAGTTCTTTTGCATGTTTTTTTGTTAATTCCGTAATTTCTGTTCCAGAAATCATCCGTGCTATCTCTTTTATTTTGTCTTGTTTTGCAAGCGGGTTAACGGTAGTTGAGGTTCTGCCATCTTGAATATTTTTTGCAATAAATAAATGCGTGTCAGCCATTGCAGCAACTTGCGGCAGGTGGGAGATGCATAAAACTTGAGAATCATTGGAAACATGAGCAATTTTTTCGGCGATGGCTTGAGCCACTCTTCCGCTTACACCCGTATCAACTTCGTCAAAGATAATGGATGTAATGCCTTGATGTTTAGAAAAAATGCTTTTTAATGCAAGCATCATCCTGGACAATTCTCCACCAGATACTATTTTTGATAAAGGTTTTAATGGCTCTCCAGGATTAGTGGAGATATAAAACTCCACTTCATCTATTCCAATTTTTGTAACACGTTCTTCATTTTGCTTAATTTTCACTTCAAATATCGTTTTTTCCATATATAATTCTTTTAATTCTTTATGAATGTCATCAGTTAATCGCTCTGCTGCCATTTTTCGCAGCACCGTTAATTCATTTGCTTCTACTAATAAATCCGAATGGAGGCTCATCAGTTCTTTTTCCAGCTTGTCTATATGTGTTTCTTTATTCTGCAATGTTTCTAATTCTTCTGCAATTTTTGCTGCATACTGTACTATTTCTTCGACTGTTTTTCCATATTTTCTTTTCAGTCCGTTTATTTCGTTTAATCGTGACTCAATCTCATTTAAACGTTCTGGATCATATTCAAGAAAATCTAAGCTATTGCGCAATTTGCTTGCCACATCTTCTAAAATATAATAACTGTTTGATACAGATTCAGCCATCGTTTTATATTCTGTATCAAGTGTCGCAGCATCTTCTAAATGCCCCATTGCTTCGCCAAGCCAATCTAATCCCTTCTGTTCTCCTCTTAGGCTATTGTAGCTTGTCTGGATACTATCAAAGATGCGTTCATAATTCATCAGTCTTTTTCTTTCTTCCATCAACTCTTCATCTTCTTGGATGCGTAAATTTGCATTCGTTATTTCCTCATGCTGAAATTGCAGCAAATCAAGCCTTTGTGCCATTTGTTGTTCATTTTCAGTAAGTTTGCTTAGTTTTTTCTTTGTTTGAACATACGCCTCGTAAACTTCTTCATATTCTTTTATTACTTTGCTTATTTCATTAATAGCAAATGTATCCAATAAATTCAGATGTCTGGTTTCATCCATTAATTCTTGGTGCTCATGTTGTCCATGAATATCAATTAAACTTGAGCCAATTTCCCTCAATGTGGAAATGGTAATAAGTTTTCCATTGATTCGACAAACACTTTTGCCGGAAAGAGCAATATCACGTCTTAGAATAATAGTTCCTTCTTCAATATCCACTCCAAATTCTTGCATTTTTTTAAAGCATGGGTGCCCCTCATCTATATAAAATAATCCTTCAATTTCAGCTTTTTCTTCTCCATGCCTTACAAATTCTGAGGAACCTCGGCCTCCTACAAGCAGATTAATCGCATCAATAATAATGGATTTGCCTGCACCTGTTTCACCAGTTAAAACTGTTAACCCCTTTTGAAAAGAAATTGATAAACTATCAATAATGGCAAAGTTTTTTATAGATAATTCACTTAACAACTATTGTCACCTCTTTTTAAAGCATATCAAGAAAACGATCTGTTATCGTTTGTCCATCTTCTGTCGTTCTGCAAATAATCAAGCATGTATCATCCCCGCAAATCGTCCCCAAAATCTCTTCCCAATCGAGGTTATCAATTAATGCGCCAATTGCTTGTGCATTTCCCGGCAATGATTTCAAAACCAATAGATTTCCTGCAGAGTCAATTTTCACAAAAGAATCGACCATTATTCTTTTTAACTTTTGCAGAGGATTAAAGCGCTGATCTGCAGGAAGACTATATTTATATCTGCCGTCTGTTAAGGGCACTTTCACTAAATGAAGTTCCTTAATATCTCTAGAGACCGTCGCCTGCGTTACATTAAATCCAGCTCTTTTTAATTCATCGACCAGTTCATCCTGTGTTTCTATATCATTATTCGTAATAATTTCCCTTATTTTAATATGTCTTTGACCCTTATTCATATTTATCACCCTTTAATGATGAATGTACTAAATTTTAGGTTTCTCTCTATATAATCCTTATTAATGATCTCGCCTATTGACAAATATCCTGTACATTCTATTTTTAATTTTTGTCAAAACTCTTGTTTATTCTACAATTTGCATCAGTTTCTCCTCATTATACTATACAATTATTTATTTTTTTACAATCTAAAGAGGAATAAGTTTCACTTATTCCTCTTTGCCATTTGAAAAATTACTCTTCTTTTTTTGTTTTTAATTCATTATGTGCAAACATGACTGTTTCATTAATAAGGCTTGTAAAATCTGACTCCTCTTCAATAGGCTGATTATCCCAATGCAAATGGAGCAAAAATTCAATATTGCCATCCCCACCTGTAATTGGAGAAAAGGATATGCCCTTTATTTTGTAGCCTTCTTGCACAGAAAAGCTGATAATTTTCTCCAGTACAGAAACATGTACTTTTTTATCTCTTACAATCCCTTTTTTTCCGACTTGCTCTCTTCCTGCTTCAAATTGAGGTTTTACTAATGCAATAACATCGCTTTTTTCTACCAGCAATGTTTTTAAAACAGGCAAGATTAATTTTAGAGAGATAAATGATACGTCAATGGAAGCAAAATCAGGCATGCCTTCCTTTAAATCAGCTGGAGTAACATAACGGAAATTAGTTCTTTCCATAACGACTACCCGCTCATCTTGCCTTAGCTTCCAAGCAAGCTGATTGTATCCTACATCTAAGGCATATGACATCTTTGCTCCATTTTGCAAAGCACAGTCCGTAAATCCTCCTGTTGAGGAACCGATATCGAGAAGCACTTTATTTTCGATATTCACATCAAATACTTCAAGCGCTTTTTCCAGCTTTAAACCACCGCGGCTCACATACTTTAATGTTTTTCCCTTAACAGTCAGTTTGGATTCTTTATTTATTTTTTCACCTGGCTTATCAAGTCGCATTTCTTCACAATAAACAGTTCCTGCCATTATCGCTCTTTTTGCCTTTTCTCTTGTCTCAAATAAGCCTTGTTCTACTAATAAAATGTCTACTCTTTCTTTCTTCATCTAATCCTAAGCCCTTTTTTGTTTTTTTCTAGCAATTGAAGATATTCTTTTTACTGCTTCTTCTGCAGTGAAATGAATTTCATTTAATAAAGATTGAACATCCCCGTGTTCAATAAATTCATCAGGGATTCCCATTCGATCAATGCTGCTTGCATCATATCCATGATCGTGGGCAAACTCTAATACAAAACTTCCAAATCCTCCTTGAAGAACAGCTTCTTCAATGGTTAAAATCGGTATTTGCATATTTAATAAATCCAGCATCATCGATTCATCAAGAGGTTTAATAAATCTTGCATTGATTACCTTTACTGAAATCCCTTGTTTTCCTAGTATTTCCCTTGCTTCTAATGCCATTTCAATTGTTGTTCCGAATGTTAATATTGCTGCATCCGATCCTTCTTTTAATACTTCCCATGAACCAATCGGAATCGTTTTAAGCTCCTCATCCATTTTGACTCCTAAACCATTGCCTCTTGGAAAACGCATAGCAATAGGACCATCATTATATTGAATTGCTGTATGGACCATATGCTGTCCTTCATTCTCATCTTTCGGCATCATCAGCACTAAATTAGGCATATGCCGCAAAAAAGCAATATCATAAACGCCTTGATGTGTTTCTCCGTCTGCTCCGACTAATCCTGCACGGTCAATGCCAATAAAGACATTACATTTTTGGCGGCATACATCATGAAGCATTTGATCATAAGCTCTTTGTAAAAAAGTGGAATAAATCGCTAAAAATGGCTTCATCTTTTGTGTAGCAAGTCCAGCAGCTAATGTTACCGCATGCTGTTCTGCAATGCCAACATCTAACATGCGATCAGGAAATTCCTTTGCGAACGCTTCTAATTTAGAGCCCACAGGCATAGCAGGAGTAATGGCCACTATTCTTTCATCTTTTCGTGCAAGCTTAAGCACCGTATCACTTACTAATTTACTCCATGCAGGTGGAGTATTGACCGGTTTAATGATATCCCCTGTCTCAATCTTATACGGTCCTGTTCCATGCCATGTACCAATTGTATCCTTTTCTGCCGGAGAGAAACCTTTTCCTTTTTTTGTCAAAACATGCAAAAGTACAGGTCCTTCTGTCTTCTTAGCATAATTTAATTGCTCCAGTAAATCTTCATAGTTATGCCCATCTACAGGTCCTAGATACGTAAATCCTAGTTCTTCAAAAAACACGCCTGAAACCAGCAGATATTTTAAACTATCTTTGATTTTTTCTGCTGTAGCGGCTAATTTCCCTCCCACTGCAGGGATTTTTTTCATCAACATTTCTAATTCATCTTTTGCCCATTGGTATTTGCCTGCCGTTCTTAATCTGCCCAGCACTTGATGAAGAGCTCCTACATTTGGCGCGATAGACATCTCGTTGTCATTTAAAATAACAATCATATTTTTCTTTTCGTCCCCAATATGATTAAGAGCCTCAAGAGCCATACCGCCTGTTAATGCTCCATCTCCAATAATGGGAATAATATAAGAATCTTCTTTTTTTAGATCGCGAGCAACCGCCATTCCCATTGCAGCAGATAAGGAAGTAGAACTATGGCCTGTTTCCCACACATCATGTTCGCTTTCATTCATTTTCGGAAATCCAGACAATCCTTTATATTGTCTTAAAGAACCAAACTCGCTGGCTCTGCCAGTTAAGATTTTATGCACATAAGATTGATGGCCCACATCCCAGATCATTTTATCTTTTGGACTATTAAAACATTTGTGCAAAGCAATTGTCAGTTCTACTACCCCTAAATTCGGCCCAATGTGGCCCCCAGTTGCAGCTAATTGGTTGATTAAAAAATGACGAATTTCTTCACTAAGCTTCTCTAGTTCATTTATCGATAGATCTTTTAGAAAAGATGGATTTTTAATCGACATTAAATCCATACATAACAACTCACTTTCATATCAAGTATACCGCCCATAAAATTTTAACTTTTATATAGCATACATTCTTTTTTATTTTTTCATACTAACTATTAAATCCGTATTTAAAAAAGCTTTTATGAATTGATAAACAATATTCATAATAAACATTAAATATGTATTATACCATTGTATGCTGGAAAACAGTAAGCCATTTCCCCCAGGAATCAAAAAAACCATCCATATTGTAAAATGTTTTTATGATTGCCCCTCTTTACAACGCTTTCATTTCTTCAAGTTTTTTCTTGCAAACTAAAAAACTTGAAGACAATTTATCCTTTGTTTTTAATAGATAAAAAAACCGCTAACACTCAGGTGTAACGGCTATTTGATTCCTTTATCTATTTTAGCATAAAGTCTCTATATTATAAATTTTACCACTTTTATCTATAGTATAAACCACCCGTTCCTTTTTAACTTACCCGATTAGCCACCAAATCGGTTATTGATTCTAGGATACCCGTATCAAGCGATAATTCAGAAAGAATTGCTTTTGCTTTATTAATATGGGTATCAAGCTCCTTTTTCGCTCCATCCATTGTCAAAAGAGCAGGATATGTACTCTTCTGATTGTACGCATCACTTCCAACTGGCTTACCAATTAATGCCTCATCGCCCTCAAGATCTAATATATCATCCCTTATTTGGAAAGCTAGACCTAAATGCTGGGCAAAGTTTGTCAACTGCTGCAGCTGCTGCTTATTCCCTTTGCTTAAAACTGCTCCTAAAAGGACGCTTGCCGCAAGCAATTTTCCTGTTTTATGGATATGGATATACTCAAGTTCTTTTTGGGAAAGTTTTTTCTCCTCCCCTTCCATATCAGCAACCTGCCCTCCAACCATTCCTTCGGGACCTGCTGCTTGAGAAAGAATTTCTATTGCTTTTACTATTGTTTCTCCACTAAACTCTTTTGTCATTTGTGTCAGCAATTGAAAACTATATGTCAAAAGACCATCTCCCGCCAGAATAGCAATGGCTTCCCCATATACTTTATGATTTGTCGGGATTCCTCTTCTTAGATCATCATCATCCATGCTTGGCAAATCATCATGAATAAGGGAATACGTATGAATCATTTCTATAGCCACAGCCGAAAGCAGTCCTTTTTTTGGATCTTCTCCAAATGCATGCATAGTCGCAAACAGTAATAAAGGACGAATCCGTTTGCCTCCAGCACTGATGGAATATGCCATTGCATCTTTAATAACAGACGGTGCAGAAAGCTGATCAATACTTTGTTTCATGTGTTCTTCTAATAGTTTTTTATACGTTTTAGCAAAATCATTAAGAGATGAATACCGCACTGGATTATTCCTCCTCTGATATGGAAAAAACCTCTTTTTGACCGTTGTCTAAAACAATCTCTGCAAGCTGTTCTTCCACATTTTTTAATTTATCATGGCAAAATTTAGAAAGTTCCATTCCTTTTTTATATGTATTGATTGCTTCTTCTAATGGAACATCTCCCTCTTCTAATTTTTCGACAATTCTCTCTAACTCATTCATTGCTTCTTCAAAAGATAGATTTTTCTGTTCAGCCAACATGGATCACTCCTTAATTTTAATCACCTTTGCTTCTATGGAACCATCTGAAAGCTTCACTTCCAGCGAGTCATTTTCTTTCAGCTGCTTAATGCTGCTTAATAGTTTGCCATTTTCAAGATATGCTAAATTGTATCCTCGTTCCATTATTTTTAGTGGACTTAGCGCATCCATTGTTTGAATAATGGATTGAAAACGATGGATTTTTTGATTATAAATAAGCATCATATTTCTTTTTAAATTTTTTTCTAAAACATTTAAATCACTATCTGCTTTTTTCACCAGCTCTGATGGATGATTTCTTTCTAATTGTTTTGTAAAGAGCATCCATTTTTCTGTTTGCTTCTCTTGAAATTTTTTCATATTGCGATAGAGCAGCTCTTTTTGTCTATCCAATTGTTCCATTTTTTGTTCATGGAGAACTTTCGGATAGCGAAAAGCATAAGATCTTTGAATTTGCTGGAACCTCGTCTTTTGAACCTCTACTTTTTCTTTTGTGGCACGTATTAATCTTGCTTTTCTTGACAAAATTCTTTCTATAACATCTTCTATATTCGGAGCCGAAAGTTCGGCTGCACCTGTTGGCGTAGGTGCTCGTAAATCGGCAACAAAATCAGCAATGGTAAAGTCTGTTTCATGACCAACAGCAGAAATAATTGGCACTTGTGAAGAAAATATCGCCCGTGCTACTTCTTCCTCATTAAATGCCCATAATTCTTCTATTGATCCGCCTCCTCTGCCAACAATTAGAACATCTATTGGCGGTTCTTTCTGTAAGTTTGCTTGATTAATGGCCTGAACGATTGAGGGGGCTGCTGCATCACCTTGTACGAGGGCAGGAAATATGATGATTTTAGCTATTGGATATCTTCTTTTTATCGTTGTTAATATATCTCTAATAGCTGCACCTGTTGGAGAAGTAATCACTCCAATGGTTTTCGGGTATTTAGGGATGGGTAGCTTGAATTTTGGTGAAAACAAACCTTCTTCTTCTAACTTTTTTTTCAATTGCTCGTATGCTAAATAAAGTTCTCCAATGCCATCTGGCTTCATTTCATGAACATACATTTGATACTGGCCACTCGGTTCATAAACCGTTACACTTGCTTTAATTAATACCTTCATCCCATTTTCTGGTTTGAATTTCATGTTTTGATTGCTTTTTGCAAACATGACAGCGAGGATTCTTGCCTTGTCATCCTTTAATGTGAAATACATATGACCGCTAGTGTGCTGTTTAAAGTTAGAAATTTCACCTTTGACATAAACTGCATGCAAATGAGGATCAGCATCAAATTTTCTTTTTATGTATTTGGTTAACGCCTGTACAGATAAATATCTTGTTTCCATTTATTGTGCTCCTTATCTAAAAGGATCCGGAAGGAATAAACTACTCTTAAGTTACTCCTCCCATAGCATTTTTGTTTACTGATTTTTTTATTTTTTTGATAAAGTGAAACTTCAATTAGTGGATTTTTCTCCATCCCCACTGATTGTTCATTGCGGCAAGATAAGATATAGGTCACATAGACATTGCCACAGGACATGTGAGGGTTACTGTCTGTTAATGCGTGATAAAACGCCATTTATGAATTTGCTTGACTGATCATCGCCATAAAGTTTAGCAATTTCTACTGCTTCATCCATTACTACATTTGCCGGCACTTCGCCACCAGCATACAGCAGTTCATAAATAGACAATCTCAATAAATTTCGATCTACATTAGCAAGTCGTTCCATCGTCCAATTTTCTAAATGTTTTTTGATGATTTCATCAATTTCCTGCTGGTTCTCTAATACACCATCGACAAGACTTGTTAGATAAGCATCCTGTTTTTCTCCATCTAGTGCATGTACAATCGCTTCTTCTTTATCTGTTTGACTAAGGTCAATTTGAAATAATGCTTGCAGTGCTTTTTCTCTAGCAGTTCTTCTTTTCATGTTTCATCTTTAGCTCCTTTAACATCTTAACCATTTGTATTCCATCAAATCATATTACCAAAAAGCTGTTGTTTATAAACTAATTTTATATAAGATAGCGACCAGATTTAACGATAGGCATTTAATATCCACTATATTCTTAGCGTCAATTACATTGCAGCTGCTGCTTAAGTCCATTTTGCTTATATAATGTTTCCTATATGAAACTAAACAACTTTGTGCTACACAGCTTTTTCAATAGTATAAAACAATCTCACTTTCTAAAAAGATAATAGCACAAATAACTAGAAACTTCTATGTGCTCTTTCATCGTTTTTTTCGCGCCTTTATAGTCAGAAAAATTGCATATTAAAAAGGTGCTGCTAAAGAATACTGTGGATTTTCGTTTCCTTTGACCTTTTGGAAAGGAATTAAATTGCAAATCATTTTATTGATATCATGGAGGAAAATCATCTGACAAAAAAAGACTGCCAAGGATTTTAAATCAGTCTCCGTTTTAATAAAGATACTGTCTCTTCACCAAAATGGAGACTATCCACTAGCAGTCTTTTTTATGATTATCTACTATATTTCTTGATCATATTCCGCTTCTTGCGTTTTTTGTGCTTCAAACTGAATGCCAACAACATGAATATTGACTTCTTCTGCCACTAGTGCAGTCATATTGATTAGGGTTTGACGAATATTATCTTGGATTTTCTGTGCAACTTGTGGAATAGACACCCCAAAAATCATCACACAAAATACATCTACTTTAATGCCTTCTTCTGTCAGCTCCACCTTAACGCCTTTGCTGTGGATTTTTTTCCCTAGCTTCTCCACAACACCTGAAGCAAAATTGCCTCTCATTTGTGCAACACCTTCTACTTCTGATGCAGCAATTCCAGCAATTACTTCAATAACTTCGGGAGCAATCTCTACTTTGCCTAAACCATTTTGTTCTTGATTCATTTCTAAAATTGTATTGTCTGACATGATTATTTCCTCCTTTTAATCTTCTGATTTCATCAAATCATACATTTCTAAAAATTTTGTGTTGAAATCTCCATCCACAAATTTTTTATGATTAAGGAGTTGCAAATGAAACGGTATGGTTGTATGCACACCTTCAATAACAAATTCGCTGAGGGCCCTTTTCATGCGAGCAATCGCTTCTTCTCTTGTTTTGCCATACGTAATAACTTTAGCGATCATGCTATCATAGTATGGAGGAATAGAATAGCCTGGGTACGCTGCAGAATCTATTCGCACTCCTAAACCGCCTGGAGGCAGATACATATGTATCGTTCCAGGAGATGGCATGAAATTTTTTGCAGGATTTTCTGCATTGATGCGACACTCAATAGCCCATCCAGTAAAAGTTACATCTTTTTGTTTAATTTCAAGAGGTTTTCCTGATGCAACAAAGATTTGTTCTTTGATTAAATCAACCCCAGTAACCATTTCTGTAACAGGATGCTCTACTTGAATTCGTGTGTTCATTTCCATAAAATAAAATTGTTCGGCGCGGTAATCATAGATGAATTCGACCGTTCCAGCGCCTGAATATTCAACCGCTTCTGCTGCTTTAACCGCAGCTTCTCCCATTTTGCTGCGCATTTCTTCCGTTATAACAGGCGACGGCGTTTCTTCTAATAGTTTTTGCAGTCTTCTCTGAATAGAGCAGTCTCTCTCTCCTAAATGGATAACATGCCCATAATTATCTGCAAGCACTTGAACTTCTACATGGCGAAAATCTTCAATATACTTTTCTAAATAAACGCCAGCATTTCCAAAAGCAGTTAAAGCTTCCTGCTGTGTAATGCTGATCCCCTTAATAAGCTCTTCTTCTGATTTGGCGACACGAATTCCTTTTCCTCCGCCTCCAGCAGTCGCTTTAATAATGACAGGATAGCCGATTTCAGCTGCTAAAGCAATTCCATCATCCAAATCTTGGATAATCCCTTGTGAGCCTGGAACAATCGGCACACCTGCTTTTCGCATTGTTTCTCTTGCTATATCCTTTGTTCCCATTTTATTGATTGCTTCAGGACTTGGTCCAACAAAGGTAATATTGCAATCTCGGCATAATTCAGCAAAGTCAGCATTTTCTGCTAAAAATCCATAGCCTGGATGAATTGCATCGCTTCCTGTTAATGTAGCTGCACTTATTATGTTCGTAAAATTTAAATAACTGTCTTTTGATGCTGTTGGTCCAATGCAATATGCTTCATCTGCTAATTGGACATGCAGCGAATCTTTATCTGCTTGCGAATAAACAGCAACTGTTTCAATATTAAGTTCTCGACATGCTCTAATAATGCGGACAGCAATTTCCCCTCTGTTTGCTATTAACAGTTTTTTTATCATTGGTTAAATCCTCTCTTTATTAAGCCTTTACTAAAAATAATGGTTCACCATATTCTACAAGTTCTCCATCTTTTACAAGAATTTCTACGATTTCTCCATCTACTTCTGCAGTTATTTCATTAAATAACTTCATTGCTTCGACAATGCACACTACAGAATCCTTTGTTACTTTATCTCCTACTTTTACATACACATCTTTATCAGGCGATGAAGATGCATAGAATGTGCCTACCATAGGAGAAGTAATTTTATGTAAATTTTCATTCACCTCTGGTTTCTCTTCTTTTGCAGCTGTTTCTAAAGGTGCAATTGCTGTCTCTAGCATTTGCGGTTTTGCTGGAGGAACAGTCTGTACAGCAGAAACCATCACTTGTTCGCCGTAATTTTTTTTGATTTTTAATTTTGTTCCATCTTGCTCGTAAGAAAAGTCATTTACATTTGATTCGTTTATTAATTGAATTAGTTCTTTTATTTCTTCTATTTTAAACATGTAAAACACCCCTTAAATAATTCATTTATGACTAGCTACTAATATCATACGATAAGACCTTATAATAGTTCAACATTCTTCTTTAATCAAGTGCTAATCGGTTCGTTTTATGCTGCTTTAAAAAATAGATTTATTTTTGCTCTTTCCATTCTATCATACCATTTTCAAGCTAAAATAACTAATAGAAGTCATCTAGCGCCCCTTCTTTGTAGCATTGCCATTTATTAAAAACGCTAATATAGAAAAAGGGAAAAGATTATGCATCTTTTCCCTTTCTAATGCGGTATACATTTTTTTATCATGCATTAACAGTCTTTTGCCCCCCAGAAAAATCTAGGTGGAAAAGAACAAGCTCATAGCTTAACTAGCAATCAGCAGGGGATGAAGACCCCCTCCTTTATTTGCTTGGATCAAATTTAACCGCAACATATGCGCCTGGTTCATTCATATTTTTGCGCACTAGCTGAATGATATCATTTGCAGCCTCTGCAGAAAGTTTATCCGCTTTAACGGTAACATTCACCACTCCATCAACAGAACGAACAAGCACATCATCGTAATTATCTGCTTTTATTAAAGTTTCTAGCATTTTTTCCTGATCTGCTACTTCTCTTAATTGATCAATTTTCTCTGCTGCTTCACTTTTTTGTTCTGCAGTAGCCTCAGTTGATCCCATTACATCTGTTAATTCTTCTTCTTTAGCACTTCTTTGATCCTCAAGTTCTAAACGCATTTCATCAAATTCTTCAGCTGATTCCACTGTAGAAACAGTATCACCTTCCGTTTTTGCTTCACCTGCAGCATTTTCTTTCGTTTTCGTTGCCGCTGTATTATTTTTTGCTTCTTCTTTTGTTTTGCTTTCTTCTCCTGCTGCAAATTCATTTGTTTGCTCAGGGGATGTAATATAATAAACCGACAAGACTACCACTAAACTTAACATTGTTAATAACCAAACCGTTTGTTTTTTTAATAACATAAGCTAAATCCTCCTTAAGGTTGTTTTGGCATGACAGAAACACGATGACTCGGGACATCTAGCGCCCTTGTTACAGCCTCAATAATCATGCTTTTAACTTTTATATTTTCAGCTCCTTTTGCAACAATGAGAACACCCCTTATTTCAGGTTTTTTCGTCTCTACTACAACAGGAACTTGTTTATCGCCATTTTGGATTATCACTAGCTGTGATTCTGTAGAAGCATCTTCCACTTGCCTTTTTCCTCCTTGAGGATCTGTTTCTTCTGTTGTTTGATTTTGCGTTGTTGTATTTTTTTCATATACTTTTTTCTCTGTTGCATCCACATTCACATACACTGTTGCATTTTTCACACCTGATATGTTATTGATGGCTGCTTTAATCTCTTCTTTATATTTTTCTTCATAATCTATTATTCCGCTAGATCCCTGTGATTTTTGTCCAAATGTTTCTTCTGCTACAGGCGAACTTGCTACAGTAGCGGCTTCTTTTGTTGAATCATTATGAAAAAACATATTGCTTAAAAGCATAATCGCTGCTCCAAACAGCGCGACAATAATTAAATACTGGACTTTTCCTTGTTTGTTTCCTGGGCCGCCATTGTTAATAAATATCTTCTTTAACGAACTAATTGGTCCCTTTTCTTTATCCATTTGCTTCACTCTCCCCTCCTTCTGTCACAATGTCGATATTTTCATCTTTCACATCCCACTTATTGGCAAGAAATGATGTTATGCTGTCTGTATCCACTTGTAATTGTTCAGATTTAAGAGAGTCTGGATTTTGGGTATTAATATCTACTGTTTTAACTGCTTCCACAGCATTTTCATTTTGCTCTCCATTCCCTGGCTTTAAGGAAATAACCAATTTCTCCAAATTTTCCGGAAAACTTTTTTCACTGCTTTTGTCCACTGTTATACTAAGTGCTTCTATTTCAACTCCGTATTGATTTACCAACTCCTTATTTGCATCCTCTTTCATTTGGACAGCCATTTTGTTTAATGTATATTCATCTAATGATGCTTGTATTTCTTTTTTCTGCAATTCCATTGAATTTTTTATATTTTTTTCATCGGAATTCTTAAAAGTTGCCAATGCAACAACATCTTCAAAATCATGCTGAACAAGTTTAAAGACTGGTGTTAAAATAACGGTAATAAGCAATAATCCAGTAACCATCTTTGCATATTTTTGAAAGGAGGAATTTGGTAATAACATATCCACAACTGTTGCTAGAAGTACAAATAAAATAATATTTGTCACCCATTCGATAATAAAGCTCAATTGACTTCCCCGCCTTTCTACTTAACCATCATTGTTAAATTTCCGGCTGCAATAATGACGGTAATTGTGAGGAAAAACATTAACGATACAACCGCAAGTGCGGCAAAAACATATAATATGCTTTTAGAAATGATATCGAGGCATGTGATAACCGGCCCCCCTCCTAATGGCTGCAAAACGGCTGCGGCAAACTTGTATATAAATGAAATCATTAAAATTTTTAATGCTGGGAATGCTACAATAAAAAGCAAAATAGCAACTCCTGCAATCCCAACTGAATTTTTGAGAAGCAAACTTGCATTAATAACCGTATCCGCTGCGTCTGTAAACATTCTTCCTATAACAGGAATAAAATTTCCTGTTATAAATTTTGCTGTTTTAATCGTTATTCCATCGGTTACAGCCGAAGAAGCCCCTTGAACAGAAATAACACCGAGAAAGATCGTCAAGAATAAGCCCAATATGCCAATGCTGACATTGCGCAAAAGATTAGCCAGTTGCGTTACTTTGTATTGCTCGGACAAGGCACTGACTATATGGAGCAATGTTGCTAAAAACAGCAGCGGCAAAACAATATATTCAATCAGCATGCCACTTGTATTCATCAAAAAAAGAATAACTGGATGAAAAAATGCAGCAGAGATAACCCCGCCCGATGCTGCCATCAATGCCAATAAAAGGGGTACAAGTGCTAAGATAAAACCAGTCATTGTAGAAATTGCTTCGTTTGCGAATGTTATCGCTACATGAAAGCTATTTAAAGCAAGAATAATAAGCACCATAAATACAATCCCATATGCAACTTTGCTGATAGAACTTTTTTCAAAAGAATTTTGAAGCATTTGCAAAAGCATGCTAAAAATAGTTAATAGTATAAGTGAACCAAGCAACTTTCCGTTCACAATAATTTCATGAAAGGCAAATTTCATCATGCCAGAAAAAATCCCTTGCAAATCAATTGAATTTCCATTTTTTATAAAATCGTATAAACTTCCTTTTTGGCTTTCCGGTAAAAAGCCTCCATACTCTTGGGTGATATGCTCCCAAAAGCCTTTTAACTCCTCTAAATTCAACTTATCTATCTGGGAATCAACCATTTGCTGCGTATTGCTTGCACTTGTTTCTTCCTGTTCTTCTTCTTGAGGCGAGGCTTGGACAGTTGGAATAAATAAAAAAAAGAGAATGATCATAAATAGCAAAATGACGTTTAGTTTTGTTTTCATTTCTTCACCTCTAGCATTAGAACAATCTATAAACACTGATTTAGTTGGGTATCATATTAATGATCGTTTCTACTAAAACTGTTAAAATAGGAACCGCCATGGACAAAATGATGATTTTTCCAGCTAATTCTATTTTGGAAGCAATAGAAGCCTGTCCAGCATCCTTTGTAATTTGAACAGCAAATTCAGCAATATAAGCAATTCCGATTATTTTTAATATCGTTGCTACATATACCGTATTTACTTTTGCATTTAAGGCAATTTTCTCAACCATATGAATAATCGCCGCGATTTGGTCTACTAGAAAAAGAAAAATCGTGCATCCGACAAACACAACAAGCAAAAAAGCGATGTTTGGCTTTTGTTCTTTTATAATTAGGACAAGAAATGTAGAAATGAGGGCAATCCCTACAATTTGAAGAATTTCAATGACAATATCCTCCTTTAGCCTTGAAATAAAAATACCGACTTAATTTTCTGAAATAAATCTTCTACTATGTTAGCAACCATAAACAAAATATAGATAAATCCAAAAAGGGTTACCCATTGTGCATATTCTTTTTTTCCTACTTGATCTAAAATGGTATGCAAAAAAGCAACCACAATTCCAACACCCGCTATTTTAAAAATGATATCTACCTCTAAACCCATCCTATTCTCCTCCTACAACTAACTACATCAATAAAATAACGATTAATAAGCCAGAAAGAACCCCTAAGCTTTTTACCATTTTTTCGTATTTCATCTGATTATTTCTTGCTTCTGCTTCTTCTCTTTCTAGATGGGAAAGAGTCAGTAATATTTGCTTTTGCTGAGAAATCCGATCATGCCTGCCCAAGGTTTCGCCAAATTGTTTCATAATTTCTAATTCTGGCTGTTTCATCGCCGTACTTGTCCAGATTTCTTCTAAACTTTTTGACCAAGCATCTCTTACTGTTGTTTCTTCCTGCGCCAGCTTATTAGAGAACACAGAAAAAAAAATAGAAAGAGGAGGACTAAGCTGTTCTGCCAATCTTCTAGCTGCTTCATGCAATGGTGTATGAGCATACATAATTTCAGCTTCTAAAGACTGCAGTGCTGTTTTTAGCTGCCGCAATTGTTTAGGCCGTTCACTTAACACTTTAGAAAATTCCATGCCGACCCAGCTTGTAGAAGCAAGAATAATAATCGCTCCAACAATTTTTATCATGAAGTTGTCACCTTCATTTCCCTAGACACTAATTTTCCATCTTTATTTTTGATTGCTCCAACTGTTCCTGGACCATTTTTTCTATTTAATTCAATAAAACGATCAAATATGCCCATCTCTATAATCGGCTTTAATACTGGTCTATTTTTTATTTCTTCCAATGTTGTTCCATGTGTTGTCATAATTAACTGAACACCTGCATTTACCGCTTCAAGAATTGCTTCTCCGTCCTCTTTCCTCCCTACTTCATCCACTATCAGTACATCTGGACTCATAGAACGGATCATCATCATCATTCCTTCCGCTTTTGGACAAGCATCAAGCACATCTACTCGAGGCCCAAATGTCATTTGCGGCACGCCATGGATAGAGCCGGCAATTTCCGACCTTTCATCTACAATGCCCACTTTGCTAGAAATTTTTTTATATTTCTTATCTTCATTTGATATATACCTGGCAATATCCCGCAATAAGGTTGTTTTTCCCGTTTGTGGAGGGCCGATTATCATGGTATGAAACCATCTATTTTGTTTATGCAAAAACGGAATAAAAGATTCTGCAATCCCAATTTTTTCTTTTGCTATCCGAATATTAAAACTTGCTACCTCGCTGATTGCCTTTACCTTGCTGCTTTCCAAAACTACTTTTCCTGCTAAACCAACTCTATGTCCCCCGATAATAGTGATATAACCTCTTTTTAATTCTTCTTCCATTGTATAAACAGAATATTGACTGATCTTATTTAATAGATGATCAGCATCTTCCCTTGTAATAATGAAAGGAAAAAAAAGCGGTTTTCCATTTATACATACTTCCAATGGACGATTAATTCTAATTCTTATTTCTTCGATTCCTTCTCTTTCGTTTGGAGGGATTGTGAGAACTTGATTTGCAATGCTTTTAGGCAAAAATGAATAGATGGAATTCACAAAAAGTTCCTCCTTTTTAGGTTGTCCCACAGTTTTTATAGATGAGCAGGCTGTTGCCTACCTGTCCTCTACTTTCATTTTCTTAATAATATGTATGCATGATTAGTGGAATTATTCCTTTTCGCTATCTCCCTTTTTATTTTTAATAGAGAAGCTTTTTCTATTTTAAATTTCTCCTCCATCCAAAAGGCTGTTTTCACCAAGTTTGTTGTTTTCAACAGAAAAAATAAAAGAAATAAATTTCGGCAGCGACTTACTTTAAAAGCCGCAATCTATACAAAAATACCATCTAAAATCAAAGGAAAACCTACTATCATTTGGAATGATTAATTATAGACCCATCCTCAAACAATAACTTGTAATGCATTTATTTTTTCAGAAGATAATGGAGGCATTCTAAAAATGAAAAAGTTAACTATATATTTATCGTTTCTAATCTTGTTGTTTATCCAAACAAGCCCAGGCACAGCTGCTCCAAAAGATGGACCAAAAAATATTATTTTATTAATTGGAGATGGGATGGGGTTGGGACAAATGGAGATTGCCAGATTATTTGAATATGGCAAAAAAGGGCATCTCTATATAGAGACTTTGCCATATACTGCTCTTGCCCATACTTATTCGGCCAATAATCGAGTAACGGATTCAGCTGCCGGAGGAACTGCTCTTGCCATTGGAGAAAAAACAAAAAACGAAATGATTGGCGTCACTGCTAATGGAAAAGAGAAAAAAAGCATACTTGATCTGTTTAAAAATCATCTTTATAAAACAGGAATCGTTACAACAAATTCTGTTACTGATGCAACACCAGCAAGTTTTACTGCAAGTGTAAAAAATCGTTGGGAGGATCAACACGCAATCGCAAAACAGCAATTGCAAACTAAAGTAGATGTGATTATGGGTGGGGGATTAAGCTATTTTGGAGCCAATGAAAAAGGCGATACCAACTTGATTAACCAATACAAAAAAGCTGGCTATCAATTCGTTGCAACAAAACAGGAACTCCAACATGCAAAAAGCGATAAAATTTTAGGGCTCTTCGGACCAAAACATTTAAATTTCAAGTTAGACCGAAATAAACTGCATAGTCAAGAACCTACATTAACCGAAATGACTGCCAAAACAATTGAAACACTTTCTAAAAATTCCAAAGGTTTTTTTGCCATGATTGAAGGCGCAAGAATTGACCACGCCTCCCACGCAAGTGATCTAACAAGCATTTGGAAAGAGACAATTGAATTTGATAATACGGTAAAATATTGCGTAGAGTGGGCCAAAAAACATCCTGATACATTAATAGTTGTTGCAGCAGATCATGAAACAATGGGGATTTCCTCCTCTGAACCAATGGACATTAAAGCACTAAAACAAATTTCAGTTACCCCCCACTATATGGCAAGCCAATTACAAAAAAACAAAAGCGGAATCGGCTATACCAATCAAAGCATCAGAAAAGTTTTTAAACAATATGCACATATGACATTAACAAACAGAGATATTGCTTTATTTCAATCAGACATAAAAAATGATCGAAATCAGGTTTATCCAGATCAGCAAATTGCTTGGGAAATCGGCAATAGAATTGCTAAACACTACCATGCCGGTTCATTGGATCGAAGCACCGAAAAATTAAGCACTACGGGGGGGCATACCAGCAATATGATTGCTGTATTTGCATATGGAAAAGGCGCAAATCAGTTTCATGGAGTAATGGATAATACCGATATCCCCAAAATATTAGCAGAATTAATGGGATTTGCTTTTTAGATCTTCTTTAAAAAAGGTCGTTTTCATCTAGTTGATTGCTATTTAACCTGCTCAGTAAGTATAAAAAGCTTTTCATTTATTTAACAAGCAATATCTTTTAGAAAAAAGCAAAAAATAAGGCTAGCATCCAAGTTTGCAGCAAGTTATAAAGCTGCAAACTTTTTATTGTTATTGTTGTATTAAATAATCGAGAATACAGCAATATTAGCTTTTACATGCCTTTTAACCTCTATCGAAATTTCTTTTTAAAACTAGTCCAAACCTTTTTTATTCTCTTTCATATCATACTACTATATTCAATATAAGGGAGGTGGCTTTGCCAATGTTTATTTTCCCAACCTCTGTAACAACTATTAGTAATGCCTTTCAAAAAAGCGGTCCTAATAAACACTTTGGTACAGATTTTGCTGCAAAGGGAAATCATAAAATAATTGCGAGCGCTAGTGGAACTGTATCAAAATCGTATTACTCAAACAGCTATGGGGAATGTATCATGATACTCCATACAATAAATGGAATAACATATGAAACTGTTTATGCACACTTGCAAAAGGGATCTCGCAAAGTGCTCGCTGGCCAAAAAGTGCAGCAAGGACAGCTTATCGGCATAATGGGCAATACCGGAAATTCAACTGGCCAGCATTTACATTATGAATTGCATCTAGGCAGATGGAATAATACAAAATCAAATGCTGTTGATCCAATGAACTATCTGAATGCAGCAAGCCAAAATATTCAATATACAAACTATATAGTTAAAAAGGGCGATACTTTAACACAAATAAGCAAACAATATCAAACAACCATTGATGCCATTGTGCATGCTAATAATTTAAACGACAAGAATTACATTTACGTAGGACAATCACTAAAAATTCCTTTTAAGTAGATTAATTAGTACAAAAATCAACAATCCACTTTAATATAGCCAAATTTTAAATATCATTCCTTCTTTTATTTCCAGCATAATAATCCATTTTCAAATTATAAAAGCAAAAAAAAAAGCAACCTTTAAGGTTGCTTTTTTCAGCCGCATTTGCCGCTTAGGTGTATGGAGTTTCAAAACCTGCTCCACCAGGTGGGTGTTCGCAAAAGATTTCTTCATATGTCCTTATGAATAAATCATAAAGCCTGCTGTTCCGTCTTTAATATAGAACTCCCTAATTATCGATAAAGGTTGAAACTTCATACGATAACGTACAACGCAGCTTTTATATTTATATAATACAAGAAAAAGTCATAAAACGCAAATGGTAATAATCGTCACTTGCTCTTATATATTTTTTGAACTATGCCTTATGCACGAGAAACATAGCTAGCTTCAGCTGTATTAATAATCAGTTTATCCCCTTGGTTAATAAAGAAAGGTACTTGAACAATTAATCCTGTTTCCAACGTAGCAGGTTTTGTGCCACCAGAAGCAGTATCGCCTTTAATTCCAGGCTCTGTTTCCGCAACTTCTAATATAACCGTGTTCGGAAGCTCCACACCAAGTGTTTCTGATTGGTACATCATGATTTGCACTTCCATGTTTTCTTGAAGGAATTTCAATTCATATTCAATTGCACTTGCTGGCAGTTCAATTTGATCATATGATTCAGTATCCATAAATACATGCTGATCGCCGCTCGCATATAAATACTGCATTTTGCGGTTATCAATTTGAGCTTTTGCTACTTTTTCTCCTGCTCTAAATGTTTTTTCTTGGATAGCCCCTGTTCGTAAATTTCTTAATTTAGAACGAACAAATGCCGCTCCTTTTCCAGGTTTAACATGTTGGAAATCAATAACTCTCCAAATCCCGTTGTCTACTTCAATCGTTAAACCTGTTCTAAAATCGTTTACAGAAATCATGTAAATAATCCTCCTAATCTTATTTCAAAATAATAAATTCTTTTGTTGAATGGGTTAAAGCTTCATTATGAACATCCGTTATCAATGTATCATCTTCAATACGAACTCCACCAAGACCTGGAACATAGATACCCGGCTCTACTGTAACAACCATGCCTTTTGCTAAAACAATTTCTGATTTAGCGGAAAGCCCTGGTCCTTCATGCACTTCTAAACCGATACCATGGCCTGTTGAATGTCCAAAATTATCACCATATCCATGTTCTGTTATGTAATCCCTAGTTAGCGCATCTGCTTGAATTCCTGTTAAGCCTGGTTTTATTCCATTCATGCCTTTTAATTGTGCCTGCAAGACTATTTGATATATTTCTTTTAATTTTTCGTCCGGATTGCCTACAGCTATTGTTCTTGTAATATCCGAAACATATCCATTATAGTAAGCGCCATAATCCAATGTTACGAAATCACCATCTTCAATAACTTTATTTGTTGCAACACCATGAGGCAAGGCAGATCTTTTCCCTGATGCCACGATTGTATCAAAGGATGATGAAGTTGCACCTGCTTTTCGCATAAAAAACTCTAATTCATTCGAAACTTCCAACTCGGTTTTCCCAACTTTAATAAAATCAAGAATATGAGTAAAAGCCGCATCCGCAATCTTGGCCGCTTCCTTTAATATCTTAATCTCTTGGGGACTCTTAATCAAGCGTAACTTTTCAATTAGACCAGAAACAGGCACTAATTCGCCTTTTATCGCACTCTCGTAAATTTTATAATCAGTAAAAGTCATATAATCTTGTTCGAAAGCAAGTCTTTTTATCCCCATCTTTTCCGCTTGAACAGCCACCTCTTTATAGATAGGGCCTATGTGCTGAACAATTTCAAATCCTTTACATTGCTCTGCCGCTTGTTCCATGTACCGGAAATCGGTAATAAATTTTGCTTCTTCCCCGCTGATTAGCACAACCCCGCTTGTTCCAGTAAAGTTGCTTATGTAACGGCGGTTGTAGTTGCTTGTTACCACCATTCCATCTGCATTTTCTTTTATTAGTGCTTCTCTTAATTTTTGTAGTTTTTCCATTTTTCGCCTCTCCTTGCCCGTTTTTATTCTTTTGGCACTATGTATTTCTTATGCAAAATCTATTCCATTTAAAACCGATTCATCGACAGTATTTTATCATAGTTTTGTTATCCTTCACTACTCGAAATATTTGAACTAGCCTTTTTTTCTTTCATTTTTTTTGTTTGAATTTCACTTTCTTCATATGAAATCGTATAGCCGACAAACACACCGTAAAGTACATATAGACAAGCAGATGTAATTAATGTATCTCTATTTAGCTTTAAAAAAGGATCCATGCTTGGAAATATTGGATTGAGCACAATAAAAACAAGAGCAAATAAAGCAAGGCCAAACCCAATGCTTATGTATATTTTTTTAAATTTCCTTAAAGCAAGATAATAAGCAAAAGCTGCTCCAGTAGAAAGCGCCCCAAGCACTATTATACTAATGGACGTTCCAAGCCACCCTCTTTTCCACTCCCCAAGCGCCCATGGTTCTAAAAGAATATTAACCGGAATTTCTGTAAAATTTAGATAGTATGCAAAATAGCCAATCGATGACCAAACGATTCCTCCTATCATCCCCGTCCAAATAACAAGTGCAATAAATGACATTGGCTTTTCATGCTGTTGTTTTTTCTTCTTACTTTGCTGTTTATCATTTGACATAATAGATACCTCCAACATTTTTTGAAAAAATTTTCCTCTCTTAACATAAACTAATGTTGTATATAGTATCACCGTTATCTTGCTGTTCATTCCTTCTGAATCAGATTCATACAATGAAAGTAAATAAGGTGTTAGGCTAGTTGTTTTGCGATATTTTTAGTAATATAGAAGTAGGTATATACAGCAATTCGATTTTCTTCTTTACTAACAGAAAAAACATTTATATTTTGCTGTTTCACCAAATTTAACCTGAGGCTGGTGTAACTTTCATGGGAAATGAGCAAAAACCTATTTATGGAGGGCAGGCAGTAGTAGAAGGTGTAATGTTTGGAGGAAAACATCATTACATCACTGCTATTAGACGCAAAGATCAAACAATTGAATATTTTCATCTTCCGCGGAAACACAATCAAAAATTTGCGAAACTAAAAAAAATCCCTTTTGTGCGAGGAATTGTTTCCATTATTGAAGCAAGCGGAAACGGCACAAAACATTTAAATTACTCAACTGACCGCTATGATGTGGATCCTGCAGAAGATTATAAATTAACAGAACAAGAGCCTTCTAAATTAACCATGATACTTGGTGTTGCAGCAATTGGCATCCTTTCCTTTTTATTTGGAAAATTCATCTTCACATTGGTTCCAACTTTTTTAGCTGCATTGTTCCAGCCAATAATCAGCGGCCATTTCGGACAGATCTTGTTAGAAAGTTTGTTTAAGCTAATTCTCTTGCTGAGCTATATATACTTTGTTTCTTTAACTCCATTAATTAAGAGGGTATTCCAATATCATGGAGCAGAACATAAAGTAATAAACTGCTTTGAAAATGGATTAGATTTAACCGTAAAAAACGTTCAATCACAATCTCGTCTCCATTACCGATGCGGCAGCAGTTTTATACTATTCACTGTATTTGTTGGATTATTTCTTTATTTATTTTTTCCGACCGACTCCCTTGTAGAGCGTGTATTAAGCAGAATAGCGCTAATACCAGTTGTTTTAGGAATCTCTTTTGAAGTTCTGCAATTAACTAATAAAGTCAAAAATGTTCCAGTTTTAAAATATTTAGGCTTGCCTGGTTTATGGCTGCAGCTTCTGACAACAAAAGAGCCCAAAGACGATCAAGTAGAAGTAGCAATTTTTTCATTTAAAGAGCTTCTGCGAAGAGAACAAGAAACAGCAAAACAAAATGCATCATCGATTTAGCTGAGGCATTTGCCAATAAAACAATCTTTTAGACCCATTTCTCAAACTTTTTTAAAAAAATGCATTCATTTATTGCTAAATTATTTAAATTTGAATAAACTTTTGTAATTACTCGTTTAAAATTTTTAAAAAATGCTTATCATGCTTTTAGGGAGGTGGCTTTTTTGAAGAATCGTATTTCAATAGCAGTCATCAGTTTCGTGATCTTGTTTGCTTCAATCGGTTTGATTTCCAGACTGATTACAGACCCAATCGGCTTTGTAAAAAATATTGCGGTTTTATTAGTTGTTGGTGTGCTTATTTGGTTTATTGCCCAAAGACTATATAAAAGCAGTCCTCAAAAAAGAGAACAGAAAGCTTTTATTAAAGCAGCAAAAAAATCTAAAAAGAGGCTGCATTATAAGGAAAAATCCCCAAATAAACCAGCTAGTCTAAAAACTAATTCTTCCTTAAAAGCAAAAAAATTTAAGCGCAGTACTACTTCAGCGCATCTTACTGTGATTGAGGGAAAAAAAGGAAAAAAAAAGAATCGAGCTTCTTTATAGAAGCTTGATTCTTTTTTTTTCAACCGGCTGCCTTAGAGAAATTTTAATAAGGATAGGGGCATCATCTATCAACAGAGGAGTTTAATAAGTCCATGTTTTAAAAAATTTTTGAGCATAAGCTCTGCCTAATTGGTATAACTCCTCTTGCCTTTCTTTTGTTAAAGAGAATTCTGTTGCTGCGATTCCTTCTGTTGGAATAAAAATAATATTTTTGGCATGTTTTCTGGAAATATACCGAGAGTCATGGGCATCTTTCATTGTTTCAAACATGGCGCCAAATAACTGTATTGCATTATGAATGACATGTTTGGGATGTTCTGCAATATGATGACTTAACGATATCCCTAAAACTGGTCTTGTTTTTAAAATATTTTCCTGGTCAAACAGCCACATAGGAAAATTGCTTAAAACCCCTCCATCCACAATAATGCTTTTATTAGTAGCTGGACCCAGTTTCACCGGTTCAAAAAAATAAGGTAAACTGCAGCTCATTCGAATTGCTTTTGCCACAGAAAAATGCTGTGGGTTAATTCCATATTTAGGGAGATCATCTGGCAGAACTAAAAGCACTCCATTTGTAATGTCAGAGGCAATGACTCTTAAGGTTTGTGGGGGCAAATCGGCAAATGTACGTATTCCTTTTGCCGCTAATTTTTCCTCGAGCCATTTCTCCAATGCATTGCCTTTATATAAACCCAATTTCCAATAAATGAATAACCATTTGGCTAATGGAAAAGGCACCAAAAGTTTTCGTGCATCCATAAATAGAGATAGGTCCAGTTCCTCAAGCAACTCCTTGATCTCTCTGCTTGAATAATTTGCAGCAACAAAAGCAGCAACAATCGAGCCTGCACTTGTGCCAGCCAGCCTTGTAAACTTCAGCCCCTTTTCCTCCACTACTTCATATGCACCAATTAATGCTAGACCTTTGATTCCACCGCCTGAAAAAACCCCGTCTATGTACATAAAGTCACTCTCCTTATAATTCGTGCATTGATACACTTTAAGCGAGTGAGACAAAAAATAGTACTTGGATTTTTAATTTGTTGGTTTCTAGACGTTTTACCCATACATAGTCCAATCCTTGCACATAAGCTATTGTTGTATAAATAGAAAAAATGAGGAGGATATACAATTGAATCAACCACTTTATTTTCATGAAGATATGAGAAGACCTTTTGGCAGACCTGGATTTGGCGGTCCTGGTTTTGGGAGACCCGGATTTGGTTTTGGCAGACCTGGGTTCGGTTTTGGCGGCCCTGGTTTAGGGTTAGGGTTAGGATTTTTAGGCGGGCTTGCAACAGGAGCATTATTATCGCCAGCATATGGCTACGGGGGATATCCTCCTTATTATGGATATGGAGCACCATATGGATACTATTGATTTATATAGATAGGAAAAGCAAATAATCTCTAAAATATAAAAAGGCAGCATACAATTTGCTGCCTTTTTATATACTGCCAGAAAATTCATGTAAAATAAGCCACTTCTGCATATGGAAAAAACTCTGCAATATAGCCACGAATCGTTCCTTCGAGATCCTTCGCTTCATCATCTTTATATACATACTTGCCTATTCCATATCGTCCCCATTTATATTTGCGCTTTTCTTCGTCCATTTCTAATTTTGTTTTTGGATATCTTTTTGCAATTACTTTTTTTGCTGGTTTTGTGAACCGATGCTGAATCATTTCAAATGTCAAATCCTCAATTACAGTATCTTTTAGACTTTCTGATAAATGCTGAAATAATTCATAATATCCTGCTTTCCAGTCTTCGTGCAAATAGATGGGGGCAATAATAAATCCTAGTGGATAGCCTGCATTGGCTACTTTTCTTGCAGCTTCCAATCGTTCATCAAAACTAGAAGTGCCAGGCTCAAAATTTTTAATGACATATCTTGAATTGACACTGAAACGAAATCTTGTTTTTCCATTATGTTTTGCATCTAATAAATGATCCACATGATGATATTTTGTTACAAAGCGAAGTCTTCCTGTTTCTGATTTTCCAAAATGCTCAATAGTTTTTTTCAGAGAATGGGTTAAATGATCAATGCCAACAATATCAGAAGTACAAGCTGCTTCAAAACGAGTAATTTGCTCTCCCCGCTCTTTCATGTATTCATCTGCTTGGGCAAATATTTCTTCGATGTTTACATATGTTCTAATATATGGTTTGCTTCCAAGTGTAGTTTGCAAATAACAGTAATGACAATGACCCATGCACCCTGTTGCAAGTGGAATAGCATATTCTGCAGAGGGTTTAGAGGTATCAAATTTTAATGTTTTGCGAACTCCAACAACTAAAGTAGATTTAGCATTACGATATTGCTGAAACTCATTATCCCCAGGTATCCCTCTTACTTGATTATGGGAGGTTGTTTCTCTAATCTCCAGTCCCATCTTTTCAAACTTTTCTTTTAGTTCTCTCCCCAAAGGATAGTCTAATGCTCTAGGCTCAATATATACTAATTGCGGGATAAACGGTTTCATAAAGAAAAGGTGCTCCTTTCTCAAGCTCTTTTCATTTGCATCATTAAAATAGACTCATACTAACTATTAATGTGGGCTAAAAAACAAAAAAAAGGACAGGGAATTATCCCCATCCTCTTGCATTAACCATTCTTTTACAGGCCACATTTTAATTCTGTACTGCAATTGGTGCAAGTATTGCATCCACCAATTTCCTCTACAATTCCTTTTCGGCATACTGGGCAAGTATCGCCAATTTCTGAACCTATTATCATATTGGTAGATCTTAATTCATTCATTGTATCTACTAATAAAGCATATGGTTTTGCCGCTTCTTTATTCTTTTTTTCATCATCAAATGTATTTTCTTCTGCTTTTAATGTTAATACTTGGCTGTCGCGGGAACCATCTACATAAACCGTTCCGCCTTTTGCAACGCCTTTATATAATCTTTCATATACTTTTTGCACTTGTTCCACACTGTATCCTTTAGGTGCATTAACTGTTTTACTGATAGAACTATCGATCCATCTTTGAATAATGCATTGAACATCTGCATGCGCTTTTGGCGATCATTTTCCATGCTTGCATCTTAAACATTAAGATAAACCATTGGTTTGAAGACATTTTTCCTGAATAAGCGGTTCAAATATTCTTCCGAAAAAAAAGCTTATACTATTTATCATAATAAAAAAAGAGTGCTCTTAAACAGCACTCTTTAAAAACAAAAACCGCTACCTTTATTTATCTGCGAAAATTCCATTCATCATTTTCGTATCTTTCTTTTGCTAGCTTATCGACATATTTCACTTGTTCTTCTGTTAATTCATATGGCTCTAGCAGAATATCCAATCCCTCTTCAAAACCCTGTTTAAAAGCGGCTTTTGCCATATCTAATGTAATTTCCTTTGAAGTTAAGCTATTTATCGCAACTGCTTTTTCTTTAAATGCCTTTTGCATTCTTTCTTTTACACGTTCATTCGGATATTTAAACAACTGAAATAATTTATCTTCATCTAAATCTAAAAGAATAGAACCATGCTGCAAAATTACCCCTTTTTGCCTTGTTTGTGCACTTCCTGCTACCTTTCTTCCTTCCACCACTAATTCATACCAGCTCGGAGCATCAAAACAAACAGCAGAACGAGGGTTTTTTAAGCTATTTTTTTGCTCTTCCGTTTTTGGTACGGAAAAATAAGCATCTAATCCTAGCAGATGAAATCCTTTTAAAATTCCCTCTGAAATAACTCTATATGCTTCTGTAACCGTTTTAGGCATATCTGGATAATCTTCTGAAACAATAACACTGTAGGTCAATTCATGTTCATGAAGAACCCCTCTTCCGCCTGTTGGTCTTCTAACAAACCCGAGATTAAGCTCTTTTACGGCATCCATGTTTATTTCTTTTTCTACTTTTTGAAAATAGCCAATAGAAAGCGTTGCTGGGTCCCAACCATAAAACCTTATGACAGGGGGGAATTCACCAGTAGAGTGCCATTCTAATAATGCTTCGTCTAAAGCCATATTAAAAGCAGGCGAACGTTTGCCAGTATCAATAAATCTCCAAGTTTCTTGTGCCATTTAAACCCCTTCTTTACAATAATCTTATGTACTTAAAACCAAGTTATAAGTCTACCAAAAAGTAGATGGGATGAAAAGCAATCAGTCTTTCCTTCCATAAATTTCAATTCCATCGCCTATAATGTTAAATATTAGCTCCTTTTTCCCTATATCTACTTTTAAAAGTTTCTTTATTCGAAAAGTATTCTCTTTACTAGTATCACGTTTCACTTATATAATAGAAGGAGTGTATGTAATGGAAAGGGGAATGAGCATTGGAAGCGATTTACACTCTTCTAATAGCAATTGCAGCATTTATCATCTATTCTGTGATAATGTGGCTGTATCAACGTAGAATAGTAAAAACAGTAACAGAGGAAGAATTCCGCCAAGGATACAGAAAGGCACAACTAATAGATGTAAGAGAGCCAAATGAATTTGAAGCAGGCCATGTTTTAGGTGCTAGAAATATTCCTTTATCTCAAATGAAAATGCGCCGAGGAGAAATTCGTCCAGACAAACCAGTATATCTATACTGCCAAAATGGCATGCGAAGCGGAAGAGCGGCTCAAATGCTTCATCGCAAAGGCTATAAAGAGCTTACACAACTGCAAGGCGGATTTAAGAAATGGTCTGGAAAAGTAAAAATTAAAAATTAATATTGATTTACTATATAAAAAGAGGGGCCCATAGACTATTCCCCTCTTTTTTGCGTGCAAAAATTTTCTTACAGTAAAAAACATTATATCTTCTTATAAAAAATGCGTTCTTTTTGGAAAACAAAAAACTCGAGGGTTTTCCAAATTCCGCTTATGCTGTTATAAAGGCATCCTCGAGTTTTTTATCTCTCCTGAATGGGCAATAAGTCTCCCGCCTCAAGATTAAAAGAATTCTAGGCGGGGAACAGCAACAGCTGCCCATAAAAGCCCGATTGGTTCAACCAACAACCAGCAGGGGATGAAGCCCCCACTGCTGGTTGATTTCACTTTATATAACGCAATACTGGTTTTCTTGCTGCAAGCGCCTCATCTAATCTGCCAATTACTGTAGTATGAGGTGCTTCTTGCACAGTTTCTGGTGTTTCCTCTGCTTCTTTTGCAATTTGAATCATCGCATCAATAAATTGATCTAATGTTTCTTTTGATTCCGTTTCAGTCGGTTCAATCATGATGCATTCTTCTACATTAAGGGGGAAGTAGATAGTTGGCGGATGATAGCCGAAGTCTAAAAGTCTTTTGGCTATATCCAAAGTGCGGACACCCAGCTTCTTCTGGCGTTTTCCGCTTAATACAAATTCATGCTTGCAGTGACGGTCAAATGGCAAATCATAAAATTCCGCTAATCTTCTCATCATATAATTAGCATTTAATACGGCATTTTCCGTTACTGCTTTTAAACCATCTGGCCCCATGGAGCGGATATACGTATAAGCCCGAACATTAATGCCAAAGTTTCCGTAAAACGGCTTAACCCGACCAATCGATTGTGGACGGTCATAATCAAAACTATATTCATCGCCGATTTTTACGATAACAGGTTTCGGCAAAAATGGAATCAAATCTGCTTTTACTCCTACTGGGCCTGATCCTGGACCTCCGCCGCCATGGGGACCTGTAAAAGTCTTATGCAGGTTTAAGTGAACAACATCAAATCCCATATCTCCTGGTCTAGCTTTTGATAATACGGCATTCAAATTAGCTCCATCATAATATAATTTTCCGCCGGCACTATGAACAATTTCAGCCATTTCCAAAATATTTTCCTCAAATAAACCTAACGTATTGGGATTTGTCAACATCAGTGCAGCTGTATCTTCTCCAACCACTCTTCTTAAGTCTTCTAAGTCTACTAAACCCTGCTCATTTGATTTTACTGTGATTGTTTCTAAGCCTGCAACCGTTGCTGATGCTGGGTTTGTGCCGTGAGCAGAGTCAGGAACAATAACTTTGGTGCGATTTGTATCACCTTTTGCTTCATGGTATGCACGAATCATCATAAGTCCCGTCCATTCCCCATGAGCTCCTGCAGCTGGCTGTAGTGTCACTTCATCCATCCCTGTTATTTCTGTTAAATGCTCTTGCAAATCGTACATCAGCTCTAATGCACCCTGAACAGAATTTTCCTCTTGCAGTGGATGAATATTGGCAAAACCTGCGAATCTTGCGACATGTTCATTAATCTTTGGATTATATTTCATCGTACAAGAACCTAATGGATAAAAACCAGAATCCAAACCATGGTTTCTTTTTGATAAAGCTGTATAATGACGCATAATATCCAATTCAGAAACCTCTGGCAACTCTGGATTTTCTTCCCTTACATAATCAGTAGGCAAAAGATCTTCTAATGCGATTTCCGGCACATCCATTTCAGGGAGACTATATCCAATACGCCCAGGTGTACTGCTTTCAAATATAAGTGCTACTTCTTGATTATGCATGGTAATCCTCCATTTCTTTTACAAATTCATCGATTTCCTCTTTCGTTCTTAATTCTGTTACAGCTACAAGCATATGATTATCAAGATTGTCATAATCTCTGCCTAAATCATATCCGCCTATGATTCCTTTTTGCAGAAGTTCTCGATTAATTGTAGAAACTGGTGCCTTGCAATTGACAACAAATTCATTAAAAGAATGTCCATCAAAAGCAATTTTAAAGCCAGCTTCTTTAAATTTGCTTTTTGCATATGCAGCCTTTTGCAAATTGCTGACTGCCATTTCTTTTACCCCATGTTTTCCAAGAGCTGTCATCGCAACAGAAGCAGCTAGTGCATTTAGCGCCTGATTAGAGCAAATATTAGAAGTGGCTTTATCTCTACGGATATGCTGCTCCCTTGCTTGCAAAGTCAAAACAAAACCTCTTTTTCCTTGATCGTCCACTGTTTGCCCAACTAAACGTCCTGGCACTTTACGCATCAATTTAGATGTTACAGCAAAATAACCGCAATGTGGTCCTCCAAAGCCTTGGGGAATGCCAAAACTTTGAGCATCTCCCACAACAATATCCGCATTAAATTTTCCTGGTGGCGTTAAAATTCCTAATGCTAATGGATTGCTAGAAACAACAAACATTCCTTTATCTGCATGAATAATTTCTTCTAGCTCTTTTAATGGTTCAATTCTGCCAAAAAAATTAGGATATTGAATCATTACCGCCGCAACCTCTTTGTCCATCATTGCTTTTAGCGCATCAATATCTGTTATACCGTTATTATGGGGAATTTCCACTACCTCAATATATTGACCTTTAGCATATGTTTTCACAACTTCCTTTGCTTCTGGATGAACGGTGCTCGATACAAGTATTTTTTTTCTTTTTGTCGCACCTGCACTTAACATCCCTGCTTCAGCCAAAGCTGTTGGGCCATCATACATAGAAGAGTTTGCTACATCCATGCCAGTAAGCTCGCAAATCATCGTTTGAAATTCAAAAATCGCTTGCAATTCACCTTGTGAAATTTCTGGCTGGTAAGGGGTATACGCTGTATAAAACTCGGAACGTGAAATAACATGATCCACAATGACAGGAGAGTAATGGTCATATACACCTGCACCTAAAAAAGAAACATTTGATTTGGCATCCGCATTTTTTTTCGCTAATCTGCTTAATTCTTTTAATAATGCAGATTCATCTTTAGCTGGTTTAATATTGTATTCTCCTTGAAAACGAACACTTTCTGGAATATCTGTAAAAAGTTCATCAACAGAATTTACCCCAATCGTCCCTAACATTGCTTTTTTATCTTCAGTCGTCATTGGCAAATAGCGATGTTTCATCCTATCAAACTCCTCCTACTATTTAATTTGTTCTTTTATAAAATGGAGTGGCTGCTACTTTTGCTTTTACATATTTTCCTCTAATTTCAATTTCCACTTCTTGATCTAGCTTTGCATATTCTATATTTAATAGAACTAGCCCAATGTTTTTCTTTAGCGTTGGAGATTGCGTTCCTGTTGTTACTTCACCAATCACTTCTCCATTTGCATATACTTTATAGCCATGTCTTGGAATTCCTCTGTCTATCATCTCTACACCAACAAGCTTTCTAGCAATGCCATTTTCTTTTTGCGCTGCTAATGCAGATTTCCCGATAAAATCTGCCTCTTTATTTAATTTAACAGCAAAGCCGATACCTGCTTCTAATGGAGAAATACTTGCAGATAATTCTTGCCCATAAAGTGCAAGTGTTGCTTCAAAACGAAGGGTGTCTCTTGCTCCTAATCCACAAGGAAGAACTCCATCTTCTTTCCCAGCTGCAAGAATCTCCTGCCATAGCTCTCCTGCATCTTTGCTGTCACAATAGATTTCAAACCCATCTTCTCCTGTATATCCTGTACGAGACAACAGCACTTGTTTGCCAGCTAGGTTCTGTTTTTGCTGGAATTGAAAATAACCGATGGAACTTAAATTGATATTTGGGTTTATTTTTTGAATAACTTTTCCAGATAATGGTCCCTGAAGAGCTAATTGTGCAAAATTTTCCGACAAATCAACTAATTCAACTTCCCCTTCAGCATGTTCTTTGAGCCAATTAAAATCTTTTTCGATATTAGAGGCATTAACCACTAGCAAATAATGATCATCCGCTAATTTATATGTAAGCAAATCATCGACAGTTCCACCATTTTCATAACACATGGCAGCATATTGTGCTCCGCCATTTTTAATTTTGGAGACATCATTCGTTAACATTTTTTGTAAAAAGGACAAACTTTCTTTTCCTTTTACTTCTATTTCCCCCATATGAGAAACATCAAATAAACCAGCTTTTGTTCTTACCGCCTCATGTTCTTCCTTTATACTTGAAAATTGCACAGGCAAATCCCATCCGCCAAAATCAATTGTTTTTCCGCCATATTGTTTATAAAAAGGAAATAATGGTGTCCGCTTTAACTCCGTCATATTAATTGCTCCTTTTCTCTTATTTTTTCTATAAAACTTTTTAGTGAGAATTCGTTCTTTCAGAAAAAAGTTCACAAAAAAGGACAGAACCCTCCCTTATAAAAAGTTAGGGTCTCTGTCCTTGCACCTGAAAGTTTACCGAAAATCTCGGCTGTCCCCTTTGGTGGCCGACTCTCTAAAAAAGAGAATGCAGCACTCTCCAGAGCTGCGTCAAAATAGAGTTCTTTTGCCTGAGAGATTCACAAAGTAAATTGTTTGCTCCTTCGGCGCCACATACGTAGTCTCTCCCCTATTTCTCATCCGCATTTATAAAATTATTTTTAATGGGTCATACTATTACTATCTATTTTTCACATACTAGCTTTATGATTCTAATAAATAGTATTTAGATTATTATTCCCACCACTTAAACACGATCATTTAATAACAAAAACCAGGTAAACGTTCATATTTCAACAGTCAAATAAATATAATGCGACAAATTTTAAAACATTTAACACCTTAATCCTAACATCATGATAAAAAACAGGCAACTACTTTTTTTCGTTTTGCAAGATAATTTAAAATAGATGATTTATACAATGTATTCCGACTATTTTCATATAGTGTCTGTGTTTAGAAAATAAGTTTCTTTTCTATATCGCAAATCTGACAGAAAGGAAGAACAAGATGACAATTTCAATTAACTTTGACCCTTCATGGAATGAAGAAATTATGAAAAGAATGGCAGATGATGGTCCATGGGCAAATTGGGAGTTATATAAACTTGCTCTAGAAGTGGAACAGCATACCATTATTCCTGAGTTCGAAGGATTGCAAGCTCCCAAACATTTATCGGATTTAACTCCACTTCCCCATCAGTTAGAAGTAGCAAAAAAGGTAATTGAAGACATGAACGGCAAAGCAATACTGGCAGATGAAGTAGGTCTTGGAAAAACGATTGAAGCAGGGTTGATTCTAAAAGAATATATGATTCGCGGACTTGTCAAAAAAGTGCTTATATTAGTGCCTGCTTCCCTTGTCACACAATGGGCAATGGAATTAAATACAAAATTTTTCATTCCCGCTGCCATTCAAAGAAAAAGCTATGTATGGGAACAAGCTGATATCGTTGTATCTTCAATTGATACAGCAAAAAGAGATCCTCATAAAGATATTATTTATAATCAAGACTATGATTTAGTTATTATTGATGAAGCACATAAACTAAAAAATAATAAAACCAAAAACTATGAATTTGTGCAAAACTTAAAAAAGAAGTTCTGCCTTTTGCTGACTGCAACACCCATCCAAAATCGCATAAGCGAAATATTCAACCTAGTTTCTTTGCTAAAGCCAGGGCATTTAGGAAACGAAGCGACATTTTACGAAAAATATAAAAAAGATGCCCGCTCTATTAACGATGACGAGCATTTAAAAGAACTAGTCAATAAAGTGATGATTCGCAACAGAAGACAAGACACTGGCATTGAATGGACAAAACGTATTGTCGAAGCAGTTACAATTGAATTCTCCAAAGAGGAACAAGAACTTTATGACAGTATTCTTCGCTTAAAAGAGCTGGATATCAGCGAAGAAGGCAGAAGCCCATTTTCGCTGATTACCCTGCAAAGAGAAGCATGCAGCTCACGGGAAGCCGTCTATTATACTCTGCAGAATATGCTGAAGAAAGCAGAACAGCCCACTGATGCATTACTGCAAAACATTCAATTTTTAATGAAAAAGGTTGAAGCTGTTCAAAGTAATTCAAAAGCAAACAAAGCTCTAGAATTAATCAAAAAAATAGATGATAAAGTCATTATCTTTACAGAATATCGAGCCACACAACTATATCTGCAATGGTTTCTTAAACAGCACGGGATCACATCGGTTCCTTTTCGCGGCGGATTTAAAAGAGGAAAAAAAGATTGGATGAGAGATTTATTTCAAAATCATGCTCAAGTGCTTATTGCAACAGAAGCAGGCGGAGAAGGCATCAATCTACAGTTTTGCAATCATATCATCAACTTTGATTTGCCCTGGAATCCAATGCGGCTAGAACAAAGAATTGGCAGAATCCACCGTTTGGGACAAGAAAAAAATGTGATGATTTATAATTTTGCTATAAAAGAAACGATGGAAGATCATATTTTAAAATTATTATATGAAAAAATTCATTTATTTGAAAAAGTGGTCGGCGATCTTGATGATATTTTAACAAAATTAGATTTTGGCAAAATGGACGACCATATGATGGACATATTCTCCCATTCTCGGACAGAAGGAGAAATGAAAATTAAAATGGATAATTTGACAAGCATGATTGAATTTGCTCAGAGTTTAAAGGAAGGTGAAGGTAATGAAGCAAGCGGAAATACATCAATTTCTTGAACGTTTTTTTTTAGCAAATGACTGCGAGCTGCTGGAAAATAAACAAGGATATTTGGTAGTGCAATTAACAATTGACCTTGACAAAGAACTAATGAATCGGCCATTTTATTGGCATTACCTTGAAAAAACAGGAGGGATACCAAATCCAGCCAAGTTAACGCTGATTACCAACCCAGCCATTGCTCCAAAAGATATAAAAGGGGAACTAATCCACTTTGGATCCCCTAGATTGCATCAATTATTTACATGCGCCAAAAAATTATCTGGTTATATCCGTTTATATGAAAATAGAAAAGGGAAAGCTCAAGAGCATACCGCACTAAAACCATGGATTAATATCAATATGAAAATATCTTATCAATGTGATCGAAAACGAGATATTTTTCGTTCTATTGGTTTGCAGCTAATCAACGGACAAATTGTGGATGATTTTCAATCAAAATTAGAAAAATTGCCTTTAGCAGCAAAAATTCCCGATTTTGCTTTTACTTTATCTCCCCTTATTATGCCCAAAAGCGGCATAACAAGAATTGAAAATACAGTAAAACAAGATCTGCTAAAAGAAGATTATACATGGGCAGAAGAGGCAAAACAAAGATGGGCAAAAGATTTGCATCTATTAGAACATTTCTATGAAGATATGGAGGACTACTCAGAAAGCCTAGAAACAGAAAGATTAGCCCTTCAAGAACAATACGAGCCGAAAATAAATATATCCATTGTAAACGGCGGACTCTTTTATTTAGCTTCGGAAGCCATGTAAAAAAAGGCTTATTAGTATAGCGCTCTTTAAAAAGCGTTTATCTAATAGGCCTTTTTCATTAATCTTTTCTTCGTCTCGATTTTTTGACGCTATAGCTGATCGCATATGGCAAAATGCCAAACCATCTGAGCATAAAAGGTTCTTTCTGATCTTTTTTTTCTTTTTTTAGTTGCTTTCGCTGATCTTTCGGCTGATCCATATATTGTACAAATGTTTGCGTTAAATATCTTACATAATCATTTGTATTCATCACAATACTCCCCCGACTTTTTACTTACAGCATAACCAGCAATGAAACAAAATATTCCAAAGTGTGAACAAAGTTCATTTTGCTGACTTTTCAGGCTGATGGAAAGTGTTTGTCGGCAGCCTGAAGATATTCTTCCATCACTTTGTTTTCTCTACCCACTTTGTCATTTTATGCTGTTCTGCATTAAAATAGCTGATGGCGTTTATTTGATAATTTGGCTCTGCCGTCAGCACATAGTCAATCTTTTCCTCTGCTTCTGAATATTTTTGAATTGTATATTGAACAGCCCCATGATTATATATATATTTCCCTATTTTCCCTTCTATTTCTTGATCAGCTAATTTCCCTTCAATATCTTTTACGGTATTCATTAAATAATAACCATTTCTGTATTGTGCTTTCGTTTCTTCCAATATCTTTTTTTTAGTGATATAAAACTCTGTCATTCCTGCAAAAAAAACCATAAATAAAAGAAACACACAAAATGTAACAGGATAAATAAACCCACTTTCACGACGAATCATCTACATCCCCCTCAAGATTTAAATAAGACCGTATTTCAACTTCTTTCTGCTGCATATATTGATCTTTTACGATAATTTTCACTCCATTAGCAATAGAAAAGAAACCAATCATTTCTATCCTTTGCAAAACTACTTCATGCCCAGATACATTAACTCTTCTGCGAATTTTATTAGAATAGCATTCATACTGAATATTTTCTCCATTAACATAAAGGAGAAGCTTATTTTGCTCGATATTTATGCTCTCTGACATCCTTGCTTCTTTTTTTAATTGTTGAGCAAAAATTTCCCACTCAATATTTTGCAATTGCTTCTCTGCCGGCTGTATATTAAGGATAATTTGAAGAAAAAAAGGCAAAAAGGAGACAATTACTAAAAAAACAAATAAAGAAAACAACATATCTAATAAAATAAATCCCTTTTTATTTGTAATAGATTTCACAAAAAAATTGCTTTCTTTGAAAATTATTTTCATGATAAATGCATATCTCCTTTTCTGTGTTCCATTTGACCTGATAGAGAATGCCCTCTTTTTCTATATGAAAATTCTCCTTTCCCTTATCCTCTACAAGTACTCCTTCTAGATATTCATATAATACTTGAATGGCCAATTTTTCTTCATCCAATTGCTTCAGCTGTTTAAGCAAATGAGTATATGCCGGAATAAAAAAGAGGCACAGCATAAACAAAACAGTTAAAGCCAAAAACATTTCAGGAAGAGAAAAGCCTTTACCATTTCGTAACATAAAATCTACCTTGGCCAATCTGAATCGTCAGCGTATATTTTTTTTCTCCTATTAAAAACGGGTATGTGGCAAATTTGCTCATATTTCCATTAGGCAATATGGAAAAATTAAAGGAAATGCGATCATCGTTAATGACTACCGCTTCGTCATATTTGCGGTAAATAATCTCCCCTGTCGCAATGTCTCCTTTAATCGCATACTCTTTTTGTGATGGAGTAAATTGAACATATATTCTCATTTGATGGGAAAGTGCATAACTTTGGGCATAAAATAAATCAGCTTGCAGCTGGGTAAAAAAAGTATTTCCTTTTGCCATCTCCATTTGCGGTTTAAATAAAAGAAAAGATAAAGAGAGTAAAATCATAAAAATAGACAATGCCACCATCATTTCTAGTAACGTAAATCCTTTTTCATTCATCATGGTGTACTTTGAACTGTTACTGTGCCATTTGTGCTAATTGATATAGCATCTCCATTGGGACAAGTTGTTTGCCCCTCCTGCAAGTACCCTTCCTCTGCCAGATCTGCCGGTGTTTCTGGATATTTTTTTTTATCCATATAATAGGACTGAACTTCTGCTTGAACCATCTTTATAAATGCGTTACAGCCGGTTGTGTTGATTTTGGAATTATGTTTTGTTACATTTGGAATCGTAATTAAAAGCAAAATGGAAATAACCAATAGTACAATCATCATTTCAATCAATGTAAATCCCTTTTCATTTTTCATTTTTTTCTCCTTTCAAAATCCATCTAGCAGCTGAAACATCGGCAATAACACCGCCAAATAAATAGAAATAATCAATAACCCAACAAATCCATAAAGGCAAGGCTGCACCACTTTTATTGTTTTATTTATCTTTTTTTCTAATGTATTTATACAAAAAGTGCTAAAAAAAGCGAGTTCTTGATCCAACTTGCCATTCTCTTGTCCATGCTTCAAAATTCTCATTAATTCTTTTTCTAAAAATGCAAGAGCCTCAAAAGCGATTTCCAACCTTTCTCCCGTTTTTAACTGTTCAATGACAAATGCACCAACCTCCTTATATAAGGGCTGCTGTTTATTTTGCTGAAAAAATTGCAGGCTTTCATAAATCGAAAAACCGCCTGAAAGCAAATAACTTAATTGTTGAGTTATCGTATGGGTGTAATATAAGGAAAAATAACTTCCGATAAAGGGGATTTTTGTATAGAGTCTGCTTTTTGTCATGCTGTCCATCTTTTTTATTTTCAAATGATAATAAAACAATAAGGCGATACACAAAAGCAGCAAAATAATACACAAAATTGGAAAAATCTTTCCTGCTCCAATAATAAACAGCATAAAAAGATTACGTTTTAAATCCATCGATAAAAAAAGCGCAGTGAATTTCGGCAATAAAATCTGCTGTACAAATACGAATAATACAGCGGTAAATGCCATTAGAAAAAGTGGATAATAGAGGATTTTTTTTAATTTGGCTACCGTTTGCTGTCTGCTTGTCATCATGCTCCCTGCATCTTGAAACGCTGTAGCGAAACCGCCGTGCTTTTCTGCAAAAAAGACATAGCTTATCAACTGCACATTAAATTGGAGCTTAATTAAATTTTCATAAAATGATTCCCCTCCTTGCAGTGACCCAATGCATGCACGAATTTCTTCCTGTTTATAAAATGGCAGATAATATAAAGTCGATTGCACAGCTTCCGCTAAACTATAGCCTCTCTCCAGCAATTCACCAATATTCATTAAAAACATTGCCTGCTCATCCAATGACCATTTATTCTTTCTCATAGTCAAATACCCAACGTTCATATTCTTCTTCTTTAATAAATCCTAGTGCAATGCCTTTATTAATATTTTGCGCCAAGGTTTTATAGATTTTTTCCTTTCCTTGCGGTTCTCCTTTTAAAATGCCCATAATTGTTTTTCCTGTAATAATTTCAAATACACTGGCTCTTTTTAAACGCTCGCTTACGCTAAAACAGTAGGGGGAACATTCTCCAACACAAAAAGGACAGACTAACTCTACTAGCCGCTGTGCCGTTACGGCAATTAATGTTTGTTCAATTTCCTGCTTTTGAATGCCAAATTCCAATAAACGGCCAATCGCTCCTTTGGCATCTCTTGTATGCATCGTCGTAATGACCAAATGTCCCGTTAATGATGCTCTAATTGCAGTTTCTGCCGTTTCCCCGTCCCTTATTTCACCAACCATGATAATATCAGGGTCATGCCTGAGGATTGCTTTTAAACCTGTTGAATACGTGATTCCCGCTTTTTCATTAACTTGAATCTGCAGCACATTTTCTTGAGGCTTTTCGATAGGATCTTCCAAACTGATGACATTCCTGTGATAAAGATGAGCATTTTCATTTAATAAAGAATATAATGTGGTCGTTTTGCCCGATCCAGTCGGTAACGTTACGCAAAAACAATTAATCCATCTAGTTTTAATTACCTTCTTATGCCTACTCTTCTTTAACAAACGAATTAATATAATCCACCGGTTCATCCATAAACGGCAGATCATCTTTATCGCCAAATGTCGCAAGGTAAGCATAGATACATTCTGCAACAAACATTTCATGACCATCGTATTTTTCATTTAGCCGAATTAGTTCATGCCATTTTTCCATGTATCTCACGCTCCTGCTTTTATATTTTTCAATTGCTTATTAATTCCTTTACGATAGAACCAAATTAGCTCACTACTTAACTCGTTTTCTTTTATATCCCAAAACAACTCGTTAGATCGATAAATGGTCATACTGCCATCTACGTACTTCATGAGTGTTATGACTCCTGTATTCTGTTCATCCACAAAATGAAGGTAAAATTTAGTTCCATCCCAGCTGGCCAGTTCATTAAACTTTTCAACAAAAACAGTTATATCCTTTTTTCTTCTGATAATCATAGATGCTCTCTCCTTTTTTATTAGACTGCATTGCCAATTTGTTTTAACACATTAAGAATTAATGGGGATATTTGAATCAGCACATAACCTAATCCGGCATTTTGTATTGTGGACCAAGCTTTATCGGAATTACCTAGCATGAAGAAGAAGCAGCCGCCCACGATGATTACACTTGCTACCGGAAAAGATAAAGCTACTAACACATCAACTAATGGATCTAATGCATGTGCTAAAGTTTCTAACGTTTTTTCTCCCATCCATTGTGTTGCTCCTACTGGAATTGCATCTGTTGGACTTGCTGCAAATACTGGTTTAGCCATGATAAGTGGAATAGCAATGGAAGTACCTACTCTTCTTACTACTTTTCCTACATTTGATTTTTTCTTAGATACTTTCTTTTCTTTATAACTTCCAGACATGAAATCATTAAATGCTATTGTTTGCATATGAGTCATCTCCCTTATTTAATTTCATCGATTGTATAAACAACACATGGCAGGTCCTTACACAATTCTTTCAATTGCTTTCTTCTCAATTCAGTTGTGGTTAACCATATTAATGTAGGAAAATATCCAAAATGTTTTTTTAAGTGACCAGCTTTATACAATGCAGCATAGTTATTTATTTTGGTCTTATTCTCTTTCATCTTTTGTAAGGAGTCGACCTCTAAGAAGTGGTATTTCCCATTTGATTTAAACCAGGTATCCGTAACAATAGAAGTAATTCCATCGCTTATTTTGACTTCATTTGTCCATTCAACTGGACGTTTAGCAAAGATATAAAAGTAATTTCTAAGGATAGTGTGATTAACAAATGGATTCTTTCTTCTCACCTTGTTAGAGTTCACATATGCCCTGCCATCAGCGTTTAAATAATAGATGGACGAATACTCTTCCCTAAAGGATTCTAAGTAAGGAGACAACTCTTTTAGGATTCTATTGGCATTGCGTACTTTACCTAAATTGTGGATGGATTGCAGCTGATCACGATTAAGAAAGTCCAGTTTTTTCAATGATAATAGGATTGCTTCTTGGCGCTTGTTTAGGGTCTTCAAGAATCTGACCTCCTTTATCTATGATGTGAGGATCAATAATGGAATGAATGATTTCGGAAGTAATTAGTGGAGTTTGGACTATGACTTTTTTATCTGCTGTTTGGTAAATAGCGCGGCCTTTAATTTCGGGTAATTGCTCTGCTCCTTCACCATCTAACACAACTCTTGATGCTGTGGAAGATTGAACACGGAAGCATAGCTTTGCATCACTGTTTTGTTTACATTGTCTAGGGATAACATCACCAGTAGGATATTGAGTGGCCAGGATTAAACGAAAACCTAAACCGGCACCAAGTCTAGAAATCTGACTCATATATCTTTGGCACTCTCTTTTTAATTCTTTTTCTTCTCTGTCCACAGCTTCTTCTGGATTTAATTCTCCAACTTCATCGATAATAATAAAATGCCTTTCCTTTATGCCAGCTTCTTGGACATTCTTTTTCCCCAGCTTTCTAACCCTTTGCTGCATCTTTCTCATTTCGTTATAAGCATTCTCTAGTACTTCCTTGGCTTCTTCTGGCTCATATGCAATAGAAACAGTTTGCTTAATATTTTCATAGTCACATAGTTCCACACCGCCTTTTAAGTCCACAAGGTGAAGTTTTACATGGTTTGGCTGCTGTTTAATTAGAGAAGTAATAATTCCATTAATTAAATTTGATTTTCCATACCGTGTGGCGCCGCCTAATGCAAAGTGTGGTATTCTTTCAAAGTCGTGAAAAATAGCTTTATTTTTTTCTCTTGTGATTCCTATTGGAACAGACCAGCCTTTCCCTTCAAACATTTCGACTAATGTTGGCATTGGCTCATCATACACACGGATGATTAACATTCCATCATAGGATAGCTCTATTTCCTTCCTTTCCGTGAGTTTTCTCTTATAGAGACTTCTAATACTCTGAACGATATTCCGGTCTAATTTAAGCTGTTTTATGTCTCCTATTTGGAGTTTAACTGTACGTGTATTTATTCCAGCTTCAATTATTTTCTTTTTAGAAAGATAATCCTCAAAACCCCTTCCCAGTGGAATGCGATAACGATATTCTGTCCCCCACTCATAGTTTCTTTTCTTCACTAATTGAGTGGTCAAGGTTTGTTTTCCATCCTTCACATTTAAACCGGACAGTGCAAAGATTTTGTTCAATTTTTTTGAGTCATTCCCAACTCCATTTTTCGAGAGATGAGCTTGTAGAGCCAGCCCTCCCATCAGCATCGATGTGACAGTTTCAAAAATCAATTGTATTCCTCCTTTCCTACGCCACCTCTTTATAGATACATAGTATCTATCCCATCCATCTAGCATTTAAAAAAGATAGCTTAAGTTACTGATATAAAGAGATCTGGCATATGCTCGATCAAGCTACTAGGGTGGTAATTCATTTGGTATAGTAAATGGTATTAGATTAAGCAAAAATTTATGCCTATTCGCCACAAATATTTGTGGAAGGAATCAATAAAAATTTAGAGAAACTTTATTATGAGGTGTTCGTATGTTAAAAAGTCGTATAGGGGAACTATTGAGAATTAGTAAATATAGAAGGGAATATATATTAAAGGAAATAGGCGTAAGTCCAAATACATTAACTAATTGGGTAACTGGAAAAACTTATCCTACAATGGATAAAGCATATATTTTAGCCAAATTATTAGAATGTAAATTGGAAGATCTATACGAGTACAAAGAAGAGACTAACTAGGGGGAAACAAACGTATGGAAGTTATTATGAGTTTAGCAACATTAGGATTTTTATTCACTTTGGTTTTTGGGATAGTTTTAAAAATAAGAAAGAAGCCTGCAAAGAAGGTATTTTTAACCTCTTTATTATGTCTGGTAGTTATGTTTGTATCATTCTCCTTTGTGGAAGAAACAGAGACTAAACCAATTAAGGAAAATCCTACACCTAAGGTAGAAGAGAAAAAAGAAACAAAGGATGAGGTAAAAGAAACGGAAGAAAAAATTTCATGGGAAGATAAAGTAAAAGAAGTAGCTGCAACCGATGGTACTGAAACAGAAAAACATGATGCAATTGTTTCATATGCTCGTGATTATAAAGCAACAGAAAAAGAAATCACGGAATTCGGGGATTATATTATTCAAGAATATAAAGACCGCAATTACTTAAAGGATATTACCAATCATGAATATATGCTTACAAACATCTTCAAAGCATCTGTGATTGATTACCATTATGATGATAACGAAAGTGTCCCTCTGCAAGACTTTGCATTTGATTTCTTACAGAATACAAAATATAACTATCGTGGTGCGGAAACTGCAGTCAGTGATTCTACACTTGCTAATGAAGAACAAATGAATAAAGCACTTGCTGAAATGGGGAAATAACTCCCATAACAAAAGCCCTTCTCAAGCGAGTTGGGCTTCTTTTTTATATAATTTGCACTTTAAGTATGTTCATAAAAGGAATTTTCAAAAGATCCATACCATTCTCTACATGGATTAACTTGGTATTACCATCCATTTTGGTAACAATCCCTTTAACTGGCTCTTCTTTTTTCCAGACAGTTAATAACACTTCGTTTTTTTCTGTATGTGCTTCTGTTAAGCTATTTGCTATTTCCTCTAATTCAAATTCATCTCTCTGTGGTCTTTGAGGCTTCTTTGTTTTTACCATTTCCAATTATCCTCCTATGCGTACCTTTTGTTTTCTCTAACATAGGAAGCAGCTAAAATCGAATCGATTCTAAAAACACGCGGCTGCTTCTTGGTTAAACAGAAAGCTTTAATATAGGTTTCATTTATATGCTTAATTAAAATAGTCCTTTTCGAGAATGTATGATCATTCTTCTCATAGATAATTTCCATTGCTCTGTTCTCCAGCATTGCCTTTTCTAGTTGTCGATTCATTCTAACTACCTCCCTTTTTTTATAATTATACACGAACATCCGTTCCTAAACAAGATAAAACAGAAACATTCGTTCTTATTTTATCTTTATCAAACGATTTGGGAAGATTATTGATTTGCTATCACATGAGAGAAATTTAATTTTGATCTAATGGGAAAGTTTCTAAGAAGGTATCAATGAGGTCTTTTAGCTCGGAAGAAGTTTTTACTTTGTCGTATTGCTCTTTTAATTGCAGAAGGTAATCGTATTCTGTCATTCTATCCCTCCTTTCTTACTAGGAAGGATTCTGTTTGTTAGTTCGATATTCCTGTTAGTTCATAAAATAGACATGGATGATGGAATTAGAAATGGTTTGCACTTGCTTTGCGAAATCTTATACAAGGTGATATATTAATTTAAAGAATTTACTTATAAAGTCCCGAAGATGAATTATAGGAGAGTTTATTTCATAGTCTTAAAGTTGTGTATAATTGTCATTTTCTGTCGAACGATACTATTTGTTGTTTGGGACACTTTACTTGATAATAGATATAATAGTTTGTAATAAAATACTGGAAATTTTTCCAGAAATCTTTTTCCTGTTCAACAAAACGCTTTATTATTGTTGAATGATTAAGAAAGTTAGGTGTGCTCATTGGAAAAAATACATGTGCCTAGAATAAACGATGATTTTGAAGACTTTATGACACTATTCTACATATGGGATAAAGTAAAAAACAGTAATCGAGATATAGAGCTTGATTTTGGAAGATGCAACTTCTTAAGACAAAACGCTGTTGCCTTCTTAGGAGGTATGGCTAGATATTTAACTTTTAATGATAGAAATGTTACGTTTAACTTTGAAACTGTTCCAACATGGGTCTATACTAATTTAAGGCAAAATGGATTTGTTGCAACTTTCACGGAAGATGATGGACCTTGGAATGGTAATTCAATTCCCTATATAGAAACACATAATGATGAAAATATAAATACATATTTAGAAAATAATTGGTTAGGTCGAGGTTGGGTTAACATAAGCGATAATTTAAAACATGCTATCGTTGGAAAAGTATATGAAATTTTTGCTAACGTATATGAACATAGTGATTCGCCTGTTGGTGCTTTTAGTTGTGGTCAAAGATTTCAAAACTTGAATGAACTCAAATTAACTGTTGTGGACTTTGGGGTGGGGATTCCGACAAAGGTAAAAAACTATTTTAATGATTTAAGTCTCGAGACATTATGGACACTGGAATGGGCATTTACTGAAGGTAATTCAACAAGGACAACACAAAAGTATAAAGGGGGATTAGGCTTAGGTATATTGAAAGACTTTATTGTAGCAAATGATGGAAAACTAGAAGTATATTCACATAACGGCTACTGCTTGATAGATAAAAATGGTAGTATATTTGAAGAACATGATGAATATTTTGATGGTACCATTGTAAATATTACTTTAAAGTGTAACGAAAATTATTATTATTGGTTAGAAGGAGATAATGATGATGATGACGATGACTTCTTTAATATATAAGGAGGAACAAACTATGAACATAAACGTCTTTGATATCATAGGTAGAAGTGCTTTATCGATGAGTAAAGGAAACGATCTTTATGAGGTGATTATTCAACATATAAAAAAAGGGCAAGAAATAACTCTTGATTTTGAAAATGTTGAAATGTATGCTTCATTATTCTTTAATACTTCAATTGGTAGATTATTAAAAGATTTCAAACCCAATGAGCTAAGTAACAAAGTGAAATTTGTAAATTTAACACCCGTTGGAAAAGATTTATTGAGAAGATCCATTAGAAATTCTGCAGAGTATTTTAGTAATGTATCTGTTAGAAATGCAATTGATAAAGTTGTTCCTGAAATTGAAGGTAAGGATAGATGAATATAGGTGCTTTGGGAGTAGTAGATATCACAGACGACACACCATTAGAAGATGATGTTTTCTTCGTAGACAGTAATGTATGGTTCTGGTTAACTTATGAAAGAGCGAGTTTGGGTAATTCTAAACCATTACCATACCAGGTGAAGGATTATCCAGAATACATTGATGCAGCTTTTCTATCTGAATCTAAAATGTATAGATCTGGGCTTTCTCTTTCGGAATTATCACATCAGATAGAGAAAGTAGAATATGATATATTTTGTGCTACTCACAGCCTTAATATGCCTAATAAAAAAAGCTTTAGACGTAATTATCCTATTGAGAGAGCGAATGTAGTTGAACAAATAGAACTTGCATGGCTGCAAGTAAAACAAATGGGAATACCATTAGAATCAGAAATAATTAATGAGCAAGTTACAGACCTTGCTTTAAATAGGTTTCAAAATCAACTGATAGATGGTTATGATATCTTCTTAATGGAATTTATAAAAAGCTCAGGAATTGTAAATGTCATTTCTGATGATGGAGATTTAGCATCGGTTCCAGGAATTAAACTATTTACAGCAAATAGAACTGTAATTGAAGAAGCAATATTGCAAGGTAAATTAATAGAGAGATAAAAGAAGCATTCCAAATTCGGAAGCTTTTTTTATTTACACAAGATTCTCAGTTAAATATATAAAAATGCCCCACTCCAAAGAGTAGGGCATTTGTTGTGCGCGGATATCTAATATTAGTTTACCCAGAATTAAAACATCATATTCCAAGTATACTTGCCAACCTTACCGTCCACATCAAGGCCTTTGCGTTTTTGATAAGCTTTTACTGCCTTTTCTGTTGCTGGCCCATAATCACCATCAACTTTTACATTAACGGCACGCTGAATACGTTCAACATCCTTTCCTATTGAACCTTTTTTAATTAACTTCCCTGGATATGGTACGATTGCTGCACTAGATGTTTTTGTAGTTGATGTTTTGGCAGCAGTAGTTGTGGTAGCAGTTAAAGAAATAGCATCCCCTTTTGTATTAAAAGTATCTGTGCCATAGCCTTTATAGTTGTACTGTAAATGTGGTTTATCAACAAAACCTGACCAATCTCCACCCCATTCAAAACCAAGTGCTTTAGCTTTAGCAATAGCTTTTTTGGCTGCTGCAGAACCATAGCCATTCCACAATGCTTCTTTTCCATCCACCATAACAAAGTCTAATGCTTGGCCAACAATATGGTAAGACTTCATCGTTTGAGAAGCACCTTTTGCAACGTTTTGACGCTGTGTTTCAACAGTACGAATTGTTTCATAGATCAATACGTCAATTTCATTTTCGATTAAATATTTGTACCATTCGATTGCTTTCTTCTTCGTGTTATCTCCAAGCTGTGCAAGGTTTTTTAAATTTCTTTCATGATAAGTTGGTGTAAATGACATTCAAAACATCTCCTTTTTTTTAGTATTTTTCGTTTAATAAAATATCTAGTTCTTCCTGATTTTCTTTGCTAAAAAACCAAATGATTTTCGCTAACATGCCTGCACCTCCAATAAAAAAGAGCACCTGTTTAGGCACCCTACTTGGTTAATTTCTTTGCTTGCAGCACTTCTTTTTGTTTTAATCCTTTTTTGCTTAAATAGTTGTTCTTCCAGCCTGCATATAAAAAATAAACACCAGAGCCAACGGCAATGATGTCATTCGCTAAATCCTCTGGAATTGTTTGATAACCCAACATATTTAATACTGAATTGGCTACAGCCACAATTAGCAATGCAAAACGTGTGATGCTTGCTTTATCCATACTTATCACTCCTATACATTTTTAGAAATCAGATCAAAGATAGTGTAAAGAACTCCGCCGCCACTAACAAAAGCAATTAATACTTTCCACAGCATATTGTTGTTGTTTTTCTTAATCCCTAAAGTGTGATTGATCAATTGGCCCATCAATTCTTTTTGCTCTTTTCTTTGCTGATCAATTTCCTCCCTTTGCTTATTGATTAATTCCCTTTGTTTTTGCCCTTCCTCTAGCAAAGTTCCCTTGGTTTCCATTTGGATTGTTTGGACAGAAGTTAATTCTTTTTTCACTTCTCCATAGTTTTGTTCCAACGCTAAAATTCTTTTCTCATGATCTTGCACAATTGTCTCCATATTTTCTCTCGATACCTCCTGTTTTTGCGGCATCTTCATTTCCCCCTTATATTTCTCTCTATTTACATATAAGTTTTTCTTGATGTATATAAAAAGAGCCCTAAAAGGACTCTTGATTCGATATTTATTTACTGCACAGTTGTATCCTACGAAGCAGTACCATTATCTCGTTTCTTATCTAACATATAGAAAACATCTTCTTCTCTACAATCGTTTAAAGGTTTTCCTAACGGAAATTCTTCTGATTGAGACATCAATAATTCGTATTCTTCATCTTCAAATATAGTGCTTTGATCTTCAGAAGTTTCACCTTCATCATTCAAATACCTTGTTATTACTGTGACTCTTTTATTGTCGTAGTCAATCATTTTAACTTTCAGTTCTTCTTTTGTGAAATGAACCAAAACTGGTTTATTTAAAGTTACTTGTACATCAACAGTACGCATTTAATTCACCCCTTAATTTTTTTCCATCTTAAATGTTCTCCAAATGAATGATTAAATCTTCTTCTCCATAACATAACTGTCCGTTGTTATCTCTAAAGAATTGATAGTTACCAATGTTAAATGGAGGATTTATTCTTTCTATTTCACTAGGTTTAAAATCTGTGTTATTAACCGTAATCCACATTAATCATTACCCTTTTTATTAATTATGTTAATTTTTGTACACCTCTACTAATGTAATCATGAAAACTTAAACCAGTTGCTCCACTAGGTAGCTCTGCTACGATTGTTCCATCAGGGTTAAATTTAACAAACGCTAGAACACCACCCGAACCCCTAGCAGGTTTACTTACAGCAAATAATGGTGCATAGTCTGCTCGTATAGTCCCTATTGTAGAACCATTCGTTATACCTGTTACATCTAGTGATACAAATACCTTATCTAGCGTTCCAATCATTTCTCTAATATACGTACAAGGGAAATTTTTGCCCACTCCCGATGACAACGTCACATCTCTTAACACTGGCTCATATAAATCCGTTGTCATTAATACTTTTTTCCATGCTGTCCACTCATAAACCCCATTGTTGTATGCGTAACTTCTTTCAAATGTCCAATCAACTGTTGGTCTTTTGTATGTTTGCGTTACAACACTGTTGCTGGAATTAGCGCCTTTTACTATCAGAATCCCGAAAGATCCGACAACAGGTGGAGGAACATTCATGGTTGTAGCGTCACATAAGTATTCACCGTTAATTCGAATGTTATCAATGTTTTTACCGTAAGCCGTTTTAAACGTGTAATCTAAATCCTCCACTCTTAATACACGCTTCCACTCCGTCCAAGTGTAAACATTATTTTCGTTTTTACGACTACGAGTGTAAATATATCCAGTACCAGGTGCGAAGTAAGTTTGAAGAATCGTACCGTTATCAGCATTAGAATAATCCACTTTTAAAATTCCAAAACTTGTTGCAGGAACGTTAATTGTAGAACTATCACAAGCATAGCTTCCCTCTTCTAGTAGCTTGTTCGCATCTAATTTATACGCTGAGCCTATAACTGTATTTGTATAATTAGTTTTAACTAGTTGTTCTCTACTATATAAACTTTGGCGAAACTTTGACGAAATAGAAAAAACAGTTGGCATACCAGTCAAATTTCTTGATTGACCTTCAACGCCAACTGTTTTTGAATTGGATTTTACCGTCCATGCTGCGACTTTTACATTTAATGAATCATCAATAAATCTTAAAGCTACGACATCATCATGTGTATATATGGTATTCGCATATCTATATTCGCCTAACTCATTCAATAAATTTTGTACAGCACCAAAGGCTTGTTTACTCCCCCCATTTATCTGTAATAACCCAAAGTTATGCTCAACGTTTGTAGCATCTATCCCGTCATTGTATAGATCATAAAGAGACGTGTACGGAATACCATCCATTAAATTAAGCAGCAACATTCTACATAAAAACTGTGCCTGCATGGTTTCAGTAACTTGCCATGCTTTAAGTTGTTCAGGCTCAGGTGTAGGATTTGTTCTTATAGCATTTGTCCAACCAACTTCCGTAATAACGATAGGCTTATACGTATCAGTGTACTTATTTATCAATGTTCTTACACGCTTGTGAGATGTTTCTATAATGGTTTCCGGACGGTTATTGAGACGATAGGGATGTATGGACACTGCATCCATATAATCAAGTGCACCTAACTTAAATAATTCTTCCAACCAGTAAATCCATTTATAAAAGTTGTCAAAATCACCGTTATAGCCAAAGTTTGCTGATAAACCGGGAGCAACGACCAAACTGTTAGGACTATTATTTTTTATTACAGTATAAGCACCTTTTAACATATCAAAATAAGTTTCTATTTTTTCTATTTCAGTTTGTTCATTATCGAACCAAAACCTTTCAGCGTTGGGCTCATTGTAAACTTCATAATCTACGTTTAGGTCTGCAAAGTGTGCAGTTACTGCATCTATAAAATTTATATACGCAGTTACCATTTCCTCGTTAGAATACAAAGGATTTGCATAGCAAAGAATACATAAAGGTTGTATTCCATTTTCTACATAACTTTGTATATCACTCTCAATACTCGAAAAGTTATAAACACCTTTTGTTGTTTCAAATCTTTCCCAAACGATGTCCAAGCGAACGTGTTTGGTTCCGAGTTGTTGCAATCCATATAAATTTGACGGTGTATTCGTTCCTCGTCCATGTATATTTACGCTCAAACTTTCTCTCAAAGTAGCACTTTTCGAAAAAGAATTAGGCTTGGAATCAACTATATTTACTCTATCCGACATAGTTACCAACTGTGCATTAGTGGTTTCTAATTCTGACTTCTTCGCAACGTCATTTTCTGCGATTAAACTAATGATTTCATCCGCTTTTTCTTTGGTTAAATCTACATTGGTTTGAGTTTCTGCAGCAATGGTTTCGATGGTTTCTTTCATCGTGTAAAAATCATCTACATAAAATTCTGTAGAAACAGCAATATCCGCATCGATCAGCGCTTGCTCAATGACAAAAGAGAATCGATGAACAGACATCTTTTGATTATTATCATAGTTGAGATATAGCTCGGCATTTACGCGGCCGAAGTGTTTCAGCTGCTCTTTAGTAAGCCAATACTCAGCTATTCCGTTTAATTTATCCACTATGGTTACTGTCTCTGTGAATTTACTGCCATCTGCCATTCTCATAAATAGTTTGCCAGTCACTGCATTTAATGGCAGCTCCACACCGTCCTTAAATAAAAAGAAGGCCAGCTTCGCTGTACCCTCATCTTGCGTGCTAAATCGTATATCGGTTGTAATACTTTGAACGCCTATTGGCGATACTTCAAGCTTTAAATCTGCGCCTTTATCCATGTGCTTTTCACCTCACTTAATATATAGAAATCACTGTATTCATACGCACGTTTATAGCACTTCCGCTTGTGTTCGTTGCTTCAATTGTTCCGTCCGTTTGGAATGCAAATTTAACGCCAAGTTGCTCTTCTTCCCACAACATGCTAGGTTTTAGGCTATTCGGCAATGTAGCTATTTTTGTAGCTGTTGAAAGAGAAGGTACGGTAACTGCACCGCGAATAATAATAAATTTACCATCTGTCGCTGCTCTCCATTTTGAATTCGAATCGGGATTACTTGCACCATTACTTAAAGGCATATCGGTATATGTCATAGGGCCTGTAAGTCTAGCTCCTATCCAATCTGCTGAAGGTGTTTTAGTTGCTACCACTACATTTCGTACTTGTTCATCGATAATGACGTCTGAATTTCTAACAATCTTTTGGCGAACCGAACCACCATTGTCACCAGCTGACACATAAATCCTTGCTCCTGCATCGGTATATGGTGCATCCGTAAATAACGCCATCTGTGCTGAGGTAATATAAAACTCTCCTCCAAGCAAAATATTGCTTAATTTATTCCCCCAATCCGCAGCCGAAAGATATTCTTGTTCTGTACTTGTTGTTTGTATGACACTCCAACTACCAAATGAGTGAGCAAAAGTTTCTCTGGTAAAATCAAAAGAACGTTCAATACGAAATATCTTTCTTCCGGCAGATAGTCGAACAAAAAGTTGAATGCTGCCTAATGTTTGAGTGTACGGGAATACGATTATATACCAACCAGCACCACCGCTAGGGTAAGGAAAATCAGATAAGCTTGCGGCAGTTGCCGCATCTAAATAATATTGACCAGGTATCACTAATTGATTAACAGATGTAGTCCCATCCGGTATTGATAGGGCTCTTCCATCTCCTTTTGTCATCGCATAGTTTTGTGCTCCAGTTCTAGCGATCGCTTCCCAGTATTCATTGTCATTTCTCTGAACAAATCCGTACAGTTGGTTAAACCTTTTCCCTGTGTTCCCACTTGTCACAACAAATAACAAGCTATGCTTACCCGTAACTGGATTTACAAAATAACAAAGCCCTTCCGGTTCTGCCAATTCATCCCGAAAAAGCCTTATGCCATTTTCTCCTATGATTTTAGTAACATCATAGTCCATAACTTTTTTATTTGTAACAGCATCATATTTTTGTATTTTCATCACGTTATTATCTCTACCAGATTGATAATAAACATCTGTTCCGTAACTAACGCACCCTTGCATTGGACGTTCCTCAGTATATTGAGTTGGATCAATATTCACTTTATATAACACATTGTCTATCTGTGCTAAAATATCCGTTCGTTTACGCAACTCTACGATTCCATCTTCTCTTCTAAAACAGAAGTAATCATAATGTTCATCGAAAGAAGGAGTAAAATAAACATTTTTCAAAGATGTCGGCGTATAATCTGTTAATCCAGCAACCTCTGATTCTTTCAAGATATAATTGTCTTTCCATGGATAGCATACTAATTTACGCTGGCCTGTATGATAAAGCCAGATGCGTAGGTCACCCTGGCTCTTTCTTTCTACAGAAATCATCGTTCCATGTCCCCCGCGAGGAATCCACATGAAACTCAAATTTTTACCATCTGGAGTCATACGAGTTATATAAAATCCTTCATTTGGTGCCGCTACACTGTCAGATTGAGTCGTATAAAGTTGGGCTGTTTTGCTGTCAATATTAAGCGACTGATTAACAGCATTCCTTATACCTCCAATTCCGGTAATATATTTAGGGTTTAAATTAGTGATAGTAAATTCTAATTCTTTAGCTGCTGCTTCCATTGCATCCAATCTGTCTGGCAGCCAATCAAAATTCCCGCGAGCTGCGATAACTTCTGGCAAATCAGATGCCTTTAACACTAAATTTTTTATTAGAGTTTTTACATTAAGAATCTCGGATATTCTTTTTCTGTTTTCCTCTTCAATCATATCGAAATTTTCATTCTGTTCTCGTCGCCATCCAACTCCCTGAAAATTCTTCAAAATCCTATTTAGATTCAACTAGATCCCTCCTCTTCTATAATTTTCACGAACTGCGGATTCCCATCGTTATCGACTGTTAAATTCCACTTTGAACCATCAGGAGAAAAATAAGCCAGGGCATCCCCAGCTAAATCAATACGATTTGTAATATCGTCTATAACATCATCAGATAAGGATCCAACACCAGAACTTAAATCTATACCATCTGGAGTAATTACCTCTTTTTCCTCCCCTGTGTCATCCACAATAGTTATGGCGCCATTCCCCATAAAAACAGAACCGTTTTCCACTTCTGTTTCTACAGTAGAATCTTCGTCCGTATCATCTGGAATGTACTCATTACCAATAGCAGCAGCATCCCAAGAAGCCAAATCATGTGCTTCAATAATGGATGTTAGCTTGCTGACGTATTCAGTATCTGTTGCATATCCTGCGGCCTTTATTGCCTGTGCTTGCGCTGTATAATCCGTTAATCCAATTACTGCAGCATAACGGCTATTGTCATGAAAAAACTGACCATGATCTAAAATACTTTCTGTCCAGTTGCTGTAGGCTCTGAAATATGCAGTAACATAATAAACGTTGCCATTCGAATCTTGTTCGGCTGTTCTATACGCTTTTTTAGCACCCGTCCAACTACTATCAGCTTTTATTCCGAATAAATTGTTACAATCAATAGTTAAAGAAGACCTGCCCCAATTACTCTCTAAGGCCCCTTGTGCTGCAGTAATAGAAGGCAATATTCCATGAGAGTACCAAGTTTGCATTGCCCCGTTTTTTATCTTCGTTAAAAAACTAGTTACATAACTTGGACTAGTGCTAAGGGTCATGATAGATGCTGTTTGTACTGACGCTGTTGAAACTGTGGAGGACTTAGTTTTTCTAGTCGTCTTAATCCCTTTATCCGGATCAAATTCCACATTACCAGATACAGCAGCAATAGCCTTCGATGCTTCCTGCAAAGAAGGTAAACTTCCAGTTAACGTGCTATTTACGCCAGATAATTGCTTACCTAAATCAGCAATAGATTTCCTTAATTGACTCTGGATTTTAAGCATATCTTTATGAGCACTGCTGAATGTTAAACTCTGCGGTTGGTTTGTATAAGGATGTGGAGATTTAAGGTTGACTAATTTCACATCGCTCGCTATTCCTAGTGGTTCATGAATTAACAGCCATACATCACGGACATCTACCGATTCGGCGCCGCTATAAATAATGTTCAATGACAAATCAGGATAATCTTGCAATTGACTCTTGGCAAACTCAAGCAATTTATCCTTATCCGTAATCGTATCACTTGTTACAGGTGCCGCCATTTTCGTTCCCCAATCCTTATGAGATGGAGAAAGATATGTCACAACAGCTTCGTATTTATCGTCACCCTCATTTTCAAGATAAACATTGGCAGCTGGATCATTCAATTCCAAAGTGGCCGCTTCTTGGGTATAAACATTCTTTGTTTTGCGGACAATTTTCCCTTGTTTATTTTTCTCATCATATGATTCCTGGTGCTTCACTTTTTTCGTATTTGGATTTTTTGTATCCGTGCCAACGAACTTAATATTGCACTTATGTTTTTTATTCTCTAATCCTCGAATAGTAAGGGTTAAAGTGCCACTCTTTTCGCTATACGTCGTATCATTTTTGGAATTAGAATCATCTACATTAATTGATACTTTGCCGCCAAACTTTGACTTCTTAAAGTAGACGTCTACTCCGGTGCCGGTGAATTCAAAGGATGCTACACTGTCCTTTGTGGAAGTAGTCCCATCCGTCCATTTATCTGAGAAAGTTACTACCGATTGTCCTATGGATTGGTCAGATTTAGTATCCTTATTTTCTTTCTCTTTTCCATAGGCTTTTATATAAGTTTTAATATTGGTGATATCTTCAGCGACACTAACCTCATTTGTGTTGTAAAGATAACGAAAAGTCTGCTGCACTTCTCGATACCATTCATCTTCGCTATACAATTGCAAATGCTTATTATCAGCATAAAAAATAGCCCCGAACGTGCGGCAGGCTATGTCGTTTATGATATTTTTAGCATCATTTGCACTGATACTTTCAATTGTTTGCTTTTCAAAGTCTCCGACAATTTCGTAAGTGAACCCTAATTCATTACCATTAATAGCGAATTTCATAATATCATCTAAGCTATATTCTGCAGCACTCTCTTTTGCGTCATATTGATAATGATCCTGCACCGTAAAACTGACATGTACAGCCGTTATGTCTTTCGTCTGCCGCTTACCAACCACTTTAGGCGTACATTGCTTTATGACAAATTCCTGTCCTTGATAAACAATAACTGCATCCCCAGTTAAAAGGTCGAAAGAAAATTTATTATAGATAGTTTCATAAGCTGTGAACGACAATTGGCGAGAAGTATTCTTTTCGTAATCATAAGAAAAACCGCCATAATCAATATCGATTAATATTTCCTCATAAGCATCTGTTTTATCTCTAACAAGCAAGATTCCGTTCTGCATTTTAAGTCACCTCACTTGTTCGCATACAGAAATGGGAAATCAAATGATATTTTACTATTTGTTAGCCCTGTAAGTTCCATTTCATTGAATAGCATAGGATTTAACGTTATAATGCCATGATTGGTATCTCTTCCACAATGATCTCCATTTAAATAAGGATATACCCCTGTCAGTAAAAGAATATCCCCTTGTTTCATGGATTTATTGTACTGAAAAATATCTCCCGTACTTTTATTGATTAGTTTGACGGATGAACCAACCCCACTAATCCCAATGGTTAAATCGTGTCTTAGCAATGGATTCACTACAATATCAGATGCATTATAAACCTTGAAATTTGACTCATTAGTAAAGACATATTTCAAATCCTCTGCTAAAGGCAAGTTCATTCCAATTTGCCACTTTTCTTCATCAAAAGTAAAATCGTTTAATGTGGTGCCCCATGATTCCCCGTAGCCCTTAAACACTTCAAACTCAATGCTGAAAGTGGCAGCAATCGTATTTACCCTTGTATATTCGAACGGTTTAGGATGCACTAAGTAACGAATACCCTTCATATCCGAACTGGAAATGTAGTAAGCCTCACGCTGAAAGAAAAATTGAAACACATCCCGGATTAATAATTGATACTCTTGTGGATCCATGCTTTTTAAATAAAAATTGGCTGTGACTGTTTTTGGGCCATATGTTGTATATCCATCCATTTGACCGTCTAGCCCATCTTGCTGCTGATAATTAGTAGATGGTTGAGGACTGGATATAATCAATTCTAAAAAACGGCATCCTAATACTTCTTCTAAGGACTGCCGCTTCTCATTGCGATCAATATACAATTGCTTCTTCACTTATCACCCACCTCCTAAAACTGATAATTCATTATTACATCATTGAGACCATTTTGTTTATTTACTGTGTCAGTAACATTTTTTCCACTTAAATAGACATTCGTATTTTTTTGCAGTAGTTGCATCAGTAGCTGATTTTGCTTCAATGTGGCATCTAATAATTGTTGCATAACTCCATTATCACTGTCGCCAGCAACGTTGTTAGGCAATTGATTAGGACGTTTATTCCCTTGAATTTCTTTTCCAGCTAAAGCCAACAGTTTCATAGCATCTGTTCTTCGTGCTGGATCAGTAGGAATAACAAATTCAGGCCAACCGCCTTCTGCAAGTTCATAAAGTCCTGCTGTATTAACTAGACCGCCTGACTCGAATTTACGTCCGCCACTTGGCCCCCATCCACTTTTACCGTAAGGTAAATCACGTCTCCATGTTTTATTGTTAAAAAAAGCTAACAATTGATCGTAACCTGAATAGATGTTGTTATGACCGTTCACTGCGTAACTTCCAAATGTTTGCGGGATATATTGGAGCAATCCACGGGCTGGGTTATTATTTTTCATATTGATATCATTCACAGCTGAGGATTGTATAATTTTTTCATTACCGCCTGATTCACGTTGGATTTGAGCAAGAATGCCATTCACTTCGGCAGCCGTTACACTTTCTTTCATAGCCGCAGCCGCTTGAAGAATAACACTTTTCCATCTCTCAACGCCTTTTCCTGAAGGTGCGCCAACATCAAACATGCCTTTCATTTTCTCCTTAACAACATCAGTGGATTTTCCTTTAAGAAAATCTAATACTCCACTACCTAACTTTCCTAAAGCACCACTAAACCCAAAGTCAGAAAAGGAAACATTAAAGCTTTCAAAAACTTTCCCCATTAACTTTTTAGGATTGGATATATAGCTCCATACGTCACTCAAAACACTTCCATCTGAGCCTTCCACGCCATTTTTATAAGCAGGTAATCCTGTTTTTAACAATTGCATACTTTGTTTAAAAGGCAAAACCTCTGTGCCTTTTGGTAGGTTCATTAGTGTAGGTTTTCCTGGAGATAATCCAATAAAGCCATCCAAGGTTCTGAACAGTTCAGGTCCTCCGCCATCCCCTAATATTGCAGGACCACCAGGATGAAAAGGCGTTCCTTTAGCATACTGTGCTGGGCCACTTAGATTATTCACCTTTGAAGTTTCCCCGCTACTCGGATACCATTTTGGAATATCAAAATCAATTCCGATTTTCCCCATTACCCAGTTTAGTCCGTCTATTAAGCTATTAACCTTTTTAGCCAAAGCGCCTGCCATGGATCCAATACCATCAATCAAACCTTGGATGATGGCTTTTCCTGTATCTTTTAAATTAATTCCTTTAAAAAATCCAAGGATATTTTTCATGACTCCAAGTGCTGTGGATTTTATGGCTTTCCAAGCTCCACTCCAATCACCGCGCAAAACAGATAGTGCAACTTTTATAATGCCTAGAATAACTGTCATGGTATTATTTATGATCAGTTGCAAAGTAGCAAAAGCAATCTTTACAACTCCAACCACAATCGGAAAGACTATTTGGAAAGCACCTTTTATTAACCCTAATACTAATTTGATATTAGAAAGGATATTTTGATTAAAAATAAATTTAACTATCCCTAAAATTTGTTTTCCATTTTCACTCCAAAACGATTTGAGTTGAGTTAATTTCTCTTGAATAAAGGTGGTCGCAGAAGATATTATTTGAGTTATATATGGTCCTATATACCCCCATATAGAAATGGCTGTATTTTTTATATAATTCCATCCAGATAAAAGCCCATTTCGGAAGGTTTCTGAGTTTTTATAGAGTAATATAAATCCTGTTCCTAATAAGGTAAGAGCGCCGATTGTAAGACCTACAGGACCTGTTAATCCCATTAGACCCATACGAAGCCATTTTATTAAACCACCTGCTCTTAAAATGGAAGTCATCACCGGCCTTAAGGCTGCTACGATATTTCCAAATGCACCTATTACTATTCCTGCAATGGTTATCAATGGTCCTATCGCTGCCACTAATCCAGCAAAAATAAGAGATGCTGTCTGTGCTGCAGGAGATAAACCGTTAAAAAAGTTAGCCATTTTTTCAATACCGGTAGATACTTTAGGAAGAATATTTTCTGCAACAGATAAAAGAATCTCTCCGAACGGCCTAAAAGCATCGGTTGTTTCTCTCCAGGCAGATTTAAGACGTATTCCAAATGATTGCTCCATATTCTTGGACATCTTATCTACTCGTCCATCCACATCTTTGAGTTTCCCATCGATGCCGCCTAATGTATACATGGCATCCGCTTCGAGATCTTCCCACTTTGTTCCATAGAGACCAACGCCAATATTATTAGCTTTAGTCTGATCATCCATGTTTTTTAATTCTTTAATGATGACATTATGGACATCTTTTACTGTACCTTTGCCAGCCAAGAAATCTTTCCATACTTTATTCGTTCCATCTGACAATTGGACCATAGCATCGCTAGTGCTTGTTGAACCATCTTTTAGCTTTATCTGAAATTCTTTCATAACATCGTTAATGTAATCAAGATTATATACACCAGCTTTACTGCCTTTTTCTAAAAGCTGGAAATATTCTTGTGCTGAAAACCCCATTTTTCCAAATAAAGGCGCATATTCTGAAAGGTTATCAAACATCTCATTCGAGAAGTTAAGTCCATTTTGTGCCCCGTGTGCCATTAAATCAAAAGCTTTATCCGAACTAAGTCCAAACCCTTTCATCAAGTTGTTTCCGGCTCTTGTTACCTCGTTCACTTCACCGTCAAATGTTTCAGCTAAAATTAATGCTTTTTTCGTAATATCTTCTAAGTCTTCCTGATTTAATTCACTGATATTATGTCTTGTTTCAAGTAAAGCATTATCTATATCTTCCACACTTTCGCCAAATCCAGCTTTATAAAGATTCCTTGAAATATTCGTTAACTCTTTCGAATCTTTTATATTTAATCCTAAAGAGTTACTTATTTTTACTGATGAATTTTCAAATTGAGATGCTATCGCTGTTATTCCAGCACCTAAACCCAAAATAGGTAATGTTAGAGATGTTGATAGAGAAGCACCAACCTCTTTCATTTTTCCGCCTAAATCAGTAAGATGCGTCCCTACTTCATCAAATAACTGCCCCATTCGTCCCCAAGTTGATTCCGATATACGTTGTTCTTCTCTTAAATCCGCCAACTCCTGCCGAACATTATCTACATATCTCCCTAGATTATTGAGAGCAGCAACTTCATTGTTATAGGCTCTAGCAGCCTTCTCAGCCTGTTTAGATCCTTCCCCGTGTTGCTGAACCATTCTTTCGTATTCGGATCTCGCTTCCTCTGTTATTGCTGTTTGCAACTCAAGTCTTCTGTTCAATCCATCAACTTGTGTCTCATACTTTTCTATTGATCGATCAGCGCGGTCAAAAACAGACATATTCGCTCGCACTTCACTACTTAGCGTCCTCATACTATTTTTGAGCCCTTTAAGACCAGAAGTGACTCTAACGGTATCTAAATCCAACGATATGGACATTCCCTCTATTCTATCCACTATTTACCTCCCTTCTTTACACAAATAAAAAATCTTTAACCACCGAATGCAGCGATTAAAGACTTTGTCTCTTTTGGTTTATTTCTTTCTGCTAATAGCTCCAACATAAAATGAAACGGCATATTTAATATTTCATTAATGTCTTTGCCATCCTTCATTAAATCAAGGATAAGCTTATCCATATATTCCTTTTGTTTTTGTGGAGTGAAATCCTCATCTGTTAGCGATTCTTCTCCGCTAAAAACTTTTTTGTTTCATCATTTTGGCGCCCTTGTGAAACGAATAAAATTTGTTCCTGAAGTATTTCGATAGCGTCAGGTGCATGCAGGCCATTAAACAAATCTTCCTTGGTGAATTGATTGTTATATATTTTTGTAGCAACAAAATACATTAGATTCTCAAACAGTTCTTTTTCAGATTTAGCATCTGTATTGCCTTCGCTTTTCTCAATCTTTTGAACCATATCAACTGATTCATAAACAACAGAAAAAGGAATAAACACAGGAGTTAAATACTTTTTCGTAATAATTTCCCCTTCTTTTACTTCTTTCACTAATTCGATCATATTTCTTTTAAAATTCGCCATTATAATCTTCCTTTCAACTTTTATTCATGTGCATAAATAAAAAGAGCAAGCTTTATGCCTGCTCCTGAATAACCGGTCTACCTTGTTTGTTTTTATCGGATAAAAGTTCTTCTAAACGTTCTGGTTCAATTTTTTTATTCGTTGGATGTGGAAACGAATCACCTTTACGATAAATTTTATTATTATCCTGCAAATCCTTAAAATCTTGAATCACTTCATATTTAGTTTTTATCTTAGCCATTAATCACACCCCCGCTGGATCTACTGGGTAAGGTTTGCCAAAAACAGCTTGAAACAATGCATCACGGTTTGTTGTAGAACCTTTTTCATCTAAGCCAAAGATTACAGATTTAGGAACATCAAAGCCATCGACTTCTCTATCCATAAACTCTGCCGTTACTTCATCATTCCCAAATTCCACGCCATCTTCTTTTGTTGCAGCAGCAATATTATTTCGCATAAAAATACCTTTGGTAAGACCAACCCATTCCTTACTGCCATCCTCAAAGGTTTTAGCAATTACACATGCAACATATGGAGGATTATCTGAGCCACCATATGAATGCAATCCTCCAATTGTAGATTCAAGACCAAATAACACTTTTCTATCTTCAATCGGCAACTTATGAAATGCTGATGTAACGCTAATATTACCATTAGATATAGCGATTTCTGCTGTGGTATTATCTCCGTATGCACGCACAGCTTCTTGAGGCATTTCTATTTCTATACTTTGCAAAAACTTAACGCGTTCAGGATCCGTTGAAACAATATCCGCACCTGTTTCAGCTAGAACAGCATAATAAAATTCTTCTACTCCAGTTCTAGCACGATATTTTTTTTCTGGCAAAATAATCACTCCTATTTTTTATAATAAAAAAGACACATCATACAGTGTCTAAATCATCTCTATACAATTTTCCTCGATAGCGTCTGGCATCACGAAAAATATTTTCTTCGTACTCATCAATGCCGCCATTTTGGAAAAATCCTTGCTTCCACATGACTTGTTGAATACGTTCAGCTAATTTCATTGTAACAGCTCGATTTTTCGTCCACACTTCTATTTGATAAAGAGCATCATAAGTTAGCCAAGTGTTATCAGCAAAATCAGAAGGATTAGGGACATCTAATGGAACAATGATGATATATGGCGCTGCCACATTGCCACTCTCTGGATATTCATAATATTTAATTCGTCCAGATGCTTGTTCTTTAATAAAAGAATCCGCAATCAACGCATCATATATCACCTTTATAACGTCCATTAGATTCCCTCCCTTATTGCTTGTGCCACAGCTTGACGATAAGCTGTTTCAGCATTTTTCAGTGCTCTTGCAACAGCACCCTTACCTTTAGGATTAGGATTTTTAACAGTGCCCCATTCATTCAAATGAATAATCCTATATCTTTCTTTGGGCCCGCGCCAGTGAACCTTTACAGTCCGCGTGCCTTTTACCCACATAGGCTCTGATATAGTGATTTCATCGATAGAAGCACCTGTGTCTTTAAATGTTGCAAATTGCTTTTTCAATTCTTTAACAAATACTTTGGCTCCAGCTAACAATGCCTTATCACTTATACGTCGGGCTGCTTCTTGTCCTATTCGGTTTTCTATTTGCTGAATAAGCTGCGTATTTTCTCTTATCCTCATACTCATTCCGTTAACCCCGCTACAATCGTAATGAATTGTTTGTTTTGCAAATCAGGCTGCACCTGCTTTATGTTATATCGCTTATCTACATATTCAGCAGCATCAATAGAAATATAGTGCTTATTAGTAGGAATGTAATCAGCCTGTGGATCTCGAATAGTAATGGTTAAATCAGATAAGGTACCATTTGATTTAGCAGTTTCTAAATCTTTTAACCAAACATGATCCACCTGCCCCCACGCTTTATACAAGACTTGTTTTTCATCTTCTCCGGGTTCAGGTCCTTCATTAGGTTTATACTCATAAAAAGTAATTAAAGTTCGTAAATCGCCCGTATTAACCCTTGGTGGTTGATATTTAAACGGCTGCATCTGATTCACCTTCTTCGGCTAATGCAATTGATAGACCTAAGCTATTAATCTGACTTAAAAAATTATTATCAAAATATTCAAGAGCATCGTTGTAGGCATATCGCGTCCGCTCGAATACTAATTCTTTGGCGCGAATATTCTTTTCAATATCGAACGCTCCACACTTCTCCGTAATGTCAGCAACAGAAAAGGACAACAATGTTTTTAAATTGTCATCCTCACTTGAATGGGTTATTCGCATACGATCTTTAAATTCTTGCAATACCTTCAATGCGATTTCCAATCACATCAACCCCTTATGCGCCTGCTGGTTCAGTTGTAAAGCTAATATTAAGATCATAAACGAGAGCAGTTTTATTATCTTTTGGCTTACCATTAGCAAATTGCTTCATAGTGTATAAACGAGCATCTTCAATAGCTAACGTTTCATCAAATTTATTGATTTTATATCCACCAGCAATAGCAGCTAAGTAAGTATCTTTCACAAAGAACAATGCCTTACTATCAGGAATTTCTTCTGATTCAACTACTTGAATATTGTAAGGTAAAGCAGTTACCCATTGGCCATTAGCTGTTTGAATAGTATTTCGTGCTTGTACACTAATCGCGTCAATTGGATTGACCACCATAACTACTTTATTAAGTACCTTACGTGCTTTTCCTTTAGCATCTGTTGTTAAAGCCTTGATTACATCATGCAATTCGCCAGCTACAACTTCCCCATATTGAGAAGGTGCAAAAGTTAATGTGCCAGTAGACGTTTTAGTTGTAACAGCACCTGTTTCTGAATTTACATCTTTCATTAAACCAATTGGTTCATTTTGTGCAGGACCACGACCATTTACTAGACCATATTCTAAACCTACAGAATATGATTCTACTAAAACTGTACGAACATAACGCTCAACATATTCAGGTCCTAATTCAAGCATATCCTTTGGAATAACAGCAAAAGCAGTAAGTTTTAATTGACCAATTTGTTCTTCTCGGAATGATGCAGAAATTTGCCCTTTAATTTCTCCGAATAATGCACCCCAAGCATAAGATTTATTTGCATCAGAATAGATGTATCGAGTGATGGCACCCAAATCTTTTAAACCAATAGCATCCAATAATGGATGTTCAGTAACCAAATCCTCAAACACACGCTCTTGAGTTGTAATCGGCAAAATAGTATCTTCTGCAAATCCACCACTTGCGATTACTTCATTGAAGAATTTGCGCTCTGTGGATGTTAAAACATTTTGGCCACGTGCAGCTAGGATTTGTGCATCGTGAACTTCGTTTTTTGCTTCAGATGTAATTTTTTCAGTAAGATCAGTTTGTAATGCAGTAAACATTTCATCAAATGCATTTGATAATTCTTCCACACTTGAATTTTCAGCTTTCACCAAGTTCATATATGCTTGTTTTTTAGTTTCAAAGTTATCTAACCCACCAGTAAATTTAATGACCATTATTAATTACCCCCATTTTTTTATATTAAAAAAAGCGCCAAGATTTATTATTAACCGGCACTTGGTTTTGCTGATTTTTAATTTGATCTAACTCATTTTGTAATGTTTGCATATTTGCTTTTAATTGCGTGATTTCTTCGTCTTTGTTGTCTTCTACAGTTGATGATGTGGAAGTAGCAAAACCGATTTCAATTGCTTTACTTGCACTAAACCATGTTTCAGCATCAACCATGTTGCGAATTTCTTCACGCTGAACATTTGCTTTAGTCATATAAATATCGATAATTCCATCTTCTAAATTATCTAAAACATCTGCTTCTTTACGCATATCTGTTTTAGTTCCCCATACCAATGTGCTTGCTTCATGAATCATTAGCATTGACCCTAATCCCATATTAAGTTCGTCAGCTGCCATCGCAATAACAGATGCAGCAGAACATGCCCATCCATCAATATTAACAGTGACTTTTCCATCATGTTTCTTTAGACGGTTATAAATAGCAATACCGTCAAAAGCATCACCACCAGGACTATTTAAGTTAATTATAATGTCACCACTAATAGTTTTTAGTGCATTATCAATATCAGATGCTGAAACAGAATCTTCCCACCAAGAATCACCGATAATTCCGTAAATCGTGATTTCGGTATTGTTAGCAGCTTCATTGTGGAAGGTTTCAAACTTGCGTTCAACCTTTTTAAGTTGTTCAACATGAGTTTGATTTTTAAAGCTCTTTAAATATTCTTCTTTTGATATTACTCTCACTCATTCTCACCTCCTTCATCTACGCCTGTTTCAGCATAGTTCTTAGTAATATAGTGCTTATTGAGTTTAGGGTCATCCGAAGCCTCATACCCAACCTCCAATCTAATCTCATTAGCAGTAAAGGCACTGGATGCGATAAGTTTATCAATGCTTGTTGCAAGGTCGAAAATACTTTGATATGAAGGTGCTCGAACTTCTAACCAAGAACCATTAAGATAGGCTTTTTTCTCAAAAAACTTACCACATCCCTCATCTTTTATTTTCTTAAGAATCGGATTGATGGTGTACATCATATAGTTTTTCGTGATTTTTTCTACATCAGCCATATCACCACGAATCAGTGTTAAGGGAATACCTAAAGCAGTTGCTACTTGGTCGAAGAACCCACCTGTCACTTTATTGATTTCGTCCACAGACTGAATACCATTTCCGCTACCTGTGAAATGTTCTTTATATTCAAAACCTGGTTGTTCAGGAATAATCGCAACATCTTTTTCTTCAATAGCCTTGTACATCTTATTGATGAATTCCTGTAAACTTTCCAGACCTTGTTTAGTTTTAGCAGTAGTAGCATCGACTTTTACAGTTGAACGTATTTGATTTTTTCGTTTTTGTGAATTAAGCAAACGTCCAAACAAATCTCCATAATCCTTAAATAAGCTATCTATCAAAGGTGCTAGAGATTCGTTGCTGTACCGTAAATGAAATACTTCACTTTGCTTAAACACTCTCTTAAAGGTGTAATCTTTAACTGTGACATTTGAAAATGTATCTTCAAAAACAGCATATTCTACGTGATCAAAGTCATCAGCAATCAATAGATCCTCATTGTCTGTTTGAATAACGAGCACTTCGTTGTCGTAAATCAGCTTGTACATAATTTCTTGCCAAAACGTACTTGCTGTTTGATTTAAATTCGGTCGTACATTCAACCGATAGTACAACTCATTTTTGAGGAATTTTTCATTCTCTTTAATCCTAAATTCAGATTGACTAATGGTTCTTGCTAAAAAAGAAGCACATGTATCAATCGCTAGCTTTTTCATATGCAATCGATTTGTTGTATCTTGAAAAATATCAAAATCAAATATAAAGCTAGACTCACTCTTACGGTTTAAAATTAAATCCAAAAATCCCAACTTCTCACCTCCTTTTAGAAATTAATGTTAGCAAAGGCGAATGTTCCACCCACTACAATGTCATCTGCCCGATACAACCCATGAACAAATGCTTGGAAACCATCCGTTTTTCTTTTGACGGGTTCCTTTTTCTGATATTCTTTATTTCCTCGTTTATCAGTAACAACAAGTACATTATTGGTGTACCAACGCATCATTGGATTAGATCCAAATATAATTTTGTGATTTGCGAAAGCTGTTTCAATTCGTGGAGCTAATAAGCTGTGGATGGCACGCGGATTTCTGATAACTTCCACTTCGAATCCTTCCACTTCAAATAATGGTTTTAAAATCTCCATACGGAAGTTATCTGCAACGATTTTTTTTATGACATAATGCTCTCGCATTTCTACAAACCATCGGACAATAGTGTGTGGATCAATGGTCGGCGCATCAATTACAGACAATAATCCTTGTTCTTCCCACTCACGAATAGGAGCTAATTTCTTTTGATTTTTCACATTATCACTCGTCTTTTTCGAATAAGCATAATGTTTGTCTACAAATTCTTTACGTACGAATGAATGAGTTTTGAAAATATAATTTTCCTCTTCATCTCTGAACAAAAGACCGCATGCAGCGAAGTCACGAATTGAAGCATAATCCAAACACCCTATACATTCTTCATTTAGAAGTTCTGGCATTTCACGATTTGTCGCTTCGATTTCTTCCCAATTGGCTACAGACTTTTCCAAATCAACCTTAGGCAGGTTCATTCTTTTCGTCATAAATTCTTCATAGTTTGATGGATCTTCTTCCAATTCTTCATACTCTTCATAGATTGTATCGAATAGACCTTGAGCATAATCACTACGTGGTTCACATAGCATCGGATTTGCTTTTTCCCACATATCGGGGTTGTCAGCTTCTGATTCATCATCCAACTTACAAATGAATGGAAAAAGAGAATTCCAACGCGCTTCACCATTAAGGACCTTCATAGCTTTTTCTTTTAACTTGTCTAAGAATCCCTCACGAACATATCCATCAGTACCAATATAGAACTCTCTCGGATTCGGCTTTTTACCAAGACCAGAAATATGAACGCGCACATCTTTGTTATCTTCGTATTGATGGATTTCATCAAAGATAACAGCACCGTCACGGAGACCATCCTTGGTACCACCATTTGATGTTCTAAATGTAAAGATAGAATTTGTTTTCTTAGACACAATTTTTGTTAAAGTTGCTTTAAATGCACGTTGCAGCACTTCATGTTTCTTAACACATTTATAAGCTTCATCAACTGATGTTTTAGCTTGCTCTTCACTGTTGGCCACAATCGAAATATTATAATCTTCAATTCCGTGAAGTTCACTGATGAGGAATTTTGAAACGACTGTAATTAAACCGTTTTTCCCACCACCACGTCCAAGCATCCAAAGGAATTTACGAAAGACCACACGATTATTTTTTTTCCAAAATAAAAAGACGAATGCTATTAAGAATCTTTGAAATGCAGTTAAAGGGAAATACCACTTCTCCCCAAACGCAATACAATTCTCAATCAATTCGTCATCGAAATAAACGTCGTTATTATTCAAAATGTTCTTTTGGACAAACTTCACTAATAACAAACGTTCTTTATTTAATTTTATCTTTCCCGTTTCATACAGTTGGATATATTCATCTACATATTTTTGGCTGTTCATACTAAATCACTAGGTGTGTAGTCACCTTGTTTTCCTTCCACAGATGCAGGGGAAGGGACAAGATTTCCGTTTGTAAAATTTATGCTCTTCTCAAGTGCAATCATTTGTGAATTTAATTTAATCTTTTCGTTTATTCCTGGATGCGACTTGATAAATCGTTGCGAACCATTTTCTGTAACTATGGTTTTTCCCTCACGCTCAATGTCAGCATCAAAAGCTAAATCCAATTCCCGCAATTTAACGTATCGATTCACTTTATCGACTTCCAACAAATCATCCGTATCGATCCGCATCATTAATTGTTCTTTCAATCTTTCCAACATTTCATCCATGCGACCCCCCCTCCCCTCTATCTACACCCCTTACGTGCGCGAATTTATAAAAAACATTTGCGAGTTATTGCTGCTCACCGGTCTTCCCCCCGGTCAAAAAGCCAAAACTTTTTGACCGGGGGGTATTTACCACATTTCGTCATCCCATTTTGATTCTTTTTTCGAATTTTTTATTTTGTCGAAAGTTCGTTCGTGCTCTTCGTTGTGGCAATTGATGCAAAGTGTTTCAAGGTTGTCCAATTCGAGAGCAAACTCTGGATGAAAATAAATTTCTTTGATGTGATGTACGTTTTGTCCTTTACTTACTTTCCCTTTAAGTTTGCATTGCTGGCACTCATAGTTATCACGATTCAATGCAAGTAATCTTAGCTTCTTCCATGCTGTCGAGTTATAGAACTTCTTCTTTTGTTCTTTTGTTTTATACACGACATCAGAAGAATCCTCAACACGATCATAGTGGTTGAACCAATCCTTGATTACTTGTTTGATACGATCTTTATCTGAACGATTGCTTTGGTTTAACCTGTCCAGACATACTTTGATATCTGTATCTATCTTGATGTACTCTACATTTAAATCATTAAGCTTCTTCTTTAAATCGTTTTGGATAAAGGTAGTAATGATATAAGCTGTGCCAATGTTGCTGTCATACCTCAGCTTATCTATTATCAAGTCTCTAAAGTCCATCACATAATCAATCAGATGTTCATTGGATTCTTGATATGGCAAACCTGATAAACATTGCATAATGTCATCAAAGTCATAGAGCAAATCATTTAGCTGCCTGTTCTCTTTTGCATATGTTGTCTTACCAGAACCAGGTGCACCATAGATTACTTTAATGTTAGCCATCTAGCAACAAGTCCTTGCTCGAATCATCATTGGTTTACGAATGGTTACAAGAGAATGAATACGTTGCTTAGAATGTTTCAGTTTAGCTGCTGGATGAATAGGTTCTACATAATGAACCAATAGCAGTTCTTCTTTCAAAGACTCCCAAGTATGCATAAGTTTTTCTTGAAAGGCTTTTAGTTCTTCTTCTGTAAAAAACATTTTATAAACTTCTTCTGCCCATAGCACGTTACTCACCCTTCTTTCTATTTAATTCCTTTAACCACAATGTCTAAGCATCTCTGACAATAAAAGAAAACACTGCTTACCTTTCCGTTAATACTCTCCGTTCTAAAATCTCTATACAAATGATCGCAGTTATTCGAAGGTGTTACCTTTTTCTCTGTAACTGGTCTGTCAAGTCTGTTAGTTAAGCTTGGCTTATCCATATTACTCACCCTTTCTTTTGGTTTTATTCTTGCTGTTGGAAATTCTGAATGCATATCACTCATCCTTCCATGTATAATAAGTCTGTTATTTAAAAATAAATTGCATAAGGTGATTAACCATGTTCGAAGAAAACTATAAAGGTTTCGATACATCCATTGTTTATGATTATCGAGAATACCCTGATAAGAACGCTGGAATCTGCGATAACTGCGGCAATGCACAGTTTAAGAGCTCAATTAAGAATACGATTTTCTTACGTGAGTGTAGGAAATGCGGTATGAAGAAAAGTATTTAATTCTTTTTTCTCCATAAAAAAAGCCCTCGAAACGAGAGCTTGTCTTTAGCATATTTCACCAACCAACTTAATATAGTATGTTGAATCACAATAAAAAATAGGTTGGTGAATAGCATGTTATCAATGATTGTGTATGTTCTAAGAAAGCTTCTTCAAACCAAAAGTTCAAGCATCAATGTGCAAATTTGTATCTTTTACGTTAAGGTGAAGCAACATTAAAGAAGCAACTTAAAACAATTGTATTGGAAAATCGAACTGCGGCCAATGCAGTTCTTTTTTCTTTTCTATACACTTTATGCATGTAATTTACTTTTATGAAAAATATAAAAATAAATTACATATTGATCAGCGAACTATCTTCTTTTCTTAGCCCCACCATGCCCACGCCTTAACGTTTGCATATGCAGATTCATTATTTCTTCCATATCTCTTTTGCTAAATTCTTCTTTCTTCTTCCCCATCTTTTCTAGGTGTCTTAATTGGTCTGTTTTCAGATGATCTTTAACTTTCATATCATCACCTTCTTAATTGATTGTCAGACTTACACAATTGGCTTATTTCGCATTTTAAACAGATACATAGATAAATACCTTAGATAATAGAAAAACGCTCCTATAAAGCTAGGAACGTCTTAATCTAAATCTTCTTGAATGTCTCCAAAATCATCTCCGAATGTAAAACTAACAATCTTTATTCCAGGTGCAAATTTATGAGTAAGATCCCCATCGTATGTTTTTTTATAATAAGCTAATTTAGAATCTATATTCTCACGCTTATTAATAATTATTTCTGGTTCTGGGAATCCTGCCATCTCTATTTTTACCGCAACATAAGGCACACCCAATAACTTCGCTTGCTCAAAACAATTCTCTAAATTAGTTGCCGTTAAATTCATTATCGTTCCTTCTTTCATTTAATTTATTTTTGGCAATAAAAAAGCCGACTAGATTAAAACTAGCCAGCTCGCGTTCTCTCTTTGATTAATTTCTTGATAATATAAATTTAACACATCTAAAAGCAAATGCTCATCTTAGATTCGTGATAAAAACTTCTTAGAATCGTTTCTGTTTCGTTTTAAGTAGAAAATAAATTGAAAAAGTCAGTTCGTTTTCTCTCTCATAGCTAATCCGTTTAGTCTTAACTTCTCTTTCGTTTCTTCCGATAAAACACGCTCTTTTTTCATAGAGACTTGTTTTTCTTTTAAAACACCTTTAATTGCTATTGGTCTGTCATTCTCTGATTCTATTGTTTCCATTTGACCAATACTCATTAATTTACGGATATGTTTAGGAACTGTAGAGTAAACATTCCATTCATTCTTTTCATAATCGAATACTAGGCTTGTTTCTTGCTCTGATTTAGAATATCCCATTTTCTTTTTCCTCCTTAGGTTTGATTACTTCAACTTTCAATGCAAATGCCAATTTATAAAAGATTCTAGGTTTAAACTTCTGGTGGTAATACGATTCACTCATTCCTAACTGGTTATAAACCTCATAATCGAACAACTCTTCTTCTCCAAGATACCTAAGTATAAGGGCTTGTCTTTCTCTTGGAGATAATCGATTTACAGCCTTGCGAAAAAACTCTACATAGCTTTGACGTTTTCTTTCTTCATCTACACGTTCAATAGCTATTTGTTCTGTTGTTGAATGGAATTGATTTGAGAATACTGGCAATTCCAATGTGTACTTTGGTGTAACTTGTGGGAGTTTTTCTTCTGGTACACTCATTAAATAAAAACGATATTTTTCGATTGCTTCCTCCACAGCTATTTGAGTTAGATTACTATCTATCTCAGGAAGAAAAGACATTTGTTTCAAGACGACTCCCCCCATGTGTTATAATTAATTTGCCGATTAATTAAGAGATGGGAGAAGTCCTGTCTTTTTTTATTTGTCTTCATTTGTTTTGTAAACAACCATAATATACTCTCCATATTCAGCTGTTAAACACATTTGAACATTAATTACTTCAACGCTTTGATTTTCTCTCAACCATTTGTTTACTCCGTTTTCATCATTACAATAAACTTGTATCATTCCCCTTCACCCTTCCTTTTCATCATCTGCAAACACCATCATCTTTTTATTTGAGCCTTTACCAATAACCACAAACCCTTCTACTTCATAACTATCGTTTAAGGTATGAACAAAATATTTACCTTCTTCACGTAATTTGACGGCCAATTCATTTACCATTTCATGTGGTATTAATAAATTTTTGAATGTCCCATCCACAATTAGAGAAACTGCAATGTTATTCATATCATCATCCTTTCTGCTGCAAAGTTTTTCGAACTGTTCATTAAACTTCTTCAATTTCACATTCTGTAACATAGCTTGATTCTTTTAAAATTTTAGTAACTGCGTTTTCTGCACCTTTGCGATATTTATACACTTTTGCTAATGCGATATCATCCGTATGTCTAGGTACTACAACACATTCATTTTTGTAATAATCAATTTTTCCTGCATAATATCCATCTATATCAGAAGTACACTGAGGAATGATTTTAACTGCAAACCCCATAATTATCCGACCTTTCTAATGCACAATAGTGGTCTACACTACGCCTTTTGCCCCTTTTTCTTCCACAGTATTTGTTCTTTATATATCCTGGTTAATTCAGCATTCTCTCCACATATCCAATGGCGTGTATAATCGCTTGTGTGGTCCTTCAATGATTCATAAGACGCTTCAATACCTGTGAATATATTGGCTCTTAATCGAACCGTTACGATGTTCTCAGGAGACTTTCCATCTACTAAAAAAGTGCTGCCATAAACTGTTTCATCCGTATGAAAGAAAATACCTTGGTTATATTTGTTCAATTGCGCCTGAGCTTCATATAACAAAGTTGCCAATTCTTCTTTTTTATATTTCCGCATTAATCGTGCTACTTCTTTACTTGGCATATGATCACTCCTTAATATCCGGTGGATTGGCGTACATGATTTATTTGCATTTTTGTATAATAGGCTTGTTCAATTTGTTCCCATGTAAAACCGAGTCTATATCCTAAACCAAGAAATGCGTTGAATATATGAAGCATTTTATAAGCTCTATCCTCAATACTTCCTGTATTCATTAGTTCCGATGTTGAGTGATAAATATATCCGAAATGGTATTCCATACTTCCAATTTTCTTTTTTCGTCCGTCAATAAATCTTTCTAATTGATCTGCTCTTAATCCTAGTTCAATACACAATTCCAACCCGAAAGCTACTCCATCCACATATTCATCAAGTAAAGGATTATAAAAATCAGCATCTTCAATATCCATATAAGGAGCTCTTGCAGCTTTAGTTCTTGGATTCTGATTCTTGCTCCAAAACTTAAATCCACGCCATTCATTAGCACATTCACCTAATTCCACAAGTAAAGCTAAAATTAGTTTTTCAAAACGATCTTCACCTTGATATCCGATTCTATCTCTAAGCACTTTTTGCTTTTCAAATAATTTAGCTAAATTCATTTTAATTCCCCCATTTATTAAGATTCTCTCCCTTCCAGAAGGAAAGGAGAGTGCAGCTATTAATCTAGATCTTCTTCTTTTTCACCTTCCGCAACATCGTCCATTGATAATTGATTATCTGGAACAGTAATATTGCCGCCTTTATCAATGGAATATTCAATACCTTCATGTTCATCTTCGCCATAAAATTCCTCGATGCTCATTTGAGACTCCACAATATTTAGAGTTACATCAGAACCTGCCATTTTATAAAAGTTAAAAGATTGGTCAGATGATGTATCACCTTTAACAACAAAATCTAGAACGGTTTTTTTGCTATCCTTAGATGATTTACTAAATTCACAAGTAAGCTTTTGCTCAACTCCCTCAATCTCCAGTTCAACTACTTCACGAGTTAAATGGTTGATTTCAGATTTCTTTTCATCTTCACCTTTTACATAAAACTGAATTAACTCTTTACGGCTATCCTTAGTTTGTTTATTAAAATGTGCTTTGACTGTTAGTTGCATGGTTAATTCGCTCCTTTTATTTGGTTATATATAGTTTCAAGCTCCTTATATGTAAGCTCATAAAGTTGGCGCCCATCAGGAGTTTTGAAATATCCGAGATTAATAAGTTTGGCTTTTAAATCATCTTCTAATTGTTCAATAGTCATTTTCGCCCTACCGTTTTTCTTTTTTTCTTTTCCTTTTGCTTAGGTTGAATAATATTAATCAATACTTCTGTTTGATATGGTTCTAAAAGCATGTTCATTTCCAATTCAGAAGCATCTTTCAAAAAGTGATAACTTCTTGCAATATGGGCCATGACAAAAGCATCCCTAATGTTGTCACTTGTGTTGCTATATCCCCATAAGTCCATTAATGGTTGAATCATTTCATCCTTAGTTGCATTCCCTTTTCCTGTTGCAAACTTTTTAAGAGCATTAGGAGCAACCTCAATATAGTTAATCTTTCTTCTCAGCAAGGCCATTCTTATCCCCCAGCCGATTCCACCTAATTGAATCCCTTGTGTCGTGCTATAACCAAAGCCCTCAATCACTATGACATCATCAGGCTGTATATGACGCATAACTTCATCAATCATAGTAGCCATTCGCTTAGGGTCAACAGAGCCCACACCAGTTAATTCTTTATTTCTTAACACCTGAGCATTTTCTCCAAGAGCAACAAATCCTGTTTTGGTACTCGGGTCAATTCCCACGAACCTCATATGTGCATCCTCCTATATTGAATTCTTTTCTCTTTAGCTAGATGGATACAGGCAAGCATTACTTCATCTGGATCTCTGCCGAAATACTCACCCATTTCCCACAAGCTGATGCCTTTCTTCCACATTTGCACAATTTCTTTTAATTCACTTCTATCCCAAATGAAATTTACTTCCTCCAGCACAATCACAATGTTTCTTCTGGAATATCCCTTAGGATGATGTGATGTGTGATTTCTCTTTTTCATAGCAACATCTTTAATTCAATTTGTTCTAAAGCTTGATACACTGGAGCTAACCTTTTATCTCGTTCTTCAGCCGTTTCAGGAGGACATAAGGGACAAGGTGTTGTTCTTATGGAATAGCTATCTATCAACCGCAAAACACGTTTTCCACCGCATATGCTACACATTCTCGATTCCTCGCAATCTATGATTCAACTCTTTTTCTAAACCAGTAATATTCACCGTAAAATCGCTACACCTTTCAATGATTCGATCTGCAAGTGCAGGATCTACTCCCCTTAATTCACTGGTATTTAATTCAGACGAGATAAGAAATGGCAGCATATTGTTGTAACGGTAATTAATAACCTCATAAGTCATTTCTACCTGCCATTCTGTCGCTCTTGGCTTTTTGATCTTCCCTTGGCCAGCTTGGACCATAAAAGGTTTGAACAAATCGTCTATAAACAGGACTTCCACTTTCTTCATCCGATCTAGTTTTGATTGCAATTTATTAAAGTCATCCTTTAAATCCGTGAATCCTTCTACATAAGGGAAGTACAAAACACCAATTTGCTTTTTAGACATCAGATTATTAGATAAAGCAGTTAACAAATGGGTTTTCCCTGAGCCTGGATTGCCAAGGAGAGCCATGCTGTTTCTTTCTGTATTTCTGATTTCTCGGAAGTTCTGATAATATTCCACTGCACAATCGTAAGCATCTTTGATTACTTGCGGTTTCCCTTCTGTTAGAAAACTCTTAAACCCTTTTCGTTTAAAGGCTTCTGTTATCTCACTTGATTTTAGGATTCTGTTTGTTTTAACAGCTTTCACACAATTGCATTTCTTGGAATAGGTACTTCTCCATTCCCATGCTTGTTCTGGACCACAAATCTTGCCAGCTAAAAAATCATCTTCTAAAACCATTTCATTAGGAACTAATCTAGTTTCGATATTTCCTTTCACATTAAGGGTTTCTTCTTTCCACTCTGTATCCTTGTGTACTCGATAGATAATTAACTGCTTGTCCTTACAAACAGAGCATTTATACTTCCCTTCTTCTGACACGCCCAACTGGAGTTCCATTTGATTCGGTTTCACTCGTTCCTGTAGCCTGCTTAGTATTGTGGCTAAATCCATTGCCATACTGACCACCACCATTCCGTTTTTCTTCAAACTTCTTGTTATACTCTTGGACGGCTTCTAAGGTATACAGTTCCATATCGTGATATTTCTTGATAATGGCCTTCACATAACTTGCAGCATTTCTTGGAGCCTGTTTTCTAGCCTGCTTAATCACTTCACAAATGATTGCTTCCGGTTCTTGAAAAAACGATTCTTCACTATCTATCCAGAAGCTAAATTCTTGAATTAATATTGCTGGTGGAAATCCGAATGATTTTTCATATTCAGTAATTGGATTATGTTTCATATCAACATCCTCATTTTTCTTTTTTATCTTGTTGTTGTTATTTATATCTTTTATTTCTTTATCTTTCTTTATCTTATTAGACATGCCACTTTTGTCGTGTCTCTCTACCAAATCTGTCGTGTCTCTCGGTTCAGACATGCCATATTTGTCGTCTCTCTCCTCAAGAGACATGCCACTTTTGTCGTGTCTCTTGCTATCAGGTACGACAGATTTGTCGTGTCTGTTTTTATAAAACTTCTTAGAGTTTTTCACTTTAAAAATGTCACCATAAGGTGCTTTGGTTGCTTTTATATATCCAAATTTCTTTAACCTGACTATGTTCCTTTGGATAGTTCGTTCACTACTACCGATTTCCTCAGCAATTTCAGATAGCTTAATAGGTTTACCACCAAGAACAATGCCCCAAGTTTCTCCATCTTCATCCTTCACTTCTTTTGTGGTCTTAGCGATCATCCAGAGAAACTCCCACAAGGCATTACCTATATTTTCTTTATGCTGAGGTGAAAGGAGTCCCGTGTGTACTGGAAAATAAAAGGTTTCGGGCATTGTCTCACCTACTTCCTATAACAAATTGCCATTCCGTTATGCACATTTTTAACTTTAAGGTGCGAATAACGCTGCATATATTGCAAGATAAGCCTTTTAAGATCTTCCGTATCCTTAGCTTCCTTCCACAGTCTTTCTGGCAGGACAACATGAGTAGGAACATCATTGTCATGCATAAATCAAAGCGCCTATTTCCATCGTGTCTGAAAGCTTTTTTATGGACCTGCAATAATCACACTTCCCACAATTCACTGCTGCCACTTTCTCTTGTTTCACCTGCAAAAAACGTTCCATTTTCATTTCGATATATTCATATTCAAATCCGAAACGCGATTCATCAAAATGTAAAACAGCTTTATTAGGTGGATTTTCCTTTGTAACAGCCACAATATACGGTTTGTACATCTTTCCTGTATTTACTTCGATAACCTTTCGATATAGTGCCATTTGTAGGATGTAATCCCATGCTTCAATAAAAGATACCCAGCCATCATATTTATTGCTCCAGTACCTTTTATGAAGGTCCTGCGTGGTCTTTAAATCAGAAAAGTTAAAGCGATTATGATTAATGGAATCCACTTTTATTTTCCAAGGTGCCCCGTAAAGTTCTGCTGTATAAATGACTTCTTTTTCCCCTTGTAAAGCAAACATGGAGAATGGATCTTCAAGAATGGTTTTAATCATTTGGTCTGCTTTTTCAAAGTCAGCATATTTGTTACCACGGGAATTAAAGATAGCTTTACTATTCTTTTCAATAAAATCCCCATATGCTTCTGTACCTTCAAAAGCTACATGTACATAAGAACCCACTAGCAAAGCATTTGATTCAGCTGGCTTATATTCACCTTTCAACTTCGCCATTGTACGTGCTTCACACTCTACAAAGCTTTTAAACTGGGAAACTGACATATATTCAAGGTCAGCTTCAATCGAATGATAGTTCTCTCTGTTCAACTGGAGTTTTTTCTTCTTTGGCATCTTCTGATTTCACCTCTTCCTTAAAGGATTCAGCTAATGAGCTGCCACTTTCTTTTTTGTTAGTAGAACCTTTTTCGAACCAGTCTTCCACTTTGCTTATGCCGTCTTTTAATGAGTTGAAAATTTTAATTAAATCTAAATAATCTCTTTCAGTGAATGAATCTACGTTATAACCGAAACGTAATTCAATCATTGCTTGGGTTACACGATGATTATCTTTGAAAGCTTTGAGTGCATTTCCTATTCTGTCTTTTAAAGGACTTGTATTTTGCCCTGATAGTGTTTTGTTACATTCTTCAACTGCTTGATCTATAATGTCGCCAGGTATAACACCTAAAATGCAGGCTCTCATTCTACGTGATCCTTGGTTTGCCACTATTTCGTATATATCACGTTGATCAGTTAACTTTTGTGGACCTGATTTTTTGTCTCGAATATGTTTAACGGTAAATATCTTTTCTTGTCTAACATTAGTTTCTAGGTCCCACGCATAAGCCATGGCCACTGATTCACCGGCGCGTTGTTCCAGTTCTTTTACACCAAAGGATAAATTACCCCAGTTCTGTGCTATTACCTCAGCCAATCTTATAGATGGCCCCTCAACCTTAGTTCCTCCACGCGGATAGCTATATACTGCTTGTTCTGCTAATGCAGGACGTTTGCAGTTATCTAAAATGCGTTTCTCTGCATCAAAAATATTGCGTGGAAATTGTTTGGCCATAAAGATTTGACCTTTCACTTCCTCCATTTCACGACTGCTAGATGATTGTGCTAAAACACTTGGTTGTTGTTGCTGGTTAAATTGTTGAGATAGTTCGTTCACTTATTTTTCCTCCTTTAATTCTTCATCTAATTTCTGATACATATTTAAAAGTTCTTCATAAAACTTACTTCCGCTAAAATTACTACTATATTTTTCTAAGAAGCTATAAAACTGCTCTAACTTAGGATTTTCAGAACTATATACTGTTTTATTACCTGTGAAAAAGAATGGCAATTTATAACCTCCCCCTTGATTTTCCAAAGTATTTAACATAAAATGTGATTACGATTATTTGAGGTTGCTCATAATTATTAGATCCACTCCGCCAAGTGGGTCTTTTATTCTGCCTTTTTAAATTCAAACCCCAATACTTCAATCAAGTAATCATCCAAACTATCAGCGAGAATTGTTTTCCCTTCATATTCAACAACATCATCACCGGCATAAATTTTATTACCGAAATAATCTTTACCAACAATTTCTTTTGGTTCCACATCTTTAGATGGGTAGCCAGTAGCATTGATTTGAGTAATCATTGGATGTTCAATGCTCAATGTTTTCATCTCCTTCTTCAAGCCAAGAGATAATCATTGTTCTTTTGAAATTGTAATTATCAACAGTAACTTTAAATCCTCTATTTCTGTAGTAATTAGCGACTGACTCTGTACATTCATATTCGTTCCAAAGTGGTTCATTAGGAATGGGAGTCATATAACTAAAGTGACCATCGCTTGCTTTGCTTTTGATATTTTCATTTGTTCCATTAATAAATTGTTCTAAATTAGCAGTTGCTACTTTATAGCGATTCTCCGTTGACTTCTTTCTCATTTCTGCTGCATTCATTTCATTCATCATTCCTTTCTAACATTTGACCAACTGTGATTATTTCCCGAAGACTAGTTGAATGTTCTACACCCTCTAGCTTGATGTGTAGATCACCGTCAGAAACAGCTTTAAGAAGTTCTTTGCTCACTATGAACCACTCCTTTTATTATTCAATTTGACTAAGTTTCTCCCATCTTTCCTTTGTTCTTCTTGCTCCATTTTCACTAGCTTCTTTACGCTTTCTTTCACCGATATTTGCAAGGGAAGAACCTTTAGGTGGTTCAGTTGGAACAATTGGATACTTCTTAATAAAAGCTAATCTTTCTTCCTCAGTCATTTTCCAAACCGTTACTTTGCCAATCATCATTTTCACTCCTTTTCTAATAGTTCAGGGTTTTCATGGATGTTTCCAATGACTTCAAAAGTTCGACTTTCACTTCTTGTTAATTCGAATAAAGCAAATTCATCTGTACAATAAAATCATTCTTGGAAATAAACAACTTGGTTATCGCCTTCTCTATCTGAAATATTTAAAATATCCCCTTCATAAATCTCTATACCGTTTTTATCTTTTAGGCCGGTGAAGCTTCTTAATTTCACTTCTCCTTCAAAAAAGCTAACTACTCCTTCTGGAAGATCTAACTCAACAACCAAAGGGAAAAAATTAATGCTTTTAACAGGGAAACAACCTTTACCATGAATAGGATTATCGATAAATCCTTGCAACTTAATCTCTCTCACTATGTATCACCTCCTTCAAATATTCCTATTTCTTTTCGTCTTTTTTCGCGCTATGGCTAAAAAGAGTACCGACTGTTGTCGGTTATTTACTTAAAACAATCGCTAGTTCTTGTGGTGATAATTTTTCTTCATTGCATACCTGAATAGCTTTTTTAATCCATTCCAATTTCTCTGCTTGTTTAATTAGAAAATCAAAGTCTGATTTGGATAATTGAGCAGACGGATGAACACCTAAATGGCTAATCATCGTTTGATGTTTTATATTCTCCACTCTTTTTTCATCACTAATTTTTTCTTGAAAGTCCATTTACTTCACCCCTCCCTTCACCTGCATCAGATAATATTTATGACTTTGCTTAGTGGCCCACGTTGCAATATGTAGGCGATTTTTCATTAACATTTCCCCAGCGAATTGAAGTAACATCTCTGCTTTTTGAAAGTTGTTCATTAGCCCACTTCCTTGTTTTTTTTTTGTTTTTCCAATTCCTCAGCGATGATTCTAGGAATTGATGTTTTCATAAAGAACTTTTTCATTTCTTTCATAGTTTCATCGCTGATTGAAGGTGGAGTAACTTTTACTTCATTCACACATATCCTCCTTTATGCGCTTTTTAATTTCCGAAAAAAATCGGATTGAGGACCAAAAAAAATATTTTCAACCGGAATCTTATAAAACTTTTCGATATTAATGAAAAAGGATCTTGGTACATTAGATGAATCTTTCTCATATTTAGAAAGAGTATCTTTATTGATACCAAAGAGATCAGCAGCTTCCGTTAACTTTAAACCAGCATTAACTCTTGCAGCTTTTAAAGTGATTTTTATCATCATCTCACCTCCTTGTTCCCTCGGCTTGATTCTAATATATCCGAGTTATTTCGGAAAGTCAACCGATTTTTCTCGGAATTTTAATAATTGTTATTTAAAAAACAGATATTATATTTCGAGTTTTTTCGGATTTATTCTTTACTTTCCGTATTTTTTCGGATATAATTTGCTTATAAGTTAAGGAGGGGAACGTGTTGTTAGATAGAGATTTACCATTAAAAAAGGAAATATCCGAAAACATAAAAAAGTTAATGAAATTAAATGGATGGACTCAAATAAAAACTAGTGAAAAATCAGGAATTTCTAAGAGTACCCTATCCGATTACATAAATTGCAAGACTTTAATCAATCCAGGAAACGTAGAAAAACTTTCCGAAGCATTCGGAGTACATAAATCAGAAATAGATCCAAGTTTTAATCGATCAGCATTAATTAAAATGGATACAGGAACCGGAAAAACACCAATAATGATGCAAAAAGTAATGTCTCAAGTAAAAGATCTTCCTATAGTAGGTAAAATTTCATGCGGAAATGGAGTTTTAGCTTTCGACGAAATTGAAGGGTATGAACCTACACCTGCAGATTGGTTAAATGGTGGAGAGTATTTTTATCTTCGCGCTAAAGGAGATAGCATGGTTAATGCTCGTATTATGGACGGAGATTTACTTTTAATAAGAAAACAAAATGAAATAGAAAATGGAGAAATAGCTGCTGTTTGTATTGGAGATGAAGCTGTATTAAAGAAAGTTTATAAATCTGGAGAAAATGTTATTCTTCAAAGTGAAAATCCTAATTATCCTCCTATCGTACTTGATAAAAATAAAAATATCCGTATAATCGGCAAATTAAAAAAAGTAGTAGTAAATTTTTAACCAAAAGATGGACAAAGTGTACCATCTTTTTTTGAAAGGAGAAATTCTTTGTGACAGTTGGTATTTATATAAGAGTTTCAACGTTAGAACAAGCAAATGAAGGTTACTCCATTGGAGCACAAAAAGAACGTCTTACAGCATATTGCGCTGCCCAAGGATGGAATGATTATAAATACTATATTGATGAAGGAATAACTGGTAAAAACACTAATAGGCCACAACTAAATCAATTATTAGAACACGTGAAAAATGGACAAATCAGCACGATATTAGTTTATCGACTAGATCGCTTTACAAGGTCTGTATCCGATTTATATAATATGTTGCAATTTTTAGATGAAAATAAATGCTCTTTTAAGTCAGCTACAGAAATATATGATACTTCTAACGCTATGGGAAGAATGTTTATAGGACTCGTTGCTTTACTTGCACAATGGGAAACAGAAAATTTATCTGAAAGGGTTAAGATGGCCTTAAAGAAAAAAGTTTCTGGTGGAGAACGAGTTGGTGCAATACCTTATGGTTTCGATTTATCCGAGGATGAAAAATTAATAAAAAACAATCAAACTAAAACAGTCTTAGACATGGTGGATAAAATCCAAAAAGGTATGTCAGCAAACCAATTGGCCTCATACTTAAACAAAACAAACCATGATCGCACCTGGCATGCGCAAGGAGTTTTACGAGTATTAAGAAATCCTGCTCTATACGGTGCTACAAGATGGAATGATGAAGTATATGAAGATACACACGAGGGAATAATTTCTAAAAATCAATATATAAAACTTCAACAAATGCTTGAAGATAGGACCAAGCATTATAGAAGAGAAGTGAAAACTGAATATATATTTCAAGGTGTGATATATTGCCACGAATGCTCACAACCATTATCAGTTAATCGATATATAAAAAAAAGAAAAGATGGCTCAGAACTTCAAAATGCAGTATATAAATGCCAAGCTTGTTATAGAGAAGGAAGAACAATGAAAACGATTGGAGAATATCGTTTTTTAAACGCTTTGAATGAATATATGAAAAATATAGAATTAAATGGTATAGAGATTGAAGAAGAAAAAGATGAGGGCAATGATTTAAGAATACAACTTCAACAAATTGAAAGAAAAAGAGAAAAATATCAGCGTGCATGGGCAGCTGACTTAATTAGTGATGATGAATTTGAAAAAAGAATGATTGAAACAAAGGATTTACATGATGAATTAAAAAACAAACTCGAAGAAATTAAAGTGCCTTATCGTATCGATTTAAACGCAATAAAGGACATCGTAGTTACCTTCAACAAAAGTTTTTCCTACCTCACCAAAGAAGAGAAAAGAATGTTCATATCCCAATTTATTAGAAAAATAGAATATAAATTAATTCCACAACCACCAGTAAGACCTGATAAAGCAAAGGCAGGTAAAGATTTGGTGCTTATTACAAACGTCTTGTTCTATTAGTATTTGCGTAACGCTATCAGTTGGACCTGTGAAAATCACAAGCCCATGAGCATGCTTTAATAATGCGATGAGTTTTCTTGAGGTTTCTGGAAAAAGACTAATATAGTGGATGGGGATGTCATTTTTCTCTTGAAGAATCCGAATAACTAAACTTTCGTGGGGAGCAGAAGGCAGGGTAGAAAAGCGCAAGCCTATCTTTTGATCTTTCAGTTTAAAGGAATAAGCGCCATTTTGCGGCCGCCTCCTTTCTCCAATATCCATAGAGGCTGTAAACTTAAAATGCGAAATTAATTTGTCGCACTGTTTAGGAGGAAGGAGTAATTTGGTGTGGAGTTTATTGGAAATGCGAAATTGGAGCAGCGATTCTTGGGGCTTTGGAATAATATGAATATCTGTTGCATCATCTTCCACCGCCTCCCGAATAATGCGGTTAGCTAAAGCTTCAATTGATACCACTTGACATGGTGCACCACCTTTCATTTATTTACTGACTATTTCGACAAATTTCTTTCAACACCTGCTTTTCCTTTTTTTTTTCGAAATATTTTTGAAGAAAGTTCATCAATTTGTCAAAATTCACATTTTATGATACTTCCTTTTATAAATTATAAATATTTCTATTTAACTCAATAAAATAATCTATGAAAGCAAAATTGACTATTACAATTGTTTCTTTTAGGTACACTGAAAAAGGAAAGTGTAAAACAAATGGAATTCCTTTTTTGAAGACTTACTATTTGCTTTCCAAAAGACGAATAAGCACCTCTCCAAACAAGAAATAAATTGTTCCCTTCAAATCCTCTGTAAATATAAGAAAGCTTTTTGCTAGTTAATCAAGGAATACTTGTTAAATATGTGAAAGCAATGGAAGTTTTCCTTTAATCAGCCCTTTTGTCGTCTTTTTGTTTTATCGGAAGGCTGGGACATAAGTATTCCAGTTGAAAATAAAAACGAACAATTATATGGTAATTACATATAATTGCTCGTTTTTAAGCTTTTAAAAGGGTGGTTTCAGTAAAGTTTATTGTTATTGCCGCAGCCTGAATAATTAATTTTTTCTATTTTTTTAAATGGTTTTAGATAACAACCTTTAAAAAAGAAGTAGAATGGAGCGGAGGACACTCAACTCCTGCGGGAAATAGAAGACCCCGCAGGCGTGCCGAGGAGGCTCGGGCTTCCTCCCCGCGGAAAGGGAGTGTCTGTAGCGCAATGGAACGAATTAGTTTTTACACTTGACTTATAAACACAAGTAACCAAGATTGCGAAACTAGCCTTTATTTTAAAGCGAAAGGTAGAGATTATTCGTCTTTACAGATTATCTAATTAGTTGTGTCCCAACCTCTCTTCACAGCACATCCAATACGAAGATAAAAAACACTAATTTTTTATTAGCCTTATTTTTTTTCGGAATATTTTTTAGTCTTATGTTCTTTTCTACAAGAATCCACCAAACTTTACATTTTCCTATTAATATCCTTATCTATCGGAACACCTTTTCCAATGCCAAAAGCAAAAAAGCTTGCGACTACTATACTTAAAAAGATAATTCCTGCAACAAGAGACATTCTTGTATCGTCGTTTATCCACATTCCAATCAAAACAAAAATTAAAAAGGCAATCGTTAAATAGTTGGTGAATGGTGCAAAAGGCATTTTAAATGGATGATCCGCCATTTTTTCCGCATTTGCTTTTCTAAAGCTGATTTGACTGATTAGAATAACAAACCATGGAACCATTCCAGGAAGCACACTTGCACTATATACATAAACAAATAGATTTTCTGGTGCGATAAAACTTAAAATTACCCCAATTGCTAAACCAATCAGCACACCAAATGTGCTGAATAGCGGAACTCCATTAGAAGAAAGTTTCGTAAAAAACTTAGGTGCTTGTCCATTCATTCCGAGGGTATAAAGCATTCTCCCTGCACTATAGATTCCGCTATTGCACCCAGACATTGCTGCTGTAATAACAACAAAGTTGATAATGCCCGCTGCAGCTGTAATGCCGATTTTTGCAAATGTTGCTACAAATGGACTGCCAATTGATTGCAGCTCATCCCATGGGTACACTGTTACAATAACAAAAATTGCGCCAATATAAAAAATTAAAATCCGCCAAATAATGCTTTGAATGGCATTTTTTAATGTTTCTTTAGGATTTTTTGCTTCTCCAGCTGTAATCCCAATCAGTTCCACCCCTTGGTAAGCTCCTATAACAAGAGAAAGGGCAAAGAAAAATCCAGTCCATCCTCCTGTAAAAAAGCCGTTATTTTTCCAGAGGTTAGAAAATCCAATAGCATTGCCATCATTGCCGATCCCAAATAAAATAAGACCCAATCCTGCAATAATCATTAAAATAATGGTGACAATTTTTATCATAGCAAACCAAAATTCAAATTCGCCAAACGATTTGACCGAAATTAAATTTGCTAAACCTAAAATCACTAATGCAATAACGCCTGGTATCCATGCTGGCAAATCAGGAAACCAGTATTTCATATACGCTCCAACGGCAATAATTTCTGACATTCCAACAATAACCCATTGAAACCAATTGCTCCATGCAGTCATATAGCCTGCCAATGGATGGATATATTTATGGCCAAACGTAGCAAAGGAACCTGCACTTGGCTCCAGGTAAAGCATTTCTCCCATTGCACGCATAATAAAAAAAATAAACACCCCTGTCATCGCATAAGCAAGCATCACAGATGGACCAGTCCATTTTATTGTACTCGCCGATCCCATAAATAGACCAACGCCAATCGTTCCCCCTAGAGCGATCATTTGTATATGACGTGCCTCTAGTCCCCTGCTTAATTTTTCATTTGTCATTTTCTCCATTTCCTCCTTGCAATAATCAAAAGCAGTCTTCTCTTCGATAGGAATGGATTACGTTTTTTATTTACCAAAAATTCAGCGGCTGTAATTTTTGCAACCCGGCTTCTTAGTGAACTACGATCTTGTTGTATCCATGCCCAAATACCTTTCTTATAATAATAAACTTTCTGACAAAAAACAATTGTATTTCTAAGAAAAACAAAACTTGAACTTTTTCCAGATCAAGCTCAAAACTGTATAATAGAAGAAATAAAACAAATACCTATTTAAATAGACAAAAAACTATCCAATTTTCATGATAATGGATAGTTTTTTGTTAAATATTCACATATATTTTTTAACATTTTTATTTTATATTTCTTTCTCTTTTGTTGAATAATTCCGTATCATCAAGCGGTTTATCCCAGCCTTTAAATCCACTTGCTTTTTTGGCTTGCCGATTAAAGCCGAATTCTACCCTTTTTCCCTCTGGAGTATAAATAGCATATTTTTTTATAATAATCTGCGAAGTATCCAAAACCGAAGCGAAAAAATAATATTCATCATTTGGAGAATCAACCGTAAATGAATAACCACCAAATTCTTTTGAAAAATTATTTAGCTCTTTCCCTAATAATCTTTTTCTTATATTGGTAGCAGCACCTGTATATTCTTTATATTCATGGATACCTAAGTTTGTATAAAATTCATCAGGAGAATATGCTGCATATACCCTCATATTCCCTATCAATAATAAAAAACAGCTAATAAGGATGCAATTTGCTTTTTTCATATGTAAATCCTTTCTAATTTTTTTGTCAGGACACTTATTCTATACAGTTTTTTATACGAGAAGATCTATTCTGATACCACCACTTATTCAACAGATGATGGTAAACAATAGTCAACGGAAAAGCAAAACTATAAAACCCTGCAGAAAAATAACTAAGCCAGCCCTTAAAGTAAAACACATGGCATTTTACTGAAAAAGCTTCATATAAAGTCGATAGAATAATAATTACCACCATTAAAAATAAATGATTTCTTCCCTTAGCTTTCCAATAATCATACCAATAAACAAAGATATAGCCGATAGTGGGATACAGAAGCCATTGCAGAATAGAATCAAATAACTCATATTTATTGGAATCATTAAAATCATATAAATCAAATTTAAAGGAACCAGACAATATATAATCCACTAATTTAGAGACCGCACTTATGAAAAGAAACAATAAAACTGTAACAATTGTCGGAAACCTTTTCGGCAATATCCAAATAATGATACAGGCAATCAGAAACGAAATAATAATAAACCATTCATTCTCATCAAATTTTTCTGGTAAATATAAGAACATACCTATTTACGGATTCTCCTTCTTTTCAAGATAAATAAACAGATGAAGCAGTCCATACAGCAAATTCCCAAAACAAAACCATAGAAGAAGTGATTTTTCCATTCCCCAGTGGTGATACTGAATAATCTTCAACCAGCTGTTTGAATAATCTAAACAAACCATAATCAATGTACCAATAATAATTACTATTATTTTTTTGACATAATTTTTTTCTTGTAAAAATACTTCCAGTAACAATATAGAAGCAATTGGCAATAGAATAACCTTATTCATAACAAATATTAAGTTTAGACTCAATTTATTGGGAAGTTCTAAATAATTTAGATTACTTGCTAATATATTTGTCCAATCATGCACAAAGATAAAACTGATCAAATAGCAGCCTATTCTAACAAGAGGTGCCATTACTTTTTCAATATGCAGATACCACCCTAAAACAAAAATATTCAATAAAAAAAATATATAAATACTAATGTTCATTTTTGCTACCTTTCATCTGGAAGTTATAATTAGCATCCCCCACTTGCAAGCATCTATGTAAAAATATGCATAAAAAAATTTAGCCCTCATTAACAGGATTCCTCCACCTAAGGAGTGATGATAACAAACAAAAAATTCAGGTGAAAATAAACTTTCCTGCAAAAGTCTGATTGCAGTTTCACATGATATACAATGTATAAAAAAAGAAAAGCGATACATACTATTTTATGTACTAGATTTTAATGGGCTATAGCCAAGCGGTAAGGCAACGGACTTTGACTCCGTCACTCGTTGGTTCGAATCCAGCTAGCCCAGTAACAATAAAAAAACTTCTTCGTTTACAGAAGAAAAAATGGATAGAAAAAGCAAATAAACTGCTTTTTCTATCCATTTTCATTTTGAAACCATCATATATAAAAAGCCTCGTAAAAAACTCCTCTTTATTATAGCCCCTATATACTTTCCACTTTTAAACTATGTTCATAATTAAAATGATGAATATGTATATTTAATGAACTTTTCATCTGGAAGTTGTGAACTTTTTATAAACTTATAGTTTTTACCGTGTTTATGGTAGATTGCTATATTATAATGTAGAAAAAATAAACATAAAGGGGCAACAAATGATGGAAAGTACATTAAAAGTAACAAATGTATTATCAGATCCAACAAGATTTTATATCTATCAATATATAACAAATCGTCATCAAGATGTAACCGTGCAAGAAATTGCGGATGAATTTGAAATCCATCCAAATGTAGCTCGTCTGCATTTATCAAAACTAGAAGATGTAAGAATGCTTCATTCAGAAACAAAAAAAACAGGAAAAGGTGGTCGTCCAAGCAGATTATATCGCCTTTCTAATGAAGTTATCCAACTAAGCTTTCCTTTTAGAGACTATCAATTATTAAGCAAAATTTTGCTGCAGACAATGGAAAAGCTCGGCCCAGAAGGAAAAAAAGCCTTATATGAAACAGGCAAAAAATTTGGCAAGGAAATGATGGAACAAGAACTCGTTCAATATACCAAAAATGCTGACCTGCTTTCAAAAGGTGATAAGCTGCGAATTTTGCAGAATGCCAGTTTAATGACAGGACAGCTGCCTGCATTAGAATGGAGCGATGACCAAACATCCTTGTATTTTGAAATATACAACTGTCCATACAAAGAAGTAGCAAAAGATCATAAAGAAAATGTCTGCATGATGCATCAGCAATTTTTCACAGGAATGTTTGAGGCACTGTTCGAAGATGTACAATTAGTGGAAAAACAAAATATGCTTGCCGGCTGTCATCATTGCGCATATCGAACAGCCGTTCAGTAAACTATTTCTAGGCTAAATCATCTCTATCCGCATCAATTCCAATCATTGATATCACCTAATTAGTTAAAAAACACTTATCCCTTTACTGCGTATAAAGCTCTATTTTCCATTCAATGATTATGAAGAAAATAGAGCTTCTATCGTTTGGAGATTAAAAGCCATTTATAAAAGGATTATAATCCATTTCATGTCCAATAGTTGTACTTCTGCCATGGCCTGATAAAATAATAGTATCCTCAGGCAATGTTAGCAGCTTATCATGAATGCTATTAAGCAATGTCCGCTGATTTCCTCCTGTTAAATCTGTACGGCCAATGCTTTCATAAAAAAGTGCATCCCCTACAAATGCTATTCCTTCTTTTTTAAAATAAAAAGTGACGCTGCCAGGAGAATGGCCAGGCGTTTCAAACACTTCAAAGGTAAAATCCCCAACCGTCATGCTTGGATTTTCATCTAAATAATAATCCGCTGGTTTTGCAACAATTGGAGTGGGCAACCGAAATTGCGTACTGCCATTTAATACAGGATCAATAAGCCATTCATCTTCTTTTTCATGTATGTATACTGGAATACTATAATGAATTCGAATATCCTCTAATGCTCCAATATGGTCAAAATGCCCATGAGTAAGCAAAATCGCTGTGGGGGTTAATTCAAGATCTGCGATTATTGCCATTAACTTTTGGCTGTTCGCTCCTGGATCAATAACCAAACAGTTTTTCTCCTCATTCCAAACGAGATAGCAGTTTGTCTGAATAGGGCCAAGGGGAATTTGTTTATACTCCATCTTCTTCTTCCTCTCTTTATTTATTTAAATAACTCATTACTCGATCCACTTTATCTTCCATTTTTCGTGTAATGTCTCTGCGATCATCAATTCTTATGTTAGTGCAGACGCGTACTAAACCTTTTGCAAAAGGAACTTCATGCATTGCTTGAATTACTTCAAATAATTTAGGCAGTTCCCCTTCAATAATTGTATTCATTGGTGTAAGCTGAAAACGAATTTCTCCTTTTTCCTCATAACTTTTCAGCACTTTCTGTATATCTGCAACATATGCACTTACACTGGGAGTTTCTGTTCCTACTGGTATTACGGTTACATCTACTATTGCCATTCTTCTATTTCACTCCTTTATTTATTTTGCTAACAGGTAAGAATAAACATGAATCTTCGCTAGCCATTCTTTCTCTATCTTGTCATATTTCAAGTTGTTTCTCAAACTTTTCATCCAAAAGAGTCTCCGCTCTCTTTTAATGCTTATCATTCATTACTTTTTGCGCTTAATGATTGTATTTCCCCTGTATCAACATTCACTAACTTTTCAAAATAATATCCATATAAACACCATTGGCCATTTGGCGACAAGGAAATCGGTTCATTTTCCAATAATTGTTTCCCTATATTTTTTTGCAATCCATTTTTTATATCAAAAGAAACAAAAGAAAATCCTTTATTATATGTTTCGATATCTCCATTTTCTTTTGGGACAAATGTATAAAATTTATCATTATTTATAGCAAAATAAGGGACAAACCAATCATTAAATTTAGCGAGCCGAGGCATAGACACCGTTGTGTATTTTTGAAAATGTTGATTATAAAAAGTATACAATGCCTGCTCCCTTTTTTCATCATCAGTAGATATAGTAACAATAGCTTCTTTTGCAGCATAAAAAGAATAGCTTTTTGGTAAACTATGGACACTTTCTACTTTTGTTTGAAGATTAATTGTTTGAAGAGGAGACTGAAACTCCGAATCTTGTTCTTGCCAGTTGATATATGCCAGTTCTTCTTTATTGAGCCATTGTGAAAATGGTTTTATAGCAGCTTCTTCTATCAGCTTTTGTTCATTGACTTTTAAAAGGAAAACATTGCTGCTCCAATCCTCTTTAAATGTAGTTACTACTAGTTCATTATTAGTAAAGGGGTTCCAGACAAATTCTGCCTCAAAGCTAGCAAGGGAATTTGTATAAAGGGTGTTGCCGCTACTATCTATAATAGTAATTTCTCCCCCTTCTAAAGAGTTGGTATAAATCAATGTCTTTTGCAAATCAGGGCTTATTTCAACAGTGACTATTTCTTTATCACCTTGATAGAGCAGTTTATCTTTTCCTGTTAATAATTGGTGTTCATATAACTGATAGACTTTTCCTTTTTTTGCTATATAAGCGATAGACTCTCTACTAAGCCAACCTGCTACCTGAATAAGATCACCGTTCTTATTGTTTATAGGGAAAATTGTATTTTTCGTTTTTCCCTCTGATACTGCATCTTTTTCTTTTTTATTATTTTTGATGTTTTTCTGTTTATCTGTACATCCAACTACTGCAAGGGTCAAAAGAAAACATAAAAGAACAAGATATGCTGATTTCCCCCTGATTAAGCAACTCATTTTCCACACCTTCTATATCCTTCAAATTAATGGTCAGCTATATTGAATAGTAACATAAAAAAGCCGAAACAGGCCGGCTTTACATAATCTTTTATTTATTTTTTTGTTTTCTAGCATCCTTTGAAAAATAAACAGTTCACAACGGTTTACATATAAAGTGCCGCTAAAAAAACTCCCATTACATCTTTATGGATTTCGTCAAATTGGGATAATGGAAGTGGATTGATTCCCTTACCTAGTTCCATAGTAAAACCAGGTTTTCTAAATTCTTGAATAAACCAATCTTTATAACCTGCATGACTATCTACATATTGAATAGATTCATATCCACTTACTCTGGCAAACTCATTTGCCAACACTTTTGACTCAGGAGGCTCCAGCCCTTCATATCCCCAATAAAACTCTTTTCCTTGCGTATGAAAAGCAAGAACTCTCTGAAATTTTTCCTTTTGTGCAAGCTCTGCCATCGCTTGTGCTTCTGGTTCCGTTAACGGAGCATCGCCAGGATAGTCTCTCGGGGCCGGCACTTTCGGTTTTTTGCGTTCTTTTTCTATTTCCCAGTTCGCTGGATATTGGTTATTTAAATCTATTCCTCTAATATTTGCCTTCCAGCCTGTAAAATCCGTGCTTCCTTCGTTTATCGCTATTACTTGCTCTCGACTGCTTTCGTCCGGTCCATTTAATACAAGATCTACACCATCTGGATTAACCATTGGAACAATGGATAAATCGATGGATTGATAAAAAGGAAACGTCTTCATCCCTCTTATAGCCGTTCCATTTGTTAATGATAATAAATATTCATTTAAATAAGACATTAAAATTGGAGTCGTGATCCATTCATTTGCATGAAAAGATCCATTAAAATGCACTTTTTTGCTGCCTTTTCCTATTCGTATCTCCTGTATAGATTTCTTTCGTACACTCTCCCCTATAAGATTAATTTTAATAAAGGGATAAGCTTTTTTTAATGCTTCTATATCTCTAGCTAATGCCGCATAATCATATCGCTTTTTGCCATTGACTAGTTTGGTGATAATTCTTTTGGGGACCTTTATGCTTGCACCGATTGTTAGCTTATTAGGAATTAAATCTTGATTCAATAATAATAAACTGTCAACCGAAATATTTCTTGCACCAGCAAGCTTCCATAAAGAATCTCCTTGTTTCACTTGAATAGTTTGCATGGTGAAGCCTGGTACAATGATAGACTGCCCTGCTGTTAAAGAATTCGGATTTATGTTAGGGTTGCTGTCTATAATTAAATTTAATGGAATCCTAAATAGTTGGCTATAATACCATAATGTATCACCTGGTCTTATTTTCACTTCCACCGATACCACTCCTTCCATCATTAATAACTATGAAAAACAGCATGCAAAAATACATTTTATAAGGAAAAACTTTCGTTTGCCTCTTTACATAATGGATCTAATAGCAAAAAAAACTTTGTTTAACTCCATTTGATTTTGATTCGGAGTTAAACAAAGCGATTAAATTATTCTACTTCTACATCTTCTATTTCCAGCCTTCCATCATTCACTGTATAAAATCGCAGCAAATCTCCATATATAATGGAATCAGAAATATCCAATTCTTCATTTGCTTGTTCTATATAAGGAGTGCACAAATCTTTTTCTACTGGATATCCGGTCTTTTTCTCGTAGCAAATTTCCTTTGTATATACATAATCTTTTGTAATAAAGCTGCCATCACGCAAAACGGTAAATTCTTTTTTGTCTTTAGAAAAGAGATCAGATCCAAATTGAATATCATTTTTCGTATCAATTCCTAATAGATGAAGAAGTGTTGGTTTAATATCCACCTGACCTGAAACAGTCGAGATGGTTTTCCCCTTTTCCCCAGGAATGTGAATAACAAAGGGAACACGCTGCAATTGTGTACTTACAAATGGTGTAACTTCTTCTCCTAATAATTCTCCCATTGCTTTATTATGATTTTCTGAAATGCCATTATGATCTCCATACATAACAATTATGCTGTTATCATAAATCCCTTCCTCTTTTAGCTGTTGAATAAACTGTTTTAGTGCTTCATCTTGATAACGTACTGTTGGAATATAATTATTTAAGGTTTTGCTTCCTGTTGTAAGAGGCTCAATAAATTTATCTTCTTCCTCTAAAACAAAAGGAAAATGATTTGTTAATGTAATAAATTTACTGTAAAACGGCTGCGGCATTTCTTTTAAATGTTGAATAGACTGTTCAAAAAAGTCAATATCCTTTAATCCCCAACCAACGGAATTTTCTTCCTTTACATCATAATCCTCTATTTCATAAAAACGCTGATAACCTAAGCTTTGATACATAATATCCCTATTCCAAAAACTCTTATTATTTGCATGCAAACTTGCTGTATAGTAACCATTTTCATTCAGAATTTCTGGTGTTGCACGATACTCATTTCCAGAATGAGTAAAAAAGACAGCTCCTCGACTTAGTGGATACAGCGAATTTTCCACGATAAACTCTGAATCAGATGTTTTCCCTTGTCCTGTTTGATGATAAAAATTATTAAAATAGTAGCTTTTTTTAATAAAATCATTTAAAAATGGCGTTATTTCTTCCCCGTTTACTTCCCGGTTTACTAAAAAACTTTGGGTAGATTCTAAGCTGATTAGTATAACATTTTTTCCTTTAGCAATTCCAAACATGTCTTGATTAGGCGCTGCATAGTTGGCAGCATTATAATTGACAATGTCGGTTAATTTACCGCCATCTGCTAATGCTCTTTGGGCAGAAGATTTCGTCTGCAAAAATAAATCATATAATTGGTAATTATAAGCACCGATATTTTTCACTAATATTTCTCTATCAAATGTTCTGGTTAGAAGCTGTGTACGCTGTGTTTCTGCAAGACTTAAATTGAAAAAGGCAAACCCTGCAGCTGCTAGATAAAATATTCTTTTGGCCCATCTTGTATAAGTTGGATACTTTATAAAACTAGGACTCTTTTTAATCAAAACAGCTAAAATAATAATATCAGCAAAATAGAACATATCTGTCCAAGAAACAAGTTCCTTCACACTGCTTCCTAAATCACTCATATTACTTGTTTGAAACAAAAGAGGCAATGTTAAAAAATCCGTATAGATTCGATAAAATACAACATTTGCATATAAAATTATTCCTAAAAAAATACTTGATCCTAATATATATCTTTTTTGATGTTTTTCTTTTAAAAACAAGCTGATGCCAAAAATAAACAGCAATGAACTTAATGGATTAATCCATAAAATAAACTGCTGTATGCCATTTTCAATTTTGATATCAAAACTTGTCTCATATACAATATTTGTCTTTAACCAAATTAATAGTATGGCAATAGTCAAAAGAGACAGACCTGGCCATTTTTTATTTGCAATCAACACTCATAAATCCCCCTATTTCTCATCCTTTTTCTTCTCTTTATATTTTTTATAAAAAATTCATATATTTTTCATTTTATTTTCATAATAAAAATTTATAATATATTATTTCCTAATATATAGACGAATAACTAATAAAAAGGTTTCATTTTTTATGTTTTATGAAATAATTTCCATTTTATAAAAAACACCATTTTCCTTCCAAACAAAAAAAATCTGCACTAAAACTGTTTCAGAAAGCAGAAAACAATGTTAGTGAGATCCTTTTTTTAATCTATTTATTTTTTATGCTTTTGCCAACCATGCTGCACCAATTACTCCTGCTACATTTCCTAATGTAGCGACATCTAGATTAGTAGACTGTGCCACACTCTTAAAAGAATATGCTTTAAAATATTCTTCTACAGGTTTTAAAAGCACATCACCTGCTTTAGACACGCCTCCGCCTAAGACAATCTTTTCTGGATTTAATGTATTGGCGATGTTCGCTAATGCTAATCCTAAATGCTGGGCAATATAAGAAATTACATCACAAGCAACCTTATCCCCATTTCTTGCTGCATCAAAGACATCTTTTGCAGTAAAAGTTCCTTGTTCATTTAAGATTTCTTGAAGTTCACCAGCTTCCTTGGCAGCTCCTAAAAATTCCTTTGCTACTCTTACAATTCCCGTTGCCGATGCAATTGTTTCCAAACAGCCAGTTTTTCCGCAATTGCATGGTGCACCATTTTCTACCACGGATGTTAAATGGCCAATCTCTCCGGCAGCTCCTTTTACGCCTTGAACGATATCCCCATTCACAATTACACCGCCGCCTACACCAGTACCAAGGGTCACACATACTAAATCTTTGCTTCCAGCCCCTGCACCTTTCCACATTTCTCCTAAAGCAGCACAATTTGCATCATTATCGATAATAACAGGCAAGCCTAATTCTGCTTCTAATCGCTCTTTTAGGGGGAAATTATCTGGCCATCCCAAATTGACTGTATTATAGATAATTCCTGTTTCATAATCAAATGGACCAGGCGCTCCCATCCCTACACCTGCTACCTCTTGTTTCGAGTGATTCCATTTATTTAATTTTTCCTCAATCGACTTGGCGATATCTATTGTAATGTTTTTGCCTTCTTCAGAGTTATCTGTAGGAATTTCCCAACTATCTATTAAATCACCAGCTGTTGTTAAAAAAGCTATTTTTACCGTTGTTCCGCCTAAATCAACACCAATAACCCATTTCTGTTCCATACTCTTCTCCCCTTACTTCTCTCTGTCTTCTTTAAGATGCAAAATTTCTTGATTTAATAAAAATAATGCGGATTCAAATTCTTGTTTATCTATTAATTGAGATCTGTGCAGCTCTTCTACTTCAGATTTCATTAACTCTAAATCACCAATTCGATCCCCAATATAAATAATTGTTCCATATTGTTTTAAAAATTGCTGTATGTCATAAATTGTTTTCATTTTAACCCTCTATCAGTTCTTTTTATTTAAATAGATTAACAGAGCTTAATCCATTTAAATCGTTTTCACTTTTAGTATAAAACAATTTTTCCTTTTCCTCAAGATTGTCTTTTTCATCAAATAATTTTTCCCTGAAATTTCGAACAACTTGTTACAGAGCAAAAAAATAAAAATAAAACTTCAATCATTGGAGTTTTCTCTTATCCCCCCTTAGGTTCGGATCGATGGACCGTAAGTAAAGGATAAAACAGCAAACATGAATAAAGCTTATCCATCATATAATATGTAAAGTTTTTATTCTATTTTAAACGGCAACTTCTTTTTAATAAATAACCGTACACACGAAAACATTTATAGTGGGGAATGGAAATGAAAAGAGATTTCATATTATTAAGCTTGTCATTAGCTTTTCTTATTTCTGTATTTTATGTATTTCAGCAAAATCAGATTGCAAAAGAGAGCATTACGTATTTTCCAATTGACCCAACCGTCTCCTTTCCAAAAGCAGAGACTTCCATTCGACTTCAGAATCAAAGATATGATGAATACAGCATCGAATGGGAGACCACATCCAATCTTAATAAACGTGCCTATTTAAGACAAAATATGAGTTTATTATATGCAAACGGCAAACTTGTCAGCAAAATGGGGGAATGGAAACAAAATACAATGGAATTATCGGAAAAGAAAACAGTTGTTGAAAAGCAAAGTAAAAAATTCGAAGCAATTTCTTTCCATTATGCAGAAATTCATGATAAAAATGAGCGCATCTTCAGTTCGCAAAAAATAACATATGATTTCTTGTATGTAGTCAATTCAAAATATGATAATCAAGCAAAAGTTTTTCAAAATGTAAAAAATCAAGATGAAAAAGAGTGGAAAAAACTTCTAGACTCTCAGACAAAAGAATATCTTTATTATTATTTCAATCAAAGCATAAAAAAAAATCAGCTGCCACTTGAACAATATCCCCTTCAGCTTTTATTGACAGACTTTGAAAAATTTAACGAAGAGCCACTAAAAGGTTTTACTCAAAAACAAACAGCAAAAATTATCGGACAACTAATGGAAGGACTATATAAAAATTATTTCCTAGGAATTAGAACAGCAAATGGAGATATAATAGATCCAATCGGCAGCACGATTCCTATTATTCTTGTCGCCAAAGATCATCTTTTAGTTGAATTTACCACTAAAAGCGGGGAATCTATTATTCTTAGGCAGCAAATTTCTGCTTTTTAATTTGCTGCCTTCCTATTACAATGTGTTTTTCAGGCTATTCTCCTATAATTTGCTACTATTTAATGCACAGGATAAATACATTTCGCTTTCCGAGGAGTCCAGATCTGTCTCTTTATTCCCGCAGGAGTCTGCATGTATTCAGCCTGCTCAGTAATTCTAAAACTTTTTTCATCTTATTCAACAAGCAATGAATTTTTTAAATAAACCACTTTTTACAAAGTAAATGCTTGTGCTAAAATCACTAACAGGTCCAATAAAAAAAAGACCAAAAAGGCCTTTTTCAGTAGCTCGTTGGTTTTGAAAAAACAGTGCTCATCATTTGATTGCGCAAACCGGGCAAATTCATTGCAAATTTTATTAAATATTTGCGCAATAATCTGCTTTTTAAAACCGTATTTAAAATACGATAGCGTTTTTTCAGCAGATAATATCCGCTTAATCCGATTAGCAAAATGGAGAAAATTTTCGGCATTTTCATCCCTCCTACCACTTAGTTTGGAGAAAAAGTGAAATTTTATCCATACAATTTTTATTCTAGCTAGAATTTACAAAAGAACAAAAAGTGCTAACAATGCGGCAAATACTCCTGATAAAATATTGACAATATCATTATTTAAAATGGTAAATCCTTTACGCTTGACTGTTTTTTTCCCACAATGGATTTTTTTCTCAACCATTTTTTCACATACTTTACATTGATATTCAGCTTGCAGCAAAGCACCTAATAATGTATCCAATAAATTTCCAACGAACCCAAAGATGCCAATAATTATCATCTCTTTTACCGATATAGAAAAAAGAAAAAAAGTGCATACTGCAATAAAAAAGGAACCGCAAATAGCTGCAGCTGTACCAAGTGCACTGACTGCTCCAGATGTGCCCGTTTCTGCCAAACGGAAGTTTTTGATAGAAAGCGGTTGTTTTTTGCTTAATGTGCCAATTTCTGATGCCCATGTATCAGAATTAGACGCTGCAATGAAAATCGCAAATAGATATATCCAAAGCGATTCATTTGTAGCGAGATAAACAAGACTTGCAAAAGATGCCGCTCCACCATTTGCCAGTACTTGAAAAGCATCTCGTTCACTGCCCTTTTCCACCTTTTCTTCCATCATAATTTTTTGGCTTTTTTTGTACTTTGATAAAAGACTAGATGACAGAAAAAAAGCGCCTAAAAGCAATAATCCTTTATACCCTAATCCTAAAGCAATACAGATGCCTACAAAAAATGCAGCAATACTCCCGCTGCTATTCAAAAATTGAACTTTTTTTGCCGATACAACTACAAAAAAAATGATCAGCATATATAAGAAGGTAATCATGTTGGGATATATACCCCTCTATTTGTAATTATTCTATCAACTGGCAAATCATGAGTTTCTATCGGCAAATCAGTCATAAGCTGCATTTCAAATGCTAGGGATAATGTTTTTCCAGCATACTTCATTAAATAGCGATCATAATAGCCTCCGCCAAATCCAAGCCGAAATCCTTCTGTTGTAAAGCCTAGTCCTGGAACAATTAATAAATCTATTTCTTTAGGTGCTGTTTCCTCTGTGACCTTTTCTATCGGCTCATGCAAACCACTATATACAGTTTCTAGTTGATGAAAGGATGTCAGTTTTCGAAATGCCATTTCTCTGGTTTTTGGCAAACATTTTGGCACACTTACTGTTTTCCCCAGTTCCCATGCACGGTGAATAATTTCATATGTATCTACTTCAGGAAAATTCGAGATTGTAATGCCAATGCTTTTTGCTTGCATAAATAGAGGATCCGCCAATAATTCCCCAGCGATTTCCCTAGATAATTTTATATGCTCTTCTTTCGTTAATAGATTTAATTTTTCTTTTATTTGTTTGCGAACAATATGCTTTGCCTGCTTCATTCTGTCATGCCGCCTCCTCATTTTTAGCTGCTAGCCATTTCTTTTCTTTGCCCTATATTTTTAATTGGTTGTGAAATTGTACATACAGTTTTTCTCTTTTCTCAGAGCTGTTTTTGCAGAAACTGTTATTATTGTTTTTATATCGCTTTATTCAGCCATTTTGTTGCTTTCCGTTTGAATCAACTAATTAACTCATCTTCTCTCTTCACCCCTTAGGTGAGGGTCAAAAGCCCGTTAATGCGTCATAAATTAATTTCCGCAAAACAACAAAGTTTGCAAAAAGAGTTTTTTTAACAAGTTCTTCGCTAAAAAAATTGCATACAAAAAAAACAGAAGGGATATCCCCTCTGCTTATTTTGTTTCGCGGTGAGTTGTAGTACGTTTTTCTCTTGAGCAATATTTTTTTAGCTCAAGACGATCTGGGTTATTTCGTTTATTTTTTTTAGAAATGTAGTTACGATCTCCACATTCTGTGCAAGCTAACGTAATGTTTACACGCATGTTATTTCCCTCCAAACTATTGCTATACTAGTTCGTGCATACGACTTTTATATGATAACACTTTTTGTTAGGAAATGCTAGTATGATTTTTTATTAGATAAGAATTCATTGCCATTACATCTTGTTTTTCTTTGCCATGGATAGCCCATGCTCTGCCAATCGCCGAGGAATGAGGGTTTATTTCTGCATTTAAGGAGAAAATACTGACTGAGGCTCCTTTTCCCATTGGCTGGTATTTTAAAATTCCAGTTCCGTGTTTGCTCCATATATGTTCTGTATGGATATTCCAAAAGGGCTGGATTGTTCTTTGCTCCATTTTATAGCCATTGCATTCACCGTTCACTAGAAACAAATCCTGGTCAACAGAGTGAAAAATTACATTATCAGTAGGAGAAACAAAGGCCAAATGCTCTTTAAAAGGTTTCGTATAATGATTCAGCATCAATATTTTCAACTGTTTTGTAACAGAGGAATGATTTCTTACATAAATCTCGCTATATTGGATCTTTGAGTGTTTGGAAAGATGTTTTATATGCACTGAAATAGAATGGTCAGGAATTAATTTCTCATATCCATTTTGTATCCAGTATGTTTTTCCATCTATCCATATTCCAGGAGTGCCAATCAATCTTCCAACGGTAGCTTCTTTTTGAATACATTGATAATCTGTATTTAAGTAAGCTTCTGATTTCATCCTCATTTCACCTTTTTTAATTTATTTTTATTGCCTTAGCAGAAATCTTTCCAAAGCGACTATGAGTTGCCGATTTCATATACCGTCTCTTTCATTTTATACTGGATAGCCACCTCATCAAATACTCTCATTGTCTCATCCCCAATGCGATTCCATCCAAATAACTGCTCCACCAGTTTTCTTCCATTTTTTCCGATTTCTTCTGCTTTCTTGTCATTTTCCAATAAAAAGTAAATTCCTTGGATAAGTTGTTCTGTATTCGCAGGCTCTATTACTATTCCGCTTTTTTGATGCTCTACTATTGCTTTTAACCCTCCAGTATTGCTAATAATGGTTGGTTTTCCGTAAACAAGGGACTCTAATGCAACAATGCCAAATGGTTCGTAATGGCTCGGTATCACTACAATATCTGCTCGTTCATATAATGCTTTCTTTTTATCCTCCTGCAAATAGCCGACTAAAAAGACCACCGATTGCAACCCGTTTTTTTCTATATAACTTTTATATTCCTCATACATTGGACCAACTCCGGCAAGAACAAAACATACCTTTTGATTGTACATGCTGATTTTTTTCGCTGCTTCCAGCAATGTTCCGAATCCCTTTTCCTTTACAAGCCTTCCAATAGCAAAAATGACTGTTTCTTCACTGGTAATAGGCAAGCTGCTAATGGTAGCATAGGCTGTTTCACAGGAAAATGACATATCAACTCCATTTGGTATGATATATATTTTATTTTGATCCACTTGAAAAATTCGAATCAGTTCTTCCTTCATATAGTCGCTGCAAACAATGATTCCATTCGATTCTTGAATTAATTGACTTTCTTTCTCATGAATAAATTTTTGCATTTCCGTATGAATTCCGCCATTTCTTCCATGTTCAGTCGCATGGATGGTCGAAATAAGAGGGACATTCCATTCTTTTTGCAATGAAATGGCAGCGGCACCTACAAGCCAATCATGTGCTTGAATACAATCAAAATCAATCGATGCTGCAAGTTCCATCCCTTTCTCCCACATTCTCATATTTAATCCGGCAACCCAATGAATAAAATTTTCTTCTAAACTATTGAGCGGTTTTACTCTGTATACAAATAAGCCAGCTTTTTCTTCTCTATCTAACTCTTCTAATTTTATATTTTGTGCTGTAATAAGATGCACTTCATACCCTTTTTTCGCCAAGCTGTTTGTTAAACCGGCAACATGAGTTCCAAGTCCACCTACTATATTTGGAGGGTATTCCCATGAAAGAATCAATATCTTTTTATTGCTGTTTTCTTTGTTTCCTATTTCTTTTGACTCTGCTGGAATCATTGCATCATTTAAGATAGGAATGTCTTTTTCTCTTTCTTGAAGCCACTCCGCATCACAAGATCCTTGCAAAAATGAAAGTAATTTTTCTGCTGCTTTTATATGGTTTTCTGCCAATTCCTTATTTTCTTCATTCACCTCAGAAAGCATTCCAGCAAGTAAAAACCATTCTTTCTCTAACTGTTCTACTACCCTTGTATGAGCATAAAAGTCGGATGTGCCAATAATGTATTCCCATTGTTTTTCAATAAAGGAACCGGCAGCATAATATGGGCCAAATTCAATAAAAGTAGAAGCATCTTTATTTTTCAAACAGCTTGCACAAAGATGTACTTGATCCAAATCTTCTTTAAACTGTTTTTGATACGCAACTGGGGAAATGTTGGCAATAAATCCTTCATCCATTACATACATCATGCCTTTATTTAATTCACTCCGTCTTTCATTAAAGGTTGTCAGCTCTATTGCCATAGTGATAACACCTTGATGCCGATAATGATTATAAGCATTTACAATCGAAACTATTTCGTTTTGTATATCATTTCTATTATTTTGTGTGTTTTGAATGATAGTAATTAATGATTCTTCAATGGGGAAAAACATTAACCCATGCGGGGAGACAACAGCGGTACCTTCTTCATTAGGCAGGGGATCGCTGAATTTAATTGTCTCTCCTTTTAGAAAACTAAATTCAAAGCCAGCATTTTTCACATGCAAATCCAACCCTGGCGTGTAGCTGCCATTAGGAAACCAAAACCCTGTTGGTTTATAGTTGAATACTCTTTCAATAATGGCTCGTCCTTTATCTATATGCTTTCTAACACCTTTTTCAGTAGTCAGGTTTGTTAACTCGCTAAATGTTGCGGCACTTGCTAATATCTCTATTTTATTTTGGGATAATAAATGGCTGATTCCCTTATTCAGCTGCTTGGAATGTTCCTTCCAATATTGCAGCTCTTTTTCATAATGCTCTTTTTCCTTTTCCAAAAATTCAGTCATCTCTTTTTGAAAAAAAGGCATTTCAAGTATGTCATAGTAGCATGGAGGGATGGCAAGCTGTATGGTATAATGTTCTCTTTCCTGCTCTACATATTGCAAGAAGTTGATGAAGGAAGCAGACTCTTTATATAATTTATTTCTTGTATCCTGTTCTTTTGAAAATAGGTTGATAAATGGAAGATTCGCATACACAATTGCTTGAAAGTAAGAATAATTCATTTTTTCTTTACATCCTCCCGTTCCGTTTCATAATAGCTGTATGTGCTGACATGTTCAATCCAATTTGGAGCAGCTGAATTTCCCTTTACCCATGTCTCCATGTCCCTAGCTAAAGCGCCTGTGTGATTTTTATTCGTTCTTGGAAGCTGAATTGGATTAGATTGCAGGATAGGAATAAATGCCTGGTAATGATCAAGCACTCCCACTTCAAAACAGTAGCTGCGATTTGCTTGTAAATCCTCGATGACAGCATGTTCTATGCCATTTTGCAATTCAATTTGTTTAGTTGAGTGTGCATTCTTTCCATTATAGATAATGCTTGTTATATCATTTACTTTCAGGATAAAAGCACATTGATCCTGCTTGATTCCATAGTATTGGAGAAGGATGCTCCATTTGCCTTGGGGAATTCTCCAAAATACAAAAGCACCTGTTTCCGCTGAAACTCTTGCTTCCATTCCATTATTGCCTAGCAGCTCTTGAATGCTTGTCTTCATTAATTGCTCAGAAGAAGCGATTTCACTTTTATCGTTTGCTTTTGATTGCCGGCTTTTCACTTCTGTATCTACTGCATTTTTCTCCTCTTCTTGTAAACTTTTCATATACTTATTCCATTGATATTGGACTTTTCCGACCGTAGACTCTAATTCTTTGGCGATTTTTCGAAAAGACAGTCCCTTTCTTCTTAGTTCAAGGATTTGTTCTAGCAAGAAAGTAGCACCCCTTTTTTAGAATATAAGTTATGTTATTTTAAACAAATGATTTTTTTCTTTTTTTATGGAATCTCTAAACTTTTTAATTCTATAAAAAAGAAATTCACAAAAGATACATGAACACATCAAATGAATGGTAAACAAATCTATTATTGTATGCACAAGATGCAAAATTTATGGCAATTTATTTATACTCTTATGTTATCACTGATTAATAGATGCTACAATAAACAGATTTTGTCGTAAAATGCCTATCTCACTAGCTCCAGAGATTTTTGCTGGATATTTTTTTTCTGTTACCTTGTTTTGACACAATCAGCTGCACTGTTTCGACATCTGCATACATAATTCCCTCTCACAATCCGACATTTTCTCATTTTCTTTGCAGATTTTCTAAAGCAAGCTCTTAACTTTTATTTGCAAGTTTCACTTCCTTTTCTCTTTTTTGCTGCAGTTGTTTAGGAATCGTTGCATCATATAGGGAAAATGGTAAGATACTATTAGATACTTATACAAATTTAGAGGTGAATTCATTATTTATGTTAATAGTTATGCTCAGCTTATTAGGCGTTTCCATCCTGTTATTTATCTTTTCTTTTTTTGCAAAAGATCCCTATAAATCTCTGCAAGATACAATGGATCAATTATCATTGCAAACATATCAAGAATTACATAAGGTGAAAAAAAAATTGAAACTATTAGAAGAGGAACTTTTGCTCGATACGATAGATTTATCGCCTAATTACAGCAGTACAGCCTCTGCAAGGGCCACTAAAGGAAGTTCTATACATGCTATTATCAAAAATCAAATATGGTCGTTGGCAGCCCAAGGTGTCCCTGTTGAGCAAATTGCCAATCAATCCTCCTTATCCATCTATGAAGTGGAGCGCATTATTATGGAAGCAAAGGAGAATGGAAAGTTAGATGAATAAACATAAAATAAGATCCTTTGCATTTGGTATATTTTTTTCTGTTTCTCTAATCGGCGTCTTTTATTTTTTGCAAGATAAAGAAAAAAGCACAAAACCCGATTCAGAAGAAGCCAAAAGAATTGTAATGGAAAAAGGTTATACTATCTTAAGCAAAACAGATTATGAACAGCTTCAAACAAAAATTTCAACACTTGAAAAACAAATCGCTTCCTCAGCAAATGAAGCAGAAAACAAAAAAACGGAAGCAAAAAAAACAATTCCGTCTTCTTATCAGCTTCATATTGTAAAAGGGATGAGTACAGAAGAAATCGCCAAAAAGCTTGCAAATAAAAAGATGATCAAAAATGAAAAAAAATTCGCACAGTTTTTAATTCAAAAAGATTACCATACGAAAGTTCAACTTGGAAAATATACAATAAAAAAAGATATGACTTATACACAAATTGCAGAACTGATCACAAAATAACGTTTGTCGATAACAGAAGCCAATATACAGTAAAATTTCAATCAAGTATTAACGGGAGAAACTCCCCGTTAATGGGATTAAACACTGTAAGCAGAAATGTCAAAAACCTCCTATTATTTTGATTATATGATCCATATAATCAAAAATAGGAGGTTTTTATTACCAATCGTAATGTCTTCCTTTTACAAGGTAAAAAACATTTTCGGCAATATTGGTTGTATGGTCTGCTGCGCGTTCAAGGTATCTGCAAACAAAGGATAACTGAGAAATTTGCTGCACAAACTCAGGTTTTTGTCTGCTGATTTCCATAAGCTCTCGAATCGCATGTGTATTTAAATCATCTACTTCGTCGTCCATCTCGGCAATTTTTTTGGCCAGCTTTACATCTTCTTCATTATAAGCTTTTAGCGCTAAGTGAAGCATATTGCTTGTAATTTCCAACATTTTTTTCACATGTACAATAGGCTTTACCAGTTCTTGGTTGCCAATGCGAATCGTTGCTTTTGCGATATTTACTGCAAAATCGGCAATCCTTTCAATATCTGTCGCAATTTTAATGCCAATAATAATTCTGCGCAAATCAATGGCAACAGGCTGCTGTTTGGCAATCAGCAAAATCGCAAAGTCGTTAATATCCTCATACATCATATCTGCTTTTGCATCATTGTCGATAATTTGAAGTGCTAAGTCTACATTTTTCGTTTCTAATGCTTCTAATGATTGATGCAATGCCTCAATAGAAAATTCGCCAATCTCTGTTAATTTTGTTTGCAGCTCTTTTAGCCCTAATTCAAACTTTTCTCTAACAACCATTTTTATTACACTCCTTTTTGTAAAGTAATATGCCTATTAGCCAAATCGGCCAGTAATATAATCTTCTGTCCGCTGATCTTTTGGGTTAGAGAAAATTTTATCTGTTTGATCATACTCTATCACTTCACCACTAAGGAAAAAAGCTGTTTTATCTGAAATCCGTGCAGCTTGCTGCATATTATGTGTCACAATAATAATGCTGAAATTTTCTTTTAGCTCATGAACTAATTCTTCTACTTTTAAAGTAGAAATTGGGTCAAGGGCAGAAGTAGGTTCATCCATTAAAATAACATCTGGTTCAATCGCTAAACATCTTGCAATGCATAGACGCTGCTGCTGACCTCCTGATAAGCCAAAAGCATTTTGATGGAGACGGTCTTTCACTTCATCCCAAATAGCTGCGCCCCTTAAACTTTTTTCTGCAATTTCCATTAAGATTTTTTTATCGCGAATGCCGTGAATTTTGGGACCATACACAACATTTTCAAAAATAGATTTTGGAAAGGGGTTTGGCTTTTGAAAAACCATGCCCACTTTTGTTCGAAGTTCCTCTACTCCATAATCTTTGTCGAAGATATTTCGGCCACGATAGTTTATTTCACCAGAAGTCCTTACACCTGGCACTAATTCAATCATACGATTTAATGTTTTAATATACGTAGACTTTCCGCATCCTGAAGGTCCAATAATAGATGTTACTTCATTCTCTTTAATATCTAAATTAATATTTTTTAATGCATGGTTTTCCCCATACCAAAGGTTTAATTGGTTTGTTTCATATACACTCTCTTTTGTCGGCATTTCTTTTTCAACCTCTGCATTTTTCTTTTCCGGCTTTGGCATCACTGACATATTCAATGGAAATCCCCCTTTAGAAACTAAAAATTAATAACGTTTTTGAAATTTATTTCGAATTAAAACAGCTATTGAATTCATTACAATTAATAAAAATAATAAAACGAGAATACCTGCTGCTGCTAGACCTTGAAACTCTTCTTGAGGTCTACCTGTCCAGTTATATATTTGCATTGGCAATACAGTAAACATATCAAATACCGTGCGCGGCAAAAATGCTAAGAAAAGAGGAAGACCAAGCACTACGAGGGGAGCCGTTTCTCCTATGGCACGTGATAATGCTAAAATTCCTCCTGTTAATATGCCTGGGATGCTTGCTGGCATTACCACACGAACAATAGTCTGCCACTTTGTTGCTCCCATCCCAAGAGAGGCTTCTCTAAGTTCATTTGGCACAGAACGAATAGCTTCTTGGGAAGCAACAATAATAACAGGCAATACCAATAAACTCATCGTTAATCCTGCTGCTAAAACACTTGTGCCCAATGTTAATGCACGCACAAATAGTGTTAATCCTAATAAACCAAATACAATGGAAGGAACTCCCGCCAAATTTGATATATTAATTTGGATAAAATTTGTAAATTTATTTTTCCTTGCATATTCTTCTAAATAAATGGCTGTTCCAACTCCGATTAATAAAGAAACAGGGGCAACAACCGCCATTAACCATACAGTTCCAATTAATGCTGTATAAACACCCGCCTGCTCTGGTTTACGAGATGGCAAACTTTGCAAAAACTGCAGATCCAAATAGCCAATTCCTTGAGTCAATACCCGATAAAAAAGAATGCCTAAAACAACTAAACCAAACATAGTTGCACAAAAGAACAATGCTCTTAAGATGCTATTTGTGATAATTCTCGGTTTCATTTTTTGCAGTACTTTTGTATGCTCAATCAGTTTCATTAATATTCCTCCCTAAACTTTCGAGAGATAAATTGCGCAAGTAAATTCATTAGTAAAGTAAATAGGAATAAAGTAAAACCAACAGCATAAATACTGTAATAGATAGTTGTGCCATACCCTGCATCACCTTGAGAAACTTGAACAATATATGCTGTCATCGTTTGAATGGATTCTGTTACATTAAGATTTAAGTTTGGTGTGCTTCCTCCGGCAACGGCAACTATCATCGTCTCTCCAATTGCTCTTGATAAAGCTAAAACAATAGAAGAAACAATTCCTGAAACAGCAGCTGGCAGCACAACCTTTAAGGAAACCTCAAGCTTAGTCGATCCAAGAGCAAGGGCTCCCTCACGCATTGATCTTGGTACAGAGCTCATTGCATCCTCAGATAAAGATGCAATCATCGGTGTAATCATAATGCCGATGACAATACCAGGACTCAGCGCATTAAACATTTCCAAAGAAGGAATAATTTCTCTTAATACAGGCGTTACAAATGTTAAGGCAAAAAAACCATAAACAATAGTTGGAATGCCTGCAAGCACCTCTAATATCGGCTTGATAATACGTCTTGTCTTATCACTTGCGTATTCACTTAAATAAATGGCAGAAGCAAGCCCAATTGGCACTGCAACAATCCCTGCAATCAATGTTACTTTTACGGTTCCTGCAATTAATGGAAGGATGCCAAAAGAACCTGGTTCAGAAAATGGATACCATTTTTTAGATGTAATATATTCGATAATGGATACTTTTTCGAAAAAAGTGAATGTCTCTATAATTAATGTTAAAAGTATTCCCAGTGTTGTCAAAATGGAAAGTGCAGCTGTTACCAGCAATACTTTTGGCATTAGTTTCTCTAACATTTGATTTGCACTTGCTTTTTTCTTTTTTTCTTCAATCATTTTTTGTACGGAGTATGATTGGTTTGCTGAGTTTTGTATACTCACTTTTAAATCCCCCTTTATCCACATGCCAAGAAGGAAAGCTTTTTAGTAAAAAGCTCTCCATCCACTTCTTTACTTAACTGCCTTAATTGCTTCTAAATCTTTTTTGTATTCTTCATCTGGAAGTCTTACATAACCTACGTCTTCGGACAGATCCGCTGCGTTATCAATCATAAACTCAACAAAGTTCTGCACTTCTTCTTTTTCCAATGAATCATTTTTAACATATGTGTACAATGGTCTTGAAAGTGGCGCATATTCTCCGCTTTTTACTGTTTCATTTGTAGGTTCTACAGGTCCATTGCCCCCATCAATTGGCACTACTTTTAATTTTTCTTTATTCTCTGCATAATAAGCATAACCAAAGTAGCCAATCGAATTTTTATCCCCTGTCACTCCTTGTACTAATACATTATCATCTTCAGATAATGTCGCTTTTTCATTGATTTGTTTTCCATCTAATATAATTTCATCAAAATAATCGAATGTGCCAGAATCTGTTCCAGGAGAATACATTTTTATTTCTTCTGCTGGCCATCCTTCACGAATGTCTGACCATTTTTTTGTTTTGCCATCTTCTAGCCAGATTTTCTTTAGTTCATCTATTGTTAAATGATCAACCCAAGTATTATCTTTATTTACCACAACGGATAAACCATCATAAGCTAATCGCAATTCTGTATAGTCTGTTCCATTCTGCTTTAATTTTTCTTTTTCTTCATCCTTAATCGGGCGTGATGCATTGCTGAAATCTGTTTCCCCAGCGATAAATGATTTAAAGCCTCCGCCTGTTCCAGAAGAAGCTACAGAAACTTTTACTTTCGGCTGCTCCATCTGATACTCTTCTACAACAGCCTCCATTATTGGGTAAACAGTTGAAGATCCATCAATTTTTATTTGTCCTTGAAGTTGTTTTTCGGCTGAATCGCTATTTGCATTATTTGCTCCTGTTCCACAAGCTGCAAGTGTAAGTACAGCTCCAATCATTGCTACAGATCCAATTCTTTTTAAGCTCTTCATTTTCTTTATTCCCCCTAAGGATGGTTGTTTTGTTTATAGGTTAACTATAATCTCCTTGTATTAATTAAGTTTTAATCAAATGTAAAGCTTGTGTAAATTTGCTAGAGTGAATAGAGACACTATTTTTTTCAATAAAAAAAGGCAAAACTATTTTTCCTAGTTTTACCCTAAATTTATATGTTATTCTCTTTTCTGCTTAGTCCTTTTTGTCCGCTTCTTTCTCTTTTTGCCGCTCTTTTTTCAGATCAAAAAAGGCATCCAGCACTCTTTCACCAATATATTTGTTTGCACCATTATCCACACTTCCTTGATAAGCCCAAGGAACTAATACAGCCATTGCCACTTCTGGATTTTGGCTAGGAGCATAACTTACTAGACTTAAGTTCATTACTTCTGGAGGCTCATCATAATTGCTTCTAGATGGTCCATCATAAAAAGCTTGTGCTGTACCTGTTTTCGCAGCAGGAGAATAAGATTTCCCGCCTAAATAACTATATGCTGTTCCCTTTGGTGTTTGAGCAACCATTTTAAAGCCTTGCTGCACTCTTTCGATCCAATAGTCCTTCGCATCCACTGTATTTAATACTTTTGGTTTAATTGTTTCTACTATCGGTCCAAGCTTGTCTTCATCGGAAACAGGCTCTCTTATTTCTTTTACAATATGCGGTTCCATTCTTTTCCCGCCATTGGCAATGGTAGAAACATACTGAGCCAACTGCATATTAGAATACGTATCATACTGCCCGATCGCTAAGTCAAGCAGAAATCCAGGTTTTAGACTCGCTCCTTTAAACCCAGTCTGCTCATTAGGCAAATCTATTCCGGTACGTACGCCTAATCCAAATTGTGCATAATAATTACGCATTGTCGTAAAAGCAGTAGTATCAAGATCTAGTGGCTGATTATACGCATATGTTCCGCCGGCAATTTTTATAGCGGTTCTAAACATATAAACGTTGGAAGATCTTTGCAATGCTGTTAATTCATTGATATCTCCCATATATGTCCATGATTTTTTTAATGGAGTACCTGCAATTTTTAGTCCTGAATCACTTAATACTGTTCCTGGAGAAATTGCACCGGTTTTATATCCCGCTAAAACAGTCGCCCCCTTTACAACAGATCCCACATTATAAGTTGTTGTAATATTTCCAAGAGCATCATCAGTCATTTCCATTTTTCCTGTTTCAGCATTTCTTTCTAACCGTTTCCCAGCCATTGATAATATTTCGCCGGTATTTGGATTCATTAATACCACATAGGCACGGTCTAAAAGCCCTGTTCCAGCTGATTGTTTTGCTTTGCGGAGCTCTTCTTCAATAATTTTTTCTACTTTTAATTGCAGCTCCATATCAATAGAAAGCACTAAATCATTTCCTCTTTGCCCTTCTGCAATAATTTCCGTACTGGTGATGTTTCCAGATTTATCGGTTTTATTGCGAACCTTCTCTTTTTGGCCTTTTAATACATCTTCATATTGCAATTCTAAATAGCTTGTCCCGACACGATCATTGCGGCTGTACCCTCTTGATTCATAATACTCCAGCTTCTCTGCCGGCAAACCTTTTTCTGAAGAACTGACATTTCCTAAAACTGTTTTTAATGTATCTTTAAATTTATACATGCGATCCCAATCCGTTGTCGTCTCGACTCCAGGAAGAGATTCTAAATTTTCACTGACAACGGCAAGCTCTTTATCTGTTACATCTTCATTTTTTACCATCTGAGGCGTTAATTTATAGCCACTTGAAAATTCTCGGTAAATCGCGATTATTTCTAAATCACTTTGTGTTAATGTATTCAATTCTTTTTCTGTAATTCGCTCTAGCTGCAGTTTGTATACCTGCTTATTGTATTCATCTTCATCCGTATATTTTTCCTGCAATTTCTTTTTTTCTGCAGCCGTCACTTTCTTTTCTGCTTCTTTTGGATTTTTTATCATCCAATAATCTTGTTTATCCCGTTCTGTTACTTTTTTTGTATCTTTTTTTATATATGTTGCCAAAAGTTTTGCTGTTTTCAGCATTTCTTCTTGCTTTACACCAGTATTTGTATATGTTATGGCATTTTTTGCTTTGTTATCCACAATCGTTTTCCCTGTTGTATCGTAAATTTTCCCACGAGGCACTGATGTGTTTACCGTAACATCTTCTGTTTTTTCCAACTCTCTTTTATAATCTTCGCCATAAACAATCTGCACAAATCCTAAACGGAGGATCAATGCAGAAAACAATAAAAATACAGCGAAAAAAATAATATTAAGACGAATTGGTATAGTTTTCTTTTTTTTCTTTTTTTCCAACTTTCAGCACACTTCCTTCAAATCAATTCTTGTTCTATTGTAATAGAAACGGCTTGATAATTCTATTAATAACCTATTGGAATAAATTACTAGATTCATTTTGCAAAATAAGTGTTCTTTTCTCCCACTTTTCTTGTTTATCTTACTATTTTCCTTTATCGTCCTTTTTATTTAGAAAAATATCTAAAGATAAAGGACTGACAACTATACAATGGCATGCATCTTTCTAAAAAGAATTCATCCAAAAATCCCCACATTTTTTCCTCGTAAAAAAAGCCGCAAACCATGATGAATCATCGTTTGCAGCTTCCGTTATTTGTAAATGCTATTCTTTTTTCCTTCCGTTGCACTTTTTAAGTCAGCCGCTTTTTATTTAGCCGCTTCTTCTTTTTTCATTTCAAAATATTTATCCAGGACACGTTTTCCAATCGTTAGGTTTGGCGATGGTCCACTGTTTGTTGTATACACCCACGGTACAAGCACTGCCATTGCCACTTCCGGATTTTCATATGGTGCATACGTAATTAAACTGACATTCATTACTTGCGGAGGCGCACTGTAATTGCTGCGGAGGGGTCCATCATAAAAAGCTTGGGCTGTTCCTGTTTTTCCTGCCGGCTGATAAGAAGTTCCTGCAAAAACCTTTCCTGTACCGCTAGTCATCACCATACGAAATCCTTTTTGTATTTGCTCAATCCAGCCTGGCTCTAAATCGACTTTATTTAATACTTTTGGCTGAATTTCCTGCACCATGCCCCCAAGTTTTTCTTCCCCTAGCGACGGATCTCGTATTTCTTTTACAATATGAGGCTGTATGCGGTAGCCCCCATTTGCGATTGTTGAAGCATATTGGGCAAGCTGCATATTTGTATACGTATCATATTGTCCAATTGATAAGAACATTAAATTACCAGGTGTTTGTGTATCTTGTCCTTTAAAACCTACCATTTCATTTGGAAGATCAATGCCTGTTCTAACACCGAGCCCAAATTCTCCAAATGAATTGCGGATAGTGGAAATAGCCTCTGAAGTACGAGTATCTAATGGCTGCCCATAACTATAGTGCCCTTTTCCAATTGCAATCGCTGTTTTTGCCATATAGACATTGGAAGATTGTTGCAATGCCGTTAAGTCATTAATATAGCCCATTGTTTTCCATGACTTAAAAGGCGGAGATCCTTTTACTTGCATCACTTCATCAAGATAACCAGAGTATGGATGAATAACTCCCTCTTTATAGCCTGTTAACACCATCGCTCCTTTAACCGTGGATCCTACGTTATAAGAGGTTGTAATATTCCCAAGAGCAAAATCCTGCACCTGCTGGTTGCCATTATCATCTTTGCCAAGCATTTTGCCGGCCATTGTCAAAATTTCTCCTGTTTTTGGATCCATTAATACAACAAAAGCCCTGTCTAAAAGATAAGTTCCTGCATAGCCTCTTTTGGTTCTTTTTAATTCTTCCTCAATAATTTTTTCTACTTCCAGCTGCAGCTTCATATCAATGGTCAAAACCAGATCTTTTCCTGATTCTCCATCTGTTAAAACTTTTGAATCAACGATATTGCCTTTTTTATCTTTTATATATTTAATTTTCTTTTTTTGTCCCTTTAGAATATCTTCATATTGGTTTTCTAAATAACTGAGGCCGACACGATCATTCATGCTGTAGCCTTTTGCCAAATAGCTGTCTTTTGCTTCAGCAGGCACCCCTCTTTGAGAACTGGATACATTGCCAAGCACTGTTTTTAAGGTGGAACCGTAAGCATACGTTCTATCCCAATCTTTTGCTGTGTCCACACCCTTCAATTCTGCCAAATGTTCACTGACTCTAGCAAACTCTTCATCTGTTACCCCATTATTTTTTACGATTTGCGGTGTATAGTAATAGCCGCTGTTAAAGGCTCTGTAGATTGCCAGCGTTTCCAGCTCAAATTTAGAAAAACTATTAATCTCTTCTTTTGTAATTCTCGAACGAAGAAGTTCATTATAAGCTTTTTGATATTTTTTTGAATCGTTTTTATACGCCTCTTGCAGCTCCGCATCTTCTTTTTTTGTCACCTTTTCCTTTGCTTCTTTCTCATGAAGAAGAATCCAATAATCAATTTTATCTCTTTCTGTAATCTTTTTCAGATCATCTTCTGTATCCATTTTGATTAGTCTAGCAAGCTTTTCTGCCGTATTTTGCATATCTTTTGCTTTTACATCCCAATTGGTATATGTAATGGAATTTTTCGCCTTATTGCTGACAATATTATGGCCATTCCGATCATACATTTCTCCTCTAGGAACTTGAGTGCTGATAATAACATCTTCTTTTTTTTCTAATTCTCTTTTATAATCGTCGCCGTAGACAATCTGCACAAATCCTAAACGCAGTATCAAAGCAGAAAACAGCAAAAACACTACAAAAAATAAAATATTTAACCGAAGTGGAAATTGATTTTTTTTCTTTCTCTTTTTTTCCCCCATTTGAAAACACCACACTTTCTCCACTCTGTTATTTTATCGAATATTTTTGGATATATCTAGGACAATTGCTAATTTGGTGGAATTTATACGTCATAATCATACAAAAAAACCAAAAGACTGTATAGTAAGTTCAGGCGACTTACTATACAGTCTGACTAGTAGAGAAATTTATTTTGATATATTTTTCCTTTGTTCAAAGTGAATATTTTTTGTCCAAAAATAAATAATCGTGTGTCCTGTGCCTAAAACAAATAAAATATACGGCAATACATGATCAGGATTAAAAAAACTAACTCCAACAATAAAAATTAAAACAGACAATAGCCGTCCCAAATTTAAATACATTTCACGAACAACAATATATTCAATCCGCATTTCGCCTGCATTCCATCCTCTTCCAATTACATCAAATGTTAAACTTGTATAAGGGACTAAAATCAGCGGATAAGCTACAGCTATTATCCCTGCATAAATTAATAATTTCGTATAAGAAAAATCAAAGATGATAATAAACATGGAGAAAAACAACAAAATCCCGCCGCTTAAAATAGCTTTATTGCGATTATCATTTTTGATTGTTCTCGAAACAATATAATAGGCGACAAAGGAAATTCCGGAATTGATTAAACCAAATTTCCCTAATGCCATTTCACTTCCAGTCGCAATAAATACAAATACTGTTATAACAAAGGCAAATGTGCCCTCCCTCATTCCTTGGAAAAAATGCGCATTGGTTATATATTTCCAATTTTTATTATTTTGCCTTTCTTTAATAATTCGTGCAAATAAATATTGACCGCTAGCAGGGCGCCTTTTCAAAAAGAAGCTTAACACTACAGCCAACGAAAACAAACCAAGTGAAATTCCAAATACAACCATATATCCAGTAGATTTAGTAAAGGAAGAAATAATATATCCAGCTAAGATGGGTCCAATCATCCCTCCGGCCGACGTTAAAATACCTAAAAACCCATTAAAGAAATCTCTTGTTTCCGGCTCTGTTACTTCAAATGTCAGCACATTAAAAGCCAACCAGTAAAAACCATAGCCTATTCCAAGCAAACCTCCTAATAACAGCAAAAATGAAGCGGCCTTGTCTCCTATAAATAAAACAGCTAAATAAAACACTGCTAAAAAGATAACCCCAATCCTCAGTACAATGACTCTGTCAATTTTTTTCGCCCATCTACCTGCTAAAATAAAAGTTGCTAGCTGCAAAATGATAATCGCCATATTATATAAGCCTAAATCTTTAAATTCTCCAGACTGCTTCCATAAAAAGATATTTACAAAAGTATTAGAAAGAGCAATGCTTAATGAGTATAATCCTCCAATAAGCAGCAATAAATTCAAATCTTTTGTCAGTTCAACATCGCCAAGCAATTTATTTTTCATCATAAAAAACTCCCCTTTGTTCTAGGGTAGTTTCTATCAAAAATTAGTTAGTTATACATCTAATATAGAGAAAACAAAAGATGATATTTTCTTGCAGATCTATGTAAATAAAATCCACTTGCAAACAAAGCCATCATAAAAAAAAGGCTGTCCCGAAAGTCATTAAAAAATGACTTTTGAGTACAGCCCCTGCTTTTACACTAATGATTATTTTGCAGCAGCAAAACGTTTTGATACTTCTTCCCAGTTGATTACATTAAAGAATGCATTAATGTATTCAGGACGACGGTTTTGATAATTTAGGTAGTAAGCATGCTCCCAAACATCTAAACCAAGAACTGGAGTTTTTCCTTCCATTAATGGAGAATCTTGGTTTGGTGTGCTAGTTACTTCTAATTCGCCATTATTTACAACTAGCCAAGCCCAGCCGGAACCAAAGCGTGTAGTAGCTGCTTTAGAGAATTCTTCTTTAAAGTTTGCAAAGTTTCCAAATTTGCTGTCAATAGCGCTGGCTAGGTCGCCAGTTGGTTCACCGCCGCCTTCTGGTGAAATTATTTGCCAGAATAATGAATGGTTAGCGTGTCCGCCGCCATTGTTGCGTACTGCAGTGCGTGCACTTTCAGGTACTGCATCTAAGTTAGAAACAACTTCTTCTACTGTCTTAGAAAGTAGTTCAGCATTTCCCTCTAAAGCGTTATTTAAATTTGTAACATATGTGTTATGGTGTTTCGTATGGTGAATATTCATTGTTTCTTTGTCGATATGTGGCTCAAGTGCATCGTATGCATATGGTAATTGTGGTAAAGTGAAAGACATGGTTAATTCCTCCTATGTATATAAGTTTTTATAAAATGGCATTACTTATTAGCAGAAGTTAAAACTATTTGTATACTACTAATATGAAATGACCTTTTCATTAACATTATCAAATTATTCCTATATTTTCAATGTTTATGCTTCATTCGCCAACAACATTAAAGTACCCATATTGTAAATCTTTAAACAATAACTTTGCAAAAAAGAGCAGTGTTTTAAAATGGCTGTTTTCGTATAAGATTATGCCCTTTAAAATTATCAGCCTACATACACTTCGATTTGCTCTCCTGCTCAAAATCTGCTTCTCCTGTTTTTTCTGTTAAAACAACCACTTTGAGCAAACCGCCTTTAAAATCATTTGCAACTTGTGATATAGTTCACATTTATCTTAGGACAAATATTTTCCTCCCCTTCTAACAGAAGAAGGAACTGACAAAGAAGAATTTCGCAAAATTGTCACTTATGCGCTTTTCCCTGCTATATCAATGATTTTTCTTTATATATGATTGTCTCCTTCTTTTCATTATACATAATTTAACATTTTGAGATTGACAATCTTTTCACAATATCCTTTAATCAAGGTGGGAGAACAATTAGAGGAGTGCAAAATATGACAGAAATTCAATTATCATTGTACAGTTTATTAATCCAAAACTTTTTTGATATCAACAAAATTATTCATATAAAAAAAGGAACCCTACTATTTCAAGAAAAGGATCCAGTTCATCAAATTTTCATTTTATTAAATGGGACAATATCATTGGGAAGAGTTCATGAAAAAGGAAAAGAATTCATCTTAAAAATATTGCACGATGAAGATCTTTTATTAGAATACAATCTATTTAAAAATGCTCCAAAGTATCATTTTTTTTCTAAAACAATGACGGATTGCGAAATACTTGCAATCGATCGAAAAGAATTCGAAGAAGCTGTCATAAAAGATCCTATTCTTTTAACTGCTCTAACTACATGGCTCAGCAATGGCTATTTAAAAGCACATATGAAATGTCAAGATTTAATTATGAATGGGAAAAAAGGAGGCTTATACAGTATTTTAATTCGATTATGCCATTCCTTTGGAAAAAAAACAGATGAAGGAATTTTAATCGATTTTCCACTGACGCATCAAGAATTGGCCAATTTAACCTACGGTACCCGAGAAGTAATGCAGCGTATTTTAAAAGAGCTTCGGGAAGAGGGAATTATTTCTTACTCCAATCAAAAATTCACGATAAAAAACCTTGCCTATTTAAAACAAGCTGTAGACTGTCAAAACTGTCCTGCTGATATATGCGGCTTAAACTAAAAACATCAGTATTTCCTCCATTTCTCCTGCTTGGAAGTTGAGGCCAACTATAGCATATAGATTACACAGACTAAAGAGTGGCTTCCTTAGTCTGTGTTCTTTTCCCCCGGGCTTTTACAGGCCATTATCTCCCCTATAGATTTCTCTTTTTCTTTTATAATCTCTTAGGTTAGGGTTTTACTGCCCGTTAATGCGTAATAAAAAATAAATAATCATAATTGTTTGAATAACCCCTTTTGTAATGACACTGCTCAAAAAACCAATTAAAGAGCCCATCCCCACTTTTAATGCTGTTTTCCAATTTGCCCGGCTTACCAATAATTCAGCAATTACCGCACCTAAAAACGGTCCGATTATTATTCCTAATACAGGAATAACAAAAGGACCAGCTAAAAGGCCGATTGTACTGCCCCATACGCCAGCTTTTGTCCCCCCATATTTTTTCACGCCAACTAAATTAGCTAAATAATCAGCTAAAAACAATAATAGAACAAACATGCCTTGAATAATCCAAAAGAGAATGGAAAATGATGTAAAATGATAAAATATACCATATGCAATAAAACCAGCTAAAATAAATAATACACTGGGAATAATCGGGTATACTAGCCCAATATATGCTATAAGAAAAAGCACCCCAATAATTGTCCAATAAATATAATCCATATATACTCCTTTTCATTATTATTTTTTTACTACATACCCTGTTTTCTACTAAACAATGCCAGCTATTTTTTTACTTCTATTTAAATTATGCCCAAAACTTGTATCTATCCTTCTGCGAGGATAAAATAGTAATGAATCTTTATAAGGGTGTGTCAAAATGAATATTTTTAAGCAGTTTTACAAAAGCATCTATTCTCCCAGAGACATAGCTAGCTTTCGCATGCAAGGAAAAGGAAAAACCATTCTTTATCTTATTTTGTTAACCTTGTTGGCCTCCATTCCCGCTTTATACTATTTAAGCAGTGGAATCAACGAAGGAGTCAAGTCGCTATCCAATACATTAGAGGAAGATTCCCTTTCTTTTTCTATAAAAGACAATGAACTGAAATCAAATGCAAAAGAGCCTACCATAATAAATAAGGATGATTTAACGATTATCATTGATTCTACTGGTACATATGAAGAAAGTAATATCAGCGCATCTGGCAACACAGTTGCATTACTACAAAAAGAATTTATTATTGTAGCTGCAGGGCAATCCCAAACATTTGAATACTCAAGTTTTGGAAATGTGAGTATTACAAAAGATGATATCGCGGCTTCTTTAAATGCATTTGATTCTATGCTTCCAATACTTATTACGATTTTGGCAGTTGTTTATTTTATCATATTGCTTATTTCCAAAGTAATAGAAGCATTTGTTTTTGCTGTTTTCGGCAGTTTATTTGCACGCACAATGAGACGTACATTAACATATGGACAGCTTTGGAGAATTACTGTGTACAGCATGACATTGCCGACACTGTTTTTTGTCATTATGGATGCAATTCAAACGTCTGTACCAAATGGAATGCTCTTAAATTGGGTAGTCACTTTATTTATGTTATTCCTTAGCATCAAAGAAGTACCTTTTAAAAAACAGCCAGAAGAAAATATACAATAATATAAAAAGGATAAAGGCCAATTGCAAAGGTTTTTATCCTTTTTTATTATCGTTGCTTTCACAGCAGCGATAATAGCAGTCATTCCTCAAAAATCCCCACTTCTTCTAAACTCCTTAAACCAATATGAGAACTAGAAAAAACTGCTATTTACTTGAAAAACACTTTTTTATTTTACATAAACTCCTATAGCTTAAAGGCATACTAATTTTAATACTTGGAATTTCTAAAGACTAAAATGCCGTTTTTAATCAGCAGGTATTTTAACACAAGAGGTGAACAAAATGGTTTTGGCAATATTCTTCTTCGCCGGATGGTTATGCATTAGTATTATTGTGGCAAAAAACAACGTACTTTCTAGAATAGAAAATACTGTATTATTATTATGGATTTAAAAATCACAGCTTTACGTTAAAAATTCATTAGAAACTTCTTTAATTGTCTGCACTAATTCAGCTAGCTTTTCATTTACTTTTGCATTAGTTTGCACCCCTTCTTTATGCATATCAGCAATGTCTTTCATCTCATCAGCATTTGCCAATGTTTGCTGGCTGATTGCCGCTAATTGCAAGGAGGAATTTTCCATTATCGGCAAAAAGGTTTGCAGCTCCTTTAATTTCCCTTGATTAAAATCCAACTCTTTATTAACAACCTTAATTCCTTGCAATAATTGATTAAAAGAAGTGCTGCTTTCTTCTGAAATTTGCGAGCATTTCATAAATTGATTTGTGATTTGCACCATTTCTGCAGAAGCTTTTTCCGCAATTTTATCCATTTCTTTTGTGAATTCATTAATTTCTTCCGTCGCTTTTTTGGATGAATTCGCTAAGGTTCCAACCTCAGCTGCAACAACAGCAAACCCTTTGCCATTTTCTCCAGCTCTTGCTGCTTCAATCGACGCATTTAAAGCAACCAGCTTTATCTGGTCTGCTAATTTTCGAATAGAAAATATAATATTTTCAATGGACATCGATTGCGCTTTCACTTGCCCAATAGTAGCTGCCATTTCCCTAACATCCAAATGAAGGTCATTTAAAGACTGAAACAGCTCTTTTATATTCATTTCACCAATATTAGCACATTCGTTCATCGTTTTTGTTTTTCCATTCATCTCATGCATGCTTGCAGAAACTCGCTTAATAGTTTGTTTCATTTCTTGAAAAACATCAATTGTGCTATCTGAACATACTGCCGTCTCATTCGCTCCTTTTTTTACTACTGCTATCATATTAGTTAAAAAATTATTTTTTTCTATCATAGTATTGGAATGTTCTTGAAGCATATTTCCTGTTTTTGTTAAATCGCCACTAGACAACTGCAATTCTGTGAGAACTCTTCTTATTTTATCTATCATTATTTGATAGCTATGCACTAATGATTGAATTTCTGGAATTGAAGTATCGCTTGTTGCTGCTACCCCTAAATTTCCTTTGCTTACTTCACTCATCATATAACCAAGATCCTTTAAAGGATTTATGATGCCTCTTACAATTAAAAGAATCATCAAAATCGTTACTATCATGCTAATACCAGATACAATGATAATAATTTCACTTATCGTCTTCACTTCTTGCAAATAATCATCTTGGGGAACGGCGATCACATATATCCCTTTTAATTCTTGAATTTTCATAAAAGCAATAGAATATTTTTTCTTTCCAATTTCCTTTTCCATAATCCCATTTTCTTTTTGACGCAGTTCTTTGACGACATTATTAGGCAATGGAATAGCATCATTTTTATTCACACGAAAAGATTTAATTTCTTCATTTGTCACTAAATAGAATTGTCCTTCAATATTGTCTTTCAAAAAATCTGCATCTTGACTATGTATAACCTGCTCTATCTTTTTTTGAAATTTTTCCTGATCATCTACATATGTAAACATAATATTTTGCGACATAATATAAGTTGCTTTTGTTTCTTTAGCAAGACGCTGATGCATAAGTTCTATCGCCAAATCTTTTGATTTTGTAACGGCGACATAGGTAATCGAAAAAGTAGTTAGCAGCAGCAATAAAATGACAAATAATAGTAATCGTTTTCGAATAGATAACTGCAATCGTTTCTTATTTGGAAATTTGCCTTTTTTCATGAAGATCCCCCTTTTCTCCTATTTTGACAGTCGATTATTAACCCACTGTAAAGAGAAGGTAAATTCTTCTTTAATACAATACTTTTTTCCTAATCCTTTTAGCCCTCATCCTTTTTGATCCAGCAAATCTAGCACATTGTTAAGGAATATTAGCAGCATATAAAGCATACCTTATACAAATCTAGCATTTATTCTATTAAACAGGAGGCTTCATAAACAATGAAACGGCTTGCTGCTACCTTTCTTGTTCTCATTACTATCTATGTTATTTACTTTGACTTAAGCCATGGCACTCTTAACTATACAGAAAAACCTGATTCTAGCTCACAAGCTGTTCCTGTCAACTCTAATTCTTCTTCATTTCCATCCTTTGATTATAAAGTGAAAACAGGGGATACTGCTCTACTGATCATAGAAAAACAATTAAACAAAAATATTCCCGTAACAATTGATCAATTAATCAAAGATTTCAAACAACTAAATGACGGCACATCACCAGAAGAGATTCAAATTGGAAAAACTTATCATTTCCCTGATTATACAGGAAATGGAACTTGATATTTTTTGTCATTTAATATATTGTTGGCAACAAACTTGCAATGAAAAATCTCTACAAACTTTTTACAGTCATCAATAATTATTTTTCTGCTATTTTTACATTAATGAAAAAATAGTCTGTTTTCGTATAAATTGTGGCTTTTAAAATCAGCAGCCTTTAAGAAAACAGCAAAAAAGAAAATCAACTGTAAAAAACAGCAAGTTTCTTGTCAATCTTTATATATCATTGTTACAATAGGAAAGGTACATTTTTAATTATGAACACTTTATTTCATTTTATATTTGGCGTGTCCAATATTTAAAGGAGCGAATCACCATTGAGTGAAATTATACATCGTACGAAAACCCGTCCAATCAAAGTAGGGAATTTAACTATTGGCGGAAATAATGAACTAGTCATTCAAAGTATGACAACAACCAAAACCCATGATGTGGAAGCAACAGTTGCAGAAATAAAACGTCTGGAAGAAGCAGGCTGCCAAGTTGTCCGTGTTGCTTGTCCTGATGAACGTGCAGCAAATGCAATTGCAGATATAAAAAAACAAATAAATATTCCACTTGTAGTAGATATTCACTTTGATTATCGCTTAGCATTAAAAGCAATCGAAGGCGGAGCAGATAAAATCCGCATCAATCCAGGGAATATCGGCAAAAAAGAAAAAGTGGAAGCTGTCGTAAAAGCGGCAAAAGCAAAAGGAATACCAATAAGAATAGGCGTTAATGCAGGTTCTTTAGAAAAAAGAATTCTGGAAAAATACGGTTATCCAACTGCTGATGGCATGGTGGAAAGCGCCCTTCATCATATTAAAATCTTAGAAGACTTAGATTTCTATGATATTATCGTATCTATGAAGGCTTCTGATGTTAACTTGGCAATAGAAGCATATGAAAAAGCTGCACAGGCATTTGACTATCCATTGCACCTAGGCATTACTGAATCCGGCACTTTGTTTGCTGGTACCGTTAAAAGCGCTGCTGGTTTAGGAGCAATTTTATCTAAGGGAATCGGAAATACACTGCGCATCTCTTTAAGTGCTGATCCTGTAGAGGAAGTAAAAGTAGCCCGAGAATTGTTAAAATCATTTGGTTTATCATCAAATGCAGCAACACTAATTTCCTGTCCAACATGTGGACGCATTGAAATCGACCTTATTTCTATCGCAAATGAAGTGGAAGAATATATCTCTACTATAAAAGCGCCAATTAAAGTAGCAGTGCTTGGCTGTGCGGTCAATGGACCCGGCGAAGCAAGGGAAGCTGATATCGGCATTGCCGGCGCTAGAGGAGAGGGACTTTTATTCCGCAAAGGAAAAATCGTTCGTAAAGTGCCGGAAGAAACAATGGTAGAAGAATTAAAAAAGGAAATCGATATAATAGCAGAAGAATATTTCGCCAAAAAAGCGGTGGAAGAAGCGGCAGAACTGAAAGAGCAATAAAGGGAAACTTCAATCAGCGAGGATCAAAAACCCTTTAATCAGAAATCGATATTCCATAACAAAAGAAACCGAAAAAGCTATGCTTTTTTCGGTTTCTTTTGTTTAATCAGTTAAAAGAACGGGGCGATAAAAATTCCAATAATAATGGAAATGGCTCCAAGTGAAATGGCCCAAGAACCTAAGGTGATTGCTCCTCTTCTTCTTGCCATAAATCCCATTACTATTCCTACTGCTCCAAGTAGAATTGGCCAGAAAAACAAGGATAAAACGGATAAGATTAACGCAGTGATTCCTATCCCTTTTCCTCCTTCTCTTTCTCCTTCAATATGGCGTTCTCTATTGCTAAATCTAATCGGTGGTGCGATTTCAGCAGAAGTTTCTTCTAAATAATCTTTTGGCGAACCATATTGCTCTCTATCTTGAAGATCGTCTCTTTCATTGCTATTATAATCTGCCATGATGATCCCTCACTTTCTTTCATAGGAGCATTTATTATGATTTCCAGATTTTTTATCTATATAGCTGTAAATGTTTAGCATCGCTTACAGGTATTTGCTTGAAAAGATTTTCCGCTGTTAATATAAATAGCTTTTCGTACCTGTTTATATTTGTTAAGCTAATACAAGTGGACCAGATAACTCATACTATAAAAAATGCTGCATATTGGCGAATCGCAAAAAGGAGTTAAAGATGAAAAAATTAAGATTTGGAATTGATATTGATGGAACAGTTACAAGCCCATCAACTTTTGTGCCATATTTAAATGAAAGCTTTCAATTAAATATTACATTGGATGACATTAAAGAATATGATTTATATCCATTAGTAAATGTGCCAAAAGAGGAATTTGATCAATGGTTTATACAAAATGAACCAAAGATTTACACTGCTTCTCCTCTTGCTGAAGGAGCAAATATTGTTTTGCAAAATTGGGTGGAGGAATTTGAATTATACTTTATTAGCGCAAGAGGAACCCACCTTTTAGAAGTAACAAAAGAATGGTTTGCAAATAATGGCCTATCATTCGACCATATTGATCTAATTGGAACACATAATAAAATTTCGGCAGCAAAAAAATATAAAGTTGATTTATTTTTTGAAGATAAACATGATAATGCCGTGATGATACATGAACAGTGCGGAATTCCTGTTCTTTTATTTGATACCCCGTATAACCGAGATCCTATTCCTGAAGGTGTTATACGAGTAGCTGATTGGAATGAAGCATATGCTTGGGTAGATAAATGGGCGAAATCAGCAATGATCCGCTAAAAATTCAAAAAAGAGGGGAAGAAAAACAAATTGTTTTTCTTCCCCTCTTTTTATTTTAGGACTTATTAGGCAGCCCCTTTTTTAATGGATACATTCTGGGCACTTTCCATAAATTTCAAATTTGTGTCCAGATACATCATATCCTTTTAAATTATCAGTAAGTTCCTGCATGGGACAAGTGATAATTTCTTTTGTTTTCCCGCATTCTAAACAAATAAAATGATGGTGATGATGGGAATGGGAACATGTAAAACGAAAATGTTTTTCGCCGCTTAATTCCGTCATCTCAAAAATATTTAAATCAACAAATAAAGAAAGGTTGCGGTAGATGGTATCAAAACTTAATCCTGGATAATCACTTTTTAGAGCATCAAGCACTTCTTTTGCAGTAATATACTTGTTTTTAGTTGCAAATAATTCAAGCATGTCTTCTCTTTTTCCAGTATGTTTATATCCTTTTTCCTTTAATATTTCTAATGCTTGTTGAACATTCATTCTCCCATCTCCATTTGTTATCTTATATGTCAGCTATTTTTTTAATATAGTAATCGTTACGATTTATCTAAAATAGTATACAAGAAGCACAAAAAGAAAGCAAGCACTAATCACTTTTAAAAAATAATATTATTTCTAAAACAACTAAACTAAGCTACCTATAGAGTTATTTAATAATACCTAAAAAAAATAGGCACAATTTTCGCCGCTCTTTCATATGTTTAGAATGGGGAGTGATGACATGAAAATTTTTGAAAATATTATTAATCATAAGGTTAGCAATATAACTGCGCCTGAATTATTAAAGTACAGCAAACAATTTAAAATTGCCCTTACAAATGATGAAGCGGAAAAATTAGCAAATCATTTGCATGGAAAAAAAATCAATATTTTTAACCCATCAGAAAGAGCACAATTAGTTAAGGATATGGCTAAAATTACAAGTCCAGCCACCGCAAAAGAAGTTAATCAGCTTTTTAACCTATTCACAAGTTAAAAAAATGTATCTTTACACATAATGGCTGAAAAAATACATGCTAAAAAGCCAGTTGAAAAGGAAAGCTTTTCAACTGGCTTCTTTATTTCTTGGATTTTTTTCATATAGATTGCTGCTTTTAAAATCAAGCAGCTTGCATACATTTTCGCTTCCCATGAGCGAAGAAGCACTTTGCCGGGTCTCTTCTAATCGCTCAAGAACCTACCTATTCCATTTGCTGAAAAACCTAATTTTTGCATTTTTCGTTAAGGCTGTTTTCGTAAACTTTATTGCTTTTAAAGAAGGAGGTTGATTGCAGTGAAGGATTCTCGCTTTCCACGGGGCGGGCGGTGAGCCTCGAGGTCTCACTTGGTCCGCTAATCCCACAGGAGTTTTCCATCTTTCACTCTAATCAGCCATTCTTATTAACCTTGCATGATATCTACTAAAAGATTTTCGTTAAAAATTTGTGCCTTTAGCATAGCAATTTCATGCTTATATGGGGCTGCTTTATTATTTTTATCTTCTCCAACATATGGTGTTTCTAAAATTTTCACAATATCCATAAGCTGTGGATGATGAACAATTTTATTTAATGCTGCAAAACCAATATGGCCAAAACCGATATTTTCATGACGGTCTTTTCGCATGCCACTAGCATTTTTGCTGTCATTAATATGCAGCACCTTTAACTTATCCACACCAATAATTCGGTCAAATTCGTTAAGTACACCATCAAAATCTTCTACAATGTTATAGCCTGCATCATGGACATGGCAAGTATCAAAACAGACAGACAGCTTGTCATTATGCACTACTCCGTCCATAATCATCGCAAGCTCCTCAAAACTTCTGCCGCATTCTGTCCCTTTGCCTGCCATTGTTTCTAATGCGATTTGCAAGTTCTCATTGCCAGTTAGAACTTCATTCAACCCCTCAATGATTCGTTTAATGCCAATGTCCGCTCCTGCACCAACATGTGCTCCAGGATGCAAAACAATTTGTTTTGCTCCTAAACTTTCTGTTCGCTCAATTTCTGTGCGCAAAAAATTCACACCAAGTTCAAATGTCGCTGGATTTGTCGTATTTGCCATATTAATGATATATGGGGCATGGACAACAATTTCATTTATGCCATTTTGCTCCATATGAAGTCTTCCAGCTTCAATATTTAACTCCTCTATTTTTTTTCTGCGTGTATTTTGAGGTGCACCTGTATAGATCATAAATGTATTGGCTCCATAAGAAACAGCCTCTTCACTTGCCCCTACTAACATCTTTTTGCCGCTCATGCTGACATGAGAACCTATCTTAAGCAATATTTCTCTCTCCTCTTTGTATCCTGCATCCTAAGGTTAGAATGGTTATCTTTTTTTGCTTTTTATTCGTCTTTCTCTTTTTTTAATGCTCTCTACTTCACGCTGCATTTTCTTTTTGTATCCTGGCTTTACTTTTTTTGGTTTTTGAACCAAAGATTTTGCTTTCGCATCAATCTCATCCGTTTGTCTTGTGCGTTTTTTTCTGCGGTTGCGATCATCAATAGCAACCCACTCGCCATTTTTCAAATCCATATTTTTAAATTCTACACCCAGTTTCTCCAACTGATTTAATGCATCTTCATCAGATGTTTCATAAATCGTCAGCGCAATTCCAGAGTAGCCGGCACGTGCCGTTCTTCCTACACGATGGACATAAAAATCTAAATCTGTTGGCAACTCATAGTTAATAACATGGCTAATTCCTTTAATATCAATTCCTCTTGCAGCAAGATCTGTAGCTACAATGTATTGGTATTCTAAATCCAATATTTGTTTCATTACTTTTTTTCGTTCTCGTGGAGTTAACCCTCCATGAAGTTTTGCTGCCTTTAATCCTCTATTGCTTAAGCCAGCGGCCACTTCATCACATTTTTGTTTGGTATTTGTAAATACAATCGCTAAATAAGGATTAAAGCTCTTTAAAGCTTCATAAACAGTTGTCACTTTATCGCGATGTCTAGATGGAATAAGAATATGTTCAATTTTTGCAGCAGTTAATTGTTTTGGCTCAATTTGAATAAAAGTAGGATTTTCTAAATATTTTTTCAAAAATGGTTTTAATTTTTCTGGAATAGTTGCCGAAAAAACAAACATATTTAAATTTTTTGTCATTCTGGCTGCAATTTGATCTACATCTTCTATAAATCCCATATCCAGCATTAAATCTGCTTCATCGACGATTAAAGTAGTTGCCGTATATACTACTAAAGCTTGTTCTTGTACTAAATCATTAATTCTTCCTGGCGTGCCTACTACAATATGTGGCTGGGCTTTTAATTTTTCAATTGTTCTTTGTTTATCTGTGCCACCAATAAACAGGCGGGATGTTATTTCTGTTTCTGAATGTTTTGCCACTTTTAAAATTTCTTGGTGAATTTGTGCTGCCAATTCTCTTGTTGGCGCTGTAATAACTGCTTGAACCTGCTGTTTTTCTGGTTCTATTTTTTGCATAATAGGCAATAAATAAGAATGGGTTTTTCCTGTGCCCGTTTGAGATTGTCCAATAGCACTTTCCCCTTTTAACATTAAAGGCATTACTTTCGCCTGGATTTCTGTCGGTTCATAAAAACCTAACTCTTCTACCGCTTTTATAATAAATGGTTTTAAATTATATCGATCAAATTTTGTTGTACTCATCATTAAACTCCTTAATAGTATCGCAAATGTTTAAAAGCGCAGAATAAAGCTTTCCCTTATGAGAGGGTTAACTGGGGAAATTCGCCATTTTCATTAGAACTCCATACATTTGCTCACTTGTTCATCATGTTATTATAATAAAGTTTTGGCTAAAAGACCACTAATACTATGTATTAATTAGTTTTAACGAATTTTTTTTATTTTAGTATGCTTTCTTATCTTTTTATCCTCCATTTATAAAAAAGCTCCCCAGCTATTAAAGATTTTTCTAAACCCGCAAAAATCATCTATTTTGCACTCTTCCTCATAAAACCTAAACACAACAGATAGAAAGCGCATAGTCTATAAAAGAGAAATAGTGAAAGGAGGCAAGACTATGCCACCAAGACAACAGATGCCTTTTCAAAGAGGAATGGGAGGCAGAATGATGCCACAAGGACCAGCTAATTTCCGCGGCGGTCCAAGAAGTCCTGGCTTGGGGAAAATTGCTGGAAACGCTGGAGCCCGTAATGGAGGAAGTGGAGGCGGTATTTTGTCTAAACTTCTTGGAGGAGGAAATAAAGGCGCTGCAAATGCCGCTGGCGCTGCTAGTGCTGGGGCAAGAAGTGCTGGGGCTGGAGGAGGTCTCTTAAAAACAATAACAAATCCGGCCTCTATTAATGGCTTTTTAGCCAATTCCCAAAAATTTCTTAACACCGCTAGCCAGCTTGGTCCAATGATTAATCAATATGGGCCAATGGTTCGCAATATCCCAGCAATGTGGAAGCTCTATAGAGGGTTAAAAAACACCGGGACCGCTGATGAAAACAATACTGCAACTGAAACAACCATGCCAGCAAATGAAAAAACAATCGAAACCATGCCAATCAAACAGCATTCTAACAAAACGACTCCTTCATCCAAAGATGTGGAAATAGATGTTTCTGAGGAAGAACGGAAAATCCAGACACCAAAAAAAAATAATGGATCATCTATTCCTAAGCTATATGTGTAGGAAAAAATGTTAACTAATCTGATTTTTTAATAAACCTTATCAAAAATAGAATTGTATCTAAGATTCTATTTTTTTTTGGTGTTTTTCCTCAAAATGTTCTAATGCTTTGTTTTCTGTGCATATTTCTATATAATAGAATTGTTACAGAGAGAATTTTCGTTACTTATTAAAAGGAACGAATCGAAAATAGAGACTTGCCTATGCGGGAGGAATTCAAAAATGAAAGTAATTAAGATTGCCCCGAGGGGTTATTGCTATGGGGTAGTTGACGCGATGGTTATTGCCCGTAATGCGGCATTAGATAAATCATTGCCACGTCCGATCTATATTCTTGGCATGATTGTTCATAATAAACATGTTACCGATGCTTTTGAAGAAGATGGCATCATTACATTAGATGGACAAAATCGCAAAGAAATTCTAGAAAAAGTGGATACTGGCACAGTTATTTTTACAGCACATGGTGTATCGCCAGAAATACGAGAAATAGCTAAACAAAAAGGTTTGGTTACATTGGATGCAACTTGTCCTGATGTAACAAAAACACATGATTTAATACAAGAAAAAGAAAAAGAAGGCTATTTTATTATATATATAGGGAAAAAAGGGCATCCAGAACCAGAGGGAGCAGTTGGAGTTGCTCCACATGCTGTTTCTCTTGTGGAAACAATTAATGATGTGGAAAAGTTAACGATTACACGAGAAAAAATACTTGTTACCAACCAAACGACGATGAGCCAATGGGATGTTGCCGACTTGATGGAATCCATTAAATTAAAATTCCCCCATGCAGAATTTCATAAAGAAATCTGTTTAGCGACACAGGTAAGACAAGAAGCGGTTGCTAAACAAGCTGGAGAAGCTGATGTATTGATTGTAGTTGGAGATCCTAAAAGCAATAACTCCAATCGTTTGGCACAAGTTTCCGAAGAAATCTCCCATACTACAGCCTATCGAATTGCAGATATTTCTGAATTGCAGCTGGAATGGCTCGAAAATGCTAATGTTGTGGCAGTGACAGCAGGAGCCTCTACTCCTACTCCTATTACAAAAGAAGTGATAAACTTTCTTGATCAGTATGATCCAAATGATGAGAATACATGGGATCGGCAGAAAAAAGTTCCATTGCACAAAATACTGCCAAAAGTAAAAAGATAAAAAAGTCGGAAGCAAATTCCGACTTTTTTATCTTTTTTTCTATAGCTATTAAACAAATTGAAATGGATCTGTATGAATCTCCGATGGAAAAATACAAACATTATAGCCCTTTTCTAAGCACATTGCTGTTAACTTTTTGGAAACCCCTTTTTTCATTACTTTTTCCACATTATGGCCTGGATCAATAATATTTAAGCCAAGCGCTTTGGCATCATGTGCAACATGATAATACATATCTCCTGTAACATACACATCTGCCCCTTTAAATAAGGCTTGAGAGAAGTACTTATTGCCATCTCCCCCAAGTACAGCCACTTTTTTTACTTTGGCATTTAAGTCTCCTACCACTCTAACTGTATCCACTTCTAATACTTTTTTGACCTTCAAAACAAACTCTGAAAGCGTCATTTCCTCACACTTGCCGATTCTTCCTAACCCTAATTGCTCCCCGCTAGTTTGCAGGTCAAATAAATCATATGCCACTTCTTCATACGGATGAGCTTTTAGCATCGCTTTTATCGCCTTTTTTTCTAATGAAGCTGGAATAACAGTTTCTATTTTCGCTTCCTGAACAGTTTCTAATACATGGTGTGTTCCTATATACGGATTTGCATCGCTTCCTGGTTTAAACTGTCCTTGCCCATCTGTTGAAAACAAACAATGGGTATAGTTTCCAATTGATCCAGCACCTGCATCACCTAATGCACTTTTGACATCTGCTTCCGCTTCTTTTGGTACATAAACAATCAGTTTTTTCAATTTATCTTCATATGTAGGAATAAGAACCTCTGTATCGATTAGTCCTAGGGCATCACTTAATAAATCATTCACCCCACCTTTTGCTACATCTAAGTTTGTATGGGCAGCATACACAGATATATCATGCTTAATCAATTTCTCCATTAATCGACCAGTTGGATTATCATTTGTAACTTTTGTTAAAGGACGAAAAATGGGCGGGTGATGAGCAATGATTAGATCTACTTTATTTGCAATAGCCTCCTCTACTACTTCATCCAACACATCGAGTGCAATCATCACATTTTTTACCGGACGGCTTAAGTCGCCAACTTGCAATCCAATTTTATCTCCTTCCATTGCATAGGCTTTAGGAGAAAACTGTTCAAATAGAGAAATAATTTCATATCCATTAATTTGTTTCATCAAACAAAACCTCCTCCACTAAAGTGATTTTTTCTATGAGTTCTTTTTTCTTTTGGTTATTTTCTTCAGAATCAGGAGCTGCTTTTAGTTTTGCTAGTATCCTCTGCCAATTGTTAATTTCAGATGTCCATTTTTTCTGAAAGATACTATTTTTTTCTTGCATCAAAAAAGGGCCTAATAATAGGACTGCATCTTCATTTAATTTATCTTGCAGCCCCATTTTCCCTTGTTCGGCAACAAGCACTTCATAAATTTTTCCATCCTCTTCTATTATTTCTTCTCGCACTAATTTCCACTTATTTTCTAATAGCCATACGCGAATCGCATAGGCATGAATGTTTGGCTGAAGAATCAAACGTTTTACGGTGGAAAGCTTTTTTTTCCCCTGTTCAAGAATGCTAGCAATTAACGATCCTCCCATACCAGCAATCGTTATGCAATCCACTTCCCCTAATTCCACCACTTCTAAGCCATTTCCTTTGCGAACAGAAATCACAGAAGTTAGGCCCTCTTGTCTTACTTGCGTACATGCAGATTTATAAGGCCCTTCTACCACTTCTCCTGCAATTGCAAAGCTAGCTTTATTTTTTTTCAGCATATAACAAGGCAAATAGGCGTGATCAGAACCTATATCAGCAAACTTTGCACCTTCTGGAATATATTTTGCGACTGTTTCTAGCCGTTTTGATAATTTCTCCGTGTTCATTTTTACACCACATTTCTAAAAAATAAAAACTGTTTTTGTATCGATTGCTGCTTTTAAAAACACAGTCTGAAGACTTCCCTTTCCATGGACGAGTACCGTACCCTTCTCATCCGTATTCAGGCTGCTCCATCCTGCTTCGTCTTTTTTCTTTTGAGAAAGCAGCCAAAATAAATCATATTGAAGCTATTTTTTCCACAACTATTTCTTTTATTAGTATAAATATTGTTGCGCTTTGTTGCAAAATCATCATCGAAATTAAGATATTTTATAGAAAAAAAGACCAATTAATAAAATAAATCCAACACAGGATGATATGGTCAAATATAATAGCTTAAACTTTCTACCTGTAATAAACCATATTAAACAATGGAATATTAACATGCTATTAAGCATCATTAAATTTCCTGGAAACAGCTGTATCACCATATGTACACTTGCAAGCAAAAAAATTAGCACAGCAGCGGAAATTGCAATATCTGCTCCTAAGTGTCTATATTTTAAAAAATAAATGCTTCCAATGCAAAAAGTCAGAAAAATTAGTGAAATACTCATTTGCAAAATAAAAGACAATTCAGTAAAATAAAATAAAAATACTATTATTGGAATAAATGATAAACAGAGACTGCCTAAAAAAAGGGTTAAACTACTTTTGCTTATCGAGTCTGCTTCTTTTGCAGGATGATTTCCTTCTGTGTAGAGTGTTAATAAATAATCACAATAATGCTCAGGAAGCATACGATTTTCCTTCCAGTACACAATTTCTTTAACAATAATGGTTTTTCTATTTTCATTCATTAGTAAATCACTTCCTTTAAAAAAAGGTGGCATATAGGGATGAGCTAACTTTACGAACATTGTAAATCATTGATTTATTAACTCTTATTCAACAAAAAAAAGAAATAGCTACTTCCATTGTAAGAAGTCAACTATTTCTTTACAACTACTTTTCAAAGCTGTGTTCAAAAATCTTACTCTAAGAAATCTTTTAGACGTTTGCTTCTGCTCGGATGTCTTAATTTTCTTAGTGCTTTAGCTTCAATTTGACGAATCCGTTCACGGGTTACACCAAACACTTTACCTACTTCTTCTAGTGTACGTGTACGGCCGTCATCAAGACCAAAACGTAATCTTAATACATTTTCTTCGCGGTCCGTCAATGTATCAAGGACATCTTCTAGCTGCTCTTTTAATAATTCATATGCCGCATGTTCAGATGGTGATGTAGCATCTTGATCCTCAATGAAATCACCTAAATGGGAATCATCTTCTTCCCCAATTGGTGTTTCTAATGAAACTGGTTCTTGAGCAATTTTTAATATTTCTCTTACTTTATCTGGAGTTAAATCCATATCTTCGCCAATTTCTTCAGGAGTCGGTTCACGCCCTAAATCCTGCAGTAATTGACGCTGAACACGTATTAGTTTATTGATCGTTTCTACCATATGAACTGGTATGCGAATTGTTCTCGCCTGATCGGCAATCGCTCTTGTAATGGCCTGACGAATCCACCATGTAGCATACGTACTGAACTTAAAGCCTTTTTCATAGTCAAACTTTTCAACAGCTTTAATTAAGCCCATGTTTCCTTCTTGGATTAAATCTAAGAACATCATGCCCCGTCCAACATATCTTTTGGCAATACTTACAACAAGGCGCAAGTTTGCTTCGGCAAGGCGGCGTTTTGCTTCCTCATCGCCTTCTAGTATGCGTTTCGCCAATTTAATTTCTTCTTCAGCAGACAGCAGATCCACTCTGCCAATTTCTTTTAAATACATACGAACTGGATCATTTATTTTGACGCCAGGAGGTACACTCAGATCATTTAGATCAAATTCTTCTTCTCCTTTAGCAAGTTCTTGAACATTAGGAGCTTCATTCTCTCCATCGCCAATCAGCTCCACTCCCTGGTCCCCCAAAAACTCATAAAATTCATCCATTTGGTGGGAATCCAGCTCAAAACTGGATAATTTTTCTGCAATATCATCATACGCAAGTACACCAGTTTTTTTACCTACTTCTGTTAATTGTTCTTTTACCTGATCAAGGGTCATTTCCGTTTCAATTTCTTTTGAACGGGTCGACTTTTCAGCCATATGTCCCCCTCCTTCCAAAAAATCAAGACCATCATTTTTCATTTATTTTAATGATTTCTCCAACGAGAGCACTTCCATGCCAATCTTAGCTGCTTCCACATAATTTTGTTGTCTTTCAGCTTCTTTTTGCTTTAGTTTTTTCTCTTTAATTTCCACTAGTTTTTCATAGTTTAAAATTTGCTTCATATAGTCCATTAATTCTTGGTTGCTTAATTCTTCATTAATATCCATCATTTCAATATCAACTACCATCCGCTTAAGCTCATTATCCGTAATAAAGTTGATAAAAGAGCTGATATCTGAACTTTGGCCAGACTCGTAAAAAGCTAAAAGATACGTAAAAATTGCTTGATGTTCATCAATATTAAACATTTTTTCTTGTAAATATTCTTGCACTTTAAAAGCTGTATCTCCGCTTTTTAACATATGTGCAAGCAATCTTCTTTCTGCTGTTTGATATGCAGGCAATAAATTTTTCACTTGTTTTTTTACACTATATTGCTTTACTGGTGTACTAATGCTTTTATTTGAATTATTTATTTGTAAAGAATTCGTCAGTTGTTTTTCTTGCTGTTGCAATGCTTCTAAAGAAATTGAAAATTCGCTGGAAAGTTGCCTTATATATAAATCTTTTTCCACAACCTTTTCAAGCTTAGCAATTTCACCTAATACCTTTTCTATATATTCCAGCTTATCTCCTTCATTTTGAAGATTTTTTCCTCTGCGATAATACATTAACTTAAAACCCATATATGGAAGGGCATTATGGAGAATTTCATTTTGCAGTTTTTCTTCTCCATACTGGTTAACATAATCATCAGGATCCATTCCATCTGGCAATACAGTCACTTTCACTTGGCAGTTTGCTTTTGTTAATAGTTGGCCTGCACGAAAAGCCGCTTCAATACCAGCAGAATCAGAGTCATAACAAATAGTGACTGTCTGTGAATTTCTTTTTAGAATTGAAATATGTTCATCCGTAAGCGAAGTACCCATTGTTGCTACTCCATTTTCAATCCCAGATCTAGAGGCTGCAATCACATCGGCGAATCCTTCAAAAAGAACAGCTTGCTGCGATTTGCGAATGCTAGACCGTGCGGAAGAAAAATTGTAAAGTGTACTGCTTTTATTAAAGATTGGCGTTTCAGGACTATTAAGATATTTAGGATGGCTGTCTCCAAGTGCACGACCTGAAAAAGCGACCGTATTCCCGTTGCGATCCATAATGGGAAAAATAATGCGATCCCTAAAACGATCAAAATATTTATTTTCCTTATCGCTTTTGATAATTAGTCCAGCCTTTTCCATTAAAGTCCCATCATATTTTCTTTTTGCTAAAAATTTCACTGCAATATCCCATGATGACAAGGAATATCCTATTTGAAACTTCTCAATGATAGGAAGTGTAAAGCCTCTATTTAATAAATATTCCAAAGCATGTTGACCATCCTTTGTGTTTACAAGCAAATGATGATAGAATTTAGATAATAAATCATGCGCATCCATCATTTGCTGCAGTGAATCAGGAATGCTTTTTTTCTTTTCAACATCCGCTATGTCTATGCCAAGATCAACATGTGCTCTATTTGCTAATTTAGCAGCGACTTCTTGAAAAGAAAATCCTTCAAGATCCATAAGGAAGGAAAATACATTTCCACCTGCATTGCATCCAAAACAATGAAAAATTTGCTTTTCAGGTGAAACAGAAAAGGATGGGGTTTTTTCCCCATGAAATGGACATAATCCAAGAAAATTGCGCCCTTGTTTTGTTAATTGGACATGTTCGCCAATTACATCCACGATATCAATTGCTTGTTTTATTTCATTTATTTTTTCTTCAGGAATTCGCCCAACCATTTAAAGCATCTCCCTTTAAAAAATCCTACCTACATAAAGGATATTCGACACAGCTGTATTAAACTCCTTCAAATTTCGACAAAATCTTTATTAAATTTCTTTTAAAATTTTTTCGGTCTGCTTCTGTAAAAGATTTGGGACCTTTTCCATAAATGCCTCTTCTTCTTGCTTTGGCTGATAAGTAACGCATATCCAATGCAGTCGCTATATCTTTCTCCTCCATTAACTTACCCCTTGGAGAGAGAACATACACATCCTTTAACAGGAGCGTTGAGGCCAGTCCAATATCCTGTGTTATCACAATATCCTGTTTTTTTACAGAATTCATAATAAATAAATCCACTGCTTCTTTGCTGCTGTCGACATATTTCCATTTCATGTTTGTTTCTTCCCTTGTCATATGAGCATAGGAAGCAACAAATAATACTTCGACAGAATAGCATTTGGCAATTTCGACAATTTCTTCCTTCACTGGACAGGAATCAGCGTCAACATACATGATATGTTTCCCTAATGTACTAGTAATTCTACATCACTCCACATATTCCTTCTTACAATTTTATTTTTCGATGAAAGAAGTATTGTCGAATTTTTTTATGTCTTTTTCTTGACTTCTCACAATAAATAGTTTATTCCTTATAAGCCAACTCTAAACCTAAATTATAATACTTTTTTATCACAATTTTTTATTATAGTATATATAATCAGAAAACACCATGATTTTTTAGAAAAATTTAATAAAAATAAAAAATAATAACACTACTATTTCAACATGTAAAAGACCTTGTTATTTATCAAACAAAGTCTTTAGCATTTCATTCAAATTAAATATATGTTTCTTTTATAAAACTATATGTGCTAATTAAATGAAAATAATCAAGATTGGTGCTTCGTGCGATGATAAAGATTAAAAATAATATTCGCCGTTTCTTCTACAGCTTTATTTGTCACATCAATAACTGGACATCCAATTTGATTAACAATCTGATCAAAATATGTTATTTCTTCTTGGATCCGTTCAATTTTTGCATAACTGGCACTATCGCTTAACCCTAACGAAATTAAACGTTCTTTACGGATATTATTTAATTTTTGAGGACTAATTTTTAAGCCAAAACATTTATTTGCCGGCAACTGAAATAATTCTTTGGGCGGATCCACTTCTGGCACAATTGGTACATTTGCAACTTTGACCCGTTTATGCGCTAAAAATTGCGACAATGGTGTTTTTGAGGTTCTTGAAACCCCAATCAAAATAATATCTGCCTTCTCTAAACCTCTTGGATCTCGGCCATCATCATATTTAACAGCAAATTCAATCGCTTCCACTTTTTTAAAATAGTCCTCATCTAATTTTCTTACAAGTCCAGGTTCATATAAAGGAGTTTTCCCCCAATGCATCTGAAATTGATCGATAATTGGCCCGATAATATCGCAAGCATATACTCCCTCTTCTACAGCAAGCTCACTCATATACTTGCGCATTTCTGGTTTGACAAGGGTATAAGCAATCATGCCATGCTCAAGTTTTGCCTGAAGAACCACTTCATGAATGTTTGACTTGTCTTCAACAAAAGGAAAACGTTTAATGAGAACATTAACATTATGCCCTGAAAATTGACTGATTGCAGCTTTTGTAACAAGTTCAGCCGTTTCCCCTACAGAATCCGAAACCACATAAATTATTTGTCTTTCTTCCATCTAATGTTCCCCCTTTACGAAAGCATTTGTTCATTGTGCAAAGCAACTAATGCCTTGGTGATATTTGTTTTTGTTACTCTTCCCACTACAACAAGCCCCTTTTCTGAATCCTTTACAACTGGAAGGGCATCAATTTCTCGTTCGATCAACTTTTTGCCGACATTCACCAATAACTCGTCCAAATAGCAATATGCGACATTTGGCATCCTTGTCATAATAATGGTCACAGGCAGAGATGTCAGTTCCTGTTTTCCAATACTTGCACGAAGAAAATCTTTGCGGGAAACTACCCCCACTAATAAGGAGAGTTTGTCTACAACAAAAATTGTGCCAACATCTTCTGTAAACATTGTAACGATTGCATCATAAACAGAAGTATTTTCATTCACTACTACAGGCCGTGAATAATAATCGCTCACTAGTAATTTTTGAATATTCTCTGTTAAAAGCTGTTCAGATGTTTTTCCAGTATAGAAGTAGCCAACTCGAGGCCTTGCATCAAGAAAACCTGCCATTGTTAGTATTGCAAGATCTGGACGTAATGTTGCCCTTGTCAAATGCAGCTTCTCTGCAATTTGCTCTCCTGTTATCGGTCCATTTGCTTTGACGATTTCCACTATTTGTTCTTGTCTTTTATTCAGTTCTATTTTTATTCACCACCTTAAAAGGAATGAATATGCTATGTATGCAAATTGTACAATAAAAAGCACTTTCTCTTATAGTTTTTTGCATTATCATCTGCACACTTCAGCAAAGCTATTGACATGAAATTTCATTGCCTATTTTAATTAACTATATACTGGAGTGAAGTGTTTATCAAAGGAAAAAGAAAAAGAGGTTATCCAATTAGTGCTATCCACTTATTACTTATAGTAAACCTTGTAATTAAATATATGCTCGAAAACAAGATTTTAAGTGCATGCTTAGAATTGGATCTCCTCTTAAACTTTATTTCACAAGTATTTCATTAACATTTGCAAATTGTGTAATTAAATCAGCCAGTTTTTTCATTTGATTTAAACGATTTGCCTTTACATTTTCATCTTCAGCCATAACCATCGTATGATCAAAATAATTTGTAATGCCTGTTTTTAAAGCGAAAAGCAATTGGAACGCTTCTTCTTCATTTTGAATTGTTGCTAAACTCTCTTTAACAGATAGATATTTTTCATAAAGAGCTGATTCTTCTTCATTTTCAAATAAAGCTGTTTTTATTTCTCCTACAACTGCAGCTTTATTAGAAATGTTAATAACGCGGCTTAATGCTTCTATGCCTTCTTTAAAGCCTTCATCTTCTTTATGGTATTCCAGCACTTGAGCCTTTCTCACTAAGCTTGCAATGCTTGCCAGTTTGTTTCCTAATACAGCATCAATTAAGTCATAGCGTATTCCTTTTTCTTGCAGAATATGTTTAATTCGAAGTGTAAAGAAAGAGATAATATTTTGGTATAATTCTTCTTTTGCTACTTTAAAGGAATTTGTATTGTTATCAATCGTATTATTAATTAATTCTCCAAGTGATAAATCCCAATTTTTATCCAATAATGTTTGGATAATTCCAGTTGCTTGTCTTCTTAAAGCATAAGGGTCTTGTGAACCAGATGGAATTAATCCGATACCGAAAAAAGAAACAATCGTATCCAATTTTTCAGCAAGAGCCAATACTGCTCCTACATTGCTTGGTGCTGTGCCATCTTCTGCAGAACGAGGCATATAGTGTTCATTGATTGCTTTGGCAACTGCTTCTTTTTCTCCTTTTTGAACGGCATACTTCTCGCCCATCAAACCTTGCAGCTCAGGGAATTCATACACCATATTTGTTACAAGGTCAAATTTAGCAATTTGCGCAGCACGATCTGCATCTTGTTTTTCTGCTTCACTTAAATGCAAGCTATCCGCTATTTTATTTGCTAAGGAACGAACTCTTGCTACTTTTTCCGCTAATGTCCCTATCTCTTCATGATATACAATGGATTGCAGTTTCCCTAAAAGTGAATCAATCGTTGTTTTCTGATCTTCATTGTAAAAGAACGCTGCATCTGCTAAGCGAGCACGCAATACTTTTTCATTTCCTTTTGCTACCTTCTCTATATGATTGCTGTCCCCATTTCTTACTGTTACAAAAAAAGGAAGCAATTCTCCATGTTTAGATTTCACCGGGAAATAGCGCTGATGCTCTTTCATACTTGTAATCAGAACTTCATTAGGCAATTCTAAATAAGATTCTTCAAACTTGCCAAATAATGCAGTTGGATACTCGACTAAATTTACTACTTCCTCAAGCAACTCTTCATCCATTGGAATTTCCCAATTGTTGTCTTCTTCTATTTTATTGATTTGTGAAACAATCATGGCTTTCCGTTCCACTGGATTTGCCACAACGTATTGATTCAATAATGTTTGCACATAATCGCTTGGACGTTCAATAGTCATTTCTGCTCCAAGAAATCGATGTCCTAAAGATGTATTGCTTGTCGTTACATTTGTGATAGTAAAAGGAATCACTTCTTCCCCAAACAATGCCAGCATCCATTTAATTGGACGTACATATCGCAAATCATTATTTGCCCAACGCATATTTTTTGGGAAAGTTAAACTTAAAATGATTTCCTTTAACTCTGACAATAAGACTTTTGTCTCCTGTCCTTTTATAAATTTTTTCACATGAGCATATTCCACACCATTTATTTCTTTAAAGAAAATATCCTCAACTGTCATTTGCTGTCCTCTTGTAAAACCAACAGCCGCTTTGGACCATTCTCCATTTTCCGCAAGGGCAATTTTTTTTGCCGGACCTTTTGCTTCTTCTTCTACATCTTTTTGCGCTTCGTCTAAGCCGCTGACAAGAACAGCCAATCTTCTAGGGGTAGAAAAAGCTTCTACTGATTTATACGCTAGTTGTTTTTCATTCAGCCATGCTTGTACTTTTTCTTTTAATGCATTCATGCTGCTGGTTACAAATCGTGCAGGCATTTCCTCTAAACCAATCTCTACTAACAAATCTCTTTTGCTCATTAATTAAACCTCCTTATCCTTTAAAATCGGGAATCCTAATTTCTCCCGTTCTTCATAGAATGTTTTTGCTACTTTACGAGCTAAATTGCGGCATCTTCCAATATATCCCGTTCTTTCCGTAACAGAAATAGCTCCTCTAGCATCAAGAAGATTAAATACATGAGAACATTTTAATACATAATCATAAGCTGGATGAACTAAGCCTTCCTCCATTTGTCTGTGGGCTTCCTTTTCATACACATTAAATAAATGGAAAAGCATATCAACATCTGATGTTTCAAATGTGTATTTGCTGTGCTCATATTCAGGCTGATAAAAAATATCTTTTACTGTAAAACCATCTGTCCATTCTAATTCAAATACATTTTCCTTATCTTGTATATAAGAAGCAAGTCTTTCAATTCCATATGTAATTTCAACAGAAACTGGTTTACATTCCAATCCGCCAACTTGCTGGAAATAGGTGAACTGTGTAATCTCCATGCCATCTAACCAAACTTCCCAACCAAGCCCAGCGCAGCCCAAAGAAGGATTTTCCCAATTGTCTTCTACAAAACGAATATCATGCTCTAGTGGATTAATTCCCAATGCTTTTAATGAATCTAAATAAAGTTCCTGAATATTATCAGGGGATGGCTTCATAATTACTTGAAACTGATGATGCTGATAAAGTCTATTTGGATTATCCCCATATCTTCCATCTGCCGGCCTTCTAGATGGTTCTACATAGGCAACATTCCAAGGCTCTGGACCTATTGCACGTAAAAAAGTATAAGGGCTCATCGTTCCAGCACCCTTTTCCACATCATATGCTTGCATTAATATACAACCATAATCAGACCAATGTTTTTGCAATGTCAATATCATGTTTTGAATATTCATTGCGTTTTGCACCTCCAAAATTAGTTAAGCTTTTTTATTTGCATAAGGACCTTTTTATAAAGAAAAAACTCTCGTCCCTATGCCAAAAAATTAGCATAGGGACGAGAGTTAACCCGCGGTTCCACCCTATTTGCTGCCAAAAGCAGCCACTTTCCATAGGTGTTGCTCCAAAAACGCCTTCCTTAATGCTCTTGTACCTAGCTTTCACTATCCTAGGCTCGCTTGCACAATAGGTAATTAAGTACTACTTTCTTTTCAACGCAACTATTTTGTTATCAAAAATACTAACGAAAAAAAAAGGGATTGTCAACTCTCTAATTAAAGTGCTGTCCAAAATCTTTTAGGGAGTGAAGGAATTTTTTCGATTTTAAATACAAGCCGGAATATTCCTCATAATAGGCTGAGATAATGATATCAAGCTCTTTTTTTGTCTGCTCTTTAACCGATATTGTTCCTAGTCTAGAAATATCAAACAAATAAAAAATCCGCAGCAGTTTTACTGTTGCTTGCGAAATTTTATAATGATAAGGATCCTTTTCTATACAGCGGTGACAAATTAACCCGCCCTCTCGAATGGAAAAAGAAAAATGCCCATCTGTTGCACCACAAACGGAACATTTATCAAGTATTGGATACAATCCAAGGGCATTTAGCATTTTCATTTCATAAATATGTGTCAGTATCTCTCCATCATACCCCTCATTCATATACTGCAAAATTTGATGGAGCAGTTCAAAATGATAAGGATTTGTTTTTTTTTCCTCCACACATTTATCTGTTAGTTCCACAATATAGCTTGCATATGCAGTTAAGAAAATATCTTCTTTTAGCGCACGCATGCTTGTTATTATTTCACCTTGTTGCAATAGTCCTAAACCGCGGCTTCTTTGCACTAGATAAAAGCCATATGTAAAGGGTTGAGTAATACTGGCGAGTCTAGAATTTGATTTCTTAGCCCCCCTAGCCATTACTCCGACCTTTCCCCATTCTCGGGTGTATAATGTAACAACTTTATTTGTTTCGCCATAATCGATTGTTTTAATTACGATGCCTTCGCATTTTTCGAGCACCTATAACTCACCATCCCTGTTTAAGAGACAGTTCTATGAGATGGGGGAATCCAAACTTGCTAGCTCCTCATCTTGAATTCCTGGTATTTCATGATTATCCTTTTCTAATTCTTTAAAAAGTAGATAAGTATCAATATTACCTGTCTGGGAGAAAACTTTCCAGGTAAAGTCTAACATAATAAAACCCCACCTTTCAATTTTTAAAACTAGCATTATTTCGCCTTAACCTTATCATAGCCTGTCTTTTTAAAATCATGTGACGAAAAAATTGTTAATTAAATTCATGTATAAACACTAAAAATTTGTTTAATATTCGTCTTCTCGAAAACCAAAATCTCTTAACTGAGACATTTTATTGCGCCAATCTTTTTGCACTTTTACCCATAGTTCTAAAAACACCTTTGTTCCAAGAAGATTTTCTATATCAGTTCTTGCTCTTTTTCCCACTTCTTTTAGCATGCTGCCTTGTTTTCCAATAATAATTCCTTTTTGCGAATCTCTTTCAACCACAATAGTCGCCATAACATGGACGACATCATTTGGTTTTTTCTCCATTTTTTCAATAACCACTGCTAAAGAATGGGGAATTTCTTCCCTTGTCAAATGCAATACTTTTTCCCTGATTAATTCTGAAACAATAAATCTTTCTGGATGATCTGTCACTTGATCTGCTGGATAAAACTGAGGTCCTTCTGGCATATATGCTTTGATTTGTTCTAATAATCTTTCTACATTATTTCCTTCCAATGCAGAAATTGGCACTATTTCTTTAAATGGATATTTTTCTTTATAAGAATCAATAATGGAAAATAATTGATCTGGATGAATGGTATCGATTTTATTCACAACAAGAAAAATTGGTGTTTTCACATTTTGGAATTTCTCTAAAATAAACTCTTCTCCTTTTCCAAATCCTTCTTCCGCGTTCACCATAAATAAAATGAGATCCACTTCTTTTAATGTATTTTGAGCAACTTTCATCATAAAATCACCAAGGCGATGTTTTGGTTTATGGATGCCTGGTGTATCAATAAAAATAAGCTGAGAATCATTTGTTGTTAAAACCCCTTGCACTTTATTGCGTGTCGTTTGGGGTTTATCACTCATAATCGCAATCTTTTGTCCGATTACACGGTTTAAAAATGTTGATTTGCCAACATTGGGTCTTCCAATAATACTAATAAATCCTGATTTATGTTCGCTGTTATTATTTATGTTCATTTAAGTCCTCCGGTGAAAATGCTCCTGGCAATAATTCTTCGACAGTTGTTTTTTGTATATCTCCGTTTAAGTTTGTTAAGACAACCGCCATATCTTTTGGGCAAAATTCAGCAATCGCCTGTCTGCAGATTCCACATGGGGATACTGGTCCAGTTGTATCTGCTACTACCGCTAGCATAGTAAATTTCATTTCGCCTTCTGAAACAGCTTTAAATAAAGCTGTTCTTTCTGCACAATTTGTCACACCATATGATGCGTTTTCAATATTGCAGCCATGATATACGGTTCCATTATCGCTAAGCAGTGCTGCTCCTACCTTAAATTTAGAGTAGGGAACATATGCCTTTTCTCTTGCTTTTTTCGCTTCTTCTATTAATTGGCTTTCATTCAAAATGGCCTCTCTCCTTATTGTACCCTAAAGCGCAGGTTATTTTCATGTTTCTTCATTTATTTTTCAGAATTTTTACATTTTAATATTTTTGTAATAAAACTATGTAATAGCTCATAATAGCTGATGAAACATGTTGAAAATGGATAACCATTTTACTGTATGATTTGAATAGGCTGATTGTTTATGATTATAAGTTCCCTCGCTTCAACTAATGGCTTTAAAGACTGCTCTTTAAAAAATAAAGACCCATTAAACCTGTCTGTTGATGGCAAGAAAGGGCGGTCTAGAAGTCTCCCACATCCGCTTCATCCAAAATGTTGACATAACCAAAAATAAAGCTATTTTAATACTCTAAAAACACTTCTTTAAAATATTATATGAAAATTATATACTAAGTTTCATTTTCAATAAAGGGTTTAGAGAAAAAGACGCTCCTTCCCTTTTTCTTTTTGTTAAAACAAAAAGAAAAAGGGATTTGAATAATGGGAAAGCATTTATTCAAACCCCTTTTAACGCTATATATGAACCATTTAAAATAGTGAAGCGACTATTTTAGGCAAAAAAATAACCAGCCCTATAACAACCGAAACAATTGCTGCCATTAATACAGCTCCTGCAGCAATATCCTTGGCTTCTTTAGCTAATGGATGAAAATCCTTTGTCACTAAATCTACAACCCTTTCGATTGCCGTATTCATCATTTCCATAGTGATCACTAGTCCCATTGCTATCGCAAGGATCATCCAATTTACTGCTGACACTTGATAATAAAAACCAAGAAAAATAATAATGCCAGAGATTATTAGATGCAACTTTAAATTTCTTTCTTTTTTTACTGCCGTAACTATTCCTGACAAAGCAAAACGAAAGGAAGAAAATAGGTTGTTCTTTATTCCCCTACCTTTCAAGCCCAAACTCATCCAATATTTGCTTTTGAGTTGAGAACATAATTTCTTCCTCCTCTTTTGTAAGATGGTCGTATCCTAATAAATGGAGAAATCCATGAACAGATAAAAAACCGAGTTCTCTCATATAAGAATGACCATAGTCTTTTGCTTGCTCCTCTGCTTTGTCAATAGAAATAATAATATCTCCTAACACACGGGGCATGTCAGCGCCAACTAGCTCTACTTCTCCTTCACCCAATTCCTCCATAGCAAATGAAATAACATCTGTAGGCTGGTCCTTTTTTCGATATTCTTTATTTATTTCTTGTATTCTGTCATTTCCTACAAAAGTAACAGATAATTCAACAGCACCATTCAACTCTTGTTTTTGTGCAGCAAATTGCAGCAAATCATAAATAATATTCAGGTCATTTTCTGTTACTTTTTCTGTTTCATCAATAAAATCAATTTCCATTTTCATATTGGTTCGTCCTTTACTTTTTTCATATCAGGATATTCAATCCGTGAATGAAAGATTCCTTTTAATGTTTCACATAATGTATTTCTTATTCTGTCTATTTCCTTTAAGCTTAAATCACACTCATCCAATTGTCCATCTTGCAAGCGATCCGAAACAATGTTTTTTATAAGTCCTTCAATCTGTTCAGGAGTTGGCGAATTTAAACTTCTTACAGCAGCTTCCACACTGTCGGCTATTCCTATTATCGCAGCTTCTTTCGTTTGTGCTTTAGGTCCAGGATAGCGGAAATCACTTTCTTTCACATCCAGCCCTTTTTCTTTTGCTTTATAATAAAAAAATTTCAGCAGCGTTGTTCCATGATGCTGTTCAGCAATATCTACAATTTCCTTAGGCATCTTATATTTACGCAATAATTCTGCCCCATCTGTTGCATGTGCAATAATGATATTTTTGCTTGCTAAAGCTGGCAGACGATCGTGTGGATTTCCCATATTCAACTGATTTTCAATAAAAAAATGGGGTCGTTTTGTTTTTCCTATATCATGATAATAGCACCCAACCCTTGCTAACAAGCCATTTGCTCCAATGGCTTCACAGGCAGATTCTGATAAATTTGCAACCATTACACTATGATGATAGGTTCCGGGTGCTTCTGTCAAAATCTTTTTTAACAAAGGATGATTAGGATTGGATAATTCAATCAGCTTCATCGTAGACAAAATGCCAAATCCTGCTTCAAAAAAGGGCAAAAAACCAATTGTTAAAACCGCTGCTGATATTCCAGAGATAACCGCAACTAATACATAAATGCCATATTCTTTTGCGCCGTATTGACCATTTTGCAAAAGAATCATAGAAAAGATAGCGATAATATTAACAAGGGAAACAAATAGGCCTGCCTGCAGAATATTGGAACGCTGGTTATGCTTTTTCAAAAAAAGAACGGCAGCAAGTCCTCCAGCAAATATATACACTCCCATTGCTACATTAAAAGTGCCAGAAACTCCTTCATTAAACATAATCATTCCAAAAATCCCTAAAATTAAGGCAGTAATGATTGCCAGCTTTTCTTCCATTAATATTTTAATCAGCATCACAGCCATTGCAGAAGGAAATATATACCCAATTTCCGCATAATCGAATTGCTGAAAAATGCTCACTGTTTTCATAATAAGAAGACTAATCACAAAAATTAAACTAAACATAATCATATAATTTTGTTTTGTGTCTTTTTTTTCATCGATAGCTAAAAAATAATAATAAAACATGGCAAGAACAGCAAGAATCATTATGCCTAATCCAAGATAGGACTGAATAGAATTTTCATTTGCCAATAATCCTACTAGCTCTAATTGGCGATAAACTTCCCTGCTTATCAATTGTCCTTCTTCAACAATAATTTGTCCTTGCAATATTTTTACAGGGTCTACATTATCAACCGCCTGCTGCCTTAATTCTTCTGTTGCAGAAGGGTCATAAAACTCATTTTGAATAATCGCAAATCTGCCTAAATCAATCGATGCACTTTTCAAATCAGAGTTTAAGCTGTAATTGCTTTTTAAATCTTCTTCTAGTTTTTTCTTGGCATTTTCCACTTCATCTGCTGGTATTTTATTGCTCATTACAGAATTTATCGATGTTACTGTAATGTCTTTGGCAATTTCCAAGTCATTATCCCTATACATAAGCAATGCTTTTAAGCTAGTATCCATTACTTCTTTTGTAACATTATCCGTTAATTTTCCCTTTAGCGATGTCAGTTTTTCTGAAATAGAAGGCTCTGAAACAGATTGTCCATTTCCCTCTTGCTTTTTCCTTTGTTCGGCAAGGTCTTTTTCCACTTCACGGTTCACTTCTGAAACAGAATCAAAAATTGATGAAACTAAATCCACCCTATTTTGTGCAATTTCTTTATTGACTACATACACATCCTGTACTTGATTTTTACTTTCTTCTTTTTTCTTTTCTGTACTTTCTTTATCTTCAATGGTTATTGGAGAGCGGATAGTTTGATCTGCTACTGTAAATAAATTGACAACTAATTTTTCTGGCTTAACATTCGAAAACATAGTAAAAAATAAAACAATGCCGATTAATAAAAATAAGATTATTTTCATTAAACTTGCATGCATTAAGTTTTTCATTTTTTCAATAAATTGATGAAAAAAATTCATGGTAACCTCCTATCTATAAGAATAGGGTGATGTAAAAATGCTAGTTTTGACGTAATATGTAAAATCATAACAGTTTTTTTGTTTGTTTTCATCTTTTTTCTTTCTTTTATTCGTAATCACTCATTAATCCTCTGCCAATGAGCTGCAGCTCCCTTAAAAGCCTGTTCTTTCACCAAGATTTTAAAGGCAAGTTTTTTCTCTTCTTCTCTTATAACCTCTTAAACAGGAAACCAAATCCCTTTAATGCATGATAAAAGAACGCAGCCTTCTACAACAATATCTACCCTGCCTCAGAATGCAATCAGCTGGAGGCTGGGCCCTTCACATTGCAACTTCACTTTATTTTACAATAAGACCTTTTATGGCTTCCACTCGACGGATAGAAAATATTTTATTAAATGCATAAAAAGTCGAAGCTCTTTTTAGGAAATTGGTAATATCCTATACCCGCATTTAAGCTGAGCCAAAGAGATTCGACTTTTGTCATCTATTCATTTTCCACTTCTTTATAAGCCCTAACGATTTTCCCTACAAGGGGATGTCTCACAACATCACTTTCTTCAAGATGGACAAATCGAATGCCCGATACATTTTGAAGAATTCTTTCAGACGCAATTAAACCTGATTTTACACCTTTTGGCAAATCAATTTGTGTCTTATCACCTGTAATTACCATTTTAGAACCAAATCCAAGCCTTGTTAAAAACATCTTCATTTGTGCTTGTGTCGTATTTTGCGCTTCATCTAAAATAATATATGCATCTTCTAGCGTTCTTCCCCTCATATAGGCGAGCGGCGCTACTTCAATTGTATTTCGTTCAATTAAGCGGGCAGTATGTTCCATGCCTAATACATCATGCAGGGCATCATAAAGCGGTCTCAAATAAGGATCTACCTTTTCCTTTAAATCGCCTGGCAAAAACCCTAAACTCTCTCCAGCTTCCACCGCGGGGCGCGTTAAAACAATACGGTTCACTTTCCCGCTTTTTAATGCATTTACTGCCATTACTACTGCCAAATAGGTTTTTCCCGTACCAGCAGGGCCTATGCCAAAAACCAGATCATTTTTTTTCATTGCTTGAATATATTCGCTTTGCCCAATTGTTTTAACGCGAATCGCCTTGCCTTTAATTGTTTTGGCTATTTCTTCATCATAAAGAGCGCCAAAATATTCTAAAGTACCTTTTTTCGCCAATGAAACGGCATAAATAACATCCCTCTGACTAATTGATATGCCTTTTCGGATCACTTGCAAAAGCTTTTCTACCACATCTCCAACAAGATCGATGCTAGTCGGATTCACAGAGGAAACATACAAAGTTTCTCCTCTTGTTACGATGTTGCAATCAAATTCTTTTTCCAATAATTGAAGGTTTGTGTCTCCATTCCCTAGTAGGGCAATCGCTTCGTTAGGATCATTTAATTTTACATTCATTGTTTTTAAATCTTCTGTCATTCCAAGTCTCCTTGAGTTATAGGTTGTACTTTCGCAATGTTTTCAATTGTTGTAAAATCTATATTTAGTATTACTTTACCATTCTTTATGGATTGGTGCAAAACTTTCTCTTCCTTTATTTTCCCATCTCTCCCAATTTTATTAAGCACATCTTTTCGAGCCATTTCCTTTCCTTTTTTTATGGCTTCCTTTTTACTATAAGTTCTTATTACTTCCTCTTTTTCTCGATATGTTTTATTTACAATTGTAATCGGCAGTTCCCACTTTAAAAACTTTACATATTGTTTATTTTCTTCTACCTCATAATTTTTATATTCCATTTTGCCAAATCCCCAAATTGGCACATTTACTTTTCCAACCGAAAGATAGTGTTTTTGTTTTTCATTGCCATTAAAGACTTGAAATGTTGTATTTAGCGGAACTGTGACTTTTGAAGTAAACCAAGTTTCTCCCCAAACTTTTCCTTTTGCAGCTACTATTTTTGTATTTTCTTCTTTCCCTATTGTACCTGACACTAATAGTTGTCCCTTTTTAACCACCTGATTGACAGTAAAAATTTTTTCTCCCTCTTCCACAAAATAATCTACAACCGTTGCCGTTTTCGTTGCAACTAAGTTTTGCGCACTTGTTTTTTGTACTTTTTTTGGTTCGTTTTTTTCTACTACTTGAAAGTGATAAGTTGTCCCTTTTAATTCCACTCCAACCCAGGTTATCGCATTAATGCTGTTTGTCAGCTCTTCTTGGATAACATCCAATTCTTTTGTAAAAAACTGCAGTTTCCCTATTTTGATATCCATTTTATCCAACTGTTTGCGAATCTTATATTCTGTAGCTGGATTGGCTCCTTTAATTTCGATTCCCCACACCATATTTGATAAAACAAAAACTAGTCCAATAAAAAGAAAAATGCCAGCTAAAAATCCACTGTTTTTTAGCATTCTTTTATAAAGAAAGGGAGCTCCAGCCCGGCGCTGGAACTCTATTTTGCACCCACTTCCTCTTACAAGATGACGTAATTTTTTCACCTTTTTTAAACTCATTTGAAAAGTGATTGACTTTGGTCCATGTTTTTTCACATTCCATATTAAAATATTATTTCTGAGCAGTTGATTTAAAAATCTTTCCAACCCTTTCCCAGTAGCTTTTACTGTTACGATACCTGAAAAAAATTCAATCCAATGATTTTTCATAGCTTCCTCCTGAATTAATCATTTATGTACATGACATGATCTATTTTCCCTTCCAACAATATTTCTTCCGGCATAATCGTTTTGATGACAAAACCTTTTCCTTTTATTAAAAGCTGCCCTTGTTTAAGAAGCAGTCGCAACTCCTTATCGGAAAACGTAATAAGTCCTCGGTGGTTCTCAATATAAATATGAATTTGGCCAATCATGGTAATTCTAGGTAAGTCCATCATGACATCTTGAGGAAGCTCTAAGTTTTTCAACATCCAGTTTCGCAGCGTATTTCCCCATTTTTTAGCCATAAAAAAAGAACCCCCTTTCATCTCATATTTATGAGATTTATTACAGACAGTATGTATGCTATAATGGTTCTCATTACTATACTATTCGTCAGGAGTTCATATCATGCTAATAAAAACAGTCGCTATATACAATCGTATCTCAAGAGATAATGGTGAATCAGATGATGTCCTCCTCAATCATAGAACTATTACTACAAGATTATGCGATTCAAGAAAATATCAGTACAAGTTATATGAAGAAATTGAGTCGGGCGGGAAATTCGAGGAGCGAAAACAACTATTACAATTACTTAAAGATATTCAACAAGGTTTATATGATGGACTAGTTGTCGTAGAGCTTAGTCGTATTGCTCGTGATAATCTCTATTCTCAGATGATTGCTAAAGTATTAGAAGATAACGAAGTCCCAATCATAACTCCAAACAAAATATATAATCTTAGTGATGAAGACGATAAATTCGTATTTGATATGGAATCAATGATATCCAGTAAAGAGTTAAGAACTATTACCCGCAGAATGAAGAATGGAAAAATAGAGGGTGCAAGACGGGGTGAATGGATACAAGGTGTTCCTCCTCTTGGATATACACGAGGAAAAGATAAGAAACTTGTAATCGTTGAATCAGAAGCAGATATAATACGACAGATATTCAACTATGCTGAAAGCGGTTATGGAATTCCTAGTATTGTGAAGAAGCTAGTAGGATTCAAGACAAAAACAGAAAAACAATTCACTGATACAGCAGTCTACACCATTCTTAAGAATAAAACTTACACAGGAAGCATTATATACAATGTCAAAGGTAAAAAGGGGAATATCACCGAGACTATAGAGAACAAGCATGCTCATGAAGCAATTATTACCAAGGAACAATTCATCTCGGTACAGCAAGCTATCAAGAGTCGTATGAGTGGTGACTTAGAGACTAGAAATCGTTCAAGGGGTATGGTATTGTCCACACTCAAAGACCTTGTTTACTGCACGAGATGTAAATCCAAAATGGGCTTCAAAAAGGATTCTAAACAAGCCAATAGAATCTACCTCAAGGCTTGTAAATGTGGGAATCGTGGAGTGTCTGAAACAGCCCTATTGGATGCCTTTCAAAAGAAGTTTCGATTCCTAGAGCGCTTCTATCGAGATGAATGGCAGAAGGCATTGGAGACTACCGAGCCAGTTTCAAAGGATAGTCTGCTCCAAAGAATCGAGGACTTAAAGAAAATGCAAGAAAAGTTGAATAAGAACTTAGTCAAAATACGTTCCGCATATATTGAGGAAGTGTTTACTAAAGAAGAATATTTAAGCGAGAAGTCCAATACTGAAGAAAAGCTGAATCAAGTATTAAGCACAATTGATGACTTACTCGACCAAATCAATTCTTTAGATAAAGAGTCCATTACATCCCAATACAAATCCAAGTTGGAGAAAATCAGACAAATCAATGACATATATAATAAGGAAGTTTCTTATAATGATATGGTCGAAGTAAATCGTTTATTGAAGCTGATGTTGGACAAGGTTTATTATAAAAGGCTAAGCGAGAAGGTCACAGGCATAAATCCATCAAGAAAAGGTCTCAAGGTTGAGCAAGTTGATTTCATACAGATACTTATCGCTTCGAAGGATATTCATAAGTAGAGTATCCTTTCGTCTTAACTAACTGGTCCTATTTATAGTTCCACAAAGTTATAAGCATGGTATAATCACAGTAATAATAATAGTTTGAGGGTGGTCAATTGAGCATTAACAACAGAGAACTATACAATCAGTTCATTCCCATTGATGATAGGTCAATTAAAGATAAAAAAACGGGAGATGTTTATACAGGCATATTTCTACATGAGCAATTAAACGCCAAATACAGCTTTACTTTCACAGAGTATTTACCTCATTATGTAAAAATTGCATGGAATCTTGAACAACTAAACAATGAAGAACAACTAGAGCAAAGATATCCTTTTCTTTATAAGCTAATTAAGCGCAGATTACGCTTCTTAACGACATTCATTGAGCATTCAGAGGAAAAGATTACTAGTCGCTTGGCTAAAAAAGAAGGAAACTATTATTTCTTTGCATCATCAAGATACTTAGCGTCTAAACACTTTAGCAGTTACAACACATGGAACAGAAACATATCTATCTTTTGCACATTAGGGTTAATGAACAAAATAAAGATACAGAACCATAATCGAACCATGGACCGAAGAGCAACGAGAGAATTAAAAGCATTGGCTAAAAGAATGAATATTGATAATCACGAGAAGTTATCGCCTATTAATTTTTACACCATTCCCATCTATAACGATGAGTTATTAATGGAAGCAAATCGCAGAGCGAATGTTCTTCTAGATAATAACTTTCGTGCAAATGGATTCAGTAAGTTCTTCTTAATAAAGGTATTTGGAAAAGAGTTCGCTGATTCAATATTCCATGACGAACGCTATATATCAGAGTATAGCAAACATACTCAAACGCAGATTGAGAAGTTTATCTTAAAGGATATTCAGCGTCATGGTTACACAACTAAAGACAGAATACTAAGATATGTTCAAATCAATTATTCTCAGTTACAGCCTTGGGAATACGGGTTTAAAAAAGAGAAACAGAGCAAAAAGTCAATACTAAGCAGAGAATTTGATAGGAGCATATCAGAGATTAAAGAAAAGTATAATTTAGAGTATAGAAAGGCTGATAAGAAGTTGAAGGAAAGATTCCACTTGAATACAAGTAAAACTATCATTTATGAGAATCCTTTCGATGTTATTAAGAACGAATAATTAGAGCAATGTCCTAAATTAAAGGATGTAAAACTAACTAATAAAACCCTTCTTTTATATAGTTAATCTTTTCATAAATTCTAAGTTAGAGTAAAAGCAAGGAGTTCCTAATGAATTCCTTGCTTACTAGTTTCTGTTAGTCTTTTTCTCAAAGGCAAATAAATATTCTCATGATGATACCTAACGTGAGTGGACGATAGTTTATGTTTACTAGCAACTAGAATCTTCTCATGCAAGGGATTCTTACTATCAACATGTAATATCCTTTGAGGATTTTCTGGGTCTATAGCGATAATTCCCATGTCAAAAATCTGATGATGATTAGGACATAATACAATCATATTGGACTTGTCATCAATCCCTTTATGCTGTTTATTAAAAGGTTGAATATGATGAACTTCAGAATAAGAAATTGCATCAATGAATGTAATCTGTTCACCACATATTTGACAGCAATTATTGTAAATTTCTTTCAACTGTTTGACTTTTACACTATCCCTTACTAAACTATCGATAACATTAATTCTAGACTCTATCTTTTTTTTTTCATTTACATCATCATCATTAACCTCAGGTTGAATTTCATCTAAAGAAAGAACCGAGAAGATTGGCTCTTTATCTCTAGCCGTTGTCATACAGTATTCCTCAAATGCTTGTTTAACAAAAGGAAGAAACCCATACAATTCTATGATATCTTGTAATGCAGAGCCTTTAGTATTATATAGAGAATGTAATACCATATTAGCCCTTAAATCTGTTATATGAGGGGTAGGATGTCCTTCTTTTAAACTGATGTACTTCAGCATATATGATACTAAATCATGTGGAGTATAAATTCCCTTTTGAGCAATCCTAGAGTCAAAATTCAACTCATTAGTCCTCCAAGTATTAGCTATAAAGAGGGATTGTTGCCACTTCTTTTTGACTGAGTATGATTCTCTTAACTTATAATATTCCCTTATATGCCCAGCATTTTTCCCTTGTATTATGATGAACGGCACAGTGGATTGACTAGAAAAATTCCTAACCTTAACGTAATCATCTTCCATGAAAATATCCTCCATCTTCATGGCATTTTCATGTTCTCTGTTTGTGGGGAACATCTCTCCGCTATCATAACCCGCTGACAATGCTAATGCTATCGCTGCCTTAACTGCCAACGTTGCACCATGGTTGTTTAAATGCTCATAATGTTTATCCTCAAATAAACGGTTAAAATCAAAACCTTTGACATAATAAGTTGTTGTTCTTCCCTTTTCTGTACTCTTACCAGTTTCTACTTCTTTAGTATCGATTGGAAAAAGGGGAACATTTCGTTTAGACATATTCAGAACTTCTTCATAGTAAAAATTATAAAAGTTGAGTAGGGCATCATATTTTCCCTTTGGTTGTAAATTTCCATCTTCTATTATGTATTTGCGTAATAATCCCTCATTCATAGCCATTTCAATATCTTCATTACCAATAAAAGTAATATATTTGCTCACCTTTCCCTTATGAGCTTTCAGTGAAGATTTCTTTTTATCGCTATTAATATATAAATCAAAAACCTCTTGTATTTTCAAGCCATCACACCCTTAACGTTCACTCACACCCACATCTATATTTTACCACAAAAATTACAAGATATGGATATAAAACTCACAAGATAAGTGGTCAACTTCCCCCTCTTCAAAGTATAATACAGCTCACGACGGCTTGTATTGATACTTTAAGACGGTCTCTAACATCTAAATCCCTTCCTCGATATAAGCTTGAATTTGAGGGCATTATGTAAGTCTAGTGCATAGTTTCATTGTAGTAGTTTTGGTGATACAGAGACCAACTCATCAGCACACAAGCAGTTGATAATTGTTCGATACGAAGCCAATATAAGGCTATATCTGTAGAGTTTTAGTTATTTAATGCAACAAACCAAATTGAAGCTTGGCTGAGATTAATGAAATTCTGATTTCATTAGGGATAAACAATATCTTTCGTTCCCCTACTGATTTAATACAAAACAAGTATGAACAAAGATAATAGTTCTACAAGAAGGTAAGCAAAGGATTGTGATTTACCTTCTTGCATTCATCTGCGGTTTATTGAGTAATTCAAGTACATATAAACAAAAGGGTAATAAATCCCGTCTTGTCTGCTACAAAATGATATATAGCCTTTTATCAAAGCAGAAGATTTTTTAGGAGAATACTATATAGGACTTTCCCAATTTTCTAACTACACTTCTTCGGCAATTTCCTTCCTATTAGGAGCAAGCGGCGGTTGTTCTAACCATTTATTTTCTACCATTAAATTAAACCATTTTTTTGTAACCAAGAGATTTTTTAGAATTGTACTCTCATAAGTGGTCACAAGGTCTGTTCGCATAGCTGAGGCTAGACCCGTCCCATGATAGGTTTGTGCAGCTTGAAACAAGAAACCGATATGATACAACATTAATTTATCGGAAAAAGGAGAGTCCGTTGAAGTTGTCACCTCCGTTTCCCAAGATTTAGGAGCTGGCAAGTTGTCCGCTTGCATTATTTTTGAAAATGCTTTTATTTGACCATCAGCTGTTTTTTCCGAAGCAGCTAAAAACTTTCTTACTTCTTTTGTTTGAGCTACTTGGCTGAATGCAATAGAAAGAGTTTTAGCCATAATGCTTTTTTTAAGGTTGAAAGAAATACTAATAACTTCTGTCGCTGCTAATGTTCTACCCTTTCCGAAAAATCCATCAGTGAAATCTTGATTGGAAATATACTCAGGGTTTTTATTTGGATAAAATAAAGGGTCTCTTTGAAAATTTCCTTTATCAAGTAATAACTCAATTGTTTGATGATACATCTTTTTTGCATCGTTATCACATGAATCGTAAAACTCTCTTAAGTCTTTTCTAACTGATACACCTAATGCAGTACTGTGTCCCAGTAAACCATGTAGGCTCATGATATGTAAATAATTCAAGCAAAATATATCTGTGAACAATCTCTGTTTACCCTTAAAGAGGTCAGATTCATTAAATCCAATTGGAACAGGAAATCCCTCTTTCTCCAAAAAAGTTACGATTTGTTGCTTTTGTTTTTCAAAAGTCTTAATAGCACTCTCAAAAATGGCTTTAATAGGTTTATCCTCAATAATAGAAACCATATATCTATTTACAACATCTGTCATTGTACCGTTTACAAATTCTCCCCACAATGTTCCTATCTCCGAAGACGTTAATTTTAATCTATTCTTATCCATATTCTCACCTCTTAGATATTATTTCTCTGTTTGGCAAACTATATGCGTTTCTGAGAGAATCAAGAGAACATTTTGCTTAACTTTACTAATGAGATTTTTGAAGCTCCTCAGGTTAAGCAAATTCACTAAAAAGGCAAGCACATTTCTATGCTCACTACAACAATGCGAATAGATGATACTTGCAGAATACTCAAAGCTTTAAGTTAAAGATGGGCTTTATGACTCTAAGTAAATTAGAATCCAATAAGCGGAAGCTGAATGAATGAATAACTAACACCCAAAAACGTTTAAAATGGCTTGTGTGGCGGTTTAAAGGGGGAGTACTTCTCATTATTCGTTGCTGCTTAGGATGCATCCAAGGACAGCGTTTAATCCTGCTATGGAGTTAATTCCTTGTTAGTATAATTCATTTGATACAGAGACCACCTCCATCAGCACACAAGCAGTTGATAATTGTTCGATACGAAGCCAATATAAGGCATAGTAAAGCTTGATAAAAGAGTAAATGTATCATTAAAACACTGATGCTATTCGAGGCGGGTCATTGAGATGGATTATGAAATCTAGTTGATATATCACTTCCCCTCCTTTTAACAAGCCATTATTGTAAACAAAGAACTCTTTTCCATTTATATAGACTGATAGCAGTGTATATATACATGCCTCACCGAAGTGCAAATACTTGAAAGTTATTGCACCTTTCTAACGCCCTTGCTATAATCAACTTTATAAGGTGCATTAACTTAGTGCAATAAATAGATGGTGAAAAGTGAGGATATAACAATGAGGTATGGGTATGCGAGAGTCTCAACAATAGCACAAGACTTAGAGGTTCAACTCCAAGCTTTGCAAGCGGAAGGATGCGAGGTCATATATCAAGAGAAGTTCACAGGTACTAAAACTGATAGACCCGAGTTTAACAAGTTACTTGAGGCATTACAAGAAGGCGACACATTAGTTATAACGAAGCTAGATAGATTTGCTAGGTCAGCAGTAGAAGGTATTCAAACAGTTAAGGCTCTATTTGCAAGAGGGGTGAAGGTTCATATTCTTAATATGGGACTTGTAGAAGATACAGCAACTGGCAGGCTGATTTTCAATATACTAAGTTCATTCGCAGAGTTTGAAAGAGATATGATTGTAGAACGAACTCAAGAGGGCAAAGCATTGGCTAAGCAACGTGACGATTTTAGAGAAGGCAGACCAAGAAAGCATTCCAAGCAACAAGTTCTACATGCTTTAGAATTGCTTAAGACTCATACATACAAAGAAGTTGAAGCAATGACAGGAATAAAGAAACGAACGCTGATTAACAGAAAAAATGAATTAGAAGCAAAACAAGTATAAGAGACTCTCAAAGGGTCTCTTTCTTTACGTTAAGGAGAGGGGGCATATTTCCACACTTTCACAGGGTTCATAGTAGATATATGGAATAGGCAGAGTCATCCACACATCATAGAAACTGAAGTTTTGCTAAATTAAATTTAAAAGTATGACCTACTCTCCCCCCTCCTACTGCTAACAGTGCAAATCTTATACAATCCCCTAATATAACTGATGTATCAATCATTTAAGCATATAAAAAAGAACCCCCTATAAAAATTCTCATATTTATGAGAAAAAAGAGGATTCTAGCACCTATTTTCTAGGAAAGTTTATCTTTTCTTGCAGTTTTCATTAAATTGTTTACCGAACAGAATTCCTTCTATATCCCTTCGCTAAACGCCTGCTGGGAGGCGGCGATAACACTTCTGAAAAAATAATGGCATCCACCACATTATTTTTCGTAAAAACGCCATTTGCTTGTTCCTGGGAAGGAAGTGAATCTTTTGCCATAACTTTTGTCTGATACTCTAGAATTTGAAGCTTTTTCTCTAGCATCTTTTTTTCTTGTTTTAATTTATCTAATTCTGTTTTCCCCTGTAATTTTATTGTTTCTGGTTCCCCTGCAGGAAGAGAAATTTTCTTTGATTCAGCTCTTCTTTTTTCCTCAGAAAAAGAAGAAGGGGTGTATTTTTTAGTTGGTATAGGTGTTGGCGTCGGTATTTTCTTTTTTTCTTTTCCACTTTTTTCAAACAAAGAAAACAATACTCCGATAACAATAGCAATAATTGAAATATACTCCAAGGAGATGCCTCCTTTCTTGTTTCTCATAACCCTAGCAGCTTAATTTTTTACGTATAAGCTTTATTGATTTTTTATTTTGTTAGCTTTCCTCCAAGTTCAAGAAAAAAACACGAACAAAAAAATCATTTTATCCAGACTATTATTTATTCTTGCGCCTATCTAAAGCTGTCTATTTTAGCTATTCTTATTATTGTCTTTATTTTCATTTGTTAACTTGCCGATAGAACCGCGCATTTCCGTATCTGCCGTTATATTTTGCAAATTCATATAGTCCATTACACCAATATTCCCTGAACGGAGTGCATCTGACATCGCCATCGGCACCTCTGCCTCTGCTTCTACCACTTTCGCACGCATTTCCTCAACTTTTGCCTTCATTTCCTGCTCTTGCGCTACAGCCATCGCTCTACGTTCTTCTGCCTTTGCCTGAGCTATTTTTTTATCTGCTTCTGCCTGTTCTGTCTGCAGTTCTGCTCCAATATTTTTGCCGATATCCACATCAGCAATGTCAATCGATAGAATTTCAAACGCAGTTCCTGCATCTAGCCCTTTTGACAATACCGTTTGTGAAATCATATCAGGATTTTCTAATACTTTTTTATGATTAGAAGATGAACCGATTGTAGAAACAATCCCTTCACCAACACGGGCAACAACTGTTTCTTCTCCAGCTCCCCCGACAAGTCTTTCGATATTTGCACGAACGGTAATTCTCGCTTTTGCTTTTACTTCGATTCCATCCATTGCCACACCTGCGATAAATGGCGTTTCAATAACTTTTGGATTTACGCTCATTTGAACTGCTTCTAATACATCGCGGCCAGCTAAATCAATCGCCGCACATCTTTCAAACGACAACTCTATATTCGCTCGATGTGCTGCAATCAATGCGTTTACCACTCTATCTACATTTCCTCCTGCTAAATAATGGCTTTCAAGCTGGTTAATCGTTGCATTCAGCCCCGCTTTATGTGCCTTGATCAGCGGATTTACAACACGACTTGGTATTACCCTTCTTAATCTCATCCCAACTAATGTAAAGATGCTGATCTTTACACCTGCTGCAAGAGCAGAAATCCATAGCATAATTGGCACAAAGGTTAGAAAAACCCCTATTAATATAACAGCTAAAACAATAATAATAATTGTAAAAATATCTATTCCTAACATACTTTTCCTCCCTCTTATTGCTCATCCTCTTTTAGGCTGCGCACTACAATTTTTGATCCTTCTGCTTTTATTATTTTTACTTTTTTATCTTTTTCAATAAAATTCCCTTCACTCACCACATCTATCCGCTCACCCTCAAGCTCAACAGTTCCAGCAGGGCGCAGAGCTGTTATTGTGATTCCAACTTTTCCAACTAAATCAATTCTCGTTTTATTAGAAACATAGCCGCTTTCTGTACTTGTTGAATCGGTTAGTATCATTTTTTTAAAGAACTTCATTTTTCTGCCCAACACCTTTACCATAATAATAGCTGCAAGAATGGATGTAACTATTGCAATCAATATGCTTATCCCCATATGAACAACATTACTGCTTGCGAGGAACAAACTAGCGATGATGGCAATACTGCCTAAAATACCGGCAAGTCCTCCTGCTATAAAAAACTCCAGTATAATTAAACCTAACCCAATGACAAATAAAATAATGGATTCATATCCAGTCAATCCAGAGACTAGATGTCCATAAAAAAATAATAGCAAAGAGCTAATCCCAGCAAACCCTGCAAGCCCTAATCCAGGTGAATATAATTCAACAATTAAGCCTATGCTACCGATGGACAACAACAATGGAACAACATAAGGATTTGTTACAAATCGAGCTACTTTATCGGCAAAACCTTCTTTTACTTCTTTTATTTCGGCATTTTCTAAATTCAGTTTTTCTAGCACTTCCTGAAAATTATGCACCGTTCCTTCTGAGTATCCAACTTCGAGACTTTGTGTAGAGGTTAATGTAAGAAATTTCCCCGCCGGAGCCCCGAGTTTCGGTAAAGAAATGGATTTATCCGCCATCGCCATCGCATAAATAGGATCTCTGCCGTGTTTTTCAGCCGCTCCTCTCATAGCTGAAATCCAATAAGATTGAGCTTTTTCATCTGCAGCGTTACCTGCACCATCAATCACTCCCGCCGCTCCCATTCTGCTTCCTTCCTGCATATATATTTCATCTGTATTTAATGCGATAAAGGAACCTGCCGAAATGGCATCTTGATTAATATAACTCACTGTTTTAACAGATGATTCCGAAATTCTTTTTCCAATCTTTGCTGCTGCGTCTACAGCTCCACCAGGTGTATCAATTTCAAATATAATAGCTGCTGCACGATCTTTTTCTGCTGTTGAAATGGCTCGATCCAGAAATTCATTTAATCCCTTTTCAACCGTATCTTTTATTGGAACAACATATACAATCTGCTCTTTTGCAGCAGTTAATCCAGGAATGATAGAAAAAAGAAAACCTAAAAATAAACAAACAAACCAAAATGTTTTCCGGATCAATATTTCCCTCCTTTCTTTTTTAGCTATTTATATGTATATTTACGATAAAAAAATGAAAAGGTTTCATTTTTTTATATTCTTTCTATTTCTCTATGTTTATTTCATGTAAAAAGGCTACAGTAAAAACTGTAGCCTTTAAAACAGTATTAATTTATGAAAGGTGTTGTTGTACAAGTTTATTTACTAGTGAACCATCTGCTTTACCTTTAACCTTTGGCATTAAAGCAGCCATCACTTTTCCCATATCCTTCTTAGAAGATGCGCCAGTTTCAGCAATTGCTTCACTTACTATTGCCGCTAACTCTTCTTCAGAAAGCTGTTTAGGCATATATATTTCAACATGCTTTAACTCCGCACGTACTTTGTCAACAAGATCATTTCGACTTGCTTTTTCAAACTCATGGAGGGAGTCCTTGCGTTGTTTTACTTCGCGAGAAAGGACAGATAACTCTGCTTCTTCAGAAAGTTCACCGCCAAGTTTAATGCTCTCATTTTGCAAGGCAGCTTTTAACATTCTAATAACAGTCAGTTTATCTTTTTCTTTGTTTTTCATCGCTTGCTTCATATCGGTATTTAAACGTTCGAGAAGACTCAATTAATACACCCTCTCTTAGAACTTACGTTTTCTTGCTGCTTCTGATTTTTTCTTACGTTTAACACTAGGTTTTTCGTAGAATTCGCGCTTTCTAGCTTCCTGCAAAGTACCAGTTTTTGATACTGAACGTTTGAAGCGACGAAGAGCATCTTCAAGCGATTCGTTTTTACGAACGACGGTTTTAGACATTCTCTTTCCCTCCCTCCGAACACAACACACTAACATCAACATGTTTTCCATGTACCTTGACATTATAATATAAACAACGATACAAGGTCAACTGTATTTAGCACAGTACTTGTATTACTTTTAAAAAAATTTTTAAAAAATGGCAAAGAAATGTGTAAAATAACTATTTCCTTCCTAAATTATATTTTTCCATATCTAAAAAAAGCTAAACATTTAAATATATATTTATGCAATTTTTCTTTTATTTCCTCTAAATTCCTTCCTTGTTTTTAAACATGTCCTATACATAATCTGCATATAGTTCTTATGAAGGAGTGGGTACAAATGATTTATATCGGATTATTTATTGTCTTTATCATTCTTTTTATTTTTGGCATGACCATCCTCAGGACAGGCCTTTTTAATTTATCTTCCTATAATTTAAAAGTTTGGCTGGAGAAATTAACAGACAAACCATGGAAAGGATTTATTATCTCTATTATTATTACAGCATTGCTTCAAAGCAGTTCAGCAGTAATGGTGCTTACGATTGGTCTTATTGCTGCACGGGCATTAACTTTTCCTCAATCAATCGGAATTATTTTAGGTACAAATATCGGCACGACTTTTACGACTGAATTTATTACTTTTAATATAGACCATATTCTTTTGCCTCTTGCAATAACAGGTGTTTTTTTTATTCTGATGCCTAATAAAAAATGGCGCAGCCTTGGATTTATTTTATTTGGAATTGCTACTGTCTTCACTGCAATGAGAGGTTTTAAATACTTTGCCAGCATTCTGCAGGAAAATCCTGAAATCAAACATTTTTTATTATATATGGCAGACCATACTTTTTTTGCATTATTAGCTGGTATTCTCCTTACTGCGCTTATCCAATCCAGCACCGCAACAATTGGGATTATTATGGGGTTTTTATCGGCAGGAATGCTCCCTGTTGAAACTGCTATTGCTGTTATGCTAGGTTCTAATATCGGGACATGCATTACTTCTTATTTAGCCTCAATCGGAGGAGAAAAAGAAGCCAAATTATGCGCCTATGCACATATTTGGCTAAATATCGGCGGAGTGATTCTTTTTTATCCATTGATTGATGAATTAAAGCTATTTGTCTCAGCTATGACAGCAGATAAAGATGTGCAGCTCGCTCATGCAAGTCTTATCTTTAATGTATTATCATCCTTTCTTGTACTGCCATTTGCGGAAAAATTCGGACATCTTATTATGAAAATTCATAAATGACCTTTTTTCGCTCGAGCCCTCCTAAATAGCCATTAGCTTTATAAAAAAACTGCAGACAGTCTTTCTCAGACGTCTGCAGTTTTTCGCTAAAAACTTTCTGGGAGTTTAGTCATCTTGTTTTTGTTCTAAAATTTTGCCAGTTTGTGCATCAACGCTGACTTCATATTCTTTCATCTGTTCTTCTACCGATACATCAAAATAAGTAGCGGTTGACGCTTTCTCTAAGCTCCATTGTGTAATGGCGCCTTTTTGTGCATCATTTACAATAGCAAGTAATTTTTCTTGTGTAATTAAATTGTCCAAATTTAGTGCTTCTTTTTCTTTTTTAACTCCATTTGCATCGTCTGCATCTAACTTCTCTTCTTCTTTTACATTCAAGTCTCCATTATCCCCGTCTATTTCTACTTCATATTGATTTTGTTCATCCACTCCCTCTACTTCATAATGCCATTTTCCAAAGTCGTTATCTAATGACATTTCAGTAATAGCAGCATCTGGATATTTATCTTGAAATGTTTTCACTGCATCTTCTATATTGACCTTTAAATTTGCTTTAGCTAATGACTCGCTTTCATTATTAGTAGTTGCATTATTTGCTGATTCTTGATTAGTATCATTTTGACTGCAAGCGGCTAATCCTAAAGCGAGTGCCGTAATAATTGAAAAATTCATCCATATTTTTTTCATCTTATGCTCTCCTTTATCCTGTATTAATGGGAAGTAAAATCCTTACCTCAGGAAACGAGGAATCTAGGTAAGGGGAAATTGCCCGTATAAATCCAATTGGCGTTCAACTGATAATCAGCAGGGGATGGAGAAACCCCCGCTGATTGAAGTTGCACTTTATCTTTTTAACTGTTAAAAATTATACCCCTCGTCCATCTTTTTAAAACAAAATTAATCAAGATAAAAGAAAAAAGCCCTAATTTCAGGGCTTTTTTTAGTAATCTGACGTGCTTGTTAAACCATTAACAATGGCAACGCCTGAGCTTGCTCCGATTCTTGTCGCTCCAGCTTCTACCAATTTTTGTGTGTCCTCACTGCTTCTTACTCCACCTGAAGCTTTTACGCCAATATCTGGGCCAACTGTTTTTCTCATTAATTGAATATCTGGAGCAGTTGCTCCGCCAGTTGAAAATCCCGTAGATGTTTTAACAAAGTCAGCTCCTGCTTCTACAGCTAAACGACATGCCGTTTCTTTTTCTTCATCTGTTAAAAGGCTTGTTTCAATAATAACTTTTGTTAAAGCTTTATTTCCTGCTGCATCTGCCACTGCTTTAATATCCCCTTTTACTAACTCCAAGTTGCCATCTTTTAATGCACCAATGTTAATGACCATGTCTACTTCCGTTGCGCCATTTTCAATTGCATCTTTTGTTTCAAACGCTTTTGTGGCACTTGTGGTTGCACCTAAAGGAAATCCGATTACGGTACAAACTTTTACTGTTGTGCCTGCCAATAATCCACTTGCTGTTTTTACCCATATTGGATTTACACATACAGATGCAAATGAATATTCTTTTGCTTCTTCACATAATGAAATAATTTGTTGTTTTATTGCTTCTGGTTTTAATAATGTATGATCAATCATTCCAGCAATTTTATTCATTTTCTTATTCTCCTTTAACCAATATGTACCACCCTATATTCACAGGCTATTTTAATCATAAAAAAGCCCCCTGCAACCTTTCACCTATTATATTACAATAATAGTATAAGAATAAGATAACAGGGTGCTTCTATTTAGCCTATTGCTTGTTTCTGCTCAACTGTATCCATAACACGAACAAACTGTCCTTCATTTACAGGATAACCAGCTTTTGTAATTTTCACTTTTACAATTTGGCCAACCATTTCTTCTGTTGCTGGAAAAACAACTTTAAGATAGTTATCTGTATATCCAACATATAGTTCGCCATTTCCATTGTCTTTATATACTTCTTCCGGAATCACTTCCACTACTTCTCCTTCATAGTTGGAAGCATATTCTTTTGCTAATTGATCAGATAATGCAATTAAACGATGTACTCGTTCATTTTTAATTTCCTCATCAATTTGATCTTCCATGCGGGCTGCAGGAGTTCCGGTACGTTTTGAATACGGGAATACATGCAGTTCTGAAAATTTATGTTCTTTGATAAAATTATAAGTTTCCATAAATTCTTCTTCTGTTTCTCCTGGGAAACCAACAATTACATCTGATGTGATGGCAAGTCCAGGCAATGCTTTTTTTAAGCGTGTAATCCGCTCTGCGAAAAATTCCATGGTATATTTCCTTCTCATCCGCTTTAACACAGTATTAGAGCCTGATTGAATAGGAATATGAAGATGATTTACAACAATATTGGACTGATCCAATACTGCAATTACCTCATCCGTAATCTGACTTGCTTCAATAGAAGAAATTCGGAGACGCTTTACTCCTTTTACCTTTGCTTCTAATTCACGAAGAAGAGCAGCCAAGTTATAATCCTTCATATCTTCCCCGTAGCCGCCAGTGTGAATTCCGGTTAAAACAATTTCTTTGTAGCCAGCATCCACTAATTGCTGCGCTTGTCTGATTACTTCTTTTGGATCTCGAGAACGCATTAAACCTCTTGCCCATGGAATAATACAAAATGTGCAGAAATTATTGCACCCTTCTTGAATCTTTAAAGAGGCTCTTGTTCGATCAGTAAATGCAGGAACATCTAATTCTTCGTATACACGATTTTTCATGATATTTCCCACTGCATTTATCGGCTGTCTTTCTTCTTTATACTGCTTTATATATTCAAGCATTTTTATACGGTCTTGTGTGCCGACAACAATATCTACCCCAGGAATAGCCATAATTTCTGCTGGTGATGTTTGTGCATAACATCCCGTTACACAAATTACCGCATTAGGGTTTTTGCGGACAGCACGTCGAATTACTTGACGGCTTTTTTTATCACCTGTATTAGTTACTGTACATGTATTGATAACATATACATCTGACATATTTTCATACTCTACCCGTTCATACCCTTGTTCTTTAAAAAGCTGCCATATAGCTTCTGTTTCATAATGATTTACTTTACAGCCTAATGTGTGAAATGCAACTGTTGGCATTTTTCGTCACCTCAATAATTCATAATGGTAGGAAACAGCAGATAATAAATAAAGGGGTGCTGTTTCCGTTCTTAAAATTCTTGGCCCCAACCCGCATGTTTGAAAACCATTTTCTTTTAATGCTGTTACTTCCTCTTCCGCTAAACCGCCTTCTGGGCCAAACACAACTAATATCGATTTGCCGCACTCAAGCTTTTTTAAGTTTTCTGCTAAAATTGAACTTTCGCCTGCTTTAGCTTCTTCTTCATAAGCAATTAGTTTAAGGTCATAGTCATTTCCAAGCTCTAGTAATCCTTTGAGTTTTACTGGAGACATTACTTTAGGCGTTCTATTCCGATGGGATTGTTCTGCTGCTTCCTTGGCAATTTTATTCCATCGGACAAGTTTTTTATCAGACTTTTTCTCATCCCATTTAACAACGGAGCGAGCTGCAATAAAAGGGATAAACTTAGATGCTCCTAGTTCTGTACCTTTTTGTATAATCCATTCCAGCTTATCCCCTTTCGGCAGTCCGCTCACAATCGAAATAGAAACCGGAAGTTCTCTCTTTTCTTCTATCCATTGTACCACTTTAGCAATAACTTGGTTTTCGGTAATTTTTTCTATAGAACAGCGAGCAGCTTGCTCTTGATGATTTACACAATACAGTTCATCACCAAGCTTCATGCGCATAACTCTTGTTATATGATGAAAATCTTCCTCTTCAATAAAAAAAATATCTTCTACATTTTCTGCAAAATACCTCTGCAATAAAAAAACCTGCCTTCATTTTAACATATGCTTCAAGTTCTAATAATTAGCAGAGGAGTTTTGTCCGTCTAAAATAGACAACCAAAACTCCTGCACATTTATTAATGAATTTTTTTAGCGGTAATGCTTACCCAGTCTTCCATTTGGACAGTTTCCACAATTTCTAGGCCAGATGCTACTATTGCATCTTTTACTTCTTCTTTTCTCTGGGAAATAATGCCAGAAGCAATAAAATAACCGTCTTTATTTAATAAGCGATGCACATCATCTGTAAACCGAACAATAATTTCAGCCAAAATATTTGCGACAATTACATCTGCCTGTTCTTTAATGCCATTTAAAAGATTATTTTGCTTAACTGATGCCACTTCCTGCACTTTATTTAATTCTAGATTTAGTTTTGCTGAATTTACTGCTACTTCATCTAAATCAAGTGCCAACACAGATTTTGCTTTAAGCATTGCTGCAGCGATGCTTAAAACGCCTGAACCTGTGCCAACATCAATCACTGCATCGCCTTTTTCTACTATTCTTTCCAAAGCTTGAATACATAATACTGTTGTAGGATGTGTTCCTGTGCCAAAAGCCATTCCAGGATCTAGTTCAATGATTAATTCATCGCTGTTAACAGGCTTATAATCTTCCCATGTTGGCACAATCGTAAATTTTTCAGAGATTTTAACAGGGTGATAATATTTTTTCCAAGCAGTAGCCCATTCTTCCTCATTTACTTCCATAATAGAAACTTTATTTAATCCAATATCAATATTAAATAATACAAGATTATTGATTGCTTCTTTAATTTCCTCGACCGTTTCTCCAAGAAAACTATTAATAGGCAAATAAGCTTTTACTATGACGCCTTCTTCAGGATAATCATCAGGATTTAATTGGTAGATTTCGCCGAAACGGTCTTCTCTTTCTTTACTTAATTCAAAAGGATCTTCAATAACTACTCCGCTTGCTCCTGCTTCATGCAAAATATTAGAAATAGGTTCAATAGCTTCATTTGTTGTATGAATACTGATTTCTGACCATTTCATATCTACCAACTCCATCTTCATTATTCACCTTTAAAGGCTCTTTTTACTTTTGAGAAAAATCCTTCTTCTTCTTCTCCTCTTGGAGAATCTCCAGTTACTTCTGCAAATTCTTGCAATACTTGTTTCTGTTTATCTGTTAATTTCGTTGGAGTAATTAAGCGCACAATCACATGCTGATCTCCAACGCCATATCCCCGTACATTCGGTATTCCTTTGCCCCTCAGGCGGAATTTTGTTCCCGTTTGTGTTCCAGCTGGCACTTTCAGCTTAATCTTGCCGTGAAGAGTCGGAACCTCTACTTCGTCTCCAAGTGCTGCTTGAACAAATGTAATCGGCATTTCGCAATAAACATCTTCTCCATCACGTTCGAAAAATTCATGTGCTCGAACATGGAATACAACATATAAATCCCCGGCTGGTCCCCCATTTACGCCTGGCTCCCCTTGGCCGCTTACACGCAATTGTTGGCCATCATCGATACCAGCTGGAATCTTAACAGAAATTTTGCGGCGTTTTTTCACTTTGCCTGTACCGCCGCATGTTGAACATTTATGCTTAATTTCCTTGCCTGTACCGCTGCAATGGTTACATGTTCTTCTATTCACAATGCGGCCAAATGGTGTGTTTTGTTCCACGTTGATTTGACCAGTTCCACTACAATGCTTACAAGTGACAGGTTTTGTTCCTGGCTTTGCACCAGAGCCGCTGCAGGTTTCACAAGTTTCTTCCCTTGGTATTTCAATTTCTGTTTCTTTGCCAAATGCAGCTTCTTCAAAAGAAAGAGTCATGGTATATTGGAGATCCGCTCCCTGTCTTGGTGCATTCGGATCACGTCTTCTGCCGCCTCCGCCACCGCCAAAAAAGCTGTTGAAGATATCTTCAAAACCGCCAAAGCCGCCAAAGTCTCCTGCTCCTCCTCCAAACCCTTGATTCGGATCTGTATGGCCAAATTGGTCATAATGAGCACGTTTTTGATCATCACTTAACACTTCATACGCTTCTTTTACTTCTTTGAATTTTTCATCTGCATCTGCTTCTTTATTAATATCTGGATGGTACTTTTTTGAAAGCTTTCGATATGCCTTTTTGATTTCATCCTTAGAGGCCGAGTTACTTACTCCAAGGACCTCATAGTAATCTCGTTTGTTCATGATTACCACTCCCCGATTCTTTTCACATAGATGCTATTGTATCATTTCGCTATACTAAAGTACAATAGTTTACGCATTTTTTATCAAACTTCTCTTACAGTGCAGCAAGAGAAAAAGCCAAAGCCAAGAATAACCTGACTTTGACTTTTTAGACTCTCTTATACTTATTTATCGTCTTTTACTTCTTCGAATTCTGCATCTACCACATTGTCATCTTTGCCAGTAGATTGGCCTTCTGCCCCTTGTGCAGCTTGTGCTTGTTTTGCAGCTTCTTCGTAAAGTTTCATGGAAAGATTTTGCACGATTTCTTGCAATGCATCTTTTGCAGTACGAATTTCTTCTAATTCATTTTTCTCAATCGCTGCTTTTAATGCCTCTTTTGCTTCGTTTGCTTTTGCAACTTCACTTTCATCTACTTTGCCTTCCAAATCTTTTAACGTTTTTTCCGTAGTGAAAACTAATTGATCTGCTTCATTGCGAAGTTCTACTTCTTCTTTACGCAATTTATCTGCTTCTGCATTTTCTTCTGCTTCTCTTACCATTTTATCGATTTCTTCATCAGATAATCCAGTAGAAGATTTAATTGTAATAGTTTGTTCTTTGTTTGTGCCAAGATCTTTAGCACGAACATTTACGATACCATTTTTATCAATATCAAATGATACTTCAATTTGCGGGATTCCGCGTGGTGCTGGCGGAATGTCTGCTAATTGGAATCTGCCTAATGTTTTGTTGTCTGCTGCCATCGGGCGTTCCCCTTGAAGCACATGGATATCAACAGCTGTTTGGCTATCTGCAGCAGTTGAGAATACTTGTGATTTCGATGTTGGGATTGTTGTATTACGGTCAATTAATTTTGTAAATACTCCACCCATTGTTTCAATACCTAAAGAAAGTGGTGTTACGTCAAGCAATACAACGTCTTTTACATCACCAGTGATAACTCCACCTTGAATCGCAGCACCCATTGCCACCACTTCATCTGGGTTTACACCTCTATGAGGCTCTTTGCCGATTTCTTTTTTGATCGCTTCTTGTACCGCAGGGATCCGAGTAGATCCACCAACTAAGATAACTTTATCAATTTCAGAAGTGCTTAAGCCCGCATCTTTTAATGCTTGACGAGTAGGACCCATAGTGCGCTCTACTAAGTCAGCTGAAATTTCTTCGAATTTTGCTCTTGAAAGAGTTACTTCCAAATGAAGCGGTCCAGCTTCTCCAGCAGTGATAAATGGTAAAGAAATTTGTGTAGATGCAACACCTGATAAATCTTTTTTCGCTTTTTCAGCTGCATCTTTTAAGCGTTGAAGCGCCATTTTATCTTTGCTTAAGTCAATGCCATTTTCTTTTTTAAATTGATCTACTAAATAGTCGATGATTACTTGGTCAAAGTCATCTCCGCCAAGACGATTGTCGCCAGCAGTAGATTTAACTTCGAATACTCCATCGCCAAGTTCTAGAATAGAAACGTCAAATGTACCGCCGCCAAGGTCATAAACAAGAATTGTTTGATCTTCATCTGTTTTATCAAGACCATATGCAAGTGCTGCAGCTGTAGGTTCATTAATAATACGCTCTACTTCTAAACCAGCAATTTTACCAGCATCTTTAGTCGCTTGGCGCTCTGCATCATTAAAGTAAGCAGGAACTGTGATAACTGCTTTTGTTACTTTTTCTCCTAAGTATTCTTCTGCATAACCTTTTAAGTACTGAAGAATAATAGCTGAAATCTCTTGTGGAGAATAGTTTTTGCCTTCCACTTCTACTTTGTAGTCTGTTCCCATATGACGTTTGATAGACATAATCGTATTTGGATTTGTAATAGATTGGCGCTTCGCCACTTCCCCTACTTGTCTTTCTCCATTTTTAAATGCTACAACAGATGGAGCAGTGCGGTTTCCTTCTGGATTTGGAATAACTTTTGGTTCTCCACCTTCTAGTACAGCAACACATGAGTTTGTTGTACCTAAATCGATCCCAATAATTTTGCTCATGGAATATCCCTCCAATTTTTTTATGTAGTGCTTTTATTGACTTACTTTTACCATTGCTGGTCGAATTACTCTATCTTTTAGCTTATACCCTTTTTGAAACTCTTCTATTACAGTATTAGGTTCTGTTCCTTCTACTTCTACTTGCATTACTGCTTGATGAAGATGTGGATCAAACTCTGAACCAACGGACTCAATCGCTTCTACGCCTTCTTTTTTAAGAGCTTCCAATAAACCGCGGTACACCATTTCCATCCCAGTATATAAACTTTGGGCCTGTTCTTGGGTTGCTTCCATTTTCAATGCTCTTTCGAAATTATCGATCGCTGGCAGTAAATCCATAACTAAACTTTGAGCTCTATATGTTTGCGCCGCTTCTAAATCCAGTCTTGCTCTGCGACGGGAATTATCAAAATCAGCTTGAAGACGAAGATATCTATTTGCTTCGTTTTCTAATTTAGCTTCTAAGTCAGCGATTTTTACTTCTGCTGCTTTTAAGTTTTCTTCGCCAGAGGATTCTGCTTGCACTTCTTCAAACACTTCTTCTACTACTTCTTCCTGCAGGTCACTAGCATTTTGTTCTAATTCTTCATTCTGTGTTGTTTTTTCTTCTCCCAAAATGTTCACCTCCCTTAAATGCAACGCTTATTAATACTGTCTCCCTTCTTGCTTCTTTGCAAAAAATTCACAAAAGGGAGACTTCAAAAAAATCATAAGAACAGCTTTATTATTTTAAAGCATGTTTTATTTTTGATACAGCTTTGTCAAAACTTTTGTTAAGTCCTGCGATAAAAATTGCAAAAGACTGATCACACGGGAATACTCCATTCTGGTCGGCCCTAAAATAGCGATAGATCCTAATTGCTCATTGCCGATGCTATAAGACGCAGAAATGACACTGCAATTATCCATGGCACTATTTTTATTCTCTGTGCCAATTTTAATGCTGATTTCTGCTGAAGTATTGCGAATCAGATCATGGATTCCCTCTTCTGTATCTATCATGTTAAGAAGGTTTCTGATTTTTTCAATATCATGAAACTCTGGCTGACTCAGAATATTTGTTTTGCCGCCAAAAAATAATTTTTCATGGCTGTCAATTTTCACTGTCTCTGACAAGGATTTGATAAAGTAATCATAGTGGCTAATATGCTGCCTTAATATTGATGCCACTTCTTTATATATTTTATTATGCAATTTATCAAGAGAAACTCCTAGCAGCCTTGCATTTAATATATTAACCACTTTTTCTATTTCGCTTGCATCAACAGATTCAGGCAATTGAAACATTCTATTTTCGACATGGCCAGTATCTGTAACAATAATAGCGGTCGCAGTATGTTTGTTTAAAGGAACAATCTGAATTCTTCTCAGCTTATTTTCTTTTACAGCTGGCCCCAGAACTATAGTAGTATAGTTGGTTAAATCCGACAATATTTTTGCTGATCTTTGCACAATTTTTTCTAATTCATATATTTTTTCGGCAAAAACCGAATTAATCTTTATTATATCTGTCTTATTAAGCTTTTGTGGCGACAATAAATGATCCACATAAAAACGATATCCCTTTTCCGATGGAACCCTACCCGAAGAAGAGTGTGTTTTTTCTAAATATCCCGACTCTTCCAGATCAGCCATTTCATTGCGGATAGTCGCCGAACTGAAAGTTATTTCTTCTTTCTTCGACAAACTTCTTGAGCCAACAGGTTGTGCGGTCGATATAAAATCATCAATAATCACTTGTAAAATTAATAATTGACGATGTGTTAGCACATTCATCACCTCTGTTAGCACTCTCTCTTAACGAGTGCTAAATCTATTTATAAATTATCAAATATACAGGGACTATGTCAATAATTTGCTTCTTTTTCTAACAGAAAAATTATAAACTTATTATTTTTCGGCGCAAAACTTTACCCTTTCATAGACGTTTTGCCATCTTCACTTTCCTTCAGAGAGCGTCCCGATAAAAGATTGAAATACTTCATTCCCTAAAAAGCGCCCTTTGTCTGTTAATTGCAAGAAACGATCATTTATGACAATTAACTCTCTTTTCATCAATTCTTCTATTTCAGCATGAAAAAGTTCAAGAACTTCTTGATTATATTTTTGTCCAAATAATGTCAGGTTTACCCCTGCATTTTTCCGCAAGCCCAAAAATAATTCTTCTTCCATCATTTCCACTTTTGTCACAGGATGTTCTTCGATAACAGGAAGCCTTTTTTGTGCAAGAGGCTCCATATATTTTTTTAAAGGTCCAAAATTAGAAACCCTTTTCCCTGATACATATCCATGTGCGCCTGCTCCAAAACCAAAATACTCTTTATTATTCCAATAGGTTAGATTATGTTTACTTTCGAAGCCCGGTTTAGCAAAGTTGCTGATTTCATATTGCTTATAGCCATTTTTGGCCATTTCTTCCATCAGCAATGCATACATTGCTGCTTCTGCATCTTCCCCTGGTACAGGAAGTTTGCCTTTTCTTCTTAAATTATAAAAAACAGTTTTAGGTTCGATAATCAAGGAATATCCAGAAAAATGCTCAATATCTAAGGTGAATGCCGTTGTTAATGTGTCTTTAAAATTTTCTATCGTTTGACCTGGCAAACTATAGATTAAATCAACGCTGATATTTGTAAAGCCAACTTTTTTTGCATCTTCAATAGAACGGAAAACATCCTCTGCTTTATGCGTTCTGCCAATTTTCTCTAAAAGTTCATTATGAAAAGATTGAACGCCAAAGCTCAAACGATTTACGCCACCATTGTACAGAGTCTGTAATTTTTCTGCTGTTATTTCTCCAGGATTTGCTTCAAATGTATATTCTACTTCTTCTTCCATCGCTAAATGCTTTTTTATCATGGCGCATAATCGCTCTAACTGGGAAACGGATAGTGCTGTAGGCGTTCCCCCGCCGACAAAAATAGTGGAAAGGGGCATGTTTCCATATTGTTCCACCGTTAATTTCATCTCTTGTTCTAATGCATCTAAATATTGATCCACAGGCTGTCCCTTTAGAAACACTTTGTTAAAATCACAATAGTGGCAAATATGTTCACAAAAAGGAATATGGATATACGCGGCTTTTATCAATTCTTCACAACCTTTTTTGCTTTATTGACTAACTTTATTATATTTTTATTAGCTATTTTTATTGTCTCATCAAAAAATAGATAAACAAATAAGAAAAGAGGTTAGCGCCTAACTAGCAGCCTAACCTCGTTCTTTATATTATTTTTTCGTATTGCTGTCATCCATTTTCAGCACAGCCATAAACGCTTCTTGAGGCACTTCTACCGATCCTACTTGCTTCATTCGCTTTTTACCTTCTTTTTGTTTTTCCAAAAGCTTACGTTTACGGGAAATATCACCGCCATAACATTTAGCAAGTACGTTTTTCCTCATCGCTTTTATCGTAGAACGAGCAATAATCTTCTGCCCTACCGCTGCTTGAATCGGCACTTCAAACTGCTGGCGAGGAATAAGCTCTTTCAATTTTTCTACAATCACTTTCCCACGCTCATATGCAAAATCTTTATGAACAATAAAGCTTAATGCATCCACTTGTTCACTGTTTAATAGAATATCCATTTTTACAAGAGTTGATTGCTGATAGCCAATTAGCTCATAGTCAAATGAAGCATACCCTCTTGTATTGGATTTTAATTGATCAAAAAAGTCGTATACTATTTCAGATAAAGGAATCTCATACACGATTTTCACACGTGTTTCATCCATGTATTGCATGTCAATGAATACGCCTCGTTTCAATTGGCATAGTTCCATAATTGCTCCTACATATTCATTAGGGGCCATCATCGTCGCTTTTACATACGGTTCTTCAATGCGTTCAATCTTCTGCGGATCAGGCATTGCAGATGGGTTGTCGACATTGATTTCTGTTCCATCTGTCATAACTACATGATAAATAACACTTGGTGCTGTTGTAATTAAATCAATTTTAAATTCACGCTCAATGCGTTCTTGGATAATTTCCATATGAAGCAATCCTAAGAATCCACAGCGGAATCCAAAACCTAACGCTTGAGATGTTTCTGGTTCAAATTGAAGAGCAGAATCATTTAGCTCTAGCTTCTCTAGCGCTTCACGAAGATCATTAAACTTCGCACTGTCAATTGGGTAAAGGCCACAGTAAACCATCGGATTTAATTTTCTATATCCAGGCAGTGCTTCAGTTGCCCCATTTTTGGCATTTGTAATGGTATCCCCAACACGAGTATCCCCAACATTTTTAATAGCCGCAGTCAAGTACCCTACATCTCCTACAGATAATTCCTTTGTTGGAGTTGATTTTGGTGTAAACACCCCTACTTCAATTACTTCGAACTCTTTGCCTGTTGCCATCATTTTAATTTTATCGCCCAGTTTGACTGTACCATCTACAACACGAATATATGTTACAACCCCACGGTAGGCATCATATAAACTGTCAAAAATAAGCGCTTTAAGAGGAGCTTCAGGATCTCCTTCTGGTGCAGGTACCTTTTCAACAATCTGTTCTAAGATGTCTTCAATTCCTATTCCAGCTTTTGCAGAAGCCAATACTGCATCTTGTGCATCCAGTCCGATTACATCCTCAATTTCATTGCGGACACGTTCTGGATCAGCGCTTGGCAAATCAATCTTATTGATGACTGGAACAATTTCCAAATCATTATCAATCGCCAAATAAACATTGGCCAATGTTTGTGCTTCAATTCCTTGCGCTGCATCTACTACTAAAACAGCTCCTTCGCATGCAGCTAAACTACGAGATACCTCATATGTAAAATCAACATGTCCAGGAGTATCAATTAAATGTAATGTATAGATTTCTCCGTCTTTTGCTTGATATTTTAACTGTACGGAATTCAGCTTTATCGTAATTCCACGTTCCCTCTCTAAATCCATGGAATCAAGCAGCTGATCTTTCATCTCCCTTGCTGTAAGTGCATTGGTTTTTTCTAATATTCTATCAGCCAAAGTAGATTTACCATGATCTATATGAGCAATAATGGAAAAATTCCGGATTTTAGATTGTCTTTTTAGCATTTCGTCTCTGTTCATCTTGTTCACTCCTACAATAATCGCACATGTACACTATTTTTGATTATAGCAGTGTGATTAATAAGATTCAATCAAAACTAATCTAGGCTACTAAATAAATACGCAAACAGCCCTATTTCTAATCAAACTATTCAACAAAACAAGGGTATATTCGTATTCAGGTTGTTATTTAACACATAACCTGAATACGCTTCGCTTTCCGAGAGACGAACGTCGAGCTGCTTTGCTCCTGCAAGGTGCCAAAATCTGTCTCACTAATCCCCCAGAAGTCTACATGTATTTAGGATTCTCCGCACTTCTGAACTGCTTTTCAGATTCTTTTAAAAGCAACAACCTTTTAGAAAATGGCTAAAATAAAAAATGGCCGGCTACTCCTTTTTATCCATCAAATCAGCAGCAATATCCACTCCCTTTTGAACCAGTGAATTCATTCCATCAGCTACGCCTTTCCCCATACTGGAAAATAAATTATATGCTTTCAGTTCTTCTAGTTGCTGTTTCTTTTTTTGCAAATCGTGGCTGGTAACATCCTGACCAAGTACAGATGCTTCTAAATTGCCATCATTTTTTTGAAAACCAAGGGCATTTGCAAACTTTTCATCATCATATCCTTTCATACTTCTTATGCCATTATTTGCCTGCTGCATGCCAAATAGCACACATAAAAACATTACGAGGGCAATTCCTGCTGCGCGTAAAGTAAATCCTTTCATGCTTTTTCCTCCTTCAGCAAAAAATCTATATCAAGTGGACAAATAGAAGAGATTTATGTTTTGCTGTTTTCTAGCACTTCTACTAAAATCCTATGTATTTACTAGAGAAACTAGAACAAATTACTAGAAAGAAAAATAGGAACAGCAGGGTGTTTTTCTCTCCTACTGCCCTTATTTCAATCAAATTGGTTAATGTGTATTAAAACCTACATTTTCTTGATTAATAGCTTGATGCAATGCAGCATTTAAGCCATTTGCAAGGAGATTGGACATATCTTCAATAAATACATCGACTTCCTTTGGTGTAACCATTAAATTATGGCCAATCGGAGACAACACTTCATAAATCAATTTTCTTTTTTCTTCTTCTGGCAGTGTTCCAATAATCCCTAAAAACGTTTTGCGATGATGTTCTTCCGGCAAATCTTCGTCTTTCAATACTTTTTTTTCTCCAAAATTTAATCCTGCAGGCGCTAGCGCTCTAGAAGGTTTATTGCCTTCTTTTAATTCTTTGCCAAAATGCTTTAATATATAGTCTATGGTATCACTTGTAATAGAAACGGCATCAACTACTGTCGGTACACCAATGGCAATGACCGGCCTTCCCAATGTCGCCCCGCTTAACTCTTTTCGTTTATTCCCGACACCAGATCCAGGATGAATGCCTGTATCTGAAACTTGAATGGTAGCATTTACACGTTCAATTGATCTTGACGCAAGGGCATCAACTACAATAATAAAATCAGGATTTGTTTTTTCGACTACTCCTTTAATAATGTCGCTTGTTTCAATGCCGGTCAGGCCCATCACCCCAGGAGCAAGAGCACTGACTGGTCTATATCCTTCTTCTACATTTTCTGGCTGCAGTTCATATAAATGTCTTGTCACCAGCACATTTTCACAAACCTGTGGACCTAATGCATCAGGGGTTACATTCCAATTCCCTAACCCCACGATTAAACAAGAAGCATTCTCTGTTATATTAAGCTGTTTTAAAAATTGCGAGAACTCCTCTGCAAATAATTTTTCCACTTCTCTTTGCAGCTCGCTGTCTTGCTGTCTAATGCCGAGCACTTCTATCGTTAAATACTTCCCCTTTTTTTTGCCGATTAGTTCTTCTCCCTTTTCCGTCACTTCCACGTAAGAGATTTTCATGCCGTTTTCATCTTTTTCTTTAATAATGACACCATCTAATTGAGATTGATTAGGCTCTGTGTGAATTTTACTTTCTGCCTTTAGGGCCAGCTCTTTTGCTTCAATCGCTAAATCAGTTCTTACAGAATACTTGCTTAAATCGATAGAATTTTTCATGTCAATCTCCTCCCAGAACAATAGTTCAATTTATTCCTATCTTTTCCTAGGAACAGAAAAAACATTCATTTAAAAAGCCCATCCTCCACCAATTTATATTGACTAATCAAAGAAGAATAAATTACACTAGTACTTTAGAGAAAGAAAAACATTAAACTTTCGTATAAACAGCTTTTTATAGTAAATATCAAGTTGTTTTCAGCAAATTAAAAGGATAGTATTGCATTATCGATCTGCTTTTGATAAAATATCACTTGTTCTTTAAGTTTGTTTTAGGAATGTAAAATCGAGAGGATATGCCACTCGATGCTTCTTTTTAGGAGGTGAACGTAAATGCCAAATATTAAATCTGCGATTAAACGCGTGAAAACTAGTAATGCTCGTAACGCTCAAAACACTACAGTTAAATCTGCAATGCGTACTGCTGTTAAAAAGGCTGAAGCTGCTATTGCTCTTAATGACGCAACTGCTGCAAATGAAAGTTTTGTAGAAGCTGCTAGTAAATTAGACAAAGCTGCTGCAAAAGGTCTTATTCATAAAAATGCTGCTGCTCGTAAAAAATCTCGTTTAGCGAAAAGAAAAAATGCTATAAACGCTTAATTGAGTGAACGCAGGCTATCATGTAAAATGATAGCCTTTTGTTATGCAAAAAAAACGCGAATTTTTCCATTCGCGTTTTTTAATGAGCTTTTTTATTAAATCGATCATGTATTTGAAAAAAAATCATTTCAATAATCATATGTTTATTCATACTTCCTGTTTTCATCCCATAATCAGCTTCGGCAAATAAGTTGATGCATGCCAACAGTTCTTTTTCGGAAAACCTCTGTGCTTGTCCAGCTGCTAGTTTCACCCGAAATGGATGAACTTTTAAGACAGAGGCTATTTGCTGTTGTCCATAACCCGCTTTAGAAAGTCCTTTCACCTGATAAATCAAACGAAATTGATTTGTTATAATCGCTAATATTTTTAATGGTTCTTCATTTTGTTTCATAAGATCATAGTAGATGCGTAATGCATCCTCTATTTTCCTTGAAATAATCTTATCTACCAATGAAAATATATTTTGCTCCAATGATTTTGCAACTAGCTCCTCCACAATTTCTTTTGTGATTAAATGAGAATCTTGCACATACAATGCCATTTTATCTACTTCACTTGTTAATAAAAAAAGATTTGTTCCAGCAAGGTGAAGCATTGTGTCAAGCGCTTCTTCATCCATTTCTACTTTATTAAATGCAGCTCTTTGCCTCATCCATTTTTTTAATTCTGCTTCGGTTAGCTTTTTGGCCTCTAACACTTCTGCATTCTTTTTAAGTTCTTTTGTAATTTTTTTTCTTTCATCTAACTTTTCAAAACTCCCAATAAGCAAAAGGATTGTATAAGGAGGTGGCTCTTTTAAATACACTTCTAATTTTTTTATGTCATGTTCTACTTTTGACTTTGTTTTTTCTGCAGTCAAAAAAAATGGATTATGCAAAACAATAATTTTTCTCTCTCCAAAAAAGGGAATGGTTTCCGCATCTTCCAATATTGCTTCTATTGGCGTCTCTTCTAAATCATAAGAAGATAAGTTAAAATCTTCTTCATTTATATCAATTGCTGATTGAATTAATAATTGTTTTGTTTCATTTATTAAAAAAGTTTCAGCACCATAAAATAAGTAGATGGACGAAAACCTTTTCTTTTTTATATTTTTCCATAATTCTTCTACCATAAAATTCTCCCCATAAAAATTTTTAGCCTATCCTTTTCTCCTATCCTAAAGAAGCTTTTCTCTTTTTACAAGTGGCAAACAAAATATCTGTTTTATTTGTTTTTTCTTCTATTTATTTCTATGCTTCTAAAAATAGAAAAAGGATATAATGAAAATCCATATTTGCAAGTATAATGGAACAATTTATCCATTTATATAAATGCATGATGGATTCTCTTTATTATATCCTCTTTCGATCTATGATGAACATTGCTTAATAAGGCCTAGGATACTTATTAAGCAACGGTGCGACATGATTATACTATTCCCTCAAACCTCTGCCTCTATTTGTGTAAAGTCTTGTCATTTAGGGAATGGTTGTGTTAAGTATTTCCTTTAAATTAGTTCATCTAAAAATAAATCAGCGCATGTTAGAGCCTTTCTGCTTTATTATTACTTATATGTTTTTCATAAAAAAAAGAAAAAAGCAATTAGATTTTTTCCTTGCTAATACATGTATGCTGCAAGCTAAGATTGGGAGAATCCCCCTTAGATTCATTGCTTCTTGCTTTTAGTTTATGGCAATTGCATAAAAAAGGTGCCTTTCTTATTTGAAAATTTATAGGTTATTTCACCATTTAAATCTGTTCTCCATACAGTAATATGCGCTTTTTGCAGTCTATCAATAACTGCTTTATGAGGATGGCCATAACGATTATTTTTTCCTGCAGAAATAATTGCCGCTTTTGGATCAACTTTTTGAAGAAATCTTTCCGAAGTTGATGTTTTGCTGCCATGATGCCCAATTTTTAAAATATCCGTTTGAAGATTAGGATATCTGCTTAATAATAATTGTTCTCCGCTTTCCTCCAAATCACCTGTGAACAGCCAATTTAAACCACCTATTTTGGCTTTTATGACAATAGATGCATCATTTTTATTTTCTATATTTTCTGTTAGAGGAGATAGAATATGAAAGCGAGTATCCCCACTTAAAAATGATTGTCCCCCTCTTACATAGGAAACAGGAATTCTTTTTTGAGCTGCAAGCTGCAAAATCTCCTTTTCCTCTTTTCCAGGTTCAAGATTTGTTTGGGGAAATACGATTTCTTTTACTCTAATTGAAGAAATCACTGCTAAACTGCCGCCAATATGGTCTAAATCCCCATGTGTCAATATTAATTTATCAATTGTCGCAATGCCTTTGCTTTTTAAAAAAGGGACTAATGTATCCTTTCCTACTTCATATGGATTGTTTCTTCTCTGCCACTCTTCTTTATCGAACTCTATGGTTCCCCCTGTATCAATTAAATAAATGCCTTGATGCTCCGGAAGCTTAATTAAAATACTATCTCCTTGCCCAACATCAATAAAAGAGACTTCTCCCTCTGCGTGATAATAATTCCCCATCACCTGCATTAAAACTAAGCAAAACGGAATAAATAATAAACAAATGCGGCTCGGACCGTTATTTTTTTCGAATTGATAAAAAAAAATAATCGACGCTGCAAGATAAAAAAACAGCATAAAATTAGAAGGTTTCCCCAATATAACAGTGCTGGATGGCAAGGAAGATACTTGAATAATTAAACGATTGGAATAAGATAAAACCACATCCATTGGCAACAATAAAATATCTATCATAAAAGGAACAAAAAAGGAAAAGACAAACACAACTAATAAATAGGGAAGAACAATAATGGAATAGAATGGAATATACACTACATTGGCCAAAAGGGATAACGTGGGAATTTCATAAAAATAAGATAAAATAATAGGCACTACAGAAAACTCAGAAACAAATGTAGGAAATAACAGTTTATACATAATATTAGAGGATAAATGAATAAAAATAGAAGAAGAAAGCAGCAAAAACAAACAGACAGTAAAAGATAAGATAAAACCAACATCAAAAATCACTTTTGGCTGAAAAAAAATATAAAAAAGAAAAACAAAACTTAACAGATCAATGGAAGGAAATGAGCGAAGTGTTTTTGCTTTTAACTTAAGAAGAACGAGCATAGAAGTGGCCACTGCACGAATTACACTGGGACTTAGTCCTGTCAACACAGCATATATCGGCAATATAATCAACATAATTGTAGTAGCTTTTTCTTTAGTAATTCCAAAACGGATCATCAAAAAATAAAAAATAGCAATAAGGATAATGATATGCGATCCTGAGATAGCTAATAAATGAATAATCCCCAATCTCTGAAAAGCGGTTTGAATCCCTTCATCCATCAACTGTCTATCTCCAAATATAAGCGCAACAGCAACCCCTTTTGTTTCTTCAGAAAACTTTTTTTCTATCCACTTTATGCCTGATTGCCTTTCTGCTTCGATCAGATGGATAAGGTTAACCGAAGAATCCAAACAAGTTTCAATTGTAAATGCATCTGCTTTTACATTCCAATAAATTGAATGATTCCATAAATACTTTTTATAATCAAAACTAAATTCATTTCTTGCAGAAGCTGGTTTCTCTAACTTACCTATTGCTAAACATCTGCTTCCAAGCAAAGAAAGCTTTTCAATCTCTTCTTTTTCCGCTTCAGATTTTATTTTATAGGAAAAGTGTATCTTTTCATTTGTTGTCACTTCTTTTGCAACGCCTTTTAACATATCGCCATCCACTGTCGGTTCTTCTAAAAAAAGAATAGTGAACTTTGTAGCAGTCGGAAGCAAGCGGGAAAAAGAAAGACGATTTTCCAAGTCGGCACGAAAAAAAAATAATCCAAAAATAAAAAATAGGGCGCCCAGAGAAATTAACGTAAATTTTTTTGATACAAAAAGCCACAAAACATAAAGAAAAAATACAAAAAGAAAAAAATACAAGTGCAGAAAAACACATAAATAAGCAAACAAACCTGCTATACTAAAATACAATATTCTATTTCTCATCACATGCAATCACCTTTTAAAGAAATTAATGATCTTTTTCTAAAAGCAAACTTAATACTCAGCAAGGTGTTTCTATGTCTTTTATGCAGAAAAATTCCATCTCCTCCTGTCTCCATACCCTCCTGCTCTGCTAATTTATCCTGTACATGCAGGAGAGAAATGCTATCACTTTAAGATGCCTTCAGAAAGTGCCCCTGCGAATAATACCTTCGCTTGCTCTTTCAATTCTTTTAGCTCTAGAGCATCCATATCTGTATCCTTTAGCTTGTCCACTAGTTTCTCTACAAAAAATTGTTTTTCTGCTTGATGTTTATCAAATACTACTTCCTTGTTAGAAACTTGCACCATAGAAATGCCCGCTTGCGTAAACAGTTCTATTGCATATGGATGATTTTTATAATCATTTGCATAATAAACCGTTTTAATGCCTGCTTGTATAATTGCTTTGCAGCATTGCAGGCAAGGAAAGTGTGTTACATAAATATCTGCTCCTTCTGCTGCTACACCAAACTTGGCACACTGCAATAATGCATTCATTTCTGCATGAATTGTGCGCACGCAATGATTATCGATAACATAACAGCCTTCATCTATGCAATGAACTCCCCCTGTAATGCTTCCATTATAGCCCCCTGCAATAATTCGTTTATCTCGAACAATGGTTGCACCAACAGCAAGTCTTGTACATGTGCTCCTTAAAGCAAGCAGCTCACTTTGTGCCATAAAATACTCATCCCATGAAATTCTGTTCATTATTCCACCTACCTGCTTCCTCATTAAATATATATTGATTATAACGTGATACTGCCTTTTTCGATAGTGAACTTTTCCTATAGAAACTGAATGCTTATGAATAGTACACTAAATATTTTGGCGTTTATTTATCAAATTCAAAAGCCAGCAATCTTTTTCCGTATTTTTTTAAAAAATAGATTGCATAACATTCATTAATTCACTGTAATTAAATCCGCTAATTTTTCATAGGTCTTTTCGCCAATGCCACTGATTTTTTTTAAATCTTCTTTGGAGGAAAATCCTCCATTGCTCTCCCGATATTCAATAATGGTCTCTGCTTTGGCAGGGCCTATTCCAGGCAGTTCATCTAACTCAGCTGCTGTTGCCTTGTTTAAATCAACTGCTCCCCCATTGCTGCTTCCATTTTCAGCTGCCCCGCCCGTATTTACGAAACTTTCCGTACTGCCCCCTGCCCCTTCTTCTCCTTTATACGGTACATGAATAACCATTTCATCAGCTACTTTTAATGCTAGATTTATTCCGTTTTCTTCTCCCTGCTCCGTTATTCCTCCTGCTTTTTTTATTATATCGACTACTCGATCTCCTTGAAGAGCTTCATATACACCAGGACGTTTTACCGCCCCTTTTACATCAACAATTAACGTTTCTTTTGTTTTGTCTTCTTGTTCCTCCTCCATCCCCTCCTCTTTTATCTCCAAGTCCTCTGTGTCATAAATTGGAGCCGCTATTTGACTTTGTTGATTTGCAAAAAGATTTGGATATATTTTGTAGCCAATAAATATAAAGATAACGGCTGCAATGATTAAAATCCCTTGATATTTTTTTGCCCAATTCATCATTATCATCCTTTCTAGGTATATTCTTGTCATCGAATTCATATCGTTATATGAGAAACCGCTCATTTTAGGGGGGGAAGGACAGATGAAAATCGGAATAATTGGTACGGGAAATATGGGGAGAATACTGATTGAGTCAATGCTTGATAGCAAGGCAATTTCCCCCGATTCACTATTGATTCATAATCGAACAAAAAGCAAAGCTTTACAAATTAAAAAAAGTTATCCCGACATTGTTGTTTATGATGATTTTATAGAGGTGGCAAAGGCTAGCGACGTCGTTTTTTTGTGCATCAAGCCACGTGATTCTATCATGCTTGCAAAAAAACTGACGCCATATATTACAGATGATATGTGCGTTGTTTCCATTACAAGCCCGATTAATGCAGAAGATTTGGAGGTCTTTTTTACATGTTCTGTTGCAAGAATTATTCCAAGCATTACAAATAGGGCATTAACAGGTGTCAGTTTATTTTCTTTCGGAAAACAATGTACAGAAGAATGGAAAAAAACATTAACCATGATATTCGAAAAATTTTCAAGCCCTTATATAATTGATAAAAATATCACAAGAGCAGCTTCTGATATCGTCAGCTGCGGCCCAGCTTTTTTCAGCTATTTAACACAGCGGTTTATAGACGGAGCTGTAGAGGAAACAGAAATGGACAGCAAAACAGCAACATTGCTTGCAAGTGAGATGCTGATTGGCCTTGGAGAACTGCTAAAAAAACGTTATTATACATTGCCTACTTTACAAGAAAAGGTTTGTGTCAAAGGTGGGATTACTGGAGTTGGGATTGACATATTGGAGAAAAATTTGGGAGATACCTTTAATCAGCTATTTCATGCAACACACGAAAAGTTCGCAGAAGATGTGGAATTGGTGCAAAACGCCATGCTCGCAGCAAAAGATACTTAATAGCCTATCCAAATAAATAAATTCGATATAGTCAACAAATATCCTTCTTTTTTATTTTTTTCTAGCATTTTTATTCATTTAGCACATATGTTAGATAGCATAAAAAAATGACTGGAGAAACAATCCTCTAGTCATCTTTTTATTATGCTTTTTGGCAAAGGAAAAAAATTCTTTCTCCATTTTCTTTGCTTTCTTTTTCATTAAAATCAACTATAATGTCCACAAGACGGAAATCATTTTCTTTTAGCCATGTTTTATATTGATCAATGGAATAGGTTCTCTGACAATGAAGTTCATCATAGCGATGATACATCCCAGATTCCTCATCTAACTCAAAAAAGGTTAAATCATGCTCTACACTATTCTTATACTCTCCAGGATAGCATTGCCAAATTAAACTTAATTCTTCATCATTGACTGCATAGGTTTGATTGATGAAAAGAGCATTCATTTTATACAAGGAATGAACATCGAATATAAATAGTCCTTTTTCGTCTAAATGGCGATGGACTCCTTTGAATGTTTCGATAACCTCTTCTTCTGTTTGCAAATAATTTAAAGAATCACAAAAAACCCCAATAATATCAAATGATGGAAGACCTTCTAACTTGGACATATCTTGTTCGATATAAAAAATGGACTGCCCTTGTTTATTCGTTTTATCTTGGGCCACACTTAGCATATCTTCTGAGAGATCCACTCCTGTTACTTGAAAGCCTCGCTCTGCAAGACTTATGGATAATTCTCCTGTTCCACATGCAAGATCCAAAAGGTGATTGCCTGAAATATTGTATTTCTCTTTAGCATCTGCAATTAGTTCTACCCATTTTCCATATGGCACATCGCTCATTAGCCTATCATATAGATAGGCAAATCTGCCGTACGTCATTGACTAATCTCACTTTGTATATTTTCGATAGGTGCATCTCCCCATAATCGTTCTAGATTATAGTACGTTCTTTCATCTCGGTGGAATACATGCACAACAATATCTCCTAAATCAACAAGAATCCATTTTGCTTCTTGAAAACCTTCTAGCCTTTTGACATTTACGCCGATTTCTGAGCATTTATCTTTTATTTCACTTGCAATTGCTTGTACCTGTTTATCCGAGTTGCCATGACAAATAATAAAATAGTCCGATACAAGGGAAATGCCTTTCATATTAAGAGCCACAATATTCTCCGCTCTTTTATCATCCGCTGCTTTCACAGCAGTTACTAGTAATTTACGATCATCCATCTATTCATCCTCCATTTTCATTACGATGCTGTTATACATTTGAAAAGTCAGCGGAAAAACCGGCCGATTATTTTGTATAAGAAAACCCATCGTATTTTTTACCGATTTAATAAATCCTTGATGAAAATCAACATTTGTCAATTCTCGCACTTCCTCTACCCCTGGGAACGCTCTATTCGGTTCGATATAGTCTGCTAAATAAATAATTTTCTCAAGCATACTCATCCCTGGTTTGCCTGAAGTATGGTATTTGATTGCCTGTAAGATCTCTTGGTCATGAATGCCTGCTTCCTTTTCCACAAGATAGGCGCCGACCGGGGCATGCCATAATTCAGAATGAAACTCCAAAAGAACAGGATCCATCTTTTGCTCTACAATAATTTGTTTCATTTCTTCTTTTGGGCGGAATTTGGCGTAATCATGAAATATAGCAGCAAGTTCTGCCTTTTCTGGATTTACTCCATATTTTCCAGCAAGTTTAACAGCCGTTTCCATGACTCCAATCGTATGCACATATCGATGCTCTGTTAAATGTTCTTTCACAATCGCTAATGCTTGTTCACGCTTCATAAAGATGATTCTCCTCAATATATCTCTTTACATTATCTTTCGTTAGATACTGAATAGTGTCCCCTTTTTTTAAACGCTCCCGAATTAAATTAGAAGAAATATCAATGGCAGGCACATCTACATAACGGACAGGATAGGCTGTTTCATTGCTGTATTGTGGACGATTTACACTAATAAATTGAATAATCTCTACTAATTCCTCAATCTTATACCAATTCGGCAAATATTCGACCATATCTCCGCCAATGATAAAATGAAAATCTATATGCGGATGCACTTCTTTTAATATTTTCATTGTATCAAACGTATAAGACTTGCCTTCCCGATTCATCTCTATCGTTTCTATTCGAAAGTTCGGATGGTCTTCTATTGCTAAATGAAGCATCTCTATACGATTTTGATTCGAAACATTCCCTGCTTTTATTTTATGTGGAGGTTCTTGATTTGGCATAAACCAGATCTCATCCAATCTTTCATGATGCAGCACTTCATTTGCGATGATGAGATGTCCAATATGAGGGGGATCAAAAGTCCCTCCCAATATTCCAATCCTTTTTTTCAAAGAAATCCCCTCTTTTTACAAAAGTTAAGATGGTAAATTTATCGTTTTATTTTCTTTCGACTCTTTATATAACACAATTGTCGATCCGATAATTTGCACCAGCTCGCTTTTCGTGCCTTTTACAAGCTGTGCTGCCACCGTTTCTTTATCTTCGTCACAATTTTGCAGGATGCTGACTTTCAGCAATTCTCTTACTTCTAAAGCATCTGCTATCTGTGTAATCATATTTTCATTTACCCCGCCTTTTCCCACTTGAAAAATTGGGTTTAAATGATGTGCCTTTGCACGTAAAAATCTTTTTTGTTTGCCTCTAAGCATCAAAGTTGCCTCCTAATTGTTTTAACACATTTCTTTTCATACGTTCTGTATCCGGAAAAATACCGGTCCATTTTTCAAAAGCTAACGCCCCTTGAAAAACAAACATTTCCAATCCATTTTGCACTATTGCTCCCTTCATTTTTGCGTCATAAAGCAATTTAGTTTCTAATGGATTATATATTATATCACTAACTAGCGAGTTGCTGTTTAAATTCTCAAGAGAAATTGGCTGCTCTTTTATATATGGCGACATTCCAATTGAAGTCGTTTGAATAATCAAATCATATTCCCCGCATTTCTCTTTTGCCGACTGCAAATTCAGAACTTCTGTTTCTACAGAATAAGGACAGGCTTTTTTGAGATTCTCTGCTTTTTCTAATGTTCGATTAACAATATCAATTTTTTGTACTTTTTCGTGTGCAAGTGTAAAATAAATCGCTCTTGCTGCTCCACCTGCACCAATCATCATTACCTTTTTATCAGTTAAAACAGGAAGCAAAGTTAAAAGCCCTCTCACATAACCATAACCATCTGTATTATAGCCAACCCACTTGCCATTTTCATTTACTACTGTATTTACTGCCCCAATCGCTTGGCTTAAAGGATCCAGTTCATCCAAAAAAGGAATAATATCTGATTTATGCGGCACTGTAATATTAAAACCAGCAATGCCCATCTCTTTTAGCTGTGAAAGTCCTTCTTTTAGCATCCCTTTTTTGATATGAAACAAATCATACTGTGCTTCTATTTGATAAAAATGAAATAAATCATTATGCATAACAGGTGACATACTATGTGCGATAGGATCTCCAATAACTACATATTTTTTCATTTTCTGCTCTCCCGAACTTTTTATTCTTTTGTAGTAGAAAGTAGCAACTATCCCATTGATGCAGTATATGTTTAGCTTCTAAACGATGGGAATGCTGTAGCCATTCCTTAAATCAGTGATTTTCTAATCATCGCATGTACCCCTTTTGGCACATACACAGATATTTGGATATTTGGTTCATTTACAGTAATCCACCCTAATCCTGAAAATACAATATCTGTTTTTGCTTCTTTTATAGTAAAATCATGTTTTACAAGTTTCGGAAATTGATCCAATTGCTCTACTCGAGGTGGTGTGAGCATTTCCCCAACATGTTTGTCATATAATTCTTGAGCTTTTTCGGTTTTCGTGCGATGGATATTAATTTCATTGGAGAAATAACAAACAAATGCTTGTTTTTGCCCTTTTACAAAATCAAAGCGTGCTAATCCGCCCAAAAATAAAGTTTGTCCATCATTCAACTGGTAAATTTTCGCTTTAATCTCTTTTTTCGGCGTAATATATTTTAAATCTCGTTTATCTACATAATGGGCCATTTGATGATGATTAATAATCCCAGGCGTATCTACTAGCGCTTTTCCGTCCGATAATGGAATTTCAATAATATCCAATGTCGTTCCTGGAAAATGAGAAGTTGTAATAATATCTTCCTCACCAGATACTTCCTTTAAAATTCGATTAATAAATGTTGATTTACCGACATTTGTACAGCCAACCACATATACATCCTTGCCTTTTCGATATTGCTCTATTGCTTCCACTACCTCTTGGATCATTTGTCCTTTTTCGGCACTAACTAAAAAAACATCTTCAGGTTTTAATCCAAGCTCTTTTGCTTCTTTTTTCATCCAATTGATTACTTTTTGCTTTTTCACCGATTTCGGCAGTAAATCTACTTTATTTCCCACTAGCAGTACTTTATTTTTTCCTGTAAAGCGATGCAAACCAGGCAGCCAGCTCCCATTAAAATCAAAAATATCAACAATCTTAACAATAAGGCTGTCGCTTTGGCCAATTTCATTTAATATTTTTAAGAAATCGCTATCTGTTAACGAGACATCCTGCACTTCATTATAATGTTTTAATCGAAAGCACCTTTGGCAAATAATTACTTCTTTTTCTAAAGCAGAGGGCGGAGCATATCCTAAATCGTCACGCTTATCTGTTTGAATTTCTACTCCACAACCTATGCAATGTATCTTTTCTGTCACTTATTAATCCTCCCAAGTTATCTTTCCTTTTTTGCGAAACCAGTTTAATATTCTTCTTTCAATTGTTCGATTGATTTTCGTAAAAAAACCATCTGTCTGTGCTACAGGCACCACTAAAATAGTATGGAATCCACTGCGGTTGCCTCCAAGTACATCTGTTAATAATTGGTCGCCAATAACAACTGCTTCTTCTTTTTTTATATCCATTTGTAAAATTGCCTTTTTAAAAGCCCGTCCCATCGGTTTTCTTGCGGCAAATATAAATGGGATATTTAAAGGATCAGAAAAAGCCTTTACTCTTCCTTCCTTATTATTAGAAACAATTGTTACTTTTATCTTATTTCTTTTCATTTCTTCAAACCATTCAATGATTTTAGGCGTTGCAAGAGGACGATCCCACTCAACCAATGTATTATCAAGATCGGTTATAACCCCTTTTATCCCCTTTTCTTTTAATGCTTCCGGGGTAATTTCAAATATATTTTTTACATGCTGATCTGGTAAAAAATCATTTAACAATTTATATGCACCTCTTTAAGATAATGGCTTTCCGTTGTTTTCAAAGCTTTAGCCTGCTAGTAAAAATTTTAAAACAAAGTTATATTATACCGTTTTATACACATAAAGTGAATCGAACATTCATGCAAACCGTAAAACAAGAATAAAAGCAGTTAGAACTATTTTTTTTTAAAATATCTAAATATTTTTCGACAAAAACCGTATATTTCTTTGGATGTGGATAACATTGTACACATATTCACTATTGATGAACATACTCTGCTTTTAGTTTTAAACAACTTAATCACAGGTTATCCACTTATTATTGTGGATAACCGAACAGTTGTTCTTACTGTTTATTTTTGTTAAAGTAATGGTATAGAAAAAACAAGCTATCAAACAATGAGCTTAGTGAATGGAGGTGAGTTCTGACATGCGCAAACTGTCAGATGAATTGTTAATTGAGTCTTATCATAAAGCAAGAGAACTTAAACTCAACCCTGAATTTATACGTCTCATTGAAACAGAGATTCACCGACGTTCATTAACTAATAAAATAAGAGTGTCATCCTAATAAAAAGCCCAATAGATGGGCTTTTTATCATTATTATTATTTACTTTTCCCACTAAGTTCCCCAATTACTTCCCCTATTTTAACTGGATATGGAGTAGAAAGAAAGTCTTTGCTTCTAAAAGTTTCTTTTTCGAATAATAATATAACAGTTGATCCAAATGAAAAATAAGCCATTTCTTCTCCCTTGTTCACTTTTTCTTTTTGATGGCTAAGTATAATGGAATTAATAAACATCGCTCCTACTTTTACAATCGCAATATGATGATTATCCTGTGTTTTGACTTCCGTGATTGTCCGATAATTTTTTGCAAGGGGGCTTCTTCCAAATTTTAATCCCCATTTATTAACAGGGTAAGACTTCTCTCCTAATGTCCAGCGTTTGGTCACCTGCCCAGATACAGGACTATGTATACGATGATAATGGCTTGGGCTTAAATAAAAAATAATGAAAGTGCCTCCTGTATATTTATCCACCATTTCTTTATTTCCCAGCATTTCAGAAATGGAATAGACTTTGTCTTTCACATGAATCGTTTTGTTTCCTGTAATTATTCCCATCTCTTCAATAATGGCGTCCACTGGACTAATAACTTCTTTTTTGCTGAAAAGGCTGTTTCTTGTTCCGTTCTTCAATTTTCTAATAAAAAAGTCATGAAGATTATTGTAGGAAGTCAAATCTTTTTCCATTTCGTCTATATTTATTTTGTATACCTTTGCAAACGACGGTATAATAAAAGAACTCGCTTTAGAATGAGCAAATTTCATAATCAAATAAGAACTCCATTTACCATTTGTTAATTCTATAAAAAATTTATATAGATAAGATTTCAATTCAGCAATTCCTCCATAAAAATTATTTTTCTTTGCGAACAATCATATACTACCTTAAAATTATATATTATTATATAAATAAAAGTTGTATGAAAAATTTTCATACTAGGAGTGAATAAAATGTTTCTACCCAATGCTTTAGATCAAACTTTAAAAAAGTTTAAATCGCAAGTGGCAAATTGCCTTACTTTAATGAACTTATGTTTAGGCGGATTTTCTATTATAACGAGTTTTAAAGGCCATATCCCGCTAAGTATATTATTGATTTTTATTGCTGCACTTTTAGATAGATTAGATGGGATGGCAGCAAGAAAATTTAATATCGAATCAGAATTAGGCAAACAATTAGATTCAATGAGCGACATTATCTCTTTTGGTGTGGCGCCAGCTGTTTTAGTATATCAAGGGGTGCTCTTTGATTTAGGGTCACCTGGTTCCTTTTTTACTGTTCTATATATTTGCTGTGGCGCGTTTCGTTTAGCAAGATTTAATATTACCGAAAACAACGGCTACTTTACTGGCCTGCCTATCACTGCAGCAGGCTGCATTCTTACCTTTATTTGCTTAGGAGTTAGTTTTATTCCTGCACACCTTTACTTATTTTTAATACTTGTCCTTTCTATTTTAATGATTGCTAATTTTAGATGGAAAAAAATATAGCTGCATTTGAAAAACGCCTTTAGCAAAAGGCGTTTTTTTGTAGCTGCATCGTTATTCCGTTAGTTCTAAAAATTCTTCTACATCATCTATGCATAATTGAATGGCATTTTGCCAAAACACTTCTTCGGCTAAATTTACAGCCAGATGTTTTTTCGCTAATTCTTCTACTGTCATACTCGCAGTATCTTTTAATAAAGCCATATATTTTTTTTCATAGCCTGATCCTTCTTGCTGTGCATGTGCATAAATGCCAAGGGAAAATAGATAGCCAAATGTATAAGGAAAATTATAAAACGGAACACCTGTAATATAAAAATGCAGTTTAGATGCCCAAAAAGTCGGATGATAGGTATCTAACGCCTCTCCATATGCCTCTTTTTGCGCTCGCACCATTATTTCGTTTAATTTCGCTTCACTGACAATTCCTTTTTTACGCTCTTCATAAAAATTCGTTTCAAATAAAAAACGAGCATGAATATTCATTAATAATGCAATAGAATTTTGAATTTTCCCTTCTAATAATACAATCTTTTCTGCCTTGCTGGAAGAAGCTTTAACAGCAGCGTCTGATACAATCGTTTCTGCAAATGTAGATGCCGTTTCTGCTACATTCATTGCATAATTTCTGTTTAATGTATGCATATCCTTCATTGCATATGTATGAAAGCCATGTCCTAGTTCATGGGCCAATGTAGATACATTGCTTGTTGTGCCAGAATAGGTCATAAAGATGCGCGACTGCTCGCTTTCAGGAAAATAGGTATGAAAACCGCCTGGCCTTTTTCCTTGTCTGTCTTCAGCTTCAATCCATCTGTCTGCAAATGCTTTCTCAGCAAAAGCTTTCATTTTTTCGCCAAATTGTGAAAATTGTTTTAAAATAAATGCTGCTCCTTCTTGATAATTCATCTTTCCAAAGGAATTTCCAATAGGAGCATCCAAATCATGCCAACTTAATTTTTCCACCCCTAACATTTTTGCCTTTCTCTCTAAAAAACGTTTAAACGGCTCTTTATTAGCAGCTATTACTTCCCACATGGTCTGCAGTGTTTTCTCCTGCATCCGGTTCATCTCTAAAGGTTCTTTTAAAATATTATGCCACCCCCTCTTTTCATAAACATTTAAACGAAATCCTGATAGATGATTTAATGTTTTGGCAATTAATGAACTTTTATCTTCCCAAGCCTTTTCCCATGCAGAAAAAACCTCTTTTCGAACATTCTGATCAGGATCGGAAAATTTATTGGCAGCTTGCCCTACAGATAAATAGAGGGTTTGGCCATTTTCTTCTAAAGGTATTTGAATGGAGCTAACGATTGTATCATACATTTGGCTCCAGCCATGATAGCCATCAATGCTCAATTTATTAATGAGCATTTCTTCTTGTTCCCCAAGTTTGTTTTTTGCTTGCATTCGTCTTTCTGACAGCACAAAAGCTAATTCTGTTAGTCCCTCTCCCTGCAAAAGATTATTCCATTGTTGGTCATCATAAGCAGATATTTTCCCATCAAATATTGTTAGAGCATTTTGAAAGGATGCGCTAAGCTCCATTACTTTTCCTCTTAAGGCATTAGCCTGCTTATCTTTAATATCTTGCGCCTCTAGACAGCTGACAAAAGCGCCTGCTTGTCTGACTTTTTTGACAATTAATTCATATAGTTTAATCAACTCTAGTACACATGATTGATCTTTTTTTCCATTTGCAGGTTGATACATTTGCACCTTATTAGAAAACTGCTTAATATGTTTTCCTGTTTTAAACAGATGCTCCACAAATTCTTTCGAATTGCTTCCACCTTTATAAAATACATCTAAATCCCAAGTTTCCAAAAAAGTATGTTCCTTCATCGTATCCCTCCTGTTTCTACCTTATATTATAAGTTTATTTCTGGCATTTTCCTATTGTTCTAGTACCTTCTTCTAGAATCAACTTTACCTAAAAAACGCTTCTATAATGTGAAAAATAGAAGCGATTATACTGCATCATATATTTATTTTTTTCAGCTAAATTCAACAATAAAACTGGCTTCCAAACCACCATATGCTTCCAAAAACTAAAATAACAATAAATAAAACAATCAGCAAAGCATACCATGCTCCTCCTGTAGCGCCATAAGCAACGGGAGCAGCGTATGGCGCTGCTGCTTGTGAAGGCGCTGGTGGCGGGGGTGCTGCTTGTGGAATTGGTGCTCCTAATGGTACACTTGGCATTGTCTGATATGGATATCCATATGCAACCATTTATATTCCTCCTCTCTATTATAAACTATTCATCTTTTCTTCGACATGAATAGGCAATTGCTCTATATATAGCATATTTGCCTTTCTAAGATGAACCTTCAATCAGAGAGAGGTAGCTGCTCTTTAAATAGGAATAATATTCCCCTAATTTATTTCAGTTTGGTTAGTACAGGCTAAATGATTATCGTATCAAAACCACTTGATTTGGCTCTTGATGCAAGGGAATCCGCATTGCTTCTTTTGGAAAATGCCCCAATTTGCACTTTATACAAATTTCCGCTTTGAATAATAATTGTATCGAATCCCTTCGATTTTGCTTGAGCTGCTAGACTGTTGGCATTATCTCGATTTTTAAAGGCGCCTATTTGTACTTTGTATAATGCTGTGCCATCGTTTCCTGAATCAATTACTTTTTTTTCAAGTTGAAAAACACGAACAAGTCCATTGACATGTCCACGGGCAATAGACGTTATAAAGGAAGAGTCTTTTAATTTATCGGCATCAGCTTTTGTGTCAATAAACCCATTTTCTGTTAATATTGCTGGCATCGTCGTTTCTCTTAGCACATGAAAGTTTGCTTGTTTTTTCCCTCTATCTTGAAAATTTGTACTGCTTATTACTGCACTGTGAATCTGTGTTTGATAAGTAGTAGTTGGAGTCCCTACTCCCGTATATACATAACTTTCAAACCCAGTTCCTCCGCCAGCATTAATGTGAATCGATAGATAATAATCTGCTCCCCAAGAATTTGCAGCATTTGTTCTTTCAGATAAACTGACAGTACTATCACCTGTTCGGCTCATTCGTATAGAAACATTTGAATATTCATTTTGAAGAATGTCTTGCACCTTTTTGGCAATTTGTAAAGTAATATTTTTTTCTTGAATTCCATTGCTAACTGCTCCTGCGTCAGAACCGCCATGTCCTGGATCAATAAAAATTTTCACCATTTAATTCACCACCTAGTCATATAGTATGACAAATCGAAAAAAATGCTTGGACAATTTCCTCTCTTTTATAAATATTGTTGATTTTTCCAAACCCAACTTTTCTTCTTTGTTATTTTTTCAAGTGCCCCCGAATAACTTTTCCGGACATGCATATGATGTATGGAAGGAGGAATCAACATCTCGATGAAAAAAAGTGCTATTTTTTTTATCCTTATTTTATTAGTTGCATTAGTTGCTTATATAGAAACTCCAAATGCCCGCATCAATAAACAGTATGTTTACTACTACGGAACGACCGATGAGTCAGAAGAAGCGAGCACATCAACAGAATCCCTTAGCGCACCAGAATTAGAATACCAACTAGATTCCACTGTTAAAGAAGGTGGCTACATATTAGAAACTTACCGGGAATATGAAATATACAAGGACAAAAATGGAGAAGTGATTAAAACAAAAGCAACCTCGAATACACAAACGATTAAATATGCAGAGGATGAGTAAATAGAAAGCTTGTACATTCATCCTGTTTTGGTAAATAGGGAGTTTTCACTTAGCAATAAAGTGAAAATTCCTTATTGTTATTTTTTATTTTTTTACAAAATATACACAATGGCTATCGCCTTCATTTATTCCATAATTAAATAATCAATTTCTGCTGCATCCTTGCTGTCACGAAATGCTCCCGCAGACACACCAACCACTTTGCGGAAAACTTTATTGAAGTAATTAGCATTGGCATACCCAACAGCATCTGCAATTTCTATAATAGAAGAATCTGTTGTTCTTAGAAGTTCTGCTGCTTTTTGGATGCGTATTTTAGTAAGGTATTGGACAGGTGTCATATTTAGCTGATGCTGAAACTGCTTAATAAAATAATATTTGGAATAACCAGAAATGACCGCTATTTCATCAAGCATAATTGGTTCATGATAATGTGTTTGAATATAAGTGATTGCTTTTGTCATGTTCAGTGAAAAATCTTTTTTTTGTTTTTCCATATTTTTAATAAAACGATAGCATTCCATAATAAATTCATATGCTTTTGCTGAAGCATGATAAGAATCTGAAATTTTTTGTTCATACGTATGCTGGTGAATTTTTAGCAGAAGCTGAATAAGCTTAGAATCTGCTGGAATCTTCAACACAGGGCCATGGTGCTCTTGCATCATATTCCAGCAGTTAGCTGCCTCTTTTCCAACTAATGTAATAAAAATAAACTCCCAACGTTTGCTGTTCTCTGGGAGATAATAGCGGTGGTTGCTTGGAATCTCTACAATAAATGCTTGACCTGCTTCTAATCGATAATCTTTCCCCCCCACTTCCAGCCTGCCTTCTCCGGATAATGTATATTGAAAGACATACTTGCCGACCTCTTTCCTTTTTAATCCATGCCAGTCATATGTTGTGCCAAATAATTTTTCTTCCCTGCCAAGCACCGAAATATTGGCTAAATCGTTGCCGATGCTATCTTGAAAATAAAAGCCATATACGCCATAACCCACTCTATTATTTTCCTCTTGAACAAAAGACAATATATTACCCTCCAATCACAGTAAGTTACCATTGATATTAAATTGAAAGCGCTCTATTATTAATTTATCAAGAAAAAACAATTCTGAAAAGATGCTAACTATCTAAATGAAGAAAGCAATTTTTTCTTAAGTAATCAAGCATCTAGCCAATTTCAGTAACTAGGAGGAAAAAAGATGAGCAAAATTACCTTTATTGGGGCAGGAAGTACCGTTTTTACAAAAAATGTTCTTGGAGACTGTATGTTTGTTCCCGCTTTAGCAGGATTTGAATTCGCCTTATTTGATATTGATGAGCAGCGTCTAAAGGAATCAGAAAACATGCTGAAAAATTTAAAACAAAGCTTGCAGGCAAATGTTGTGATAAAAGCATACACTGATCGAAAAGAAGCCTTAAGGGGTGCAAAATATATTATTAATGCCATTCAAGTTGGCGGCTACAAACCTAGTACGGTCATTGATTTTGACATACCAAAAAAATATGGGCTTCGCCAAACAATTGCCGATACAATTGGAATTGGCGGAATTTTCCGTTCTTTGCGCACTATCCCTGTTATGTGGGATTTTGCAAAAGATATCGAAGAAGTTTGTCCAGATGCTCTATTTTTGAATTATACAAACCCAATGGCAGCTTTAACTGGTGCGATGCTGCGCTATACAAATGTCAAAACAGTCGGCTTATGCCATAGTGTTCAGGTTTGCAGCAAACACTTGTTTGAATCATTGGGAATGGATCATGAAGGCGTGGAAGAAAAAATTGCGGGAATTAATCATATGGCGTGGCTTCTTGAAATAAAACGAGACGGCAAAGATTTATATCCAGAAATTAAGCGCCGTGCAAAAGAAAAACAACTTACAAAACATGACGATATGGTCCGTTTTGAGTTAATGGATAAATTCGGCTATTATGTAACAGAATCCTCTGAACATAATGCAGAATACCATCCATATTTCATTAAAAGAAACTATCCAGAATTAATTGACAAATTTAATATTCCATTAGATGAATACCCACGCCGCTGTGTAGAACAAATTGAACGCTGGGAAAAAATGCGGGATGAAATGGTAAATAATGCACAGCTGACTCATATCCGCTCTCATGAATATGGTTCACGGATTATTGAAGCAATCGAAACAAATAATCCATTTAAATTTGGCGGAAACATTTTAAATACAGGACGCCTTATCAGCAATTTGCCGGAAAAGGCTGTTGTTGAAGTACCTTGCTTAGCAGATCGAAGCGGCATTACACCTTGTTATGTCGGGGATATTCCAGAACAGTTAGCAGCTCTTAACAGAACCAATATTAATACACAATTACTGACCATTGAAGCAGCTGCAACTGGAAAAAAAGAGCATATTTATCAAGCAGCCATGCTTGACCCACATACAGCAGCAGAATTATCAATGGATGATATTATTGCAATGTGTGACGACTTAATCAAAGCACACGGGGATTGGATCCCTAAATTTAATGACTCTAAAACTATCTCATTTGCATAAATCTAAAAAGAAAAACTGATTTGAACTGTTCTCAATTGTTAAATATCATTAACAATTGGGCACAGTTTTTTTACCAGCAATTATCTATATAAAGGAAAATCACAGGCAACACTAGCCTAGAATAATTGCATCTATAATAAAGTGAAACTTCAATCAGTGGGGAATTCTCCATCCCCACTGATTGTTAATTGAACCAATCGGATCTTTATGGGCAGTTATCCCCGATCTAGATTTCTCATTTCTTCTCATCATCTTGAGGTGGGGGTTTTACTGCTCTTTAATGCCAGATAAAGGAAAAAAGGGCACTCGATTTTAGAGAACCCTTCTATTCATTATTTTTTCTTCTTCTCTTTTTCGGCACGGTAAAATTCATGGAACATTTTCATCAATGCCCTTTTTTCAATTCTTGATACATAACTTCTTGATATCCCTAATTCTTTGGCTATTTCCCTCTGCGTTTTTTCTTTTTGCAAATCTAGACCAAAACGTCCGACAATCACTTCTTTTTCTCTTTCATCCAACACATCGATGTATTCTTTTACTTTTTCCAGCTCCATATTTAATTGAATCGTATTGACAACATCTTCAGATTCCGACTTTAAAACATCAATAAGACTAATCTCATTCCCTTCCTTGTCCTGACCAATTGGATCATGCAAGGAAACATCTTTTTTCGTTTTCTTTAATGCCCGCAAATGCATTAATATTTCATTTTCAATACACCTAGCTGCATATGTCGCAAGCTTCGTGCCTTTCCCCTCTGAAAAGCTTTCAATGCCTTTAATTAATCCAATAGTGCCAATTGAAATTAAATCTTCAGAATCTTCTCCTGTATTTTCAAACTTTTTGACAATATGTGCAACAAGACGCAAATTATGTTCGATTAACATATTCCTCGCATGTGAATCCCCTTGTGCCATTAAGCGCAAATATTTTTTTTCATCTGCGGCAGACAATGGCTGTGGGAAGGCATTGTTTTTCACATAAGAAACAAGGAATACTAACTCTTTCAGCAAAATTCCAAGCGAATATAAAATTCCAGACATTGTTTCACCTCCACATTAAAGGACATTAGCCTATACTTTATAACTATGTAAATAAGAGGACTGTTTTGCATGTCCAAGGAATAATAATCTTTGGAAAATCTTTTAGTTTTAGGTTTAATACCCTGCAAAATTGGGTAAAAAATGATATTTGTATCATAAACTAGGAAAACAGATAATAAAAAAGAGAACGCGATATTACAAAATTTTCAGTATCCTTTTTCCATTTTTTCAATAAAACTAAGGTTTTTTATTGAATTCCTTGTATAATATGGATAAGCAGCCTTTTACTATACATAATTGCTTCATTTTGGCCAGCTAACAAACAACATATGGCTATTTTGCGAGGGGATAATAATGAATACAAAATATTTGGACTTATTAGTAGAAAAATATGATTCTGAAGAAAAAGTTGTCACAGAGATTATCAATTTAGAAGCCATCTTGAACCTGCCAAAAGGAACCGAACATTTTGTCAGCGATCTTCACGGAGAATATAATGCATTTCAACATGTATTAAGAAATGGTTCAGGCAATGTAAAAGAAAAGATTAAAGACTTGTTTAAAGATGAACTTTCCCAAAAAGAAGTAGATGAATTTGCTACATTGGTCTATTATCCTGAAGAAAAACTAGAAATGGTCAAATCATCCTTTAAACGTTCTGATCGGCTTTATCAATGGTATGCTGATACAATTGAACGAATGATCAAGCTTGTATCTTTTGCTTCTTCTAAATACACACGCTCTAAAGTTAGAAAAGCGCTGCCAAAACAGTTTGTTTATATTATTGAAGAACTGCTTTATAAAAAAGATGAACTAGATAATAAAAAAGAATACTATACAGAAATTATCCAAAGAATTATTTCTTTAGGCCAAGCGCCCAAACTAATTAGCGGCATGGCATATGCCATTCAAAATTTAGTAGTGGACCACCTTCATGTGGTAGGTGACATTTACGACAGGGGACCAGATCCTGATAAAATCGTCGATAAATTAATGACTTACCATTCTGTTGATATACAGTGGGGAAACCATGATGTGTTGTGGATAGGAGCATTTGCAGGATCAAAAGTATGTCTTGCCAACATTATTCGCATTTGTGCCAGATACAATAATTTAGATATTATCGAAGATGTATATGGCATTAATTTGCGTCCGCTCCTTAATCTAGCGGAAAAATATTATGGGGACAATTCCGCATTCCAGCCAAAAGTCTCAAAAGAAAATAACATTTCTGCAGAAGAAATAATGCAAATAACAAAAATTCATCAAGCTATTTCCATTATTCAATTTAAATTGGAAAGTGCAATTATTAAAAGACGCCCAGATTTCCATATGGAGCGAAGATTATTATTAGAAAAAATAAATTACTACAATAATACCATTGAATTAAATGATATTACCTACCAATTAGAAAATACATGTTTTGCAACAATTAATCCTGAAAACCCTGGATTGCTGTTAAAAGAAGAAGAAGAAGTACTCGAAAAATTATTATTTGCCATTCAGCATTCAGAAAAACTCGCTAGGCATATGAATTTTCTGATGAAAAAGGGCAGCCTTTATCTTCCGTATAACGGAAACCTTCTAATTCACGGCTGTATTCCACTGAACAATGATGGAACGATGAAAACAATGGTCATTGATGGACAAGAGTATGCAGGCAAAAAATTATTGGATATTTTTGAGTATTACTTAAAAGCCGGATTTGCTCATCCCGAAACAACCGATGATTTAGCAACAGATATGATTTGGTATTTATGGTCTGGCGAAAATTCTTCGCTATTTGGAAAAAAAGACATGACAACATTTGAACGTTACTTTATTAAAGACAAAAAAACACATAAAGAAGAAAAAAATGCTTATTATAAATTGCGGGAAGATGAAAACATTTGCCAAAACATCTTAGCTGAATTTGATTTAAATCCAGATCAAGGGCATATCATTAATGGACACACTCCTGTTGAAGAAATAAACGGTGAAAACCCAATTAAGGCAAATGGAAAAATGATCGTCATCGATGGAGGCTTCTCCAAAGCATATCAATCAAAAACTGGGATTGCTGGCTATACTCTTTTATACAATTCATACGGGATGCAGCTTGTTGCACATAAACAATTCACTTCCAAAGAAGATGTGCTTCAGAATGGTACAGATGTTTTATCAGTAAAAAGAATAGTGGACCGGGAACTTCGCAGAAAAAAAGTATTGGAAACAAATGTCGGTGAAAAAATACTAGAGCAAATCACTGATTTAAAACATCTGTTAGAATATCGTTTCGTCAAAAACTAAATGCATTTCATAAGATAAAAAAGTTAGAAAAATAAGCGATGTCTACAAATTAAAGAGAGGCTGGGACATAAGTATTCCAGTTGAAAATAAAAACGAACAATTATATGGTAATTACATATAATTGCTCGTTTTTAAGCTTTTAAAAGGGTGGTTTCAGTAAAGTTTGTTGTTATTGCCCGCAGCCTGAATAATTAATTTTTTCTATTTTTTTAAATGGTTTTAGATAACAACCTTTAAAAAAGAAATGGAATGGAGCGGAGGACACTCAACTCCTGCGGGAAGTAGAGGAAAGGCTGAGACCCCGCAGGCGTGCTGAGGAGGCTCGGGCTTCCTCCCCGCGGAAAGGGAGTGTCTGTAGCGCAATGGAACGAATTAGTTTTTACACTTGACTATATGTAAAAACACAAGTAACCAAGATTGCGAAACTAGCTTTTATTTTAAAGCGAAAGGTAGAGATTATTCGTCTTTACAGATTATCTAATTAGTTGTGTCCCAACCTCTTTATAAATTCAATAAAAAATCATTTGCCTTTTTTCTTCTTTTTTCTTCTCCACTCCAAGGTCAGCAATAATATATATACATTCATTAGATATTCTCCATTTTTTAAGCCGTTAGGTGGAATCCTTCTCCACCCAGAGGATTGCTTGCCGGTTTTGTAATTTTATAATCATAATGCCTCATCACCTTTCTATTTGTATTGTTTAAAAGCGGCTCATATAATAGTGTTTACTTTTATTTGCTTCCATAATTTCTTCTATTTGCTGCTCTGCTAAAAATTCTTTTTCTGATTGCCTTACTTTTTTTATCGTAATGGTAAAAAACAACATATTTAAAGTCATTCTTTTTCACTCCTTTCCTTTTTATCTTTAGATGCGCGGCGAACCGCCCATTAAGATATTCCTTCTGTTATGTTCATCCATAATACGATTTATTTCCTGTTCATGATAAATTTCTTCGGATGTCTTTTCATATTTTTTGATTATAATGGTAAAAAACAATAAATTTAGTGTCATCATTACACCTCCTTTTTCTATCAGAATTTACTTTTTTTATTAAAAATGTAAAAAATTAATAAAAAAAGCACACAAAAAACCGCAGAGAGTTGAACCCCTGCGGTTTTCTAAAAAATGGCATAAAAAACCGCAGGACACCATTCACCTGCGGTTGGATAGACAAAATTTATCGTAAACTAGTTCTTCCATTCCTTATAGGTTGAATTTGTGTTAATTGCATATAAAATTGTTGTATTTCCATTTAATAAATATGCTGATACAACGATATGCTTTTTCATATTATTCAACCTCCTTTAAGAAATATTTGTTTACATTGGTAATTATATCCTCTGTTTCCATTTTTGTAAACCTATTTTTCAGAAAATAGGCAAAAAATCAGAATCAATTCTGACAATAAGTTTTTCGGACAGTTTCCATAAGTAAATCCATGGTTAAAATAGGTTGATTGGAGTGAAAGGCGGGAGACTCTTGCGGGATTAACGGGACAGCAGGCGATTGTACGCCGTGGAGGTTCACCGCCCGCCCCACGGAAAGTGAGCATCATGGAACGGAAATCAACCTAACTTCTTTAAAATTTATAAAAACAGCAAAAAAAGAGACTAGTCTTTAAGTTTTTCTTAAAAGCTAGTCTCTTTGCCTTTATTTATTAGATAGTTCATTTAATTTATGTTTTAATTTTTTTGCCTTTGCGAAAAAGAAAATAGATCCACCTAGGCAAGCTGATGTCATCATCATCATTACAGCAGTGTTTATTTCTGTTTTATCGGGAGTTGGAATGATAACGCCTAAATAAAAAAAGACGCCTACAGCTAATAAAACAATCGCAAATCTTTTAAAGTCGACCATTTTTCCCATTAAATCTTTTAATGTCTTCTCCATTTTGCTCCCCCTTTTTATCTAGTTATCTATTTCCTTACTTTATCACACCAGCAATTTCCTCTCCTTATGAAATTACTAGTAAAATTGGAAATAAAAAACCATTTAAAAAGAGAACTAGAAGGAAATGACGGAGAATACGGCAGACCCTCAAAGTGAGTACCATGTAAAAGATGAATGGACTAAACTGTTTGCGTATTCTTTCATACAGCGACAGGTGGAAAAGAATTCGTTTCAAGCAAAATGGTAACGCCTGGAAATGTATAGGATCGTTATACTAGCTGTTGAAGGAAACATTTACCATATCTTCTGCAAATGTAAAAACTGGCAACTTGAACATGACAATTGCTTAAGAAGGGCTCAAAAAACTTCGCATACTAGATGATTGGAGCGGAAATCAAGCTTTTCCCTACTATTTTCATCAAAAAAATGGACAAAAGGTCACGGGATCTTTTGCCCTCAATCTAAAGCTTTAGCCGTTATGATCAAAGCTTTCCTTTCTTCATTTATTACTCTAATGCTTGCTTTAAATCTTCTATTAAATCGTCCACATCTTCTAATCCAACCGAAATTCGCACTAATCCATCTGTTATGCCCAGTTCTGCTCTTCTTTCTTTTGGAATGGATGCATGTGTCATTTTAGCTGGAACAGAAATTAAACTTTCTACAGCACCAAGGCTTTCTGCAAGTGTAAAGTATTTCAGTTTGCTTAATAAATTAGCTGCTTTTTCCTCACTTCCTACATCAAAACTTATCATCCCACCAAACCCTAACGCTTGTTGTCTGCTGATTTCATGATTAGGATGCGCAGGCAGTCCTGGATAGTATATTTTTTCTACTTGAGGATGTGTGGATAAAAAAGAAACGATTTCCTGTGCACTTCTTTCATGTTCCTCCATACGGATGCCCAGTGTTTTGATGCCGCGAATCAACAGCCAGGAATCATTTGGCCCAAGGATGCCTCCTGTTGAATTTTGTATAAAATGCAGGTCACTTCCTAAATCATCATCATTTACTACGACTAACCCAGATACCACATCACTATGCCCTCCTAAATATTTGGTAGCACTATGCAGGACAATATCCGCACCTAAGGGAAGGGGTGTCTGAAAGTAAGGAGTAGAAAATGTATTATCGACAATCGTTAATAAACCATGTTCTTTTGCTAAAGCAGAGGCCGCTTTTATATCGGTAATTTTCAATAAAGGATTTGTCGGTGTTTCTATATATAAAGCGACTGTATTGCTTTGTATGGCTTCTTGAATATTGCTGATGCTACTTGTATCAATAAAAGTAGCTTCTATTCCAAATTTGTTTAATACTTTTGTAATGACTCGAAACGTGCCGCCATACACATCATCTGTTAAAAGAATATGATCCCCTTGTTTAAACAGCATCATAACAGCAGTAATTGCCGCCATTCCAGAACTGAATGCAAAACCCCTTTTTCCATCTTCTAAGTCTTTAATCAATTCCTCTAATGCATGTCTTGTTGGGTTTCCCGTTCTTGAATATTCAAACCCTTTATGATTGCCTACTCCCTCTTGTTTATACGTGCTTACTTGATAGATTGGCACATTTACTGCTCCTGTATGAGCATCTCCTGAAATGCCTCCATGGATAAGTTTTGTTTTCCTTTTCAAGTTATATGCCTCCTTCAAATATTTTTTTGCTCATATAACGATCGCTGCTGTCTGGGAAAACAACGACAATATTTGTACCTTCTTTTGCACTTTTTGCTTCTAGAAGTGCTGCGTGCAATGCAGCTCCAGAAGAACTTCCAACAAGCAATCCTTCTTTTCTAGCCGCCTCTTTTACTTTTTCAAAAGCTTCATCATCGCTTATCGTATAAATTTGATCCATATAAGAAGTATCCATAAATTCAGGCAAAAACTCCATGCCGATTCCTTCTGTTTTATGCGGCCCAATTTTTCCTTTATTTAAAATGGAGCCTTCTGGTTCAACAATAACGGTTTTTATTTGTTTATTCTGCTCTTTTAAGAATTGTGCTGTTCCCATAAATGTTCCCCCAGACCCAGCACCTGCGACAAAAATATCCACTTTATGATCCATTTGCTCCCAAATTTCCGGCCCTAATGTTTGATAGTAGGTATTTGGGTTTGCAGGATTTTCAAATTGTCCTGGAATATATGAATTCGGTATTTGGGTTTGAAGCGCTTTGGCTTTTTGAATAGCTCCTTTTATACCTAATTCTGTTTTTGTATGAATAATTTTGGCACCTAATGCCATCATGATTTGTTGTTTTTCTATACTGAATTTCTCTGGCACACAAAATATAACATCCATATCTTGATTTAAAGCAGCAAGCGCCAAACCAATTCCAGTATTGCCTGCAGTCGGTTCAATAATAGTGCTGCCCCTTTTTAGCTTTCCCGTTTTTAAGGCATCCTTAATTAGTGCCATCCCTAATCTATCTTTAATGCTGCCTCCTGGATTATAATATTCTAACTTTGCAAATAGGCGCACTTTTTTGGGCAAGAAAAAATGTGTCAATTCTACCATTGGCGTATTTCCAATTAATTCATGAACATTCTGAAAAACCTTCAAGGCATTTCCTCCCTTTGCCTTTTATTTTTTACAGCTGTATTAAAAATGTAGGGGATTTTCATAAATAATTATACATAGCGGAAAAGTAGGAATTAAAAAGAGCGGACTCTAAGTACTTTTCTTAGAGTCTCCACTATTTCAGATGAATACTATTATAAACATGCTGAATCAGCTTATTTTAGAAATAATCTTCATTACTAAATTTGCTGAATGAACAGCTGCTTTTTCTAAATATTGGTCAAAGGAAAGATGCGATTCTTTCCCAGCAATATCTGATAAGGAACGAATAATTACAAATGGCAGTTTATATTGGTAAGCAACCTGTGCAATTGCAGCTGCTTCCATTTCAACGGCTTGAAGTCCTCGAAACTTACTTTGAATAAATGCCGCCTTTTCTGGATCATTAATAAAAGAGTCTCCTGTTGTAATCAGTCCTTTTACAACTGCATGATCCCCTATCTCTTTAGCACATGTTTCAGCGATTTGAACAAGTTCACCATTTGCTTCAAAAGCAGCAGGCATTTGCGGCACTTGGCCGTACTCATATCCAAATATGGTTGCATCTACATCATGATGACGCACTTCTTTCGAAATAACAACATCACCTACATTCAGTTCTGGATTAAGCCCTCCTGCTGATCCTGTATTAATTAAATACTCTGGTTTGAAATTTTCTAATAAAATCGTTGTACTCATTGCAGCATTTACTTTCCCAATGCCTGAACGCAATAATACTACCTCTTTATCAAATAAACTTCCTTCAATAAATTGAAAACCTGCAATTTGCTGCTCTTTTTTATTTGTTATTCTCTCTCGTAGTAAAGCTACTTCTTCTTCCATTGCTCCAATGATTGCTATTTTCATTTTTCGTCTTCTTCTCCTTTTTTGACTCCTTCCATAATCCAGACAAAATCATTAAACTGTTCAAATTTAACGGTAAATCCATTATCATGAAATATTTCCGTTAAGATAGGAATAGTTGTATAATATTCACGTTTTAAATCTTCTGCTAAATTTGGATAGCCTTTTTTAATTGCATCATTAATGGTTTGCAAATATTTATCATCTGATGCAAACATTGTATCTGCAAAAACTATTTTACCATCAATAGGCAAGCAATTACTATACAGCTCTATTGCCTCCCGTTTTTCCTTATCTGTAAGATGATGAAATGCATATGTGCTGACAATCGTTTGTGGAGTCTCTGTTATTTCAAAAACAAGAAAATCTCCATTTTTTATTATTGCATTTTCTCCTAATTTTTCTAAAGCCTGTTTGCGCATCGCTTGTGATGGCTCAATCGCTGTGACATTCAAACCTTTATTTAATAATTTTACAGTCAAATTTCCAGTCCCAGGACCAAATTCTAGAACATGGCCAAAAGCCCGCTCTGCAACTTCCTGTAAAATGTTATCATAACGGAAAAATACTTCTTTATATTCTTCATCACTTTTTATGCTTTCATCATAAGTATCAGCCCAATTTTCAAAAATCTCTGCAAACTCATTGCCCAAAGTTCACACCTCTTTTTCATTTTTATTATTCCTATCAACATAGTATGTTTTAGATTTGATTCTGGGATTGAATTCTGCTAAAAATACTTTTCATTCTACACTAAAAGATAAATAACATATGATAAAATAAGGGTTAGTTTATAAGAAAGGAAGAGTGGAATGGACTTTCACCTAGACATAATCGAAGATAAAATCGAATTTTTTGAAGCAGATAATTTAAAGACTTTAGAAAAAAAAATCACTGAGCAAATTGATATAAACAAAGGCATATTCTTAGGTGTTCATTCTGTCAGTCATCAAATGGCTATTAGCGACAACGGGAGACCGTATTTTACCGCAGTCGTTCATTTTAAAGCAAAAAACAGATAATATTCATCTAAAAAACTAGCCTTATGCATAAATAAAAAATGCGGGTGATTTTCACCTGCATTTTTTATTTTTATCTTATATTTAGGTTTTTTATTTCTTCTACTTTTATCGGCTTCCATCCTTGTTGGTCGACCCATTCAATATACACACGATATTTTTTAGATTTGTCTTTGGATGATACAGTGCCGATTGACTTTTGAGGGTCATGATTATTATTTCCTAAAAACCAGACAACCATATCAGACTCATCCAACCCTGAACCATACGCTAACGCCTTCACTTGTTCATCCCAATCTGGTCCATCAGAATAAACCGCTCTATGTTCCCCTGTTTGTGTAGTGCCAACAGATTTCCATGAAGGATTTTCAATTGTTTTCACCACATTGGAATCACTGCCGCCTTCTGTTACAATTGCTTCTTCTTCGGTTTTAGACTTGTCTTCCTCTAGCTTTTTTTCTTCATCAGAATTAGCGGATTCATCTGTATTTCCATTCACAGTTTCTGTTGTATTATCGGCTTTTTTTGTCTCCACAGTTTTTTCCTTAACTGTTTTGTCTCCATTCGTTTCATCTTTGGAGCCGAAAATTGTATAAGATACAAATACAATTAGCAGAATGACTATTACGATTAAACTATTTAAAATTAAGTTGGTTTTTTTTCTTTTGGAGCGTTGCTCAGAACGGCTTTGATTGTTTGCATTGCCTTCACTATTCAAAGTGTTTCTCCTCCTATTTTTCAGTTCCAGTCAATGGTGGATGTATTTATTTGTATAGTTATGTAACATAACCATACATTTATTAAGACTGTACATATTCTACCATGAGAAAGCAATAGTGAAAAGTATTAAAGAACAGTATACTGCAATCTGCTGGTTATTTTGACTTTTGATCATAATCATAAACAGATTTGACCATATCAGAGAATAATGGATTTACTCCCCCTTCTTCAGCAAAAACGCCTAAATTGACTGCAACTAGTGCATACCTTGGCTTATCATAAGGAAAATAGCCTGCAAACCATTTATTATGGAGCTGCTTTCCATCTATCATCACATCTGTCTCTGCTGTTCCTGATTTTCCTGCCACTTCATATGGCAAATCTTGAAACCATCTGCCTGTCCCTTTTCCATTTACAATCACTTCTCGCAGCAATTTTTGTAACCTTGCTGCAGTATAAGGGGATATCGTATTCCCCGATAAGTCTTCTTGTTTAAATTTTAAAAGAGTGCTTCCATTTTTATACTGTATTTCTGATGCAATGCGCACGCTCTGTTTTTCTCCGCCTCTTGCAATCGTGGCCATCATATTGGCGACTGCAAGAGGGGTCACTCTGACTTCATTTTGGCCAATCCCAGTTAATGCAACAAAATTATTATCTTTTTTGTCCTCTTCTGTTAAAAACACTCTTCCTTTTTCTTCATCCTGCAATTGTTTAAAATTTTTCGTATGATAGATAGTTCCTTCCCAGCCAACCATTTGTGTTAACGACAACTTCTCTGCATAATTTTCTAATATATTCCCATCCATATTTTTCAATTCCTTAGCAATCGTTGCAAATGTATTATTGCAGCTGACTGCAAAACTGTTTGTAAAATTCAACATTCCATGTTGATAGTTTGGATCAGGATCACCATTAATTTTTTGACTGCAGTCAAACATTCGCTTGTCATCATCTAATTTATAATCAATGGCGGCGGCAGCTACAACTGTTTTAAACACAGATCCAACAATTTGCTGCTTTAGCATAAAGTTGTTTATCCCTTCTGTTTCATAGGGATTTTGCCTATTGATTACAGGTCTAGAAACCATTGCTGCTACAGAATTGGTTTCTAAGTCCAACAGTACCAGTCCTCCTTTTTTTATACCTTGTTCATCTACTAATTTCTCCGCTGCTTCTTGAAGATTTTTATTTATAGTTGTTTTTACATTAACAGGATAAAAGGGATTTGCCGGTTCTACATATTTAACGTTAATGCCAAATAATGGCCTCCCTGTGCCATCCACATGATAGACTAATTTCGCTTCTCCATCAGGCAAAAGAAACTCATCAAAGCTTTTTTCCATACCCGTAAGTCCTATCAGTGTATTAAAAGAGAGTTTTTTATCTGGATATCGTTTTGCTAATAACTCCTCATTTTGCCCTGTTATTCCAAGAAGCTGTTCTGCCAAATTATTTTTGAGACTATCTTTTTTTTCTACAGCAAACACCCCTGGTATTGCCATTTTATTGATAGCTTCTCGTTGCAAATCTGTTAAACTAATAGGAGCATCTCCCCCAAAAATAATAGGAGCATTTGCAGTTTGTACCGCACCCTGCAACTGATATTCAGAAACCCCTATAATTTCTGCTACCTTGCTGCTATTCCATTCCATACTTTTCAAAAAAGGAAAAAGGACTAAAACCGATTGTGTCTGATGGGTAAGGAAATTTCCATCCTTATCTAAAAATCCTCCCCTCCCATTATCCAGCACAATTTCTTGAGATCGCTGCTTAACACTCTCTTCTGTCAAATTGATATTATGTTTTGTAAAATGTTTTGTTTCCACTAGCTGTACTTGCACTAAACGTGCAAGCAAACAAGCAAGTCCCATCATTAAAATAATTCCTACACCAATTATTCTCTTTCTCCACATAAAAAACACCTCATCAAAAGTCTTGACGAGGTGCTTTTATTTCAAACTATATTTTAAAGCTTTTATTTAATCGTTACAATTTGTACATTCATTTCTCCACCAGGAGTTTGTACAACTACTTTATCGCCAACTTTTTTGCCGATAAGGCTTTTAGCAATTGGAGAATCATTAGAAATTTTCCCTTCAAATGGATCTGCTTCTGCACTGCCGACAATACTATATGTTTCTTCATCCCCATCAGGAAGTTCAATAAATGTAACCGAGCTGCCTAATGATACTTTATCTCGGTCTAATTCAGCTTCTGAAATAATTTTCGCATTTCGGATCATATTTTCAATTGTTGTAATACGGCCTTCCACAAATGCTTGTTCCTCTTTTGCCGAATCGTATTCAGAGTTCTCTGATAAATCTCCAAAACTTCTCGCAATTTTAATGCGTTCCACTACTTCTTTTCTTTTTACCGTTTTTAATTGTTCTAACTCTTGTTCTAACTTTTCTTTACCAGCCAATGTCATCGGAAATACTTTTTCCATTGTGTTCTTCCACTCCTTCTAGTTTCCATAACAATCATTTTGTTTAGGAATAGTTGTTTTTATGTATAAGAAATTTAGCGCGTCCGATAAGACGCGCGTACTTATTCTAATAGGAAGAGTTTAATACGTATTACGGAAAAAAGAAAGCCCTTTTTTCATTTTGTAATAGTAATGATATACATAACTTGCCAAAAATAGAATCAATTATACGAAAATTCCTTATTAAACCTAAAAAATGAAAAACTATTTTATTGATTGACCATGTTAACGACTATTGATAAAAGTAATTTTGGTTTATCCATAAATAACAAATGTTTTTTATGGCCTATTGACACGAATATGCGGCAACAGGTTCATAAACCAAAATCATCAAAGTTGGTTAACAAAAAGCCTAGGTATTATCTGCTATTGTTTCATAAAAGTGACTTTTGTTCAAGGATTGTTTGTATTTTGGTCACCATTAAATCGATGGCAACATGATTTTGTCCACCTTCTGGAATAATGATATCCGCATATCTTTTGGTTGGCTCAATAAATTGATTATGCATTGGCCGAACAACATTAACATATTGCTCAATAACAGAATCCATTGTACGTCCACGATCCTGAATGTCTCTTTTCAATCTTCTAATGATCCTTAAATCAGCATCTGTATCGACGAATAATTTAATATCCATTAAATCACGAAGTCTTTCATCCTCTAAAATCAAAATTCCTTCAATGATGATAACATCTTTTGGCTCTACAATAATTTTGTCTTTCGACCTTGTATGGATATTATAGTCATATACAGGCTTTTCTATTGTTTCATAACGAAGCAATTTCTCAATATGATCAATCAACAGCTCTGTGTCAAATGCTAATGGATGATCATAATTTGTTTTCAGCCTTTCTTCAAAAGGCAAATTTGTTTGATCTTTATAATAAAAATCTTGTTCAATCATTAAAATAGAATGATCATTAAAACTTTCAAAAACTGCTTTAGAGACGCTTGTTTTACCTGAACCAGATCCGCCTGCGACCCCAATTACAACCGGTTTACGTTGCATGCAATTAGAGCTCCTTTCGCATCATGTTGTTAGGAAACACAGGATGCTCTACTTTAAATTTTACGGTTTGCAGCGGATGTCTTGCCGCATCTAAAACTTCGCCCTTTTCATCCCAAATTGTATCTACAACCATTTTGAAATTATTGATTTCTGGACCAAAAAATTCTACTTCTTGTCCTGTTTTAAAATAATTGCGCTGCTGCAATGTCACAATTTGTGTTTCTGCATCATAATCAAGCACTAATCCAGCAAAATCAAAAGTTGTCTTTTTGCTGTGATTGCCAAACATTTGCTCTTCATATCCTGGTTGTCCTTCAAAAAAGGCAGGAGCAGTATCTCGATTTGCACATTTATCCAGCTCTTTTAGCCATTCTTCATCTATTACAAAATTATCTGGATCTGCACAATAAGCATCGATAACTTTGCGATAAACAGTTACAACTGTTGCAATATAATGGATAGATTTCATTCTTCCTTCTATTTTTAAACTGTCAATGCCTATTTCAATCATGCGGGGAATGGATTCAATTAATTTTAAATCCTTTGGACTCATTGCAAATGAAGAATCTTCATTTGAAAATAAAGGATTTTCTTTATTATCCTCCAATTTATATAAATCATAATCCCAACGGCAGCTTTGGCAGCATCCGCCTCTGTTTGAATCACGTGCAGTCATATGATTGCTTAATGTGCATCTTCCAGAATATGCAATACACATTGCCCCATGGATAAATGTCTCAATCTCCACATCAACTTTTTCCTTCATTTCGATGATTTCTTCTGCACTTGTTTCCCGTGCCAATACAACACGCTCTAATCCTTCTTCTTTCCAATATTGCACGGCTTTCCAATTGGATAGTGATTGTTGTGTACTCAAATGCACTTCAATTTCTGGAGCTACTCTGCGGCAAGTTTCAATGATTAATGGATCAGCAACGATAATTCCATGTACCCCAGACTCTTTTAATCCTAATAGATATTCTTCAAGGCCATCAATGTTCTCATTATGTGCAAAAATATTTGTTGTCACATACACTTTTGCATTATATTTTTTCGCGAATTCCACGCCTTCTTTCATTTCCTCAAAAGTGAAATTCCCCGCATTAGAACGCAATCCATACTCTTGACCGCCAATAAATACTGCATCTGCTCCATAAGCAACAGCAATTTTTAGTTTTTCTAGATTTCCTGCTGGAGCCAATAATTCTGGTTTTTTAACAATTACTCTTTTTCCATCTCTTATTTCAGATATTGGAGTTTTAACGATTGTCATATGCTCTTTCCTCCTTTTCCCTTCTTAATAAACAGTTTCTTTGAAGAAAAATCCTGTATCCAGCTGTCTATTTACTGGCTGTATTTTTTCGATTTCTGCAAGAAATAATTCTTTTTCTTCTTCATATTGATTCGGATCATCTACACACATATCAATAGCCTTTCGATAAATGCTTGTTACTTTCTCGATATAAGAAGAGTCTTTTAATAACCCATCAATTTTAAAAGAATCAATGCCTGCCTCAATTAAATCTTGCATTTCATCTACAATGCAAATATCATTAGGGCTCATAATATGAGTGCCATTTTCATCTTCAAAGATCGGATATTTATTTTCTCGTTCTTTATCATGTAAAAACAAATCTTTTTCCGTTCTTTGTTGATCCATTTCTTGCTCTTTTCCTTGATATTGAAAATAATGTTTCAAAAGAGAGCGTTTTGACTGAAACATTGTCGTCATCCCATGCACTTGTATCTCAATTTCCACCTCAGCATTTTCTTTTGTTTCAATAATGCTGTCCATGCTGAGTTCTCTCGCTAGGACTGCTCTTTTTGCACCTTTTTTGCCCCAATAATTGCATGTATACCAATTTGTCCCAGTAGTTTCTGTGCTCCAATGAAGCTTTAATTCTGGAGCAGCTTCACGAGCAACCATTAAAACAGCGGGATCACCAAAAATAACGGCATCTGCACCCGCTTCCTTTAAAAATGGAAGATAATCATAAAGATCATCCATTTTATCATTATGAAAAATAGCATTAACTGCTACATACACTTTTTTATCATTTTCATGTGCCAATTCAATCGCCTTTTTTACATCCTCACGATTGAATTCACCCGCTAAACGAAGTCCAAACTTCTGCTCTCCTACTACAAATGCATCTGCGCCGCTTTTTATAAGGGGCAATATATCATCAACATGATTTGGTGTAACTAATAGTTCAGGTCTCTTCATCATTATCTCCTCTTTTTGCTAATGGCTATTCCATCTCCAACAGGTAAAATGACTGTTTCATACTCTGGATGACTCATTAGCCACTCGTTATAATTGTTAATTTTCCGCACCAATGCTCTAACATTTCTGCTTTCAATATTGCTTTGGGCTACCAAACCGTGAAACAATACATTATCGGTAAAAATGATGCCCTCATCTGAAAGCTGTTTTGAATATATATCAAAAAATTTGCGATATTGGCTTTTTGCCGCATCAATAAATAATACATCATATGGTCCGTATTGCTGCACTAAACTCTCTACTTCAAAAGCATCTCCATAAATAAGCTTAATTTGCTTTTGTTTGTTTAGCTTATCTACATTTTGTTCCGCGATTTTATAGCGCTGTTCATCTCTTTCAACCGTTACTATCGTAGCATTTGGCAAAGCATTTGCCATTCTGATAGCTGAATAGCCGATCGCTGTTCCTATTTCGAGAATTGTTTTCGGCTTTTGAATGCGCAAGAGCTGGAGCAGCGATTCTATGCCAACAAGCTCCATAATCGGCACATCATTATCATGGGCATAGTTTTCAATTTCCTCTATTTCTTTTGTTCTTTGCGGAACCAAAGCCTCAATATATGCCGTTATTTTATCTTCTTGCATTTCTTCCACCTCATTGTTCTCTCTTCTAAATAGGCCATGTTACTCAGCTCTCGTATCCTCATATGCTAACAAAGCCTTATCCTTAAAAAATCTCTACCTGAAAATAGTTAGCTTCTTTTTATAAGAACCTAACCCTCGACACTTCCTCATACAATATAATAAATAGAAATAAAAATATATTTCATAAAAATAATAGAATATCTAAAAACACTTGTACTATTTTAACATAAAATAAAAGGGAAAGCTAATTAATCTGCTTTCCCTTTTCATTATTCAACAAATCAATTATTGGAAATATATTTTGCCTTTAATTTATTATGTTCTTCCAATGTTTTAGAAAAATGAACTTTTCCATCTTTCGATGCTAAGAAGTATAGATAACCCGTTTTTTCAGGATGCAAAGCTGCTTCCATCGACATAACGCCAGCATTGGCGATTGGCCCAGGAGGAAGCCCTTTATTTTGATAAGTATTATATGGAGAATCTACTTCTAAATCTTTATATGTTACTTTTGCTTTATGTTTGCCTTGTGCATATAAAACAGTCGGATCTGTCTGCAGCGGCATTTTTTCTTTTATCCGATTATAAAATACACTGGCGATTTTATTGCGGTCTGCTTTTTTTGTTGCTTCTTTTTCAATCAAAGAGGACATCGTCAAAAATTGATGAACTGATAATTCTTGATCTGCTATTTCCACTTCATATTCCTGTACAACATTTACGGTTTTATCCAGCATGACAGAAACAATCTCCTCAAGTGATGGATTTTTTTTATAAAAAGAATAGGTAGCTGGGAAAAGATATCCTTCTAACGGATGTTTTACATCCTTTGCCATTATTTCTGTTGTCAATAAATCAGGATATTTATTCATCATCGATTGAATGAATACCTCATTATTTAATTGTTTAATAATATCGGATTCTTTTTGATTATTTTTTTGGGCAATCGCTGCGGCTATTTCATCCAATTGTTTCCCTTCCGGTATAGTGATGGAAAACACAGGTTTTTGCATAATTTTCCCCGTTTTTAAACTATCAATAATCTGCGTAAAGGTCATAGAAGGGTTCATATGATATTCCCCTGCCATAAAATCCGACTCATTTTTAAATTTCACATAATATTTAAACACACGAGCATTTTTTACCATTCCTTTATCCTCTAATGTTTGTGAAATAGAAGATACACTTGAACCAATCGGAATATCTACAACAATTTCTTTTTTGCTGTTTGGTTCAACAGGCTTTAATGCAGCATTAATATATAGGAAGATGCTTAATGCTGAAATGCCAATAATCAGCACCAATGCCGCCCCAGCCAGCAGTACAACTCTTCTTATAACTTTCGCTTCATTTTGTCGTTCTGCTAATTTTTCTAAAAAAAGCTCTTTTTTATTTTTTATTCCATTATTCCCCTCTTTATCCAAAGACACATATTTCCCTCCTAGATGTAGGGCATGCCTGCCCAAAAAATCTCATATCTCGACTCATTATACTATATTATGACCTTAAAAGTCGCAAGTTTTGACGAAACCCGAATATACAAAAGAAGATGATTCATCTTCTTCGTATAATCACGCCTATCCTTTAGGATATATTTCCTAAAATAAATGCTGTTTTCTTAGAGTTTTTTATTTTCAGCATAAAAACACTTGGCATCCAAGCATTTACGCAGACTTCTCTTTGGAAAAATGAGACAGATAGAGTTTCAACTGCCGTTTAGCGGAAAACAAGATGTATGCAGCCAGCAGATTTAAAGTCAACGATTCATACGAAAACAGCCCCTTCTTTTTAGCTCTGTTAAACTATCCTGTTGATGCAGTCCGGGATCCTCCTCGGCGCGTATGAACGCGTGCGGGGTCTCCCTTTGACTCGCTTTTCCCTCAGGAGTCTCACTCCTTCCATTCCCATCAATAAAGTGCCAAAATCCACCCTAAACATTGCCTAACTTTTTTTCAAATTACATACAAAAACACCATTTTTTCTTGTAAATTAAATAGAAATTAAAAAACAGGGGAAGAAAAACAATTTGTTTTTCTTCCCCTGTTTTTATTTTAGGACTGATTAGGCAGCCCCTTTTTTATTTTTATTCTTCTTCTTGATTGGAAAGGAAAGTATTCAGCATTTCTTCTACTAAATCCCATTCTTCTTCTGTTTCAATTGGAGATAACTCTCCGTCGCGTGTTTCTTCGTTTGGAATAAAAGAAGATGCATGAATATCAATGTCTTCATCCTCGTCATCATCTTCTCCAATTGGATAATATAAAACGTAAGACTTGCCAAACTCTTCTGATTCAAATGTAAAAAGGATTTCGCATAACTGCTCGTTTCCCTCTTCATCTACTACTGTAATTGTATTTGTTTCACCATGTTCCATTTTTTCCACCTCATTATTTCTGGCTATCTAAATAGCCTTGTAGAATCATTGATGCTGCCATTTTGTCTATTACTTTTTTCCTTTTTTTCCTGCTGACATCTGCTTCTAAAAGGATTCTTTCAGCAGCCATTGTTGTTAAACGCTCGTCCCACAGGATTACTGGCAGCCCAAATTCTTCTTCAAGCAATTTTGCATAGTCCATGCTTGCTTCCCCGCGAAACCCAATGCTGCCATTCATGTTTTTAGGAAGTCCAACCACTATTTTACTCACATCATGCTCAACAATCAATAGCCCAATTCTCTTAATGCCAAATTCCTTTTTATCTTCATCAATTTTAATTGTTTCTATACCTTGTGCTGTCCAGCCAAAAGCATCGCTTATGGATACTCCTACTGTTTTTGAGCCTACATCCAAGCCCATAATTCGCATTTATACTATTCCTCTCGCTGCTGTTTTAAATAGGATTTTACCAGTTCTTCTATAATTTCATCCCGTTCTAATTTACGAATGATGTTACGTGCGTCCAAATGTCTCGGGATATAAGCAGGATCTCCCGAAAGCAGATAACCGACTATTTGATTAATGGGATTATAGCCTTTTTCTTGAAGTGCATCATATACTTGATATAATACTTCCTTCACATCATGTTCATATGGTTCTTCAGGAAAGTTAAATCTCATCGTTTTATCGAATGAACTCATCAAACAACACCTCATTTTCTATTAAAAACGACTGCTTTAGTAGTTATCTACATTTTACACTAGTTGCTGATAATATCAAACGGATTTCACGTATTCTTCCACAAATTGCAGCGCTTCTTGTAATTTAGAAGGATCTTTTCCTCCTGCTTGTGCCATATCTGGACGGCCGCCTCCGCCTCCGCCGCAGCGTGTTGCAACTTCTTTAATGATTTTCCCTGCATGGAATCCTTTTTCAATCAAATCTTTTGTTACTCCTGCAATGATATTGACTTTTCCTTCATTGACGCTTCCAAGCACAATGACAACAGAGTCAATTTTTTGTTTTAAATCATCAGCCATCGTACGCAAATTGTTCATATCCACACCTTGGATATTGGCAGCTAGAACATTAACTCCATTGATTTCTTTTACATTATTCACTAGATTGCCTGCTTCAATATTGCTGATTTTTGCAGCCAATGATTCATTTTCTCTTTGCAGCTGCTTCGTTTCTGCCATTAATCCATCAATTCGTGCCACAATATCTTTTGGACTTGTTTTTAGTTTAGCTGATGCTTGCTTTAACAAGCTGATCTGATCTGTCAATTGCTGATATGCCGCTTGTCCTGTTACAGCTTCAATCCTGCGTGTTCCTGCTCCAATTCCAGCTTCTGAAACAATCTTAAATAGTCCAATTGCAGAAGTATTGTCAACATGGCATCCTCCACATAATTCTAAACTAAAATCCCCTACTTGAACAACACGAACGATTTTTCCATATTTTTCGCCAAATAAAGCCATGGCTCCCATTGCTTTTGCTTCATCAATATTTTTATGCTTTATGGAAACAGCTATGCTCTCCCAAATTTTTTCATTTACAATTTTTTCAATATTTTCTAATTCCTCTGCTGTAATTTGTCCAAAATGCGAAAAGTCAAAACGCAAACGATCACTTTGCACTAAAGAACCTGCTTGATTCACATGCGATCCAAGCACATCTTTTAATGCTTGATGAAGCAAGTGTGTAGCTGTATGGTTTTTAATGATTTTTGAACGATTGCTTGCATCCACAATCGCCGTCACTTTGTCATGTAAAGAAACAGTTCCTTCTTCTACTATTCCTCTATGAAGGTTTTGTCCATTTGGCGCTTTTTGAACATCTTTTATTTTTACTAAAACACCAGTTGCGTTTAATGTTCCGATATCAGCAATTTGTCCGCCGCTTTCTGCATAAAAAGGTGTTTGATCCAATATAAATTGAATTTCATCTCCCGCTGATGCGCTGGATGCCATCTCTCCATCTTGAAGCAATGCAGCAATCGTCGATTCAACGGTTAATGCGTCATAGCCAACAAATTCACTGCTTACAGTAATATCTCCAAGCACACCTGTTTGCACTTGCATGCTGTCCACTTCTTGACGTGCACTGCGGGCGCGATTTCGCTGACTTTCCATTTCCTGCTCAAAACCTTCAAGATCCAATTCCATTCCTTGTTCCTCTGCATATTCACTTGTTAACTCTACAGGGAATCCATAAGTATCATATAAACGGAAAACATCAGCACCAGAAATAACTGTGCTTTTTCCTTCTTTTGCTTTTTTCATAACTGCTTCAAGAATCGCTAATCCTTCGTGAAGTGTTTCATGGAAACGTTCTTCTTCACTTTTCATTACCTTCTGGATAAAATCTGTTTTATTTTTTACTTCTGGATAAAAATCTGCCATCACTTCCCCGACAACAGGGACTAATTCAAACATAAATGGGCGATTAATATTAATATTTTTTGCATAACGAACCGCTCTTCTTAACAATCTGCGGATAACATAGCCTCTGCCCTCATTGGAAGGAAGAGCCCCGTCCCCAATCGCAAAAGCAACAGTACGGATATGGTCTGCAATCACTTTAAAAGCTTCATCAAGCTGTTTTTGTTCCCCATACTTTACATCGGCAATTTGTTCTGTTGCACGAATAATCGGCATAAACAAATCTGTATCAAAGTTTGTCGGCACATTTTGCACAACAGAAGCCATGCGCTCCAGCCCCATGCCTGTATCAATATTTTTCTTAGGAAGAGGTGTGTATGTACCATCTGGATTATGATTAAATTCTGAGAATACAAGATTCCATACTTCTAAATAACGATCATTTTCTCCACCTGGATAAAGTTCCGGATCATTTTCATCCTTGCCATATTCCGGACCGCGATCATAAAAAATTTCTGTATTGGGACCACTTGGACCCTCTCCAATATCCCAGAAATTCCCTTCTAAACGAATAATGCGATTTTCAGGGATGCCAATGCTATTCTTCCAGAATTGGTAGGCTTCTTCATCTTCTGGATGAACCGTTACAGACAGCTTCTCCTTATCAAAACCAATCCACTTCTCATCTGTAAGGAATTCCCATGCCCAATTGATAGCTTCTTCTTTAAAATAATCGCCAATAGAAAAATTACCGAGCATTTCAAAAAATGTTTGATGTCTTGCTGTTTTCCCGACATTTTCAATATCATTTGTGCGGATGGATTTTTGCGCATTGGTAATTCGCGGATTTTCAGGAATAACTCTTCCATCAAAATATTTTTTTAATGTAGCAACTCCGCTATTTATCCATAATAAAGATGGATCATCATGTGGAACTAATGATGCACTAGGTTCTACTGCGTGGCCTTTTTCTTGGAAAAACTCTAAAAATTTGCTTCTAATTTCTGAACCAGTTAAAACTTTCATTATTCTACCTCCTTATATGTATACAAGCATACTTTTCTATAAAAGAATAAGCATACATCAAGCTATTGATAAACATTTTTAATCTGCTTGAATGTCTTCATTTTTGACTTTGGCTGCACTCTGATATATTATGATATTTTTCAGCATAAAAAAAACTTCCATCCCTGGACAGGGACGAAAGTATGCTTTCGGTACCACCCTGATTACGGTAAAAACTCTACCATCTCTCATTAGTTCCTTAACGCGGAACTACGGCAGGGATTAGCTGCATTCAAGAACTAGCTTTCGATTATCCTTCACTTAGAATTCCTTGCAGCCTATGGAAATTCCTCTCTGCTATGCCCATGCATTAAGCGGACTATAACCTACTTCAATCTATCAACATTTTATCAAAATTTAATTCTACATTTCGCATTATACTGATTATTATGCAGTATTGTCAATATAGTATCATGTTAGACCATCTATGTCTTTTTTCCAAAGTGCTTGCGTAAATGAATAAGAGCTACTCTTAATATAGAAAGAACAGGAACAGCAATAATCATGCCGATCATTCCGCCGACTTCTCCTCCAAGCAGCAAAGCAAACATAATAAATAATGGGTGCATATGCATGCTTTTCCCTACAATAAATGGAGATAAAATATTTCCTTCTAAAAATTGCAGGACAATAATGATGATTGCTGTAATAAACAGCATTTTAACAGATATCGTGCTTGCAATGATAACAGCAGGCACCGCTCCAATTATTGGACCGAAATAGGGAATTACATTTGTAATGCCAATAATAATTCCTAAAACAAGAGGATATTTCATATGAAAAATCCAAAATAATAAGGTCGAAATAAACCCAATAATAAAACAGACCAATAATTGTCCTCTTATGTAGCTGCCTAAAGATAAATTGACATCTTTAAGAAATAAGGAACCACTATTACGCCATTTAGCAGGTGTTATAAATGCTGTTGCCTTTTTGACAGCATTTATATCTTTTAACATATAAAATGATATAAATGGGATAAGCATAATAATAAGGAAGGAATTTACAATGTCCATAGCCCCTTTAATCACTTTTGTTAATAGCCCATCCATTTTCACTTCAAAAGATTCAATGCCATGGTCTACCTTTTCTTGCATATTTTTGGGCCATTCCTTTGTTTTTTCTTGTATGTATTGTATCCAATCGCGATATTGATTAGAAAGTTCTGGAGCACTCTCTGTCAACTCTTCAAGCTGCTCGATAAACACAGGAATCCCTTTATAAAACCCATAGCCAATTCCTCCAAAAAATATAATATAAATAAGCGCAACAGCCAAACCGCGATGCAATCCTTTTTCATGGAGCCATTCAATGACAGGATGCAATAAATATGTAATAAATGCACCAATAATAAATGGAGAAATAACTTTTAGCAGTATATTTACAATTGGAAGCCAGATTGAAGATAATTTGACAAAGATAAAAAGGACAATAAATAATAATAAGGAAAAACCTAATCTATAATACCATTTAATCTGAATATCCATCTAATCCCCCCTCTCATATTTTGAGTAGAATAAGGAGATTTTATGCAAAAAGCAGGAGTACCTAAAAGGCATCCTACTTTCTTTTTAAACAATCTATAATGCTTTCATTACACGTTTTTGCAGTTTCTTCATTTGTTTATTGCTGATTATTTGATTTTTTTGCATATAGTTGTATACAGCAACACCAGCTCCAACTACTAGCACGGTATTTAATGTTTTGCCCATTTAAGTGCACCTCACCATCATTTATTCACGAAAGCTTAAGCAGTTTTCACTTTTTCCGAACTAAATGAACAGAAGCATACCTAAAGAATAAAACGGCGATCATCTTCTTCAAATAAATCATCAAGTGAACTTAAGCTTCCATCTTCTTCAACTTGATGTGTATGAATTACCCCTTTAACTAATGATAATTCAATAAAACAGCTCCAACAGTAATATTGATTAATGCCGATTTTTCCAATATCTTTGCTTTGGCAGTTTGGACAGATCATCATATGGAATGCACCCCATTTAAACAATTTATATGTGACGGGCACTTTGTTTGTCAGTTAAATAAAACAATTAAGTTCCCTAATTATCCCCATTCTGTCCAAATCCCTGCCTTTATATACCAGCACTTTCCATTTTCATTTAGGAGTCGGCATATTTTTTTTATGAAAAGCGTTTTGCAAAATTGGAATATCCCTGCAGTTTGATCAAGCTGAAGATACTATTAGTTTAAGTCTTCAAAAAAAAAACATGCACTGAAATCATTCCCATAATTAACAATTGGCGCTCGAAAAGGGCTGCCCTAAAATGAACAGCCCTTCTCATAATATGTGCCAACCTTCAAATGAAAAAAATTTATAGCTATATTATCGCTTCTTTTTCCATAAAATCATATGGAGTAATATTTTCCATGCCGATTAATGGATCTATTTCATTTATTCGATTGGTGTACAATAAAGAAATTTCTTCCTTACCTTTTTTCTCCATATTGGTTTCTATGGATGAGGCGTTGGAATCTGATAATATTTCTTTTAATTTCTTTTGCAATGTCGTTTGCCTTAACAATTCATCATTGCGCTTTACACCAATTTCCATTGCTTCCACTTCACCAAGCAAAATTAAAAATTGTTTGCTTCTTGTAATTCCTGTATAAATTAAATTTCTTCTCAACATACGGTAATAGCTTTTTACAATCGGCATAATAACAATTGGAAATTCGCTTCCTTGTGATTTATGGACAGAACAGCAAAAAGCATGGGTGATTTGATGCAAATCCTGTCTTGTATAGGTCGTTTCGATTCCATCAAAAGAAACAACAACCATATCTTGTTTTTCCGTATTTTCTTTTGCATAAAAGATGGAAATAATCTCTCCCATATCTCCATTATATACATGGTTTTCTGGCTGATTTACAAGCTGCAGCACTTTATCGCCAATTCGATATACAACCTCGCCAAACTTTAATTCTTTTCTTTTGCCATCTGGATTTGGATTTAATATTTCTTGCAAAATAACATTCATCCGATCAATCCCCGCAGGTCCACGGTACATGGGAGCCAACACTTGAATATCCATTGGTGCATAGCCTTTTTTCTTTGCATTAAGAACGACCTTTTTAATGGCTTCCCCAATTTGACCTTGTGTACATTTAATAAAAGAGCGGTCGCTTTGCTGCATAATAAGATTTTCCGGCAAACTTCCTTTTTTGATTTCATGAGCAAGTTCAATAATGGAAGAACCTTCTGCCTGACGGTAAATATCGGTTAGTCTTACTGTTGGAATACACTCGGAGGCAAGCAGATCTTTTAGAACTTGTCCTGGACCAACAGAAGGCAGCTGGTCTTCATCACCTACAAGAATTACTTGCATATGCTCAGGCACCGCCTTAAATAATTGATGGGCAAGCCAAATATCCACCATAGAAGTTTCATCTATAATTAAAATTTTCCCAGAAAGAGGATTATCCTCATCCCGATCAAACCCGCCAGAACCATTCCAGCCTAATAAGCGATGAATAGTCACAGCTGGGAGGCCTGTCGATTCTGTCATTCTTTTTGCAGCTCTACCCGTTGGTGCAGCCAGTACAAAGGGAAATACTTCATCTTTTTTATACATATTCGGATCTAATGAACATCCATGCAATTCTCCATAAAGTTCTACAATCCCTTTAATTACCGTTGTTTTCCCTGTTCCAGGACCTCCTGTTAACATCAGCATCGGTGACATTAAAGCTGTTTGAATTGCTTCTTTTTGTGATGGCGCATATTGTACACCAAGACGATCCTCCAAATCTCCTAATGCCAATAAAAATTCCGATTCAGGAAATTGGTCTTTATATTCTGTCTGATCAAGGATTCGTTTAATATTGCGGACAAGCCCTTTTTCGGAAAAATAGAGAGCAGGAAGATAAACTTTTTTATCTTCCCCAATTATTTTCCTATCTTCTTCTAATTGAATAATCTGCTCCGCAATGCTTGAAAACTCAATTTCTTCTTTTTTATTTTCTTCTAAAAGATTTTTCACCTTTTCAAGCAAAACCTGTACATCTAAATAAACATGACCTTCTTGCTGACTTGCCAACTCCAAAATATAAAAGCAGCCTGCCTTCAATCGATCTGGATGATTGCCTGTCAGTCCTAGTTGTGACCCCAAATCATCGGCTCTCCCAAAGCCAATTCCTTCTACATCTTCCACTAACTGATATGGATTATTTTGAATAATGTCCAAAGTAGTTTCTTTATAGGTTTGATATATTTTCATCGACAGCTGTGGACCAAATCCATATTGATTTAGTGCAATCATCGCCTGTTCTAGCCCCTGATGTTTCATTAAGGTATCATATACAGATTTAGCTTTGTCTGGAGGGAGTTTTGGCACTGTTTCAAGCAATGATGGCTTGCTTAAAATCCGTGATATCGAATTTTCTCCAAGGGTGTCTACAATGCTTTCTGCTGTTTTAACGCCAATCCCCTTAAATAAATCACTCGAAAGATACGTAATAATCCCCTGTTTTGTCTGAGGCATTTCTTTGCGAAAGGATGTGGCAGCAAATTGTTTGCCAAATTTCGGATGTTCTTTAAAGTCTCCAAAAAAACAGTATGTTTCCTGTTCATGAATTTTAGGCAAATACCCTGTAATGACAGCCTCTTTATCTTCATAATTAGCATTTGTTTCTTCCACCCTTATTCTCATGACCGTATACAAATTTTGTTCATTATGAAAAATCGTGACAAGATGATGTCCTTTTACATAGGTAGGCTCTTCTTTAAAAAGATCCAATGATTCTTGTTCTTTCAATCTTCTCCCTCCTTTCTATTCGATAATTTTAGATTCCTTCTATTTTGATCTATAAAACAAAGTTATTCTGCTTCGAGAATTTTTTTTCCGTATCCTGCAAGCATATGATCCGGCTGGATGGCTAATGCTTTATCAAACATTTCCATCGCACGCTCTCCTTGCTCTTTAAATCCATATGCAACACCTAAATTATAATAAGCATCTGCATGGAACTCATCTATTTGAACACAGCGATTAAACTGTTCGATTGCTTCATCGATGTATTCAGCTTGTGCAAGACATAGACCTAGCTGAAAATACGCCTCTGCATCCTGATCATTTAATTCTACCGCTCGTTGCAGATAAGGAATCGCAAATGTCGATTGTTCTAGCCCAACCAGTGTCAGTCCCAGCATAAAAAAAGTATCACTATTTTCCAAACCTTTATTAATAGCTGCTTCAAACATCTCTTTTGCTTCTATTAACTGTTCCTGCTCAAAATAAACATTTCCTGCACTATAATAAGCAGCAGCAGCATTTTCATCTATTTCTATTGCTTTTTTATAAAAAGTCAAGGCTCTTTCCTGATCTCCTAATGCAGATAATACATTTCCAAAATTAATGTAGGATATAGGATTATTAGGTTCCTTTTCAATTTCTTCCATAAATACTTTTGCTGCTTCTTCCCATTTTCCTTCTTGCATATATTGAATACCTAATTGATTATTTTCCACTTAAAACACTCCATTTCTATGTACAAAGTATAGCATATTTATTCTTTTGGCTATCTCTTTCGCCTCGTTATTCGCTTTATTGCAATGCATTGGCGAACTATTCAAAAACCATTTTATCATATCATCTACTATTAGCATCTTATACAAAAAAAAGAAACATTAAATGCCAGCCCATAATTTTCCTCAAAAGCAATTGCTTCTTGGAGTATAAACAAGGACTATCCTTTAATATTTCTTTAAAAATGTTTAGCCAACATATGTTAATCTGTCATTATTTTTAAACACTTGATCGATTGTTCCTCCACCTAAACATTCTTCGCCTTGATAAAACACTACAGCTTGTCCTGGAGTGACAGCGCGAATTGGCTCATCAAAAATTACTTTCACTTTTGTTTCATTCAATATCTCCACCTTTACTTTATTATCCGGCTGGCGATATCTGAATTTTGCTGTGCATGCAAAAGATGCAGGCATTTTCCCTTTGGAAACCCAACTGACATTAGTCGCAATAATACTATCTGAGTATAATTTATCGTGATGAAAACCTTGGTCAACGTATAATACATTTCGATTTAAGTCTTTACCTATTACAAACCAAGGATCACCGCTTCCGCCAATGCCAAGACCATGTCTTTGTCCAATTGTATAATACATTAATCCATCGTGCCGTCCTACTATTTTGCCATCAAAAGTTTCCATATTTCCTTTTTGTGCAGGCAAATAGCCACTTAGAAATTCTTTAAAATTGCGTTCACCGATAAAACATATGCCTGTGCTATCTTTTTTTGCTGCTGTTGCGAGATTTGCTTTTGCTGCCAATTCCCGAACCTTTGATTTTTCCATGCCTCCTATTGGAAACATCACTTTTTCCAGCTGTTCTTCCGTTAGTTGATTAAGAAAATATGTTTGATCTTTATTTTCATCTTTTCCGCGAAGCATGCGGACTTTGCCATTTTCTCTGACTACTTGCGCATAGTGCCCTGTTGCTAAATAATCGGCGCCTAGATTCATTGCATGCTCTAAAAATGCTTTAAATTTAATTTCTTTATTGCACATAACATCTGGATTTGGTGTTCTGCCCGCTTTATATTCCTCTAAAAAATACGTAAATACTTTATCCCAATATTGTTTTTCAAAGTTCACAGCATAATAGGGAATTTCTAATTGATTGCAAACACGTATAACATCCTCATAATCTTCTGTAGCAGTACAAACGCCAAATTCATCTGTATCATCCCAATTTTTCATAAAAATTCCAATTACATCATAACCTTGCTCTTTCAGCAATAATGCTGCGACAGAGGAATCTACTCCTCCTGACATGCCAACAACTACTCTTGTATCTTTTGGTGCTTTTTCCATTTGTTGTTTCCACCCCTATATCTTTTTCTGTCCTTCTATAGGGAAATTTACAGTCGAGTAATCAAGTGTTGCCTTTTATCTTGTTAATCTTTGTACTATTTTCCCTAATTCTTGACCTGCTTTTGTTATTTGGTCTACCGTATTATTTAAACCGAAACTAAAACGAATCGAGTTTTGTGTTCTTTCTGAATTTTCTCCAAACATGCTCACAAGTACATGTGATGGATCAATAGAACCTGCTGTACATGCAGAACCGCTTGATGCCGCAATTCCTGCTAAATCTAGATTCACTAGCATTGCTTCTACATTTGTTCCAGGAAAGCTTAAGTTTAAAACATGTGGTAGGGATTTATCAACTAATCCGTTTGGCACATATTCTATTTGTTGTTCGTCTAGCTGCTTGATGAGAATTTGTTTATATTGAGCAAACAATGCTCTTTTTTGCTCTCGTTCTGCCTCGGCAATTTCCACTGCTGTCTGAAACCCTGCTACTGCAGGAACATTTTCTGTTCCCGCTCTGCGTTTCCTTTCCTGTTCTCCCCCGTACAGACGAGGAGATAGGCTAATGCCATTTTCAATATATAAAAATCCAATTCCTTTTGGACCATTTATTTTATGGGAAGATACACTCAATAAATTAATATGCTGCTTTTTCACATCAATTTCTTCTAAACCATATGCTTGGACAGCATCTGTATGAAAAATGGCTTGATGATTTTTCAGCATTTCGCCAATTTCTTTAATTGGCTGCAAACTGCCTACTTCATTATTTCCATACATTATCGTAACAAGGATTGTATCTTCTCGTAATGCATGTGCAAAATCTTCCATATTAACTATTCCAAACTCATCAACAGGCAAGTACGTTACTTTATAGCCATTTTTCTCTAATTGTTCACATGCATGCAGCACAGCATGATGTTCAATTTGCGAAGTAATAATATGCTTTCCTTTATGCTTTAAGCTTTCAGCAACCCCGAAAATGGCATGATTATCTGCTTCCGTTCCGCCGCTTGTAAATACAATCTCTGTACTTTGAGCTCCAATGCTTTTGGCGAAAACATCTCTTGCTTTATCGACAATATTTCTTGCTTCCCGACCATATGAATGAATGCTCGACGGATTTCCAAAAACAGCGCTCATCACTTGATGCATTTTATCAATTACTTTTGGATGCATAGGGGCTGTTGCCGCATGATCCAGGTAAATTTTTCCCAATTCATTCACCTACTATATATAATTATACTTATATTTTGCATAAACAACCATAATGGTTTATTTTCTCCACTACTTAAATATAGAACATATAAGAATCTGGCATATTTCCATCTTCTTTATAATTCGCTAAATCCTTAATCGTTGTACCGTCTAATACATCTTTTACTGCATCTCTAATTTTCATCCATAGAGCTTTTTTTGCTGGTTCTTCATCCTCTAATCCTTCTACCGGACTAATAGGACCTTCTAATGTTCGAATAATGTCTCCAGCTGTGATTTTTTCCGGATCATCTCCTAAAACATATCCTCCATATGCCCCGCGTATGCTTCTGACAAAACCTGCATTTCGCAGTGGTGCAACCAATTGTTCTAAATAATGTTCAGATAAATTATTAGATTGCGCAATTGTTTTAAGTGAAATTGGTCCTTCTCCATGTTTTTTTGCAAGTTCCATCATGATGGTTAATCCGTAACGACCTTTTGTTGAGATTTTCATCACTATTCCTCCTTTATTTTCATTAAGTATATAAATATTTTCTATGAAATAGTAAATGCCGGCTGTAGATAAACATTTTCGATTTAGCCTGAAAGTCAGCATTTTTTATTTTGTCTACACACTCTATATTTATCTATAAACTAGTAAATGGCTCTATGTTTTTTTCCAATGCAGCTCCTGCTTATTTATCAACCGTTTTAATCTATTATGGCAAAGCGACACTAACAATTGGGATTTTGCTGCAAAAATTTTTTGTATAGCGAAAAGAGACAAACACGATTATACCATAATTCGACATTATCTGCGGTTTGCTTACCTGACAATAAAATATAAATTTTTCTCTTATAGTATTTCCAATCTATTTAATAGGATATCATATTTATATTATTATTGTCTTTTTAAGAGCATTCTTTTATGGAACACTTGCTTCAAATAAAACAAAGCTGTCATAAATAAGACAGCTCTTCTTGCTCTATGTATCATTTTCTTTTGCCTTATGGATTTTGGAGCAGCTTGCTTGTGGCAAGCACCATGACTTTAATGCCATTTAATAAACTGTCTAAATTAAAAGACATATTAGGGTGATGAAGACCTGGCTGCAAGTCGCTTCCTAACCCAATCATAGTAGCTTTCAGCTGTCTTTTATGGTGGTAATAAAAATGAAAGTCTTCTCCACCTGGCGTTATTGGTGGTGGGACTAGATTATCCTCTCCAAGCATTTCAACGATGCTTTCTGCTACAGTTTTCTCCATATCTGCATTAGGGTTTGCCGCTACCATTTCGGCAAGAATCTCCACCTCTACCTTTGCACCATTTGCTTCTCCCGCATTTATAATTGCCTTTTTCAGCTTTTGGAGCAGTTCCTGCATTGCTTCATTTGTTTGCGCCCTTATATCAATGCCGAATTCTCCATAATCAGGAATTATATTAAAGTTTTTCCCTCCTGCTTGTGCATATGTCATTTTAATGGTAGAAGGAACTGCTGGATTAAACGGAATCGACCGGATTGTTGTATTAATCAATGATAGGCTATCAATGACATTAACCCCTAAATGATGACGGGCAGCATGTGCTTGCACTCCAAATATTCTTCCTTTTAAAATAGTGGAAGCACCATGATAAATAGCAGCAGAACAATTTGGAAACCTCATTTCTTGAATAGGCCTTACATGAAGTCCTAGCAAGTAATCAATATCATCGATTACTCCCTTCCTCAATAAAGATAAAGCCCCTCCTCCAGTTTCTTCTGCAGGCTGAAAAATACTTTTAATCAGCCCTTTTGATTCCATGCCTAATTCTTTTAAACATTTTAATGCAAATATCAAAATCGTCATATGCCCATCATGGCCGCAAGAATGGTTTGCCTTCCAGGTGCCATTCACATTCTGCCATAATGCATCCATATCTGTTCTTAATCCAACAACAGGCCCTGCTTCTTTTTTGCCAAAATAGCCAATTACTCCCGTTTGATCAGAAAAACGAGTATATGGTATTTGCAGTTGTTTAAGCTGCTTGCATATAAAATCCGTTGTGTGTTTCTCTTCCCAGCTAATCTCCCCATTTTGGTGCAAATAATGATACATTTCTTTCACTTCTTTTTCATAGCTGTCCACTAAAGCATGTATTTTTGCTTGCATTATCCACCTCCTCCCTCTTTTTATATGGAACGGAAAAAGCACTAATTCATGCCGCTTTTTCTTAAAATCAATTTATCGCTAAACATCGGTTAATTTTTATATATTTTTCTGCTTATTCGATACTTTTTTACGTTTTGTTCCTTTAGTTCATAGCCAATTCCAGGAGCGGCTGGAACTTGTATCGTTCCTGGTTTTGATAGAACTACTTCTGGATAAATAATGTCTTCATGCCAATATCGGTTTGATGCAGATGTATCTCCTGCAATAGTAAAATTGGCTAGAGATGTGATTGCAATATTATGTGCACGGCCAATGCCCCCCTCTAACATTCCTCCACACCAAACTGGAATATTATTTTCTGCACATAAATCATGTATTTTTTTTGCTTCAGACAGTCCTCCTACCCTGCCGATTTTAATATTAATAACTTGGCAGCTTCCTAACTCGATTGCTTTGCGGGCATCTTCGCTTGAATTGATGCTTTCATCTAAACAAATAGGTGTTGTCAGCTGTTTTTGCAATTTCCCATGGTCCACAATATCATCAAACCCTAAAGGCTGTTCAATCATCAGCAATTTTAACGGATCTAGTTTTTGCAATTTATTTGTATCTTGTAAAGTATATGCTGAATTTGCATCAGCCATTAACGGAATATTATATCCAAATCGCTCTCTGATTTTTTGCAGTGGTTCTATATCATAATCCGGTTTAATCTTCACTTTAATTTTTTTATACCCTTCTTGCAGAAAATGTTCTACCTTTCCAAGAAGATCCTCTATCGACTTTTCAATGCCGATGCTGACTCCGACATCAATCTCTTTTCGGCTTCCGCCAAGAGCGTGTGCAAGGGATACGCCTTTTTGTTTACTGTACAGATCCCAAACTGCACCTTCTAACGCTGCTTTCGCCATATTGTTTCTGCGAATAGGGGCAAAAATAGTTGTTATATCATCTGGATGATTAATAGTATGGCGAAACAATAAGGGGATTAGAAATTGATCAAGCATATAGGAAATCGTTCCAGTGGTTTCTTCTGTATAAGTGGGATCTGGAAGCGCCACCGACTCTCCATAACCGATATATTCGCCACTATACATTTGAATAACAAGAAAATCTTTTTCAAGCATTCTGCCAAAACTTGTTTCAAATGGATGGACTAACGGCATTTTTATATGGTCGATAATTATTTTGTCTATTTTCATTCTTTTTCACCTCTATTAATTTTGTTTTGTGCTTCTCATTATTTCTTCCGGCATAATAAAATGGACCTGTCCTTTTAAGAGCAGCCCCATTTTTATTTAGCAGCATTTTATCATTCTCCGGCAGAAGACTCCCACTTCAAGCATGAGCTAAGTGGCGGGTAGTTCAAACTTAGATTATTCCTGTTTCCCTTGACGGAATCTTGCTAATTTTTCATAAATGGCCCCGAGTTTTTTTTCTTCTCCAGCTTCTATCGGCTCATAAAACTGTGTACCTGCTATATTTTCTGGTAAATACTGTTGATTTACCCAGCCCCCAAATGTACCGATTGGAAAATCATGGGGATAAATATAGCCAACATGTCCTAATGCTTTTGCTCCTTGATAGTGTCCATCCCTAAGATGCATGGGAATTTCCCCAACATGTCCTTCACGAATGGCGGCAATTGCTTTATCTAGTGCAAGATAAGCAGAATTTGATTTAGAAGATAAACACATTTCTACAACAGCTACAGCTAGCGGGATCCTTGCTTCTGGCAGTCCCAGTCTTTCGCTTGCCATAACCGCTGCTAAAATATTATTTCCTACAGAAGTATTGGCAAGACCAATATCTTCATAAGCGATTACTACTAATCGGCGGTTAAGTGCCACTAAATCTCCTGTTTCAATTAAATGGGCTAAATAATAAAGAGCCGCATCTACATCACTTCCTCTAATGCTTTTTTGCAAACAGGATAATAGATTATAAAAATGAGAGCCTTTTTTATCTCCATAGACTCCTACTTTATCAATCATTTGTTCCACTGTTTCATCTGTCACTATAAAAACTTCCCCTTTTTTATCAGAAGAATATACAATGGACTCAAGTAGGGTTAAAGATTTTCTCGCATCTCCATTTGTGCCTGCTGCAATACTTTTTATTTGCTTTTCCGTTATTTCTATGGAAAGATTACCCAGTCCTTTTTCTTTTTCTTTAATGGCACGATGCAGTAGCTCCTCTATATCTTGAGCTGTCAGCCGCTTCAGCTGCTTTATTTGTCCGCATCTGCTTCTAATCGCTGGATTTACGTCGTGAAAAGGGTTTTCCGTCGTAGCGCCTATCAATACAATATCTCCACGTTCTACATGTGGCAGCAAATAATCTTGCTGAGCTTTATTAAAACGATGGATTTCATCTAAAAATAAAATTACTTTTCCCGTTAATCTCGCTTCATCCACCACATGCTCTACATCTTTTTTGCCCGCGGTTGTTGCATTTAATGCAATAAAGGGCAGATTGGTTGTGCCTGCAATGGCAAACGCTATCGATGTTTTTCCAATCCCAGGTTCTCCGTACAGAAGCATTGATGGAACATGACCATTTTTAATCATTTTATATAAATTTGTTTGCTTTCCGATAACATCTTTTTGGCCAACGATTTCTTCAAGTATGGTCGGCCTCATTCGATAAGCAAGCGGCTCACCGTTCATTACTAACACCTTCTTATAACTTGCATCTTTTTTCTTATTATAACGCAGCAATAACAGAAAGGAAAAAAACAGGCATTCTAAATATATCCCCCTTTTTAGCAGTAAAAGGACCTTTTTTCATTAGGCTCTTTTATGGCTACTTCTCCGGCGGTCATTTTGTGGTTATTCGCTTCCTCTCCAAAATAAAAAGAAGGGGCTGTTAAACTATCCTGTTGATTTCCACTCCGCAAAGTGCCAAAATCCATCCTAAACAGTACCTAACTTTTTTTCAAATTACATACAAAAACACCGTCTTTTCTTGTAAAATAAATAGAAATCAAAAAAGAGGAAGAAAAACAACTTGTTTTTCTTCCTCTTTTTTGATTTTAGGACTTATTAGACAGCCCCGTCTATATCTTACGCAGCAACATCCCGTTTATTAAATACAAAAAACGCCAAAAGGTGGAACAGACAAAAATACAAAATCAGCATAATAATGGAAAAAGTTATCGTCATACCGCTCACCATTGGAACTCCATCAAAGTAGCGAAGTAAATCTGTATTGGCAAATAAAATATATTTCGCCCACTCAAATCTGCTTGCTAAAAGCATGGTTGCTGTTGATCCCATAAACATTAAGAAAATCGATACGCCAATAGCTAGGGAACTATTGCGGAAAACAGTTGAAATCATAAATGCCATCGTAGACAACATCAGCATACTTACTGAATTAAATCCATAATAGACAATAAGATGAACAATCATGCTTTGCTCTTTCACCACTCCATTATAATAGGTTAAATAGGGATAACTTTCTTCTGGTAATCCAAATAAGATAGCTCCTAGCATAAAGGAAAATAGAAATAAGACAATTAATAGAAGCAAACCAAAAGCAATGATCATGATATACTTTGATAATAAAATTTTTGTTCTGCTGATTGGTCTAATAAGAAGCAATTTAACAGTGCCCCAGTTAAATTCATTTGCAACAATTCCTGCGGCAATAATAATGGTAAAAAGTGCGGCAAGAGAAATAAGCTGAGAACTGTCTGAGACAAAATCCCATGCCGAATAATCAGTATTTGTGGAAATATCGTGTTTGATCCGATACTCATTTAAGGCAATTTGCTGCTTATAATAATTAACGGATTCTTTCGGAAGCGCCTCATCCTTTAGCTGTTCTTTGTATCCTTTATTTTCTAATTCAAGACCATGTTTCCAGTTCTCATTATTAGGGACCGTTAAACCATACTCCTGATATTTTGTAAATATGCCGATTGCTGCAACTGCTAATAGGATTATGCCGATCATCACAATGGTTGCAGGCCGTCTCCAAATTTTCATCCATTCATTTCTGACAAGTGCAATCATTCCCCTTCCTCCCCTCTAGTTACTTCTAAAAAACGATCTTCTAATGTTTTGGATATTTTTTTTATTCCATAAATATCAATTTCACCTTCAACAAACTTGCGAATTATTGCTGGTATATCTTCTTTTGAAAAAGTTCCTTCAATATATAAATCATTAATGGCCGCTTTTGATTGAGGAAAATATTTCTGAATGAGCTTTAGTGCCTCCTCTTTTCGATTCACCTCTATCTCATATATTTTTTCCGTGTTGCCGACAAAGTCTTTTACTAATTGTACGTCGACCAATTTTCCGCCTTGAATAATGCCGATGCGGTCACACATCATTTCCATTTCAGATAGTAAATGGCTAGAAACAATAACTGCCATATTGCGATTTCTTGCAAGCATCCGCAAATGATCACGAATTTCTCGAATGCCCGCAGGATCTAATCCGTTTGTCGGCTCATCTAAAATCAAAACTTTTGGATCATGAAGCAAACTTTGCGCGAGTCCCAAACGCTGTCTCATCCCTAGAGAATAGGTGCGGACCTTATCATGGATTCGGTCAGTTAAGCCAACAAGCTCCACCACTTCCATTATTTTTTCTTTTGTTATGCCCTTCATCATGCGAGCATAATGAAGCAAATTATGATAACCGCTTAAAAATTTATACATTTCTGGATTTTCAACAATTGCTCCAATATGCTGGACTGCTTTCTCAAAGTTTTTCTTTACACTCTGCTGGCATATATAAATATCTCCATCACTAATATCGATTAATCCTACCATCATTCGAATAGTTGTGGTTTTTCCCGCTCCATTTGGCCCAAGAAAACCAAATACTTCCCCTTCTTCCACATTAAAACTTAAGGAATCAATTATCTTTTTTCCTTTTATTACCTTTGATACATTTTTTATTTCTACCAAACTCAAATGACTCACTCCTCCTTTTTTTACTTTACAGATGGACTATTTAAGTTTGCTTTCATCCATTCTAAAACAGATTGACCCTTTTCTTCCCGTAATTGATCGACATTATACGATGCGACAATTTGGCCATTGCTTATCGCAATGACTTCATCTAAAATAGGTTCAATTTCCGCTATTTCATGTGTGGCAATAATAACTGTTTGTTTTTCAAAATCAATAAATGTTAATAAGCTCTTGACAATCGATTCCCTCACCATGGGATCTAATCCAGAAAATGGTTCATCCATTAATAATATAGGCACATCTCTGCTTAAACTAAGAATAAATTTTAATCGGCCTCTATTGCCTTTTGATAAGGTTCTTATTTTTTTTGCACCATCAAGCTTCATAAATTCTAGCAGCTGTTCGGCTTTATTTATTTGAAAATCTAAAAATTGCGAGGCCGAATAATTAATCATTTCCCTTACAGTAAAACCTTCATAAAACAGATCTAATTCTGTTAAATAAGAAACTTTTTCTGCTATTTTTCGGTTTGTTTGTTTATTCATTACAAACACATTTCCATTGCTAGGATGTACAAGACCTGCTATCATCTTTAAAAAGGTTGATTTTCCGCTGCCGTTTGCACCAATTAGGCCATAAATCTTCCCTTTTTTTAATGTTAAATTCATATTGCTTAATGCCGATTCTCTGCCATATTTTTTCGTTGCATTTTCAAATCGTATCATTATACCCCTCCTTTCTTTTCTTTAAATAGCTGTTTAATTTTTCTGCCATCTCTTCTTCTGCTATTCCTAATTCTTGCATATTGCCAATAAACAGCTCCATTGTTTCTATCTGCAATTTTTTGACCATTGCTTCTAAGATAAATTGATCTTCTGTAATAAAAGTTCCTTGCCCTCTTTTTGTTTCTACCATCTGCATCCTCTCCAATTCTCCATATGTTCTTTGGATAGTGTTTGGATTAACCCCTAATGTAATAGCCATTTCTCTTACAGAGGGGAGCTTTTCACCGGCAGTTCTTTCTAGTCGAGCAATTTCCAGCAATATTTTATGGACAATCTGCATATATATTGGTTTGGATGCTTCAAATTCAGCTGCCATTTTACTACACCTCCACTTTATTATCCAACAACCAGGAAGAGAGGATAAAGAGAACAATCACTGTACAGAGATATCCAGCTATAGTAAATAAAGATATGTCTGCTACTTCAAAGCCTGCTTGAAATGATGCAGCATCTCCTTTTATGTTAAATCCATTTCTTGTATGAATAGTTCCCATCTTTTTTAATGATTTAATAAGAGGCAGTTTGTTTAATAGATCCACTGCAAAACTCCAACCGCTCCATATAATTACCAGGATAACCCATCTTATACTTTTCAAACGAGGATAACTTGCCAAACTATAATAGACAGTCCAGTAGAAAATGACCCAAAAGCTAATATACAATCCAATAAATGTTATGGCTATAGCTAAAGAAATTAACTCTCCTGCATTAAAAAAAGAAATAATATTATCTGAAAACATAATGAGAATTCCCGCTAAAGCAGTTGTAAAAAGAGTCAAAATAACATGATAGATACTGCTTGCAATAATTTTTGATAAGAGGAGCTTTAAGCTGCTGGCAGGATTATGGAGCCACAATTGTGTTTTGCCCTCTATATTTAATGACTGAAAAACTGCGGCTGGCAAACAAAACATTTGAACAATAACTAAAGCTATAGAAATCGCTGTCAACGCATCCATTTTGCCATAATATCCTGAAAAACCAGAACCGACAATTAGACTGACAAGAATAATAACTAATGTCTTATAAAAAAAGGGCAAAGAAATTTTTAAATCCTTTTTTAATAAGCCGATAAATAATATCATACATATCCCTCCATTCCTTAATGTATCAGTGTACTATTAAAACAGTACACTAATACATTAATATGCGTCAATAGGCAAACTTTCCTTTTTAGCATATTCCATTTGAGCTGATCTCTAATAATTTGAAAATCCCTTTATTAAAAGAAAAAAGATGCCCTCTTATTGTTAGGGCATCTTTTTTCTTTTATTTTTTTTCATCCTTTACACGGACAATTTTAATATCTCTAAGCAACTCTTTTACAACATGGCTTGCCATAATTAATCCTGCTACAGAAGGCACAAATGCATTAGAAGATGGCGGCATTTTTGCTTTGCGAATTGGTGCATCTTCTTTGCCGACTACTTTTACCACATCTTCTCTAATTACAATCGGACTTTCATCAGAAAATACAACTGTGATTCCTTTACGAATTCCTTCTTTGCGAAGTCGTGTGCGAATCACTTTTGCAATAGGATCTGTATGTGTTTTGCTGATATCAGCAATTTGGAAACGTGTTGGATCCATTTTATTAGCAGCTCCCATACTAGAAATAATGGGAATATTTCTCGTTAAGCATTCTTTCATTAAATGAATTTTATAGCTGATTGTATCCGATGCATCTACTACATAATCTAAACCATATTCAAAAATTTCTTCATATGTTTCTTCTGTGTAAAACATTTTTAATGCAACTACTTCACATTCTGGATTGATGTCTGCGATTCTTTCTGCCATAATTTCTACTTTAGGACGCCCGACTGTTGATAATAATGCGATGACTTGACGGTTTACATTTGTTATATCCACATCATCTTTATCAATTAAAATCAATTTTCCTACACCTGATCTAGCAAGTGCTTCCGCTGCAAAAGAACCTACACCGCCTATGCCTAAAACAGCTGCCGTACTGTTTTTTAATATATTTAATCCTTCTTTGCCAATCGCCAATTCATTTCTAGAAAATTGATGCAACATGTATATTTCAACTCCATCTTTTTTTATTCACAAGTAGTGGAATAATCTAGCTACTATTTGCATTATTATTTTGCAATCTTTTAAATCAATCATTATTAGTATTCCTAATTAACAACGCTATGTAAACTGCTTTTCTTGACTTTTTAAGCGTAAGTATTCCATTTTGTAATATAACATAATTTGCCGAAAGGAACTAGTTATAGAAGATATCCTTGCCTTTTTATTTAAATTTTTATTTTCATTTTTGGCATTATCATATATTGTATTGATTAGTGGATATCTTAGGAGGAACTATTATTATGTTTGGCATACAAGAACTACTGTTAAATGTACTAGCATTAATTGTTTTTATTTTGTTTATTCCTTTGATTATTGTATTAAAATGTAACAATGATTCTCATATAAATCTTTTGAAATTCATTTCTTTTTCCTTGGCGATTATTAGCTGCATTAGCTTTCCCTTTACTTTAACAAACGGATTTATATTTGATTTGCGATTAATTGCACTCGTTATAGGTTTTTTATACGGCGGAGTAAAAAATGGGCTGCTTTTAATAGGCGTTACCGTGCTTTATCGTTTATGTTTTGGGGGAATTGGTATAATTGGAACGATAATCACTGTTGTCGCCACACTTATTTTGACGTTTCCTTTTATAAAAAAATTCAATAATTTTACCAAAAGGAAACGTATGTTAACAGCTAGTTTAGTGGCATTACTAAATTCTAGCATTTCTGTTATTATAGCTCTTGCTATTTTTTCTGTTGATTTTGAACCATTGCTTATTTTTTATTATTTAGTGATTACAGCAATATCTTGTCCATGCATTGTTTATATTTATGAAACCTTCCATGAAAGCATCTATATTAGACAAAAAATTATTAAAACAGAAAAAATGGAAATGGTCAGTCATCTTGCTTCTTCTATTTCTCATGAAGTGCGCAATCCATTAGCTGTGGTAAAAGGGTTTTTGCAATTGATGGAAGATGTCGACTTAGAAGAAAAAAAACGAAAGAATTTCCTGCAAATATCAATTAATGAGATTAATCGTGCAGATACCATTATTCGCAACTATTTAACATTTGCCAAACCATCCCCTGAAAATATTGAAATTCTTGATATAAGAGATGAACTTGGCAAAACGATTGATATGATTACACCCCTTGCCAATATGAATAGCATTATCATCGATACTGCCATTAAACCTTTTTTTATAAAAGGAGAGTCGCAGCTATTGCAGCAATGTTTATTAAATATTTGCAAAAACTGTATTGAAGCAATGCCAAACAATGGTACTTTAACTATCGAAACAGCATCAGAAAACAACAATCTTCATTTGACCATTGCTGATACAGGAACAGGCATGACAAAAGAACAGCTTGCAAGAATTGGAGAACCCTATTTTACAACAAAAGGGCGAGAAGGAACTGGATTAGGAATGATGGCCGCCATGCAAATTATCAGCAGTCTGCAGGGAAAAATTCATATTTCAAGCACTTTAAATAAAGGAACAAAATTTTTAATTATTTTGCCTTTGCTAAATAAATAAAAGCAGTTTATTGAGATATTCAATAAACTGCTTTTTTATTCCCATTCAATTGAATCATTTTCCTTATTTGCTTAAATTCAAAGCAAGATGCAAATCAGCTAATTGCACTTCACTAACTTCGCTTGGAGCATTTGTTAACAGGCAACTTGCACTTGCTGTTTTCGGGAATGCTATTGTATCACGAAGATTTGTTCTTCCAGAAAGAAGCATGATCAGTCGGTCTAACCCTAGAGCAATTCCACCATGCGGGGGAGTCCCATATTCAAAAGCATCTAAAAGGAAACCAAACTGTTCATATGCTTCCTCTTTAGTGAAACCTAACTTTTCAAACATTTTCTCTTGAATATCTTTTTCAAAAATACGCAGTGATCCTCCGCCTAGTTCATATCCATTTAAAACAATATCATATGCTTGAGCTTTTACTTGTTTAGGATTTGTATCCAATAATTCTAAATCTTCTCTTTGCGGCATAGTGAACGGATGATGCGCAGCATAGAAGCGGCCTTCTTCTTCATCAAACTCAAATAGTGGCCAGTCTGTTACCCATAGGAAGTTGAATTTTGTTTCATCAATTAACCCTAATTCTTTTGCAAGTTTTAAACGAAGCGCCCCTAAAGCATCTGCTACAACATTTGTTTTGTCAGCAACAAATAGCAATAAATCTCCGCTTTCAATCGCAAGAGCGGATTCCAAACCTTTTTGTTCTTCTTCAGAAATAAATTTCGCAATCGGTCCTTTAAGTCCATCTTCTTCTGCTTTCAGCCATGCTAAACCTTTTGCTCCATATACCTTAACAAATTCAGTTAATGCATCAATGTCTTTGCGTGAATATTTATCGCTTCCTTGTTTCACATTAATCGCTTTTACTTGCCCGCCAGTTTCTACTGCTTGTGCAAAAACTTTAAAGCTTGAATCTTTTACTATTTCAGAAAGATTTACAAGTTCCATATCAAAACGAGTATCTGGTTTATCTGAACCATATCTTGACATTGCTTCATCATATGGCATTCTAGCAATCGGCAAAGAAATTTCAATGCCTTTTACTTCTTTCATGATTTTTGACATCATCTGTTCCATCATGCCCATAATATCTTCTTGACTCATAAAACTTGTTTCAATATCAAGTTGGGTAAATTCCGGTTGGCGGTCTGCACGTAAATCTTCATCGCGGAAACAGCGTGCAATTTGATAATAGCGCTCCACTCCGCTTACCATTAATAATTGCTTAAAAATTTGCGGCGACTGTGGCAGTGCATAAAATTCTCCTTCATGAACACGGCTTGGCACTAAATAATCTCTAGCACCTTCTGGAGTGCTTTTTGTTAAAATAGGTGTTTCAATATCTAAAAACCCTTCAGCATCTAAAAAGTCTCTCATCACTTTTGTTACTTGATGACGCATTTTAAATGTTTCGAACATAACTGGTCTTCTTAAATCCAAATAGCGATATTTTAAGCGTACATCTTCTGCTACTTCTGTTTTATCCTCAATTGTAAAAGGAGGTGTTTTCGATTCATTTAGAATCGTAATACTGTCGACGATTACTTCGACTTTACCAGTTTTTAAATTATCATTAACCGTGCCCTCTTGTCGTGCCACTACTGTTCCTTTTATATCAAGCACATATTCATTGCGGACCTTTTCAGCAATAGCTAATGCTTCTTTATTTGCTTCTGGATTAAACACAATTTGTATAATTCCAGTACGGTCTCTTAAATCAATGAATATTAGCCCTCCAAGATCGCGTCTTCTTTGTACCCAACCTTTTAAGACAACTTTTTCTCCAATAGCGGCTTCTGTTACTTCCCCGCAAAAATAGGTTCTACCAAACATGCTGTATATCCTCCTAGTATGATATCTATTGCTTTCTCCCATCTACATAAGTGAACCAAATAAAAAATATGTCTATCTCTTTGTTCCTTTGTTTAATAGGCTGCAAAATCTTTTAAAACAGCTACAAGCTCAGACAATTCTATTTCTTTCTGTTCGCCATTTTCCAAGGATTTTACATTAATTTTATTATTTTTTAATTCATCTTCTCCAAGTACAGCTACATATTTAGCCTGAAGACGATCTGCCGCTTTAAACTGCCCTTTAATTTTGCGGTCCAAATAATCTCTTTCTGCCGACAATCCTGCCTGTCTTAATGTATGCAATAGACCAACCGTATAATCTTTTGCTGCATCTCCCAAGGATACTAAATAGCAATCAATCGTTTTTTCAATAGGCAACTCAATCTTTTCTGCTTTTAATGCAGAAAGAAGCCTTTCGATGCTCATCGCAAATCCAATGCCAGGAGCTTCTGGGCCGCCTAATTCTTCAGTTAAGCCATTGTATCTGCCGCCGCCGCATAATGTAGTGATGGCCCCAAACCCTTCTGCTTCGCTCATAATTTCAAAAGCAGTATGCTTATAATAATCCAGCCCTCTAACCAGATTAGAATCGACTTCAAAAGGAATATTCAATGCTGTTAAATATGCTTTTACTTTCTCAAAGTACTGGCTTGATTCCTCATTTAAATACTCTAGAATTGATGGAGCATTTTGCATTAGTGGATGCTTCCGATCTTTTTTGCAATCCAAAATTCTCATTGGATTTTTCTCTAAACGATTTTGGCAATCATGGCAAAACTCGCTGATATTTGGAGCAAAATGCTCTATTAAAGCTTCTCGGTGTGCCACACGGCTTTTTGCATCCCCTAAGCTATTAATAACAACTTTTAATTTAGATAATCCAAAGCTTTCATATGCTGTGTATGCTAACGCAATCACTTCTGCATCAATTGCCGGATCATTGCTTCCGATCGCTTCTACGCCAAATTGCACAAATTGGCGAAACCTTCCTGCTTGTGGACGTTCATAGCGGAACATCGGTCCTAAATAATATAATTTAATAGGCTGTGATGCAGCTCCGTGCATTTTATGTTCCACAAACGAACGCACAACAGATGCCGTACCTTCAGGCCTTAAAGTAAGGCTTCTTTTTCCTCTATCTTCAAATGTATACATTTCTTTTGTCACAATATCGGTTGTATCTCCAACACTTCTTAAAAAAAGATCCGTATGTTCAAAAATCGGGGTGCGAATTTCATTATATTGAAATTTGTCGCAAATTTCTTTTAGTTTCTTTTCAATATACTGCCATTTTTCTACCTCGCCTGGAAGTATATCCTGCGTACCTCTAGGTATATTAATCTGCATAATATGTATCCTCCTATATAAACACACCTTAAAAATGGGCTCTGTTAAAATTTGCTGTTGATTTCCGCTTCAATCAGCTATCCTGCAAAAATCAACATTTAGCTTTAACACAGCCAAAAAATAAAGTTTTTTGCTGCTGAATGATGTTTTATACAACAAAAAACCCTCGTCCCTTGCATCACTGAATACAAGGGACGAGAGTTATTATCCCGTGGTACCACCCTAATTGAAGATAAAATCTTCCACTTTACAGTTAACGCCTGCTAACGTTTCATTCCTACTCGTTCATATTATGAACATTCAGAAGAAAACCTAAAGAGTGTTCTTTCATTAAGTCATCATGCAGAAATGCTTTCAGCCTAAGGCACCTCTTCTCTATTCATGTGTTTCTTAATTACTTTTCTCCATCATTGGTTATTTCTACATATTTAATCCATTATTTATTTAATAATAAAGAGGAACTATTTTATTGTCAATAACTTATTCAATTTCTTTCTAATTGTTTTTTAAGCTGTTTTACTTCACCAACAGACAAGCCAAATTCTGCTGCTAATTCCAGTACATTATTACGAGATTCCTTTTCAATAAAATCATGAAAATTAACGCCTAATAATTTTGAACCAATTGTGCCTGCAGACAAATTTTTTTCTCCAAATCTCATGATAATCACCCTTTATTCTTATTCTTTCTATCTATTCTCCCCCAAGTTTTCAAAAAAATATCACGTAATCGCTATTTTATTGTCTAAATTTGAAGTTAATGCAAGAATTTTTTTTGAAGGAATTACAGACTTTCTAAAAGAAATCATTAAAGCAAAGAAATTTTAAAATAAATAAGGGAGGGTTCTAGTCATTTGAGCAAAACAGGAATGATCCTTCTTGCTTTTTTTGTTTCTTTTTTGTTTATTTCATTACAAGAAATAAAAGCAGAAAACAGTGAAAATGCCATATCAGCCGTTGTTGTTAATATAAGAGAAAGTCCTAGTTTAGACGCTCTTGTAACAGATCAAATGGAAATAAGTAAAGAATATCCGATTATTAGCACCCAAGGAGATTGGGTGGAACTTCAATTGCCTGGAGGAAAATCTGGTTGGGTTGCCAGTTATCTGGTCATAAAAAAGGAAAAAAGAACAGAAGAAACAAACGGAGATAGTTATACAGACGAGCATCGTTCTTCTGCCACTATTGCAAGTGTCTTAGAAGATGCCATTAATGTTCGTCTAGAACCTACAACATCTTCTGCCATTATTGGAAAACTGGCAAAAGATACGCAAATCCATATCGTCGGAGAACAGGGAGAGTGGACAGAAATCCAATACTCTGGCAATAAAGGCTGGATAAAAAGTTCGTTTTTACAGCATAAAAAAGATAGCAGCACCGATGAAGCAAAAAATGCAGCAAAAGCGGCTGAAGACAGCAAAAGAATCACTATCTTGTATAATCGAACAAATATAAGAAGCAATGCGACCGTTAACTCTACTATTGTTTCCATTGCAAATGAAGGGGATAGCTTTTCTGTCATCAAAGAGATTGGGGATTGGTATAAAATTCAATTGGAAAATGGAAAAGAAGGCTATGTAGCTAATTGGATTGTCGATGCTCCTTCCATAACAAAAGATGCAGAATCCCCCCCTCTGACTGGGAGCAAAAAAACAACAAAAAAAGGGAACAAAAAAGACTTAAAGGGAAAAGTGATCGTCATTGACCCTGGGCATGGAGGAAAAGATAGTGGAACGATTGGATATTTAGGTACATTAGAAAAAAACCTAACCAATCGCACAGCTAATTTATTGGCAAAAAAATTAATGAGTGCTGGCAGCAAAGTTATTCTGACAAGAACGGATGACACATTCCTTTCATTGGAAAAAAGAGTGGATATCAGCAGCCAATATGATGCCGATGCCTTTGTGAGCATTCATTATGATAGTGTAAAAAATCATAATATTATGGGGATGACCAGCTATTACTATACTTCTCGGCAAAAGGAATTAGCGAATGAGCTGCATGCAGAATTAATCGAAGCAACCAATATGATAGACCGTGGCGTCAGAAAAAATGATTATTTTGTCCTTAGAGAAAATAGCCAGCCTGCAACCCTTTTAGAATTAGGCTATTTAAGCAATCCAAAAGAAGAGAAGTTTGTTTCTACCAATAAATATCAAGAAACTGTATCTTCTGCTATCTATCAGGGCTTAGCTAACTATTTTAAATAAAGTGAAACTCCAATCAGCGAAGGTTTACTCCATCTCCTGCTGATTTGATTGTTAGTTGAGGTGATTTCACAGACTAAGGAAACAAATCCTTAGTCTATGCACTTTTTATCAGACTTTTGCTCAGCTAGATTTCCTATTTTCTCTTATCGGAGCAAAAGTTCTGTTAATTCGCAATAAAATTTTATTTTATTGACAAAAAGATTTACTCACCAATAAATTAAAAAACGTCTATGAAACAAGTTATCGTCCTCATAACTTGTCTCATAAAACGTTTTTATTTACTCTCTAATATTAATGTCACAGGTCCATCATTTATCAAGGAAACATCCATCATACTGCCAAATATTCCTGTTTCGACAACAAGGCCTTTCGCTTTTAAACAATCGTTAAACGCTTCGTACAGCCTTTCAGCAGTAGCTGGTTTTGCCGCATTCATAAAATTTGGTCTTCTTCCTTTACGGGTATCTCCATATAATGTAAATTGAGATACAGATAAAATGGATCCTTTCACATCTAATATGCTTGTATTCATTTTACCTGCTTCATCTTCAAATACACGTAAATGCGCAACTTTATCTGCTAAATATTCAGCATCTTCTATTGAATCATCATGTGCAATGCCGATGAGAAGCACAAACCCTTTATCAATTCTTCCGACGATATTCCCATCTACTTCTACTTTTGCTTTTTTTGCCCTTTGCAATACAATTCGCACTTTTTTTGCTCCTTAGTTCATAATTCTGCGGACAGAATATACATCAGGAATTTGTTTGATTCTATCCACTACTTTATGAAGATGATTAACATTTAATATTAATATCGACATTGTAATAGTTGCCATTTTATTTCGATCAGAACGGCCGGATACAGCAGAAATATTTGTTTTGGATTCATTAACTGCTTGCAGCACTTCATTCAGCAGTCCTCTTCTATCATATCCGCTGATTTCAATTTCTACATTGTATTCTTTCCGATTATTAAGAGCTGTCTCCCACTCAACGGGAATTAACCTTGCTTTTGCATCATCTGTATCAATATTGGTGCAGTCTGCTCTATGCACGGATACCCCTCTTCCTTTTGTAATGAAACCGACAATTTCATCACCTGGGACAGGATTGCAGCAGCGAGAAAGACGAATCAACAAATTATCAATGCCAGTAACGCGTACACCAGATGCCCTCTTTTTGTTGGCAGGAAAAGATTTCAGTTCAGCAACAGCATTGGATATTGTCGCATTTTGTTCCGCATCCCGTTTTTTGCGCCATTTTTCTGTTAATCGATTAGCCACTTGAAGAGCGGTAATGCCGTTATAGCCAACTGTAGCATACATATCTTCTTCGTTCATAAAATTAAACTTTTCTAAAACTGTTTTTACATTTTCCGGTGTTAGAATTTCTTTTAAATCAAAATCCATGCTGCGGATTTCTTTTTCTACTAACTCTTTTCCTTTTTCTACATTTTCCTCTTTGCGCTGCTTTTTAAAGAATTGTCTAATTTTATTTTTTGCTTGAGAAGTTTGAACAATTTTCAGCCAGTCTTGACTGGGACCATAGGAATGTTTACTTGTATGAATTTCAATGATATCACCAGTTTTCAATTTATAATCCAATGTTACCATTTTGCCATTCACTTTGGCGCCAATCGTTTTATTGCCAATTTCCGAATGGATTCTATAAGCAAAATCAATAGGAACAGAACCAGAAGGCAATTCAAACACATCGCCTTTAGGCGTAAACACAAAAACCATATCGGAAAACAAATCAATCTTTAAGTTTTCCATAAATTCTTCTGCATTAATGCTGTCTTCTTGAAAATCTAATATTTCCCTAAACCAAGACAGTTTTTCATCTAACGAGGACCCTTCGTTTGCCGATTTGCCTTCTTTATACGCCCAATGCGCTGCAATCCCAAATTCTGCAATCCGATGCATCTCTGTTGTTCTAATTTGAACTTCTAGCGGGTCGCCTTTTGGGCCAATCACTGTTGTATGCAAAGATTGATACATATTGGCCTTTGGCATCGCAATATAATCTTTAAATCTTCCTGGCATTGGTTTCCACCGAGTATGAATGATTCCCAGCACTGCATAACAATCTTTAATGCTGTTTACAACAATTCTTACGGCAAGAAGATCATATATTTCATTAAATTGTTTATTTTGCAGCACCATTTTGCGATAAATGCTGTATATATGTTTTGGACGGCCAGAAATATCTGCTTCAATCGTTACTTCTTCGGTCCCTTGACGAATTTCCGTTATTACTTCATCCAAGTATTGTTCTCGTTCAGCCCGTTTCTTTTTCATTAAATTAACAATCCGATAATATTGCTGCGGATTCATATAACGTAATGCGGTATCCTCTAGCTCCCATTTAATCGTAGAAATCCCTAATCGATGCGCTAATGGTGCAAAAATCTCCAATGTTTCATTTGAAATGCGGCGTTGTTTTTCTGCTGGCAAATGCTTTAATGTTCGCATATTATGAAGCCTGTCAGCAAGTTTAATCATGATGACCCTTATATCTTGTGCCATCGCAACAAACATTTTCCGATGGTTTTCTGCCTGCTGTTCTTCATGGGATTTATACTTTATCTTTCCGAGCTTTGTAACACCATCAACGAGCATGGCCACTTCTTTGCTAAAGCTTCTACTTATATCTTGTAATGTGATATCTGTATCTTCAACAACATCATGGAGAAAACCGGCAGCAATTGTATCAGGATCCATTTGTAAATCAGCCAATATCCCTGCAACCTGAATAGGATGGATAATATAAGGCTCACCGGATTTTCTATATTGTTCACGATGAGCATCTCTTGCAAAATTATATGCTTTTGCAATAAACGCTGTATGCTCTTCGTTTAAATACCCTTTCGTCTTGTCGATGACTTGTTCGGCGGTTAATACTTGATCATTCGCCATGTAATCACCTTTCATTTTTCATTTATTGTTATCATTGACTATAAAAAATTTATTATTGCTGTTTCTTTGTTCTATTTTCCTCTTAGAGAAGAATATAAAATAAAATCGTAATAATTTAAGAATCATTATTTCTATTATTAAAAAAATGAGGGTAGTTGTAAAGAGAATACTTGTAATTTTCTTGAAAAAATAAAAAAAATGTCGAAAAAAGTCAGCTTCATTTATCTATCTACTAAAAAAAGCGCTAATAAGAAGCGCCTTTTCCAGTACGATTATAGATTTATACCAATTAATAAAAATAAAGATCTGCATTTAAAAATGGCTATTAATACTCCATTAATGTCAGGACATTATAACCATTTAGATTTTTGCGTCCTTCTAAATAAGATAATTCAATTAAAAAAGCAATTCCTGCAACTACGCCGCCTAATTCTTCGACTAATTTAATCGTTGCTTCAATGGTTCCGCCTGTTGCAAGCAAATCATCTGTAATTAAAACTCTTTGTCCAGGTTTAATGGCATCTTTATGAATAGTCAAAATATCACTGCCATATTCTAATCCATATTCTACCTTGACTGTTTCTCTTGGCAGTTTTCCTTCTTTGCGAACTGGGGCAAAGCCCACCCCTAAAGAATAGGCAACAGGACAGCCAATAATAAAACCTCTTGCTTCAGGTCCAACAACTAAATCAATTTCTTTTTCTTTTGCATATGCAACGATTTGGTCTGTTGCATATTTATATGCTTCACCATTATCCATTAATGTTGTAATATCTTTAAATTTAATTCCTGGTTTTGGCCAATCTTCAACAATTGTAATAAACTGTTTTAAATCCATTCTTTTACTTCCTCCTCATTGTTAACGGATTTTTTTAGAATAAGATCAAACCAATTTTTTAATTGCTCATATGAAGAGTATATTAATTCATTTTCGAGCGCAAATTGTGCTTGTTTCTGTTGAAAAGAAGGTGACTCTGTCAAATCTCTTTTCGCTGTATTCTTATTCAACAAAATAAACCCATCCTCCATTGTAACAAAATTCAGCTCAAAAAACACCTTTGTCATAAAAACAATTGTTTCTTTGCTCCAGCCTTTTCTTTTGGCTAGTTCATCACCGAATTTCTCCAGATGAAATTTTTTTTGTTTTGCTAAAAAGGCATAATACCACTTAAAATGATCTCTCGTTGGCATCGTACTAAAGAAGTCACTTTCCCCTTTATAAAAAACAGCATAAATTCTTTCTGGCGTCATATTAGAAAGCAGCTTATTTATTATTTCATTATTTGTTGGAAAATCAGCTAATACTACATTTGCTTCTTTGCTATAAAAAGATGCCGCTTCTTCTATTGTTTCCACTATTTTATAATTCGACACCTTGCTTTTAAGTGCTGACGTCACAGAATCTTGATGAAAAAATATCCATAAAGCATCTTCTACCGGCATTTTTGCAACTAATGTTTCTAATTGCAAGGCACCGCGGTAGTCAAAAAGCTGCCATTTATCGATCATTAAATCTTGAATAAAAATCTGCGGTTTTTTAATATTATTCCACTCATTAATAGCCAGCTGTCCCAATACCGAAACTTTTGCCGATGGAGAAATATGCTCATGCCATTCTCCTAGGCCAAATCCAATACCATCTAATATACTTTCTCCTTGCTTCAGCTGCATTTTCAAATGGTTTTGGTTTGCTCCTATTTTGCGGATTGCAGCAATCTCCATATCCTTTAAGATCACTTTGGGTTTTGCATTATCAACTCCAAATGGAGCCAATAATTGCATTTGTTCGATCGCTTTTAACTGTACCTCTTCTAGCATAAAACTGCCATCCACTTTTGTTAGCGGGATTAAATCTTCCTCTTTTAATTGTTCAAAAGCCAATTTGTTTAATCTTTGTCTTAATAGATCCACATCCTCTAATGCAAGAGACATTCCAGCTGCCATTGGATGGCCTCCAAAATGAGGTAAAATATCCCTTGCTGTAGAAAGATTTTTATATAAATCAAATCCAGCTATACTTCTCGCAGATCCCTTGGCTATTTGTTTGTCCTGGTCAAAACTAAGAACAATCGTTGGCCGGTAATACTTTTCTACAAGTCTAGAGGCAACAATTCCCACAACTCCCGCATTCCATCCTTCCTTGCCGACAACTAATACCCGGTTTTCTGCTAATGGATACAGCTCTTCTACTTGGGCAATTGCTTCTTCTGTTATTTGATTAACAATGGCTTGGCGTTCTTTATTCGTTTCTTCCATTTCTATGGAAAGCTCTATTGCCATCTCTTTATCTGATGTCATCAGCAGCTCAACAGCAGGATCTGCACTTCCAAGCCTTCCAACTGCATTGATTCTTGGTGCAATCATAAAACCAATTGTTTCTTCATCAATCGCATTCGGTTCTGTGTTCATTTGTTTCAGTAAAGCTTTTAATCCAACATTGTCTGTTTGCTGCAATTTTTTGATTCCCTGTTTTGCAATCAACCGATTTTCTCCTGTTAAAGAAACTAAATCTGCAATCGTTCCAATAGCCGCAAATGGAAGTAAATGTTCAGGAACATAACCATATAAGGCGTGCGCTACTTTAAATGCTACACCAACCCCTGCCAATTCACCAAAAGGATACTCGCTTCCTGGAATTTTCGGATGGATAATACAATAAGCATCAGGCAATATTGGACCAGGCTCATGGTGATCAGTAATAATTAAATCCATGCCAAGCTCTTTTGCCACATCTGCTTCATGTACTGCTGCAATCCCTGTATCTACTGTAATAATCAAATCGATCCCAATGCTTTTAGCATAACGAAATGCCCCTTCATTTGGACCATATCCTTCTGTAAATCGATTAGGGATATAAAATTCTGCATATGCCCCCATTTCTTCCAATGTTTTCATCATAACTGTAGTGCTTGTTACACCATCGGCATCATAATCTCCAAACACCAATATTTTCTCTTTATTATTTATAGCCGCACGAATTCTTTCCACTGCTGTTTCCATATTCAATAAAAGATAAGGATCATAAAAATCTTGATTTTGTGCAAATAAAAAATCCTTCGCTTCTTGAGTCGTTCGATATCCTCTGTTAATAAGCAATGATGCTACAAGCGGCGTTATATTTAAATGCTGTACAAATTCTGCTATTATATCGTCCATTTGGTTATCGATATGTGTAATCCATCTTGTTTTTGATTGTAACATGTCATCACCCCAATCTAATTATTATACAATCTAGGCAACTTGCTTTCAATGTGAGATAAAGGAAACTTTTTCTTTTCCATCGATACAATAAAGTGAAACTTTAACCAGTAAAGTTTTCCTCTCCCTCCCAACTCAGATTCCTTATTTCCCCTTATAACCTTGATGTGGGGAGAGGTCAAAAGCCCGGCAATGCATAAAAAAAGAACTACGCACACTTTTGTATGCATAGCTCTTTTCCTTTTAGCTTTTAAACTTGTGGGATATCTGAATTTTTTCGTTTTTCTTTTGCAGTAATCAGAACGCCTTTTTTCTTCAATTCTTTTTTCTTCCATACATACCATAACTGGGATGCAATAAAAATAGAAGAGTAAGCTCCGCCAACTAAGCCAATTAGCAAAGCAAGGGAAAAGTTTCTGATCGAATCGCTGCCAAATATCAATAAGGCAATAACACAAATTACTACTGTTACAACTGTATTGATAGAACGTGCAAGTGTTTGGCGCAAACTAATATTGATGATATCTTTAATTTCTTTTGCCGTTTTAATGCGTTTTTTCTGCACTAAATTTTCTCTTATACGGTCAAATGTAACGATTGTATCATTAATAGAGTAGCCGACAATTGTTAAAACAGCAGCAATAAAGGTTATATCCACTTCTAATCTTGTAATGCTGAATATAACGATGATAAAGAAAGCATCATGAAGCAATGCTAGAACTGCTGCAAGCCCCATGTAAATTTCAAAACGAATGGCTACATAAATTATAATGCCGATAGACGCTATTAACACTGCATAAAAAGCGTTTTTCGCCAACTCTTTTCCAACCGTTGGAGATACCGTGCTTATATTTGGTTCATGGCCATATGTTTTCTTTAATTCTGTTTTTAATTCAGCAATCTTATCTTTGCTTAAATCGCCTTTTATTCGAATAGCCCCTATTTCCTGATTATCGCCGGATAAGGTAATGTCATCTGCTTCAATATCAACCTTTTTTAATTCTGATTTTAATTCTTCTGTTGTCAATGATTTATCTGCCAGAATTTCAACACGGGAGCCGCTGGAGAAATCAATGCCTAAATTCAGCTTAAATATAAATAGTACAACAATACCTGCCGCAATCAACACACCTGAAATAGTAAAAAAGGTATTTTTATATTTCACAAAATCAATGCGGTCAAATTTGGTTGGCAATGTTAATATATCATAGCCTTCATTAATATCTTTGATATCTTTGCGGTTTACGCCAAACCATGTTTGCTTTTTATTAAACAGTTTGCTGTTGACTAATAATCCCAATAGTAAACGTGAACCATATACTGCTGTTATAAAGCTGACAAGAATGCTGACAATTAATAGTGTCGCAAATCCTTTAACAGAACTTGTCCCATAGATAAATAGCACAACGGCTGCCAAAATTGTCGTTAAGTTTGCATCCAAAATCGTAGATAAGGAGTTTTTATTCCCTGTTTGAAATGCTGCTTTTAATGTTTTTCCAACACGAAGTTCGTCTTTAATTCGTTCATACGTGATGATGTTCGCATCTACTGCCATTCCCACACCAAGTATAAGTGCGGCAATACCAGGCAATGTCAAAACACCGTTCATTAAATCAAGAACAAGCAAGTTTAAGTACACATAAACAGTTAAAGTAATAACGGCTACAATTCCTGGCAAACGATAATAAAGCATCATAAAGATAAAGACAAGGCCTACACCAATTATACCCGCTAAAATAGTATCTTTTAATGCCTGATCCCCAAACTGCGCGCCGACGCTTGTAGAATATTTTTCTGTAAGATTGACTGGAAGAGCACCAGCATTTAATAAATCCGCCAGATTTTTTGCTTCTTGAATGGTAAAGCTGCCTGTAATCGATACAGTATCTTGGTTAATAACCTTGCTTACCTGAGGTGCAGAAAGATATTTTGGTTCTGCTTTTGCGGATTCTGTTTCAAAAGAATCCCCTTTTTCATAATCAAGCCAAATAACAAGCAAATTATTAGGTGCCATGTTAAGAACAGTTTGTGTAACATTTTTAAATTTTTCAGCACTTTTTAGTTTTAAAGAAACACTGGGATTTCCATTTTCATCAAAAGTCTGAGATGCTCCATTTTCCTTCAAGTCAGAGCCATCCATCAATTTTTTATTATTGACATCACGGAACGAAAGATTTGCTTCGGTAGATAGTATCTCTCTTGCCTTGTTCTGGTCTGTTACGCCAGCAAGCTGTACACGAATGCGGTCATTCCCTTCAATCTGGATGATGGGTTCACTTACACCCAGTACGTTAACACGTTTATCTAACGCTTTTGCTGTACTGTTTAATACTTCTTTTGTAATCTTTTGACTGCTGTCAACTGGTGTAACTTCATATAAAACTTCAAATCCACCTTGCAAATCCAGTCCTAGTTTAATATCATTTAGTATATTTTTGGTTGTGCCTCCCAAAACACTTGCACATAAAATGATGATTAATAGGAATGCTACTATTCTGCTGCGTTTTGCCATTATGTATTAATCCTCCTCGAAAGATAAACAAAAAATAAACATATCTCTTCCAAAACTTGCAATGCTATTTTCATTATTCTTTCCATTTGCCTATTTTCTATAGCATCATCATGCTTTATCCAAGAGGTTTGTCTGTTTTCTTACAGTCTTCACAAGCATAAGCCATCCTTTTGCAGAGGAAAATCCCTCACTGGTAACAGGATGGCTTTATGCATAGACTTTTTGTTTATAAAAACCATTATGAAACAGATTATGTTAGCTGTCAATTTGTTCAAAAAAATATCATAATTCATTTTTACTTTAGCAGTTCTCTTTTCTCTTCTTCCGTTAATTGCGTAAAAAAATTATCCAGCTTAAATGCTTCAATTGTAGCGAAATTCATATATTCTGAAATTTTCACATGCAGCACATCTTGCACCAGCTCAAAAATCCGCCTATCTCCAAATGATCTTTTCCATTTTTTTTGCGTTAAATATTTCCATAGATCATCTTCTGAGATCGTATCATATCCCAGCAATTGAAATTCTTCTAATTTACTTCGCAAAGCTGGTTGTATTTCCAAACGATACTCATCATATATATGCTCTGACGACACTAGAAAACAGCTCCCTTATCGATTATTTACATACCAGAAATCTATTGAACCGTTAGGAAGGAGTAATGGCCATTCATTTTTCTGCTAACTTTTTTCGTTGGCCGATTTCAAATATCCAGGAACCCTAAAAAAATTCTTTTATTCTATTTTTTGGCTTTCCTTCCGAACATCTGGCCGAACAAACAGCAAAAAATAATCTTTCCTAGTCATGCTTTGTCCACATGCTTGCATATAGTTAATTGTATAGTATTATTCGCTATTTGAGAAGGCAGGGAATGAAATGTCTAAGTTTTTAAAAGGAACCATCATTTTATTAATTGCAGGATTTATAACAAGGATACTAGGCTTTATTAATCGTATAGTGATTGCAAGGTTTATAGGAGAAGATGGAGTCGGATTATATATGATGGTATATCCTACACTCATTCTCGTCGTAACCATTACACAGCTTGGATTGCCTGTTGCCATCTCCAAAAATGTTGCAGAGGCAGAAGCAGAAGGAAATCATAAAAAAGTAAAATCCATTCTAATTGTATCGCTAACCACTACACTTGCACTTACTGTTTTATTTACACCTGCTTTATTTCTGCTGGCTCCTTATTTATCGCAAACATTGTTTACAGATCCAAGAACATTAACGCCACTTCTTGCAATCACGCCAATTATTCCTATCATTGCTGTTTCTTCTGTTTTAAGAGGTTACTTCCAAGGAAGGCAGAATATGAAGCCTGCTGCGACTTCTCAAGTGATTGAACAAATTGTGCGCATTACTTTAATCGCGGCACTTACAAAAGCATTTTTGCCTTTAGGCATTGAATATGCAGCTGCTGGCGCCATGTTAGCATCGGTTCTTGGCGAATTGGCATCTTTGCTTTTTCTATTAGCATCTTTCAAATGGAAAAAATCCTTTCCTTTAAGAAAAAAATTCTTTCAATATGTCACAAATGGTAAACAGACATTCAAGGAGTTAATGCAAGTAGCTCTTCCTACAACTGGAAGCAGAATGATTGGAAGCGTCGCTTGGTTTATAGAGCCTATCGTTGTTGCCCACAGTTTAGCATTGGCTGGTTTAACGGCGATAAATGCGACCAAACAATATGGAGTGTTAACAGGATTTGCCCTTCCTCTTTTAATGCTGCCATCTTTTTTCACCCAATCTCTTTCGACATCTCTTGTCCCTGCAATAAGTGAAGCAAACGCAAATCATGAATATAAAAAAATAGATCACCTGCTGCAGCAGGCTCTTCGTTTTACTTTTATGACTGGTGGACTTGCTGTCGTTGTATTATTCGTCCTAGCAGAGCCTTTAATGACTGTTATGTATAACAGTTCTAGAGGAGCATCCTTTATTCAGCTTATGGCACCTTTTTTTCTATTGAATTATTACCAAGGACCACTGCAGGCAACATTACAGGCCCTTAACTTAGCTCGTGCCGCTATGATTAATAGTTTTATTGGAGCCTTGGTAAAAACCATCATTATTTTCTGTTTGGCCAGCCGTCCCGAATTTGGAATATATGGTGTAGCTATTGCTTTAATTGTGGGATTTGTACTTGTAACCCTGCTTCATTTTGCAACAATTATTAAGACAATCAGTTTTTCTATCTATATAAAAGATTACATAAAAATGCTAGTTGTCATTTTTGCATCCGGTTATTTAGGAATGCTCTGCACCAAATGGCTCAATGTATCTTCTTTGCCGCTAAAAGTTATTATTGTAACCTGTTTTATCACCATTTGTTATATTATTTTGCTGTTTTTATTAAAACTTCTAAAAAAGGATGATCTGCGAAAAATACCGTGGCTAGGAACATTGCTTTCCTAAAATAAAAACGAGGCTGGAACATAAGTATTCCAGTTGAAAATAAAAACGAATAATTATATGGTAATTACATATAATTATTCGTTTTTAAACTTTTAAAAGGGTGGTTTCAGTAAAGTTTGTTGTTATTGCCCGCAGCCTAAATAATTAATTTTTTCTATTTTTTTAAATAGTTTTAGATAACAACCTTTAAAAAAGAAGTGGAATGGAGCGGAGGACACTCAACTCCTGCGGGAAGTAGAGGAAAGGCTGAGACCCCGCAGAGAGGGAGTGTCTGTAGCGCAATGGAACGAATTAGTTTTTACACTTGACTATATGTAAAAAAACAAGTAACCAAGATTGCGAAACTAGCCTTTATTTTAAAGCGAAAGGTAGAGATTATTCGTCTTTACAGATTATCTAATTAGTTGTGTCCCAACCTCGTTTTTTTGTATTTAATTTTAAAAAAAGTTATGTAATGCTTAGAATAGATTTTGGCACTTTATTGATTGGAATGGAAGGCATGAGACTCCCGGACCATCCGCGGCAAGCGGACACCTGGAGTGGAAATCAACAGGCAAGTTTAACAGTTCCTTCTCTATTAAATAAGCATTATTTTTTATCAAAAAAATCAAGATAAAATATCCCGTCTTGATAGCTGCAAAATGAAATATCTTTTATGTTTATGCATCCTTGCTTTTTCAATTCTTTCCTTAGCCAAAAAGTTGTTTGTCCGATTTTCGACAAATTTTCTTCCTGAATAATTCCATCAATAATAAGAGGCATTGTGATTCCTGAAATACTCTGATCTTTTTCAAATACGGATAATTTTCCAGAGGTTTCTAATATGGCAAACTCAACATCGGCAATATTGCGGATATCCTTTTCTCGCAATTGCAGCAATAAGTCATCAAAATTATATCGTTGACTCTTCATTGCCTGCTCATCGATTTTTCCATCATTTATGATAATAGTTGGTTTTCCATCAATAAGATCGCGAAGTTTTTTGCTTTTCAAAGAAAAAAACGCCAACAGCAATTGAATAAATAATAAAATAAACATTGGCATTAATGTAGGCAATAGTGGTGCTTTTATGTCCTCAATGGCTACAACAGCAATCTCTGCAATCATAATAAATACAACTAAATCAAGAATGCTCAACTCCCCTATCTCCCTTTTTCCCATTAAACGGAAAATAAGAACGATTAATGTGTAGATGAGTATGGTTCTAAAAAGAATAATCATATATTCTTCCACTTCTATTCCCCCCACTCTTTGTTTGCTTTTTTTATTTATGTTTTGTCAAAAACAAAAATAAATTCTGGGTATTATTTTTCTAAAAGTTGATTAGTAAACAAAGTTAAAGCAAAGCTTCAACCAAGCTTTCACAGGTAAGTTTCTCCCCCGACTAGATTTCTAACTTTTTCTTATAACCTTGAGTTGGTGTTCAAAATCCTGTTAATGAGCAATAAAAAAGTTCGCCAGCCATTTTATGATTCTATTTTTTTTCTTGGTGAATATGCTTGTACTAGAATGTTTTATTTATGAAAACTAAAGCTTTTGAAGGGAGAGGTTTACAATCGAAGAAAGCAAACATGTTGGAAGTGCCATTTTATATGGCCTGATCTCAATTTTTATTCTTTTAATAACCAGCAGCATACTTTTTTCTTTGCTGCTCAAGTTTACGTCATTGCAGGAATCTTCCTTGCAATATGCCATAACTATCGTTTCATTTATTACCCTGTTTACAGGAGGGTTTATCTCTGGAGGAAAAGGAAAACAAAAAGGTTGGTTTCTAGGAGGATTAACAGGCTTTACTTATTCTCTGATTGTATTTTTATTTACCTTTTTAGGATTGGATCAGCTGTTTACGGCTGAACAATTTATTTATCATATCTGCTATACGTTAATTTGCATGATGGGCGGCATTTTAGGGGTTAACCTTTCAAGAGGAAGTACTGCATAAAAAATATAATAAAAAGCAGCGAGGATAATGTTTTTCCTGCTGCTTTTTTATTATGCTTTATCTAAAACAGTGCTTGAAGACGCTGATACATCACGTATTGCACTTCGGTCAAATGTTAGACGGCTTCCATCGCCGCTCTTGATTACAACAGTACCTTCATCAATTGCATCAACCATTCCATGAAGACCACCAATTGTAACAACCTTGTCCCCTTTTTTCAGATCGCTTTGCATTTGTCTAACCGCCTTTTGGCGCTTTTGCTGTGGACGGATCAACAAAAAGTAAAACAGAACAAACATTAAAATAAAAGGAAGTAATCCCATAATTTGTTGCATATATTTCCCCTCCTTTCAAATCCCAATCTATTTAAAAGTTTTTAGCGTTTGGCTTGTTAAATCCATAACGTTCAAAAAACTCTTCTTTGAAGTCGCCTAATCGATCTTCACGGATCGCTTGACGGACATTCTCCATTAAGTTTAACAGAAAATAAAGATTATGGTAAGATGTAAGTCGAATTCCGAATGTTTCGTCACATCGTATCAAGTGACGAATATAGGCACGGCTGTAATTTTTGCATGTATAGCAATCACATTCTGGATCTAGCGGCCCAAAATCTCGAGCATATTTTGCATTTTTCACTACTAAACGGCCATCGCTTGTCATTACTGTCCCATTTCTGGCAATTCTCGTTGGCAATACACAGTCAAACATATCAATTCCGCGAATCGCTCCATCGATTAAAGAATCAGGCGATCCTACTCCCATTAAATAACGAGGCTTATTATCAGGCATTAACGGGGTGGTAAATTCCAGCACTCTATTCATAACATCTTTCGGTTCTCCAACAGATAAACCGCCAACTGCGTATCCAGGGAAATCCAATGAAACTAAATCTTTAGCACTTTGTTTTCTTAACTCCTCATATTCTCCCCCTTGAATAATGCCAAATAACCCTTGATCTTCTGGACGATTATGTGCTTTTAAACAGCGCTCTGCCCATCTGGATGTTCTTTCTACTGATTTTTTCATATAATCATACTCAGCTGGGTACGGAGGGCATTCATCAAAAGCCATCATAATATCTGATCCGAGTGCATTTTGAATTTCCATTGCTTTTTCAGGAGATAAAAATAACTTATCCCCATTTAAATGATTGCGGAAGTGTACACCTTCTTCTTCAATCTTGCGGAAATCACTTAAACTAAATACTTGAAAACCGCCAGAATCAGTTAAAATAGCTTTATCCCAATTCATAAACTTATGAAGTCCGCCTGCTTCTTTGACAATTTCATGCCCAGGACGAAGCCATAAATGATAGGTATTGCTTAAAATAATATTAGCTCCCATCGATTTTAAATCTTCAGGAGCCATTGTTTTTACAGTAGCTAATGTTCCTACTGGCATAAATGCAGGTGTTTCAAAGGATCCATGTGGTGTATGGACAATGCCCAGTCTAGCACCAGTTTGTTTGCATGTTTTGATAAATTCATAGCGTATTGCTGTCAATGTATTTTTCTCCTTTTTCTTTATAATGCAAAAATATCTAACTAGTTTTAATACAATTTATATCTTTTACATATTAGCAAAAAGCTAACAGATAAAAGGAAACTAACAATCGGACCTTTACAGGCAATTTTCTCCCCGTCTAGATTTCTTGTTCTCTCTTATGCCTCCTAGGCGGGAATCAAAAGCCCGTTAACGCGTGATAAACATCGCATCTCCAAAACTAAAGAAGCGATACCGCATCTCAACTGCTGTTTCATATGCATGTAATATTTGTTCTCTTCCAGCAAGGGCGCTGACAAGCATAATAAGTGTTGATTTTGGCAAATGAAAATTTGTAATCATTCCATCAATGCCTTTAAATTCATAGCCAGGATAAATAAAAATATTTGTCCAGCCGCTTTGTTCTTTAAACACTCCATCATGGGCTGCAGCGATTGTTTCCAATGTTCTTGTTGATGTCGTGCCAACAGAAATAATTCTCCCTCCATTTGCTTTTACCTTATTCAGCAAATCAGCCGTTCCCTTCGTCAACTGATAAAATTCTGCATGCATTTCATGACTATCGACATCATCAACACTTACCGGCCTAAAAGTTCCTAAGCCGACATGCAGCGTAATAAACGCAATATGAACTCCCTTTTTCTGCAAAGAGTCAAGCAATTCTTCTGTAAAATGAAGGCCTGCTGTCGGAGCCGCAGCTGAACCTCTTTCTTTCGCATATACTGTCTGGTATCTATCTTGATCATCTAGTTTTTCTTTTATATATGGAGGCAATGGCATCTCGCCAAGTTCTTCCAGTATTTCATAAAAAATACCATCATATTGGAAATCCAGCACTCTTCCACCATGCTCTAATTCTTGTACGCATACAGCTTTTAAACGGCCCTCTCCAAAAGAAATCACCGTCCCCACTTTCACTCGTTTTGCCGGCTTCACTAAAGATTCCCACTTATCTCCATCCTGCTGCTTTAACAGCAGAACTTCAATATGTGCCCCTGTATCTTCTTTTTCTCCATAAAGTCTTGCCGGCAATACTCTTGTATCATTGAGAACAAGACAATCGCCAGGATTTATATACTCAATAATATCTTTAAAGTTGCGATGCTCTAAACTGCCTGTTTTTTTATTTACAACCATTAGTCTGCTGCTTGTTCTATCCTCAAGGGGAGTTTGGGCAATCAGTTCTTCTGGCAAATGAAAATCAAATAATTCTACTTTCAATATGGTCACCTGTTTCGTTTATTTCTTGTTATTCCTCATCTTTTTGCATCTGAAAATGTTCATATGCAAGTGGAGTCACTACTCTTCCTCTAGGAGTTCTCTGCAAGAAGCCAATTTGCAATAGATAAGGCTCATACACATCTTCAATAGTATGAGCTTCTTCACCGATTGTCGCAGCAATTGTTTCTAGTCCGACAGGACCCCCTCGAAATTTATGTATCATTCCCATTATTAATTTATGGTCAATATGATCAAGTCCTAAACGGTCCACTTGCAGAAGCTCTAATGATAAAGTGGAAATCTCTTTTGTAATGCTGCCATTTCCTTTTACTTGGGCAAAATCCCTTACCCTGCGCAAAAGTCTGTTAGCAATCCTTGGAGTTCCTCTAGAACGTCTTGCAATCTCCCAAGCTGCATCTTCTATTATTGGTGTATGCAGCACTTCTGCTGTTCTTTCAACAATGTGTTTAAGCTGCTTTTGTTCGTAATATTCCAACCTTGACAACACGCCAAATCGGTCTCTTAACGGAGCAGAAACAGCTCCAGCTCTTGTCGTTGCTCCGACCAGGGTAAAAGGGGGCAAATCAATGCGTACCGATCTTGCGCTTGGTCCTTTTCCTATAACAATATCTAAACAAAAATCTTCCATAGCAGGATATAATACTTCTTCAATGGATCGTGGAAGTCTGTGAATTTCATCAATAAAAAGCACATCTCCAGGCTCTAAAGCTGTTAAAATAGCTGCTAAATCTCCAGGCCTTTCAATGGCCGGACCTGCGGTTGTACGAATATTCACACCCATTTCATTGGCTATAATAGTAGCTAATGTTGTTTTTCCAAGACCTGGAGGACCATATAATAATACATGGTCAAGAGCTTCCTGCCGCTGTCTTGCCGCTTGAATGAATACTTCCAAATTTTCTTTGACTTTATCCTGGCCGATATAATCTTTTAGAAAAAGCGGCCGCAGGCTTTGTTCAAAAGAAATATCCTGCATGTCCGCGTCGCCAGATATAATGCGGTCCTCATCCATTTCTTTCCCCCCCTTCATTAAAAATGCTTACAGTGCAAAAAACTCCTGCTGCTGCTTTTATTTTAACAGCAGTTTTAATGCAAGCTTAATATACTCATCAGTTGTAAGCTGCTCCCTTTTTAAGCTTGGCGTAATTTTTTTAATTTCTTTCTCTGAATATCCAAGTGCAGATAAAGCCAGCAAGGCCTCTTCTAATTCCAAATCGCCCATTTGTTTTTTTTCGTCTTCCTCCGCAGTAAAAAGATTGGGGAAAAAATCCGGCATAAGATTTTGCAATTTGCCTTTTAAATCGAGAATCATTTGCCTTGCTGTTTTTTTGCCCACTCCAGGAAACTTAACTAAAAAAGATTCATCTTCCTCTTCTATTGCGTTGATGACTTGACTTGGCTCCCCTGTTGCCAAAATAGCCAAAGCCCCTTTAGGGCCAATTCCTGAAACGTTCAGAAGCATAGTAAACAATGCTTTTTCTTCTCGTGAGCGAAATCCATATAAACTGATTATATCTTCTCTCACATACTGATAGATAAAAACCGCAATGTCTTGTCCAGCATAAGAAGAAAAAGAGAAAGGATTCGGTGTTTTTATTTGATATCCAATGCCATTGTTCTCGAGCACAATGTATTCTGGTCCTACAAAATCTATTTTTCCTTTAATATATTCATACAAAATCAATTCGCTCCTTTTAAAACCTAATGCTTATTTTATCATATATTAAAGAAAAACTACTATTTCAGATGATTTTCATAATATTCCGTCACCGTTTCCCCATTAAAGAAGAACAACCATATTTTCTTTTCCACGCAAAAAAAACTTTTATGAACGGCGGAGATTCATGTTCGCACACATAAAAGTTTTATAGATCATTTTTCTATAAGATTCATTTAGCTTCTTCCACAATGGTGTAATTCTTAAAAGTTTCCAAAACTTCAACATAACGATCTTTCGTTTTAATGGGAATGCCTTTTCGCAAATGCTTCTGTTGTGTGGACTCTAGTTTTTTCAAATCTATTTGAAAAAACGATTGAATAATATTGGACTTTTCTGGTTTCCCATTATAAATGGTTAATATCCCTTCATCGGAAATTCCAAAATAACCATTTGTTTTTAACAAAGGAGATATATCATCCACTATTTTTGTAAAAACAAGTATATCGCTATTTTTGTCTGCAAGCTGCCACTTATCATACTTTGACCAAAAATCTTCCATAGACCAAACCGTTTCTTCTATATTTTCCTCACTTATTTCCCCATCTAAATAGATTCTTTTTAATACTATATGAAATTGTTTTGGATGATTCTGAAAAGTGCTAGAAGCTTTTGCATATCCTATACTAGTTATCATCGAATAAGAACCTATCAAAAAAAATAGAAAAACAGTTAAGAATAAAAGGAATCTGGTTTTCATTTTTAACCACCTCTTTAATACTTTTACAAAACAATTTTTAAAAAGAACTGTTTTTTGGCCTGAATAAAGGAAAAAGGCACACTGCCCTTAAAAGGAGGAGATGAAATATAAACATCCGCTTTGTTTGAAAGCTGCATGCCCCATCTGCCCACATTTCACTTTATCACTATTATTCTCACCATATTATTTTTTTTCATTCTGAAAACTTTATGAACCTATTGCTTTACTTTCCATTTATTCTTTTTAAAAGAGCAAGTCTCTATTTATTTCCTTTAACATTGCTGACAATCAAAAGTTTTTAATCCTTATAGATCTTATTATCGGGTAAAAAGGAATAGGCGCTTGGTTTCCAGCACAGCATTTTTTTTGCTTTTTCTATTGATATTCTGCTTTTATCTGCCCTTGTAGTCATTGATAAAATATTAAAAAATTCATTATCCCCTTGATTTAAACTTGCTATGATAGCTGCTGCTCCATCCTTTATGTAAACGCCATCTTTTTTTCCATCCGTTAATGTGTCTTTTTTGTTTAGTTCATATATAGCAGCAAACCGTAAAATCGTATAAGTTAATCCATATAATAGATGATAATTTTTTATATACTGTTCTTCTATTTTTTTTGAGATGCCTTCAAATTGTAGTGGCTGCAAAGGAGAATTTTCTGTTAGCAGTTCTTCCGATTCTCCATATACAGAAATCGAGGAGGAAAAAATTATTTTTTTTACATTGGCAGCTGCACTTGCTTCTAATACATCAATTGTTGCAGCAATATTGTTTTCGGAAGCCTCAAATGATTCTTTTATGCTATCTGAAATTTTTTCTTGCTTTAGATGAATGATGATCGTTGCTTTTTCTTTCACTAATATCTTTAATAAACTGTCTTTCTCTATTTTTTGTTGATAATAGGGAACAATGGATAAAGGAAAAATCGGATATATCTCCTTTAACTCATCCACTACAACTACTTGAATATTATTATGTAATAATTGATGTATTACTTCTAATCCGATACTGTTGCTGTATCCACCAGTTAGTAAAACTTTCATCATACTCCCCACCCATTATGTTCTTTATAAAGAATATATTTTTCATTATAAAGTATTTTTTTCTGTTTTTAAAGGGATTTATGATAAAAGATTCATGATTAAGAACATTTTTTACTTTATCATTAATTATATAGAACATTTTTTTACAAACATTAACAAAATCCAGAATACCTAGTAGAAAAAGAAGTCCTACCAAGTTATTCTGGATCATACAATAACAAGCTTTTGCCCTCGTCTAAGGGGACGATAAAAAATAAGGAATCTAGATGGAGAAAAACTGATTCTTAGTTTCCATTTATCTTATATTCAATTGTTCAAATATGTCTTCGATATTATTTGTAATCGTTTTATTTGGTTTTCCTTCTCTGATTTTTTTATTGATTTCTTCAATTCCAGAAAATATTCCTTGATCTGTTATAATAGAAATATTTTTATCGCCAGCATATGGTGTAATTTTCTTTTCTAGTCTTTTTTTAGTCGCATCCATTTCCCTTTTATCATACATCTGTACAGCAAGAAGCACATTATTTCCATAAACTAAGGAATGTGCATCCTTTATATTTTTTACACTTGCCGATTTTTGATCAATTGTCTTAGCTAATTGATTATCATAGGTTACATTGGTTCTATTTCCTCTATTTGTTATTTCTTCCTTCGTCTCCGCTCTTGTTTGCCTACGATCGTTTACGTTTTCAACATTAGAAGCACCTGTTTGTCCCTCTTCTCCCAGTGTATGATCCATCATTTCGACAAGGGGACCATCATTATCTTCATTATCCAATATTCGTGCATTTCCCCCATTATTCCTTTCATGATGCTCATTGGAATAGTACCCCATTGGCTTTGCATTATTTATTTCTTTATTATTTGCTTCCTCATCAGAAATGCCGCATCCTGTTAAGCAAATAGACAATCCTAAAAAGAGAGAAGCAGTTATTTTTTGATTATATTCCAAAGCATTTTGCCCCCTTTTATCAAATAATGAGCAGTAGCTCTATCTTATATTTCGTGTAAAAGGGGACTTTCATGCTGATTGTAGTACAGGCAATATTTTCATTATATTATTTTAGTTAACTCCATTATTTTATCAGCAAACTTTTTTCTTTTGGCAAATTGATTAGTTGTTAATGGAATCATATAGTTCTCTAGCACTTTTTTTGAAAAATTATGTTGCCTAATAAAACGATTCCATTCTCTGAGCAAATCACTTGGATATGCTAAAGCGCTTAAAAATGCTTTATTTTTTACAAATTCATCAAAAACAGACATTTTTTCTAATTGGGAAAAAGACCAATTTATATGGGGCAAAAATCTATTCGCCAATTGAATATAATCCACACTTTTTGGTCCAATGCTGATTAAATCAAAATCAATTAAATATAAGCAGCTATTTTTCCCACGAAGAAAGTTATGATGTGCTACATCTCCATGCAACACGACCTTTTCTCCCTCTAAAAAACAGCTTTTATCTTGTTCTAAAAATTCTAATGACCAATCTGACCAATAATTTATCCATTGAATGTACTGCTCGTCTAAAAAATAACGAATAGTAGGGATATTTCGTTTGAATTGTTCCCTTCTTTCCAGCCATTTTTTCATCATATTGTGTTCAGGAATAATATATTTATAAATATCCACTAACTTCCCAGTCGTTTTATAGTATTTCTCCAAAAGATCAATCGCTTCTTTTCTATTTGCCTTAGTTGTATATGAAAATAACTTCTCATTTGGCTTAATGTATTCCATTATACCGAATAATTGATGATCAATAATAAGAGGTTCTTTTTTAAAAACATAAAATCGATATGTTTCAGTAAAGCCTTCTTGTAATAATGAATTAGTAAAGGCTTCTTGTATTTTTAGTTTTTGATAGCTAGGATAGCCTTTTACAATAAACCAAAATGGTTCAGACTTTATTAAATAGACAGATTTTCTTAACTTAGAAATTTCTTTAATAGGATATGGAATGCGTTTTTTTAATAAAGAGAGGAGACGATAATAAAAATAATCGTCTCCTTTTCCTTCAATTTCCATAGTCACTGCTTTCATCATCAAAATAACGAGGCATTCCAAAAGGTGTTGCAGCACCAGCTCCATATGGATTCATTAATGGCGGTTGAGCGAAGTTTCCATTAAATGGAGGAGCATATACTGGCGCATTTCCTCCCGGTCCAAAAATTGGTGAGGACATTTCCGGTGCAAATGGCTGTTGATTATGCGGTGCAAATGATTCTTGCTGAAGTACATTTTGTACATGCACCTCATCTTCCATTATAGGCGTTGGGATATTTCCCACTACCCCTGGAGGATACGGGGCACCCATCATTCTTGGATCCAATGGCATTGGACTTGGAGGGAAAGGCGCTGGCACAAACCCTTGTGGTATCCCTTGACGATTTTCTGGAAATGGATAGCCTCCCATCTGTGGTGCCTGCACTCCTGGATATGGGTATGCTCCCATTTGCGGATACCCTGCTTCTTGCGGCATTCCCATTTGCGGTGCCTGCACTCCTGGATATGGGTATGCTCCCATTTGCGGATACCCTGCTTCTTGCGGCACTCCCATCTGCGGTGTTTGCATTTCTGGATATGGGTATGCCCCCATCTGCGGCGCTTGCATTTCTGGATATGGGTATGCTCCTATTTGCGGATACCCTGCTTCTTGCGGCACTCCCATCTGCGGTGCTTGCACTTCCGGAAATGGATATGCTCCCATCTGTGGACTAAAACCTTGTTCTCCATATATCCCTGGTTGTGGAATAGCCGGACCACCACAGCCACAATCATCCGCTTGAGCTGGACTATACGGCATTGGTGTATGATGAATATGGTGTCCAATAGAATTAGAAGAAGACTCCTGTTGATAGGAATGTTTTTGATTATAGCCATGTTCTGTCGGCATTTGTCCATATGTCACTAATGGCTGTTGATAGTATTCTGCTGGAATATTTCCCATTTCAGGATATCCAGTTTTAGACTGCACTGCACTTGGCTGATATCCGCCGGCAACTTTTCCATAATGATGCATATGTGAAGAGGAGGAGGACTCTTCTTCCCATTTTGTATATTCTCCATGCATTACTCCCGGCATTGGCGTTTGCTCGTATTGCATCGGCATTTGCTCTAATGGAGAAGGAGGACAGACTCCTGGAGGAAATCCAGAACCTGGCATCATTGGCGATACCTCATAACAATATGGCTGATAAGGAATAATAGGTGGACAGACATCTTGAACTGGCGCTTCTATATGCATTTTTGGCGGTTCTGGCTTAACGGGCTCTGGCATTTTTTCTTCAATATCAATATCAACGTCAACATCCAAATTTGTCATACTCATTGTATAATAATTGTTAATATCTATTTCAGGAATAATTGGTGTAGGCATTTTAGGAGTATATGGCTTTTCTTTTGGCAGTTCTTTTATTGGCTTTTCTTTTATCGGCATTTCCTTTTTAGGAGCTTCCTTAATTGGCATCGCAATTGGCTTTTCTTTTACATAAGGATGCTCTTTTATCGGCATTTCCTTTTTTGTTCCTATAATCGGAGCTTCTTTTTTTATACTTCCTCCTGTTGTAGGAACTTTGATTTTCATTCCGGGCATTATCATATCTGGGTTGCTTAATTGGGAATTTAACATTTTTAACTCTTCGAAATTAACACCGTATTTTTTGGCAATTTCCCAAAGAGTATCCCCCTTTTGTACAATATGGATCTTCACTATAGTTTCCCTCCTATGCATATGTCCATATAGTCTATGTTGTCAGAAAAAATTTGTTATCATTCTACAAAAAAACTATGCTTTTTTTTATAAAATGATGTTTCCTTCTATAAAAAACTTTTTACTATTTTCTTTCTCTATAAAAGGATATTAAATCATTGGCATGATTATTATTCCTTTTGATAAAATAGTACAAGTATATGCTTCATTTTTTGCTTATTTGATTTTTAATGCCGTATACCTATTTTTTGCTTTTATTCCCGTATCTTACTATTCAGCAAAAAATTTATTCATACATTGGCATGTAATTGCTGTTTCATACTATAAAAAAGGAGAGGTTTCATGACAGAGACAAAAAAGCTTTTAGGAGATGAAAGAAGAGCTTATATTCTCTCTTTACTGCAAAATAATGGGAGAACTTACACAGGAAGCGAATTGGCTAAACTGACAAATGTCAGCAGACAAATTATTGTTGGAGATATTACCTTGCTAAAGGCAAAAAATGAGCCGATATTAGCAACGAGCCAAGGATATATCTATTTATCCCCATCTAAACCCGCTTTATATGAAAAAATCGTGGCATGCAACCATGGACCAGAACGAACGGAAGAAGAATTAAATCTATTTGTAGATAATGGGGTGACTGTAAAAGATGTCAAAATTGAACATCCTGTTTATGGTGATTTAACTGCCTCTATTCTCGTCTCCAATCGGAAGGAAGTTCAGCAATTCATGAAAAAAATTGCCCATACAAACGCTTCCTATCTATCACAGCTAACAGAAGGAATTCATTTGCATACCATTTCGGCTTCCTCTGAAAGGATTTTAAAAGAAGCGGAAGAAGCATTAAAATCAGCAAAGTTTTTAATAGAAGATTAATTTTCTGATAGGAATCAAAACAGGGTAAAACACTTTTTTATGCCTTTCTTCTAAAGAACATTTCTCAGATTTTGGATCATACAATAAATGAACCAAAATCTTTCAGAATATCGATAAAACTAAAAATGCACATTTTCAGGCTGATTGAAAACGTCTGCCCCAACAAAAAAGCAGGAGTTTGGCAACAGCCTGAAGCTTTTTTATTCATTCATTGCATAAGCAGGATAACTTCCTAGCACTTGAACTTTACAGCCGACAGCCTCCAACTCAGCTATTGCCCCTGGAATTAGTACATCATCCATTTCTCTATCTAGATCAATAATAAAATAATAATTGCCCAATCCTGTTTTCGTTGGTCTAGACTCAATCCGAACTAAATTTAATTTTCTCCAGGCAAATGCGGACAGCACTTGATGCAGCGCCCCAAATCTATCCGCTGGCAATGTTACCATCATCGTTGTTTTGTATCCTTTTAAATCGCAAGAAGGCGATTTAAATTCTACCTGTTTATTTGCCAAAATCAAAAAACGTGTATGATTATTATCGTAATCATGAATATTTCTTTTGATAATAGCTAACCCATACTCTTTTGCTGTCAGCTCATTCCCAATTGCAGCCCCCATAACTTCTGGATGCTCTTTAATAAATTGTGCTGCTGCTGCAGTAGAAGTTGTATTTTCACACCTGATGCCATTCCATTCTGAATGAAGATATTTATGGCACTGAGCAATGGCATGGGAATGACTGTACACCACTTCCACTTTATCAAAGTGTTCCGTGTGAATGGGATGAATCATTAAATGCTGTTTAATCGGAACAGTTATTTCTCCCTTAATCGGCAAATTCACTTCATGAATTAAATAATCTAATGTAATATTCACAGAACCTTCTAATGTATTTTCAACAGGCACTAATGCTACATCTACTTTTTCTGCAAGGACAGCATCCAAACAATTTGGAATCGTTAAAAAGGCGATTGCCTCTTCCTTTGGAAACATATTATTTACTGCAATATTTGTAAATGTTGCTTTGGGGCCTAAATAACCAACTTTCACGTTTTTCTCCTCCACATTTTCCAACTGTTTTATGTATTCTGAATTTTCTTTTCTCGATAACTGAAGCCTGGTCAATAAATAATTAACAATAATACGTTTTTTTGTGAATTCCACCATTTCAAAAGTTTGAATTCCTTTAATAATTGCTTTCTGCTATTTATTTTCAAAGAGGGAAATAAACTGAAAATCAATGGAAACTTTAATCAAGCATCTTGTTAAAAAAGAGAGTGACAAAATTGGATAAGCAGCAAAACACTGCATATACATAACCAAAATTGTCATTCTCTATAAATCAAAACTTCAAACAAGCTGTTATGGACCGTAATCCTCTACCTAGATTTCTTCATTTCGCTTCTAATCCTGAGGGTGATAAGGATATTTACGCTCCTGAACTCAGCACTTCTACTTTTTCGACAAACTCTAAGCTCCGCAATCTTTCAAGAAGCACATCAATAGATATCTCCATCTCCGCTATATTCAAAGAAAGGGTTACATTTGCTCTTCCCTGTAAAGGAATGGTTTGGTGAATCGTCAAAATGTTGCACCCTCCAGAAGCCACTACACTTAATAATTTAGAAAGGGTGCCTGAACGATCTTCAATATAAAAAAACAAGGTAATCAGCCGCTCTTTCACAACTGTATGAAATGGAAATATTGTATCCCGATATTTATAAAAAGCACTTCTGCTTAAATCTACTTGTTGAACAGCGTCAAAAACAGAATCCGCTTTGCCCCGATCAATAAGTTCTTTAGCAAGCAAAGTTTTTTTCATTGCTTCTGGAAGGACATCTTCTCGCACTAGATAAAACTTCTGATCGAATTTATTTTGTTTCATTTCCTCACCTCATAAGGATAATTAACATTAATCAATAAACTCGAATTCATAATCCATCAGTTTTACAATATCTCCATCTTTTGCTCCGCGTTGTCTTAATTCTTCATCAATACCCATTCCACGCATTTGGCGGGCAAATCTTTGCACTGATTCATCACGTGAGAAATCCGTCATTTTAAAGAGCTTTTCTATCCCCTCGCCAGAAAGAATAAAGCTGCCATCTGAATCTCTGGAAATATAAAATTCTCGTTCATCTGCTTCATGTTTATATAGAACTCGATGTATGCCAGTCTCTTCTTTCGCTTCTTCTAATGGGAATTCTGGAGTCGATTCTATTTTATCAGCAATCGCAAATAAAAGATCTCTTAAACCCAATCTAGTTAGTGCGGACACTGGGAAAATAGGATAATCCTCTTTTAGCTGTTCTTTAAAGAGTTTAAGGTTTTCTTCAGCTTCCGGCATATCCATTTTATTCGCCACAATAATTTGTGGACGTTCCATTAAACGAAGATTATATTCTTGCAGTTCTTTATTTATTGTTAAATAATCTTCGTAAGGATCTCTTCCTTCTATTGCTGCCATATCAATAACATGAACAATTACCCTTGTTCTTTCAATATGGCGAAGGAATTGATGGCCTAATCCAATACCAGAATGGGCGCCTTCAATTAGTCCTGGCAAATCCGCCATAACAAAGCTTCTGCCATCTTCTGTTTCTACCATCCCTAAATTAGGTGCAATTGTTGTAAAATGGTAATCTGCAATTTTAGGTTTGGCAGCTGATACTACAGACAGCAATGTTGATTTCCCTACACTTGGGAATCCAACCAGCCCAACGTCTGCCAATACTTTTAATTCCAGCATTACTTCTCGCTCTTGGCCTGGTTCTCCATTTTCTGATAATTCTGGAGCCGGGTTGGAAGGACTGGCAAATCTTGAATTTCCTCGTCCTCCTCTGCCGCCTCGGGCAATGACAGCCTGCTGGCCATGCTGCGTTAAGTCAGCAATTACTTCCTTGGTATTAGCATCTGATACAATCGTGCCTGGCGGTACTTTAACAACCATATCTTTTGAGTTTCTTCCATGCTGATTTTTTGACATCCCATGTTCGCCGCGAGGAGCTTTAAAATGGCGTTGGTAACGGAAATCCATTAATGTGCGTAATCCTTCTTCCACTTCAAAAACGACGTTTGCTCCCTTTCCGCCATCGCCTCCTGCTGGTCCGCCCTTAGGCACATATTTTTCACGACGGAAAGCAACCATGCCATTCCCACCGTCTCCACCTTTTACATAAATCTTGACCTGATCCACAAACATATTCTTATTTCCTCCTGTAAACAATAGATAAAACAACCTATTGTCTTTCTAAACATTTCTATTTTCTAGCCGGATGCACTTTCATTTTCCACAAATACTTCCAATGCAATTTCCTCGTCCATCAATGCATGGATTTCAACTTTTATGCTTTTTGGACTTTTTGCATGCAGAAAATCATCTATTAATGCTCTATCTGTTATTATTCCGCTAAAATCAAAAAACAAACGAATTCCATTACTTTCGGGAGCGATGGACACAGACAAATGATTTTCATAAAATGATTTCGCACTTTTATCTAAAACATTAAAAAGCATAGCAGTCCATTTTGTCAGTACCGCATCTTCTATATACTGGCACTTTTCATCATTTAACACTTCATATTCTAAATGAAAGCAATAGCTTTCCCAATTTAATGTCAACAATAATAGTGCAAAATCAGGGAGTTCTAAATTCGATAATCTCGCTTCTTGCTGTGCTTCCCTAATAATATCATCAATGATTTCTTTCACTCGTTCTTCCTTATTTAATGCTAAATTGCCTTTAATTAGTTGAACTTTATTTAACCAATCATGTCGGACATGCCGTAAGAAGTCTATATTTTTCCAGTCTTTTTTCATTTTTTGTACCCCTACACATTTTTTTAAGTGCCAGAAGACTGCTTGTATGTAAGTATAACAAAAAATAAAACGGTACGTAAAAAATTATAGGATAAAAATTGAAAAAATACGTTTTATCCTTATCGTTCACTTTCATACTTATTTAAATGGAACTAGAGCTTTCCCATTCAATCGGCATCCCAACTAGATAGATTGCTTCAACTCTTAGACAGAAAGCATCCACGCTGCTTTCTGTCTAAGAGTTGAAGAGCATTAATTTATCACTCATTAACGGGCTTTTGATCCTACTGATTAAAGTTTCACGTTATCGTTTTATTTTTTCATAATGAAAATAAAAGGCTGACTCATATTATTGAGTCAGCCAATGATTCAAAAAGCTTAAGCTTCTTGTGCTACTGGGTATACGCTAACTTGTTTGCGATCACGACCAAGACGCTCAAATTTAACGATTCCGTCAACTTTTGCGAATAGTGTATCATCACCGCCACGACCAACGTTTACTCCTGGATAGATTTTTGTACCGCGTTGACGGTAAAGAATGCTTCCACCAGTTACTAATTGACCGTCTGCACGTTTAGCACCTAAACGTTTTGAAATGGAGTCGCGTCCGTTCTTTGTAGAACCTACCCCTTTTTTCGATGCAAAAAACTGAAGATCTAATCTTAACATTCGTTCCACCTCCTATTAAATTATAGTAATAGACACGTATTTTCCATAGTCTCTTTCAATCGTTTCCAATGATACAACCATACCTTCTAAAAGCAGCTGTATTTTTTGGCTGTTTTCTTCCGAAATATTTTCGGGAATTCGGCATTCCAAAAAACCGCCCTCTTTTCCTTGCTTAATAATAGGTGTAATGCCTGTGAGAGAAATAACGGCATTTATAGCTCCAATAGAGACAGCCGATACTCCCGCACATACAATATCATTCCCACTATTTGCAAACAAAGCATGACCGCTAATGGAAAAAGATTCAATAAGACCTGAATTTGCTTTGTTAATCGTAATATCGATCATACAAAGTTAACCTTACGCGTTGATTTTTTCAATAACAACTTTTGTATAAGGTTGACGATGACCTTGTTTTTTACGGTAATTTTTCTTCGCTTTGTATTTGAAAACGATGATTTTCTTTTGACGGCCTTGTTTTTCAACTTTAGCTGTAACAGTAGCTCCTTCAACAACTGGGCTTCCTACTTTTACACTTTCTCCGCCAACGAAAAGAACTTTGTCAAAAGTTACAGTCTCACCAGCTTCAACATTTAATTTTTCAATGTAGATAGCTTGACCCTCTTCAACTTTAATTTGCTTTCCGCCTGTTTCAATAATTGCGTACATAACTGCACCTCCTTGTTAGACTAAGACTCGCCAATCACAGGCGTCTTGCTAAAAGAGCAAAAACTTATAACCTGTTCCGAGCGGTTGTAGAGCACGGGTGCTACAAACAACATTAAAATACTATCATGTTTATTAATGCCTGTCAATATATTGATTAGCATGCAGAAAAAATTCTGCTCCCTTATGTTTTTATTTTAAGGCTTTTTTTGTAACCTTTATTGCTGTTTAATTCAAAAAGGGGCAATTGCTTTCCAACCGGTTAAATAAACAAAACCTATTGAAAAATAATAATTTTTTAGAGAAGAGCCTAACTTAAAGAACCTACATAAGAAATCCTGTAATAAGGTTTTGAGAATTCACTGACAGTAAAGCGTATTTCACATAATAATAATTCTTCAAATCTTTTCTTATGTTCCTCTTTTATACCTGAAAATATATGAATGACATCCAAAGTGGCTTCAATCAAAATAAGCTCACAGTCGGCCGTTTTATATTCCCATAACTCCCTTTCTAGCTGAAATGCCACACTTTCGGCACTAAGAACATATCCTGTTCCATTACAAACTATACATTTAGATTGGCGAACTTCTTTCAGCGTTTTTACCGTCTTTTTTCTTGTTATTTGCAGAATCCCAAGTGAAGTAAAACCTACCACTTTGGTTTGCCGGCTGTCTTTTTGCAACTCCTTTATCATCTGTGATTGAATCTTTTGTTGATTTTTTACAGGCATATCAATAAAATCCACCAGAACAATCCCTGATATATCACGGATTTTCAGTTGTCTTGCCACTTCTTCACATGCAAGCTTATTGGTTTGAAAAACCGTATCTTCCCTTTCTTGTTTTCCTTCAAACTTTCCTGTATTCACATCAACCATGGTAAAAGCTTCTGCTTCATCAATAATTATGTAGGCTCCATTTTTCAGCCAGACAATTCGGTTTAATGCTTTTTCCACATCATTTTCCACTTCATAATAAGCAAAAAGACCTTGGGTTTGCTGATAAAAATTCACATCAAAAGCGGGAAATCGCGCTGCCCATTTTTTGCTCTCCAGCAAATCATCGATAATGACTTCCCCTGTTTCCAGCTTCTCCAGCACAATTATTAACTCTTTATCAAAATCATCCTCTTCTTTTAAAAGAGCAACTTTTTTTAATTGCCCTGCATTTATTTTCAATTCCTGATAATCTTTCTTCAGCCTTTTTAGCTCTTCTGTTAACTGATTCTCTGTACAGTTTGCCGCAGATGTTCTAAAAATAATACCTTCTTCCTCAGTGGTCACAGCACTTCCGAATGATCGCAAAAAATCACTTTTTTCTTTTTCGGCAATTTTTTTTGATACGGCAATATACCGCCCTGTTGGAATATAAATAATATTTTCTCCTGCCAATTCAATTATGCCCGTCAGTTTAGAACCTTTTGTTCCTGCAGCATCTTTAACAACCTGAACAAGCATTCTTTCTCCCTGCTTAACAAAAGAGTTTATATTCATCTTTTTTTTCTGCTCCAATGGCCGTGCATCCGTAATAAATGATGCCAGCTGTTCTTTCGGCAAATATCCAGCCTTCCCTTCTCCAATTTCAATAAAAACAGCATTCATTCCAGGAATAACCTTTGTTGCTTGTCCTAAATATATATTGCCGACCGATGAATTTTGCTCCGGCTGTTGTATGTATAAACGCTCTAATTTATTTTCTTTTATAAAGGCAAAACGTTTTTCTCTTGTTTTTATATTCACTAATACTCTATTCATTTTTTTCCACCCTTTATAATCATTCAGCCACTGCTACAGCATGTTCTTGAGTCATTCCATTAAAATTTTACCTTATATCATTTCAAAACATACACTCAGCAAAGCATTTTCAGAATATACCTGTTACTTTTATACAGCTAAAAATATAAAAGAAGCCATATCAAATGATATCACTTCTTTTATATGTATTATACAGGATAAACGATATCTCCTATTTTTACAGAAACTAATTTATCTGTAAAATAGGCATGAAGCACTTCATTTTCATCCAACACTTGTTTTTCTTTTCCTTCTGTTGTAATAACAATCGGATGTTTACAGCCCCGATGGAAATGTTCTAATACACGGAAAATCATTTCTCCTTCATCAACCTCAATCGGCTTTAATTGCCGCAGCTCTTTTGATTTTCCATAATACCTTTCTAACAAAAAACGCATAAATACATACCTGCTTTGCTTCCATTCATAATAAATCGAGAACAATAAAAAACAAATAATAATCCAGGCATTAAGATTTATTGGCATAAACAATATGACGAATAGAGTAAACAATATAACACCAGCAACAGACGTCAACAGCATCATTTTATGGGCTATCGGAAAAGCCTTTTTCATCGATATATAAAGGAAGAGCAGTTTCCCTCCATCGAGTGGCCAAATGGGCAGCAGATTAAATAAAAAAATGATCATATTATAGGAAATAAACACTTCATAGATGGAGGCAGACAAATACCCATTTTCATAAAGAAAATATGCGAGTATCATCATCCAAATATGCTGTGCTGGTCCTGCAAGAATCACAATGACCTCTTCTTTTAACGGCCGGTTTCCATGCTCATCCATTTCGGCTACTCCCCCAAAGGGCAACAACGAAATGCGCTTAATGCGCCAGGAAAAAAAGGAAGCTGCCACAGCATGGCCAAGTTCATGCACAGTAATAATAAACAATAATAAGCATAAATCATAAAAATGGGCAGTCATTACACCTATTGCCATGACAACCCATAATAATGGATGAATATGAAAATATTTAAAAACACGGAAAAATTTATTCAAAATCAATCACCTGGATAGGATCAATAAAATCATTATCCTTTTTAATGGCAAAATAAAACAGACCCAGCGATTCATCATTTTCATAACTTGAGGCAAGCCCAACCTTATCTCCCTTTTTTAAGTTTTCATATATTTTCACATCAATCTCTTTCAGATTTCCATACCATGATTCACTTTTATCACTATGTTGAATAATAACTGTATTGCCAAAACCTTCTTTTTCCCCTGCAAACTTCACAAATCCTTCATTCATTGCTTGTACAGTCGTATCATTGTCTGTTTCAATCGCGACTCTTTGTCCATTGTCATTAAAATCTTCCAAAATTTTTCCAGATGCAGAAAGAGCATATTGCTGCAAGTTATTTTCTTCTTTCTCTTCTTTTTGCTTTTCCAACGGCAAAAAGGCAAGTGGTTTGCCAAACTGCTTTTCATACCAGTTAGAAACACCAGCAAAATTAAATTCCTGATTCATAGATTGCCTAATGACTTTTTCCGCCGAGGCAAATGTTGCTGTCTGCTGTTTAACAATAATGGCAACAGCTAAAAAGAAAACGGCAGCCCCTAATATCTTTAATAAAAATAATTCTTTGCGGAACAGTGGATGAAATTGATTGCCATCCTCTTCATAATAAATCTCCCTTTTTTCTCGAGCATTAAAATCATCATCCTCATCTTCCCATAAAATTCTATTATCAATATTTTTTTTCAATTTGGACTGTTCTTTTTTTCTTTTTTCAATGCGCTTTCTTATTTCCTCTTTTCTCGAACTCATGAACACCCCTCCCTTTTATTTATTTGTACAAGTTTATGAACAAAAAGAAAGGAGTATGACAAGATGTCCTCAGAAGAAAAAAATAAAAAGCAGCTCCTATGTTAGGAGCTGCTCTAGAATAATATAGGAGCTATGTATAAACAATTATTTTGCACCAAAAAACATTTTGATTTTTGCAAATACGCCTTTTGACTCTTCTTCTAAATGCTGAAGAGGAACAGATTCTCCAAGTATTCTTCGGGCAATGTTGCGATATGCTAAAGAGGACTTGCTATTTGGATTCAATGCAATAGGCTCACCATTATTAGAAGCTTTAATTACTTCATCGTCATCTGCAACAATGCCTAATAGATCGATGGAAAGATGTGTAGTTACTTCATCTATATCCAGCATATCTCCATTTTTGACCATATGATTGCGTATACGGTTAATTACAAGCATAGGCGACACAACATTTTCTTCTTTTTCTAATAATCCAATCACTCGATCGGCATCTCTTACTGACGACACTTCTGGCGTTGTAACCACAACTGCTTTATCAGCACCAGCCACTGCGTTTTGATAACCTTGTTCAATGCCTGCAGGACAATCAATCAATACATAATCGTAATCCTGCTTCAATCGAAGTACTAATTCTCTCATTTGGCTTGGGTGTACAGCTGTTTTATCACTCGTTTGCGCAGCTGGCAATAAATATAATAAATCATCAAATCGCTTATCTTTAACAAGCGCTTGATGTACTTTGCATCTTCCCTCTACAACGTCAACTAAGTCATAAATAATTCTATTTTCTAGTCCCATCACGACATCGAGATTTCGAAGGCCTATATCTGTATCAATTAAGCACACCTTTTTCCCTTGTAAAGCAAGGGCAGTACCAATATTTGCAGTAGTGGTCGTTTTGCCGACACCACCTTTTCCTGACGTTACAACAATCGCTTCTCCCATCTTAATGTCCTCCTTCCAAATTTGTTAAATTAGGCCTTACCTGTGTTAAAACTTGTAATCTATCAATCATAATAACACTATTATCGACATAAGCACATTCCATTTCACGCTTTTCGGCATCTGGATATTGATCTGGAGCCCTATTAATCAAACTGCTGATGCGAAGCTGAGTTGGCCTCATAACAGATGCAGCTACGATCGCCCGATCATTTCCATTAAATCCTGCATGAGCAATTCCTTTTAGTTTGCCCATAATAAAGATATTCCCGCCTGCGACGACTTTTCCGCCTGGATTAACATCACCAATCAATAATAGATCTCCTGGCACCTCTAGTATTTGACCTGAACGGATGATGCTGGTGACAGAAACAATTTCTTTTTCCTTAACCCATTCTGCTGCTTCTTGCCTTGTTATTATATTGCTTTTTATAGCATGTACAGAAAGATTTCTTTTGGTTTGTATCAGTTCAATAAGCTCCTGCTTTTGATCATCTGTTACATATCTATTGCCAAGCTCTACATTGACATGAATATCCTGCTTGTCCTCATGCATATTTGAACTTTCATTTAGTCTAGATTGCAGTTCCCTTTTTAATTCATCATAGGAACAATTATCATTTAAATGAAGGCTTAGCCCGCTTTTTGTTCCTTTAATTGTTACTAATTGCTTTTTCTTCATTTCAAGATGTTCACCTCTGCTAGGAAAAAGGAATACATTCCTCTGTCTGTTGATACCGTTCTCTTTTTAAACAGCTAACCTATCAGCCTTTTAAAAGATAGTCGTTTTCATACAGCATAAAAAGTTTGGAAACATATCTTTTTCTACATACTTAAGGACTAATCTCCTTTTATTTATATTGTACATATTTTTTTAAACTAGGTCTTTATTTTATTCGACATTATAAAAGAAAAATCCTTTCTAGTTAGACACTAGATTTAAATAATGATATTTTTCACTTCCCAGTAATGGCGATCCGCCAATAAAACAAAAAGCAAATTTTTATCACTAGAAAATCCCTTTCCAAAAAGCAACAACTTTTTTTAGAAAGGGCTATTCTCCCTGCCATTAAGCAAGTATATAAATATTAAGCTGTCAGCAAAGGCCTTAATCTGCCATCATGATGGCTATCATGGCTGCTCTCGTCTTTCAGCAGCGTATTTTTCAAAAAAGCGTTTGAAAGGATATGCCACAATAACAAGAAAAGCCGCATTTAATACAAGCGTAGGAAAAAGTCGCAAATTAAGAAAACTTGAAAAATCCATACTTGTCAAATGAATAATTAAAATCATTTCATATACAATAATTTCCAATAAACTAATGCTGATTAAAGAAACAATCGAAACAACAACAATATTATTATGAAAAACTTTCATAATTTTGCTGCAAACATACACAACAAAAGGGAACATAAAAAAATAAATCCCCAATATTTCCGTATAAATTATATCAAATAATATCCCAAATACAAATCCATAGAGAATGCCTATATTCCGATTGCCAAAAACTGCAAGAAAAAGAATCCCAATCAGCAGAAAATGAGGAATTAAGATGCGGTTACTATTAAAAATCTCCGCTGGAAGCAGTTCGGTAAATATGCTTTCCAATACAAAAATGCCAACAAGTAAAGCAACGACTAAATATTTCCTCATAACCCTTTTTCTTCCTCAATATCATCCGGCTGCGTTGCAGTCCTTTTAATAATAATAACATGTTCTATATCATAAAAATCTGCTGCTGGCTGAATAAAAATATTATTAGTTAAACCATCTTTATCTGGTTCTACCTTTACTACTTTTCCTACAGGCAGCCCTTCTGGAAACACACCGCCAAGACCAGATGTTGTAACAAGCTGTCCTTTTTTAATTTTTGCCTTTTTCGAATCTTCCGTCGACTCCATAATAAGGTATTTAGACTCTTTATCATAGTCTACAATCAGTCCAAAGACTTTGTCCCCTTTTTTCTTGGAATCTTCTTGAATAACCGCAGATATCCGATTGGTCGGATCTTCTGAACTTAAAAGCTGGACAGTGGCTGTGCCAGTACTCACTGACTTTACTTTTCCAATCAATCCTGATGCCGTCATAACTGCCATATTTTTTTTGACTCCGTTGCTTGAACCTTTATTAATCGTTAAAAGTTCTCTCCATCGATCAGGATTTCTTCTAATGACTGTAGCATTCATTGGGTTATAGCTGCTTAAATTTTCTTTTTCTTCTAATGTTTCATGTAAAGTCGCATTTTCTTTTTGAAGTCCTTGCACTTGATACTCCAATTTACCTAATTCTTCTAATTTTGATTTTAATTCTTTATTTTCCTCGTATGTACTTTGTAAATCTCGCACATTATCAATAAAGCCTGCTACATAGTGAGCAGGTCTTGAAACAAGGGTTTGAACCCAGCCGGATGTATCCTTAATAAATTGTTCCGGCCAGGTTAGCTTATCACGACTTCTAATCGAAAACCCTATTAATGCCACGAGAATAATAATGCTTACAAGCAAAATAATCAGTCGTTTATTCATAAAAAACTGTGGCATGCTTTTTACACCTCGGAGTGGATATTATCGTGAATCTTTTGCTTTGTTTTTAAATAAGTGAATATGATCAAGTGCTTTTCCTGTTCCAGTTGCTACACAGTCTAGTGGATCTTCCGCAATTACAACAGGCATTTTCGTTTCATCGCTAATGACTTTATCCAGATTGCGAAGCAAGGCACCGCCGCCCGTTAAAACAATTCCTCTATCCATAATATCTGCTGCAAGCTCTGGAGGAGTTTTTTCAAGGGTGACTTTTACTGCATCAACAATAGCAGAAACAGTATCTTTTAATGCTTTTGCTATTTCATCCGCACTAATTTTAATGGTTTTCGGAAGACCTGTTAATAAATCTCTGCCACGAATATCCAGATTTTCGATGCCTTCTGGATTCCCTGCAGAACCGATTTCCACTTTAATCATTTCAGAGGTTCGTTCCCCAATCATTAGATTATATGTTTTGCGGATGTAGTTCACAATCGCATCATCCATTTCATCACCTGCAATACGAATGGACTGACTTGTCACAATGCCGCCTAATGAGATAATCGCTACCTCTGTCGTACCGCCGCCGATATCCACTACCATGCTTCCAGTCGGCTCCCAAACAGGCAAATTGGCGCCAATTGCAGCCGCAAAAGGCTCTTCAATTGTATAAGCATCACGAGCACCAGCTTGACGTGTTGCATCAATAACGGCTCTTTCTTCAACTGCCGTTATACCTGATGGCACACATACCATTACATATGGTTTTCCAGAAAAATAGTTTTTACTTTTCATCGCTTGTTTAATGTAGTATTTCATCATAGTGGCAGTTGTTTCATAATCCGCAATAACGCCATCTTTCATCGGTCTTAATGCAACCACATTGCCAGGCGTTCTACCAATCATATTTTTTGCATCATTTCCAACAGCGACAATATTTTTTGTATCTGTCTGCAATGCTACAACGGAAGGCTCTCTAACAACGATCCCCTTTCCTTTTACATAAACAAGTGTATTTGCCGTACCTAAATCAATTCCTAAGTCTCTTGTTCCAATTCCAAACATAGTTGTATCTCCCTTTCCGAAACTAAGTGCTTTTATTTTTTTACTCTAGATAGATTCTTCCTCATATATAATTAGTGTGTTTAATTCGTGTCATAATAAGACATATTTAGGCAAAAAAATCATACGCACTATTATATCCTATTTACTAAAAAATGAACAGTATCATACATATCCTTTTTCCTTTAAACTGACAAATTTATTTTCCCCAATTATGATATGATCTAGCAAATCAATGCCAATTATTTTTCCGGATTCGACTAATCTTTTTGTCACTTCAATATCCTCCCTGCTTGGCGACGGATCGCCTGAAGGGTGGTTATGAAGGCAGATAATAGAGGCTGCTGATCGCCTAAATGCTTCTTTATAGACCTCTCTTGGATGCACAATCGAGGCATTTAGACTCCCAATAAAAACAGTTTGTTTGTGCATTACTTGATTTTTTGTATTTAAATATAAACAAACAAAATGTTCTTGTGTTAAAAAACGCATATCATTCATCATGTATTTCGCTGCATCTTCAGGCGAGCGAATACTATAGCGATCACTATATACCAAATTAGATACTCTTCTACCTAATTCTATGCTTGCTAAAAGCTGTATCGCTTTAACAGTTCCGATTCCCTTTATTGTTTTTAATTCATCGAGGCTGGCATCTTTCAAGAGCCGCAATCCATCAAAATGAACCAATAGTTTATTGGCTAGCGATAATACCGATTCATTTTTGGAACCTGTCTGAATAATAATGGCGATAAGTTCGTGATTAGATAAACTTTCAGGCCCATGCTTAATAAACCTTTCCCTCGGACGCTCGTCATTAGGAAAATCACGAATTAATATGGAGTCCATATTTTTTCCCCTCTCTTATAAAAAATAATGTTTTGAGAAAAAAGAGGGGGAACGTCATATGATTTTAAAAGGGAATGGTAAAACCTACTGCCTTCAGTTCTCGAATTAACCGGGAGACAGGAAGGCCCACTACAGTATAATAGTCTCCTGCAATCCTTTTTACAAGAGTTCTGCCAACTCCTTGAATTCCATAAGCTCCCGCTTTATCAAATGGTTCCCCCGTATCTACATAGTTATTTATTTCTTCATCTGTTAAATTCCAAAATAATACATCTGTTTTTTCATAAAATGCAGAACAATGGCCATTAGAAACGATGGCTACCCCTGTATAAACAGAATGTGTCGATCCTGACAATTGTTTCAGCATGGAATATGCCTGGCCTTTTGATTGAGGTTTTCCTAATACATTTCCTTTATAGTAGACAATAGTATCTGCTCCTACAACATAGGAATTCTTTTTATCGGAGACAATAGATTCTGCCTTTCTTTTTGCCAAATCCATCACTATTTCTTCTGGAAAAAGGGATGCATCAAAACTTTCATCCACATTACTACTGGAAACTTCAAAAGATATACGAAGATCTTCAAGGAGTTCTTTTCGTCGAGGAGAAGATGAGGCTAATATGAGGGTTTGTACATGATTCATTGCTTTTCCACCTGCCTAGTTTCATTAATAATTGGGAGATACACTCTAATGTTAACAAAGAATGTCTAGATAAACAATTTGGAATATACTTTTTTTATTAAATAGTAATTAAAATGTAATATGCCCTCTTCCGATGAAATCTAACAGAATTTTCCCACATAAGATGAAACTTTAGTCAGTAAGAGTTTTCCACACCTCCTCCCTGATTGTTAGTAGAACCAATCAGGCTTTTGCGAGCAAGTTTCTCCACATCAAGATTGCTCGTTTCTCTCATAATCTTGAGGCATAAGCATTAATGCCCTTTAACGCACAATAAAAAACAGGAGGCTATTATGCTAATAGCACTCCCTAAATCGACATTATTTCCTAGGTAATTTTCTCAGCAAATTTTTCAGTTTAATTGAACATATTTTTCTAAAAACGCCAATAAATTCTTTTGAATAGCTTGTGTATCCCCTTTACCATTATCGTCTAGAGCAACGCTTTTGGTGATGCCTTCATTTAATTGGATAGCCATATTTTTTACCTCTTTATTTTTAAAGGCGCTTATTTTCATTTCTTCTAAAACAGCTTGTTGTTTTTTCAGTTCTTTTTTTGCCTCTGCTGAAGAAGACTCGCCAAATTGAGCCGAAGATACAAAAACAGTGATTGCATTATATATTGCCGGAGAATTTTCAATAAAACTTTTTTCTTCTTTTGTTACATTTTTAATCTTTCCGCCGCCATTAAACGTAATCGGCTTAGCAAAAGCTTCTACTTTATCTTTTTTTATTGCTTTAGCCCAAGTTTTTGCCTCCTCTAAATCGCCTGCCACACCTAAATATACAGCTATCTTTCCATTTACAGCAATTTCCTGGCTAATATATCCTTCATTTTTTAATTGCGATTGCACTTGCTTTACTGCATTTTCATTAGACAAGATAATATGTTGGATAATAAATGTCGAAATATCTTTTTTAGTGGCCGTTACAGCGCTGGTTTCCGTACCAGCGGCCGCTTCTTTCGCTTCCTCATTTGTTTTTTTCTCTACTTTTGTTTCCGTTTCTCCTTGTGATACAGCAACATTTGGGTTAGAAGCAACTTGTTGATCAGAACTCACCATTTTTAATAAGATAATGCCAAATCCCGTCCCCAAAACAACAGCAAAAAGCACTGTAAAAAAGATGGAAGGAACCAGGCCTTTGTTCACTGACTTTTTATTTCCTTTATCCTGTTTTATTTTCTTTTTCAAGAATGTATTTTTTTCTCCAGCGGAAGAATCATTTGCTAGAATAGGGGGTTTTTCTTCCATTTCATCTTCATTAGGTAGAATCCAATCAAAGCTCTCATCATCGATTGTCTCACTACCTGCTGCCACTTCATCTCCAAACTTTTCAGCATTTTTTCCCTCTATTAAAGTGGAAGAATTCAGCTCCACGCTTCCTTTTTCTTTGTCGTGGAATGGACGCTCTTTGCCATTTATTTTAATCGTAATCGTTTTACGGTTTCCTGGGTTTTCACTCACTCGTCCTTCCCTCCCATTTCACTAGTTTTGTTCATCCTATCATACTAGCAAAAAAAAATAACAAGACTTTTGTCGTCTTGTTATAGAATGATTTCGTCAAATTCAGTTAGGATTCTCCATGATTAGACTCTTGTCTAAATCATGGAATTGTACAGCTCTTTCCATGCCATCCTTCGTGCATAAATTTCTTTTTGCTCCCTTTATACAGACAGCAGTGGCTATATTATTCTGAATGACAACATAGCTTTTATTGGATGGCTGAAGCTCTTCATCTGTATCTGGGTCATGAAAACTACTCAAAAACCCGCCTTCAACAAGTTCCAAATAGGTAATAGTTTCCTTTGCTCCATTTCCGCTTGTCGTTTCTTGTTTTATATAATAATCTGCTGCTTCTTTCATATTCCAAGCATTTGCTATAAAAGCCCGGTCTCTCATATCGTGAATTATTTTAAGAACAGATGGTATAGCAATTGCAGCAATAATTCCTATAAGGACAATAACTGCCAAAAGTTCTACCAATGTTAATCCTTTATTATTCACCTCAATTCTAGTAAAATTCAAGAGCTGGTCCTCATTTCTTCTTACGGATTATCGATATCCCCATCTTCTTTAATCGAAGCACTAGCAAAAGGATTTAATTTATCAGATGTTTTAGGGCTTTCTAACGGAGGAAGTTCATTAACTAAATCCGTTAGCTTTGGAAAATAATAAATAGAAAGACTCATTTCAAATTCTATTTTTTGATCATTATCTTCTACTGACACTATTTCTTTTGTCCCGGTAACATCAAGTGACTCAATATCTATTATTCGATTAGATGATTGCAGCGTTTCAATTAATTTTTCTAGTTCATAATAGGTTTCCGCTTCACCAATAATAGTAATGGAGGTTTTTTTTATGCCATTCGGCAAGCTGATTTCATTCTCCACTGCCATCTGATCAGCTGAATCTCCATCCTCTGCATTAGCATCTTTTATAGCTTTGTCTGCAGTTGTTAACTCTTCATTCGTTACGTCTTCATCCGATGCTGTTCCATTTACAGTCAGTTCAATAAGATTGGCACCTGAAATAATTTCTGCTTTTTCAATCTCTAGTAGCGCCTGCTCTAAAAGGCGTTTTACCGGCACCTGTTTTTGCAGTTCAATAGAGCTTTCAGCAACTTTTTCTTGTGATGATTTGATTTTTGTTTCAAGTATGCTCGCTTCTTGTTGTGCAAGCTCTAGCTCCATTTTTTTTGCATCCACTTTTGTAGATAAAGGCATTAAATAAAGATAATAGCAGCTGACTGCAAGTAAAATAATCATAAATACGCTAAACAAGATAATAATGATATGTTTATTTTCTGCTATTTTCATGGGGAATTCTCCCCTTCCTCATCTGCTATGCTGGTTTCGTTGTCTTTTTTATCTTCTTCAGAAGCTTTTTTTAATGCAGATACATTAAGAATCACTTCATACTGAGCATAATATCTTGGCTCAATGCTTGCTTTTTTCAACGTGTCGATTGCTTCATCAATTTCATCACTTACTTTATCCTCGAGAAAGTCTGTCGATTTAAAGTTAGTTAGAACCGCTTCTTCTACCCAATCAATTTGCAGAAGAGAATTCAAGTAATATGTCGCTTCGCTTTTCGTATCAAATTGGACTATAAGATTTAGCTTTTGGCGTTCTTCCAAATGAAGTTCTTCTAAAAATCCTCTTTCCGGAAGATTTTTTGACAATTCTTTCATCATATAAACGGTATCGATTTGTTGATTTTCCGCCCAAGAGACGGCCGTTTCTAACTCTTTTGCAGATTGAGAATCTGCATAGGCAGACAGCTTTTGTTTTTCTGACTCTGTAATTTTTTGTGTTAATCTCAAGGAATTTTCTGTTGTTTCCAGCAGTTTATTCTGTTTCGTGTACTGCCAATAAAACAAACCCGCTAGAATAAAAGCGATAAATACAAGGATAACGATCCAAATAACATAAGTTGAGCTTTTTGCTTCTTTTTTGGGAAGGAGGTTAATTTCCACCAGCATGTTTTACACCTCTTTTAACCCTAGACCAATGTTGACAAGCATCGATGTTGGAATAGGCTCCTCATTTACTATTGGTTGGCTGCTTAATCTGACTACAGGATTTTCAAATCTATCTTCTATATTTTCCATTATTCCAGAAAGCCATGGATGATCTCCGGCAACAACAATTTTATTTACTTGTTTTTCCCCTTTGTTAAGGGTATATCGATAAAAGCTCATTACTTTATCTAATTCTTTATATATATCTTCTAGCCCACTCCAAACTTCTCCGTTATCCCCTGTATAAATAAGATCTTCTTTATTGGCTGCATTTTGGGAAACTTCCCATTTGGAAACATCCATTTCAATATGCAGATTTCTCATTAACAGTGGATAATTTTGTTCAAAAATACTGACATTCACTGTTTCTAAGTCGATTTGAATTAGCATGGCAATATCATCATTCATCACATTATTTGTTTTGTAATAATAACGGTAAAGTGCTAGTGCTGAAATATCAGCAGCTATAGGCGACAGCTTTACATCTTCAAATAAGTCAGCATATTGTTCAATATGCTGCTCTGGTGCTGCAAATAAAATAATGTGACGTTTCTTGTTCTCTCGATCTTGCAGCAAATAATAGTCAAAAACAGGATCCTCGAATGGCAGATGGATTGAAGTACCCAGCTCCATGTATAAATAACCTTTTATCTCTTCTGGGCTGACATCCTCTGGTATAGGAAGCTTGCGGATAACAACAGATGAATCAGGCACAAGAAAACGGATTTTTTTTTTTGAAATTTTCCAATCTTGGATACATTCTTCCAATATCATCGTCAATGTTCCGATATCCTGAATCGCTCCATCTTTAATCAGCCCTGCAGGAAGGTGCCGTTCTCCCCACTTCTGCACAACAAGATCATCTGTATTTTTCATTTCTGCAAAACGAATGACATGATCTTTAATGATTAAGTTTGTTATTTTATTTTTTCCAAACTTGAATATTGCCATAATAATTGCTCCTTACAGTATGTGTTCAGAAAGAAAAACCGAAAAATTCTTATGACAGCAGCTTCTGGTTGCTAACATCTAAAATAGCATATGGAATGTTTCGGGAATTTATAAATAAATTGAAAAAACCTTGTTTTATGAACTTCTACAGGAAAAATCCGATATACCAACTGATTAATTCCGCTCCATAGAAATAGCTGATCAATGTTCCAATCACAATAAAAGGACCAAATGGAATTGGTTTTCCTTTTTTTACTTTTCCTAAAAGCATTCCTGATAATCCGCCAATTGCTCCAAATAAAGTAGATAAAAAAAAGGCAGTCAAAACAAGTTTTGTTCCAAGCGCAAAACCAATTACGGCAAATAATTTAATATCTCCGCCGCCCATGCCGCCCTTGCTGACAACTGCAATGACTAATAAAAGCGTAAATCCTACTCCAGCGCCTAATAAGGAATCCCACCAAGGATTTAAAGGGATAAAAATTCTTTCGATGATCAATAATCCTGAGAAAACCAATAAAATCTTATCCGGGATAATCATATACACTAAATCAGAAACCGCAATAATCATAAATAATGAGATAAGAGTCCATGCAACAAAAAGCTCTGAGCTCCAGCCAAGCATAAGGGGGGATACAGCAAAAAGAACACCTGTCAAAAGCTCGAATATAGGATATAAGGGGGAAACCGATGCCTTGCAGCACCTGCATTTCCCCCTTAATAATACATAGCTTAAAACTGGTATAAGTTCCATTGCGGTCAATGTATGCCCACAACTTGTACAATGAGATCTCGGCCTGATAATCGATTGCTTTAATGGCACTCTAAGTCCAACGACGTTAAAGAAGGAACCAAAAGTTATTCCATAAAGGAAGATCAGTAGGTAGATCATATAAAATTACCTCTATAAACAAAATTATGGATTTGTTTTTGCTGCTGGAATTTGTGTAGCTCCTTTAGTAGCAACATTAATATTGTCTATCGTTGCATTTGTAAATGTAATGTTTATTTTCCCAGCTGTAACATTAGTAGCATTTAAACCAAACGTTGTTCCATCAGAGCTTACAGTAACTGTATAATTTCCAAATGAATCATCCACACCACTCACGTAAGTGTCTAATTGAGTTTTTGTAATATTTTCACTTGGTATCCCGTTAGCAGCAACATAGTTTTTTGCAGAATTCAAAATTGTAATAGCGTCCGCCTTTGTTGCATCTTCTTTAGACTTCTGAATAATAGAACCGATACTCGGAATCGCAATCGCTGCTATAATCCCCAAAATAACAATAACTGCTAAAAGCTCGATCAGCGTTAAGCCTTTTTCATTTTTTATATGCTTTTTCATTAATTGTATCATTTATTTATTCTCCTCTTTTTTATAAATTTTTATTCAATCAACCTGAACCTATTATACTAGATAAAAAGTTCTGTTTATATATATTTTTTTATGCAAATAATAACAAATCATTGAACATGATTAAAAATCTCAAACATTGGAACCATGATAGAAGTCACGATTGTACCGACAATTCCAGCAAGGAAAACAATCATAATTGGCTCAATCAATGATTTCAGCCGGTCTGTTGCACTTTCCACTTCTTTTTCATAAAAATCAGCTACTTTTGAGAGCATGGCATCAAGGGAGCCTGTTTCTTCCCCGATGGCAATCATTTGTGTTACAAGGGGAGGAAATACCCAATGCGCTTTCATCGGCATGGTCAAGGACTGTCCTTCTTCTAATGAACTTCTGGACTTCTGCAGAACCTTTGCAATCACTTCATTTTCGATAACACCTTCGACAATGGCAATTGCCTGCAATATCGGGACCGAGCTAGAGAAAAGAGAGCTTAAGGTTCTGGTCATTCTCGCCAACGCTGCTTTTTGCAATATTTTGCCGAAAACAGGAATTCTCAGTAAAACATAATCCAAGTAATATTTAGAGGACTTATTATTGCGCATTACTAGAATGCCTACTGTAAATGCAATCATTAATAACACAACAAACCACCAGTACTTTTGCATAAAGTTGCTTGCATTTAATACAAACTGCGTAATTGCAGGAAGTTCTCCTCCAAAATCTTTAAACATATCCACAAATGTCGGCACAATGCTGACAAGCAGAAAAATAACCACTATTACAGCAATTATTGCTATAGCAATTGGATAGGTGAGAGCCGAAATAATTTTTTGTTTGGTATAATGCTGTTTTTCAAAATGAACCGCAAGTCTTTCAAGGGTTTCATCCATGCTTCCGCTTGCTTCTCCTGCACGAACCATATTAACAAACATGCTTGTAAATACTTTCCGATGCTTTGCTGCTGCTGCAGATAGAGGATTTCCTTCCCGCAAATCCTGTTCTACTACTATTAGGGCTTTCCGCAGACTTTTGCTTTCGGTCTGTTCCGCTAGAATGGCTGTAGCATCAACAACCGTAATGCCCGCTTTAAGCAATGTAGAAAATTGCCGCAGATAAATAACAAAATCTTGAAGCTTAACAGAACCGCCAAACGTTATTTCCTTTGTCAGCAATGTTTCTGGAACTTCATTTATTTCTGTTGCTTTAATGCCTTTTTCCCTAAGCTGCAGCATTGCTTCCCTTTTCGATATGGCTGATATTACACCTGATTTTTTTCCTTTTCTGTCTCTGCCTTCAAATCTATAACGAGCCATCTCTTTACTCCTTTTCCTGTAAGTAAGGAAGTGCGGCTTCTTTTAAAATGGCGCCTGCATTCACTAGTTCCTTAACATTTGTTTCCAAGGTATGCATGCCAGCGGCTCTGGATGTTTGCATAATATTTAAAATTTGATGGATCTTTTCATTTCGAATTAAATTTGCAACAGCAGCATTATTGATTAAGATTTCAGTTGCTGAAACTCTTCCAGATTTATCTGCAGTCGGGAACAGCCGTTGTGATACAATCCCTACAAGAACAGATGCCAGCTGAATTCGAATTTGATCCTGCTGTGAAGGAGGAAACACATCAATAATTCGATTAATGGTGGCCGGCGCACTCGAAGTATGGAGTGTTCCCAACACTAAATGGCCTGTTTCTGCAGCGGTTATCGCTGTTTGAATGGTTTCTAAATCTCGCATTTCTCCTACTAAAATGACGTCTGGATCTTGTCTCAGCGATGCTCGCAGGCCATTTGCAAAGTTATTTGTGTCAAAACCTACTTCCCTTTGATCAATAATGCAGTTTCCATGTTTATGGAGATACTCAATTGGGTCTTCTAATGTAATGATATGTTTTCGCATATTTTCATTCATATAGGCTATCATGGCAGCAAGGGTTGTAGATTTTCCGCTGCCAGTTGGGCCGGTAATCAGAATAAGTCCTTGTGGTTTTTCACTTATTCTTTTTAATATTTGCGGCAATTTTAATGCATCTAAACTAGGAATAGAGGTTGGGACTATACGAATTGCCATTGCAAGGCACGCCCTTTGCTTGTATGCATTAATGCGGAATCTGGAAACTCCCTTTATGCTGTAGGAAAAATCCAGCTCTCCCTTTTCCTGAAACACTTCCCACATATTTTCTGGGATAATGGCTTTGGCCATTGCTTCTGTATCAGCAGGCTTTAAAATTTCTTTTCCGTACCTTTTCAAATCTCCATTTATTCTCAGGACGGGAGGAACACCGACCGTTAGATGGATATCAGAAGCTTTTAATTCAAATCCGACTCTTAATAAATGATCAATATTGTTATACAATAACACCCCTCCTAATCAGGGATCGCTACACGTAGAACTTCTTCTGTAGTAGTAATTCCTTGCTTTACTTTCAATAATCCATCATCAATCAGAAAAATGGTTTTTGCTTTAACTGCTAATTCACGCAGCTTCGAAAAAGACTCTCCGTTCATAATGACCCTTCTCATCTCATCATTTATCACTAAAACTTCATGAATCGCAATACGCCCTTTATATCCTGTCATATTGCAAGATGCACAGCCCTTTCCTCTGACAACTTTTTCAATGGACAATCCTCTTTTTGCAAAAATTTCTTGCTCGCGAAGACTTGCTGAATGAACTTGTCCACAATCTCTGCAAACCTTTCTTACCAAACGCTGAGCAACAATTCCACTTACAGAAGATGCAACTAAAAATGGCTCAACTCCCATATCCAGCAATCTTGTAACAGAACCTAAAGAATCATTTGTATGCAATGTACTTAATACTAAGTGACCTGTCAGCGATGCTCTGACTGCTACTTCAGCAGTCTCTTTATCGCGAATCTCTCCGACCATAATGATATTTGGATCTTGGCGCAATATTGCACGAAGACCTGTCGCAAAAGTCATGCCGACGTTCGGATTAACTTGAATTTGATTTATGCCTTCCAGTTGATATTCCACTGGATCTTCTACAGTAATAATATTGACTTCTTCCCCATTTAAACGGTTTAAAGCAGCATAAAGGGTAGAAGATTTACCTGATCCTGTTGGTCCTGTAATCAGCACAATCCCTGTTGGTTTTTCAATCATTTCAACAAATCGCATGAAATTTACTTTATTAAATCCCAATTTAGAAATATCATTTAACGTACTTCCTAAATCCAAAATACGCATAACTACTTTTTCTCCAAAAACTGTAGGCAAAGTAGATACGCGCAAATCAATAGGATGAAAATCCAGATTAATCTTTATTCTTCCATCCTGTGGTATGCGGTGTTCTGTAATATCCAGGTTCGCCATAATCTTCAACCTTGCGATTAAAACACTTTGCATATGTTTTGGCAAAACTCGCTCTGTTCGCAGAACACCATCTACCCTATATCGAATGATAACTTTTGTTTCTTGTGGATCAATATGGATATCACTTGCTTTTAATGTTGCGGCATTTGTCAGAATTTGATTCACTAAACGGACAATTGGGGAATCCTGTTCTCCCAATGATTCTTCAACCGCTTCTGAGAAGGCGCCGTTGTCTGCCAATAATTCTTCAAAGCCTTCATCCATATCATAGTATTTATTAATCGCTCTTAAGATATCGTCTTTTGTAGCAATGGCTGTTTCAATTTGAAATCCTGTGGCCAAACGCAGATCATCTATTGTATAAAAATCCATTGGATCTGCCATTGCTACGTAAAGTTTGTCCCCATCTTTTTTTAAAGGAATAATCAGCTGCCTTTTTGCCATTTCTTTAGAAACAATATGAAATAACTTTAGATCAAAGGGGTATCGATATAAACTAACATGAGGAATGCCAAGCTGAAATTCCAGCACTTCTATTAGCTGCTGCTCTGTAATATATCCTTTCTGCAGAAGACTGTCCCCTAAGCGTTGATTCGGATGCTTTTCTTTAAGAGCAAGCTGAAGCTGCTCTTTTGTCAACAGACCTGCTTCTACTAATAAGTCACCTAAACGCTTTCGAGTTTGTTTCATTTTCATTCTCCTCGTTCACCATTATTTTTCTACAGGTGCTTTCCCATTAGTTTCGCTTTCCTCTGTATTTTCCTGTATATTTTTCTTGCTGCTTTTTTTCTCCTTATCATTTGATTCTTCAGCTGAATTGCTGTCTGTTTCCGTAGATGCATCATTTTTTGCACTTCCATTATTTTCTGAAGCATCGGAAGTTTTGTCATTTATATTTGTTTCATCATTTGTATCTGTTTTTGCTTCCTCTTCTGTTGAAACACTATTTTCTTCTAATAAACCATGTGCAATCACTTTATTGACTGGAGCATAAAAATCTTCGCTCATCAGCTCTTTTTTTATTGTTTCTCCATTTTCATCTATTATTTTTCGATATACTTTAATCAGCGAACCATTTTTTCCCTCTGTTACAGTTTTGGATTCATTAAAATCTAATCCAGGATCAAATTGGATAATAGTTTTTGGTTTAAAACTTTTTTCATCTGAAAGCACAACCTCGTACTTATAGATAAAGGAATCTCCTATTAACGCTACATACAATTTTTGATCAATCATTTTAAAGGTAAGATTATATATTTCATCATTTGGATTATAGAATCGATAATCTATTTTTTTATCCTTGTTTACTCTCGCTTCATATCCTAAGGATGCGAATAATGGCAATTCATTGCTTAAGAACCTTTCCGCAACAGAAAAATTAGTCGCCAAAACAACTGTGTGTACAGCTGTCGCTACTTCACTTAAAGTCAAATTAGAAAAATTCTTTTCTTTTGCTTCTTCTGCTAAGTTTAAAAAGGAAACAGTAGAATGGGGCGCTATTTCTAAAGAAGGGAATGTTTTTACCCATTCCTTTATACTTTTTGCATTATCTGCAACAGCTAAAGTTGTCTCTGAAAGTACTTTTTGTTCCTCATTTTTGCTTACTTTATAATTATCTGCATCAATTAAAATTTCACCTGTTTGCAAAAATGCAGCAATTTCTACTAAACTATCGTTTAACTTATTTAGATAAAAGGAATCCTCTTTAACAATTTCTGAAGACAGAGATTCTAAAAATGAAGAAAGTTCTTCTCCATCCAATGACACTATCACACTATTCTGCGCTCCAGATTTTGTTTCTAAAACAGAATCTTGCAGGTTAAAAGCAAATAAATCTAAATCAAATTTTTTTGTTTTTTCCTTGTATTTAACCGTTATTTCTGTTTTTTCTTCCCATTCAGATTTCTTATTCTCTAAAGCATTTAATAATTCTTCTTTATTCATTGCTGCTGCATCAATTGAAGCAATTTTTGTATTTGCTTCAAAGACATCAGATGGATAAAACAGATTATTATATGCTCTCGCACCAAATTGAGAAAAAGAAAAAATAAATGCGGCAGTAATCATTATAGCTAATATAACCTTGATGACTTGAACGTTTTTCATGCAGTGTTTCTCCTTTATTTTAGGCTTTCACACTCATGGATAATTGGATAACAATACTCGGACCCGCATCTTGAGCACTCCTGATATCTTCCAATGATAAAACTTTCCCTTCGGCGAAAAGCAATGTACCTTCATCTGAATAGACATCCTTTGTTACCTTTTTATTAAGAAGTAGCTCTATTTGTTTTTCTTTTAATGCTTGCAAACGAAGCTCTTCCTCATTATTTGCCGGCATTTTCAGATAATCTTCCAGCAATTCATTTTCTTTCTGTTCTATTATTTCATGTATTTCTTCTTCATTTTTCCCCAAAGTCTTTTTCAAATTATTAGCAGCATCTTCCTTAACAATAATAATCTGCTTTCCATATGTCATAACATATTCAGATAAAACAATCGCTTCAGCATCTTTTAGCTTTATATTTAAGCCAATGATTTTCCCGCTGCCTTTATTTATATAAAATCCAAGAACTTTGCCCAAAAGATCCCCTTTTCTTGTAATAACATTTGTATCTAGAGCGGCAATTTTTTTATCTGTTGATTCACCTGCTATTAAGATTTCCTTTAAATCTATAATAGAATCAGCATTTTCAATTGTAACTGCATATCCTCCAATGCCAATTACTTTCTCGAATGGAATAGCCTTCATGCTTTTTTGCCATTCTTCTTGTTTAAATATTACAAAATCAACCGAACTCCCTGCTGGATTAATAAGAAGAGATTCAACAATTCCTTCTTGTTCGCCCTCCAAAATACTAATAATTGGTAATTTTTTCATTTGTGAACTATTTTCCATTACAAACCTCACCTAGTCTTTCTAAATTAATTAAGTAAATAGTTTTGCTCCATAAAAATTAACTGATCTAAAAGAAGCGGTTCATGCTGGAATTTTAACTTTAAGAGTTCAAATAAATTTTTTAGCTTTTCATATTCTTGAAAATGAATATATTGCTCAATCAAAAGAGTAGAAAAGGCGAAATACTCATACTGCGGAATAAAATCACTCATACATTTTATTAAAGTTGCTTCATATTCTTCTTTAGAAATAATATTTTTCATCAGCTTCAACTGCTTAAAGGTATTATCAATCACTTGATGTGTAAGCAGATGAGCTGCTTGGCCATTTTTATCATCTTTTATTTGCAATATTTTATTCTCTATTACTTCTTTATTATTTACTAATTCCTCTTTATCAGAAATGCTCTCTTGTTTATCTACCAATAACGGAAAACCTTCTAATTCTGATTCTAAATTATTTGTTTCTGCATCAATATTAAAAGAAAGTTCTTCCTCCTGATCTTTAAAAGAAAATATTTCTAATTCATCTATTGCTGATTTATTCTCGCTTATTTTCTCCAGAATATCTTTACTTACATCAGTTGATGACAAGAAATTTTCATTTTCTTTGGATGAAGCAGCTAAAATGGAAACATCTCTATCTTCTAGCATCTTTTCTATTTCATCCATATAAATTATTTCATTCAGTACCCCAGTAACTGTATCATTGGCATCTTCTATTGAAGTCTCTCTTTTTTCTCCTTCATTCCAAAAGTCTCTATCCAATTCTTCAAGCAACATTTCTGCTGGTGTTATTTCATCAAGCTTGTCTCTGTCTGAAATAACATTCTCCAGTAAATTTCCTCCTAAATTATCGCTCATTTCTTGAGGAATAATCATATTGTCTTCCTCTTGCATCGAAAAATCTTCTGTTGCTACATAATCCTCCAAAGAGGAATCTGCTTGTTTTTCCTTTTTATCAATTAATTCGCTCACTGCTTCTGCTTCATTGGGAACATCCTCCCAAAAAAACTCATCTTCTATTTCATCTTCATTAGTATGAAATAGTAATTCCGGAGATTTCTTCATTAAAAAATACGTAAAAATAATGGCCAATAGCAACATTAATAAACCTATCTGCCACCAGGAAAAAATATTAATATACTGCGAAAACAGTCCAATTACAGAAATAAAAAAAGCTACACCTATAATTGCCAATTTACCCCTTTTCGAGAAATTTAGCGGCAATAAAAAAAATATCGGAAGCACAAAAACCAAGGAAAAAAGTGCTAATATATATATAATCATTGTACACCTCTTCAAAAAATAACTTCATCTATCTAAAATATACATTTTTTTACAATTAAATCGAACTTTCGGATTATTTTTTCGACTAATAAGGAATGTAATAACTAATAATGATTGTATAATAAGTTTAGTAATTTTGAAAGAAGGGTAAATTTATGAAATTTTCTAAGCTGTTTTCTAGTGCAAAGGGTCTAACCTTGATTGAAGTACTTGTTTCTTTAACCATACTTAGTATTATTTTATTAGGTATAATGAACTTCTTTAATCAAGCTTATTCTTATACAAATTCTAACCAAAAGAAAACTGCTGCTGTAAATGTTGCCAGAAATGCAGCATCTTTTATGGAACAGTCCTCTTTTATCCAAATAAAAACTATAGTAGAAAAACACCCAAATGTGACAGGATCCTTAGTTATATGTGACAACAGTGGATATGCTATCAAATGGAGCCATGAATCCAGTTCAAATAATCTGTGCAAACCGATTATAATTAATAATATAAGCTATCATGTTGAAATTCTTCCAAAGCTTGATGAAAAATATACCTCCTACTTTATCCCTTTCCATGTAAAAGTGAATTGGAGCGTCAATAAAAAAAACTACAATACATCAGTAGAGGGGGCTATAAAAAGTGAAGATCTTCGATGAACGGGGAATTACCTTAATGGAACTATTGGCAACAATTACGATATTAGCTATTGTGCTTCCAGTAATTTATAGCGTCTTTAACTCTGGTCTCTCCTTGTACAATAAAATCCAGATTGAAGGACAGTTGCGCGATGATGCTGACTATGCCATATCTATGATGTTGAACGCTTTTAACAGCATTCCATTTGATAATGTGCAAACCTGCGGAGAAAATTGCATTCAGCTTAATAATGTGACACATACTGATTTAGAAAAAGTAGAAAAAGAGAATTCTTCTTTTTATTCAATCCAAGAAAATAAAGAAAATGCTGCAGAAGACATCAGCCGCCATAAAATTGCATTAGTGAATAATACAATAAATAATGAGAAAATAAAATCTGTTGCTGTTGACGGCAATATATTAGATGGGATTGGGAACTTTGATGGTTCAACCTTCTCGCTTACATGTTCGCAAAAGTCTAAAAACAATGCTGATTTGTGTGAACATGGCTTTATTGATGTTCAATTTATCATTGATCAAAGCAGATTAAAAAAACCTCTTGCTTTAGAAAGCCAGTTTGGATTTTAAGGAGCACCAAAATGATGATGAAAAACCAAAATGGAAATGCGCTTATTATTGTTTTACTTGTTTCTTTAGTTTTTACCACTATCGGACTTGCTATTGTAGCCTCGACCATAAGCGGAACAAAAAGAGTGGAAACAAGAGAATCAGATATAGATATTACGTATAAGAACAAAAAAGTCCTAGAAGAAATTATTTCCGAAATCGCTGAATCACTAGACAATTTGCCGATTAATAATTATACGTATGAAAATGCAAATCATTTATATATCAACAATACTTCTTTTGAAAAAGATTTAAAAACACAAGTACTGATACCAAGTTTAAATAGTGTGCTTGATAAAGAATCATATAAAAATTCTGTAGAATGCCTCAGTATTGTTGATTTAAGCAGCGGAACGCCTAGCGCCAATGATATAGTTCATTCATCAAATGAATGTGCATTAAACAAAATAACTACAAAAAGCATCTATACAATTAATAAAAATCTTGATTTTACGAGGGTATTGGAAATTATCCTTGTGACAAAAAATCCAAATAAAACAGAAGGAAACGTTACTCGAACACTGAAAAAACGCATTATTCTTTCTTCATTGCCTAGCTTTCTTAAATATGCAGTCGGATCCGATTCATCCAATAATGACGAAGGATTATTTTTAAATGGATCTCCTAATATAAATGGCAATATTTATGCAAATCAGTTAGCAATAACAAACAAAGCGAAATATCAATTAAAAAATGGAAGATGGGCAGAAGAAGACTCACTTATGCCTTCTATAACTGGAAGCATCTATAGCAGTACAGCCAATTTAATACCTGTATTGATAGAAAATAATTTTTATAAAAGGGTTGTTCCAACACTTAATCATGACAGCCAATTTATAAATATCGACTTTGATTCAACCATTGTCCAAAAAATCAATAACATCTTAAATGTAAACAACCTAAACATAGAACTATCTTCTATTGATAGCATTAATAATTTAACTTCTCTATTGAAACAGGAGATTGCATCCATTCCTATAACCGAAATTTCCAATACAGATGGAACAATAGAAAAAGTTCTTCAGCAGGAAACTCCATCAACAGTTATTGGAGAATCCTTGGAAAAATTAAAAGAAAGCTATAGAATAGAAAGCACTGGAAGCCCATTAATTTTTACAACCCCCATTAAACTCAATGGAGATGTAGTCATTAACAGCAATGATGCATCCATTACTTTTAAAGATAAAATGATTGTTGATGGAGATTTATATCTTGTCAGCAATGATAACTTAGCGGCTAATGATAATATTTTTGTAACAGGAGATATTCATATTATTAACTTTGACGGGAATTTCACATCAATGAAAGATATTATTGCTGCAGGAAATATTATTGTTGAATCAGAAGCAAATCAAAAAATTAATAATAAAAATGGGGTAACAGTAAAAGGAACCATGTTAGCCGGAGGAAAAATAACTATTCGTCCATTCAATACATCCATTAACTTTCAGGATAACTTAATAAGTCTTGATGCATTTACAATAAAGGGCGATGAAACAGGAGAAGAGGCAGGGGAAAATGATACAGTTCAATTTAACTCTGTTGTATATTCATTAGCTGAAGCATTTTTATCAAATAGTAATATAGTTGGCGCTCCTTATATAGATGACAATGGGGTCAACAAATTAGGGCAATTAGTGTTGTTAGCAAAAAAGAAACTGACTATTACAAGAATGAATGAGTTTAATAACTTTTCCAATTTAAATGAAACCAGTTCTTCTTACTTGCCGGATAAAGATGAAGAAATCCTTCCATTGCAGGCGTTTTTTTATACAGAGGAAGATGCAGAATTATATGGAGTCGGATCATTGTTTTATATTAAAGGGGGAATTTTTGCAAAACGTTCATTAGAAATCAATGCCATAAGAGCAAATTCCAAAGTAAGAAATATTGTCAGTATTCCACGATCTTCAGAAAACTATTTATCCCGTTTTATCGTCGATTATGACAAGGATGTATTGCTTAAAGGCATTGATGCCCTGCCAATCGTTGATAAACTGCAAATTATTCCAGACGAATTTATTATAGAGTAGACAAAAAAGGGGATCGCATTTTGAGTGTAATTCCCCTTTCTCTATCAATATCCGTTACCAGCGTCCTTCGCCGGTATCTTCATTTGTACCGTCATTATTATCTGACGAACCGCTATCTTTTACCACTTCAAATAATGCAGAGTCTTTTGGCTTTTTGCCATTTTTCTGCTCCTCAGCAGTAGCTGTAATGTTAGAATATCCAATCTTTACTCCTTTCACATAAAACTCATCATTGATTTTCACTACTTCCACCTTATCAGGCATACTAGAAACAACACTTTCCAATTCCTTATTCGTAGCATTAGATGGGTTAAAAATCAACAAATCTTTTATTGGGACAAGATTATTGTTATTCTCACTAATTTCCACTTTGTACACTGGTTTTTCAAATTTTATTTCTTCTAATGCTATATATGGATCTACAACCTTAATCGGCACCTTAACTTCTAGATTAGATCCATCTATCGATTTTACAATTAATTCTGTTGTTCCATCTTGATTTCCTAGTATGGTATTTTGTCCAGGAATTAAACTAGCTATGGACGGATTGGAAATTTTAATATCTAAGTTTTTATTTGTCGCATCATCAGGAGCAATTGTTAGCGTAAAGCTCCCTGTTTTGCCAACCGTCAATTCAATCGGATTTGGCTGAACAGAGATCGATTTCACTATTTTTGAAATGGTAATCTTTTTAGAAACTTCTTCATTATTAGCAAATCCGCCGACTGCCCTAACCTTTATTTCATTTAATCCTGCGTCAGTAATTGGTATAACATTATTTAGAGTAAACTCTTTCCAGCCTGTTGATTGGCTGCTGTTATTGATTTGATAATAATACACTACATTATTTCCAGCTACCTTTTGAGATATTGTTCCATTAATTGACTCAGCGGACGTATCGTTACTATTATATTTTTTCCCTGTATCCTTTCCAATCAAATCATAATCCGGAATCATGTATAAATAAGCTTTGCTATTATCAGAATAAGTTATCTCAATTGTTTTATTGCTGGATCCTGATTTAAATACCATATCTTTTACTGCTTTATTTGGCAAATTATAATCATTAGGCACTTCTGTTTGGGCAAGTTTAGCATTTGTCGATAGCTCTTTCTTTTCTATAATCCCTACTGCGTCACCTTCATATTTATTAGCAGTTTGCTCTTTTAGCTGTACTTTCATATTAATAGATTGGGTTGAAGCAGGAATGCTTGTTGCATTGCTGCCTGTAAAACGGGAATCAGTATAAGTCAAGCTAGCTTTAGGCATAGTTAAATTATATACTGCATAATCCACCTTAAATTGTATACTTGAAGTTATTTCTGTTGGCGAAAAGCTTCCTTTGGCATAACTTGCTTCCTTATTCAACAAACTAATGACGGCATATCTTTGCCCATCAATGACTTGTTCTGCTGCATTAGTTGTTGAAACTAGTGATACACCATTCGGAATAGGCTGTTTTATTACTAAATTAGCAAGTTTTCCGCTTACAGTACTATTTACAAGATTAGCAGGCTTTAATGAGTAATTAACATTAAAATAATTGGTTTTATCTGTAGAATTACTTGTTTTGATTAAATTATTCAACTCATTTACTTCTTTTTCCAATGTCATTGATGAATTAAATCCTGCTGGCGCATCATCTTTAACTATTATTGTTGTACTGGCTGTTTTTTCGCGCCATACACCTTCAAGGTCGCGATACTGCAGTGCAATATTGTCAAAGCTATACGTTCCAGTACTGCTAAATGTCAAAGGAAGAGACACATCAATAGGACTGTTTATCTCTTGATTAATTGGAAATAAGATATCTTTTTTTATAATAATATTTCCCGAACTGTCTACTGTTGCATTTGCTCCATCGGCTAATTTTACCTTATCTCCAAATTTAGAGATATTAATTTTTACCGTTGCTGTAATAGTTGGTGTAGCAATTTTTTGAGAAATATCCTCGAAAATTTTGGCAATTGTAGTGGTAGAGGCTTGCTGTGCCGTTACTCCCGTTGTTTCTGAAAGCTTTTGCAAATAGGGCATATCCACTTCGCTATTTGTGCCGAATCCTATTGAATAAAGTTTAATATTATTGTTCGCCAGATTTGTAACCTCTGTTTGAACATGGGACTTGATTGCATTTTGGACTGTGCTTAGTTTTGTTGTAGTCATCGTGCCATTTGACCTTACAGCTTTTGCCGTATTATTGGAATAAATAGTATACGTAACCGTATCATTCACCGTTTGTGTTTTTGTTTCATACACATCTTCATACCAACAATAGCCAAAAAAGCATTTCTTTTCTGATCCTACTTTTACCTTGACTGTGTCTTCAAAGCTTTCTACAGCTTGTGAAGAAGTTGGCTGACCATCTGTTAAAAAGAAAATATATTTATTCACATTGCTGCTAGCTGCAGTCAACATGTTATTGGCTGTTTGAAAAGATTGCGTATAATTTGTCCCCCCTACAGCAGACAAACCTTGTGCTCTCGTTTTGATTGTTTGCAGATTGGCTTTAACTGTACCTGTTGTCGGTAAAGATACGATTGGAAAACCAACTACTTTATCTGTTTCCACATCACTTGAAAATGGAATAAATGCAAACCGATCATTTTTATTTGGATCTGCACTAAAGTAATTTACCGCTTCTGACATCGCATTTTTTGCACTAAGAAATTTCAATGGATTATCACCCAATTCATCCATTGATCCTGATTTATCGAAAATAAAGGCTACATCTATTGGAGAACGATTAGCATTTGTAGCTTTTCCTTCTGGCGATAATCGTATATCTAAACTTCCTTGTGCAGAGCTGCCCGATGGCTTAACAATCTCACTCTGTGAAGGGGCTACAGTAAAACTAACCGCGGGGCTGGTTGATGCTGCACTTGTGACATTTGGAAAAACCAATATAACAAGCAGCAATGCTACTAAATATTTACTATAAAAAAGCGTTCTCCTCATCAATTTCCACTCCAATTCCATTACTCTTGAACTAAAATTATCATTAAACATTAATTTATTTCATTATACCAAGTACTTTTTTACCATGATACTTATTTTCTATCTTATTGTAATTCCAATTCTCACCATTCTATTATTGCATTTGCCGAATTTCTATTCCCTTTGTTGAGATAGAAAAAGAAAAAGAACTCCCAATCTAGAAGTTCTCACAAATAAATAACTATTTTCTTACTTCATATATCTCGCTACACGATTTCTGTCCGCTTGCTTTGCTCCAGTATAAAGAACCCTATCTGCATGCCTTATTAAGGCTGGCGGTTCATCTGCATCGTTTGGGGCACTGGCCAAACCAGTTGATGCAGTAATTTTTATTTTTTCTGTCTGATTTTTCATGCTTTGTTTGATGATAAAAGAATATAGGGCAGCCATTCCACTTTTTTATGATAAATAACCGGTCCTTTGTTGCAAGGACATTGCCGCAAATCCCTTCATTTATAAACAACACATCTGAGAAGGAAGAAAAAACACTTTTATTCTCTACCCTCATGTATAATACAAAATCCACTTTAAATAGCTTGTATAAACTATTAGTAAAAAAATCAATTGTTTCTTTCACTTGTAAATTTTGAGTTAATTGATATCCCAATTCGGCGATTGCTTTTAAATAGTCATTTACTGTTCTGCTTGAATGATAAAAACGCAACATAACCGTAAGAAAAATAAAAGGGATGCCAGTTAAAATAAGGAAAATTAAGCCAATTTGTTCATACATAATATATAAAGCAATGCCTACTGAATAAGTAACAAGTGTTTTTACAAACTCCCATCCCAAAACTAGTGTAAAAAAATTTTTTTACTCTTATATACAACTCGGCTAATAAAATAAATCAAAATTGCATTTAACAAAAAATAAATAAGCGGATATAAAATAACCAAAAAAAAAGAGAATTTGAATAAAGCAAAATATCTGCCGCATGTTATCCACCCAGCCCATAATAAATAAGCCCGCTAAATATAGAAATCAGAAAAAACATGCTGGAATTTAACGGCAATCGAAAACTTGTTTCTTTTGATAATCTTAACTGCAGCAAAATTGGGATGAACGCCAGCTGTACAAGCACTGTTTCAATAAATAATCCGAAAATTAAAAACACAAAAAGACTGGCCCATTGGAGAAAAAACACCGATCTCCCATTTATCATCATCGGCATACTTGCGACAACTGACATAAAAAGCAAAAATGCTAATATATCTGATGCATTGCTATCAATCTTTGGTGGATAGGTTTGATAAAGAAAGCATAATACAAATGGCAGCAGCATAAGCCAAACTGCCCAGATTGATATTTTTACTGGTGGCTTAACCAAATACTCCACCTCTTATTTCAGCATTAATATCTCTAGCCCAGCCTGCCCGCAGACAACCAATACTTTCAGCAAAATAAGCAGGCGGGAGACTAAAAATAAAAAGAGTGCCAATTGCAGCAACCTTCAGACTGATTAATGCTTGCCAATTTTTTTTGGCAAAAGTATATCCTTCTTTGGGTATTTTTATTTTTCTTCCGAAGTTATCTCCTGCATACAGATAACAGTTGACATTTATTTATATTTCCACTTATTTTGCCGTTCTTTTGCCTTTCCAATAAGCTTTTACAGCAGATAAAAAATAAAGGGAACCTGTAACAATAAGCATAGAGTCTTCTTCCATTTCCTCTAATTGTTCCTCAATTGATTTTTTCCAATCTATTGAATAAGTCTTTTGTTGATGACGGCTTTCTTTATATAGCTCATGGCATGTTGCTGCACGCGGATAGTCAAAAGACACAAAAATAATTTTATCGGCAATCCTATCAAGCTGATAGATCATTTTATCCGTTTTTTTATCAGAAAGTGCCGCAAAAATAATCGCCTTTTTTTTATCTTTAAATCGTTTGGTTAACTCTGCTGTTAAAGCCTGTACTCCTTCTTCATTATGAGCTCCATCTAAAATGACAAGAGGCTTTTCTGATACCATTTCAAAACGCCCCGGCCATTTCGCTCCTTTCAGCCCCAGCCGGATATGCTCTTGTGTAATTTGAGGGAATATTTCTTTTCTTAATAGGCTTGCTGCCATCACCGCTAATGATGCATTTTCAATCTGATGTTTTCCCATCATCACTATTTGCAAATCTTCAAGTTTTTCTGCAGCAGTTTGAAACGTAAAGCTTTCTCCTTGCTTCCATGATATAAGATTATCTATTATAAAGTGTTTATCAAGAAAATAAGTAGGGGCATTCTCTGTCTCCGCTTTTTTAATAATTTCTGCTAATGCTTCTTCTTGTTTTATTGCAGCAATAATTGGCGTATTTTTTTTGATGATCCCTGCTTTTTCCCTGGCAATCTCCTCATATGTATCCCCTAATATAGCTGTATGGTCTAAGCCAATACTTGTGATGATGGATAAAATGGGATAGATGATATTCGTCGAATCAAAACGTCCTCCGAGACCAACTTCATAAATAACTATATCAACGGGCTTAATAAACGCAAAATAATAAAAGGACATAGCTGTGATGATTTCAAATTCGGTTGGACCACCAATTTCCATTTGATCCATTTCCGCCACAATTGGATACAAAATATTGCATAGTTTTATAATATCTTCGTCACTTATAGGTTCGCCGTTAATGCTTATTCTTTCATTAAATTGCTCAATATAAGGCGATGTATAGGTGCCAACTGTTAATCCTCCACTTTCTAATATGCACCGAAGATACGTAACGGTTGATCCCTTTCCATTTGTTCCTCCAATATGGACAGTTTTTAATTTTTCATCAGGAAAATTCAGTTTTTCCATCATCCTATTCATTCTTGTTAAACCTGGTTTTATTCCTAATCTTAGACGGGAATGAATCCAGCCTAATGAATCTTCATATGTTTGAAACATTTCTACACCCGCTTTTTATTATCATAAATTGACTTATATAACAAGACGAATCCAAGTTAGGATTCGTCTTGTTTCTTGCCTTATTGCCCCGCTTTTACGCTTCGCCTTTTAATTCTTTAATGCGTGCCTCAACTGTTGCTCTTTTTTCTAAGTAATCTTTTTCTTTTGCCTTTTCTTCATTGATTACTTTTTCAGGAGCTTTTTTCACAAATCCTTCATTTCCTAGTTTTTTCTGAACACGTTCAACTTCTTTATTCCATTTGTCCAGCTCTTTTGTTAAACGGGCAATTTCTTCTTCCATATTAATTAATCCTTCCAATGGAAGAATAATTTCTGCTCCTGTAATAACAGAAATCATCGCCTTGTCAGGAGTAGCAATTTCTGTTGCGATCACTAGATTCTCTGGATTGCAGAAACGTTCTATATACGCTTTGTTCTCTTCTAATGTGCTTTGCACATCTGCATCTTTTGCTTTTAATAAAATGCTGATTTTTTTGCTCATTGGTGTATTTACTTCAGCACGGCTGTTGCGCACAGATCGAATAATTTCTACTAATAATTTCATATCATTTGCAGCTTTTTTATCTGTCCATTCTGGATTCACCTCTGGCCATTTTGCTGTTGTGATCGTCTCACCTGCATGAGGAAGGTTCTGCCAGATTTCCTCTGTAATAAATGGCATAAACGGATGCAATAAACGCATTGTGTTATCTAAAACATAGGCCAAAATGGAACGAGTCGTTAGTTTTGCTTGTTCATCTTCCCCGTATAATGGAAGTTTTGCCATTTCAATATACCAATCGCAGAAATCATCCCAAATGAAGTTATAAAGCACACGGCCGACTTCTCCAAATTCATAGCGGTCAGAAAGACGGGTTACCGTTTCAATTGTTTCATTTAGCCTTGTTAGAATCCATTTATCCGCTACAGATTTTTCTCCAGATAAATCAATTTCTTCATATTTTAAACCATTCATATTCATTAATGCAAAACGGGAAGCATTCCAAATTTTATTGGCAAAATTCCATGTAGATTCTACTTTTTCCATGCTAAAGCGCAAATCTTGACCTGGTGAACTGCCAGTAGATAAGAAATAGCGAAGAGAATCTGCACCATAATTTGCAATAACATCCATTGGATCAACGCCATTTCCTAATGATTTACTCATTTTTCGGCCTTGTTCATCGCGCACTAAACCATGTATTAACACATCTTTAAATGGACGTTCTCCTGTAAATTCTAGCCCTTGGAAAATCATGCGAGACACCCAGAAGAAAATAATATCATATCCAGTTACGAGCGCTGCTGTCGGATAGTAGCGTTTAAAATCTTCTGCTTCCTTTTCAGGCCAGCCCATTGTTGAAAATGGCCATAATGCGGAACTGAACCATGTATCCAGAACATCTGTATCTTGCTCCCAGTTTTCCAAATCTTCTGGAGCCTCTTGATTTACATAAATTTCGCCAGTTTCTTTATGATACCACGCTGGAATTCTGTGTCCCCACCAAAGCTGACGGGAAATGCACCAATCACGAATATTTTCCATCCAGCGCAAATACGTGTTTTCAAAACGTTCTGGTACAAAGTTTACTTTGTCTTCTTCTGTTTGCAACGCCACAGCTGCATCTGCAAGTGGCTGCATTTTAACAAACCATTGTGTAGAAAGATATGGTTCTACAACTGCTCCACTTCTTTCTGAATGCCCAACAGAATGCATATGCTCTTCAATCTTAAATAAAACGCCTGCTTCTTGAAGGTCTTTTACAATTTGTTTGCGGCATTCGAAACGATCCATGCCTTTATATTTGCCTGCACGATCATTCATTGTGCCGTCTTCATTCATTACAAGAATTCTTTCTAAATTATGGCGGTTTCCTACTTCAAAGTCATTTGGATCATGTGCAGGTGTCATTTTAACTGCTCCAGAACCAAAATCCATTTCTACATAATCATCTGCTACAATCGGGATTTCTCTTCCAACAATCGGCAGAATAACTGTTTTGCCAATTAGATGCTGGTAGCGTTCGTCTTTCGGATGTACAGCAACGCCCGAATCTCCAAGCATCGTTTCTGGACGAGTTGTAGCCACTTCAATATATCCAGATCCATCCGCCAATGGATACTTCATATGATAAAATGCACCCTGCACATCTTTATAAATTACTTCAATATCAGAAAGTGCTGTTTTTGTAGAAGGGTCCCAGTTGATAATATATTCCCCTCTGTAGATCAAACCTTTATTGTAAAGGGAAACAAACACTTCGCGAACCGCTTTAGATAAACCTTCATCTAATGTAAAACGTTCTCTTGAATAATCTAATCCAAGTCCTAATTTAGCCCATTGTTCCCGAATATGGCTTGCGTATTCTTCTTTCCATTTCCATGTTTCTTCCACAAATTTTTCTCTTCCCAAATCATATCTGCTTATATTTTGACTGCGCAGTTTTTCTTCCACTTTCGCTTGTGTTGCAATTCCTGCATGGTCCATTCCAGGAAGCCACAATACATCATAACCTTGCATCCTTTTCATTCTTGTCAGAATATCTTGCAGCGTTGTATCCCAAGCATGGCCTAAATGCAGTTTACCTGTAACATTTGGCGGTGGAATTACAATAGTATAGGGTTCTTTTCCTTCGGTCGGTTTCGCTTCAAAAAACTTATTATTTATCCACCAGTCATAACGTCCTTTTTCAATTTCTTTTGGATCGTATTTTGTAGGCATTGAAATTTCATTTGGTTCCATTTATTTTTTCCTCCTAATTATTTATTCCATTCAAATCAAAATATTTTGGCAAATAAAAAAACCCCTATCGTCATAAAAGGACGAATGGAGTTTTGTTCGCGGTACCACCTTTTTTCCAATATAAAGTATATTGGCTCTTTATAGATGATATCGGAATCTATCCGTCTTTCACTAATAAGAAATTACCGTTCGCAAAAGAAGCTCAAGGGCTACCTTCCAATGGATTGAATAGAAATCTTTCAGCAAATGATTTCCTCTCTACAATTCAACTTATACATTGTACTACTCCCTGTCATTGCCTTTATTTATATATATAGCTATACTACCGAAAAAAAGGGATTTTCGTCAATAAGGATAACCGTTATTTTTTTAATTTATACAGATTCTTATTATTTTTCGATAAATAGTATGTTAGATCTTTTCGTTGACTGTGGAATTTATTATAAAAAATTTATTTTAAAAAGGCTGTTTTATATTAAGTTTTTTATTTGGTAATAAAACTTGTGGAATTACTGAGCAAGCTGAATACACCGAGACTCCTGAGGATTAGCGAGACAGGCAAGACCCTGCAGGAGTGCAACAATAAAGCGGCTCAGTCGTCTACCCGCGGAAAGTAAAGTGCATTCAGCTTGCGGGTCAAATAGCGAAGAAAACCTTAAAAAGCACAGCAAGAAACCCAAAACTTGATTAATCTTGGGTTTCTTGCTGCGCTTCCTGCTGTGCTTTTTTTTGCTTCTCCACTTCCTCTATTCTCATGACAATATATTCAGTATTTTTTAATAGCCAATACTGCTTAAGCAATTTTTGCACATACTTTCTTTCATTTGCTGTTTGTTCCCCTTTTAAATACTTCTCGCAGACGCGAAGAATAGGACCAGGATGGGCTAAATAGCTTAAAAACAAAAGCATTTCCTCTTCTCGAAGAGGATAATAATTAAAATAGGTATACAGCCAATCTATACAATCTTCATTTTGTCTTGGCGCTGTTTTTAGCGATCTTGCTAAAAAGGGAAGCAAATCATGGCTAGGAGGACCATATTTTGCATTTTCAAAATTTGTAAAATAACCATAGCCTTTTTCATCATAAAGAAAATGTTCTGGAGAGATTTTACCATGAATAATCGATACCCTTGCCTTCTCATCCTCTTTTGTTTTTTCAAACCAATCCTTTAATTTATTTTCCGAATAAGTTAATGCTTGTTTCGTGTCATGATAATACATGCAAAACATTAACTCAAATGGAGACATATACTCTTTATTTTCACATTGTTCGATAAAGCCTTCTAATAGCTCCTGCTCTTTTTCTAATTCAAGCAATGTATTTTCATAGTGCTCTTCCCGATCTTCTTTTTCCACCGTCACTTCTTTAGAAGATAAGATATGGAGCCTCGCTAGTTCCCGAAACATTTGCTGATGCTTTTTATAATAGTTTTCCCGTTCATCATTTGGAAGCCAAGGCATTAAATAATACAATCTTTGCTCATATAATACTGCATATCTTCCATCAACAGTTGGAAAAATAGGCACAATCCGATTATAGCCCTTTTGATAAAGTGTTCTAACATGTTTAGTAAAGTCTGATCCTTTATGTGGATCAACAGACTTTAATGCAAATGTTCCCTTACTGCAATAGATTTTTGTAATGCGATTAAACTCCTCAATGAAATGCGGCTCCACTGCGTAAGGCTTTAAAATCGGTGTATATTTTTTTAGCAAATTTTTTTCAGTCATACGCGCCACTCTTTCTTGTTAAAAACACATTCTTCTTATATAAAGGGAAAAAGAAAACAGTCAAGCAGGGATGCCGCCATACTTGATCTGTTCCTTCCTCATTACTTTTGTGTAAATTTAACAGGTATATATAACACCTGTCCTTCCGAAATATCTTGATTTGCCTCCATTCGATTTTCCTTTAGAATGCTTAGTGCATTTACATTATAGCGGTCGCTTAAGCTTTCTAGGGTTTCCCCATGTTGAACAATGCAAATTTTTATTTTTGTATGTGTCTCTTCCTCTTTTCTTGCGAAGAACTCTGTAAATGTTAATGATTTTGTTTTATTAAAAATGCTTTTTTTCTTTTTGCCCTGTTTTCCATCTGAAGAAGAGGATTCCTCTTCCATCACTGGCTCTTTCTCTTCTTGTTCGTAAGAGGATTCTTCTAATTTTAATTCTGATGATTCTTGCGGCGGCTTTTGAAATACTTCTTCTGCTGAATAGATTTCTTTTTCATTTCTAAACATGCTAACTTTCATTTCTGGTATAGCAACATCAGATTTAGCAGCAGGATTTTTTTCCTCTTCTGATTCTGGCTGTACGAAAAACGGAATAATAACATCCTCTTCTTCCTGAACTTCTTGTTCTTCTTCAGGGGACCTTCTCACTTCTGTTTCAAAAGGGGCATATAAATCATCTATCTCTTCAGCAGCAATTCGATCAGCATCTTCTTCTATAAGGGGGCTGATCCCTTGTAATGGACTCACTTTTATCTCAACAGGTTCTTCTTCCACTTCCCAAACTGGCAGCTCTACTTCTTCAGTTCCTCTGAAAGCAAGCTCAAACTCCTCTACTTCCTCTGCTTCTGGTTCTTGCCCTTCTTCCTGCTCTCCATAATTGGCTAAACCGGAAATAGATAAATCTGCCGTTAAATTTAAACAGCTTCTTTCAGGAAAAACATAATCAAATGTTTCAATATCTACTTCAATTTCCTCTAGGCTGCTAATTCTTGTTCGGGGAATCGTAATATCAACAGGAAAATGATGAAGAAATTCGCAAATTCCTTCTTCCCTTTCCATAACGGAATGAACCAATTTAGGAGTTTGAAATACTTCTTCTTCTTCTTGTTCTTCCTGAACCCTAATGTATTCACCCGTTAATTCTAAAGATCCCTGAATAGTAATATACTGATCGTTTTCTTGGATAGTTATATTTGGATCAAGTGATATCGAAAGCAGGTCTGCTACTTCCTGTCCTTTTTGAAACCAAACAGACTCTTCCAATGAAAACCGTAAATTAGACGCATTTTCTAAAGACAAAGCGACTCCTCCCTTCATTCCTTTACGTTAATCACTATGTCAATTACAACTTATGAAGCAAAATTCTTTTTTATGATTAGATTCTGGAGAAATCAAGTATATTTTTCGATTGTAAAACCTTTTCCTCTATATCATTAGATGAAAATAATAAGCTATTCTCTTAAAGAATGACCTATCAAACAGCTAATTTGGCAAATAGCGACTGGACTTATCTATACTATTCATAAGCAAAAAAAACAATGCAATCTTCCGAAGAAAATCGCATTGTTTTAATAGTAAATCTTTATTTTTCCGAATTATTACAGAGGCAAAAAAGGAGTAGTTTATCCTTTCAACTGAGAAAATGCCACTTCAGCAGCTTGAAGCGTCTTCTCGATATCTTCATCTGTTAATGTTGTAGAAAGAAAAAGTCCCTCAAATTGGGAAGGAGGCAAAAATATCCCTTGTTCTAACATACTATTATAAAATGCTGCAAAGTGGTCTAAATTAGATGTTTTTGCACTCTCATAATCTTTAACATCTTCATTTGTAAAAAAGAAACCAATCATGGATCCTGCACGATTCACTGTAAGAGGTATATCGTGCTTTTTCGCATGTGCATATAAACCTGCTTCCAATTTATCTGCTTTTTGAATAAAGTCAACATATGTTTCCTTTGTGAGTTGGGATAGTGTTTCATATCCTGCCGTCATTGCTAATGGATTTCCTGAAAGAGTCCCTGCTTGATAAATCGGACCACTTGGAGCTATTTGGTTCATAATTTCAGCTTTACCCCCATACGCTCCTACAGGCAATCCGCCCCCTATGACTTTTCCTAAACAAGTTAGATCTGGGGTAATGCCAAAATATGATTGTGCACAACCATAGTCCACACGGAACCCTGTCATTACTTCATCAAAAATTAACAATGCCCCATATTGTGTTGTTATATTACGAAGTCCTTGAAGAAAACCTTCTTGAGGTGGAACAACTCCCATATTTCCAGCTACTGGTTCTACAATAATGCCTGCAATATCTTCTCCAAACTTTTCAAAAGCATATTTAATGCTTTCTAAATCATTGTATGCAACTGTTATCGTATTAGCCGCTATTCCTTCAGGCACTCCAGGACTATCCGGCAAGCCTAGTGTTGCTACACCGGAACCGGCCTTAATTAATAAGGAATCCCCATGCCCATGATAGCATCCTTCAAATTTAATAATTTTATTTCTGCCAGTATAGCCTCGCGCTAAACGAATTGCACTCATCGTTGCTTCTGTACCTGAAGAAACCATGCGAATAATTTCAATAGAAGGAACTCGTTCTTTCACAAGAGCTGCCAGCTTATTTTCAATCAATGTTGGCGCACCAAAGCTTGTACCACGTTCTGCCACTTTTTTTATGCCTTCTACTACTTGCCCATTAGCATGTCCTAAAATCAATGGTCCCCAGCTTAGCACATAGTCAATATATTCATTGCCGTCAATATCGTATATTTTTGACCCTTTTCCAGATTCCATAAATACAGGATTGCGTTTCACTGATTTAAATGCACGTACAGGACTGTTTACCCCGCCAGGCATTAATTCCACAGCTTCTTTATAAGCCTCTTCTGATTTTTGATATGAACGCATATTTTTTCCCCCGTTTCTATTGTTCTCTCAGCATTTTTGCTGCATCTTTTGCAAAATAGGTCATGATTAGATCTGCACCCGCTCGTTTCATGCCAACAAGCATTTCCATGACGATTTTTTCTTCATCAATCCAGCCATTTTGCGCAGCCGCTTTGACCATACTGTATTCTCCACTTACATTATAAATAACGATTGGCAATTTAAGTGCATTTTTCATATCGCGGACAATATCCAAATACGGCAATCCCGGTTTAACAATCAGAAAATCAGCCCCCTCTGCTACATCCGATTCTGCTTCCCTTAATGCTTCTAAGCGATTGGCCGGATCCATTTGATAAGCTTTGCGATCCCCAAATTGGGGCGTACTGTCTGCTGCTTCCCGAAATGGTCCATAAAAGGCAGAAGAATATTTAACGCCATATGACATAATCGGCGTCTCTAAAAACCCAGCTTCATCCAATCCCTTGCGAATTGCAGCAACAAATCCATCCATCATATTGGATGGCGCAATAATATCTGCACCTGCTTCAGCTTGGCTTACCGCTGTTTTCACCAATAGTTCTAATGATTCATCATTTAATACTTTGCCTTCTTCCACTACCCCGCAATGTCCGTGGCTTGTATATTCGCATAAACATGTATCTGCAATAACCACCATATCAGGATAGTTCTTTTTGATAAAACGAATGCCCTCTTGGACAATGCCATGATCATGGAATGCTTGTGTTCCGCATTCATCTTTTTCCAGCGGCAACCCAAATAATAACACCGATTTAATGCCTAGGCTTTGCACTTCATCCATTTCTTCCCCTAATCGATCCAATGAAAAATTATAAATGCCAGGCATAGAAGAGATTTCCTTTTTTATATTTTCTCCTTCTGCAACAAAGATAGGATAAATTAAGTCTTCAATATGTAAATAATTTTCTCTTACTAATGCTCTCATATTTGCAGATTGTCTTAATCTGCGATGACGTTTAAATTCAATTGACATTTATTAGTCTCTCCCTCTATTATTTCATTTTAAAATAGCTGCCCAATGATTTTATCATGCTTTCAACGGTATAATCGTCAGGCATCACATCTGCTTCTAGCTGATAATACCTTAACCTGTCTCTTGTAACAGGACCAATAGAAACAATCGTGCAATCTTTTAACTGGCGATGCAATTTATATTTATCTATAACAAACATAAAATGATCTACTGTGGATGCACTTGTAAAAATCAGGACATCCAGCTTATTAGCTTTTAGCTTTTTAGAAAGCAATTCCTCGCTTTCTTGGGGAAAATACGTTTGATAGACTATAATTTCTTCTATTTGCGATTGAGTGGTTTTCAGTGTCGTATATAAATAGTCGCGAGCTAAATTTCCTTTTACAATCAATACCTTGTCATTGATCTTTAAAACTGGCAAAAATTCTTGTGCAAATGTTTCTGCTACATATTTACTTGGCATAAAATCAACAGAAATGCCGTATTCCCTTAATGCATTTGTTGTTTTTTCTCCAATTGCAGCAACTTTCATAGTTTTTTGCCGAAGATTTGGCAGCTGTTGAAAAAAAGCTCTCACTCCATTGCTACTTGTGAAAACAAGCCACTTATAATAAGGTTTCTCTATGCATTTTCGCTGCACATCCAACGGAATCGCTACATTCTTAAAGGCCAATAGTGGAATTTCTATGGCTATTCCCCCATAATCCTCCACTTTTCTCACGAGAGAAGCTGCTTGCTTTTTAGAGCGGGGAATAAGAATGCGTTTCCCCTTAAGCGGCTCATCCATCAATAATATTCTCCTCTTTTAGCTCATCAATTAATTTTTTTGCACCTTTTTCTGTTAAAATAGCTGCAGCCTGTTCGCCAACTTCGACAGGATTGCTTCCACTTACTTCTTGTTTAAAAATTTTTTTGCCGTCTGGTGATGCAACAAGAGCCGTCAAACTTACTTCATTATTTTCTTGTATTGTTGCATAACCAGCTATCGGCACTTGGCAGCCGCCATCCATTTTATTTAGAAAAGCTCTTTCTGCAAAAACTGTTCGAGTTGTCTTTTCATTAGAAAATTTGCTGAGAAGTTCCAATATCTCTTTATCATCTTCTCTGCACTCAATTGCCAGAGCTCCTTGACCAACAGCTGGCAAACAAACTTCTGGTTCTAAAAATTCTGTTACAACATCCTTTGTCCATCCCATTCTGGACAGCCCAGCTGCAGCCAAAATAATAGCATCATAATCATTGGTTTCTAATTTTTTTAATCTCGTATCAATATTTCCTCTTATCCATTTAATTTGTAGATCTGGTCTAATGCTGAGAATCTGTGAACCTCGTCTTAAGCTGCTTGTCCCAACAATTGCCCCTTCCTTTAACTCGTTCAGCGATTTATGATTTTTGCTGATTAATGCATCTCTATGATCTTCTCTTTGCGGAATGCAGCCAATAATTAGCCCTTTTGGCAATACAGCCGGCATATCTTTCATACTATGTACAGCAATATCAATTTCTTTATCCAGCATAGCTTGCTCTATCTCTTTTACAAAAAGTCCTTTTCCGCCAACTTTCGAAAGAGTGACATCTAAAATAACATCCCCTTTTGTCACCACTTCCTTTACTTCAAACTCAAAGGAAGGATCAAGCTTCTTTAACTGATCAATAACCCAGTTTGTTTGTGTAATAGCTAACTTGCTTTTTCGTGAACCAACAATAATCTTTCTCATAAAACCCTCCAAAGTTCTTTTATCTTTTCATTCCCTTGATGCTGTATAAAAAGAATTTTTCAAAATAAATCATAATGTTGTTAAAAATGAAAAGAAGAAAATTTTCCAATAAAGATAAAATTAACCATCACCATCAAAAAGTTCATAATATTAAGCACTGCAATATTTTTTCCTCTTAGTTTATTGGTAGCCCGTAAATATAAGTAAATGCTGTAGATAAATAAAATAATAAAGGAACCAATTATTTTCGGATCATACCAAAAAAAAGCTGGCTTTTGGATAATCGCCCATTGAATTCCAAGTATTAATGCAATTAACAGAATTGGCACACTAATAACATTAAGCAAATAGGATATATATTCTAGCTTAGCCAAGTCAGGGATTCTTATTAACCTTTTTCCCCATTGTTTTTTCTTCAGAAGATTATATTGCACACAATATAATACGGAAAAAATAAACGATAATGAAAAAGCTCCATAGGAAAGAATCGCGGCAGTAATATGAATAAATAATAGTTCAGATACCACTTTTTCCGCTATTTTGCCGCCAGACTCATGAATAGGGGCAAATGTATGTATCGCCATAATAATAAAACCTAGAACATTTGCAAAAAAAACAATAAAATCCACTTTTAGTAAGCGATTTATCGCAAGGGACAAAGATATTAATACCCATGTATAAAAATATAAACCTTCCATTATGGTTAATACGGGAAATCTCCCTGTCTCCTTCATATATACAATAAGAAAGGAAGTTTGCAGCGCCCATACAAATGAAAGTAACCAGAAAGCAGCTTTATTGGCCCTCTGGTTATTATGCATAAAATCAAAAAAATAAAACAAAACAGATAATGCATAAAGAATGATCGTTAACTCATGAAGTCTTGACATGTAAATATCCTGCATAATGTTACTCCTCTACAATCCAGTACAGAATAGTAATCAGATCCTTTTATATTATCTCGTAAATTTTATGAAAATCAAATAGCCTACATTGAGTTTTCTTTTAATAGGATTGTAAAGTAGTTTGATAAGAATAAGAAGGAGCTGCTATATCTGTTTTTTGTTTTCTCTCTTCTTTTTTTGTTTCCTCTTTATCATGTACAGCAACAGCATCTTCTAACTGAAAAATTTGTTTAAATAGCTGCAGAGACTTTTCTGCATCTTCAGTAGAGGCTAGCTCCTTCACTTGAAGAATTGGATCTTTTAACAATTGATTAATGATGCTTTTTGTATGCTTATTTAGGACTTTTTTATCTCTTGTGCTTAAATGGGGCATCTTTCTTTCAATGCTCTTCATCGTTTCTGATTGAATGGTAAGAGCCTTGTTTCGAAGTTCCGAAATAACTGGCACGATGCCAAGCAAGTGAAGCCATTGGTTAAATTCCACTATTGCCTCTTCAATCATTAACATAATTTTCGCCGCTTCTTTTTGACGTTCTTGCATGTTTGCTTCTACTATTCCCTCTAAATCATCTATATCATAAAGAAAAACACTTTCAAGCTCCGTAATCTCTGGATCTAGATCTCTTGGCACTGCAATATCCACCATAAATAGAGGTTTGCCTTTGCGAGTTTTATCTACGGACTGCATCATGTTTTTGGTGATAACATAGGAGGTTGCTCCAGTAGAGCTTATTACGATATCTGCATCCATTAAAGCGCATTGCAAGTCATTAAACTGTTTTGCCTGTCCTTCAAAACGCTCTGCCAACCCTTGGGCTTTTTCGAATGTGCGATTTATCACCGTTACATTTTTTGCACCATTGCTATATAAATTTTGGATGGCCAGCTCTCCCATTTTCCCCGCACCTAATATTAAAACATTTTTATTTTCTAGCGTTCCAAAAATTTTCCTTGCCAATTCAACCGCAGCATAACTTACAGAAACAGCATTTTCGCCAATAGTCGTTTCTGTATGAGCTCTTTTTGCAAGGGTGATAGCTTGTTTAAACAGCTGATTAAATACGGTTCCAACTACATTTCTATTTTGAGCTTCTAAAAAGCTTGTGCGAACTTGCCCGAGTATTTGCGTTTCCCCTACAACCATAGAGTTTAACCCGCATGCCACTTGAAATAAATGGTTCATTGCACCCTCTTGCTCATAGACAAATAAATATGGAACAAATTCATTTTGCTCCATTCCAAACCATTCCGACAAAAATTCTTTTATATAGTAGCGGCCTGTATGCAATTGGTCGACAACCGCATATATTTCCGTTCTATTGCATGTAGATATGATCACATTCTCTAATATGCTTTTTTTATATTGCAGTTGATTCATTGCCTCTCCCAATTGCGATGAATCAAACGTCAAACGTTCACGTATTTCGACTGGTGCCGTTTTATAATTTAGTCCAACAACTATGATATGCATCAGTTAAATGACACCCCTAACTATTTCAATTAAACGCTCACTTATTTATAATAATTCTAAACATGGATTAATTATAGCAAATTTTCTTTATAAATGTATAAAAAATAGCTTTATATTTGTGAACATATTGTGAATTCTTTAATTAACAATAATTAAGATTGATAATTGATACCGACGTAAAAAGAAAAAGCAATACGGCCCTTTGCTAGTTTCCGAATATTACTAATCTTAGTTTATTCTTATTTTCCTTTTTTATCGATTAAATTGGAAGAAAAAATTCACCCTTTTATAAAGTAAAACTAACAATGAGGCTTTCAGGAGCGCTGTTCTGCCTAAACTTGTCATTTCTCCTCCCAATCTAATCCCTGCCCATTAAATAAGCAATAAAAAAGTTTTTTATTTATACCCATTATTATACTATATAAAAAACTTTAAGCTGATTATTTCTAAATGTTTTATAATGAAAGCAGGGGATTTTTATTGTTCATGCGAATTACTTGATGAGTGCTAAAGAAAAATGGATGTTTGGATCTTTCTTTTTATTTCCAAAATCAATGGAACAAAAAATCATCTATAAAAAATCTTAGCCACAATAAAAAAAGTGGCTCGGAAGATATTGCTTACTTCATGTACAGTAACAAATATCTCCCTATAATTCAAGCTTAGGTTATTGGAAGTAGAAGCGGAGGAAACAATGAAAAGTCAAAAATTATTTTCAGGCATTATTTTAATAGGATTTGGATTATATTTTTTATTGAAGGAGTTTAATATTCCACTATTTGCAGATTTTTATACATGGCCTACTCTATTATTGATAGTTGGCATAGCTTTTTTAATTCAAGGCTATCGAGGAAATGATTATAGCAGTATTCTGCCTGGGGTTATTTTAGCTGGATTCGGCTTGCATTTTCATTTAATAAATAAATTAGCCATTTGGCCTGATCATACCGGATCTTTTATTCTTATTATTGCCTTAGGTTTTATTCTCCAAAACCAAAAATCTGGCCAAGGACTGTTAAATGGGATGCTATTTCTTTTATTGGCTATTCTCTTGCTATTTTTTCAAGATATTATCCAATCACTTGGATTTTTAAAATTAAAGGAAAATACTGTAAGCATGATCATTCCCATCCTTTTTCTTCTTATTGGCAGCTATTATTTATTTATCCAAAAAAAATAAAACGAAGCAGGGTTTCCCCGCTTCGTTTTATTTTTTAGCCAAATGCTGCAATAATGACCAAACTTTATCTTTTCCTTCTCCTGTTTCCGAAGAAAAAAGAAGAAGATAGTCCTTATCACTTAAATCAAATGTTTCTTTTGTCACTTTTAAATGCTTTTGCCATTGCGACTTGGAAATTTTATCTGCCTTTGTTGCGATGATGACACATGGAATATCATAATGCTTTAAAAAGTCATACATTAGCACATCATCTTTGGTAGGCGGATGCCTTAAATCAGTAATTAAAATAACTGCTTTTAGCTGGTCTCTTGTTGTAAAATATGTTTCAAGCATTTTGCCCCATGCTTCTCTTTCCTTTTTAGAAACTTTCGCATATCCATATCCTGGGACATCCACAAAATGAAGAATCTCATTAATTAAATAAAAATTTAATGTCTGCGTTTTTCCTGGCTTGGAAGAAATGCGGGCAAGCGCCTTTCTTCCAAGCATTTTATTAATAAAAGAAGACTTTCCTACATTTGATCTTCCTGCCAAGGCGAATTCAGGAATATCGCTTTCTGGATATTGATTAGGTTTTACTGCACTTATTACTATTTCAGCACTAGTTACTTTCAAGAATTTACACTTCCGTTCAATGCATGTTTTAATACTTCGTCTACGTGGGAAACAAGAATAAATTCAAGTCCTTCCCGTACGCTTTCAGGAATATCTTCTAAATCTTTTTCATTATCTTTTGGTGCAATAATAGTAGTTAATCCCGCTCTATGGGCACCTAATGATTTTTCTTTTAAGCCGCCAATAGGAAGCACTCTGCCTCGCAATGTAACTTCCCCTGTCATGCCTACTTCTTTTTTTATCGTTCTGCCAGAAAGAGCAGAAACTAATGCTGTTACCATCGTGATGCCGGCAGATGGGCCATCCTTTGGCACAGCACCTTCTGGAACATGAATATGGATATCATGTTTTTCATGAAATTTAGGATCAATGCCAAGCTCTTCCGATTTTGAACGGATATAACTAAATGCGGCTTGAGCAGATTCTCTCATCACATCACCGAGTTTGCCTGTTAATACAAGTTTGCCTTTTCCAGGTGCTAAAGATACTTCTATTTGTAATGTATCCCCGCCGACAGTCGTATAAGCAAGACCTGTCGCTACTCCGACTTGGTCAATTTCTTCTGCCTGACCAAAACGAAACTTCGGTTTGCCAAGAAATTCTTCCAAATTTTTGCTTGTTACAACAATTTTTTTCTTTTCGCTTGTTACAATTATTTTTGCACTTTTACGGCAAATGGAAGCAATCTGTCTTTCTAAGCTGCGCACTCCTGCTTCTCTTGTATATAATCGAACAATTTTTTGAATGGCATCATCTCTTATTTGCAATTGCCCTTTTGTTAATCCATGATCTTTTATTTGCTTTTCCAATAAATGATTTTTTACAATATGGTTTTTTTCCAGTTCTGTATATCCAGCAATCGAAATTATCTCCATTCTATCCCTTAGCGGCGCTGGAATCGTTGCTAAATTATTAGCAGTTGCAACAAACATAACTTTTGAAAGATCATATGTTTCTTCAATATAATGATCGCTAAAGTTGTGGTTTTGCTCTGGATCCAATACTTCCAACATTGCAGCAGACGGATCTCCGCGAAAATCATTCGACATTTTATCAATTTCATCAAGCAAAAATACTGGGTTTACTGTTCCAGCTTTTTTCATTCCTTGAATAATTCTGCCAGGCATTGCTCCCACATATGTTCGGCGATGTCCTCTAATTTCCGATTCATCACGCACGCCTCCAAGAGAAACACGCACAAAATGTCGGTTTAATGATCTGGCAATAGAACGGGCTAAACTAGTTTTCCCTACACCTGGAGGTCCTGCTAAACAAAGGATAGGGCCTTTTAGGGAATTGGTCAATTTTTGAACGGCCAAATATTCTAATACTCTTTCTTTCACTTTTTCTAGACCATAATGATCTTCATCTAGAATTTTTTCTGCTTTCAGAATATCCAGATCATCTTCTGTTGCTTTTGACCAAGGCAGGGCAATTAGCCATTCAATATAGTTGCGAATTACTGAACTTTCCGCAGATGTAGAGGGAATTTTTTCATAGCGGTCCAACTCTTTTAATGCAGTTTCTTTTACATGCTCCGGCATTCCGCATGCTTCAATTTTCTCCATCAGAGAACTGACTTCACCGCTTTTTCCATCTTTATCTCCAAGTTCTTTTTGAATGGCTTTCATTTGTTCACGCAAATAATATTCTTTTTGTGTTCTTTCCATGGATTTTTTGACACGCTGTCCGATTTTTTTTTCCAAACTAAGGACTTCTTTTTCATTATGAATAATATCAATCACATAATTCATTCTTTTTTTATTATCGATTGTTTCCAAAATATGCTGCTTTTCTTTCAGCTTAATCGGCAAATGGGAAGCGATAATATCTGCCATCCTACCTGGCTCCTCCATATCAGAAACAGTGGATAGCGTTTCATTTGAAATCTTCTTCGAAATTTTTATGTATTGTTCAAAATATTCCAGCATCGTCCGCATCAAAGCTTCATCTTCTATATCTTTGGAAGTATCCTCGTCAAATACATGCAAACTAGCAGAAAAATACCCTTCTTCCTCGATTATTTCAAGAATTTCCGCTCTTTGTAGACCTTCCACTAATACACGAATAGTTCCATTAGGCAGCTTTAGCATTTGTTTCACTTTTGTTAAAGTTCCTATTTTGTATAAATCTTCTTCAGTCGGATCATCTATATCCATATCCTTTTGCATCGTTAAAAAGATTAAATGGTCATCTACCATTGCTTTTTCAAGTGCCTGTACTGATTTTTCACGTCCAACATCTAAATGTAAAACCATTGTTGGATAAACAAGCAAACCTCGAAGCGGCAGGAGGGGGACAATTGTATTGTTTATTTCCTCCATTATGTTGCACCTCCAGCTATAAAAAATTCCATTTCAAAATCTAATGCTTTGTACAATTCTATCTTATTTATGAAAAAGTGTCTATTAACTAGATTTATTGCGGATTGGAACAAAATAGAACTGTTTTTGGTATAAGTCACAAAAAGAAAAACTTTATACTCCTAGTATTTTAACAAACAGCTCGTAATATGTCTTTTTAATAAAAAATATCCTGTTTATTTTTTGCTCATTTAGACTTGAAAGCAGAAATGAAGAAAATATTGTTCTCTAGGCACTATTCATTAAAATAAATGCAACGTTCCACTATTATAACAGTTGGACCTATAGAAGAAAAAAAGCTTTAATTTTCCCTAAGAAAATTAAAGCTTTTTTCTTACATACTTTTTTTCTTTGTTAAATCAGTTGCAGGAGATATTGGTTCTTCCATAACATGCTCCTTTATCAAGGCATGTTCTAATACTTCTTTTAATGTTGTGACAGGCACTATTTCAATGCCTTTCACTTCTTGTAATACTGTTTGCATATTCTCCTTTGGAATAATAACTTTTTGCGCTCCAGCCGCATGCGCTGCTTTTACCTTTGCCAGCACACCACCGACTGGCTTTACTTTTCCATGTATGCTAATCTCACCTGTCATTGCCACTTTGCGCGCTACCGGAAATTTATAAATAGCAGAATAGATGCCTGTAGCCATAGAAATGCCCGCAGACGGCCCATCTATTGGAATGCCTCCTGGAAAATTCACATGGATATCGTATTGATCTGCCGGAACATTCATGGACCTGAGCACTGTTATTACATTTTCAATAGAGCCTCTTGCCATACTTTTTCTGCGAATAGACTTTCCTTGGCCTCCGATACTCTCTTCTTCCACAATACCAGTTATATTAATAGAGCCCTTTTCTTTTGCTGGAATCACTGTTACCTCTATTTCCAAAAGAGATCCAATATTGGTGCCATATACAGCAAGACCGTTTACTGAACCTATCGAAGAAGTTTTATTTATTTTTCTTTCCATTCTTGGAGATAGCTGACTGGAATTGATTACCCATTCCAACTCTTCTTCTTTAATATGATTTCTATCTTCTCCTATAGCAAGACCTGCAGAAATTTGAATAATATTCACTGCTTCTCTTCCATTGCGTGCATACTCCGCTAATGTTTCCAAGCTTTTTTTGCTGATTTCTAGATTTACTTTATCAGCTGCCTTTTTCCCAATTTTCACTACTTCATCTGCTGTCAGCTCTCTAAAAAACACTTCCATGCACCGCGAGCGGATAGCAGGCGGTATCTCATTCGGCGTTCTTGTAGTTGCACCGACTAAACGAAAATCAGCTGGCAGCCCATTTTGAAAAATATCATGTATATGTGTAGGTATTTGTGTATTTTCTTCGTTATAGTAAGCACTTTCTAAAAATACTTTCCGATCCTCAAGCACCTTTAACAATTTATTCATTTGCGTCGGATGAAGTTCCCCTATCTCATCAATAAATAAGACACCGCCATGTGCATTTGTAACGGCCCCCTGCTTTGGTTGAGGGATTCCTGCTTGTCCCATGGCTCCTGCACCTTGATAAATCGGATCATGAACAGAACCGATTAGCGGATCTGCAATTCCCCGTTCATCAAATCTTGCTGTAGTAGCATCCAGCTCCACAAAAACAGAATTTGGTTTAAAAGGTGATCGTTTATTTCTTTTGGCTTCTTCTAAAACAAGTCTTGCCGCAGCTGTTTTACCCACTCCAGGCGGTCCATAAATAATGACATGTTGAGGATTGGGCCCACAAAGCGCTGCCTTTAAAGATTTGATTCCATCCTCTTGGCCTACAATATCTTCAAAGCTTGTCGGGCGCACTTTTTCTGATAAAGGTTCTGTTAAAGAGATAGACCGCATTTTACGCAATTGATCCATTTCCTTTTTAGATTCCCGATCAATAGATACTTTTTGTGTTCTTTGGCTTTTTAATAAATTCCAAAAGTATAAACCAATTATTATTCCAAAGAACAATTGTACAAATAAAGCAATCTCCGTCCAGCTCATATAAATACCTCCTGAATATAAATCATGCTGATAAACAGTAGTATCTCCTTTGAATGGTAGGAATAAACAATTTTTCTTACAAAAATGATAGAACTTTCCAATCATCAGTTTTTTTAATCCTTCATTTGATCCCAACGGAATTTTTTTGGTTCATTTATAGCTATAGAATACATCTCTTTCAACAAAAAAAGCTTCCTATTTATTAAATAGGAAGCCCTAAAACTTTATTAACTGTTGCTTTACGCAGAAGTTTTTGTTTCTTCTTCAATAACCGTTCCATCTTCCAAAACCAGCTTTGGCGATGCATTATCTATTACTGTCTCTTTTGTAATGATGCACTTCACAATATCTTCCCGTGAAGGCAAGTCAAACATTACATCAAGCATAATGCCTTCGATGATAGAACGCAGGCCGCGGGCACCTGTTTTTCTTTCAATTGCTTTTTTAGCAATCTCCACTAAAGCTCCATCTTCAAAATCCAATTCTACATTATCTAATTCCAGCATTTTTTTGTATTGTTTTACTAATGCGTTTTTTGGTTTTGTCAAAATTTCAACAAGCGCTTCTTCATCTAATTGTCCAAGACTAGCAATTACTGGAAGACGACCGATAAATTCTGGAATTAATCCAAAGCGCAAAAGATCTTCTGGCAATACTTTTGACAGTAAATCTTTATCTTCCACTTCAGCTTGTTTCGTTTCTGAACCAAATCCAATTACTTTTTGCCCTAAACGTCTTTTAATAATCGGTTCAATTCCATCAAATGCGCCACCACAAATGAATAAAATATTAGTTGTATCAATTTGGATAAATTCTTGATGTGGATGCTTTCTTCCACCTTGTGGAGGAACACTTGCCACAGTGCCTTCTAATATTTTCAAAAGTGCTTGCTGCACACCTTCACCAGAGACATCTCTAGTAATGGAAGGATTTTCCGATTTCCGGGCTACTTTATCGATTTCATCAATATAGATAATCCCTTTTTCTGCTTTTTCTACATCGTAATCAGCAGACTGAATAAGTTTTAGAAGAATATTTTCTACATCTTCTCCAACATATCCAGCCTCTGTTAATGATGTAGCATCAGCAATTGCAAATGGAACATTTAAAATTCTTGCAAGCGTTTGAGCTAAAAGCGTTTTCCCACTTCCAGTAGGTCCAATCATCGCAATATTACTTTTTGAAAGTTCTACATCATCAATTTTACTGTTAGAATTAATCCGCTTGTAATGATTATAGACAGCAACCGACAGCGCCTTTTTTGCTTGATCTTGTCCTATAACATATTCATCCAAAATATCGCGGATTTCAGAAGGTTTTGGCACGTCTTTAAATTCTACTTCTTCTTCCGTTCCAAGCTCTTCTTCTACGATTTCTGTACATAATTCAATGCACTCATCACAAATATACACACCTGGTCCGGCAACTAACTTGCGTACTTGATCTTGTGTTTTGCCACAGAAAGAACATTTTAGCTGTCCCTTTTCATCATTAAATTTAAACATGTCTTCACCCCTTAAAACTCTTTGTATATGTTTATCCCACGGATTATTGTTTGAATCTTCTTTTTCAAAAAAATCTTACAACAGTTATGTATTGCATTGTAACATATGGTCGTATGTACAGGAAACGATACGCTCTTCGTTTAAACTAGACTAATCCGACGGGAATAAAACTTATGTACTTCTTTTAAGCATATCCATTTTTCACAAACTTAAATCTGGAAATATTAACAGCTGTCAAAGTATGTATATATTCCTGTACATAAAACTAAATGAAATCTGTTAAATATATTATATGTTACATGGTGTGAATATAAAACTAAGGCACGATTGATTCGCGCCTTAGTTTTTTAATTACTTCTATTATGCAACAGTTTTGCTGTTTTCCACAAGAAAATCGATTGCTTTTCTCATTTTTATATCCATTTTTAAGTTTTCAGTACCGCCAAGTGCTTGTGTGATAGCATCTGTAGGCATATTGTACATTTCGGACATTTTTGCTAATTCAGCTGTTACTTCTTCTTCAGATACTTCAATGTTTTCAGCATTAGCGATTGCTTCAATTGTTAAGTTAACGCGTACACGCTTCTCCGCATCTTCTTTCATTTGCGCTTTAAGTGCTTCTTCATCTTGGCCTGAGAATTGGAAGTATAGTTCAAGATTCATGCCTTGCATTTGAAGACGTTGTTCAAATTCATTCATCATACGGTCAATTTCAGTATCAACCATAGCAGAAGGAATATCAATTGTTGCATTTCCAGCAGCTTTTTCTACCACTGTATCACGAACTGCATGTTCTGCTTGATGTTTTTTATCATTTTCTAAACGTGTTTTAATTTTTTCTTTTAAAGCTTCTAAAGTTTCTGCTTCTTCATCCACATCTTTAGCGAATTCATCATCTAACTCAGGAAGTTCTTTTGTTTTGATTTCATGGATTGTTACTTTGAATGTAGCAGGTTTTCCAGCTAATTCAGCTGCATGGTACTCTTCTGGGAAAGTTACTTCTACTTCTTTAGCTTCTTCAGTAGCAAGTCCAACTAATTGTTCTTCAAACCCTGGAATAAATTGACCAGAACCTAATTCAAGTGAAAAGTTCTCAGCTGTTCCACCTTCGAAAGCAACTCCATCTTGGAATCCTTCAAAATCCATTACTACTGTATCGCCTAATTCAGCTGTTCCTTCTTCTTTTACAACAAGTTCAGCTTGTTTTTCTTGTAATGCTTTAATTTCAGCATCTACATCTTCTGCTGTCACTTCTGTGTTTACTGCTTCTACTTCAAGACCTTTGTATTCGCCTAAAGTTACTTCAGGTTTTACAACTACAGTTGCTTTAAAGATTAATGATTTGCCTTTTTCGATTTGCTCTACATCGATTTCAGGACGGTCAACTGGCTCAATTCCAGTCTCTTCAATTGCGTTAGCATAAGCGTCTGGCAATAAAATATCGATTGCATCTTGATAAAGAGATTCTACACCAAAACGTTGTTCAAACATTCCACGCGGAATTCTTCCTTTACGGAATCCAGGAATATTTACTTGTTTTACTACCTTTTTAAATGCCAAATCTAAACCTTCGTTTACTTTTTCAGCATCTACTTCAATTGTAAGAACACCACGGTTTCCTTCTAAAACTTCCCATTTAGCAGACATACTATATTTCCCTCCAACAATCTATTCTACTTTTCATTACTTCTAATTTTTTTCAGATTTGCTGCTTCCTTTGTTTAAAATAGTATATTTAAACACTATTTCAACAAATTTAGCCTTTTAAGCAGTCAATCTATTCATCAAAAAAATTATAGCATTTTCTAAATGCAACCATTCCATTATATCATAGGTTCTAGTTGTTTCAACATAGAAGCCTAAATATTAGGATAAGAAATTTCCTCTAAACTTTTTATAAAGCGTATTGCTCCCATTAAATCCTTCCTATCCACCTCATATGCTTTCATATAATCTCCTATTTTTGTTTCTGGATCAAAATATGATTGAATGACGTAATGATAGCCAGCTGCCCATACAGGATTTGAATACCGCTCTAGCTTAAGGGGATAAAGGAGAAAAAATTGCTGTTCTAATAGAACCATAATATGTTCAAGCAAAACTGGATCTTCATGTTCTAATTGGTGAATTAAAGCAGACCATATTTCATCCTTTTGTGATTGAACCCCCATTTCTTCTAATTCACTGGGTATAACCGTTAGATGCTGATTCAATTTATGGATTGCAATTTCTTTATCATATTCCTGCTCTTTTAATATATTTAATAATAATGTTTTCAAAAACGGACTGCTATTTTCATCGGCTAGGTACCCTTTTATTTCTTCTATATAAGGACGAACATTTTGATGATGTAACTTTGCAATACATTGCATCTGTTCGTTTGAATTTTGCAAGGAATAGAGATTTAGTTTTTGACGATTGTCCTCCTCTTCTATGTAATGATTTTCATCCCCTTCTTCTTTTTTTATTGTAGACAATGCCATTCTTCTGCTGAAATCCAGCATTTTAGAAAAGTGCTCCAACTTTTTAGCCGGAATTCGATGTTCTTCCAAGAGCACTTCTATCGTGGCGACAATTTCTTCATACTCATGGAGCTGAACAAGAATCATCAAATACAGATCAAGCACATGAATATAATCGCCTAGACCGCTTTGAAGCATATTTTTTGCTATATCCTTCGCATGATGCAAAGATCCGAGTTCATAATAAGCCAAAATTAATCCAATTTGCACTTCACTATTTGTTGGATTTAAGCTAAGCGCCTCTTTGAAAAAAGAAACTGCTTCATAATAGCTTTTTTCTTGTATAGACTGAAGACCCTTTTCTAAAAAACGTTGATCTAAATCGGGGAAAAGTACAATATTATCTTTCTTTTTTTTATCCCGCTTACTCATTTTTTTCCCGCCCTAATATGTCTTTTTAGACAGTTTAGCCTTTTTTATACACTGTTGCAACAAGAGGATAGCCATAAAAAAGGAAGTTTTTTATCAGGATAAATTAGCATTTAGCTGCTCGCCAACTAATATCCCACTCCCTTTCTTTTTTACTTTCTACTCCACTTCAAAAATATTTTGTTAGAATTTCTAACAAAACTAGTGACATATTTAAAAACTATGTTTACTATTAAGCTATCTTTTAACATGTAAACTTGTATTACAAGTTTACATGTTAATTATTTTTCTATTAGGAGGCAATTATGGATAAAACTATGCAGCAACAAACTATTAAAAACCATTTCAAGGAATACTATCGTATTTACCTTGGAGCACTGCTTATTGTTATTCTTGCAGAGTTAATTGGCACACATCAATTTCAAATAGGATCTGGACTTGTCGTTATTTACCCCATGCTTTTTGGACTTATTTTTGGCATCTTACTTGGACCTGACCTTCTAGGATTTTTTAAGAAAAAAGAAGCAAAAAAAGCATCCTCCCTTGTACTTATCGTCATCTCTCCTTTTATGGCGAAAATAGGCATATTAGCAGGTGCTAATATTTCCCATTTAATAGAAGCTGGACCTGCTTTAGCCTTTCAAGAAATCGGACATATCGGCACCATTATATTAGCATTGCCAGTTGCCATTATGTTAGGAATTAAAAAAGAAGCAATTGGTGCCACTAGCTCTACCTGCCGGGACAAAGACTATGGTTTAATCGTCAGCCTATATGGAGCTAACTCACCAGAAGCTAGAGGGACACTTTCCATTTATGTCATCGGTTTCCTAATTGGCACAGTATATCTGGGCTTATTGGCAAGCATGGTTGCTGCTACAGGGATTTTTCATCCATTGGCGCTAGCAATGGCTTGTGGCATCGGCAGTGGTGCGATGATGGCCGCAGCTTCCAATACACTTGCTACCATTTATCCTCATTATGCAGACCAAATTTTGGTTTTAGCTGGTGCAAGTGATCTATTGTCTGCCATTATCGGCATTTATTTCACACTGTTTCTCTCTTTGCCAATTACGAAAAAACTATATGCCTGGCTAGAGCCAAAAATCAGCCCAAAACATACACGAATTGCCAATATACATTCTTCAAAGGTGGTTGAATAAAATGAGCTTAAGTTATCGAAATCTTCTCCTTTCCTTACTGGCTACATCCTTTATTACAATGCTTGTTTCCAATTGGATTGGATATCATATAGCAATAGCTGAGTCCATCCCTGGAGTGTTAATTTTAGTCGGAATCGCATTCATCGGCATTTGTCTGGGTAAATTAATTCCCTTAAACATACCTGTAATTGTTTATGTCGTGTTATTCGGCTTATTGATTTCTTGCCCACTTTCTCCTATTTCCTCTACTGTAGTGGAACAAACAGGGAAAATTTCCTCTATGGCAATTATTACCCTTGTAGGAACATTAGCTGGAATAGGCTTAGATTTTAAAAGCTTCCGCAAACAAAGCTGGAAGATGTTTATTATCGCTATCTTAGTTTTTACAGGAGCCTTTTTAATACAAGCCATTTTTGCAGAAACATTTTTAAGATTAACAAACTGATAAAAAAACATACCTATGCAAGTGATGCCCCCTCCTTTCATTTTTATGAATAGATAAAGGGACTGTTTAAGTTATTTTTAGTTTTTTTTACAAATAGCTATAAAACTAAAAAGTTACTTTTTTATAAAAGCGAACTGCCAAAACAACTATCTGCAGTGAAATAAGAAATAAACGCTTGCATATTAAACGAAGCTTCCATCAGCGGAAGTCAAAAGCCCATTAAATAATGTGTAAACGGCATCCAACTAAATATTCGAGTATAAAATGGAAGGATTACAACGATGAATCAAGTTAAAGAATGTGATTTAATTATTAAAAACTGCTCTATCTTAACGAGTGAATTTACTGTTCAAGACGATATGTCTATTGCAATAGGGGATAAAAAAATCATTGCATTAGACAGCTCCTTTCAAATAAATAAACAATATAATTCCAAAACAACATTAGATGGTAAAGGGAAACTTCTCATGCCTGGTCTTATTGATGCACATATGCATACAAATCAACAATTCCTAAGGGGAAAAATCACAGATGAATATCCTATGATCTGGACAAGAATTATGGTTCCTTACGAAAGCAATTTAGACGAAGATGCTGTATATAAAAGTGCTCAATTAAGTTGTCTGGAAATGATAAAAAGCGGAACTACATCCTTTGTTGATGCTGGCGGCAGTTATATGCAGAAGGTGGCGGAAAGCGCATTACAAGCTGGATTGCGAGCCACTTTAACCTGTTCTACCATGAATACAGGTGAAGCTATACCTACGAGCATGAAGTTTTCCGAAGAAGAATTAATAGAGCAGAACAAAAGACTTTATGATGATTTTCACCAGGCAGGAGAAGGAAAGATAAATATTTGGTTTTCATTAAGATCTATCATTACATGTACACCAAGTTTGATTATGCGTATTTTTGAAACAGCAAAAGAATTAAATACAGGGGTTCAGGCCCATATGAATGAATATACAAATGAAATAAGCTTCTGCCTGGAACGCTATCAAAAGCGTCCATTGGAATTTTTAGAGTCTTTAGGGGTATTAGATCAGCCTTTTCTTAGTGCACACAGCATTTTGCTTTCCGATAATGAAATAGATATTGTGAACAAGCATAATATTAAAATTGCCCATTGTCCGATTAGCAATTCTGGAAAAGGTTTTACGAAAACTCCCACGCTTTTGCACAAAGGAGTCAGCATTGGTCTTGGAACAGACGGGGCAGCTCATGCAGGATTAAGCCTTTTTGATCAAATGAAAGTATTTAAATCCTTAATGCGCGCTTATTGGGGAACCCCTATCTTCGACCCAGTTGTCATGCCTTCAAAAAAAATACTGGAGATGGCAACATTAGGAGGGGCAAAAGCTAGCCTGCAAGAACAACATATTGGTACACTAGAGATTGGCAAAAAAGCAGATTTAATAGCAATCAATCTAAATCAGCCACATATGCAGCCAACCCAAAACTTAGTGAATACCTTGGTGGAATCAGCAACAAGCAATGATGTGTCGGACATGATCATCGATGGAAGTATTATTATGAAAAACAGAGAAGTACTGACATTGGATGAAGAGAAAATTATGTTTGAAAGCAAGCTATCCGCAGCAAAAATCATCCAAAAAGCGGGTATTTAATGCCAAACAGACAGGAGGAAATTATGTCAAAAATCGGAATTAATAAAGTGCAAAAATTAACAGCAGTAAAACAAACAATTGAATACTTAAAACAGTATATTTTGCGTACAAATGAACATGAATTGAAAAAACTTCCTTCTGAAACCAAACTTGCTGCTGAAATGGGGGTAAGCCGAGTAACTGTTCGAGAAGCTCTTACTGTTTTAGAAAATGAAGGTTTTATTACACGAAGCCAAGGAAGCAGCACAATCATTACTACTTTTGCGAGAAAACTTACTGGCATTATTGATTCTTCAGGAGAACTAAGCAACTTTATAAAAGAATCTGGTTATCAAGCTAATGTTGATAATATAACCTATTCATGGGAAAAGTGTGATAAAAAGACGGCGGAATATTTAAAAATAGAGCCAGGAGACGAAATCCTTATGGTGAAAAAACGATTTCTTGCCGATCATGCACCTGCTGTTTATTGCATAAATCGTATTGCAAAAAAACATTTGCAGGCCAATAGATTTGGAGAAGATGATCTCGGACAGAATATTTTTACCTATTTAGAAGAAACAAGCCATGTTCATTTTAGCCATGATTTTATGGAGCTAATTCCTACTCTAGCAGATGAAGAATTAGGAAAGATGCTTCATTTGCCGATAAATACTCCCCTTTTAAGACTTGATATTACAAAGTATACAGACGAAGGAATACCAATCATGTTCAATTCTGAATACTATGTACATGACCTAATAAAGTTTACAGCATGCAGGACATTATCGAATATTTAAAAGAAAAAACACATAGTTTATTGCACGATACAAAGCGAGGTACTTTATGGATGGTTGGTTATTATTAATTATTGTTGTGTTTTTTGCATCACTTTTGCAATCAAGCACTGGTTTTGGCTTCTCTATTATCGGGACTCCTTTTCTATTTTTGCTTTACCCTATTCATACTGCTGTACAAATCAATATCGTCTTATCCATTTGCCTTTCTAGTTTTATGATTTATAAAATCAGAAAGGAAATTAATAAACAATTATTGATAACACTAATAAAAGGCAGTATTTTAGGATTAATCTTCGGACTTGCCGTTTATTTATACATGGATGTTCAAATGCTTAAAATGACTGTTGGCATCCTTATTATTCTTTTAACTATCTTACTGATTTTAAAACTGACCATTAAACAATCGAAGCAAGGAGACTTTCTAACAGGAGGCATATCTGGTTTATTGACAACAAGCATAGGTGTGCCAGGACCTCCCCTTCTGCTTTATTTCTCTAGTGTAGGGACAAATAAAGCAACACTTCGCAGCACAACTTTAGCTTATTATTTATTTGTTTATTTTGCCAGCCTTGTTATGCAGATTGGTTTCGGGGGGACCAGTTCAGAAGTTTGGATGGCTTCCGGCATTGGACTTCCTCCCTTGATTATGGGTATATTTGCAGGGCAGTTATTATTTAAATGGATCAGCCAAAAAACATTTAAAATCATTACATATATTATTCTTCTTTTTACAGGAGTATATTTAATCATCTCTTCTTAAATAGAATGACCAATGAAAAAGAGCTTGGGCCAAAAGTAAAATCCATTTTAAAATCAAGAATGCCAATATATTAGCATTCTTAAACAAACAAAGGGGCATCCAACAGTCAAAAAATTGACTTATTGGAAAGCCCCTTTCAATATATACTTATTTTGCTGCTGCATTTTCATATTCTTCAATTTCAGTGCTGTATTGCAGAGTTATTTCAATTTCATCCCAACCATTTACAAGCATTTTTTTCCAGTAAGGATGGATATCAAAGCTTTCTTTAAAGCCATTTTCATCTTCTACTGTTTCGTCTTCTAAATTAACATGCAAATTATATGGCTGATTTTTAGCAGCATTTAACAAGTATTCTACCTTTTCACTGTCTAATTGAATAGGAAGCATTCCATTTTTTAAACAGTTTTGATAAAAAATATCTGCAAATGATGGTGCAATGACTACTTGAAAACCATAGTCCTGCAATGCCCACGGTGCATGTTCCCTGGATGAACCACAACCAAAATTTTTATTGGCAATTAAAATGGTTGCACCTTTATTCTCAGGAAAGTTCAATTCAAACTCAGGGTTTAGTTCCCCATTTTTTAAATAGCGCCAATCAAAAAAGGCAAAGCGGCCAAAACCTGTTTTTTCAATCCTTTTTAAAAATTGTTTTGGAATAATTTGATCTGTATCCACATTGACACGATCCATCGCTGCTGCTTTTCCAAAAAACTTAGTAAATCCGCTCATTTGTATCCCTCCCTGCCTTATCTCTTGTTTATACTAATTCTTTCACCGCTTGTTCTGTTCGAATATCTACAAAACGTCCATTTATAGCAGCTGCTGCAGCCATCGCTGGACTTACTAGATGAGTTCTAGCCCCTGCACCTTGTCTGCCTTCAAAGTTTCGGTTTGAAGTAGAAGCACAGTGTTCACCTGGTGGCACAAAATCATTATTCATGCTTAAACACATGCTGCATCCTGCTTCTCTCCATTCAAAACCAGCTTCTTTAAAAATCCCATCTAGTCCTTCTTTTTCTGCTTGTGCTTTTACTTTTTGAGATCCCGGCACAACCAAAGCCCGTACTCCCGCTTGCACTTTTCGCCCTTGAATGACACTAGAAGCTTGTCTTAAGTCTTCAATTCGAGAGTTTGTACATGAACCGATAAATACATGTTGAATTTTAATATCTGTAATTGCCTGCCCTTCTTGTAAATCCATATATTGAAGAGCACTTTGCAATGCACGGCGTTCTGTTTCTTCTTCATAACTAGAAGATGTAGGAATACTAGCATCTACTTTTGCTGTCATCGCTGGATTTGTACCCCAGCTTACCATTGGTGCAATATCATTGCCATCAATAATAATCACTTTATCGTACTCGGCATCTTCATCTGAAACAAGTTCTTTCCACTCTGCAATAGCTGCTTCAAAATTCTCAGGGGCATATTTGCGATTTCTTACATATTCAAAAGTTGTTTCATCTGGTGAAACTAAACCAGCTCTCGCTCCGCCCTCAATAGACATATTGCAAATGGTCATTCTTTCTTCCATGGAAAGATTTCTAATGACATCGCCAGTATACTCAATAACATGTCCTGTACCGAAGTTTACTCCATATTTGGAAAGGATATATAAAATAACATCCTTTGCTGTAACACCTTGAGCAAGTTTGCCGTTTACTTTTATCTTTAAGGTTTTCGGTTTTGTTTGCCATAGAGTTTGTGTCGCTAATACATGTTCTACTTCACTAGTGCCGATGCCAAATGCCAGTGCTCCAAATGCTCCGTGTGTAGATGTATGACTGTCGCCGCATACAATTGTTTTTCCTGGCTGTGTTAACCCTAGCTCTGGTCCAATAACATGGACAATTCCTTGTTCAGGGCTTTCTAAGTTTGCTAAAGGAACATTAAATTCCAAACAGTTTTTTTCCAATGTGGTCATTTGATTTAATGCCACTTCATCATCTATTTTAAAGCGATTAATGGTTGGTACATTATGATCCATTGTCGCAAATGTACGATCTGGTCTTCTGACTTTGCGATTCTTCATTCTTAGGCCAGAAAATGCTTGAGGTGATGTTACTTCATGTACAAGATGAAGATCAATGTATAGCAGATCTGGCTTCCCCTCTTCTCTATGAACAATATGCTTCTGCCATATTTTTTCAATAATTGATTTCCCCATCATATTCCCCTCACTTTCTTGTTATTCCTTTTTTCCAAAACATTAGATTTTTCATTATTTTATTGACAATCGATTAGCAGCTAACAATATTGGCATTTTTTCTTATTAGGCATTTAATTTATTCGCCAATGTAGCCACTATTTCTTTTTTCACTTCTTCTACCATTTCCTTAGTGGAAACAATTTTTGTATTCGGAGAAATAATATCTCTTGTGCGGAATCCATTATCTAAAACAGCATTTACCGCTTTTTCAATAATTTCCGCCTCTTCTTCTAATTGGAAGGATAAACGTAAAAGCATAGCTGCTGAAAGAATAGTAGCAAGTGGATTAGCAATATTTTGTCCTGCAATGTCTGGTGCTGAACCATGAATTGGCTCATAAAGATACGGTCCAGACTCTGAAATGCTTGCAGATGGCAGCATTCCTAAAGAACCTGTCAATACAGATGCTTCGTCACTTAAAATATCCCCAAACATATTTTCTGTTACAATCACATCAAATTGTTTTGGATTTCTAATAAGCTGCATTGCTGCATTATCTACTAACATGTGCTCTAAAGAAACATCTGGATATTTTTTTGCTATTTCATTTGCACATTCTCTCCATAATCTGCTGGATTCTAGTACATTCGCTTTATCTACAGAAGTTACTTTTTTCGAACGGATTTGTGCAATTTCAAATGCCTTTTCTAATACTCTTGTTATCTCTTCTTTGCTGTAGACCAGTGTATCTACTGCACCGCTTTGGCCATTAACAGCTGTTCTTTCGCTCGGTTTGCCAAAATAAATTCCACCAGTCAGTTCTCTGACAACAAATAAATCTACACCTTCAATAATTTCTTGGCGTAATGGAGAGGATCCAGCTAAACTCTCATAATAGGTTGTTGGTCTTAAGTTAGCAAAAAGATTTAATTCTTTTCTAATTTTTAGCAACCCTTGTTCTGGACGCAAGGGAACAGGAAGAGTCTCCCATTTCGGTCCACCGACAGCCCCCAAAAGAATGGCGTCACTGTTTTTGCAAAGCTTAATCGTTTGATCTGGCAAAGGACTTCCATCTATATCAACAGCATTTCCACCGATATTTCCAAATTCATATTCAAACTCATGTTGGAACTTCTCCTCAATTACTCGCAATACTTCAATAGCACCTTGAACAATCTCAGGACCTATTCCATCTCCTGGTAATACAGCGATTTTCTTTTTCATTCTAATTCGCCCTTTCCGTTCTACGTGAAACTGCCATCAATGAAACAAAATATAACTTCACTGATGGTTAAAATGTTTATTTATTTTGCACTTTACTTTAAAAGCTGAAAATTGATTTGCTAACAGAATAAACAATTAACTATTTACGACTTCTGCTATTTGTTCTTTAGCCAATATTGCACGGTTAATAGCGTTTAGATATGCTTTTGCTGAAGCAACTAATACATCTTGATCCAATCCGCGACCATTCGATTCTTTTTCTTCAAATTGAACTTTTACAAAAACTTGTGCCAGTGCATCTCTGCCAGCACCAACTGATTGTATGCGATAATCTGATAAGCATACATCTCCATTAATTGATTTTTCCAATGTATTATAAAGCGCTTCTACACTGCCTGAACCTTCACAGGTTTCTTCAATCACTTCATTTTTTGCTCCATGCAATTTAATGTAAGCTTCTGCTATATCATCATTGTGTTTTACTTTCACATCAACAAGTTCATAATATTTTTCTTCTTTAGAAAGCTTTTTCTCTAATACAATAGCAATAATATCTTCATCTGTTATTTCTTTTTTATGGTCTGTTAATTCTTTAAATGCGACAAACAGCTCTTTGACATCACTATCCGCTATTTCCAGACCAAGTTCTTGAAGGCGAGATTTAAATGCATGGCTGCCAGAATGTTTTCCTAACACCATGTTATTAGATGAATAGCCGACTAATTCAGGTGAAATAATTTCATATGTTGTTTTTTCCTTTAATACCCCATCCTGATGAATGCCAGATTCATGAGCAAATGCATTCCGTCCAACAACTGCTTTATTTCCTGGAACAACCATTCCGGTTAGTTCACTGACTAAGCTGCTTGTACGGCTAATTTCTTTTAAGTTGATTCTAGTTGATTCTTTATAATGATCATTTCGAATATGAAGGGCAACCGCAATTTCTTCTAAAGCGGCATTTCCAGCTCTTTCTCCAATTCCATTTATCGTGCATTCCACTTGGGTTGCACCATTTTCAATCGCAGCCAAAGAGTTTGCTGTTGCCATTCCTAAGTCATCATGACAATGTGTAGACAAGGAAACTCTATCAATAGAGGGAACATTATTTTTTAAATATTGAAAAACTTTTCCGTATTCATATGGATTTATATATCCAACCGTATCAGGAATATTGATTACATTTGCACCAGCTTGAATAACTTCTTCAATTATTTCTGCTAAAAAAGGGAGTTCTGTCCTGCATGCATCTTCTGCACTCCATTGAATAATCGGAAATTTCCGAGAAGCATATTTTACTGCGGAAACAGCTCTTTCCACTACTTGTTCTTTAGTCATTTTCAGCTTATATTCTCGATGAATAGGAGAAGTCGCTAAAAAGACATGAATTCTTGGACTGGCCCCATCTTTTAATGCTTCCCAAGCAGCGTCAATATCTGACTGAACAGCTCTAGCTAGACCTGTAACAGAGCTATTTTTAATTGTCTGTGCAATTTTTTGCACAGACATAAAATCTCCTTTAGAAGCAGCTGGAAAGCCTGCTTCTATAATATCTACATTTAATTTCTCCAATTGTTCAGCAATAAGAATTTTTTCTGAAAGATTAAGATTTACTCCAGGTGATTGTTCCCCGTCTCTTAATGTTGTATCAAAAATCTTAATTCTTGCCACTGCCTACCACTTCTTTCTTCTTAGAACTTTTTACAAATGGCATCATTTGACGTAGTTCTTTACCAACTTTTTCGATTAAATGTTCACTTTCACGAGCATTAATTGCTGTAAATTCTGGTCTATTTGCTTGGTTTTCTAAAATCCAGCCTTTTGCAAATTTACCATCTTGGATATCTTTTAATACTGCTTTCATTTCTTTTTTCACATCTTCTGTTACAATTCTTGGTCCTGTTACAAAGTCGCCCCATTGCGCTGTATCAGAAATAGAATATCTCATTCCTGCCATACCATCTTCATACATTAAATCAACGATTAATTTCAACTCATGCAAACATTCAAAGTATGCTAATTCTGGTTGATATCCAGCTTCTACTAATGTTTCAAATCCAGCTTTAACAAGTGCTGTTAAACCTCCACATAAAACAGCTTGTTCTCCAAATAGATCTGTTTCTGTCTCTTCTTTAAATGTAGTTTCAAGCGCACCAGCACGTAACGATCCGATTGCTTTTGCATATGCTAACGCTAACTCGCGAGCTTCTCCAGTAACATCTTGATAGATAGCGAACAATGCAGGCACTCCAGCTTCTTGTTCGTATGTTCTGCGTACTAAATGTCCAGGACCTTTAGGTGCTACCAATAAAACATCGCTTGTTTCTGGTGCAACGATTTGATTAAAATGGATATTAAATCCATGTGCAAACATTAATGCTTGGTTTGTCAAATTTGGTTTGATTTCTTCATAATAAACTTTTGTTTGAAGCTCATCAGGCAACAAAACCATTACGATATCAGCTTGTGCTGTTGCTTCGCCTACTGAAAATACATTAAATCCATCTTCAACTGCTTTGTCCCAGGATTTCCCTTGTCTTAAACCGATGATTACATTTACGCCGCTGTCTTTCATATTTAAAGCATGCGCATGCCCTTGTGAACCGTAGCCAATTACCGCTACTGTTTTCCCTTCAAAATATCCTAAGTTTGCGTCTCCGTTATAATACATTTTTGCCATTTTTTATTCTCCCTTTCGTTTTCAAATGTTAGTTTTATATAATAAATTAATTAAACTATAGAGTAAGTACTTCTTTGAATATTACTTTTTTGGGATCCGCGAGGAAAGGCTGTTGTGCCCGTTCTCGCCAATTCTTTAATTCCATATGGGCGAATCAGCTCAATAAATGCTTCAACCTTATTGGATTCACCAGTTATTTGGATGACGATGCTTTCTTTGCTGACATCTATGACAGACGCTCGAAATGGTTCAATTAGCGAATACAATTCATGCCTAGTTTGAGGAGTAGCAAGCACCTTAATTAATGCAAGCTCTCTTGCTACAATGGCTTGGTCTGTAATATCCACCACTTTAAGAATATCTACTTGCTTATTTAATTGTTTGGTAATTTGCTCAATTACACTGTCGCTTTCAACATGAACCACACAAGTTATGCGTGAAATTCCTTCATTCTCTGTGTGCCCTACAGAGATGCTTTCAATATTATAATTTCTTTTTGAGAATAAATTAGTAATGCGGTTTAGCACACCTGATTTATTCAATACAGTTAAACTAATAATCTTTTTCATGGTTTCATCCCCACCATTTCATGTAAACCTTTTCCAGGCGCAATCATTGGATAGACATTTTCATTTGGGTCTAAACGGAAATCAAGCAATACAGGCTCTCTTTCATTTAACACTTTATCTAAAACTGTTTCCGCTTCTTCATCAGTAGAAATTTGATATCCTTTTATGCCATATGCTTCTGCTAGCTTTACAAAAGACGGCTGTACCGATTCCTTGCTGTGAGAGAATCTGGATTCATAAAAGAATTCCTGCCATTGTCTCACCATTCCCAATGCCTGATTATTAAAAATGATAATTTTAATAGGCAAGTTTAATTCTTTAATTAGCGCCAATTCTTGGCTGCACATTTGGAAACCGCCATCGCCGCTGATTGCAAGCACTGTTGCATCAGGGTCAGCCAATTGTGCGCCAATGCTTGATGGCAATCCGAATCCCATGGTTCCAAGCCCACCTGATGTAACCCATCTATTGGATTCTTTAAATTGATAATACTGCGCTGTCCACATTTGATGCTGGCCAACATCTGTTGTAACAATGGCTTTTCCGCCAGTTTTTTCATGCAATAGCTCTAACACTTTTTGCGGTTTCAACAAATTTGAATTTTCATAATAATAAGGATATTCTTTTTGCCAATTTTTTATTTTTTCATTCCATTCATTATGTTCTGACATTTTACCATTTTGTTTGATCAATTCAGCTAAAGCCTCTTTTGCATCTGCTACTACAGGTATTTTTGTAGGAATAATTTTGCCGATTTCAGCTGGATCAATATCAATATGTGCTTTAATTGCATTTGGAGCAAAATGAGCCAAGTTTCCAGTTAGCCTATCATCAAATCTAGCGCCTACATTAATTAGCAAATCACATTCATATAATGCCATATTAGCTGCATAACAGCCATGCATGCCACCCATGCCTACAAACAATTCATTATCTGCCGGAAAACCGCCTAATCCTAAAAGAGTATGAACAACTGGTATTTGCTGCTGCTCTGCATACTCTTTCAGCTCCACGCTTGCTTTTGCAAAAATAACGCCTGCGCCAGCTAAAATAACCGGTTTTTTAGCTGCACTCACCGCTTCTGTCAATTTGCGAATCTGCAAATAATTAGGCTGCGTCGTCGGCTGGTAGCCTGGGAGGCTGATTTCCTGCTCCTCTGGCACTTCCGTAATAGTTGCAGCGATATCTTTTGGAATATCAATTAATACAGGACCAGGTCTCCCGCTTGTTGCAATATAAAATGCTTCTTTAATGATTTTTGGAATATCTTCCAAATTCCTGATTTGACAATTGTATTTTGTAATTGGTGTCGTAATCCCTAAAATATCTGCTTCTTGAAATGCATCTGTTCCAATGACGCCTGTTGCTACTTGCCCTGTGAATACAACCAATGGCAAGGAATCCATCATCGCATCTGCAAGCCCTGTTACAATATTAGTAGCGCCAGGACCGCTTGTTGCAATTACTACGCCAGGTTTTCCAGAAATTCTTGCATAGCCTTCAGCTGCATGAATTCCCCCTTGTTCATGACGAGGAAGCACATGGAAAATTTTCGAATCATATATTTTATCGTAGATCGGCAACACAGCACCACCAGGATAGCCGAAAATAAATTCTACATTCTCTTTTTCCAAAGCTTGCAATAAAAGGTCAGCGCCAGTTAATGGTTTAGTATTGGTATTAGCCTTTGTCTCTTCAAAGGCAGTTTCCTGTAACATTTATTTTACCCCCTCATAAAAGTAAGTACTGATAAAGCATGACTATTTAAATGAAAAAAGCCTTTTCACCTCCATGTATACTAGCTAATGTAGTAGACAAGGGATGAAAAGGCTTTTGCTTTCCACGGTACCACCCTAATTCATACACTTCTAAAAGTGAATGCACTCAAGAGAAACAGTTTTGGTAACTGCTCATTTTTTGGTAACGAGTGGATATCACTCGGTTGACTCTACTAAAGCATGCGTTTTTCAAGCCAACACTCGGAGGTGAGTTCATTTCAACTGGCTTCACCGGCTCTCAGCACTACCGGCTCTCTGTGGAATCCCAGGTTTGAAACTACTTATCCTCTTCATCGAATTTTCCTATATGGATTATTTTGTATTTTAATTTTGTTAGTATAATTAATCTTTTCATCAAAAGCATTTCTCGTTTGCTATGCTTTTTGTTTTGCTTTTGTTGAAGTTATCTTACGCCGAATCGAAAAAAGAGTCAACAGTATTTTTGAGAATTGTTAGATAATTTAAACAAACCATCTTACATGGAAAACGCTTACAATATTGACAGATAAACAATTCATATACTTTTAATTATTCAAAAAATTTTTTTAAATTTTCACTTTCAATCTGAAATAAAAAGCAATAAATACGGAGAATATTTTAAAATATATCTCTAAAAGGATAATAGGGGGAATATTTATTCGTACTACTTAAATGGGGAGGACGTTCTTCTACTATCGTCTAATAACTCATTGAAATCAGCGTTTATATAGTTTATTAATTTGTGTGAATCTAATGATGGTAATCGATTAATTTCTTTTTACATCCATATATTACTTTATGTTTTATATTATAATACAATAATTCTAATATTGTACATTATGTTGTTATATATTCTCACACAGTTTTTTATGCATTTTATAAAAGATGCTGCCAACAGACTCATCTATTATTTCATTTCTTATTTTCGAAGTTTAATCAGAATAAATGCAACCCCTAAAAAAGAAAGCGATTGCATTTATTGCCAATCATTTGCTTACTGCTGTAACATCATGTATCCAGGAAATGCGTATATTTAGTAGATTTTGTCTTTCATCTTTTAAATCAATACTTTGATCATTAAGATTCAACTTTTGCACATATCCTTTACAGGTTTGCAAAAATCCATTTTTATAATAGTTGATAATAATCATTCTATTCCTTCCTAATTCTTTTAAAATCATGTTGCATTTCTCCTTTTTAATTTCATTTTGATCATCTATTCACATAATAAAATATTAATGTAATCATTATATGTTCATTATACTACAAAGATAGTAAGCGTTTCCAATACTTTTTTACAACTTTGTGAACTTTTAATATACGAATAGATATTATTTACATTTTTTCTTTCTTTTAACCATTTTATACATAATTTTAGTAATTTTTTCTTTTTCTTATGAGAAGGAAACTTACAAACAAACGTCAGAATATTGTTCATATTATTTATTTCCTTTCTATAATTTATATTTTTTTCTAAAAATAATCAGAGATATTATTTTAGGATAAAAATAAACTGCATTTGTATACCATAGGCGCTATCACTATTTCAACACATCGCAAACTATGATTTCTAATAATAAATGGATAAATTTACATTTGCATATACTGTTTAAAAGAAACTACAACGGGAATCAAACAATACATAACCGATTACAACAATAAAAAAGGAGGAAGCAAGCTATGGCTAGATATGTAATAGGAGTATACGAAACACCAGAAGAAACGATTTCAGCAATTGAGGGTTTTACTGATAAGGGTCATGAATCTGCTAGTTTTTCCGTTATTACCGACAGAAAGGATACAGATTATCTAGAAACTCAGACAAATGCAGATGTATATCAAGCAACAGAGATTAAAGATAAGGAATCTGAATCGTTTTTTGAAAAATTAAAAGATTTCTTTACAATGGATGATCTAGGATTAGCTGGAAATAGCCTAAATCATTTAGATCTCTCCAAAGAAGAAATTGACAAATATAATATGGAATTAGAAAATGGCAAATTTCTATTGGTAAAAAGTGATACTACTGAAACCGATAACTTATACGGAGAAGATTTTCCGCCTGATTCGCATGCAGTGGCAGATGTTTCTAATAACCAGCAAAATTATAGGACAAAAGAAGAAAAGATCATGCCTATTAGAGAAGAAGAATTAAATATAGATAGAGAGAATGTGCAAACCGGAGAGATTCAAGTCAGCAAAGAAGTTGTAACAGAAGAGAAGAAAATAGATGTTCCGGTAAAGCATGATGAAGTATATGTAGAACGTCGCCCAGTTAGTGATTCTTCAGGTAAGGTGTCTCCTGTCAGCGACTCAGAAACAATCAGGGTGCCCATTGTTGAGGAACGCCTAGAAGTTACAAAAAAACCAGTGGTTACTGAAGAAATTGTTGTTGGAAAACAAACAGTGGAAGAAAACGAACATATTTCTGAAACTGTTAGAAAAGAAAAAGCGCGCTTTAATAAGGAAGGCAATGTTCGTGGAGCAGAGGAAGATAACTTGACGAAAAAATAAACGGTACTTCTTCATTGATAAATCCAAATAAAAAATCACTCTTATAAGTTAAGATAAGAGTGATTTTTTATTCTTTATCAGAAATACGTCCCAGGAGAGATTCGAACTCCCGACCGTACGCTTAGAAGGCGTATGCTCTATCCGGCTGAGCTACTGGGACATGCTTTGTTAAAAACATCCTATTCATAATAACAAAAATAATTTAATACGTCCCAGGAGAGATTCGAACTCCCGACCGTACGCTTAGAAGGCGTATGCTCTATCCAGCTGAGCTACTGGGACATTATTATTATTTTGTCACATGTCACGAGGACAATATTTATTATATGTGCTATTAAAGTAAAAGTCAATTGTTTTTATAAAACTTTTTTCCTAACAAGGATTTTTTATTTCCTTGTTAGGAAAACATTTGCAATTATTATTCTCTAGGGAATTCTGTCGTTAAATTTGGCAATTTGCCCTGAGCATAATCATATACTTCTGTTTTATATTTCTGTTGACCGATCGTTAATATAACATATGTTTTTTCTATTCTCCCTCTTGGCAGCCTCAAACTTCCTGGATTAATAAATAAAATTCCATCAATTAACTCCATCCCTAAGTAGTGAGAGTGCCCAAAGCAGACAATATTTGCTCCAACTTCTTTTGCTCGATACAATAAATTATTTACAGAAGACTTTACTCCATATAAATGGCCATGCGTTAAAAAGATTTTCGCATCTAAAGCTTCCTCTATTAGCTCATTTGGATATTTTTCTTCATAGTCGCAATTTCCCCGCACTGATTTATACCCTTCTATAGCTGCTTCATTCGCAGCTAGTTCAGAATCTCCGCAATGAAGAAATAAATCAACTTCTCCCTTATGCCTCTTTTTTAATTCTTTTAATTCATTTGCCAAACCATGACTATCACTTACAATCAGAACTTTCATGCTATCCCTCCTTTAAAACAGAATTAATTTCTCCCTTTAGTTTTTTGATTGCATCAGCACGATGGCTTATTTGATTTTTAATTTCAGAAGGAAGCTCCGCCATTGACTTTTGTTCTTCCACCACATAAAAAATCGGGTCATAACCAAATCCAAATTCCCCTCTTTTTTCTTCTAAAATAAGCCCTTCACATGTTCCGGTAAAAGTTAATGTCTTTTTCTTTGGGTTCGCCACCGCAATTGTACAGCAAAAACGCGCTGTTCTTTTATCTGTTGGAACACCGTTTAATTCTTCAAGCACTTTGACCATATTTTCTTCATCATTTTTCCTGGCTCCTGCATAACGGGCGGAATACACACCAGGTTTTCCATCCAAAGCATCAATCATTAAGCCAGAATCATCCGATATAACAATCGCTCCTAATTGTTTAGCAACTGTTTCTGCTTTTATGATCGCATTTTCTTCAAAGGTTGTGCCCGTTTCTTCGACATCTTCTATTTCTGGGTAATCCAGCAATGTTTTAACAGCAAACCCCATGGGTGCAAACATTTGCACGAACTCTTTTGCCTTACCTGCATTTTTGGTTGCAATGATTATTTCCTTCATGTTATTCTCCTTTTCTCCCACACTTATTTTTTCATTATTTTATTGGTTATTTCTTCCCCAAGCACTTCTTTTTGGATTTCTATCAGCTTATGTATACCACTTTCCCCTAAACTTAATAATGTGTGCAGTTGTTGATAGGAAAAAGTTGCTTCTTCTCCTGTTCCTTGAAGTTCTACAAATTGATTTTCACTCGTCATAATAAGATTCATATCTACTTCTGCATTAGAATCTTCGACATAATCTAAGTCTAACACTGCCTCTTTATTATTTAAAATCCCTACACTAGTTGCTGCTAAAAAAACGTGCACAGGATATACTGCTAGCTTTTTCTGCTGTGAAAGCTTGTCCAGTGCAATCGCCATTGCTACAAATGCTCCAGTAATTGAAGCCGTTCTTGTACCCCCATCTGCTTGAATGACATCACAGTCTATCCAAACCGTACGTTCCCCCATTGCTTCTAAGTTAACTGCTGCACGAAGTGCTCTTCCTATTAGGCGCTGGATTTCCATTGTTCTTCCTGTTACTTTTCCTTTGGCTGCTTCTCTTATATTACGCTGTTCTGTCGCTCTTGGAAGCATGCTGTACTCCGCTGTAATCCACCCTTTTCCGCTTCCTCGCATAAATGGCGGAACTCGCTCCTCAATCGTTGCTGTACAAATAACCTTTGTATCTCCAACAGTTATTAAAACAGATCCTTCTGGGTGTTTTAAATAACCGCTTTCAATATGCACAGGTCTTAATTGGGCATTTTGCCTTCTATCATGACGCATAGTACTCCCCCATCCTTCAGTCGCTAATAAGATTTTGTCGACTTGTTCATAAGAAAGAGGGCTGCATAAATGCAAACCCTACTCTACTACTATTTATTATAGCAAAAATCCTTTTTTAATAACTACCTGTGTTCACTTTTTGCGGTCGTGTTACAGGTGCTGATAAACTTTTTCCTTCTTCACTTTGAAGCTGTGCTTTTCCATCCACTGTTAATGCAACACTCTCAATTCCTTCTTGTTCTGTTAAAGATAAAACAAGTGAGTTAATAGCCATATCTGTCACCATTTTTTCTTTTTCATCAAAGCTGCTATAAATAGATTCGTTGAAGTTTAGCGTTACTTTCCCATCTGCTACTTTTGGAGAATCAAGCAGTTTTGCTTCTGGTGATAGTTGTGATACAAGGGAAGAGCTTTTCTCTGGACCTTTCACTAACTCTTCCACCGCCGCTGTAATATTATTTTCTTCTCCATTGTTAACCCTTTTGGTAACAGGAACATAATAGTAGGCTCCTGAATCTCCGCCAATATAATAAACTGTTAGTGGTTTTGTATTGGTGATATCTGTTACATCTGATGTATCCATATTAATCCCATCTGCTCTTGTTAAAGCATTTTGAATCGGTGTTTTATCAACAGGCATCTCTGTTAATGCTTTTCCGTTTATTTGCAGTTTTACCGAGTTAATAGAATCAAATTGTGTTAATGTCCAAGTGATGGATTGGAGAATTTTTGCTTCATCTTCTTTTTTATATTCTTTAAATTCTTTGGAAAAGTCTACTGTAGCTACTTTCTTTTTAATATTTACACTTACTTTTGTATCTTCAGGAATAACTGCCTGGAATCCATTTGGAAGCATATCAGTTACTGGTCCATTTTTCACTAAATATTCTAGAGCTTCTGTTGCTATACTTTTGGTTTTTGGTAGATTAACTGTTTGTGGCACCACATATCCGTCTTTGTCCAATAAATACAATTCTGTTGCAATGGAATTCTCATCCACAGCTTCTCCGTTCGTTTCCTTAGCTGTATTTGTGCTCTCTTTTGCTGTATTTTCACTATACGTGTTTTTAGGCGGATCCACATTTACTTTTGTATCATTACCGAATAGACTACATCCAGAAAGCATGGCTGTTGAAAGAAGTACCGCTGAAACGATTGCCGTTTTTTTATTCTTAGACATTCTCAAATCACTCCTAAGACAGTTTGTACTAATATATATACGAGCATTTTTTTAATTTAGACCCCTTAGAAGAGAAAAATTTCTAACTAATCTACTAAAATAAAAAAACTAAGCTATTGCTAGCTTAGTTTACCAGGCTGTTGAAAAACGTTCGCTCTCTGCGTCACTCCCCTTTTTTGCGGTGCTCATTACCACCAAACGGTAACTCCGCTCCTCAAAAAGTGGGATTCCTCGATAGTCAAACGTTTTCATTCAGCCTGATTTTTTACTATCAAACTTTTTCGACACTCTGAAAACTAAGCTATTGCTAGCTTAGTTTAATTGTTTCCACAGCTTCAATATTTTCATTTAGCCACTTAGATGCAATTCTTGCAAAGATATCTTTTGAACCAGTTGTAAAAAATTGATGTCCCATATTGCTTTTGCAAGAAGCCAGCTGATTATTGTGGGATAAAATCGTGCTTACTTCTCTTGCTGTTTCGGCTCCAGAACTGATTACCTTTACATCAGGCCCCATTTCTTGGCGAATTACTTTTTCCAATAATGGATAGTGGGTACATCCAAGAATTAATGTATCGATTCCTGAACCCTTTAATGGCTTTAATGTTTTTGCTACAATTTTTTTTGCAACCGGCCCTTCATATTCTCCACTTTCTACTAAAGGAACAAACTTAGGACAAGCAAGACTTTCTGTCTTCACACGAAAATTTATCTGTTTTAATGCCTGTTCATATGCTCGACTTTTTACAGTGCCAATTGTGCCAATCATGCCAATATAATTATTTTTCGTCACCTTAATGGCCGTTCTGGCACCTGGTATAATGACTCCAATAACCGGGATAGGAAGCTGTTCCTTTATTTCTTCTAATGCAACAGCAGTTGCTGTATTACAGGCAATAACAAGCATTTTAATATTTCGCTGCAATAAAAACCTTGTCATTTCCCATGTGAATTTTTTAACTTCTTCTCCTGTTCTCGGGCCATATGGACACCTTGCCGTATCTCCTAAGTAAATAATATTTTCATATGGCAGCTGGCGCATAATTTCTTTTGCAACTGTCAGTCCGCCAACTCCCGAATCTATAACACCTATTGCTCTTTCCAAAAAAACCGCCTCATTTTTCTCGCATTTCTTGATGTAGTTTCATAAAATTATCTTTTAGCTGCGATATTTCTTCCAACGTATAATTACCCAAAACTTCTTGCAAATACACTTGTCGTTTTTTTATTACTTCATCTATAAGAACCTTTCCTTCATCTAATAAATGAATGCGCACAACTCGCCGGTCATTTGGATCTTTTACACGTTGCACAAGCTCATTTTTCTCCATCCGGTCCACTAAATCTGTTGTTGTACTAAATGCCAAATACATTTTATTCGAAAGTTCTCCTATTGTCATATCGCCATCTTCAAACAACCATTGAAGAGCCACAAATTGTGGAGGAGTAATCGTATAATCACTTAACAGTTCTCTGCCTTTTTGCTTAATTATTCCTGCTATGTATCTCATATCTTTTTCAATCGTTGCAATAATATCTAAATACTCTTTTGAGTCTTTTTCTTCTATAGTCATATTTACATCTCCTAATTTCTATCCTAATACAATTGATTCTTGTATTGAAAAATATACAAGATGCCCAATAAACCAATTATAATCCACATTTGAATCTTCGTAAATGGATATAGGAACGAGATTATTTTACATGGAATGTTTTTTGGAAGATCTTCAAAAAAAACACCCTGCTATTTATCTATTTCCTCAAATATATTTTCCCTTGTCTCTATGGAATGATGGAGGTTCTCCTCATTCTCTATCTGCTTATTTACCATAGGAAAATATTTCTTCATTAGTTTTTTAAACTCACCTACTGTTAAAGGTTTCGCATCGCCTTGCATTTCATAGCCTATATCTCCATTCGGCTCAATTGTTGCAGTTTTAATATCTTCTATTTTCGCAATCCCCTTATTCCTTAATCTCATTTCCATCTGATCAATAGTTAATCTTAGTTGTTTTAATGTATGTCTTTGCAAAACCCCATCCTTTATCACCACTTTAGCTTTTCCTGTCACTATATTCTCAAAAAAATCCCATTTAAGCTGCAAATATTCCAAAAGAAGTATCGTTACCACAAAAATAGTTGATGCAGCAATTGCCTTAATGACACTATTTTCCACAATCGGCTGTACAATAAGGGTGCCTATAGAAATCATCACAATCGTTTGTGTATGGGTCATTTGAGAAATTGATTTTCTCCCAGCAATCCTCAAAAGAATGATTCCAGAAAGTATTAATACAACACTATGCCAAAAATAATGCATATAGTTTCCTCCTAAACATTATGCTTACACTATAGTGTAAGCAAACAAATAAACCTTATTCTTTCCTCCCTTGCTAATCCCCCATGAAAAAAGAAGATGATTCAAAATAAGAAGCCATCTACACAATTTTTGCGGACAGCTCTTACCTGAATCATCTTCTCTTATTATAGATTTAGCTACCTTCTTCAAAAGATTCCCCAACAATAAAACCTATACATGCCTTTTGGGACTGCAAATACAAAAAGCACTCTTTTTCTAATTCAAAATATCCTGCTCGATTTACTTTAAACGTATATTTACTGTCCAATCATTCAGTAGATTAGTTTTTTAGCATCGATATTAGCAATCAATAAAATTAAACATCTCTTTTTATTTAATAGGGGTTTGCACCCACTTAAATTTCGATTATAATCGGCAGTATCATCGGCCTTCTTCTAGTTTGCGCAAATAAATACTGCCCTACAGATTTTTTAATACTTTGTTTCATGATATTCCATTGTCTAGTATTCTCAGCCTGTAATTCTTCCACTGTTTTTTTCACAAGTCTGTTAACTTCCTTTAAGAGATCGTCTGCATTTCTGGCATATACAAACCCCCGAGTAATAGTATCAGGTCCTGAAATTATTTTTCGTTCCACTTTGTTAATTGTTATCACAATCACTAACATTCCATCTTCGGAAAGCTGTTTTCGGTCTCTCAGCACTATCTGTCCAACATCCCCTACTCCCATTCCATCAATATATGTATCTCCTGCTGGTATTTTTCGTGTTTTTCTGGCAACCTTATTTTGAATATCAACCACATCGCCATTTTGGATAATGAATGTGTTTCCTTTCTCCACTCCAACAGATTCAGCAAGCAAACGATGATGGTGCAGCATTCTATATTCACCGTGGATCGGAATAAAATAAGTCGGCTTCATTAAAGTAAGCATAAGCTTAAGATCCTCCTGATAGCCATGCCCGGAAACATGCATGCCTGTTGTACTTCCCGAACCATAAATCACTTTAGCTCCAAGCTGAAATAAGTTATCAATAATACTCGAGACACTCCGTTCATTCCCAGGTATTGGGGAAGCAGCTAATATAATTGTATCACCAGGATAAATAGCAGCATCTCGATAATTTCCAGTAGCTAAGCGGGCAAGGGCAGCATTTGGTTCGCCCTGGCTTCCTGTACACAGGATAGCTACCTTTTCTGAAGATAATGCATCGATTTCTTGCGCCTCAATCAGCATGCCATCAGGAATAGTTAAATATCCTCGCTCTATTGCTACAGATACTATATTGACCATACTTCTCCCTAACAGTGCAAGTTTTCTATTGGTTTTCGCAGCCGCTTCAACTACTTGCTGTACACGATTTACATTTGAAGCAAATGTAGAAACGAAAATTTTCCCTGTAGCTTTTGTAAAGGCCTCCAGCATATGACCTTCCACCATTCTTTCTGATGGTGTTAGACCAGGACGTTCTGCATTTGTACTTTCTGATATAAGAACAAGCACTCCTTCCTGACCAATATCAGCCATTTTATGAATATCAGAATATTCATTATTCATAGGAGTTAAATCAAATTTAAAATCCCCAGTATGGACGACGTTTCCTTCTGGTGTATGCAAAACGATTCCCAGACAATCTGGAATACTATGATTAGTTTTGAAAAAGGACGTTTTTATTTTCCCAAATTCTATTTCTGTTTTGGAGTTAATCTCAATTAGTTTTGTATCCCTTTTCAGCTTATGTTCATCTAATTTTAATTCAATTAACCCTAGTGTAAATGCTGTCGCATAGATGGGAACATTTATTTTTCTTAAAAAATAGGGAATGCCTCCAATATGATCTTCATGGCCATGTGTCACTACTAATGCACGAATTTTATCCTTATTTTCTTCTAGATAAGAAATATCAGGAATAATTAAATCAATTCCTAACAAACTCTCATCTGGAAACTTTCCTCCACAATCAATGATTACAATATCATCTGCATATTGAATAACATACATATTTTTCCCGATTTCATTTATGCCGCCCAAAGCGAATATTGCTAAGTTTTCTTTCGTTTGCAAATTTATTCCTCCCATACTAATTTGTTATCATTAGTATGGCTTTATGAAACAGCATTAATTATTGCTTTTACAAATTAATTTTTATAAATAAAAAATGAATTAATAATAAATATAGTAAATTTAGGCAGGATTTAATTTTTGAGAATTCCTATCGTGCAATTTTTTCTTTAGCTATTTGATGGAATGGTTCTTATCAATCCTAAAAAAAACAATGGCTTATCTCCCTTTATTTTATGCAAAAGAAGATGATCCAAAATAAGAAGCCATTCACGCAATTTTCGCGAGCAGTTCTTATCTGAATCATCTTCTCTGATTATAGTTTTAGCTCTCCCATTCTAAGGAGCTCTACAACAGCCTGTGAACGCCCCTTAACGCCCAGCTTTTGCATTGCATTTGAAATATGATTTCGAACTGTTTTTTCGCTTATGAATAAATCACTTGCGATTTCTTTTGTTGTTTTATCTTGTACTAACAGTTCAAACACTTCTCTTTCCCTTTTCGTTAGTAATGGCTTGTGAGTAAATTCATTCTCCTTCAAGTAGTATAACCCTCCTTGCCTACACCAGCTATGAACTTTGGGATGGGTATTATCATAGTCTGAATATAGTATGTAAGGAGAAGCCTTGGAGTGACTACATTTCTGTAAAATCGGAATGCTTTTTTCTTTTTTGCTTTTTTAAACTAAACAAAAAAGAAAACGCTTTATAAATTAATTATATTCTTAGATTTTTTCCTGCTGATATTTTAATCATGGACTGCCAGCATAAATACATAATTATTCCTGCATACATGTTTCAAGTGCAACTCCTTGAACGAAAATATTTTTAGAAAGTAATTATTCAGTATTTAACTATTAGCGAAATCCCTTAAACAAAATAAATATGAACTTTCAATTTTATACATATTCCCCACTATTAACAAGGGAAATCCTTCTATTTTAAGTATAATAAATACAAACCATTATGAAGAAGGGGAAACTGCATAAAAAAAATACTGGGCTTAATATTTATTTTGCTAATTGGAGTAATAGCCACTGCTTGTAGCAATGAAACAATAAAAACAGAAGAGGTTATTCAAAAAAAAGAAAAGCAAAATAATAATGGAACAGCAGATTACAGCTACACACTAAAATTAAAAATATCTGATGGCCAATCCAGCGAGATTTTTGAAAAAAATGGTCAATTATCCTTTTCAAATGATGGTGCCTTAAAAATAACGCGAGATTGGGAAGACCATGTTGAAATTGAAGATGCGGCAATTTAAATTGGCTAAAAGGAGAATACATAGTACTCTTTTTTATAAACGATACAACAAACAGATTCCCTACTGGAAACATTATGATTTCCCCTGCCTTTTTATCGCTTTATTTTCTTAAAGAGAATCGTTGCCACTTTGAAAAGTTTTTTATTTATCCGGCATGAACGGACAATAAGGCCCCGCTGCTTGCAGATTCATTTTACTAAAAATATTTTCCTCCCTCCATGTTTTTATATTTTGTGTAAAATTGTTCTTAAATGCTACAATAAAAAAAACAGTCTATATACTAGAAAGGAAGAATCGCATGCGCATACTTATATTAGGAGCTGGAGGCGTTGGCGGCTACTTCGGCGGCCGTCTAGTAGAAAAAGGAGAAGATGTTACTTTTTTAGTAAGGGAAAATAGAAAAAAACAGCTGAAAAAAAATGACCTAGTTATCCGAAGTGTAAACGATGATTATTCTTTTACCCCTAAATTAATCACAGCTAAAGACACTAACGAAATATTTGATGTTGTCCTTTTTTCTACAAAGTCTTACCATTTGGAAAATGCTATAAAAGATTTAAAACCTTTTGTCAGAGACCATACCGTTATTATTCCTCTTCTAAATGGCATCGCACATGTACCTATATTAAAAGATGCTTTTGGAGAAGAAAAAGTTATTGGAGGCTTATGTTTTATTGAAACCACCTTAAATGATAATGGTGATGTAGTGCAAACAAGTAAAGCTGCAAAACTTGTTTATGGGGAATTTGAAGGAAAAGAAACAGAACGCATCCGTAAAATTGCTGATGCATTCAGCGGGACGAAAGCTGAGTTTGTGCTGAGCAGCGCTATTGAAAAAGAAATGTGGCATAAATATATGTTTATTACAGTCATGTCAGGCGTTACTTCCCTTATGCGTGCTCCAATCGGCCCTATCCGCGAAAGTGATGGAGGGCGAAACATTATTCGCCAGCTATTTACAGAATGTGCGGCTATTATGACCGCCTATAATGCTCCAATCAGCGAAACAATTATTGACGATCATATGAAAACAATGGATGCCATTGGATATGGAATGAAATCTTCGATGCAGCGGGATATGGAAAAAAACGCGTTTGTCGAAGGAGATCATTTGCAAGGTTATCTGCTAGAACTTGCTCAAGCAAAAAATATCCATGCACCATTGATGGAACTTGTCTATCAAAATATCAAGGTATATAAAAAAATGCTTCAAAAACAAAATCGATAATAAAAAGGAACCTTTTCTCTTATTTTAAAAAAAGGTTCCTTTTCGTTAAATAAATAGCACCATAAGTTCTTCATCATAATAAATGCCATTAACTTTTAATGCCTTTTTATCTATTCCATATGTTTGAAACCCTAATGATTGGTATAATTTAATTGCTCCTTCATTACCTGATACTACCCCCAAATAAATTTGTTTTAGTTGCTTGAGCCCCTTTGCGTAATTAATTGCTTCTTTCATTAACTTTTTCGCAGTTCCTCTGCCGCGATATTTTGGTTTCACATACATTGCAACAATATTGCCTCTATGCTTCATTTTATTTTTTTGCTCTACAATTAAGGTTACTGCACCGATCAATTGATTTTTTTCAAATGCTCCAAAAGTAAAATTATCATTATTCATTAACCTGTTTGCAAAACTTCTACAGAAAAATGGACTTCCTCTTCATAACTAGAACCAAAAGCTTCAGGATGATTCTTCAATGCTTCTAATCGTATATCTTGATATACGGATGCATCTTCTGTATGTAATATTCTTATCTCCATATGACGACACCCCATTGATAAAATAAATGATTTTCCATTTCATTATATCAATAAGTACATATTCGACGTAAAAATCAGATGTTCTTTTGATGCTTGTTTCAATTCCAGCAGCTAAATTGATTATTTGCTTAATTGATCTCGATCCATTCCTGGGGGCTCCTCCATCCATCCATGATCTATCATTGCCATTACTCCCTCTCTAGTGTATTCATACACATCTTTTGCCAAAAGCGCTAATTTCAAATTCACATCATTACGCAAGCTAAAACCTGCGCCGAAACTTTGGCCGCCCAGGCTAAAGTTGCACATTAAATAAGTGCAGAACATCATTAATTTATCTGAAAATGGAGATTCTGTAGAACTTGTGATATTTCCCCCGGAGGTTGCTGGGGCATATATATCATCATTAATCAGCATATTTCCCATCTCTGAAAGTATACTTTTAGATAAATTTTTTCCTTTTAGAAAATATTTTTTAATATCCGGATTTTTTGCACATTGAGCAAAGCCTGTTATCATTTGCATGCCAACTATATTTGTTTCAATCCCATGATAAATATATCCATATTCTATGGTATTTAGTTTTCTTTTTTGTCCCAATATATTTGTTCCTTTTAAATAAGCTTTGTCTGTAATATAGTCCACCGTTTTAGGCATATTGATGAAATTAGGGGCTAACAGCATGTCTTCTTCCATTAAATAGTTGGTAAATTGTTCATAATAGTTTTGCGTTAAAGCAGATAACTGTTGATACAATTTAATTATATCTTCACGATATGCCATCGTTAAATGCAATGTATACAAGCCCATGCTTATTTCCTTTAATATTCTGCATAGCATAATATCAAACCTATTATCATATAGCTTTGGTGCATAAATATTAACATCACTGCTCGTGAATCCCGTAGGAAGAGCGGCTCTTTCTTCTTTAAATAGTTGTTTAATTTCTTCTACTTTTGGATGAAGCTCTTTCCATAAGCCTTCCATTAACTTTTTTGCTTGTTTATCTTCAGCTGTTTCAATAAAGTATTCAAGTATTCTTAAAATCATTGTTTTCTTTTGAAAGGTCATCCATAAAGCACCCAACTCAGTTGATGATAATTTCCTTTTTTTCGCCACTATACCAATTCCCTTCATTAAACAAATATTAATTATATAGTGTGATATTAGCTGGTTATTATACAATTATTGTAAAACAACTCATGCTTATAGTTTCCTTAACATTTATAAAGTAATCCGTCTTTTCTTTAACACATAAAAAAACTCGCCTTTAGACGAGTTTTTTATCCCTATTCCTTTATACATTATCACTGCCAAAAAAGTTTTTAAACGCTTGTAATGTTGTTTCCCTATTTAGGGAAGCAATAGATGTAGTTAATGGGATTCCTTTTGGACAAGATTGTACACAATTTTGTGAATTGCCGCAGTTGGCAAGACCGCCGTCTCCCATAATCTGCTCTAGTCTTTCTGCTTTATTCATGCTGCCTGTTGGATGTGCATTAAAAAGACGCACTTGCGATAAAGGCGCAGGCCCCATAAAATCTGCTTTGCTGTTTACATTTGGACAAGCTTCTAAGCAGACGCCGCATGTCATGCATTTTGATAATTCATATGCCCATTGCCTTTTTTTCTCTGGCATTCTTGGTCCAGGTCCTAAATCGTACGTTCCATCAATAGGAATCCATGCTTTTACCTTTTTTAATGAATCAAACATTCTGCTTCTATCCACTTGCAGATCTCGAACAACAGGAAATGTTCGCATTGGCTCTAAGCGAATTGGCTGTTCCAACTGATCAACTAAAGCAGTGCATGATTGTCTTGGTTTTCCATTAATAACCATCGAACAAGCTCCGCAAACTTCTTCTAAACAATTCATATCCCAAGCAATAGGAGTGGTTTGTTCTCCTTTGCTTGTTACTGGATTTCTTCTAATTTCCATCAATGCAGAAATTACATTCATATTGGGACGATACGGCAAAATAAATTCCTCTACATAGGAAGAAGAATCGGGATCATCTTGTCTAGTAATCTGAAAAGTTACTGTTCTTGTTTCTCCCATTTTAATTCACTCCTTCTTTTTGTTTCGAGTAATCACGTTTTCTTGGTTTTATTAAAGATGTATCTACCTCTTCATAATGAAAATGAGGAGCTTGTGATTCAGAGACAAATTTGGCCATTGTAGTTTTTAGGAAGTCTTCATCATTTCTATCTGGGAAATCTGGTTTATAATGGGCCCCTCTGCTTTCATTTCGATTATAAGCGCCAATTGTTATTACCCTTGCAAGCTGCAGCATATTGGAAAGCTGTCTTGTAAATGCTGCTCCTTGATTGCTCCATTTTGCAGTATCATTAATATTAATTTTTTTATATCGTTCTAAAAGTTCTTGAATTTTATTATCTGTCGCTTGTAATTTATCGTTATAGCGCACAACTGTTACATTATCGGTCATCCATTCTCCTAATTCTTTATGGAGAATATATGCATTTTCATTTCCATCAAGCTTCATAATCCCATCCCATTTTGCTTGCTCTTCTGAAACTGCTTGCTCAAAAAGGCTAGAAGATAAATCTTCTGCACTTTTTTTCAATCCGCTAATATAGCTTACTGCATTTGGCCCAACTACCATTCCTCCATATATTGCTGAAAGGAGGCTATTTGCGCCTAAACGGTTTGCTCCATGTTGGGAATAATCGCATTCACCAGCCGCAAACAATCCAGGAATATTTGTCATCTGATCATAATCGACCCATAATCCGCCCATAGAATAGTGAACAGCTGGGAAAATTTTCATTGGAACTTTCCGTGGGTCTTCTCCCATAAATTTCTCATATATTTCAATGATTCCGCCTAATTTAATATCTAGCTCTTTCGGGTTTTTATGAGAAAGGTCCAGGTATACCATATTTTCGCCATTAATGCCGAGCTTCTGATCAACACAAACATGGAAAATTTCACGTGTTGCAATATCCCTTGGCACTAAGTTTCCATATGCAGGATATTTCTCTTCAAGAAAATACCATGGTTTCCCATCTTTATATGTCCATATCCGACCACCTTCACCGCGGGCAGATTCACTCATTAGCCGCAGCTTATCATCGCCTGGAATAGCAGTTGGATGTATTTGGATAAATTCCCCATTTGAATAATACGCTCCTTGCTGATAAACAATCGAGGCTGCTGATCCTGTGTTAATAACTGAGTTGGTCGATTTCCCAAATATTATTCCTGGTCCACCTGTCGCCATGACAACAGCATCAGCTGGAAATGCTTTTATTTCCATTGTTTTTAAATTTTGCGCCTTAATTCCTCTACATACACCCTCATTGTCAATAATAGCTCCCAAGAATTCCCAACCCTCATATTTGACAACAAGTCCATCTACTTCAAACTTTCTCACTTGTTCATCTAATGCATATAATAACTGCTGCCCTGTTGTTGCTCCTGCAAATGCAGTCCGGTGGTATTGAGTTCCTCCGAAGCGTCTGAAATCCAACAATCCTTCAGGCGTTCTATTAAACATTACTCCCATGCGATCCATCAAATGAATGATTCCAGGCGCTGCCTCTGCCATCGCTTTAACTGGAGGCTGATTTGCCAAGAAGTCTCCTCCATAAACCGTATCATCAAAATGTTCCCACGGGGAATCTCCTTCTCCTTTTGTATTAACAGCCCCATTTATACCGCCTTGTGCACATACAGAATGTGATCTTTTTACTGGCACAAGCGAAAACAATTCTACGGGAGTACCTGCTTCTGCTACTTTTATTGTTGCCATTAGTCCGGCTAAACCGCCACCGACAATAATTACTTTTCCTTTACTCATTTTGCTTCACTCCCCCTTAACTATCACCCTAGTAAACTCTGTTTTAAATAAATGCGAATAATGCCCGTACTCCGACAATAGATAAAGCGATAAAAACACCGATTGTCACATATGTAGATATTTTTTGCGATTTCGGTGAAACCGTAATTCCCCAACTAACACAGAAAGACCATAAACCATTAGAAAAATGAAAAATAGTAGAAATTACACCAACTAGATAAAATGCAAACATAAATGGATTTGCCAAGTTTTCCTGCATCATTTCATAATTTACTTCTTGTCCCATAGCTGCTGCTATTCTTGTTTCCCAAATATGCCAAATAATGAATATCAAGGTAATAACTCCGGTTAATCGTTGCAGATAAAACATCCAATTCCGAAAATATCCGTAGTTTTTTGTATTATTTTTTGCGGTAATCGCAATATAAATTCCATAAAAAGCATGATAAATGATTGGTAAAAATATCACAAAGATTTCTAGTATGTAACGAAATGGTAAATGTTCCATAAATGAAGCCGCCTTATTAAAGGCTTCAGGACCTTTTGTAGCAAAATGATTAACGACGAGATGTTGAATAAGAAAGACGCCTACTGGAATAACACCAAGCAGTGAATGAATCCTTCTATACAGAAACTCCCGATTTGTTGCCATTAACTTCCCCCCCAATTGATGAAAAAACATTTTTTGATTTTAAACGATTACAACACCAAATTTTCTTACAATTTAGTGACAATTTAATTGTACTCCCTATAAAATCCAAGGTCAAGAAAACGGATACATAATTTATAAGTTCTTTTGCAAAACCAGCCTTATCTTATCTATATGATACTTACAAAAAAATATTTACCCTATATTTCCTTGAATACTTGCCTTTTTATGTGAAATGATAGTAATAGAACTGCTTCTTTTCTGTAGATGATTTTTTATTTTCATTTCCAGTTTCCAACTGAAAAATGCGATTAATTCTTATGCAATCTTCCTTTTTTCTTATGCTTTTTTTAAGGTTTTAAAGTATACTATTAGAGCAATATATATTTTTATACAATACTAATAAAAAATATCTAATACGTTTTTTTGAAAATATATATAAATAGAATTGTAGAAAGAGGAGAGATTATTGAGCGAACTAACATCTGTAGAAGAGAAATCAAAGGTGGAAGAAGAACCTCTTACTGTCCCTGCATATGGATATGAATTATTGCGTGAAATATTAATACCCGATTTATTAGGAAGAGACACACCCGATTTGCTGTATTGGGCGGGAAAAAGAATTGCAAGAATGTTTCCATTAGAAAATATAGAAGATGCCCGCAGTTTTTTTGCAAAAGCAGGTTGGGGAACTTTAGAAATTGCCAAACAGACAAAAAATGAAATAGAGTATACCATTACAAGTCCATTAATAGAAAAAAGATTAAAAGAAAAGGGCAAATGTTCTTTTCAACTAGAAGCAGGATATTTAGCCCAGCAGCATGAACACTCAAAACAGGTTATCGCTGAAGCTTTTGAGGACCCAAAAAGAAGAAATAAAAAAATAATGATTACAGTCCGTTGGGATAGCAAAGATCCTGCTTAAAAAAGACTATTAATATTTCTAAAGCAAAAAGGCGAAGAAAATGCAGCATTTTCTTCGCCTTTTTTAGATATTTCTCCTGAAAAAAGCTGGTGTAATCATAAACAAGTTCCTTTTAGAGAATAATAAACCATGTTTTTTAAGTCATTATATTTTAAATTGTTCAATACTAGTATGCAGTTCCTCAGCAAGTTGGGATAAAGATACAGCTCCAGCGCTTATCTCTTGAATTGCAGCAAGCTGTTGTTCTGTGGTGCTGGCTATCTCTTCTGAATAAGCAGCATTTTCATCTGCAATCACCAGCAATTTATTTGCAGTTGCTGAAACACCTTGTACTCCAATTGATATTTGGTCTGATAATAATGCTACTTCTTCAATTCGCGGATACACTGTTTGCACATTTTGAATGATTGTAGTAAATGTCTGTGTTGTTTTATTGGAAGTTTTAATGCCTGCTTCTACATTTTCTGTTACTAACTTCATCCCTTTTGCTGCTGATTCTGTATCTTTTAGAATCCTTGCAATAATTTTTGTAATTTCTTTCCCAGATTCTTCAGATAGTTTCGCAAGTTTTCCAACTTCTGTAGCTACAACCGCAAATCCCTTTCCTGTTTCTCCAGCTCTTGCAGCTTCAATACCTGCATTTAGCGCCAATAGCTTCGTTTGCTTTGCAATGCCGTTCATTACATCTACAATATTGTGAATCTCTTTTGATTGTTCTTGCAATAATTGAATTTGTTTATTAGAAGATACCACAGATTGATGCATTTCATTCATTTGAGCTACCGTTTCTTTAACCGATTCTTCTCCTTCTTTCGCCTGTTTTGCTGTTAATGTTGTTAATTCAACAGCCATCATGGCGTTTGCTGCCACTTGTTTTATATCTGTTGCCGCCTGATCTAATGCTTCCGCATTTTTTGTTAAATTTTCATTTTGCATTTCTGTTCTGCTTACAACTTCTTGCAGAGTGGCAGCTACATAATCAGATGTTGTAGCTGTTTGGCCAGAACTTGTCATAAATTGTTCGGATGCAGCCGCAATATGCTCTGATTTCTCATTGACCTCTTTAATGATTTTATGTAAACTTTGTGACATATGTTGGAATGCTTTCAACACTTCGCCAATTTCATCTCTTCTAGTAACAGCTATTTTCTCTGTTAAATCGCCACTGCTGACTTTTAAAGCAACCCTTTTCAGCAGGTTCAATGGTTGTGTAACTGATTTAATAATTATATAAACAAGTATTCCTCCAACAAGCAAGGAACAAATAATAATAAAGATGGTTTGCTGCAAAATTGGCTTTGTCATTGCCTGTATTTCAGAATTATTTATTATACCTGCAATTTTCCAGCCAGTTAGTTTATTTGTAATATATACCATCTGTTGTTCTTTTCCATTTGTTTTATATGACACGTTTCCAGATTGTCTTTTATAAATAGATGATACAACCGAATCATTGGCTTTTATTCCTATTTTTCCATCTGGATGAACCACATAATACATATCCTCATTTAATATGACAACATGTCCCTCCTTGCCAATTTTTACGTTCGATGTGAGATTTTCCAAACTTTTCAGACTAACCTCCAAAGCAACTACTCCTGTTTTGTCCTCCGTCTGTGATGCAATCGCAACCACTAAATTATTAGTGATAACAGATATATATGGTTTGGTGATTGTTATATCTCCATTTCTTTTTACAGCTTCTTTATACCAAGTTTCTTCCTTTACATTAAAATCCTTCTCTAAAACATTTTGGGGATATTGAACAATTGTTCCATCGTTTCCTCCAAAAAATACACTCTCCATATCAGGATGAAACTGCATATACTCCGCAAACGTCTCTCTTATAGATGGAATACTTTCAATACTATTGCTATCATATTTTATTATTTTTGAAAGGATAGCCGTATCATAGATTCTTGGCTCCACCGTATCTTTGATGATAGAATCTAATATTTTTACATTTTCTTTTGCAGTCTGCATAAATTGACTATTCAATTCTTCTTTGGCTTTCAAATAGGAAAAAGCACCTAATATAGCACTTGGAATAATTAAAATAAGAGCAAAGGAAACAATCAATTTCTTTTTCATACTTAATCCCGGTCCTTTAGTCCGTATTTTCATTTGCTAACCTCCCATCCACTAGTTCATTTATCCTTAATATTAACATAAACTAAAGCGCTTTCAATACTTTTTTCATAAAACTCCTTTTTTATTGGTATTTTTACCATTATTGATTTTTGAAAAATAAAGGATAAAAATAACAGTTTGCATTAATAAATAAGAAATAAAATTTATTTTTAATACATACAAAAAAAGCTCACCTATACTAATAGATAAGCAAAATTTTTATAAAGTGAAACTTCAATCAGATTTTTACAGACAGTCATCCCCCACCTAGATTTCTCGTTTTCTCTTATAGTCCCTGAGCGGGGATGTTACTGCCCGTTAATGCGTGATAAAGATTAAATGACCTAACTTGCTTATGCAATGACTGGTACAGAACTCAATTCAAAAGCATCATGCAACGCTTCTACTGCCTGCACCATTTTCTCTTTGACAATAACAGTTGATACTTTAATTTCTGATGTACTTACCATCTTAATGATAATATCTTCAGATGCCAATACTTTAAACATATCAGCTGCAACACCTGGATTGGAAATCATGCCAGAACCAACAATGGAAACTTTAGCTAATCCTTGTTCAGATGTTACCTTTTCATAAGACAAAGCTGCTTTATTTTCTTCCAGCACTTTTACTGTTTCTGCTAAATCACTATCTTTAATAGAAAACGATACATTCATTGTTTTTTGATCTGTTAAACTTTGAATGATAATATCTACATTAATATGATGTGCAGCCAGTGTAGTAAAAATGGTAGATAGGCTTGTTAAAGGATTCTTTAATCCAAATACCGTCACACTAGTAATATTATCTTCAAAAGCTACTCCTCTAACAACTAAATTTTGCTCCATTGAAACTTCCTCCTCGATAATGGTTCCTTCTTCACGTTCCATACTTGATCGTACTACTAGGGGCACTTGGTAATTTTTTGCATATTCAACAGCACGAGGATGAAGTACACCTGCACCTAAATTTGCAAGTTCTAGCATTTCATCATAAGATACCGACAGCAGTTTTCTTGCATTTTTGATATAACGTGGATCTGTTGTAAAAACGCCTGTAACATCTGTATAAATATCACATTTATCTGCTTTAAGGGCTGCAGCTAACGCAACCGCAGTGGTATCCGAACCGCCTCGGCCAAGCGTTGTAATGGCTCCTTCTTCTGTTGCGCCTTGAAATCCTGCAACAATCACTACTTTTCCCAACTTTAATTGTGCTTGGATTCTCTCTGCTTCTATATTTAAGATGCGGGCATTTCCATGAACCCCTTCTGTTTGAATTCCGGCTTGCCATCCAGTGAAAGATATAGCATCCACTTGTTTTGCATTCAGCGCCATCGCCAAAAGACTAATCGTTATTTGCTCACCTGTAGAAAGCAGCACATCCATTTCTCTTTTAGATGGACGCTCAGTTAATTCACCAGCAAGATTCACTAAATCATCTGTTGTTTTGCCCATTGCAGATACAACAACAACTACGTCATTTCCTCTTTGTTTCTCTTCTATAACTCGTTCAGCTACATTTTTTATTCTTTCTGCACTACCTACAGATGTACCGCCAAACTTTTGTACTACTAATCCCACTGCATTCCCTACTTTCCATTTGTCTAATTAGAAGCCTTTTTATGTTTTGCTTTCATGAGCTTTTTTTATTATAAACAATCTTTTAGGCAATAAAAAAAGCAATGAGAAGGTCTCATTGCCGTGCAGAAAAATATCATCGTGTGCACAAACAGTGAGATAGCCCTCCAAAACAGTTCCTTGTTTTGACAGTCTTGCATTTATTTAATGCAAAACCAGCAAAGAAAACAATGAGTTTTTCTTCGCTTCGGCGAACTGACCCTTTCATAATCCTTCGTTGAAGCTCATCCTTCTCCGGATTATTACTATTGAAGTTCGCACCTCTACCATCACTTATTAAGTATAAGTTGCCATCATTGTAGCACACATTTTTTCATCATACAATCATTTTTTACATTTTATTCATTTTCTTGTACATGTTTATCTGGATAATTTTGTTCTTTTAATTTGATTATCAGCTCTTCGGCAATATTTGCAGGTATCCCAATCGCACGAAATTCATCTATTTTTGCTTCTTTCATTTTTTTTACAGAGCCAAATGTTTTTAATAATAGTTTGCGCCGTTTTTCTCCAATTCCGGGAATTTCATCTAAAAGGGACTGAAACGCATTTTTGCCCCTAAGTTGGCGATGAAAAGTAATGGCGAAACGGTGCACTTCATCTTGAATTCTTTGCAGCAAATAAAATTCTTGGCTATTGCGCGCTAGTGGAATGATTTCCAATGGATTTCCAAATAAAAGCTGCGACGTTCGGTGTTTTTCATCTTTTGCTAATCCGGCAACTGGTATATCTAGCCCAAGTTCATCAGCCAGTATTTCTCTTACAGCTTCTAGATGCCCTTTCCCTCCATCAATAATAATTAAATCAGGCAAAGGAAGACCTTCCTTTAGTACCCTTTGATACCTTCTTCGCACCACTTCTCTCATAGAATTGTAATCATCGGGTCCTTCTACTGTTTTTATTTTATACTTTCTATATTCTTTTTTAGCTGGCTTTCCATCAATAAATACAATCATTGCAGATACGGGATTTGTTCCTTGAATATTGCTGTTATCAAATGCTTCAATTCGATGTGGAGTATAAATCCCCATTTGCTTACCTAAATTCTCCACTGCTTTAATTGTCCGATCTTCATCACGGTCAATTAAAGCAAATTTTTCGCTTAATGCATTTTTTGCATTTTTATTTGCCAAAAGAACCAGGTCCTTTTTCTGTCCTCTTTGGGGTTTTAATACTTTTACATCTAGCAGTTCCTCTACCATTTCACCTTGGATGGAATCTGGCAATAAAATTTCTTTCGGCTTAAAATGATTTTCCTTTTCATAGAATCGTCCAAAAAAGGTCAGCATTTCCTCCTCTGGCTCTTGATACATCGGGAACATGCTGACATCCCTTTCAATCAGTTTTCCTTGTCTAATAAAAAACACTTGAACGCACATCCAGCCTTTATCATAAGAATAGCCAAAAACATCTCTGTCCACTAAGTCTGTCATCGTCATTTTTTGTTTTTCCATCGTTGCTTCAATATGGGCAATCTGATCGCGATACTCTTTTGCCCGCTCAAAATCTAATTCTTCTGCAGCAGCCGTCATTTTTTCTGTCAGTTGCTTTTTGATTTCTTTATATCCGCCATTAAGAAAACTGGTAATTTCATCAACAATTTTTTTATACTCTTCTTGTCCAATATCTTTGACACATGGAGCCAAACACTGGTCCAAATGGTAATATAAGCAGACCCTATCTGGCAATGTATTGCATTTGCGCAATGGATAAATGCGATCAAGCAATTTTTTCGTTTCATTGGCTGCTTGCACATTAGGATATGGGCCAAAATATTTGCCTTTATCTTTTTTTACTTTTCTCGTTGTAATCAGCCTTGGATGCTTTTCTGCTGTTAATTTAATAAATGGATAGCTTTTATCGTCTTTTAGCATGATATTATATTTGGGATCATGCTTTTTAATTAAATTAAGCTCTAATATTAAAGCTTCTATATTAGAAGAGGTAATAATATATTCAAAATCCTCAATTTCATTAACAAGTCTTAATGTTTTTCCATCATGGGAACCTGTAAAATAAGACCGCACTCGATTTTTTAATACTTTTGCTTTTCCTACATAAATAATGGTGCCCTGCCGATCTTTCATTAAATAACATCCAGGCTGATCAGGTAAGAGCATCAGTTTATTTTTAATGGTTTTATTCATCGTCTTCCTCCCTGAATGCCAATGTATAGAAGCATTAAAATTGGCTATGAGTATATTTTTATTCTTTCCTTTTCCCTCAAAAAATAGGATTTGTTCACTTATCCTTTATTAGCATAATGGCTGGAGAATGATTTCAGCAAGAAAAAAGCAATAATATAAATGGCAATGTTCGGGGATAAAAGGATTGTTTTATCAGGAAAATCATTCATTAGGGCTTATAATAAGGCTTTTTAAACTGACCTGTTGCTTTGCGCCTGCTGCTCTAATGAACATCCCCCACTAAAAATTTAGCACAGCCTATAATAAAAAGAGGCGGTATTCACTTGATAATCAATTTTAAATAAAACAAAAAAATAGTGAAGAACAATTTGTTCTTCACATTTTTTTTAAACATGTTTTCCTAATAATTCAGCAAGTGCTTCTTTTGGTTGGAATCCAACTACCTTATCTACCACTTCTCCATCTTTAAATACCAATAAAGTTGGAATGCTCATTACACCAAATTTTGATGCTGATCCTTGGTTTTCATCTACGTCTACTTTCACGATTTTTGCTTTATCGCCCAGTTCAGCATCTAATTCTTCTAAAACTGGAGCAATCATTTTACAAGGTCCGCACCATGGTGCCCAAAAATCTACAAGCACTACACCTGAACCTGTTTCTGTTTCAAAGTTTTGATCTGTTGCATGTGTTATTGCCATTTAAAAAGCCTCCTCAAAATGTTAACTTATAATATCGAAAGTATACCATCGAATTGATTTTGATGCTAATAATTTGTTTCATCTCTAATTTCCCCGATAATTACTTTATCTATGCGAAAGAGCATTTTGCATATCGGTGTGTAAGCCATTTAACTATCCTTATTTATATGATTCTAGCTCTTTTATTAATGCTGGCAACACTTCAAATATATCTCCAACCACTCCATAATCCGCTTCCTCAAAAATGGGGGCTTTTTGATCATTATTGATGGCAACTACTGTTTTGGCTGCATTCATTCCAACAATATGCTGAATTGCCCCGGAAATGCCGCAAGCTATATATATATCTGGAGAAACGGTTTTGCCAGTTTGGCCAATAAGCAAAGAAATATCTGCAACTCCTAAATCCACAGCCCCTCTTGATACCCCTACTGTTCCGTCAACTAAACTGGCTAGCTGCTGCAATAAATGATACCCTTCTTCATTTTGAAGCCCTCTTCCTCCTGCCACAATAACTTTTGCATCTAGTAAATCTTTTCTGCTTTCTGAACTTTTTTCCATTTGTATTAATGGAAAAATCGGTGCTTTTTTATCTATTTTCATTTCTTCTATTGGTATGTTCTTTTGCTCCTTTTTCATGGGCATTTTAAAAGAGTTAGGTTTTAGGGTGATAATAAATTGAGGAAAATCAATATTTATGATTTGATGGAGTTTCCCTGAAAAAACAGGCATTGTTGCCCTCATTGCATTATCTTTTCTCTGCAAGTCCATAACATTAGAAAATAATGGAAATGACAACTTCTCGCTTATATATGGGGCAACAGCTTTTCCGAATTCTGTATTGCCGAAGATGATTTTTGTTGGTTTTTCTTTTTCTATAATTTTTTGTAAACATGAATTATACATTTCTACTATACGCTCTTTTTTATCCAATGATGTCCAAACTATTTTTGCTGCTGAATAATAAGATATTTCCTGGCAAATAATTTCTGTCGGTTTTTCTCCACAAAAAATTATAATAATCTCCCCATCTTCTGATAGGTTTTCTGCAGCTGCTAAACATTCTAATGTTATGGGGCGAAGATTCCCCTCATAAACCTCCCCAATAACTGCTATTTTTTCTGCCATAATTTTTCCTCCCTTCTACAAGAAACTCTTATAATAATTTTTTTAAGATGCCAGCAAGTTTCATTATTTGTGTTTGATTATCTCCCATAAAAATTTGATTTTTTCTATTTTTAATGGGAAGTTCATATTGAATAGCAAGAGTGGATGGTTCGTGGTCTAGTTGTGGCTGTATTTTCTCTAATGGTTTTCTTTTTGCTTTCATAATGCTTGCCACATTCGGTAGTCTCGGAGAATTAAATCCTTGAGGAACTGTTATTAAAAGTGGAAGCACTCCTCTGTAGGCCTCTATTGCATCGCCTGCTTTTTTTCTAATTAGTGCTTGATTCTTTTCAATTTCTATTGATGCGATATTGGTTAAATAGGGAACATTCAATCTCGCAGCAACTCTTGGTCCAACTTGGCCACTGCCCCCATCTATTGCAAATGAACCGGAAATGATTAAATCAAAAGGCATAGTTTTAATAAAGTCAGCAATTGCTTGGGCTATTTGCCAAGCTTCTGCTTTAAGATCATTCATTAGCAAATGTATGCCCTTATCAGCCCCCATCGCTAATGCAAGCCGGAGCTGTTTTTCGGCATATTCATCTCCTGCACATACTGCTGCAACATTGCCGCCATATTTCTCTTTTAGGCGAATAGCTGCTTCTAACGCAATTTCGTCCAATGGATTAATGATAAAAGAGACATCAGAATAATCAATTTCACCACTTTCTAATTTTATTTGCTGTTCCGAATCGATTGCTCTAGACAGCAATACGATAATATTCATACAAAACTCTCCTCTTCATTTACTTTTCATCCTCTTTATCTATATTTTTTTCTTCTTTCAATTCTCGTCTCAGCACTTTTCCTATAGCTGTTTTCGGCAATTCTGTACGAAACTCGTACACTCTTGGCACTTTAAAAGAGGCAATTTTTTGCCGCATAAATTGGTTTAATTCATCCTCTGTAACGGTTGATCCTTTTTTCAAGACAATAACCGCCTTAACTGTTTCCCCACGATAGTCATCCTTGATGCCCACAACAGCCGCTTCTTCTATTTCCGGATGTTCATATAATACTTCTTCCACTTCACGAGGATAAATATTAAATCCGCCAGCAATAATCGTATCCTTTTTACGATCCACAATATAAAAGTAGCCTTTTTCATCCATATAGCATAAATCTCCTGTCAGGAGCCAGCCATCTTTTAATACATGTGCTGTTTCCTTTGGATTATTCCAATATCCCTTCATCACTTGCGGTCCTTTTATGCCTAATTCCCCAATCTCACCTGGAGGCAATTTTCCGCCGGTCTTTTCTGAAAAAACTGCTGCATCCGTACCGGGCCATGGCACCCCAATACTTCCCTTTACAATTTCATGATCCCATAAAAAATTCACATGGGTAACTGGTGACGTTTCCGTTAACCCATATCCTTCTACTAATTTCCCCCCTGTTTTTGCTTGGAATCTTTCAATGATTTCAACTGGAAGTGGAGCAGAACCACTGATTGCTCCTTTGATAGAAGAAAGATTATATTTAGATATATCTGGATGGTTTAACAAACCAATATAAATAGTCGGTGCACCTGGAAATACAGTTGGCTTTTGTTTATGAATGGTTTTTAAGGTTGTCTCTGCATCAAATTTTGGCAATAAAATCATTTTATAAATTTCCATTACGGAAAGAACCATTACTGTCATCATGCCGTATACATGAAACAACGGCATCAAACCAAGCATTTTTTCTTCTCCTTTTTTCATTTGATAAAGCCACTGGCGGCACATAGAAGTATTGGCGATTAGATTTTGATGTGTAAGCATTACACCTTTTGGAAATCCTGTTGTTCCACCTGTATACTGTATAATCGCAATATCCTCTTCAAAATCAACAGGATATTCTATTATGTCGCCAGCTTGTTTTTTTAAAATATTGCGTAAAAGATAGGTGGATTGGTTTTCTGTAATTTTGGGCAGTTTGCCTTGTTGCTTTTTTTGCACGATAGGATAAAGAAGGTTTTTGGGGAATGGGAGAAAATCTTTTATACTAGTAAAAATAACCTTTTCTAATTTTGTGCCTACTTTTGCTGATTGAACATTTGTATATAATAGATCTAACGCAATAATCATTTTCGCACCGGAATCTTGCAATATAAAATGCAGTTCTCTTGCTTTGTACAGAGGATTTGTCGGCACTACAATTCCACCTGCCAATAATATTGCATAAAAACTAATTACTGTTTGGGGGCTGTTTGGCAGCATAACTGCAACTCTATCGCCTTTTTTTAATCCTTGCTGCTGCAAAAAAGCAGCAAGTTTTTGTGCTTTCTTATATAATTCTTTAAATGTCAGCTCTTGGCCCATAAAGTGTATCGCTTTATGTTTTGGGTATTCTTTAGCAGCATTTTTTAATAATTGCTGGAGCGTCTCCGCCCGGTAATAAACATTTTTGGCAATAGATTTTGGATAAACCTTTAACCATATTTTTTCCTCATGCACGCCTTTTTCCTCCTTATAATAGTCAGCTTGTCTGTTGTACTAGCATATTATTATATGGAGATCGGCTCATATCAGCGCTTTAAAATAAGCCCAAATTCTTTCTCACTAAAAAAAGGGCTCTACTGAAGGGAAGACAAACTAAAATTCCAGACCACTTTATCCCGCATTCACGTACTTTGGACCCCACCTCAAAAGACTAAGGAAATAAGGAAACAAACAGGCTGGGTGGATGGAAACTTGCCAGCAAACGCTTGACTAGTTCGACTATGCTCCGTGAAAGGCAAGGCCCTTCTCTATCTGTCCTCTAGACTGAAATTTCACTTTATAAAAAAGAAGCCTTCCCCTGCAGTTCAAACAGATGAAAGACTCTTTTTTTAGCTATTATGATATTCCTGAACCTATAACATAAGATAAACCGATTGAGATAATCATGGAGATTAGTCCAACAGCTCGATTGTCATTTTTTATTTCTTCATCTACTTTAAATTTTGGCGTTAAAAATTCAAAAATAAAATAACCGACCAATAATAAAAAGAAGCCATACATGCCCCATATAATCATGGTTAAAAGTGAATCGTTTTGCATAATAGAATGTCTAAATATATTTGCAATCCCATATATTTTCCCGCCTGTTGCCATTGCAACCGCAACATTCCCTCTTTTTATTTCTTCCCAGTTATTGTATTTTGTCACCAATTCAAAAATAGCCAAAAAAACAACAATACTTAAAATAACAACACTGTAATCACCGGCAGTTTTTATATATTCATTATTCCAAAACTGATCCATTTTAAATCTCCTTATCTTTTGTTCAAAACCTTTTTTCATTGTTTTATGACTAATATGGTTTATTTGTTGATTCATTTTTGCAGCATATGCTCACAAAAATGAATCACCCTTTTCTTAACGCTCGCCTACCCAAAAATAACCCGCTGCATCAAAAACAAATCTATTTATTTGAATTCTACGACTGTAACACCGCTTCCGCCTTCTCCCGCTTCACCAAAACGAATGCTTTTCACTGCACGATGATTTTTTAAATACTCTTGAACACCTGTCCGTAATGCACCAGTTCCTTTGCCATGGATAATGGATACACGGGGATAGCCTGCAAGCAAACTGTCATCCACATATTTTTCCACTCGAGAGATCGCATTTTCAAATCGCTCCCCGCGCAAATCAAGCTCTAGGCTTACGTGATAATCTTTTCCTTTAATCGTAGCAAGGGGTTTTGTTTCCACCACTTTTGCTGCTTTTACAAATTCCAAATTTTCCTCTTTTACTTTCATTTTCATAATTCCGATTTGCACTTGCCATTCTTTATCGGAAATTTTCTCTAACAGCTGGCCTTTTTGCCCGAATGTAAGAACTTTTACTTCATCTCCTGGCTGGAAAACATGATTCGTTTTTGCTGTTGTTTCTTTCCTTTTTACAGGCATATCCGGCGTGGCATCATTCAGTCGTTTACGTGCATCAATTAATTCATGCTCTTTGATTTCGGCACGCTTTTCTAACTGCATTTTCCGTAAATCTGCAATAACAGTTTCTGCTTCTTTTTTTGCATTTTCTAGAATTTCAGCCGCTTCTTTTTTCGCCTTTTCCTCAAGTGATTCTTTCTTTTCATAATACTCCATCACTTGCTTTTGCAGATCGCGATGAAGCATATCCGCTTGCTTCAATAAATCTTGCGCTTCTTTGTATTCTTCTTCTGCACTTTTTCTGCTGCTTTCTAGTGAGGCAATCATATTTTCAATTTTATTGCTTTCATCACTTACATGGGATCTTGCCGTTTCAATAACGTACTCACTTAATCCTAATCGTTTGCTGATTTCAAAGGCATTGCTTCTGCCAGGAACGCCAATTAATAATTTATAAGTGGGACTTAATGTTTCAATATCAAACTCTACACTCGCATTCATAACGCCTTCTCGGTTGTAGCCGTATGCTTTTAATTCTGGGTAATGGGTAGTCGCAATAACGCGTGCTCCCCGCCTGTTTACCTCATCTAATATAGAAATAGCGAGTGCCGCCCCTTCTTGCGGGTCTGTACCTGCTCCAAGTTCATCAAATAAAACTAGACTATTATTGTCAACTTCTTCTAAAATTTTTACGATGTTCACCATATGAGAAGAAAAAGTGCTCAACGATTGTTCAATGGATTGTTCGTCGCCAATATCTGCGAAAACAGCATGAAATACACTCATTTCAGAACCATCAAGCGCTGGTATTTGCAATCCTGATTGTGCCATTAATGTACATAAACCGACTGTTTTTAATGTAACTGTTTTCCCGCCAGTGTTTGGCCCTGTAATAACAATAGTTGAATACGTGTCTCCCAGCGCAACATCATTTGCCACTACTTGTTCTGCTTCAATTAATGGATGTCTCGCTTTAAAAAGAACAATTTTCCCCGTATTATTAATAGCCGGCTTTGTTCCTTTTATGCGGTGTCCATATTTTGCTTTTGTAAACATAAAATCAATCTCTGCAAGTACTGCAACAATTTCTAATAATTCTTCAGCATATCCAGAAACAAGGGCTGTTAATTGTGTTAATATCCGATCAATTTCCTGCTGTTCTTTTACCCGTATTGCCTGAAGTTCATTATTTAAAGTAACAACAGCTTGCGGTTCAATAAACAACGTTTGGCCAGATGCACTTTGATCATGGATGATCCCCCCATAATTTCCTCTATACTCTTGTTTAACTGGAATGACAAAACGATCATTTCGAATCGTAATAATTGTATCAGAAAGCATTTTTGCCGCATTGGATGACCGAATCATGCTTTCTAGTTTTTCTCTTATTCTTGTTTCATTTCGACGCAGCTGATGGCGAAGAGTACGGAGTGTTTCACTTGCACTATCCAACACAAAGCCTTGTTCGTCTATCGCCATTTTAATTTCTTCTTCAACTTCTGCAAGTACCGTCATTCTTTCTGTTAATTCGGCTAAAATTGGCGCTTCTTCATCTTCTTGAAATTCATCAATAAATCGTTTCATCTGTCTGCTTGCATGCACCGTGCTTGCAATTTGATTTAATTCAAAAGGACTTAGCATGCCGCCAATCGTAGATCTTTTGACATGAGGCCGAATATCATGGATGCCGCCGAGGGGAATGTTTCCTCTCATTCGGAAAACTTTTGCCGCTTCATCTGTTTCTTCCTGCCATCTGACTACTTCTTCATAATTAGTGGAAGGAACCAGTTCTTCTGCTTTCCATTTACCTAAAGAAGAAGAAGCATATTCTACTAATTGACTTTTGATTTTATCAAATTCTAATGTCTTTAAAACTCTTTCTTGCATGGAGCTTTCTCCTTTGCTACTTTTCTCTTTTGCCTATTATATCTTATTTTCACTTTCTTTTTTTTTGCAATAATGCCAAGAAGTCATCTCTTTCCAGCGCATTTGCTACGGTTTGCTTTTTTATCCATCCTTTTTTCGCAGTACCTACACCAATTGCCATATGCTCTAGCCCCTTCGTATGGTGTGCATCTGTATTGATGATAATAGTTACTCCTTGTTCTTCAGCCATCTTAATATACTCAGCATTTAAGTCTAGGCGATGGGGGTTGCTGTTTAATTCCAACATCGTATTTGTTTCTTTTGCTGCCCCAATTAGACGCTCTATATCTACTTCATACCCTTTTCGAGCTCCAATCTTTCGACCCGTTGGATGTGCAATAATATGAACATATTTATTATTCATCGCTTGTTCTAATCTTTCCATAATTTTTTCTTTTGGCTGAGAAAAAGCAGAATGAATGGAGGCAATTACCAAGTCCAATTCACTTAGCAAATTATCCTCATAATCCAATGAGCCATCTGGCAGAATATCCATTTCCACTCCTGCCAATATGGTAATATCATCATACTTTTCATTTAGTCGTCTAATTTCTTGAATTTGTTGTTTTAGACGCTCTGGTGATAATCCATTTGCTACTTTTAAATAGTGGGAATGGTCGGTAATGGCCATATATTGATAACCCCGTGCTCTATTTGCTTCCACCATTTCTTCTAAAGAAAAGGCCCCGTCACTCCATGTGGAATGCATATGCAGATCTCCTTTAATATCTTCAATGGCAATTATATCAGAGTTCTCTTTATATAATTCCACTTCTTTTCCATCTTCTCGCATTTCAGGAGGGATGTAGGGAAGATCAAAATAATGATAGAATTCTTCTTCTGTGGCAAATGTTTTTATTTCTCCAGTCTCTACATTCTCCACTCCGTACTCACTAATTTTTTCTCCCCGCTCTTTTGCAAGTTGGCGCATTTTAACATTATGTTCTTTAGATCCTGTAAAATGGTGAAGAGTCGTCGCAAATTCTGCTTCTGTCACTAAACGAAAATCAACGGAAACATCGTATTCCAACTCTAATATAATGCTTACTTTTGTATTTCCTGCTCCTATTATTTCTTTAATGGCTGCAAGATTTATTAACTTCTCTTTAACAGCTTGGATATTTTCTGTTGCAATAATAAAATCTAAGTCTTTAATTGTTTCCCGAATTCTTCTTAAACTGCCTGCACGAGAAAACTGACTGATTTCTTCTATTTGCAGAAGCTGTTCTTCAATCTTATTGGCTACAGAAAGCATATAGGCAATCGGCAATCTTTCGGGTCTTGTGCCGACATTCTTTAATGCTTCTAATATTTTTTCTTCGGTTTTTTTCCCAAATCCGCTAAGCTCCTGTACTTTTTTTTGCAGACAAGCAGATTCTAACTCTTCAGCATTCGTAATTGAAAGCTCTTTATAAAGTTTCGCTATCTTTTTTCCACCAAGACCTGGAAGCTGCAATAAAGGAATAAGCCCTTTTGGCACTTCTTCTTTTAATTCATGTAAAACAGTTGAAATTCCAGTATTTATATATTCCTCTATCACTGCAGCTGTACCTTTTCCTATTCCAGAAAGAGCCGTATAATCTGTTATCTCCTCTAAGCTTCTTTCTTCATTTTCAAGACTTGCCGCCGCTTTGCGAAATGCACTAGTTTTAAAAGGGTTTTCTCCTTTTAACTCCATATATATAGCAATCTGCTCTAGTAATTGAACAATTTCTTTTTTTGTTATTGGCATATTTATCACCCATTTCTATCTATCATCATTTCTTACATTTTGATTGCAAAAGAAATCTAATTTCTTATTATCATACCATGTTCTACTTGTTTTCAATAACAGTCAGACTTTATGCTGTTTTTCCCTAGTTTAATGGCTCCGCTTTTTATCTTAACAAAGCTTCTTAAAAAGGGAAACTTCCATCTTCAAAAGGCTAATGAACTTGTTGAACAAATAAAAACTCTCCTAGCATAAGATTCTTGCCAGGAGAGTTGAAAGAAAAACAAATGGAAAAAATCAATAAAAAGACTATCCCATCTACTATTCACCATTTACATAATCAAACCATAATGCTTTTATTTTCTCTGAGAAATAAGGAGTATTTTCAATGATTCCTGCTGCTAAACTTGAGTTTGTTACATGATTTTGAATTATTTCCATTGGTACAAGTGCAGAAATATATAATAATATAAAAATAAGAAGATACACTTCCACAAAACCTAGAATTGCCCCAGCCCATGTGTTAAGCTGACTTAAAATTGGCAGACTCGCCACAAAATCCAGCATACTTCCAATAATTTGCCAAACAATTTTCACCATAAAAAAAATAAGCACAAAAGCAATAGCCCGATAGAATACTTCTTCTAAATCAGCATTGCTAAATAAAGTTTTGATGGTATTGCTCTCGCCTAAATTTGGATATGGTATCCAAAGGGTTAATTTAGATGAGAATGGTATGTAATACTTATTTGCAACAATAAATGCGATAATAAATCCTGTTAGATGCACTATTTGCAGGATAAACCCTCTTTTTAGCCCCCTTAAAACACCAAATATTAATAATACGATAATAATAAAATTCAACATGACTTATTCAGTCCTTTTCTCGTTTTAGTTCCTCTTCTAGCTGCTCCACTCGATTTAATAATTTAACATGATCATTTACTATATTAACAGCAGTCAGCACTGCTAGTTTATTTAAATCAAGAGAAGGATTCTTTGCATATATTTCCCGCATTTTTTTATCTACTATAGAGGCAACCATCCGTACGTGACTTGACGATTCTTCACCTATAATTGTATATGGGGTATCATAAATCTCCACCTTTGTACGGTTTTTTGGTGTATCTGCCACGTTTTTGCCTCCAATCATAAGAATCCTAATCTATATCATAACATGAACTCTTTAGGAGTGGGAAGTCATATAGCTGCAATTTCGAGCATGTCTTCTATATGTTTCTTTCCAAAAGAACAAGCTTTATTAATTCTCTTTTTTTCCAGCTGTTTTCTCGTCCATTTATTCTTCCCTCCTCTCCTTATATTCACCGTTATACCGCTAAAACTTTTTCAGCAATTAAAATCAATTACAAAAAGGATTGCTCTCTTTTGGAGGCAATCCTTTTTGCGCTATTCACATAAACTTCATGTTCTTTTGCTTTTTACCCTCTAAGAACGGCACCTGCTTTTTCTTTTACTGCTGCAAGAACCTTGTCATGCACTTTTGTAATCATTTCGTCTGTTAATGTTTGTTCTGGATCAAAATATTTTAAAGAATAGGCAATTGATTTTTTGCCTTCTTCCATTCTTTCGCCTTCATATAAGTCAAATACTTGCACTTCTTTTAGAAGATTGCCTCCAGCTTCAACAATGATTGTTTGAATGTCACCTGCTAAAATTCCGCTATCAACCACTAATGCGATATCTCTTGTTACAGATGGGAAACGAGGAATGCTTGTATAACGTAAATCAGCGACTTCTTGTGCCAGCAATTTGCTTAAATTTAATTCAAAGCAATATGTTTCTTTTAAATCAAGTTCATTTTGTATTTGCGGATGCACTTGGCCAACAAATCCAATCACTTCTCCATCTAGAAGAACTTTTGCTGTTCTCCCTGGATGCATCCCCTCTAATTCTCCTCTTTCAAAAGCAATGGCATTAGAAACGCCTAATTTTTCAAATAAACCTTCTAGCACGCCCTTTATAACAAAGAAATCAACAGCCTTCTTTTCTCCTTGCCATAGGTTTGCACTCCAAAGGCCAGTAACGGTGCCTGCTACATGTTCTCTTTCTTCTGGAAGCTCCTGTTCTGCTCCTTCATTTGCTAAGAAAACAACACCTGTTTCATATACAGCAAGATTTTCATTTTGACGGGCGCTGTTATGTTTCACTACTTCTAATAATTGTGGAATAATGCTTTGGCGAAGCAGACTGCGCTCTTCGCTCATCGGCATGCTTAAACGAACTGGCTGGCGTTTGTCTAAAGCAAATTGCTGTACCTTCTTTTCGCTTGTTAATGCATACGTAATTGCTTGGTATAAGCCTGCACCTTCTAAAAATTTGCGTACAGTACGACGTTTTTTCTGATACTCTGTTAATGCACCAGGAATAGCTTCTCCTACCGGCAAAGTGGTTGGAATATTATCATAGCCATAAAGCCGTGCTACTTCTTCCGTTAAGTCTTCTTCAATGGTAATATCATTTCTTCTTGTTGGAACAGTAACAGTAAAAATATTATTTTCCACCGTCGTTTCAAATTGAAGACGCGCAAAAATATCTGTCACATCCTTCACAGCAAGAGATGTTCCGAGCACTTTATTAATTTTTTCTAATGAAATAGAAACCACTTGCGGTTCTGCTGTTAACGCATCAACAGCTGCTTCTCCTTCTAATACTTCGCCGCCTGCATACAAATAAAGCAGTTGTGCTGCTCTTTCAGCTGCCGCACGCACACGATTTGGATCAATTCCTTTTTCATAACGGGCACTTGCTTCACTTCTTAAGTTAAGCACTTTAGAAGACTTTCTGATGACGCCGCTGTTGAAATAAGCTGCTTCTAAAAGCACAGTTGTCGTATCAGCTTGCACTTCTGAGTTAGCTCCGCCCATAACACCTGCAACGGCTACACCAGTTTTGCCATTTGTAATTAGAAGATTGTCTTCTGATAAAATACGTTTTGCTTCATCTAATGTAACTATTTCTTCATTTTCAGCTGCTCTTCTAATATATATTTCTTTGGAATCTAATCGATCATAATCGAATGCATGCAGAGGCTGTCCGTATTCTAATAAAATATAATTTGTAATGTCAACTACATTGTTATGCGGGCGGATGCCTGCTGCCATTAATCTGCCTTGCATCCATAATGGAGACGGTGCAACTGTTACATTTTTGATGATTTTTGCTGTATATAATGGCACATCTTCATTATTTTCTACTTTTACATGCACATAATCAGATGCTTTCTCTTGAGATGCAGGATATTCTACAGCTGGAAAAGTTACTTCTTTTCCTAAAACCGCTGCTACTTCGTATGCTACGCCTAACATATTCAAACAATCTGCACGGTTTGGAGTTAATCCCAATTCAAGCACTGCATCATCGCGCTGTAAATACTCCATCGCATTGTGGCCAACTTCTACATCGCTTGGGAAAACAAAAATTCCTTCCGAGCAGTCTTTTGCCACTAATTTGCTTTCAATGCCTAATTCCTGCAGAGAACAGATCATGCCATTTGATTCTTCGCCGCGAAGTTTTGCTTTTTTTATTTTAAAGTTTCCTGGAAGCACTGCACCAACTTTAGCAACCGCTACTTTTTGGCCTTTATCCACATTCGGGGCGCCGCAGATAATTTGAATTGGATCCCCTTCGCCGACATCCACTAAACATTTATTTAATTTATCTGCATTCGGATGCTGTTCTCTTTCCACTACATATCCAATCACAACATTTTTTATGCCTTCATTTAATACTTCGACACCTTCTACTTCAATTCCGCTTTTTGTAATTTTATCTGCCAACTCTATTGGACTAATATCGCTTAAATCTACATACTCTTTTAACCATTTATAGGATACAAGCATTATTTATTCTCCCTCCACCTTAATATTCCGGTACTGAAAATTGCTTTAAGAAACGAATATCATTTGTATAGAAATGACGAATATCGTCCACTCCGTATTTTAGCATCGCAATGCGCTCTGCCCCTATTCCAAAAGCAAATCCGGAATATTTTTTCGAATCATAACCAGCCATCTCAAGTACATTTGGATGAACCATTCCAGCTCCTAATACTTCAATCCACCCAGTGCCTTTGCATACATTACAGCCGCTACCTTTACAAATCATACAAGAAATGTCCACTTCTACAGAAGGTTCTGTAAACGGAAAGAAGCTTGGGCGCAAACGAATTTCCCGATCTTCACCGAACATTTTTTTCGCAAATACTTCTAATGTTCCTTTTAAATCGCTCATGCTGATATTTTCATCCACAACCAGCCCTTCAATTTGCATAAATTGATGAGAATGTGTTGCATCATCATTGTCGCGGCGATATACTTTGCCAGGACAAATAATACGCACAGGACCTTTTCCTTTATGTTTTTCCATCGTCCGCGCCTGCACAGGAGAAGTATGGGTTCTTAAAAGCAACTCTTCGGTAATGTAAAAAGAATCCTGCATATCGCGAGCTGGATGATTTTTCGGCAGATTTAACGCTTCAAAATTATAATAATCTACTTCTACTTCTGGACCTTCTTCTACTGTATAACCCATTCCAATAAATAAATCTTCTATTTCTTCCACTACTCTAGTTAATGAATGATGATTTCCCACTGAAACAGGGCGTCCTGGCAGCGTAATATCGATTGTTTCTGCTGCAATTTTCCTTTGCACTTCTGCTTCTTCCAACGTTGTTTGTTTCTGTTCAATTTGCGCTGTAATTTCATCACGAATTACATTTACTAACGCACCCATTTTTGGACGTTCTTCTGCAGAAAGTTTGCCCATCCCTTTTAAAACTTCTGTAATAGGACCCTTTTTTCCTAAATAAGCTATGCGAATATCATTTAATTGTTTGACATTTTCAGCATCCGCTATTTTTTGTGCGGCGTCTGACTGAAGTTCTTTTAATTTTGCTTCCACATTCATTTCCTCCTTCACCTTTTGCATGTAATTTAAAAGAAAAGATATTTTTTTTGGCATAAAAAAACCTCCTCCCAAATAAGGGACGAGGTTTTGGATTCGCGGTACCACCCTAATTAACTTTAATAAAAAATCTAAAGTTCGCTTCATTTAGATAACGGCACATTATACCGGCACATCTTTACATTTCAACAGCGCTTGAAATGGTCCCGATGCCAACTCAGGAGGTGAACTTCATTTATTTTTTGATAAAAATGCTTCCAGTCTAAAGGCATTTTCTCCCTATAATCAAAACAATAAACTACTTTTCTCCGTCTTTGTTTTTAATCATGCAATTTGCAATTTATTATAGTATATTTCTGAGATATTTTCAAATCCCTAATAGAAAATTCCTCATCATCTAGATTACTTTAAATGATACATTAGAATTCCTGCTGCAACTGCTACATTTAGGGACTCACTTTTCCCAAATATAGGGATATAAAGATTTACATCTGTTTCAGCTAAAATTTCTTTTCTTACGCCTTTTCCTTCATTTCCAACAATTAAACAAAACCCCTTGTCGGAAGGAGAAACTTCTCGATAATTCTTGCCATTTTCTAAAGATGTGCCATATACGGGAATTTTTTTTCCTTTTATCTCTTTCATAAAGGAAAGAAGATTCACTTTTATTATCGGCAAATGAAAATGGCTGCCTTGTGCAGAACGAACTACTTTTGGATTGTAAATATCTACTGTACCATCGCCAATGATAACAGCATCTACACCGCAAGCATCAGCTGTTCGAATAATTGTTCCTAAATTTCCCGGATCTTGTACTTGGTCCATCACCATAAATGTTTTGCCAGAATCAATTACTTCATTATGGTTTAGCTGTTTGCAGAGTGCAACAATCCCCTGTGGTGTTTCTGTATCTGTCAATTGTTCAATAATTTCTTTTGTCACTGTAGTCACAGGAATATCTCCGTAATCCCATGCTGGCAACTCTGTTTCTTCTGAAATAATAAGGTCAATAATAGCTTCTGCCTTAAAAGCCTCTTCTACCAAATGAAATCCTTCCACAAGAAATGTGCCTGTTTTTTCTCTTTCTTTTTTGGTTAATCGTTTTTTCCACTCTTTTACTTGGGAATTTTTTGCGGAATGTATATATTTCACTTTTTTCTCCTCAACTTTCTTCTTTTGCTGCGGGTAATTTTTACACTAATAATCATTATAGCGTAAGACAAATACATAATAAATGACAATGGAGAAATGCTATAATAGGATGCTTTTTATAAACATCTTAAAAAAGGTGAAAGGAAGTATGAATAAATGAATTTAAATTTACGTAATGCGATTATTCATAATGTTTCTGGAAATTCACAAGATGAATTAAAAGATACAATCGTAGATGCCATCCAAAATGGAGAAGAAAAAATGCTTCCAGGATTAGGTGTTCTTTTTGAAATTATTTGGCAAAATTCATCGGAAGCAGATAAAACGGAAATGCTGCAAACCCTTGAAAGTGGATTAAAGTAATTCACTAAATAAAGATTTCTATCTAATAAAAAACATGCCTCTTAAATCCATAAGGAGAAAAATACTTTTTTCTTTCCTTATGGATTTTTTTCTCCATTAATAAAATTTAATGAAACTATCTTCTCTGTTGATTCGTATTATATTCACCAATCGAGATTTTTATTTTTCTATTTTTTGGGTATAAAAGAAATAGTTGAATATGCTATACTACTTTTACAATAAACGAAAAAGGTGAAAAAATTTGACTAAAAAGAAGTTTCATTATTGGCTTTTGCAAATTCTTTTGATCGTTGCCATCATTTATATTTGCACAAAAATATCGTTCCTTTTCCAACCGATAGGAGTGCTTTTTACTACTCTTTTTGCTCCTATTATTATTACAGGATTTCTATACTTTTTGCTTAATCCCATTGTTACCTTCCTGCAAAAGTCTAAAATCCCTAAAACTTTGGCCATCTTAATTATTTATGTTGTTATTATCGGCCTAATTATTTTGGGAATTGGCAATGTGATTCCAATTATCTCCAAGCAGATTACAGAATTATTCTCGAACCTGCCTGGCTATACTGATCAAGCAATTAAATATTTCCAGCACCTTAATGATACAAAACAATACCAATGGCTGCTTAATCAGGAATATATTACCATTGAAGACATTACGAAAAAATTCAATGATTTTGCTCAAACCATTCCAAGCAACTTAACAAATAGCATTACGGTAATTATTAGCACAATGACCAATATTACAATCACCATTGTTACCGTTCCATTTTTGCTGTTTTACTGTTTTAAAGATGGGAATAAATTCCCTGTCGCTTTATCCAAATTTTTCCCTTCTTCTTATCGAAATGAAGGATTAAAAATCTTAAAGGAAACAGGCGATACTTTGGCTGCCTATATTCAAGGACAAGTAATAGTCGCAACATTTGTTGGCACTCTTGCCTTTATTGGCTATTGGATTATTGATTTAGATTACGCACTAGTCATGGCAATGATTGTTGCAGTAACGAACATCATCCCATATGTAGGGCCTTTAATCGGCGGGGCACCTGCTGTCATCATCGCTTTATTTACATCTCCGACACAGGCATTGCTTGTTATTCTAGTCATTACAGTTGCACAGCAAATTGAAGGAAATGTCTTGTCTCCCCTTATTTTAGGAAAACGATTGGACACACATCCCGCCACAATCATCATCTTATTATTGGTTGCTGGAAACTTAGCTGGCATACTTGGCATGATTTTGGCTGTTCCAACCTATGCTGTTGCCAAAACGATTGTTTTAAATATTGTACGTTTTCTTAAAGCAAGAAAAGCTGCCATTGCAGTATCAGAATCACCAGGTAACAAGGATTTTAGTTCCTAAAAAAGCGAGGCTCCCATGTATGGAGCCTCGCTTTTCATTATATTATTATATTTTAAGCGAATGTTAAATGATTAACTGTTTCGCGGTCTAATCTTTTAATCACTTCTATTATTAATTTTACTGCATTTTCATAATCATCGCGATGAAGCATTGCTGCATGTGAATGAATATAGCGGGTTGCAATAGTAATGGACAATGCTGGAACGCCATCATGTGTTAAATGGATGGAACCTGAATCTGTTCCTCCTCCTGGCACACTGTCAAATTGATAAGGAATATTTAATTCATCCGCTGTATCTGTCACTAAGTCTCTTAATCCTTTGTGAGATACCATGGATGCATCATAAAGGATAATTTGAGGGCCTTTCCCCATTTTGCTTAACGCTTCTTTTTCTGTAATCCCCGGTGTATCGCCAGCGATGCCGACATCCACTCCAAATGCAATATCTGGATTGATTTTTTGAGCTGCTGTTTTTGCACCGCGCAGGCCAACTTCTTCTTGAACTGTGCCAACTCCGTACACAATATTTTCATGTGTTTCATTTTTCAGTCCTTTTAATACATCAATGGCAATTGCACAGCCAATCCGATTATCCCAAGCTTTTGCCAGCAGCATCTTTTCATTATTCATTACAGTAAATTCAAAATATGGAACAACCATATCTCCTGGCTTTACTCCCCATTCTTTTGCCTCTTCTTTTGAGGACGCACCAATGTCAATGAACATATCTTTAATATCCACTGGCTTTTTGCGAGCTTCCGGAGATAAAATATGCGGTGGCTTCGAGCCGATTACCCCAGTTATATCCCCCTTTTTTGTGACAATTGTCACACGCTGGGCAAGCATCACTTGTGACCACCATCCGCCTACTGTTTGAAAGTATAAAAATCCTTTGTCATCAATGCGTGTAATCATAAAGCCAACTTCATCTAAATGGCCTGCCACCATAATTTTTGGTCCTTGTTCATTGCCGACCTTTTTTGCAATTAGACTTCCCAAGTTATCTGTTGTTATTTCATCCGCATATGGAGCTATGTATTTTTTCATGACTTCCCTTGGTTCACGTTCATTTCCAGGAATTCCTTTTGCATCTGTCAATTCTTTTAGCATTTCTAATGTTTCATCCATTTTCTTCATTACTTCGACTCCCTTATATTAAGATATAAAAACAAATACTATTATACTAAGAAATTTATATTGTTCCTAGTATGCACTCCCCTTATACTGTTTTAAATTTTTTTATAAAAATGAAACTTTTTTCTAGCTGCAACGTATTCATAAAGCTAAATGTATTATTTTTATATATTGGGGGCTTTTTTATGATGTGGCTTTTGCGTTTATTATTACTCGCTTTCGTTCTTTTTATCCTATACCGCATTGTTGCATTTTTATTGAAACCAGAACGGCGGCTAGCTTTTGCACGCTTTCGAAAAAAGTTTTATTTAATGGATAATGCTAAAAACATTCTAATGAACTTTCTTTTAACGTATAAAGGCTTCTTGATAGAAGGGGAAAAATATGCTGATAAATCTGATACAGTCCATTCTATTTCATTATGGCCGACAGATCCTTTTAATACTAAACTTTTAGAGGAAGATATTCATTTTATCGAACAATCATTGTTAAAGGTATATCCTAATGCCAAAATAGAGTGGAAATATCCTAAATAACTGGCTCTGTTAAACTTGCCTGTTAATTTTCACTCTAGAGAGTTTGTTTTCTACAGGTTGTCCAGGGGTCTTGCAAACCCGCTCCAAACAACGAAATGCCAAATTAAAACTTGAACTCTAACTAACATAGACATAGCCAAATAATAAAAAGCTAAAACGAAATTTTTTGTTTTAGCTTTTTTGTTGTGCCTCTTTAAAAAATTCTTTCCATTTTATAATGGTTATTTTTTCTCGCAAAACATACACCAGAATACATAACGCAAATAAAATGACTATCATCATCGTTGGAGAGAACTGGCTGATAAACTGTCCAAAAATAGTATAAAAGAATGCCAATGGAATATTGGTAATAGTTGCGTATTTTAGATAATCTTTAAGCCCTTGTCTTTTTTCCAATAGACAAAAGTTCAGCAAATGATAGTGGATAAATGGAATGAGACGCAGCACAGTAACCTGGCCGACTGTTAAATTGCGATATTCTCCAAACCAGCGTTTTTTTAGCAAAGAAAGTTTGCGATGTGTTTTTGGCATTTTTTTGATAACAAAATAAAAAAACAAACAATTAATGGTTAAGCCGATAATTGAATAAATCGTTCCAAGCGTCACACCAAAAAGAATGCCCCCAGCAATACATACAATCATGGGAGGAATAAAAATCACTTGTCTTAGTGTATGAAAAAGAATAAAGGCAATCGGAGCAAAAATTCCTCCTAATTCAATCATAACAAACAACATTGATAATTGTTCATCCACTTTATATCACCTTCGCTTCTGTAAAAATCATGCTGTTATTAACAGTATATAAAAAAAAATGAATTTTTATGCCTTTGTACACACAATATATAGAACAATCCCTATTTCAATTATAGACAAAACAGGCAGTCCTAGTTTAAAGTTAGCATGTTTTGTTTTATGGCGAAATCGGTTCATTCCAATGGCTAACCCACTGGCGCCAAATAAAAAGGCAATTGTCCACAATGTTTTTTCACTGATGCGGTATTGCTGTTTTATTGCTTTGGTTTTATCTATTTTCATTGCGAAAAATCCCATTATATTAATAAAAATGCAATAAATTAAAAGCATATAGATCATTTAACCCTCTCCTTGGCATTGACAGACTTTTTATAGCATTTTTCTCAATCGCAAAAACCATAATAAAAAAGAAGGCATTGTTATGCCTTCTTTTTGGATAATTATTTTAAGTTTTGTTTAGCAACTGTTGCTAATTCAGCAAATGCTTTTTCATCGCTTACAGCAAGCTCAGCAAGCATTTTGCGGTTTACTTCAATACCAGCAACTTTTAATCCGTGCATTAAACGGCTATAAGATAAACCGTTAATACGTGCAGCTGCATTGATACGAGTAATCCATAATTTGCGGAAGTCGCGTTTTTTCTGACGACGATCGCGGTATGCATACATTAATGATTTCATTACTTGTTGGTTAGCAACTTTGTATAATGTATGTTTGGAACCGAAATAACCTTTAGCTAATTTAAGAACTTTTTTACGACGTTTGCGTGTAACTGTACCGCCTTTAACACGTGGCATATTGTTTCCCTCCTATTTTCCGTAAGCTTTTATTACTTGATATTGTCTAATAAGTGACGAATGCGTTTGTAATCTCCTGAAGATACTAAAGATCCTTTGCGAAGTTTACGTTTTTGTTTTGTAGATTTGTTTGCGAATAAGTGGCTTGTATAAGCGTGAGAACGTTTTAATTTACCAGACCCAGTTTTCTTGAAACGCTTAGCAGCTCCGCGGTGAGTTTTCATTTTTGGCATTTGGTATTCCTCCTCTTTACTTGTCGTTTTTAGGCGCTAAAGTCATGAACATGCTTCGACCGTCCATTTTTGGATGTGATTCCACTGTGGCAACTTCTGTACAAGATTCTGCAAATCGAACAAGCACGCGTTGGCCAATTTCTTTATGTGTAATAGCACGTCCCTTAAAACGGATGGATGCTTTTACTTTATCGCCTTTTTCTAAGAATTTTATCGCATTACGAAGCTTTGTATTAAAGTCGTGCTCATCTATAGTAGGACTAAGGCGAACTTCTTTAATATTAATAATTTTTTGGTTTTTACGTGCTTCTTTTTCTTTCTTTTGCTGTTCAAATTTATATTTGCCATAATCCATTATGCGGGCTACTGGCGGTTTTGCAGTTGGTGCAACAAGAACAACATCAAGATTTACACGTGTTGCGATTTCAAGAGCTTCAAATTTTGTTTTGATACCAAGCTGTTCTCCATTTTGGTCAATCAATCGAACCTCTCTAGCACGAATACCTTCATTTAAAATCATATCTTTGCTAATAGTTAATACACCTCCAAGGTTAATTAACGAATACAACGTTCGGGTCAAGAATTCCTGTAACAACGAGAAATTTCAAGCATCTACTTTCCCGTTCCATCACAAATTGACACTTGACCTCCAAGTTGAATCGTCAGGAAAATAATTTACAGTTCCCATTTAGAAGCAATCATCCTATAATATCTGCACTATTGTTTAGATCATTAGGATGAAGCTAAACAATAAAAAAGTGTGGATGGAAAACCACCCACACTTACGATAACAAACATAAAAAGCTAAAATGTTCACGTAATTACCTGTTAACTACTTATTGGAATCTTGTGTCAATCAGGTGAGAAGCGGGTGCTTCTTCTTTTCCTCAAACTTGTATTCAATTTACCTTAGTAACTATATCACGTAGATATCTATTAGTCAACGAAAGAAATACCACAACGAGAAAAATTTTATCAAAATTATTTATACAATGCAATACTTTTCATGATTTTTTTCCGTCGACCAACTATTTTCGCCAAATTCATCCTCTTTTATTCGGCTATTTTCAGCATTTTAAAAAGGTTTATCGATTAACCTCTTTTTTCAAATTGGCTAAAAATGCTTCGAAAGGAACAGTTTCTGACTTTTGTTCTCCATATTTACGGACATTTACAGCTTGTTCTTCTACTTCTTTATCTCCTACGACTAGCATATAGGGAATTTTTTTCATTTGTGCTTCACGAATTTTATAGCCGATCTTTTCATCACGCTCATCTAATTCTACACGGAAGCCTTGTTTTTGCAGCTCTTCTTTCACCTGTTGTGCATAATCAAAATGAACAGATGGAGAAACAGGAATCACCTGCACTTGAACTGGTGATAGCCATGTCGGGAACGCACCTTTATATTCTTCGATTAAAAATGCTATAAACCTTTCCATTGTTGACACAACTCCGCGGTGAATAACAACTGGTCGATGCTGTTTGCCGTCTTCTCCAACGTATGTCAAATCAAAACGTTCTGGAAGCAAGAAATCTAGCTGTACAGTAGAAAGGGTCTCTTCCTTGCCTAATGCTGTTTTCACTTGAACATCTAGTTTAGGGCCATAAAAGGCTGCTTCTCCTTCTGCCTCAAAATAATCTAGACCTAGGTCATCCATCGCATCTTTCAGCATGCTTTGCGCTTTATTCCACATTTCATCATCATCAAAATATTTTTCTGTATCTTCTGGATCACGGTAAGATAAACGGAAGCTGTAGTCAGTAATGTCAAAATCTTTATAAACATCTAATACAAGGTTAACCACGCGTTTAAATTCGTCTTTAATTTGATCTGGACGAACAAAAATATGGGCATCATTTAATGTCATCCCACGAACACGCTGCAGTCCTGATAATGCTCCTGACATTTCATAGCGATGCATTGTTCCAAGTTCAGCAATACGAATTGGCAACTCTCTATAGCTGTGTATGCTGTTTTTATATACCACCATATGATGAGGACAATTCATTGGACGAAGCACTAGCTGCTCATTATCCATTTCCATTGGCGGGAACATATCTTCTTGATAGTGATCCCAGTGGCCAGAAGTTTTATATAAATCAACGCTTCCCATAATTGGTGTATACACATGGTTATAACCTAGTCTTTCTTCCTTATCAACAATATATCGTTCTACTATGCGGCGGATAGTTGCACCTTTTGGCAGCCATAATGGCAGACCTTGTCCTACTTTTTGAGATGTCATAAAAAGATCAAGTTCTTTCCCGATTTTTCGGTGGTCTCTCTCTTTTGCTTCTTCTAAAAGACGCAGATGTTCATCTAATTCTGCCTTTTTAAAGAATGCTGTTCCGTAAATGCGCTGCAGCATCTTATTATCACTATTGCCTCGCCAATAAGCACCAGCAATGCTTAATAATTTAAATTCTTTTAACTTTCCAGTAGATGGGACATGAACACCGCGGCAAAGATCAATAAATTCTCCTTGTTGATATAATGTTACTGTTTCATTTGCTGGAATCGCATCAATTAGCTCTAGTTTGTACTCATCTTCCATTTCTTTAAACAGCTCAACCGCCTCATTGCGGCTAACTTCTTTGCGGATAATCTCTATATTTTCATTTATGATTTTAGCCATTTCTTTTTCTATTTTTGGCAGGTCTTCCGGCGTTAATGATTCTTCGATATCAATATCATAATAGAACCCGCCCTCAATAACTGGACCTACACCAAGCTTTACATTTTTATATAATCTTTTAATTGCTTGGGCCATTAAATGTGCTGAACTATGGCGTAAAATTTCAAGCGCATCTTCCCGTTCCGGTGTGATTATCTCAAAAGATGCATCTTGCTCTATTGGTCTTTTCAAATCATAAAGTGCACCGTTTATTTTGCCTGCAATTGCTTTTTTTCTTAAGCCAGGACTTATTGAACCAGCAATATCTTCTGTTGTTGTGCCAACAGGAAACTCCTTTACAGCTCCATCAGGAAAAGAAATTTTGATTAATTCTGACATACTATTTCCTCCTATATTCCTTACTATTTGTTCACATGCAGTGATTTTTGCACACAAAAAAACCCATCCCTATAGAAAGGGACGAGTTATCTTTATCTATAACACGTGGTTCCACCCTAATTCCCGATTATAAAAAGAGAAACTAATTATAACGGCTTAGTTAAACAGATAACGGCTGTCTGCCGCCAACCAATAATAAGGCATTTAGCCTGTTCATGATTGAAGTTTAAAGGTGGTAAGTAATCTTATCGTATTAGGAAGCTCCCAGCCATACTTCCCTCTCTTTGAATCGTATAAGAAAACTATTGTCCTCATCATAACATGTAACAAAATAGAGTTGATTTATGTACGTATTATATTCTTTAAAGAAAAGAAAATCAAGGGCAAGTCATGATTTCTATTCAAATGGTCGTGCTGGAATGCTGACTCCTTGAAAAAAATCTTGTTTTTCCCTTACATAAACCCGTTCTTCAAAAATATTAGTAATGGTACGCACAAATGCCTGCTCCCTATCTTCTGTGTATAAATAAATTTTATTTGGGGCCAATGCCAAAAGTGGACCAATTGTAAAAGGATCTATATAAATAGACTGGTTCTCCACTATTTTTTTATCCCCTAGCGGCACCAGTTCTTGTCCCGTTATTTCCCTATATTCAGCATCGAAAATTTGAATGTCCAAATCAACAAAAACATGAATAATTTGTTTTTTGGGTTTGCGATTTATTAAAAATTCCCGTAATGTTTGAATAAACACTTGATATTCCTGCTCCATTTTATATTCATCGATGGAGATTTCCACATATTTTTTAATCATTTCTTTAAAGGAACGGAGACGAAATTGAACAAAAGAATCAAACGAAAAGGATTTTTTTTCTGCAAATATATCAGCAATGGCGCTTTTTAAACACTCTTCCAAATTCACATCATGCATTAAATTAGCGAGATCTTCCTTTTCTCCTTCTAATATAGAATGCATGATATCGACAATATGACGCTGCTCTGCTTCATCTTTAAAAAAATATTGATTGCATACTATTTCTTTTGCCCACTGATCGCATTTATTGGATAAAATAAATTGAAAAAATATTTGTTGCAGCGCATTAGTATAATTTTTCTGATACCCTTTTTTATCCCAATCTATTTTTAGAATATATTCATATCCATTCTGCAGATGCTCTATTTTCCATCCTTGTAGCCAGCAATGCTTAAATAATAATTGATGCATTTTTTTTGCTTCTTCTACTTTTTGAAAACTAATTTGAATCAAATATATCCCCCCTTTTATAAAGAATTCCTTGATAGCATGTATATGGGGAAATAACAAAAAATAGAAGTGAATTTGCATAAAAAAAAGAATAGTGCAGACCACTATCCCATTTTTCAAACTTATTGACTATTCATCCTCGTCTCTAGTGAAACACAATATATGACTTGTACTATAACCTTTTATTTTGTCCTTTTACATGAATAGGCGCTGCTAAGTAGCGAATTCTTTCCATTACCCTCATTGCTTTCATCTTTTCTTCTTCGCCTCTTTGTGTATAAGTTAAGTGGTGTTCTAGTCCACTAAAATCAAAATTTGAGGAAAAGAATGTCGGCAAATTCTCAAGCATTCTAAATTGAAGAATAGGACCTAGCACTTCATCTCTTATCCAGCTAGACATTGTTTCTGCCCCAATATCATCCAGCATAAGAATGGGCTCCTTTTTTATGCTTTCTAGCTTCTCATTTAATGTGCTGTCCGCAATGGAGCCTTTCATTTCTCTAAATAATTCTGGAACGTACACAATCATCGAGGAAATTTGTTTTTGAGATAACTCATTTGCAATAGCTCCTAATATATAGGATTTTCCAACGCCGAATTCCCCATAAAAGTATAAGCCTTTTTGCTTTTTCCCTGGCTCATATTGCTTTACAAAATTGATTGCTGCTCTGACAGCATCTGCCCGATCTTGTCCAATATCCATATAATTAAAAGATGCTTCAAGAATATCTTTAGGCACATATAAACTTTGAATTAATTTTTCTTTTTTCTTTTTAGCCTCTTCCATTACTTTTCGAGGGCAGCGATCATATTGGATATCGATTCTGCCGCGGATAATAACTAATTTCGGATGATAGCCATGCATCACATTAATGCATGACTCTAAATTAGGACATTTATTGCATTCTTTGCTTTGATTGGCATATTCATATAATTTAATCATGCCGACTTCAATCATTTCAGAAGTAAGCTCATCCTCCTGCTCTCGCAAAAAAGTTCTTACATCCGCATTTTCGAGGACTTCCCTTTTCATTCTTTGGTATCTTTCTTGAAAACCGGAACTCCCCCCAAGTTTCTTTAGCGTATCATTAATCCTTTCCATAATTGTCACCACCTATTTTCGTAAGTTTTTAATTTCTTCCTCTAGCTCTTGTTTTAATTTTAAAAATTCTGCTGATTCACTTCCAGCTTGAGCAGTAGTGTCCTTTGAGTTTTGATCTTTCCCAAACCACTCCGGAATTTTTTCTGTGCGAATTGCCTTTTTATTATTTTTTGTTTTTTTATTTTTATTTCCTTGTGCCCATTCTAAATATTGCTGATGCTCTTTTTTAGCAAGATTCATGGCATCTTTTACTGTCCGTACATTTTTCCTTACCCATTGGCCAGCAATTTTTTCAATATAGCCTTTTGTTAATTTCATATCTGTTTTTAACATCACATACTGTATCAATACATTAATAACACCAGGCAGAAGCTTTTGAGAAAACATCAGTTCTTCAATAATTTGCAAATCTGCTTTCGACGGCTCTGCCCCTCCAGAAATATCTTTGAGCAATTGTCTAGGAGAAGTATGGTCTAGATAATAAAGCAATTCTTCTTCTTTTGTCATTGGCTCTGCCGCTTGAGACTGATGTTTTTGCGGCTGTATCCGGTCAACAAGGCTAGGCAGCAAATCATTATGCTGAAATTGGTACCAGTCTCTAGCAGCTATTCTAAGTTCTTCTATATCAATTTCATCCGTATGATTGATAGCGGCAATCACAATATTTTTCATTTGAATGGCATCAATTCCATATAAAAAGGAAAGATTTTTTATAGCATCTTTCGCCTTTTGCGTAAACGCTTTTTTCGATAATAAAGAATCATGCAGACCTGCATATAATAATTCAAAATCAAAAGAATTATCTTGTATTTGAATGCTGGTTTGTCCGTTTCTTCCAATAAATTTTGTGTTTTCTTCATCTATTTCTTCTTGTTTCATTTCATAGCTAGTGCGGATTGCACTGTGATGATCAGACATAAATACATCTGGAAATTCTTTTGTTATTGAGACATACTCTGAAGTTTCCGGAAGTTTTTTATCGGAGAAAAAACGTTTTAAACGAGCATATTGTCCTTTTCCTATTTTTCGAAACAGATAAACATTCAGCATGCCATCTAAAAAAAACTGATCTGGGGATAACGGAGACTGCAGCTCATAGATAAAAAAGCGATTTTCATCTTCTTTTTTCATATAGGTTTTCAGCAATCCGATTCCTTCCAGCTTTAATCTTGCTTCATATATTTCCTTTAAATTGCAATTCATAAAATTCATTAAACTATGATGAGAATTGAGGCCAGACCAAAGTCGATTTTCTTCCACCTCTGCCCACAATGTCATATATAAGCTAATACAGGATGTTCCTATTAGCGGTTGATATAAAAAGGTAATTATTTTCCGATCATAGTCTGTTAATAAACCATTAACTGCTGCTTGATATCTGTCAACTGGAAGCAAGTCCTGCCAATACTGAGACATTTTAACGATTTCCTCCTTCTACCTTTCATTTTCCTCCTATTTTTGACCACAAGTAAATATAAGGTAAAACTGTAATCAAGGGGATTTTCACTGCCCATTTATGGAGGATAAAGTCAAAAAAGAGCCAAAGAAATCTTTAGCTCCTTTTTTAGGAATGGAGTTATCTTTATTCTATTCCTCTTTAAACAACAATACACTATTTTACAATTTCCTTGTTTGCCAGCGCAATTTTTTCGTTCTCCTGCTGACAACTCTAACATTTCTTACTCTTTTTTAATCAGTTCCTTTAATTCATTTATAAAGACATTGATATCTTTAAACTGTCGATATACAGATGCAAACCGAACATATGCCACTTCATCTACTTCAGCAAGACGATCCATTACCATTTCGCCAATTATATCGCTTTTTATTTCTGAAGCGGCATTGCTGCGCAGTTCTTTTTCGACATCCGCAGTAATATCTTCTAATTCTTTTAAAGCAACAGGTCTTTTTTCGCATGCTCTAATTAAACCGCGCAATATCTTATCACGGCTAAATTCTTCCCGTGTTCCCTCTTTTTTCACAACAATTAAAGGTATTTCTTCTACCTTCTCAAAAGTAGTAAAGCGGTAGCCGCACACTTCACATTCTCTTCTTCTGCGGATAGAACGAAATTCATCAACAGGTCGTGAATCAAGAACACGGGTATTATTATGTTGACATGTTGGACATCTCATCTATATCAGCTCCGAATTCATTGTTTCGCAGAGTGCATTGATTCTACCTATATCTTATAGAAAAGTAATTCGTTGCACAAGAGATAGTCTAGATTTCTTTAGAAATGACCGTTAGATTGCTTTTTTCATCCAAAAAGAGGAAGCTTAAAATTAAGCATCCCCTCTAATCTAATACATTCCATTTTTCCAGTATTTCTTTTGCTTGCATTGCTGCTGCTTCTATTGTTCCATTATTATCAATCAATTCATCTGCTAATATACGTTTTTTCTCTAAAGGCATTTGTGCATGGATTCTTTTTATTGCCTGTTCAAATGTTAATTGGTTTCGTTCCATTAATCGTTTTCTTTGAACATCCTCTGTCACATAGACAAGGATGGTTTTATCTACTTTTTCATTCAATTTATTTTCAAATAATAATGGGATATCTAAAATAACCACTTTTTCGCCATTCTCCATAGCGAACCTTTGTTTCTCATCCATTCTCCTGCCTACATCCGGATGCACAATTCCATTTAACACCAGTCTTTCTTGCTCATTAGAAAATACAATTTCTCCTAGTTTCATTCGGTTAATGTCTCCATCATTTTGAAGAATTCCTGTTCCAAAATGTTCAACGATTTTTTGATAAGCTGGTTCCCCTGCCTTTACAGCAAGCCGAGCTTCTAGGTCTGCATCAATAACTGGAATATTTAATGATTGATAATAAGCAGAAACAGTGCTTTTCCCACTGGCAATTCCACCCGTCAGCCCAACAATAAGTGTCATGTTTTTTATCCAACCTTTTATTCAAAATTTAATTATTTTTCCTATAATTTAAAAAGACCAATAATAATTAAAATGATCCCTGGAATAAAGGAGCATTTTTCCATAAAACTTTTTTGCGAAAAAAATCTTCCTCCAACAATGCCTAATGAAACAAAAGATGTACTCATTAAAATGACAGCAATGGTTAAATAAATGGGGGATAGCCCCAACATAGAAGCGCCGACGCCGGCTCCAAATGCATCTAATGATAATGCCAAGCCTAAAACAACCGCTTCTTTTCCTGTGATTGTTCCCGAATTATCAAAGTCTGCATCCATTGGTTTTTTTAATATATTAATCACAATTCCAAGTGATTTAATTTCAAAATTAACAATGTTTTTTTCTTGTATAACGACTTCCTTTTCTTTCGATGGACGAAAAAATTGATATAGTATCCATATCCCCAATAAAATTAAAATAACCCCGCCGATGCTTTCTGCAAAGGAGGGTGAAAAGATTTGCGAAATAATATGACCAAAAAACATCCCAATTAATAAGGTCATGCCTGAGCAACAAGCAATAATGAAGATGGATTTAAATGGTATCTTCATCTTTCTTAGACCATAAGTAAAACCTACACTAAAATTATCAATGCTTACAGCTAATGCTAGCAAGATGAGAGAAATTACTTGTGCCATAAGATTTAAAGCCCCTTCCTAAACAATAGTACTATACTATATGGAAGGAGCCCATCCAATGTTAAAACTGAATCTGCTAAATTCTTTTATTTCATTTGACACTTAGGGCAAAATACAGTTCCTCTGCCTCCAACAATAATCCTTTCTAATGTAGCACCACACTTTTTGCACGCTTCTCCTCTGCGTCCATAAACAAATAGTTCTAGCTGAAACATGCCTATTTGGCCTTGAGTGTTTACATAGGAACGAATCGTGCTGCCACCTTTTTCAACCGCTTCAGAAAGTGTTGCAATGATTTCCTTATAAAGTTTCTCTATTTCTTTCTCATTTAGAGTGCTGGCCACTTTTTCTGGATGAATGCCGCTTCTAAATAATGCTTCATCCACATAAATATTGCCTAGACCGACCACTATTTTTTGATCCAATAAAGCTGTTTTTACACTTCTTGCAGTTTTCGCCAAACCCTCCTTCAGTTTCAGAATAGTAAAAGAGCTGTCGAAAGGTTCAGGCCCCAGCTGGGAAAGAGGCAAGGCTGCATGCTCTTCTCCCTTTTTAAACAGGTGCATCGTGCCAAATTTACGTACATCTTTATAACGCAGCTGGGTACCATCCTCAAAATAAAAAATAACATGTGTATGCTTATCTATCGGATCTTCTTTTTGAAATAATCCATAGCGGCCTTCCATTCTTAAATGCGAAACAATAGTATAGTCTGTTGTTAAAATGAGCAAAAACTTTCCTCTTCTGTTTACATCTTCTATTTGCTGCCCTTTTAATGCATCAGAAAACTGTTCGGCATTCTCTGGTTTTTTTATCATTTTAGGCCATGTAACAGCAACTTCTTTGATCACTTTATATTGTGTTAATTCTTTTAATGTTCTTCTGACTGTTTCTACTTCTGGCAATTCTGGCAATTAACTCAGCCTCCGACTTTTACTTTGCATCAAACCATGTATCTCCATATGCATAATCCACTTTTAATGGAACATCCAAGCTGACAGCATGTTCCATTACATCTGGAACAATTTCTTTTAGCTTTTCAATCTCCTCTTTTGGTGCTTCAAAAATCAATTCATCATGCACCTGCAATAATAAACGAGATTTCAGTCCCTCTGATTCAAGGCGCTTCGCCATATCAATCATTGCTTTTTTGATAATATCTGCGGCACTTCCCTGTATCGGTGTATTCATCGCTGTTCGTTCTGCAAAACTTCTGAGATTAAAGTTTCGGCTTGTAATTTCCGGCAAATACCGTCTTCTATGCAGCAAGGTAGAAACATACCCTTTTTGTTTAGCCTGTACAACAACTTCTTCCATATAATTTTGAACACCAGGATAGCTTTCCAAATAGCGTTCAATAAATTTTGCCGCTTCTTTTCTTGTAATATGCAAACTTTGAGACAAACCATAATCACTTATGCCATATACAATTCCGAAATTTACAGCTTTTGCATGGCGACGCATATTAGAAGTTACTTCCTCTGCTTCGACATGGAATACAGCCATAGCTGTTTCTGTGTGAATATCATGGTCTTCTTTAAAAGCCTCAATTAATTTTTCATCATTGGCAATATGTGCAAGCACTCTTAATTCAATTTGGCTGTAGTCAGCTGCAAAAATCACCCAATCTTTTTCTGAAGGCACAAAAGCTTGTCTAATTTTTCTTCCTTCTTCCAACCGTATTGGAATGTTTTGCAGATTAGGATCTGTCGAACTTAATCTTCCTGTTTGAGTTAAAGCTTGATTAAAACGTGTATGGATTTTGCTTTCATGCACCACTTTTTGCAATCCTTCAATATAAGTAGACTGCAATTTGCCCAATTGGCGATAATTGAGAATTTCACCAATCACTTCATGAGAACTTGCCAACTGTTCCAATACGTCTGCTGATGTAGAATAGCCTGTTTTTGTTTTTTTGATGACCGGCAATCCAATTTTTTCAAACAAAATAACGCCTAGCTGTTTAGGTGAATTGATATTAAACGTTTCTCCAGCCAATACATAAATGCGGCTTTCCATTTCTTGCAGACGTTCTTTTATCTCTACTCCCATCTTTTGCAGTCTTTCTAAATCTACTTTTACTCCCGTAAATTCCATATCAGCCAACACTAGGCTAAGAGGCATCTCTAAATCATAAAACAGTTCTTCTTGTCCATTCGCTTTCAGCTCTTTTTCCATTTTTTCTTGGATATTCTTTAAAGCCATTGTTTTTCGGACAAGATGTTCTGACATAAGCTTGTCTTCCGGAATCTTGCGTTTTGCTCCTTTACCATAAAATACTTCATCTGATTGAAGATTCGTATAGTCATACTTTTTAGCTACAGATGCAACATCTTCAATCGTAACAGACGGGTCAGCAAGATATGCAGCAATTAATACATCAAACGTTATCCCTCTTAAATGAATTCCTTTATGGCGCAAGGAAACTTCTGAACGCTTCGCATCATAGACAATTTTTTTGCTATGTTCATTTTCTGCCCATTCTTTAAAAACATTGGAGTTTAATGCGAGCTCTATTGGCAAATAATATGCTCCTGTTTCATTCAATAAAGAAATTCCAATAATCGGTGCATAATGATAGTTATCGTCTAAAATTTCTACATATAAAATATTTTCATCTGCAAAAATATCTGCAGTAATTTCTTCTATATGCTTAAAATCTACTTCCTCAAGCACTACTTCCTCTTTCGGTGCATCCTCCCCAAGTTTTCCTAATAAAGAATTAAATCCTAATTCTTTAAAAAACTCTTTCAATTTCTCTCCCTGCATCCCATGATATGCCACTTCATTTAATCCCATCATAACAGGTGCTTCTCTTGTAATAGTGGCAAGCTCTTTGCTCATAATAGCCTGGTCTTTAAATTCCTCCAGCTTTTCTTTTAGCTTTTTCCCGCTTACTTTATCAATGGACTGCAGCAAATTCTCTAAATTTTGATATTCCTTTAATAGTTTAATCGCCGTTTTTTCACCAACACCTGGCACGCCTGGAATATTATCTGAAGCATCCCCCATTAGCCCTTTCATATCAATAATCTGCTCTGGCACTAGTCCATATTTTTCTTGAATATGCCCTGGTGTGTATACTTCCATATCAGTAATTCCTTTTTTCGTTATATATACAGTTGTTTTATCAGAGCTTAATTGAGTTAAATCTTTATCTCCTGAAATGACAATCACTTCAAACTCTTCTTTTTCTCCTTCTAAAGATAAGGTGCCGATAATATCATCTGCTTCGTAGTTTTCAAGCTCGTAATATTTGATGCCATATGCATTTAATAATTCTCTAATATAAGGGAACTGTTCTGATAGTTCTGGTGGCGTTTTTTGTCTTCCTCCTTTATATTCTGTAAATGTGCTATGTCTGAAAGTTGTTTTCCCAGCATCAAATGCTACTAAAATATGACTCGGCTTTTCTTCTTCTACTATTTTCATCAACATCATTGTAAAACCATATACAGCGTTTGTATGCACGCCTTTATCATTATTTAAAAGGGGCAAGGCAAAAAAAGCGCGATATGCGATGCTATTGCCATCAATCAAAACTAATTTATTGGTCAAAAGGTTTTCCTCCTTCTTTTATCTAAAAGTAAGTATGTATGAACATATGTACTATTATGATCAAGTTCACTTTATTTTACCATGGGGAAAAAAAGATTGTAAGGAATAGACTTTAAGTAGAAAGATAGCCAGCAAATAATGTTAATAGTGGCAGAAAACTAGAGGGATAGCAATAAAGTGAAGCTGCAATCAGGCTTTTATGGACAGTTATTCCTCCCTAGTTCTCTCATAATCATGAGCTGGGGGGCAAAATCCCGTTAATATGTGCTAAATTTGCATTCAGAAATAAAAAATCTGGCTGCCCGTCAAAGAATAAATGATCCTAGCTAAAAATTTAAAAAAACTTCAATCAGTGGGAATTTTTCTTATAATCTTGAGAGGGGGAGCAAAGGCCCATTAATGTGTAGTAAATAGCTTTTTTTCTCTATTTAGAATAAAGCAAAGACCGAAAGCGGGGTACTTCCGGTCTTTTTGCCTAGCCTTGGATAAAGGGGTCTTCATAATGAATTGTAGCAACTATGTGTTAATCTACTATAAACAAAATGTAAATAGTTTGTAAACTCTCCCTTCTAACTATAAAAAATAAGGAAAATAACCTGTTAACATGGCCGATTAGTAAGGAAATTCTTTTTTTAATTTAATAGCGAAAGTAGTTCCTTTGCCAACCTGACTTTCCACCTGAATGCTCCCCTTATGAAGTTCCACTAAATGCTTAACAATCGCAAGGCCTAACCCCGTTCCTCCAGAATTTCTGCTTCTTGCTTTATCTATCCGATAAAATCGTTCAAAAATCCGATGAATTTCCGATGATTCTATCCCAATTCCTGTATCCTGCACTTTTATAATGACATCTCTTTTTCTTTCTAGAACAGAAATATCTACCCTTCCTCCATTTGGTGTATAGGAAATCGCATTTGAAATAAGATTAAGAAAAACTTGAATTAATCTACTTCGATCTCCTACTATCCATATACTCTCTTTTTCTGGATGGAAAGTGATTTCCAGATTTTTCGTTTGTGCCTTTTTACAAAGTATTTTTATTACTTCATCTAATACATCTATTATATTAAAATGCTCCTGATTTAAAGTAAATCCATGCTGTTCCAGTTTAGACAGCTCTAATAAATCTTGAATAAGCTGCTGGAGTCTATCACTTTCTTTTAATATAATTTTCAAGAATTCTACTAATGTTTCTTTATTTTCTAGCGCACCATCTAATAGTGTTTCCGAAAATCCTTTAATAGAAGTGATTGGCGTTTTTAATTCATGACTTACATTGGCAACAAAATCTTTGCGGATTTGTTCTAGCTTTTTAATTTCCGTTATATCATGAAAGACAATCAATATTCCCATCCAAACATCATTGGCTCCAATAATCGGCACACCATATGCTTGAAAGATTTTCCTCTCATCCTTTATTTGCAGAACGCACTCTCGCACTACTTTATGTTCGGTCATAAATATTTCTTCAACTAAGTCGGTGATCTCTCTATGATCTAGCACTTTATAATATAATTTATATAAATAATCCGATGAATGTACATTAAAAATATCCTTGTATGCTTTATTAATTAGATTAATATACCCTCTGCTGTCAATGAGCAGTAAGCCGCTTCCAATGCTTTCAATTAAAGTACCGAGACGATCTTGCTGAATTTCCTGAGCTTTAACCATATCCTGCATTTTTTTTGCAACTGTATTTAATGAAGAACTAAGTTCACTCGTTTCATCAACTTGCCCTTCATAGGTTCTCGCATGGAAATTCCCATTGGCAAGATCCGCTGCCACTTTAGCAGCAGATTCAAAAGGGCGTGTATAACGATAAATCAGTTTAAATGCCACTAAAAAAATAATAAGCAAAGAAATTCCTAATGAAAGATGGACCATCCAATTTAATTGTTTATACGTTTCTTTTAGATCAGACTGTTTCATGCTTAAAAACAAATAGCCTTGCTTATCTTGATCATAAAATTTTGTCGAGTAGTAATGAAAATCAGAGTCACTGCCAACCATGGCATTTGCATCATTTTTAATAATTGTTTCGATTTTTTTTATATGAACATCATCTATGCTTTTGCCCATATCCCCTTCATCAAAAAGAATAGAACCTTTATTATCAGTAATCGTTATTTGCAAATCCAACATTTGGCTGTACTCTTTTATCACACTTGAATTTACTGAATCAATGCCGCCTTCCTTTTCAATTGCCTTTGAAACTAGCAAACTTTCCCTTTTCAGCCTTTCATCATACACTTGCGTGTAGAATTTTTTATTAAGCTGAGCAAAAACTAAACTGATGAACAAAAAAACTACAAATATAATAAACAATAAGCTAGAAAGCAATTTCGATTGGAACTTTACCATTTATTTTGGTTCCTCAAGTTTATATCCTAAACCACGAATTGTTTTGATATAAATTGGCTTTTTTGTATTGCTCTCCACTTTTTCTCTTAAATGGCTAATATGTACATCTACTATACGTGTATCTCCTACAAAATCATAATTCCAAACAGCACTTAGCAGCTGGTCTCTTGTTAAAACCCGTCCTTTATGTTTTGCTAAGTATAGCAGCAATTCAAATTCTTTAGGAGTAAGTTCTATTAATTCATCTTTAAAGTATGCTTCATAAAAATCTGGAAATATTTTCAGATCAGCGATGCTGATGCTTTCTTCTTTATCAGTTGATTCTATTGCAGGAGCTTCCTTTTGGTATTGAGATCTTCTTAATACTGCTTTAATTCGAGCAATAACTTCTCTTGGACTGAAAGGCTTTGTCATATAATCGTCTGCCCCAAGTTCTAATCCAAGAATTTTGTCTAATTCATCGTCTTTTGCTGTTAACATTAAAATAGGTGTAGAATTGCGCTGTTGGCGTAATTGTTTGCATACTTCCATTCCATCCATTTTTGGAAGCATAAGATCTAGCAAAATAACATCTGGATTTGATTGAATAGCTAAATTTAATCCTTCTTCTCCATCCATTGCTGTTAAACACTCAAAACCTGCTTGCTGCAGATTATACTGCAAAAGTGTTAAAATAGACTGTTCATCATCTACGACAAGAACTTTCTTTTTCATATATTGCCTCCAAGTAATCAAATTCCCCAGTGAATACCCCATTTACCCCTTCATTATAATATAAATTTAAAATAAAAAGAAACCATCTAAACAGAATAAAAAATATGTTCTCTCCTCTTTTGATTTGCTTAGCAGTTTTTTTCCTGTATTTAAATAAAGCAAAACTTCCATCAGGATTTTTCTCAGCACAGTTCTCCTCAACTCAATTCCTCATTTTCCCTTAATCATCTCAAAGCAGGGAGCAAAAGCCTGTTAATGTGTGATTAAAAAAATTCTGTATCCAAACAGCCTATGAAAAAGCTTTAATGTTTTTTCCTTTATTCTTCAATATCCATAAAAAAAATCAATACAGCAATTCCCTTTAATCATCAACTGAAAAGGAATGCTTGTACTGATTTTTTTCTTTGCCTAGCAAATCACTATATTTTATGTTAATACACTCAATACGTTTTTAACAGAATCTGCTGATTTATTTAACTGTATTTTTTCTTCTTCTGTCAGTTCTAATTGAATAACTTTTTCAATTCCATTTGCGCCGATAATAGTCGGTACGCCAAGGTAGATATCATGATAACCGTACTCTCCTTCCAGATAAGCGACAGTCGGCAAGATTCTTCTTTGATCTTTAATAATCGCTTCACACATTTCTGTGAGTGACGCTGCCGGAGCATAATAAGCGCTTCCATTTCCTAATAAATTAACAATTTCCGCCCCGCCTTTTCGCGTTCTATCAACGATTTCATCTAATCGATTTTGGGGAATCAATGTTTCTAAAGGTATTCCACCCGCATAAGAATATCTTGTAAGAGGCACCATATCATCACCATGGCCACCCAACACAAAACCAGTTATATCTTTTACCGATACATTAAGTTCCATTGCAATAAAGCTTCGAAATCTAGCAGTATCTAAAACGCCAGATTGCCCAATTACTCGTGATTTTTCAAACCCTGATTCTTTATACACGGTATAGGTCATCGCATCTACTGGATTTGACAAAACAATAATAATGCATTCTGGCGAATATTTGACAATTTCTTTTGTCACAGCCTTCATAATAGATTGATTTGTTTGTACCAAATCGTCTCTGCTCATTCCTGGTTTTCTGGCAATTCCAGCAGTTATGACTACAATATCAGAATTTTTTGTATCTTCATAATTAGAGGTGCCGATAATATTTGCATCAAAACCTTGAACAGGACTTGACTCAAACATATCAAGCGCTTTTCCCTTTGTAGGATTTTCCATTTGAGGTATGTCTAATAATACGATGTCGCCAAGTTCTTTTTGTGCAAGTAAAAAAGCAGTTGTTGCTCCAGTAAAACCTCCACCAATTACAGAAACCTTTTTGCGCTTCATTATTATTACTCCCCCTTTGGTTTCATAACATCTTCAAAAAAGGAGAAGAGACATCCCCTAAAATACATCTCTTCTCCCGCCTAGCTGTATTATTAACCCATGTTTTTAATTAATTCATCCCCGAATTCAGAGCATTTCACTTCTGTTGCTCCATCCATTAGACGAGCAAAGTCATATGTCACAACTTTAGAAGCAATTGTTTTTTCAACAGATTGAATGACTAGTTGAGCTGCCTCGCTCCAGCCTAAATGCTCTAATAAAAGCACTCCTGAAAGAATAACGGAAGATGGATTTACTTTATCCAATCCTGCATATTTCGGTGCTGTACCATGTGTCGCTTCAAAGATAGCATGGCCTGTCTCGTAATTGATATTTGCTCCAGGAGCAATGCCGATTCCTCCCACTTGCGCAGCAAGAGCATCAGAAATATAGTCACCATTCAAGTTCATTGTTGCAACAACATCAAACTCTTTCGGACGAGTCAAAATTTGCTGTAAGAAGATATCTGCAATAGAATCTTTGACAAGAATTTTGCCCGCACTTTCCGCTTCTGCTTGTGCTTTATTTGCAGCATCAGTTCCTTGTTCGTCTTTAATGCGGTCATATTGAGCCCATGTAAATACTTTGTCCCCAAATTCTTTTTCTGCTAATTCGTAGCCCCAGTTTTTGAAGGCACCTTCTGTATACTTCATAATATTTCCTTTATGTACTAATGTAACCGATTTTCTGCCTTCTTTGATAGCATAGTTAATCGCAGCACGTACAAGGCGGCTTGTTCCTTCTTCTGAAACTGGTTTAATTCCGATTCCAGAAGTTTCTGGAAATCTGATTTTATTTACTCCCATTTCATCTTGAAGAAATGAAATTAACTTTTCTACTGCTTCTGAACCTTTTTCATATTCAATTCCAGCATAAATATCTTCTGTATTTTCTCGGAAAATCACCATATCAGTATCCTCTGGTCGCTTAACAGGTGAAGGAACTCCTTCAAACCATCTTACAGGACGCAGACATACAAAAAGATCCAATTCTTGTCTTAATGCAACATTTAATGAACGGATTCCACCGCCAACTGGTGTAGTTAAAGGTCCTTTAATGGCAATTAAATATTCCCTGATAACATCTAGTGTTTCAGATGGCAGCCATTCTCCTGTTTCATTAAAGGCTTTTTCTCCAGCTAGAACTTCTTTCCAAACAATTTTGCGTTCACCGTTATACGCTTTTTCAACGGCAGCGTCTAATACTCTTTCAGATGCAGCCCAAATATCAGGACCAATTCCATCTCCTTCGATAAAAGGTACAATCGGATTTGCTGGTACATTTAGAACTCCATCTACTACTGTGATTTTTTCCCCTTGCATGTAAATCCCTCCGTATTAGAAAATGTATGACTTTCTAAAAAAGATATAACTTCTTTTCTAAAAAGAATTAAACACATATATATATAAATTTATATATGTGATTAAGTTAAGTATATATCATAATTGTTTTTAATGGGAACCTGTCAATTAACGTTCTTGCATCGGAACATATGATAATCGCTCAGGCCCTACATAATCTGCTCGCGGTCTAATTAAGCGGTTGTTTTCATATTGCTCTAAAATATGGGCAATCCAACCAGAAACCCTGCTCACAGCAAAAATCGGCGTAAATAAATCATGATCTATCCCTAAGCTATGGTAAACAGATGCGGAAAAGAAATCTACATTTGGAACTAGATTTTTTTCCTGTTTTAACATGCTTTCTATTTTGATGCTCATATCAAATAAGTGGCTTTCCCCAGTTAATTCCGTTAGTTTCTTTGCCATCTGTTTTAAATGCTTTGCCCGCGGATCACCTTTACGATAAACACGATGGCCAAATCCCATAATTTTTTCCTTTTTAACCATTTTATCTTTTATATAGGAATCTACATTGTCCTCATTTCCAATTTCAGTCAGCATTTTCATGACAGCTTCATTTGCACCGCCATGCAATGGGCCTTTTAGAGCTCCAATTGCTGAAGTGACACCAGAATATATATCAGATAATGTAGCTACACAAACACGTGCTGTAAATGTAGATGCGTTCAGCTCATGATCAGCATGCAAAACAAGCGCTTTGTTAAACGCTTCTATTGCGATTGGCTCTGGCTCTTTTGCTGTCAGCATATAAAGAAAATTTGCCGCAAAACTTAAATCTTTTCTCGGAGATACAGGCTCTAGCCCTTTTCTTAAACGGGAAAATGCTGTTACGATCGTCGGCAATTTAGCTTGCAGATTTATCGCTTTAAGGTAATTGGATTTTTCGTCCATTAGCTCTGCGTTTTCATCATAAACTCCCAATAATGAAACAGCTGAACGAAGAGCTGACATTGGATGAACTTGATCCAATGGCATCATTCTCAGTTGATTAATTAATGATTCAGGAAGTTCCGCATTTTCTGCCAACTCTTGCTGCAATTGAATTAGTTCTTGACTTGTCGGCAATCTTCTATTCCATAATAGGTAGATAATTTCTTCGAAACTGGAATTTTCTGCCAATGCATCAATATCATACCCAACATATGCTAATGAATCATCAATGATGGAACTAATTGATGAAGTGGTAGCAATAATTCCCTCTAGACCTCTAGTAACTGCCATACTTATCTCTCCTTTACACTATAATCCTTTTACTTTTATACGGTATTTTAGTTTCCTCCCACAATATAAATAAACAATGTAGTTACCTTATTTCTGTAAAAAGTATTAAATAGAACCAATTTTATTAGTCTTAAAAATTTTCTACTATTTTGTTAGATTAACTGAATATGTACTAAAAAATCAATACAAATTGTGCAACGGATTTGTTTTTCGACAAAATGGAGGGGCTTTCACAGATCATTCAGAAAGTAATTGATTAGCTATAATTGTGCCATCACTTCAATTGAAAATGCTTACATTTTAATTCAAAAAAATAAATTATTTCCTTTTAGTGTGGGAAGTTGGTAACCATAAATACATTATAAACAATTTTTTGTAAAAAGTCTTGTTTAAACACTTATTTACACTTCGAATAGTAAAAAATATTTCTTCATAAATAAAAACTTAATATAGTTTATTTCAGCATATAGAAAATTATACCATAACGTTCCTAATAAAGTAATAATTTTATAGCGAAGCACTTTTACTTTTATTCTCAAATAAAAAGATGACATATATTTTTATCACATTCCCCCCTAAATTCATACGTCATCCTTTTCCAGCAGGAAAAATATTATATTAAAATATTTTTCATCCATAATATATGTACTATATTTACAAAAATATTTATAGATAACAATAATTCGCAATCATCTTATCCACTCCATCGCTTTTATCGCTATATAAGCAATGCCTGCCCCAATAAGGGGACCAACTGCTACACCATTAAATATGGAAACAGCAAATATTGTTCCAAGCACAAGTGCAGTTGTTATTTGCGGATCTTCTGCTAATAGGACAATACCTCCTTTAGCCAATAAAGCAACAAGTATTCCTGATATTAAAGCGATCCAGGCAAATGGCGACTTAAAAGCTGCCGATAAATCTTTAAAGCCAATATCTCCTGTTGCAATAGGAACAAGTACTGCAATTGTAATAACAGTTACCCCCCAATTGATTCCTTTTGATTGTATATAAGAAAATGCCTTTGCATCTAATCCAATCCCTTTTAATACAATTAAACAGGCAACGGCAATAAGCAGCGAATTATTTTTCGCAATAAATGCAATGACAAGAAGCAAATATAAAAATAAATATGATGATGAAAACATAAATAACTCCTTCCTTATTAGAACTATGTTGTTCTTCATCCCTTCTAAAAAAGAATGGTCAATCAACTCAAATGTATTAGCAAATAAGCGTTTTCTCCCTCCTAAATAACATGTGTTGTTTCTTCTTATTTATAGTAGCTAAAATTTAGTATTTTCATCCTTTCTTTACTATAATATAGATATAATAAACTTTTTTCTTGCAGGAACGGACAATAAGACTCCAGTGTTTAAGATTATTAGATATTCGTCCATTATAGCAAGTGCAATAGGAAAGCCCATCACTTGCAGCGCGATACTGCATAGTTTTAGTTTTAAAAGCAGTGCTTTAAAATAGCGAAAAGAACAGGAGGATATTTATTTGAATCAAACCTATTTAGACCGGACTTTTCGATTACTATTTGTTATTCTATTGGCAGTAGTAGCTATCGTTAGTATCTTCTATTTATCCAAAATAACTTATCCATTTATTATCGGCTTTTTAATAGCCTTCATCATGAATCCATTAGTGAATTTTTTTCAATATACATGCAAGCTGCCTCGAACTTTTGCAGTCGTATTGAGCATTCTGATTATACTTTCTTTATTTGCTGGGCTAATTACTTTGCTAATCGCTGAAATTGTTGCGGGAGCTGCCTATTTAGCGGATGTAGTTCCAAAACATATTGATACTTTAATTGAATATGTTGAAAATATTTTCACTGCACAAATCATCCCATTTTACAATAAAATAGCGAGTTTATTCAATAATTTGGAAACAGGGCAACAAGATACTATCATTGCTAATATAAAAAATGTTGGAGAGCAAGTGGGAACAAAAATGGGTGATTTCATCCAAACTTTTTTTCAAAAAATCCCAATTATTTTATCATGGTTTCCTAATGCAGCAAGTGTCCTTATTTTTTCCTTATTAGCCACTTTTTTTATCAGCAAAGACTGGACTCGGCTAGCAGCAAAATTTGGAAAAATCTTGCCTAGTCGTGTGCATAGAAGCAGTAAAACCGTTTTTTTTGATTTAAAAAAAGCTCTATTAGGATTTATAAAAGCACAGCTAACACTCGTCTCTATTACCACTGTTATCATCTTAATCGGTTTATTAATACTAAGAGTCGATTATGCGATTACGATTGCACTTATCACAGGAATTGTGGATATCATCCCTTATTTAGGTACAGGCCTCATTTTTATCCCTTGGATTATTTATGAAATGATTACCGGACAAACAGGACTAGCAATTGGTTTAGCTGTTTTATATATTATTGTTCTTGTTCAGCGTCAAATTATGGAGCCTAAAATACTTTCAACTAGCATTGGCCTTGATCCATTAGCTACTTTAATTGCTCTATTTGTAGGTTTTAAATTGATGGGTTTTCTCGGTCTAATTATCGGCCCTGTTACATTAGTCATTATCAGCACATTAAATAAAGCAAATGTTTTCCATGATATCTGGAAATATATTGTTGGCAAAAACAACACTTAACTTTAACACAGTCTAAAAAAGAGGAAACTAATGCGTAGTTTTTCATCTACCTTAGTTCCCTCTTTTTTCTTAATGAATAATTGTAATGCGGTTCTTTTTTTGCAGCTTCCGCTGCATGGACTGCAAAAGAAGTCTTTTTATTAATTTTTTGGTTGGAGGAAACAAAATAAATGCTCCTGCTAGATCAGATAAAAATCCTGGCAGTACTAACAAAACCCCTCCTGCCAATACACATACCCCATCTAAAATAGCATCCCCTGGCAATTGCCCCAAACGAAGTTTCTCTTGAACATTTTTATATGCTTTAAATCCTTGTTTTTTCAATAAATAACCACCTATTAATCCTGTTCCTATAATAAATATTAGCGTTTCGGCAATGCCAAATACTTTACCCGCTAATAGAAAAACTGCTATTTCCACAACTGGCACACATACTAAGGCAATAAAAAAATAGCGCAATTATTCTCCTCCTAATTAATGACTTAATTCTATTATACCTATTTTCCCCTTAAGAAAAAAATATTAAATCATCTCTAAATATAATTTAGCTTCTGGGAAAACCTTTATAAATGTATAAAAAGAAGCAGAATTATTTTCTAAAACTTCTATTCCAAAAAAAATAAGTGCCACTAGCTTTATCTAGTGGCACTTATTTTTATGAAGGCTATTTTCGCAATGATTATTATTTTGAGGTAGGGAGCTCATTCAGTCCTCCCCTTGCTTTTCGTTCTAATCGCAACAAAACAAACTAAATATACGAAAAGAGCCTTTATTAATTATTAAAGTACGCTTGCATGTCCGCTATAAACTGTTCCAATTCGCGTATCTACTGTAATGTCTTGTCCATCTTTGAAAATGCTTGTAGCATTTTCAACGCCTACAATTACAGGAATTCCGATGTTTAAGCCTACTACTGCAGCATGGCTTGTTAAACCACCCTCTTCTGTAATTAAAGCACTGCATTTTTCAAGGGCAGGAACCATGTCGCGATCTGTTCCAGTTGTAACTAAAATAGAGCCTGAAACTACTTTTTCTAGCGCTTCTTTTGCTGTATGTGCAACAACTACTTTACCAAAAGCAGTTTTGCGGCCGATTCCTTGGCCTTTTGCAAGAACATCGCCAATTACATGGATTTTCATAATGTTAGTTGTACCTGTTTCTCCAACAGGAAGGCCTGCAGTAATGACAACTAAATCACCATGTGTAACGATTGCACTGTTAACACTTTCTTGTACAGCAACATCCAACATTTCATCTGTTGATTCCGATTTATGGCTTAATCGAGGATAAACGCCCCAAACTAATGCAAGCTGTCTCATGATATGCGCATCATATGTTACTGCAACAATCGGCGCTTCTGGACGATACTTAGAAATCATTCTAGCAGTATGTCCGCTGCCAGTTGGGGTAATAACTGCTTTCACTTCTAAGTTTAATGCTGTATGTGCAACAGATTGGCCGATAGAATCTGTAATGTTATGCTCTACATCACGGCTTCTTTTTGAAAGAATTTCTTTATAATTTAAAGCTTGTTCTGCTCTTGAAGCAATATTATTCATTGTTTGAACAGCTTCTACTGGATATACTCCTGCTGCTGTTTCTCCTGAAAGCATAATTGCATCTGTTCCATCAAAAATTGCATTTGCAACATCACTTGCTTCTGCGCGAGTTGGTCGAGGATTGCGCTGCATGGAATCTAGCATCTGTGTAGCTGTAATAACCGGTTTCCCTAAAATATTGCATTTTTTAATCAGCATTTTTTGTACCAACGGAACTTCTTCTGCTGGAATTTCTACACCTAAATCTCCACGAGCTACCATCAGACCATCAGAAACTTCAAGAATTTCATCAATATTATCGACGCCTTCTTGGTTTTCAATTTTTGGAATGATATGGATATGAGATGCGTTATTATCTTCTAAAAGCTGTTTAATTTCCAAAACATCAGAAGCGCGGCGAACAAACGATGCAGCGATAAAATCAATGCCTTGTTCAACTCCAAATCGGATATCGTTTGCATCTTTTTCTGTAATACCAGGTAAATTCACGGAAACGCCAGGAACATTAACGCCCTTTTTATTTTTTAATGTACCAGAATTTAAAATTTTAGTATGTAGTTCTTTAGCAGAAGCATCAATTTTTGTTACTTCTAAACCAATAAGTCCATCATCCAATAGGATTTTGCTTCCTTCTGTTACATCCTCAATAAGGCCTTCATAAGTTACAGAGAATTTTTCTGTTGTGCCTTCCACTTCATTCATAGAGATAATGATATCGTTTCCAGCCACTAAATCCAACGCGCCGTCTTTCATATTATGAGTACGGATTTCAGGTCCTTTTGTATCCAATAAAATTGCAATATTTTTCCCTGCAATTTCAGCTGCTTCACGAATGTTTTTAATGCGTGCGCCATGCTCTTCATAATCACCATGTGAAAAGTTCAAACGTGCTACATTCATTCCAGATTCCATTAGTTTTGTTAATTTTTCAATACTTTCACTAGCAGGACCAATTGTACAAACTATTTTTGTTTTACGCATTTATATATATCCTCCAATTTATAAAATAACATTGCTAAAAAAGAATGCACTGTTTTTAGAATTCTAATCCTAAAAACAGCCTAGTCTTTCTGCAAAAGGGCCGTCCATAAAATTTTACTCTAACTATTATTAAATAGAAAGCTCTTTAGACAACTGATATAAGTTATTATCGATGGTATGTTTGCGGCCTAATGCTTCGATAATATCATAATCCACTAATTCATTTTTTTCTATTCCAACAGCACGTCCGCCTTTTCCTTCTAAAAGAAGCTCTACAGCATATGAGCCTAAACGGCTTGCAAGCACTCTATCAGCAGCTGTTGGCGAACCGCCGCGCTGCATATGCCCTAATACAGACACACGAGTATCAAAGTCGGTGTTTTCTTCAATTTGTCTGCCAATTTCCACACCGCTATTAACACCTTCAGCTACTACGATAATACTGTGTTTTTTTCCTCTTTCGCTACCTTTTTTCAATCGTGTGATGATTTCCTCTAAATTATAAGTTTCTTCAGGAATTAAGATTGTCTCAGCACCGCCTGCAAGACCTGCCCATAAAGCAATATCTCCTGCATTTCTGCCCATTACTTCAATAATAAAGGTTCTTTCATGAGAAGTAGCAGTATCACGAATTTTATCGATAGCATCAATTACTGTATTTAATGCTGTATCAAAACCAATTGTAAACTCTGTGCCTGGTATATCGTTATCAATTGTTCCCGGTACACCTACACAAGGATATCCTTGTTCTGTCAGCGCCTTGGCACCCATATAGGATCCATCTCCGCCAATAACAACAAGTCCATCGATATTATGTTTTTTCAGCTGTTCAATCCCTTTTTGCTGACCTTCTTTTGTTTTAAATTCTTCGCATCTAGCGGAAAAAAGAAATGTTCCGCCGCGATGAATAATATCTCCAACAGAGCCAACTTCTAATTTTTTAAAGTTTCCGCTAATTAGCCCTGCATACCCTCCAACTACGCCAATTACTTCTATATCATGATAAATCGCTTTCCGAACCACCGCTCTTATCGCAGCATTCATTCCTGGTGCATCTCCACCACTTGTTAATACGCCAATTCTTTTCATTACAATTCACCTCATACAAATTAATCCACAGCAATTATGTAGGAACATACTTATAACTTATATAACAACTTATCTTTCTGCAATATTTGTCACAAATATTACATATAAAAAGATATTTTCTTGCCACTAATTGTTAAAATGATGTCAAATACCGGGCAAAACTCCTATTTATTGCCATACTTTGATACCAGAGCTTCCATAACAATTCTAACATATCATGAATATAAATCTATCTCAACTTTATATCAAATAAAAAAATAATAAATGAATATATGAACTCTTGCAAAGAACATTAATAAAAATCATTACAATATTCATACACTATTTTTTCTAAATATAAACATGCTTTTAGAAATTCTATCGGCCTTGATTAACATTTACTTTTTCTGCCTTTTTTATGTATTTCTAAAAATAGGAAAATAGCGTTTTAGTATTAGCTCATTTTGCGATTATTTTTGCTTGTTAAGCAGACATTATTTTACAAACGATCCTATCTTTTAAAATAGATATTTATTCCCCCAGCGAAAAGCGAGCTGTTCTTTATTCACAAAAGAGCAGCTCGCTTATATTTTCAGGATAATTTTTATGGCCTCTTCTAAAATAAAAGGGGATTTTCCATCATCCTTTTATTAGAACTTATATGTTTAAATATGCCCCCATATTTTTGAACTTTATATAACGCTCTTCCACAAGCTCTTCTTCTGATTTATTCCGCAATGTTTTTAAAGACTGAAGGAGAATTTGCTCAATCTCTTCTGCCTGTTCTTGCACGTTATGGTGTGCTCCGCCTTTAACTTCTGGAATAATTTCATCAATAATGCCAAGCTCTTTTAAATCAGGTGCTGTTATTTTCATTTTTTCTGCAGCTTGTTTTGCTTGGTTGGCATCTTTCCAAAGAATAGAAGCTGCTCCTTCTGGAGAAATAACAGAAAAAGTAGAGTTTTCCAGCATATGAATATAGTTGCCTACTCCAAGAGCTAAAGCTCCTCCACTTCCCCCTTCTCCTATAACAATACAAATAACAGGAACTGTTAGTGACGCCATTTCAAATAAATTTTTGGCGATTGCTTCACTTTGTCCTCTTTCTTCCGCTGCTTTTCCTGGATAAGCTCCTTTTGTATCAATAAAGCATATAATTGGCCGCTTAAATTTATCAGCTTGCTTCATTAATCTTAACGCTTTGCGATAGCCTTCGGGATGCGGCATCCCAAAGTTTCTGCGGATATTTTCCTTTGTATCCTTGCCTCTCTGATGGCCAATGACTGTTACCGGAAGACCTTTAAACTTGGCAATCCCGCCAACAATTGCCTCATCATCTCCAAACGTGCGGTCTCCATGCACTTCAAAAAAATCAGTGAACAAATACGGAATATAATCTAATGTTGTCGGTCTATTAGGATGTCTGGCAATTTGTACTCTATCCCACGGCTTCATATTGTCATAAATTTCCTTTTGTAATTTCGCAAGACGATTTTCTAATTTTTCTATTTCTGCAGATAAATCTACATTGGCTTTAATAGAAAACTCGTTAAGTTCTTTAATCTTATCTTTTAATTCAATAATCGGCTTATCAAAATCAAGTCCTACCATTCTAAATCACCGCCTGACTGATGCATTTCTATTATCATGTGCAGCTTTTCTTTCATTTCCAATCGTGGAATTACTGCATCCAATTGGCCATGCTTTAATAAAAACTCTGCCGTTTGAAAATCTTCTGGAAGATCTTCCCCGATTGTTTGCTCAATAATGCGTCTTCCAGCAAATCCAATAAGAGCGCCAGGCTCTGCGAAATTATAGTCTCCAAGTGAAGCAAAACTCGCAGAAACTCCTCCTGTTGTTGGATGCGTCATAACAGTAATGTATAGACCGCCATTGTCGCTGAATTTTTTTAATGCGATGCTTGTTTTCGCCATTTGCATTAAACTTAAAACACCTTCTTGCATTCTCGCTCCGCCTGAGGCAGTAAAAATGATAAATGGCAAGGAAAGTTCATCTGCTTTTTCAATAGCCAGCGTAATTTTTTCTCCAACAACAGAGCCCATGCTTCCCATGCGGAAAGTAGAATCCATTACAGCAATAACAACTTTTATGCCATTAATATCTCCTGTACCTGTTACAACTGCTTCATTTAATTGCGTCTTTTTTTGGTCCCCTGCAATTTTCTCTTCATATCCAGGAAATTGCAGCGGATTTCCTGTTTTCATCTCTTGATTTAATTCTTGAAAAGTATTTTCATCTATAAAACTGGCTAGTCTTTCTTTGCTATTCATTGGAAGATGATATCCACAATTCAGACAGACCTTTAAATTTTTTTGCAGTTCTCTTGTATACATGATTTTTTTGCAATTAGCGCACTTTGTCATAACCCCTTCTGGAACTTCAGTTTTTGCAGTTTCTGATGGGATTGTTGCATATTTCTTTTTTTTCGTTTTCGAAAAAATATCCTTAATCATCAATGTGGAAGCCTCCCCGTTTTTTACAATCAATTAATGGAAAAGGTGTTCTTCTTTTCCTCGGCTTTTACATACAGAGCCTCTTGATTGAAGCATTTTTAGAATAATCGACATACGTTGACTTTTAATCCGTATATAAGTAATACGATATATGTTTGGGTATGTTTTTTACCTTTATTAGAAAGGCTGTCTTCGTATAGATTGTTGTTATTTAACCCGCAGGCTGCATACTCCCCCGAACAATCGCCTAGCCGCTTCGCTATTTCCCTCCCGCAGGAGTCTTGCGTGCATTTAGTCTGCTCAGTAATTCTAAAAGTTTTTTGCTTATTCAACAAGCAGCAAATTTCCAGAAAAAGCCCATGCTAGTTATACTGCTCTTTTATCAGTTTATACACTTTAACTATTTCAAAATCATTTCCTGTTTTCATTGCATCTACTAACAGCATATATTCTTCTGATGTCCAATAAGTTACTGGAAATCCTAATGCATGATAATAATCATTGAGGATTGTCCACATTCGAAACAACAAATAATTATCGGCAATCTTTATAATCTGATAAAAAAATTCACTTTCTTTTACTTTTTTATTTGTTGTCCATTCCATTAAATGATTTAGCTCATCTACATTCATATTATTTTTGGCAATCATCAAACCATTTAATTGTATATGGTTTTTTGTTTCAAGGACATCCAATTTCGCCTTATCATCTTGTAAAATAAATGTACTGATTAGCTGAACAAGCTGATGTCCCTGGAAATCACGCAAAAATGTTCCTTCCCCTTTTCTGGTTTCAATCAACCCTAAAAGCTCCAATGCTCTTAAAGCCTCTCTAACAGATGACCTTCCAGCATGCAGGCTTTCAGATAAGGATCGCTCAGAAGGGAGTTTATCGCCTGGTCTTAAGCCATCCCGCTCAATCATTTCTCGCAAATAATTTACGATTTCTACATATTTAGAACCATTTGTTGCAGAAGGCTGATTCACCTTATTTCATCACTCACTTTTTTGTGAATTTTTTACACACTTCCTTATCTTTCATATAGACTGTACTCAAGAGCACCACTGTTGATTTTCAACTTAAATCAACATCCTTTTATCCACCCTGTTCATTAAACTAGCCAGCATATAAATTATTTATATATAGTGATTTTAATAGTGGTCAGACCATTAGACTTATTAAACAATAATACAACTTTTAAAAGTTGTAAAGTTAATCTGACAAGATAACATTGCTATCCCCTAAAAGCATCTGTATTTTTTCTAAACAAGCTGAATTGGCTGAAATATTCCATTCTTTTTGAAGAGGAATCGTTTTATCCAGCTCCGCATAATGAATAATGACAGGTGTACTCCCAGGATATTGCTTGATAATTTGCAGCAGCTCTTTTTTAACTGCCAAATGATCCTTGTCTTTTATAATCTTTATGTACAATTTATGCATGTTTATTGAAAGTGATTGGACAGCTTCCTTTATGGGTGCAACATTTTGCACATTAAATTGTTTATTTCCATTCCGTTCCTCCACTTTTCCATCCATTACTAATATTTCTCCCTTTTTTAAAAACGGTTGGATGCGTTTATAGACAAGAGGAAAAACTACTGCGTTCATCTCTCCACTTTGGTCGCTGATAACAAGAAAAGCCATCGCCTCGCCCTTTTTTGTCCGTATTCCATTAATGTCTGAAAGATAAACAGCGCCTCGCTGCTTTACTCCTGCTGCCATATTAGTCAACAGACAAGTATTTAAAGGCAAAAAATAATCCTGATAGACAGAAACTGGATGATCTGATAAATATAAGCCCAACGATTCTTTTTCATGCAACAGTTTTTCTTCTGTTGACATTTTTTCTGCATCTGCATATTTCGGTTTGAACAAGAAATCATCTTCTCCAAATAGATCTTCCTGATCTAGTTCATCTGGGTGCACTAACTGAGCATGCTGGATAGCAACATCGATGGTTGCAAACAGTGTTGCTCGATCTTCGCCAAATTCATCCATACTTCCTGAATAAATAAGTGCTTCTATTGCTTTTTTATTGACTATTTTTGTTGATACACGGAGACAAAAATCAAATAAGTCCTCAAATTTCTTTTGTTTGCGCACTCTTACAATTTCTTTTAATACAGTATTGCCGATTCCTTTAATAGCAGAGAGGCTAAATAGAATAGATTCTCCTTCCACATAAAAAGAATAGCCGCTTTTATTGATGGAAGGCGGGACAATGCGTATATTCATTTGTTTTAATTCCTGTATATACTGCAGTATTTTTTTTTCATTCCCTATTGCGGTTGTCAATAATGACGCCATAAAAAAAAGGGGAAACTTGGCCTTCAAATAGGCAAGCTGATAAGCAATCATGCTATAGGCAACCGCATGGCTTCTATTGAAGCCATAATCGGCAAAGCGGACGATCAACTCGTATATATTATTGGCTGTTTCTTCTTGATATCCTTTTTCTTTTGCTCCTTTTATAAAATATTCTCTTTGCTGATCCAAGACTGTTTTTTGTTTTTTGCTGACTGCACGTCTTAAAATATCTGCTTCGCCGAGTGAAAAGCCAGCCATTTTGGCAGCGATTTGAATAATTTGCTCTTGATAGACAATAACTCCATAAGTATTTTCTAATATATCTTGTAAATCATGATGATAATAATCTACCTGTTCTTTTCCATGCTTTCTTCTAATATATAATGGAATATTCTCCATTGGGCCTGGCCGATACAACGCATTTACCGCTACAATATCTTCAAATTCCGTTGGTTGCAATTGCTTTAGCACATTGCGCATTCCATCTGATTCTAATTGAAATATCCCTGTTGTTTCTCCACTGCTTAACAGCTGAAAAACAGCATCATCATCAAGAGGAATATCTTTAATCGCTATTTTTTTTCTTGTTGCCCGGTAGATAAGATCTAGTATCGATTCAATTAATGTTAAATTCCGAAGCCCTAAAAAATCCATTTTCAACAAACCTAATTCTTCTAGATATTCCATGCTATATTGAGTTAAATAGATGTTTTCATTGCCAGATTGAATAGGAATGACATTAACAAGAGGCTGTTCGCTTAAAACAACTCCTGCTGCATGGGTAGATGTATGGCGGGGAAGTCCCTCTAATTTACAAGCAGTGTCAAATATTTTTTTGTTTCTGTCAGACTCAAAAACGAAATTTTGCAGCTCCTTTGATTCTTTTAAACTTTGCTTAAGTGTAATTCCTAATTTGGAAGGAATAGACCGAGATAATGCTTCAAGCTCCTTCATCGATAATCCAAAAACGCGGCCTACATCCCTTAACGATGCTTTCGCAGCAAGTGTTCCAAATGTAATAATTTGGGCAACATGTAGTTCTCCATATTTATTTTTGACATAATCTATTACCATTTCTCTTTTCGTATCTGGAAAATCAATATCAATATCAGGCATGGTAATTCTCTGTGGATTAAGAAACCGTTCAAAAAGCAAATGAAATTTAATGGGATCAACATCTGTTATATATAAACAATACGCAACAATAGAACCCGCTGCAGATCCCCTTCCTGGCCCTGTTAAAATATTATGATCACGGGCAAATTTCATAAAATCCCATACAATTAAAAAATAATCGCTATAATTCATTTTGTTGATGATATTTAATTCATAATCTAATCGCTTTACGGCTTGCTCATCAGGCGTTCCATATCTTTCCACTAACCCTTGCTTGCATAATTTCTCTAAAAATAGTTTAGCGGAAATCCCATCAGGCACATCATATTTTGGTAAACCAGTCACATCCTGCTCCATTTCAAGCAAACAGCTCTCCGCTACTTTCCCTGTATTTTCTATTGCTTCTGGCTCATCAGCAAAAATTTCCATCATTGCTGTTTCTTCCTTTAGATAAAACTCCTCTGAATTCCATTCGTCCTGCTCCATATCAGCAAGTTTCATGCCGGTTTTTATGGCTAGCAAACAGCTTCTTGCAAAACTATCTTCTTTATGTATATATTGAACATTATTTGTCGCTACCATTTTAAGATTTTCCTGCTCTGCAAGCTTTTTAATTTGTTCATTTAAATCCTTTTCAATCTCTAAACCATGTTTTTGCATAGATAGAAAAAAGTGATCTTCAGCAAAAATATGCTTAAACAAACGAACTGTTTTTACAGCATGTTCATATTCATTTGCTACGAGTGCCTGTTCCACTTCTCCTTCATGGCCAGGGGTGATAGCAAATAAACCGTCCGTATAATGTCTGAGCCACTTAACAGGCATACCTTTTGGGTTTTTTGTTTGTACAGTACTAGAAATCTTCAAAAGCTGCAAAAATCCAATTTTATTTTTCGCAAGAAGCACTAAAGGATAGCTTTTTTCGCTATTTTGCTCACTTATTATATCTACCGTTAAACCTAATATAGGTTTTATTCCTTGTTTTTGGCATTCTTTATAAAAAGATGCAGCCCCATACATCACATTTCGGTCAGTCAATGCTAAAGATTGATAGCCTCTTTTTTTTGCTTCTGCCACTAATTCCTTAATGGAAGCTGGGCTCGATAATAAACTAAATGCACTGGAAACTTGCAAATGAACAAAAGCCATTTGATCACCACCCTACTTTATATTTTATTTAATGATAGATTAATATGTATATGTTTAAATATAGTTTCACTGTTAACTTTAATGTTCCACTCTAGATTCTCCTATTTATAAAAATAGTTAACCAAATAAACAGAAACCTCTATATCACAACTTAATATTTGAACTAATGATGATTTATTTTCAAATAAAAAAATTCAGGAATGCTCCTTTCAGCCTGCCATAAATCATCTCTTTTCATCAGACTTTTTATTTTCCAGAGACGCAATACTACAATTAAGTTAATACTATTTATTATAGTAGTTCTTTTAAAAAAAAGAAAATACGTTCTATCTTTTGAATAGCAGGGATTATGCTGATTCCTCATTAGCTAGGCTTATTCAGACTGACAGATTTTTTGGCAGAAGTATCGATAGTCTCCTTTTTTCCCCTTCTATTCCTTGCACGCTCTTCTTTTTCCTACTAGTTGCTGGAAAAGTTCATAAATATATCTGTTTGTCCATATAAATGGTAATAAATCATTATTACATTGTGAGGTTAAATAGATGAATCAACAGCCTTTTTTTTCTTCCTTTATTGAAAGTTATTTCATTGCACTTGGCGTTATATTAGGAGGAGCACTGGTGGGGGGAGGGTTAGCCGCTTTTCTGACCGGTAAACCTATGTTATCAGAAGTTATTCGCATTTCCGATATGATTCGCATTTGGGCCATTGTAACAGCAATTGGCGGAACCTTTGACGCAATTTATAGTTTTGAAAAAGGACTGCTCGATGCTGCAACAAAGGATTTATTTAAACAGACGCTATTAATTATTTCTGCATTTGGCGGCGCTCAAACTGGTGCCACTCTGCTAAAATGGATTACACAGGAGTATATATAAATGCGTGTTCCTCCATTCTACAGAAGCGCCGCCGTTCAACGTTTTTTTGCTGGCATGGTAATTGGCGGCGTCATTGCTTGGTGCATCTTTTTATTTATGTTTGGGGTATGGCAGGAGAGGTACAGCAAAGAAATTAAAACACAAAAAGAAACAATTAATGAATTAAAAGCGGAAAAAGAGATATGGCAGAAGGAATTTTCAAATTTAAATAAAAAAACAGAAAAAAAATTGACGATTCAAGATTTAGTAGTGAAAATAAACAGCAAAGATCAAAAAAAATACGATATTAACTCTGTCAGCGTTCATGAAATGCAAAATACAATTAAAGAAGATCTCAGCAGCATTATTGCAAAAGATATGGAATTGGTATTCAAAAGCAAAGATTTGTTGAGGAAATCCATTGAAAATAAAGTGTTCGTCTCAGACGGAAAGCGCTACAAATTTAAAGTAACCGAACTGTTTATTTATACAACCATATATATTGAGATCAGTGTCGCATATGCCGATTAAAAATGCACCTTATAACAAGCAGCACCCCACTTGTTAATTGTGTCTAACAAGTGGGGTGCTGCTTATTATTAATCGTTTTTTATAAATGGCATTAGCCTCTTCAATGAATCCCTTTATTGCTGGCAAACCTTTACTAAATCGTTCACAATTGCTTCTACCGTACTCCACTCTGTAATGCTTGCACCAGAAGCTAATGGATGTCCTCCTCCATTATACTTTTTAGCCACTACATTAATAATTGGCCCTTTTGAACGAAGTCTTACACGGATTTGATCTTCTTCTTCAATAAAGAACACCCACGCTTTAATTCCTTTAACATTGCCCAATTCTCCAACAAGCATGGATGCTTGTGCAGGGGTTGCTCCAAATTGATCAAGGATCTCTTTTGTTATTTTCATATAAGCAACATTCGATTCTGCTGTCACAAAATTTTGCAGAACGAAACCTTTTAATTTAACAACATGAGGCTCTAATTCATACATTTGATCATAAACAGCCGTACGGGAGAAATTATAATTAATCAATTCCCCTGCATATTCAAAAGCTTTTTCCGTTGTACTAGGATAAAGGAACCTTCCCGTATCTCCTACAATTCCTGCATAGATGAGTTTTGCTGCTTCATCGCTTAATTTCAGGCCTTGTTCTTTTCCAAATAAATAAAATTCATAAATCATTTCACTGACAGAGCTTGCATTTGTATCTACCCAAACTATATCTCCATATACATCATCATTTGGATGGTGATCAATCTTAATTAGCATATCTCCATTAAGGTAGCGCTTATCGCAAATTCTATCTTGATTTGCCGTATCACAAACAATAACTAAAGCATCTTTATATTCTTGGTCTTCAATAACATCAAGCCTTCTTAAAAAATTCAAGGAAACTTCTTCTTTTCCGACTGTATATACTTCTTTCTCTGGAAAGGAAGCTTTAATAATTTCTGCTAGTCCTCCTTGTGATCCATAAGCATCTGGATCTGGACGGATATGTCTGTGTATAATAATTTTTTCATATTTTTTTATGGCATCTAAAATACTTTGCTTCATACAGTTCCCCTATCCTTCAGTAATTTTATATTAATGACGATCAATTAATTGACACATCATCATTGCTTTGCCTACAAGAATACCCTGATTAAATACTTCCACATCCACTTTTCCAAATTTTCTTCCAACTTCTAATATTCTTGGAGCAACCTCAATCACACTGTCCATTTGTACAGGTTTTATAAAGTAGATAGTCATATTTTCAACAACTAAATCTCCTTTTTTAAATCCCCTTAAAATTCTGTTTGCAGCTTCTGATACAATCGTAGTAAAAACACCATACGATATCGTTCCAATATGATTGGTCATTTGCGGCGTTACTTCACATGTAAAAGTAATGGGTTCTCCTTTTGCTTTGCCTTTTGTTAATACAAGCTGATTTGTCACAATATCATCAATAGTTTCACCTGACTGAGGCTGTCTTTGATTCATTTGTAACGCTTTTAATACATCTTGTCTACTAATGATTCCTTCTAAATGATTTGTTTCATCTACAACAGGCAAAACTTCTATCCCTTCCCATACCATCATATGAGAACAAGATGCCACACTCGTTTTTCCGCTTACCGTCATTGGCTGCTTTGTCATAATTTTATCGATTGTACTATCTAGCGGTTTTCCGATAATATCTTTGGATGTAATCATGCCTTGCACTTTCATATTAACATCAACAACAGGAAATCTTCCATGCATTGTTTCTCTATTATGTTTATGCCAATCGGCTGCTGTATCTGTTGTACGTAAAAAAATAGTATCCTCTAATGGAGTTAACACATCTTCGACAAGAACAATCTCTTTTTTTATCAGCTGGTCAAAAATCGCTCTATTGATCATGGCTGCTACTGTAAAGGTGTCATAGCTAGTAGAAATAATGGGGAGCTGAAGATTGTCTGCTAATCGCTTTACATGCTCATCTGTATCAAAACCGCCAGTAATCAACACAGCCGCTCCTGCTTTTAATACATGTTCATGCGCGCGGACACGATTGCCAATAATCATTAAATTTCCTGCACCTGTATAGCGCATCATTGCATCAAGCTTCATTGCGCCAATAACAAATCGATTTAATGTTTTATGCAATCCTGCTTTTCCTCCCAGGACTTGTCCATCAACAATATTTACTACTTCTGCATAGGTTAATTTTTCGATATTTTCTTTCTTTTTTCTTTCTATCCGAATGGTGCCAACTCTTTCAATTGTACTGACATATCCTTTATTTTCTGCATCTTTGATCGCTCGATATGCCGTGCCTTCGCTTACGCTAAGCGCCTTTGCAATTTGTCTTACAGAAATTTTTTCACCAACTGGCAGCTCATCAATATAATTTAAAATCTGTTCATGTTTAGTAGCCAAAACGCCCACCCTCATTTTTATTTCCAATAAAGTAGCACCTCTGGCAGCTTTTAATTTTGCCGCCTATTATACTGAGGTAAAATTTTCATTTATAGCAATACATCGAAAAAATTCCCTATTGATTAATTGAACGAAACACTTATTAAAGTTTCGATAGCGTTAATTATGCTTATATCTAATGCTAATTTTTTTGATTATCTGTTTCTATTATATCTTATTAAAAACTGAAACACCTTCTATTTTTTATTATAAATTTTATGGAAAATAGATTCAATCTTTAAAATGCCTTTATAAATATCTATTTCTTTATTTTCCTTTAAACAAAAAAATATATACGTAAAGAAATTTTCTTTACACAATAAAAAAGTGAGGACTGTTTTAATTCCCCACTGTTTAAGACTTCTATTTTATTTTATACAAGATTTAAACAAAACAGCTATATTCTTATTCTAAAAATATGCATTTATTGAAAATAGCGTATTTTTTTATTTTTTGGTGCAAGAGCCATTTTTTTGCTTAGATATTTTTTATTTTTTGGTGCATAAAGTATCGCTGTTAAATTTCCAGCTATAACCATCAAAGCAAAAGCAAGCCAGGTAATGGAAAAAATCCCGGCCATGCCATCTTGATAGGAAGCAAGCCTTGGCACTCCATAATATAAAAGTACACCACACAGTAATAAGCATAATAAATATCTATTTTTCTTCAATCATTTCCCCCCTTTTCCTATATTCCATTTATATGCGGACAAGTATAAAATAAGTATTCAAATAAAGTGAAACTTCAAAATTTAAGATAAGACTTTATTGCCTATCACATAAATTTAAGCAATGCCTATTTAAAATGCAAACAAAATTAACCTCTATTCTCCATTAAATAATCGTCATTTTTTGTTCATCAACTCTTCCCATTATTTCGCTCCTCTAATGTTTACAAGATTATTATATGTTGATAATCTATAGAGATAGCGCAAAATAAATATTCTAGTAAAGCATTTTGGAATGCAAAATGCTTTAAATCGTACAACATACATGGGAGGTTGTTTTATGGAACAACAATTTAAAGAAATATCCAACTGGATGGCTGAGCAAAATATTGATTTCACTTTTTTAACTTCAACAGATAATGTTTTTTATTTCAGCAACTTTTATAGTGATCCACATGAAAGATTATTAGGATTGTTACTATTTAGAAATGAGGAGCCAATTTTAGTTTGTCCAAGCATGGAAAAAAATGATGCAATAAGCGCTGGATGGAAGTTTGATATTATTGGATATAGCGATATCGAAAATCCTTGGGAAAACATTCAACAAAAAGTAGCATTAAAATTGTCCTCAATCAAAAAAATTGCCGTTGAAAAGGATCATCTCAATGTAAACCGATGGGAGTCCATACATACTGCTTTTCCTTCTATCAAAGAGGTAATTTCTGCTGAAGAAAAAATCAACCAGCTCCGCATGGTAAAAACAGAAAAAGAATTAGCTATTATAAAGGAAGCATGCAAATGGGCTGACTATGCAATTGAAGTAGGCTGCAGCGAACTGGCAGAAGGAAAAACAGAAATGCAAGTTTTAGCTGCAATTGAATATGAATTAAAGAAAAAAGGGATTGCCCAAATGTCCTTTTCTACTATGGTGCTGACAGGAAAAAATGGAGCTTCCCCACATGGAACCCCTGGAGACACGCCAATCCAAAAGGGAGATTTAGTTCTTTTTGATTTAGGCGTAGTTGTAGATGGCTACTGCTCAGATATAACAAGAACCGTTGCATTTGGCGATATTAATGACAAACAGAAACAAATTTATGACACGGTGTTAAAAGCCCAGCTTGCGGCCATTGATGCATCAAAGCCTGGTGTAGCTTGTTCCGTCATTGATCTTGCAGCAAGAAATATCATTTCTGAAGCAGGATATGGCGAGTATTTTCCACATCGCTTAGGCCATGGTTTAGGCATTAGCGTACATGAATTTCCATCCTTAACAGAAACAAACTCCCTTCTTCTTAAAGAAGGAATGGTTTATACGATTGAACCTGGAATTTATGTCCCGAATATTGCAGGGGTGCGGATAGAAGATGATGTATATGTCACAAAAAATGGAGTAGAGATACTGACAAAATTCCCAAAAGAACTGCAAATTATTAAATAAGCTTTTATCACTAGGCTTTTAAGTTATTCATTTCTTTAAATTTACGGACCTGGGAAAAAAATATAAAAAGACAGAAATCGCTTTTTTAAAATAAAAAGCGATTCCCGTCTTTTTTTATTCTACTTTTTCTTGTGCTTTTTCTTGGATAAACTGATCAATCGCTCCGTCATTATAAGCATCCATCACCTGTGCTGTCACAGCATCTGCACCACTTTCATCATATGTGCAAGCAAATTTGTCTTTCTCCTTCATCTACACCCATTCCCTTCTTTCTAAAAAGTCCTTTATATTGTCTCATTTACGTGTTCAAGTTATGCAATTTGGGTATAAAATAAAAAAGAGGAGGCGTTTAAAAATGTCCACACACTATCAAAACATTATCGTTGCTGTAGACGGTTCAGAGGAAGCGGATTATGCATTTAAAAAAGCTGTTTTATTGGCAAAAGAGTCGAATGGAACACTTATTATTGCACATGTTATTGATACTCGGTCATTTGCCACTGTCGCAGCATACGACCAATCTATTGCCATTAAAGCAGATGAATTTGCCCATGATTTAATGGATAAATATGCAAATTCAGCTGCAGCATCTGGAGTAGCAAATGTCAAAAAGGCGATTGAATTTGGTTCGCCAAAAGTAGTCATTCCAAAAGATCTTGCTAAAAAATATAATGCAGACTTAATTATCTGTGGCGCCACTGGATTAAATGCAGTCGAACGCTTTTTTATCGGAAGCGTCTCTGAAGGAATTACCCGTCAGGCCCCATGTGATGTACTTATTGCACGATTAAATGATTAAAAATCAAAAAAGGTATCGAATAAGATTTTCGATACCTGAGGCTGTTGACAAACACCCGCTTTTTTTGTTGCTCGCCTTGTTCGGATGCTCATTACCTACCTTGGTAACTCGGCTCCCCTCAAGGCTTCGCTCTTTAATGCCGCAGACGTTTTCAATCAGCCTGAAAATTTGTATGTTTGACTTTGTCTACACTCTGAGGTATCGAATAAGATTTTCGATACCTCAGAGTGTTTATTTCATCTAGCATTAGCGGAAAGCAAAATCTTCACTGATTGCCGATTCACTTTATTGCTTGTCCCTCTTTATTCATACAAGCTTTTGCTTTTGCAATTGCTTTTTTTATTTGTTCAAAGCCTGTACCGCCAGCGCTATTTCTGCGCTGTACAGCCGTTACAGGGTTTAGTACATGATAAATATCCTCTTCAAACAAACTGCTGGCATCTTTAAACTCATCTAACGATAAATCACTTAAGAAACAGCTCTTATTCACACAATATAACACAAGTTTTCCAACTACTTCATGGGCCTCTCTAAATGGCATGCCTTTATCTGATAAATAATCCGCCAATTCTGTTGCATTAGAGAAATCATTTTTGGTTGATTGCTCCATTACATTCGTATTTACTTTCATTGTTTGAATCATTCCTGCAAATATCTTTAAAGATCCAGCTACCGTTTTTACTGTATCAAACATGCCCTCTTTATCCTCTTGCATATCTTTATTGTAAGCCAGAGGAAGTCCTTTTAATACTGTTAAAAGACCCATTAAATTACCATATACACGTCCAGTTTTTCCTCGGATTAATTCCGCCATATCTGGATTTTTCTTTTGCGGCATAATACTGCTTCCAGTAGAGAAGCTGTCATCTAATTCAATAAATTTAAATTCTTGGCTAGACCATAAAATAATTTCTTCACTAAAACGGGATAAATGCATCATTAGAATCGAACTTGTTGATAGGAATTCTAAAATAAAATCCCGATCACTCACTGCATCCATACTGTTTTCATAAATAGAATCAAAATCCATTAAGCTTGCACTATAATTTCGGTCAATTGGGAAAGTTGTTCCCGCTAATGCACCCGCGCCTAATGGAGAAATATTAATTCTATTTAGGTTTTCCGCCAATCTTGCTTTATCTCTTTCAAACATCCAGAAATAAGCCATAAGATGATGAGCAAAAGAAATTGGCTGAGCTCTTTGCAGATGTGTATATCCCGGCATAATTGTTTCAATATGCTCATTCGCCTTTGCAAGCAAAGCATGTTGAAGTTCTTCTACATAAGAGATAATATTCTTAACTTCTTTGCGCAAATAAAGATGCATATCTGTTGCTACTTGATCATTTCTACTTCTGCCTGTATGAAGTTTTCCGCCAACAGGACCAATCAAATCTGTTAATTGGCTTTCTAGATTTAAATGGATATCTTCTAATTTCACCGAAAAAGCAAGCTCTTCTTTTTCCGCTTTTTCTTTTAGAATTAATAAACCATTTTTAATTTTTTCCCCTTCCTCTTTTGTTAAGATGCCTGTTTGAGAAAGCATTGTCACATGGGCAATGCTTCCTTCAATATCTTCTAGCACTAACTCTTGATCAAAAGAAATGGAAGCGCCAAATTCATCTACCCATTCCTCCGCAGACTTTGTAAATCTGCCTCCCCATAATTTCTTCACACTGTCACCTTCTTGTTGTTTTCCACGATGCTTTGTACTTTTGTTGGCAAGCCCCATAATTTAATAAACCCAACAGCTGCTGTATGATCAAATTCATCATCAGAAGTATAAGTTGCCAATTTTTCATCATAAAGTGAATTTGGAGATTTTCTTCCTTCAATAATAGAATGACCTTTAAATAATTTTATACGTACTGTTCCTGTTACATTTTTTTGCGTTTCTTTCAAAAACGCTTGCAATGCTTCTGTAATAGGAGAGAACCAAAGTCCTTCATAGATTACTTCTGTCAGTTTTTTCTCGATAACTGGTTTAAAATGAGCGACTTCTTTTACTAATGTAATATCTTCTAATTCTTTATGTGCTTTAATTAATGTTAAAGCAGCTGGGCATTCATAAACCTCACGTGATTTAATGCCGACTAGGCGATTTTCTACATGATCAATTCTTCCAACTCCATGTTTGCCAGCTAACTTATTCAGCTCTAAAATTAAATCAGATAATTTATAAGGGATGCCGTCAATGCTTACTGGCACACCTTCTTTAAATTCAATTTCAATCACATCTGCTTTATCTGGAGCATTTTCCAAACTAGAAGTTAATTCATACGCTTCTTCTGGTGGTGCTGCCCAAGGATCTTCTAAAACTCCACATTCATTTGCACGTCCCCAAAGGTTTTGATCAATCGAAAATGGACTGTCTAAGTTAATCGGAATTGGAATATTTTTTTCTTTTGCATATTCGATTTCTTCTTCACGGCTCCAGCCCCACTCGCGAACCGGCGCCAATACTTGCAGGTTTGGATTTAGGCTTTGAATTGATACTTCAAAGCGCACTTGGTCATTTCCTTTTCCCGTACATCCATGTGCAACTGCTACTGCATTTTCCTTCTCCGCTACTTCCACTAACTTTTTGGCAATTAGCGGTCTTGACAACGCAGATACAAGTGGGTATTTTCCTTCATACATTGTATGTGCTTGTAAAGACACTAACGCAAAATCTTGTGCAAATTCTTCTTTTGCATCAATCACATATGATTGCACTGCACCAACAGTTAATGCTTTTTGTTGAATAAAGTTTAAATCTTTCCCTTCTCCAACATCAAGGCAGCATGCTACAACATCATACCCTTGATCTTGAAGCCATTTAATTGCTACAGATGTATCTAAACCGCCTGAATATGCTAAGACTACTTTCGGATTTGCCATTTTTGTTCCTCCTATATATACGAATAAATATTCATTAATTTATATTTTTATTCAAAAACTATACTAAACACTTTAACAACTTTTTCTAGGAAATTCAATAGTAATTTATAAAAATATAAAAAAAAATATATATTTATGAGAATTACAGTATTTTATCCCTGCACTGTTAGATACGGATATCGCTCCCTCTATTCACATAAAAGTTGATTTTCTTTTTTTGCTTCAATAAAAAAAGAGAGGCAAAATCTCCCTCTCTCTTTATGCAGTAATTTATACATCATTTATGTAATTTGCTAATAACATGAATCAGCTTAAGACATGATTAGCTTCTCCATCGCAAAACAAACAGTGCCAGTTAATCCTGATGCAGCCAAAACAGCAAACATCTAATATTTCTGCTACTGGGATTGCACCTCCCTGTTTATCTATTGCTTCTGTCTTTTCATACTCTTGATTCACTGCTTATTTTATTGCTGATCATAATTAACTTCATTCACATAATCTAGCAATAAATCTTTTTGGGATTTGGCAAAAAGATCAAGCTTGTGCATAGGTCTTGTCATTGCTACATAAAGAAGCTTTATTTCTATTTCCTCCAAATGAAAACACTCATCAAGAGAAAAAATCACAACAGCATCAAATTCTAATCCTTTTGATAGATAGCTTGGGACAATTATTACATGGTCTTTTTTTAATTCTTCGTTTTCCCGAAGCAACTGAGCTTCATAGTTTTTGCTTTTTTTTAAATGCTTGTATATTTTTTTACACTCTTCTTCTGTTTTTCCAATGACAGCAATAGAATGATACCCTTCTTTTTGAACAGCTTGTATTTTAGCATCTACTTTCTCTACTAATTCCTTTTGATTATGAAAAGGATGAAAAACCGGCTTGTCTCCGTGGCGGACAACTGGCTTTACTTTCGGAAGATCTTCATCAAGCAGTGCTAATACATCATTTGCCATCTGCATAATTTCAATCGTTGTTCGATAGCTTTTCTGTAATGTCATATAATTCGCTCGGGGAAAAACAGTTTTCCTTAAAGCATCCCAGTTTTTTAGCCCACGATAAGAATGAATGCCTTGAGCTAAATCGCCAACAAGTGTAAACATATCCGTTTCTAGTCCAGCTTTTAAAGCATATAGCTGGAATTCGCTGTAATCTTGCACTTCATCTATTACTACATTTTTTGCTTTATATTTTTTATCAATGCCAAATATTTTGTACTGCAAATAAAAAAGCGCACCAAAATCTTCAATTTCTACTTTTTTCTCTTGAAGAAGGTTTGTTTGGAAATCTACGATAAAGTTTATCTCCTCTTCAGAAAGATAATCGCCTGCATATTTTTTAAATATCTCTTTACTTCCAAATAATTGTTGATAATATCCATATAAAGTATCTACAGGGATTTTAGCAGCATATTTCCTAACAGCTGACGCTGCTTCCTTTTTCACCGCATCTAGTCTTTCTGTTTTTGTATCTAAAAAATAGACAACTCGCTCTTTTCTTTTTTCATCATCTTTTATTTGCAAAGCGCGATCTAGTGCAGCTTCGTACTTTTCTGTTAGTTTTGTGAAGATGATACTTTTTTTCCGTTTCAAATCTGCTTGCAAAATCCCTTTAATTTTTTCTTTTCGTTTCACAAGGGGAAGATAATTATATTCTGTTTTAAAAAGCCGCTGCAATTTTTTCGCCCCATACAAAGGGAATTTTTCAATGCGAAAGTCTTCTTGTGGACACATGTTATCACATATATCATTTAAATATTGATCTATTATTTTTTTGTAAGTCAATGACCCTTTAAATTGTGCAAGCCATTTGGTCATATCCTCTTTTTCTAATGAATGGTGAAGCAAAGAGATCAATTTTTCAGTAGACTTTACCATTTTTATGTTTTTGCCAATGCATAATCGTACATAATCAATATAGGTTGTTTGTCTGATTTTTTCTACTCCAAGATCTGGAAGAGCATCTGCGAGATAGCCAATAAACATGTTATTTGGAGCTAAAATCATAAGCTGCTCTGGCTGAAAATATTTTGCATAATGGTAAATGAAATAAGAGATTCGATGCAGGGCAATCGTTGTTTTTCCACTGCCTGCTGCACCTTGAACAATAATTGGCCGATTAAGGTCTGCGCGAATGACTACATTTTGTTCTGCCTGAATGGTTGTAATTATTTCTGTTAAACGCTGGTCTGCCTTTCCGGCTAAAGATTCCTGCAGCAATTTATCCGTTGTAGTTAAATCAATATCCTGATAATCAATAAGTTCTCCTTTCTCTATTTTATATTGCCTCTTTAATGACAAATGTCCTTCGATTATTTCGTCATCCACCTCATAGGACACTTCTCCTAATCTTCCATCATAATAAACATTAGCAATAGGTGATCTCCAATCAACAATAATTGGCTGCTGCGTTTCTTTTTCATAAAGAGACGTTTTTCCAATATAATATATTCCTTTTGTCTTTTTATCCTTCATCTGATAATCTATTCGTGCAAAATAAGGCGCCTCCAATATTCTCTGCAGAATATTCAATTCTGTTGTCGCAGTTTGCAAAAACTTGCTATTTGTTAATAAGTTAATATAACTTAAACTACTATCCAATAAATCAGCATTTCCCATTGCCTGCTTCATATTTTCCTGTAGGTTGCCTTGATTCTGCTTCGCTTCTGCTATTACTTCATTCATATAATTTTTTGTATAAAGAAGACGTTTTTGTTCTGCTCTAAATTCAGCCATCTTATTTTCTTCTTTCATATCCTTTGACTGCTCCTTTAAAAAATTTATCCTCTAACTGTCAAATCCTTTTTTCTTCATAAGGAGATTTCAATCTCTATGTAGCTTTTTACTTATTAATCAGCTGCTTTTTTTAAATCCAAATAGCTTTTTTGATAATAGTTATGTGCAAAATCAGTTATTTTTTTAGTAAATTGGTAATTGGCTCCTCCACCAAACAATATGCTGAAATAAGGAGATTTTTTACTAAAGTGTAAAATAAGGATGATTTTTATACTTTGCTTTAATAACAATGAAAAAACGTGTTCATCCATTATCTCTTCCGTACCTTTATAAAAAAACTCTTCCCGATAATTATCTAATTCAGCCATTAACTGATTCCATGCTTCTTTTTGCACCATCTTAGGCAAACACGCTGCATGAAATACTTTTAAAACAGTCATAATTTCATAAGGACTATTAGCAGGTCTTCCATAAATGGATGCAATAACTTGAATGGAGCGCAGATTGATTGCTAAAACTGCGAGAAGATCACTAAGCAAAAAGGAGGTTTTTCCACTCCCTGAAGCTGCACCTTGGCCAAATGCAAGGAGGCGGTAATAGGCTATTTGCTGTTTTGCAATGGCATATAATTGATCACTTGTTAATATTTTTATTTCTTCCAATTGAACAATATCTGCATTAAATAATCTTGCTGAGTCGATCAATTTATCTGCCGTATTTTTCTGAAAAGTGGAGTTAAACAAAATGGAATGAAAGTGAAACAAGGAACTGTCTAACAGCATATATATTTGTTCTTTTGTCGTTTCCGGCAAAAAAGAAAGTCCTAATTCCATATATTTTTGATATATTTTCACATTGACTGGTTGATGATTTGCTAATTCTTTTTCCCATGTTTTTATCTTTTCTAAATAATAATAATCACTTTTAGTCAAAATCACTTTATCTCCTCCAACAAATAGAATAAACCACTTTATATAAATGAGGATACCATATTTAGACAACAACTGGAAAAAGTGCCATATAGTTTGTGCTATTCATTATTTTATTAACAATCAACAACAAAAATCCGAATTTCGATTAAATGACGAAATTCGGATTTTTATTGTTGATTATTATTTTGCAAGTCTTACTACATCACGTGCGATCATTACTTCTTCATTTGTAGGAATAACCATTACTTTAACTGGAGAATGAGGGTAATTAATAAATGATTCTTCTCCAGAGATTTTGTTTAAAGTTGGGTCCCAGTATACGCCCATAAACTCTAGTCCTTTTAATACTCTTGAACGTACTACTTCACTGTTTTCACCAATTCCAGCTGTGAAAATGATTGCATCAACACCATTCATTCCAGCAGCGTATGAACCAATGTATTTATGAATGCTGTCAGCAAATACTGTTAAAGCAAGTTCTGCACGATCATTTCCTTCATTTGCAGCTTCTGTGATGTCACGCAAGTCACTTGAGAAGCCAGAGATACCTAAAAGTCCACTCTTTTTATTTAATACTTGAAGAACTTCATCAGCAGTAGTATTTGTTTTATCCATAATGAACGGAATAAGCGCAGGGTCAATATTACCAGAACGTGTACCCATTGTTACACCTGCTAAAGGTGTGAATCCCATTGATGTATCAATTGATCGGCCTCCATCAATTGCTGCAATGCTTGCTCCATTACCTAAATGGCAAGAAATTAAACGCAATTGGTCAATCGGACGGCCTAATAATTCTGCCGCACGTTGAGAAACGTACTTATGGCTTGTACCATGGAAACCATATTTGCGCATGCCATACTTTTCATAGTATTCGTAAGGAAGGCTATATAAATATGCGCTTTCTGGCATAGTTTGATGGAAAGCTGTATCAAACACCGCAACTGCAGGAACATTTGGCAACACTTGTTGGAACGCACGAATTCCTGTCAGATTTGCTGGGTTGTGCAATGGAGCCAACTCAGATAAAGCATCAATTTTTTCAATTACTTCTGGTGTGATTACTGCAGAATCGGAAAACTCTTCTCCACCATGTACAACACGATGGCCAATTCCTTCGATTTCATCTAAAGAAGCAATAATTCCAAGTTCTGTTAATTTATTCAAAAGAATTTTAACAGCTACCTCATGATCAGGAATTTCTGTTACTTCTTTAATTTTTTCGCCATTTGCAGAAATATTAAAAACTGCATCATTTAGCCCAATACGTTCGATTAATCCTTTTGTGATAACTTCTTCACTTGGCATTTCAAAAAGCTGAAATTTTAATGAAGAACTACCCGCATTAATTGCAATAATTTTCGACATAAATTTATATACGCTCCTTTTATATAACAACAGTTTTATACGCATGCCTGACATGGAACAACCTTATTGTGTACAACAGACATCACAAATATCTCTCAATTTACCATTTAAACATTGTACTACAAACATTTCAAGCACTTAATCAACAGATTTGCCATTTTTTACGATTTTCTTGCTATTTTTCATTTTTTTGACAAACTTTACCTTAAAATCACCGAAAACTACTATATAATAGAAGAATTCTGTTTTATAACATTATTTATTATCTTTTACCCATTTTTCAATATCCGCTAATATTTTTTCCATTTTTCCCATATTAGAAAGACTTGGCACATTAGCCAAAAGCACTTGTTTTGGAGCTTCTATTCCTTCGCCCTTTTTCTGTACCACTAAAATGCTTTTTGCTGCCTGTTTACTTTTGAATAGTGTTAATGGCAACTGCATAATCGCTTGAATATGGACCGTTTCTTTAAAAAATTGATGCAGCTTATCTGCCTGCTCACTTTCAAACAAATTATTTGGTATCATGCAGAAAAGATAGCCACCAGATTTCAAGTGGTTAATGCTTTGTTCAATAAACAAATGATGTGCATAAGAGTGGCCATTATCTGACTTTAATTTATAGTCACTTGCACCAATATCATTTGGATAATAGCCAATAGGCAGATCGCTTACAGCTAAATCAACAGGATCAATAAATAATTTTCCCAAACTGTCTTGATTATAGAATTGAATTGGCTGCTCTTGTAAATTTGCATTCACAAAACCAAGCTTCAATAATAAATCGTCTATTTCTACCCCATATGCTTCTATGACTTTTTCAGGCTGTTGATTCATTACTGTTGTTAAGAGATTCCCTGTTCCTACGGCTAAGTCAAGAAGTCTCATTTCCTTGTGCTTATACAGTTTTTGCACTAAATAGCCAATAAACATGCCTATTGAATCTGGGGTCATTTGATGATTCGACTGAATATTTTCCTGCATTCCTTTTAATATCGCTAATTGAAAACTCTTTCGTATCTCTTCTTTGCTATATTTATCGAGAGAAATTGATTCATAGCTCTTTTTTAGTTTTTTCCTGCCATATTCACTTAAATCAGCTTGTAAAATTGCTTCTTGGAACATATTCTCACCCGTATTGGCCAATGCTTCTAAATACGTACATCCCATCTCTTCCTGTAACAATGTTGCTGTTTCGCTAAAAACTGTAAATAGTTCTTCAACCGGAACCATTTTCATTTTTTCTACCACCTATTCTATAGTATGTTTTTTACCCAATTGTGTTTGTATAGTAAGATTGCTTTCACCTGACACAAACAATCATCGTCTATCTTATCATTTAGACACATGAACATTGCTGCATATTAATGCCACTTATTTTTCTAGATTTTTCCCATCAGGGTTAACAGAAAAAAATCTCGAAAATATTTCCGAGACTTTTTTCATACAGCATCTTTTTGGATTGTCTTCGTTTTTATTATTTTGCTTGTTTTGCCGCTTCAATTGCTTTTTCATAATCTGGATGATTGCTTGCTTCCGATACATATTCAACATAAGTTACTGTATCAGTTGAATCCACAACAAAAATTGCACGAGCGAGCAAACGCAGTTCTTCAATTGCTACTCCATACGCTTTTCCGAAAGAAAGGTCTTTATGATCAGAAACCGTTATAACATTATCAATCCCAGAAGCCGCACACCATCTTCTTTGAGCAAAAGGCAAATCCACACTAACTGTAAGAATTTGTACATTATCCAGTTTTGCTGCCTCTTCATTAAAGCGGCGTGTCTGCGCATCGCAAACACCTGTATCAATTGAAGGGATGACACTAAATAAACGAACCTTTCCTTTTGAACTGTCTAATGTAACAGCAGACATATCATTTGCCAATACGGTAAAGTCAGGTGCTTTATCACCGACTTTCACTTCAGTTCCAATAAGTGTTACAGGGTTATTTTTAAAAGTAATAGACGCCATTTCTCTTCCTCCAGTACTTCATCATATGTATATTCTTTGACTATCATATCGCTAAGAATATGTATTTGCAACGAAAACGTTCTATTCAGCATTAAAAATGGTCTGACATTCTTTTGGCGGGCATAAGAAGCAAAAGCCTCCTTATGCCAATCCTGTTTGCATGTCAGACCATTATAATATAGTTTGCCGCTTTATCAACAACAAGTATTTATATTAAAATTCAATATCTTCTTTTGGTTTAGGCGGTTCTTGTTTTGCAGTTGCAGAGGATGCTTGATTATTATTTTTAGAGAACATCTGTGAAACTTTCTCGACTGCCTGAGGGGCAAAATCTAATAATTTTTCATATAAATGAGTGCTTTCATCTAAATGAACCATGTTTACACCTTGTGCATTAACAATTAGAAAAGCAATAGGAGTAATGGAAACTCCTCCTCCGCTACCTCCTCCAAAAGGATGTTTTGTGAAGGAACTATCTTGTGCAGAATGATTTTCCAAAGTAAATTCACTTCCACCTGCAGCAAATCCAAAACCAACCTTGGATACAGTAAGAATTACACTTCCATCTGGTGTTTCCACAGGATCCCCTATTATCGTATTTACATCAATCATTTCTTTTAGGTTTTCCATTGCTGTTGTCATTAAGCCTTGTATTGGATGATCTGACATATTGCTATTCCTCCATATAATCATTATTTATTTTTGGACAGACGTAGTTGTATCAGTGGATTTAATCTGAGGAAATCCGCCCTTCCAAAATTTAATTATCTTAATACCTGCAAACATAGCATGCCCTATTCGAAATTGAAACATACACGTAAATAATGTTTCAGAGGCAACACGCTGAAATTGGGGATAAATATTTATTTTAGGCATATTCTGCATTCGCATATATTGACTTATTATGCCTATTATCCCTCCCTTTACTGCCCAAAGTGCCCCAGAAACCGCTCCCGTATGTGCTGCATCGCCGAGACCGACAATTGAACTCCATTCGATATTTTTAATGGTCACTTTTGATAAAAATGATCGAATAATGCGGTGAAATCCAACAACATGCCACAATATTTCCTTTGCATTCTCCAAGGTAGCTACTAAATCCTCTGCTGAAAATTGTTTCGTTTTTTTTGTACCTGCTTCCTGTGATTCATTTATTTTTGTTTCTTCCTTTACCACAATGGTTGGAGAATTATCATCTATTTTAATAAGAGGAATTTTCTTTTTATATCTTATAAGTCCAAATAATAGTTTTACCTCAATCGTTAAATCATCACTATCTTTTTTATGATAATAGCGGATATGTATGGTAGACTTCGTAACTAAAAGCAAAAAGAATAAAAGCAGCAGCAAGGAAAATAAAATAATTCCAATAATTAATATAAGCTTCACTTAATACACGCCCTTCAACATTTTATTATTGGTAAAAAAAAAATATATATACTATTTTTACCAATAATAAAACTAACTATATTAACTGATCTTCCTAATAAAAAATCCCCCGTAAAAAATTTACAGGGGATTTTTTATTCAAACTGTTTTTGCAGTGATTGTATATATTAATTTGTTATAAAATAATCAAGCATACAAAAAGAACCTTTGTTTATAGGAATATCATTTATATTTTTCACATAAATTCAGCGAGCTTTTATCGCACATGGACAACAGCTGTATCTGCAAATAAATCATGCAGTCCTTGTTTTTTAGGTAAAAATGCAACTATTGCATAAAGAATAATAACACTAGAAGAAATAAAGCGCCCAATCCATTCCCGGAAAAGAACTGTGTCCCAAGATAAACTTTCTTTTTTGAGCGGCACTACTTCTAATCCAAAAATCATCTTTCCTAATGTTTGTTTTAAAAATTTTGTCATCAAAACAAAATACAAATAAAATACAATAGCTGTAGTTATATTTATCGGTGTAAATATGCCGCTTTCATGTAAAGGCATATCAGCAGCTCGAAATATAGGATGTATGATAATCCGATTTAGACTGCCAATAATAATCAAATCCACTAAATATGCCCAAAACCTCATCCAAAACCCGGCAAATTGATAAGTCGGATTTTCAAAGACTTGTAAAGAGGCATTATTATGGAGCTCTTGCTGTTTTTTCACTATTTCTTCTTCATCATGCTCCATATTTTCCATTTGTTTAATTATTGCTGTTTCTTCCTCATTTGATCGATTTGTCATTTGTCATCCTCCCCTACTCTGCGTATAAATACATAAGACGAGGAGAATTTGTATGGCTGACAAGTTTTAGAATATTAACTAACTCCTTATCCTCACCCATTATTTTGTTGGCACTCATCCCGAGTATAGATGCTAAACCAGTGCTATCTGAATAGCTCACTACCATTGGATCGCTCAAATGATAATCTTTTTTCATCTGTTCCATTACATCATCAAAATAGCCAAATCCATCGATTAAATTTAACTGTTTTGCTTGTCTGCCATCATATATTCTTCCATCTGCAATTTTTTTCACTTCTGACGTAGACATGCCTCTTCCATCTGCAATGACCTTAACAAACCCTTCATACGAATTATTAATCATGGTTTGCAGTATATCTTTTTCCTCTTTTGTCATCTCTCTAGTCGAACTCATAATATCTTTATATGGGCCACTTTTTATCGTAACAAAATCAACTCCATATTTTTCTGCCAATCCTTTAAAATTATAGCCATGCATAATGACTCCAAGAGATCCTGTTAATGTTTCAGGACTTGCAAATATTTTATCTGCTGGTGCGGAAATATAATAGCCGCCAGAAGCTGCCATAGATCCCATCGAAATATATACAGGTTTTTTTGAATTTTTTTGAATTTCTACAATTTTATCGTGTATTTCCGCACTTTCAACAACACCGCCCCCTGGTGAATTGACTTTGATGATCAGGCCTTTGACACTATCATCTTCTTGTATGTAATTAAGTTTCTCCATAAAGGACTTATGATTATAACCTGCTGAACTAAGGAGCGACTCTGCATCTCCAGTATCTTGTATCGTTCCATCGATTTCTAATACTGCAATTTTTTGCAATTCATCCCCATCTTGTATAACATCCTCAGCAAATGCCTCTTCTTCAGCATTCATAAAGCTATTGAATATTCCTTCCACATCTGTTGTCATGGCTGTTGATACAATGCTTGTGATAATAGAGAATACAAATAAAAATGCGGCAATTCCCAACGCTGCCCAGCGTTTTCCATTCATCAAAATATTTTCCCTCCTGCTATTCTTTGCTTATAAAACTATACGTTAAACTTTATTAAATGTTTCAAAAAATAATACTTTCTGTACAAGTTTTCCTTTTATGTGTAATAAAAAAAGATTATCAACCTAATCACTACAACTAGTTTTTCCTAATGAACCATTACCATTCCTTTGTAAAAATCTAGATGGGGGATGAAGAATCCCCACTGATTGAAGTTTCTTATTTACTATAAACCTCTGCTTTCGATTTATTAAAAATCCGAAATAATTTCGTTTGTGATAAGCTGTATATGGTTAACGCCGACCAAATGCAGATAAATGCCATTAAATGCGAATTTGTAAACTTTTCATGATAAAGAAAAACGCCAAGAATTAAAGTAAGGGTCGGGGTCAAATACTGAATAAACCCTAACATGGAAAGAGGAATTCTTTGTGCACCTTTTGCAAAAAACAGCAAAGGAATGGCTGTTAAAACACCAGAAACCATTATTAATATATTGATGCTCATTGAACCAGTAAGAAATTCATGTCTCCCACTCGCAAATAAATAGCCCATATAAAAGAGGGCAATTGGGGTAATAAACAACGTTTCGATTGTTAAACCAATTTCAGAATCTAATACTATTATTTTTTTTGCTAAGCCATACAATCCAAATGTTAAAGCAAGAGACAGTGCAATCCATGGAAAACTCCCATGAGAAAAAGTTAAAATAAGCACCCCGATTGCTGCTAAAACAAAGGAAATGATTTGTGCCCTCTTCATTTTTTCTTTTAAAACAAGCACTCCTAAAAGTACGCTTACAAGGGGATTGATATAATAGCCAAGGCTTGTTTCAATCACTTTATCTGCATTAACTGCCCATATATAAATAAACCAATTAAAGCTTACAAGAATAGAAGCCGCAAATAAAAGAAAAGCCTGCTTTTTATTTGTTTTAAAAGCTTGAATCGTCAAAATGACTTTTTTCCATTTATTTGTCGAGATAACGAGAATAACCATAAATATAAAAGACCATATAACCCTGTTAGCTAAAATTTCATCTGCCCCTACTCCCTGCAAAAGTTTCCAATACACCGGAAACATTCCCCATATTAAATAGGATATCCCTGCAAATATAACACCTTGCTTTACTTTATTTTCTCCCATTTTTATCGCTTCTTTCTATTTACGAAATATTCCACCATTATAATATCTAAAATCATTTCCCACAAGACAATATTCAAAAAACTAGCAGCTACTTATACTAGCTAGTCCCTTTTTATTTATCACCATGCCAAACCTTCATCTATTTCTTTCCTGCAATTAGCAGAAGACTTTCTATTTCCTATATATGGTTTAATTGCTACTTATATGTTATTTTACCTGTATATGCATCTCTAAATCGGCATAGAGGCATCATACATAATCTGGCCGCCAATAATCGTTTTCTTCACTTTTAATGTATCAATTTCTTTTGCATCCACTTCAAAAATATCTTGATCCAACACGGTAAAATCTGCTGCAAATCCTATATCTATCATGCCTCGATCTTTTTCATGACAAATAGCAAGCGCACTTCCTTTTGTATACAAGCATACTGCCTCATATACTGTCAGCGCTTCAGCCATCCTATACCCTTTTTGTTTTTCATCAAATGTATTCGTCCTTGTCACAGCTGCTTGTATTCCACAAAGAGGGTCTGCTGATTCTATTGGCGCATCTGAGCCACCTGCACAAATAAGCCCTTCATTAAGCAGTGTTTTCCAGGCATAACAATAATCCATACTTTCTTCCCCAAGCCGTTCGATCACCCAAGGAAAATCGGAAGAGACAAAACTTGGCTGAATATCTAAAATAACAGGCAATTGCTTTACTCTATCAAGCAAATCGGCACGAAGCATTGTTGCATGAATTAGCCGATCTTTTCCAATTCCTTTTAAAGGATGTTTTTCTAAAGCACAAAGAACCATTTCAAATGCAGCATCGCCAATAGCATGAACAGCAACTGGCATATCTTGGTCCCGAGCTTTTTTTACAAGCTCATTCAATTGTTCCTGTGTAAAAATGGATACACCCCTTGTTGTTGGATCATCCTTATAAGGTCTGCTTAAAAAAGCTGTTCTTCCACCAAATGCTCCATCCGCAAATATTTTTATTGCGCCAAATTCTACCCACTCCCCACCACTTAAATATGCTTCCTTAGACTTTACAAAATCTGAAAAAACTTCATGATGGATCAGAAGGTGGGCTCTAAACAAATGCCCTTCTTCCTCGATTATTTTTTTAAATGCACGACATGTTCCCACATACCCATGATAATAGTTCAAATCTTCTGTATGGGCACCTGTCAAACCTAAACGATAAGCATTTTTAATTGCTGTTCTTAAAGCATTTTCTACATATGAATCGGCTGCTTTAGGCAAATGTTTTTTCACAAGTTCTTGTGCTTGATCTTTTAATATTCCAGTAAGCAGCCCCTTCTCATCCAGTTCAATCACCCCTCCATAAGGAACAGGAGTCAATTCATTTACTCTCGCTAGTTCAAGCGCCTTGGAATTAACAGCGACAGCATGTTTGCATATTCTATTTAATAATATAGGATGACTTAAAATATAATCGTCCAATTCTTTTTTTGTAATCGGTGTTTTTTCCACCCATAAATTTTCATTCCAGCCATCGCCAATTATCCATTCTCCCTCAGGAACCTCACGGGCAAATGCAGCCACCTTTTCTAATGCTTCTTCTTTTGATCGGCATCGTGACAAATCTAGCCTCAACAGTTTTTCTCCATAGCCGACAAGATGCATATGGCTATCAACAAAACCAGGCAGTAAAGTGTTGCCATATAGATCAATATTTTCTTTTATTCTATTTTGATATATCTTTTCTAACATATTTTTTTGTCCGTAATCAACTATTTTTCCCTTTTCAAAAAAAATTGCTTCCACTTTCTGTCCTTCTTGTTGCAATGTATATATATTTCCACCGTATACTAATGAGCCCACATGATTCCTCCTATACCTATCAGCTGTATAAAACAATAATTCTAATTTTTGATTGCTAGCCTATTCTACATATAAAAAATAAGCAGACATGTATATATTAAGGATACATTCTGCTTATTCCTTTATTATTCCTTATCTTTTCCAAAAGCTGTTTTCATAAACTTTGCTGCTTTAAAGAAGCAGGCTGATTTCCTTAGAGCAGGCGGTGAGCATCCTCTGCTTCTCGCCTGGCCCGTTAATCCCACAGAAAACTTGCACCTTTCACTCCAATCAATCTGTTTTAACAATGGATTTACTCGTTGAAATTACCAAAAGACAACAATCTTTTAGCAAACAGCCTCTCCAAAAGAAGATATAGTTTGGTTTATCATACATTAATGGACTTTCCTCCACTTAATTGAATGATAAAATCTAGATATCTAGAAACTTGTCCGCAAAAGCCTGATAAAAAGTACACAGACTTCCACGTCCTGCGGCAGCGCCTGTGCGGCCTCAGGCTACAATCATCGAGGAGCACGGAAAAACCTATTGATTGTTAGTTTCACTTTATTTTTTGCTTTCATTTTCCCTTAATTCTACACGGCGTGTTTTCCCAGAAGTTGTTTTTGGCAAGTCATCAATAAATTCTATCTTTCGTGGATATTTATAAGGCGCCGTTAATTCTTTTACATAGGTTTGCAGCTCTTTCACTAATTCAGCTGTTCCTTTTACACCATCTTGCAGTACAACAAAAGCTTTTACTATATTTCCTCTGATTGGATCTGGACTTGCCACTACTGCACATTCTTTTACAGATGGATGTTTCACAAGAGCATCTTCCACTTCAAATGGTCCGATTGTATAGCCAGAGCTAATGATAATATCATCGCTTCTTCCTTCAAACCAAAAATATCCATTTTCATCTTTTTTTGCTCTATCACCAGTTATATAATAATCGCCTCTAAATTGATTTTTGGTTCTTTCAGGCTCTTTGAAATATTCTTTAAACAGTGCTGGTGTATCTTTATGTACAGCAATATCTCCAACTTCTCCCACTGCACAAACCTTGCCATGTTCATTGACAATGTCCACTATATTTCCTGGGGTCGGCTTCCCCATAGACCCAGGGCGCAAATCGACCCCTTTGGTTATACCTAATAATAAAGTATTTTCCGTTTGGCCATATCCATCTCGAACATCCAAATTATAATGCTTTTTAAACACATCAATGACTTCTCTATTTAACGGTTCTCCAGCTGAAACAGCACTTCTTAAACTTGTTAATTGGAAAGTGTCAATATCCTCCACTTTTGCCATTAAACGATACTCCGTTGGTGTACAGCAAAGCACATTCACTTCATATTTTTCCAGCAGCTGCAAATATTTGCGAGGATTAAATTTTCCATGATAGACAAAACCTGTTGCTCCAGACCCCAATACGGATAGTAACGGGCTCCAGACCCATTTTTGCCATCCAGGGCCTGCAGTTGCCCATACTAAATCTCCTTCTTCAATACAGAGCCAGTTAGGCGCTGCAGTTCGAAGATGAGCATATGCCCAGCCATGTGTATGTACTACGCCTTTTGGATTTCCCGTTGTTCCAGATGTATAAGAAATAAAAGCAGTGTCCGTTTTTTCCGTTTCACAAATATCTAAATCTTCTGAAGCAGATTTTGCTTCCTCATCTAGATAAGTCCAGCCTTCGACTGCCTCTCCAATGACAAAGCGTTTCAGTGAATTGATTTCTTCTACTTTTTTCAGTTCATCCAAAAATGGATAATAACTGATGATCCCTTTTACATCCCCATGCTGAATTCGATACTGCAAATCTTTTGCCCGAAGCATTTCCGAACTTGGCAGAATGGTTAATCCTATTTTAAGAGCAGCCAAATAAACCTGATACGCTTCTACTAATCGAGGAACGATGACTAAAACGACATCCCCTTTTTTTAAGCCTGTGTCTTTTAATACATTTCCCATCTGATTCGCTAACTTTAAAAGGGAGTTATATGTAATTTCTTTTGTTTCTCCATCCTCATTTTCCCATTTTAATGCCAAACGATTTTTATCACGGGCACACTTTTCTATTTCTGAAACAAAATTATATGTTTGTGGTGCTATCAAGTCTTGCCGACTCATTTCTTTTCCCCCTATAATTATTTAGGATTTTAAAAATATACTTTAGTCATTATACTATTTAGAAGTATTTTTTTAAAATAAATAACTTGATTCTTGTTTAAAAATTAAACTCTGTTAAATTTGCCTGTTGATTGCAGCAGGAGGCATTCGCTTTAATCTATAAAATATAAAAATCAACAATGAGCTTTATATAGCCAAAAACTAATAAGGAGTGAGGCATATGCCTCACTCCCAGTAGCCATTATATGGAATTATTTTGCATAACCACCAAGTTGTTGTTCAGCCATTTGAACTAAACGTTTAGTGATTTCTCCACCAACTGAACCGTTAGCGCGAGCTGTTGTTTCTGCACCAAGACTTACTCCAAATTCTGTTGCAATCTCATATTTCATTTGGTCTAATGCTTGAGAAACACCAGGTACTAATAATTGATTTGAACTGTTGTTGTTTGCCATGTGTATCACCTCCTTGTGATAATAGAATGTGTAATACACATGGTCTTCATTCATCAAAAATATTGGTAATTTTTATCAATAAATCATTCATTATATCCATGCTGCCAATTTCCAAACTTCTAGATGTCGGATCCCAGCAATTAAAATAATGACTCTTCAGTTTTTTCAGCGTCCATTTTTTCCCCTTGCTTGATGATTATTGTCTCTACTTTTGAAACGGCCTCTTTAATCATTGGCTCAAAATCAACAAAACTTTCATAAAACTGGACTTTTTCTTTTTTAGGTTTTGTTTTTGGTGATGACGGCACAAACACAGTACAGCAATCCTCATATGGCCTAATAGATATATCATGTGTATCTATTTCCCGTGCAATTTTGATGATTTCTGTTTTATCCACCGCAATTAATGGTCTTAAAATTGGTGTGTTTGTTACATCATTAATAGCGTACATGCTTTCTAATGTTTGGCTTGCAACTTGTCCCAGACTTTCTCCGGTAACAATAGCTAAAGCTTCTTGTCTTTTGCGGATTTCATCTGTGATACGAAGCATCAGCCTTCTTGTTGCCGTCATCGTATAGTTTTCTGGAATTTGTTTATGAATAAGCTGTTGAATTTCCGTAAAAGGGACAATATGCAGCACAAAATGACCATTTCTATTTGCTAATTTTTTGGAAATATCAATTACCTTTTGTTTTGCTCTTTCTGAGGTGAATGGTGGACTAAAAAAATGAACACCTTCTAGTTCTAATCCTCTTTTCATTGATAAGTATCCTGCAACTGGGCTGTCTAATCCACCAGACAACATTAACATCGCTTTCCCACTAGTCCCTGAAGGAAGGCCTTGTGCCCCCTGTATTGTTTCACAAGATAAATAAACTGCCTCTTCTCTTATTTCAATCAATAAATTAATATCAGGATTTCGTACATCTACTTTTATGCCGGGAATATTTTTTAAAAGATGGCCGCCAAATAAAGAATTGATTTCCCCAGTATCTAAAGAAAATGTTTTATCGACTCTTTTTGCCGTAATTTTAAATGTTTTTCCCTCTTGATAGATAGAAGACACTAACTTTAATGCAGCCTCTTTCATTGTATCAATATCTTTTTCCAACTTAATTGCTGGACTAAACGACTGTATTCCAAAAATATTTTTTAAAGCTCTTGCAATCTCTTTTTCGTTCTCTCCGTTTAAGAGCACATACATTCTTTCTCTTTTCACTTCAATTTTTGCAAAGGGAAAAGGAACAAGCGCCATTTTCACTGATTTATGCAATTGATCTACAAACTTTTTTCGATTTCTTCCTTTTGTTGATAATTCACCATATCGGATTAATATTCGATCATATTTCATTTATTTCATCACACCTCTTAGCCATTTTATTGTGTCCGCTATTTTTTCGATCGTTATTTTTATTTCTTCCAATGTATTGTCATAGTGAAGACTAATGCGAAAAGAACTCTCTGCTACATCTTTTGCTACTTCCATGCTTGTAAGTGTTTTGCTTACTGTATTGCTTTTAGATGAGCAAGCGCTAGTCGTTGAAAGATAGATATTGTGTTTTTCCAATGCATGGACAAATACCTCTGCTTTAATTCCCAAAATAGAAAAATTAATAATATGAGGTATACTTTTATCTAAAGGAGAATGTATCACCACATCTTCCATTTTGGCTAAATTCTCTCGCAAGTACCGATTAAGTTCCACGAGCTTGTCCTTTTTATGCAGCTGGTTGTCTAGTTGCATACGCAAAGCCTTAGCGGTTGAAACTGCACCAGCAACATTTTCTGTTCCACTTCGATAATTTCTCTCTTGTCCGCCTCCAGCTAGCAATGGAGCTAACACTAGTCCTTCTCTTATATATAAAACACCATTTCCTTTTAATCCATGAAACTTATGTGCTGAAATGGTATATAAATCAATGTTTGCTTTTTTTAACTCCACAGGCAATTTCCCTATTCCCTGCACTCCATCTACATGAAATAGCACTGATGGTTTCTGCTTTTTTATCACGGAACCTATTTCTGCTATCGGTTGAATAGAACCTATTTCATTATTAACGTGCATGATTGAAACAATGCTAGTATCTTTGCGAATATTGCTTTTTATATCCTCAACAGAGACTAAACCATTCTCATCGACTGGAAGATAGGTGATTGTAAATCCATCTTCTTGCAATTGTTCCATTACTTTATGAATGGAATCATGTTCTATTTCCGTTGTAATAATATGTTTCCCTCTGCCTTGATAAGCATTGGCAGCACCTTTTAAAGCAAAATTATTCCCTTCCGTCCCTCCCGATGTAAAGTAAATCTCGTTGCTTTTTACACCCAATAAATCGGCAATTTGCATTCGAGCTTGTGTAAGCAGCTTTTCTGCTTGCCCCCCTATAGAATGTAAAGATGAAGGATTTCCAAAAAACTCTGTTGCTACCGTCGAATATGATTTTACAACATCAGGAAATGGTTTTGTAGTAGCACTGTTATCTAAGTATATCAAAAGCCTTCTCCTCCTTATGCTTGCAACTTTATATGGTATCACAGTACCTTCATTTTGCAAATATAGATCATTGCCCTTTATATAGACAAAAAAGGTGAGAAGCTATTTTTCATAGCAACACACCTTTTGCACTTTTTCCTTTTTATTAGCTACTTTATTAATTATATTGGTTCTCTTTTTCTTTTTCTTCCAGCACTATTGCTTCCATTCGTTTTATGCTGCCTGGTTCTACTTCTTCGATTGCTGCAGCAGCTTGACTTAGTGCATCACTATATTTATAGTGCCTAAATGAAGCCTCTGCCTGAGATAAACTTTTTTCTACTTTCGTATATTTTCTCCGGTACCTGTTTCCATATTGAATGATTTTTTCTGCAAGCATTACTGTTTCCACTAATTTATCTGTCGCTTCCACTAATGCAGCAACATTGCTTTCTGCCTGTCCAATCAATGTATGTACAGCAGGAATATCCAATGGAGCTTCATTTAAAATAGACTTTAGCTTTTCTATGCTTTCTTTTGCTTCGTCTATCAGGCTGCTATATTCTTTTGTTACGCCAGGCAAATTGCTATTTGCTACCACTCTAATGGAATTTGCAATCTCTTTGCTTAATTCTTTCATTTTTTGGCGTGCAAGCACTTCATCTTTTCTTAATGCATAAAATTTGTCAAATAGAACTTGCTGCTCCTGGGCAACAGTTTCCATTTGTTCCTTTAGAAGCTTTAATTCTTCTGTCAGCACAGTATGCGCTGCTGTCTCATGCATTAGCTTATGTTCCAATACTTCATATTGCTTGAATAGATGCTTTAGTTTGGTCTCAAGCTTAAATTGCAATTCCAAGTCCTCATTATCAATATGATAGCTTCTTTGCAGCAAGCTGACTTCTTCTTGCAAACGCTCATTAGCACCACCTATAGCTGCCAAAATGCCTTTCACCACATCCAGATTTTTAGTGGAATAGTTTTTGGCTATCGCTTCTTTTTCCAATAAATCATATAATAAATCTAGTTTTTCTTGAACTTCTGCTAGTATGCTTTGAATCCTCTCTACTTCGCCATTCTGCAATAATTCACTGCATAACTTCAATTCTTTTTCTATTTCTTCAACTTCCGCCTCCAATTGGATATGCTCCAAAATAAAGCCTTGTTCCAGCATAGCTTTATACCCTTCTTTTAGCTCACTGATTGATTCGGGCAATTTTGTTTTGCATTCCATTAAAATAGGAGGGATTGCTTCTACTAAAAAGCGAATATACGCTAATTTTTCTTCTATTTGCTGAACAATCTTTCTCGCATCCAAATAATTTCCGTTTTTTGTATTCTCTTCATAATCATTTAATAAAGAAACTACTTCTTTAAGCATAGCTTCTAATTTAGGTTCCGTTTCTCCAAAAGTATATCGATGTGCAAGCAATGTCTTTTTGCTTTCTCGATAAGTCTCTTTTAAACCTTCTATTTCTGTTCTATTTTTTTCTTCACTTCCAACAAGATTCTCCAATTCCTGGAGCATTTTTTCAATTGATTTTTCGATTTGCTCTAATTTCAAATGAATTTTATTTTGATTTTTTTTTACTTTATGTAATTTATATTTATCAATAAATTCTTCTGTATCAAGGAGCATTTCTTCCACTTCAGGCAATTGGACTGTAACAATATCATCCCATTCGGATCTCCATCGCTCAAACAACTCTTCTGTTTGCCCAATCATATTTAGCTGCTTTACCTTAGAAAGTTCTTCTAAAACCGGCCGATTCATAATAGTCATTTTCCGATTTTCCAACTCATCCACTAAACCATAGTATTTTCTTTTGATAAGATATCCTGACAAGAATAGACATATAATAATGACTACTCCCCCAATTATGTAATCCATTTGAAGCCCCCTGTTCTAGCACCGACCATTTTTTATTCCTATATCTATAATAAAGGTATGTAAAAGTTCTTTTCATTTGTTTTTATGATACCATGTAAACGTCATTTTTTGACTATTATTTTATATTTTTTTAAAAGAATTTCTATTGGATTGTGCAGGCATTTAACGAAAGAGAGAAAGAATATCCTTTTTTCTATGATAAAAAACAAAACTTCCTTCTTTTTTAGTAAAATAAAAAAAGACGGATGAACTCTAACATCCCTCCATCTTTTTTCATTTTTCGCTTTAATTTTCCACTGTGTTAGTCACTATTGTTGATAGAATGGTTTTGATTTCATCTGGCACACAAATAAAACCAAAATCAGCAGCATAACCCATAGTCTACTTTTTAAAAGAAAGGGAGAAAAAAATGAATACATCAATAAAAAAAGACGGGCATATTCACACAGCATTTTGTCCGCATGGTACAAAAGATGCATTTAGTGATTATATTGAAAAAGCAATTTCACTAGATTTTTCAGAAATTTCATTCACCGAACACGCCCCGCTTCCTGTCGGTTTTATTGACAGCACTCCGACAAAGGACAGCAGTATGGCACGAGAGGATCTCCCGCATTATCTGCAGATGGTCGAAGAAGCAAAAGACTATTACAAAAATAAAATAAAAATAAATATTGGATTAGAAGTGGATTATATTGAAGGTTTTGAAAAGGAAATCACAAGCTTTTTAAATGAATGGGGGCCAAAACTCGATGACAGCATTCTCAGTGTACATTTTCTAAAAAACAATATGGCTTATGATTGCGTTGATTATAGTCCTGAACTATTTGCCGCTATGATTGACCAATATGGGGATGTGGAAGCCATTTATAAACGGTATTTTGAAACAATAAAAAAATCAGTGTTTGCAGATTTAGGACCTTTCAAACCGAAACGAATAGGACATATTACATTGGTGCATAAATTCCAGCATAAATTCCCCATTTCTAAAGATTATCGCTCTACTATTATTCAATTATTAGAGGATATAAAACAGCAGCAATTAGAACTTGATTATAACGGGGCCGGTTTATATAAACAATTTTGCCAAGAGTCCTATCCCCCAAGCTGGGTCGCTTTAGAAGCAAACAAACGGCAGATTCCATTGATTTATGGATCAGATGCTCACCAAGCAAAAGATATAGGCCAAGGCTATGACATGTTATTAGGGAATCGATAAAGATTCTTTATGAAAGCAGATCACTTCATCAATCCATCTATAGATTTCTTCTAAATATTTTTTTGCAAAATAAGATTCACGGACATATACATGCAGCACTTCTGTTAAATAAAATGCATTAAGAAAAGGCATAGATAATAGACTTTTTAATTGAATGATGCTATAAGAAATCATTTGCTTTTTAAATTGTTTTTTTTCTATGCCTTCTTCTAAAATTTTTGTCAAATAAAATCTTTCTTTTACATAATAAGTAGACATAATTTCTCTGACAACTTGAGAGTCAATCGACACTTCCCTTAAAACGAATCTCGTTAAATGCGGATGCAAACACTGAAAATGTATAATGGATTCTGCTATCTTCTTTAACTTCTCCGTTGGTTCCAAAAGAATATCCCGATAAACATCTTCTATTTTTTCTAAATATTTTTCAAAATAGCTTGTAAAACAGTATTCTAGCAGCCCATGTTTTCCATTAAAATAATAAGAAATATTTGCCACATTTACATGAGCATGCGATGCTATATCTCTTATAGAAGTCCCATCATATCCATTTCTGTTAAAAAGTGTAATTGCTGCTTCTATTATAGAATCTTTCGAATTTCTTTTCATATCATTTCTCCTCTCTTGCTAATATCAGAAATATATGGTTGAATAAATCAATCTTCTGCTTTTAAAAGATGTCTGCATTTAAAGAATGTAAAAAAAATCTTCTTATTCATTTGAGGTTAAAATAATATATATTATTACTTCTTGCTAAATAAGAACAATCCTTCAATAGAATCTCGACAAAGTTTCCTCCTTTTCAACTTTTTTTGCTAAAATAAAAATAATTTATGAAGAAAGATAGGTGTTTACCATGTTTAACGTCGAAATATATAATGGCAATCGAGAGGAAAAATACCAATTAGTAGTAAAACAGTTAAAAGCTCTTCTCGAAGGAGAAAAAAATGCTATTGCCAATCTTGCTAATGCTTCTGCTTTATTAAATCAATTTTTAGATCGCATTAATTGGGTTGGTTTTTATTTAGTAGAAGATGGAGAGCTTGTTCTTGGTCCTTTCCAAGGTCTCCCTGCATGTGTAAGAATCCCTTTTGGCAGAGGCGTTTGTGGAACTGCTGCAAGTAAACAGGAAACAGTTAGAGTAGAGGATGTTCACCTTTTTCCTGGACATATTGCATGCGACGCCGCTAGTCAATCAGAAATTGTGGTTCCAATAATTAAAAATGGTACATTAATTGGCGTTTTAGATATCGATTCCCCAGAAAAAAATCGTTTTGATGAAATAGACCAAAAATATTTACAAATTTTCACTGAAACATTAGTAGAATATCTATAAACTTTTTCAACATACCAAAAAACCTGGTTTAAGAACCAGGTTTCAGACTGTAGACAAACGCCCCTTAAAAAGAAGTTTGTTTACAGTTTTTTTATTATAAATAGGATTGTTGATTTCCGTTTCAGGGGTTCGCTTTCCACAGGGCGAGCGCCGAGCCGCTTCGCTCCTGCAGGGTCTCGGACTGTCTCGCTAATCCCGTAGGAGTCTCACCCCTTCCACTCCAACCAACTGGTTTTCAATCTATTTCGTATAAAAATTTGAATAGATTGGCTTTAAAATAGAAAAAGATACATAACAGAGGTGACATCATGCTTTCTAAACATTCTTCTATCCAAGATCAATTAGAAAGAATCGCTTTAGATCCATTAGTTCCAGCCAATCATTTAGTTCGCAAAATCGAAGCGGCACTTGATTTCTCGTTTATTTATGATTTAGCGAAAGATATGTACTCAGATATAGGTCGACCAAGTATTGTCCCAGCTGTATTAGTTAAACTGAAACCTGGTTTAAGAACCAGGTTTTTATGGATCTTCTTATAAAAATTTCACATCTGAACATGTATCCACTCCAGCTATAATAAATCTCTATTATATTTAAACTACTCGTTTACAAAATCCATGGTTTGCACGACTACTTTATCTTTTCCTGTTTCTTTAGCCACATACAAAGCTTTATCTGCCCGTTTAAAAATAGAATGATAGTCATCTTTTGTCTCTTTATTCCAGTAGGATACACCACAAGATATGGTTACAGATGGACTCGTTTCTGCTCTTACTTTGGCAACAAGTCTTTCTGCAATGCTAACCCCTAGCTGCAGCGGCACTTTTGGCAAATATACAGCTAATTCTTCTCCTCCCCATCTCGAACCAATATCGGATCCTCTAATATTTTCATTAATAATATCAGCAACTTGTATAATTATTTCATCGCCTATTTGATGACCATAAGTATCATTCACTGCCTTAAAATTATCAATATCAATTAAAATAAATGTTCCTTCTGGATCTGCTTTTATAGAACATTGAACTTTTTCATCAAGAAAATTTCTCGAATAAAGTTTTGTGAGATGATCAGTAACTACAAGTTTTTCCAGTTCTTCTCTAAGCATGGAGTTTGTTAAAGCTAATGTAGAGTGATGAATTAGTGATTGTAATAATTTAAATGTTTCAAATGAAAAATGATAAGGAGACGGATGCATCACCAAAGAAAATCCTTTTAGAAGCCCTGTTTGCATCATCGGAATTGCCATAATGGATTTGTATTTAGCTGTTTTTTGCTGTGGAAATTCAAAATCTCCGATAAATAAGGAATCCTTTTCCAATTTAATTTTTTCTTTAAAATGCTGAATATATGCTTCTGCATCTTTTGTGTGAAAAAAGGTTGTGCTGCCTACCAATACAGACATAGCATTAGATTCAGAAGAAAAAAGAATGAATCCCACTTCTTCGGCATTAAAACTAGAAGATATTCGCTCAGAAATATATTTCATCATTTCTGTTAAACGTAAATTTGAATTGAGTCGATGCGTTGTTTCATTTATTAATTGCAAATCAGAAACCAATTTTTTGGATTGCTGATATAATTGGGCGTTTTCTACAGCACTTCCTGCTGTGTTGGCTAATAGCGTAATAAATTCTTTTTCGCTTTTCGGAAAATCAACAGTTTTTGGGCCGATTACTTGCAGCACTCCATAGACGCCTTGCTTTCCTTTTAAAGGCGCATATAAAACAGCTTGTCTTTCTTCCCTTGAATTTTCAAACTGAACTTGACCAGTAACATATGCTTCTAGCGCAGCAATATTTTCACTATCATATTCCAAGTCTTTTATCGGCAAATCTCCACGGCTATTATTATCATGAGACAATAACAAGTAGTAAGAAAATGTAGGATATATTTCCTGCAGTGTATAAATAACTTCACCAAGCACATCTTCCATTTTCATGGAAGAATGAAATTTTTCTGTTACCCTAAATAATAGTTTGTACTTTCTTTCTTCAGTTACAATTTTTACCAAACTTTGTATCTTATAGAGAAATAAGCTGCATTCCTCACTAAGAATTTCTAATAAAGAATCACTGTAGCTGATTTTTTGCCCTGTATCGCTGCTTCTTATAACAAAAAAGCTATTTATCCCATCTTTATGTTTTAATGGCAATAAAATATCATATTTATTAAATGCTTCTGCCTCGCATGATTGACGATGGACCTTCTGGGACATCAGCAATTGACGGAACTTTAAATAATTCGGAATATTAGGAAAAAACTGAGAGGAATCCGTTGCTGCTTCTATTCTCCAATGATCATCCCCCTCCTTACAACTATATAAAGCAATGTCCTTGGCATGCAAAACATTTTTTATTGTGCCTAACATTTCATCAAGTAATTGGATGTAGCTTAAATTATGACTATTTGTATCAACAATATCAAAAAAACGGCTTTTTAGTTTTAATATTATTTGGTGGCCAAGCATGTCCATTTAATCATCACCTAATTCATCTAACTATTTCATTCTATTTATCGGTCATATTAATAAATTTTGATGGATACAATTCTTCATTTTGTTTTAATGGCCAATTAATATACACACACCTTGAGAAGAATTATAATGATTGGTCATATTTATCTTTTCCACCTCTATATTTGAGATGACAATAAATGCTCCTATTTTTTGCTAAATAATTATCGCAACCCCAAAAAATCCCATAAATGTTTTTTACTCTATATAAATATCTAATTTATTTCTATTAATTATATCATATGGCAATATAATCAGGCCAAAAATGAAAAATAATTTTTTTCAGGAAAAATGCTTTTAAAGCAAAGGTCATGTTGATGAATAATGTAAAATGAAACAACACCGATGAAGTGTTTGACTATAGACTGAATAAAAAACAGCAGAATTAGCTAGCCTCTGCTTGACATTCTATCATCTAAAGTCATATAATACTCTTTGTGTAAAATATTGCAGCATATGTAAAATACTTTACTGTTTCATTTTATTCCTCAATCTTATTGATGGTGTATTGTGTAACCCTTAGCTGCTAGGGCGAAGGTACATGAAGATAAAATGTGCAGAAAGAAACGTTGCATCTGTTTTTATTTTACCAAATAAAAACATGAAGGAGGAGTCTATAATGGCTCGATATACAGGTCCAAGCTGGAAACTTTCTCGTCGTCTTGGAATTTCATTAAGCGGTACTGGTAAGGAGTTAGATAAACGCCCTTACGCACCAGGACAACATGGTCCAAACCAACGCAAAAAATTATCAGAATACGGTTTACAATTACAAGAAAAACAAAAATTACGTCATATGTATGGTGTGAACGAACGCCAATTCCGTAATTTATTTGATATCGCTGGCAAAATGCCTGGTAAACACGGTGAAAACTTCATGGCACTTTTAGAAACTCGCCTTGATAACGTTGTTTATCGTTTAGGTCTTGCTCGCACTCGTCGTCAAGCACGTCAGCTTGTAAACCATGGTCATATTTTAGTTGATGGTTCTCGTGTTGATATCCCATCATACCGTCTAAAATCAGGCCAAACTATCACTTTGCGTGAAAAATCTCGCAACCTTGATATTGTGAAAGAAGCAGTGGAAGTAAATAACTTCGTACCTGATTTCTTAACATTTGATGCTGATAAATTAGAAGGTTCATTCACTCGTTTACCAGAACGTTCTGAATTGCCAGCAGAAATTAACGAAGCTCTTATCGTTGAGTTCTACTCTCGTTAATAGATTGTTAATATTTATGTTAAACCCTAGAAGCCTCTATTCGGCTCTAGGGTTTTTTCATCTCCACTGATTGTTAATTGAGACCTCTGGAATTATAGTCACACAGATGTTGCCACAAAATATAGGTGCTATAAATAAACCTGTCTACTTTTTATCAGGCTTTTGCAGGCAATTCTCTATACGCCTAGATTTCTCCTTTCTTTTATTATCCATCCCTTAGGTGAGATCAAACTCTCGATAATGGATGGCAAAAAAGGCTTCTCTTTTAAAAGAGAAGCCCAGGCTCTTAACCGGAACACCTTTTGGCATTAAAACTTAATTAAAAAATATTTCTTTTTACCGCGGCGAATTACCGTAAACTTATCTTCAATACGATCTTCTGCTGTTAATACATAATCTAATTCTTGTTTGCGTTCCCCATTAATGTAAACTGCTCCGTTTGTTACATCTTCTCTAGCCTGGCGTTTAGATGAAACAATCCCAGCCGCTACTAGCAAATCAACAAGAACCGCTGCTCCGTCTTTATGCTCATATGTTGGCACATCTTTAAACCCTTGTTGGATTTCATCTGCTGTCAGATTTTTAATATCTCCGCTGAATAATGCTGCTGTAATCTTTTGAGCTTGCTCTAATGCCGCTTCACCGTGAATTAATGTAGTCATTTCCTCTGCTAATTTTTTTTGTGCCTCGCGCAAATGCGGCTCTTCTTTTACCGCAACTTCTAATTTCTCAATTTCTTCTTTTGATAAGAAAGTAAAGAACTTTAAGTATTTGACTACATCTGCATCCGCTGTATTAATCCAAAATTGGTAAAACTCATATGGAGTTGTTTTCGTTGGATCCAGCCAAATTGCACCACTTTCTGTTTTTCCAAATTTTGTGCCATCAGCTTTTGTTACAAGCGGTATTGTTAAACCATATGCTTTAGCACCTTCTGGCATATTTTTTCTAATAAGCTCTAATCCTGTTGTGATATTTCCCCATTGGTCGCTTCCGCCAATTTGCAATTTGCAATTATGATTTTCATATAAATGCAAAAAGTCCATCGCTTGAAGAATCGTATAAGTAAATTCTGTAAAAGAAATTCCTGTATCTAATCGGGAAGCAATCGTATCTTTAGCCAGCATGTAATTAATCCCAATATGTTTTCCATAATCTCTCAAAAAAGTAACAATATCCATAGAACCGGCCCAATCATAGTTGTTCACCATCACCGCACCATTTTTTCCATCAAAATCAAAAATTCTTTTTAATTGATTCTGCAAACATTTCACATTATGGCCAATAACATCAAGTGTCTGCAATTTTCTTTCTTCACTTTTTCCACTCGGATCTCCTATAAGCCCTGTTGCTCCACCCACAAGAACAATTGGACGATGACCTGCATTTTGAAAACGTCTTAATGTTAAAAATGGCAGAAGATGTCCAATATGCATACTGTCAGCCGTTGGATCAACCCCACAATATAAAGACGTCATGTTTTCCATTAACTGCTCTTTTAACCCTGCTTCATCTGTTTGTTGATAAATAATCCCTCTCCACTTTAAATCCTCTAATAAATTCATTGCAAGTAACCTCCATTATTTAATAGTTTTCTCTCAAACTATATTGATCATTATTATTTCCCTTAAAATATTCCTTTTGCAACAAAAAAAGTCCCTGCATCTATATGCAGGGACGCAAAATAAGCGCGGTACCACCCTAATTTGAGAAAAATATTTTTTCTCCACTCTAATAGATAACGGCATATCCCGTTTACTGCTACTTTGCCTACTAAACAGTAGTAATTTCCCAGTAAAAGTTCAAGGAGGTAATTCACTCTTTTATTTATGCCATTTTTCACCAACCAATGGCTCTCTGAAATAGTGATAAAAGAGCTACTCATTCCCATCATTACAATAACGATCAATATATAGTTGAATTATTTTTATCATAAAAACAAGATGCCTGTCAAATGCTTTCATGAAAAAAAAACGAATTGTACCCTTTCTTTATGCTATAATGTATGTGATTTTAGGAGGAATGATATGAATGAATGATAGGTCGAAGTGGAGCAATTACTGGAATATATTCCGAAACTTCTTCGCTAATAAAAAAACGGTTAAAAAAGCCCGCTTAACGTATGAAGTAACATGGAATCTTATCCTTCTTTTTATAATATGCCTTCTAATAGGCGGCGGGTTTGCGGCAGGTGTTGGAGCAGGATATTTCGCGTCATTAGTAAAAGAAGAACCAGTGCGTTCTTACAATACAATGAAAAAAGAGATTTATAACTATGAAGAAACATCTGAAGTCTATTTCGCCAACAACGTGTATTTAGGAAAATTGCCAACAGATTTGGAAAGAGAAGAAGTCAAACTAAAAGATGTTTCACCATATTTAATTGATGCTGTCGTATCAACAGAAGATCAATACTTTTACGAGCATAACGGCGTTGTTCCAAAATCTATTATGCGTGCTTTATTTCAAGAAGTTGCCAATACTTCTAGTCAATCAGGAGGAAGCACACTAACACAGCAGCTTATCAAAAACCAAATACTTACAAATGAAGTATCTTTTGAAAGAAAGGCAAAAGAAATATTATTAGCGCTGAGACTAGAAAAATTCTTTGATAAAGAAGATATTTTAGAAGCATATTTAAATGTTTCTACATTTGGAAGAAATTCATCTGGACGCAACATTGCTGGTGTACAAGCTGCCGCTAACGGTATCTTCGGTGTGGATGCAAAAAAATTAACACTGCCGCAAGCTGCATTTATTGCTGGTTTGCCCCAAAGTCCATTTGGCTACACTCCATTTACCCAAGGAGGGAAAGTAAAAGAAAATCTGGAACCTGGCATCTCAAGGATGAAAACTGTTTTATCTAGAATGTACAAAGAAAACAAAATCACAAAAAAAGAATATGAAACTGCTAGCAAATATGATATTACAAAAGACTTTATTTCTGCTAAAGAAAGCCCCTCGGAAAAATATCCATGGCTGACATACGAATTAGAAAAAAGATCTACAGAAATTATCGCTGAAATGCTAGCAAAAAAAGATGGCTATTCAAAAGAGGATCTAAAAAAAGACGATATACTGCTTGAACAGTATACAGCACTTGCTGATCGCCAAGTACATCAAAACGGATATGAAATTCATAGTACTATCGATAAAAAAATCTATGATAAAATGCAAAAAATCGCCAAAAACTTTTCTTTATATGGCCCTTCCAAAACAGAAACAGTAACAAATAATGAAACTGGTAAAACAGAAACAGTAGCGGAGCCAGTTGAAACTGGAGCTATTTTAATTGAAAATAAAACCGGAAAAATCATTAGCTTTGTAGGTGGAAGAGACCATGATAGAGAGGCTACAAACCACGCAACAAGTGCAAAGCGTTCTAATGGTTCGACAATGAAACCACTATTAGTGTACGCTCCTGCCATAGAGCTTAATACATTATCGCCAGGAAGCATTTTGCCTGATTTGCCGCTGCGCCTAAATCCGGGAAGCAACAAAGCATGGCCGACAAACTATGATATGCAATACCACGGATTAGTAACAGCTAGATATGCCTTAACCAAATCATACAATGTTCCAGCAGTTAAAGCATATGTAGATATACTTCCTCAAAAACCTGCTAAATATTTAGAGAAGATGGGATTCACCTCTCTTAAAGAGGAAGATTATACAAACAGAGCAACTGCATTAGGAGCCTTGGAAACAGGAGTAACAGTCGAAGAAAACACAAATGCATACGGCACATTCGCAAATGATGGGGAATTTATTGATGCCTACATGATTGATAAGATTATCGACAAAAATGGAAAAGTAGTTTATCAGCATAAAGTAGAACCGGTGAAAGTATTTAGTCCCCAAACCTCCTATTTAACATTAGATATGATGAGGGATGTTATTAGTCAAGGTACGGCTACTGCTGTAAAAAACCGTTTGAAATTCCAATCTGATTGGGCTGGAAAAACAGGTACAGCACAAAACTTTACCGATTCTTGGTTTGTTGCAACAAATCCTAACGTTTCATTTGGCGTATGGACAGGCTATGACACACCTAAGTCATTATATACAGGCGGCTTAAGCTACAGCATGCGCACAAACTATTTATGGGCTGATTTCATGAATGCAGTCTATGACATTAATCCAGATTTGGTTGACCCTTCCGAAAGCTTTAAAATGCCTGGAGGAATTGTTAGAAGGTCTATCTGCTCTGTATCCGGACTACTTCCTTCTGAAGGCTGTTCCAAAGCCGGTCTTGTTACAACAGACCTATTTAAATCAGGAACGGCACCAAATAAAACAGATGATAGTTTAATAGCTGGAAAAGTAGTGCAAATTGGGAATCAGCGCTATGCAGCTCTAGATTCCACACCAAGTGAATTTACAGAATCAGGATTAATGTTAAACCCAGATTATCTAAAAAAACTGTTTGGAGTAAATGTCTCTGATTCATCTTCACTCGTACAAAATAACCCTAATTGGAGCAAATTAGCTACAGCTTCAAAGAAAATGTACGATAATGGAAAAACGCCTTCCGCTATCACTCTAATCAACAGCGGAAAAGGAATAGCTTGGTCCAGACATGCTGAAAATGATGTAATAGGCTATAGAATCTATAAAGATGGAAAAAAAGTAGGCAGTAAAAAAGCTGGAGAAAAACTTTATTTTAATAGCGGCTCTGGATCTTATACAGTAAAAGCTGTTGACATTGCCGGCAGAGAGTCCTCTTCTTCCAATGCAATAAAGATTGGAGAAACAAAAAACAAAAAAGAGACTAAAGAAGATAACAACAAGGATAAAAATAAAAAAGAGGCAGACAAAACAAATAGTCCAGAAAACAAAAAAGAGACAAATCCAGCTGACAATAACAACAGTCAAGATAAAGATAAAAATAAAAAAACAGAAGAAACACAAACTAACAAAACAAATAATCAACAAGAGAATAGTCCAGAAGACAAAGAGGAAACAGCCAAGCAAAATGAACAGCAAAAAGAAAATAACAGCAATAATGAATAGAGAAAAAAATTCATTTAGAAAATAATAGTTGACTTTATATGCATAGGATTGATATTCCTTCTGGGCAGAACCCACAATCCATGTAGCATACATGATAAAAGTAAAAGAGAGGGCTCCTCAATAATGGAATCCTCTCTTTTACTTTGGCTTTATTATCAGCTTTTAGTGATATATTTACTTTTAACATATCCAGTGCTTTTTCCAGCTTTTATTTTGTACCAAGATCCGTGTTTAGACACTATGACAACAGATTGTTTCTTTTTTAATTTTGTTTTAATTTTGGAATTAGTAGTTGGTTTTTCTCTTATATGGAGAATAGTTGCATTTACTTTGCCATTTTGTACAGGAACTGTTTTTTTTATTGCAATCTTGTTTGTAAAATTGCGTTTTATTCCATCAGCATTTGCTGCGCTAATTTCCGCCTTATATATTCCATTGTTAATTTTTGCAATATTCCACTCAAATGCTATATTTCCTGCTTTTACTATATTATTGTCGCTCAATGTAGCAATCGTTTTCCCTTTTGAATCTTTTATTTTGATTACTATTTTTCCGGGCTTATTTGTTTTCAGCGACAAATTCATTTTATTTTTTTTATAATCCGGGTTTGTTTTAAACCCAGTAATGACTGGTGCTACTTTATCTTGCACTGTTTTTTTTGTTTCTGTAGATGATTTTGACTGTACACCTGTTTTTGGCTTTTGTTCCGAAGCAGCTGCGCCACTATATGCTTTTATAAGTGTAGATTTGGGATAATAAAACCCTAAAATTTGCTGATAAGAGTGTCCTGCTTCCGCCCGATTTCTGGCTCCGTATTGACTTAAACCAACAGCATGTCCATAGCCTTTTCCATTAATTTTGATAAAACCTGCTTTATTCTCCGAAGCATCCACTAAATAGCTGCGCATACTCTCAATTCCTACAAGTGCACGTATTTTTGAAGCAGCTACATTTTTTAATTCTAACGTATTTTTTTCTACGACCGTTTTATTATTCACTATTTCTTTTTTTAGATACACAATAGTGGCAGAGCCTTCCAATACCCTTCCACCTGCCGTTTTATTCGATAAATTGAGCTGCAGCACTGGGATATTCATTATTTTCATATCCTCTATTTTTTTAGAATAACCTTGTTTCTGCATCCAGTCTTTTATATTTTTTACTACTTGAAGACTTGCATCCTTCTCTACAACAGAATTCCACCATTTTTCCCCTGTAGATAAATCCAACCCAGGATCAAGCTGTTGCTGGCTGAGTTCTATACTCCAAGGAAATTTTGTTTTATTAGTAGGATTATAATCATATATGTCATCTTGAACAGCAAAATAGGGCAATGCATATCCACCCCATACACTTGAATTTAATTCTGTTTTCCCGCCATTACTGGAAGAAAAAACTGTATCTATTAGTTTATCATTATATTTTAATATCATTCCTTCTGTTTGCCGAATAGCCTCATCACTTCTTGAATGAAGGGCATAAGCGCCTCCATACACTTGATTAGAAATAGTATCAACAAACTCCTTATCATCTTTATGCTTTAACGCATATGTTCTCGCTGCAACAGTTTGCGCTTTTAATGCTTCCAATGGCCATAATGCAGGCATTTCTTGTGGCACTACACCTCTTAAATATGTTTCTATATCAATTTCATTAATAGGTCGAATATATACAGCATTATTTGCTGTACTTTTTTCCATTACAAATTGAAAAGATCCATAATAGCTTCGTCCATTCAATGATAATGTATTAGAAGCTTGTTTCGGCTCAAGGGTTAATACATTGCTTTTCATTAAAACTGTCCTGCTCACATTTTCAATAAGCTGCAATGAATCATTTTTTACTTCCACAGCTAAAGTCATGCCATCATTAATGATTTTTCCATTCGATAATTTATATTCACCTATAGTTTTTAATGTAATGGATGTTGTATTCCCTATATAATTTACCAGTTTCACCTTTAAAATAGGATTGCTGTTTGCTTTAGGATAGATTGGAGTAATTAAAGTGGACGTCATTGTTATTGCAATTAAAAAGAGGAAAAAGAATTTTTTCATCAGTCAACTCCTAAATTAGTAGTTTAATTGAAAACAATCACTTTTACTTTTTTCTCTACTAATCATATGGGAATAAAAAAAGAAAATCTATAAGCAAATTCTGGTGCAATCTTGTTTATAAATTACCCTAAACTTTAATCAGTGGAGGGCAAAAGCGTGTTAATAACAAATAAATAAAACCACAGAAAAAATGGTCAATATAAAACCATCCTTTCTGTGGCGAAATGAGCTAATTACTTTATTTCAGCATTGCCTTATGCCTTTTTAGTAGATGAACGTTCTTCAATTCTATGAGGCAGAACTACAATATGATCTTCTACTGTCTCTTTATTCATATACTTTGTTAAAAGTCGCATAGCAACTGCGCCTATATCATATAGCGGCTGAACAATTGTGGTCAACTGTGGTCTAACCATAAGAGTAAGCTTTGTATTATCGGAGCTAATTATTTCAAAATCATCCGGCACGCTATAGCCTTTGTCTTCTGCACCATGAATAACGCCAATTGCCATTTCATCTGATCCTACATAAATAGCAGTTGGTTTATCAGCTTGTTCCATCAGCTTATCAAATGATTCTATTCCTGATTCATAAGTATAATCGCCTTCAACAACTAAATTTTCATTAAAAGGAATATTAGCAGCTTCTAAAGCCTTTTTATATCCAATAAGCTTTTCTTTGCTATTGATCGGTTCATCCATAGAACCTAAAACAAGCGCAATAACTTTATGCCCTTTTTCGATAAAAGAAGTTACTGCATCAAATGTCGCTTGTGCATAGTCAATATTTACAGAGGCAATTTTTTGGCTTTCTTCTATACTTGCTGCAAGAACAATTGGCACTGGAGATTTTTCAAATTCTTGCACATGCTCTTCTGTAATATTTCCACCCATAAATACAATACCGTCCACTTGCTTGCCAAGCATCGTATTTAACAGATGGAGCTCTTTATCTTTATTCTGATCCGAGTTGCTTAATATAATATTGTATTTATACATTGTTGCAATATCTTCAATTCCTCTTGCCAGTTCAGCATAAAAGGTGCTGGAGATATCGGGAATAACAACTCCAACTGTTGTTGTTTTTTTGCTTGCCAACCCACGCGCAACTGCATTCGGGCGATACCCTAATCGATCGATTACTTCTAGCACCTTTTTCCTTGTTGCTGGTTTTACATTCGGATTTCCATTTACTACTCTTGATACGGTTGCCATTGATACACTTGCTTCTCTAGCAACATCATATATCGTTATATTCATAATACTAAAACACTCCTTTTATATGTCCACTCATTATCTTTTTTCTTCATTGCAAGCAGCTAAAAAACACAAAAATTTTATCCGTATATAGCTAATCTTGTCTAATTATGTATTTAATCATACGATAACGTTGCAAATGCCGCAATGACAAGCTTTCACTTTTTTTCAAAAAAACGCTTTTTTTATCTATTATAACAAAAAACTTCACTAAAACTTTATATTTATATAAAGCAAACCTTTAATCAGTGTTTTTTTCCATCTCTCACTAATTCGTGATTGAACCAATTGGACTTTTATGGGCAATTAATTAATCCTGGATAAAAACAAAGGAACAATGCATATCTTTATATTCTCTTCTACCATTTATTCCATTTCTGTTGCTAGTACTATTCTTCCCAATAATTAGCTTTCTCATCGGATTTTCATAATGAATTATGCTAAACAGATAAAATTTCATCAAAAAAAAGCATAGACTGATTCTATCTATTCTAATAGAATCAAAGCCTATGCTTAAAGCTTACATGAAAAATTATGCTTTTACAAATGGAGTTGCTTGAATAGCATTATAAAACTCATCAAACTGCTTTAAATCCATTTGTTGAGCCGAATCAGACAGCGCTACCGCCGGGTCTGGGTGAACTTCTGCCATCACACCGTCTGCACCGATTGCTAATGCTGCTTTTGCACATGGCAACAGCAAATCTTTTCTGCCGGTAGAATGAGTAACATCAACAAATACAGGCAAATGCGTTTCCTGCTTTAAAATTGGTACAGCTGAAATATCTAATGTATTTCTTGTTGCACGCTCATACGTACGGATACCTCTTTCACAAAGTATAATTTGATCATTTCCTTGTGACATAATGTATTCAGCCGCATTAATAAATTCTTCAATAGTAGCTGCTAAACCTCTTTTTAGAAGAACTGGCTTTTTCACACTGCCAGCAGCCTTTAATAATTCAAAGTTTTGCATATTGCGGGCACCAATTTGAATAACATCAATATAATCTAGTGCTTCTTCAATATGTTCTGGGCTTACAATTTCACTGATAACAGATAAACCATACTCATCTGATACGCGCTTTAATATTTTTAGCCCTTCTACTCCTAGGCCTTGGAAATCATATGGAGATGTTCTTGGCTTAAATGCACCGCCGCGAAGCAATGTTAATCCTTTTGCTTTTACAGATTCTGCTACTTTTGCTACTTGTTCATATGATTCTACAGAGCATGGGCCAAATACAAACTTTGGAATGCCATCCCCAATTTTTGTTCCTTTTAAATCAACAATTGTATCTTCTGATTTCTTTTTTCGGGAAACTAGCAATGCTTTACTGTCGTCCTCTTGCTGCAGCTGCAAACCTGCTTTAAAAATTTGTTTAAATAAATGAGAGATAGTTGCATTATCAAATGGTCCGTCATTTTTTGCCAATATATGATCAAGCATTGTGCGTTCACGAACTGGATCATAACGATGAGCGCCATGTGTTACTTTCGCTTGTGCAATTTCTTGTACAAGAGCTGCTCTTTCATTAATTTTCCCTAAAATTTCCAAATTCAATTCGTCTACACGGTCGCGCAATTGATCTAATTCTTTGTTACTCATCTAGTATCCCCATCCTTTTTTCTACTTGTCACTATAGAAATCTTAATTTTCATATTAGTTCTACTTAGACAAATTTTCAATATTCTTTATTGACATATAAAAATATGTTACATTTCTTGTGATTGGGTTTATTATAAATCATCTTTTTGACATTGTCACTAATTTTCTTTAATAATTAAACGCTTTTAAGTGTTAAAGTGCACAAAAAAAGATTTTTCCATAAAGTGAACCTCCACTCAGTGAGGGTTTTACTGTCCGTTAATGCGTGATACAAATAATATTCTTAAATAATAAAGAAGGTGTTTTCTTTGCACAGTAAAGATAAAATATTTGCTTTAGATATCGGCACACGATCAGTTGTAGGAATCATTTTAGAAAAAGATAAGGAAAAATATCATGTTGTCGATATTCTTTCTATTGAGCATAAAGAAAGAGCCATGCTCGATGGACAAATACATGATGTTTTGGCTGTATCTAAAATTATTCTAGAAATAAAATCAAAATTAGAAAAAAAGTATGGCCCCTTACATAAAGTATCTGTTGCTGCTGCTGGCCGCGCCCTAAAAACAGAAAAATCATCCTACTCTACAACTATTAAAGGCAAACCTATGATTACTCAACAAGATATATTGCATATGGAGCTTACAGCCGTGCAAAATGCCCAAAGTGCTGTTGCTGAGAAAAATAATCAAGACAAAAGCCAATTCTACTATTGTGTCGGCTATTCTGTACTTCGCTATTTATTGGATGATCAGGAATTAGGAAATTTAATTGACCAGCAAGGCAATATTGCAACAGTAGAAATTATCGCAACATTTCTCCCAAGAGTAGTAGTCGAATCCTTAATTGCAGCATTGAATCGAGCTGATTTAGAAATGGAAGCTTTAACCTTAGAACCTATCGCTGCCATTAATGTACTTATTCCTCCCTCTATGCGGCGACTGAATGTAGCTCTAGTAGATATTGGTGCAGGAACTTCTGATATTGCCATTACAGATTCAGGAACCGTCATTGCATATGGAATGGTGCCTATTGCAGGAGATGAAATTACAGAAGCAATCAGCGACCAATACTTATTGGATTTTCCCCTTGCAGAAGAAGCAAAAAAGCGGCTTTCTGAACAGGAGGTTATTTCTGTGACAGATATACTGGGCTTTACAACAGAAGTAAGCAGGGAAGAAGCAATTACAAGCATATCTCCTGCATTAGATAAGCTTAGCGACCATATATGCAAAGAAATATTAGCATTAAATAATCATAAGCCTCCAAAAGCAGTAATGCTTGTCGGTGGAGGCAGCCAAACGCCTGCACTTCCAAACAAAATTGCTGAAATGCTTCATCTGCCAAGCAATCGTGTTGCCATTAGAGGAATAGATGCCATTACTCATTTAACTTTTGAAGATGCCAATGTAAAAGGGCCTGAATTAGTTACTCCTGTCGGCATTGCTATTGCAGCAGGAAAAACTCCTGTTCAATATAAAACTGTTTATGTGAATGAACAGCCTGTTCGTTTGTTTGAAATAAATAAATTAACGGTAGGGGATTGTCTATTGGCTTCTGGGATAAGCTTAAATAAACTATACGGCAAACCAGGCAATGCCATGATTGTTACTGTAAACAACCAACAAATTACGATTCCAGGAACTTATGGAGAGGCACCTGTCATTATCCGTAATGAAATAAAATGTTCATTAGATGATATTGTTCAAAATGGAGAAGAACTAACGGTGTATAAAGGCAAAGATGGACAGCAAGCAGCCGTCCAAATAAAAGATCTATTAGATGCAATTCCAGAAAAATCAATTCAAATAAACGGAGAAATTTTTCAAGTCACGCCAACTATTATGTGCAACGGTTTGGCTGCTGCAAAAGAGAAGTGGGTAGAGGATCGAGACACAATAAACTATATCATGCCAACTACGATTAAAGACTTGCTGCATAGTCTCCAATTAGATCATTACATGAAAGAAATGCTGCCATTCAGATTAACAGTCAATGATAAAGATACGGTTATTCCAGCTTTTTCAGGAAGTATACTGCGAAATGGGTTGCCAATTAAATTAGACTATAAATTTGACCATGAAGATGAACTAACAATCAAAAGAAAAAAAACGCCAACCGTAAAAGAGTTGGCAGAATTAAAGCATGTATTATTATATCAAGTGCTTCCTGTCACTTTTAATGGGAAGAAATTGACACTTACTAAACAATTGGCACAATTCAAACGAAATGATCAAGTACTGCCGCTAGACACCCATCTATATGATGGGGATAAGATAATAATAGAACAAAAGCCTTTTAACGGTTTTTTCTTTCAAGATTTATTTGCATATATTCAAATTGATATGCCCCAAACAAAAGCTGGAACATTTGAATTAATAAAAAATGGTGAAAAGGCAACCTTTTTAACCCCTTTAAAAAAAGGAGATGATTTGCAGCTTATTTGGCCTGCTAATACGCCAAATAACTAATAAAAAGCTGATGCATGATTAAGATTTGCATCAGCTTTTCTTTTTCACTTAATGGTGTCCACAGCATCTTCCAAAGCACTTACTGTAATATTATAATGTGAAGCATTCCAAACAACCTTCTTATCAGAAAATAATAATGCTTGTGGAGACTCATGTTTAATATGATATGTTTCCCCAATATAATTGGACAATGGTCTAGAATCTTGGACTGCCAAATAATAGGCATCTACCTTATTGTTATTTGCTGTATATTGTTGATACTGTTCAAAACCTGCCTGGCTGATTGGACATGTCAAACTATGCTTTAAAAATAAAATGGAATCATTATTTTTCATTACTTCATTAAATTCTTCTACTGTATCAATTTTTTTCATTAAAATGCCTCCTGTTTCTATCTCAAAATAATCTTGCTTAACCCCCATACAATAACACAGAATGATAAAGAAAGGAAAATGATTAACATCTTATTAAAATGCCTCTATTGCCGCTTATATTTAGCGCCAATAGAGGCATTTATCTTTTTTGCAATTTATATCTACTTACGAATGATTGTATTTGCTTTCTGTCTCATCAAACGCCTTTTTTGTCTCTTCTAATTTTTTTTGGATTTCATCATAATCGCTTTTAAACTTTTCTTCCATCTGCTCTTGATCATTTTCGGTGCTGTCATCTTCTTCGTTGGCTGATAGGTCTTCTGTTGAATTAGCGCCTTTCACTTTATCCATAATGCTACTAGATTGTTTGGAAACAGCAGTTGTAAGCTGATCTGTTTTTTCTTTGGCTATCGTAATATATTCAGAACCTTTTTCTTTTAGCGTACCAGACAATTCAATGCCTTTTCCTTTTAAAGAATTGGCATGTCCATTCATATCATTCAGCAATTCTTTTCCTGGTTTTGGAGCAAGAAATAATGCTGCCGCTGCGCCAACAACGCCCCCTACAATTGCTCCTAATAAAAAATCTTTTGACCCGCTATTTTCCATATGCATTGCTTCTTGCTCTTTTTTCATTAGATTAGCCTCCCTTTATATAGTTCTATTGCTTTTTGCTTTCGCCAACGCTTTTCGAGCATTCCACTGATCTCTAATATTCATTACAATTTTGCTCCATTGCACAACTTGAGCAATTTTATCTTGATTTTGTTCTAACGTCGATTCTACATTTGCCGTAATAGTCTGAACAGATTGATTAAATCCTTTTACAGAATCCCCAACATCTTTGACCGCATCTACGACACTATTTAAGCTTTCTGATTTCTTTTGAATATCTGTAGCCAAAAGATTTGTCTTCTCAAGCAGTACGGTTGTTTCTCTCGTTACTCCATCAAGCTGTCTTTCTAGCCCTGTTAATGTCTTTGAAACACTATCTAAAGTAATATGTAATGATTTTAATGTTTTCGCCAAATAAATGACTAAAATAGTGAATGCTATTGCTATTAATGCTGCGCTCCAATATAAAATTTCAATCATGATTATCGCACCTCCGCTTTTTAGTTACTTTCCCAGTTTTTCCATTATTTAAACACTTTTCTTTTTCATTATAGAGGGAAAGAATAAGAGAAACAAATATAAATCCCTTTCTACTTTGCTTTATTTGCAATTGATGCTGATCTTGGTCTCCCTCTTTTGCCATGCATAAAAAAGGGAAAGAATTTTCATAGCAAGCATTTCCCATTATGCGAAGCTTACCCTTTATATCCGCCTTCTTAATTGCAGGAGAAACTTGCCATTCAAATATATCAAGTTGTTTTTGCTGGATGCAATTATTATTTGAGAAAACCTTTTTTTAGAGTACAATAATAGTTGCACATCATTTCAGTTTACTTTTGGAGGTACATATTATGAAAGATCCACGTATTCAGCAATTAGCAAAAAATCTAATCAATTATTCTATCCGTCTTCAAAAAGGGGAAAAGGTTTTAATTGAGAACTTTGGATTGCAGAAAGAATTAGTAAAAGCGCTTGTAAAAGAAGCATATAATGCAGGCGGCTATCCATTTGTTTCATTAAAGGATAATGACATTAATCGGTCCTTATTATTAGGAGCAAAAGAAGAACAGTATGAAATGATGGCATCATTTGAAGCAAATGTAATGAGTCAAATGGATGCATATATTGGTCTGCGCTCAGGAGATAATATCAATGAACTTGCAGATGTTCCTGCAGATAAAATGAAAATTGAAGGAGGAACTATCGGCAAAAAGGTGCATCGTGAAATCCGTGTACCAAAGACACGTTGGGTTGTTCTCCGCTATCCGAATTCTTCGATGGCACAACTGGCAAAAATGAGCACAGAAGCTTTTGAAGACTTCTATTTTGATGTTTGCAATCTAGATTACAGCAAAATGGATAAAGCAATGAATAATCTTATGGAATTAATGAATAAAACAGATAAAGTAAAAATAACAGGCCAAGGCACAGATCTTACTTTTTCTATCAAAGATATTCCTGCCATCAAATGTTCTGGACAAATGAATATTCCAGATGGAGAAGTCTACACCGCTCCAGTTCGCGATTCCATAAATGGTGTACTTACATATAATACTCCTTCACCATATCAAGGATTTACATTTGAAAATGTAAAATTAACGTTTGAAAACGGGAAGATAATAGAAGCAACAGCAAATGATACAGAGCGCTTAAATAAGATTTTAGATACTGATGAAGGAGCAAGATATATCGGAGAATTTGCGATTGGCGTCAATCCATATATTCTTCATCCAATGCAGGATATCTTATTTGATGAAAAAATTGATGGAAGCTTTCACTTTACTCCCGGACAATGCTATGATGATGCATTCAACGGCAACCACTCTAATATCCATTGGGATATGGTAAATATTCAGCGCCCTGATTACGGTGGCGGGGAAATTTATTTTGATGATGTGCTAATTAGAAAAGATGGCAGATTTGTTTTAGAAGAACTAGCGTCTCTTAATCCTGAAAATTTAAAATAACTGCATTTCCTAATTAATTAAAAACAAAAAGATGCTGGTTTTCCCAGCATCTTTTT
>NZ_BQYJ01000002.1 GCF_023168165.1 Niallia sp. NCCP-28
TAATTATTTAAAGTATTATCGTCGCGGGGTGGAGCAGTCTGGTAGCTCGTCGGGCTCATAACCCGAAGGTCGCAGGTTCAAATCCTGTCCCCGCAATATATGGTCCGGTAGTTCAGTTGGTTAGAATGCCTGCCTGTCACGCAGGAGGTCGCGGGTTCGAGTCCCGTCCGGACCGCCATTATTTTTGAAAATATAATATGGCTCAGTAGCTCAGTCGGTAGAGCAAAGGACTGAAAATCCTTGTGTCGGCGGTTCGATTCCGTCCTGAGCCACCTTCTAAGGAATTATGGAGGGGTAGCGAAGTGGCTAAACGCGGCGGACTGTAAATCCGCTCCTTTGGGTTCGGCGGTTCGAATCCGTCCCCCTCCACCATTTGTTTTAGGGGTATAGTTTAAAGGTAGAACAGAGGTCTCCAAAACCTCCGGTGTGGGTTCGATTCCTACTACCCCTGCCAAATAATTTTTATGGCGGATATGGCGAAGTGGTTAACGCATCGGATTGTGGCTCCGACACTCGTGGGTTCGATTCCCATTATTCGCCCCATTTTAATTAGCACGATTTACCAATTTAAGAATATAATAATATTATTATTGGGCTATAGCCAAGCGGTAAGGCAACGGACTTTGACTCCGTCACTCGTTGGTTCGAATCCAGCTAGCCCAGCCATTTCGCGGAAGTAGTTCAGTGGTAGAATACCACCTTGCCAAGGTGGGGGTCGCGGGTTCGAATCCCGTCTTCCGCTCCAAATATTATTTTATGGCGGCATAGCCAAGTGGTAAGGCAGAGGTCTGCAAAACCTTTACCACCGGTTCGAATCCGGTTGCCGCCTCCATAATTTGCTTATAAAGTTATTTAACTATCAATAAATTACGCCGGGGTGGCGGAACTGGCAGACGCACAGGACTTAAAATCCTGCGGTAGGTGACTACCGTACCGGTTCGATTCCGGTCCTCGGCACTTTAAAAAACTTATAAGCTATTATGTATGTCATCATGCCGGTGTGGCGGAATTGGCAGACGCGCACGACTCAAAATCGTGTTCCTCTGGAGTGCCGGTTCGACCCCGGCCACCGGTATCAAAGAACATACAAAAACGACGATTTTATCAAAATGATAAGTCGTCGTTTTTGTGTATAATGCACCAGCAAATGGCCGTATGATTGCCTCTTTTTCTTAAGTGAACTAGCCGTCTGCTATTATTTATGATGCGAATCAGCGCAGAAATAAAAACAACGAACCTTTGACTCATAGGTTCGTTGTTTTATTTCCAATGATATTCTATGAATTTCTTAATTGGATTTACATTTTATTTCTATTTTCATTATGGTTTTTTTGAACCCTTCATTATTGAAAAAATTAACTAAAAACGGGCTTTTTTTCGCTGAGTTGTAGAGTTTGTGCGGTTGATGCATGAATTTTGCGCAAAAGTTCTGGGTTGTCCATTAGTTTCTTGCCATAAGAAGGAATCATTTTTTTAATTTTTGGTTCCCATTCTTTTATATGTTCAGGAAAGCACTTTGTTAGCACTTCAAGCATGACGAAAACGGCAGTGGAAGCTCCTGGAGAAGCGCCGAGCAATGCTGCTATGGAACCATCAGCGGCGCTGACAACTTCTGTGCCAAATTGAAGAGTTCCTTTGCCACCTGCTTCTGTATCTTTTATTACTTGCACACGCTGGCCTGCTACTACTAAATCCCAATCCTCACTTTTGGCGTTTGGAATAAACTCACGCAACTCTTCCATGCGCTGTTCTTTCGATAACATAACTTGCTGGATCAGATATTTTGTCAATGGTATGTTTTTTGCTCCCGCCGACAACATGGTTAAGAGATTATCTGGTTTTACGGAAGCTACCAGGTCAAACATTGATCCTGTTTTTAGAAATTTTGGTGAGAAGCCGGCAAACGGTCCAAACAGCAATGATTTTTTATTGTCAATAAAACGTGTGTCAAGATGTGGAACGGACATTGGCGGAGCGCCAACTTTAGCTTTTCCATATACTTTGGCGTGATGATTGGCCACAATATCTGGATTATTGCAAACCATAAATATTCCGCTTACGGGGAATCCTCCAATATTTCTTCCTTCAGGAATACCGGATTTTTGCAATAAATGTATGCTTCCGCCTCCGCCTCCGATAAAGACGAATTTTGCAGTATGAGATTCAATCCCACCACTATCGAGATTCTTAACTTTCAATTTCCACAAGCCATCGCTAGTACGTTTAATATCATTAACATTATGATTGTAGTTTATATCGACATTCTTACTTTTGAGAAGGTCAAATAACATGCGAGTTAAAGCGCCAAAATTGACATCAGTTCCAGAGTCGATTTTTGTTGCGGCTATAGGTTCATTTGATGGACGGCCTTGCATAATAAGCGGAATCCATTCCATCAGTTTTTTTGAATCATTGGAAAATTCCATCCCTTGGAATAGGGGATTTTTTGAGAGCGCTTCAAAACGTTTCCTTAAAAATGATACATTTTGTTCTCCTTGAACTAAACTCATATGAGGCAATTGTCTGATAAAATATTTAGGACGATTTAGCAGCTTTCTGTTTACAAGATAAGACCAAAACTGCATAGAAACTTGGAACTGTTCATTAACATTTATAGCTTTACTAATATCTATAGATCCATCGGGTTTTTCGACTGTGTAGTTAAGCTCACACAGTGCCGCATGACCTGTTCCTGCATTATTCCATTCATTGGAGCTTTCTTCTCCTGCGTTTGAAAGCTTCTCAAATACTGTAATTTTCCAGTCAGGCACTAGTTCTTTCAGAAGTGTTCCCAAAGTCGCACTCATGATTCCAGCACCGATTAAGATAACGTCTGTTTTAGTTTCTCTGTTGTTCATTTTTACCTCCCCTATATCCCTGAAATTCGCAGAAAGGATGTAGGTGCGACTTAGTCACACACCATTTCTGTTTTTATTATAACTATATTATAGAGCATTACGATTAGTTATAGATTAAAAATATCTGCTATATTGCTAAAAAAGGTATTGTTGATGATAAAACTAACTATTTTTATGGAATATATCAATGATCATAAAAATTCAACGTAAAATATTTGACTTTTTTTAAGATTTAAATTAATTTTAGTGAAAATAGTAGAATAAAAAATTAGCATAATATGAAATAAGTTAGCCATAAGATAAGTACGAAAGAAGCAGATGGGATTATATCTGCATCCATTTTGAGAAGAAATGAAAGGTGGGAGTATAACAATGAAGAATACGATTGGCAAAGCTCTTTCTTTAGGACTTGGATTGGCCATTGCAGGAAAAGAACAAGTAGAGAAAACAGTGGAGGAGTTAGTGAAGAAAGGGGAGGTAACAAAGGGAGAATCAAAAGAGCTTATTGAGCATTTATTGCGTAAAGGAGAAGAAATGAAAGGACAAATGGAGGCTATAGCTCGCGAGAAAGTTTCTGCTGTATTTACGGAGAAGGGAATTGCCACAGTAGAGGATATGAAAAGGCTTGAGGAGCGGATTGAAGCTTTGGAAAGAAAAAATGCTGATAATTAAAGTGGGTAGTTATAATGGGAGCAAGTAAGCGTATTAGACAAATGCATCGTTATCGGAAAATAACATCTATTCTTGCTCGAAATGGAATTGGTTTTGTTTCTCACAAAATGGGTTGGGAAGAGAAGTTTTTATTTCATAAGAATGCAGATCCTAAAAGCACTGGCAGGCGCATTCGGTTGCTTTTGGAAGAATTGGGAACGACCTTTATTAAGCTAGGGCAAATTGCTAGTACAAGACCGGACCTTTTTTCCGCTGATATTCTGAATGAGTTAAAAGAATTGCAGGATATGGTGCCTCCGTTTACATATGAAGAAGCGGTTCAAATTCTGGAAGAGGAGCTAGGAAGTTCTGTAACAGAAGTATTTCAGGATTTTTCAGAAAAGCCACTTGCTGCTGCATCTATTGGCCAAGTTCATCGGGCAAGGTTAAAGGATGGTTCAGATGTTGTAGTGAAAATCCAGAGACCTAATATTTTAGCTTTAGTAGAAACAGATTTAGAGATTATTGCAGACTTGGCAAGATTGGCAGAGAAGCGTATGGAATGGGCAAAACGATATCATCTTCTTGATATTATAGAAGAACTTTCCAAGGGGCTGCTTTTGGAATTAGATTATCGCATTGAAGCGCGGAATATGGAAAAGTTTAAACAGTTTAATAAACCGTTGGGATATGTCAGCATTCCAACGGTTTATTGGGACTATTCCACTAAAAAAGTATTAACGATGGATTATATTGAAGGAATAAAGTTAACAGATCAAAAAAGATTAGAAGATGCAGGATTAGATTGTTCAGTCTTGGCTGAAAGATTGGCCTATATTATTTTTCATCAAATATTAAATATTGGCCATTATCATGCAGATCCCCATCCTGGAAATCTGCTAGCGCTTCCAGATGGAAAGATTGTATTGCTTGACTTTGGTATGGTCGGCCAAATATCTCCTTATACAAAAAAATACTTAGCTTCTTTTATCATTGCCCTTCGCAATAAAAGCACAAAAGGAATTATAAGGGCTATATCGGATTTAGGCATGATTTCAGAAGATGTTGATATAAAAAAGTTAACAGCAGATGTAGAGGCAATGAGGGAAAAATATTATGATATTCCACTTCAAGAAGTCAGCATGGGACAAGCCATTAATGACTTATTCCATATGGCTCACCGGCATCATATCGGCATACCGACAGAATTAACGCTTGTTGGGAAGTCTCTTATGACGATGGAAGGAGTTGTAGCAGACTTAGATCCAGATTTTAGTGTGTTTGATGTAGCAGAGCCCTTTGGGAAAAAGCTCATATTAGATCGTTTCAATCCATGGAAAATGGTGAAGAATTGGATGGAAGATGTGCCAGATTACATCGATTTATTAAAGGAAGCTCCATTAAGCATCAAACAGTTCTCCAGTTTAATGAGAAAAGGGAAGGTAGAAGTAGAGGTCACTTCTCCACAATTAGAAACATTAGTAAAAAAAATGGATCGAATGAGCAATCAAATGTCTTTTAGCATTGTACTTTTAGCATTAAGCATTGTAATGGTCGGTCTAATTATTGGTGTGGCGCTTAGTGGAGTTCATACCGTGCTTTGGAAGTTGCCGATTATTGAAATCGGTTTTGTGATTGCTATGCTGATGTTTTTTTGGCTAATTTATTCTATTTTTCGATCCGGAAGGTTTTAGAAGGTGATAATCAAAAATTCCAGTCTATCCCCCATTAATGGGCTTTTTGTCCTTAGCTTAAGAGGATGAGAGAAGTAGTTGGTAGATCAAAGTGGTGGATGGGTTCTGTATAGACTTAAGGCAAAGGAGTTTTTTTGCCTTAAGTCTTTTTCTATGCATTAAAGAGATGCGCATTATGGGAATAGACTCCATTTAGAAATATAATTTTAATACTCGTCATATAACTGTTTCCTTGCTTTAATTGTAATTTCCAGCAAAACAAAATAAAATTAAAAGGGGAGTTAATTGATGCATAGCCGGATAAAAAGTCTTTTTGACATGCTGCAATCTGATGATAAGAATGAATAACATGCTCTTTTAATCAGCTGATGGAACGGACAAGACAGAAGGTGGATTGGGCATATGATGTGTGGGAACAATTAAAAGAAGGGCTTGCAAATTTTAATAATTATACTAAGAGATTAGCCCAGTTTTTTTATCAACTAGCGATAAGCAATCCTGAAGGACTTTCCTGCCGCATGGGAAGCGACAAAGGATAAAAAATTCGCAACAGCAATACATAACATGAAAATAGGAGCAGTTGGAAAAAAACAAAAGAAAATGGTGCTAGAAGCAATAAAAAGGCGTTTTTTACAATATATGAAGGAAAAAATTATACATTGATTTGTTTTGATATTATTCAAGGGATAAGAAATTTATATGATTAATTGCAAGAAGAAGACTTAAAAGAACTGGAACATGTATTCAAAAAGAAGAAAATGAAAAGTATAAAAAGAAATATGCTTCTTTTTGGAAAAAAAGCATAGAAAGATGGGGAAACCAATGAAGAAAAGATTTTCATTTATTATGATAATGGCAGCAGTTTTGCTTTTTGCGATATTGATGCCAGATAATAGAGCAGCTGTGGCAAAAGCAAAGGCTCTTTATACGGGAGAAACAACAGCGAGCGCTTTAAATGTAAGAAAATCGCCTGGCACACAGTATAAAGTAATTGGCACCTTAAAAAAGGGATCCAAAGTAGAGGTGGTCAAAAAAGAGGGGAACTGGCTCAAAATCAACTATAAAAAGAGCTATGGTTATGTTTCTAGTACCTATGTAAAAAAAATCAGCAAGCTTACATCAAAAGCAGAGAGCGAAAAAATCGTCAATAAAATGAAAACAATCACTAAAAACAAGCAGCTGATTTTGGTGACAACAACAGGGAAAAAAGAGACAAGTGCTCTTATTCAAACATTCTCTAAAGACAAAAATGGAAAATGGAAGCGTGTAAAGTCCGTAAAGGGCATTGTTGGAAAAAATGGCATACAAAATCAAATATCTGAAGGCTCTAAAAGTACGCCAGCAGGGAAGTATACGATAACTTCTGCTTTTGGAAGAAAGGCAAATCCAGGCACAAAACTCTCTTATCATCGAATTACAAGTGATGATGTATGGGTGGATAATGTGAAATCAAAATATTACAATACCTTGCAGTCCAAGAAAAAAACAGGGGAAAAAACAGAAAGCATGAATATTCCTCAATATGATTATGGGTTTGTTATTGACTATAATACGAAACGAGTTAAAGGCAAAGGCAGCGCTATATTTTTTCATATCGCCAAAGGAGATTATACATTAGGCTGCACAGCTGTATCAAAAGATAATATTGCATCCATATTAAAGTGGCTTGATCCAAATAAAAAGCCAGTTATTATTCAATCACTGGAAAGTGATTTATCCAAATACTAATAATAGGTAAAAAGAAAAAGTGTTTTTATAGAGTAGGCATCAAAAAGCTCTATTGAAAGAGAAAAGAAGCTAATAATCTATTTATGTAGATCCTTAGCTTCTTTTTTATGGATATATTGCTTAAAAAACTTGAATACTTTTTAGCATCTTCATTATTCTTGGAGTTTTTTTTGCAGTCCTTTATCTGTTTCTGCCACTTTATCAAGCATAGAAATAGCATCAATTAAATGGTTGTTAAATATTTTTTTTGCTACAGATAAAAGCTCGATAATAGCTGGATCGCGCAATGAGTAGATAACCCGGTTGCCATCTTTTGTTCCTGTTACAATATTTTTGGCGCGGAGTACGATTAGCTGCTGAGAGACCGTTGATCCTTCCATGTTTAATAATGCCAATATTTCATTCACACTTTTATCTTCTTCTGCTAATATTTCTAAAATTTGAATCCTTAGCGGATGGGCTAAAGCTTTAAAAAAATCAGCTTTAAATTGTTGTATTTCTAAATTCAAATAGCATCCTCCCTCGTTATACCACTAGTTTAGTGTAGTGATAGAATACTGTTCTTGTTTAGCATCGACAATATTTAAATCGGTGCATTCTTTGAATACAAATTTGCTGCAGTGAGAGCATGTTTGATGATTCAATTGTTTTAATGCGTATTCTATGCCATCACCAGTGCCGCTAAAAAAACGATCTTCTCCTATTAAATCATATAATCCTGTTTTTCTTAACATGTCTTTAGGCTGTGAATTCATTTCACAAATAAGGACAATTCCATGTTTAGAAAAACTTTTAACAATATTAGAAAAGTAGGCCTCTCCTGTAATATCCATAAAAGGAACTTTTCCCATTCTTAACAGGAGAACTTTGGGTGTATAGTGAATGGTTTGTCTGATTGTTTGCTCAAATGTTTGCGCAGCGCCAAAAAATAGCGGGCCTTCCACATTAAAGATGCTTATTTGGGGACAGCCATGTGTAATAGGCTCATCTATGGATTCTAATTTATTGTTCAAGTTAGGCAGGGCATTAGATGTTTTCATTATATCACTCATTCTTTTTGTAAAGATAATTGTTGCTAAAATAAGGCCGAAAGCAACGGCTGTAGTTAAGTCAAAAAATACAGTCAATAAAAATGTTACAACAAGAACAAGAGAATCTCCTGATTTTGTTTTTAGAATGGAGCGGAAAACATGCTGTTCACTCATATTCCAGCTGACAACCATTAATATTGGACTCATGCTTGCCAGGGGGATTTTTCCAGCGAGAGGTGCAAAAATAACCAGTACCAATAATACGGTGACCCCATGAATAATGCCAGAAACGGGAGATGCTGCCCCGTTTTTGATATTCGTGGCAGTTCTTGCTATTGCACCAGTTGCTGGAATTCCTCCAAATAGTGGTGTGATCATATTGGCGATGCCTTGCCCAATCAATTCTTTATTGCTATTATGTTTGCTGTTTGTCATCCCATCAGCAACAACAGCAGATAATAATGATTCTATAGCTCCAAGGATAGCAATAATAAAAGCTGGTTTAATCAGCATAAGAATCCTATCGAAAGAAAAATCAGGGAAAGAAAATTGTGGAAGTGAACTTGGAATTCCTCCATAAGTTGATTTAATGGTTGCTAATTTATCTGGAAAAAAAAGTGCTGCAATAATTGTTGAAATAACGATTCCAATAAGTGGACCTGGAATGCTAGGAAATATTTTAGGTGAGATGATAATAATAAAAAAACAAATAAGTGCAATGAATGCACTATAAAAATTTATGCTGTCTACATGCAAAAAGATTTCATGCATATTGGCGATGAATGCTTCATGTCTTTTTATATTTTCCAATCCGAGAAAAGCGCTGATTTGCCCAGTGAAAATGATTATAGCAATTCCGGATGTAAAGCCAATAGTTACAGGCTTAGGAATATATTTAATTAAAGTTCCTAATTTTAGAGCTCCCATCAAAATTAAGATAATCCCTGCCATAAATCCAGCAATCAGCAAGTTTTGAAATCCGTATGTAAGAACAATGCCTAATACGATAGGAATAAAAGCTCCTGTTGGTCCACCAATTTGATATTTAGAGCCGCCCAATAGAGAAATAAGAATTCCAGCGACAATGGTCGTATAAATGCCGAACTCCGGCTGAGTGCCTGAAGCAATTGAAAAAGCCATTCCAAGAGGCAACGCTATAATGCCGACAATAATGCCTGAATTTAAATCTTTTTGAAAGGAAGCTAGTTTATAGTTTGCAAATCGACTATCCTTTATTGCTAATCTTTTCATTTTAACCCTTCTTTATTTTATATTAGTATATTTGATTATTTGAATATACTAATATAAATTTACACCTGCATCTTCAAGTAGTCAAAAAGTTTTTTTGTGACAAGGAGGAGAAGAAAGGATATGGGAAGTTTTGCAGAAAACAAGAAGGGGATTTTTGAAATCACATTAAGGTAATTTGCAGTGCAAGAGACTATCAATGTTTAAGGAAGCTGCACTGTCGAATGAATATGGTACCGATGGAGATTATCATACTAATAGCTTTAGCTTATTGCTTAGGATGGAGGAGATTGTGTCTCCATTTTATTTCTGTCTAAATGGAGTACAGAAGAGAACGGAAGCTTGAGAGGGAGTATATATTTTTTTTAGGGAAAACTTCTTTTTATTAGTAGTTGTGCGCAAAAAAATATACAAACCATGATGAGTCATAGCTTGCATATTTTTTCGTTTAAAGAAGCTGCTATAATAATCAAGCTTCTTCATTTTCTTTAATAAATGGTTTGTTGATAAAATAATACATAAAACCCATAAAAAATACGCCGCCGATTAAATTTCCTATTGTAACAGGGATAATATTGCGAATGACACTGACAAAATTGATAGCAGGATCTTGATTTAATACTAATGCAATAGCAAATGTACACATATTTGCGATACTATGCTCATATCCAGAAATGAAAAAGCAGAAAACAAAGAGTACCATTGCAAATAGTTTAGGTCCATCTCCTTTTAATGTCATAGGAATAAAAAATGCTAAACAAACAAGCCAATTACAAAGAATAGCTCGGAAAAACAATTCGGAAATCGGGGCATGCACTTTATGCTCTGCCACATTTAGCAAAAATCCATTTACCTCTGCTGAGTTAAACAAGCCTGTTAAATAAATTAATAAAGCAAAGGTAGCGGCTCCGAAAATATTCCCTACATAGCTTGTCCCCCATACTTTAAATACATCGGACCAAGGGATTTTTTTCCGCAATGCAGCATAAGTAAAGTAAAAAGTATTGCCGGTGAATAAATCGCCCCCTCCATATGCAATTAAGATAATGGCAGCGCCAAATACGAGAGCAGCCATTGGGTAAGCCATCGGTGAATCCACCATAAAAAAGAAGTTTCCGGTTTTAAAGGCTACAATTACTCCAAAGCCAATAAACATGCTTGCTACCATAGAGCGCAAAATAGATCGTAAGCGACTTTGTTTGAATATCTTTAATTTTTTTAACGCTAAAGCTTCTACTTCCGCTAAATATTTAACTTCCAAATCAGTAACCTCCTAAGACTAGTTAAAATAAATATAATTTTTTCATAAAGAAAACTGATTGTATAATGATAACTAGTTTTATATATAGTAAAAATATTCTTATTTAGTGTACAAAACTTGTCGATATTTGGCTATCTAATAGAGGAAAAACATTTTAGATTTTGTCAAAATTATGTCTAAGCATAAAACGGATAATAAAAATAAGCCTTTTATTAAGTACTATTCCTTTAAATAAAGAAAATTAACCAATTTATTTCTAAATTAATAAAGATAGTAGGCAGGTTAATTAGTGCTTATTTATAAAAAATAGTAAAACAAAGAAGAATAAATAGAATGAAAAAAAAGAATTATCTGTAAATATACATAATTTATACATTAATTTTCAGAAAAATTAGTCAGGGATTTTAACGGATGAAAAGAATAAAATGAATAGATATACTATTTTAAAGGTTTTTATATTGGAAATAAAAAATATAATTTTTAATGTAATATTTTCTTACAAATGTATGGACTTTATAATTATTCAATTTTACAATGTATGTAAGTAGATTTCCTGAAGATAAAGGAGGGACCGTTTATGATGCCAGTCTATCGCATCTCCATGCTAGTTAAAGATCAACCGGGAGTATTGGCTCGTGTCTCCAATTTATTTGGTGCATATGGCGTCAATATTGAACGGATAACAACAAAAAATTATAAAAAAGAAGAAACGACGCGCATTCGCATAGCGAGTTGTGCAGAACATATTCAGGTGCAAAATTTAGTAATCGGTCTGCAAGGGCTAGTGGATGTAATGGAAGTTGAGACTGCAACCCTCCAACAATCTCCATTACAGCAAAAGCTCCATGAAAAAGCAAATGCTATCCAAGAATTAAAAGCCCAAAAAACATTAAGCAAAAAGGTATCTTTTTGGCTGGTGGCATGCAGCTTATTTCTCACACTTTTTGGAACAAATATCCCTGCCTCTCTTTATACATTATATCGGCAAGAGTGGGGGCTTTCATCTGGAATGATTACCCTGGTGTTTGCCTTTTATGCATTTACAGTTATTCCTGCTATTATAGTGGCGGGACAGCTTTCTGATCAGATTGGCCGCAAAAAAGTACTTATTCCAGGAATATTTTTTGCGATAATTGGAACTTTTTGTTTTACCGTTGCTAATGGAGTGGGAATGCTTCTTGTTGGAAGACTATTTCAAGGGCTGTCTGTTGGAATATTAAATGGAGTGGCAGTATCCGCACTTACGGAGTTAGATGAAAAGAGAAATACGAAAAGAACAGCATTGATCTGTGCACTTGCTGTTACACTTGGCAATGCGATTGGTCCAATCCTTTCTGGTTTATTGGGAGACTTTGCCCCATTCCCATTAAGATTATCTTTTTATATTCATCTGCTATTTATTGTTCCTAGTTTTATTGGATTATTTTTCTTAAATGAGAATGTTCGTCCAGGTTTACAGCCTGTTCAGCTAAAGAAACCATTTGTTCCAAAAGAAATTATAAAGCCGTTTATATTTGCTTCTTGCACGTCTTTTGTAGCTTGGTCCATTATCAGTATGTTTATGTCTATTATACCGGCAAACCTATCCAGTTTTACAAAGGTAAACAGCTTAACTATCTCAGGTATTGTAGTTGCTTTAGGACTAGTTGCAGCAGCGGTTAATCAAATTTTGCTGAAACAATTATCTTTAAAGAAAATGATTGGCATTGGCTATAGTTTTTTAGCTTTAGGGCTTATATTATTAGTGATTACATTAAGCACTAAATCTTTAGCGTTATTATTGATTTCTGCCATTTTAATAGGCGGGGGAAATGGGCCAGCATATGCAGCAAGTTTGGCGTTAGTGAATGAAGCAGCACCAAACAGAATCAAAGGAAATATTGTATCGACTTTTTTTGTCATCACTTATTTAGGGGTGAGCATTCCAGTCATCTGCCTAGGTTTTCTTTCACAAGCAATAGGAGTGGCAGAGGCTGTAAATGGTTATGTCTTAATAATGGGAATAATTATGATGATAATGAGTATATATGGAATTAAACAGCAAAAAAGCATTTTTCAGAAATAAGCTGCAATAAATAGCAGTCATTAGTAGTTTTTATGCTACTATTATAAAAATAACCAAGGATGCAGTTTGCTGAACTGCATCCTTGGTTATTTTTTATTAATCCTTGCTTAATTTACGTGCAACAACATTACCAAAAGATTGAATACATTGTACGATAATAACAAGAATAAAAATGGTCGTATACATAACAGTAGGCTCAAAACGCAAATGCCCATATTGGTAGGCAACATCGCCTAATCCACCTGCCCCTACTAGTCCAGCCATAGCTGTAGCGCCAATTAAACCAATAGTGGCAATAGTAAGGCCAAGGATAATAGAAGAACGGGCCTCTCTAATTAATACACTCCAAATAATTTTAAATGTGCTTATTCCCATTGATTGATATGCTTCAATGACACCACGGTCCACACTTAAGATAGAGGATTCCATTAATCTTGCGATATAAGGAGCCGTGTATACAACAAGGGGAACGATAACACCTTGTACGCCTATTGTTGTTCCAGCAATAAGCTTTGTAAAAGGAAGGATAAAAAATAACAGAATAATAAATGGAATAGAACGAATTACATTTATTATTGTATTCATGATTGTATAAAAAACAATATTTTCTGCTTGTCCACCTTTACGAGTTAAAACAAGCAAAACACCTAAAGGCAAGCCAATAATAATCGAGATTATAAGAGAGATGCTTGTCATCTGCGCCGTTTGGAAAAATGCCTCCTGAATGACTTCTCCCCAATCTTCCCAAAATGTACCCATATTATTGATTCACCTCTTCTACTAAAATATTTTTCTCTTTAAGAAATTGAATGGATTTTTCCACTTCTGCTGCTTCACCATCAATATGAACAAGCAATTTTCCAACAGATTGGTCTTTAAGCTGGTCGATTCCACCTGCAATAATGCTTGGAAGCACATTAAATTCTTTAGCAAGTATCGCTAAAAAAGGATCTTTAGCAGAATCCCCAATAAAAGTTAGTGATACGACCTTTCCTCTTTTTGGTAATTTATCAGCGAAGTGCTCAGGTACTTTTATTCCGGATTCCCCATACACAAATTGTTTTGTGCGTAAATGTTTTGGATTAGAGAAGATATCAAGAACTTTTCCTTCTTCTACGATTTCCCCATTTTGCATGACAGCTACACGATCACATATGCGTTGAATAACATCTAATTCATGAGTGATTAAAAAGATGGTGATGCCAAGCTCCTTGTTTACTTGCAACAATAAATCAAGAATAGATTCTGTTGTATTAGGATCAAGGGCACTTGTTGCTTCATCGCTTAATAAAATTTCCGGTTCATGCGCTAAAGCTCGAGCGATAGCAACCCTTTGCTTTTGCCCACCGGATAATTGATTTGGGTACATATGGTGTTTATCACTTAAACCAACAATGTTTAAATACTTATCCGCCCGCTTTTTTATATCTTGTTTTGGGACACCTTCTAATTTTAGTGGAATGGTTATATTTTCATAAACAGTAGCAGTTTTTAAAAGGTTATAACCTTGGAAAATCATTCCGATTTTCTGTCTAACCTTTTGAAGTTCCTTTTTGTTTAGGGATGTAATATCTACATCATTAATTAGAACTTTTCCTGTTGTAGGCTTTTCTAATAAATTGACGCATCGAATCAGTGTACTTTTTCCTGCGCCGCTATAACCTATTACTCCAACTATTTCACCCTTTTGGATAGTAAGGGAAACGTTTTTCAACGCCTCCACTGTTTTTTTTCCAACATTAAATGTTTTTGACACATGTTGCAGACTTATCATGCTAGAACCTCCTTACCAGCTTGGAACCACAGAACCACTGAATGTTTCTTCAATAAATTGTTTAACTTCATCATTTTGATAATATTTTTTTAGTTTTTCAACTGCTTCATCATTTTTATTTGCATCACGTGCAACAACATAGTTTGTATATGGATTATTTTTTTCTTCTTCATGGAAGATAGAATCATCTTTTAGTGTTAGACCTGCACCCATTGCAAAGTTTGTATTAATAGCTGCAGCTGCAACTTCGCCTAGTTGGGATGGCAATTGAGCAGAATCTAATTCTAGGATTTCTAAGTTTAATTTATTTTCATCAATGTCTTTTTTTGTTGCTTTTTCTCCAGTGCCTTCTTTTAGAGTTATCAGGCCAGCTGCTTCGAATAATTTAAGAGCACGGTATTCATTGCTTGGATCGTTAGGTACTGCGATTTTATCGCCCTTTTTAATATCATCAATGCTTTTTACAGAGCTAGAATAGATACCCATAGGAAATGTTAATGTTTTAAAAACCTCACTAATTTTATAGCCTTTATCAGCCTTTTGTGCATCTAAAAATTGTTTTGTTTGATAGCTGCTTAAGTCTAAATCGCCATCATTTAAAGCTGTATTTGGAGTATTATAATCATTAAAAACTTTTAATTCGATTTCTAAGCCGTCTTTTGCAGCAATTTCTTTAACTTTTTCCATTACTTGTTCATGCGGGCCGCCAGTAACTCCAACAAGTAATTTTTCTGTACTAAGTGCTTTTGTTTTTTCTTCATCTTTTCCACACGCTGAAAGAATGATTAATAAAGATAAAAGTGCAGATAATAATGCAAATGTTTTTTTCATTTTTGTTTCCCCCTAGTATATTTGTGCTTTAGAACTTAAATAATACAAAAAACCACTTCTCAGATGAGAGAAGTGGTACCAGTTATAGTAGCTTCTCTCATCTTTACAAAACGAATCTGTTTTGTAGGAATTAGCACCTGAATTAATGAATAATTTGGTTGCTGGGCTTCATAGGGCCTGTCCCTCCGCCGCTCTAGATAAGATTTTTATATATTATTATAAGTTCGATTGATTAGTTAAAATATATAATTCATAAACTAAAAAGTCAACAATTTTTTTATGTTTGAAATTTTATGAGAAAAATGAATTTTCTTATATTTTCGATATAAAATGGTATAAATTAGCTTATTTTATTATATAATGGATAATAAATTGAAAGGAAACAAGTTTGCTGCAATATAAGCGAATGGAGGTGAAGGAAATCTAATTTATGTGGAAGAAAAAAGTGTCTTAGAAACTAAATTTCGTTAACATAATTAAAAAATAAAAAAAATGTCGAAATTGGTTGCTTTTTATTTTTAACAGTTATATAATAAAAAACGTGCTAAAGAGGCATGAAAATAAAAATAAATTTGCGGGTGTAGTTTAATGGTAAAACCTCAGCCTTCCAAGCTGATGTCGTGGGTTCGATTCCCATCACCCGCTCCATACATAACTACTCACAACGCAGTGTTTCGTTTCAACTACAAGAACGAAGCATTGCGTTTTTTAATGTTTTTGTGAAAAAGCTAATTATGTATTGGAATTCTTCTGCTTATTAGCCGTTTGCTTCGTTATACACAGCCAGCAGAAGAATTAAAATAAATTAATCAACAATGGCAAATTTTCCTTCTCCACCATGTATCTGAATAAACATATTCATTAAGGATTCAGTCATTTTTGTGGCTGTTTCAACTGAAGTAGAAGCTTGTAAATAGACAATTTGAACAGCATTTTTTGTTGTAAATGTTACGGGAGCTCTGTTAGAATCAACAAATGGACTTCCAAAGGGTCCTAATTTATCCGCACTAATAATTAAATGTTCGAGAGAATTGCTTCTTCCATTTAAACCGGCGTACTGCTCGTTTTCCTTTCCGATTCGAATAGTTATATCGCCGGAAAGGTTCGCAGTATCATAAATCCCGATCGGCACACCGAACTGAAGGGAAAAGAAATTATTCAAATCAATGCTGCTGTTGATTGGCAGCAAGTAGTTTTGCTTTTTTACTCTTCTATATAAGGCTTCAGCAGAATGACGATAGCGATTCGGATCTTTTCCAGTTGCTTTAAAGATTTCTTTCCATTCTTTAATCGATGGGATATCGTTTATATTGGTATCTTCTAATTCAAAGTAGATCGATTCCTGAAAAAGTTGAAGTCTTCCTTTAATCATTTGAGGAGATGGAATTACTTCAATATTGCTGTAATTAATCACTCCGATTTTAAAATGTGGGACAACCTGTTTTATGTCTTTTGAAATAGAAATAGTATGCAATCTATTAACCTCCATTGAGTATATATAGTATATTTTATCCTAACTATTTTTGAAATCCAAAGAATAAGGAGGGATGTTGTGAATTATGCACAATTAAAGCAAGAGATTATTGAATACAGCAAAACAATTGGAATTGATAAAATTGGTTTTACGAGTGCAAGCACATTTGAAGAAATGAAAATTCGTTTAGCAGAGCAGCAGGCACTAGATTATCAATCAGGTTTTGAGGAAAAAGATATAGAAAAACGCGTTAATCCTTCTTTGTTGATGGATAAGCCACAGTCCATTATTTCCATCGCTCTTGCCTATCCTTCGAAAATGAAGGAGCGGGTTGTCAGCAAAAAGGGAGCGAGGAGAGGAATTTTCTGCCGGGCATCATGGGGAACGGATTATCATGTTGTTTTAAAAGATAGATTGCAGAAATTAGAAAAATTTATTATCGAAAAAGTTCCAGGTGCATTATGCAAATCAATGGTAGATACAGGAGAACTTGTTGATAGGGCGGTTGCCCAACGAGCGGGAATAGGCTGGTCAGGCAAAAACTGCGCAATTATTACTCCGGAATTTGGATCTTATGTATATTTAGGAGAAATGATTACAAATTTGCCTTTTATTCCAGATACTCCAATGGAAGATCAATGTGGTTCCTGCAATAAATGTGTAGAAATATGTCCAACAGGTGCTTTAATACAGGGGGGACAGCTAAATGCGAAAAGGTGCATTGCATTTCAAACCCAAACCAAAGGGTTTCTCGCAGAAGAGTTTCGGGAAAAGTTAGGGAATCGAATATATGGATGTGATACTTGTCAAACAGTCTGTCCTAAAAATAAGGGAATCGATTTTCATAACCATCCGGAAATGGAGCCAGATCCGGAAATTGCTAAGCCTCTTCTTCAGCCGTTGTTGCATATCAGCAATAAAGAATTTAAAGAAAAGTATGGGCATATATCCGGTTCTTGGAGAGGAAAAAAACCGATACAGCGAAATGCGCTTATTGCACTTGCTCATTATAAAGAAGAATCAGCAGTAGAGGACATTATTTTTGTTATGAATAAAGATCCTCGTCCTGTATTGAGAGGGACAGCTGCATGGGCATTAGGGAAAATTGGTGGCCAATCAGCAAAAGAAGCATTGGCAAATGGATTAGCAATAGAAAAAGATGAAGAAGTATTAGCAGAAATAGAAGCTGCTTTTGCTAGAATTTCATCAGAAGGATAGGAAACTATCCTTCTTTTTTTATGTGTAAGATTGGTGGAAATGAGAAAGGAATTAGCAATTTTAATATCATCTATGCAAAAAATAGCCAGAACGGACATATCTTTAGTGGGAAGGGAGTGAATGGATTGTGAAGCAACAGCTGCTTGAATTATTAGAAAAAAGAATGCAACAATGTGTATCCCATGATAGAAGCTATGCTATGGATAAAAAACTTGAGAGGAAAAAAAATTTTTTTGCTAAAAGAAATGCAGAGATTATAAAGGTGAAAGGAAAAGGAAATATTGATTATATTGAGCCGCTTCAAGAGGCGGATGAAGTTTATTATACAGTTCATCTTCAATATTTTATCAAGCAATTAGATTTTTTTTATATTGAAGAAGAGATGGAAAAAAGAAAAGGAACATTTTATAAAGGTGTACTTATTGAGGATAATGAAATTCCTGTTTATTTTCCAATCGAAGAAAGTAGTTTTTGTGAGGAGGAAGAAAGTTTATTAGAAGAAGTCGTATCTGATGAGGAGAAGCAACAGACAAGAAGTTATACGTATGATCGCTTAAAAGCAGTTCAATATGCAGAAAAGTGGTGGAATAGCTATAACCCAGCTTATAAAAAATTTGAAGTGGATTGCACAAATTATATTTCTCAATGTGTGCGTGCAGGGGGAGGAGAGATGCATGGATATCCAAATAGGAATAAAGGATGGTGGATGCAGAATAATAATTGGAGTTATAGCTGGTCTGTTGCAAACGCCTTTCCAAGGTATTTGGCAGCTTCTACAAAAGGCTTACGAGCAAAAGAGGTAAAAACAGCAACTGATTTATTATTAGGAGATGTAATTTGCTATGATTTTCAAGGAGATGGAAAATATGACCATACTACAATTGTTACAGGAAAAGATGGAAATGGGGAACCTTTAGTAAATGCCCATACGTATAATAGCAGAATGAGATATTGGAAGTATGAGGATTCATCTGCATATACTCCGAATATTAAATATAGATTTTTCACTATTTTAAATAATTAAATCATTTAAATAAGAAGCGAGAGGATTATTGTTTTTAAGGAAAGTTGTGTATAATAGTCACTAAAACAGCAACTATTTATAGAGGTGACAATCGTTTTGGCAATACATATTGTACTATATCAACCACAAATTCCTTCTAATACTGGAAATATTGCACGTACATGTGCTGCAACAGATACGGTTCTTCATTTAATACGTCCGCTTGGCTTTTCTACAGACGATAAAATGTTAAAACGAGCAGGACTTGATTACTGGGAATTCGTAGATATTCATTATCATGATTCGATAGAAGAATTCTTTACAGAAAATGAGGGGGGAGAATTTTTCTTTTTAACGAAATTTGGCACAAAAACTTATTCGGATTTTGATTATACTCAAAAGGAAAAAGATTATTATTTCATTTTCGGCAGAGAAACAACAGGACTGCCAGAAGAAATCAGAGAAAATAATAAGGATCGTGCATTACGCATTCCAATGAATAATAATGTCCGTTCTTTAAATCTTTCTAATACAGCAGCAATTCTTGTATATGAAGCGCTGCGCCAACAAAACTATCGGGATTTAGTGAAGTAACTGTCTAAAGAAAAAAGCTGCAAAGTGATTTTGCGGCTTTTTTCTTTGCCTTGCTTAAAGGAATAAAAAGAACATTTTTGCAAAAAGCGACTACTTAAAAAATTCTGCCAAACAAAAAAGGTGAAGCATAAAAAAGTTCTTAAGCAAATTAGTAAAAGAAAGTTTAGTATTTCATTATAATATGGGTACGTTACTTACTAAAAGCATTTGTTTTTAATACTATAAGAAATGGGATGAAGCATCATTTATCCATCGTGTTTCGCCATGCAGCTTAATAAAAGGGGAGTGTATAACATGAATTCAGTTATTGAAACAATTACAGGACATCGATCTGTTCGCAAATTTAAGGATATGGACTTGTCAAATGAACAGGTGGAGAAAATTGTCCAAGCAGCCCAAAGTGCTTCAACCTCAAGCTTTATGCAGGCATACAGCATTATTGGTGTTACAGATAAAGAAAAGAAGAAAAAACTTTCTTTATTGGCAGGTAATCAATCATATGTAGAAAATAATGGGCATTTATTTATATTTTGTGCGGATCTGCATCGCCATTTTACAGCGGCAGAAATGGAAGGGAAAGATATATCTGCGTCATTGGAAACAACTGAAAAATTTATGGTAAGTGTAATTGATGCTTCCTTGGCTGCTCAAAATGCTAGCATTGCAGCAGAATCACTGGAACTGGGGATTTGTTATATTGGCGGTTTGCGCAATAATCTGCCAGAAGTTTGCTCACTGTTAAATATACCTGAAAGGGTTATTCCATTATTTGGACTTGTTGTTGGATATCCAGATCAGCATACCGAAAAAAAACCAAGAATCCCATTCCGCCATATTTATCATGAAAATGAGTATGAGCAAGATATGGATACATATAAAGAAGAGCTTGAAGAGTATAATAAGATAATCTCTGCTTATTATAAAGAGCGGACAGGAAATGCAAGAAGCGATAAATGGACTGAGCAGATGACGGGAATGCTAGAAGGAAAATCTCGTTTATATATGAATGAATTTATAAAAAAGCAAAAAATGAATTTGCGATAAAGTCAAATATCAATTCAAATGCTGCAGAGAAGTGCAAAAAAATTTTAATCCATAAAAAATAAGCAAAAATAGGTTAGTTTATTTTATGATGCACATTCGTCTGAGCATTGATAAGAGAAAAAATAATAGACAAAAAAAAGCAGGTGATTAACTCATCTGTTTTTTTATTGTAAGCAAGTATGGATAGATATGATATAGCAGAAAGTATCCTTGGGAAAGAATTCAGAAAAAAATAAAAATTATTTTAATAATATAGAATGTCTCAGCATAGATTAAAACAAATGCTTATCCAATATCTTCTTCCAAACTATTAAAAGTTTTGAGAGGATAATTGCTTTTACAGAAAGAGTTTTTTTCTCCATATAAAATAGTACTTGAAAAAAACTATTCTTTCTTTTAAGCATGTTCGTACACTGTAGTGCATACATTATATTATTCGTCTCTGAAAATGTGACAGGGGAGGTCCATATGAATATCTTAAAAAAAATTGAGATGTACAGACAAGAGGAAGAATTGTTGAAATGGGAAGGGACATTTGGTGAATATTTGGAAATATTGAGAGAAAAGCCTTGGGTAGCCCAATCTGCGCATTCAAGAGTATACAATATGATTAAAGATGCGGGTATTGATGAAGTAAATGGGAAAAAGAAATACAAATTTTTCTCTGATCAATTATTTGGTTTAGAAGAGCCATTAGAAAAATTAGTAGAAGAGTATTTTCATCCTGCTGCAAAGCGTCTAGATGTAAGAAAACGTATATTGCTTTTAATGGGGCCTGTAAGTGGAGGGAAATCAACTCTCGTAACAATGTTAAAAAGAGGGTTGGAACAATATACTTATACAGATAAAGGCGCAGTTTATGCAATTAAAGGCTGCCCAATGCATGAGGACCCGCTTCATATGATTCCACATAACCTTCGCAAAGACTTTTATGATGAGTATGGCATTCGAATTGAGGGCAACTTGTCTCCGCTTAACTTGATGAGATTACAAGAGGAATATAATGGAAGAATTGAAGATGTAATGGTAGAAAGAATATTCTTCTCCGAGGATAAGCGGACAGGTATTGGAACATTTAGCCCATCTGATCCGAAATCTCAAGATATTGCTGATTTAACTGGTAGCATTGATTTCTCTACTATTGCCGAGTATGGATCAGAGTCAGATCCGCGTGCATATCGTTTTGATGGTGAGTTAAACAAAGCAAATAGAGGAATGATGGAGTTCCAAGAGATGCTAAAGTGTGATGAAAAATTCTTATGGCATTTGCTTTCCTTGACACAGGAAGGGAATTTTAAAGCAGGAAGATTTGCGCTGATTTCTGCTGATGAACTGATTGTAGCTCATACAAATGAAACAGAGTATCGTTCCTTTATTTCGAATAAAAAGAATGAAGCATTGCATTCTCGCATAATTGTAATGCCGGTTCCATACAACTTAAAGGTAACCGAAGAAGAACGAATTTATGAAAAAATGATTATGGAAAGTGATGTGTATGATGTGCACATTGCACCACACACATTAAAGATTGCTGCAATCTTTACCATTCTTACAAGATTAAAAGAACCGAAAAAAGGCGATATTGATTTAGTGAAAAAAATGCGTTTATATGATGGTCAAAATGTCGAAGGGTTCAGTTCTGCTGATGTGAAAGAACTGCAGCATGAGTATGCGGATGAAGGAATGAGTGGCATTGATCCACGTTATGTAATCAATCGCATTTCCTCTACCATTATTCGTAAAGAAGTTACAAGCATTAATGCACTAGATGTTCTTCGTTCATTAAAAGATGGGTTGGATCAGCATTCATCCATTACTAATGAATTAAAAGAAAAGTATTTGAACTGCATTTCACTTGCACGAAAAGAGTATGATGAAATTGCCAAAAAAGAAGTGCAAAAAGCATTTGTATACTCTTATGAAGAAAGTGCAAAAACATTAATGGATAATTATTTGGATAATGTGGAAGCTTACTGCAATAAAAATAAGCTAAGAGATCCGCTGACAGGAGAAGAAATTAATCCAGATGAAAAGCTAATGCGTTCAATTGAAGAACAGATCGGCATTTCCGAAAATGCAAAAAAATCATTCCGTGAAGAGATATTAATCCGTATTTCAGCATATGCAAGAAAAGGGAAAAGATTTGACTACAATTCTCATGATCGACTTCGTGAAGCGATTCAGAAGAAGTTGTTTGCTGATTTAAAAGATGTGGTGAAAATTACAACATCCACCAAAACGCCTGATGAACAGCAATTGAAGAAAGTAAATGAAGTGGTAGCAAGACTGATTGACGAGCACGGCTATAACTCCACTTCTGCAAATGAATTATTAAGATACGTTGGAAGCCTATTAAATCGATAAGAATGACAAGAAAGGAACAGGCAATAGCATGTCTGTTCCTTCTTTACTTCACAAACAGCCGCTTAGATAAAACATTTACTAATTATTAGAATAATTAGTAAATTATTTTCTTATCTGGCATATGATAGAGTAATCACTATTTTTAGAAAAAATGTTGCCCGAATTAGTGTATGCATAAAACACCGATTAGGTGAGCATTATTTAATAATTTTTTAGGAGGGGTAGTATTGACAAAAAAAGAAAATAATCATCAGTTTGTTATTTCCCAAGAAGATTGGTCCCTCCATCGCAAAGGGCACGATGACCAACAACGCCATCAGGAAAAAGTACAGGAAGCAATCCGCAATAACTTGCCTGATTTAATAACAGAAGAAAATATTGTAATGTCAAATGGAAGAGAAGTTGTAAAAATTCCAATTCGTTCATTAGATGAGTATAAAATCCGCTATAATTATGATAAAAACAAACATGTAGGGCAAGGAAATGGTGAAAGCAAAGTTGGAGATGTAGTGGCTCGTGATGGATCTGGGGGACAAAAAGGACCTGGAAAAGGGCAAGGAGCAGGCGATCAGCCTGGAGAGGATTATTTTGAAGCAGAAGTATCGATGATGGAATTAGAAGAAGCATTATTTAAACAATTAGAATTGCCAAATTTAAAAAGAAAAGAGCAGGATCAAATCGTTGTAGAAAATATTGAATTTAATGATATCCGCAAAACTGGGCTAATGGGGAATATTGATAAAAAAAGAACGATGATGTCTGCCTTTAAACGGAATGCGATGAAAGGAAAAACTGGATTTTATCCAATTTATCCAGAAGATTTGAAATTTAAAACATGGAATGAAGTAGTAAAACCTGATTCAAAAGCGGTTGTGCTTGCGATGATGGATACAAGTGGCAGTATGGGCTTATGGGAAAAGTATATGGCGAGAAGCTTCTTTTTCTGGATGACCAGATTTTTGCGGACAAAATATGAAACGGTAGAAATTGAGTTCATTGCTCATCATACGGAAGCAAAGGTAGTATCAGAAGAAGATTTCTTCTCAAAAGGAGAAAGCGGTGGAACCATCTGTTCATCAGTGTACCGTAAAGCGCTGGAGCTGATTGATAATAAGTATGATCCAGGCCGATTTAACATTTATCCATTCCATTTCTCTGATGGAGATAATTTAACTTCCGATAATGCGAGATGTGTCAAATTGGTGGAAGAACTGATGAAAGTTTCCAACATGTTTGGTTATGGGGAAGTCAATCAGTACAATCGTCATAGTACATTAATGTCTGCTTATAAAAATATTCAAGATGAAAAATTCCGCTACTATTTATTAAGACAGAAGTCAGATGTTTTTAATGCGATGACAAGTTTCTTTAGAAAAGAAGAAAATCAGGCTTATGCATAAAGATAAAACTCCCCTAAAAAATAGGATTTTTAGGGGAGTTGCTTTTTGTTCTAAAAATGTCACTTTCAAATTATCTTTTAATGAGCATAAATACATATACATTAACAAAATTGTACATCGGTCAATCTTTAGGAGTGTATTTGGTATGCATCATGTATAAAGAAGAGTGATGGAAGAAAGGACATCGATCTCAAATCCATTTATTTATAATGGAGTACAAAGAAAGCGTAAATAGTATAACAAATTATTTATAGGGAAAAGAAATACAAAAATGAATAATACTCATTTAACAGGAGAAAATCAAGATGGTATGGGTTTATTCGAATTTGAAGAGCCAAAAATAGCAGAGGCCTCTAAGGTTATTCAACGACAAGTTCTTTATACTTGTTTTATTTCAGAAGATTTGAAGAAAATGGCTGAAGAGATTAAACGAAAAGGGGATAAGAAGCTGAAGATGAAATATTATTAAGAGAAAACTATAGTTTTAATCTATTGTAAAGAAACGTTTGAAATATACTAGAGTTATATTCTAGAAGTGCCGAATAAATAGATGGGATAAGCAGAAAGTGTTTTTTTGACAGCAATGTTAGAAGAGAAGAAATTAACATTTATGTCCCATGATGTCAGCTGTTTTTCCGATGATTGGAAAAACTTGATTAATGATATGCTTACGACAGCAGAATTGAAGGTGACAGCTGTTAATCATTAGATATTCTCAGTTTTCAAAACCAGAAATTGCAGAGACACTGAATAAGTTAGAAGTATGGATTTATTGGAGAAAAATATGGGGATACAGGCGTAACAATCCCAATATTTGCTCTAGAAAATGCTTTATTAAATGGAAAAATTAAATCGGGAGATAAAGTAAAGTAATATTTTGCTTTGTTGCAATAGGTTATAGTATGGCAGCACTTTTATATCACTTTTAGAAGAGAGAAAAAGATGAGTACTTTCGAGAAAAATGAAGGAAAAAAGAATTGCTGATAACAGTAAGCGGCTTTATCAAGGAAGAGGAACAAGAATTTTTAAAAGATTATAATAAAATAATTAAAGGAATTAGGCTTTCTGCTTATATATGAATTGTCGATTCATTAGCAGAGGCCCAAGTGTAGCATCATCTATTAAAATGTTGTAGGCTGTTCACAAAAGACAATCAATAGAGATATATCATTTAGAAATGAAAAAAGCTGCAAACAATAAGTACATTGTTTGCAGCTTTTTTAGTCACAGACACCTATAAATCGCAAGGAAAAAGGTTTATAGAAAAATAATTATTTTTTTTAATGCATCAGGAAATTGGAAAAACGTATCAAAGATCAACGATTAAACAATCTTTTTTTAGATAAAGGGATTTATTTCTAGTTTTGTTTTATTCATATAGACATTTGCTTATAGCAGTAATCGCCATATGGTCGACACGCTATAAATTTGAACTTTATAATCATTCGTGTAACATAAAAGGAGAAAAATCAAAAGGGAGTTGTTTACCATCACTACAATTGGATTTATCGGATGCGGAAAGATGGCGCAAGCAATGATTGCGGGAATGATTCAATCATCCTTTGTGCCACATGACAGTATATTAGTTAGTGCAAAAACAGAGTCGACATGTAAATTAGTTCATGATGCATATAAAGTCCCATATACACTTGAAAATAGAAAAGTAGCAAAGTTTGCTGATATTTTGATTTTGGCAGTTAAGCCACATTTATATGGGACCGTACTAGATGAAATAAAGCTGGAGAGAAAAAAGAATGCTGTTGTTGTCACAATTGCAGCAGGAATTGACCTTGAATTTATGTATACTTATTTAGGTAAAGACGCAAAAATTATTCGCTCTATGCCAAACACTCCTTCTTTAGTAGGGGCAGGAGTGACTGTCTTTTGTTATAGCAAACAAGTGACAGGAGAGGAAATAGAGTTTATAAAAACTTTATTTTCCTCTTTTGGATCGGTAGAAGTAATGGAAGAAAAGCTAATGGACTATATCCCTGCAATTAGCGGTTCTTCTCCTGCTTATGTGTACATGCTAATTGAAGCAATGGGAGATGGCGGTGTAAGAAGTGGAATTCCTAGAGATACAGCATATAGGCTTGCGGCACAGGCCGTATTAGGCGCCGCCAAAATGGTGCTTGAAACGGGGAAGCATCCAGGATGGCTAAAAGATGAGGTCTGCACTCCAGGGGGGGCTACCATTGAGGCAGTTGCCGCATTAGAAGAACATAAATTTAGAGGAGCAATACTTTCTGCAATGGAAGCTTGTGATCAGAAAAATAGGGCAATGAAAGCAAAATAAAAAGATAAAATAGATTGATTTTTCTTCAGGAAAAAAGTAAGGTGGAGAATAGACGGAAAGAAAAAAAGTGATGTATGATCGTGCATAATTGGTGCGAAAACCAGCCGCCTGGATTTTTAGGCTGGTTTTTTTGTATTGTTATAGGCAATGCAGCTGTTGCTATTTTGAAGTATCTATTTTTACATAATATGGTACCAGCAGGGGAGATTAAAGGTCTAATAGGTCAAACAAAAGTGGATAGAAGAATACATTGGGAACTGTTATACATAGAAACTTTTAGATCAGAAAAGGTTATTAGCATAAACAAGCTTTAAAAAAGAGGTGAGAGAGAATGCCATTAGATAAATATAAAAATTTATTAATAAAAAAAATGAAACAGCAACTGGTGAACTGGTTTGAAAATGAAGAAATGCAAGTAGTCGATAATATAGATGTTTATCGTTTTTTGCATTCTATTAAAGGAACATCGGGAACATTGGATATGGATAATTTATATCAATTATCTAATAAGCTGTTAAATATAGCAGCACAAAGAACAGAATCGTGGAAGAAAGCTGAACTAAGAGAATTTCTTTATGAATTAGCAGAAATCAGTTGGGATTATGAGCAAATAAATGAAAAATTATCAAGTGTATCTAAAGAAAGAATGGCAAACATACCTTTAATTCAAATAATTGATGATGATATTTCGATGCTGATTTTTTTAAAGGATAATTTGGAAAAAAAGGGCTGGATGGTAATTGCAAATACAGAAGTAGATAAAGCGATAGCACAGTATTATGATATGCATCCTGATTGCATTATTATTGATGTCAATTTGCCCGAAAAATCAGGTTTTGAAGTGCTATCGAATTTAGAGCAGCACACTAATCGGTATTTTGTTCCTAAAATTATGTTCAGCATAAACAATGATCGGGAAACACGAATAAAGGCATTTAAAATGGGAGCAGATGATTTTATTGAAAAGCCGATTGATATAGAGGAATTTTTAATTCGGATTGAACGCCATCTTGAAAGAAAGGAAGTTTTTGATCAATCCGTTTTAATTGATGAACTTACACAAGTATATAATCGGAAATTTCTTGGAGATTCTTATAACCGATTTATTAGTGATATTATCAGAACAAATACTGCAGGTACAATAGCGATTTTAGATATTGATTATTTTAAAAAAGTAAATGATAGTCATGGACATGTAATGGGAGATAGAGTTCTTGCAGATTTTGCTCAATTTATAAAAAAAAATATTCGCAATACAGATACGTTATTCCGCTATGGCGGTGAAGAATTTATTGTGTTTTTCCAGCGTGCTTTTGAAAGTGACGTAAAAGAAATTTTAACAAGAATGCTTGAGCGTTTTTCTGCCATTAAATTTGGGGAAGGAAAAGACAAATTCAGCTTATCTTTTTCCGCAGGGATATACACAATTGCAAATAAAGAAATTGATTTGCAAACAGCGATAAAAACGGCTGATGAAGCCTTGTATTTAGCGAAAAAGAATGGCAGAGCAAGGATAGAAAGTGCAAATCAGATACAAAATGAACTTGCAAAAAGGGTGATGCATGTTTCTATTGTAGATGATGACGCGCTGATTCGATCTATTTTAATAAATATTTTTAACAGCATTTCCCTCGATTATATTACCTTGGATATAGTGGCATATGAAGATGGCATGCAATTTTTTCATTCAAATAGGCTAAAAGAAACCGGATTGCATTTTCTAGTATTAGATGGAATTATGCCTGTGATGGATGGACTTGAAATATTGCAAAAAGTAAGAAAGACAACAAGTAAACAATCCGTGCATGTCTTAATGCTGACAGGCAGGAAAAGTGAACATGATATTGCAGAAGCATTAAGGCTCGGCGCCGATGACTATGTAACGAAGCCTTTTAGTTTAACTGAGCTGCAGGCAAGAATAACGCGATTAATCAAAAGGATGGTTCAGTAAATGGGGCAAGAACTAAAAATATTGGCAGCTGTAGCTTTGGCTATAACTGGCGTATTGTTTATGCTGTTAATTTATTTAGTAATAAGAAAATATCGCGAAAATAATAGAGAGAAAAAAATCCAAAAGCATATGGAACAGCTAGAACCGAAAGTTTTCTTCTATATTCAAAATCCAGACAGTTCTTTTCTTATTCGGGTAAATACCCCATTAAAAAAGGCAGCATTAGAAATGCTTTTAAGCAGGTATGCGGGCATGCTGGAAGGAGAAAAGGAAAGACAAGCATTAAAAAATCTCGCGCTGGCTTATTTAAAAGATTTTTATCAAGAGCGTCTTTATTCGCGCAATTGGAGCATTCGCATGAATACTCTTTACTTCATTGAGGATTTTTATCTGATTGAACTGCAAGAGGATGTGATTGCATTAATACAAAGCAATTATAAAAAATCGAAAGAAGAAAAAGGACAAATACTAAGAATTCTAGCTTCTTTCCAATATAAAAGTATAAAAAAATGGATGTATGCAAGCGGGTCATTTTCAGAAATAGATTATCGCAATATTATTATTAGATTAGAGGAGGATATCTTTTATTCTTTTGTTGAATCATTTCAAGAATTGGGAGAAAATTTGAAATTGGCGCTTCTAGATGTTATCAGCATAAAAAAGGATTTAGAATATTTGCCTTTTTTAGAAGAAATCTTTTGGAAATCTTCAGGTGAGCTTAGGCTTCGCGCATTAAAAGCAATTGCTTCAATAGGAATCGTTCAAAATATCGATAGCTATCTGCAGCTGGCTGAATCAGAACAATGGCAAGAAAGAATGATGCTTGCGAAGCTTTTGGGCAGCAAGCGAAATAATTCTTATTTGCCTTTATTAAAAAGGCTGATGAATGATTCTACTTGGTGGGTAAGGTCACAGTCGGCAGAATCAATCAGCAGATATAAAAATGGACAATCCGTTTTAAATGAGGTGCTAGAATACTCGAATGATCCTTATGCTAAAGATATGGCATGGGAATGGATAAATAAAGGAGCAAGATAGATGATATTGCAATGGTGGATGAATGCAGCTCTGTTTTTTGGCATCTTTATAGCTGTTTATATGGTGATCATCATTATATTTTATACAGCAATTTTAATTACTTCCCTTTTGCAGCTGCGCAGAGAATACCAATTAAATAGAGATCAGACTTTTGAAGATTATGCAAATGAGTTATATACAAAACCAGTTTCCATCATTGTGCCGGCATATAATGAAGAAGCTGGGATTATTCAAAGCATCAGGTCATTATTAAGCATTAATTATCCGATTTATGAAATCATCGTTGTAAATGATGGTTCAAAAGATAGTACATTAAATAAAGTTATTGAATGTTATGATATGAAAAAAATTGATAAAGTCATCCGCAAACAAGTGGAAACAAAAACAGTGAAAGGAATTTATCAATCTACATTGCTGCCAAAATTATATATGATTGATAAGGTGAATGGAGGAAAAGCGGATGCCTTAAATGTAGGGCTTAACTTTTCTAACTTTCCTTATATTTGTTCATTAGATGGAGATTCTGTCCTAGAAACAGATGCTTTCTTAAAAGTAATGAAACCAATTATGGATAGCAATGAGGAAGTAGTTGCATCAGGGGGCAGTATTCGGATTGCTAATGGTTGCAAGATTCAAAATGGCCATATTTTAAAAATTGGATTATCGAAACATCCGTTAGTAATTATGCAGATTATTGAATATTTGCGGGCTTTTTTAATGGGGAGAATCGGTTTAAGCAAACATAATTTATTATTAATTATTTCTGGAGCTTTTGGTGTTTTCTCAAAACAATGGGTAATAAAAGCTGGGGGATATCGAACAAATACAGTTGGGGAAGATATGGAGTTAGTGGTGAGAATTCATCGGCTGCTAAAAGAAGCAAAGTTAAATAAAAAGATTATCTATGTGCCAGATCCGGTTTGCTGGACGGAAGTTCCTGAAGATATCACTTATTTGCGCAGACAAAGAAGACGATGGCATCGAGGACTCTTTGAAAGTTTATGGAATCATCGGAAACTAACATTTAATCCAAAGTACGGAAGTATCGGGATGATTTCTTTTCCTTATTTTTGGATTATTGAATTTTTGGGGCCTATCGTTGAATTGCTGGGATATGTGTATACGATAATAGCTGTTTTTTTAGGAGGCATTTATTTAGAATTTGCACTATTAATTTTTATGCTTTCTTGCATCTATGGATCGATTTTCTCTATGGCAGCTGTATTGCTGGAAGAATGGAGTTTAAGGAAATACCCAAAGATTTCTCATATTTTAGCATTGTTTTTTTACTCCATTACAGAATCTTTTTGGTATCGGCCATTAACGGTTTTCTGGAGATGTGAAGGAATATGGCAATTAATCCGAAAAGAAAAAGGTTGGGGAGAAATGAAGCGTAAAGGAGTTTCTGAATGAATAAACGAGCAGCGGTGAGCATTATTGTATTTATTCTTATGATTATTATTGCCACAAGCCCTTTTTGGCTGTGGCAAATAAAAGGATCAAAAGCGTTGCCTGTTTTAATTATGGATAAAACCGTTTCTGACCAAACATTCCGTGAGCATAAAGGCTTGGTATGGATATTAAATAATCAGAAATATGTTAAGCAGAATAAAGAAAAGTATCGAGCGGAAAGCGATTATAAAGGCTTTAAACCAACGGGGAAAGCAGATTATAAAATAAGTGCTATTCCAGACGATTTAAGCAAGTATCAATTAATTTACTTAACAGATCAATATGGTGTATATGAAGAAGAGTTTTATGGAAGTAACAAGCTTGGCGAAAGAAGCGATAAATTGTACGGCGGGCTTGATATAAAGGATATCAATAAAATAGAAGATTCTTTATATCAATCCAATAATAAAACTCTTATTGCGGAATTTAACACTTTTGCAAGTCCGACTAGTGATGAAGCAAGGGGGAAAATAACCAATTTATTGGATATAAAATGGAGCGGATGGGTTGGAAGAAGCTTTCTAGACCTTAATGGGGAAGAAGTTCCTATTTGGGTCAAAGAAAATTATCAAAAGATTTATCAGAAAAAATGGAAGTTTACTGGTGCGGGAATTGTGCTTGTTAATAAAGATGATTATATTGCTGTTTTAAGCGGACAAGAGCTGACTAATTCAAAAGTGAAATTTAAAACAACGAAAAAGGGCGAATTAGAAATAGGAAAAACTCTTTCTTCTGAATACGGCTATTGGTTTGATATTGTCGAGTCCAATAAGAAAGAGAATATTTTAGCGAATTATACGATTGCTGCTACTAACAAAGGAAAAGAAAAATTGACAGGGTATGGATTGCCGACATCTTTTCCTGCAGTTATTCAAAATGCTAATAATCAATATACTTCTTATTATTTTGCAGGAGATTATGCAGATGAACAAGAAGTGCCGAGCATTTATCAAACAGTTGGCTTAGATTTATGGAAAGAGAAAGTTACTTATCGCAATTCTTTCTATTGGAATACGTATGTTCCATTAATGAAGAGTATATTAAAAAATGGTTTGCATGACAAAACGCAGAAGGATACAGTAGAAACGACTACAGTTAATAATATTAAAATAAACAGCAAAACAAATAGCGAATACTTGGAAGTGAAAAAAAATGGCCGGTGGGAAAAAATCCTTATCAAAGGGGTCAATATGGGGATTTCCAAGCCAGGAGCTTTTCCTGGTGAGACGGCGATAACAAAAGATGATTATTTAAGCTGGTTTAAGCAGATAGGAGCAATGCATGCAAATGCTATTCGGATTTACACATTGCATCCTCCAGCGTTTTATGAAGCTTTCTACGAATATAATCAAATGGCAAAAGAACCATTATATCTACTTCATGGAGCGTGGGTCAATGAAGAAATATTTGTAGGGAAACAGGATGCATATCATAAAGAAGTAGTAGACGACTTTCAAAAAGAGTTGAAAAACATGATAGATATTGTTCATGGAAATGCAGAACTGCCTAAACAAGCAGGACATGCATCTGGGGAATATCAGTATGATATTTCTAAATATGTACTAGGATACATTATCGGGATTGAGTGGGATCCTAATGTTGTATCAAATACAGATAGTGCTCATAAAGGAAAGGCGCAATATTCAGGCACTTATTTTCAAACAAAAAACGGATCTCCGTTTGAAATTTGGCTTGCCAATATGATGGACTATACTGCTAAATATGAAGGGGAAAAGTATAATTGGCAGCATACCATGAGCTTTACTAACTGGGTAACAACTGATTTATTGGAGCACCCGTCAGAGCCAAGTGAACAAGAGGATAAGGTTGCTGTGAATCCAAATCATATTAGCAAAAAGGATAATTTTGAGGCGGGCTTATTTGCATCTTATCATATTTATCCATATTATCCCGATTTTTTAAACTATGAAAAGGATTATCAAAATTATGTCAATAAACAAGGGGAGAAAAGCAGCTACGGGGCTTATTTGCATGATTTAATTTCTGTACACAGTATGCCGGTGCTAGTAGCTGAATTTGGTGTCCCATCTTCTCGGGGAAAAACACATGAAAATATTAATGGCATGAATCAAGGGTTTTTATCAGAAGAAGAGCAAGGGGTGATGGATGCCAAACTAATCCAAATGATTATGGACGAAAGATATGCAGGCGGATTAGTTTTTACATGGCAAGATGAGTGGTTTAAACGAACATGGAACACAATGGATTATGATAATCCAAATAGGCGTCCTTACTGGTCCAATATGCAAACAAATGAACAGCATTTTGGTTTATTAAGCTTTGATCCCGGAAAGTATGAACCTACCATTTATATTGATGGAGAAAGTGCTGATTGGAAAAAATTAAATATTAAGCCATTTTATAAAAATACATCAAAAGATGAAAACTTAGATGAAGTCATGGTAACATCGGATGAACAACAGTTAAGTATTAAAATGGCATATAAACAGCCAGTAGATATAACAAAAGACAGCACCTATATTCTTTTTAATACCATTGAAGGGCAAGGACAAAAAACGGTGGAATTGACAGATGGACTGAAAATCGATACAGACTTTGGAGTTGATTTTATGGCGAAGATTGCTGATAAAGAAAATTCAGAAATGCTGGTCGACAGTTATTATGATACATTCTACTATCAATATGGTTTTATGCTGAAAATGATCAACCAAGAAAAAAATGCAGATAAAGTCAATAACGGGATATTTAATCCAATTCGTCTTGCTCTTAATAAGGAGTTGACAATCCCAGATAAAAAAATTCCTTTTTCTTCATATGAAACGGGAAAACTAATGTATGGAAATGGAAATCCCAGCAGTAAAAACTTTAACAGTTTAACCGATATAAGCATTAGCAAGGATAAAAAAACAATTGAAATGCGAATCCCTTGGGCACTATTGAATATAAAAGATCCAAGCCAAAAAGAAATTACAGCAGACCTTTGGAAAAAGGGCTTAGAGGGCAGTGAACATATTAATGGAATCCGATTGGCTTTTATTTCGGTAAAAGGAAATAAAATAGTATCTTCATTGCCAAGTTTTTATGAATCTAATATCGTAAAAGAAACGGATACTAAAATATATAAATGGGATAATTGGGAAGATCCTTTATATCATGAGCGCTTAAAACAGTCGTACTATATTTTGCAAAAGACTTTTTCTAAAATAGAGGATTAGGGAGAAAGAATGAAAAGAATACTGATTGCTGAAGATGAAGAAATTTTAAGAATGTTAATTATGGATACACTAGAAGATGAAGATTATGCCGTGGATGAGGCTCAAGATGGAGAAGAAGCATTGGAACTTCTGAAAAAAAATGAATATGATTTGCTTATATTAGATTATATGATGCCAATTGTAACAGGGATAGAAGTGATTCAACAGGTTCGTCAAGAAATGAGAAACCACAAGCAGAAGATTCTAATGCTATCTGCAAAAAGCCAAGCTTTTGAACAAGAAAAAGTATTAAACGCCGGTGCAGATTATTTTATGGCCAAACCATTTAGCCCTTTAGCGCTTTTAGCAAAAGTGGAGGAGATATTTAATGAAGTTTAGTTCCTATATAAAAAAAAGCATATCAAGGCAATTTATTGCCTTAATATGCTTTTTCATTCTTTTATTCCTTTTAGGAGCAGGAGTTTTGACAGGGGTTCAAGAAAAAACAAATGATCGCTTTATCACAGATCGCCAAAAAGTTATCAATAAAAGAATCTTAACTGAAGAGATAGAATTGCACCTTAATGATGCTCTTTTTAATATAAGAGGATATTTAGCATTTGATAATGAGGACTTACGAGAACAAGTGTATGAAGAAGAAAAAGAAATTGCTGTTTCATTGAAAAAATTAGAGAATATTGCGAAAACAGAAGAAGATCAAGAAATGTATAAAAAAATAGTCTTATTTGATAAGTATGTTTTTGAAGATGCATTTCCTAAGGCAGTTTCTTATTACGAAACTGGCAATACAGATAAAGTGAAAGCAATAGCGAATAACGGAGCAACGTCTCGGATTAATGATTTTAAAAAAGAATTAACTACTTATAAAAAATATATTGATGCAGAATTAACGGAAATCGTGACTAAATTAGAAAATGCCAATTCTCAATTGCAATTTTACTTTTTTTCATATATTTTACTTTTGTTGGTTATGGTCTATATTATTGGAAGAATGATGGTTTTTAAAATAGGAAGGCCATTAACTGATTTTGCAGTGGCTGCAAATGTCATAGCCAAAGGAGAAGATGCAGAAATACAGGTAGAGGCAAATAGACAAGATGAGCTAGGGATTTTATCTGTTGCTTTTTCGGAAATGTATAAAAAAGTTCAAGAAAAAGAACAAGATTTAATGGCTCAAAATGAGGAACTCATTGCCCAGCAGGATGAATTACATGCTCAACAGTCAGAGTTAGAAGAAGCCCTTGAAAAAGTTAGAGAGAATGAAGAAACATTATATAGGAGAAACCGTTTAATAAACGGCCTTTCTAACTCTTTTAATAAACAACAATTATTAAATAGTATTATAAAAAATATGTCTGAATTGATTGGCGCAGACAGAGGAATCATTATGACGACAGATGAAGAAGCTTTTGCTGCTTTTGGCATCTCCGTAAAAGGTGCAAAACAATTTAGAACCTTCTTATATGACGGGATGTATTCCCGTTTAGTAGAACAAAAGAGTCCGTTTATTATAAAAAGGGAGCTAGATATTTCTGAAAAAGGCTATCATGAAGAAAAAGGCTATGTATATGATTTATATATTCCCATCTTTTCTTCGGCAAATAGTATTGCTGCCATTATGATGTTCAGTCGTTTTAGCGATCGTTTTACTGAATTTCAAATGGATGAATTCAGCGCATTAGCCAAACAAATTGGTCTTTCACTAGACACCATTAAATTGTTTGAAGAAACGGAAAGAGCAAAAGAACTAAATCAAGATATCTTAAATAATGTTCAAGAAGGAATTCAACTTGTTGGAATAAATGGAGAAACGCTTCAAGTAAATACTAATTTTTGCGAAATGTTTGCACACAATAAAAACTGGCATGATTTTGTAGGAAAAGGCTGGGAGGTTTGGACAAAACAAATCGAAGGTGTCATGGGGGATGATTATAGTTTATTAGCCTATATAAAAGAATCGCTGCATCAGCAATCAAATCAGGAATTTACATATCAATTTCGAAAAAATGGAAAAGTAATTAAAGTATATGCAGAAGATCTATATCGTGATGAAACCGTTAAAGTCGGTACGGTATTTGTTTATCGGGACATGACTAAAGAATATGAAGTAGACAAAATGAAGTCAGAATTTGTTAGTACAGTCAGCCATGAACTGCGAACTCCCCTTGCGAGCATTCTAGGCTTTACAGAATTGTTAATAAATAGAGAGCTGAAAAAGGAGAGGCAGCAAAAATATTTATCCACTATCTATGCGGAAACAAATAGGCTGACATTATTGATTAATGATTTTCTTGATGTTCAAAGAATGGAAGCAGGCAAGCAGACATATGAAAAAAAATACCTTGAAGTTATTCCTATTTTAAAAAAAATTGTAGATAATCAAAAAGTAAATGCTCTAAAGCATAAAATTACGATTAAATCAGAACAGAATCAGGCAATAATTCTTGGCGATAAATTAAAAATAGAGCAGGCATTTACTAATATTATAGGAAATGCCATTAAGTATTCACCTGACGGAGGAACTATCCAAGTATCTATTTATGAAGAGGCAGATTCATTAAATGTTTCTGTAAAAGATGAAGGTTTGGGAATTCCTGAGGGAGAGATTGCAAAACTTTTTAATAAGTTTTATCGAATTGATAATTCAGATAGGCGCAAAATAGGCGGCACTGGTTTAGGTTTGGCAATTGTACAAGAAATAGTAAATGCACATGGCGGCAAAATAACCGTACAGTCAAAATTAGGGAAAGGAAGCAGTTTTATTTTATCTTTTCCTAAAGTAGCAATGGGAGTTCAATCATCCTATAACAAGGAACATACACAAGGAAAAATTTCCTATCGAATAGCAGTGATAGAAGATGATTATAGCTTAGCAGAATTAATTACACAGGAATTAAAAGATTTTGGTTTTGAAGTGCATTATTACAAAAGTGGGCAAGAGGCTCTAAAAGCGATAAATGAATATATACCAGATGCTATTGTTCTTGATATCATGCTAGAGGAGGATGATATCAACGGTTGGGATATAATGAAGCATTTAAAGCAAAGGAAAGGGATCAAAGATATTCCCATTGTTATTTCCACAGCATTGGATGAAAAGGAAAAAGGATATGCATTGGGAGCAATGGATTATTTAGTAAAACCATATCGCACAAGTGAATTATCCCGCACTATTATGCAAACTTTATTGAAAATGGGGAAAAAGGGCCAAGTGTTAATCCCGCATTCAGAGGATAATCCATTTACTGAGGCAGAATAAAAGAATAAGCAAATCAAAACAGCGGTTCGTTAATGAGCCGCTGTTTTCCTTCCTGTTATTAGTGTAGTAAAAATAGCTACAAAAATAATCGTAAAAAAAGATGGGGTTATTTTGTCTGTTCCCACAATATTTATCCCGCTGACTAAAATAATTCCATCCAGCAAAAAGATAATGATTCCTACGTGAATAGATGATATTCTCGCAATTATTTGGGCAAGCAAATCTGTACCGCCAGTACTTGTCTCGAATCGGAGCATAATGCCAATTCCGATGCCAATAATGGTTCCTCCAATAAAGGAACTAAAAACAATCGATACAAAAAAAGCATCCCGCAAAAAAGAAAAGATATCAATCATAAAGGAAGAAACAAGAAAACCAAAGATTCCATACAAAAAGTAGTTTTTATCATAAAACCAAACGAATAAATAGAGAGGAATACTGATGAGGATCATCGTCAGACCTGTTGGAATTTGATAATGATAATGTAAAATTAAACCGATTCCGATTAATCCCCCATCTAAAATATGATGGGGAACTAAAAATCCATTTACACCAATTCCTATAAGGATACTGCCGATAAAAATAACTGCAAATTTTTCTAGCATGCACTTTCTCACCCTAACTTGTCCAGCTTATTATCAATCTATGATAGAAAAACAGATTTAGAAGTAAAAGAGAGGATTAGCTCATAAAATAAGCTTTTTTTGGAATGGCCAGAAAAAAATCCATGTAGTGAATAAAGTGAAAAAGAGGCGCCATATAATGGGCCTCTTTTTCACTTTGTTAAATTTAAAGAAAAAGTTCTAAAATATAGTAGCAAATGGCAGCAACTGTTGCAGAAATCGGCAATGTAATTACCCATGTAATAAGCATTCGTTGTGCTGTTCCCCATTTTACGCCTTTAAGTCGGTGTGAGGCGCCTACTCCAAGGATAGAAGATGAAATAACATGGGTTGTACTTACTGGCAAATGAATATAGGTTGCACCGAAAATAATCATTGCCCCAGTTATATCAGCAGCTACTCCATTAACCGGACGGATTTTCATAATATTTCCGCCGACTGTTTTGATAATTTTCCAGCCCCCGACAGATGTGCCAAGACCCATTGCTGCCGCACAGGCAAATTGAACCCAAAAAGGAACATCATTTGTGCTAAGGTATCCATTGGCAATCAATGCCATTGTAATGATTCCCATTGCTTTTTGGGCATCATTTGTGCCGTGGGTATATGCTTGCAATGCTGCAGTGAATATTTGGAATATACGAAAACGGCGATTTGTTTTTGTTAAATTTAAATCCTTAAAAAATAATTTAAAGAGCGTATAAACAATATAACCAATGACAAAAGCAATAATCGGAGAGAAAATAAGCGCTTGAATAATTTTAATAAAACCATTGTAATTTAGTGAGCTAAAGCCGGATGAAGCAATAGCAGCTCCAGCGATAGAACCGATAATAGCATGGGAGGAACTACTTGGAATTCCAAAGTACCATGTTAAAAGATTCCAAAATATTGCTGCTATAAGTGCTGCCAAAAGAACAATGGAACCATTATTTAAAGTAAAGGGATCCACAATATCCTTTGTAATAGTTTTGGCAACACCAGTAAAGGTCATTGCACCGACAAAGTTCATAACTGCAGCTAAAATGATAGCGTGTCTAGGCTTTAATGCTTTAGTTGATACAGCCGTTGCAATTGCATTTGCTGTATCATGGAAACCATTGATGAAATCAAAAGCTAAAGCACAAAAGACGATTAATATCGTTATTAATAATAATGTATCCATGAATGGTACTCCTTAAGCGTTTTTCATAATAATGCTCTCAAGTGTGTTGGCAACACTTTGGCAGTAGTCAGCAATATCTTCTAAATTTTCATATACTTCTTTATATTGAATAATGCGGATTGGATCTTTTTCAACAGAGAATAGATGTTTAATGGATTGACGCAAGATTCCATCACATTTTGATTCTAAATCTTTAATGCGGATCGCATATTCTCTAATTTTAGGAAGCTTTTTAGTAGACAAAAGTTCCACTGATTTTTCAATTTCAGCTGCGCAGCTTTTAATTGCTTCAACAAAACGATTCATAAATTCATCAGCTTCAGTAATGTTATACATTTCTAATAGCGCAGAACAATGCTCTAAGCCATCTAAAACATCATCCATGCTCATTGTTAATGCAAGTATATCTTCCCGTTCTATTGGCGTAATAAACGCTTTATTTAATTCTGTAATTACGTCATGAACGTATGTATCCCCTTTGGTCTCAATCTCTTTCATTGTTTCAGAGAATGTTTTTAAGTCGCTGACATTTTTAATTTTAAAATCAGCAAAATAGTCTGCACCTTCCTTTAAGTTTGATGCAATATTATTTAAGAGTACTGCAAATTTATCTTGTTTTTTGAAAACCATTATTGTTACCCCCATTTAATTGACTAAGCCTTTCATATTTTAGCGAAAGATTGTCGAATTTCCTAGCTTTTTATCGAAATCTTTACAAAAAATTAATATTTCTTTTACAAAACATTTAAAGTTAGGCTCTATATTTTTTAATAAAATTTACATGTACTTAAAATTAGCTTTTCCTTTCATTGGATGGTATATGTGTATAAAATTATATCTTGTTGTGTCGAATTCTAAACAATAGAATAAATTAAAAGTAAAAGCTTATTTAGAGGTGAAAGAAGTGATTGAAAATAATGTGATCTTAATAAGAAAAACCGAAGAAAAAGACCTTCAGTATATCCTTACCACAGAATCACATCATGATAACATGCCGTATATAATTAATTGGACTTTGGAGGAGCATGCACAAGCAATTCGATCAGATACAAATTTGCTTCATTTGATTGTTATGGAAAAAAAAGAGAATAAACCAGTAGGCTATTTACTTATTAATGGATTAAATGATCCGAATCAAAGCATTGAATTAAAAAGAACAGCATTTTCTGCAAAAGGCAAAGGATATGGACGAAATATGCTTAAATTAATGAAGGAATGGGTTTTTACAGAAAAAGGGGCAAATCGATTTTGGCTGGATGTGGTGGATCATAATACAAGAGCTAAAACTTTATATGAATCAGAGGGGTTTGTTGTAGAAGGTTTGCAAAGAGAGGCTGTTATTATTAATGAGAGGTTTCAATCTATTTATTTAATGTCCATGTTAAAAAAAGATTACTTTACAAAATCAGAATAAGGTGAAAAATGAAAAAAATAGCGGTCATTACAGGAGCCAATAGCGGCTTTGGATTATTGGCAACATTAGAATTTGCCAAGGAAGGCTATGAAGTTGTTGCTGCAATGCGAGATATAAATAAATGTTCTTTATTAATGGAAAAGGCTAAGGAACAGGGAATTGCTGAATATATAACCATTTTTTCTCTGGAGATAACTTCTGCTAATGATATAAAAAAATTGCAGGAGCATATGCAAAAAAAAGGAAGGATAGATGTTCTGATTAACAATGCTGGTTTTGCAGGAGCTGGCTTTGCGGAGGAAATTTCTATAGAAGAATATAAAAATCAGTTTGAAACAAATTTGTTTGGAACCATTGCTGTTACACAAAATTTATTGCCAATTATGAGAAGACAGGGCTTTGGAAAAATTATTTTAATGAGCAGCATTAGTGGAAAAGTAGGCTTTCCTGGCCTTTCACCATATGTTTCTTCTAAATTTGCCTTAGAGGGATGGAGCGAATCTCTTCGTTTGGAATTGCTGCCATTTTCTATTTATGTGTCTTTAGTGGAACCAGGTTCTTATCAGACGAATATTTGGTCAACAGGGAAAAAAATTTCAGAGAGGTCCCAATTAGAAACCTCTCCTTATTACCAATATATGAATAGCATAGAGGGATACTTGGAAAAAAACAGAGAAAATTACGGCAATCCAATTGAAGTAGCAAAACGGATTGTTCAGATTGCGAAAGAGAAAAAACCTCGACTTCGCTATGTTATTGGAAAAGGGGTAAAACAAACGATTTTAATAAAACATCTTCTTCCATGGAAATGGTGGGAAAGACTTGTTTTTTGCCTATTAAGAAATAGATAAACATCTTTAACAAATTGTTTATATGAAAAACAACACTTTATATTGGAAAAATCTATAAGAAAAATGATAATATATAGATAATTCGAAATTTGGAGGTGTTTTTTCAATGATTAAAAGCATCGAAAATAAAGTGAAACTACATAACGGGGTGGAAATTCCCCAATTTGGATTAGGAGTTTATAAAGTGGAGGAAGGACAGACGGTTATAGAAACAGTAAAAGCCGCTCTTTCCTATGGCTATCGCTCCATTGATACAGCTGCTGTTTATGGGAATGAAGAAGGAGTAGGAAAAGCAATAAAAGAAAGCGCTATCTCGAGAGAAGAACTATTTATTACAACAAAACTTTGGAATGATGATCAAGGTTATGATCAGACTTTAAAGGCTTTTGAAACAAGCTTAAGAAAATTAGATTTAGATTATATTGATTTATATTTAATTCATTGGCCAGGAAAAGATAAATATGTAGAAACATGGAAAGCTTTTGAAAGATTATATGATGAAGGATTAGTAAGAGCAATTGGCGTAAGTAATTTTCATGAGCATCATTTAGAGCAGCTATTAAAGAATGCAAATGAACATCCTGCAGTAAATCAGATTGAACTTCATCCAAGATTATCACAAGAAGCATTACGGGATTATTGCAAATCTAAAGATATTAAAGTAGAAGCTTGGTCGCCACTTGCTAAAGGCAGATTGCTGAATGAGCCAACCATTAACTATATTGCAAATAAACATGGCAAAACACCTGCGCAAGTTATTTTGAGATGGCATCTTCAAAACGATATTATTGTCATTCCAAAATCCATTACTCCAGCAAGATTAAAAGAAAATGCTGATATTTTTGACTTTCAATTAAGTTTAGATGAAATGAATCAGCTCGATCAGTTAAATATGAATGAAAGAACAGGGAGTAATCCAGATAACTTGTTATTTTAGAATGTTATCCCGATTTCAAGACCTATTTCTTTCATTGCTGTAAAAAGGCATATCAAACAATCCAAAGCAATAAGGAAAAAAATCTAACATGGTAAGCATGTTAGATTTTTTTTTGCATATAGTTAAGGAGAAAGGGGAGAAACTACTTTTTATTAAATATCTTGAAATCATACTATCTTAATTTTAACTATCTGAAAAGGGGTTGTTAGAAATGGAAGTATTGGTAAGTGTCGGCATTTTGCTTATTCGTTTAGTGGTAGGTTTAGCATTTATAGGTCATGGTGCACAAAAATTATTTGGTTCATTTGGTGGACATGGATTAGAAGGAACTGGCGGTTTTTTTGAGTCAATTGGAATTAAACCAGGAAAAACAATGGCTATTTTTGCTGGTTTAAGTGAGTTTATTGGTGGTTTACTATTTGTTTTAGGACTGTTTACGCCAATTGCCTCTTTGCTGATTATTATTACAATGATTGTTGCAATTAGTAAGGTTCATGCTGCAAATGGGTTTTGGGCAGCTTCAAATGGTTATGAATTAAATTTACTATATATTATTACAGCACTTTCTGTTGCTTTTACAGGAGCGGGGGCGTATAGTCTTGATGCCTTGTTCTTTTAAATAAATGGTTATTAGTATACTTCTAGAAAATTTTTCTCTAGTCAAAGAAAAATTTTCTAGAAGTATTTTTTGCTTTTCTTTATTATAAGAAAATTGGATCATTATACATAATGGTTCTTTAGGGGTTTAAAAAAAAGTTAGTGTGGTAAATATAAAGTACAAGCAGATAGTAAAACTTAAGAAGTTTAAAGTAAAACATGCTGCAGCATACACTAAGTTGGACTATCATATTTAGATTGATTAAATGTTTAAAAAGGAGCTGTTATTTATGGGATTTTTATGGTCATTAATTATAGGTGGTATTATTGGTTGGGTTGCAGGTTTAATAGTAGGTAAAGATATACCTGGTGGAATTATCGGCAATATTATCGCAGGTTTTGTAGGTGCTTGGTTAGGATCACTGATTCTTGGTGATTGGGGTCCAGCTATCGCTGACTTTGCAATTATTCCAAGTATTATCGGTGCAGTCATTTTAGTTTTTGTTTTAAGCCTGATTATGAAAGGTATGCGCAAAACGGCGTAGTAGCAATAAATAATACTAAAAGAAAAACAGAGGCTCGAAAAATGAGAGCCTCTGTTTTTTTACAAGCTGAAAATGTCAAATTTAGGAAAAATAGCAGGGTTATCAATGAATGGTGCATAACATTCTATTTTTTCTTCGGTAATGGGATGGATCAGTTCTATTTTTGCTGCATGCAATGCCTGTCTATTAAAAATTGGTTTTCCTCCGTACAATGTATCTCCTGCAAGAGGATGGCCAATAGAACTCAGATGAACACGGATTTGATGAGTTCTTCCTGTATCTAGAGTACATGTAATTAAAGATAAGGATTCCTTTTTCTGTTCCGCTATTACTTTATAATAAGTAATGGCATTTTTTCCATTTTGTGAAATCCTTCTTCTTGTGGCATGATGACGATCTCTTCCAATAGGTTTATTAATGGTTCCTTTTTTAGTGGAAAAGGAACCATGAACAAGTGCGATATATGTCCTTTTAATTTTTCGTTCACTCAGCATATGATCAAGCATATTGCCGATTAGTTCATGTTTAGCAAATAAAATGCAGCCAGATGTGTCTCTATCCAGACGATGAATATGTTTTATTTGCCTTTCTTCTCCATTCATTAATACGTGAAAAGCTGTCCCGTTTATTAAAGTAGCTGTGTCTTCTGCAATATTTGGATGTGTATCAATAAATGGCTTTTTATTGACAATGATAAGGTGATCATCTTCATAAAGGATATCTATATCCATAAAGGTTGGAATAATGGTGGATGGAACAGGATAGAATAATTGGATTTTAATAATATCTCCTTTTTGTAGTGAAAGATTCCAATTTGCCTGTTTATTATTAATCAGCACTTTCTTTTCCATCTTATATAAGTGAATTTGCTTTTTTGAAGCAAATAAAACAGTTTTAAATAAATCTTCTAGTACAATTCCTCCCCATTTTTCTGGAATATAAAGAAGAAGCCAATCTCCTTTTCGTTCAGTTTTAATCATTCTAGGACTCCTTTTTCTGGAAATAATGGTGAATATGTTTTAAAAACGCAGTAAGCTGCATATCATGGTTTTAATTACCACGGAAAACAGCATTTTAGTATGTTATTCTATTGATATTACTTTATCACGCATTAACGGGCAGTAAAACCCCCACCTAAGGGATTGTAAGAGAAACCGAGAAATCTAGGGGGGATAACTGCCCATAAAAGCCTGATTGGTTCAGCTAACAATCAGTATGGGATGAAGAAAATTCCCACTGATTGAAGTTTCACTTTATGCAAAAAAACATTCAACCAAATAAAAGAGGGTGGTCCTTTTAAATGAAGGTAGTTTACGCATCAACACCTACGCAAGAAGAGAAAATCAACGAACTTATTCAACTATTTTATTCCACGATTTTTCCTTATTATTTTTCGGATGATGATATTAGACGTTTTTCAAAATTAGGGGTATTAAGTCCGACAGATGAGCAAATGGAGCAAATCCGTACATTAAAAAGCTCTTATCAAGTGATTACAAGTTTGCAGACTATTTTATCTATATTGGAAAATAAAGAAAATATGGATGACTATAAACAAATTTTTGAAAAAAATGTGGATATATTAAATGACTTTCAATTATTTTTCCCTTTTAGTTTTGAGAACTTCAAGAATCGAAAAGAAACAGAGATGCATGGCACGGCATTTAGCATGTATACAGAAGCTACAAATGCGTATCTAGTGTAAAGCTTTTGCTTAATATATTTAAAAAAGGAGCAGGGAAAATGAATTTATTCCTTGCTCTTTTTTATTGTTCTATAGGATCTCTATTTATTAGTATGAATTATCCTACGTTGGTTTCATTATTTTTTTTTGATTGTCTCCAAACAATAACGCTGCAGATAAAGATGATGATAAAACCAGTTAAAGCGAGCAATGGAATGGTAATGAATCCTAGCCAATTAATGTAATCTCCAGTGCAAGGAACTCTTCCGCAGGAAGGAGCTGTATTAGATAAAAAAGGGAATTTTTGAATGGAGTAGTGGTACATAGAGGTACATGCCCCAATTCCAGAGAGAACCATGGTGTAGAAGGTTATTTTATAGTCTTTTTTTATGACAGCCAATCCTAAAATAATAACAAGTGGATACATAAGAATTCGCTGGTACCAGCATAAGGTGCAAGGTTCAAATTCCCTGATTTCGGAGAAGTATAAACTGCCAAACATGCTTATCAAAGAAGCAATCCATGCAAGAAAAAGAATGTACTCCCGAGCATCGGTAGGATTATTTTTATTTTTCACCAGATATTTCTCCTTTGTCAGTGATTTCTTTTATAAGAGTCTCTGTTAAAGAAATTGGATGATTTTCTTAGAAGAAGAATGCCTTCTACAAGTATCAGAGACCCAGAAAATCATTTTTGTTTAATTCATTCACAAAGTCATATAAAAAGTATAAAGAAAATCAGCCATACTGTAAATAAAATGAAGTCAATCGTCTATTTCTTCTTATTGTTATATGAAAGCTTATTGGTGGTTTTGACATTGTATTTAATGGGGTGGAAATCAACAGGCAAGTTTAACAGAACGATATTTATAAAGGCATATATCATCTCTGTGATTTGCTGTTATTCGACTAAGAATATTAGAATAGAAATAACATATTTAGATTACAGAATAGAAAAAAAGGGAAATGTAAGTAAATATACAATGTAAGGGAGTTTAGTGATATGACGAAGCTAGATTTATCAAAGTTTGAGAAAAAACTAATAATTCGAAACATGGAATATCAAGATATTGAACGTATATTGCCATTGCAGTCTATTTGTTTTCCAGGAATGGAGCCATGGACAAAAGAACAGCTTAAAAGTCATTTAAGACTATTTCAAGAAGGGCAATTTGTTGCTGAGTATGATGGAGAAATTATTGGATCCTGCTCTAGTTTAATTATTAATTTTGATGAATATGATGACAGACATACTTGGGATGATGTGACAGATAGGGGATACATAACAAATCATAATCCAGATGGCTACAATTTATATGGCATTGAAGTAATGGTGCATCCTAAATATAGAAGGATGAAAATTGGGCACAGATTGTATGAAGCGAGAAAAGAATTAGTGAGAAGATTAAATCTGAAAAGCATTATAATAGGAGGGAGAATCCCTAATTATTATAAATATGAAGATAAAATGACGGCAAAGGAATATGTACAAGAGGTGTCTCATCATAAAATTTATGATCCAGTCCTTTCTTTTCAGCTGATTAATGGCTTTACCTTAATGCGCATAAATCCTGATTACTTGCCCGATGATACCCAGTCCAAGAAATATGCCACTTTAATGGAATGGAACAATGTGGAGTATTTGCCGCAAACAAAACGCTTTTTTAAAAGCAGCTATCCTGTGCGAATCTGTGTCGTACAATATATGATGAGGCAAATTGAAAGCTTTACGGATTTTGCTAATCAAGTGGAATATTATACAGATGTAGCTTCTGATGCAGAATCAGATTTTATTGTATTTCCTGAACTGATTACAACACAGCTGATGTCTTTTTTAGAAGAAAAAGTTCCTAGCATTGCTATTAGAAGAGTAACGGAATATACAGAACAATATATTGAGTTATTTACTAATTTAGCAATTAGATACAATATAAATATTATCGGCGGTTCTCATTTTGTAAAAGAAGATGATGATGAAATATACAATATCGCTTATCTTTTTAGAAGAGATGGCACGATTGAAAAACAGTATAAGCTACATATAACACCAAATGAACGAAAATGGTGGGGAATTAATCGAGGCGAACAAGTTAAAGTATTTGATACAGACTGCGGAAGAATTGCTATTCAAATTTGTTATGATATTGAATTCCCTGAACTTGCCCGCATCGCAACAGATATGGGTGCCAAAATTATTTTTACGCCGTTTTGTACAGAAGATCGCCAAGGGTATTTGCGAGTGCGTTATTGTGCACAGGCTCGTGCTGTTGAAAATCAAATTTATACTGTAATAGCAGGAACAGTAGGGAACCTTCCGCAAACGGAAAATATGGACATTCAGTATGCCCAATCTGCTATATTTGCTCCATCTGACTTTGAATTTGCCCGTGATGGGATTGTTGGAGAGACAAATCCCAATATAGAAATGGTCATGATTGGAGATGTAGATTTAGAGGTATTAAGGAGACAGCGCCAAGATGGAACAGTAAGACAGCTAAAAGATAGAAGACATGATATCTATAGAGTAGGATATAAAAAATAATGATTTACCATAAAAAGGTGTCCCTAAAATTTGGGACACCTTTTTGGTGGTGGAATTCTGTTTGTTAACTTAAATTTGTGTGAATATATTCATCCATTGCTAATTCGTTGGCGTGTTCGATATAGCGGAGTAATGAATAAAGATTTTCTTCAATTACAGAATAGTTATGTTCAAAATTGTATGCATGCAGGAAAGATTCAATTTTTTTTGATAAAAAATTATCTTTTGTACGGACCATTAATATTAAGAGATTATCCCATTCTGAACGATGGGTATAATAAAGAGCACGATCATAATCCATTTTATTCAATTCAAGAGCCTCCTTTATCTGAAGGAGATGATAATAGTATATGAATACGCAAAAAAAGATTGCATCCTAAAACTTGGTTATGTTGATATAAAAGCATTATCATCTTTTACCTGTATATTTTATGATGAATAAGATTTTTGTTTTTTCACATAATAAGGAAAAAAAGGTGTTAAGATGAAAAAAATAATGATAATTCTGCTTTTGGGGCAACTGTTATATATTCCAACTATTTCAAAAGCTGCCGTGATAGACAGCAGCAAACCGTATTCCTATAAAGAATATCAACAGGATGTTTGGCTGTTGAAAAGCAAGTATAAAGATCGTCTTCAACTAGAAACAATTGGAACGTCCGAATATGGCCGCAAATTATATGCTATTCATTTGGGAAGCGGCAAAAAAAATATATTGATGATAGGCTCTCATCATGGCAGAGAGTGGATTACTTCTTTATTGCTTATGAATATGGTGGAAAACTATGCAAGTTCATCCAATTTAAACAAAGAATTAGCAGATGTCTCTATTTGGTTTGTGCCAATGCTTAATCCGGATGGGGTTACAATCCAGCAAGGAGAGATAGATAAATTCCCCTTTTTTGCTAAAAGGAATATAAAAAAAATGAATGAAGGTTCAACTGATTTTTCCAAATGGAAAAGCAATGGACTAGGGATTGATTTAAATAGACAATATTCTGCCGGCTGGGATGAATTGTATTATGCCAGCAAAAGACCATCATATAAAAATTATAAAGGGCATCAACCATTTGAAGCGAAAGAAGTCAAAGCAATTGTTGAATTTACAGAAAAGATAAAGCCGAGTATTGCGATTAGTTACCATTCCTCTGGACAAGAGATATATTGGCAGTATAAAAATGGTGAGTATACAGAGAGAGATCGCAAAATAGCTGAAAAAATCAGTGCTGCTACTGGATACAAATTAGGAGTTCCAGATGAGGATGCGATAGGTGCAGGCTATACAGACTGGTTTATAGATAAATATAAGCTTCCTGCATTGACAATAGAAATATGTCCATTAATAGAGGAAACAAATCCGCCTCTTCATACATTTCCAGAGGAATGGAAACGAAATAAGGAAATCCCCAAAATATTAATTCAAGAAGTAAAAAAGTTGGAAGAAGCACATAAAAAATAAAGGGAAACAAATAATAGGAAAAATAAAACTTGGAGGTTTATTATGAAAAATCGTTCTTTTCCTATTTTAATTGCAGTGATTTTGTTAATGGCGATTATGTTTCCATCCCATAATATTGCTGTGCAAAAATTGGATTATGAGAAATACGGCAATATTGCAATAGCTGTAGTGAAAGCAGATTATCCAAATGAAAAGGTAACAGATTATGAATATAAAGGAAGAAAAAAGGTTTCTACAATGGAAGTGCAAGATGCCTTTCAATTTTTAGTAAAGGAAAATGGCAAAGAAAAGATTGTTTTGGTCACAATTAATCATAATATTAAAGACAATAAATTTCTCTCATTAGTAGTGCAAGAACAAAGCAAATAGGAAAACAAAACCACCAAGTATGAAATTTGGTGGTTTTGTTTTCTGTTAATAAATATCTTTTTTAGTAAAAAATAAAAAGGAGACAATAAATCCAACTGCTCCCCATATTGCTAGCACGGACAACGAAAAGGGCAGGGTCATTCCTTCAATTGGCGGTATATTTCCTTGCAGGTAGTCTGTTAAACGCAAATTAACCATAAATAAGTATTTAGCGGCCTCCCACGAGGAAGCAATGGAACTGATAATGGTTCCAGAGATTAAAAAGGCAAGCATAACGCCCATTCCTGCTGCAGTGCTTCTAATAAGAACAGATAGCATAAATGATAAGGTTCCAATTACCACTGAAACAAACCATGCAAGTCCACATGCCATTAGAATATATTGCCATTGTGGAATAAGATGAACACCAACAGTATTTAATTCTCCATTTTTCACTGTGAATCCAGTTAAAATGGGTGCACTCCATCCCCCATAGCCAAAGAATAATCCAGAAATAACATACGCACATAAACTAAAAATAAATAAAATAAAGGAAACGGACAAAATAAGTATTATATATTTGCTCATTAGGATTTTCCAACGTTTGACTGGCCTTGTCAGGAGCAGTTTAATCGTGCCGATGCTTTTTTCTGATGAAACTAAATCAGATGCGATAATCATGATCATCAAGGGAAGCAAAAGCTGTATCGAGTTATCTAAAAAAACCCGCAAAAAAGTAGGTGCGCCTGGATCTTGTGGGTTTATATCATGATCTAAATAATATTGAGACTGGTCAATTCTTACCTTTAGCTGATTTCTCCATTCTTCGGATATTCCGCTTGAGCCGATTCGATTTTGCATATCGATAATCGATTGCTGCAAAGTGGTTCGCCAATCTGTGTCACCAAGTCTTTTTTTTACATTTTCCATTTCACGGTACTGGGCATATGTAAACATGGAAATCATCACTGCAATAATTAATGTGACAACAATTATTCGTTTGCTTTTTACTAGTTTAAGCATTTCATTATAAACTAAATTATTCAACAGAGCTACCTCCAGTCAGTTCAAGGAAGAGGTCTTCTAATGAAGGGATTTTTCGATTCATTTCTTTAATATCAATTCCTGCCTCAAATAATAGTTTGCTCCAATTGGCTATAGCATTTTCTGAATAGGGAGTAATAATATATTCATTATCCAATTTTGCTGACGGTGCCGCTTTTTTTAGAATGGCAAACCCTTTATCAAGGGGAGAGACTCGCCAAATCAACTTTTCCTGTTCTGCCAATAGATTATGCACATATTCAGTATGGATAATTTTTCCGTTTAAAATAATGGCAACACGATCACATAGATTTTGAATTTCACTTAACAAGTGGCTAGAAACTAATACACTCAGTCCTTCTTTCTCTGCCAAGTACCGAATAAATTCTCTCATTTCCCTAATGCCGGCAGGATCTAAACCATTTGTTGGCTCATCGAGTATTAATACTTTTGGTTTGTTTAAAAGGGCTTGTCCTATCCCAAGCCTTTGTCTCATGCCTAAAGAGTAGGTTTTGACTTTATCATGAATGCGATTGTTCAGCCCAACTAGATTCACAACTTCTTGAATGCGCTGATCATCTACATTTTTGAGCATTCTCGCAAAAAACTTTAAATTTTCCCATCCTGTTAAATAGGGGTAAAGCTCTGGATTTTCTACAATGCAGCCGAGTCTTTCCATTGCTTTAGGGAAATTCTTTTCAATATTATATCCGCAAATATGAATCGTTCCTGAAGTAGGTTTAATCAGACCCACTAGCATGCGGATAGTAGTTGTTTTTCCAGCTCCATTGGGACCGAGAAAGCCAAATACTTCGCCAGTTTTTAATTCAAAACTAATATTTTTAATAATCCTTTTTTTGCCGATTTTTTTATGTAAATGTTTAACAGCTAACGTAATTTCGCTCATTTTGTTTCGACCTCCCAAGATATTAGGGCCGCAACCCTTTCAGCCATCAATCTATATCCCTTTGCATTTGGATGGAAATGATCAGAATAAAGGAAAGACTGAATATTTTGCTGGAAAATATCATATGTGGGAACATATATTACATTGGCAAAGGCAGCACAAATTTCAGCTGTTTCATTATTCCAATTTCGGACAATCTCTGATGTGATGCTGCTGTTTTCTAAATTATTAAAGGGATTATATAGTCCGATTAAATAAATAGGAGCGTCTTTATTCACAGAGCGAAGGGTGGTAAGAATTGACTTTAAGTTAGTCGTATAGGAACGGCTGATTGCAGAGATGGATTGTTTGTCATAGTGTTTCAGTGTTTCTCCACCTTTAAATAGATCGTTTCCACCGATAGTAATAAAGAGAATATCTGCATGGTTAGCTTTCCTTTTTATTTCAGTTTCCTTTATTTGTTTTGCTAGTTTGGCTGAGGTCATTCCTTTAATTCCATAATTAGAAAGGGTAATTTTCTGATTAGATTCTTTTTCGATGCTTTCTTTTAAGTAGCCAACATAGCCTTTGCCCGTATCATCCCCAGTTCCTCTCGTTAAGGAATCACCAAGTGCAAGCAGGTGCACTCCATCTTTTTTATTGACAGATGAATTATCGATAGCGGGCGATTCTGGTGGCTCCTGATTGCTGGTTGTTGAGGAATGGTCTACCAAAACCCACCCTAATCCTATCATCCAAGTAAAACAAAAAAGAATGGAAAATAGCAAAATAAAAATAGTTCCATATTGTTTCATTGTTGTCCTCCCTCATACAAAAATCATAGACGAATATAAAAAGAAGTAAACATCTATTCATGAATATAGTTCTTTTAAAAAACAATTAACAGCGAATGCTATCAATATACCCAAACAAAGGGGGAAACAGCCTATAAATAAATGTTTAGCAAGCAAAAAAGTGCAGAAGATTTTTCCACACTTATCCCTAATTAATGGGCTTTTGCACCTGACCTTGAGCGTGAAGAGGAAAAAAAATCTAAGTGGGAGAAGCTTGCTGAGCAAAAGCCTATAGGAAAGAACATAGACTATCTCCTATCTCTCTTCAAGGAGCAATCAGTGGAAGAAAGTGAAAAGATCTTCTGATTGAAGTTTCACTTTATCTTAATGAAGAAGAATGCATTTCTCACTATAAGCGGTATTAATGAATATCTTTTTTCTTAAATCTTCCTCCTCGAACTTCTGCTATATTGGCAACCGCTAAAAAAGCTGCCGGATCCAATTCTTCTACAATTGTTTTTAATTTGGCTTCCTCAAGCCTATTTATTACACAGAAGATCACTTTTTTATTATCTCCTGTATAGGCGCCTTCGCCCTTTAGATACGTAACACCTCGTCCTAATCTGGCAATAATGGTTTCCCCAATAATATCGGAATTATCGCTTATAATCCAAACAGATTTTGATTCATCAAGACCTGCGATAACAATATCAATTACTTTAAATGCAATAAAATAAGCAATAAGAGAATACATGGCGCGATTCCATGAAAAAACAAACCCTGCACAGATAAAAATAAACACATTAAAAAACATAATGATTTCACCAACAGAAAAAGGGAGCTTTTTACTGAAAAGCAGTGCGAGGATTTCTGTTCCGTCTAATGATCCTCCAAATCGAAGAACAATGCCTACGCCAAATCCAAGAATTATTCCGCCAAAGACGGTAGCGAGAAGTAAATCATTTGTAAAAACAGGAACGTCATGAAGCATAATGGTTGTAATAGAAAGAACGGTTATTCCTAAAAGAGTGGAAAACGCAAATGTTTTTCCTATTTGCTTGTAGCCAATATAAAAAAAAGGAATGTTCAATAAGAAGATAAAATAGCCTAGTTTGAAGTGCAGCAAGTGGGATAAGATAATAGAGATGCCTACAATGCCGCCATCCAATACTTGGTTTGGAACAAGAAATTCTTCAATGCCTATTCCCATCAAGATACTGCCGACAATAATAAAAAAAGCCCTTTGCGCTAATACCTTTTTTGGCAATACTTTGTGCTGAGGCTTGTTCGCTACAAGTTGATTATCTAAACTGGGTGTTTCCATTTTATTCCTCCAATTATTTATTTTAGTTTGCCAGATGCTATCTATACATAATGTTTTTTTAGCAAAGCACTGCTTTAAAAGTGTTGCTCGCTTCTGTCGAGCAAATTTTAAAAAAGAGTAGTTTGCTCTCATACAATAAGGCATCCTAGATATTTTAGTAGAAGGAGGCGCAATATTGCATGGAAGTTTTAGCAGGAAATACCTTAATTAAAAAAGAACGAAAACAGGAAGAAGGAAAAAAATTGCCGATTTTGAAGCATTAGTTGATTAGGAGATGTTAATTTAATTTTATCATACGATAAAAAGATTACCTATTTATTTGTTTGAAAATTCAATATATGTTAGTTTGGTACTGCGATTGCAAATGAAGAAGGATAGCTTTTTGAGTTAAAAGCTATCCTTCTTCATTTGCAGTTCCTATCTTATTTAAACCATCCTTTTTGCTTAAACCATAAAAACATGGCAAGAACAATGAAAAGCATAACACCAAGCAAAATAAAATATCCATATCGTAAATGAAGTTCTGGCATATAAAGAAAGTTCATTCCATATAAACCAGCAAGGAAACTAAGTGGCATAAAGATGGTAGTAATTATAGTCAAGATTTGCATAATGCGATTAGAGTGATGGGAATTATAAGATAAATAACTATCTCTAATATCAGTAGTTATTTCGCGGTTGGATTCAATCAATTCAGCAAGCTTTAATAAATGATCATATATGTCAGAATAATATTCCCGCTTATTCCAAACAGCTGCAAGCTTATTTGTGTTAATTAACTGATAGAGCAAATCTCTCATTGGAATAACAGTATGTCTAATTGATAATAAATGATGCCTTGTTGCGAATAAATCATCTAGAAGTACTTCCATCGTTTTATTTTGAGAATTTTCATCAATTTCTGCTAAAAAATCTTCAATTTTATAGACAATTGGAAAGTAATGATCTACAAGCTGATCTAATAATTGATAAAGGACAGTATATTGAGTCCAGTTTATTGCTTCTTTTTCTTTTTCCAGTTTTTCTTTGACAAGCTGCACCTCTGTAGAGAAATGATGATGAAAAGAGACAATAAAGTTGCTGCCGAGAAATAAATTCAACTCTTCTTTTTTAAACGTTTTAGAATCTAGACTATGCGTAACAAAAAAAGTATAGTCATCAAAATAATCTATTTTAGGTCTCTGCAGATTATGTAAACAGTCTTCAATGGAGAGCGGGTGGAAATTTAACGGTTTTGTCAAATAGAATATTTCTTTTTCCGTTGGTTGATCAAAATCAATCCAATACCATAAGTATTGGTTTTGATTTTGAAACAATTCTTCCAATGATATGTTTGTTACTACATTATTTTCATTGGTAACACCGATTATATGGATCATAGTAGTAACTCCTTTATAAAAAATAAATGTGCATTATAAATGTACAATAAAAGTTCCCTAAAAGGAAAAGGATTATACATGTTAAATGATGTAATGGTTGACTAATTTAAAAATTAGTTATACTATTCTATTTACAAGTTACAAAAAGTAAGCGGATATTAGGAGGAAAGTTATGACAGCAACCATTAATAGTACTGAGTTTTTTCAAGTTTTGAAAGATCGCAGAGCAGTTAAAGTATATGATGAAAACTATAAATTAACAAAAGCAGAGATAGAAGAGCTTTTGACCCTTGCAGGAAGAGCTCCTTCCGCTTGGAATTTGCAGCAATGGCATTTTGTTGTTTTTCATGGAGAAGAAGCACAGCAAAAACTATTGCCAATTGCCTTTAACCAAGCACAAATTGCGCAATCTTCTGCTGTTATTGCCATTTTAGGAGATTTGGAAGCAAATAAAAATGCACAACAAATTTTTGCTGAAGATATTGAAAAAGGCAGACTGACAGAAGAAATCGGAGAAATGATTAAAGGGCAAATTAATGGAGCCTACCAAAATCCAGATTATCCTAGAGATGCAGCAAACAGCAATGCTTCGCTGGCTGCCATGCAACTAATGATAGCGGCTAAAGGGGCTGGTTTAGACACTTGTGCAATTGGCGGATTTAATCGTGCTGCTTTTGTGAAAGAGTTTCAAATTTCTGAACGCTATTTACCAATCATGCTCATTACAATTGGAAAAGCTGCATCTCCTGGACGTGAAACGGATCGTCTTCCATTAGAAAAAATCAGTACATGGATTTAATAAAAAAGAAGCGGGAGAGGGATTGAGTAATTTTCCATCTATTTGATTCTCAAAAAAACAAATCAGAAGAAAATCTGATTTGTTTTTTTATTTAAGAAAAACTGTGTTAAATTGCATTGATCATTTAGGTATTATATGGATTAGAAAAGAAGGAGTGAAACCTCTAAAGGAAAAGAAGAAGACACCTCTATTCCATGATTACAAGCTCTATATCATATGGTTTTTATGGCAATGTCACATTTGCCTGAAGACAACATGATTGTCTAGCGGTAATTTTTGCTATAATATAAGTAACCAAAATAGGCAGTGGTGGAATGGATAAATTGGTGAGGATGGATAAAATGAAGATACTTGTTATAGAAGATAATGAAAGTGTATGTTCTATGCTTGAAATGTTTTTTTTAAAAGAACACTATGAGGGTAAATTTATTCATAATGGAAAAGAAGCATTAGACTTTTTTATGGAAAATCAAAATTGGGATATTATTATTGTAGATTGGATGCTTCCAGGAATGGAAGGTGTCACTATATGCAGAAAGATCAGGGAAGTTAGTACAGTCCCTATTATTATGCTGACAGCAAAAGACAGCGATTCGGATCAAGTGCTGGGATTAGAGATGGGAGCAGACGATTATGTTACAAAACCATTTAGCCCATTGACGTTAATGGCAAGAATTAAGGCGGTTACGCGGCGTTATCAAAAAGATGTTTCTGTTAAGCAAGAACAAAACTATTTAGAAAGCGAACATTTTAAAATCAGCAAAGAAACAAGGGAAGTAATGTATAACGGAAGAATTCTTTCCAATTTGACCCCAAAAGAATTTGACCTTCTTTATTATCTAATCAGCAATCCTAAGCAAGTATTTACAAGAGAACAACTTCTTGATAGGGTTTGGGGATATCAATTTTATGGAGATGAAAGAACCGTAGATGTTCATATTAAAAGGTTAAGAAATAAAATTGGAACAAAAGAGCAGCCATTTATTCATACTATATGGGGGGTAGGATATAAATTTGATGAAACAAATGATCATTTAGAGTGAAAAAGGAAGCAAAATGCTTGACATCAAGCATTTTGCTTCCTTTTTAATTAGGGCAGAATTCCCTAGGATACAATCTCAGCATTTGTTGGCGCTGAGATAGCAGTATTGTTAACTTCCAGCTCGCCAGCAGTCTCTTTATTCCTATTTATTTCGGGAATTCTTTGCACTTCAATATATTTAACATGATGTTCTTCCATTTCTAATATTTTAAAAGTAAAGGATTCAAACATAATAGTGTCGCCTTCAGCCGCTTCATATTTTGAGGTTAAAATCCATCCTCCTAGTGTATCGATGTCTTCATCATGTAAATCAATGCCTAACAATCCGCTTACTTCAGTAAGCAATACTTTTGCATCAATAATGTAATGATCTTCCTTCACCTTTTGCACACTTGGGATTTCATCTACATCAAATTCATCGCGGATATCGCCGACAATTTCTTCGATAATATCTTCAACGGTTACCAGCCCAGAAGTGCCACCATATTCATCCATTAAAATAGCCATATGAATTCGTTCTTTTTGCATTTTTACAAGTAAATCTTGAATAGGGAAAGTTTCAATAACCCTAATTACTGGCCTTATATAAGGCTCAAGTGTTTTCTCGTGCAAGTCATTTGTGCGAAGGAGTTCGGCCATGATTTCTTTTACATTGATCATACCAATGATATGGTCCTTATCTCCATCCGTTATAGGATATCTGGTGAATTGTTCTTTATAGATTAATTCCAATAAATTCTCCAAGGTACTTGTTTGTTCGAGAGAAATAATTTCAGTGCGCGGAACCATGATTTCTTTGGCAATTCGATTATCGAATTCAAAAATTTTGTTTACATACTTAAACTCAGATTGATTAATTTCTCCACTTTTGTAACTCTCAGAAAAAATAATTCTAAGCTCTTCTTCAGAATGAGCAAGTTCATGTTCTGAAACAGGCTTAAATCCAAAAAAACCTATAATTACTCTTGCGGAATTATTTAATAGCCAAATAAACGGATACAAAATTTTATAAAAAATAATTAAAGGGCGAGCGGTAATTAGCGTGATAAGCTCTGCCTTTTGTATAGCTATTGTTTTTGGCGCCAGTTCCCCAACTACCACTTGCAAAAAAGTGATAATAGCAAAAGCAAGTGAAAACGATAGGATTTTTATAGCTGTTTCTGGTACATAAATCAATTCTAGTAAAGGACCAATAAAGTGTTGAATTGTTTCTTCACCAAACCAGCCAATTCCAAGGGCTGTTATCGTGATACCCAATTGACATGCAGATAAGTATTCATCAAGATTCATAATTACTTTTTTTGCTGCAATTGCACTTTTGTTTCCTTGTTCGATTAGCTGATCAATTTTTGAACTGCGAACTCTAATAATAGCAAACTCTGAAGCTACAAAAAATGCAGTACAAGCAATCAAAATGGCTATAAAAACCAAGTTAAATATGTCCAATAAGTTTCCTTATCTCGTATGAAACGAGTAAGGGGTCACCTCCTGATTAATACATCAATTAATTTTTTTCTTACATAGTGAACAATCTGCATCTATTCTTATACAAAATTGTTCTTGCCAAAAATCGATAAGTATCAATAGAAATGATTAATAGTATGTTTTGATATTTTTGAGACAAGTATAATAATTAATCATTCTATTGAAAGAAATAAACAGCAATCTTTCAACATTTATATAGATAACCCCATTATACCACCTCAAACTTTCATAAATAATTACCAATAATTATACGTTAAGCCAAACTATGTCGTCAAACATTGGGGAATTATAATTTTCTTTTTATTCTGATAATTTAACTGTTCACAAAAAATTGTGTTATTTCACTATCTGAAACAGCAGCAAGAAGCTGATGGATATACAAAAAATTATAAAAATATAAGATTTAATATTGCCCAATAGAAGGAAAAAATAAAAGAAAAAAACCTTTTTGTACAATATATTCTATGTAGGAAGTATAAAATTATGTTCTTAATCAGCCAAAGAAAGTACGGAATAGAGAAGGGAGGAATTTTTTGTATAAGAGTGAAAAAGGCAATCACCCTAAACTTGGGGCAACTGCCTTTACTTCTATTTGAGAGACTTGCTGCTTATTCAGTTTGACTATACTAAATTCATAATTATCGTAAAATATAGATTCACTCTTTTTTAAATCAGGGTTTTGTGCAAGAATCCATCCTCCTATTGTATAAAGGTCATCGTGCTCTAAGTTAATGGCTAAAAGATTATTTACCTCTGTTAGATGCAGCCTTGAATCCAAGATATAATGGTTATCGTTGATTTTTTGAATAAGCGGAAATTCATCTTCATCAAATTCATCACGGATTTCTCCAACAATTTCTTCGAGAATATCTTCTACTGTCACAAGACCAGCAGTTCCACCAAATTCATCATTTAGTATGGCGATGTTAATTCGATCCTTTTGCATTCTCATTAGCAGTAATTGGATAGGAATAAACTCCATAACATGAATGATTGGCTGTGCATATTTTTTTAAGGGCTTTTCTTCAGGGCATATATTTTTTATGCAGTCTGTTAAAAGCTGTTTAATATGGACAAAACCAATGATGGTATCTTTGTCATCTCCTTTTGTTATAGGGTAGCGTGTAAATCTTTCAGAAGTAATGATTTTTATTATTTCCTTTAAGGGCAGATCTTCGCGTAATGTAATCATTTGTGTTCTTGGCACCATAATTTCATTTGCCAGCCGATTATCAAATTCAAAGATATTGTTGACATAATGATATTCAGAAGTAGTTATTTCCCCACTTTTATAACTTTCAGCAAGCACATAATGCAGCTCTTCTTCAGAAGGAGCAGTTTCGTTTATTGGCTGTTTAATGCCATATAGGCGCACTACGATTCTGGCTGCATTATTTAAAATCCAGATAAATGGATACATAATCCTATAAAATAATAGCAATGGTTTTGAAAGCAGCAAAGCAACCCTTTCTGTTTGCTGGATGGCAATTGATTTTGGAAAGAGTTCGCCTGCAACTACATTGATATATGTAACTAAACCAAAAGCGATAAGAAAAGACAGAATATGAGTAAATGAATCTGAGATAGGGAGTTTATCGAGAAGCGGATGAAATAACTTTGTAACAGTTGGTTCACCTAGCCATCCTAAACCTAAAGAAGTTATCGTTATTCCAAGCTGGCAGGCAGAAAGAAATCCATCCATATTTGTAATAATCTGTTTTACCGAGACGGCATTTGAATTGCCTTCTGCAATCAGTTGCTCTATACGTGTTGGACGGACTCTAACAATAGCAAATTCTGAAGCAACAAAAAATGCAGAGAATACAATAAGTAAACAAACTATAAGCAAATTTGTTAAAATCATACTAGTCATCACCATTCGTTAATATTGGATAAAATGAAAATTCAATCAGTAGGGTTGCCGCTCTCCCACTGATTGTTAGTGAAATCAATTGGGTTTTTAATCAGCAATTTTTATCCACCTAAATGTTTTGCTGCCCCTTTTATCTTAAGCGGGAGGCAAAAGTCCGTTAATGCGTGATAAATAGGATTTGCCATATACAATAAAAAAATGCGCTTAATGGCTAAATGAATCTTCTATTAGTTTTAGCTTAAATTGCTGCAATTATTTTTTATTGTTATTATTTTTTATCTATGGCTTAATAATTATCAAACGTAAAATTTAGAAGGTAACTTTTCTCTTCTCTAATTAATTCTCTTATTTTATCAAATTTAAACATAAGGAGCATTGTTCTTGCCTTTTCTGTGCAGATGATGCCACTCTTTTGCGAGCATACTAAATAAAACTAAATCATGATAATGGTCATAAAGGAACTCTCCATCTCGGATAATCCCCTCTTTAGTGAATAATAGTTTTTCTGGAATAGCCATACTTTTTTTGTTTTTTAAACCACATTTTATTTCTATACGATTTAATTTCAAATAATAAAAGGCATAATTCAAAACAGCAGAAACAGTGCGTGTCATTATGCCTTTTCCTTGTGCACTGCTTGCTAAAAAGTATCCAATGCTGGCTTGACGATTTTGCCAGTCTATTTGCTGCAAGGACATCATGCCGACCAATTTCTCTTTATAAAATATTCCGGCTTCAAAGCCCTGTTTTTCTGCGTATTGTTTATGCCAAAGTGGAATAATTGTACTGTATTGCTGGGGAAATAGCACAAGATCGACCCATGGAAGCCATTCGCGCAAATATAAGCGATCTTGGTCTATAAGCTGAAAAATGGCAGAAGCATCATGGAGTTCTAATAGGCGAAGTGTAATATCCTTATTTACTTGGAGCTGAAACATGATTTATACATCCTTTCTATCAGTAAAAGAAATCAGTTCTTAATGCAGTTTATGCAGCATGGAAAGAACTCGCTTACCCTAAAAAAGGATGGAGAAAATAGAGCAAACAGTGCAGTGATCATAAAAAATGGCTATTGTGATGGTAGAGCATGCAGTTCATTTATAAAAATAAGAACGCAATAAAAAGAAAAATCTTCTAAATAATTGAAAAAAAAAGCCGAAATTAATAAAGAACAGGCAAAATTTTTAATTTCCATGATTGCTTATGATAGCGTTTTATTAAATGGAAGAGCAAAGCAATTTAACATAACGTTTGCCTGGTTTAGAAGGGAGAAGCAACTCATGAAAAAGAGAGATGGTTTGTTTTTTAAATTAATGTTTATAGTCAGTGTTTTGATTATTTTTACATCATTAATTAGTGGAGTAATTACTTATTATTTCACTACAGCTGCAGAGGGAATAAATTCAGGTCAAATTCCATTAATACTTATTGCAACTTCCATTGTCATTACGTTGGTAAGCGGAATTATATTTTATTTTTTGATAAAAAAGAAATTCATTGTATTAAAAACATTAAATACACGTTTTATAGAAGTGGCAAATGGAGATTTAACACAGGAATTTATTTATGATAAAAAAGATGAAATTGGCGATTTAAGCAACTCTTTTCATAAAATGAAACAGCAATTGGGAGCTGTACTTTCCAATACAAAAGAAATTAGCCATAACATACTTGAATATTCGGCTGAATTATCTGCTGTTTCGGAAGAGACTTCGGCAAGTTCAGAGGAAATAGGCCGAGCGATGAGCGAGATCGCTAAAGGAGCAGCAGAACAAGCCGCGGAACTAGATGAAGTAAATCGGGAAATGGGGCGGCTGAATTATTCTATCCAAACAATGGATGAAAAAAATACAATCATTAAGCAAGCAACTCAACAATCGGAAAACGCGACCCAAAAAGGCAAAAGCATGATTTCCCAATTGAAAAAATCCAATGAGCAGACCAAACAGGCTACAGATCATGTCAGTATAGGAATTTCCAATTTATATACAAAGATTTTGGATATCTCAAAAATTACGGTAACAATTAACAGCATTTCCGAACAAACCAATTTGCTAGCATTAAATGCGAGTATCGAGGCTGCAAGAGCAGGGGAGCATGGCAAAGGATTTGCAGTAGTGGCAAGTGAAGTTAGAAAGCTTGCGGAGGGCACGGGAGAAGCAACTAAACAAATTCAAGAAATGATTTTCAGCATTGAAAAAGAAACAGAGAAAACAGTGCAAGCATTATTTGAAACAACCACACAAGCAGAAGAATTAAATAGTGCTGTAACAGGCACTGAAAATGAATTTAATTCTATTGCAACTGCTGTTCAGGCTATAATAGCGGCAGTGAATGAATTAAATAAAGAGCTGAAAGAAGTAGTAGAACAAAATAGTCATATGCTAGAGTCCATCTCTAGCATAACTACTGTTTCAGAATCAGCAGCTGCTGCAGTAGAAGAGGTGTCATCATCAAGTGATGAGCAAATATCCGCCATTATGAATGTAACAAAAGCAGCGGAAGCAATGACACAAAGCAGTGAACAATTAACTGATATGCTAAAAAATTATAAAATAAAGTAAAGAATTCATGTCTTTTTCTATAAAGTAGACTAAAAATCGTCTGCGATGGAGAAGGGCATGATTTTTTGTTTTAAAAAAGAAAATTCTTAAAATTGTCAATATTTATCCCTTTTACCTAATTGAGTCATATTCCCTTTCTTGCTATAACTATAAATAAGAATAAAGATAATCATTCTCAATTAATAGAAGGGAGACAAAGTGATGAAGGAAAAATTGCGAGTTGGTGAAAAAATAAAAATTAATAATTTGTCAAAAGTTAATGAACTTGTCAGAAGAAGATTGCTTGATTTTGGTATTACAGAAGGATCTGTTGTATTGGTAGAAAATAAGATGCCATTTAGTGGCCCCTATATTTTAGAATTCAAAGGAACAAAAGTTGGCGTGAGAAGAACAGAGGCGCTGCAAATGGAAGTGGAGATTCAATAGATGGAAGTAGCATTATTAGGAAATCCCAATACAGGAAAAACCTCTTTATTTAATCATTTAACAGGTTCCTATGAGTATGTTGGAAACTGGAGCGGTGTAACCATTGAGAAAAAAATTGGTGTATTTAAGAATAAAAAGGCCAATTTAGTAGATTTGCCTGGTGCCTATTCCTTAAATCCATTATCAGCGGATGAAGCAGTTGTTACAGAATATCTTTTGCAGGCTGAATTTGAAAAAATAGTCAATATTGTGGATGCATCACAATTGCGCAGAAATTTATTGTTGACTCTTCAGCTTATTGAATATGAAAAGCCTGTTGTGATTGGATTAAATATGATGGATGTGGCAAAAAGCTATGGGAAAAAAATCAAAATAGAAAAACTGTCCAGCATGCTGGGATGCCCTGTTGTTGCTATTAGCGCAAGAAGAGGGAAGGGCTGCACAGAACTTGCAGATGCTGCAACTGAAACAGCCCATACAAACACAAGCATATTAAAAGTAGATTACGGCAGGGTGATAGAGCAATATATTTTTGAAATGAGTTCATTGGTGAACTCAAAAACCAACCTATCTGCCCGTTGGCTAACCTTGCAGCTGATAGATGGTAATGCCAGTGTCATTAAGCATCTGCATTTATTGGCAGGAAAAAGGAAGGTGGATGATTTCCTTAACAGGATAGAAGCAGATGCCAACAAAATGGGCAAAGAAGCTGCACAGCTAGTATTTGAAGCAAGAAGAAATGTAGTAGAATTTATCCTGTCTAGTGCAGAAATTGTGGAAGAGCCGAACAAAGAAACGCTCACAAATAAAATAGATCGCATTGTCATAAATAAGTATTTAGGATTGCCGATATTTATGCTGCTTATGTACTTTATGTTTATGCTTACCTTTGATTGGTTTGGTTCAAGATTATCCGATTTAGTGGACGGATTTATTACAGGCTTTTTTACCGAGATAATCAACACAGCATTAGCAGCATTAAATGTTGCTCCTTTTATACAAACATTAGTCATTGACGGAATAATTGCTGGAGTCGGCGGCGTGCTCGTTTTTGTTCCGCAAATATTTATTTTGTTCTTCTTTTTATCTTTTTTGGAGGATTCTGGATATATGTCCAGAGTGGCATTAGTAGTAGATAAATTAATGGAGAAATCGGGGCTAAATGGCAAGGCTGTAATTCCCATGATTATCGGCTTTGGCTGCAATGTGCCAGGGGTGATGGCTGCAAGAACCATTGAAACAAAAAGAGAAAGATTATTAACGATTATTTTATTGCCATTTATGTCTTGTTCTGCACGTTTTCCTGTTTATGCTTTATTTATCGGAGCCTTTTTTGCCGAAAATGGAGCAATTATTGTATTTTCCATATATTTATTAAGTGTACTCCTTGTTTTAATTATGGCAAAGCTTCTTTCTGCCACCATTTTAAAAGGCGAGAAGTCATTATTTATTATTGAACTTCCTCCATATAGAATGCCAAGCATTAAAGTTTTATGGAAAAGCACATGGGATAAAGGGAAAGGTTTTTTGAAAAAGGCAGGAACCTTTATTTTTGCAGGGTCAGTTGTCATCTGGCTATTAACCTATTTGGGTCCTGCAGGTATGAATGTGGACATGAATGATAGTTATTTAGCTTCCATTGGCCAATTGATTTCTCCATTATTAAAACCGTTAGGGTTTGGTACATGGCAAGCTGGCGCATCCTTGCTTACTGGATTTCTCGCCAAAGAAGCAGTTGTTTCGGCAATGAATATTATTTATGCCGTTCCTAATGTCCATTCTTTGCAGCATTTAATGAGTGAAGTATATACTCCTTTAGCTTCTTATAGTTTTATGGTATTTATTCTATTATATATTCCCTGTCTTGCTACTTTAGCAACGATTTATAAGGAAACAGCTTCAAAAAAGTGGTCTGCTTTTTCTGTAGTCTATTCTTTGATGCTCGCATATGGAATTTCATTCATTATTTATCAAGTGGGGCGATTGTTTGGATTAACGTAAAAAGGAGGATAATTTATGATAACTAGCATAATACTTGGAGTCTTGATCTTTTTTTACGCAAGCTATTCATTATTTCGTTTTATTCAAAAATCCAAGCAAGGAAAGTGCGCCAGCTGTTCAATTAGTAAATCATGTGAAACAAAGGGCTGCAGCACCTCTTTAGCGGGAACAACAAAAAACTCTCATTTAATCCAAAGATAACAGCGGCTGTCTAATAAGTCCTAAAATAAAATCAGGCGACGAAAAACAAATTGTTTTTCGTCGCCTGATTTTGGTTTCTATTCATTTTTCCTTTTACAAGAAAAGGCGGTTTTTTGTATTTAATTTAAAAAAAGCTATATTTCTGCTGATATGAATTTTGGCACTTTGTTGATTGGAGCAGAAGGTGCGAGATTCCTGCGGGAAAAGCGTATCAAAGGAAGACCTTACAGCAGGTCCATTTAATAGCGTTACAAAAAGAAAAAGGGGACTGGACTTAAAAGGCATTTTTTATCACGCATTAACAGGCTTTTGCCCCTTGCCTAAGGGATAGTAAGAGAAAATGAAAAATCTAGGTGGCAGAAACTTGCCCATAAAAGCCTGATTGGTTCAACTAACAATCAGTGGGGGGGGAAGAAACCCTCACTGATTGAAGTACGGGGACAGCCACTTTTTTGTTTGCAGTTATTGAGGAAGGTAGGGATGGATTTTGTCGAAAAATAGCTATTTCAAAAAAATAAAACAAAGTATGGGAAAAAACCAGCAATCGAACTAAATTCCCTGCTTAAAAATGATAGGTATAAATAGATTTGAATTATATTTTGTTAAAGTTTATACTATTAGAAAAAGTGTAAAATTACACATGACTAATAAAGGAATGAAAAGGTTGACTAGAGAAGAAATCATTATCAAAATATCAGAAAAAATGAGGTTGATTCGCACAGAGGCGGGTTATACACAAGACAAAATGGCAGAAGTTATTGGTGTATCTAAAAAGACGCTTGTTCAAATAGAAAAAGGAAGAGTGTATGCAGGCTGGTCCACGGTAGTAGCAGTATGTGCCCTTTTTAGAGAAACAGAAACAGTGCGCCATTTTTTTGGAGATGAACCGTTAGAAGTACTTGAAACTGTTGCACATGACGGGATGGATTATCGCAAAGAAAAAACAATGGGCGGAAAAGTATGGTGGCGTGAGATAGAAGATAGAAATGGATACATATTGCAGCAAAACATCATCAGCCAGCATTTTCGAATTATTGATGAGGATCATTTTCGGATTTTCAGCAGTTTTAATGAACGAGAAGCTAAAGAAAGATTTTTAGAAATAACAAAAGATAGGAAAATCTAAGATGGCAGCTTTTCAGGAATGGCTGCGGTTTTATCGGAATTTTTGCAATTGACTTCATAATAGAAAAATGGTAATGTTTAACTATATTAGAAAATTATTATACTGAATGGAGGGGTTAGAATGTTTCGATTAATTAATAAGAAATTAAAACAATTGAATATCTTTGTAACCCCTCCATCTGTTTAGATAAGGGAGCTGTGCAAATAAGCCAGCTTTATTTTTCCTTTGAGGAAAACATACACTAGGCAAATGAAGGTTACATTTATTTGTAACAGATGCATTTGTTTCGAAAGATAGACCGCATTGTTGCGGTCTATCTTTTTGTTGTTTATCACGTATTAAGGGGCTTTTGGCCTTACCTAACTGATTGAAGTTTCATTTTATTAAAAAATGAGGATTTTTTTTCCTCTTTTTTATAGCTAATACTGAAGGGGGAGGAATATGTAAATGATTAGATGCAATAAACCAAAAAAAATAATGAAAAGGGATTCAAAAAGTGGATAGTAAGATGGATTAGGAGGCTAATATGTTTTCGATATTATTTAAATTAAAGTGGTTTTTTAAAGAACATAAAAAAAGATATTTGATTGCTGTTTTTTTATTGCTTTTTATAGGGATAGTGGAAATTATTCCGCCACAGCTGCTAGGAATGTTTATAGATGAAATAAATGTGGGGACACTTACAGCAGCAAAATCTGTTTATTATATCCTTGCTGTTATCGGCATTACTTTATTTACTTACTATGTTACTTATACCTGGATGTACCAATTATTTGGCGGAGCTTTTCTTTTAGAAAGAAAATTAAGAAGCAATTTTTTTGGTCATTTGCTGAAAATGACACCTACTTTCTATGAAAAGAATCGAACTGGAGATTTAATGGCAAGAGCAACCAATGATCTCCGTGCCATTTCTACTACAGCAGGATTTGGGATTTTAACATTAATTGACTCCACAGCCTTTATGCTTACCATTATTGCAACTATGTGCATATTAGTAAGTTGGAAACTGACATTGGCCGCTATTTTGCCCCTGCCAATTATGGCGTTGATTATGCAAGTGTATGGCAATAAAATTCATAAGCGATTTACTGAAGCACAAGATGCATTCGGCGAATTAAATGACAGTGTCTTGCAGTCTGTCGCTGGAGTTCGTGTAGTTCGCGCCTATGTATTAGAGAAAGAAGAAGAAAAGCAATTTCATCAATTAACAAATGATGTTTTTCATAAAAATATTGCTGTAGCAAAGATTGATTCTTTATTTGAGCCAACTGTTCGCATTTTGGTAGGGCTAAGCTATTTAATTGGATTAGGCTACGGTTCTTTTTTAGTTTTTAAGCAGGACATTTCCATAGGGCAGCTAGTTACCTTCAATGTCTATTTAGGGATGATTGTATGGCCAATGTTTGCTATTGGAGAGTTAATGAATATTATGCAAAGAGGAAACGCCTCATTAGACAGGGTTCAGGAAACATTAAATTATCAAGCTGATGTAGCCGATGCCCCTATAGTAAAAAGCATTAAAAAACCAGAGAATATTGAATTTAAAAATGTTGTATTCCGCTACCCATCTTCTTCTGCTGATAATTTGCAAAATGTAAATTTGAGGATAAAACAAGGGGAAACAATTGGTGTAGTAGGGAAAACAGGAAGCGGCAAAACTACCTTTGTTAAACAGCTGCTAAGAGAGTATCCGGCTGGCAAGGGAAATATACGCATTAATGGGGAAGAGATAGAAGAGCAGTCGTTAGAGCAAGTAAGGGAATGGATTGGCTATGTTCCTCAAGATCATGTATTATTTTCAAAATCGATCAAAGAAAATATACTATTCGGCAATCAATATGCAAATGAACAAGATTTAGAAAAGGCTATCGAATTAGCTTCATTTAAGCAGGATCTTAATATGCTGCCAAATAAACTGGCTACATTAGTTGGGGAAAAAGGAGTTGCCCTCTCTGGCGGACAAAAGCAGCGGATTTCCATAGCAAGAGCCCTTATTAGAAATCCAGAAATACTGATACTAGATGATTCCCTATCAGCAGTTGATGCCAAAACGGAAAAGAACATTATTGAAAATATAAAAAATGAAAGAAAAGGGAAAACAACCATTATCACAACACACCGAATGACTGCTGTGCAACATGCAGATCAAATTATTGTTTTAGATGATGGCCAGATTATAGAACATGGATCACATGCTGAACTGATGCAGAAAAATGGGTGGTATAAAAAGCAATTTACAACACAGCAAATGGAAGCATCTACAGAAATGGAGGTGCAGGCATGAGTACAGGAAAACGTTTATTTCATTATGGATTAAATTTAAGAAAAACGATTATTGCAGCCTTAATTATGTTGACTATTGCAGTCGCTGCTGATTTAATGGGGCCGTTCATTGCAAAAAAAGTCATTGATGATCATGTATCAGGCATTGAAACAACTTGGTATGAAACAAATTCTTCTTCTTCCAGTTCTGTTTTATATAAAGGAAAGGAATATATCAAAGAAAAGAAATTAGCAAAATCAGCAAAGAAAAATGCTTCTGCGAAAATTATGCAGGTGCAAAGACAATTCCTTTTTGTAAAAGAAGATATTGCTTTTGATGGAAAAAAATCTTATGCCAATGGACAGTTAACGATTACAGATGGAGAAAGAATCGCCAATTATCCTGTGGAGAAATTAACGAAAACAGAGGTATTTTCCTTCTATAAACCAGAAATTCAAGGGATTATAAAACTGTTGATAATATACTTTGCATTGGTTATTGTAGCAGCAGGTTTTCAATATGGCCAGCATTTTTATTTGCAGAAATCTGCAAATAAAGTGATTCAAAAGATGAGGGAAGAGGTATTTGCCCAAATTCAGCGCTTGCCCATTAAATATTTTGATAATCTGCCAGCAGGCAAGGTCGTAGCAAGAGTCACAAATGATACAGAAGCAATTAGAGAGCTGTATGTGACAGTACTTTCCAACTTTTTCTCCAGTACTATCTATATAGCTGGAATCTATGTAGCCCTATTTATCTTAAATGTGAAACTTGCATTTATTTGTTTATTTTTAATTCCAATTTTATTCCTGTGGATTAAATTGTATCGGAAATTTGCCAGCCGTTATAATCAAGTCATAAGAGCAAGGAATAGCGATATTAACGGAGTAATAAATGAATCCATACAAGGAATGAATATTATCCAAGCATTTGGAAAGGAGAAACAGACAAAACATGAATTTGAAGCATTAAATGAAGAGCATTTCCGCTTTCAGAACAAGATGCTGAATTTAAATAGTTTAACATCCCATAATCTGGTGAATGTTTTGCGTAATATTATATTTGTCGCATTTATCTGGTATGTGGCAGGGCAATCTTTAAATGCCTCAACAGCTGTTACATTAGGAGTTCTATATGCTTTTGTTGATTATATCAATCGACTTTTTCAGCCAATTGTCGGTATTGTCAATCAACTAGCAAACTTGGAGCAGGCGCTTGTTGCGGCAGAGCGTGTTTTTGAATTAATGGATAAAGAAGGAATAGATGTAGAAGAAAAGAAAATGGAACGCTATAAAGGCAATGTCAAATTCGAACATGTTTATTTTGCTTATAAAGAAAAGGAATATGTGCTGAAAGATATAACCTTTGAAGCAAAGCAGGGAGAAACAATAGCGTTAGTAGGACACACAGGATCAGGCAAAAGTTCAATCTTAAATCTATTGTTCCGGTACTATGATATAGAGTCAGGGAATATAACGATTGATGGAATTAATATAAAAGAGATGTCAAGACAGGATTTGCGCAATCATATGGGGATTGTTTTACAAGATCCATTTCTATTTAAAGGGACCATTGCTTCCAATGTAACATTAAATAATCCATCTATTACTCAAAAGCAAATGGAGAAAGCTTTAAAAGATGTAGGGGCAGATCGGGTATTAAAAAATTTAGAGCATGGCTATAATGAACCAGTAATTGAAAAAGGGAGCACGTTATCCAGTGGACAAAGGCAGCTTATATCTTTTGCAAGAGCGCTTGCCTTTGACCCAGCCATTTTAGTATTAGATGAAGCAACGAGCAGTATAGATACAGAAACAGAGCAAATTATTCAACATGCCATGGAAGTGTTAAAAAAAGGAAGAACCACTTTTATCATTGCACACCGCTTATCAACTATTCGGAATGCAAATCAAATTATTGTATTAGATCATGGAGCGATTGTAGAAAAAGGAACACATGATGAGCTGATGCAGCAAAAGGGAAAATATTATCAAATGTATGAGCTTCAACAAGGCAAACTTGGAGTGGGATAAGAGAATAATTTAGAAGGAGGGGCATCTAATCTGCTGATTTTTTAGGTTATTAGATGCCCTTTTCTCTTTTCTGTGGATGAATAGATAAGATACCTTTTTGTATTATTTATAAAAAGGGGAATTTCTATCGGATTAATCATATGAATGCCTCTAAACATTTTGGGCTGTTATTTATTTTTATAAAGTAAAAAATTGTTTATTAATCTTGAAAAGCAAGGCATTTTTAAGCTATATTATTGATAATGATTATCAATGGTATTTAATATTCTAATAAAAAACTGTGGAGATAACAAGATGAATAATCTGTTCGTGCAAAATAATTGGATCGATATATTGTTAGATATGGAGAAAATAAACAAAAGCAATCAAAGAAAAAATGATCATATTATTACAAATTATTTTGAGCTTGTTTTTATAAAAGAGGGAAAAGGAGATATTACAATCGATGGACAAACCTATATTTTCAATAAAAATAATATAGTATTTATCCCTCCTGAAAAGATTTACAGCCTGGCATTTACAGAAAATAGTTCCGCAGATTATTATCGACTTTCCTTTCATATTTATAAAAAAGAGCAAGCAAAAAATAAGGCTTCTTTAATAGATAACAAAACTTTTAGCTATTCGCCAATCAAGATGCTTTATGAAGAAAATGAAATACTGCCATTGGTAGAGGAACTGTATGCAGTATTTACAAAAAAGGATGAATTGAATCTTTTTTTGCACAGGGCATTGCTTGAGAGGATATTTTTTAATCTTCTAAAGTACAGCAAGCCTAAACCCCAAAAAGATACAAGGATGGCAATTGAAGAGACAAGAGAATACATAGATAAATATTTTAATACAAAAATTACAGTAGATTCATTGGCGCAAAAAGCAGATCTCAGTGCAAAATACTATTCAGAAATTTTTAAAAAGAAATATGGGATTGGTGTCATTGAATACCTTACTTCTGTTCGGTTAAATAAAGCAAAAGAGCTTTTAATCAAAACAGAAAAAAATATTTGCACAATAGCTAAGATAGTGGGATATTCTGATGAATTTTATCTGAGCAGAAAATTTAAACAAAGTGTCGGCATCTCTCCATCGTTATATAGAAAAAAAAGAAAATTTAAAATAGCGTCATATGATTTCAGCACAACAGGACATTTAATTGCATTAAATATCGTGCCATTTGCAGCCCCCTTGCACCCAAAATGGACTTCTTCCTATTATCAAAATTACAGCAGCGATATAATGGTGCATCTTAATGCATTTCGAAAACATACAAACTGGGGAGAAAATATCGCTAAACTAAAAGCGGCAAAGCCAGATATAATAATGGCTGCAGATGAAATCTGCGAGGAGGAAAAGTTTGCATTAAAAAAAATTGCTCCATTATTTTTGTATTCGCAAACGAAGAGAAATTGGCGCCAGCAGCTAGTGGAGATTGCAGCATTTTTGAAGATGGAGAAAGAGGCGGCTGATTGGCTAAAGAATTATGACACTTATGCTAAAGTTTCTGCCAAAGAGCTAAAAAGAAGGGTAGGAAATGATACTTTTTTAATTGTGAGTGTATATAAGCATTCTATCTTTTTGAATCGTTCGAAAACAATGCTGGAGGTTTTTTATGGAGATTTAAAGATCACTCCGCCTCAACCTGAAGAAGAAATAAAATATGATGAACAGATTGCCATGGATGACCTTATTGCACTAAATCCGAATCATTTATTAGTCAACATTAGACAGGATACGGAAACATTGGAGTATTGGAAGGAAATTATAAACATGCCTTTATGGAATACATTAGAAGCAGTGCAGAGAAATAAAGTATATCTGATTTCTTCTGATCCATGGAAGGAATACTCTGCAAGCGCTCATCTAAGAGTGATTTCTTATACAAAAACCTTATTAGCAGGAAAAAGTACATAAATATTAATGGATAACGTCCATGGATAAGCAAATTCTCATCTTGTATAATTCTAATTGATAAAGGTTATCAGTATCGATTAGAAAATCAACAGAGGAGAAAAAAGATGAAGAAATTATTGGGAATTATAATTACAGCAATGCTAGTAGTGTTAGCAGCTTGCGGCAATAAGGAGTCAAGCACTACAGAAGATAATGGAGCAAAAAAAGAAACAAAACCTGAGATGCAAACAATTGCTTATTTGGATAAAGAGTATAAATTGCCAGCAAATATTAAGACAATTGTCACCGCTAGTCAGGAGGCAATGGAAGATGCGGCTGTACTTGGCGTAAAACCTGCCGGAGCACTTGCAACAGCGGGAGAATTTCCTGCTTATTTAGGGGATTCTATGTCTGAGGCACAGGATATTGGCGATAAGTTTCAGCCAAATACAGAAAAACTTCTGCAAATAAAACCTGATATTATCCTTGGTACAAGTAAATTTAAGCCAGAAGTTGTAAAAAATTTAAACAAAGTAGCAACAATGATTCCAGTTTCCCATATATCGGTCAACTGGAAAGAAAATCTGCTGTTAATGGGAAATATTACAGATAAACAAGCACAAGCAGAGGAAATAATAGCAACGTATGAAAAGGAAGCAAAGGAACTTAAAGAAAAATTGTCTACAAAGCTTTCGAATCAAAAAGTGATGATGATCCGCATTCGGGCTGGAAATATATATATTTATCCTGAATCTATTTATTTTAATCCAGTTTTTTATCAAGATCTAGGATTAACGGTTCCAAATGAAATAAAAGCAGCAAAAGCGCAAGAAATGATTTCATTGGAAAAACTGGCAGAGATAAATCCAGATTATATATTTGTCCAGTTTGAGAAAGCAGAAAATCCAGAGAACGAGAATGCTTTAAAGGAATATGAGAACAATGCAGTATGGAATAGCATGAAAGCTGTGAAAAATAAAAAAGTGTACACAAATGCAATTGACCCAATGGCAGCTGGTGGAACGGCATGGAGCAAAACAAATTTCTTAGATGTTTTACAAGAAAAGCTGGGAGAATAATATATCAACAGTGGAGCTTGATACAAATCAGCTCCACTGTTGTATTGATTCATATTATTAATCAAAACCGTACATTACTTAAAATAAAAGACTGTTTTCTAAAAGATGATTGTTTTTCGAATAGTTTCCATGAGTAGTAAATCCATTATTAACACAGCTTGCTTGGAGTGAAAGATGGGAAACTCTTGTGGGGTTAGCGGGACAGGAGAGACCGCCCCACGGAAAACGAACATCCTGGAACGAACATCAATCTACTTTTTAAAGCAACAAAGTTTACGAAAACAGCCAAATAAAAAGATGAACGGGATGAAAATAAAGGTGACATGATTAATGGACAGAAAAAGTTTAGCGCGATATATCATTATTTTTTCTTCACCAGCAGTTATTTTACTTGCGATAGTTGTCTCTATTTGCTTAGGATCAACAGATATACAAATTAAGGAAGTATATCGTGCTATTTTTGCATTTGATCCAGAAAATGTACAACAAACAATTGTTAGAACCTCTCGTTTGCCAAGGGCAGCCGGTTCCTTATTAATCGGAATGTTATTAGCGATATCAGGGGCCATAATGCAAGGGATGACGAGAAATTATCTTGCTTCTCCTTCCATTATGGGAGTATCAGATGGTGCAGCATTTGTTATTACAATAGCTTTGATAAGTTTGCCGCATTTATCATCATTGGAAATGCTTCTGCTTTCATTTATTGGATCAATTATTGGCATTGCATTGGTGTTTGGATTGGCAGCATGTATAAGAAATGGTTTTTCTCCTGTAAGGCTTGCAATAATAGGGACTGTGATAGGCACCTTTTTAAGCAGTCTTTCACAAGCATTAGCATCTTATTACCAAGTATCTCAAACAATGAGTTTCTGGTATAATGCAAGGCTTCATCAGATTAACAGTGAATTATTGCTGTATTCTTTTCCCGTTGCTTGTGTTGGAATGATAATGGCTCTATTATTGGCGAAATCAATTACGATTCTTTCATTAGGAAAGGAGACAGCAACAGGTCTAGGTCAAAAAACATGGCAAATCCAAATTTTAACGATTATTTCTGTAGGGTTAATGACTGGTGTTGGAGTAGCTTTGGCTGGGAAGATTGCTTTTGTTGGGTTGATTATTCCACATATTGTGAGGTTTTTAGTAGGCGTCGATTATAAATGGATTATTCCATGTTCTGGAATAGTTGGAGGGGTTTTTTTAGTTGTCTGTGATGTCATCAGCAGATTTGTCCATTATCCGTTTGAAACGCCAATAGGAGTAGTAACGACATTGGTTGGCATACCATTCTTTCTTTATTTAATAAAAAAGAAAGGAGGGGGGCAGCATCAAACAGAACGGGCTTATTAAATATATTTTTCTATTGCTTATTATCACTCTAATTGTTCTATTCCTTGCTTATTTCAGTATGACGAACGGAGTATATCCTATAACTTTTCAGGAATTTTATCATAGTATTTTTCGCATAAGTCATCATGAGGATATTGATTTGCTTCTATTTGATTTTCGTTTACCAAGAGTTATACTTGCCATGCTTATTGGTTTTGGTTTGGGCATTTCTGGATCTGTATTGCAGGGAATTACAAAAAATGGACTAGCTGATCCTGGAATCTTAGGTATTAATAGCGGAGCAGGAGCGGCAATTGTTATCTATATGTTCTTTTTTCAAGAGAGTATAAGCGATGACAGCATAACTGCAATTATGATGATGCCACTGGCTGGACTTGCTGGAGGAATGTTGGCTGCTTTTATTATCTTTTTCATTGCAGCAGAATCTAATCGTTTAGATGCGCAAAGGTTATTGTTAACTGGCATTGCAATCAGTTCGGGTTTCGGCGCCTTTTCTCTTTATCTTTCTTTAAAGATGAAGTCACAGGATTTTGAGATGGCCACAATTTGGCTAAATGGCAGCATTTATAGTGCAAATTGGCTGTTTATTTTATCCATTCTTCCTTGGTTTATTGTTATTATCCCATTGATTATAAAAAAGGCGTATATTCTTGACCTGTTTACACTGCAAGAAGAAGTAATGAAGGGATTGGGAGTCAAGGTTGAAAAGGAAAAATGGATACTATTGCTTTCTAGTGTATCCATAGTAAGTGCCTGTGTTTCTGTTGCTGGGAATATTGGCTTTATTGGTTTAATTGGTCCTCATATAGCAAAGCTGCTTATAGGAAAAAGACATCGCTACTCTTTAATTATTTGTGGAATGATTGGGATGTTATTGATGGTGGCAGCAGATTATATCAGCCGTACGATTATAGCGCCGGCTGAACTATCCATTGGGATTATTCTAAGTATAATAGGTGTTCCTTATTTTGTTTATTTGCTGGTAAAAGCGAAAGTATAATGCATCTAAAAAGGGAGGAACAAGAAATAGAAGGCGAGTTGAAAACTTATCATATTGCTGATAAAGAAGTTATTATCTATTTGCCTCCTACATACAAAAAGAAATTTAAGAACTATCCAGCGGTGTATATATTCATGATGGCGACTATTTGATGCAATTTAAAAAAAATGATACCAATTTCTCCAACATATAAATAAAAAAGTTTATTTATATGTTGGAGAAAAAGAGGGAAAAAAAAACAAATATTCAGCAATATATGGTTGAGTATAATAAACATCAAATGAATTATCAAAAAATGCGACACATAATAAAGAAACTTTGAAAAAACAATTTTTGCATGCATTAGAATGGCTATTCAAAAATGAATAAAATAAGCAGCCCCCAAAATAATTTGGGGGCTTTAGCCAATTATATAAATTTAAATTAGATTTGAGTTCCGCCAAGTTGTTTTTCAGCTAATTGCACAAGGCGTTTTGTAATTTCTCCACCAACAGATCCGTTAGCGCGGGCAGTTGTTTCTGCACCTAAATTTACACCAAACTCACTAGCAATTTCATATTTCATTTGATCTAGTGCTTGAGCTACACCTGGTACTAATAGTTGATTTGAGGAATTGCCTCTACTTGATGAATTAGTCATTATGTTCCATCTCCTCATAAAATTTTTTTGGTTGGGTTAGTTGGAATTGCACCAACAGATAAGTAAATATTATTGCCACTTGGCTTAACCCATTGAATTTTTTTAGTGGTGTTTGCTGCTTGTACTAATAGTATGGATGGTTACTATTTTGTTATTCCTTTTAAATAGAAGGTAATTTATTCCTTTTATTTTTTATCATTTTTATATAAATAGAATAGATTTTTATTTGGAACAAAAAATAAAAAATAAAATGATAGCAATCTTCACTTCTTTTTAGCTTGTCTATAAGTTTCAAACAATCTTGTTAAAGTAAAAAAATAATCATTAGAGGTGGATAATGACTACTATTTGCCCAGTTTGCAATGGATGGCAGGAACTTTCCTCTGTTTGTTCCCAATGTAAAAAAACAGTCGAAGATAAAGGAAGAATAATGGATTATTATGATGATTACAGTGCATATATGCCAATTGATCAAATGAAGATGGAAGATGGCTATCAAGATTTTCAGCAGCATTTATGCCCACATTTAGTAGTATGTGAAAATTGTGGAAGTGAAGAGATAGTATTGGTGCAAGAATAAAGAACATGTAAAAAAGTTCAAGTCTGCCCCAATCTTTTTATAGATAATGGGGAGGCTTGAACTTTTTGTTTTTGCAGTCAGAAGTGGCGCATAGAATATTAGCGAATTCTGCTTTCTGTATCTTTATCAAAGAAATGCGCTTTATTCATATCAAAAGCAAGCTGTACAGAAGATCCTGCTGAAAGGTTTGCTCTTGAATCAAGTCTAGCAACAAATTCTTTGTTTGCTAAAGTAGAGTAGATTAAGCTTTCTGCACCAGTCAATTCAAATACATCTACTTTTGCATTAAATGCTGTGTCCTCAGAGGATTCAATAAATACTAGCTCATCATGGATATCTTCCGGTCTAATGCCGAAAATCACTTCTTTGCCGATATATCCCTGTTCTTTTAATGTTTTTAATTTTCCTTCAGGAATAGTGAAAGAGGCATTTCCAATATTAAGTGTATTGCCAACAATTTTTCCATCGAAGAAGTTCATTGCAGGTGATCCAATGAAACCGCCGACAAAAACATTTTCTGGCTTTTCATATACTTCTTTAGGAGCACCAACTTGCTGAATGATGCCGTCTTTCATGACAACTAAACGAGTTGCCATTGTCATTGCTTCTGTTTGGTCATGTGTAACATAGATAGTAGTAGTTTGCAGTCTTTGATGCAGCTTAGAAATTTCTGCACGCATTTGTACACGCAATTTAGCGTCCAAGTTGGATAATGGCTCATCCATTAAGAATACTTTTGCGTCACGAACAATTGCACGACCTAGTGCAACCCTTTGGCGCTGACCGCCTGATAATGCTTTGGGTTTTCTTTTTAAATATTCTTCTAGACCAAGAATTTTTGCTGCATTTTGTACACGTTCATCTATTTCTGTTTTTGGAAACTTACGAAGTTTTAAGCCAAAAGCCATATTATCATATACAGTCATATGCGGATATAATGCATAGTTTTGGAATACCATTGCAATATCGCGATCTTTAGGCGCTACATCATTAACACGAACATTATCAATTAAGAAATCGCCTTTTGAAATATCTTCTAATCCAGCAATCATTCGAAGTGTAGTTGATTTTCCACAGCCAGAAGGTCCAACGAATACGATAAATTCTTTATCTTCAATATGGAGATTAAAATCTTTTACTGCCGTTACTTTCTCATCATAGATTTTATAAATATTATTTAAAACTAATTCTGCCATTTTTTGTTCCTCCTCTGTTTTGTATATGTATAATGTACCATTGTTGATAACGTTTTCATATTGACGAAATGCATAAAAAAAATAACCTATATTTGAGCATTTTGCATAAGCGCTTTCATTTATAAAGAAAAGATAATCTATTGCTGCGTTTTTTTAATAGTTTAATTCAGTTTTCGGAGAGATAGCTATTTTTCTTTTTATGAAAAAAGCTGCCGACAATGAAAACACATTGTCAGCAGCTTTTACAGTTCTTTGGAAGAAAAAGGCAAAAATAGTTTAACTCCACGTTTATTAACAGGAAGAAAACGAGAATCGCAAATAATATGGCTAATATATGCCAATAAACAAGTATAGTATGCCCCTTCAATTTGGGTTGACTGTTCAAATTGAAGAGAGATAATGCTGTAAAATAGAATGCCGATAATAGAGTGTGTGTAGCTTCTATGAGAGATAAGAGAAGAAATAATAATAAAAATCCCTAAAAGCAGAAGCCAATTTTCTTGCAGTGAAATGCCCCCTACTAATACAGCAGCCCCAGTAATTGTCAGCATATGCCTTTTTTTGATGAAAAGGGAAAGCAGCAAGATAGAGGCCCCAATTGCAGCACCATATATCTGTTCTTTGGAAGTGCCATTTAAAAAGCTGTACAATATCATTAAGATCCCAATAATTTGTGTAACGGTTCGGAAGACTTTGTAAGATATAGTAATTCTATTGCGAAGCGTGCCGTCTATATCCATATCAGGCATTAATCCAGAAATGCCTCCTAAACCCACTAGTAAAACGGTTGTTGCAGGAGTCGCTTGGTAATAGTTTGCTACCATAAAACCAGTTGCTGCTCCGACTATTGCATGTGATGTGCCTTTCAAATTAAATCCCCTATTCTGTATTGTTTGCCAAAATGCAGTTTGTTCCTCCACTAATGAATAGATGGCGAACTTATGTTTCCTTTTTATTATAATCGAATTTTTGTGATTGGAAAAGCTTTTTCATAGGTAGAGGAGAGAAAGGAAGGGAAGGGGCAAAACGCTTTCCTTTTCTCCTCTATACATAAGAGGCTAGTGAAAAAAGAAAGCGCAATATATTCAATTTTTGCCATTGCTGTATAGCAAACATGCTAGATAGACAGTTAATAAACTATTTTGTTCCCGCAAGTGAAATCCTGTTTTTTCTGAAAATTTATCTAAACGATACTGCAAAGTGTTGCGGTGGATAAATAGTTGCTTAGCCGTGTTTGTGCTATGTCCATTATTCTCTATAAACGTTTGAATGGTTAACAGGAGTTCTTTATCTTCTGAAAAGATGGAAAACCAATGCTTAAAGAGGGCTAATTCATCATCAGATAATCGTTGAATAAATAAATAGGGTAACACTTTTTCGAAGGTTAATACCCGCTGAGATGGAATAGCATGTAGGCCATTGGAAAAAATAATTCGTTCCTTTGCAAATAAGGAAGGTGTTTCTTCATTTAATTCTAATTCTTTTCCAATGAAAAAAGTGGCAGTAAAATAAAGATCCGTCTGTACTGCACTTGCAAAGGAATCATACTCCTCTTCTGGGAGAAACTGCTGATTTCTTTCGACTATCAGTCCTTCATGTTCATTTTTCCATATCAGTAGACTTCCTGGAGGGATAAATCCTCTGAAGGCAGCTTCTATTTGTCTTTTCTCTAGTGCTTGTCCACTTATGCGAAATTGGATAATTCGAATAATGCTGGTTTCTGTGTTTGTTTTTGGAACTTTATCATGAAAATACAAAAACTGGCTCCAACGCAATTCTTTTTGTTCATTATTTTCCTCAGGCAAAAATAGGTCGAACAAGTTTTTGAGCAAATCAAGTTGTTCCTCTTGAATTTCATCTTTCGGGATTCCAAACCAGCCTTCCTGTTCACCTAGCTTAAACCAATAAAAAAGATCGAGCTGTGAAGTGGTAGGAGGAGATGTCTGCTCAATGGAATGATGAAAGTATGAAAGTAATTTATTCTTCATAGTACCTCCCTCAATTAAATAAAAAAAACGATTACAGGCAATTCCCATTTCAAAAAACTGCAATCTATTGTGGAGATGAGAAGATTAGCAGAAGTCTTTTATTGCTCATTAACAGGCTTTTGCTTCCCACTGATTGAAGTTTCGCTTTATCAGAATTTTTTTAACTTATATCCTCATTTTATAATACATAGAAACAGGGAGCAATAAAAGAGAATCAGGGGGCAGACACTAATCAATCTTCCTCTGATTCTTCTCATGTATATCCTATATATGGTATGGGGGATCTTCTTTTTTTAGATCCCTTGCTTCTTCTATATTTGTTGCTTTTTCTCTGTTAATAACATGACCGCCGCCCATTCCTTCATTAATCATGCGGTCTATATCTAAATAGGCATGTTCTCTTCCTTCATAGTTTAATTCTTTTTTCTGTTTGCTCAAAAGCTATCCCTCCTTTTTTCTTAGGATGGGATATAGAAGGTGTTTTCATTCGGGGATGGCGAAATTCCCTAGTTGATAACAAAGTTTGGCAAGCTGCTTGCATCTTGCTTGTTCAATATCCTGTTCATCAAATAACATTGGTTTGCTGTTGATCTCAAATAAATAATAGTTGCCATAAATGTCGACACATGCATCAATAGAAAATTCTCCAAAAAAGCCAAGCTGATCGGATAAATAATCACCGCAATATTTTACTAATGTATCTATAAAATGATCATGCTTTTGTGTTCGTAAAGCATGGTAGGGAAGGAGCTGTCCGCCATTTGGAATATGTGTCGTTATTTCTTGAGAAACAGACTGTCTAATTCCAACTCCCTTTAATACATATTCATTTTTATCATATAAAATCAATAGTCGAAAATCATAACGATGTCCATTATATTTGGCAGCTTCTATTGTCTTTTGAGCAATATAAGAAGAGGGATCATCAGCTGACTTAAAGTAATTCCAAAAATATATGAAGGAAGAAAATTCCTTTATTTCCTTAGATGTTTTAGCGGTAAGGGAATAATCTTGATTTATTTTTAAATTTATAATTTTATTGCCTTTTTTTCCCTCCGCTGGTTTGATGTAAATATTTTTATGTTTCCTTAAAAAATTATAAAGAGCATTTTTATCGGCAATAAGGATGGTTGGGGGAAGAAATGATTTTAACACAGGATGCTCTTTGAAAAAGGCATAAACTTCATATTTATTTAAAAATGAAGGATTAAAAAAAGGAATATTTTTGTTGGCAAAGAACTGAACGGCATATTGATAAGACTTTTGCTTTTCTGTTTTCCGAAAAGGAATGCGATTATAGACAACATGTGGAAGAGGGGATTTTACATGTATCCAGCGTTTTTCTTTTGGATCTAACACAAATCCAGCTATCTCTGTTTCTGAAATATCTTCAGGGGCAAAGATGAGGACTAATCCCCCTTGTTTATTTAATTCTTTCTGGAGATTCATAAATAGTCGATAATTTCCAGAAAGTTTCTTTTTTTTATTATAAGAAACAAGGACCCCAATAATCGGTCCTATATTATTTTTTGTTTGGCGAACATGAAAAGCAATACAATCTGAGGTAATAGAGGAAATAGCGGAAAGTTTTTCTTTATTGCTGCCAAATGTTAGATCAGTTTGATAAAGTGTGCTCCAACGTTTAATTTTTTGGTTATAATAGATGTCCACGGGTGCTGCCCTCAAGTTTTTTTATATTTTGTTCCATTAAATATACACTGTGCTCTAAAGAAAGTTTTCTTGTTAAAACATCGTATTTTTTTAAAGAGGGATATTTAAAAATGCTTCTTCCAGGTTTGGAATTTGCTTCAAATAGCCAAACTCTGCCTTTCCGGTCAATGCCAATGTCAAACCCTATTTCACCAATAATTCCGTTTATTTGTTTTTCTAGTGCTTTACTGATTTTTAAGGAGGCATTTTTTAATTTTTGGAGCATCCCTTCTGTATCGGTGGAAATAGCAGTTAATTCTTCTACTGCTTTGATGGTGCCTCCTTTATTAAGATGAGTGGTTACACTCCCATTTCCAGCAATTTTGGCGGCAATAGCTGTAACCTCCCACACCCCATCTTTATTTTTATTTGTATGGACACGAAAGTCGATTGGCTTTTGCTCAAATCGAATTAAATGAATTCCTTGTTGAATAATAAAATTGTCCATATTCATTTTACTAAATGTGTGATTCATTAACGTTTCAAGTGTTTCAAACTTTTGCAGGCGCTTTTCTCCTTTTTCATCATTAAAACGGATATAATACATTTCTTCTTTTCTATCATATAATAATTGATAAATTCCCTTTCCCAAACTTCCATTTTTGGGCTTTATATAGACATGCCCAAAATTGCTTAGCATTCTTTCAACCATTGAAAAAGAGGTGAATGCATGAGTTTCTGGCAGATAATCAGAAATGCTGTTTTCCTGAAGCAAACGTTCATATATATCTAATTTATTAAAAAATCCAGGATTATACCAAGGAATGAGAAACTCCTGCTGCAGCCGTTTTTTTGTTCGTTGTATACGGGGAAGATTTTCGCTTTTTCGGTTAGGGATACGGTCATAAATCACATTTGGAAAGGGGATTTCTGCCACTTCCCATTGCCCTTTTTCATAAAAAAGCCCATTTATTGTTTGTGTTTCCCAATTAATATGCTGCTCGCCAAATAAAAAGGCAATGACTCCAGCTGTTTTTTGGACAGAAAGCAACTTGGAAAAAATAAGAGATCTTTCACCAATTGGCTTTGCTCTTCCTGTATGGAAACCACATGTAAAGATTCCAACTAATGGACCTATATAGAGGGTATCAGAATCAAAAAAAAGATGGATATTGGATGAATAGTCTGGCAGTTGAAGAGTGCTTTTTAAATCGTTGCTAATACTGATGATATTTTTGGCATTTTTTTGTTTTTGGATAATAACTGCTGTTTTTTTTGTGCCGAATGAAACATAATGCAAAGGCAAAGCCACTTCGCAAGCTTCTGGGATGAAGATGGTATTTTCGACAGATGATATATATTCAATTGGATAAAGTTTTTTCATTGCTATCCCTCCTTGGTTTCTAAAATATCTGTTATACCGGCAGCATACAGTGTTGGAGCTTTATACAGCTGTTCAGCTAAATGAGGATAGGCATTTAATATTACCTTTCGTCCTGGTTTAGAATTGATATCTAATATCCATAAAGATCCATTTTCTGTTACGCCAATATCAATTCCTAGTTCAAAAAGGGAGGGAAATGATGCTTCCAATATGGCTGGAATAGACGACAGAATATCGTTCACTTCTTGTGTTAGGAATTTTTGGGAAGAACTAGAGAAGTCCTTTACCCAGTCATGAAAAGGAATTACTATAGCTCCAGCACTTAGATTAGAAATAATTCGATTTTTATTGCCTAATCGTATTCCTTTTTCGATTATTTTCCATTTTCCATCAGGTTTTTTTTGCAAAAAACATCGTATATCAAAAGGCTGCTTATTGCGAGTGCATAAAGGCAAATAAGGTTGGCTTAAATATTCATTTTTCGCTAATATTTTATTTAGCCATTCACCGAATTTCTGTTCATCGGCAAAGATATGCTCTACTTGTTTTTCTTTTTTATCTGTTTTAACGATAATGTCTTTTTTTCTTTTATGAATAAAATATATACCATTGCCTTGAGATCCATGAATTGGTTTAATGATGACAGGATTAATGGAGGGAAAACTTGCAATTAGTTGTTTAGCGTTTGTCAGTTTTTTTGTTTTAGGCAAATATGCTTTTAAACTGGAGGAAGCAAGCACTTCATATAGTTTTAGCTTATTTGGCAAACCATTCCCAATGAATTGAATATCTTTTCGCTGCTTTAGCCAATTGACAATATTTTTGCATTGGTTAGAGTGAGGGCTATCGTGATAAAAACAGCGGTCGTAAATAAAGGAAGGAAGAGGAAACTCCCCTGCTATCCACTTTCCTTTCTTATGGTGAAAAATTTTCCCTTTTACCTTTTCAGTATAGGGATTAAAGGTAGATGGCACAAAATGATAAATAAGAAATTCGGCTGGATCTGCATGTTTTGCAATTTCCTCTACATAACTTATTTCATTATTTAAAGAAAGTGTCATAATTCCAAAGTGCTTCATCTAAACTAGTCTCCTCTCTATTCGGGTGGAAAAGATAAACGAATAAAATATTCTAATAAGGCTTTAGTAGAAGGGCGTGTTTGGCTAGAATTATGCTCCATATTTTTTGATGGTTTTGAATTGGCCTCGATTATCCATAAATTTAAATCAGCATCCACGCCAACATCAATTCCCATCTCTCCAAAATGACCAGTTGAATGGGCATTAATAGCTGCTGCTGTCTCAATAGCTAATTCTTTTAGTTGAGCAATGATTTGCTGTGCATTTTCTTTTCCGAAAAGTTCCTTTAATACTGATTTTGCTTGAAAGATTTCTGCCCCCTGCGCAAGATTTGCAACAAATGCATCGTGACTCGCAACTCTTGCAACAATGGAAGTTGCCCGCCATTCTCCGTAATAGTTTTTATGGCACAGAACACGAAAATCTAATGGGCATTGGTTCATCTTTACAAAATCTATTCCTTGCTGGCAAAGATAGGCTCTTTTTTTGGAAAATGGTTCCATCCACTTCCAAAGTTGATCTATATTTGAGAAGAAGCGTTTTTTATCTTTTTGTTTGCCTGTAGATATAGATGCAGCATATTTTCCGTCAAATAGTGTCAGTTGAATAATATTGCGGCCTTGGCTTCCATGAATCGGTTTTATATAAAGAGAAGGATATTTCTCTAACATGTTTTCTAAAACTTTTTTTGTTAAAGGATACGTTTCTGGCAAATGTTTTTGGATATGCGGTTCTTTTTTTAATAAAAGATGGATATCGTATTTGGAGAAAAATTGAGCGTTGAAAATTGGAATATTACTCTCTTCCAATTTAGTGCGAACCTCTTGGAAAAACAGGCTGGAATCTAACTTGCGTGAATGCAGGCGGTTGTATACAACTGTTGGGAATGGCAGCTCCATTTGCATCCATTTATTATCAATAATGATATATCCAGATACAAAATTAGTCGAAAATCCTTGTAAGCCGCATACATATACGATACCGCCCATTGCGGCAATTTCATGAGATAATTCTTTATAAAGTGCAGAGAGCGAACGAAATGGCGCTTTTCCTTCTTTCACTTCTTGAATCTCTGTTAAAATAGCGATAATTGGCCCTAAACAAATCGTTTGGGTTTTGGAAATAAACTGTGCTAAAAAGCGCGAGCATAGAGTAGAGAGTTTTATGATATTTATTAAATTAGAAGAAACTAACAGATGTTTATTCTCTATAGAGGTAGTTTGAACAGTCACAGGTATAACCGTTTGACCTATGGATAGAAATACTGGTTTCGCTAGGTCTATTTCCCAATGATGGAGTAAAGAAGGACTTATGTTTATTATATATTCTTTCAAATGATTGGAGAGAGAGGCTTCCTCCTGTAAGGTTAGCTGTAAAAAAGTATTGTTCATTATATTTCCTCATTTACGAATAAAGTATCAAACCAAGCTATAAAAAGGGAAACTTCAGATAAAAGGACGGAAAATCTCTGCTTAGCAACTTCTAAGAGCGGAAAATCTCCTTTAAAATAGGCGAGTTTTGATATGGTATCGTATGAAATAGAGGAAGAATTTGTGCTAATAACTAGATGTAGAGTATCGGCATGAATCTGAAGGAGATAAATGGTTATTATTGCTGAATATAAATGATGAAATATCTAGGCAGAAAGGCTTTTATGCATTATTGGAATAGGCAGAACTGTTTTTGGCGGAATAATGGATAAATATTATTTTATAATGGCTGTAAAGTTAACACTAACAACGAAAATCAGCTATTTTTAGGCTCTATGAAAGAACTGTATAATCTAATTAAAAGGCTGTTTTCTAAAAGGCTGTTGTTTTTCCGATAGTTTCAATGAATAAATCCAGGGTTAAAGCAGGCTGATTGGAGTGAAAGGGGCGAGAAGCTGAGGAGTCTCACCGCCCGCCCCACGGAAAGTGCGCATCCTTGAATGGAAATCACCTTACTTTTTTAAAAGCAACAAAGTTTACGAAAACGGCTAATTAAAAAGACAAGTTCTTAGATAATAAATGGTCTTTCTAGCTTTCTAGGGCATAGTTTGTTATAGTGGAGACAATTGTAAAAAAGGAGTTGTTATTATGACAGTAAATTTACATGATTCTGCATATGAATTAGAAAAAGCAATTCGTCACAGTGATGAATATAGCCAATTGAAGAAAATGTATGAAGAAGTTAATGGGGATGCTTCTGCAAAAGCAATGTTTGAAAACTTTCGCAATATACAAATGCAGCTGCAGCAGAAACAAATGACTGGTCAAGAAATTTCGCAAGAAGAATTGGAACAAGCACAAAAAACAGTTGCTCTAGTGCAGCAACATGAAAAAATTGCAAAGCTGATGGAAGCAGAGCAACGCATGAGCATGGCGATCGGCGAATTAAATCAAATTATTATGAAGCCATTAGAAGAACTGTACGGCGCACCACAACAATAATTATAAATGGAGCAAGCGGAACCCGATTGAGTAGCAGGAGAAGGAGACGCTGCTCTTTTTTATGTCATTTTTGAGGAAGCATCAATTAATTCTATTTTATTTATAGATGAATTTTCCTAAAGGAGGCTGTTGCTGTCTGGTTTCTTTGGATGATTCCCACTATTAATGAATAGATCTTAGACAAGCAGAAACCCGTTCCTTTAGAAAGGAACGGGATTTTTTTATTTAGTCATGATTTATTAAAATTTACTTCCGCCAAGTTGTTGCTCAGCCATTTGCACTAATCTTTTTGTGATCTCTCCACCAACTGAACCGTTTGCACGAGCAGTTGTTTCTGCACCTAAGGTTACTCCAAACTCAGTTGCAATTTCATATTTCATTTGATCCAATGCTTGAGATACTCCTGGTACTAAAAGTTGATTTGAACTATTGTTATTTGCCATGATGAATGTTTCCTCCTTTAAGTGTGTTTGATTGGCCTTACATCCTATAGTTTAAAAAATTTGGGCGATTTTATGCAAAAAAAAAATAGTAATTATTTCCAAGATGAAAAATTGGAGTAATGATGAAATTATGGCTCTTCTAATAAAGCTTAGTTCTATTCTATTTATTTGCAACATACATGATATATAAAGACAATACATCCTAGAAATGGGGGAAAAAAATGATTTATCGCTTATTAGCTTTAAATATTGATGGTACTCTCCTGCAATCAAATGGTCGTATAACGAAGTCAACAAAAGAAGCAATTGAATATGTGCAGCAAAAGGGAATATATGTGACACTTGTTACATCGAGAAGTTTCCCATCTGCAAAAAAAGTAGCAAAAGCTTTAAAGCTTGGCAGTCATATTGTTACACATCAGGGTGCACTTATTGCCAATGATATAGAAAAACCAATCTATGTGAACAGAATACCGGAAGAGCTTACGTATGATATTGTCCGCTTTTTAGAAGGCTTCATTTGTCAGGTTCGCTTAGTGCATGAAAAGTTTTCTCTTGCAAATAAATCAAAACTTAATCATAATATGTTGGCAAAAACAGTTTTTTCATCTGGTGATCCTGTTTTTTATTCGCATCAATTCGTAGATGTGCTTAGTGAGGTTTTATTAGAAGAACCAGTAAGCCCACCAAAAATGGAAGTATATTTTGAAGAAAAACGAGATTTGCTGGATGCAAAAGAAGTGTTGGAAAAGATGTTCGATTCAATTAATATTATTCAAATAAATGAATATCGTTTGGAAATTTTGCCGACAGGTGTATCGAAGATGAATGGCTTATTATATTTAGCTGAAAAACTAGGCATAAAACAAAAAGAAATGGTTGTTATCGGAAACAATATGGATGACTTAGAAATTATAGAAGCAGCAGGACTAGGCGTGGCCATGGGAAATGCACCAAATGAATTGAAGATTGCTGCAGATTGGGTAACAAGATCTAATAATCAAGATGGCGTTGCTTATATGGTAAAAGAGCATTTCCGCAAGCAGCAGCCAATCGAGTTTCTCCGCAAGATGAATATTATAAAATAAGGCTTGAACCAATAAGTTCCACCTAGATGTTTTTCCATTTGGAGGTGGGATTTTAGCTGTCTAATAGAGTAGTTTGCTATTATATTTACTTATATTTTGGAAATAGGGTCTATAAATAAAAAAGACCCTATTTTGTTATGTATAAAGGTTTTTTGATAGTCACTCAAAAGCATAAATAGCAAAAAAATTAATGCATGACGCATACTAGAATACTCCTAATCATTTTTTATACAAAAGCGGTGAAAAGAAAATTTTGACCTAGCCTAGTTAGTTTTTGTAGACTAAAGTATAATAAATATTTAACACTTAATAATGAAATAAAGGTGAATAAAAAATGAAGCTAATTTCCATAAGTGGTTTGACAGATGAACGGTTTATACGACCGCTAGAACATATCGGCAATTTATTTTTTGAAGATACAAAAGTAGTATTTGAACGTAGAGAAGAAGAAGAACTGCATATAGATTTTAAAGTAGAATCTGATGAAAAAAAATTTACTGTTAGCGGACAAGCAGAAGGAGAGAGTTCATTTAGCTGTACAAAAAATATTGCTGAGCTTAACGAAAAAGAGTATTTTAAGCAAATAAAAAATGCTATATCACAAAGTTATCTGATGGTTCTTGAAGATTATACCGGAATAATTCAAAAATGGGGCATATTAACGGGAATTCGCCCAACTAAATTATTGCATCGCCATATCCAAAATAACGTTTCGGCAGAATTCGCTCATCAGGCTTTAAAAGATGAATATTTAATATCAGATGAAAAAATCGCTTTAATGCAAAAAATAATTGATCGTCAATTAACAGTCATTCCTGATTTATATGATTTAAAAAAAGAAGTAAGCATTTATATTGGCATTCCATTTTGTCCTACTAAGTGCGCATATTGTACATTTCCTGCTTATGCGATTAATGGAAGACAAGGTTCTGTCTCCTCTTTTTTAGGTGGACTTCATTATGAAATAAACAAAATTGGCGAATGGCTAAAAGAGAATAATATTCGCATTACAACGGTTTATTATGGGGGAGGAACTCCAACAAGCATAACCGCCGAAGAAATGGATATGCTGTATGAACAAATGCATGCAAGTTTCCCGGATGTAGATAAAATTCGGGAGTTAACAGTAGAAGCAGGACGCCCTGATACTATTACACCAGAGAAATTGGCTGTATTAAACAAGTGGAAGATTGATCGTATCAGCATAAATCCACAATCTTATACACAAGAAACATTAAAAGCAATCGGAAGGCATCATACGGTTGAAGAAACAATTGATAAATATCATTTGGCAAGAAAGCACGGAATGAATAATATTAATATGGACTTAATTATTGGCCTTCCTGGAGAGGGCATTCAAGAATTTCAGCATACACTAGATCAAACACAAGCTTTAATGCCAGAATCCTTAACTGTCCACACACTTTCTTTTAAACGTGCTTCTGAAATGACGAGAAATCGAGCCAAATATAAAGTCGCCGAAAGAAGCGAAGTAGAAAGCATGATGCATATGGCAGAAAAGTGGACCAAAGATTTTGGTTATGTTCCATACTACTTGTATCGCCAAAAAAATATTCTTGGGAATTTAGAAAATGTCGGCTATTCTAAGCCAAATAAAGAAAGCATTTATAATATTATGATGATGGAAGAATTGCAAACGGTTATTGGCATTGGCTGTGGTGCTTCAAGTAAGTTTATTCATCCTGTAACAGGAAAGATTACTCAATTTTCTAATCCTAAGGATCCTAAAACATATAATGACAGCTTTGAAGATTATACAAACCGAAAGATTGCATTATTAAACGAGCACTTTCTGTCAGAAGAAGTAAATTAAAGTAAAGTCATTCGGTCTGAAAAAAAACTAGTTCAAAAAAGCTTTTTAAGTTGATGGCATACTTAAAAGGCTTTTTGCCATGTATGCAACAGAAGTTTATGCACAAAATAGTCATAATTAGATTATCAGAATTAATTATTGTACAAAAATAGTTGCAATTTCATTTTAAAACGAATAATATAGAGAATGTTGTTTTTAAATGTTCGTTTTTGGAGGTTTAATATGTTTCACTTAAAGCAGAATAATACAAATGTAAAAACAGAAGTAATTGCTGGTTTTACCACATTTTTAACCATGGCATATATTGTTGTCGTTAATCCGGTGATTTTATCTAGCGCTGGTGTACCATTTGAACAAGTCTTTTTGGCTACGATTATATCAGCTGTTGTCGGAACATTATGGATGGCGCTGTTAGCCAATTATCCAATTGCCATCGCACCTGGAATGGGATTGAATGCATATTTCGCTTATTCAGTTGTAGGTACACATGGAGGAATAGATTATACTGCTGCGCTTTCTGCTGTATTTGTGGCAGGCATTATTTTCATTATCTTATCTTTAACTCCTTTCAGGGAGAAATTAATTAAAGCTATTCCAGCAAATTTAAAACATGGGATTACAGCAGGAATTGGGTTATTTATTGCTTTTATTGGTTTGCGCCAAACGGGAATTATCGTCGATCACCCGGAAAATTTAGTTGGCCTTGGGAATTTACAGTCTCCAAGTGTTGTACTTGCTCTTGTTGGCCTTGCTATTACCATTGTTTTATATACGATGAATGTTAGAGGTGCCTTATTTATAGGCATGATTGCAACGGGAATCATTGCTATTTTCACTGGACAGCTTGAATTTGCAAAAGGTTTTGTTTCTGTGCCCCATTTGCCTGAGGGGCTGATTATCAGCAATCCATTTGATGCATTAGGGGATATCTTTCAGCATAGTTTATATGCAGTGGTGTTTTCATTTCTGCTAGTTACCATTTTTGATACCACTGGAACAATGGTTGGGGTTGCAGAACAAGCTGGTTTAATGAAAAATAATCATTTGCCAAGAGCTAGACAAGCTTTGCTTGCAGATTCACTTGGCACAACAGTTGGGGCAGTTTTCGGGACAAGCCCAACAACGGCTTATATTGAATCAACTGCTGGAGTTGCAGCAGGGGGACGTACTGGATTAACAGGTGTAGTTGTTTCCGTCCTTTTTGTAGCGGCTGCTTTTTTTGCTCCATTAGTGAGTGCTGTTTCTGGACTTTCTGCTATTACTGCTCCTGCATTAATCATTGTGGGAAGTTTGATGATGGGGGCTATTTCTCATGTGAAGTGGTCAGAATTTGATGAAGCATTCCCTGCTTTTCTTGTTATTTTAAGCATGCCTCTTACTTCTAGTATTGCAACAGGAATTGCTTTAGGGTTCATATCTTATCCTTTATTGAAGCTAGTGAAAGGGAAAGGAAAGTTAGTCCATCCATTAGTGTATATCTTTGCCTTGCTATTTTTATATCAATTAGTATTTTTGCCACATTAAATAATTTATTTTTGAAAGCATTGGAGTATAAGAACCCAATGCTTTTTTGCATGAGTAATTCCTGATTGACCAAAAAATAAGCATAATAGCAGAATAAATAACTTGAAACCTTTTCCAGTTTTTTTCGTATAGAATAGAGAAGGAGGGTTTAAAACATGACTTTAAAGTTAAAAAATGTTTCAAAAAAATTCGGATCGTTTTTAGCAGTTGATAATTTATCCCTTTCTATACCAGAGAAGGAGATGTTTGGTTTTTTAGGAGGGAATGGAGCGGGGAAAACGACTACTTTCCGAATGATATTAGGAATTTTGGATAATACGGAAGGGGAAATCAGCTGGAATAATAAAAGAATCGATTATTCAACAAGTCCATTTATTGGCTATCTTCCGGAAGAAAGAGGATTGTATCCGAAATTAAAGGTAAAAGATCAACTTGTCTATTTAGCAAGACTAAGAGGCATGGATAAAAAGAAGGCATTAAGAGAATTGGAATATTGGCTCGATCGTTTTCATGTTCCCGAGTATTTGGATAAAAAAGTGGAAGAATTGTCAAAGGGAAATCAGCAAAAAATTCAATTTATCAGCGCTGTTTTACATAAGCCAAAATTATTGATATTAGATGAGCCATTCAGCGGGCTCGATCCTGTTAATGTAGAGCTGCTAAAAGCGGCGGTAATTGATTTGAAAAATGCAGGAACTACGATTGTATTTTCTAGTCATAGAATGGAACATGTAGAAGAGATGTGTGAGCATTTATGTATTATGCATAAAGGTAGCCCAGTTGTTCATGGTTCTTTAAAAGAGATTAAAAAAAGTTTTGGGAAAAAAAATGTAACAATCCATGCCGATTTTGATCTTAGCTACTTAATTAGACATCCAGGCGTTGTAAAATTAAAGCAGACTACAGAAGGAGTTTCTTTGCAAATAGAAGGAGAAGAAATTGCCGAACAAATTCTTAAGGATATAGTTGGAAAAGGATTCATTCGAAAGTTTGCATTAGAGGAGCCTTCTCTCCATGATATTTTTATAGAAAAGGTGGGTGGTTCTTTTGAGTAATTTTTGGATTATACTTTTCCATACGTATATAAGCAAATTGAAAACGAAATCATTTATTATTACAACTGCTGTAACAATTGCTTTAATTGTAGCATTAGCTAATTTAACCTCTATCATTGATGTATTTGACAAAGATGAAAACACAAAAGTGGCTGTCTTGGATCAATCAGATGAATTATTTGCGCCACTTGAAAAAATCACGTCATCATCCAATAAAGAACTGGAGTTAAAGTTGTATAAGGGCAGCGAAGAAGAAGGACAGAAACTGGTGAAAGCTGGAGAATACGAAGGACTATTAGTATTAACCTATAATACAGAAAAACTGCCAGATGCCCATTATTATTCTATGAACATTGCAGATTCTTCTGTTTCTGCAGATCTTCTTGCAAATATTCAAATAATCAAGAGCAACTTAGCTGCTGCTCAATTAAATTTAACGAGTGAACAGTTGGTAAAATTAAATGAACCTGTTTCCTTTCAATCGACAGCTCTGGAGGAAAATGCAAAAACAGCTGAAGAATTAGATCAAGCAAGAGGACTTGTATATGCGTTATTATTCCTTATTTATTTTGCTGTTATTATGTATGCCAATATGATTGCGATGGAAGTGGCAACGGAAAAGTCCTCTAGAGTAATGGAAATTCTTATATCAAGCGTTTCTCCTATTAAGCATATGTTTGCAAAAATTCTTGGAGTTGGACTATTGAGTTTAACTCAGCTGGCTTTGCTGCTTGGGATAGGCTATTATTTTATGACAAATAATAAAGATTTAAGTTCGATGGAAGGGTTTTTAGGATTCGGCGATGTTCCGCTTTCTACTATTCTTTATGCAGCAGTCTTTTTTATTTTAGGCTATTTCCTTTATGCGACTCTTGCTGCCTTCCTTGGTTCACTAGTAAGCAGAATAGAAGATGTGCAGCAGATGATTACACCAATGACGCTCCTTGTTGTTGCTGGCTTTATGATTGCAATGTTTGGACTAGGTGCACCAGATAACAAGTTTGTAGCTGTTACATCCTATATTCCGTTCTTTACACCAATGCTTATGTTTATGCGGGTAGGCATGCTTAATTTGCCTTTATGGGAGCCTGTTATTGGTATAATGATACTAGTTGCATCTATTATTATCCTTGCTGTATTTGGTGCAAGAGTATATAAAGGCGGCGTATTGATGTATGGAAAATCCAATTCATATAAAGATATAAAAAAGGCGCTGCAGCTTACAAAAAAAGATTAAGTTGCACCACCTTTCTTTTTAGCTCTGTTAAACTAGCCTGTGGATTTCCACTCCAGGCGTTCGCTTTCCGCGGGCGGTCCGGGAGCCTCCTCGGCGCGCGCGCCTGTGGGGTCTTCCTTTGACTCGCTTTTCCCGCAGGAGTCTCACGCCTTCCGTTCCAATCAACAAAGTGCCAAAATTAATGGAAAATCAATTTGTTCTTTTTTATACGATCCATCAACGTCCAACAGATACCCGGTGTTTCAAACCGCATTTAGAAGCATGGAGAAACACATCCCTGCCATTTCCTAAGAAGGTAATCGCACATGCAGGATATGGGAGTGAAGAAAACTACCTTTATTCATTAGAAGAAGAGTTCGAAGCATTTATTCCATATACTACGTTTTTAAAGGAACAAAAAAGAACATATAAAAAGGATATCCGCCATGCGAGTAATTGGGCATACGCTGAACAAAAGGATGAGTATACTTGCCCCAATAACCGTAAAGTGTTATTCAAATGTTATTCGAAGCGTACCGATAAAAGTGGATTTACTCGCGACATAAAAATCTATAAATGTGAAGACTGTTTTGAATGTCCACTGAAAATACAATGTACAAAGGGGACTGGAAATCGCCAAGTTCATTACAACCCGGTTTATGAAGAATTAAAAGAAAAAGCAAAAAGGAGCCTTTGGTCTGAATCAAATGCACAAATCTACGCTCATCGAAAAATCGAGGTAGAGAGTGTTTTTGGTCATATCAAGGGCAATCGGTTGTTCCGTGGATTTTCGCTTCGAGGCCTAGCGAAAATCCAAACGGAATTCGGCATCGTGGCCATGGCTCATAATTTCCTGAAAGTAGCTGGCCTCCGCCAGCTACTTTCAGGAAAGAGGACTAGAAACCAAAAATCAGGCGACGAAAAACAATTTGTTTTTCGTCGCCTGATTTTATTTTAGGACTTATTAGACAGCCCATTTCTGCTAATGCAAAAAGATTGTTTGAAGTGTATTCGGTGAACAGGCCAGAAAGCAACAGATTAAAACAGGCTGATTATAAGTGAAATGAAAACGCATTATTTTTTTGTTGACAACATGTATATACAAGTTTATTATAATAATATAACTTGTATATACATGTTTCGAGGAAACGTTTTAATGAAAACGCTTATCCGACAATATAGATTTATCATTAATTTAATGAATCGTTGATAAGAGCAACAGGAGGGAAAACAAATGGCTGTTGATAAAAAACAAGTCAGTGAGATTATTGAAGCAATCGGTGGAAAAGAAAACATCGCTGCTGCAACACATTGTGTTACACGACTAAGATTCGCATTAGTGGATGAAGGAAAAGTAGACAAACAAAAATTAGAATCTATTGATCTAGTAAAAGGTTCTTTTTCAACAAGTGGACAGTTTCAAGTAGTTATTGGCCAAGGAACAGTAGATAAAGCATATCAAGAATTAGTGAAGCAAACGGGCATTGGCGAAGCATCGAAAGAGGATGTAAAAAAGGCTTCCGAACAGCACTTAAATCCATTGCAGCGAGCTGTAAAAACATTGGCAGATATTTTTATTCCTATTTTGCCGGCAATTGTTACGGCCGGGTTATTAATGGGAATCAATAACCTTTTGACAGGACCAGGCATTTTCTTTGAAAAGTCAGTAGTAGAGGTTTATCCGCAGTGGGCTGATATCGCAAGCATTATTAACTTAATTGCTAATACAGCATTTACCTTTTTGCCTGGATTAATTGGCTGGTCTGCAATGACACGCTTTGGCGGCAGTCCACTGCTCGGTATTGTATTGGGCTTAATGCTAGTGCACCCTGATTTATTGAATGCATGGGGATATGGATCTGCTGAAAAGGTTCCTACTTGGAATATATTCGGTTTAGAAGTGGAGAAAGTCGGCTACCAAGGACAAGTTTTGCCAGTATTAATCGCTTCTTATGTATTGGCTAAAGTAGAAATTTTCTTAAGAAAACGCATTTCCGATTCCTTTCAAATGCTTCTTGTAGCACCAATCGCTTTATTGGTGACAGGTTTTATCTCATTTGTTGCAATTGGGCCTATAACGTTTTCTATTGGAAACGTTATTACAGATGCTGTCATTGCAGTATTTAATTTTGCACCATTCCTTGGCGGTTTGCTGTATGGAGGGTTATATGCACCACTTGTTATTACAGGAATGCATCATACATTTTTAGCAGTAGATTTACAGTTGATTGGAAACACGGGAGGAACCTTCCTATGGCCGATGGTTGCATTATCTAACATTGCCCAAGGTTCAGCAGCATTAGCTATGCTATTTGTTTTGAAAGATGAAAAGTTAAAAAGCTTATCAGTTACTTCCGCTATTTCTGCTTATTTAGGGGTTACAGAGCCAGCATTATTTGGAGTGAACTTGCGTTACCGTTATGCTTTTATATCAGCTATTACAGGATCTGCGCTTGCAGGTGCATTTATTTCTATACAAGGTGTTAAAGCGCCATCTATTGGTGTAGGAGGACTTCCTGGTTTCTTATCCATTTTCCCTGCAAATTGGGGGGCATTCTTTATTGGAATGGCAATTGTGATAATCCTTCCTTTTCTATTAACAATTGTATTTGGAAAGATGAAGAATCGAAGATAAAAAAAATAATAGAGAGTGATGCTTTCAAAGTAGGGAATCTATCTGCTTTTTAAGTATCCTTTCTTGTTTTGCAATAAAAGAACAAACGTATTCACTAAGAGAAGAATAGCTAGCTTTTTAGAATAGGAAAAATTGAAAAACTTGATGGAAAGAAAATGAAATAAATATTGGTGGTGCAAAAAGAATGGAACAATCATGGTGGCAAAAAGCAGTTGTATATCAAATTTATCCAAAAAGCTTTTATGATACAACAGGTAATGGAGTAGGCGATATTCAAGGAATTATTCAAAAGTTGGATTACTTAAAGGAATTGGGCGTTGATGTTATTTGGCTAACTCCCATATATGCATCTCCTCAAAAAGATAATGGCTATGATATTAGTGACTATTATTCCATTCACCATGAATATGGGACGATGGAAGACTTTGATGAACTGCTTGCGCAAGCACATCAAAAAAATATAAAAGTAATTATGGATATTGTAGTAAATCACACGTCAACAGATCATCAATGGTTTAAGGAAGCAGCTTCGTCAAAGGATAATCCTTATCGTGATTTCTATATTTGGCGTGATGGAAAAGAAGATGGCAGTGAACCAACTAATTGGCAGTCCAAATTTGGCGGGAATGCATGGCAATATGATGAAAAAACAAAACAATATTATTTGCATTTATTTGATGTGACACAGGCAGATCTAAACTGGGAAAATGAAGAACTTCGTCAAAAAGTATACGATATGATGAGGTTTTGGTTTGAAAAAGGGGTGGATGGCTTCCGCTTAGATGTTATTAACTTAATTTCAAAAAATCAGCAATTTTCTGATGATGATGGATCAATTGCTCCTGGGGACGGAAGAAAATTCTATACGGACGGTCCCCGTGTTCATGAATTTATTCATGAAATGAATAAAGAAGTATTTTCAAAATACGACAGCATCACTGTTGGGGAAATGTCATCTACTACGCTTGATCATTGCATTCAATATTCTAATCCGGTAAATGAAGAATTAAGCATGACTTTTAATTTCCATCATTTAAAGGTTGACTATCCAAATGGGGAAAAATGGGCGCTGGGTGAAATGGATTTTCTAAAGTTAAAGAGTATTTTATCTACATGGCAAGAGGGAATGAATAAAGGCGGAGGCTGGAATGCACTGTTTTGGTGCAATCATGATCAGCCAAGAATTGTATCCCGGTATGGGAATGATGGGGAATATCATCAGGAATCAGCTAAAATGCTTGCAACAGCCATTCATATGATGCAAGGAACACCCTATATTTATCAAGGGGAAGAATTTGGCATGACCAATCCAAATTTCACTTCTATTGGTCAATACCGTGATGTAGAGTCATTAAATATGTATCAAATTTTAAAAGCCAATGGAAAGCAGACAGAAGAAGTTCTTAAAATACTGCAGGAAAAGTCTCGAGATAATTCAAGAACGCCTGTGCAATGGAATGATTCAGAACATGCAGGCTTTACAGAAGGAATTCCTTGGATTGAAGTTGCAAGCAATTATAAAACAATCAATGCAAAAGCGGCGCTTAAAGAATCTGATTCTGTTTTTTATCATTACCAAAAACTGATTTCTTTGCGCAAAGAATATAACATTATTACAGAGGGAGATTATAAGTTATTGCTAGCTGATGATCCTCAAATATTTGCATATATTCGTTCTACAGAAACAGAAAAGTTATTAGTCATTAATAATTTTTATGAAAAAAACGCATCTTTTCAATTGCCGGACACTGTAAATTTTGATGGATTTACACAATCAATCATTCTCTCCAACTATTCTGATTCACAAGCAAATCTAAGGAATGTAGAATTGCGTCCATATGAATCGATTGTGTATCATTTAAAAAAGGCATAGAATCATTTTATAAATGCAGGGAACGTTATTTGGGAAATAATCAAAGAGCTATGGAAACAATTGTTTTCTATAGCTCTTTTCTATTTATTCTATATGGCTGTGGACACATCTTTTTTACTTATAATTGGGAGAAGTGAAATAAAGGGTAAGTTTATCGAAAAACGGAAATTAAAAACATTCCTGTTTAGACAAGAAGGAATAAACAAGGTAGAATAAAAAATAAAAATTGTCATTAATGTTGGTGAAAAGATGAAAAAAAAGTATTTAGCTATTTTTGAAGAATTAGAAGCAGCTATCTGCAGCGGGAAATATCCTGCTAATACTACCCTTCCTTCCGAAAACGAGCTGTCAGAACAATTTGAGACATCAAGAGAGACTATACGCAAGTCTCTTAATATTTTAGCTCAGAAAGGCTACATTCAAAAAATGAAAGGAAAAGGATCATTAGTGTTAGATTTGCAAAAATTGCAATTTCCGATTTCAGGCTTAGTAAGTTTTAAAGAGCTGGCAGAAAAAATGGGGCATACTTCAACTACTTTTGTAGAAAGTTTTTCAAAGCAAAAAGCAAGTCCTAGGCTGGCAAGGGAAATGCAGCTGAATCCCAATGATCTAGTTTGGAAAGTATTGCGGGTGCGAGAAATCAATAAAGAAAAAATTATTTTGGATAAAGACTATATTGTTGAAAAATGTGTTCCTGATTTAACAGTAGATATATGTAAAAATTCTATTTTTGATTATATTGAACATCATTTAAATTTAAAAATTAGTTTTGCTCGTAAAGAGTTTACAGTAGAGCAGCCCACAGAAGAAGATTATCGGCTATTGGATATGGAAGGATTTCAAGCTATTGTAGTTGTGAAAAACTACATATATTTTGACAATGCAACGCTATTTCAATACACAGAGTCAAGACACAGACCTGATAAATTTAGATTTGTAGATTTTGCAAGAAGAAGTGAATTGTGAATGAATAGGTACCAGCAATAAAATGCTATTATTTCTTATTTGCAAGTTTTTCTCCAGTATGTGAGGGAAGGGGATTTGCAGACAGAAATAAGAATGCAAAAGGATAGACAGAGCATAGTTTCTTTTGCTCATCTATCCTTTTTGTATTTTTTATTATATGTGTGGTTGGATAAATACAGCCTGATGGAGTAGGTTCTGATTGATTATTTGATTTTTAATAAACGTCAAACCTTAAACCGGCAAAAGTTCGCAAAATAACCAGTAATGTAGGAACGTGCATTCGCTTTTTTGTCATGGTAGAATAGAAACAAAAAAGTGGGCGCTCGAAAGGATGGCTATTAAATGAAAAAAGTTTCTTTTATACACTGTGCAGATTTGCATTTAGACAGTCCGGTAACAGGCTTAAGAAATGTGCCGAATTTTATCGCAAAAAGACTGCAAGAAAGTACTTTTGCTTCATTTTCAGCAATTATCGATAAAGCGATAGCTTATAAAGTGGATTTTATTATTATTGCAGGGGATATTTTTGATGGGGAAGATAGAAGCATAAAAGCGCAAATACGATTTCGCAAGGAAATGGAACGACTGCATGATCATCATATAGCAGCGTACATTATTCATGGCAATCATGATCATTTAAAGGGAAGTTGGACAAAAATAAATTTTCCGGATAATGTATATGCGTTTCCGGCTGAAGTAACTGCAAAAACTTATGAAAATGAAAATACAACTGTTCATTTATATGGTTTCAGCTATGAATCCAGGCATATAATGGAACGCAAAATAGCTGATTATAAAAGGAAAGAGGATGGCGATTATCATATTGGCATCTTGCATGGGAATCTGGAAGGGGCAAGTGGCCATAGCCCATATGCTCCATTTTCCATACAAGAATTAACAGCTAAACAAATGGACTATTGGGCGCTTGGCCATATACATAAACGAGCAATATTAACTGATGAACCTTTGATTATTTATCCTGGAAATATCCAAGGAAGACATAAAAAAGAAACAGGAGAAAAAGGCGCATATCTTATCCACTTAAGTGAAATGGGAACAATGGCGGAATTTTTTCCCACTGCGCCTATTGTTTGGAGAACGGTTATCATTCATGCAAAGGATATTCATACATTTGATGAACTTTTGCTTTTGGTTAATCAAAGGATTGAGGAAGAAAAAAAAGCAGGAATATCATTGATTCTTTTTCTAGAAATACATCAATTAATGATAGCTGAGGATATCGAGGCAATGGAATTATTGGAGATCCTGCAACAAGAAGCAGCAGAGGAAGATGAATTTATATGGGTGGCTGCAGTAAAATATCAGGAAAATAAAGAATGGATAAAAGATAATTTGGTAAATGAATCGGAGTTTTATAAAGAGCTATTTGCTGCTGCAAATGATTTGCAAAATGTAGAAAAAGCATTAGAAGCACTTTATAATCATCCTGCTGCTCACCGCTATCTGCCAAAATTAACAGATGAAGAAAAAAAAGAACTGGCAATCGAGTCAGAAGATCTGCTTATTAAACTGCTTTATTAAATGTTAAGAGGTGAAGAAACTGTATATTCAATCGATTACAATATATGGATATGGAAAGTTGGAAAATGCATCGTGGTCGCTTAAACATTCCACCCAAGTATTTTATGGTGAAAATGAAGCAGGAAAATCTACAATTATGAGCTTTATCCATAGCATCCTTTTTGGTTTTCCAACTAAACAGCAAACAGAACTAAGATATGAGCCGAAAACTCAACATAAATATGGCGGGCAGCTAATTGTGTTCTTTCCAAAACATGGAACAGCAACAATTGAGCGTGTAAAAGGAAAAGCCAGCGGTGATGTTACGGTAGTGATGGAGAATGGCAGAAGGGGACAAGAAGAGCTATTGGCAGAACTGCTGCAAGGAATAGATAAACAAGCATATCAATCTATTTTTTCATTTAACTTGTTTGGATTGCAGAATGCTCATCAACTAAAAAGTGCAGAATTGGGACGTTTTTTATTTTCTACTGGGGCGGTTGGATCAGACCGCTTATTGGAGGCGGAAAATGAACTGCAGAAAGAACTAGACAGTCGTTTTCGTCCAGGGGGGAAAAAGCCGCTGCTGAATAATAAAATAAAACAATTAAAAGAGAAATACCAACAGTTAAAAATTGCAGAGAAAAAAAATAGCACATATGAACAGCTTGTGCATGAACGAAAACAAATGCAAGAGAGGCTAAAGGAATCAGGGGAAAGCCAAAAAAGCTTAGAAAAGGAAATGCAAAATTTGCAAGAATGGATAAAATTGCAGCCATTAGTAAAAGAAAAAGAAATGGTGGAGGAGAGTTTATCTGCTTATAAAGATATATCATTTCCGATAGATGGGCTAATAAGGTGGGAAAGAGTGAAAGAAAAGCTGCTCTCTATTGAAAGTGCGAGGCAGAATGTTGAAATAAAGGCAGCAAAAATAAAAGAAGCCCAAGATCGCTTGGCGCCCAATCATTTATTGCTCAATAAAGAAACGGAAATAATGCAAGTGTTAGAGAAACTTCCTTTATTAGACCAATGGAAAAGCAGGCAGATGCTGATAGCCAGTCAATTAGATGCCATAAATCAAGAAATCATGGAGCTGGAAGAAAAACTTTATGTGTCGGAAGAAAAAGAGTTGATTGAAAGCAATACAAGTATATTTTTGAAAGAACAATGTAAAAATGCAAGTTCCAAACAAAGAAGATTACTGGAAAAAAAAGCAGAACTCGATAATCAATATAATGAAGAACAAACATTGTTAAATAATCTAGAACAGCAAATAGATGTATTAAAGAATAAATTGTTATCATCGGAAAAAAGAACAAAATTAGAAAAAAAAGTTAATTCTGTTCAATTCCATTCTCTTTATCAGCAACAGGTAGATTCCCTTAAAAAAGCAGAACTAGAGATTGGACAACTAATAGATAAAAATAATAAAAAAAAGCGACAAGATGTGATTCAATGGGGACTATTTACAATATTTTTGGTTTTGGCAGCATTATGGGGATTTTTTAAGGAAGAATTATTTTTTGCTGTGATAGGTGGAATGGCAACAATTATGGGAGTATTGTTCCTGTTTCGTTCCATGCAGCAAACTAAATCGGAAAATGCAAGATTGCAGGTTAAGGTAGAAGAAATTGCAAAAAATAAGAATGGAATTAAGAAGGCAAAAGAGGAAGGAGATACATCTGATCTTTCCTATGCAGTGGAAAAGCTGAAAGAAGACGATGAATATAAGGAAAAATATAAGATGTATAAAATGCAGCTAGAACAGCAAAATGAGCGATATGAAAAAGTGCTGCGCGATTTTGAAAAATGGGAATATGAATATCACCAGAATATAACAGAGCTAATGAAATTAACAAATGAACTGCATATTTCCAAGGAATTTGCTAGTCCCTTTATATATGATGCTTTTTTATTAATTGAAGAGTGGAAAAAGAAAAAAAGAGAAAAAAATGCGTTATTGGAAGAGTGGAATCTATTAGAAGCAGATGGAAAGAAATTAGCAGAGAAAATAGGTTTGTTTTATAAAAAGTTTTTAAAAGAACCTGCAAAAGATATTCAAGCTATGTGTTTTCATTTAAAGGGGTTTATTAAAGAAGAAAATGAAAAAAGAGTTCGTTATAGTGAAAATATTAGGAAGTTGGATGAATATAAAAAAGATATAGAAGGATATAATGGAGAATTACAAGTTTATATAGTTGAAAAAGAGCAATTATTTAAGCAGGCAGAGGCAAAATGTGAAGAAGACTTTCGACAAATGGGGCATAAGGAGGAAGAGAAGAAACAATATAAGGCAAGCCTTGCATCTATTAAAGTACAGATAGATAGGACTCGGATGCAGCCTGATAAAATAAAAAAATTTATGCAGATAGAGGATATAACGGCGGAATTACAGGCGGCAAAAAAGCAGGTAGAGGAATTATCTCAACAGCAGAAGCGATGGATGGAACATATAGCAGCATTGAATTTTGATATTGAGAAGCTTGAGGCAGGGGGAACCTATACCGACATTTTGCATTCTTATAAGCAATTAAAAACAGAGTTTGAGGAAGATGCAAAAGAATGGGGGAAATATGCTGTTGCCAAACAGCTTTTATCCAATACAGTCAAACAGTATAAGAGTAAGCATCTGCCTAAAATGCTGCAAAAAGCGGAAGAGCATTTTACTTTTTTAACAGAGGGAAAGTATATTCGGATTATTCCCCATGATGATGGAGCTGGGTTTTTAGTAGAAAGCAAAGAGCACCTATTTTTTGAGGCAAACGAGTTAAGTCAAGGAACGGCAGAACAACTATATGTTTCTATTCGCTTGGCACTTGTAAATACATTTTATGCAAAATATGAAATGCCTCTTATTATCGATGACGGTTTTGTTAATTTTGATGAAAAACGAACAAGCAGAATGATACAGCTGTTAAAAAAACTTCAGCAAAATCAACTGTTGATTTTTACCTGTCATCCACATATTGCTGCCTATTTTTCAGCGGAAGAAGTTTTTTCATTCACTTCAAAGCCGATTATTTCAGAGCAGTAGTGAGTAGGTTTTCATGTTATACTTACTAATATTGTAGATAAAAGTAAATAGTTGGTTTAATATACCAAAAAGAAAAGGAGAGAAAGCTTTTGAATAAAAAGGGAATTCTTCATTACGAAGTTGGGGAACAAATACAAGTGTATTTGCTAATTAAAAGTGCAACAAAAGCAGTTGCCAGCAATGGCAAACCATTCTTAACCCTTATCTTTCAAGATAAGAGTGGGGAAATTGAAGCAAAGCTTTGGGATGCTACTGATTCGGATGAGCAAAATTATCGTCCACAGACGATTGTAAAAATAATTGGCGATATTCAAAATTATAGAGGGAGACTGCAATTAAGGATACGACAAATTAAGCCGACAACAAGTGAAGACAATGTTCGATTGGCAGAATTTTTGGAAACTGCTCCCTTAACACAAGAAGCAATGCTTGAGAAAATTACTCAATACATATTTGAAATGAATAATTCAAATATACAGCGCATAACAAGACATTTAGTAAAAAAATATCAACAAGCTTTTCTTGAATATCCTGCCGCAACCAAAAATCATCATGAGTTTGTATCTGGTTTGGCTTATCATGTTGTCAGCATGTTAGATTTGGCAAAATCCATTGCTAATTTGTATCCGAGCTTAGATACAGATCTTTTGTATGGAGGAATTATTTTACATGATTTAGGAAAAGTAATGGAGCTTTCTGGGCCAATTTCCACAGTGTATACGGTAGAAGGCAATTTATTAGGCCATATTACTATTATGGTAAATGAAATCGGTAAAGCGGCCGATGAATTGCAAATTCAAGGAGAAGAAGTGATGCTCCTTCAGCATATCGTTTTGTCTCATCATGGAAAAGCAGAATGGGGAAGTCCAAAAGCACCGCTAATTAAAGAAGCAGAAATTATTCATTATATTGATAATTTAGATGCGAAAATGAATATGCTGGATCGGGCAATGGAAAGAGTGAAGCCAGGAGAGTTTTCAGAGCGCATTTTCCCATTAGAGAATCGTTCCTTTTATAAACCGACTTTTCATAAATAGTACCTAATAATAAATATACAAGAATATCAAAAGGAGCCATCCAATACATCGATTTTTGGTCTATTGGATGACTCCTTTTTGGTTTCGGTAATACTGATATATCAATATTTGCACTTTTAAATTTTTTATCACGCATTAACGGACTTTTAGTCTCCACCTATGGGATGATAAAAGCGAAACTTCAATCTAGGTGGGCAGAAACTTGCTCTTCCTCACTGATTGAAGTTTTGCTTATTGAGTAAGCTTTTCATTTTTCAATATAAAATAGTCCAAGCATTTGTTATAGAAAGGGAATTTAATCATCTGGCAAAGGTCATAGCACTTTTATATATTCTAAAAAGAGCAATGATAACAGAAATATCTCTTTCAGTGCAAAAAGTTTTTTAAGCCGATTTCCAGCTGCGGATGCCTTAAAGTGTTTGAATATATATTCTTGATTTCTAATGGAAGTGCCCTTTTGGAGAGAGCCTCTCGACTTTTTTCTAATGGCATAATCTATTTTTTCTAGCATATGATGTAGTAGATAAATGATATGGAAAGAAGAAGAGAAGGGAGCAGTTTATATGGATATTCCAATGTGGATTTTATTTGTGTTTGGCGGGATTGTTATAAGTGCATTTATGGCAGTAAAAACAGGGCGGGAAGATAGAAAGATGGAAAATGAAATAATAGAAAGAGAAGGCGAAGTATATATGCATCGCTTAGAAAAGGAAAAAGAACAAAGGAAAGACAAGCCGCAGGGGAGAAGTATTGGATAATAATAAAGCAGCCTAGGAGTTTTATTCTAGGCTGCTTTATTCATTAATTTGAAGTATCCAGCAATGCTTTTAAATCTTTATCTTTAATAGAAACATCCGCTTCTTTTAGTTCTTTTGCCATTGCTTTATTAATATCTTCAGTTGTCAGTTTGGATACTTTTAATTTATATTCCATTTCATCTTTTACATCTTCATATTTTTCTTTTTCTTTTTTATCTGTTACTTGAATAATTTCGTAGCCGTTAGTTGTTTTAACTGGATCGCTGATAGCATCTACTTTCAATTTGAATGCTGCCTTTTCAAAGTCTTCATCTTTTGTGCCTGGACTAATCCAGCCTAAGTCTCCGTCTTTTGATGCAGTTGCAGTATCGGTGGAATATTTTTTCGCTACAGTTGCAAATTTTTCTCCATTATCCAGCTTTTTCTTTACTTCTTTTGCTGTTTTTTCATCTGCCACTAAAATATGGCGGACCTTAATATCTGGCTGATAGTCTTCGTAGTATGCTTTTATTTCTTTGTCTGTCACTTTAATATTTTTTACAGCAGCCTTTTGCTGAAGCAGGCCTGTTTTAAACATGGTTCGCAAATCTTCTTCACTATTATAGCCATATTGTTGAATGGCTGTTAAGAAGTTATCGCCATATTGACTTTTAATTTTATTTACTTCTTCATCAATTTCTTTATCTGAAACTTTATATTTCTCTGCGAGCACTTTCTCATAAATCATTGGTTGAAGGGTCGATGCACCGTATTTTTCTTTCATTGCATCATAAAGCTGCTCTTTTGTTATTTCACCAGCATCTGACTTTACGATAGCTTCAGAGTCGTCATTGCTGCATGCACTTAGAGAAATTACTCCAGCAGCTAAAGTGAGGGATAGTATCCATTTTTTCAAGTTAAACACTCCTATGTTAGTTTTTCCTTCTCGACAATGCTAACTATAACATAATTGGTAAAAAGAACAAAAAATAAATGGCAAGAGGAAGTGGGAAAAATGTGCTGTCCGAAATGACAAATGAAAAAATAGGTATATGTCCTGTTCCGTTTTTGGGTCGAATACATATGATACATTGAGCTTGAAAAAAGGAAGTGCCTTTCTAAAAGCTTGATTGTGGCATTGTTGCAAAATAAGGAAAGATGACAAGAAAAAGCACTTTGCTGCTTTTTCTTTAGTGGTCTTATTATTCAGTTTGAATAGTTAAAATAAATCTTTATTGTGCAACATTGTTTACGTATTATAGCGATCCCATATTTTATTGAATCTGAAATGGTAGCTCCCTTAAAAGGAGGTGTTACTATGGGTCACGCATACGGCGGTGGATTTGCATTAATCGTAGTATTGTTCATCTTATTAGTTATCGTAGGTGCTGCATGGCTTTAATTTCTGCTAACTATTACAAATAAATAGTTTTAAGCAATGAGACAGTTTGTCTGTAATGGGAGAAGTCTAATGGAGCAGCATGCAAAATAAGCATTCAATCAATAGAAAGGAGGAGATTTCATGTCAGGAGCAGGCGTATACGGTGGCGGATTTGCTTTATTAGTAGTTCTTTTCATCTTATTAATCATCATTGGGGCATCTTGGTTATAAGATGAACTGCTTAAAAAAAAGATAAAAGAGGCAAAGTGGCCTCTTTTATCTTTTTTAGTTTTATATATCCTCGGCAATTAATTAAAAAGGATATCAACATAGGAAGAAATCAAAAGAATGGTAATTAGAACATTGATGGTTCGAAACACCTTTGGCTGTTTTTCTTCGGGAATCTCTTTTTGTAAACATAAAGCAGTGGTCATTCTATTAATATTATATAATATTAATATAGCTAGGATAATAAAAATGGAGATCATCATTGATTCCCTCCTTATAAACAGTAGTATTATATGTTATTTACATTATCAAATTACTGGATAAAAAGATAGTATAAACTCTTATTAATTGTACAGTTGTCTCTACTTTTGACTTTAAATAGTATATGATGCTGCATCATGCATTAGAATGATGAATAGCAATTAGGATGCTTTATTAATAAGAATTTCAAAGCCATCTTCATTTTCTTCGACAAAACATTGATTCGGTGCTTTCCAAAGATTTTTCATACGGATGAAATCTGGAACACACATTCCAAAATGATAGGCGAATAAAATCAAAAAATAATGAACATAATGTGTAAAAAGAAAACAACAACCAATAAATACTGCATTTAATACAATAACGGGTGTAATAGACGCTATTACGAAGTTCCACTTTTTTATAGGCTCTTGTGCGCGAAAATAAATAACAGGAAAAAAATGGTAGTTGATATAAACTATTTTTTTTACTTTTTTTCCTAATGGAATCATTGGCAAGTAATGAAGTAATTTATGGGCTGGATAAGTTATTGCTATACATAATAAAAAAAGTGAAAAATAATTATCATTTAGTCTGTTTTGACTGAAGTAAGCAGTAAATGGTACATATAGAAAAAGAAATGTAATCAGCATTGTAAGGGAAGAAATAATAAAAAGGCGTTGCATGCCATATTGTTTTTGTAGATTAATTGTCTTCCAACAGTTCATTTAATAACCTCCAAAAGGAGAAATTTAGAAATTTTTCTCAACTCACTTTGATACTTTACGATGAAAAGAGCAAAAAATCAATAGGGGAAATGAAGTTTTTTTATTAAATGCTGAGGGCAAAGGAGTTTAAGCGAATGCTAAATAGCCAAAAACAGAGCTGCATAAAAAACAAAGGCGTTTATAGCAGTTAAACACAAGCAAGGAGGACTTGCATTCAGCAAATATAAAAAGGCAAAAGAAATTTTTCTTTTGCCTTTTTATAGTCCTTTGTCTCTCTATCTTTTTATATTTTTTGTTTTTTAGCTGACTCAATCTACAGGAACAGGATCTTTTGGTCTAAGTTGTCCATTTACTTCTGAAAAGGATTCTTCAATATTAGCAAAAGAATTTTCGAAAATCTCCATAAAATTATCTCCATAAATATGTTTTACAATTGTCATCATTTCCATCATTTCTGGGAATTTTCCATATAAATCCTTAATTGGAAGTGCAGCGGAAAAGGCAGCACTATTATTAGGATTATACTCGGACATGATGCTTAAAAACATTGATTCGCCTTTTTCTGTTAAATAAATATACGTGTTTCTTTTATCATTTTCTTTTTTTGAAAATTCCAAAAGACCTCTTTCTTCTAACTTTTTGGAAAAGTTAAATGCCGTAGAAACATGCATTACTCCAAAATTGGCTACATCAGAAATAGAAGCGCCATTTAATTGGTATGCAATCGATAATATGTGATGCTCATTGATGTTTAAATCATAAGGCTTAATCCAAGATTGCCAATCTTTTTCAACAGATTTCCAAAGGGCTTTACTAAGTTGTCCGATTCGTTGAGTAAATAATAATGCTTCCTTCACTGAGTATTGTTTATCATTCATCTCCAATTCCACCTACTTTTCTATTGTCTATAATCATTATGCCAATAAAACAAAAATTAATAAAGATAAAAATAAACAAAATTTTTAGAAATAAGAATATTTTTTTAGGAAAGCGTTTACTTTGAATATTTATGTTTATTTTTCTATAAAAATTCAAAAATGAATTTTAAAAAATAGGAATAAATGGGTAATCTATATTGGGAGGAAAAGATATTTTATCGAATTTGTTATAAGAAAATGAAAAAATGCTTTTTTAATCAGAGGACACTTTAATAAAGTAAAGTTAATTATTTGTAATATCTAAATATTTTTAAAAGAATGAAATTTATATTTTATAAGAGTGCTTAGATAATTTATATTTTTTTTATATGTTAATTTTATTGAAAAAAAATAACAGTAATTGGAATAATATTATATGTAAATAGGATTTTTTAAAAATATTGTCTAATTTGTGTCATTTTTTTTGACATATTTTCATCTGTATCCAATAAAAAATAAAAAGAGAGAAAAATCATGTTAGATTTTCTCTCTTTATCGGTTAGGTGCATGATATGTATCCACTTTTTTATTTTAAGCTGGATTCTAATTCATTGACTGTAGATTCTAATTCTTTTAGTTCTATTTGAAGTTGTTCCTGATGTGGTTTAATTTCTAGTTTCCAATCATTTAAAGTTAATTTGAGATCGTCGATAAAGGAGCTAATAATCGCTTTACCTTCTACAGTAGCAGTTGTAATGGAATCTTTTATATCGGTAATGTTTACTTGTAATTCTCGGATATCTGTTAAAATCGCTTGGCTGTTGTCGCGAATTGTTTTTCTTGCATCTTTACCAGACATAGGTGTCGAAAGTAGCGTAGTAACTCCTGCGGCTATTCCTCCAATGATAACTCCTGTAAAAAATGATTTGGCACTCATATTTTCACCCCATTTTTTTTTTGCTATGTTAAAAAATGCTGTTGAATGACCCATTATTAATGGAAATCAAGATCCTTATTGCTTTAAAGATTTGTGTTATCAACAATAATCATTAACAGAGCTTTGTTTTATTATAACTTATTTCTTTCAAGGATTTCTATTTTGGGGCATTAAGCCAGAATGAAAAAGGAAAAAGCAGCATAAATAGGTAATTTCAATTAAAAGAGGGCTATTCCTTAATAGAAAGCCCCCTTGTGTTCTCATTATTTATAATTTTTTTGAAAGTTTTCCATAAAGGCAGCAAGTGCTTGAACATGATCTAAAGGAACTGCATTATAGATGGACGCACGGCAGCCGCCGACAGAACGATGTCCATTAAGCCCAATAAAACCAGCTTCTTTTGCTTGTTGAAGGAATTCTTTTGTAATTTCTTCTGTTTGTAATGTAAAAGTTACATTCATTTTAGAGCGGCTATTTTTTTCTGCGTGTCCCTTATAGAAACCATTGCTTTCATCAATGACATTGTATAAAGTTTGCGCTTTTTCGTTATTTATCGCAGCGATTCCTTCTACTCCACCATTTTGCTTTACCCATTTTAATACGAGAGATAATAGGTAAATTGCCAAAGTTGGAGGGGTGTTAAATAAAGAATTATTGCTTGCGTGTGTTTCATAGCTTAGCATAGTCGGCAAGGAAGAATTTTTTTTGATTAGCTCTTTTTTGATAATAACAACTGTTACACCAGAAGGGCCAAGATTTTTTTGTGCACCTGCATAGATAACATCGAATTGGGCGATATCAAGTGGCGTACTTAAAATATCACTGGACATATCGGCAATTAAAGGAACTTTTAAATCTGTTGGAAAAGAGTGCCACTGTGTTCCGAATATCGTATTATTGCTTGTAATATGAAGATATGCTGCATTATCAGGCACGTTAATCTCTTCGAAAGCAGGGATGTACGTATAGTTTGATTCTTTGCTTGAGGCGCAAACAGCAGCTTCTCCTATTTTGGAGGCTTCTTTTAATGCTTTTTCAGCCCAAGCGCCTGTTAAAGTATAATAGCCAACTTTATCTGTTTCCAGCAAATTCATTGGAAGCATGGTGAATTGAAGGCTGGCTCCGCCTTGAAGAAACAAAATTTCATAATCTTCTGGTATAGAAAGCAAGGCTGATAGAAGTTCTTTGGCCTCGTTATGGACATCTTCGTAATCTTTGCTGCGATGACTTAATTCCATTATAGACATTCCTGTATTGTTAAAATTCATCCAGCTATTTTTTGCTTCTTGCAGTACCCATTCTGGAAGTGCAGCAGGCCCAGCATTGAAATTATAAGCGCGTTTCATATTATCGTTTCCTCCCAATACATTCCGCAAAATCTTGCGGTAAAGACTAAAAAGTTTAATCTAATACTAACAAATTGTGAAAATTTGTACAGATAAAAATAAAACCTTTTTAAATTTTTTTTATATTTAAAAAGGTTTTATGAATTTATTGTTTTATTAATAAAACAATAAATTTATTATTATTTAGTTTAAAACCGCATAAAGTGTAAAAATGAACTATCCCTCTATATAAAAAAATTTTTATTCAATAATATTAGAGAGATTTAATTTTTTCGAAAAAAAATCATTGTATTTTTTCTTTAATTGTGTTTGCGACTTGGACAAGCTCTTCGTCTGAATAGGCATCAAAATTTGTTTTCCAAACGGCGCCAAATCCATCGCCTTTTCCATAGCGAGGAATAATATGCATATGATAATGGAAAACAGACTGGCCAGCTTTTTCACCGTTGTTATTTAATAAGTTTAACCCGATAGGCTGGTATGCATCTTTTACTGCTGTCGCCACTTTAGGCACGACTTCAAATATATTCTTAGAGATTTCTGGAGTTAATTCAAAAATATCTTTTACGTGGGTTTTTGGGACAACTAATGTATGGCCTTTTGTTACTTGGCTAATATCTAAAAAGGCAATAACATGATCATTTTCAAATACTTTTTTAGCAGGGATTTCACCGTTGATTATTTTACAAAAAATGCATTCACTCAAAAATATTACTTCCTTTCTTATCTTGTTTTTTTTATTTTATCATAGCTTTAAGAATCGTGGCAAAAGGGGTAGAGGGAATTGGAGAAAGTGCAAACCAACTTAAAAAGGCAGGACCCATACGGAATCCTGCCTAATTGAAGGGAAACTTATCGTCTACGTTTTCGGGTTATTCTCTTTGACAAACACCTCATTTATTAATGAATTGTTTACGATGAGAAATCATGATCATTGTTCAACCGAACCATCCCCTTATAACTTTATATGTTGATTAACGTATAAAGATTGGATGACAGTCTGCGACAAACACCTCATTTCAAAGTTGGAAATGATATATATTGCTTTTACGTAGGTAAAGCAACATATGGCGCTTTTGATCTTTAAGTTACACTCGACACACTGTGCAAGGCAACCATCCCCTTATTATCGAAACGAATATAAGTTTACATATAAGAATTATTTAGAATAATCTTTTGCAAACACCTCATTATTGAAGTTTTTTGTTTCAATATTTTGTGGTGCTCCCCTTCAATAAATAGAATAACCACTTTCTGAAGTTTATATACAAAAGAAAATAAAAAAATTGCTGAGCAATTATTTTTAATTATAAACAATTGTTGATACACTATTATTACTACAGCTTGGAGGTTATGTGAATGGCCCTATTAGAGATAAAAAATGTTACAGGGGGATATACACGAAATCCCGTATTAAAAGATATTAGCTTTTCCATCGATGCAAATGAAATAGTTGGACTAATTGGTTTAAATGGAGCGGGGAAAAGTACGACAATACGCCATATTATTGGCTTGATGGAACCACATAAAGGCGAGATTACAATTGATGGTTTAGTTTTTGAAAAAGAAAAAGAAAAGTATCGCAGAAAATTTACTTTTGTTCCAGAAACACCCATTCTTTATGAAGAACTAACACTAGAAGAGCATTTGAAATTGACTGCAATGGCATATGGTTTAAGCGAACAGCAATATAAAGAGCGGATGGAAGCATTGCTGACAGAATTTCGAATGCAAAAAAGGCTGAAATGGTTTCCTTCCCACTTTTCTAAAGGAATGAAGCAAAAGGTAATGATTATGTGCGCTTTTTTAGTGCAGCCTTCTCTTTATATTGTGGATGAACCATTTGTTGGATTAGATCCATTAGGGATTCAGTCTCTTTTGGATTTAATGAAAAAGATGAGGGAAGAAGGTGCAGGAATTCTTATGTCTACACATATTCTTGCAACAGCAGAAAGATATTGTGACCGTATTATCATTATTCACGAAGGAAAAATAAAATGTACAGGGACAATGGATGAATTGCGCAAAGAGTTTAATATGCCAAACGCGACACTAGACGATATTTATATTCGTTTAACAAAGGAAGAAGATTATGTTTGAGTTCAATGAAAAACAATTATGGAAGGAAAGAATTGGAAATTCAATAAAAGAATATGCACAGTATCTAAAGTATATTTTTAATGGTCATTTAGTCCTTGTATTTGTTTTTTTATTAGGAACAGCAGCCTATTATTATCAAGAATGGTTAAGCCGCATACCGCAAAATTTTCCGGTAAGTTTGATAATGTGCATTATTTTAGCATGGTTTGTCACGGCATCGCCTACCTATACCTTTTTAAAGGATGCAGATAGAATTTTTCTCATTCCTGTAGAAGTGAAAATGGCCACTTATTTTATTAAATGTATGCTTGTCAGTTTTATTTTGCAAATATATATTTTATTTATTGCTTTAGGTGTGTTTATGCCAATGTATGCTGTGCTAAACAATAATAGTTTTCAATCTTTTTGGTACTTTTTTACCATCCTGTTTGCAGCGAAGGGGCTAAATATGCTGATTCGCTGGCATGTGCAATACTTTGTTAATGTTAATTCTCATTACATAGACAATATTATTCGGTATCTTATTAATGCCGTTTTATTATATTTTGTTTTTTCAAGGGCAAGCATTCTTTTTATTATTATTCTTTTTTGTATTCTTGCTGGCTTATATCTTTATTATCAGCAGGCAACTCGGCATAAGGGGATAAAATGGGAATTTTTGATTGCCCAAGATGAAAAGCGATTAGCATCGTTTTATTTATTTGCCAATATGTTTACAGATGTGCCACAGCTGAAAAATCGTATTAAAAGAAGAAGAGTATTAGATGTTTTTGTTCGTTCCATTTCTTTTGACTCCAATAAGACTTTCACTCATTTATTTTGGAGAACTTTTTTTCGCTCTGGAGACTATTTAGGGCTTGTTCTCCGCTTAACTATTATTGGAGGAATCACTTTATTTTTCCTGTCATTTGGATCTGGACAAGTGCTATTGGCTATATTATTTTTATTTTTAACAGGGCTGCAGTTAATTCCCTTATGGAATGCTTATCAAGATAAGCTTTGGGTGGAGCTGTATCCCTTGCCTATAGCTTTGCGGATAAAGGCGTTTAAACAATTGCTTTCAATAATTTTATCGATAGAAGGAGTTCTTTTATCATTCATTATTCTTATTAAAGGAGATGTGTTGATTAGTTTCTTTTCTATTGCAGCGAGTCTTTTATTTACCTTTTTGTTCGTTACATTGTATGTTAATAAAAAGCGTCTTTCTTGAGAAAAGATTTAAAAATACATCCATTTTTAAGAATATAGACAAAGTCAAAAACGCACGCTTCGAAAGGAAGATTGAAAACGTGTGCCTCTCAAAGTGTGGAGCTTTGAGAGGAGCGACATTAATAGGTTTAAGTAATGGGCATCTGAAAAAGGCGAACAACAAAGAAATCCGGCTTTTGTCAACAGTCTGAGACATCTATTCTTGAGAAAGAAGGATGTTTTTTTTATGAAGAGAAACAGAATGGGAACCAAATGTTTTTTGTTACGTATGAATAAAAAAAGAGGAGGAATAAGTATGGAGGAATATGAGAAGTTGGTTTACATAGAATTAGCAGAATGGAAACGGAAGCTTCGTAAACGTTCATCCATGATCACTAGATTTTCCAAAAAAACACAAAATAAAATTAATGCCTATATACCTTCCAAAGCTCAAAGGGCAGTGACAGAAGCAATTAAACAAATGATTCAAACGACTCTTAAAGGATCTAACAGACTAACGAAAAAAGCTCAGAGCGAAAACATAACACTCGAGGAAAAAGACGAGCTTATGATGAAAAAAATAAATTTTTACCGAAAAACGGCAAGTGTAGAGGGGGCTAGTACAGGAGCAGGGGGAATATTATTAGGACTGGCGGATTTCCCCATACTTTTATCCATTAAAATGCAGTTTTTAATGGAAGCGGCTTCTCTTTATGGATATGATACAGAATTATATGAAGAAAGAGTTTTTCTGTTATATATTTTTCAGCTTGCTTTTTCTAGTGATGAGAAAAGAGCGGATCTCCTTGAGATAATAGAGAATTGGGAAGAATATAAAAAGGAAAAGACAGAACTTAATTGGGAACAGTTGCAAATGGAATATCGGGATTATATTGATTTTGTGAAAATGCTTCAATTAGTTCCAGGGATAGGAGCTTTTGTTGGGGCATATGCTAATTATAATTTGCTGGATCAACTAGGAGAAACAGCGAAAAATGTTTATCGAATAAGATATTTGCAGACTGCTGCTAAGTAAAAGCTTAAATAAGCAGAGTCTTTATTAGAGCATAAATGCTCTAATAAAGACGCTGTATTTTATTTCGCTATTAATGTTGGTTTTTTTAAGGATGCATCCGTATATTGCACAGCTGCAGAACATAATGTTTTGGCAGCAATCAGCATTGCTTTTTCATTAATATCAAATTTTGGATGATGGTGGGGATAAGTAGGTCCATCTGTATCTGGCTGTGCTCCTGTAAAGAAGAAAGTTCCTTTGACATGCTGCAAGTAATAAGAAAAATCCTCGCCTGTTAAATCAGGATCTCCTTCTATAGCGGTCACTCCTGGAATAGCAGAGGCGCATTGTGCAAGATATTCTGTTTCCTCTTTATGGTTGATAACAGGAGGATATCCTTTTTCAAAATTAAATGTATAAGAGCTGTTTGCTGTATAGCATGTTCCTTTAATGATTCTTTCCATTTCTTCAATAATCAATTCTTGTGCCTGTTCATTAAATGTTCGCACCGTACCACTGATTGTAGCTGTATCTGCTATAATATTCGGCGCTGTTCCGGATGTAAATGTCCCAATGGTAAGAACGGCCGATTCAATTGGATTCACTTTTCTGCTGATAATTTGCTGCAGGTTAACAACAAGAGCAGAGGCTGTTACAATGGAGTCTTTTGTCTTATGGGGCTGAGCTCCGTGTCCGCCTTGTCCTTGAATAATAATGTCAAATCCATCGGCTGCTGCCATCATTGGTCCGACGCGATAAGAAATGGTGCCAGTTGGCAAAGTAGCCCAAAGATGTGTGCCAAAAATGGCATCCACACCATCTAAGCATCCCGCCTCTATCATTGGTTTCGCCCCACCCGGATTTACTTCTTCTGCATGTTGATGGATAAGGACAAAGTTTCCAGATAAAGATTCTTTATTTTGTTCGAGAACTTTTGCTAATACTAATAAAGTAGCAGTATGTCCATCATGTCCACATGCATGCATCACACCAGGTGTTTTTGATTTATAAGGAACATCTTTTTCATCTTGAATTGGCAATGCATCAAAATCTGCACGAAGCGCTACTGTTTTTCCGGGTTTGCCTCCATAAATTTTAGCTACTACCCCATTGCCACCGATATTTCCTTGAACTTCAATTCCCAATTTTTCATAATAAGAATAGATATACTGAGCTGTTTTATGCTCATTATAGGAGAGTTCTGGATATTGGTGAAGGTATCTTCTTATTTCAACCATTTCTTGATAACTATTTTCTAAATCTAGAAACAGATTTTCTAACATTACTTTCACCTCATATAAAATTCTGAAAATTATTATTTCATATTATACCATGATAAAATGACAAGAGAAATGAAAATCAACATGCTGATACACTAAAGCATTGATTAAGTATGATATTAGGGGATTTTCGGGAAAAATAAAATTCAGGATTTTCTAGCTATACAACATTTGCTACACTAATGCTAGTAAATAGAAATGGAGGAACTAACAAGGTTGAAAAATTCTAAAGTGATTGTAGCTGGCGTAGTAATCGCCTTTATATTGTCCATCTATTTGATTATTGTTTTGGAAAGAGGAGGCAGCTTTGCCATCGATTCTGTGTTAACAGACTTTATTCAAGGAATATTTCCCCATAGCAGTTATTCTTTTTTTGAATTTCTGTCGAATTTTGGAGATAAAATAGGGATTGGGATTGTTGCTATTATTTTCATTATTTGGCTTGCATGGAAGAAACGGGATTTTCATGGAATTGCAGCCTTTGTTATTGCGATAGGGCTTGGCAATGAATTTAATAAAGTAATTAAAGAAGCAATCGCAAGACCTCGTCCTACATTTAATCATTTTGTAGATGAAAGCAGCATGAGTTTTCCAAGCGGCCATGCAATGGTGGGGCTTATATTATATATGTTTATTGCCCATTTTCTAGCGAAGGAAGCGAAATCCTCGGCTGGAAAAGGAATAATCGCCATTTGTGCTCTTTTGTTTGTACTGTTAATTGGAATTAGCAGAATTGTATTAGGTTTTCATTATCCAACTGATATTATTGGTGGATATTTAATTGGATCTATTTGGCTGTTTCTTTGGATTTCTTTATATGAACGGTTTGCAAATCGAAAAAAAGAACGAAACAAATGAAAAAGGAAGCCTGCTGGTTAGGCTTCCTTTTTCATTTAGGCTATTTTCGTATAGATTGTGGCTTTTAAAGTATCAGCCTGCAGATACTTCACTTTCCTTGGAAAAAACCTGAGCCGCTTCGTCGCTTTGCTCTTGCAAGGTCTTATCTTTTTTGCATTCTTACAGGAGTCTCCATATATGCAGGCTACTCAAGCTCTACTTCTCCTGTTTTTCTGATAAAAACAGCAAACTTTGAGAAAATAGTCTTCATTTAAAACAGTTTCCTTTTTAGCATAGATTGTTTTTTGCATAATTGATTTCTAGATAATTGAAGTTTTAGATAAGAAACATTGCAACAATGGTAGTGGCAACAAGCCCGATAATTACTGGTACTAGATTTCGTCTGGCTAATTCAAATGGATCAATATTACAAATTGCCGCTGCTGGAATTAATGCCCAAGGAATTAAAGTTCCTCCGCCTACCCAAATGGCGGCAATTTGTCCGAGAGCAGTGAGTGTGCTTATTCCTGCACCAATTGCATGTGCAAACAAACCAGCAATGGACCCTGCAAGGGAAATTCCTGAAAAGCCGGATCCATCTAATCCAGTTATTACTCCAACTGCTGTAAGGGTGATGGCGCCAATTTCTTTTGTCAGCGGTACGGTTGAAGCAAGTGCAACCCCTAGATCATTCACTAGACCATGAGAGGCTTTAGGAAGATGGTCTCCAACAATAGTAGTAAAACCCGAATCTCCAAGATAAAAGAAAGCAGCAATCGGAATGACAGGTCCAAATACTTTAAATCCAAATTGAAAACCTTCTATTAAATAGCTTGTTGTTTTTTCTAAACCTTTATTTTTATAGCTTACCAATGTAATTAAAATAAGAATTAGAATGGAGGTTCCTCCAACTAATGCAGTTGCATCTCCACCTTGAAGTTTTAAAAGAGACATTGCTACAACATCCAGGGCGAATAAAAGGGGAATAAGCAGGGCGAACATTCTTTGTTGTGTTTTGGAAAGCAAGTAGGAGTCTTGTTTCGGCAAAATGGAAGAAGAAGTGGAAGAAATGCCGGTAGTCATCGTTAACTTGCCATTCTTCATATCTTTTTTAATAAAATAAAAAGCGGCAACTGTAGTAACTGCTCCCATTACAATAACAAGTGGCACACTTGCAATCATCACTTCGTGGACAGGAATGCCAGCTGCATCTGCAGTAAGTTTTGGAGCGGCCTGAATAATAAAATCTCCAGATAAAGCAATTCCATGGCCAAATAAATTCATCGCCATTGCGACAGCAAGAGGAGGCAATCCTACCCGAATAGCTACTGGCAGCAGGACAGCTCCTATCAGCGCAACTGCTGGTGATGGCCAGAAGAAAAAGGAAATGACCATCATTAAAATTCCAATTATCCAATAAGCTAAACCTGGGGAACGAATCAATTTAGAAAAAGGAGAGATCATGACATCATTTATTCCTGTTTTCGTTAAGATTTTGCTCATCGCTACAATAATAGAAATAACCAATATGGTGGGCAATAATTCTGTAATTGCATAGATAAAACTAGTGAAAATGCTGCTAATCGATCCGCTTAATGATCCAGTTGCTGTAATGGCCAATAAAAAAATGCCAACAATACAGATGAAAGTAGTATCACGCTTCATTACCATAAATCCAATAATAAGCAATATAAATAAAACATATATCCAGTGAAGTGCTGTTAATTCTACACCCATATTCCTCGACTACTCCCTTCTAATCCGAGTGCAAAAATAGGCGATTTAACCAATTTCGGATTTACTACAGATTATGAATAGAGAGGAATTTGGTGAGTATATAGTAGAAGAAAAGTTTTAGTGGTTAAAAATGGGAAAGGGAAGTGCCTATCTTTTGAGATGGCGGGAGAGAGTTGCTTGCAAGTTATAAAGTCTAAGGCTGTCAACTGCTAGCCATACCTGTCATTTCCTCGGAAATATTCTATAATTTTGTCGGATGGCAAAGCATACTTTGTCTAATATGCAAAAAAATCTTAAAAAGTAGAGGGCAGGCTGCCTGAAAATCATTTGCTTTTTTTAAAGGAGTTTCTGGATAGGCAAATGTTTTTGTTCAGCCTGAATTTTCACTTTGCCCCTTTTTTAATAATCTGATCTCTTGGAAAGTAGCGCCTTTAGCTATTTTCTGCCGGTATAGTGAGTTGTGACAAATATGGCTTTCCATAAAAAAGATTATGTTGAGGATCATTCCAAGTTTTTTCAGGATTTTCTGTAAGGGGGGAAGAAATGTTGATTGGGTTTTGTCTCCACTTTATATATTCGCTTTTTGAAACCCATAAGCAAAAAATAATATACATATCTCCATTTTTTGGACGCAATAATCTGCTTGCTCGAAAGTCGTCCCTTTTTAGAGAAAGGGTCTTTTTGATTTCATATTCAAAAAGTGGCTTATGTTCATCTGTCACAGGGATATGGTTCATGGTAACAAACCCCTCGTTTACTAAACTGCCAGCAGAATCTATAACTTCATATCGCCGAGGCGAATGAAAAATGGTCTTTGCTGAAGTCTCATGCAAAAGAACTCCTTCCCCATTATTATTCTGCATTAAAAGCAGTGTTTCTGCTGCAAATTTTTTTTGATATTTTTTATATAAAAAATCATATGTGCCGCTAGTTAGATAAATATCCATTGTTTCCTCCTTAAATGAAGTTATTCTATTAAAGAATACGATATATAATAAGAATTTCCTGTATAAAGTCTCAAAAATTCTCAGCTAATACATTAACGTAACAGATAATGATTTATTTTTGGCTGTTTTCTATCCTTTTTGATAAGGCGGCTGCAGTTTAAAAGAGCAAAGCAGTTTTGAATACATGTAGATTCCTGCGGGAAATTGGCATGCAGCGAGGGAGAGCAAGGAGTCTCAAAAGTCTACTCACAGAAAGCGCAATGTACTCAGAAGTTGATGTAAACAGCAAAAATCTATATGCAAAGAGCGATGATTTTTAAAATATTAGATAAGTTTGTGTACTTTTTGTGACAGTTAGTTAAGTTATCTATACAGAGATAGGGGAAACAGCTATATTTAGTAGATTGTCATGTTTTATTCTATTTTATTTGAGGAACAATAAAAAAATAAATCATTTCTCTTTATTAAATTATATATATTATAATATAATAACAATTATTAATAAAAAGACAACTAAGCGAAACCTCCAATTGATAGGGATAAAATAGAGCAGCTCAAAATATGAAGTTTTTCACAAACTTTACTATAATAGATGATGAATGAAAGTAAATTTATAAAAAATAGAAGGATACACTCCGAAAGGTGGATATATTAAGTAATGGGCATGCAAATAAATGATACATTTTTAAAAGCAGCAAAGGGAGAGAAAACGGATTTTGTTCCTGTATGGTATATGCGTCAAGCTGGGCGATCACAGCCAGAATATCGAGCAATCAAGGAAAAGTATTCCCTATTTGAAATAACCCATCAGCCAGAGCTTTGTGCATATGTAACAAAGCTGCCTGTTGATCAATACAATGTGGATGCAGCTGTACTATATAAAGATATTATGACACCGCTTCCTGCTATAGGGGTAGATGTAGAAATAAAATCTGGCATTGGTCCAGTTATTGCAAATCCTATTCAGACACTTCAAGATGTAGAGAAATTAGGAGTACTGCAGCCACAAGAAGATATCAAATATGTGCTCGATACGATTAAATTGCTTACTGAAGAACAATTGACTGTTCCGTTAATCGGCTTTTCTGGCGCACCATTTACACTTGCCAGCTATATGATTGAAGGGGGTCCTTCTAGAAATTATCATAAAACAAAAGCGTTTATGCATTCAAATTCCACAGCATGGTTTGCTTTAATGGAGAAATTGGGTGATATGGTAGTTACATATGTAAAAGCGCAAATTAACGCAGGTGCAGGGGCTATTCAAATTTTTGATTCATGGGTAGGCGCATTAAGTGCAGAAGACTATCGAATATTTATTAGACCTATCATGAACAAAATTTTCTCTGCATTAAAAGACGAAACAGTCCCTCTTATTATGCATGGGGTAGGGGCAACGCATCTTGCTAAAGAATGGAATGATCTCCCATTGGATGTAGTGGGGCTAGACTGGCGTTTGCCAATTAGAGAAGCAAAAGAAAAAGGAATAACAAAAGCTGTCCAAGGAAATTTAGACCCTGCCCTTCTTTTGGCTCCTTGGGACATATTAGAAGAAAAGGCAAAAGATATTATTGATCAAGGAATAGAGCATAATGGATTTATTTTTAATTTAGGGCATGGTGTGTTTCCTGAAGTAGATCCACAAGTTCTGAAAAAACTAACAGCATTTGTTCATGAATATTCTTTGGAAGCATTAAAGAATAAATAATGTTTACTAATTGATTATAGAGATGGGTGAGGAAAGATGGCGAAAAAACAAGTTGGATTATTGGTGATGGCATACGGGACTCCATACAAAGAAGAGGATATTGAACGATATTATACACATATTAGACATGGCAGAAGACCCACTGATGAAATGCTTGAAGATTTAAAAAATCGTTATGAGGCAATTGGAGGTATTTCTCCCCTTGCGAAAATTACAATGGAGCAGGCGAAAAGTTTAGAAACATACTTGAATAAACAACAAGATGAAATAGAATTTAAGATGTACCTAGGACTAAAGCACATTGAGCCATTTATAGAGGATGGAGTAAAAAGCATGCATGAAGATGGCATTACAGAAGCTGTCAGCATTGTACTTGCTCCACATTATTCCACATTCAGCATTAAATCATATAATGGCCGAGCAAAAGAAGAAGCGGAAAAACTTGGCGGATTAACCATTCAGAGTATTGATAGCTGGTATAATGAGCCGAAATTTATTCACTATTGGGCAGAAAAAGTAAAAGAAATATTTGCTTTTATGCCAATTGAGGAAAAACAACATGCAGCATTAATAGTTTCGGCGCATAGTTTGCCAGAAAAGATTCTGCAATTTGGAGATCCCTATCCTAATCAATTAAAGGAAACGGCTGAGCTAATCGCAAAAGAAGCTGGTGTTTCTGCCTACTACAACGGGTGGCAAAGTGCAGGAAATACTCCGGATCCTTGGCTTGCTCCAGATGTTCAAGATTTAACAAAGGAACTGCATAAAAAATATGGCTATAAAGCATTTGTATATGCACCTGTCGGATTTGTATCTGATCATTTAGAAGTGCTGTATGATAATGATTATGAATGTTTAGTTGCTGCAAAAGAAGTTGGAGCCAGTTATTATAGACCGGAAATGCCAAATGCACAACCAGCATTTATTGATGCTTTAGCAACTGTTGTGTTAAATAAATTAAAAGTTTCTGCAATGAATTAAGTTGAATAGGAAATGGATAGATGCAAAAGGAAGAGAAAAGCGGGCTTATTCTAGTTATTTTCTTTTCCTTTTGCTTTTTATCACGGGGTTATGGGTTTTTTGGCTACCTATTTCAAGAAAATCTTCACTGATCGAAGTTTCATTTTATGAGAAATTAAAAAAATTCATATGATAGCGTTCGCTTATAAAGGATAGCGTGAAATGGTATTGATATAGAGATAACACTATGATATAGTGATAAACGTACTTTGTGACCAAAATATTCATTTGGTCATTTTTGTAGTCCATAAAATATTTAATTTAAAGGCTGCTTCTAGAAGATCGTTGTTTTTTGGATAATTTCCATAAGTAAATTCATGGTTAAAACAGATTGATTAGAGTGAAAGGTGCGAGACCTCTGTAGGATTAGCGGAATAGGCGATACGCCGAGGAGGCTCACCGCCCGCCCCACGGAAAGGGATCATCCTGGAACGGAAATCAAAAAAGCAACAAAGTTTACGAAAACAGCCAATTTAAAAAATAGAAGAGTAAAATGGTGGTGATATATATGGCGGTGGACAGGAGAAAACAAATTGTCGAAGCTGCATCCAAGTCTTTTTCTACATTTGGTTATAAAGCAACGACGATGGAGCAAGTCGCAAAAATTGCAAATGTAGGCAAAGGCACAATCTATACTTTTTTTAAAAATAAGGAAGAACTTTTTTCTGAAATTATCTCTGGATTGATTCAAGAGATGAAAGAAACTGCAGATGAGTCGTTTCATCCTGAACGTCCATTTATGGAGAATGTGCATAAAACACTTGTGAAGATGTTAGAATTTCGCAAAGAGCATCAATTAACGGTAAAGCTTTTTCAAGAACAAAGGGAAATGGGAACATTAGAAGTAAAAGAGGTAATTGATAGATTAGAAAGTGTAATTGTTCAATATATACGAAATCGTGTGCAAGAAGCGATTGATAAAGAGGAAGTTCAACAATGTGATACTGAATTAATGGCTTTTGTAATTTTTAAATTATATATTGCCCTTATTTTTGACTGGGAAAAACAACATGATCCACTTCAAGGAGAAGAGATAGCTGTATTTTTGGAAAAAACTTTTTTTAAAGGATTGTCCATCTAAGATAATCCTATTTTTATTAAAGGGAATGACTGAATGAACAAAATGGTCATTAAGTAATAGGAGGTAATAAAATGAAAACAGGTTTATTAAAAGCAGAAGTTTCATCCATTTTTAAAAATAGAATGAAGCTTATTTCAATCATCGCAATTATTTTTATTCCAATTTTGTATTCTGGCATTTATTTATGGGCATTTTGGGATCCTTACGGCAATTTAGAAAAACTTCCAGTTGCAGTAGTAAATGAAGACAGCGGTGCAAAAATGGATGGAAAAAAGTTAGAACTTGGAAAGGATTTGGTAGACAATTTAAAGGATAGCAATGATTTTGATTTTACCTTTGTGGAGAAGGAAAAAGGCTATAAAAACTTAGAAAATCAAAAATATTATATGCTAATTGAGATTCCTAAGGATTTTTCGGAAAATGCTACAACATTGATGGAAGATAATCCTAAAAAATTAGATTTGATATATGTTTCTAATCCAGGCTATAACTTTATTAGTGGCCAAATTGGCAATTCAGCAATGGAGAAAATTAAAGAAAGTGTAAGTAAAGAAATAACAAAAACATATGCTGAATCTATTTTTGACAATATTGGAGAAATGGCAGATGGACTGAAGTCAGCGAGTGATGGGGCAAAAAAATTGGAAGAGGGCACATCGAAAGTCCAATCGGGTTCAAAAGATGTATACAATAATTTAGCTGTACTTGCTGAAAAATCCATTGCTTTTAATCAAGGTGTTTCTTCAGCCAATGCTGGTGTCAAGGATTTGAAAGATGGTGCAGAAAATTTAGCTGAAGGGTTAGGAAAGCTGCAAACTGGTCAAAGTAGCCTTACGGATGCAGCTGGTAAACTGCAAGCTGGAGATCAATCCATTTTAAATGGAATTTCTCAAGCAACAGAAGGCATCAATAGTGTAAAAAATAGTATTCCAGCTTTAATAAATGGAACAAGCAAATTAAAGGAAGGTTCTGACTCATTATCTAATGGACTGACTAATTGGAGTGAAAAGTCAACAGAATTAGCAGATGGAGCCAAACAGTTAAATGCAGGCACAAAACAATTGCAGGAAACGATTAATTCTATGCTGCCATTGCTTGAAGGAGTACCAGAAGAAAATCAAAAAGAATTAGCAGCTGCTTTGCAAAGTCTTGTAGATGGAAGTGCATCGATTGCGGCAAACACTGAAGGCTTAGCGCAAGCTGCCAATCAGTTAGCTTCAGGTGGAGAAACATTATCAACTGGGCTAACTGATTTAAATCAAGGGCATGAGAAATTGCAGTCTGGCGTTAATCAGCTCGCAGATGGAAGCGCCAAATTACAAAGTGGCTCCCAGCAGCAAGTGGCAGGACAAAAACAATTTATTGCTGGCTTAAATACGTATTCTGAGCAATTTGGAAATGCAGTCAATGGCTCTACACAACTTGTTAAAGGAGTGGAGTCTCTTCAATCAGGGATGGATACATTAGCATCTGGTTCAAGTGCGTTATCTAATGGAACGAATAAATTAAAGGATGGTTCTAAAGAGCTGGCAGATGGTACGACTTCTTTAGTAGATGGAAGCAAGGAGCTGTCTTCCAAATTAAAAGATGGAGCAGATGATGCAAGCTCTATTCATTCTGATGATAAAACATATGATATGGTAGCTTCGCCAGTAGAGCTTAGTGATAAAAAAATCACAGATGTTCCAAACTATGGAACAGGATTGGCCCCATATTTTATCTCATTAGGATTGTTTGTTGGCGCATTAATGCTGTCCATTGTCTTTTCGTTTGATGAGCCAGAAATAATGCCAAAGAGCGGCTTCAGATGGTTTTTAAGCAAAACAGCCATCTTAGTGACAGTCGGCATCTTACAAGCATTAGTAGTTTCTTTTATTATGCTTGCTGTATTAAAAGTAGATGTGCAAAGTGTTCCTTTATTTATTCTATTTACAATTATTATTAGTCTTGTATTTTTCTCTATTATACAATTTTTGGTTACGGCATTAGGCAATCCAGGACGCTTCCTTGTTGTTATTCTATTAATCTTCCAATTAACGACAAGTGCAGGCACATTCCCATTGGAATTGATTCCTGACATATTGCAAGGAGTGCATGCACTTCTTCCAATGTCTTATTCTGTTGCAGGCTTAAAAGCGGTCATTTCAAGTGGTGATTTTGCTTTTATGTGGCATAATGCAGGGATACTAGCCATTTATCCAGCAATATTTATTATAAGCACACTTGTCTATTTCCTCGCCATGTTTAAACGCAAATATGCAAATGGCAGTCAAACAGCAGAATAATAGAGAAAAGATAGTCTGATCTTTTAGTAGGTCAGGCTCTTTTTTTCTTGATTTTCTAAGCAAATGTGCCAATAAAGTGAAATGAGTATAAATTAGATGAATAAGACGTGTAGATTAGATATAGTAAATAAGGACATAAATATTACTACTATAAAAGTTGTGTTACTATTATAATATGGAAAGATGAAAAAAAGGGGTGTCACCATGCTTTTTATAGATAATAAAGGTATAACGGATCCGCGCATTAACTTGGCAATAGAAGAATATGCGGTGAAAAATTTAGACATAAATGAAACGTATTTGCTATTTTATATAAATGAGCCATCTATTATTATTGGCAAAAACCAGAATACAATTGAAGAAATCAATACAGATTATGTAGAAGAAAAAGGCATACATGTAGTCAGAAGGCTTTCTGGCGGCGGAGCAGTTTATCATGATTTAGGAAATTTGAACTTTAGCTTTATTACAAAAGATGATGGAGACAGCTTCCACAATTTCAGAAAATTTACTGAACCTGTTGTAAAAGCTTTGCAAAGCTTAGGCGTTAATGCAGACTTGAGCGGCCGCAATGATTTGCTTGCGGAAGGAAGAAAAGTTTCTGGCAATGCTCAATACGCAACAAGGGGAAGAATGTTCAGCCATGGAACTTTGCTGTTTCGTTCAGAAATGGATCATGTTGTTGCTGCTTTAAAAGTAAAAAAAGATAAAATAGAATCAAAAGGAATTAAGTCTGTGAGAAGTCGAGTAGCGAATATTACAGAATTTTTGAAAGAGGATATAACGATTGAGGAATTCCGCAAATTGCTTTTAGCATATTTGTTTGAAGGAGAAGAAAATATTCAAGAGTATGTATTAACAGATGAAGATTGGGAGAAGATTCACATTATTTCAAAAGAACGATATCAAAATTGGGATTGGAATTATGGCAAGTCTCCGAAGTTTAATATTCAGCATTCCCACCGGTTTCCTGTCGGCCAAATCGATGTGCGTTTTGATGTAGTGAAGGGAATTGTAAAGCACTGCAAGATTTATGGTGACTTCTTTGGTGTTGGAGATGTTGCTGATATTGAAAATAGATTGATCGGTGTTCGTTATGATCGTGCTGATTTAAAAAAAGCATTAGAAGAAACGCCGATAAAACACTATTTTGGCAATGTAACAAAAGAGGATTTTCTACACCTTATCTATTAAAGATATAATTTTAAAAATGCTAAAAAGATGGCTAGCAGATAAAGCCATCTTTTTAGCATTTTTTTGATGAACCCTCCATTTTACAGTCCGCTAGAAGAGAAGAAAAGTAACAGAGTTTATTTTTCATTCGTTATTTGGCATGAACCGACTTGTGATTATTGCCTAAAGAATTTTGCAAAAAAGGGAGAATTTTAGGTAAGGAGAGAAGGTGTCCATAAAAGCTTTATCTAAGGGAATATTGTATTTCCTATATCTCCTGCTTTGCCTCAGGCTAGAATCAAGGAGGATGAAACAAACACTGATCGGAGTTTCACTTTATTTATAATTTCATAACTTCTAGTTCTAAATGAAAAGTTTTAGACTAATTATTATTAATAGGTTGTACTAGGATTGGAGGGATACAATGGCGAGGAAAATTGGATTTTATACGGTTTTATTTTATGTGGCGTACGGATTATTTTTTTATTGGTACTTATTTTATCATGCTGACACAGCTTTGCCTTTTGAATATCAAGGGTCACAAGCAGATCCAGCAACTTTTTTAAATAGCAGGGAACTTGCTCTTAGTGAGGAATATTCTAAAGTTCGCAATTTCTTATTTTTTCTGTCTACACCCTTTGAATGGGTGCTTTATATTCTTATATTAATATTCGGTTTATCAAAGGCCTATCAAAAATGGGGAGAAAAATCAGCGAAGTATAAGCTTTTGCAACAAGGGATCTATTTATTTTGGCTATCTGTAACTGCCTATATTGCCACATTTCCATTAAGCTATATCAGCTATACACTATCGAAGACATATCATATTTCCACACAAAATTTTGCAGCATGGATGAAAGATGAGCTTATAGATTTTTGGGTTAATTTCGTTTTTTTGTATCTTTTGGTTATAGTTATTTATTGGCTGATGAATAAAAGCAAAAAGCGCTGGTGGCTATACGCCTGGCTTATTTCGGTGCCATTTACCTTATTTATTACATTTATTCAGCCTGTTGTCATCGATCCCTTGTATAACGACTTTACACCTTTAAAAAACAAAGAGCTGGAAACAAAAATATTGAATCTAGCAAAAAAATCAAATATCCCAGCAGAACATGTTTTTGAAGTAAATATGTCTGATAAAACAAATGCTTTAAATGCATATGTTACAGGGATTGGCAGCAATTCAAGAATTGTTCTTTGGGACACGACGCTAAATCAATTGAAGGATAAAGAAATTTTATTTGTTATGGCACATGAAATGGCTCATTATGTAGAAAAGCATATTTATATAGGCATTGGGATTTCTTTAAGTTTATCACTTATAGGTTTATATATCATTTATAGGCTAATGCACATTATTATAGCCAAATGGGGAGATGCTTTTAAAATTAATGAGGTAAAGGATATCCGCTCTTTGCCGCTTATGCTTGCGCTGATCTCTTTTTTGTTTTTTATTTCTAGTCCATTAACCAATACTATCTCAAGGTATGAAGAGAACAGAGCAGATGAATATGCTGTAGCAATAACAGAGGATCCAGAATCAGGAATTACTACTTTTCAAAAGTTAGCGAAAACAGGGTTAAGTGAGGTAAATCCACCATTATTAGTAAAGATTTTTCGCTACAATCACCCAACTATGCTAGAACGAATAGCTGAATTGGAGGAAGCAAGCGTGCTAAAAAGAAATAGCGAAAAATAAAGGATGATGAACAATTGGAGTCTCTGCTAATTGTTGAAGCTTTTTTATAGAATATCGGAGACACGGATGGATAGTTTTTGTTTTTCTTTAAATGCTTTCTTCGTATAGATATGGTTTTTAAATGTGCAGCCTGCAACGAGTCTCTGCTTCCTGCGGAGCTCGTTTTTTCGCATTTTCATAGGAGTCTGCTTGTATTCAGGGTGCTGAAATCTATTTCCACCATTTGTCCGGTTAAAACTGCTTTTACACTATCCATTTAAACTTTTCTCTTTTTAAAAACTTTTTAGGGAGAAAGGGATAAAAGAAAATGCCACTTATTTTATGATAAAATAAGTGGCATTTTAGAATATCTTAATTACCGAAGCGCTTACATAATTGGTTGAATTCAATACTTAATTGATTAAATTTTTCTTTATCTCTTTCGTCAATGGCTTTATCAATCAGGGACATTAAGTTGTCTTTTTCTATCTTCAAATGAATTTCAGATAGCAGCATATCAATGTAAAGGTCCATCACATAAGTTTTTGCTTTTTTTCTTTTCATAGCATTTAATTTAGTTAACTCAGTGTATGACTTTTCCTTCATTTTCTTCACCCCTGATACCTTTTTAATATTATATGGTGAAATTTTCAAAATATCAATCAAATATTTTAAAAATTAAGAAAATGATTAAATAATTTGAATAAATTAGGAAAAATTAAAACTTTTAAGTAATAAGTAGTTCTTTAGTGCTATTATAGTGGGAAAGATAAGTGAAGGGGGAAATTTTTTGGTTTATATTTCAGAAATTTCGGAAAACTACAGCATTAATTTATTAACACTGGCAATCTTTCCTTTTACTACAAAAAAGGGAGAACTATTTTCAGAAATATATGAAGGGAATCAGAGTATTATTTGCAGTTTGCCGCCAAAAGAAATAATAAACAGGAATTGTATTGAATTGGGCTGTTCTTATGATGGAAAAAAAACAGGGACACGGGCGCTCATGAATTACAGCTATAAAGTGCCAATTGCAATTGATGCTTTTTCCATTTGTCTTTTTCCGACTCATTCTCCATCACATATTTCTTGCTCATGGATTTCTGTTTCTCCTATTGTAGAAGTGAAAAAAATCGGTTCTCTGCAAACAAATATCATTTTTAAAAATAATGTGGAGATTACGGTTAGCGTTTCCCATCATTCCATTACCAACCAAATATCTAGAAGCAATGCATTGCTGAAAAAGGTTAATCATAATCTAGAAAAGAAAAACAGTTCCTCCTTTTTTATTAAAAGTGAACATAAAAATAAAAAAGGAATGGAAGGGGAAAAATGTAAAGAAGACAATATTCTTTATCCAGAGGATTATGAGGAGAATTAGATATCCAATAATCGTTCTAAAGTTTATTTAATGATGTTGAATCTTTCTAGCGTGGTTTTATATGCAAGTCTTCGTTTATTAACTCTTTATGTACAGTCCTCACTGTTATTTTAATTAAGTCCCAAATAAATTTTTTGCTAATGCCACTATCATGATAATTAAGTATAGGCAGATAAATGGGGCATTCTATTAGATGCCTGTTTTGCTTTAGTGTTTTATATGAAAGTATTTTGCTTAATTTAGAGAAAAGTTTTTCAGCAAATGGCATTTTTTCGTCCATAGTTGAATTTAACTAGCAATTGGGGTAAAGTAGCGAATATAAGAATCCTTTCTGTGGTTATTCGTAGTTTTGTTAGCCGAAACAGAAATGGATTCTTTTTGCATTTAATCAAGTGCGGATAGGAAAAAGTTTTGGCATAGAAGTCTTTAACATGCATGAATGGGTTCTTGCCCTCCACCTAAGGGAAAACGAGAAATCGAGGCGGATAGAAATCTGCTGATTAAAAGCTTGATTGGAGTTTCGCTTGAATATATGGTCAGGTATGTTTGGATTAGAGCAAAGAAGCAATTAGAATTAGTATATGAAATGATAAAAAGGATGGTGTGTTATGAAAGAAAAAAAGGGTATAGAGGCTGAACATCTGTATAAATTAAATTCTGTTGTCGATCCTCAAGTAGATAGTAGCGGAAATGATTGTTTATATGTTGTTACATCGATTTGCCAAAAAAATGATACATATACTTCTAATATTTATTACAAAAGCTTAGAAGAAGACACAGAAGAGGTGCAATGGACATTTGGCACTGACAGAAATCATTCGCCTAGATGGTCTCCAGACAGCAAAAAAGTTGTATTTGTATCTAATCGAACAGGAAAAAATCAACTATTTATATTAAATAGAGAAGGAGGAGAAGCTAAGCAGCTCACTAATACTCTTAATGGGGCTACCAATCCTGTATGGTCTCCTGATGGATTAAAGGTTGCGTTTCAAACAAGTTTGGGCAAGGAAAAAAGCATCTATGATAAGGAAGATGAAATACATAAGAATAGTAAAACAGTTCCTTTCGAAGTTACAAACATGAAGTATAAATCAGATCAATCAGGCTTATGGGATGGAAAGTATCAGCACATAGGAATGGTTGATATTAGTACAGGAGAATTAACAGAGATTACTACCGGTGAAAATGATTATTTATTAGAAAGCTGGTCCCCAGATGGAAAATATATTGCGATTTCGGCAGATACACGTAAGGATAAGGACTTTAGTTTCTGCTCAGATGTTTTTTTATATGAGATAGAGACTGATAATTGGAAAAAAATAACTTATGGAACAGGGTATTATGGAAAAGCGACATGGTCTGCCGATGGGAAGAAAATAGGATTAATTGGGCATGAAAGGGAATATGAAAATGCAACATATTCTAAATTATGGGTATATGATGTTGAGTTAGAGTGGCTGCAGTGTTTAACACCTGATTGGGATGCAAATATTGGGGATGATGCAATTGGAGATTTTCAGCAAGGCATTGTTACCCCTGGAATGCTGTGGGGAGAAGACAATGAAAGCTTTGTATTTTTAGGAAGCGATCATGGCAATACGATTGTTTATTTTGGACATGAAACAGGAGCCATCTATCCATCTTTAATCGATAATCAGCATGTTTATGGTCTATCAACAGGGGGCAGCCTGAAACGGGCAGTTGTAGCTATAAGCAAACCGCAACTGCCGGGAGATTTATTTCTATTAAACTTAGAAACAGGTGAAGTAAAACAATTAACGGATATAAACAAACAGTTTGCCAAAGAGCATGAATTTGCAGAGGCAGAGGCCATTCAGTTTCAATCAGATGATGAATGGGAATTGCATGGATGGCTTATGAAGCCAATAGGTTTTAAAACAGGAGAAACATATCCATTAATTCTTGAAATTCACGGCGGTCCACATGCTATGTATGCGAATACTTATTTTCATGAATTTCAAACATTAGCAGCAAATGGCTTTGCAGTTTTATATATAAATCCTAGAGGAAGTTTTGGTTATGGTCAGCATTTTGTTGATGCAGTTAGAGGAGATTATGGAAACAAGGATTATGAGGATATAATGGCTGCAGTTGATTATATTCTTGCAAACTTTGACTTTATTGATGAAACACGATTAGGAGTAACTGGGGGCAGTTACGGCGGATTTATGACAAATTGGATGATAGGACATACAAATCGTTTTAAAGCCGCTGTTACACAGCGTTCTATTTCTAATTGGATTAGTTTTTATGGGGTAAGTGATATTGGCTACTATTTTTCTGATTGGCAATTAAAGGCTGATTTAACCGATGTTGAGACATTATGGAAGCATTCTCCATTAGCATATGTAGAAAAAATAGAAACTCCCTTGTTAATATTGCATGGAGAAAAAGACCTTCGCTGCCCAATTGAACAGGCAGAGCAATTATTTATTGCATTAAAAAAACAAAAGAAAACGACAAAATTTATTCGTTTTCCAGAATCGAACCATGAATTGTCAAGAAGTGGGAAACCATCTCTTAGGATAGAGCGTCTAAACTATATAAAGAATTGGTTTAAAGAGCATCTGATGAAAAACTAGTTTTATCATTTAACAATCAGCAGAGACATGGAAATCCTCCACTGATTGTTAGTTTGACTTTATTCGACAAGTGGAAAAATTATCTTGAAAAGCAGATTTTCTGATATGATAATAGAAAAGTCATTAGAATAAAAAATTTTAATAAAAGAAATAATAGAATTTTTGACTGAAAAATAGTGTAATTCTAGTTGGCAAGGGTAACAATTGTACAGAGAAGGACTAATTTTTTATAATTTTAAAAAAACAATTGTCATGCGAACAATGGGGAAGTCTCTATAAGCATAAATTTATCACGCATAATCGGGATTTTGCTCCTGCCTAAGGGATACAAAAAGAAAACATTAAATTTAGGTGGGAAGAAACTTGCCTGGAAAAGCCTGATGAAAATACAAAGACTTATAGTACCAATGTGTATAAGATCTATATTCATAGGTCTCAATTAACAATCATTGGGGGACGTGGAAAATTCCCGCTGATTGAAGTTTCACTTTATTAGCTGAAAATAGCATGGAAAGGAAACCTTACTGGGATGGAGAGAACAGATTATCAAAAGAAAAGAAAAAAACGAAGAAGGCTTAGGAAGGGCAGAGTATTTTTTGTGTTTCTTCTGATGGTATTGATCGTAGGGGCAGCCTATATTTACTTTCAATATAAGCAAGGAGTAAAGCAATCGGAAGAAAAAGGAGCCATTAGCAAGGTTAAGTATGAATTTAACGGGAAAGAGGATGCCGCTGGTGGAACCAACGTCTTATTGTTAGGAAGTGATGCTCGCAAAGAGGATGATAAATTTCGCACAGACACGATTATGATTGCCCAATACCATCCAGACAAAGGTACCTATAAAATTCTTTCCTTAATGCGTGATATGTATGTGGATATACCTGGGAATGGACAAGGCCGAATAAATTCTGCTTTTACGTTTGGAGGACCTGAATTATTAAGACAAACTATTAAAGAGAATTTTGATATAGACTTACAATATTATGCAATCGTTAATTTTGAAGGGTTTGAGGCACTTATTGATGAGGCATTTCCAGATGGTGTGGAAATGGATGTGGAAAAGAAAATGTCTACAAATATCGGAGTAACGCTAGAGCCTGGATTGCAGCATTTAAATGGAAAACAATTGCTTGGATATGTTCGTTTTCGCCATGATGCCATTTCTGATTTTGGAAGGGTAGAAAGACAGCAAAAAACGCTAAAAGCATTGGCTTCTCAAATTTCCAGTGTACAAACTGTTGCGAAATTGCCTAAGCTTGCTGGAGTAATGATTCCGTATATAAATACAAGTATGAATACTGGAGATATCATTTATATAGGAAAAGAACTTATTACAAATAAAGATGTGGAAATAGAATCTATGCGAATTCCTGTTGATGGCAGTTATCAGGATATGAGGGTAAATGGAGCGGCTGTTTTAAGTGTGGATCTTGAGCAGAATAAACAGGCAATAGCAGAATTTTTATCGAATTAAGAACAAACATTGTTAAAGAATACCTAGGGCAGATGATATTTTTTATGATTTTTAGCAAGTCGATGTTAAACAGTTATTGTTTAATGAAAAAAATGAAAAGAATTGATAGATATAAATGATTCTTTAAAAGGTAGCAAGGGGTTTTTATTAATGGATATAGAGACAATTAAAGCGTGGTTCACCATGGAAAATATCATGCAAATAATTGATAGCTACCGTTCTTTTGGTCCGCTGCCAGGCATTCTTTTACCTTTGCTGGAATCCTTTCTTCCATTTTTGCCATTGTTTTTATTTATAATGGCAAATGTAAATGCATTCGGCTTTTGGTTAGGATTCCTTTTTTCATGGATTGGCACCTGTGGTGGAGCACTGCTTGTTTTTTTATTGGTGAGAAAATATGGACAAAAAAGATTATTAAGTTTTATTAGAAATCATCAGAAGGTGCAAAGACTGATGATTTGGATAGAAAATCATGGATTTGGACCATTGTTTATCCTTTTATGTTTTCCTTTTACGCCGTCTGCACTAGTAAATATTGTGGCAGGATTGTCGAGAATTTCAATTGGACAGTATATGCTTGCTGTTTTAATTGGAAAGCTGGTAATGATTATTACCATTAGTTTTATTGGGTATGATCTAAAGTCAATGATTATGCAGCCGATGAGAACCATTCCTATAGCAGTTGCTATATTTATTCTATGGTATGTGGGGAAAAGGATAGAAGAGAAAATGAACCATACGGAAGAAAAAGAAAGAGGAAATGCATAGTGCGTTTTGAGCTTTAAAACTGGTCTGGAGGGAGAAAGCAGTTGAAGGAAACGTTCAAGAGAGAAGGCAAGGAATGGCTCAAGGCTTTTGCTATTGGGATTATCATTTTTATTATTATTCGTGCTTTTTTCTTCTCCAATTATGAAGTAGATGGTGAATCAATGATGCCCACCTTAGAAAATGGAAACAAGTTGGTTGTAAATAAAATCGGATATAAGATAAGTGATCTAAAGCATTTTGATGTGATTGTATTCCATGCGAATAAAGAAGATGATTATGTGAAAAGAGTAATCGGACTTCCAGGGGATAAAGTAGAATATAAAGATGATCATTTGTATATCAATGGGAAAAAATATGAGGAGTCTTTTTTAGATAATTATCGAAGCCAAGTTGCAGCAGGCCGCTTGACTGGTGACTTTACGTTGGAAGAAATTACAGGCAAAAAAACTGTACCGGATGACTCATTGTTTGTATTAGGGGATAATCGTTTAGGAAGCTGGGACAGCAGGCATTTTGGCTTTATATCAATTGATCAAGTAGTTGGAAAAGTAAGTGTAAGATATTGGCCGCTGCATGAATTTCAAATGGATTTTTAGAAATATGCATAATAAAATGGCTATAGTAATTAGACTGGTTTTATTTCAAATGAATTTAACTGGTCTTTTTTATAGAGATGAATGTTGGCTAAAAAAGAAATAGATATCGGTAAAGGGGTGGGATTATGAATAAGATGAGTGAATTTTCGAGATTTACAAATGAACATGCAGAAATTCTAGCTGTTGAAATAGTAGAAAATGTTCTTAGTGGGATTGAGGCAGCAATTCCAGCTTGGGAGAAAGAACAGGCAGTTTCCATGTATATTGATTTTTTTGGTTTTTTTGGAAAATCACTCATAGATCAAAATAAAGAGAGTGTTCCAGATGGTTTGATGGAATGGAGCAAAAAAAATGCAGCACGAGTAGCTTCAGATGGACAAATTTCAGAAATTGCGATGCGTTATCCTATAACACGAGAAGTAATAACAGATATTGTCACACGAATTAGTATCGAACAGGGATTATCTGTTAAAGAAAATGCATATATTATTAAACGCCTTAATGCTATGTTGGATATTAGTCTGATGGAGACAATTTGTGTATTTGAAAAGCTTAAAGATGCCAATGAAAAAGGCCTAAAAAAAGAATTAGCAAAATTGTCGGCTCCTCTTGTGCCTGTTAGCAATGGAGTTGTCGTTCTTCCCATAATCGGCATAATAGACTCTTTCCGGGCGAACTATATTATGGAGCATGTGATTCCGAAAGTAGCAGAATTAAATATTGAGAAAGTTATTATAGACTTTTCAGGCGTATATACTCTTAATACAGAAATTGCACAATATTTTCATGAAATTGGAGAAATGTTTCGTTTGATGGGAATTGAAACTTTTGTTACTGGATTGCGACCAGAATTAGTTCAAGTAGTCATAAAAAGCGCCATTACTATTAATAGGAATAATAGTTTTTCGAATGTTCAGCAGGCATTAAAAAGTATTCAAAAATAAAAAGAAGCTGTCGATTTTAGTCAGCTTCTTTTTATTTTACCGGCAAGAGCAACCTACCAAAAGTTCTCAGCTTATTAAATGCCAGTTCACTTTATGGAACAGATGTTTGTATGATATGATGAAGAAATACTAATTTAGAATGGGAAAGGAGTGGCTAATATGGCAGTACGTCTATTAGCTGGGCGAACTGGCAGCGGGAAAACCACCCAATGCATAGAAGAAATTCGCAACAAATTGCTAGAAGATCCCCAGGGGAATCCAATTATTTATCTAGTGCCAGAACAAATGACCTTTTTATCTGATCAGCGTTTAGTTGCTTCCGAGGGTATTGATGGCATGTTTCGTGCTCAAGTTTACAGCTTTACACGACTTGCATGGAGGGTCCTGCAAGAAACAGGTGGCATTAGCCGTTATCATATTGATAGTGTAGGCATTAATATGTTGATTAGAAAAATCATTGAAGATAATAAAGAAGAACTGATTTTATTTCAAAAAGTTGTGGAGAAAAATGGCTTTATTAGTCAAGTAGAACAGCTTATTACTGAATTCAGAAGATATTGTGTGACGAAAGAAGACTTGGCAGCAAAGCAGCAGGATATTTTTGCTGAAAATGATACCAAAGCATTAGAGGATAAGCTTCATGATTTACAGCTTATTTATGAAAAATTTGAAGAGAATATGATTGGAAAATATATAGATGGAGAGGATTATTTTCGTCTTTTGGCAAACAGTATATCAGCATCCAGCTATTTGCAGCAGGCAGAAATATATATAGATGGATTCTATAGTTTTACACCGCAGGAATATTTGATCATCCAGCAATTAATGAATGTATGTAAAAATGTAACAATTACTTTTACGTTGGATAAAATCTATAAATATGATTTGCCGAATGAATTAGATTTATTTCGAATGTCTGGAGAAACTTGTCAAATCATTTATTTGATGGCAGAGCAGTCAGGCCATGAAATCCTAGAAACGGTCATTACAGGACAAAAAAGAAGCAGTGAAGTATCTTTAAAGCACTTAGAAGCCCAATTTGCCAGCAGACCTCAATCTGCCTACAGAGGGAAAAATGCTGTGCATTTTGCAGAAAGTGTCAACAAAAGGGCGGAAATAGAAGGCATTGCAAGAGAAATCTTAAAAATAATTAGGCAAAAGGGCTATCGTTATCGAGATTTTAGTTTGCTTGCCCGAAATATAACAGAATATCAACATATCATTGAAACGATTTTTGCAGACTATCAGATTCCTTTTTTTATTGATCAGAAAAGAACAATGAATTTTCATCCTTTGATTGAGCTAATTCGTTCGTCTTTAGAGATTTTTGAGACAAACTGGAGATATGAACCAGTGTTTCGTGCCATTAAAACAGAGCTTTTATTTCCATTGCATGAAACAACAAATAGTTTGCGAGAAAAAGTAGATAAATTGGAGAACTATTGTTTAGCTTATGGAATAAAAGGAGACAAATGGACAAAAAAAGAGAGGTGGAAATATAAAAGAATTTATGGTCTTGAAATGGAGCAAGGAGTACAAACAGATAATGAACAGAAAGTGGAACAAGAAATAAATGAATTGCGTTTTGCGCTATCTGACCCATTGCTTCGTTTTGCAGGGCGCCTGAAGCGAGGAAAAACGGTTCGTGCTAAGTGCGAAGCTTTGTATTTATTTTTAGAAGAATTAGAAGTGCCAAGAAAATTAGAGTTATGGAAGACAGAACTAGAGCTAGCAGGAAAGCTTGTAAAAGCAGAAGAACATGATCAGGCATGGAATAGTGTTGTTGATTTGCTTGATCAATATGTTGAAATTCTTGGCGAGGAGGAATTATCCAATAAACAGTTTGCAAAGGTTCTTGATGCAGGACTGGAGACACTTCGTTTTTCTCTTGTGCCTCCAGCGATTGACCAAGTATTAATTGCAGATTTAGAAAAATCCCGTCTTGATAATATTAAGGCAGTGTTTGTAATCGGCCTAAATGAAGGAGTTTTTCCATCAAAGTTTGCAGATGAAGGCATATTTGCAGACAGCGATAGAGAAAGTCTTATCCAAACCGGCATAAAAATTGCCCCTACAAGCAAAACAAGATTGTTGGGTGAAGAATTTTTAGCTTATAAGGCATTTACTACACCATCCGATTATTTATATGTGACGTACCCGTTAGCAAATGATGAAGGAAAGTCGCTCCTTCCATCTGTTTATATCAAAAGATTAAAAGATTTATTTCCAGATGCCAAAACGTCTTATTATATGGCAGATCCGAAAGATTTATCAGAATCTGGCCAACTAGAGTATGCGGTTTTATGGAAAACAAGCTTGTCATATTTAACAGGACAGCTGCAATTAAAAAAGCGAAACTATGCAATTTATGATTTCTGGTGGGATGTCTATAATGCCTATATGGAGAATCAGAAATGGAAAGAAGCGGCAACTAAGGTATTCTCCAGTCTTAACTATCAAAATAGGACAAGCGATTTGACAGAACAGACAACTTTGGATCTATATGGAAATAATATTACAGCAAGTGTATCGCGTATGGAATTATTTCAGTCATGCCCATTTTCCCATTTTGCCAATCATGGCTTACGTTTAAGGGAACGTCCAGTTTTTCGTTTAGAGGCACCAGCCATTGGCGATTTGTTTCATGCTGCCTTAAAAATTATTGCAGAAACGGTTATGCAGGATAATCTATTGTGGTCTGATTTAACAAGAGAACAATGTGAAAAGCTGGCAAAAGAAGCGGTAGATATATTAGCTCCCAAACTGCAAAATGAAATATTATTAAGCACTAATCGCCATCATTATATAAAAAGGAAGTTAGAACAAATTATCAGCAGAGCCTCTTATATATTAAGCGAACATGCTAAAATCAGCGGTTTTTCTCCTGTTGATTTAGAATTGGAATTTGGTCCAAAGGGAAAAATGCCGCCACTTACTTTTGGATTGAAAAATGGCAGGAAGATGGACTTAGTTGGCCGGATTGATCGTGTAGACAAAGGTGAAGTCGACAATGAAATATTTTTGCGCGTAATTGATTATAAATCGAGTGCTCATGAATTGAATATGAATGAAGTATATTATGGGTTATCGCTGCAAATGCTGACCTATCTGGATTTAATTATTACAAATAGTTCTTTGCTTGTGGACAAGGAAGCACATCCAGCAGGAGTTCTTTATTTTCATGTTCATAATCCAATGCTTGCGAGCAAAAAAATCTTAACATTGGAAGAAATAGAAGAAGAATTGCTAAAGAAGTTTAAAATGAATGGTTTAATGCTAGGGGAAGAAAAAGTAATCAATTTAATGGATGTAACATTAGAAAAAGGGGATTCAGCAATTGTTCCAGCAGGTTTGAAAACAGACGGAACATTAACCAAACGCTCTAAAGTTGCAACAAAAGAAGAGTTCCGCTATTTGCAGCGATTTGTCCGCAATAAGTACTTGGAAATTGGAAATAGCATTACAGAAGGAAAAGTCGATATAGCGCCATACCGATTAAAGGAAAAGACCCCATGTACTTTTTGTTCATTTAAATCTGTATGCCAGTTTGATGAGGCTCTAGAGACAAATGAGTTTCGGTCTTTAGCATCTCACTCAAAAGAAGAAGCGCTTGAGCTGATAAAGAAGGAGGCAGAGAAAATATGAGACAAACCAATATTCCCCAAAAGCCAAGTGATGTCACATGGACAGATGATCAATGGAAAGCAATCATGGCAAATGGCCAGGATATTTTAGTTGCTGCTGCTGCTGGTTCTGGAAAAACAGCTGTTCTAGTAGAAAGAATGATTCAAAAAATGATTGCAGATGCTCCTATTAATGTGGATGAACTGTTGGTTGTTACCTTTACGAATGCATCGGCAGCTGAAATGAAACATCGAATTGGTGAAGTATTAGAAAAAAAACTGCATGCAAATCCAGCTTCCCAGCATTTAAGAAAGCAATTAGCTTTATTAAATAAAGCACATATTTCAACGATTCATTCTTTTTGTCTAGAGGTTATTCGAAGGTTTTATTACTTAATTGATCTTGACCCTGGCTTTCGAATCGCCGATGATACGGAAGCGCAGCTGCTTCGTGATGAATGTTTAGAACTATTATTTGAAGAAGAATATGGAAAAGCGGAGAATAATGCTTTTTTTGATGTGGTCGATGCTTTTACAAATGATCGAAGCGATGATGCTTTACAGAAAATAATCCAAGAAGTGTATGATTTTTCTAGAGCAAACCCATCGCCGAATGCTTATCTTTCTTCTGTTGTTAAAATGTATGAATTAAAAGAAGACAGCAAGATTGAGGAATTGCCTTTTGCTAAAGATTTATTATTTGATGTTGCGCTTCATTTGGACGGAGCAAAAAAACTTTTGAAATATGGAAAGCAATTAACCCAGAGGCCAGGTGGACCGAGCCCACGAGAAGCTAATTTTAAGGATGATTTAGCTTTAGTGGACGTGCTTATTCAAGCCAAAAATGATGGATGGCAAACATTATATGAAGCTATGCAGTCATTAAAATTTACGCGGGCTAAACCATGCAAAGGCGATCAATACCTTTCAGAATTAGTGGAAGAAGCACAGAGAGTAAGAGAAAAGGCAAAAAAAATCCTGCAAGAAATGCAAAGTGAATTATTTTCGAGAATGCCGCAAAGCTTTTTAAGAGATATGAAAGAAATGAAGCCATATGTCGAAACGCTTGTTGAACTTGTCCAGAAATTTTCACAGTTGTATCAGGCGGCAAAGGCAGACAAAGGACTAGTGGATTTTGCTGACTTGGAGCATTTTTGTCTAGAAATATTAAATGATCCAGAAGCAGCGAAAGAAAATTCCATAAGACCTTCCAGTGCTGCCGAAGTTTATCGCAATCAATTTAAGGAAGTATTAATAGATGAGTATCAAGATGGTGTGACACGTTGCTAATTGAAAAGATTAGCCACTAGCGCCTTTTGCTAGGAGAACTAAGAAACCAGATGAGTCGAATGAGGAGGTAACGCTCTGAAAGGCTCGACCTAATACTCCGAATAGCTTCATTTTGTGCAATCAAAATGTGGTTATAAGCTCGGTGAAGTCAGTTGAATATCACCCTAATTATAGGAAAGCGAAGTGGAGGCATTTTGTGTGATAGATAGACTGGGGTTCTACAAAAATACACACGGTTAGAATTTGGGGAAAAAATTCCCTAATGACAAAATTCCGAATGTACGGCTCTAGAGGTATAGGTACTCGAAAGGGTATTCCAACTTATTGTTGGGTTAGTGAGGTGGAGTAAAATTCGTCTTTATGAAACACCTTATGATGTTATAGGCATCATCCAGCTAACAGGGCTAAAGGAATGACCTAAATGTATTATATGTACAGATATGATTTCTTGGAACGTGGGAAGCTGACTACTTGGAGAGATTGCACTCGATGAAAAGGTATAAGGGAAAACTTAACTGTATAACCTTATTTTAAGTCAGTGAAAGTGATGGCATAGTACCTGCGAAGCCGTGATAATAAGCGGTGGAGGGATAGCCATTAGTCAATTGTATGAATAACTAAAACATTACTTTATATTATCAGGTTCTCGTATGACTAAAAGAAATGCAAACACCAAATGAATTTCAAAAGTGGTGAGAGTATTGACTGATACAGCAAACAAAAAAGTTTTAAAACGCCAGTCTTTACGAAACAATGAGTATTACGGTATGCAACAAACCTTCGATCAGCTTTACAAAGAAAGTCAAAGCAACAAAAAATTTAAAAATCTCTACGAACTTATAGTGAATAGAGAAAACATTCTACTAGCATATAGAAACATCAAGAAAAATAAAGGCTCTTTCACCAAAGGCATAAACGAATCAACAATCATCACAATAGGTGAAAACGAACCCGAAAAACTCGTTAATTATGTTAGAAAAAGATTAGAAAATTTTACTCCACATAAAATAAGAAGAAAAGAAATACCAAAAGCCAATGGCGGAATCAGACCGTTGGGAATACCGACAATTGAAGACCGCATTATACAACAATGTATAAAACAAGTCCTAGAACCAATATGCGAAGCAAAGTTCCATCATCACAGTTATGGCTTTAGACCGAACAGAGGAACGCTACACGCATATTCAAGGGCAGTAACGTTGGCGAATATTAACAAACTGCACTATGTGGTTGATATAGACATCAAAGGCTTCTTCGATAATGTCCATCATGGAAAACTTCTGAAACAAATGTGGAATCTAGGAATTCAAGATAAAAGAGTAATTTCCATAATTAGCAAACTGTTGAAAGCCGAAATAGTCGGTATAGGAAAATCTGACAAGGGTACTCCTCAAGGAGGTATTCTATCACCACTACTATCAAACATAGTTCTCAATGAACTTGATTGGTGGATTAGCGATCAATGGGAAACTTTCAAAACAAGGAAAAATTATGAGAGAGAACGTATCATAATTGGTAAAAGAAGGCTGGATAGGTCTGTAAAATATAAGACTTTAAAAAGAGCCACAAAATTAAAAGAGATGTTTATTGTTAGATATGCAGATGATTTTAAGATCTTTTGTAGAGACCACAAAAGCGCCTTTAAGATTTTCGAAGGAGTTAAAAAGTGGTTAAAGGAAAGATTGCATCTCGATATTAGTAAGGAAAAATCGAAGGTAATAAATTTAAGAAAGAACTTTTCTGAATTTCTTGGTTTTAAAATGAAAGTGACGAGGAACAAGAAAAAGCATACCGTAAAATCATTCATGACTGACAAAGCGAAAAGAAATGCAACACAAAAAATCAAAGAAAACATCAAAAGAATCAAGAAAAATACCAGCGCTCGAGAAGTGTCCAAAATTAATGCAACAATCTTAGGGCTTCAAAACTTCTATCAGCAAGCAACAATGGTAACAAAAGATTTTAGTGAAATTGCATTTTCAGTCAAACGAAACCTATATAACAGCTTAAAAGATGTGTCATCCGAAAATGGGGAACTTAGCAAGTATTACAAAACTCACTACAAAGATTATTTACGCAAGAAAAAGACATTTGTAGCAAAGGTCGCAATATTCCCTATTGATGGTGTTAAACACAAGAACCCGAAGAACTTTACTCAAGAAATAAACAACTACACAATTGAAGGTAGAAGCCTTATTCATAAAACACAAAAGTCAGTTTCAGAAGGAATCATAAGGTATCTTATGAAAAATCCCTTAATCAATCAAAGTATGGAGTACAACGATAACCGTATATCAAAATATATTGCTCAAAAAGGGATATGTTTCGTAACAGGAGAACCGCTCCTTCTGATTAATATGGAATTACATCATAAGAAACCCAAGTCATTAGGTGGAAGTGATGAATATAATAACCTAGTTTTTATAACTAAATCCATACACAAACTGATACACGCAACAAGAGAAGAAACAATTGAAAACTACCTTCAAATGATAAAAGTAACAAAAGAATGTAAAGATAAGGTGAACAAACTTCGAGTTATGGCTGGAAATAAAGTATTAGTTTAAAGATTCACAATTGATGGAACGCCGTATGAGGGGAAACTCTCACGTACGGTGTGAATGGGGGGAAAAGCCGGAGATCATCTCAAAGGCTTACCTATCCATATTAAATTTAGTGCAAGAGTCGATTCTTCAGCTTGTCACGGCAGATGAAGAGGCCAATGGAAATTTATTTATGGTGGGCGATGTAAAGCAGTCCATCTATCGATTTCGACTGGCTGAGCCTAATCTTTTCTTGTCTAAATATCTTCGTTTTCAGGAAAGAGAAGATTCTGGCTATAAAATAGATTTGGCGAAAAACTTTAGAAGCCGCAAGGAAGTGCTTGATGGAACAAACTTTATATTTAAACAAATTATGGGCGCCGTGGTCGGCGAAATTGAATACGACGAAAGTGCAGAACTAGTAAAAGGTGCATCCTATCCAGAAGAAACCTCTTATCCAATTAATCTTATTCTTGTTAATCAAAAAAATACAGAAAAAGAAGATGGAGACAAATCACAGGTTGATAATGAAGAATACGATGCAAAAGATTTGGAGCAATCTGTGTTAGAGGCTAGAGTGATTGCTAAACAAGTGACAGAGCTATTAGAGAATCATCATGAAGTCTATGACCCAAAAACTAAAAGCTATCGTCCAATCCGGTATAAAGATATGGTGATACTTCTTCGTTCCATGACATGGGCACCACAGATTATGGAAGAGCTAAAGCAATTTAATATTCCTACTTATGCAAACCTTACAACAGGATATTTTGAATCGACAGAAGTAAATATTACGATGTCTTTATTAAAAGTAATCGATAATCCCTATCAAGATATCCCTCTTGCTTCTATTATGCGCTCTCCGATTATGGGGCTGAATGAAGAGGAGCTTAGCAGAATTAGAATTGCCAATAAACAAGGGTCCTTTTATGATGCAGTACAAGCATTTTTATATGAAAAGGGAAATCAGGAAGAAGCATTGTATGATAAAATAAGACCTTTTTTTGATATGCTGCAAAATTGGCGCACACAAGCAAGACAGGGAGAAGTGTCTGCGCTTATATGGAAATTGTATCGTGATACGCATTTTTATGATTTTGTTGGTGGATTGCCAGGAGGAAATCAGCGCCAGGCAAATTTGCGTGCATTGTATGATCGTGCAAGACAGTATGAGGCGACTTCTTTTCGAGGGCTTTTCCGCTTCTTGCGTTTTATCGAAAGAATGCGTGACAGAGGAAATGATCTCGGCGCAGCACGTGCATTAACAGAACAAGAAGATGTTATTCGAATTATGACTATACACAGCAGCAAAGGGCTTGAATTTCCAGTTGTATTTTTAGCTGGCATTGGCAGAAATTTTAATACAATGGATTTAAAAAAATCTTTTTTGCTAGATAAAGATTTAGGAGTTGCAACAAATTATATTCATGTGAAAAATCGTATCTCTTATCCAGCTCTTGCACAAATAGCATTTAAGAAAAAGAAAAAAATGGAGCTGCTTGCAGAAGAAATGCGAGTATTATATGTGGCTTTGACTCGGGCAAAAGAAAAATTGGTCCTAGTAGGGTCGGTTAAAGATATCGAGAAGTCCAAAGAAAAATGGCGACAAATGACAAGTCATAATAATTGGCTATTAGATGAATTTGACAGAGCCTCTGCCAATTCTTATTTGGATTGGATTGGTCCAGCATTAGTCAGGCACCAAAAAAATACTCCTCTGCATTCAGAAAACTTTTATAGTTTTCCGTCAATAGCAGAGCACCCATCATCATGGAATATCCATATTCTTTCGACAGAAAATGTGCTGGAGCTTCAGCATGATCAGGAACAGGAAGATAATGAATGGCTCAAAACAGTAACAGCAGGAAAAAAAATCGATAAAGAATCTCCATTTAAACAACAGCTGAAGGAAACTTTCACTTGGAAATATTCTTATTTGGACAGTACGGTTTTTCGTTCCAAACAATCGGTTTCTGAGTTAAAGCGACAAGGAGAAAAACAGGATGAGGAAGGCGGAAAGGAACTTTTAAAGAAAGAAAACAAACCATTATGGAATCGTCCACGCTTTTTGCAGGAAAAAAAATTGACTCCTGCCGAAAAGGGAACTGCTATGCATATGGTAATGCAGCATATCAACTTGAAAGAAATGATTACAGCAAAGTATATAGAACGATTAGTAGAAGAAATGGTCACAAAAGAATTGCTGACAAAAGAGCAGGGAGAAGTGATTGAAGCCTCTGCCATAGTCTCCTTTTTTGAATCTGAAATTGGGAAAAGAATGCGGAATGCTGATAAAGTGGTAAGAGAAATCCCCTTTAATATTGCTTATTCTGCAAGTCAAATATATAAAGATTGGTCAGGAAATGATGAATCAGTTCTTGTCCAAGGAATTATTGATGTATATTTTGAAGATGAAAAAGGTTCTGTTCTTCTTGATTACAAAACAGATACGATTACAGGCAAATATAAAGAAGGATTTATAGAAGCAAAACCAGTCTTGCTAAAAAGGTATAGACAGCAAATAGATTTGTATACAGATGCATTGGAGAAAATTCTTAAACGAAAAATCGATGAAAAATACTTGTTTTTCTTAGATGGCGGCAATTCCTTGAAGATGGATAGCTGATCAAAAAATAGTTTAATTTAAATAAAAACCACCCATTTGCAGGGGTGGTTTTTATTTAGTTATTTGCTACATTTGGCTGATCGAGAAGACTAGTGTCTATATAATTGCTTGCGTTTAGGCCGTTATTTGTAATAATAAAGGCTCCCGTATTGGAAGTTCCCGAACCTAACGTCGCTTTGGAATTTCCCTTTGGAGAAATAAATAGAGAATCTCCAAATTGAACAATTCCTTCCCCGACATTCACAATTTGCACAGGACCGACTATTGCTGGCAAAATGGTCCACCTCCTTAGTTATTTGCTTATTTTTATTGTCTGTTTTCTGGTATAACATTGGGTTCATTAAAGGAAATTTCATTTGGTGCTTCCAATTGTATTAAGTTATTTTCTAGTGAAGTCGCTTTTGGCGCATCAAGCTGTCTAATATGCTTAATTCTTGCTTCTGCATATAAATGACGACAATTGCCGATTTGCAGCAAGGAAGCGGCTGAGACCCCGGTAATATTAATGTTATTTACTTTAATAATGGGTTTTAAATTTTCAAAATGGCATGTTATCTCTTCTTCGATTGGCGGAAGATGAAGGGGTTCTGAAAAGATGGGATAATCATTAAAAGAACCTTCTATCCCATAAAAGATTTTTTTTTGTCTTTGTACAGCTAAAGCCCGTGACATAGCTTGAAAATAGTTGGCATCGCCAATTTCAAAAATAGATGAAAAAGAGAGTACCACTGCTTTTGCTTTATTAACTACGGAGGTTCTTTGCAGCATTTTTTATCCTTTCGGAGTAAGAGGGACAAATGGGCCAATAATAAGAGATTCAGCAGGAGTATCAAAGGTGGAAGTTAGTTGAATTGTTTGTGCATCTCCTACTAAACAGATTGAAGAACTTGAAACCCCGATAATATTAATATCGCCGACAGACAGATCTCTATTGTATACTTGAAAGTTCATTCAGTTTTTCGTCCCTTCATATTTTCTGGAATATTGCTCAAAAAAAGATGCACACCATTTATCATTTCTTGTTTTAGTGAATCAATCGTTTTTTCTCTAAACAGATTAGGGTCTTCCTCCTTGCTGCGATGTAATTGCTGCAGATAATATTGAATTCTCGTTGGCAATTGTTTTGTTATATCTTCCTGGATAAAAGTAATGTAGGATTCATCTTCCTCTAATCCTAATTCCACTTGTTTATTTGTAATGATTTCAGGCATCTCCAATTGAATAAATTGATGCATAGCTTCTTCTATTTCCATAGAACGGGTCATTGCTTGCTTAGGATCTAATGGAGGATAAAAAGGACCATTTGGATTTATAGGACTATTTGGATTAATTGATAATTCCTCTATTTTTTCTAAATCGGAAGGATTAAGCCCAATATTTAAGGTTCCTTCTAATCTTTCAATTTTTAATTGATCGAAGCTGTAGTCAATTCGATCAACATGAACAGAAGGCTTCTCTTTCATTAAAGTTAGATCGTTCGTTAATGCGGAAACAGTTTGCTCCAGCTTTTTTATCCTTCGCTCAAGATATTGCAGGTAGGAGCGCATTTTTTCACTATATTGGTAAAATTCTTGTGACATAAAAGATAACCTCCTTTTTTACGGTTTAGAAGGAGCCTGCAAGGGAACTGCTGGAGAAAAAATCAGGTTTGAATCTGCAACATTTAAAGGATCTGATTCTTCCTGCGCACTTGGGGCAGATTCACTAAAACCACCTGTATTATATAAATAAGATGAGGGTTTGATGATACCTGCACTTCCTACCTGAAATACAGATGAGTTTGTAATCCCGCCAATTTTAATGGTATTAATGGTAATTGACTGTTGGATGAAATAATTCATTTTTATCACCTTTGGATTCCTTTTTAGGCATTTAGGTAATTTCCTTGGTCTGCTCCGTCATTATCGAATGTGTTGGTTGAACTTTGATAATTGGTTATCGATAATCCATCTCCGGTATTAAAAGATCCTGATCCTGAAAAAGTTTTCGCATTTGAGATTGGCATCATTTTATAAACATCGCCAATATTAAAGATCGAGCTGCTTCCTATAGAAATTACTTGTGCCACTCCAACAATAGCTGGCATAATCAACATCCTTTGTATAAGATTCTTTTTACATACTATGTGAAAGTGGATAAGTGGTGATACATTCGCCTAAAGTATTAAGGTTCTCTTAGTTAGCGTATTCGGCTAATAGGTTGGATTATTACAGCAAAGTAGAAGAATAGGCCAACTTTCTAGAAGGAAAGATGACAAATAAAAAAGAGCAGGTGTGAAAAGGCGGAATATTGGGGAATAGTACATAATAGATGAGATATGAAGGCTAAATAAAAAAGAATGTCTATAATATTTTGGCTGTACATATAAAGTTTATAAAGCCTTATGAGAATCTTCCTCTTATACGGAATGAAAACAAACTAGGAGTGTTTTGTAATGAAAATGAAAAAGTTTAGTGGAATCATTATTGCAATTGTTATTATTGTTGTTTTATTGTTAGTTTTTATGACGAGCTATAATGGATTTGTTAATGCAGAAGAAGATGTGGAACAGTCTTATGCGCAAATTGAAAATCAGCTGCAAAGAAGGCTGGATTTAATTCCTAATCTTGTAAATACAGTCAAAGGGTATGCTTCACATGAAAAAGAAGTGATTCAGTCTATTTCAGATGCACGGGCAAATTTGGCAGGAGCGAAGACGCCAGAGGAAGAGGCAACTGCAAATGCCCAAGTTTCAAGTGCTTTAAGCCGCCTTCTTGTAGTGGTGGAGAACTATCCGAATTTAAAAGCAGATAAACAATTTACACAGCTGATGGATGAATTATCAGGTACAGAAAATAGAATTTCTGTTGCTCGAAAAGACTATAATGAACAAGTTTCTTCTTATAATAAAAAGGTAAAAAGATTCCCAGGTGCGATATTAGCGCGCATTAGCGGATTTGATGAGAAGGAATATTTTCAGGCGAATAGCAATGCGGAAAACGCTCCAGAAGTGGACTTTGGAGGAAGCGGGGAATGACTGGGAAGTTATTTTCTGCTTTTTGTGCATGTATTTTTTCTCTTTTTGTTTGTGGAAGTGCATTTGCAGCAGCAGATGTACTTCCAAAGCCTGTAGGGGATATTTATGTACAAGATTTTGCCCAGTTATTAAATGATGGCGAGAAGCAGGAATTAAATCAAATAGGTCGTATATTGGAAGACAAAACAACAGCACAAGTGGCTGTTTTATCCATTCAGACTATAGGGAATAAAACAATCGAAAACTATGCAAATGAAGCTTTTCGAATATATGGCATTGGAAATAAACAAAAAAATAATGGCATACTGCTAGTAGTTGCTATGCAAGATAAAAAGGTAAGGATTGAAGTCGGTTATGGGTTAGAAGGAAGAATAACTGATGGCAAAGCAGGCAGAATCCTAGATGAATATACGCTGCCTTATTTAAAAAATGAAGAGCCAAATAAAGCGATAACAGAAACATATAAAGTGCTGGTTGATGAAGTATATCAAGAATATGGCATGGAAGCCCCTGACGGACTTGCAGCTGATAAAGCCATACAGCAAGGGGAAGAAACAGAATTTCCAATATGGCTTATTCTTATTATTGTAGCAGTGCTGTTATTTTTAGATTTTAAATTTTTTGGCGGAACAATCACTTATGCTATTTTAGCAATCCTTTCTCGCGGAGGAGGAGGGGGATCCTCTGGAGGAGGGCCAAGAAGTGGCGGAGGCGGTTCCTCTGGAGGCGGGGGAGCAGGAAGAAGCTGGTAAAGGATTGGAGATATATAATAGCATGATTTCTCGACCCTATTTAACTGGCTTTTGACGCCCACCTAAGAGACAAGAAGAAGTAACAAGACATATAGCTATAGCTAAGGAGAAGTTTTTTGAGTGAAAGCTCGATTGTTAGTTAGAATTTTTTGTTTTCTTAATTAAGTTGCTTTTTTGAATGAAGATAGTAGAAAGCTTATAATAGGAGGATGAGAATAAATATCAGGAGGGAAGGCATGAAATTAGTCACAGCATTGTATCAAGGAAAAGAAATGGTAGGTGTAATGGGGAAGTTTGATGATAAGGTGCTGCTAATAAAGCAAGCTGAAAGGAGATGTTTTAAAGGGGAAGTTTTTGAGGAGACTTTGTATGCATGTCTTCAAAAAGGTGAAGAGTTTTTGCATAATATTAGGCTGCTTATCCATTGGGTAGAAGCTAATCATTTAGAAGATGAATTATATATCCCTTTAAAAAATGTAGTACTGCTTGCCCCCATCCCAAAACCAGCCAAAAACATTTTTTGTGTTGGAAAAAACTATGCAGAACATGCAATAGAAATGGGAAGCAAAGACGATATACCTGAATATGTAATGATTTTTACTAAAGCTCCAACAACAGTGATTGGTCCAAATGAAACAATCCTTCTACATAAAGAAGTAACAGAGCAGCTTGATTATGAAGGAGAGCTAGCCATTGTTATTGGGAAAAAAGGAAGAGGGATAAAAAAAGAGGAAGCCTTTGATTATGTTTTTGGCTATACTATTCTGAATGATATTACAGCAAGGGATCTGCAAAAAAAGCATAAGCAATTTTTTATTGGAAAAAGTTTAGATAACAGTGCACCAATGGGGCCTTGGATTGTTACAAAGGATGCAATCAAAAATCCTAACCACTTGAAGGTGCAAACAAAGGTGAATGGGGAAGTGAGACAAGATTCTAATACAGAGCATTTTATTTTTCCAATTGAAGAAGTAATCAGTGTTTTATCCAAGGGAATGACATTGGAGCCAGGCGATATTATTGCAACAGGAACTCCTGCTGGTGTGGGAAAAGGATTTAACCCACCTCGTTTTTTAAAAGAAGGAGATAAAATAGACATAAAAGTAGAGAATATTGGCGTTTTAACCAATATTGTAGGAGAAAACAGCCAGTAAGACACTGCTTGCCACTTTAAATTATGATAAGATATTAAAAGAAAAGGAGGGGGCATACTTATGATACATGCACATATAACTTCATGGGCATTGGCGCTTATTCTTTTTGTGATAGCACTAGCATTGCATAAAAGCGGCAAAGCAAAAGGCAGCAAAATTGTACATATGATTCTTAGGTTAATGTATTTATTTGTGATTGGAACAGGCATTTGGATTCTCATTTCTTTTGGAAGTCTGCCAGTAAAATACTTATTAAAAACGCTAGTAGGACTATGGGTTGTTGTAATGTTTGAAATGATTCTTGTTCGCACAAAAAAGGACAGAAAAACAAGCATTCTTTGGATACAATTTATTGTAGCGCTAGTGCTAGTCCTCTATTTAGGAATGACATTGCCGATGGGAATTTGGCATTATTAAAAGCAAAAACACTAGAAAAGGACAATGCACAGTAAAAAACTCGATGCATTGTCCTTTTTATAATTGCAGCAAACACTAATTAATAGATTGCAATATTGTTTGTTTCCCTTGCTGTTTCAACCTTGGCAAATAGGCCCCTGCTAAGACTGCTTATTAATTATTTTGTTGGTTCAGCTAAACTTGGCTGATGCTTTCTGCGAGCGAGAGTAGCTTTGTCCCTATAGTGTTTTGCTTCTCCAGCAGAAGTCTCAGTACCTTCCACTCTAATCACTACATTACAAAAATCAACAATTAGCTTTAGCAAGTTCTTTTTTTATTGTCAGTTTTATCCTCTTTTGATACGTTAAAAGTACTGATGAAAATGAGGTGAAAGGAATGTGAGAACTTATTATCCGAAGTTATTGCTATTATTGTTTTTATTAGGAAGTGTATTGTTTGCTGCTTTTTCTTATCATCTTCCGTTTCTTATTTTGCTTTTTTCATCATCTTGTATTCTTGCATTATTTTTTATTACTCCGATAGTGAAGAAAAAAACAATATTTTATATTTTTGCATTTATTCTAATAGAAGTTTTAGTTGTATTAATGGATAAACAATTTGTTGTTTATTTATATGCTGTATTGCTATTTCTTTTAATAGAATGCAGCAAAGATTTAGCTGTATATACTTTTCGGCTTCTTTTAATTTCTCTTGCATTTATTAATCTGCTGATCTTTTTCTTTCTTTATTCCTCTTTTATACTTATGTATTTATGTGGATCGAGTTTAATTGTTATCCTTTTATATCATGCAAATGAAGTATCCCAGGATTATTTGCAAGTAAGAAATGCATATGAATCTTTAGTCAATGAATTTCGCATTCAAAAGCGGCATGCTTATCAAAATGAAAAAGAGGCCAGAATGGAAGAACGCAATCTTATTGCAAGAGAAATGCACGATGCAGTGGGGCATAAGTTAACGGCATTATTGATGCAGATTGAGCTGTTTAGAATTCAAGAGAAGAATGCCTCTTTTAATATCCTGAAAAAGATGGCTTCAGAATCATTAGAAGAAACAAGAAAAGCTGTACGCATTTTGCAGGAAGAAGAACCTTACGGAATTTCTTCTGTACTGCATTTAATAAAAAAATTGGAAAGTGAAAATACGGTTTATGTTCATTTGACCACTAAAAAAGGAGTCTTTCAAGTATCCATAAACAATCGCCAAAGCGCAATTCTATATCGCATAATCCAAGAGGGGCTAACGAATGCGATGAAATATGCCAGTTCCAAACAAGTTTTTATTACACTAAGTGTTTCGCCGATTGGCCATATTATGTTTGAATTAAAAAATCAGTATGTGCATAAACATCCATTGCATGAAGGATTCGGACTGGAAAATATGAAGAAGCGTATAAAAGAAATTGGCGGAACATTACATATATATCAAGTGGAAGATCAATTTATTGTACAAGGAACAATGCCTGTAGAGGAGATAAACATATGATAAGGGTGCTAATAGCAGAGGATCAGGGGATTGTGAGAAATGGTTTAAAAATGATTATTGAGCAAGATCAAGACATAAAGGTTGTGGCAGAAGCGGAAAATGGCAAAGAAGCATTAAAGCAATTAGACATGTATGCAGTAGATATTGTGTTAATGGATATACGGATGCCTGTTATGGATGGAATAGAGGCAACAGAGCAAATAAGAAAAGCATTTCCAAACGTGAAGATATTAATTTTAACAACATTTAATGACGAGGAGTATGCAATTCAAGCATTTAAAAAAGGGGCAAATGGATTTTTATTAAAGACAACGGACAGTGTGCATTTATTGCAGAGCATTAAAAGCTGTTTGGCAGGCGGAATGTCTATTCATAATGAAGTGGCCCCAAAATTAATGTCAAAGCTTTTGTCAGAAAACAAAACAGAACATACCATATCGTGTAATTATCATTTAACCGATCGAGAAAAAGAGATTGTTCAACAGATAGGATTGGGAAAAACAAATAAAGAAATTGCGGGGGAATTATTTTTATCTGTTGGAACGGTAAAAAATCATATTACACAAATTTTAACCAAACTTGAATTAAGAGATCGGACACAGCTTGCTATCTTTGCAGTGAAAAATGATTTTATTTAATTTGAATAGCTCATATTTATTGTGCTGCATCTAGATGTTTAGGTAAAGAATTTTCATTTAGATGCAAGCAGGAAAGCATGCTTGTGAACCATATATGAAATAAAGCTGTTTAAAAAGGGAGAGAGGAATCTTTTCCTTTTTATTTTGAAGTAAATATGCCTCTTATCCATGACTTAAGTCATTTGTTTTTCTGCAAGAAGTGACCTTTAGTTATAGGAGCATAAGGGAATTTTCTTTAAGATAAGAAATAGAAAGGATGATGCTGCATGTTAGAAATAATAAAGTTGTCCAAAGCATATAAGCAAAAAAAGGTAGTTGATTCGATTAATTTGTACTTGGATTGTGGAGAAACGGTTGGTTTGCTGGGGCCGAATGGAGCAGGAAAATCAACAACCATTTCTTTAATCTCTTCCTTGGTGCAGCCAAGTGGCGGGGATGTGCGTTTGCATAATGAAAGCATTTTAAAATCCCCACAGAGTTTACGTGAGATTTTAGGTGTTGTTCCTCAAGAAATAGCTCTTTATATGGATCTTTCTGCAAGAGAAAATTTAATTTTTTTCGGAAAAATGCACCGCATTTCAAATAGTAGCCTGCAAAAGCGGGTTGATGAAGTGTTGGATATTATCGGTTTAAAAGATCGAGAAAAAGATTTAGTAAAAACATTTTCCGGTGGAATGAAACGAAGATTGAATATTGGGGTAGCACTGATTCATGAACCGAAAATTATCATTATGGATGAACCGACTGTTGGGATTGATCCGCAATCTCGCAATTATATACTAGAAACGGTAAAAAAACTTAATAAAGAACAAAACATGACCGTTCTTTACACAAGTCATTATATGGAGGAAGTAGAATTTCTTTGTGACCGCATTTATATTATGGATCACGGTCAAATCATTGCATCTGGCACAAAGGAGGAATTAAAAAATATTCTTTCTCAAGAAACGGCAATCAATATTAAAGTGGAGTTGATCAAACATGATTTTGTCGAGGCATTAAAGAGCCAAGACAATGTTAAAAATTTATCGATTCAGCAATCTGTCATTACAATAATTGTTCCAAAACAAGTAAACATGTTGAAGAATATTTTTAAAATAGCGGAAGAACATACAACAAATGTACTCTCCGTAAATATTGTGACACCGACTTTAGAAGATGTATTTTTGCATCTTACAGGGCGTCAGTTAAGAGATTAGGAGGGAAAGGCATGTTCTTTCAGCTAATAAAAAAAGAATTGCTTATTATGTGGAGAAGACCTAGAGAATTGATTATATTGCTGTTGATGCCATTTATTTTGATTACCATATTAGGAAGTGCACTAGGGGCTTTTAATGATGGCGAGGTAAAGGTGGATGCAAAACTCGCCGTTTATTTAAAGGATGAATCAAAGACGGCACAAAATAAAGCGATAAAAGATATTCAAAATAGCTCCTTATCAAATGAGGAAAAAGCAGCAAAAATAGCCATTGTTTCTGCATTTAATCCTGTAGATATTTTTTTAAACGAAGTAATAGAAAATAAAGAGCTAAAAAAATTAGTGAAAGTTATTGTTGTCAAACAGCCTATTTCTACAAAAGAGCAAAAAAAATATGATGGCATACTGGAGATTCCTTCTTCTTTTTCAGAACAATTTTATGAAAAACTCCTTTATGAAAAAGGTGATGGCGGACAGTGGAAGTTAGCAGTTGCAGATAATACCTCAGTAAATGCAACGGTAATCCAAGATATTGTTTCTGGTTTCCAGAAAGAAATCAACTTAGCAAAAACAGCACAACAATTGCAAGTCGATTATAAAAAAATCGCTTCTGCTGATACAAAAGTTGGAAAAGCAGAAAATATAGTGCAGAAAAAAGATATTAATGCATTTTCTTATTACGCAGTGGGAATGTGTGTCATGTTTGTATTTTATGTGGCAACAACCGTAGCGAGTTTTGCCTATCAGCAGAAAGAAGATCATATGTATGAACGAATATTGCTTGCAAATGTGTCTCCTTTTGCCTATTTTGCTGGAATATTTGCAGCGACGTTTCTGCTTTCTTTTATTCAGATGAATTTATTGTTCAGTCTAACTGCTCTTTTTTATGGAGTAACATTTTCAAATATTTTGTATTATCTCTATATTACAATAGCGCTGAATGCTATGACAGCAAGCTTTGCCGTTTTTATAACATCTATTAGCTATGTGAGCAATTCAAGAAATGTAGAAGGTATTTTCTCTAGCTTAATTGTTCCCATTTTAGCATTTGTTGGGGGAAGTTTTTTTGATTTAAGTGCAATTGGCGGATTTATGGAACGTTTGGGAGAATTATCACCAGTGGGAGCAGCAATTACTGCTTATTTGAAATTGATGCAAGGTTTTCCTTTACAGGATATGGGGGAGCAATTACAAGCAATTTTCCTCTTTACAGGTGCACTGCTTGTCATAACATTCGTTTTAATTAGGAAAAGAGGTGTTGCAAGATGAAGGCGATTCTATGGGGAAAATATAAACAAACTATTCGGAAACCAGGGGCCTTCATTATTATTACGCTGATTTGTGTAGTTTTTTCTTTTTTGCTAGGCAAATCGTCTTTTTCCAAAATAGAGGTGCCTGTTTTTAATGAAGGAAGCAGCAGCGGTCTGCAGTCAATTTTGCAGGAGTTGAATAAAAGCGACAGTTATTCATTTAAAGCATACTCCCTAAAGGAAATGAAAAAGAAAGTGGAAGAAGGGAAATCAGCTGCTGGGTTAAAGCTAGGGGAGGATTCGTATACACTTATTCGTGTTGCCGACACTGCTGATGTGATGCTGATCAATCGTTATGTAGAAAAGTATTATCAAAATAAACAGCAGAAACAGTTATTATTGGCATCAGCGGAGAAACAGGATGCAGAAAAAATCATCGATGAGAATGAGAAAAAACCAATACTCACTATTTCACAGGATAGTGTTATATCGCAAAAAAAATCTTCCTATAATCAATCGCTGCAAGCATTATTTGGATTTACTCTATTTTTTAGCATCTATACAGTAGCATATACGGTTGTAGAGATATTGAGAGATAAACAAAATGGCTTGTGGGATCGCTTTATTTTATCATCTACATCGAAGACACAGCTGTATTTGGGACATTTATTATTTAGTTTTATTATTGGATATATTCAGATGATCATTATTTTTTCTATTTTTAATTATGGAGTGGGAGTAGACTTTAATGGCAAGTTTTATTGGATATTTATTTTAATTGTTCCATATTTATATGCAATTGTATCATTGGCTATCCTATTGACGGGATTAGTGAAAACAGCCAGCCAATTTAACTCTATCATTCCCCTTATATCGGTAAGTTTTGCAATGCTAGGGGGGGCATATTGGCCCTTGGAGATAGTTACCTCTAAGTTTTTATTGCTATTATCCAAATTCATCCCCATCACTTATGGCATGGATCTGCTTAAAACGGCAATTATTCAAGAAACGTCATGGTCAGAACTAATGTTGCCGGCTGCTGTTCTTCTATTGATGGGAACATTAATGCTTGGAGTAGGCATTCGTTTAATGGAAAAAAGACATGTTTGATGGAGAATAAGATTAATAGAATGGAACAGAGGGTGAATCGGGGCAGATGGCAAACGCCGGCTCTCTCTTGAAAAATGCGCAATGGAGGCATAAATTATGTTTTCATTGCGCATTTTTTTCGTTTTTTTTTAATAAACGATATAATAATTGGTATAGAAAGGAGTGAGTCGATGTTTATACATAAAATTAATGAAGACCTTTCACTAAAGCTTGTCGATATAAGAGATGCTGATGCTATCTTCAGTTTAACAAATAAAAATAGAAAACATTTGCGAGAGTGGCTGCCATGGCTTGATGCAACAACTAGATTAGAAGATACACAGTCTTTTATTAAATGCTGTTTAGAAGGATATGCTGAAAATAAAAGCATGAATACAGCAATTGTCTGGAAAAAAGAAATAGTCGGCATGGCGGGATTCAATCAAATTAACTGGGCTAACCAAACAACCTATATCGGCTATTGGCTTGCAGAAGGCTATCAAGGAAAGGGCATTATGACAAAAACAGCAGCCGCATTAACTGATTATGCATTAAATGAATTAAAATTAAACAAAGTGGAGATTCGGGCAGCTGTTGAAAATAAAAAAAGCAGAAGCATTCCAGAAAGGTTAGGGTTTATACAAGAAGGCATCATTCGGCAAGGAGAATGGCTGTATGATCATTATGTAGATACTGTAGTGTATGGGATGCTTCATGAGGAATGGAATAAATAAATAAATAAATAAATAAATAAGCAAAACCCGATTTTCTATTGGGCTCGAATAGAAAATCGGGTTTTGCTGAATACCATCTAAAAGAGCTCATTTTTCATCTCTCCTAGCTAAGAAGATAATTTTTCAATAATCATCCGTTTGCCTGTATTTAATGTGAATTCAAAGCGGTCTGTCACTTTTTCATTATAATAAAAATGATGATTGACACTGCATAGACCGTCTTGGTTATCAAAAATCATCATATTGACACCGCTTTTTCTTTTTACATCTTTTAAAAAGGTAAGCTGGTTATAACAATAGATACAGTCATAGATAGAAAATTTCATCGTATTTAATGTGGTTATAAACTGGTAAAAACTATCATCACTAATTTCCTCCAAAAGTCTTTCCAATGCAAAAACAAGGTGTTTGCGTATGCGAATGGTATCTTGATTTTTAAGAGTAAGAATGGAACCTGATGCATTTATCATTCCTTCATCCAAAAGAATGCCTTTTCGCCAGTTATTTAATGACAGCACTTCAATTTCTTGATGAATATATTCCTCTAATAAAGAAGCTTCTTCTGTTTCATCATCAAAAAAAATCCATTGATCATTTATATATTCAACAGTGCCCATCGTAAAAGCACGAGTTTGGTATTCAATAAGCTTCAAACGCTGCTGTTTCATTGTAAACCTCCTATTTGCTCCATTAAATTCTTTTTAGACATAAATTGCCTATTTTAAACTTATCATGCTTTCATACGAAAAAAATGATAGAAACAAAACTCCTCACCTTGAAGAATTAGGCTTTGGTAAAATTATCTATTGATTGCAGTGCAGGGCATTGGCTTTTCCGCAGGAGGCTCATGCCTTCTCACTTTCATCCACAGAGTAAAAAAATCAACAATTAGCTTTACACAGCCAAAAATTAAAGTACATGAATTAGTTTATATGGACAAATAACCATTTGTTTATTTCCGCATAGAATACTTCATATTGATTGGTATCTAATCAAACTTTCCACTTAGAAAGGATGATAATCAAAATGTGTGGAATAACAGGTTGGGTTGATTACAAAAAGGATTTGAGAAAAGAAGCGGATATATTAGAGGCGATGGCGGAAACATTAGCAAAAAGGGGACCAGATGATACAAATATATGGACGAAACTGCATGCTGGATTTGGCCATAAGCGTTTAGTTGTAGTAGATCCACTTAATGGCATTCAGCCAATGACAAAGGAAAAAGAAGGTTTTTCATATACTATTTGCTACAATGGTGAGTTGTACAATACAGAAGACATAAGAAAAGAATTGCTAATAAAAGGATATTCATTTAATGGCCATAGTGATACAGAAGTTTTATTAGCATCCTATATAGAGTGGCAAGAAGAATGCTTGCAATACTTAAATGGAATCTTTGCTTTTGCTGTATGGGATGAAAAAAGAAATTCTTTATTTATTGGAAGAGACCGTTTAGGTGTAAAGCCATTGTTTTATTCTGAAATAGGTTCTGGATTTATATTTGGATCAGAAATGAAAGCATTGCTTGCTAATCCAAATATAAAAGCAGAATTGGACCGGGAAGGATTGGCGGAAGTCTTTGCATTAGGGCCTTCTCATACACCAGGCAGCGGCATTTTTAAAGGGATTAAGGAATTGCGGCCAGGTCATGCATTAAAATTTTCACAAGAGGGTTTAAAAATATGGCGTTATTGGAATGTAAAAAGTGAACAGCATGAAGATACATTTGAAGAAACAGTAGAAAAAGTACGCTACCTATTTAAGGATGCTGTTACAAGACAATTAGTTTCCGATGTGCCCTTAAGCACCTTTTTATCCGGGGGCGTAGATTCAAGCGCTATTACAGCAATTGCCTCAAATGAATACAAACAATCTGGAAAAGGGCCTCTTCATACGTATTCCATTGATTATGAAGGCAATGATAAATTTTTTAAAGCAAATGAATTCCAGCCAAATTCAGATGGAGTTTATATTAAGAAAATGACAGATACATTTGGAACCATTCATCATAATTGCATTATTACGCAGGAAACGCTGGCACAGTTTCTGCATGAAGCCGTGACAGTAAGAGATGCGCCTGGAATGGCTGATGTAGATTCTTCCCTTTTATGGTTTTGCCGGGAAATAAAAAAAGATTTTGTTGTCAGCTTATCTGGGGAATGTGCGGATGAAATCTTTGGTGGATATCCATGGTTTAGAAGAGAAGCAGATTTGGCCCGCGGCGGTTTTCCGTGGATGAGATCGATTCAAGAAAGACAAGGGTTGCTAAAAGAGGATTGGAGCAGCAAGTTAAAGCTAGAAGATTACATGATGGATAAATATAATCAAACAATTGCAGAAACTCCTAAGTTGGATGGAGAAAGCAAAGAAGATGCCAAAAGAAGAGAATTATTTTATTTAAATCAGCTTTGGTTTATGACAACATTGCTAGAGAGAAAAGATAGAATGAGCATGGGAGCAAGTTTGGAAGTCCGTGTGCCATTTGCAGACCATCGTCTTGTAGAATATGTATGGAATGTGCCATGGGAAATGAAAAATTATCAAAATAGAGAAAAAGGATTGTTGAGAAAAGCGTTAGAAGGAATTCTTCCAGATGAAGTCTTATACCGCAAGAAAAGCCCTTATCCAAAAACACATAATCCTATTTATACAAAAACGGTAAAAGATATGCTGACAAATATCCTTGCAGATAAAAGCTCTGCCTTATACGAATTTTTTGATAAAGAAAAATTAAATCAAATTATTGAAACAGAAGGATCAGCGTTTAAAGAGCCATGGTTTGGGCAACTGATGACAGGACCACAACTATTGGCGCATTTAGCCCAGATGCATTATTGGTTTAAAGACTATAACATTAATGTAGTAGATTAATAAATGTGAAAACATATGCTAATTATTTGATGAATAAAACAGGTGGAAAGAAAAAACTTTCCTCTGTTTTATTTTTTTTGGTATAAAAAGAACGTTTGTTCGTTTATAATAAAAGAACAAAGAAGATAAAAGGGGATATTATGGAGCCATTAAAAAATATATATAATACATTATTTTTAAAGAAGTTAGCCCAAGCGATTAAAACAGAATATATAGACTTTCATGAACAGGAATTTATCGAGCTGGCAGTGCAAAACGATTGGGAAGAACTTGCCTTAAAGGAAAGAATGCGACGCATCACCATTTCTTTGCATAAGACCATTCCATTAGAGTATAAGGAGGTGCTTTTTTGTTTTTACAAAGCCGCTCCAAAATTTACAGGACTAGGAGGCATTATTTTTCCTGATTATGTAGAAGTATATGGAAGCGGCTATTGGGAGGAATCTATTGCTGCTTTAGAATATTTCACCCAATACTCGACCTCTGAGTTTGCCGTTCGTCCCTATTTATTGTTGGATCAAACGAGAATGCTGAATCAAATGCAAATTTGGGCAAAAAGCGAAAATGAACATATTCGCAGATTGGCAAGCGAAGGATGCCGTCCCCGGTTGCCATGGGGCATGTCCGTTCCTTCTTTAAAGAATAACCCTTTGCCGATATTGCCTATTTTAGAAATGTTAAAAGCAGATGAGTCTTTGTATGTTCGCAAAAGTGTTGCCAATAGTTTAAATGACATTTCAAAAACGCATCCTGACCTAATGATAGAGATTGCACAAAAATGGCATGGAGATAATCCTCATGCAAACTGGATTATAAAGCATGCCTCGAGAACGTTGCTGAAAAAGGGAGATATCCGCGCTTTGCAGATTTTTGGCTATCAAAATAGCGAAGGGATAGAAATAACAGATTTTATTTGCAGAGGAACTACCTTGGCAATCGGAGAAAGTCTTTATTTCTCTTTCCAAGCTGCTTCTGCTTATGAGAAAAAAGTAAGGATAGAATATGCCATTGATTATGTAAAAGCAAATGGAAAAAGAAATCGGAAAGTGTTTCATTTATCAGAAACCGTTTTGCGCCAAGGTGAAAAACGGCGCTATGAAAAAACCCATGCATTCAAAGATTTAACAACAAGAAAACATTATGCGGGCATGCATACGCTGACTATTTTTGTGAATGGTGAAAGAAAAAAGGAATTGAATTTTGAAGTGAAAAAATAGCCAAAAAGAGGCTGTAATTGTATCAGCCTCTTAAACAGCTTCCTTTTTTTGTCTAATTTCCCGTTTTTGCTGCTGCTGGAGAAGAAAAAAGAATACACCACAAAGGACAAGCATCCCGCCGACAATTTGCCAGCCAACCAATGTTTCTCCTAATAATAGAATGGCCAGTATAGTAGCACCTACTGGTTCGCCTAATATGCTCATAGAAATCGTGGTGGCATTCACATAATTAAGGAGCCAATTGTTAATGACATGCGCAATAGTCGGAACAATGGCAAGCAATAGAAAAATTCCCCATTCTTTAGACGGATAGCCTGTTAAATGTTCCCCCATTATTAAGTTGTAAATGGTTAACAAACATGCAGCAAAAAAGAAAACGGTGCAGGTGTAAATCCAATGAGAGATCTTTTTTACAATGCTTTGGCCAATCAGCAAATAGCCAACTACTGCAATAACACTTAAGAAAGAGCAAATATCGCCAAGGAGCGCTTTACTGTCCAATGTGATATCGCCCCAGCCAATCATCATTGCTCCTATTATCGCAATTCCCATTGTCATGATAGCAGAGGAGGTTGTACGTTCTCGAAAGAAGAGAAATCCCCCCAATAAAGAGATAATTGGCTGCAGTGCTAGAATGATTGTAGAACTTGCAACAGTTGTCAATTGTAAGGAAGTAAACCATAAGGCAAAATGCAAAGCCAAAAAAGTTCCCGAAAAAAATAAAAGCTGCCAATCGCGTTTTGTTAATTTTTTAAATTCCAGTCTATTTAAATACACCATTGGAAGCATTAGGGCACACGCGAGCCACATGCGATACATGCTTAAAATGGTAGCAGGTGAATCCGACCACTTAACGAAAATAGCAGAAAAAGAAATAGCAATAATCGAAATAAGCAACGGTAGCCCAATGGACTTTGAATGATTTGTCTGCTCCACTATAGTCCTCCTGTTTTTACTCTAATGTATATTAGTAAATATAGTACTTATCATTAGGTTAAACAAGAAGATTATTGCAATTTAAGGGTTAATCCCATATTTTTTAGGACTGAAGTTATCGTGCAAAAGAAAGAATGCTGCTTTCATATGGTTTCATTACAACAGTAAGCTCTTGTGCTTCAGCAGCATATTCATGATTGTTTATAAGCATGGTAACTTTTTTTCCCTTCAATGAAAATGGCAATGTATAATGAATTTCTTGGTCACTATGATTAAGAATGACAACAATATACTCTGTGTCATTTTCCTTATAATAAGCAAAACATTTTTCAACTGGCGGAAGAAAAAACAAGGGACCATCAAATGTTAAAAGCGGTGTTTCTTTGCGAATTCGTATCAATGTTTTTAAATAATTTTTAAAATCTAAATCGTGCTGTTCCTCTTGCCATGGCATGCATTTTCGGCATCCAGGATCACTGCCTCCATCTAAACCAATTTCATCTCCATAATAAATGCATGGTGTTCCAGGGTAGGTCATTAAAAAAGTAAATAATAGTTTCACCCGTTCTTTGCGATACTGGCACTCATTTAAAATGCGAGGAGTATCATGGCTGCCCACAATATTAAATAGCAGATGATTTACATTATCTGAGTACTGTTGAAGAATGGTGGTGATATCTTCAATGAACTGCTGCGCAGACAGCATATCATAAGCAAAAAACTGCAGTGATTTGCTTAGCACAGGATAATTCATAACAGAATCAAATTGATCTCCTCTAAGCCATGGCAATGCATCATGCCAAACTTCTCCTAAAATAAACAAGTCTGGTTTTATGGATTTTACAGTAGAACGGAATTCCCGCCAAAAGCAGTGGTCTATTTCATTGGCTACATCTAATCTCCAGCCATCGATATTGCATTCTGTAATCCAGTAAGAAGCGATTTCAAATAAATATTTTTTTACTTCTGGATTGGATGTATTTAATTTTGGCATGTTTTCATAAAATCCAAATGTTTCATAATGAAAGCTGTTTTCCTGTTTAACAGGGAATTGATTAATATGAAACCAATCTTTATACGGCGAATTTTCTCCATTAATGAGCACATCCTGAAACGGCGGAAACTGGTCGCTGCTGTGGTTAAATACGGCATCAAGCATTACACGCATGCCTCTGTTATGACATTCCTCTACAAGTCTGCGAAAAAGATCAATATCGCCAAATTGGGGATCTATCTTAAAATAATCAATGGTATCGTATTTATGATTGCTTTTTGCATAAAAAATGGGAGTAAGATAGATTCCGGTAATGCCTAAATCTTCGAGATAATCTAATGCTTCTAGGATTCCTTGAAAATCCCCTCCAAAAAAATTCGTTAAACTCGGTTCTGCGGCTCCCCAGCCAACTGTATGATCAGGATTCAAAGAGGCATCGCCATTGCGGAAACGCTCTGGGAAAATTTGATACCAAATCGTTTCATATACCCACTCGGGAGGAGAAAACAAGTCCTTTTTATGCATATAAGGAAAACAAAAATACCAGCCAGTATCTTCTGGAATAAAGGAAGAAAATCCTTTTTCCGTTAAAGTGATTTGCTGTTCGTGGTCTTTTAAAATAAAACCATAACGAACCCGTTTATGGTCGGATTTAATGGCAGCTTGCCAGTAGTCAAATAAACCATCACTTCCAGTTTTTTTCATTCCTTGGCGAAAGGTTACCCACCTATAGTCTGATGTTTCATATTGGTCCCCATAAATAATTTCAATTTCAGATACATTTGTTTTTTTTGTGCGAATGCGTATATGCAAGGTTTCAGAATCATGAAGATAGCAATAGTTATCAACAGCTCTATGATAAATCGATGTTAAATCAATCATTATATTCTCTCTCTCCTTAAAGAAACTTTTCCATATTGTTTCCAAAATTACTAGGTTTTAAAAGGATAATTGAGAAATAATTAGGATATTTATAGGTTTATAGAAGAGCCTGATTAGCTAAAATGAATAAACATAAAAAAAGGATAGCCATCTATTAGATGGGAGCTATCCTTTTAACAAATAAATCATAAATCCTTTAGCCATTAACGATTGTACCACCATTTACATGAATGACTTGTCCACTTACATAACTAGAATCTTCGCTGGCCAAATATACATATGCTGGTGCCAGTTCATTTGGTTGTCCAGCACGGCCAAATGGTGCATTGGAGCCAAATGTTGAGACTTTTTCACTGTCGAATGTTGAAGGAATTAATGGTGTCCAAATGGGTCCAGGTGCTACACCATTTACCCGAATGCCTTGCTGTGCCAATGATTGGGACAACGATCGGGTAAAGGAAGTGATGGCTCCTTTAGTCGATGAATAATCAAGTAATGTTTCATTTCCTTGATAGGCAGTAATCGATGTTGTATTAATAATGCTGTCACCTGACTTGAGGTGGGGAAGAGCAGCCTTTGTTAAATAAAACATGGAAAAAATATTGGTGCGGAATGTTTTTTCTAATTGTTCTGCTGTTATATCCAATAAGCTATTTTGTGGATGCTGCTCTGCTGCATTATTGACTACAATATTAATTGCTCCAAATTCAGCCTTTGTTTTTTCCACTACTGATTTACAGAAGGATTCATCGCCTACATCTCCCGCAATGGTTAAACATTTTACTCCTTCTGCCTCGACCATTTCTTTTGTTTTTTGAGCATCATCATGTTCATTTAAATAGACAACAACGACATTTGCGCCTTCTTTTGCATAATAAATGCTGACAGAACGGCCAATGCCGCTGTCGCCGCCTGTTATAATAGCTGTTTTTCCAGCCAGTTTGCCAGAACCTTTATAATTTGGGCTAACTTCAGTTGGAGCTGGTTTCATTTCTGTTTGAAGTCCTGGTTGTTGATTTTGATGCTGTGGGGGGAAAGTCTTCTGTTGATTTTGGCTGTTACTCATATATAGTCACTCCTTTGATTTCTTGTATGTTGTCTATTTTTCCCTAAAAAGCAAGGATAAACATGGAAATAATAGGAGAGAAAAAGGAGGTTTATAAATGGGGGAAGGGGGAACAAATAAAATTTTAAATCAAAAAACCCTCCAATGCAGGAGGGAGTTTAACTTAGCGATAGTTGACAAATTGAACATCAACAGTGATTTTAGAGTCTCTTACAGCTGCAATAATTTGCTGCAAATCATCACGGCTTTTTGCAGTGACACGAATCTGATCATCTTGAATTTGGCTTTTTACTTTTAGTCCGCTGTTTTTAATAAGGGTATTAATAATTTTTGCATTATCTTTATCGATGCCTTGCACTAATTTTGCGCGTTGGCGAACAGTGCCGCCAGATGCGCCTTCAATTTTCCCGTAATCAAGGTTTTTGATAGGGATTGCACGTTTAATCATTTTGCTGATTAAGACATCTTTTAATTGTTCCAATTTATATTCATCATCTGAAACAAGGACAAGTTCTTCTTTATCTAAAGAAATGGTGCTTTTGCTCCCTTTAAAGTCATAGCGTGTTTGAATTTCCTTCATTGCAATTTGAATTGCATTTGAAACTTCTGACATATCTACTTTAGAGACAATATCGAATGAGCTTTCTTTTGCCATCGTATAAAAACCTCCTGATTTAAGCTGGTATCCTGTTTATCACGCATTAACGGGCTGTTTATCCCACCTAAAGGATGATAAGAAGCTAGATGAGGGAAAACTAGCCAGTAAAAGCCTAATTGTTTAACTAACAATCAATGAGGATAAAGATAGCCTCCACTGACTGTCAGTTTTACTTTATAACAGACCTAGCCTTTTCTTTTATGTATGTATTATAGTAGAATATAGCAGTTGTAACAACTTTGGAGTTGAAAGTTGAAATTTGAATGGATTGGTATCTAAGGAGGACAATAAATGTCTTTAAGAGATTATATGGGACAAGCAGTAGTAGCGACAGTTGTTAGAGAAGCAGCATTCGGTTATTTTCTGCAAGTCGAAGCAGACGAGGAAGATATTCTTCTTCATTTTAAGGAAACAGATCAAAAGTTTGAAATTGGCGATGATGTTCGCGTTTTTGTTTATACAGATTCACAAGGAAGAGTATGCTCTAGTACGTTTATTCCCAAAATTTCTGTTGGAACGTATGATTGGATGAAAGTAACAGATATTAAATCTGGAGTGGGCTGCTTTTTTGATATTGGACTAAAAAAGGATATGCTTCTTGGCGAGGACGATTTGCCAGTGCATGAAGAAATTTGGCCTGAAGTTGGCGATATGCTTTATATTACATTAAAAGTGAACCGCAATAATTTTTTATATGTGAAGGTGGCGACAGATCCAGTCATTGAAAGCATTTCTGTAAAAGCAACTAGAAAAGACTACAATAAAAATATTCATGGATTTATTTATCGTACTGCAAAGGTGGGCAGCTGGATTTATACAGCTGAAGGATTTAAAGGATTTATTCATGAAACAGAACGTGGCAAAGAACCAAGACTTGGCGAAAAAGTGGAGGGACGCATTATTGATGTCAAAGAAGATGGAACGATAAATGTTTCCCTGTTGCCAAGAAAGGAAGAAGCGATGGATAAGGATGCAGAAACGATTCTTGCTTATTTAAATGTGAGAAAAGGTGCTATGCCTTATGGCGATAAAAGCATGCCGGAAGATATCCAAGAGCGCTTTGGTTTAAGTAAAGGATCCTTCAAGCGTGCATTAGGAAAATTAATGAAAGAAAAGAAAGTGTATCAAGAGGAAGGCTGGACTTATTTGGCAAAGAATGAAGAGTAAAGTATAAATTTCTTCTAAAAAAACAATAAGCAGTCTGGTTACATCAATTAATAAGAATAAGAGGAGCTTCCAAAAGGGAGCTCCTCTTAACGTTAATCAGCTTTTAAAAAATATATTTTTCAAGAAGGTCAATCGCTTCGCGGACTTTTTCTAGCTCGTGATCTGGCAAATCTTTTATCCGAGAATGGAAATTAGCCTCAATTCCAGCGAAAACAGTTTCTAATTTTTTTTGGCCTTCTATTGTAAAGGAAATGGATTGTTTTCTTCGGTCGTCTTTATTTTCCACTTTTTTTAGTAATCCTTTTTCCGTTAATTTTTTTATTTCTCTGCTAGTATTGGGCATAGAAATATAGAGGCAGTCGCTGATTTCGCTTAATGTTGCTGACTGGTTAACATAAATATGCTCCATTATGCTGTACTGTACTGATGTTATATCAGTAGGTCTGTTATTTTTTGTTAGTTGATGGGTAACTTCATGTACAGAAGCTGTGAATTTAACAAATTGTCGGAATAATAGACTGTTATCCATTCTTAGCACCTCCTATATAAAATAACAAATTAGTTATCAAAAAACAATTATCAATTGACAACTAAAGGGCGGAGCTGTATATTTTAGTTATCAATTGATAACTAAAGTGGAGGTGTTTTTTATGAAAGCATTGGCTGTTTATTCCCATCCTAATCATAATAGCTTAAACTTTGCGTTCTTACAGAAGGTTATAAAGGGAGCAGAAGAAAATGCCCATATTTCAGAATTGAAAGTATTAGATTTGTATAAAGAAAATTTTAATCCAGCTTTAGTTTTTAATAAGGAAAAAAGACGGAGAGATATGCATAACGATCCAGATTTAGAATTATATCGAAAGCAGATTTTATGGGCAGATATATTGATATTTATTTATCCAATGTGGTGGGGAAGGCCTCCTGCGATGCTATTAGGATATATTGATCAAATGTTTTCTGCAAATTTTGCCTACAAAGATAAAAAGGGGCTTTTGCCAGAGGGATTATTAAAAGGGAAATCAGTTGTATGCATTACAACTATGAAAGGACCAACCAACTATCCTTTTTTATATTTGCGTAATGCTCATAAAATTTTAATGAAACGAGCATTATTTCATTTTGTTGGCATCAAAAAAGTTAAATTTTTTGAGTTTGGCAATATGGAAAAAAAGAATGGAAAGCAAAAAGAAAAACTCCAAAAAATCTACCTGTATTTTAAGAAATATAAAGGGAATTTCTCATTTTATAAATTATTTTAGTTTCATCTGAATGCACTATTGTTCATGTTTGCCAAAAGGGCTCGAAATAGTAGTATTCCGAGCCAAAAAGTTGCTGTTTTATAAATGATCTGTTTTTTTGCTGTATTGATGTTTCCCATTTTTTCTGTTTTTTTCACGCATCATATTTTTTTCATGACGCAATGCATTATTGTCTTTTGCTTTTTTATCATTATCAGTTGTATGGCTCATATTGATCTCCTTTCAACATGAAAAGTAAAGTTCCTTGTTAGAACCATCTTATTATTTGTTAAGAAAGGAGAGATTATGTAATAGCCTATTCTTTGTTGTTTAAGAAAAATAGGGCAATCGTATTAGCTCCTGTATGGGAACCAATTGCAGCGCCAATCGCTGACATATAGACTTCTTTAGGATGAAACTGCTCGATGATCATATTTTTTAGTTCTTGGGCTGTTTGCTCATCATCTGCATGGCTGATGGCCACTGTTTGGCTTGATAAATCAGCTCCTCGCTCTTGCATCAGCTCTAACATGCGGCGCAGCAATTTCTTTTTTCCTCTCATTTTTTCCAACGGAACAAGTTTGCCATCTTCGACATGAAGCAGTGGCTTAATTTGCAATAATCCTCCAATAAAAGCAGATGCTTTGGAAACACGCCCTCCTTGTGCCAAATAATCCAGATCATCTACTGTAAATAAATGTTCCATATGATTTGCATAAGAATGCAGGGAAGCAAGTGTTTCTGCAAGGTTTTTTCCTGAATTTCTCATAGACACCGCTTTTTGCACAATTAATCCGCAGCCTAAGGAAGCACATTTTGTATCGAGAATTTTCATTTCAAACTCTGGGTATTCTTCTTTTACTTGTTCATAAATCATTACCGCTGTTTGAAAAGTCCCTGAAAGCTGGGAAGAAAAAGCGATATATACGCCCGTTTCTTTGTTTTCCGCCATTTTCGTAAAAGTATCTTTAAAAACGACTGGAGAAACTTGAGAAGTTTTTGGAACTTGTCCATTGCGGATTGCATCATATACGGATGATGGGGAAATGGATTTTAGATCTTCAAATTCTTCACCATTCAAGTTCACTTTTAAGGGAAATAGTGCAACTTCATTTTCCTCATAAAAGTGTAGGGGTAAATCACAAGCACTATCTGCCATAATTTTAAATGTCATAATTGTTCAACTTCTTTCTGTATTTTATTAAAAAAATAATAGTATGGTTAAATTTATGGTATATTGAGTGCTGATATGCTAGTTTTGCCATTATATTATTTAAATAAAGGGGTCATACATAATAAAAGTGTATATTTTTTTTTGTGAAAAAACAATGTATAGGTAATAGCAATATAGTAAAAATTACTATAAATGGAGGAGACAAATGTATTTACTGCAAGCAAAAAAATTAACGATTGTAATCATTGGAGCATTATTAAATGCAATAGGGATGAATTGCTTTTTAATACCAGCGAATGTGTATGCAAGTGGATTTGCAGGGGTAGCTCAGCTTATTGCCAACTGGACTCCGCTATCAACAGGAATTTTGCTGTTTTTATTAAATGTTCCTGTTGCAGTGCTAGGCTGGTTGAAAGTAGGAAAGTCATTTACTTTATACAGCTTTTTAAGTGTTGCATTTATGTCTTTATTTCTTGAGATTATACCTGTGAATGCTTATTCAAATGATATATTATTAAATGCTGTTTTTGGCGGCGTTATCTCTGCTGTTGGCGTTGGTTTTACGCTCAAATGGGGGGCTTCTACTGGAGGGATGGATATTGTTGCAATGATTCTTTCTCGTGTACAGGATAAGCCTGTAGGCACCTATTTTTTCACCTTAAACAGCATTATTATTGTGACTGCTGGCTACCTTTATGGATGGGAAAAAGCTCTTTACACATTGGTAACGTTATATGCAGCAACAAGAGTGATTGACGCTATTCATACAAGGCATCAGAAGCTTACTGTCATGATTGTCACAAAAAAATCAGACGAATTAAAATGCGCCATTCATGAAAAACTAGTCAGAGGAATTACGATGATTCCAGCTAGAGGAGCCTTTTCTAATGAGGAACGAGATATGATGATGATTGTTATCACTCGATATGAACTATTTGATTTAGAAAGAATCATTAAAGAAGTGGATCCAAATGCATTTACCAATATTGTACAAACAACAGCAATTTTTGGTTTCTTTAGAAAAGAGTAGATTGGAGGTAATCCATTGCTGAAGAAAGCTTTTTTTATGTTAGTTGCCTATCTTTTAATTGCCTTCCCCTTTGCAAATGGTATAATTGCCAAGGCCAGCAGCTTGTCTTTAGAAATTAATGCATTGCCAAGAACAGATGACATGGAAATACAATTAAAATTGACAAATAATAGTGATCAACGTCAGGAGCTGCGGTTTTCCTCCTCGCAAAAATATGAAATCGTCATAAAGTCTCTAGCGGGTGAAGAAGTTTATCGATATTCTTTTAATAAAGTTTTTGCACAAGCAATACAAAGTTTGGCAATTAATCCAAAAGAATCCTTAGTCTGGAAAGAAAAATGGGATTACAAAAATAATGGGCAAAGAGTGGAACCAGGGGATTATATGGTGGAAGTAGAATTGCTGCCCATGGCTTTAACTGGTCCTGCGGAACCAGTGATTGCTAAAACTTCTATAGCAGTTCCAGAAGAGAATAAAATATTTAAAGATATACAGGTCAAAGGAGAAAAGGGAAAATATACTATTAAAGGTATTGCTGATACAAAAAATAAGCTTTTGTATACAATAGAGGATGGTCATAATGAACTGATTTCTAAACAATGGGTAACGAAAAAAAAGAATGGCATATTTACAATCCATGTAGATATTCCAGAGCAAGATCTGCCGAAGAATGGCACTCTTATTCTTTATTTAATTGAAGAAGCAGCTAATTATGATAAACCATATCCAATAGAATTGGAAAGTTTTTAGCCATCAATAAAAAATTTAGAAAAAGCACACTGCTGGATAATGATTGGGCGGCATAGATGATATGAAAAAGGCCTCACTATTCAGCAAGCGGATTGCTGAAAATAGTGAAGCCTTTTATGCTAAAGAAATTTAATGGCTGCTAATGGCATCAATTTCTTTTTGCAGTTCTGCTAATTGGTGTTGTTCGGCGATAGTGGTATTAGCATATGCAGAGCTGATTGCATTTTTTGCTACTGCCAGCAAATGTTCTGCATCTGCGCCTTCCGCCACTTTTAATGCTTCTACTGCTTGTCTTGCTTCTTGAAATAGTCGATTTCCCATTTATATTCCTCCATGAGTAGATTCCTTCACATTGGACATTTTATAGCTTTCTGCTTCAGCATAGGTCATGTGATAAGGGATACGTTCAGCATGCTTAGATACGGAGTCTACACCCTGTTGTACAAAGCGTTTTGATTTATTACGTTTTCCCATAGGTAATCCCTCCAAATATAAGTGGTGGAAGCAGTTCTAGAATCAATTGCTGCTTCTTTTATAGTATGGAACAAAACAGGGAGGCTTATAAACGGAAAAGTTAACCACTTTTTCTTAAATTACTTTTAAATTAAGGGCCTCATTTAGATAATGAGCAATTCCATCTTCTTCATTACTTAATGTTGTTTCATTTGCAAGCGACTGCAATTCTTTAATTCCATTTCCCATTGCAATGCCCTTTCCAGCATATTCAATCATTTCAAAATCATTATCTTCATCTCCAAAGGCAATAATATTCTCCTGTGGAATTTGATAGTACTCTGATACTCTTTTTAGACCAACTGCTTTATTTAATCCTGTTCTTACAATTTCGATAACATGAAAAGGATCTGCCCAGCGACGATGGTCAATCAAATCAGCATGTACATCAGTCAGATGGCTGCGGATCGTTTTTCCTTGTTCTTCTTCTGTATGAATAAGCAGACAAGTGGGAGGCGCTTCTAAAAAAGTAAGAAGATTTCCAGTTGTTGTTTTCGGATTGCCTAATGAAAAAATATCAATCAATTTTTCATCATGATAATGAAAGTACACGTCATCCATTACCTCTGCAATGATATTGTGAAAGGAAAATTCATGGCACGCTTCAATAATATCTTTTGCTGTTTTGATATCCAATGGAGTATGGTGAAAACCCCATTGATAATCTTTGGGATGATGAATAAATGCACCATTGAAGTTAACGATAGGAGTATCTAAATTTAATTCACGATAAATGGCTTCGCTTGCACGAAAAGGTCTCCCTGTAGCAATCATCACCATATGGCCTGCTTCTCTTGCTTTTTGAATCACTTTTTTTGTTAAGGGAGAAATAGTTTTATCATTTTTTAATAATGTTCCATCAAGGTCAAGTGCTATTAGATGTTTTTTTGTCATAGTTTCTCCTTCTATTATGTTTGATATGGTAAAAATAGCTAATCTTACATAACTGCTGCTGTTGTTTCCATAACTATTGTTTAGAAAAACTAAACACTTCATGCTAAACTTAATTTACTTTACTATTCATTATATACATATAAAATTTTATTATAATATATGCATTATTTCTACTATTTACTGTAAAGGTTTTATTTAGATTAGATGGATGGAAAGTAAACATAAGAAATTTTGAAAACTTCTGCATAACGACCAAAATAAGTAAAGCCATTATTAGTGAAAACTTTTTTATGATTTTTTCAGGAAATAGAATGGAAGGGGTTTTTGAATGATTATCATTGAAAAATTATACGTAAATGAAATACCTACACTGCATATAGTAAAAAAAGAATACTATGATCAAACATTGCCATATATTCAATTTATTCATGGATTTACAAGCGCAAAGGAGCATAATCTTCATTTTGCCTATAATTTAGCGGAAAAGGGATTTAGAGTAGTATTGCCAGATTGTCTTTACCATGGGGAAAGGGATGAAGGCTACCGCAAGATGGAGCTGAATATAAGGTTTTGGGATATTGTAGTGAAAACCATTGATGAAATTAAAATAATTAAGGATTACTTTGAGAATAGACAAATGATTGATCCAGAAAAGATTGGGCTTGTCGGCACTAGCATGGGGGGAATCACTACACTTGGAGCATTAAGAAAATATCCTTGGATCCATACAGCAGTAAGCCTTATGGGAATGCCTTATTATGAAAAATTTGCACAATATACAATTGATGAAGTAAAAAGGAGCGGCTATAATTTGCCGCTGACAGAAGATGAAATAGCTAGTCTTCTTTATCAGTTGGAACAATTGGACTTAAGCAAAGAACCAGAAAAACTGAATAATAGACCTTTAATGTTTTGGCACAGTAAACAAGACAATGTAGTGCCATATGAATATTCTTATCGATTTTATGAAAAGATTAAAAAAATGTATCAAAAGGATGCTGAAAAACTTGCTTATATTAGCGATGAAAAATCAGGACATAAAGTCAGCAGAGAGGCTATGCTGAAGACTGTTGACTGGTTTGAAAAATACATGCTTCATAAACAGCGTGTCTAATAATTGTTCTTAATTTTGTCCTTTTTCAAATAAGCTTTTTTTTGTTATGATAAAAGAAGGCAATAAAATGAAACTAACAATCAGGATTTTATGGGCAAGTTTCTATCCACCTGAATTTTTTGTTTTTTTATAATCTTTTAGGTGAGGGTAGCCCGTTAATGCGTGATAAATGTTTTTTGCCGACAATGAAGTATACTAGGGAGAATATCTTATAAATAAATGATGTTATCAACAGCAAAGGAGTGTTTTACAATGAATGAAGAATTAAAAGAAAGCATCATGGGGGCATTGGAGCTTGTCATTGACCCAGAATTAGGCGTAGATATTGTTAATCTTGGTTTAATCTATGATTTAGATTTAAAGGAAGACGGGGTATTAACGGTAAAAATGACATTAACGGCAATGGGCTGTCCATTAGCAGGCGTTATTGTTGATCAAGTGAAAGCTGCACTTAATGATATTCCGGAAATTAAAGAAACAGAAGTAAATATTGTTTGGACGCCTGCCTGGACAAAGGACCGCATGTCTCGATATGCAAAAATTGCATTAGGTGTGCAATAAAAAAAGTTTAAGCGGAAAATGGCTTTGGCTGTTATGGAATGCCATGGTTTAAATAATCCTTTTCTAAGGGAGCGATAATCTTCTTTAGAAAAGGTATAGCATATAGTCAACAAACTTTTTTATTTAACTAAAGTCCGGGATTAAGATTCTCAAAATTCTGTCTTTTTTTGATACTGTATTAAAGATGGGGTATATTAATCCTATTTTCATATTGATAATAGTACTTTTTGAAAAGTGATATTAACCTATACAAACTGGAATCAAGTCTCTAAATGGAGTTGAGAGATCATGACACTCGCTGCAATACAAGATAAATTAAATAGACCATTAAGGGATTTAAGAATAAGTGTTACCGACAAATGCAATTTTCGCTGTCAATATTGCATGCCTGCGGAAATATTTGGGCCTGATTTTCCTTTTCTTCAAAAAGATGAATTGCTTTCATTTGAAGAGATTGAAAGGTTAGCTGCGATAGTTGCAGAATTAGGGGTAGAAAAAATTAGACTTACTGGAGGCGAACCGTTAATTCGCAAAGATCTTCCTGTTTTAGTGGATAAACTAACCAAAATTAGTGGGATAAAAGACATTGCTTTAACAACAAATGGAGTGCTTCTTCCTAAGTATGCCAAAGAGTTAAAAGAAGCAGGACTCAAAAGAGTAAATGTTAGTTTAGATAGTTTGGATGATGAACTTTTTGGAAAAATAAATGGCAGAAATGTTGGCGTCGCACCTGTGAAAAAAGGGATACAGGCAGCAAAAGAAGCAGGACTTGGCGTTAAGATAAATATGGTATTAAAAAAAGGCTTAAATGATAAAGAAATATTGCCGATGGCTCAATTTTGCAAAGAAGAGGAATTAGAACTTCGCTTTATTGAATATATGGATGTTGGCAGCACAAATGGCTGGAAGCTGGATCAAGTGATGACAAAAAAAGAAATATATGAAATTCTAAAACAGCAGTATGAACTAGAGGCAATTGGTTTTGACTATTATGGGGAAGTTGCCAAAAAGTATCGCTATAAAGGAGAAAATATTCACATTGGTTTTATTACATCAGTGTCCGAATCTTTTTGCTCCACTTGCACAAGATTAAGACTATCGGCAAATGGAAAGCTTTATACATGCTTGTTTAATGGAAGCGGCCATAATATTCGCGACTTTTTGCGTCAAGGGGCATCCGATGCTGATTTAGTTAAGTATATCCAAACTATTTGGTGGAATAGGCAGGACAGGTATTCAGATGAACGTACAGAAGAAACAGCAGCATTGCGCAAAAAAGTAGAAATGTCTTATATTGGCGGCTGAGTGCTGTCCAGTAGAATAAGGAACTGGAATAGAAAAGGAATTAGAAGAAATAATGTATGATGTTTATCAGAGGCTGGATGACAAAAGCCTGCTTTCTTTGTTGCTTGTCCTGTTCGGATGCTCATTGCCTACTTTGGTAACTCCGCTCCTCTCAAGGCTTCGCTCTTTGATGTGCAGACGTTTTTAATCAGCCTGAAAATTTGTATTTTGACTTTTTCTACAATCTGAGAAATACTTTATGCTTATCATAGTATTTCTTTTTTTAGGTTTTAATAAAATGCATAAATAAGAGTTGGGGGAAAATAGAAATGGCGGTAGAAAAAAGATTTCCCATTTTAGTAGAAGATGCAATAAAAAGGGTGATGGAATATAAAAAGAAAGGAACAAAGGAGCTTGTATCAATTTTTGACAGCAATGGCCGCTATATATGTGAAGATATAGCAGCTTCACACGATATTCCCAGATTTAATCGCTCCAGCTATGATGGATTTGCATTACGATCATTAGATACGATTCATGCATCTGAGGATAATCCTATTGAATTAGAAATAATTGATGAAATAGGAGCTGGACAAGTTTTTAAAAAGAATTTGGGCAAATACCAAGGAATAAGAATAATGACAGGGGCAATGCTGCCGCAGGAGACAGATGCCGTAGTGATGTTCGAAAAAACAGTGGAATGGAAAAAAGAGAACAAAACTTATATAACTATAGATCATGCTTTAAGTAAAGGAGAAAATATATCCTTTCAAGGAGAGGATACAAAAAAAGGCACGATACTCATTCCAGAAGGAACCAAAATAAATCCAGGAATAGTAGCTCTTTTAGCAACCTTTGGAATTGAAAAGGTTCCCGTTGCGAAAAAGCCTATTATAGGGGTATTTGCTACAGGAACTGAATTAGTGGAAGTGCATGAAGAACTAGAAGAAGGGAAAATAAGAAACAGCAATGCATATATGATCTTGGCACAAATTGAAAGAGCAGGTGCTGTCCCTCACTATTTCGGCAAGTTGCCAGATATTATGGAAACAAGCTATGAAGCCATTCAACGTAAAATAGATTCTGTTGATATGCTGATTACAACAGGTGGCGTTTCTGTTGGAGATTATGATCTATTGCCAGATATTTACCGCAAAATGGGGGCAGAAGTTCTTTTTAATAAAATAGCAATGAGACCTGGAAGCGTGACTACTGTAGCGCAGTTAAATGGAAAACTATTATTTGGACTTTCAGGAAACCCTTCTGCATGTTATGTTGGGTTTGAATTATTTACAAATCCAATTATAAAAAGTTTTTTGTTTTCCAAAAATCCTCATTTGTCTGTTGTTGATGCTGTACTTATGGAGGACTTTCCGACAGCCAATCCATTTACACGCCTAATTAGAAGTAAAGTTTCCATTGTCAATGGAAAGCTAGAGGCACGGACAAGCGGGGTGGATAAATCCAATATTGTGAGCAGCTTAGCGTTTGCAAATGGGCTAATGATATTGCCTGGAGGAAATAAAGGATATAAATGCGGCGATAGGGTAAAAGTAATCCTGTTAGAAGAAGATGGGGGTCAGTTCTCATTGTAAGAAGATAAAAAAGAGAGTAAAAAATTATCAAAGAATTTTTTACTCTCTTTTTGTTAGTTGAATTTTAGGGAATCATCCAGGAAAACACATTGTTTTGCAGGAAGGTAATAATACATATTAATAACAGCAGGAATACACTATGCTTCACAGTAAAGCGAAGTAGTTCAGATTCTTTGCCTGCAAGACCTACAGCAGCACAAGCGACAGCAATAGATTGCGGGGAAATCATTTTCCCTGTAACTCCTCCACTTGAGTTGGCTGCAACTGCAAGCACAGGATCCATGCCAACAGACATGGCAGTAATTTTTTGCAGATTTCCAAATAGCAAATTGGCAGAAGTATCAGAGCCGGTGATAAATACGCCAAGCCATCCAAGGACAGGAGAGAAAAATGGAAACAATGCTCCTGTTTTAGCTAATGTCATTCCAAGAGTTGTCGACATTCCGGATGCATTTGTTACATAGGCAAACCCAACTACAGATGAAATTGTTAATATTGGCAATTTTAATTCATAAAGTGTTTCCTTTGTTGTTTCATACACATCTTTCCAAGAAAGGCGAGAGATATATTTAGTGATAATACATGCAAATAATATAGCAGTGCCTGCAGCTCCTAAAACTTCTATTTTATAGATGGCGGCCACTGCTTCACCAGCACCGTTGATAATTTTATTATGAATCAATGGCACTTCAGGCATAAAGGTAAGTAGTTCCCCTAGCTTGTTAAGCCCTTTTAAAATAGCGTTTGCACCTTCGTAATGACCAGTCAGTGCTGATTTCACAGCAGGAATTCCCCAAAGCGAGATAAATGCAGTCAACACTAAAAAAGGAGACCAAGCATGAAAAATTTGACCAGCTGTATATGTAGATTCTGTTGTTTTCTTTTGCTCAGCTGATGCAGCTGCAATTTCTGCTTCTCCTTTAAAACGGAAAATAGTTTTTGGTTTCCAGAATTTCAAGAAGATAACAAGAGCAAATAAGGAAACTAATGCAGATAAAATATCCGGCAATTCAGGTCCAAGGAAATTAGATGATAGATATTGTGTAACAGCAAAAGATACGCCGGATATTAAAATGGCAGGCATTACTTCCCATACTCGTTTAAATCCAGCCATAATAATAACTAAATAAAATGGGATAAAGACTGAAATAAATGGAAGCTGACGTCCAACCATTTTGGAAATTTCCATAGCTGGAATGCCGGTAGGGCCTTCTACAGCAGTAATTGGGATACCGATTGCTCCAAATGCAACAGGAGCGGTATTTGCCAGCAAACAGATACCGGCGGCATATAATGGGTTAAAGCCTAGTCCAACTAGAAGGGCAGCGGAAATGGCAACAGGTGCCCCAAATCCAGCAGCCCCTTCTAAAAACGCTCCGAATGAGAAAGCAACAAGCAATGCTTGAAGTCTGCGGTCTTCTGTAATAGATAAAATAAAGTTGCGGATAATGGAAAATTGGCCGCTTTTAACAGTTAATTTATACAAAAGCACCGATGTGACAATAATCCAGCCAATTGGCAAGAGACCATAAACAATTCCTTGGCTTGCTGACATAACACTCATTCCAACAGGCATTTTGAAAGCGATTACAGAAAGAAGCAAAGCAAGCAGCAAGGTTGTAACACCTGCGATATGTCCTTTCATCCGTTTAATAGCGAGTGCCCAAAAAAAGTACAAAATTGGAATTAACGCTACTATAGCAGATAATGCCAGATTGTCGCCAACGACGGTAAAGTTTTGTGTAAACGTCATAAATTCATCTCCTTTATTTTCTTTCAATGTTGCGTTTTCACTTTTCACTTTTTAATTTATTATTTATTGCTTCATCATCAGACGAAAGAAACCGTTTGCAATTTTACGCATCATAAAACTTGGTCATCTGATGACTTGATGAACTTATTATAAAATGATATTTTCCAAAAAACAACATAAAATTGACGATTTATTGTCTTTTTTTATGCACATTGCAACTTTTAGCAGTATAATAACATAAAAAGGATGGGCGCGTTGGAGGTACAACAATGGAATTTAAGCAGATTCGACCTAAAAAAATCTATGAAGAAATAGCAGAAGCTTTACATGAAGGAATTCGTTCAGGCGATTTAAAGCCTGGTGAAAAACTGGCATCTGTTCAACAGCTTGCAGAAAATTTCCAAGTAAGTCGTTCAGCCGTTAGAGAAGCGCTTTCTGCATTAAAAGCAAAAGGATTAATCGAAATGAGGCAAGGGGAAGGAACCTATGTAAAAAAATTTGAAGCAGATCAAATTATGTTTTCCCTTCCTTCTGCTATTCTGATGAAAAAGAAGGATATTAATCATCTCCTTGAAGTAAGAAGAATCATGGAACTAGGAGCAGCAGCGGCTGCAGCAAATAATCGAACAAATGAAGATTTGAAAACAATGAAAGCAGCTTTAGATGAAATGAAACTGGCAAATGGCGTAGAAGAACTAGGAGAAAAATCAGACCTAAACTTTCATTTGGCAGTTGCTGCAGCTTCGCAAAATCCTTTGCTTGTAAACTTATTGCTTAATGTTTCCGATATAATGCAGGAAGCGATGAAAGAAACGAGACGATTATGGCTATTTTCTAAACAAACAACAACAGAACGTCTGTATGAAGAGCATCTTACGATTTATGAGGCTATTGTGAAGAAAGATGAAAATAAAGCAAGTGAGGCTATGCTTTATCATCTGCAAAAGGTAGAGGAAGTCCTCAAAAAATATTTTGATGAAAAAGAGCATCACGAATAAATTTCAGCTTAAAAAGCAAAGACAAAAAAAATTTTTCTTGCAAATTGAAAAAATTAGGAATATATTAATGAAAACGCTTAATTTAAGAATATATAAAATATGGTAGTTTATTTGGCTTTTGTTAAAAGTGAATAGAATCAATAAAAAAACACTCTATGGAGGCATATAGAGTGATTTTACAAAAAAAAGGTCATCAGATGACCTGTTCACATGTATATTTAAAAAGGATAATGGATTGTTTAGGGGGATGTCATAATGAAAGTGACTTTATTTGCAACTTGTTTAGTTGATATGTTTCAAAGTGATGTTGGGAAAGCAACAGTAGAATTATTAGAACGTTTAGGATGTGAAATTGATTTTCCGACTACACAAATTTGCTGTGGTCAGCCTTCTTATAATAGCGGCTATGTAGAGGAAACCAAAGGTGCCATGAAAACAATGATAAAAGCATTTGAACATGCTGAATATATTGTTTGTCCTTCAGGATCTTGTGCTTATATGTTCCATGAATATCAGCATATTTTTAAAGGAAATCCTATCTGGGAGCCAAAAGCGAAAGAACTTGCCAAAAAAACATATGAATTAACTCAATTTATTGTAGATGTGCTAAAAGTAGAAGATGTTGGAGCAAGTTTTAATGGAAAAGTAACTTACCATACTTCTTGTCATATGACTAGATTATTAGGTGTCAAAGAAGCTCCTATTAAACTGCTGAAAAATGTAAAGGGTTTAGAATATGAAGATTTGCCAGGAAAACAAAACTGTTGTGGATTTGGCGGAACTTTTTCGGTGAAAATGGGGCAAATATCTGAACAAATGGTAGATGAAAAGGTTAGTTGTATAGAAGAAACAGGAGCAGATTATATTATTAGTGCAGATGCAGGCTGTTTAATGAATATTGGCGGACGTTTGGGAAGAAAAGGAAAACCGGTTAAAGCGCTTCATATTGCAGAAGTTTTAAATAGCCGTTTATAAAAGGGGAGGGAGATTTTAGCTATGTCAATGAAAACTAGCTCCGTAGAATTTAAGTCTAGGGTAAAAAGCGAATTGCAAAATGAATTTATGCGTGGTGCTGTTTCAAAAGCACAAGAAACTATTCAAGGAAGAAAAAACGCAGTTACAGATGAAATGGGAAACTGGGAAGAATGGCGTTCACATGGGGAAGAAATACGCCAGCATGTCCTGGAGAATCTTGACTATTATTTATACGAATTAAGTGAAAATGTGGCCAAAAGAGGAGGGCATGTATTTTTTGCAAAAACAGCAGAAGAAGCGAGCACCTATATTGAAGAGATAGCCAAAAAGAAAAATGCTAAAAAGGTAGTAAAAGCAAAATCAATGGTGACAGAAGAGATTTCTCTTAATCAAAAGCTCGAAGGCACTGGCTGCAAGGTTATTGAAACAGATCTAGGAGAATACATTTTGCAAGTAGATGATCATGATCCTCCGTCGCATATTGTTGTTCCAGCATTACATAAAAATAAAGAACAAATTCGTGATGTATTTGCAAAAAAACTAAATTATACGAATACAGAAAGACCAGAGGAACTGGCATGGCATGCCCGCCAAGTCCTTCGTGAGGAATATTTAACGGCAGATATTGGGATAACTGGCTGCAACTTTGCAGTAGCAGAAACGGGTTCCATTACCCTTGTAACAAATGAAGGGAATGCAGATCTTGTTGCAGCATTGCCTAAAACACAGATTGTTGTAATGGGAATGGAAAGGATTGTTCCCACATTTGATGAAATGGAAGTACTTGTTGGAATGTTGACAAGAAGTGCAGTAGGCCAAAAGCTGACGAGTTATGTAACTACTCTAACAGGCCCTAAAGAAGCAGGGGATGTAGATGGGCCAGAGGAATTCCATTTAGTTATAGTGGATAACGGAAGATCAGATATACTTGGCGGAGAATTCCAATCGGTTCTTCAATGCATTCGCTGTGCAGCATGTGTAAATGTTTGTCCTGTCTACAGACAAGTAGGCGGACATTCTTATGGGTCTATTTATTCAGGTCCAATTGGAGCTGTATTATCCCCACTTTTAGGTGGGTATGATGAATTTAAAGAGCTTCCATATGCATCTACATTATGTGCAGCTTGTACAGATGCATGTCCAGTGAAAATCCCTCTTCATGAATTATTGCATAAACATCGCCAAGTCATTGTAGAGAGGGAAGGAAAAGCTCCAGTATCAGAAAAGCTGATCTTTAAGGCATTTGGTCTTGGAGCTGCTTCGCCAGCTTTATATAATATCGGTTCAAAAATGGCGCCGGCATTAACAAAACCTTTATCTAAGGGAGACAAAATTACTAAAGGAGTCGGGTTAATAAAAGAATGGACGGATATCCGCGACTTCCCTGCTCCAACCAAAGAGAGATTCCGTGACTGGTATAAAAACCGCGATAAAGGAGGCAAAAGCTAATGCAAGGAACTATTCAAAATAGAGATGCCTTTTTAAAAAACATTGCAACAAGATTGGGCAGAGAAAGAAAAGTAGAAGTGGCAAAACCTGCATGGGCATATAATCCTCAGGAGCAAGTGTTAAAAGATGCAACAAAAGATGAATTATTAGAAGTATTAAAAACACAGTGTTTAAAAATTCATACAGATCTAATCATTACAACTAAAGCAGATCTCCCGCAAAAGTTAGAGGATTTGATTTCAGAATATGGCGGCGGACCAATCGTTACTTGGAAAGACTCCCGCTACGGGGAATATGGTGTCAGCAATTTATTAACACAAGATTTGCCTAATAAAAATATAGAAGTATACGAATGGCAAGCATCAAAAGGCAAAGAAAATATTCAAAAAGCAGAAAATGCTAATATTGGCATAACAATCAGTGAAATAACGTTAGCCGAATCAGGCACAGTAGTTTTGTATAGTGGCAATGATCGAGGCAGAACCGTCAGCTTTTTGCCAACAAACTCTATTATGCTTATACCAAAAAGCACACTAGTGCCACGAATGACACAAGCAGCACATAAATTAAGAGAAAAAGTGCAAAATGGAGAAAAAATCCCAAGCTGCATCAATTATATTACAGGGCCAAGCAACTCAGCCGATATCGAAATGGATTTAGTTGTAGGTGTGCATGGACCTGTAAAAGCATCGTATATTGTAATAGAAGATTTATAAATTGATTGCAATGAAAAAGCTGTCCTAATGCAGGGCAGCTTTATTTGTGTTGATGGAAAGAATGGACAATGAAAAGATTCGGTAAGTAGCAATATGGTGAATAAAAGGAGTGGGACGGCGAATGAATAGCTGATAACCATGGAATAATCTCAAGCCAATGCAAACCAAGCATTAAAAATATAATGTGGAGAGTAAATTTATTCGTTCTTCATCCGCAACAATTCAGTTAAATTTTATTTCTATGTATTTCACTCTAATAAACTGCCGAAAAAGTTAGAAAACTAAAACTTTTATGAAAAAACAGGTTGATTTTATAATGCTAAGTTTTTATAATAAGAGAATCGAATATTAATAAATATAAAAAAAAATGATTAAATATACATCATTTCCTATTGAAGGAGGAAATTATGAAGGCAGCAATCATCGGTACTACAGGCTATGGCGGGGTAGAATTAATTAGGATTTTGCATACACATCCAACCATTAATATACATTCTGTTCATACAACAAGAGAAGAGGTTCCAGTTTGGAACGAATATCCTCATTTATATAATATTATTGAAAATAAATTAGAAAAAATAAATGTTGCGAAAATAGCAGAGGAAAGTGATATCGTATTTTTTGCCACTCCATCAGGTGTATCCAGTAAATTAGTGGAAGAATTTTCTCATACAGCAATCAAAATGGTCGATTTGTCTGGTGATTTGCGATTAAGGAATACAGAAGATTATAAAACATGGTATAAAAAAGAGCCTGCAAAAGCGGAGTTGATTAATAAATTTGTATATGGTCTTACAGAGTGGAACAGAGAAGAAATCGCAAAAGCAAAATGGATTTCCAACCCAGGCTGCTATCCTACCGCAGCATTATTGGGATTGGCTCCAGCAGTAAAAGAAAAAATAATTCGAACAGATAGTATTATCATTGATGCAAAGTCGGGAATTTCAGGTGCAGGAAGAAGTCCATCAAGGGATACCATGCTTGCAGAAATGAATGAAAATTTCAAAATTTATAAGGTAAATAAACATCAGCATATTCCAGAGATTGAACAGCAATTATCAGATTGGAACAGCGATATTAAACCAATTACATTTTCAACACATTTATTGCCTATCAATAGAGGGATTATGTCGACGATACATGTTTCATTAAAAGAAGAATATACAACGAGTACTATTCATGAATTATATGAAGAAGCATACAAAAATCATCCTTTTGTCCGTGTTCGACCATTAGGGCATTTTCCGACTATTAAAGAGGTCAGCGGGTCGAATTACTGTGATCTTGGTGTGGATGTGGATGAAAGAACAGGAAGACTAACTATTATATCTGTCATTGACAATTTAATGAAAGGGGCAGCAGGGCAGGCGGTTCAAAATGCAAATATAATGAATGGATTGCATGAAACGACAGGGCTCAACTTTTTACCGCTGTACCCATAAGAAAGGAGCAAAAAAAGTGCAGGTTATATCAAATATCAATGAAGAACAATCATCATGTATAAAAGAAATCGTAGATGGAAGCATTGTTACACCAATCGGATTTAGTGCGGCAGGTGTACATGCCGGACTGCGTTATAACAAAAAGGATTTGGGAGCAATTGTTAGCGAGGTGCCTGCAAATGCTGCTGCTGTATATACAACAAGCCATTTTCAAGCAGCTCCATTAAAAGTAACTCAAGAATCAATTCAAGCAGAAAAGCTAATTCAGGCAGTTGTCGTAAATAGTGCATGTGCAAATGCTTGTACAGGAGAAAAAGGGATTCAGGATGCATATGAAATGCGTCAATTATTGGCTGAACATCTGCAAGTCAAAAAAGAATACGTAGCCGTTTCGTCAACAGGCGTTATTGGAGAATATTTAAAAATGGATAAAATTGCTGCAGGAATCCAACAAATAAGCGCAGGAAATACAGCGAGCCATGCAGATGCATTTCAAGAAGCAATTTTAACAACAGACACAGTCATGAAGAAATGCTGTTATACGGCAAAAATCAACGGTGTGACAGTGACGATGGGCGGAACTTCTAAAGGATCAGGAATGATTCATCCTAATATGGCAACAATGCTTGCATTTATTACAACCGATGCCAAAATAGATTCTGATTGTCTGCAAAGCTCATTAAGCAAGGTCATTCCGACGACCTTTAATCAAATAACAGTAGATGGAGATACATCAACAAATGATACGGTTTTGGTGATGGCAAATGGAATGGCCGCAAACGAAGCACTAACAGCGGAACATCCTGATTATCCAGTATTTTTAGAACTTTTAGCAAAAACATGCGAAAGTTTGGCAAAGCAAATTGCTAAGGATGGAGAAGGAGCAACGAAGCTTATTGAAGTAGAAGTGTCAGGAAGCAAAACAGAAGAAGAGGCAAGAGCCATTGCAAAACAAATTGTTGGCTCTAACTTAGTGAAAACAGCTGTTTATGGTTCTGATGCTAACTGGGGCCGCATTATTACAGCGATTGGGCAAACGAATACAGATGTTAATCCAGCTTCAGTAGATATTGCAATCGGAAATATTGTGATGCTGAAAAATAGTGAACCACAAGATTTTTCTGAAGAAGAAGCAATAAACTATCTTGAACAGGATTTTATAAAAATAACAGTTGATCTTCATAATGGAGAGGCAAAAGGAAAAGCTTGGGGCTGCGATTTATCTTATGATTACGTCAAAATAAATGCAAGCTATCGGACATAAGAGGTGACTTCGATGAAAACAATCCTTATAAAATGCGGTGGCAGTGTTATAGATCAATTGAAGGAAGATTTTTTTGCCAGTTTAGCAGAATTGCAAAGAGCTGGCTTTCAATTAGTTTTTGTTCATGGAGGCGGCCCTGATATTAATGAAATGCTGGAACTTACAGGAGTTGCACCAGAATTTCATAATGGTTTACGGAAAACAACAAAAGAAACACTGAATATTGTAGAGATGGTGCTCTCAGGAAAAACGAATAGAAAACTTGTGCACTTATTAAATAGCCATCATTTGGAAGCAATCGGAATAAATGGCACAGATAATCAAATTATTCAAGGATCTCTTATTGATGAGGCAGCACTAGGATATGTTGGAAATGTGGAAGCCGTGAATAATAAGTTAATCACAAAGCTTTTAACAGCTGGATTAATTCCTGTCATAACGCCGCTTGGCATTACAGAAAATGGGCAAATTTTAAATATTAATGCAGATTATGCAGCAGCAGCAGTTGCCAAAAGCTTAAATGCAGAACATTGTTTATTTGTGACAGATGTTGATGGCATTTTAATAGATGGAAAAGTAGCGAATATTCTTGAACAAAAAGAAGTTCACCAGTATATAGAAGAAGGACAAATAACAGGCGGCATGATTCCAAAAGTGACATCCTCACTTGCAGCGTTAGAGAGCGGTTTAAAAAGTGTTATGATTGTCTCAGGAAAAAAAGCGATTTATGATGGGAAAACATTGTTTGGCACACAAATTGTTGAGAAACTGGAGGTCATAAAATGAGTCATTTATTTCCAACTTATGCAAAATGGGAAATTGAACCTGAAGCGGCAAAAGGCAGCTGCTTAATAGGAACGGATGGAAAAAAATATTTGGATTTTACTTCAGGAATTGGTGTTTGCGGTTTAGGACATTGCAATGAGGAAGTAAAAAAAGCAGTTGAAGAACAGTTAAACAAGTTTTGGCATGTATCTAATCTATTTCCTGTTGCATTGCAAGAGAAAGCTGCAGAATTAATCGTTAAAGGAAGCGGAATGGATTGTGTTTTCTTCAGCAATAGCGGTGCAGAGGCAAATGAAGCGGCTATTAAGCTAGCTAGAAAAGCGACCGGCAAATCAAAGATTATTACATTCTTATCCTCCTTTCATGGCAGAACATTTGCAACGATGTCGGCAACGGGCCAAGATAAAATAAAGAATGGATATGGACCCATGCTAGAAACATTTGAATATGTTCCTTTTAATGATATATATGCATTAGAACAGCAATTAACGGATGATACAGCAGCTGTTATGCTAGAAGTAGTTCAAGGAGAAGGAGGCATTCATGTAGCTGCAAAAGAATTCCTTCAAAAGGCAGAAGCGCTTTGCAAAGAAAAAGGGGCACTTTTGATTATTGATGAAATTCAAACAGGAATAGGCAGAACCGGCACTCCATTTGCATTTCAGCAATTTGATTTAAACCCAGATATCATTTCTATAGCAAAAGGACTTGCAAATGGCATTCCAGTTGGCGCTATTGCTGCGAAAGAAAATTTAAAAGAATTTTTTGGCGCAGGAAGCCATGGAACCACATTTGGAGGAAACCCATTAGCTATGGCAGCAGCCAGCAAAACAATGGAGATTGTCTTTAATGAAGCCTTTTTACAAGAGGTCAATGAAAAAAGCAACTATTTAATTCATGCACTCCAAGACAAATTAAAATCAAACAAATATGTAAAAGATATTCGCGGCTTAGGGTTAATGATCGGAATTGAAGTAGATTTGGAAGTGGCGACTATTTTAAGCGAGCTAAGAAAAGCAGAATTTATTGCATTGCCTGCTGGCACTAATGTTATTAGACTGCTTCCGGCATTAACGACTACAAAAGAAGAGATAGACTCGGCAGTAGAAATAATCGGAAAACTTTTAAATTCTTACACAAAAATGACAGTTTAAGATGTATTTTCTTGCAAGTTAATGTATAATTATAAGAAATGAAAAATAAATATACAGTCTGAATCAATCGATCAATAAATTCAGATCAACTTAAAAGAAGTGTAAAATTGAGATATAGAGGTGTACAAAATGGAAGGATACTTGCACTTAAAGAATGGAGCGAAATATAAAGGAACATTTCAAACAAAAGCTGTGAATCAAACAGCAAGTGGAGAAATTGTTTTTTTTACTGGAATGACAGGTTACCAAGAGGTGCTGACAGATCCTTCTTATAAAGATCAAATCATTGTTTTTACTTATCCATTAATTGGTAATTACGGAATAAATAATGAAGACTTTGAAAGCAAAAAGCCACATGTAGCTGGAGTGGTTGTATATGAAGCAAATAAAGACGCTTTTCATTACCAATCACAGCATTCATTGTTGGAATATTTAGATAAGTGGAATATTCCTTTAATATCACATGTGGATACGAGAGCAATTGTAAAAAATATCCGTCAGGCTGGTTCAATGCCTGCTGTTTTAACAACAGAGGAAATGCCTCGAAAAGAAGACTTTTCTCTTATAAAGGATACAAAAAAAGTGGCAAAAGTTTCTGAAAGCGATTTGCAGCAATATGGCAACGGTGATCATCATATTGTTTTAGTGGATTTCGGCAAAAAGGAATCAATGGTGGACTGCTTATTAGAAAGAGGCTGCAAAGTAACGGTTGTGCCATACAACACAGAATTTGAAAATATTCAAAATTTAGCTCCAAATGGAATTTTATTATCAAATGGACCTGGGGATCCAAAAGAATTAAAAGAAGTATTGCCAACTGTGCAAGCGCTAATTCAACATTATCCAACGTTAGGCATTTGCTTAGGCCATCAGCTAGCAGCCTTAGCATTGGGTGCTGAAACTAGCAAACTATCGTTTGGGCACCGCGGTGCCAATCATCCAGTAATGGACAAAAAAAATCAAAAAGTAATTATGTCTTCCCAAAATCACAGCTATGTGGTTGTAGAAGACAGTTTAAAAAATACAGGATGTACAGCACGTTTTTACAATTTGCATGATGGATCTGTAGAGGGCCTGTCTCATGATATCTATCCATTGCAAACCGTACAATTCCATCCAGAAGCAAATCCAGGTCCTGCTGAAGGACAGTATATCTTTGATGAATTTATAGAAAATGTTAAAGCAAATTATGGGAGAGTTTTCGCACATGCCTAAAGACACAACTATTCAAACAATACTCGTAATCGGATCAGGTCCAATCGTTATCGGTCAAGCAGCGGAATTTGATTATGCTGGAACGCAAGCATGTATGGTGCTAAAAGAAGAAGGGTATAAAGTTATACTTGTAAACAATAATCCAGCAACTATTATGACAGATCAAACATTTGCAGATTCTATCTATTTTGAGCCGCTCACAGTGGATGTTTTAGAAATGATTATCCAAAAGGAAAAACCAGATGGTTTGCTTGCAACACTAGGTGGGCAAACGGGCTTAAACTTAGCTTTTCAATTAAGTGAAAAAGGAATTTTGGATAAATATAATGTCAAACTTCTTGGAAGCTCTATTGAATCGATAAAAAAAGGGGAAGATCGTGAAGCATTCCGTGAATTGATGTATGAATTAAATGAACCAGTGCCAGAAAGCAAAATTGTTCATCATGTCGAAGAAGCTGTTCAATTTGCAGAAGAAATCGGCTTTCCAATTATTGTGCGCCCGGCCTATACGTTAGGAGGAACAGGCGGTGGGATTGCAGCAAGCATGGATGAGTTTACAAGACTTGTTTCTGGCGGTTTACAGGAAAGTGCTATCGGACAATGTTTGGTGGAACGAAGCATTGCAGGATTTAAAGAAGTAGAATATGAAGTAATGCGTGATCATATGAATACATGCATCACTATCTGTAATATGGAAAATATTGATCCAGTTGGCATTCATACAGGTGACAGCATCGTTGTTGCACCTTCGCAAACATTAACAGATGTGGAATATCAAATGCTTCGTTCTGCATCTATTAAAATTATTTCCGCATTAGGCATTATTGGTGGATGCAATATTCAATTTGCCCTTGATCCAAAGAGCAAAAAATATTATTTAATTGAAGTTAATCCTAGGGTGAGCCGATCTTCTGCCTTAGCATCAAAAGCAACTGGCTATCCTATTGCCAGAATGGCAGCCAAACTTGCTGTAGGTTATACATTAAATGAAATTATCAATCCAGTAACCGGCGACACTTTTGCTAGTTTTGAACCAGCTCTTGATTATGTGGTGGTGAAATTTCCAAAATGGCCTTTTGATAAATTTCCAAATGTTTCTCGAAACCTTGGAACACAAATGAAGGCAACTGGTGAGGTAATGGGAATTGACCGTAATTTAGAAAGAGCACTATTAAAGGCAATTCGATCATTGGAGATAAAAGTAAATGATTTAGAACAGCCAAACTTAGCGGATAAAACAGTGGATGAGTTATTCACTAAGCTAAAAGAACAATCAGATGAAAGATTTTTTGTTGTTTTAGAGTTAATGAGAAAAGGCATTAGTGTTGATGAACTTCATTATTTAACAAAGATAGATCTATTCTATCTTCATCTATTCCAACGATTAATTAATATGGAAATAGAAATAGCGGCAGCAAGTCTTGAGGCTGCTACTAAAGAAATGTTTTCTAAATGGAAAGAAAAAGGCTTTAGCGATGCGTTTCTTGCTAGCAAATGGAATGTAGAAGAAAAGGAAATCCGCAAAAAACGCAAGTCTTTAAATATCTTGCCGATTTATAAAATGGTCGATACATGTGCTGCAGAGTTTGAGGCAAAAACAAATTACTATTACTCTAGCTATTATGGTGAAAATGAACAGACAGAAAGCAATAAAAGAAAAGTTTTAGTAATCGGAAGTGGGCCAATTCGAATCGGCCAAGGAATTGAATTTGATTACTGTTCTGTTCATGGTGTATTCGCTCTTAAAGAAGAGAATATTGAAACGATTATTATCAATAATAATCCAGAAACAGTAAGTACAGATTTTGCTACTGCCGATAAACTTTATTTTGAACCGTTAGTAATTGAAGATATTATGAATGTAATTGAGTCAGAAGGCATCGAGGAAGTAATTGTTCAATTAGGCGGCCAGACTGCTCTAAATGTTGCCAAAGGCTTAGAAGAATATGGTGTAAAGATTTTAGGCAATAGCAGTCATGTGATTGATCTTTTAGAAGATAGAGACTTGTTTTATCAATTATTAGATGAAGAAGATATTCCTCATATTAAAGGAGATATTGTTTTTGCAGAAGAAGAATTATTAGCCTCTGTTGAAAAATTAGGATTTCCTATTCTTATTAGACCATCCTATGTAATTGGCGGTAAAGGGATGGAACGAATTGAAACAGAACATGATTTGCAAAAATATTTGCAGACAGATATTCCATATCCCGTTCTTGTTGATCAGTTTATGTATGCAAGCGAAGCAGAATTAGATGTTGCAGCAGATGGATTTGATATTTGCGTTCCAGCAATTATGGAGCATATTGAAAAAACTGGCGTACATTCAGGTGATAGCTTGTCTATTTTGCCAGCTAAAAACTTATCACAGCAAGTGAAAGAAAAAATGCTTGCTTATGCGCAAAAAATTGTCAGACATACTTCTTATAAAGGTTTAATGAATATTCAATACATTATTGATGCAGATAATGTGTATGTGCTCGAAGTTAACCCTCGAGCAAGCAGAACAGTGCCGATTGTAAGCAAAGTAACAGGGATTCCATTAGTGCAAATTGCCACAAAAATAATGCTTGGAAAATATGTTTTGACAGAGGAAGAAAAAACATTTAAAGACAATATCCCATTTACTTGCATTAAATATCCTGTGTATTCTAATTATGCCTTAAAAGGGCTTGATTCAAAGCTTGGGCCTGAAATGCGATCAACTGGTGAAGGCATAGCACTTGCAAGTTCTATGGAAGAAGCTTTAAAGAAAGTGTTCCATCCTTCTTTAAAGAAAACAGAAAAGAAACAAATTGTCATCAAAACAGATAAAGATGCAGCTGCGCTTTGCGCCAAGGCAGAAACACAAGGACTGGTTGTAAAAACAGGAGCAGCAGGGATGCATGCTTTGCTTGCTGAACCTGAAACAGTCGCTTTTTATAATAATACTGGTCTTGAAAGTGATCAAACATTAAGGGAATTAGCGACAAGAAACCGTATTATTACTTTTACGCAAGAAGAAAGTGCAGAAGCATTTATAGATTCTTTTAAAGCAGATAAATTTAGTGTGAATTCAATCGATGAATGGCATGATATGTTAAAAAAGGACGTGAGTACAGTATGATTACAGCATCAAGTACCAGCTTAAAAGGCAAAGATCTGTTGACATTGGCGGATGTTTCACCTGAAACGATTTTAAATCTTTTAAATAAAGCACAAGAAATTAAAAAAGCAAAGGTAAATGGAGAGGAATATACGCCTCTAAAAGGAAAAACATTAGGGATGATTTTTGAGAAATCCTCTACAAGAACAAGAGTATCTTTTGAAGCTGGAATGCTGCAGTTAGGGGGCCATGCTTTATACTTAAATAGTCGTGATCTTCAAATCGGCAGAGGAGAGCCAATCTCTGATACAGCTAAAGTGTTATCAGAATATCTTGATGCAATTATGATTCGGACTTTCTCTCATGATACAGTTATTGAATTAGCGGAGTATGCATCTATTCCCGTTATAAATGGTTTGACAGATCTTTATCATCCTTGCCAGGCATTGGCAGATTTACTTACTATTTTAGAAGTAAAAGGTACACTGAAGGGATTAAAGCTTGCCTATATAGGTGATGGAAATAATGTAGCGCATTCTCTTTTAATGGCTTGTTCAAAAGTCGGCATTGATATTGCAATTGCGACACCAGAAAACTACGAAGCAAATAAAGAAGTAGTTGCAAAAGCAGAAAGTTTTGCAAGTGCAAGCGGTAGTACGATTTGTTTAACAACAAATCCAATTGAAGCAGTTGCAAATGCAGATATTATCTATTCAGATGTCTGGACTAGCATGGGCCAAGAAGAAGAAAATGAACAACGATTAAAAGATTTCCAAGGTTTCCAAATTAATAGGGAATTAGTGCAGCATGCAAAAGATGATTATATGTTTTTGCATTGCTTGCCGGCTCATCGGGAAGAAGAAGTAACAGCCGAAATCATTGATGGCAGCAACTCATATATATTCCAGCAAGCTGGCAATAGATTACACGCCCAAAAAGCATTATTAGTTGAAATTTTAGCTTAAAAAACCCCTTTAAAGGGGTTTTTTTAGTATGCCCTGGTTCTTTAAAATTACTCTATGGAAAAAAGTTGTTCCGTTGTGCCAGTTTCTTTTATTTTTCCTTCAATTATCTAATGATTTGTTTCATTTTTTTTAAAATAGCTATTTTTTTACAAAAAATGTCGTGTTCGAATATTCATTTTTTCAGCTTAATGATTTAAACAATATTTTCCTTAATGACAACAGGGAAATCGGAAATAATAAAAAAGCAGTTAAGAATGCAATTAACTGTATGTATGGTGTAAGGAGGAATTTTATGGGACAGAATAGACAGTTTCGTGCCGGTCAAAAAGCGCCGAATAATGGAATGTATATAGAGATTGGTGAAACAGGAAGCAATGTCAATAATCCTCAGTTTTTAAAAATGAGGGCAGGAGATCGATTCCCAGAAAACTCTAATCATAATAGAGTATGGACATATCAAAGAAAGCCATAACTTAAAACAGTGAATAAAAGCATGGATGAAATTAGTCCAACAATACAAATGAATTTGTCGTTATCTAAAAGCCATCCGGATTTTGCGGATGGCTTTACATATGATTAGAAAAGCCTATAATAATATTAAAGGTCAAAAAAGGTCAAAGGAGGCTTTTTGTCATGAATATGGATCAAATGACAGAAAGAGCGCAGCTGGCAATAAATGAAGCGCAAAGTCTTGCTGTAAAGGAAAGTCATCAAGAAGTGGATGATATTCATTTATTCATCGCAATGATGAAGCAGGAAGATAATCTATTAACTGCTGTACTGCACAAACTTCATAAAGAACCAAAAATATTAATTGAAAAATTAACAAAAGAACTAGTCAAAAAACCACAAGTAACAGTAAGCAATGCAGCACAAGGTCATATTTATATAACGAGCAGTCTACAACGAATATTGGTTCAAGCAGAAGAGGAAAGAAAAAACATGGAAGATGATTATCTTTCTATAGAACATCTTATTGTCGCTGTTTTTTCTGAGAAGAGTTCAACTGTTGGAAAGTTATTAAATGAAATGGACGTTTATAAAGAGGATGTAAACAATAAGATTATGGAGATAAGGGGGAGCCAGAAGGTGACATCAAAAAATCCAGAAGCAACTTATGATGCTTTAAAAAAATATGGCCGTGATTTAGTAGCCGAAGTTAGAGCGGGGAAAGTCGATCCAGTAATAGGAAGAGATAATGAAATACGCCATGTAATTCGCATTCTTTCAAGAAAAACAAAAAACAATCCTGTATTGATTGGAGAGCCAGGTGTTGGAAAAACAGCGATTGTAGAAGGTCTGGCTCAAAGAATTGTACGCAAAGATGTGCCAGAAGGATTAAAGGATAAAACAATTTTTTCATTAGATATGGGTGCACTTATTGCAGGCGCCAAATTTCGTGGCGAGTTTGAAGAAAGATTAAAAGCAGTGCTTCAAGAAGTGAAAATGAGCAATGGACAAATTTTATTGTTTATTGATGAACTTCATACAATTGTTGGAGCAGGAAAAACCGATGGAGCGATGGATGCTGGCAATATGCTAAAGCCAATGCTTGCAAGAGGAGAACTGCATTGTATTGGTGCGACAACATTAAATGAGCATCGCCAGTATATTGAAAAGGATCCAGCGCTAGAACGCCGTTTTCAGCAAGTGCTTGTGAAAGAGCCAACCGTGATGGATACAATATCTATCTTAAGAGGTTTAAAGGAGCGTTTTGAAATTCATCATGGTGTTGCTATCCAAGATCGTGCAATTATTGTAGCTGCAACAATGTCAGACCGCTATATAACAGATCGTTTTCTTCCAGATAAAGCGATTGATTTAATTGATGAAGCATGTGCGATGATCCGGACAGAAATTGATTCCATGCCTATTGAAATTGATGAATTAACAAGAAAAATTATGCAATTAGAAATAGAGGAAGCGGCATTAAGAAGAGAAAAAGATAGCTTGAGCCAAAAAAGATTAGCAACTATCGGAAAAGAACTAGCCGATTTAAAGGAAAAGGCCAATGCGTTGCAAGCTAAATGGCAATTAGAAAAAGAAGGCTTGCAAAGAATCCAAGAAAAAAAAGAAGAAATAGAAAAAAAGAAAAGAGAATTAGAAGCTGCTGAAGGAAAATATGATTTGAATAAAGCAGCAGAGCTAAGACATGGAACGATTCCTTTATTGGAAAAACAATTAAAGGATTTAGAAGAAAAGGTCAGCAAAAAAACAGAAGAAAAACTGTTAAGAGAAGAAGTAACAGAAGATGAAATTGCAGGCATTGTTGCTAGATGGACAGGCATACCTGTTTCTAAATTAGTCGAAAAAGAAAGAGAAAAATTGCTGCGGCTAGAATCTATCCTTCAGGAAAGAGTGGTTGGACAAACAGAAGCTGTTCATCTGGTGAGTGACGCTGTATTAAGAGCGCGAGCTGGCATTAAAGATCCCAATAGACCGATTGGATCCTTTCTATTTTTAGGGCCGACAGGCGTGGGGAAAACTGAATTGGCAAAAGCATTGGCTGCTAGTTTATTTGATAGTGAAGATCAAATCATTAGAATTGACATGTCTGAATACATGGAAAAACATGCAGTATCCCGTTTAATTGGTGCACCTCCTGGATATATAGGGTATGAAGAAGGGGGACAATTAACGGAAGCTATTAGAAGAAAGCCATATTCTGTGGTGTTATTAGATGAAGTAGAGAAGGCTCATCCCGAAGTATTTAATATTTTATTGCAAGTTTTAGATGATGGGCGGATTACTGATTCACAAGGAAGAATGGTTGACTTTAAAAATACAGTCATTATTATGACTTCTAATATAGGATCACACTTATTATTAGAGAACAAAATAATGGACTTTATTCCAGAGGAAACAAGAGAAGGGGTAATGAATCAATTAAAGATGCATTTTCGTCCAGAATTTTTAAATAGAATTGATGAAATAATCTTGTTTAAACCTCTTGCAGTTTCCGAAATAAAGGAAATTGTCACGAAACTTATTGCACAATTGCAGTCAAGATTAGCAGAACAACAAATAGTGATTTCTATTACAAATGAAGCAAAAGAATATATAGCGCTAAATGGTTTTGATCCAGTTTACGGTGCAAGACCTTTAAAAAGATTTTTGCAGCGGACAGTGGAAACTTATTTAGCGAAAGATATTATTGCCGAAAAGATAAAGGAAAATGATCATGTAGTAATCGATGTAGAAGAAGGAAAGATCATGCTTCTGAATGAACGATAAAATTATGGGCATATGCAAAAAAAGAGAACTGGCTAAAAGTCCAGTTCTCTTTTTTGCATACATAAATAATCTCTTTTGATGGATATATTTTTTTCGTTTTACTAGGTCATCTGTTTTATAATGATTAATGAGCACTTTCTTCACGATTAGGTTCATTTGGAATAATGGCTCCTAGTACAAAAACTAATACAGTAAAGATAATGCTTAAAATAAAGCCAGTACTAAGGCTAAATGAACTGCCATTCATGGAGCTAACAACGTATGTAAGCATTTGCGCAAGTAAGAATGACCAAATAAATGTAAACAAATAACGCACTTTAATTCACCTCACAACAATTTTCAATTCTTTGTTCATCTTATCATATTGTCAGAAATTAATAAATGTCTATTGCTTTAACTTATTATGAAAAGGCTGTTTTCCTAAAACTTGTGGTTGTTTAACAGAAAAAATGGGAGAAAAAAGATATAAAGCCTGAATATAGGTAGACTCCTGTAGGGGTGCAAGAAAGGAGTCCATGCGACGAGGAGGATCAGCGCTCCCCCATAGAAAATAAAGTGTAATCAGGCTGTGTTTTTAAAAGCAACAATGCATACAAAAACAGCCTATGAAAAAGCAAACTTTAATAATTGAATCTTTTTATAAGAGGAACAGGACTATTTTTAAGTTCAATGCAGTATAGTCAAAAATGTGCGCGCATAATATTATTGTAAGTATATGTGTATGCTGGAAAAGAAAGCGAAGTCCTAACCCTTTTTTGTATGCCTTATGTACAAATTCATCATAAAGAAGATAGAGAAAATAGGCAAACTCCCTTACATTTTTAAAAAATGCTCATACATTATTAAAAGGAAAATGTTATAAAGGAGTTTTAGAGATGGAGAACCGGAACTTCCAATTGGATACCGAATGGAATATGATACATTACCCTCCTCAACCAAACGGTTTCGGTGTCTTGATAATCGGGGATGACAGAAACTTTGTAAATCAGTCAACAAGTTTTTGGACACAAAATGAAGGGAAAAAGCAATTGGTTGAATCACTTCTTGAAAAAGGCTACACTATATTTTATTCTAATTTATATGGAAAAAATTGGGGTAGCAATCAAGCTTGTCAATTAGCAGAACGGTTATATCGATATGTAATACGTTCAGAAATCCTCAATCAGAAAATTCATTTAATAGCGGAAGGAATGGGGGCGCTAACCGCCATCCAGCTAATGAAAGAAATGAAAGTCAATATTCGCTCCGTTGTTTTATTTAATCCTATTTTATCATTAAAGGATCATATAGAAAGAGAAAAGGAACATAAATTTTTTTTTAAGAAGTTATGTAATGAAATATCAGTAGCTTTTCATTTGAATGAAGAGGAAGTTTTGCCATTTTTAAAGGGGCGAAAGGAAATTTTATTAGAAGAAACGTCTGCTCCTGTGAAAATTATTCAAATTTTGCATGATGGCAAATCCTATTATCAATCTAACTATTTAAAAAAAGAATCTACAGAATGGAAGAAAAAAAAGCTGCCAATTATTGTTTCATATGTTGTGCCAGAAAAAAGAAGTACTCTTCCAAAGCACATACATTTGTTTTTTCAAGCTAATGAAAAATATTTATAAAGTGAAACGGCAAGCGGTGATTTCTGCATTCCCCATTGCTTAAGGCGCAAGAATAGGATGATATAATATAAATCGATCACACAGAGTCTGCCGCAGAATTTGTGAGGGTTATAGCTTGTTAAATAGAGATAAAAATGAATAAGGAATTCTCTGGGGTTAGAGGATTCCTTTTTCTTATGCAAAAATCAAGATGAAATAATTAATAAATGGAAGCATATTATACAATAATGAGTTTTTAGGGAGGCACAAAGATGGATAATTTTATAATAATTGGAAAATATCATTTTATTGGCTTGCATCTTTGTTCGGCATTATTGGAAAAGGGGCTTAAAATAAAAGGGCTATCTTACCCTGGTTTTTCTGTACATCAATTGGAAGAAAAAGAAATGGTTTTTGGGAGAAATGCTAATTTTATTGATATAGACTGGGAGCAGCGATTAAAACAGATAAAGGAAGGAGAGACAATCATTATTTTTGATTGTTATACATTAGATAAGCTAGATGACTTAATTACTGCGATGCAAGAATTTTTCAAAGGAAATCGGCGGAAAATGCCTAAAAAAGTGGTGGCTATTTGTCCTGTTACAATGGAAGAATCACAAAATAAACAATGTGTGAAGTTTTTTAGCGAAATGAAGATACCATATCAATTTATATATTTACCAACGATTTACGGTCCTTGGCAGCCAGAAAATTTTTTGTTTCAACAAATCTTCTTAAAGGAAACAACAAAAAACTTGCTTCCAAGGCAAAATGAATATACTAAAGATGCTATTTTTGTGGAAGATGCGGTGGAAGAGATAATTGAGCAGATAAAAAATCAGCAAAATGAAGCCATCTTACTGCGAAGTGCTGTACAAAAACATTGGCAAAAATGTATGGATGTACTAAACTATTCAATAGATTATGTAGAGGATAGTGAAAATTATTTTGCAGAGAATAACTTTACAATTAATGTAAAAAATAAAAATAGAATCACAGATAATTTAGCTTTGCAAAAAAAAATATTAAAATGTATATAAATCCTTTTTAATCTCTTTGACATGAAAACAATATAGGAATTTTGGGAAAGGCATAAACAATGCGAAAACTTAAGAAAATTTTATTGATTTTCCTTCTGTTATTTTCTTTTTTACTGCTGTCTTGTGAGCATGCTGTAGAAAAAAAAGGGAAAATTCAAAAAGTTGGACTCCTTGTGGAGGGAACAGTGAGTGATCAAGGATGGGGAACAAAGGCCTATACCGGGTTACTTAATATTCAATCAAAATATGATGTTGATATATTTTATAAAGAGGGAATTACTTCAGAACAAATTGCCGAAAGAGCGATTAAAGAATTTCAAAATAAAGGTGTAAACCTTATTTTCGGAAATAGTTCAGCGTTTGGCACTTTTTTTAATGCTCTTTCCAAAAAATATCCCAATATACATTTTGTTAGTTTTAATAGCAATGCTAAAAATCAAAATACGACAAGTATGATATTGGATGGCTATTCAATAGGATTTTTTGGGGGGAAGGTTGCAGGTTATATGACAAAAACAAATATAATTGGAATTGTAGCCGCTTTTGAAAATCAGCCAGAAGTGCAAGGGTTTACGGATGGAGCAAAATTTGAAAATAAACAGGTGAAAGTATTAACAAAGTATGTACATAGTTGGGATAATCGGGAAAAAGCTAGCTTATTACTCGAACAATTATTGTCACAGAATGTTGATATTGTTTATCCGACAGGAAATAGTTATAATCAGGAAATCATTGAAAAAGCAAAAGCAGAGGATTTATATTCCATTGGTTTCGCTACAGATCGCACAGATTTAGGTGATGGAAATGTATTAACTAGCACCATTCAAGATATAGCTGAACTATATGCATATACAGCAAAAAAATTTAATGAGGGTGACTTGTCCGCTGGAAATATGTATTTTGGGATGAGCGACAATTTTACTTCAATAGGTGAATTTAGTGAACATGTAGATAAAGAATTTATTTTAAAAATAAATAAAGAAATAAATGACTTTAAAAAATCAGGCAAATTGCCAAATGAACAAAAAGCGGAGGATAATGAAGATGACAACAAATGATAAAACAATGGAATTTATGCAAATAGCTATGAAATATCTGCCAGAAGCAAAAGAGGAATTAGACAGAGCAGGTGTAGAGTTATCTTTTGAGATGATTCAGCCATTTATGAATCTTTTTACAAAGGTAATGAATGAAGCATATGAACTAGGCAAACTGGATGGTGCTGGAGATAAGCAAGGTATCTAAACCGAAATTCCAATACTAGCTTAATAAGGGAAACAAAGACAATTTTACTGTGAAAATTCAGAGTGAAATTGTCTTTGTTTTGTTTATATGGAAATGTACTGATAGTGCAAGGATTTTCACGTTTGTGTGAAAATCTCTGTATTAATTTAAGCTTCCTTTCATTTTATACTAAAAACATCAAATGAAAACGCTTAAAGAAAATGGAGGTTAACATAAATGAAAAATACATGGTTAGCATTAGAAGGTAAAGTAGCTGTTGTAACAGGGGGATCTTCAGGAATTGGATTGCATATTGCACAAGAATTAGTAAAAAACGGCGCTCAAGTAATTATTTCTGATTTAAATGGAGAAGAAGGTCAACAGGCTGATGGCTCTTATTTAATCAAGTGTGATGTAACAAATAAAGCAAGTGTCGATGGAATGATTGCAAAAGTAGTTGATCACTTTGGAACCATCGATATTCTTATTAATAATGCAGGCATCAATTTGCCGAGACTATTGATTGATGTAAAAGGTGAGAAACCAGAATATGAGCTAAGCGAAAAAGACTTTGATTTAATGGTTGCAGTAAATCAAAAAGGTCCTTATTTATGTGCACAGGCTGCTGCAAAAGAAATGGTCAAGAAAAAAAACGGTGTCATTATCAACGTTGCATCTGAAGCAGGGCAAGAAGGATCAGCAGGCCAGAGCTGCTATTCAGCAACAAAAGGTGCAGTGATTTCATTTAGCCGTGCTTGGGCAAAGGAATTAGGCCCTTACAACATTCGTGTGGTAGCAATTGCACCTGGAATTCTTGAAAAAACAGGATTAAGAACGAATGCATATAATGAGGCCCTTGCCTATACTCGTGGGGTAACCGTAGATGGACTATCAACAGATTACAGCAAATCTATTCCATTGGGGAGAGAAGGTTTATTAAAAGAAGTTGGAGATCTTGTATCTTACCTAGCATCCGAGAGAGCAAGCTATATTACAGGAACAACTTTTAATATTTCAGGTGGTAAATCACGTGGATAACAATGAATGCATAAAGGTTTGAAGAATATCAGATATTGGCCTTTTTGCAAAATTGCTCTACTAGAATAGTAAAGAAAAATTTTATAACAAAAAAATTTTTTTTCTATATACTTAACAAAGGAACATGCAGCAAAAGGTGGTATAGAAAGATGTCTGATATAAATAATGATTTACGGATTGTGCAAATAATTGATTTAACCAGAAAAAAATCATATGTTTCGTTAGATTATATAGCAGAGTCAACTGGTGTCAGCACACGAACAATTAGAAATTATATAAAGCAGCTAAATTCTGATTGGAATGGAACTGCAGAACTTGTTAATGAACGAGGAAAGGGCCTTCGCTTACTAATAAATAACCAAAATCTTTTTGATCATTATTTAGAGAAGTTGAATAAAGAGAGGATATTACAAGATTCTCCACAAAAAAGGCTTGCTGCTATTATAGATTGCCTGCTTAATAATGACATAATTACTTTAGATGAGATAGCTATGAGACTCAATATTGGCAGAACAACATTGGTTAATGAATTAAAAAAAGCGACTGTCTCATTGGAATCTTATAGTCTATCTATTGCAGGAAAACAAAATGAAGGAATGCATCTAACAGGAAATGAATTAAATTTGCGTTTTTTCATCCTTGATCATGTATTTGAATACCTATATGGCGATTATCCCTTAGATGAAGACATTAAAGAGGAATTAATAAATGTTATCGATCAATATGATTTAGAATGCACAACACAAAGTCGATTAATGCAATCAATAACTATTATGCTGGATCGATTGTTAAAGGGATATGCCATTTTAAAGGTAGAAGATAAATATAAGGCGTTATTAAAGTCCAAGGATTTCCAAATTGCAACAGAATTAGCACGAGTAATAGAAAAAGGTTTGCCTATTAATATACCAATTCAGGAAGTATTGTTCATAACACTTCCAATTGCCGGGAGAAGAACGCCGACAAATAACCGGACAATGGCAGAAATCAAAATAACGGATGAAATAGATAATCTGCTGGAGAGGATTTTTGATCGACTAGGTTTTCGAAAAGAAATTATTTATGAAAAGGGCGAATTTTTTGAAGACTTGCAGTATCATATTACCTTTATGCTTAATCGATTAATGTTTAATATTCGTTTGAAAAATCCCTTGCTAAATGATGTCAATCAAAAATATCCTCTTGCTTACAAAATGGCAGAAATAGCAGGCAAAGTAATCAAAGAGAAATATGAGCTAGAAGTTTCGGAAGATGAACTTGGTTATCTTGCTTTCTACTTTAGTGTATATATCGCTCAAACTGATGTAAAAGTTAGAACATTGCAGAAAGTAGCAGTTGTTTGCGGTACAGGCAGGGGAACTTCCAAATTAATAAGCATCCAATTACAGCGTGTGCTTCATCAGAATACCAGAATAAATCTCTTTTCAGAGAAAGAAGTATCGAAAGAGCTGCTGAAAGATTATGATATCGTTTTTTCTACAGTAAAATTATCTTTTGAAACAGATGCATCTTTAATAATGATAAATGAAATATTTGATGAAAGCACTATTGCACGACAAATTGAAAAAGTGACTTATTTACAGAAGTTTAAACTAAGAGATATTGGTAATGGCCATTCTATTTTAAAATTATTAACAAATGAAAATAAGGTATTTTTTCTGGATAATAAGCAGACATATCATCAAAATGTAGAAATGATGATTAATCAATTAACAAATTTAGGATTTTTAGATGAAGGATTTAAAGAGAGACTTATTAAACGTGAGGAAAAGGGATCGATGATCTTTGATAAATCTATCGCTTTGCCACATACCATAAATTATCAATCTAATAAATTGGAAGTAGCTTTAGGAGTTTCTTCAGAAAAAATAGAGGAAAATGGCAAAGAAATTAAATTAATATTTTTATTGGGAATACCAAATCAGACTGATAATGATGATAGTTTAATTGTAAAAATATATGAAGAAATCATTCGATTGGCATCAAATGATTTACTTGTTCAAAAGCTAGCTGGATCGAAGACTTATGAGGAAATAGCAAACTACCTCGAAGAAATAGCCGACAAATAAGGAACCTGTAGATTGGAAGTGAAAAAATGCAAATATATATAATCATGATTTTTATAGCAGGTGCGTTTCTTGTCCAATTAGGGCTGGGATATTTGCAGATCAAACATTTTACAAAAGCATATATGGAAATGAGGAAGCTTGGGAAAGTAGCAATTGGAAAAAGGCCAGGAAAGCTCCGCGCTGGTACAATTGTTTTCTTTGCTATAAATAATAATGGGAAAATTTTAAAGGCGAAAAAAATGCAAGGGGTTACAGTGATGGCGAAGTTCCGCGATTTGAATGGTTTTACAGATAAAAATATTAAAACCATTCAAGATGAGGATATGAAGCATTGTAATAAATTATTGAAATTAGCTATTCTTGATGCAGTAAATAATTACAAAATTATTATGAGCGGTGGAGAAATACCAGAGAAAAACAGCTTCTTTAAGAACATGATATTGAAGGCAGAACAAGTAGTTTCAATAAAAAAATAATTAAGAGGTGATCACTATGGATCTGATCGTACATTTTGCAGAAGGCTTTTTAAAATTATTCCAAACAGGTGCAGATACATTTGTTTCATGGATGAAAGGTATTGTTCCGGTTGTATTATTATTGATGGTTGCTATGAATACATTAATCCAGTTAATCGGAGAAAATAGAATTAATCGTTTAGCAATGGCATCATCTAAAAATCCGCTATTAAGATACATGGTATTGCCATTTCTAGGTTCGTTTATGCTAGCTAACCCAATGGCTTTATCTTTAGGACGTTTTTTGCCGGAAAAGTATAAACCCAGCTATTATGCGTCTGGAGCTTATTTCTGTCATACAAGTAATGGTTTATTCCCACATATCAATCCAGGAGAATTATTTATCTTCCTAGGAATTGCAGCTGGAATTGAACAACTTGGCTTTAGCACTGCTGAATTAGCGGTCCGCTATTGTTTAGTTGGGATTGTAATGAACTTCTTTGCAGGATGGATTACTGACTTCACAACAAAAATGGTAGAAAAGCAACAAGGCATTAAATTAAAAACAGAAGTTAAATTACATCATTAAGAGAAAGTTGAAGGAGGTTATTAAAATGACAGAATATCGATCCGTTAAAATAGTAAAAGGAAACGGTGGTTTTGGAGGACCTTTAACGATTGCTCCAACGCCTGAAAAAAATAAAATTGTTTATATTACTGGCGGCGGCGCTAAGCCAGACATCGTGGATAAAATTGCAGAACTAACTGGAGCTGAGGCTGTTAACGGCTTTAAAACTTCTGTTCCTGATGAATCTATTGTACTTGCCATTATTGATTGCGGCGGAACCTTGCGATGTGGCATTTATCCGCAGAAAAGAATTCCTACAGTTAATATAATGCCTACTGGAAGAAGTGGTCCTTTAGCTAAATTTATAACAGAAGATATATATGTATCTGCAGTTGATGTAGATCAAATAGAATTAATTGAAAACGGTGCACAAATGCATATAGCAGCAGCGGCAGAAAAAATTCCAGAAGAGAAAAAAGAGTTTAAATATAGCAGTGATCAAAAGATCTCGCAAACAATGGCTGCAAGTAGCAACAAAAGCTTTTTAACTAAAATTGGCCTTGGAGCAGGTAAGGTAATTAATACATTTTACCAGGCAGGCCGTGATGCTGTTCAAACATTAATTAATACGATTATCCCATTTATGGCTTTTGTTTCATTGTTAATTGGTATAATTCAAGGATCTGGAATCGGAAACTTTTTTGCTAAATTAATGTCACCGCTTGCAGGGAATGTTTGGGGGCTGTTATTGATTGGATTTATTTGTTCGTTGCCATTCTTATCTCCACTATTAGGGCCTGGAGGAGTTATCGCACAAATTATAGGTACTCTCATTGGTGTAGAAATTGGGAAAGGCAATATTCCACCGAACTTAGCATTGCCAGCACTATTTGCAATCAATACACAAAACGCTTGTGACTTTATTCCAGTAGGTTTAGGACTTGCAGAAGCGGAAGCAGAAACAGTAGAAGTAGGAGTTCCAGCAGTGCTTTATTCAAGATTTTTGATTGGTGTGCCAAGGGTATTTGTAGCATGGCTAGCAAGTTTCGGATTATATTCAAACGGTTAACAGGTTTTTGAAACTGCATAAAACTCAAATTTAAATAAATGACAATGGGGAGGGAAGAGCATCTTGCGTGAGAGATGCTGAGATATTATGAAAACAATTTATGAGAATAAAATTCAAAGTATTGGTGATTTTGCAGATACTTTTTTGGAAGAAAAAATGGTTATTTTATTTGGTGATGGTGCACCTCAAGATTTAAAGGATTTTTGCTATAACATTGATGTCGTTGAGACAGATGGAGAAATTGAGGAAGGACAATATCTTTTAATTAATGGCGATCAATATAAAATAACTTCTGTTGGAGATGTTGTACAAAGAAACTTGACTACGCTAGGGCATATCACAATAAAATTTGACGGTTCAACAACGGCAGAATTGCCAGGAACATTATATGTAGAAGATAAAATTTTGCCTAAATTTGATTTAGGAACAGAATTGAAAATAATTAATGAATAAATACGCTTATCGCAAAAAAGTCTAATTGCGACTTTTGCGTGGAAAGGGATGCCAAAAATAAGAAAGGTTATAACTAAATTCTCTTAAGTTTGATGTGGAGAAGGAGATAACTAGTCTTTACTTGCCGGCATCCTTTTCTATTTGAATTAGTCTATGCAGTGCAAGGGAATTAGCGTCTATTCCTCTTTCACTAAAGCATTAGAATTGGGGGAATTAAATTGAGACTTTATATTGATTCAGCAAATTTAGAACAAATTGCGTATTTAAATGACTACTTTCCAATAGCTGGAGTAACAACAAACCCATCTATTATAGTTAAAGAAAAGAAACCGTATATGGAGCTCCTTAAAGAAATTAGGGGAATCATCGGAGAGGAAAAAGAATTGTTTGTTCAATTAATTGGTGATACAGCAGAGGAAATGATGGCAGAAGCACAATATATTAATCGTGCTATTGCTGGAAAAGTAGTTGTGAAAATACCTGTTACAACAGAAGGCATTAAAGCAATAAAATTAATTAGCGCCTATAAAATTCCTGTATTAGCAACAACCATTTATACTTCTATGCAAGCATTAACTGCATCTATGGCAGGTGCTGATTATGTTGCTCCATATGTGAATCGAATTGATAATTTAACTGGAAATGGGATAAAGGTCGTACAGGAAATCAGTGAATTATTTTCTGCATATAACTGTAAAACAAAAATATTAGCGGCAAGTTTTAAAAATGTCCAACAAGTTCATGATGTTTGTTTAGCTGGTGCACATTCTGTGACTGTCAGTGCAGAATTAATGGGAAAACTTATTGATTTTCCCTCTACCAATGCAGATGTAGCAGCATTTAAGAAGCAGTGGCAAGGTTATTATGGAATGGATAAACAATCATTAAATTAGACTAGTTTTTCGATCCTATTGTGCTAGTAACATAGATTGCTACTTTTTTAAGAAGGCTATTGATGGTTGGAGGGGAGAGCCCTCTTATTATGGCCTAGAAGACGAAAAAATAACCGCTTACGAATAAACGGAAACTGATTTATCGACAATTTTTATGAAAATGATGTTAGGAAATAATCTAATGTAAGGATGGATAAAATGAAAGATAAAAAAGTTGTTTTTTTTGATTTAGATGGAACACTTTTAACTAGAGATTTATCAGTTGCTCCAAGTTCTATCGAAGCAATCCATAAGTTGAAATCATGTGGCATCGATCCTATTATTGCTACAGGCAGAACCCTAATGGAAATAGACTATGTTTTGAAGGCTACTGGTATAACATCCTGTGTTGCAATGAATGGACAATATGTACTATATAATGGAGAGGTTATTTATGAAAACCCTTTAAATAAGAAGGAAGTTACAGAACTACATATAGCTGCGAAAAAAAATGGTCATGAAATGGCTTTTTATAATGCTGATAAAATAACAGTAACAGCAGCAGGATCTATCTTAATAACAAAAAACTATGAGCGTGTTGGCGGGAATTACCCACCGTTAGATGATCGACTGTATTTAGATGAATTCATTCATTTAATGCTGATATTTTGCGAACCTGGAGAAGAGGCATATTATCAGAAGAAATTCCCTAACTTTCAATTTGTTCGTAACTCTCCATATGGGTGTGATATTTATCCTGCGGGGTCATCAAAAGCAACTGGGATAGAGCGGCTAATATCTCATTTGGAACTGTCATTAGAAAATACATACGCTTTTGGAGATGGTTTAAATGATTTAGAAATGTTTGATCTAGTTAAGTATTCTGTGGCGATGGGTAATGCTTTAGATATTGTCAAAAAATCGGCATCATATATTACTAGTTCCCATAATAATAACGGAATAGCAGAGGGACTTCAGGTTTTGGGTTTATTAGATCAGTCAGTTTCTAAATAAATAATTTAGGTCTAATCTCTGACAAAAAATATGGGGATTAGACCTTTTGTTGGGGAGAAGCAGCTAAGAAATATCAGTCTATCCATTTTTTTATAAATGGTGTAATTTTTTTTATGATCGGTTTAAACTCATTGGCAGAAGTCATGAAGCTATCTACACTTTTCATCAATAATTCGAGATCAATTTGCTCTAAAAAGTTTGCAATTGCATCAAATTGTTGATTTTCCTCTTGCTGTTGGTTATTCTCATGTTTTTTTTCTTCTTTTTGTGCATGTTTGCTGTTCATCCCTAAAATCCATGCATCACCGCGATGACGCTCAGGTCTATTCTTTTCCTGTGTTTTGCTATGTGAGTTTTCTTCTTGATCTTCCGTCTTTTTTCTTATTGAGGAATAGTTTGTACCAAACATAAACAGGCGAAAATGATCTGTTCTTTCCCCATCTTCGTTTTTCTCTAATTCATCTTCCATTAACATTCTCCCTCTTCCATTTATTCATATTTTGCCTTAATAGTATCCTATGAGAGAAAAATAATAGATGATTAGACAAGTGCATAGAAGATATAAATTATTATGTTGCAATTTCCATTAAAAATTTGATAAAATTAGTACCAAGTCATAATAATTGATAATAATATATTGTAAACTGATTAATGTATAAAAATAAAAGATGAACAATAGAAGAAATCATGCAAACATAAGCTGACCATTAAATTTTGAAAAAAGATGTTTATGCCGTATAATCGGTTTTATTAAAGGAGCTGAGCACTTTGAGCACAGGAGTAATTGGGATTGGACGGGCATTGCCCGAAAAAATATTAACAAACTTTGATTTAGAAAAAATGGTGGATACAAATGATGAATGGATTCGAACAAGAACAGGAATCGAAGAAAGAAGAATAGCAGATGATAACACAAATACATCCGATATTGGATATGAAGCTGCGAAAAAGGCAATAGAAAATGCTAATATTTCTGCAGAAGATATTGATCTTATTTTAGTTGCTACAGTAACACCAGATCAGCCATTTCCTTCGGTAGCATGTATGCTGCAAGAACGATTAGGAGCAAAAAAAGCAGCAGCCTTGGATATAAGTGCAGCATGTGCTGGTTTTATGTATGGAATGGTTACAGCTAAACAGTTTATTGATAATAATGTTTATAAGTACGTTTTAGTAGTAGGTGTAGAGAAGCTTTCAAAAATTACAAATTGGGAAGACCGAAATACTGCTGTTCTTTTTGGGGATGGTGCAGGTGCAGCTGTACTAGGAAAAGTAACAGAAGGAAGAGGCATTCTTTCATTTGAACTAGGCGCTGATGGTACTGGAGGCAAACATCTGTATCAAGATGATTTTATTCAAATGAATGGAAGAGAAGTCTTTAAATTTGCAGTTCGCCAAATGGGAGAAAGCAGTGAAAATGTTTTAGAAAAAGCGGGACTTTCTAAAGAAGATGTAGATTTCCTTATTCCGCACCAAGCAAATATTCGCATTATGGAAGCATCTAGACAAAGGTTGAATCTTCCAGAAGAAAAACTATCAAAAACAGTGCATAAGTATGGAAATACAAGTGCTGCATCCATTCCAATTTCTCTTGTAGAAGAAGTAGAAGCAGGCAAAATCAAAGACGATGATGTTATTGTTTTGGTTGGCTTTGGCGGCGGTTTAACATGGGGGGCCATCGCACTTCGTTGGGGAAAATAATTGATTACAAATTAAATAAATAAAAAATCAAAGCCTAATATTTCATGTAGAAACGAATGAAAGAAAAAGGAGAGTTATAATCATGAATAAAAGAAGAGTAGTTGTTACAGGAATAGGTGCAGTTACGCCTTTAGGCAAGGATGCAGCAATTACCTGGGAAAATATTGTCAATGGTGTTTCGGGCATCGGGCCATTAACTAGAGTCAATGCAGATGAATATCCTGCAAAAGTTGCAGCAGAAATTAAAGATTTTAATCCAGAAGATTTTATGGATAAAAAAGATGCGAGAAAAATGGATCGTTTTACACAATATGCACTAGCAGCATCATTAATGGCGGTAAAAGATGCTGATTTGAAAATAACAGAAGAAAATGCAGCGCGGATTGGTGTTTGGATTGGATCAGGAATCGGCGGGATGGAAACATTTGAAAATCAATATGAAATCTTCCAAAAAAGAGGCTATAAACGTGTGAGTCCTTTTTTTGTGCCAATGTTAATTCCTGATATGGCAACAGGACAAGTATCCATTACGCTTGGTGCAAAAGGGGTAAACTCTTGTACTGTAACAGCATGTGCAACTGGTACCAACTCGATTGGAGATGCATTTAAGGTCATTCAGCGTGGAGATGCAGATGCGATGGTTACAGGTGGTGCTGAAGCGCCGATTACAAAAATGTCCGTTGCTGGATTTTGTGCGAACACAGCATTATCGACTAATCCAGACCCTAAAACAGCAAGCAGACCATTTGATGCAAATCGCGATGGGTTTGTAATGGGAGAGGGAGCAGGAATTATTGTATTAGAAGAATTAGAGCATGCGTTAAAAAGAGGCGCTACTATTTATGCAGAAATAGTAGGATATGGAGCAACAGGTGATGCTTATCATATTACTTCCCCAGCACCAGGGGGAGAAGGCGGAGCAAGAGCAATGAAAATGGCCATCGATGATGCTGGTTTGAAACCAGAAGATGTGTCCTATATTAATGCACATGGAACTAGCACAGCCTATAATGATAAATTTGAAACAATGGCAGTGAAAGAAGTATTTGGAGAATATGCTTATAAAGTTCCAATGAGCAGCACAAAATCTATGACAGGCCATTTATTAGGGGCAGCAGGAGGAGTGGAAGCGATCTTTAGCATTTTGGCTATTAGAGATAGCGTCCTTCCACCAACGATAAACTTTGAAACTCCAGATCCTGATTGTGATTTAGATTATGTAGTTAATAAACATCGTAAACAAGATGTAAATATTGCTATGAGTAACTCTTTAGGATTTGGCGGCCATAATGCAACTATTATCTTTAAAAAATACCAATAAAATAATTAAAAGGACAGTTCCTTATTATAAATAGGGGGGCTGTCTTTTTTTTAGGATATATTAAAGCTTATGGACGATTTTGAGAAATTTTATTGATTGGATCGAACGCCTGAAGCGGAAAACAACAGGAAAATTTAACAGAGTCTTTTTATAAAAATGCTTTCTAATATTAATTTGTAATAATTACAAATTAATATTGACTATAATGAAAAAGTATATATAATTATAAATAAAGATAGCAACATGAGGAAAGCGTTATCAATATAGAGTTAATCATTGGCATAAAATGATTAAAGAAATTGCTGGTGAAAAAATGAATTTGCCGCCTTTCATTATATTTTATTAAAAAGGAGGTTCCTATGCTTAGTGTTGATATGGCCATGAAGGCATTAAAGGAAAAAAAAATTCGATTAACTCCTCAGAGGCTTGAATTAATTAATATTCTGTCACAGGAAAACAAACATTGGACGGTTGAAGAGTTATACCATATATTAAATGAACGAATGCCATCTGTCAGCATTACGACGATATATAATAATATTAATTTATTTTGCGAATTGGAAATGGTGAAAGAAATCCAGTTTGGTGAAAGCTTAAGCAAGTATGAATGGAAAAAACGGGATCATTATCATATAGTGTGCAAGGCATGTGGAGACATAGTAGATGTGTGGTATCCAACTTTAAAGGAGGTTGAAACTGTTGCAGAATCTATATCAAAATTCCAAATCAGCTCCCATAACCTTCAATTTTACGGAGTGTGCAGCCAATGTTCGGAGTAATAAATCAGAGAAAGAAAACGAAATGTGTTTGCAATGTAATCAGCCGATTAAACGGTTAAAACATTCCATTATTTGTGGATGTGGGTTTAAAATAAGAAAAATAACCTAAAAACTTGTATGAGCAATTCATACAAGTTTTTTTTTCACACTTATTGATTATAAACATACAGTAATAAATCAAGAATGCAAAGTTTTAGAGAGTGCCAGTATTTTCTTTATGGAAGATAAAATGTAAAGGAGAAAAATAAATGGGGTAATAAAAACAGATAAATGGCTGGAAACTAATTTTTCAAAACCTGTTGCTATATGCGAAGAATTTGCAGATTTGTTTAAAGAAGATCGTCCTAAACGAGTTTATCAATATTTAGTGAATTTCGGCATGTATCGCCCAAATCGCCAAACAAAAGAAATTTATGAAAAACTAGTGGAAATGAAAGTATGGGATAAAGTGCAAAATATCTTTGCAAAGTATAAAAAATTATGGAAAGGCCCAGATATCCCTATTTATATTTTTCCATTTGAGCCCCATAGAAAAAGCAAGGAAACGAAGTCTGGTGTATCATTTCCTGATAAATTATTTTTGTTTATCGGGTATATAGAAGATGATAAAGAACTAGAAGCCTTGTTGATTCATGAGTATCACCATGTATGCCGCATCCATAATCAAAAGAAACAAATAGAAGAGTATACTTTGCTAGATTCCATTATTATGGAAGGATTGGCAGAACATGCTGTAAGGCAATATTGTGGGGAAAAATATAATGCCCATTGGTGTCAAATGTATAAAGAAAAGGAAATACTAAAATATTGGGAAGAAGATTTCAAGGAAAATTTGAACATATTGAAAACAGAAAAATTACATGATGCATTACTTTTTGGTTTAGGACCTCATCCAGACATGGTTGGCTACTGTTTAGGATATTATTTGGTAAGCAATTATCTGGATCAGAGAAATTCAACAGACATAACATTATTTAAGGCAGATAGTAGAGTATTCATTCAGAAAATGCTTGATGAATAATTTGATTGTTAAGCAAGAGGATACAGCACAAATGATGGAGATACATAACTTTTTATCATGCATCTCCATTATCTGTAGCTAAGGTATTTATGAACTTGTACATATAAATAAAACAAGAGCATATAAATAGAGATAAATAGAGTTTACTAAAAAAACTGTTTGCCTATTAGTAAGGGATAAATAGATAAAAAGAGATCAAAAAAGGGAAAAAACAATTAGTTTTATTTAAGAAGAAAATTTTAACAAAACCTTAAAAATCAGGAATAAAATGCCTGATCTATGCCCATACTGATTGACAAACAGATGTTGAAGTGAGGGGTTATAATATGCAGTATCTTCATGATGTTTGGGTAAATTGGTTTGAAGGGGAAGAAAATGGCTATAATGTTTGTCATTTTCACGAATGGAGGAAAGATGATGGAGTAGAGCTGCTGGATCAAGTTCCGCTATTAAAAATAGATTCCGTTTTATTTAACTACATAGAAAATGATTTAGCAGAGCTGCCGCAGCAATTATTGGATGAAATATACCAGAAAGCCTATTTACGAAAAAATCACGAACGAATTCAACTTGAGTATTGTTTTGTTGTATCAGACGGTGTAGGGATTTTGGTTGTTGATACGCTTGGATATTCGGTGCCGATTAGAAAAAGCAGAATGATACCGAGACAAGAACAACTTGCTTATGAGTTATTAGAGAGCCAAGAAACAATTTCTTATACGTATAAAGTCAATGAAGAGCAAAAGGAATTTCATATTTTATCGCCTGAACCGGAAATTATGAATGGACTAACGAGAAAAGAACGACAATTAAAGCAATTATTGTTTATGGCGCTAGACCAGCTTTATTCTTCAGAAAATGTAGCGGAAGTGCGATATTGGTATACGGAGTGGAGTCCAGAACGCTATTTTGAAATTCAACGTTTAGATTTTGAGAATGCTTGGAAAGAACTATATGAGAATACCAAATATGGATGGACTGCTAAACATGAGCAATTTTGCGAAAAATTAATAAAAGGACAGCCATTTTTTGAAAAAATGTGGGAAGTGGAAAATGGCCCACGTGTAAATTAATAAAAAGCTGCAGCCCTGTTAATTGGCTGCAGCTTTTTGCTGGATATTAAGTCTCTGTAATCGCTGTTATAACAGAATGGTAAGAAAGGAGATTTATTATCGGCGTTTTCTGCCCAATCCCATTGCATTCTCCATTTTTTTGACCATTTTTCCTGCGACTTTATTAGCTTTTTCTGCTCCTAGATCTAAAATGTCATCAAGTTCAGTAGAATTCATCAACTCTTTATATTTTTCTTGTATCGGCTTAAGGCTTTCTACGACTACTTCTGCCAAATCTGCCTTAAAGTCGCCATAACCTTTTCCTTCATATCGCGCTTCAAGTGCCTCGATGCTTTCGCCTGAAAGGATGGAGTAAATAGATAAAAGGTTAGATACACCTGGTTTATTTTCTTTATCGTATTTTACAATGCCTTCTGAGTCGGTAACTGCACTTTTAATCTTTTTTACAATTTGAGATGGTTCATCTAATAATGTGATAGTCGCTTTTTTATTTGGATCAGATTTGCTCATTTTTTTTGTTGGTTCTTGCAAAGACATAATGCGCGCTCCAACTTTTGGAATGCGAACTTCTGGAATCGTTAAAATATCATTATATTTTTTATTGAATCTTTCTGCTAAATCACGAGTTAATTCTAAATGCTGCTTTTGATCTTCGCCAACGGGAACAATGTCTGTTCCATATAATAATATATCTGCGGCCATTAGAGGAGGATAGGTTAACAGCGCTGAAGAAACAGCATCCTTACCTGCTGATTTATCTTTAAACTGTGTCATTCTTTCTAATTCTCCAATATAAGAGATGCATTGCATAATCCAAGCACCTTGAGCATGCGCCGGCACCTCTGACTGAATAAATAATGTTGCTTTAGATGGATCAATTCCTACTGCAACATAAAGTGCTGCAAGAGAGCGAATATTATTGCGCAAAGTTAGCCGATCTTGGGGCACGGTAATTGCATGCTGGTCCACAATGCAAAAGTAACAGTTGTATTCGTCTTGCAGTTCTACAAATTGACTTAATGCCCCGATATAATTTCCTAATGTAATAGTGCCGCTTGGCTGTATTCCTGAAAAAATGGTTTTCATAATAGCCTCCTGATTTTTATAGGTGAATGTTTTTTCTTCTCTTAATGAATAATCCTTGATACTATATTTAAACAAATACAAAAAGGACCATACGTCTCCTATTATTGGAATAGGGACGAATGGTCCGCGGTGCCACCCTAAATTGCTTTAAAAAAAGCCACTTAAAGCCTTGGTATCGAAAGGCAATCGCTGAAAGTATAGTTTGCAAACTTTATGCATTTCCACTTCAGTGCTCAAAAGTCCATTCCTTATACACGGTTGTTTGTTTTCACCATCCACAAACTCTCTTTTAAACCGAATATATAAGTACTACTCTTTATCACAGCATCATTTTAGAGATATTTTTATATTTCTAAATTAAACTAATTTGCATGAAAAATCAAGAAAAGCGCAGAATTTAATTATCTAGAAGTAAAGCTATTTTAAAAATATAACAAAAAAACTTGCTGTAGAAATGCATCAAGGAGAAAAGTTAAATATTGCAATGTTTTAATGTATTAAAATATTTCTAAATAGTATTTTATTCTACGAAATTCTACAAAAAATTCTTGCAATATATTATATGCATATATATAATTGAAAATACGAGTGGACAGGAAATTAATATTTCAGACTATTTAAACAAAGGATGCATAACAAATACATAATTATTTGTTTATTATTATTATTATAGTAAACTATGAAAATAATATGGGGTTAAAGTGAAAATGATATTTTTCTTTTTCTTAATATAATAGGTAGGTTAAGTATATTTAAATTAACTGACTATTCTGTGAAAACACCTGGGATGTATTCTTGTTTTTTTTCTGGAGAACCTAATTTTCGAAAGATCCACACGTGGAAAAAATATAGGGGGGTAATAACTATGAAGAAAAAAACGCTTGTACTTCTTAGTCTAGTGCTTGCACTTAGTGCATTTCTTGCTGCATGCGGCGGCGGAAAAAGCGGTGATGACAAGAAAAAAGTATCACAAGATTTACGTTTGAATCTTACAACTGAACCATTTTCTTTAAACCCTGGTTTAGCGAATGATTCTGCATCAGGTAACGTATTGCGTCAAACATTTGACGGTTTAACTCGAATCGGCAAAGATGGAGAGCCGGAAAACGCAATCGCTGAAGACATTCAAGTATCAGATGACCAAAAAACATATACATTCAAACTTCGTGATGCAAAATGGACAAACGGTGATGCAGTAACTGCAGAAGATTTCGTTTATGCTTGGAAATGGGCATTAGATCCTAAAAATGAATCACAATATGCTTATCAATTGTACTACATCAAAGGCGCTGAAGCTGCTAACATGGGCAAAGGCAAATTGGATGATGTAGCAGTAAAAGCAGTAGATGATAAAACATTAGAAGTAACGCTTGCGAACCCAACACCATATTTCACTCAATTAACAGCATTTTATACTTATTTGCCTGTTAACCATAAAGTAGCTGAAGCAAATCCAGACTGGTACAAAGATGCTGGCGATGATTATGTTTCAAACGGACCATTCAAAATGACTACATGGAAACACTCAGAACAAATCGTTCTTGAGAAAAATGATACTTACTGGGATAAAGATACTGTAAAACTTGATTCTGTTGAGTTTTCAATGATCAATGATCCAAATACTACATTAAGCATGTTTGATAATGATGAATTAGATCGTGCTGGAGCTCCTTTTGATACAGTGCCAACTGATTCTATGAAAGCTTTAAAAGATAAAGGTACACTGCAAACACAAGCAATTGCTGGTACTTACTGGTATAAATTTAATACAGAAGTAAAACCATTAAACAACGTAAATATTCGTAAAGCATTAACATATGCAATTGATCGTCAATCTATTGTTGATCAGATTACACAAGGTGGACAAATTCCAGCAATGGCAGCTGTTCCTCCAAGTATGTTTGCTGAAAATGAAAAAGGCTATTTTAAAGATAATGATGTAGCTGCAGCTAAAGAAGCATTAGCAAAAGGATTAAAAGAATTAGGCTTAAAAGATGCATCTGAATTACCTGCAATCACTTTATCTTATAATACAGATGAAGCACATGCGAAAATTGCACAGGCAGTTCAAGATATGTGGAAAAAGAATTTAGGAATCAACGTTAAATTAGGAAACGAAGAATGGGCAGTTTATATTGATAAACTACATTCTGGAGATTACCAAATTGGACGTATGGGCTGGTTAGGCGACTTTAACGATGCAATCAACTTCCTTGAGTTATACCGCGACAAAAAAGGCGGAAATAATGATACAAACTGGGAAAATGCAGAGTTCAAAAAACTTCTTGTTGATTCTCAAACAGAAACAGATTCAACTAAACGTCAACAAATGTTAAAAGATGCAGAAACAATTCTTATGAATGAGCTTCCAATTGCTCCTATCTACTTCTACACAGATAGCTGGGTACAAAAAGACAACCTTAAAGGCATTGTAATTTCTGGTCTTGGTGATGCTCAATTAAAATGGGCGTATTTCGAATAATAAAGTAAATTAAAAGTTAAAAGGTATATGGAGCAATAGCTTCATATACCTTCCTTTCTAATTGGAGCTAATTAGAAAATAATGGAGGTTAAACCATGATAAAGTATTTGACAAGACGTCTGCTGTTTATGATTCTGTCTTTACTGCTTATTGTTACAGCAACGTTTTTCTTCATGCGCTTGGCACCAGGTAATCCATTTACATCAGAAAAGCAGCTGCCGCCAGCGATTGAAGCTAATTTAAATGAGCACTATGGATTAAATGACCCATGGTATGTACAGTACGGAGAATATTTACTACGAATAGTACAGTGGGATTTTGGCCCATCTTTTAAATATAAAAGTCAAACAGTAAACGATTTAATTAATGAAGGTTTCCCAGTTTCTTTAGTATTAGGGCTTGAAGCGATATTTATTGCTTTAGCTGTTGGGGTAACATTGGGAATTATCGCAGCATTAAAACATAATAAATGGCAAGACTATTTAGCAATGATTATTGCAGTACTAGGGATTTCTGTGCCTTCTTTTATAATGGCGGCCTTTTTGCAATATATATTTGCAATAAAATTAGGCTGGTTCCCAGTTGCAAGATGGGGAACATTCTCTCAAAGCGTGCTTCCGGCAATCGCACTTGCTGCAGGACCAACAGCATTTATTGCAAGGCTAACTCGATCTTCTATGCTTGAAGTGCTAAACAATGATTATATTAAAACTGCAAAAGCAAAAGGTCTAGGAGAGTTTGTTATAACAGTGAAGCATACTATTAGAAATGCAATTCTTCCAGTTGTATCTTATATGGGACCATTATCAGCAGGGGTTGTAACAGGAAGTTTTGTTATTGAAAAAATCTTTGGTATTCCAGGGCTTGGCGCTCACTTTGTAAAAAGTATCGGAAACCGTGACTATACAGTTATTATGGGTGTAACAGTATTCTATAGTATTATCCTATTAGTATCTGTTCTTCTTGTCGATATCTTGTATGGATTAATCGATCCGCGCATTAAATTAGCTGGCGGGAAGAAAGGAGAGTAAGCATGCAGCAAATTTCAAAGGATAAATTTAAAGTAGTAGGCAACAGCAGAATAGAGGCCGAAAAAATTACGAAACCTAGTCTTTCTTTCTGGAAAGATGTTTTTATGCGTTTCAGAAAAAATAAACTTGCTATTTCAGGGCTAGTGATATTAATTATTCTTATTGTTATGGCACTTATTGGTCCATTACTAACGCCGTATAATTATTATCAAAACGATTTAATGAAAGCAAATCAACCTCCAAGTGCTGAGCATTATTTTGGTACAGATGATCTTGGGCGGGATATGTTTGCACGTATCTGGTATGGTGCAAAAATTTCATTGTTTATCGGAATTGCAGCAGCTTTAATTGACTTGGCAATTGGTGTAATTTGGGGAGGTATTTCCGGTTATAAAGGCGGCAAAACAGATGAAGTGATGATGCGTATTGCCGATGTGTTATATGGGATTCCATACTTATTATTAGTAATTCTATTAATGGTTGTCCTTGGGCAAGGATTGGGAACAATGATTCTTGCTATGAGTATCACTGGGTGGATTAATATGGCTCGTATTGTACGTGGACAGGTATTATCCTTAAAAAATCAAGAATACATTTTAGCTTCCAGAACATTAGGTTCAGGGATTACAAGAATTATGAGCAAACATTTAATTCCGAATGCAATGGGACCAATCTTAGTTACATTAACATTAACAGTTCCAACTGCAATTTTTACAGAGGCATTTTTAAGCTATTTGGGATTAGGCTTAACGCCGCCATTAGCAAGTTGGGGGACAATGGCAAATGATGGGATTTCTGCTATGACGTATTATCCATGGCGCTTATTTTTCCCAGCTATGTTTATTTGTTTAACTATCTTTGCATTTAACGTTATTGGCGACGGAATTCGCGATGCATTAGATCCAAGACAACGTAAGTAAGGAGTGAGATAGATGGAAAAATTATTAGAAGTAAAAGATTTAAAGGTCTCATTCCATACGTATGGAGGAGAAGTGCAAGCAGTGCGCGGTGTTTCCTTTGATTTATATAAAGGAGAAACATTGGCAATCGTAGGAGAATCAGGTTCTGGAAAGAGTGTAACATCTCAAACATTAATGAAACTGATTCCAATGCCTCCAGGGGAGATTAAAGGCGGGCAAATTTTGTTTAATGGAGTCGATATTGTTCCAAAAACAGAAAAGCAAATGCAGCAAATTCGCGGAAAAGAAATGAGTATGATTTTCCAAGACCCAATGACATCATTGAATCCGACGATGCGCATTGGAAATCAAATTATGGAAGTATTGATTAAACATCAAAATATGTCCAAAGATGCTGCGAAAAAAAGAGCAATTGAATTGTTGACACTTGTAGGGATTGCCATGCCTGAAAAGCGTGTTAATCAATATCCCCATGAGTTTTCTGGCGGTATGAGACAACGGGCAATGATCGCTATCGCATTGGCAGCGAACCCTCATTTGCTGATTGCTGATGAACCGACGACAGCACTAGATGTAACAATTCAAGCGCAAATTCTTGATTTAATGAAAGAACTGCAAAATAAATTAGAAACAAGCATCATCTTTATTACCCATGATCTTGGTGTTGTAGCAAATGTTGCTGATCGGGTAGCTGTAATGTATGCTGGACAAATTGTAGAAATGGGAACTGTTGATGAAATTTTCTATGATCCAAGACATCCATATACATGGGGACTTTTAGCATCTATGCCGAGTTTGGATAATGATGATCAAACAGAATTGGCAGCTATTCCTGGAACACCGCCAGATTTAACACATCCGCCGGTTGGAGATGCGTTTGCGGCAAGAAATCCATATGCTTTGGCAATTGATTTTGAACAAGAACCGCCTGTTTATCAAGTGTCGGAAACTCATTTTGTGAAGTCTTGGCTATTGCATCCAGATGCTCCAAATGTTGAGCCGCCTGCATCTGTTAAAGAAAAAATTCGTCCGTTAGCCTCTAATTTTGCAAAACCAGTACTAGTAGAGGGGGATAAAATCAATGGCTGAGAAACTACTTGAAATTAAACATTTAAAACAGCATTTCAATGTGGGAAGACCAAATTTAGTAAAAGCAGTTGATGATGTGACATTCGACATTTATAAAGGGGAAACACTTGGACTTGTTGGAGAATCGGGCTGCGGCAAATCAACAACAGGAAGAACGATTATCCGTTTATATGAAGCAACAGGTGGAGAAGTTTTATTTAATGGAGAAAATGTGCACGGGAAAAAATCAAAAGCAGATTTGAAAAAATTCAACCGCAAAATGCAAATGATTTTCCAAGATCCTTACGCTTCTTTAAACCCAAGAATGACTGTTGCTGATATTATTGCAGAGGGAATCGATATTCATGGCTTAGCAAAAACGAAACAAGAGCGTATGGAAAGGGTATATGAGCTGCTTAATACAGTTGGTTTAAATAAAGAGCATGCCAACCGTTATCCTCATGAGTTTTCCGGCGGACAAAGACAGCGTATTGGAATTGCAAGAGCGCTTGCTGTTGATCCAGATTTCATTATTGCGGATGAACCGATTTCAGCTTTGGACGTTTCTATTCAGGCGCAGGTTGTTAACTTAATGAAAAAACTTCAAAAAGAAAAAGGATTAACGTATTTATTTATTGCCCATGATTTATCCATGGTAAAATATATAAGCGATCGAATTGGCGTAATGTATTTCGGCAAATTGGTGGAACTTGCACCAGCAGATGATCTATATAATAATCCAATTCATCCATATACGAAATCTCTTTTATCTGCCATTCCTTTGCCAGATCCTGAAACAGAGCGTACTCGTAAAAGAACAACTTATGATCCTCGTGTTCATCAATATAAAGAAGGCGAAGAAGTAAAAATGCGTGAAATAAGACCAGGTCATTTTGTTTATTGTTCAGAAGCAGAATTTAAAAAATACCAGGCACAATATAAAGATTAACCAATAACGATCTCTAGATATGAGATCGTTATTTTTTTATGTCTAATAAGCTTTAAAAAATAGTCCTGGTAACTTGCTGGCTGCTTTTTGAGTGCGATCCTAGAGAAACATCCCTTTGACTCGCCTTTTTCGCAGAAATCTCACACCTTTACTTCCAATCAATAAAGGAGCAAAATCATCAATGAACTTTAACATAGCAAGAAAAATAAAAAAGAAGGAAGCTATTTTAAAGATGATTAGGGTATGTTAATAATAGATAATACATAAAGTGAATTTTAAATCATGTAATAAGGAGTTTTATTTATGCATTGGTATGATAAATTAAATGAATATTTTCCAATCGAGGAAATGAAATCACAAGATCATATGGAGACATTGCTGGAGGATTTTCCAGAGCTGTATCATAAAGACGAGGGGAAATACCATGTGTTGATGTATGTAGAAGCGGATGAGTTTGTTTTTATAGACTATCTATTTGTATCAGCCGAGTCAAGAGGGATGGGAATTGGCCATCAGCTAATAGAAAAATTAAAAGGGAAAAATAAACCGATCATTTTAGAAGTGGAGCCTGTCAATTATAAAGATTCAGACACTAAAAAAAGATTGATGTTTTATCAGCGAGAAGGCTTTCAACATGCATCTTCTATCGGGTATAAAAGAAAGTCATTGGCAACTAAAGAAATTAATGAGATGGAAATTTTGTATTGGGCTCCAAATGAAGAAGGAGAAGAGGTTGTTTTACAAGCGCTAGTGAAAACTTATAAAAAAATTCATACGTATAAAGATACACATTTTTATGGGGAGCCGTATGAGCCTGCGGATGAAGCAATTCAAATAAATGCTGAAGATAAAAGAAAAGATATTTTTGATGAAATTTGACTAATAATGTAAAAGTTTTAAAAATAGTATGTATGTTTCTATCATATTTTCAATGAAATTGTCGTAATTGAGAATCTATTTAGTTGGTTTATAAAATAAGTAGGACGGGTATAAAAAAGTAGCAGTTTTTAAAATAATAAAAAAACAAAAAAAAAATAATATTTAATAATAAAAATGAAACCTTTTTCTATCTTAATCGTCTATATTAATAAGTTAAAAATAAACAGAGGAATTCTGTGGAAAAAGTGCAGAATTCTCCAAAATAAAAGGAGGAAATCACAGCAAAAAGTATAAATGATAAGCAGATGGAACTTTTCCGAAATTGTTTGCATAATTGACTGATGATATTAAAAAAACATATACCAAAATATATATAATTAGTGTATAATATTTAATATAAATTACTTGATTAAATTAATTACAATTTAATAATATATAATATTCAAGTGTTTATACTATTTTAAAATTATTTCCATTACATGTCTAAATAAAGGGAGCGTGAATTTGTAAAATGGTAACATTATACACTTCACCAAGTTGTACATCCTGCAGAAAAGCAAAAGCATGGTTAGAAGAACATGATATAGCTTATAAAGAAAGAAACATTTTTTCTGAACCATTATCTATCGAAGAAATCAAAGAGATTCTTCGCATGACAGAAGATGGAACAGACGAAATTATTTCAACAAGAAGCAAAACATTTCAAAAATTAAATGTAAATTTAGAAACGATGCCATTACAAGATCTATTTGGATTAATTAAAGATAATCCAGGGCTGTTGCGTCGTCCTATTATCATTGACGAGAAAAGACTTCAAGTTGGATATAACGAGGATGAAATTCGTCGTTTCTTGCCAAGAAAAGTACGCACATTCCAATTGCGTGAAGCGCAGCGTTTAGTAAATTAATAAAGTATATAATTTATAGGGTCTGACGGGTTTCTATCTTTTGTGTTTTGGATAGAAGAGTCAGGCCTTTTCATATATATAGTATGCAGAATGCAAGCAGAGAATGATAAAAACACACATTAAATTTGTGAAGAAAGATTGTTTTTGATAAAATACAAGAAATAAAAGCAACTTATTTTTATCATATATTCACGGTCTTTTGATTCCTTCTCAAGGATAATAAGAGAAAAGGCGAGATTTAGGCAGAAACTTGTACACAAAGGCATGATTGAAGGTTCACTTTATGTATTCCTTGCCTTTAATATTTTTAATATTCCTTTAAAAGCTGCAAGGATTGAAATTATTAGGAACGGCTATAATACTAAATATAATTCTTTTTGAATAGGTTAGTTAATATAAATAAGTAAGAAGAAAGTTTAAATAGGCGAATAATGGTTTTTAAAATTCTCAGTATATTTTAATTCCCTTTGCATCACTTTTGTCATAAAATATAGAAGTACAAGGTACAAAATACGGAAATGACTAAGTACGAATATGATAAATTGGGTAAAGAGTAACTAAATTATCTGTATGGGGGTATTAGTCCCTTCCATCATAGCCTGAAGGGAGTTTTGCAGAATGGAAATAGAACGCATTAATGATCATACAGTTAAGTTTTACATTTCGTACATTGATATAGAAGAGCGTGGATTTAAGCGAGAGGAAATATGGTACAACAGAGAACGAAGCGAAGAATTATTTTGGGAAATGATGGATGAAGTTCATCAAGAAGAAGACTTTATTCTAGATGGACCGCTTTGGATTCAAGTTCAAGCATTAGATAAAGGCTTAGAGATATTAGTGACAAGAGCACAATTATCTAAAGATGGACAAAAATTTGAAATTTCCATACCAGAGGATAAGCTAAAGGATTTGCCGTTAGATGAACGTTTCGAAGATTTAATTGATCAGCAGTTTTCTGTTAAAGATATTGAGGAAGATTATGATGAAATTTTAGAATTTGTAATTGAATTCAAAGATTTTGAAGATGTTATTGCACTTTCAAAAGTACATGGCTTAGAAGATGTGGATTTAAAACTTTATAGCTATAAAAATATATATTATGTATTTATGCGTTTTTTAGAAGATGTAGAAGAGGAAGAAGTAGATAACCTTTTAAGCATTCTTTTGGAATATGGGCAGGAAACAAAAACAACAATTCATATACTAGAAGAGTATGGAAAAACAATTATTGAAAATAATTTAATGGAAGAATTAAGAAAGTACTTTTCTTAAAATACCGATTTTTAATGAAATCGGTATTTTTTTTTGATTAGATGACATATTGTCTAGGAAGAGGCATGTATTATCCACCTTCAGGGTACATATAGAATTAAGAGGGAAGAATATTAACAGCAAATGATATAAAAGAAATATGGGCAGGTGTTCAGAGATGAATCATACAGCTAGATTAAGTATTTTTTTAGCAGTTTCAGGACTGTTTGTTTATATTTCTAATTTTTTTATTACGATAAAAGGAGGATTTTATGGACAGTTAAGCATGCTGATTAGCTTTTCTGTTATTTTTATTGGATTTGTTATCTTTTTTGAAAATAGACATCCAACCCAAACATTAACTTGGCTTATTGTTTTGGGGAGTTTTCCTATAGTTGGATTTATTTTTTATTTATTATTTGGCAGGAATTATCGAAAAGAGCGAATGTATAGAAAAAAGTATTTTCTTGATAAAGAGGCGTTTCTTAAGATTGAAAGGGAAATTAGTTATGGTACTGAAGAACGAATAGAACAGTTAGAAGTGCATCAAAAAAACTTATTTCGTCTTGCTGAAAAATTGAGCAATACCCCTATTTCCTTTGGTTCATCAACAAATATTCTCACAAATGGGGAAGAGACTTTTTCTGCAATACTTGAATCGATTAAAGGAGCAAAGCATCATATCCATTTAGAATACTATATTGTCCGCCATGATAAAATTGGCGAAGAAATAAAAGAAATATTAGTAAAAAAGGCAAAAGAGGGAGTGAAAATCAGATTTTTATATGATGCAGTAGGTTCTTGGCAGTTATCAAAAAAATATATTCAGCATCTTAAATTAGCTGGTGTTGAAATGATTGCATTTGGACCAGTTAGAATGCCTGTATTAAATAGTAAATTTAACTTTCGAAATCACCGAAAGATTATTGTGATTGATGGCAATATAGGATTTGTTGGAGGCTTAAATATTGGGGATGAATATTTAAGCAGAAATCCTTCTATTGGCTTCTGGCGTGATACTCATTTAATGGTAAAGGGAGAAGCTGTTAGATCTTTGCAGCTTATTTTTTTGCAAGATTGGTTTTATATGACAAACAGCAGTTTTTTGACAATCGACTATTTAACTCCTGCTTCGGAAGAAAATACACATGGTGGTGTTCAATTGATTGCTGGCGGTCCTGATAATGAATGGAGTGTGATAAAAAATATATTTTTTAGCATGATGGCAACAGCCACAAAATCTATCTGGATTGCCACCCCTTATTTCATTCCAGATGAAGATATCTTTTCAGCCATTAAGATTGCTTCATTAAGTGGACTTGATGTCAGACTGCTTGTCCCAAATAAACCAGATAAGCGAATTGTTTTTCATGCATCGCGTTCCTATTTCACAGATTTATTAGAAGCTGGAGTCCGTGTATACGAGTATGAAAAAGGGTTTATGCATAGCAAAATTGTTGTAGTAGATGGAGAAATCGCCTCGATTGGAACATGCAATATGGACATGCGGAGTTTTCATTTGAATTTTGAGGTCAGTGCTTTTTTGTATAAAACAAATAGTACAGAGAAATTAGTAAAAGAATTAGTGCATGATATGCAGCATTCTAAGGAGCTTCATTTAACTGAATTTAATAAAAGGCATGTAGGGTTTCGGATATTAGAATCTACCTCTAGACTATTGTCACCATTATTATAGCATGCCGCTTTAATGAGTTTTTGCCACGTCCGCCAACAATTTGTTGCTTAAGGAGTTTTAGGCTGCATAGAAGCTGTCACAGGACGTGGTGTAGTCTGTGTTCAAAGGGATGAATAATATTAATATTGGAGCAGCTGAATTTTTATCACGCATTAACGGGCAGTAAAATCCCTACTGATTGAAGTTTCACTTTATGAGCAAAACTTGGCGGTGCTAGTTAAACTGACTTTTTATTCGCAGTTTTTAGAAAAAAAAATTGCAGCCAGATAGATAATTAATGAAGGAAATAAACAATCTTAGGGAGAATAGAAGTATAGTAAAAAAAGGAGTGTGATTTAGATTGTTTACCGCCAAGCTAGGCAATGGACAAATAATTAATTTATGGAAGATAAAAAGGGACAATCTCAAAAAAATGCGTCAAAACGTTTCTTTTTACTGTCCTGAATGCAACGGAAAAGTGATTTTGAAAATGGGGGAGAAAAAAATTATGCATTTTGCCCATGAAAAAGACATGGGGTGTCAAGCAAATGCAGAAGCTGAGTCAAGTTATCATCTGGAGGGAAAACGACAATTATATTATTATTTGAAAAAAATTGGATTACATCCAGAATTAGAGCCATATTTTTCTTCTATTAAACAACGGGGAGATATAGGAGTTGTAATCAATAATCAGTACTATGTGATAGAATATCAATGTTCTCCCATTAATCCAGACTTATTAAGAAAACGAACATCTGGTTATTTAAATAGAAAGATTATGCCCATTTGGATTCTTGGATTTAAAAATATGAAAAAAATAACAAGAGGCACGCTCCGGTTATCTGCATTTTCAGCTCAATTCATCGTAAACTATCATGAGCAGTATATTCTTCCATCTTATTGCCCCGTACAACAAAAATTCTACTTCTTCCATTCCTTTTTTCCTTTGACAATTAATAAGACTTATTGCATATGCGAATCACAATCATTAAGTGAGTTAGCCTCTTTTCCTTTTCTTCAGAATTCTAAGCTTATGCTTCCCTTGGATGAATGGAAGCATGGAATTAGAAAACAGAAAATGCATCATATTCATTACCATACAACTATCAATAACCAGTTTTTAAAAGAAATCTATCCTCATAATCTCCATCCGCATTTTTTGCCTCCATATACGGGCATTCCGCTTCCAACTGCTATCATATTTGAGACACCTCCTTTATTTTGGCAAACATTTATTATTGTCGATAGTTTTTTAGGAGAAAATAAAGGGAAAATAATTTCTTTTCAAAAAATATTGGACTATTTTTCTTGGAGAATCGACAGCCAGCATATTAAAATAAGAAAATTTCCATTAGCAGCTGATGAAAGCAGATGGAAACATGCTGTTTTAGACTATTTGCAAATTCTTGTGCAAATAAATATAGTACAAGAAATTAAACCCAAATTTTTTTTGTTTCAAGGAGAGATACAAACAGATTTTCATTATCAAAAACAGCATAATTGGGAAGATGAATTTTATAAAAAATATGCTGAAGTTCTGCTGGCAAAGAAAATAAATAAAGGAGAAATAGGGTAAATTAATGGAGCATAAAGATATGCTTTTTAGAAAAATGACCGCTAAAGCAGGAAATCTTAAAAAAAAGTAGAATTATTGAAGGATAGTATAAAGTTTCGCCATGCGAAATTTAGGACTGGGGGACTAAAAATGACAAAAGAGTCAAATGTAAAAAAATTGCCGCTCCGCAAAGAAGTGCCAGCAGAGGATACATGGAAGCTAGAAGATATATATGCAACAGATGAAGAATGGGAAAAGGAATTTAAAGAAGTACAGCAGCTTTCAGAACATGCGGCTGAATATCAAGGGAAATTGGCAGAAGGAGCAGATACCCTTTACAAGGCCCTTGACTTTCAAGATAAGCTGCTAAGCCGTTTAGGCAAATTATATACATATGCTCATATGCGTTATGATCAAGACACGACAAATAGTTTCTATCAAGGATTTGATGGAAGAATTAAAAATCTTTATGCTCAAGCAGCCAGCTCGCTTAGTTTTATTGTTCCAGAAATTTTATCCATCGAAGAAGCAACAATCAAAGGCTTTTTAGAGGAAAAGGAAGAATTGAAGCTATATGAAAAAGCATTGGAAGAAATTAATCTGCAGCGTCCACATGTTCTTTCAGCAGAGCAGGAAGCTTTGCTTGCACAAGCTTCAGAAGTATTGGATGCATCCAGTAATACATTTGGCATGTTGAATAATGCAGATTTAGAATTTCCGAGCATTAAAGATGAAAATGGAGAAGAAGTGGAAGTGACACATGGCAGATACTCTCGTTTTCTTGAAAGCGAAGATCAGAGAGTGCGTCGCGATGCATTCATGGCAGTATATGAAACATATGGGAAATTTAAAAATACGTTTTCCTCTACATTAAGCGGAACAGTAAAAAATCATACATTTAATGCAAAAGTCCGCAATTATAAATCAGCGCGACATGCTGCACTTTCTGCAAATAATATTCCAGAGCAAGTCTACGAAAATTTGGTGGAAACGATTAATGAATATTTGCCTCTTCTCCATCGCTATATTAAGCTTCGCAAAAAAGTGCTGAGTATAGAAGAATTGCATATGTATGACCTTTATACACCATTGGTGAAAGATGTGAAAATGGAAGTCAGCTATGAAGAAGCAAAAGATTATATGATAAAAGGGCTGGCGCCGCTTGGAGAAGAATATGCCTCTATTCTAAAAGAAGGTTTTGAGAATAGATGGGTAGATGTGCATGAAAACAAAGGAAAAAGAAGTGGTGCGTACTCTTCTGGGGCATATGGCACAAATCCTTATATATTAATGAATTGGCAGGACAATGTAAATAATTTATTTACATTGGCACATGAATTTGGCCATTCTGTTCATAGCTATTACACACGTAAATTTCAGCCATATCCTTATGGGAATTATTCCATTTTTGTCGCAGAAGTTGCCTCTACATGCAACGAGGCTCTATTAAATGATTATTTGTTAAAAACGATTACAGATGAGAAAAAGCGATTATATTTATTGAACCATTACTTAGAAGGGTTTAGAGCAACAGTATTCCGTCAAACTATGTTTGCTGAATTTGAACATTTAATTCATGTGAAAGCGCAAAATAACGAAGCATTAACTGCCGAGTTGTTTACACAAGAATACTATGCCTTAAACAAAAAATATTTTGGTGAAGAAAATATTACAATCGATGAGGAAATTGGTTTAGAGTGGTCAAGAATTCCTCATTTCTACTACGATTATTATGTTTATCAATATGCGACAGGATACAGTGCTGCAACTGCATTAAGTAAACAAATATTAGAGGAAGGGCAGCCAGCAGTCAAACGCTATATTGACTTTTTAAAGGCAGGCAGTTCTGATTATCCAATTGAAGTGCTTAAAAAAGCAGGTGTAGACATGACTAGCAAAACGCCGATTATTAATGCATGTAAGGTATTTGAAGAAAAACTCAATGAAATGGAAAGTTTATTATCTTAAATAATGATGGAAAAGAAAGAAGGCATACGGAAAATTTCGTATGCTTTTATTTGCGAACATTAATTTTAATATTTGTCTATTTTGTGAACAGAATCACAAGTTGTTGAAAACACTAAATTACTGTGATAATATTACGTTGTGAAGTTAATCACAAACAAACTTATACCCCTTTGTTTGACCGTGAAAAATTTCTCCCATCCCCTTTGTTCGTAATAAAAATGAAAAAAGGCCTTGCGCTGTGACGTCAAGCCCTTTTTTTATTGTGTGCCCCTTTTGAATACATTAACAATAGTAAACATCATACATACGGTTAGGGAAGGATAAGTATTTTTTTCTTATCCTTTTTTTGCTAATCTATATATTTCCAAAACATGCCGTACTTTGCAGGGATTTGTTCTACTAGCTGTTTTAATTGTAATTTTTTCATTTCTCTTTCGATTTCTTGAATAGATTTATTATATACAACGGAAAGTTCCTTTGAAGCAACAAGCTTAAAGCACTTTAAAAAAGCTTCAAGTGATGGCGGTTCTGCCTTTTCCGGAACCATTTGGAGCATTTCCTCTATGATTTGAACATATATTTCATATGAATAATAGCCTGTAATTTTAATTCCTTCTTCTTCAATATTTTCATTAAAAAATACAAGTGTTGGACTTTCTGTCACTTCCATTTCTGATGTAATTCTTAAATCACACTGAAATGCTTTGGCGGCAGTTTCAGAATGGATATCTGCGACAAACTCGACTACATCAAGGCCAACATCTTTAGCGCATTCTTTTAGCACGCCAAATGTTGCTACATTTTGTTTTTCCAGAAAAAGCATTTCTTGGAGCTTTCTTAAAAAACGCAAACCTGATTTTCTTCCTTGGAGTTCTGCGGCTTTAAGCGCAATAGAAGCTAAATAGGGTGAGACAATTGGATTTTCAAACCAGACAGAACCGTCACAGGACATGCCAGTTCTGCTAGCTGTTTTTTCCCATAATTCTGCAATTGTGCTGTAATTGTTCTTTTTACATGAGTTAAGTGCAGACAGTCTTCCGCTTACAACATGCTTTAAAGAAAAATATTGTCCATATTCAATTTGCAGTTTTTTTATAATGGGCTCAAGTGCCCAGCACTCAGGGCATAGCGGATCAATAAATAAATATATTTCAAGTGGTTTGCTGTCATGGCAACTGTCATAAGCTGTGTTCGGGTTGGATGTGAATAATTCTTTTTCTATCACGTGTTATCACCTTTTTTATTTTCATTTTCCACCGAATTAATCATGTGTTTTGCTGTTAAAGCAAGTCTTGAAAATAATCCTTCGCGGATAGATGCATCCAGCTCTATTTCATTCATTGCATCATACATACAGGATAACCAGGCATTTGCTCGTTTTTCTGTGATGGGGAAAGGCAAATGTCTAGCCCGCAGCATCGGGTGGCCATGCTCATTGGTGTAAAGAGAGGGCCCTCCTAAATATTGAGTAAGAAATTGCTTTTGTTTACGGGCAGTTTCTGTTAAATCTTTAGGAAAGATAGGAGCCAGATCAGGATGGCTTGCTACACGTTTATAAAAAGCGTCTACGAGTTTACTTAATGTGTCTTTACCAATCATTTCATAAGGTGTGGGCATTTTTTCAACCATCAAAAAAACTCCTTTATTCATACAAGTAGTTACTATTAATACGGATATTGCGACGAATAGGATAGCAGTTAATTATTGCTGTATATTTTATATTTTAGCAATGGTGATTTCTTTGTACAAATAAATAGCTTGTGGAGAATAGAATAAGTTTCAAAATGCATCCAATATCTATCAGGAAATCTACCTTGATTTTTGGATTTAAGCGGTGAATGAAATAAAATGCAGTTCCAAAACCTTCTTGCTACAGTTTATAAATTTCCATAGCAGAAGGAGTCTTGGAATATAAAAATTTATTAGTCCTCTAAATGATGAGAGATTATGCAAAGTAATGGTTTGTCACTTTTTCAACATAGTTTTGTGTTTCTTTAAATGGAGGGATTCCACCGTATTTGTCAACGTTCCCCGGACCGGCATTATACGCTGCCAACGCCATTTTGACATTACCGTTATATTTATCCAGCATTTGGCTTAGGTACTTTGTTCCTCCCATAATATTATCTTCTGGATTAAAGGCGTTGGTTACGCCTAGGGATTTGGCTGTGCTAGGCATAAGCTGCATTAATCCTGAAGCTCCAGCATAGCTGGTAGCATTTGGGTTAAAGTTGGATTCTACCTTAATAACAGATTCGATCAGCTTTGCCGGCACATTATATTTTAAAGCAGCCTCTTGAATAATCTTTTGATAGTCTGAATTCGTGCTGGATGAATTTGTTAATTTTGTTAAGCTCTTTGGCAGCAATGCCACACTATTTGCATTTGTGTTGGATAACACAGCAGAACCAAGAGTGTTTTCCAAGATATTGTTTGTTGATAGTGATGCATCTGTTGTCATGTTTCCAAGCAATTCCTGAAATAGAGATGAGTTTGCGCTATTTGTACTGTTGCTGTTGCCTAATGAAAAATTTTGCATGGCTTGTAGTTCCAATAAGGCTTTTAATTGATCAATTTTCATGAACATCCTCCAAATAGTTAGCGAAGATATGTTTACAGCAGTTATTAGCTTTGCTGTTCGTATTTTTTATCATAAAAGCGCTGAACTTTATTTTTTGTTTGGCGCTTTGGTATCTGGAATTTTTGTAGAATTCGCTCGAAATCCGTTAGTCCTTTTTGTCGATTAGTCACTTCATATTCTAACTCAAAATCTTCTTCATTTAAATAAAAACTATGATCTAAAACAAGTAAACCATTTCCAATTTTTTTTTCTGCCCGAATAGTAGACAAAGAACCGAAATATTGGATATTGTGTGAGGGAATATCCATTTGTGCTAATAAATTTATTATTTGATTCTCTTTAATGGCACCTGTTTTAAAGATATCCTCACTTTCTTGTGGTGTAAGTGTTTTATTTGTTTCTAGCAGACCATCCTTATGTGGTTGTTTTAAAGTTAATTCGTAAAAATCTTGTTTTTTTCGAATTCTTAGTGCTGCCTTATTTTTTTTAAGGAGAAAATCACTTGTGTCAAAATAATGATTTTCTTGTTTGAATAAATCCTCATCTTTTATGTCAAAATGGCTTTTTAATTGTAAATATTCCTTTTTCGTTAATAAATTTTTAAATTCTATTTCGATATTTTGCGTCATATTTTTAAATCCTTTCTTGGATGAATAAATCCTTTTTTTGCATTGTTGAAGAGTAGGCTTCTTTATCCTTTATTATCGCGTTGTTTCTATTTAACTTCAATGTTTAGGAGAAATTAAATGGATGTGGTAAAATAGTGCGTAGTATGGAGGGTGAAAAATGAATAAAAAATTACAAATTATAAAAGCAGAATTAATGGAAAAAGAACTAATTTTAAGTGTGGATCAGTCGATTCCATTTGATCATATAAAGCCAGCGGGACAGATGTTAGTGGATTCTGATGATCTAAGTTTTATCTATTTATTAGAAACAGATGATCATTATGTTTATTTGGTGATTGGAAAAGAATATTGGAATGAAATAAAAGAAAGCAAAGATTCTGAGCTCCTTGTTTATATAAGCAATGGCAGCAAAAAAATAGCTTTAGAGAAATTTTTTGAAGAATTAGACTATCTAATTCAGAATATAGAAGGAAATGGAAATTATGGAGAGGAAATGGAGAAGGCTGTAGAAGCGGCATTTCTGCAAAAATAACGGATATTTTATCAGAAAAACGCAATAAACATCGATCTAGGGGAGCCTATGAAAATGGGGTGTTATACATATGAAGAATTGGGAGCAGTTTTTGGCCCCTTACAAACAAGCGGTTGATGAGTTGAAGGTAAAGTTAAAAGGAATGCGCAGCCAATTTAATCAGGAAGATGAGCATTCTCCCATTGAGTTTGTGACAGGACGAGTAAAACCAATTGCAAGTATCTTAGATAAAGCGAATGTAAAGGGTATTCCATTAGATAAGCTAGAAACAGAGATGCAAGATATCGCAGGGCTGCGTATGATGTGTCCATTTGTTGACGATATTATAAGAGTAGTAGAACTATTAAGAAAAAGAAATGATTTTGAGATAGTAGAAGAAAGAGATTATATTTTACATAAAAAGAAAAGTGGATACCGATCTTATCATGTTGTCATTACATATCCTGTACAAACGATAAAGGGAGAAAAAAGAATTTTAATGGAAATACAGATTCGCACACTTGCGATGAATTTTTGGGCAACAATTGAACACTCTCTTAATTATAAATATAAGGGCCAATTTCCAAAGGATATTCAAATGAGATTGCAAAGTGCGGCAGAAGCGGCATTTCGTTTAGATGAAGAAATGTCTACTATACGAGGAGAAATCCAAGAAGCCCAGGCAATTTTTAATAGAAAAAAAGAAACAAAAAAAGACTGATTTTAAGGGAAGCAATTGTTGGATAAAAATGATTAGCAGTTTTGTTGAGACTGACAATTGTATAAAGCAAATGATTGTGGAAAGTTCTTGCTATAAGGTTTTTTATGAGCAAGACTTCTTCCTTGAACTTTCTCCTAATTTATTTAGGCAGAAGGTTTTGCTGTCCGTTGCATAAGGATAAATTGTTGAAAGAGGAGCTATAGTACAATGAAATTTGCCGTAACCTCAAAAGGGGATTCAAAATCAGATAAATTAATGGATTTGATTAAAACATATTTGCTTGATTTTGAACTAGAATATGATGAGGAAGAGCCAGACATTGTAATATCTGTTGGTGGTGATGGAACCCTTTTATATGCATTTCACCGATACAGCAGCCGTTTAGATAAAACGGCTTTTGTAGGCATGCACACTGGCCACTTGGGATTTTATGCAGATTGGACGCCAGATGCATTGGAAAAATTGGTCATTGCTATCGCAAAAACTTCCTATGAGCCGGTGGAGTATCCCCTTTTAGAAATAGTTGTTCATTATGAAGGGGAAGAAAAGGAAACAAGGTATTTAGCATTAAATGAATCAACGGTTAAAAGTATTGAGGGAACTTTTGTGATGGATGTGGAAATAAGAGGAGAGCATTTTGAAAGATTTCGAGGAGATGGGTTATGCATCTCTACACCATCTGGCAGTACGGCTTATAATAAAGCGTTGGGCGGTGCAATTGTCCATCCAGCCCTTGAAGCCATTCAATTAGCAGAAATGGCATCCATTAATAATCGTGTTTTCCGGACGGTAGGATCGCCATTAATATTGCCTGCACATCATAAATGTGTTCTAAGACCAGTAAATGGGCAAAAACTCCAAATTTCTGTAGATCATTTAACGCTGCTGCATAAAGAAGTTAAATCAATACAGTATCGTGTGGCAGATGAAAAGATTCGATTTGCTAGATACAGATCTTTTCCGTTTTGGAAAAGAGTGCATGATTCGTTTATTTCAGAGTAATGGCAAAGGATGAACAAAATTGTCAGTGTTTAAGCTAGAGTGGATAGTCGGAGAAAAAGAAAAAATGCTGCTCCGGGATTTTCTTAAAGAAAAAAATGTATCGAAAGCAGCATTAACAGATATTAAGTTTAAAGGCGGAAAAATATTGGTGAATAGCATGGAAGAAAATGTTCGCTATTTGCTAAAAGAACATGATCATGTGACGATTCTTTTTCCTCCTGAAATACAGAGCAGCGGACTATTGGCAGAGAAGTTGCCTTTAAATATTTTATATGAAGATGATTGTCTTTTAGTTGTAAATAAAGAGCATGGCATGAGCACAATCCCATCAAGAGAGCATCCAAGAGGGAGTCTCGCCAATGGGTTAGTTGGCTATTATAACAGCAAAAGCCTTAATGCGACTACCCATATCGTGACAAGATTGGACCGAGATACATCCGGAATTGTCCTTATTGCAAAACATCGGCATATTCATCATTTGTTGAGCAAGCAGCAAAAGATAAAAACAATCAGCAGATGTTATATTGCTTTTGCAGAAGGTCAATTTCAAGAATTTAAGGGAATAATTGATAAACCGATAGGCCGTTCGGACGACAGTATCATTAAAAGAGAGGTAAGAAGCGACGGACAAACCGCTATTACACATTTTTCCGTACAAGGAGTCCATGATGATTTTTCAGTAGTAGAACTATCTTTAGAAACTGGCAGAACCCATCAAATCAGGGTTCATTTGTCAAATATGGGCCATCCCTTATTAGGAGACGATTTATATGGGGGAAAAAGGACGCTTATCAGCAGGCAAGCACTTCATTGTGCCTCTCTTGAATTTATTCACCCTGTTACGGGGAGAGGCTGCTCTTTTTCTGCTCCCCTTCCTAAAGATATGCAGCGCTTATTGTAAGAGCATTTCCAGGTTTTGAGATAAAGTGAAGTTTCCAGCAATAGGGGATGAAAACTTCACTTTATCTTTATGCAAAAGTTTTAAATTTTTCCTCTGCAAAAGGCATGGTGGAAGAAACAGATAAGGTTGTCAATTCTGGATAACGAAGTGCTGTGAGCTTCCCTCCAAATACTGCGCCTGTATCAATATTGTAAGTATTATTTATTGTCCGCACTTCTTTAACTGGAGTATGTCCGTAAACGATGCAAGCTTTTCCATGGTAATTTTTGGCCCAATCTCTACGAACAGGAGAGCCATCTTCATGTGTTTGACCTGTAATATCTCCATATAATACAAATGTTTTCACCTTATTGGTATACTTGCCGATATAATCTTCGCGAATTCCTGCATGTGCAATAATGCATTGGCCATTATCCAAAAGATGATATAATGGGGCATTTTCATACAGTTCGATAAACATTTGCTTTATTTTTTTTTGCTTCTTTTCGTTTAAAGATTTAAGTTCTGCAACGGTTGTTTCTAGTCCATGCGTAATTTGAACCTTATTTCCCAATAAATAACGGTAAAGCTTATTGCAATGATTGCCAGGCACATAAAAGGCTTGCTCCTTTTTGCTTAGGTTCCAAACGGTTTCAATTACTGCTAAAGAATTAGGGCCGCGATCTGTTAAATCCCCAACAAAAGCAAGTTTTCTTCCTTCAGGGTGAATAGGATAGTTTTGCTCCCAACGATATCCTAACAATTTAGTCAACTGTTGAAATTCAGCAAAACAGCCGTGAATATCTCCTACAATATCTAATTTCATTAAAAATCCTCCGTTTAATTTTCCAATTTATTAAGCTAAATTAAAATATATTTTCTATTTTATCCTTAATTGCACAAAGAACACCTATATAAAAAAACAGATGATATAAAAAAGAAAAATGTAAAAAGGGTTTTACTTATTTAAATAAGGGGAAAATAATCTGGTCCATCAAAAAATATTTATTTAAAAAAAAGATAATTAATAGGTTATTCACGACAAATGACGTATGTTTTGTTACTATAAAAAACATATCAATTTTGGAAGGAGGAAAAAAATATGCCAGAACAAGGAACTGCACACACCTATAAATTTGAGGACTTGCTCCATTCTTTACAAAATGAATACTTAAGTGCATTTAGAAAAGAATTTTTAGAACTTCATCCTTATGATCAAGCTTCATTTTTTAAGGAATTGGAGAAAGAAACAAAAGAAAGGGTTTTTTCCTATTTATCCCCAAATGAAATGGCCTATTTGTTTGAAAATCTAGAAATGAACGACTGGGAATATCAAGAGCTATTAGCTACTCTAATTCCATCTTATGTTGCCGAAATGCTAGCAGATATGTCTGCCGATGATGCTGTTGATATATTAAATGCTTTAGAGAAAGATCAGGCAATTAGCTATCTGGCGATTATGGAGAAAGAGGCTGCAGATAATGTGAAGGCATTAATGGATTATGAGGAAGATACGGCTGGCAGTATTATGACTCTGGAATATATCAGCATTCCTACAGATCAAACAGTTGCTTCTTCCATGAATATTTTAAAAAGAGAAGCACCAGATGCTGAAACTATTTATTATATTTATGCAGTAGACAAGAATAAGCGTCTAGCCGGTGTTGTATCTTTAAGAAGTCTTATTGTTAGTGATGACCATGTGCTAATTGCTGATATTATGCAGGAAAGAGTATTTTCTGTTGGCGTAAGTGAAGATCAGGAAAATGTCGCCAGAAAAATGCGAGACTATGACTTTTTAGCATTGCCAGTTGTTGATTTTCAGCAAAGATTGCTTGGAATTATTACTGTGGATGATATTCTTGATGTATTAGAAGAAGAAGCATCCGAGGACTATTCAAAATTTGCTGCAGTATCGAATATGGATTTTATTGACCAGCATCCATTTTCAGCAGCAAAAAAAAGATTGCCTTGGCTGATTATTTTATTGTTTCTTGGAATGTTTACAGCAAGCCTTATTGGCAGATTTGAGGAAACATTAAATCAAGTAGCCATTTTGGCAGTATTTATCCCGCTGATTGGCGGCATGGCAGGAAATACGGGAACGCAAGCACTTGCTGTTGCGGTTCGGGGGCTTGCAACAGGAGACTTAGAAAAAGAAAACAAGTGGAAGCTGATTGCAAGAGAAGCTGGAACAGGAATTATTACTGGATTGGTATGTGGAGTGCTGGTAGCGATTATTGTATTTATTTGGCAACAGGATATTTATTTAGGAATGCTTGTGGGGATATCTATTTTAGGAACATTAATTGTGGCGACAATCGCGGGTGCCATTATTCCCATTGTCATGAATAAATTTAACATTGACCCAGCTGTAGCCTCTGGTCCATTTATTACAACGATAAATGATATTATCAGCATTTTTATTTATTTTGGAATGGCCACTATGTTTATGAGCTATTTAACTCGATAAAGAGAAACGACAGTCAGTGCTGTCTTGCCATTAAATGAGGATAAAAAAATATAATGAAAAGGGGGAATGAGGTGTGCACGGGGCATCGATCATTTCTTTAATGATAGTTATTGTTGTGGCGTTGTTGACGCCTATTCTGCTTCATCGATTAAAATTAAATGTAATCCCAATTGTTGTGGCAGAGATATTAATGGGACTGATTATTGGGAAAAGTGGATTGAATGTTGTGAGTGAGGATATGTGGCTAGAGACATTATCCACTTTAGGATTTATCTTTTTAATGTTTTTAAGCGGCCTTGAAATTGATTTTTCTGCATTTTCTAACAAGAAAAAAAGAGAAAAGCTTCCTAATGGAAAATCAGAGCCAAACCCATTTAATGCATCTATGCTTATTTTTGTCGGCATCTTTATTCTTTCTATTTTGCTTAGCTATTGTTTTGTATGGGCAGGGTTTGTTGATAGTATTTTCCTTATGACCATCATTATCTCCACTATTTCTTTAGGTGTAGTGGTGCCAACCTTAAAAGAAGCAAATATTATGAAATCAGCAGTTGGCCAAATTATTCTGCTTGTTGCGGTAATTGCTGATTTGGCTACCATGATTATGTTAGCTATATTTGCTTCTGTTCATGAGAGCGGCGGAAATACATGGCTGCTTCTAGTATTATTTGCAGCAGGTGTTTTATTATATGCAGCAGGGAGAAGATTTAAAAATAATAAAATAATGGATTCTCTTTCACGTGGAACCGTTCAAATTGGCACAAGAGCTGTATTTGCCCTTATTATCTTTTTAGTGGCATTATCAGAAAGTGTTGGGGCAGAAAATATCCTTGGAGCTTTTTTGGCAGGAGTGTTGGTGTCCTTGCTATCGCCGAATGAGGAATTAGTGCATCAATTGGATTCCTTTGGTTATGGTTTTTTAATTCCCATTTTTTTTGTAATGATTGGTGTGAAAATGGATATATGGTCTTTGTTTACAGATCCAAAGCTGCTTTTATTTATTCCTCTTTTATTAGTCGCATTATTGGCAAGCAAGCTAATCCCTATTTTTTATTTGAAAAAATGGTATGATATGAAAACGATTGTTGCTTCAGGGTTTTTGTTGACTTCGACATTATCCTTAGTGATTGCAGCCGCTGCTATTGGAGAAAGAATGAATATTATCTCAGCGCAAATGAATGGCATTTTTATTTTAGTTGCAATCATTTCTTGCATTATTACACCAATTGTATTTAAAAAACTTTTTCCAAAAGAAGCGGTGGGAGAAAAGGTTATCCATGTTTCCATTATTGGGGTAAATCAAGTAACTATGCAGGTATATCAAGATTTAAAGTCTTCTTTATATAAAGTTACTTTTTATCATAGAAAGCAGGAAAAACAGGATTTCACCATTGCTGATTCACTTTTTGAAATAAGTGAGCTAGATCAATATTCACAGGAATCTCTAGTACAAACAGACATCCTTTTATCTGATATTGTAGTGGTTTCTACTAGTGATACTGAAAAAAATGCAGAGATGGGCTTATTTTTTAAAGAAGCAGGAGTGGATCGAGTAATTTGTCGTGCAGAAGATATAGAAAATGAAGAAGCACTAAGAAGAGAAGGAATTGAAATATTCTCTATGCTGTCATCTACGAAAACATTATTGAGTGCATTGATTCAATCTCCAAGCATTTTTTCTTTATTAGGAAACAACGAAACAGCTTTGCATGAAATTACGCTTAAAAATAAAGATTTTGAAGGCATAACATTAAGAACATTCCCGTTTACAGGAGATGTCATTTTTGTCCGAATTTTTCGAGGAAATGATTCGGTTGTCCCACATGGGGATACAGAACTTCATTATAATGATCATTTAATTGTTACTGGATCAGAAGAGTATGTAAAAGAGTTGAAAAACAAGCTGGAATTTTGTCGATAAAAAATGCAGTTATCCAATAAGTTGATCTTCAGTTATTGGATAGCTTATTTTTGTTTTCATGATGGCTCCTTCTTTATCTTAAATTTAGAATAGGAAAAATAAGTAAATGGACTATAGGACAAGGCTTTTCTTTTTTGCTTCTTTGTAGTAAAATTAGTACTAGGTACTAATAACTTGTAATAGTATATAGGAGGAAACAGAATGACTCTTTCGTTAAAAGGCAAAACCTTTGTTGTGATGGGTGTTGCAAATAAAAGAAGTATTGCGTGGGGGATTGCTACTTCCCTGAATAAAGCAGGCGCACGTTTAATTTTTACGTATGCAGGAGAAAGATTGGAAAAAAGTGTTCGTGATCTTGTTGCAACATTAGATACAAAAGATAATATTGTTCTTCCTTGTGATGTAACAAATGATGCAGAAGTAGCAGCTTGTTTCCAAGAAATTCAAAAAGAAGTGGGTGTTATTCACGGTGTTGCCCACTGTATCGCGTTTGCCAATAAAGAAGAATTACAAGGCGATTATATGAATACAACAAGAGAAGGATTCCTATTAGCCCATAATATTAGTTCTTACTCTTTAACAGCGGTGGCAAAAGAGGCAAAAGGGTTAATGACAGAAGGAGGAAGCATTGTTACATTAACATATCTTGGCGGCGAGCGTGCAATAAGAAATTATAATGTAATGGGTGTTGCCAAAGCTTCATTGGATGCAAGCGTCCGCTATTTAGCATCTGATTTAGGAAAAGAAGGCATTCGTGTAAACTCTATTTCTGCAGGGCCAATTCGTACACTTTCTGCAAAAGGAATCAGTGATTTTAATTCCATTCTGAAGGAAATTGAAGAACGTTCTCCACTAAGAAGAACTACTACTCCAGAAGAGGTTGGAGATACAGCAGTATTTTTATTTAGTGACATGGCAAGAGGAATTACTGGCGAAAATATTCATGTGGATTCTGGATATCATATTATTTCATAAGACATGCTTTATGTACTAACGTTACTTTTCCATATGGAAAAATAACGTTTTTTTTGTTGGAAAAGAAATAAGCATCCATGTTTTTTAATAAAATGAAGCAAAGGCACTTATTAACTTATTGAGTGATTTATGCATACATTAAGAGAAATAAGATTATAGAAAAATAAGTGCTTTTTAGGAGGTGAAAAAAATGCCTAAGAAGAAGATAGAAGATAAGAACTCCCCAGCATTTATTCAAAAACCTAATCCATCTATTGTAAATAATACGATGCAGAAAACTTTTTCTTCCAAAAAATTTAAGGAAGAAAAACAAAAAGCGAATTTAGAATCTAAAAAAAGAGAAGAACAGCTGCAGCAATTAGAAAAGCAAAAAAAGATTTTAGAAAAAGCTATTCAGGTACCGACAGAAAAATTTACAGACAGCAATTCTTTGGATGTGCAAAAGCAAATTATCGAATATAACGAGTCGCAAGGAAAAGAAGAAAAACAACATAAACAATCTGCATTTAAACGACTAAAAAGCTTTAAAGAAATGTCCATAGATGAAAAGCTTATTTATTTGCTGAATTTTCCAAAGCAGCTTCCACCTGTGCCTTGTATTGTGATTACAGAAAATCAGAATGTAAGAGGATTTGTTTTGGAAAAAGATGATAATTATGTTCAATTGAAGCTAATGAATGAATCTGTCATGAAAATATCTTTAGCAAAGATACAGGAAGTAAAAATGATTGGTTTGTAATACTTCCAATAAAAAACCTCTTCTAGCAGGAAGAGGTTTTTTATTGGAATATGAATTTTTTGTGAAGTATGCTGAAAAGCTATGCCTTTTAACATGAAGCGATATAATACTGCATAAAATGAAAAAGAGTCAAACCTAGGTGGCAGCCAACATAAAAGGAGTATTTCCAGTATAGGAAAAGGCTGTTTTCGTAAACTTTGTTGCTTTTAAAGGATTAGGTTATTTCTATGGAGCGGACGGTGAGCCTTTTCGACGTAGCGCCTGTCCAAAGGAGTCTCGCACTTTTCGCTTCATTCAATCTATTTTAACCATGGATTTACTCATGGAAATTATCCGATAAACAACACTCTTTTAAAAAACAGCCTAAGAAAAAAATCAGTATTCATAAAGGAGATGTTACAAATAAAATAACCAGCCGAAATCGACTGGTTTTATAAGGTAAAAGGAATAACCGCTTGCTTTTCCAGTTTGCTTAGGTAATTATTAGTCACAAATATCTAAGTCTACGTCAGCAATACATTGAACTGCACAGAAGCATTTTAAATCAACTGTAATACAGTCACTTGTACGGCGGAATCCATCTAATTCGCAAATTTTTCCTAAATCAATGCCTTTATGACCAACAATATCAAGTGTTTCTCTGCCATGTTCTGTTCTTTTTATAGGAGCAAGAACTCTTAATACTGCACAGCAGTTGTCAAATACTTCTTCTACTCGGAAGAAAATAGACACACATGCACAGTCGTCCCCTCTAAAGAAAGCATGGAATGGTGAACCGTCAGCAGTTTTTAAAGTGAATACACGAGTATCTGCTTTATGGCGTTTTGTCGGAGAGACAAGGGAGCCTAATGGTTCAGAGAAACAATTTGTTTCACACTCGCAATTATCTTCTGCATTATCTTGAATATCTTTAATGGCGCGAACCACTTCACAAACACAGCTAGATGTACCTAAAACATCATCTTTTTTTCCACAACCCATAATTTATTTCCTCCTTATTTGTTTCTTTCTTTTTCTTTTTCGATACTACACTACTAACATATTGTCAAAGGGGCTTATGGGTTACGGACAAACGCCTTTTTTCTTGAAATTTGGGCATTTTCCCTAAATATTTTATAGCTTTAAGCAACCGATGAAAGAAGGGATAAGAGTGGATATCAGCTTAATGGATTTTCTTTTACTTGTATTGGCAAGCTTTCGAATAACCAGACTGCTTGTGTATGACAGAATCACAGAGTTTATTCGAAGTTTGGTGCTTGAGGAAGTAACGGAAAAAAATGAAATGGGAGAAGATACAGTATATTATGTGCCAAGATCAGGCAGGGTTAGAGGATTTTTTGGAGAATTAATCAGCTGCTACTGGTGTACAGGGGTTTGGTCCGCAATTTTTCTTATTTTGTTGTATTATTTATTTCCATCCATCTATGCACCATTTGTATTAGTTTTCGCTATAGCTGGAGCAGCAGCTTTTATCGAAGTGATATTGCAAAAATTAATGATGACAGAATAAAAAGGGAAAATGCCTGAAGTAGGCAAGTTGTTCACACAGGTATATTTATAAAAACATACTATAGAAGTAGTATCTATTACTACTTTTGGAGGGATATGGAGTGTTTAATCAAAAAACAGAAAAAGTTGCAGAAACTGTTAAGCCAGTGGCAAAGAAAAAAAAGAAAATAAAAAAATCAGGCTGTGGCTGCGGCAAAAAAACATCTAAATAACTTTTATGATCATATGAAATAATAAAAAGAATCCTTTTGAAAAAAAGGGTTCTTTTTGTATGATTCAAATAATTTTATACAAATGAAAAATGCGTTTTACAAAAATTGGTTTATAGGAAGTGATGGAAAGTTTTCATAAAAAGGCAATTAATCGAGGACAATAAAAATACTACTATATACATAGGAAGGGATATTATGAAAAATAAACAAAAAATAGTCTATTTCCTTTTTATATTAAGCTTTTTGCTTGCTGGCTGTGAAAAGGAATATTCAAGCATAAGCAGATGGGCTTTGCTTAAAACTATAGATCCAAAGCCAATTGTAATTGGAGATACTAGCAGTGGAGCAAATCAGCAGGTGGTAGAAGAAATAAAAAAAGAAACAAGCAGCACAGACGGAATATATGATGTGGCCGTTGTAAAAGGGGCAAAAGATATCATTGTTGCTTATAAGGTAGAACATATGCATCGCCTTAAGATGAAAAGCATTGAAAAGAAATTAAAAGATAAACTAAAAGATCATTTCCCAGAAGAAAAGTTTACTGTATCGAGTGATTTTAAAATCTTTTTAGAAACAGTAAGGCTATACGACCGCGTGGAGCATAATCATTATTCGGAAAAAGAAGCAAATAAACGAGTGAAACAAATTATTGCCTTGAAAAAAGAATTAACATAAGGGAGGCAGAAAAGTGGCCAATAAAAAAAATAAACAAAAAACACCTCAACAGCAGCAATATGAACAATTAGAAAAAAAGTTTGAAACAAAACGCCCGGTTTTTAAAAATTGTTTAAAAGCATTTTTTGTAGGCGGGCTTATTTGTACAATTGGTCAAGTTATATCCTATTTCTATATTTATTTTTTTCACTTTACAGAGCAGACATCCGGAAATCCAACAAGTGCAACAGTTATCTTTTTTTCCATGCTATTAACTGGTTTTGGCATATATGATCGGCTCGGCCAATTTGCTGGAGCAGGAAGTGCAGTTCCTGTATCTGGTTTTGGAAACAGCATTATTTCAGCAGCTATTGAACATCGTACAGAAGGATTTGTTCTTGGAGTGGGGGGAAATATCTTTAAACTGGCAGGATCGGTAATTTTATTTGGGGTTTTTTCAGCTTTTGTTGTAGCACTCATCAAAACCATTATTATTGAATTGGGGGGATTATAAAGTGCTGAAGGGAAAACAATCATGGATTTTTCCTAATCATCCAGTTATTTTGTCAACAGGCGTTTCTGGCGGCCCATTTGAAGCAAATGGCTATTTGTCCGATGATTTTGACATTCTTCATGATGATTTATGGATGGGAAAAGATTCTTATGAACAAGCGCATCGTTTATTATTGGAGGAAGCGGCTCAAACTGCGTTACAGAAAAGTGAAATAAAACCAGAAGATACACAGTTTTTTATAGCGGGTGATTTAATCAATCAAATTACTCCAACAAGTTTTGCAGCAAGGGATTTAAAGATTCCCTATTTTGGTTTGTTTGGTGCATGCTCTACTTCTATGGAAGGATTAGCTTTAGCCTCTTTTCTCATCAATTACCAAGGTGCGACAAAAATTTTAACAGGCGCTTCTAGCCATAATGCTGCAGTGGAAAAGCAGTTTCGCTACCCAACAGAATATGGGGGACAGAAGCCTCCTACTGCTCAATGGACTGTGACAGGGGCAGGAGTTGCCTTATTGGCTGCCAATAATAATCAGCTAAATCTACCTTATACTACATCAGCAACCATCGGAAAGGTAATGGATATGGGCCTCTCTGATCCCTTTAATATGGGAGGAGCAATGGCACCTGCCGCCGCTGATACGATTTCCGCACATTTTAATGATTTAAAAAGAGATGCTTCTTATTATGATTTAATTGTCACAGGCGATTTAGGGAAGATTGGTCGTGAAACAGCCATTGCTTTGCTTACAAACAGTGGGTGGGACATTAATCCAGATAAATTTAAAGATTGCGGACTCCTTCTATATAAAGAAAATCAGCCTGTTCAATCAGGAGGAAGTGGAGCTGGCTGTTCTGCAACTGTATTATATGGTCATTTATTAAATGAAATGAAAAAAGGAAAATATAAGAAGATATTACTTGTGGCAACAGGCGCTTTATTGTCGCCATTAACGGTACAGCAAAATGAATCGATTCCATGTATAGCTCATGCAGTATCGATTGAAATAAACGGAGGGTAAAAAATGGCCCTAATCATTTCTATGATCAGTAAAAAATAAAAAGGAGGAATAAAGTATGCTCCCCATGTTTTTTTGGGCGTTTATTATTGGTGGAATCATCTGTGTAATTGGACAGCTCATGTTTGATGTGGCTAAACTTACTCCAGCTCATACATTATCTACCTTAGTCGTTGCAGGAGCTATTTTGGATGGTTTTAATTTATATGAACCTTTTGCAGATTTTGCTGGAGCGGGTGCGACAATTCCAATCACAAGCTTTGGAAATGCTCTTGTGCACGGGGCTATGCAAGAAGCTGAAACACATGGTTTAGTTGGTGTTTTAACGGGAATGTTTGAAGTGACAAGTTCAGGAATTTCAGCTGCTATTATATTCGGTTTTATAGGTGCATTGCTATTTAAGCCAAAGGGATAATAAACTAATTTAGGAGAGCGCATCTTATGTCTGAAACCGTTCATACAATTATTCGAGCCCTGTTAGTTATCGTCAGCCTGTTTTTTATTACCAAACTTCTTGGAAAAAAACAGTTGTCCAAATTATCCTTTTTTGAATATATTGTCGGAATTACAGTTGGAGATATTGCTGGCAGCATTTCAATGGATTCTGCATTAAATATGAAGGAAGGGGTCATTTCTATTATTGTATGGACAGCTATTCCGCTAATTATAGGCTTTTTTTCCTTAAGAAGCAAAAGATTTCGTGACTTTGTTGAAGGTACACCTACGATTTTTATCAAGGACGGCAATTTGATAGAAGAGCATTTGAGGAAAGAGAAATATAGTTTAGACGAATTATTAGAGCAGCTTCGAACTAAAAATATTTTTCGGGTGGAAGATATTGAATTTGCAACACTTGAAGCTAATGGAGAATTAAGTGTGCTTCTCAAAAAATCGAAACAGCCACTTTTAGTGGAAGATATGATAGATGCTCCTCCTGTTGAAAAGGAGGTTTATTCTATTATAATGGATGGAAAACTAAATGATAAAGCTATGAATAAATGCAATTTAAGCAAAAAATGGGTAGAAAATGCATTAAAAAAAAGAGGTCTGCTATTAGAAGAAGTGTTTCTTGCACAAGTAGACCATAATGGAACCTTAACTTTTGATTTTTATGATGATGCAAAAACCGAGCCTAAGACATAGACAATCGTACATTCTATTTATTACTGGTAGCTTGCCTATACATTATAGGAGATAAGCCATATGCTATTAAGGAAAACGGCATAAGTGAGGTGAAGATATAATGTGTTACGGCGGATATGGTTATGGTGGTAACGGCGGTGGTTATGGTGTGTCCTCTTTTGCTTTAATCGTAGTTTTATTTATCCTTTTAGTTATTGTTGGTGCTAGCTTCTATAACTAATAAAAGATTATACTCTAATCCACGAGGAAAATTTTCTTCGTGGTTTTTGTTATTATTTAAAATCTTGGCTGCTAGCTAATTGTTGCAAAATAGTCGCAAATTAAACCGAAGTGTAGGTTCATGGTGGATTTTTTGCTTTCTGCTCACCTTTTTTCTTAATTCTCATACTATGTAAAATAGCTTAAGAAGGAGGAATATACGAATATGAACAACAACTTCTTTAAAAATATAGAGTCTAAAACTGGTGTGAATATGAAGGATATTTTTGAACTGGCAAATTCCCTGCAGAATGCTAATTTTAAAGATGAAAAAACAGTAAGAGGCGTAATCCGCAAAGTTTCCCAAATTGCTGGAAAATCAGTGCCGAAAGAAACAGAAGATAAAATTGTTAAATCTATTGTCGCAGACGGCAAACAATTAGATTTTAATACATTGTCTAAAATGATTAACAAAAAATAATGAGACAACTCTTAATTCTATTTGGATAAAACAATAAAGTGAAACTTCAATCCTTGGGGTTTTCCATCCTCCATAGATTGATAGTTGAATAAATCGGGCTTTTACGGACTAGTTTCTTCCCACCTGTTTTCTTTTATCATTTTCTTAGATGGGGATCAAAAGCTCGTTAATGCGTAATAAAAATGGGTCGCTCAAAGAGAACCCATTTTTATTGTTTGATCTTAAAGCCCTGTTAAACTTGCCTTGTGATTGGAGTGAGAGGCGTTCGCGGAGGCTGTTGAAATATATGATGGAAGGGACATTAAAGGAAATTTCACTATTGTTTGAATATGCATCTATTTGCCCTCTTTGGAAAGCGAATGGTAACACTCAAAAAAACGATTCATTTATTGATTAAGGGCCAATTTCAAAATAGTCCCATCCAGTAATTTAACTTTTTCAGTAGCTTACACGTGCATTTGCGGATTTTCTTTTGACTCGCTTCTCTAAGCAGGAGTCTCACCTAGGCACTCCAAGCAATAAAATGTGTCTCTAAATCAACAATAAGCTTTAACATAGCCTATCATAAGGAAACAGAATGATGAATCTTATAAGAAATTTAAGAAGCGAGATATTTTCGCTTTTTTTCCTTTGTTTTGCATAGGAACAGAAACGAATAGCTCTTTTTGTGCTCTTGTCATGGCAACATACAGAAGACGCCGTTCCTCTTCAAGGGGAAAAGTATCGTTATTTCTTTGTGCCTCTAATGCATAATCATGAGGGATAGAACCATCCACTGCCCCTAGAATATAAACTGTTTTATACTCTAAGCCTTTTGCCCGGTGTATGGTACTTAATGTAATCGTATTATCTGTATGCATATATTGTTTTTTCATTTCTGCGTTCATTGCAGTCATATGATCTGTATGTCCGATAAAATCGATAATAGAAGCGAATCTTTTTGCCACCACTTTTAAATCACGAATATCATCAGAACCTTTATCCCACTGATTTCCTTCATTTCCCCGTTTTTTTATAAACTCTTGAAAGCCCAGTTCCTTTTCAATAACAGAGATGGCATCCACTGCTTGCTTTTGTTTTAAAGAAGCAAGAACAGCAGGGATTTTTTTTAGTTTTGCTTCTTGGAAGGCAAAACCTGTTTTCACTTTTGCCACTGCTTCTAATAGAGTGCAGTCCTCTAATATGCTAGCAGCCTTTATATCTTGGAGAATTGACTTTTTTAGAAAAAGAGATGGAAAGACGTCTTTGATTGCTTCTCCATGATCAGGATGAATAATTAGTTTTAAATATCCAAGCATGCTTTTAACAATAAAACGACTATAAAAGGATCCACTGTCAGCTTCTAATTTAAAAGGCAGACTGGAAGATGTCAGACGTTCAAAAATAGCTCGGCTGCTTGTATTCGTTCGATAAAGAATGGCGAAATCCTTTGGTTTATATCCTTGACTGATTTTCTCCAGCATATCTGTGACAATCATTGTTGCCTCTTCCTCTTCATCATAAGGGTAGAAAAGAAAAGGGGCCTCGCCTGTAAAGGCCGCAATCATTTTTTTTGTGCGTCTTTTTTTATTTTTGCTGACGACTGCATTAGCAGTGGCGACAATTTCATGTGCTGAGCGATAATTATGATCCAGAATAATGATTTTGGCATTTTCAAAATCTTTTTCAAAATCTAGAAGGTATTTAGGATCGCTGCCGCGAAATGCATAAATAGACTGATCATCATCCCCAACTGCATAAATGCTTTCTGCCTTAGCAGCAATCAACTTTACCCATTCATATTGAACTTTATTAATATCCTGAAATTCATCTAATAAAATATGGCGGAAGCGATTTTGGTAGATTTCCAATATAGAAGGATTTTCTAGAAAATAATAATATCCGCCAAGAAGCATATCATCAAAGTCATAAAGATTGCGTTCGTGTTTTTTTTCTTCGTACCATTTATACAGAAGGAGTATAGCTTCTTCCCAATCGCTGGATGCAGTAATATTGTTTGGAAAAAGCATCGAGTTTTTCCAGGCTCCAATTTGCTGTATAGCCCCATCATAAGGGAATTCCTTTGTATCCAATTTTAATTGGTGGGCTCCTTCTTTTAACAAAGCTTCTTTTTGCCAATCTTTGCTGATTAAATTTTGCCGCGGCCATTTATCTGGCTGATGAAACAGTAAAATTTGATAGAGAATGCGGTGAAAAGTGCCTGTTACTATTTTATTGACGACTGAACGGGACATATTTGGATATTTCAGCAAACGCTCCTTTAATTCTGCCGCAGCTTTATTAGTAAAGGTAACAAGCATAACCGATGAAGGTTCAGCATGTTTTTCATGTATTAAATAAGCAGCTCTTGCTGTTAATACACGAGTTTTACCGCTTCCTGCCCCTGCAATAACTAATGCATGGCCAGCATCTAAAGAAACAGCGTCTGCTTGGGATGAATCTAAAGCTATTCCTGACTTAAAAAGCTTGTGAAGGTAATTTTCTTTGAAAGAAGGTTTTGCTGCAGTTGGCTGAAAATTAGCCTGTACGGTTAATTGTTTTGTTTTTTTATATTCTGTTCTAGCTGATTCATTTATGATGGCGCGTGATTTAGGAATTCTAAATCCATTTCTTTCTTCATATTCTATGGCAGCAGCTGTTTCGCTGCTTAAGGTTGCAGCATCTTCCTTGCAATCTACCTTCTTGGAATAATGATAGAAATGGGGAATGTCTTTTATTCCTAAGTAAAGCCTTACTGCTTCCCCGCAGGCTGGGCATGCAAGCAGCCCTTTTTTTCCATCTTCATATATTTTCTGTAGATTTTCTCTATTAATGGAATGTAAATGAATAAGTGTATTTACGTAAAAAGCAGATAACATATCTAACCTCAAATCTATTGTTTTATAACGTTTATAGGCTATCGAAAAAAGCAAGGAATACATTCTATCATATCAAAATCATAGGAGAGAAGAAAGAGTGCCCAAGGTTTAAACCTATTCCTATAGTGGAAAATATTAATAAATAGTTAACAGTATCCATAAAGACAAGATTATATGTAAAAGATAGTTGAAACTATATGTCAAGGGGGAAAAAGGATGGGCTATATTCTTCCAGTAAATAATTATCAATATGAGCAATATACATTACGTGACATCGGCAGAAAAACGAATCCCTATAAACAGCAGGAGGTTTTTCGGCTATTTCCTATACCTGATTCTTTGGAGAAGAGAACAAGCATGCAAACAGGCGAGGAATATTTGCAAAAAGAGGAATCAAAAGAAAAGCGAGAGACAGCCAAAAATAAAGAAGTGCAGGAATTAATAGCGAAAGCAACAGGAAAAGGGACGCATATCGATCTGTTTGTTTAAAAAAAGGAACTCACTTTTTAGAAAATGAGATCCAATAGGTATATTACGTGTTTTCTTCATATTTTTGTATATACAAAGGCATATTTTCTTGCCATTCCGCATAAAGGACCTCTTTATGTGAAGCTATACCTAAACGCTTGAGCTCTTGACTTAATTTATCCTTATCATATTGGGCAAAAGGCAAGTTCTCCTGTATAATTTCTCCATCCATTATCACGCTGATCGGCAAGGCTGTATGCTGCAAGGGAAGGTTTAAATCTTGTTTTGTAGGAGTTGAAAACATTTGCTTCTTCATTGCACTGATCGTACCGTCTGTTTCTAAAATAGCATAATAACACTCACTGAACGAAAATATATCTTTAGCACGCAAAAGATGCTGCAATTGATTTAAGTCTAAGCGATTTTTTTTAACTTCATTATAGTCGATTTTACCTTTGTTTATAATAATGGCTGGCTTTCCTTCTAAAAGCGATCGGGATGAACGGAATTTTTGCGTTAAAAGTTCTGTTAGATAAATAAGAAATCCCCATACGCCAACAGCAGATAAAATTTCAGGAATGCCAATTTTATCATCATATAACGCATTTCCCACCAGTTCACCAAGAACCAATACCGATACGAAATCAAAAGTAGTTATTTGAGTAATCTCTGTTTTTCCTAATACTTTTGTCAAAAACAGCAAAGCGATAAAACCAATCAATAGTTCCGTAAAAATATGAAAAAAGTTCAGGTCAATCCCCCCTTCTCTACCATTTTAGGCAAATGGCGAAAATTTAAACGAAAAAAGATGGGGTTACATATGGAAAAAATTTATCACGCATCCAGGCTTTTGATCTCCGCCTAAGAGATGATAAATGAAAGCGAGAAATTTAGATAGAAAGAAACTTGCCCGTAAAATTTTGATTGCTAGTTTAACTTTATTAGGGAGAAAATAGCGGAAGGACTGATTTATCTATCCAATTGCTAAAAAGAAGGGAAGGATGAGTAAAAGGAAAGTGCAGGGAAGATAAAGAAGCTGTCCATAGCAAACAATTTATGTATTGGACAGCTCCTCTTTTTCGGTTATTAATAATTGAATATTTTTGTCATTGTTTTGTGGGGAATGCCGGCATCTAAAAATTCTTCTGAGACGGCTTTATATCCAAGCTTTTCATAAAAGGGAATGGCTTGGGTTTGCGCATTCAATTTCAGCGCAGGCACGCGACAAGAAAGAGCATAGGCTTCAATGGCATCCATTAGTTTTTTTCCAGCGCCGCCTTTGCGGTTTTCTTTAAGGATACAAATTCTCTCCACTTTGCCATAATGGTCGATTAAGCGATAGCGGCCTGCGCCAACTGGCTTTTTATTATCATATAAAACAAAATGGGTGCTCTCCTTTTCAAAATGGTCCATTTCTTCTTCCAAAGGGACGTGCTGTTCATCAACAAAAACAGTCCGGCGAATGGAAAAGGCATCTTCCAATTCTTTTTCAGTTTTTACGATATTAACTTCCATGTATATTTCACTTATCCTTTCCTAAACGAAATGTTTCAAAAACAGTCCAAGAACCGTTCTCTAATTCGTACAATAAATGAAATCGGTCTGCTGTTTCTTCATAGTTAAACTTTCGCATACGCAAACTGCTGTACATATCCAAATGCTGGTCATGGGATAACTCTTGACCCAGTGTGATATGAGGGACAAAAGCATGAGTTGGCTTTTCTAAATGAAGTGTACTAAAAAGCTCTGTATGCAAATCTGCTAAATCAGCATTAGGCTCAATTTTTAAATAAACAACATTATTTACAGGCTGAAAGGTGCTTATTTTTTTTATTTTCAAGTCAATACACTGAAAATGGCTGGCTACTTGCTCTAACTTTTTAGTGATTTCTTTGATTTCCTTATTATTGGCTTCAAAATCACTTACAAGTGTAATATGTGGGGGAATTAATGCATACTTAGGATCAAACCGTTTTCGTAAAGAATTAGCTAAATCTTGCAACTCTTTTCCTGGAAAAATAGCAATACCGTATTTCATATTTATAACCTCCATTTTTTTGATGAAGCGTAAAGGATTAGATAAACAAAAGACAATTTATAGCATTACAACCTGTCAGCTACTATGTAAGATATTATAACAAAATAATGAAAATTTAGTTTAATATTTATACCATTTTTATCGTGAAAACATAAAATAGCAAGTGCATTTATGTGTACATTGCTTCAAGCATTGTTTTTACATAAGGCTGCCAATATTTCCACGTATGATCTCCATTAAATTCTTCATAAAAATAATCGGCATTTGTACGAGTCAAATAATCAGCCAGCTCTTGATTTGGCGTTAAAAAATCTTCAATTGTTTGTGCTGTTGTTTTTACCGCTGTTTCTTCTTTTCCTATAGTATGGAATATTTCAAGAAGATGAAAGTGTTTAAAGCCGCGGACCATTGCCAAAACATCATTATTTACTAATGGTGATTGAAGCATTACTTTTCCAAATGTATGGGGGTATTGCAGAGCTGTCATAAGCGATACGGTCGCACCTAATGAGTCGCCGATTAAACCTCTGCTAAGCCCCATAGATAGTGTTGGGAAATTTTCATCTATATATGGAACAAGCTCATGTGCTAAAAAGCGGATATATGCTTTATTTTGGCTGCCTTTTGGATGATATTTTTCCCATCTATCATGCACACTTTTATATGGAATACCAACAATAATAGTATTTTCCATTTTATTTGCTGTATGCAGTTCATCTGAAGCTCTTCCAATTCGACCAAATTGAAAATAGTCTTTCCCATCTTGGGCAATCAGAACATTGTATTTGTATAGTGGAGAGTAGGCGGGAGGAAGGTATACAAGCAATGTCACTTCTTCCTGTAATTCCTTGCTTTTAAAAATCAATTCTTGAATAGTGCTTTTTGAAGTTTTCATAAAAAAACCTCCTTAGTTATCCTTTGTTTTTTTTAGTTTAACATAGTCACTGCCATTAACTGAATATCGAGTATTTATTGATGAATTTGAATTAGGGGAGATCTAGGGATAGCCTCTAATTATATTGCATGCGCTAGATAATAAGAACTCAAAAGTTAAAATGCATAAAAATTTTTAAAAGGCTGTCAAGATTCGCCTTTAGAAAGTTCTATTATATAAATAGGAGTTCTTGAGTGGACACTTTATAGAATGGAAAAGTATAAGAATAGAATATTTTCATCCCAACAGTATACATATTATAGAGTAAATATTGTGATGTAAACGTATTCATATTTTTGGTTTTGGCAATATGATAGGAGTTATATAATCTACATGAAAGAAAGACAGAATCTTTGTGAAGTAACACAAATGATGTTTGATCGGTTTATCACAAATGCCGCTGGGGGAAATATCACAGCGAAAGTAAGTGAGGAACATTGGATTATGACTCCTACACTAATGTCACAAGCAAAATTTTGTCGGTTAGAACCAGATGATATTCTTATAATACGGAGGAATAAAGATGGAAAAAAATTCACTATTATGGAATTTGGGTTTATTCCTTACGCTGCTAATATTAATTATAGGAATTATAACTGGACATTTATGGATTAGTATTGTTGCATTGGCGAGTAGTTTGCTTATAAAAAAAGGGGAGAAATTGAGTCAGAACAAAAAAAGTTTATCTCTTAAATCATAATCAAGGAAAAGAAACTGAACTTAGATAAAAGTTCAGTTTTTTTCTATATATTGTGTACATTTAATGAAAAATGCACAATATATAGTATTTATCGTGTCGTCTTCCTTTATAATGTCATTAGGGAAAAAAATATGGAGGGGTAAAAAGTGACTAATTATACAGGACTTATTAGGGAATTTGAAGAGATTATGAAGAGTGATAATCCAGACTATATTCAGGAGAATGCGAATGTGGATGGCCTCTCTCCAATGGGGCATATGATGCATTTTGCTTCTTCTTCGTCAAAACATTATACGATTGAAAACCTTCTGTCTGAGGAAGCAAAAACTGCCTATAAAGAGGGATATATACATATACATGATCTCGATTTTTATTCTTCTGGCACAACTACTTGCTGCCAGATTCCTTTGGGAAAACTACTAGAAGATGGATTTAATACAGGACATGGATATATGCGAGAGCCAAATAGCATTATGAGTGCAATGGCGCTAACATCCATCATTTTGCAGGCAAATCAAAACCAGCAGCATGGGGGACAAGCAATTCCTATGCTAGATTACGATTTGGCTCCATATATAAAAAAGACATATGAAAAACATCGAATGAATTTGCAAAATCTTATAGAGGTAAAAGAGGAATTAGAAAAGCAGGCATGGGAATGGACAAAAAGAGACACATTTCAAGCGTGTGAAGCTTTTATTCATAATTGCAATAGCATGAACTCCCGGGGCGGGGGGCAAACTCCTTTTGTGTCTGTTAATTTAGGAACAGATACTTCAAAAGAGGGAACAATGCTCACAAGATGCTTATTAAAAGCTGTACAAGCAGGATTGGGAAAAGGAGAGACGCCAATTTTTCCAATTGTTGTATTTAAAGTAAAGGAAGGCATTAATTATGCACCACAGGACCCAAACTATGATCTATTTGATTTGGCTCTTGAAACAACCAGCAAAAGACTTTTTCCTAATTTTGTTTTTTTGGATGCCGCGTTTAATGCCAAATATTATGATGGCACTCCACAATCGGAAATAGCTACGATGGGATGCAGAACAAGAGTAATGGGAAATATTCATGGAAAAGAACAAGCAGTAGGGAGAGGGAATTTATCTTTTACAAGCATTAATTTGCCTTTGCTTGCATTAGAAGCAGGTTCTATTGAACAGTTTTTTATTGATTTGCAGAAGTACTGCCAAGTTGCGGTTAGACAACTATGGGAGCGATATAGATATCAAAGCACAAAAAAGGCAGCAAATTTTAAGTTTCTTTACACACAAGGAGTATGGGCAGATGGAGAAAAGTTAAAATTTGATGATCATTTAGCAGAAACATTAAAACAAGGCACATTATCGATTGGATTTGTCGGTTTAGCAGAATGTTTGGTAGCTTTATTAGGTGTACATCATGGGGAAAGCATGGATGCATATGAGTTAGGGGTTCAGATAGTCAAAAAGATGAAAGCATATGCCGATGAAGCAACAATAGAGTATGGACTAAACTATTCTTTGATTGCGACACCTGCAGAATCATTTGCTGGAAAAGCGCTGCGAGTGACACAAAAGAAGCATGGCTATATAAAAGGAATAACAGATCGAGAGTATTTTACAAATAGTTTTCATATTCCTGTCTACTATCCTATTAAAGCATTGGAAAAAATTCAAAAAGAGGCTGCCTTCCATGAATTAACAGATGGAGGACATATAACATATGTAGAGTTGGATGGAGATGCAAGCAAAAATATAGACGCTGTAAAAACGATTGTTTGTGCAATGAAGGAAGCGGGCATTGGTTATGGAAGCATTAATCACCCAGTTGATCGATGTCTATCATGCGGATATTCTGGAATTATTAATAAGGATTGCCCAAGCTGCGGGGAAAAAAATGAACGGAATATAGAAAGAATCCGCAGAATTACCGGATATCTTGTTGGATCATTGGATAAATGGAATACAGCAAAACGTGCAGAAGAGCGGGAACGAGTGAAACATCAATGAAAGTAATAACGATTATTCATGATAGTATTGTAGATGGTCCAGGCTTAAGAAGCACGGTCTTTTTTGCTGGCTGCCCTCATCATTGCTTTGGCTGCCATAATCCTAAAAGCTGGGATGAAAACATTGGTACAAGTCGTTCGGTGGATGACATTTATGAAGAACTGATGATGAATACATTAACAAATATTACATTCAGCGGGGGAGAGCCGCTTATCCAATTAGATGAACTTATTGTTTTGGCAAAAAAATTAAAGCAAGGTGGAAAAAATATCTGGTGCTATACAGGATATACATGGGAGAATCTGGTGAAACTACATGGGGCAAAATTTATGGAGTTTTGTTCTGCAATAGATATATTAGTCGATGGTCCATTTATTTTGCAAAAAAGAGATTTAGCGCTTTTATTTAAAGGAAGCAGCAATCAGAGGTTGATTGATTGCCAGAGAAGTTTGCTTGCAAATCAACTTGTCTTCTATGAATAATGATATTAAGGAAATTAGGAAGAATAAAAATTTGATATAACACAAAAAGGTGTTATAATAAATGTAACCAAAAGGTGTTATATTAAAAAAGAGTAGGTGTTTGTTTTGAGTGTAAAAGCACAGGATATTGTTCAGAAGATAGTAATAAATGCATCAATAGACAAGGTATGGAAAAAAGTTGCAACATCTGAAGGGATAGCAGCATGGTTTATGCCAAATGACTTTCAGCTGGAAGAAGGGTATAAATTTCATTTGCATGGTCCATTTGGGCCGTCCCCTTGTAAAGTAATAGAAGTAGATCCACCGAAAAAATTAACCTTTGCTTGGGATCTGGATGGCTGGATTGTGTCTTTTTTATTAAAAGAATTGGAAAACGATAGCACCGAGTTCACTGTTATTCATGGAGGATGGAAAGAGTCTAATACAATTGTTGCAAAAGCGAATGAGAAAGTTTCTGTTATCCGCAATCGCATGAATGGGGGATGGGAGCAGATTGCTGCTAGGTTGAAAGCGGCTATAGAGAGCAATGGATAATACAGCAAAAAAACATGATGTTTATCAGGCGATAGCAGACCCGACAAGAAGAAAGGTAATGGAATTATTAGCAAAACAAGATTTGGCGATTACAGATATCGCGAAACAATTTCCAATAAGCCGAACAGCAATTGTTAAACATCTGCATATTTTATCAGAAGCAAAACTTGTCACTTCGCAAAAAAACGGGCGGGAAAAGCTTTATACACTTTCTCCTGAACCATTGGCGGATATAAAAGAATGGATTTCATATTATGAACGTTTCTGGGGAAATAAATTATCCATGCTAAAGCACTTAGTTGAGAGTGATGAGAATTAGGGCATTTACAATGATAAGGAACTAGCCATCAAAAACGAACACTCAGTGGCTTTACTGAGTGTTCGTTTTTTACGTATTAATGGGCTTTTGGCCTCATCGAAGGGATTCGAAGTGAAATGACTGATGAAGTTTCGCTTTATAAAGGAGTATTCGTTATTTTATCAGAAGAACGTTTGCCCATAGTTTTTCGTACATAAGGAATGACCCATCTATCTAATCCATAATATCCTGCATTTAGGCCAGCGGTTAGGAGAATAGTGCTTAGTAAAATATCTGTTGGATTGTGAGAAATGGTGCCAGCAAGCAGAAAGGAGAAATTCATTAAACATCCAAAAAAAGCAGCGGCAGTTGTTAAACATCCGAGTATTAGTCCTAATCCAACTAATACTTCACCTATAGGAATAAGGGTATTAAAAAGTTCTACATTTGGAAGTGCAAAGCTATCAAGAAAAGTAGTGTACCAGCTATATACTGCAGTGCCATCAGGACCTTTCACAGGATTATTCACTGCATTGGCCAAAAATCCTCCAGCATCAAAGCTGCCCCCCGTTAATTTTCCCCAGCCAGAAGTAAGCCAAGAATAGCCTAGATACAAGCGAAGAAGCGTTAAAATCCCTGCGGCAATTTTATTTTCTCTAATAAAAGAAATGAACATAAAATATCTCTCCTTTTTAAAAGGTATGGTAAATGATGATTACAAGTTAAATATAACAAAAAAAGAAGAAAATAAAATAAAATTGTGATTTATTTCACAAACAAGCCATATTTTTTTGAACAAATTGTGAATCTCTTTTTCGTTTTGTTCCAAATGAGTGGTGCAATGCATAGAATAGAGGCGTTTTAGCATAAAAAAACGCTCTTTTATAACTATTATAGTTAAAAAGAGCGTTTAGGTTTATTTAGTTGTTTTTGCAGTAGCAGATCTTCTAATGAAAAAAGCTAATATCAAAGCAACTACTGTTATTCCTGTTGCGACAATAAATGCATCATTTATGCCATTAATGGTAGACTGTTGTGCAGCTTTTCCATAAATAGTGGAGATAGCTAATGCATTGCCTGAGCTTGCTGGCAGACCTGCAAGTGCAGCAAATCCTTGGCCAAGCTGTGCCATTTTTTCCGCAATATAAGGATTATCGCTTGTAATAATATTATGATAGTTGGCTGTATGAAATTGAGTCCGATTGGTCATTACCGTAACCAAAAATGCAGTTCCGATACTTCCAGCAACTGTTCTTGCTGTATTAGAAGCAGCTGTTCCATGACTTGTTAAGTGGAGAGGCAGCTGATTCATGCCTTCTGTCATAACAGTCATCATAATAAAGGACATGCCGAACATCCGGAAAATATACAGCATCATAATATGGGCATAAGTTGTTTGCATGGTTAATTGTGTAAAGCCCCATGTTGTCAGAACCGTAATAATCAGACCAAAGATTGCAAGTGGTCTAGCCCCCATTTTATCAAACAATTTACCAGCAATAGGAGACATAATCCCCATAATTACTGCACCAGGCAGCATTAATAAACCGGACTGAAGTGCTGTAAATCCTCTGATGTTCTGCAAATAGATAGGAAGCAATAGCATCCCAGCAAACATCGCCATATTTACAACCATGCTTACAACAGTCGTTAAAGCATAAATATCGTATTTAAATACACGCAAATCCAGCATTGGTGTGTCTGTATTGAACTCTCTCCAGACAAATAAAACTAAAAATACAATCCCTATAAGAAGGGAGATAACAACTGTTTTGCTGTCCCACCCATCATTTCCTGCTTCACTGAATCCATAAAGCAGGAAACCTAATCCGATAGTAGAGGTGATAAACCCCAAAGTATCAAATTTAGGATTGGTGATTTTTGTAACATTTTTCATCCAAAGAACAGCAATGATAATATCAATTATTCCAAATGGAATAACAATATCAAATAAGACTCTCCATGAATAATGGCCAATTAGCCAACCAGATAATGTTGGGCCGATTGCGGGCGCAAAAATCATTGCTACTCCCATGATACCCATTGCTGTCCCTCTTTTTTCTGGAGGAAAGATAGTTAAAAAAACAGTCATTAATAGTGGCATAATAACGCCTGCTCCTGCTGCTTGAATAATGCGGCCAATCATCAGCATAGAAAATCCCGTTGAAATGGAACATACTAAAGAGCCAATTGTAAAGGCAGTCATAGCCAAGATTAAGAGTTTTCTTGTTCCTAACTTGTTTATTAGAAATGGTGTAATGGGAATGAAGATGCCATTTGTCAGCATATAGCCAGTAGACAGCCACTGAACGGTACTTGTTGATACACCCAAATCATTCATAATATGAGGAATAGCTACATTTAATAAGGTTTGATTAAGAATAGCTACAAAAGCGCCAAGCATTACTGCTGCAATAATTTTGCCGCGGCCGCCCTCAAAATCCATGCTGAAATCTTTTCGTTCTTTTTGCTTAGCAGAAGCGGTATTTATTTTTTCTTCTTCCGCATCACTAGGATCACTGACATATTCTAATGCAGGTTCTGTTATGGCAGATGTCTGCATTGTTTCTTTAATTGTATCATCCATTGATTGAATGGACTCAGGTTCTGCTGTGTCGTTATTTGGCCATTCCTCTTTGACTATACTGGGCTGAGCTGAATCGAATGCGGTGCGTCTATTTCTTTTTCGAATCATGTAGTTCACTACAATTAATAATAAAACACTAATTACAGCATAACTTGCGATATATATGGTCATGTCATCACCTACTTATGGATTCGCACAGTTACATTCATACCAGGCACTAGATCTAAACCACCGTAATTATCAATGGAGATTTTAACAGGGATAACTTGTGTTTCTTTCGTATAGTTTCCAGAACTATTGCTTGTTGGAAGAAGAGAAAATGTTGCAGATGTTGCTAGACCTAATGAATCAACTTTACCAGTTAAAGTTGTATCAGGATATGCATCTACATATAAGTCCACATCTTGGCCAACCTTTACATCATTAAGATCTGTTTCGTCAACATTTGCTGTAACCCAAAGATTGCTCATATCATAGCTTTTTGCAAGAGCTGTTCCTGCTGCTACATAAGAATTTTCCACTGCACTTGATTGAACGATAGTGCTGTTAGCAGGAACAGCCACACCCATATCAACTGTACCTGTTTCTGTTGTTACTTTAATTGTTCCAATTTTGTCATTTTTGTTGAAATGATCCCCAACGTTTCCATCCCATGCTGTTAATTTTCCGGAAGCTGGTGCAGCAATGTTGATTTGTTGTCCGGCAATTTGTGCATTATCTGTAGAAATATAAGAAACCGATTTGTCATAGAAATAATATCCTGTAAAGCCACCACCAACTAATACAATTAGTAAAATGATGTTAATTAGTATCATGCGTTTTGCATTCATTAATAAATGTCCTCCCTAGCGGTTAAAATAGATAAGATTTGATTGTTTAAAGATAAAAGTTTATTTATATCTTCTTTTCGCATATTCATTATTTCATGCGTTTTTTCGGATACAATAGATTTTCCTTCAAATAGCTGCTTTAAAGTTTTTTGCCCTTTTTCAGTCAGTTTGAGATTAATCGCACGGCGGTCAGTTGATTGAATGGTCCGTTCGACTAAACCTTGATGTACAAGGCGATCAATGACGCCACTAACTGTGCTTTTTGTCAATCGCAGAATTTCTGCAAGTTCTCCTAATCCAGTATTAGGATGAGCCGATATTCGATACATTGTTTTTAATTGGACGACTGTTATTCCCATTCTTTCTGCATCTATTTTAAGAAGCTGAAAATAAGCCTTATTAATATTCGCATACGAACGTAGAAGTTCATTATTTAAAGCGTCTCTCATATCACGTCTCCTTTAGAAATTAATATGGTTAGTTCGAGGGTAAAATATTCGTATACGAACTATCGTGGGAAAATCGTCCTTTAGCCTGATCAGAAAATGGTTCCATTTTCTTCGGATTAATAATAAGGAGGCAACATGAAATAAAAATGAAATAAAAATGAAAATTGGATTAAGAAATTAAGATGTGCAGGAAAATAAGGTAAAATCCAAGAAAAGAAGCAGATAAGCTATATGTAAGAAATGTAAAATCTTAAAAAATGGAATATAATGAAATAAAAATTTTTTTTATTTATAGTTGATTTGAGAAAAATTTTTTCGTATAATACAATTATCAAATGAAAATGCTTACAAAATATATTTGATATACAAATGGACAAAGGTGGTAGTTTTATGGATGCCTATTTATTAATCATCACACTGCTTTCTATTATTCTTGTCATTTTAGGAGTTTCCTTGTTTAAGTGGCATGCATTTATTAGTTTAACAGTTGCGAGTTTATTTTTAGCTATATTTGCAGGTCTATCGTGGGATAAAATTGTAGGTGCTTATGAAACCGGGGTTGGCGGTGTTTTAGGGCATTTAGTCGGAATTCTTGCTCTTGGTACAATTCTCGGAAAAATGTTGTCTGAATCTGGAGCAGGCCTACAAATTGCAAACTTTTTTGTAAAGGCTTTCGGTGAGAAGAAGCTGCCGTGGGCGATGTTTTTTTCAGGATTTATCATTGGAATACCTGTATTTTTTGAAGTTGGTATTTTAATTTTATTGCCGCTTGTTATTTCTATTCAAAAAGCAACGAAAAAAAATATATTATTGATCGCTCTTCCAGGTATTGCTGGACTTTCCATCGTACATGGTCTTGTGCCGCCGCATCCCGGAGCAATTGCTGCAATTGGCATTTACGGAGCAAACTTAGGAAAAGTGCTATTATATTCATTAATTATTGCGTTGCCTGCAGGCATTATTGGCGGACCGTTATTTGCGAAATGGATAAACAAACGAGTAGTTCCAAAGGATGAGCCTGATTTAATTAAGGTAGAGCAAAAAAAGGAATCTGAATTGCCAAATACAGGACTTTCATTTTTAGCTATTCTATTGCCTGTTATTTTAATGATTATTGGAACTGCTGCTCCATATATGAAATTTTTCTCAGGCGATGTTAGAAGCGCATTGGCTTTTATCGGCAGCCCATTAGTTTCTTTATTGATTGCTGTATTCTTCGCTTTTTATTTCCTTGGATTCCGTCAAGGAATGGATAAAGATAAAATTAAAAAGTTTACTGAAGACTGCATTTTGCCTGTTGGTTCCATTGTATTAATCATTGGAGCAGGCGGAGCATTTAAACAGGTATTAATTGACAGTGGTGTAGGTGCAACAATCGGGAATATGTCAGAAAGCTTATCTTTATCACCAATTGTTTTAGCTTTTTTAATTGCTGGATTAATTCGCATCGCAACTGGATCTGCAACGGTAGCATTGACAACGGCTGCGGGAATTGTTTCACCAATTATTGAGCATATGTCTGGGGTTAATTTAGAATTGTTAGTTCTTGCAACAGGCGCTGGATCATTAATGTTCTCCCATGTAAATGATGCAGGATTCTGGATGGTAAAAGAGTATCTAGGATTATCTGTAGAAGAAACATTTAAAACATGGACTGTTTTAGAAACAGTATTATCGTTTGTAGCATTTGGCGGCGTTTTACTTTTAGATTTATTTATTTAAGCACTTGTTAAAAAGGTGCGCTATTAAAAGAATTAGTTTTCTCCTTTATAAAATTGGGGAACTATTCTAGAATAGCGCACCTTTTTATATTATATAAATTGGAATACAAAAAGATCTTCTCAAATGGTAGAGTAAGATCTTTAAGTAAGCTATATTACATTCTTGTATCGGATATGGCACTCCGTATTTTATCAAGGGATCTATTAGCTGTCTCTTTATTTAATATCATCATATTAACATATAGTGCATCTATTAAGCTAAGTTGGGCAATTCTAGAGGATAATGCTTCAGAACGGTACTCTGTTTCTTCTGAACTAGTAAATAGCGCAACATCAGCAATCTGCGCAATGGGTGATTTTGGATAACCAGTAATGCTGATTGTTTTAGCTCCATTGGCTTTTGCGGTTTTTAATATATTCAACGTGTCTTTGTTAGTTCCAGAGTGTGAAATAACCACTGCAATATCAGTTTCAGACAATTGAGAAGCAGACATAAGCTGAAAGTGAGAGTCAATAAATGTAAACGCTTTTATTCCTGTGCGTACAAATTTATGAAATGCATCCATCGCGATAACAGCAGAACCCCCTGTGCCATAAAACTCTACTCGTTTTGCATTTCTCAGTAAATCAACTGCTTTTTGAATAGATGATTCATTGAGAATTTGTAGGGTGTTATCTAATGTTTGTACATTTGATTTAAAAACTTTTTCTGTAACAGTTTTTACTGTATCATGTTCTGAAATTTCTTCATGAATTTGTTGAATGGGCTTAATGATTTCAGAGGCAAGGGCAATTTTCATTGCTTGATAGCCTTTAAAGCCAATCCGTTTGCAAAAGCGAAAAACTGTTGCGTCTGCCACATTTAAATCCTCTGCTAATTCATTAATGGTAGAATGAATAATTTTTTCTGGATTATCTAGAATATAATCGGCAATCTTCTTTTCTTTTTCACTTAATCTCGCATAATAGGAACGAATTTTACCTATACAATTTTGCGCCATAGTATTCTATCCTTTCGATTGTAATATAAAAAGTATAGCATAGTTTCTTTTGAAAAAATATTTTTCAAAAAGGTTTATTTTACGAAAAAAATTTCGTATAATAATAATAAGAAATGAAATAAATTTTCAAAGGGAGTATCAACTATGAATATTGGATTAATCGGCCTTGGAAAAATGGGTTATAATTTAGCAATGAATTTATTGGACCATAAGTATAGTGTAACAGCTTTTGATGTAAATGTAAGCGCTGTAGATGAAATAAAAAAAGAAGGGGCAAATGGCGCTTATTCAATTGCAGAACTTGTAGAAGCATTGCCAAGTCCGAAAGTAATATGGGTTATGGTTCCAGCAGGGGAGATAACAACAGGTGTCATTAAAGAATTAAAGGGAGTTTTATCAGCAGGAGACACTATTATCGAGGGCGGAAATTCTCATTATAAAGATTCGAAGCAGCGAGCAAAGGAACTTGGGGAAAAGGACATTCACTTTTTAGATGTCGGCACTAGCGGAGGAACAAGCGGAGCTAGAAATGGTGCATGCATGATGATTGGTGGAAATAAAGAAATCTTTCAGTCAATTGAGCAGTTATTTAAAGATTTATGTGTCGACAAAGGCTATATGTTTGCAGGTGAAAGTGGAAGCGGGCACTTTTTGAAAATGGTTCATAATGGTGTAGAATACGGTATGATGCAAGCAATTGCAGAGGGGTTTGAACTGCTGCAAAAGAGCGAATACAATTTTGATAACGAAAGTGTTGCACGAGTATGGAATAATGGGTCTGTTATTCGATCATGGCTAATGGAACTTACAGAAAATGCATTTTCTAAAGATCCTAACTTAGAGGGTATTAAAGGGGTTATGCATTCGTCTGGTGAAGGAAAATGGACAGTGGAGACGGCTTTGGATCTGCAGGCAGCTATTCCGGTAACGGCATTATCTTTAATGATGCGCTATCGTTCATTGGAAGAAGATACATTTGCAGGAAAAGTTGTAGCATCCCTGCGAAATGAATTTGGTGGGCATAGTGTGGAAAATGCTTAGGCATATCGATGATATGTAATTATTGAATAATAGGATGATTCAGAATGTAGACAAATTCTCCTTAAAAAGGAAGTTTGTTTACATTTTTTTATTTATTTTTTTTCTTTTAAATGGGAGGTTGATTTCCATAGGGCGAGCGCCGAGCCGCTTTGTCGCTTCGCTCTGCAGGGTGCTCTAGCAGGGGCTCGGACATCCCGTAGGAGTGTTACCCCTTTCACTCTAATCAATCTATCTTCCACCTGTTAAGTATAGAATTTCAAACATTCAGGCTTTAAAATATAGATAAATAATAGAGGTGACACCAAGCTTCCCAAACAGTCTTCTTGCTATTCACGATATAAAGTTGGAGTAGAAAGTAAGTTCAATCATATTAAGAATAATTAGTCATTCCAAATGTTTTGATTGCGGGGACTGGATCAAGCATATGGAGAGTTTTGAGGGGGCATTAGCAATAACATTCTGAAAGTAGTAGGCATCCGCCAGCTGCTCTCAGTGAAAAATCAGAACAAAAGCCAGTGGAAAAACTCGTTTTTTCCACTGGCTTTATATTAAGGACTTATCAGACGGCTCCTACGTTTCTTTATAGCAACGGATTTTATTTTACCCATTTTTTCTGAAAGTCTGCAATTTGATCATATTCATTTTCCAATAAACGAGAAATGCGAATATAAATAGATGTTAAGTCTTGATATATGTCAACATTTTCTTTAATTGGCTCGTGGGAATGGGTGCTTCCAACTAATTCTTGCATGATAGAGAAGTCTTTAATTTCTCCAAGTGCGTACATTCCCAACACAATGGCACCTAAACAAGAGCTTTCAAAGCTTTCTGGAACTGTTACTTCTTGGTCGAATATATCTGCCATCATTTGACGCCATAATGCAGAGCGGGCAAATCCTCCTGTTGCCTGAATTTGTTTAGGCTCTCCAATTACTTCCTGCAATGCAAGCATAACTGTATAAAGGTTTAGGATAACACCTTCTAGCACGGCTCTAACCATATGTTCTTTTTTATGATGCAAACCTAGCCCGAAAAAAGAACCTCTTGCATTTGCATTCCAAAGTGGCGCTCTTTCACCAGCTAAATAAGGATGGAAAAGAAGGCCATCACAGCCAGGTGAGACTCGTGATGCGATTTTTGTTAATACTTCGTATGGATCAATGCCAAGGCGTTTAGCCGTTTCTACTTCAGAAGATGCCAACTCATCTCGCACCCATCTGAAAGTCATTCCTCCATTATTGACAGGACCGCCTACTACCCAATGATTTTCTGTTAAAGCATAACAGAAAATTCTCCCTTTTGGGTCTGTTACAGGCTTATCTGTTACCGTGCGAATGGCGCCGCTTGTACCAATTGTCACAGCAACAACTCCAGGATCAATAGCATTGACGCCTAAATTGGATAATACACCATCGCTTGCTCCAACAACAAAAGGAGTAGTCGGCAAAATTCCCAATTCACTCGCATGCTCTTCTTTTAGATTCTGCAAATAATAAGTAGTCGGGACTGGTGTAGGCAATTGCTCCTTCGATATTCCTGCAACTTCTAACGCTTCTTTGTCCCAATCTAATTCAAAAAGATTAAACATTCCAGTTGCCGATGCAATAGAGTGGTCCATTACATATTCATCAAAAAACTTATAGAAAATATATTCTTTAATTCCAATAAACTTTTTCGTTTTAGCGAAAATCTCTGGAAAATCAGTGCGCAGCCACGCTATTTTAGAAAGCGGTGCCATTGGGTGGATTGGTGTTCCTGTTTTTCTGTAAATTTCCATGCCGTTATATTCTTTTTTTATTTTAGTTGCCCATTCGCTGGCCCTAGAATCTGCCCAAGTGATACAGCGAGTCAGCGGTTTTCCTTTTTCATCTAATGCGATTACACTATGCATGGCAGAACTGAAAGAAACAAGCTTTAATTTTTGATTATTTATATTTCCCTTTTTTAAAGCAGTTTTCATTGTTTCTTTGACCGCTTGAAATATTTCTTCAGGATCTTGTTCTGCAATCGCAGGTGCTGGACTGTAAAGAGGATATTCAACATGATGCATGCTGATTACTTTGCCTGCTTCACCGAATAATACAGATTTTGTGCTGGTTGTTCCGATATCAACGCCTAAATAATAGGAATCATGTGACATATATAAGTCTCCTTTATATAAAAATCTAAGTAAAAGAAAGTGTGAAAAAAATTTAACGATAATAATTTAAATTAAGAAAAAATATTTCTTCTCTTCTATTTTATAGGAAAATGCAAGGTATTGGAACTGTTTTCATAAAATATTTCCATTCTATTTTATAATAAAATGCCCATATTTTCCTTTTAATATGGTTAAGAATCAGAGTTTTTTGTGGGGAAAATAAAATAAAATGAAATTTTTCTTTTCTAGTTTTGATTATTCAACAAGAATTAGTTGTTTTTTTCCTAAAAAAATCCCTTGTTTACTTATTATAAGTAATTATTTTTAGTAAAATAATTACTTGTTTAAATGGGGTTTGAAGAAATGAAATTATTGATTTAATGCCAAAGATAAGGATGTTAAATAAAAAAATATAGTAGTTAAGCTATTTGTAAGCTATGAACACACTATTTATTTGATAGGTTAATTAGTTTTTTAATGCAATAAAAGTAAAAAAAGAAATTAAGTTTACTTTTAAAAATATATTTAATTAAATTTTGAAAAAATATTGTCTGAAAACGTTTTATTTGTTATATTATATTTAATAATTTTACTTAATTTTAGTAAAAACAAGTTAGGCGGTTGATGCATAATGACAAAAATGAAGGATGTAGCAAATAAAGCAGGTGTGTCGAATGCCACTGTATCAAGAATATTAAATGGAGATACTACTTTATCTGTTTCAGAAGAAACAAGAAAAAAAGTATTAGAAACTGCAGAAAGATTAAATTATAAATTAACTAGAAAAAAAGCAAATAAAGAAGAGATAGAAAAAAAGTCTTACAATATCGGACTGATTTTAACAGTTTCACAAGAAGAGGAAATAATTGATCCATATTTTTTATCTATTCGCTTAGGTGTGGAAAGTATCTGTCGAGAACTTTCACTTAATATTACAAACGTTTTGATTATTGGGAAATCAAAATTTCCTCTTGAAGAGCTAAATAAGTTAGATGGCATCATTGTTATTGGAAGAGTTGATGCGGTTGATTTACAAACAATTTATCAGGCAAATAATAATGTAGTTCTATGTGATTTTGACCCGAAATCAGGGCCTTTTGATATAGTGATATCGGATTTTGAACAGGCAACAGAAAAGATTATCGATCGATTACTGGAATTAGAACATGAGAACATTGCCTATCTAGGTGGAAAAACTATTATAAAAACAATCAGCAATAGTGAGATGGAAGAAATCAAGGATGTTAGACTTGAGGCCTTTATAAGAAAGATGCAGGAACACCATTTATATAATGAGGGAAATGTTTATATTGATGAGTGGGGACCAAATGGAGGCTATTCCTCTATTAAGAAAATGCTGGAACAAACAACTAAACAGACACCATTTCCTACTGCAATTATTACAGCAAGCGATCCAATTGCCATCGGAGCAATGCGTGCCCTACATGAAGCAAATATAAAAGTTCCTGAAGATGTTTCCATTTTTAGTTTTGATGATATTGAGGCAGCTGCTTATCTTTATCCAAGACTATCGACAGTAAAAGTGCATACAGAAGAAATGGGAAAAACAGCGGCTAAGCTTTTACTGGATAAGTTAAATGGAAGAGTAGTTCCAATTAAATCAGTTTTACAAACAGAATTAATTGAAAGAGAGTCTATCAGTAGAAAAAGGAGTTAAAAATAAATTTTTATGAGGAAGGAGGCGGATCGTTTTTATTAAGATAAAATGTAATCGAATTCAATTGTTTGAAAATTACTTTAACTAACTATTTTTTAGAGTACTTAAAATGGGGGGAAAACAATGAAGAAAACAATTGCGTTATTGTCTGCAGGGCTATTATCATTGTCTATTTTCACTGGTTGTTCTAAAGATGCATCTAGTGATGATGGAAAAGTAAAAATTGAGTTTTTTCATTATAAAAGAGAAGCGATAGGCTCTTTTGATGAGTTAATTAAAAAATTTGAAAAGGAAAATCCCAATATTGATATAGAGCAAAAAAGTCCGCCAGAAGCAGAAACTGTTTTGAAAACTCGAATCGCTAAAAGAGACATTCCAGATGTTATTGGGATTGGAGGAAACTCCACTTATAAAGAATTGGCCAAGGCAGGAGTATTTGAAGATGTAACCAAAGACAGCAATTTGGAAAAGATCCAGCCAGCATACATACAAATGCTAAAGGATGTTAGTGAACAAGATAAAGTGTTTGCTATTCCATATGCAGCTAATGCAGTAGGGGTTATTTATAATAAAGCAATATTTAAAGAGCTAGGGTTAGAAGTTCCGAAAACATGGGATGAATTTATCGCAACAGCGGAAAAAGTAAAATCTGCTAGCAAGATTCCATTCTATTTTACATTTAAAGATGCATGGACAACGTTGCCTTCCTTTAATGCTTTAGCAGCCAATACTCAAGGTGATGATTTCTATGACTTGCTGAAAGAAGGAAAGGTTGAAGTAGATACAAGATATAAAGAAGCTGCAGAAAAATTTGTTCAGCTTACAGAGCTAGGCCATAAAGACCAATTTGGAGATGCTTATTCTGATGGTAATACAGCATTTGCAAATGGGGAGTCTGCTATGTATTTACAAGGAGTATGGGCAATTCCTGAAATTCAAAAAGCAAATCCAGATATCGAATTAGGAGTATTCCCATTCCCTGCTGTTAATGATACTGCGAAAAATAAATTAGTATCTGGTGTAGATTTACAATTAAGTATTTCTTCTCAAACAAAGCATGCTAAAGAAGCTAAGAAATTTGTTGAATTTTTATTAGAGGAAGAAAATGCAAAAACCTATATTGAAGAACAAAAGGCATTTTCAGCACAGATTGGCATTGAACAAAAAGATGCTATCTTAGAAGGACTTCAAACCAATTTTGATTCAGGTGCATTAACAGATTTTCCAGATCACTATGTTCCTGTAGGTGTTGCTCTTGATAAAAACTTGCAAACTTTAGCGCAGAAAAAAGATATTGATAGTTTCCTAGATACGCTACAAAGTGAATGGAAAAAAGTTCAAAATCGCAAGTAAAATTTAAAGCGTTTCCTCAAACACTGTCTTTGGTAAAGATGGTGTTCGAGGAAACAAGAATTTATCTAAATTATAGGAAGTGGATAAAATGGAAAAAAATTATGTGACCGTTGAAAAAAATGCCATTACTCCTCCAAAAACAATTATTCATAAAAAGCGAAAAAAGATTTCGAAAAATTTAGCCTATTATTTAATGGCTATACCTGCTGTTGTATTATTTGCTGCATTTCACACGTATCCTGCTCTCCAAGGAATCTACTATTCTTTTACCAACTGGGATGGACTGAGCTTAGTTTATAATTTTGTTGGTTTTAAAAATTATATCAATTTATTTAAAGATACTAATGTACTGAACTCTTATTTATTTACTTTTAAATTTGCTATTGTTGCAACCATTCTTGTAAATATATTTAGTTTAGCAATTGCAGTTGGACTTAATTCTAAGATTAAAGGGAAGAACTTCTTTCGAGCAGTCTACTTTTTGCCAAATGTTTTAGGTGTTCTTGTTGTCGGATTCATTTTTAATTATTTATTTGCAAATGTTATTCCAGATCTTGGTGAAAAAATGAATATCGGCTTTTTATCCTCTAATATTCTTGGCAGTGAAAGCTTAGCTTGGATTGGAATTTTAATTGTAGCTGTTTGGCAGGCATGTGCGTTTAACGTCATTTTATATCTATCTGGATTGCAGACAGTGCCGGTTGAATTATATGAAGCATCCAGCTTAGATGGAGCTAATAAATGGCAGTCATTCTGGAAAATTACATTTCCAGTCATTGCACCATTTTTTACAATCAATATGGTCTTATCCATGAAAAACTTCTTAATGGTTTTTGATCAAATTATTGCATTAACAAATGGCGGTCCAGGACGTGCAACAGAATCAATTTCTCTATTAATCTATACAGGCGGATTTATGGGAGGAGAATTTGCATATCAATCGGCAAATGCTGTTATTTACTTTATCGTGATCATGTTAATATCTGTTTTCCAAATTAAAGTACTGCAAAAAAGGGAGATGAACATGTAATGGCAAAGAAAACAAATTGGGGTGTAACAACGTTAATTGCCCTTGGCTCATTGCTGGTACTATTTCCATTATATATCGCATTAACTATTGCACTTAAAACGCCGGATGAATTGGCGAAATCAGCATTAGCGTTTCCAATCGGGCTTCATTTTGAAAACTTTGTACGTGCCATTGAGGCAACGAATTTTTTCCAAGCATTAAAAAATAGTGTTGTGATAACAGTGGTTACACTTGTTTTTACTATATTAACAAATTCGCTTGTTGCATATGCAATAGCAAGAAATATGCATCGCAAATTTTTCAAAGGTTTATATTTTTATTTTGTCAGTGCATTGTTTATTCCATTTCCAATCATTATGCTTCCAATTGTAAAACAAACATCATTACTTGGAATGAATAATACGTGGGGATTGATTTTGCTTTACATTGTGTATGGAATGTCGACAAATGTGTTTATCTATGTAGGATATATCCGCTCTATTCCAAAAGAATTGGAAGAAGCAGCAATTGTAGATGGCTGCAGTACTTGGAAAGTATTCTGGAAAGTTATTTTTCCATTATTATCACCAATTAATGCGACAGTAGGAATTTTAACATGCTTATGGACTTGGAATGATTTTATGCTTCCACTTATTATTTTGAACGATTCAGGAGATTACACGTTGCCGCTTGTTCAATATGTTTTCCAAACTGAATTTGGAACCGATTTTAACTTAGCATTTGCATCCTATATTTTAGCACTTGCTCCAATGGTAATTGTTTATATCTTCGCACAGAAATGGCTAATTGGAGGAGTTGTACGAGGAGCAATTAAATAGAAAGAGAGAGGGAATAAATGATGGGAATACATTTTGATGAGCAGAAAAAGATTTTTCACTTAAGCGCAAAAGACACTAGCTATGCAATGGAAATATTAAAAGAAAATTATTTAGTGCATCTTTATTGGGGGAAAAAAGTGCAGTCGTTTGGAAACAGCAATCCTTTGCAGTTTTTAGATCGGGCCTTTTCCGGAAATCCAAATAAAGAAGATCGCACCTTTTCGTTAGATACGACACCACAAGAATACCCGCAATATGGAAATACAGATTTTCGTAAACCAGCTTTTCAAATACAGCTGGAAAATGGTTCAACAATTACTGATTTACGCTATAAGTCTCATGAAATTAAACAAGGAAAAGAGAAACTGCTCGGGCTTCCTGCAACATACGTGGAAGACGCAAAAGAAGCAGAGACATTGGAAATTTTATTGGAAGATCTAGTTGCAGGATTAGAAGTGAAATTAACTTATACAGTCTTTGCTGATTATAATGTAATCACGCGCTCTGCAGCTATCAAAAATGTAGGAACAGAAAATCTGAAAATCTTACGAGCACTAAGTGCAAATATAGATTTTCGTGAAGCTGATTTTGAGCTTATTCATCTGCCGGGTGCGTGGGGCAAAGAAAGGCAAGTGGAAAGACAGCCATTGCGTCCAGGATTGCAAGGGATTGAAAGTGCTAGGGGAGCAAGCAGTCACCAGCATAATCCATTTATTGCATTAGCAAGAAAAAATACAACTGAAGATTTTGGTGAAGTATTTGCCTTTAATTTAGTGTATAGTGGGAACTTTTTAGCACAAGCAGAAGTGGATCAGTTCCAAAACACAAGAGTTACAATTGGGATTAATCCATTTGACTTTAGTTGGAAGCTAGGTCCAAGTGAGACATTCCAAACACCTGAAGTGGTGATGACCTATTCAGATCAAGGTCTTGGGGAAATGTCGAGAACCTTCCATGAATTGTACCGCAATCGTTTATGCAGAGGAACGTACCGGGATAAAGAAAGACCCATTCTAATTAATAACTGGGAAGCAACATATTTTGATTTTAATGCAGAAAAAATCGAAGAGATAGCAGCGGCAGGTCAAGAACTAGGCATTGAATTATTTGTTTTGGATGATGGCTGGTTTGGCAAAAGAGATAACGACACATCTTCATTGGGAGACTGGTTTGTTCATGAAGAAAAATTGCCAAATGGTTTAAAAGAATTAGCAGAACGGGTAGAAAATTGTGATATGCAATTTGGTCTTTGGTTTGAACCAGAAATGGTGTCTGTTGATAGTGATTTATATCGAAAACATCCAGATTGGTGCCTGCATGTCCCTAATCGCCGCAAATCAGAAAGCCGTAATCAATTAATACTTGATTTCTCAAGAGAAGATGTTTGCGAAGAAATTATCAAACAAGTGAGTGCTATTCTTTCAAGTGTACCGATTTCTTATGTGAAATGGGATATGAATCGCCATATGACAGAAATAGGATCTGCTTTATTGCCAAGCGATCAGCAGCGAGAAACAGCTCATCGTTATATGTTAGGCTTATACAAAGTAATGGAGGAAATTACAACTGCATTCCCACATATTTTATTTGAAAGCTGTTCTGGCGGCGGTGGCCGATTTGATGCAGGAATTCTTTATTATATGCCGCAGACATGGACGAGTGACAATACGGATGCCATTTCCCGTTTGAAAATTCAGTATGGAACAAGTCTAGTGTATCCAATTGTATCAATGGGATCCCATGTTTCAGCTGTTCCTAACCACCAAGTACATCGAATTACGTCCATTGAGATGCGTGGAGATGTAGCGATGTCTGGAAACTTAGGCTATGAACTTGATTTAACGAAATTGACGGAAGAAGAAAAAGAAGCAGTAAAAAAACAAACTGCTTTTTATAAAGAGCATCGCCATTTAATTCAATTTGGAGATTTTTATCGTTTATTAAGCCCTTTTGAAGGGAATGAAACGGCATGGTTGTTTGTAAATAAAGAAAAAACGGAAAGTCTAGTTTTCTATTTCCGTGTATTGGCAGAGCCTGCTGCACCATTACGTTCTATTCGATTAAAAGGCTTGGATGCCAAAAAGAAATATATAGTGGAAAATTTGGGGCAGGTTTATGGCGGCGATGAGTTAGCGTATGTTGGATTAAGTGTGCCACATGATATCCAAGGAGATTTTCAAAGCTATGTTTGGCGTATAAAAGAGGTTTAATTATCTACATAAAAAGTCTGCAGAATAATTCTGCAGACTTTTTATGTAGATAAAACAACTCGAAGACTTTGGCAAATAAGTTCTATCTAGCAAGGGTGCAAGGAGAGAAATTTTTGCTGTTGATTTCATTAATAAAGAGCAAAAATATGCTATTATTAACATTATTTAAGATATTTGCGAAATAGAAAGGGAGTATGTAAAAGGAATATGGAAAAATTATATGATCAAATTTATCAATCTGTTTATAATCATTTAAAAAGTGTGGAGAAGATTAATAAGGAGGAATTAACAGAAGTTGATGCAGAAAAAGTAGAGAGAATGGAAATGGCATTGCAAGCATCAAAAGATATTCTAGAAAATATGCTGACTCCAGGCAAAAAACTAAATTTTATCTATGAAAAGGGTTCCTTGCATCTTGAAATTTTTGCTGAAGAAAAAGAAGATGAGTAAATCACTATCTTATTTTCGGTGATTTAAGCATCTTCTATTAAAGAAAGATATCATTAGAGGGAATTTGATTGCTTTTTCGAAATTCACCTGGAGTCATCCCAGTAGAACGGCGGAACACTTTTGTAAAATAATTAGCATTAGCATATCCGATATTTTTAGCAATATCCTCAATGGAATATTTCGTTTCATATAATAATTCTGCCCCTTTTAAAATGCGTAAATTTGTTAAATATTGTATGGGAGTCATGCCAGTTGTTTTTTTAAATAGACGGGTAAAGTGAAATCTCGAAAGAGCAGAAGCTGCGGCCATTTCATCAGGGCCAATTTCTTCATGATAATGATGCTGGGCAAAAAGAGTAGCATTTAATATGCCCTCAGGCAGATCTTTGTTGCCTGAATTTTTTATATATTGGTAAAGATCCATTACAAATTGATAAGCAAAACCGGAAGCCTGGTAAGCATTTTTTATATTTTTTTCACTAGCCATCTGATAGATTTGCAAAAGATGAAGAATCGGATTTGCTTCTGTATGCAGATGAATGACTGGTTTATCATGTGTGTGAATGAAATCCCAGCATTTTTTTACTGCATCACCATAAAGGGTAATAAAAATAAATTCCCAATGCTCACTGTTTTTTGGTAGATAATAGCAATATTCTTCAGAGATATCGATTAAAAATGCTTTCCCTGCGTTTAATTTATATTCCTTTCCTCCAAACTCAAGAATTCCAAAACCAGAAACTGTATATTGAAAAACAAACATGCTGTCTTCTTTACGTTTTTTTCCTTTCCAGTTGTAGAGGGAGCTTGTTTGCTTTTCCCAGCCAATAGACCAGATCTGCGCCACTTCTTTTGTCAATTGCTCGCTAAAGCGATAGGCAAAAATATTATAATCTTTTTTTTGCAAAATATATCCCTGCTTTCTATGGAAGAGTAGAAAAGGCAGATTCTATGGAATTGGAAATAAAGTAAAACTTCAATCCGTAGGACGGCCACGTTCTCACTGATTATTGGGAGAGGCATATATCAGGATTTTATGAGCAAGTTTCTCCCCATCTAGATGGAGATTTCTCTTTTTTTCTTATCATTCCTTAGATGGGAACAAAAGCCTGTTAATACGTAATGAAGCATTTCCATCCCAATAAATCAACAGCAAAATAATACCCTTTTATACGTTTAATTTTACCATTGAGCAGATAAAGTAAAAACCATAAAATAAAAATATGTAAACGCTTAATATAAAAATACGAATAGATGGGTGATATTAGATGACTAAGGAAGAACTAATAAGAAAATTTGCAGATGTGTTTCAAACAAATGCAGAAGGTGTGCGCACTTTTTTTGCGCCAGGCCGTGTTAATTTAATTGGCGAACATACAGATTATAATGGAGGGCATGTATTTCCATGTGCTCTGACGATTGGCACATATGCGATTGCCAAAAAAAGATCAGACAATCTTGTCCGCATGTATTCAGCCAACTATGAAGAGATTGGTTTAATTGAATTTTCATTAAATGAATTAAAATATGAAGAGAAACATGATTGGGCCAATTATCCAAAAGGAGTTATCCATGTTTTTGAGCAGCAGGGAATGGAGCTTGATACAGGCTTTGATGTTCTATTTGCAGGAGAAATACCAAATGGAGCAGGTCTTTCTTCTTCAGCCTCTATTGAAGTAGCGACAGCAACTTTATTAAAAAATCTCTATAGGTTAGATGTGAATCCGCTTAAGCTTGTCCAGCTTTGCCAGCAGGCGGAAAATGAATTTATCGGTGTAAGCTGCGGGATTATGGACCAATTTGCAATTGGAATGACAAAAAGCGAGCACGCGGTTCTGCTAAACTGCCAAACATTAGAATATATGCATAGTCCACTAGAATTAAAGGATGCATCACTTGTTATCGCTAATACTAATAAACGAAGAGGACTTGCAGATTCCAAATATAATGAGCGACGCAGTGAGTGTGAAAATGCATTGGCTGATCTGCAAAAAGAAATGGCAATTCAATCATTGGGAGATATGACGCCAGAAGCGTTTGAGAAGAATAAGCATCTAATAAAAAATGAGATTGAGAGAAAAAGAGCAAAACATGCTGTTTATGAAAATGCAAGAACAAAAGAAGCAGTCGTGAAATTAACTGGTGGAGATATTAAAGGCTTTGGCCAATTAATGAATGAGTCCCATATTTCTTTAAGGGAGGATTATGAAGTAACAGGAAAAGAATTGGATGCATTAGTGGAGGCTGCATGGACAAAACAAGGAGTTATTGGGTCGCGCATGACTGGAGCGGGATTTGGAGGCTGCACTATTAGTATTGTAGAGAATAGCCAGTTGAATTCATTTATCGAGGAAGTGGGAGCAGAGTATACTGCCAAAACAAGCTTGCAAGCAGATTTTTATGTGGTTCAAGTAGGAGAAGGAGCAAAAGAAATTATTCAAAAAGAAATGACAAAATAATAAAAAGCAATAGAAGGAGGAATAGGATTGGCCATTTTAGTTTGTGGTGGGGCAGGATATATTGGCAGTCATACTGTTTCTGAATTATTGGACCGAAATGAGGAAGTAATTGTTGTTGATAATTTACAGACAGGACATAAAGAAGCAATTTTAGAAGGTGCAGCATTTTACCAAGGAGATTTGCGAGATGAAAAGTTTTTGCAGGAAGTTTTTGCACACAATGAAATAGAGGCAGTCATTCACTTTGCGGCAGATTCACTAGTCGGCGAGAGTGTTGTAGAACCGTTAAAATATTATGACAATAATGTAAATGGGGCATTGGTTTTATTAAAAGTAATGAAGAGGCATAATGTGAAAAAAATTGTCTTCTCTTCTACAGCAGCAACCTATGGGGAAGCAAAAAACTTCCCTATTCAAGAAAATGATCCAACGGTTCCAACCAATCCTTATGGGGAAACAAAGCTGGCCATTGAAAAAATGCTGAAGTGGTCAGAAGCTGCTTACGGCATTCGCTATGTTGTATTGCGCTATTTTAATGTCGCAGGCGCCCATATGGAAGGCAAATTAGGAGAAGATCATTTTCCTGAAACGCATTTAATTCCTATCATACTGGATGTAGCCTTAGGAAAACGAGAGAGCATCAGCATTTTTGGCGATGACTATGATACAGAAGACGGCACGTGTGTTAGAGATTATATCCATGTAACAGATTTAGCCGCTGCTCATTTATTGGCAGTAGATAAATTACATCGTGATGAAACAAGCGGCACGTATAATTTGGGGAACGGAAATGGATTTTCTGTGAAAGAAGTAATTGATGCAGCAAAAAAAATAACAGGCCATGCTATTCCAGCAGCAGTAGTTCCGAGAAGGGAAGGAGACCCAGCAAGGCTTGTGGCCTCTGCTGAAAAAGCAAAACAAGAGCTTGGCTGGCAGCCAAAATATCCATCATTAGAAACTATCATCAATAGTGCTTGGAATTGGTTTCAAGCAAATCCAAACGGCTATCAAAATAAATAATAGGAAGAGACTAGGAAATAAAGAAACTCTCTTTTTTAAAAGGCGAGGGATAGATGTGAATATATATAATGAAGTAGAACAACTCATTCAATATGGCTTGAAGAAAAAATTAATAACAGAATGGGACATTGAAGTAGTTCGCAATAAAATATTAGAAGCGCTCGATTTGACTGAATTTGAAGAGTCCAATCAACTGGCAGAACAAAGGGGTATGCTGCAGGAGATTATGGCGAATATTTTAGATTGGGCAGCTGATAATGGCAGACTTTCAGAAAACACGATTACTTATCGGGACTTATTGGATACAAAAATAATGGGGTGCTTTGTTCCATTGCCATCAGAAATCAACCGTAAATTTTATGAAACATATGATAAAGAGAGTCCGGAGAAAGCAACTAATTGGTTTTATGAATTATCGAAAAACGCAGATTATATCCGCACAGACAGAATCGCCAAAAATGAAGAATGGCTTGTTGGAACAGATTATGGCGAGATAGAAATTACCATTAACCTATCCAAACCTGAATTGGATCCAGTGGCAATTGCTGCGGCAAAAAAACTAGCGCAAAACAATTATCCTAAATGTTTATTGTGTAAAGAAAATGCGGGATATGCAGGAAGAGTCAATCATCCAGCAAGGCAAAACCATCGAATTATTCCAGTAGAACTAAATAAAGAACAATGGTATTTTCAATTTTCACCATATGTTTATTATAATGAACATACCATTTGTTTTTCTGCTGAACATAAACCAATGCAAATTACAAAGGAAACATTTAAAAGATTATTGCAGTTTGTAGAGAAATTCCCCCATTATTTTATTGGCTCCAATGCTGATTTGCCGATAGTCGGAGGCTCTATATTATCCCATGAGCATTATCAAGGAGGCAGTCATGAGTTTCCGATGGCTAAGGCAGAAATAGAAGAATATTTTCCACTGGAGGAGTTTCCTCATATTTGCGCTGGAATAGTAAAATGGCCGATGAGCGTTATTCGATTACAAGGAGAAGCAATCCAAGACTTAATTGATGCTTCAGATTATATTTTGCAGAGCTGGATTGCTTACAGTGATCCTAGTGCGGAAATTATTGCATATACAGATTCTATGCGCCATAATACGATCACTCCTATTGCTCGCATGCGTGAGGGCCTGTTTGAAATCGATTTAGTTCTTCGAAATAATCGTACAAGTGATGAGCATCCTCTAGGGATATACCATCCACATGAGGAAGTGCATCATATTAAGAAAGAAAATATTGGGTTGATTGAGGTAATGGGATTAGCGGTGCTTCCTGGCCGATTGAAAGAGGAAATGGCTTTACTAGAACAGCTTCTGCCACTAGCAGATTATAAAGAATCGATACGAAAACATGCAGAAATTATAAAACATTTAGAGTGGGCAAAGGAAATAAAAGCAAAGTATCCTGATCTATCAAAAGAAAATGCGGAAGAAATTATAAAAAAGGAAATTGGCATTGTATTTGAAAAGCTTCTTCATCATGCAGGCGTTTTTAAAAGAAATGAGACAGGAAAAATTGCATTTTTGAAATATATTAAAAGTTTAAATATTAATTAAATTAATAAGAAATGCCCTTGAAAATTATTTCAAGGGCATTTCTTATTAATGCTATTGTAGAAGATAGAGAATTTTATCTCTATCCAATCGGCTATCAATTGATTTGACGGGAAATTTGCCCATCTAAAGTTTTCTTAATTTCAAGAAATAGTGTTACTCCCGTTTAATGAGGGATAAAATCTACATTATTATACAAAACACGCTAAATATTGGGAAAAATTATATGTTGGAAACAGTTGGTTTTTCCTATATCCTTAGTGTATATATAAGAATAATGTAGGTGTTCGATAAAAAAATAAGGAGAAAAGTAATAGAAGTAGATTAAAAAGAAAGTGTCTAAAATAGGGAAATGTTCCTAATTTTTGTTAGGGGAAATAGGGATAGGCACTAATACCTTTATTCTGCTTAAATGGGAAAACTTTATTTAGAAAACAAACATAGTGCTGCTAAGCAGTTAAATATTTAATAATAGAATCAGAAAAATAAAATAATTATTCGGAAAAACCAATAAAAATCAGTAGTTTATATATGCATATAGGTAAGGAGGGCATTTTTATGGAAAGATTTAAGTTCTTAAAGCGAAAAAAGAAAAACTCCTCTATAGAGAATCCTTATTCTATTCATATAGATTATGATTCTTTACTTAATAAAAACAGTGTTACAACATTATTTCAAAATCATCCGGATAGCGTATTTATATTAGACACAAAAGGAAATTTAATAAATTTCAGCAATTCAATAAAACGAATTTTTGGATATGAGAAAAGCGACTTGGTTGGAGATTTAGAAAAATATTATGCAGATGATTATCAGCCTTTAAGAAGAAAATATCTAAAGGAGGCTCTTAAAGGTGAATGTCAAAATTTCATTGCTGAAGTTTTTCACAAAAATGGTCAAAAACTACATGCTGAAATCAATTTTATTCCCATAATAGATGAAGAGAACCAGCAAGTGATAGGCATATATGGAGTAGCAAAGGATATTACATCAAAGATAGAAAATGAAAAGGAATTATCAAAAATAAAAGATAGTTTGGAATTAGCACAGCAGATAGCCAAAATTGGAAGCTGGGACCATGACCTTATTGAAGATGAGTCGTATTGGTCGAATCAAACCTTTGAATTGTACGGCATTAAAAATAAAAAGGAATTTGTGCCAACTTATAAGAAGATTTTGTCCAGAATTCATCCAGACGACCGAGAACACTTTGATTTCACTTTTAAAAATGCAATCAAAAAACGCCACAGCTATAATATAGAATTTAGAATTATGCGTGCAGACGGTACTTATATATATGTATATGAACAGGCGGATGTTATTTTAGATGAAAATCAGGTGCCCGTCAGGTTTATTGGAACTATCCAAGATATAACGAAAAGAAAAATAGCTGAAATCAAACTTAAAGAAACAGAACAAAAATTGAGAAATATATATGATAACTTGGAGGTAGGAATCTGGTCCTATGATATGGTTAATCATATTTTTAAACTGGCTTCACCAGGAGTGGAAGCCGTTTCTGGTTATTCATCAAAGGAGATTATAAATAGAACTTGGGAATCAATTGTACATCCAGAAGATCTTTTTGAATTTAATAATCTGCAAAAAAAGCTCTATTCAGGAGAAACTCTTCATCAGAATTATCGCATTGTTGCAAAAAATGGGGAGATAAGATGGGTTCAAGATCAGAAAATTCCAGTACTCAATAGCGAAGGGAAATTGGTCAGAATTGATGGTATTGTTTCAGATATTACGAAAATAAAAAAAGCGGAAGAGCAAATTGCTTATTTAGCTTATCATGATTATTTAACGAACTTGCCGAACAGAAGAATGTTCGATGAGAAAATGGAAGAACTAGTAAATCGTTTTGAAATAAATAAAAATGATTTGGTTATGATGTATCTAGATCTTGATCGGTTTAAAAATATTAATGACACACTTGGGCATAGTATTGGCGATAAACTATTACAACAATTTACAGTAAGAGTCGGCGAATTATTAAAGGGCAATTCTTTATTTGCAAGAATCGGAGGAGATGAATTTGGGATCCTTCTTTGGGACTATAAAGTTTCTGATTTTCCTATTTTGGTTGCCAAAAGCATTATTGATTGCATGAATAAACCATTTTTAATTGATGATTTTGAATTATATATAACTACAAGTGTTGGTATAAGTACTTTTCCTCTTAATGGAGAAACTGTAGAAAAACTAATGAAAAATGCAGATGCTGCTTTGCATAGAGCAAAGGAGATGGGGAAAAACAATTATCAAATATATTCCTCTTTATTAAATCTTTCTTCTTATAAGCTTTATGCTCTTGAACGGGATTTGCGGAAAGCGATTGAAAAGGAGGAACTATTTCTTCATTTTCAGCCTAGGATAGATGCTTCTACAGGGAAAATCGTAAGTGCAGAGGCATTGCTGCGATGGAGACATCCTGAATGGGGAGTTGTATCTCCGAGAGAATTTATTCCACTGGCAGAGGAGAATGGATTAATTATAAAAATTGGAGATTGGGTATTTCAACAAGTATGTCAGTATATTAAAATATGGCAAAAAATGAAACTTCCTGTCATTCCGATATCCATTAATATCTCTGCGCAAAGATTTTTAAAAAATGATTTTATTGATACAGTTGAAAAAGTGCTAACAGAAACAAACGTCAGCCCAAGGCTAATAGAATTTGAAATAACAGAAACTACACTAATTCAGCATGAAGAGGCTGTAAGTTCAGCTATACAATTATTAAAAGAAAGGGGAATCAGTATAGCTCTGGATGATTTTGGAACTGGTTATTCTTCGTTAACCTATTTAAAGCAATATCCGATAAATACAATTAAAATTGATAGATCCTTTATCAGAAATATTTCAGTTTCAGGAAAAGATGAAATGATTGTTAAATCGATTATCTTTTTGGCAAAAGGATTGGAAATGAAAGTAGTGGCTGAGGGGGTTGAAACCAAAGAACAACTTTCCTTTTTGCGTGAACAAGAGTGCAATGAAATTCAAGGGTATTTATTTAGTAAGCCTGTTGAAAAAGAAGAATTTCAATCCTTATTAAAAAAATCAATCCTTAAACCTGATTGCGAGCCGTCCAAAACAGGTGAAATTTCCGATAGGAGGAAACACAACAGAATACAACTACATTATCCGCTCAGCGCTAAAATGTCTGTTGCTTCAATAAAGGGGAAAAAAGTTGATTTGGGAAAAACAGAGGTGTTGTTGGAAGATTTGGGTCTTGAAGGCATAAGATTTCTTTCCACTATCGATTTGCCGGTGCGTCCTGAAATCCTGCTGCAATTTGAAACAACTATAATGAATGAACAAATAAAAATGGCTGGATATGTTGTATGGAAACAGGAAGTGCAGGATATTCATCAATATGGCCTTCAGTTTTTAATGAATGGGGCAGAAATAGATGAAATATCTTCAATACTAAATAAGTTCTTAGTCAAGTATCACAATAGCCCATTAGTTCCAGAATGCAGTTTTGTCACGGAAGATAAAATCAATTATCTAATGAATTTTGATGGATAGAGAAGGTATATAAAAATAGGTTATAGAGCTAGTATAAATAACTAACATACAATAAGCTAATCCTATATTGAATATTACATTACAACATAAGAACGTTCCTAAGGATGGTAGAAAGAGCATGGAATTAGATCAGATTATTAATAAACTTCAAGGTGATTTGCCTAAGGTTATTAAATTTTTTATGACTGCATTAAACTCATTACAGGATCTGATTTATTTAGTAGAAGTAAAGAATGAGCAATGCAAATATTTATTTGCAAATCAAGCTGGATTATCAATTTTAGGTGCTGATGAAAGTGTGTTTGGCAAAACCTTTGAAGAAGTGTTAATTCCCGAGGAAATAGAATTTATTGCACATCATTATTTGAAAGCTTATTCATCCAAAAAAGTAGTAACATTTGAGGATCAAGTTATCCTTCCAAACGGCAATATAATGATTAATGAAACAGTGCTAACTCCATTTATAGATAAGGAAGATGTCTATATTATCGCAGTAGTTCGCGATATCTCAGAGAAAAGCAAGCAACTAAAAGAACTTCAACAATCCCGCAATCGTCTACAAGAAAAAGAGCAGCTATTAGCTTCTCTTTTAGATCATAATGAAGACGCTATTTTTATGTTAGATACAGATGGATATTTTCTTGAAGTGAATAATGCGACGGAAAATATTACCGGATACAGAAATGAAGAAATAATTGGAACGAATTTCTCCCAACTGATGTCAACAAAAGAATTGGAAAGAGTACAGGAATTATTTCAGAAATCTGTTCAAGGGGTACCTGTGCGATATGAAACATCTATTTATCATAAAGCGGGATATGAAGTTTTTCTAAATGTAAAAAATATTCCTATTATTATAGAAGAACAAATAAAAGGTGTATATGGAATTGCAAGGGACATTACATCGGAAAAAAAAGCATCGGAAGAACTTAGTCTTTTAAAATCAAGACTAGAATCTTTTATAAATGACAGTACTGATTCTATATCTATGACAGATTTAGAAGGGAAAGCTATATTTATTAATGATGCATTTACAAAAGTATATGGTTTTACAGAGAATGAAGTAATTGGAAAAGAACCTCCTATTATCCCGAATTGGATGAAAAAGGAAACAAATAGCTTGAATGAGCAAGTATTGCTTGGAAAGAAAATGCAAGGAATTCATGTTAAGAGACAGAAAAAGACGGGTGAATTGCTTGATATGAGCATCTCTTTATCTCCTATTTATAATGAATTTGGACAAGTAGAAGGAATTTCCGGCATTGCTCGTGATATTACAGAAGAGAAGAAAATGGAAATGGAAATAACAAACACAAAGGAAGAATTAGAGCTTGTTTGGCATAATACTTCAGATGCCATATTTATGATTGGACAAAATGGAAGGATTTTTAAAGCCAATCCAGCTTTTGAAGAGATGCTTGGATGGACGGCAGAAGAAATGAATAATTTGCCTGTATCTCCAATTCATCCTGAATTCCATTTAAAACAGCTAGATAATTTCATAACAAGTTTAAGAATGGGAGAAAAAATCCCTCATTTTGAAACACAGCGAAAGCATAAAGATGGAACCATTATAGATGTAGTAGCAGCATATCGGCCAATTAATAAAGGAAATATTGTAGCTGTGGGGACCTATAGAGATGTCACAGAATACATCAATACATTGAAGGTGATAAAAGAAAAAGAAAAAAAATTCAGAAATATTGCAGAAGCTTCTCCTGAAGCAATACTTGTACAAACTGAAGGAAAAATAACTTTTATCAATGAAAGGGCATTATCTCTTTTAAAAGCAAAAAGCCAAAGTCAGGCTATCGGAAAATCAATTTTAGATTTTGTTTATCCAAGTGACCATAAACAAGTGGAAGAACGTATGCGGGAGACCATTTGTAAAGGGGAGAAAGGAGAATTTATTGAAGAAAGGTTTCTTAATCTTGAAGGAGATATTATTTATGCAGAGGCAGCCTTTGCACCAATCAAAGATGGCGGGAAAACATCTGTTGTAGTTATGTTTAGAGATGTGACAACAAAAAAAAGAGCCGAAAAGGCAACAAGTGAAAGTGAAGAACGTTTCCGAATCATAGCAGAATATTCGATGGATATTATTAAAGTGCTGGATCCACAAGGGAAAATTATTTATGCATCACCTGCTATTGAGAAGATTTTAGGCTATCCAGTAAGAAAAATGATAGGCAATTCATTGTATGCCACAATACACCAGGATGACATGGAAGAGATTAAAAAGAAATTTGAAGAAATGCTTAAAACAAAAAAATACTTCCAGATTAATTTAAGGCGTATACATCAAGATGGTCATTATATTTGGCTAAATACAGATTTTGTGCCTGTTTTAAATCCAGAAGGGGAAATAGAAAAAATTGTAGCTATATCGAATGATATAACAGAAATAAGAAAAAATGAAAAAAACTGGCTAAAATGGCGTATTCAGATCATCTAACTGGCCTGCCGAACAGGCGGAAATTTGTAGAGTGTCTTCAGCAATCTATATATACTTCAGAGCGAACAGGGAAAATAACTGCTTTAATGGTTCTGGACTGTGATAAACTCAAGCAGATAAATGATACATTTGGACATGATATAGGGGATGAAGTAATCAAGGAATTTGCAAAGCGTGTGCGGAGCTCTCTTCGAAAGATGGATACGTTATCTAGAGTTGGAGGGGATGAATTTACCGTTGTACTTCCAGAATTATCAAGTGAACAAGATGCTGCCGCAATTTCAAACAGAATATTTGGAGCCGTGCGTAAACCAATGTATATAAAAGGCAAGAAGCTGCAAATTACTGCTAGTATAGGTGTATCGTTTTACCCTGCTAATACTGGTAATATGGAAGAATTATTTAAAGAAGCAGATATTGCTTTATACAAAGCAAAAGAGAGCGGCAGGAATAAATGCTGCTTTAATTGGAAAAAATAATTGCCCTTTTTGAGAGAGCTATGGTGAAAAATATAAAAAAGAAAATTGTCATTGAATTGATGACAATTTTCTTTTAAGCTTTTTAATTTAAATAGTGATCCAGCAAGGCTATTGCATTTGGTTTTGCTTGAATTTTAACAACAGCTTTTTTACTAAAATCAAATTACCTATTAAAATAGAGAAAATAATGGGGTAAAGTATTGCTGAGTACCATAATTTCCATTCATTGTAATAAAACATATGTGTGTGAACAATAAATGCTTCATAAGCTATCGACAATAAAGTCCACAATAAAATGTACAGTGTTTTATGAAGCGCTTTTAAAGAAAAAGGGAAAAAATTAAGATACAGTATATTGATGGAAAAGTAAACTAGTATCAGACATATCGTCGTGTATATTTGAGCACCTTCTTCTCCATATCCATACCAATCATATTTGAAGTTTAGAATAATATCTGTTGTAATTCCAAAAGAATAGGCAAAAAAAGAAGTTGCATAAATCTCTATCATAGATATTCTTTTAGGAACAATAATAGATAAAAAAACCAGTATAAAAATGCTGATATAAACTAATGTCATTTTCTTCGCCTTAAGTTAAAATTTATTGATTTATTCACAAAGAATAATTTAAGCATAATCAACACCATCAATTTTGGCATTAAATATCTTTTCTCTACAAGATAATCCTCGATTTACGTCTAAAATTTTTTGTCCACACTTTAAAAAAGAATCTAATTCCTCCTTGCCCAACGGTCTTATTTGAAAAGGAAAAAAATCATTTTTCGCAATATCATCAATAATTTGAAGGAACAGTGTTTCCCCATCTTCGGTTATCGTCACTTTTTTAAATTTTAACTGTACAGGATCTTTTATAATAGTAATAAATCCTCTCTCTTTTAGCGGTTTCAGCAGTCTAGTGACTGTAGACAGATGCCAACAGCCAATTGCACTGATTTCCGAAGGAGTTAAGGTTTTATTATTTGTGGTTAGGATAAAAAGAACATGCTGCTGGGCAGGGGAAATATCATATTTTCTCCCTAGTTCTGACCATTGTTCCTCCATGCAAAAATATAATGATCTGATTAAAAGAACTAGGTTTTGTCTATAAATAAAATTCATGGCGGCCTCCTTAGTTGTATCTACAATTGCATATGCAACTAACAGCCATTATAGACAATTCAGCACAAAAGTATGCAAGGAGTTTAAGCGGATTTTTATGTATAAATAAAATTATATTTCTGAAAAATTAAAACGGCAATGCAAACAACTTTACCACCATGCTGTTTTAGTAAGCATGGTGGTAAAAAGGGCAGAGAATAAAACATCATATACAATTTTACAGCTCTTTATAAGTGAAATAGTCAAAGTCAGCTGGTTTATTTTTTCCAGATATATCAATACAATTGATTCCAACAAATGCTCCGGTAAAAAATCCGCCGCCGCGAATATAATCATCAGAAAGTTTTCTGGATTCAAAGGTTACTGGAATCAAAATCCAATTGATTCCATCGAATGAATAAGAATATTGATAGGTTTCAACTCGGACTTCCACTTTAAAATGGACGTACTCTACATTATCAGGCACTGAAATAACATTTTCCTTCAATGGCTGTGAGAACTCAAAATTATCACATACGATTAAATCTATCACTTTTCCCTTATTTTCATCCCAAGTCACTTGAAGAGTTGTCCAATTTTCCGTATTATAATAGCAAGTCAGTCCTGCCGCTTGCTGAAAGGTATCAGGAGAAAAGGAAATGCTGGTGGATGCATCAAATGAGAAAGCTTGCCAACGTCTTGCAACAAATGCTTGTGTAAACTTGGATGTCAGTGATTCTTTTCCATATAATCTTAAATGTCCTTTTTTGCTTTTTAAGGATGCAATATCCTCTGTTAAAGGAATGCGCAGAGATTGAAAGTTAATATTCAGCTTTTCACTATCAAAATCATCAATCTCGGGGAATGTTTCCTCCCATTTCACTTCTTCCATTTTTGGAGCTTCTACTGTCATGGAACCTTGCTTGCCGCCGACAACAACAGGCCATTCATCTACCCATTCAATTTTTTGAAGTGCTGTTTCGCGCCCTAAAGGACAATATCCTCTTTGTTCAAGTACAGGCTGGTCGCCAACAGGAAGTGGTCTGCCTGTTAAATGAGCGATATACCATTCGCCTGTATGTGTATGAAGAAGAGAAGCATGCCCGCATTTTTGCAGGGTATTTCGGGGATCATGCCATGATGTCAATAATGGATAATCCGGTTGAGTCTCATAAGGCCCAAAAATGTTTTTAGAGCGGGCAACTGTTTCAGCATGCTGATAGGTTGTTCCTCCTTCGGCAGTGAATAGATAATAATAATCGCCAATATTATAAAGATGTGGACCTTCTGTATACTTAATATCTGTTCCTTTATAGATGATTTTGCTTTCTCCAATCAGCTGCTGTTTCTCCGGACAGTATTCTTGCAGGGCAATGCCATAAAAATTGTGGTTATATGTACGATGATCCCAATACATATTCAATAAATATTTTTTTCCATCATTATCATGAAATAAAGATGCATCAAATCCAGATCCAGTTAAAGGAATAGGTTCAGACCATTCACCATTGACTGTTTCACAAGTTGTCAAATAGTTTGTGCAATCTTTCCAAATCCCTTCTGTTACTTTAACATCTGTATAAATCAGCCAGAACTTCCCATCGTGGTAGCTAAGGTCTGGAGCCCAAATGCCGCCTGAATTTGGATTTCCCTTCATATCCAGCAAAGAGATACGGTTTAATGGATGTGCAACTAATCGCCAGTTTACTAGATCTTTAGAATGATGAATCTGTACTCCTGGGAACCATTCGAAAGTAGAAGTGGCAATATAATAATCTTCACCAGCACGACATATACTTGGGTCAGGATTAAATCCTTTTAAAATAGGGTTTTGAATTTTCATATTAATAACCTCCTTTAGTTTTTAATGAAGCTCGTTTTTTTAATGTATCCGTAATTTCTGCCAATTTCTTATCATCTAATTTATAAAAATTAATATTTATTAATGCGAGCAGCAAAATAATCGCTGGTATGACGGAAGTTGTAATAAGGATGCCTAATAAAGCAGCCGGTGTTTGTATCTGGTTTGCAGTATATCCAAATTGTGCCAATACAAGCCCGGGAACAGCTCCTCCTAATGCCATTCCACATTTGAAAAAGAAACCAATGATTGCATAGATTAAACCGCTTAATCTTTTTCCAGTAACATATTCACCATATTCAATGGTTTCCGGTATCAATGCCCACATAAATGCCCCAGCAGTCAAAGTGCCTAAAGCGGTTACAATTCGTGAAATTAAAATTAAGGCTACCATGTTTGGCGGTATAAGCAAAAGAGAAAATGTGCCAAGTATACTTAATAGAAGAGAATAATTCAACAATGCTTTTTTGCCTATTTTTTTATTGAGTATTGGAATCAATGGGATGCAGAGAAAGGCTGGTATAGAACCTAAAACGGTATACCATTTTACCAGATCTGTACGATCCATATTATATGTTACATAATAAATGCCTATTGAATTACTAATAGAGTTGACACCAAAAATAAGAACAAAGAAAATGCTTAAAATGACTAAAGGACGATTTTTTTTGAACTGTTCAAACAAGTCTGTGAAGGAAATTTTTTCTTCATTAACTGGCTTTATTCGTTCTTTTGTACTGAAGAAACAAAATAGCAAAAGCAATGCGCCCACAATACCTATAGTTCCCATTGTAAGCTGCCAGCCTCTTGAGGGATTAGTTATTTCTCCAAAGTATTCAGATAAAAAAGGCACAAAATATGCAACGATAACCCCGCCTAAATTAGCAAAAATCATACGAACAGAAGTCATGCTGACAATTTCCGTATTATTATTTGTGATGGCGGGTGTCAATGCCCCATATGGAACATTAATAAAAGTATAAATGACAGAAAGCCCAGTGTATGTTATGTAAGCATATATTAATTTGCCGTTTTCAGAAAAATCAGGTGTAGTAAAACAAAGTAAGGCCAAACCAGCAAATGGAATTGCTCCATACAAAAGATAAGGTCTGAATCTGCCGAAACGTGTATTTGTTTTATCAACTAGTGTTCCTACAATCGGATCACTGATTGCGTCGATAATACGAACGACAAGAAACATAGTTCCGGCTGCTCCTGCAGACAAGCCATAGATATTTGTATAGAAGAAAAGCAGGTAGATGGATATAGTTTGATAGATTAAATTGCTCGCTAAATCTCCGGAAGCATATCCTATTTTTTCCCCCATTTGTATTTTTGAGCTGTTGTGTTGCTCATAAGCAGGTCTTTGCTGCACACTTTCCAACTTTAATCAACTCCTTATAGCTATGTAGAATTTTCATGAATAAAGGGCTTACAAAATATGATAGTTAACTAGTAGGTCTACTTGTCGATAAAAGCACCTCTTTTATTGTATTTAAAACTTTGTATATCGAATAAACTAACTTTAGATAAAAAATAACATAGTTTTTTTAGAAAATCAATGTCTAAAAAATGAAAAAAAAAACTTTGTATATCAATCGAACAAAGTCTGCTGCAATTTTGGCATGCATTTATCCCTATTTAACGGAATCAAATAGTAAACTGTAGCCCAAAAGGATATGGAATTTTTAAGAAATGAGTTAGCTGGATATGGAAATGAATAAGGGAGGAATATCTGATTAAGCTTTTAAAGTTTTTTGTGGAAAAAGCTTAAAATCCATATTGTTTTATCTACCATAAATAATCCCTTTATTGAGAGCGTATTTTATATAATTTCTCTAAATAAAGGGATTTAATAATATAAGTGATAAAAAGGAGCAGCCAAAAAAATTATAGGGAAATGTCTAAACTAAAGTAAATCTATAGCTTGTTTTAGATTGATAGGTTTCATTCTTATCCAACACAATAGAAGGGAATTCTGGATGATTCATAGCATCTGGCGGCAATTGTGTTTCAAGGCATATTCCCAAATGCTTTTCGGGTGAGTTTCCTCGAATTTGAAAGTTGCCCTCCAGCATATTTGAAGTATAGACAACAACACTAGGCAAATCTGTTTGGACTACTAGTTTTCGGCCGCTGAAAGAATCTGATAGGGAAATTTGATCTAGCGTATTGGCATTTAATAAAAAAGGATGATCATATCCGCCGCCAACAAGTTTGTTTTGCGGGTGATCAGATTCTGCTGCTTCGAGTATCTTTTTTCCTTTTCTTAAATCGAAGGCAGTGTCAGCAACTTCCATAAATTTTCCTGTAGGGAGCAAGGATTGATCCAGCTCCAAAAACTGGTCGCTGCTAATCTTTAATTCATGTTCAAGAATGTTTCTTCTTAAATTGCCGCTTAAATTAAAATAGGAGTGATTTGTTAAATTAACAAGTGTTTTTTTATCGGTATTGGCTTTATAGGCAATGACTATTTCGTTATTATTATTGATGGTGTACTTTACATCAACCTTCAGATTTCCAGGATAGCCTGCTTCTCCATCAGGACTTGTATAAGAAAATATAATGCTTGCCTCGTCTGCTTTCTCTTCTATAAAGGATTCCCAAATAACATGATGGAATCCTTTGGGACCTCCATGCAAATGATTTTTCCCCTCATTTTCAGGAAGGTGATGAGTAATCCCATCTAATTCAAATTCCGATTGACCAATTCTTCCTGCAACACGGCCAATTATAGAACCAAAATAAGGAGAATAATGAATATATTCTTCCAAGGTATCGAAGCCTAATACTACATTTTCTATTATTCCCTGTTTATTGGACACCATTATTTCTGTAATAATGCAGCCATAATCAATACAAGTAACTTCCATGCGATTGGCATTTCTAATGGTGTAAGATGTTATTTTTTGTCCATTAAATTCTCCAAATAATTTTTTTTTCACTTCCATATTGATCATCCTTTTAAATTAATAGTTTAAACAGCTAATTTCTGAAAAACAGTCTATCTTTATAGCAAACTTAGAAAAAGCTATTTTGATCGATTTAGTTAACGCTTTCATTTGGGTGGTTAAAAATAGTTTCTTCTAATCTATCATTCATTATACCAGTAATAAATTTGTTTGTATAATGGATAAACAAAGATTGCGCATTTTGTTATAATAACAATGTGAATAACGAAATATCCTCTTTTTGTTTCATTTCATCGTTCGTTACCTATTAAAATTATTTTTTACACAGAAAGGCGACAAAAGATGCTTAATCTATTAAAAAAGTGGAATACGCTGCGCAACCAAATTTTATTTGTATTTTTGTTTGTTATGTTTATTGTATTGGTGATAGTTAGTATACTTACTTTTCATCAGGTTTCTTCTTTGCTGAAAAAAAATGCGGAAACGCAAATTCAACAGGTAGCCATTGAGGCAAGCGGCAAAATGGAATCTCTTTATGAACAAATAAATATGGCATCAAAGCTTGTTACTACAAATGATAAAGTCCAAAAAATGCTTACAAGAAAATATCAGAAGAAACCAGTGGCATTTTCTGAACTCCAAGAACTAATGAGCACGGTAAATACAATTACAGCAAACTCAGATGGCATCTTTTCCTTTCAGCTTTTTGCACATGACCAGAAACGAGTTTTGCCCCTTGATGAGGCAAGCCTTCAGCCTCGATTGGATAAAAGTTGGATAAAAAAAGCAGACAAAGCTAAAGGAAAATTTGTTTGGATAGGACAAGATCCTAATGACTCTAATTACTTCCTGGCTATCAGAAGAGTTAATTTAATGGATCAGAGCTATGCGAATGGAGGATATTTGCTGATTAGCATTTATCATAATTATTTTCAATTTGCCAATCAGGATTTTTCTAAGGAAGCAACACAGTATTCCATTCTTTTGGATAAATCAGGAAATTCAATCATTTCAAATTATCAGCATTCAATTGTTCCAATCGTCAATAATCAAGATTCCATTATTCAAATAAATAAAAGGGATTATATGGTCACGAAACATTCTTCTAATGTGACTGGATGGAGTGTGCTTATCTTAACGCCTGTCAGTGCTCTTACTGAAGGCATAACTGTTTTGCGCTCGATTATTCTTATTTCTGGAATAATCGGATTAGTGATTTATTTTATAAGTTCTTTATTTCTTTCAAATATTATTACAAAGCCTATTTTAAGGCTGACCAAAACAATGCAGTGTGCCAGTGAAGGTTCCTTGTCATTAAATCCTAATGTATCATCGGTAAATGAAATCAATAAATTAAACAGCACCTACAATCAGCTTGTTAAAGAAACAAATCATTTAATCACTATGGTATATCAAAAGGAAATTATAAGAAGCCGCAGTGAATTAAAAGCTTTGCAAGCACAAATCAATCCCCATTTCCTCTTCAACACATTAGATGCGCTGCATTGGGCGCTTGAAGATAAGAATGAGGAAGAGTTGGCCGAACTTGTTGTAGCGATGTCCAACTTGTTTCGTTATACGATAACGAATCAAAACGAGGATGAATGGGTTTTTATTAAAGAAGAGATTAAACATATTGATGATTATATGGAAATAATGAAGATGCGTTTTGGAGAACAGCTAAAGTGGGAAATCACCCTTCCTCCTCAGTTCGAGTATGTAAAAATACCTAAATTTTTGATTCAGCCATTAGTAGAAAATTCAGTTCTGCATGGTGCAGGCAATAAATTAGATCAATGTAAGATATCCATTAAAATTGAAGCAAAAGATGTTTCCCGCATCAAAATTATCGTTCAAGATGATGGTTTAGGCATAGAGAAGGAAAAACTTGAGGAAATTATGGCTTCCCTGGAAAAAGGAAAAATAGCATCCAAAAGCGGCAAAGGAATGGCTATAGCCAATGTATATAAAAGGCTTAAGCTTTATTATAAAGAAGAGCAGCAAGGTCTTGTCATTAAAAGTGAGTTAAATCAAGGAACATTGATTTCATTTGACATTCCAATAGATGGGGGAGAATGGTAAATGCATAAGAAAACAATATTGATTGTAGATGATGAACCAAGATCAAGACAAGGAATAAAAAAAATGCTGGAGGCATGGGCAAATAGTGAATTTGAAATTATGATGGCTGCGAATGGAAAGGAAGCCATTCAAATAATCCAGCAACAAAAAGTCAATATTCTTATAACAGATATTCGTATGCCACAAATTACAGGTTTAAACTTGTTAACACTCATAAAAGAACAGAATATGTCCCCTGTTGTAATAGTGATTTCTGCATATTCTGAATTTGAATATGCTCAAGCATCCATCCGTTTAGGAGTCATCAATTATTTGCTTAAGCCAATAAGCAAAAAGAAGTTGATTGAAGCGGTTGAGGATGCTGTTGCAATTGAAAAAAAGCAAGAGAGAGCAGGAATAATTGAAAAAGTGGTGGATGATAAATTAATAGATGCAAATGCGAAGAATCAATCTTCAAGGGGGATTATACGTGAAGCCATGCTTTATATTGATAACCACCTGAAGTATGAGTTGACACAAAAAGAAGTGGCAGAGCATATTCATTTAAACCCAAGCTATTTTAGCGTTTTATTTAAGGAACAAGCTAAACTAACTTTCAGTGAATATATAACAAGGCGAAGGGTTCAGCATGCAAAAAACTTGCTAATATCTACAAGTTTATCGGTAGGTGATGTTGCGGAGGAATCAGGTTATAAAACAGCAAAATACTTTATTAAGATTTTTAAAGAATTAGAGGGCGTTACACCGAGTGCTTACCGAAAAAATCAGAAATGAAAGGGTTTTCTAAAAAAAGTAGTATTTTTTCTAATCGTTGTAGCCTTTTATGCCCTTTATTTAAATGTTAGACTTTGGTTGTAATTAAAAATTAATGAAATAGCTAAGGGGGTAGCAAAAATTGTTTAATAAGAAAGTATTTTCATCCATATTATCACTTGCATTAATTGTTGTTTTAGCCTTAACAGGATGTTCTTCTTCTACTTCATCCAATAATGAAAGCGCTTCAAACGGTGATAAAACAGTTGTTAAATTTATGCACTTATGGCCTGAAGGCAGTTCAAAGGCACAGTATACAATTGTCAATAATATCATTAAACAATATGAGAAGGATCATCCAGATGTAAAGATTCAAACAGAGATTTTAGGCAATGAACAATACAAGGACAAAATTAAAGTATTGTCAGCTTCCAATGAACTTCCAGATGTTGGAGTGACATGGGCAGCCGGCTATTTAGAGCCATTTGTTAAAGGAAATATGTTGGCGCCGCTAGATGATGTAATTGAAAGCAATCTTAAGGATTCATTTGTAGCAGGAACAACAGAAGCATATGCTTTTGATGGAAAAACTTATGGTCTACCTCTTGAATTGAATATTACTCCTGTGTATTACAATAAGGAAATTTTTAAGAAGTATAATTTAGAAATTCCACAAACATACGATGAATTTTTAAAAGTAGTTAAAACGTTAGTAGATAAAGGCGTGACGCCAATCACATTAGGAAATAAAGATCGTTGGACAGGTTCTATGTGGTATATGTATCTTGCAGATAGAATTGGCGGTTCTGAAACTTTAACCAATGCAATTAATCGTTCAGGCAGTTTTGAAGATCCATCCTTAGTAAAGGCAGCAGAGGAAATCAAAAAACTTGTGGATATGAAAGCGTTCGTTAAAGGATTTAATGGACTGTCCAATGATGAAGCAAAAGGATACTTTATGAATGAGCAGGCAGCTATGTATATGATGGCAACTTGGGAGCTGCCTAATTATACGACAAGTCCTGATGTTACGCAAGAATTTAAAGATAAAGTTGGGTACTTCAAGTTTCCTACATATGAAGGCGGAAAAGGAGACATCAACAGCTATGTAGGTGGACCTGGTGTGGGATTATTTGTATCAGAAAACTCCAAGGTAAAAGATCAAGCGAAAGATTTCGTCGCCTATTTAGTAAAAGAATGGGGCAAAAACTCTGTTAAAGATGCTGGAGTTATTCCGGCAACAGTTGTAGATACCTCTAATGGGGATCTAGATCAAATGTATATTGATATTCTTAATGATTTAGCAAATGCATCAAATCTTACTCTATATGCTGATGTGCAAATGAGTTCAAGTGTTGCCCAAGTTCATTTAGATATGATCCAATCATTATTTGGCGGTCAAGCAACACCTAAGGAATTCACCAAAAAACAAGAACAGGCTTTAGAAGATGACAAATAAAAACTAAGTTAGTAAGGGGGCGTTCTATATGCCCTCTTATTAATAAAGGGAAGGAGCTTGGAAGAATGAAAAACGTTATGTCCAATAAATTTGCAATTGCTCTATATGTACTTCCTTCGTTGCTTCTTATTCTAGTTCTGATTTATATTCCAATTGTATTAACAGGCTATTATGGCTTGATGGATTGGGATGGGATAGGACAAATGAAGTTTATCGGATTAGAGAACTATATCCATTTGCTTAAAGATAAGATGTTCTGGTCCAGTACGTATCATTCTATATTATTAGCTTTATTTTCCACTATCAGTTTAATTGCTTACTTGATCATCTCTATTATCTTAGCAAGCAAAATTAAAGGAGCCAATTTACTGAGAAAAATTTATTTAATTCCAATGTTATTATCTTCTGTTGCAATTGCCCAGCTTTGGCTGAAAATTTTTGATCCGACAAATGGAATGCTTAATAAGCTTCTTGAAATGTTTGGAGTAGAAAATACACCACTTTGGCTGGCTGATCCTAAATTAGTGCTGTTTGCCATCTTTATTCCAATTGTTTGGCAGTATGCTGGATTTTATATCATTATTTATTATGCTGCATTAAAAAACGTTCCTGAGGAAATTATTGAAGCAGCTAAAATAGATGGCGCCAATTCAGCTCAAATAGCGTATAAAATTAAACTGCCTTTAATATCAGGTGTAATTAAAGTGACAATTGTTCTTGCGATTGTCGGTTCATTAAAATATTTTGATTTAATTTATGTAATGACTGGCGGCGGACCTAATGGATCAAGTGAAGTTATAGCATCACTTATGTATCGTGAAGCATTTAAATCTTATAACTTTGGGTATGGAAGCGCCATTGGTTTTGCTTTGTTAGTAATATGTCTAGTTATGACATGGGTAATTAGAAAATTAACAGTATCTAAAGAAGATGTTCAGTTTTAAGAAAAGGAGGGATAAAGATGAGTGAGACTGTTACACAAAAACAAACAAAAACTACCTTATCTGCTTCGCCTAAAATCAAAAATTCTTTTGGCAAAAGAGTGGGATTCGGCATTCTTTACCTATTTTTGGGGATTATTGCTATATTTCAAATTTATCCATTGATTTGGCTATTTTTCTTTTCATTAAAAACCAATCAAGAGGTATTTGGATTGTCGCCATTTGCTTTGCCGAAAGATCCACAATGGGGTAATTATGTAAAGGTCTGGACACAAGGGAATATTAGTCTTTATTTTTTCAATAGTGTATGGATTACAGTAATTGCTGTTATCTTAACTGTAATCTTGGCAAGTTTAGCTACATTTGCTATTACAAGAATGTACTGGAAATCAAGTAAACTAGTACTTGGATTATTTATGGTCGGTATTATGATTCCTCTGCATTCGACCTTAATACCTTTATTTAGCTTTTTTAATAATTTACATTTAATTGATAATCCAATCTCCATCATCTTATCCTATACGGCATTTAATTTGCCGCTGACGATTATGATTTTGCTTGGTTTTTATCAAACGCTTCCACGGGAAATTGAGGAGGCAGCTGTAATGGATGGCTGTTCCATCCATCGAATTTTCTTCCAAATCACACTCCCGATGACGACGCCGGTGATGGCAACCATTGTCATTATCAATATGATTTACAATTGGAATGAATTCGTATTTGTGAATACATTTATTAGCTCAGATAAATGGAAAACGTTAACTGTTGGAGTGAATAACTTTGTTGGCCAATATTTGACAGATTGGGGAGCAATTGGGGCGACGCTAATGATCAGCATTATTCCAATATTAATTGCTTTTATTGCATTGAGCAATCGTATTGTGGAAGGAATTGCGGCTGGTTCGGTAAAAGGTTAAGCCAGTTGAGAAAAGATTCTGGCTCTATCTTTGATATGGATTTAGAAAATAGGATATTGTGTTCCAATTAAGCAATGATAGAGCATATAAAAAAAGGGTTATATGTCCAGCCATTGGTAAAATGGGCATAATATAAAAGTTGTTCCGGCAATTCAGGGACAATCTTTATGTACTTTGCAAATGGTAAAGAAGCAAAAAAGAGGTGATAAGGCATGGTAGGAAAATCACTGGGAAAACTTTTTACACTATGTGATTGGATAGCGAAATTAGCGTATATCAATCTATTATGGTTTCTTTTTATGGCTGCAGGATTATTTATTTTTGGATTTATGCCTGCTACAGCAGCATTATTTGCAATTGTCCGCAAATGGCTTATGAAGGAAACTGATATTCCTATTTGGAAAACTTTCTATACAGTATATAAAGATGAATTCCGAAAATCGAATATATTAGGACTGATATTGGCGGCTTGGGGTGCATTGATTTATGCTGATTTTCAATTCCTGCTAAGTACAGAAGGAGTTATCCGATTGGCAATGACCACCACGCTTCTTCTTATTGCCTGTTCGCATTTCATTATTTTAATCCTGATATTTCCGGTTTATGTGCATTATAATCTAACAATAATCGGCTACTTAAAATATTCACTGCTATTGGGCTTGCTGAACTTCCATATAGTGCTTTTAATCTTGGCAGGATTGTCAGCTGCTGTTTTCTTACTGTTGTATTTTCCAGGACTTATCCCAATTTTTGCTGCTGTTTCCATTTCATGCATACTAATGTCAGGTGGTTCTTATTGCATTATCCGAGTGCAGAAAAGACAAAATAAGCAGCAACTTTACAATACAAGCAGTAGAAAAAAGTATTTAATTGTTTAGATGATTTGTTTTTTTGATAAGTTCGAATCTACTGCTCAAAGAATTATCTGCAAAAGAGATAAAAAAGCACCAAAGTTTTTTAAACATGTCAGTTAAAAAACTTTGGTGCTTTTTGTTTTATATGCAGTCTATATGAAAGAATAGAAACACAATTTTATTCGTTAAAGAAGAGGAGTGGGAATACTCCTTTTTTAATTTTGCCTATTTTTGTATAACTTGCTGCTTTTTTAAACGCAGCCTGAATACACTTTGCCTTCCAGCAGGAGCATACAGTACATGTAGTCAGGCTGCTAAGAATCCTCTATTGGAATTTGGTTGTTTTTAACAATAAAATTTGAGGAAATAGCTTATTTTATTTGAAAACTTCTTGAAAATAATTAATTTTTCCTACTGTACTTGAAGTTTGGACTTAAGAAAATTCTCTGATGAAAAGGCTGACACACCTAAAGCAGAAATAGGAAGTGATAAATCTGAAAAATTAACGTTAATGTCTGTTTGGTGGAAAGGTAATGTGAATTTTTGTATTGTGTCCTGAACTTGGGGTTCAATCCATTTTTTAGCAGCAGCGAGACGATTTCCTATAATAATTTGCTGAGGATTAAACGAATGGATAATATTGATAATTCCATAGGCAAGATTTCGGCCGATTTCTTCTAATAATACAAGGACAGACTGTTCTTCTTTTTCTGCAAGCGACAATATCTCTCCTAAACTAATGTCCCCTTTATTTCCTAATTTTAATTCATTTGCTTTGGATAATAGCGATTGTTCAGAGGCATAAAGTTCCCAGCATCCTTTATTTCCGCAGCGGCACTGCATTCCGTTTTTATCGATTGTCATATGTCCTACTTCTCCTGAATGCCCATTAAACCCACTATAAAGTTCTCCGTTGATAATAATTCCTGCACCAATTCCAATCCCGACACTCACATATATAAGATTATCAAATTGCTGCCCAATTCCAAATTTTTTCTCTCCATAAGCACCTGCATTTGCCTCATTTTCGATAATAACAGGCAAATGGAATGCCTCTTCAATCTCTGCTTTTAAGGACACATTTTTCCAGCCAAGATTTGGAGCAAGCAAAACATCCCCTTCTTTATTGACTATTCCTGGCGCACCGATTCCAATTCCGACAATTCCATATGGGGAAGGGGGAGCAGCGTTTATTAGAAAAGAAATAACCTTTTTTACATGATTAAGAGTCTCTTCATAGGTAGTATTTTTGTATTTTTCATTTTTGCTGAAAACAACATTTCCTTGAAGATCTGTCAAGACTCCAAGTATATAGTTTACGCCAAGGTCAAGACCAATGGAGTAGCCGGCCCCTTGATTAAATAAAAGCATGACAGGACGCCGCCCTCCACTAGATTCTCCTGGACCGGATTCATAGATCAATTGCTCCTCAAGAAGTTCAGAAACTAATGATGAAACAGTTCCCTTATTTAATCCGGATTGTTGGGCGATATCAGCGCGGGAAATGGGAGAATGGTTAATAATTAAGTTCAATACGAGTGATTTATTTTCTTTTTTTACTAACTGCTGATTCCAAGTAACATGCATAATATGATTAAACCCCTTTTTGTCTTTTGTCTATTATTTTAATTTTATCACGAAAAAATGAATTTAATAATGAATATATAGTTATTATACACTTAGTTCGTCTAGTAAATAAACTAAGTTTAAAGAAAATATAAACTACTTCTAGAAAGAAGCTAACTATAAGCAAAGTATATTTACGAAATAATATTCCTAAAAGAAGCAATCAGTGATTTGTTCCATTTATGCCAGCCATATAAATAATGGAAGGCGCATAAGGTCTTTTCTGTTCGACGGTTAAGGCAGCTATTAAATTATGAAAAAACTTTGTTTATCCGCTAGACAAACAAAGTTTGTGTTGCTATAATAAGTTCATAGGAATTGCAGCTGAGAGGAGCATTTACATAGTAAATGAAAACAAGCTTTTTTCAGTAAGTTGTAAGCGATAACAAATTGGAAGTTGAAAAATATTTTAATTAAGTAGGAGGAAACTCACATGACTTATTTCCAAAATATCAACAAAATCAAGTATGAAGGACCAACTTCAAAAAATCCATTTTCATTTAAGTACTACAATCCAGAAGAATTGATTAATGGAAAAACAATGGAAGAAACACTGCGTTTTTCTGTAGCTTATTGGCATACATTTACTGCAGACGGATCAGATCCATTTGGTGTAGGAACAATGGTTAGACCATGGGATCGCTTTCAAGGATTGGATTTAGCCAAAGCTCGTGTAGAAGCGGCATTTGAATTATTTGAAAAGCTTAATGCACCTTTCTTCTGTTTCCATGATTCTGATATTGCACCTGAAGGAAATACATTAAAAGAAACGTATGATAATCTTGATCCAATTGTTTCTATGATTAAGGAATATATGAAAACAAGCAAAACGAAGCTGCTTTGGAATACAGCCAATATGTTTACACATCCACGATATGTCCATGGTGCTGCAACAACAAATAATGCCGATGTTTATGCTTTTGCTGCTGCAAAAGTGAAAAAAGGATTGGAAATCGGAAAAGAGCTTGGTGCAGAAAACTATGTATTCTGGGGCGGGCGTGAAGGATATGAAACATTATTAAACACAGATATGAAATTAGAACAAGATAATTTAGCTCGTTTCTTCCATATGGCTGTAGACTATGCAAAAGAAATTGACTTTAATGTACCTTTCTTAATTGAGCCAAAACCAAAAGAGCCAACAAAACATCAATATGATTTTGATGTTGCGACAGGACTTGCATTTTTGCAAAAATATGATTTGCAAGACTACTTCAAATTTAATATTGAGGCAAACCATGCAACACTAGCGGGACATACATTTGAACATGAATTAAGAGTTGCCCGCATTAATGGAATGCTTGGATCTGTAGATGCAAACCAAGGTGATACACTAATTGGCTGGGATACAGATGAATTTCCGACAGATTTATATTCTACGACACTAGCAATGTATGAAATTTTATTAAACGGCGGTCTTGGCAAAGGAGGACTTAACTTTGACGCTAAAGTAAGAAGAGCATCTTTTGAACCAGAAGATCTTTTCCATGCGCATATTGCCGGAATGGATGCTTTTGCAATTGGCCTAAAAGTAGCCAATAAACTTCTGCAAGACAGAGTATTAGAAGATGTAATCGCTGACAGATACAGCAGCTTTAAAGAAGGAATCGGCTTAGAAGTGGTAGAAGGAAAAACAGATTTCCGCAAGTTGGAACAATATGCATTGCAGCTTGGAGAAATCAAAAATGTTTCTGGTCGACAAGAAAGGTTAAAAGCAATTGTGAATCAATACTTATTGGAAACATTATCTACTGTGTCTGTATAACAAAAAACTGGAATTAATATAATCATAGAAGTGTGCTGGAAATGCAAAAAAATCCAGCACATTTTTTGAATAGAAGAAAAGAGGGTGAATATGATGAAGTATGTAATCGGTGTTGATCTTGGAACAAGTGCTGTGAAAATTTTGCTTGTAAATATGACTGGAGAGGTTGTTTTTGAAACATCAAAAGCATATCCATTGTTACATGAAAAATCAGGATATAGTGAACAAAATCCAGAGGAATGGATAGAGAAAACGATAGAAGGACTTGCAGAGTTGATCGAAAACTTTAATGGAAGTCCTTCAGATATTGAGGGAATTAGTTTCTCCGGACAAATGCATGGACTTGTTCTGCTTGATAAAGGAAAAAACGTATTAAGAAATGCCATTCTTTGGAATGATACAAGAACGACAGAGCAATGCAAGCAAATTTATGAAACAGTTGGAGAAGAGAAATTGCTTGCCATTACGAAAAATCCGGCACTAGAAGGCTTTACATTGCCTAAACTTTTATGGGTAAAACAATATGAGCCGGAAATTTTTGAACAAGCAAGTGTATTTATGCTCCCTAAGGATTATCTTCGTTTCTGTTTAACTGGCAAAGTACATAGCGAGTATTCAGATGCAGCTGGAACACTTCTTTTAAGTATAAGTGAAAAAAAATGGAGCAATGAAATTTGCAGCTTATTTGGAATACAGCCAGATATTTGTCCTCCTTTAGTGGAGTCTCATGATTTTGTTGGAGAAATTACCTCTGATATCGCAAGTAAAACAGGCTTAGCAGCAACGACAAAAGTTTTTGCTGGCGGCGCTGATAATGCCTGCGGTGCGATTGGAGCAGGCATTTTGTCTGAAGGAAGGACATTATGCAGTATTGGTACATCAGGAGTTGTTCTTTCTTATGAAGAAAAAAATGATCAAGATTTTCAAGGGAAAGTCCATTATTTTAATCATGGAGAAGAAAATGCTTATTATACGATGGGCGTAACATTGGCTGCAGGCCACAGTTTAAGCTGGTTTAAGGATACTTTTGCAAAGGATGAAAATTTTGAGAATTTATTAAATGATGTTGATTTAGTTCCAATTGGTGCAAATGGGCTTCTTTTTACACCATATTTAGCTGGTGAAAGAATGCCATATGCGGATGCGAATATTCGCGGCAGCTTTATTGGAATGGATGCTTCCCATAAAAGGAAAGATTTTGTTCGAGCTGTATTGGAAGGAATAACCTTTTCACTAAATGAATCGATTGAAATTTTCAGGGGAAATGGGAAAAAGATTGATACGATTATATCAATCGGAGGAGGAGCTAAAAACGAAGCATGGCTGCAAATGCAGGCAGATATTTTTAATGCGAATATTGTCAAACTTTCAAGCGAACAAGGGCCTGGAATGGGAGCGGCGATGCTAGCTGCATTTGGAGCTGGATGGTTTTCGTCATTAAAGGAATGTGCGGATAAATTTGTTTCAGCAGTAAAAACATATGAACCTGTTGCTGAGAATGCAGAACAATATCAAAAGCTATTCCGAATATATACACAAGTCTATCAGCAAACCAAATCAATCAATGATGAATTGCTACAATTTAGAAAGTAAAATGTACAGCTAATCTGGAGGTGTGTGATGAAATACAGAGATTTAGGGAATACAGGAATGAAGGTTAGCGAAGTAAGTTTTGGCACCTGGGCAATTGGCGGTGCCTGGGGGAAAACAAATGATGAAGAAGCATTAAAATCGTTAGACCGGGCGATTGGAGAAGGAGTCAATTTTTTTGATACTGCAGATGTGTATGGGGACGGCCACAGCGAAGAGCTTCTTGCAAAGGCAACAAAGGGAAAAGAAGATCAAATTCACATTGCTACTAAATTCTGCCGTAGGGGATATATTGCATCGAAAGAAAATTATTCATATGACAGTGTCCGCACATATTGTGAAAATAGTTTAAAGCGTTTAAATAGAGAGGCAATTGATTTATACCAGATTCATTGTCCGCCACTTGAAATTTTAAAAGATGGCAAAGTTTTTGAAGTGCTTGATAGATTGCAGCAGGAAGGAAAAATCCGGAATTATGGCGTCAGTGTTGAATCGGTTGAGGAAGGCTTAGTGTGTCTTAAAAATCCAAATGTGAAAGCATTACAAGTGATATTCAATGTTTTTCGTCAAAAACCATTAGAAAAGCTGCTGCCGGAAGCAAAAAATAATGGGGTTGGCATTCTTGTCAGGCTTCCTTTGGCAAGCGGACTGTTGACAGGGAAATTCAGGGAAGACCATAGATTTGAAGAAGACGATCATCGTAAGTTTAATGAAAATGGAGCTGCATTTAATGTAGGGGAAACTTTTGCAGGCTTGGGGTTTGCAAAAGGGAGAGAATTGGTCAATCAGCTTTTTTGGATTGCAGAGGGTAGAGGGTCAATGGCTGCTGCTGCTTTAAGATGGATTTTAGATCAAGAGGGGGTTTCTTGTATTATTCCTGGGTTTAAAAATGAACATCAAATTATGCAAAATTTGCGGGCGCTAGAGGAAAGACCGTTTACAGAGCAAGAATTGCAGAATCTGCGGGAATTTTACGAGCAAAAAGTGAAAGAACATATTCGAGGTCCATATTAAATGATTAAAAAAATAGACTTGTACTATCAAACAATTTGTTTTTAGTACAGGTCTATTCTAGTTAGAGGGCTGCCGTATTATTGAACTTTTAAAGCAAGATGCTGGTGAGTGGTTGTATAAAAATAAAAGTTTTTCTTATTTTTGCAAGAAGCCTTCATCTTTGTACTGGGCACCGCAATATGAATTTTTTGGTACTCCCTATAACGGAAAAAAACACTGTAAACGGAAGAATTGAATGCGTGCAGCCAAGAGATTGGCAATTCCACAGCTAAACCTCCAATTGGATAAGGTGGAAGTTTAAATACAAATTCATTATTAAAATTCTTTTGATCACGGAAGAGCAATTCGGCAGGAGTGTCTAGAAAATCACCAGCAATCTTAATATGCAAATAAAATTTATTGTCTAATGCGTGTGCTTCGATAAGTTCTGCATACATTGGAACTGGAATTAAATGATAAGGTTCCATTAGTGGAGTTATCATATATGGTTTATTGGCTTTCATAACATATTGTTTAATTTTTTCTTCTTTATGCCATTTGAAAAGTTCTTCTATTTTTTTATACTGTTTTTTTTGAAAGAGTTCGTAGCAAATATGATTAATTGGCTCGCTAACATAATTTGCAATATCATCATTAAGCTTTGCAGTCGTTTTTAAGATTTTGCGAAATGTACGTATATAAGCAATCTGTTTAAGCAAGTCTTTTGTTCTTTCAAGATAAGAGGGTGCATCGCTTCTTAAGGTATAGTATCGATGCATAAATTGATTAAAGCAATCAAATTCATATAACCGGTTCATTACCATTTGTTTTAATTGGGGATCGATTTTTTTTTGATGAAAATAATGTATTACTTTCATATTGCAATGCATTTTCTTTAAAACATTGGTTTGTTTGGTCAAAGAATGCTCATTGTCATCCAATCGGTTTAAGTAATAAATCGTGCTAGTTGTAGTAGAGATTTTTTTTGCATGTAAAAGATAGTCGATAAAAAACTGTTTGTCTTCTGCATATTTCATTTCAGGAAAGGCGAGATTATGCTTTTTTACAATACTAGATTTAATCATTCTCGCTCTTGGGCCTAAGTGATGAAAAATATGAGGAATAGAGATTGGCGATATACTTCGCCTATCGATGCATGATTCATGCTCTGCCATTACTTTTGGCTGCTTCATTCCCATTTTAATCGTTCTGCCGACCACATAATCATCGCCTGTTTCTTCCAGTACAGAATAGAGTTTTTCCAAACCTGTTTTTTCCAGCCAATCATCAGCATCAAGAAATGTTAAATAGGGAGCAGTGGCTAACTTCATACCAAGGTTTCTGGGAAATGCCGGATTTCCTGTATTGCTTTTTAGAAAAGCAAGGGTGATAGAGGGAAATTCTTTTGCATACTTTGTTAAAATATTGCGAGTGCTGTCTGTTGAGCCATCATCTATAAGTATATATTCTAGATAATCATGGCCGATAGACTGGTTCAGCACAGATTGCACAGTCTGATGGATGGTTTTTTCATTATTAAAAATTGGTGTAATAATAGAAACCAATGGCTTTTGTGGGGAACGATTACGCTGAATGATTTCATACGTCATCCTGCTTGTTTTGGGCTTTATTTTAATAGGTAAATTAAATGGAATAATATTCATCGCAACCCTTTCTTTCTCTATATTGTTATTTATCATTATTTATAGATTTTTCTTCCACTATACATGTAGGGATGAATTCTTTTGCAATATATGGCTGATTGAACTAAGCAGGCAATTATTATGGACATTCTTATTCTTCGACTAAGCTTTTTTTGCCTTTAATGCTAATAGGGATATTATAGTGAAAGTTTTTCCCGGAAAAATTGGTCATATAGTATAATAAAATTACTATTTATTTTATGGAGGGAATCATGACAACAATCGCAGATATCGCAAAACTTGCAGGTGTTGCAAAAAGCACAGTTTCCCGTTACTTAAATGATGGCTCTGTTAGTGAAGCAACCAAGAAGAAAATTGAGAGAGTAATTACTGAAACGGGCTATACTCCTAATGCATTTGCACAAAGTCTAAAAGCAAAAAATACGAATATAATTGGCACAATTGTTCCAAGGCTGGATTCTTATGCTACATCTCGAACATTAATTGGAATTGACGAACAATTAAAAGAGCTAAATTATCAAATGTTAATTTCTAACTCCAATCAGCATTTGGAAACAGAAATAGAAAATATTTATACATTGGCAAAACAAAAAGTTGCAGGCATTATACTGCTTGCGGCAGAACTAACAGAAATGCATTTAGAAGCATTCTCTAAAATAGATGTTCCGGTTTTATTAGTGGGGCAGCAGCATGAAAATATATACAGCGTAATTCATGATGATTATCATGCAGCATATGAGATGGGAAAATATATTTTGGATAAAGGGCATAAAAAAATCGCCTACTTAGGTGTAACGGAAAAGGATATTGCTGTTGGAGTGAAGAGAAAACAAGGATTTAAAAAAAGCATGAAATCTGCTTTAGACTGTGAAGTAAGGTATTATGAAACAAGCTTTAATATAGCTGAAGCTCTTGAAAAAGTTCCGGAAATTATTGATTCGTTTCAGCCTTCCATCCTTGTTTGCGCTACTGATAATATTGCACTTGGTGCGATGAAGGCAGCATCTATAAAAGGATTAAATATACCAAAGGATTTATCGATCACAGGATTTGGAGGCTATGAAATTACGGAAATGATTCATCCTGGTTTAACTACAGCTAAATTCTTTTATCGGGAGGCAGGACAGCTTGCAGCACGGAGTATTGTAAAGTTAGTCCGGACAGAAGAGGTGGAATTATTAAATGTTTCAAACTTTCAATTGATTTATCGAGAAAGCGTTGACAATTTAAGCTTGCTTAAAAAATAGCCAATCAGCCGAATATAGTAGACGTGATCAATCAATATCAAGAAGACATATTAGCAGTGCTAATCGAAGTGGGCTATTACCAATAAAGAGGAAAATGCTGCATTTTAACAGCCGACTGCTCAAGGCGTCCATTTACTTAGAGTTTATCACGAATTAACGGGCTTTTGCCCTTCACTGATTATATAAGTTTTTAGAAGATACATTAGCCAACCACTCATTTAACGGATGGGGGAGAAGGTTCTTCTAAGAGCTTTTTATTGCAGACAAATAATAAAAAAGAAGAATTGACACTTTATAGAAGATGATTTACAATAGTTTTGTAAACGGTTACTTTTGTTTATGGGCTATGTTAGCTCATTGGTGAGTTCGACACTGTATTGATTGGAACGGACACCTTTCGCTGCAATCAAAAGGAAGTTTAGCAGAGCCTATTTATAAAAACTGTGTTAAATAATCTAACAAAACAAATGCTTTTTTTCTTATCTTTTAATAAGATAAGAATTACTTATAAAACAACTGGTATAGACATCTAGTCATATAGTTGTTTTGCTATAAGCGAAATAGGAAAGGAAATGAAAATGAAACAAAAAGACAGAAAATCTATGCTGATTTCTAATATTTGCATTTATGGAGAAGATGCTATCATTTCTCGCGGCTATTTAAGAATAATAGATGGTGTGATTGAATCATATGGTTCGCTGCAGGAGCTATCTCCTGATAAAAAGCAGGTGGATAAAATAGTAGAGTTTCCTAATTCCTATAAGTTAATTCCTGGTTTGATCGATATTCATATACATGGTGCATGTAATGCTGATGTAATGGATGGAACTCTCCAAGCTTTAGAAAAGATGGCAGAAACTTTGCCAAAAGAGGGAACAACAAGTTTTTTGGCAACAACGATGACTCAACAAGAACAGGAAATTGAAACAGCTTTAGAAAATGCAGCTTCCTATATCGGAAGTCAAACGAAATTTGGGATAGCAGAAGTATTGGGAATTCATTTAGAAGGTCCATTTATTGCAGCAGCTAAAGCAGGGGCGCAACCCCTTCAAGCAATCAAAAAACCAAATGTAGAATTATTTAAAAAGTGGCAGAATATTGCAGGAGATCACATAAAATTAGTAACACTGGCACCAGAAGAAGAAAATGGCCTAGATTTAGTTGCCTATTTAAAAGAGGCAGGGGTTGTTGCATCAATGGGCCATACGGATGCTCTTTATGAAGAAGTTGTAAAAGGAATAGAAGCAGGAGTAAGTCATGTTACCCATTTGTATAACGGAATGAGAGGGTTGCATCATCGTGATCCAGGAGTCGCTGGAGCAGCTTTGCTTCATAAAGAATTACTGGTTGAAATGATTGTAGATGGCATTCATATTCACCCTCAGGTTGTCAATCTGACGTATCGGCAAAAAGGAAAAGAAGGCATTGTTTTAATAACAGACAGCATGCGTGCCAAATGGATGGATGATGGAATTTCATCATTGGGCGGACAAAAAGTGATAGTGAAAGATGGGAAAGCATTATTGGAAAATGGTTCACTTGCTGGAAGTACGTTGAAAATGGATGAAGGAATACGCAATATGATGAACTATACAGGATGTTCTTTGGAAGAGGCTGTTTATATGGGTTCCTATAACCCGGCCAAACAATTGGGAATACTCCATAAAAAGGGTTCAATAAAAAAAGGCAAGGATGCAGATTTAGTTGTGTTAAATAAAGGAAATGAAGTAGTAATGACTATTTGCAATGGGGAAATTGCTTATAACAAATTGGAGGGAATGTAAATGAAACTAATTGAAACAGCAAACTATGAAACGATGAGCCAAACAGCAGCTGCATTAGTAATCCAACAAGTAAAAAGCAAACCAAATACAGTGCTGGGCCTTGCTACAGGGGGAACTCCTGTTGGAATGTATCAATATTTAAAAGAAGATTATGAACAAAATCAGACTTCTTATCAAAATGTGCATACAGTAAATTTAGATGAATATGTCGGTTTATCAAAAGAAGACTCTAAAAGTTATGCTTATTATATGAATGATCATTTATTTAAGCATATTCACATTCCCCTTGAACAGACTTTTTTGCCAGTTGAAGAACAGGGAGACAACTATGAAGAACTAATTGCATCACTCGGAGGTATTGATTTGCAAATACTGGGAATTGGAGGGAATGGACATATCGGCTTTAATGAGCCTGGTACACCGTTTACTTCTAAAACAGGAATCGTTCAATTAACGGAGTCTACTAGAGAAGCAAATGCAAGATATTTTTCCAGTATGGATGAAGTTCCTACACATGCTATTTCGATGGGGATTTCGACCATTATGCAAAGCAAAAATATATTACTGCTAGTTTCAGGCAGCAAAAAAGCAGAAATTCTTTATCGGCTGTTAACAGAGGATGTAGATGAAGCTTTGCCGGCATCTATATTAAAAACACATTCTAATGTCACCATCATAGCAGATCAAGATGCGTTATCTGTACTAAAGGAAAAAGAAGGAAGTGTTTTTCAGTGATTATCAAGGATTCGCATATCCCTATTTATTTCCAGCTGGAAATGGAGATAAAAGAGCTGATTAAAGGTTTGAAGCCAGGTGATCCAATAAACTCTGAAAGAGAGTTTGCAGAAAAATATGATATTAGCAGAATGACAGTGAGACAGGCCATTAATAATTTAGTAAACGAAGGCGTATTAGTTCGTAAAAGAGGGAAAGGGACGTTTGTTGCTGCCCCTAAAGTAGAGCAGCCGTTATCTGGATTAACAAGTTTTTCCGAAGATATGCGTTCAAGAGGAATGACTCCTCAAACAAAAATACTTAATTTTCAAGTGATTCCTGCTGATAGAAATGCAGCAGATAAATTAAAGATAAAAGAAGGAAGTCTTGTTTATGAAGTGTGCAGATTAAGGCTTGCCGATAATATTCCAATGGCACTGGAGACATCTTATTTGCCTTGTGAGTTAATTAAAAACTTAACAACAGAAATTGTTCATGCTTCTATCTATGAATATGTAGAAAACTCTTTGCAGCTAAAAATAAGTCATGCAACACAAACATTAGAATCATCTCTTTCGCAAAAAAATGAAAGTCCCCTGCTAGAGTTAAAGGATGGATCTCCTGTACTGCTTATTGAACGATATAGCTATTTGGAAACAGATACTCCTTTTGAATATGTGAAATCAATATATCGTGGAGATCGCTATAAATTCATAATCGATATGAAGAGGGGACAAGAATGAGCAAAAAAAATGCTACAGAACAGACAAATCAGCAGAGTGTTCAGTTAGATGAATGGAGTTCATTAGAAATTATTAAGTTTATGAATCAAGAAGATGAAAAGATAGCGAAAACAGTAAATGAAGCTCTGCCGATTATTGCACATGCAGTAGATGCCATTGTAGAAAGATGGAAAATGGGTGGCAGATGTTTTGTAGTTGGTGCAGGTACAAGCGGCCGCTTAGGAATGGTTGATGCAGTTGAATTAGGGCCGACTTTCTCTATTGAACAAGATAGCTGGATTGGTCTTGTAGCTGGGGGAAAGGAAGCGATGCTGCAATCGCTAGAACAAACGGAAGATGATGAAAAAGAAATTGTCGCAGAATTAAAGCGCTATTCTTTTGGAGAGTCGGATGTCATTATAGGCGTCACAGCAAGCGGATCTACACCATTTGTTCTTGCAGCTGTTCAATATGCGAATGAATTGTCCGCTTTAACGATAGGAATCAGCAATAATAAAGATACAGCACTTTCAGCTATTTGCGATTATGGCATTGAAGCAGCAACAGGAGCAGAAGTAATCAGAGGGTCAACTAGATTAAAAGCAGGAACTTCCCAAAAAATGATATTAAATATGCTATCTACCGCAACAATGGTTCGATTAGGAAAAGTCTATCAAAATGAAATGGTAGATATGAAGCTTATTAATAAAAAATTAGTGAAACGTGCTGTTCAAGCAATGATGAACATAACGGATATTCCAGAACAAGCTGCTTTGAAAGCACTGAGGGAAAATGCATTTGACTTAAAATCGGCCCTTTTTACGGTGCTTACAGATGGAACAACTAAAGATGCATCCTATTATTTGGCGCAGGCAAATGGACATTTAAAAAAAGCAGTTCAGCAATATTTTAAAAAAGGGATGTAGAAGCAAGAAAGGTGGAATGTTGAAAAAATAATAAGGTATGTGATGTGCTTCGTAAAATGAAATATAATGCAGCAGGATTTTAGTAGTGCATGTATTAAGAAGCAGAAAATACTTGGGTAAAGGGGAACTCTTTATGAAATCATATTTGCAAAAGATAGGTCGTGCGCTAATGCTGCCTGTTGCTGTTTTGCCAGCAGCAGCGATACTTATGGGGATTGGCTATTGGATTGACCCCGCAGGATGGGGAGCTGGAAGTCCTATTGCCGCATTTTTAATCAAAGCTGGATCTTCGATTATTGATAATATTCCATTTCTATTTGCAGTTGGAGTAGCACTGGGAATGTCTAAAGATAAAGATGGTTCTGCTGCATTAAGCGGGCTAGTTGCATTCCTTGTTGTAACGACATTATTGTCTACAAATACAGTTGCAATGCTGCAAGGCGTTGATCCAGAAAACGTCAATATGGCATTTTCAAAAATTAATAATGCCTTTATTGGGATGCTGTCAGGTATTGTCGCTTCTGTCATGTATAATCGTTTTAGTCAAGTTCAGCTGCCGCAAGCTCTAGCGTTTTTTAGCGGAAAAAGATTAGTGCCGATTATGAGTGCTGTTTCGATGCTGGCTATTTCTGCTGTCTTATATTTTGTTTGGCCTCTTGTATTTTCGGGATTGGTTAATTTTGGAGAAGCAATCAGTAAACTAGGTGCAATTGGGGCTGGACTTTATGGTTTCTTTAATCGATTATTAATACCTACCGGTTTGCATCATGCATTAAATGCAGTGTTTTGGTTTGATTTAGCAGGAATAAATGATATCGGGAAATTCTGGGCTGGTGAAGGGACAAAAGGAGTTACTGGCATGTATCAAGCTGGATTTTTCCCTGTGATGATGTTTGGTTTGCCAGCAGCAGCCCTAGCGATGTACCATACAGCAAAAACAAAAAGAAAAAAACAAGTGGCTTCCTTAATGTTGGCAGCAGGGTTTGCCGCATTTTTTACAGGAGTAACGGAGCCCCTTGAATTCGCCTTTATGTTTGCTGCACCCATGCTGTATATTGTGCATGCGATTCTTACTGGTCTATCTTTAACTGTGGCGGCTGCCTTTCACTGGACAGCAGGCTTTGGATTCAGTGCAGGCCTTGTTGATTTTGCATTAAGCTCTAGACTTCCATTAGCCAATAAGCCGTTTATGCTGATTGCGCAAGGTTTAGTGTTTGCTGTTATTTATTATTCTATATTCCGTTTTTTAATTACGAAGTTTCAGTTAAATACACCAGGAAGAGAAGAAGAGATTGAGGAAGAGAATGCACAAGCAGAGGCAGCAGCATCTGCTGAAAATAAATTTGCTTATATGGCTTCTGAGATTTATAAAGGACTTGGCGGTGACAGCAATGTTGTTTCTGTCGACAATTGTGTTACTCGTCTGCGCTTGGAAGTAAAAGAGATGGAGAAAGTAAACCAGCATAAAATCAAAGCGACAGGTGTTCCTGGCATCAATATTGTTGGACCAAAAAGCATTCAAGTAATTGTGGGGACACAAGTGCAGTTTGTAGCAGATGAAATAGATAAAATTAGGAGAAAATAGTTCTTGCATCCTACATGATAAAAAGACGATAAAACAAAAATACATTGTTTTATCGTCTTTTTTTGTTTTAAAACAGACGAATTCTCCTAAATATGGTATAAATATTACATAATAGTTACAATAAGAATAAAATAATGTTACTTTTTTGTAACTTTTTATGTGGATATCAAGATAATGATAGTAATAGCGAGTGATGATTAGTGTTTAAAAAATAATGGCATAAGCAGATATAGAACACATATGTTTTTTAGAGTTTTTTCCTATGCGATAAATAACAATGAAATAATTATAGGGGTGGGGGAATTGTCTTCTATTGAAGATCTATATATAAGATATAGTCGTGATGTTTTACATTTTTTGTTATTTATGGGTGTGAAAAAAGAACAAGCTGAGGATTTGGTACAAGAAGTATTTATGCGTGTATTAAAAACAGAGAGTGGCTTTAAAGGCAAAAGCAGTGAAAAAACTTGGCTTTATACAATAGCTAAGAATATTGCAGTAGATCATTTTCGCAAGCAAAAATCTTTGGGAGTTTACGATTGCAGCCCACAGCTTGAGGAATTGGCAAAAATGCCAGATGAAAGCGCGCTGCCTGAAGAAATTGCTTTGAAGAAGGAGAAGCTATTTTGGATTAATGATTCCCTAAAATATTGCACAATCGACCAAAGACTTGTGATTTTATTTCGGTACATGCATGAATTGTCCATTGTGGAGACAGCGAAGTATTTAGGCTGGTCGGAAAGCAAGGTGAAAATAACGCAGCACAGAGCATTAAAGGTGCTGCGAAGATATATGAGCAGCGAGCAAAAGAAAAACAATGAAGAGTCTTTTTCGGCGGTATAATAGGCAAATATTAATGGGGAAGTTAATCAAAATTGTTTGGGACTGTCTGTTTTTTCTTTTTGCAGTGCTAGCAAAAGAAAAAAATGAACAGCAAAAGGAAACTAACCTGGTTAGCGATTTGTGAAAAAGTTATTGTGAGGCATAAATAATCTTTTGAGCTTTTCAGTGAACCAAAAAAGAATAATGAGAGGAGTGCTATCATTAAAAGCATTCAATTTGAGCAGCTAAAAGGGAATTTGGAAGAAAAAATCGATGCTCAAAAAATCAAATGCAGCGGTAAAAAATATTGGCATACGGTAGGGAGATAAAAGAAAAAAAGGATGATTGAAGTTTTTCGTTATCAAAATATAGATCATCGTTTTTTCTATTTAGATGGAGAGTTGGATAAATGAAAGAAAAGGACAAAATTCAAATAGATTTTGAATTTTGTCCTTTTGGTTATTATTTAATGCCTTTCATATGTTTTTGTATGATTGGGGAAATGGCAAATAAAATAATACTTAAAACAATGGAAGCCCCACCAATAATACCAAAATACATCATTTCTGTTTGAGGTGTATAGAATTTAACAATTTGTGCATTTAATGCTTGTGCTGCAGCATTTGATAAGAACCAAAGACTCATTGTTTGTGCTGAAAATGCTGCTGGAGCTAATTTTGTTGTAGCGGATAATCCAACAGGAGATAAACAAAGTTCTCCCACTACGACAATAAAATAGCTAAGTACAAGCCATAATGGATTTACTAAAGAATCTTGACCACCTAAATAAGCTGGCAATAGAATGACTAAAAAAGATAGTCCAGCAAACAATAAACCAATGGAAAATTTTTTCGGAATAGATGGCTGGCGATCGCCAAGCTTCATCCAAATCCATGCAAATACAGGTGCAAAAATAATGATAAACATTGGGTTTAATGATTGAAAAAAGGCTGGTGAAATGCTGAACCCAGCTATTTCTAATTGTGTGCGTTTATCTGCATAGCTGGCTAGGATAGTTGAACCCTGCTCTTGAATAGCCCAGAACATAACAGATGCTAAAAATAGTGGGATATAGGCAAGCAATCTTGAACGCTCTACAGCAGTAGTTTTTGGACTGCGATACATTACTGTAATATATATAGCAGGAATTAAGAATCCTAAAATTCCAATTAATGCTATAAAAGAATTAAATGTTAAATAGCCAGCTGGAATAGTAATGGAAAGAAGTATTGCTATTACCACGATTGCGGCGCCAAAAATGCCATAATATTTTTTCTTTTCTTGTGGTGATAAAGGATTTGGAACTATTGTCCCCGCAAGACCGAGATTTTTTTTCTTTGTAGTGATAAATACTATTAGACCAAGGAGCATCCCGATGGCTGCCAATGCAAATCCCGCATGGAAATTATAATCCATTCCGATTTTTCCGACAACTAGAGGCGAAAGAAAACCACCGAGGTTAATACCCATATAAAAAATACTGAATCCAGAATCGCGGCGATTATCTTTTTCACTGTAAATTTCTCCAACAATGCTTGATACATTTGGTTTTAATAAACCTGTACCAATTACAATCAGCACCATACTGGCAAAAAATAAGGAAACACTTCCAGGGATAGCAAGAACAATATGTCCAAGCATAATAAAAATTCCGCCATAAAAAACAGCTTTGCTTGTCCCAAATATTCTATCAGCTAACCAGCCGCCAATAATACCTGACATGTATACTAGTGACCCGTAGATAGACATAATGGCAAGTGCTGTGTTTTCTGGAATGCCTAATCCGCCTTTTGTTACTTCATAATACATATAGTAAACAAGGATGGCGCGCATTCCATAATAGGAGAACCTCTCCCAAAATTCTGTAAAGAAAAGTGTGAATAATCCTTTAGGATGTCCGAAAAAACCCTTTTGAGGAACACTGTCCACAATTTTCTGTTTATTTATTCCTGACATGATGAAACCTCCTCTATTATTCTAATATAATACTTGTAATGGTTTTGTTTTGTCAAAATAAATTTTTAATTGTATATAAAATTAGGAAATAATATGATTATTTATTTAAAAAATAGAAAATTCTAATTTGGAAGATAAATGGGGGTGAATCGTACTGATTTCTAAGCATGAATTATTCCATTAGCATACTTTTGAATGCAGCTTATAGATATACATTATATTTAGGGGCAATTATTTGAGGATTAATTGGACTTATTAGCGGCATAATAAACGTTGTATTATTGGATTTGCTTAAGAAAAAGAGTAGATGAAAAATCATTGGCAACTAATAATGCAAATAGCTACAGATGAAGAAATACAGCTTGGATTTAATGAAAAACGATGTTTAAAAATCATTAAGCAATTAGAGACATAAAACGATGGAACATAACAAAATGAATTTTTCGCAAATGGAGAAAAGGAGAGAATAAAATGGAAAATACACATGAGTTTGTGGAAGAATTAAAGGAAAATCAAAAAAAACAAGAAAAAAATAAGAATCATGGAAAAGGACATCCAGAAAAAAAACTTCCTAATAAACAACATTAGGCTGTTCAGGCTTTCGGCAAATACTGGTTTGTTTTATGGCTACAAATCCTCAGTTCTGATTTTATGATGGTGCAACCATTTCCAATCAGTCCGAAGGCTGAGCAAAATGAAAGTTTGTTTAAATTAGAAGGATTTGTTGCAAAAGGACAAATCCCATAAAAAGGGGCATCTAATAGCTAGGAAATCGGCTTATTGGATGCCTCTTTAGCATGCTTATTATTTGGATATATGGGACATTTCTAGTTTTCAAATTAATAAAAAATAGTATGATTGTAGATATCATAAAGGAAAGCGAGAGGATACAATGACCATCTTTTTATTTTTGCTGGCAGGTCTGGCCGAGATTGGCGGCGGCTATCTTATATGGCTTTGGCTGAGAGAAGGCAGATCTGGTTTATTTGGTCTATCAGGAGGAATTATTTTAGCTCTTTATGGCGTTATTGCAACATTTCAGACATTTCCTTCCTTTGGGAGAGTATATGCGGCGTATGGCGGGGTATTTATTATTTTGTCTATATTATGGGGATGGGGAATAGATAAAAAAACACCAGATTTTTATGATTGGCTTGGAGCTGCCATTTGTTTGGCTGGTGCTTCGATCATTTTATTTGCCCCAAGAAATTAGAAAAAAGGCTAAAGACCGCTATATGCAAAGTGGTCTTTAGGAAAGGGCTCGTATAGCCTCATAACAATTGGCAATCGGATGATAATCTGTTTTATTCACAGGACTTTTTATATTGCTGTAACGTTTATTCTGACGGTTTAGTAATGGATACCAGCCTCCATATTTATGGTCTACAAAATGATTCCAAATATAGTGGAAAAGATGAAGATAGTTTGCTTGATAAAGGGATAAATCAGTTTTCTCAGCAAGCAAGATGGAAGCTCCAATAGCTTCTGCTTGAACCCAATAATTTTTATCACTGTCAAGAATAGACCCATCTTTTGCAAAGGAGAAAAAAACGCCGCCAAATTGTTGATCCCATCCTTTAGATAATGCTTTATTATATAATTGAATAGCTTTATCTATCAGCCAATGTTCATGGATATGCCGTTCTACCATTAAAAGAAGTTTGCTCCATTCGATTGTGTGACCAGGAATAAATCCATCAGGTCTAAATTCTTTTAGGCTGTTTTTTGTTTCTTTGTATGACCAATCAATGGTCCAATCATCTGTATAATGTTCCCAAATCAATCCAGATGATTGTGGAGCAATTTCTAGAATAAGGCGTTTGGCAATAGTATATGCCTTTTCTAGATATTTTTTATCCCCTGTAGCTTCATATGCAGCTAATAATGCTTCACACATATGCATATTGGCATTTTGTCCTCTATAAGGAGAAGTTTTACTCCAATCTTCGCTGAATTTATCGATGTATAGTTGATGTTCCTCATCCCAAAAATGGGTCTCAATGATGTTATAAATATATGCAATCAGGCCAGAAGCTTTGTGTATTCCAGATTGATAAGCTTTTGATGCAGCTAATAATGCAAAAGCATGACCATATGCAAGTTTGATTGGTTTATTTACTCTCTTGCCATGAAGAGACCAGAAAAAACCACCGTGCTTTTTATCTAGAAAACAGTCTTCCAAAAATTTTAGTCCATGTTGAGCGGCACTTATGCAAGAAGAATTGCCTAGGAGAGAGCCAATGCTGAATATATAGATAAAACGAGACGTTCCAACAAGTGTTTTTGTTGTTTTATCACAAATGTACCCATTATCAAAAAAGCATTGATAATATCCCCCCATTTTTTTATCCAAGCAAATAGGGGAATAAAAGTGAAGAATATCTTTTATATGTTTTTTTACCCATGCTGGATCTGTGAATGAAGGATGAGATAGTTTTGTTGTCATGTTTACACCGCCATTTTAACTGTTTATTTATCATTAACCTTTCTATTTTAGGCTGAAACATTTCTATACTATTAGCGTTTTTTGAAATAAGTGACAATGTCTTATAAATAGCAGGTGAATTCTTTGTTGAGTTTTTGTTTCGGGAGGAAAACCAATAAAATTTTTCTGTTTTTAAATATAAGTAAAAATAAACAAAAAAAAATGGTGTAATTAAAATATATTTATATTATAATATAATTTAGAAAGGGGTTTCATTTTGTTTTTGTTTCTTATTTTTAAAAATAAAGTAGATTTATAGCTTAATTATATTTGGAATGTAGGGAAACAAAGGAAATCCATAAAAATAAAAAAAAACGCAGGTGAAATTCAACGAACATTTGGAGGTCAATACAATGGTCAAAAGCTTATGGGAGAATAAAAAGGCTTCGCAATTATCTAAGGGGTTAGATGAATTGGTATATCGCTCCAATTTAATTGGAACAGATAGAGCAGTATGCAATTGGGGCGGCGGGAACACATCGATGAAAACAATTGAAAAGGATTTTCGCGGCCGCGATGTGGAAGTAATGTGGGTAAAGGGAAGTGGATCGGATTTAGCTACAATGAAAGCGCAAAACTTCACAGGGTTAAAAATGGATGATATTCGCCCATTAATAGAAAAAGAGGAAATGCCTGATGAAGAAATGGTATCGTATTTAGCACATTGTATGATCGATAGTACACATCCTCGTGCATCTATTGAAACACTATTACATGCGTTTTTACCATATAAACATGTGGATCACACACATCCTGATGCGATTATCAGTTTATGCTGTGCAGATAATGGAAAACAAATTGCAGAAGAAATCTATGGTAATCGTTTTGTATGGGTTCCATATATCCGCCCAGGATTTACTTTATCAAAAATGATTGCAGAAGGAGTAAAAAATAATCCAAATGCAGAATTAGTATTGATGGAAAAACATGGATTAGTAGTATGGGGAGATACGGCTCAAGAAAGCTATGAAAAAACTATTGCTGTTATTAATGAAGCAGAAAACTATATTAATAGTAAGATTGCTGCTGGCAAAGTATTTGGCGGAGCAAAATTTGAATCATTAGAAGAGGAAGAAGCAAAGGATATTTTGGCTGCTGTGATGCCAGTAATTCGTGGTGCAGTAAGCGATGAAAAGCAAATGCTGTTAACATTTGATAGAGGAGAAGATATTCTGGAGTTTGTAAATAGCTATGATGCTCCAACTCTTTCACAAGTAGGCGCAGCTTGCCCAGATCATTTAGTCCATACTAAAATGAAACCGCTATTTATTGAATGGGATCCATCAACAAAAGATGTGAATGCATTAAAAGGTAGCATTAAAGCTGGAGTTCAACGTTTTAAAGAAGAATATGCAGCATATTTTGACAGAAATAAAAATGAAGGCGATAAAATGTTTGAACCGGCACCACGTGTTATTTTAATTCCAGGTATTGGAATGGTGAACACAGGAAAAAATGTTCCTATGGCAAATGTAAGTGGTGCATTATATCAACGTGCCATTTCTGTGATGAAGGGTGCTACGACTTTAGGGGAATTCGTCTCTCTTAATGAAAATGAGTCTTTTAATGTAGAATACTGGCCATTAGAGCTATATAAATTATCTTTAGCTCCGGCTGAAAGCGAATTTTCAAGAAAAATTGCTTTTATTACAGGTGGAGCCGGCGGAATTGGCAGTGAGACGAGCAGATTGTTCGCTTCTGAAGGAGCACATGTTGTACTTGCGGATTTAAATCTTGAAGGCGCTGAAAAAGTTGCCGCAGAAATTAATGAAACATACGGAGAAGGCAGAGCTCTTGCTGTAAAAATGGATGTGACAAGTGAAGAAGCGGTACAAGAAGCATTCAAAAAGACTGCACTTACTTTCGGCGGTGTTGATATTATTGTCAATAATGCTGGTCTTGCAACATCTAGTCCATTTGATGAAACAACATTAAAAGAGTGGAATCTGAACATAAATGTATTAGGAACAGGCTACTTTTTAGTAGCAAGAGAAGCTTTTCAACATATGAAAGAACAAGGAATCGGCGGAAATATGGTATTTATCGGCTCCAAAAACTCTGTATATGCTGGGAAAAATGCAGCTGCATACAGTTCTGTAAAAGCAATGGAAACACATTTGGCAAGATGCATTGCAGCAGAGGGAGGAGAGTTTGGAATTCGTGTAAATTCCGTGCTTCCTGATGCGGTGCTTCAAGGCTCAGCGATATGGGGTTCAAGATGGCGTGAAGAAAGAGCCGCAGCTTATGGCATTGAACCAGATCAATTAGAAGAACATTACCGTAAACGTACAACATTATTAGTGAATATCTATCCAAGAGATATTGCTGAATCCATTGCCTTTTTTGCTTCCTCAAAGGCTGATAAAACAACTGGATGTATGTTGACAGTAGACGGCGGTGTACCGGCAGCGTTTACGAGATAATCTGATCTTTATAGATAGAAAAAGGGACAAAGAAACTATTTTATATAGTTTCTTTGTCCCTTTTTTACTGTTATACATAATCCTTAGCCTCTTATTGTTTTGATCGCCTCTGCACGATCAGAGCTTCCATAAATAAACGAACCAGCTACTAATACGTTAGCTCCTGCTTCTATACATATTTTTGCCGTTTCTTCATTTATTCCCCCATCTACTTCAATATCCATTTCTGGGTTTAATTCATTTGCCATTTTTCGGACTTCTGTAATTTTTGGAACAACGCTTGAAATAAAGGCTTGTCCCCCAAAACCAGGGTTTACCGTCATTAATAAAACCATATCGATATCTTGGATAATATGTTTAATTGTATCAACAGGAGTGCTTGGGTTAAGAACAACACCAGCTTTTATTCCTTGTTCCTTAATCAGCTGAATGGTGCGGTGAAGATGGCGGCATGCTTCTACATGAACAGTGATGATATCAGCGCCGGCCTTTGCGAATTCAGAAATATATTGATCGGGATTTTCAATCATTAAATGGACATCTAAGGGCAATTTAGTAATTGGACGGATTGCATCTACAACTAAAGGGCCAATTGTAATATTTGGCACAAAATGACCATCCATCACATCGACATGAATATAATCAGCGCCGCCAAGTTCTACATCTTTTATGTCTTCTCCAAGCGCTGCAAAATTTGCTGAGAGAATAGATGGAGCAATTTTAATCATCATAAGAAACCTCCAAGTTTATGTATGTTTGTTGCTGCTTTTGAAAAAACTTAATAGGAAAACATAAGTGCATATCTAAAATTATAGCAGATGGAAAATAAGACACCAAGAAAATATATAGATAAGTGTTTTGTTTTAGAAGAAGAAAGAGACAGTAAAAAACCCTATCTTAATAACGTAAGATAGGGTAATCACAATTAGGATAATAGATTTGCAATTTCTTTTTGAATAGATAGTGAGCTTGATTGGAAACTAGTGGAGATGCATGCGATAAGCAGTTCTTTATTTTTGTACTGTTCTGGTTTGTTTTTATTATAATAAAAACGAATAGCGTCTTCTTCTTTAAAAAACTCTTTTCCTAATTTTAATAAAGTGGTAACAGGCAAAACAGAAAAATCTATTGGGCTAGCTTCTTCTTTAGAAGCACCTTCTGCATCTGCTTCTTGATGGAAATCTTTTACTACTTTATTTAGCAAAGTTTCTTGTTCCAATACTTGTTTAAATAGTTTTTTACGGACTCTTTTCTTTTTGGAATGAAGTCCAAATACATCTAAAATATAATGATGAAGTTCCCTATTTTGGATAACGTCTTCTTGTTTTTTATAAATGGTATTCATTATATAACTCCTTTTCTCGATAAACTGCCAATCCATTTTTTCCGAGCTGGATTTTACGCACGGAAACTATTATATACTAAACTAGGGAAAGTACAAAATCTATCTTTCATAATAGTAGAATAATGAATAAGGAAATCCGTGAAACTTTCAGCTGAAAGTCCCTTAAATGCTTTAGTCACTTTAAGTGTTTTATCAGAAAGTTCATCAGGATTATTAAAGAGGCTTCTTTTCAAATAATTGGACAATTTCCACTAATACAGCTACTGCTTTTAGCATATTATCAACAGAAATGTATTCATACTTTCCATGGAAATTTTCTCCGCCTGTAAAAATATTTGGAGTAGGCAATCCCATATACGATAATTGTGACCCATCTGTACCTCCGCGAATTGGCTGTACAATTGGTGTTATCCCTAAATTTTCCATTGCTTGATAAGCTATATCCACAATTTCTTTGACTGGTTCAATTTTTTCCCGCATATTGTAATACTGATCATTCATTTCTAAAAGAATGGTATTTTTCCCGTATTTACTATTTAGTTTTTGGATAATTGCAGTTAGATTTTGTTTGCGGTTTTCAAATACTTCTCGATTGAAGTCGCGGATAATATAATATAGTTTGCTTTGTTCTACATCTCCGCTAAAAGATAATAGATGGTAAAACCCTTCATAACCCTCTGTATATTCAGGTGCTTCTTCTTTGGGAAGCTGATTTTGTATTTCCATGGCGATTTTGATGCTGTTGACCATTTTCCCTTTGGCAGTTCCAGGATGGACATTTGTGCCGTGAACAGTAATTTTGGCAGCAGCTGCATGAAAACTTTCATATTGAAGTTCCCCAAGAGGTCCGCCATCCACTGTATAAGCAAAGTCGGCTCCAAATGCTTTTACATCAAACTTATGCGGCCCTCTGCCAATTTCTTCATCTGGAGTAAAGGCTACACGTATTTTTCCATGCTTTATTTCTGGATGCTGAATAAGATAAATAAGCGCTGTCATGATTTCTGCTATACCTGCTTTATTATCAGCGCCAAGCAATGTAGTTCCATCTGTTGTCAGCAGAGTATGCCCTATATAATTTTTTAGCTCAGGGAATTCTTTTGGAGAAAGCACAATATGTAAGTTTTTATTTAATAAAATGTCTTCTCCATCATAATTTTCTATTATTTGCGGACGCACATTTTTTCCTGTGAAATCAGTGGCCGTGTCTAGATGGGCTAAAAAGCCGATGGTCGGAAGCGGCTTGTCCGTATTTGCTGGCAATGTTGCCATAACGTAGCCGAACTCATCGATTGTCACATCTTTCATGCCAATTTCCTTCAATTCCTCTACCAATAAATTTCCCAGTGTAAGCTGGCCAGGCGTCGAGGGACACGAATCATTATTTTCATTCGATTGTGTATCAACAACTGCATAAGAAATAAACCGGTCAATAATGTTGTTTCTCAAAAAAAAATCATCTCCTTTTATTCTTTATTTAATTTTAACATGGAGAATAGGGGGATTGGAATTTTTAGCAGCTTATAATCTTTCTGCATTTTTCGAGCGTCTTCCCGAGAAATGTCACTATTTCCCGAGAAATGTCCAATAAATGCACAAAAATTTTTCTCTCCTTTTTCGATAAAATAATAGATAGAAAATAATAAAAAGGAGAGAGCAAATGAAAAAAAAACCAATCGTTATAATTAGTATCATAACAGCAATTATTTTACTTTGTTTTTTAGGAATATGGCTGTTGAATTTGAATAAGCCCCATTCAATTGAAGATATAGAGAAAATAGAGGCAGCTGATACCTTTTCGCAAACAGGAAATAAAGAATATATTGTCTATTTTTGGCAGTCTACTTGCACCTATTGCAAACAGATTGAAAAAGATGTTGTTTCTTTTTATGGAAATGGAAGCATTCCTATTTTTATCGTAGATATGCAAAATTCAGCAAATGTGGATAGCTGGTATGATTGGGAAAGGCATCATAAGAAATATGATAAAGTAATTGGAAAAGTGGTAAATGGCAAAGAGGTGCTGAATAAAGGAGTAAATATTGAAGAGTACATGAATAATAAAGAGATAGCTTGGAGCATTGAATCGAATGAAAAGAACCAACTTATTGCAAAACACAATACGGCATATGGAAATACATCACCTGTTAATGCAAAGGAAATAGAAATTACAGGAACGCCTACAATGATCAAAGTGAAAAATAGGAAAGTAGACCGCTATGCAGTAGGGGTGGAGGAAACGCTTGAGCTGATGAAAAAAAATAAATAGCTGGAAGAATAGGATATTTTTAGTAGAGTATTTTGTTTTGTATCAGAGGAATATATTTAAATGGACTAGTGATGGGGGATTTCGCCACAAACATTTATATGAAAACAGCGCTCTGTATAACATTCAGGAATATTGGCTGCTTTTATTATTGCATTTTAAAATTTTTCCACCCATAATGTGAATAAAATAAGACGGAATTTCTATAAGAAATCAATCTTTTGGATATGGAGTGGGAGAGAAAACAATGGAGAGCCTGCTTTTACAGCAATTAATGGAATTAACAGAAGAAGAACAATTGATATTAGAACAGAATAGTGAAGTAAGAAAAGATATTTATACAAGCCAAACCAATTTTATTATTGAAAGCGAAAAATTTCTAAATAAAAATAGAATGATTGCAGCCCGCAAACATACGAGATTTATTGATTTTCCCAAACATAAGCATAATTATATTGAGATTAACTATGTATTAAACGGCGAGCTGAAACAAAGGGTCGGGAATGAAAACATTATATTAAAAAAAGGAGAATTGCTATTTTTAAATCAGCATATTGAACATGAAATTAAGGCATGCGGAAAACAGGATATTATTATTAATTTCATTATCCAGCCTCACTTTTTTGATTATATTTTTCATTATTTAAATGGAGAAAATATCATTACGGATTTTTTAATGAACAGTTTATATAACCATACACAAAATGGCCATTATCTTTATTTTTCTGTAGCAGATGTACAAGAAATCCAGGAAATGGTGAAAAAAATATTAATAGAAGAGCTAAACCCCTCCATTTTTACTGATGCTGCCATTAAATTATACATGGGGCTGCTAATTATTGAGCTAGTCAAAAATACGGATAAAATTAGGAGCAATGAAAATTCGCCGCTGCAGCATTTTATTGTGGTGGAGTCATTAAAATATATTGAGGAGAACTTTCAATTTGGGACGCTGAATGAATTGGCTGCAATGCTAAAACAATCAAGTTCTTCCTTAAGCAAACAGATAAAAAAAGCAACGGGATATACCTTTAAAGAATTGCAGCAAGAAAAAAGGCTAAAAAAGGCAAAAGAGCTATTGCAGACAACAGATCTGCCTATCCGCATTATTGTCGAAGAAGTCGGCTATGATAATATCAGCTATTTTTATCGCATATTTAAAAAAAAGTATATTGTGACGCCTAAACAATATCGCAGAGAGGAATCAGGCGAATAGACCCAAAAGCACCGCTAATTTTTAATGTCATTGATTAAAAATTAGCGGTGCTTTTTTGATTAAAGTGCATGGCCAGGGGAGAAAAGGAAAATTTCCTGTTTTAACAAGGGAAAATCTGCAAGTAGCGGCCCATTTTGCTAGAAATTTATAAATAGGAAAATAAGGACAATAAAAAAGATAAATAACGTCATTTTTTTATCCGCTTCCACAAGTTAATATGAAAATAAGAAAACGTTTTCTATAAAGCTTCAAGGAGAGGTGGAAAATGAGGAAATATACACTGGCTGTAGATATTGGTGCATCCAGCGGAAGGCTGATTTTAGGTTTTTCAGAAGATGGCCATTTGCAGCTTGAAGAAATTCACCGATTCAGTAACAATATTGTCAAAAAAGGACAGCATTATTGTTGGGATGTTAATAAATTATTCGCTGAAATAAAAATAGGCATAAAAAAATGCAATGATTTAGGGATTAAACCAGAAAGCATTGGCATTGATACATGGGCAGTCGATTTTGTTCTGCTTGATGAAAATGGAGAATTGCTGACAGAGGCAGTAGCTTATCGAGATGACAGAACAGATGGCATGATGGAGGAAGTTTTTCAAAAAATCAGCAAGGAAAGATTATATTTAGAAACAGGAATTCAATTTCAGAAGTTTAATACAATCTACCAACTATATTCTATTAAAAAGAATAATCCGGAAATTTTAGATAAAGCAAAAACATTTTTAATGATTCCAGATTATTTTAATTACTTGTTAACTGGCAAAGCAGCAAATGAATATACAAATGCATCATCTACACAATTATTAAATGCATTTACAAAAAAATGGGATAAAGAGTTGTTAGAGACATTAGGCATAAATGCAAGCATGTTTCAAGACATCAAATTGCCAAACACTGTATTAGGCAATTTGAGAGAGGAGCTTGTAGAGGAATTTGGATTTGATATGAAAGTAGTCACGCCAGCAACTCATGATACAGGATCTGCTGTGATATCTATTCCAGAGCTTAACGAAACTATCTATATCAGCTCAGGAACATGGTCATTGATTGGAGTGGAGAACAGATTTCCAATCTGCATTAATAAGGCATTGGACTATAACTTTACAAATGAAGGAGGAATAGACTATCGCTACCGCTTCTTAAAAAATATTATGGGTCTTTGGATGATTCAAGAAGTAAAACGGAATTATGATAATCACTATTCATTTGCACAATTTGTTGACTTGGCAAGGGAAGCAAAGGATTTCAATTCAATTGTGGATGTCAATGATAACCGTTTCTTAAAGCCGGAAAACATGATAGAAGAAATACAAAAATACTGTGCCGAAACTAATCAAACTATACCAACTGCCCCAGGCGAAGTGGCAAAATGTGTCTACAGTAGTTTAGTAGACAGCTATATAAAAGCGATTAGTGAAATAGAAGAAATTTTCGAAAAAACATTTCCTAGCATCAACATTATTGGTGGAGGCTGCCAAAATGAAATGCTGAATCAATTAATTGCAGATGCTACGAAAAAGTGTGTATATGCAGGTCCTATTGAAGCAACGGCAATCGGCAATATTGTTTCCCAACTTATCGCGTTGGGAGAAATAAAAGATATATTGGAAGCTAGAAACATTATAAAAAATTCATTCGAAGTAGAAAAATACGAAGCAAAAGAAAATGAACCAGTTAAATAAAAGGAGCGTGCCAAATATGAGTATAAAAGAAAATTATGGATTAGCAAAAAAACAATATGAACAATGGGGAGTGAATGTAGAAGAGGCACTAGAAAAATTAAAGAATATCCCTATTTCTATCCATTGTTGGCAAGGTGACGATATTGCAGGTTTTGAAGTAAATCAAAGTGAGCTTTCTGGCGGCATTGATGTAACAGGAAATTATCCTGGCAAAGCAACCAATCCACAAGAACTAAGAAGCGATTTAGAGAAAGCGCTATCATTGATTCCAGGCAAACATCGAATAAATCTGCATGCCATTTATGCAGAAACAAATGGGAAAGTAGTAGAAAGAGATGAATTAGAACCAAAACATTTTGAGAACTGGGTAAATTGGGCAAAGGAAAATGGTTTAGGTCTAGATTTCAATCCAACATTATTTTCACATGAGAAAGCATCAGAAGGTTTAACATTAACACACCCAAATGAAGAAATTCGTGAATTCTGGATTCAGCATTGCATTGCCAGCAGAAAGATTGGCGAATATTTTGGCAAAGAATTAGGAACACCAGCATTAACAAATATTTGGATTCCAGATGGCTATAAAGATATTCCAAGTGACCGTCTAACTCCGAGAAAACGTTTAAAAGAATCATTGGATAAAATTTTTGCTGTGGAAACAGATGAACAATATAATTTAGATGCGGTTGAGAGTAAGGTGTTTGGAATTGGTTCAGAATCTTATGTTGTAGGATCCCATGAATTTTATATGGGGTATGCGCTGAAAAATAATAAACTGTGTCTGTTGGATACTGGACATTATCATCCAACAGAAACCGTTTCTAATAAGATTTCTTCTATGCTGCTGTTTTCTGATAAATTAGCATTGCATGTTTCTCGTCCTGTGCGATGGGATTCTGATCATGTTGTTATTTTAGATGACGAGCTAAAAGAAATCGGTATGGAAATTGTCCGCAATGATGCATTGAATAAAGTAATTATTGGACTAGACTTTTTTGACGCAAGCATCAACCGTGTTGCTGCATGGACAATTGGAACAAGAAATATGATTAAATCGCTATTAAATGCATTATTGCTTCCACACGATAAATTAAAGCAGCTTCAAGAAGAAGGGAACTTCACTGATCGTTTAGCATTAATGGAAGAGTTTAAAACATATCCATTTGGTGCAATTTGGGATTACTATTGTGAACAAATGAATGTACCTGTACGTGAAACATGGCTGACTGAAGTGAAAAAATATGAAGAAGATATTCTTTCTAAAAGAACAAGCAAAACAGATGACAGCATGCCTGTTAATGCAGGATAATGAATAGTAAAAAAAGGCGAAAGTCCAAAAACGGATCTTTCGCCTTTTTTAGTTTTATTAAGATTTATGCTGTATCTGCAAATAAATTAAAGATAAACCAAAAACAAACGAAGCTTTTATACGGAAAAGAATAAAAATATGATATAGTAAAAAGTAAATATAAAGAAAAAGATAATAGAAAGGGCGACTTTAGGTGCTTGTAGCAGAACGGCGAAGAAAAATTGTTGAATTAGTAAATGAAAGGTTAAGCATTCGTGTTACTGAATTAAGTGAAATTTTTTCAGTAACAGAAGAAACAATAAGAAGAGATTTAGAAAAGCTGGAACAAGATCAGCTATTAAAAAGAAGTCATGGCGGAGCTGTCAGCTTAGACAAAGAACCAACTGAAATACCGTATATGGTAAGAGAGGTTACAAACGCAGCAGAAAAACGAGCGATTGCTATGGAAGCGGTTAAAACTATTCAGGCAGGGGAACAAATTGTATTAGACGGCAGCACAACAGCATGGTATATGGCAGCAGAATTGCCTAATATGCCTTTAACTGTGATAACTAATTCCATAAAAGTAGCATTAGAATTAAGCAAAAAAGACCAAATTAAAGTAATTTCAACAGGCGGCATGTTAGTATCAAATTCTTTATCTTTTGTTGGTCCACTTGCAGAACGCTCCTTAGAAAAATATCATGTAAATAAATTATTTTTGTCTTGCAAAGGTGTGGACTTATCTGGCGGTTTAAGTGATGCCAATGAATGGCAGGCATTATTGAAAAAACAGATGATGAACATTGCTTCTTCTGTTATATTATTAGTGGATTCTTCGAAATTTGGAGCGAGAACATTTGCCCATATTGCAGAATTAAAGGATATTGATCAAATTATTACGGATACAAATATACCCGCAGCATATAAAACTTATTTTGATGAAAAAGAATTGGATATGAAGCTAGTGCAAATATAAAATCATTTCATAGTAAACTGCTTCTAATTGTTAGATGAAAAAAGCTAACAATTAGAAGCAGTTTTTTATATGGATAAACTTATCAATTTTTAATGGACTTTTGCTTTCACCTAAGGGATGAAGAAACGATCAGCAGGGATGGGAAAAATTTCTGCTGATGGAAGTTTTACTTTATTGCTTAATATAAACAAAACAAATCAAATTATAAAAGACAAAAAAAGTTCATAAACTTATCTGTTTTTATTTGTTTTATGTTGATTTATTTTTGTTTTGGTCTTATTATAAAAGTATAAACAAAATAATATCCAGCAGATTTATAAAAAAATAGATAAAAACAAAAGGGAGAGTTAAAAATGATTACTGCCATTCAAAAAGAAAATATTTTAGAAGCGCCATTTGTAAAAGAAATGCGTGAAGCAACATTTAATCTGTGGAAATTAGGATGGGATGAAAGGAATGGAGGAAATATTAGCTATTTGCTGCAGGAAGAAGAAGTTTCTAGATATTTAGATGTAAATCAAGTTAAACGCACACTTCCACTGCAATTTCCTGTAGCAGAGTTGGCAAATAAATATTTTATTGTGACAGGTTCAGGAAAATATTTCAAAAATGTCAAAGGAGATCCGAAAAATACGTTAGGAATTGTAAAAGTGGATGAAAGTGGAAATAACATTTATGTTCTTTGGGGATTTGAAGATGGATCCAATCCTACAAGTGAGCTGCCATCTCATTTTATGAGCCATATTGCGAGATTAAAAGTAGATGCAAATCACCGCATCATTATGCATAACCATGCCACCAATATTATTGCCATGACATTTATGCATGATTTAGATGAAGCAAGCTTTACAAAAACGTTATGGCAAATGTGCACGGAATGTATTGTAGTTTTCCCAGACGCAATTGGAATTCTTCCTTGGATGGTTCCAGGTACAGAGGCAATCGGCCAGAAGACAGCGGACAAAATGAAGGCGCACCGTTTAGTATTATGGCCGCATCATGGTATATTTGGCGCTGGAACAACAATGGACGAAACGTTTGGTTTAATTGAAACAGCAGAAAAGGCAGCGCAAATTTACACAATTATAGGAGACTCATCTAAAATTAAGCAAACCATTTCTGATAAAGAGTTGGATGCATTGGCAAAGGCTTTTCATGTAGAGCCAAAAGCGGGAATCTTAACTATTTAATAAAGTGGTGGGGCAGTATTGCCCTTCATTTTATTAAATAAATATGTGAAATGATGAACAATATATTCAGGGAGGAATAACAATGAGTTCACATGTATTTTATGTTCCAAGCACTAATTTAATGGGAGCTGGCTGTTTGGCAGATGTGGGCCCGCATATTCAAGAGTTAGGATTTAAGAAGGCACTTTTAGTGACTGATAAATTTTTAAATTCAAATGGCATTGCAGACAAAGTAAAGAATGTGCTTGAAATAAGCAATGTAGAATATGCAGTCTATGATGAAGTGCAGCCAAATCCGACAACAGTAAATGTTCACAATGGAGTTTTAGCATATAAAGAGAATGAATGCGACTTTATTGTATCTGTTGGTGGAGGCTCACCGCAGGATACTGCAAAAGCAATCGGTTTGGTAGTGACAAATGGAGGACATATAAAGGGTTATGAAGGAGTCGGAAAAACAAAAAATAAATCGGTGCCAATTGTAGCAGTTAACACAACAGCAGGAACTTCTAGTGAATTTACTATAAACTATGTTATTACTGATGAAGAAAGACAAGTAAAAATGGTAATGGTAGATAAAAATAGTTTAGTTGCCATCTCTGTGAATGATCCTGAACTTATGATAAATAAACCTGCTGCCTTAACAGCGGCTACAGGAGTGGATGCCTTAACACATGCGATAGAAGCAATTGTTACACCTGGAGCTTATTCAGTAACAGATGCGACTGCACTAGCAGCGGTAAAGATAATATTTGAATACCTTCCCCGTGCAGTAAAAGATGGCCATGACATAGAAGCAAGAGAACAGATGACTTATGTAATGTTTTTAGCTGGAATTGCCTTTAATAATGCAGGATTAGGTTTTGTTCATGCAATGGCCCATCAATTAGGAGGAGTATATGATTTGCCTCATGGTGTTTGCAATGCGATGCTTCTGCCGATTGTAGAAAGAGAGAATGCTAAGCGTGATCCGAAAAAATTCTCTGCTATCGCAAAGGCTATTGGGTTAAATATAGAAGGGAAAACAGACGAAGAGTGTGCAGAAGAAGTAGTTGAAGCGATTAAAGAATTATGTAAGACAGTTGGCATTCCTAGTAAATTGTCTGAACTAGGAGTAAATGAAGTAGATTTGGATAAACTTGCTGATTTTGCATTAAAAGATGCATGCGCTTTAGGAAATCCATATGAGCCTACGAAAGAAGAAGTGATAGAAATGTATAAGGAAATACTGTAATTTTAATAGATTGATGGGCTGTCGATAAACACCGCTTTCTTCGTTGCTCAGCATTCTTGCTGTCTGCACTCTGTAGAGAGGATTTAATCCTCTCTTATTTGCTTTTGTTTGAAAAAAAAGAGAAGTGCGGGAAAATAAAAAAAAACAAAAGCTATTTTTTTGTACTTGTTTTTTATATATAATAAAAGAAAAAGATTAGGTGAGATTAATGCCCTATAAAATAATGATTATTTTGTCGCTCTTATTTTTTGTAAGCGGATGCAACGGTAGCCTCAAACAAAATTATGAAGTTATTTATAAAAGTGAGGGAAAGCAAACTGAGCAATCGGATAAAAAAGAAACAGAAAAATATACTATTGCAGTTATCCCGAAAGTAAGCGGCATCCCCTATTTTAATGCAGTAGAAGCAGGAGCAATGGAGGCAGGAGAAGACTTAAACGTCCATGTCTTCTATTCAGGCCCATTAATAGCAGATTGGAAGCAGCAAGAAAAAATAATAGCCGATTATATTGAGCAAGGTGTAGATGCCATCGCTTTATCAGCAAACGACCCTGAAAAGTTGGGCAATGTATTAAAACAAGCGAAAGCAAAAGGAATAAAAGTGTTTACATGGGATTCAGATACAAATCCATTATATAGACAGTACTTTGTAAATAGTGTAGATCCAGAAATTTTAGGAAGACATGTAATGGACACACTCTCATTAAGAATGAATGAAAAAGGAGAATACGCCATTATAACTGGCACTGATAATGCAGCAACATTAAAAGAGTGGATAAAATGGATGATTATACAGCAAAAAGAAAATTATCCAAATATGAAATTATTAGAAATTGCAGAATCAAACGATGATCCACAAAAAGCATATATGATTACAAAAAAAATAATGAAGAAATATCCAAATATAAAAGGGATTATCGGCAGTTCCTCTGTAGGACCTCCTGCCGCAGCGCAAGCGATTATAGATGCCAAGAAAGTAGGAGAAATTTATGTTGTCGGATTATCCAGCCCCAATCTTTTAAGAAGTTATATTCAAAACGGAACCATTGAAGTCGGTACACTTTGGAGTCCCAAAAAGCTTGGATATTTAACTGTTGCCATTGCAAAAGAAATTTTGCTTGGAAATAAATTGTCTGATAATATGTCGATTTCTAATGTTGGTGTTATTCGATTGAAGGGAGACAGCATCATTATGGATCAACCGATTGATTTTACAAAGGAGAACATCAATCAATATGATTTCTAAACTTTATCAATTGCTGCGATTAAATCAGGCTCCGTTAAAGATAAAATTAATTATTACTTATATTATATTGACGGCTATTCCAATGGCGATTATTGGATATTTTACGTATATCGAAAATACAAAGGCGATAGAAGAGCAGGTTGGCGAATATATACCAAGACTATTAAATCAAGCAAATAAAAATATAGAAAATGAGATTAGCCAGCTGAATGATCTGTCTAATGCCATCTATAATTCCAGTGATGTGATGGCCATTCTTAGAACCAGCCCGTATAAGGAGAAATCTGCTTTTTTGCAGGATGAATATACGGTCGAAAGCTTCTTGTCAAAAACATATCTTGACAGCAATAAATCAGAAATAATTGGGGCGTTTTTATTAACAAATAACGGAAATTATATTAGCGCCAAAATCCCTTATACTGGTTTTAATATGTCTAAATCCATTATTCCCTTTGGAGAAATGCATGATTTATCTGGAGCCTCTCCGCTTATTTTGCCTAATAAAACAAATCTACGCTTTGAAGACCATTCTCCATTTATCTTATTAGTAAATGAAATTGATGATATGGAGAATAGAGGAAGTTTAGGAACACTGATTTTAGCGGTAAAAGTTGCATTTATAGAAAAACTGCTAAATGATATTGATGAAGAAGAAAGAGCAACAATGTGGCTGATGGATCAAAATGGGTATATTATTTATCATCCAGATCAAACGTTAATTGGAACTAAAGATGAAGAACTAAAGAATTATCCGCTGATAAACGGCAGCTTTCGAACAACGGAGAATAATCAAGGGAAAATTTTATTCAGCATTAATCAATCCAGCGCAAATAAGTGGATACTAGTCCATAGCATCCCAATGAAATATTTAACAGAACGAACAGATGCCGTAAAAAATGTAGTGATTATTATCTTTATTTTACTTGTTGTTGTGACAACGGCTTTATCTATTTTTATTGCATGGTCTGTGACGAAGCCAATAGGTTCATTAGGCAAAGTAATGAAGGAAGTGGAAAAGGGAAACCTTTATGTGAAAATTCCTCCCAGCAATAAGGATGAAGTAGGAGAGTTGGCAAATAGTTTTCAATCAATGCTTGTTCAGTTAAGAGAATTGATCAAAAAAAATTATGAAATTGAACTGCAGCAGCGTGATGCGAAAATATATGCTTTGCAGTCGCAAATAAATCCTCATTTTATGTATAACACATTGGAAACAATAGGTGCCGTGATTGAAGAAGAAGAAGCAGAAACAGCAACAGATATGATTGCTATTTTAGGGCAAATGCTGCGATATTCTTTAAGTGACGGCAAGAGTTTAGTGGCTTTAAAAATGGAATGGGTTCATATTAAGAATTATTTAACATTGCAAAAAATTCGTTTTGAAGATAGAGTAACCTATCAAATGGAAGGGGAAAAGCTGGTAGATTCTTATTTTACCCCTAAATTTATTATTCAGCCAATTGTCGAGAATTCCTTTAAGTATGCAATGTCTAAAAGAAATATTTTGCATATTTCAATTAAAATAACAATATGCAAGGATAGATTGCTAATTGTTATTAAAGATAATGGACCAGGAATGGATAAAGAAACACTTCAAGCCCTTCATAAAAATCTGGATTCTAATGATTATTTTACAAAAGAGTCTGGCTTAGGTCTAACAAATGTTCATGCCAGAATTAAGATGATGTTTAACGAGAATTATGGACTTAGAATAGATAGCCAACAAGGAAAAGGCACGCTTGTTGCATTAAAGCTTCCATTAATAGACCAGTCAAATATAGAGAAGTTCATTAATATAGGCGATGAAGGAGGGGGAAAAAATGGAGAGAGTTAAAACGGTTATTGTCGATGATGAACCGAAAATATTAAATCGACTCATTCGCATTGTACAATCATGTGGAGACGAATGGGAAATTGTCGGCACGTTTTCAGATGGCAAAGAAGCATATGATGGAATAAAGCAGGGATTCCTTTCCTTTGACTTGCTGTTGACAGATGTTCAGATGCCAGAGATGAATGGTCTAGAGCTTGTCCATTCATTAAAGGATGATGGATGGGAATTCGAAGCGATTATCATTAGTGGATATGATCAATTTTCATATCTACAAACTGCTATGCGCCAAGGGGTATCCAACTATTTATTAAAACCGATTAATAAGACGCAAATGGCAGCAGAATTAGGGGGGATAAGGGAGAAAATTGAGAAAAAAAGAGCAGAGCAGAAGGAAATAAAGAATCTAGAACATAAAGCTTCTGAACTAAATTATGCAAAACAGGTCCAATTCTTAACCCAAAGCCAAGTATATATGGCAGAACCGAATGAAAAAGAATGGGTTTACTTATTTGGAGATAAAAGATATCAATTGCTGTATTTAAGCATTGATCAAAATATCAAGCAGTCATTATCAAAAGATTTAAAGAGGTGGATTCGATCAGTAAATCAGGAAGTGGAAGCCATTTTAAGAAGCTGTTTATCCAATTTCGCTGCCTCTGCTCAAGCTGATACTTGGCTGTGGAAAGAGGATCTTTTTTCTTTTTGGCTGCTGGTTGCTGTTTCGCAAGAAGGAGAGATTCTGTCCATTACAGAAGAACTGGTCCATCTTATAAGGGATAAGGCAAAAAAGGAAGCGGGAAATACCATTTCTATGGCAATCGGGGAATCTTTTTTTGCATTAGATAAATTTATTGAAAATAAAAAAAGGCTAGAAGAGTTAATGCAAAATAGAATTGTATATGGCAGCAATAAAGTGTTTTGGCTAGAAAAATTAGAAAGGGAAGAAGGAAAATATGTAAAAAGCATTGGCAATGACTTGGTTAAAGATGTTCAGCAAATTATATACAGTTTGGAGAATGGAACAAAACAGCAGCTAGCAGAGACATTAGAACAGTATTTTAAAAACCTTCATCATCTTAAATCAGCGAGATTTATTGAGGAGGCTGTCCAATTATTAGGAATACGAATGATGAATAGATGGATTGAATTAGACGCCTTTCGAGAAAAAAGGGAATTATTTCAAGAGGTATTAACATTGACGAAAAATACAGCAAATTTCTATCAGCTGACAGATAAAATTAAAAATTGGGTGTTTACTGTCAGGGAATTGATTAATCAAGTGAAGGAAGATGAAACGGATCCGATTCATAAAGCGAAAATGTATATTGAAGAACATCTTGGCGAAAGTATTACGATTAAAATTATTGCTCAGCATGTTTATATGAGCCCTACCTATTTCAGCCATTATTTTAAAGAACAAACAGGTGAAACAGTTCTCGACTATATTACCAAGTGCCGTTTAAAGAAGGCGCGTGAAATGCTGGAGACAACAGATGCTAAAATTTATGATATTTCCTTTTTGCTAGGGTATCAAGATACAAAGTATTTTAGTCGTTTATTCCGGCAATGGTACGGCTACAGTCCCTCACAGTACAGAGAGAATTTTAATAAAACATATAATGAAAACAAAAGTAAATAAAGATATGAATATTTTGTTTGGTTTATAAAACATGGCTGGTTAAGGGAATGTTTCAGTATATTTATAGGTGAAAAAAGAAAGGTTATTCGCAAAGAATAACCTTTCTTTTTTTTAAAAGTGTCTATTAATGAAGAGGTTGTAAGGGTTATCTTGAATGTTTTTGAAAACCTTTACAATAACCTTAGAATTCACCCCCCTTCCGTTGTTTTATCACCTAGAAATAGGTTGGGAATTCCTTTATATTTTAACTATGAAATAAACATTCAAAAGAAAAACAAAATAAACAGAAGATGGGGAAAGGTGGGAAATAAATGAGTGTTTCAAGAATAGCAAGTGTCATGTATCTGTATAAAGATAAGTATGAAGAATACAAGCGCCGCCATGATGAATTATGGCCAGAAATGAAAGAAGCATTAAAAGCTCATGGTGTTCACAACTATTCTATTTTTCTAGACGAAGCATCTGGCAGATTGTTTGCCTACTTAGAAGTAGAAAATGAAGAAAAATGGAGCAAGATGTCTGAAACAGCAATATGCCGAAAATGGTGGGACTATATGGAGCCGTTAATGGAGACAAATCCAGATAACAGTCCTGTATCTACTGAATTAAAGAATGTATTTTATTTAGCTTAATTCCTTAATAAGCAAATGGAAAAGAAGGGAATGATTAGAATGGCAACAGCTACCAAAAAGGGTGGAAGAAAAGCGACAATTACAGTAGCCATGTCCAATTACTTGGAAGCAGGATCCATTGTTGCAGGTGCAGGTGGATTAACGCTTTGGATGGAATATTTAAATCTTGATGACTTTAAATTAGGTTTGCTCGGTGCATTAAGTGCAAATGGCTTTGGATCTGCAATTGGTGCATTGCTTGGTGGTATATTAGTAGATAAGTATGGTCGTAAGTTTATTTATAAATATGATTTATTAGTATATATGTTAGGGATATTATTAATAACTTTCTCCTTTAATTTCCCGATGCTTTTAATTGGCTACGTAGTGACTGGTATAGCAGTTGGTGCAGCAATTCCTGCAGCTTGGACATATATTGCGGAAGAAGCTCCTGATAATGAAAGAGCAGCAAGAATTGGGTATGGACAGCTTGCATGGTCTGTTGGTCCAGCCATCTCATTATTACTTTCTGTATTATTGGCTCCACTAGGTTTATTAGGAAGCAGAATCATTTTTGCGCAATTATTTGTAATCGCTTTAATTACATGGGTTATGCAGCAGCAAATCAATGAATCTACTATTTGGGAAGAAGAAAAGCAAAAAGAAAAAGAGCAAATTAAAAAAGGCGAAAAAATTGCAAATCCAATTAAAGAATTGTTCAGCATTAAAGCGAATCGTAAAGCGATCGTCCTATTATTAGGGATTTATGTTTTCTGGAATTTGGTTGCTGGTGTAATGGGATACTTTATGCCATTTATTTATGAAACTGTTGGTGGATTATCTGCAGCACATGCCAACCTATTGCAAGCATTCTTATGGATACTAACAGTTGCTTCCACGTATTTTATCTTTATCAAATTTGGCGACAAAATGAATCGAAAAATACTTTATACAATTGGAGCAGTATTAGGAATTGCAGCATGGTTAGTGTTGTCCCTGGGCTCTATGGGAATGTTTGAATTGTTCACATTCGTTATTCTTTGGGGCATTGCTGCAGGATTCGGTGCACAAGCGTTCTACGGATTATGGTCTAGCGAATTATTCCATACAAAATACCGAGCAAAAGCACAAGGATTCTTATTCGCAACAGCACGTGTCTCTGTAGGATTAATTTCCTTAGTAGTACCATTAATGATTTCGGCGCTTGGATTCAAGATTGCAGGATTAATTATGGTAGGCTTCCTATTAGTAGCCGCATTAGTAGGATTCTTTATGGCACCTGAAACAAGAGGGAAATCATTAAAAGAAATTGAAAAAGAACGATATTCAGCATAAATTAAAATCAGTGGAATGAAACCAAGATTTTGGGGGCAAGTTTAAATCTTTTGTTTTCTCTTGTACTCCCGTAGGCGGGGACAAAATCCCTTATCTCTTCTTGGAATAGGTGTTTTTGGCAATAAGAGATAAGTGTTTTTAGGAGCAGCAGAAGTTCTATGATTAAATGTTTTCTGTAAAAAAACAGAAGATTTCCCCTTATATTCAATAATTATCTACCATCGACTGCAGCTAGGAGTAATGGCTGAAAACATAGAATGGATCTAGGTTCCGTTTCCTTAGTAGAAGCAATCAAGAACTAAATAAGTTAAAAGTGATTTAAGCAGCTTTAAATAATGTAGAAAAAGACCAACATTTAGAAATGAATCTAAATGTTGGTCTTTTTATTAGTCTTGCACTCTTTTTAATCCGATGCTTGCCAATGCAGTCTGCAAATTGGCGCACGTAGTAATTTTATGGAAGTTTATTCCTAAAGAAATAACAGTTTGGGCGATTTCTGGCCGAATTCCAGAAATAATTGTTTTGACTCCAATTAAATCAAGGGCTTGCACTACTTTAAATAAATTGTCTGCGACCATCGTATCAACAATCGGCACACCAGATATATCCAGGATTAAATATTCAACTCGCAATTTGGCCGCTTCTTCTAAAGCAACTTCTAGAATCAGCTGGGAACGGTCTGTATCAATTGCTCCAATTAGTGGGATGATTGCTGTTTCTTTAGCAACTGGAACAACAGGCACCGATAATTCTTCCAATGCAGTATAAGCTATTTTCATTAAATTTCGATTATGCTCTTCATATACGTGACCGATAATGGCGCTGATTTCATCAAGAAGAGGATCAATCAATTTCCCTACATCAAGCATGGTAATGGCAGCAAAAGATTTTTGTTCTAGTTCTTCTGTGAAAACATGCCAAATCACATTTCGGAAAATGGAGAAGGAACGAAGAGAAACGGATAATGGAATGTGATTTCTAACAAGAGTTTCTCCTGTTGTTTTGGCCCAATTAGCCAGTTCATTTTCTTCTATATTATCACCTTTTAGTGTTGCTCCTATTATAGAAAAAAATTTTGAATTCCACTTGTTGTTGTTTTCCTTATCACTGTCTGTATAAATATTGAGATTTTCTTCTGTATAAAATTTTTTTAATAAAAGAAAGGTTTTCTCAGAAAGTATATATTGACTCTCTATCACTTTACTTCCGATATATGCTAATTCATCTTTCAAATGAATCATCTCCTAAACTTGTATGTCTACTAGCTTCATTATATCATTTTACGGAAAGAGGAGAGGGGGAGGAATTTTACTTTGTTATCATTGTATGCATTTTTAGAAATATCCGATTGCATAGAAAGTATGTATAAAAAGCATAAATGCTGAAAATAAACATAGAGGTGATAGGCCATTTTACTGGCATAATTATCATAAAGAAAATAAAAATTGATATGGTAGTCAAAAAATATCTTAAAGAAAGAAATATTGCATATTGTAAAGCTTCTTTCAATGCCAATTTAAAGTTTGCAAGAATAGGAAATCTATAGGTTGTCATCAATAGAAAAAGTATTCTTGCTACGATGAATGGATATTGTGGAATATTTTGGTGAATTTCGTATTGAGGAATGAGATCTGCTTGTTTGATAAAAGTAATCGCTTACTATAAATCCCCCCATGCGATATCTTATATAATCGCATGGATTTTTAGCTGGATTTTTTATTTGATGGCTCGAGTAGATTCTCTGATGATTAATTCTGGTTCATAAACAATGGAAGGAGAAGCATTTCCTTTCTTTTCAACTGCGTTTACAATCCATTTGGCCGCTTCTATACCCATTTTTGTTTTTGGATGGGCGACAGAAGTTAGTTTGACATCAGAGGTTTCTGTCAGGAAGGAATCATCATATCCAACAAGGGAAAGATCCTCTGGAATACTTGCGCCGATATTTCTTGACATATTGATTACTTTAATAGCTAATTGATCATTATAGCAGACAATTGCTGTAGGTTTATCCTCTTTAGATAATAGTTTTTCTAATTGTTCAATAGGTGTGCTGTCTTGATCTTCTGTCGAGTAAGTAATGACCATATCAGGGAAAAAAGAGAGATTAAACTCCTTGTATGCCCGAATAAACCCTTTCATCCGATTGACTCCTTGCAAGTCATCTGTTTTAAATAAACCGATAATTTTTTTATGGCCCAGTTCAATTAGATGTTTTGTTGCAATGTATCCTCCATGTTCATCATCAATCATAATATGGGGAGGGGATAGCTGTGAATAGAACTGGTTGATCATTAAGTAAGGTATTTGATTCTGCTCTAATTCCAAATAATAATTAATATTTGGATTATAGTTGCTGCTTTTTGTAGGCTCTACTATCAAACCATGTATATTGCTGCTTAGCATAGTTTGCAAGCATTGTTTTTCTTTTTCCACATCATTGTCCGTACAGGCAAAGGTTAGCGAATAACCTTTTGTTGTTAAATAGGATTCTATCCCTTTAATGATGGAAGGGAAGATATAGTCAGAAATGTATGTTGTAATTACACCGATATTTCCCTTGTTTTTTATAGCTGGAAAAGAGGATGCGGAACCTGGTGAAGGATTATTTCCTCGGGAGCAAAAAGTGCCAGCTCCTTGTTCTCTGTAAAGCCATCCTTCATGAACTAAATCTCCAACAGCCTGCCTGATAGTATGGCGGCTGACACCGAATAATTTCATTAACTCATTTTCAGAATGAATTTTTTCTCCCGGCTTTACTTTTCCGCTAGTAATCCATTCTGTAATTTCTTCTTTCACCATAGTATATTTTGTTTTTTGTGCCACTAAACCACCACTTTCAAAGTTGTATATATATAAAGATACTCGTACGTACAATGTTATATAAAATATAGTAACAAAAAAATTGGAATTTTACTATGACTATTTATAGAGAGTATATGTAATAAGAAAAATGATTATAAGATTATTACCTGTAGAATCGCTAAGGATTTAGTTGTTAAATAGATAAAGTTGCAGATTTGGGAAGAAAGTGACGAAGAATATTCAAATAGAAAATATAATCAGTGAGAATCTGGTCCGAAAACAGAAATACCTGTGAAAATAGTTTCGATAAAATATTTTCACAGGTATTTCAATAAATGAATTTTTAAAATTTTATAAAAGATTTTCTAAAAAAGCATTGAAAAAACGGAGATAGGTGGTAGAATTTAATTAATGTTATACGTACAAGTTTATAGGGTGTTGATTTAGTTGTAAGTATGAATGATAAGGTTTGCAAAGTAGTAATAAAATCATCTTGTACGTAATAAAAAATGTTAAGCAGCTATTTCATTTCGATATATAATTAAAAGTTATTTTGTAAACGTATTCTTAATGAGGTGGGAGGAAAAAAGATGAAAAAATATTCTATTGGAGTAGACTATGGAACACAGTCAGGAAGAACGGTTCTAGTAGAAGTTGGAACAGGGAAAGAGATTGCCACTGCTGTAAAAGAATATACACATGGGGTTATGGATGAATATCTGCCAGACGGAAAAACGAAGCTTGAGCATGATTGGGCTTTGCAGCATCCTGAAGATTATTTAGAAGTATTAAAGGTTACCGTCCCAGAAGTATTGGAAAAAGCTCAAGTTTCAAACGCAGATGTTATTGGAATCGGCATTGATTTTACAGCATGCACTATCTTGCCGATTGATAAAAATGGTATTCCTTTATGTATGCGTCAAGATTTTAAACATCATCCACATAGTTATGTAAAGCTTTGGAAACATCATGCAGCGCAAAAAGAAGCAAACCGTTTAAATGAAATAGCAGAACAGCGAGGAGAAGAGTTTCTGCAGCGTTATGGAGGAAAAATCTCATCTGAATGGATGTTTCCAAAGATTTGGCAAATTTTAAATGAAGCTCCAGAAATCTATGCAGAGGCAGACCAAATATTAGAAGCAACAGATTGGGTCATTTCGGAGTTGACAGGAGAAGTTGTCCGCAATAGTTGTACTGCTGGATATAAAGCGATATGGCATAAAAAAAATGGCTATCCTTCGAAAGAGTTTTTTAAAGCACTTGATCCCCGTCTTGAAAATGTAGTGGAAGAGAAGTTGTCGACTCGGATTGTTTCTATTGGATCAAAAGCAGGAGAATTGACGGAAAAAGCAGCAAAATTAACTGGATTGAAGCCAGGCACTGCAGTAGCTGTGGCGAATGTTGATGCACATGTGGCCGTGCCGGCTGTTGGAATAACAGAAGCTGGAAAACTATTAATGATTATGGGGACATCTACCTGTCATATTTTGTTAGGAGAGAAGGAAGCCATTGTGCCAGGTATGTGCGGAGTAGTAGAAGATGGGGTTTTGCCAGGGTTTTTAGGATATGAAGCAGGCCAATCTTGTGTTGGCGATCATTTTGAATGGTTTACACAAAATTGTGTTCCAGCCAGCTACCAGGAACAAGCAGAAAAAAGTGGGGTAAACATTCATCAGTTTTTAACAGAGCAAGCAAGTAGATTAGAAGTCGGAGAAAGCGGTCTATTGGCGCTTGATTGGTGGAATGGCAATCGTTCTACACTTGTTGATGCAGATTTAACTGGATTACTGTTAGGCGCAAGCTTGCTGACAAAGCCTGAGGAAATATATAGAGCGCTGATTGAAGCGACTGCATATGGTACAAGAATGATTGTTGAAACATTCAGAAATAGTGGTGTGCCAGTTGATGAAGTGTATGCAGCAGGAGGGATTGCAGAAAAAAATGAATTAATGATGCAAATTTATGCAGATGTTCTAAATATGGATATTAAGATTTCCGCTTCTTCTCAAACTCCAGCTTTGGGAAGTGCAATGTTTGGTGCAGTAGCAGCAGGAAAAGATTGTGGAGGATACGATACGATTACAGATGCAGCTAGGGAAATGGGCAAAACTAAGGATAAAGTCTACCATCCTTTGAAAAAGAATGCAGAAGTTTATGACCAGCTCTTTGCGGAATACAGCAAGCTTTATGATTATTTTGGACGGGGAGAAAACAATGTCATGAAAACATTAAAACGGCTAAAGAAAAAAAGTGCCCATGATGTTAAGGGGGAAACGGTATGTTAGAACAGCTGAAAAGAGATGTATTAGAAGCTAATCTAGAATTGCCAAAAGCAGGCCTTGTTACATTTACTTGGGGAAATGTCAGCGGTATTGACCGGAAAACAAATCTTGTTGTCATAAAACCAAGCGGCATCGATTATGAAAAATTGCAACTGGAAGATTTAGTTGTAATCGATTTAGATGGAAACATTGTAGAAGGAACACTTCGTCCCTCATCTGATACGCCAACGCATCTTGCGCTTTACCGAGCATTTAGTGAAATGGGGGGCATTGTCCATACTCATTCTCCATGGGCAACTAGCTGGGCACAGGCAGGAAAAAGGATTCCCGCCCTTGGCACAACACATGCTGACTATTTTTATGGAGAAATTCCCTGTACAAGGAAATTAACAGAAGAAGAAACAAATCGGGCATATGAGTTGGAAACAGGAAATGTAATTATAGAGACAATTGCTAAAGAAAGCATTAATCCTATTGCAATGCCTGGAATATTAGTGAAAAATCATGCACCTTTTTGCTGGGGAAAATCGGCAGCTCAGGCTGTACATAATGCGGTAGTTTTGGAAGAAGTAGCTAAAATGGCCCTTCATACGCTTCAACTTAATCCAAAAGCAGAGTGGATTGATCAATTTTTGTTAGATAAACATTATTTGCGAAAACATGGTTCTAATGCCTATTATGGGCAAAAAAACAGGTGATTTTTTCTAAAAGGAAACCTAATCTGAGGAGGAGTTAAGATGTTAAAAACAAAAGAATATGAATTTTGGTTTGTTACGGGAAGTCAATTATTATATGGAGAAGATGTGCTTCGCCAAGTGGGAGAAAATTCAAGAATCATTGTAAATGGGTTAGATAAAGATAAAGCTATTCCTTATAAAATTGTTTTTAAGGATGTGTTGAAAGATTCAGATTCCATTCGCCGCCTTTGCTTAGAAGCAAATGCTGCGGAGCGTTGTGCTGGAATAATTACATGGATGCACACATTCTCTCCATCAAAAATGTGGATTGCAGGACTTTCCGCATTACAAAAGCCGATGCTACACTTTGCTACACAGTTTAACCGTGATATTCCATGGAAAAGCATTGATATGGATTTTATGAATTTAAATCAGTCTGCACATGGCGATAGAGAACATGGATTTATCGGCAGCCGATTGCATGTGAAACGAAAGGTGATAGTAGGGCATTGGAAGAACGAGGAAATCAGAAAAAGAATTGGCAGTTGGACAAAAACAGCTGTTGCTTATTCTGAAAGCAAAGATTTAAAAGTAGCTAGATTTGGAGATAATATGCGCCAAGTTGCTGTAACGGAAGGGGATAAAATAGAAGCGCAAATAAAATTCGGCTGGACAGTAAATGGCTATGGGATAGGCGACCTTGTTCAAAAAGTAAATGAGGTGACAGATGAAGCGGTGGAAGAGCTTTTAGACGTGTATGCCAAACAATATCATATTGCTTCAGAAGATTTTGAAGATCAAGCGACTAGAGAGAGCATTGCAGAACAAGCAAAATATGAATTGGCATTAAAAGCATTTTTAGAAGAAGGAAATTATACTGCTTTTACTACTACATTTGAAGATTTGCATGGCATGCGCCAACTGCCAGGACTTGCTGTGCAGCGCCTAATGGAACAAGGCTACGGATTTGCGGGAGAAGGAGACTGGAAAACAGCTGCACTCGTCAGGTTGATGAAAATTATTGCCGATAATGAAGGAACATCCTTTATGGAGGATTATACCTATCATTTTGAGCCGGGAAATGAAATGGTGCTTGGTTCTCATATGTTGGAGATATGCCCAACTATTGCAGCTACCAAACCAAAAATTGAAGTTCATCCATTGGGCATAGGAGGGAAAGAGGATCCAGCGAGAATTGTGTTTGATGGCAGAGAGGGAAAAGCGATTAATGCATCAATCATTGATCTCGGACATCGATTCCGCATGCTGATCAATGAAGTGGATGCTCTTCAGCCAGAAGAAGAGCTGCCGAATCTTCCAGTGGCAAGAGTATTATGGAAAACACAACCTTCTCTAAGTCAAGGAGTAGAAAATTGGATTCAAGCAGGCGGAGCACATCATACATGTTTCTCCTATGAAGTAACAACAGAACAATTGCGTGACTTTGCGGAGTTGATAGGATTGGAATTGATCGTTATTAATAATGATACTAAAACAGAAGCTTTGATGAACGAATTGCGCTGGAATGATTTATATTTCCGTTAATGGAGATGGGGAGCGATAAAAGGGGGCCGTTTTCTCCAACTGATTATCTATAGCAAGTTTGTTGCTGATGGAGAAGTTCGGCCTTCTATTGTTTTTCTTTAGGAGTCTCAATAGAATAATAGATGATACATAAATGAAAGTGAAATTGTGCTGGAAAGTATATATGAAGAAAAATTAAGAGGATGCAATAAATGAGCTTCTCTTCAATATGAAAATACTGGTGCTTATAGTGGATACCTTGTTCATATAAAAGCAGATTGAACTTTAAATAAAGTAAAATTTCAATCTGTGAGGGGAGGTGGCAAGTTGCCATCTACCCTGAAGAATATGAATGACTTTGGAAGCAACTATTCTATATTCAGGAAATCACCTTAAAACAAAGGGAGAACAGCCAGGTGTCTCTTCTCATAAATATCTAGAGATTTGTTTAGACACACAAAGACTTCCAGAGGCTATCCATCTGATGCAGTCTATAAACTTAATAGATAAAAAGTAAGGGGGAAATATTGGTGCAAAATCTGCTGAATGAAATTCGTGAACTTTCCAATCAATGTAAATGTGGCAATCCGCATAATGATATGACCATAGAGGAAATTGCTGTCGGCAAACAGGCCATAAAAAACTTATTGGCCTTTCTTCAAAGGAAGCAATATCAAAAAGCAATGGTTGTTGTCGACGCTAATACGCATCAAGCTACAGGCGAATTATTAGTCTCGCAATTAGAGCAGGCTTCCATTCCATTTGCAATATGCACTATTTTAGGAGATGAAAATGGAGATGTTGTGGCAGATGAACAATCACTTGTACAAGTATGCTTAGAAACAGAAAGTTCTACAGATATTATGTTGGCTGTAGGTTCAGGCACTATTCATGATATTACAAGATTTTGCAGTGCTAAATTAAATATTCCTTTTATTTCTGTTCCAACAGCTCCCTCTGTAGATGGTTTTACTTCATTGGGAGCACCGCTGATTGTGCGAGGAGAGAAGAAAACTTTTCAAATGACTGCGCCAATTGCTTTGTTTGCAGATACAGAACTATTAAAAAAAGCACCCAAATCTATGATAGCCGCAGGTTTTGGCGATATGCTCGCAAAAATCACTTCTCTTAGTGATTGGGAATTTGACCATTATGCGACAGGGGAACCTTATTGCTCATTGTCTGCTCAATTGACAAAAGAAGCACTTGATGAATGTATCAATAATATAGAAAAGATAAAACAAGGAAAAGAAGAAGGCATCCAGATTTTAATGGAATCATTAATTAAATCAGGACTTGCGATGATGCTGTTCGGCCAATCCCATCCAGCTTCGGGAGGAGAACATCATTTATCTCATTATTGGGAAATGCATCTTCTTAAACAAAAACAGCCACAAATACTTCATGGAGCAAAAGTGGGGGTAACGACGGCACTGCTTGCTGAGATTTATCAAAAACAATTTGTTCATTGGCTGGAAAAAATAGAAGATATCGCTGAATATGCTCCTTCAGAGGAATATGCTGCCATTATGAATAATATTCAACAGAATAAAAAGCAAATTATTACGGTATACAACAATATTCCAACTCGCTCAGAAATAAGCAGATTGCTAGAATGTGTAGGCGGAGCAATAGAGCCGATGCAATTAGGAATAAGCAATGAGCTAGTAATGGATAGTTTAAAAGAAGCACATCATTTAAGAAATCGTTTTACAGCTTTAAAGTTTTTAAATGAAGTGATAAAAAGTGATTATGCAAAAGTAATTGTATAATAAAAGGAAAAATGGAAGGTGGATGGAACGCCTAATTTTGGAAATCCCCAAAAAGGAAGGCTGCTATGCTTTCTTTTTTCAGTTTGATGACCCTTTTCTGCAGTGTTCATTACCCAAAAAATGGTAACTTATCTTCTAAAAAGGGGAGATTCCTCGATATTTAAGCTTTTTCTTTCACATGTGATTTTTACTGTGCAAATTTTTATTTGGAAAGAGGAACATTAATTAGAGTGCATTTCACAATATGAATAAAAAATAGCATTAATTGCTTCATTTTAATAGGCGATATAAAGATATCAATGCTTTTTTATATATAAATTCCCTAATTATTATTCTATCATTATTATATAAAATATAATTGATCTGAAAATAATGTTAGGAGAATGGCATGAAAAAATTATTAAAAATTGTAATGGGATGTATGATAGTAACTGTCGGCCTTATTTTATTAAGGCATGCTAATATTGTGACCGGTGGGACAGCAGGCTTATCCATTAGTATTTCTTATTTGACAGACCTCCCTTTTTCTTGGATATTTTTTATTATTAATCTTCCATTTTACATTTTTTCCTTCTACCAAATGGGTTTTAAATTTACGATGTTAACAATTTTATCGATATCCTTATTATCTTTATTATCAGGATTGGACTCCTTATTGCCGGCATTTTCCATTCCGTCATTATTGGGAGCGATTTTAGGAGGAGCCATAATTGGCTTTGGTGTATCCATTCTATTTATGAATCAAGCATCACTTGGCGGCGCAAATATACTCGCTCTATTTATGCAGAAAAAATATAATTGGAATCCAGGTAAAGTGAACTTTGTTTTTGACTTTTGTGTGGTGCTGACAGGACTATATTCTATCGGTTTAATAAAAGGATTATACTCTGTTGTATCGATTGCGGTATTATCCATCGTTATCGCTTATTTTAAAAATAATATTGCATCGAAGAACTTTAAAGTCCCTGCAAGTGTTTCTGTACAAAGAGAAGTTTCTGCAAACTAATAAAAAACATCAGCTGGCTAAAAAGTCAGCTGATGTTTTTTTATGATGGTGGAAAATGCAAGGAAGAGAGGCGGGAAATTGGCGATATTTAGCCATAATAAGTCTTAAGTCTTAGAAAGAGATACAACGTAAGGCAGTCTCTTATAGGTTTGCAACTATTTAAAATAGAACTATAGGAAAAAGGTGAGAATTGACAATATTTTGATGGATAAATAAATTTTACTTTGACAGATAGAGTAATCTGCAGTATTATTACTTTGACAGATAGAGTAATTGTGCGTCTTTTTATTCTATCAGATAGAGTAATTTTAAAATAGAGAAGGTGAAGTGTCAGCATGATTAGAAGTGATATCATCCGGGGTCATTTGGATTCGATTATTTTGTGTCTGCTTTTAGAAGAGGATAGATATGGATATGAAATATCAAAAGAAATCAGCCTTCGAACAGAAAATCGCTTTCAAATAAAAGAGGCAACATTGTACGCTGTATTCCAACGGCTGGAAAAAAAGGAATTAATTGAATCGTATATTGGAAGTGTAACCATGGGCGGCAGAAGAAAGTACTATAAAATTACAACACTAGGCAAAGCTTTTTTAAGGGAAACAGCAGATGAATGGAACGAATTAAAGACCATTATGGACCTATTTATGGAGGGATTAAAGTGAAGGAACTAAATAATCATGTGAATAAGTTATTTTCAGATATTCCAGACAGCAAGGAAAAAGAAGCTATTATGCAAGAAGTTTTGCAAAATCTTGAAGAGAAAGTGTTTGATTTAATGGAGCAAGGCAAAGGGGAGGAAGATGCAATCAACAAAGCAATTGTTGAATTTGGTGATATTGAAGATTTGAAAAAAGAACTTCAGGTGGAGGAGCCAGCGAAGAAAAAAAACAATAGTAAGCTAAATTTAGACTTTTCTATATGGGGAAGCATCCTAATTATTGCATTTTTTATTTTTATTAATTTCTATTATACCCCTAAGATTATTTGGTTTGTTTATCCCACATTTGCTGTATTATGGTGGCCGCTTTCCATGTATTTTAGCTGGTTGCGGAATAAATAAGGAGGTTATTTTATGAATAAAAAACTAGATGCAGGTTTTTTGGCAGCAGGAAGTGTTATGACAATTATCTTTATTATTATCGTGAATTTTTTGACAAATGCTTCCTACCCGTGGTTTATTTATCCAGTATTTGCATTGCTATTTAGTGCAGCTGGTTTGATTTTTGGGAAAAGAGGCAAATATTTTCAGCTTTCCCTATTTGGCAGTTTACTGCTGCTTATATTTTTTATAGCAGTCAATTATATTCATACACCTGATTATCCATGGTTTTTATTTGTCCTTGGTCCAATTGCTCTTTGGCCTGTTCTTGTGTTCTTAGGATATAAGGCAAAAGACTTGAATACAGCATTGATAGGAAGTTTAAGTATCATTTTTTATTATTTTATTTTAAATATACTGTTATCCCCTCAATATATTTGGGCGATTTATATAGCGTTTCCTGTATTATGGTGGCCTCTAGCTGTCTATCATGTTAAGAAAAAGACATATTTCTCCTTTTCTGTTCATGCAAGTCTACTTATCAGTTTGTTTTTTATCATAGTAAATTTTATAAATTCCCCGCAAATCATTTGGGCTGTTTATCCAATCTTCGCTGTGTTATGGTGGCCCCTTTCGATGTACTACTTTTATTATAAAAGAAGATAATGTCACTGCAGTTAATTTATAATTTCAGGGATATTCCATTTAAGTTTTTTGATTGATTAAGTCAATCGTTGAATGGCATTTGAAAAATTTAGTGCATTTTGATAAATATTGCTGTACTTCACGTTAGTTAAGGAAGTGCAGATGAATTAGATGAATGGCACGTTTTACATGAAAGGATTAAATACAATGGAAAAGCAAATTTATTTACTGCTGACAGATACCGGAACGATATTTACGAGAATGATTAAGCTGTATACAAAAAAATCATATAATCATGCTTCCCTTTCTTTTGATCTTTTTCTAAATGATGTTTATAGTTTTGGAAGAAAAAATATAAAAAATCCTTTTATAGGCGGATTTGTTAAAGAAGATATGGAAAATGATTTATTCAGATATGCCAATTGTGCTATTTATTGCTGCACTATTTCTGAGGAACAATGGAATCGGGTAAAAGCTTATATTTTGCAAATTGAACAGCAAAAATATCGATATAAATATAATTTTATAGGATTGTTTGGAGTAATGTTGAATAGACATATTCAAAGAGAGAATGCTTTTTTTTGTTCTCAGTTTGTTGCAACCGCATTAAAAGAGTCGATTATTGCAGATTTTCACAAACCCTTGTCATTGGTTACACCACATGATTTATCAAGGATAGCATCCTTTGATCTTATATTTAAAGGAAAACTGGCTGATTATAAAAATTACCAAGTAAAAGAAAAAGAAAAAAAGACCTTTACAAGTTCTTTTTCGAATATGACAGCTATATAATAGGAGAACTATTGCAATAGAATAGTTTAAATGAGAGATAAGGGATATTGTTGTAGGGTGCAAGTTTTTTCTTTTCAAAGTATCTTCATGCTATAATAAATGAACTGTTACTTTGCATGAGGGAGAATGATTTATATGTCTGCACCATTTAATGAAAAAGCAGAAGATATACGCAATAAGCGCAAAATTCAAATTATGAATGCTGCTTTAAAGGTTTTCGCAGAAAGCGGCATTAAATTGACGAAAATAAGCATGATAACGCACGAGGCCGGGATAAGTCATGGCTTATTGTACCATTATTTCAACTCCAAGGAAGAGGTATTGCATGCGAGCTTGGAATGGGCATTATCCACTACAGAAGAATTTATTCAAGAAGTCAAAAATTTGAATGCAACGCCTCTTGGAAAAATAAGAGAATTTACAAAATCAGCTTTTTTAGAAGGAAATAGTAATATATTTAGAATTATTCAGCATATATCTAAAGCAGAAAATATTCCGCAAAACACAATTGATCTGATTGAAAATACAGGGGAAATTTATGATGAGCAGCTTTTGCCCTTGTTTAAGGAAGCACAAGAATTAGGAGAGATAATTCAGCATGATGTTCGTGAATTATTAGATCTTTATTTAACCGTTCTTTCAGGAGTTATTATGACAGAGGATCTTGCAAGCTTTAAAAAAAATATTGATCAAAAAATAGATCTTTTTTTAAGAATGATAGCTGTTTGCAAGTAGTTGTTAGTAATCTAATCTAATCTAATCTAATCTAATCTAATCTAATCATAGGCATTCTCTGATGTGGCAATGTGTTAAACACTTGCCCACATCGAGAAAGATATATTATGGCTAATAATTGACTGAATTAGTCAATCATATTTTTGGGATAGGCAGCTAGAGTTTTTAATAAATCATTAGAAAAGTTAATGAGAGGAAGCTGAAAAAATTTTTAATTATGGATTGATTGAATTAGTCAATCTAATATTTTGAAAAGGGAGAATAAATATGGAGCCAATTATTTCTGTGAAAAATCTAAAAAAAAGTTATGGCGAACAAATTGTTTTAGATGGGCTTACTTTTGAGGTAGAAAAAGGAGCTATATTTGCTTTGCTTGGAGAAAATGGTGCAGGGAAAACAACAACTGTCCGGATTTTATCTACACTAATGCAGCAAGATGAGGGAACAGCAACTATTGCAGGATATGATTCTATAAAGGAAGCATTATCAGTTCGGAAGGTGATCAGTCTCACTGGACAATATGCTGCAGTGGATGATCTTTTAACAGGGAAAGAAAATTTAGAAATGATGGCAAAATTAAATCATCTTAGTCGTGATAGAATAAGACACCGCAGCAAAGAGTTGCTTCAGCAATTTGGTTTAATGGATGCAGCAAATAAACCAGTAAAAACTTATTCTGGTGGAATGCGCAGAAGACTTGATATTGCAATTAGTCTTCTGAAGATACCAAAAGTACTATTTCTCGATGAACCAACAACAGGGCTAGATCCGCGAAGCAGAAGAAATATGTGGACAATGATCAGAGAGCTTGCAGATAAGGGAACAACTATTTTTTTAACAACACAGTATTTAGAAGAAGCAGATCAGCTTGCAGATAGAATTGTTGTCATAAATGAAGGGGAAATTGTAGCAGATGGGACTGCTTCCGAATTGAAACAGTTGATTAGCCAAGAGAAAATGGTGCTTTCATTTTTTGAAGAGGCCGATTATTATAATGCTCTTGCTTTGATGGAAGCAGTAGGAGATGCTGAAGAATTAAAGCTAGAAGTAAGTGCAGATGGAAATCCAGAAAATTTGCGCCAACTTTTGAATAAATTGCAGAAACATGGGATTATCCCTAAAAAGGTTAATTTTCGAGAGCCGACTTTGGATGATGTTTTTATGCAAATCACTGGCCGAATGAAAAAAGGAGTGAAAAATATATGAAAGAATCATCGTTAACATGGGCAGTCACTGATGGCTGGACGATGTTTTCCAGAAATTTAAAACATATATTCAGAAATCCGGAATCTTTAATTATTAGTATGGCATTGCCTATTATTTTGATGCTGATGTTTGTTTATGTTTTTGGAGGAGCTATTCAAACTGGCTCAGCTTATGTAAATTATGTAGTGCCTGGAATTATTATAACTTGTGTGGGATATGGGAGTTCAACAACAGCAATCGGTGTAAACATGGATATGAAGGGAGGATTTTTTGAACGGCTTCGCAGCATGCCCGTTCATACTTCTGCATTATTGATTGGTCATGTTGCAGGAAGTTTTGTCCGCAATATTATAAGCACGATGTTAGTTATCCTTGTGGCATTGTTAATTGGTTTCAGGCCGAATGCGAATGTAATGGAATGGGTAGGGGTTATGGGCATGCTTAGTTTATTTTTATTGTCATTAAGCTGGTTGGCTGTTTTATTCGGACTGCTTGCCAAAAATACAGAAACTGCAAGTGCATTTACATTTCTTCCTATGTTTCTTCCATATATAAGCAGTGCTTTCGTTCCGGCAAATACAATGCCGAAGTGGCTCCAATTTTTTTCGGAAAATCAGCCAATGACTCCACTTATTGAAACATTGCGCGGCTTGCTTATCGGAACACCGATTGGCAATAATGATTGGCTCGCAATTGTTTGGTTTAGTGGATTGCTGTTATTTGCATTTATAATGTCCATCATTGTGTACAAGAGAAATTATTAAGTGGAGAGAATGAGGATAAGGAGAAAAACCACAGGGAGATGAGCTGCATTCTGTGGTTTTTTATGGATGTTTATCATGCATTAACGAGTTAAGGCTAAGGGATGATATGAGAAAACGTGAAATCTAGACAGGTGGAAACTTGCCCATAAAAGCCTGATTGATGTTTCAAATTATTCTTTAAAACCGATAACGCGTATTCTTTTATAATCCGCTATCCAAATATCCTCATTTTTTTGGTATAAGTGATTCTTTAGGCGATAGACAACGTTTGTAATTATTTGCTCTTTTGCTGACCGATCTATGTCTGCAAAAAAATCATTTCCAAACATAATAATCCAGTTTTTTAAGCCGTTTTCCCCTATTAATGGAGTGGGTCTATGATAATGCTGGGCAAAGGAAACGCGAAATCCTGTTTTTTCCATAAGGGATGTATATTCTCCAATGCTTGGATAGTACCATGGAAAATTTTTTTCTTTAAATTCTAATCCCAAATTTTTAATTTCCTCTATTATTGCATTTGATATCATCTGTATATTGCCTTTTCCACCAAATTCAGCAATGAATCTGCCCCCATTTTTTAAGCTGGCATAGATGCATTCTAAAGCACTGTTTGGCTGTTTTATCCAATGTAGAGTGGCATTCGATAAAACTGCATTAAATTCATCCTGATACTCTAGAGTAGTTGCATCTTTAACAATAAATGGGATGGAAGGATATTTCCTCGAAGCTTGATAAATCATATTTTTTGATTTATCGACTCCTATGACCTTTATGTGTTTTTCAAATAGCTTATTTGCTAAATCTCCAGTTCCGCAGCCAAGATCAAGAATTTTTTCATTGGGCTTGGGATTTAATAGCTCTAATAAGCTATTTCCATATTGGGAGACAAATGAATGATTTGAATCATATAAATCAGCATTCCATTGATCAGCTTTGTTAACAGCATTTTTCATCATTTAACCCCTTTGCGCTAAATTTTTGTAAAGACATTTTCAATGTGTATATATTACTTAACTTCATTATAATAAAAGAAGTAAATACTGAATATTAACAAAAATAAAAAGAATTAATAACAAATGGTTATTAAGAGGGATAATCGATGAATGTACAATTATTAAAAACATTTATTATGGCAGCAAAATATGAGAACTTCCATAAAACTGCAGAGGAACTTTTTCTAACGCAGCCAGCAATAACAAAGCATATAAGAAGATTAGAAGAAGAGATGAAGATAGATTTATTTGAAAGAAAGGGCAAAAGCATTTCTTTAACAGAAGCGGGGCATTATCTGCTGCCAATCGCAAAAAGGATGGCTGCTCAATATGATAAGGGGTTAGCTGAATTTGAATTATGGAAACAAGGTTATAATCGAAAGCTTGTAATTGCGGCGGCACCACAGATTGCTTCTTCTGTTTTGCCAGCTATTTTGCGGAATTTTATGAATGAAAATTCCGATATTGAGGTTTTAATCAATGTGATAAATTCATATAAAATAGGTGAAGAAATCGGCAGCGGCAGGGCCGAGATTGGATTAACAAGAATAGAACCAAGCATTGCAGGTATTGCATGCCAGATTATTCATGAAGATCCAGTTATGCTAGTGGGCCCTGTTGAAGAGAAAGAGCAATTGTTTAATGAAGAAAGGATGCTAAAGAAATATCGATTGATTACACATAATCATCCAGCATATTGGGATAGTTTGCTGAATAATATTCGAAGCGTGTATCCAATGGTGCGCACCATGCAAGTGAATCAAATGGAAATCAGCAAAAAGTTTATTGAAAAAGGGCTTGGAGTTTCTTATTTGCCATATACATTGGTCGAGGAAGAGATAAAACAAAAAAAATTGCGAGAAATCCAATCTGATAAAATTATGCTGCCGACTTCTTTCACATATCTATTAACCAAAGTGGAAACAAAAGAAGCAGCTTTATTTATTGCATTTTTAAAAAAGCATTTAATAAAACAGATGTAGGTGAGAATAAAATTGTCAATCAAAACAAAAGAAGACATTATAGATATTATAAAAGAGGATGAATGGATGATGTCCGTTTTGGCTGCAGTAAAAACATTAGACTTGCCCGATTGCTGGGTTTGTGCAGGTTTTGTTCGGTCAAAAATTTGGGATGTTTTGCACAACTTTACAGATAGGACCCCTCTTTCTGATATTGATGTGATTTATTTTGATGAAAATAATTTAAACAAGAAAAGAGAAAAAGACTTAGAAGCACAATTGAATCAAGTTTATCCTAATTTGCCATGGTCTGTTAAAAATGAAGCTAGAATGCATATTGTAAGCAAGATGCCTCCATACTTATCATCAGTTGATGCAATTTCAAAATTCCCTGAAACGGCAACTGCCTTAGGTGTACAGCTAGATGCCTGTGATAATGTTGTATTAGCCGCTCCCTGTGGCATAAAGGATGTAATTACATTGACAGTAAAACCAACTTCTTATTTTATGGAAGATAAAACAAGAGCATCGATCTATCAAAAACGTATGGAAACAAAAAAATGGAAAGAAATTTGGGAGGGAGTGCAAATTGTTTATCCTAAGTAATAGGCAATGCGGTTCAGAAAAAGTTGCAAAATAAAGATTAGCCATCCTAAGATGTTTCTGCAATAAGCAGGAATATCTTTTTTTATACTATCTTAAAATGGATCAACAGTTGTTCATTTTAAAAAATAAGAAAGTGTTTTTCTGCTGATTTTTAAAAATATTATATAAAAAAGGAAACAAAATCGGTTCCGCTTATTTAACCAGCTATTAAAATAGTAACTTTTATCATAGGAAAATAGGAGAAACATCTGTTTTTTTGCTGAAATAACAAGATTTATGAAATTTTATGAAAAATTTTGAAAAAACAATGGTAAAATCATTGACTGAAAGCGTTATACATATTATGATGTAATCATAAAATATCAAAACATACTCAAAAGATACCAAGAGGATAAAAGGCAGGTGACAACTTCATAATCTATTTTACGAACTAGAAGGAAATATTACTCTATTAGGATGCTTATCAAACAATATTAACAATAGATAAGAAAAATGAAATAGATCGAGGAGGAACTATAATGACAGCAGCAACTGCAACGAAACTAAAAAACTATATTAATGGTGAATGGGTAGAAAGCAAAACAACGGTATATGAAGATGTTTATAATCCTGCAACAAAAGAAGTGATTGCTCAGGTACCTATCTCCACAAAAGAAGATATTGAATATGCAGCAGAAGTAGCAAAAGCAGCTTTTGAAAAATGGAAAAATGTTGCTGTTCCAAGAAGAGCAAGAATTCTATTTAACTACCAACAACTATTAACAAAACATAAAGAAGAGTTGGCTAATTTAATTACAATCGAAAACGGCAAAAACTTAACAGAAGCATTAGGAGAAGTACAGCGTGGAATTGAAAATGTTGAGTTTGCGGCAGGTGCGCCATCATTAATGATGGGAGATTCTTTAGCTTCTATTGCAACAGATGTAGAAGCAACTAACTATCGTTATCCAATCGGAGTGGTTGGAGGCATTGCGCCATTTAACTTCCCAATGATGGTTCCTTGCTGGATGTTCCCGATGGCGATCGCTTTAGGAAATACATTTGTATTAAAACCATCTGAAAGAACACCACTTCTAACAAAAAGACTTGCGGAACTATTCACAGAAGCAGGACTTCCAAACGGTGTATTTAATGTAGTGTACGGAGCTCATGATGTAGTAAATGGAGTTTTAGAGCATCCAGAAATTAAAGCGATTTCTTTTGTTGGTTCAAAACCAGTTGGCGAATATGTGTATAAAAAAGGAAGCGAAAACTTAAAACGTGTGCAAGCGCTAACAGGAGCGAAAAACCATACCATCGTTTTAAATGATGCCAACTTAGAAGACACAATTACAAATGTAGTATCAGCAGCATTTGGTTCTGCAGGTGAGCGCTGTATGGCATGTGCAGTTGTAACAGTCGAGGAAGGAATTGCTGATGAGTTTATGGCAGCATTGAAATTAAAAACAAAAGATATCAAAGTCGGCAATGGCTTAGAAGATGGTGTTTTCTTAGGGCCGGTTATCCGTGAAGAAAACAAACAACGTACATTAGGCTATATCGAAAAAGGCATTGAAGAAGGCGCAAGATTGGTTTGCGACGGACGAGACAATTCACCAGAAGAAGGATTTTTTGTAGGACCGACTATTTTTGATAATGTAACAACAGACATGACACTTTGGAAAGATGAAATTTTTGCACCAGTTTTATCTGTGATTCGTGTGAAAAACTTAAAAGAAGCAGTAGAAATTGCCAATCAATCAGAATTTGCAAATGGAGCATGTCTATTTACAAATAATGCATCTGCTATCCGTTACTTCCGCGAAAATATTGATGCAGGAATGCTTGGAATCAACTTAGGTGTACCAGCACCAATGGCATTCTTCCCATTCTCTGGATGGAAATCATCTTTCTATGGCACATTGCATGCAAATGGAAAAGATGCAGTTGATTTCTATACACGCAAAAAAGTGGTAACAGCGCGCTACGCTAAACCAACTTTTGAATAATAGATTACTAGATATAATTTTTTCAGCAAAATAATTCTTTAAAAATTGCAGGATGTGAACAGCGCACCAAAACTAGTGCTCTGTTCACAACTTCTGAGTCTGTCTAAAAAGTGAGGGAACCAAATTGAGTGAATTACTACGAAAATATAAAAATACAGAAGAAACAAATGGAGTAAAAGTTATTCATGATGTGACAAGTGAAAACTCTCCACTTGAATATGTTGGATTCAAATTAATTGAATTAGTGCCAGGTGCAAAATACACTCAAAGTTTAGAAAAAGAAGAATGCTGCATTGTTGCGGTTTCAGGCCAAATCACTGTAACAGACGGCAATACGATTTTTGAAAACATTGGTACTCGTGAAAGTGTTTTTGAGAAAAAACCGACAGATAGCGTCTACATATCAAATGATCATAGTTTTGAGATTAAAGCAACTAGTGATGCTCGTGTTGCATTATGCTATTCGCCCTCAAAAAAACAACTTCCAACGCGCTTAATTAAAGCAAAAGAAAATAGTGTGGAGAAGCGAGGCATATTAAATAATCAGCGTTTGGTTCATAATATTTTGCCAGACTCAGATCCATCAGCCAATAGTTTACTAGTGGTGGAAGTAATTACAGAAAGTGCCAACTGGTCTAGTTATCCTCCTCATAAACATGATCAAGACAATTTGCCAGCTGAATCCTTTTTAGAAGAAACATACTATCATGAATTGAATCCGAGACAAGGATTTGTTTTCCAGCGAGTATATACAGATGACCGCACATTAGATGAAACAATGGCTGTGGAAAATGGGGATGTCGTGATTGTGCCAAAAGGTTATCATCCAGTAGGGGTTCCAGATGGTTATACCTCTTATTATTTAAATGTAATGGCTGGTCCAACTCGCATTTGGAAATTCCATAATGATAAAGATCATGAATGGATTTTAAATCGTTAAAAAAATATGAAGGAGTGTTTACTAACATGAAATATGAATTCAGTAACGATAGAGAATTTGACGTAATTGCAATTGGCAGAGCTTGTATTGATTTAAACGCAGTAGAATATAATCGCCCAATGGAAGAAACGATGACTTTTTCCAAATATGTTGGCGGTTCACCTGCCAATATTGCCATTGGAAGCAGCAAGCTTGGACTTAAAGCTGGTTTCATTGGTAAACTTGCTGACGATCAGCATGGACGTTTTATTAAGAGCTATATGCAAGGTGTTGGAATCGATGTTTCCAACATGGTGGTGGATACAGAAGGACACAAAACTGGTTTGGCATTCACAGAAATATTAAGCCCTGATGAATGCAGCATTCTAATGTACCGTGAAGATGTGGCAGATTTATATTTAGCACCATCAGAAGTGGATGAAGACTATATTAAAAAAGCTAAAGTACTATTAGTTTCTGGTACTGCCCTTGCACAAAGCCCTTCAAGAGAAGCGACAATTAAAGCAGTAAATTTAGCGAAGAAAAACAATGTGAAAGTAGTATTTGAACTAGATTATCGTCCATACACTTGGAAATCAAAAGAAGAAACAGCAGTATACTATGCTTTAGTTGCAGAACAGTCGGATGTTGTGATTGGAACTCGCGATGAGTACGATGTAATGGAAAATATCGTTGGCGGCAAAAATGAAGATACGATTCAATACTTATTCAGCAACGAAGCAGATTTAGTTGTCATTAAGCATGGTGTAGAAGGTTCTTATGCTTATGCGAAATCTGGTGAGGTATTTAGAGCGCAAGCCTATAAAACGCAAGTATTAAAAACATTTGGTGCTGGCGATTCTTATGCATCAGCTTTTCTTTATGCGCTTATTTCAGGAAAAGAAATCGAAACAGCACTTAAATATGGAAGTGCATCAGCATCTATTGTTGTAAGCAAACATAGCTCATCGGAAGCAATGCCGAATGTAGAGGAAATAGAAGCATTAATTGCGAAAAACGAAAAAATCGAAGCAAGAAGTTAAGGAGGGAGCATAAGTGGAAACAATTCGTTTAACGACTGCACAAGCATTGATTAAATTTCTAAACCAACAATATCTGCATGTAGATGGCAAAGAATTTCCTTTTGTGGAAGGGATATTCAATGTGTTTGGCCATGGGAATGTGTTGGGGATTGGTCAAGCGTTAGAGCAGGATCCAGGTCATTTAAAAGTAATCCAAGGGAAAAATGAACAAGGGATGGCACATGCAGCGATTGCTTACAGCAAACAAATGCTGCGCCAAAAAATATATGCGGTTACCACTTCATCAGGTCCTGGATCTGCAAATGTAGTGACAGCAGCAGCAACCGCTTTAGCAAATAATATCCCAGTATTGTTGCTTCCAGCAGACACATTTGCAACACGTCAGCCTGATCCCGTATTGCAGCAGCTGGAGCATGAACATAGCTTGGCAGTTACAACAAATGATGCATTTATGGCTGTTTCTAGGTACTGGGACCGTGTAACAAGACCAGAACAGTTAATGTCCAGTCTGCTTCGTGCATTTGAAGTAATGACAGATCCAGCAAAGGCAGGTCCGGCAACCATCTGCATTTCTCAAGATGTAGAAGGGGAAGCGTTTGATTATGATGTGAAGTTTTTCGAAAAAAGGGTGCATTACATAGATAGGAAAACTCCATTTGAAAGAGAATTGCAAGGTGCGGCCACCTTAATTAAAGCAAGCAAAAAGCCAGTCATTCTAGTCGGCGGCGGCGCCAAGTATTCCGAAGCACGCGAAATTTTGATGAAAATCTCTGAAACTTGCCATATTCCACTTGTTGAAACACAAGCAGGCAAATCAGCGGTTGAAAGTACATTTGCCAATAACCTTGGCGGAATGGGAATCACTGGCACACTTGCAGCAAATAAAGCAGCCCGCGATGCTGATTTGATTATTGGATTAGGAACACGCTATACAGACTTTGCAACAGCATCTAAAACGGCTTTTGATTTTGATAAAGCAAAATTCTTAAATATTAATGTGAGCCGCATGCAAGCATATAAAATGGATGCATTCCAAGTAGTGGCAGATGCAAAAGCGGCATTAGAAAAACTATATCCATTATTAGAAGGATACAAAAGCGAATTTGGCAATCAAATTCAAGAGCTTAAACAAGAATGGAATGCAGAAAGAGAACGTTTAAGCAAAGTCAGTTTTACTAAAGAACATTTTAATCCAGAAATCAAAAATCACTTCTCGCAAGAAATTTTAAATGAATATGCAGAGGCACTGCAAACAGAATTTGCTCAAACAACAGCCTTGCTTGCGGTAAATGAAACCGTCGCTCCAGACAGTACGGTTGTATGTTCTGCAGGATCTCTTCCAGGTGATTTGCAGCGTTTGTGGAATACAAGTGTTCCAAATACGTATCATCTTGAGTATGGATACTCATGCATGGGCTATGAAGTTTCTGGGGCTTTAGGAGTAAAATTAGCAGAGCCAGATAAAGAAGTATATTCAATTGTGGGAGATGGAAGCTTCTTAATGCTTCATTCAGAATTAATTACATCTATCCAATATAAACAAAAAATAAATGTAGTGCTTTTTGACAATTCTGGATATGGCTGCATCAATAACTTGCAAATGGATCATGGCAGCGGCAGTTTTAACTGTGAATTCCGCAATGCCGATCAGCAAATTATGAATATTGATTATGCCAAAGTGGCAGAAGGTTATGGGGCAAAAGTATACAGAGCTAATAACACAGAAGATTTAAAAGCAGCGTTAGAAGATGCGAAAAAACAAGATATTTCTACATTGATTGAAATAAAAGTGCTGCCAAAAACAATGACAGATGGTTATGAAAGCTGGTGGAATGTAGGGGTAGCAGAAGTTTCAGAAAGTGAAAGTGTACAAAAAGCATACGAGTTCAGACAACAAAAATTGCAGCAAGCAAAGCAATATTAAGAGAGGGCGGAATCAATATGGGAGAGATTCTTTGGGGAATTGCGCCAATTGGCTGGAGGAATGATGACATTCCAGAAATTGGAGCGGAAAATACATTGTCGCACTTATTAAGTGATATTGTTGTAGCTGGTTTTCAAGGGACAGAAGTCGGCGGCTTCTTCCCTGAAGCAAAAGTGTTGAATAAAGAACTGAAACTTCGCAATTTAAAGATAGCCGGACAATGGTTCTCAAGTTTTTTAATACGTGATGGTTTAGAACAGACTGCTAGTCTATTCCATAAACACTGCGCTTATCTGAAAGAAGTAAATGCATACGTTGCCGTTGTATCTGAACAAACGTACAGCATTCAAGGAATGCAACAAAAAAATGTGTTTGCAGAGAAACCATATTTTACGGATGAAGAATGGGAAAAGTTATCTAATGGTTTAAATGAGCTTGGGAAAATTGCAGAAGAATATGATTTAAAGCTAGTCTATCATCATCATATGGGCACAGGCATACAAACATTGGCAGAAATTGATCGTTTAATGGATGCTACTGATCCAAACCATGTCCATCTTTTATTTGATACTGGTCATATTTATGTATCAGATGGCGATTATATGACACTCTTAGCAAAACATATAAACCGTATCAAACATGTTCACTTTAAAGATGTAAGAGAAAATATTCAAGGAGAATGCAAAAGAGAGGGGCTATCTTTTCTTCAATCCTTCTTGCGGGGAATGTTTACTGTTCCAGGTGATGGCATCATCGATTTCACGGAAGTTTATGAATACTTGCTTAGAGCAGACTACAGTGGCTGGATTGTCATTGAAGCAGAACAAGATCCTGCAATAGCACACCCGTTGGAACACGCTTTGATTGCTCGGAAGTATATTAATGAAAAATTATTGATGCTTCACGTATAAGAGGGGAGAATGAGCGGAATGGCAAATGGGAATGTGGTTCAGGGTCAAGCTTTACAAAATAACGGCTCAAATAAAAAGTTTTTAAAGAAAATTACCATTATATCAACTTTTGGCGGATTATTGTTTGGTTATGATACAGGCGTTATCAATGGTGCACTGCCATTTATGTCAGAAAAAGATCAGCTGAATTTAACTCCATTTACAGAAGGGCTTGTAGCAAGTTCCCTCCTTTTTGGAGCAGCGCTTGGAGCCGTATTTGGAGGTAGATTATCGGATAGCAAGGGCCGCAGAAAAAATATTTTATATTTAGCTGTGTTATTCTTTATTGCAACATTAGGATGCACTTTTGCACCAAATACAACTGTCATGATTGCCTTTCGTTTCTTGCTTGGCCTTGCTGTAGGGGGAGCATCTGTAACAGTGCCGACATTTTTAGCAGAAATGTCTCCAGCTGAAAAGCGGGGGCGGATGGTAACACAGAATGAGCTGATGATTGTCACAGGACAATTGCTTGCATTCACATTCAACGCTATTTTAGGAAGCGCTTTAGGTGACACGGCACATGTTTGGAGATATATGCTTGTTATTGCATCGCTACCTGCAGTATTGTTATGGTTCGGCATGTTAATTGTGCCTGAGAGTCCGCGCTGGCTTGCATCCAAAGGAAAAATAGGAGATGCATCAAGAGTCCTTAGACAAGTTAGGGAAGAACAAAGAGCAAAAGAAGAATTAAAGGAAATTGAAAAATCTCTTGCAAACGAATCAAAAACAGAAAAAGCAACATTAAAAGATTTAAATGTACCATGGGTTCGCCGCATTTTGTTTATTGGTTTAGGAATTGCAGTTGTACAGCAAATAACTGGTGTAAATTCTATCATGTACTATGGAACAGAAATTTTGAAAAATGCAGGATTTGGTATGCAAGCTGCACTTATCGGTAATATTGCAAACGGTGTTATCTCTGTATTGGCAACATTTGTAGGGATTTGGCTTCTTGGAAAAGTTGGTCGTCGCCCAATGCTTTTAACAGGATTGATTGGAACAACATCCGCACTATTATTAATTGGTATTTTCTCATTGACTATGGAAGGAACACAAGCATTGCCATATATTGTTCTTTCATTAACGGTTACATTCCTAGCATTCCAACAAGGAGCTATTTCACCAGTAACTTGGTTAATGCTTTCTGAAATTTTCCCGCAAAAGTTAAGAGGGTTGGGAATGGGTGTGACTGTATTCTGCTTATGGATTGTTAATTTCTTTGTTGGGTTGCTGTTCCCGGTTTTAATGGCTGGCATAGGACTATCTGCAACTTTCTTCATATTTGTTATTTTAGGCTTAGGAGCTATTGCATTTGTGAAAAAATTCTTGCCGGAAACAAAGGATCGTTCTTTAGAAGAGCTAGAAACTTATTTCCGCAATTATAATAAAGATGCTAATACTGATGAATCGATTAAAGCAGCAAAATAAAAAGATGGAACACCAATAAATGTAAGCGTGTACTGAAAACGTTTAAACTATTGATTGAAATATTAAAAATTATTAGGAGGAATCTATCATGGCTTTAAAAATTGGGGTAATTGGAACTGGAGCAATCGGAAGAGAACATATTAAAAGAATTACAAATACATTATCCGGCGGGGAAATTGTCGCTGTTACAGATGTTAATCAAGAATCTGCCAAACAATCAGTAGAACAATATGGTTTAAATGCAACTGTTTTCCCTGATGATGCAACACTTATTGCAGAAGGAAATGTTGATGCAGTATTTGTGACAAGCTGGGGGCCTGCCCATGAAGGCAGCGTATTAAAAGCCATTGAAGCAGGAAAGTATGTATTCTGCGAAAAGCCATTGGCGACAACTGCTGAAGGCTGCATGAGAATTGTGGAAGCAGAAATGAAACACGGCAAAAAATTAGTGCAAGTTGGCTTTATGCGCCGCTATGACAGCGGATATGTGCAATTAAAAGAAGCAATCGATAATAACTTTATTGGGGAGCCATTAATGCTGCATTGTGCACACAGAAATCCAACTGTAGGCGAAGCTTATTCAACAGATATGGCTATTTCCGATACTTTAATTCATGAAATTGATGTATTGCACTGGTTAGTGAATGATGATTATAAATCTGTACAAGTATTATTCCCTAAGAAAAACAAATATGCACACCAAGGGTTAAGAGATCCGCAAATGGTCATTTTAGAAACAGAAACAGGCATCATCATTAATGTAGAAATTTCAGTGAACTGCCAATATGGCTACGATATTCAATGTGAAGTGGTAGGAGAAGAAGGTATTGTCAAGCTTCCAGAAGTGGCAAGCATCACACATCGCAAAAAAGCAACATTAGGGGCTAATATCCTAATGGATTGGAAAGATCGTTTTATTGATGCCTACGATGTAGAGCTGCAGCACTTTATGGATTCTATTAGAGACAATGGCGAACCGAATGGACCAACTGCCTGGGATGGCTATATTGCCCAAGTAACAGCAGATGCTTGCCTTAAAGCACAAGAATCTGGCCAAAAAGAAGACGTCGTGTTAAAAGAACAACCAGATTTTTATAAAAACAGCTTAAAAACAGCAAGCGTTTAAGCTGTTGGCAGCAAAAAGGAATAGGCGCCTAGAGCAATTTTCCTCTAGGTGCCCCAGAAATAAAATCCATATAAAAAATTACATAGAAAAGAGGAACAAAAAATGCGCTTAGCTTATGATCCGTCCCATTACCGTGATAATACTGGGCTAAAAGAAACGATTGATAATGTTGCAAGACTTGGTTATGAATATGTAGAATTTTCTCCACGCAAAGACTTTATCTGGTTTTATGAATATCCAAAAGTAGATAGACAATTGATTAAAGATTTAAAAAGATACTGTTTGGATGCAGGAGTAAAAATCTCTTCTGTACTGCCTGTTCAGCAGTGGTCTTCTCCAGATGAATTAGAACGTCAAGCGGCAGTGAGAAACTGGAAACGCTGCATTGAAATTACATCAGAACTAGGCGTAGACTTAATGAACAGTGAATTTGCCGGAGACAAAAGCCGTCCAGTAGAAAGTGAAGCAGCATTTGTCCGCTCTATGGAAGAATTAATGCCATTATTTGAAAAAGAAGGAATCAACTTAAATCTTCAATCTCATCCAAATGATTTCATTGAGCTGAATATTGAAGCAGTTCGAATGATCCGTGCATTAGATAAAGATTGGATTAAACTAGTTTATTCAGTTGCCCATGCATTCTTTTATGATGATGGAATCGGCGATATTGCAAAACAACTGGATGAAGCAAAAGATCTATTAGCACATGTGTTGATTGCAGATACACTTAACCATAAAGCAGCATTTGGATTGCGTTATATTGTCAATCCGCCAAATGCCAATGTAACCATCCATCAGCATTTAAATCCTGGCGAAGGAGAAATTGATTTTGACACACTGTACCGCAAATTAAGAGAATTTAAATTTGATGGCATCGTGACAAATTCTGTGTTTGCCTACCCTGATAAGCCAGAATGGTCAAATGAATTAACATTAAAATCTATCAGAGAAGGCTTGAAATTAAATATTTAAGAATCTATATTTTATGGGGCAAGGAGAGAAGAACAATGAAAATTGGGATAAATCAAGGGACAACTTTAGAAAACTCTACATTAGCGCTGGATTTGGAATTATGCGAAAAACATGGCTATGATTATATTGAAATTCGTTCTATTGATAAATTAGTAGAATACTTGGAAACACATACAATGGATGAGTTGGTGCAATTTTTTGAAACTCATCATATTAAACCACTTTCTTTGAATGCCCTTGTCTTTTTTAATAACCGTACAGAAGAAGAATATGCAAAAGTTGTTGCTGAATTTAAGGATATGCTGGAAATAGCAAAAACTTTAAAGGTGGATAAAATTGTTGTAGTGCCGACTGTAACAGAAAAGAAAATCAAAAAATCTGCCATTAAAGAAAGCTGTGTAGAAGTGCTGACAGAATTGTCTGATCTTGCAGAACCATATGGAGTTAAATTGGCTTTAGAATTTATCGGCCATCCTCATGCAACAGTTAATACGCTGGCATTTGCCAATGAAATTGTAGAAGCTGTAAATCGCGATAATGTAGGAATTGTATTTGATACATTCCAGTTTTATGCAATGAATTCTACATTGGAGGATTTAAGAAATACAGATGGAAGCAAAATCTTTATTTTCCATATCAATGATGTGGATGACTATATGCCAGGAATCCTATTAGATGAAGATCGTGTATATCCAGGCCATGGTGCCATCGATTTAGACAGCATTCTTGCTATCCTAAAGGAAAAAGGCATTCATGAGCATGTGTCTGTTGAAATTTTCCGGCCTGAATATTATCAGCTAGATGCAGAAGAAGTAATCAAAACAGCTAAAGAAACAACGATTCAAGTTGTATCCAAGTATTTTGAAGTAGAAAAGGTATATTAAAAGGTTAATAAGTTTAAATAGTAAGTTTTTAATGGAAAGTTAAATATCCAAGGGGGTGTAAGCAATGACAATTGTTTCTATGCGTGAAATGCTTATAAAGGCAAAAGACGGAAAATATGCTGTTGGGCAATATAATATGAATAGCTTTCAATGGGTTCAAGCAATTCTTCAAGCCTCACAGGAAGAGCAGGCACCAGTCATTGTAGCCGCTTCTGATCGATTAGTAGATTATTTAGGCGGTTTCCAAACTATTGCATCAGGGGTAAAAGAACTGGTTAAAGAATTAAATATAACGGTTCCAGTTGCACTACATTTGGATCATGGCATGAGTGTGGAACGCTGCAAACAAGCAATTGACGCAGGTTTCAGTTCTGTGATGATTGATGGTTCCCATTTTTCCATTGAAGAGAATATTAAAATGACAAAAGAAGTAGTAGACTATGCAAAAAAGTACGGCGTTTCTGTAGAAGCCGAAGTAGGCACAGTCGGAGGAATGGAAGATGGTCTGGTTGGCGGCATTTCATATGCGGACCCAATGGAATGTCTCCGCTTAGTAAATGAAACTGGCGTTGATGCTTTAGCAGCAGCTCTTGGATCTGTTCATGGGCCATATCAAGGGGAACCAGTACTTGGATTTGATGAAATGAAGCAGATTTCTGAGTTGACAGGAATTCCGCTTGTGCTGCATGGAGGTTCTGGCATTCCTGAATATCAGTTGAAAAAAGCAATTGAATTAGGGCATGCCAAAATTAATGTAAACACAGAATGTTTGCAAGCGTGGGCAAAAGCAGTTCGTGAAAAATTAGCAGATGACACAACTACTTATGACGCACGTGCTATTACAACACCAGGAAAAGAAGCTGTGAAAGAAACAGTTAAAAAGAAAATTGCTGAGTTTGGTACAGCACAAAAAGCCTTGCAGGTGAATAGATGATATTGGATAAAAAGCTACTAGTGTTTGCAACACTAGTAGCTTTTTATGCTTATTGAGCCCTGATGGAGAACGGCGAATAAAGGTGAGAGGACAGCTGAAACAGGTGAGCGCAGAAGACGACATAAGCAGGAAAATTTCAAACAAAAAAACAGACTATTCACAGTCTGTTTTTTTGCTTTTATAATTCACCAGTTAAAAATTGGGCTCTGCCAAAACCAAAGCTCCAGTCTTCGTCATCATTGATTACAAATGATACCATAACATCTTTTGGATCAATTCCGCATTCTTTTTGTAGTGCTTCCGTTAAGTGTTTATAAAAGTTTTGTTTTTGTTCCGTTGTTCGCGATCTGCTTGTAACAGTCAGGACAATCACATCATTTGTGCGTTCAAAACCTAAGCCTGTATCTTTTACAATCATTTCATAAGGCTTATGCTGGCTGACAAGCTGATAACGATCTCCTTCTGGCACTTCAAAACTTTCCACCATAACATGATGGGCAACATCTAATAGTTTGGTGATTTCTGTTTCTGTTCGTCCTTCTAGCATGTCAAAACGTATTAATGGCATAGTAGTCATCTCCCAATTTTTATATAGTAGTTTATTGGCATTTATAAGGAGTGTTCCCTTGAAAAAAACAATCATAAGCAAATTTTAAGAAACTTTTCTTTTTTTTTCTTTGTTCCATTTTGTTTGTCGTTCGGGGAAAAACAGCATGATAAAGCCAATAATATAAATACCTAGAAATAAGAAAAAATAGCTTGATAGATTAGCTTCAGTAAGGAAGTATACAAGTGGACTGCTGCCATAATCCAAACTAGAAACTAAACTGTCTGATGGAATAGCAATGTTGGTGGATTTTGCTAAAGCAGTAAAAACCTCTGCAGTCTTACTGATAAGATAATTGCTGATAACTAAAATAATGCTGCCAATGACAACTGTCCTAATGATAGAACCATTTGTAATCGAGATGATTAAAGGAACTAAATAAATAAGACCGCTGAGACTTGCGATTGGCAGAAACTGATTGTTTTCAGTAAACAAGGATAAAAGGATAATAATTGGAATTAACAGGCCGCTTGAAATCAGCAGGTTTTTATCATTAATAACAAGAGAGGGAGTCATTCCGATAAAAAGATTCTTATCCTTTTGCTGCAGAATCTTTTCTTCTAATTTGTTTGAGATGGGTCTGATTCCATCAACGAGAATAGAACTCACCTTTGGTATTAGCAGCATCATGGAAGCAAATACAACAGATAATTTTGCTGTTTCATACATGGTGAAATTTGCAAGCAAGCCTAATGCTAACCCTAATAATAATCCAACAAAGATAGGATCAATGGAAAAAGAAAGGGAGATCCTTCTACGTTTCTTTTTAAAAGGGCGGGTCATGATGGTAATCAGCTGGTTAAGAAAAACTGCAATGGGTATAAACATAAGGGAATAAGCATTTGGAAACGAAATGTTAGGCAGCTGATAGTATTTTTTTACAGAAGGTGCAGTTAAGTCAGCCATTATCATGGTTAACATAAAATCTAAAATGCCTGCAAGAATTCCTAATACAGCAGATTGTGTAACATAGGAGACAAATACACTTGTAAAAGCGAAATGCCAATAATTCCAAAGATCAATATTAATAGTTCGCGTTAATTTAGCATAAATCATGATGCTGTTTACTAGTAAGCAAATTGGAAGCATAAGCATTCCTGTAAGACTATGGAAAGCTATATTTGCTGCGACTGGCCAACCTAAATCGATAATATTCAAATTCAAATGGAATCTATCTGCTATTCCTGAAACAACGGTATTGATATTTTCAGACAGCATATTTGTTATAACGGTTACCCCTATAAACCCAATGCCAATCATTAACCCTGAACGAAAAGAGTCATATAATGTTAAGCGGAAAAACAGACCCATAATAGTAAGGATTATCGGCATAATGACGCTTGGGCCGAGATTGAGAATGGCTGTTACAACCTCCATAGTTTCCTCCCATCATAAACGATTTTGTTCTAGTACTCTATTAGGTTAAGAGAAAAATATGTATTTATTACTACTGTATTGTAACATGTAATCATAAAATAATCAAAATATAATCATGAATTAATCATTTTATTGTTAAGTGTGTGTGGATATATTAAGCAGTCTATCAATAAATAAGTTTTGCATTTTTTTTCGACATAAATTTGCTGTAATTTGTCTACATATGATAGAAATTGATAGCGCATTTATTGCAAGAGTTAGTGTCCTATTATAAAATGAACATATTATTATGAATTTTAATGATATAAAAAAGCACGCATTAATGGGAGGGAATAATCATGTTTAAAAATCTTTTTAAAAAAAACAAACCAGAAAAAACGGAAGCAAGCAATACTATCATACAGCCCTTAGAAGGAAAAATTCTATCAATTGAAGAAGTGCCAGATCCAGTATTTTCCCAAAAAATGATGGGAGATGGGTTTGCGATTGATCCATCTAATGGAGTATTGATTTCACCAATTGATGGTCAAGTAATGAATGTATTCCCGACAAAACATGCGATTAGTTTAGCAGACAATAACGGCAGAGAAATATTGATTCATGTTGGACTCGATACGGTTACATTAAAAGGAGAAGGATTTACTCTTTTTGTAAAAGATGGAGATAAAATAAAACAGGGGCAAAAGTTAATGGAAATTGATTTCGCTTCCATCAAATCGAAAGTCCCTTCCATTATTACCCCAGTTGTTTTTACGAATTTGAGCGAAAATGAAAAGGTAGTTGTTGAGGGAGATCAGGTCAGAGTTATATCTTAAGTATTCTTAAAATATTCATGATATGATAAGTGTTGAAAGAACCATTCATTTGGTTTTTCCAGCACTTTTTTTGTTCATAAGATAAAATTGCAGAAAGGAATGATTTTATGGCAACTATTTTATTTGATTTACATACACATAATGAACGATGCGGCCATGCCATTGGCACGATAGAAGATTATATTCAGTCTGCCATTAAAAAGGGATTAGATTATATAGGGATTTCAGATCATTCGCCACTTTTTTTCCATGAACAGGATCATCCTAATCCAAGGTATTCTATGGCAACAAGCGACTTTGCCAACTATGTAGGAGAAGTGCTGAAACTAAAAGAAAAATACAAACATAAAATTCATGTGCTGCTTGGCGTTGAAAGTGATTATTTCCCGAGGCATATTGAATTGTATAAAAATCAATTCAGGCAATATCCATTTGATTATATTATTGGCTCGGTTCATTCTGTAAATAGAAAAAGCATCTTTGATAAAAGCCGTTGGGATTTATTAAATGCAGAGCAGCAAATTCAAGAAAAAGAAGCATATTATTCTCTTATCCAAGCATCAGCAAAAACAGGAGCATTTCAAATATTAGGCCATATTGATGCAATGAAAGGCTATTATCCACCATTTTCTGCTATTCATACCCCCATTATTGATGAAACCTTAAAGCTTATCGGTGAACTTGGCGTAGCGATAGAAGTAAATACATCAGGAAAAACAAAGGATGTTGGCGGCTGGTATCCTTCTAATGAGATACTAGAAAGAGCATTATTTTATGGAGTAGATGTCACTTTTGGGTCAGATGCACATATAGCGGAACGAGTTGGCGATGATTATTTGCTAGTACAACAAACATTAAAGGAAATTGGGTTTGAAGAAATGGTGTTTTATGTGGAGAAGAAGAGACAGAGTGTATTGCTATAAAGGAAGCCTGGCCCTCATCTTTTAAGGAGATGAGGAGCTGGCCTTTTTTTCTGCAGCTGTACGGAATTCACTTGGAGTAATTCCCGTTATTTTTTTAAAGGAAGCACTGAAATAATATTGGTTTGAATAACCCACTTTTTCACTAATCTCCATAATAGGAGAGTTTGTATTTTTCAGTAGTTCTTTTGCTTTATTAATTCTTACAAGCGTAATATACTTGGAAATGCTTTTTCCTTTTGTTCTTTTAAATAAGGTTCCTAGGTAAGAGGAACTCATATTAATAAATTGCCCAATTTTGTTTAAATTAAGTTCAAAATCATGGTAGTGAGTCTCAATATATTGGCTGACTTGCTCCGCTACTTGTTTGTGTTTAGATTGTACGGAGTCTTCTAGTAGTTGGCATGAAAATACACATATTTCAAATAAGTAGCTGCATATTTCCTTACTTGTTTGAAGCTCCTCTAATTTCATAAAGATGGTTGTCATTTCATAACGGATTTCTTGATCCTCTATACCGATATCATACAAAAAGCGTAATAATCTTGATAGGAGGGAATAGACATAAGCAATAATTCCATTTTTATTATAATAATCATTTGTCCATCTTTTTTCCAGCAAGTTCGTAAAATCCTTTAATGAATTTATGTCTTTTTGTGCAATAAAATTAATGAATTTCTCTTCATCACCTAAAGGGAAAACTATAGGAAAAGGATTATTTTGTCTAATATCTTGAATGGAAAGAATAGAATCTTCACCTAAAATAAATTTATATCCATTTGCATGTTTGGCATTTTGATAAGAAAGAGAAATTTCCCAAATAGATGGAACAATATTTCCAATGCCGATTGTTTTGGTTAAGGATTGAAACTGAAAATCTTCTTTTATATTCGTGAATTTTTTAATAAGATACGGAATAAGCCCATCTTCTCTTCTATTTATACTCCCTATTAAAAATATAAGTCGGCTTCCTTGATTAATCGTGTAGCATATGCATTGTTTAGTAAGAACATTTTCAACTGTTTTAATATAGTGGAAGATTTGCATATGATACCGTTCCACCCCAAGTAGTTTCATTTGGTCAAGGTATTTATGGATGTCTATGTAAACACAAACATACTCTTGTGCAGAAAAGTCTAAATCCAAATAAGCTGCTTGGTCACCTAGTGTATATTCAGCATAATCTGATCCTGCATTTATTAGATCAAGAAAAAATTTCTCCATTAAAGCAGGTTTGCTTTGCTGCAATCGTTCTAATGTATCTTTTTCTAAATCTGATTTATGAAGAGTTTGTTGGATGATTTGGAAAAGATATTGATAATCTATTGGCTTTTCGACATAATCGCATACATCCAGCCGAATAGCTTCTTTTGCATAGTTAAAATCATCGTAACTGCTAATGAAGATTACTTTAATGAAAGGATACTTGTTTAGAACTACTTTGGCTAATTCAATCCCATTCATCTGTGGCATTTGTATATCAGAGATTATTATATCTGGCTTTATCTTTTCTAACTGAGACAAGGCATCTTTTCCATTGGTATAAATACCACAAATCTCTGCATCTATACTCTTCCAGTTAATATTTTTACATATTCCTTCTGAACAAATTTGATTATCATCTACAATCATCACTCTTTTCATCAAAATTCTCCTTTCTTAAAAATCAAATAAATCTTCATCTAAAATAATCTGCTGCAAACATAATGTCACGCTTGTTCCAGAAGGGTCTCGTTTGGCTATTTGAAGAGCAGGCTGATGCTCAGAAAACATAGAGAGACGTTTATTAACATTTATCAATCCAAAATGCTGCTTGGTTTTAACATTATTATTAGTTAGTGCATCATTAATTTTTTTGCATGTTGCTGCTGATATTCCTTTTCCGTTGTCATCAATAGTTATAAAGATATTATCTTCTCTATAAAAGAAGGAAATTTGTATCGTTATTTCATCTGTATGATCTATACCGTGGTGGATACAATTCTCTAGAATTGGCTGTAGAACAAACTTTGGTATCAAAAAATGCTCAATCCCAGCTTCTTTGGAAATATGCCATGTAAAGGAATGGTTTCGATTCAGTTTTTCCATTTCTAGATAGAGAGTGGCAATTTCTACTTCATCTTTAATGGAGATAAGTTCATCTCCTTTTTTTAATAGCATACGATAAAATTTTGCGAGTCTTATAATCATATTATTGGCATCTTCTAGTCTTCCAAGTGTCTGACATGTTTTTATGGAATCAAGCATGTTGTATAAAAAATGTGGATTTATTTTGGACTGCTCCAACTGAAATCTCATTTTTTCTTCTTGAATTTTAAATTCTAAGAGTGATTGGAAATTTGCATTTATTTTATTTGTCATTTTATTAAAAACAATGGCTAAATCATCGAATTCATCTTTGTATTTTTTATTTTCATTGATTGGCAATTTTAAGGCTATTGGTTTATCTTTGTAATCGTTAAAAGAAAGAGATGTCATTATACTAGCTAATTGGCGAATTTTTTTACTTAATTCATTAGAAGTGAATAAGCTGCTTAAAATGCTGACAATAACTACAAATATTACTGTAGCAAGTAAAATGCTTACTAGAATGAATGTGTTGCTGACAATGTATTTATTGGGTACCTCTGTAATAACATACCAATTTGTTACATGATTATATTTTACGATGTATTGTTTGTTTTTCCATTTAAAAGGTTCTTCTGTTCCCGTTTTTATTTTAAGAAATAGATTCTTTTCTAATTTTTTACTGAGTAGTGATTCATTTCGATGAGAAATAATCAGCCCATTTTCATCAATGAGGAAGCTACTTATACTTGAATCTGAACTGCTATCTTGCAAAATTTTATTAATCTCTGATTCTTTAATATCAATAAAAAATGCATAGTCAATTTGACTACTGTTCTGTTTTTTAAACACAATATAGGCTGAAATATAATTATTTTTTTTATAGGTTTGATGTACAATAAATGGTTCTTTAATCTTCTTTGATAAATGCCAATTTAAATGATTAATATTTTTATGCATTTCTTGATTTGAAATTCCATGAGTTTTAATATCTTTTATATTGAAAAAAGTGATTCCTTCATGACTGAATAAAAAATCTTCATTCGTATAAACACTGATATTGGCAAACTGAAATGAATTCTTTAAATTAGCAATATTATTTCTTACTGCACTATATGTATTAAGCTGTTCAGGTAGGGAGGAAGGAGATTGTAAAATTAATGTATACATATAATATTGCATCATATTTGATGCATTTTCCATTTGGTTAAATCGATTTGTGAGAATCTCATTTAATTGGTTATTAGAATAGGAAACTGAGTCCAATAATTTGTTTTTTGCTATATTATAGGAAAGTACGTAAGAAAGAACACCCAATAAAAGAAGGGGAACGATAGACATAAAAAAGAAACTTAATAATAATTTACTTCGAAAGCTGCTAAAAACTTTTGGGGAAAACTTTTGAAGAAGATGGGAAATCAAAATTATCACCCTCCGCGTCTTGGTAAGCGATTACATTATATAAGTAAGTGTATATAGAATTATTCTTTTAATCAATAGGAACGGAAATATAAAATTCTATAAAAATTATATTTTTATCATGGGAAATTATATTTAAGTAGTTTGCCTTATTTTTTATAATAAATTTGTAATTATGAAAACGCTTTAAAACTTTAAGGGGGACTTAAAATGAGTAGTACAAAAAAATTATTAAGAATTGTTTTAAGCGTATTAATGTTAGCAGCTATTTTTCTGACTGGATGTGTTGGGGTAAATAAATCGTCAACAAATGAAAAGGAGGATGGGGAGGGTTCTACAAAAAATCAAACAATTACCTTAATGACAAATGATTCAACCAAACCGGGATGGAAAGCTTATCAAAAGAAAATTGAAGAAGCAACTGGAGTGAAATTAGATATTATTGTAACACCAACTAATCCAGACGACATGGTAGCTAAAATGACCACAATCTTGTCCTCTGGTGATAATACTATTGATTTAATGCATGTAAATGATGAACTTATTACTGCATTTTCACGAGCAGGCTATTTAGAGCCACTTGAAAAGGAAGTAATGGAACCAGATATTGTAAAGAATTTTTCTGAACAATATATTAAAGATATCCCAACATTTAATGGCAGTATATATTCTGTTCCTAGTTATTTGGAAATATTAGCTTTTTGGGTAAACCATCAAATATTAAAAAGTGCAGGAATGGATGTCCCAAAAAATAAAGAAGAGTTTCTAAAATATGCAAAAGCAGCAACAAAAAATGGAATATATGGTTATGGAGGCTCTTGGGAGAAAAGCTATGTTTTTAATGAGATAGGTACATTCGTTAATTTATTTGGAGGAGACTATTTTGATTGGGAAAATCCAAAAACGCAAGAAGCTTTAAAATTCATGTACGATTTAGCACATACAGAAAAGGTTACCCCACTATCACAATTAGCGGATATATATGATCCAATGAATCAAAAATTTATTGATGGAAAATACGGAATGCTTTTTATGTATACTGGAGCAATCCCAACATTTGAAGATGCTAAAAAGTTCAGCCCCGAGCAATTAAATATTGAACCAATGCCAACATTTGAGACAAATGATGCGTTTATTGCATCCTGGCACTTTGTATTAAATAAGTCTTCTGAAAAGAAAGCTGCTTCCAAAAAAGTTTTGCAATATATTGCAAGCCAAGAGGGACAATTGGCGTATAGCGAAATGTCTGGTAGATTGCCCGCTCGATTAGATGTAATTAATGATCCTAGTTTTACAGCAAAAGGATTGGACAGTGTAAAAAACTATATTAGCAACAGCACACTTCGAGGCAGACCGCTAGTGCCCCAATCTATGGAATTTGTAAATGGAATAGGCGCAATTTTCCAAAAATATGTATCTGATGATATTAGTTTAGAGGAAGCGGTTAAACAAGCACAACAAGAGATTGATCGATTGACTGAATAATAATAATTGGGAGAAAGAAAAAAGCTGGGGTTAGAGCAATCTAACCCTAGAAGGGAGTATTGTATGAATATCATGAACAGATTCTCTCATAATAAATTGCTGATTGCGTGGATATTAATTTTGCCGGTTTTGCTTATTAGAGGATTTACTATTATATATCCTATCATTGTAACTTTCATTAATAGTCTTTTTGAAATAAATATGTTTAAAGGCGGCGTAGCAACTTTTGTAGGGTTAGATAATTTTTTAGCCATTTTAAAGGATGATAAAATAATCACTTCATTAGAATTCACCGTTATTTTTACCGTTGTATCCATGATTTTTCATATTGTTTTAGGAATTTTATTAGCGCAATTATTAAATGTGAAATTTAAAGGCAAGAAATTTTTGCGCACGATTGTTTTAATTCCATGGGCTATGCCTATGGTAGTAACTGGATTGGCTGCTCGCTGGGCCTTTAATGATACGTATGGTTTAGTAAATGATTTAATCCGCAAACTCTTTCCTAATTTCCAATTTGATTGGCTAATACATCCTGAGTCTACTAGACTTGCTGTTATTTTGGTGGATTTATGGAAAGATGTTCCCTTTTTTGCGATCTTACTTTTGGCCGGATTGCAATTTATTCCAGAGGAAATTTACGAGTCAGCTAAAATAGATGGCGCAGGTGTGTTTCGGACTTTTTTTACGATTACACTTCCACTCATTATGCAAAATTTATTAACCTTATGTATTTTCTTTACAATGTGGAGAATAGTGAGCTATGACATCGTTTATGCAATGACAACAGGTGGTCCTGGTGATTCTACCAGTTTACTGGCATATAGGATTGCTGTTGAAGCATTCACAAACTTAAATATAGGGTATGCCTCGGCTATTGCAGTTTGCTTATTCCTAATTATGATAATTATCAGCAGCTTAAGTTTGCTTGCGATAAAAAAGAATGATTATTAGGAGGGATATTATGGACGTTAAAACTGTTAGACAAATATCTTTTTTCGTTAGATGGGGATCAACAGCGGCTGTAGCGATAATCATATTACTCCCTCTGTATTGGATATTTATTTCTTCAATTACACCAAAAGGATCCTTATTTAAAACGCCGATTGATTACTTTCCAAATAATATTACTTTTCATAATTATAAGGATTTGTTTGTTCAATTAGGCATTGGTGAAATGGCTATTAATACACTGATTATTACAGGTTTTTCATTGATTGCTTCTATTATATTTGGGACTGCCGCCGCCTATGGGTTTGCAAGATACGATTATTCTAAGGGAGTTAGCTGGGGATATAAATTACTATTATTTTCTGCGCTGATTCCACCTGTCATTACAGCAAGACCGTTATATGACTTTATGAAGTCCGTTCATTTAATTGATACGTACTTAGGATTAACCATTCTTTATACAAGTTCCTTACTGCCGTTTTCGGTACTAATTCTCTATAATTTTGTAAAACAAATTCCAGCTTCATTGGAAGAAGCAGCTCAAGTAGACGGAGCCAATTATTTGCAAGTATTATTTAAGATTTATTTTCCATTAATGAAACCAGCAATTGCCACTATCAGTATTATAAATTTCATTCAATGTTTAAATGAATTTTTTACTCCCTTATTCTTTTCCTACAAAATTAAGGTATTAAGTGTAGGTATCACCACGATACCGAGGGAGAGCAATTTTGAAGTTCCATGGGATCTAATTAGTTCTATGGGATGGTTTATCACATTGCCAATCATCTTATTTGTTATGATTTTTGAGAAAAATATAATGGAAGGAATAACAGCTGGTGGGGTAAAGCAATAACTAATCAAACAATATAAAAGGAGTGAAATTACATTGAATAATATATTTGCAAATAGTTTATCCGGTTTGCCGCTAATTAATAATGGAAGGTCTCGGGCAATCAATGCTGAAAATCTTACTGGTCAAAAAGGCGAGGGAGGAAAAGCATCGAGCCACCTTGGACCATCTCGTAAAGGTTCACCTTGCATTCGAGATATAAAGTCTGGAGATACTGTACTTCTTGGAGAAATAGATGGTCCTGGTGTTATTCAGCATATTTGGATAACTGTTCCATCTAAGGTGAATGATAAAAATCCCTTTGTGTTAAGAGATCTTGTATTAAGAATATATTGGGATGGAGAAGATATTCCATCTGTAGAAAGTCCATTAGGTGATTTTTTCTGTTGTGGCTTTGGGGAAGGATGTCTTGTCAATTCCATGCCAATAGCTGTAAATCCTAATCGAGGCATGAATAGTTATTTCTCAATGCCATTTCATAAGAAAGCGCGTGTTACAATTGAAAACCAATGTGAGGAAACTATTCCTGCCTTTTTCTATCAAATTGATTATTGCTTATATGATAGTTTACCTGCTGAAACTGGATATTTTCATGCACAGTGGCGCAGGCAGCATATAACTGAAATTGGAAAAGATTATGTAATATTAGATAATGTAAAAGGAAAAGGTTTATATGTAGGCACATATATGGCATTATCCACTTTAGAACGTTATTGGTGGGGAGAAGGAGAAGTTAAATTTTATTTGGATGGAGATAAAGATTATCCCACAATTTGTGGAACAGGCACAGAAGATTACTTTGGAGGAGCATGGAGCTTTGCAACCTATGATTCTGCTGGCAAAATGCATGAGACTAACTACTGTACTCCTTTTTTAGGATATCCATTCTATTCAGCAAAAGACCATACTGTTGTAAACGATTATCATAATGATGATGCTCCGCCCATGCGAGGATTTTATCGATGGCATGTAATGGATCCAATCCGATTTGAAGAGGATATTCGTGTAACAGTGCAGCAAATAGGCGTTAGCCACCGAGGTTTGTTTGAACGGCAAGATGATATTTCTACAGTAGCATATTGGTATCAAATGGAGCCCCATGAACCATTTACTCCAATAATGGATGCTAAAAAAAGATGGCCAAGATAAGATGAAACTAACAAACCGTGGGGATTTTACGGGCTAGTTTATCTTCTCCTTGATTTTCCCTTCTCTAATCTTGGGTAGAAGTCTTCCTGCTTTTTACTACATGATAAAAAGGGAAAGCTGCTGTTACCTATTAATGATTAGCAGCTTTCTCCTTTTTATTTGGAATAGAAAAATTTCTATATACTTAGTTTGTAAAAAGTGAAAATATAATTAGCATATGCCGGCATTTGTCATTCAAACGAATACGTAATTCCCCATTGCTTTCTTACATCTGTCATAATTTCCATTACATCAACAGATAAATCAAGTGTTTTTTTGCTTGATTTATTGTGAATATATTCCTCGATATCTTTAATCTCATAGCATAATGCTTTATTTGTATCCCCTGCTTCAATGATTTCTTGTGTTCCATCTAAATAAGTGATTGTTGCTTTGTCGGCTCGCGGGAATGCATCAACTGTAATATAGCCAAGGTCTCCTGCTACTACCCCAAGTTTTTGCATTCTTGCTCGCATAGTCAGTGTAATGACAGCCATTTCTTCATCAGCATTTTTAAGGATGATGCCTGATTGTTCATCCACGCCTGTTTCGAATTTTTTCATAGTTGTTAAAATTTCATTTGGTTTTTGGGATAGGAAAAATCTTGCAAAGGAAAGGGCATATGTACCAATATCTAAAAGGGCGCCGCCTGCTAAATCTTTGTTGAAAAAACGATTGGACACATCATTTTCTTTACAGCTGCCAAAATTAACGGTTACCATTTTTAATTTGCCGATTTTTCCCGATTGCACAATTTCTCGCAATTTTTTATATAAGGGCATGTGGTAAATAGTCATTGCTTCTGCGACAATCAATTGTTTTTTCTCTGCCAATTGTACGATTTTTTGGAGTTGGCTGCTGTTTACGGTGATGGCCTTTTCGCACAATACATGTTTATTATTTTCTAAGCTTTTTAAAATATATTCATAGTGGTTGGAATGTGGGGTGGAAATATAAACAACGTCTATATTTTTATCTTGGAGCATTTCCTCATAGCTGCCAAAAGCTTTTTCTACTTGATGTGTTTTGGCAAATTGTTCTGCTTTTTCTAAGGTTCGAGAGCCAACTGCATAGACAGTTCCATTTACTTCATTAAGCGCTTGGGCAAAATCCGCTGCAATAGCTCCAGGTCCTAATATGGCCCAATTTAATTTTTTCATAAAATCACCTCATTAGTTGTTTTAGAGATTAGTTGAAAGTCATTTTCTGTAGCAAGCAAAACTTTTGTTACTTTTTTTGTAAATAAAGATGTTTCAATTACGCCGCAGATACTTATAAGGGTTTGCTGCAAAATAGCAAAATCATCCACCTGATTAAAATGCACATCCATTAATAGATTGCCATTATCACTAATAGTAAAACCATCTTTTTCTGCTGATTTGCGTATGGAAGTTTCTCCACCTAATTGCCGTATCATCTTTTCTACATAACATAAACTTTCTGGAAGGATTTCTAAAACGATAGGATGCTGGCAAGTTAAACTAGAAACAAATTTGCTTTCATCAACTAATAGGATATAATCTGCTGCCATGCTGGCAATCAGTTTTTCCTGTGCATGTATTCCGCCGCCGCTTTTTAGCGCATATAGCTGTTCATCTACTTCATCACAGCCATCAAAGGCTACGGAAATACTAGAAATAGAGCTTGTTGGAAGAACTTCTAATCTATTTTTGATACAAAGCATTCTTGTTGTATTAGAAGGAGTTACAATTTGGACGCGCAATTGGGGTTCAGACTGAAGGTACTCTATTAAATAAGATATCGTGCTGCCCCCTCCTAATCCAATAATAGTATCATTTGCGATGAAATCAAGCGCTTTTTTTGCACATCTTTTCTTAATCGTATCAGTATTCATTTTATACCTCCATTTAAAGAGCTGCTAATCATGCAACTTTAGTGTATGTCTCTTATTTTTTGCTGTCAATTGATATAAATCAATTAACTGGAAGTACGGCTCCAGCCTAAAAGATTAGGAGAAATCTGGATGGCTAGAAAATTGTCCGCAAAGTCCCTATTGATTGAAGGTTCACTTTATATGATTCCCGTAATACTCGAAATTTTTAAATAGTAATATGCTTGCTGAATAGTTTTTGATAAAATGTTGTCAAAAAGATGGAAAGAAAAAGACTATTTCTTAAAAATTCAGTAGAAAAATAGAAAAATTTCTCCCAATATTTATTTTTAGAAAATCAAAAAATGAAGGTGCCAGTATGACAGAATCTGTTTTTATTTTAATTATACTTTTGGGTATTGGAATACCAATAGCTAGCTTTGCAATATTATTGCTATTAGGTTTTTTTGAAAAAGAGTTTGATTATTTAGAGGAAAAAAATAGAAGGGTAGAGATAGAAAAGGAGCTGCACCGAATGGAGTATTTGCAGCTTAGTCAGCAAATACAGCCACATTTTATGTTTAATAGTCTCAATGCGATGCTTTCATTGAGCAGGCTTGGAAGAACAGAGAATGTCACCCATGCTTTGGAAGAGTTTTCGCAGTTTTTAAGATATAAATACCAGCAAAAAGACTTGCTTGTTCCTTTTGAAAGGGAAAAGAATTTTACTTCCCATTATATTGCAGTTCAATCTATTCGTTTTGGAGGCAAACTGCAGATTGAATGGACGATTGATGCAGCTGCTAAAAGCACTTATTTGCCGCCATACTTGCTTCAGACACTTGTAGAGAATGCCTTTAAGCATGGATTGGAAAAGAAGATGGGAGAAAAAACACTTCATATAATGCTTTTCAGGGAAGGCAATTGGGTAACATTGCTTGTTAGAGATAATGGTCCAAGATGGATGAAAGAGGAGGTAAATGAATTTGGAATAGGCTTGCAAAATATTCAAAAACGATTGTCGTTATTATTTGATTTATATACAGAAGTGCTGCTTGAAAGAATAGCAGAAGAAACAATAGCCAAAGTAGTATGGCCATATACACCGGAGGGAAAAATATGAGAGTTTTGTTAGTGGATGATGAGCCTTTAGAGTTGGAGCAATTACAGTTTCTAATTCAAGATAAATATCCTGCTTGGCAAATATGGACAGCGGACGATGGAGTTCAAGCAAAAAAAATCTTAGCAAAACACTCCATTGATTTAGCTTTGCTGGATATTCATCTGCCAGGAGAAACAGGGTTGGAGTTAGGCTTTTTTATTAAAAAAAATTATAAAACAGAATGCATTATGGTAACAGCATATGAAGACTTTCATTACGCACAAGAAGCAATTAGGATGAATGTTTTTGATTATATTGTAAAACCAGTTATTAAAACAGAATTTTATGAAACAATGGAAAGGTTTAAGGAGAAAAATGGACATTTGAACAGAGTATCTCCACTCATACAGCAAGTGATCGATATTATTCAGCAACAGTATCGCAGTAAATTGAATTTAACAGAAATAGCACAAAGTGTACATGTTTCATCTAGCTATTTAAGCAGAAAGTTTGCAGAAGAGCTTGGAATGACTTTTCAAGAATATCTAGTGTCATATAGGATTAAACGAGCAAAACAGCTTTTAAAAGAGAATCCTTTCTGGTCGATACAGCAAGTTGCAGATGAAGCAGGGTTTACTAGCCTTCATCACTTTAGCTACACATTTAAAAAATTAGTACAAGTAACCCCTCGCAGATTTAAGGAGAACATACAGCATGATTGATTGGTATATTATTTTATTTATTGCGACTATAATTATTATCTATTGCCTTGATCGAATAGTGGAACATCATTCCCCATATGATTTTTTTTTCAGTAAAAAAGAGCTTGGCATTAAACAAGGAACCGTTCTTTTATGCATATCTTTTTTTAGCGGTTTTTCTTTATTTATTCCGCTATTTATCTTGTTTTCTTATGGGTTGTTTATTGGTGTTATTTTTTATGCAGTATTTGTCCTGTTATTTTTCTTTGTAATTAAGGGATATTTAAAAGGTTTTTACCAGCAAGATAAAAAAAATGCAAATATACTATATTTTTATAAAAAAAGATTTACAGCAAAAGGATTTAAGTTTTTTCTTCTATTGCTTATTTTTGCAAATATGGAAGGACTAGTTATGCAGATGTCCGTTGCACATAAAATCTTTCAAGTATATTTTACAAGCCATTCCATTGTTTTTGTTGGGCTAATCCTGCTGTTTTCCTTAATTATAGCTGGTTTAGGAGGCTTAGAAACGATCTACAAAACAGGGTATTTAATTTTGATTATCTGCAGCTTTTCTCTTCTATTCGTGCCACTATTCTTATATGTAAAAGCGGGGACGCATACTATTTTTCAAGCATACTCTCTTTATGAAGCAACAAAAGAGATTAGTGTGTCTAAAATGCTGCTCATCCTTTTATCTATTCTTATTGCGCAAATTGGCGCTTTCCTAACGAATGTCTATTCCTATCAGGTATTGCATTCTATTTCAATAAAGTATATAAAATCAACAATAAAATTATCTTTATTTTGTTATTCAGCAGTTCCAATTGCTTTATTAGTATATGGTGCATATGTTGTTAGTTTAAATCAGACTAGTCTTTATTTTACGTTTGGTTATACCATTTTTCATTATTCTGGAAAGATACTTTCCATTATGATAGTCATTGTATGGATTTCAAGTATTATTTTTTCTGTAATTAGTTCTATATTTGCATTAAGTACATTATTATTTTTCTGCCTGCAAATGCGAAAAGGAAAAGGACTAGTTAAAATAAAAAGCATTTATTTTTTTACCATTTTTCTTTGCTGCTGTATGTTTCTGCTTCAGTTTATTTTCGTAAAATACAGCATGGAACTAGCTATAATATATGGTTTATTTTATATTGCTGCATCTATGCCATTACGGTCTGTGGGAAGAAAAGACAAAAGACATTCCGTTTGGCTTATTGTTTATATTGTATTCATTTGGGGTGTTGGGATGTTTTTTGCATTAAGCATGAAAGAATTTTATTCTGGATTTTTAATAGTAGTAGCAGGTGCTATTATCCATTTTTCAGGAGGATTTCTATTGAAAATTCTGAAAATGAATAAAATTACGTAAAATATGGTCAAGATTTCGCAAAAAAATAGATAAGCCTCTTTTTATAATAATAATACAAGGAGGCGGAAACGATGAAACAAATAGTAAATCGCGAACATTATATATATGGAATGAGTGCACAATACAAGCCAGTGCTGTCCGTAGAATCAGGAGATCATGTGGAATTTCAAACATATGATTGTTTCCTAAACCAAATTACATCAAGTAATACAGAATATTCTTCCATTGATTGGAGTCAAATTAATCCTGCAACTGGACCAGTATATATTGAAGATGCAGAACCAGGTGATATTTTAGCTGTTCATATAAAAAAAATTGAACTGGAAGAAAAAGGAGTTATGGCAACTGGTCCAAATTTAGGGGTAATGGGACATCGAATCTCTGAGTTTTCTGTAAAAGAAATCTATATCAAAGATAATCAGGCAATTTTTAATGAACAAGTAAGAATTCCATTAAATCCTATGATTGGTGTAATTGGTGTTGCTCCAAAAGAAGGGGAAATTTCTTGTGGAACGCCAGGTGATCATGGAGGAAATATGGATACTATATTAATTACGGATGATGCAACACTATATTTTCCAGTCTTTCATCAAGGAGCTCTGTTTTCGTTAGGAGATGTCCATGCAGCCATGGGCGATGGTGAAGTGGGTGTTTCAGGTGTGGAAATTCCTGCAAAAGTAACAGTAGCTTTTTCCGTGATTAAAGGATCATCTATTCGCACCCCTATTGTCAAAAATAAAGAAGGAATAGCTTATCTTGTTTCAAAAGAAACATTGGATGAAGCAGTGAATGTTGCAGTAGAGGAAATGGTAGATCTTATTTGTGAAAGATCCACTCTTTCTCTTGAAGACGCAACAATGCTTTTAAGTGCGGCAGGACAAGTTCAAGTGAGCCAAGTAGTAGATCCGTTGAAAACAGCAAGATGTTTTATATCAAAAGATATATTAACACAGCTTGGCATTCATGAGTTATTTTAGGGGGAGAAATAGTGGAGGCAAAAGTAAATAGTGGACAACAAGCTCTATATAAACAAGAATTAAAGAGATCTTTAACATTCTGGGATTTATTGATATATGGGATGATTTTTATGGTTCCGATTGCGCCATTTGGAATTTATGGATCTGTTGTTCAAGGCTCTCATGGTATGGTTGCATTAACCTATTTAATTGGTATGGTCGGCATGATTTTTACAGCATTTAGTTATGCGCGTATGTCGGAAGCATTTCCGATTGCGGGATCAGTCTACTCGTATGCTCAAAGAGGAATTAATGATTCTGTCGGTTTTTTGGCAGGATGGCTGATTTTATTAGATTATATTTTTATTCCATCGTTATTATACTTAGTAAGTGCAGCAGCATTAAATGCCATTGTGCCACAAATACCTTTGCTCGTTTGGGTAGTTATTTTTATCCTGCTTAATACAGTAATCAACATATTAGGCATTGAGTTTACAGCAAAAGCAAATAAAATCATTGTTGTTTTAGAATTAATTATATTGGGTATCTTCTTAGCAGTAGGTGTGTTTGCCATTTTAAAAGGGGTAAATGGTGCAGAACTGACAGCAAAACCTTTGTATGATGGCGATCATTTTAGCATGAGCCTTGTAATGGGAGCTGTATCTATCGCCGTTCTTAGTTTTTTGGGATTCGACGGAATTTCTACTTTAGCAGAGGAAACAAAAGAAGGCAGCAAATCCATCGGGAAAGCATGTGTTTATTCCTTGCTTGCAGTAGGTGTTCTATTCATTATTCAAACATGGGTAGCAGCATTAATCTGGCCTGATTTTAACTCATTTGAAAATGCGGATGTAGCTTTTTATCAAATTGCAGAAGTAGCAGGAGGGACATGGCTTAAAGTTTTAACTATTATTGCAACTGCCTTTTCATGGGGCATAGCGAATGCATTAGTAGCACAAGCTGCTATTTCTAGAGTATTATTCAGTATGGCACGCGATAAAAAGCTGCCAAGCTTTTTGGCAAAAGTGCATAAAAAATATAAAACGCCTTATTTAAGTACAATATTAATTGCGGTTATTTCATTAGTTGTAACAGTAATTTTCTCGAATAAAATCAATATTTTATCATCTGTTGTAAACTTTGGTGCTTTATCATCCTTTTTGTTTTTGCATATTTCCGTTATTAATTATTTTTTAAGAAAAAAACAAAGCAAAGATTATGTCAAGCATCTTGTTATGCCATTAATAGGGTTTCTTGTGATTGGATATGTATGGATTAATTTAGATCCATTAAGCAAGCAGCTCGGATTTATTTGGCTTGGGATAGGCATCGTCTATTTGATTGCATTAAAGCTGATGAAAAAAGATACAGGGCTGAAGTTAGAATAGAGGAAATTTTATTGATGATTGGTGCAAGGACTATATTATATAAAGAAAAATAGAAATAATCCCTTGATGGAAGACAGATAGAGAATTAATATCAGTCGACTGGTGAGGGGTTTTTTTAAGAAAAATATTTTAATCTTTTTTAGTAGAGAGATAGTTAGATTTATAATGTTAAAAAAAGATAAGCAACCGGAAGTTTTGAGCGCAACAGCTCGTTGGCTGATTATTGGGAAACTAGAGAAATGTCAGCAACTAATAAATCAAAAACAATTATTTAGATAATAGAAATATTTCGCGGAATTAGGGAATATCTTCTAGTAATAAAAACTAAATCGAGGTAAAATGGATAACTGATAAGAAAAAATTTAAATGAAGGTGGTAAACAATTGACGAAAGAAAAAGATGCAAAACGGATTAGATTAGCTTTGCTGCTTGGATCTCTTGCCATTTTAGGCCCTTTTACAATCGATATGTATTTGCCCTCATTTCCTACGATTGTAGAAACGTATAAAACAAGTGCTTCATTTGTGCAGATAAGTTTAACAACTTGTCTTTTAGGACTAGGCTTTGGCCAGCTGATTATTGGTCCAATGAGTGATGTACAAGGGCGAAAAAAGCCGTTATTAATTTTTATTGTTTTATATTTTTTAGCATCCTTAGCATGTTCTTTTTCCCCATCTATTGCTGTATTTATTGGAGCAAGATTTGTGCAAGGATTTGCTGCAGCTGCAGGACTTGTTATTTCTCGGGCAATTGTCCGGGATGTTTATAATGGAAGAGAGTTGACAAAGTTTTTTGCTTTATTAATGCTTGTAAACAATCTTGGTCCAATTATTGCACCAGTTGCAGGAAGCAGTGTGCTTGCATTAACAGAATGGAAGGGCGTTTTTATTTTATTGGCTTTTGTTGGAGTCTTGTTATTTTTTATTGTTTCAACAAGATTAGAAGAAACTTTGCCAGTTGAAAAAAGGGTGCCGAGCAGCATTTCTCAAACATTAAAAAACTTCGCTTCTTTATTTAAGGATCGTCAATTTATTGGTTATGCTTTAACACAAGGCTTCATTGTTGCTGGAATCTTTGCATATGTTTCTGGAACTCCATTTGTTTATCAAAACATTTACCATGTTTCACCGCAAGTGTTTAGTTTATTATTTGGAATGAACGGAATAGCTTTAATGATGGGAACACAATTAGTTGGTCGTTTCACTGATATTATTCCTGAGAAAACCTTTTTAAAAATAGGTTTATTTATTGCAAATATTGCTGCCATCATATTAGTAATAGCAATTCTATTAAAAGCGCCTCTGCTTGCAATTGTTGTCCCAATTTTCTTTTTTGTATCAACAATTGGGATTATCTCGACCACTTCTTTTTCTTTAGCGATGGAATCTCAAGGACATATTGCTGGAAGTGCTTCCGCTTTATTAGGATTGTTGCCGTTTATATTAGGAAGCATATCCGCTCCATTAGTAGGAATAGCGGGAGAAAATACTGCATTGCCAATGGGGTTAATTATGTTTTTCGCCAGTTTTATCGCGTTTCTTTCCTATTTTGTTTTGGTGAGGAAAAGAAAACATGCCATTCCGGCGATTCATTAAAAGTAAAAAAGAAACTGCTAAGTCTTATTGATTTAGCGGTTTTTTGCCTTCTCCTTGTTTATCTCGATTGTATTCTTTATAAGTTAAATATATTTGACAAAAAGATAAATTAAATATATATTTGATGCATCAACTATTGATATATCAATTAATAAAAGGAGGAGATGGATTGTCAAATACTTGTTCTACTCATTTGCAGATCTTTTACCAGCTGCAAACGTTAAATAAAAATTTAGCCTGTAAATTTGAATCATGTTTAGGTTCTAGTCCATCTCGCATTGAAATATTGCAACAGCTTTATCATAATCAAGAGATCAGCCAAAAGGAACTGCAAAAGATGGTTAAGATAGATAACGCTGCTGTTACCAGACATTTAAAACAGCTAGAAGCGGCAAATATGGTTGCAAGAAGAAAAAAAGCAGATGATAATCGAATAACATTGGTTTGTTTAACGGAGGATGGCCGCAATGCTATTAAAGAATCGCTGCAAGAAAAAGAACAATTTATTGCTCAAACTTTTAAAGATTTTAGTGAAGAAGAACTGCAAATTTTCTTAAAGATGCTTTCAAAAATAGGAACCAATATTGCAAGTGTAGAAATTCAATCGATTAATAAATAGAGAGTGAGGAAAAAAAATGACAACAGAACTAAAAACAAATGATTTTATGGAAATAATGAAAGGGAGACGTTCTATCCGCAATTATGATCCATCTGTCAAAATAAGCAAAGAAGAAATGCGGGATATGCTGGAGGAAGCAACGACTGCACCATCCTCCATTAATATGCAGCCATGGCGTTTTATTGTAATTGACAGTTCTGAGGGAAAAGAAAAATTGCTTCCATTGGCGTCTTTTAACCAAACACAGGTAAAAACTTCGGCAGCAGTTATCGCTATATTTGCAGATATGAACAATTTTGATTATGCAGAAGAAATTTATTCTAAAGCAGTTGAATTAGGATATATGCCGCAAGAAGTGAAAGAGCGCCAAATGGCGGCATTTTCCAATCACTTTGCGAAGCTGCCTGAACAGATTAATCGAGAAACTATTTTAATAGATAGCGGATTAGTAGCTATGCAGCTAATGCTGACAGCAAGAGCTCATGGCTATGATACCAATCCAATTGGCGGGTATGATAAAGAAAACATTGCAGAGACATTTGGTTTAGATAAAAAACGTTATGTGCCAGTTATGCTGCTTTCTATTGGAAAAGCAGCAGATGAGGGCTATAAATCATACCGTTTGCCGGTCGAAACGATTGCAGAATGGAAATAAGGGAGAGAGAAAATTGATTATTATTCATGCTACTATGACAGTTAAAGAAGATAAACAAGAGAAATTTATGCAAGAAGTGCAGCAATTAATAGAAGATACCAAAAAAGAAGCAGGCAATATTACGTATCAATTGCTGAAAAATATATCAGAAACCAATGTATATACAATGGTTGAAGTATGGAAGGACATGGAGGCAGTTGCATTGCATAATACAAGTGAACACTTTGTCAGCTTCACTCAAAAGGCACCTAACTTTTTAGCAGCTCCTTTGCAAGTAGATCTATACGATGGCAAAAAAGTTCAATAATGATTAGAAAAAAAGAAGATGGATATATCCATCTTCTTTTTTTCTAATTTTTTATGTTGAAAACGAGCAGCAATTATCTATAAAAGTTAGATTTTGTACAACTCCAAACTCAACGTTCATAAAGTTGTAAAATATGCATACTGTTTTTCATAAAAACCTCGCTATAATAAAAATATAAAAGATGTCTTAAAAATGTAGGTTTATCGATTTAAAGCAAGAAAGTTTTATGGAGAGAAAAGTAGAAAGATATCTTTATATATATGTGAAAAAAATCACAAAATTAAATAACTATGGCCCAAAATAAAATTTGGAGGAAATGACATGAAAAAACGATTAGTAATGATTGGAAATGGAATGGCTGGTGTACGTACAGTAGAGGAAATTTTAAAAAGAGATGCACAAAGTTTTGACATTACCATCATTGGAGATGAAAATCATCCCAATTACAATCGCATAATGCTTTCAAATGTTTTGCAAGGGAAAACAACTGTTAATGAAATTAATATAAACGATTGGGATTGGTATAAAGAAAATAATATTAACCTATTAACTGGAGAAAAAGTTATTCAAATAGATAGAAAAAATAAATTTGTTGCAACAGATCAAGATAAACATATTGACTATGATGAATTGATTATTGCGACAGGATCTAATGCATTTATTTTGCCTCTTCCAGGAAGTGATTTAGAAGGAGTCATTGGCTTCCGTACAATTGAAGATACAGAGAAAATGATGGAAACAGCAAAAACTTATAAAAAAGCGGTCGTCATTGGCGGTGGACTTCTTGGTTTAGAAGCAGCGAGAGGCTTAATTGATAGAGGAATGGATGTTCACGTTGTTCATATTATGCCGACTTTGATGGAACAGCAATTAGATGCAGCAGCTGCCAACCTTTTAAGAAAAGACTTAGAAGCACAAGGCATGAAATTTTTAATGGAAAAGCAAACAGCAGAAATTTGCGGAGATAATCGTGTAGAAAGCTTAACGTTTACAGATGGAACTTCTATTGATTGTGACTTAGTTGTTATGGCGGTTGGAATACGTCCAAATGTTGCAATTGCAAAAGAAGCAGGTTTAGAAGTAAATAGAGCAATTGTAGTAAATGATCATATGGTGACAACTGACGAGTCGATCTATGCGGTTGGAGAATGTGCGGAGCATAGAGGAATTGCCTACGGCTTAGTGGCGCCGCTTTACGAGCAGGGGATCGCACTAGCTGATCATATAACAGGAAAAGAAGGCAAAGGCTATCAGGGAAGCATCCTTTCTACCCAATTGAAAGTAGCCGGCTGTGATTTGTTTTCTGGAGGGAAAATTCATGAAGATGATCAAACAGAGGCCATTATTGTTCATGATCAATTTGCTAAAAAATACAAAAAAATTCTTATAACAGATAATAAAATTGTTGGGATTGTCCTTTATGGAGATGCATCTGATGGAAATCGTCTTTTCAATATGTTGAAAAAACAAGCAGATATCTCAGAATACACCAGTACATCTGTGTTAAGCAGCGGGAATGCTTCTGGAGAAGAGGATTTAGTTGCAGCAATGAGTGCGGAAGACACAGTCTGCGGCTGTAATGGTGTAACAAAAGGAACCATTGTCCATTCCATTTTAGAACAAGGATTAACTACATTTGAAGAAGTAAAAGGATGCACAAAAGCTGGTGGATCTTGCGGGAAATGTAAACCAATGGTAGAAAGCATTTTAGCGCACACATTAGGAGACAGCTTTGATGCGTCTGCACAAAAAATGGGCATGTGCAGCTGTACAGCACTTACTCGTGATGAAGTAGTAGCTCAAATTATGGAAAAAGGCTTGAAAACACCGAAAGAGGTGCGCAATGTATTAGGTTTTGCTCATGAAGAAGGATGTTCTAAATGTCGTCCAGCTCTAAATTATTATATGCGTATGCTTCGTCCAGAAGAGTATGAAGACGATAAAGCTTCCCGTTTTGTCAATGAAAAAATGGAAGGAAATATTCAAAAGGACGGTACATTCTCTGTTATTCCTCGCATGTATGGTGGAACAACAACAGCAGAAGATTTGATTCGCATCGGGGAAGTAGCACAAAAATATAACGTGCCATTAGTAAAAGTAACGGGTGCCAGCAGAATTGGCTTATATGGGGTCAAAAAAGAAGATGTGCCACAAATGTGGGAAGACCTTGGCATGCGTTCTGGCTATGCTTATTCAAAATCTCTTCGTAATGTGAAATCATGTGTAGGTTCAAGATTCTGCCGTTTTGGCACACAAGATTCATTAGGATTAGGAATTAAATTAGAACAAGCAATTGAAATGGTCGATACCCCACATAAAATGAAAATGGGTGTAACAGGATGTCCAAGAAATTGTGCGGAAGTGTTGACTAAAGATTACGGAATAGTATGTGTTGAAAATGGCTATCAAATTTACTTCGGCGGCAATGGCGGTACAGAAGTGCGTGAATGTGATATGCTGACAACTGTTAAAACAGAAGAAGAAGTTATTGCAATTGCTAAAGCATATGTACAATTATACCGTGAGCATGCAAATTATGGAGAACGCACTGCTCCTTGGGTAGAAAGAGTTGGGGCAGAGTGGGTGAAAGAAACCTTATTAAAAGAAGAAAATATTGCGCCGCTTGTGGAACGTTTTGAAAAAGCAAAAGGAACTTATCAAGAAGCATGGTCTAGTGTTCTGCAAGATGAAAAGAAAAAGGATATGTATCAAGTAGTAAGAAATTAAGGAAGTTTGCCATAACAATTATCATCCATGGAGGGGAAGCAAAATGAATATAACAAAAGAAGGGGTAAAAGTAATGAAATTAGCCGATTTGCCAAAACAAATCGGCAAAGAAGTTATGATAAATGGAAAATCAATTGCATTATTCCATTTAACGAACGGAGATGTACGTGCAGTTCTTAATTCTTGTCCACATAAAAATGGACCACTAGCAGAAGGCATTGTTTCAGGAGAGTTTGTGTTTTGTCCATTGCATGACTGGAAAATCTCTCTTGTAACAGGAGAAGTGCAAAAACCAGATAATGGATGTGTAGAAACATTTGACACACAAATAATTGATGAATATATTTATGTGACGGTGTAAAAAGATGAAAACGAACAAAGGGCATGTAGCATTTGTGGGAGCAGGACCAGGGGATATTGGGCTTATAACCCAAAAGGGGCTAGAATGTTTAAGCAAGGCGGATGTAGTTCTCTACGATCGCCTTGCCAATCCAAGATTATTGCGCTACACGAAGAATCACTGTGAATTTGTGTATTGCGGAAAATTGCCAAACAACCATATCATGAGGCAAGAAAAAATCAATGAATCTCTTATATATTATGCTTTAAAGGGAAAATACGTTGTACGTTTAAAAGGTGGCGATCCTTCTGTTTTTGGCCGTGTAGGAGAAGAAGCAGAGGCAGTAGCCAAACAGGCGATACCTTTTGAAATTGTGCCAGGCATTACGGCAAGCATTGCAGCAAGCGCTTATGCAGGAATTCCTGTAACTCACAGGGAGTGTAGCAATAGCTTTACTATACGTACTGGACATTTTTGTGAAAATAATCACAAATTGAATTATGATAAAAATACAGGTGATACTATCGCTTATTATATGGGAGTAAAAGGGTTGGGCACCATCTGCCAAGAGCTGATAGAGCAAGGAAAATCAAAGGAGACAAAAGCTGCTGTTATTCAATGGGGAACATTGGGCAAACAGAAAGTAGTAGAAGGAACTTTAGCTACTATTGTATCCCTTGTAGAAAAGGAAAATATAACAAATCCTGCACTTACCATTGTGGGAGATGTAGTAAATTTACGATCTTCGATTGCATGGTTTGAAAAGTTGCCTTTTTACCAAAAAAGAATCATTATTGCTAAATCATCAGCTGGTGAAAGCCAATTAGAAAAATATTTTTCGGATAATGGTGCTGAAGTTTTTGCCTTTCCTGCCTTAAAAAAAGTAGATAGAGTGCTTCATCCAACAGAAATAGAAGCAATTAAGGAAAAAGAAAGATTGATTTTTTTTGCACCTGAAAGTATGGAAGTATTCTTTTCGCAATTTTATCAGCATGGTTATGATTTGCGTGATTTGCCAAAACAAATTGAATATGTATCAGAAAAAACGAAAAAAGCGTTAGCAGAAAAAAGGATTAGGGGGCAACAAGCAATTTTTCAGCAAAAGGATGCTTGTATTATAGGGCCATCAGCAGTTGAATCCAGCAATCAGTATGCACCAAAAAATATTTTTATTATCTCTCATGAAATCAAAATAGATTTCCGTTTTGATGAAATGAATCGTCGTTTGCTGTCAGAAGATCAATGGCAAACGGTGATATTTCCAAATAAATCTGCAATTGATTATTTCCTCAAAGAATGGGAGAGATTTTCGGCAGATAATCCCACTAAGCTGATGTTTGCTTATATTGGAGAATCTGTAAAGGAATACGCGATGGAAAAGGGATTTCACTTAATAGATGAAGCGGTGCAGCAAGCATTAGAAACAAAAGATTGGAAGGTTGAATAACTGATGGACGCGGTTGTATATATTGGACATGGCAGTCGATTGGAAGAAGGAATACATTCTTTTCGCAATTTTATTGAAAATGTAAAAAAAGAGATAAATATTCCTGTGCAAGAGATTGCATATTTAGAAATAAATGCTCCATCTATTGGGGAAACGCTGGAGAACGTTATACAAAATGGAGCAAAAAACATTTTAGTTGTTCCAGTTCTTCTATTTGCGGCTGCTCATTATAAAAGAGATATACCAGAAGAATTGTATAAAATCCAAACTAAATATCCATTTATTCAATTTACAATTACAGCTCCATTTGATGTGCATAAGAAAATGATTGATTTAGTGGTAAAGAGAATTCAAGCAGAAGCAAAACAGGCAAAAGATGGTGTAGTGTTGCTTGTGGGCAGAGGAAGCAGCGATCCAGAGCCGATTTTTAAGCTATTAGAAATTAGCCGAGCAGTAGAACAAAAAATAGATTTGCCTGTTGATACAGCTTTTTTGACAGCGGGAACACCAAGCTTTGCCACAGAACTTGCTAAATTAGAAGAAGAATATGATTGCATTTATGTGATGCCCTATCTATTGTTTACTGGTGTATTGTTAAAAAGAGTGGAAAGACGGATTGCTGCATGTGCTAAATCTGTTATTTTATGCGGCCCTTTGCAATATGATGAACGAATGAAGGAAGTGCTGATAGAGAGAATGCAAGAGCAATTCTTGTTACAAGAATAGTAGGAGGAAAAAAATATGAAAGAAGTAATAGCGACTTTTAGCAATACGGCGGTTGCCAGGATTACCGGCCTTAAGAAAAGCAAACCGAAATATTTAGTTGGTGCTATGCTTGCAGGATTTTTTGTTGGACTGGGCATTATTCTTATTTTTACCATTGGTGGCATGCTTGCTCCCAGTGGATTTGCCGGAACAAAAATTATTATGGGTGTATCTTTTGGAATTGCATTAAGTTTGGTGATTATGGCCGGCGCTGATTTATTTACTGGAAATAATATGATTATGACAATTGGCGTGCTAGAAAAGAAAGTAACATGGACAGCAACTGGGCAAGTTTGGTTATACAGCTATATTGGCAATTTTATCGGCTCTATCCTTGTTGCTGCAATGTTCAGCTATTCAGGTCTCGCAGTGGATGGAGTGGCAGGTTTTATTATAAATGCAGCAGCTGCAAAAATGAATGCTCCATTTATGGAATTATTAATCCGCGGAATTTTATGTAATATTCTTGTGTGTCTAGCAGTTTGGTGTTCTGTTAAATTAAAGGATGAAACAGCAAAATTAATTATGATTTTTTGGTGCTTATTCGCCTTTATTACTTCTGGATTTGAACATAGTGTAGCAAATATGACTCTTCTGTCTATTTCTCTAATCATTCCACATCCGGATACAGTGTCATTTGGAGGAATGTTCGCTAACTTACTGCCTGTTACAATCGGCAATATAATCGGTGGAGCCGTATTTGTTGGAGCTGCTTATTGGTACAATATCTCTGAAAAAACAAAAGGAACAGTAGCTAAACTAAAAAAGAATGCTTGATGATGAAAAAGAGCCGTCGCCGCTATATTGGGCGATGGCTTTTGGCTGTCACGGAAAATTAACCCGAAGCGAAGGATGTTAAAACGGCGAATAAATCAAGGAGGGACAGCCGAAGAAAAGAAAAGCTGCTGAATGTGCAGAAAAGATTTGTCTAGTTGAAGGTGCATTTGGATTTGGGAAAAGGGACTGACATACTTGTCTGTTATAGTGCAATATCTGATCGTATTTGTTATTCTTTAAATAGATGAATAGCATAGAAGGTGAAAAAATGTTTAAACAAGAAAATCGTACACCCTTATATTTACAATTAAAAGAATCCTTGCGAAGTTCTATTATTACACGCAAATTGAAGGCAGGAGATAAAATACCAACAGAAGTAGAGCTGAGCGACAAATATAATATAAGCAGGGTTACTGTGAGAAAAGCCGTCACAGAACTTGTAGAAGAAGGATATCTAGTTCGAAAGCAAGGGAAGGGCACATTCGTGCAATCACAAAAAATTGAAAGAAAAGTAGTTCATTTAACCAGCTTTACTGCTGCATGTGAGGCATATGGCTTAACTGCGAGCAGCAAAACAATCAAACGAGAAATTACTCTTCCAACTTCCATAGACAAAGAATTGCTTCAATTAGAAGAGGATGATCAACTCCTTTTTATCCAAAGAATCAGATATGCAAACGAGCAGCCATTAATGCTGGAAAATAACTATTTTTCTTTTAAAAAATATAAGTTTTTATTAGAAGAAAGTTTAGAAGGCTCTATTTATCAATTGCTGCAAGATAAGCATCAAATTATTTTAAATAATCCAGGTGAGACATCATTGGAACTGGTAAGAGCATTGGAGGAAGAAGCAATATTATTGGATGTGCCTGTTGGAGAGCCGTTATTTTATATGGAGACAATTGTTTCCTTTGATGATTCTCCAGTTTATTTAGGTAAACAGTATATGATAGGAGAAAGGTATAAATTCTCCTTTTAGATATAGAAGACAATCATTCGTAATGGAGTGATATGTCTTTTTTTATAAAAAGTCAGAAGATTAATAATGTATTGACGATACAAAAGAACTATAGTATAAATAAAACAATACGTATTAATACATATTATATAATATGTATCTGTTTAAGAAATAATAGATGCAATTATTGTTTTATCGAAGAATTGGGGGAGATTGAGATGAAGAAAAGAGTAGCAGGGCTGTTGATTAGTTTAATTTGTCTTTTTGTATTATCCGCTTGCAGTTCGTCCAGCAATTCATCTGAAAATAAGGATAAACAATTAGTCATGGGAACCTCAGCAGATTATCCGCCTTTTGAATATGTGGATACTGCAAATGGTGAAGCAATCATCGGATTTGATGCAGACCTTGCCAAAGCCCTAGGGAAAAAAACAGGATATGAGATTACAATAAAAGATATGGACTTTAATGGTCTTATCACTTCCTTGCAGTCAGGTAAAGTAGATTTTGTAATGGCAGGCATGGAGGCAACCCCAGATAGAAAAAAGAATGCTGATTTTACAGAACCATATTTTAGAAGCGATATATCCATGATAGTCGATAAAAAAAGCAGTATACAAACATTTGAGGATATAAAAGGTAAAATAGTTGGCGTGCAAGTTGGCTCTATTCAGGCCGAAAAAGCGAAGGAACTACAAAAAACAGTTGATTTTCAATTAGAAACTAGAGATCGTGTCCCAGATTTAGTGCAAGAAATTAATAGTGGGCGTTTTGATGGGGTATTGATGGAGGACGTTGTTTCAAAAGGCTATATAGAAAAAAACGATAATTTAACTACCATTTCTGTGCCGAGCAATGAAACAGGCGGTGCTGCCATTGCTTTTCAAAAAGATAGTGAACTGACAAGTAAATTTAATGAAGCGTTAAAAGAAATGAAAGAAAATGGCGAAATGGACAAGTTGGTTGCTAAATGGTTTAATGGCGAAAAATCTCTGAAAATAGCTGAATAAAGATAAAAAGAGGCATTCATAGTCAAATAGATGCCTCTTTTTATGATTCGTAAAAATTCATCACGCATTAACGGGCGATTGTCCCCCACCGATAGCAAAAGAAAACGAAAAATCTAAATGGGTAGAAACTTGCCCATAAAAGCCTGATTGAAGTTTCACTTTATTATATTTCCTATATATATTCACATGGATATTAAAAAAATAACAATTGTCTGTTACATTTTCTTACAATATCATGGACTTCCTACCTATACTGGTTCATAATTTATAATATTCATAAAATTTGACATTCCATTATTTGTGGAAAACCAACAGCCAGAACTTTTGCCTTTTGATTTACAGGCAGAATTGCATTTGATCTGCGATAGACTTTGCATTGCCTACCGCAAAATGCTGAAAGAGTCAGGAATCACGTTTGGAACAGCATAATAAAAAGAAGCGCAGGATGGCTTTTATTGCTTTCCTGCGTTTTTGCGTGTGTCTATAGATGAGCTATTAACTTTTGCAGGCTTTTAATAATGAGACTCATTGATTGGAGCGAGGCCAGAGAGTCGTTGCTGACATCATCTAAAGAGTGGTTGCCATTTTTTATAATTACATAATGAAGATTTGTTTTTTCTAACTGCTTTAGTGATTTTTCCTCAAAGTGAAGATCTTTATTTCCAATGACAAGCAATCCTTTATGTTTGCTTGCAGCGATAGACTTGGCAATGTTATCTAATTTTAATAAAGGGGTAAGGAGAATCATCACAGCTTTTGCAAATTTATCATTTTGCATAAACCCATTAACAATGGGAATGGTGCCGAGAGATTTACCAAGAAATAGTATATTTTGATAGTTATGCTGCTGCAGAACTTCTGAAGCAATAGGTGTGATATCATTGAGCATTTCCTCTGTAACCTTTTTAGAAGCTTGCTGCAAAAAATCTTTTTGATAAGAGTAATGCACTTGTACTACATCTATGTTAGATTCAATCATCAGCATTGTTAAATAATAAAAAAGTGGCTTATCATAGTGATAACCTAATCCCGAAAGCATAAAGCATACTTTATTTCCTCCAGTTTGTATATGAGTATATTCAATCTCTTTCTGTTTTGTTTGGATAGTTTTTAATAACTTTTTCATGTGTCCAACCCCCTTGTCTTCTACTATTATTTTACCTTATTACTTTCCTTGCAATAAGCAGGAACACTTAAAAACAGCCGTGAAATCATTGGCTGTTTTTAAGTGTTATCTAGTTATGTCTCTAGATAAAACTTATCTCTAAATTGTTTTGGTGTTAATGCCATATGTTTTCTGAAATTTTTATAAAAATGGGATTGGTCGAAAAAGCCATAATCCATAGCGTCTTCTATAGGAGAGGAGTTATTTGAAATTTTGTTTACAAAATATTGCAATCTAACAATCTGACTAAAGTTTTTAGGAGAAAAGCCAACCAATTCTTCAAATTTTTTACGGACATAACGATCAGAATAGCCAGTTTCAGCTGAGAGGTCTTTTACATTTATAGCTCCATTTGAAGAGTAAATTTTATGTATACAATGGGAGACTAAATTATGTGTGTAGTCAGATTCTTGTTTGATCGTATGCAAAAAGTATTGAAACCATTTGACCCTTTCCTGAAAGCTGGACAAAATTGCGATTTTTTCTAATAAAAAAGAAGGCAGGTTTACAACATCAAATAGCGGAACTTGTTGATGCTGGATTAGTTCTTTTATAGGAATAGTAAATGGCAGAGAATTTTGTTCAGGGTAGAACCTAACAGCAAAATATTCACAGTCTGGTTGGAAATGGTAGGTGCAGCGTTGATTAGGACTGCTTGCTACTAGTGCAAAAGGATGAACAGAATGAGTACAGAATAATAAATCAAAACATCCATCAGGAATCACCTGCAAGAATCCCTGGGCATGCTTGTCTATTTTGAATTGGTAAAAAAGTGAAACTTCAGAATTTTTGAGATTGGGAGGACGATATTCTATATAGTTTTGACTGCTAAATTTTAATTCGGGTTGAGAAGGTGTAAAAATAATATCGCTTTTTGCTTTCATTTTCATACTCCTTTTATAGGTTAACATTCCTGACTGTCCCTTTTAAATTAGAAAAAATATAGCATATATAGGCACGTTGTGTAAGTGGATTTTCTAGATTCTTACTTCTCATGTAAAAAAATATCACATAGTTCCGTTTTTTACAATATTAATAGTGTTAATTTTTAGTATATTATGAATAATCAATCAAAAGGAGGAAGCAAATATTGCAAACACAACAAATAAATACAACTTTACATCCGTTAGAACCATTGACTGTGGGAGAGATAAAAGAGGCAGTAGCCATTATAAAAGAAGAAAAGAATTTACATGAAAAAGTTCGATTTGTTACAGTTGTTCTCCATGAACCAGATAAAAAAGTGGTTTTAAATTATAAAAAAGGAGATGAAATAAATAGGGAAGCATTTATTATTCTTCTTGATAATGAAACTGGACAAACCTATGAAGCATTAGTTTCTATTACAAATCAAGCAGTAGCTAGTTGGGAGAATATAGAAGGCGTACAGCCAGGGGTTATGTTGGATGAGTTCGAAGAGTGCGAACAAGTGGTAAAAAACTGCCCTGAATTTCAAGAAGCATTGCTGAAAAGAGGCATTACAGATTTTGATTTAGTAATGGTTGATCCGTGGTCTGCAGGAAACTTTGGCATAGCAGAAGATGAGGGTGTTCGTCTTGCACGAGCGATTTGCTGGGTACGCAAATTTCCGAATGATAATGGCTACGCCTACCCATTAACAGGAATTGTTGTTTATGTTGATTTAAATAAAATGATGGTGCACCGTTTTGAAGATTGTGGTATTCGGGAAATGCCGCCGACTGATGCGAATTATTCTCCAGAAACATCTGATTCAATTACGCTGCGGACAGACTTAAAGCCATTAGAAATCATTCAGCCAGAAGGACCAAGCTTTGAAGTTGAAGGCCATTATATTAAATGGCAAAAATGGCATATTCGTTTTGGATTTACGCCAAGAGAAGGACTAGTGCTGTATACAGTCGGCTATGAAGACAAAGGAAAAATTCGCTCAATCCTTTATCGTGCAGCGTTATCAGAAATGGTTGTTCCATATGCGGATGGAAGTTTTGCACATAATACACAAAATGCTTTTGATGCAGGGGAATATGGTATGGGACAGCTTGCAAATTCATTGGCATTAGGCTGTGACTGTTTAGGAGAAATCCGCTATTTTGATGCAGTAATGACAGACAGTAAAGGAAATGTAAGAACCATTCCAAATGCAGTGTGTCTCCATGAAGAAGATTACGGCATTGCCTGGAAGCATACAGACTGGAGAACAGAACAAGTGGAAGTAAGACGTTCTCGCAGACTCGTCCTTTCCTTTTTCTGTACAGTCGGAAACTATGATTATGGATTTTACTGGAGCTTCTACCAAGATGGAACAATTGAAAATGAAGTGAAATTAACTGGCATGCTAAATACTGGAACATATGATGAGAGTGGAAAATCAAAATATGGAACAGAAATTGCGCCGAAATTAAATGCTTCTTTTCATCAACATTTCTTTAACTTCCGTTTAGACACGATGTTAGATGGTATGGAAAATTCTGTAGTGGAAAGCTATACAGTTGCAGAAGAAGAGGGGACGGAAAACCCGCATAGCAATGCTTTTTATGTAAAATCAAAAATATTTAAAAAAGAACAGGAAGCACAAAGAAACCTAGATATAGCGACACAGCGCACTTGGAAGATCATTAACCCTAATTCTTTAAATGCTGTAGGCACACCTGTGGGCTATAAAATTATGCCAGGGGAAAACTGTCTGCCATTTGCTAGAGAAAACTCTAGTGTAATGAAAAGAGCGGGATTCTTGAAACATCAATTGCATGTAACAAAATATGATGCGAAAGAAAAGTATGCTACAGGAGATTATCCGAACCAGCATAAGGGCGGAGAAGGACTTCCGAAATATATTGCCGGAAACCGCAATATTGATAATGAAGATATCGTTGTTTGGTATACAATGGGGCACCATCATATTACAAGACCAGAAGATTGGCCAGTAATGCCAACGGCTTACATTAATTTTCAATTGAAACCTGTTGGATTTTTTGACCGCAACCCTGCTTTAGATCTTCCTCGTCCAACATCGAAATCAGCTGCTTGTCACAGCAAACCAGATGCATCTTGCAGTAAATAATTTAACTGTCAAAAAGGAGATGGACTCGGTTTCCTCTCCTTTAAAAAACAAAAAATAGGAGGTGCTATAATGCTTATCTTTAGTTTATTGATGGTTATAAGCTATAGTATTTATTTTTTTCTTACTTCTCGCAAAAACTTTGATAAAACTAATAGTTCAGTTGCTAGATGCATTCCAATGCTATTGGGGATGACAGGCAGTGTAACAATTGGACTGGCAATTGGGTTATGGATGCCTGATCGTTTGGCGTTTGCGACGGTTTTTTCTATTGTAATAAGTGCAATAGCTGCTATTCTGATCGGTCATCCATTTGGAATAAATGGAATAGTAGAGGCAGCAGCTTCAAGTTTTATGGGAGCCATGATGGGGGCAATGCTAGGTGTTATGCTTGCTTCTTCTGAAATTGTTTTTATGATGTTTACAATGAATTTTCTCTACCTTATTAGTTTTTATCTTATATTACTAATGAAAACAAATGAATCATTATCGAAAAAGCAAATTGTTTTTAAAAGTAAAAAAGCGCCTTTTTATTTAGCTTTCAGCTTTAATTTATTTTTGATTGGTGCAATTGGTTTAGTAGAATCCATTGACTTTGATGCGCCGCAGCCAGAAAAAGAAATGATGACTCCTAACCATCAATCTCACTAATTTGCTCCATTAGAATCCACTTAATAAATAATAGAAGAAAAATACTATTGAGGAGGAATTTTATGGAGGTGCAGGAAAAGCGTATTTTAGAAAGTGATTTGGTTCAGAAGAATTTTGGTTATGAAAAAGAACTGAATGGATCCATGAATGTGGTTCAGCTTACAGCTTTTGGCTTGAATTATATGCTGCCATTAGCGCCAGCTGTAATTTTTGGAGTCCTTTTATCTACCTCTGGAGGAACAGTGGCACTTCCCTTTTTGTTTGCTGGAATTGCGATGCTTCTTACAGGGTTTAGTTATGCGACAATGGTAAGGAATTTTCCGTTGGCAGGTTCTGTTTATAGTTATGTTGGAAGAGGATGGAATCCCCATTTTGGTTTTTTAGCAGGTTGGGTTGTAATACTAGATTATGTACTTATTCCAACAATCACTTCTGTAAGTGCAGCATATCTTGTCCAAGAATATTTTCCTAATGTCCCTTTTTGGGTATTGTTAGGTATTTTTTCCATAGGTGTTGGCTTGTTGAATTTATTTGGAATTGAATTAATGTCAAAAATGGGTCTATGGTTTTTGCTATTAGGAGAATTTGTAGTATGGAGCTGCATATTAGTTTGGGGGAAAGCAGTATATTCAGATGGTGTGGGGATTGGAATGCTTCTAAGTACACAGCCTTTCCAATTTGATAATATGTCAGGACTGCTTGGTGCCACGTCGCTTGCTGTTTTGAGTTTTTTGGGATTTGATGCTATCACAACATTGGCTGAAGAAACGCGCAACCCAAAAAGAGATATTCCTAAAGCGATCTTTATGTGTATTGGGATAGGGTTAGTGACGATGGTTGTATGCAGTTATGTTGCAATGCTTGTAATTCCTGATTGGAGAAATCATATTGCGGATGAAAACTGGATGAATACTGTTTTATACCAAGTTTCAGTTATAACGGGTGGAGAAGGGTTTGCTTTATTTTATACAGCAGGGTTCTTAAGCTCTTTGGCTGTCTTCAATTTAGTCGCCACTGCGGCTGGCGCTAGGCTGCTTTATGGGATGGGAAGAGATAGTCTTCTGCCAAAGGGGATATTTGCTGCGATAAACAAACGCTTTAAAACTCCCCATTTTAATATCATTATCATAGTAGCAATTGAATTTATTTTAGGGAATACCGTAGATTTGGGAACGATTTCTAATTTAGTTAATTATGGAGCATTTTTTGGATTTGCAGCCCTAAACTTGTCTGTTATATGGCTATATTATATAAAGAAAAAAGGAGAAGCTCCATTAAATTTAAACTATGAAGCAAATTGGAAGCCAACAGGATGGAGCCATTTCCGCTACTTGGCACTTCCATTGTTAGGATTTAGCATTATTATCTATGTATGGACTGGGATGGATCGATTGGCAATGGTTCTAGGAACAGTTTGGCTGATTGCAGGAATTGTATTTTTAGCAGGAAGAACAAGTGGATTTAAGAAATTGCCCCCACAATTAGAACATTAATTCGAGTGAAAATTTGAGAGAGGATAGAAGTGGCTCTAAATCTAGAATAGATTTCTAGATTTAGGGCTTTTTTAGTCCTATAAAAATCTGATTAGCTGGTTTGGAAATTAGACAAGAATAAAATTCAGCAAATGGTAAGTATATCAATTTATGCAAAACGGAAAATATTAACATAACAAAGTGGAACTTCAATCAGTGAGGGTTTTCCACCTCCCCTATTGATTGTTAGTGGAAACAATCATGCTTTATGGGCAAGTTTCTATCCGCTTAGATTTCTCGGTTTCTCTTACAATTCCTTAGGTGGAAGTCAAAAACCCGTTAATGCGTGATAAACTGGCAATAATTGTACAATTCATATAAATTATATTATATTGCTGGCAAATATCGATCACAAACATAATAATTTTCATTATCATATAAAGTTATTTTCTAAAGGTGGGATACTATTTATGCAAAGAGTTGACAGCAAGAAGCCATTGCAAGAAGAAAGTGTAAAGTACGCTCAGCAGCATTTAGCAAACGAAAGAACATACTTAGCTTGGATGCGCACAGCTGTATCGATAATAGGGGTTGGATTTTTGACGACTTCTCTGCATTTTACAATTAAATTAAGCACGAATCCATATATTAATAGGTTAGCGATATTCCTTGGCATTTTTGCGTGTATGATTGGATTTGTAATAGCGATAATGTCCACTGTCGAATATTCCAGAAAAAGAAAATATATTCAAGCAGGGAGATTTATCCCATCTAATCATTCTATTATTTTTGTTTCTATTATTATTTGTTTTTTAATATTTTTTATTTTTATGTATCTTTCTTTGCTTCTGCTTATGTAAATTATTTTTAAGCTTATCAAGCAATGTAGTAGTTATAAGAAAATGTAGAAGGGGAAGTTATGCTAATTTCTTATAAAATAATTATGGTAGAAATAATAGGTAAAAAAACAAAGATTTTCCTTTGGTAAACTTTATTGGAGGCATTCTAGAGAATTTCTATTATGCTATAAGTGTTGTAGGTAACAACTTTTTTTCTCTAGACCTACTGAAATCTCTTCTGTTAAGATACATAAGTGATTTTCGTAGAGGAGTAGATGAGTTTGACGACAAGAGAGTCTTTGGCGAAAAAAGTCGCTTGGATTAGTGTGATAAGCAATATTATATTAACATTAGGAAAATTAATTGTTGGATCAATTGCAAATAGTGACGCGGTATTTGCGGATGGGATTCACTCGGCAGCAGATGTTTTTGCATCAGTGATTGTTTTATTGGTCATCAGGATAGCAAATAAGCCAGCAGATGACGAGCATCCATACGGACATGGCAAAGCGGAAATAATCGTATCTGGAATTGTAGGCCTGGTATTATTGGTCGTTTCCTTTTATGTTGTGTATGAAGCGATTGTTGGTTTCTTTCATCCAATTTCTACCCCTAATATACTTGCGATGTGGATTGCGATTATCTCTTATGGAGCAAAGGAATTTTTGTATCGGTATTCAATGAAAATTGCCAAGGAACAAAATAGCAAAGCAATTGAAGCGATTGCCTTTGACCATAAAGCAGATATTGTAGCATCGCTAGCTGCGGCAATAGGGGTACTGTTATCTATAATTGGCGCCAAATTTAATATTGGATTTTTATTATTTGGAGATAAAGTAGCAAGTATCGTTGTGGCATACTTAATCTTTAAAATCGCAAAAGAAATGTTGGGAGAGGCCTTTGATATTTTATTAGAGCGGAACATTAATGCAGAATTGCTCCTTGATTATACGAATATTATATCAAGCTTCTCAGAAGTGAAGAGAATTGACAGGCTAAGAGCGAGAGAGCATGGACATTATGTGCTCGTTGATCTGCGGATATCTATCGATTATGATAAAACAATTAAAGAAGGGCATGACCTTTCTCGGGAAATAAAAAATAAATTAATGAAAAAGCATGATAATATTGAAGAAGTTTTAATTCATTTAAATCCGTATTATGAATAAGCAAAAAAAAAGGAGATTTTGTTGGATTAAAATCTCCTTTTTCTTTGTTCTAAATTCGTTAATTTTGTTTATCATGCATTAACAGGCTTTTGTCCCCTGCCTCGAGATTAGAAGGGAAGACGAGAAATCTCTGCCTGTAAAAGCTTGATTGAAGTTTCGTCTTATTTAAGCTGGATAATAAATAGTCATGCTTAACCGGGTTAAAGTATTCCCTGAATTGTGGTATGAATGGGGCTTATCTGCTTTGAATTTTATAGAATCACCGCTTTTTATCGTATATTCCTCATTATTGACGCAAATGGTTAATTCTCCATCAAAGACAATGATAAATTCCTCTGTGCCTTCTCGATGTGGGGTAGCGTTAAGAAACCCGCCTTTTTCGATTTCAATAGAATACATTTCAAAGCGTCTATCCTCATGGAAAATAAAATATGGATATACGCGATATTTTCCGTTATCTTCTGTTAATGCTTGTGTTTCTTTTTTTAAAATAACCTTTGTATCTGGCTGGGGATTATCTATTAAGGATGTAAAAGAAATCTTTAATCCATTAGCAATTTTCCAGATGGTTGTAATAGTCGGGCTTGATTCTCCTCTTTCAATTTGGCCAATCATTGTTTTGCTTACCCCTGTCAGTTCAGCGGCCCGTTCTAAACTTAATTTATTCGTTATTCTAAAAGATTTTAAATTTCTTCCAATAATTTTATTTATTTCTTCCATAATAAAAACTCCTTATAGACAATATAAAGTTCATTTTATACAATATAACATATATACTCTATATTGTATATTTTGGTCATTATAACATATTTCTAGTGAGGGATTTCAAATGCCAGTATTATCGTTTTTGCTTTATGTGTTTATTACTAGTTTTACTCCTGGGCCTAATAACTTAATGGCGATGCTTTCTGCAAACAAATATGGATTTAAGGGAACATTAAAATTTTGTTTAGGGGTGGGAGCAGGCTTTTTTGTCATTATTTTATGCAGCAGCTATTTTAATCTTATGCTGAAAAATTTTATTCCGAAAATACAATTTTTTATGTCGATATTCGGAGCGGTCTATATGTTGTACTTAGCTTATAAAATATTAAGAAGCAATCAGAAAGGAGAATCAGAGGGGGAGAGGAATAAAAATGGATTTATTTCTGGAATGATTTTGCAATTTATTAATCCAAAAGGAATTTTATATGGAATAACTGTTGTAGGGACTTTTATTCTTCCATTTTATCATTCGGTTTTGAGTTTTATCTTATTTGCTGTCTTTTTAGGATTTGTCGGATTTGTTTCTACAATGTGTTGGAGTACTTTTGGCTCTTTGTTTCAAAGATTTCTAAATAAATATAGAATGGCTTTTAATGTAGTAATGTCATTATTGTTGCTGTACAGTGCTGTTTCTATATTTATTCACTAGTAGTAGGTTTCTGTCTTTTTTGTGTGTTTTCATAAAAAAGGACAGAAACACAATTTAAAAAGATCTTTTAATGCTCTATTGGAATAAACAGAAATTAATATTATTGTTTTATCCTCTTCAATGTTTTTCGACAAATGTGGGATGCTAGCATTCCGAGTCAAAAACCTCTTCTTTTTTAAAGAAGAGGTTTTTTTATGGATAAATAATAGAATATTTTAATAATTTTTATTTTAATTGATTGACATAAATAATTACTCGTTATATTATTTAACTTATTATGTGAGAAAATCTAACAATATAATAAGACTAGGTGAAAATATATATGAAAAAAATTGAAGCAATCATTCGGCCTGAAAGGCTTACACAGACAATTAAAGGGTTGAAAAATATTGGAATAGCAGGGTTTACCGTATCTCAAGTGGTTGGCAGAGGAAAACAAAAGGATACTCAAGGCGTTTATCGAGGGAAAAATTATAAAGTAACTTTGCATCCAAAAGTAAAGCTGGAAATTGTGTTATCCGACTACATGGTAGAGCGCACTATTAAGGAAATTATCGCTTCGGCACAAACTGGTGAAGATGGAGATGGAAAGATTTTCATTCATCCTGTTTTAGAGGCGTATAATATTCGAACTGGTAAAACAGATTTTGATATTGATGATTTAGCAAATAAGGAGAGCTAACTAAAATGGAATTAGTTTATTTAAATACAGTATGGATTATTATTGCCGCTGCAATGGTATTATTTATGGAAGGCGGATTTAGTCTGCTTGAAGCTGGTTTTGTGAGAACAAAAAATGCGGTGAATGTAACGATGAAAATATTTGTTGATTTAACAGTCGGCGCTATTGCATTTTGGATGATCGGTTTTGGCATTATGTATGGCAAAGATGTTTTGGGATTTATCGGTACTTCTTTGTTTGGAAATCCTGAACATATTCAATTATCCATTGAATTGCCTAGTGCTGCTTTTGTCCTTTTTCAAATGGGCTTTGCATTAGCATGTATTTCCATTATATCGGGGGCAGTTGCAGAACGAATGAGTTTTAAAGCATATATTGTAACAGCCGCATGTATTTCCATTATTATATATCCATTATCTGGCCATTGGATTTGGAGCAGCGATGGCTGGTTGGCGGGTCTTGGCATGAAGGATTTTGCAGGTTCGGCAGCAATACATGCTTTAGGAGGATTTGTTGCATTTGCAATGGCAAAACTCCTTGGCCCAAGGAAAGGAAGATTTAATTCTGATGGGAGCGCAAATGTATTTGCACCAAGCAATATTCCATTAGCATCAGCAGGCGCCTTTATTTTATGGTTCGGCTGGTTTGGATTTAACGCAGGAAGTACACTGGATGCTTCGAATGCTTCTTTGGCTTCCATTGCCATTAACACAATGCTGGCAGGTGCAAGCGGTGGGACAGCTGCTTTATTTTTTACGATGAAAAAATTCGGGAAAGCTGATCCAAGCATGACAATTAATGGGGTATTGTCTGGCCTTGTTGCAATAACAGCAGGCTGTGCATTTGTGTCGCAGTGGAGCGCCATTATTATTGGAGCAGCAAGTGGAGTGATTGTAATTTTAGCAACATTATTATTGGATAAAATAAAAGTAGATGATCCAGTTGGAGCAGTTGCTGTTCATGGTTTTAATGGTGTATTTGGCACGATTGCTGTCGGTTTGTTTGATATAAAAGAGGGACTATTTACAACAGGAGATGCATCCCTTTTATTTGTACAGCTTTTAGGAGCAGCTACAGTAGTGGTTTGGGGGCTTATCAGCGGCTTTGCCATTGCGAAAGCATGCGAAAAAACTGTTGGCTTCCGGGCAAGTGAACGGGAAGAAGATGAGGGGCTGGATATGTCTTATCATGGTATTCCAGCGTATAATGAACTAGAACGTTTTGCAGATTTGCCTGCAAGTCTTTACAACTTTGAAGAATCGACAGGAATTTCTGTTGCTCCAGACATGGAAAAAGAGATTGCCAGAGAAATAAGTTAGCAAAAAGAAAAATAAGCATAAATGAATTATATTGATTTGGACTTCTGTGTTTAATAAACAGAGGTCTTTTTTGTTTATAAAGAAAGAACTTCATAATAATGTATATCAGTTTGGAAAAAGAAGAAAATAAAAATAATATATTTATTTTCTAAACAAGCTGCTAATTGGCATTAGAGATGGCAGTATTTTCAATCAATTTAGAAAAGACCAAAAAGCAATAGGTAGACTGAGATTATAATGAATGCTGCTTGATAGGTAATTTTAGACAATAAATGATGAAGCAAAGGAAGTGGTTGGCAGGAATGTGGAGAAATTGGGAAGCGGCTCAAAAAATTGCATTGCGTTTTGTTCTTTTGTACATAGTTATCAGCATTTCATGGGTTCTAATATCAGATTGGCTGTTACAAGATTATCTGCAGAATGCAAATTGGATAAGTACTGCAAAGGGTTGGCTGTTTATATTGCTAAGCGGTTTATTATATTACAAACTAATTCAAAGAATGACTAAAGATACAATCGAAAATGAAGCAAATTACCGCCTTATTGTTGAAAATGTATCAGATTTGATTGTTGTAGCCGATAGGGATGGGCATATCAAATATGCTTCCCCCTCGCATGAAATATTATTAGGCTACGAATCTGAAGAATACGAAGGAAAAAAATTATATGATTTTATACAAATGGAAGATAATTCTGAAATCCAAGGATGGTTTCAGAATGAAATAATGGCTAAAAAAGAGATTAAAGTAGAATATTATTTGAAAAGTAAAGAGGGGAATCAAGTTTTAGTGGAAGGAAAAGTGGTTCCTGTTGCTTCAGAAAATGGCACAGTTGAAAAAATGGTTCTGCTTGCCCATGATATTACCAAACGGAAACAGTTTGAAAAACAGCTAATAGAAAGTGAAGAGCGCTACAGGAAACTAGTGGAATACTCTCCCGAAACAATATTTATACATATCGACGGAAAAATTGTTTATGTAAATAACGCAGGTATGCGATTAGCTGGAGTGCAGCATATAGAGGAAGTTATGGGGAAAAATATCCTTGATTTTGTGGTTCCAGAAGACTTGGAATATGCTAAAAATCAAATAAGGAAAGTTGAGGAAATGGGTGAAACAAAGCTGCATGATTACCAGATTACTCGAATAGATGGAACACGATTATTTGTGGAAGCATTGGCATTTCAAACAACTTATCAAGAAAACAAAGCTGTACAGGTTATTATAAGAGATATCACAGAACGCAAAAGGGCGGAGGAGAGAGTCCGTTACTTGGCTTACTATGATTCTTTGACAGGGCTGCCAAACCGAAATTTTTTATTTGATTATCTTAATGAATTGTTAATCGCTATTAAAAAAGACAAGCAGCCAATAGCTGTTATGTTTTTAGATTTAGATCGCTTTAAAATGATAAATGATACATTAGGCCATAGTTACGGCGATTTTTTATTACAGCAAGTAGCTTCAAGATTAAAAGAGTGTTTGCCTAAAGATTCTATGATCGCGCGTTATGGCGGAGATGAGTATGTTATTGTTTTGCAGGAAAAGCAACTTGAAGCAATTTCAAGATTGTCTGATCGAATTATTGATAAATTAGCAGAGCCATTTTTTCTTCGCGACAGACAAATGTTTATTTCGCCAAGTATAGGAATAAGCATGTATCCCAAAAATGGGGATGCAGCAGAGCGGTTGATTAAAAATGCCGACGCTGCGATGTACCTTGCCAAAGAAAAAGGGAAAAATAATTATCAATTTTATACATCTTCCTTAAATGATAGAAACAGCAGCAAACTCGAATTGGAAAATGGTCTTAGGAATGCCATAAAAAAGCATGAGTTTACCCTTTTCTACCAACCTCAAATTGACCTGAATACAAATAAAATTATTGGTTTAGAGGCTCTACTCCGTTGGAAACATCCTAAATATGGTTTTGTTTCTCCAGCAGAATTTATTCCTATTGCCGAAGAAACAGGGCTTATTGTTTCGATTGGCAAATGGGCTTTAGAAACAGCTTGCAATCAACATAAACAATGGAAAGAAAAGGGGTTTTCCCCCATGAGTATAGCTGTAAATGTTTCCGCTCTGCAATTTCGCCATAAAGACTTTGTAAAAACAATTGAACAAATAATCAGTAATACAAAGTGTAGAGCGGGTTATCTTGAATTGGAAATGACGGAAAGTGTTATGCAGCATTTAGGAGAGACCACGACCATTATGAATGAATTAAAAGAAATTGGCGTAAACCTCTCTATTGATGATTTTGGCACGGGCTATTCCTCTTTAAATTATCTAAGACATTTTCCTATTGACACATTAAAGATTGATAAGTCTTTTGTTGATGAAATAAATAATGGAAAAAACGGGGAAATAATAGTAAAAACAATTATTGATTTGGGCAATAGTTTAGGTTTTCAAGTAATTGCCGAAGGGGTCGAAAACGAACAGCAAGCATCTTTTCTGCGGCAAAATAATTGTCATGTAGGACAGGGATACTTCCTAAGCAAACCTTTGCCGGCTGATCAGATAGAAATACTATTTTCTCTCGCATAAGAAGCATCTTGCTTAAAGTTCTTCAAAAAAAGATCCTAGAAAAATTAACTAGGATCTTTTTTCAATTCCTTATTGGTTTACTGCTTTATTTGAAGTATCATTATTTTTACTGGATTTGCTTAAGAGCAATTCTAATTCCTCAAGGGATCTTCCATTTGTTTCAGGAACCATTTTCCAGACAAACAGAGCGGAAAAAACACTCATAATCCCATAAAAGGAATAAGTCAATCCTCCACTATATTCCATCATGGTAGGATATGTAGAAGAAATAAAGTAATTTGCAGCCCATTGTGCGGCTACTGCCAAAGCCACTGCTTTTCCGCGAATTTTATTAGGAAAGATTTCTGCGATTAAAACCCATACTACTGGACCCCAAGACATCATAAAGGAAGCAGTATAGATAATGATAAAGATTAATGTAGCAATTCCAATAGCATTGTAAAAAGCCATTCCCGCAACACCAAACATTCCTATTGCCATTCCAATGGATCCTATGACTAATAATGGCTTACGTCCAAATTTATCAACCATTAAAATGGCGACAACTGTAAAAATAACATTTACTAACCCCATTATAATCGTTTGGAACATGGAAGAATCTCTTCCGGCACCCATACTTTCAAAGATTCTTGGAGCATAATAAAGAGCTACATTTATTCCAACAAATTGTTGGAATACGGATAATAAAATACCGATAATAATGACTGTTTTTCCAAATGAAAATAAATTTGCTTTTTTTGCATCAAACGAATTTCTTATTTCATACATTGTCGCCTTTACCATTGTTTCATTATAAATTTTAGAAAGTATCTTTAATGCTTTTTCATCTTTATTTACTGATACTAGGTATCTAGGAGTTTCTGGAACTGCAAATAACAAAATTAGGAATAAACTTGCTGGAACACTTCCTGATAGGAACATATAGCGCCAACCTATATCATTTATCCATTCAATTGTTTGACCTTTTGCTATACTCCAATTGACAAAGTAAACAATAAGCATTCCAAGAATAGTTGCAAATTGGTTTAGGGAGACCAATCTTCCTCTAATATGTGATGGAGCGATCTCTCCAATGTACATAGGTGAAACTGCGGAAGCTAGTCCTACTCCGATGCCGCCAATAATACGGTAAATATTAAAAGCAATCAATAAAGCTATTGAAGGCTCCCCTTTCGTAAAAAATAAAAACTCTGGGTAAGCGGAACCGAAGGCTGATAATAAAAATAGTACTGCTGAAATGATAAGAGTATATTTACGTCCAAATTTAGTAGAAAAATAACCTGATAGGATGCCTCCCATAATGCAGCCGATTAAAGCGCTGGAAACTGTAATCCCATGTACCATGGATGAAAGATGCAGACTATCAGTAAAATAAGCTTGCAAGGAACTTTCTGCGCCCGAAATAACGGCAGTATCATAGCCAAATAAAAGGCCTCCTAAAGTTGCTACTAATGTAATAAGAATAATGTAGATATTTCCTGATTTGAGCATTGTTTACAAAGGGATAAACTCCCTCCTTCACATCCTTTCAAAAATGAAATCGTTATCACAATTAAAGTATATCAATTGTAACTTAGTTTGTACAGTAGACAAACTAAGTTTTGGATTAATATGTAAATTTATAAGGATTAATGAAGAAGTAAGAATTTTATAGATATATATTGGAAGCAACACTAGCGAAAGAGTTTCCTGTCCAACATCATATAAGCTTTACTATTATGAGTTCGGCAGGAAATCTTATTATTAATTGATGAAAATCAACATTAAGAAAAAAAGAGAATTTTTGGATTGTTAATAGAGCAGGAGAATTTGCGGTGACTTTATACCATAACTTGTCTGGTACTGCTAGCAAGAGTATATTTCGCTGTTAGTGAGGGGGGGTTTGAAGGGGACTATCTGTTTATTTTGGAGATTAGTTTTGTTCATTAAAATTGGCATGGTTATTTTAATGCTGTGCTTTTCAACATAATTCGATTGTCGGCATATATTTTTTATTAATAAAAAGAGAGGATGGATGCTATTTTTTATAGTATCCATCTCTCTTTAAAAAGTCTTTTAATAAAACATCAATCCAGTTTTTTTCTTCATATAAACTTTATGCTCTATTAAAAAGCGGCAGCCGCTATTTTAATAGATTGTGCTGGACAGCTTTCTTTTGCTTCTTTTAACTCTTTATAAAGATTTTCATCTATAGATATACTTCCTGTATTTTGATCCATTATTATTTCCGCTTTGCCGTCATCATCAAAATCAAAAATATCTGGCGCAATCGCCCCGCATGCTGCACAGGCAGTACATGAATGTTTATCTACTATTGTATATGTTGCCATTTAAACATCTCCTTTGAGTTTATAGTAAGCTATTATTATTTTAACTCTGAAATTCGTTTTTTTATTGACAGAATTTTTAATTTTTCTTATAAATGTAAATATTCAGTTATTTTAAAAGGTAAATCAATAAAATGGCAGTATGTGCTAGAAGCATATGCTGCCATTGACTTTTTCTATTCATGAAAAATTTTATCGATTAATCCTTTACTAGGCTTTTCTCGCAGAATTGGAAGTGTACAGCAGCGGAATGCCCCTCCTGATTTGATGATTTCTGAGATATCCACTTCTATAACGGTATAGCCTCGTTTTTCTAATTCTTTATTTACACCTTTATTTATTGGCAGACTAATTACTTTTTTATTCCCAATAGATAAAACATTGGTGCCCATTGTTGCTTGTTCTTCTTTGGAAACTTCTATAAGGCTATAACGCTCGGCAAGGTGTTTTTCCTTTTTTTTATCAATTTCTCCTCTATAAATCAGTGCTTCTGTTGGCGATAATATATTAAAAATACAATCTAAATGCAAAAATGTATCGGTAAATGGAATGTCAATTACTTCATAGACCGGCAATAGCTCCTGCAAATCAGCAATCGCATGTTTATTTGTACGATTGCTTACTCCTACGTAAATAGAATTTCCGTCAATTAGCACATCGCCGCCTTCGATTTTATCTCCTTTTAAGTTGGTATATGTAATTTTTATTTCATTCAACCATTGTAAAAAGCTATTTTCTTCTCCTTTCCTTACATCATGGGCCATCTCGGAAACAAATACATGACTGCCTAATGTGAAGCCGATGTCTCTGGTAAAAACTTGTTCTGGATATTTTTCGTCAGGTGGAAGAAGAATGACATCAACATCATTTTTTCTTAAAGTTTCTACAAAAGTGTCATGCTGTTTCTGCGCAATTTTAGGATTAATATTTTCTTTGAAAAATCGTTTTTGAATCGTATTGATCGGTTCTTTGATGCTCATAAAAGTAGGGGGAGCAAGCAATACTTTTTTTAATGGATCATATTCAGTCTCACAACCGATTTTTATATGTTCAGCCGTCATGATATACCTCCTAATTTCGATAAAGATAGTTTTCCCAAAATGTTGCAGGAAAATAAGGAGGAGGGGAATTCTTTAGTAATAGGCTGCAGGTTTACGTTGCAGGCACTTGCTTTTCTGCCGGAATCTCATTCCTTTCACTCCAATCCACTAATTTGTTTGAAAGACAACAAGATTCACAAAGAAATTCAAACATAATAAATTTTGTCTGATGTGCATAAATAACAGATTATTTTATCACTATTTAACGGGCTTTTGACCCCCGCCTAAGGGGTTGTAAGAGAAAACGAGAAATCTAGGTGGGCAGAAACTTGTCCATAAAGGTCTGATGGAAGCTGCACTTTATGCATGGAAAATTTAAATTATTTAGTTTTTTCTTCAGCTGAAAAATTTTATTGCAAGTTATTCAATAACAGATTATACACTCCGATAGTATCTATAGATAAGATATGATAGATTCTTATAATAGATGTAGCATATCTAAAAAAATAACATCTGAAGATTAGGAGGAAAAAGTTTGTTCAAAAAAATAAAATGGACAAATATAAGAATTGGCGGAAAATATATGGCTATTTTTTCATTTATGGCCATTACTTTTTTGATTGCAATTATTATTACAGATATGTCGGTGAAAAATTCTATTAGAAATATGAAAGATACGATGGCAAAAAACGATGTTTCCATTTATGCTGGGAATTTGATTACTTTATACCATGAAAAATACTCGCTGATCCCAGAATATATGCTCATATCAGATGATGCTAAACTGAATGAATATTTGGATTATAGTGAAGAATTTGTAGAAAATGCTAAGAAAATAAAAAAACATTTAAATAAAGAACAATTACAGCTATTTAATAAGATGATTGAAAATAATCATAAATTGGATGAATATTTCTTTAGCATCATTGTTCCGAAAGTGCAGCAAATTAATACAGAAGAATTCAAAAAACTGCAGCAGTCCGCAAATGAAATGAAAATAGAAACTTCCCAATTAGGATATCAGCTGAAAAACGGCTCAACAGAAATGAGCAAAGAGGCATTAAATGCTGCGAAGAAAAAGCTTGAAGTACTTAATTTAATTTTACTGATTTCTTCTATTGGCTCTATTGTCATTTCAGCAATACTTTTATATTTAGTCAGCAGAAAAATAAGTGGGAATTTAAAAGTGATTGTAGACAAAAGCAAAGAAATTGCAAGTGGCCGCTTAAATACAACTGAATTAGTTTATAGAGGAACCGATGAAATAGGCCAGCTATCTCAATCAATAAATGAAATGGGGCAAAGTTTGCGTGAAATGATAGCGGAAATTTCCAATCTCTCTAATGATGTAGATAAACAAAGTGCTACACTGTTCGAATCATCAGAAGAAGTAAAGCTTGGAAGCGAGCAAGTTTCCATAACGATTGAAGAAATGGCTGAAGGTGCTAGTTCTCAGGCAGATAATGCAGCCGCTATTTCCCAAAATATGAAAGATTTTAATGAAGAAATTATAAATGCAAGCAATCAGGGAGAGAAACTAGTTCAATTTTCTGACCAAGTATTAGCTGTTTCCATTAATGGAGACAAGCAAATGAAAGAATCCTTGCATCAAATGAAATTGATTAACGATGTTGTACATGGATCAGTGGACCAAGTGAAGAATCTGGAAAGCAAAACCCAATCTATTACGGAAATTGTTCATGTAATTAAATCTATTGCAGAACAGACAAATCTGCTCGCACTTAATGCTTCTATAGAAGCTGCAAGGGCAGGTGAAGCTGGCAAGGGTTTTGCTGTGGTAGCGACAGAAGTCAGAAAATTGGCGGAAGAAGTTTCCTATTCAATAGAAGGCATCACAAAGCTTGTGTTCAGTATAAAAGAAGGGACTTCAAGAATAGCCGAAAATCTCCATAATGGATATGAACAAGCAAATAAAGGGTCTGAAGAGATAGAAAAAACAGGACAGCATTTTGCTGAAATAAAACAAAAAGTAGCTGAAATGTCAACTGGAGTGAAGCATATCTCTACGGTTTTCCATAAATTTCAGCAATCTAGCCAAAATATTAATGAAAATATTGAACATATTGCTGCTATATCAGAAGAGTCAGCTGCTGGTTCCGAAGAAATTTCAGCTGCAATGATTGAACAAAATCAATCGATTGAAAATATATCAGCCAGTGCAAAAAGGCTCACAAGCATGGTAGAAAGAATGAATAATCTAATAAAAAAATTCCAGCTTTAATTGAAAAAGGAAGGGAGGAAAATAGATGAAAAGAAATAAAAATCAAATAAATATATTCTGGATTGTGATACTGTTTCTGTTCATTACAGGATGTTCTTCTTTATCCTCAAATGATTCCACAAAAAAAGAGGAAGCTATTAAGCTGATCTCTGATGAGAAAAAGCCTTATATCGGTTTTATCTTAGATACTCTAAAGGATGAAAGATGGTATAAAGACAAAGAATTATTTGAAGAGGAAGTTAAAGATTTAGGCGGACAAGTGAAAACTTTAGCTGCTAATGGGTTAGATGATGTACAGATTAAACAAGCAGAATTGTTAATTAAAGAGGGTGTGGATGTTTTAGTTGTAGTTCCCCATAATGCAGATATTGCGAGTGAAATTATTGATATGGCACATAAAAATAAGGTGAAAGTTATATCATATGATCGGTTAATAAAAAATTCTAAGGTGGATTATTATATTTCCTTTGATAATGTAAAGGTTGGCCAATTGCAGGCATCTGAATTAATCAAAAAAAAATCGAAAGGAAACTTTGCCTATATCGGAGGGGCGGAATCGGATAATAACGCCCTCCTATTTCGTCAAGGGGCTATGAAAGTTTTACAGCCATTAATTGATAAAGGTGACATAAGGCTTGTTGACGATCATTATACAGAGGATTGGGATCCAAACATTGCCAAAAAAAATATGAAAGATGCTTTAAATAAAAATAATAATAAAATTGATGCAGTAATAGCTGCCAATGATGGTATTGCTGAAGGAGTGATTGAGTCTTTAAATTCGGCTGGATTAGCGAAAAAAGTGCCTGTTTCTGGACAAGATGCAGAATTGGAAGCAATACGCCGAATTGTAAAAGGAACACAAACAATGAGCGTGTATAAACCAATTAATCTGCTTGCAACTAAATCAGCAGAAATTGCCATGAAAGCAGCAACAGGAGAAATGATTGAAACAGACAAAAAGGTGAATAATGGAGAGATAGATGTTCCATCCATTTTGCTGGAGCCAATAAGTGTTACAAAAGAGAATATTAGAGAAACCGTAATAAAAGATGGATATTTGACAGAAAAAGAAGTATTTGAATGATTTTCTAGGATTGGAAAATCCATTTTAGAGGCTGCAAGGTATGTAAAAAGAAAACTTGCTGCCTGGTATGATTTGCACAGCGTATTCTATAAATAATCTATTGAAGATAGAAAAGCCAGATGTTTCCCATGCATCTGGCTTTTTATTAAATGGTTATAGTGATTATGAGATTTTGCATTAATCCATTTTGCAAAAACCAATTTTTTAGCATATTTTTTCCTTTGTCAAAAAATTAAAATATTATTGATTAATATATTTTCCTATGTTAATATGAATTTATGAAATCACATATAAGATTTTGTATCACATATATGATTTAAGGAGGCTCCGATGTCAGTTAAATCTGCAGAAAGAGTATTAAGAGTATTTGAATTATTAAGCAAGCACTACAATGGTTTAACGATAAAAGAAATTAGTGAAACTTTATCATTTCCTCAAAGCAGTACATCTGGACTTATTGGAACTTTATATAAAGAGGGATATTTATCCATAGATTCTAACAACAAATACAAGCTGGGTCCGAAATTGATTCAAATTGGAAGCGCCGCAATGGAATCGCTGGATATTTCTGAACAAGGAAGTCCCTATTTAAAAAGTCTGATGGAGGATGTTCAAGAAACTGTATTTATGGCTGTATTATCTGAAAAAGATTTGGTGTATGTTGCAAAAATTGATAATAATCGGTCTATACGGACAACAGCACAGCCAGGAGGCCAGAAGCCACTATATTGTACAGGGCTGGGAAAAACCTTTTTAGCCTTTATGCCAAAAGAACAACGAGATAGCATTTTATCCAATATAGAACTCCTGCCTATAACCAAACATACGATCACAGATAAAAAACAGTTGGAACAGCAATTGGATATCTTTAATAAACTTGGGTACTCCATTGATGATGAGGAAAATGAAGAAGGTCTGTTCTGTTTAGCAGCTCCTATATACGGAGCGGATAATACATTGCAAGCAGCTATTAGTGTTGCAGGGCCAAAAGAAAGAATGATTAAGCAAAAAGACTATATTGTAGAAAAATTGACCTATACTGCAAAAAAAGTAGCTGTAAGCATTGGTTTTGATGCAGGGAAGGAATATACAATATTGCCTTAGCAAAAGAAAGAAACAATTTAGATGCATTTTTCTATTTAAAAAACAGAGAAGGGATAATTCAATCAGTTTGTTCCTTCTCTATATGAAATGAGGGATATTAAATGGATGTGGTAAGCATAGGAGAAACCATGGTTTTATTTTCTCCTAATCAGAATGGCCAACTAAGATATGCAAAAGATTTTACTTCAAGAATTGCTGGAGCTGAAACCAATACATTAATTGGATTGGCAAAGCTTGGATATCAAACTGGCTGGATCAGCAAGGTAGGGGAAGACGAGCTTGGAAAAAGAATAATAAATAGTGTTCGTGGTGAAGGGGTTGACACTAGTTTTGTACAAGAATATGCAAACGCTGCCACCGGTTTGTTTTTAAAAGAACAAACCACTGCAAATAATGCTAGAGTCATTTATTACCGAAATAACTCTGCAGCTAGTCAAATGACGCCAGCTGATATTGAAGAAGATTATCTTGCAAAAGCTAAGATTCTCTATATTACTGGCATTACTCCAGCTCTCAGTAGTTCATGCAGAGAAACTATTTTTTACGCAGTTGATTTGGCTCGAAGAAATGGATTAAAAATAGTTTTTGATCCTAATATCAGAAAAACATTGTTGGATGAGAAAAACGGAAAAGAAATGTTGAAAGAACTCATTGCAAAATCAGATATTGTTCTTCCTGGAATTTCTGAAGGAGAATATTTATTTGAAACAAAAGATTGCCAAGAAATAGCTCAGAAATGTAAGCGCTTAGGAGCAAAGGCTGCAATAGTAAAATTAGGAGAGAATGGAGCCTACTATTCTACAGCTAACAAGTCTGGTTTTGCCGAACCGTTTGCTGTTGAAAAAGTAATTGATCCAATTGGAGCAGGCGACGGATTTGCTGCAGGTGTATTATCAGGAATACTTGATAATCTGTCAATCTATGAATCTGCAAGAAGGGGCTGTGCAATCGGTTCGATGGTAACTTTGGTTAACGGCGATATTGAAGGACTGCCAGATAAAAAGCTGCTGCAAGAGTATATGAGCAGCACGGTTAAAGAGGATGTAATTCGTTAAGAAATTAGAAGGGAGCTAAAATTTATGAATACACTGCAACAAATAATGGACAATAAAATAGTTTCAATTATCCGTGGAGCTGCTCCAGAGGATACAGTTAAGATTGCTAATGCTTTAAAAGAGGGAGGCGTTAAATTAATTGAAATCACCTTAAACTCACCAAATGCATTAAAGTCAATAGAATTAGTTTCACAAGAGTTGGGAGAGAAAATGGTGGTTGGTGCAGGAACTGTGCTGGATCCTGAATCGGCTCGAGCTGCGATTCTCGCCGGTGCAAAATTTATTTTATCTCCGACAGTAAATGCAGAAACGATTAAAATGACGAAGCGATATGGTGCAGTAAGCATTCCAGGAGCATTTACTCCTACAGAAATTCTGACAGCTTTTGAAAATGGAGGGGATATTGTTAAAGTTTTTCCAGCAAGCATTGGCGCAAGTTATATAAAAGATATTCGCGGACCGTTAAATCATATACCTCTTTTGCCGACTGGCGGTGTAAATATAGAAAATATAGCGGAATTTAAGAAGGCTGGTGCAGTGGGATTCGGAATAGGAAGCTCATTGGTAGATACAAAGCAAGAAATAACAGAAGACTATTTAAAGGAATTAACGAAAAAAGCACAAGCCTATGTTGCAGCTATCAAAGATTAAATAGTAATAGATTTTTATATTATAAAAAATAATAAATTTATATTTTAGGAGAGATGACAAATGAAAATCACAAGTTATGAATTATTCCAAGTACCGCCGCGTTGGCTATTCTTAAAAATTGAAACAGATGAAGGAATTGTAGGCTGGGGAGAGCCTGTCATTGAAGGAAGAGCTGCAACGGTAAAAGCTGCTGTAGATGAATTAATGGAATATTTAATTGGAAAAGATCCTCTTGATATTGAAGACCATTGGAATCTTATGTACAGAGCAGGTTTTTACCGTGGCGGTCCAATTCTAATGAGTGCCATTTCAGGTATTGATCAAGCGCTTTGGGATATAAAAGGAAAGTATTTTAATGCACCTGTACATCAACTTTTGGGAGGCAAAGCTAGAGACTCTATTAAGGTGTATTCATGGATTGGCGGAGACAGACCCTCTGATGTAGGAAATGCAGCAAAAGAAGTTGTGTCAAAAGGGTTCACTGCAGTAAAAATGAATGGAACAGAAGAACTTCAATATGTTGATTCTTATGAAAAAATTGATCAAGTATTAGAACGCATTGCAGCTGTTAGAGAAGCTGTAGGTCCATATATTGGAATAGGAATTGATTTTCATGGACGTGTACATAAGCCAATGGCAAAAATTCTTGCAAAAGAATTAGAACAGTTTCGTCCTATGTTTATTGAAGAGCCTGTTCTGCCGGAAAATAATGAGGCATTACGCGAAATTGCGAATCATGTAGCGATTCCAATTGCAACAGGTGAAAGAATGTTTTCTAAGTGGGATTTCAAAAAACTGCTTACAGATGGATATGCTGATATCATTCAACCAGATTTATCTCATGCGGGCGGAATCACTGAATGCAAAAAAATTATTTCCATGGCTGAGGCTTTTGATGTTGCTGCTGCCCCTCATTGCCCACTAGGACCTATTGCGCTTGCTGCATGTCTGCAAGTTGATGCCACTTGCCATAATGCATTTATTCAAGAACAAAGTTTGGGAATCCACTATAACCAAGGCAGTGATTTATTAGATTATATTGTGGACAATCAAGTATTCAAGTATGAAGAAGGTTATGTGAAGATTCCAAGCGGTGTTGGATTAGGAATAGAAATTAATGAAGATCATGTCAGAAAAATGGCTCAAATTGGTCATAATTGGAGAAATCCAGTCTGGAGACATAAGGATGGAAGCATTGCAGAATGGTAAGAAAAATAAACCTGGCAGGTGAGAGCATTGAACAGTAAAATGACGAATGTACGATACGGAGTTGTTTTTATGCTGTTTATTACTGTGATTATTAACTATATGGATCGCAGCAATATTTCCATCGCAGCTCCTTTTATAACAGATGATTTAAATTTAGACCCTGTAAAAATGGGATTAATCTTTTCTGCTTTTGGCTGGACTTATTGTGCTCTGCAAATTCCAGGAGGCTGGCTTTTGGATAAACTGGGAAATAGAAAGACACATGCCTATGGAATTGCCGGGTTTTCTCTGGCAACTCTTCTGCAAGGGTTTGTTAGCGGTTTTTCCGGTTTTATGTTTTTAAGAATCGGGCTAGGGGCTTTTGAAGCTCCTGCTTTTCCAACGAACAGTAAAGTGGCGGCAAGCTGGTTTCCTGAAAATGAAAGAGCAAGAGCAGTGTCTATTTATACTTCTGGACAATTTGTAGGTTTAGCTTTTTTAACGCCAACGCTAGTATTATTGCAGCAGTCAGTTGGCTGGAGAGGTTTGTTCATCATTACAGGAATTATTGGTTTAGCGTGGTCCCTTTTATGGTATTTATTTTATAGAGATCCACAAGAAAGCAAGCGTGTGAATAAAGAGGAATTAAAGTATATGAAAGAGGGCGGGGCAATCTTTGAAGAAGTGGCAGCCAGCAAAGTTGCGCCAGCTCCAAGAAAAATCGGCAAAAAGGATTTTGCAGTTATTTTATCCAGCAGAAAATTATGGGGAATCTATATTGGCCAGTTTGCAGTAAGTTCAACGTTGTGGTTTTTCTTAACTTGGTTTCCAACATATCTCGTAGAATATAGAGGTTTAGCTTTTATTAAATCTGGTTTTCTGGCATCATTGCCATTTTTGGCAGCGTTTGTTGGGGTATTATCTTCAGGTTTTCTTTCTGATTTCTTAGTGAAAAGAGGCATTTCAGCAGATGTATCCAGAAAAGTGCCTATTATAACAGGTTTACTTCTTTCGACATCAATTATAGGTGCTAACTTTGTAGAAAGTACGAATTTAGTAGTTTTGTTTATGTGCATAGCTTTTTTTGGCAACGGTTTCGCATCGATTACTTGGGTATTTGTCTCTTTATTAGCTCCAAAAAGATTAATAGGAATTGCTGGCGGCATGTTTAATTTTATTGGAGGAACTGCTTCTATTATAATTCCAATTGTAATCGGTTTCTTGGCTCAGGGCGGAAGTTTTGCACCTGCTTTAACCTTTATCGCTTGCATTGCACTAATTGGGGCACTATCTTATATTTTCTTAGTTGGGAAAATCCAGAGAGTGCCAGACATTATTAAATCAGAATTTCCCGAAAATCAGCAAATATCTAAGTAATGAATCATGTTAAATCTTAAAGTTTGATAAAAAGATCTAAGTCCTTTATGGATTTAGATCTTCATTTTTTGATAGGCTGTTTTCTCAAAGCTAAAATAAAAAATGGAAGAATCAGGTGTCAACAGACTAAATACATGCAGACTCCTGTGGGACTGTGAGAAAGACGAGACCTGGGCAAGAGCATATGGGACAGGGAGTCTTGATGCTCGCCCACGGAAAGTGAAGGGGATTTTAGGCTGCCTCGCCATTTATAGCAAAATAGCCTTTACTAAAATCATGTTTGAGCAATATAAACTTTGGCTGAGTATATTATAAGGAATATAGTTTCCATCCTAATAAAACAAAGCAGATGTAGGCACAATAAATAGGCAGGTTATCAAAATTAAAGCGAGGATTTTTATGAAAAAAACTGTGATCATTATTTTATGTCTATTTACCTTTATGCTTCCACCCCAAGCATCTGCACAACGTAAAATTCCAATTTTAATTTATCATTCCATCGATGAGTTTCATGGACATGGTTCTAAAGAATTGTATGTAACACCTGATAATTTTAAAAAACAAATGCTTTATTTGCGTGACCACAACTTTACCTTATTAACTTTTGATCGGTGGCAGGATATACATAAAGTAAACAAACCAATTTTCATTACATTTGATGATGGATACAAAAATAATTTGAATGCATTTGCAATCTTTCAACAATTAAAAAATGAGCAATTTACACCAATGGGCACGATATTTGTTATTTCAGATTTTATTGGCCGATCAAACCGATTATCCAAAGAAGATTTAAAAAAACTGGCTGATTCGAAAATTATTTCCATTCAGTCTCATGCTGCTACACATCCCGATTTAACAAAAAGCAACCAGCTAGAATATGAATTAAAAGAGTCCAAAGAAAAAATTCAAAACATTACGGGCAAACCTGTTATAGCACTTTCTTATCCATATGGAAGTGCTGATGATAATGTTATAAATGAAGCAAAAAAGTACTATTTATTCGGATTGACAACAACACCTGAACCTTTTTATGAAAAAGGCATAAAAGATGAGCTTTATCTTTTGCCAAGAATTTATGTGAAGTATTCGACCACTCTGAATGAATTTGCGCAAATAGTGGAAAATGTGGCAACAAAGACGAGGTGAGCATTTACCTCGTCTTTTATCATATTTTGATTAAGAAGGAAACATCTGGTGCCACTGCTGCCATGAGCCATGGGGATATTGTTGATGCCATTGCTGCCAAGGAATATATGGGTGCGGCTGCTGCCAATTATCGTGTTGATGAGGGTGTTGCGGCTGTTGCCAATTATCGTGTTGATGAGGATGTTGCGGCTGCTGCCAATTATCGTGTTGATGAGGATGTTGCGGCTGCTGCCAATTATCGTGTTGATGAGGATGTTGCGGCTGCTGCCAATTATCGTGTTGATGAGGATGTTGCGGCTGCTGCCAATTGTCGTGTTGATGAGGATGTTGCGGCTGCTGCCACTGTTGCCAATTATCATGAGGGTAGTGCTGCTGCCATTGTTGCCAAGTGCCATGAGGATGCTGCTGGTGCCATTGATTCCATGGGATATAGGGTAAATTTCCTTGACCTTGATGCATATAATCCACCTGCTTTTTTATTTTAGCTTTTTTATAACTTTGTTGATTAGAAGGTTCATTGTAAAAAAATTAGTATTCATATGCTGAATCAAAATTATATTATCAACGATAGTTATTAACATAGCCATATTTTTTTATCGGTTTAGCTTATGCAAAATCTCAGGGAAAGAGCTTATTTATATTAATAATAGGAATTATTTTACATTTTATAAAATAAAATGATGGAAGATGCTAATCTTATTTCAGTAATAAAATTTATTGGACATAAAAAGGCCCCCTAAGGCAGACAGATTTTTATTTTTTAATCTGTCTATCATAGAGGGAGCATATCATTATGCGAATTTCAGTTTTTTTATTTTATGAATTAAATTGATAGGAAAAAATGCCTTATTTCTTCGGAATAATAAGAGTAACGATGGTTCCTTCCATCCATTTGCTTTTATAAAATAAACCATATTTTTCACCATAATTTAGTTGGATACGATGATGCACATTTTGAATCCCGTAGCCTTTAGTTTTAGTAATGAGAATAGTTTCCAATGTTTCTCGGCTAATTCCACAGCCATTATCAGCTACTGTAAAGATTAGATTATCATCTGATTGCTTTCCTGATATAGTAAGGATGCCTTTTCCAGGAGTTTCTTTATGGTCAATGCCATGGTTAATGGCATTTTCTACTAATGGCTGCAGCAGGAGATTTATCATCGTGTAATTTAAAATTTGTTCATCAATCTCAAAATGAACATCGAATGAATTGGAATGCATCATACGCTGAATTTGAATATATGAAGTGGTATTTTCTAATTCATCTTTTACTGAAATGATATTTTTCCCTTTATTTAATGTTGTACGGTAATATGTTGAAAGCAATTGAGCCATTTTGCTAATATCCTCTTGTTCTGTCATAATGGCCTTACTATTAATAAGAGAGAGGCTATTATAGAAAAAATGGGGATTGATTTGAGCTTGTAATGCTTTCATTTCATATTCTTGTTGAGCAATTTTACTGTTATACACTTCATCAATCATCGTTTGCAGTTTATGAACCATGTTTCCAAATTGTCTTATTAAATGCCCGATTTCATCGGTAGATGTATTAATGACAGTGACAGAAAAATCTCCTTTTTCAATCTGTTCCATATTTTTTGCTAGTTTTTCTAAAGGTCGGACTACTATTATAGAAAGAAAATAAATAGACAAAAATAAGAATAAAATACACAAAAAAATCACAAATATAACAGTCACTGTAATTTGGGAAGTAGATGCTGAAACAGTGCCTAATGGGCGATATAAATAGGCTGTCCACTTATAGGAAGAAAGTGCAGCTTTTTTGTATACATAATCTTGATCCAAGGATCCATTTTTATATTTTTTTAATAATTCATCTGCAGAAAGCTTATATGAGTTATTTTGTTTGGAAAAACTTTCGAAAGAATAAACAGGCTGATTATTTTCATCAAATATAATGATGCCGTATGTATCCTCAAATAAGCTTGCCATTGAATCAAAAACATGTTTATAATCTATGTCCAGATAAACAATATTCTTGTTGTAACGATCGAAAATTTGACAGACTACTTTAAGTGTCTGATCAGAATCAGAAGCGACTAATTTTGGCGATGTAGTATTTAAAACGCTAGGGTACCAGCTAGTATGTTCTATATCTGATAAAGGACGCAGAATATCACCATGATAATATATCGTTTTATTGTTGCTATATATCGTGATTGTATTAATGTCGTTTTGCAAATTGCGTGCAGTCAAGATTAAAGGATCTAATATATCCCTATACATTAAGTACATTTCGTACGAGTTGGCATAGTCAGAAGTTACTCCTCTTTTAACATCTTCGTCCCATGCAATTTGATTGACTACATTAAAATAAGTGTTTACTTTATAATCCAAACTTAAAATGGATTGATTTAATGATTCTTCCAATACTTCATTTTCGCGAGTTATCAATAAATGCTGTATTTGATAATAACAAAAATAACCCAATGCAATGACAGGCAATAGACTTGCCAATAAACAAATAATAAGTATTTTATTTCTGAATTTTAAATTCTTAAACCAGATTTTAAATCTGCGCATACTAATAATTCTCTTTCTTTTTTTCTCCGTGCATTTGCCGGAATTTCTCTGGACTTGTGCCGAAATTTTCTCGAAAGCTTCTGCAGAAATATGAAAAATTTTGATAGCCTACTTCTTTGCATATATCATTAATTTTCATATTGGTATTATGCAGAAGTTTTTTTGCTTTTTCCATTCTGAAGTTTTTTATATACTTATTGAGTCCGCATCCAGTTTCTTGAATAAATACTTCACTTAAATAGCGTGGAGACAAGTATGCTTTTTCAGCAAGTATGTTTAAGCTTAATTCTTCTCCATAGTGTTCGTTTATATACTGTTGAACAATATGGATAACATGTTTCGGAGAGTGTTCCTTTTTCTCTAATTTTTTTATCACTTTTTCTTTAATTGTTAATAAAATACTTTCAATTTCCGAGAAATATTGACAAGAATAGATTTCACCCATTTTATCGTTAATTGTTTTTTCATCGTATTCTTTTAAAGATTGACAAAGAAGCTGCAAAAGTCTTGAAAATAAATAACGGACGTAAATATGAGAAAAATCCTTTTTTTGATGATATTTTTGAAATAAAATATTTATATTTTGTTTCAAACTAAATGCATCAACATATTGAATCGCCTCTTGAATCGCATATAAAAGATTTTCATCATGTTCTAAAGACTCTGTTTCTTGTGTTATAGAAGTGTCAATTGGATAAATATATGTCTCAGAGTAGAAAAAGCGATCTTCTAGATAGTTTTCCAATTGTTCATATATTATTGGTATCTCACTAGGAGTGGAAAGTTCTTTGCCGACAGACATATAACATTGAATTCTGTATTCAGAATAAATCTTTTTTTGGATTTTATCGGCAACTTGCATAGGCGATGCCAAGTAGTTTGCATCATTTTTCAGCAACAACAAAATTTGAAATGGATTTAGGTCAATAAAATCACAAGTACTAGGAATAATTTGTTTCATCTGTTTGTAAAAGAAAAGAACATCTTCATCTTTAGAAAGTGTATCAAAGAATGGCTCTTCAAACTGAATCAAAATTAAGCGACAATATTCATTTAAAAAAACAAAATCTATGAAAGGGTATTCATTTTTTAGTATATCTAATGGTGTTTTGTTTACTAAACGGTAAAGAATATGGGTTTTAAGGAATGAAGTATTGGCTTTTTTTTGAATTTGTTCCTTCTCCTGAGTTTTAATATTTTGTATGACTGAGAAAATAGTATCTTGAAATTCTTGAGGTTTTACAGGCTTTAAGATATAATCGACCGCGCGCAAAGATAACGCTTTTTTGATAAAGTCAAATTCATCATGGCCACTGAAGAAAATAATTTGGATATCAGGATAAATCATTCTCGCCTTTGCTGCAAGCTCTATTCCATCAATAAAGGGCATTTTGACATCTGTAAATAGAATATCTACAGACTGATTTTGCAATTGAACAATTGCCTCTTTTCCATTGGCAGCTTCTATTATATCAAGTTTAAAATTGAATTTATTTAGAAGAAAACGGATGACATTTCGTTCATCTTTTTCATCATCTACAATTAGAATGCGGTGCATATTTTTTCCCTCCCATATAATTCATGATGATTATATCATCTTAGATTTGCAGATTACAACGCAGGCAGAAATTTCCGGAAAAAAGTACATGAAAACGGTTTATTTAATATATCAAAGGAACAATCAATCAATTAAACTATACTTAAGCTTAAATAACGGCCATTATTTAGGAGCAGAAAGTTCAGCAGTTTGTTGAGACAAACTTACTTGGGGGGAAACTAATGAAGTATAGATCACTATTAAAACGTATGGGTATTGCTCTAATGGCATCTACGTTGACAGTCTCTTTAGCAGCTTGTGTGGAGTCTTCGTCATCAGAAGATTCTTCAACAAAAGATGGAACAACAATCATTAAAATGGGGCGCGTCACAGCAGCAAATCCGAAACTGCCTGAAGGGGACACATATGAGGATAATGCATACACACGTCTTGTGAAAGAGAAATTAAATGTAAAAATTGTAGATCAATTTGAAGCTGAGGGAGAAGACTATAATAGGCAGGTTGCGCTTGCGATTGCATCAGGAGAGTTGCCAGACATGATGCGTGTGGATTCCAAGGAAGAGTTAAAAGAATTAGTTGAAAATGATTTAATTGCAGATTTAACCGAAGTTTACGATAAAAATGCAAGCGATTACATTAAAGGTGTTTATGATACTTATGATGGAAGAAACCTAGCGGATGCTACATTTGATGGGCATCTAATGGCAATTCCGGCAACAATAGGAAATTCTGCTCCAAATATAGTTTGGATCAGAAAAGATTGGATGGACAAACTTGGAATAAAACTAGACAGTGATGGAGACACTCAAATCACTTTGGACGAGCTAGAAAAAACGGCAAAAACTTTTGTAGAAAAAGACCCTGGGAATTCTGGAAATCCAGTAGGAATTCCATTTGCTACTTGGCTAAATGCTAGTGATTATGGCGGATCTGGACTTACTATGTCATCCATAGCAGCTGTTTTTAATGCACATCCTAAGTTTTGGCTGGATAATGGCAATGGAGATATTATTTATGGTTCCACCACTGATAGCACAAAAAAGGCACTTGGTGTAATGGCAGATTGGTTTGATAAGGGAATTGTTGATCCACAATTTGGAACTAGAACTTGGGACGATATAATGGCCCTTCTTACTAAAGGACAAACAGGAATTGTTACTGGACCTTGGCATATTCCTGACTGGGGATTATCTACCGTTAAAGGAATGGATAAAAATGCAGAGTTCACAGCCTACTCTATAAAAGGCGAAAATGAAAAGGTGAATGTTGTTCATAATAATCCAACAGGACAATTTATTGTGGTTAGAAAAGATTATGATCACCCGGAGTTGGCTATAAAAATCTTAAATTTATTTTATGATGAGATTATAAATACTAAAGATTTAAAAACAGAGTATCCGGAAATTTCAAAATATAGCGAGCTTGCTGTAGATGGTTCAACTAGACCGTTTAATATTGAAGTATACAACGCTAATAATGTTTTAGAGGAATACGCTTATATCAAATCTGCAGTAGATGGCAAGACTTCTATCGATGATATACCTAAAGCTGGTTTGAAAATAGATGCACAAAGTGTAAAGGCTTATGAAAAAGATCCTGCAAATGCTGATACTTCTGCCTGGTCCAAATATCATTCTAGGATGCTTGGCATGGGAATGATTAACACATTATCAGAAGAGGATGCATTTAATTGGACGACTCCTGTATTTTTTGGCACGACAAAAACAATGGAGAAAAAATGGGCTAATCTTGGGAAATTAGAAGAAGAATCTTTTATAAAAATAGTAACTGGCAACAAGCCGCTAGATTATTTCGATACCTATGTTTCTAATTGGAAAAAACAAGGCGGAGATGAAATCATCTCAGAAATTAAAGAAGAATTGGAAAATGGGCAGTAATCAATAATAATAAGAGCTGCATAGCAGCTCTTATTAATTAAGGAGGAAAATATGGAAAAACTCCAAAGTGAAATAGCTGAAAATTTTAAAAAAACTGAATTTAATGCAAAAAAGGAAAAACTGAAAAAATGGACGAAGGAGCAAGCTTTTTATCATGGAATGCTGCTGCCTGGAATGATATTTTTGATTATATTCAGCTTTGTTCCTATGTTTGGAATCATCATGGCATTTCAAGATTATATACCAGCCAAAGGCATTTTGGGTTCTGAATTTGTAGGATTAGAACACTTTAAATATATGTTTTCTTTGCCTGATATCGGAAAGTTGTTTCGAAATACGATAGTAATCGCACTCGGGAAAATTATTTTAGGGTCTTTATTGGCAATCGTATTTGCTATTCTTTTAAATGAAATCCGCCTTAAATTCTTAAAAAAATCGATTCAAACAGTTGTGTATTTGCCGCATTTTCTTTCATGGGTTGTATTGGCAACTGTTGTTTTAAATATGTTTAATTTAGATGGAATGGTCAACCAGATTTTGGCTTTTTTGGGATTAGAAAAACTGAACTTTCTTGGCAGCAATAAACTTTTTCAGCCATTAATTATTGGAACGGATGTTTGGAAAGAATTTGGCTATAATTCAATTGTTTATTTGGCAGCTATAACCGCAGTTGATCCAGGCCTGCATGAAGCTGCCAGCATTGATGGAGCTAACTGGTGGAAGAGAGTTTGGCATATTACACTTCCAGGAATGCTTCCAATTATCCTTTTGCTCGCAGTATTGAGTCTCCCTAACATACTTAATGCAGGTTTTGATCAAGTTTATAATTTATATACACCAATGGTTTATGAAACAGGTGATATCCTTGATACTTATGTGTATAGAATTGGGCTAATTGGCCGTGAATATAGTTTTGGGACAGCGGTTGGCTTATTTAAATCAGTAATAGGCATTATTTTAATACTATCAGCGAATAATGCAGCTAAGAGATTTACAGATCGAAAATTATTCTAGGGGGGTAGAAAGTTTTGATAGAAAGTAAAAGCTTTTCAGCACGGTTTGGAAAAATTTCTATATATGCAATCGTGATTTTTTTGGCGCTGACTTGCCTGCTGCCTTTATGGAATATTGTCGCCATTTCTTTTAGCGGAAGTGAGGCTGTTGCTGCAAATAAAGTAGGTCTTGCACCAGTTAGTTTTACAACAGAAGCATATAAGATGATTATGGAAGATGCTCAATTTTGGCGGTCCTTTGGAATTTCTATTCAGCGTGTTGTTCTTTCGCTTATTATTAATATGGTTTTGATTGTTACAATGGCATATCCTTTATCTAAATCGAAAAGAGAGTTCAAAGGTAGAGCCATTTATATGAATCTTATCATATTTGCGATGTTATTTAATGGAGGGATGATTCCAACATACTTAATTGTTAAAAATCTAGATCTTTTAAATACGATATGGTCTCTAGTATTGCCGGGGGCAGTACAAATATTTAGTATAATTTTAGTTATGAATTTTTTTATTGGTGTTCCAAAATCTTTAGAAGAAGCAGCAATAATGGATGGAGCTAATCCATTGCAAGTTTTGCTGAAAGTATATATTCCAATATCTCTTCCAGCTTTAGCCACAGTTGCTTTATTCAGTATTGTAGGAAATTGGAATGACTTTTTTTCCGGATTAATATATATGACAAAAGTCAGCAATTATCCTTTGATGACCTATATACAGTCCTTAACAATCAGTATTGAAGATATGTTAAAAGCAGGATCAAGCGCCAGCGCATTAGCAAATGCAGGTGAAGTATCAAATAGAAATCTGAATGCAGCAAAAATAGTCATCTCTTGTGTTCCTTTATTGGTGATATATCCGCTGCTGCAAAAATACTTTATTACTGGCATTGTAGTAGGATCAGTAAAAGAATAAAAAATTTAGAGCTGCACTATAGAATTCATTTTATATAGAGCTATTCCCTACATTAAAAGAATACTTGAGCGGATGATATAGTGCCAGTTTTTTATCAGGAGGCATATTATAACTAGAAGAGAGGTACTCTATGAATGAATCATATCTTTGAATGGAATGGACCTTTATACCGATTTTTATTAAAAATTTTCGAATTGATGTTATTGAATTGTCTATTTATATTATTTTGTTTTCCTATTATTACAGTAGGTGCGTCAACTACTGCTCTTTATACTATAACAATAAAAATGGTTAGAAATGAAGAAGTAAGCTTGTTAGGCGGCTTTATCCAGGCATTCAAAAAAAATTTTAAGCAAAGTACCGCTATATGGATTTTTTTATTGATTATAGGGTCCATATTATATATGGATTATTCTTTTCTTCAACAATATTCAGGGCCATTTTCTTTGCTGGTACATATAAGTTTATTCTTTTTTTCATTAGTCTATCTTATTATTACTGTATTTATATTTCCATATATTTCTAGATTTGAGAATTCAATAAAAGAGTCAATTGGCAATACATTAAAAATGGCAGCTGCAAATCCTAGCAAAATAATACCGATTTTCATCATTTCATTATTCCCATTTATTCTAATGCTCATATCCCCATATTTATTTGTTTTTTGCTTATATTTAAGTGTATTTTTAGGTTTTTCTTTCATTGCATATTTAAATTCTTTTCTTATTGTCAATATGTATGGAAAATATGAAAACGAAAAAGATTTTATCATTTCATAAATAGAATGCAAAAACAAGTCCGGTATAGATGGTTTGCATGCCGGACTTGTTTTGTATTAAATGCAATTATAGGATCGACCTGCTTTAATACTTTTGCAGAATGGTTAATGATAGGCCTTTTCTCTTTATTTAAGAGATTATAAGAGAAAGGGGAAAGTTTTAGTTGATTGGCAATCCATATTCTACTTGTTTAGACAGCTCTTGGCCAATTTGTTTAAGAAGAACTGCATATTGATCAAGCTTCTGATCATCTACATTAGAAATTAAAGTAGATATACTAACGGCAGCAATTACTTGATTTTTTTGATTGATAATTGGTACAGCTATACAACGAACGCCTTTTTCGTTTTCCTCGTTATCGATTGCAATCCCATTTTCCCGAACCCTTTCAAGTTCTATCCTAAAATCTTCTTCATTTAGGATTGTTTTATTAGTTGATTGGGTATAAAGGTAACCATCTAGAAGCTGTGCAATCTTTTCGGAATTTTGAAAGGATAGGAGAACTTTTCCTATTGCTGTAGAGTGCAGAGGGATTCTCCTTCCAATTCGTGAATAGCGAATCAGCGCTTTTTCTCCCTCCTCCTTATCAATGTAAACACCGGCATTGCCGTCCAAAATCCCAAGATGACTAGTCTGTCCTGTTTTTATTGATAGAGTTTGAAGATATTTCTTCGCTATATTTCTTATATCCATGGTACTAATAACCAGGTTCCCTCGTTCAACAAGTTTCATGCCTAATTTGTATTTTCCATTTTCAGGATTTTGATCAATATAACGAGATTCTTGAAGTGTTTTTAATAAAGAGTGGACAGTGCTTTTATGAAGTCCCATTTTGTCGCTAATTTCCGTAATTTTAAGCTCAGTCGTATGTTCATTAAATAGATCTAATATTCGAAGAGAACGTTCGACAGATTGGATAATTGGCATATTCAACCCTCATGTTCATTTTATATTATTAGCAATTACGCACGAGCGATAAGCCTCTGCTAAGTACTATTACAGTATTATAGACAATTAAAAAATGCAATAAAATAAATTTTGATAAGGACTGATTGCAAAATGGAAATGATTTGTATGTAAGTGTTTACAGTTAATGCTTATATGTTATAATTGAATTAAATTTAACAGAATAATAAAACATAGTTTTATATTATAAAACAAAGAGGGGCGATAAAATGAATAAAAAAACATTATTTAATGGCATTATTCCTCCCGTATCCACTATTTTTGATGAAAATGGCAAACTGAATCAGAAAGAAATGGGGCTGTTAATTGATTCTTTAATTGCATCAAAGGTAAATGGATTATTGTTTTTAGGAACTGGCGGAGAGTTTTCGCAAATGACTGTAGAAGAAAGAAAAGAAACGGCTGAATTTGCGATTAGTTATGTAAATAAGAGAGTTCCTGTATTAATTGGGACAGGAAGCACCAGTACAAGAGAAGCAATTTCTTTAAGCCAGCATGCCGAACAGATAGGCGCAGATGGGGTTATGGTAATCAATCCATATTATTGGTCATTATCAGATGAGAACTTGTATAGCTATTATAGTGAGATAGCAGAATCTATTAATCTTCCTGTTTTTCTTTATAATTTTCCAAATCTTACAGGACAAGATCTAACGCCTGATTTTGTTGAACGAATTGCAGATCAGCACAAAAATATCGTAGGCATTAAAGATACCGTGGATTCCATCGGCCATATTCGTGAAATGATTGAGAAGGTGAAAGGCAAGCATCCGTACTTTTCTGTTTTTTGTGGATTTGATGATCATTTATTAAATACCCTTCAACTGGGCGGAGATGGAACCATTTCAGCAAGCGGGAATTTTGCTCCACATTTATCAGTGGGAATATATCATGCTTTTACAAGTGGAGATTTAAAAAAAGCAGTTGCTCTTTATGGCCAGCTAGCACTTCTTCCACAGCTTTATAAGATTGACAGTCCCTTTGTAAATGTAGTAAAGGAAGCGACGAAAATGTGCGGCCTAAATATTTCTACATATGTATTGCCGCCGTCTAAGCCGCTTAGTGAGAAGAAAAGACAAGAAGTGAAAGCAATTTTACAATCAGCAAAAGTACTTCCAGCGGCAAAAAAATAGAAGTGTGTTTATTTCTTTAATAGGAAGGTTTCTAAATAAACTTTCCTATTTAATTTTAGTCCATAAAAAGCTCCACCAAATATTATTTAAAATGGAGAGATACTATGTCATTACATTCGATTTTTAATGAAGAAGAATCCTCTTTATATAATGTGAAAACACATGCAAAGGGACCGATAGGAACACTTCCTTTAACGCCGCAAATGCTTGAAGAATCGCCGAGCGGAGATCTTTTTGGACTTACTCAAAATGTGGGAATGGGATGGGATCCGAAGAGCCTGCTTGGAACGCAAGTGCTTATCCTGGGCACCAAAGGAGGCATTCGGGACCATAATGGCAGTCCAATTGCCTTAGGTTATCACACTGGCCACTGGGAAGTAGATTTATTGATGACAGAAGCAGCCAAAGAAATTCGGGATAAAAAGGGAGTTCCGTTTGCAGGGTTTGTCAGTGATCCATGTGATGGACGTTCACAAGGAACATTAGGCATGTTTGATTCATTTCCTTATCGAAATGATGCCGCCATTGTTTATCGGCGATTAATTCGTTCCTTGCCGACACGCCAAGCTGTGATGGGAGTAGCTACATGTGATAAAGGCTTGCCAGCAATGATGATTGCACTGGCGGCCATGCATGATTTGCCAACCATTATTGTACCTGGAGGTGTTACACTTCCACCTACAGTCGGTGAGGATGCAGGGAAAGTTCAAACTATTGGCGCACGATTTGCGAATAAAGAAATCAGTTTGAAAGAAGCAGCGGAGCTTGGCTGCGTTGCATGTGCCACACCAGGAGGGGGATGCCAATTTCTTGGTACGGCAGCGACTTCCCAAGTTGTTGCAGAGGCCCTTGGAATGGCTGTAACTCATTCAGCGCTTGCTCCTTCTGGCCAGCCGATATGGGCTGAAATGGCTAGACAGTCTGCACGGGCAGCGCTGGAAATGGAAAAAAATAAAGTAGCCACAAAGGATATTCTGACAGATAAGGCGATTGAAAATGCAATGGTTGTTCATGCGGCTTTTGGAGGATCTACTAATCTATTGCTGCATATTCCTGCTATCGCCCATGCTGCTAAGTGCAAAATTCCGACTGTGGAAGATTGGACACGAATTAATAAAAAAACGCCTCGTTTAGTAAGCGTTTTGCCAAATGGACCGGATTTTCATCCAACTGTACGAGTATTTTTAGCAGGGGGAGTTCCAGAGGTAATGCTTCATTTAAGAAAATTAGGTCTTCTGCATGAAGATGTTCTGACTGTAACTGGCAATACACTTGGCGAAAATCTTGATTGGTGGGAGCAGTCAGAGCGACGGGCGAAAATTAGAAGACGTTTGATGGAGGCTGATGGCATTTCTCCTGATGCTGTCATTATGAGCCCCGAGCAGGCGAAAGAAAGAGGATTAACATCCACCATTACTTTCCCAACAGGCAATATTGCACCTGAAGGATCGATCATCAAATCAACTTCCATTGATCAATCTGTGGTAGGAGATGACGGCATATACCGTCATACTGGAACAGCAAAAGTGTTCACTTCCGAAAAAGCGGCCATTAAAGCTATTAAAACTGGCGGAATTGAAGCTGGTGATATTATGGTGGTGATGGGAGGAGGCCCTTTAGGAACGGGGATGGAAGAAACCTATCAATTAACATCTGCATTAAAGTACTTGCCATTTGGCAAATATGTTTCGTTAATTACAGATGCACGTTTTTCAGGTGTTTCAACAGGCGCTTGCATCGGACATGTGGGACCAGAGGCATTAGGAGGAGGCCCCATTGGAAAACTGCGCGATGGCGATTTGATTGAGATTATCATTGATTGTCTTCATTTAACTGGTTCTGTTAATTTTGTCGGCAATGCAAATAAAAGAGTTTCAGCAGAAGAAGCATCTGTTATTCTAGAAGAACGCCATCCCCACCCTCAATTAAAGCCAGACCCTAATCTGCCTGATGATACACGGTTATGGGCGGCGCTTCAATCTGTCAGCGGAGGAACTTGGAGTGGAAGCGTGTATGATACGGATCGGATTTTGCAGGTTATCGAAGCCGGCGTCAAAGCATTGGCTAAAGAAGAAAAGTCCCCTATAAGATAGAATACTTTATTATGGGAAGCAATCGTAAGTCAGGCTAAATAAAAAAGCGCATGATAAATTCGTGCGCTTTTCTCCATAGAATCATTCTAATATTATTGTGCTGTTTTCTCGATTAAAGAACAGGGGCCATTGTTTCTTTTAATACTTTTACAGAGTGGTCAAATTGTTTTTGTTCTTCTTTGTTCAAGTCAAGTTCTACTACTTCACGAATGCCGTCGCGGTTGATGACAGCTGGAACCCCTACATATACATCGTTTTGGCCATATTGTCCATCTAAATATGCAGATACTGGAAGAATAGAGTTTTCATTATTTAAGATTGCTTTGGTAATGCGTACTAGAGACATTCCAATTCCGTAATAAGTGGCGCCTTTTCTTTCAATAATATGGTAGGCTGCATCACGAACGTTTACAAAAATTTCATCCAAGTCTTTTTGGCTGTATGCAGGATTTTTGCTTAATAAAGACTCTACGCTTTCTAAGCCAATCGTTGCTTTGCTCCATACAGGAAGTTCAGTATCGCCGTGTTCGCCGATGATTGCCGCATGGACATTGCGAGTATCGACGTTAAAATATTCGCCAAGCATATAGCGGAATCTTGCGCTGTCTAACGTTGTGCCAGAGCCGATTACTTTTTCTTTCGGCAAGCCAGATTCTTTCCAAGTTACATATGTTAAGATATCCACTGGGTTTGTGGCGATTAAGAAAATGCCATCAAAGCCGCTCGCCATTACATTTTTTACGATTTCTTTAAAGATAGCTGTGTTTTTTGCCACTAGGTCTAAACGAGTTTCGCCTGGTTTTTGTGGAAGGCCAGCTGTAATGACAACTAAATCAGCAAGACCGCAGTCCTCGTATTTTCCGCTCCAAACTTTTACAGGTGCCGGTGCAAATGGCATCCCATGATTTAAATCCATCGCTTCCCCTTCTGCTCTTTTTTCATTTACATCGATTAACACTAATTCTTCCGCAACACCTTGGTTAATGAAAGAATAAGCATAGCTGCAGCCGACAGCTCCAGTTCCAATTAATACGACACGGTTGATATTTTGTTTTTTCATGATAAATCTCTCCCTTATATAAGTTTATTTATTTAATATATTTTTAATTAGCAATGGGAATATATTTTTTATTTTTTATAAAAGTTGCTTTTTTATCAAAAACAAATCATATTGTTGTTTTCCAAGCTACCATATATTTTAACCTCTTTAAAAGAGTAGTGATTGCTTTTGATACTTTTATTATAGCTGTCAAATTGTGAAATGAATCACAATAATGTGTCGGAATTGTGAATTAGACAAATAAAACGCTTTCCTCAGAAAGGTAGTTCACAAAATTGCCATGATTGTCTTGTGGAAATAAAATAGCGTTTTCAACAATATAAACAAAAATTCAAGAAGTGCCATTTATTCCAATAGCATAGGACTATTATGGCTCTAACTTTCATTAATATATATCACGCATAAGAATAACAATATATCGGGGCATCTATTTTGAGATAATGAGATAAGAATTACGATTTTTTCAGTTTATATTTAATGTTTCTTTTTAAGCAGAATCTTTTATGTTTAATTTTTAATATAGGTTTATAATGTTATCCTTTTTTTCGTAAAATAAGGAATAGCAGGAAATGATAAGGATCCATCACGTATTAACGGTCTCTTTTCCCATAGTACAATTATGCAAAAAAAGAAAAAAATATCGCAGCAACGGCAGATGGAAAAAATTATACTTATAGGCTAACTCTGAAGGCAATAACAATCAGCATACCGGCGGACAGCAATTATCAGATCTCAGGAAATAATCTGGATGAATAATAGTGATTGTTTGCAGCTGATCGTGCAGCAGGTTAGAGTGTGGGGAGATAAAAAGGATAGCAGTCTCCCTTATTAAGCAAAAGCTAGGCTTTCCGCAAACATTAAGGGAGAGCAATAAAGGCTTCTATTACTTTTTCAATATCCCCAAATAAGCACTCCAAGGGCCGACATCTTCTCTGTAGCGTTCAGCCATTATCCGCACGATTTGCGAAATATGGGTCAAATCATGAACAGCCCATGTGGAAATGAGTTCCCGGACTTTTACTTGGCCAAACTCAGGGTGCAATCCAGTTTTTTCAAGACAGAGTTTAAGATCAATAAGGCCTTGAAGTTTTTTGATATTTTGGGATCGAATGGTTTTAAATTCCTGCAATTTTTGTTCGAGTGATAATTTTTTTGATTGATTCAAATGGGAATAGCGATCAAATGGAGGAAATGGTTTTTGTTCCCCTTGTTCTAGAATAAACTGGAGTCTTGGCAGCCAGTTTGTTTTTTCTCCTTCGATAAGATGGTCAATCACTTCTTCTGCATTCCAAGTCCCTTCTCCTTCATTGCACTGCAGCCATCCTGCGGATAAACCAGATAAAAAATACTCAAGCGTTTTTGGGGTGCGCTCTAAAATCTCAATTGCTTCAGCAACAGTAAAATTCATTGGATTGCTCCTTCCCAGTTTTTTATTAGATAAAGCGAATAAAATGATCATAGCATATCTGCAAAAATAATGAATAGAACAGTTAGAGAATAGAAGAGGAAGGTAAAAAAATTTTTAAAAAAAGAGAAAAGAAAAATGATATTGTATAAAAACAAAAAGGCAGCTGAAAGCCAGCTGCCTTTTTGTTTTTATGATAAATAGAAAACGTCTATATAACGATTTTCTTTATAGTATCAGCTCCATCCTGCGCTCGATACCTTGATGACCACATATGTCATCCAACCTAGTTATAATATAAATGAAAACGATTACAAAGTCAATAGTCAACAAGAAAAAAATGGATAAAAATAGAATGGAGGATATGAACCCCATACTGAAAGGATAAGAAGAAAAGGGGATTTTGAATAGTGCAGCATATGAGCTTTAATAACATTGAGATAAATGTTATTATTTTAAAATTATATTCCTGAACATTTAATGTTAGAAAATCTAACAATATGACGTTAAGAAATAAAATGTTTTTTCAGAAAATAATTGAAAATCAAAAAATAATATAGTAACTTATAGCATATAAGAAATTGTATACAATCTCGTATGCAATTAAAAATACAATCTTAATGTATGGGATGACAATTTCATCATGCTTTATATAAAGTGAGGGCAACCACAGATGAATGCTAAGGAAATAGAGATTTACGATAAAATTAAACAGGCAATCATTCAACAAAAGCTGCTTCCTAATATGCAGCTTGTTGAAAAAGAAATTGCCGAATCGTTTGGAGTAAGCAGAACTCCAGTCCGCAATGTATTACGGAGATTAGCCTATGAGCGATTGGTAAAGATAATTGCCAATAGGGGAGCTTTTGTAACATCATCTTCTAAAAGAGAAGCAACAGAAGTATTTGAAATGAGGCGGATTTTAGAAGTGGAAGCAGTGAAAAAGGCTTGTCAGCTTGCAACTGCAGAGCAGCTTTTTGAATTGGAACAGATGGTTGAGGAAGAAGAAAATAGCCATTTGCATATTGATTATTATGATGCTATTCAAATGTCAGGAGATTTTCATTTGAAAATAGCAGAAATAGCAGGTAATTCCTATTTTTATCAATATTTGGAGGACTTGATTTCTTTAACACATGTGATCATTTCTATCTATGGAAAAACACAGGAAGAGAAGGATGCTTGTTTGCATCATCGTCACATCTTTCATGCGATTAAGAAACGAGATGAACAGCTAGCAGCAGAATTGGCATTGGAACATTTAATTGATATGGAAGAACATTTGCAGTTTAGGGACAAAAACCAGTTTTCGGCTTCTTTAACGGAAATTTTTAATAATAACTAATTTGTCGACAAGGAGGAGGGCAATCATGATGTATGACCTGATTATTAAAGGAGGAAATGTAGTTTTTATAGAGGGGGTGAAGAAAGCAGATATCGGCATTACAGATGGAAAAATCGCTGCCATTGCAGAAGTGTTGGAAGCTGATTCATTGCAGACAATAGATGCGGAAGGGCAATATGTAATGCCAGGCATGATTGACACACATGTTCATATATGCGAACCAGGGCGGACAGTATGGGAAGGATTTGAAACAGGCACAAAGGCACTTGCTGCGGGAGGCACAACAAGCTATGTGGATATGCCCTTAAACGCACTTCCTGCAACCATAAACCGCAACTCTCTTCTATTAAAAAAAGAGACAGCAATAGGAAAAAATTATATCGATTATGCATTTTACGGCGGGCTAATCCCCAGCAATCTGGATAAATTGACAGAACTTTCAGAAGAGGGAGTTGTTGCATTTAAATGCTTTATGTCATCATGCGGATCGGATATTCCAGAGGATTTCACCAATGTTGATGATTATACTTTATATATGGGAATGAAAAAATTAGCAGAATTAGGACATATGTTATCAATCCATGCAGAAAATGCAATAGTCACTGATAGAATGGCAGAAGAGATGATAAAAAATGGGAAATTAACAGCGGCTGATTATGTAGCATCTCGACCTATTATAGCTGAAGTAGATGCAGTTAAACGAGCATTGTATTTTGCGGAAAAAACAGGGTGCAAGCTTCATTTTGTCCATATTAGTTCAGCTGAAGCGGTCGAAGTGATTGAACAAGCAAAACAGGAAGGGCAAGATGTTACATTGGAGTCATGCCCGCATTACTTTACAATTACAACCGAAGAGTTTGAGAAAATAGGCCCTGTTGCTAAATGTTCTCCGCCGCTCCGTGATAAGGAAGAACAAGAAAAACTTTGGCAGAAATTAATAGAAGGAAAATTGGATATGCTCACATCGGATCATTCTCCGTGCCCGCCGGAAATGAAGAAAAGTGCATCAAATAACATGTTTGAAGTATGGGGCGGGGTTACTGGCTGTCAAAATAATGTTGATTTAATGTTTGATGAAGCAGTGTTAAAACGAAATGTCTCAGTGGCAGACTTTGTCCGAATGATCAGCTATAATCCGTCCAAACGTTTTCATTTATCCGCCAAAGGAGAAATTGCGATTTCAAAAGATGCTGATATTATTTTACTTGATCCCAATCAATCTTATGTTGTAAAGAAGGAAGATTTATATTATCGTCATCAGCACAGTCCGTATATAGGCAGAAAAATTAACTGTCGGGTTACCAAAACGTTAGTTAGAGGAAATGTTGTGTTTGATGTAAATCAAGGTATTGTCGGAGATCCGATAGGAAAATTAGTGACATACAAACAAAAATTGGAATGTGCTGCATTTTAATGAAGTAAAAAAGGGGATGCTCTAATAGAGCTTTTCGTACTACAATAGATCATCCCTTTCTCCTTATAAAGAAATTTCCTGTGAAAATCTTTTGCATAGATAAATTACGCAATATATAAACTGAATATTTTGAAATATTTTAATTGTTTTTATAAAAATAAAGGGAGTGAAGGGCATTGGCTATGAATATCGAAAGTTACACTTCTACAAATGAGGCAGAAATCTCAACGACTACGAATATGGATGAATCATTAAAGCCAAAACAAGAAAAAGATCGTACAGTAGGGTCTATTGCATATGCATTTATGTGGATAGGAGATGGCATTAACTTAGGAAATATGACTCTTGGTGCAAGTCTATTTGTGGCAGGAGCGGCAACACTGAATATTTTTCAAACATTTTTGGCAGCCGTTATTGCTATTGGAATTATTTCTACTATTTTTGCATTAAATGATCGATTAGGCTATCGAACGGGAATACCTTATGTAGTGCAGCTAAGAATGTCATTTGGAATTAAAGGGTCTGTTATCTCCTCTTTATTGCGGGGAATTCCGGCTATTGTCTGGTATGGCTTTCAAAGCTGGATCGGAGCAACTGCGTTAAATGAAATTGCCAAAATTGTTACAGGAGGTTCTTTTAACAGCATTGCGGTTTGTTTTGTGGTATTGCAGGTTGTGCAAATAGTTCTTTCGTTATACGGTTTTCATGCAATTAAATGGGTGGAATCTCTTGCTTCTATTGTTATTATGCTGGCACTTGTTTATGTATTTGGTGTTCTTTTAAACTCTCATAGTCAAGTAATTGTTGATAAATGGGTTCATGCAAAAGGGACATGGGGATTGCCTTTCTTCGCCTTTATTATGGTCTTTTTAGGAAATTATGCTGCCATCTTTTTAAGTGCAGCAGATTACTCCAGGGAACTGAAAACTGGCATGAGCAATAAAAAGCGTGGGGCTTTATATTTCTTGCCAATCTTTATCGCATATGGTTTTGTTCTTGCAATTGGTGCAATGCTTGCTGCAGCAACAGGTATCGCCAATCCAGTGAAAGCATTTGCAATCATTGTAGATAACTCCTATATTACTGTGTTTGTATCAGCATTTATCGTAATGGGAGCAATTGCAGTAAATATGGTCGCAAATATTATTCCACCAACATATGTGGTGCAATTGCTGACAAAAATGAAATACAAACCAGCTGTTGTAGTAACTGGACTTCTTGCTTTATGTTCCTTCCCTTGGGTGCTTGTCCAAGATTCATCAGCAAAAGGGCTAAATACATTTATTTTGATCTATTCCGCATTTTTAGGGCCAATTGTGGCGATTATTTTAATAGAATATTATCTATTAAGAAAACAAAAAGTAAATGTTGCTGAATTATATAAAGAAGACGGCCAGTTTGCTGGCTTTAATCCAAGTGCGATACTAGCCATGCTAATTGGTGCAGGAGCAGCATTCATAGAAGTAGAGCTCGCATGGATTATCGGCTTTGTTGTGTCAGGCATCAGCTATCTTCTATTAATGAAATATGCATTTAAAGATTCGAAGTTTAGAAAAGGCACAATTTTTGAGAATGATGGAACAGGTAATGGGAATAAGCAGATAAGTTGAATATAAAAGGGATGTCCAGATATGGGCATTCTTTTTTTGTTGGTGTTTTAAGAGGAAAACTAAGAATAAATTGCTGGTTCTATTGACAGAAATAAAAAAAGCTTCCTTACTCGAAGGTGGTGGAGCGCATTTGGGCAGGAGGAAAAGGAAGTGTCCTCGTCAATCAATTTCATGCCATAAGAAAAGACATTGGAAAATCAATGATCTTCTTCATAGAATATTTGGACACTTACCTAGAAAAAGTAATTCAACCTATCGGGTCACTAGTTATGTCGAAAAATTAAATTGAATTTATATAGTAGGAAATTCGTTAAATTTAAATTGCTAGTTTCAGGGGAATATATGTTTATTTACTATGAAAAGAATATCCATGCTAATGCAGGATACTCTTTAATAATGTTTAAAAATAATAACTGGAATTGGAATAACTCTATAAGTAGATATCCGCTAGATGAGAAGTAATAAACGCTTCAACCAGTGCAGCAAGCAAAAATAATGGCAGAATTATCATTAAAAGACTTGTAGTTCCTTGAACAAGCATGGACCTAACTTTATCGGTCTTTCTTTTCCGGAAAAATAACTTATGTACTATATTTTTATTTATATAGATCCCTACTGCTACACTATAAAGGATCGGAAATATTTCAATGACTGCATGTGGCAAAAATGCAATCATCATTGTTTGCAAAACATCATGTTTCATTATAGAACCGTAGCCAGTGATGATTCCTACCGATGCAAAGGAAAGCAATGCATAAATAAACGGGAGACCATATATAGGAATAAATCCACTTAGGATAATCAATCCTCCAAGAAAAAGGTTGTTGAAAAAAATGGAAAAAAACTTTTGAATATTTGTTGGTTCATTTTTGTCTACACCCATCGTATGTTCAGCAATATTATTCGCCTGCTGTGTAATAAAATCTTCAAAGTAAAAAGATAAGAAAAAACAAACAAAGGCTGTTAATATCCCTAAAAAAAATACAATCAGGAAGCTCTTTTTGTAAAAATCACTATAAATTTGATATTCCTGTTTGTATTTTTTTTTAAGATTCTCTAAATTTATCTTCAAATAAATCTCTCCTAAGTGACTGATCTAACTATTAAAAATATAAAAGAATTGTTAATCATATATGTATGTTAATATGTTTACGCATTAATATATAATAAGTTTCAGAAATTTGTTTTAAATTCCTTTTTATAAAAAATATAGTAATTGCTTTTCTAATATGAATCAGATTTATTCTAGTGAACAATCAAGCACATATATGACAAGAGGATTCAATTATTGATGGAGATTTAAAAATGGACCAAGGGGAAATAAAGTAGATTTATCGCAGCGACTTAATAGGGGCAGAAGGACGATTAGAAAAAAATGTAGTAGAAATTGGCTTTCATATTATGACTGATTCTACAATAAAAAGCGAAAGAAGATAGTAGAGTCAATTCAGAAATATTCGGTAGTAGAAAGAAAGGCTTTATTATTAGATCTTGATGCCGAACTTCATAGAGTCATTATCAGCTTATCGAATTATAAACGACTGGCAGCCTTTTAATGCGTTCATGTTTAATAAATTAAACAATGGTTGCTATATAACGATGACATCTGCAGAAAGAAACTCGGCAGGGTGTCATCGTTGTGCAACAAGGAAAAAATAATCAACGGGTTCCTTATTGTGTTTGGAATACTTTTTGGATTCGTTTCATTGCCCAGTCTAATTCTTCTTTTGTGATTGTAAGGGGTGGGGCAAAACGAATGACTGTATGATGTGTTTCTTTGCAAAGCAATCCTTCTTCTTTTAATTTCTCACAATATTTCCGAGCATCTTCTGTTAATTCCATGCCAATAAATAAGCCTCGGCCTCTGACTTCTTTAATTATCGGACTTTTGATTGCTTGTAATTTTTTTCTAAAGTAATCTCCAAGCTGCTGCGAGCGATCTGCCAATCCTTCTTCCTCTATTACTTCTAAAGCAGCAATCGATACAGCACATGCAAGGGGGTTGCCGCCGAAAGTAGAGCCATGTGAACCAGGAGTAAAAACTCCTAGTATCTCCTTATTTGCCGCTACACATGAAATGGGGAATACTCCGCCGCCGAGAGCTTTTCCTAAAACAAGCATATCAGGTTCAATTCCTTCCCATTCGTATGCAAAAAGTTTGCCTGTTCTTGCTAAACCTACTTGTATTTCATCTGCTATAAATAGGACATTATTTTGTCGGCAAAGATCAAATGCTTTTTTTATAAATCCAGCTGGCGGCAGGACTATGCCTGCTTCTCCTTGAATTGGTTCGATTAAAAAGGCTGCCGTGTTAGGGGTGATTGCCTTCTGCAAGCTTTCTAAATCACCGTATGGAATCAGCTTTATTCCAGGCAGCATTGGTCCGAATCCTTGTTGATATTCCGCTTCAGATGATAAAGAAACGGCAGTCATTGTCCGTCCATGGAAATTTCCTGTACAAGCAATAATTTCTGCCTGGTTATCGCTGACGCCTTTCGTTTTATAAGCCCATCGCCGTGCCGCTTTAAAGGCAGTTTCAACGGCTTCGGCTCCAGTATTCATCGGGAGGGCCATATTTTTTTTTGTTAATATACAAATTTTTTCATACCATGGACCAAGCTGATCATTATGGAAAGCTCGTGACGTTAAAGTAACTTTATCTGCTTGTTGTTTTAATGCTTCAATGATTTTTGGGTGGCGATGACCTTGGTTTACGGCTGAATAGGCACTGAGCATATCCATGTACCGATTGTTCTCGGGATCTTCTACCCACACACCTTGTGCTTTTTTTATAACGATTGGAAGGGGATGGTAGTTGTTTGCGCCAAATTTTTCTGTTTGCTCAATGATTTTTGTAGTTTGTTTTGTTTCAGTAGACATAAGCTCTCCCTCCTTAAAATATTTCCGATGTTGTTTTTGCTTGCATATGGAGAATTAAATAGTCAGGTCCCCCAGCTTTTGAATCAGTTCCAGACATATTGAAGCCTCCAAAAGGTTGATAGCCGACAATGGCTCCGGTACAGCCCCTATTAAAATATAAATTTCCAACATGGAATTCGTCCCGTGCCCGCTCTAAATGTTCCCGATTGTTCGTCCATAAAGCGCCTGTTAATGCGTAATCGGTATTATTGGCAACTTCCATCATATGGTCAAAGTCCCGTGCTTTGCAAAATGCTACAACAGGACCAAAAATTTCTTCTTGCATTAAACGTGCATTCTCATCTACATCGGCAAAAATAGTTGGCTGAATAAAGTACCCAGATGTATCATCGCCTTCACCGCCTATCATTAATCTTCCTTCTTTTTTGCCAATCTCTATATAGTTCATCACTTTATGATAAGATGCTTGATGAATGACTGGTCCCATATATGAATTTGAATTTTCTGGAGCGCCGACAGACAGTGTTTTGGTTAAGGCGATTGCTTTTTCTAATACTTTGTCGTAAATATCTTGATGAACGACTGCCCGAGAACAGGCAGAACATTTCTGGCCAGAAAAACCAAAAGCGGATTGAACAATAGAAGCAGCCGCTTTGTCTAAATCTGCATCTTTATCCACCACAATAGTGTCTTTCCCCCCCATTTCTGCAATAACCCGTTTTAGCCAAATTTGTCCTGGCTGCACTTTTGCTGCCCGCTCATAAATGCGGCATCCAACGGCACGGGAACCTGTAAAGGAAACAAATCGAGTTTTGGGATGTTCGACTAAATAATCTCCAATTACTTCTCCTTTGCCAGGAATATAGTTTAATACCCCATTTGGGAGACCGGCTTCTTCCATTACCTCTACAAATTTTGCTGCTATAACAGGTGTGGCATCTGCGGGTTTTAATAAAATAGTGTTGCCTGTTACGATAGCAGCAACTGCTGTGCCTGCCATAATGGCAAGAGGGAAGTTAAAGGGAGCAATAATAATCCCGACACCAAGGGGAATATAATGATATTGGTTATATTCTCCAGGACGGCTTTTTACATTTGCTCCATTTTTTATTTCGAGAACTTGGCGAGCATAATATTCTAAGAAATCAATGGCTTCTGCAGTATCGGCATCTGCTTCGTTCCAAGGCTTTCCAGACTCTTTCACTAAATAGCTGGAAAACTCATGCTTTCTTCGGCGGATGATGGCAGCTGCTTTGAATAAAATATCTGCACGATGTTCCGCTTTCCATTTTTTCCATGATTCAAAGGCTTGGAGGGCAGCCTTCATGGCCTTTTCTGCCAATTCTTGATTGGCAATAGAGACAGATCCAATTACTTCTTTTTTATTAGCAGGGTTAATGGAAATTATTTTTTCATCTGTTTCTATTTTTGCTCCATTAATAACAAGGGGGTAATGTTTGCCAAGCTGTGTATTAACATATGCTAAAGCATTTTCAAACGCCTGTTTATTTTTTTCTATGCTAAAATTAGTAAATGGCTCATGACGATAGGCGATTACCATTTGAATCACTCCTTTTTTATTAGAAAGTGCAGAATGTTAAACACTCTTTAAGTATAAATATATCTATTAGGATGATCTGGAATGACGGTTTAGCGATATTTAATAGAAAAAAATTAATAATTTCTTTGGGATGTTAGATTTAAACGTCATCATTATTCCTATATAATAGGAAATAATTTCAATAATGGAGAAAAGAGGTTGCGCATATGGCCAAATGGAAAACGAAAGAACAATTAACCAATCTCTTATGCAGCTTTGTGCAAATTCCTAGCGTTACAGATTCTGAAGCGGAAGTTTATTTTCCTGACTTTGTGATTGGAGAGTTGTCAGATCTAGAATATTTTCAACAAAACCCTGAACATTTGCAAAAACATCCTACTGATGATGGCAGATTTTTTGTAACAGGGCTTGTGCAGAAAAATCAGAATAAAAAGAAAACTGTTGTACTTGTCAGTCATTTTGATGTAGTCGATGTGGAGGATTACGGAAGGTGGAAGGAAGATGCTTTTCATCCGAAAAAGTTAACAGAGATTTTTTATTCACAAAAACAATATTTGCCGAAACAAGTGCAACATGATATCGAAACAGGGAATTGGCTGTTCGGCAGAGGCACAATGGATATGAAATGCGGTCTTTCTTTGCATATGGCAATGATGGAACAGGCTTGTGAAGGAGTTTTTGACGGAAATATTTTATTGCTGACTGTTCCTGATGAAGAAGTAAATTCTATGGGAATGAGAGCCGCTGTTCCAGTTTTATTGGAGCTGGCGAAACAATATGATTTGGAATATACAGCTGTTCTTAATGGAGAGCCGATGTTTATGCGCTATCCTGGAGATCAAAAAAAATACATTTATACAGGCTCTATAGGAAAAATATTGCCCGGCTTCCTTTGTTATGGAAAGGAAACACATGTAGGAGAACCATTTGCAGGGCTAAATGCGAATTACATGGCTTCCTTGTTAACGGATGAGTTTGAATTAAATATAGAGCTTTGTGATAAGGTAGAAGAGGAGATTACGCCGCCTCCTACTAATTTAATTCAATATGGAATTAAAGAAGAATATTCTGTGCAAATCCCTCATCGTGCGGTGACATTATGCAATTTATTTATTTTAGATAAAAAAATGGATGAGGTTGTTTCCTTGTTGAAAGAAAAAGCGACAAAAGTGGCAGCTTCAATTACAGAATCTTATAGGAAGCAAGCTTGCGCATTTTCTAAATATATGCCTTTTGATGTGCCAAAGTTAAAGGTAACTGTATTTACCTATGAAGAATTGACGGACTATGCAATTAAAAACTATGGGGAAGAAAAAGTAAATAATATTCAATTCTCAATTTTGCATAATAGAGGAAACAAAGATGATCGCGAAGCTACAATTGAGATTGCAGATAAATTGACAATATTATGCAAAGAATTAGCACCGATGATTGTCATCTTTTTTGCGCCTCCATATTATCCAGCCATTAGTTCCTACCAGCACCCATTAATCAAAAAGGCTGTAGCGAAAATAGAAAAATATGCACTAGAGTCACATGCTGTTTCTTTTGAAAAAATCAACTATTTCGCTGGCATTTCAGATCTCAGTTACGCAGGGCTGCAGTATCCTGTCGAATCGATGAAATCGCTGACTGCCAATATGCCATTATGGGATAAGGGATACTCTATTCCTCTAAAAGAAATGGAATTATTGGATGTTCCCGTTTTAAATATGGGCCCAGTTGGATTTGATGCTCACCAATGGACAGAACGTTTAGATATAGACTATGCATTTATAACATTGTTGGATATGCTGCCTGTCTGTATTCATACTTTATTGACGACAGAAATTGCATCAACGTCTAAATAAGTTTGCTAAGAATATACGATAATTTCTCTATCCTTCTCCTGGTGAATAAATCCAGGAGGTCCGCTTAAAACAAGCGAAAGAGCAGTTGATTGAAACAGATAAAGGAATTGCTGAAATTGCATTATCTGTGGGCATGCCAAATGTACCATATATTAAGCAGCGCCTCCTAAAGGATTTTATTATGTTGGTTCACAGGATGCATCATTTGAAGAATTATCTTTATGGACAGCGAAGCGTTTTCCTAAGAGCCCTCTTGTGGAAAATGAAGAAATGCTTAAAGTTTATAAAAAAGAAATAATCGAATATTTAGAAGGAAAAAGAAAAGATTTCATTATGGCGTTCGATTATAATGGAACGCCATTTCAGCTGGGTCTTTAGCTGATTATCGCGGGGGATTAGAAATAAAGACAAGGCTTCTTAAATTGGAAAAATAATTGGGGCATAGTGTAAAGTAAAGGTGGGATGAATAGCAAAAAAAGCCTTGCAAGTGATTCTTGCAAGGCTTGGTGGTTAATTCTCTTGTATTTCTTTACGGTTTTTTCTAAAAAGTTTTGACAGTACTTCGTAAACGATTGGAACAACTACTAATGTTAATAGTGTAGAACTTATTAACCCGCCGATTACGGTAACAGCTAAACCTTTAGAGATTAATCCGCCGCCGCCTGATCCAAAGGCTAATGGGAGTAATGCACCGACAGTTGCGATTGCTGTCATTAGGATTGGACGAAGTCTCGTTGCTCCTGCATCAAGAACAGCATCCCGCATATTCATGCCGTCGCGTTCCATATGAATAATCCTGTCAACAAGTACAATTGCATTTGTTACAACAATACCAATCAACATTAATAGACCCATCATAACAGATACAGAAATGGTTTCACCTGCGATTAATAGACCAACAAAAGAACCAATTACTGCAAATGGAAGAGAGAATAGAATCGCAAATGGCGCGACACCTTCACGGAATGTAACCACAAGGATGAAGTATACAATCGCGATTGCTGCAAGCATCGCTACTCCAAGTTGTGTAAATGTTTCATTCATATCTGCAGATACACCTGCAACTTCTGTTGAAACACCTTTTGGCAATTCTAATTTATCCATTTTCTTGTCTATTTCAGATGTTACTTTGGAAATGTCATCGTCTTTAATAGTACCTGATACAGATGCATAATATTCTCCTTTACTACGTGAAAGGGTATTTAGCGTTGTTCCTTTATCTACTTCTACAAGTTCAGAAAGAGGCATTTTGCCTTGAGCAGTAGTTATTTCTGTATCTAGCATTTCATCAATTGATTTAGGCTGTTTTGCTTTTTCCTGCTGTACAATAACGTCTAAAGAATTTCCTTCTTTTTCAACGGTTGTCAAGACATCTTTAGCAGAGGAAGGATTTAGCATCATAACAAGCTGGCCTGTAGTTAAGCCATATTGCAATAACTCATCTTGCTCTACTTTAAATGTATATTCAACATATGCATCTTCCGCACTTGATGAAACATCTTTTAAACCATCGTTATCTTTCATGATGTTTTCTACTTTTTTCACAGCTTCATTTAGTTTATCTAAATCTTCACTGTATAATGTGTAGCTGATTTCATTTGTAGATCCTGTTGCAGCAGCGAAATTTTGGCTTTTCCATTCTCCAGATTGGCCAATGTTTTTCACGTAATCTTCAATTTTATCGCGAACTTCAGGGAAGTCTTTCATGTCTGGGTCAAAAATCAAATACATTAGGGCGCCGCCAGAACCTCCGCCCATCATCGCAGCCATTTCGTCGGCTTCGTCATTTACGGATAATTGAACGATATCAATATCGTTGCGGTCAAGCATTTTATCTTCTACAACTTTAATGTTTTTTAATGTATCTTCTTTCAATTCACCAGCTGCTGGCGTGTAAGTTAAATACATTGTTTTTTCTTCTTCGCTGCCCATAAAGCTGAAGCCGATTAATGGTGTTAACGCTAAGCTTCCTACTAGCAATACGACGGCGATAATGGAAGTGATGATTTTATGGTTAAGAGCTTTTTCAAGAATTCCTTTATACCATAAAGATAATTTGCCGACCTCTTTATGGCTGCTTTCTGTTTTTTCACTGTATAACTTCTTCTTAAATAAGAAGTGGGATAATGCAGGAACAACTGTAATTGCCACAAGCAGAGATGCGCCAAGAGCAAATGTCATCGTTAAAGCGAATGGCGTAAATAATTCTCCAACCATACCACCAACGAAGATAAGTGGAGCAAATACTGCAACCGTTACTAATGTTGATGATAGAATTGGTTTAAACATTTCAATTGTCGCCTCGCGTACAAGTGCACGGCCTGTTAATTTCTCATCTTTTAGATGCAAGCGGCGATAAATATTTTCTACAACAACAATAGAGTCATCGATTACACGCCCGATGGCAACTGTGATTGCACCCAGTGTCATAATGTTTAATGTAATATCCATCCAGTTTAATAAAAGCAATGCCATAAAGATAGATACTGGGATGGAAATGATGGAAATAATTGTTGACTTAAAGTCACGCAAGAACAATAGGATAATCAGTACGGCAATTAATCCGCCAAATACTGCCTTTTCAATCATTGTAGATACAGATTCTTGGATTGGTTTACCTTGGTCAACCGTTATATCGATACCTAGACCATCAATTTTTTTCTTTTCATCTTTTACTAAATCTTTTACATTATTTACAACATCAACTGTATTTGCTTGTTGATCTTTGACAATTTGAATCGCAATTGCATCTTTTCCATTTGTACGGGAAACAGATTGCACTTTGCCGACAACTTCAATTTTTGCGATGTCTTTCAATTTTACAAATGGAGATGGATTTTCAGCTGTTGGTGTGACTGGAATAGCCATATTCTTTAATTCATTTGCTGTCATGAACTTGCCGTCAACAGAAACAGCTTCTTCGCCTTCGTCAAATTCATAAAGGCCTAATGAAACGTTCATATCGCTTGCTTGAATCATTTCTTTGACTTTATCTTCTGTTAAACCAAGCTCTTCCATTTTTTCTTTGTTATAAGTAAGATCTACTTCTTCGATATGCTGACCAGAAATAGTAGCAGAGGTTACTCCATCAATTTTTTCAATTTTTGGAAGAAGGATATCTTCAACTGTTGATGTTAAGTCAACGATATCTTCTTTAGAGCTGTTTACACTTAAAGCAACAACCGGCATCATGTTCATACTGATGGCAGAAACAGTAGGTGTCTCTACGCCATCCGGCAGTGCCACAGATTCTATTGCCGATTTTAATTCTCTTTTTGCTTCGTCCATATCTATTCCATATTCATATTCCACTTGAACACTTGACATGTTAGAATACGAATTAGAGTAGACGGCTTTTACATTTTCAAGACCTTCTACTGCTTTTTCAATAGGCATGGATATATCATCCATAACTTTCTCTGGAGTTTCTCCTGGATATATGCCCGTTACGGTAAGATAAGGAATTGAAATATCCGGAATTGTCTCCATGTTCATGCGAGTGCCTGAATAAATGCCTGATACAGTAATGATGATGGTAAGCAACCATACTGCAAGCTTATTGCCCAGGACAAAATTTACTACACCTTTCAACTAATACACCTTCCTTTAATTGACTTGCTAAGCTTATTTTTTTATAATAATGACTAAGTGGTCATTTGTCAACAACGATCTAGGAGTGAAGAAATAAAATGATGAAAAAACAATTAATAATGGAAAAAGCGTTGGAACTTTTTGCAAAGCAAGGGTTTGAAGCTACTTCTGTTCAGCAGATAACCGAACAGTGCGGCATTTCAAAAGGAGCTTTCTACTTGGCATTCAAATCAAAGGATGAGTTGATTTTGTCCTTGATAGATCATTTTATGATGCAGTTCACTTCCGATCTTGACTGTATAGTCAGAGATACTGAAGAAACGAATGAAGTGCTATATAAATTTTATTATAGTAATTTTTCTTCTTTTTATAAGTACTCTGATTTTGCAAAAACATTTATGAAAGAACAGACTCATACATTCAATGAAGAGTTTATCTTAAAAATTCATTATTATGACAGTCAATTGGAGAAAATCATTCTATGCATGATTGAAAGAATATATGGTAAGAATTTACCTGTTAAATTGGATATTATGTATAGTATTAAAGGGTTTACGAATATTTATTCTCATCTTTTTCTGTTCTCTCAGGTTCCGTTTGATTTACATCAATTAGCACAATCACTTGTAGAAAAAACCGAATTGCTGGCAAAACATGCCAAGGTACCATTCTTAACAGAGGAACTTTACCAAAATGCGAAACATCCGGTAACAGAAGAACAACAAAAGGAAAAAATTCTTGAAATCATCGATCAAAAGACAGACGAGCTGAAAGATGATTCCATCGTACAAGAATCATTCAGCCTTCTTAAACAGCAACTCCATGAACCAGCATTTAGCCCCGCAATTGTTAAAGGTTTGCTTGAGAATATACGCCATCATCCAAACTGCCAGTGGATTACCTACTTGCTGCAGAGCTATTGGAAGATATAATTTTAGCAAAATAGACAGTAGAATTTCTCAGTATGATTAGCTTGTTAATTAGGGCATTCCTTTTTGGATGCTCTTTTTAATTTACCTAATAAATTAGGTATTACTATTCATCTTGCATTTTAATATACGTTTTACGTGAATAAAAAGTTTCATTTTTGCTAAATAACTTGAAAAAATATTTTTTACATTCATAAAAGCGTATACAAAAAAGAACGGTTTAAATGGATAATAGATTTTATTTTTAGAGTATAAATTTCAAAAATATAGTCCATTTTTATCCCTCATTAATGGCCAGCAATACCTTTATCTCAAGATTAAGAGAGAAAAGGGAAAATCTGATTGGAGAAAAATGGACCATAAAAGCTCTAATCGATGAAACTAACTTAAAGTTTGTCTACTCCTGTCGATTATTTCCGAGGAAATCGTTAAAGTGAGGGTTTAATTATTATAAATAACTTTTAGGGAATCTGTAGTTTTAAAAAAACATAATAGATTTCCAAAAAATCAGTGTAGATAGTGAACTTTTTAGTATAAAACGGCAAATAGATGGAGGAAGCGGAATAGAATTTATCATGCAAAAAGATGTGTCATATTAATAATTAAGCAACAAAAGAATTAAATAAAAATCCATCTTGAGAAAGAAGTTGATATCGGCGAGTTTTTTAATGGATTTTAGACGTTGACTAGATAGAATAGCTTTTATTCTAATAAAATGGAAAGGGCATAACTTCTCTTTAAGCAGTTATGCCACAGTTGTTTCAGATTATTTTATTGGCAAAATCAGCCCAGTTCTTTTATTTCAAACGGCAGCAAGTTTTTTTCAATTTGTGCTCTATGAGGTTCATACTGTGATGGAAGCATCAATTGTTCACCCATTGTTTTTTCTGATTCATCATGAGCAAATCCTGGGGGATCTGTTGCAATTTCAAATAAAATGTCCCCATGTTCTCTGAAATAGATGGCATTAAAGTAGTTTCTATCCTGAACAGGAGTGACACCGTATCCACTCTCTGCAATATACTTTTGCCAATCCAATTGATCCTGATCATCTATAGCTCGCCATGCGATATGATGAACGGTGCCCACCCCCATTTTGCCAGGTCCAATAGGAGTTGATTTAAGATCAATAATATTTCCTATATCGGCTTTAGAACGATAACGAGTGAAATCTCTTTCTTTGCCAACCAATTCAAGACCCATTACTTTTTCCAATAATTCAGCTGTTTTCTCTGGCTGAGTGGATAATAGGGTAGCTCCGCCAAATCCTTTGACAGCCACTTCGGGGGTTACATCTCCAAATGTCCATTTATTGATTTCTCCAGCTTCTCTTTCTACTATTTCTAAGTGAAGGCCATGTGGGTCATCAAATTCTAAATATTGTTCTCCAAAGCGTTCCATTATAGTAAAAGGAACATTAAATTTTTTTAGTCTTTTGTTCCAAAAGTCCATAGAGCCTTTTGGAACAACATAAGAAGTGACTCCGACTTGGCCATCGCCTATGGTTCCTTGTCGAGCTCCTGCCCATGGAAAGAAAGTGATAATGGTTCCTGGTTTTCCGCCTTCATTGCCAAAATAAAGATGATAAGTGCCAGGATCATCAAAATTTACTGTTTGTTTTACCAAACGCAGTCCTAAAACACCAGCGTAAAAATCGACATTTTCTTGTGGATGGCCGACGATTGCAGTTATATGGTGAATGCCCAATGTTTTTTTGCTCATGTTTACACTCCTTTTTCATGAAAGTTCTGTTATTTAAATTATATAATATTTGCTTTAATTCGATAATCTTCAATTCGAGACATTTTAAAATAAGAAGGCATCTAAAGCATATTTACCAGGACCTGTCAAAGCTATTCCAATAGCAACCGCAAGCAATGTCAGATTGTATTCATAACCATTCGATGTTGCCCATAAGCCATTAGCTCCGTGCACTTTAACAATAGAAACTATCATTGCTCCTGCAATCATAATGCCTGCAAGTGGAGTCAGAAGCCCTAAAGCAAAAAGAATGCCGCCGATTAACTCGGCTAATCCTGCAAAAAGAGCCATGGTTACGCCTGGTTTCATGCCGATGGAATCAAACCAGCCGCCAGTGCCTTTTAATCCATACCCGCCAAACCAGCCAAACAGTTTTTGTGCACCGTGCCCGATGAAAAGCAAGCCAATTACTAAACGAATTATTAATAAACCAAAATCTATCATTGAAAAATCCTCCAGAATTATTATTTTATCTCGAAATCGAGATATTTTGTTTAAAAAAATTAATTTTCTACTTTTTTGTTTACCTTTTTTAATAGCGCAACAAGCATGTTTGCCTCCTCATCATTTAGAAAACCCAGCAAGTAATCAACTAAATTTCGATATTTTGGCATGCTATTGTCCATGAATTTATTCCCATCATCTGTTAAAGCAACATGGATTACTCTCTGGTCATCAGGACGTCCGCTGCGAATTAATAAACCGCTCTTTACTAATTTATCCATATGATAAAGCACTTCTAAAACAGAAAACTCAGTAATGCAGAGACTGCTTTTGGCTAAGTTCAGTTTTATTTGCCTTAAAACAAGGGAAGTTCGTGCACTTTTTCTTCATTTTATTTCACCTCCGAAAAATATCTTTAATTTAATTATCTTGAATATGAGATAATGATAGTATGTATAAACTTATATGTCAATAGCCTTTTAATATCTAGTCTGCGATTTTTTTAAAAAGCAAATAACTGCCATCTAAGAATTGTCGATAATTAAAGCCAACTCCAAGTTTGGAAAATAAAAAACCAGCGACCACAACGGGGATGGTAAAATGAATATAGATAATTTTAATCAGGGAAAAATAAGACTAAAATCCATAAATTCACAAAAAATAATATATATTTGCAAGCATATAGAAAAAAGTTATGGAGGAGAAGTTATTTTGGCAATAAAAAGCATAAGGAAAAACCTTGAGACACTTCGTGAAATTTATTCTAATAATCTTACGGTAGGATTAATAGCAGAAGAATTATCAGCGTGTTCCCCACAAGATGATGCATTAACAATAAAATTCCAAATGGAAAAACTTGATTTTGATTATTATGGAGTGGCGATTGATGGTAAAATCATCGGCTATATTATTCAATCTGAACTGGATGAAGGGCTGATTTCAAAGTATATGCATACCTTTCAAATGGAGGATCTTGTTTCAGAATCTACTTCTTTACTGGAATTGCTGTTGATTTTACGAGAAAGGCATCCTGTTTTTATATTAGAAAGCAACCGAATAAACAAATTAATAACTGTTGCGGATTTGCAAAAGCAGCCGATTCGCATGCTAGTATTTGGTTTAATATCTATTCTAGAAATGAATTTAGTTCAGTTAATTATGGATTATTATCCAAATAAACAGTGGAAAGAGCGCTTGAGTGCTAATCGGATAAATGAAGCAATGAACCTATTCCATGTAAGAAAAGAAAAAAATGCAGGCTTAGGATTAATTGACTGTCTGCAGCTTTCAGATAAAGGCATGATTGTCCAAAAAACTCCTGATCTATTGGGGAAATTAGAACTTCATTCAAGAAGAGAAGCAAAACAATTTTTTAACAGGATAGAAGAATTAAGAAATAATACGGCCCATTCACAAGAGTATGTCTATAACGATTTTAATGATTTTTTGGATATTATCACAAGGATAGAGAGAGTATTGAGCCTTATTTAAAGGTATTTTAAAGGAGTAGATGAATTTCCCAGGATTCCAGCTTTCCGTGGGGCAGGCGTATCGCCTGTCCCGCTAATTTTACAGGAGTCTTGCACCTTTCACTCCAATCAACCTGTTTTAACTATGGATTTACTCATGGAAACTATCTGAAAAACAACAATCTTTTAGAAAACATCCATTTTAAATGAGAGTGCTTAATCTCTAGTGCAGTAATTGGGGATAGGCATCTTTTTTAATCTATTTTTTATAGGTCATGCTAGATTGTCTTAAGAAGCATGCAAGCTGAATTTTTAACATGTCTTCCGAACTTGAAAATGAAATCTTTAGCTTATCCTCAATTTTTTTAATTCTTTGATAGAGTGTATTAACATGTATATGCAATTGTTTAGCAGTTAAGGAGATGGAACGGTTGTTTTGTACATAGGCCAATAATGTTTCTTCTAAAGATTGATTTTTATCGAAATCTACCTGCAATGGCAGAAACACTTCGTTAATAAATCTATGTAATTCCTCGCTTGGCTGGTTTAAAAATAGACGGTTAATGCCAATTTTCTGGTAATGCATGATCCCAATTAAATTTCTCGATTTTTGGAAATCTAAAGTTTTTTCAGCTTCCGAATAGCTAGCAGCTATATCTTCAAGATTTTCATAGCATGTACCCACAGCTATACGCAGAGAAGATCCGTTAGCATTCTTCCAGTTAGAATGAAGGTGATGCAGCCGGTTTTCGAAATCAATTACACTTATTTCTTGAGGGAATTGACATAAAAGTGTTACTTTATCCTGAGCACCAAACACAACTGGAAGATGACTTTGATAAGCTTTTTTTAGATCGGAAACTAAACGGTGAATTTGTATATTCATAAAATCTATTTCATGAGTATATGTCAGTTGAATAATAATTGCTGCATAAAAGAAATTCTGCTGAATGCCTAGTTCTAATCCCTTTTCGCAAAGCTGTCCATACTCTTTTAATTGCAGAAACTGATGGAAACGGTCCGATGTTTTTTTGTAAAAAGAATCTGTAAGAGATTGTTGTCTGATTATTTCTAAAGCAATAATGGAACTTGATTGTTCAAAAACCATTTTATCCAGTGAGGTTAATTCATCTTCATTTACAACGGCAATTAGCATGCCGATAATGGTATTAATTGCAAGAATGGGATGGAAATAAAATGTACGCTCTTGATCAGTGGTGATAAAGGTTTTGAATTCTGCTTTTTTTATCGTTGTCAGCTGTTCTGGGTGAAAAACTGGAGCGTTTTTATGCCAGCTGTTTGGTTTGGAATATACTTGATTATCAGTAAAATCAATGATGGCTATAGGTATATTTACCATTCTTCTTAATTCATTTGTTATAATTTTTAGCCCTTTGCTTTGTAAGGAAAGATTCATAAAAGAGTGGTGAATTTCATCTCGCTGAATAAGAATATTATTCTGTTCTTTTAAATGTTGATAAAGTCTTGAATTAGTTAAAGCGATGGATACTTGGTCAGAAAAGCTTTCCAATAGTTTTTGGTCTTTTGCAGTTAATAGCGGATAAGGACCATTTTGATAGATGATCAATACACAAAGGACAGTTTCCTCGACAGCAATTGGAACAGAAATAATCGATTGCAATTCTTCAAAATGATAAGAACTTTGTAAATATGTTTGGTTTTCAATGGTAATGGATAAAGATTCATTCCATATATCATTAAAGGATGTCAAGATAATGGAGTTATTTTCTCTGAAAGTTTTTCCAATGATTCCTTCGCTTATTTTCATCCGCATTTTTTGTATTTCTGCTGATGGTCCACCTGCCCATGCTTTTGGGATAAGAATATCTTCTTTTTGATTATACATCCAAAGTACTCCCATATCAGCAACGGGTATTACTGACAGGGAATTTTTAAGAATTTTTACTAATAGGTCATCCAAATTATTTAAAGAAGATATATCACGTATGCTTTCCATCATTTTATTTCGAATATATTTTTCTCTCTCCAACATATGTTCAAGATAATAGGTATAAATGAGCTGCTCCAAATGTTTTAGTTCCTTCTTTGGCAAAACTTTCCCTTCCGTAAAAATAACAATGGCAAATCCCTTGTCCAGTTCAAAATATAGATTGGATTTATGATGTTGAAAGATCATGGAATGATGATTTGGATATATCGGCAAAAATTCTCTATCATTTAATATTTCCCATATTTGAAAGGAAGAAATTTTGCATTCCTCTATTAAAAATTGCGTTAAAATTTTTAAGCTCTTCATAAACTTTCCTTTCGTATGTATATTTCTACATTAAATTATCCTTTATTATATATAAAATTATATTGTTTGAATAGTCTGATTTTTAATATATTTATATTAGTAAAATATTAAAAAGTTAGAGGGGGCATAAATGTGAATGCCAAAAAAAATGCCAAGTATATCATTATTGCTATGCTTTTTTTAGGATGGTGTCTCGGGAACTTTGATCGTTTTATCATTAATTATGCAATTCTTGGTATTTCAGAGGATTTACAGCTGTCAGCATCGACAACGGGAATTGTATTAAGCAGCTTTTTTGCTGGTTATGCATTAATGCAAATTCCAGGAGGATGGCTCGCTGATAAGTTTGGCTATCGAAAAGTTTTAATTGCAGCGATATTACTTCTATCAATTTTTACGGCACTAACAGGTTCTGCTTGGTCATTACTTTCTCTTGTATTTATTCGTTTCCTTTTTGGATTGGGGGAAGGAAGCTATTTTCCTGCTGCTTCAAAAGGAATTGCCAATTGGTTCCCGCAGAATGAGAGAAGTAAAGCGATGTCTATTATGCTTACATCAGGAACTATTATGGGCGTGGTTACGCCCATTGCTGGAACAATCTTGATGCAAAGCATCGGATGGAGAATGATTTTTTATGTTGTTGGAGGAATTGGGCTTTTAATAACAGGATTATTTTATTTCTTTCTTCAAGAAAAAGATAATTCGAAAAATATTCAGGTGAAGGAACCACTTCAGAAAAAAAATCAAAAAACATCGCCTTTAAGAGATGTTTTAAAAACACCAATGATTTGGAATTTATTTATCGCCTACTTTAGCATTTATGCAGTCAACTGGGGTTTATCTTCTTGGATGCCAACATATTTAGCACAGGTAAAAGGATTAGATTTAACAAGTGTTGGCATGATTTCGGCGATTCCAGCATTTGCGGGCATCTTTGCAATGCTTGCAAGTGGATATATTTTAGATCGTCTACCCGAAGGAAAGGACAAGCTGGTTGCTGCTATTTTTGGATTGCTGACTGCTGTGTTTCTATATTTAATGGGATCAGCTCCTACAATCACTATGTTTGTCACTTATCAAAGCTTAGTTACAATTTTGCTTTCTTTTAATATTATTCTAATTACTTCTGTTCCTTTGAAAATACTTCCAGAGTCTGTAGTTGGAACAGCAAATGGTTTTATTAACACTGGAGCACAGTTTGCAGGTGTACTGACTCCTATGCTTATAGGATTTTTAGTCGATTTCTTTGGAGGTTCTTATAGTGCTGCCTTTATTATGCTAGTTTGTTTTGCTTTATTATGTTCGGCGGCGCTATTTCTAATAAGACCAAAAAAACAGTTAATGTCATTGGAATCCAATTCATTGACTAGCTTAATAGAGGGGGAAAAATGAAAATGAATATTACAGCAGAAATATCTAGATTAATAGAAAACAAAAGCAATCTTTACAAGCAGTTAAGTGATCAAGTTTGGGAGTATGCAGAGACGCGATTTGAGGAATTTCAATCAGCAGAATTGTTATGTGATTCGCTAGAACAAGAGGGGTTTTCAGTAGAGCGGGGAGTTGTAGGGCTTGAAACAGGATTTATAGGAAGCTATGGAAGCGGTGGGCCAGTTGTTGCCATTTTAGGAGAATTTGATGCATTAGCCGGCTTAAGCCAGAAAGCGGGATTTAAAGAATATAACCCAGTTGATTTAAATGGCAATGGTCACGGATGCGGCCACAACTTATTAGGAGTAGGGGCACTTGCTGCAGCGATTGCTATTAAAGATTATTTGAAAGAAAATCAACTCCAAGGAACAGTGAAATACTTCGGATGTCCTGCTGAAGAAAGCGGCTATGGCAAGTCATTTATGGCTAGAGACGGGCTTTTTAAAGATATTGATTTTGCTTTATCCTGGCATCCTAGTACAGCAAATGCTGTAATGAATGCTTACTCCAATGCAGTCATTCATGCTACTTTTCAGTTTAAAGGCCGCAGTGCACATGCAGCCGCTTCTCCTCATTTAGGGAGAAGTGCATTAGATTCTGTAGAGCTGATGAATGTTGGCGTCAATTATATGCGTGAACATATGGAAGATGAAGCACGCATTCATTATGCCGTTACAAATTCAGGAGGGTTTGCTCCGAATGTAGTGCAGGCGGAAGCTGAAGTGACTTATTTAATAAGAGCGCCAAAACCTCACCAAGTAAAAAATCTGTATGAGCGAGTTGTAGATTGTGCAAAAGGTGCTGCATTAATGTCACAAACAAGCATGGAGGTTCAAATCGAAGGCTCTTGTCATAACTTAATTTCTAATAGCACATTGGAAAAAATCATGCATCAGCATTTGGATGATTTGGGTTTTCCGGAAGTAACAATAGAAGAAGTGGAGTTTGCTAAAGAAATGTATAATTCACTGACAGATATCGAAAAGAAAAGTGCTGAATTATCGGTTGGAAAAGAAATAGGGCAGCGCTTAAAGGAAAAACCGATTGTGGACTTTATTTTGCCTTATTCAGAAAAACCTGTTTTTATGGGCGGTTCTACGGATGTAGCTGATGTAAGCTGGAATGTGCCAACAGCGCAATGCACTACCGCAACTTGGGCGTTTGGCACACCTTTTCATACATGGCAAGTTGTTGCACAAGGCAAAGAATCATATGCCCATAAAGCAATGCTGTTGGCAGGAAAAGCGTTGGCGAGTACTGCAATCACAGCAATAGGGAATCCTTCTATAATTGAAAAGGCGAAAGCAGAATTGCAGGAAAGATTGGATGGAGAGACATATGAAGCATTAATACCAAAAGAGCTTCAGCCACCGAAGAATAAGAGGCAGGAAGCAGTTTATTAAGAGATAAATAAAGATAGAATGGGAAAGAAGTGATGGATTTCCATGAAATACAGAACTGTTTTTGACATAATTGGACCAGTCATGATTGGTCCATCTAGTTCTCATACAGCAGGTGCAGCTAAAATAGGCCGTGTAGCGAGAATATTATTTGGCAGACAGCCGAAGTGGGCAAAGGTATCTTTTTATGGTTCTTTTGCACAGACCTATCAAGGACATGGGACAGATGTCGCCATTATTGGAGGCATTCTTGATTTTGATACATTTGATGAACGTATTCCCTCCTCGTTATCGATAGCAGAAGAAATTGGAATGAATATTTCCTTTATAGAAGAAAAAGCAAATGTAGATCATCCTAATACAGCAAGGATTATTATAGGCGATGAAATGGACCAGCTTGAGCTTGTTGGGATTTCAATAGGCGGGGGGAAGATAGAGATAATAGAGATAAATGGTTTCCAACTGAAGCTTTCTGGAAATCATCCTGCTCTATTGGTTCTCCATCAAGATAGGGCCGGAACAATTGCCGCAGTAGCAAATGTTTTGGCTGAATTAAGCATTAATATTGGACATATGGAAGTATCAAGAAAAGAAAAAGGACAAATGGCAATGATGACAATAGAGGTTGACCATAATATGGATGATGATGTTTTAGAAAGCTTAATGAAATTGCCGAATATTATACAAGCAACAAAAATTATTCAATAAGATTAGCAATGCATTACTTAGAAAACAGCAAAAAGCAGCTCCAAAAGAGGAGATGCTTGGAGGAGCGAAAAGCAGCATGTTTAGAAATGTAGCAGAACTCGTAAGTTTGGCGGAAAAAGAGAATGTGAGTATAGCAGAAATAATGATTCGTCAAGAAATAGAGGTTCATGAAACAACTCGCCAAATAATAATGGAACAGATGGATAAGAACTTGTCGGTAATGGAAAGAGCAATTGAAAGAGGATTGGCAGGCGTTGCATCACATACTGGTTTAACCGGAGGCGATGCAGTTAAAATGCAAACCTATATTAATGGAGGAAACTATTTATCGGGAAAACCAGTATTGGACGCAATCAGCAAAGCGGTCGCAACTAATGAAGTAAATGCAGCGATGGGCATCATCTGTGCAACACCTACAGCAGGATCGGCTGGAGTAGTGCCAGGAACGTTATTTGCGGTAAAGGATCAATTACATTTAACTAGACAGGAAATGGTGGAATTCCTTTTTACAGCAGGTGCATTTGGATTTGTTGTGGCAAATAATGCTTCCATTTCAGGAGCAGCAGGGGGCTGCCAGGCTGAAGTGGGTTCAGCAGCAGGAATGGCTGCAGCTGCTTTAGTACAAGCAGCCGGCGGAACTCCCGCACAATCAGCAGAAGCCATGGCCATATCGTTGAAAAATATGCTTGGGCTAGTATGTGATCCAGTAGCTGGGCTTGTTGAAGTCCCTTGTGTAAAACGCAATGCAATGGGAGCTGCCAATGCGATGGTATCAGCTGATATGGCTCTTGCGGGAATAACAAGCCGAATACCATGTGATGAAGTAATCGAAGCAATGTATAAAATTGGCCAAACAATGCCTGTTTCTTTAAAAGAAACTGCTCAAGGAGGGCTTGCGGCAACTCCAACCGGACAAAGGCTTGCGGCCAAGTATTTTGGAAAAAGAGCATAAAAGGATTTATAAAATAATAATGTGAGAGGAAGCGGCCTTATTAATTATGAGGGCCGCTTTTTTGACGAGTATGAATCTTTTATTCCAGTTATTAAATAGTTATTTTGCAATTGCAATGCATTTGAAAATTATTATATTAATAGCAAAAAAATTATAGAGCGAGGCAGGCAGCAAAAAAGCTTTTCTTGTTATCAAAAGTTTATTAGGAAATTTTATAATTTTCTAAAAGTATATATTGGGTGCTGCTGAGTAAAAATAATAGGGGAAGTGTGCATATTAATATATTTTATTAGAGTTAAATTTTTGGTGCAGATGGCAGGGGATCGTCTGGCTGATGGGAGCTGATTCGTGTGAAGTTTTTTTCAAGAAAAACAGATTTCACTATTTCAAAAAACGGCATGAATATCATCGAAACAATCGAGATTGGCGGCATCAAGCAATCAATATTGATTCAAACAGAAGATCCCCAAAATCCTTTGCTGTTCGTTCTTCATGGTGGACCGAGCATGCCTATTCCTGGAATATCCAATCGAGGTGCCGATTACGCTTTAATTACTTGCACGAAGCGGCTAGTTAAACATTTTACCCTTGTCTATTGGGATCAGCGAGGCACAGGAAAGTCCTATTCAAAGAATATCCCAAAAGAAACGATGCATCTTAAACAATTTATCAGTGATGCCAAGGAAATAATCGGTTATTTATTACAACGTTTTAATCAGCCTAAACTGCATATCCTGGCCTATTCATGGGGCACGATTATCGGTCTTCCCCTTATTTCCAAATATCCCGATTTATTCTATTCCTATACGGCCTTATCCCAAGTCACAAATTGGGGAGAAAATGACAAACTAAACTATCAATGGCTGATGAAAAAGGCGAAAGAAAGCAATAATCAAAAAGCAATCAATGAATTGACAAGGCTTGGGGCACCGCCTTATCAAAAAAGCTTTAAGAAATGGAACATTCTTCAAAAATGGCTATTTAAATATAAATCCATGATTTACGATGCAAAAGATAAAGGGACACCCACCTATTTCAAAATGTTTCAAATGATGCTCACATCTCCCGATTACACCTTAAAAGACATTTATCATTCATTGGTTACAGGAATGAAACTAGCCTATTCAGAACAAATGCTTTATGATTTAAATCATTTTAATTTCTCTATAGAAATTCCTAAAGTGGAAATTCCTGTTCTATTTATCCATGGGAGAAAAGATAAGCATATTATGCCAAAGTTAATCCAAGACTATTTCGAACAGCTGGATGCCCCGAAGAAAAAACTATATTGGGCAAAAAAGTCTTCTCATATGTTTCACTTGGATGATGCAAGGGAGATTGAGGGATTGCTGATTAAATATTTGAAGAAGCTGAGTGAGTGAAATTCTCTTGAAAAAGGAGTTTTGCTCATTTTTTTATGCTATTGATAAGTTGAACTATACACTAAGGGAAGGAAGCTTTTTTTCTCTTTTTTCATAAAAAACTATTTCGCTAAATAAATCCTTTATCCTTCTGATTACCAACTATACACTGGCCGTTTTTCAAAAAAATATTAAACTTCCAATTGATGTCATTTGTAGTTGTTTATGCATCATCTTTACAAATAGCAGGAATCTAAGACTTCGAATAGTTGTAATGGTAAACTTGCTGTCCATGTTCTATGTACTTTCTTGTTACACAATATTTGCGTATTGTAAAACAACATCCATTTTTCACCATGAGAGGATTTTAATAGGGAATCGATTTATATGGATAACACTTCCTGTAAATCTATCAAGCTATGCACAGCATAGGGTAAGCATATTAGTCTTTTAGTTGCCACTTTTTGGGGGGATGATTAGAAATATTACATCTGCTAGCCTGATAGTAGAGAAACGACTACTAGGAGGCAAAGAATATGCAAAAACTAAAGAAACTAATAGTAGCCGCTGGGGTAATGTTATCTATTTCAGCATTTACATTAACAAATCAAGCCGATGCTGCAACAAATCGCACTATACAATCGGGTGATACGTATTGGAAAGTAGCAAAAGGATTTGGTATTCCTGTAAATGACTTAATGCAAGCAAACAATAGCAAACCTCTAATGACAGGTCAAAATATGATTCTGCCAAATGCTACAATCTCTGCAGCAGATAAAGATTTAATGGCACGTTTAGTGCGTGCAGAGGCTGTTGGCGAGCCTTATGCTGGCAAGGTTGCAGTTGCGGTTGTCGTATTAAACCGTGTAAAGAGCAAGCAATTTCCCAATACAGTCCGCGGAGTAATCTATGAAAAATCGAATGGATACTATGCTTTCACTCCAGTAAAAAATGGAGAAATCAATAAGCAAGCTGATGCACAATCTAAAAAGGCTGTAAACGAAGCAATCGCTTTAGGCGGAAAAGGCAATGGTTCATTATTCTTCTATAATCCTAAAACAGCTACAAGTGACTGGGTATCAACGCGTCAAGCTACCGTTACTATCGGAAATCATCGTTTTGCGAGATAAGTAGAGGAAAAGCATCAATCATTATGGGTTGGTGCTTTTTGTTTGGGGTTTTATGGTTTAAAGGAATGATGTATAAAAAATAAAGGATGCAGCACTGCTCGATACTAGAATGAGTTGTGCTGCATTTTGTATTTTATAAGTTTTTTTATTAGAAACTAGCACATAATTCACCTAGGTTAATCCTTATTATTGTTTGGAAGATTTAACTCATTGAATAACAAATAAGTATTTGAATTAAGATTAGCTAACTATTTTTTATTTGATTTTCTGAAATCAGCCTTTGGTATTTGAAAAAATCATTTTAGTATAATAATAAACACCGCAAGCAAGAAAATTATATACAGTTTTATTTATTCTTCTTTACTTACTATATTTATAGATCTATTGTATTAGATAAATTAAAGTGAAATAAATATTTTTTTTCTTTATCTAGTGAAAACTAACTGTAATATTGCTTGAATTTTAATAAATTAATCTAGTTATTTTTCTAAAAATAGTTAATAATGGATTTAATAGTAAGCATGCAAAATAATTACTTTGAAAATTAATTTTATGAAAAGAGTGGAAGCAATCGCATAGCTTAGGAATAATATTAAATAGATTGTATAGCGATGCACCTGATGGTTACAAAGTAGCAAGTATTCATTTTTTTGGAGTTAAATATGCGTCTTTTATCCAGGAAAATCACCTTAGTGTAAGAGAAATTATTAAAGCATCTGGTTTAAACACATCCTATGCCACGGAGATTAGTAAAGGTATTAAATTATCAAAGTATGTTGTCCCTAAATAAAAAATAGTTGTAGGTTATTTAATGCTTTAACTAGATTCGGGCGATGAGGGGCAACTCTATATGATGATTATTATATAGAAAATGCGCCTATTTTTAAGGGAAATGAGTGAAATTTAAAATGGATTTTAATCAGAGAATCCATAATTGTTTAGTGCGAATGTAAAGATAACATAATTTACTAAAGGGGTTCGCACCAATTTTTAAGAAGAAATATGATTGCTTTTTAAAATTTTTGAGTATATTCCTTGCTTTGGTTATAAAATTCATTATTAGTATAGGAATATCAAGTGTAATTTTACGATTTTTGTTAAAAAATCGGGGTCGCATTCTATATGGATGCGTGGATTGAAATAAAAAGAGTATTTGGAAAGTATAGAAATCGGTATGTCGCATTCTATATGGATGCGTGGATTGAAATATTTGTAAAATTGATGATCCAAAAGAGGTAGACAGTCGCATTCTATATGGATGCGTGGATTGAAATAATGACAACTGTTTTTGAATTGGATTTTACCGTCGTCGCATTCTATATGGATGCGTGGATTGAAATCCATCCATTTGGCGTAGGCATCCGGGATAAATTCGTCGCATTCTATATGGATGCGTGGATTGAAATAGGATAAACAGGCTATTTTGAGAAGAATTATAAGTCGCATTCTATATGGATGCGTGGATTGAAATGCCTTGGATCGGAATCGTTTAAGGATACTCCTGTGTCGCATTCTATATGGATGCGTGGATTGAAATCTCCACCAATATTTTTTAATGCATCAAACATTCGTCGCATTCTATATGGATGCGTGGATTGAAATCAGAATGGCTAGATATAGAAGATGAGACAACTACAGTCGCATTCTATATGGATGCGTGGATTGAAATGACAGGGCGTCAAAACACTGAATGACCCCACCAAAGTCGCATTCTATATGGATGCGTGGATTGAAATCACCATGACCAAATAGATGCCACAACAGTAAATAGTCGCATTCTATATGGATGCGTGGATTGAAATATGCTGCTATACGTATGCGAGTGAGGTTGTTTGATGTCGCATTCTATATGGATGCGTGGATTGAAATCTTTAGTACTTTTTGATCCGCCTCCTAAAATAGGGTCGCATTCTATATGGATGCGTGGATTGAAATAAAAGGAACACAAGGTGGTAAGAAGTCGATGGACGTCGCATTCTATATGGATGCGTGGATTGAAATTTTGCTGGTATCGGTCAAAAGAAAAAAGGCGAAAGTCGCATTCTATATGGATGCGTGGATTGAAATCTCCTAAATGCAATTTATTTTCAATAAAAACCCAGTCGCATTCTATATGGATGCGTGGATTGAAATATATAGCTGCTTTCACTGGATGCCCTCCACATGTTGTCGCATTCTATATGGATGCGTGGATTGAAATCATAGATTCCCACTCATTAGGAGGGCAATATTGACGTCGCATTCTATATGGATGCGTGGATTGAAATACAGCTTCAAAGAGTTTACACGGTTACGGTCAATCGTCGCATTCTATATGGATGCGTGGATTGAAATTTCATCAGCTGCTACAACGACAACACCACAACCGTCGCATTCTATATGGATGCGTGGATTGAAATTTGTTTGTGAGTAGAAACACTAAATGAACATGCGTCGCATTCTATATGGATGCGTGGATTGAAATAATCATGAAAGAGTACGGCAGAAACTCTGACTTTGTCGCATTCTATATGGATGCGTGGATTGAAATAATACAATGACATTGCACAGATACACTTATATGAGTCGCATTCTATATGGATGCGTGGATTGAAATTTATGTTTTTTACGTACTAGTTTAACAAACTCAGTCGCATTCTATATGGATGCGTGGATTGAAATCTCTATCTGACAACCAGTTATAAGCTGCCCTTGTAGTCGCATTCTATATGGATGCGTGGATTGAAATTTTCGGTTGGGTTGCTTAGTAGCATGGTGATAGGTCGCATTCTATATGGATGCGTGGATTGAAATCCCTGTTCATATACTGTTATGTTAATACCAAGTTGTCGCATTCTATATGGATGCGTGGATTGAAATCCCTTGCTGATTGGTAAATGTTCTGTTTACTGCTGTCGCATTCTATATGGATGCGTGGATTGAAATGCACCATTGGTTGCATAGTTGATTCCTGAAGCAGTCGCATTCTATATGGATGCGTGGATTGAAATAGTAGGCCGACAATAGGAAAGCCGGTTTTCTACCGTCGCATTCTATATGGATGCGTGGATTGAAATTATTGGGGAGCTAAGGGATCGTACAGAGACAGAGTCGCATTCTATATGGATGCGTGGATTGAAATGTATTGATGAAATAAAGCGTGCTTTTCCTACAGTAGTCGCATTCTATATGGATGCGTGGATTGAAATAACAAAACAAATGATGAACTTGGGGCGCTTAAAAAGTCGCATTCTATATGGATGCGTAGATTGAAATCTACAGATGGTGGACAACGAGCTTATGAATTGTGCTGCATTCTACATGAGTGCGTGGATTGAAATTTCATACCGTATTGTTGGCATTCTCGTAAGAAGAGTCGCATTCTATATGAGTACGTGATTGAGATGATACACTTTTCGATAGTTTTTTGGTGATGATGGGTGATCTCTACATTTTACGTGTATTATGTTTCATGCCCGGCCGACTCTTTCAGAAATAACTACCACTCAGTACGAAAAAATTATCTAAATCTAACTTTTGTATTCTCTAAATAACATGTACTCTGAAGAAATGACCTTCATAGTATAAATATAAAATGTTACGAGAATATACTAAAAGGTATGCCATTTTTGGTATACCTTTTAGTATATAATTACTTGTAATAGCAAAAGAGTTTGTACACATATATTTATCAATTTAGATAAAAAGTTAATAAATTGGAGGTGCCAAATGACTTATATTGCTCATATCAGAGAAAGCGATAGGAAAATCCAAACGGTGGAAGAGCATTTATTAGGAGTTCGAAGTATAGCTGAAACTTTGGGAGCGAAATTAGAAGTTAAGCATGTAGCTGGTCTTGCAGGTATGCTACATGATTTAGGGAAGTATACGAATGAATTTCGTACTTATATACTAGAGGCGGTGAATAATCCAGATGCTCCCCCAAAAAGAGGAAGTGTTGATCATTCTACTGCTGGCGGAAAGATACTGTACGAGTTATTTCATACAAAACAAATTACAGAATATAAAGGGAAATTAGCTGAGATTGTAGGAAATGCAATTATTTCACATCATTCGTATTTAAAGGACTATTTAAATGATGAGCTGGAATCAAATTATTTAAAAAGGGTACGGGAAAAAGATTTGCCTGAGTTTGAATTATCGAAGCAGAAATTTTTTGAGTTAGTTATTAGTAAAAAAGATTTTATGAATTATGTCGAAAAGGCAGCAAAAGAGTTGGAAAAATACTTAAAAAAAGATCCCTCAAAAACAAGTGAACAAAAGTATATGTTTTTAACAAAATTCGTTTTTAGTACATTGATCGACGCAGATCGAACAAATACAAGATTATTTGAAGAAAATCAGAACTATACTCCTAAAGAGAATCATTCTATTTTATTTGAAACCTATTATCAGAGATTAATGGAGAGAATAGAGTCCTTTCAACAGCATGAACATGTAAATACCCCTATCAACATATTACGGAAACAGATGTCTGAACAATGTGATCGTTTTGCAAAAAAAACTTCAGGAATTTATACATTGTCGATCCCTACAGGTGGTGGAAAGACGTTAGCTAGCTTAAGATATGCCTTAAAACATGCTAAACTTTATGATAAAAAGCATATTATTTACATAGTTCCCTATACAACGATTATTGAACAAAATGCAGAAGAAGTAAGAAAAATTCTAATGGATGAAATAAATATTCTAGAGCATCATTCTAATGTGATCGATGATGAGAATGATAATGATGAAAATCAAGATGGAGTAATGAGTACAAAGCAAAAGTTGAAATTGGCAAAGGATAATTGGGATTCTCCTATTATTTTTACGACGATGGTACAATTTTTGAATGTTTTTTATGCGCATGGTAGTAGAAATATACGAAGACTTCATAATTTGAGTGACTCGGTTATTATTTTTGATGAAGTACAGAAGGTGCCAATTAGTTGTGTCTCATTATTCAATCAGGCCTTAAATTTTCTGAAAGATTATGCGAAAAGTAGTATGGTTCTTTGTACGGCTACACAGCCAGCACTTGATTTTGTTGAAAATAAACTTTCTATTGATACAGATGCTGAAATGATTGAGCAGCTTGATGATGTGGTTGAGCAATTTAAAAGGGTGGACACAATAGATTTAGCAACAGATCAATCTTTTACAAATGAAAAACTAGCGGATTTTGTAAAAGAAAAATGGAAAAACACACAGAGTATATTAGTGATATTAAATACAAAGGCAGTTGTCAAAGATTTATACGAAAAGCTACAGGAGAATGAAATGCAAGGAACGGTGTATCATTTAAGCACGGCGATGTGTGCTGCACATAGAAATGAGCTATTAGCTGAAATTAGAGAGAAATTAGAGTTTAAAGAAAGAATTGTTTGTGTAAGTACACAATTAATTGAGGCAGGTGTTGATATTAGTTTTTCATGTGTGATTCGATCGTTGGCAGGGCTTGATTCAATTGCTCAAGCAGCAGGACGCTGTAATAGACATGGAGAAATGGGAATACAGCCTGTTTATATCATAGATCATACAGAGGAGAACTTAGATCACCTAAAAGAGATAAGGAAGGGGAAGGAAGAAGCAAAAAAAATCCTTATTGATTTAAAGAGAGACAGCAATAGTTATGGTGGAAACATTCTATCCAAGCAAGCGATGGATCGATATTTTCAATCTTTTTATTCTACTTTTTCGTCTGATTTAGATTATTTTATCCCTAAATTACGGAAGAATATGACAGAATTGTTAATGGTAGCTAGAAAGGAAAATCGTGATCGTTATGCCTATATTACTAAGTATAAAAGAGAGGTGGAATTATTTATTTTGAACAGTTATGGAACAGCTGCTAAAGCGTTTCATGTGATTGATCAGGCAACTACTAGTGTAATAGTTCCATATGGAGAAGGAGAAAATATAATAGCAGAATTAAATGGCAGCCAATCAATAGAGGATCTTAGTAAATGGTTGCGAAAAGCACAGCAGTTTACTGTGAATTTGTATTCTCAAGAAAAGCAGTTACTTATACAGAATAATGGATTGGTCCCGTTACTGGATGGAAAAATTATGGCTTTAACTGAAGGAGCATACAGTGAAGAATATGGAGTGGATGTTTTAAATGAAAGTGGATTTGGTAGTGTAATATTCTAAAAAAGATATATTGTTGAAATGAAAATGTTTAGGGGGATGTCCTCGTTCTTTAGACATTCCCCTTTAATCATATACTATACTTTTCAATCCACGCTAAAAATCAGCGACAATTACTTTTTATAGTATAACATAGATATTGAAATTTGATATGTTCACTTAATGTTCATAAATTTCGTATAATATATAATTAAATTACTTGAATATTATGTGGGAAAAAGTTACTATTTAACTATAAACTAGTAAAAAATGGAGGTGGGAAAATGCGTAACTCCATAGAATTTTCATTATTCGGAAAATACGCTCTATTTACAGATCCTTTAACAAAAATGGGTGGAGAGAAGATGAGTTATTCCGTCCCAACTTATCAATCTATTAAAGGCATAGTAGAAAGTATTTACTGGAAGCCAACCCTTTTAATGATTGTAGATGAAATTCGAATCATGAATGCGATTAATATGGAGTCGAAAGGAGTGCGACCGATTGAATACGGTGGTGGCAATACATTGGCACATTATACATATTTAAAAGACGTTCATTATCAAGTTAGAGCACACTTTATCTTTAATCCACATCGACCTGATTTGGCTTTTGATCGAAACGAGTTTAAACATCACAATATTCTTAAACGTTCTCTTAAAGCTGGTGGACGCAGAGATATTTTTCTTGGAACACGCGAATGTCAAGGATATGTAGAATCCTGTGAATTTGGAGCTGGTATAGGATATTACGATCAACTTAGTGAAATGCCTCTTGGGACAATGTTACATGGAATAAATTATCCAGACGAAACGGGTCATAATCAGATGGAGATTCGTTTGTGGAATCCTATCATGAAAAACGGGGTTATTCAGTATATTCGTCCTGATCAATGTACAAATATACGCAAAGTAAAGAAACTGGAATCGAAAACATTTGATTCTTCAAATGTAGAGTCAGTAGATGAATTATGGAGCGAAATAGAAACTGGAAGGTGAATAAATGAGTTGGTTACTTAATTTGTATGAAACCTATGAATCAAATTTAGATCAAGTAGGAAAAATTGAGAAAAAATATAATGGACAGGAATACACTCTATTGCCAGTTTCACATACAACTCAGACAGCCCATATTGATGTAATTGTAACAGAAGAAGGGGAATTTCATTTTGCAAATATAATTAATAAAAGTGATGCTAATACATTGATTCCTTGTACAGAAGATTCAGCAAGTCGTGCGGGTGCAGTTGTATCTCCATATCCACTGCATGACAAAATTAGTTATGTTGCAGGAGATTTTGTAGCGTATGGAGGGCAAATAAAAAAGGAGGTACCGTTTTCAAAATATATTACAAATTTAAAGAATTGGGCAGAATCCCCTTTTGCAACACAAACGGTAAAAAGTATATATAACTATTTAAGTAAACAAACTTTAATAGCAGACTTGGTAGAAAATAAAATATTATGGTTGGATACAAATGCTCATTTAATAGGAAAGTGGGATAAAAAAGCAGAAGATTTTATTGGGGAGAAGCCGCCAATTTTTTCTACTGTTACTGGAGGACAAGAAAGCGCCTTTGTTCGGTTTTCAGTCCACTCATCTAAACGTCTTATACCGCAACCATGGAAAGATCCAAATATGTACGAGTCATTTATTTTATATTACCAAAGGTTACTTGGAAACAATGATCTTTGTTATGTTACGGGGAATATTATGCCAAGTACAGAAAAACATGCTAATAAAATAAGAAACGCAGGTGATAAGGCGAAATTAATTTCAAGCAACGATACGAGTGGTTTTACCTATAGAGGAAGATTCAATAAGTCCAATGAGGTTGCTAGTATTAGCTATGAAGTATCACAAAAAGCCCATAACGCTCTTAAGTGGTTGATAAATAAGCAAGGTAAAATTGTTGACCAAAGAGCTTTTCTTGTTTGGGGAAATGATAATGAAAATAATGTACTAGATGTTATGGATGACAGTTTTTCAATCTTTGCTATGGATGAAGCAGCTGAATTAAAAGAAGAATTAAAGTCCTATACATATGAACATTTTGCTAGGGAACTAGCGAAAGCAATTGATGGCTATAAAAGTGATTTATCTGCAAATGATAGAGTACAGATTATGATACTTGATTCGGCAACAACTGGCAGGATGGCAGTTTTATATTATCGCAGCATAGAAAGATCAAATTATTTAGAGCGTTTGAAAAATTGGCATACAACATGTGTATGGCAGCACCATTATAGAAAAAATAAGGAAGGCTACTCCATGCCATTTTATGGTGCTCCTGCTCCGAAGGATATTGCATTTGCTGCATATGGACCAAAAGCGAATGATAAATTGGTAAAAGGATTAATGGAAAGAATGATTCCTTGTATTATTGATGAAGCAAAAATACCTTTAGATATTATGAAGAATGTCTTTTATCGTGCTTCAAATCCTATTTCTATGGAAAATTGGGAATGGGAAAAAACATTAAGTATTGCTTGTGCGTTAATTAACAAAAAGGAGGGATATTCTGTGGCTTTAGATCAAGAAAATGAAGATCGTGATTATTTATTTGGAAGGCTTCTAGCTGTTGCAGATGTGTTAGAAAGAAATGCTTTAGATAACAATGATAAACGCGCTACAAATGCAAGAAGATATATGTCTTCTTTTGCCCAGCATCCCGCAAGAACATGGACAACTATTCAAAAGGCGCTACAACCTTATCAAGCAAGATTAGGAGAAAGAGTTTGGTACTATAATAAATTAATAGATGAAGTTGGCACAAAGATCAAATTTGAAGATTTTAATAATAAGCCTCTTTCAGGAAGATATTTATTAGGGTTTTATAGTCAACGAAATGATTTATATCAAAAAAAGAATAAAGAATCCCAAGAAATTTAACTTATTTATGGAGAGGGGAAATAAAGATGTTATCTTTAGATCATAAAATTGATTTTGCTGTTGTTTTATCCGTAACAAAGGCAAATCCTAATGGAGATCCTTTAAATGGAAATAGACCGAGACAAAATTATGATGGCTATGGAGAAATTTCTGATGTGGCCATTAAAAGAAAAATTCGTAATCGCTTAATTGATATGGAAGAATCTGTATTTGTTCAATCGAATGATAAAAAAGTAGATGCATTTAATAGCTTAAGAGAAAGAGCTGATGCGAATGAAGAATTAACGAAGGCATTAAAGTCTAAAGATAATCCTAGTGGGCTATTTGCTGCGGAAGCATGTAAAGCGTGGTTTGATGTACGAAGTTTTGGTCAAGTTTTTGCATTCAAAGGTGGATCAGGAAAAGGTGTCTCTGTAGGGGTAAGGGGACCTGTATCTATTCATGCTGCAACAAGTGTAGGTCCTATTGATATTACTAGTATACAGATTACAAAAAGTGTGAATTCCGAACCTGGAAAAGAAAAAGGCTCTGACACAATGGGAATGAAGCATCGTGTAGACTTTGGTGTGTATGTATTTTATGGAAGTATAAATACACAATTAGCAGAAAAAACGGGTTTTTCGAATGAAGATGCTTTGAAGTTAAAAAATGTGCTTGTTACACTTTTTGAAAATGATGCATCTTCTGCAAGACCAGAAGGAAGCATGGAAGTTTTAAAAGTATGTTGGTGGGAACATAATTCTAAACTGGGTCAATACTCTTCGGCTAAAGTACACCGTTTGATTGAAGTGATACCGAATGTTGATGAACCGAAAAAGATAGAAGATTACGATATTATTGTGAATGAATTGGATGGATTGAAAGCAGAGATTATAGATGGCTTATGAGGAAGAAGAACAATTTTTAATGCTTTCAGGAATTCAGCACTTTCTTTTTTGCCGAAGACAGTGGGCGTTAATTCATATTGAACAACAATGGGCGGAGAATGTTAGAACTATTGAAGGACAGCAATTACACTCTAAGGCAGACCAACCGTTTATCCGAGAAAAAAGGGGAGACAAAATTGTAGTTCGGGCAATGCCAGTGAAATCTAATGACCTTAAAATTACCGGAATATGTGATATTGTGGAATTTATTCAAAGTGATAATGGTATTGAATTAGCGGGCGTGGCAGGAAAATATTTGGCTTATCCTGTTGAATATAAACGGGGTAAGCCGAAAAACGATGAATCGGATATTATGCAACTCACTGCTCAAGCTTTATGTTTAGAAGAAATGCTTCTTTGTGAAGTGAATAAAGGATTTATCTTTTATAATGAAATTAAACATCGAGTGGAAGTGCTAATCACACCTGAACATAAAAGAAAAGTGAAATCTGTTGTTACTGAAATGTATAGCTATTATCAGCGTTGTTATACACCTAAAGTGAAAACAGGTGTTTTTTGTAAAAATTGTTCTCTTCAAGATGTTTGTATGCCCAATATAATGAACAAACGTTCAGTGCGAAGTTATATTGAGGGGAAGATTGTAGAATGAAAAAGCTTCTTAATACATTGTATATTACACAGTCTGATGTTTATTTATCACTAGATGGTGACAATATAGTATTGCAAAAAGATAAAGAAAAAATAGGAAGAATACCGCTCCATAATTTAGAAACCGTTGTTTCTTTTGGATATACTGGTGCAAGTCCTGCATTAATGGGGTATTGTGCTGAAAAAAATATCTCTATAGTTTTTTTAACTGCAAGTGGCCGATTTCTTGCACGTGTGATTGGGAAGAGTAAAGGAAATGTAATTTTAAGAAAAAAGCAATATAAAATTTCAGAAGATGAAGAACTTTCAACAAAGATTGCACGTAACTTTATCACAGCGAAAATTTATAATAATAAGTGGATGCTAGAAAGAATGAAAAGAGATTATCCTTTAAGGTTAAACGTAAATCAATTTAAGGAAACTTCTCGTCATCTATCATCGATTATTCAGGAAGTCAGATTATGTAAAGAGTTAGAAAGGTTAAGAGGTTTAGAGGGACAAGCAGCAATTAGTTATAATAGATTGTTTAACGAAATGATTCTCCAACAGAAAGAAGACTTCTTTTTTTATTCACGATCACGAAGACCACCTCTTGATAATGTTAATGCAATGCTATCATTCGCCTATACATTATTGGCGAATGATATGGCATCTGCATTGGAAGGTGTTGGTCTCGATGCGTACGTTGGCTTTTTGCATCGAGATAGACCAGGGAGAATTTCTCTTGCTTTAGATGTAATGGAAGAGTTAAGAGGAGTATATGCCGATAGATTCGTTTTATCGCTAATTAATAAGAAGATTTTTAATAAAGATGATTTCTATAAAAAAGAGAATGGCGCTATACTTATGACAGACGAAGCAAGAAAAAAATTTTTGTCTGCTTGGCAGAATAAAAAGCAGGAGAAAATTACACATCCTTATCTAGGTGAAAAAATACAATGGGGATTAGTTCCACATGCCCAATCTTTATTATTAGCAAGATATTTACGAGAAGATTTAGATGAGTATCCTCCATTTCTTTGGAAGTAGGTGAACATATGTTGGTTTTAATTACGTATGATGTAAGTACTATAACTGGTGCTGGACAAAAAAGATTACGTAAAGTTTCAAAGGTATGTCAAAACTATGGTCAAAGGGTGCAAAATTCAGTATTCGAATGCATTGTAGATGCAACACAACTCACCTTATTAAAGCATGAACTTATAAGTATTATAGACAAAAGGCAGGATAGTTTAAGGTTTTATCAGTTAGGTAATAATTATAAAAATAAAATAGAACATATTGGAGTTAAAGAATCCCTTGATTTAGAAGGTCCTTTAATCTTATAGTGCGAATGTAAAGCTCACATAATCTTTCAGATAGATTCGCACCTCTAATTTTAACGTAAAAGTATTAAATCCTATTTTTTTAAATTGTTGTTCCTCGTAATTACTAGGAAAATAGAGGTTTTTAAACTATTTAAAGTGTAAAATTACTTTATTTGGATAAAAATCGCTGTCGCACTCTATATGGGTGCGTGGATTGAAATTTTTTCTAAATTTGGACTAAGAATTTCAAGAGCAGCGTCGCACTCTATATGGGTGCGTGGATTGAAATCCGACTTAAAGAAAGCATTAAAGAAATATGTATCGTCGCACTCTATATGGGTGCGTGGATTGAAATCCAAGCGAAAGATGTAAAAGGCATTGTTACTTATGTCGCACTCTATATGGGTGCGTGGATTGAAATTCCAGAGAACTTCGCAAGAAAAAAGAAAATATGGTCGCACTCTATATGGGTGCGTGGATTGAAATTATTGATCTAGTCCGGCATAAACGTAAAGGAGCGTCGCACTCTATATGGGTGCGTGGATTGAAATCTGCAATAACGGCTCTGGTCTTATAAATGTTGGTGTCGCACTCTATATGGGTGCGTGGATTGAAATTTTTTCATTAAAAAATGTCTTCATATCCTGAGCGTCGCACTCTATATGGGTGCGTGGATTGAAATCTCAACCGATGGGCACATATATGCAGCTGGTAGCAGTCGCACTCTATATGGGTGCGTGGATTGAAATAAATCTTTGACCAAAGCAGCCGCGTTTTCTTTTCGTCGCACTCTATATGGGTGCGTGGATTGAAATATCATTGATTACCTCCAGTTTTTTGTCGCATATGTCGCACTCTATATGGGTGCGTGGATTGAAATCACAAAGACACAAGGAAATAAATCAAATATTAAGTCGCACTCTATATGGGTGCGTGGATTGAAATATGAAGTGCTCTTTCATCAAAATAATCAACGTCACGTCGCACTCTATATGGGTGCGTGGATTGAAATGCATATTTTAGCTAAGTTATCTAATGGTACTCTTGTCGCACTCTATATGGGTGCGTGGATTGAAATGCATACTCATAAGCTTGTTTTCGATAAGGTTTACCGTCGCACTCTATATGGGTGCGTGGATTGAAATATAAACACCTTTCTCATTTTTACCAAAAGAGCATGTCGCACTCTATATGGGTGCGTGGATTGAAATTGAACATAGGCCAGCAGAACTGTTGGAAGGTCCGTGTCGCACTCTATATGGGTGCGTGGATTGAAATATTACTTTCTTTGATAACTACTGGTTGCGGAAGTCGCACTCTATATGGGTGCGTGGATTGAAATCAAGAAGCTATGAATAGAGGGTACAATGAAAATAGTCGCACTCTATATGGGTGCGTGGATTGAAATAAAGAAGGATTTTATTGTACAGATGAATTTGCTGTCGCACTCTATATGGGTGCGTGGATTGAAATAATCAGGCGCAATTTGCAGCTAAACCATTTGCGTCGCACTCTATATGGGTGCGTGGATTGAAATTGCTTAATATAAACAATATTGGCAGCACAGTAGGGTCGCACTCTATATGGGTGCGTGGATTGAAATAGGCCTTATTAATCTATATGCTGGACAAACTGTACAGTCGCACTCTATATGGGTGCGTGGATTGAAATCTCACCGAGAAACACAAGCAATACTTAGCAATCTAGTCGCACTCTATATGGGTGCGTGGATTGAAATTTCTAATGTTAGTAAAGAAACACGGAAAGAGTACACGTCGCACTCTATATGGGTGCGTGGATTGAAATCGTTATAATGACTGGAGTATGATCATCTATTAAATGTCGCACTCTATATGGGTGCGTGGATTGAAATCGTTATAATGACTGGAGTATGATCATCTATTAAATGTCGCACTCTATATGGGTGCGTGGATTGAAATATGCCTTTAGTTGCTAAACAATTCAAAGAAAGTGTCGCACTCTATATGGGTGCGTGGATTGAAATACCGTTTATTAGATAAAGTGTCATCTGTGAATGTGTCGCACTCTATATGGGTGCGTGGATTGAAATATATGTTGTGCGATTTGAAATATACTCCCGCGAAAGGTCGCACTCTATATGGGTGCGTGGATTGAAATCTGAATTAGATGATAGAGAACTTATACTACTGAGGTCGCACTCTATATGGGTGCGTGGATTGAAATTGATACAACATATCATCTATGTGCAAAAAATAATAAGTCGCACTCTATATGGGTGCGTGGATTGAAATAGAACCATCTTGACCAAACCACACAATTTTTCCGTCGCACTCTATATGGGTGCGTGGATCGAAATACTGAAAATGGTGTGAAATTTAGGGTCAGACCCCTTTTTAAGTTGTGCTGCATTTTATTTTCCCCAATTGATATATTGTGGAACTCTATTCTTTTATTATTTTGTTCTAATGTATTAGAGAAAAGGTGATATTCTATTTATTTCCTGAAAAATATCAAAAGGAATGGATTTGTTTAACTGGAGTCATAAATAGATGGTAAAATAAGTATAGAGACAGTTGATTAATTTAAATAAATTTGTTTAGTAAAAGAAATGGTCCTATCAAAAATATAAAAATAAAGGAAAAAGTATAATGATAGTCTATGAAGCTACAAAATCAGAATTTCTGCAGGATGTTTTTAACGATGAACTAGTAAATAATATTTGCGCAAACTATCACTCTAAGATTGGGAAAATTAATGAGCGTGAAGTTCGAGCATGGGATAATTCTATGCAATACATGTATCGCATCCTGCATGATGAGGAAATTCCAGACGATACGGGTGTAGCAATAGAATTTCGAATTCCCCATACATCCAAACGAGTAGATTTTCTTTTATCAGGAAAAAAAGAGGATAAAAACTCTGTTGTCATTGTGGAATTAAAGCAATGGGAAAAGGTTGAGGCAGTAAAAGGGAAAGAAGCAATTGTGAAGACAATGATTAATAAGGGGATTAGAGAAATGACTCATCCATCCTATCAAGCATGGTCTTATGCATCGTTAATAGGAGATTATAATGAAAATGCCCAGAATAATGATATGCAATTTTCCCCATGTGCATATTTACACAATTATATAAATCAAGGAGATCAAGATCCACTAACAGACAGCATTTATGATTATTATGTAAAGAAGGCTCCTGTTTTTAAAAAAGGAGAAGCAAAAAGACTGCGAGAATTTATCAAACGATATATACAAGTTGGCGATAATAAAGAAAATCTTTATAAGATAGAGAAGGGAAAAATAAGACCATCTAAATCCCTGCAAGACTCTTTAAATAAAATGCTAAAGGGAAATCAAGAATTTGTAATGATTGATGAGCAGAAGGTGGTTTACGAGGAAGCTTTATTTTTGGCAAAGGAAGCGATTCGCACCGGTACGAAACAAGTATTACTTGTAGAAGGAGGGCCTGGTACTGGAAAATCCGTGCTTGCGATTAATTTAATGGTAGAGTTAACGGGGCAAAATATGGTGTGCCAGTATGTTACCAAAAATTCCGCACCTCGTAATGTCTACGCAAGAAAACTAAAACAAGACTTTCGCAGAGGCCATATTGATAACTTATTTAAAGGATCTGGCAGCTACATAAATGCAGAAAAAAATGAACTAGATGTACTGATTGTGGATGAAGCCCATCGATTAAATGAAAAGTCTGGTATGTTTCAAAACCTTGGAGAAAATCAAACAAAAGAAATTATTCATGCAAGCAAGTTTTCCATTTTCTTTATAGATGAGCGACAAAAGGTTACTTTAAAGGACTCCGGAACAATCGGCGAAATAAAAAAGTATGCGAAAAAAGCAGGAGCAGATATTCATATAATGAAATTGGAATCCCAATTTCGCTGCAATGGTTCGAATGGCTACTTAGCATGGCTAGATGATGTCCTGCAGATTCGTAAAACAGCAAATAGTAATTTTATAGGAAGCCAGTATGACTTTCGTGTTTACGACAATCCGAATGAATTACGTGCAGAAATTGAAAAGCTAAATAAAGTGAATAATAAAGCAAGAATGGTCGCAGGCTACTGTTGGAATTGGATAAAAGAAGGGAAAAACAATCCGACTATTTATGATATTGAAATACCGGAACATGATTTTAAAATGAGCTGGAATTTAGGCAATACAGAAGCTTGGGCAATTGATGAACATTCTGTAAAAGAAGCAGGCTGCATTCATACATGCCAAGGGCTGGAATTTGATTATGCTGGAGTTATTATTGGAGACGATTTAAAAGTTGAAAACGATATAATTCTTACAGACCATACAGCACGGGCAAAAACAGATCAATCATTAAAAGGCTTAAAAAAGATGTTAAAAGAAGAACAAGAAAAAGCAGAAAAACTAGCTGATGAAATTATCCGCAATACATATAGAACACTTATGACAAGAGGACAAAAAGGCTGCTTTGTTTATTGCACTGATGCAGAATTAGCAAACTATCTCAAAGAAAGACATAACTTAAGCAATATACAATATAAAGAAAATGAATTTTTTAAATCAATTGAACAAGTTGCAGAAGATTCAACACGATATGAATAGGAGACAAAACAATGAAAGCATTAATAAAAGATATACTAGCATTCCGAGACGAACGAAACTGGAAACAATACCATGATGAAAAAGACTTAGCTATTTCGATTGTATTAGAAGCAAGCGAACTATTAGAAAACTTTCAATGGAAATCAAGCGAAGAAGCAAAAGAAAAAGACATGCAAAATATAAAGGAAGAAATGGCCGATGTGCTAATTTATCTGATTCAGTTGGCGGATAAATTAGGGATTGATTTAGAGAAGGAAGCGTTGGCGAAGATGGTGAAGAATCGGGAGAAGTATCCGGTGGGGGAGTAAATAATTAGTATTTCATAGAGATGTACCATTATTGGTGCATCTTTTGTTGTATAATTTTACCTATAATTAATAGGAAAAGAAGTAATAACCTCTAAGGAGTGACATGAGTGCTTAAAGAAGGAATTTATGAACAAATAATCAACGAAAATCTTAAAGATGAACTTGGTATGATTAATGCCGAAACAAATGATATAGGCAAAGAACCAATGGATGTAGAAGAAGCCCGTAAAATATTAGCATCCTATATTTCTCTTGTAACGAGAAGAGCGTTAATGTATGTAAGGGAACAGGTAAAGGATGATCGAGAAGCGTTGCTGCAGCAAATTCAAACATGCAATGATATGATTCAGACTTTAAGTGAGAAATTAGAGGAGGAAGAATTTGTTTCTTTAAAAATTGCAGAAGAAGGAGAGGTACTTACACATCTTTATTCAAAGATTAATAGTATAAAAAGCATTAAAAAACAAGAGATTATTCGGCCTGTAACACCTATTTCAGAAAGTTCGTTATTTACTGGTTCTAACTATGAACCTAGCATGCTAGAAGAATTAAAACGGGAGATTCTTTCTTCTAATATCATACATATGCTTGTTTCTTTTATAAAATGGAGCGGATTACGTTGTATCATCGAAGAGTTACGGCAGTTTACTGATAATGGTGGGCAACTACAAGTAATCACAACATCCTATATGGAAGCAACCGATTATAAAGCGGTAGAAGAATTAAGTAAATTAACAAATACAAAAATTAAGATTTCCTATGATATTGAACGAACAAGATTGCATGCAAAAGCCTATCTTTTTAAACGAGATACAGGGTTTAGTACCGCATATATTGGTTCTTCTAATCTATCTAATCCAGCATTAACATCTGGCTTAGAGTGGAATATAAAAGTAACAGAAAAGGATTCATTTGATATTGTAAAAAAGTTTGAAGCAACATTTGAAAGCTATTGGAATGATCGAGAATTCCAACCATTCAATCCAGAAAAGAAAGAAGATCAAGAACGATTAAAGCTAGCTTTGTTAAAAAAGAAAGATCAAACAAATGATTTTCAGTTTGTATTTGATATTCAACCATATTTCTATCAAAAGGAAATATTAGAAAAACTACAAGTTGAGCGGGAAACATATGGCCGTTATAAAAATTTATTAGTGGCTGCAACAGGTGTTGGAAAAACAGTTATTTCGGCATTTGATTATAAAAGATATTATCAAAGAAATAAACCAGCTCGACTTTTATTTGTTGCACATCGAGAAGAAATATTAAAGCAAAGTCGTGATACATTTCGTTATGTGTTAAAGGATGCAAACTTTGGAAATCTTTTAGTGGGGAATAATCAGGCCCACTCATTAGATCATTTATTTATAAGTATTCAAAGCTTTAATAGTAAAAAAATGCATAAACACACAACAAGTGATTTTTATGATTTTATTATTGTTGATGAGTTTCACCATGCAGCTGCAGAATCTTATCAAAAATTATTAGCACATTATCAACCGAAAGTATTACTAGGATTAACAGCAACACCAGAACGAATGGATGGAAAGAATATTCTAACCTATTTTGATGATGCAATTGCTGCTGAAATGCGATTAACAGAGGCGATTAATCAAAAATTACTGAGTCCATTTCAATATTTCTGTGTAAGTGATGATGTGGATCTATCGAAATTAAAGTGGAGTAGAAGAGGCTATGAGATAAAAGAATTAGAAAATATCTACACATCAAATGATAAAAGAAGCAATCAAATAATAAATAGTATTCATAAATATGTGACTGATATAGGGGATGTTAAAGGATTAGGATTTTGTGTCTCGATAGCACATGCAAAATATATGGCAGCGTTTTTTAGTAATGCAGGAATCCCTTCTTTAGCTTTATATGGAAATGTGGATAGCCAAATACGAAAAGAAGCACAAGCAAAATTAGTGAGTGGAGAAATCAAATTTATTTTTGTTGTAGATTTATATAATGAAGGGATTGATATACCAGAAGTGAATACCATTCTTTTTCTCCGACCAACTGAATCCTTAACTGTTTTCCTACAGCAATTAGGGAGAGGCTTGCGTTTGTCTGAGGGAAAAGACTGTTTAACTGTTTTAGATTTTGTTGGTCAAGCACATCAAAACTATAATTTTGAAGAAAAATTCCGCGCACTTATCGGGAAAACAAAACATTCCGTTCGACATTATGTAGAAAATGGATTTTTTAACCTTCCAAAAGGTAGTTTTATCCAATTAGAAAAGCAAGCAAAAGAATATATATTACGAAATATAAAAAGCAGTGCCTTAACAAAAGTAAATTTGGTAAACAAGATCAAATTTTTCACCGAAGATACTGGTTTAGAACTTACATTAAGTAATTTCCTACAGCATCATCATTTCACTTTATATGATCTATATGGAAAAAATGGTGATCGAAGTTTTTATCAAATGAAAGTAGCCGCAGGATTAATAGAGGCGGTAGAAATCGAAAATGAAAAATTTATTAAAAGTAGATTACCACATTTTTTTCATTTGAATTCACCGAAATTATTAAAGTTTCTACTTCATTATATAAAGGAAGGAACTATAAGTGGTGAAGAAGATAAATTAATGCTAGCCATGTTTTATTATACCTTCTATCAAGGCCATCCAGAAAAACAAGGATTCTCTTCAATAGAGGAAGGAATTCAACAAATCATACAAATAGCTGAATATAGAACTGAATTATTAGAAATCTTACATTACCTATACAACTCTTTAGAAACAATTGAAATCGAAAACGATTTACCCTTTCCTTGTCCTTTAGGAGTGCACAGCAAATATACAACAACTCAAGTTTTAGCCGCAATGGGCTATTACAATGAAAAAAGCAGTCCAGCATTCCGAGAAGGAGTAAAACATTTAAAAGAAAAAAATATGGATATCTTTTTCACAACATTAAATAAATCAGAAAAAGATTTCTCACCATCCACTCTTTACGAAGACTATGCCATCAACGAAAAACTATTTCATTGGCAAACACAAAGTAAAGTAGCAGAAACGAGTGAAACAGCAAAAAGATACATCACACACAGGAAAAATGACCATCAGATCGCACTTTTTGTTCGTGAATATAAAAAGGAGAATAGTTATACTTCTCCATTTGTTTTTTTAGGAACAGTAGATTATGTGAAAAATTCTGGAAGTAAGCCAGTTAGTTTTGTATGGGAACTAAGGGAAGAGATGCCGGCTTATCTAGTGCCTAGAGCTAATAAAAGTGTGTTGTAGAGAGAGATCTTTTATTCATTTATTAATGCAGTAACCGCAAGAATATCTGCAGGTGCCCAGTTTAGAGAGTCAAGATTTTCCCTTTTTAGCCATATAAGTTTCGAGTGTTCACTAGTAGTGGGAGTACCCTCTATAATGTTTGCTTTAATGCATATTAAAGTAATAATAAACGCTTCGTATTCATGAGTATTTTCGTGAAATAATTCGTTAGCTTTTATTTGGCATCCTAGCTCTTCTTGGATTTCTCGTTCCAAAGCAGAAAAGATATTTTCCCCCTTTTCTACTTTACCACCAGGGAACTCCCATCTATTAGGAAGAGACATTTGTGGAGAGCGAAGTGCACATAGTATTTCGTTTTGGTCATTTTCAATGATTGCTGCGACGACATTTATTGTTTTTTTCAATTTGCTAGGGCCTCCTGTGGGTGTTTGGGTTATTATTATGATAGCATTTTTTAGTGAAAATATAATGGATGCTTTAGTTGATTTTTGCTGACTTTTTATAATGTATTATTTTTAATAAGATGTTTCTACAGTCATGCATGTGGAGTGCGGAAACAAGAGCAGTTTTATTAAAAATAGGAATAAAGAAAAACTTAACTGCATGTTTTATATAGGCAGTAGTTAAAATGTTAGATATCTAGAAGTAGGAGATTAGATTAATTCTTACTAGAGGATAGAGATAGAAAATAGGTGAACAAGCATGAGTTTTAAGCTGCAAGTCGGGGAAATGAAGACAGAATATTTAACAGATAAGGAAATATGGGGGCATTTTAATTATATTTTTTCGAGTAAATCTCGAAATTCAACTACTTATAAGTTTGTACTGATAAAGTCTATGTTGGAGAATTTATATAATGTGAATGAGCATCTCGAGCTTTCTTATTCTAGTTTATTTAGTAGTTTTGCAAAGATATATTGGAATTTGGTTATCCACCATAAACTAAACCAAATTAATATGAAGGGGAAAAAAGCAGAGATACAGAGGGTACTGATGGATATTCAGGCGAAATATCAGATTCCAGAAACGCTTATATTTGATAAACTTTCTCCCCAGGTTCAAGTAGAAGTTACTATAAAGGTAAAAAGAAAATGCAAGATTAACGTGATGGGAGCTTTATATGGGGATACAGACCATACAGTTTATGACTTTGATAACACAAAAGAAAGGATAAGATTTAATCCAGCCTTCTATTCATTTATGCAGCGATTTCAGCGAATACTTAGCTATTTGACGAATTACCAGCTGGCATTATTTTTAGAGAAATTCAATGAAGAAGGGGACACAAAGAATCTGCTGATGAAAGTAGAAAATGTCTCTAAACGAGCATCATTGAATCAATTTTATGTACTTTTATCTTCTTTTTATAATGGCTTCTGTTTCTATTGTGGAAAAGAAATTAAAAGGAAAACATCTGTACATGTAGATCACTTTATTCCATGGAGTTTTGTTCAGGCAGATCAAATATGGAACTTGGTTATCTCCTGTAAAACTTGCAATCTTGCAAAAAATGATAAATTGGCAGAAGATCAATATTTAGCATCATTAATTGATCGAAATGAACATTTTTTAGCAGAAAAAAAATTCATTACTCGGCAGGATATGCAGGTGTACAGCGGAAAAAAGCTGACGGATTTGTATCATTATTCCATTGATAATGGGTATACGGATTTTTGGAGACCAAAGGATATTGGTATGTAGAAAAGTTTATTTTTTATGATTTTAGTAATTAGATTTATTAATAACGCTACAATTTAAATTGCTTGTTATAATATTTTTCTTACGAGTTAAAACATAAAACCATTTGGAGTTTACCTAATATCCAAGTGGCATTTATTTATTTCTCTTTTTCATGATTTTCTGTATTCTTATGGTTTTATTACCAATAAAAGGTTTGTTAGAATAGAAGAAACATAGATAATCAATCATTAAAGCGTACATAGCTGACTAAGGGGGATTAGCATGAAAAAGGAATTAATTATCACTTTATCAACCATATTATTGGCTGCTTCACTAGCCTGGGGGGTCTCTATACTTCCTACATATAATCCGGAAAACAGCGGGAATTCTGTGGTGAGCTCAGCGTTGGCCAAAGAGACTGATGAACAAGAGGAATCTGCAGGGAAAGAGCGCAAAAACGAATCAGAAGAACAAACTGGTAAAATAGATGGTGTGACATACGATACGAAACTAAATGATCAGTCAACAGAAGATGAAGTTGTGCAGGTTATGCATCAAATGACACATCAGAAAGTAAAAGCAAAAGAAAAGTGGGGAGCAGTTCCTATTTTAGAAGATACAGTAAATCAAGTGTATGATATTATTGAAAAAAGTGATTTTGAACATAAAATAGAACTATTAGATATAGTGGGTAAATGGAAAAATAACAATTTTGAAGAGATAGATGAAGATCATAATTATTTTTGGAAATTGCAAGATGGAACAATTGGCAAAGCTTATGGAATATTAAGCGAAGAAGAAGAAGAAGAGTTTATAAAAAATAACTATAAAGAAGATGTAGTAAATGGAATGTTGGGTCTCAAGTGAGGCCTGTTTTCTTTGATTTTTAATAAGTGCCTGACCACGGGTGCAGCAATACTTTCATGTACTTGGGGCCAGGCATTTTTATTAAGTTTGCTAAACGGCCATTAACTTAAAAGTCTAGTGCATCATGAGAAACTACATTTCCTTTTATCAATAACATCCCACAAGCAAGTCCACAAATTTCTGATAATCGCCCGCAGTCAAAATTTGCGAAACATTTCCTTCTTCGGTCAGAATAGCTGCTAGTGAATCAAATACATCATGAAATAGTCTTCGATCATCTTTGCTGACAGATATAAGCAAGACTAGATTTATTGTTAAATCATTCCACTTTATTCCCTTATCATTTATCAAAACGAACATCCCGGTCTTTTTGGCATTCATTTTGATGGCATGTGGTATGGCGATACGGCCAAATCCTGTGGAGGACATGGCTTCTCTTTCTATTACGTTTGCAAGAAAGTTAGCATCCACATACTCTTTTTTATTCATAATTTTACACATCATTTTAAGTGTTTCCTCTTTTGTCCTAACGGAATGATCTATGTTAAACAGTTGTTCATCCATCATTGTCTCAAGATTTTTCTTAAATAATTCTTTTTGCTTTGTTTCTTTAATTTCTTTAATCTTATTTGCCACTTTATTTTTATCGTTGTTTGAGAATAATGGGTTAATCAAAACAAATGGCACTTTTGGCACTAGATTAAGTTGTACTGCTGAAATGATTAAATCGCTGTTTAGAAAGTCTAAATCACTTTCATTTGTTACAACATGCTGAATGAGCAGATCTTCACCGAAATATTGGGTTAACTTTTCCATAAGGTGTACGTTGAAATTATAATAAAAAGGAAAAAGGATAGAGCAAGCAATTTTAGAATTGGCCTGCTTTTGCATTTCTAGAGCATAGCCTAAATGAAAGGCAATATAGGCTATTTCATCATCATTAATCGTGTATCCGGTTTCTTCTTTAATGGTATAGGAAACATGAACAGCACAATCATAGATGGATGGGCAGTTTTGCTTTATGGCAACAGTCAGCGGGTTTTTGCTGGAAAATTTATTTTCCAAACGCATAAGCAAATTTTTGAGATGGAGTGTCAAGCGCACGAGAACATCTGCATCTTCAATGACAATATAATAATTGTTCTGCAGATCTTCAAGTATTCGCTCCACTAAATTTAAGCACCTTAGCCCTGCGACATCTTGCAAATCAGATAGCTGCAGATGCATAAAGTTGATGCTTGTTCCGCTGCTGGAAATAAGGAAAGCAAGGTCGAGCATTTCTCCTTCCGAGTATTTCACACCAAAGTGAACTTCAAGTCTTTTGGCGATTTCATTTGCGATTTTGTATTCCTTTTCTAAATGGGCTTCTCTATCTATTTGCTGTGTATAAATAAAACTATTTTTCATTCGATCAATGGCAATGGCAATATGAAGGATAATATTGGTAAGGGAATAATCATTTGTAAAATAATGATAAGTGGAAAAAACTTCAGCAACCACATCTCGAATATAATCGATATCATGTCCCACAAAAGCTGCCTTTAATTTATCTATATCTAGAAAATTGCCATTTGTCTCACTATAAAGGATGGAACTCATTAATTTGCGTTTGCTCTTTTCCTGGCCAACAATTTGTATAGTGTCTCCGTAAATTTTCAGTTCCAAATTATAGTCGCTCAAACGTTTTTTGACCTTCCGCAAATCGCCTTTTAAGGTGACTTCACTGATAAATAATTCCTCGCTTAAATCAAAAATACTTACTGGACTATCTGCATTAACCAAGCATTTTAGAAGATATTCAGCTCGTTCTTTTTGTGATTGAGGAATGGCATTATTCAGGGATGCGAAAAAGAAGTTTAATTTATTTAAGTTCACTTGATACCCCTTATTGGACGAAGCAATCAAACCGAACTCCATTGAATTAATATCAGCAATATATGTTTTGACACTTCTTTTGGAAATGCCTAATGCATTGGCAAGTTGGGTCGAGGAAGTCCAGCCATTTTGATTACTTAGATAGCGAAGAATATCTCTGTATTTAATATTCATTACTCTCTCCTCATTTCATTGAAATAATGTGATTTGTTATGTATTTGCACTCCCAAAATATTCATTTGCACCGCCTAAGTGTAAATGAATATTGGAAAGGTGCTACTATTCATATTATATTTTAATTGTAAGAAATGATAGCGTTATCATAAAGGGAGGAGGATTTATTATGAAAAAATTAAACGTATTATTAGTATGCGGATCTGGGGCAAGTTCTGGTTTTATGGCGTCAAATATTCGGAAAGCTGCAGCAAATCGTAATCTAGATATTAGCATTAAAGCTAGAGGGGAAGCCGAAATCGAAAATTATATTGATGAAATCGATGCTTTAATGGTCGGACCTCACTTAGCGTACATTTTAGATGAAATTGAGGAGTATATAGGGGATGCTGATGTAAAAGTTTTACTAATGAAGCCGTCATATTATTCCACTCTTGATGGAGAGGCAGCCATAGAGGATTTATTAAAGGAATTCAAATAATTTACGAATCGAGGTTTGTCATATATGGAGAAACTGATTGGTTGGCTGGAAAATGACTTCTCACCTAAAATGAACAAAATTAATCATAATGTCTGGGTAGTGACATTAAAGGATTCTATTATGCAGCTGCTTCCGTTTATCTTTTTAGGTTCTGTATTCTGTTTGTTGACCATTCCTGGAGATGTATTTCATATTAAAAACTATCCTAATTTTTGGGCATTATTCGGATGGACAATGGGCATGCTGTCTCTTTTAATTTCTTTTTTGATTCCTTTTAACCTAATGGAAAAGAAACGCTTGCGCAAACAGCGCTTTATCGCTGGATGCACCGGTCTTATTACCTTTTTGATTATTATTTCTCCCCAGGTTATTGCAGATAAAGCAATTGGTTTCAGTCATGAATCACTTGGTGCAGGAGGCATGTTTGTCGCCATTGTTGCAGGAGTATTTGCCGGATGGATAATGGGGCTGTTTGGAAGGTTCTCTTTCTTTAAAGAAGAGTCGGTTATTCCGGATTTTGTCCGTGCATGGTTTGATGCCATGCTTCCTATTGCAGTTGTTCTTGTGGCAGCTTGGCTAGTAGTCGATATTGTCGGATTTGATTTATATAATACTATTTTGCGAATATTTATGCCATTAGCATCTATTATGGAGTCACCATGGGGTTTTCCATTGATTATGTTTATTACTTGCTTTTTATATACACTGGGCATTTCAACATGGGTGCTTACTCCTGTAACAAAACCAGTTTTTTTAGCGGCGATTACTGCTAATGCCACTGCTGGGGCTGCTAACCTTGTAACTTCGGAAACTATTTTTTCTGCTTATTTGTGGGTTGGCGGGATAGGCTGTACACTGCCCTTAGTAATCATGTTAGCTTTTTCTAAAAATGCCAAACTGAAAGCTCTTGGGCGAGCAAGCATTACTCCAAGCATTTTCAATATTAATGAACCAGTCGTTTTTGGAGCAATTGCATGGAATCCAATTATGATGCTGCCAATGTGGATTATTGGAATTGTATTGCCAATCATTATTTGGATCGGCACAAAAGTAATTCCTTTTGCTCCTATTCCAAAGATTGTTTTTGATTTATGGTATGTGCCTTTTCCAATTGCAACATGGGTCACAACAGGAACAATAAGTGGAATTATTTTAATGCTGATATGTGTTCTTGTAGCTACTCTTATTTGGTATCCATTTTTTAAAGTGTATGAGAAACAAGAAATGGAAAATGAATTAAAAGAAACAAAATAATTATTTTTTTAAGGAGATTAATAAAGATGGATGAAAAAACTGCACAAAATGCCATGCAAATTATTCTCCATGCAGGAGATGCCCGTGTTCATTGTATGAATGCATTAAAAGCAATCGAAAATAGCAGCTTTGAAAAAGCAAAAGAAGAAATCAAATTAGCAAATGGTGAAATCGTCAAAGCACATCATATTCAGACAAATGCCATTTCAGCAGAAACCCAAGGGGAATCAGGGGAGTATTCGGTGCTTTTTGCACATGCTCAAGATACATTAATGACAATATATAGTGAAATAAATATTGCCAAAAGAATGATCAAGATTTTTGAAGCCTATGAAGCTCGTTTAGCAAAATTAGAAAAAGCAGAAATGGAGGATAAATATGAGTAAAGTGCCAACAGGTTTTCCAAAAGATTTTTTATGGGGCGGTGCTATTGCAGCCAATCAAATAGAAGGAGCATATGATATCGGTGGAAAAGGATTAAGTGTAGCGGACATTAATGAATTCCGCGCTGATATTCCCATTGAGAAAAAATCAAATAAAGAAATAGATACAGCATATATTGAAGCTGCCTTAGATAGTGCAGACCGTGTTTTCCCAAAACGTTGGGGCATCGATTTTTACCATACGTATAAAAAGGATTTAGAATTATTAGCAGGAATGGGCTTTAAAACATTCAGAACCTCTGTTGCATGGTCACGAATCTTTCCGAATGGCGATGAATTAGAGCCTAATGAAGAAGGTTTGAAGTTCTATGATGATTTATTTGAGGAAATCTTAAAAAATGGAATGGAGCCGATGATTACCATTTCTCACTATGAAATGCCTCTGCATTTAACAACTGCCTATAAAGGCTGGTATTCTCGCGAATTAATTGAATTCTTTAATCGTTTTTGTGAAGTATTATTTGACCGTTATCATGAAAAAGTAAAACATTGGATTATTATCAATCAAATTAATTTAATTGTTCATGAATCATTTAATCATCTAGGCATTGCAGAAGATAAAGTAGATAATCTTTTGGAAGCAAAATATCAAGGTGTTCACAATGAAATGGTTGCTTGCGGCTATGCAACAAAATATGCTCATGACAATTATCCAGATCTGCAAATTGGCATGATGTTATGCGGGGGTCCTGTGTATCCAGCGACCCCAAAACCAGAAGATGTGCTGGCTGCTGTTCGCCATAATCAAATGGAATATTTTTTTTCCGATGTATTGTTAAGAGGATATTATCCAGGTTATGCATTCAGATATTTTGACGATATCGGCATTAGTATTGAATTTGGCAAAGGGGACGAAGAAGCACTGAAAAATACGGCGGACTTTATGTCATTCTCCTATTATTATACCCGAATTTGCGATGCTAAAAGCTATGCAAATGGAAATGAAGATTACCGAAATCCAGAATTGGATGCAAATCCTTGGGGATGGTCTATTGATCCAGTCGGTTTAAGAACATATCTTAACCTATTCTATGATCGATATCAGTGTCCAATTTATATTACCGAAAATGGTGTAGGCTACTATGATAAATTAGAAGATGGAGAAATTCATGATTCTTATCGTATTGACTACTATCGAGCTCATATCGAACAAATGAAAGAAGCAATCAAAGATGGTGTAGATTTGCGCGGCTATTATGCATGGGGGCCAATTGACATTATCAGCTGCTCCTCATCAGAAATGTCCAAACGCTATGGCTTCATTTATGTAGATCAAGATGACTATGGCAAAGGCAGCAAGAAGCGTCTGCTGAAAGACAGCTATCATTGGTATAAAAAAGTGATTGCAACAAATGGAGAAGATTTTAAGTAGGAATAAAAGCAAAAATAATAACAGTAGGCTTCTGGAGTTTTATAATATACTGAAATATCGATTCCCTCAGGACTGGTCGGCTGGGGGAATTTTTATTGCTTATTGGAAAGTGATTTTGACAAAGAACAACAATCGCGGTTCTAGCTTAAAGTTATAACAAGAGATAGATTTTATGTATTATCCTATCCTCCTTTTCTCATGTTACATTTATTTTATAGTACATAAACAAAAGAAATGAAGAGAAAGAAAAAATTAGTTCCAACTATTCTAAAACAGTCTTGCTTAGAGAGGAAATATCCTCTAGATACCTTGATTATGGACCTTTGACATAAAAAACATAATGAAAGAAGGAATTCAAATGACTAAAACAATTATTAAAGCACCATTTAGGGCAGATCATGTAGGAAGCTTGCTTCGCCCTCAATCGATTCACGATGCAAGAAAACAATTCGCAGAAGGTGCTATTACAGCTGAACAGCTGCGTGCTATAGAGACAGAGGAAATCAAAAGAATCGTAGACAAACAAATTGAAGTTGGCCTGCAAGCGGTAACGGACGGGGAATTCCGCCGCAGATTTTGGCATACGGATTTTATGGAGCATTTAAACGGTGTGGAAGGTTATGTTCCTGAGCATGGATATAAATTTAAAGGTGTAGAAACCGAGGCTTACGATGTGCGTGTGACTGGCAAGGTATCCTTTAATCCAGATCATCCTCATCTGAAAGATTTTATTGAATTTAAAGAAATTGTCGGTGATCGTGCTGTTGCAAAAATGACTATTCCTAGTCCGAATCAATTTTTTAATGCTGGCATTCGCAATGAAGAAACGTATCCAACTGTTGAAGAGTTCGCTAAAGATATTATCCAAGCTTATCGTGATGCCATCCAAGCATTTTATCAGGCTGGCTGCCGCTATTTGCAGTTGGATGATGTATATATTGCAGGACTTTGTGCACCAGAGCTTCCATTTGCGAAAAGTGACTTAGAAAGAGAAAATTTAATTGATCTTGCTTTGCATGTTGTAAATGGGGTGCTTGAAGGCAAACCTGAAGACTTAGTGGTGACAACTCATCTTTGCCGCGGAAACTATCAATCAGCTTGGGCCTTCGAGGGTCCATATAATCGAATCGCTCCCAGCTTTTTTGCGAAAGAAAAAGTAGACGGCTTCTTCTTAGAGTATGATGATGATCGTTCTGGCGATTTCAAACCGTTAGAATATGTTCCAACTGATGGAACGCAAGTGATTTTAGGAGTTTTCACTTCTAAAAAGGGCGAACTAGAAGATAAAGAAGCAATTAAAGCTCGTGTGCAAGAAGCATCTAAATATGTTCCTCTTGAACAGCTTTGCATCAGCCCGCAATGTGGATTTGCTTCCACACACCATGGCAATAAATTAACAGAAGAACAGCAATGGGCAAAATTAAAATTTATTGTGGATGTGGCACAGGAAATTTGGGGATAAAGAATGAAACTATAGTTAAATAATTGTTACTAAAAACCCCCGGCATGTATAAAAGAATGTCGAGGGTTTTTAGCATGATTCCGAAGGCAGCAAGTCGCTAATCATCCCTATGTTATTTTGTCCAGTACTCGGCAAGTGGGCCTAATTGTTGTAAAAATACTATCAGCTAAACAGTAGTGATTTTTTATGGATTTTGATTAGAGGAAATAAATTAACATGTAATCGTCCTGAAACATATAACTTAGACAGGTTGAATGAACATTTTTTCATCTCCCGTAAGCTTACACTATTTATAATAGTCAGCAGCAATTGATAGAATAAGTGGTTTTAGTTCGGGGGAATTTATCATGTAAGGATTTCCACGATTGATTGGCAATGAATCTATGAATTTTAAAGAGTAAAGAATAAACATTCCGAAATAATTAAATTAGATGTCAAAAAAAAAAGAAAAGTGAAAAAATAGGAATTGCATTGTTAATAAAAATGATGTACGATAATCATATAGAAAAAATTCTTTGTTTTCTAAAAAATAAAAATCATTAACAGAAGGTGTAAATTTGAAATCTCAACAAAGAATTACTGCGAAGACTATAGCAGAACAATTAGGTTTATCAATAGCAACTGTAGATAGAGTGTTAAATAATCGCGGCAATGTAAAAGAGGAAACTCGCCGCAAAGTTTTAGATAAAGCGAAAGAGCTTGGGTACACTCCTAATAAGTTAGCTCGTTTTTTATCAAGAAAAAAAGAATATAAAATTGCAGTTATCTACGGCAAGGTACCTGAATATTTTTGGGCGCAAATTGAAATAGGCATTAAAAAGGCATACAATGAATTAGCTGATTTTGGGCTGGAATTGGAAATCTATCGCTATCCATCCGAGGATTCTTCAGCAAATGCTGAATTTGTCAAACATATTGTAGAGGCAAAGGAAGTTGCAGCAATTGCATTGGCTGCAGGAGATGAAGCGTATGTCCATGCAATTGATTATGGCATTGACAATGGCATTCCTATTTTTACTTTTAATAATGACTCTCCTGAGAGTAAAAGATTAAATTATATAGGGTCTGATTACCGAAATTCGGGAAGATTGGCTGCAGAATTATTATGTAAATTTATAGGGATGACCGGGAAAATTGCTTTGATATTAGATACTGAATTTGTGTATCAATCAAGAGAAAAGGTTGCTGGATTCCGGGAAGTATTAAAGGCGTACCCTAATGTAGAAATGATTGGTCCATTAAAGATAGAGCCTTCAAATCCCCTTGCTTCTCTTGAAAAGCTAACGGAAACTATTTCTTCTGTTTCTGGAATTTATGTGGCGAATGCTCAGCTTACCAATACTGCAAAACATTTAGAAGAGCATTTAAAACAAAATTTGGTATTGATAGGTCATGATATGAATGAAGAAATATATGAATATCTGAATAAAGGAATCATAACAGCAACTATAAGCCAGGATCCTATAAATCAAGGATATCTGACTATTTATAAGCTATTTGAATATATAACGGAAGCAAATAATGTAAAAAATGAAGAAGTAATTACAAAATTAGAGGTTGTAATGAAAGAAAATGCCAAGTTCTATATTTAGAACTTGTTATTATTGGCATAAAATGATGTACGATAATCATTTTAGTTTTTTTAAAGAGGAAGATTATTTAAGGAGGTGAATGGAAAAAGGAGATATAAAATTTTTTATCAGATAAAATGAAAGCGTTTTAAATTGAAAGAGTCAATTCATGAAAGGAAGTGTCCTATGAATAAGTTGCGTGTGATTCAAGTTGGAGCAGGAGGTTTTGGCCAGTCATGGCTACAGCTACTAAACAATTATAACGATGTTGAGCTGGCTGCGATTGTAGATGTAATGGAAGAGAATTTGGCTAAAGCAAAATTGATTACTGATTTACCTAGTAATAGGTTGTTTTCTGATCCAATAGATGCTTTTCAAAAAGTAGAAGCAGATTTTGTTCTAATTGTGACACCACCACAAACACATAAGAATCTTGCAATGGAAGCAACTAAAAATGGACTTCATGTCATGATGGAGAAACCTCTTACCCATACATATAAAGAGGCTGCCGAATTGCTGGCATTTACTCAAAATTATCCTAATAGTGTCATGATCAGCCAGAATTATCGCTGGAATAAACCAATACAAACAGTAAAGAGCTTGTTAGAGAAAAATGTAATTGGGGATGTGGAGTTTGTAAATTATTCTTTCCATAGAGCAACTAATTTTGGCGGTTGGAGAGATGAATATGAAAATATTCTATTAGAAGATATGTCCATTCATCATTTTGATATTATGAGATATTTACTAAATAAAAATCCACTAGAAGTATACGCAAAGAGCTACAGGCCTTCTTGGAGCTGGTTTAAAGGGAATTGTAATGCCCATGTTTCTATCACCTTTGAAGATAATATTTTTGTAAGCTACGCTGGAAGCTGGGTGGCAAAAGGAAAGGAAACCCCTTGGAATGGAGAATTCCGGCTAGTAGGAGAAAAGGGAGCAATTGAATTAATCGATGATGAAGTATACTTATATGATTCTGGTAATATAGCAAAAAAAATTCCATATGTGGAGCTTCCATATGATGATCGAACTCTTTCCCTTGATCATTTTGTAAAATCCCTTAAAAATGGCACAAAGCCGATTACATCAATAGAAGATAATTTTAAAAGTTTTGAATTGACATGTGCAACAATTGAATCGGCTCAATCAAATCGAGTAGTAAGCATTCCATTTTCATTAGTTGAAAATTAAAATACTCATTTTATGGAGGCTATTGTGATGAAGAAAAAGCTGTCGATGATTATTACTATTATAGCAATGTTAATGTTGGTAACTGCTTGTGGAAATAAGAGTGCAAGCAGTGATGGAAAAGTGACATTAACATGGTGGGATGCTTATACAGATACAGATGGAACAGTAATTTCTATTAAAAATGCCATAAAAAAATATGAAGAAGCTCATCCAAATATTAAGATTGAACGAGTAGAGGTTCCCTTTGCAGAGTTAAAAAAGAAGCTATTATTAGGTGCAGCGGGTGGGGAACTTCCTGATATTGTAATCATTGATAATCCTGATCATCAAGCAATGGCTGCAGCTGGTGTATTAGCAGATATAACAGATAATGTAAAAGAGTGGGGAGAATCAGATTCTTATTTTGAAGGACCATGGTCTTCTACCATCTATAAAGGGAAAAATTATGGTGTGCCGTTAGGAAGCAATAATTTAGCTTTATTTTATAATAAAGAGCTATTAGACAAAGCAGGCATAAAACCACCGACAAATTGGAATGAGTTAACAGCAGCTGCTGAAAAGCTGACAGATAAAAGTAAAGGCATTTACGGTATGTCTGTATCGGCAATTAAAAGTGAAGAGGGAACATTTCAATTTTTACCATTTGTTTGGCAAGCTGGCTCTGATTTAAATAATTTCAATAGTGAAGGTACAGTAAAAGCAATTACATTATGGAAAAACTTAATTGATAATGGTTACATGCCGAAAGATATATTAACACAGAATCAGCAAGATATCGCTTTGCAATTTATTAATGGAAAAACAGCTATGATGGTAAATGGTACATGGCAGACAAGTAATTTGCAGCAAAAAGCAAATTTTGATTGGGATATTGTCCAATTACCTGAAGATAAAAAAGGCGGTACTATTTTAGGCGGAGAAAACTTTGCTGTTACAAGCACATCTGAACATAAAGATGAAGCATGGGATGTTTTAGAATTTATTCAACAAAAGGATGTTTTAAAAGAACTTGTTAAAGAAAAAGGCTATATCCCGGCTAGAAAAGATTTGGTCGAAGATGACTACTGGCAAAATGATAAGCTGCTAAAACCATTTGCAGACAGTATGCAGGTTGCAAAAGCAAGAGCATATGGTTCAAAGTATCCAAGCATTTCAGATGAAATTCAGAATATGATTCAAGGAGTATTAACAGGAGAATCAACTCCAGAAGAGGCTGTTAAACAAACTGCAGAGAAAATTAAACCGTATTTATCAGAGTAATATTTACACCATTTTTGCAAACTGGAGGTGGAATTCTAATGCAGACAGAAACACAGAAAACACCATTAGTTAAAAAAGCAGCTGCTGAAAGAAAAGGAAACGTAAAATATGCTGAGAAGTTAGGGAAGTATATGTTTATTATACCTGGCATGACTTTTCTTCTAGTGTTTTTAATATTGCCCATCGGCTACAATATTATGATTTCTTTTAAAGATTTAACTGCTATGAATCTGCTGGGAGAACAAAGTTTTGTAGGATTTCAGAATTATATCACCGTTTTAAAAGATAAACTATTTTTTCTTTCATTAAAGAATTCAATTGTATTTACAGGATTATGCCTAGTATTTCAATTTATCATTGGTTTATTATTGGCGCTGTTTTTTAATCAAAAATTCCCTGGAAGAAATGTACTGCGTTCTCTTATATTAATGGCATGGATGATTCCATTGGTTATTACTGGAACCTTATTTAAATGGATGTTTGCAGGGGAATATGGAATTATCAATCACTTCCTTTTATGGGTAGGGATCATTGATCAGCCTATTCAATGGGTTTCTAACGCAACTACATCTTTGTATAGTACTGTTATTGCAAATATTTGGATTGGCATCCCCTTTAATATGGTTATTTTATTAGCTGCTCTTCAATCACTGCCTGAGGAGCTGTATGAAGCAGCTAAAGTAGATGGGGCAGGCAGAATACGAAGATTCTTTTCTGTCACACTGCCTCTTTTAAAACCAACAATGTTTATTTTAATTATGTTAGGGATCATTTATACCTTCAAAGTGTTCGATATCATTTTAATTATGACTGGCGGTGGTCCAGTACATTCATCAACAGTGCTGCCATTCTATGCATATGAACGCGCATTTACAGATTTTAATTTTTCTCTTGGGGCAACTGTAACAACTATCATGCTTATATTGCTTGTTTTAGTATCCTCTATCTATTTATGGATGGTTAGAAAGGAGGAGCAAGAATAATGAAAAAAAACCTTGTCGGAAGCAAGTATATGGCAACGATTATAGCAGTTTTTTCTACCATTATATTCTTGTTTCCTGTTTATTGGATGTTTGTTACATCGATTAAGCCAATGTCTGCCATATTTGCGATACCGCCAAAAGTAATTCCTGATGATGTTAATTTTGATGCATATGTGAAAAATTTTATTGATAACCCAGAAATATTAACATACTTTGGAAATAGTTTTATTATAGCTGGCGGGACATTAGTTTTGACACTTATCTTAGCTGCCAGTAGCCTATGCTCTTGCTCGACTGCAGATAAGAGGAAAAGGGATTGTCATGATTACTTTGCTGATAGCCCAAATGCTTCCGAGTATTATGTTAGCGCTTCCTTTTTTTATTCTTTTTTCTAAAATGCAGCTTCTAAATAGCTTTCTTTCTTTAATAATTGCCAACACCACATCATCGCTTCCTTTTGCCATACTTGTGCTCCGTCCATTTTTTATGTCCATTCCAACAGGATTGGAAGAAGCAGCTGCCTTAGATGGATGCAATAAATTTAAAACTTTCTACAAAATTATTTTGCCACTGGTAAAGCCAGGTCTTTTGACAGTAGGATCATTTTCATTCTTATTCGCCTGGGGAGATCTATTATTTTCTTTAATTTTAACGACAGATAAAGCAATTCGCCCTTTGACTGTTCATTTATATACATTTGTAGGGCAGCATGGAACCGATTGGAGCAGTTTAATGGCTGTTGCCACCATCTCGATTATTCCGATCATTTTAATTTTTATTGCATTCCAAAAACATATCGTTGGCGGTATGACATCTGGATCTATTAAGTGAAAATTAACTAATAAAGGAGAAATGAATAATGAAATTAGGAGTTTTTGCAGTATTATTTTCAAAAAAGACGTTGGATGAAACATTAGATTATATTCAAGCTAGCGGTCTGCAAACAGTAGAAATTGGAACAGGTGGCTATGTTGGGGATGCTCATTGTAAACCTGCAGAACTTTTAAAGGATGAGAAAAAGCTAAAAGAATTCAAGGAAGAATTTGATAAACGTGGTATAGAAATCAGTGCATTAAGCTGTCATGGAAATGCGCTGCATCCAAATAAAAATATTGCAGATTTGCATCATCAAGCATTTCAAGACACAGTAAAACTTGCTTCTAAATTAGGGGTGGAAAATGTTATTACATTTTCAGGGTGTCCTGGCGAGTCAGACTATTCCTTGCACCCTGTCTGGATAACTTGTCCATGGCCAAATGATTTCTCTGATGTTGTGGATTGGCAATGGAGGGAAAAAGTAATTCCTTATTGGAAAAAACAGAATGAATTTTTAAAAGAATATGGAGTGAAAGTAGCTGTTGAACCACATCCTGGATTTGTTGTTTATAATACAGAAACATTGCTCCGCTTGAGAAAAGAATGTGGAGAACAGATTGGTGCTAATTTTGATCCAAGTCATTATTTCTGGCAAGGGATGGATCCTGTTGCATGTATTAAAGCATTAGGCAAAGAAAATGCATTGTATCATTTTCATGCAAAAGATACGAGAATAGATGACCAAAATGGTGCTATAAATGGTGTGCTGGATACAAAGAGCTATCGAGATATAGCCAATAGATCTTGGGTGTTTAGAACAGTTGGCTACGGGCATGGGGAAGATACGTGGAAAGAAATTATTAGTGCATTGCAGACAGTAGGATATAAGGGAGCAGTCAGCATTGAACATGAAGACGGCCTTATGAGCATTGAAGAAGGTTTTGAAAAAGCAGTGGCCTTTTTGCAAAATAATATTATTAGAGAAGGAGAGGTGGAAATGTGGTGGGCATAAGTAAAAAACAAGTGCGAATTGGCATGGTAGGCTATAAGTTTATGGGAAAAGCCCATTCTCATGCTTATCGAGATGTAGCTTTTTATTTTGACAATAATGTGGAGCCTGTCATGCAGGCGATATGCGGGCGCAATGAAGCTGGGGTAAAGGAAGCCGCAGCAAAGATGGGATGGCAAAGTTATGAAACAGATTGGAGAAAGTTAATTGAAAGAGAGGATATTGATTTAATTGATATTGTAACAACAAATAATAGTCATGCGGAAATTGCTATTGCCGCAGCTGAAGCAGGCAAGCATGTATATTGCGAAAAACCGCTGTCAATGACGCTTGAACAATCTGCAAGAATGTTAGAAGCAGTAGAGAAAAATGGTGTGATTCATATGATTAATCACAATTACCGCTTTGCACCTGCTGTTCAGTTTGCAAAGCGGCTGATTCAAAGTGGAAGACTAGGGAAAATTTATCATATTCGTGCAACCTATTTGCAAGATTGGATTATGGATCCATCATTTCCCCTTGTATGGAGATTAAATAAAGAAGTTAGTGGCTCAGGTGCCCATGGTGATTTAGCTGCACATATAGTGGATTTAGCTAGATTTTTAGTCGGCGAATTTAAAGAGGTTAATGGGATGATGGAAACTTTTATTAAAGAGCGCCCGATAGTGGAACAAAGTTCTGGTTTAAGTGGAACAGCATCAAGTGAGCAAATGGGAGAAGTAAATGTAGATGATGCAAGCATTTTTATGGCCCGTTTTGAAAATGGTGCAATCGGAACATTTGAAGCAACACGTTTTGCAGGTGGAAACCGCAATGGCAATCGTTTTGAAATCAATGGAGAAAAAGGATCTATTCGGTGGGATGTAGAGCATATGAATAATTTACAGGTGTATTTCCATGATGATGAGCCTGGTTTGCAAGGATATAGAACAATCAGCTGTACAGAAGAAATGCATCCATATGCCAGTGCCTATTGGCCAGCAGCCCATATTATCGGCTATGAACATACATTTATTAATCTGGCAGTAGAACTATTAAATGGTATAGATAAAGGTTACAGTCCATCCCCTAACTTTATGGATGGAGTCAAAAACCAGGCTGTACTAGAGGCTGTTGAGCAATCAGCGTCTTCAAGACAATGGGTTTCTATTTCCCAAGTACAGCAAAGTTCGGAGTATTCCATGTAATGGAAGTGCTTGGAAAAGACAAGTTTTATGATTGTTTTTTTATGGAGAATATATTTTATCATGCATTAAGGAACTTTTGACCCCTGCTTAAGGAATGATAAGAGCAAACAAAATCAGGTGGGGACATGGAAAATCTCTGCTGATTGAAATTTCACTTTATGCATAATAAGAGTAGTCATCTTTCTGACATAGAACGATGGCTATTTCTGGTTGTATTTCTTTCTTTTTTTATCATCATTTGTTGCCGTATGGATTTGTTACAAGTAAAACATTTGTTAGAATATTTGCGAATCAGCAACAGTATAGGGCATGACAGCAGCTGGGACTAGACCAGAACTGTAGGGGAGAAAAGCATAATGGATGGTTCTTTAACTTTCATCTAGGTGCAGGACAATGTTTTTCTTTCTTTTTTTGCCGCCGAAAAACTCTTGTTCAACTATATATTTTTTGTAATTGTTCTATTAATATTTAATAGAATAGTACTAGGAAAGAAATATTAATAGAAGGAGGTAACGGTGTATATGGAAGGTTTAGGACTAATTATCAATATATTAACTACCGTATATTTGGCAGTAGATGCCCGTAAACATAATAAAAGCCCTATCCTTTGGGCAATATTAGGTTTCGTGTTTGGTTTGCTTGCCTTAGCTGTATATTTTATTAGAACGGAACGAAAACTTATAGGCTGGATATTGCTTGTAGTTGTCAGTATCGTCTATATACTTATTATACTGTTTTTCATTGCTGTTTTATTTATGTCTTTTTCATAATGAAAAAACGCATGAATTGTTGGCATAACAAATTCAAGGAACCTATCGTCCAATGAGTTGTATTATTGGGCGAAGGTTCTTTTTTGCTTATTGTCCTTAATTTCTACTGGCAATATCCTCTGTATTTCATTTGCATGTTTCTTTTTCAATGACCAATCAAAAATCCTTTTTTGTTAGAGTATATATATTATAATAGTGCAATAATGCACTAAAAGTGATTTTTGCGAAATGTAGAGTTGTAGCGGAATTTTATACGATTACTGCGGACAGCAAAAATCTTCATAACAATGAATTTATTAAGTGGATAAAGTCTGAACAAGGGCAAAAACTAGCAGAAGAGACAGGATATGTAGCCTTGCATAATAAATAAATAGCAGCATAGAATCGTTAGTTGGATTTCTAGCAAGCAATAAACACAGTAAAAATTATAGAGAGAAAATGGATGCAGGTAATTTTTGTGGGGTGGGCGTTTGCCTTTATACATTAAGGTCAGTGCTTTTTTTCATATGGCCATTCTTTTAATTGCAGCTGTCTTTTAACAAGTAGTTATAGTTTTATAAGAAAGATAGTGCAAACGATTGCACTATCTTGTTGTCTGTTATATAATATAGAATATTCAAATAAGTGCTTTTAAATTATCCATTTAAGCTTTGTTGCACAACAGGGAAGCAAATTATTAGATAGTAAAAGCAATCATTATTTTTATTTGTTTATGCAAACGATTGCACCAAGAAGTGAAATCAATACACAAAAATATTCAAACTGTGACAGCTGCTCATTAAAATTTAATTAGATTACAGGAGGAAATTATGTTAGCAGAAAAACTTGTTGAAACTACTGAAAAAAACTCTAGACAGCAGTTGCCCAATCTGCCGATCAGTACAATCTGGCTAATTAGTTTTGGCTTTTTGGGTGTGCAAATGGCATTTTCCTTGCAAAGCTCCAATATGGGCCGTATATTCCAAACGATTGGCGCCGACCCCCATCATTTAGGTTTCTTCTTTATATTGCCGCCATTGGCAGGTTTAATTATTCAACCTTTAGTCGGGTATTTTTCTGACCGGACTTGGATGCCAAAACTCGGCCGACGCATTCCTTATCTGCTTATTGGAGCTGTTGTGTCTGTCATTGTTATGTGCTTGCTTCCGAATGCTGGAAGTTTTGGTTTTGGTTTTGCTTCGATGGCCGCACTGACTTTTGGGGCAGTGACCATTTTGTTTATGGACTTATCATCAAATGTAGCCATGCAGCCATTTAAGATGATGGTTGGTGATATGGTTAATGAAGAACAAAAAGGCTTTGCTTATTCGATCCAAAGTTTCCTATCAAACAGTGGTGCTGTGTTAGCCTGTATTTTCCCTTTTTTATTAACTGTGCTTGGTGTGTCAAATAGTGCGCCAAAGGGTGTAGTGCCGCAATCTGTTGTTATTTCCTTTTATGTTGGAGCAATTATCTTAATTATCTGCAGTCTGTTTACAGTATTTAAAGTAAAAGAGTATTCACCAGCTGAACATGCTGCTTATCATGGCATTACGGAAGACAATAAAAAGGAAAAGGTAAGCTTTTTTAAATTGCTTCGCAACGCTCCGAAAGTATTTTGGACGGTTACTTTGGTCCAATTATTCTGCTGGATGGGTTTTCAATATTTGTGGACTTATGGAACTGGAGCCGTTGCAGCAAATGTTTGGCATACGGTTGAACCATCCAGTTCAGGGTATCAAGCGGCTGGGAACTGGTTTGGCATTTTATCAGCTGTTCAATCTATTGCTGCGGTATTATGGTCGCTTGTGTTGTCACGTGTGCCAAATAACAAACGGAAGCCGGCTTATGCAATTAGCTTATTGCTAGGCGGGATAGGCTTTAGTTCTGTATTCTTTATTCAGAATCAAGAGTTATTGCTCAGTTCCTTTATTTTAATTGGGATTGCCTGGGCTGCTATGATGACATTTCCTTTCACGATTCTTACCAATGCTTTATCAGGCAAGAATATGGGAACATATCTTGGACTGTTCAACGGCAGCATTTGTTTGCCGCAAATCATCGCTTCTTGTTTAAGCTTTGTTTTGTTCCCAGTATTCGGAGCGTCAATGCCGGCAATGGTTTTGTTTTCGGGTATATTGCTTGTTATTGGTGCGTTATCTGTTTCAACTATTAAAGAAACATCTTCAAACTAACTTTTATAAGCTTAAATGGCTGAATAAAAAATGCCCATGGTGCTTCGAGAATGAATCCTTGTTTGGATTGATCATTAGAAGTGAACTGTGGGTGTTTTTGCATAAACCTATCTAAACGAATGACAATGTCGTTTGGCCTTAAAAAGAATCAGAACAAGGGCATTTATGACTTGCATTTTTTAACATGCATTAACGGGCACCCGACCTAAGGGATTAGGATTTAGGCGGGGAGAAACTTGCTGAGTCAAAGCCAGATTGAAGTCTTCCTTTATTATTGGCAAGCCGTTAGATGAAAAAATGAAAAATTCAACTTGCAATAGAAAACGTTATCATTTATAATGAAAGCATAAACAGGATTGTTACTGGTAGGCAGGCAAAACCTGAATCAAATAAACTTATAGAATAAGTACATGCTTCTATGGGTTCATTTGGTTCGGGTTTTTTCGTTTTTTATTAGTTGTAAATGTTTACATTTAATTTGAGGAACATAGCTAAGAACCACCAAAAATCTGCATACTCAAAGAATTTGTCAAAAGCCATGCAATACAGTGATGAGCAATGTGCAATAACATTATTTACTACTTGAAGGAAAAGTGATTAATATGAAAATTATAAAAGTATTTAATAATAATGTCGCTCTAGCGAAGGATTCCAAACAGGTTGAGATGGTCGTAATGGGAAAAGGCCTCACTTTTCAAAAAAAAGCTGGCGACGAAATTGATGAAGAAAACGTGCAGAAAATTTTTGTAACACCATCTAAAAACTTTGCGAGTAAGTTATCAGATCTTTTGAATGAAATTCCATATGAAATAATGACCCTCTCAAAAGACATTATTGAGATGGCAGAAAACGAATTAAAAACGTCGTTAAATGATTCTTTGTATTTATCCTTATCAGATCATATACACTTCGCCATAACAAGAGCTAAAAATGATGTACCCATAAAAAATGCATTAATGTGGGAAGTGAAAAAGTTCTATAAAGCAGAGTATCAAATCTCTAGAACCGCTCTAGCAATGATTAAAGACCGTATGAATGTTGAATTGCCAGAAGATGAAATTGCATCTATTGCACTTCATATCTTTAATGCGAGACAAGACCAGTCAGGCATGGAAGAAACGATGACTATGACCAATATGGTGAAAGATGTGACTAATATTGTCAAATATCATTATGGAATAGAGTTTGATGAAGAATCGATCAATTATAGTCGTTTCATTACCCATCTTCGCTATTTTGCATACAGAATGCTGCGCGGAGAAGTAAATAATGATCTTAATGATATTTTATTCGAGCAAGTAAAGCAGCAATATCCAGAAGCATATCAATGTACTTCCAAGGTAGAGCTGTATTTAAAAAATAAATATTCGATGGAAATGACGAAGGATGAGCTTGCTTACTTTATGATTCATATACATCGGGTATCAAGCAGGGAAAAAAATAATCGTTAATCTCAGGATTGTTACTGGTAGGCAGGCAAAACCTGAAAAGAACCACTTTAGACTATTGTCTGATTGTGTTCTTTTCAGGTTTTTGTTTTTTTATAAAACGTTTAGTTGTGAAAACGATTAAATTCAAATTTCCTAAACAGATTGCAAAAGGTAGTGCCTCCATATCAGAAGCAATAAATAAAAAAATAATTGCTTCTGATATGGGGGCGCTAAATAAACCAAAGCAAAAAATAGGAAGAATATAAAAAAGGAGCAAAACAAATGGATAACAAACAATTAGGCAGCCGAATTGTTGAATTAGTGGGTGGAGAAGGCAATATTAATTCTCTTGTTCATTGTGCAACAAGATTGCGGTTTAAATTAAAGGATACAAAAAAAGCAGATAAACAAGCATTAAGCGAAATAGCAGATGTGCTGACAGTTGTAGAAAAAGGTGGACAATTCCAAGTTGTAATTGGAAATAAGGTCGGAAAAGTATACACAGAAATTATGAATCATCATCATATTTCAGCGGGTGAGGGAGGAGAAGACAAAAACGAACAAAATAAATCTGGAGTAGTTTCCAAAGTATTTGAATATATTTCTGGAACATTTTCTCCGTTGATTCCTGCACTTGCTGGAGCTGGAATGATTAAAGCGCTTCTTGCCTTGCTTTCTACATTCCATTGGATAGATACGGCAGGAAATACGTATGCTGTTTTAAATGCGGCATCGAGCGGTGTTTTCTATTTTTTGCCTATTCTAGTTGGGATTACAGCTGCTAAAAAGCTTGGAGCAAATCTATTTGTAGGGGGAGCAATAGCGGCGAGTTTATTAGAACCTAATTTTACAGCCTTGCTAAGTGCGGAAGGAAGCACTAGTTTTATGCATATTCCGCTAATTGTTGTAGATTATTTGTCTACCGTATTTCCTATCTTAATTGCAATGGCGCTTTATGCACCATTAGAAAGATTTTTAAAGAAATATACACCTGATATGATTCAATTATTTTTTGTGCCAATGGTTAGTTTGCTTGTAATGGTGCCATTAACAGCATTAGTATTTGGACCTTTCTCGGACTATTTAAGTGCGGGGCTTGGGAGTGGGGTTATTTTCCTTTTAGATAAATCAGCTATTCTAACCGGAATAATTATCGCTTCCATTTGGCCAGTATTAGTTATTTTAGGAGTGCATTGGGGAGTTGTCCCAATTATGATTTCCAACTTTTCAAGGGGAGGAGATATGATTGGGCCAATTACAGCTGCTTCTACATTTGCACAAATGGGGATTGCATTTGGTATTTTCCTTCGCTATCGAAAAGACAAAAATTTAGGATCTTTATCTCTTGCTTCTACTTTATCTGGTCTATTAGCTGGTGTTACAGAGCCTATTATCTATGGGATTATTTTGAAATATAAACGCTTGCTTCCGCTTTTATTCATCTCTGGCGCTGTAGGCGGTGCAATCGTTGCGATTTTTAAGATTAAAGTATTCACTTTTGTATTCAACAGCATTTTAACGATTCCAGCATATACACCATCTATTGGATATGCTATTGGAATTGGAACAGCATTTTTCCTTGCTGCTGCTTTAGCCTTTATTGTCGGCAAAGATGGGAAGAAGAAAGAAGAAGATACTGTAGAAGAAATGCAAGACAATCATTCAACGGTGCCTGCTGCAAAAGGAAAAATTGAAATCAGCTCTCCATTAGTGGGAGAAATGATTGCACTAGATTCTATCGAAGATCCAGTGTTCTCAAGTGGAGCAATGGGCAAGGGAATGGCAATTGAACCAACAATAGGATTAGTAGTGGCCCCATTTGATGCTAAAGTTTCTACATTGCTTTCATCTAATCATGCCATTGGATTGGTCAGTAAGGAAGGAGTAGAAGTGCTGATTCATGTTGGCATGGATACCGTTCAATTAGGGGGAACACATTTTGAAGCGTTTGTTCAACAGGAAGATACAGTAAAAAAAGGAGATAAATTATTATCCTTTGATATAGATGCCATCCAAAAAGCAGGGTACAAAACTACAACACCAGTTGTGGTAACAAATACTTCAGACTATTTAGATGTCATTCCTGCTCACAGCGGCAAAAAAGATATAGGGGAAACAATAGTTACTATTGTTGAATAATAAATATACGAAAAAAGGAGAAAAAATCATGACAGAATTTAAAGCAGAATTTCCAAAGAATTTTTTATGGGGAGGGGCAACTGCGGCTAATCAAATAGAAGGCGGCTTTAATGAAGATGGAAAAGGGTTGTCAGCTGCTGACTTTGTAGCATATATACCAAAAGCAGAACGTACAAAAGATCATGCAATGGAAATTACTTCGGAAGAGATTAGAAACGCGTTAAGCGGTGAATCAAACGCTCGTTTCCCTAAAAGAGAAGGAAATGATTTTTATCATCGTTATAAAGAAGATATTGCATTGCTGGCAGAGATGGGATTCTCCGCATTTCGTTTCTCTATTCATTGGTCGAGAATTTTTCCAAATGGCTATGATGAAATGCCGAATGAAGCCGGATTACAATATTATGACAATGTGTTAGATGAATTATTGAAATATAATATTGAGCCGATTGTAACATTATCTCACTATGAAACTCCATACGGTTTAACAGAAAGGTATAATGGCTGGGTTAGCCGTGAAGTTATTGATCATTACGTTCGTTATGCTGAGACTGTATTCAAACGTTATAAAAATAAAGTGAAATATTGGCTTTCTTTTAATGAAATTAATATTATTAACCTGAGTCCATATACTGGCGGCGGGGTTCTTTCAGACCGTGAAGAAAATCCTTTGCAAGCATCTTACCAAGCGTTGCATCATCAATTTGTCGCAAGTTCTTTGGCAACGAAAAAGCTCCATGAGATTATGCCAGATGCAAAAATGGGCTGCATGCTTGCGAGAATGAGCCATTATCCAAATACAGCGAATCCAGAAGATGTTCTAAAGGCGCAAAAAGATAACCAAAATAATTTATTTTATACAGATGTTCATGCACGTGGGGAGTATCCAAAATACATGAATCGCTTCTTTAAAGAAAACGATATTGAGATTGTAAAAGCGGTTGGGGACGATGAAATTTTAAAACAGTATCCAGTAGATTTTATTTCCATCAGCTATTATATGTCGATGCTGTCTTCTGCATCACCAGAGGGAGAGCGCACGGAAGGGAATTTAATGAATTCATTAAAAAATCCTTATTTGGAAGCATCGGATTGGGGATGGCAAATTGATCCGATTGGAATTCGCATTGTATTAAATGATTTGTATGATCGTTATCAGCTGCCTATCTTTATTGTAGAAAACGGCTTAGGAGCATATGATCAAGTAGAAGAAGATGGGTCGATTCATGATGCTTACCGTATTGATTATTTAAGAAAACATATTCAAGAAATGAAAGAAGCCATTGGAGACGGAGTGGAATTGCTTGGCTACACAGCTTGGGGCCCTATTGATTTAGTTTCGATGTCTACAAGTGAAATGTCCAAGCGTTATGGTTTTGTTTACGTAGATAAAGATGATGAAGGAAATGGAACGCTGGAGAGAAAACGCAAAGATTCTTTCTATTGGTATAAAAAAGTTATTGAAAGCAATGGAGAAGAACTATAAGAGGAAATACAAAAAAGCAGGGATGAGAGTCACCTGCTTTTTTTGTATTTTTAGTTTAATGTTTTGGTGAGGTTCGGCTATTATAGCAAAAAATTAAAGAACGGAAAAAATATAAACTCTTATAAATAAAAAACTTGTAAATATTTATTGTATTTTGTCAAATTATATCTTATTATTGTTAATAATGATAATCATTATCATTGATATTCAATGCATGGGAGGTGAATTTTTGAATACAAAGGATACAAACAAAATAGGGATGGGAAATATCTATTATGTCATTATTTTTCTTTTAATAATTCTAATTATGTTCTCTGCTGTTTATTCAGTATCAATTGGACAAGTTAATATTCCTTTCAAGCAATCTATGGATATATTAATCCATGCATTGACAAATGGCAGATTTGGATCGCTGGATAATATTGAAAGCGAATCCTATTTGAATATTATTTTGCAGGTTAGGATGCCTCGGGTTATTTTTGCTCTTCTGATTGGCATGGGGCTTTCTTTGTGTGGAGCCGTCATGCAAGCAGTAGTGCAAAATCCACTCGCTGATCCATATATCCTTGGGATTTCATCAGGAGCTTCCTTGGGAGCAACATTTGCGATTTTGATTGGATTTGGAAGCGGTGCGCTGCTGTCTCAGTTTGGAGTAGCATTTGGAGCTTTTGTTGGTGCTATGATTACTTCAATAGCTGTGCTTGTTTTGTCTAGTATAGGAGGCAAAGCAACATCGGTGAAACTCGTTTTATCGGGGGTTGTTATTGGAGCATTGTGCAGTTCCTTTTCAAGTCTTATTATCTATTTTGCCAATGATTCAGAAGGAATTAAAACAGTTACTTTTTGGTCTATGGGAAGTTTGGCTTCATCCAGCTGGAGTAAAGTGCCTATTATGGCGATTGTAGTTTTACTTGGATGCGGCATGTTTCTTTTTCAGCATCGAGTGTTAAATACAATGCTTTTAGGGGATGAATCCGCAATTACACTTGGAATCAACTTAAGCGCCTATCGTAAATTCTATATGATAATTACTGCCCTTATCACTGGAACCATGGTTGCATATGCAGGAATGATTGGTTTTGTCGGTCTTATTATCCCTCATATATCCAGAGGAATCTTTGGCGCGGATCATAAACGGCTAATGTTAGGAACATTACTATTAGGAGGCCTATTTTTAATTTGGGCGGACATTTTGTCAAGAACCCTAATACATAATATTGAATTGCCGATAGGCATCATTACATCTGTTATTGGCTCACCATTATTCATTTATATGATTGTGAAAAAAGGCTACAATTTCGGAGGGTAGAAAATGGAATTGATTGCGAAGGAAATGGAAATAAAAATCGGCAAAAAAGAAATTGTAAAAAATATTTCACTTCTAGTAAAAAAACAACAATTTGTTGGCCTGATTGGGCCAAATGGCTGTGGAAAATCGACGCTGTTAAAAAGCATTTATAAAAGTTTAGTTCCTCATAAAGGAACTGTTCTTTTAGATGATTTGGATGTACTGAAAACTTCTGAAAAAAAAGTTTCACAGCGGTTAGGCGTAGTTGGTCAATTTAATGAAATGAATTTTGATCTGACCGTGCAGCAAATGGTCATGCTAGGCAGAACACCGCATAAAAAATTATTGGAGTCAGATAAACAAGAAGATTTTGCGATTGTTGAAGAAGCGTTGGCGCGAACGAATTTGCTTGATTACAAGGATCGGAGTTTTTTATCGTTGTCTGGCGGCGAAAAGCAAAGGGTTATTTTAGCGAGAACGATTGCACAGCAGCCGAAGTTTATGATTTTAGATGAACCGACAAATCATTTGGATATTCGTTATCAGATTGAAATTTTAGAATGTGTAAAAGGGTTGAATATTGGTGTACTTGCAGCTCTCCATGATTTAGAAATGGCAGCACATTACTGCGATTATCTTTATGCAATAAAAAATGGAGAAGTATATGCGCATGGCACACCTGAAAAGGTTCTAACACCTGACACAATTGAATCATTATATCAAATAAAGTGCCAAACATTCATTAATCCAGTTACAAATGGGTTGGGCTTTGCATATGGCATATAAAATAGGGGGATAAAAACTTGAAGAAGAAATTATTGCTAGGGATTGGTTTGGCAACAATGTTAACATTAACGGCATGTGGGGGTGGAGCTAAAACTAGTTCTACAGAGGAAGCAAAGGCTAAAGACCATTATCCGCTGACGGTTCAAAATTATACAAAAGCAGAAGGAGGAACAACTTGGGAAGAGAAAAAGCAAGTATTTGATAAAGCGCCTGAACGAATAATGGCAAATACCAGACCAGCAGCAGAACTGCTATTGCATTTAGGGTTAGGAGATAAAATTGCTGGGGTAGGCGCAAATTTTGGTGCACCAGATAAAACAGTAGAAAAAGAATATTCTAAACTAAATATATTAAGTGATGAATATGTTGGAAAAGAAGTTGCATTAGGAACGAACCCAGACCTAGTATACGGTAGAGGCGGTTTATTCGATAATGCAGACTGGGGAGTAGGAACAGTAGATACGCTTAATGATATGGGAGTTAACACATACGTTCTTGAATCTTCTGTTACTGGGGGAACATACAGCTCTATCTATAAAGATATTGAAAACTTAGGAAACATTTTTAACGTACAGGATAAAGCAGAAAGTTTTATTAAAGAATTAAAGGGTAGACAAACATCTATCGCCTCTAAATTAGCTAGTATAAAAGAAGAAAAAACATTTGCTTATTTGCATATGAGTGATCCAAAAGAAGTATACGTGTATGCAGCAAGTACGGAAACATTCTTTAATGATGCTTTTAAAATGGTTAAACTAGATAATATATTTAAAGATCAAACGGGAGAGGTCAGCATTGAAATGCTTATTGAGGCTGATCCAGATGTATTAATCATTCCTGATTGGGAAGATTCAAGTGCCAAGATAAAAGAAGGACTTTACAGCAATCCAAAATTATCAAGCATGAAAGCGATAAAAAACAAACAGGTATATGCAGTTGACTATAACTATATGTTTGGATATGGCTACAATACAATAGATGGAATGGAAATATTGGCTAAAGAAATGTATCCAGACTTGTTTAAATAAAAAGCTGGTTGTCAGAGCTTTGAAATGAACTATTGAGCAGCTGCTGCATAATTAATATATTGTCAAAAGCTGATGCTAGCAATATGAAATAGTTTACTAGAAGTATATTTATATTCTGCATTAAAGGGAGTTCTCTGTAATTTTTGAATGATAACGATAATCATTTTCGTTTTATGTTCGGTTTTATTGTAATGCTGAATAGACAATTGCAATAAGAAGAGAAGAAATAATATGGAGACAGCGGAATGGGGAGTTTGTTTATATTCATTTGCTGCAGCCGTTATTAATTGAAGGCTCGCTTTATAACAAGATTTATTGTTGGTTGCAGGAACTGCTTTTGCGGGGATGTTCCTGTTCTAGCAATTGACAAGACTAGAGGCTGGATGTATCCAGCCTCTAAAATTTTCAGCGCATTTTAGGCAGGAAAGTAATGGAAGCACTTTTTATATTTGCTTGTCTGTTTAAGAGACCGATAAGCAAAAAGGAGGGGAATTTTAATAAAAATGTTAAAACAGTTTTTTTCTTATTACCGACCGTATAAGTGGTTATTTACCGTTGATTTTACTTGTGCCATTTTAGCTGCCTTATTGGAGCTTGCCTTTCCCTTAGCAATTAATAAAGTAGTCGATGACTTATTGCCAATGGGCAACTGGATGCTCATCATATGGGCATGTGTAGGTTTGTTGGGGATTTATGCGTTAACAGCTTTTCTTCATTTTGTTGTTACCTATTGGGGGCATATGCTAGGAATCAATATTGAGACAGATATGAGAAAAAGGTTATTTGATCATGTTCAAAAGCTGTCTTTTCGATTTTTTGACAATAACAAAACAGGTCATCTGGTTTCCCGAATGACCAATGATTTAATGGATATTGGAGAAATTGCCCATCATGGTCCTGAAGATCTATTTATTGCGGTGATGACTCTGACAGGAGCTTTTGGTTTAATGTTATCGATTAATTGGAAGCTTGCTGTGCTGACGTTCATTATTATTCCATTTTTAATCTGTTTATCCATCTACTTTAGCAGAAAAATGTCACGTGCCTTCAGTCAAATGTTTGTAGATATTGCTGATTTTAATGCAAGAGTTGAAAATAATGTCAGCGGTATTCGCGTTGTAAAAGCATTTGCTAATGAAAATCATGAGATGGAACACTTTGCGATAAATAATGGACGATTCCGCAAAACAAAGCTTGTTACTTATAAGGTAATGGCATGGAACTCATCGATTAGCCATTTGCTGATGAAAGTTGTTTCTCTATTCGTACTAGGTTGCGGCACTTGGTTTGTGATTGACGGACAGATGACATTTGGCGAATTTATGGCCTTTGTGCTTCTTTCGAATGTATTTCTTACACCGATACAGCAAATTAATTCTGTTATTGAAACATATCCAAAGGGAATAGCTGGGTTCCGCCGTTATTTGGAGCTGCTTAACACTGCTCCTGATGAAAAAGATGAACATGATGCTATTGAAGTAGAACATATCAAGGGTGATATTGAATACAAAAATGTAATATTCGGCTACGAAGGAAAAGGCAAAGTTTTAAATAAAGTTAGTTTTTTTGTCAATAGAGGAGAAACAATTGCCCTCGTTGGTCCATCAGGAGCTGGAAAAACGACGATTTGCAGTCTGCTTCCTAGATTTTATGATAGTGAATCAGGCAGCATTGAGATTGACGGCATCAATATTAAAGAGATGTCCCTTACCTCCTTGCGCCAGCATATTGGAATTGTACAGCAAGATGTGTTCCTTTTCGATGGAACAATTCGTGAAAATATCGCTTACGGAAAACTTAATGCAACAGAAGAGGAAATTTGGAATGCAGCTAGACGGGCACAGATAGAAGAAATTATCCTCAATCTTCCAGAGGGATTAGATACATTAATTGGTGAACGTGGCGTCAAATTATCAGGAGGCCAAAAGCAGAGAGTTTCTATCGCTCGGATGTTTTTGAAAAATCCGCCAATTCTTATTCTCGATGAAGCTACATCTGCTTTAGATACAGAAACAGAAGCAGCAATTCAGACAGCATTAAATGAATTGTCACAGGGGAGAACTACACTAGTGATTGCTCATCGTCTGGCTACGATTAAAAATGCTGATCGAATTTTAGTTGTAACAGAAGAAGGCATAAAAGAACAGGGAACACATAAAGAGCTGATTGAAGTTGGGGGAACATACAGCAGACTTCATCATGCACAGTTTCAAATGGATTAATAGAATGAATGTTCATAGAAATAATAAAAAATGTTTCATTTATAATGAATTTGTATTGATCGATCCGTTTTTCAACAACTATATTATATTTGTACGGAATGAAAGAGGTTTTTAGGCTGGCAAGTTAGTTGGAGCAGAGGTTGAGCTGCGAAAAATACTTAGAATATCGTTTTCCATTTCCATTTCCATTTATTTAATCGGAGATGATAGAGAGGTTCAATTTACTTTTAGTATAATCCTTCTGCATGTATAATGATAATAAATATTTATCTATTAAAAAATACGGAATGCATTACTGGAGGAGAGTATGAAAGCTGAATTATCCTATCTAGGAGAAGCGATAGTAAAAAAGAAATATGAAATTGCTAGAGTAGTTCATGAAGAGAGATTAGAGGGAGTAAGAGAAGAAGATCTCCGGGAATTAAAAAAAGTAGAAAATGAAATCATTAATATCCGTGCTAATTTTATAGAGTTGTTTGGAGAAGCTTTGAAAAATAGACCAGAAAAAGATGGAGGAGTTGATAAGTTTTCAAAATGGGGAAAAGAAACTGGAGCTGCTTTTTGTGCTCAAGGTGTGCCCCTTAATGAAGCTTTACAAGATGCATCTTATTATAGAAGGTCTATTTGGAAAGTTATTAAGGAAGAAGTGATGGAGCATCATATGTCTTTAGATATAGTGTTTGAAGTGGGGGGAATTATTGATCCTCTATTAGATCACGCTGTCCATAGTTTTAGCTTAGCATATGTTGATTCTTATTCGGAGACTTTTAATAATACTCGCAGGTCTTTTCTTGAATTATCCGTTCCAGTGGTTCCACTTACAGATACAATAGCTATTCTGCCTTTAGTTGGCGATATTGATACAGAAAGAGCAAAGCTGTTAATGGAAGAGGCGCTCGCTAAATCAAAAGAATTGGGGATCAACAATTTAATTATCGATATATCTGGGGTAATGATTGTTGATACTATGGTCGCTAATGAATTGCTTAAAATTATTAATGCATTAAGACTGCTAGGAGTAGAAACTATATTTACAGGCATTCGACCAGAAATAGCTCAAACAATTGTCAGTCTTGGTTTAGATTTGAGAGAGCTAACATTTATGAAGAGCTTAAAAGTAGCTTTATCAAAATTGCAGAAATAAACACATCTTATCATTTGGCGGATAATTCCTTCTGTTTGGCAATATAGAAAATCTTCTATTGTCAAGCAGAAGGGATTTTTTTGTGGAAAACATAAAAAAATGTAATGAATCTACTTGTTCCATGTTAAGAAACGGAAATTTAACCTTTAGTGGAGAAGAGAAAAAGCCCATCGCTAGAAAAAATATTTCCATTAGTTTTCATTTTTTGAATAGAACTTTTTTCGAAATTCGATTGGAGTATAATTTGTTTCTTTTTTAAAAAGCTTCGTAAAATAGGAATAATTTTCATAACCTACTTTATCAGAAATAATATGAACAGGAAAATTTGTATTAGCAAGCAGGTCTTTTGCGATGTCCACTCTTTTGGTGATAATGTAATGGCCAAGTGATATTCCAGTTTCTTTTTTAAAAAATCTCGCAATATAATCTGGGCTGAGATATACAATTTGGGCTAAACTAGTTCGTGTGATATTTTCGTGATAATTTTGATCAATATAATCACGAATCGTATTGACAACAGATTTCTGTGAGTTAGTAAATTCCATATAGTCGAGAGAAACATCCACTAAATAGGAAATGTAAATCATTAAATCATCTATGGATCTAGAGGATTGTTCCAATAATAAATCATTGATCTTCCCCTGGAATAATTTATTTGCAAGAATTTCTTTTTTCTTTAAATGCGTATAGATTAACTGAGTTATATCTACTCTAAAACAACACAATACATTATGATTTAAAGCATTTTTATCTAGTAAGTTTGTAAGGTATTGATAGCACTTATTAGTGAAACTTAATCTATTGCCAGTTTCGAGGCGATGTTCCAGTAGCTGGAGATTTGGTTCCACATAATTAGGGATATTTTCATTGTAATCTTCAAAACAAAAGGTTTTGTTTCGAAAATCTATTGTTTCATTTTTCTTATCTTGAAGTTCCTTTACAGCAGCATGAATTTTATCCAAAGTACTTGAAATTCCTATACCACATTGAACATCACAATTTAATTGACTGTTAATAGCTGCGATTAACTGGTTAGAAGAAGAGAGAAACTTTATAAATGGCTCAGAATTGCAGTCTGTTAATTTAAAAATGGCAAGATACTTATCTTTATAGGTGCTTGGTTTTAGAATCCCCTCTAAACGAATAGAATCGTTTTGGAAAGTGTTTATAATGATAGATTTCAGTTTGTTTGGAAAGTCATTTTCTTTATCAAATATTGAAATTATTTCCTTGTTATCAACTAATTTATATGGAAAAAGATCAAGTAATAATGGCAAAAAACAATCATGCAGAGAATAATCTATATTTTTGATTTTAAGTTGTTCTTGAATTTTCTCGCTAGATAAGGTGTCATTGTTTTTTAAATAATTGTGCCAAAAATGCTCTACTAGTTCTTCCTTGTTATGTTGCCAATACTGTCCGACTTTAATAGCATTTTCTTTTAATTGACTTACTTTGACTTTGTTTACTGCCTTTTTTATGATAAATTCGAGTTTGTCAAATTCAATTGGTTTTAAATAATAGTCAAAACTTTGAAGTTCGATAGCTTTTTGGGCGTAGTTAAAATCAGCAAAGTTAGTTAAATAGATCGCTTGTATATGGAGTCCCTCTGACCTTATCCACGCTAATAGCTCAAGACCGCTGCCTTGTGGCATTTCTATATCGGATAGGAGAATATGAATTGTATTTTCACTAAATATTTTTTTCGCTTGACGAATATTGTAAGCGGTATAAATTTGTTGGATTCCTAAAGAATTCCAATCTATTTTTTGTTCTAAAGCTGAAACGACAAATCGATCATCGTCAACAATCAATATATTCAAGCTATTCACTCCTCATATATATGATATGGCATCATTAGATTAATAAAAGCGCCGCCAGATGGGCCGTTTGAAAACTCTATGAAAAATTCTCCGTCATATAAAAGTCGAAGCCTTTGAATTACATTATTGATTCCAATATGATTTCCCTTTTTATCTGTTACAGGAATATTGTTCTGAAGTTTATCTAATACATCAGAAGGAAATCCTGGGCCGCTATCATTTATCATGATTTTCATGTATTTTTTGTTATCTATATCAATTGAAAAAATTCTTAAGGAAATTCTCGCTTCTTCATCTAAAGAAACGGAATATTTAATGGTATTTTCTATAAATGTTTGCAGCACTAAAGGTGGAATCTTCGCTTTTTCAATATCCTGTTCAATAAATTTTTCAAAAAGAAATGCAGGTCCATGCACTAATTGCTGTATGGCTAGATAATCATTAACATGGTTTAATTCCTTTTCTAGCTTTACAAAGTTTTGATTTGTTTGAAATAAGTATCTAAAATATTTAGATGTTGATAATGCCATTTCTTTTATTTCTTTATCCATTTTCATTTGCGCCATGCTATAAATGGTTGTTAAACAATTTAAATAAAAGTGTGGTTTAATCTGAAGTTTCATAAAATCCATTTGTATTTGTTTTTTTTCAAATTCTTGCTCGTAAATATTGACTTTTAATTTTTTTATTTCCTTTATCAAACCCCTGAATTGTTCATTAGCTTGTTCAAGCTCGATAATGCTGCTGCTTTCAAAATCGATTGTTTCATTATTTCTATTGATATCAGAGAGATTTTTTGAAAAAACTTGAATGGGGGATATCACTCTGTTTTTTATATAGAGCAGAATCAGAAATAAAATGATACTTATCATAATTGTCGCAGCTATAAGAGCAAATTGAGCAATAACGACTTTTCCAAAAGCGCTAAAATGGTCTACAGATACATGTAAAGAAAATGGTAGAGAAGTGTTTTCTCCTTTAAATACAAGGCTGCTTCTAAAAAAATGATTAAATCCTTTCTTTTTAAATGAATGGACTTGATTGGAGCTAGAAAGAAAACCGTACTCATCACTTTTTATAATTATTTCACCATTAGAACCCAAATTGATGTCTTTTAAAGGCAAAAGAATATCATCTATAGAAATCAAACAAATAAACATTCTATTTTCATAATCTAATTTGTGAGATAAATAGAATTTATTGTTAACTTTAAGGGGTTGCCAAGTATACAGATTCTCATAGCTATTTGGATATGCATTTCCTGATAAGTAGAATTCCTTTATTTTAAGATATTCAGAATACTTCATTCGGATGGAAGAACTATTAAAAAAGTAGTTCTCTTTTTTTAGTGATAAAAAAAACTGGTATTCCTTCCCTGTTGAGTATTGAAAATCATTCACTCTTGATCTGAAATCACTAATGCTTTTGGGTAACTGTGCCATATCTTGGGCGTCTTCAATATTCTTAATCAATGGTTCATGTTTAACAGTCCATATCATAAAATGGTCGACAGCATTAAGTTTTTGCTGAGTATCCTTTAAATAGAGATTAATTGTATTAGTAATGTAATCAATACTTTGCTGCCTAGTAATAGAAATAGTAAAGAAACTAACTAAGATATTGATAAGTAATATAGAAATTAAAATGATAAATAGAACTTTTGAATAATAATTAACGGAATGGGAGGAATTTTTTCCAATATGCAGCTTCAATGCTTTTTCAACTCCTATACTTACCTTCCTTTTCATTATACAGAATACGTTTGCATTTTCTAGCAAAATAACGTCAAGAAAGCGATTGAAAAGGGAGATAAGGACTGAATAGTGCTATTTTATATAGAGTAATTTAGAGAAATCATGTATTTGTACGGAATAGTATAAATTTTTAAACCGTTTACTACTATTTATAAATGAATGCGCTACCATATAATGAAACTATCCAATAGAGGAGGAGGTAAAACTACTTAATTAATACGTTAGAAAATTCGTGAATTTATCAATTAAAGGAGGGAGAAAATTGGAAAATAAAGTTATTTCTCAAAATATTTCAAGTTCATCAGTCGTAATGACCAAAAGAAAAGCATCTAAAACAATGAAAAAGCTACAGAAAAGTGGGCCATTATATCTTTTGCTACTTCCTTCTATAATATTGTTAATTTGTTTTACATACTTGCCTATGTATGGGCTGATTATTGCATTCAAAGATTATTCGCCTGTTTTAGGGATATGGAATAGCCCCTGGGTTGGATTAAAGCATTTTATTCAATATTTTCATTCCTATCAATTTAATCTAACGATAAAGAATACGTTAAATATCAGTTTATATAGTATTTTGGTAGGATTTCCATTGCCGATTGCATTAGCAATACTTTGTAACCAAATGCGTATTGGCATGTTTAAAAAGGTTTTTCAGGTAACAACCTATTTGCCGCATTTCATTTCTACAATGGTTATGTGTGGAATGATTTTGATTTTCTTGTCACCTAGCAATGGATTGATAGCTAATTTTTTAGGATTAATTGGAATTGAAATGCCAAACGTTTTATCCAAATCAACATTTTTTAGCAGCATCTATGTTTGGAGCGATATATGGCAGCATATTGGCTGGGACAGCATCATCTATTTAGCAGCTTTATCAGCAATTAATCCAACCTTTTATGAAGCGGCTACTATGGATGGCGCGAGTAAAATGCAAAAAATTCTTCATATCGATTTACCACTGCTTTTGCCTACTGCCATGATTTTATTGATATTACGAGCAGGCAGTATGTTAAGTGTAGGGTTTGAAAAAGTCCTTTTACTTCAAAATCCTTTAAACTTAGCTGGAAGTGAAGTTATTTCAACATATGTGTATAAAATAGGGATGCAAAATTTTCAATACAGTTTATCAACAGCAATTGGCTTATTCAATACAGTTGTCAATATAGTTATCTTGCTTTTAGTCAATTGGATGTCTAAAAAACTTACGAAAACAAGCTTGTTATAGAAAGGAGTGAGGGATATGGAACTTTCTATGAAAAATAAGTTCACGAAAAAATCTAGGATGAAAAAAAGTTGGAAAGACCGAATTTTTGATATGGCCGTCTATGGCATAGCAATTGTAATGATATTGATGATTGTTTATCCACTATGGTTTATCATTATCGCTTCATTTAGTAATCCAGCTGATGTCTCCAACGGAAAAGTGTGGTTTTGGCCACAAGAGTGGAAGTTAGATGGATATATGGAATTGATGAAACAAGATATCATTTGGCGAGGATATTTAAACACAATAATCTATACGGTTGTTGGAACCATTATTGCTTTATTTGTAAATATACCAGCAGGTTATGCATTATCAAGGCAAGAGTTGTTTGGAAGAAAGTGGATTTCGATCTTTTACATTATTCCAATGTTCGTAAGTGGTGGATTAATACCAACATATTTAGTAATAAAGAATTTTGGCTTATTAGATACATTTTGGGTATTGGTATTACCGTTTGCTGTTTCAGCTTTCAACATTATTATCGCAAGAACCTTCTTTAAATCGAGTATTCCTGAGACTTTATGGGAAGCGGCTCAAATTGATGGCTGTGGCACATTCAGATATTTCCTAACGATGGTGTTGCCATTGTCAAAAGCTATTCTTGCTGTCATTGGACTTTGGACTGCAGTAGGGATATGGAACTCTTGGTTTGATGCGATGATTTATATTTCAAATGAAAATTTGCAACCGCTTCAATTAGTGCTGCGAAGAATTTTGATCTCGAATGAGTCGCTTCTTGGAACAGCATCAGGAGAACTGGCATCGGAATTAAGGAGATTATCAGAGATGATGAAATATGCAGCGATTGTCGTTTCTACTCTGCCAATTATGTGTTTATATCCATTTTTGCAAAAGTATTTTAATCAAGGTGTTATGGTTGGTTCTATTAAAGAATAGTATAGGGGGAAAGCTGGATGATGAAGAAAAAAGTTAATATATTATTGAGTTGTGCATTAGCAGCTAGTTTAATGGTTGGCTGCAGTAAGGATTCAGCCACTTCGACATCTAAAGAAGATGGTTCCTATAAAATAGCGACAGTTCGTTGGTCCGATTGGGGAGATGACTTTCTAAAAGGATTTGTGGAAGAGACTGAAAAAGAAGCAGGAATTTCAGTAGATTGGGATACGTATCTAAATAGTGAATGGGGAGATAAAAAATCGTTATTAATGGCTGGTGGCGATTTGCCAGATGCATTTTGGGGCTCTTTGGCTCTAGGGGATGCCGATGTAGCTAAGAACTCAGGCTTGTTTATTCCACTAGAAGATTTGATTGAAAAAAATATGCCTAATTTAAAAGCTGCATTTGAAGCGGATCCTACTTTACGTGCTATGGTTACATCTCCAGATGGACATATTTATAGTTTGCCAAAGAAACTGCCATTAAGACCAACTGCAGGAAATTCATTGTTCATTAATAAAGAATGGCTGGATAATTTGGGTCTTTCTGTGCCGGATACGCATGAAGAATTTTATAACGTTTTAAAAGCATTTAAAGAGAAAGATGCAAATGGAAACGGAGACGCTAATGATGAAATTGCTTACCAAGGCGATGTTTTGAGCTATATCTTGCCATTTGGTTTGCCTAAAGGAGCGTATTCAACTTCTATGACAGTAAAAGATGGAAAGCCGAGTTTTATGGCAACAGAAGATGCTTATAGAGAAGGCATTGAATGGATGCATAAAGCGTATGCAGAAGGGCTGATTGATCAAGAGGTATTTACACAAGATGAGTCTATGGCTGAAGCAAAACGGAAAAGCGAAGAAGGTTCATTGGTGGGAGTATCTAGTGGTTGGACACCAGATGCCACATTTGGACCAAATTCAGCAGAGTATGTTCAACTGCCTGCGCTTAAAGGTCCAGATGGACAAAGGTATGTAATGACTGATGCACCAGTTTATGCTAGAAATGAGTTTATGATTACAACAAAAGCGAAGGATCCTGCTAAATTATTAAAATGGGCAGATAAATTCTACACAGAAGATGCTAGTATCCAAACTTTCTACGGCTCTTTCGGTGTTGGGGTTGAAAAAGGAGAAGACGGAAAATACAAAGTGTTAGATGCTCCTAAAGGGGAATCAGCAGATATATTTGCATGGACGAACTCCTTCCGTGATTTTGGCCCTAAATATATCGGAGAAGGGTTTAATGAAAAAGTAACCCTTCCAACTAATGGTGGAGATGGTTTAAAGCTTGAATTAGACAAACAAATTAATAAGTATGTAAAAGAACAATTTCCAAATGTTGTTTATACAGCAGAAGAGATGAATCGTTTAAATACATTAAGCGTGGATATTACTTCATATGTGCAATCAACGCAATCCAAATGGGTTGTTGAAGGTGGAGCTACAAAAGAGTGGGATTCCTATATTTCTCAATTAAAGAAAATGGGGTATGACGAATATATGGAAATTCAGAACAAAGCATTTGATAGATATCAAAAAAACCTTAAATAATTTATTTTAAATTACAAATGACAGTCGGTTTACTTTTATTATGTAGCCGACTTTTGTCTTTATTCTAAATGGAAATAGGTGGTAAAACATGGGTCAACTATTTAATTTGGAAAGTCCGCTTTATAAAATTTTATCAAGAGCAGTAGATTTAGTTATCTTAAATTTTTTATTTTTGCTCTTTTGTATTCCTATCATAACTATTGGTGCTTCTATGACTGCTTTATATTCTGTTTTGATCAAAATGGTAAAAGATGAAGATAAGCATATTGTTAAGAGTTTTATCGTATCTTTTAAAAAGAACTTTACTCAAAGTACTATTGTTTGGTTCATTATGTCTGCCGCCGGATTTTTACTTCTTGCAAATGCATTTCTTTCGGGAAGTCTCAGTGGAGTTTCTAAGATATTTTTCGCAAGCATGTTAATAATTTTTGGGTTTGTTTATCTTGGCAGTTTCCTTTTTATTTTTCCGTATATGGCTAGATATGAGGACACTATTAAGAAAACATTTTTAAATTCTTTATTAATAGGATTTTTTAATTTGCCTTATCTTTTATTATTATTACTTGTTAACTTAAGTCCAGTTATTTTTATATTATCTTCATCCATTGGATTTCTTTCAGGCTTATATATTGGAACATTTGGGGGATTTGCATTATTTGCTTTTATTAATTCATATATTTTAAGAAAAGCTTTTTCAAAATATGAGGTTAGAGTTTAAAGAAAAAATGTGCTGAAACGAGGAGTGACTAGATGATTAGCAATAATATAGTAACTGTTGGGGTAATTGGTCTTGGTGGGATGGCAAATGAACATCTACGAAATATTTCTAGAATAGATTCCCTTCAACTTGGGGCGATTTGCGATATTAATCAAGAACTTCTAAATAAAATCGGTGATCAAGAGGGCATTAGTCAGGATAAACGCTTCAATAATATAGAAGATATAATTGCTTCTCCCAATGTTAATGCCATTATCTCGGTTGTTCCAAATAACTTGCATGCTAAGATCATAGAATTATGCATTTTACATCGAAAACCTATTATGGCCGAAAAACCATTTACATTAAATTTTGCAGAAGCAGAGAATTTGAATCGATTATACAAACAAAATCCAATTCCCTGCATGATAGGGTTCATACATCGTTACACACCATCTTTTCAATATGCCAAAAAGTTGTTAGAAGAAAATACAATAGGCCGAATCCGTCATATTGATGTACGATATCAACAATCATTTGGAGCTCCTTTATTTAACGTTCCTTATTTGTGGCGTTTTAATAAAGAGGTTGCTGGTACAGGTGCATTAGGAGATTTGGGAGCTCACATGATTGATAGTGCACGTTTTTTTGTAGGAGAGTTCCATTCCATTTCTGCATTGATGAAGACCTTTATTGAAAAAAGGATAGATCTTATCACTGGGGAAGAGAAACTGGTTGATGTTGATGATTTTACAAGCTTTCAAGCTATTCTTGAAAATGAGGTTGTTGGGAATTTTGTCACCACAAGAAATGCAATTGGATCAGCGAATCAGCATGAAGTAACATTATATGGAGATTTAGGCACATTGCATGTGAATATCGAGCGTCCTAATGAACTTGATATTATTGTTAACAGTAAATTGGAAGCGAAGCCAGTTTTGAAAACAGAAAGAGTGCCAGATATATATAATAAGACGCTTTTAAGTGATTTTGCTGAACTAATATTAAATAAGGAAAGCGATGATATGCCAACTTTTTATGATGGATATAAAAATCAAAGAATCATTGACTGCATTATATATTCTGCAGAAAAGGGCCATATGGTGAAAGTTAATGAATTGATTTTAGAGAAATAGTATGCTTAAAAGCATCTTTCTGCAAAATACAAGTAGTTATCAGAAAGGATTTATAGCGTACAGCGGCAAGTTTACTTGGCCTTCTTCTTGTAATGCGCAAATATTGTTTTACTTTGTCTGCATCGTCTGTTGCAATGCAAATTGTCATTTGACTTCCATTCTGATGAGACGGATCAGGGAAGATACCGGAAAGCTGAATTTTGTTTCGCCAACATTTAAGATTGCGTGTAAGACAAGATTTTTTGCATCATCTGGCAAGAGAAATTCTGAGTTCACTGGCATTTCGCCAAAGAATTTAGAAAATAACTTCTGCATGTAATGCTTTTTCGTCACATCGAATTGCTTCCTTCACATCTCCATTCATTATTAAGTAGGATAATTGCCTGCGATTTTAATGAGTTCCTAATTTTGAATAAAGAGTATTTTTTTTATTATTTCGACATCTTATTGAAATTTTGTTCATATAAAGGGTAAAATATAAGCATAAGTGTTGATGATATAAAAGAGAAGGGTTTCAAAGGGGAAGGGAGAACTTCGTGTGGAGTTGGACAAAGAGAAATTCAACCAGATAGTAGAAGCAGCAAAAATGTATTATATCCTGGATTACAATCAAAGTGAAATTGCGAAAAAGCTTGGCATATCACGACCTACAGTTTCTCGGCTGCTGCAGAGGGCAAAAGAGGAAGGCATTGTGCAAATTAATATTGTAGATTCTTCCATTAATAGCGAGGAACTGTCAAATGAGCTTGAACAAAAATTCAATTTAAAAAAAGCTATTGTCGCCTCAGTTCCTCAATATGAAAGCCATATTATTAAAAGTCATTTAGGTGTTGCAGCAGCAGAATATCTTCATGAAATTGTAAAGGATGGGGATATTATCGGCGTTACATGGGGAACGACTTTATACCAGGTAGCGATTGATTTAAAGCAAAAATATGTAAATGATGTACAAGTAGTTCAGCTCAAAGGTGGGGTAAGCCATTCGGAAAAGAGCACCTATGCGTCAGAAATTATGTATTTATTTGGGAAAGCCTATAATACGCCGCCGATGCATTTGCCTCTTCCTGTAATTGTTGACCATATTGTGGTGAAAAAAGCGATGGAGACAGATCGCCATATTAAACATATTTTAGATTTAGGAAAAAAAGCAAATATTGCTGTGTTTACAACAGGTCCCATTAAACAAGATTCCCTGCTGTTTCAGCTGGGGTATTTTTCAGAGGAAGATATGAACATGATTTCAGCAAATGCGGTTGGTGACATTTGTTCAAGATTTTTTGATAAGGATGGACAAATTTGCAATGAAAGTTTGGATGATCGAACATTAGGTTTAGATTTAGCCGAACTGAAAAAGAAAGAATATTCCGTGTTAGTTGCAGGCGGAAATCAGAAAATTGACAGCATTTATGGGGCATTAAAAGGGAAAATAGCGAATGTGCTAGTAACGGACCAGTATACAGCAAGGTTTTTATTAGATAAACAGGAGTAGCTGCAAAAAGTTTTTCATCTAAATGAGAGAAAATAAATAAAATAGACAAAAAGTGAGAGACTACGCAGAAGCGGAAGTCTTTTTTTGTTTTTTAGATAATATTTTTGAACAAATGTAAAAACTACTGTTTACATTTGTTCAAAAATGATTTATAGTAAGGAGGTAGTTTTGAAAGCGTTTAATTGAATGTTAGTATCCATATATTTGTAGGAGGAAAACATTATGAGAATGGTTGACTTAATTGAAAAAAAACGCAATGGACAAATATTAAATAAAGAAGAAATTGATTTTATCATTACTGCTTATACAAATGGAGATTTGCCTGACTACCAAATGTCAGCATTTGCGATGGCCATCTATTTTCAAGGAATGACACAAAAAGAGCGCGTGCATTTGACCGAAGCTATGGTTAATTCTGGAGATCAAATTGATTTATCAAAAATTGAAGGAATCAAGGTGGATAAGCATAGTACAGGCGGTGTAGGCGATACAACGACGCTGGTATTAGGACCATTAGTAGCATCTTTAGGCGTTGCAGTTGCCAAAATGTCCGGCCGCGGTTTAGGTCATACGGGGGGGACGATTGATAAACTTGAAGCTGTCCCTGGTTTTCATGTTGAAATAACCAACGAGGAATTTATTCGTCTTGTGAACACAAATAAAATTGCAGTAATAGGTCAAAGCGGTGATTTAACGCCGGCAGACAAAAAGCTGTATGCTCTTCGCGATGTAACAGCAACAGTAGATTCCATTCCGCTTATTGCAAGTTCTATTATGAGTAAAAAGATTGCAGCTGGTGCTGATGCCATTTGTTTAGATGTTAAAACAGGAAATGGCGCTTTTATGAAAAAATTAGAAGACGCGGAAGAACTGGCAAAAGCAATGGTGGAAATCGGCAAAGGAGTAGGCCGAAATACAAAAGCGATCATTTCGGATATGAGCCAGCCTTTAGGTTTTGCGGTAGGCAATGCCCTTGAAATAAAAGAAGCAATTGATACATTAAATGGTAAAGGTCCTAAAGATTTAACAGAACTTTGTTTAACGCTTGGAAGCCATATGGTTGTTCTTGCAGAAAAAGCGGAAACTCTAGAAGAGGCACGCAACATGCTGGAAGAAGTAATTGAAAATGGCAAGGCGCTTGAAACATTTAAAATATTCCTAGCAGCGCAAGGAGGAGATGCATCTGTTGTTGATGATCCATCTAAATTGCCAGATGCTGCGCATAAAATTCAAGTTCTTGCAAAAGAAGACGGCTATATTTCTGAGATAATTGCAGAAAATATAGGTGTAGCTGCAATGAAGCTAGGAGCAGGCCGTGAAACGAAAGACTCTATCATTGATTTAGCAGTTGGCATTATGCTGAATAAAAAAGTGGGAGACGAAGTGAAAAAAGGCGATGCTCTTGCAACAATTCACAGCAATAGAGAAGACGTACAAGAAGTAATAGGCATGGTATACGATTCTTATAAAACAGTGGCAGAAAAAGTGAAAGCTCCGACATTAGTTTATAAAGAAATTCATTAGAAAATAGTTAGGGTGGGTAAAATGAGCAAAAACATTACAAATATTATTGATCATACATTATTAAAAGCAGACGCAACACTAGAACAGATTACTGTGTTGGCACAGGAAGCAATCCAATATTCATTTGCTTCAGTCTGTGTTAACCCGACTTGGGTAAAAACAGCAGCAGAGCTGTTAAAAGATGCTCCTGAAGTAAAAGTTTGTACAGTCATCGGTTTTCCTCTTGGTGCGTCAACTTCTGAAGTGAAGGCATTTGAGACAACAAATGCTATAAATAATGGCGCAGATGAAGTAGACATGGTTATCAACATAGGAGCTTTAAAAGACAAAAATTATGATTTGGTATTAAATGACATTAAAGCAGTTGTGGATGCTGCAAAAGATAAAGCATTAGTAAAAGTGATTATTGAAACAGCATTATTAACAGAAGAAGAAAAAGTGAAAGTTTCAGAGCTTGCAGTAGAAGCAGGAGCTGACTTTGTCAAAACATCAACTGGTTTTTCCACAGGCGGAGCAACGGCAGAAGATATAGCACTTATGAGAAAAACAGTTGGACCTGAAATTGGGGTAAAAGCTTCTGGAGGAGTAAGAGGTTTAGAAGATGCAAAGGCTATGGTAGAAGCTGGTGCAACTCGTATTGGCGCAAGCTCTGGCGTATCGATCGCCAAGGGCGAAAAAAGCGATTCGGATTATTAATAAATAAAGAAGCAGGTGAGCCTTCTGGCTTGCCTGTGTTAAAAAGGAATGATCAATAGTGGATCCAAAACAATTAATAGAAGAAGCTATTTTAGCAAGCAAACAGGCCTATGTTCCCTATTCCAAATTTACTGTCGGAGCGGCACTTCTAACAGCTGATCATAAAATATATCGTGGGTGCAATATTGAAAATGCTTCCTATGGATTGACAAATTGTGCAGAAAGAACAGCAATTTTTAAAGCGGTTTCAGAAGGGGACAAGCACTTTTTGGCGATTGCTGTGGTTGGCGATACAGATGGACCAATCTCTCCATGCGGTGCGTGCAGGCAAGTGTTGTCAGAGTTTTGCGGGAAAGATACGCAAATTATTTTGGCAAATATCAAAGGGGATTTTGTTATGACGACTATCTCTGAACTATTGCCAGGTCATTTTTCATCAAAAGATTTACAAAAATAAGAAAGCGACGGAGGAGACTATGACATATTTAATCGGCATCTTAGGGTTGCTTGTTGTCTTTGGGCTTGCATATCTTGCAAGTAATAACCGTAAAAAAATCAAATATAAGCCAATTGCAATAATGGTTGTCATTCAGCTCTTATTATCAGCACTATTACTTAATACTAAGTTTGGTTTTGTCATTATTAATGGGATTGCAAGTGTTTTTGGAAAACTGCTGGAATTCGCGAATGAAGGAGTTGCTTTTGTATTTGGAGGACTGGCGAATAAAGGAGAGGCGCCGTTTTTCTTAAATGTGTTGCTGCCGATTGTATTTATTTCCGTGCTAATTGGGATCTTGCAGCACTTTAAGATACTTCCATTTATTATGAAGTGGATTGGGCTTGTTCTCAGCAAAATCAATGGAATGGGGAAACTTGAATCCTACAATGCAGTAGCTTCTGCTATTGTAGGTCAATCAGAAGTGTTTATTACGGTTAAAAAACAATTGGGCAAATTGCCTCCTAATCGTCTGTATACGCTCTGTGCATCGGCGATGTCTACTATATCCATGTCTATTGTTGGAGCATATATGACAATGATTGAGCCAAAATATGTTGTAACAGCTATTGTTATTAACTTATTTGGCGGATTTATTATTGCTTCTATCATTAATCCATACACAGTTCCTGATGAAGAGGATATTTTAGTAGTGCAAGAAGAAAAGCAAACCTTTTTTGAAATGTTGGGCGAATATATTATGGACGGATTTAAAGTTGCCGTTATCGTTGGAGCGATGCTGATTGGTTTTGTTGCTCTTATGGCAGCTATTGATGGCTTATTTGAAATGATATTCGGCCTTTCCTTCCAACATATTCTTGGCTATTTATTCTCTCCAATTGCTTTTATTATGGGAATTCCTGCTTCAGAAATTATAACAGCAGGTGGAATTATGGCAACAAAACTTGTTACAAATGAATTTGTAGCAATGATGAGTTTATCAGATATTGCTTCGACGCTAAGTCCAAAAACAGTTGGTATTGTATCTGTGTTTTTAGTGTCATTTGCAAACTTCTCTTCAATTGGAATTATTGCAGGAGCGGTAAAAAGTCTCCATGAAAAACAAGGAAATACAGTTGCTCGATTTGGACTTCGATTGTTGTATGGCGCAACGCTTGTAAGTGTACTGTCGGCGATTGTTGTGAGCTTTATCCTATAAGATTAGATGGGTAATCACCAAAAGAAAAAGCAATTTCTCTAAGCAATAGTGAAATTGCTTTTTCTGTCTAACTGTAAAGCAATCAATACAATGTATATTCTTTAATGGAATAGATAATAAAGGAGGGGAGAAAAGTTTAAAGCTTTTCTCTATAAAAAATGGATCAAATTGGACTATTGCTCTCTGGAGCAGCACTGTTTTTAAATGGGCTGATGCTGCTAGGGAAAGCGGATGACAAAAATGTCGCCATATATAATTTATTTGTAGGGGTTTTTCAAGTAATCGCCCCGTTTTATTTAATTATCACTTCTGATCAAAGCAACTGGGTGCTATTTGACAAAACTGCTATATTCTTGTTTGGTTTTACCTATATATATGTTGGCATGACAGTATTAAAAGGCATGAAGGGAACAGGACTTGGATATTATTCATTATGGGTATCGATTATCGCTCTTGTGTATGTAACTGTTTCTCTTGTCCATTACCAGGATGTAACCAATGCTCTTACATGGGTGCTTTGGTCCTTTTTATGGTTTTTGTTTTTTGTGCTTAACACAAGCAAAAAAGATGTTTCAAAATTCGTGGGGACAGTCGCCGTTGTGCAGTCTTGGGTAACTTTGACGATGCCTGCTTTATTTTCTTTGACAGGAGTCTGGAAAAGTATATCTGATATATGGAATGTTGTGCTTGTTTTAACTATTTTATATTTTTTCTGCATAGCTTATCGAATGTTTTTTGTTCGGCAAGAAAAGGCGCATTAAAATGTAAGAATCTTCGAATTGAATTCATTTCCCTTATTAAGGAAAAGAGAAGGAATTCCCTTATGAAAGTGCCCCTTTAATTAACAATTTTAGCTTAATCTCCTACTATTTTCTTAATGACAATAGGAACAACCAAAAGCCTGCAGCTTGATACAACTAAGCTGCAGGCTTTTTCATAATGGATATTTAAGTCTGGTTCGCTAATAAATAAGCTCAGGGTCAGGGCAGCAAGACTCCTATCTCAAATAGTTATGGCTATTTCTACTCCGTATACCATCACATTTAGGGAACCTTTTTATATCTTATTAGTTGCTTAACAATTTTCTTAATCAGGGTTCTAATTTTATAAATATTCCAAAATTTTCGGCTTATTCTTAGCTTTGTTTTGCAAGTATGAAGAAGATTATTCAGAATGGAAAAGCGATTGCACTTGTATTATCCATCATATAGAGTGTAGTTAACAGGTTATTTTATATGATTTAAAAATCATATTGTAAAACCAATCGGTTCCTTTAAAAGGTTATTAAAGCTAATGGAGGGATAAAGCAGTGACTCAGTATTTTGTTAATAAAGATTTAACTCCTAGAATTGAAAGTGATTTCATACCTAAATTGCTTTATATTTGTGATGTTGATGATACTCATACAAAGTTTCCTCGAGCAATGCATAGTCATAATGATATGCTGGAAATTATTTTTATCAAAGAGGGAAAGGGCAGCAATATGATTGGCGATCAGCATTATCAAATACAAAAGAATGATATTTTAATATATAACAATGGTGTCCTTCATGATGAATACAGTAATACTAATTCGAATATGAGTGTTTATTGCTGTGGAATTACCGATGTTAAGCTAGCTGGATTGCCAAGAAATCATTTGGTTTCAAAAGAACAATCCTATGTTTTGCATAGTGGAGAGTATGCTTCAAATATTGAATCATTGTTAGAAATGATGTATGCACAAGTTACGGGGAAAAGACCTGGGGCGGAGGAAGTTTGCAGTTATTTGATTTGTGCAATGCTGGCGCTTATTTTGCAAGTTCCACAGGAGAACGTCTTGTTGCCAAAAACAGAAGAATCAGTATTATTAAATGAAATTAAATCTTATATTGATAAACATTATCGGGAGGATATTACTTTACAGTTGCTTTCTCGACAATTCCATATAAGTACATATTATCTAGTCCATGTTTTTAAGAAGTATACTGGCTTTTCTCCTATTCAATATATTATTCGGCGCCGAATTGGAGAAGCACAGTCATTGCTTATCAATACAAACGACAGTATTACAAAGATTGCTGGTTTGGTTGGCTATGATAATATGAGTTACTTTGCGACACTCTTTTCTAAAACAGTCGGTATGTCTCCAAAAAAGTATCGTCATTTTTGGACTGAAAATGAGTGATTTATAGTAAAGTGAATGAGCTTTTTATAAACATCAAACTTGAGAAACAACTGCCTATTCATTTATTTATCTTTTAATGTGAGCTATTTATAGTAGTTTTTTAACTGGCTCTGTTCGTAAATTTTTTTGTTTACAGCAAATTAGTGGATAGAAGCGGAAAGCTCCTGGTTCCTGCAAGGGGCAAAGAAAGACCGGCAGGAAAAAATGCCCTGGCTCTTCTCAGGTAAACAAATTGCCTGAAGTCGATATCCACTAGTGAGATTGCATGATGTATATAGACAAATAATCATGGATGTAAAAATAGCCTTTGAGCGAAGTTGACCTAATATATAGTATTTTTGGTTAAAATGTTTGCATGTTTTGCTTATATAATGTGGATTTTATGATTAAAAAAACAAGAATGTGAAAGTTTTTGTTTTATATAGATAAAAAAGGGTTTAAATCAAACAATTTTATGAAAGCGTTTTACAAAGGCGTTCTTTATAATGAAAATATAAGTTTTGGAGGTGTTTCAAATGAGTATTAAAATTTCAGGAGCCCCCTGCTGCTGGGGTGTCGATAATCCGAAAAATCCTTTTCTGCCGCCATGGGAGCAAGTATTGCAGGAGGCATCTCAAGCTGGCTATAAAGGGATTGAATTAGGGCCATATGGATATATACCTATGGATATTCAGAGAGTACAAGCAGAGCTCTCTAAAAATGATTTGAGTATAATTGCGGGAACCATTTTTGATGATTTAGTATCTGAAAGTAATTTAGAAAGTTTATTATATCAAGTCGATGATATTTGTTCATTAGTAACAAATCTTCCTACTTCCTCAATAGAAAAAGGGACAAGATTTTCGCCGCCTTATTTGGTTATTATTGATTGGGGGCATGATGAAAGAGATTACAATGCGGGTCATTCTAATCGAGCAAAAAGATTACCTGAAAAAGATTGGAATAATATGATGAAACATATTCGCATTCTTTCAGAACGGGCTTGGAGCAAGTTTGGAGTAAGGCCAGTAATTCATCCACATGCTGGGGGATATATTGAATTTGAAGATGAAATCAAAAAACTTTTAGAAGATATTCCATATGAAACAGCAGGCCTTTGCTTGGATACAGGCCATTTATATTATTCTCAAATGGATCCGGTACAGTGGCTTAGAGATTACTCCGATCGCCTAGATTATATTCATTTTAAGGATATTGACATCGATATATACAATCAAGTAATGAATGAAAAAATTCGCTTTTTTGATGCTTGTGCTAAAGGGGTAATGTGCCCAATCGGTCAAGGAATTATTGATTATAATTCGATTCATCAATTGTTAAAAGAGATAAATTATCATGGATATATCACGATTGAGCAGGAGCGTGACCCAAGAAATTGTGATACTAGCTTGCATGATGTAAAACAAAGTGTTGACTATTTAAAAAATGTTGGATATTAACGATAAAAATACTTCGGGTTAGGGAGAGCTGAAAGATGATCAATGGAGAAAGAAATATAGAAAAACCAATACGCTGGGCGATGGTAGGCGGCGGACGTGGAAGCCAAATTGGCTACATACACCGTTCATCTGCACTGCGGGATTATAATTTTGAATTGGTTGCAGGAGCTTTTGATATAGATCCAGAACGAGGACAAGATTTTGGCGTAAATTTATATGTTGATGCAGAACGCTGCTATCCTGACTATAAAGCAATGTTTGCAGAAGAAGCAATGCGCGAAGATGGAATTCAAGCTGTTTCCATTGCAACTCCAAATGGAACACATTATGAGATTACGAAAGCAGCCTTAAATGCTGGACTGCATGTAGTGTGTGAAAAGCCTCTTTGTTTTACGACTAAAGAAGCAATGGAGCTAGAAGAGCTAGCAAAAGCGAAAAATTTGGTAGTGGGCATTACATATGGTTATGCAGGACACCAAATGATTGAACAAGCTCGCAAAATGGTTGAAAGTGGAGAGATAGGAGAAGTGCGCATTGTAAATATGCAGTTTGCACATGGCTTCCACTCTTCGAATGTAGAGGAAAATAATGCAAGTACGAAGTGGAGAGTGGATCCAAAAGTTGCAGGACCAAGTTATGTTTTAGGTGATTTAGGAACACATCCACTGTATTTGTCAGAGGCTATATTGCCAAACTTAAAAATCAACAAATTAATGTGTTCCCGCCAGAGTTTTGTCAAGAGCAGAGCACCTCTAGAGGACAATGCATTTACCATTATGGAATATGATAGCGGTGCTGTTGGGACAGTGTGGTCTTCTTGTGTGAATGCTGGTTCTATGCATGGGCAAATGATTCGTATTATCGGTTCAAAAGCCAGCATTGAATGGTGGGATGAACATCCTAACCAATTAAAATATGAAGTGCAGGGGCAGCCGGCAAAGATTTTAGATCGTGGCATGGATTATCTTTATTCGGGAGCGCTTGCAGATGATCGTATAGGCGGAGGGCATCCAGAAGGATTATTTGAAGCATGGTCTAATCTGTATACTCGTTTTGCAAAAGCGATGAATGCTGCAGATCGGGGAGAATCGCTAGAAGATGTTTGGTACCCGGGAATTCAAGCGGGAGTGGAAGGAGTCCGCTGGGTTGAGAATTGTGTACGCTCTGCCGATAATGGTGCTGTCTGGGTTGAATATCAATAAATACTATTAAATGTTTGGCCGGATGAGGACTTGGAAAAATCTATCATGCATTAACGGGCTTTTGACTCCCGCTTTCAGATTATAGGAGAAAATGAGAAATCTAGGTGGACAGAAATTAGCCCGTAAATGCTCGGTATTAAAACACACACTTGTTAGTGGCAGAAAAGCAAAAAAGATTAGAATTATAGACTTTAATTTCCTTTTATGAACAAAAATGAAACCGTTGCCATTCCATGTTCTATAGCTGAAAATCCTATAAATAAGTCTGCTGTTTAGAAGTGAAAGATGGACGCTTAAGGGGGATAATTATGAGTAATCAAGTTATAAAGAAAACTAGAAATCATAATAGATATTTACAAATTATTATGATTTCTGCAACTTTCGGTGGACTTCTTTTTGGGTATGACACGGGTGTTATAAATGGGGCTCTACCTTTTATGTCAAAACCTGACCAATTAAATTTAACACCGGTTACAGAAGGACTTGTTACAAGTATTCTTCTATTGGGAGCGGCCGTTGGAGCACTGTGTGGCGGTAAATTATCCGACCAATATGGACGCCGCAAGATGATTCTCAATCTATCCTTTTTGTTTTTGCTAGCATCACTTGGAACAACATTTGCATCAAATGTTTTATTAATGGCTGTTTTTCGTTTTTTGCTTGGGCTTGCTGTTGGTGGAGCATCATCAATGGTTCCAGCCTTTTTAGCAGAGATGGCACCACATGAGAAAAGGGGCCGAATGGTAACACAAAATGAATTGATGATTGTTGGCGGGCAACTGTTAGCATATGTTTTTAATGCTATTCTTGGTGTTACAATGGCTGATACTGGCCATGTTTGGCGGTATATGCTATTTTTATGTGCAATTCCAGCTCTTATTCTTTTTATTAGTATGCTCTTTGTTCCAGAAAGTCCAAGATGGCTGATTGCAAAAGGAAAAAGGAATGAAGCTTTTGATGTTTTGAAACAAATACGCGATGAAAAAAGAGCCAAGGATGAATTTAATGAAATCAAAATAGCGGTAGAAAAAGATTTAGAAGTGGAGAAGGCTTCTTTCAAAGATTTTTCAACTCCGTGGCTGCGCCGCATCTTGCTGATTGGGATTGGGGTTGCCGTTGTAAATCAAATTACGGGTGTCAATTCTATTATGTATTATGGTACTCAAATTCTTCAAGAGTCTGGTTTCGGAACAAAAGCAGCATTAATCGCTAATATCGCGAATGGACTTATTTCACTTATTGCTGTTATATTCGGAATTTGGCTGGTAGGCAAGGTAAATCGCCGTCCGATGTTAATTGTGGGTTTATCTGGAACAACAACAGCGCTTTTGCTTATTGCTGTATTTTCAATTGTACTTGATGGATCTGCTGCATTGCCATATGTTGTTCTTTCTTTGACCGTGCTGTTTCTTGCCTTTATGCAGGGATGTGTTGGACCAGTCACATGGCTAGTCGTTGCAGAAATATTTCCACAAAGATTAAGAGGGCTTGGATCTGGAATCAGTATATTTTTCTTATGGATTGTGAACTCTATTATTGGTTTTGTGTTTCCGATATTGCTAAGCTCTGTAGGTTTAGCTGCAACATTTTTTGCCTTTGTCGTTTTAGGAGTATTAGGAATCGGCTTCGTCTACAAGTTTATGCCGGAAACAAATGGACGTACACTTGAGGAGTTAGAAGATCATTTTCGGACACAATTCGATAAAGATTCTTCAAAGGATTTAATTGTTAAATCGCAATAAAGCATCCAATTTATTAATGATGTCCATTGTACTGGATAATAAAACAGGAAGCGTTTCTACAATGTTTTGAACATTAGAGGAAGGCTCCCTTTTTTTATTTCTATAATTTTTTGCTCATATTATACCAGATCATCCCTCCATGTTCAGAGCTTGAGACACCATTGTTGCAATATCCATGCTTTTCATAAAAGGAGATTAAATTCTCTGTGCATGTCAGTGTGATGGTTTCCCGTTTTTTTGCAGCTGCTTCTTTTTCAAGATGCTGAAGCAAGCTTGCTGCGATTCCTCTTTTTTGATGATGGGGATCTACGGCTAATCCCAAAATGCTTTGATGGCAGCCAGCTGCTGGGTTTTCTTGAATATTCGTAAATAAATCATCTGTAATAAATTTTGTTTTTATAACCGGTCCATTAATGAGGCCTGCTATTATACCATCCTCCTCGGCTACGAAATAACTATCCGGAATTAACCGAATGCGTTTTTCTGTGGACTCCTTCGTTGCAGCTTCTTCTTTTGAAAAACAAAGATGTTCAATTTTTACAACAGCAGATAAATCGTTTATGGTTGCATTGCGTATTTTTAGCATATTGATTATTCCTCCATTTAGAAAAGGGTATCTAAAGATTAATAGATAATCTAAGAGTGATATGTATCTAGTATTTCATAAATATTGCCTATATAAAATATATGGACAGATAATACCTATGAAGATTATTAGTTGTTTTAAGCGGTTATGCCACTACAATAAAGCAGTTTTAATTTAGCCTACATTAATAGGGACATAAAATTCAGCTTAAAATTGTAATTGTGTATCCGTTTTCAAGTTGATAAGATAAGGTCATAGAAAGGATAGAAATGAGGTGAATACAGTTTTTGAATGAGCGCCAATATAAAATCGTCGAAATGCTGCAGAAAAAGAGGCGTTATGTGACCGCTTCTGAATTGGCTGAAAAGCTGTCTGTTTCGAAAAAAACAATTTACCGAGACATCCAAGAGATAATAGAAACCAACCCTGCTGAGTATAAAATCAGAAAAAAAGAAAACTTTGGATATCTCCTTGAATTTTATGAGGAAAGTAGGTGGAATGAGTCCCAATTTGATCATCCAGAAGAACGACGGCTAAATTTATTATTATTTCTCCTTTCTATTGCACCAAATAAAACATCCATCCAGAAAATAGCAGATAGATACTTCGTTAGTCAAAGCTCTATTATAAATGATTTTAAGCATATAGAAAAAAAAATCAGCCCATTCAGCTTGCATTTATCGAGGAAAAATGATGGCACATTTATAGAAGGAGATCAGCTTGCCATCTATCGGCTAATGTCTGTCATTATTGAAAGCTATTTGACACAAACAGGAGATCCTTTCAGCCAATATGATATACCTGATTCCATTAAGGATATTAGAGTGATAAATGCAAAATTAAGTGAAATAAAAGAACTTTTGCATCATATCCAAGTGGAACATGATTTGCTTTTGGACCAGCCATACTATTTAACTTTATTCTGTTCGCTCCTTTCTATTATAGAAAAGCATACGAACAATATTCAGCATGTGCCAAAAGAGGAAAAGATATATGAAGAAATAAATGAAAACTCCGCTATTTATCCAATGACGAAAAATTTGGTTGAAAGCTTAGAATTGCGTTACTCCATTTCATTAAAGAAAACAGAAATTTATCATCTATATTATATTTTAAAAGCCTATAAACTTAATTCTCGATTTTTGCTTAATCAGGATACAGAAAAAATCATGAATAAGCAAGTCAAGATGCTGGCAGCGCAGTTAATTCAAAAAGTAGCAAAAAAAAGCGGCTATCAGTTTATAGAAGATAAAGAATTAACAGAGCAATTGACGCTGCACCTTCACTCCATGGTTTATCGATTAAACCATCAAATCTATATTATTAATCCTATCATAAAATCAATCAAATCTAATTTTGCCAATATATTTAATCTAGTAAAATATTGCACGGAAGAATTAAATAAAGAAGGAATCTATGATGAGTTTGTAACAGAGGAAGAAATCGGTTATATCACATTGTATTTTCAAATTTCCTTTGATGAAAGATTTGCGAATAAAATCCCTATATTAATTGAGTGTACAAGCGGAATAGGGACATCTCACTTATTAAGCGAAAAAATCAAAAAGAACTTTCCGAATATTCTTATAAGGAAAATTATTGCACAACAGCGAATTAAAAAAAGCGACTATGATGAAGTCGAACTTGTTATATCAACAGTCAAAAAGCACAGCATTATCGATAAACCGACTATTCTTGTCAGTCCTATTTTAAATGAAGAAGACAAGTATAAGATTAATCAATTTATAAAAAATTACTACCAACAACAGGTGATTATATCAGAATAATGATTAGGAAAGGCAGGGAGATTCTAAGATGGAGGCTAAAATGGAGGAATTAGATTTCAGTAAAGTAGTGACAGAGGACCTTATTCAATTGGATATGCTTGCTGCAACAAAAATGGAAGTCATTGAGGAATTGACCCATCTTTTATTTGTAAACGGTTGCATAGAGGATGAAGACACATTTGTTAAGGATGTAATGTATCGAGAAAATGAAGGGGTTACTGGATTAGAGAAAGGAATAGCTATTCCTCATGGGAAATCAGATGCTGTTCTAAAAACATCTATTGCAATTGGCAGAACAAAAAAACCGGTAGAATGGGAATCCATGGATGGCAATCCCATTAATATTATCATATTGTTTGCCGTAAAAAATGCTGATAAAACGACAACACATATTAAACTGCTTCAGAAAGTTGCGGTTTTACTCGCAGATGAAGAGACAATTGAACAGTTCCAAACACTTCAAACAAAAAAAGATTTTTTGCAGCTTTTATCCAAAAATAATTAGCAGGGGGAATCAAGGATGAATATTGTAGGAATATCTGCTTGTACTTCTGGCATCGCCCATACGTATATTGCAAAGGAAAAACTAATTAAAGCAGGGCAAGAGTTTGGGCATAAAGTACGCATTGAAACACAAGGAACCATCGGCACAGAGGATGAATTAACAAAAGAAGAAATTATGGAAGCTGATTTAGTTATTATCGCTGCTGATATAAAAATTAGCGGAAAAGAACGTTTTAAAGGCAAAAAAATAGTGGAAATCCCAACCAATATTGCCATAAAGGCACCAAAGCAATTATACAAAAAGATTGAAGATGAGTTAAATAAATAACAAGAAGGAGGGCTATGATATGTTAAAAAAACTTCAAATTAAGAAGCATGCTTTAACTGCTATATCCTTTATGCTGCCACTTGTTGTTGCTTCAGGACTTTTAATTGCGATTGGAAATTTAACTGGTGGAACGGTAATTGAAAATTATAAGGAAGCATATTCGATACCATCCGCACTTGTCTCTTTAGGTGTTTTGGGAATGGGCTTATTAGCTCCTGTTATTGCAGGCGCCATTGCCTATTCCATTGCAGATCGGCCGGGGATTGCACCAGGTTTATTGATGGGGTTGATTGCAAATGCAATTGGAGCCGGATTTTTAGGCGGTATGTTGGGTGGATTTATTGTCGGCTATTTTGTTTTATTCCTTAAGAACCGTTTAAAAGTGCCTAGATGGGCAGAAGGCTTAATGCCGATGATGATTATTCCATTAATATCGAGTGTTGTTATCGGATTATTGATGTTTTTTGTACTAGGAGTGCCAATTGTATGGGCAACAGATGGATTAACTTCCTTTTTAACAAGTATGCAAGGTTCGATGAGATTTGTTTTTGGGGCAATTTTGGGAGGAATGGCAGCATTTGATTTTGGTGGACCGGTAAATAAAGTAGCTTCCCTGTTTGCAGATGGCCTTCTTTTGGAGGGCATTTACGAGCCTGAGGCAGTAAAAATTTTGGCTTCCATGGTTCCTCCATTTGGTGTAGCCATTTCATGGGTGCTTTCAAAAATGTTACGCAAAAAAAGGTATACGAAATCGGAAGAAGACAATATTAAAATCGCTTTTCCGATGGGGGTTTGTATGATTACAGAAGGTGTTATTCCAATAGCTGCTGTTGATATTGTAAGAGTAGTTGCTTCCTGTACAATTGGTGCAGCAATTGGCGGAGGTTTTTCGATGATGTGGGGAGTAGGTTCACCTGTTCCATCAGGCGGCATGTTTATCGTACCAGCAATGAATCACCCGCTGCTTTTCTGTTTGGCTTTATTGATTGGCTCGCTGATTACAGGAATCATGCTGTTTTTATGGAAAAAAGAGCCTGTAGAAAAAATTATAGAGGATGCTCCTGAGGAAGAAATGGATTTATCTAATATCAAAATCAATTTTTAAAAAGGTAGGTGAAGATGATCAATGTATGTTTCGATGAAAGGAATGCTAGAGCGTGCAAATAAAGGAAGATATGCAGTCATGGCAATTAATTGTTTTAACTTAGAGACGGCTAAGGCAGTAATTGATGGGGCTCAAGCTTTAAGAGCGCCCATTATTATTGACTTGCTGCAAGACCATTTAATGGATCACTTAGGAAGCAAGCTTCTCACCCAGCCAATTATAGAAATGGCAAATGCTGCAAGCGTGGAGATTGCAATTAATTTGGATCATGGCCAGGATATAGGCTTTGTGAAAAGATGTTTAAGAGATGGATTTTCCAGTGTTATGATGGATGCTTCTTCTTATCCAATTGAGAAAAATATAGAGATTACTCGCAATATGGTCGAATTTGCCCAGACCTATGATGCGAGTGTAGAGGGAGAGGTTGGTAATATTGGATCGATCTCCAATAATCATATGACAGGAGATGATATGTATACAAATCCAGATTTAGCGATTGAATTTGCGAAGAAAACAGGAGTAGATGCCCTCGCCATTTCTTACGGCTCCAGTCATGGAGATTATCCCGATGGTTATGTTCCTGAATTTCGTTTTGATATTGTGAAAAAAATAAAAGAGGCTACCAATATTCCACTCGTTCTCCATGGAGGATCAGGATGCGGAGAGGAAAATATCAGAAAATCCATTGAGTTTGGAATCAATAAAATTAATGTTGGTTCAGACTTTATGAATGCCCAAATGCAAAGCATAAAAGACAACTTAAGCCATGATCCATCAATCAGTTATCCCCAATTAATACATGAAACGATAGCGGCAGGAAGCGAATTGGTAAAATATTATATTCAGCTTTCCCAATCTGAAGGGAAATCACTATAAAAGGAGATTGATAGTATGTTATTAAATATGAAGCAATTATTAGATGTAGCAAAAGAGTATAAGTTTGCAGTAGGAGCTTTTAATGTAGCAGACAGCAATTTTCTTAGAGTAGTAGTGGAAGAAGCAGAGAAAAACAACTCCCCAGCCATTATAGCTGTTCATCCGACGGAATTAGATTTTACAAAGGATGATTTCTTCTCATATGTGTTAACTAGAATCAAAAATAGCCATGTTCCCTTTGTGCTACATTTGGATCATGGAGGCAATGTAGCGGATATTATGCGGGCAATTCATGTAGGCTTCAGCTCTGTCATGATTGATGGATCCTTGCTTCCTTTGGAAGAAAATATTAAACTGACAAAACAAATAGTCGATATCAGTCATCCATTAGGGGTATCTGTTGAAGGAGAATTGGGAACAATCGGAAACACTGGAACATCAGTAGAAGGAGGAGTTTCAGAGGTTATTTATACAAGACCAGAGGATGCAAAGGAATTTGTAGACAGAACGGGTGTGGACACATTGGCGGTCGCAATCGGCACGTGTCATGGCATCTATCCAAAAGATATGAAACCTGAACTGCGAATGGATATCTTAAAGGTCATTAAACAAAATGTAGATATTCCCCTTGTTTTGCATGGAGGATCGGCTAATCCAGATGAAGAAATTGCTGAGGCAGTGCAAATTGGCATTCAAAAGGTAAATATCTCGTCCGACTATAAATTCGCCTTTTATAAGAAATGCAGGGAAATTCTGGCTGCCACAGAATTATGGGATCCAAACGCTATCTATCCAGAATGTATTGATGCGGCAAAAGAAGTGGTAAGGTACAAGATGAATTTGTTTAACTCTATTGATAAAGCAGATATCTATAGAGAAAAGAAAATTACAGCATGGAGAAGTGAACTTCTATAAAATTATTGACTATAACCTTATTACTAAAGGAACCCTATTGTGAATGATGTCACAATAGGGTTTTTTAGTAATAAGGAATATATGATTATATCATTATTGCTATTTTTCTTTTACATGCTATATTCTTATGGAAACGCATAAATAGAGAGGAATACATAAGAAAAGATATCCATTTTACAGGATGAGATAGTGTACTTTTTAATAAATAAATGGACTTGAAAGCACGAAGTTTTAGGTCATTTTTATCTTAAAAGAGTTTATTCGTGTAAGCGCTATTAAAAGGTAGTAGAATAAATACATAGATGAAATGAAAGGAATGTGGTTGTATATGGCATTAATTCAATGTCAATTTTTTTCTGATGTATTGCAATTGAGTACTTCTATGACTGTTATTCTTCCAGAGCAAACAAAAACACAAATTGGTTTAGAAAATAATAAAGCAGAAGGCAAACATCAAACATTATATCTTCTTCATGGTTTAAGTGATGATGAAACTATTTGGACGAGAAGAACTTCTATTGAAAGATATGTTGCACCACTTGGATTAGCGGTTGTTATGCCGAATGTTCATCGCAGTTTTTATGCAGATATGAAATATGGAAACAAATATTGGACATTTTTAACAGAAGAGCTGCCTTTTGTTGCCCGGTCTTTTTTTCCATTATCCGAAAAAAGAGAAGATAATTTTGTTGCTGGACTTTCCATGGGAGGGTATGGGGCCTTTAAGTGGGCGTTGAATAAACCAGAGCAAATCAGTGCAGCTGCAAGTTTATCAGGAGCATTGGATATTGTAAACCTTCAAGAAGAACGGAAAGAAGATCGTTTTTTTGAACCGATCTTTGGAGAGGAAAAGATTGCAGGTACATATAATGATTTAATCTATTTAATCGAAAAAATGAAGAACGTTGATGCATTGCCTAAACTTTATCAATGTTGTGGAACCGAAGATTTCTTATATAAGGATAATTTGCGATTTAAAGAAGCATGTGAAACAACTGCATTTGATTTTACGTTTGAGGAAGGTCCTGGCTCTCATGAATGGGGTTATTGGGATGAAAAGATAAAAGATATATTAGTTTGGCTGCCTTTGAGAAATAAGTAGGTCTGAATAAAATCTCCTTTGTACTATTAACTTTATGGTGCGGAGGAGATTTTTTTCAAAAATTGTGTATTATCGTTTTTAAATGTTGTTCATTATTAATGGAGGCTGTTTTTGTAAACTTTGATGTTTTTAACAGAAAAAATGGAAGAAGTAGGTTTAAGCAGATGGAATACACATAGACTTTTGTGGAAATGCGAGAAAGGCGAGACTCAAGCAGAGTATGCAAGGAGGAGGCCTTGACGCTCACCCGCGAAAAGCGAAGTGTATTCCGTCTGGGTGTAGATGTTATGAATGGACCTAAAAATATGCATGTGGCTAATGTAATATTATAAAACTGGAAAACCCTTGTATCTTATACTATATTTAGAATAACGAAATGAATAACAATCAATTGGAATGATGGTTCAAGAAGAGAGAATGAAAGTAGGCTAAATATATGAAAACAACAATCTATCACGTGGCACAGGCAGCGGGGGTGTCCATTTCGACTGTTTCTAAAGTGATAAATGACACTGGACGTATTAGTGAGGAGACAAGAAAAAAGGTGAAAAAAGTCATGAAGGAGCTTAATTATCAGCCAAGTGTTGTGGCATCTGCTTTAACGGGAAAACAGACGAAAGTGATTGGGTTGCTGATTGCGGATATCTCCAATCCGTTTTATGCAGAGGTGGCTCGTCAAATTGAAAACAGAAGTCGGGAGCGTGGCTTTCATGTGATGATGTGCAGTACAGATAATGAAGAAGAAAAGGAAAAAAATTATTTGTCTTTGCTGACAAGGCAGCGCATTGATGGGCTTATTGTGGCATCAGCATTTCATGATACGGATGTATTAGCAAAAGTTATCCAAAATCAAAAGTATCCAGTAGTTATGATTGCTTCTGATATTCCAAAGCTTCCCATTCATTCTGTCAGAGTAGATGATTATCAAGGAAGCTATTTGGCAGCTTCCCATCTGGTGCAGCTAGGGCATAAGAGAATTGCGATAATTGCAGAGAACATTAGAAGCAATCATCAGCGAGTTACTGGATATAAAGATGTATTGGGAGAATATGATTTGCCTTTACTGGAAGAATACATGGTGCAGACGGAAGCTACTAATGAAAAGGGATACGAAGCAGCCAAGCAGCTACTTTCCTTAGCGAATAGGCCAACTGCTATTTTTGCAGGAAATGATTTGCTCGCTACAGGTGTCATTAAAGCAGCAAAAAGTTTGAATTTAGACGTTCCAAAACAGCTTTCTGTTGTTGGATTTGACAATACTATTTTATCCACGGTGCTAACCCCTGCGTTAACTACAATTGCACAACCGATCCGAGAAATGGGATCGAAAGTAGTTGATCTGTTGATTGAAGAAATGGAGCAGCCGAGCAAATATAAACAGCGATTATTATTTACTCCTGAGTTAATAGTGCGTGAATCAACAGCGGCATGGAATGAATAGTGAAAAACAATTCCAACACATATCCAATAGTTGATCATTGGAGTGGAGGTAAAAATCAATTATTAGAAAAAAATAAACTATTTCTTATTGCAACAAATGAATTTATGATATAAAATGAATTTAACAACAAAAGAAAGCGCTTTACTACAGGGTTTCTAGGAGTATTGGTTAAATAATGATTATTTTTTGAGGAAGTTTTTCCTTATTTGGTATAAAAGGAGGAATTTATTTTATTCTAATGCTTTGATTATATTTTTTTGTTTTGTCCCTTGAAATTAATGGTATGGGAAAAATGATTCAGAAGAGTAAACAACATATTAGGGGTGATTAGATGAAAAATAAAACAAAATGCGCTATTTTGGGTATTGGAAGATTAGGATATTGGCATGCGGTCAATGCGGCTACAAGAATTCAGAATGTAGAAGTTGCTGCAATATTTGATATTGATTTAATTAGAGCCGAACAGGTAGCAAGAGAATTAGAAATTCCTAAATTTACAGCAAATGAAGATGATATTTTTCAAGATGACAGCATTGAGGCGGTTATTATTGCCACACCAACAAGCACACATTATGAATTATTAAAAAAAGCATCTTTGGCTAACAAAAAGATTTTTGTGGAAAAGCCATTAACGATTGATTTGCAAGAAGCAGAAGAAATTACAGGTTTACTAGATAAAAATAATACATACTGTCAACTTGGATTTATGAGAAGATATGACCCTGCTTATGCAGAAGCGAAAAGAAGAATTCTTGCTGGGGATATTGGGAAACCGCTTTACTTCAGAGGCGTTTCAAGAGACCCAGATTGTCCTCATGAAGCCTTTATAAAAAATAGCGGGGGAATTTTTGTAGATGTTTCCATTCATGATTTTGACATTGCAAGATATTTATTAAATTCAGAAATAACAAAGGTTTCATCTAATGGAAGAGTGCTGAAGCATCCTTTTGTAGAAAAATATCAGGATGTTGATCAAGCGCTTTCCTATATTGAATTTGAATCAGGCGCAGCAGGAGATGTAGAAGCAAGCAGAAATGCTTATTATGGCTATGATATTAGAGCGGAAATCATTGGATCTGAGGGAACGATTGTAGTAGGAGATAATCTGCAGATGCATAATCTTCATATTTACACAAAAGCAGGAAAGACACATGATATTCTGCCTCATTTTCCGGAACGATTTGTAGACGCTTACAACTTGGAGTTAGTAGATTTTTTTGCAAGATTAAGAGAAGGAAGCCCAGCGCCAGTTACTGCTTATGATGGATTGAAAGCGCTTAGAGTGGCTTGTGCTGCAAGAACTTCATACTTAACGCAAAAACCAGTATTGCTAGCAGAAGAAACGACTGCATCATCTCGCAATTAATTGTGCAAAGATCATAATTTATTTCAGTATTTCCATTCTTTAAATAATAGATAATAGGGGGAAATGGGTAATGAAGATGAAAAAATTTGGTTTGATTTTAGCGAGTATAGGATTGGCAGCAGCAATGGCAGGATGCAGCAAGGATACTTCTAGCAGCAGTAGCGGTGGCGATGAAAGTGTTGCAGTTGTGCTCAAAACATTAAGCAGCCCATATTGGAAATATGTTGAAGCAGGAGCCAAAGCAGCAGGAAAAGATCTAGGGGCAGATGTAACAATAGTAGGTCCTGCTTCTGAGTCGCAGATTATGGAGCAGGTTAATATGATTGAAGATTCATTAAATCAAGGAATTGGGGCTTTAGTTGTTTCTCCTTCACAGCCAGATACAGTGGTTCCTGTTTTGGAGCAAGCAAAACAAAGTGATGTACCTGTTCTTTTGATTGATACAGATGCGGACTTTTCTGATAAAGAATCTTTTATTGGAACAGACAATTTGACAGCAGGGAAAGAAGGGGGAAAGCTGCTTGCTTCTATGCTGAAAAAAGGGGATAAAGTCGCATTAATAGCTGGTGCTTTAGGAAATACTGCGATGGACCAACGGGTTAAAGGGGCAAAAGAAGCTCTTGAAGAAGCAGGCATGGTGATTGCCGCAGAACAGCCGGCAGACAGTGATAAAACAAAAGCGAATACAGTAATGGAAAATATTCTCCAAAAAAATGGCGATATTAAAGGGGTGTTTTCCGCAAATGATGATATGGCAATTGGGGCTTTGCGTGCAACAGAATCAAAAGGACTTAGTATTCCTATTATAGGAACAGACGGAACAGTGGAAGCAATTCAGTCTGTTATTGATGGAAAATTAGCAGGAACAATTGCACAAAATCCATATGAAATGGGCTATCAAGGAGTAGAAAATGCAGTGAAAACGATTAAAGGAGAAAAAATTGATGAGCGCATCGATAGCGGCATTGATGTAATTACAAAAGAAAACGCACAAGAAAAACTAGAGTTCTTGGAAGGCATTACAAAATAAATAGCTTAAATATACGAATTCTACCATACAAGAGCAGAGTTCGTATATTTCTCCTTTATCACGCATTAACGGGCAGTAAAACCCCCACCTAAGGGATTATAAGAAAAAACGAGCAATCTAGATGGTCAAACTAGCCCATAAAAGCCTGATTGGTTCCACTAACAATCAGTGGGGATGAAGAAAACCTCCACTGATTAAAGTTTCACTTTATAAAGGAATATTTCATGAGAGAGTCCATAAAAGAAGCTGGAGAAAGGAGAAATAGTATGGCGGATAATCGACAATTGCTTGCGGTAAAAGGAATTAAAAAAAGCTTTTCTAATAATCATGTCTTAAAAGGCATCGATTTAGAAGTAAATGCAGGGGAAGTTCATGTTTTGCTTGGAGAAAATGGAGCAGGTAAATCAACGCTAATCAAAATTTTGACTGGTGCGTATGAAAAGGATGAAGGAGAAGTTTATTGGGAAAATCAGCTTGTTTCCATTGATAATCCAGTAGATTCTATGAAACTTGGAATTGCTACTATTTATCAAGAATTAAATGTAATTCCTCAACTAAAAGTATATGAGAATATTTTTCTTGGAAGAGAATTAAAAACTGGAGGGAAAAATTCTCTGCTTGATCATAAAAGCATGCGCGAAAAAGCGAAAGAATATTTGACTATGCTAGGGCAAGATCCTGATTTGGCGGATGCGGAATTAAGTGAATTGGGAATGGGGCAGCAGCAATTGGTAGAGATTGCAAAAGCACTGACATTGGATGCAAAATTGTTGATTATGGATGAGCCGACTTCCAGCTTAAGTGGATCAGAAGTGGAACAGCTATATAGCACAGTAGAAAGTTTAACGCAAAAAGGAATGGCAATTGTTTTTATTTCTCACCGATTAGAAGAAATTAAAAGAATAGGCGATAGGATAACCATTTTGCGGGATGGATTTAAAATTGAAACATTGCCTGTAAAAACAACAAGCACCGATCACTGGATTGAGTTGATGGTGGGACGGTCTTTAGATGAAAAGTATCCGAAACAAAACTTCCAGCTAGGAAAAGAAGGGTTTCGCGTGGAGAATTTAAAGGTAAAAGGATCTCCCCACACCCTTAGTTTTCAGGTTAACCATGGAGAAATTGTTGGTTTTTCAGGATTAGTTGGCGCAGGAAGAACAGAAGTGGCCAGAGCAATTTTTGCTGCTGACCCAAATGATGGCGGGAAGATTTTTGTAGAAGGGCAAGAAGTGAAAATTCGTTCACCAAGAGATGCCATCAATGCGGGCATTGCATTTATTACAGAAGACCGCAAAAGTGAAGGGCTTTTATTAGACCAGCCTCTTGATTTTAATATGGCGCTGGCAAATATGAAGGGATTCCAATCCAAAACTTCCAAGCTTATTAATTTGCAGCGAATTAAAGAAGTGGCGAAATCCTATATTCGAGAATTGCAGGTTAGGCCAAGCAATATTGAATTAAATGCTCGGAAATTAAGCGGGGGAAATCAACAAAAAGTTGTTATTGCAAAATGGCTGGAAACTAAAGCAAAAGTATTTATTTTTGATGAACCGACAAGGGGAATTGATGTAGGGGCAAAAGTAGAAGTATATCGTTTAATGAATCAGCTGGTAGAGCAGGGTGCAACTGTTTTGATGATATCTTCTGATTTGCCGGAAATTTTAGGAATGTGCGACCGAATTATTGTGATGAGTGAAGGCGAAATTACTGCCAATTTAGATCGAACAGAAGCTACGCAAGAAAATATTATGAAAGCAGCTACTGGAGGGTGAGAAAATGTCAAAAGCAATGGTAAGTGAAACACAAACAAAAACAGAAATAGTAGAAAAGAAAAAAAACATGCGCTATTATCTAGATAAATTTGGTGCAGTCATCGGACTAGTTGTTTTGAGTGCTATTTTAACATTTTTATCGGATCGCTTTTTAACATTAAATAATGTGATGAATATTGCTCGCCAGTCTTCTATCAATGCGTTATTGGGGCTTGGGATGCTGCTGCCGATTTTAACAGCGGGCATTGATTTATCAGTTGGATCTATTTTAGCTGTTTCCATTATGGTAATGGGCGTTGTGGTTGTTAATATGGGAGTGCCTCCTTTACTAGGCATATTGATTTGTTTAGCTGTAGGCGCCTTTTTTGGCTGGCTGAATGGCATAATGTTGACGAAACTTCGTTTGCCCCATCCGTTTATTTCAACACTAGGAACGATGAATATTGCAAGGGGATTAGCGCTTATTATTACAGCAGCAGCTCCGATTGCAGGATTTCCATATTTGATTCAATACTTGGGACGCGAGTTTGTTGGGCCAATTCCTGTTAGTTTTGTATTAGTAATTGTCATGTATGTTATTTTCCATATTTTCTTAACACGTACGCAAACAGGGCGTTATATTTATGCAATTGGCGGAAATAAAGAAGCAGCCCATTTATCAGGGATCAACGTAAATAGAGTATTAATTATTGTTTATTCCATCAGTGGATTTATGGCAGCGCTTGCGGGATTGGTGATGGTAGGAAGAGTAAACTCCGCATTCCCACTAGCAGGCCTATCCTATGAACTAGATGCAATTGCTGCAGTAATCATTGGAGGCGCAAGCTTCTTTGGCGGCGTTGGAACGGTTTGGGGAACACTGATTGGTGCGATGATTATTGCGGTTCTCCGAAACGGATTAAACTTATTGAATGTATCTGCAGACTTCCAAATGACAGTCATAGGCTTTGTTATTATTGCCGCAGTATATGTAGATGTGCTTCGTCAAAGAAGATCGAAAAAAGATTAATAAATACTGCCTCCATTTTGTGAAACTTTTCAAAAAATGGAGGTTTTTTAGTGGAAAGAAGAAAGAAGAATCAATGAACAGAGAGTATAGGTTATGTTTGTGGACTTTTGGTGAGATACCGTTTGAAGAAAAATGCAGATTAGCCAAAGAAATTGGAGTAGATGGGGGCGAAGTGCAAGGGAATATTAGGAAAAATCCCAAGGAAATAGGAGCGATACTAGCAAAGCATCAATTGAAAATTAAATATAAATAATAAAGGGGAGGAGGGGAGAAATTTAGCTGACTTTTTATTTTTATGTATAAAATCCAATTTTTGGAACAAATTAATAATAAAAAATAACGAGGTGTAGAAAATTTGGCACATAAAGTAGAAGCATTTCTTGATTATTTTAAAACAAGATTTGATTCAGAACCTAAACCGAGGCTGCATATTGGAGAAGCGATGGGATGCTGGACTTATTATACTGCCCTTGCAGAAGAGATACCAGTATTGGAGATGGCTCTTAATACAACGACAGATAATGTACTAATTGAATTACTAAGAGAGGCAAAAGAAATAGCAAAAGAACAGCGTATCACATTAGAGAAATTTATGTTGAATGAAGGAGTGCCTCTATCTATCTCATCAGAATCAAAACCGAAATCAGACCCCAGTGCTATCCCGTTAGGAGCAAAATCAACCGATTTAGAAATAGCGAATTTACTTGTAGCAAAAGTAACATCCAACATTGTCTTGTGTTCTACAAACATTACTCAAAGTGTTCGCAGTGATGTTGGCTTAATGTGGGTGAGATTTCATACAGAAAAATGTATTTATGGAATGGATTTAAAAACAAAAATGAGGAAGCATGGATGGATAAAGATGCCGCCATATTATTATCCTCCAGGAGCACCTCATGAATAAATCTGATAGAAGCAAAGTGGAAGTTAATTCGAACTTACGTCAATCTAGTGTTTAGCGCACTAGATTTTTTTATGGTGAAAAATAAAGGCCGAGTGGAGGAGGGTTTATGGAATTTGATGCTGGAAAAAATGTAGTTGATTAATAATGGATAAGCTGGTGGGAGGTATGGTGCATATTTATTAAGCAAGGTATTGGACTGTTTTCCATCCCTTTTTTTTTTTTTTTTGAATAAACAGAATATAAAATAAAAAGCAATGAAAATTAACTAAGCGTAAGGTCATTATAACTGTAAACGAGTCTTTTTCAGTTATAATCATGCTATCCTTAGATTATATTTAAATATGCGGTAGCAAAATGTTTAATAAACTACTATAAAATAGAGGACTGTCATGTATGAATGATAAGCTGATTAAAAAAGCAAATAATTGTTATCAAGTGGCTGAGAAAAAGGCGGGACATTATTTTAATGAGCTCTATGAGCAAGTTGCTGAAAAAACTTATCTTTCTCCTTTAAAGAAAGATATCCAGTCATGGAAAATCAAGCATATTCAGCCTCCCTCCTTTTTTTCGTTTTTTTCGCGGCGAAAAAAAATGCCAGAAGCAAGCGGGTATTTTCCTTATATTCAATGGCTGAATTATACTGGCAAATTGGATGATTATTTAGATCGAAGCATTTCCTATATTTATATGCGGGATCTGGGGAGAGCATTGGATTCGTCAAATATCCAAAGCAAGATTCGCAGTGTAGCAGAACAGTTAAAAGAGAACCTCCTGTCAGACAGTGGGAAGAAGAAAGAGGCATTCAGCATGACTGGCTTGTACAAGCTGGCAAAAAAGAATGGTGTGGAATCCACAATGATTTGGGCAATGGACAAACTGAAGATTGTCTCTGCAAATATTCCAAAGGGGATGGATGTGGTGCATGCCCAGCGAAAGATTCTTAAAGTCATGACTGGGGTAGTGATGAATGAGATGGAAGAAATGGATAGCGGAACAGCGCCTGAAGTTCGTACAAAAAGATTAGAAAAAGCAATGAAACTAGGATTCTATTATGGATTGACCTATCCTTTTATTGATGATTTGTTTGATGCTAAAATTTTATCGGACGAAGAAGAGAAACAGTATGCTGAAATGATACGCACAACACTTCTTACAGGGAATGTGCCTGAGTGGGGGAAGTGGCGTGGCGGCAATGCAGCATTCATCCGCTGTGTTCATTCAGAACTTCGAGAAGCCTTTCTCTATATAACGGCACATCAGCATCCTGCGTCTTTGCAAAATTTTTTGGACCAATCTTATGTATTTTTTCATGCGCAGGAAGTGGATCGTCTAAAAAATTTAAGCGTTGACAATTATACAAACGAAGAGCTGTATATACCGGTTATTTTGAAATCTGCTGCTTCCCGCCTAATTGTCCGTTCTTTAATCAGTGCGCCAGAAGACAAGCATTTTGCTAATCAAACATTCTATTATGGAATATACAATCAATTGGCGGATGATTTTGCAGATATGTATGATGACGAAAAAGAAGGAGCAGTAACGCCGTATACGTATTATCTGAAATACCATCAAAGACGAAAGGATCTTATTAATCCTTTTGCATTATATTGGACGGTGATCGCTCATTTGATTCATCGCACCTACAATGGCGATGAGAAGACATGTGAGGTGATATTAGATCGTGCGGTAAATGGGCTGAAGCGTTTTAAAAAGAAAATGGGTGATCAGAAGTACAAGGAAGTGATGACCATTTTTGCAACAGAAAATGCTTCCTTTAACCACCTTGTTCAACAGTTGGTGCAAAAGGCAGATAATATTGATTTTTTTGATAAGCTGCTTCGGGATCAGATGATTGCAGCGCTAAAAGAGGAACGGCAAGAGCAAGAGGATTTTGCAGATACGATTAAGATGGTCCGCACAAAAGTAAATGCCATGCTGCCGATACTTGAGGAACATAAAAAAGATTCAATAATTGATGCAGCCAATTATAGCCTCAGCGGAGATGGAAAGCGTCTGCGACCGATTATTGCATGGTTTATGGCGGTAAAAAAGTATGATTTGCATGAATCCGCAGTCGCGCCGCTTTTGAAGTCTTTGGAATATATGCATACAGCTTCCTTAATTTTTGATGATCTGCCGTCACAGGATAATGCGTCTATCAGGCGAGGCCGCCCAACTTTACATGAAGTGCATAATGCGGCTATTGCAGAATTAACGGGACTTTTTCTTACACAGAAGGCTATTGAAGAACAAACAGCATTAAGTGCCTTTGATGCAAAAAACGTGCTTTCATTGATTCAATATACAGCAAAAATGACAGGGGATATGTGCAAAGGACAGGCGATGGATTTAGATTCTCGCGGAAAACGATTGACGCTGGAACAATTAAAGACCATTTCCTACTATAAAACAGGAATCGCCTTCGAAGCAGCTCTTATCATGCCTGCCATATTGGCTGAAGCGACTAAGCAAGAAATAAAAGCATTAAAAAAATACGCTTACCATGCGGGGATTGCGTTTCAAATGAAAGATGATCTTCTTGATGTAGAAGGAGATGCAGAATTAACCGGAAAACAAATTGGCAAGGATTGTGAAAATAATCATTCTACATTTGTTTCTATTTTAGGAATGAAAGAGGCTAAAATAGAAATGTGGGAACATTATTGCCTTGCTTTAGAGGCACTAGAAGAAATGCCTCAAAAAACAAATTTTTTAAAGCATTTAGCGGATTATATGGTGCATCGAAAGCGGTGAACGAGTAGAAAATAACAAGCTGCTTTTTTCCAAACTGAATGATAATCTATAGAAAGAAAAAATCGATTCCTTTTTAGAAATCGATTTTTTCCTTTTATAATGAATCAATCTGCTTCCTGCTTTTCTTCCACTTCTGATTTTGGAGACAATACTTCCTTTTTCAAAAATAAGCATAATACAAAGGCAATAATCATGCATGCAAAAGCGTATAGATAAATATGCTGAAAAGATTCAATAAATAGTGTTTTGATTTGGATCAGCATGTTTGGCGAAAGGTCGTTTGGAATGCCGCCTGCTGCTAGATTTTTTATATTTCCTGCTATGCTTTCTGGAAGGCTTGTGCCAAGACTCTCTAATTTATTTGTCAGAGAGGAGGATAATAGGCTTCCAAATACACTTACCCCAACTGTTGCCCCAATTGTTTGAAATAAAGGCACTGTCGAAAGGGCAATTCCTTTATGTTCTGATTCTACTGATTCTTGAATAATTAAATTATCTCCACCAAACATAACTCCTAATCCAAGACCTGTAATAACAAAAAAGATAATGATTTGCACGATACTTGTATCAATTGTCAGATGTGCAAATAAATAAAATCCAACAATCGGTGCGATAAAAGCGATGGCAAATAACTCACGATAGCGCACTTTTGTCAGAAGAAATCCGCAAATCATGGAAGAAACAATGGCGCCGCCCATCATTGGCAGCGTGATATACCCAGATTCTGTCGGCGTAAGCCCAAGTACATTTTGCGCTAAAAATGGAAAGGATGAAAATGACCCCATCAATTACTTTAATGAGAAAGGTAAAGCAGGCTGGCTATCAAGAAGCAATTATTGTAAATCTTATAAATGATATAAAGATCTACTTGAATGGAAAGGAAGATTGAAGTTTCAAGTTAACTAGTAATTTTCTAATTTGCAAATAGTGAAAAATCAAAAAAGTGCAGACATTAAAAGAGGGATTCCTCCTCCAATATGTCTGACACTTTTTTTAAGAATGTGTAGATTCTCCCCCATCTACATGCAGCACCTGCCCTGTAACATGGCGGGAATCATCGGATGCAAGGTAGACAAATGTGGGAGCTAATTCAAAAGGCTGTGCCATTCGATTAAATAGATTTGTTCCATGCAATGCATTCACATCGGATGAGAAGCTTGCGGGAATAAGCGGTGTCCAAATCCGACCTGGTGCTACCGCATTTACGCGAATCTGTTTACTGGCAAGACTTTTGGCAAGGGAACGAGTCCAGCCGACAATGGCTCCTTTTGTGGCAGTATAATCAATGAGCAGCGGCTCTCCTGCATATGTAACGACAGAGGCAGTGCCGATAATGGAACTCCCAGCTTTTAGGTGGGAAAGTGCTGCTCTTGTTGTATAGAAATGGGAATAAATATTGACTTTAAATGTTTCGTCAAATTGCTCATCTGTGATATCGAGCAGGCTGTTCTGCTGAAATTGGATACCCACATTATTGCAAAGAATATCTAATCTCTTAAATGCTTCAATAGTTTTTTGTACTATGAGGGTGCATTGTGCTTTTATCTTTAAATCCCCAGGCAAAAGCAGGCATTTTTGGCCAATTTCTTCAATTCTATTTTTGGTTCGTTCGGCATCTTCTTGTTCATCTAAATAAGCAATGGCAACATCAGCACCTTCCTTTGCAAAGGCGATTGCTGCTGCTGCACCAATTCCGCTGTCTCCACCTGTAATTAAAGCAACTTTTCCTTTTAGTTTTTCGCTGCCTTTATAATTGGGATTTTCAATGATAGGTTTAGGAATCATGAGGTTTTCAAGACCAGGCTGCCTAAGCTGACGCTGTTCAGGATTGCTTATTGGAACTTCTTCATATTTTGTTATTTTTCCGTAATTCGGATAGATGGGATAAGGATCTGTCAGCATATTATCTTCATACCACTTCTGAAATCGTCTAATTTCCTGCATTTGTTCTTCCGTTGGCATCTGCTTTTGATTATTTGTTGAATTATTATCTTTAGACAAAGGGGAGCCTCCTTTAAAGTTTTCTACTTTTATCCATATGAACAGTTGATGGGATATATGTACTGGAAAAAAGCAGTTGATAATATGTTGGTTTTTACCTAATCCAAGTGAATGAAATAAATTTAGCAAACATAGGATACTAAAAAAGGAGGGAGCTTTGATGCGTATAGAATTTAATCCTAAAGTGAAGTGGATGCTAGTTCAACAATCAGAGGAAAAAGTGGTAATGCATTATATGGATAAGAGATGGGAGATGCCTGTTATTGCGAAAAGGCCGCCTTACTATGACAACCCGCTTTATGAACCATATTATCCAAAAGTATAAGGCTATGAGCGAGAATAGCCACAGCAAAAAAATAGCTTCGCAAGGTGCGCCTTTTAGGAGCATCTTTTTTCATAGGAATTTTGGATTGTAGTGTATAAATAGATAAAAACAGAAAATAAAACGTTTTACTAAACCGATTTATTAGTTCGGAAAACGGACACATTTAACAGGGGAAAAATTAATTTTCTATATTATAATCATCTTGTAAACGTTATCCAAAAAAGAGAGGTTGAGGTGAAATTTGATGAATAACAAATTATCTACCATAAAGCCATATACTCGTGCTATCTTAAAAGGACATTTATGTTCATGTGGTTTTAGCTATAGCCAATTTGACAAGCCGATTATTGCTGTAGCGAATTCATGGAATGAAATCGTCCCAGGCCATGTTCATTTGCGCGAATTAGCGGAATATGTAAAAGAAGGGATTAGAGAAGCGGGCGGTTTGCCTTTGGAATTTAATACGATTGCTGTTTGTGACGGAATTGCTCAAGGCCATGAAGGGATGAAGTATTCTTTGCCTAGCCGTGAGCTGATAGCAGATACAGTAGAAACAATGGTGAAAGCACATGGAATTTTTGATGGCATGGTCGTTATGAGTTCATGCGATAAAATTGTCCCTGGAATGCTGATGGCAGCAGGCAGATTAAACTTGCCGGCAACAGTTGTACTTGGCGGGGTTATGCCAAACTACATCAAGCCATATGAATCGAAGCAAGCGCGCCGCGACTTCCTTGATGGAAAAATTGGCGAGGAGGAACTTGTCAAAGTAACTAATCAATATTATCCGAGCGCAGGAGCTTGTCCGTTCTTGGGAACGGCCAATACGATGCAAGGCTTATCGGAAGCATTGGGAATGGCTTTGCCTTATACATCTTGGATGAGAGCGCTGTCCGAAGAGCAGTTGGAAGCTGCTAAAGAAGCAGGGCGCAGAACGGTTCAAATGGTGAAGGAGAAGGTGTCGCCAAAAGATATTATGACGCGTGAAGCATTTGAAAATGCGGTTTCCGTCCTTTTGGCAATGGGTGGATCATTAAATGCATGTCTGCATTTGCCAGCTATTGCAAAAGAAGTAGGGGTAGATTTGCCGTTAGAAGTATTTGATCAATTAAGCCGGAAAATTCCGTTTCTTGCAGGCGTTACGCCCAATAATAATTTATATACAACAAATGATTTGCAGCGAGCAGGCGGTGTACCAGCTTTAATGAAGGAAATCCAATCTTTGATACATCCGAATGCTTTGACGGTTTCTGGAAAAACGGTGGCAGAAAATATTGCAGATGCAGATGTAGCGGATCGGGAAATCATTAAAAAATTAGAGTCTCCAATTGACCAAGAAGGCGGCATTGCTGTTCTTACAGGTAATTTGGCAAAAAACGGTGCATTAATTAAGCAGTCAGGTGTGGCAAAAGAAGCACTGCAATTTAGAGGAAAAGCAAATGTCTTTCATTCAGAAGAAGAATTTGTGGAGGCATATGAACACGGAAAAATTCATGAAGGAGATGCTGTAGTCATTTGTTATGAAGGACCAAAAGGCGGTCCAGGAATGAGAGAACTTCATCGCTGTACGGAAATATTGAATAAATATAAACATGTCGCGTTAATTACAGATGGCCGGTTTTCAGGCGCATCTGCAGGATTGTCCATTGGATATGTGAGTCCAGAAGCAGCAGAAGGCGGCATAATCGCTTTTGTAGAAAATGGAGATGAAATTATCATCGATGTAGCAGCACGAGACATGACCTTAAATGTTGCGGAAGATGTGTTGGAAAATAGAAAAGCACTATTTGTTCAGGAGTTAAAAGAGATGGACAGCAGCTTTTTGCAAATGTATGCACAAACAACAACTTCAGCAGCAACTGGTGCAGTTCGCATGAATATTAAAGGAGATGATTTAAATGAAGAAAAAAATTCTAGTAACGAAGCCTATTCCAAAAAACGTGGAGGAATACTTGCATGAAAACTGTGATGAGGTAACTGTTTGGAATTCTAACAGTATGATGCCGGAAGATAAACTGGCTGAACAGCTAAAAGATATTACTGGTTTAATTACAACAAATAAGTATAAAATCGATTGTGAATTATTGAGCAATGCTCCAAAACTAAAATTTGTCAGCAATATCGCTGTCGGCTATAACGGATTTGATATTGAAGAAATGAAAAAAAGAAATGTTGTTGGCATGCATACACCATCTGTATTAGATGAAACAGTCGCCGATTTGGCCTTTACCTTAATGCTTTCTGCTGCAAGACGAATTGGTTTATTGGATCGTTATATAAAAGATGGAAAATGGACAGAGTCTATTGGAAAAGACTTATTTGGATTAAATGTTTATGGAAAGAAATTGGGGATATTAGGACTCGGCAGAATAGGCTCTAAAGTAGCGAAACGGGCAAAAATGGGATTTGATATGGATGTTTCTTATTTTGATGCATTTCGTAAAGCAGCCTTTGAACAAGAATTGGGTGTTCATTATGCAGCGATTGAAACTATCATGGCAGAATCTGATTTTGTACTTGTTATGCTTCCTTTAATGAAGGAAACAGAAAATTTGATTGACTATGAAAAATTAAGCTTAATGAAGCCGAACGCTATATTAATAAATTCTTCTCGTGGAGAAATTGTTAATGAAGGAGATTTAGTAAGAATCTTAGAAGAAGGAAAAATCTTTGGAGCTGCTTTAGATGTGTTTCATGAAGAACCTATTCCATATAATCACCCGCTTTTGCAGTTTGACAATGTATTGACAACACCGCATATCGGATCTGCTGTAGAAGAAACAAGAAATGAAATGGCATGGACAGCCGCAAGAAATATTGTCAATAGCATAAATGGTGCAGGAAAAACGTTTATTGTGCCTGAATTGCAAGAATCCATTCAGCGTGCGTAAATCATAAATCGGTTTATCTCCATATGAGAAAAGGCAATTGCAGATTTTTCATGAAAGGAGTGACAAGTTTGCGAGAGATTTATATTGCTTTAAATTCGTTTAATCAAGAACTGCTTAAGCAAAAAGGGCAGCAATCTTTTATTGAATCCGTACAAGAGTCGGGTGCTGAAGGAATTGAATTCAGAAGAGAGCTGCTTAGAAATCAAAAGGATCTTATGCAAATTTCTCAAGTAATGAAATGTACAACATTAAAAGCAGTCTATAATAGCAGATTTTTATTTAACCCATAGTGAAAATGTGGAGCGAGTGATTGTGAAGTTAGGTCCAGATGGCGCTTATTATAAATCACGTGATGAAGAAGATTATGTAAGCGGATTTGCTGTAGAACATGTGGTGGATACAGTTGGCGCTGGAGACGGTTTTTGCGACAGGTGCAATCAGTGGCCTGATTGAAGGTCTGCCGATTCGAGAAGCCATCATCCGCGGCAATGCAATTGGCGCTTTAGCAGTTCAATCGCCTGGAGACCATGATGGCTATCCGACTAGAAAACATTTAAATAATTATTTAAAAAATCACTTGGAAGGAGCTAGTGTGTTATGAATAAAGGACTTGCGAAATCTAGATGGTGGCGTTTAATTCCATTAATTTTTATAACGTATAGTTTAGCATATTTGGATCGAGCCAACTATAGCTTTGGGGCAGCCTCAGGATTAGAACATGATTTGAAAATTACGGCTGCAACCTCGTCTTTATTAGGATCTTTATTCTTTTTAGGATATTTTTTCTTCCAAGTGCCAAGTACTAATTTTGCCGAAAAACGCAGTGCAAAAAAATTGGTTTTTTGGGCGCTGATTATTTGGGGAATGCTTGCTGCTGCAACTGGAATGGTGTCCAATATTCCTACATTAATGATTATTCGTTTCTCTTTAGGGATAGTGGAAGCAGCAGTTATGCCGGCGATGCTTGTCTTTATAAGTCATTGGTTTACCAAAGCAGAACGTTCTAAAGCAAATACGTTTTTAATTCTTGGCAATCCTATAACAGTTATGTGGATGTCAATTGTTTCCGGATACTTAGTAGAAAACTTCGGCTGGAGAATGATGTTTATATCGGAGGGAATGCCGGCAGTTATTTGGGCAATTCTTTGGTGGTTTTTAATTTGTGATCATCCAAGTCAAGCAAAATGGCTATCGAATGAAGAAAAAGTTGATCTTCAAGCAGCGTTAGATGAAGAACAAAAAGGCATAAAAGAAGTAAAAGATTATAAAACTGCTTTTAAATCAAAAATAGTTATTATGCTTTGTGCACAGTATTTCTTATGGAGCTTAGGCTTATACGGTTTCGTTATGTGGCTTCCAAAGATTATTGGCGGTGCTTCTGATATGGGCATGGTTGCAACAGGCTGGCTGGCTGCTGTTCCATATATATTTGCGGCGTTAGCTATGCTTCTTGTATCCTACTTCTCTGATAAAAAGCAAAATCGATCTGCATTTGTGTGGCCGTTTCTATTAGTAGGAGCGATTGCCTTTTTAGGTTCCTTTATCTTTGAGAGTTCATTCTGGATTTCTTATAGCATGCTAGTGGTTGCTGGTGCAGCAATGTATGCTCCATACGGCCCGTTTTTTGCAATTATTCCGGAAATCTTGCCAAGAAATGTCGCCGGCGGTGCAATGGCTTTAATTAATAGCATGGGGGCACTAGGTTCATTTGCAGGATCTTATTTAACTGGTTTAATTGCATCACTTACAGGAAGTTTCACCTCTTCGTATCTATTATTAGGGGCTGCATTAATAGCAGGAGCCATTCTTACTATTTTAGCCGTTAAAGAAGGGAAAATATTTTTGAAAAAAGAGCCAGTACAACATGGGGAATTAAAAAAGGCCTAATTGTCAGCAAACAATTAGACCTAATATGAAAACAACGACTAAATAAATTTTACTAGTTTAAAAGCGATAAATCAATTCTGAATTACTAGGAGGGTATCCATTTTGTTGCAAGATATTAAAGCTAGAGGGATTGCTGCAGTTATTCGCGATATTACAGAAGACAGCGCCATTGATTTAGCAGAAGCTTTAAAAAAAGGAGAAGTAACCATTTTAGAAATTACAATGGAAAATCCACATGCTGTGAAAGCCATTAAAAAGTTGGTAGATTACTATAAAAATGGAGAAGTGATTGTTGGTGCAGGAACTGTTTTAACTGCTGAAGCTGCCAAACTAGCGATTGAAGCAGGGGCAGAATTTATTTTTACACCAACTGTTCAAGAAGATGTTATAAGAACGGCAAAGCAGCATGGAAAAACATGTATACTTGGGGCAATGACACCGACAGAAATTAATGCAGCCTATAAATTAGGGGCTGATGCAGTAAAAGTTTTTCCTGCGGGCGTCTTAGGAGTAGATTTTATTAAAGGGGTAAAAGGCCCGCTCCCGCATATCCCATTATTGCCAACAGGAGGAATTAACATCGATAATATCTGCGACTATTTAGAGGCAGGAGCGATTGCAGTTGGTGTTGGCAGCAATCTGACAAAGATTCCAAGTCCGTATACTTCAGAAGATTTAGAAAGAGTCACAAATACTGCAAAACAATTTGTTGGTGCGATGAGAAGAAAGCAATTGACAGTGAATTAGCATTTCTGATAGAAAACACTTATTTTCACTAGCGGAAATAAGTGTTTTTGATTTAAAATATCACAAAGATTATTTATCTACATTTAAGCGCTCCATGCTTTTCTAATATTTCTTTGAGCGCTTCTTTTGGCTGAAAACCAGTTATTTTCTCTACAAGCTGATTATCTTGAAAAAGCAATAATGTCGGCAATCCTAATACTCCAAATGAACTTGTAAAATCCTCATTATCATCTGCATTCACTTTTACTATTTTTAATCCAAGTTCTTGATGAATTTCATCTAATATAGGTGTCAACATCCTGCATGGAGGACACCAAGGTGCCCAGCAGTCTACTAGCACGAATTTGCTTGTTTCAATTTCTGTATAAATTTCTTGGCCATCCGCATTAATTAACAAACTTCTCACTCCTTTTTTGTGTATTATTTGCTGTTGTTTGTAGTATATGATGAACTATAATATAAGTAAAATTAATACTTTTAATATAATGCATAAGTAAATGTTAATGTAAGGGAGGTGCTGAATGACTCTTTTTCAATTAGAAGTGTTCTTAAAGGTAGTAGAAACGGGAAGTTTTACAAAAGCTGGAGAGCAAATTGGTCTTTCCCAATCTGCAGTCAGTCAGGCAGTAGCTGCATTGGAGTCGGAATTGAATTGTAAATTATTAACTCGAAATAGAAACGGTGTGAGCTTAACAAATAGAGGAGAACGTATCACAGGTCATATTAGAGATTTGCTGATGATAAAAGCAAAAATTATTAATGAAGCAACTGGCATTACGGAAATGGAAAACGAAACAATAAGAATTGGAAGCATTCCAAGCATGTCTGCTAAATTGCTGCCAGGATTGATCGGCTCCTTTAAAAAAAGATTTCCAGGTGCAGAGGTTATTTTGTATGAGGGCAGCTATGAAGAAGTTAGGAATTGGCTGAAGGGATCTGTGGTTGATGTAGGGGTGGTTGCTGGGGGGAAAAATGAATTTGAATTTATTCCGCTTCTTCAAGATAAAATGGTCGTTTTTGTACCAGAAAGCCATCGATTAAGCAATCAGTCAACTATTGAACTAAAGGACATTGCACATGAATCATTTATTATGCCAAAAGAATATCAGGATGTACTTCAAACTATTTTTAGGGAACAAAACATATCTCCTCCGATTCCATTTGAAGTTCGTGATATGGCGACTATTATGGCGATGGTGCAAGAGGGAGTGGGAAATACTATTGTTCCAGAAATGGCTATTCCTGCAACTTGGACAAAAGTCAATGCTTCCTATTTGCATCCGCAAGTATATCAAAATTTAGGACTCGAGGTGCGTTTGCCCGATTATATCAGTACTGCAACAGCTGCATTTATTCACGAGGCGCAAGAATACACAAAAAATTTATCCATAAAACTATTTAACAGCTATCATTCGGTTTTAGTTCAAAAAGCAAAAGGAAATCTGCCGCCATTGTAAGGGAAAAGCAGATCCGCTGCTTTTTCCCTTAGTTCAATTTATCACTATTTAACGGGCCTTTGACCCCCAAGGGAGTGTAAGAAAAAACGAAAAATCTAGGTGGGGGATGAAGTTTCACTTTATAAAATAGGAAGCTCAACCCTAAATGTTGCTCCCGCTCCCAATTTACTTTCAACCGATATGTTTCCTTCATGCATATCTACAATTTTTTTTACGATAGACAAGCCTAAACCGCTGCCGCTTTTTGTCCGGTCTCTTGCCAAGTCCGCTTTAAAAAATCGTTCGAATACATGAAGCTGATCTTGTTCGGAAATGCCGATTCCTGTATCTGTTATCGTGATGACTGCCTGATTTTCCATTTGCTGCAAACGTATCGAAAGTTGTCCGCCGTTTGGTGTGAATTTAATGCTGTTATGGATGAGATTTGTCCATACTTGGCTCATTAATTCTTCATCTGCAGTGATGGATAATTTGTCTAATAATACATCCATTTCCAATTCTTTTTCTGTCCAATTTGGTTCACAAGCTAAAATAATATTGCGGATTTGCTGATCCAACCGATAGCTTTTTTTCTCAAATGGATGGTGATCCGATTCAAGAGATGTTAGTTTGAGAAGATTATCGCTTAACTTCGATAATCTTCGGCTTTCTGTTTCAATAATAGTAAGATAATGATTCCTTTCTTCTGATGTCAGCTGATTAAATTGAAGGGCCTGGGCAAAGCCGACAATTGATGTAAGGGGCGACTGTATTTCATGTGATACATTAGAGATAAATTCTTGCCGCATTTCTTCCATTTGCTTTAATTGTTTTGTCATATGATTAAAATGGCCAATAAGTTCACTTATTTCATTTCGCTCATCCATATCAAAATCTAACTGTACATTAAAGTCGCCATTTGCAATTTTTCTTAAGGCAGCAATGATTTCTTCAATAAAATGCCGGCGTTTAGAACGATGAAAAAAATGTATTAAATATCCAATAAGAAACATGATGCAAATGCTTGATAAAACCGTTGCCAGATATTGAATATAGTTCGGAATATCTAGAGGCAGCAGTTGAATAAGAAAGTATCCGACTGAAAAGCTGAATGTTATAAAAGATAAAAAGAACAGGATGCCGGTTATATGTTTGAACCATTTTTTCTTAGTCATGAAGATTTCAGCTCCAAACGATAGCCAAGCCCCCAGATTGTTTTAATTCGAAAAGGAAATGCTGTTTCTGGAAATCGCTCTCTTACTCTTTTGATGTGAACATCCACAGTCCGTTCATCGCCTTCATAATCATACCCCCAAATATTTTCAATCAATTCTTCCCGGGAGAAAGTTTTTCCCGGATAGCTGCCTAGTTTAAACAGCAGTTCAAATTCTTTTAAAGGCAGGGTATACTCCTGGTCTTTGTAAGAAATTTCATATGTGCTGCGGTTCATTTTTAGGTCTCCAATGGATAATGTTTGCGAAACGGTAATATTATAGCGTTTTAATAATGCTTTTACTCGCATAACCAGCTCAATTGGCTCAAATGGTTTCACAAGATAGTCGTCCGCTCCAAGTTTGAAGCCTTTTACTTTTTGGGATGTTTCACCTTTTGCTGTCAGCATTAAAATCGGAATATCGCTAAAATTTCTTAAACTTTGGCATAATTCCCAGCCATCCATATTTGGCATCATGATATCGATAATTGCTAAATCTGCTTTCACTTTTTCAGTTATAGTTAATGCTTGAAGCCCGTCTGCTGCTTCATAAAGATCAAATCCTTCTTTTTTCAGAAAAAGCCGGATGAGTTCCCGAATATGGGCATCGTCATCCACTATTAATATTTTTGTCATTTCTATTCTTTCCTTTCAGCAAATTAAGCTAATTTAATCATGTGCAATTGTTGCTCTGCAAATTCACGATATAAGGAGTGTGCATGAAAGAGCTCTTCATGTGTGCCTTTTCCAGTAATTTTTCCTTTTTCCAGAAAAATGATTTGATCTGAATCAATAACTGTTGATAAACGATGGGCAATCACAATAGTTGTTCTGCCTTTCATTAAATTGCTTAATGCAAGCTGGACTACTTTTTCTGATTTGCTGTCAAGACTGGAAGTTGCTTCATCGAGCATCAATATTTTCGGATTTCTTAAAAATGCCCGGGCAATTGCTATTCTTTGTCTTTGGCCCCCAGACAATTTCATGCCTCTTTCCCCAACTTCTGTATCAAATCCGTTTGGCAGTTCCGAAATAAATTGATCAGCATAAGCCATTTTTGCAACTTCCTGCAATTCTTTTTCGGAAACCGCACGATCTAGCCCATAGCAGATATTATCACGAATGGTGCCTGCTACAATAGGACTTTCTTGAGAAACATAGCCAATTTGACTTCGCCAAGAAAGCAAGGAGAAATCATGAATGGAATCACTTCCTATGGAAATGGTGCCTTTTTGTGGTGCATAAAATTGTTCAAATAAGGAGAAAAGAGTAGTTTTACCGCTGCCGCTAGGTCCGACAATTGCTGTCGTTTTGCCTGCTTCTATTGTGAAATTAATATCTTTGAGCACTTCTTCACCATTATTATAGCTATAATGGACATTGTCGATATAGATGGTTTCATTCATATTTTCGACCAACTGCTTGCCGTCTTTTTCTATGTCTGCATCTAAAATGGCACGAATGCGTTCGGTTGCCCCTGTTGCTTTTTGAAATTGGGTGAAAAATTGCGCTAATTGAGCCATTGGCATAATAATTTGGAAAAGATACATAATAAATGCAACTAATGCCCCAGCTGTTATTGCTCCCGTAGAAACGCGCATTCCTCCGTATCCTAAAATCAAAACAAGCAATACCATCATCACAAGGCTCATCAATGGCCCAATTAAAGCTTGGATTTTTGCTTCTTTTAATCCAAATGTAAAAAGGTTCATAATGCCTTTTTTTCCATTTTCATATTCTGATTTTTCTGCATTAGAAGCTTTCACAAGACGAATTTCTGACAAAACCTGCTGCAGAATAGAGGTGAAAGAAGCTGTTTCATCTTGCATGCCTTTTGAGATGTGATGCATTTTTTTGCCTAAAGGAACTAGGATGAATGCTGAAAGAGGAATGACGATAAACATCAGCAATGTCATTTTCCAATCCAACACAATTAATACAATAATGGAGCCGATAATGGAAATAATACCAGTAATAAAATTAGCAAAATGTTCCGAAATTAATCCTTTCACAACAGATGTATCATTTGTCATACGGCTTACTGTCTCTCCAGATGGATGTTCATCAAAATAGCTGACAGGAAGGACAAGCAATTTCTTCCAAAGCTGCTCGCGAATTCCTGCAACCACCGACTGTCCAATGCGATTCAATAAATAAATGGAAAATCCGCTGGCTAATGCTTGAACAATTATTGCCAGCACAAGCATGGCAATGCGACTAGGACTAAGGGAACTAAGGGAAAAATCATTAATAAGATTTTTAGTGAATAGAGGGACTAATAAAGCCACACCAGTAGTTGCTAAACTTAATAATAAAGCAATTCCAATCATGACTTTAGAAGGCTTAGTCTGCTTTACCAATTGAAAAAATGGGCGCCAGCCAGTTTGTTTTTTTATTTTTGTCATTATAATACTTCCTCTCAAAATTCTTTTACAAAAGGAGTATATAAAAAAGTTGTGAATTGAATATGAACTAATGAAGGTTTTAGATATTAATTTTAAAAATTATTTTAGGAGCAGAAAAATAAGGAATTTTGCCTACTGGAAAAACTGCCAATAATCCACTAATGTGTTCCCTATTTAAACATGTTAGTCTTATAAAACGCGCCTGTTATGATTCTAAAAAAACAAACAGGAGGTTTTATAATGAAAAAAATATCTATCATTGCCATATTAATTATACTATCTATTAGTTCATATACTATTTATTCTAAATCGCAAAAAACTGCTAAAGCTGATGTTAAAACGGTGCATCTATCAGAGGGAAAAGAGCGCAGCAAGAAAAAAGCAGCTGACAAAAAAGAGAAATCGGCAAAAGCTGCGGCTGAAAAGAAAGATGATTCTGCAGCTCTTTCGAAGAAAGATAAAAAATTGCTTGCCCATCTTGTTCATGCAGAGGCAAAGGGAGAACCTTTTGCCGGAAAAGTAGCAGTTGCCAAAGTTGTATTGAACCGTGTGGAACATAAAGAATTTCCTGATACTGTAAAGGGAGTTATTTACGAAAAAAATGCATTTTCTCCTGTTCAAAATGGATCTATCAATGAAGCTTATGATAAAGAAGCATATAAAGCAGTTCAAGTAGCTTTGTCTGATCAAAAAAAGGATGATGAACTGCTGTACTTTTATAATCCAGAAACTTCAACAAGTGATTGGATTGAGACACGAGAAGTGATCAAAACGATCGGCAATCATGCATTTGCTATTTAAAAGAGGCATACAGCTTGGGGCTGTGTGCTTTTTTAGTGGGTTAGGAATATTTGTAAGACCTTTAATATATTCTTCAAATATTTATTCCATTTGTTTCTTTTTGCGTAGTTCAATGTAGAGATTAATTCATATGCATATTTAAATAAGGCTAGTTCTCTAGCTATAATTTAAATATGATGACATAAATTTAAATCCCGCTACGTTCTGATAAAAGCTTCTAATTTATTGCGTGAAAAATTTTATATGTATCAAGGGCTTAAGGAGATTATTGCTTTAATAGTATTTCTCCATTTTGCAGCGAACCTCTAGTTGTATATTTTTTCGTCTTGTGAAAAAATTAAGCAAACCCTTGTTGTTTCTATATTTGAAGCTGTTATTAATTAAGAAAAATACATAAATATCAAAAGTTGTTATATTATCGATGTTCTATCTAAAGAAATTTGAGCATATGGAGCATTTCAAAAATGAATTAAGGCGAAATTAAAAGGCATGAGTCCGGTTTATCACCAGACTCATGCCTAAATAGCTGTCTAAATAATTTAGTGTTTAATTTTTTTGATTTGGGACAAAAGCTTTGTCTCTTTATTTATAGCATTTATTCTCTCTCCACTAAATTCACATGATCAACTGTATTGTCATTGCCGACGACAAACTGAATCTCATATTTACCAGTGTTATAAATATAATTCACTTCGCCAGTAGTGCTGATGAAACGAATATGATCAGCGCTGCCAAGCTGTTCGCTTAAAACAGCAGGTGTTACTCCGCCTATATCTTGCTGTCTTTCTACGTTTCTGCCAAAATACCTGATTTGTTTAATAGTTCCATTTTTATTATAGGAAAAGCCGAATCCGGGACTGCCCATTGTAGCCGTGTAGATATCAAATTCGCTGTTTTCATCGATTGGAACGGGCTGCCCTAATCTTTGATGGATCTCACTGCGGGTTGTTTGATTTACTTTGAAGTCACTGGCATAAGAAATAGATTTCCCAAGAAATGCACGGTCGTAAAGGTCATTTAATTTTTTTGCTGCACTTTTATTTGTGATGGAAGATTGAACAGCAGGTTGTTCTTCCGCTTGTGCAGATGGAATAGGAGAAGATGCTGCACTTAACCCCAAGGCACCTGTCAGCAAAGCGACTGTCGTGATTTTTGTTGTTTTGTTTAACATATTATCCCTCCTATTAGTTGAATTCCCTTTATGAGGGGAAGTAAACATGGGATGTAAGGAGGAAAAATTATATAACGAGGCGATAATTTGAAGTGCAAAAGATAGTGTAATCCATTATATCTCTTTAGCTAAGCTTTATCAGAAATTAATTTTTTAAATAAAATGTCAAGCATACCCACTGAAAATGCCTGACATTTTTTTGTTATTATCAATTAATTTATTACGCATTAACGGGATTTTGGATCCCACTTAAGAGAGGGTAAGAGGAAAGGCTAAATTTAGGCGGATAGAAGCTTCACTTTATAATTAAATATGATATTTTTTGTACCAGTCAACAAATTGCGCAAGACCTTTGTCAATTGTTGTTGATGGATTAAATCCTACATCTTTTTGCAAATTGGAAATGTCTGCATAGGTTTCTAAAACATCTCCTTGCTGCATTGGATAAAAGTCAATTTTTGCTTTTTTGCCGATTAAATGTTCCAGAATTTGAATAAATGTCAGCAATTCTACTGGTTTGTTGTTGCCGATATTATAAATTTTATAGGGAGCATAGCTGGAGCTTGGATCTGGATTTGCTTTGTCCCAATTGCTGTTGGATTTAGGCGGATGTTTAAGCAAGCGAATAATTGCTTCTGTTATATCATCAATATAGGTAAAATCTCGCCGCATGTTTCCATAATTAAATACCTTGATTGGCTTCTCATTTATAATTTTTTCTGTAAAAGTATAGTATGCCATATCGGGTCGCCCCCATGGTCCGTATACTGTAAAGAAACGAAGCCCTGTAGTTGGAAGATGGAATAAGTGACTATACGTATGAGCCATTAGTTCGTTTGCCTTTTTCGTGGCAGCATACAAGCTGATTGGGTGGTCGACAGAGTCCAAGGAAGAAAAGGGGAGATGTGCATTAGCTCCATAAACAGAACTAGATGATGCATATATTAAGTGCTCTATGCCATGATGTCGACAGGCTTCTAATATATTGATGAATCCAATCAGGTTTGTATGACCATATACATGGGGATTTTGGATACTGTAACGTACTCCAGCTTGGGCAGCCAAGTGTATAACAATATTGATTTTGTTCTCAGCGAAAATTCGATTGATGTCTTCTTTATTTGTAATATCCTGTTTATAGAATTCAAAATGATGATGGTGCTTTAATAGTTTTAGCCGGTCTTCTTTTATCCGAATATCGTAGTAATCATTTAGGTTATCGACCCCTATTACAGAATGGCCAAGTGTTAATAGTCGCAGGGAAAGATGGAAACCAATAAAGCCCGCTGCACCTGTCACTAATATATTCATCTTTTTAATACAAATCCATTTTCGTCTAAGGGAATTGGCATCCATTCATCATAGGTTTTAGGGTCCATCGCTTGTACATGTTCTAAGAAGGAGTCTAAAAAGTTTCTTTCCTGCAAGTTGTGGAATAATTCAAGCGGTTTTGGCTGAGACCGGGTAAACGAATACACATGATCTATCAATTTAAATCCATTGGCCGTTACAATAATATGTCTTAATGGGGCATCTATTTGTTTAAAGCCAGAAGATTTCATCGTTGTGAGAATATCAAGCAATTTCTTTGCGAGTTCTTCTGTAAGGTGGGATTGTTTTTTCAAAAATGTATTTAAATCAGGTCCAAATAGATATTCCATGACAATATAATTAGAACCGGTTTCAAATACTTTTGGTATAAAGGATAGATGTTGGCTGGATAAAAGAACTTGTTTTTCTTGTTTGGCATGCTCCGATTTTCCATAAATTTTTACACATTTATCTTCAGAAATTCTATAGACGGCACCTTGATGCCCCTTTCCAATCAATGTTTGACTAATGGCACTGTCCACTTTTACCCCTTTGCCTGATCCCCCTGATGATACAGGTATGTTTTTATAATCCATCTTGTTATGGTCAAAAAATTCCATCCATTCTTTATAGGTTTGAGGTTCAAGCTGCATCACTTGGGCTAAGAAGGAATCTTTGAGGAGAATGATGTTTAAATCTCTTAATAGCTTTAGTGGAACGGGGTGTATTCGTTTAAAGGAATTAACATGGTCAATGACTTTGAGCTCTTCATTTTCTAACACAAATATATGGCGGAGCGGGGCATCAATCATAGTGAATTTTGCCTTTTTCAATTCGCTCAAAACCTGAAGAAGCTTTTTTGTAATGGATTCAGGGATATAGGTGCAATTTCTTAAATATTCTTTTAATGTTGGGGCATTAAAGTATTCCATAATTACATAATTTGATCCTGATTCATAAAATCGAGGAAAAAAAGGCAAATGCTGTCCTGCTAGAAGGGCTTCCTTTTCCATTTTTGCTTGAAGAGAATTGGTATAGATTTTTACACATTTATTTTCTGAAAGCTTAAAAACGGCTCCTTGTGAACCCATTCCAATTAAAGGATACTCGGTAGGATTATGAATTTCTAAAAATTTTTCTCCTTTAGAGACGGTAATAGATTGAAAGTCACTCATGACAGGCCTCCTAATAGTTCATCATAAAATTTTGCCTGCTGCAAAAGCTGCTGTTTTTGATCAAATGCTGTTTCTACTTTTGCTCTTGCAGCCAAAGCATAGCTTTCCCAGCGATTTCTATTTGTCAGCATATATTCCAGTGCATCAGCAAGATCATCTACATTATTTTCTTGCACTAATATGCCTTCCTTGTCATGGGTAATCAATTCAGGAATTCCTGCATGATTGGTAGAGACAACAGGTATGCCAGTTGCCATGGCTTCTTTTAAAGTATTAGGAATTCCCTCCACATCACCGTTGGAAGCCTCTAGGCTGGCAGCGCAAAATAGATCTGATTGTGCCATCTGTTCCTGCACTTGTTCTTTTGTCATATGGCTTAACAGGCGGAATGAATCGGATAAATTTAATTCATCAGCTAATGAACGGATATATTCTTCCAATTCTCCGCTGCCAATAATCGTTAAAGTGGCATTTGGAAATTTAGCTTGCACTTTTTGAAAAGCTTGCATGAGGATATGGTGTCCTTTTTTTTCAACTAACCTGCCGATGGATAGAATATTTTGTGTGTTTCTTTGCGGAGGGGTGCGGTAAGGAAACTTTTCAAGATCAACGCCGCCATATAAAACTCTAATTTTCTCAGGCGGACATCCCATTGCTACTATTTTATCGGCTAAATAATTGCAAACAGGAAAAAAACGTTCTCCTTGTTCAAATAGTAACTTCATGCTTTTTAAATAGCCAACAGGCTGATTGGCCATTGTAGCATCTCTTCCCCTAATGCTTGTTGCTAAGGGGAGGCCTGTCTCATCTTTAAAAGGAAGCAGCAGCATGCCTAATTGAGCATGATGTGCATGTAAAATAGAAATGTTATTTTTTTGAACAAATTCCTTTTTTGAAAAAATTTCATTCAAATAACGGACCTTTTCGTTAAGAAGTGGAAGGTTTATCATATACTTTGGCTGGCGTATCAGGTGAATATAATCATAATTAGGCACATTTCGGATTTGAGCTATATATTGTGTAGGATCCACCCTTAAGTTTAAATGCATAATTGTCTGCAAAAAAATTTCTCCCTTCAAATAAATTCATTTATAAATCACTCTTTTTATTAAAATATGTAAAACGTTGTAGAGAGGTTTGTACAAATGTTTCAATTTTATATAAAATTTCTAACTGGATTATGAAAGGAGAGGAAAATTTTAAAATAGCGGTTTATTTTTTGAAATGGAGGCTTTACATGCAAAAAATTCAATGCATGTTCCCTCATCTAAATGGGACAAATTAAAATATACTTAAAACTATATACAATATAGAGGATGAGAATCCAAAAGCGATGCATCTATTCTCACATATTCTATTATAAGAACATATTGATTTACCAGGTTAAAGGAATTAGATAGTTGCCAATTAGCTATTTGGGAAGAGGCTGCTTTAGAGCTTGCTCTGAAATGGTGAAGCACAATAAGCGAAATTGTCAGGCGTTTCTTTTTGAACGTCATGTTTTCTATAAAAACAGCAAGGGAATACATTTCCCAATACTATAACTACAGGAGATATATTGCTTTTTATGGTCAGTATCATCGCGAGCAGATTAATCAGTTGTTAAGAGCGGATGAACTGGAACCAATTAATGTAGACTATATTACTTTAGAAGAGAATAAGAGTGTGGTTTATAGCATTTTTTAGAATTGTAGATAAAATCATTTATTTTCAATAAGCAAAAAGCATACAAAAACTTTCTTGAAAGCATACTACTGTTAAAGGAGGTTGTCATTTATTGAAAAAGTTTACACTATTTTGTGCTTTTTTATATTGGAGTACAACAGTTTTTTTGGTGCATCCTAATCTAGCTCAAGCAAAAGCTCAGCCGCATGAGGTGCCTCTTCGAAAAGTATTTGAATCAATGGGCTACAAAGTTGTACGTAAAGGAAAATATATTCATTTAACGAGAGAATTAGATGATAGAATCCGATTAGAATCCAATTCGAAGAAGGCTCTCAAAAATGGGAAAGCATATTCCCTAACTAAGCCTGTCCGCAATGATAAACAAAGTAAAACATATATGATTAATGTAGTGGATATATATAAATTAGCAAAAGAAGAGAAAAAGGAAAAACACTATCGTGTAAAAAAAGGTGAAGACTTATCTAGTATTGCCAAAAAGTTTAAGGTGACAGTAAACAATCTCAGATTCTGGAATAAATTAAGTTCAGATGTCATTTATCCAGGTCAGCATCTGCATACAACGGATCCGATTTATATAGTAAAACAAGGAGATTCGATTTGGGAGATTGCCCATAAAACGGAAAGTACAGTGAGAGATATTAAATTCCTTAATAATCTAGCAACAGAGATTGTCTATCCAGGTCAGCAATTGGCTATTCCAACACAGCCATCCATGAAAACACCCGCTAAATTCGCAGATGGTATATTTCCATTGGCACAAGAAACCTATGATCCCTTGGTTGGCACTTTTGGGGATGGGAGAAACTTTTCAACAAACGGTCAAGCAAGAAGCCATGAAGGCAATGATATCATGGCTCGAAAATGGGTGCCTATTTTTGCAGTAATAGAAGGAAAGATTGTGAGATATGGCTGGAATACATTAGGAGGTTATCGGATTACCATTCAAGCAAAAGATGGTACAACATTTTATTATGCACATATGATGGCATATCCGCCTGGATTAAAGATAGGACAGCATGTTTCCAAAGGACAGATGATTGGCTATGTAGGCGATACTGGCTATGGTAAAGAAGGGATGAGCGGAAAGTTTGCAACCCATTTGCATTTTGGAATGTATGATGCTAGTGGGAAAGCAATGGATCCTTACCTTTATTTAAAATGGTGGGAAATTAATCCGTAAAATTTTATCCGGCATTAACGGGAGTAAACCCCGATTGGTTCAACTAGCAATCAGAGGGGGACGTGGAAAACCCCCACTGATTGAAGTTTCACAAAAGCAAAGAAGTATGCAAAACCAAATATTTTGGCAACAGTGCAGCAAGTACATAATATGTATAAATCATAAGAGGCTATGAAAGGACTTTTTAGGTGGCAGCGAATCAAGCTATGCTTCTAATTTTTATAATAAACTGCTTTTAACTGAATCAAATGAAAGACTTGCCTTGAAAATGGAAGAAAATGAAAAAATAAATAAGGAATTGGCTGCTGTCAATAAACAGCTGAAGAGAATGACAATTATTGATGAGTTAACACAAATTCCAAACCGCAGAGGATTTCAGAAATATATTCGAGAAGCTTTAATTGATGTGGACGAAGAGCGCAAACTCACTCTCATGATGGTTGATATCGATGCTTTTAAATTATTTAATGATTATTATGGACATCTTGAAGGGGATAAAACCCTTAAGTCTGTTGCGCAAAAAATACAGGTTTCCATTCATTTGTTCGATAGTATTACGGCACGTTTTGGAGGGGAGGAATTTATTGTAGCTGCATTTGATTTGGATGCCAAATTGGTAGAGCAGTTAGCAGAATCTGTTCGCAAAGCAGTGTTTGAAATGGAAATACCCCATGAATATTCGCCATTTTCCAATCGGGTGACAATCAGCATAGGAGTTGCGATAGGAGATGTGGCAAAGGAAGAAGATATGGAACAGTTGATGAAGGATGCAGATAGTGCTCTTTACGAATCAAAGTCTAAGGGACGGAATCGTGTAGAGTATTTTAATGCAGTTAATTTGTTAGGCTGAAGCAACGCTATAATTAGTAGAGGATTTTTTATCTTCGGCTGCTAGCAAATCAGTTTAAAATAATACATGCATCTAAAATACACAGTCTAGAGGAAGATATCTCTAGGCTATTTCTATTTGCCGATTAACATAGCTCATTTTTAGCATGTGGAAGCAAGATGCATACAATTTTTTGCTGAATAAAAGTTTGTATCAGATTTAGTGGATAAAGCAATAGAAATAGTGAAAAATACAGCAACTGCTAGAAATGAAATGGGATAAATTGGAGGTTTAATATGGCTTTACAAGAAAAAGTTAGAATTCATTCAGAAAATGGACTTCATGCAAGACCTATTACAAAAGTTGTCACAGCCGCAACTCAACTAACCTCGACTATCCATATTATGTATAAAGAAGAAAAAGTAAGTGCTAAAAGTATGATAGGCATGATGAAATTAGGAGTTTGCAAGCATGAAGAAGTCATTGTTGAAGCAGAAGGCAAACATGAAAAGCAAGATTTAGAGACAATTATAGATATTCTAAAGCATGCAGAATAGGGATATTATAAAAAACACTAGTTGAAAAGCAACTGGTGTTTTTACTTTTTTGAAGGTTGATAGTACGTGGCGGCAGAAGGATGCTGGTAAAATCAAGTATTGCAAAGAGACATATAGCGGTTATTCAATCAGCGAAAATATGGTTTATTTAAATTAAGGATATATTATTTAACAATAATATTGTAAAGCGAACATTTGTTTGGTAAAATAACGAGTGCTAATATTTGTATATTTTTTTGTCTAAGATGATAAAATGAATTTTTTAGCAGCATTTTGGAAGAAATACATAGTATATGGGAGGACAAGAATGGAATCAAAGATAAACTCGAAAGCAATTTTAATAACGTTTATGATTGGAGCATTTTTTGCTATCTTAAATGAAACATTGCTTAATATTGCACTTACGGAATTAATGGATGTTTTTAACGTGGATGCACCTACTGTTCAATGGCTGGCAACTGGTTTTATGCTTGTTATGGGTATATTAATGCCTATCTCAGCCTTGCTGATTCAATCGTTTACAACAAGGCAAATGTTTATTGGTGTGATGACCATTTTTTTAATGGGAACTATTATAGCAGGATGTGCAGTGAATTTTCCGATGCTGCTTGCAGGAAGAATGATTCAAGCAGTGGGAACAGGGCTGTTGATACCTGTCATTATGAATGCCATGCTTTTACTGTATCCCCCTGAAGTCCGCGGGAAAATCATGGGGACATTTGGTTTGGTTATTATGTTTGCCCCTGCAATCGGTCCGACTTTATCAGGCGTTATTGTTGATACGTTAGGATGGCGCTGGCTATTTTTGGCGGTTATCCCCTTTACACTATTTTCTATTCTTTTTGCATTGAAGTTTTTGCAAAATGTTGGAGAGATTACAAAACCAAAAGTGGATACAATGTCTATTTTGCTTTCAACTATTGGAATAGGCGGTTTGGTATATGGTTTTAGCAGTGCAGGGGAAGCCGGCAATGGATTAGTATCGGCAGAAGTGCTCGTTTATATCATCATTGGTGCAATAAGCCTCATTTTCTTTGTCCTTCGCCAATTAAAGCTGGAAGATCCATTATTGGATATGCGGGTTTTCCAATATAAAAATTACACACTTGGTGTAATTTTGTTTGTTATTGTGGTGATGGCTATGTTTGCATCTGAAATAGTGATGCCGATGTATCTTCAGGGACCGCTTGGCTATTCTGCTAAAATGGCTGGATTAATTCTGCTGCCTGGGGCTTTGCTGAACGGACTTCTATCTCCAGCGATGGGAATGCTTTTTGACAAAATTGGTCCAAGAAAACTTATTATTCCAGGAACATTTGTGTTGGTTTGCATCATGGTATTCTACAGCAATATAAATGCATCCATTCCTATGTGGGCATTTATCCTTGTATATATTGTTCTAATGCTGACCATTTCTGCGATTATGATGCCTTCGCAGACAAATGCTTTAAATGAACTGCCAAAGCATTTATATCCACATGGAACAGCTATTTCCAATACGCTGCAGCCTATATCAGGAGCATTGGGGGTTTCCATCTTTGTCAGTATTTTGACAGGAAAAAGCAATCAATATTTAAAAGATCATAATGGCCAGATGACGCAGAGCACAGTAAATGATGCGATGACATATGGGGTGCATCATGCCTACTGGTTCGCATTAACTTTATGCATTATTGCTTTTGTGGTGGCGCTATTTATCAAAAAAGCAGTTTCTCCTGATTTTGATAAAACGGAGACAGAAGCCTCCAGTTAAAATAGTAAAAAAACGAAAAGCAATAGTGAAGAAGTGCCAAGCCTAATTAGAAGATATTTGTTTCTCTAAGCTTGGCACTTCTTACGTTAAGTTGGGAATAAAGTGTATGTTCTACGGTATTTATTCAAACTTAAAAGGAGCAGGTATATTACTTGGTAATATGCCTTTTTTGTATGGATTTGCAATAATACGGATAAAAAATTATTTTACATGAAACTTTTTTCTCTCTTCAAATGTCTAACGGTTAGAAAAAAGAGGTGAAAATATGACAATAGAAAAAAGAGTAAATAAAGCGAAAAAAGGAAATGAAAAAGCCTTTCAAGCGTTAATAGAAATAGAAAAACGCAAATTATACCGCATTGCGTATCTATATGTCAAAAAGGAAGAAGATGCCCTTGACGTAGTTCAAGAAACAATTTGTAAAGCATTTATTTCTATAAAGCAGCTAAAAGATGCTGCCTATTTTTCTACATGGATCACAAGAATATTAATTAATACAGCAATTGATTATTTAAAAAAGAAGAACTGTCTTATTCCTTCAGAAGAAACAGATCAATTAATGCTTCAACCACATCTTCATTTAGAAGAAAAATTAGATTTAGCCGATGCTATATCACGATTAGATGAAATGTATAAAACGGTCATTATTTATCGTTATTATAAAGATTTATCGATTAAACAAATTGCAGAAATATTAAATTGTCCAGAAGGTACGGTGAAGACGAGATTACATCGAGCCATTATGCAATTGAAAACAGAATTAGGGGAGGAGTGTATATAATGGATAATTTTAATTCTACAGAAGTAAAAAATAAAATCGATAAAATAAACATACCTGAGGAAAAATTAAATACTGTTATTCAAATCGCAGTGAAGAATGGAAAAAGCAAGACCAGGAATTGGCCAAAAAAATTCCTTATTTTTAGCAGCGCAGCAATGATTTTATTTGCTCTATTTATTGGATCTGCTTTTGTTTCACCAGCAATGGCAAAAGTAGTGAAAAAAATTCCTTATTTAGGAGAACTGGTTAAGCCGAAAGTTAATATTATGGAGGAGATAACGGAAGCGCTAAGGAATAAAAAATTGAATGCTGTCGCTAATGGTGTAAATTATTATCCTGAAAAAGAAATATATATATCCATAGAAGGATCTGAGGCTTATTATCATTCGGTAAAAAAAGAAGTAGAGAAAATAGTAGAGGATATCTTATTTGCTAGGGGATATGATGCCTATAAAGTAAAAATTAGTAAATTTAATGAAAAAAATTCAAAGATAGAAGAGTATAAGATAATAAAACAGGAAATGGAAAACTTAAATAAAGAAGGAGAAATCTATTCTAGCCTTGAAAAAGAATTTAGAGCTAGGAATTTTAAGGTGAATTTAATGAGTATAGGCCATAATCCTAATGTTTTTTCCTTAGAAATACCAAAAACAGAAACACGAGTAGAAGAATTAAAGAAAATTATTCAAACTATTTTTAAAGAGCAAGGAATAGCGGATGTGACGATAAAGATAAAGAAATTCGATTTGGTAAAAAAAGAGCAAGAAATGAGGTGGAGCGATATTTTGAGCAGCATAGAAGAAGATTTAATAGGGAAAAGCGAGTACAAAGTGGAACAGTTAGGATATTCCGTTCATCCAGAACCACAGCTTCTTATTTATACAACATTGCCTGATACAGGAAAGAGTTCGAAAGCTTTTGCTGAACAGCTTGAAAAAGTAATCAATGATTTTCTTCAATCAGACGATATGAAGAGAAAAGTGAAAAATGAGAAGTATGAGATAAAAATTTATAATAATAAATATAAACGCATTAATTAATGATATATAAAGTGAAACTTCAATCAGTGGGGGTTTTCTTCATCCCCCACTGATTGTTAGTTGAACCAATCAGGCTTTTACGGGCAGTTGTCCCCCACCTAGATTTCTCGTTTTCCCTCATCATCTTGAGGTGGGGGTCTTACTGCCCGTTAATGCGTGATATAGCATTCATTAAAATCTATGAATGCTTTTTTGTGTTCATAATTTTATCTCTTGATGCACTATCATGCTACAATAGGGACAAATTATTCATGTGGGAGAGATAATAAAGTGAGGCTTTCAAATTTTGAACAATTTTTTGAAGAAGAGATATTAGAGCGTGGGAAAAATTATTTTTTTAATGGACATGTGGAAAAGATAGAAGAGGTAGAGGAAAATCATTTTTTTATAGCTATTTTTGGTTCTGATTTTTATACTGTGGAAGTATTTCTAGAGGAGAATGAGCAGATTGCAGATACCTCTTGTGATTGTCCTTATGATTGGAGTGAGTTTTGCAAACATCAAGCTGCTGCATTGTATGCCTTAAGAAAAGAAGTTCACACGACACATCATATAAAAAAGAATGTTGCGGACGATAAAACTCCCGATTTAAAGAGGATTCTCGCTAAGCTTAAAAAAGAAGAACTAATAAATCTTATTATAGATTTCTCAAAAGATTATAAAGAAATAAAAGCATCTTTATTGCTTACATATGTACCGGCAGAAGATACGATTGCTACAAGCAAACAACTGATAAAAGTATTTATGCAAAAAGCAAAAAAACAGGGTTTTATTGAATGGGATCGAGTTGAGGATGCATTAGAAGGAGCATATACTGTACTTGAAAAAGCGCAAATGAAATTGCATGATGAAGAGTGTTATGATGCTGTATTATTGTCCATTGCTGTTTTGTCTGCTGTAGTGGATATGCTGCAATATTGTGATGACTCGAGTGGATTTGTAGGTGAAGTGATAGATGAGACTCTAGCAATTATAGACGAAGGAGCGAGTACAAGTGCATTAGCGTTTGCTAGTGATGATAAAGAGAAGATATTTACAGCAATTATAAAAGAAGCCTGCCAGAATCGGTATGATGGCTGGAGTGATTGGCGCATACGTCTACTAGAAAGTTGCATCTATTTGAGTGATGATAAACAAAGGAGAAAAAAGCTAGAAGACACATTGAATAAAATAATAACAGCAGATTTGGAAGATTCATGGGCATCTAAATACGAGATGGAACAAATCAAACTCTTGCAGCTAAAAATAATCGAGATGCATGAAAGTGATGCTGAGTTAGAAGCATTTCTTCAAGAAAATATGCAATACAGCTCTTTCCGGGAAAAAGTAATTATCATGCAGCTAGAAAAAGGAAAGTATAGAGAAGTCCTTACACTATGTAACCAAGGGGAAGAAGCGGATAAAAAATATGCAGGGCTTGTCACTCGATGGAAAAAATATCGTTTGCGCGCATATGAAAAACTGCAAGATATAGAGAACCAGCGTGAACTATTAAGGGAGCTCTTAATGGATAATCATTTTGAATACTACCATCAATTAAAAAGCCTTTATGATTCTGACGTATGGCAACCTATTTTGGAAAAAATTCTTGATGAAATGAAACAAAAACGATACCTGCCCTCCGCCTATCTGCAAATTTTAATAGAAGAAAAATTAACGAATAAAATGTTTGAATATTGCAAGCAACATCCAGCTTCCATTCAAGAATTATATCCCTACCTTTTAGAGGATTATCTGCTAGAAGTAAAAGAGATTTTTGCTGCCTATATTCATTTTGAAGCAGCAGCTGCTTCGAACCGCAATCAATATAGATATGTTTGCAAAAAGGTTCAAATATTAAAAAGAGCATGTGGAGAGATGGTTGGAAAGAAAATTATAAAGGAATTAATAGAAAAGTATCCAAAAAGAAAAGCTCTTATTGATGAACTTGGAAAAATTAAATAATAAACAAAAGCCGCATTCACAAATGAGCGGCTTTTGTTATGGTTTATATCGTTTCCGAATGTAATTCTGTTTTTGGCGCTGGTTTTAACACAGATGCAATAAAAACAACCAGACTCACACAGCCAATGCCAAGAAGAACAATTGTCGGTTCGTTCAAGCTTAAATGCCCTCCGAAATAAAATAACTCGCGCAATCCGTCAACTAAAAATCTAAATGGCAGCCAAGCATAAATCCAATCGTGGTAAAATGTGGACATAAATTCAGGAGCCATGGATAAAAGCGGCAATCCAAAGAAAAGGGCTAAGATAAATATCGGCATTCCTGCAAATCCAATCCACGCAAAAACCGCAGAAATCATCAAATAAAAGCTGAAGGATGCAACGGCTAAAAATAAAGCAGTCTCACTTATATCGGGAATATTTAACCCTAACCCGCTTGCAAAACTTGCGGTGCCAAATCCGGCAATTAACGCTAATAGAGCGCCAAATAAAACTTGCATAAATTTCCCGGTTAATTTTTCTTTTTTTGTTTGGAACTTCATTTTTTTATTTGCTAAAAACAATAAAACAGCCCCTAATAAACTAGACATCCAGATTGGCTGAAACATTAAAACAGGCGCATTGCCATTTGCGCTATTTGTTCCTGTTTTATTAACTAAGATTGTTTCTACGGAGACTGGTGCTGCTAAAAGGGAAGCTTGCTGCAAAGTAATGGAGCCCCCTTGTTTTTCTAAATTAGCGAATAATTGTTTACTTACTGTACTATTTATGTTTGCAGTAATTTGCGTTAACATTTGGCTAACCATATTAGAGGCAGTTGCATTCATCCCTTGATTTACATAGATTTTCATTTCTGGCACGGACGGGTTGGCTGTTTGAAGAGATGCTTGTTTCGTGCTGAAATCCTTAGGGATGATGATCGCTCCGTAATAGTCGCGGTCATTAAATCCCGCTATTGCCTTATCTTCACTATTCACTTCTATCCATTTAACTTTTGCAGCCTCTCCTTCATTTGCGCTAGAAGCTTTTTTTATACTTTTTAGCAGTTCTTTGCCGAGATTTAATTTTTGCTGATTTGGCAATTGTACTCCTTGATCTTCATTCACAATCGCAATCGGCAGATTTTTGGGTGCAGGATTAATGGATGGAACCATTGTGAGACAGAAGATTAACGCAACTGCTAGTACAATGACAGGTGATAATAACACCAATTTTTCTTTAAATAAATTCATAGCACATACCTCCATTTGAATAAGATATTGAACAATATGTTGATTAATAATATCAGTGTTTATTATAATCATTACTATAGTGAAATCAATGAGCAGTATTATCAGGAGTGTTTAGAAATGAACACAACTTTAAAGATTGTTCATTATTGATTGTAAGAATGGAGAATATGATGGCAAATGAACAGGAAGATCGGAGGATTATTCGATCGAAAAAGTTAATAAAATCAGCCTTTATTGAACTGATTAATGAAAAGGGCTTTGAATCACTAACTGTAAGGGATATAACAAAAAAAGCGGATATTAACCGAGGCACTTTCTATCTGCATTACGAGGATAAATACGATTTGCTGGAGCAATTAGAAAATGAAATGATTGATGAAATGAATCGATTGGTAAAAGAGATCAATCCAAAAGAAATTGCTGATTTTCGTATGCAGGACGAGCCCCTCCCTTTTATCGTAAAGATTCTTGAATATATTGGGAGTAATTCTTTAATGAAGTTTTTATTGGGTTCTAAAGGACATTCCTCTTTTCAAATGAAAGTAAAAGAACTTATGAAGACGAACGTGTTACTAAAAAGAAGGGAAGAAAAGATGGCAATACCAATCGACTATTTAATGGCATATATTTCTTCAGCCCATCTTGGAGTTATTCAACATTGGCTAGATGGGGGGCAAAAAGAAGCGCCGAAAGATATTGCGAAAATATTGCTGGAAATGTCTTTGTTTGGTCCGTTTTCTAGTGCAGGATTTAAGGAAAGGTAGAAGGTTTTTTCAGAAATAGGAAAGAGCAGCATCTAAATCCTTTAGATGCTGCTCTTTCCTAGGGTTGCTTTCTGCTATGATTCAAACTGCACTACAAACTTACAGTAGCTGTCTCCATCTGTCCGGCAGCAAGATCGCTGTACATGGTCTGTTTCAAGCACCTTTTGCAGCATAGCTGTTTCACATCTGCAGGCAGTTTTAAATTCTTTTGCTATTTCCAATAAAGGACAGTTGTACTCCAATAATTCATAGGTATGTTCATCTACCTGAGAAAGCTCTGCCATATAGCCTTTTTCATTTTGAATTTTTGCCATTTCATGGACTTTCTCTACAGAATCCTTGCCATGCATTCTAGTGCTGTATTCTTGAATCAGGCGTTCTTCTCTTTTATTAAATAATTGCTGAATAGATTCTTCTCCATATAATGCTTGTATATCATGCAGAAATTCAATGCTTAAGCCCTCATAGTTTTTTGGGAAAAAATTTTCTGCCTTATCGGATAAAAAGTAGACTTGAAGGGGTCTGCCCATAGCTTGTTTGGTTTCTTTTGATAGAATCATTCCATCTTTTTCTAAGCCGGCAAGATGTTTTCTGACTGCCATATGCGTAATATCTAATCGTTCTGTGAGACCATTCACGGTTAAAAATGCCTCTTTTTTGAGCAGAAGAATTATCTTATCCTTTGTAGTTTTTTGTTTTGCGTCCATTAAATCCTCCATTCTTATAACTGGAGTAAACATCATAATTAATTATACCATGAAGTATAAAATGTTAAAAGATGAGAGAATATTAAGGGCTGGTTCCGTTAAAAAAAATAATAAATTGGAAAAAAATACATTGATTTCTGAATATTTTTACTGTAAGCTTTAAATATACTTTTTATATAAATAAGTATAAAAACTTTTTTCATACAGGGGGATTTTTAACATGACAAAGTATTCACTTCCAGCTTTAAATTATGAATTTAATGCACTAGAGCCTTATATTGATGGGCAAACAATGGAGATTCACTACGGAAAGCATCATCAAACATATGTAAATAACCTAAATGCAGCACTTGAAGGGCAAGCTGTTTTACAAGAAAAGCCATTGGAAGAATTATTAAGCAATTTGGATGAAGTGCCAGATTCCATTCGAACAGCAGTAAGAAATAATGGAGGCGGACATTTAAATCATTCCTTATTTTGGGAAGTAATCGCACCAGGAACTAGCGAAAAAGCACCAAGCGGCAAATTGGCAGAGGCCATTAATGAAGCATTTGGAAGCTTTGATGACTTTAAACAAGCATTCACTGCTGCTGCAACAACTCGTTTTGGGTCAGGCTGGGCATGGCTGGTTGTTGATGAAAATGGAAAATTGCAAGTAACTAGCACGGCAAACCAAGACAATCCAATTATGGAAGGCAATAAAGCCGTTCTTGGTTTAGATGTTTGGGAGCATGCTTATTATTTAAATTATCAAAATAGAAGACCGGATTATATTGCAAGCTTCTTTAATATTATTAACTGGAATGTTGTTTCAGAAAAATTCACAAAAGCAGGAAAATAATTTTTTATTATTTAGAGCAGGATAGATATTTTAGATTTCATTTGTATAAAGTAATAAATAAGGCCTCTTTTAAAGGAGCCTTATTTTTTTATCAGGGAAAATGAGAGCAAGGAAATCTACAAGAATGTTCACTGCTTTTTGCAAATTAAAAGAGAGAGCTGCATATAAGCTCTCTCTTAAAGTACTAGACTATAAACACATTAAAAATTGTTTGCCGCTGTTACTGCTTGTTTGATGCCTTCTTCAATAATTTCCGCAGCTTTATCAGGGGATTGATTATGTCCTTCAATGATAATAGTTGTCGGATTTGTTATTCCCCAGAAATTTAAAATTGTTTTTACATAGTTGACAGACATTTCTGCATTTTGTGCAGGTCCCTCAGAATAAACTCCGCCTCTTGCATTTAATAGAGCAACTTTTTTATCTGGCAATAGTCCAACAGGGCCTTCAGCTGTATAACGGAATGTTTTGCCTGCTTGGCTTAGATAATCTAAGTATGTGTGCAGTACAGCCGGGACTGTAAAATTCCAAAGAGGGAATGCAAGCACAACTTTATCTGCAGCAAGGAATTGATTTAAGTATTTATTTACTAAATCTGTTGCTTTTTTCTCTTCTTCTGTCAACGCTAGATCTCTTCCTAATTTAAACATGCCGTTCATCATATCATTATTAAGATATGGCAAGTTCTCATTATATAAATCTAGTTCAGTTATTGTATCGTTTGGATGAGATTCTTTATAGCTGTCAAGAAAAGCTTGGTAGAGCTGAACACTTACAGCCTGTTCAATTGGTCGTGAATTAGCTTTAATGAATAATACATTTGTCATGGTAAAATTACCCTCACTTTATTTATATTGCAAATAAAAGTTGTTATAGCAACTTTTGTGCTCTAATGAATAGATCATAGGCTAATAATAGCATGAAAAATGTTGTTATAGCAACTATTTTTTTACGAAGAATGTACAGTAAAATCACTACTGTACATTTTCGCACATTTTAGAAAGAATTCTTTGAACTTCATTTAATTCTTTTTCTGTAATCCCCTTGCATACAAGCTTATTAAAGTCATTTGTAATGGGAATGATGCTGCTGCCAAGCTCTTTCCCTTTTTGCGTCAGAAATAATTGCAAGGAACGGCGGTCTTTTTCGCTGCTTACTCTTTTGATGAATCCCTTTTTTTCAAGATTAACAACCATACGTGCAATATTCGTTTTATCTTTAAGGAGAATCTCCGAAATTTCATTTTGATTTCTTCCATCTTTTTCCCAAAGAAGCATCATAATAAGGTTTTGTTCAGGAGCAAGATTAAAAGGAGCTAATTGGCTTTTTACATAACTTGTAAGGGATAAGTCTGTTTGATGAATAAAAATGCTAATATAATCATTTAAAGATAGCTTCATGTAACTCCCCCATCCTATTATTGTTCGCATTATATGTAAATTAATAAAGTTTGTCAATAGATGTTCAAATGACCATTTTAAAGGTTTGAGAGACTTTTTGTGCAAATAAAAATAAACAAAGGAATGCTTGTTATAACCAAGGTTTATTTTTTGAAAACTTCAGATAATTTCTATATACTTACATATAATATTCTCAAGAAAACGAGGTGCTTTTATTAGATGGACTATATAAAATTAGGCACTACAGGAATGGACGTTTCCAGACTATGTCTTGGCTGCATGAGTTTTGGCGAACCGGAACGGGGAAGCCACCAGTGGGTGCTGAATGAAGAAAAAAGCCGCCCGATCATTAAAAAAGCGTTAGAATATGGGATTAACTTTTTTGATACAGCAAATGTATATTCAGATGGAACAAGCGAGGAAATTGTTGGCCGTGCTTTAAAGACTTATGCAAATAGGGATGAAATTGTTCTTGCAACAAAAGTCCATGGCCGCATGCATAAAGGGCCTAATGGAGGCGGACTTTCTAGGAAAGCTATTATGAGTGAGATTGATAATAGTTTAAAAAGACTTGGCACAGACTATGTGGATCTTTATCAAATCCATCGCTGGGATTATGATACACCGATAGAAGAAACGATGGAAGCACTTCATGATGTTGTAAAAGCAGGAAAAGCAAGATATATTGGAGCATCTTCCATGTATGCGTGGCAATTTCTAAAAGCACTGCATGTCGCCGAAAAAAATGGCTGGACGCGCTTTATTTCTATGCAAAATCATTTGAATCTCTTATATCGTGAAGAGGAGCGGGAGATGATGCCGCTTTGCAGAGAAGAAAAAATTGGTGTTATCCCATGGAGTCCGCTGGCAAGAGGAAAGTTGACAAGAGATTGGGAAGTGAATACTAATCGGTCTGAAACAGATGAATTTGGAAAGACATTGTATGCAAGTACAAAGACAGCAGATAAAATGGTGGTAGAAAGAGTGGCTGAAATTGCGGAAAAACGTGGAGTTCCACGTGCACAAGTTGCCCTCGCTTGGGTATTGCAACAAAAGCCAGTAACAGCGCCAATTATTGGAGCAACTAAGATGTCTCATTTAGCAGATGCAGTTGCTGCATTATCCCTTACCTTAACACGAGAAGAAATTCAGCTGCTGGAAGAGCCATATGTGCCTCATCCTGTATTAGGATTTCGGTAGATAGTATCAAAAAACAAGCATTCTGTCGATGGTGGAAGAATGCTTGTTTTTATCCGTTTATAATAATCTGAAGGAAAAGTATTGCTAATCTAATTGTCCCCATATATATTGAAGTAGAATCATATTATAAATGAACATTGAAATTAGTATTTTGGAGGGATTTGACGATGAAGATGCTTTTTCCTGCCATTTCCTTATCTGCTGTTTTATTGCTAGCGGGGTGTTCTGAAGAAAGATTAGATATATCGGCAAGTTCAAAGGATAAAAAAACACTTGAATTTTTTGTCAATAAAGTGGAAACTGGACCAATATTTAATGAATTGATAGAAGATTTTGAAAAAAACAATCCCGATATTGAAATAAAACAAGTCATTGTTCCAGAAGGGATGACCGTTTTAAAATCAAGAATTGCGAGAGGAGACACTCCAGATATCTTTATTACATACCCCATTGAACAGGACTATATAATTAGAGCAAAAAAGGGATACTTGCTTGATCTATCCGATGAATCATTCCTTTATAATATCCAGCCAGCTATTCAAAAAAGATATATTGTAAAAGGCAGAACGTATGGTGTGGCGCTAACTCAAAATGCAGTAGGAGTTCTTTATAATAAAGATGATTTTCGAAAATTGAATATAAGCATCCCAACAACGTGGAATGAATTTGTAAGCGCTTTAAAAATGTTGGATTCGAATGGGAAAACAGCTTTGCTAATGCCTAATAAAGAGGCAAATCGATCTAGTATTTTTAATTTAAACTTAGTTGCAAATGAATTTGATAATGATTATTGGGGGCAGGAGAACTTGTCTATTCGTTCTGATAAAAAATGGGAAAAGATTTCAGAGAAGATACTTACTGTTCTTTCTTATGTTAAAGAAGATTCTTTTAAGGATGATTATTATGCGACTAATCGAAAATTTGCCCATGGAGAAGGTTCTATGTACATTATGGGCACATGGGCATTGCCTTCTATTGAAGAGTACAATCCTTATTTAAATTATGGCATCTTTCCGTTTCCAGCAACAAATAGCGTGGAAGAGAATAAAGTTTTAGGTGGAGTCGATATTGGGCTTGCTATTTCCTCGGAAACTGAATATCCAAGGGAAGCGAAGAAGTTTTTAGCTTTTTTAACAGAAAAAGAAAATGCTGGAAGACTTTCTGCTTATGAAGGCTCAATCAGCACCGTAAATGGAGTGAACAATAATCGGGAGGAACTTCAATTGCTGGAGCAGAAAATTAAATATGGGAAATCGGTCAATTGGCCAAACCATTATTGGGCAGGAGGAACAGCTTCTGAATCTGAGTTCAGAAAATATACTCTTCAGTTTTATGCAGATAAAAATATCACTACATATCTTGGCAATCTGGAAGATATGTATAACTATTACAATCATTATAAAGAGTAGGAAATAGGAGTTTGTTTATGCTGCGATTTCAACATAAAATGATTATTGCATTTGTGCTATTTGTATTGCTGCCAATTCTGTTGCTTGGATTTATCTCTTACAAAATTTCTTCTGGAACACTGCAAAGAAATGTAAGCAATCAAACAATTCAGACGTTAAGATCTGTTGATAAAAATCTGCTTGCGGTTATTTCTGAGATCAATTCTTTTTCTGATTATGTTATTTCATCAAGTGAAATTCAGTCCTATCTTAATACGAATAATACCTCATCCATCTATGATTTTTACAGCAAACAGCAGGAAATCACCGGTGCTGTGTATGGGAATTCGCAAATTAGTGATTTTATTTTATATAGCAATGATGGGAATGTGACCCATATTAACAGCAATGAGATTCCTACTTTAAAAGCGTTGCAATCAAGTGAATTATTTGATTATTTTTTCAAGAAAAAAGGAAGTCCACTCTGGCTTACACCATATGAAAATAAGCAATTTAATTTATCTGATCATAATAATTTAACACAGGCTCGAGTAGTGAAAGATGTGAATAATTTAAATGATTTAGGATATTTAATTTTAACTATTAAACTAGAATTTATTGATCCAATTTTTGCCGATATGGATGAAAGCCCTTCTTCTAGAATGATCGTTAATGAAGAAGGAAGAATCCTTTATTCTTTGGATCGCCATTTAATTGGGAAGAAAATAAACAGAAAACAAACAGAAGCTATGCAGAAAAAAGGAACAGGCTTCCTAATTGATAGGTGGAAAAGGGAAAAAAGCTTGATTACGTATATTCCTTCCAATTTTAAAACAGGCAGGAATGCAGCTTTATTTTTAGTATCTATTAAGCCATGGGAGGAAGTAGAAAGAGACATTGTTCCTATCCGCTTCACAACGATTTTTATCGTTGCTTTTACTATATTAATAGCAGGACTATTTAATAGTTTATATTTAAAACGCATATCCTTGTTTATCCAAGAGCTTTTAGCACATATGAAACAAGTCGAGAGTGGAATATTAGAGAAGAAGATGGGCAGTTTTAAGATTAAAGAATTAAGCAATATTTCCTCTGGCTTTAATAGCATGCTAAATAGAATACAGCGCTTGATCAGTGATGTAGAAATAGAGCAGGAGCGTAAAAGAGATGCTCAGTTTAAGGTATTGCAACAGCAAATAAATCCTCATTTTTTATATAACACTCTTGAATCAATAAACGCACTTGCCGCATTAAATGGACAAAAGGAAATTAGTCGAATGACTATTAATTTAGGAAAACTATTGCGCATAAGCATTAATGGCGGCTACGAGGTGAAGGTAAGGGACGAAATTCGTCATGTCATTAGTTATCTAGAGATACAAAAGATTAGATATGATAATAGATTTGCTTATATGGTTGATGTGGAGGAAGAATTGGAGCATTATTACGTACTAAAGCTTATTATTCAACCATTGGTAGAAAATATTTTAAATCATGGTTTTTCTCAGCAGAATAAACAGGGCATTATTAAAATTAGAGGGTCTATTAGAAATGGACAAGGAGAACTTTGGATTGAAGATAATGGAAGGGGAATGGAGGAATCTATTCTAGCAGATTTGAATAATTGGAAATTAAGAAAAAATGCTGCTGAAGTGAAGGGGCATGGCCATGGCATAAGGAATGTTGCGGAACGATTAGAACTTTATTATGGCCAAAGGTACGGACTAATAGTGTGTTCAACCGAAAAGCATGGAACATTAATAAAAATTTCATTTCCACTAAAAGGTGATTAAATGGTACTTAAAGTTTTACTTGCAGATGATGAGCCGATTATTCTTAAGAATTTAACTCAAATAATAAATTGGCGAGATTTAGGATGTGAAGTTTCTGGTGCAGCACAAAATGGTCAAGAAGCTTTATTCTTTATGGAGAAGGAATCTATCGATATTTTAGTCACGGATATTTCTATGCCTGGAATGACCGGCATTGAGTTAATCAAGAAGATAAATGCTAGCAAAAATAAACCGATTACAATATTAATAAGCGGCTATGATGATTTTGAATATGCTTTAGAAGGCATCCGCAATAATGCTTTAGATTATATTTTAAAACCAATTGATTATGATGAATTGCAGGCATGTGTGGAAAAGGCAATCAAAAAAATAGCAGAAGAACGAAGAAGTGAATATGAGCAAGATAAGTTCACCATCTATAAATTAGTGATGGAGGAAAAATTAGAATCAGAGATAAACAATAAATACAATGCCTATCTTGCTATAATTATAAAAACCCAGGAAGCGATTATTGAATCGAGGATGTTTGAAAGTCAAAGCAATTATTTTCATAAATGCACGAAATTATACCACTACAAGATGGCAGATGATTTAGTTTACTTGATAGTAGAATGTTGTCAGGATAAAAAAGAACAAGTGCTGGAACAAGCAGCTGCTTTTGCACAAAATTTAGCAGATGGGAGGACAGTAAAATCTACTTTTGCAATTGGCAGTGTGGTAGATTGTTTATTTGATATAATACACTCCGTCCAATCAGCAAAAGAATTAATTAAATTTGAACATTGTATGGATGATAATGTTCTTACGGAGGATTGTTTAAAAGAAAATTACAAGGCCAAACATAATTCTTTAGATTCAATGGAAGAAGCATTTTATTATATCAAAAATAATTTTCAAAAAGATTTAAGTATGGAAATGATAGCAGAAAAGGTTGATTTGAGCGTCAGCTATTTCAGTCTGCTTTTTAAACAGAAAACTGGAACGACATTTCTTGATTACTTAACAAATTTAAGAATGGATTACGCTTGTTTATTATTGGAAAAGTCAGATATGAAAACATATGAAATAGCACAAAAAGTCGGTTATACAGATCAACGATATTTTAGCCAAGTGTTTAAGAAAAAAGTAAAAAAAACGCCGAGTGAATATAGAAAAACCAAGTCTCGCTAAATGCTGAGGCTTTTTTTGTTATTAATTTGGAAGTGAAAGGAAATGAACAAAAATCAACAGGGTTTTGATAAGAGAAATTTAAACATTTATTAGAAGATTGCCGCATTTTTTAAGGGAAATAAATGATTTATTATATATTTATGAAAGCGCTTTTAAAAAAGAAGTTCTAGGGGGAGAAAAATGAAAAAACGATTTATTTTAAGTGCCGCATTTGTTTTATCATTTGGTGTATTAAGTGCTTGCAGCAATAATGAAACAACTTCCAAAAGTGATAATGGAGAAGTGAAATTGACCTTGTGGCATCCAGAGGGAAATACATCAGGTGCATATAAAGAGGTTATTAAAGAATTTAATAAAGAGCATGACGGAGAAATAGAAGCAGAAATTAAATTTATTCCAAGAGGCAATAAATACGCTTATGAAGATAAGATTTCTGCTGCTGCAACAAGCGATACGCTGCCTGATTTAGTAGCACTAGATGGTCCGAATGTGGCGAACTACGCAGATGCTGGCATTATTCAGCCAATTGATGGACTGGTTGAGAACCAAGAGGATTTTGTTCAATCTATTATCAAACAAGGAACGTATAAGGACAAATTATATACAGTTGGAGCAACAGAATCTACAGTTGCCTTGTTTTATAATGTGAAGATGTTAAAAGAAGCAGGAATTACTCCACCAACTAAATTAGAAGATGCTTGGACATGGAATCAATTTTATGATGCTGCCAAAAAATTAACGGATAAGAAAAAAGGGATTTATGGAGTGAACTGGACATTGGATTACGGGGAATGGATTATTTATTTCACAGGGCCAACTGTCTGGAGTAATGGAGGAAGTTTTATTGCAGAAGATGGAAAAAAAGCAGAAGGTTATGTAAATGGGCCGAAAACAGTAGAAGCAGTTGAATATCTTCAAAAATTTACGAAAGAAAAACTAGTGAATTTACAGCCGAAGCCGACAGAATTTGAAGATGGAAAAGCAGCAATGATGTTAATGGGTTCATGGGAATGGGCAAAGTTGAAGGATTATCCAGATACTGAATGGGGAATCACTTATTACCCGAAAAGCAATAATGGAGAGCAAGTATCACCATCAGGAGACTGGAACTGGGGAGTTTCTACCGATACAAAACATAAAGAAGAGTCAGCTATCCTTCTAAATTATATTTTAAACAGTGAAAATATTATCAAGATAGCAAATGCTGATAATAAACCAGCTGCACGTATGTCTTCTTTTGAAAAAATGACGGAATGGAACGAGGCACCTTTAAATGTTTTAAAAGAACAAGTGTTGAAAACAGCACACCCGAGACCATCGACTACTGCATACCCAGTATTATCTACAAAATATGGGCAGGCTGTTCAGAATATATTTTTAGGTGGGGATGCTAAAAAAGAACTAGATAAGGTGGCAAAAGAAGTAGAAATGGAAATTGAACGCAAAAAATAAAGAAAACTAAAAGCGTCAATAGATAATGAGAGTAAGGCTGCTTGCTATCAGGCTTATTAGAAAGGAAGCAATGAAAAAATCACTCTGAGGCAATCTTTTAAGGTTGTCTCAGAGTGCAAAAAAGTTAAACATGCAAATTTTCAGGTTGATTGAAAATGTCTGCTTTTTGAGGAGAGGAGCTACCGTAGTTTGGCAATAAGCAGCCGAACAAGGAGAGCAACAAAAAAAAGCGGGCGTTCGCCAACAGCCTGAGGCAATCTCTTAAGATGCCTTTATAAATAAAATCAAGGTGGTGGACCATTTGGAAACATCTAAAGCAGAGACAAAGAATGTCTTTTTAAGAAACGCTGACAATAGGATGACATATGCAAGGCAACAAAAAATGCTTGGTGTGATATTTTCTTTCCCTGCATTAGCACTTATGTTTACTTTTTTGGTTTTGCCTGTGGCTTTAGCATTTATCTATAGCCTAATGAATTATAATATGTTAAATCCAGAAGCAAAAACATTTACGGGGCTGGATAATTATATAAGATTATTTCAAGATCAAATATTTTATACTGCCCTAAAAAATACATTATATTTTACAGTCCTAGTTGTCCCGCTTCAATGCGGTGTAGCGCTTTGTTTAGCATTGCTTGTGAATAAAAAAGTGAAGGTTGCATCTTTAGGAAGAGTGTTTTTCTTTAGTCCAGTTGTAACGTCCATGGTAGTTGTTGCAATTCTTTGGACTTTTTTATACAACGTGGATAATGGATTAATCAATAGTGTATTGAATTTTTTCGGAATCAGCAGTCAGCCATTTTTGCTAAGCCCTAATCAAGCGATGAACTCAATCCTCTTCATGTCCATCTGGCAGGCCGCGGGATTTCAAATGATGATATTTTTGGCTGGTTTAAAAGATGTACCAGAAACATTGTATGAGGCTGCTGATATTGATGGAGCAAATGTTTGGCAGAAATTTCTGAATGTAACACTGCCTTCCATTAAACATGTCACAGGGTTTGTATTAATTATAACGACAATTCAAGCATTTCGATTATTTATCCAACCATATGTAATGACAAACGGGGGACCAAGCGACTCAACGAAAACACTTGTTTTTATGCTTTACGAAAATGGTTTTCAATTCCGTGATGTCGGCTACTCTTCTGCAATTGCAGTAGTATTTTTCCTTGTCGTTATTATTGTGTCATTAGTGCTTAAAAAATTATTAAAACAATAAAGGAGTTGATGAAGGAATGAAGCAGCGTACGAAAAAAAGATGGGGGAAAATAGCAGTATCCTTAGGCATTATCGTACTTGGTTTGTTGTTTATTTCTCCACTCTTATGGATGATAATAGCATCGATTAAACCAGAAACGCTCATTTTTAAAGATATGGGTTTTCAAGCATTTATACCGAAAGAACTAACATTTGACAATTACGCAAAAATTTTATTTTCAGAGGATATTAACTTTTTTCACTATATGAAAAACAGTCTATTTACAGTAGGGATGATTGTTTTGCTTGGAACAATTGTTAATTCCCTTTGTGCTTATGCACTTGTAAAATTAAAATTTCCAGGAAGCAGCCTTATTCTAATTATTATTATCGCATTATATGTTGTGCCATTTGAAAGTGTATTAATTCCACTTTATATTGTAGTAAATAAATTTGGCTGGATAAATGAATTTCCAGCATTGATTGTGCCTTTTATTGCATCAGCATTTAATATTTTCTTATTTAGGCAATTTTTTATGGAGTTTCCAAAAGAATTAGAGGAGGCAGCACAGCTTGATGGTGCCACTCCTTTTCAAACATTCATTCGAATTGTCGTGCCAAATTCAAAGCCAGTATTTGCAACAGCAGCTATTCTGACATTTGTTACCCATTGGAGTGATTTTATGTGGCCGTTGATTGTGGCAACAGATCAATCGATCCAAACGGTGCAAATCGGCATCCAGTACTTGTTTACAGACAATAATATTCAGTATGGACAAATAATGGCAGCACTGACTTTAACGACCATTCCTGTTATTTTAATCTTTTTATTTTTCCAACGCTATTATGTACAAGGAATTACGGCTAGTGGCGTCAAAGGTTAACTAGATGCAGAAAAAAAGGGGTGGCAGTATGTACGAGGAGAAATTTAGACCACAATATCATTTTAGTCCCAAAAAAAATTGGATGAACGATCCAAACGGACTTCTTTTTTATAAAGGGGAATACCATTTATTCTATCAATATCATCCATATAGCAAAGTGTGGGGGCCGATGCATTGGGGCCATGCCATTAGCAAGGATTTGATTCATTGGGAGGAGCTTCCTATTGCCATATATCCAGATGAATTAGGACAGATTTTTTCAGGAAGTGCTGTAGTTGATAGGGAAAATACTAGTGGATTGAAGAATTCAGATGAAGATGTGTTGATTGCGATTTTTACCCATCATGGAGAGGATAATGAAAAACAGAGCATTGCCTATTCTAACGATAAAGGGAGGACATGGGCGAAATATAAAGGAAATCCAGTGTTGAAAAACCCGGGAATAAAAGATTTTCGCGATCCTAAAGTATTTTGGCATAATCCATCACAAAAGTGGATCATGACTTTAGCAGCAGGTGACTGCGTTCATTTCTATGGATCGCCAAATTTGCTGGATTGGTCCTTTCTCTCTTCCTTTGGTAAAGAGTATGGGGCACATGGGGGCGTTTGGGAATGTCCAGATTTAATAGAATTAGAGATAGAGGGAGAAAAGGCGAAAAAATGGGTGCTGATTGTGAGCATTAATCCAGGAGGACCGAATGGCGGATCAGCTGTGCAATATTTTACTGGTGATTTTGATGGAATAGCTTTTGCAGCTGATACGGAAAAGGAGAGAATGCAATGGGCTGATCATGGTCGTGATTTTTATGCTGCTGTTACATGGAGCAATACACAAGAGCCTATTTGGATTGGATGGATGAGCAATTGGCAATACGCCAAGCAAGTGCCGACAGATCCCTTTAGAGGTGCCATGTCTATTCCTCGAAAATTAACATTGCGCAAAGAGGAAGGGGAACTAAAATTAATTCAGCTTCCAATTGATTTTGCTTCGATTGTTGCTAGTGAAGCAATAACAATGGAATCATTCACCCTGCAGCCAGATAAGCCGGAAAAAATAGAAATAAATAACCTACAGATGCTTTTTCAAGGAAAAGTAAAGGGAAATACAGCTTCAGCTTTTACATGGACGATAAGAGGAGAAAATGAATATTTGCAAATTATTTTTGATGGTGTAAATAAAGAGGTAAGAATAGATCGAACCCAAAGTGGTTTAACAACATTTTCTGAACAATTTCCAAGTGTTAGTAAAATGCCGCTAAAAGAATTAGAAGAGTTCAGCATTTTTATTGATCAATCGTCTGTAGAATTATTTGTAAATCAAGGAAGCGGTGTGATGACGGAATTATTTTTTCCAACAGCAAAGAAGATGGTATTAGAAATAGAGGCGATAGATGGCATTGTTGATTTAGGAGATATTTCATTAAAAAATCTTCAGTCCTCTTGGAAATAAGGAGAGAAGATAGGATGAATATTTGGGATGGGAAATCGGCAGCGTTTTTAGGCAAAACTGTAAATTGCATTATATTGAATATCATGTGGGTTGTTTTTTCATTGCCTATTATTACGGTAGGACCTGCAACTGCAGCGATGTATTCTGTTGTGAGAAAGTGGCATCTATATCAGGAGCAAAGTGTTATTCGCTGTTTTCTTCATGAATTTCGCCAGCTTTTTAAGCAAGGGCTATTAGGAACATTATGGATTTTTTTAGGCTGCCTTTTAGTTATCGATATTTCCTTTTTTTTTCATATTGCTAGCAGCTTTCGAGTGGTTCTTCTCTCAATAGCAGCACTTGCTTTTATATTGTACAGCATGACAAGCGCCTTTTTATTTCCTCTATTAGTCCATTATCAATTGAAAGGGTTGAGCCTTATAAAACAGGCATTTACTTTTTCTTTTTTAGATGGAAAAACAAATTTTGCAATTCTTTTAATGTGGGTAGGTGCAGCCTCTTTTCTTTTTTATGCGCCATTGACATTATTTATCCTTATCGTACCAGTGACAATGATCACCTTTCGCTTTTCCCTGTTTTCCTTTGAAAAAATCAAAAAGATTCAGAGGGTACAATCAAAATATTCTCTGCTGGAAAAAGTTAAGTAAAAACTTAATAAATATTGCTAAGGCAGCACTTTTTATTGTTCATTTTTAAAGGTGCTGCCTATTATTATCTATTAATAATTTTTGCTATTAAAACGAAAAGCAATCTATTTGCTTATAGGCAATTTCTCTTGCAAACAGTTAAAGGAAGCTTCTTGTTTTCTGCTATAATATTATTAGAATAACAGTGGAAAGGATCTAATATGAAGCCAAAAATTGATGATGTAGCAAAACTTGCAGGAGTATCTCCAACAACGGTTTCTCGTGTGCTGAATAACCGTGGATACATAAGTGATCGCACAAAAGAAAAAGTGCAGAAGGCAATGAGCGAGCTTAATTATTTTCCTAACGACGTGGCTCGTTCTTTATTTAATAAACGCTCCAATTTATTAGGTGTCATTTTGCCGACGACAGCCAATCCTTTTTTTGGCGAGCTTACTTTTCATTTAGAGAATATAAGTGCAGCAAAGGGATATAAGATGCTAGTATGCAATAGTTTAAATCGAATTGATAAAGAAGAAAAATATCTGGAGATGCTGCTGCGCAATCAGGTGGATGGAATCATTGTTGGAACACATAATCGCGGAATTTTAGATTACCATAAACAAAATTTAGCGGTTGTGGCAATAGACAGGTATCTTTCTGAGACGGTTCCTGTTGTAAGCTCTGATAATTATGAAGGAGGAAAGATAGCAACAGATTTACTAGTTTCACAAGGATGCAAAAATATTGTTCTTATCGATGGAATTGGCGATTTAGAAACTCCAGCAAGATTAAGACGAAAAGCATATGAAGAAATGATGGAGGAGCTTGGAAGAAGGCCAATTGTATATGAAATACCAGAAGTATTTGACAGGGAAAGCCAGCATGCAGTAATCGCGAAATTATTTAAGGAATGTCCTGATGTGGATGGAGTATTCGCTACAAATGATATTTTTGCCGCTTCTTTTATAATGATGGCCAAAAAGATGGGAAAGGATGTGCCAGGACAAATAAAAGTGATTGGGTATGATGGGACAGAGTCCGTACAATCATTTTTGCCTGAATTAACAACGGTTCAGCAGCCTATTAGCACAATTGCAGAAACATCCATTGAACTTCTATTAAAAGAAATAGAAGGAGAGTTCCAAGATATTCCACTTGAAACAAGATTGCCTGTAAAGTTATTAAAAGGAACAACGGCATAAATAATATGAAAATTTTAATCGGTATAAACTAAAATGAAAGCATTGCCAAGCTGCAATGTTTTTTTATTTTTTATGTGAAAGCGGTTGACATATGAAACCGGTTGACATAAAATAAAACTTGAAAGTGCTTTCAGATTTTATTCATGTCAATTATTTAGTAACCTTATTTGGAGGAGCAGTTTATATGACAAAATCAAAAAGTCTGTATTGGAAACTTAGTGCTTATTTTTTCTTTTTCTTTTTTACTTGGTCTGCTAGTTATTCTTTATTTTCAATTTGGTTGGGGCAAGAGATTAATTTAAGTGGAGGAGAAACTGGCATAATCTTTTCTGCAAACGCTATCTTCGCTTTATGTATGCAGCCGCTATATGGCTATATATCAGATAAAATTGGCTTAAAGAAAAATATTTTATTTTTTATCAGCATTTTACTTGTATTTGTTGGACCGTTTTATATCTATGTATATGGTCCATTATTGAAATACAATGTACTGTTAGGTGCCATTGTTGGTGGATTATATTTAGGAGTTGCTTTTTTAGCAGGGATTGGTGCAATCGAATCCTATATTGAAAAAATCAGCCGTAAATATGATTTTGAATATGGTAAATCCAGAATGTGGGGATCATTAGGCTGGGCTGCTGCTACATTTTTTGCGGGACAATTATTTAATATCAATCCGAACATTAACTTTTGGGTAGCATCCGTATCAGCTGTTGTATTGGTTGCGATTATTCTTTCTATAAAAATTGAAATGACCAATCAGGAAATGGAGAAGGCGGATTCTGTTACATTAAAAGATGTAGGACAGTTATTTTTATTAAAGGATTTTTGGTTCTTAATGGTGTATGTTATTGGGGTAACTTGCATTTATAGTGTGTATGACCAACAGTTCCCTGTTTACTACTCTTCTTTATTCCCAACAGAAGCAACGGGGAATCAAGTGTTTGGATACTTAAATTCTTTTCAAGTATTTTTAGAGGCAGGTATGATGTTTTTGGCTCCATTTGTTGTAAATAAAGTTGGAGCAAAAAATAGTTTAATTTTGGCAGGATTTTTAATGGCTTTCCGTATTATTGGTTCGGGTCTTGTTATAGGACCAATTGGAATTTCGACAATGAAATTAATTCACGCATTAGAATTGCCGATCATGCTTATTGCCATTTTTAAATATTTGGCAGCTAATTTTGATACACGTTTATCATCTGTATTATATTTAGTTGGTTTCCAATTCGCATCACAAGTTGGAGCATCTATTTTATCGCCGATTGCAGGCAGTCTATATGATAGTATTGGATTCCGCCAAACTTATCTTATTTTGGGATTAACTGTTCTTTGCTTTACTATTCTTTCTATCTTTACTTTATTAAGTCCTAAAAAAAATAAACAAGGTAAACCAAAAATAAAAAATCTAGCAAAAATTGTTTAGGAGGAAATATATATGATTACAAAAAATAGAATTCAACAGGCAGAAGAAGCATTGCAGCAAACAAAAGAGTCAATGAATGAACGTTTTCGACTAGGCTATCATATTATGGCGCCAGCAAACTGGATAAATGATCCAAACGGTTTAGTGCAGTATAAGGGTGAGTATCATGTGTTTTATCAGCATCATCCGTATGATGAAAACTGGGGACCGATGCATTGGGGACATGTAAAAAGTAAAGATCTTGTGCATTGGGAGCATTTGCCGATTGCTTTAGCTCCTGGGGATGTTTGTGATTCAGATGGGTGTTTTTCTGGAAGTGCAGTGGATAATGATGGAGAATTGACCTTGATTTATACAGGACATCATTATACAGATAAAGAAAAGGATATTTTTTATCAGAATCAAAATATTGCAGTCAGTACAGATGGTGTAACTTTTGAAAAGGTTGGAGAAAACCCAGTTATTGCTGCACCTCCAGAGGACAGCACTCATCATTTTCGTGACCCTAAAGTTTGGAAACATGAAGACAGTTGGTATATGATTCTAGGAAATCAATCCATAGAGGAGCAGAGTGGAAGAGTCATACTTTATAAGTCTAGCAATCTTCGCAAATGGGAATACATTGGTGTTCTTGCCCAAAGTGATGGTTCACATGGATTTATGTGGGAATGCCCCGATTTCTTTGAATTGGATGGGAAATATGTATTAATGCTGTCTCCACAAGGGATGGAAGCAGATGGGGACAATTATAATAATTTATATCAAACAGGCTATTTTATTGGAGACTACAACTATGAAACAAATCAATTTAAGCATGGTTCGTTCATTGAATTAGATCATGGACACGATTTTTATGCAGTGCAAACATTTTTAGATGATAAAGGCCGCCGCATTGCGATTGGCTGGATGGATATGTGGGAAGCAGATATGCCGACGAAAAAAGATGGATGGTGCGGCGCATTGACTCTTCCAAGAGAATTAAAGCTTACCAGCGATAATAAAATATTGATGAATCCAGTGGAAGAGTTAATATTGCTGCGAGAATTAGAGCATGATGTGTGTTCAAATAAATCAATTTCAGAAAGCTATTTAGTTGAAGAAAAAGGCGACCTTCTTGAAGTGCAAGTAGTATTTGATTTAGAGCAAACCACTGCATCTGCTGTAGGGCTGAAAATAAAAGGGGAAAAGGAAGAAGAAACAGTTTTATCTTTTCAACTAGCAGAACAAAAGCTGACATTAGACTGTTCTAAATCAGGAAAAAAAGAGGATGGCATAAGACGTACTCTACTTGAATCGAACAATAAAATTTCTTTCCGTGTATTCATTGATCGTTCTTCTATTGAAGTATTTGCAAACGAGGGTCAAACAACAATGACAAGCCGAATCTATCCAACGGAAGGAAGAGTTGGGATTGAATTATTTGCTGAAGGTGGAGAAGCATTTGTTGCTGATTGCACGTATTGGAATTTGAAAGATGTTTGGAAATAAAGGGAAACTAACAATCAGTGGGAGGTTTTTTATCTTCCGCTGATTGACGCCTAAGACCTATAGAATATAGGGTCACTAGGTCACACAGACGTTGCTCAAGCTTAGTCTGTGTTCTTTTATATCGGATTTTTACGGGCAGTTGTCCCCACCTAGATTTCTCCTTTTTCGTCATAATCTCCGAGGTGGAGATTAAAAGCACGTTAATGTGAGATAAAAAGGAAGCAAAGAACAAGTTGATAGTGCTTGTTCTTTGCTTGAAAGGAGCATGTTAGTGAAAAAGGTATTTTGTATAGGAGAAACACTTATTGACTTTATTCCTGCTGAAAAGAATTTATCATTAAAAGAAGTGACAAATTTTGAGCGTGTAGCAGGGGGAGCTCCGATGAATGTTGCGATTGCTGTAGCAAAATATGGAGGAGACTCTGCGATGATCACCAAGATTGCAAATGATCATTTTGGCGATTATATCTTTGAAGTATTGCAAGAAAATGGGGTAGATACTTCTTATTGTTTGCGAAGTGAAGAAGGGGAAACTGGACTCGCATTTGTATCAAATGATGCAAATGGAGAACGAAGCTTTAATTTCTACCGGAAAAATGCGGCTGATTTATTGCTTTCACCAGATGAAATAGAGGCAGAGTGGTTTCAAGAGGGGGATATCCTCCATTTTTGTTCTGTTGATTTGATTGAAAGTCCAATGAAGCATGCCCATCAAAAAGCGATTAAAGATTTTCGGAATATCGGAGGCATTGTAAGTTTTGACCCGAATGTGCGCCTGCCTTTATGGAAAGACGAGGAAAGTTGCCGTTCAACGATTAATGAATTTTTGCCAATAGCTGATATTGTGAAGATTTCTGATGAAGAACTAGCATTCATTACAGGAATAAACAATGAAAAAGAAGCCATTGAGGCATTATTTGCTGGAAATGTTAAAGTGGTTGTTTATACAAAGGGAAGCGCGGGTGCAGAAATTTATTTGAAGAGCGGGGAAATTTACCGAAACAAAGGATTTAAAGTAACTGTTGCTGATACAACAGGTGCAGGAGATGCATTTATTGGAGGCTTTTTATCTGAATTGATTGCGTTTGAGCCATCTGTTGATGATTTATGCGACAAGATCAGGGAAAACCATGAACGAATTTTAACTTTTGCCAATGCAAGCGGGGCACTTACTGCATCTGTAAAAGGAGCTATTCATGCAGCGCCTGCCAAAAGGCATGTGTTGAATTTTATTGCTGTGCAAAGAGGCATGTTATTGTAAAAGCTAGTTTTTGAATAAGAACAATTTAAAAAGACTCCAATAGTTGGGAATAACAGCTATTGGAGTCTCTTTAATAGAAAGATAAATTTATTGAAAATATGCAACGGAAAAGCATCCCACTGGAAGTTGACAGCATTAACTTAGAATATCAAGAGTTGTTCCATAAACAATTCGATCATAATGGCTATTTTTATTACATTAAGCATAAGGCAAATGGTCAATTTCTTCCCTATCTATGTTTCCAGCACAACAAATTATAGGGTATAATAAATGTATCTATTTTAGTAAAGCCCTTACATTTTTAGCTGCATAGAAAAATGGGAAGGGCTAAGCATTAGGGGGGAAAAGAAATGTCCGTTACTCGAATATTGGTGGGACTGTGGAGAAGTTATGAGGAAACGAGTGAGGAAGCAAAGTATCCGGAATTAAAAACACGCTACTATCGGAAAAATCGTGAAAAAATGATTGAATATATAAAACAAGTGGTGAATCAAAAGCTTCCAAACTGGAAAATTAAAAAAGTGGACGAGGAACGCGGGGAAATAGTTTTAGAAAAGCAAGGAATTGCATCAAGCGTTATGATCGTGACTGTATATAAAATCAATGCTATAAAGTCTGCGATTGATATCTACTGTTCAAAAGAAGGCAGCCTTGGTGATTTTGGATCCAGCTATAAAAATATTATGAAGTTTTTTTCGGCCCTGCATACAGAAATTCAGCCAGAAAACAGCTAACAATAGATTGGCAATGCATTATAGCGGAAATGAAAGATAGAATTTGAGTGATAATCAAAATATCAAATAGTGTAAATGGATTGTTTTTTAGAGGGCATAAAAATCTCTGATCGATGCTGCGCTGCGACCTTTAGGCAGATTTATAATAAGAAGAAGTAATTTTTTGTATTCTTATCCTTTTTACAATAAAAATGGTATAATAAATTGTTCCAAGTTTTATAATTACTTGGAACATTTTTTTATGCAGTAGAACAAAAAGTGAAAGTTTCACATAAAGGAGAAAAAATGAATAATTACAAAATAGTTGTACAGTATGATGGAGGCCGTTATAAAGGCTGGCAGCGTCAAGGGAACGGCGACAGCTCCATACAAGGAAAAATAGAAAATGTGCTTTCTGAAATGACAGGAAGCCAAGTAGAGATTATTGGCTGCAGCAGAACAGATGCAGGAGTTCATGCGATGAGTCAAATTGTAAACTTCAAAATAAGCGAGCAATACTCTGCAAAAGAAGTGAAAAATTATTTAAATAAATATCTTCCGCATGATATCAGTGTGATTGCTTGCTCCATTGAAGTGGATCGTTTTCATGCGAGATACAATGCAAAGGATAAAACCTATTTGTATAAAATCTGGAATAAAGAGTATACACATCCATTTATGCGCAAGTACAGCATGCATGTAGAACAAAAGCTAAACATCGCTGCCATGAAACAAGCGAGCAGCCATTTTGTCGGCAAACATGATTTTACTGCTTATTCTAATGCGAAATCAAAAAAGAAATCGATGGTGCGTGAAATTTATGCTATTCATTTGGAAGAAGAAGCTGGTTTTCTGCAAATCAGAGTAATTGGCGACGGGTTCCTTTATAATATGGTAAGGAAAATAGTTGGAACATTAATCGAAGTTGGTTCTGGCAGAATAAAACCAGACCATATTCCAGGAATTATCGAATCTAAAAAACGAGATCAAACGGGGCCGATGGCAGAAGCTTGCGGATTGTATTTGGAAAAAGTGAAATTCTGATAGATAGAAGCTGTATTGTTTGTATATGAACAATGCAGCTTTTTTATATTTATCTAAGAAAAAAAGGACATAAAAAAACAGAGAGTCATCTTAGAAAAAATATATATAAATAAAATGTATCCATTAGATAATCTAGAAAAGAGCATACTAGTTGCATAATTAAGCAACAAATTTCAAAACATTATCTTAGGGATACTGTTTCTGCCGTTTTAATAAAGGGGAACAAAAAGAAGATATGGGGGACATCAGACATCATATGAAAAAGGGCTCTGTCGTTTTTATTGTTTCATTAGCCGTATTGGTGATTTTATGTATTGCGGGGATTCTAGCACCTACAGCGCTAGAAAATGCAACAGGTGCAATCCAATTTTATATTACTAATACATTTGGCTGGTATTATTTAATTATTGTGACTTTTTTTGTTGTGATATGTTTGTACTTATTAATAAGTCCGCTTGGACAAATCAAACTAGGAAAGCAAGAAGATAAACCAGAGTTTTCCCGATTAACATGGCTTGCGATGCTTTTCAGTGCAGGAATGGGGATTGGTCTTGTATTTTATGGAACAGCTGAACCAATTAGCCATTATATAATTAGTTCGCCAACCGGCATGGAGGGGACCGATCAAGGAATGAAAGATGCGATGAGATTTACTTTCTTTCATTGGGGCATTCATGCATGGGCCATTTATGGAATTGTTGCATTATGTTTAGCCTATTTTACCTTTAGAAAAGGCGATGTAGGTTTAATCAGTGTCACTTTAAAACCTCTTTTAGGAAGATATGCAAGCGGATCAATTGGCAAAGTGATAGATATTATTGCAGTTATCGCGACTGTGATTGGTGTAGCTACAACGCTTGGATTTGGAGCAGTTCAAATAAATGGAGGATTATCCTACTTGTATAATATTCCTTCTAATATTAGCAGCCAATTTATTATTGTAGCAATTGTTACCGTTTTATTTATTATTTCAGCGGTATCTGGATTAGAAAAAGGGATTAAAATTTTAAGCAATGCCAACATGCTTCTTGCATTAGGCCTGTTTCTTTTAGTGTTTATTTTTGGTCCGACTTTATTTATTTTAAATTTATTTACAGATACAATAGGTTTGTACTTGCAAAATTTATTGAATATGAGTTTTCGCATAGCCCCGCTCAATATGGAAAAACGTAATTGGATCAATAATTGGACAATCTTTTATTGGGCTTGGTGGATTGCATGGTCGCCGTTTGTAGGAATTTTTATTGCACGGATTTCAAAGGGAAGAACAATTAGAGAGTTTGTCACATATGTATTATTTATTCCAGCCGTTATTGGCTTTTTATGGTTCTCTGCTTTTGGAGGTTCTGCTATGCTGCTGGAACATGAGGGGGTTTCTGCAATTTCTAAATATGCAACAGAAGAATCCCTTTTTGCTTTATTGGAAAACTATCCGTTAAGTCAATTATCATCTATTTTAGCTATTGTTTTAATTGCCGTCTTTTTTATCACCTCAGCAGATTCAGGAACTTTTGTGCTTGGAATGATGACAACAAATGGTTCACAGAATCCTAGCAGCAAACTGAAGATATTATGGGGGGTTCTCCTTGCAGCAATGGCGCTTGTCCTTTTATACTCTGGAGGGCTGCAGGCATTGCAGAATACAATGATCATTGCTGCGCTCCCATTTTCTGTAGTTATGGGTTTAATGACTGTTAGTTTTTTGAAAGCATTAAATAAAGAAGGGAAAGAATTAGGAATTGGCAGGCTGAAGAAGAAAAAGGCATAAAGTGTATGTAAGAGGAATAGGCGCATTCCTGACTGGAATGCGCCCATTTTTTTATGTTTCTTTATAATCTTTTTGAAACCATAATGGATCTGTATCATCTACATCGCCATTATAGTTGATAAAAATTTCTTCCCCTGCTTTTATATCTTTATAAGCATAATAATCAAATGTGTGCTTTTCAAAGCTAATATCATATGTGGCATTGGGTTCATAAGAATGGTTAAAAAGCATTCCGTATCCTAGAACAATGGCCGAATGATTAATCCCATACTCATAAGCATAGTCATCAAGTACAGTTTTTTCGATATACTGATGCTGCTCGTTAGGATATGGAATAACAGGTGCTTCATGAAAAAGTGTGCCTTTTTTTATATCTTGCGTAGCAAATACCCCTCTATTAAATTCCCCGTCGCTTATTGGAGATGTTTTTACTTCAATCATTTTGTCACCTACTTATTTTTTAAGTTTTACTAACTAACTTTAACATGGTTAGCTGAATTTAGGAAATATTTGTTTTCATCATAGAGATTATAATTAAAAATTCAATAGGATAAAATGCAGTTATTTTTGCTTAAGCTTCATTGAATAAAGCTAATCGAATATCTATTATTTTCAGAGAAAAAAGAAAGGCAGTTGCCTCTTTTAGAGACAATTGCCCATTAACCTATTTATTGCTCTGCCAAAACATCGGCAAAGGCTTTTGCGTATGGAGGAAGATCTGGTGGACGACGGCTTGAAATGATATGCCCATCCACAACTACAGGCTCATCATGCCAAATAGCTCCTGCATTTTCCATATCATCTCTAATGCCCGGTGTACTTGTTACATTTACACCATTTAAGATTTTTGCTGAAATCAGCACCCAGCCAGCGTGGCAAATTTGTCCGATTGGCTTTTTCTGTTCATGCATATAACGCACCATATCTAAAACTTTAGGGTAGCGGCGCAATTTATCTGGTGCCCATCCTCCAGGAACTAAAATGGCATCATATTCAGATGTTTGTATATCGGAAAAAGCATAATCAGAAACAGCTGGCACTCCGTATTTTCCAATATACGTTTCATTTGCCTTTTCTCCAACTAAATGAACTGCTGCTCCTTCTTCTTGCAGACGCAAAACTGGATACCAAAGTTCCAAGTCCTCAAAATCAGGGCTAATCAGTGCAATAACTTTTTTATCTTGTAAACGCATAAAAACACCTCCATAGATTAGTATAGCATGTTCAAAGAAAAATATGGATATAGAGGCATTTATAGGGGGAGGGCGATGTAATGTAGCATATGGCAAAAGGACAAATTGGCGCATTTATCTATTTTATTGTCTTTTGCATCATATAATGTAGAAATTTCTTTTATTTGTACTGATTTTTCAGCACAAAATTGTAAAAGCGTTTGTTACATGAATTGGATTCAATCATACAACAAATTGTAAGCGTTTTATAATATGCTGGACATAGGGGGAAAGAAGCGATGATCATGGAAAAGCGGCCTGCCTTTTTGCTGAGCTATTTGCTGAAAGTTCAATCTACTTCGCTGAATCAGATTAGGGACTGTATGCAGTTAACGAGAAGACAAATTACTTATGATTTAGAAAAAGTAAATCACTGGCTAAAAGAAAAAGGACTTCCTCCTATTATTTGCAAAGGGAATATCGTTCTAGTTCCCGATGATGTTTTATCTTTTTTAAAAAATAGCCAATATGTACAGGCGGAAAGGATGATGAATTTAACAGAAGAAGAGCGTTGTATGATGTTGTATTTATATTTATTTATTCGGGAGGAGGTAATTTCTTCTGCGCATCTAACACAGTTTTTGAAAGTAAGCAAAAATACAGTCATTGCAGATGTAAAAAAAGCCAATCAGAAAAACAGTTCATTTTTTGTTGAAATTCGCTACACAAGACAGCACGGCTATCACTTAAAGGGCACAGAATTTGATAAAAGAGCGCTTGTGATGAACCAGCTCCATCAGCTTTTGCAATTGCCCTACTATAAAAAGCTGATTTACTATTTATGGAATAAGAGGGATGAAGCGTATCAATTGGAGTATTTGTATAAAACTCTTCTATGCATATCCAAACAGCATAAGCTTCAATTTGTAGAAGAGCGTTTTAATCAGTTCGCTTATTTTCTCCCATTTTATTATTGTCGACAAAAACAAAAAAAATTAGTGCAGTTTCATAAAGATGAAATCGACGCATTAAAACAAGATCCGCTGTGGAAAGTGGGAAAGGAGCTGATGAAGGAGCTGTCATTGAGCGAATATGAGGAGGAAACCGCTTATTTTACCTTACAGTTATTGGGGTTGTCTTTAGGGAATGCTTCTATTCAAATAGTGGATAAAGGTTTTCTGATGACATTATGCGAGCAGCTTGCAGCTGGCTTTGAAGCAAAAGCATGTATGGCTTTGGAGAGGAAAGAGGAAGTTGTTCAATTGTTGTATCAGCATATGAAGCCAGCATATTTTCGCATGAAATATCGAATCCCTATCCATAATCCTTTGCTTCAAGAAATTAAAAAAGAATATAAAGAACTGTTTGCGATAGTAGAGGAAATGCTGGTGCCGATTGGCTCATTATTAGGAATCTCCATTCCAGAGGAGGAAATTGCTTTTATTACCATCCTTTTTGGAGCCCTTTTAAAGAAGCCGATAAATGCAGGGGTTCACAAAAAACGAGCAGTTGTTGTTTGTCCAAGCGGCACCAGTTCTTCACTCATGGTCAAATATCAGCTGGAATCCATTTTTTCAGAAATTATAATAGAAAATACACTATCCGTTGAGGAGTTTTATGAAGGGGCAGGAGGACAATTTGACCTTGTTTTTTCGACAGTGCCCATAAACACCAAGTTTCCATGTTTTTATGTTAGACCAATCATGACATCTGTTGAAAAAAGGCAAATAGCAAGTGAAGTATATCATCATTTATTTGGAATGAGCTATGAGGGCATTCCTAATGCGGAGCTTATCTCAATTATCAAGAAATTTGCCAATATCTATGATGAAAAAGGGTTAACACAGGCGTTGAGTCCATTCACTATTTATAAAAAAGAAGAAGTATACAGGGAGGGACAGCCAGTGCTGCAAGATTTATTGATGGAAGAAACCATTCAACTAGTGGAAGAGGCAAAGAGTTGGGAAGAAGCAATAAATATGGCTGCAAACCCTTTGCTGAATAAGGGGGTGATTGAAGAAAGATATGTTGATGCAATTATTGAGAATGTGAAGACACTAGGTCCGTATATTGTAATAGGTCCAGGGGTTGCTATTCCTCATGCACGCCCAGAAATGGGGGTAAAGGCATTAGGCATGAGTTTTCTTAAATTAATGAAACCTGTCTATTTTTTAGAGAATGAGAATTACCCTGTTCAATTGCTGTTTTTTTTAGCGGCGGTTGATAATAAAACACATCTTAAAGCACTATCTCAATTAACAAAGCTTCTTAGCAAAAAAGAGAATATAACATTTTTAAAAGAAACAGACTCGAAAAAGGAAATAGCTGCACTGTTTCAAGCTTACTCAGATAAAGATTTGTAAAACAAGGGGAGGAAAAAGTATGAAAATTTTAGCAGTATGTGGATCAGGATTGGGGTCGAGCTTTATGCTGGAAATGAATATCCAGGAAATCTTGAGTGAGTTTGGCGTAACAGGCATAGAAGTGGAACATGCAGATCTTAGTTCCGCAACACCAGATGCGGCAGACCTTTTTATTGCCGCAAAGGATATTGCAGATGGAATGAGTCACTTAGGAGAGGTTGTTGTGATTGACAGCATTATTGATATGGATGGGCTTCGGGCGAAATTAAAAGAAGTGCTGGAACAGAAAGGGCTTTTGTAAGGGGAATGCTTAAAGCTAACTGTTTGATACAAATAGGGAGGTACTGACAATGGGAGAGAGATTGCTTAAATTGATTATGGATATTTTAAGTCAACCAGCAGTATTAATTTCTATTATTGCACTGATCGGTTTATTGATCCAAAAAAAATCTGCGAGCGATATCATTAAAGGTACAACTAAAACATTTTTAGGCTTCATTGTCATCGCTGCGGGTGCAAATGTTATTGTCAGCTCTTTAGACCCATTTGGAAAAATGTTTCAAGAAGCATTTCAAGTAACAGGAGTAGTTCCGAACAATGAAGCAATTGTTGCGATGGCATTAACGAAGTATGGTTCGATTACTGCATTTATTATGTTTTTTGGAATGCTTGCCAATATCTTAATTGCTCGGTTTACTCGCTTAAAATATATTTTTTTAACAGGACACCATACTCTTTATATGGCATGTATGCTTGCTGTTATATTAGTGGTTTCAGGATTAAAAGGTGTTCCGTTAGTAGTGGTGGGTTCTCTTGCTTTAGGATTAATCATGGCCTTTTTCCCAGCCATTTGTCAGCCATTTATGAGAAAAATCACTGGTGCGGATCATGTTGGATTTGGCCATTTCTCTTCTCTTGGCTACGTTCTTAGCGGTCTTGTAGGAAAAGTCGTAGGGAAAGGATCACGTTCTACAGAAAAAATCAACTTTCCAAAAGGTTTAGGATTTTTGCGGGACAGCTCTGTTACGATTGCATTAACGATGACGATCTTATATGTTATTATCGCATTATTTGCAGGCCCTTCTTATATTGAACAAAACTTAAGCGGAGGCACTCATTATCTCGTATTCTCCCTTATTCAAGCAATTACATTTGCTGCAGGAGTATTTGTGATTTTATCTGGTGTACGTCTTGTATTAGCAGAAATTGTGCCTGCATTTAAAGGAATCTCTACAAAACTTGTTCCAAACTCTAAACCAGCTCTTGATTGTCCAGTTGTTTTTCCATATGCTCCAAATGCTGTATTAATAGGATTCTTCTGCAGTTTCCTTGGTGGAATTGTCGGCATGATTTTTTTAGGATTTGCTGGTTCTGTTATTATCTTGCCTGGTGTTGTTCCCCATTTCTTTACAGGGGCAACAGCAGGAGTATTCGGCAATGCGACTGGCGGTATTCGCGGTGCAACGATTGGCGCATTTGTGAATGGCCTGTTTATCACATTCCTTCCAGTGTTTTTAATGCCAGTGCTCGGAGATTTAGGCTTTGCAAGCACCACCTTCTCTGATACTGATTTTGCTGCATCAGGCATTATCCTTGGAAATTTGGCAAAATCATTTGGATCAAGCGGAGTTACTATCACAGTAATTGGTTTGGTGCTCCTTGCTGTTCTTTATAATATTTTCAAAAAAAATAAATCGGCGAAAGCATAGAATTAACTTTAAATAGGTGCTGAGTAATGAAGCAAGCATGCTTGGTGCCTTTTTTAATCATGCATTAACGGGCTATTGACCCCCGCCTTGGGATCATAATGATAAGCGAAAACGAAAAATCTAGTCCTAGTGAGGAATAACTGCCCATAAAATCCTGATACAAAAGAACAAAGACATTGCCACGCCCTGTGGCAATAATGTCTGTCAGGTCTATATCCTACAGGCCCTCAACTAACAATTAGTGGAGAATGGGGAAAACTTCCACTGATTGAAGTTTCACTTTATAAGGAGGCAGCTATGAGCAGTATCTTAAAAGAAATGGAAACATTGAGAGACCAAATTCGTTTATGGACTTTAAAGGAACTCCACTACCTTGGATTCGGTCATTATGGGGGAAGTTTGTCTATTGTGGAAGCTTTAGCAGTTTTATATGGAGGTGTAATGAAAATAGATCCCAAGAATCCAAAATGGCAGGATCGGGATTATTTTATTTTATCAAAAGGGCATGGGGGACCTAGCCTTTATGCAACACTTGCGCTAAAAGGTTTTTTTCCTGAGGCAGTTTTATACACATTAAATCAAAATGGAACAAAGCTGCCTTCTCATCCTGACCGCAATTTAACGCCAGGAGTGGATATGACAACGGGTTCTTTAGGGCAAGGAATTTCCGCAGCAGTTGGGGTGGCATTGTCCCATAAATTGTCTGATAGGAAAAATAATACGTATTGTATAGTTGGGGATGGGGAATTAAATGAGGGTCAGACTTGGGAGGCTTTTCAATTTGCTTCACATCATTGCCTCCATCATTTATTTGTGCTGGTGGATGATAATAAAAAGCAGCTTGATGGGCCTACAAAGGAAATTATTGATCCATTAGATTTTGCGGAGAAATTTAAAGCATTTGGTTTTTATACATTAAGAGTGGATGGAAGTGCTATTTCGGAAATTTATGAGGCAATAGAAAAAGGAAGAGCACAATCAGAAAAACCGGTTGCCATTATTTTAGATACTGTTAAAGGACAGGGAGTACCATATCTGGAAAAGAAAGCAGACAATCACCATATTCGTCCGACGAAAGAGGATGAACAAGCCATTTTAGAAGCCATTTATAAATTGGAGAAAATATGCGGAAAGGCTGTGATTAAATGAATCCGATTACTTCTCCGGTATATGAATTAGACAAGGTAGAAATGCGGCAAATGTATGCAAATACAATGCTGGAGTTGGCGCAGAAAAATAAGGATATTATCTGTCTAGAGGCAGATTTAATGAGTGCCATTGCAACAAGCCATTTAATGACGAAAATTTCTAAGCAAATAATTAACTGTGGCATAATGGAAGCAAATATGATGGGAATGGCCGCAGGGTTAGCGCTGACTGGCAAGATTCCTTATGTTCATACATTTGCCCAATTTGCGACCCGCCGTGCATTTGACCAGCTGTTCGTTTCTGGGGCATATGCGCGATTAAATATAAAGATATTAGGATCCGACTCAGGCATAACAGCCGAACATAACGGCGGGACTCATATGGCTTTTGAAGATTTAGGATTAGTGCGCCTTATTCCCAATGCATATATTTATGAAGCAAGTGATGCCAATCAACTTGGATTTTTGCTTAGAAAAGCAGCAAAAGAGTATGGCATTCATTATATTCGTACCATTCGAAAAAAGGCAGTCAAATTATATGATGAAAAGGAAACATTTGAAACAGGCAAAGGGAAAGTGCTTCGCGAAGGAAAAGATGTAGCATTAGTTGCAAGTGGCATTATGGTTGCAGAATCTTTACAAGCAGCAGAGATTCTCCGTAAACAGGGCATTGAAGCAACGGTTATTGATATGTTTACAATCAAGCCAATTGATAGGGAACTACTTGTAAAATATGCCGAAAAAACAAAAAGAATAGTAACGGCAGAAAATCATAATGTAATAGGTGGATTAGGAAGTGCAGTCGCAGAGGTTCTTAGTGAACACTGTCCGACTAAAATGAGAAGAATAGGAGTAAAAGAGCAATTTGGGCAAGTCGGCAAAGTAAATTATTTGAAAGAGTATTATAAGCTGACAGCAAAAGATATTGCGAAAGCCGTGCTGGAATTGATGTGACACATGGTTGTGAGTATCTCTATGAATGAGTGCTCTTTTTTTGTATTAGGAAAAAGGAGAGGGACGGCGAATAAAAAGGGGGATAGCGGGCAACCCGCGAGAAGAGAACTAGCAAAAAAAGCAGATAATCCCAGTAATCACTGCCAATCAAACAAAATAGAATGCGAGAAATCCCACTGTTTAAGTAAATTTCTCGCATTCTATTCATATACAAACCATAATTTGCTTATGCAAGTTCTTTCCCTTTGGTCTCAGGGGCCCATATAATAGACACTGCTGTTCCTATTAATAAAACAGCGGCAAGTATCAGCATAGTAGGGGATAAGCCTAATTTAGTAATTAATGTAGGCAGCAGGAAAGTGCCAAGTGCTGATCCAATTCGGCTGCATGCGGTAGCAACTCCTACACCAGATGCACGCAATTCTGTTGGAAAACTTTCCGCAGGATAAATTCCGACTAAATTATTAATTGCAGAGATAAATAGAGTAAAGACAACAAAGGCTCCAATTAATAAAAAGCTCATGTTTTGCGGAATAATGCCAAGTAAGGCAAGGGATACAAAACAAATAATAAAGGAACTGATTAAGAAGCCTCTTCTTGAAAGTTTAACTGTTAAATACATGCCAACAAATGCACCCACTAATAGAAAAATATTTAACAAGATGTCCGCAGAATGACCTTCCTTCATATTAAAATAATTCAGGATAGTCGGCAGAAATGTAAATACAGAAAAGTATGGCAATACAATGCATGCATAGAATATTCCATTAAACAAGGTCAACTTAAGATATTTTTTGCTGAATAAGTGACCAAGACTTAATTGTTTTGTTTCCTTTTCTGCTGTTAATACTACTTGTTCGCCAAGATGTTCATTTACAATTGCTTGGGCTTTTTCGACTTGCCCTTTGCTGACAAGATATTTTGGAGATTCTGGTGTTCCAATTCGCAAAATAAGAACTAGCAATGCGGGAATCCCAGAAGATGCAAGCATCCAGCGCCATGAAACATCTGCATCTAATAACATCATGCCAATAATACTAGATGCAACATAACCGATGGTAAAGAAAACATTAAAGGTTCCGAGCAATGTTCCTCTGTGTCGTTTTGGCGAAAACTCTGCTAACATGGCTTGCCCTACTGTATAATCTCCGCCTAATCCAAAGCCAATGGCAAAGCGGAAAAAGAAGAGTGTCCAAACATTTGGAGCAAGGAATTGCAAAAAGGAAGCTAAAGTGATCAAAATAAAACTAAATAAAAAGATTTTCTGGCGACCTATATAGTCAGAGGCCCAGCCCAACAAAAAACTTCCAAAAAACAAACCAATTAATACTGAACTGCCAAGCAAACCTAAATCAAAAGCACTTAAATTCCATTGTGCTGCTAAAGATAATAATGCAAAGCTGATAATTCCAATTACATAACCATCTGTAAAATGAGCACCAAATGTTAATGCTGCAATTTTTACATGGAACTTGGTAATGGGTGATTCATCCATTGTTATTTCTTGTTTGTTTGCTAAATTCATCAAATCCACCTTTATTTAATAGATTCAACAAGAAAAATCATCCAAAATAATGATCCAATTACCTCGTTAAAAATAAGCAAAAGTGAGTTTTAAACAGTGGGGGAACTGGGGGAACAACCACTTTTTGAACAAAAATTAAGATATTGCAAGAAATTTGCCAGCATAAAGGGGCAATCGGGTTAGTTCACGCAAGCCAGAAAAATAGTTTTTGGTTTGGGTGAACCAACCAATTTGTTTAATAGAAACCAATTAATTAAACAATATTTCTAAAAAATAGAATACCTATTGTGAATCATTATGATGTTGATCATTCTTGTTGGACAAGGAGCATATTCCCTTGTAACGAACATTTAAACATTAAATGATTTTTTATGCAAAAAAAATTCAGAGGAGAAATGGCTGTATCCTATGCTGTGACTAGGCTAAAAAAATTTAAAAAAATTTTTTCAGACTAGCTTGTTTTAAGATCAATTCTTTATTTTTTTGCAAGTTATGGAGGGAAAATAAACATTGATTTTTGATGGATTTTCAAAAAAAGGTACTGGAAAAAATGTATAAAGGGTGCATAAAAAATAGGCTGCTGAAAAGACCATGCATAAATTATTTAGGATGTTAGGAAATGGATTTGAAAATAAAGAAGAATACAATCAATGAATAATACACTTGCGTATATCAATTGTTATATCAATATTTTTTAATATAATAAAAGAGGATTCGAAAAAAGGGAATAATTAAAAAAAGTATAAAGCAGAGCAGGAAGAAATAAAAGCAGAATTGGCTCCATTAATCTTTAATCATGCAGGATGATAAGTAGGTGGTTTCAAAGGGGATAGTGGAGAAATCCCGTATTTTTTTGTTTATATGAATATGCAAACAGTTTAACTGCTTTAAGTTCCTATTATTATATTATTTTTGATATTTTAATATAATAAATAAAATTTCAATTAGTGGAGTTTCCATCCTCTGCTGATTGCTTCCTGAGAACAAATAGAATATAGGCTGCTCCTATAAGTCTTTATCTTGTTAATGGGGATAAAACAGCCCTCTAGAACATATTCTAAAGGGCTGTTAGAAGAACATTTATTTGAATAGCACACTAACTGATTTTTGTTCGTACACGCGACTGATGGCATTACCCATCAATTGGGCAATAGAAAGCTGAGTGATTTTATCAATTCTTTTTTCTTCTGTAAGCGGGATGCTGTTTGTTACAACTAATTCTTTTAACGCAGAATCTTGGATTACTTCGATAGCACGTTCTGATAATACGGGATGTGTACAGCATGCATATACTTCTTTTGCACCGTTTTCTACTAGTGCTTTAGTAGCTGTTGCAATTCGGTATGCTGTATCAATAATATCATCAACTAAGATTGCTGTTTTGCCTTCAACATTTCCAACGATATTTACTTCTCTAGAGCCGATATCACGTGGTCCACGTTTATCAATGATGGCAATAGGCGCTTTTAAGCGGTCTGCCAGTTCTCTAGCACGTGTTACACTTGCATGGTCTGGCGCTACTACAACTACGTCATTTTCGTATTCTTTTGCACAGAAATATTCACTGAGAATTGGCATTGCAACCAATTGATCAACTGGAATATTAAAGAAACCTTGTGTTTGCGGTGCATGAAGATCTAATGTAATAACACGGTCTGCACCAGATTTTTGAATTAAATTAGCTACTAGTTTTGCAGTAATTGGCTCCCTTGGTTGAGCTTTTCGGTCTTGACGGGCATATCCATAATATGGAATAACTACGTTGATTGCTTTTACAGAAGCGCGTTTTAGGGCATCAATCATAATTAGAAGTTCCATAATGCTTTGATTTACTGGTTCACATGTAGATTGGATGATAAATACTTCACAACCGCGAACACTTTCTTCAATATTAATTTGAATTTCTCCATCACTAAATTGCTTTACGGTACATTTTCCAAGCTCTGTTCCAAGCACTTCCACAATTTCTTGAGCTAGTTCTGGATTAGAGTTTAATGAAAAAACTTTAAGTTTGGTTCCATTATATGTATTTGGCACGAATGCTTCCTCCTAAAGATAAACATATTTCAACAGAATTTTTGTTCATTTATCCTGCTATTTCCCAAAGAAAACTATATCTATTTTGTATTTTAGGGTAGTCTATGTGCCAATGCAACCTATTCCATCATATTTTTTACAAATAACCAGAAGGATGAGGGGGAATTTGGAAATTTTCTGCTAAAGAAAATATTTTATTTTGTTGTTTTTTGTATATAAAAGTATTTTTTTGTATATTAATTAATATTTTTTTTTAAAATTTTGTAGCCTGTTTTGATTGTTATAAAAATATGCTAAACTATCTGTCATAGTCTCTATTACAAATGTGCGCTGCATATGGAATTTTTGCTGGCGTATAAGTATGGTAACAAGAAGGAAAGAGAGTGGGGAAATATTATGCCAGAAGAAAAATTAGCAAGAGGACTCAAAAACAGACATGTCCAATTAATTGCAATTGGCGGCGCTATTGGGACAGGTTTGTTTCTTGGTGCAGGAAAATCTATTCATCTAGCAGGACCATCGATTTTATTTGCTTATATTATTACAGGAATCATATGCTTTTTAATTATGCGCGCACTTGGAGAATTGCTTTTAAGCAACTTAAAATATCATTCCTTTGTTGATTTTGTCCAAGATTATCTAGGGAATGGAGCTGCTTTTGTAACGGGCTGGACGTACTGGTTTTGCTGGATTTCTATTGCAATGGCAGACTTAACAGCTGTCGGATTATACACACAATTTTGGTTTCCGCATGTACCGCAATGGATGCCAGGTTTAATAGCATTAGTCATTTTACTTATAATGAATCTTGCTACTGTAAAGTTATTTGGGGAAATGGAATTTTGGTTTGCTTTAGTAAAAGTCATCGCGATATTAGCTTTAATTTTTATTGGAATATTTATGATTATCAAAGGTTTTGCGACTGATGCAGGCCCATCAAGTTTTGCTAATTTATGGAGTCATGATGGTATGTTCCCACATGGAATGCACGGATTTATCCTTTCCTTCCAAATGGTTGTTTTTGCTTTTGTAGGGATTGAACTTGTTGGATTAACAGCAGGGGAAACAGAAAATCCAGAGAAGGTAATTCCAAAAGCGATTAATAATATTCCTATTAGGGTATTGCTTTTTTATGTTGGAGCACTGGTTGTAATTATGAGCATTTATCCATGGAATGCTATTAACCCAGGTGAAAGTCCTTTCGTTCAAGTGTTTTTGGCAGTTGGAATTGCAGCAGCGGCAGGGATTGTGAATTTTGTTGTACTGACCTCTGCAGCATCAGCTTGCAACAGTGCAATTTTTAGTACAAGCAGAATGATTTATTCATTGGCAAAAGATAATAATGCACCTGCACCTTTAGCGAAATTGACCAAAAGCCAGGTACCATCCAATGCATTATTCTTTTCTATTGTGGTCATTTTGGCTGCAGTTATTTTAAACTATATTATGCCAGAAGGTGTATTCACCCTAATCACTAGCATTTCTACTGTATGTTTTATCTTTATTTGGGGAATTACTGTTATTTGTCATTTGAAATATCGCAAAACAAGACCTGAATTAGCAAGTAAAAGTAAATTCAAGTTGCCATTATATCCATTTGCCAATTATTTGATTTTAGCTTTTCTTGCCTTTGTGCTTGTTGTGCTGGCACTTGCAGAAGATACACGTGTTGCTTTATTTGTTACGCCAGTATGGTTTCTTTTGCTTATTGTGATCTATAAAGCAAAAAGAAAAAATATGACAGCAGACAATTTTTGATTTTTCTAAATAGTGGTAGAAAACCTGCAGCCAATTTTGGCTGCAGGTTTTTTTATGAAAAAAGAGCAATGATTGTTTTACCTAATTGTAGGCAATCCTTGAATAGGTTATATATAATGAAATTAATATGTAGAAGCAAAGTTTCTAGGTTATACAACAAAAAATTTGATTCAAACTATTAAGTTAGAAAAGGAAATGAATAAATATGACTAGACCAAAAGATATGAATGATCAATCATTGCCTTTAAAAGATAAAATAAAAGAAATAATAAGAGATGAAATTATTATCAATAAGTTAAAACCTGGTGATCGAATTGTAGAAATAGAGGTTGCCAAAAGACTTGGCATCAGCCAAGTTCCTGTTCGAGAGGCGCTTAGAGGATTGGAAGAGGAAGGGCTTATTCGAACAGTCAAGTATAAGGGTGCCTTTGTAACAGAGATTAATAAGCTAGAGATGTATCATATTTTTTCATTGCGTGCATCTATTGAAACAAATGTCATTGAAATAATCACACCAAACCTCACAAATAAAAAAATTGGCGAGCTTTATGATATTGTAGAGAAGATGAGAAGGGAAGAGGCGGACTATTTGCTTCAGTCTAGATTGGATATGCAGTTTCACCGAACGATAATCGCTTGGTCGGAAATCGAAACGTATAATAGAATATGGTCCATGTTAAACAGCCACATCCAGCGCTATATTACTGTACTTAATCCTACCATACAAATAAGGCCAGAAGAAGTTTACGCCTACCATTTAGAACTAGTAGAAGTGTTAAAACAAAAGGATGTTCAAAAATCAAAGGAAGCATTTTGGGAACATATTATGAAAATGGTTCTGTAAGTACTTTTTTATAAATAGTAATAGAGAAGACGATAAATGAAGGTGTATTATATATAATATTTGAATATATATATAATACATCTCGACATGCGCTTAAAAATTATATATAATACTATTTATTATATATAATTTTTATTTGATAAGGGGGTTGATCTATTAGGTTAAGAAGATATCTTAGTAGAATGGATAAATGATGGCGGTTTCTTTTTTGCTTTTATTAAAAAATCTGCAATAGGTTACGGAGGGGATAGTTCCATGTTTCGATTAGATGGAAAAGTAGCAGCTGTTACAGGTGCTACAAGAGGAATAGGCAGACAAATTGCACTTGCATTAGCAGAAGCAGGGGCAACCGTTGCATTGCTGCAGCGAAACACAACGGATGATACAGTGCAAAAAGAAATAGAGGCAATTGGCCAAAAATCGATTATTGTAGAATGTGATTTGGAGAATCCAACACAAGTGAAAAATGCAATACCCGCAGTTATAGATCGATTAGGCAGTATAGATATTCTTGTCAACAATGCTGGCATTCAAAGACGTTCTCCTTCTTTGGAGTTTTCTGAAAGTGACTGGGATGATGTTATTAATGTTAATTTAAAGTCGGTTTGGCTTTTATGTCAGGCAGCTGGAAAATATATGGTGCCAAAAAAGCAAGGGAAAATAATTAATATGGCATCCCTTTTGTCTTTCCAAGGTGGGTTAACAGTGCCGGCTTATGCTGCGGCAAAAGGGGGCGTAGCTCAATTAACAAAGGCATTATCTAATGAGTGGGCAAAGGAAAATGTAAATGTAAATGCTATTGTTCCTGGATATATTGCAACAGATATGAATGAAGCATTGATTTTAGATGGAACACGCAATAAACAAATTCTTGAAAGAATTCCAGCAGGACGTTGGGGGCTAGCAGAAGATTTTAGTGGAACCGCTGTTTTTTTAGCCTCCGATGCATCCAATTATATTCATGGGCATTTATTAGCTGTAGATGGCGGCTGGTTAGGTCGTTAAATAAAACATCGATTTATTTGCAGGGGGGAGCTGATTTATTTCTACTAGCCATTTGTTTGGTGGATGCCCACAATAATTGTAGCAATAGATCACCCTTGCAAAACAGTAATCTAGTGAACAATCAAATGACACCGCATTCTATTGTAATCTTTTTATAAGTTTAAAGTGAATTATTTCGAAAGCGTTTTAAAAAAATGGATTTTACCTCGCATTAACGGGTTTTTGTTCCTGTCCTAAAGGATAATGAGAGAAAACAAGAAATCTAGGTGAGCAAAAATTTGCCTATAAAAGCCTGATTGCTTTAACCAACAATCAGTAGGGAGCGGAGAATCCCCTGATTGAAGTTTCACTTTATTAGAAAGATTGACTATACCATCTATTGGAGGTAATGCAATGCCTATTTTAATTGTTGCTATTGGTGTTCTTATTCTATTATTTCTTATTATGAAGGTGAAATTAAACACGTTTGTTTCTCTAGTGATTGTCTCTTTTTTAGTAGCTGTTGGCCTCGGAATGGAGTTAACTGAAATAGTAAAGACAATAGAAGCCGGAATAGGCAGTCAGTTGGGTCATTTGGCCTTAGTTTTTGGATTAGGAGCAATGCTCGGAAGATTAGTATCTGATGCAGGAGGCGGACATAGAATCGCCATTACCCTTATTAATAAATTCGGCAAAAAACGTATACAGCTAGCTGTTGTTGTTGCTTCATTTATCGTTGGGGTCGCTTTATTTTTTGAAGTAGGACTTGTTTTATTAATTCCAATCATTTATGCGATAGCGAAAGAAGTAAAAATGCCTTTTCTGTATTTAGGAATACCGATGGCAGCTGCATTAAATGTTACACATGGCTTTTTGCCTCCACATCCAGCACCGACAGCGATTACGGCTGCATATGGCGCGGATATTGGGCAAGTATTGTTATTAGGTACACTTATTGCTATTCCTACTACTATTGTTTCAGGCCCGCTATTTAATAAATTTGCTATGAAGGTTTTTCCAAGCGCCTATAAAAAGAGCGGCAATTTAGCTGCTTTAGGGCCGCAAAAAGAGTTTCAATTAAAAGATACACCTGGGTTTGGCATCAGTGTATTAACGTCATTATTTCCTGTGATATTTATGGGGCTTGCGACAATCTTTTCTTTGCTGATATCAGGAGAATCTAAAGTAAAAGAAGTTGTTGAATTTGTTGGCGCTCCAGGAACTGCCATGCTTCTCTCCCTTTTAATCGCAATCTATACAATGGGATATGCAAGAAGAATTCCTATGAAAGAAATTGGGCAGACATTATCTCAATCTATCGCACAGATAGCAATGATGCTATTGATTATCGGCGGTGGAGGTGCATTTAAACAAGTGCTGGTAGACGGAGGGGTTGGCGATTATGTGGCCACATTATTCAGTGAAAGCAATATGTCTCCCATTTTAGTTGCCTGGATGATTGCTGCAATATTGCGTCTTTGCTTAGGATCTGCGACGGTGGCTGCACTTACAACGGCTGGACTGGTCACTCCTTTATTAGCATTAAGCACGGTCAATCCAGCACTGGTTGTTTTAGCGACAGGGGCAGGAAGCGTTATATTCTGCCATGTGAATGATGCTGGGTTTTGGATGGTGAAAGAGTATTTTGGTTTAAGCATGAAAGAAACCTTCCAAACATGGAGCGTGCTGACAACAGTAATTTCGATAACAGGCCTTTTATGTGTATTATTATTGGGAGTGTTCATTTAAAATGTAAGCGTTTTATATAATAGGTGTAAATAGCACATAATGCAGGAATTTTTGCTTAGTAAGAGCGTATAAAAAATAAAAGCTATCTAAATAGATTATCGTCAATCTATCTAGATAGCTTTTTAGCATTTTCAGCATAAAAAATTATTGGGGAAAATAGAAAGCTTGTTTTTTGACATTCCTTATAATGGAAAGTAGAATAAAGATATTCCATGTTTGTTTTTATGCTTTCAAAAGAATACTTGAGTCCTTTCTTCAATTCTCCTAATTTATTGTATGAACATATGATTTTATTGTTTTGAAATGATTAAATCAAGGAATGGAGATGAAGACTATCTAAAGTTCAAATAAATGAATGCGCTTTCTAATAAACTCGCTTTATAGGTTTGGATATAGTAATCAGATGACCAGGTAATCAGTGATAGGGAGTTGCGAAGAAAAAGGAATTTGGTGTTTGAAGGGAAGCAAAAAAGCCTGCATAGAAGATTTTTTCCTGGTAGGGTAGCATCAAGAAAAGTAAGGTAGACTATTCAACCATCCTACTTTAATAAATAAAGTGCAAAGGGAGAGTTTTATTCATGGCTACTACTTTAGATACTGTAAATATCCTCGAAAAAGAATATAAATTGTACATTAATGGGAAATGGACAAAGGGAACAGAAGGCAAATTGATGGCGAGCCATAACCCCAGCAATGGGGAAAAGCTCGTAGATTTTGTTGATGCATCCTATGCAGATGTGGATGCGGCAGTAGATGCTGCTACAGAAGCATTTAAAACATGGAAAAAAGTAAGTTTAATAGAAAGAAGCAACCTGCTTTTAAAAATTGCAGATTTAATAGATGAAAATGCTGAACGTTTAGCCATTGTAGAAACCCTGGATAATGGGAAACCGCTCAGAGAAACAAAAGCAATTGACATTCCTTTAAGTTCTGACCATTTTCGTTATTTTGCGGGAGTAATCCGTGCAGAAGAAGGTTCGGCACAAGGATTTGATGAAGATACTCTCTCTATTGTCATTAAAGAGCCAATCGGAGTGGTTGGTCAAATTATTCCTTGGAACTTTCCGCTTTTAATGGCAGCATGGAAAATAGCGCCAGCCATTGCGGCCGGAAATACCGTAGTAATTCACCCATCTTCCTCTACTTCTTTAAGCCTATTGGAATTGGCGAAAATATTGGATCAAGTTTTACCGCCTGGTGTAGTAAATGTTATTACAGGCCGAGGCTCCTACTCTGGAGATTATATGCTGAAACATGATGGATTTGCTAAATTGGCATTTACCGGATCAACCGATATAGGATACACAGTAGCAGAAGCGGCAGCAAAAAAATTAATTCCATCTACATTGGAATTAGGAGGGAAATCAGCTAATATTATTTTTGATGATGCGCCAATAGAGCGTGCCCTTGAAGGCGTGCAGCTGGGGATTCTCTTCAATCAAGGTCAAGTATGCTGTGCAGGTTCTCGCATTTTTATTCAAGAGGGTATTTATGATGAGTTTCTTGCAAAAATGAAACAAGCTTTTGAACAAGTAAAAGTTGGTTTCCCTTGGGAAGAGGATGTAAAAATGGGTGCACAAGTAAATGAACGCCAGCTTCAGCAAATTTTATCTTATGTCAAAATAGGGGAAAATGAAGGAGCACGACTTGTAACGGGAGGCTGCCGCTTAACAGATGATGGCTTAGAAAAAGGAGCATTTATGGCGCCAACAATTCTAGCTGATGCAACAAATGATATGCGCATTGCTCAAGAAGAAATTTTTGGACCTGTTGCAACAGTAATTAAATTTAAAACAGAAGAAGAAGTGATTGAACTTGCAAACCAATCAGAATTTGGTTTAGGAGGGGCAGTATTCTCCAGAGATATTAATACCGCTTTGCGTGTGGCAAGAGGAATTGAAACAGGGCGAGTTTGGGTAAATACGTACAATCAGCTTCCTGCCGGCGCACCGTTTGGTGGCTACAAAAAATCTGGCATTGGCCGAGAAACACATAAAAGCATTTTAGATGGATATACACAAACAAAAAATATTTATGTGGTTACAAAAGAAGAGACAGATGGATTGTATTAATTTCTAGTTCTATTGGAAGTTATGATGCTTTTTAGACAATAAGAAAAAATTTGTTTGAAACATTGGACAAGAAAAGTTTTAAAATACACCCCGATTGTTAGACATAACTAACAATCGGGGTGTATTTTTTTGCTGGATTGCAGCCTAAGAAAAAATAGATATCTTTACAAAGTTATGGAAAGGGACGAATGGACAAAAAACGGTACGAGATTCCTATAATCTATGAAGCAAATATTTTATTCATCATTTGTCACTTATAGATTATAATTTAATAGAACAAATTTTGATCAACATAATGAAAGCGCATCCAATAATGTGGATGAATGTGTGGCTTTACAAAAAGGTTCTTTATCGAATATAGAGAAAAATAGAGATAAGGTAAGGAGAATATATATGAAAGAGGAGAACTATTGCAAGGTCCTTATTGTGGATGATGAAGATTTAATAAGACAAGGAATCAAACATTATATAGAGTGGGAGAACGAGGGATTTGAAATTGTTGGGGAGGCATCGAATGGCAAGGAAGCGCTTGGATTAATGGAAACCATGAAACCACATATTATTTTAACAGATATGGTCATGCCGTTGATGGATGGGGAAGAATTAACCCGTATAGTAAAAGAACAATTTCCTTCGATTGAAATAATCATACTCAGCAGTTTTAGTGAGTACGATTATGTTAGGTCTACCTTTCAAAATGGTGTTGTAGATTACATATTGAAGCCAAAGTTGGATGCTCAAAGTTTATTGGATGTATTGAATGTCGCAAGGCAGAGAATTCCTGTGTTTGAAAAGCAAGGAAAAAAAGATAACGCACAGAAATCTGTCCCAAAACTGCTGGAAAGATTAATAGCAGGATATGAAGTACCACTAAACGACAAAGAGATAAAACAGGCACTTCCTCATTCTACTTTTTATTTATTGGGAATTAAATTAAAGGGAACCGCTAGCTGGAACAGCAATTTAGAGGAACTGCTGGATTTAAATGTACAAGATTATCGTTATTATTTATGCTATCTAGAAGATTCTTATGATGTATTTCTTATTAATACAGACAAAAGCTCTTTATTGGAAAAGCAGCTAGAAGAAGCAGCAATGAAGCTAACATCAAGCCATTTCTTTTTCCTTTCAAATAGATACAATGATTTTTTGCAAACTGGAGTAATATACAAAAATAACTTTTTGAAACTTGTAAATTATTCTTTTTATTTTCCTGACCAATATCACATAACAGAGGAAGAATGGACGAATCATTGTCCAAAAAAAGAGAATTTTAATTTAGATTGGTTTATTGATGAATGGAAACAGAAAAATTTTGATGCTGCATTGGAATATTTAAAAAAACATGTAGAAAAGATGGCTTGCTGCTACAAAATGGAAGTTTCTGAGTATAAAGCCTTTTTTAGTAATATTATTTTTAATTTAACGATTCTTCTTCATAATATGGGATATGAAGTGAAAGAGCTGGATAATGCAAAATACCATTATTTTAATACGATAGATCATTCTCCAACAGCAAAAGATACCATTAATCAACTAGATTTATTTCTTGAAGAGGTAAGGAAATATGTAGTCCATAAGGAAGATCAGCGAATGGTTCCGATTAATATGAAAAGAATCATCGATTATGTTACAGAACATTATGCTGAGTCTTTAACGTTAACCGATTTAGCTAATCATTTTCATTTTAATCCTTCCTATCTGTCCAGCTACTTTTCTACACATAATAATGAAAGTTTTATTGAATTTCTAAATAGGGTCAGAATAGAAAAAGCGGTAAAGCTATTAAAAGATGGGGGAAATTCTATATCAGAGATCAGCAGCAAGGTCGGATATTCAGACCACAGCTATTTCTGCAAAGTTTTTAAGAAGCTAAAGGGATTGTCACCGAGCCAATATAAAAGAAAATATCAAATAAGATAAGAGGAATATCAATGAAGTTTATACCAAACCGTTTTAAACATAATGGGTTGTTTATCATTATGTTTTTATTGACCGTTACCATTGTTATAATTGTCAGCATCAGTATTTCTTGGGCAACTTTAAGGATGTCCGAGAAATTTTTTGTTGAAAAATTTAGTATAACTAATTCGAAAGTGATGAATCAAATAAGTGATAAGTTTGAGTCTTATCATGATTCTATTGTAATCGCTTCAACTAATATCCTTCAAAGCAGTACGGTGAAGAGGGTATTGACTGAAAAGGCAACAAATATCGAAAAAATGCGTTCATTTTATAACTTGGATCAGCAAATGAAATACATTAGATCCAATCTTGACTCTTTTGAGGCAGAAATATTGATTAGTGGGATAAATGGAGTGAATTATACAACCAATCGTTCCTACTGGCCAATTACAGATGAAGAATTAACAGAAAGTGACTTAATAAAGCAAACACGAGTGACACCAAAAAAAATAGTCTATCAGTATTATCAATTGAAAAGTGATGCATCAAATAATAAGGAGCGGTTCATTGTTGCATCAAGGGCGTTAAAAGATCCATTTTCAATGTCTATCTATGGGTCAATGTTTTTTGTTATTTCAGAAAGAGAGTTTAGAAACTTTTATGCTAATTATACTGGGGCAGGGAACGATGTCTATCTTATAGATAAATCTGGTGTTATTTTTTCAAGCAATCAATCAGAATTAATTGGGCAGATGGAGCCAGAGTTGCTCCAACATGTAGAAAAGATCAGCTCTAGCAAGGATCAGTATATTATTGAAGAATTTATGGGAAAAGAACAAATCGTTCTAATGAAATATTTGCCTTCATTTGATATGTATTTATTTAACATTATTGATGAAAAACAGGCGGTAGGAGGGTTATTTGATAAAAAGTCCATTTTTATGATTTGTATGACCATCGTTTTAATCGCCTTAATTGCCATTTTCCTTTTATCTAGAATGTTAACAAATTCTTTGTCCCGTCTAGTAAAACAAATATCTAATGCTTCCCAGAATAAGTTTCATCAATATGTAACAGTTGGTGGGATTTATGAAACCAGGCAAATAGGAAGAGCATTTAATGCAATGCTGGATGAGCTTCATGAATATGTAGATCAATTGCTCCTTGCTCAAAAGCACCAAAGAAATGCAGAGCTTGAGGCGCTTCAGCAGCAGATTAATCCCCATTTTTTATACAATACACTTACTTCCATTAAGTTTACAGTACAGCAAGGAGAAAAGAAGGAAGCGGATGCCATTATCAATTCCCTTATTTCTTTATTGCAAAATACAATTGGCAATGTAAGTGAAACGGTAACAATAGATCAAGAAATAGAGAATTTACAAAGTTATGTTTTTATTAATCAAAAAAGATATGGCAGCCGTATTAATGTCCAGTATTTTATTGATCCAAAATGTAGACAATACCAAATTCCAAAGCTGCTTTTACAGCCATTTGTAGAGAATGCCTTTTTCCATGCATTTACTTTAAAAAATTATGGATACATCCATATCCTTGTTTGGTCAGACAAAAACTATTTAATTTGTGAAGTGGTAGACAATGGGGATGGAATGGAGTTCATTTCTGATAAACATTTGCCTGATACAAAACGGAATCAGCAGTTGTTTAAAGGAATAGGCATCCGCAATGTAAATGACAGAATTGGTTTATTGTATGGGGAACCATTTGGAGTAGATATATCCAGCACTTTAGGGGAGGGAACAAAAGTGAAAATAATGCTTCCAATTCTGAAAACTGAAGTAGGCGAGAAGTCAGAAATAGAATAAAAAAGGGTTAAATTCTAAAAATAATACAATTTTAAAATAGGTTAACTAAAAAAACAAAAATAATTACAAATGTTTAAAAAAATCCTCCTAACAATAAAAAAATGAAAATGGTAGGATAGATATTGTAAACATGATAACGTTTACAAAAAAGGGGGATTTAATATGAAAAAGCTTATTGCACTAACGTTAGTCAGTATATTGCTTCTAAGTGCTTGCTCATCAGGAAGCAGCAATTCAAGCTCATCTGAGAAAAAAAACAATGATATTACGGCTTGGGCTTGGGATCCTAACTTTAATATTAAGGCATTAGAAATTGCGAAAGAATCCTATAAAGAAGAAAATAAAGAATTAAATGTAAAGGTAGTGGAGTATGCACAGGCAGATATTATCCAGAAGCTGAATACTAGTTTAAGTTCTGGAACTACTAAGGGGTTGCCAAATATTGTGCTAATTGAAGATTATCGAGCCCAAAGTTTTTTAAAAGCATACCCAGATATGTTTTATGAACTGACGGATTCTTTTAAAGCAGATGATTTTGCAAAATATAAAATTGCACCAACAAGCTTAGATGGAAAAAATTATGGCATACCATTTGATACTGGGGTAGCAGGTCTGTATGTGAGAACAGATTATCTAGAAAAAGCAGGATATGCTGTCGAGAATTTAAAAAATATGGATTGGGAAAAATATGTAGAAATTGGCAAAAAGGTAAAAGAAGTGACTGGAAAACAAATGTTAACACAAGATCCAAAAGATTTAGGTTTAATTCGAATGATGATTCAATCTAGCGGTGCTTGGTACTTGGAATCAGATGGTGCTACACCAGCAATTGGAAATAATGCTGCATTAAAAGAAGCTTTTAAAACATATAAAGAACTTCTGGATGCTGATATCGTCAAACCAGTATCCGATTGGAGCCAATTTGTCGCAGGGTTTAACAGTGGAGAGATTGCATCTGTTCCAACAGGAAACTGGATTACTCCTTCTATTAAAGCAGAAGCTTCTCAATCTGGTAAATGGGCAGTACTGCCTTTTCCAAAACTTGCAAATGTATCTAATTCTGTGAATGCAACCAATCTTGGTGGAAGCTCTTGGTATGTGCTAAATACGGATGGAAAAGAAGAGGCAGCAGATTTCTTAGCAAAAACATTTGGATCGAATGTTGACTTATATCAAGATTTAGTGAAAGAGATCGGTGCAATCGGTACGTATCAACCTGCTGCTGAAAGTGAAGCATATAAAGCAAGTGATGAATATTTTGGCGGACAAAAAATGGTAGAAGATTTTTCTAAATGGACTAACGATATTCCACAAGTCAATTATGGATTGCACACATATGCGATTGAAGATTTACTTGCAACGGGAATGCAAGATTATTTAAAAGGAAAAGACTTGGATAAAGTATTAAAAGATGTTCAAAAACAAGCAGAAGAACAAATCAAATGATGTAAGATTTTATAAGAATAATAGCTAACTAGAGGACTTCGGGGATCTCTTAGTTCCAGGTGAGTGAAGAATTCTCCTATGGAATTGGGAGAGGACTCCGAGGTTTTTTATTTACTCAGTTGAGGAGCAATGAACCTTAGGGATAGAAGTTTTACTTTATCCCGAATTAATGGGCCGATAGGAGTTGATAGATATGGCTACACCAGAAAAAGCAATACATGGCATAACAAGTGTTCCAAAAAAAAATAGCATAAATCATAAATTAAAAAGTACTTTAATAGGATGGTCTTTTATAGCCATTGCGACCATTTTTATTTGCTTATTTTACTTTTACCCAATGTTAAAGGCCTTAATATTATCTTTTCAGTCAGGAACAGGAATGAACCTTGAATTTGTTGGATTTGACAACTATGTGCGGTTATTTAAAGATCCAACTTTTTTAACGACAGTAAAAAATACTGTCATTTACTTAATCATTCAAGTACCTATTATGATACTGTTAGCACTGTTTCTATCTGTATTATTAAATAATAAAACATTAAAATATAAAGCTTTTTTTCGCACAGCAATCTTTTTGCCATGTGTCACTTCTTTAGTCGCATATTCAGTTATCTTTAAATATTTATTTAGTCAGGATGGATTTATCAATCAAATGTTAATGAAGTTAGCCATCATCTCACAGCCAATTGAATGGTTGACAGATCCTTTCTGGGCAAAGATTACAATCATCCTCGCTATTACTTGGCGATGGATTGGCTATAATATGATTTTCTATTTATCAGCACTTCAGAATATTGATGAATCTATCTATGAAGCTGCTAGAATGGATGGGGCTTCTTCAGTACAACAGTTTTTTAAGATTACCATTCCTAATTTAAAGCCAATTATTCTCTTTACATCGATTACTTCCACAATTGGAACATTACAATTATTCGATGAAGTAATGAATATTACACAAGGCGGTCCGGGAAATGCAACAATGACGATTTCACAATATATCTATAATCTGTCATTTAAATACACGCCAGATTTTGGCTATGCTGCGACTGTCTCTTATGTAATTGTTATTCTGATTGTTCTATTCTCCATTCTTCAATTTAAAGTGGCAGGTGATAAGCAATGAAAACGAATAAAGCAAAACTGATATTTAATTATACGGTCTTAAGTGTTGCAACGATTATATCCATTTTCCCTTTTTTATGGATGATTGTAAGTTCCACTAATAAATCGGTTGATGTTACACAAGGAAGATTATTGCCTGGAGCGCATCTTATAGAGAATATAAAAAACTTGCTGCATTCCGTAGAGCTTGTTCCTGCATTGCTTAATTCAGCCAAGATATCCATATTAACTACTATATTGTCATTGATTATTGCATCGTTGGCTGGTTATGGCTTTGAAATTTATCGCAGTAAAGCAAAGGATATTGTTTTTAATATATTATTGCTTTCCATGATGATTCCTTTTGCGGCATTAATGGTGCCATTATTTAAAATGTTTGGCTCCATTTCACAAACATTCCCAATGATTGGAATTGATACAATGGCAGCGGTTATTCTTCCTACCGTTACAACTGCTTTTCTTATCTTTTTCTTTAGACAAAGCACAAAGATGTTTCCTAAAGATATTTTGGAGGCAGGGAGAATTGACGGCTTATCCGAATTAGGTGTTTTCTTTAAAATTTATGTACCTACAATGAAAACAACTTATGCGGCTGCAGCTATTATTACATTTATGTCTAGCTGGAATAGCTATTTATGGCCGTTAGTTATTCTGCAATCACCAGAAAATCAAACCATCCCATTGCTTATATCCAATCTAGGATCTAGTTATTCACCAGATTACGGAGTGATTATGACAGCAATTGTCATTGCTACACTTCCAGTTGCATTAATATTCTTTATTATGCAAAAACACTTTGTGGCAGGTATGATGGGCTCTGTTAAATAAAAGTATAGAAAAAAGAAGAGGAGTGTTTATCCATGACAAAAAATCCAATGTTACAGTGGTTAGAAGATCCAAGTGTATTTGCAGTCAATCGAATTCCAGCTCATTCGGATCATTATTATTATGAAACAATGAAAGAGGCAAAACGGTTAGACTCCATGATGTTAAGGCATTCATTAAATGGCAATTGGAAATTCCAATATAGTATAAATCCTAGGATGCGACCTGAGAAGTTTTATGAACTGGATTTTGACTGCTCTAGTTGGGGGAATATTACTGTTCCAGGACATATTCAAATGCAAGGGTATGGACAAATGCAGTATGTAAATACAATGTATCCATGGGATGGCCATCATGATATTCGCCCACCGGAAATTCCGAAGGAGGATAATCCAATTGGCAGTTATGTAACTTCTTTTGTTCTGCCAGATAATATGAACAACAAATCTGTTTATCTATCTTTTCAAGGGGTGGAAACAGCATTTTATGTGTGGTTAAATGGAGAATTCGCTGGTTATAGTGAAGATTCTTTTACTCCTTCTGAATTTGAAATTACTCCGTTTCTTAAAGAAGGGGAGAATAAATTAGCAGTGGAAGTATATCAAAGAAGCACTGGCGCTTGGTTGGAGGATCAAGACTTTTGGCGTTTTTCTGGCATTTTTCGTGATGTTTATTTGTACGCGACACCAGAGTTTCATGCCATCGATGTAAAGGTGGATGCGACTTTAGATGACACATATATATATGGAGCCATAGCAATTGATTTAAAGCTTTCTAATGCAAATGGGTATGTGAAGGCAATGCTGGAAGACAAAAAGGGCAAAAAAATTTCAGAAGAAGTATTCTCGCAATCTGGGAAACTAGAAGTTGACCATCCATTGCTTTGGAGTGCTGAAGATCCGTATTTATATACTTTATATCTTCAATTATTTAATGAAAAAGATGAATTGGTAGAAGTCATTCCCCAAAATGTTGGTTTTAGAAGATTTGAGCTTATTAATAAAGTGATGTGTTTAAATGGCAAACGAATTGTCTTTAAAGGGGTAAATCGCCATGAGTTTCACCATCGTAAAGGCCGGGCAATCAGCAAGGAAGAGATGCTTTGGGATATTCAAACATTAAAAAGAAATAATATTAATGCTGTCCGAACCTCCCATTATCCAAATCAAAGCTATTGGTACGAGTTGTGTGATAAATACGGTGTATATGTAATTGATGAAATGAATTTAGAAACACACGGTTCTTGGCAAAAGATGGGGGCGGTAGAGCCATCATGGAATATTCCTGGAAACAAGAAGGAATGGCTTCCAATTGTAATGGATAGAGCTGTTTCTATGTATGAACGGGATAAAAATCATCCTTCTATCCTGATTTGGTCATGTGGAAATGAATCTTATGCAGGGGAAGTCATATTAGAAGTATCCAAATATTTTAAGCGAGTGGATTCAAAGAGGCTTGTTCATTATGAAGGGATATTCCATAACCGGGATTATGATGAGATCAGTGATATGGAAAGCAGAATGTATGCCAAACCGGCAGATATTGAAAAATATTTAACAGAAAATCCCGCTAAACCTTATATTAGTTGTGAATACATGCATGCAATGGGCAATTCCCTTGGAGGCATGTATAAATATACCGATTTAGAAACGAAGCATGAGCTCTATCAAGGTGGATTTATTTGGGATTACATGGATCAAGCTGTTGAGAAAAAAGACATCTATGGACAGGAGTTTTTAGCATATGGCGGAGATTTTGATGACCGGCCAACAGATTATGGCTTCTGCACAAATGGAATTGTCTATGCAAATAGAGAGCTGTCGCCGAAGATGCAGGAAGTAAAATACCTTTATCAAGATTTTAAATTGACAGTAGATCAAGATAGTATGGTTTTAAAAAATGAAAGCCTTTTTACAAACACAGAAAAATACTTATTAGAATATCGCCTCTATCTGGAAGGTAAGGAATTGTTTTTTAGCACAGCAATAATTGCCGCGCCTCCAAGGCAAAAAGAGCAATTAGCATTTAATTGGCCAGAAAACATGTTTGAAAAAAATGGAGAATATACCATTATAGCATCCCTTCATTTAAAGGAGAGGAAGGAATGGGCAGATAAAGGATATGAAATAGCCTTTGGCCAGACTGTGTTTATGGTTGGGGAAAAAGAAGCAGAAGCGCCATTAACAATTGGAAAAATGAGAGTAGTAGAAGGCGATGTCAATATTGGCGTGCACGGCAATGATTTTTCAATTATGTTTTCTAGGCAGGTGGGCAGCTTAATTTCGATTAAATATGGAGGAAATGAAATGATTTCCCAGCCTCCAGCACCATTATTTTGGAGGGCTACGACAGATAATGATAGAGGTTTTCAGCAGCATTTTAATTCTGGCATGTGGTTTGCTGCAAGTCTGGCCCGCAAATGCACCAATATCGAACTCCACCAAGAAGAGTCATTGGTAAAAGTAGAGTTTACCTATCATTTTTCCATTCACCCTGAGTTAGAGGCAAAGATAGCATATATCGTTTTCAGTGATGGAAGTATTTCCGTAAAAACGGTATATAACGGGGCAGATAATTTGCCGCAGCTGCCGATTTTTGCTGTTTCTTTTAAAATGCCAGCAGAATACCAGCAGTTAGAATGGTATGCCAATGGGCCAGAAGAGAATTATAGTGATCGGGCTAAAGGAACGAAACTAGGAATCTTTAAAAATACAGTGGCAGAGAATATGTCAAGCTATTTAATGCCGCAAGAATCAGGAAATCATACAGGTGTTAGAAGATTAAAGGTCACAAACATGGAGGGGGCGGGGATAGAAATACAATCTATTAAAGAGCCAGTAGAATGTAATGCCTCCCCCTATACAGCTTTTGAGCTGGAGAGTGCCAATCATCTTTATGAACTTCCTCCTATCCATAATACAGTATTGACTATCGCCGGAAAACAAATGGGAGTTGGCGGCGATGACAGCTGGGGAGCACCTGTTCATAAAGAGCATGTGATAGACAGCAATCAGCATCTTGTATTTGAATTTTTGTTAAAGAGAGTTTGAAGAAAACAGAAAAGCAGCTTTTATAAAGATAGAAAATGCTGGGCTTAGATCTTATAGTTTAGAAAAGTATATCGAAGCACGTTGTTTTGCTTTCATAGTAGGAGATATAGCAGGAAAGACATGAGATGATCAATGATTTTGGATATAAAAAAGAATAGCATTTTTCCGCCAATTCGATGCTTCGTTTTACTGCCTATTGATAGCACTATATCATTTGCTAGTTAAAAGTCGCATATTCTGCGGCTTTTTTCTATGAGAAAAAGGAGAAAAGCAGATTTTTTATAGATGATTCTTTAAATTTTCATTTTTGTAATCTAAAGGACTCTTTTTTCTCCAAAATAACTCTTATATAATTAGTGATAGCGTGACTATAACAGCATATCGGAGAAAAGACATGGCGAAAGAACTAGTGTTTTACATAGTTGTCGATATTTTTGGAGCTTTATTAAGTTTATTTTTAGGTATATATGCAGTATTAAAAATAAGAAATACTCCTGGCGGGAAGCATTATATTATTGCTACTTTGCTATCATCTTTATTTACATTGTTTTATGTGTTTGAGCTGACAAGTTCATCCTTAGAAGAAATTAAAATGTGGATTAGAATGGAATATTTGCCATTATCATTTCTTCCTGTTTTTATTTTATTGATGTGTTTTGAATTTGTTGGAGCAAAGATTAAAACTGGCTTCTATTATGTTCTTTTTGGTTTGCCTATGTTGACTATTTTTCTGCAATTTACAAATGATTATCATCATATTTATTATACTTCGATGAAATTAAAGGAAAACAGCCCGTTTCCTGTAGCAGATTTAACTGGCGGACCATGGTTTTATATTCATTCTATTTTTTTATATGCCTGTGTTGTGATCAGCATCGTTATTTTATTGAAGCATGTTAAAATGGTTCACTTTAAATTTAAAATGCAGTTGATATTAATGTCTTTAGGTCTTTTTGCACCAATTATTGGAAGCATCTTTTATTTAAGCGGGACAAGTCCTTACAGCATTGATACAGGACCTATTTCGATGAGTTTGTCCTTTTTATTCCATGGTGCGGCTTTATTCTCTTTTCGAATGTTTAATGTTGCCCCTATTTTCAGAGATATTGTGTTTGAAAGCATGAAAGAAGGGGTGATTGTTTTAAATGAGGAAAGGAAAGTGGTTGACTATAATCATGTAGCAAAAAAAATTGTACCAACACTTAAGAGTAAGATGATTGGATATCGCCTGGATGAGATTTTGGAAAAAAATTCATTGCTGTTAGAAATAATTCAGCAAGAGAAAGAACAGGATTATAAATGGAGCATCGATCAAAAAACTGGGCACTATCATATAAGCTATTCGCCTGTTTACAACAAAATGGATAAGCTGATTGGAAAAGTTATTACTTTTAGCGATGTAACGGAGAGAGTAGAAATGCAGGAAAAGCTGCAGAAGTTGGCAAGTATTGATGGATTGACACAGGTATATAATAGAACTTTTTTTCTGAAGGAAACAGAAAGATTGATTGAATCACTTTCTATAGAGGGTGCTGAAATTGCCTGTATTATGTTCGATATTGACCATTTTAAACAGATTAACGATACACATGGACATGAAGCTGGTGATACGATTCTAAAGCATGTCGTGAATATGGCGCAAAGCAGTCTTAATGAAGAAGATCTAATTGGCCGTTTTGGCGGAGAGGAATTTATTATTTTTATGCCGAACTCTTCTTTGCAAGATGCATACAAGCTTGCGGAGGAGACCCGCAAGAAGATTTTCGAATCAAATAAATTAGTGAACGGCAAAAAAATAACTGTAACATCTAGTTTCGGAATTTCTAATACCATCACTAAATTTGGCAAAAATCGGCCATCTTTTGAAGAATTAATGAATCAAGCGGACCAAGCATTATATACAGCCAAAAGAACTGGAAGAAATTGTGTTTGTTTATTTGCTGATATGCTGCAAAAGACGTAATGAAGGCTAAATAAAGTCAGCGTATGTATGGATTGGAAAATTTAATTAGATAACAGCCTGCGAATCGGAAAGCGGCTGCTTGTAATTTGTCATTATGTTTATTTTTTTAGAAGAAGTGGTAAACAATAAGTACTGCTAAACCAAATGGAGATGGCCGAGGCCTTATTCCATTTTAATAAAATGGAGGTAATGACAATGACAAAAAACACAACAGATTCTCCAGCAGGAAAAACGTATTCTGCAAAAGACAAGCATAAACAAGAACATGGAGACGAAGCATTAAAAGGACTTAGCGAAACGCATGAGCAAGCAACAGATACGTTAACAGAAGGTACCATTGACCAAAAAAAGGACAAAGAATAATTCCTTTTCAGGGAAACAAGAAGCAATTAGCTTCATCCAAAAAATTATATTAAAAGAGCAGGGGGATTTTCTATTCTCTGCTCTTTTTTGTTTGAAAAATTAACCAAATAAAGATATATGTCAGCTATAATGGTTAGATAAGGAGACTTTTTTATGGATACTATCAAATTGGAGTGTGATGACATTGACAAATAGAATTCTTGTGTATCGGGGCGAATTTGTAGAAAGTACACATAATGTTCATATTGCAGTAGTAAATAAAAAAGGAGAGTTGCTGTATTTTTGCGGCGATCCTCATCGTTTGACATTTCCTCGTTCTGCAATGAAGCCATTTCAGACAGTGCCTTTAGTCGAAACAGGTGCAAAAGAAGCGTTCAATTATTCTGTTCAAGATTTAGCATTAAGCTGTGCCTCTCATGCAGGGGAAGATTTTCACAGAGAGCATGTGCTGGCTATTTTAAAGCAGATTGGCTTAAATGAAGAAGCTTTGCAATGCGGAACACATACTCCATGGAATATAAAAAGCTATAAAAAGCTTCTTCAAGCAGGAAAAGATATTACCCCTGTTTATCATAATTGTTCTGGCAAACATTCTAGCATGTTAGCAACTGCTGTACATATGAAAGAAGATATCCATACATACCGTGAAGTAAATCATCCTGTTCAGCAGAGAATTCTTGCTGCCATTGCTGATATATGTGAAGTTTCAAAAGAATCCATTGGTTTAAGTGTGGATGGCTGTGGTGTGCCTGTTCATCAACTGCCGTTAGATAAAGCAGCCTTAGGGTATGCGAAATTAGCCAAGCCAGAAGGGACAGTGAAGGGAAAGCGTGGGGAAATTCTGCTGGAAATTAGAAATGCCATGACGCAGCATCCTGAAATGGTTGCTGGCACTAATCGGTTTGATACGGATATCATGAAAGCTTATAATAAGCAAATTGTTGCAAAGATAGGGGCGGAAGCCGTTCAATGCCTTGGATTGGTAGAGAAAGGAATTGGCATTGCAATTAAAGTAGAAGACGGAAGCACACGAGCTGTCCATGTTGCTTCTATGGAAGTGCTGAATCAATTAGGGATGAAAGATGATCATATTTTTGATGATTTAAGCAAATATGTACACGCGCCTGTATACAATGCAAGAAAAGAAGCGATTGGAGCTATAAAAGCGGATTTTCTTTTGCAGAAGGTTTTCCATTAGAGGGGAGTAAGCTGATTGAGAAATAGAAAAAATATATTTATAAGTATCGCTATCATTGGATGTTTGTTTATAGGAGCCGTATTATATGCTCTTTTTGAAAAGAATGATTCCTATCAGTATTATACTGGGTTGGGAGATAACTTTGATCTTTCTTCCGATGATCAAAAAGTTGTTTTTTCCTATTATAAAGACGGAAAAGAAGCGATTTTTGCAGCAGATAGAGAAGGAGAAAATGTCGAGCAATTAACAAGTTTTGATTCTTTAAGGCATCATCAGCCACAACTTTCTTCTGATGGGAAGCATCTTCTTTATTTAGCAAAAGATGAAGAGGGAAATAATTCTCTTTATGTAGCGAATAGTGATGGATCAAGTGGGAAAAAACTTACCTCTTCGAATCTGCATATTTTCAAAGCATTATTTTCTGCCTCTAATGATATCATTTATTTTACGGCAATGCCGGCAGAAGCTTTTCACAAAGCAGAAGGCGAAACAAAGGAAGGGCAGGATATTTATTCGATAAGCATTAGTGGAAAAGAGATAAAACAATGGACAAATCAGGATTATTTTAACATAGATACATTTTTTCTTTCTCCAAATGGAAAGGAATTATATTATGGGGAAGATAGTGATTATGTTTATACACTTGTGTTGGAAAGAAATGAAAAAAAAGAGTCTCTTTTTTCCAAATTTGATGTAGATGAGAGCTATTCTAAAATATTATCGCCAGATGGATTGAAAATGGCTTATACAGCAGTATCAGAAGAATCAGAAAATGCTAGTCATTATGAATATGAATTATTTTTACAAAATTTGAATAGTGGGGAAATAACTAAACTAACAAACTTGAAAACATCTGTAACGGTTCCCAAGTTTTTTTACAAAGAAAATAAAATGGCTTTTTTAGAGCAGCGCAATTGGCCAAATGATCCAGCTAAGTTCATTTTTACAACTATAGATTTGGATACCAAAAAAATAGAGACTGTATCCTTTGCCATGCCAAAGTCGGCTGAAAGCAGCCAATGGTTTATGAAAACAATAGATGTTGCAGTAAACGGGATCACGATTTCAATTCTATATATTTTATTTATCGTTTTTTTTATTATAGATCATGTATATTTTCGTGCAAAAAAAGGCTATTTGCCGCCGATTATCAGTTTAATTATTACTATCGCTGTTTTTATCACAAGCATCATTGTGGCGATCACCGTTAATCCATGGTATGGAATATCCTTTGGAATGATAGGCGCTGGATTATTAGGATGCACGGCCATCTTATTTATTTTTACATTAGCGTTAAATGTAATAAAAAAAAGAAGAGCTTAATAAAAGGCTGGAACATAAGTATTCCATCTAAAGATAAACAAGAATGATTATACGTAATTTACGTATAATCATTCTTGTTTAACGAAATTTTAAAGGGGCGGTTTCAGTAAAGTTTGTTGTTATTACCCGCAGCCTGAATACACTTCGCTTTCCGTGGGGCTCGAGCTGAGCCGCGGAAAGGGAGTGTCTGTAGCGCAATGGAACGAATTAGTTTTTACACTTGACTATATGTAAAAACACAAGTAACCAAGATTGCGAAACCAGCCTTTATTTTAAAGCTAACTTAGAGATTATTCGTCTTTATAGATTATCTAATTAATTGTGTCCCAACCTTTTGTTTGCTTATAAGAAGATTCGCTTTAATAAGAAAATAGGAAAAAAGAAAAGGAGTGGATTATATGCCAAACGAAATAGTGTTAGATGGAGAATCGATTGTTGTTGGGAGTTTTAAACAGGAAAAGATAGATGGTCTCCATAAAATTTACGTCGTTTTTCCTGTAACGAGCGAGGAGTATCATCGTATTAGCACATTGCTATATCAAGGGACATTTGCTGTTTTTGTTCCAGAACTAAATTTATCATTCAGAGGAACAATTCAGCAGTATTTTACCTCTATTACAGATTTATATAAACAAGGGAATGTGGGGGAATTTACCTTAAGCTTAATAGAATTAAAAGGGTAAGGTGAGATTTTATGAAATTAAGCATTTTAGATCAATCGCCAATTGCCTCCAATCAATCAGCAAAAGATGCGTTAGATGAATCAGTCAAACTTGCCCAAAAAGGAGAGGAGTTGGGCTACATGCGCTATTGGATTGCTGAACATCATGATTTGCCTGGTCTTGCTAGCTCTGCACCAGAAGTGATGCTTCCTTTGATTGGTGCAAAAACAAAAAGAATTCGGATTGGACCTGGTGCGGTGCTGCTGCCATATTATCGGCCATATAAAGTGGCCGAAACATATAATATGCTTGCAACCCTTTACCCAGAACGTATTGATATTGGCATAGGACGAGCACCAGGAGGTTCTGCTGAAGCTACGAATGCCTTATCAGACCAGTTTTTGAAACAGGTGTGGGCTATGCCTGACTTAATCAAAGAACTTTTGCATTTTATTTATCTTGATTTTCCTCTAGATCATGCTTATGCAAAACTGGCTGCATCTCCAAGACCAGAAACCCCGCCAAAGCCATGGCTTTTAGGTACAAGCAAAAAAAGCGCCTTACTTGCAGCTGAACTCGGAATAGCTTATACATTTGGAGCATTTATGAGCGATAAGGATGGAGAAGAGATTGTTCAAATGTATAAAGACGCCTTTCAGCCACAACAAAAAGGAGATGTTCCCCAAGTAATTTTGACTGTTTCTGCTATTTGTGGGGAAACAGAGGAAATGGCAGAAGAGATAGCGTTAAGCACACTTATTTGGTCTTTGCAAAAAGAAATGGGCAAAGGAAATGGTGGTGTTCCTTCTATTGCTGAAGCGAAAAAGTATCCACTAAATGCTGAAGAAAAGAAAAAAATGGAAAGATCAAAAGACCAAATGATCATAGGAAGTCCAAAGGAAGTAAAAAATAAGCTGCAAGAACTGCAAATGAAATTTCAGGCTGATGAAATCATGATTGTTACGATTACCCATCGGCCAGAAGATAGGATACGCTCCTATGAGTTGATTGCTCGGGAAATAATTAATGAAGCAGCAAGCGAATAATAAAAAATATTATTCGTTTGCTGCTTTTTGTAAATGTTGTTTTTTATTGGTTAATGTTAGCGTAAGTATTATATACATCAGGGCCAATAAAACATATAATCCTCCATTTATCGCCCCTATAGTTCGAGGTGAAAAACTTTCTAATAATATTCCTGTAAAAAACATGGAAATGCCGAGCATCGTATTAGATATCGTTTCAGATAATCCAAAATACATTCCTTGCTGGCTTTCTGGAACAGACTGCATTACAACTGTATCCAGTAATGTATTAGATATGCCTCCAAAGATAGTCAACACTCCAAATAACAATACAACTATACTAAAGGAAGGAGAACGGCTCACCGTTATTAATAATATTCCTTCTATAAAGATACATAGGAAAGCACTTAGCAAATAATGTTTTGTTATTCGTTTCGTAAGAAGTGGGCTTATCAGAAACCCGATACCAAGAACACCGTATAAAATTCCTACTCCAAGATCGGCAGCTTGAAAGGTTTGTACGGCATATACACTAATTAAAACATTTTCCATGCCATTTGCTAAAGGAATAAGCAAATCAGTGGATAAAAGCATCATCAAAAAAGAAGACGAAAAGATTATGAAAAAAAATGGCGCCCTTTGATACTCTTTCATACAGTGTTGCTCCTTTTCGTTTTGTATTGCCTCTAAACTAGGAATCTTGCTGATGAATACACTTGCAATAAAAAAGGAAAAAATATTTACAAGAAAACTTTGAGATGGACCAAAAAGATAGGAAACAAACCCTCCTGCCAATGCTCCGATTACCAATACAAATCCCAATAATACTTGCTCCCAAGAATTTATCGTTTTTATATGCTTTTTTTGGACAATTGCAGGAATGCTTGCCCTTCTTGTGGGAGAATAAAGTGCCTCACCGCCAGCTAATAAAAAAGAACCAACATAAATAATCCATACATCATTCGGTGAATCAATAAACAAAAAGGAAATGGCAATACAAGCCCGAAAAACATCTGTATAGATTAATAGCTTTTTTCTAGATAATTTACGGGCGAGTATGCTGCTGATAGGTCCAAATAATAAAAAAGGAAGCATACGCAGCGCAAGTGTAATGCCAACTGCCAATCCAGATTCTGTAATTTGGAGAATTAAAGTCAATAAAGCGACTTGGCTAAAACGGTCGCCAATGCCATTAATAATTCCGGCATAAAAAAGCTTTTGATATGATTTTTCGAGTTTAAATGTAGAAATCATTATAAAACCTCTCTAATTAGACTATTATCTAATTAGATAATAGTCTAATTTATTAGAAAAGAAAAGGATTATTTTGTTATGATAAAAATAAGTTGTTATAGATGAAATCAACGGAATAAATAGTAAAAAATAAAGTAAAATAAATGTTTTTTAATGATTATTTTACTAAAAAAATCGGTAAATAAATAAAAATAGGAAGAATATCAATTATTTTAATATTATATTGAATGAAAGCGTTGACTTTGTTATAATTATTTTAGTAAAAAATAATTAATTTTTACTAATTTTATTTAGAGTAATTTTACTAAAACTATAATCTGAAGGGAAAGGTTAAAATGAGAAAATTGAATAAGAATTATTGGATTTTTGGTGTATTCTTTATGTTCTACTTCTTTATTTGGGCAGCCTGTACGATGTTTTTATCATTATGGCTTACAAAAGAAGCGGGTTTAAGCGCTACAAAAACAGGTATCATATTTTCCGCTATTTCAATTGCAGCTATATGTTATCAGCCGTTTTTTGGAATCGTTTCCGATAAGTTAGGATTAAAAAAGAATTTGCTTTGGGTCTTTATTATATTACTAGTTTTTATTGCACCATTCTTTATTTACATATTCCCTGCATTGCTAAAAACTAATATCATTTTAGCGGCCATCATTGGAGGCGCTTACCTTGGGGCGATTTTTAATGGCGGAGTTGGTGCTATTGAAGCATATATTGAGAGAGTAAGTCATCTTAATGGGTTTGAATATGGAAGAGTACGCGTATTTGGAAATATTGGTGCTGCAGTTAGTACCTTTGTTACAGGACATTTATTTAATACAAATCCTGATTTAGTTTTCTGGATTAGTTCGGCTATAGCAATTCTATTAGGAATAGTTTTTATCTTTGCAAAAACAGGAGATATGGATACTCGTTCTTTAGCTAACACAAATGTTGAAAAGAAAACGGTATCAACAAAAGAATCAACTATAAGTCTTTTTAAAAATAAAAAATTCTGGTTATTTGTGGTATATGTTCTTGGAGTAGGCTGCATTTATGATGTATATGATCAGCAATTTGCGGTTTATTTTACACAATTCTTTTCTACACCAGAAAAGGGAACAGAAGTATTTGGAAACTTGGTTACATTCCAAATTTTCCTTGAAGGTATTATTATGATTTTAGCACCATTTATCATTAACAAAATCGGTGCAAAAAATGCTTTATTATACGCAGGCTTTATTATGTCTTTCCGAATTTTAGGATCAGGATTTGCCGATGGGCCAGTTGCTATTAGTCTATTAAAATTAATGCATGCTTTAGAAGTTCCGATTCTACTAGTTGCTGTATTTAAATATATTTCAGCGAATTTCGATATGAGATTGTCAGCAACCATTTATTTAATAGGTTTCCAATTTTCAAAACAAGTAGGATCGATTTTCCTTTCGACTATTGCAGGAAATATGTATGATACTGTAGGCTTTCAAAGCGCTTACCTATTATTAGGCTCTATCGCCCTTGTATTTACGATTATTTCTATCTTTACACTTACTGGAAATAGGAAATTAGCATTCCGGAAAAATGTAAGCGTTAAAACAGTTAGTTGATAAAATAACAGAAAAAACCGAGTGTAACGATAAATAAAGAGAGTGCGATGGTCAAAAGTATAGAAAAATAGAGGAGAGTGGCTGCGATAAACCGTTATTTAATGAAAAGAAGGGGAGAAAATAGTGAGCAACGCTATTTAAGTTCTGTTTTGATGTCTTTAGTTTTTATTACTTAATAGAAAAAAGATTGATTAAAAGTTTAAAAAATCTGAGGAGAATTTTGAATCTCTCCTAGTTTTTTTGACTAGGAACAATTATACTTACAATCCTTTACTTGCTAGGCAAAAAAAGCATCTATGTTTTCAACAGCATAGATGCTCTTTTTTCATTATGATAGGTTTCGTTTCTTTCGCAATGCTTTAATGCCTTCCTTGCAAACGCCGTAGGAAAGCCAAGAACAACCCTCGCATAAAAAATCTAAATCATCAGGGGTTACCTTTTCGGCAATAAGTGAAACGAGTTCTTCTTTATGATAAAGATGATTTTTTTCGATTTGCAAATGGGTCAAAACTTTTCTATCTAAGCCTTTTACAAACTCATTTGCCTTAGGCGCATTACAGATATTTTCTTTGCTATGTGGGCAAACAAGGCAGGTCTCATCTAATTCAGCTACTACTTTTATTGGGAAATCCAACTTTTTATCACGTATGGCAGCTACTATTTCTGTCATTTTATTTACAAATTCCGGGCTGTATCCCATTCCTTGAAAACCGTGTACACATAATAAATGATGTCCTCGAAGCACTACTGTTTTTTTCATTTTTCCCCTCTTCTTCTAGTAAGATGCTTTTTGCAATAGATTGGCATGCACTAATCGATTGCGTACGGTAATGCCGATCCAGCTTGCTAAAAATGCTTTAATAAGACCAACCGCAATAAATGGATAAGCTCCAACAGAAAGTGACTTGCCCCAGCTTATATCTACGGCAAATTTTAATTGAATGGTGCCAATTATTAATATAATAATCATGCCAACTATATTTGCAGCAAGTGCTGTTGGGATGGAATAAGTCGTTTTTTCTAGTATGTATCCGGTTATATATGCAGCAGCAATAAACCCAAAAATATAGCCGCCTGTAGGTCCTGCTAGTACTCCAATTCCACCACTTGCTCCTGCAAATGCAGGCAGACCAACCGCTCCAAGGCATGTATAGCAAATCATGCTAATGGCACCTAATTTACTTCCAAGTATTGTTGCTGTTAATCCAACTGCCAATGTTTGTCCACTTATTGGCACATATGGCAATGGTATTTCCAGTTGAGCTAAAATTGCTGTGATTGCTGCAAAAAGGGAGCATAAGATGATGTTTTTTACTTTCATTTAAATACCTCGCTTTTATATGTTAACTGTTTATTATAAAAGGTTAACATATAAAAGCGGGAAAATTAAGTGTTTTTTTAGATAAGAAAAAATTTTATTGTTAAATAGAAAATCTAAGTTTTGATTAATGAGAGAAGAGAGTGCCGCATCTCTATGGGTGTATCAGAAAACTATGGATTTAATACTTCATACATCTTATAAAAAATACGATACAGAGAACTAGTATAAAATAGATTGAAACCTGATGCTTATTTTCCAGATCATCAGGTTTTTTTCAGCTATGAAGAGTTGAATATCCCAAAAAGAAGGTGGAAAAAGGGCAAATAAACGAAGAATGGCAGCAGAAACCCTGCTTCTGCTAAAAAAGCTGCTTAATGAAAAAGGAACATGCTTCCACATCCTCTCCATGCATGTTAATCCCATCTGCTTTCCTATATAATAGTGAAATAGAATGAATCTAATAAGGCGGGAAAAATTTGGTTAATCAAAGTAATCAGTATTTATATACATACAGCTATCATGAGGATGAAGAAGCGTTGTGCCGAATGGAAATGCGTTCATTATTTGGGTTTGATACTTCTTCCTTTGTATTGGAAAGCACAAAGGAAATCAATTTAGGGAGGAGTCCTTTTATAAAGGAAAAAATAGATATTATATGCAGGGGGAAAGAGATAGAGGATATTCTTCAGCAGGTAAGCGATTTACCTGTTAATGCTGCTACATTAAAAGTTCTTTTTATAGAAAATCCTGATAAAAAGAAAAAAATTTCTTTTGCAGAAAGAAAAAAGATCGCCAAGGAAGTAGGTTTACAATTAAAGGGGAAAGTAGATTTGGTGCAGCCACAGTTATTTTTCGCGATAATGCCTGTAGAGAATGGCTGGATATTTGGACAATATAAAAAAAGTGAATCGGTTTGGCTGAAAACGCAACAAAAGCCCCATCAATATTCCACAGCACTCAGTACAAAGGTAGCGCGAACGATTGTCAATATTGCTGTTCCTGATATAAACGGCGTGAAGGCAATAGATCCGTGCTGTGGGATTGGGACTGTTTTGATTGAAGCCTTATCTATGGGAATTGATATTGTTGGCAGTGACAATAATCCGCTAGTTACTGGCAGTGCCAGAGAAAATATTGCGCATTTTGGCTATAAAGGAGAAGTATTGTTAAAAGACATGCGGGATATACAAGAGTATTATGATACAGCAATCATCGATATGCCGTATAATTTATGTTCTGTGCTTCCTCGTGAAACACAAATGGAAATGTTAGCAAGCGCTCGCAGATTTGCAAAGAAAGTTATCATTATTACCATCGAAATAATCGATTCTTATATAGAAGAAGCGGGTTTTATCATAAAAGATCGCTGTATGGCAAAAAAGGGGAGTTTTTCTAGGCAAGTGCTTATTTGTGAATAGAATAGCTCCTCAGAAAGGAGTTTTTTTTTGAATATAAAGCTAACACAAAAAATAATTAAAGAACTTTGTGGAGACATCTCCTTTAAAAGAGGAGACTCTTTTTATCGAAATAATAAAGTATTGGTAGAGGAGTATGACGAGCATCATTGTTTGGCAATTGTTAAAGGGGCGGAAGATTTTTATGTCACTATCACAAAGGATAAAAACGGGGCAATGGAGACAGAATGCAGCTGTCCGAAACTAGCATCTTTTGACCGTGATTGCCAGCATATTGCAGCAGTCCTTTTGGAAATAATGGACTATCAGCGAGCTGGAATAAGTCCAAGTAAAAAGAGAGACAAAGAAGGGCTGTCAGAAGGGTTTATGCAGCTTTTTACGGATTCGTCCAACCGCAAAAGCGGCCATTTGCGTCATTTTGAAAATAGACAAGTAATGAAAACAGAGTTTATTTGCCGGTTCATGCAAACACAAAAAAAGGAATCGTCTTTTTTTATTAAAATTATCATAAATAAAATAACTATACAAGATATACAGGCGTTTTTGCAGCATATAAAAAGGGGAAAAGCATATTCAATTTCTCCCTTTTTTACATTTGATCAAGGGCAGCATTGTTTTTCCACAAAGGCAGATAAGATTATGCACGAGCTTTCTTTACTAAAAGCGGGGAATCAAAAGGAATGGCTGCTAATTCCACCCGCGTCTTGGAACAAGATAGTCGCATTGCTTGCAGATGCCCCAAATGTTATTTTGCAATACGGAAAGGACACGTACAATGGCTTAAAGGTTTCCAGCAAACTTCCACCATTGCAATTTGATTTTATGCAAACAAACAATAGGCATCAATTATCTATTAAGGGATTGGAGAATATCACCATTTTACCTAATTATCAGTCTGTTTTAGTTAATGGACAATTGATTGAACTAGAATACCAAGATTGCCAAAGGCTCTATGAATTAAAAGAGATGATGAATCAATCAGGCACAAACCGCATTCCCATTGCAAAAGATCAAATTGATTTATTTTTAGAAAAAGTGGCTCCCTCCTTGCAAAAATTAGGTGCTGTTACAATAGAGGGAGCGGCAAGAATCAACAGACAGGCGTCACCTCTTGCCGCAAAGCTTTATTTGGATCGGATAAATAACCTGCTTCTTGCGGGGCTTGAGTTTGATTATGATCATATAAACATCAATCCATTAGAAGACAAAGAGCTTGAGAAAGGAATATTTTTAGTAAGAGACACAGAAAAGGAAGCAGAAATTATTGAACTGATGGAAGAAAGCTATTTTACGAAAACAGACAGTGGTTATATGATGCAAAATGAGGAATTAGAGTATGAATTTTTATACCATATATTGCCTAAATTGCAAAAAATAGTGCAAGTATATGCCACAACTGCTGTTAGAAATAGAATTTTTCGGGAAACTGCTCGTCCAATGATAAAAGTAAGGGTGAAAAAGGAACGGACGAATTGGCTTGAATTTAAGTTTGATATGAAAGGCATCTCCGAGTTAGAAATAAAAGAAATACTAGAAGCGCTAGAAGAAAAGCGCAAGTATTACCGCTTGCGAAATGGTTCTTTATTTTCATTAGAGACGAGGGAAATGGAAGAAATACAACGATTTCTTCATTCGCCACAAGTGGAAGCAGAAGACTTATTACATGGACTTGAGATGCCGATTCATCAAGGGTTATCTCTTGTTGATCAATTAGAAGAAAACAGTTTGCTAAAAGCAGAACATTCTTTTAAGCAGTTAGTAGAGCATCTTACTAATCCAGGAAGTTTGCATTTTAATATACCGGAAAGCCTGAAGCCAATTTTAAAAAATTACCAAACAATAGGATTTTATTGGATGAAGACAATCGCGAAATACAGGATTGGCGGTATTTTGGCTGATGATATGGGGCTTGGGAAAACGGTGCAAGCCATTGCTTTTATACTATCGGAGTTGCAGCAAATCCGCAACAGTAACGAGCCTGTCCTTATTATTTGCCCTTCTTCTTTAACCTATAATTGGCTTTCAGAACTAATGAAATTTGCGCCAGAAATACAAGGAATTGTGATGGATGGGACAATACAGGAACGAGCGGAATTGCAGAATGAAATAAAGAATATAGACGCAATCATCACTTCATATCCATTATTATTAAAAGATATTGCATGGTATGAAAAACAAATCTTTTCGACAGTTATCCTTGATGAGGCCCAATATTTTAAAAATCCAACAACACAAACAGCAAAAGCGGTGAAAAAAATCCAAGCAGCGAATCGCTTTGCTCTTACTGGTACACCTGTAGAAAATGCAATAGAAGAGTTATGGTCCATTTTTCATGTTGTCTTTCCCCCGTTGTTTGGCGGCTTAAAGGAATACAGTAATTTACCGAAAAAAACGATTGCCAAAAGAATTCGCCCATTTATGCTGCGTCGATTAAAAGAAGAGGTACTACTAGAGTTGCCAAAGAAAAAGGAATGGCAGGAATCAATGGAGTTGCTTCCAGAACAGAAAAAAATATATGCTGCCTACTTAGCGAAACTGAGACATGATACATTAAAGCATCTTGATAAAGATACGTTTAGAAAAAATAAAATCCGCATATTGGCAGGGCTGACAAGGTTGCGGCAAATTTGCTGCCACCCATCCCTTTTTATTCATGATTATAAAGGGAAATCGGCAAAACTAGAAACGCTGCTGCAATTAGTGGAGTCTGCCAATCAAGCAGGAAGAAGGGTATTGATTTTTTCTCAATTTACGAAAATGCTGCAGATTATCGGAACAGAACTTGCAATATTAGGTTTTCCATTTTTTTATTTGGATGGACAAACAACATCAGAGGAACGAGTAAACTTGATGAATCGCTTTAATGCAGGGGAGCGGGACTTTTTTTTGATTTCATTAAAAGCTGGAGGGACTGGCCTGAATTTAATGACAGCAGATACGGTTATTTTATACGATGCATGGTGGAATCCTGCTGTAGAGGAGCAAGCAGCAGATCGTGCCCACAGAATGGGGCAAATAAATGATGTTCATGTCATTAAATTGGTGGCAAGAGGGACGATTGAAGACAAAATAAACGAGCTGCAGGAAAAAAAGAAAAACTTAGTTGATGAAATCATTGATTCAGAGGAAGATAGTCTTCCATCTCTTACAGAAGAAGAGATAAAGGAAATATTGAACATATAAGGATTCATTTCAAGCTAATAGTTTTTCGTACAGCCTGATTCTCGGATTAAAAAGCTTAGTTACAATTAAATAGAACAAAAAGAAGGTTTTAAACCAGTATTATCATGCATAGGTGTTTAAGGGGATTTCCTTGAACACCTTTTTTTAGCGAAAACTAATGATATTTGCCTAGATGATTCATATATTATATAGATGAATTTTTTTAAATAAAGTGAAGCTGAATGATCAAAAAAATCATATAGTCTAACATGTAAAGAGAAAGTAGGTGAATTATGTCTGAAGGGGCAGAATGGATCTATTATAACGGGGAAATTATCTCGATGGATAAAAAAAATACTATATATGAAGCAATTGCGATTAAGAAGGAAAGAATTATCGCTATAGGAAAGTTTGCAGAGCTGAAAAAGTGGAGCGATTCAAACACAAAATTTGTTGATTTAGAGGAGAAAACAGTGCTGCCTGGATTAATAGACGCCCATCAGCATCTTTTTCATAGTGGATTTAATCTGCTGTATATTCATTGCAGCCACCCTTCTATTAAGGAAATGGTAGAAGAAATCCATATGAAATCCAAAGAATTGGAGCCAGATGAATGGATTATTGGCTGGGGTTATGATGAAGCAAATTTTCAGGAAAAAAGACATCCTGAAACAACAGATTTTAAAGATATAAAAAACCCTATCTATATTTCAAGATATTGTGAACATACAGCCGTTGTAAATAAGACGGTTCTTCAGTTAATGAAACTGACAAAAGAAACAACAGTAAAAAATGGCGAAATCGTCCGAAATGACGATGGGGAAGCTATTGGAGTATTAAAAGAAGAAGCAATGCAGCTGGCAAAACAAGTAATTCCAGCTTATACGAAGGAACAAATGAAAGAAGCAATAAAACTTGCAATCAATGAAAATCTTTCCAAGGGCATAACAAGTGTACATGATGCTGGTCTTGGATTTTTCTCTGGTTCTTTTGAACAAGAATATATGGTATTAAAAGAAATGGCTGAAAACAAGGAGCTGTCTATTCGGATTTATGGAATGGTTCTAGAAAAATTTTTCCAAAAAGCTATAAAAAAACAGAAGGAAAAAAATGGTTATTTCAGAATAGGTGCAATGAAATTATTTGCTGATGGTACAATCAGCGGAAAAACAGCCGCCATTTCAATTGACTACAATGAAACTGTTCAGAGTGGAATGTTGCTGTACACAGAAGCAGAATTAACAGAAAAAGTAATGGCTGCACATAAATTAGGATACCAGATTGCCATCCATGCCATTGGAGACAGAGCAGTTGAACAAGTAATCCAGGCATATGACAAAGCTTTACAAACATATCCCAGAAGCAATCATCGCCATCGCATCGAGCACAGTATGATAACAAATAAAGCATTATTAAAGAAGATGAAAGCTTTAGAAATTATTCCTATACTGCAGCCAGCCTTGGTGTATCAAGCAGGTGATGTTTATCAAGAAAATTTGGATTCCACACTTTCTTCACAGGTTTTTGCAGCCAAAAAAATGATGGATCATCACCTATCTCCAGCAGGCAGTTCTGATGCACCTATTACCCCAGGCTCCCCATTTTTTGCTATTTATGCTGCGATGTCCCGGAAAACAAAACGAGGAAAAGTCCTTGCACCAGAAAATAAAATCACCCTAGACCAAGCACTTAAAATGTATACAATAAATGCAGCCAGAGCATCTTTTGATGAAGCAAACAAAGGAACATTAGAAGTTGGAAAACTTGGGGATATGACGATTGTGCCTAAAGGTTTTATGCACTTTGAGGAAAATAAAATAAAGGATACAAAAGTTTTGATGACCGTTATTGGAGGAGAAATAATGTATAAAAGGGGGCAGGGAAATGAATGAAGAAAAAGAAATAAACTTGGGGAATCTGGACAAAAAACATTTTCTCCATCCAACTTCTTCTGTTAAGCAGCAGCAGGAAAATGGACCAGCAATTATTTTTGAAGAAGGAAAAGGCATTTATTTAAAGGATATAAACGGGAAAGAATATATTGAAGGAATGTCATCTCTTTGGAATGTTGCAGTTGGTTATGGAAGAAAAGAGCTTGCAAAAGCAGCGAAGAAACAAATGAAAAAGCTAAGTTTTAGTTCTGCTTTTTCTACTTTTAGCCATGAATCTGCCATCCTTCTTGCGGAAAAGATTGCGAGACTTGCGCCTGGTAATCTTAATACGGTCTTTTTTACTTCTGGAGGTTCTGAAGCAAATGAAAGTGCCTTTAAGCTAGTTCGCCATTATTGGCTATTAAAAGGAGAACCAGAGCGGAAAAAAATTATTTCCCGCCAAAAAGCCTATCATGGTGTGGCTGCAGGTGCTACTAGTGCGACTGGAATAGCAGAATTCCATCAAATGACCAATTCACTGGCTCCAGATTTTTACCATATTGATTCGGATTCAGTTGATGCATTAAAAAGAGAAATAGAAAAGGAAGGATCGAAAACCATTGCTGCTTTTATTGCAGAACCGGTGATTGGAGCAGGTGGAATGTTTATTCCAGATAGCGACTATTTAAAAGAAGTGCGTAAAGTTTGTGATGAATATGGAATTCTTTTTATTGCAGATGAAGTGATTACCGGCTTTGGACGGACAGGGAAAATGTTTGCAGTGGAGCATTGGGATGTAGAGCCAGATTTGATTGTGTTTGCAAAAGGAGTTACATCAGGCTATTTCCCCCTTGGTGGAGTAATTATGTCAGAAAAGATACATGATTTGCTGAAAGAAAAGTCACAAGGCACTCTTTTTCATGGTTTTACATACAGTGGTCATCCAGTTGGCTGCAGTATCGCTTTGAAAAATCTGGATATCATTGAGAGGGAGCATCTTGTAGCAAATAGTTCTGTGATGGGAATGGAGTTATTAAAGGGATTGGAGAAAATGGAAAATCAGTTTTCGTGCATCGGTGATATTCGGGTGATTGGTTTGCTTGCCGGATTTGAACTATACGAAAAAGCCCAAACCAAAACAAGGTTTTCAGAAAAAGCAGCGCCAAAAATTGTTGCAGAATGTGCAAATCTTGGTTTGATATGCCGCAGTATTACGTATAATGACAGCGATACGATTGTGCTGGCTCCACCGCTTATTATTACAAAAGAGGAAATAGCGAAAATCATCAGCATTTTAACAAATGCAATAGAAAATGTAATAGAGAAAGAGTAAACAGGAATAAAGGCAAAACGATAATTCCTCAGCAACTTTTTTCGTTATAAGGAATTAACTGGCATCCCGTCTCGATATTATAAAAGTAAACGAGAAATCTAGGAGGGGAAACTTGCCTGTTGAAGTCTGATATAAAAGTATAAAGACATTGCCATGCCTGTGGCAATGTCTTTGTATTAGATTCATAGATCTCAAATTAAAGGATCAGTGTGGAAGTGGAAAATCTCTAATGATTAAAGTTTCCCTTTATTTTTTTTAGAAAATATTAATATTTAAACTTTTTCATAATATCGCTTAGCTCTTCTGCCATATTGGTGAGCATATTTGCAGAAGATGAAATTTCTTCCATCGATGCCAACTGTTCTTCTGTAGATGCAGCAACTTCTTCTGAGGATGCTGCATTGTTTTTAGCAAGGTCAGAAATATTATTGGCAGTTGTTTCTACTTCTTGGATGCTTCCTGTCATTTCTTGAATGGTTGAAGAAACACTTTCTATTTTAGGTGATATCTCTTGCATTCCAGCAAAAATTTCTGTGAATTTTTGAATGGTTTCTTCGGAAACGGTCAAGCCATGCTGGACATTTTCTGCAACAGTTGCCATGTTTTTAACAGTGCTTTTTGTGTCGTGTTGAATAGCATTAATTAATTCAGCAATTTGCTTTGCAGATACTTGTGATTGCTCTGCTAATTTTCTTACTTCATCTGCAACAATGGCAAAGCCTTTCCCTGCTTCCCCAGCTCTTGCTGCTTCAATTGCTGCATTAAGAGCCAATAAATTTGTCTGCTCCGAAATTCCTGTAATGACATTTAAGATGGAATAGATCTCTTTAGAGCGATCAGAAAGTGAACCAATAATAGCATTAGACTCGGTTACAGATTTATGAATCAAATTCATTTGATTAACGGTCTGTTTAACGGATTTTTCTCCTTCTGCTGCTTTGTTGGTTGTTGCTTTTGTTAGTTCAGAAACTTCAATGGAACTTTTGGCAATAATCTTTGCCCCATTTACTAATTTTTCAATTAAAGTATTATTTGTATCCATGCTATATGTTTGTTGTTCGGCACTTGCGGCCACATGCTGAATAGCGGTTGCGACTTGTTGTGTTGCTTCGCTTGTTTGTTCAGCGCTTGCGTTTAGCTCCTCTGCCGCTGATCCCACTTGAACAGCATGATGGTCGACTGTTCCAAGCAGATTTCTCAAGGATGTTTGCATATCATGGAAAGACTGCGACAGATTGCCGATTTCATCTTTTTTTGTAAGATCAATTACCTCGGTCAAATCTCCTTCACTTATTGTTTTCGCTTTTTGCTGCAAGTCTTTTAATCTTTTGGTAATAGAACGCACGATAAGAATAATAAGGCCAGAACCAATAATAATAGCTGTTATGATTACAAGTAAAGTAGTATTTAAGATTGGCTGGGCAGCATCATTTACTTCGGAAAGAACCATAGTTCCTGCAACTTTCCAGCCTGTGACATTATTTGTTGAAAAGTACATTATCTTGTTTTCGCCTTTTAATGTATATTGAAAATTGCCTGTTTTTTCTTCAAACATCTTACTGTAGAAGCTATCCTGTGCTTTATCGCCAGCTTTTGCAGTAGGGCTCACAATGAAATTTTGATCTTTATCGAGCAAGATGGCAAAGCCTTTTTTCCCGATAGAAACTTCTTCAGCAGTAGCTTTTAAAGCATTAATATTGATATCAATTCCAATGACTCCAGACCCATCTGCTGTTTCTTTGGTAATGGTGACGACCATTTCGCCAGTGCTGGCATCTACATAAGGATTTGTGATGATAGCTTTGCCTTTGTTTGATTGAGCATCTTCATACCATGGACGTTCTCTTGGATCATAATCTTTAGGAAGGTCGAGTTCTGGGTATGTGATCATTTTGCCGTCTTTTGTTCCTACATAAATGCTCTGCACCTCTGGATGAAGTTCAATATACTGCTGGAATTTAGCTTGTGCACCTGCAGAACCATTTCCAGTACCGTAGAGTTCTTCTGTAATTTTTTCAGAGAAAAAATTAGCATCATGAACCTTAGGGGAGATAGTATTGTTAATATTAGAATTTAAGAGTTTTATATTTTCCTCTGCACTTGTTAATAGTTTGTTTTCTAATTGTTCTTTTGCACTATTAAAGGATAGGAATCCAGCAGTAATGGTTGGCAGAATAAGAATCAAGGCAAATGCAATATATAATTTTGTGCTTAAGCGTACAGCTGTATTCTTTTTGAAAAATGTCATTTGGTTGTTTCCCTTCTTTTAATTGGTGATAATGGAGATTTTTGATTAGTATTCAGGAGTTATTTAAATTGTTCTCCGTTATTATTTTATTTTCGACATTTTTAGACAAAAGTGAAGTGGATTTATAAAAAAAATAAATATTTTTAATAGATAGCCTCTGTTAAACTTAGCTGTTTGCGTTCCCCGGGCGAGCGCTGAGTTTCCCTCGCAAGAGTCTCATACTGTCTCTTTCAGTCAACAGATTACAAAAATCAGCCAGCAGCTTTAAACAAAGCAAATGGATAAAGGAGTTGGGAGTTTAAAAATAGAGGATAAAAAAGGATATCCCTTTTATTGGAGAAGATAGGGATATCCTTTTTTTAGTGGTTTAACATAATAAAGTTGATAATAAATGCAATGCTGACAAAATACATAATCCAATGCACTTCTTTATATTTGCCTGTTACAAGTTTTAAAAGCGTATAAGAAATAAAGCCAAATGCCATTCCTTCTGCAATGCTGTAAGTTAGTGGCATCATAATGATCGTTAAAAAGGCAGGGACTACATTGGTGAAATCATCAAAATCGATATTTTTAATTTCGCTTAACATTAAAGAACCGATTAATATTAAAATAGGTGCTGTAGCAACAGCAGGGATGATATTAACTAATGGCGCAAAGAAAAGGCCGAGTGCAAAAAGAACTGCAACTACCAATGCTTTTAAGCCAGTGCGCCCTCCTTCTGCAATTCCTGTGGCATTTTCTACATATGTATTTAATGCAGTGCTTCCAAACATGGCACTTACCATTGTGCCAATTGCATCTGCAGTTAGAGCTCGATTTAAGTTAGGAATTTTCCCATTTTTATCAACTAAATTTGCTTTTTTTGAAAGGCTGATTAATGTTGCAAGGCTATCGAATAGCTCAACAATCGTAAAAGAAAAAATGACGGAGAATATCCCATATGCAATCGCGCCCTTTAAATCCATTTGCATAAAAGTATCGGCAATGCTAGGAATAGAAAGGGATGCTACATCATGTATGGAAGTGGGAACAGCGGAAAATCCTGTAGCCATTGAAATAACAGCAATAGCAAAGATGCTGATGATTAAAGCCCCTCTAACCCGTAAAGCCATTAAAGCCGCTGCAATTGCAAGTCCAATTACTGCAAGCAATGGTCCACCTGAAGTAATATTGCCTAATCCAACAAAATTAGATTCACTAGCGACAATAATGCCTGCATTTTTAAATCCAATAAAGGCGATAAAAAGTCCAATTCCAACACCCATGGCTGATTTAAGGGCATTAGGAACGCCGTCCACCAATTTCTCTCGAATGCCTGTAACAGAAAGGATAAAAAAACACACCCCTGAAATAAATACTGCCCCTAACCCGGTTTGCCAGCTTAGTCCTTGTCCAATGACCACTGTATACGTGAAAAATGCATTTAATCCCATGCCTGGTCCAACAACAACAGGAAAGTTTGCCCATAAAGCCATAAGCAAGGTACAAAAGACAGTGCTATAGATGGTGGCAGCGAGTGCGGCTTCTTTCGGAATGCCTGCTTCGCTTAAAATAAGAGGATTCACAAAAATAATATAGCTTACCGTCATAAAGGTTGTTATTCCAGCTAATATTTCTGTTTTAGCACTTGTATTCCTTTCAGAAAGTTTAAATAGTTTCTCCAAAATTGTCGGCTCCAAAGTGTTCAATTTTTTCTGCTTTACTTGCATCTCTTCCAAAAAAACCACTCCTTTTTTATTTTTGGGCATAAAAATAGCTACGAAAAAATATGCAAAAAGGCATACTTTTTTTCGTAGCAAGAAATTTACGGTTTCTTTGTAGAGACCCTTAAACCAATTATTAAGGTTATACGAAAAAAATATTTTTTTACGTTGCTATTTACAAATGAAATCATAAAAGATAAAAAAAGTTGTTGCAACAAAGTTGTCAGATATTCTAACAATAATTTGAATTTTTAGAATTGTTCACAATGGCTATTTACTTTGACTAATTACTCTGATAATGTATTTAAAAGCTAGTGATAGAGTTATATAAAAATAGTACTTTTGTTTTTTAGAGAACTTCTTTTATTGTTTAATCGGCAGGAAATCAGTGAGGAAATAAACTTTTTAGTGAAAAATCCGATGGTAGTAAAAAGGGGAACTCTTTTATAAATCCTATCAAAAGATGGAGTTTTTATAGAAAGCAGGGAATGGTATGACATTAAAAACCAGAATGATTATGTTAACAAGCGCAGTTATTGCACTTCTTATTGGTCTGACGAGCACCATGCAATGGGGGCAGACGGCTAGACTGAAGGAGCAGACAGAAAGTGTAAGGAACAAGCTTGATAGTAATTCAGAAAAAAATGTGAAAAGTACTTTAACAGAACAGGCATCAGAAATTTCTAATCATCTTATTATATTAGAACAGCAAATTGATAAGAATATGCTCAATGCGGCATATGCCTTACAGCAAATGGATTCTAAACAAAATTTATCAAATAATGATTTGAAGAAAATTGCAGAACAGACAGGAATGACCGATTTATTGCTGACAGACAGTAAAGGTATATTTACTCGTGCAACAGATTCTGCTTCTTTAGGGTTTAATCTAACTAAATTTGATCAAACAACTAAAGGTCTGTTAACAGGTGAAACTGAAATCATTCAGGGACCTCTTCGTTTAAAACAGGAAACAGGGGATATCTATAAATTTTTATCTATTCCTAAACTTAATGGCAAAGGAATAGTAGAGGTGGGCTTAAATGCCACTATTTTTGAAGATTCTCTTTCCCATTTTATTCAAGAGGGCAATGGAATAGAGACATTATATCTAATAGACAGCAGTCATTTAGTTCTTACAGAAAATTTGCAAAGCGGACAAAATTCCAGATGGAATAAGGGTGAAACGGTTGAAGATTCAAAGGTGGATCAGGTAGTAAAATCATCGAAGCAGAGCATGCAAATGACAGAAAATAGTGCAGAGATTTATTATCCAATTGTTTTTGATGGGGAAGTTCGTTATGTATTAATGGCGCAAATCAATACAAAACCATATTTTGAAAATGCGGCTTTAGCTAATAATGCATTGGACAATATACAAAAGGATTTAATGAATTCTAACCTAACTACATTTATAATATCTATTGCACTTGCAGTTGTTGGGATTGTTTTATTAATCATCTTTATCCGCAGCAGATTTAAACCATTAGAAGCAATTAATCAGGAAGCACAAAAAATTGCCAATGGAGATTTGCTTGTAGAAGATATTAAAGTCAATTCTCATAAAAAAGATGAAATCAGTGCCATTGCTGTATCCTTTAACACGATGGCGGCGAATTTAAGGGATGTTATTAATCAAGTGTCCATTGATTCTCAGCAGGTTGCTTCATCTGCTGAAGAATTGGCAGCAAGTGCTGATTCTATGAATAATGCATCTGAACATATTTCTAATACTATACAAGAAATGGCAGTGGGAACAGATAAACAAGTAAAGGAAGTAGAGGAAACAAATCGTACTGTTCAAGGAATGCAGCAATATGTAAAACAAATTTTTTCCAACTCCAATATTGTTGCTGAAAAAGCTAATGAAACTTCCATTAAGGCAAAAATGGGCAATGAGGCAATGCAAACAGTTGTTAATCAGATGAATACAATCAATGAAACTTTTTTAGAAACATCCAAATTAATTGAGGAGCTAGGAAAGCATTCAAATGAAATTGGAGCCATTTCAAAAGTGATTAATGATATAGCAGATCAAACTAATTTGCTTGCATTAAATGCCGCAATTGAAGCAGCAAGAGCAGGTGAACAAGGAAAAGGGTTTGCTGTTGTAGCAGATGAAGTGCGCAAATTAGCGGAACAATCTTCTCAGTCTGCGAATCAAATTACAAATTTGATTCGAAAAATCCAATCAGAGACAGGCAATGCTGTTAGCTCGATGCAAAATGCTACAGATGATGTGGAAAGCGGCATTAAGCTAGTGAATCAGACAGGTGTTACATTTGAAGATATTAAAGGATCTATTGATGAAGTAAGTGGGCAAATCACAGAAGTTTCCATATCTGTTGAGCAATTAACGCAAGGAATGGAACAAATGGCAGTAGTGATGAATCTTGTCAAGGAAGTATCGGAACAAACAGATTTTGGCACTCAAAATGTATCGGCGGCAACAGAAGAGCAGCTGGCATCTATGCAGGAAATCTTTGCATCAGCAGCTTCTCTAACAAAAATGGCAGAAGATTTAATGATGTTGATTGGCAAGTTTAAAGTATAAGCACAAAGAAATAAGCAAGGAATGATTAATGAGCATTCCTTGCTTATTTCTAGTATTTTAATAAAATAGTGACTGAAAAAATATCGTGTTTAAAGTTATAGCTGCACACCTGAGGAGTACGCACTGTTTTGAATCATGTTTATAGCTGAATTATTTGGTTTCCAATTAAATGGTGGCAAAGATGCGCCTGTCATTTGAATGCTGTTTGGGAATGCTGCTGTTGAGTTGCTTTCAGAACTAGTAGCGGTTTGCGTGTTTTGCTGTGATTCTTCTAGCAGCTTCATTAAATTTTCAAATAGTGCTTGCACTTCAGCATCTGTTGCAGTAGTTTCATCATATTCGGAAAGCTGGTCTATTAAATTAGTGCTTAAAGAATCACTGATGCTTTCAGTAGAATCACTATCCGAATTCAGTGTGCTGATAAGATTAGAAATGAATTCTTTCATCTGGTCGACAGAAAGTGCTCTGTTTGTTTCTGCTGCAGTATTCTCTGATTGTTCTGCATTGCTGTTTATTGGCGGCGGTGGAGACGTCGTCATTCCGTTTGCCTGCATTTCCGCTTTAGATGGTTTAGATTTTTCTAGTGTTTCTGTTACAGATGTAAATAAATTGGAAATTTCCTCTTCAGAACTGCTGCTTGCATTGAAATTGCCAAGAAGATTATTTACAGTGCTTAACGCTGTCTGCAAGCCTTCAGGAAGATTAGAACTATCACTTGTATCTGTTGACTGAATTCGTTTTAGCATTGTTTCTAAATAAGCTGTTTTCTGCTTAGTCGTTAATGATGTGTTGTCTGTTGAGATGCTGTCATAATTGCCGATACTGTTTCCTTGATTGTTTGTGGCAAGCTGCAAGTAGTCTCCAAAGGCTGGTTGACTGCTGCTGGCTGTTTGTTGGTTATTGCTAGTGGATGTGTTTGTCATGTTTGCTGTATTCCAGCTGCCATAAAGATTGGTATAATTGCTGTTGATAGATACTGACATAAAAAAACTCCTTTCATTATGAGAGAGACTGCATCGCATAAAAGGGCAAAACAATCCCTGTGCAATCATAATGAAAGCAGCTTAAGAAATGCTTAATTTCTCTTTATTTCCGCAAAAAGGTATTCCGAAAACCGTGCTCATCAAAAGAAAGCCATCCTAAATTATTTTTTGTATCAATAATAGAACCATTTTGCAAAACTTGGTGGGAGATGGTTTCTTTCCATAAGCAGGCAGCAGGCGTTTCTTTTGTATGAACCATATAATCCTCCCCACAATAGCGAGAGAACAAATGTTTTTTTGTGCGATAATTTCTAATCTGCAGAAAGCCTTTTAAAGCAATTTCTGCCAAACCATTAAAAGACTGATTTTTTATTGGACTGCTTGTAAATTGGTGAATAGTTCTTTTTTTTTCTTTTAGTAAAAATACCTCTGTTTGAATGGAAAAGGCCATATGTGCATCTCCTGATAGGATAATACATTCACTTGGATTCCACTTTGCAATTTGTTGATGAAAAAAGGAAACTCCTCTTCCATTAAATTTCCACCATTCTAAATCAAGCTTTTCTTGCAGAGAGGGAACTATATTTGTGATAGGCATAATGTAGTTTTTTAAAAAGGATTCAATTAAATGAACTCCGTATAGAGGGGTTGCTGAAACAATTAGTAAAGGAGTATTGGACTGCCAGCCACTAGCAGACAATAGCTCTGATATATTATCCCATTCTTTTCTGCGAATCAAATTTGGCCCATTCGTTTGCTGTTTCAGCAAATTCCCGACAACAAAAGTTCTGTCTGCTGGGTAAGCTCTTTGAGTTCTTGTGTCTAATACAAGGCTTTGGGGAGCTGTTGGTGCGATGTAATTCCAAGAATTAAAGTTTAATAATAGGTGGATCCATTCCTTATAATCTGGTGTATTTACTTTTAGCCGTTTTACATAATTCCATATTTTATTTAGAAAAGAGGGAGGAAAAGCGGAAGGGTCGTTTCCCCATCCTTGAAATGCCCAATAGGCGGTTAAAGCATTTGCAATAACATGGTTTCCGAGGGGCGAACTACCTACTTTTTGCTGCCATTCTTCTGTAATGTTCCAATCATCTGTTATATCATGATCATCAAATATCATATAGGTAGGAATATTTGCTAATAAACGGCGCACTTTCGGTATAGACTGATAAAATGCTGCTACTTCTTTCCATTGCTGGCTGTATGTTCTTTTTAACCTGCTAATTTTTTTTTCATACTCTTTTTGTTGATATGTTTCTGTTTCTATATAAATCTCCTCATTGGATAAATGGTCTTCGAATGTTTTTAGATGCTGTTCATTTATTGCCAATTCCAATATTTCAGGACTCCAGCTCATCGTATACATGGCTGCATATTCACCAAGTGTTAGGAGATGGTTATCACCTTTTCTGGAAGTAAACTGACAATATTTTTTTATTATATCTTTTCTTCCGTTTATTTGGTTTATGGCGATTTGAAATGGCGCATTTTTAAGTTCTTCACATAGTGATGTCAGCTGCTCTTTGCGGCCAATCAATTGATTTCCCAGTTTAGTAAAAAAGGGAGCAATAGGCGCTGGAACATCATCTGCATAAATTTGGTCACCTGTCATAAAAAGAGCGCCGGGCCTTTTTTTAAAATTAAGGTGATATTCCTGCAGTTTGTCATCTCCTAAACCTAAGGCGTCCCTTCCGATTCCATGCAGTTTGCGGCATGAACCATACAGTAAGTTTTGTTTATTAGAGTCTGGAATAAAAAAGGAAGGATATTGTAGGTTTCCATAACAGATTGAGGTTGGACTGTTAGAGGATAGTAATTGAAAATCTCCTAAATCACAGACAGTATTGCCTTTTTTAAATTCAATATTGTACCCTAATAAAGTTTGCGAAGGAAAGGTTTCTGTGTGTGGAAGGATTTTGATTAAATAAATATATAAATTTTTTCCCAAACGAAATGTTTGGGTTTCTGATTGGTCGCTGATTAGTTCATAAGTATGTTCTTTTGTCGTGTGCTTTGCCTGAATAGAATAAACCTTTGCCCCTAATTGGCGTTTTTTGCTTAGAGCAATCCAAATATAGATTGCCTTTTTTTCCACTCTCCGCAGAATAGGCCCAGATAAAATTGTTGGCAGATTCATGATTACCACCATCCATTTTTAATATCTTTTAGCCTATTCACCAAAAGTGGATAATATGATTTTTGGACTGCTGTTTTTTTAAAATAGATAAAGAGATTTTGAATTATTTTCTTTAGGCAAAGAAATTTCTGTTTCACTTTGCATTTTTTGCTTAAATTCCTTGGGAGAGCAGTTATTTAAGCGTTTAAACAGTTTATAAAATTGAGCTATATTGCTTATGCCGATTTCATAGCTGATTTCCGTAATGCTCAAATCACTTGTCAACAGCAGCAATTCTGCTTTTTTAATCCTTTTAAAGTTAATATAATCGACAAAAGAAAGTCCCATTATCTTTTTGAAATATTTAATAAAATAATGATAGCTTAAATTTAGCAGATTGGCTGCTTCTTCTACAGAAATTTTATGCTGCAAGTGATGATCAATATAGTCAAGCACTGGCTTAAGGCGGGTCAAATCATTTTCCTCTGTATAATTCAATAAATTTTTCGTATCATGGCGCACCAATAAAAGCATCAATTTTTTTATGTGATAATTGATGGCAATTTCATATCCTTTTTGCTGCTCTTGAGCTTCTTTAAAACTGTCGATAATTAAACAATGGGCTTCTTGTTTGATTAAAGGATTCATTTCAAATATATAATTTAGCTGCTCAAGCGGATGTGTCAGTTCTGAAAAGCAATATAAATAAGGCAAGATGCTTTGGTCAAAATGTTTGGTCAAATCTACTTGGAAAACGATATATTTTAAAACGCCGAATGCAGGTTTGCAGGAGCGATGGGGTTGGGACGTCCCCATAATATAGACATCGCCAGGTCCTAAAATTGTTGTATTATATTTATTTTGTATCGCCAAATTGCCTTCTATAATGGCAAGAAATTCTACTTCTTTATGATAGTGCCACGGATGCTGCTCTAAAGTGGAGTAGGCTTTCTCTTTTTCATTGATTTCCCAAATTTTTAAAAATAATAAAGGATTTTGGTAAATAACCTCTTCAATCACGGGTTTGTCAACTGAATTTTTGCTTCTCTCTTTGATCATAAGTGATTCCCCCTTTTCATTAAAGTGTACCATTTTTTTATGTATACCTCGAGCTGCTTTTTATAAGGAATATTTTTAAAAAGAAAAAATAATGACACAATTGAATAAAAAGAAGGCAGAATAAAGCATATTATTATGCGCTTACATTATTTATAATGAGGCTATAGAAAACAAAGAGGAGTGGATCATTAATGATCACTATTTGGAATGAAAACCGACATGAAAAAAAGAATCCAGTTGTTGCTGATATTTACCCTGAAGGCATACACGGCGCTATTGCTGGCTTTTTAAATAAAGCAGGATATAAAACGCAAACAGCAACATTGGATGAAACAGAGCATGGCTTAACAGATGAAGTGTTAAACAATACAAAGGTGCTAGTATGGTGGGGACATCTTGCCCACAATGAGGTTGATGACAAAATTGTAGAAAAAGTAAAACAGCGTGTATTAGATGGCATGGGATTGATAGTCCTCCATTCTGCACATTTTTCAAAAATTTTCAAAACATTAATGGGCACAAGCTGTGATCTTAAATGGAGAGAAGCAGATGAGAAAGAACGCCTATGGGTTGTTGCTCCAAACCATCCTATTGTAGAAGGGATTGGAGAGTACATTGAATTGGAAAAGGAAGAAATGTACGGGGAACATTTTGATATTCCTGCACCAGATGAATTAATTTTCACAAGCTGGTTTGAAGGTGGAGAAGTCTTCCGCAGCGGCTGCACATATGCAAGAGGGAATGGGAAGATCTTCTATTTCCGTCCAGGGCATGAAACTTACCCGACTTATCATAATGAATCCATTCAAAAAGTAATTGCAAATGCAGTGAAATGGGCAATGCCAGTTGAACGAAAACGACCTGTTTATGGAAATGCAAAGCCTTTAGAAAAAATAGAAGCAAAAACAGTGAATAATTAAGTTTTATTAAAAAAAGAGAAAATTTGTTTTGTAAATAAGGAGGAAAATGAGTATGGAAAAATTAAAAATTGCAGTTATTGGTTGTGGAAGCATTGCACAGCATCGTCATTTGCCGGAATATCATTTTCATAAAAATGTAGAGATTGTGGCAGTTTGCGATATTAATGAAGAACGCGCTAATAAAATAGCAGAAAAATATGAAGCGAAAGCTTATACAGATTATAAAGAATTATTGCAAAATGGAGAGATAGATGCAGTAAGCGTTTGTACTCCCAATTACCTTCATGCCCCGATCTCAATTGCAGCATTAGAAGCAGGGGTTCATGTTTTATGTGAAAAACCAATGGCGACATCACATGAAGAAGCAGAAGCAATGATTGCAGCGGCAGAAAAAAGCGGCAAAAAGCTGATGATTGCCCATAATCAACGTTTTGTAAAGTCGCATCAAAAAGCACGTCAATTAATTGAAAATGGAGATATCGGCAAAATCTACAGTTTCCGTTCTGCATTTGGCCATGGCGGACCTGAAGGCTGGAGCGTAGAAGGAAAAGAAGGCTGGTTCTTTAAGAAGGAGCAAGCATTTATTGGCGCAATGGGCGATCTTGGTGTACATAAAACGGATTTGCTTCGCTACATTTTAGGAGAAGAATTTGTGGAAGTAGGAGCATTTGTTGAAACAAGTGCAAAAGATTTTGCTGATGTAGATGATAATGCAGTTTGTGTATTAAAAACAGAAAGCGGCATTATTGGGACGCTTGCAGCTTCTTGGGCATATGTAGGAAAAGAAGATAACTCAACCATTATTTATGGAGAAAAAGCAGTATTGCGTTTAGAAGATCATCCTACGTATTCTCTTGTTGTACAGTATGCAACAGGGGAAGTGGTCAATTATGAATTAGGAAAAATCCAGTCAAATGATAATGGAGGCCAAAATAATTCTTATGTAGTCGAAAACTTTGTAGATTGTGTATTAAATGATAAAGAGCCTTTAATTACAGGAGAAGAAGGCAAGCGGTCTCTTGGCGTTATCTTAGCAGCGCTTAAATCAACAGAAACAAAAACAATTGCTAAAATCTAAAGAAGTTTTTATATAAAGAGCTTATTCGCTACAAAAGAATAGGCTCTTCTAAAAATGCGACAGCAAAAGAAAGGAAGCGTTATTAATGAAATTAGGTGTATTTACAGTCCTATTTGCAGATAAATCTTTTGAAGAAATGCTTGATGCAGTAAAAGCTGCAGGCATTCAAGCAGTGGAAATCGGTACAGGAGGTTATCCAGGAAACAGCCATTGTGATCTGGATGCTCTGCTTGAAAGCGAAGAGCTTCGCAAAGAATATCTGCAAAAAATCGAAGATCGAGATTTGATGATTAGTGCATTCAGCTGCCATGGCAATCCAATCTCTCCAGAGGAAACTTTTGCAAAAGAGTCCCATGAAACGCTAGTGAAAACGATTAAGCTGGCATCCTTAATGAATGTGCCTGTTGTGAATTGTTTTTCAGGAACTGCTGGCGATCATGAAGGAGCCAAATTCCCTAACTGGCCTGTTACGCCATGGCCAAATGAATATAGTGATATAAAAAAATGGCAATGGGAGCAAAAGCTGATTCCTTATTGGAAAGAAGTCGGCCATTTTGCAAAAGAAAATAATGTGAAAATCGGTTTAGAGCTTCACGGCGGATTTTTAGTGCATACACCATATACATTATTAAAGCTTCGTGAAGAAACATGTGATGCAATTGGCGCAAATCTAGATCCAAGTCATTTATGGTGGCAAGGGATTGATCCTGTTGGAGCCATTAAAATTTTGGCAAAGGAAAAGGCAATCCATCATTTCCATGCAAAAGATACATTTATAGATCAAGAAAATGCCAATATGTATGGGCTGACAGATATGCAGCCATATGGTGAGGTGCAAACTAGAGCATGGACATTCCGCTCTGTCGGCTGCGGCCATGATTTAAAAGAATGGTCTGACATGATGAGTGCACTGCGCACATATGGTTATGATTATGTAGTAAGCATTGAACATGAAGATCCGATTATGTCTATTCGAGAAGGATTAACAAGAGCTGTCACTAATTTAAAATCTGTTTTGATTGAAGAATCTCCATCCCAAATGTGGTGGGTATAAAGAAAAAAGCATAAATGAATAAATAATGAATAGGGTTGGAGGAATCACCAATGACTAAATATAAAGTAGCGATAATTGGCTGCGGAAATATTTTTCCAATGCATGCTCAATCGATTGTTTCAAGAGAAGATTGCGAGCTCGTAGCAGTTTGTGATGTAAAAAAAGAACGAGCAGAACAAAAGGCGGCTATTTATCAATGTGCTTATTATACAGATTATCTAGAAATGTTTGAAAGCGAGCAATTGGATGTTATTCAGATTTGTTTGCCTCATCATTTGCATGCACCTGTTGCCATTGCAGCAGCAAAAAGAAAGATTCATATTTTAACAGAAAAACCAATGTCTATTCATTATGCGGATGCAGTTGAAATGGTAGAAACGGCGAAGGAAAACAATGTAACACTTGGCGTTATTTTTCAAAACCGCTATAATCCAGGCTCTCGACTAATTAAAAAAATGTTGGAGAGCGGCGACCTTGGTGCCATTAAATCAGGAAAGCTTTCTGTAACATGGGACCGCTCTGATGAGTATTATCAAAAGAGCGATTGGAAAGGAACCTGGGAAAAAGAAGGCGGCGGTGTCATTATTGACCAAGCCATTCATACAATGGATTTAATGCGCTGGTTTGTAGACAGCGATATTAAGTATGTAGATGCGACAATCAGCAATCGCGCTCATGAAATCATTGAAGTAGAAGATGCAGCAGAGGGAGTTATTGCTTATCAAAATGGAGTAGTAACAGCATTTCATGCCATCAATTATTATACGTATGATGCTCCTGTTGAAATCGAACTACATTGTGAAAATGGGATAGCGAAAATGGTAGCTGATCGTGCTAGTGTGAGATTGACTGATGGCAGAGAGTTTATTGCAGATAATAATCCACAAGAAACTTTTCATTATGAAAATGGTGTGAAGGGGTATTGGGGTGTCAGCCATGTGAAGCAAATCAATAATTTTTATGATACTTTGCAAACTGGAGCTCCAGATGTGACCGGAGAAGAAGCGTTAAAAACACAACAAATGATTTGTGCTGTGTATGAATCCGGAAAGAAAAAGGAAAGAGTTGTCTTTCAAAATAAAGAAGCAAAAGAAGTTTATTAAAAAAGCGAGTATGAATGAACCCCTTTGTAGCAGACCAAAAGATTTGGCAATATATAAAGGGGTTTTTTCATTTGTATAGTTTTTCATAGTGCTGATGATTTATTTCAGTTTTCACAATTTAGACAATGAAAACCGTATAATGCTAATAGTTTTTTTCTTTGATGATTGGTACTATTGACATATATTTATTTATCTAAAACACTTGGGGTGAAGGATGTATGTTTAATAGAACTAAATTATATAAAGAAGATATAAATCTTTTAAAAAAGCAAATAGCAGAATTAAATGAAAATCTAAAAGGGAGAGAAGATAAATTACAGCATTTTTTAAATGAATTGCATATAGAATTATTGACGGTAATCGAACAGCACAATGATATAAACAGTCAGCATGATTTATTAGCACAAATGGTTGGGGTTTTATTAGGTCAATTCAATGAAGTAGAACAAACTACGAAAAATGCAAATAATGTTTCAAAGGATATCTTAATAAAAGGGAAAACATTAATTTCATCTTCTCATAATATGGTGGTAATTTCAAAAGATGGAAAACAGGCAGTTGATAAAATATTAAATTTAATAAATGACTTAGGCGTACAATCTCAAAGTACTTCTTCTGGCATGACTCAACTTAGTGAAAGATCAAAGGAAATAGAGAATATCGTTGGAGTGATTAAGCAAATTTCGGAACAGACCAACTTGCTTGCCTTAAATGCTTCAATTGAAGCAGCAAGAGCTGGCGAGCACGGAAAAGGATTTGCCGTTGTTGCAGAAGAAGTAAGAAAACTTGCTGAAACTACAAATCAAAGCACCAGCAGCATATCTACTCTTATCACACAAATACAAACAGAAATTACAGCAGCTTTTAATAACAATCAACATAATATTGACCTAATAAAAGAGGGGATACAGTTAAGCTCTTTAACAGCTGAACAAATAAATTATCTTTTAACAAATATACAGGATGTAGAAAAAGAGGTAATATTTTTATTAAAGGGAATAGAAGAACAAAGGAACTTAAATGATGAAGTTATTCAAAAATTCAGCAATAGCACCAGTCTGTTTGATAAAATTAATAAAGTAATTATAGAACATATTGAAGATGCGGATGTAGTTGGAGACAAGCTGCTAAAAGGTGTAGAAAAAGTGAGGAACTTCTCTCTGGAAACTGAAAAAACATCGCTAGTGTAAGAGTCATCTGTTATTTTTTTGCTGATGCTTATTAAGAAAAAATAATCGTCTATAACCTCTAAGCAGTGAAGAAGGGCTGTGCAAGGAATTGTCTATATATGTAAAGTCAGGCAAATGAGTTTTGACAGCTTAGTGCAACTGCTTAGAATTATACTTTTTATTTTTCACCGAATGATATGGGGCCATATTTTATGCAATGCAGGCTGGAATTTGTACAACTATTGTGATTGGAGACATTGTTACACGGCGATTGAATGAAAGCGTTTATAAAAGATAATATATCTCCAGTTCATTATTAATATGGAGAGGGAAACATGAAGTTAATATGAATTCTATAGGAAATATGCTGTTTTAACTAAATAGGAGATAATTTGAATGGAGAGATGGATGCTGCAAGTAGATTCAGCCAAATGGAAGACGATGCAGCAACTCTTAATGATTTTGATTTTACAGAAGAAGAATTAGCGCTGATTGATGATATTTTAAAAAAATAAAAAATACAATAAAGGTGCGAACATAGCTGGGAAAGTTATGTTCGCATCATTCTGTTAACGAACGATTGTTTTTCGTGAATAGAAGGAAAAAGGAGACTCAAAAAATGTCTAAAATAATCGGCATGAAAGGGAAGTTGCTTTTAGTTTGGAAAATCCCCTCTTTTCCAGTGCTGTTTTTGTGCAATTTTATATTTGGTCTTTCCACCTCTTTTTTTGCACCATTTTCTTCTTTGTTTGGCATTGATGAAGTTGGAATGAGCAATATTGGCTTTGGAATTTTTATGACTATTATGGCATTGGGTGGTGTGGTAATCAGCACCATTATTGCAAAAAAATCAGATAGCAATATTAGCCGGAAAAAAATCCTTATTTATGCGAGTTTAATGGGAATGATTGGCTACTGTCTTTTTGCGTATATAAGAGATTATTATCTATTGGCGGTGATTGCTTTTTTATTATTGGGAAGTGCTGCAGCAACTGTGCCTCAGCTTTGGGCATATGCTAGAGAAGCCTTGCAGAATGCTAATGTGCCAAAAGAAGAAACGCCGTTTATTATGAATGTATTTCGGATGTTTTTTGCCCTTTCTTGGACGGTCGGACCGGCACTTGCTGCATGGTTTGTTGTGATCATTGGATTTAAGGGATTATTTTTATTTGTAGCAGCAGGTTATGCAATAGGGCTGTTTGTCATTTTATTTTTCTTAAAGGATGTTCCAAAGGCTGTTTATGAGAATAAACAAAATCGCGTTGGAATTACAGAATATGTGAAAAAGCCTCATATATTTGGCAATTTAGCAGCAGCATTATTGCTTGCAGCAGCAACTTCTATTCATACGTTAAATGCTCCTCAATTTGTAACAAAAGTACTCGGAGGAACAGAGTTTGATGTTGGGTTGATTTTTAGTGTCCCCCCCATTTTTGAAGTGCCTATGATGATAGCGGTCGGCGCTCTTGCCATAAAATTGGATAATGGTTTATTGATTCGCATTGGATTTGCCATTGCTCTTGTTTATTTTTCGTTATTCTTTTTTGTAACAGAGCCGTGGCAGATTTATCCTTTGCAAATATTAAGTGCTGCACAAGTATCCATTACTTCGGGCATTGCGATTTCTTATTTCCAAGATTTTATCCCGCATGCTCAAGGGACGGCTACAACTCTTTATATGAATTCCACACAAATTGGCAATACAGTGGGCTTTTTATTATTCGGTTTTTTGGCTGAGGCAATGAATTATGGCAATGTGATTATTATTTATATTTTATTTGCTGCTGTTGCACTTTTTTGTTTGATGCTATTTGGAAAACAAAAAGGGGAGAGGTTGGAAGCAAGAGAGGTGCGAGAGGAAAAAATCTAGAAAATGTTAGCTTGAAAAAGAATGATTCAGCGAAATAAATTACTTTGCTGAATCATTCTTTTTTTCCTTTTAATGATGTTCTACTAATAATTTCGCCAATGCATTTCCAATAATTTCACCTGCTGTTTTCGGTGCTACTTTAGCAGGAAGCCCTAAAGACCATAATGTTTTTATGCCTAATTTTTTTGCATAAGCGAAATCGGTGCCTCCTGGCTTGGATGCAAGATCGATAATTAGTGCATCTTTGTTTACATGGTCGAGAATGCTAGCAGTTAAAATGGAAAAAGGAATGGTATTAATAAAAATAGTCTGATTTTCGGCTGCTTCTGGAAGGGAATTCATCCATACGGGCGTCATTCCCATTTCCATCACTCTTGCATAAGCTTCTTTTTTTCGGACGCACACACTTACATGGGCTCCGACCGAATGAAATAGCCTGGCAACTGTTTTGCCGACTCTTCCAAAACCTAATACCATTACATTAGATTGATGAATTGTAAAAGGTGTATTTTCAATCGCAAGCATTAGCGCTCCTTCTGCGGTTGGAATAGAGTTTAAGATAGCAACATCGTCTCGAGCGAAGATAGCAATCATTTTTCTGTTTGCTGCATGTTGAATCTCCTGCAAGTACGGCGTGATAACACCAGAATAAATGACACATTCTTTTTTTGTTTTAGCAATCATTTCTTTAGTTAAAATAAGGGTCTCTGAGGAAAAAGTGCTTTCAATTTTCCCCTCATCATGTACACCAGGTATAGGCAGAAGAATGCTGTCGATTAACGAAAAATCAATTTCGTTTAAGTTAACATGCTGGATGTTTTTATGATTGAATGCCAATTCTTCTAAACCAGCTAAATAAAGGATGATATCAAGAGCTGATAATTGCTTAATTACATCAGCTTGGCGTTTATCACCGCCCATAATTAAAAGATTCTTTTTCACATAATCCCCCCTTGATTTTGTGCTCTGTCTGTATTTTAGCAGAGGACTTCTCCTGCTTTCCTCTTTTTTTTATCCTTATGTTATAATACAGAAATAAATTCGTGTGGAATTAAGGTCAGATTAATGGAAAGGGAGAGAATGGTGAAAGAAAGCTCGCTTCAATCAATTGAATATGAAATTGCCATGCTTGTGCGATTAATAACAGCAAATCATCCTAAACTAGGAAGTCTCGATCGTTCGGAATATTTGATATTAAGTGAATTGCATAAAAATGGCCCAGTTGGCATTAATGAAATCGCACATCATTTAATGCTTAATATTTCAACAGCAAGCAGACAAATCAGCAACTTGGAAACAAAGGCATATATCACAAGATTTCCGGATACAAATAATGGGAGAATCAGTCTTGTGCAAATTACCGAAGAAGGAAAAGCTATTTTGCAGAAAGTTCAAAAGGCCCGTTATAAGGGATATGAAGAAATGCTTCAAGATTGGGAGAAACAAGATTTAGAGAAGCTGGAAATTTATTTGCAACGGCTGAATCAAGATTTTAAACGTTGGGGCAGTTAAAAGGGAGGTTATCTGTTAACAGAAAAACAGATAACTTTTTTATTTGTATACTAGAAAAATTCTAGTTGTTTTTTTAAAACTTTATATTGTATAATACAACTTGTTATATGCAATATATATAGTGCTAATGTTATAAAAAATAGATGGAAGGCAGGGAAACAAGTTTATTAATTTTCTCATAAAAAGGGTTTTTTGCTTTTGGCTGTTTTCTAAAACATTATTGTTTTCGGATAGTGTCCATGTAAATCCATGGTTAAAAAAGGCTGATTTTCGTTCCAGGAGAGCATCCTGGAATGAAAATCAATCTAATCTTTTAAAAGCAACAAAGTTTACGAAAACAGCTTTCCTTTTTTATCAATAGGCGCTCAGAAAGGAGGAAGATATATGGGGAAGCAGGTTAATACATCTGCCTCAGAAATAGAAAAGGTTGCAGTCCCGCAGTATTTAATCATTTCGATATTGACGATATTTGCAATTGGCTCGCAATACTTTTCTAATCTTTCATACATCTTAAATCAGACAATTATTCAAAACGGGCTGCAATTAAGTTCAAATGTTTTATTAGTGCCATCCACATTATCTAATTTGGCCTTTGCACTTGGGGTTCCGTTAGGTCCTGTATTAACAAGGAAATTTGGCTTAAGAAAAAATTATCTGCTTTTTACGTTTCTATTTTTATGCGGTTCCATTATTGCTGCATTATCACCAGAATTAGTCATGCTTACAATAGGAAGGATTATTCAAGGGATTAGTGCCGGTTTTTTATTTCTAACAATTTTGCCAGTCAGCCTAATATCTTTTCCCAATAAAATTAGAAATATGTTTTTATTTATGATTATTACTGGGTTATTTGGAGCAAGTGCGCTTGGCGCTTTATTCGGTTCGATTTCTTTGCAGGCAGATGCGTGGCGTTGGCTGTTTCTATTAAATATCCTCGCTTCTATATTGTGTTTAGTTATTGGGTTTATCGGACTGCCAAAAAGTGATAAGAAGGAGCAGAAGGCGATCGATAAGACAGGCGTCTTTTTATGGTGCCTGATTATATTTGTTTTAGCTATTCCGTTATGCAATTTATCGCAAAAAGGATTCAGCTCTTTTTATGTATGGCCGTTTATGCTGGTTGTTTTTATTTTGTTTATGCTGTTTATTGCTGTTGATATGAAAGCAGAAATGCCATTAGTGCCTTTTTATACATTAAAAGCGCCAAAAACTATTGCCGGTACAGTAATGGCAGTTGCCTCTCATATTGCACTTATTGTTGCAATTGCAGGAATAAATGGATTTTTGCGGAATAATCTGGATCTTCCATTTGTTTATTTATCTCATTTTTATTTTTGGTTTTTTGTTGGAATTGTTGTAACGGCGATTTTGAAAACAATTTTTTATGATAAAGTCGGAGCGGGTTTTTTAGGTGTGATAGGGTCTCTAGCCATTATTTATGTCAGTTTGAAATGGCGCATGATTGACACAGAAGTATCTTTAAATGCTTTATATTTTCAAATAGCGTGCCTTGGCGGGGGCATTAGCATGGTGCTTGTTTCTGGTGCTCTTGGGACAGCATTGGCAGGGGATATTCATCAAGCATCCATGCGTTCTGTTGCACTGCATTCTATTCGAAATATGGTCGGAGCCATTATTTCTCCATTTATTGGCTGGTTTCTAATTACTAGAAATGCCATGAATTACGAGTCAATTCGAATGGCAGTTTCTTCAGCGAACCCTGAATTTAAGGAAGCGGCAGCAAAGTTGACCAAACATTTTGTGGAAGAGGGATTAACTGTTGCCAGGGCCAAAAGCATGGCTTCTTATGAAATAGTTGCCAATTCAAAAAGAGCAGCTGTTCTTGGGGCGTATCATGAGCTTTTTACGATATTAATTGTTTTAAGTATTATTATGCTGATCGCATCTGTTGGAAAAATGGCAACTGGAAAAGGTAGAGCACTTGTACAAAAACCAAAAAGGATGCTTTTGCCTGCTCCAAAAGAAAAATTATAATCAATTCATTCAACTAATGATAGATAAGGAGAAAAACATGAGTAAAGGGAAATTAATTTTTATCAACATTATAGGGCTTGTAGTCATTTTAGGGTTAATTGCTGCTGGGGGATATCTTTATTATGAAAATAGAAACTATGTAAAAACAGATGATGCCGCTGTATCAGCAGATATATTCCAAATGGTAGCACCAACTTCTGGTGTGCTGACAAGCTGGGAAGGAAAAGAAGGACAAACAGTTTCTAATAAACAAACAATTGGAAAAGTCGCCGGGGCAGAAAAAGAAGTTGCTGTGAAAACAGTAGAAGCAGGCACAATCATTAAAAATGAAGCAAAAGCAAACCAACTCGTTCAAGCAGGCCAAGTGCTCGCACAGGAAGCAAATATGGATGACTTATATATTGTTGCAAATATTAAAGAAAAAAATGTAAGTGATATTGAAGTTGGCGACAGTGTGGATATTTCTATCGATGGAGATTCAGATGTTGTATTTGATGGAAAGATTGAAGAAATTGGCTATGCGACCAACTCAGTATTCTCAGCGTTGCCATCGCAAAATGCTTCTGGAAACTATACAAAAACAACTCAAAAAATTCCAGTGAAAATTTCTATTCAAAATCCAACCAAAAAAGTGCTTTTAGGCATGAATGCAGAAGTGAAAATTTCCATCAACTAATGGCGCTGCAGAAGTAAAGCTGCTTTAAGGGTTTCAACTATTTCATTTGATAGTTTGATGAAAAATGAAAATTTGCTGTTCAATAAAGAGCAGCCAGCATTTGCAAATAGGAAAAGGGGCATGTGATAGCTAGAAAATCGCCTTATTAGAAAGCAGAATTCCTTTATAAAGCGAATCTTCACTGAAGAGAGAGAGTTTTATCCCAGCTGATTGTAATCTGATGCAAGATAGAATAATAGTCACATAGACGTTGCCATAAGACGTGGGTTGCAGGTTATAAGTCTGTGTCTTTTTATTACGCATTAACGGGCTTTTGACCCCCATGTAAGAGGGTGTAAAAGAAGACAGGAAATCTAGGTGGCTAGAAGCTTTCTCATAAAAGCCTGATTGGTTCCACTAACAATTAGCGGGGGATGCGGAAAACCCTCACTGATTGAAGTTTCACTTTATATCAGAATTTGGCAGGCAAGTTTCTCTCGATCCAGATAAATGTATTGTCTTCTCTTATAATCTGGGGGGAGTTTCACTTACGGGGTGAGAAATGAATAGAATCGGATGATAGAGATTATGAGAAAAGAGGTTGTTTTATATGAGGAAGATTTACGTGGTGTATGACAGCGAAGGGGACCATACGAAGTGTTTAGCCGAAGCTGTTGCAGAAGGTGCAAAAAGAGTTTCCAATACAGAAGTTTATATAGATCATGTCAATGATGCAGATATTTTAAAATTGCCAGAAATGGATGCCGTCATTTGGGGCTGCCCTGGTCATTTTGGGACAATAAGTGGGGGGCTAAAAACGTGGATTGATAAGCTGGGCTATTTATGGGCAGAAGGCAAGCTGATAGATAAGGTGGGAGCTGTTTTTTGTACAACAGCAACTGCGCATGGAGGATTAGAATCGACCATGCTTAATTTAATGACACCAATGCTTCATCAAGGCATGATTATCGTTGGTTTGCCTGGCAATGTACCTGAAAATGCGTTATATGGATCTTATTATGGCGTTGGCATTACATGTCCTGTGGAGGAAACAGAACTGATTACGAAAGAAGGGTTGGTGTTGGGCAGGGCTTTGGGAGAAAGAGTAGCAAAAGCAGCAAAAGCATACAAACAAGAGACAATGGAGAGGGTCTGAAAATGATGATAATCATCTGCTGCGCTGTTTTTGTTCTCTTGATAGTTGTTCTATTAACAAGCATAAATGTGCAGTCTGCTTCACAAAATAAAGAACCTCAAGAAACGATTTTGAGGATAGAAAGCAAAGACACAGTACATCAGCCAGCAAATAAAACTTTTTTTAATTTAGATCTTCAACAACAAGATAAGGAAAAAAAGAGTCAAATACAAGCAATGGGAGACGAAGCTTTCCGGAAGGCATTGCAATCATTTCAAGGTAAACAAGAGAAGCAAACTGAGAAAATGAAAGATGGAGAATATCGAGGATTTCTTCGGAAAATGGCAAAAAAACAGCAGTGATAACCGATCTGAATATTTGTTAAAGTTTCTAATGGGCTATTAGAAGCTTTTTTTCTTTCTCCAAAAAGCGGAACGTTTCCTTAACAAATAAATCGAGTGAAAATGTGCAGATAAAATAATTTCTGTTTTATAACAGGAAGGAGTTTATTCAAAATATAATTTTCTGTTATAATGAGAGTAGGAATAAATTCTTGATTAAACTTGTTGAAAGTAAGCGTTTCTTTTATAGGAGGGAATGTTGTTATGTCCCATGTAGAGGTAAAACAGGCTGCCGACCATTTAAAACATACAATGTTGATGTTATTGCGCCAAAAAGGAATTCAGCAAATTCAAGTTAAAGAGATTACAGCAAAAGCACATGTTAGCCGCAAAATTATGCTGCAATTTTATCCAGACAAGTATGCTATTTTTAATGAAATAGTTGCAGATAAAAAAGAAGAATTGTCTAAAAATTTGCTGGAGACGAATAAAATTTGCGACAAAATAAAAAAAGAAGATGTTATTTTTTGTACCATGCTTGATTTTGTGCAAAAAAATAAATTCTTTTTTCAAACGTTTATTGATCGAAGGAAAGAGCCGTATATTGATTTTTATGATTTTTTTATCGAGTGCCAGCAGTCTGTTTCGAATGAATTATTATTGGCACATAGCAGAGCAGTGACTTTTTATATGATTAGTCTTTACGCAGTAAAAGAGAATGCAGTTTTTTCATTTAATGAAATTTGTGAAATGTTTCACAAATTTAATGATGAATCTCTGGACAAAATCAATAGAATATGCCTGAAGATTACAGGGAAATATCGAGAAAAAAGCAAAGTGGAAGAAATATTGCAGCATGCATTTAAGGAACTTTTGCTAGAAAAGGAAAAGTATGAATCTATTACTATTTCAGATATTATGAGAAAAAGCAATCTGCGGCGTGCAACCTTTTATGAATGCTACAGCAGCAAAGAGGACTTATTGTCTGCCCTTCTTCAGGAGGAATGCTGCAAATTGATTAAACTATATTATATGGAATTTCATTCAGGCTATGATGGAGAAATTCAATCAGCAGCTAGTTCTAATCAGGCTTATGCCTATTTTCCGCTATTTCATATTTGTAAAAATGGATGTTCATTGCCTAATTTACTCACTGACATGATCAATCAAATTATCTCTCTTTATATGGGGCAGAAAAGAAAGTTCGATAGAGAGAATATTTTAAATGCGTATTTTTTTTCCAATAAGATATTAGCATTCTTTTTAGAAAGGCTATATAGGTAAAGACTAAGACAACTGTTTCTTTTGATGTTGGTTACCAAACAAGAAAATAAGCAGACAAAATGGTTTGCGGAAAAAAGGAGATTTACAATATATTAATAAATTTTCTGCATATTTTTCTAGAAGGAAAGGTTAACTGCATGTAAAATATAGTTAGGTAACTATTATCATTTATTGGAGGATTAAGGTGGAATCCAGAAAAACTGAAAAAAAACAGCATATAAAACAACATGTCAGGTTGTCGTTTGTTTTGCAGCTTATTTTAAATATTTCATTGGTGTTGCTTGCTGTTACATTAAGCATATTAATGATTGAAGAGATTATTTATTTTGTTCAGTATGCGATTTCTTTAGATAGCAGCCAAACAAACTATGAATTATTGGAAAGAATTCTAATCTTTTTCTTATACTTTGAATTTATCGCATTAATTGTTAAGTATTTTCAGGAGGATTATCATTTCCCTCTTCGCTATTTTCTGTATATAGGCATTACAGCGATGGTGCGATTAATTATTGTCTATCATGATAATGCCATGCAAACACTATTATATACTTGTTCTATTTTAGTGCTTGTCATTAGCTACTATATCATTTCGTCGGCAGCATCTAAAAAAGATAAATTCTAAGCTAAACTAAAAAGAAGGCTGTTTTCGAAAAGATTGTTGTTTTTCGGATAGTTTCCATGAGTAAATCCATGGTTAAAACAGGTTGATTGGAGTGAAAGGTGCAAGACTCCTGTGGGATTAGCAGGACAGGCGAGACTTCGCAAGGTCACAGCCCGTTTACGGAAAGAGAGCATAATCAACATACGCCTTTATAAGCAATCAAGTTTAGGAAAACGGCCGAAAAGAAAGACTCCACAAAAAACACTTATTCAACTAGAATAAGGTTTTTTTGCGGGGAACATGTTTTCAAATATTTATATTATAAAATATCTATAGTGATTTTTTATTCGTTTTTTATGATGAATAGTCTTTTGGATAAAATTTGGAGGAACAAACTAGAATATGCGTCTTAGAGATTGGGATAGAAATTTAAAGATACGTTTAGCAGGAGAAACAATTGTAAATATAACATTTTGGATGTTTTTTCCTTTCCTTGCTATTTATTTTGCTGATTCATTTGGAAAAACATCTGCAGGAATATTATTAATTGTTTCCCAAGCATTTTCGGTCATAGCAAATCTTCTCGGCGGTTATTATGCAGACCGCTATGGCAGAAAAAAAATGATGGTGCTGTCTGCTTGCATCCAAGGAATGGCTTTTGTTATTTTTGGTTTATCTAGTTCACCATGGCTGGATTCTCCAATTCTCGGATTTATATGTTTTACCGTTATAGGCATGTTTGGGGCTATTTACTGGCCTGCAAGTCAAGCGATGGTGGCAGATGTTGTTCCTGAAAAACACCGAAGCAGCGTATTTGCCGTTTTTTATACAAGCATTAATGTTGCGGTAGTAATAGGACCAATTATTGGCGGAATATTTTATAAAGATTATCGTTTTCCGTTATTGATTAGTGCAGGAATTCTTAATATTGTTTTAAGCGTTGTTTTAAAAATTTGGATTGAAGAAACAGCTCCCGTGCATCAAAAAGTAGGGGAAGCAGCCAAACAAAATTGGCTTCGTGCGATAGGTGCACAAATGAAAGACTATCGTGTTATTATCCAAGACAGGACATTTTTATTATTTATTATTGCAGGCGTGTTAGTTGGACAAACCTTTATGCAGCTCGATCTTTTATTCCCTGTTTATGTAAGTGAAAGTATTTCCAATCAGCCGTTATTGACATTCGGGGAATGGTCCCTCGTAATAGAAAATACGCAAGCATTTGGATTGATACTGGCGGAAAATGGGCTGTTAGTTGCGTTATTTACGATTGTTGTAACAAGATGGATGACAAAGTTTAAAGAAAGGAATGTATTTATTTTATCTTCCATCATTTATGCAGCATCGATTTTTCTTTTTAGCCAAACATCATGGATATGGGGAATGCTGTTTGCAATGGCAGTATTTACACTAGCAGAACTGATGACAGCAGGTATTCAGCAAGGATTTATTTCTGAAATTGCTCCGGAAGATAAAAGAGGCCAGTATTTTGCGGCAGCAAGTTTACGTTTTACCTTTTCTAAAATGCTTGCGCCGCTGTCCATTCCAATGAGTGCGTGGTTTGGATATACATGGACATTTATGATTATATGCATACTGGCACTTCTTAGCGCTGTCATCTATTATATAATGTTCGGTAAGATGGATAAGAACAAACATCAAGCTGTATGGGCAGAAGAATAAAGAAGAAAGTTGTTTAGAAAGGAGCAGTTGTTCCATTCTAGACAACTTTTTTTCTTTTTGTAAAAACTATCGAAATAGGCATGTCGTCTAATTAGAAGAAAGGAGGATAAGTGGTGGATGAAATAATAGAAGCATGGAATTTTGAGGAGGCAGATGCAGTTTTTGGGGAAATTGTTGAAAAATATGGACAAGATATGCTGCAGCTTACTTTTTCTTATGTAAACAATAAAGCACTTGCAGAAGACTTAACCCAAGATATCTTTGTAAAGTGCTATAAATCTCTTCATACATATAAACGAAATTCTAGCCTGAAAACATGGCTTTGGCGAATTGCCATCAATCATTGCAAAGATTATTTAAAAAGCTGGTACAACAAAAATGTTGTGGAAATGCAAAATGAAGGCAGCCTCACAAGCAACGGCGAAATGGTGGAAGATGTTATTATTCAAAGAGAAGAAGAGGAACGACTTGTTTCTTTTGTGATGAAGCTTCCAGTTAAATACCGAGAAGTGATTTATCTTTATTATTTTGAAGAGCTGACAATCAAGGAAATATCTTTAATTATTCATGTAAATGAAAATACCATTAAAACAAGAATGAAAAAAGCAAAAGCTCTATTAAAAAAAGAATGGAGGGATTAATAGTGGAGGACCGCTTAAAAGGTTTAAAAAAGGCGATGAAAAATACGTTATTCAAAGAGCTGCAATTTCAAGATGAACATAAGTTTCATATTATAAAAAAAATTCAGCAAGAGCAGGAAACAGATGAGATGGTGTTGCTTGCTTTGCTGCAATTATTAACAAGCCAAAGAACAGGATTTGAATTAGCAGAATCATTGCGTGCTCGCAGCATTCAGAAGTTTGAAGAGAAAGAAGGCTTTTTATATACACTGCTGCATCGATTGGAGCAGAAGCAGTATATAACAGGGCAATGGACGGAAGCGGAAGAAAAATATTATCAATTAAATGACAAGGGACGAAAATTGCTGCAAAAAGCAGAAAAACAAACAAAATCAAAATATGCGCTAAAAGAATTGCTGGAAGGGTGAAAAAATGCAAGAAAAAAAGGAATCTTTTCTAAAAGATGTGATAACCCAAATCAAATCAAAGGAAGCGAAAATTTTTATTGAAAAAGAACTGTCTATGCATATAAAAGCAAACAAAATAAGCTGGATGAAAAAAGGACTCAAAGAACATGAGGCAGAGGAGAAGGCAGTGAGACAAATGGGCAATCCTTTGCAGCTAGGAAGAGATCTGAATAAACTGCACCGGCCAAAAATAGATTGGGTAATGATAGGTTTGCTTTTTGCAGCATTTGGCTTCGGATTTTTGCCGTTGTTTGTGATGGGGGAAGAATATGATAGCATTAGTTTGATAGGGAATAAAATAATGCAATTATTATTTGGAGTAGGCATAGCTGTAAGTGTGATGTTATTTGATTATAGAAAGCTAGAGAAGTGGTGGATGTATTTTTATTTAATTGGCTGCGGTATTCTTCTATGTTTGAAACTATTTCCAGGTGTTATGATAAATGGATATACCTATTTACTGATTGCTACTATTCCTGTTAATGGATTTTACGCGTTGCCATTTCTTTTTCTTGGCTGGGCAGGAATACTGAATCAGAAAAAATTAAAAGTATGGCAGTTTATTAGTTTATTGCTGTTTTCTTTGGTGCTATTCAATATGAGTAATCAAAATATCGTACAAATAATGATGTATTTAATAATGGTTTGTGTGATGTTATGGTGGAGTGTGCTTGGAAGAAAACAAGTCATCTGGATAACAGGCATTAGTGCAAGTTTTTTTTCTATAAGCATCATTCAATTTTTATTAACGGCAAAAGAGTATCAATTGAGAAGATTAAGGGACTTTTTGCATCCAGAAAGTTCTTCAGATGCTGGTTTTATTTATCTAAAAATAAAAGAAGTGTTGGCAAATGCTAAATGGTTTGGTTCTTCTAAGATAGTTTCTATTCCTGGTAGACATACTGATTTTGCATTTATTTCCATTATAAATGGATATGGTTATATAATAGGTGTATGGACTATTCTAGTACTTATATTGTTTTTATGGAGAATGGGAAAAATTTTAAATTTAGTGCACGTACAAGATTCATATGCGAAATTATTAGTAATTGGCGGTATGGTTTTATATTTAATTCCAGTTGCATATAATTTTGGCATGATATTAGGAGTGTTTCCAATTATTTCTATCTACCTTCCTTTTGTCAGCTATGGAAATCTCCCGCTGTTGCTTCATTCGATTGGCATAGGAGTAATGTTAAGCATTTATCGCCGAAAAGACTTGCAAAGCAAAGCTATTTAAATGCAGACGAAAAAAACAGGACAGTTTCTGCCCTGTTTTTTTCGTCTGCATTTTATGAAACTGTTTTCGGTGCAGCTATTTTCTTTCTTTTTACAGCGATTAATAGAATGGCTGCAATGATCGACAATAGAGCAGTGAAATAAAAAACGTCGGCTAAACCTCGGTACTCTGCGATATAACCTGCAAACATGGGGCCGATTAAAATGCCGATTGCATAAAAAGACTGATGAAATCCCATAGCAGACATTTTTAATTCTCCTGGGCTGTGGTGGACAACTTGCCCTAATAATAACGGAAAAACAAACCCTAGACTTAAGCCGATAACAGCGTGCAGCAAGCTTAATGCAAATAAATTGTTCGCATATGGAATGAAAAATACAAAAAGGCTGGCAACCGTAAAACAGCATATGAGAATAGATGAGACATAGTTTTGTTTTACTTTAATAAATACAAGACTAAAGGTAGCAAAAGCATGGGGAATAAAAAAAGCGCTTGTTAACCATAAAAGGGAGCCTTCTTTTACCCCAAGCTTTGCTGCATACATAGGGCTAAAGCCAAATATCGTAATGAATAATAAAGAATGTGCAATAAAAGAAAGAAAGGTCATCATTTTTAATTGTGGAATATGCCAAGTCATTTTTATGATGGACAAAACATTTTTGTTTTCTGCAATTCTTTCGATTGCTGCTTCTTTAATATTCCATGCTAAAATTCCTCCAAGCAATGCAGAAACAGCGCCAATCCAAAAGGGAATCTCCCAGCCGAAATACTCTACTAAATAGCCGCAGATAGCCATGCTGGCAAATTGTGAAAATACGGTCAAAAATTGCAGGATGCTCATGGCTTTAGAAGATTCTTCTTTTGAAAAATAATTAGAATAAAGGATGGTAGCCATTACCCACATAGAAGCGGTGATGCCTGCTAGCAATCTAGCAAGTAAAATGATGTAAAAAGACTCAGAAATCAAAAATAGAGCACAGCTTATTAAGGCCATCACAAATCCGAGTACAAGCAAATAGCGTCTCATCCCATGAAGCAAATCAGATAAAATCCCAAGAGGGAAGCGAAATAGTATTTGAGTAATTCCATAACTTCCTAAAATAAAGCCAATTGAATTATAGGAAAAACCAATGTTTTCTAAATATAAACCAAAAACAGGTGTGTAAATATAAATTGCAAACCAAAAGAAAAATACAGAGGATAAAAATAAAAAATGATTTTTTTTTGCATAGCTATTTTTAGCGGATGCAGGCAATTGCTTATGTAATACGCTCATTATCGCAGCAGATCCTTTCTGAATAGGTTAGAATCAATTTTTTGTATGGTACAAGCTGTTAATGAATACAGCTTGCTAATAAAAGTTTTTATTTTGCATTTATCTTTTTAGAAAAACATTAAATCGTCTAATGATTATTGCACTTTTAAAAACCACCTCCTGTTTTTTAGAGGTGGTTTATCTTTTACGTTGCTACAATCAATTCGAGATTATTTTCATTTGCAAAATCTTTATAAGCTTCTGCTGGATCTTGGTCTGTCACTAAATAGTCAATTTCGTTTAAGCTGCAATAGGTCATTAATGCATATTTATCAAATTTTAAATGATCTACCAGCAAGTAGACTTGAGAGCTTCTTTCTACCACATTTTTTTTGATTTCACTTTCTAAAGGAGACGAGTTTGTCACACCGTTGGAAAGTGAAATGCCTGTAGAGGCCATAAATGCTTTGTTAATATTATATGCTTTAATCACATCCATGCTTTTGACACTTGTAAATGCTTTTGTTTTTCTTTCCAGTACGCCGCCTAGTGTAATAACATTTAAATTTTCGTACGGCAATGCTTGAATAATAAAATCCAGATTATTGGTGATAATTGTTAATTGTTTGGTCTTTAAATATTCTAACATTTCTAGCGTAGTAGTGCCGGAATCAATGAAAATAATATCATCATCTTCTACAAACTCAGCAGCCGCTTTTCCGATTAATTCTTTTTCTGTTTTATTTTGAATCTGCCGATCATGGAAGGAGACGAGGTTGCTGTGATTGATTGCGACTCCTCCATATACTTTTTTTAGAAGCCCATTTTCTACTAGTTCTTGGACATCCCGTCTAATCGTATTTTTGGAAACATCAAATACGGTAACCAGTTCATCTAAAGAGACTGTTTGATGTTCTAATACAAAATCTTGTATTTGTTTTATCCTTTTTGTTTTTAACATAGGTTCCCCACCCTTATTTCATCAATTATCAAACAGATTAGCTATTATTCATAAAAAATGACAAAAAATAAGAAAATACTCAAAACTTATGCAGATATTTCTATTTATTGTATTTTTAGGAATGAAACCAAATGTAAGCGTTATTATTTTTGTTTCATTTCCTATTCATATTGATAGTATACCAAAAAATAACCAAAACTTCATCAAAAATATCAAAAAATGTAAGTGGATACATAAAGTGCGATTTTTTTATGCAGGATCTAGTAAAAACTTTATAAAAAAATAAATATATATACGAGAGAAACTATATCATTGTTTGATTAATTTAAAAAATGTCGAAAATAGTAGGAAGAAAAATATTTATATATATTGACATATATCATGTATATCAAGTATGTTATGTGTATGAAATAGTTTATATAAATAAGGGGGGAGCCAAAAAAATTTTTGTATTATTATGTAAGCGTTTCCTTTTTTTTGCGTCAGCACTTTTATTATTAAACGGGAGAGAGGTTTTAATGATGGGTAGGACGAGAGTATGGATTGTTGGACTTATAGTAGTTTGTTTTTTGCTAGGTGCATGTTCTAATCAAAGCTCAACGAAAAAGGAAGAAAAGGATAATACAATAACAATAACGTATAGATCTGGCGGAGGCGCTAATGCTGGATTAACTGAATGGTTGAATCAAGAAGTAATTCCAGAATTTGAGAAAAAAAATAAGGGAGCAAAAATAGAACTCTCCCCACTTAATGTGTCAGAAGGAGATTACTTTGCGAAGATTGCTCTTATGCTGAAATCAAAAAACACTGCTCCAGATATTGTTACAGAGGATACCTTTATGGTTAATTCTGATGCGAGTGCTGGATATTTAGAACCTTTAGATGACAAAATTAAAAATTGGGATGATTGGAATAATTTTACTGAAAATGTAAAGCAAGGTGTTATGGCCCAAGATGGGAAAATATATGGTGTGCCATATAATACCGATTCCCGTGGAATTTGGTATAACAAGGAATTGTTGAAAGAAGCGGGCATAGAAGTTCCATGGCAGCCAAAAACATGGGAAGATATTTTAAGTGCCGCAACAGCAATTAAAAAGAAATTTGGCAAAGATGTTACTCCTCTTTGGATGAATTCCGGCAAAGCCACTGGAGAAGCTACTTCTATGCAAACATTTGAAATGCTGTTATATGGTACGGAAGATCCATTATATGATCAAGAGAGCAAAAAATGGATTGTTAAAAGCGATGGACTGTTAAATACATTTCAATTTATTGATGACGTTTATGAAAAAGGTTTAGGTGCAAATTTATCACAAGTACTAAATGGTCAAGGTTCCACAATTGCTTATCAGCAGCTTCTTCCAAAAGGTAAGCTTGCAATGGGGATAGATGGAATTTGGCAAACTGGAAACTGGAGAGAAGATGGAGCAGCACCGTGGAAAGAAGCTTTTGAAGTTCTTGGTTTTGCGCCAATGCCAACAGAAAATGGTCAAGGTTCGGGCAGTGTGACTATGTCGGGAGGTTGGGCATTTTCTATTCCAAAAAATGGAGACAACCAAGATTTAGCTTGGGAATTTATTCAATTTGCTTCTAGTAAAGAAAAGAACTTATCACTTCTGCTTAAAGATCGCAGCTTAACACCGAGAGATGATGTGGCAAAAGATCCAACCTATCAAGAGATTCCTATGTTTAAAGAAGCTACAGAGTTTTTGCAAAATGCTCAATTCAGACCAGCAGTAGATAAATATCCAAATGTATCAACTATCATACAGACACTTGTAGAAGATGTTGCAACAAATAAATTAACTCCTGAGCAAGCTGCAGATCAATATAAAGCAAATGTAACAAAATTAGTCGGAGAAGATTTAGTGATAGAAAGATAAAGTGAAACTTTAATCAGTGAGGAGTTTCTCTATCCCCGGAGATTGTTCGTGAAATAAATCGGACTTTTATTCTGCAAGTTTTTGTCCAGCTAAAGTTCGTGTTTTCTTTCTTAATCTAGGGGAAGGAGAAATTTCGTTAAATAAGGATAAAAGGACATCCCTCAAAATTAATTATGCTTATGTTGTTTTGGGGGGTGAATCCACTAAAGTGAGGTGTTTAAATGAAAACCGAACCTATCCTATCAGCTCCAACTAATAAAAAAATGAAAAAAGGCCATAAAATCCGGGGCTCTTTCTTATTTTTATTGCCTGCCTGGATACTTCTTTTCATATTTTTTGTGGGACCAATAGCGTTGACGTTCTATTTTGCATTTACCAATTTAGCTTTAACAGGATCCGAAGCACAAAGCATAAAATTTGTCGGTTTTCAAAACTTTGTCACAATGTTTGAAGATCCTAATTTTAAAACTAGTTTAATTAATACGATTGTATTTTTGGTTTTTTCTGCAGTGGTTGGCCAACAAGTTTTGGGCTTTATTTTAGCATTATTAATGAAAGAAAAAAATAAATCATTTCGAAGAATTATTGGCATTATTATCATTGCAGGATGGGTAACTCCCGAAATTGTTGTTGCCTTTTGCTGGGTAGCTTTTTTAAGCGATAATGGAACGTTAAATACTATTTTAAATGGCCTGGGATTAGAATCGATAACATGGCTGTATTCGTTCCCTATGGTAAGTGTAATCATTGCTAACATATGGCATGGCACAGCTTTTTCTATGCTAGTTTTTCAAGCATCTTTAGACGATGTGCCAAAATCAATTGAAGAAGCCGCAAAAATAGATGGTGCAACAAGGCTTCAGACACTTTTGAAAATTGTGCTTCCAATGGTAAAAGGTTCAATCGTAACGAATATGATACTAGTGACATTACAAACCTTAGGTGTCTTTACCCTGATATTTGCAATGACTGGTGGAGGGCCAGGGACATCTACACAAACTTTGCCGATTTTTATGTATAATCAAGCCTTTGTCAATTATCAATTGGGTTATGGAACTGCAATATCACTTGTTTTGCTGGTAATAGGAATTATAGCAAGTTTAATATATATGCGTTCCATGAAAGCAAATGTGTAGGGAGAGGGGGCAACTCTTAATATGAATCGTTTTAAAAGAGAAAAAATTATTCCGTATATTGTTTTAACATTAATCGGCATTGGATTTCTACTCCCGTTGCTTTGGGTATTGCTGGCTGCATTTGATCCGAATGCACAGCAGGCGCTAAAAATGCCCAAATCATTGACGCTAGCTAATTTTCAATCTATCTTGTCAGACCCAGCTACGGTCAAGTCCTTTTTTATCGGCATCTTTTTATCCTTTGGTCAAGCCATATTGGTAGTAATAGTAGCTGGTTTAGCCGCTTATCCATTATCTAGATATACATTAAAATATAAAAAACCATTTATGTATACCGTTTTATTTATGACTTCTCTTCCCATTACTGCAGTAATGGTGCCAGTTTATCAACTTTTCATATTTATGAATTTACAAGATAGCCTTATTGGAACCATGCTTTTTTTGACTGCATCAGGATTGCCTTATGGAATTTGGATGATGAAAAATTTTATGGACGCTGTTCCTTTAGAACTAGAGGAATCAGCATGGGTTGATGGTGCATCTGTATGGAAGAGTTTGCAAAAAATCGTTTCTCCATTAATGCTGCCAGGTATTTGTACGGTTGGAATCTTTACATTTACAGGAAGTTGGGGCAATTTTTTTGTTCCTTATATTTTGATACAAACTCCGGAAAAATTTCCAGCTTCTGTAACTATTTTTCAATTCTTCGGAAGCTATGGAATGATTGAATATGGAAAACTAGCAGCCTTTTCCTTATTGTATACTTTTCCCGCAGTGGTGCTTTATATTTTTTCCCAACGATTTATGTCACAAGGTTTTAGCCTTGGTGGAGCTTCAAAAGGATAATAATATTGCAAGGAGGAATAATGAATATGTTTTGGACAATTGAAAAATTAGAAAAAAGAATAGTAGAATTGGAAACATACAGATATAAACAGGTAAAAGAGATTTCTTCCTTTCAGATGCAGCTGGATGCAGAGGGGGATGTAGGGACTAAACCCCCAAATAAAGGAGAATGGGAAGAAATTAAATTGCAGGAAAGATGGGCGGGAAGAGATAAATATTTATGGCTATTTGCAGAAGTGGAGATTCCAAAAGAATGGACTAATCAAACAATTGTTGGCGTATTTGATTTTGGTATTACAGGCGGGGGAAATAACTCGAGTTTTGAGTCTTTGCTGTATGTAAATGGAGAACCCTACCAAGGGGTGGATATGAATCATCAAGAAGTATTTCTTCCAAAAGAATTAGCCGGCAAGAAAGTACAGCTTACTTTCCGCTTATGGTCTGGCTTAGAAGGTGGAGGCAAACCTACTATTCAGGAACATAAACTAAATAAAGCATATATTTCTTTGTTAGATGAGGAAGCAGATGATTTATATTATACTTCAAAGGCTGTATTGGAAACGATTAAATATCTGCCAGAAACACAGCCTGAAAGACAATTGCTTTTAAAGGCATTGGATAAAGCATTTTTATTCATTGATTGGTCCATCGGTGATTCAATAGAATTTTATCAAACAATAAATGAGGCAAATCAATATTTGCAGACAGAAATAGACAAAATGCCCAAAAACTATCCCGTAACTGTTCAAGCAATCGGCCATACACATATTGATGTAGCATGGCTATGGAGATTAAAACATACAAGAGAAAAAGCAGCCAGGTCTTTTTCAACTGTGCTGCGGCTGATGGAGAAGTTTCCTGATTATGTGTTTTTGCAAACTCAGCCTCAGCTCTATGAATATATAAAAAATGATTATCCAGAGATTTATAGTCAAATGAAAAAACGTATAGACGAAGGGCGTTGGGAAGCAGATGGTGCAATGTGGCTGGAAGCAGACTGTAATTTAACATCTGGTGAGTCGCTTGTTCGACAACTGCTTTTGGGAACAGCATTTTTTCGGAAGGAATTTGGAAGGGAATGTGAATACTTATGGCTGCCGGATGTTTTTGGATATAGCTGGGCACTGCCGCAAATTCTCAGTAAATCAGGAATAAAAACATTTATGACTACAAAGATAAGCTGGAGTCAGTATAATAAAATGCCCCATGATACTTTTAAATGGCGAGGCATAGATGGCACTGAAATACTGACACATTTTATAACAACACCAGAAGATGAGTATTGGTTTTACACATATAATGGAAAAATCACTCCTCGAACAGTCAAAGGAATATGGGAGGCTTACCGGGATAAATCAGTGAATCAAGAACTGCTTCTGTCATATGGCTACGGTGATGGAGGCGGTGGAGTAAATCGAGAAATGCTGGAAATGAGAAGAAGATTAGATAAAATGCCTGGTCTTCCAAAAGTTAAAACAGGCAGAGCAGATGAATATTTTAAGCGCTTGCATGAAACGGTGGATTCGACAGATCAATATGTACATACATGGGACGGAGAATTATATCTAGAATACCATCGTGGAACATATACCTCGCAAGCACACAATAAACGAATGAATCGAAAAATGGAACTGTTGTTAAGAGAAGCAGAATGGATAAATTCATTAAATTGTGCAATCCAGAAAAATTGGTCGCTTTACCCAAAACAAAAATTGGAGGACAGCTGGAAAATTGTTTTAAGAAATCAGTTTCATGATATCATACCAGGTTCTTCTATAAGAGAAGTTTATGAAGACAGTAAAATAGAATATAAGGAAGCCGAAGAATTAGCCTATGGGGAATGGGCAAATGGCGCTGATGCTTTAGTGACGGATAAAGAAAATGCTTTTACAGTTTTTAATTCTTCTACATTTGCAAGAAATGATCTGTTGGAAATTAGGGAAGATATAGGATTTGATATTCAGTGGATTGATAATAATGGAAAACTCTTAGAAGCAGAACGAACTGCTGATAAAACATGGTTAATTAATGTGAAAAATCTGCCTGCAACGGGAATTACAACTATTCATTGTCAACAAGGAAAACAAGAGCTTGAATCAAAATTTACGTATGGTCAAAATGAGCTTGCAACACCATTTTACCGGATAAGATGGAATGAAAAAGGCCAATTAACCGAATTATTGGATAAAGAAAACAACAGAGATATATTGGCTCAAGACTCGAGGGGGAACGTACTGCAAGTATTTGAGGATAAGCCGATGCAATATGATGCTTGGGATATCGATATTTATTATCAGCAAAAGATGCGTGAAGTCAATGAACTAATACATGTGGAATTAATCGAAAATAGTTCGTTGCGTTCTATTGTACAATTTAAATGGAAATATCAAAATTCATTTATTGTTCAGAACATGACAGTATATTCGACAAATCGCAGAATAGACTTTCAAACAAATTTAAAATGGAATGAACAAGATCAGTTGCTGAAAGTTGCTTTTCCAGTAGCTATTAGAGCAACGGAAGCAACATATGATATCCAATATGGAAATGTAAAAAGGCCGACTCATTGGAATACTAGCTGGGATTATGCTCGCTTTGAGTCGGTTGGACATCAATGGGTCGATTTATCGGAAAGGGGATATGGCGTAAGCTTATTAAATGATTGTAAATACGGACATGATATTAAGGACAATGTAATAAGGCTTACTTTACTAAAATCAGCAACTTATCCTGATATTACCCAAGATCAAGGAGAACATCAATTCACCTATAGCCTCTTGCCACACAAAGATAGTTGGATAGAAGGAAATACAGTGGAAGAAGCATGGAATTTGAATAATCCTTTAACTTATACAAAAGGTTGTGCTAGAAAGGATATATCATTCTTTGCTGTAGATAAGTATAATGTATTAATAGATGCAATAAAAAAAGCGGAAGATGGCGATAAACTTATTGTAAGATTGCATGAATTTACTGGTGCTAGAACAAATGTTACGTTGAAGAGCGATTTAAACATTGAATTTATAGAAGAGTGCGATTTGATGGAGCGGGCTATTGGAGAAAAGAAGGGTATAAATGAATTGGAATTTTCTATTAAACCTTATGAAATTAAAACGTTTATTATAACTTTTAAGAAATAAGTAGAATACTTTAGCTGCCCTTTAAGTATTGTCCATATACTTAAAGGGCTTATTAAATATTTGAGGTGATGCAAGTGAAGGCTTTGTATGAACAAGTATATTCAGCGATAAAGAAGGATATTTTTTCTGGAAAATACAAGGTTGGCGAAAGAGTACCATCAGAAAAAGAGTTATCCGAACATTTTAAAGTAAGCAGAATCACAAGCAAAAAGGCATTAGAATCTTTGGAAAAGGATGGAATTGTCTATCGGCAGAAGGGAAAGGGAACCTTTGTATCAGAAAACTGGGAAAATGCATTGCTTGCTAAAACCAAACAAAAAAAACCTTTAATAGGACTTATATTAACTAATTTTGATGATACTTATGGAAGCAAAATAATTTCCAGTATAGAAAATGCAACCTCTGGCACTGCTTTTGTTATTTTAAAACGTTCTTTTGGTTCTCCAAAAAAAGAGGAGCAAATCTTAAAAGAACTATTGTCTATTGCAGTAGATGGCATTATTATCTATCCAGCACAAGCAGAACATTACAGTTCGGAAATACTGAAAATGGTCGTGGATAAGTTTCCTTTTGTATTGATTGATAGATCATTTAAAGGAGTCGCCGCTTCTTCTGTATCTACTGATAATGTAGAAGCGGCAAAAAAAGGGGTTGAATATCTATTTGGATTAGGTCATAAAAATATAGGCATTATTTCTCCAAATGAAATGGGGACGACGACACTGCAGGATAGATTTAGAGGCATTGTAGAAGCTTATGCTGAAAAAGAATTAATTGTAAATAAGAATTTGTGGTGTACAAGTATAAAAAGTACTTTGCCTGAACCAAAAAGTGCGCAAGAAGAAGATATTAAAGAAATAGAAAGATATATAACAAATAATTCGTCATTAACAGCATTATTTGCTTTTGAATATAATATAGCCCGTTTGGCGCATCAGGCTGTTAATAATTTAGGATTACATGTCCCTAAAGATATTTCTATTATATGTTTTGATGAGCCTGCCCTGACTATAGGAAGCTGGAACTTTACGCGACTTGTACAGAATGAAGAAGAAATCGGAGAGATTGCTATTAAATATTTAATGGATATGATTAATGGTGATGATACTATTAAACAAAAGAAACTATCAGTGTCCTTAATTGTTGGAGACTCAACTGATTCTGTTTCTGAGAAAGTGGATAAATACCCTCGCTAATAGAAAGAAAGAAGTGGCCCTTTCTATTAGCGGGGGTATTTTTTATCTCTATTTAATGTGGGCGGTGAGCCCGTTTTAAGGTTAGGAGAGAAGCAGAGCATCTAGGCAGGTAAAAACTTGCCCATACCCTCCACTACTGATGAATTTTAATTTTATTGCATTTTTGCTGAGGAAAGGGATTCTATCCAGAAATGCTCTGCGGGGAAACTGTAAATTGTTTTTCTTTTTTCAGTAAAAAGAAATGAAATAGGAAAAGCAATCTCTGTCCACTTTAAGGTTTTATTTATTTTGAAAAGGGAATAAACAAAGTAGAGTAATAGAAAGCTTATTGTACAACCATTTTTGTTTAGATGGATAATTATAAAGTAAAGTTTAAGCAATAAATGCTTTAAGGTGCTATGAGAAATATCTTCTTGAAACAATTTTTAATAAATCTTTTTTATCTTATCTAACTATCATAAAGGAGTTGTTAAAATGAGCATTCCTTTAATAGAAAAACAAAGGCTAATAAATACCCAGTATGTAGCAGACCAGAAAATGCTGCGAAAGGAATTCTGTAAGTTAACAAGGATAAAAGTAGAAAAACATTGTATTAATGGTTCTGATTTAGCAGAATGGATAATTAAAAATCAATCACCAGATCAGTTAAGAGAATTGGTTGCAATGATACACCTAATAAATAAACGCAAGGCTCCTTTACGACCCTTTTCGGAAACGATAGCAACTGGATTGCTCTGCTGTAAATGATGTTAAGAAAAGTGAAGATATCCAGTAGGTCTATTTCCTTGTTTTTATTCCCGTTGCAATAGTTGTCTTTTATGAAGTAAATGAATAGGAAGACCTCAAGTGCTGCTTCTAACTGCATACTAGAGGTCTTTTTGTTTCTTTTTAAGCAAAGGGAATTACTTCAGCATACAATTAATATCCTGATTCAACAGACAGCAAGTTCCCCGTTAGCATTAGCCGCTATTTCATATCTTAAATCGTATAATTAATTTCTGAAGTTCTTCTGCCTTTTCAGCCAATGCGAGAGAAGAAGCATTGATCTCTTCCATAGAGGCTAATTGTTCCTGTGTGGCTGCAGAGATATTTTGCGTTTCTGCTGCTGCTGCTTGAGAAACAGAGAAGACGGCATCTATTGATTGATTCAGCTGTCCTGTTCCACTAGATAATTGTGTGGCTGAAGCTGAAACACTTTCAATTTGCGCTGCTACTTCTTGGATTGAATTTTCTATTTTTTCAAATGAATATCCTGCTTTTTGAACTACGCTCAGACCTTCCCCTACTACTTTGGTTGTTGTTCTCATGGATTCGTGTGTTAGATTGTTTTCGTTTTGAATAATCGTGATTAAATTAGCAATTTGCTGAGCTGAATTTGCTGACTGCTCAGCTAATTTTCTTACTTCATCTGCAACGACTGAAAACCCTTTGCCCTGTTCTCCGGCTCTTGCTGCTTCAATGGCTGCATTTAATGCCAGTAAATTAGTTTGAGCTGCAATGCTGGTTATCACTTCATTAATTTGTCCAATTTCTTGTGAACGCTCATTAAGTGCTATAACTGATTTTGATAATCCCATTACATTTTCATTAATTAATTTCATTTGTTCCGCCACTTTTTGAATTACTTGATTTCCTTCTCTGGACATTTTGGTTGTCTGAACTACAGAAGAAGAAGCCACTTCTGCATTATCAGCAATTAGTATAATATGGCTCGTTATTTCTTTGATTACTTTCGAACTTTCTTCGGCACTGTGAACTTGGCTTTCAGAGCCAATAGCCAATTCCTGGATAGTAGAAGAAATATGTTCACTAGCTTTACTGCTTTCCTCCGCACTTGCACTTAGTTCTTCTGAAGAAGCGGCAACCAAATGGGAAGTTTCACTAACAGTTCTTATCATGCCATGTAAACTGTCTAGCATATTATTAAAAGAAGTAGTCAATAACCCGATTTCATCTTTTGATTGATAAGATCCTTTTGCCGTAAAATCTCCTTTTTCCCCTTTAGCCAGTGACAGCTGAATGGCCTGAATGGGCTTTACAATCATTCGTGAAATGATTATTCCTGCTAAAATGGAGAGGATAAGCGAAATCAGAATAACTGTAATCAAAAGGATATTTGCTGTCTTTACATCTTGTTTATTTTGCTTATCAATTTTTTTTGCAGCCTCTGTATTTAGAAGCATTAAGTCATCTAGTAATGCATTTACCGTTTGTCTTTGTTCTCTTACTTGATTCGTATAAATAGTATACGCTTCTTTATTTTGATTTGATTGAGCCTTTTCAATTACAATTTGTCTGCTTTTTCGCAATTTAAGCATAGAATTTTTGTAGGCTTCAAATTTTGTTTTTTCTTCAGGAAGTAGTGCTATGTTTTCGTATTTACTAATCAGTTGATCTATTTCATCAATTCGTTGGTTGACACTATCAATAAGTTCTTTATTTCTTGCTGGATCAGTAGCAATCATCATTTCAAGCGTACTCGCATCAAGTGCTCGGTTAAGCATTAATATTTTTCCTAGCCATTGAGTAGGAATTAATCTATCTTTGTACATAGATTCTGATTTTTGAGACATTTCCCTCATATATTGACTCCCTGCATAACCTACAATACCTAAAGAAAGCGCACTTATAACAATGATAATTTGTAACTTATGAGAAATCTTTAAATTGCGTAATAATCTCATTTTAATCTCCTTTTTTTAATTAAGTCATTTTAGTAGAATAATACTTCTATTGTATCGTCTGATACTTGTTCCATTTAAATATGATTTTTATTAAGGTAAATATTCCCTCGTTAAATTTCCTTGAATTATTTGTATTATAATCTTTTTGATGATTGTGTTTTTATTTTGAATTATTCCATATAAATTGGATATTGCCAGTAGTTCCTATTTTTAATAATTAGCAAAGATAAATGGCATTAGGAAGATATTCTCCTTAAATGATTGCTTCGGAAAAATTAAAAATAAAAATGATAGGAAGTGTCTCAATTTCCGAATGGTTATCTGGATTTTTAGAAATATTAAAAAGGGGGTTATTGAATGGGTAAAGAGGCTGGGGCATAAGTATTCCAGTTAAATATAAACACAAATAATTATACGAAATTCACGTACAATTATTCGTGTTTATTAAACTTTTAAAAGGGCGGTTTCAGTAAAGTTTGTTGTTATTACCCGCAGCCTGAATACTACAACTTCACTTTCCGTGGGGATCGCGCTGATCCGCGGAAAGGGAGTGTCTGTAGCGCAATGGAACGAATTAGTTTTTACACTTGACTATACGTAAAAACACGAGTAACCAAGAGTGCGAAAACAGCCTTTATTTTAAAGCTAACTTAGAGATTATTCGTCTTTACAGATTATCTAATTAGTTGTGTCCCGACCTCTATTTTTGCTTCAGGTTCTTTTGCTGAAGAGATAACAATGATTTATTTATTAATGAAAAAAGTAGTTATTCTTAAGCAACTCTGCTTTAGAATAACTACTTTTTTTAGTTTTCCGCTAATTTATTTGTAGCAGAAGATTTGGTAGATGAAGTGTTTTTAGAATCTAAATCTTCTGCAGGAACAGCACGTTTCATAAAGAAGGATAGTACCAATGCGATGATTACAACCCCAACTGAGATTAAAAACGCATCATTTATTCCTTCAAGCATTGCTTTCATTGCAATTTGTTCTTTAGCAGCAGCAATTGCATCAGCAGTTGGCTGTGTTGTTGCATTGCTCATGGCTTTCATGGCATCAGCAGCAATTTCTTTAGCATGTGTTTCTGTTCTATTGGACATAATCGTAATTAGAATAGCAGAACCAATAGCTCCAGAAACTTGTGATAGTGTATTATTCATTGCAGTGCCATGTGGATTTAAGCGTTGCGGCACTTGGTTTAGCCCATTTGTCATAACAGGCATCATAATCATAGACATGCCGAACATACGAATAGCATAGATAATCATTAATGTTGAATACGCTGTTGTCATCGTTAACTTGCTGAATGCGTAAGTTGTCCCGGCAGTTATGATTAATCCGATGACAGCAAGCGCACGAGCGCCATATTTATCAAATAGCTTACCAGTGATTGGAGACATGATCCCCATAATAATAGCTCCCGGCAATAACAGTAATCCTGAATCGAAAGGAGAAATCCCTCTGATTGTTTGAATATATAAAGGCATTAACAGCATTCCTGAGAACATTGCTATATTCACCACAACAGAAATAGTTGCTGATAATGCAAATAAAGGATACTTAAAGATTCTAAATTCAAGCATTGGATTAGGCATTTTTAATTGACGCAAGATAAATAGAACTAAAGAGACAATACCTACAATTAATGGACCATATACATGGAAGCTGTCCCATCCTTTATCTCCAGCAGAACTAAAACCATACAATAATCCACCAAAACCTAAGCTTGATAAAAGTACAGATAGTTTATCTATTGTAATATCGATTTTCTCTTTTTTATCTTTTAATTTAAAGATAGCAAATAATAATACGATTGCGGCAATTGGTGCAACAATATGGAATAATGTTTGCCAATCATAATGCTCTACTACATAACCAGATAATGTTGGACCGATTGCTGGTGCAAAAATCATTACTAAACCAAAAACACCCATCGCACTCCCACGTTTCTCAACAGGAAAACTAGTTAACAGGAAGTTCATTAATACAGGCATCATGATGGCAGAACCAGATGCTTGAACCATGCGAGATGCCAGCATGGTAGGGAAGTTGCCAGAGAATCCTGCTACAATGGTTCCTAAAGTGAATAGAGACATCGCTATAATAAACAATCGGCGAATTGAATATTTTTGAATTAAAAATGCAGTCGTTGGAATCATTATTCCGTTTACAAGCATATAGCCAGTCACAAGCCATTGTCCTGTCGATTCGCTGATTCCAAAATCTTTCATAATGGAAGGCAGAGCAATATTTAGCAAGGTTGAGTTTAAAATTGCAACAAAAGCACCTGCCATTAGAATGGCGATAATGCCATATGGGGGTTTTTTTGTATGTTGTGTTTCCTTTTTATCCATTTATGTTTCCTCCTTAATAAAATAAAACTACAATCAAAAGGAATTAATATTTCCCAATGACTGATTGAATGAACTGGTATGAACTATCAGTACAATTTTTATACAATTGTTCTAGGCTTAAATAATAATATACTGACGGTTCAGTTTTTGCAATAAAAAAATTTAGATAACCTAAAATACAAATTTTGTTTAAAAAATCAAATTTTCTAAATATCGTTAAACCTTGTTTTAAAAGGGTTTTCATAATATGATGAATGGACAAATATTGAATGTATTAAAGAAAGCCAGTAGTATTTGTTTTGAACAGGCAGTCTAATTTATCCTTAAGGTGATGGATGATGAATAATAGAAAAAAACATGTATTAAATAAAGCGCATGAATTATTTATTGAAAAAGGGTTTCATGCAACATCTATTCAAGAAATATTGGAGAACAGCGGCATTTCTAAAGGAACTTTTTATAATTATTTTACAAGCAAAAATGAATTATTAATTTCTATATTTAAGAGTATCTATTCTGAAATAGAAGAGAAACGAAAAAAGTTATTAAGAGGTGAAGATAAAAGAAATATAGATATTTTTATTAAACAAATTGAATTGCTTATCAAAACAAATGATCAGTATAAAATTATTTCCTTATTTGAAGAAATCTTATTTACAAATGATGAAGAGCTGAAAGAGTTTTTAAAGCTAAGAAGAATTCAAGAATTGCACTGGGTGCATTCACGGCTTTATGACATTTGTGATCCAGAAAGCAAACCCTATTTATTAGATTGCGCAATTATGATGACAGGCATTCTTCATAACTTATTTTATTTTTCTTCTTTGGAGAATAAAGATAAATCAGATATACACAAAGTAGTAACATATGCTGTTAATAGAATCATCAGCAATGCAAAAGAATTATCCATTTCAAAAGAACAATTGCTGGATCCGATTGTTTTAAAAAAATGGCTTCCTGATTTGGCAAATCAAAAGTATCAAGAAAAAGAACTGTTTCAAATCATAGATGGACTAAAAGCAAAAATAAGTGAATCTTGCATGAATGAAAAAGATAAAGATAAGTTTTTGGAGCTCATTGATTTTGTTTGGGAAGAACTTCATGATAATGATTCACCAAGAATTTATTTATTGGAAAGTGCTATTGGCACTTTAAAGGGTTTGATAAAAGATGAACGTTGTAAAACATTGTTTTATGAATTAGAAAATCAATTTAGTGCATATGTAAATCAATGAAAAAAAGACTGTATTAAGATAAAGCACCCAACTTTTTTTGAAAATAAAGTTGGGTGTTTTTTATGTTTTTATTAAAAAATTGCTTTGCTTCATACAGTCTTGCTTATATTAGGATTAAAGTTGTCGTTTTAAGGGAAAATAAGAAAATCAACTAGAGAGAAAGAAGGTTTGAGTGATTTGGATTTATTTTTAAGTTTGCTTCCCGCTATATTTTGGGGGAGTATTGTACTTTTGAATGTAAAGATTGGAGGAGGAGCTTATAGTCAAACATTAGGAACAACGATTGGTGCATTATTATTTTCTTCCGTTGTGTATCTGATTGCAAGACCAGAGCTTACCACCACTATTTTTATTGTTGGCGTTATTTCTGGAATTTGCTGGTCCATTGGCCAAAGCGGACAGTTCAAGTCAATTGAATATATTGGAGTTTCGAAAACAATGCCGATTTCTACCGGCTTGCAAATTGTTTCTACAACACTTTTTGGTGTGCTGATTTTTCGTGAATGGACAACATCAACAACCATTATTCTTGGCATTATTGCGATTGCCTGTATTATTGCAGGGATTGTTTGTACCTCCTATGATCAGGAGCGAAGCAATGAAGAAGCAAAAAAATTTAAAAAGGGCGTTGTTACATTACTTATTTCCACACTAGGTTATTTAGGATATGCCGTTGTTGCCCGGGCTTTTGGAGTGAATGGATGGTCAGCCCTATTTCCGCAAGCCGTCGGAATGACAATTGGTGGAATTATTATTACATATAAGCATAAGCCCTATAATAAATATACCTTATTAAATATATTTCCTGGGTTATTTTGGGCTGCAGGGAATATGTTTCTATTTATTTCCCAGCCTAAAGTTGGTGTTGCCATCAGCTATTCTTTATCTCAAACAGGGGTAGTCATTTCTACACTTGGGGGCATTTTTTTATTAAAGGAAAAGAAAACAAAGCGCCAGCTTATCTTTATTGGCCTTGGAATTATCTTAATTATTATTGGAGTAGTTTGTTTAGGATTGGCAAAAAGGTAAATAACATTATCTGGAGGTAAATATTATGTATAAAGATATAGAAAATAAAGTAGTAGTAATTACAGGTGCATCAACTGGTTTAGGACGAGCAATGTCTATTCGGTTTGGAGAGGAAAAAGCGAAGGTAGTTATCAATTATTTTTCAGATGAAAAAGAAGCAGAAGAAGTGAAAAAGGAGGTAGAGGAAGCTGGAGGGGAAGCGATTATTGTACAAGGAGATGTGACAAAAGAGGAAGATGTGATGAGGCTTGTACAAACAGCTGCTGCTCATTTTGGAACATTAGATATTTTTATAAATAATGCAGGGATTGAAAATTCTGTGCCTTCCCACGAGCTTTCTTTAGAAGATTGGGAGAAGGTTGTGCAAACCAATTTAACGGGAGCTTTTTTAGGAAGCAGGGAAGCATTAAAGTATTTTGTAGAACATCAAATAAAAGGAAATATTATCAATATGTCAAGTGTACATGAAAAAATTCCTTGGCCAACATTTGTTCATTATGCAGCAAGTAAAGGTGGCGTAAAGATGTTAACAGAAACAATGGCACTTGAATATGCACCTAGAGGAATAAGAGTAAACAGCATAGGTCCAGGAGCTATAAATACACCGATAAATGCTGAAAAATTTGCAGACCCAGTTCAGCGAAAAGATGTAGAATCCATGATTCCACTTGGTTATATTGGCAAACCAGAAGAAATTGCTGCAGTTGCTGTGTGGCTTGCTTCATCAGAATCAAGCTATGTAACCGGCATTACGATATTTGCTGATGGCGGAATGACAAAGTATCCATCTTTTCAAGCAGGAAGAGGATAAATAGATAAGATTTTTCTTTAGAAAAGAAAAACGCTTAAATTATCAAAGGGCTTAAACCAAAGATACTGTTTGACTAGTGAAAGTTGTAGTTGGTACAATAGATTATTAACAGTGAATATAATGGCCGAATCTTAATATGTAAAGAAGATGGGGGCATTGTATACCAACTATAGGTGGAGATTAAATGGAATTAAATGAACAAAGTCCATTCGTTGCAAGTTGGCTGACACTTACTTCCATGCAAGAAAGAGTAGCAAATGAATTGGAGAATGCTTTACAAGCAGCCCATCAATTATCATTAAGGGAATTTTATGTGCTGCTGTTTTTAGCACAAGCATCGGAGAAAAAGTTAAGGCTGCAGCAGCTGCAAGAAATGGTTAATTTAAGTCAAAGTGCATTATCAAGACTTGTGGCAAGAATGGAAGCGAAAAGCTGCGGGGCACTGCAAAGACATGTTTGCCAAGATGATCGAAGAGGGATCTATACTTCTTTGACAGCATATGGGGAAGAAAAATTAGCAAAAGCAAAGAAGACTTTTCAGCAAACATTAAATGAAGCGCTAAAAAAGGACGAGGTTTATCAGGGGTTGACACAATTAGTAAAAGAGCTTGGGAATTATAAATAACAAAAGCAGTCGGCAAACTTTTGCTTGCTGTTTTTGGCAACATTAAATCGATGGAATGAAGGAAAATAAATTAAATAATATTAAGGCTGTAAGCAGCAATATTGACTGGAAAATAGAATCATGGTAATTTACATGCATGAGCATACATTTAAAAAGGAAGAAGGAATAAAAAATGACCAATTTATTTACCTCTTTTTCATTCAAAGGATTAGAATTAAAAAACCGTGTGGTAATGCCCCCTATGTGCCAATATTCTGTTGAGAATAAGGATGGAATTGCGAACGACTGGCATTATAATCATTATGTAAGCCGTGCAATTGGCGGAGCAAGCTTAATTATTATTGAAATGACAGATGTAGATCCAGATGGACGCATTAGTGATTATGATTTAGGGATATGGAGTGATGAGCAAATTCCAGCATTAGCTCGCATTGTTGATGCATGTCATGCACATGGCGCAAAAGTAGGCATTCAAATTGCTCATGCTGGAAGAAAAGCGGAAGATGCAGAAGTTCCTGTTTCTTCTTCACCGATAGCTTTTGATGAAAAATCAAAAATGCCGAAAGAATTATCTACAGAAGAAGTAAAAGAAATGGTTGTAAAATTTCGCCAAGGCGTAGAACGTGCATTAAAAGCTGGTGTGGATGTAATTGAATTACATGGAGCACATGGCTACTTAATTCATCAATTCCATTCGCCGCTTACAAATAAAAGAAATGATGAGTATGGCCAAAATCGCACAAGGTTTGGCATGGAAATTATTGAGGCGGCAAAAAGTGTGATGCCAGAAAACATGCCGTTAATTTTCCGTATTTCTGCAACAGAATATGCAGAGGGCGGCTATACAGTGGAAGATAGTGTGGAATTTGCGAAAAAATATCAAAAAGCTGGCGTTGATATTTTCCATGTAAGTTCAGGTGGAGAAGGACCGCTCTCTGCGACAAGAAGACCAGAAAATCATGCAGGCTACCAAGTTCCTTTAGCTCGCATATATAAAAAAACATTAGATGTGCCAGTTATCGCTGTTGGAAATTTAGAAGATGCAGCTGTTGCAAATGCAGTGATTGGCAATGAAGATGCAGATTTAGTTGCAGTAGGCCGAGGCATGCTGAGAAATCCTTACTGGGCAATTGAAGCAGCTGCACAGCTGAAAAAAGAAACACCAGTGCCAAAACAATATGCAGCAGCATTTCCTAAATAAGGATTAAGCAGGAGGAGAAAGCAAGGCATGGCTATTACTGTTACCGCTATTTTAAAAGCACATGCAGGCAAGGAGACTGAGCTGTGAAAAAAATGCAAAAAATGGCATATCTTTCTCGTGAAGAAAAAGGCTGGTTGGGTTATGTGTTTCTTAAATCTTTAAATAATGACGATGTTTTTGTGTTTTATGAAAAGTGAGCCGATGAAGAAGCGATTAAACTTCCTAATGAAACAGAGCATTATCTGGCATACAAACAGAATGCCGAAGCATTAATAGAAAGCAAACAAGTATTTAAATTGGCAGTACTTGCTTAATTTTTTAAGACAGATTATCGAAAGCAGATAGTCTGTCTTTTTTTTTTTTTTGCGTTAAGGAAACTTTTTTGACTTTGGTTAATATTATATAGCAGGAGGGATAAATGATGAAGAAAAATGGACGCATCCAAAAAAAAGTTGAAGCGTATTCTTATGTTTTTAAGTATTTAGGAATTATTAATGAGGCAGAATGGAAAAAACTTCAATCTACAAAAAAAATCACAAAAGATTGAATCAAAAGTTGTATTATAATCTGCAGCAGCATATTTGCTGATAGAGTGAAATTGGAGGAGCAAGATGGAGGTATGTATGTTAGACGATAAATAGAGCTTGCAAAAATAAGGGAATAGGTTTTTGTGAGCTCTAAAAAATAATGGCGGTAAAACTATTAACATGAAAAAAGGGCATAATGGGAAAACTAACCTCTACTGTTCATACAAAAGGGGTAAAAAAATTGAAGAAAATTATGCGAATATACATAACCGATTGGATTAATATTTTTAAAGCTCCTGTTGCCCTTCTATTAATTGTTGGGCTTATGATTCTTCCCTCTTTATATGCATGGATTAATTTGCTTGCGATGTGGGATCCGTACAGCAATACAGCTGCTTTAAAGGTAGCAGTTGTAAATGAAGATGCAGGTGGAGAGATTTTTAACAGCGAAATAAATAAAAAGCTGCGCGTAGGAGAGGAATTAGTGGCTCATTTAAAGAAAAATAAGCAATTAAATTGGGTGTTTGTCGATAAAAAAACAGCGGAAAAAGGAGTATACGATGGAACATTTTATGCAAGTGTTTTTATTCCCCAAAATTTTTCTGCTCGCATTGCAACAATAGTAGAAGAAGCACCAAAACAAGCAAACATTATTTATCAAGTAAATGAAAAAGTGAATGCAATTGCTCCAAAAATTACTGGAAAAGGGGCTACTGGGATAATTGAAGAAATGAATAAAAGTGTTGTAAGATCAACAAGCTTAGCGACCCTTACGGCCTTTAATCAGATAGGCATTAAGCTAGAAAAAGAACTGCCAACTTTACGCCATGCAGAGAATCGCATCTTTGAACTAGAAAACTATTTACCTCAAATCGAAAGGGCAGGCCATCAAGCGCTTGCTTTTGAAAAAAAACTTCCTAGCATGGAAAAAAAAGCAGCAAAAGTATTGGAATTAGAAAAAAGGCTGCCAGAGATAATCCAAGCTGGACAGTTTATTCTAAAGCTGGAATCAAAACTAGAAAGCATCGATGAGATTAGAACAGAATTGCTTTCCCTTAGAAGCCATATGCCTGAAATACAATCAGCAATAAAGGATATACGACAGGTGAAAGCTCGGATTGAACCTATCCTTTCTCTGATGGAAGGAACAATAGCTAAAGCTAGTTTAGCTGAAAAGTCGATAAGTGCTGGATGGAAGGCACTTCCTAATTTAGAGCAGCTAGCAGAAGACAGTGAAGCAAAGGGAACACAGTTATTGGAATATGTGGATGAGACAAATTCCGCAGCAACTGCTGTTCATCCTTTAATAAAGCTTAATTTGTCTTTTATAAAACAAGCAGCCAATAACGGGATATTACTGGGGGCTATAGCTAAAACTACAGATAAGCAAATAAAAGATAAAGAAGCGATTCTTTATGAAATAGAGAAAGATGCAAATTCTGCTAGTGTAAGTCTACAGAGAATCGAACAGACTCTAGTTATGTTATCATCTGAAAAATCTGGAGAATTGACCCAAATTACTGAAGAACTGAGCGGGGTGGAGGAAACATTTATTGAACAAAAAAAAATGGCAACTGCACTTCTTAATGAAACAACAATAGATCAGGCAGAGATTGATAAGCTAGAGCATTTATCTAATGCAGCAAATCAAGATATAACAAATATGCTTCAACGTTATGATGAAGAGATAGGGAATTATATGAAACAGGAAATAGAAAATCTGCAAAAAAAGGCGGAAAAAGAACTAGGAAAGCTGGAACTGCTGCAGAAGAATATGCCAAGCTTTTATACAGATTTACCAAATGCAGTGAATGATTTGCAGCAAGGACAAGAGAAGGTAAGTCAATTGCAGCAGGATTTCTCAGAGATTGCCAAACTGGTCGATAGTCAAACGGAAGAAATTAAAGAGAAGCTTCAATATTTTATAGCTGAAGCAGAAACTGTCATGTCCTTTTTAGAGAAAGACTATCCAAATGTAGAAACGAAGATACATGAAGCGGGGGATTTTATAAGAAAAGAATTGCCTGGAGTCGAAATAGAGATACACCAGCTAGCTGATTTTGTCCGGCATAGGCTTCCTGAATTAGAAGAAATGGTCCATAAAGTAGCAAACCTTGTGAAAACAGATCTGCCAGAATTAGAGGATGCCGTCAGCACATCAGCAAATAAAATTCGCCAATTCCATCAAAAGCATAATACAAAGGAAATCATTGCATTATTGAAAAATGATATAAAAAAAGAAAGCGATTTTTTAGCAGAACCAGTTGAATTAAAAGAACAAAAAATTTTTCCAATCCCTAATTATGGATCAGGAATGTCACCTTTTTATACAACCCTTTGTTTATGGGTTGGAGGCTTGCTGCTAGTATCATTGCTTCGATTAGATGTCGAAGACCCAGAAGGATTATATGGCAGCATGCATATTTATTTTGGAAGACTGCTGTTATTTATGACAATTGGCTTTGTTCAGGCGCTGATTGTGGCATTAGGAGATATTTATTTGCTGCATGCATATGTGGCAAGTCCATTTTATTTTATCCTTTTTAGCATATTGATAAGTGCTGTGTTTATGACCATTGTTTATTCCCTTGTATCTGTATTTGGCAATGTAGGCAAAGCATTGGCCATTTGTTTATTAGTGGTTCAACTATCTGGATCTGGTGGCACATTTCCTATGCAAGTAACTCCGCCTTTTTTCCAATCCATTTATCCGTTTTTGCCATTCACCTATGCAATTAGCATATTAAGGGAAGCTGTTGGGGGAATGATTCCTGCTACTGTAAAAGAAGCTTTATTTTGTTTAGCTTTATTTTTCTTTGCAACATTGATTTTCGGGTCCATATTAAAGGGACCGCTTCACAATATAATGACGAGTTTTGCCAAAAAGGCAAAGGAAAGCAAAATTATCCACTAAAAACTCAGCTTGCCCTGTAAAGTAGGACAAGCTGAGTTTATCTCTATTTAGCAGGGTTTTTGACCTGCATTTCGAGAGAAGGAGAGAAAAGGAAAGGAAACAAGAAAATTAGATAAGTAGAAACTTGCTTAGCAAAAGCTTGATAGAAAAGAAAACAGACTTTTAATACTCATATCCTATGGGAGCGTCTGTGTCATCTTTCGCCAAAGGAGCAATCAATGGGGGCAGCACAGCCTCCCACTGATTAAAGTATCTCTTTATCCTGCTGTCTGTTTTCTTTTGTGACCAACGATAAGCGTAGCAACGGCGAGAATAATGATAAATATAAGACTGACAAAAAAACCAATTCTAATTCCTTTTTCTATAATGGTTCCACTAATGGCTGCGATAATAAGAAATATGCCGACAGAAGCTTTTGTTTTATCCCAAAAAGTTGTTTTTAATACTTTAAAAGAGGAAAAAAGAATAAATGCCCAGTTATATAAGAGCAGAATGCCAGCAGCAGTTGTAATATATTCAAATATTTTTCCAGGCAAAACAAGTGCTGCTACAACTGAAGCAAATAAGCCAACTGCTCCCAATAGAAGAGAAGGTAATGGGAGGCTATTGAATTTATTTAACTTTTTCTCAAATAATTTTGGGGCATCTCCATCTTTAGCTAGTGTTACAAGAAGATTTGTCACCCCAAATAACGAAGCGGTCATCGTAGAAAAACCAGCGATAATAATCGCTCCGTTAAATACATGAGGAAAAAAATTCAAATGATAATCGGACAAAGCAGTAACAAACGGACTTTCTTTTTCTGTAAATGAATGAAGAGGAGCAAGCACAACAGCTAATCCTAATGAAAGAACATAAATAATCATTAGAATAATCAGCATATTAGTACCTGCTTTTGGCGCATCTTCTTTCTTTTTTAATTGCATGGCCATAAGACCGATTACTTCAATTCCTCCATATGCATAAAAGGCATATAGCAAGGATGTCCAAAAACCTTTCCAGCCATTAGGAAAAAAGTCTTGAGTAGAATTTGGAAACGCTGGTTTATGACCGCTTGTTTTAAACCAGCCAAAAAGTGCAGCAGCTGCTAATAAAATAAACATAATAATCGCTGCTGTTTTCATTACTGCCAAATAATTTTCAACTCGATCAAAACCTTTTGTGCCTAAGAAAACAACAAAAATCGATAAAACGGCATAGATGCAGGCGAAAATCCAAAGAGGAACTTTTGGAAACCAAAATTGGGAAAGCAGTGCAAGTGCTGTAAGTTGGCTGCCCATGATTAAAATGTTGGAACTCCAATAATTCCAGCCGCAGCTAAATCCTGCCCATGGACCAAAAGCTTTGTTTGCATAATAGCAAAAAGAGCCTTCCTGCGGATCTGCTGCCGTCATTTTTGCTAGTAGATTAAAAACAATATAAGTGCCAAGAGCTGCAATAATAAAAGAAAATATAATTGAAGCTCCTGTTTCTTTTATGCCGATGCCTGATCCTAAGAAGTAGCCAGTGCCAATGGTGCAGCCAACACCTATTAATGATAGTTGCCACCAGGAAAGGCTGCCTGTTTCTTGAGATCCATTTGCCTTTGATTGTTTTTTCATTTGTAACCCCTTTCTGAAAATAAACACATATCAACACGTAGTATGTGTTTAAAAGTGAATTTTATGTAAAAAGATAAAATAAGGAAAATATCGCCCTGCATAAAGTTGGCCTGTAGAGTGTTAATTCACATAATTGACAGAAAAGAAGGGGAATGATATATTTATCTCGAATTGAAAATGTTTTAAATTGAAATAATATAAAAATCAATAGATATATGGCTTTTTATTAAAAAGGAAAAAATAGGATGGAGGAAAAGTGAAATGAATGGATTAAAAGGAGTACATCATATAACCGCGATAACAAGCAGTGCAGAAAAAAATTATGAGTTTTTTACATTTGTATTAGGAATGCGTTTGGTGAAAAAAACAGTCAATCAAGATGATATCCAAACATATCATTTGTTTTTCGCAGATGACATAGGCAGTCCTGGAACAGATATGACATTTTTTGATTTTCCTAATATTCCAAAAGGAGTGCACGGCACAAATGAAATTGCTAAAACATCTTTTCGCGTGCCAACAGATGAAGCAATAAATTATTGGAAGAAACGCTTTGACCGCTTAGGAGTGGCTCATGAGGGTATCTCTGAACAATTTGGCAAAAAAGTTTTATCATTTGTTGATTTTGATGAACAATCGTATCAATTAATTTCTGATGAACATAACCATGGAGTAGCAACAGGAACTCCTTGGCAAAATGGGCCTATTCCATTGGAATATGCGATTACTGGGTTAGGGCCAGTGTTTATTCGCATTGCTAATTATGATTATTTTAAAGAAATGCTTGAAAAAGTGCTCGAATTTAAAGAAATAGCTAATGAAGAATCTTTTCATTTATTTGAAGTGGGTGAAGGGGGAAATGGTGCACAAATCATCGTAGAGCATAATGCAGTTCTTCCTCAAGCACGTCAAGGGTTCGGCACTGTTCACCATGCGGCATTTCGAGTAGAGGACCAAGATGCATTAAATAATTGGATTAGCCGTATGGAGAACTTTGGTTTTCAAACATCAGGATATGTAGACAGACATTTTTTTCAATCTTTATATGCGCGAGTGGCTCCTCAAATTTTGTTTGAATTTGCTACAGATGGCCCTGGTTTTATGGGGGATGAACCATATGAAACACTTGGTGAAAAACTATCGCTTCCTCCATTTTTAGAAGGCAAGCGAGAATCTATTGAGCAGTTGGTTCGCCCAATAGAGACGGTAAGAAGTACTACTGCATTTACAAAAGAATAACAGTGAAAAGAGAACCTTCTGCTTATACTTGAGAAGGTTCTCTTTTTTAGGATAAGACTATGAAAAAATAAAGAAAACATATTAAGTTTGCTGGAATATCAATAATTCGTTAAAATATAAAGATAAATAAAGCAAACAGAAAGAGGTCAATGTATGATAGATCATATTGTTCTAGTTAAATTTGGCGAAACAACAACAGAGGATCAACTTCAAGAAGTTATAAAAAGATTTCGAGCTTTGCGCAATAAAATAATGGGGATTGTCGATTTGCAAGCTGGGCTAAACTTTGCTGCTAGCAGTTCTGAATATCAGGTATTGCTAAAGGTGCGTTTTGAAGATCGGCATGCGCTGGAACTGTATGGACCAAATCCTGAGCATCAGGCAGTGGCAGCGTATATTCGGGAAGTTGGCAGAGTGGACAGCATTGTGGCTGATATTGAAATTTGACAGCATATAAAAATGAAGAATGCTATTTGCAAAAAAATTGTTGAGAATGGCAAAACCAGTATATAAAAATTGACGAAAGTGCTATGAACTGTGATTAAGTTCATAATTACTTAAAAAATCTCTAAAAATTTGTCATTCTCACATTTATTTTTCATAAAAAAGTGGTATTATATTAAAGGGATTAAAACAGAGGATAATATAATGGTTCTGTTTAATAGTTTGGTATAATTCTTTTTGTCCTATTATTGCCAGAACTAAAAAATCCTTATTTTCGCCGGTATTTATATAAAATTTTATATTTATTTTGCAAACTATTGTGCATAAAATCACAATAGTTTGGCAATTTAAACAAAACTCATATAAGCTTACTCGCTTATAGTAAAGGAGAATCAGTTATGTCAGAAACAACTACGCAAGCAAGTGAAAAGCAACTGACAGCAACAACTAGCCAAGATTTGTTAGATCAGCTTCTGAAACCAGAAGTGCAAGAGTCTTTAACAACATTAGTAGAGCAACTTCCTAAATTAACAGAAATAGTAAATGTTTTAACAAAGTCGTATGATTTTGCACAAGGATTAGCTAATGATGAAGTATTTAAAAGCGATGCAGTTCATGCAGTAACAGAAATGATGGAGCCAGTTGTCCATTCAGCTAAAGGAATTGCAGCAACTGCTATTGAAGCAAAAGATCGTGCAGAACAGAGCAATGAAACAATCGGTTTATTTGGTTTATTAAAACTATTAAAAGATCCACAAGCACAAAAATTATTCCGCTTTGCACAAAGTTATTTACAAATTATGTCAGAACGAGAAAAACAACAAAAATAAGCATTATTTTTGATTAGGAATAAGGACGGAGGATATACTATGTCAAAACATATTGTTATTTTAGGTGCTGGTTATGGTGGACTTTTAGCAGCTCAAAATGTACGCAAATATTATTCAAAAGAACAAGCTAAAGTGACTGTGATCAACAAATTCTCAACACACCAAATTATTACGGAATTGCATCGTCTTGCAGCTGGAAATATTTCTGAGCAAGCGGTTGCAATGCCTCTTGAGAAATTGCTTAAAGGGAAAGACATTGATTTAAAAATTGCAACAGTAGAATCTTTTTCTGTAGATAATAAAGAAGTAGTATTGGCAGACGGCACTAAACTTACTTATGATGCACTAGTTGTCGCATTAGGAAGCATTACTGCATACTTCGGAATTCCAGGATTAGAAGAAAACAGCATGACATTAAAATCTGCTGAAGAAGCAAATAAAATCTTCCGTCATGTGGAAGATCGCATTCGCGAATATTCAAAAACGAAAAAGGCTGAAGATGCTACTATCTTAATCGGCGGAGGCGGCTTAACTGGTGTTGAGCTTGTTGGCGAACTTGCTGACATCTTGCCTGCAATGACAAAAAAATATGGCGTCGACTATAAAGAAATTAAATTATTGCTAGTAGAAGCAGGTCCAAAAATTCTTCCTGTTCTTCCAGATGATTTAATTCAACGTGCTACTCAAAGTTTAGAAGCACGCGGCGTAACCTTCTTAACGGGTCTAGCTGTAACGAATGTTGCTGGAAACGTAGTAGATTTAAAAGATGGACAAAAAATTATTACAAATACATTTGTATGGACTGGCGGAGTACAAGGAAATCCACTTGTTGGCGCATCTGGTTTAGAAGTAAACCGTGGTCGTGCAACAGTAAATGATTTCTTGCAATCTACATCCCATCCTGAAGTATTTGTTGCTGGAGACAGTGCTGTATACTTTGCAGCAGATGGTCGTCCATACCCGCCAACTGCACAAATCGCTTGGCAAATGGGTGAATTGATTGGCTACAACTTGTTTGCATATCTTGAAGGCAAAACACAAGAAACATTCAGCCCAGTTAATTCAGGAACACTTGCTAGCCTTGGACGCAAAGATGGTGTGGCAATCGTAGGCGGAAGCAACACACCGCTTAAAGGATTACCTGCTACTTTAATGAAAGAAGCAAGTAATGTTCGCTACTTAACACATATTAAAGGATTATTCAGCTTAGCTTATTAATCCATATTTAAGAAGCCATTCAGGTGCTTGTCTAGCACTTGAATGGCTTTTTTTTTCTGCACAATGTTTTCCTGTCCGATTTATCTTCTTTTTCCTTGATGATTTGAGCAAAATAGTAGATTTTTCATGAAATAATGAGAATTGCTCAACTTATGCCATGTAAATAAGCTTTTATCACCTTTTTTTCTGATTTATGATCCTTTTTTCGCTTTTTATTACCTTTACTTTCAAAAGGGCAAGGAGTATGATCATTCCATAATAAATATATTTCTTTATCGCTTAATCTGTATTCCGTATGGAGCGGGGGAACCAATTATATTCGTGCAATGTTTTGCACGTGGGGTGAATCCTTTTAAAAAAGGTAGGGCAAACTCTCTTGCTGCCCGAATCCGACAGCTAACTCCGCAAGCGTTTTAGAGAGGGGAAGTGACTCTGCCATCATGCAATTCAAAGGCCGCGGAGATTTTCCTCTGTGGTTTTTTTGTCGTGTCTAAAAATAAAAAAATTTTTTCTTAAGGAATTTAGGAGATTGCACATACTAATAATTCTTAATAGATTAAGAAGGAAAAATTTTTATCTAGTAACTGGAGGAAATTTTGTGAATAGATCGGTTGTTAAAAGAATTGTAATCGGAAAGCCGCTAAAAACAAGGGAGTTAGGAGATCAAAAAATAAATAAATTGAAAGCATTGGCGATTTTGTCATCTGATGCGCTGTCATCTGTTGCTTATGGTACTGAACAAATTTTAATTGTGCTTGCAGGTATAGGGTTTCTGGCTTATTGGTATTCCATTCCAATTGCTGTCGGGATTTTAGTACTCTTGACTGCTTTGATTTTATCTTATCGACAAATCATTTATGCCTATCCAAAAGGTGGGGGAGCGTATATTGTTTCTAAAAAAAATATTGGAGAAAATGCAGGGCTGATTGCTGGAGGGTCTTTGCTGGTTGATTATATTTTAACCGTTGCAGTTAGTATTTCTGCAGGAACGGATGCCATCACCTCTGCATTTCCTAATTTACATGGATACAATGTTCCGATTGCCTGTTTGCTTGTTTTATTTATTACGATATTAAATTTAAGGGGAGTTACAGAATCCGCTTCTATTCTTGCCTATCCTGTTTATTTATTTGTGCTGGCTTTAATTATTTTGCTGGGGAAAGGACTTTTGGATGTGCTTAATGGCCACGTGCCTCAAAGCTTGCATACACCAATTGGTACAGCGGTTCCTGGAATAAGCCTATTTTTATTGTTAAAGGCTTTTTCTTCTGGATGTTCTGCCTTAACAGGTGTAGAAGCTATTTCTAATGCAGTTCCAAGTTTTAAAGAACCAAGTGCAAAAAATGCGGTTCGCACGCTGACGATGATGGGAATTATTCTTGCTGTATTATTTTCTGGGATAACGTTTTTAGCTTTTTGGTATGGCATATCTCCGAAAGCAGAAGAAACAGTAGTGTCGCAGATTGCTTCTGCCATTTTTGGAAGAAACTTATTTTATTATTTTATTCAAGTTACAACAGCCCTTATTTTGGTATTGGCAGCAAATACAGGGTTTGCGGCATTTCCGCTGCTTGCAGTAAATTTGGCAGCAGATAAATACATGCCTAGAATTTTTACTATTCGCGGAGATCGGCTGGGCTATTCCAACGGTATTGTTACATTAGGAGCAGCTTCTATTTTGCTGATTATCATTTTTGGTGGACATACAGAAATGCTTATTCCATTATATGCAGTGGGAGTGTTTATTCCGTTTACTTTATCCCAAAGCGGCATGATCAGAAAGTGGGCAAAAGAAAAACCGCCAGGCTGGCAGCTGAAATTAAGCATTAATCTAATCGGTGCGCTCATCACATTTACGGTATTAATCATTTTGTTTACAACAAAGTTTTTGCAAGTTTGGCCAGTATTTATATTTTTGCCGATTATTGTATTTGTTTTTCATAAAATAAATAGCCATTATAAAGATGTCGCGAATCAATTGCGCATTGAGGGAGCATATTGTCGCGAGAAAATGAAAGGCAATATTGTCATCCTTCCTGTTGCAGGCATTACAAAAGTGGTGGAAAATTCTTTGGCATATGCTGAGACAGTAGGAGATACTGTAATAGCAGTATATGTGGCATTTGATCGGGAAAGCGAGAAGAAAATGGAAGAAAAGTGGAATGTCTACCGGCCAGATATTCGTTTAGTGACGCTTCATTCGCAATATAGAAGCTTAATCCGTCCATTAAGAAGATTTATTGATGTAATTGAAGAAAAGGGGGAGGAGCATCAAAATAGCGTTACTGTTATTGTTCCCCAGTTTATTACAAAAAAAAGCTGGCATAATATTTTGCACAATCAATCAAGCCTGCTGCTGAAAGCACATTTGCTTTATCGCAGAAATGTTATTGTTACTACTGTGCCATATCATTTAAAAAAATAGGTGCAAATGCAAAAAACTCCGAATTCCTTCACAAAAAGAAATTCGGGGGTTTTTGTGTATTTGGGGAGAGGTTTATATGGATGACAAACTCGGTTGCTTTTGACAGTAAAGATGATTCTAAAAAATTATTTAGCCAAAAAGTATACCTCCATCAATTAATACTGCTTGTCCTGTCATATAATCAGAATCAGGAGATGCCAAATAGGAAACGAAGTTGGCTACATCAGCCGGTTCTTGAGTTCTACCTAAAGTGATTCCTTCTGAAAATTTTTCAAACGCCTGCCCTTTTTCAAGTCTCATATATTCCACCATTCCTTCATCAATACGGTCCCACATGCTTGTGCCGACAATGCCAGGACAATAAGCATTTACAGTGACTTTAGAGGAAGCCAACTCCTGTGCTGCCGTTTGTGTCCATGCTTTTACAGCGAATTTTGTCGCAGAATAGGCACCTAATAAACTATAGGCCCGATGTCCTGCAATACTGCATGCATTAATGATTTTGCCGCCTGTACCTTGTTTTTTCATTTGAACTGCTGCAGCTTGAATACCGAATAATGTGCCAAATACATTGACTTGAAAAATTCTCTGCAAATCTTCTTCTGTTATATTTAAAATGGAGTCAACTTGATCAATGCCTGCATTATTGACAAATACATCTACTTTTCCATATTTTTCTGCTGTTTGATCCACTAAGGAAACTAAATCTTCTTTTTTGCTGACGTCGGCAACAAAAGCACTGCTTTCTATTCCTTTTTCGATTAATTCCAGAGATGTCCTATTAGCGCTTTCTTCATTTACATCACTGATAACAACGGTGAATCCATCTTTGCCTAGGCGTTCTGCAATTCCTTTGCCGATTCCTTGTCCGGATCCTGTAATGATGGCAACTTTATTTTTGTTCATACATATCAACCTTTCTATCGAGAGACTTTTTTCTACTTTTTATGTACCCTTTTCTTCCTATAGTAAACAAGTCTACTTTTTATAATTTGAGAAAAATTTTTTTGTGCAGTCTAATCTAGCAGACGGCAATTAGAATTTATAAAGGAGGAGAAGTAGGAAGGAAAAAGAGCTTTTGAAACGGCCTACTTGTTTTTGCATAGAAATTTCGGAACTAGTAATGTATGATAATAAAATAAAATTTATCTAGAGAAGAGAGGGTAATTGGTTCGTGAAAAGTACATCACTTGTAGCAGAGCAGAAGCATAATCGGCTATCAATGATTTTAATTTTAGGGTCTCTTGCTGCTTTTGGCCCTTTATCTATTGATATGTATTTGCCAGCATTGCCATCATTGGCAGCAGAGTTTCATACAACAAGCGGTCTAGCTCAGCTTAGTTTATCTTTTTTTCTGATTGGTCTGGCAGGGGGGCAATTAGTGGCAGGTCCATTAAGTGATAGTATTGGCAGACGTTGGCCCTTGCTTGTTGGGCTGATTCTTTATATGATCACATCTTTGTTATGTGTATTCAGTCCTTCTATTTACGCCTTCATTTTCTTGCGATTGCTGCAAGGGATTGCTGGGTCTGCTGGAATTGTTATTTCTAGAGCAGTCGTAAGGGATTTATATAGTGGAACAGAATTAACGAAATTTTTTGCGCTCATTGCTTTAGTAAATGGAGCTGCTCCGATTTTGGCTCCGGTATTGGGAGGGCAATTTCTGCGATTTGGCACATGGCAAGGCATTTTTATCTTGTTATCATTAATTGGATTAATAATGTTTATTTCCGTCCGATTTTATTTGCCTGAAACATTATCAGCAGAAAAAAGAGTGCCTGGCGGTTTAGGCAATACATTATTGACATTTAAACGAATTTTGGCAGATCGTGTTTTTTTGGGATATGCGCTAGCTCAAGGGTTTGTTATGGCAAGCATGTTTTCTTACATATCTGGTTCACCATTTGTGGTACAAGATATATTTGGCGCTTCTCCACAAGTATATAGCCTGATTTTTGCAGTGAATGGTCTTGGCATTGTGCTGGCAACGCAAATTACAGGACGCATTGCAGGAAAAGTGGCAGAGAAAAGGTTGTTTGTCATTGGTCTTATGATAAATGTAGTCAGCGGCATTTTTTTAGTAAGTGCAAGTCTTTTGAATGCAGGATTATTATGGCATTTAGTTCCATTATTTTTTGTTGTATCAAGCGTTGGTGTAGTAACAACAACAGGATTTTCGCTGGCGATGCAGACACAAGGAAAAAATGCAGGAAGCGCGTCTGCTTTGCTTGGTGTGTTAAGTTTATTAATGGGCGGTTTGGTGTCTCCACTTGTGGGGCTTTTAGGCAATGAATCCCCTTTATCCATGACTAGTGTTATACTAGGAGCAGGCCTTTGTGCAATGACTTTTTATCTTTTATTAAGAAATAAATAAAAGCAGGATAATTGGTATCTTTTGTATAAGTTTTATGTATGCCAATATAATAGATGCATAGATTAAAGGAGGAAAAAGAATGAATATTTCAGAAATTATTAAAAATCGCCGTACAATTAAGAAATTTAAAGAAGAGAGCATTGATGGAGAAAAAGTGAAACAATGGCTGCAGACTGCTACGTATGCACCAAACCATAAACTGACAGAACCTTGGGAAATTGTTTTTATTGGTCCTGAAACAAGAGCTGCGTTAAACCATAAGTTGAATTTTGGGAATGCGCCTGTACTTTTTGCAGTATTGAGCCATAAAGGCAGAAATGAGTTAGAAAGAGAGGAAAACCTTGCGGCTGTTGCCTGTTTTGTGCAAAACTTTATGCTTCTTGCATGGGAAAATGGTGTAGGAACATTTTGGAGCTCTGCTGGAGCTTCTCCAAAAGGAAAACAAGTTCTGCAAGTGCCGGCAGATTATGATATAGTGGGCGTGATTGCTGCTGGAATTCCAGAAGAAATGAAAGAAGTGAAGGAAAGAACATCGATTGATCTAAAAATCAAACATTTAAAATAATAAAAGCTATCTATAATGGAGCTGTAAACATTCTCTTTAAAGAAAGGAGTGTTTATAGCTCCATTTTGCATGTTAAAAAGAAAGAGAAAAGGAAATAGTGAAAATAACTAAACATTTTTATTACGCTGATTTACTTTCACATATTTTTCATATTTGTGTATTAAGATGGAGACAAGGATAAAAAGATTTGAGGAGATAGAATGGAAAAATGGGAATTAGTATATTTTTATATCATTATAGCAGCAGTCTGCTCTTTCCTTCCTATTGTAGGAAGATATATTGCAATAGTTAATACATTGATTCATGAAGTTTGGCATGTAGTTGCAGCAATCATTTCGGGGCGGAAATTTAGGCTGGTGCATAAAATTAACTTGAATAGAGATGCTTCTGGAACAGCTTTAACACAGACGGGTTCATGGATTGGGCGCATCTTTATTGCTTATATGGGATATACGGGATCTTCGGTAACAGCATATGGTTTGTTTTATTTGCTAAAGAAAGAGCATTACATTGCCATCCTTTTTATCTTTGCTTGTGTTGCTTGCATATCCCTTGTGTTATGGGTGAGAAATTTATACGGTTTATTTTGGACTATATCCTTTTTGGGTTTTAACTTTTGGATATTTTATTATGATAAGCCAGTGATTTTACAGCATGTCAGCATTTTTTTAAGCTGTGTTGTTTTAGTGCAGTCTGTCTGGACGGCATTTATTGTTTTTCGGTTAAGCATCAAGCAGAGCAAAAACGCTGGAGATGCCACCGCGCTTGCAGCAACAACAAAAATACCTGCTTTTATTTGGGGATTCCTTTTTTTAGGACAAGCTTTGTATTTTGTTTATCTTATTTTTTTATGATAGATTTCTTTTTACCCTTGTAAAGGCAATAAGGTTTTTGAGTTCATCTTCTGATACTGGCTGCTGGTCTATTGTTAAAAGAATGGTTCCTAGTGCTGTTAATTCTATGGAAGAAGCAGGAGAGGTTCGATTTAAAATATAGTCAACAGAGACATTAAATAAGTCTGCAATTTGCATTAATGCACGCAATGAGGGTTCCCGATAGCCTGATTCATAGCCAGCATATGTACTTTTGGCAATTCCAAGCATATCGGCAGTTTCCTGTTGGGACCAGTTTTTACTTTTTCTAAGTTCTTGCAATGTTTTCAGCAATAATATCCACTCCCGTTAATTAATGTTATATATTAATCAGAAGTATAGCACGGAAAAATCTTTTTTAAAAGAAAAAAGTACGCGTTTTGAATACAAGTATTGCTTTATTTATAGGAACGGTACTATAATACAACTAAATAAAACGCGATTCGCATACATTTGTTGTTTGTGAAACAGGAGGAAGTAGATGAAAAAATTATTATTGCTCGCTACAGGAGGAACAATTGCATCTGTAGAAGGAGAAGAAGGGTTAGTTCCAGGACTATCGGCTGAAGAGCTGCTGCAATATTTTGATGAGGACTCTCATACAGTTGATGTAACATGCAAAATCCTCATGAATCGAGACAGCACCAATATGCAACCAGAGCATTGGACGATAATGGCTCGGGCAATTGCTGAAAATTATGAGCAGTATGATGGATTTGTCATCACACATGGAACGGATACATTGGCCTATACTTCTGCTGCTTTAAGCTATATGCTGCAACATTTAAATAAACCGGTTGTTATTACAGGATCACAAGTTCCAATCAGCTTTAAGCAAACAGATGCCAAAAAGAATGTATCAGATAGTATTCGTTTTGCGATGGAAGATATCGGCGGTGTGTTTGTAGTTTTTGATGGCAGGGTGATTATGGGCACAAGAGCTGTGAAAATGAGAACCAAAAGCTATGATGCCTTTGAAAGCATTAATCACCCATATGTGGCTTCTATTCAAGAAAAAACAATCCATTATTATTGGAAGCCAAGTCAAACAAACAGAGGCAATTTGACAGTTGATACAAGCCTTTGTCCAGATGTTTTTCTATTAAAGCTTCATCCCGGCACAAAACCAGAAATCTTTGATTATCTGAAAACCGTTTATAAGGGGGTCATTATTGAGAGCTTTGGAAATGGAGGACTGCCTTTTGAAGAACGAAATTTATTGCCGAAATTGCAGGAATTAGTGCATGCAGGAGTGGCTGTGACGATTTCTACTCAATGCTTAGAAGAAGGACAAGACTTATATTTATATGAGGTTGGCAGAAAAGTGGCACAGTATGATGTTATTCTATCTGCTGATATGAATACGGAAGCAATTGTTGCAAAGTTAATGTGGATATTAGGCAAAACAACGGATAGAAAGCAAGTAAAGCAATGGATGGAAAAGCCAATAGCTTCGGATTTATCTGTTGATTGGGAAAAAATAAATGATAAAGGAAACTAAATATATCGGAAATTTATTGTTATTGCATACAAGCGTATTTTAATTGCTGCAAATATTCATTTTTTTATGGAGACAAATCATTTTGCTTCATGCCTTTTTTCCGAACCTTTCCCTTGGTGTGGTAATATTTTTATTGAATATTCTTTTATTTATTGTTGGGTTTATTTTTTTAGAATTTCAATTTGGGGTAAAAACAATTTATCACGCATTAAATGAAGTAATTGGAACAGGTTTCAGATGAGGAATAAAATGGAGAAAATTATTGCATGATGAAACATATAAAAGGTGCTGTCTAATAAGTCCTAAAATAAAATCAGGCGAGGAAAAACAATTTGTTTTTCCTCGCCTGATTTTTGGTTTCTATTTATTTTACAAGAAAAGATGGTTTTTTGTCATTTGATTTTAAAAAATGCTATGTTAATGCTTATGATTAATTTTGACACTTTGTTGATTGGAACGCCTGGAGGGGAAGTCAACAGGATAGTTTAACAGCCCCTTCCAGAGTGCAGACAAAGTCTATTTTGTCAAATATTCAGGCTGACGGCATCATTTTGCATTACTGCAATTGCGGCATTTTTTTCGCCTTGACAGGTGATAATATTTTCTCAAGGAATCCGAGTGCCAAGTCAGCGATTACTGCCATTAGGGCGGTCGGGATTGCTCCTGCTAGAATAATGGCTGTTCCATTTGTTGCATTCGTGCCTCGAATAATAATATCTCCCAGTCCGCCGGCCCCAACAAATGTTCCAACAGCGGTAATGCCAATAGCGATAACTAAAGCTGTTCGCAATCCTGCCATTATAACTGACAATGATAACGGGAGTTCAACCATCCATAATACCTGGGATTTTGTCATTCCCATCGCTTTTCCCGATTCTAAATAAGCGTGTTCAATGCTTATTATACCTACATAAGTATTGCGGATAATGGGGAGCAGAGAATAAAGAAATAAAGAGACAATGACGGTATTTGTGCCAAGCCCCATTACAAGCATTAAAATAGCAAGCATGGCAAGAGCAGGAATGGTCTGGATGACATTGGTAACAGAGAATATCCAAGAACTTAACTTGCGATATTTCGCAATAAAGATTCCAAGAGGAATAGCGATAATGCTGGCAAACAATACACCGTAAATGGACATTAAAAAATGACGGTAAAATTCATGCAGAACATATGCCCCATTTTGACTGTAGTATGTTCCTAACTGCTGTAATACTTCCATTACAATACCTCCTTTTAATCAAAATAATGATTTTCTTGTAAAAATTCTTTCGCTACAACGGAAGGCTCTTTTAAATTGCCATCTACTTCATAATTTAATTCTTGCATTTTTTCTGTTGTAATGGTTCCAACTAGTTTTTGCAGCTGTGCTTCAATCTCAGGATACTTTCCTAGAATCTCTTCATTTACTACCGGCGCACAATCATATGGCGGAAAAAAGTTTTTGTCATCTTCTAAAAGCTGCAAATCATATGCTTTAATGCGCCCATCAGAAGAATAGGCTAACACAATATCCATTTTTCCGTTTTTAACTGCATCATACACAAGTCCTATTTGCATAGGATAGGTATTGCCAAATTCAAATCCATATGCATTGACAAATCCTTCATATCCGTCACCTTCTCTTTTTAACCAAGCATTATCGACACCAAGATTTAGATTATTAGCATCCTTTTTCAAATCAGAGATTTTTTCATAATGATTCTCTTGAGCGAGTTTTTTTGTAACAGTGAATGCATATGTATTTTCAAATCCGTAAGAATCAAAAAATTTGTAGCCATACTGCTTATGGAATTGTTCTTGCACTATTTTTAATGCTATTTCTGGATTTTTTTCCACCTTTTGACCAAGCACACTAGTTAAATCTGTACCAGTATAACGTGTTGCTGCAATATCAACATCTCCGCTTTCCATGGCTTTTTGTTGGACAAAATTGCTGCCGAGATTTTTTATTATTGTCGTATTATAGCTGGTGTTTCGTTCGAGGAGCTGACTAATCATATTTGCAATAATTTCTGATTCGGTCATGCTTTGTGCACCAATTTTGATTGTGTCTTCCGAAGATGAGCTTAATCCAGGAAGGGAACAACCGCTTAATAACATAAGGAAAATAAAAATGCCTACAATCCGTACTTTTGCTGTTATTTTCGATTTCATGTTTCCACTCCTTAAATAGTTTCCTTTATCCCTCTGATGCCTGTAGGTGTTACTTTTTTTTCAATCTTTGCGAATAGATAATCTATTAAAACGGCCATAATTGTCACAGGTACAGCCCCAAAAATAATATAGGCTGGCTGATATAGATTTAACCCGATAAAAATATAATCCCCTAATCCGCCGCCGCCAATAAAGGAAGCTAATGTTGCCCATCCGATCAAATACACAGAAGATGTTCTTATCCCTGCCATAATGACGGGAAGAGATAAGGGCAGTTCAACCAAAAATATTCTTTCCCAGTTGGACATGCCAAGACCTTTTCCGGATTCCAAAAGATTTGGATTTACACCTTTAATGCCGGTATAGGTATTGCGCAAAATCGGCAATACTGAATAGAAGAATAAAGCAACAATGGCAGGTAGTTTGCCAACACCTAAAAAGGGTATAAAAAAGGCAAGCACTGCTAAACTAGGAAAGGTTTGAACAATATTTACAAACCCAATTACAAAACCTGCACCTTTTTTCATGCGGGTCAGTACAATGCCAAGGGGAATTGCTACCAATATGCCTAATAAAACAGCAATTAAACTAATATATAAATGTTCCCATGTCTTATATAATGTTTCCAGCCAATTTGTTTGCAGAAATTCAATTAGTGTAGTCATATTTTCACCTCTTAAGAATTGGTTGTAATTAGCGCCTCATCAGTTCCCCAAATGCTGTCATAAACAATATCAACTAAAGAAGCTCTTGTTACAATTCCAACAAGGTGATGCGCTTCATCAACAACTGGCACATACTTAACGCCACGTTTTAGGATTTTTTGAACGGTATCTCGTATCATTGTGTCAGCCTGCACTTTATATAAATCAGTTATTAGCAAATCTTTAATTGTAGATGCTTTTTTTCGTTTTTCATCAATTGTTTCAATGTCTACATATCCTTTTAATTGGTTATTTTCATCCACGACTAACAAAGAATCCACTCGTTTTTCTTTCATTAAGGCAATCGCATCAGATAAAGATTTATCTTCTGTAATGGAAATAGGATTTTGATTCATAATTTGCCTAACAAGCTCAACATTTGGTCTTGTTTGAATCAATCGTTCTTTTCCTATAAATTCTTCTACAAATTCATTTTTAGGATTTCGGAGTATTTCATCAGGTGTGCCAACTTGAACAATTTCTCCATCTTTTAGGATGACAATACGATCGGCTAGTTTAATTGCCTCATCCATATCATGTGTGACAAATACAATTGTTTTATCTAATGTTTTTTGCAGATTTTTAAACTCTTCTTGTAAGGAATCCCTGGTTATCGGGTCAAGTGCTCCAAAGGGTTCATCCATTAGGATTAAAGGAGGATTGGCTGCAAGGGCACGCAATACACCGATCCTTTGCTGCTGCCCCCCGCTTAGTTCATGGGGATAGCGATCTAGATATTCTGGTCCCATGTCTACTAGCTTCAGCAATTCTTTTGCTTTTTCTTGGCGTTTATTTTCCTTCCATTTTAATAATTTAGGTACAAGCGTAATATTTTCTGATATAGTCATATGCGGAAAAAGTCCGATAGATTGGATAACGTAACCGATATGTCGTCTTAATTCAATTGGGTTTTTATGAAGGATGTTTTCGCCGTTAATATAAATTGCTCCACCAGATGGCTCAATTAAACGATTAATCATTTTCATTGTGGTCGTTTTCCCACAGCCGCTTGGTCCGATAAAACAAATGAATTCTCCTTTTTGGATTTCTAAATTAATATTTTTTACTGCATTTTTTCCGCCTTTATATGTTTTAGATACATTTTCCATCTTTAACAATAAAAGCACCTCCTAAATTAATGTTTTTTAGTACATACATTCATAAAATTAGCTCGAAAAATAAAGGGATTGAAATTGCTGGCATTTGATTGCACAATTTATAATAAAATTCTCTAACAAATAAAACAGTTTTTCATAACAGATAGTTTGGAATAAAATTTGGATTAGATGGAGGATTCTATTCAATAGCTTTATTTTATTGTAATGATGCATGCCTAAGTGGGGGAGTTATTTATATACCCATACCTCGCAACTATAAAACCATAAATAAATAAAAAAACTTTAAAAAGTGGGGAAAAAAGCAAAAATGGTTGACAAGTTGTCGGAATTTGTGTAAATTTATATTGAATTAAAGATACTTTATTTAGAGATATTTAATCCGATAATTTTTGTTATCAAACTATCTTTTTAAAAAGGATAGAGTAATTTCTTCTAAAAAAGATAAAATAAAAAGAGTTCGGATTAACAAAAGAAAGGGAGATTATTTTGGCAAAAGTATTATACATTACAGCACATCCACATGATGAAACTGCTTCTTTCAGTATGGCAGCAGGGAAAGCTTTTATCGAAGAATACAAAACAGTAAATCCAAACGATGAAATTGTTGCAATTGATTTGTATAAAGAAAATATTCCTCATATTGATGCAGATGTGTTTAGCGGATGGGGAAAACTTCAGTCAGGCAGTGCATTTGATGCCTTATCTCAAGAAGAACAAGCAAAAGTTGCACGCCTTGCTGAATTAAGCGATCAATTTGTTGGAGCAGACAAATATGTATTCGTTACACCACTTTGGAACTTTTCATTTCCTCCAGTAATGAAAGCATACCTTGATTCTGTAGCGGTTGCAGGCAAAACGTTTAAATATACAGCAGAAGGTCCAATTGGATTGTTAACTGATAAAAAGGCTCTTCATATTCAAGCACGCGGAGGCTTTTATTCAGAAGGTCCTGCAGCTGATTTGGAAATGGGCCATAAATACTTAAGTATTATCATGAACTTTTTTGGAGTGCCTTCATTTGAAGGGATATTTATCGAAGGACATAATGCACAGCCAGATAAAGCGCAAGAAATCAAAGAAAATGGAATTGCAAGAGCAAAAGACTTGGCTCATACATTCTAATAAGCATAAAAAAGAGGCACCCCAATCGGGATGCCTCTTTTTTATGCTTATTTAAAGGGGGTTTTTGATCATTCCCTAAGATCAGGAAGCAGATAGGGAAACGAAAAATTTAGGCAGGCAGAGACTTTCGCATAAAAGCCCGATGGATTCCACTAGTAATCAGTGAGAGACGGAGACCATTCCCTGATTGGAATTTTATTTTACTAATAATTTTTCTGACAAGATTCAACAACTTCGAAAAAATGATGGAAGATCCCCTAGGTATTACGAAAAGAATTATAATTGTTATTTATTCTTAAATGAATTGTAAAAAGAATTAAATTATTCTGTAAAGACGTTTTTTTACAATGGAACCCATAACCAAAAATAAGATTAATGACTGCAAACAAAAATATATAATTCATAAAGTGGTTATAATTATTCAACCTGGTTTTCAAAAATGTGACTATAGTATTATATACGTGAAGTTTATTAGATAATAAGATAGGTAATATATAATAAATGGTTTGTTTTATGCTATATTCAAATTAAGATTTTATTAAAAAACATGTCAATAGTTCCTAATTTAATTTTTTTGGTTCTTTAGTAACAGGAGGAAATACCTATGAGGAAAATACTTGCACCAGGAGTAATAATAGCTTCTTTAACTGCACCAGGACTTATTCACCATCATGTACATGCCGACTCGCTAAAAGTGGCGTATGTTAATATTGAACAAAATTCTACATTAAATATGAGAAAAGCCCCGTCTACCTCTGCTGCGATTATTGCAACTTTAAAAAAGGAGGCAGAAGTTACTGTTTTATCAGTGGAAAACGGATGGTCTAAAATTTCGGCAAATGGCAAAACAGGATATGTAAGTTCTGCTTATTTAACTGCAAAACAGCAAACTGCAACTGCAACTGCAACTAAATTTGTTTCCGTTGATGCCACATCTTCCTTAAACGTAAGATCGCAAGCTTCTACAACAGCAAAAGTAGTTGCAACAGTAAAAAATAACACAAAAGTAGAAGTGTATTCCACAGCAAATGGCTGGTCGAAAGTGGGGGTTAATGGAAAAACTGGTTATGTGGCAGACAAGTACTTAAAAAATGCTATAAATGAAAACACGACAAAATCAACAGCACAAGCAAGTAAGCCAGCAGAAGAAACAAAAAAAGCAAAGTATGTGAATGTTAGCAGTGGATCTAATTTGAATATGCGCACAAAGCCTAATGCAAATTCATCTGTTATTGTCAAATTAGCTAGAGGAGTACAGGTGACTGTTTATTCCGAAGCAAATGGCTGGTCTAAAATTAGCGTATACGGAAAAGAAGGCTATGTGAATTCTAGCTATTTATCAGCTTCTAAAATTGCGACTACATCCTCATCAGATAAAGTGGAGGCAAGTGTGGCAAAAAGCAAAACGATGTATGTGACGGTTGCAGAAAAGTCATCCTTAAATATGAGAAATAGCGCAAGCGCTAAAGGCAGTATCATAAAAACATTAAGCAGGGGAACGAAGGTAGAAGTTCTTTCCGAAGCAAATGGCTGGTCAAAGGTGAATGTTAGCGGCAAGACGGGCTATGTTTCCAGCAGTTATTTAACGGCCTCCAATCCAATAATCTCCAATGAAAAAGACACAGATTCCATTACTGTCATGTATGTTAATGTCACTAAAGGTTCCGAACTTAATTTGCGGAAATCAGCTTCTACAACTGGCAGTGTAATAATCAAATTAGCAAGAGGAACAAAAGTAGAAGTGTATTCTCAGAATAATGGCTGGTCCAAAATAAAAGCAAATGGAAAAACTGGTTTTGTAAGTAGTAAATACATAGCAAAAACAAAAATTAGCGCAGATAACAGCAATGATTCCAGCAGTGAAAGTTCATCGGAATCTGCTGTAACGAAATATGTAAATGTCAGTGAAGGTTCATCCTTAAATATGCGCCAATCTCCTTCTGCTAGTGGAGCAGTTATAAAAAAACTAGGAAAAAATACAAAAGTAACTGTATTATCAGAAGCAAATGGTTGGTCTAAAATAAAATCCGGCACGCAGACTGGCTATGTAAGTTCAGGCTATTTATCCGCTAGCGCAGTAGGCTCGGTAGTAGAGGATAATGCAAATAAAGTATCTAAGTATGTTAATGTAAAAGCTGGTTCTACATTAAATATGCGCAAACTTCCTTCTGTTTCCGCAGAAGTAATAGCGAAACTGGCAGCTGGAACAAAGGTGGAAGTTTCTTCCGAAGCAAATGGCTGGTCCAAAATTTCAGCAACTGGCAAAACGGGATATGTAAGTTCAGATTACTTAACTGCTGAAAAAGAAACAGGAACAGATACAGGAACAAATAATAGTGAAGTAACTACTGTCTATCAAAATTACAGCTTTACTGTTAATGCAATGACAGATATTCAAATGAGTGTTAATCCACAGACCGATAAGCAGTATAGTACCTATATCAGAGAAGATGCCCTTAAATTTAACTTTTCAGATGCGGCAAAAGCAACAGTCGTTGGCGGCAGCTGGAGATTAAGAGGAGGAGCAGGAACAGATTATTGGGCTGTCACAAATGTAAATAGTGGAACGGTATTAACGATTCTTGAAAAAGTTCAAGGAACAGACGGATATAACTGGTATAAGGTTAAAAATACGCAAACATGGGTAAATGCAAGTAAGGAAGATACATCTTATTATATTAACCCTCAAAATTTTGTTTCCAATACAGTGTTGTCTTTACAGTTTATTAAACTATCAGAAACAGCTAATATAAAGGATCAAGAAGTAAATGAAAAAATATTATCAGGCAAAGGAATCCTTGCAGGAAAAGCTTCTTCTTTTGTTGCAGCAGCGAAATCTTATGGGGTAAATGAAATATACCTTATTTCTCATGCGCTGCTAGAAACAGGAAACGGCAAATCTTCTTTGGCAAATGGCGTAACCTACAATGGAAGACAAGTATATAATATGTATGGGATAGGTGCCTATGACGGAAGCGCTGTTGCCAGCGGCGCTAAATATGCCTATAATGCTGGATGGTTTACACCAGAAGCTGCCATTATTGGAGGAGCGAAATTTATTGCTCAAGGATATATAAATGCAGGGCAGGATACTCTTTATAAAATGAGATGGAATCCAGAAGCTGCAGTTAATAAAGGGATAGCTACACATCAATATGCTTCAGATATTGGTTGGGCTACTAAACAAGTTAACCAAATTTACAGCCTTTATAGTTTGCTAGATTCCTATACAATGAAAAAAGAAATACCAGTATATAAACAATAATCTTTTTTGTGAAAAGGAGGAGTGGTCTTTTCTTAAAGAAAGGACCATTCTCTTATGAATAATTCATGCAGCATAATCTGTAAAAATATGAGAATTATTGTGAAATTGATGGAGAAAAACAAACAAGAATTCTATTTTAGTGAGATAGTCTCATTCTATTTAATTTGCGCTGGAACAATCCTCTATTTAAAATAGATTGTTTTGATTTTTTATTTTCTATTTCATCATGAAATGGAACTTCATGGCCACATAATTTGCTTGCGATGCGTCGATATAACAACCCGCTTTTTTGTGTTGGGTCTAAGACTATAGGCATTCCTTTATGCACAGAACAAATAATTTGAGAATCTGCAGGAAGAACCCCCAATAGATCAATATTTAATAAATTTAGTATCTCTTCCAAGCAATGTTTAGTTGTTTCTATTAAGTTCACCAAAAGTTGGATCTTTTTCTCTGGATAAGATTCTAGTATCCCAATTACTCGATCTGCATCTTGCAGAGCCGTTTTATCTGGAGTAGTAACAACGATTGCTTCATCACAAGCGCTAACGGCATAAATGAAGCCTTTTTCTATACCAGCTGGTGAGTCGATTAGAATAAAATCATAATAAGATTTCATTTCTTTTATCCGCTCTGCTAAAATATGCTCATCAATTTCAGATGAGTTCTTTGATTTACTCCCCGGAATAAAATGAAGGTTTTTTGCTTCTCGGTGTCTTATAAGCACATTATGCAGAGAACAGCTTCCCTCTAAAAAATCATTGATGTCTAAAATGATTCTGTTCGTAAGCCCTAATGGAACATCTAAATTCCGCAATCCAAAATCTGCGTCGATTAAGCATACTTTATATCCTTTTAAAGCTAAAGCGAGCCCTAAGTTTGCAGTAATGGTTGTTTTGCCAACTCCGCCTTTTCCTGATAAGACGGCTATCGTTCTTGTCATTTAACTGCCTCCAGTTTTTTTATAATGATGATTGATTTCTAATGATTTAATTAATTTTTGCTTTAATTTTTTTTTATTATGTAGTCGGGTTCTATTTGCTAAATAGTTTCTTGTACACCACCATATGAGCACAAGGAGAAGAACTAGCAGAATCATTTTCTTGCCCCCCATTTTAAATTATTGGTTTTGCCATCAGCTTCTAGGATAAACATCTGGTTATATTCATGTGGTGTATATATTGGGTATGCGATAATGAGGATGATTTACATTATATGATAATACTACCATCCCCTTAAAGTAAATCGAAAAAAAGATAAAACAGAAAGTATATAGTTATTTACTAGTAACAACTGGTAATTATTGTATATGTATGCATCTTTCTTCTTATTCTCTCCTCTCCAATATACTCCGAAAAACTTAAAAAAAACTTAAAAATCATTTTTCTCTCCATTTTGACTATATTGATTTTTCTCTTCTATCTATAAGATAATAGAAAACACATTGGGTAGTAGAAAAATGAAGGGGATATTAATGAAAAAGCTGCTTGCGTTTATACTTACGCTTATTTTATTTGCCATTGTAGGCTCTATTGCGCTTTATAATTTTGAAAAGGAGACAGCATATCTTACAAAAGCCATCAATGGGAAAATAGTAGTCAATGATTTTGATTTGCAAGATAAGAATGTTATTGAATTAAAGGGAGAGTGGGAATTTTTTCGAGATAAGCTGCTATCTTCTAAAGATATAGAAGAAATGGATAATATCAAGTCTGAGTATGTACCTGTAGCGCAGAACTGGAAAGACTTTAGCGGCACAGATACAGGCTATGGAATAGGGACTTACCGATTAATTATTCATGTAGAAAATCCATCTGGGATTTATGGGCTTAAAATAAACTCTATTCAGATGGCTCACAAAATGTATTTAAATGGTCAATTAATAAAACAACTAGGAAATCCAGGAGAAAAAAAAGATTTTATTTCAAAAAACACTTCGTATGTTCACTATTTACAGTTGAAAAACGGAGATAATGAATTAATTATTCAGGTTGCGAATTTTATTCATCTGCCAACAGGCGGGATTAACAAACCAATTTTTTTTGGCAAACAAGAAGCTATATCTGATTTAAGAGATTATGATTTGACAATCGATTGGATGACTATTACTTCTTTTTTTATTATGGGCTTCTTTTTTGGGGGGCTATTTTTTCAGAGAAGAAAAGAGTTCTATCTGGTACATTTTGCGTTCGTTTGCTTATTTATTGGATTATATCAGTTTGTGCATGGAGAAAAAGTGATTTATTTTCTTTTTCCGGATATTTCATACCCGTCTGTACTGAGACTGCAATATCTATCTTTATGCGGAATTACAATTACCGTATATTCTTATTTGCTGACAGCACATAAGAAATATGCTTCGAAAAAATGGGTATATTTATTTATTGGATTAAGTGGATATATGCTGCTTTATGATCTTTTGTTTGTAGACAAAATATCAGAGGTCTTTATGTTGATGCATACCGTGCTGGGAGCAATTTCTCTATTTTATGCTTTCTATATTTTTATTCAATCAACACTTTCTAAAGAAACAGAAGGCTATTATTTATTGCTTGCCGCTATTTCTATGGCAGCATATACAATGCTTGAGAATATCAATGCATATACCAATACCTATATAGCTAGTTGGGTTAATCTATTGCCGCTGATGGCACTGATGATGTTTTCTCTTTTATTATCATTAAGGTTTATGCTTGCTTTCCGAAAAATTGAACAATTATCGATAGAATTAATAAAAACTGATCAAGTGAAAAATGAATTTTTAGAAAGAACGACTCATGAATTTCTTACACCATTAACCGGCATTCGCCAAATTATAGAATCGATGCTGAAAAGGAAAGAACTGTTAGAAGAGGGCAGCCTGCAGAAGATGGAGTTAATTCGTTCTTTAAGTTTTCGTTTAACCATGCTGGTCCATGAAATTTCAGATTTTGTTAATTTAAGACAAGGGTTATTAAAAGTGGAAAAAGTGGTAGTTGATGTACATGCGACTATTACGATTGAGATTAGTATTTTTCAAATTATCGCACAGCAAAAAAAAATTAAGATAGTAAATCAAGTTCCCGCAAATACTCCGTTTATTATTGCAGATGAAAACCGTTTTCGGCAGATTGTCAGCAATTTGCTTGATAATGCAGTGAAAAACACTCATGCTGGAGAAATTATTGTTTCCGCTGTACCAAAGGATCATTATGTAAATATTACGGTGCAAGACAATGGATGTGGCATGAATCAAAAAAAACTAGAGCAAGTAATGAATCTTCTCCATCATAATATTGAAACAAATAATTTATATGGACTTGGGCTGAAAATTGTAAAACAACTATTAAATTTGCAAAAAGGAGAAATTATTATTGACTCCAAAGAGGGAGAAGGAACAACCGTTACTTTTTCGCTGCCTATGTCGATGCAGTCAAAAATGTCTTCATATAGAAATGGGAAAATAATGGAGAACGACAGAACCTATTTTAAGATGGAGACACCCTACTTCTCAAAAATTAATGCATCTTATACGGTGTTGCTTGTCGATGACAATGATGCACTTTTGAAAATAATGATTGATATTATTGAGTCTATCCCAGCAAATGTTATTGCAGCAAAAGATGGATGCGAAGCTCTTTCCATTATGAAGAAAAAAGCTCAAATTGATTTAGTTGTAGTAGATTTAGTTATGCCAAAAATGTCAGGTTATGAATTAAGCAAAAATATTAGACAAAATTATAGTTTAGTTGATTTGCCTATACTAATGATGGTTGAATCATCTTACCAGATGGACAAAATCAATATTTTGCAAATGGGCGCAAATGATTTAATTAATAAACCCTTTGATTATGCAGAATTTGAGGCCCGAGTAAAAAATTTATTAATGATGAAAGAGGCAGTAAATCAATCCATTGCAATGGAAGTAGCCTTTTTGCAGTCGCAAATTAAGCCGCATTTTTTATTTAATGTATTAAATACAATCAATGCACTTAGCTATACAGATATTGAGCAATCGCGGGATGTAACGGAAAACTTTGCAGAGTATTTAAGGAGCAGCTTTGATTTCCATAATACGACTACATTGATACCATTTGAAAAGGAAATGCAGCTTATACATTCCTATGTTGATATTGAAAAAATTCGTTTCCAAAACCGCATTCATATAAAATATGATATAAAAGCAAAAGACTTTATGCTGCCGCCATTAATCGTCCAGCCAGTAATAGAAAATGCAATAAGACATGGTATTTCAAAAAAAGCAGCAGGAGGTTTCCTTTTTTTTAGCGTAGAAAAGAACGATAAAAAAATTAAGATAACAATAGAAGATACTGGGGTAGGAATGACACAAGAAACATTAGATGCTATTTTTTCTGCAGCGCATAGTGAAGGGCATGTTGGTTTGAAAAACATTAATAAAAGGCTAAAATATTATTATGGAACAGAATTGAAAATAATGAGTAAAGAAAATAGCGGAACAAAAGTAGTATTAGAAATTACGGATTTGAAATAGGAAAAAATACAATAAATGCGCCTGTTTTTAGGCGGAAAAGCATGGTGAATAAAATGAATATATATATTGTGGACGATGAGGCAATTGCATTAGATGTTCTAGAAATAAAAATAAAAAAAATAGTCAAATTCACTCCTGTTACGATAAAAAAATTTATAAATCCTATTGAAGTATTAAACGAAATAAAAAAAGGCGCTGCTGTAGATGCCGTTTTTTTGGATATTGAGATGCCGGGGTTAAATGGAATAGACCTGGCAGAAGAAATTAAAGAAGTAAATGCAGAAATAGACATTGTTTTTTTAACCGCATACAACGAATATGCGGTTAAAGCATTTGAATTATATGCACTAGATTATTTGTTGAAGCCAGTTAAAAGTGAACGGCTGCAAAAAACATTAGATCGAGTTATTGCCAAAAAAGTAATGAGAAATAATGTAGAACCAGCCGAGATTTACGTTAAATTTATGAGAAGGTTTGAAATTATTTATAAGAAAACAACATCTTTAAATTGGAAAACATATAAAGTGAAAGAACTCTGTGCCTATTTTTTTAATCAACAAGGGGTATTTTTAGATAAAGAAAAAATAATCGATGATATTTGGCCTGATGTAAATTATGAGAAAGCGAAAGTGAATTTTTATACCTGCATTTCTTATTTGAGGAAAATGTTTCGTGAAATAGGAATGCCGGAAATGCTGCAGAAAAACGGAAATGGATATATTATGAAATTAACCTTTTCATCTGATTTAGAAGAACTGTATACCCTTTTAATAAAATTGAAAAAAAATCTAAATTGTACGGAAGAAGATTGCTATAAACTTGTATCATTATATCCAGGAGAGTATATGGAGGAAAATGATTATCTGTGGATGCGGGACAGACAAAATCAAATAAGGGCAGAATATTTAGCCATCCTTGAAAATCTAGCAGAAAAACAGGCAGACGATAATAAAGAACTAGCGATTTTCTTATTAAATAAAGCGATTGAACTTAATCCGTTTAGAGAAAAATATTATCAGTGTTTGCTGCAGCTATATACTTTATTAAAAAGAAAAACGGAAGGATTGAACATTTTTAAGCAATTGGAAACTATTCTTCAAGAAGAATTTCATATCCCTCCATCTGTAGAAACGCTGGAACTAGTGAAAGTTTTAAGAAGTTTATAAAAGCCCTTTTCTAAAGGCTGTTTTCGTATAGATGGTGGCTTTTAAAAGTATCTTCCTGCAGACACTTCGCTTTTTGTGTGCGAGCGCCGAGCTGCTTCGTCGCTTTGCTCCTGCAGGGTTTTGTCCTTCTCTCATTCCCACAGAATTCTCCGTGTATGCTGCCTGCTCGAGATCTGCTTCTCCTGTTTTTTCTGTTAAAAATAATAAACATTAAGAAAAAGGCCTTTCTAAAAGATTGTTGTTTTTAAATAGATTTTATCTGAAAAACCATACATAAAGATGTTGATTGGATTGGAAATCGACTATTTCGTTTTTGATTAAACAGCGATAAAGTTTATGAAAACAGTCTCTGGCATTTTCATCACACACGAACAGGCTTTTGCCCCCACTCCACCTCACAATTATGAGAAAAAATGAGAGATTCAGGGGGGAGATAATTGCCCGTAAAAGCCTGTTTGTGAGTTTCACTTTATTTAAAAGCTTTATTATTTTCTAATATGCAATCATCTACACTATAATCAGAAAAATCTATATCAGGAGTTTCCAGTAAATATTTAGCAAGCTGCTGTCCGATAAAAGGACCCATTGTTAAACCAGAAGCACCTAGTCCATTTGCGATAAGAAGTCCATCTTTTCCTTTAATCCTTCCAAAAACAGGGAGGAAGTCAGGAGTGAATGGGCGAAATCCCACTTTTGTCTCTAAAAAAGTGCTATCAATTAATCCAGGAGCAAATAGAAGTGCTTTGTCTATTATTTCTTTTATGCCACCAACGGTTATCCGATAATCGAAATTTGTATTATTTTCATGTGTTGCTCCGATTACAATTCGATTATTTTCTAGTGCAAGTATATATTGATCATGTGGAGGCATGACAACAGGCCACTTATGGCAATCAATATTTGGCAACTCAAGATGGACAATCTGCCCCTTTTGCTCTGTCACTTGAAAAGATATATTTAATGGCTGCAATACATGATTTGCCCAAGCTCCTCCAGCAACAATGACTTCATCTGCTAAGATGCTTCCATTTTCTGTTTGAACACCGATGGTTTTTTGCTTATCTGTTAATAAGGTGCAAGTCCCCTTCAAATAATGGGCACCCAGTTTTTTGCTTGCAGAGATAAGAGAATTTCTTAAAGCTTGGCCATCTACTCTAGCAGCTCCACTTACATGAACAGCCCCATAGCCGTCAGCAAGGAGGGGAAATAATGCTTTTGCTTGTTCTGGACGAAGGATGGAAACATCGCCGATTTCAGGTGCTTCCACCTTTCGTTTTAATGTCCGTTCGAACATTGCTTCCAGCTTTGCTGAATCAGAATGGAGGCTGATTGCGCCAACTTTTGCATATCCTGTTGTTGATTCTTGATAGAATGCTAATTCATCAATTAATGCAGGATAATATTTCGCGCCATTTCGCGCTAAGGAATACCACCTTTTATTTCTTCGCTGGGAAATCCACGGACAGATAATGCCGGCTGCAGCTGCAGTTGCCCGTCCAGAGTGTTCGCTATCAATAATGGTGACAGAAGCTTTTCTTTTTGCTAATTCAAATGCAGTAGCAGCTCCTAATATTCCGCCACCCACAACAATTACTTTTTTCATTTGTTAAACATCCTAACATATTAAGATATAGTCTTTTGTTTCATATGCAGATTTGCATATACAACCTAATTATTTATTATAGCGGAAATGGCTAGTAATGTTGAATGCTAGATAGTTGTATTGTGGAAAGGAAAAAATATATGAATTATTAGTGACATGAGGCGGAAATATTTCATTTGAAATATAATTGTAATATTTCTATTACTTAAATGACAAATTGTGATGTTATACTTCTAATTATGACAAAAGCTGTTGTGTCCTAATTATAAAGTCGAAAATCACATAATAATTGGTGTTTTATATAAAAACTGTTATAATTTATAAAGTCTTTTAAATTTTGGATCATACATATATAACTACCTACTATCAAAATGAAAACGTATATAGATTGCTAGATAAACAGATACTGAGAACGCAGGGGGAAAATAAGATGTTAAAAAAGAAATGGATCGCACTTAATACAACGCTAGTGATTGGTTTGGGGAGCAGTTTTGCAATACCGGCAATCAATGCTAATGCTTCGACATTGCAATCACAGCAGTCGGATATCTCACAAAAACGCGCGGACTTAAAATCACAAATATCAGATGCAGAAATCAAAATTGTAGAAGCAGAGGAAGAGTTGGCAGCACTTACTCAAAAAATCAATAGAGTGGATGCTGCAGTAGCAGCGAATACAGAGAAAATTCAAGAAACAAAAGAAAAAATTCAGGAAACAAAAAAAGAGATTGCTAAATTAGAAGTAGAAATTAAAGAATTAAAAGATAGAATTGAAAAAAGAAATAATATTCTAAAAGAAAGAGCTCGTACTTTTCAAGAAAATGGCGGCAGTGTGGACTATGTAGAAGTATTGCTTGGAGCGGCAACTTTTAAAGATTTTGTTGACCGTGTAGGAGCAGTTGCTACTATTATGGAAGCAGACCAAGATATTATTGCTGATAATGAAAGAGATAAAAAAGTTCTGGAAACGAAACAGGGAAAAGTGGAGGATAAGCTTTCTGGCTTAAATGAAATGAAACTTGACTTAGAAGAAATGCAAAAACAAATTCTTGCACAGAAAGAACAAAATGAACAATCGAAAAAAGAATTGGAACAAAAGCAGCAAGCAAATAAAGCAGCAAAAGCTCAATTAGAACAAGAGGACAGCACACTTGCCTCAAAGGAAAGTGAAATTAAAGCAATGCTTGCAAAGAAAAAACAAGAGGAATTAGATGCTCTAGTTAAATCAACAATAGGAAGCAATGCTTCAAATGATTCGACGACTCCTGTTAATACAAGTTCTTCAGCAGCAGATAATTCTAGCAAATCAAGCACAAGCTCAAATTCAAGCTCTAATACAGGTTCAAGCTCTAATACAAGTTCAAGCTCAAGCTCAGAGACAAGCAGCAAGTCAGGTTCTGAAAGTAAAAAAGATTCTTCAGCAAAAATCAATACAAGCAATAACAGTGTTGGCGGCGGCAAGTCAACAGTAATTACTGCTGGCTATAAATATATTGGCAACTCTACTTATAAATTTGGCGGTGGAAGAACTGCGTCGGATATTGCAAATGGATTATTTGACTGCTCAGGATTTGTACATTGGGCATATGCACAAGCAGGATATAGTATCGGCTCAAGCACAGATGCTTTGAAAAATCAAGGTACAAGAGTTTCTGCAAGCAATATCCAGCCAGGAGATTTAGTTTTCTTTGATACGTATAAAAAAGATGGACATGTTGGAATTTATGTAGGCGGCGGCAAATTCATTGGATCACAAAGCTCTACAGGTGTTGCGATTGCGTCTATGACAAGTGGTTATTGGAAAGGTGTATTTAACGGCAGAGTAGTAAGATTCTAAAGCTATTATAATAGAAGCATTGCCTAAAGTTAGTTAATTAGGTAATGCTTTTTATTATGTTTATTTTATCATGCATTAAGGGCAGTAAAGAGGATATGCAGAAACGAGAAATCTAACTGCCAGTAAAAACCCGATTGGTTCAACTAACGATCAGTGGGTTAGGGAAAAACCCATACTGATTGAAGTTTCACTTTATATATACCCGAAAATTTAGAAACCATGCTTATGTTTACGATTGTTTTTTGTGGAAATAATAGTAAGAAAATAATTAATTATAGAGATATCTTCGTTTATAAACAGAACATACTTAGTAAATAGATGGTAAAAACCAATAAAGCATAAAAATCTATTGATTTATTAAAAAAAATAGGTTAAAATCAATAATCGTTATGATTTGTTAGGAAATAATTTATTGATGAAAAAATTTATATAATATAAATCGTAATCAATACGAAATGATAGAAGGAAAAGAAATGGGGAGAGAAAACATGAAGGGATTAAAACCACTTGTACTTTGTTTATTGGCCATTGTTTTTGTAACTGGCTGCAGTGATAAACAGATAGATAAAACAGATGAAAACAAAATAGATATTGTTGCGACATTTTATCCAATGTACGATTTTACAAAAAATATTGCTGGCGATAAAGCTAATATTACATTATTGATTCCATCTACCATAGAACCGCATGATTGGGAGCCGACACCTAAAAATGTGGGAGATATACAAAAGGCTGATTTATTTGTATACAATAGTACAGATATGGAAACATGGGTTCCAACTATTAAAGAATCAGCATCTGGGTCTAATGTTGAATTTATAGAAGCAAGCAAGGGAATCACATTGTTAGAGAATCATGAGGAAGAAGAGGGGCATGAGGACGAAGAACATGATCATAGTCATGAGGTAGATCCACATGTTTGGCTAAGCCCGGTTCTTGCTATAAAGGAAGTAGAAAATATAACAGATGCATTAGTGAAGGTAGATCCAGAGAATAAAGCATATTATCAAAAAAATAGTGAAGCATATATTGAGAAATTGAAAAATTTGGATCAAAAGTTTAAAACTGAATTAAAAAATAGGGATAGTTCTCAATTTATTACCCAACATACGGCTTTTTCTTATTTAGCAAATGAATATGATTTAGTGCAAGTGCCAATTGCAGGTCTTTCGCCTGATCAGGAACCTAGTGCAGCAAAACTTGCTGAACTAAAAGATTTTGCAAAAGAGCATGCGATAAATGTTATTTATTTTGAGGAGTTAGCTTCTACAAAAGTGGCAAATACACTAGCAGAAGAATTGGGAGCAAAAACAGAAGTGTTAAATACATTAGAAGGATTAAGTGAAAAAGAGCAAGAAGCAGGAAAAGATTATATTTCAATAATGGAAGAAAATTTAAACCAGTTGAAGAAGACTCTTTTTAAATAATGGTGTGATATAATAGATAAGCGTGTGTGAGAAGCCTATCCACACGCTTTTTCTACGTTAACTTAAAGCGCTAGAAGATGAATCAATCAGGTTAATAAAACAAATAGAAAAGAAACTACAGATAATATATATCTAGTAAATATTGAGAAGGGAGCCTGTAAACATGAAACTTGCAACAATTAATAATCTTAAATTTGGCTATGATCATATTCCAGCACTTGATGGCGTATCCTTTGAATTAGATGCAGGAGAGTTTGTAGGCATTACGGGTCCAAATGGTGCTTCTAAATCAACCTTATTAAAGCTTTTATTAGGTTTATTAAAGCCTTGGTCTGGTGAAATCATTATTAGCAAAACTAATAGCAGCGGGAAAAAATTAACTATTGGATATGTTCCTCAATCTATATCATCCTTTAATGTAGGTTTTCCAAGCACAGTGCTAGAACTTGTGCGTTCAGGAAGATATCAAAAGAAAAAATGGTACCAACGATTAACCGATAAAGATCATGAAGCAGTAAAAAGATCTTTAGAAATGGTAGATATGTGGCAATTTCAGCATAAAAAGGTGGGAGATTTATCTGGGGGACAAAAACAAAAGATTATCATTGCAAGAATATTGGCATCTGAACCAGATTTGCTAGTGCTTGATGAACCGACAACTGGCATGGATGCTGTCAGCAGAAAAGGTTTTTATGAATTTATGAAGCATCAAGTAGTGCAGCATAATCGTACGGTTGTGATGGTGACACATGATCAAGATGAGGTAGAAGATTATTTAGATAAAATTATTCATATTGAGAAGGGAGAGAAGGGCGGATGGAAATGCTTAACCTTGAATTCATGCAAAGAGCGTTTTGGGCAGGCGGAATGATTGCCATTATTGCACCGATTATTGGTATATTTTTGGTGCTGAGAAGACAAGCGCTTATGGCAGATACGTTGTCCCATATTTCTCTTGCTGGTGTAGCGATAGGGTTCTTTTTCCATATGAATATTACCTTTTCTAGCATTATGATTGTTATATTGGGAGCTTTAGGAATAGAATTTATGAGAAGAGCCTATCATACGTATTCGGAAGTATCTGTTGCGATTTTAATGGCTGCCGGCCTTTCTTTAGCCTTATTTCTTATGAGCATTTCTCAAGGAGGAATGACTGCCAGCATGGATCAATTTTTATTTGGCAGCATTATTACTATTACAAAACAGCAAGTAATGGTATTAGGGATTGTAACAGCAATTATTATTTTATTTTTTATTACATTAAAACGTCCCATGTATTTGATGACATTTGATGAAGATACTGCTGCAACTAGTGGTGTCAATACAAATTTATTATCAATTGCTTTTAGTATTTTAACTGGAATAGCAATTTCTGTTATTATTCCAACAGTAGGCGTTTTATTAGTGTCGGCATTATTGGTCCTTCCAGCAGCATTTGCTATTAAGCTTGCTAAAGGGTTTAAATGGGTATTTTTTGTAGCGATAGCTGTTGCGGCATTCAGCATCTTTACAGGACTTTATTCCTCCTATCAGTTAGGCACTCCACCAGGTGCAACAATTACGCTGCTAATGGTGATATTATTGTTGATTGGTTTTATGATGCAGAAATTATATGTACATTTTAAAAGAGCGGCAAGTAAAAAGAGATATTTAAAAATAGAAGAGTAATCAAGCAAAAAAGATCCAAGAGTGTTGGATCTTTTTTGCTTTTAATAGCCTTTTTGATAATGTACAGCATTTACTGCAACCGTGCTATTTGCTAGATAGTTTTTTAAGTTTGGTAAAAATATATCTTCTATTACACGTTTAGCATAATGTTCCGTTGATCCTGATGTATGGGGGGTAATAATGACATTATCCATTTCCCAAAGAGGACTTGTCTTTTTTAGCGGTTCACTTTCAAATACATCAAGGCCAGCTCCTGCGATATCTCCATTGCGAAGGGCTGCTATTAAATCCTCCTCGTTAACAATTTCCCCACGGCCTATATTAATGAAGAAAGCCGATTGTTTCATCTCCTGGAATAATGTTTTGTCAAATAGATGGCGGGTATCCTCCGTTAATGGCAATGTGACAACAATATAGTCACATTGTGGAAGAATGCTTTTTAGTTCTGATTGTTTATACATCTGATCTACATATTGAGCAGGTTTTCCTGAATGGCGAACACCTAATACTTTCATGCCAAATGCTTTTGCCAGTTTTGCTGTTTCTTGCCCAATTGCTCCGACACCGATAATGCCAATTGTTTTATCATGCATTTCAAGTGTATTGCCGCTGTCATCCCATACTTTTTGCTGCTGATTTTTTACATATGTATGGATATTTCTTGTAAGGGATAACATTAGGGCAAAAACAGTTTCTGAGATAGGATAGCTGTGTACACCATTTGCGCTGGTCAATTGGATGTTTTGTGCTGCCAATTGGTTTAAAGGCAAACTATTGACGCCAGCACTCCACGTTTGAATCCACTTCAGCTGTGCATTGTTCCATAATTTTGTTTGGTCCCATTTGCTGCGCCAGCCAATAATAACCTCTGCATCCTGCAGGTGCTCATTCCATACTTTAGAATCTGTTGACATATAAATACGCCAGTCTGGAATAATTGATTCAATTTGCTTTAATAAAGATGGGTGCAATTCATAGGTAATAAGCAGTTTTTTAGTTTTTGTCATTTCCTTCCCCTTTTTTAATAGTTTGATTATTTTTAATTGTATCAAAGTTTGCAGAGGAAATGAAAGAATAGGGTGCTTATATTCTTTATAATTTTAAAAAAATTTATTTGTTCTCCCTTTGTATATAAGAGGATAGATAGAATATCTGTATCTCAAATTAGTACTACAAGCCAAAAGAGAATATTGACAATTATTTCTCCTTCTATTAGTTTATAATATAAAAAATTATTTATGTACTTGTTAGAAAGGAGGATTTGTTTGGCGAATAAACCTGTAATCGGCATCACTGGTGCATATGTGTTTCATAATAAGTTTATGGAAGGCACGTATGTACATCATGATTATCAAAAAGCAATTGCTGCAAATGGAGGCATTCCAATTATTTTGCCTTTTTTAGAAGAAAATCTTGCAGAAGAGATGATAGAACGATGCGACGCTATTTTATTTAGTGGGGGAGAAGATATAGATCCCAGTTTCTACGGGCAAGATCCTCATCAAAAACTAGCAGAAACAACACCATTGCGTGATAAATGGGAAATTGTTTTATTAGAAAAAGCAATGAAGAAAAAGAAATCTATTCTTGCCATTTGCCGTGGGGTTCAATTATTAAATGTAGCATTAGGAGGATCGTTAATTCAAGATATTCCAAGTGATGTGAAAGGAAGCATTAAGCATAGCCAAACGGTTAATAGAAGCTGGGATTCCCATTGGGTTGCATTGGAGAAAGGGAGCAAAATTGAAACAATTTTGCAGGCAAAAAAGATAAGGGTAAACAGCCTTCATCATCAAGCAATTGATCGTTTGGCAGCATCATTAAAAGTCACGGCAACAAGCAATGATGGAATAATAGAGGCAGTGGAACATGCATATTATGGACCTTTTTTATTAGGCGTTCAGTGGCATCCAGAATCAATGGCAGCAACAGATGAGATAATGAATAGAATTTTCGCAGAATTTATTAAAAACGCAAAATAAACAGCAGCATATTTTATTTTTCTATTAAAAAAGTGACGATAGGATAAGGGAATAAGCTGTTTTTCAGCAGAAAAGATAGAAAAAAGATAAATTAAGCATAAAAGATAGGAAAAAAATTAGTATTGAATAAGAAAATCAGTTAAAATAGATAGGTAACGCATATTTTAACTTGGAGGTATTACCATGAGCGAAAAAACTTTTACAATTATCGATGAAACAGGAATCCATGCTAGACCAGCTACTTTATTAGTAAGCACTGCTAGCAAATTTAAATCAGATATGCAAATTGCATATAAAGGGAAATCTGTAAACTTAAAATCCATTATGGGTGTTATGTCTTTAGGAGTGCCTAAAGGTGGAGAGATTACAATTTCAGCGAACGGTGAAGATGCTGCAGAAGCAGTAGATGGATTAGAAAGTGTTCTGAAAAAAGAAGGATTAGTCGGCTAATCTACTATAATCTGAGGCCCTCTTTTAAAAAAGAGGGCCTAAATGTATTTATCTGCAAAAAAGCTTTATATCCAGAAGAAATAACAGCGCTGTCAATGAATATACATATAAAAATATCCTGGAATTAAGAGCAATAGGGGGATGGAAAAATGATAGTAAAAACAGAAGGAGTAGGATTAAAAAGAAATGGAAAATGGATTTTAGAAGATATTAATTGGAAAATAAATAAGGATGAGCACTGGGTCCTTTATGGGCTGAATGGAGCAGGGAAAACAGCTTTGCTTAATATGCTTTGTGCCTATTATCATCCAACGGTTGGAAGTGTTGAAGTGTTGGGAAAAGTGTTTGGCAAAGCAGAACTTGGCGGAGCACTTCGAAAAAAAATAGGATTAGTATCTAATCGTCTTCAGCAAAATTTATATATGACAGACAGTGCATATGAGATTATTTTAAGTGGAGCATTTGCATCTATTGGATTATATGAAACGCCAACAGATGAAATGCGGCAAAAAGCAATTGAGTTATTAAAACTGCTTGGCTGCTTTGATTATGCAGATAGAGAATACAGCAGTCTTTCACAAGGAGAAAAGCAAAGAGTGCTAATTGCAAGAGCGCTGATGCTAGATCCAGAGCTTATTATACTAGATGAACCTGCAACTGGTTTAGATTTTCTTGCACGAGAACAATTACTAGAAACCATTAATGTGTTGGCAAAACAAAAAAACGGACCAGCAATTATTTATGTAACCCATCATTTAGAAGAAATTCTTCCTGTATTCTCTCATTCTCTATTATTAAAAAAAGGAACTGTATTTGCAAAAGGAAAAACAGAAGAAATGATGACAAGTAAAAATTTATCGCAATTTTTCGAATTGCCTGTAGAAGTTATATGGAATAATCAAAGACCATTACTTGCGAAAGCATAAAACAAGTCTTTGAAAAAATAGGCGGCAAAGGAGCAGAAAATGACTTATAAGATTGTATTTATTGATATAGATGGAACATTAGTAAATAAAGATAAAAAAATTCCGGAAGATGCAAAAATTGCTATAAAGCAATTGAAAGAAAAAAATATTCCGATTGTTCTAGCGACAGGAAGAGCTCCTTATTTCTTCTCTCATATTTTAGAAGAATTAGATTTGCATTCATATGTTTGTTTTAATGGCTCATATGTTGTCTGTGAAGGTACAGAAATATATGCTAAACCAATCCCAACTGAAACTTTGGAAAAGCTAGAAAAGCTGGCCTTAGACCACTTTCATCCACTAGTGTTTCAAGGCAGCAAAGAATGCTGTGCCAATCACGAAAACCATGAACATATTATAGAATCTTTTCAGTCATTAAAGATACAAAAGCCAATCTACCGCAAAGAATATTGGAAAGAAGCAGATATCTTTCAATGTTTGCTTTTTTGTGAAGAAAAAGAAGAATTCATTTATCCTCAAAATTTTTCCGCTATTCGTTTTGTACGATGGCATCCATTATCAACAGATGTGATACCGAATGGAGGTTCAAAAGCAAAAGGAATGGCAGCATTGCTAAAGCATTTGCAAATTGATGCAAGTGAGGCTGTTGCATTTGGTGATGGTTTAAATGATAAAGAAATGCTGTCCTATGTTGGTATGGGGATTGCAATGGGCAATGCAGAGGATGAGGTAAAGCCATATGCCAAATTTACAACAAAGCATGTGGATGATGCAGGTTTAAAATGGGGTCTTGAACAAATCGGGCTAATCTAAACAAACGAAAAAAGGGGTTTAGCTTGGACTCTTTCTCTGTTTAGAGGAAAGGAGTTGCAACAAGCGACCTCTTTTTAGAACAAGTTTTTATATGTGCCTAAACATTTCTATATAGAAAGCAGTTGTGTAATAATCGACTTTACTATTTCCAGTCTTTATAAATTACAACGCCACCAGTTAAATCAATTGTATTTCTTTCTCCTTTATAAAATAGTTTTCCTTCCTCTTCTGCAAGCAGATTTTCATATGTGTATACTTTTTTTCCATTAGGCATAGTAATGATAACTTTCTCTCCTAAGTCACTGGATGCAGAATTGGCTTCGTTTGGGAAAAAATGATCAATTGCGAGATAAGATCCAATAAAGATAGTAATCATTAGCACACCTAATGTAATATATACTTTTTTTCTTAAAAAAAATGTTTTTATTGAACCTTTTGTTGATTGTTTCATAGTCTCCTCCAAAAAATACGCCATTAATGCTTAATGAACTACTTATTACTAAATTCCCATAATAGTAAAATATGAAACAGTTAATAAAAACATGATAAAAAAGTTATTTTTTAACAGGAGTTTAACGAATAAATAGTTAATTGTCAAAAATAATGCATTGTTATCCAAAATAAGGTTTTGTTTCCATTTAATAAAAAAAATGAAACATTTGTAAATTTCATTCGTATATATGATAACGATTTAATAAAAGGAGGATAGAGAAGTTGAAATTTCGTTATTTGGAAAATTTTAAATTTAATGAAAGAGAATGATGGTGATGGAACTTTTTGGATTTTCTATAACGTCTATCTACTTGCTGCTATTAATTATTTCTGGAATATGCATTTTAGTAACATTAGTTATATCCGATGTTTTTAGTGCAGAATTAGGCATATTAAATCCTACTGTTATTTTAGCATTTTTAACGATTTTTTCAGCTAGCGGTTTTTTAATGGAGAAATATGCTCTGCTAAATAGTATTGCTGTGCTTGGACTTTCTTCTGTAATCGCAATTATCGTGGCATTATGTTTGCATTTTTTTGTTCTTATTCCATTATCCAGTGCAGAAGAGTCGTTGGTTTATGATGATGAATCGTTAAAAGGAAGGGTAGGAAAGGTTATAACAGCTATTCCAAAGGACGGGTTTGGAGAAATTCTAATCGAAAGCTATAGTGGCAATATTTCAAAAACCGCTGCAGGATTTTACAATGAAGAAATTGCAAGCGCTGCAAATGTTGTCATTATAGAAGTGAAAAATAATATTGCCTATGTAGTATTGCAGGAAGATCTGTAATTTATTCGGAGGAGGAAACATATATGTTAGATGTTTGGATTATTGTTGGAGTAGTGGTTGTTTTATTAATTGCCTTAATAAGCATCTTTATCGCAAAGTATAAAACGGTTGGGCCTGATGAAGCTTTAATTGTAACGGGCAGCTATTTAGGATCAAAGAATGTACATGTAGATGAAGCTGGAAATAGAATTAAGATTATTAGAGGCGGAGGAACATTTATCCTTCCTGTATTTCAACAATCAGAGCCATTAAGTCTGCTGTCTAGCAAATTAGATGTGTCTACACCTGAAGTATACACAGAACAAGGTGTGCCGGTAATGGCAGATGGAACAGCTATTATTAAAATTGGCGGTTCAATTGGAGAAATAGCAACAGCTGCAGAACAATTTTTGGGAAAAACAAAAGGGGATCGGGAAAATGAAGCTCGTGAAGTATTAGAAGGCCATCTGCGTTCTATTTTGGGAAGTATGACAGTAGAAGAGATTTATAAAAATCGTGATAAATTTTCTCAAGAAGTACAAAGAGTTGCATCACAGGATTTAGCAAAAATGGGATTAATGATTGTCTCTTTTACGATTAAAGATGTACGAGATAAAAATGGCTATTTAGAATCTCTTGGTAAACCGAGAATTGCTCAAGTAAAAAGGGATGCAGATATTGCAACCGCAGAAGCAGATAAAGAAACAAGAATTAAAAAGGCAGAAGCAGATAAAGATGCAAAAAAAGCGGAATTGGAAAGAGCTACAGAAATAGCGGAAGCAGAAAAAGAAAATCAAATGAAGATTGCCGATTATAGACGAGAGCAGGATGTTGCAAAAGCTCGAGCTGACCAAGCGTATGATTTGGAAAGTGCCCGCTCTAAACAAGAAGTAACCGAACAAGAAATGCAAATAAAAATTATTGAAAGACAAAAACAAATTGAATTAGAAGAAAAAGAAATTTCTAGACGAGAGAAACAATATGATTCAGAAGTGAAAAAGAAAGCCGATGCAGATCGTTATGCAATGGAACAGTCTGCAGAAGCAAATAAACGCAGACAAATTGCAGAAGCAGATGCTAATCAGTACCGTATAGAATCACAAGCAAAAGCAGAAGCTGAAAAAGTTCGTGTTGACGGATTAGCAAAAGCAGAGGCGGAAAAAGCCAAAGGGGAAACAGAAGCAGAAATTATCCGCTTAAAGGGATTGGCGGAGGCAGAAGCAAAACGAAAAATTGCAGAAGCATATGCTCAGTACGGGCAAGCTGCGATTCTTGATATGGTGTTGGATATGCTTCCAGAATATGCAAAACAAGTCGCAAGTCCATTATCTAATATTGATAAAATTACAGTGGTAGATACAGGCAGTGATGCCAGTAATGGAGGAGCGAATAAAGTAACAGGCTATGCAACCAATTTAATGTCAACTATGCAGGAATCTTTAAAAGCATCTGCAGGTATTGATGTGAAAGAACTTTTAGAAAATTTATCAGGAAAGGGAAATATTCGCCAAAGTGTAGATGGCATAAGAGAAGAATTGAAACAGAATAAAGACTAAGTAAGAGAAGCTAGTGCAATTGTGTTGCACTGGCTTTTTTATAGCAGTATTTCATAGAAGGAAGGCGAATAAATCGAGTGCGTACCAAATATGCAAGGACCAACCTGGATAAAGGAAAACTTCAATCAGTGGGGGGGGCCACGTCCTCGACTGATTGTTAGTGGAACCAATCAGGCTTTTACGGGCAAGTTTCTCCCCACCTAGATTTCTCGTTTTTTTTATAATCACCTGAGGTGAGGGTCAAAAGCCCGTTAATGTGTGATAAAATGGAAGCATAGATGAAAAAGGGGATCCTTCATAAAAGGATCCCCTCATTTTTTATTTTTTCAAATCTTCAATTGAATTAATATCCATATAAGATGGAACAACTAATCCAAGTTTAGTTCCTTCTAAGTTATTGCCTAAGTCTTCAAATTTGCCTTCATATTTTTTTGCATAATCTTCATGTGTAATTGGTAGCCAGCCTGCGATATGTGCATCTAAGCTTCCATCTGCAACACCTGTCCACATAGGTCCTGCTTCTACTTGGCTTAATGTTACATCATAGCCTAAATCAGATAGAACTTTTCCGATTACATTTGTACTTGCAATCTCACTGTCCCAAGCAACATAACCGATTTTAATTTTATCGCCTTTTGCTTTATCTACACCATTCGTCCATTCTTTAACAGTATCAGCGTTTTCTTTCACCCATTTTGCAGCAGCATCTTCTGGATTTGTTCCATCTGTAATATCCATCATCACTTTGCCCATAGCATCTGTATCCCAATGGAAGTTATCTAATACTTGATATGCTTCTGGCAAATCTTCTTTTAAGCCATTGCGGACGATTGTATGGATATTTTCATTTTCTCCGAATGATTTTTTTGGATCTTCTAAATATTTTAGGTCATATTTTGCAAACATCCAATGCGGTGTCCAGCCTGTTACAATGATTGGCTCTTTTTTGTCATATGCTTTTTTTAATGTGGCAACCATGGCGGCACTTGAGCCCTCTACAACTGTCCAATCAGATAAATAATAATCTTCTATTGCTTGGCTTGTTGCTTTCATTAAGCCTGCACCTGGGTCAATCCCGATAATTTTGTAATCAACTGTATCTCCAATAGTTGCGTTTTCGTCGTTTTTGTCTGCGGATCCACATGCACTAAGTGCAAAAACTAGTGTTAATGTAAGCAAAGAAATTATCCATTTTTTCATTTTCTTGTTACTCCCCCTTGTTTTTTAGTTCCAATATTTTGTGTAATTCTATCAAGAATGATGGCAACTACCACAATAGCAATACCGGCTTCGAATCCGCGGCCTATTTGTATTTGCGTAACAGCGCGATAAACATCCGCCCCAAGCCCTGGTGCTCCGACCATTGCGGCAATTACGACCATAGATAGCGCAAGCATAATGCTTTGGTTAATCCCAGCTAAGATAGTTGGCATAGCAAGAGGCAATTGTACTTTAAATAATTTTTGGCTTGTTGTACTGCCGAATGCTTCTGTTGCTTCCGTAATGTCGCTAGGAACCTGCTGAATACCAAGAATCGTTAATCGAATAGTAGGTGGCATGGCAAAAATAACAGATGCTACTACACCAGGAACGACTCCTATGTTAAAGAAAAAGATAGCAGGTATTAAATAAACGAATGCAGGCATTGTCTGCATAAAATCTAATATGGGCACAACAATCTGTTTTACTGTGTTTTTCTGTGATGCCCAAATGCCTGTTGGTACGCCAATAATAATGGAGATAACAACAGCAGATAAAACAAGTGCTAATGTATCTAGCATTGGATCCCAATAGCCTAAATTATCAACTAAAAGTAAACCGATAAAAGTAAATAGTGCAATTCCTTTATTTGCTAGTTTCCAAGCGAGTAATGTAAATAATATAATAAATAGATAGGGTGGAATAAAGGAAAGAAGTGAAACTAAACCTTCTACCACAGTTTCTAAAATAGTGGAAATACCGTCAAAAGCGACTGCGAAAGTGGAAGTTAGCCAATCTACAAAGGAATCAATCCAATCAGCTATTGGCAATTTAGGGAATAGATTCTCCATTAGTTAGTCACCTCCATTTTTTGTGACTCCAGTACTTCCATACTATTAATATTTTCATTGTTGCCAGCGAGTGCACCAAGTACAGCGCCTCTAACGACAATGCCTTTCAGGCGATTGTCTTCATTCACAACAGCAACAGGAATAGTTGCTTGAGAAACAATCTCAAATAAATCAGTTAATAAAGTATCACCAAGCACAGTGTCAATAGCCTCTATTAATATATCGTGGATAGATAAGCCTTGTTCTACTCCGCGTTTTGCATCATCAGCAGTGATGGCTCCAAGCAGAACTTTGCGTTTATTGACAACGTAGAGACTAGAAATGCCTAATTCTCTCATCATTTTAAGAGCAACACGTGGTCCTTTATCTATATTTACTGCTTCTGCACGTTTCATAATGTGATTGGCTGTTAATACTTTTGATAAGTCAACATCTTCTACAAAACGTTCTACATAATCGTTGGAAGGATTCATGAGAATTTCTTCGGGGGTTCCTACTTGAACAATGGAGCCATCTTTCATTAAAGCAATTCGGTCTCCAATTCTAAGGGCTTCATCTAAATCATGTGTAATAAAAATAATCGTTTTTTCCATATTGGACTGTAAATCAAGCAATTCATCCTGCATATCTTTTCGAATCAGTGGATCAAGAGCGCTAAATGCCTCATCCATTAAAAGAACATCTGGATCATTTGCTAAAGCTCTTGCTAATCCAACCCTTTGCTGCATTCCACCGCTTAATTGATCTGGATATTGATTTTCATATCCTTCTAGACCTACTAGCTTAAGAGATTCCATTGCGCGAGCTTTTCTCGATTCTTTTTCTACTCCTTGTATCTCTAGGCCATATTCTGTGTTTTCTAGGATAGTTCGATGTGGAAGCAATGCAAATTTCTGAAAAACCATGCTGATTTTTTCTCTTCGCACTTTACGCAATTCTTCTTTGGACATTGCAACAATATCTTTTCCATCAATATAGACTTTACCTAGTGTTGGATCAATCAAGCGATTAAGCATTCTGACAAGAGTTGATTTTCCGCTGCCTGAAAGTCCCATAATAACAAAAATCTCGCCTGCATATACTTCGAAATTGGCTTTATTTACGCCAACAGTAGAACCAGTTTTTTTTAATATTTCTCCTTTTGTATCGCCATTTTTTAATAATGCGATTGCTTTTTTGCTGTTTTTGCCGAAGATTTTAGTAACATCTTCAACTTTAACTTTTACTGTTTCTTTCATTCTTTCACCTCATTCAATTTGCCGGTCGAGCATAGCACCTATTTAGTATAGAGGGAAATTGTACCATGAAGCAAAGCGCGTATTTCGTGATATTTCTCCGTAAAGTACGTACAGAAAAAACTGAACGTACAGAACGTTAAGTATTCTTAGAATTCCTCCTATATGCTCACAAATGCTCAATGAAATCATTCTTTACAAATTTTTCTTTCGTGATAATCTATTAAAAGAAATAAAAATCATGGTCAGAAGTGGAAGGAAAGACTACAATGATGTTATTGTCTTATTTATCATGCATTAACGGGCTTTTATCCCCACTTCGAGATTATAAGAGAAAATGAGAAATCTAAAATCCAGATGAGGGGGAGGAACTGCCCTTAAAAGCCTGATTAGTTCAATTAACGATCATTAGGGGATAAAAAAAATCCCGCTGATTGAAGTTTCACTTGTTTAAAATAATTATGATGAAAAAAGAATTACAAGATAAATCAAAGAGAGTAGTTTAATACAAAATCATTATTTTAAAACAAATAAAAAAACATTAACTTATAATGATGGATGTGAATAAAAAAATGGAAGGTAAGGAGCAGTTAGAAGTTGCTCGGGAAAGAGTTATTGATGCTATTGCTCAAAACATTAATTTATATGGTGTAACAGATTCTATTGGAAGATTGTATGGCATGCTGCTTTTTCAAGAAAAACCAATGACCCTTGATGAAATGAAAGAAGAGCTTGGCATGAGCAAAACAAGTATGAGTACATCTGTACGAACATTGTTGGAATTAAAAATGGTAGATAAGGTTTGGAAAAAAGGAGTACGCAAAGATCTTTATAAAGCAGAAGATGATTGGTACCAGACATTTATCGATTTTTTTACGATTAAATGGCGTGCAGGGGTAAGCATGAATGTATATGCAATGGAAAAATCATTGGCAGAATTAAATAAAATGATAAGTGATGAAACTATTTCTGACGAGATTAAGGAAGAAGCAAAAAAGGATATTGAAAAACTAGAATATGCACTTGAATATTACAGTTGGCTTAATCGTTTTGTTGACAGTCTTGAATCCCAAGAAATATTTAATTTTATTCCAAAAAAAGATAATAGATCTTGAAGTAATAGAAGAAAAAAAGCTGATTCATGTGAATGAATCAGCTTTTTTGCATATTTTCATTTAGAAATCATTTTTGTCAGTAGGGAAAAAACCTAAAAAATGTGCATTTGACTATCGCACATTTTGGGATTCCTGAATAAGATATACAGAATTAAAAAAAGGAGGTAATTAACAATGGGTGAAGTTGGATACGGTGGAGGTTTCGCTCTTTTAGTAGTGTTATTTATTCTTTTAGTGATTATCGGTGCTTCTTGGGGCTACGGTGGTTTCTAATTAAGTAAAACATGAAAAATAAAAAATAAAGGAGGAAAAAATAGATGTACGGATATGGTTGTGGATGCAGCTATCCTAGCTATAGCTATGGCTATGGTGGCGGCTATGGTTACGGCGGTGGATTTGCATTAATCGTTGTATTATTTATTCTTCTAATTATTGTTGGTGCTGCTTGCTTTAAATGGTAACATCCCTATAATGCAAAGGGGCTGTCTAATAAGTCCTAAAATAAAAACAGGGGAAGAAAAACAATGTGTTTTTCTTCCCCTGTTTTTTGATTTCTATTTATTTTACAAGAAAAGACAGTGTTTTTGTATGTAATTTGAAAAAAAAGTTAGGTAATATTTATGATGGATTTTGGCACTTTGTTGATTGGAATGGAAATTAACAGGCAAGTTTAACAGAACTAAAAAGAGGAGCTGTACTCAAAAGTCATTTTTTAATGACTTTTGGGAAAGCCCCTTTTTTATCACGCATTAACGGGCAGGAAAATCCTCACTGATTGAAGTTTCACTTTATTATTAAAATTGAATTGTGTTTGTGTTTCAAGCATATTTTTTATGGGCTCTTATTTCATTGGTCCATGTAATTGTTCATTCCATTGAAGGGCGATATCTTTTTTTATACTTTCTTTATGCTGTTCAATGGCGTTTATAAGTTTGCTGAGATTACGATTTTTTAGTGCTTCATACATATAATGATGATCTTTATGGCGTTTTAAACTATTTTCAAAAACATTGCTGTATATTACACGAGCTAATAATACTTTAGGGTTGATGGATTGATAAATATCTAGAACTTTTTTATTTGAAGTCCAAGCTACAAGCAATTGATGGAATTCCACATCAAGTTTGCTGTAGGCATCAAAAGAAAATGACTGTTCTCCTATTAAATCATCCATTTTAATAAGTATCTGTTTCCATTTGTTCAGTTCTTCCTCAGTTATGGTAGAACAAACAATGCGGGCAGCCCAAGTTTCTGCCATAAATCGAACTTCCAGCAATTCTATCAGGTCTTGATACTTTAATTGGGTAATATAGGTTCCTTTTCTTGGCAATATTTCAATTAAACCTTCGTGGACTAGCTGATTAACGGCTTCTTTAACTGGGGAGCGGCTTACGCCGAATTTTTCTGCTAACTTATTAATATCTAATTTATCTCCAGGTGAATGGAGCCCGCTAATAATTTCTTCACGAAGCACTCTGTGAATTTGCGTAGCTAAAGCGGATGTTTCAATTTTTTGTTTCACAAAAATCCTCCTAATTATGTATTTAGTAATAAATAGTCATTGTACGTTAGATTGATAATAAAACCGAAAAAGTTTTTATAATAAACTATAAGCTTTTTTATTATAAAATATATCGATAAGGATGCAAATAACAGTTGACGCAGATGATATATTATTATATCATAAATTTGTAAAACGTAACATTTCACATTTCAGTTATTATCAATTTAATCTTGCAAAGTTTTATTTCTTGTAAAACTAATCATTGATTAGGTGCAAGAAAGAAGTAGTGCATGAAAATGAAAGCCCTTTAAAAAGAAAAAGTGCAAAAAAGAGGGGAAGAGGATAAAATGGTTAGAAAGTATGCTGTTTTAAATCAAATTCAAAAAGGAAAGATTGTAGCGGTTATTCGTGGCCAAGATGAACAAGATACGATTGAAATATCCAAAGCTTGTATAAGAGGCGGAATTAAAAACATTGAAGTAACTTTTACTTCTCCGAATGCCCAAGATGTTATTAAGAAGCTCGTTCAAGAAAATAAGGATGCATTAATTGGGGCAGGAACTGTATTAGATGAACAAACTGCACGCATCGCTATTTTAAATGGAGCAGAATATGTAGTTAGTCCTCATTTTGATAAAGAAATCAGCAAAATATGCAACAGGTATTCCATTCCATATATGCCTGGCTGTTCTTCTGTTACGGATATAGTGGAAGCGCTTGCTAGCGGGGTGGATGTAGTAAAAGCCTTCCCGGGCGGCATCCTTGGACCAGCATTTATCAAAAATGTGAAGGGGCCTTTGCCATATGCAGAAATTATGCCTTCAGGCGGTGTAAATTATGATAATATTCTAGAATGGATTGAGAGTGGAAGCTTTGCTGTTGGCGTGGGAAGTGAATTAACAAAAGGTATTGAAAAAGGACAATATGAGATTGTTGAAAATAGAGCTCGTCAATATGTAGAAAAGGTTCAGCTTCTATCAGCGAATAAATAGGAGGAAGAATAATGAAACGAGTGGTCACGTTAGGTGAAATCATGCTGAGGTTATCTCCTCCTGACTATAAAAGAATAATTCAGGCTACTTCACTTGATGTAGTATATGGTGGCGGAGAAGCAAATGTCGCAATTGGCCTTTCAAATTTAGGGCTAAAATCATCCTTTGTGACAAAGTTGCCCAAACATTCCATAGGAACTAGCGCAGTCGGGCATTTGAATGCTTATGGAGTAGAAACTTCCCATATTATCCGCAACGGAGAAAGAATGGGAATTTATTTTTTGGAAAAAGGATATTCGATGCGCTCTTCTGAAGTGATTTATGATCGGGCCAATTCTGCATTTGCAAAATCAGATCCAGATGAATATGACTTTGCAAAAATTTTTGAAGATGCTGATTGGTTTCATTTTAGTGGCATAACACCTGCATTAAGTTCTTCTTGTTATGATATTACAATAAAAGCACTTAAAGAAGCGAAACGAAAAGGAATTACTGTAAGTTGTGATTTGAATTATCGGAAAAAGCTGTGGGAGTTTGAGAAAGCTAGAAAAGTGATGACTTCATTGATGGAGTATGTAGATGTTTGTATAGGAGTAGAGCCATTAAGTTTGTTGGATCAATTTGGAAATGATGAAAAAGATGCTATTTTAAAAAAACATACACCATTAGAATATGAAAAAGTATTCGCTCTATTAAAGCAACGTTTTGGATTTAAATATATGGCAGCTAATTTGAGAAAAAGTCTTTCTGCTAATCGAGATATATTGCAAGGAGTGGTGTCTGATGGTACGAATACTTTCAGTTCAGGAGCATATGAGGTTGAAATTGTGGATCGAGTAGGTGGGGGAGATGCCTTTTCTGCGGGTCTAATTTATGGACTTATCCAAAATTTTGATTTGCAAGATGTTGCTGAATTTGCAAACGCTTCATTTTTATTGAAACATACCATTTATGGGGATGCAAATATTGTAAGCGCTTCGGAAGTTGAACGATTTATCAGCAATAATGGTAATACTTTAATTAACCGATAAAAGGATTTAGATTATTTGGGAGGGATTCAAAATGAAAATGACATTTCGCTGGTATGGAGAAAATGATCCAGTAACATTAGAATATATCCGACAAATCCCTGGTATGGCCGGCATTGTATCTGCTATATATGATGTGCCAGTAGGGGAAGTTTGGCCTTATGAAAAAATAATAGAATTAAAATCCAAAATTGAAGATAAAGGGCTAAAGCTAGCGGTTATTGAAAGTGTTCCTGTACATGAAGATATCAAATTAGGATTGCCTTCAAGAGACAGGTATATTGAAAACTATAAAACTACTTTGAAAAATTTGGGGAAAGCAGGCATTCCGGTAGTTTGCTATAATTTTATGCCAGTATTCGACTGGACTCGTTCTGCTTTGGACTATGAACTTCCTGATGGATCTACTTGTTTAATTTTTGATGAAAAAGTGGTAGAGCGAATGAATCCTCTTAGTGGAGAATTATCTCTTCCGGGATGGGACACTAGTTATGAAAAAGAAGATTTAAAACGGTTATTTAATCAATATGAGTCTGTATCAGAGGAAAGATTATGGGAAAACCTAGCGCATTTTATTCAGGAAATCATTCCAGTTGCGGAAGAAGCAAATATAAAAATGGCAATTCATCCAGATGATCCGCCATGGTCTATCTTTGGGCTTCCACGCATCATAACAAATAAAGAAAATCTTGAACGCTTTATAAATTTGTATGATAGTCCGAATAATGGATTATGCCTGTGCAGTGGTTCACTAGGAGCAAATCCAGAAAATGATTTTCCAGAACTTGTACGTTATTTTGGAAAACTTGGTAAGGTGAATTTTATGCATGCACGCAATATTAAGCTAATGGGAGAAAGATCATTTCATGAATCTTCTCATTTATCTACAGACGGATCGATTGATATGTATGAAGTAATTCGTTCTTTGCGGGAGTTTAATTATGAAGGACCAATTCGTCCAGATCATGGAAGAATGATATGGGGGGAAACTGGAAAACCTGGCTATGGGCTTTATGACAGGGCTCTTGGTGCTACATATTTAAATGGAATGTGGGAAGCAGCAACAAAAGAACTAGCTAGAAAAAAATAATTTTTATTAAACAGGCATTCCTGTTTATGGGATTGCTTGTTTAATCCATATCTATCTATATTTAAAACTATTAAAAAAGAATATTCAAGCGTCTTTATAGAATTTATATTTAGAGTAGGGGAGTAGTTAATATGTTGCTATTAATAGTTGCCGCGGCGGTATTGGTTCTTTTGCTGCTTATCACGTGGGCAAAACTGAATCCGTTTATCGCTCTTATCATTACAGCTATTGGGGTGGGTTTGGCTGCAGGAATGCCGATTGTAGCACCTTCGCCTGAAGAGCCGGGAATCATTGATTCCATTAAAGCAGGTTTAGGAAATACGTTAGGCTTTTTAGCTATTGTACTGGCGTTAGGAACTATGCTTGGCAAAATGATGGCAGAGTCTGGCGGGGCTTTACGAATTGCTCAAACATTAATTAATCGTTTTGGAGAAAAAAATGTACACTGGTCGATGATGTTTGTTGGATTTATTGTTGGTATTCCAGTATTTTTCCAAGTTGGTTTCGTTTTATTAATTCCATTGGTATTTACTATTGCGCGCCAAACAGGAATGTCATTAATTAAGATAGGACTGCCATTATTAGCAGGGCTTTCTGTTGTGCATGGACTTGTTCCCCCACATCCAGCTGCAATGGCTGCTGTAGGAATTTTTAATGCAGATGTTGGCTTAACTATTTTTTATTCTATTCTTGTTGGTTTGCCGACTGCAATTATTGCAGGACCTTTGTATGGAAAGTGGATTGGAAAACGTATCATTAAAGATGTTCCAAAAGAATTGGCAGAACAAATGACAGAACCTAAAGCAACAAAAGATCTTCCTGGTTTTGTCAATACAATGTTTACTGTGTTGGTTCCAGTAATTTTAATGTTAATTTCTTCTGTTGCAGAATTAGGGTTGGATAAAGGCACTGCTTCATATAATTTCTTTAAATTCATTGGTGATCCTATTGTCGCTTTGCTGATTGCAACAGTATATTCTTTCTTTAGCCTAGGATTTTTCCGTGGATTCAATAAGGAAACAATTTTAAACTTTACAAACGACTGCTTAGGACCAACAGCTACCATATTATTAGTTATTGGAGGCGGCGGTGCTTTTAACAAAGTGCTTTTAGATTCTGGAATTGGCGAGTATATAGCTGAAATAGCTCAGCAATCAGCTATTTCTCCCATTTTATTAGGATGGGGAATTGCAGCAATGCTTCGTGTAGCAACAGGTTCTGCAACTGTATCGATGATGACTGCTGCTGGTATTGTGGCACCAATTGCTGCAGTAATGCCAGGTGTATCGCCAGAGCTTTTAGTACTAGCTACAGGTGCAGGATCCTTAATATTATCACATGTAAATGACGCAGGATTCTGGATGATTAAGGAATACTTCGGTATGTCGGTTAAAGAAACCTTGCAAACTTGGACAGCATTAGAAACAATTATTGCAGTAGCTGCACTGGGCTTTATTTTACTTGTCGATATCTTTATATAATAGTGTTAATTAAATAATAAGCAGAGAAATAAGAACCGGGGCTGTCCCAAAAGTCATAACAAAATGACTTATGAGTACAGCCCCCTTTTCTTATCCTTATTAACGGCAATAAGAAGGGAAGGAAACTCTAGATATAAAAAAGAACACAGACTTTTAGATCTGCTTTTGGCAATGCTATATTCTAGATTGTACCGCAAAGAACGATCAGCGGGAATATGGACAATCTTCTGATGATTGAAGTCTCGCTTTATATAGAAAAAAACTTTTTCGTATTTAGAAGAAGCTGCCTATAAATAATATCCACGCTGATCTTTTTGATTTTTGCAATTTCGGCTACTGTTTGATGTATCATCGATGGCATCGTTTCTTTTTGAGAAAAAGGTCCTTCAAAAGGCCATGGTCCGTCTGTTTCCACCATTAATTGTTCAAGAGGAAATTTAGCCGCAAGAGCTTGAATTTCTTGTTCATAAAGAAGATCTGGGGTGATTGAGACAAAGCAGCCATTTGCAATCAAATGATCAATTGTTTCTGCATTTCCTTTAAACCAGTGAAAATGTGCGTGCATATAATTATGTTTTTCCAATAAGCTTAAAACAATTGGCGCATCTTCATATATACTGTGCAGACAAATAGGTTTAGAAAATTTTTTTGCCAGCAGAATAAATTGTTCCAGCACTTCTATGTACGGTTCTAATGGAAAAGCTGTAGGATCTTTTTTGCGTGCATAGTGGGGAAGGCCGACTTCCCCAATTGCTGTCATATGTTGCTGATGCTTTTCTATCCATATCATTAAGTCGGTTAATTCTTATTCCTTTGGCAGCGGCTGTTCTGGATGGAAACCAAATGCAGCATGGACAAAGGAGTAGCAAGCAGCTAATTGAAGATTTTTTATACAGGAAGGTTTATCCATAGAAACAGAGATAACTCCCTCTATCTTTTTGTCATTTTGCATTTTTTTTATTGCATTTTCTTTATATTGATCTAAGTGAATATGAGCATCAATTACTTTTTTCATTTAGAAGTTTTCCCCTTGATTTTGCAGTAAATAGTATATTTCTTTTTTTAACCGAAGAAAGTCAGGCTGAAACCAAAGTTCTTGATTTCGCGGCCTTGAAAATGGCACTTTCACTTCGTTTATAATATTAGCTGGTCGCTGGGAGAAGATAAGAATTCGATCAGATAAAAACAATGCTTCATCTATATTATGTGTGATGAATAATATGGTGCGTTTATATTCCTCCCATATGGATAAAAGCCATTTTTGCATTTCTAATCGTGTAAATTCATCTAATGCTCCAAAAGGTTCATCTAAACATAATAAGGACTCTGAACTTAACAAGGCACGAATAAAAGAGACTCGTTGTTTCATGCCTCCAGACAATTCATCAGGAAACGAATTTATAAATGGAGCAAGACCTGCCTTTTTAAGCATCTCTATCCCTTTTTCTTTATCCTTTTGCCCTTTTAATTCTTGGGCTAATGTCACATTTTCAATAACTGTGCGCCATGGAAAAAGGGAAGGGGCTTGAGGCATGTAGCTTATATAGCCTTTTTGGCCTGTAATTTGTTGTTTATTTACATAAATTCCTCCCTTATCCGGCAAAAGTATGCCGCCAATTAAGTGAAATAAAGTGCTTTTCCCACTTCCCGACGGACCAAGAATGGAAACAAATTCTCCTTCTCTAATTGCCATATTCATATCTTGCAACACAATATTTTGTCCAAAGGACTTTGAAATATCTGTTAGTTCCAGAAAATTCATGATGATTCCTTCTTTCTATTGCCTTTAATGCACAGTTTTTCTAAAAGTTTAATAATAAGAAAAAACAGTAGACTTAAAAGCATAATGGCGAATATAGCAACAAATACACGATCTGTCCGAAAAGAAGACGAACTGAGTGTCATATAAACGCCGATGCCTTCTTTTGATCCAAGCCATTCGGAAATAACAGCCCCCATTACACTATAAGTGGCAGAAATTTTCAATCCAGAAAAAATAGAAGGGAGAGCATAAGGCCATTCTAATTTCCAAAACAGCTGCTGTTTGTTGCTGCCTGACATAATCATATAATGCTTTAATTCAGCACTTGTTTGCCGAAATCCATCAAGACAAGCAATTGTAATAGGAAAAAAACAGACTAATATAATGACAATTATTTTTGGCAATATGCCGAATCCAAACCAGATAACAAGCAGAGGAGCCAATACGATAATGGGAATATTTTGCGATAAAATTAGTAATGGATAAAATGATTTGCGCAAAAATGGCACAAGGTGAAGAATAATGGCAATAAATAGTCCAAATATTGTTCCAATGCCAAATCCTAGAAAAGATAATCGAATTGTTGCAAGCAAATGCATGGAAAATGATCCCCAACTTGAGTAAGCCTCTTTTATTACAGCAATTGGCGAGGGAAGCAGCCATGTTTCTATATGGAAGAGCCGTACAGAAGTTTCCCAGGCAATAAATAAAAGAAGGAGAACCGAAATCGGTCTCCAGCTTACTGCTGCTAATTGTCTCATTAGCGATATTTCCCCGTTAAATCTTCCATTGTAATGCCAGAAGGCTGGTAAAGAACTTTAATTTGTGTGATAACATTGCTGCTGCCAATTTCAATCATACGTTTATTCATTTTTGCAATGATGGAAAATAGTTCCTCTAATTCTCCTTCTATTGTTGTTTCTAATGGATGAACTTCATATTTAACGCCAGTATCTTGAATTATCTTAATTGCTTCATCTACATATGGAATGACACTTTCTCCATTTTTGGTTTTTGGGATGATTTGAATGCTTATTAATGAGTTAGCCAACTTTTTTCCTCCTTTAATTTTGGGGTAAAAAATCATTTGTAAATGCTGATTTAGCATCAAGCTTTTTGTCAAGCAGTTTATTTTCATACATCCAGTTTGCGTAGTTTTCCCAAACGGACAGTTTTTGAATTCCCCATTGCGCTGCATCATCTTGGTATTTTGATGCCAGCCACTGCTGGCTTTTTTTCACTAAATCTTCATCTAAGTCAGGCGCTGCCTTTAATAGGATGGCAGAAGCATCGTCAGGATTTTTTATGGAGAATTGATAGCCCTCAGATGCTGCCTTAACGAATGCTTTGACTGTTTTTGGATCAGAATCAATCAATTTTTCATTTGTAGATAATACTGGGGTATAGTAATCTAATTTATCGCTGTAGTCTGTTAAATAGATCATATTTAATTTTTCTCCCCGCAATTCTGCTTCGACACCTGTCCAGCCGTAATAAATCCATGCAAAATCAATGTTTTTCTTAACTGCTGTAAAGAAATCAGTATCTCCGATATTTATGATATCAACATCTTTTACATTAGCATTTTCTTGTTTCATTAAAGATGACAGGACTGATTTCTCGACTTCAGAACCCCAGCCTCCATATGTTTTTCCAGCAAAATCTTTTGGGGTTTTAATGTTCTTCTTGGCAGGTGACGCAAAACCAGATGTATTATGCTGGATAACTGCTGCGATGGAAACAATCGGAACACCTTGAATTCTCGCTTGCGTAATTCCCTCTTGATAGCTTACTCCAAAGTCTGCTTTTCCAGATGCAACGAGCGTATCAGCGCTAGCATCGCCTGGTGTGATGATATCAACATCTAGCCCTTGTTCTTTAAAGTATCCTTTTTCTTTTGCTACATATAGGCCTGTATGGTTTGTATTAGGCGTCCAATCTAATACAACTGTTACTTTTTTGAGACTTTTTGCTGATTCTTTTTCTTTTGAACCAGAAGAATTGCTGCAGCCTGCTAAAAGGAGCAGTACGGCAATTAGTATGATGAGTTTTTTCATTTTTATCTACCTCCATTTGTTTGGAAAAGAAAAGAAAGCGCCCTTATCAGGAATTTGTTTGAAAAAATAATGCATAAGAGCAAATAAAAAAGCGTTCAAGTATTAAGAACCTGAACGCTTTAAATACAATTATGTATGTAAAGAATAGACGTTTCCTACGCTGGTATCAACCAGATCAGGTTCAAAGGGTTTCTAATCTATCGGATAGCTCTCAACCAGCAAGACACTGGTTCCCCCACAATTTCTTTCTTATTTCAATTCCACTTTCATTATAACAGAAAGGTTTTTTTTTACCATTCTTTAAAGGGGAGAATCTGAATCATAATCGTGAATTTTTTTCCACTGTTTATACTGCTCTAGCTCCTTTGTAAGATTAGATATCAAAAATTTTAATACGATAGCATCATCAAGGATTCCCAGTCCAAAAATGAAATCTGGAATTAGATCAATGGGAGAAAGAAAATAAAGAAAACCTGCTATAACCATGACCATTGATTTTTTGCTGATTTGTCGGTATTCGCCATTATACCAAGATTTTGTGAGGGAAATTAATAAAAGAAAATCATCCCATATTCCAGCAAGGCCTTTTTTATTTGAAGCTGTTTTTGGGATGATTTTTGTTAGTAAAGATTCCAGCTTCTTCGGATTATCTACAAGTTTTTCTGCTTCTTTTTGATGTTTTTTATATCTGTTTTTTATGGTTCTTTTTCTAAAAAGCATGTTTTTCATCCTTTCTGCTGTTTGGGCTGAATCTTTTATTTCTCTTTGTATGATAACCTTATTTCAGGCAGATAAAACAAAGAAGAGAAGGAAGAAAAATCCAAAGGTAAAATCATTCTTATATTTGCAGCAAAATAAATGCAAGATAATATTATAGAAGAAACTTGGTATAGAGCAGAAAAAAATATGGATAAGAAAAAAGGAATTATTTTATACGAAGGCGCTCAGTAAAGCATTGCAAACTTTCCTTTATCAAGCTAATATAAGGGAATGGACTTAAAATGATTGTGCAAAAGAGAGGAAAGTAACATGTCTAATAATTTTAAAGAAAGTGTTTTATCTCGTCGTACATTTGCGATTATTTCCCATCCGGATGCTGGTAAAACGACGTTGACGGAAAAATTATTATTGTTCGGTGGAGCTATTCGTGATGCAGGAACGGTAAAAGGGAAAAAAACAGGTAAATATGCAACAAGTGACTGGATGGAAATAGAAAAGCAAAGAGGAATTTCTGTTACATCAAGTGTGATGCAATTTGATTATAATGATGCAAGAGTAAATATATTAGATACACCTGGTCACCAAGACTTTAGTGAAGATACGTATCGTACATTAACAGCGGTTGACAGTGCAGTTATGATTATTGATTCAGCTAAAGGAATTGAGGCGCAAACATTAAAATTATTTAAAGTTTGCCGTATGAGAGGAATCCCGATTTTTACATTTATTAATAAATTGGACCGTCAAGGGAAAGCTCCGTTAGAGTTATTGGCAGAATTGGAAGAAATAATGGGAATTGAGTCTTATCCAATGAACTGGCCAATTGGAATGGGGAAAGAATTTTTAGGTATTTACGACCGCTATTACAATCGGATTGAGCAGTTCCGTGTAGAGGACGGCGAAAAATATCTTCCTTTAAATGAAGAAGGGGAAATAGACGGAGAACATCCTATTAAAAATGATTCTTTATACGATCAAATGTTAGAAGAAATTATGCTTTTAAATGAAGCGGGCAATGAGTTTTCTAAAGAAAAAATTAATAATGGCGAGCTCACCCCTGTTTTCTTTGGCAGTGCTTTAGCCAATTTTGGCGTACAAACATTTTTAGAAACATATCTTGACTTTGCGCCAAGTCCCCAAGCGAGAAACTCTAGTGCAGGTGAAATTGATCCGTTGTCAGAAGAATTTTCTGGATTTATTTTTAAGATTCAGGCAAATATGAACCCTGCTCATCGAGATAGAATTGCATTTCTTCGAATTTGTTCCGGCAAATTTGAAAGAGGTATGTCTGTACAGCTATCGAGAACAGGAAAACAGATTAAACTTGCCCAATCTACCCAATTTATGGCAGATGACCGCAGTACAGTAAATGAGGCGGTCAGCGGTGATATTATTGGTTTATATGATCCAGGTTTTTACCAAATTGGCGATACGCTTACAGCAAGTAAAAATGCTTATCAATATGAAAAATTGCCTCAATTTACCCCAGAGTTATTTGTAAGGGTAACAGCGAAAAATGTTTTAAAACAAAAACATTTTCATAAAGGGATACAGCAGCTTGTTCAAGAAGGGGCCATTCAGTTCTATAAAACGGTAAAAACGGAAGACTACTTGCTTGGTGCGGTAGGACAGCTTCAATTTGAAGTATTTGAACACCGTATGAAAAATGAATATAATGTAGATGTTTTGATGGAGAATGTAGGCTCAAAAATCGCTCGCTGGACTGTGGATGAAGAGGTGAATGAAAACCTTTCAAGCGGCAGAAGTTTATTAGTAGAAGATCGATTTGGCAAAAAAGCATTTTTATTTGAAAATGATTTTGCCTTAAGATGGTTCCAAGACAAAAACCCAGATGTGAAGCTGTATAATCCTATGGATGCAGAATAATTTAAAGAGGCGGCGATATGCTGCCTCTTTTTTATGTTATATTTACTTACTTCATATAAGAAGAAACTCTGGAAAATAGAAAGAGAAATTTAGTCTTAAATTATTTTTCGGTAAATTATTATACTAAAATATTTAAAAAGAGGAGGGAAAGTTATTAAATTAATAAAGTTTTAAAAGAAAATGACTAATATAGGAAAAAATAATAAGGTATTTTTATATGGATTTGTAGCTTTTTATGGTATTTAGACAATCTAAATATTGATTTATAAAGATTTCGTCTATCTAAAATTGTAGTTGTATAGAAAATTTGATGGAATAAAAGTTGACAAAAAATCAATATTCAAAAAAAACATTTGAAATTATCTGAAATTTAGGTATAATTTAAAACAAGTTGTAATTAATTTTAACAAATTATGTTAATTTATATTACATATGACGTAGAAGAGGGCGATTTTAATAGTTGAAAAGGAAGATCAGTTTAAATATCTGAATATTCTTTTAATTAAAATTGTTATCTAAATAAAAAATTAGGGGGATTTGTTTAAATGAAAAAAAGCTTATCGCTATTTGTAAGTATTCTGCTTGTGCTGGTTTTGGCTTTAGCTGGCTGCTCCAGTAAATCTTCATCAAATGAAAAGAAAAGCACTAATTCATCATCTTCTAAAAGCATGTTAGAAACAGTAAAAGACAGAGGGAAATTAAAAGCGGGAGTAAATAATTCTTTACCTGGTTTTGGCTACATAGATTCTGATGGGAAAAATTCAGGCTTTGATGTAGATATTGCTAGAGCCATTGCAGCAGGTGTGCTTGGAGATGCAAATGCAGTAGAATTTAGGCCGCTATCTGCGACAGAACGTTTTACAGCTGTTCAATCTAAAGAAGTGGATGTGCTGGTCCGGAATACAACTTGGACAACTAACCGTGATGCGGAAGTTGGTTTAAGTTTTGCACCTGTTACCTTCTATGATGGGCAAGGTGTTATGGTTCCAAAAGACAGTGGAATTAAAACGCTCAAGGATTTAGAAGGGAAAACAATTGGAGTAGAAACAGGAACAACAACAGAATTAAATCTTGCAGATCAAATGAAAGCAGCAGGTGTTAATTATACGGCACAGCCATATGATAACGCAGATGCAGTTATTGCTGCATATGAATCAGGAAGTATCGATGCATGGACAACAGATAAATCTGGATTAGTTTCCCGCCAATCTACATTAAAAAATCCTGATGCGCATGTTATTTTAGATGCAACTTTATCAAAAGAACCACTGGCGCCTGCTGTGTTGGATAATGATGAAAAATGGAAAGATGCTGTAAGCTGGGTTGTTTATGCATTAATTCAAGCGGAAGAGTTTGGCATCACTTCTAAAAATGTGGATGAATTTAAAACTAGCGATAACCCAGAGATTCAACGCTTATTAGGAGTTGGCGATACAAATCTAGGGAAGCAGCTTGGATTATCAAATGACTTTGCCTATCAAGTAATTAAACAAGTAGGAAACTATGGAGAAATCTATGACCGCAACTTAGGTCCAGATACGGCATTTAAATTAGAACGTGGACAAAATGCTCTTTATACAGATGGAGGTTTATTGTACTCTATTCCGTTCCGTTAAGATTTTAATAGTAAAAATATATTTAAGACCTGCTAATAGGCGCTTTTTAGCAGGTCTATTCTTTTAATGAAGAGGTGAAGCTCAAGTTGGATAAACAAACTACTTCCACTCCAATTTGGAGAAATAGAAAAGCAGTGCCCATTATTTTGCAGGCGATCTTCGTTATTGTTGTAGGCTTTGCCTTGTATTTTATGATTACCAATATGTTGTATGGATTAGAACAGATTGGGTTAAGGTTGGGGTTGGATTATTTGCAATTAAAAGCATCTTTCCCTATTGCAGAGTCGTTAATCTCCTATTCGCCCGACGATCCTTATATAAGAGCGCTATTTGTAGGACTGTTAAATACGTTTAAAGTTTCATTTTTTGGAATTGTTATTGCTTCTATACTAGGTATTATTGTTGGCATTTCCCGTTTATCCAATAACTGGATGATTAAAAAATTGGCTACTGTATATGTAGAAGTATTTCGAAACACTCCATTATTAGTGCAAATTTTCATTTGGAACTTTGCTGTATTTTTGCCAATGCCGAAAATTCAGGAAGCGCTGCATGTTGGTCCTTTTTATTTTTCCAATAGAGGAACGGCTATACCTTGGTTTCAGGTTCATGCCACTACAGGAATTTGGTTGATTATCCTGGTTGTATTAGTCATCGCAGCAATCGTTTTATATAAATTATTAAGGAAAAAAGAAATAGAAACAGGAAAAAATGCCTATCCTTTTATTATTAGTATTGCAAGCTTTATGGCAGGATGCTCATTGATATTTATCGCTATTGGAAGTGGACCCGTTCATTTTACAACGCCTGCTGTACAAAATGGCGCGTTTGTTGGAGGCACAACTTTATCTATTGGATTTTTATCTGTGTTAATCGCGTTATCGATTTATACATCCACATATATTGCAGAAATAGTTCGGGGAGGAATTATGGGCGTGCCGAACGGTCAAACAGAAGCGGCTAAAGCTCTTGGATTTAAAGGCTCGATATCCTTGCGACTAATTATTTTTCCGCAAGCCATTCGAATTATTATCCCTCCATTAACAAGCCAATATTTAAATTTAATAAAAAATTCCAGTTTGGCTATGGCGGTTGCATATCAGGATATTGTCGGAATTGGCAATACCGTTATTAATCAGACAGGACATACAATTGAAACTATATTTATCATAATTGCAGTGTATTTATTCTTTAGTTTAACCACATCACTGTTTATGAATTTCTTTAATAAAAAATTCCAATTGGTGGAAAGGTAGGGAAGCAAATTGGATAATATTCAATTAACTAACAGTGAACCGATTTTATCATCAAAGCCGAAAAAGGAGAAAACTATTTTTGGTTGGCTAAAAAATAATTTATTTAAAGATTGGAAAAATACCCTACTCACCGTTGCGGCGTCCCTTTTTTCCATCTACATTCTTTCGAAAGTTTTTTATTTTATTTTTACGAGTGATTGGGAAGTTGTGTCAAATAATTTTCGTTTATTAATGATTGGCCAGTTTCCCCAAGAAGAAATTTGGCGAGTCTGGGTTGGTGTGCTGTTTATTTCTGCCCTTCTTGGACTTTCATGGGGATTATGGAGAGGGATAATTGGCCATGTAGCAATCACTATAGGTGTGCTATTGCTTGTTTTTTGCATAGTGCCTTATACAGAAGGCAATTCAAAAGTGTATTTATCTACAAGTATTGTCCTTATGGCTGCCTTCTATTTTATTGGACGAAAAGCACGTGTCCTTAAAATACCGACGCTCGTATTATGGATTTTGTATCTGCCTGTCACTATTGGGGTTTTAAATGGTTTTGGCATTTTAGAGCCTGTAAGCACAAATGTTTGGGGCGGTTTTTTATTAACATTAATATTAGCAACTGTTGCCATTGTTTGCTCTTTTCCGATAGGTGTGCTCCTTGCTGTTGGAAGAAGAAGCAAATTGCCGATTATTAAGTACAGCTGCATTGCCTATATTGAGATTATACGAGGAATGCCTTTGATTATGGTACTGTTTATTGGTCAGCTATTATTGCCTCTTTTTGTCGGCAGTGAGATTCAATTGGATAATGTACTTCGGGCAATGATTGCTTTCACTTTATTTAGTGCTGCATATTTAGCAGAAAATATCCGTGGTGGGCTGCAGTCTATCCCGCGGGGGCAGTTTGAAGCAGCGGAAGCATTAGGTTTAAATAATATAAAATTAATGGTGTTTGTTATTTTGCCTCAAGCATTAAAAGCAGTAATACCAGCAATGGTTGGTCAATTTATTTCTATTTTTAAAGATACATCTTTAGTAGCGGTAATTGGTTTAACAGATTTTTTAGGTATAGGCAAAAAAATTGCTGCAAATCCAGAGTATCTTGGCAAATATTTAGAAATATATATCTTTGTAGCTTTTTTCTACTTTATCTTCTGTTTTTTAATGTCGCATGTCAGCAAACAATTAGAAGCATCTTTAGGTGTAGGTAAACGATAAAGGGAGGAAATAAATATGGATAGTGTATTTTCAGTTGAAAAGTTGGCGATACCGCTTGAAAAGAGAGAAGATATTATAGAAGTTACGAATTTAAATAAATGGTACGGAGACCATCATGTTTTAAAAGATATAGATTTAACAGTAAAACAAGGTGAAGTTATTGTTATATTAGGTCCATCAGGATCAGGGAAATCTACTTTTATTCGGACAATTAATGCATTGGAAGAGTTTCAAAAAGGGGAAATCATTGTTGACAAAATTGCTTTGACGGATGATTTGAAAAATATAGAAGAAATTCGTAAAGAAACTGGAATGGTGTTTCAATCGTTTAACTTATTTCCTCACATGACGATTTTAAAAAATATATCTTTAGCTCCAATTTGGGTAAGAAAATGGAAAAAATCTAAAGCGGAGCAAATTGCAAAAGAGCTGTTAGAGAGAGTAGGAATTCCAGAACAAGCAAATAAATATCCAGGGCAGTTATCTGGCGGACAGCAGCAGCGTGTGGCAATTGCAAGAGCATTAGCGATGCAGCCTAAAATTATGCTGTTTGATGAACCTACTTCTGCATTAGATCCTGAAATGGTAAAAGAAGTATTAGATGTTATGAAAACTTTAGCGGAATCAGGAATGACCATGCTTGTTGTAACACATGAAATGGGATTTGCCCGTCAAGTAGCCGATCGTATCGTTTTGTTTGATAAAGGGGAAATTGTAGAGATGGGGAAACCAGATGATATTTTCGATAATCCGAAACATGAACGTACAAAGGCATTTTTGTCCCAAATTATTTAAGAGCTGTAACAGGCTCTTTTTTTATTGGATTTAATAGTGAATAAAATTAATAGGAGAAAGAATTAGTGAGAAGGATAGTCGTTTTTTAAGCTGCAAAAGATTTGGTTTTTACAATTTTTAGCATAAGGTCAATGGGTTGAATAAAAAAGATAAGTTTAGAGAAAAATGGAATAAAGAAGATAGAGAAATTAGATGATGGTGATACCGATGCAGGGGCAAAGTAGATTAGAAGCAATTATGTGGAGTATTGCACTTCCAGGATTCAGCCAATTGTTGATGAAAAAATATTGGAAAGGTACATTGTTTATTGTATTAGAATTTATTATCAATGTTCAGAGCAATTTTAATCAGGCCATCATGCAAAGTTTTTTATGGAATATAGATGAAGCAATCAAGATTCTTGATTTCCAATGGATTATGTTTTATCCCTGCCTTTATATGTTTGCGATGTGGGACGCATATAAGGCGGTAATGGATAAAGAAGAGGAATATGCCTTTTTGCCTTTTGTTTTTTCTGCGTATTTTGTAACTATTGGGGTAATGTATTCCACAAAGTTAAAAATATTTCACGTTTTAGTAGGCCCTATTTTTTTGCCTATGTTGTTTGTAATTCCGGGCGTAGCTAGTGGATTGATGATTAAATACATTTTGCTTTATATAAGAAAAAAAAGACTGTCAAAAGATTAATTGATTGATGAAAAAAACAAATAGTTTAGAGAATTGTTAGCATCTACATAAAAACAAAAAAGCAAGCGAGAAAAAAGATTGGCAAATTATTCGAATTTGTATATAATAAATATATAAATTTGTATATGTCCTCAAAGGGGAGTAGCTTTTAGGGTAACCTAAAATAAAGTCGTCATTTCGTGGTTTTGTTACCATCGGCTTTATTGGCATTTAAGTGCTTAGCAAGACCTTTGCCTGTTGGCAAAGGTCTTTTTTGCGCATTTTTGTACATACTAAAGAAAAAGCGGAGATAGATTGTTGTCAACAGGGGTATACAATTAATTAAATAGGAGGCGATAAGATTTATGGACGCAGGTATGTTATTAGAGTATGGGTGGGTGCTTTTGGTTTTAATTGGATTAGAAGGAATACTAGCTGCAGATAATGCAGTTGTTATGGCAGTTATGGTAAAACATTTGCCAGCTGAACAACAAAAAAAGGCATTGTTTTACGGGTTATTTGGAGCTTTTATCTTTCGATTTGCGACATTATTTATGATTTCCATTTTAGCAGATGTTTGGCAAGTTCAAGCATTAGGAGCATTGTATTTACTGTTTATTGCAATCCACAATCTTTATGGCAAGTTTGCCCACAAAAAAAAGAAAGACAAAGAAGCAAAAAGAAAACAATCTTCTTTTTGGATGACAGTATTAAAAGTAGAATTGGCCGATATTGCCTTTGCAATTGATTCTATGTTGGCTGCTGTTGCTTTAGCCATTACATTGACGCCAACGGGCTGGTTTACTGTTGGAGGCATTGATGGAGGGCAATTTACTGTTATGTTGCTTGGGGGAATCATTGGCCTCATTATCATGCGATTTGCAGCAAATTGGTTTGTAAAGCTTCTTCATACAAGACCAACGCTAGAAACAGCTGCTTTTATGATAGTTGGTTGGGTTGGTGTTAAATTGGCAGTATTTACATTAGCTCATCCTGAAGTAGGACTGCTTGATGAACATTTTCCAGAATCAAAAGGTTGGAAACTAATTTTCTGGGCTGTTTTGATTATTATAGCTGTTGGAGGATATATTTTATCTGGCAAAAAGGCAAAAAGTGTGGAGCAAGGCTAATTTGGTTTACACATTAACGAGCTTTAGCCCCTTGCCGAAGGATTCTGAGAAATCTCGATAGGTAGAAAATTGCTCAATAAAAGGCTGATTGAAGTTTCACTTTATTGGGTAAATAAAAAAGGAAATTCCCCGGATAAGATAGAGGAATTTCCTTTTTTATGTTTGTGAAAGGATTTTAATGATATTTGGTTGATTCATAAGGATTTATTAAATTTGGCTGTTGATTTTCACTCCAGGCGTTCACTTTTCATTAAACCAGTACTTTAGGGTTTCCTCTGTATCGGCTTTTTCCAGAAAAGACTCGCACCTACAACCAGTTGACTTTAACATAGCCATTTAAAAAAGAATGAACCAAAGATTGTTCTATTGATAATACTCCGTAATATATAAGCATGTATTTTTGAACTGCCCGCCACTTAGCTAATGCTTGAAGCCGCAGACTCCTGCGAACACCAGTGTATCCATCGATTATGGAGTAGAATTTATCCATAGTCCCTATGGTGAAAACTTTTAGCATCTTGTACGCTGATTTCTCAGGCATCCTGCTAGAATCCATATCTTCCGTTTTCAAAGAACAACTTACAGAAATATTACAGTACGTTCGTTTGTATTGATCAACCATTTAGGCCTAAGCCTACCGACATTCATTTCCCGCTTACTTATCGGGCTACGTCTTTCGTATTCCTTGAAGTGGAAGTCTTTTGTCGGAAAATGATAAAAATAGAAAAAAAGGGTAGCATAAAATAAAAAGAAGAGTTATTGATTGTTTCCAGCAAGTTCTGCTTGAGCTTGTTGAACCAGTCTTTTTGTAATTTCGCCGCCCACAGATCCATTTGATCGTGCTACTGTATCTGATCCTAGCTGCACACCAAATTCTTGAGCAATTTCATATTTTACACTATCTAAATATTGTTCTATTCCAGGTACTAAAAGTTTATTTGTTTTAGCCATTATTGTATTCTCCTTTAATTGTATTACAGGTAAATTTATTTCGGGTGAAAATCACTTATGAAATTTTTAATTTATCTGTATTTATAGTATGAGTGTTTATCCATTTTTCATTAGTGGTAAAGATTTCGAATTAGGGAGATATTAGGATAATGACAAGGATGTCTTATCCTCCAATAACAGAATTTTGACCTTCACCTCAAAATTAGGAGATGGCATAGGAAGTTTCGATGGTTATAAACATACCTGTATAAGCTGAGTTGAGTCAATAAGCAATCAGCAATCAGCGAGAATGGAGAAAGCTCCAGCTAATTGAAGTATTCTTTTTATTGTCATCAAAAAATAAGGCTATCCTCAAAAGAAAAAGTGCTTTGAAATTTCAGCAAATGCTTATATGATAGAATAGTAAAAATGGAAAGGATTTGTTTAAATGTGGAAAACGCTTAAGGATTTGTTGAATAAATTTACACCTGCGCAAATTATCACAGGGTATTATTTATTGGCGGTCAGCGTTTCAGTTTTATTACTATGTTTACCGGGAGTTCATCAAAATGGCGTATCGGTTTCGTTTGCCGATACAGTCTTTACTGCGGTAAGTGCAGTTAGTGTAACAGGTTTAACAGTCATTAATATTTCTGAAACATATAGTACATTCGGTATCTTTATTTTAATGTTTATTTTGCAATTTGGCGGTATTGGAGTGATGACGCTAGGCACTTTTTTTTGGATGCTGCTCCGCAAAAAAATTGGTTTAAAGGAAAGGCAATTGATTATGCTCGATCATAATCAATCGAATTTATCTGGTCTAGTTAATTTAATTAGAGAAATTATCAAATTAATTATCATTATTGAGGCGATTGGCGCTCTTATTTTAGGGCTGCAGCTGCGTAATTACTATCCAACTTGGACAGAAGCTTTTTTGCATGGACTATTTGCGTCGATTAGTGCAACGACAAATGGGGGGCTAGATTTAACAGGTTCTTCCCTGATGCCATATGCTGATGATTATTTTATTCAATTGGTACACATTATTTTGATCACATTAGGTGCCATTGGTTTTCCTGTATTAATAGAAGTGAAAAAATATTTATTCCCTAAAAATAATCTTCAGACATTTCGTTTTTCCTTATTTACAAAATTAACGACGCTTACCTTTGGAATACTTCTCACTGTCGGTACATTGGTTGTTATCCTTTTAGAGTGGAATCATTATTTTTCCGGAATGGTATGGCATAAAATATTTTTTAATGCTTTTTTTCATTCTGCTTCTACAAGAAGTGGGGGATTGTCGACAATGGATTTAAATGATTATTCCATGTCTACTTTATTAATTTTTTGTTTTTTAATGTTTGTCGGAGCTTCTCCAAGTTCTGTAGGTGGTGGAATAAGAACCACTACATTAGCATTAAATATTATGTTTATTTACCATTTTGCTAAAGGTAGTCGGAATATCAAAATTTTTAAACGAGAAATTCATGAAGACGATGTCATTAAATCCCTTGTTGTTACTATTCTAGCAAGTGGCTTATGTATTGTATCCATTATTATTTTATCGATAACAGAAAAAGCTCCATTAATTAATATCATTTTTGAAGTTTGTTCTGCCTTTGGAACAACTGGTCTATCTTTAGGGTTAACTCCTGATTTATCAACAGTTGGGAAAATTGTTATCATTATTCTTATGTTTATTGGAAGAATTGGATTAACCTCTTTTATCTTTATTATTGGCGGTAAAGAAAAAAAAGACAATTATCATTATCCGAAAGAAAGAATTATTATAGGCTGAAACAGAGGCTGTCTAATAAGCCCTAAAGTAAAATCAGGTGAAGAAAAACAATTTGTTTTTTTTCACCTGATTTTTCATTTTACAAAAAAACAGTTTTTGTATTTGATTTTTAAAAAAGTTATGTTAATGCTTACAATGGATTTTTGCACTTTGTTGATTGGAGTGGAGTGGAAGGTGTAAGACTCCTGTGGGGAAAACGTGTCAAAGGGAGACACCTACAGCATGCCGAGGAAGCTCCTGAACCGGAAATCAACAGGCTCTTTTTTGCTTCTTAATTTTATAGTCTTTGCAAGTAGCAAAAAATGGCGGGCATATCTTTTTATTTTAGACAGACAATAAATGTGTAAAAAATAAAGAGGGGCTGATTAATATGGTTAAGCGTAAAGCAAAGTTTGATGCGGTTGAGAAGTATAGCAAAACTCCTAAAAAAAATATAGCAGAAACGGAATTTTCTGCTGAATTTATGCATGGAGAAAATCCAATAAAAGGTGCTAATCGAAATGCTAAACATGGAAGAGAGGGGAAATGATATGAAAAATAAAAAAAATAATCAAAAACAAGAATCAGCAAATGTAGAGTTTGGCATAGAATTTGGAGATGTAAATGCAAACAAATTTTACGATGTGCAAGCAAATAAAAAACTCGAGGCATATAAAGGTCCGAAAAAATAAAACAGGATCACTAGTCCTATAAATAAAAAACAGGCAAAAAATAATCAGTACTTTTTTGCCTGTTTTTTGGGGGAAGTTAATATCTCCAGCAAAAATAATGGACAAGTTTAATACAGACATTGGGGAAGATATAAGCAAAAGGCTGTTTTCTAAAAGATTGTTGCTTTAAATGCGAAGGCGAATATACGTTTTTTCCTTGGTCAAGCATCGAGCCTCCTCATCGCATACGCTTCTGCTTAGGTCTCGTCTTTCTGGAGTGTCTGTTTATTCCTATTTTCCCCATTTTTCTGTTGTAATCAATAAAAATTATGAAAACAGTCGAACCAAAAGATTTATGGTTAATTAACTTGAATTAATAGTGAAATATAAATGTAAGCGGAGTGCGGTATATGATATATTTATAAAGAGGGATTAAACTGAATTTTCAAGCAAAATACATGTCAGTAAAATGGGGGATTTGCTGTTTTGACCTTGATATTCAGTAAAATGGCTCCTGTTTTTTGTATGAATTTAAGGAGCAAAGAAATTTAATATGGTTTTTCGTCAAGAAGGAAAGGGATTTTCATAACTTTGTAGAATTATGTATTACTATGTTTTTTCAAGGAGGCTTAGCAGTGACAGGTGTATCTTATATAGAAGAATTACAGCAGTTGCAAAGGAAACTAAGTAATCTTGAACAAGAGAATCTATATTTAAGAAATGCTTTAAAAGAAGAAAAACAACTAGAAAAACGAATTAAGGCAGCATTTTTCGCTGCTAAGGATGGCATATTGATTCTTCAACCGTCCGGCGTCATTTTAGATGTAAACGATATTATTTGTACCGTATTTAAACTAGAAAAAGATAAAATTATCGGTAGAAATATTACTCATTTTCTTCCTCGCGAATATCGAGAAAAAGCAAGAGAATATTTAGCTGAAATGAACGAATCAAAAAAACATAGCAGGCATTTATTTCCGCTGAAATATCAGCATAATGAAGTGTTTTACGAAATTTCTGCAGGCAAGCTTCCAGACGAAGATGCGTTTGTTGCAATAGTAAGGAATATGACGAGTTATTTTCTGAAACACCAAAAAAAGCAAAAAGAAAAGTTGCTTTATAATGAATTTTTTACAGAAGCTCTTGATGGCATTGTATTATGGAAGGAAACAGGAGAGATTATAGCAGCTAATGAGTCTGCATTGCGCATATTTGAAAGTACATACGAAGAATTAATGCAAACTAAAATCAGTGATTATGTTTACCAAAAAGATGAAAAATATGTGTCTATGATTAAACAATTGTATAAACATAAATCTAACCGGGAAGAGCTTATGTTTCTTATGCCAAATGGTCAAAAAAAATTACTGGAGTTTACAACAAAGCTGCATTCTGTCGAAGGGATGCATATGAGTATATTTCGTAATATTTCTGAGCGATATAAAATGGAAATGGATCTTCGCGAAAGTAAAACTATGTTAAAGAATGTTTTTGAAGAAGCATTTGATGGCATTATCGTATGGGATGAAGCATTTCGTATTGTTGATATGAATAGAGCAGCTGAACGAATCTTGCTGAAGCCAAAAGAAGAAATGACAGGCATGAGTTTACTTGATGTTCTTCCAAATGGAAAGTCAGTGGCAGAAGACATCAAACCAATGCTTTTGACTTTAAAGGATGGAGAACAAAATCGCGGTTTATACACAGCGGCAATCAACGGGAATGAGTGGAGCCAGTTTGAATTCAGAAATAAATACAATATTTATTCTGGACTAAGTATTACTACATTAAGAGATATTACAGAAAATGCAGTGCTGGAGAAGCAGCTTAGAAAATCTTCCACCCTTAATGTAATAGGTGAACTTGCTGCTGGAATCGCCCATGAAATAAGGAATCCGATGACTGCTTTAAAAGGATTTATTCAATTGTTGGAAAATGAATTCAAGTCGGATAATCACAAGATGTACTTTTCTGTTATCAAAACAGAATTAAATAGAATTGAAATGATTATCAATGAATTTTTGCTATTGGCAAAACCAAAAGATGTTCAGTATGTTAAATGCGACGTAACAAAAATAATGGATGAAACATTGGAGCTATTGCAAGCACAGGCGGTTTTATTTAATGTTCAAATTGAGAAAAATTATGGAGAATTTCAGTTGGAGGTTTATTGTGACCCAAACCAAATGAAAAAAGTATTTATTAATATTGTAAAAAATGGAATAGAAGTACTGGAACATGGCGGGGAAATACAAGTTGAATTAAATGAAACAGAAGATAGCTGCCATATTATGATAAAAGATAACGGAAATGGGATTAGCAAGGAATTAGTTGCAAGATTGGGCGAACCATTTTTTACAACAAAAGAAAAAGGTACAGGACTTGGTTTGATGGTTTGCAAGCAGATAATAGAAGACCATAAAGGGAAAATGGAAATAGAGTCAGAAGAGGGGATTGGAACTGCATTTCATATTTATATTCCAAAACATAATATAAGTAATAATGATTGAGATGGATGGATATGTTAGTGGGTATTTCATCTTATGGTTCTATTCAATTTTAAGACAATCTATTTTTAGTGGATTTTTAATAAGAGGAAATAAATTGCCTTTGTATATAGTGCTCATAAATAGCTCGATTTATTTTCTCTTTATAAAAACTTAGTAGTAGCGGGTGTTTTGTCACTAGATTGAATAGGCCTTTTTTAAGGTCTATTTTTTATATAAAAAATATTCAGTTGCTAAAAAACAGCATTTTTATTACTATCTAATTAGATATATATCTAATGTAGGAGGCTATGTATGCAGTTAGACAGAATAGTAGCTTTTCATAAAACAATTGGCGATCCAACAAGAATAAAAATCATTGCTTTATTAGCAACTAAATCATGGAATGGACAAGCGCTTGCAGGAAAATTAGGATTGTCTGCCCCGACGATTACTCATCATTTAAAAAAGCTGAGGGAAATTAATGTTGTATATGAAAGACGGGATAAAAATACTATTTATTTTTATTTAAATAAGTCCGTGATGAAGCAGCAACTAGAAGCTTTAAACAATTTAATGGAAAATAATAAAGAAGATACAGAGATGGGTGTATCTAACGATGAAGAAATGTCGATTATTCAAACCTTTTTTACTGCAGATGGCAGATTGAAAAATATTCCTGCTCAAAGGAAAAAGAAATTAGTTATATTTCGCTATATGGTTAAAGGATTAAAAGCAGGAAAAAAATATAAGGAACAAGAGATAAATGAATATATCATCCAGTTTTTTGATGATTATGCAACAATTAGAAGAGAATTTATCATCAATCATTTTATGTATAGAGAAAAAAATCAATATGAACTCAATCCAGAAGAGATGTGGCTAAAATAACGTTATTTTTTTCCTGCTGTTACACTTTTGTTTTATTACGCATTAACAGGCTTGTGACCCCCACCTAAGGGATTATGAGCAAAACGAGAAATCTAGGTGGGGAGAAAGTCAACTGTAAAAGCCTGCCTGATTGATTTCATTACCAATCAGCGGGAGATGGAAAAAACACGCTGAATGAAGCTGCACTTTATGAATAAAATTCAGGTTTACGATCAGCAAAAATTGGAATTGTTTTGCGAACTTCTTTTACTTTGTTCATATCAATGGTACCGTAGATAATACTCGTGTCTTCATTCGCCTCCACTATGATTTCTCCCCAAGGATCGATAATCATACTATGGCCTGCAAATATATTATTAGGGTCAGATCCTGCCCGATTGCAGGCAATCACATAACATTGATTTTCAATGGCGCGGGCAATCAATAAGGATTTCCAATGAGCTAAACGAGGCAGTGGCCATTCAGCTACTACAAAGATTGCTTCTGCCCCTTTGGTGGTATGCGCACGAATCCATTCAGGAAAGCGAATATCATAGCAAATCATTCCGGCAAATTGATGATTTGCTAAAGAGAATAATCCTTCTTCAGAGCCTCCTTGTAAATATAGGTGTTCATCCATTAATTGAAATAGATGCAATTTATTATAACTATGAACTAATTCGCCTTTATTATTTACGATAATCAATGTGTTAAAAATGCCATCTTTATTTTTATTTGCGACAGATCCTCCTACTAGATGAACATTGTAGGAAACGGCCATTCTTTTTAAAAAGGCGATTGTATTTTCTGCATCATTATCGGCGATTTCATCAAGTCTTGTTAAATCATATCCAGTTGTCCATAATTCAGGAAGGACAATGATATCTATTCTTTCGCGGCTGCAAGCCTCGCTTATTTGTTGTTCTGCCATCAGAAAGTTTTTTTGGGGCTCCCCAAAAGCAATGTCCATTTGAATGATGCTGATTGTTAAAGGCATATCTATCTTCCTCCTAATTTATTGTCGATATAAATTATTTTTTGTTCTATTTATCATGCATTAACGGGCTTTTGCCTCCGCCTCAGTCAAGATTATGAGAGGAAATGGGAAATCTAGGTGGGGGATAACTGCCCGTAAAAGCCGGATTGAAGTTTTACTTTATTTTCAAGAGCGAATCTAAAATCTTTTTTATCAACGATATCATTAATATAGCACTTTTTAAATAAAATCCATGGTTTAAACTTTATTATTTTTCCGATTATTATTTACAGACTCATTTATTCGTTATAACATAAAATGAAAGATTATTGAATATTTTCATTAATAAAATTTTGTGAGTAGTGTTTGCTAATAAAGTGAAACTATTAATCAGTGGCTCTATCCTCTATTGATTGATAAGGATATAAGGCCATACAGAGGTTGCTGCAGGATATGGAATCTATAGCTTTATGCCTGTTTATCCAAGTTTTCCGGTCAATTTTCTAAACGGATAAATGCAAACGATTGTCTATTCACTGTGTCTAAGTTGGCTTTTTTTAAAGAAGATGGTTAGACTATCGGTTTAATTAAATAAAGTAGGTGGAAAAATGAAAATTTATGAACAATCGAATATTTTAAAAAGCTTGCCGGAACAATTTTTTGCTTCTCTTGTTTCAAAAGTGTCTAAATATGCAGATAAAGGGTTTGATATAATCAATTTAGGACAAGGAAATCCAGATCAGCCTACCCCTCCTCATATTGTGCAAAGTCTGCAAAAAGCAGCGGATAATCCGCTAAATCATAAATATTCTCCTTTTACGGGATACGATTATATAAAAGAAGCAATTGCAGCATTTTATCAAAAAGAGTATGGAGTAAATCTTGATCCGAAGACGGAAGTAGCGGTTCTATTTGGAGGAAAAGCTGGATTAGTGGAAATACCACAATGTCTGTTAAATCCCGGGGATACAGTATTGGTGCCAGATCCAGGATATCCTGATTATTTATCAGGCATTGCAATGGCAAGCGCTGTTATGGCTAAAATGCCTTTGCTAGAAGAAAATAAATTTTTGCCAAATTATGAGGAAATACCAGATGATGTTTTGCAAAAGGCAAAGTTAATGTTTTTAAATTATCCTAATAATCCAACAGGTGCTATTGCTACAGAAGATTTTTTTCAAAAAACTGTTCAATTCAGCAAAGATAATGACATCTGCGTCGTACATGATTTTGCTTATGGAGCAATTGGGTTTGATGGCATAAAACCTATTAGTTTTCTGCAGACGCCTGATGCTAAAAAAATAGGAGTTGAGATTTACACGTTATCAAAAACTTTTAATATGGCAGGTTGGCGTGTTGGTTTTGCTGTCGGTAATCCTAGTGTAATTTCTGCACTTAATTTGTATCAAGATCATCTATATGTTAGCTTATTTGGGGCGGTGCAAGAGGCGGCTGCAACTGCATTAACAAGCTCTCTTGCATGTGTCGAAGAATTAAATGCATTATACGAAAAGAGAAGAAATGTGTTTGTTGATGGGTTAAAAGAAATAGGCTGGAATGTAAAAGCGCCAGCAGGATCATTTTTTGCTTGGCTAAAAGTTCCTGAAGGTTTTACATCCGAACAGTTTTCTGATTATCTGTTAGATAAAGCTCATATTGCTGTGGCACCAGGAATAGGATTCGGGGAATATGGGGAAGGATATGTGCGTGCAGGTTTATTAACCTCAGAAGAACGTTTGGTAGAGGCAGTAAATAGAATAAAAAAATTGCCGTTATTTACATAATTAATCAAGAAGTGACATTTTATAATATAAAAAAGGGGAAATGAAATACTGCTGTTTAATTTCATTTCTCTTTTTTATTTGAAATATATAGAAATTTTCTCTTTATACTCAATAATTGGTTATTCTAGGATAGTTATGAAGAGAATCTCAACTAAGTAGTATGATTAAAGGACTAAATTAAATATCATAGGAATTAATGCCTATAAGAGAAATGAACATATGATCTTTCTGTTATAAAAATGTTGGATTTTGTCGAAAAATAAGTTAATCTATTTTTCTTATAGTTATATATACCTATTTTTTTGAAAAAAATGTCTAATATTGCGAATCTATTTACTTTTATATAATTTCTTGCAATAATTCATCAAGTAAGCTAATTTTATGCCGATAAAGTAAAACTCAATAAACGAGATTTTTTTCAGTTTGTTTTTTTTCTATCAGGCGTCCGGACAAGATTTCTCTATTTTATGTCTGGCACTTAATGGCCTTTTAGATAGAGGTTTTGCTGCTTGTTGAATAGAGGATAAAAATTAGTATTTTTTCGACGGACTAGGAGGAAATGGAAGTGCATGGTGCAAAAAAAGAAATGATGAAAGCAATTCAGCAAAAGAGGGAGGCAATGATTCGATCTGCAAAAGAAACGGGCTATACAAGTGAGGAAACAATAAAGCATAGTCAAGAACTGGATAAATTAATTCTTCAATATCAACTTGCTTTTCGGCAAAGCAATCAGAAAAGAACCCTTGTGAGAAAATGCAAAAAGAAAACATCAATTGTTTGGTCTAGATATTTAGTATATAGGCAAAATAATTATTCTAAAGTGCTGTAATAAGAAAAATGCTTAGTAGGAGATAGTTTGAAAAATTGTCTCTATTTTTTTAAAATTCCTTTAGAAGAGATAATGATATAACATGTTAGTAGATGGCATCAAAAAGCAAAAGGAATTTTTTATTTTTTTAATAAAGAAAATTGAATTCAACATCAATTATTTTACCTCATCCATACAAATGGGCGACAGAAAAGACTTGCTAAACACGCCTGCATCCTATTCTATACCCTTCTCTATTAATATAGTAGCACCGCAAGAAGAATCAGCACATATATGAATCAAAAAAAGTAGATGAAAATGAAAAACCCCCTACAGCAATGCATAGGGGATTTAAATTGATAGAAATAATTTCTAGTTTGCGGCAACTGGCAGAACAATTTCAACTTTTGTGCCAATGCTTTCTTTGCTTGTTATATAGATTTCTCCATGAAAAGATTGAATGATTCGCTTACAAACAATAAGGCCAAGCCCTGTTCCAGTATCTTTGGAAGTATAAAAAGGCTGAAATAGTTTTTTTAACTGAGATGAAGGGATGCCAACTCCAGAATCTTTAATAGAAATCGTAACTTTTCCAGCAGTCTCAGAAATCGTAAATGTTAAGATGCCGCCTCCTGACATGGCTTCAAAGGCGTTTTTGGTAATATTTAAAATGACTTGTTTCATCTGATCTACTGTACAAACTATTGGAATATTTTTTTCCGGAACAGTAAAACGGCATTCTACGTTATTTAAGTTTCCTTCTGAAACAATTAAAGGCTTCAGTTCATGGATGATTAGCTGAAGATTAATGCTTTGTTTTTTTAGTGCAGTTGGTTTGCCAAGGAATAAAAATTGACTGACAATTTCATTGATTCTTGTTATTTCCGTTTGAATAATAGAAAAGTACAGCTGGTCTTCTTCTGATTTATATTTTTCGCTTAATAATTGGATAAGCCCTTTAATTCCAGTAAGTGGATTGCGAATCTCATGTGCAGAACTAGCAGCCAAATTCCCAACCAGTTCCAGTTTTTGGATTTCGTTTTGTTTTTTTTCCAATTGTGATCGCTTTTTAAATAAGTAAAATTGCAGCAATAAATATAGAAGATGAGCACAAACTAAACAGAAAATGCTAAATATTAAAGTTTTTTGCATAATCTTTTTTGTATCTATATCTTGGACGCTTACTTTTATCTGCCAAGGAAGCCGGTCAATGGGCAGCGAGATGACATCATCTTTAGAGGAAATATAAGAGTTCATGCTTAAAACTATTTCATCATTTGCGTTCATAATAGCAATGTTGTCTTTTGGCGTAATGATTTTCATAATATTTAATAGATAGTCAATCCGTAAATATGCAACAAGGATAAAATCTAATTGACCGTTATCCTTTATAACGGGTTTTGCTAGTCCAATTACTTTTTGCCCATTATTTAGAATCTCCTGCTGGTTGCTAATGACCATGTCTTTGGTTTTAATTACTTCTTTAATATAGCTGGCATGATTCATTTTAATGGAAATATGGTCATATGTATCAGTAGATCCAGTAATGGTTTCTCCAGAACTATCCAATAAATACAGTCCTCCATATGCAGGTTCTTCATTAAAAACTTTACGGAGCAGCTTTTCTATATTATTCATGGCATCTTTATTTGTTTCAATTGAAATACTTAATATATTTAAGGAAGTTACTGTTTTATTCATAAAGGAATCCCATTGTTTTTGATGAATGGTGCCAGTCCATTTTGCTGCATTCTTTTGTTGCTGTAATTCGCCATTTACTATTTTATTTGCATATAGATATCCAGATATTATGACAGGGAGGATGGTGATAAGCAGATAAAATAATATTTTTTTTATTTTATTTTTCATTTTGTAATCTCCATCTAGTGAAAAGTTACCTTTTTGAGTACTATTTATTATATCATGTATCATTAGAAGTACAATTGAGATAATTTTACAATTGAATAATTGAATATAATGAATAATTGACAAAATTGTGGAAAAAAAGTATAATTGATTTGAATTCAAGATATTTTATATTAGATAAAAGGAATGGACTACAAATGAGTAAAGAAGAGGTTAATCAGTCGTTAAAATTATTTATTGTACTTTCACGAGCATATCGTGCCATCAATGAAAATGTGAATAAATTAATTCAAACATATGGTCTGAATCCGACAGAATTTGCAGTAATGGAACTTTTGTATCATAAAGGAGATCAGCCTTTGCAACAAATTGGAGGAAAAATATTATTAGCAAGTGGAAGCATTACATATGTTGTAGATAAATTGGAGGAAAAAGGCTATTTAAAAAGAGTGGCCTGCCCGACAGATCGCAGGGTGACATTTGCCCAAATTACGGCAACAGGAAAAGAAATGATTGAATCTATTTTTCCAACACATGAAGAACGCATTCATGAACTCATGGCAGAATTATCAAGTGAGGAAAAGGAAACAGTTATTGAGCTTGTAAAAAAACTTGGAATATCTGTAGCAAATAAATAAAAAAGATAAGAAATGGCGATTATAGGCCATTTTTTTGTAGGCTCTGTTACAGAAATTTATTTTTTCTGGTTATTAACAAAGCCTTTTTAGCATTAAATCTACGTAATTTACATATAAAGAAAAGCAAGCAGGAATGCGAGGATTTTATGTGTAATAGATAAAGTTAGTGGCTTATTCCAGCAAAAATGCTGTAACAAGAATATTGTGTAGTTCTAGTAGCATCGTTGCTGACGTTTTGATTAATATGGAAGTCTTACTTATGAGAAATGGAAAGGGGATAAAGCATGGAATTTTCTGAATATGCATATAAAAGGCCAGATAGGAAAGAAGTAACTGCCTCGTTTGATATCCTTTTACAAAAATTCAAAGAGGCGAAAGATGGAGAAACGCAACTAGTAATCATTAAAAAAATTAACCATCTACGCAATGATATCTCAACAATGTCCAATATATGTTATATCCGCCATTCGGTGGATACAAATGATGAATATTATCAAAAAGAACAAGACTATTTAGACGAAGTTTCACCTGAGTTTGAAGGTCTAGTTACAAAATATTATAAGGAACTAACACAGTCCAAATTTCGTAAAGAACTGGAACAAAAATTAGGAAAACAGCTTTTTGCATTAGCGGAAGCGCAATTAAAAGTTTTTTCTGATGAAGTAGTGCCCCTATTGCAGCAAGAAAATAAACTATCGACAGAGTATACAAAATTATTAGCTTCTGCCAAAATTATGTTCAAAGGCGAGGAGCGGACATTAGCACAAATGGAGCCATTTGCAGAGTCCAATGATCGACAAATAAGAAAGGAGGCAAATACAAAACGATTTGCATTTTTTTCTGAACAAGAAAAGACATTAGATCGCATTTATGATGATATGGTAAAGGTACGCACTGAAATAGCAGAAAAATTAGGCTATAAAAATTTTGTGGAACTGGCTTATTACCGAATGTATCGAACAGACTATAATGCAGAAATGGTAAAAAACTTCCGGAATCAAATACATAAACATATTGTGCCGCTAGCAACTAAATTAAAGAAACGGCAACAAAAAAGAATTGGTTTAGATGAATTAAAATACTATGATGAATCATTAAATTTTCTATCTGGAAACCCCGTTCCAAAGGGTGACGCGGATTGGATTATTGAAAATGGACAAAACATGTATAATGAATTATCAGAGGAGACAGGTGCTTTCTTTTCCTATTTAAGAGAAAATCAATTAATGGATTTAGTTGCTAAAAAGGGAAAAGCAGGTGGAGGATATTGTACATTTATTGAAAATTATCAAGCGCCATTTATCTTTTCTAATTTTAACGGAACTTCTGGTGATATTGATGTACTGACACATGAAGCAGGACATGCGTTTCAAGTATACAGCAGCCGCAATTTAGAACTGCCGGAATATTATTGGCCTACATATGAGGCAGCGGAAATCCATTCTATGAGTATGGAATTTTTTACATGGCCTTGGATGGACCTGTTTTTTAAAGAAGAAACAGATAAATATAAATTCACTCATTTAAGCTCGGCTTTGCTGTTTCTTCCCTATGGCGTTTCTGTAGATGAGTTTCAGCATTGGGTATATGAACATCCAACTGCGACACCAAAAGAGCGAAAACAAGCATGGCGGGAAATCGAAAAAAAATATATGCCTCATAAAGATTATGATGATAATGAATATTTAGAGAGTGGCGGATTTTGGCAGCGTCAATCCCATATATACACATCACCTTTTTATTATATTGATTACACGCTAGCCCAAATCTGCGCTTTCCAATTTTGGAAAAAATCGCGGGAAAATAAAGAGGGATCGTGGGATGATTATGTGAATCTTTGTAAACTTGGTGGGAGCTTGCCATTTACAGAATTAGTTAAAGAAGCTAATTTAATCTCTCCATTTGAGGATGGTTGTGTAGAATCTGTTATTCAAGAAATTGATCAATGGCTAAATAGTATAGATGATACAAAACTTTAAAAAGAAGGTTCTGGGAAAGAACTCTATTGATGTTTAGTTCATTAATAAAGCCAAAAAGAAAAACGGTGTATTTTTTATAACACCGTTTTTCTTTTTTATTAGGATTTAATTGCTTCTCCATTTATATTCCATGTCTTCTTCCATGAAGCATTAGCTAACCATAAAATTCCAAAAGCAGCAAGGCCGATGCAAGCGAATGTTAGGAATCCTGAGGAATATGTACCAGTAATTTGTTTTAATGTTCCTAAAATATTTGGCAAAAAGAATCCGCCAATTCCCCCTGCTGCACCAACAATACCTGTTACCATTCCTATTTCCTTTTGGAAGCGTTGAGGAACTAATTGGAATACGGCACCATTTCCCATTCCTAAACACATCATGCCGATAAATAGCATTGCAATTACAATACTAAGTGCAGGAAGTGTGCTGACACCGATCATACATAATGCTGCAAGAATAAATAGGGTAGAAAGCAATTTTACCCCACCAATACGGTCTGCAATAAAGCCTCCAACCGGACGAAAGAAACTTCCAGCAGCGACACATAATGTAACAAAATCACCTGCTTGTACGCTTGTTAATCTGTATTCATCCACAAAGAAAATGCTTAAGAAACTAGTTAATCCTACAAAACCACCAAATGTTACCCCATATAATAAGCAGAAAAACCAAGTATCTTTATATTTAAATACTTTAAAATAATTAGCAATTGGTTGAGGTTTTGGCTGGGATGGAGCATTTTTTGCCAATATTGTGAAAATAATAAAAACAATAACTAAAGGGATAAGTGCAAAACCCATTACATTATGCCAGCCAAAATGTTCAGCTAGACGTGGACCGAATAATGTGGCAATTAATGTTCCACTATTTCCAGCTCCTGCAATTCCCATCGCCAGTCCTTGCAAATGTGGAGGATACCAGCGGCTTGTCATTGGCAATGCCACAGAAAAGCTTGCACCAGCTACTCCTAATAAAATGCCAATAGCATAAAGTTCAGGCATCGTTTTCCCTGCTGCAAATCCCCAAATAAGTGGAATCATTGTAACAATCATACCGATTGTTGCTGTTTTTTTCGGACCAATACGATCTGTTAAAATTCCCATCACAATACGAAAGAAAGAACCTGCTAATGTCGGTATGGCAACCATCATGCCTTTTTCTGCCGGAGATAAACCAAAATCTTTTGAAATAAATACACCTAATGCTCCGAGCATTACCCAAATCATAAAGCTGATGTCAAAATACAAAAAGGATGATAATAATGTTGGTGGATGACCACTCTTTCTTAAATCAGATATTTTCATTTACATTTCCCCCTTTGTTTTATAAGCAAGGTACAAATTTTGCAAATAGAAGATTTATAACACTGCTACTTTAAAGCAAAAAACCAATAAATGAATTACATGTTTTTGATTATAGTAAAGGTTTTACGGAAGGAAAAGGATTGTGTCAGAACTTCTAACGTAATTTTTTTGGAAAATTTAGAAGAAATTAAAATTTAAAAATTATTATAAAAAAGGAAATCGTGCAACAGCAACTAGTTAAGCGTTCTCATTTATTTTTTATTGTTAGATTATATGACATAATTATTTTCGGAAAGTTTATAGTATGAAATAATGAAAGCTATGTATCTATTTAAGACATTTTTTTATTGAGAATGCAGGGGGTTTTTAACGATGAAAAAAGAAAAATTGGTGGTAATAGGGAATGGAATGGCTGGAGTTCGATGTATCGAGGAAATTATTAAAAATAACCCTGAAACATTTGAAATATCAATTATAGGCAGTGAGTCACATGCAAACTACAATCGAATTCAATTATCCTCTGTATTGCAAGGAGATGCTTCCATTCATGATATTGTAATAAATGATTATGATTGGTATAAAGACCATCATATTAACTTGTACTCTGGTGAATCTGCTATAAAAGTAGAAATAGAGGAAAAATGGATAGTTACTGATAAGTCCCGTAAGATCATGTACGATAAATTGATTATTGCAACAGGATCCAATCCATTTCTTCTACCTATTCCAGGCGTAGAAAAGTCAGGAGTTATGACATTTCGAACGATAGAAGATTGCGAAGAAATAATCGAATCTTCTAAAAAGTTTAAAAAAGCAATTGTGATTGGCGGCGGAATATTAGGTCTTGAAGCGGCAAGAGGGCTGCTCAATCTTGGTATGGAAGTAGATGTGGTGCATAATGGCCCTTATTTAATGCAAAGACAATTAGATCAAACCGCCTCAAAACTATTGCAGCAAAAGCTTGAAGAACAAGGCATGAATTTTCTATTAGGTAAAGACTCGGAAGAAATTGTTGGAACAGATCGTGTAGAAGGTATTCGCTTTAAAGATGGTACGTTTGCTGCAGCAGATTTGGTGGTGATGGCAGTTGGTGTTTCTCCTAATATAAGCTTGGTGAAAAACAGTGGAATTGAGACAAATAGGGGCATCATTGTGAATGACTTTATGGAAACGAATGTGCCTAATATTTATGCTGTTGGCGAATGTGCGGAACATAATGGCATTGTGTATGGACTAGTAAAGCCTTTATATGAACAAGGACAAGTGCTTGCAAAAAGAATTTGTGGCATGCCTGTTGACGGATATACTAGTTCGATTTTATCAACGAAATTAAAAATTTCCGGGGTGGATGTATTTTCAGTAGGAAAAGTCTATGAAGAAGAAACCGCGAAAGTCATTAAAATGTTTGATGAATTAGATGGCATCTATAAGAAAGTAATTGTAGAAGAGGAAAAGATCGTTGGGGCTATTCTTTTTGGGGATACAAAAAAGTCTGCTTATTTCTTAGATATGGTCGCGAAGAAAAAGAATATTGACAACGTGGAAAAAGGCGAATGGTTTCAAATAAGTGGCAAAGGGCAAGGTGCTTTTAGAGAAATGCCACAAAGTGAAATTATTTGCAACTGCAACGGCGTTTCTAAAGGAGCAATTATTGAGGCGGTTATTGATAAGGACTTGCAAACAGTAGAGGAAATTAAGCAATGCACAAAGGCATCAGGATCATGCGGCGGCTGTAAACCATTAGTTGCTGACCTTTTGGAATATATTAACAGCGATGAATTTGATGAAAAAATTGAAGTAAAGCCAATGTGCAGTTGTACTACTTTAACGGAAGAGGAAGTAGTACACGAAATGCAAATATTAAATTTAGCTTCGAAAAAAGAAGTAATGTCAGCGCTGAATTGGCAAAAACAGGATGGCTGCAGTATTTGTAATCCGGCTGTTGAATATTATTTAGGAATGATTTATCCAGAATATGAAAGTGTGAAGGATGCATGTTTTGTAAACGAACGAATGAATGCCATAAGAAATAGCGATGGAACTTATACCGTTATTCCGCAAATGTATGGAGGAGTCACAACGGGAAGTCAATTGAAAATAATTGGGGAAGTAGCGCAAAAGTATAGCATCGATCGTATTGCTATATCTAGTGAACAGAGAATTCATTTAATGGGCATAACAGACGAGAACTTACTGGCTATTTGGAGTGAATTAAATATGGAATTAAACTCTTCATTCGGACATATTGTTCATCCTATTAAAACAAATATCGGAGAGCATATCTGTTCTTGTTCTAAAGAAAGTTCCTTGCAGCTAGCAGTAGAATTAGAAGAAAGCACCGTATTTTTATCTGCGCCGTATCGAGTGAAAATAGGGATATCTGCATGTATGCATAATAACTCTGGCTCGACTACAAAAGACATTGGGCTTATCGAGATGGAAAGAGGCTGGGAGATTTATGTAGGCGGCAGCAGTGGAAGAGATAATCGTTCAGGAAACCTTTTATATGTTGCTGCCACCAAAAAAGAAGCAATTGACATTATTTTAGGGTTTATTCAATACTATCGGGAAACCGCAAATTATCTGGAAAGAACATGGCAATGGGTGGAAAGAGTTAACTTAGTGCATATTCGTGAAGTTTTGTTTGACAAAGATATTCGAACACAACTAATTGATCGTTTGGAAGCTGATCGCAAGCAGAAAAAAGATAATCTAGAGAGAAATTTTATATAAACTATCGCTAAAAAGAAGTAGGTGAATTTTTAAGCAACGGGAATTTCAGCCACTAGAGAGGGAGTGTCTTCATGACCGAATTATTATTAAAATATTTTCGAACACAGCAGAAAGTCTCACCGAAAGAAAAAAGATATGACACACAATGTCCCTTTTGCAGCATGCAGTGCAAAATGCAATTGGTAGAAGAATCCATCGTATCAAGGAAAAAATATACTGTTATAGGCAAAGATAATCCTACTTCAGAGGGGCGTTTATGCATTAAAGGGTTAAATGCACACCAACATGCTATGCATCATAATCGTATTAAATATCCATTAAGAAAAGTAAATGGAGAATTTGTTCAAATCTCTTGGCAAGAAGCATTGGAGCATATTAAAGAGAATTTTACCAGCATTCAAAAAGAGTATGGAAAAAATGCGTTAGCAGTATACGGCAGTGCTTCCATTACAAACGAAGAAGCGTATTTATTAGGAAAATTTGCCCGAGTTGCGCTACAAACAAAATATATTGATTATAATGGACGCTTATGTATGTCTGCAGCAGCTACAGCAGCAAATCAAACATTTGGAATGGATAGAGGATTAACCAATTCTTTAGCAGAGATACCCTATACTCGTGTCATTATTTTAGCAGGCACAAATTTAGCAGAATGTCAGCCAACCATTATTCCCTATTTTGAAAAAGCAAAAGAAAATGGGGCGTATATTATTGCGATAGATCCTCGTGAAACAGCAACAACGAAACTAGCAGACTTGCATTTAAAAGGCCGTCCTGGTACCGATGCAGCATTGGCAAATGGACTGTTAAAAGTTATTTTAGAAGAAAATTTAATAGATGAATCATTTATACAGCAGCAGGTCAATGGATTTGCTGAAGTAAAAGAATATATTAGTACACTGAATTTAGAGGAGATTGCAGAATTAACCGGTGTAGCACTAGAGGATATACAAAAGGCAGGGATTAAATTCGGAAAAGAAGAATCTGGGATGATTTTAACAGCAAGGGGAATTGAACAGCAAACAGACGGTACAGCCGCTGTGCGCAATTTTTTAAATATTCTTCTTGCAACAGGAAAAATTGGCAAACCATACTCTGGCTATGGAGCGATTACAGGACAAGGAAATGGCCAAGGTGCAAGAGAGCATGGGCAGAAGGCAGATCAATTGCCAGGATACCGAAGCATTGAAAATGAGGAGCATCGAAGCTTTATTGCAAATATATGGGGAGTAGAAGAGAGTGAACTTCCTCGAAAGGGAGTGTCAGCCTTTGAGATGTTTGAAAAAACAGACGAGGGAGAAATTAAAGGAATGTTCTTAATGTGCTCTAATCCTGTTATGTCTAATCCTGATGCTAATTTTGTTAAAAGGGCTTTAGGGAAATTAACATTTTTTGTTGCGGTAGATATGTTTATGTCAGAAACGGCAAAAATGGCAGATATTATTTTGCCAACATCTTCTTATTTGGAAGATGAAGGAACGATGACTAATTTAGAAGGTCGTGTCATTTTGCGAGAAGCATCCAAGCCATGTCCAGGCGATGTAAAACACGATTGGCAAATTATTTGTGAGATAGCGGATGTACTTGGTAAAGGTGCCTATTTTCCTTATAAAAAGGCAGAAGATATTTTTAATGAATTACGAAAGGCATCCAAAGGAGGAATTGCTGATTATTCTGGCATAACATATGATCGTTTAAGAAAAGAAGGGGGCATTTTGTGGCCGTGTCCAGAAGAAAATCATCCAGGGACTGTTCGTTTGTTTGAACAGGGATTTGCCACAGAAGATGGCAAAGCAAAAATGACTGTTGTTACAAGTAAACCTGTTGTCCCTAAAGAAAGTATCAGCAGAGAGTATCCACTATATTTAACAACAGGTCGGGTGATGTCTCAGTATTTAACTGGTGTGCAAACGAGAAAAAGTGCTTCTCTATCTGCAAGGAATTTTGAATCATATATAGAAATACATCCAAAAACAGCTCAAGAGTATAATCTTTTGGATAATCAGCTAGTGAGAGTAGAGTCTAAAAGGGGGCATATTGTCGTAAGAAGCAAATGGTCGGAATCAATTCGTCCAGATACGGTTTTTGTTCCGATCCATTGGAGTGGGTCACAAAATGTTAATAAGCTGGTTGGAGGGGAATTAGACCCTTCTTGTAGGATGCCAGGCTTTAAAGTAAGTGCAGTAAGGATTTATCCTTTTGTAGCAGAATAAGAAAATAAAACGAGGCTGGGACATAAGTATTCCAGCTGAAAATAAAAACGAACAATTATATATAATTGTTCGTTTTTAAACTTTTAAAAGGGTGGTTTCAGTAAAGTTTGTTGTTATTACCCGTAGCCTAAATAATTAATTTTTTCTATTTTTTTAAATGGTTTTAGATAACAACCTTTAAAAAAGAAGTGGAATGGAGCGGAGGACACTCAACTCCTGCGGGAAGTAGAGAAAAGGCTGAGACCCCGCAGGCGTGCCGAGGAGGCTCGGGCTTCCTCCCCGCGGAGAGGGAGTGTCTGTAGCGCAATGGAACGAATTAGTTTTTACACTTGACTATATGTAAAAACACAAGTAACCAAGATTGCGAAACTAGCCTTTATTTTAAAGCGAAAGTTAGAGATTATTCGTCTTTACAGATTATCTAATTAGTTGTGTCCTAACCTCGTTTTTGATGATTTTTTATAAAAGCAGAAAAAAAATTAAAAAAAGTTAACATTCGATGTAAGGGTATACAACGCCTTTATGGCGAGTTTTTTCAGTTTTTTGATTAAAAGAAGTATTTTGAATATATGAAAAAGTGTGTCAGAAAATATAACAAGTATATTAAAAACATCTTTTCTCTGTGTTAAAGTAAAGGAAACTTCTTGGGGGAGGAATTATAGTGAATAAAAAGAAATTAATTCTTGTTGGAAATGGGATGGCAGGGGTAAAAGCAATCGAAGAAGTTCTTAAAGTTTCAAAAGACGAGTTTGATATTACTATTTTTGGAAGTGAGCCACATCCAAACTATAATAGAATTTTATTATCAAAAGTTTTGCAAGGGGATACCAATGTTAGCGACATTACCTTAAACGATTGGGATTGGTATAAAAACAACAATATCACGTTACATACTGGTGAAACGGCAACTAATATAGATGTAGAGAATAAGAGGGTTGTTACAGATAGTGGAAGAATAGAAAAATACGATAAATTGATTTTAGCAACTGGTTCTGTGCCGTTTATGCTTCCGATTCCTGGCGCGGAAAAAGAAGGGGTAACGGCATTCCGTGATATAAAAGATACAGATATTATGTTAGAGGCTTCCAAAAAATATAAAAAGGCTGCCGTTATCGGCGGAGGTTTACTTGGATTAGAGGCAGCAAGAGGATTGCTTAATTTAGGAATGGATGTAACAGTTATCCATCTTGGCCCATTTTTAATGGAGCGTCAGCTTGATTTAACTGCTGGGAAATTATTGCAGAAAGAATTAGAAAAACAAGGAATGAAATTTTTATTAGAAACACAGACAGAACAATTTTTAGGCGAGGAAAGAGTAACAGGATTAAAGTTTAAAGATGGCACCACTCTAGACGCTGACTTAGTAGTAATGGCAGTTGGGATTAAACCAAATATCGAATTAGCAAAAGCTAGCAATATTCCAATAAATCGTGGAATCATTGTAAATGACTATTTGCAAACAGAAACTCCACATATTTATTCTGTTGGTGAATGTGCAGAGCATAGAGGAATACCATACGGATTAGTGGCGCCACTTTATGAACAAGCAAAAGTATTGGCAAGCCATCTATGCGGGAAAGAAACCAATCCATATGAGGGTTCTGTTTTATCAACACAATTAAAAGTATCTGGCGTAGAAGTGTTTTCAGCGGGCGATTTAACTGAAGATTCAGACAAAAAAGCGATTAAAGTATTTGATGAACAAGATGGAATTTATAAAAAGATTGTCCTTCGCGGAAACCAAATTGTTGGAGCAGTGCTTTTTGGAGACAGCAAAGAAGGAAATCGCTTGTTCTCGATGATTCAAAAAGAAGCAGATATTTCTGATACAGAAAAAATTACCATCTTACAGCCGATTGGAGAAGACGCTGGCGTAAGTTTAGTTGCAAGCATGAGTGCAGACGAAATTATTTGTGGATGCAATGGTGTATCAAAAGGAACAATAGTGGAAGCCATTCAAGGAGGCTGTTCTTCTATTGATGAGATTAAAGCATGTACAAGCGCTTCAAGATCTTGTGGCGGCTGTAAAGGTCTTGTTGGGGAATTATTGCAGCATACACTTGGCTCTGATTTTGATGCAACAAAGCAAAAAGAAGCAATCTGCAGCTGTACCAATCTTTCAAGAGAGGAAGTAGTCGAAGAAATCAAAGCAAAAGGCTTAAAACATACAAGAGAAGTAATGAATGTTCTAGGCTGGAATAGTGAAGAGGGCTGCTCCAAATGCCGTCCAGCTCTTAATTATTATTTAGCAATGGTTAATCCAATTGAATATAAAGATGAAAGAGATTCCCGTTTTGTAAATGAACGTATGCATGCAAATATCCAAAAAGATGGAACATATTCTGTTGTACCACGGATGTACGGCGGTGTTACAAATGCAAATGATTTAAGAAAAATTGCAGATGTAGTCGACAAGTATGAAATTCCTTTAGTGAAGTTGACTGGTGGTCAGCGCATTGACTTAATTGGGGTTAAAAAAGAAGATTTGCCAAAAGTATGGGGTGATTTAGATATGCCTTCAGGATTTGCTTACGGAAAGTCATTGCGTACAGTAAAAACATGTGTAGGTGAGCAATTCTGCCGATTTGGCACACAAGATTCCATGGGACTTGGCATTCGCTTAGAGCAAAAATTTGAAGGCTTGCAAACACCGCATAAAGTGAAGATGGCTGTATCAGCTTGTCCACGAAGCTGCGCAGAGTCTGGCTTTAAAGATATTGGCTTTATCGGTATTGATGGAGGCTGGGAAATTTATATTGGCGGAAACGGCGGTACACATGTACGCGGCGGGGATCTATTATATAAAGTTCAAACAGAAGAAGAGGTAATGGAAGTAACAGCAGCTTATTTACAATATTATCGCGAAACGGCTAATTACTTGGAAAGAACATCTGCATGGCTTGATCGTGTTGGTTTGGCACATGTGCAATCAGTACTTGATGACAAGCAAAAGCGCAAAGAGTTAACAGCAAGAATGGAAGAGACTTTATCTGTATATAAAGATCCTTGGAAGGAAATTGTTGAAAGCGAAAAAACAACAAAAGAATTATTTGAAAATGTCGTGATGTCTTAATCTATCCATACATCAAAAGGGGGAAAAATGATGGTAAACAAAGAATTAACAAAAATGCTTGTATGCAAATTAGAAGAACTTCCGAAAAGCTTAGGGAAAACAGTTCGCTATAAAGATAAAGAAATTGCGGTATTCAGATTGTCTGGCGGTTCGATTAGAGCAATTGAGAATCGCTGTCCACATAAAGGCGGGGTCTTGACAGAAGGCATTGTAAGTGGAGATCATGTATTTTGCCCGATGCATGACTGGAAAATATGTTTAGAAGATGGAAAAGTGCAAGAACCTGATACAGGATGCGTAAAAACATACAAAACAGCTGTGGAGGAGGATGATGTTTATCTTTTAATAGAAGATTAACAGTATAAACTCTATTGAAACAGTGAATCTATTAATAAATAGCAGTAACTTTAAAACCAAAAAATTCATATCCTTTTTCTATCAATAAAATGATATAGTAAATTCATAACATATGGATTTGGAGGAATAGGCAGTTGAAACGACTAGAAGGAAAACGAATTGCTTTAGCAGGCCAGCGAAAAGTGGAAGAACTGAGTAAATTAGTAAGTAATTTAGGCGGAGTGCCATTATCGCGTCCTACACAAGGAACCATTTTTTTAGATGATAGCAATTTAGAAGAAGACATAAAAACATTACTAGCAGGAAATTATGATTGGTTTATTTTCACAACCGGAGTAGGGACAGAAACATTATATAAAACGGCAGAAAAAATGGGGATGCAAGATGCATTTATTCACACTATTCAACAGTCTAATGTGGCGGCAAGAGGTTATAAGACAGTTAATATGCTGAAAAAGTTCAATATTATCCCAGATGTACGGGATGATGATGGCAGTACGGTTGGATTGGTAAGAGCTTTTGCGCCTTTTAATTTAAAAGGGCATAAAGTAGCATTGCAGCTGCATGGTGATCCTGCACCGAAATTAATCGAATATTTGCAGGAACAACAAGCTGAATTTAAAGAAATTCTTCCATATAAGCATATACCTCCGCAAACAGAAGTATTGGAGCAGCTTGTAGAAGAAATTTTGACGAACAAAGTAGATGCAGTCAATTTTACTAGTACACCACAAGCAAGGTTCCTATTTTCCTATGCAAGAGAGCAGAACGTATATCATGAATTATTGGAAGCTTTTGAAAATAATGTGGTAGCTGTTGCCGTTGGAAAGGTAACAGCAGCTGCATTAAGAGATGAGGGCGTAACTAGACTTGTTATTCCTAAAGAAGAAAGAATGGGGAGTGCCATTGTAGCTCTTGAGCAATTTTATAAACATAACGGCCAAATTAGCTGCTGACAAGAACAAAAATAAGTAACAAAGAAATTTGCCTGAAGGATAAGAGAGGATGACTGCATATGCAAAAAGGAAAAGTTTATTTAGTAGGAGCGGGCCCAGGAGATGGGGAGTTAATTACAGTAAAAGGACTTGAGGCCATTAAAAGGGCTGATGTCATTCTTTATGACCGCCTTATTAATCCAACTTTATTAGAACATGCACATGCAGAATGTGAATTTATCTATTGTGGAAAGCTTCCACATCGGCATTTTTTAAAACAAGAAGTGATCAATAGCCTATTAGTGGAAAAAGCATTAGAAGGAAAAATTGTTGTCCGCCTTAAAGGCGGTGATCCAAGCATATTTGGGAGAGTTGGAGAAGAGGCATTAGCTGTCAGCGAGCATGATATTGAGTTTGAAATGGTGCCAGGCATCACCTCTGGAATAGCCGCTCCCCTTTATGCAGGAATACCTGTAACGCATCGAGATTATGCTGGATCATTTGCAATTGTAACAGCACATGATAAGACGCCAAATGGAAAACCTGATATTGATTGGCAAGGATTAGTCAATAGTGTCCAAACGATGGTTTTTTATATGGGAGTAAAGAATCTTCAATATATTTGCGATAATTTAATAAGTCATGGGAAATCACAGGATACCCCTGTTATTCTTATTCAATGGGGAACATATGGCAGACAGAAAAGTGTAGAAGGAACATTGGCAACGATAGGAGAGCTTGCAGAGGATGCGAAAATTACCAATCCGGCCATCACTCTTGTAGGTGAAGTAGTTGCTATAAGGGAAAAAATCAGCTGGTTTGAAAAAAAACCGTTGTTTGGCAAACAAATAATGCTCATTCGAACAGGAACAGAAGAAAGCAAACTAGCAAAAGAATTAAAAGCACAGGGTGCAGATGTAATAGAGTTTCCGAAATGGAAAAAAGAAAAAGCGGCTGTTGATGACAACATCATAAGCACTATGGACGTGTATGAAAAGATCCTCTTTACTTCATCAGAAGCAGTTTATGATTTTTTTGCGATTCTAGTGGAGAACAAAATAGATATTCGGTCCTTAAAAGGTGTTCTTTATGGGCTATCTAGTAAAACGATAAGAGCACTAGAATCAAAAGGCTTTGCTGCATTTCTTTGTACAGAAATGAAACAGGAGGGGAAATTGCTTATTGTTGGAGATGATCAAATAAAAGAGGAAGAACCTTTATATACCATTCAATATGGAAAATATGAGCTTTTTATTACAAGCAAAAAAACAGTCGACACAAAGTTTGAGGATATTATGAAGCAACAGCTAGAGGAAGCGCAGATCGATACTTTATTATTACCAAGCAGTGCTTCAGTTCAGGTTTTTCTAAAAGAGGCAACTAAATTTGGTTTAGAAGGTTTAGCAAATAATGTGGAAATTGTCGCAATGGGGATGAAAACGAAGGAAATGGCTGATAGATATGGGATAAGTACACATCGAATGCCCGAAAAACCTACTGTTGAATCTTTAATCCATTGTTTAGCACTAGAAAAAGAATTAATAACTATATAAAAAGGAGCAATCCATAAGTCGATTTTTCGACAATTGGATTGCTCCTTTTTGTTTAAGATTATACTGATTTATCAATAGTTTCATCGGAGAGGACACTTAATCTTTTAGGAAATCTCTTTTTCTCTTTAAGTTAATGAGATACTGATTCTGTTATTGTTTCGACAATTATGATGTTTCCATCTTCAAGTTTTGCTGTTAAATCTGTTGCATATTGTTTGTCTAAAATAAAATCAGCTAAATGATCTTCAAGATGTTCTTGAATAGCACGTCTTAATGGACGAGCTCCAAAACTTGGATGTGTTCCTAATGCTACTAGCTTTTCTTTTGCATCTTCTGTAATGTGAAGAGTAATCTGCTGCTCTTTTAATGTTTCTGTTAACTCTGTTAATAATAAATCAGCTATTTGTAAAAGATGCGGTTTTTCTAATGACTTAAATTCAATAATGGCATCAAATCGGTTTAAAAACTCTGGTTTAAAGAAACTGCCCAATGACTGCAGTAAATTGCTTTCTTCCATGGCGGCATTTTTTTCAAAACCAACAACAATATTTTTATGGCCTACACCCGCATTGCTTGTCATAATAATTACGGTATCTTTGAAGCTGACAGTACGTCCTTGGCTATCAGTCAATCTGCCATCCTCTAGTATTTGCAAAAAGATGGATTGAACATCAGGATGGGCTTTTTCTATTTCATCAAGCAAGATAATGCTGTAAGGGTTTCTTCTTACTTGTTCTGTCAGTTGTCCTGCTTCCTCATGTCCTACATACCCTGGAGGAGAACCAATGATTTTTGCAATGCTGTGTTTTTCCATATATTCGCTCATATCAAGGCGAATCATACTGTCTTTTGTGCCGAATAATTCTTCTGCTAATGTTTTCGTTAATTCTGTTTTCCCAACACCAGTTGGTCCAACAAATAAGAAACTTCCAATTGGTCTATTTTTTGCTTTCAAACCAGCACGGCTTCTTTTAATTGCTTTAGCTACTTTGATAACTGCATCTTGTTGGCCAATCACTTTTTCAGCAAGGCGATCTGCTAAATTCTTCATTTTTTGCTGTTCATCCTGCTGTAATTTGCCAACTGGAATCCCAGTTTTCTTTTCAATTAACTCTTGAATCAAAGCTACATCAATGACTGGTTTTTCATCTATATTCGGATTATTTAAAGCAGCTTCCAACTGTTTTTCTTCTTGACGCAACTCTGCTGCTTTTTCATAATTTTCTTCTTTTAAAGCAGCCTCTTTTTCTTTTGCGATATTTACTAATCTGTTTTCAATTTCTTCTGTATTGGCATAATTAGATGAAAGGTTCATTTTTGAGCCGGCTTCATCTAATAAATCGATTGCCTTATCTGGCAAGAAGCGATCTTGAATATAACGATGAGATAGCTCTACACAAGCAGCTATTGCTGCCTCTGTATAAGTGACTTCATGGAATTTTTCATATTTATCCTTAATGCCATTTAAGATAGCAATTGCAGATGATACAGATGGCTCTGCAACTTGGATAGGCTGGAATCTGCGTTCTAATGCTGCATCCTTTTCAATTTGGCGATATTCCTTTAATGTAGTTGCCCCAATGATATGAAGTTCCCCGCGAGCTAAAGCAGGCTTTAAAATATTTCCTGCGTCCATGGATCCTTCTGCAGATCCTGCTCCGACAAGCTGATGGATTTCATCAATAAATACAATTACATTTTTTCTTTCTTGAATTTCTTGGATAATTTGTTTCATTCTTTCTTCAAATTGTCCGCGAATCCCTGTGTTTGTTACAAGGGATGCTACATCTAATAAATAGATTTCTTTATTTTTTAATTTTTTCGGTACAGAACCTTCAACGATTTTTAATGCTAAGCCTTCAGCGATAGCTGTTTTTCCGACACCAGGCTCCCCGATTAAAACAGGATTGTTTTTATTTCTTCTATTCAGTATTTCGATTACTCGATCTACTTCATTTTCTCTGCCTATTACAGGATCTATTAACCCAGCTCTAGCCAGATGATTTAAATTTTTACCGTAATTATCTAAAATGCCTTTATTATTTGAAGGAGTTTGATTAGCTGAATTCATTGCCCCTGCTTGATGCTGATTAAAGGATTTAAATAATTCATCAAAAGGGGAAGTGTGGAAAAACATTCCACTGGGATTAGATGTCATTTTTTGTTTTTCTTTTTGATAACAACTATGGCAAATATTTAATTGATGGCTTTCATTATTCGTAAAGTATTGCAGACTCACGTTTGCGTTGTTTTCTTGGCAAATTTGACATTTCATAAATATTTTCCTCCTTTTGAATTTGATCAATTTTGACCTTTTATGATGCTATTATACTTTGACCTTCTTTGATCTTCAAGTTTTTTGGTTGTGGAAAATTGTAGAAATATTAGAGGAAAAAACGAACTTTCTTGAAATCTTTGTTCTATTATGTAAAAAGAATAAGAATTAATCAATAAAAAAGCTCGTCTTTGTTTGTCCTCTCCGACATATAGTTAAAAGGAGGAGGGACTGGGGTGAAAAATAAATGGAATGCAGCCTTTCAATTAGCCGCTGTATATGTTGGTACAGTAGTTGGGGCCGGTTTTGCGACAGGGAAAGAAATAGTAGAGTTTTTTTCACAGTTTGGCTTTATTGGACTCATTGGCATTTTAATCAGCGGCGCTATCTTTAGTTATTTCGGATCAAAATTAATGAGAATTTCTGTAAAAATAAAAGCAAAATCTTATCAAGAGTTTACGATTTTTTTATTTGGAAAATGGATGGGAACGTTGATAAATATCATAATGCTTATTATGCTGATCGGTGTATGTGCAGTTATGCTGTCAGGAGCTGGGGCAATCTTTGAAGAACAGCTAGGTTTTTCAAAGGCGACTGGCGTTATCTTTACAATTGTTTTATCAATACTGGTAATGGCGGTAGGCATGAAAGGATTATTTGCTGTTAATACATTTGTCGTGCCTATTATGATCAGCTTCAGTTTTATTTTGTTTTTTTATACTGTGCAAATGCCTGATTTTGCTTCTCATATATTTATAGATAAAAATAGTAGTTGGAAAGCCTTTGCTTCTCCATTTTCTTATACAGCGCTAAATTTATCGTTGGCTATTGCTGTACTAGTGCCTGCCGCATCTGAAATAGGGGATGAAGATACAGTAAAATGGGGTGGGATTATAGGTGGATTTGCTTTAATGCTTATTTTGATTTCCAGTCATTTTACTCTTATTATGCTAGAGGATGTCAATCGCTATGCAATACCGATGGCTACTATTATGAGGACACTTGCTCCAAATCTTTCTTGGGTTTATATTCTGGTGATTTATGGTGAAATATTTACATCTGTTATTGGCAATGTCTATGGGTTAGAGAGGCAATTAAGGGGATATATCAGACTTCCAGGCATTATGATTATTGCAGTAATCTTTTTTATTTCCTATGCAATTAGCTTTATACACTATGGAACTTTGCTTTCTTGGTTATATCCATTATTTGGATATATTAGTTTGATTTTTTTACTGCTTTTAATGCTAAAACCTATTCCAGAAAATTAAGCATTTATTTACATAAAAAGAAGCAAGCACCAAAACAGACTACTAGGAGTTATGCTGCAAGGTGCTTGCTTTTATATACTTTAGTTAATGAGCGCTTGCAGCGGTGAAGGGATACGGCCGCCTCGATCAATTAATTTAGCTGAACTGAAAGGATTTACTCCCATAACTGGAGCACGTCCTAATAATCCTCCAAATTCAACCATTTCCCCTTCGTTTCTTCCAGGAACAGGAATAACGCGTACAGCGGTTGTTTTTTTATTAATCATGCCGATTGCTGCTTCATCAGCTATTATAGCAGATAAAGTTGCAGGTGTTACATCACCGGTTAGAGCAATCATATCCAAACCAACAGAGCACACACATGTCATCGCTTCTAGTTTTGACAAGGTTAAGCTGTTGTCTGTTATGCCGCGAATCATGCCATTGTCTTCACTTACAGGAATAAAGGCTCCGCTTAATCCACCAACATAAGAACTAGCCATTGCTCCTCCCTTTTTGACAGCATCATTCATTAGGGCAAGTGCAGCAATTGTACCATGTGTCCCTACCCGTTCTAAGCCGATTTCTTCTAAAATTTCGGCAACACTGTCATTAATGGCATTCGTTGGAGCAAGAGAAAGGTCCATAATTCCAAAAGGAACACCTAGTCTTTCTGCAACAACACGGCCGATTAATTCGCCTGCACGAGTAATTTTAAAAGTTGTTTTTTTTATGATGTCAGAAACTTCACCTAAATCTGCTTCTGGGTATTTTTTAAGCGCATTTAAGACAACTCCAGGACCGCTTACTCCAACATTAATGACAACTTCTCCTTCTCCAGCGCCATGAAATGCGCCAGCCATAAAGGGGTTATCCTCAACAGGATTACAGAAAACAACCAGTTTAGCACAAGCTAACCCATTGGTATCTTTTGTTTTTTCTGCTGCTTCTTTAATGATGATCCCCATTTGTTTAACAGCATCCATATTAATGCCAGTTCTTGTTGTTGCAACAGAAACAGAAGCGCAAACTCTATCAGTAACTGTTAATGCTTCTGGCAATGCATCTAGAAGTGTTTGGTCTGCTTTGGATATGCCTTTATGAACAAGAGCAGAATATCCCCCAATAAAATCGACATTTAAATCTTTTGCCGCTTTATCCAAAGTTTTTGCTAATTCAATTGCTTGTTCAACTGTTGCATGCCCTAGAATCTCCGCAATTGGTGTAATAGAGATGCGCTTATTGATAATTGGAATCCCGTATTCTTTTTCAACCGCTTCTGCAACAACTGTCAATTTGCTTGCATATGTAGTGATTTTTTTATATACAGCAGTATTCATTTTATCGAAATCAGAATCTGCACAATCATATAAACTAATTCCCATAGTAACAGTTCGGATATCAAGGTTTTCCATTTGAACCATGTTTATGGTTTCCATCATTTCATTTAATGCTATCTTCATTTAATATCCTCCTTCCTTATACACGGTGCATGGATTGAAAAATTTCTTCTAGCTGAATATTAATCTTTAATTGAAGTTCACTGCCAAGTGCATCCAATTGGCTGCGCAATTCATCTAGATTTTCATTATTTGTAATGTCTACAAGCATCATCATCGTAAAAAAATCTTGCAGAATGGTTTGGCTGATATCCAAAATATTAATATTATTTTGAGAAATTACAGTTGTTACTTTGCTGATGATACCAACTTGATCTTTTCCGATTACACTTACAACTGCGCGACGCTGCTGCATAAAAGTCACCTCATTTAAATTTATTTGTTTGGCTGAAAGTTTTATTAGAATAGCATTATGTTTAGCCAAACCAAGTAGAATTATTTGTTATAAAATTATATAAGTATATGAGTTTGCAAATGGATGGATGTGTTTACTATAAAACAATGGACATGAAAAAAGATTGGAGAATCTCCAATCTTCTAGGCGGGTCAACATCCAGAATAACAAACCATTACAATTAGTATGTATATGTTACTCTTCTGTCCTTTTACCTGAGATTGTGAATCCTTCGGTGCCGACATTGCGGTCTCTCCAGAAGCGGCTCCTGTTATAGTTTTATCCACAACAATCATCGCTAAAACTTTATATATCAAATATAAAGTGATGTTATCAGTTTTTTTCGAGATGGTCAATAACAAAAGAAAAACAATTTAAAAAAGTGAAAAAATAAATAGAGTTGGAAAATGAATACAAGAGGATAAAAAAACAGCAAGTGGTTCATTCTATGAAGACAGAAAGGGGGATGAAAGATGTCTAAATCACAGCGGGAGCAAGAGAGAGAATGGGCTGTCCGTAAGCAAAAACAAAAACCTCATGGGAAAGTAAAAACAAAAAAAGAACTTGCGGAAGAATAGCTGTTGCAAAAGCTTCCTTAACAATCTTTTTATTAGAATAATAAAAAGAAAAGAGGAACACTAGAAGCGGGGAATTTTTCATCCCCGCCAAATATCAGGTGATTTTTTATAGTTTTTAATGTTGCACGCTGCAAATCAGATGGACAAAAAAACAGCCCATATTTATGATTACTTCCTAATAATAAGGAGGAAAAGCGTTTACATTCATCGATTTTAAATGAGAAATATTCCCGCTTTTGGGGAGCATTATTTAATGACGGTATAGTTTTTATGATTGACAACGGTTCTTTGCTCTAATTCAAGATCGCGATAATTGTCCATATAGGTTAAATCGACAATTACAGAATTTTCATTAACCTTTTCTACAATACCTTGTAATCCTCTAAACTCAATTATATTTCCAACCTCGGCTCTTTTCACTTTCCTTCCACTCCTTACATTCAAATTGTATATAAATTCTGTATTTATAGTTTGCACTATCAGAATTTATTCGTAAAGAAATATGAATTGCTTGCAATATCAGTAACGATTAAAATATACATATACTATGATAATATGATGTATTTGGTGCACGCATGCTGATTATTGAATGGTGCAAATGAAAAAAAGAAAACTTTTTTGCTAAAATTATATTAAGGATAATTATACCATAAGATGTCAGCTGAATTTCTGCGGAAAAGTCGACATTTATCAACAATATTCTACAGAAAATCCAGGAGGTAATTTATATGGAGGAAAAAGATGTTTACAATTTGCTAGAACAACTGAAAAATGGGGAAGTAGAAAAAATCACAATAAAAAAGGAGGAATTTTTACAATTTCGCAAATATCTTGTTGAAAGAAATGATTTTAAATATTTTAGAGGAATTGCCTTAAGAGGTGGAGATGTAGCATATACTTATTTATCCACCCCACGAAGCTAAATGGTTGTGCAATAACATCTTCATGATGAAAGAAGTTGAATTTTTATTGCTTATGTTTTTTAATATTCAACCGTCATCTTAATTATTGAATAAGCTTAAAAAAACTTGGATGGACGATTGCTGGAAAAACATAGGGGCGCTTGAAAGAAGGTATAATTTAAGTTGTTTTTTTTAATCGAGCTTTTGCATACTCTTTTAGTTCTTCAATAATTTCTTTTTGTTTTTCTTGAGCATTTTGAGCTTGATAGCCATATATATATTGATTTAAGCGTTTTTTCTTCCAAGTAATATTGCCTGGAATAGAAATTCTTTTGTTTTTGATAGAAAAAATAATATAGAAGAGAATATGGTCACTATTGACAGGTAAATCTAACTGAGAAGCAAATTTCATGCCATTTGGACTAATGTCGATAATAGCTGCTTTTCCTATATTAAAAGTTGTTTCATCGTCTAATTTTTTTAATGTGATCTCTCCGTCGATTGGATCTGGAAATAGATAGCGAAATGGCTCTTCCCGTTTATATTTCATGCTTTTTCACCACGGCTTTTTATTTTGTTGTTAAAGGCTGGATAAATCTAATCTTTTAGCTGCGCTACATATGGAGGCTCAGCAAAAATTGTATCAAATTTTCAAATCTGTCTCTTTTAAATATATGACAACTTCGTTAAATATAAAATGATTATTTTTCTTTGAAAAAGATTTTTTGATTGTCTCCTAAAGAAAGAAATGCTATTCTTTTTTTGAGATGTTATTAAAATAAACTTAAAAACCTACATAATAGTTTTAAATTCCCTACATTATTTTGGGGAAATAAGAAGAAAATATAATAGTCAAATGAAAAGATTTGATAGAAAAGCTAAATATAGGACATACATTAAAAATAAACGGCAGTTTACAATCGTATCTGATTAATTATATAGTATTTAGTGGTTAGAATAAATCTTGACTAGTATTAAGGGGATTTAAGTTTAGCTGTTAAGATTACGCAATACATCTTATTTAATTTTTTATAAAAGGAGTTTGATTTACCAATGATAGTAAAAGAATTTAAAGTTATAGCAGATACAGGGATTCATGCTCGTCCAGCAACACTTCTAGTACAAGCAGCAAGCAAATTTGATTCTGAAATCCAATTAGAATATAAAGGGAAAAAAGTAAATCTGAAATCTATTATGGGCGTAATGTCATTAGGTATTGGGCAAGGGGCAGATATTGCAATTAGCGCTGAAGGCAATGATGAGCAGGATGCAATTAATGGGTTAGCAGAAACTTTAAAAACAGAAGGCTTGGCAGAATAATGAGTTTCTTACAAGGAATCGCAGCATCCAGTGGAATTGCTATTGCAAAAGCATATCGCCTAGTAGAACCAAATCTTTCTTTTGAAAAAACAACAATTGATAATGCTGAAAATGAAATCAATCGTTTTCAAGAAGCATTAAGCAAATCAAAGGGTGAATTAGACGCTATCCGCGAAAAAGCAAACAAGGAGCTTGGTGCAGATAAAGCCGCTATTTTTGAAGCCCATTTATTAGTATTAAGTGATCCTGAATTAATTGCACCTATCGAAGACAAAATCAAAACAGAATCTGTTAATGCAGAATTTGCGTTAAAAGAAACTACTGATATGTTTATTACTATGTTTGAATCAATGGATAATGAATATATGAGAGAACGCGCAGCAGATATTCGCGACGTTACAAAACGTGTGCTTTCCCACTTATTAGGCGTGCATTTAGCAAACCCAAGCATGATTTCGGAAGAAGTAGTGGTAGTGGCAGAAGATTTAACGCCATCTGATACCGCCCAATTAAATCGTCAATTTGTTAAAGGTTTTACAACAGATATTGGCGGAAGAACTTCACATTCAGCAATTATGGCTCGCTCATTAGAAATTCCTGCTGTTGTTGGAACAAAAAAAGCAACAGAAGAAATCCAAAATGGCGATTTGGTTATTGTTGATGGATTAAAAGGTGAAATCCATATTAATCCAACTCCAGAAATAGTGGCAAGCTATGAAAAAACAGCTGCACAATATGAAGAGCAAAAAGCGGAATGGGCTAAACTTGTGAACGAAAAAACAGTTAGCGCTGATGGAGTTCATGTAGAATTAGCAGCAAATATTGGTACACCAAATGATTTAGAAGGTGTTATTAATAATGGCGGGGAAGCGGTTGGATTATACCGTACAGAATTCTTATATATGGGAAGAGATCAACTTCCAACAGAAGATGAGCAGTTCGAATCTTATAAAGCTGTTCTTGAAGGCATGAAAGGGAAACCAGTAGTTGTTCGTACATTGGATATCGGTGGAGACAAAGAACTTCCATATTTAGATTTGCCAAAAGAAATGAACCCATTCCTTGGTTTCCGTGCAATTCGTTTATGTCTAGAGGAGCAGGATATTTTCCGTACTCAATTGAGAGCATTGCTTCGTGCAAGCTCATATGGTAACTTAAAAATCATGTTCCCAATGATTGCGACATTAAATGAGTTCCGTGCTGCAAAAGCGCTTTTAGAAGAAGAAAAAGCAAACTTAACTGCAAGTGGAACAAAAGTGGCAGATAAGATTGAACTTGGAATTATGGTAGAGATTCCTTCAACAGCAGTTCTTGCAGATCAATTTGCAAAAGAAGTAGATTTCTTTAGTATTGGAACAAATGATTTGATTCAATACACAATGGCTGCAGACCGTATGAATGAAAGAGTATCTTATTTATATCAACCATACAATCCATCTATTTTGCGTTTGGTTAAAATGGTTATTGATGCTGCACACAAAGAAGGAAAATGGGCTGGAATGTGTGGAGAAATGGCTGGAGATGAAACGGCAATTCCGTTGTTGTTAGGTTTAGGATTAGATGAATTCTCTATGAGTGCTACATCTATCTTAAAAGCACGTGCTCAAATCCTGCACCTTTCCAAAACAGAAATGGAAGAATTGGCAGCAAAAGCATTACAGATGTCTACTACAGAAGAAGTAATGGAAGCTGTTAAAACTGCTGCAAAACTTTCATAAAAAAATAAAAATTAATGTTTACTTATAATAAAAAAGGGTAAAAATATTATAAGCACAGGCGCTTATCAATTTTTAAAGTTGCCTTAGGGCTATTCTCATTTTCCCCTTTTTGGCCGACTGATTTTAGATAATCAGTCGGTTTTTTTGCGGGAAATTATTATTTGTTAAAGGCTGTTTTTAAAAGGAAAAGCGTGGGAAACAGATCTCAGGAGCCTGTGTATACACGCAAAATTCTATGGGAATGGGTAAAAGATGAGGCCCTACAGAAGGAGTCCAATAGGGAAGAGGAGGCTTGATGCTCGCTTAAAATGTATGTATGCTGACTGCTGCATGCAAAGGCCATAATCTATACAGAAACAACCTTATTAAAATATATTAGTTTATGGAATGTTCATATTCATAGAAGGCAATTCATGCTATCATTAATTAGAATACATAAAAAGAAACAATTACTATTAGGGAGTGTGAAATGATATGGTGTCACAAGAAAATAGTATAATTGGTTTTGTCGGTACAGGGGTTATGGGCAACAGTATGGCAAAAAATTTGCTTGCAAAAGGGTATGGTGTGTTTGTTTACAATAGAACAAAAATGAAAGCAGAAGAATTGCTTTCTTTAGGTGCAAAATGGGCTGATACGCCAAAAGAAGTGGCTGAAAAAGCAAATATTATTATTACAATTGTTGGGTATCCATCTGATGTAGAAGAAGTTTATCTTGGAGAAAACGGCATTCTATCTCATGCAAAAGAAGGAAGCTACACGATTGATATGACAACTTCTACACCCAGTTTAGCAAAAAAACTCTTTGAAGAAGGAAAAAAACATGGTATTTATGTAGTAGATGCACCTGTTTCTGGTGGAGATATTGGAGCTAGAGAAGGAAAGTTATCCATCATGGTCGGTGGGGAATCAGCTGCTTTTCAAGCGTTAGCGCCAGTTTTTGAAGTACTAGGCACAAATATTGTGTATCAAGGAGAAGCAGGTGCGGGGCAACATACAAAAATGTGTAATCAAATAGCAATTGCCTCTAATATGGTTGGGGTTTGTGAAGCAATTGTTTATGCTGAGAAGGCAGGATTAGATCCAGATACTGTGCTAAAAAGCATTTCTACAGGTGCTGCGGGAAGTTTCTCTTTGAGCAATCTTGCTCCTCGAATGATTAAAGGGGACTTTGAACCGGGATTTTATATTAAGCATTTTATAAAAGATATGCGCATTGCTCTTGAAGAAGCAAAATTAATGGGAATGGATGCTCCTGGTTTACAGCTTGCAGAGAATTTATACAGCAGACTATCGCGACTTGGAGAAGATGAAAGCGGCACACAAGCACTTTATAAATATTATCAACAATATAGCAGTTCCGCTATATAGGCTAGGCTGAATTAAAAAGGAGAAGCAGTGAGATTTGTCTACTGCTTCTCCTTTTTGGTATGGGACTAACAGGAAAAGTTGTTTGTGACATAAAAATTTCGGTTTTTGCCGGTCAAAAGCTCTATCAGTACAAATAATCAATCTGTGGAAGAAAAATAACTTAATTAATAGAAGTAAAATGGGCAGAAATTCAGTAGCCGTAATCCCAATCAATTTCATTTTCACAAAAATAGGAAAACTTTGTAGCATGCAAAAAAATCGTTTGCTTACTTTTTGCAGTCTGCAATAATTGGAAGTCTGTTATATCGATATTTTCTAAAAATGTAACAGATGAATCTTCATGAAAAAGAATAGCTGTGCCTGTCATTGATTTTCCCCTCTCTTTATCTAATATGGTATAGAATACTATCTCCCCAGTTAATGGGAGGGAAATCACTTGCTGATTAGAAATATTTCTTTATATATGTATCGTATTCTGCTTGCGCAAAAACGTCTAGATGATTGTTATATATTTCACAAAATAGTAATTAATTTTAAAAAAATAATTGAAAATTTGCATGTTTTGGAAAGAACAGAAATTTAGCAAAGGCTAATATGCTGAATGAAGAGAAAAAAGCTTCTTTTGCAAGTTTACATGAAAAGAAAAGGAATGGAATAATATAAATGGAGTGAAAATATTAAGAAACACAGAAGGAGAAATGATGATGGAAGAGCAGTTGAATAAAAGGAACAATAAAAAAGGATTAGCTCTATATTTTTCTTTGCCTGTATTATCTTGGGCCCTATATGATGCAGCGAATACAATTTTTTCCTCTAATATTAACACTATTTTTTTCCCCCTTTATTTACAGGAGGCGATTGGTTCAAATGAAGTGCAAACTCAACTGGCAAGTACATTTATTTCTTATGCCAATGCAATAGCTAGCTTCCTATTAGTTATATTTTCTCCCTTATTTGGTGTAATGATGGATCGTACTGGCAAGAAGAAGAAATATATTATTGTATTTACGCTGCTTGCGGTGTTTTGTACTGCTGGGATGGGAGTGATAGCAAAAAGCAATAATTTTTCTACAACGATTTTATCGATGCCCTTGTCTTTATTATTAGTTATTATTTTATTTGTGTTGGCCAAGTTTTTTTATCATTCCAGTTTAGTATTTTACGATAATAGCATTTCTGACTTAGGAACAAAAGAACAGATTCCGGTTATCTCAGGATTTGGTGTTGCAGTAGGGTACTTAGGAACCTTAATTGGATTAGTTGTCTATTTATTTGTGGAAGACAGCAAATTCTATCAAGCATTTCTTCCTACTGCGTTTTTATTTTTCCTTTTTTCCTTGCCTTTGTTTTTCTTTATGAAAGAAGCTCCAGCAGAAAAGCAAACATCATTTTCTTTTTTTTCCGGCTATAAAGATATTTATGAAACATTTAAACAAATCAAAACATATAGGAAGATTTTTCTTTTTATGATAGCTTACTTTTTTTTGAATGATGCAATTGCAACAACAGTCGCCATGATGGCAGTGTATGCAAAAGCAGTTATTGGATTTAGTACAGCCAAATTTATTTTCCTGTATTTAGTTTCTACTATTTCAAGCATTATTGGGTCCTTTATATTTGGCTATATTGCAAAATATAAAGGATCTTACTTATCTGTCAAATATGTTGGTATGCTGCTAATAGTTGCATTAGTTATGGCCACCTTTGCCTTTAGCGAGTATTTGTTTTGGATTGCAGGAAGTTTGTTTGGGATAGCCTTAGGGAGTATGTGGGTTACTACCAGATCTTATATTGTGGAAATAACGCCAGAGGAAAAAAGAGGACAGTTTTTTGGCTTATTTGCTTTTTCGGGAAAAGTTTCTTCAGTAATGGGACCTTTTTTATATGGCACCATCACACTTCTTTTTGCAGACTTAGGGGCACTTGCTAGCAGAATAGCTTTAGGCTCGCTTATTTTATTAACTGTTATCGGTCTATACGTACATTCCCTAATTAAGGAATAGGGGGAATTGAATGAATATTCTCGTAATTTCAGCGGAGTTTTACAAAGAAAGACAGATTTCTGCTTCAGAAACATAGAAACTAGTCGATAAAAAGAGTATATATTTCTATTTCGCAACATTTATTGCATCAGCAAGAGAAGAATATTATTAATCAAGAAAAAATGATTTAAATAATATCTATAAAGTGAAACTTTAATCAGCGGAGGTTATTTTACCCCTCTCCCAATCTTTTAGGAGGGGGCATACTTTCTGTGGATGGGGACAAAGTTTCTAAAAAGGAGCAGGAGAATGAAATGAAAAACGAAAGAGGAATTTTATTAGAGAGTGGTACAAACGAGCTGGAAATCGTAGAATTTTCAGTTGGCAACAATAAATTTGGTATCAATGTTATCAAAGTAAAAGAAATTATTAACCCAGTTTCCGTTATTCCAATTCCTCACTCACATCCATATGTGGAAGGAATTATGGAGTTAAGGGGAGAAGTGCTGCCTGTTGTCAATTTGGCCAGTGTATTAGGTTATCCGCCTTCAAACAACTCTGAAAAGGATAAGTTTATTGTTTCTGAGTTTAATAAGATGAAAGTTATCTTTCATGTTCATCATGTGAATCAAATTCATCGTATTTCCTGGGAGAATATTGAAAAGCCTACAGGGATGTATCAAGGGGCAGATAGCCAAATCATTGGTGTCATTAAATTTGCTGGAGAAATGATCTTATTATTAGATTTTGAAAAAATATTGGTTGATATTAATCCAGATTCAGGCATCAATGTACAACAAGTAAAAAAACTAGGGAAAAGGGAACGGAGCAATAAACGATTGGTAGTTGTCGAGGATTCGCCGCTGCTTAGAAAATTGTTGGAAGATACATTAATAGAAGCAGGCTTTTACAACATAGAATTTTTTGAAAATGGTTTGGAGGCACTGAACTATTTGGAGAAGGAAAGCAGAGATAAAGATATCCAGGATGCTGCACAATTAATTATTACAGATATTGAAATGCCGCAAATGGACGGACATCACCTAACAAAACGAATAAAGGATAATCCGCAATTAGCGCATCTGCCAATTATTATTTTTTCTTCTTTAATTACAGAAGATTTGAGACATAAAGGGCAGCAAGTTGGAGCGAATGGGCAAGTGAGCAAACCAGATATCGCTGAATTAATTTTGCTAGTGGATAAATATGTATTATAAATGTTTGCTTTGCTGTAAAAATTTGCTGGGATTGACATAAAAATATTCGTTTTCACAATGGAAAGAAGTATCATTTTATATAAATAGTATTTGCTAATATAGCAACTAGAAATACGGTGAAAGTTTAATAGCTCTCACCGAGTTTTTTAAATACAGGTTTTTCGTATTTTTTCTTTTTTGCATTGTTGTCTGGAGATGCTTCTTTTAATCCTGTGTAATAAATGAGAAGTTTTTTTGCTTGATTTAAGGAAAGAGTTGCTTTGGGATTTCGGACGTCAGTGCGTAAGGAACCTAAATGAGGCAAGTCACGGAAATCTTGTTTTGTGGGAGGTAAATGAAACATATACTTTCCGCATTCGACTAAAATGTCTGATTGTTGCTGGCTATTTTTTGGGTTGCCGGAGAAGTGGAGACCAACTTTTTTTGCTTTCCCTTCTTTTAATAACTTTTCCAAGCTAGTTTGTTTTAATTTATAAAGAAATTTTGGATCGGTAGCTGTTTTTGCGTGACGATTTACAATAAAAATTGCCTGTGTAAGATTATCAATTGTTGGCTGTAAATTTGTTTTGTATGGCTGGTGTCTATTCATTTCTTTGATAACTCCTTTCAGAATAGGTATAGAATACAAGCTATTATACTATTTTTATAAAAGAAAAGAAATGCCTTAAAAAGTATGTTTCTAAATATTAGGGGTCATTAAAGACTGATGTTGATGATTGGTCCATTCTTGAGCAATAATCATGCATTAACAGGCTTTTGATTCTCATTTAAGAGATGATAAGAGCTTAGGTGGGAGAAGATACCTGTAAAATCCTGTTTGTTTTAACTAACAATCAGGGGAGGATCGAGAAAATGCTACTAGCTGTTCGTTTCCCTTTAATAGAAACTGAATCAGCTCTCCTGTTTTATCGTTTAAAAATCATTCTAATGAATAAAATAGCTGCTTGGTGGAATTGTTCCTCTTTTGTTTGATCTAACTAGAAGAATATACATATATTTTAACATCTTGTGGAAAATATGCCTAATTAACTGGAAAAGTCGGTACTGTCAGCTAATAATAGAATTTTGCACAGACTATAAGGGTGAGTTTAAATGAAAGAAAATAATAACCTAATAGAGTATTTGAATAAAAAAGACGCCATGTCATTTAAATTAGAGCGTATTGTGTTTGAAATTATGTTTAAACATATAAAAGATAGAATTTTTGTAATGAAGGCAGAAGCTGGTCCTATTTTTCGCTATATTTTTGTAAATGAAGAAGCGTATAAATGTACAAACATTCCTCTAAACTATATTGGTAAAACAATGAAAGAAGTATTGGGAAAAGAGGTATATAAGAGGCTTCAGAAAGAATATATTAAAGTGCTGCATCAAAAAAAAGAGCATGTTTTTATAGAGGAGTTGACAAGGAACGGAAGCTGCTACTACGGAGAATGTGTTTTAACGCCTATATCTGATGAGAATGGCGAAGTGAGGTTTATTGTTGGAATCACAAGAGATATTACTCAGTTAATCATAGAGCAAAAGAAACTAATAGAAAGGGAACAGCATTATCGTTCTATTGTTGAGAACAATTTGGATGCAATATTTGCAGTGGATTTAGATGGCAGCATCCATGATATCAATCCAGCAGGAGAAAAAATACTAGGATGCACATATGGTCAAATGAAAGGGAAAAAGATAGTTCATTTGATTACAGGAAAAAATGCTCCCTTATTTGAAAAGCTATTTGTCATATGCCAAACAACAAAAACTTCTCAATCGTTAAATTGTTTAGTAAGTCAAAAAAGCAGCTTTTTGCCAGTTCATATTAGAATGATTCCAAGTGTTGTCCATCAAGAAATGCGGGGAATTTATATTATTATGAAAGATATGTCGGAAAAAACAAAATCAGCTGAAAAAATTCGTTTTTTAGCGTTTCATGATCAATTGACAGGTCTTTATAATAGAAGAGCGCTTTTGGAAGAATTGCAGGTGGAAATTAATAAGGCACAGGAAGCCGGAACACAATTTGCCCTGCTTACAATTGATTTAGACCGTTTTAAATATATAAATGACAATTTTGGACATATTGTTGGAGATCAAATTTTAATAAAAGTTGCAGACCGTTTGTTGGAATTTGCTGATTATCGATTAAGTGTATTCCGCCAAGGTGGCGATGAATTTAATATTTTGCTTATTGAGACATCGAAGGAAGAGACGAGCCTTCTTGCGGAAAGCATTTTGTCTCGGTTTACAGAATCTTTTTGTTTGCATGCACAAGAATATTATATCACTCCAAGCATTGGAATCAGCATGTTTCCTATAGATGGAGCTGGTGAAGAAGCGTTAATTAAAAATGCAGATGAAGCACTTTTTCGAGTGAAGGAGCGGGGGAAAGCCCATTATCAATTTTATCGCTCTGAAATGAATAGGAAAGAGAAAAATGTAGTATCCCTCGAAACGAATTTAAGAAAAGCTATTCAACGACATGAGCTAACATTATATTATCAGCCGCAAGTTAATCTGAAAAATAAGAAGTGTGATAGTTTTGAAGCGCTTTTAAGGTGGAACAGCCCAACACTAGGTTTAATATCTCCTGCTGATTTTATTCCATTAGCAGAGGAGACTGGCTTAATCATTCCTATTGGAAGCTGGGTAATTGAGACAGCTTGCAAACAAATAAAAAATTGGAGCAAACAGTTTAGAAAAGATATTCGTATTGCCGTAAATATTTCTCCCAAACAGTTTCAGCAGTCCAATTTTATTGATATGGTCAAAAGTTCAATTGAAAAATATTCGATTCAGCCATCTTCCTTAGAAATTGAAATAACAGAAGGAGCAATGCAAAATACGCTGGAAGCCATCCCTGTTCTTAAAGGATTAAAAGATCTTGGTGTAGTCATTTCTGTAGATGATTTTGGAACAGGGTATTCCTCCCTAAGCTATATAAAACAATTTCCAATTGATGTGTTGAAAATAGATCAATCTTTTGTTAAAGATGTTTTGGAAAACGATAAAGATGCTGCTATTACTACAACAATCATTCATTTAGGTCAAAATTTAGGAATGGAAGTAATTGCAGAGGGGGTTGAAAGGAGAGAACAGGCAGATTTTTTATTAGCAGCCAATTGTCATAAAGCACAAGGTTTTTATTTTTCCAAACCTTTGCCTAGCGAGGAAATAAATCAACTATTTCAGCATCAAAGTTTTCGAAACAACATAATTATAGAAAAGAAAGGGGATTAAGCTTAAGGATACATTTATAAGGAAAGTAATGATAAATACAGCTAAAAACGTTTATTCAGCAGGAGCATGTTCAGAGATTTAGGAGGTTAGACCTTATCTTCTTCCACAAGCAGGATAAGGTCTAACCTGAATAGCTGACATTTGTTAATGGTAGCTTATTGCTCTTGATTTAAGTGCATGCCAAGATTGAATAAATTGATGTTTATTAACTCTAACATTTTTTCTCCCTGATAAAGGGTCGTTTAAGAATACAAAGTTTTTATTATAGCCGACTAAAACAACCGCATGCAAGTCAAGTGGTGTTTTTATCGTTTTTTCTTTATGTTCCCATGACTCCCATCTGTCAGGAAGACGATAATCTCCTGTAGTCCATACAACAACCGGAAATCCCTTTTTAACATGGTTTTCAAGGTGAGTGAAAGGTTTTCCAGTCAGATTAACAGCACGATTTGGAAGGTATACATTTACTAAATCCTCCATCGGTTTATCGAAAACGGCGTAGCCAGCATTTCTCCCTGTCATATCACCAACAAACCCTACAGCAGGATCTCCCCACTTTACAATATTTCCTTGTTTTTTTATAAGTGGATCGGAATCCTTTTTGATTTTTTTATACAACTCCATTTTGGATGTTTGTACTCCGGCATAATTTAGCACCATTGTTAAACTTGTTACTTCACAGCCATATCTTAATTCGGGGTTTTGCTTGACTAAAGGGACATTCAATAAGATTGATTCATTTGCGGCTATCATAGAAGAATGCATAATGCCTTTTTCTAGTTGCAAGGAGTTATTTGCTTCATCTATAGCAACATTTTCAATGGTTTTCCATGTGAATGGAAGATTGCTTAAACTTAAAGCCAAACATAATAATTTTAATTGGTGCATAGGATACCTTCTTTCCTATGCCGACTCCTATATTTAGGATAATCTATTTGCTTGATTTTTATTGCAAAACAATTTTTCCATTATCATATGTTAGATCATTTTCCTTTTTGATGCAAAAAGGAAAAAAGCGAATGCGAATATTGCAGAATATTGTGTTATTATCAGATGAATTTCTGTATAACTATGGTATAATTAGTCATTATTTAGAGGGAGGCTATCAAAATATGGACGCTTTGGATATTTTGACAGATTTAGACAATGTCATCCCTTTTTTTCAGGCGATATTCAGTGCAGATGAGCACACGGTAATTGGATATGAAATATTAGGGCGTTATCAAATAAATGGTTCATTTGAAAGTTTAGGTCCTTTTTTTATGGATGAAGAAATCCCCGAAGAATATAAGCAGGAAGTGGATAATGTTGTCCTGACAAAAGCTTTGGATAAAGCATTGGAGCTTGATAAAGACGTTATGCTTTTTATTAATAGGGATGCTGGCTTATTGATGCAAGATGATGGCGAAAGTTTTTTGCAGATGCTTTTATCTTATGAAGAGAAAGGAATGGCTTTAAATCGAATTGTTTTAGAAATATCAGAAAGGAATTATAAAGGCCAATCTGATCATTTGGATCATCTTCTTGTCTATTATAGAACATACGGCATTAAAATTGCTATTGATAAAATGGGTAATGATAGCAGTTATTTAGATAGAATAGGGGAACTTGCTCCAGATATTTTTAAAATCGATTTATCTGCATTACGTTCTACATCGACTTCGCATACGTATCAAAATGTTTTATATTCGTTATCGATGCTTGCCCGAAAAATTGGCGCTACCTTGTTGTTTGAAAATATTGAGATGGTATATCAGCTTCAATTTGCTTGGAAAAACGGAGGAAGATTTTACCAAGGTTATTATCTGCATTATCCAGAAGAACAGTTTGTTGATAGAAAATTGCAAAAAGAAATGATAAGGAAAGAATTTCATGAGTTTATTTCGTATGAAAAAAAGAAACTATCCGTCATTTTTGAGTTCACGGAAAATTTACAGATTAATATACAAGAATTATTAGGAAGACATAAGAAGTATAATGATTATGAAGAATTGCTTAAGTGCTTGTCTGACGATCTTTCTAATGTAGCTTTTCGCATGTATGTTTGTGATGAGGATGGCTTTCAAAAATCAGATAATATCTTCAAGGAGAATTCCCATTGGGTACTGCAGCCAGAGTATAAGGATAAAAATTGGAGCTGGAGGCCTTATTTTTTAGAAAATATTATAAAAATGAGAAATGAAAAAAAAGGAATTCTTTCGGACTTATATAGTGATATTGAAACAGGCGAAACAGTACGCACATATTCTTTTCCCCTTAATAATCAAGATTATTTATTTATTGATTTGTCTTATAATTTTTTGGATCGAATGGGTGTTTTAATAAATTGACAAAAAACCGACTTTAAAAGTCGGTTTTTTTGCATGTTTATGTATCAATCAATGGGGAAGATAAAAACTATATTGATGATAATCAAATGAATGAGCAGACTGGACATTGATAAAGGGGGAGAATGTGAATAAAATGAGAAAAACAGCAACGTTTTTTATTGTTTGTTTCCTTTTTGTTTTTATTGTTAGCCCTAGGACCTCCTTGGGAGCAGAAAAATTATCCTCAAAAGAAGAAGTTATGCAATTTTTGAAAAATGCGTTTTATGCGCAAACTTCTTTAACGGAGAAAAAAAGAAGTTTGCAGGAAATTCATGCTATTTTAGCTCCTTATTTTACAGATGAATACGAAAAATTATTTTTGCAAAAAAATTTAGTGGGACATTCTAATCAGTATCAAACATATGGAAGTGATTTCTCTCCATACTATATTCCTTTTTTTGACTTTTCGGATAAAACAAAGGTTGTCTTCGAAGGAAAAGTCATTTATGTATATGAATTATTTGAGCAAGAAGAGGGAAATCCAACAGCTTATGAAAGGCATTATGAAGGCTTGCTGTTAAGGAAAGGGAAGGATGGATGGAAAGTTTCAACAATATGGCAGGATAATGAAATTCGTGTATATTTAAATCAGAAAAAGACTTCTAATTTAACAGGAGTATATTGGGGGAATTATGTAAGCACATTAGTTTTTTATCCAGATAAGACTAATGTGGAAAGAAATTATAGTGAAAAAGGAAAAATAGAAAAAGAAAAAGACTTTTTTTATTTTTAGCTAAAACAGTTTTCTCCAAAATACAGTTTGGAGAAAACTGTTTATTTGTAGTATATTAATTAAACTTCAAATCCAAGTGCTGATTGCAATGCTTCTAGTTGAAAGCCAGTAATCACTGTTTCATCATCAATGACAAATGTAGGGGTAGAATAAGAATTGTATTTAGTCATTAATTCTTTTTTTGCTTTAGCATCTTTTTGAATATCCTTTAATTCAAAAGAAACCCCTTTTTCCTGCAAAAATAATTTGGCATATTCACATGGAGGGCAATCGGGCTGTGTGTAAACAGTTATTTTTTTCAAATGTTATTTCTCCCAAATCTATTTATTTACTCTATTTTACTAATTTATTTTTTTTATTTCAATTGTCTTGCCTGCATCTTTTGCAAAATAAACTACTTTGAATATTCAAAGAAAATAATTAATAAAAAAAGATTGGCCTATTTATCATTTTTACTTGGACAAACCTTGCACAATCTTTTATTCTGTTATTATTGGCATTTACACATAGAAAAGAAATTCTTAATTTAAAAGGAAAGTGTATAGAAAACTGCTAATAGTGAAACCTAGTTTAATATATGGGTTTGTTTGAAAGGAGAGAGAGCATGTCACAATTACAAGGCATTTTAACACGTCTGAAAAATTTACAGGAACAAGCAACTGGAGGGGAACCTACCCAACGTTTTTTTGAGGTGAATGGTGAAAGAAAGTGTCAAGTTACATTCCACCCAAAAACAGTTACTTATGAATTAGAAGTGTACAATGATAAAGAAAAGCCAAAAAGATATCAGTTTGACAATATTGATATGATTACGATTGAAATTTTTGATCTAATTCAATAAGGGATTAGAGAGGAGCTGCTTATTGAATTGCAGCTCCTGTTTTTTTGTTTTCTCAAAGTTTGTAGTTTTTAATAGAAAAATGGAAGAAGTAGGCTTCAACAGAAAGAATATACATAGACTCCTGTGGGAATGCGTGAAAGGAGAGACATTTCAGGGCGCGGATGCGATGAGGAAGCACGACGTTCGCTTATGGAAAGCGAGGTGTATGCAGGCTGCATGAAATTAGAAGCAGCTATACAAAAAAGCTTTTTTGAATACCCTCTAGAATGTACATAAAATGGAATTTATCTGTTTATGCTAAATATGAGGTGAAAAAAGATGATGCCAACTGTTATCTGTCCAAATTGTTTAAAAGAGAATGCGTTAGATCAAGCATTAACAGCGCAATCTAATCAAAATGTTATTTTTCATTGTCAGAATTGTGACTATACATTAAGAAATATCGAAACGAGCAAAGGCTAAAAAAAGCATAATGTCGAAGACTGTGTTAATATATTTATAGAAAATAATTAACCTGGGGTGTTTCGGCAATGATTAGAATTCACAGCGATGAATTTTTAGACAGCACATTAAAAGACTTAATGATACCGTCAGAGCGAGTAGCGCATGTGCAAATGGGAAATAATTTAGAACATGCTTTATTGGTTTTAACGAAAAGCGGCTATACAGCTGTGCCTGTTCTGGATCCGACCTTTAAGCTGCATGGGTTGATTACTACTCCCATTATACTGGACAAAATTATGGGACTTTCAAGAATTGAATTTGAGAAGCTAGAAACAATAAAGGTGCAGGAAGTAATGAATACCGTATTGCCAAGAGTGAAGAGCAGTCAATCTGTTTTGGATGCTCTGCATTTATTAGTAGATCATCCATTTATATGTGTGGAGGATGATGCCTTTATCTTTGAAGGGATTTTAACAAGAAGAACGATTTTACAGCGTTTAAATAATCAACTGCATATTGATTCAATGGATTGATCCTTTTCTTTTAACGGCTTTCTCCTCATAAAAAAGTGAAAACGTTTTCTTTTGATGCGATTATCTGCATTAATAAAAAGGAGGAAGCTGTCGTTTAAGAAAGATGACGTAAATATAAAGTTTTGGATTATTTGTGAATCATTAAAAATGAAGGCATTTTTTGCAGAACTTTAGAAAATAAGCTGCAATGAAAAGAAATATAAAGAGGAAGAATATGTCTACAATTTCTGAATTACAACTATTGACGGTGTTGGCACAAGAAATGAATATGCGAAAAGCGGCAGAGCGGCTTTTTGTTACACAGCCAGCCTTGTCCCAGAGGCTGCAAACGATTGAAAAGGAATGGGGAGCTAAGCTTTTTATTCGCTCACAAAAAGGATTGGCGTTAACGGCTGCAGGAGAAATGGTGACAAAATTTGCAGCTGAAACAATTGCCAAAGAGGAAAAAGTCAAGGAAGAAATGTTTGCATTGGAAGAGGAAGTGCATGGGACGTTAAAGATTGCAGTTGCCAGCATTGTAGGGCAAAATTGGCTTCCATCTGTTTTAAAACGGTTTGTAGAAAAATATCCTCAAGCAAAAATATCCCTTGTTACAGGCTGGAGCAGCGAAATAATCAAATCCATTTCAACAGACCATACCCATATCGGCATCATAAGGGGATCTTCTGACTGGAAAGGCGCTAAACTGCATTTATTTGATGATCCTCTTTATTTTGTTGACAGCGAGATTTCAAGCTTTAATCAACTATATACGACTAATAGACCATTTATCCAATTTAAAAGCGATTCGAATTATTATGAGGAAATCCAAGTTTGGTGGCATCGACAGTTTCAAATACCACCTAAAAAAACAATTGTGGTAGATCAGATTGAAACATGCAAGCAATTGTCTTTTCATGGAATTGGGTATAGTATTTTGCCTGCAATTGCTTTAAAAGAAGCAAATCAAAATTTGCATAAAATACCTTTGTGCAATGAACTCAATCAGCCGATTACAAGAGGCACATGGTTGATAGGGTATGAAGCATCTTTTCGATTAAAGCAAGTTCAGGCATTTTTGGATATTGTAAAAGAATATATAGAAGATGCTTCTATGAATGGTGAATAACGTTTTGTTAGAATTTTGAATTTTAAAGCAAAGAAGCTGGTCAGTATTAAGATTTGCAAGAATAAACAAATTTTTTTGCTTGTTTTCACTTCTGTTGTTTGGTAAAGTAATTTCGAGTGTTTCTATACATAATTGAAGGAGAGATAAGCAATGAAAATGATGGATGCAAATGAAATTATTTCATTTATACAAAATAGTACAAAATCTACACCTGTTAAAGTATATGTAAAAGGTGATTTAGCAGATGTGAATTTTGGCGATAAAGTACAAACTTTTATCAGTGGAAATAGCGGGGTTGTATTCGGTGAATGGTCTGACATTAACGAATCAATCGAAGCAAACAAAGGAAAAGTAACGGACTTTGTGGTAGAAAATGATCGCAGAAATTCGGCAATTCCTCTTTTAGATTTAAAAAATATTAAAGCGCGCATTGAGCCAGGCGCTATTATTCGTGACCAAGTGGAAATTGGCGATAATGCCGTTATTATGATGGGTGCTGTTATTAATATTGGAGCAAGCATTGGCGAAGGCTCTATGATTGATATGGGTGCCATCCTTGGTGGACGAGCTACTGTAGGGAAAAATTGCCATGTTGGAGCAGGCGCTGTTTTGGCAGGCGTAATTGAGCCTCCTTCTGCTAAACCGGTAATCATTGAAGATGATGTTTTAATTGGTGCAAATGCAGTAGTAGTCGAAGGAGTGTCAGTTGGTAAAGGTTCTGTTGTAGCAGCAGGAGCAATCGTTTTAGAAGATGTTCCAGCAAATACTTTAGTGGCAGGAGCTCCAGCCCGTGTCATTAAAGAAATTGATGAAAAAACAAAATCAAAAACAGAAATTATGCAAGAGCTTCGTCAATTATAATGAGAAAAGAAAAAAGCGCAGGGTAGCCTGCTTTTAGTATGCGGGTAAGTATTATGATCAACCAGTTGATTTTAAGCGGCAAAAAAAATACTTTTGTCTGCAGGCTTTAGGCGTGGAATAGATTCCGCGCTTTTTTCGCATATTTTTGGAGGGATTTATATGGGGAATCATTCTCAGTTTGTTGCAATCCGACGAGAACTGCATCAAATACCGGAACTTGGATTTCAAGAGTTTAAAACACAAGCATATTTACTAAATGCTATTCAAGCATTGCCGCAAGAACGATTAGAAATAAAAACATGGAAAACAGGTATATTTGTAAAAGTAAAAGGAACTGCTCCAACGAAACTGATTGGATACCGTGCAGATATTGATGGACTGCCTATTGTAGAGGAAACAGATCTCCCTTATGTTTCCACACATCCAACTCAAATGCACGCATGTGGCCATGACTTCCATATGAGCATTGCATTCGGAGTGTTGACAAGTGTCGTAAACACGCCTATCAAAGACGATATGCTCTTTATCTTCCAGCCGGCAGAAGAAGGTCCTGGGGGAGCAGAACCAATGCTTAAAAGCGATATAATGAAGGCGTGGATGCCTGATATGATTTTTGCATTGCATATTGCTCCCGAATATCCTGTTGGAACAATTGCGATAAAACCAGGGCTGCTGTTTGCCAATACTTCTGAGCTGTTTATTGATTTAAAAGGAAAAGGAGGTCATGCTGCTTATCCTCATGAAACAAATGATATGGTGGTTGCTGCTTGCTCGCTTGTTGCACAGCTGCAGACAATTGTATCAAGAAATATTAATCCTTTAGACAGTGCTGTAGTAACGATTGGGAAAATCACTGGAGGCACCGTTCAAAATGTAATTGCAGAAACAGCGCGATTAGAAGGGACGATGCGCACTCTTTCAAGTGAATCCATGGTAAAAATCAAGGAGAGGGTTCAATCACTTGTCAAAGGCATTGAAGTGGGCTATAACTGTGAATGCTCCATTAACTTTGGATCTGGCTATTATCAAGTATACAATGAAGAGCAATTAACAGAAGAGTTTATGGGATTTGTTCAAAATCAAAATGAGGTTCAACTTCATATGTGTACAGAAGCAATGACAGGAGAAGATTTTGGCTATATGTTAAAAGACATCCCTGGTTTTATGTTTTGGCTTGGTGTAAATTCCCCTTATGGCTTGCACCACAGCAAATTAAATCCTAATGAGGATGCAATCGATGTGGCTATATCTATGATTGCAAACTATTTGCAGTTCAAAGGAAACCAGTAGTAAAAAAAGAGCAGGATCTAAAGTGAAACTCCAATCAGTGGGGGCTGTCCCCCATTGATTGTTAGAGGAATCAATCAGGCAGTGATCTCCATCTATAGATTTCTCATTTTTTCTGATAACCCCTTAAATAGGAAATAAAATTCCGTTAGTGCGTGATAAATTTAAAATCTAATACGGCTATTTTCCTGATCTTTAAGCAAATGACTTTTTGTTTGAAAAGGGAAAATCTTCACCTGATCTTTAGGTTTTTTTAGGTTCTTTTTTAAATTTCCTCTTTTGCTACTAATACAGGAGAAGCAGGCGGAAGTTTAATTCCATTTTTATCAAGTGCTTCTTTTATTTCCTGCCGAATCAGTCGTTCTATCCTCCACTGTTCATTATTTACTGTTTTGGTAATAATTCGAATAGTGATGGTGGCCGGCCCTAACGATTGTATGCCAACTACATGGGGGCCATCTGTTATAGAAGCATCATTGATTTTGATGGTGTCACAAACGTTTTGCAGAATCTCTAATGTTTTGGCAATATTGTTGTCTGCTGAAATGAGTATATCCACCAACGCTTGCATATCTCCTCTAGAATGATTGCTTAAAATGGTGATTTCTCTATTCGGCAAATAATTTAATGTGCCATCTGGGGATCTGAGTTGTGTGGTGCGGAGGCCAATTTGCTCTACCGTACCGGAAAATTCGCCAATTGTAATGGAATCGCCGACATCTAGCTGTTTTTCCAGCAAAAGAAAAAATCCAGTAACAATATCACTTACAAGACCCTGTGCCCCTATGCCAACTGCTACTCCAATGATGCCGGCTCCTGCCAATATGGCTGTTGCTTTTATACCGAATGTTTGCAAGATGGTTACAAATAATATAAATAAAAGCAAATAAGACACAAAATTTAAGGCTAAACTTTCAAGTGTGTATGCTCTTCCTTGTGAAATAGAATGTTTTTTTTCAAAGGTGGAGAAAAATTTTTTTATAAAAGAGTTGGCCATTTTTTTTACAAGTATGTAAATAACAATAATCAAGACAAGTCTTAATGCAACTGTTCCTCCTTGGATAAGCAGTCCTTGCCAATCGTACACTGCTATATAATTGCTGATTTCTTTTAATTTGTTCATAGGTACACTTCCTTTTATATAAGCTTTTAGATTGCTGTCCATAAGGATTTTTCTTTTTGGATCAACCAGATATAAGCATAATATAGGTTTTTATCATATATTTAGGCGTTTTTAATGTCGATCTCAAGTATATGAAAGGGAACGAGAAATCTAGTGGGGACAAAGCCGCCCATAAAAGCCTGATATAAAAGAGGATAGGGATTATAGCAACTGTGTTGGCCTCATATTTTTATTTTGCTTCAAAAAGCTGTATTATGGGAAGCACGGAAATCTCCCCTGATGATAACAGGAATTCTATTAACTTATTCCCATGTCTGATTTCAATAAACATTCAATTAATAATGGATGGATAAAGTGATCAGTTTCTATATATACAAATTACGATTGAAAAGATATTATTAATAATGCCCCTTTTTGTAAAATTTGTTGTTTTGCAGCTAAAAGGCGGTAAAGAAATTCCTGTTTTACTGGAGGTTATGAAATGAAAGTGCGTGATCAAATGCCTGAATTGAATGGGGCGACACAATGGTTGAATGGTGAATGGACCAGAGCTGATTTATTAGGAGAAAAACCGACAGTTATTCACTTCTGGTCCGTGAGCTGCCATTTGTGCAAAAAAGATATGCCAGAAGTAAATCAGTTCAGAGACGAGTATAGCGGTCGATTGAATATGATAGCTGTACATATGCCCAGGTATAAAGCAGATTTAAATACAGTAGTTATTGAAAAAGAAATGGAAGAACAGGGAATTATTCAACCAATTTTTATTGATAGTGAGCATATATTAACGCAAGCATTTGAAAATCAATATGTGCCGTCCTATTATGTTTTTGATAAAGATGGCGTATTAAGATATTTTCAGGCAGGAAGCGGCAAAATAGAAACTTTAAAAAAACGTGTGAATCATATTCTTGATGAAATGATGAAAGTAAAATAATTAGTTTATTGACAAATGTGCAAAAACTTCTTTGTATTTTTAATATGCTGATAAGGCAATAACGAAAAATTTTGGTTCATCAAGCCATAACTCTTGGAGAAAAGAAGCTGCCAAAGCAGAATTGGCATGAAACATGCTGAATAATAAAGTAATCAGGTACATTTACTTACCGACTAAATTTTTGAAAAGAATGAGGGGTGCTCTTGTATTCTTTTATTATTGACAAAGAGGAATGTTATATAAGCGAGGAATATTAAATGATGGAAGAGACGAAAAACAGTCTATCAATTAGGCATTTTCAAATAGATGGAGGATTATTGGTTTGAAGAAAGAATTTGCGGTAATTGGATTAGGAAGATTTGGCGGCAGCATTTGCCGAGAATTGGTTGAGCTTGGAATGGAAGTTATGGTTATTGATAAAAATGAAGAAAAAATTAATGAATTTGCCAATATTGTTTCACATGCGGTTGTTGGAAATTCGGTGGATGAAAATGTATTAAAAAGCTTAGGCATCCGCAATTTTGAACATGTCATCGTTGCAATAGGTTTGGATATTCAGGCAAGCATTTTAACTACTCTTATTCTAAAAGAGCTAGGAGTACAGAAGATTACAGTAAAGGCTCAAAATGACTATCATGAAAAAGTATTAAAAAAAATAGGGGCCGACCATATTGTCCATCCAGAACGAGATATGGGGAAAAGAATTGCCCATAATATTGTTTCCAATAATGTGCTGGATTATTTAGAATTGTCAGATGAACATAGCATTGTTGAAATTAAAGCAAGTACAAGGCTAGATGGTCATACTATGCTGGATTTAGATATTCGGGCACGCTATGGAATTACGATTGTTGCCATTAAGCGGGGACAAGATATCATTGTATCTCCACAAGCAGCAGAGCCAATAAAAGAAAATGACGTATTAATTGTAATTGGAGCAGACTCTGATATTAACAGATTTGAAAAAAAAGTAATGTCGTAAATTGCAGGTGTAGGGAGGAGCATAATAAAAAAGCACGCCATATTTTTAATGGGTGCTTTTTTGTGATAAAGAATTTATTAGACTTCCATGATAATTGGAAGAATCATTGGTCTTCGTTTGGTTTTCTCATAAAGGAAAGGAGACAATGTTTCAATAATTTCATTTTTAATTTCTGACCATTGTGTAGTTTTGCGTTCCATCACTTTATTTAAATGTTTATTAATTAAACTTTGTGCATCGTTAATTAAATCACCGGATTCACGCATATAAACAAAACCTCTAGAAATTAAATCAGGTCCTGCTGCAATTTTGAAATCTTTCATATTAATGCTGACAACAACAACTACCAGACCTTCTTCTGAAAGAATACGGCGATCTCTTAGCACGATATTGCCGATGTCTCCAATGCCGCTTCCATCGATATATACGGAGCCAGAAGGGATTTTGCCTGCGACTTGCGCTGTATCGTTGGATAATGCAAGCACTTCTCCATTATCCATAATAAAACAGTTTTCTTCTAAAACTCCACAATCTACAGCAGTTTCAGAATGGATTTTTTGCATTCTGTATTCACCATGAATTGGCATAAAGAATTTGGGTTTCATTAACCGCAGCATTAATTTTTGTTCTTGCTGTCCACCATGACCAGATGTATGAATATTGTTTAATGGTCCGTGAATTACCTCCGCACCAGCACGATATAGCATATTAATCGTTCTGTTTACACTAATTGTATTTCCCGGGATAGGCGAAGAAGAGAAAACAACCGTGTCTCCAGGAATAATGGAGATTTGGCGATGTGTTCCATTTGCTATTCTAGACATTGCAGCCATTGGTTCTCCTTGACTTCCTGTACAAAGAATCACTACTTGATTTGCAGGAAGCCGATTAATTTGCTGTGGTTCAATAAAAGTCTCTTTTGGCGCTTGGATAAAGCCTAATTCTAAACCGATATTAATGGCAGCTTCCATGCTTCTTCCAAACACAGCAACCTTCTTGCCAAATTCCACTGCTGCATCTGTAACTTGCTGCAAGCGATAAATGTTAGAAGCGAATGTAGCGAAGATAAGTCTGCCTTCTGCTTTTCGGAATATATCCTGAATGCTATTGCCGACAAGTCGCTCAGACATTGTGAAATTTGGAACTTCACTGTTTGTGCTATCTGATAATAGACATAAAACGCCTTCTTTTCCTATCTCAGCCATTTTTGTTAAATTTGCAGGCTCTCCGACTGGCGTAAAGTCAAATTTAAAATCTCCAGTATGAACAATCTGTCCTGGAGGCGTTTTTACGACTATTCCATAAGAGTCGGGAATACTATGGGTTGTCCGAAAAAAGGAAACCGATGTTTTTCGAAATTTAATTACATCGTCTTCTTGTATTTCATGCATGGTTGTTTGCCGCAATAGTCCATGTTCTTCTAATTTATTTCTCACTAATGCTAAAGCAAGTTTGCCTCCGTAAATAGGAATATTTACTTGTCTAAGAAGATAAGGAATGCCGCCAATATGATCTTCGTGGCCATGTGTAATAAATAAGCCTTTGATTTTATCGATATTTTTTACAAGAAAACTGTAATCTGGTATCACATAATCAATGCCTAAAAGTTCATCTTCCGGGAACTTTATACCAGCATCAATCAGAATGATTTCATCTTGAAACTGAACTCCATAAGTATTTTTACCGATTTCCCCTAGTCCGCCTAGAGCAAATACAGCTGTTTGATCGTTTTTAACAAATTTCATTTACTCAATCTCCAATACTGTAAAATCTTCATTTTGTTGTTCATACTCTAAGAATGCACCATCAACAGCTGTAATAAACTCAATATTATATGGTTTTTCTGCCAATTTTGTTCTAACATCACGTTCTGAAATGCCTTTAACATAAATAGTTCTTGTATGTTCTCTAACAGGCACCTCTAATTTAGAATCTTGAAAGTAAACTTTAAAAATCATTTGTAAATCGCTCCTTCATAGTATTATCTAATTATATTATATAAAAAGTTAACATGTTTTTCATGTTTTTTCTTTTATTAGTGTTTTTTGGTTATTTAAGCAAGGAATGTTCTCAAAAATAAAAGATTTTTGCATTAGTATCAAAATGGACAAAAATTAGGAATACCATACCAATCGACGGATAAGACGATTGGTTTATGTATATTGCTATAGTAATAAAAGAAGAGTTTGTCTTAATGGATGATAGTAATGTTGGAGAAAATTCGCAATCATAACAAAAGGCAGACCCCATACCATAAATTACTTCCATCTAACAGTAGTGTATTACTGCTATTATAGGATGGTATGCGAGGTCTCGCCCTAATAGAAAGATTCCGTGTCATGTTAGGCAATTGTTTTTTTTCTTAACAAGTCTTTCCACTGTTTTAAGAGCTTCTTTTTTAGCTTCTTCAACATAGTGGATCATCTCCTTATCTTTATTTTAAACCATTCTTGTCCAAAGTAAAGCATTCGAGTATAAATAATAAGGATATTTGTCCAAAAAGAGGCTTTTAGAAATTAAGGATTAATTAATTTTATAATAGTAGACTGTTGTTGCATTGCTCTGTTGTTTTTTGTTTTGTACCCTAACTCTAACCGAAAAAAGTTATTTTACCATGATGATAGTAAAAGGTTTGTCTTCTATATGAAGAAGGAAGTCCGAACTTTTATTGGCACTTTATATCCTTTAATATTTATAGTGCTTTTATAATAATAGTATATGAAAAAAAAGGAAAAATTCTCGTGGATAATAGTGGAAAAACACAAAATGAAAGAAAAAGAATGGGGAAATATAGTGGGGATGGGGATATGGTTTCCCCACCATAAAAAAATAAGTTGTACAAGCAGTTTACCTTTCAATAGCAATTGCATCAGGAATTGGATTAAAAGGAGATGCTTGATTAATATGATCATAGAACATAACGCCATTTAGATGGTCAATTTCATGCTGAAAGACAATGGCAGGAAGTCCTTTTAATTTTATTTTAATTTCTTGATTGTCGAGATCAGTTCCTTTAATGCCAATTCTAGCATAACGAGGCACAAAACCTGGAATGGATTCATCCACAGATAAGCAGCCCTCGCCAGTAGTCAAGTAGGCTTTTTCTACCGAATGGCTAATAATCTTTGGGTTGAAAAGAGCGTAGCTGAATTGTTTGCCTGACTCATCTTTTATATGAACGGCAATCATTCGTTTAGAAATATTGATTTGAGGCGCAGCCAAACCAACGCCGCCTCTGAGTCCGTATTTTGCAGCCAGTTCTGGATTTTGACTATTTATTAAAAATTCCATCATTTCTTCAAGTGTTTTTTTATCTTCTTCGCTTGCAGGAAGAGGAACTTCATTTGCTACTTTCCGCAAAGTAGGGTGTCCGTCTCGGATAATATCATTCATTGTTAACAAATTAATCACTTCCTTATGTAGGCATGGTAAACACTTTTAAGTCTAACAGACAATGCTTGAAAAGTTAATTATCTACAGCATTTAGTTTAGAAAGAAATAGGAAATCATCTGTTTGAAATGTTTAATAGGTAATAAAAAAGAGGAGATTCCATATAGTGAGTATAAAGACAAGCTTTATCAAATAATACTAGGACCCTATGCCAAAACTTTGTAGAACTATATGTCAATAGAATTAGTAGTATGAGAGGATTTTTTAAAATTTTGTTGCTGAATCTTTAGAGCCCAAGAGAATAATGGGGATTTAGGCAGAATCTTGCAAAGAAATAGACTGCAGAAAACTTCAATTGTAAAAAAAGAAAAGAAAATATATAGTGAAACAGAGAGTGAGGAGGAAAAAGATTGAAAAGGCAAAAATCATTATTTATTGTTGCGATGTTTATCATGTTTATGCTTCTTGCAGGGTGTTCTACCTTCCAATCAACAAATGAGAAAATTTATAACAAGCTTGAAAAAGTAGTAGATTTGGAGAAGGATTTCAAAGAACAGCAAGAGCCGTTAGTAACTTTAGAAAAAAATGAACAAAAGATTTATTCGCAAATTGTTTCCCTGGATTTAGAAAGTATGGATGGAATCAATGAACTTGCTGATGAAGCCCTTGCTTCGCTAAAAAAGCGGAAAGAACTTATGGATAAAGAAGAAGCGAGCATAAAAAAATCAGAAGAAACATTTAAAACGGTTCAAACAAATATAGAAGATATAAAGGATGCAGAGTTGAAAGAAAAAGCAGATGAATTATATCAAACCATGATGGCGCGATATGATGCACATGAGAAACTTTACAGCAACTATCTAAAGGGACTAGAAAATGATGAAAAGTTGTACAAGCTGTTTAAAGCAGAAAATCTAAGCATAGATGATTTAGAAAAACAAATTCAAACGATAAATGACATATATAAGGAAGTACTTAATAATAACAAAGAGTTTAATACACTGACAGAAAAGTATAATAAGGAGAAAGTTGATTTTTATAAACAAGCTGGAATAGAGATAGAAGAGGAACAAAATACACTGAACAATAAGGAATGAGTATTTATTGCTAACAATAAATTTAAGTTCTTAATTAAAAATGACGATTTTTAAATTTTTCTTATACAAAAATAATTTAGAACAAATGGAAAAAATAAAACTATTTATAGGATGAAGAAAAAACCAGCCGAAATCAATAATTTTTCGGCTGGTTTTTTATAAGGAAAGAAAAAATAGCTACATAGCAACAATCGACAACTTATGGAATTTATTTCAAATGAATTTTTTATTATAAAACAGATAAAATAAGGGCTTTCTGTATAATACAGATGGTGAATAATTAATAATACAGATACAATCATAAAAGAAATAAAAAAATAAAAATAACATAAAAAACATAGTACTTTAACATTGACTAATAATATTTGTGTATATTAAACTTATACATGTATTGAAAAGTTGTATTAATAATTGTTGTATATTTATTGATACAGAACATAAGGATACCGAATTATTTAATAGGACGTTTTTTCTAGCGGATTTTGTGGAAAGCTGTATAGGTATGGTTTTTTTTGTGAAAAGCTAAGCGGATGGAGTAAGCGTTCTCCTTTAGCTGTTGAAACAATATTACGCAATAATTTTAGTTAGAGATGGTTTCGTCTTTTAAAAAGAAAGGAAAGGGTGGCTTAAATGGCTTCTAAAACAAAGAAGGCTCAGTTAGATGTGAAAGCACAACTTGAACAAGTGGAAAATCAATTCCAAACACTTCAGATTTTAAATGAAGAGGGCGAAGTTGTTAATGAATCTGCAATGCCAGACCTAAGTGACGAGCAATTACAAGAGCTTATGACACGCATGGTATATACACGTATTCTTGATCAACGCTCTATTTCTTTAAACAGACAAGGTCGCCTAGGATTCTATGCACCAACAGCAGGTCAAGAAGCTTCACAATTAGCTTCACAATTTGCATTAGAGAAAGAAGATTTCATTCTTCCAGGATATCGTGATGTGCCTCAATTAATTTGGCACGGACTTCCATTACATCAAGCATTCTTATTCTCTCGCGGACATTTCTTAGGAAATAAAATGCCAGAGGGCGTAAATGTAATTTCACCACAAATTATCATTGGTGCTCAATATATTCAAACAGCTGGTGTTGCGTTAGGTATGCAAAAACGCGGCCAAAAATCTGTTGCAATTACTTACACAGGTGACGGCGGTTCATCACAAGGGGATTTCTATGAAGGAATTAACTTTGCTGGTGCATTCAAATCTCCTGCAATCTTTATCGTTCAAAATAACCGTTTCGCTATTTCAACACCTGTTGAAAAACAAACGGCTGCAAAAACAATTGCGCAAAAAGCAGTTGCTGCAGGTATCCCAGGAATTCAAGTTGATGGAATGGATCCATTAGCAGTTTATGTTGCTACACGAGAAGCACGCGAAAGAGCAGTTAACGGCGAAGGTCCAACATTGATTGAAACATTAACATACCGTTATGGTCCACATACAATGGCTGGAGATGACCCAACTCGCTACCGTACAGCAGATCTTGACAGCGAATGGGAAAAGAAAGATCCATTAGTGCGTTTCCGTAAATTCCTTGAAAACAAAGGCATTTGGAATGAAGAAAAAGAAAATGAAGTAATCGAACGAGCTAAAGAAGAAATTAAAGAAGCAATCAAACTTGCTGACGAAGCTCCAAAACAAAAAGTAACTGACTTAATGAACATTATGTACGAAGAGCTACCAGCTAATTTACAAGAACAATATGAAATTTACGCAGCAAAGGAGTCGAAGTAAGCCATGGCGCAAATGACAATGATTCAAGCAATCACTGATGCGTTACGCACAGAACTACGTAACGATCCGAACGTATTAGTATTCGGGGAAGACGTTGGTGTAAACGGCGGTGTATTCCGTGCGACAGAAGGTCTGCAAACTGAATTTGGTGAAGATCGTGTATTTGATACTCCATTAGCTGAATCTGGAATTGGTGGTTTAGCGGTTGGTCTTGGTCTGCAAGGTTTCCGACCAGTACCTGAAATTCAATTTTTTGGTTTCGTTTATGAAGTAATGGACTCCATTTCTGGACAAATGGCTCGCATGCGCTACCGTTCAGGCGGACGTTATAATTCTCCAGTTACAATTCGTTCTCCATTCGGCGGAGGTGTTCATACACCAGAACTGCATGCAGACAGCTTAGAAGGATTAATGGCGCAACAACCTGGTTTAAAAGTTGTTATCCCATCAACTCCTTATGATGCAAAAGGTCTATTAATTTCAGCTATTCGCGATAACGATCCAGTTATCTTCTTAGAGCACATGAAATTATACCGTTCATTCCGTCAAGAAGTACCTGAAGAAGAGTATACAATTCCACTTGGAAAAGCGGATGTAAAACGTGAAGGTAAAGATCTTTCTATTATTACTTATGGGGCAATGGTTCAAGAATCCATTAAAGCTGCAGAAGAATTAGAAAAAGAAGGCTACTCTGTAGAAGTGGTTGACTTGCGTACAGTAAGCCCGCTTGATATTGATACAATTATTGCTTCTGTTGAAAAAACTGGCAGAGCAGTTGTGGTTCAAGAAGCGCAAAAACAAGCAGGTATTGCTGCAAATGTTGTTGCTGAAATTAACGATCGTGCAATTCTTAGCTTAGAAGCTCCAGTACTTCGTGTTGCTGCACCAGATACTGTATTTGCATTTACTCAAGCTGAAACTGTATGGCTTCCAAACTTTAAAGATATTATTGAAACTGCTAAAAAAGTTTTAACATTCTAATTAATATCATTTATTTGGAATCACAAAATTTAGATAATAAATTCGTAACAACTGTAGGAGGTTGAATTACATTGGCTTTTCAATTTAGATTGCCTGACATCGGTGAAGGAATTCATGAAGGCGAAATCGTAAAATGGTTTGTTAAACCAGGTGACAAAGTTCAAGAAGATGATGTGCTTTGCGAAGTACAAAATGATAAAGCGGTAGTAGAAATTCCATCTCCAGTTGAAGGTACTGTAGAAGAAGTATTAGTTGATGAAGGTACTGTAGCAATCGTTGGAGATGTGTTGATTACATTTGATGCACCTGGTTATGAAAACCTTCAATTTAAAGGTGACCATGGTGATGAAGCACCGAAAGAAGAGGCAAAAACTGAAGCTCCTGCGGCTGAACAAACTCAAGATGCAGCTGCTGAAGTAGATCCTTCTAAACGCATTATTGCAATGCCATCTGTACGTAAATATGCTCGTGAAAAAGGTGTAGATATTCATGCAGTAACTGGCACTGGCAAAAATGGAAGAGTCGGAAAAGAAGATATTGATGCATTCTTAAATGGCGGCGCACAACCTGCATCTGCTCCGGCAGCAGAAGCGACACCAGCAGCTGAAACAGCATCTGCTCCACAAGCAGTAGCTATTCCAGAAGGCGACTTCCCAGAAACACGCGAAAAAATGAGTGGAATTAGAAAAGCGATTGCTAAAGCAATGGTTAACTCTAAACATACTGCTCCACACGTAACATTAATGGATGAAATTGAAGTGTCTAAACTTGTAGCACACCGCAAAAAATTCAAAGATGTTGCTGCAGCTAAAGGAATCAAATTAACATTCTTGCCTTATGTTGTTAAAGCATTAACAAGCGCGTTAAAAGAATTCCCTGCATTAAATACATCATTGGATGATGCTACAAGCGAAATCGTTCATAAACATTACTACAACATCGGAATTGCTGCAGACACTGAAAAAGGTCTATTAGTTCCTGTTGTGAAAAATGCTGATCGCAAAGGCATCTTCAATATTTCTAATGAAATTAACGAACTTGCTGGAAAAGCTAGAGACGGCAAATTAGCTCCAAATGAAATGAAAGGTGCTTCTTGCACAATTTCTAACATTGGATCTGCTGGCGGACAATGGTTTACTCCTGTAATCAACCATCCTGAAGTTGCTATTTTAGGAATTGGACGCATTGCTGAAAAAGCAATCGTTAAAGATGGAGAAATTGTTGCAGCTCCAGTACTTGCTTTATCATTAAGTTTTGACCACAGAATGATTGATGGAGCTACAGCTCAAAATGCAATGAATCATATTAAACGTTTATTGAACGATCCAGAACTATTGTTAATGGAGGCGTAAGAACATGGTAGTTGGAGATTTTCCTATTGAAACAGATACTATAGTCATTGGTGCAGGTCCTGGAGGATATGTTGCAGCAATTCGTGCAGCACAATTAGGACAAAAAGTAACAATCGTAGAAAAAAATGTACTTGGCGGAGTTTGCTTAAACGTTGGATGTATCCCTTCTAAAGCATTAATCGCTGCAGGACATCGTTATGAAACAGCTCTACACTCAAGTGATATGGGTATTACAGCTGATAATGTAAAAGTTGACTTTTCAAAAGTTCAAGCATGGAAAGCTGGTGTTGTTAAAAAGCTTACTGGCGGTGTAGAAGGACTTTTAAAAGGAAATAAAGTAGATATTGTTAGTGGCGAAGCTTATTTTGTTGATGCTAATACATTAAAAGTAATGGATGAAAAATCATCACAAACGTATACTTTTAAAAATGCTATTATTGCAACAGGATCTCGTCCAATCGAAATTCCAGCATTTAAATTCTCAAAACGCGTTCTTGATTCAACTGGCGCTCTTGCTCTTCAAGAAATCCCAGAGAAAATCGTTGTTATTGGGGGAGGTTATGTAGGTACTGAGCTTGGTGGTGCTTATGCTAACTTCGGAACAAAAGTAACAATCTTAGAAGGCGCAGATGAAATTTTAGGCGGTTTCGAAAAACAAATGTCTTCATTAGTAACGCGCAATTTGAAGAAAAAAGGTGCGGAAATTATTACGAAAGCAATGGCTAAAGGTGTAGAAGAGTCTGACACTGGCGTTATTGTTAAATATGAGGTAAAAGGCGAAGAAAAAACTGTTGAAGCTGATTATGTATTCGTAATGGTTGGAAGAAAACCAAACACAGATGAATTAGGTCTAGATCAAGTTGGCGTTGAACTGGCTGAACGCGGCTTAATTAAAACAGATAAACAATGCAGAACATCTGTAAGCAATATCTTTGCAATTGGTGATGTTATTGCAGGACCGCCACTTGCTCATAAAGCTTCTTATGAAGGTAAAATTGCAGCAGAAGCTATTGCTGGACATCCTGCAGAAATTGATTATCTTGGCATTCCTGCTGTTGTATTCTCAGAACCAGAATTAGCAACAGTTGGTCACACAGAAAAATCAGCGAAGGAAGCTGGAATCGACATCGTTGCTTCTAAATTCCCATTTGCTGCAAATGGCCGTGCATTAGCACTTAACCAAGCTGAAGGGTTTATGAAGTTAATCACTCGTAAAGAAGACGGTTTAGTTATTGGTGCTCAAATTGCTGGTCCTAGTGCATCTGATATGATTGCTGAACTTGGTTTAGCAATTGAATCTGGCATGACTGCTGAAGATTTAGCAATGACAATCCATGCTCATCCAACACTTGGCGAGATTACTATGGAAGCTGCTGAAGTTGCAATTGGAAGCCCAATCCATATCATTAAATAAGGTTAGCATTTAACAAAAAAGCCCACTAATTAAAGTGGGCTTTTTTGTTCTGTCATATGGAGAAACGGATAAGTTCTTTTGGATAAAATATTACCACTGCTTTTAACATATACTAATTATATCTACTAAAGAATAGATGATTGGAATGGCAAAATAAAGGTGGTGGCAAACCCTTGAAGGTTTATACTGTTATTCTCTTGCAGTTAATATTATGGAGCGGCTATTCAATTACAGAATGGCTATCAAGGCATGATTTGATTCTTTATAAAGTATGCATGTTTATTGTTTTTTTTTATTTGGCTATTACCATTGGGAATTATATTGTAAAGTCTCCAAGGAAGACAATGTTTGCTACTTTTATTAGTCTAGGGATATATGGATCTTTTCAAATAATCATGAGTATTATTTATATAGCATAATAAAGGATAAAAAGAGCTTACTTTGTGGTTTGCGTTTTACCAGCATGTTCAGTGACTTTCTAAGCGAAGGAAAGCTTTAAAATATGCTTTTTTAGATAAATGATGTTTTATTTGAAAAAATATTTGCAGGAGAGATTGGTATTGGCCTGTTTTAAGACGTTTTAACAGGGATAGGAGGATTTTTATTATAGATGTAATAAACTTATATCTATATATAATCAAAAGCGTCTATAAGCCAATAAAGACGCTTTTGATTATAATTAATTGTCGACTTTTTCTCTTTTTTTCTTTGGAACCTTTTTTATATAGCTGGAAAAAAGGGTGAACACAGCAAAAAGAAGAAGGAAAAAGCAAAAAAATGTAAAAAACAGCGGCAAAGGATGGAAGATAGTATCCTTTTCTAATGGTGACTGAAAGCTAATGACAACAGGATATGCTTCTTCTTTTGTCGGTAATTCTACTTTCTGTTCTGCAAAAGGAATAGGCCCTCCAAAGATTAATGCACGTGTTTGTTCATGAGGTTTTTTTTCTATATATTGCTTAAACATAAACGGCGAACAGACACTTAGGATAAGGCTTAATACACTTACAGCAATAACTCTTTTCAAGAAAAAAACTCCAATCCTATTTCAATTACATATTGCGGCTGTGCTTTTGCTGTAACAGAACACAGCCTTTTGTTTTGTTTATCGAATTGCACGATGTTCTTTTATGACACGGAGCTTTTTAAAGTCATAATCTTCTGGTCCTTGAACAGGCAGACCAGCTTCCATATTTCGTTTAATATACTGCAGGTTATCTTCTGTAATAATTTCTCCTGGAATAAAGATTGGAATGCCAGGAGGATATACCATAATAAACTCAGCAATTATTCTGCCATCGGAATCATCAAAATCTACTAATTCTGTTTCAGAATAAAAAGCATCTCGAGGGGTAAGAGCTAATATCGGGATGTTCGGCAGCATGACTTTTGCCTCTACATTGCTTGCTTGATTTTGATATTCCTCTGATAGATTTTTTAATGCTTGTATGAGCATGTCTGCTTCTTTTGTTGTATCCCCTGGTGTAACAATGCAAAGAATATTATATAAATCAGACATTTCCACTTCGATATTATATTTTTTTCGCAGCCATTCTTCTGCATCATGCCCTGAAATCCCTAAATCTTTTACAGATATGATTAATTTAGTTGGATCATAGTCATAAGCGATATGAGATTCGACTATTTCTTTTCCGACACAATATAAATGATCTATTTCATTAATTTGTTGGCGGATGCTTTGAGCTAATCCAATGGTGCGGTCAAGAAGTTCTTTGCCTTCTGTCGCCAATCTTTTTCTGGCAACATCCAATGATGCAAGTAATAAATAGGAAGTGCTGGTTGTTGTCAGCATACTTAAAATAGATTGTACTCTCTTATGGTTCACTAAGTTTCCTCGGACGTTGAGGATAGAACTTTGTGTCATAGAGCCCCCAAGTTTATGAACACTTGTTGCGGCAATATCGGCTCCAGCTTGCATCGCAGACATTGGAAGCTCATCATGGAAATGAATATGTACTCCATGTGCTTCGTCGACAAGTACTGGAATATTATAAGAATGCACTAATTCTACAATCTTTTTTAGATCTGCAGATATGCCGAAATAAGTAGGGTTTATCACAAGGAGACCCTTTGCATCTGGATGAAGATCTAAGGCATGCTGCACGGATTCAAGTGTAATTCCATGAGAAATACCGAGTTTTTTATCAATAGCAGGGTGGATAAATACAGGAATGGCACCTGCAAATACAATGGCAGACATAACGGATTTATGCACATTTCTCGGTACAATAATTTTGTCACCAGGTCCACAAACACTCATAATCATTGTCATAATGGCACCGCTTGTTCCTTGAACTGAAAAAAATGTATGGTCTGCGCCAAATGCTTCAGCAGCAAGTACTAGTGCTTTTTTAATAATTCCTTTTGGCTGATGAAGATCATCAAGTGGTCCAATATTAATCAAATCGATTGAAAGGGCGTTTTCCCCAATAAAGTCGCGAAACTCGGGATCCATTCCATTTCCTTTTTTATGACCCGGAATATGAAATTGTATAGGGTCTTTTTTTGCATGCTCCAATAAACCGTGGTATAACGGTGTTTCGTGTTGTGACAATTTATTTCCACACCTCTTTATTATAAATATATTTAAAAATAAACTATTTGTTTTTTTGTCTCATTAATCTGAATGAAACCATAAAACAAAAGAATTATAGCATTTTTTATTTTTTTTGCATACAATTAGTTTTTACTATAATTAAAAGAAATATTTTACCAATCTTTATTTACATAACCTATTTCCTTATGGAGACCTATCTTTCCTTTTCCTGGAAAGGTTATTACCCTACTAGCATGGCCAAAAAAAATTTACATACCAATCTTTCTTTTAAAAAGGCTGTTTTTGTATGAATTTCGGCTTTGAAAATTAGCAGCTGATATATTTTTGTTTCTATAGGTGACTCTCGAAGACCTTGGTGGAGAGCTTTGACGGTCCTCTTCATACAATAGATGTTTGCTCCTTCCTTCTCTACAAATATGCGGCTAAGTCCTATTTCTCTGTTTTTTCTATTAAAAACAATAAACTTAAAAAAGCACATTTTACAATAGGAATTCGTTGATTTAAAATAATAACATTGGTTTTAAAGAGTTTGACACTAAATTATAGAAGAAAAGGGTGTTTTTATGGAGTATCAATATCCAATTGATATCGATTGGTCTACAGATGAAATAGTTGCGGTCATTAAATTTTTTGAATGTATTGAAAGCTGTTATGAAAAAGGAATAAAACGCAATGAATTAATGGAACATTATCGGGCTTTTAAAAAAATTGTGCCAAGCATTGCCCAAGAAAAAAAAGTATGTGGAGAATTCGAAGAAGTAAGCGGATATTCTGCTTATAAAACAATAAAAAAAGCAAAAGAGGCAGAGGAGTATGCGACAATAAAAATGCCATAAAGAACAGGTCAGCCCAATCATTTATAAATGATTGGGCTGAATTGCTAGTTGGCAAGGGATTATCGGCTATTTAAAGACAGTTGATAAAGCGGCAAAAGAGTTTCGAAGGTTTGTTCCACTAAATCCATAAATTGATTGCCGTTCGCCAAAATAGAATCAGATGCTTGGATATGCTGACCAACGAGAAACTCTGCTTTTTTTACATCCTGAAAACGTTCTAGTGCCTGCTGCAAATCTGTTTCCCCCACTTTTTTTGCATCTTTTTTCATATGATTGGATGAAATCATATAATTATCGGGAATAGCTGTTTTTATTTGGTTTAAATTTTCCAGAAATGTTTTTGCGTATTCTGCCTTTTGCGGCAATTCATAAATATAGGCAAGCCAGATGAAAACATGATCATCAAATAAGCCAATCTGAAAATGTGGATGCTGTTTGTAGCCGCGTTTATTTGCCGAAATGGCAAGCCATGTGTCTTTCGGAGGATTTATCGTGCGTCGTGCATGTTTAGCGATATGCAAAAACATTTCATTGCCTGTTTTGACAGATAATTCACTTGTCAATGCCTCGCCGATTATTCGGAATTTAGGCTGAATCCGTTCCTGGATTGCCTTCATTCTTTCTTCAAGGCCTTCTATTGTAAAGGTATCAAAATCTTTTTGATTAAATCCTGCAAAGTTCATAATCTAACTCCTTTTTACGTTTATAACAACGGTGTTTGGGTATTTAAAAACCAAGTAAGGAAATAAACGAGCTGCTTTTCTTCCCTTATCTATACTTTACATATTTATATAGCTGGATGTTTTCTCTTTGGATGGACAAATAAAATAGTTGGCAGAAGACAAAGAGAACGATGCTGCAAAAAAATTTTTTTAGTTTCACCAAATGAGAATCTTGTAGAAAAGCCCATTTACTTGTTGTCAAATATTGTAGCATAAACAGGTGTTTTGGTGAAGAAAAGGAACCTTTTAGGTAGGAGCACATATTTGTTGCAAGGAAAGTGATTTCAACATATGATATAAGAAATCATTAGAATTATAAGTCTATGGAAGGGGTGTACTGTCAAGTGAAACAATTAATGAATTTGGTAAAGAAGAATGAAGTGGAAAGAGAAAAAAAAGCTGTTCTTCGATTAGAAATGGATTATGAGTTGGCTACTTTATTTGATGCAATAAACGAACAAAACGAAGCGCAGAAAAACATAAGTAAGCAAAAGCTTGAAAGAATTAGACAGGAACTTCTAAGACTTAAAGCTCTATAGGTGAAAAAACGTATTAAATCATAAATGCTCTCTCGCAATTTGAAAGCATTTATGATTTTTGTTTTACATAGAATTTTGGCTGCATCAAAAGGATATATTTGGAGAAATAGCACTTGATGCATGATAATGCATACAGTAAGCTAAAATATAGACAGACAAGTAAATGGAATGCTCTTATATTGATCACGAATTAACGGGCTTTTGTCTCCGCCCCAAGATTATGAGAGAAAAGGAACAATCTAGGTGGTTAGAAACTTGCCCGTAAAAGCCTGATTGGTGTAAATAACAATCAATGGGGATGGAGAAAACCCTGACTGATTGAAGTTTCACTTTAGGATAAAGCAGGAGCAGAAAATATAAGATAAGGATGGGGAAGATGACTAATTGGCTAGAAGTAGATGCATATGCTAAAGAATGGATAAAAGAAGCTGGAGAAAGAATAAAAAATTCCTTTTCAAAAAAACTGTTAATTGAAACAAAATCGAATAAAAATGATTTAGTAACAGAGATAGATAAAGCAACAGAAGAATTTTTTATTCAAAATATTAATAAGCAATACCCGAGTCACCGCATTTTAGGAGAAGAGGGGCTCAGCTCGTCTATTGAAGATCTAAAAGGGGTCGTGTGGATTATTGATCCTATTGATGGCACTATGAATTTTATACATATGCAGCGGGACTTTGCCATTTCTATCGGCATCTATGAAGATGGAGTAGGAAAAATCGGATTAATTTATGATGTGGTTGCTGACGAACTGTATCATGTTGTCCAAGGAGAAGGTGCATATATGAATGCTATGCCTCTTGCTCCGCTAAAAGAAACTGCAGTAGAAGAAGCGATCATAGGCTTAAATTCTACTTGGGTAACAGAAAACAAGCGTATTGATCCAAAAATTTTGGCACCTCTTGCAAGAGATGCGAGAGGAACCAGGTCATTTGGCTCTGCGTGTTTGGAACTTGCCTATATCGCATCAGGAAGAATGGATGCGTATATTACTTTAAGGCTTTCTCCATGGGACTATGCAGCAGGAAAAATAATGGTGGAGGAACTTGGAGGAAAGGTTACATCCCTGCGCAATGAAAAATTAGACTTATTGACGCAAAACTCCTTTTTTGCTGGGAAACCAGGAGTGCATAAGGAAATTATGGAAAAATATTTGCACAATGGAGAATGGTGATATTGAGGTGCAAAGCAATAGGATGGAATGATTTATTTTATTCCATCCTATTGCTTTTTTGTATGAGGAAGGAAAATTTAATTTAGAGCCTATTTTTAAGCTGTTTTTTTTTATAGTGTATTCTTTTTTTCTTATATACAGCTAGAGACACAATAATTAAAAATAAAATAAAGCAAATAATGGCACCTTTTAAGCTTTTTTCCACTATACAAATGCCAATCAAAATAAAGGCAGAAGCAGCAAATATCTTATAATAATAGAATGGTCCTGTTTCAATATTCAATATGTATCATCCTTTATTTTTTCAATAGATTTAGTTAAAGATGGCAAAAATAACGTTTACAACTGTCTTTTTTTATTTTACATGAAAAACCTTTTAGGTTTCTAGTATATTCTATGGTATAATGACTCAGTTATAATGTTAAAATAATGAAAAATGAGATAGACCATTTAGGTAGGAGTGAAATTTTTGAAAATTAGAGAAGATCTTCGTAATATTGCTATTATTGCCCACGTTGACCATGGTAAAACGACATTGGTTGACCAGCTCTTAAAACAGTCTGGCACATTCCGTACAAATGAACATGTGGAAGAACGTGCGATGGACTCAAATGATTTAGAAAGAGAACGCGGTATTACCATTTTAGCAAAAAATACTGCGATTCAATATAAAGATAAACGCATCAATATTTTGGATACTCCAGGACATGCTGACTTCGGCGGCGAAGTGGAACGTATTATGAAAATGGTTGATGGGGTATTGCTTGTTGTTGATGCATATGAAGGCTGTATGCCGCAAACACGTTTTGTATTGAAAAAAGCATTAGAGCAAAAACTTACGCCAATTGTTGTTGTAAATAAAATTGACCGTGATTTTGCTCGTCCAGCAGAAGTTGTTGATGAAGTAATTGACTTATTTATTGAATTAGATGCAACAGAAGAACAATTAGAATTCCCAGTTATCTATGCATCTGCAATTAATGGTACCGCGAGTGTAAATCCAGAGCAGCAGGATGAAAATATGCAGTCTCTGTATGATGCAATTGTCGAGCATATCCCAGCGCCAGTGGATAACCGCGAAGAGCCATTGCAATTCCAAGTATCTCTTCTTGACTACAATGACTATGTAGGAAGAATTGGTATTGGCCGTGTGTTCCGCGGAACAATGAAAGTGGGCCAACAAGTAGCGTTAATGAAACTTGATGGAACTGTGAAACAATTCCGTGTTACAAAAATATTTGGTTTCTTTGGCCTAAAAAGACAAGAAATTGAAGAAGCTTATGCTGGGGATCTAATTGCAGTATCAGGAATGGAAGACATTAACGTAGGGGAAACAGTTTGTCCTTTTGATCATCAAGATGCACTTCCAGTGCTTCGCATTGATGAGCCTACATTGCAAATGACGTTCCTAGTTAACAACTCTCCATTTGCTGGTAAAGAAGGTAAATATCTAACTTCAAGAAAAATTGAAGAAAGATTGCGTGCACAATTAGAAACAGATGTAAGTTTACGTGTTGAAAATACAGATTCTCCTGATGCTTGGACTGTATCTGGCCGCGGAGAGCTGCATTTATCTATCCTTATTGAAAATATGCGTCGTGAAGGATATGAATTGCAAGTTTCAAAACCAGAAGTTATCGTAAAAACAATCGATGGTGTACGTTGCGAACCAGTTGAACGCGTACAAATCGATGTTCCAGAAGAACATACAGGTTCAGTAATGGAATCAATTGGTGCCCGTAAAGGCGAAATGCTTGATATGGTCAATAATGGCAATGGTCAAGTGCGTTTGATCTTTAATGTACCTGCACGTGGTTTAATCGGATATACAACAGAATTCTTAACATTAACTCGTGGTTATGGTATCATCAACCATACATTTGACAGCTATCAGCCAATGGCATCTGGACAAGTTGGAGGACGCCGTCAAGGTGTGCTTGTAAGTATGGAATCAGGCAAATCATCTACTTATGGTATTATGCAAGTAGAAGATCGCGGAATTATCTTTGTGGAAGCAGGAACAGAAATCTATGAAGGTATGATTGTTGGAGAACATACTCGTGAAAATGATATTACGGTTAATATTACAAAAGTAAAACAAGCAACAAATATCCGTTCTGCAAACAAAGACCAAACATCAACAATGAAAAAACCAAAAATCATGACATTGGAAGAGTCTTTAGAATATTTAAATGAAGACGAATACTGCGAAGTAACACCAGAATCTATTCGTCTGCGCAAAAAGATTTTAAATAAATCTGAGCGTGAACGTGTAACAAAAAAGAAAAAACTTGTTGAATAAGATAACATAAAAAAAAGAAGGGGAACTTCATTAATGAAGTTCCCCTTCTTTTTTATGTTATCTAGCACTAAGTCGGATACCTTTTAGATTTTTTTCACCTAACTGCAGGCATCCCAGCGTCTGAATAGCTTCAAGTCCTTTCCTAAAGATAAGTCACCATCGATTCACTGACGTTCACCTTGTTTCCTTTATCTTTAGCCGGTGTCTCCGCCGTACAGGATGTACAAGTGCCGATGTTGCCGCAGGACGCGGCGTATTTAATCGGCCAGTCTGTACGGGGATAATCAAGGAGCTTCCGCATTTCTGTTTACCAGTCGTCTTCTGTGGTTTTGCTGCGGTATAGGGCGAAATTGCCAGTGGCTGCTCGCTTTTGAGTATTTTTTGTTATTCTTGTTTCGCAGTCTTTGCACATATAGGTATGGATAGGCCTATTTCGCAGGCGTTTTGCCTGAAATGAGTTTTCATCAATATCTTCAATTTTATCGCATATTACGCATTTCACTTTCAAACTGTGCACCTCTAATCATTAAATTTTAAATTGGATGATAGAGGTATTATAATATAATAAGCAGGAGAAAACGAGTTTAATCCCGAAGATGATTATTTGATTGCTCATCTTGCTCATTTTTTAATTGCTTTTCTTCTGAGCCATCTAATTTTTCATCAGGATTTTTCACCTTTGTTTTTGCATTAGGATTTATCATATCTGCCGGCACTTCTGGCATGATTCTACCTGTAATATCAGCTAATTCATTAAAAATTCCTTGAACAGGCTCACCATTTTCAATATCCTCCGCAATTTCTTTAATTCTAGCAGTTACATCTGGGTCAGCTACTATCATGGCATAAGCACCATTTGGATCATTTTTTAAACTTTCGGCAACAGAGTATTTAATAGAGCCAACCTCAGAACGATCTAAATTTGCTTTAATATCTATGCCGACAATCGCATAATGCCCTAATACAACGGCTGTTGCATCATTGACGTTAGGAATGCTTGTAGCAAGGGAGACAAGTCGTTTTGCAATATCCTGCCCAGATTTTTGGTCTACTTCATTAATCGTAGAGTTTTTCACATTTTTCACATGTGGATTTGCTTCATTTGGTTGTGACACATTGTTATTGTTATCAACATTTGTACAGCCGCAAAGAAGCATAAAGATCATGATTAAGGCAAATTTTTTCATGAAAATACCTCCCAAAAAAGATAATTCATCACATTTTTTTACACTTTCTATCTTTATTGTGCAAAATATCTTCTATCTTTATGCGGTAAAACATATATTTAACCAAGGTTCCTTTCCGTAAAGCGGATAGCAAGCAATATATGACAGTAGAGCAGGAGGCATCAGTTTGAGTAAAATATATGTTTTAGATACGAATGTCTTGTTACAAGACCCATATTCCATCTTTTCATTTAAAGACAATGATGTAGTAATTCCCGCAGTAGTACTCGAAGAAGTGGACAGCAAAAAGCGCTATATGGACGAGATCGGGAGGAATGCAAGACAAATATCTAGGTTAATCGATAATTTAAGAGAAACAGGGAAATTGCATGAAAAAATCCCCTTAGAAAATGGCGGGAATTTGCGGATTGAATTAAATCATCGCTCCTTTCATCAACTGCAAGAAATTTTTGTGGAAAAGACAAATGATAATCGCATTTTAGCGGTAGCAAAGAATTTATCTTTAGAGGAACAGAAGAAGAAAAATGGACGAACCGTCGTATTAGTCAGCAAAGACACACTCGTTCGAGTTAAAGCAGATGCAATCGGTTTAGTATCAGAAGATTTTTTAAGTGATCGTGTAGTAGAAAATGATCACTTATATACAGGTTTTACAGATGTACAAGTAACTTTAGATATATTAAATAAGTTTTATGAAAAAGGAAAACTTCCTATTTCAGAAATAGGAAATGGAATATATTATCCAAATGAATTTCTCATATTAAAAGATGTGCTGGGATCTTCTTCTTCTGCACTGGCAATGGTGGATTCTTCCCGAAAGTTTATAAAAAAACTTGTATTTGACCATGAACATATTTGGGGAATACGGCCGCGGAATGTACAGCAGACGATGGCCATTGAATTGCTGCTGAAAAAAGACCTTCCACTAGTTACTTTAATTGGGAAAGCAGGTACAGGTAAAACATTATTAGCCTTGGCTTCAGGATTGATGCAAACAGAAGATTTTGGAGAATACAAAAAATTATTAGTAGCAAGGCCAATTGTGCCTATGGGGAAAGATTTAGGTTATCTCCCAGGGGAAAAAGAAGAAAAGCTAAGACCTTGGATGCAGCCGATATTTGATAATCTTGAATATTTATTTAATACAAAAAAACCGGGTGAATTGGAAGCGATTCTTGCCGGGATGGGATCGATAGAAGTTGAGGCATTAACCTATATTCGCGGCAGAAGCATTCCAGATCAATTTATTATTATTGATGAAGCGCAAAATTTAACAAAGCATGAAGTGAAAACGATTTTAACAAGGGTTGGAGACGGCAGCAAAATCGTTTTGATGGGAGATCCAGAACAAATTGACCATCCATATTTAGATGCCTTTAATAACGGTCTCTCTTATGTTGTGGAACGTTTTAAAGATCAGCAGATAGCTGGACATGTCAAGCTAGTGAAAGGGGAGCGCTCAGGGCTTGCACAGCTTGCAGCAGATCTTTTGTAGCAATTTTTGGCTAGCTTGGGGCATTCATTGTGTTGCCAATAAAATAAAGAGGGCATTTTTCCATCAGCCAAATGCATTTTGGCTGATGGAAAATAGTTTCAACAAAACTATTTTCAAGAGATTACAAAAGATTCTACATACTTAATGGGTTGTTGATGTTCATGTTTGTTTTTAAAATAAACATGAACAGGCCCATCACTTTTGAGCGGTTTGCCGTTTGTGCAAAATAATAGCATCATCTCCTCTAGAGAGGAAAGGGGAAAGGAGATGATTTCTCCTTGTGAAATAATCTGAATTTCTTTGGCAGAAATAATAGGTTCCGCATTACGGATAAATGGAGCAAGGGGCATAAAAAAAGTCCCTGAGAGCAACTCCTCTTTTTTATATTTTTTTTCTGATTTTAAAGTGGGAGGAAAAACAGCTCCTTCTGCAATTTCTCTATCCCAATGTGCGGATACCTCTTTTGTATATTCTTCCATTTCATCAGTTGCTTGAATAGAACTAAAGAGTTGTTCTGCTGTTTGTTTGCGATCATCAAAAATCCATACACTTGGATCAATGGTGATTTGAAAATTAACAGCACCTTTAATTGGTATAATATCCTGCATTTTTTTCCTCCTTCCCCTTCTTTTATAGGAATTTCTCATTCCTTATCAAAAAAAGAAGCGGTTACATTTTTGTGTTTTTTATCTCTTCCTATTCAGTATAGCTATCTTGCATTTATCTGTCATTTTTTATTTTTTGTTTGAAGGATGTAAAGTGGCGCGAGAAGACTCCATCTTCAAGGAAAGAGAAGGGCATAGCCCAATGAGCAAGGTGGAGAGGAATCAAGGGATGGAGTGTTTTTTTCATCTCGATTGTCCGACTGTTGCGTGGAGGAAAGGAAGAAGAAAAAAGGAAGAAGAGAAAAGGAGGGAAACAGGAAATACTGATTACTAAAACCATTGGCTGTTCCCCTTTTGTGTTTAACCATTTTTTAGAAAAATGGAAGGATGCTTACGCAGAAACAGGCAAAGGATTAACGTATAAGGCTCGTTCCTCTCAATTGCCGGCATTAAAGCAACGTTTAGAATGGTTAAAAGAAAAGGAAATTGCCTAAACTTGGCCTTGTTTGCTTTGCCGAAAGTCAGGAAGTAGAAGGGCGTATCATAAGAGCTACGGTTAGACGTAAGCCAAGCAGCATTGTGTCTATTTTAGTAGAAACAGAAGGGTAAGAATTACTTAAAACTGGCTCCTCTGTTAGGCTGAATTTTGGATTAAAAGATTTTGCCGTCCTTTCCACTGGGGAAGTCTTTAGAAATCCTAAGTGGTTTCGTACAGGGGAAAAGAAATTGGCGGGTGCAAAACGGATTCCTTCCAGACAGCAACAAGTGGCTTTAAAACAAAAATGTCCATTAGAAGAAGCGAAAAAATTATCAGAAACAAAAACGAAAAGTAGCCCGTCTTCATGAAAAAATCACGAATGCAAGAATAGACTACTTGCAAAAAATCTCTACCAACCTCATCAAAAACCACGATGTCATTGGCATAGAAGATTTGCAAGTATCGAATATGCTGAAAAACTACAAACTAGCCAAAGCAATTAGCGAAGCATCTTGGACAACATTCCGAACGATGATAGAGTACAAAGCCAATAGGATTGTTCTTGCATTTTTCTGATGATAGGTTTAAACTTTATAAATAGGATAATCGCTCGGAAACGGGGGGATAAGGTTGACTTCTGATATGATTATTAATCATAAAGAAAAAGCAAATGCATTATTAAAAGCAGATGCAGACAAAATATTAAAGCTAATTAAAGTACAGATGGATAATTTAACAATGCCGCAATGTCCTTTATATGAAGAAGTTCTGGATACGCAAATGTTTGGCTTATCCAAAGAAATAGATTTTGCTACTCGTCTTGGTTTGGTAGATGAAACTGTCGGCAAAAAGATTTTAGATGAATTGGAAAAAGAACTTTCTGCATTGCACGAAGCATCTACAAGAAAATAAAAAAGCAAACTCAAACAAGAAATAGGTTGTTTGAGTTTTTTTTAATCTGGAAAAAAGAAACGCAAGCATACATATTTTAAGAGGGCAATAAGTTGTTCTTCACTTTTTGCAGGAAACAAACAAATTTTAGCGAATGTATAATACAACCTAGAAATAGTAAGGGAAGCGGTTTGATGTTAAAAAAAATATTAAAATCTTATGATTACTCTTTAATTGCAGCAATGGTGATGTTGTCGCTTTTTGGGTTAATTATGATTTATAGTGCCAGTATGGTAAGTGCTGTCCAATATTATAACTTTGGCAGCAGTGAATATTATTATAAAAAACAAATAATTAATTTGTTTGTTGCAGGTTTCGTTTTTATCGTGACAGCTATTTTCCCATATAAAGCACTATTAAGCAAAAAAATATTAGTGCCAATGGTTGGTTTGTCATTATTGGGGCTTTTGGGCATTTTTGTACTTGGGCATACTGCTGGTAATGCGCAAAGTTGGTATCACTTTGGAAGTTCAAGCTTGCAGCCTTCAGAATTTGTTAAATTGGCTGTAATTGTTTATTTGGCGGCAGCATATGCAAAAAAACAATCTTATATTAATCAATTTAATAAAGGAGCAGCTCCTCCCATTGTCTATTTAATTTTAGTTTGTGGGCTTGTTGCAGTCCAACCCGATTTTGGGACAGCTGCGATTATTTTTTTAATTGGCGGAACCATTATTTTATGTTCGGGAATGAATTTGCGAAATCTTCTAAGGCTTGCTGTCATAGGACTTGCGGCAGCTATTCCGGTGCTTTTACTATTGGGAGGGAAGATTTTTACGCAGAAAAAGATGGATAGATTTTTAGTGTTTTTCCATTCTCCATTTGCAGATGAATCTGGTTCAGGATATCAAATGAGCAATTCTCTTATTGCGATTGGAAGCGGAGGGTTAAAAGGGCTAGGTTTAGGGCAAGGCGTACAAAAACTAGGATATTTAACAGATGGCCATACAGATTTTATTATGGCAGTTATTGCAGAAGAGCTTGGGGTAGCTGGAGTCAGCTTTGTTATTTTATGTTTAAGTTATATTGTACTTAGAGGGATTTATATTGGACTGCGTTGCAAAGATCCTTTTGGCAGCCTTCTTGCGATTGGAATTTCAGGCATGATTGGCATCCAGTCATTTATTAATATTGGCGGTGTATCTGGAGTGATTCCGCTAACGGGTGTGCCATTGCCATTTGTCAGCTATGGAGGATCATCATTGGTCCAGTTGGCGATCAGCATGGGGATACTTGTTAATGTTTCAATGTTTGTTAAATTTGAAAAAGTGTATAAAAATAAAGAAGAGCAAGTAGAGGCAGACATATTCCCGCAGCCTAAAAACAGCTTTCTGCAAAATAGACGAGGCTAAAAGAAGAGGAGGCTGGGACATAAGTATTCCAGTTGAAAATAAAAACGAACAATTATATGTAATTACATATAATTGTTCGTTTTTAAGCTTTTAAAAGGGTGGTTTCAGTAAAGTTTGTTGTTATTACCCGCAGCCTGAATACACTTCGCTTTCCGTGGGGCTCGAGCTGAGCCGCGGAAAGGGAGTGTCTGTAGCGCAATGGAACGAATTAGTTTTTACACTTGACTATATGTAAAAACACAAGTAACCAAAATTGCAAAACTAGCCTTTATTTTAAAGCTAAAGCTAAAGGTAGAGACTATTCGTCTTTACAGATTATCTAATTAATTGTGTCCCAACCTCCTCTTTTTTTGTTTTTTGTGAACAAGACATAAAGCTGCTCAACTGGTTGTAACAATTATCCAAAAGGATGAATATATTTGGCTACTAGTTTAAAAACCGATATAATAGAGTTTAGAAAGAAACTAAATGGAAACCGGAGACAGCAGAAGTCTTGCTGTCTGTTATGGTGGGATAATAAGTTAATAATAATTAAAGAGATATTAGAATAATTTTTTGTAAAAAGATGCAGAAAATTAGCGGAAAATATGGTTTAATTACAGAAGGGCTCATTTTTAATATGATGATGTTGCTAATTGTGAAAACTGGCACAATCATATAAATAAATACTATAAAAATTGGATAACTGCCTGTTTTATATAAAGGGAGGAAAAATATATGGCTAATTCTAGAGCTTATACAGAAGCTCCAGTAGAAAAAACATCTGCATGGAAAGATTTTTTGGCTTTGATAAAGATTGGGATTGTCAATTCTAATTTAATTACCATTTTTACAGGATTATGGCTGGCTCTGCATTTTTCTGGAGAGAGATTTTTACTAAATATCGATACTATCTTGTATACTTTAGCTGGAGCTGCTTTAATTATTGCCGGTTCTTGTGCATTAAATAATTATATTGATCGTGATATTGATCCATTAATGGAACGGACAAAGGGAAGACCGACTGTTACAGGGAAAGTAACGCCGAAAAAAGTTGCATTTTTAGGTTTTGGTTTTATTGGACTTGGAACATTAGCTCTTTTGATGACGACTATTACAGCAACTGTCATTGCATTAGTTGGCGCTTTTAGTTATGTGGTTGTGTATACTATGTGGTCAAAAAGAAGGCTAGTGTCTAATACTGTAATCGGCAGCTTTTCTGGAGCAGTGCCGCCGCTAATTGGCTGGGCTGCAGTAGATCCAAGTTTGGATATAATGGCATGGAGTTTATTTTTAATCATGTTTTTTTGGCAGCCTCCTCATTTTTATGCATTGGCGATTAGAAGAGTGGAGGAATACAGAGCAGCAGGCATTCCGATGCTTCCTGTCGTTAAAGGTTTTGAGGTAACAAAAAAACATACTTATGCATGGGTAATCGCGCTATTTCCTTTGCCGTTTTTATTAACTTCATTAGGCACGCCATTTTTAATTTTAGCAACTCTTTTAAATATTGGCTGGGTTGCAACTGGAATATATGCAAGCAGAAAAAAGGACGAGCTGAAGTGGGCAACTGCCATGTTTGTTTATTCTCTTCAATATATGACGATTTTATTTGTGGCAATGGTGCTTGTAACATTAATATAAAATGAAGATTTTTAGGAAAGAGGTAATGCGCATATGGAATTTTCATTGCCGATTCTGCCGACAATCAGCACGACATTTATTGTGCTTAGCGCCATTTTTGTAGCGATAGGGTGGAATCTGATTTTAAAAAGAAAGATAGCAGCACATCAAAAAGCCATGTTTTTTGCTGCAATATTTGCTGTCATCTTTTTTATTATTTATGCTTCTAGAACCATTTTTATAGGCAATACATCATTTGGCGGTCCAGATAATATTAAAATCTACTATACAATTTTTCTGATTTTCCATATTACGCTTGCAACAGTGGGAGCAGTAATGGGAATAACAATGCTTGTAACAGGCTATAAAAAAAATTATGCGTTTCACCGCAAATTAGGACCTGTTACTAGCATTGTCTGGTTTTGTACAGCGATAACTGGAGTTATGGTATATTTATTATTATATGTTTTTTATCATGGTGGCGAAACAACATCTGTTATAAAAGCAATATTAGGATTTTAAAGGGACGGCAAAGCTGGCAGGCGTAAAATATTTGTTTTTTACGCCTGAATTCAAAGTGTTTCAAATAAACAAATGGAATGGAAAAAAGAGTGTCAAATTGCTTGATAGATGGGTAGCAAATGGGCATATAATGATAGAAATGATGCTAGAGAGGATGTGTGCCCTCTGAAAACGGTAATTAGGATATTGGCTATTATTTCTATACTAATTGCGATTGGATTTTATTTGAATATAACAGATAAAGGAAGTAATCCAGATGTGCTGGTGGAAGACGGCAGCAATCAAGCGACAGAAAATGATGATATAAAAAAAGATTCGGCTGGTACAGGGGAAAGTCTTCCAGTCCCCAAAGAAGGACTAGCAACATTAATTGGCAAAAGCAGCTCTATATTAGAAAAAAAATATGGAAAACCAACTAGAATAGATGCAAGTTCTTATGATTATAATTGGTGGATATACAATAACGAGGAAAAGGAATATTTTCAGGCGGGGGTTTATCAAAATAAAGTGGTTACTGTTTTTGCAATAGGAGATGCAGTAAATATTGCTCCGTATAAAATTGGACAAGAAGTAGGCGCTATATTTGCAAGTACCCCAATTGAAACCAATATTAGTTTCCGTTATGATAATTCTTCTTATCGATTTGAACTGTCTGAAGATGAAGTGAATAATCGGCCATTAATACGTATCGGCGATTTTTATGCACAATTATATTTTGATAAATTTACAGGAACTTTATCAAGCATCCGTTATATGGATGCCAAAACATTGTTGCAGCTGCGGCCGTTTGAACTGGTGTATCGTGGGGAATTAGTAGAAGCTGCTTCAAACAAAAAAAGCGACAGTGAAGCAGTGGAAAAAGGAAATGAAAAGCAAATTTTAGATATTACAAATATTATTAGAAAAAGATTCCATTTAGATTCCGTCAGCTGGGATAGGGAAACGGCCAAGGTAGCTCTTGGGCACAGTATAGATATGTTTGAGACGAAATCATTTTCCCATGCTTCCAAAAAATATGGGGATCTAACTCAACGCTTAAAAAAGGGAGACATAGTATATAAAGCAGCAGGTGAAAACATTGCAGCAGGTTATTTAGATGCAGCTGCAGTGATGGAAGGCTGGCTAAACAGCAAAGGGCATAGAGAATGTCTTTTAAATAAAGAATTTACTCATTTAGGCGTTGGAGTGTATCAAAAATATTACACGCAAAATTTTATAGAGAAATGGTAAAGCTGGTCAAGGAGCAATGTTCTTTTTAGAGGATTGCTCCTTGACCAGCTTTTTGTATTGGATCTATTCCACATAAAAGTAGAAGTTTGCGGGTAAAAAACATTTAATCAATATAAAGCATACAGACTTATAATGTCCACATAAAAATGTCTGTGTGACTAGCAATCAGGAAAGGACGCAGGAACTCCCTGATAATTGAAGTTGCACTTTATAAAGACATACACCTTTATAGGAGATATTCATATGTTAATATAGGCAGAGGTACATGATAGAGGTGAAATGGCATGGCAAATAAAAAACTTCATCCTTCTGTAGAACAATTTAAAACATTTGTGAAAGCCAATCCAAAAATTATACAGGAAGTACGAAGAGGAAAATCAAGTTGGCAAGAGCTGTTTGAGGAATGGTATTTATTAGGAGAGGAAGATACTCGTTGGGACAACTATCGAAGTGAACCAATACAAGCAAAGGAAAAAACAACAGATAATACTAATTCCAGTAAGTCAGTATGGATGTCTACGGTGATGGACTCGATTAAAAGTATGGACCAAAATCAGCTTCAAGGATATATCGCCAACCTAAATCAAGCACTAGGGACGATTCAAGGTGTTATTTCTCAATTTTCAGCTGGCGGAACAACAGCTAAAAGCTCCAATAAAACGAGTGGAGAGAAAAAGCCTTCAGGACCTTTTTCATTCCGCCAAGATTAAGGATGTGTTAACGAATGCGACCGACGATTAAAGAATATATTTCTCAAAGTCCAGAATTGCAGAAGTTTATTCGTGAACAGCCACAGTGGTATCGAGAATTAAGCCGCAACCCTAACGAGCTAGAAGCGTTTGAAGTTGCTTCCTTACATTATTATAAAAAAACAATTCCTGATCATGTTGCAAAATTTTCAAATGGTGTACAAATGGCTTCCATGATGGTCAGCATGTTTCAAGCGATGAATGAACAATCTTGATTGCTAACATATTGAAATGTTTATGTTTTTGCAAAATAGAAATGGCTTAGGAAAGAGTAAAAAGGAGCACTGCAGAGAATACTAACAAAAAATGAAATTTTCAGGAGTGTTCTTATTGAAAAAACTACTATTAAACAGTATCCCTGTCTTGTTTCTTTTTACTGCCTGCAGTCATGATATTCCAGATAAGGACGTAAAGCCCCAAAAGGAGTCAGCGATAGATAGATACTCTTTCTCCCATGCAGTACAAGCATCAGCGGTTGCTCTTAATGAGCAAGAAATAACGGTGCATCATGTTGTCAGAGGGAGCTCTGTATTTATTGAGTGCAGATTAAATTCTTTATCGTTTCGGAAAAACAATCCCAAAAAACAAGCGAAACTATTGTTGAAAGTAGATGGTCAATTAGTAAGTGAGCATCACTCTGCTGCATTTGTAGTGAGGGATTTGAGTGCAGGAGAACATAAGCTGGTGGTAGAGGCGGTAAATGCTAACAATAAACCTTACCATTTAAGCAAAGAATTTACAGTGACCATTCAATAATGAAGATTAAAAAAACTCAAGCCTTTTCTTTCCCAGCTATTTCAAGTAAAATATAGTTGGAGGTGAGCGGATACGTGCTTGCTACAACTGAAATAATTATTATTCAAGAAGAAGCAGAGGCAATTGCTGAAATGATCGTAGATTCAGATGTCGCCGAACAATATCGTATTTGTTTATCCAATTTAAATACAAACCAAAAAACGCAGCAAAAAATTCTTCGTTTTAATGAAATGAAGGATCTTTATGAAGAAGTGCAGCGTTTCGGTAAATATCATCCTGAATATAAAAAGGTAATGATGGATATTCGAGTGCTGAAGAGGGAAATGGATCTTGATCATCATGTAGCTGCATTTAAAGTGGCAGAAAATAATCTGCAAAAACTCCTTGATGAGATAAGTGTTATGATTGGCCGGTCTGTATCGGAATATGTAAAGGTTCCTACAGGAAATCCATTTTTTGATGAAATTTCTGGCTGTAGTTCTGGAGGATGCGGTAGCGGCGGCAGTTGCAGTTGTTCTGCCTAAAATAAAGGGTGGCGAAAGCATATATATAAGGCTATCGCCGCCATTTTTTATATTTCAGTTAAGGTTTGATAAGCTGTTTGTTTGCTTGTTTTTTGTGTAAAAAACTACTATGATCGATGTACAGCAGCTAATAAGAAAAGACATTCAATGGATAAATATACATAAATTATAATAGAAATCTATTCTGGTTTGCTATTGATGGTATGGCAGAATAAATGAAAAATACAGAAATGGATGAAGGAGATATAACATGCTAGGGCAAAGACAAGGGATTATTGTTTGGCTATACTCGTTAAAACAAGCCAAAACATTACGAAGATTTGGAAATGTTCACTATATATCAAAAAGATTAAAATATGTGGTTATTTACACAAATCAAGAGGATGTAGAACAAGTGATGGCAAAAATCAACACCTACTCTTATGTGAAAAAAGTAGAGCCATCTTATAAACCATATTTGAAAGTGGAGTTTGAAAATTCTAAACCCGATAAAGCGAAAGAATACGATTATAAAATGGGCATATAAAGCGAAGGAGACAATCTTTTGCTTTTTTTATGCATAAAAATAAAAAAACCCGCAAGCGATACTGCTTACAGGTTCCTTCTATATCCTTTAAAAAGGAAAGAAGGTAAAGGGAGAGGAGAAACCGGAGGAAGAACTTATGGGGAAACGTAAGTCTTCTCCGCGGTTGGCAACAACATCCTCTTATTAGATGCTGTTGTTTACAGTATTGCCAATGAACAGGTTCTTATACATTAGAAAAAAATTTTAGAGAATACTCAGCAAAAATACACTCTTTTAAAAAGTAAGCTAGATGAAAAATGTTTATTTTATAGCCGAATTATTTTCAAAAGCGAAAGAATGTTGGCTGCATACTTTGTTTATGGTAGGATAGGAAAGGATAAAGTAGAAGTCAAAGATTTATTGGCGGTTTTTATTGCTGCACAATATGAAAATTAAGTTTTTTAATAAGGATAAATAGTTTATTTATTAAAAGTATAGTGGTGATTACAATGAGAGTAGTTTCTGGAGAAAATAAAGGAATTCCGTTAAAAGCAGTCCCGGGAAATTCTACTAGACCTACAACGGATAAAGTAAAAGAAGCAATATTTAATATGATTGGCCCCTATTTCAGAGGAGGCATCGCCTTAGATTTATTTGCAGGAAGCGGTGGCCTTGGAATTGAAGGATTAAGCAGAGGCTTGGCGCAGGCAGTATTTGTTGATAGAGAAGGGAAAGCTATTGCTACAATAAAATCCAATCTTGCTGCCTGCAAATTAGAAGATAAAGCAGAAATATACAGAAATGATGCCAACAGAGCAATAAAGGCACTTGTAAAAAGAGAACGCAGCTTCGATTTCATTTTTTTGGATCCGCCGTATAAGCTGCAACAATTAGAGCAGCTCCTTTCTACCATTGAAGAGGAACACTTGCTCAAAGCAGACGGGGTTATTGTTTGTGAGCATAGCTCTGATGTCGTTCTGCCAAAAAACGTTGGCCGTCTAGAACAGATAAAATATGAAAAGTATGGGATTATTGCGATTTCTATTTATCATTTTACATCTTGGGTGGAGGAATAAGGTATGGCTAGTATTGCAGTATGTCCTGGAAGTTTTGACCCTATTACATATGGTCATCTTGATATTATTAAAAGAGGAGCAAAAGTATTTGGGCAAGTTTCTATTTGTGTTTTAAATAATTCAAGCAAAAAACCTTTTTTTACAGTGGAAGAGAGGCTTGCATTAATTAAAGAAGTAACAAAAGACATTCCTAATGTAACGGTGAATTCCTATGAAGGATTATTAATTGACTACGCCAAAAGCATTCAGGCAAATGCGATTATACGCGGATTGAGGGCAGTATCTGATTTTGAATATGAAATGCAGATTACCTCAATGAACCGTGTATTAAGCGAGGAAATAGAGACCTTTTTTATCATGACCAATAATCAATATTCTTTTTTAAGTTCAAGTATTGTAAAAGAAGTAAGCAAATATAATGGCGACATATCGGAATTAGTTCCTAAAGTGGTAGAAGAAGCTCTCACAAAAAAGTACCAAGCACTAAAAAAAGTTTGATTATACATAAAACCCCCGTTCAAGAGGAACGGGGGTTGTTCTTATATTGTTCTGTTTTTCATGCGCCCCAGCAATATAAAACAATAAAAAAGCAAACAACCAATGGTAAATACGGGGCCGAACGTCGATAATTTTTCAAAAGCTGTTTGTATGAATGAAGAAGAGTCTCCTAATAGATCAGGAACTGCCATAGCTGGTTTTTCTGAAGTGAAAAAATGCTTGGCGAAAAAGTCCCATGAAAGAAATGTATAAAGGCATGCAAATAAAGCTTGTAAAATTCTTGCAAAGAAAAATGGTTTAAAGCGGATATCTGTTTGTGCAAGGATACTCGCTACTTGTGCTTGTACGCTTAAGCCGCTAAACCCTAGGATAAAGCTTGTAATAATTGCCTTATGCATCAGCGTGGCAGATTCTGCATCGCTTGTTAGCTTGCTGCCCAGTGTGATTTCAAAAATTCCTGCAATAAAAGGAATGCTTAAATCGGCTGGAAAATGAAACAGCTGAAAAAAAGACTGGAGAAATTGTGCAAAAAAAGATGTGATATGTAGGTGAAATAATAGACGATTGATGACGGAAAAAAGAATAATAAATCCACCGACCATAAGGAGAGACTGGATGGAAGAACTGACGGCATCGCCAAGCAGCTTTCCGATAGGCCGCTTATCCTTTAGGCGGGTACGATGCAGTTCCGTTAATGCTTTGCGCAAAGAAGGTCTCCTAATTTTTTCTGTTTTTTTCTTTTCATCTTTGCTGCCATAAAACCTCATACAGATGCCCACCGTAAAATTAGCCAAATAATGGGCGAATGCCAGCAAAAACCCCAGTTTCGGATTATGAAAAAAAGCAGCAGATACAGCGCCGATAATAAACATGGGATTGGAAGCATTGGAAAAGGAAGCAAGCCTTTCTGCTTCTATTTTTGTTAATTGCTTTTCTTCGCGTAGTCTCGCTGTTAATTTTGCCCCTGTTGGAAATCCGGATACCATTCCCATTGCCCAGACAAACCCGCCAACTCCTGGAACCCGAAAAAGGGGTCGCATCAAAGGCTCTAATAAGACACCTAGGAAACGGACAACACCAAATCCAATCATTATTTCTGAAAGAATCAAAAAAGGCAGCAAGGATGGAAATACGATGGTCCACCAAGTATTAAGTCCTTTTTTTGATGCGTCTACTGCAACGGCAGGAAAGGCTATTAAAGCAAATGCCAAAAGAGATGCAGATAAGGCCAATAAAATAGTTTTTATTTTTGAACGGTACAAATAAGGCACCCTCCTTTGTTATTGAAATGATTTTATAAGCAGTGCCAAAAAGAACAAAATAAACGTATAGTGCATAATAAAAAGTAGAAGCAAATATACCTGCTATTTTTTCGATTGTCTTGTGAACCTCGTCCTATTTATCTCCTTATCCTTCAATATACTCATATCTAAAAAAAAAAGACCATAAGATTGATAAGCAAAGGTGTTTTTAAGAGAAGGAGAGGAGAAACATTTTCGATTATGAAACCTTTTTAAAGGTTCAAAATAGAAAGTGCATCCCAGTATATGAATGAATATATTTTTCAATAAAATTGGAGAGGGGGAAAAAGGAATGGGGCCTCCAAAAATAGGGTTAGCGTTGGGATCAGGCGGGGCAAGAGGATTCGCTCATATTGGTGTAATAAAAGTTTTAACAGAAGAGAATATACCAATAGATTTTATTGCTGGAAGCAGCATCGGATCTATTGTTGCAACACTTTACGGAGCCGGATTAGATATAGAGCGATTATATGATTTATCTAAATTTTTTAAACGAAAATATTTTTTAGATTTTACTGTGCCGAAAATGGGATTTATTGCTGGTAATAAAGTAAAGGAAATGATTCGTTTATTTACATTTGGGAAAAATATAGAAGAATTAGATATTCCTGTATCCGTTGTTGCGACAGATTTATTATCAGGGGAAAAAGTTGTGTTTTCAAAAGGTCCCATTGCAGAAGCGGTTCGAGCAAGCATTTCCATCCCAGGGATTTTTATTCCTGAAAAAATAGATGGCCGCCTTCTCGTAGATGGCGGTGTGATAGATCGTGTGCCAGTTTCAGTTGTCAGAGAAATGGGAGCTGATCTAATTATTGCGGTCGATGTTGCGAATGTAAATATAACAGCGGAAATTAACTCGATTTATGATGTGATTATGAGAAGTCTTGATATTATCCAAATGGAACTAGTGAATAGCAGAGAAATAGCAAGTGATTTTATGATTCGTCCTCCTGTTGAAATGTTTAACAGCAAAGCATTTACTAATCTAGAGAAAATTATTGAACTGGGTGAAGAAGAAACAAGGAGACAAATGGGAAATATAAAAAAAATGATAAAAGATTGGGAACTGGAAAATGGTGTTTAAAGCTATAGTTATAAAAAAGAAAGCAGAGATAATGTGAAATTCTCCTGCTTTCTTTTTTATAGGCTGTCTTCTTAAAATTTGTTGTTTTTAACAGGGGAAATGGGAGAAGAAAGACGTAGAAGCCTGAAAAAACAGGAAGGATTTCTACAGGAACTGTATGCGACGAGGTGTCTTGGCGCCCATTCGCAGTATATTAAGCTTGCATCTTCAAAAGCAATAATCTATAGCAAAAAAAAAGTTTGTATAAATAAAGTTTCTAGATAGGGAAAAATTAATTCTTTGTCATATCTTAACCGGCTTTTGTCCACCGTCTAAGGGATTATAAGAGAAGAAGAGGAATCTAGATGGATAGAAACTTGCCCGTATAAAAGCCTAATTGGTTTAACTAACAATCAGTGGGGAGGAAGAAACCTCCACTGATTGAAGTTTCACTTTATCTATAATTTAAGAAATCTTGTTCTTTTATTTCATAATAGGCGGCTGGCTATATTCCAATTTTGTTAATTTCTGCTGAAACGAAAGCGGGGCCCCTAGTGAATAGATCGCAGCTGCTTTACTGTCCAATGCGATTTGTTTATTGTGAAAACTAGACAGTTTGCTTACAACAGGAAGAAGAAAAGCCTTTTTCTTTTCCTTTAAATAAAGCCTCCCGCTGGCTGTACTTCCTAATAAACGAATATAAGTGGGTTCTGACATTTTTTTTATATCTGTTTTTTGGGTATTAGTTAAGATATGAGTGCAAATGCGCTGTAATCTTGTCCAAGTATATCGTTTTGTTTTCACTAGCGTTAAAAAATGATGGAAGGACTCTGCTTTTTTAATACTAGCAAGCAATCGATGCTCCAATCCTTCTTCTACTTCGTATATGCCAGACAATTCATCTGCTTTTGTCTGCAGCAATCGGAATTTTAAATAGGGCCAATAATTTTCCCACTGCATATAAACGCCGTATTCCATTTGGAATGCTTTCAGAATAGCGCTTGTATGTGCAGGGATATAAGGTGCAATTGTTTCTCTGCTACTTTTGGCATCCAATAGCTGTTTGCGAATGCTAGTAGCGCTTGCAATGGTTTCAGAAGAAAAGTCTGTATCATGATAATTGGCATCTTTGCGGGTTATGGTGACCAATTGGATAGCTAGTTTAAGTGAACGAACTGCTTTTACATATTGAAACCCTAACATATTATTTGGTTTGCTTAAATCTGGCATGGCCATTTTCTTTTCTTTCAGCTGCAAAAATGCAAGAGAGGCAGCTTTCGGATAACTATTCCCTTCAGTCATAAAAGCCTTTAGTGACTGTTCATAACTTGTTTTATTCTCTTCAAGGAGAGAATAAGCATTGTAAAAGGATTGGATATCCCCTGACTCACTTCCAAAACATATAAAGTCGCATCTGAGGCTATCTAGGAGGCGAATGGCACCATAAGCGAATATTTCAGCATGTTGTGTGGCAAAGACATAAGGGAGTTCAATAACAAGATCTATTCCATGCTGCAAGGCCATATCTGCCCGGTGCCATTTGGAAACAACAGCAGGTTCGCCTCTTTGGAGAAAAGGGCCGCTCATTACAGCAATAACAATATCTGCATTTGTTAATTCTTTTGCTTTTTGTATATGATATAAATGTCCATTGTGCAGTGGATTGTATTCGACGATTAAACCAACAGCTTTCATGTGCATTCTCCTTTCTTAAATCGTGTTTTTTAGGCGATGATTAGTTTCAGGCATTGTTAAGGAATGGTTAAATACATGCAAATTTGCTAAAAATAGAATACAGGAAGTTGCAACTATAAGCTAGTTTAGTATACTGATTTTTAGGAGATGACAGTATTGTGAAAATTTAATAATAGAGCTCCATTTCCCATAAATATTAGCCAAAAAACGGAAGACTTGCAATTCTTCTTATTATGGGTACAATAAATAAGAATGTATTTAAAGCTCTAAAAAACTAACATTTAGACTGTAAAGAAAAAATATTGACAAATAATTATATGAAAGCTATAATTACCTTTGTTGCCTTGAGGTGATATATATGAAATGGACGTTAAGCCAGTTACAAAAATATCGAAGTAAGGGATATCCAATTGATGAAACGATAAATGTAGATAGTATTAAAAAAGTCGACCCATCGATTAGAAGGGTTTCGCCGATTCATGTACTAGGTCGCACAGATATTGATTCGACAAAAGTGACTTTTCATTTGCAAATTAAAGGGTCCTTAATATTACCTTGCTCTCGTACTTTAGTAGACGTGGATTATCCAATTAATGTTGAAACAACAGAAACTTTTCTCTTAAAGGTTTCCGAATATGAAACAGATGTAGAGGAAGTTCATCAAGTAAATGGTGATGTGATTGACTTAATGCCAATCATAGAAGAAATCCTTTTGCTTGAAGTGCCTATGCAAGTTTTCTGTGAAGATAGCAAAGAAGAAGGTGCTCCTCAATCTGGTCATGATTGGGAAGTGATTCAAGAGCAAGATAAACAGGATAAAATTGATCCTCGTCTTGCTGAGCTTGCTAAGTTTTTTGAAAACAAGTAAATAATGCCCGATTATTCGTTGGCAGAACAAAAGAAACATTTGAGAATAGAGTAATCTGCTCTCATTACTTTCTTAATACTCTTTAAGGAGGTGGGAAGAATGGCTGTACCTTTTAGAAGAACATCTAAAACTGCGAAAAGAAAACGTCGTACACATTTTAAATTACAAGTGCCTGGTATGGTAGAATGCCCTAACTGTGGTGAAATGAAACTTGCTCACCGCGTTTGCAGCGCTTGCGGAACATACAAAGGTAAAGAAGTTGTAAGCAACTAATTATCTTTTTGTTGGAAAAAACACAAGAACTTATTGTTCTTGTGTTTTTTTTTGTTGTTCCACTATTAAAATGATATATAGTGAAGATAATACCTATTATTTCAAAGAAAGGAGGAAATAACATGATTATTGTAAGCTCCTGTTTAGCTGGGATGGAAGTAAGATATAATGGAACCCATTGTCTGCATAATAAAATTCAAGAGCTGATTCAAGAAAAAAAGCAGTAGCTGTTTGTCCAGAGCTGCTTGGCGGTTTTCATACGCCAAGGGAACCAGCAGAAATTATCGGAGGAAATGGATATGATGTGCTAAAAGGAAAGGCAAAAGTAATTGAAAAAAACGGAAAAGAAGTGACAGACCTCTATGTAGAAGGGGCATATAAAACATGGGAGCTAGTCTCTGAGCACCAAGCATCTATTGTAGTATTAAAAGAAAATAGTCCATCCTGTGGCAGCAAAATGATATATAGTGGCGAATTTTTTCATAAAAGGATAGAAGGAGTGGGAGTAACGACAGCGTTACTGCGAAAAAAAGGAATACAGGTGCTTTCAGAAGAAGAGTTATCTGAACTAGTACAAACCTTCTAAAGGGAAATAAATAGAAGTTTTTTTAGCCTAAATGAAAAAAATGCCTTTTTCCATCTACATGCAAGATGGAAAGAAAAAGTATAATATAAATTTTTTTAGCTAATCAGGCATGATATCAGTCTATCTTTTCTAGTAGATGCATATGTATGAATAAAAAACACTAGGGAGGAAAAGACAAATGACAACAACAAGACAAGATGCTTGGTCAAAAGATGAAGATATACTACTAGCTGAGGTAGTATTACGCCTTATAAGAGAGGGAGGAACACAGCTTCAAGCATTTGAAGAGGTAGGGAAACTGCTTTCAAGAACAAGTGCTGCCTGCGGATTCCGCTGGAATTCATATGTTAGAAAGCAATACAAATCAGGAATTGAACTAGCAAAAAAACAAAGGAAATTGCATAAAAAAGTAACTGTGCTGCTAGATGAAGAAGAACAAAAACAATCATCACAAGAAGAATCACAAGAACAAAAAGAAATACTCCCATTAAAAGACTTTGATGAGGTTATTTTATATTTAAAAGAAATGCATAGTAGTGCCTTAAAATGGGAAACTGCAGCAGCAGATACTGATGCTTATCAGGAAAAACAACAAGTGTTAGAAGAAAAAGTAACAAAGCTGACAGCTGAAAATGAAAAGCTGCAGCGTGAATTAAATTCGATTGAAGAGGCTTACAAAGCGCTAGTGGAATTAATGGAAAAAGCCAGGAATATGGTTGCATTAAAAGAAGAGGATAAGCAGCAGAAGGTCTAATTGCAATATAGATGCGGAGGAATTTAATTCGTAGTTGGAAGACTAAAAAGTGAAAAATTCCTTCGCATGATTAATAGAATCAGAGATGAATAGGTGCTTTTTTTATCCTCTGTCATAAAATGTATGAAGATTTTTAATCTCCCCCTTTTTTCCTCTTTTTATGGAATCCAAACATAGGATGTATTCGTTTTCTCCTTTATTGGTTTAAATTGAAGTTTTTCCCAAAAAGAATTCGTTTCGTTTAATGGGTATGTTTTTATAGGTTTATTAAATTGTTTAACAAAAGAAATGAATTTTTTGCCAAGCCCTAATTTTTGATATTCTGGCAGTATTTCCACTTTGCATAATTCTAAATAATCATTTTCAGCAGAAAGTTGTTCGACAGAATGATTCAGCTGCATTCTTCCGACGAGTTTTTCCTCTTCGTATAATCCGAAGAAGGAGGAAGAAAGACTATTTTCAATTAAATCATGCTGCAATTCTTCTGTAATGGCTAATGGGTCTGAAGCCTTTTTATTAAATAGCTGAAATTCTTCTAAGGTCTTATAATTAATCGTTAATTTTTTGATGAAAGTATTCATGATAGCCTCCTTGGTAGTAATGGTTTAAAAAAATAGATAACGCTTACATATACAGTATACTATAATTTGGATATTTTTGCTTCTGCAAAGCATGGGAAAAAGCACATAAAATTATTGCAGAAAGAGGCAACTAAGCAAACAAGATAAACAATTTCGAAAATTAATGGTAATATAGAATTATTAAAAAAATGGAGAATGATGATAGAAAAGGAGTCAGCATGGAAATAGCAATTATTGGCGGTGGCGCGGTTGGTTTGCTCACGGCTTATTTTTTAGAAGAAGATTATGAGGTGACAATTTATGTTCGCAGCATAAAACAGCTGCAGGAATTATCCAATAAAGGACTTTGTTATAAAAGGGGGGACAAAAAAGAATGGAGACACATAAATATTGATCTTTTTCAAAATTGGCAGGCGAAAGAAGAGATAACATTTGTAACAGTAAAACAATATCATCTTGAAGCAATTTATAAGAAAATAAATGATTATGCTACAGAAAATAATGGGTTTATATTTATGCAAAATGGAATGAGCCATTTGCAGGAGATAAAAAAATTAAAGACGAAGCAAATAATGGTAGGGATTGTCGAACATGGCGCGGTAAAAGTAAATGATTATACAGTGGAGCATTTGGGAGTGGGATCAATAAAATTAGCTGCTCTTCATTCATTTAATTCCTTTTTGAAAATTCTTGTAGGCAACAAAAACTCTTTTTTTGCTATTCAAGAAGAAAAAGACTATTTTGCTGTTATGCAAAAAAAATTAGTTGTTAATAGCTTGGTGAATCCGTTAACGAGTATATTGGGCATTAAGAATGGAGCGCTTCTTGAAAATACTTATTTTTATGGATTAATAACAGCCTTTATGGAGGAAATAGCCACCATTTTAAACTTAAGCGAAATAGAAAAAAAAGATTACTTTTTTTATTGTGTGGATGTAATAAAAAAAACCGCCAATAATAAATCTTCCATGTTAAAGGACATAGAAGAGAAAAGAAAAACAGAAGTGGACAGCATATTAGGGTATTTGCTGCTCACAGCAAATAAACGAAGCATTTCTGCAAAGCTAACAGAGTCATATTATAATATGGTGAAAGGAAAAGAGTCTAATTAGAAAGGAGAACGAAATTTGATTTCTTTTATAGCGTCTATTATCAGTTTTTTTGTTTTGTTTCCGTATTTTTGTTATGTGCTTGTATTTAGTATTTGCAAACTATTAACGAAAAAACACCGATTTTCCTTTCATCTTGCGTTAGATGCTAGTACGATTTTTTTTATTGGTTCTGTACATTTTATTATGCAGACTATTTGGGAAATATCCTTTTTAGGTTATATTCTACTACTGGTTGTTGTAATAGGATTAGTTCTAGTCTTTTATCATTGGGGAATACAAAAGCAAGAAATCAATTATAAAAAAGTACTTCGAGCATTTTGGAGAGTAAACTTTCTTATTTTTTTTGGCATTTATTTTATTTTCAGCACGTATGGAATCATTTATTATATAATAAAATCTATTTAGTTTTTTTACATAATGTGTTTTTTTTTGAGCAGGGATAACGATGTTTTATTAGATTGAGTGCTTGCTGATTTTTTTAAAAAAGGTAAGCAAAGTTTTTTTCTTTTTATTTTAGACAATGCTATACTCATAATGATATAAATGAGGATAAATTTGTTTTCAAGAATTTTTAGGTTTTGCTTTTCATCATCATTAGCCTAGCCGAGCATTCTAGCATTGGCAGGAAAACTTATTATGATAGAAGTTTCACTTTATAAAAAACTATTTTAATTATAGGAACAACTGAAAAATTTTGCATAGAAGAAAGGGAGTACATAAATGGAGATGTTGAATCTCTCGTTGCAGTCAGGCAATTCATTTGTGACAAATTATTTATCGCAAACGAAAGGAATAATGGATTTTTTTCATTATTCGTTCTCTGATGATGCTAGTTATAAAGAACGAGTGAAAGAATTACAGTCAAGGCAATTTATGCGTAATGAAGTAGCCGATTACATAGAGAAATATATGGAAAAATTCTCCCAATCGAAGTCTGTTCAAGAATCAATCAGCAAGCTGCGCAAAAAGGATAGCGCAGTAGTGATTGGCGGACAGCAGGCGGGTATGTTAACAGGGCCATTGTATTCTATCCACAAAGTAATCAGCATTATCTTGCTTGCAGAGCAAAAGGAAAAAGAGCTGGGCATTCCAGTTGTTCCAGTATTTTGGGTGGCTGGGGAAGATCATGATTATTTAGAAATTAATCATATTTACACGCCTGGAAAAGAAAAGATGAAAAAAACAGTTTATCCAGAAAAAGTGCTGGAAAAGAAAATGGCTTCAGATATTCTGCTGGACAAAAAAATCTGTAAAAGCTGGATAGAAGAAGTGGTGGAGAGTTTTGGAGAAACCGAATATTCTAAACCATTATTGCAATTATTAAAAGAAGCGGTGGATAAAAGTGATACAGTTGTAGATTTATTCAGCTATTTAACCATGAGCTTATTTCAAGAATATGGCTTATTATTAGTAGACTCGGGAGATAAAAATATTCGCCTATTAGAAAAGGAAATTTTTCTTCAGCAAATTAACCTATTTCAAGGAATAGCAGCTAGTGTAAAAGAACAGCAGCATATCGTAGAAAATAGTGGATATTCTCTTGTTATCGAAATGAGCGAAAACCCAGTCAATTTATTTTATTATGATGAAACCATACAAGAGAGAGTGCTTTTGCAATATGATGCAAAAGAGCAGCTTTTTATCGGAAAAAACAGCAGCATTCAATTTACTGTTTCTCAATTAAAAGAAATTGCAAGTGAGTTTCCAAATAAATTAAGCAATAATGTAGTGACAAGACCAATGACGCAAGATTTATTATTTCCTACATTAGCGTTTATTGGTGGTCCTGGAGAAATTGCTTATTGGGCTGAATTGAAAAAAGCATTTGAGCACCTTGGCATTAAAATGCCTCCAATAGTGCCTCGCTTAAACCTTACGTTTTTAGAGCGGGGAGTAGAAGCAGATATAAAAGAATTGAATTTAGATCTACTAGATGTGTTGACTCATGGCACAAGTGAAAAATGCAGCGAATTTCTCCAGTCTGTTTCGAATGAAAAAGTGGAATGTTTAGTAAAAGATATCAAAGAATATATTCAACAAAATTATCGTAAGCTTGAAGAAGAAATCAGCAAAGAGGAAAAGGGACTGCTACCGCTTTTAGCAAAAAATGAAAGCTTTTTAATCAGCCAGCTTGAATTTTTTGAGGGGAAAGTAGAAAGTTCAGTCAAAATAAAACATGAAGTGATCGTCAATAAATTTAATCGTATTGAAAGAAACTTAAAGCCAGAAGGCTCTCTGCAAGAAAGAATCTGGAATATCACCTATTTTCTAAATAAATATGGTCTTGATTTTCTGGACAATATTATGGAGTTACCGATGGAGTTTGATGGAAAACATAAATTGATTAAGCTGTAAAAAGCATAAATGTTCCCTATAATCATTATGGTTATAGGGTTTTTCCTATGTTTGAATAGTAGCACTTTTCGGGAGAATATTTCTTCTTTTTTAATAATGTGGTAGTATTTTTGATTGTGTTCTATTTTTATCACGATGGAGGCGTATGCTAAAATATGCTTTTGCTTGCAGGAAATTATATAAATAGATAGAATTTATATTATTAGTGGTAGAGAGTGGGGGATTGTGGTACATTGAGGAAGGGAAATGAGGTTATTTAAGAGATGTTTATGGGCGAATATCATCATAATGCTGATGCAAAAGGTCGTTTAATTGTGCCTGCAAAGTTTAGAAGTCTTTTAGGAGACATCTTTATTTTAACCCGTGGACTTGATCAATGTTTATTTGGTTATCCTCTAAGCGAATGGAAAGTTATAGAAGAAAAACTAAAAGCACTTCCACTAACAAAAAAAGATGCCCGCGCTTTTACCCGATTTTTCTTCTCTGGAGCAGCAGAATGCGAGCTGGATAAACAAGGACGCATCCAGATTGCCTCACCTTTGATTCAATACGCAAAATTAGAAAAAGAATGTGTGGTTTTAGGAGTATCCAATCGAATAGAAATATGGAATAAAAGTCTTTGGGAAGATTATTTTTCTGAGTCTGAGGATTCTTTTGCAGAAATTGCAGAAAATATGATTGGATTTGATTTTTAAGCTGTTAGATGCTGAAATTAAAAGCTTTCCTATTCCATCAACCTAGCGCATTATAAACACAATAACTACTTTAGAATAATTTATAGACAGGTGGACAACATGTTTAATCATACGACAGTACTACTTAATGAAGCAGTTGATGCTCTAAATATTCAACCAGATGGCATTTATGTCGATTGTACTCTTGGCGGTGCAGGGCATAGTGAATTAATTCTTTCTAAACTTTCTGATCAAGGGAGACTGATTGCTTTTGATCAAGATGATACAGCAATCAGCAATGCACTGGAAAAATTAGAGCAATACAAAGACAAGCTAACCATTGTAAAAAGCAATTTTATTCATCTAAAAGAACAAATTAATCAATTAGGCATTTCCCATGTCGATGGCATTTTATATGATTTGGGAGTTTCCTCCCCTCAGTTGGATACACCAGAAAGAGGATTCAGCTACCATCATGATGCTCCACTTGATATGAGGATGGATCATGATGGAGAGATAACAGCATATGATGTTGTCAACAATTGGAGCTATGAGCAATTGGTGAAAATCTTCTTCCGTTATGGAGAAGAAAAATTTTCTAAACAAATTGCAAGAAAAATCGAAGCGGCAAGAGAAATAAGCCCAATTAAAACAACTGGCGAGCTTGTTGAGTTGATTAAGGAAGGAATACCTGCTCCTGCAAGACGAAAAGGCGGACATCCTGCCAAAAGAGTGTTTCAGGCAATCCGTATTGCGGTAAATGATGAATTAGGTGTATTTGAGTCTTCTCTCACACAAGCGATCTCTCTACTAAATACAGGAGGCCGCATCAGCGTTATTACCTTCCATTCTTTAGAAGACAGAATTTGCAAGGCTACATTTAAAAAAGAAAGTGATTTGCCGAACCTGCCAAAAGGTTTGCCGATGATACCAGATGAATTCAAACCAGAGTTAAAACTTATTACAAGGAAACCAATTTTGCCGTCTGAAGAAGAATTAGAAGCCAATAATCGAGCAAGATCCGCAAAATTGAGAGTGGCTGAAAAATTATAAATGGACCTACAGGAGGTAATAAAATGAGCAATTTAGCTAGAAAGCTGCAACAACAAGAAACTTATCAAGCGTCCGAGCAAAAGCATACGGTTAAACGAGCGATTATTCGCACAAAATCCTTATTATCTCCTGGAGAGAAAGTGCTTGGAGTGGCATTTGCGGCAGTTTTATGTTTTGGAGCTGTAAAAATTGTCGGCAATCAGGCCGAAATTTATCAAGTAAACAAGGATATACAAGTTGCCGAGAGCAGTATCAGTAAATTGGAAAAGTCGAATAAGGAATTAGATATCCAAGTAAAAGATTTAAGCAGCTATGAAAGAATCAGAGAAGTAGCAGAAAAATTAGGTTTGAATTTCAGCAAAGATAATGTGAAGGTTGTGCAATAATGTCTCGTAAACAGCCAAATATTAATTATGGAGCAGCCGGTTTATTTGTTTTTTTCTGTCTGCTCTTTTTTATATTGATAATCCGTTTTGTGTATATTCAGGCAACAGGAGAAGTGTCAGGAGAAGCGCTTGCAGCAAAAGCTGAGAAAAAATATGCGACAAACAAGGTGCTAGAAGCATCTCGAGGAAGCATCTTTGACCGAAATGGGGAGGTGATTGCGGAAGATACAGCTTCCTATAAATTGGTGGCTATAACGGATGCCTCTTTAAGCGAAAATGATCCAGATAATCCAGTTCATGTAGCTGACCCGGAAAAAACAGCTGAAAAACTTGCCAAGTACATAAATTTAGATGAATCAGAGATTTATAGAATCTTAACAAAAAAAGGGGCAAAACAAGTAGAGTTTGGAACCGCAGGGAAAAACCTTTCTTATGATGTAAAAAAGAAAATCGAAAAGTTAAAACTTCCTGGCATTGCCATTGTTGAAGGAAAAAAACGCAATTATCCAAATGGAACATTTGCTTCTCATGTTGTTGGTTTTGTAGAAGAAAAAGAAGATGAGGTAACAAGAGAATATACGGAAACTGGAAAACTGGGGATTGAACAAAGCTTAAACAAACTATTGACTGGAAAAAATGGCAGCATGTCTTATGATAGTGATTATTGGGGCTATATTATTCCAGGAAGCAAAGAAAAGGTTACACCCGCTCAAAATGGCGATAATGTGTATTTAACATTAGATCAAAAAATCCAATCCTTTTTAGAAGATACAATGAAAAAGGTGGCTGCTGAGTATAATCCTAAAAAAATGATTGCGATTGTGGCTAATCCGAAAACAGGGGAAATACTTGCTATGAGCCAGCGCCCAACTTTTAATTCTGCAACAAAAGAAGGATTGGCAGATTCTTGGCATAATGAAGCGATCGAAACATCCTATGAACCAGGTTCGACGATGAAGATTTTTACACTAGCAGCAGCGATTGAAGAAGGCGTTTTTAATGCAAATGAAAAATATAAGTCAGGCTCTTACAAGGTAACAAAAAATTCATCGCCTATCCATGACCATAACCGAGTTGGCTGGGGGACAATTACCTATTTAGAAGGAGTGCAGCGCTCTTCTAACGTAGCATTTGCAAAAATCGCCAAAGAAAAATTAGGATTTGAAACATATCGGGAATATTTAACTAAATTTGGTTTAGATAAAAAAACGGGCATTGATTTGCCAAATGAAGCAACTAGTTCAATCGCTTATAAGTGGCCGATTGAAAAAATTACAACGGCATATGGCCAAGGCACAGCTATTACACCAATTCAGCAGATTCAAGCAGCAACAGCTGTTGCAAATGATGGGAAAATGGTTAAACCATATGTGATTGATAGGATTGAGGACAGCTCCACAGATAAAGTCATTAAAAAAACCAAAACAGAAGTGGTCGGCACGCCAATTTCTGCGGAAACAGCAAAAGAGGTCCGAGATATTTTAGAAACGGTTGTAACAGGCAAAAATGGCACCGGGCAAAAATATGCGATTAAAGGCTATAATGTTGCCGGCAAAACAGGCACTGCTTCTATTCCAAGCAGCGGCGGCTATTTAACCGGGGATAATAATTATGTTTTTTCTTTTTTAGGAATGGCTCCAAAAGATGATCCAGAATTGATTATGTATGTAGCAGTACAGCAGCCCCAATTAGCTGCAGGTGAAACGGGATCAGACCCAGTATCTGCAATTTTTACCGCTGTGATGAAAAGCAGCCTTCAGCATATGGACATTACACCATCAAATAAACCAAAAGTCCAGTCCATTAAAGTTCCAGATTTATCGGGATTATCTATAGCTGAAGCAAAACAAGAACTGAAAGAAAAAGGTCTTAAGGCAGTGGTGATTGGAAAAGGCGAAAATATTATCGACCAATTGCCAAAGGCTCCGGATACGTATCTGGAGGGAGAAAAAGTCATTATTAAAACAGATGGAGAAAAAACGATTCCAAATATGAAGGGGTGGTCCCTCCGAGATGTTTTAAAAGTAACAGAGCTAAATGGAATCAAATTAAAGAAAAATGGCAGCGGGTATGTCTATACACAAAGCATTAAAGCTGGCAGCACGGTGAAAGAGGATGCCACTCTTACTGTGACATTAAAAACACATTAAAAAGACCGCAGAACAATAAGGAGTTATTGTTCTGCGGTCTTTTTGTATCGAAGTTTTGTCAAAAATAGCTATTATTAAAAAAATGAAGCTAAAAGTTAGAAAATCGAACGAAAGCAAGAGGAACTCGAACTAAAATGGAAAGAGATAGAACGAAAGGGTTTACCGTTCCTTCTATCTCTAAAAGGCGTTGTTCTATTCACAGTGGTACAAGCATATATTGAAGGGAGCCATTAAAGAGGGAGGGTTCTTTCAGTTATGCGTGTATCCAATGTTACCGTGCGAAAACGTTTGATGATAGCATTAATAGCCGGTATAATAATATTTTTTATTATTGATTTACGATTAGCGTATGTTCAGTTTTTTCGTGGAGAAGAATTAACGGAAAAAGCAAAAAGCTTATGGAGCAGGCAAATCCAGTTTGAACCAGAACGAGGAGAAATAGTCGATCGAAATGGTGTAGCCTTAGCCACCAATATTAGTGCACCAACTGTCTATATTGTACCTAGGCAAATAAAAGATCCCGCAGATGCAGCGGAAAAGTTGGCGGCTGTGCTAGAAGGGGACAAGGAAAGCATTTATAAACAATTAATCAAAAAAGAGATGAGTGTCCGTCTTCCAGAAGGCAGAAAAATTACTCATGCGAAATCAAAAAAAGTACGAGCACTTGATATAGAAGGTGTATATATTGGGGAAGATTCAAAAAGGTCTTATCCTTTCGGCAATTATTTATCCCATGTACTCGGATTTGCAGGAATTGACAATCAAGGATTAATTGGATTGGAATTGGAATATGATGATGAATTAAAAGGAAAAAAAGGCTCTGTACAATATTATTCTGATGCAAAAGGTCAAAGAATGAATGACATGGCAGATGATTATGAAGCACCTGAAAATGGAAATAACTTAGAACTTACGATTGATACAAAAGTGCAGACTATTATTGAAAGAGAGCTTGATATTGCGGAACAGACGTATAACCCGGACTCGCTTATTGCCATTGCGATGGATCCAAATACAGGTGAAATCTTAGGAATGTCAAGCAGACCAGGATTTGATCCTACCGATTTCAAAAATGTTTCATCGGAAGTATACAATCGAAATTTGCCGATTTGGAGTGCCTATGAGCCAGGGTCAACCTTTAAAATTATTACACTGGCCGCAGCATTGGAAGAAGGCAAGGTAGATTTGGAAAAAGACCGCTTTTTTGATTCAGGTTCTGTGGAAGTAGGGGGGGCAAGATTAAAATGCTGGAAGCGGGGAGGCCATGGCTCTCAAAGCTTTTTAGAAGTAGTTCAAAACTCCTGCAACCCTGGATTTGTAGAATTAGGGGAACGTTTAGGCAAGGAAAAGCTATTTAAATATATCCGTAATTTTGGTTTTGGGGAAAAAACAGGCATTGATCTTCAAGGAGAATCAAAAGGGATATTATTTAATATGGCTCGAGTCGGTCCTGTAGAACAAGCGACAACCGCCTTTGGGCAAGGGGTGGCGGTTACGCCGATTCAGCAAGTCACCGCATTGTCTGCAGCCATTAATGGCGGTACATTATATACACCATATGTTGCCAAAAAATTAATTGATCCAAAAACAAAGGAAGTAATTATGGAGAAACAACCTACAGCAAAACGAAAAGTCATTTCAAAGGCGACATCGAAAAAAATTAGAGCAGCATTAGAAAGTGTTGTCGCTCAAGGGACTGGGGGAAAAGCATTTGTTGAGGGATACAGAGTGGGAGGAAAAACAGGTACTGCTCAAAAGGCTTCTGGAGGCAAATATTTAGAAAACAACTTTATTGTTTCCTTTATTGGATTTGCTCCGGCGAATAATCCAAAACTTGTCGTTTATGTTGCAGTCGACAATCCAAAAGGCACAGTACAGTTTGGTGGTACAGTTGCCGCTCCGATTGTAGGGAAAATCATGGGAGACAGTTTGCGGGCATTGGGAGTAAAGGAGCAGAAAAATCAAATTGAAAAAGAGTATAAATATCCAGATACACCATTGATTGAAGTGCCGGATTTAGTAGGCATTTCGAAAAAAGAAGTGAGCGAGATTTTTCTTAATTTAAAAATTGATTCAAGCGGAAGTGGAGGTACGGTTATTAAACAATCTCCAAAACCTGGTTCTAAAGTAGCGGAAGGTTCTACGATACGCATATACTATAATGATTAAGAGCGGATTTTTCACCGCTCTTTTTTCTTAGAAATAAAATTAGGAAGATTAGCTTTAACAAAGCATGTTAGAGAAATATAAAGCATTTTTCTTTTTTAGGAAAGGCAGCATACATAAATATTTTTGGTTAGAGAAGAAGTGATTCATAAAGCTAGATAGCCAAAATCTTTTGTTTAAGTGGAATAGTTTTATAAGAAATGCAAATAGATTAAAAGTGGGGAAAAGGGAAGCAAAAGATGTTTTTGAAAAAATGGGAAAATAATAATGAACATAGCGTAATTGTCAACAATCATGTAAAATAAAAAACGCTAATGTATGTTTTGTTCGGGCGCATTGCTATCTTTTGGTATAATATATAGGATTGTACCAGATTAGACTTATAAGTACAGTGAATCTGGGCGTGAGTTTTGAATGCCTTAATATGGGGACTACTATTTATGAGTGTTTTAACTTTACATATGAAAGTGAAAGAAAAGAGGAATCAACAACCATGCAATTAAAAAAGTTAATCGAAAGTCTTCAGCCATATACAGTATATGATGGAGAAGATATCGAGATAGTATCGATTGAAAATGATAATCGTAAAGTAACAAAGGGAAGTCTGTTTATTTGCATTAAAGGATTTACAGTAGATGGCCATCAGTTTGCTAAACAGGCATATGAGGCAGGTGCAGCGGCCATTCTGGCAGAAAAACCATTAGATTTTCCTATTCCTGTAATTGTAGTAAAAGATACAAAAAAAGCGAGCAGTATTTTAGCAGATGCTTTTTACGAACATCCTACAAAAAAGTTGCAGCTAATCGGCATTACAGGCACAAATGGAAAAACAACAACCAGTCATTTAATAGAAGCGATATTAAAAGAAGCAAATCAAAAGACTGGCATTATTGGTACGATGTATACAAAAATAAACGATGAAATCCAAGAAACAAAAAATACAACGCCTGAACCAGTTACATTGCAAAAGATTTTTTATGAAATGGTTGAAAAAGAGGTCGAAACGGCTGTAATGGAAGTGTCTTCTCATGCTTTAGTGGAAGGCAGGGTGCATGGGTGCGATTATGATGTGGCAGTTTTTACTAATCTTTCTCAAGACCATTTAGATTTCCATGGCACCATGGAAGAATACAAACGAGCAAAAGGGTTGTTGTTTACAAGGCTTGGAAACACTTTTTCCCAAGAAAAACCGAAGTATGCTATTCTTAACAGTGATGATCCAGTAAGCTGCGAGTATGAACAGCAAACAGCTGCTCTTGTTTTAACATATGGAATTGATAATGAAGAAGCAGATATTAGAGCAAAAAATATTCAAATTCACGCTTTAGGAACCACTTTTGAATTGGAGACACCATTTGGGGAATTTCCTGTTTCAATTAAAATGATTGGCAAATTTAATGTGTACAATGTTCTTGCAAGCATTGCAGCAGGAATAGCTATTCGCATACCAGTAAGTATCATCATAAAGGCTATCGAAAAAGTAGAAGGGGTAGCTGGAAGATTCGAAGCAGTCTATAACGGGCAAAATTTTGCTGTTATTGTTGATTATTCTCATACACCAGATAGCCTCGAGAATGCGTTAAAGACAGTAAAAGAGTTTGCCAAAAATGATATTTACGTAATAGTGGGCTGCGGGGGAGACCGAGATAAAACGAAACGGCCGCTGATGGCAAAAATCGCTTGTGAACATGCTACACATGCTATCTTTACGAGCGATAATCCAAGAAGCGAGGATCCAGCGCAAATTTTGAAGGATATGGAAGAAGGAGTGCGTGGCGAAAAGTATATATTAATAGAAGATCGCAAAGAAGCGATTTTTTATGCGGTGGAGCAAGCAAAAGAAGGGGACGTTATTTTAATTGCTGGGAAAGGCCATGAAACATACCAGCTGATTGGTTCAAAGGTGCTTGATTTTGATGATAGACTAGTAGCAAAAGAAGCCATTGAGGAGCAAAAAAAATGACATTGTCTTATAAGCTTATAAATGAAGCAATTCCAGATGCAAAAGGATTTAAAGAGGAAACGATGATGTTTTATACAGTTTCTTTTTATGCTGATGTTGTGCAGCCAAAAGGGCTTTTTGCGCCTTTTTATGAAAACTCATCAGGCTTATTGCAAGAGGCTATTGCCAATGGAGCAATTGGCGCCATTTGGGAAGAGGGAAAAGAGATACCATCCTATACACCAAATCATTTCCCTATATTCTATACTAAAGATATAAAGAAAGGCTTAATTAAAATGATTGAATTAATGGAAGAAAACGTACAAACACAAAGTAGTGTACATACAAAATTTATTTACAAAAAAGAAACAAGTCTGAATACAACACTTGAAACATATGATGTATCGGTAATGGCTAAATGGCTGAAAAATGAATCAGAACAGAAAGGAGGGGAATAAAATGTTGGAGCAAGTAATCTTTTTTACGATTATATTAGGTTTTTTGATAACAGTGCTATTGTCTCCAATTTTTATTCCTTTCTTGAGAAGATTAAAATTCGGACAAAGTATTAGAGAAGAAGGGCCAAAATCCCATCAAAAAAAATCTGGAACACCAACAATGGGTGGGGTAATGATTCTTTTATCTGTTACCATCACAACATTAGTGATGACAGGGAAGTTTTCGGAGCCAACAAGCAAAACCTTTATTCTTTTATTTGTTTTATTAGGCTTTGGTTTATTGGGCTTTTTAGATGATTTTATTAAAGTAGTGATGAAGCGGAACCTAGGACTAACGTCTAAGCAAAAGCTCCTTGGGCAAATCATTATTTCCATTGTTGTATATTTTGTGCTAAAACAAACAGAATTTTCTACAGCCGTATCTATTCCATTTGTGGATAAATCTATTGATCTTGGCTTTTTTTATGTACTGTTTATCATCTTTTGGCTAGTTGGATTTTCCAATGCTGTTAATTTAACTGATGGGCTCGATGGATTAGTTTCTGGAACTGCCGCAATTAGTTTTGGCGCTTTTGCTGTACTTGCATGGAGCCAGTCCCAATATGAAATCAGTATTTTTGCTGTTTCTGTTGTCGGAGCTGTATTAGGCTTTTTAGTGTTTAATGCACATCCTGCAAAGGTATTTATGGGAGACACCGGTTCTTTGGCATTAGGGGGAGCGATTGCTGCTATTGCTATTCTGACAAAATTAGAAATCATCCTTATTCTAATCGGCGGTGTGTTTGTTATCGAAACGCTTTCCGTTATTTTACAAGTTATTTCCTTTAAATCGACTGGCAGAAGAATTTTTAGAATGAGTCCTCTGCATCATCACTATGAACTGGTCGGCTGGTCTGAATGGCGAGTGGTTGTTACATTTTGGAGTGTTGGTCTATTATTTGCGGCTTTAGGAATCTATATCGAGGTGTGGTTATAAATGAAACAAATTAATGATTATCATCATAAGAAAGTATTAGTGCTTGGTTTAGCAAAAAGTGGGGTTAGTGCTGCAAGCCTGCTTCATAAGTTAGGAGCTTTTGTAACGGTAAATGACAGTAAACCGCTAAATGAAAATCCGGAGGCGCAACAGCTGCTCGAACAGGGAATTACCGTTATTTGCGGAAGCCATCCCATTGAGCTATTGGATGAAGGGTTTCAATTAATTGTGAAAAATCCAGGGATTCCTTATCATAATCCGATGATACAAAGAGCAATGGAAAAGGAAATTCCGATTATAACAGAAGTGGAGCTTGCTTATCGTATTTCAGAAGCGCCGTTTTTGGCGATCACTGGTTCAAACGGAAAAACAACGACTACGACACTTCTGTTTAATATGTTAGAAAAAGATAATAAAAATCCTCTTATTGCAGGAAATATTGGCACAGTTGCATCAGATGTCGCACAAATGGCAGAAAAAGATAATCAGATTGTTATTGAACTATCTTCTTTCCAATTGATGGGTATTGATCAATTTAAGCCGAAGATTGCAATCATCACTAATATTTATGATGCCCATTTGGACTATCATGGAACTCGTGAAGAATATGCCAAAGCAAAAGGCTATATCACTAAAAACCAAGAGGAAGCAGATTATTTAATTGTTAATATCGAACAAGAAGCAGTAATGGATATTGCGCGCCGCTCTAAAGCAACGATTATTCCTTTTTCAGCCCAACGCGAATTAAAGCTTGGGGCATATGTAAAAGATGGAAGCATTTATTTCCATGATGAAAAAATAATGGATGTAAAAGATATTGTGCTGCCAGGCGCTCATAATTTAGAAAATATATTATCCTCTGTAGCTGCAGCAAAATTGACTGGGGCAAAAAATGAAAGCATTATTGCTGTTCTAAATACGTTTGAAGGGGTAAAGCATCGCCTCCAATATATTGGGGAAATAAAAGGACGCAGATTTTACAATGATTCAAAAGCAACCAATATATTGGCTACAAAAAATGCTTTAGCAGCCTTTGATGCGCCAACTATTTTGCTTGCAGGAGGACTTGATCGAGGCAATGAATTTGATGAACTATTGCCAGCTTTAAAAAACGTAAAAGCAATGATTACATTTGGCGAGACAGCTGAAAAGATGGAGCGTTTAGGAAAGATGGCTGGAATAAAAAACATTCAACGTGTCGATAATGTAGAAAAAGCTGTACCAGCAGCCTTTGACTTTTCTGAACAAGGGGATGTCATTCTTCTTTCACCAGCATGCGCAAGCTGGGATCAATATAAAACTTTTGAGGTAAGAGGAGACATTTTTATAAATGCGGTGCATAAGCTTAAATAAGGGCTTGTTTTGCTACCTACATAAGATATGAATGATACACCACGATTTGATTTACTTGCATTTCTTTTATAAAGCAAAGCTGCAAAAGAATAGCAGTTTTTCTAGACAACTTGGCGCATTTATAAAAGAAGGGATTAAGTCTATTGCAAGCCCTAATACTTGCAGTTCGAGGTGTGGAAAAAGTGCCGACAAAAAAAACGACTCCAGATATAATTTTAATCATTATCACATTTACATTGCTTGCGATTGGGTTGATTATGGTGTACAGCGCTAGTGCTGTATGGGCAGATTATAAATTCGATGACTCCTTTTTCTTTGCGAAAAGGCAGATGCTTTTTGCAGGCGTTGGAATTGCGGCCATGTTTTTTATTATGAATGTCGATTATTGGACATGGCGCACGTATGCAAAAGTGATGGTAATTGTCTGTTTTATTTTATTAGTGCTAGTATTGATTCCAGGAATCGGGAATGTGCGGAATGGATCAAGAAGCTGGATTGGAGTAGGTGCATTTTCCATTCAGCCTTCAGAGTTTATGAAAATAGCGATGATTGCTTTTTTGGCTAAGTTTTTATCAGATAATCAAAAAAACATCACTTCTTTTAAAAGAGGGCTGCTTCCTGCCTTAGGTATTGTATTTTTAGCATTTGGCATGATTATGATGCAGCCTGATTTGGGAACAGGCACTGTTATGGTCGGGACAAGTGTTGTGATGATTTTTATTGCAGGGGCAAGAATTCGCCATTTTGTCATATTAGGATTAATTGGACTGGCGGGGTTTGTTGGACTTGTGGCAAGTGCACCATACCGGATGAAAAGGATTACTTCCTTCCTTGATCCTTGGTCTGATCCACTAGGAAGCGGGTTTCAAATTATCCAGTCTCTTTATGCGATTGGCCCCGGGGGATTATTTGGTTTAGGGCTTGGTGAAAGCAGACAAAAATTCTTTTATTTGCCTGAACCACAAACGGATTTTATTTTTGCCATCCTTTCAGAAGAACTAGGTTTTATTGGTGGATCATTAATTCTATTGCTTTTTGCCTTGCTATTATGGCGAGGAATCCGTATTTCACTTGGAGCACAAGACTTATTTGGCAGTTTTTTAGCGGTAGGAATTATTGCAATGGTAGCTATTCAAGTAATGATTAATATAGGGGTAGTATCTGGTTTAATGCCAGTAACTGGAATTACTCTGCCCTTTTTAAGCTATGGAGGTTCTTCTTTAACTCTTATGCTTATCGCAATCGGAATATTGCTGAATGTCAGCAGATATTCCAGGTACTAAGTTGACTATGTATATATGAAAGATGTTTCTATAGACGCTATAGAAACATTTTTTTTTGCCGTGGCGATTACAGAAAGATGAGAAATAAGACATTTTTGTAATAAAAGAATAAAAACTTTAACAGAAGAAAGCCGAAAGGGAAAACTATCTTGTTTTTTTTATGAAGAGAATCTAGAGAAATAAAGGGTTTAATAAGCAAGCAGGCAGCATATTCTTTTCTCTAAACATATTACAAATAGTTATCAATTTGTTATTCGGGCAAAAAAAAGTTTCATTTATAGTACAATGGGGTAGGTTACTTAGTGGTCTTTGTAAATTTTCTTAAGGATATTCATTATCTGTAGGGAGAAAAAGCTTTGCTGATGGAAGTTTCCCTTTATCCAAATTATTTTTATGTTATAATAAAAAGCTGAAAAGTGCAGAGCAATTATTGATTATCCAATATACATAGCAGGTAGAAGAAGGAATTAGCAAAGAAAAAAAGAAACTAGTAGTGATAGCTTTTTTTAAAATTCTTTTTTTACAAGCAAATGGGACAAGCACTTATCGAGTTTTTTATTTCTGAGGTGATTATTTTTTGGGAAAAAGCAAAGTGGTTTCCATAGAAGATAGAATTCCTAAATTAAAACAACAGCGTCGAAAGAAAGCGAATCGTCGACTGATTTTTTTACTTCTTCTTTTTTTTCTTTTAATTATATGCATTATTTATTTTCAGTCTCCTCTTAGTCGTGTTAAAACAATTGAGGTGAAAGGAAATAGGTTGATTCAAGATGAAGAAATTGAAAGGCTAAGCGGTATAAAAAATGATGATAATATTTGGAAAGTTAACAAAAAAAATGTAGAAAAAAAGATTAATGCTTTTTCTGAAGTGAAGGATTCAGAGGTATCTATTTCTTTGCCAAACACCATTGTGATTCAGGTAAATGAACATAAAAGATTAGCTTATTTAGCTAAGGGAACATCTTATATTCCGATTGGCGAATCAGGAAAGATGCTCAAAGAAAGCAGTACAGAAGAAATGCCTTCAGATGCTCCTATTATCGTTGGATTTAAGGAAGGAAAAGTATTAAATAAAATGGTTGCAGAGCTAGGCAAGCTTCCAAAAGAAGTCTATAACACGATTTCTGAAATTCATTCCACTCCAAAAAAGGCAGACGCTTTTCATATTAATGCTTTTATGAATGATGGTTTTGAAGTCTCTGCTTCACTAGACACATTTTCTGAGAAAATGGAGCATTATCCATCGATTATAAGCCAATTGGATCCTAAGAAAAAAGGCATAATTGATTTAGAAGTAGGCTCTTATTTTAAAGCATATGAAGGGGAAGGAGAAAAGGAAAAGTGAAGAAGAAAAGAAAGGGAAGTCATGTCATTTTTTCCTTTGTATTTCTTGTTTTAGGTTTTATTGTCTCTTTTGCCTATCAAATCGCTCGTGAAGATAAAGAAAGGCCAAAAATTAGTGACAGCCAGTTTGAACGAGATTTAGCATTGCGAAATGAATTAATTGCTCAAGAGGAGAAAAACGCTGAATTAGAACAACAATTAAAAAAATCGCAAACAAAATTGGTCAGTTATGAAAAGGAACTATCGAATGAAGCAAAAAATTTTTCTGTCCTTGCAAGTGAGGCAAGGGACTATCGGATGTATGTTGGAAAAGTGCCTGTAAAAGGGGAAGGCATTTCCGTCACGCTTGAAGATGGAGAATATATTCCGAATAAAGGAAATGTCAATAATTACTTAGTTCATGAACATCATATTTTTCAAGTTGTTAATGAATTATATATCGCAGGAGCAGAGGCCATTAGCATTAATGGGCAAAGATTGTCCCATCATTCTTATATTCTTTGCAATGGTCCTGTTATTGAAGTGAATGGATATCAGCATCCTGCGCCATTTGTCATTACAGCCATCGGTGACTACAGTGTGCTTGCCAATGCCCTTAATATAGCAGGCGGGATAAAAGATTTATTGGTAAATGAAAATGTGAAATTTACCCTTGAGAAAAAAACAGCGATTCAAATGGATGCATTAATTGGCGGATAAAACGAAACGAAACTTTAATCAGGTTTTTACAGGCAAGTTTTGCCTACCCAGATTTCTCGTCTTCTTTTATCTTCCCTAAGGTGGAGCTAAAAGTCCATTAATGTGCCAGAAATAGATCCCGCAATACAAGATAAGTGATATATCCTTTTTTGCATGTTAGGCGATGAAGCTGGATTGCATTCTACTGAAAAAGCTATGTTAACTAATGAACTCATTTTATGGAGCATTCATGAAGCTAGGAAGGAAAGGGAAATGAATGTTTTCGGGAGAGGCGTTAGTTTATAAATGGTTGCAAGAAAGTTGGGGAAAGTGTGAATAAGCAGCTTTTTACTATGACGTTCATCTCTTTAATTATTGGCTTTATGATTGCCGTTCAGTTTCAAACGATAAATGATGAGCCGAAAGTGCGTGATACAAGAGACAGCTTCCAACTTAGACAAGATTTATTAAAAGAAAAAGAAGCAGAATTAACCCTCCTAGAAGAGATTCGTTCGACAAATGACAAATTGGATCAGTATGCCAATGATGAACGGAGAACAAAAGAAAAGGTATTAGAAAAAACCATTATGGAATTAAAAGAAGAAATGGGACTAACAAGCATTAAAGGAACGGGAATTATTCTGACTATTGATTCGATTGATAAAGAGCTATTATTAGGAGAGAAAACAGGCAAAGTAAATGCTGGGTTGATAAGAAGGCTGATTAATGAGCTGAATATGTATGGAGCGCAAGAAATATCGATTAATGGAAACAGGCATGTTAATACAAGTGCAATTAGAGATATTAATATGGAAACGAAAATCGATGGGAATGCATTAAGTACTCTTCCTTTAGAAGTGAAAGTGCTGGCAAAAGATGAACACGCTGCAGGTGAATTGTATAATCGAATGAAGGTTTCTAATTCAGCAGATGATTTTTTTGCTTATAATCTCCTTATAACAGTAAAAAAATCAGCAGAAATTACAATTCCTTCTTATAAAAAACATATGATTATTCGTTATATGGAGCCGGTTATGGATAAAGGAGGAGATTCCTAATGTGGCTGCCTTTTTTTGGCTTAATTGTAGGAATTGTCCTTGGTTTGCTTTCGGATATTACAATTCCAAAGGAGTATGAAAATTATCTATCAATCGCAGTGCTTGCTGCACTTGATACTCTATTTGGAGGAATACGGGCACATTTGCAAAATATATATAATGAAAAAGTATTTGTTTCCGGTTTCTTTTTTAATATTTTATTGGCGGCAAGTTTAGCTTTTCTCGGTGTTCATCTTGGTGTAGACTTATATTTAGCTGCCATATTTGCATTTGGTGTACGCTTGTTTCAAAATATTGCAGTGATAAGAAGGCTTATTTTATCAAGGTGGGAAAAGAAACACGAAAAGTAGAAAAAAAATAATTGATAAAAAAGGGAATACATTAATTTTTGGCGAATAGTTACTGTAAAATAAATTTACAACTGGTTTAGGAAGGACAACCTTATCTTTAGTGAAGCAAAAGGTGAAGGATTTCCCATAAAGTAAAACGAATTGTTCGTCCAAATAATATAATTTGTTGTTCACTTATATTTAAAAGCAAAAGGAGGTGCCCGAGAATGAACAGCAATGAATTTTATGTAAGTCTTGACATCGGTACATCCAGCGTAAAGGTAATCATCGGTGAAATGATGAATGAATCTTTAAACATTATTGGAGTAGGCATCGTACCTTCTGAAGGATTAAAAAAGGGTTCCATTGTGGATATAGATGAGACAGTTCATTCCATTCGGAAAGCAATAGAACAAGCAGAAAGAATGGTCGGGATAGAAATTAAACAAGTGATTGTTGGCGTTTCGGGAAATCATGTTAGTTTGCAGCCTTCACACGGGGTTGTAGCCGTATCAAGCGAAAATCGCGAAATTACAGTTGATGATGTTATGCGGGTAAAAGAAGCAGCGCAAGTAGTTTCCATTCCCCCAGAAAGGGAGATTATTGACATTATTCCAACACAATTTATTGTCGATGGATTAGAGGAAATTACAGATCCTAGAGGAATGATTGGTGTTCGGCTGGAAATGGAAGGTATCATCATTACAGGAAGCAAAACAATTTTACATAATACGTTAAGATGTGTAGAAAGAGCGGGACTTGAAATTGTTGATATTTGTTTGCAGCCTTTAGCTGCTGGCTCTTTTGCCCTATCCAAGGATGAAAAAAATCTTGGTGTTGCACTTGTAGATATCGGAGGAGGCTCTACTACTGTTGCCGTCTTTGAAAATGGTTTCCTAAAAACTACAAGTGTCCTTCCGATTGGGGGGGAACATATAACAAAAGATATTTCCATCGGACTCCGCACGACTACGGATGATGCGGAAAAAATTAAAGTGAAGTATGGTTATGCTTTTTACGATCATGCATCCGAGGATGAAGTATTTAGTGTTCCAATTATCGGGAGTGATCAGCATCAACAATTTAATCAATTGGAGATTTCTGATATTATAGAAGCTAGAATAGAAGAATTATTTGAATTAATTGTAGAGGAATTAAAAAGATTAAGAGTATATGACTTACCTGGTGGATTTGTATTAACAGGCGGTGTTGCTAATACAAAAGGGATTTTAGAACTTGCACAAGATGTATTCCAAAATCGCGTTAGAATAGCCATTCCTGATTATATCGGAGTAAGAGAGCCTCAGTATTCAACTGCAGTTGGTTTAATTAAATTCTCCTATAAAAATAATAAGCTTCAAGGTGGGAATATTCATCAAGCAGTTCCCGCAGCTGCTCAAGAACATAAAGAAAAAAGAATTCAAAAACAAACAAACGAAGCCCCTGTGTATGAAAAACAGGCGCAAGAAAAAGGACCATCAAAATTCAAAAAGTTTATGGGGTATTTTTTTGATTGATGCTGGGAGACTTATAGCCTGCTAAAATTAAAATAGTGCCCCATAGCATCAATGTTTAGAAGAGGCGGACAGTTCGATACTGCAGAATATCGACGAATTAGGAGGATTTGTCATGTTAGAATTTGATACAAATATAGATACATTAGCGACAATTAAAGTTATAGGGGTTGGCGGCGGCGGAAACAATGCGGTTAACCGAATGATTGAACATGGTGTTCAAGGAGTAGAGTTTATCGCAGTTAATACAGATGCTCAAGCCTTGAACCTATCAAAAGCAGAAACAAGAATGCAAATTGGCGGCAAATTAACAAGAGGACTTGGCGCTGGCGCTAATCCAGAAGTGGGAAAAAAGGCAGCAGAAGAAAGCAAAGAACAAATTGAAGAAGCTCTTAAAGGAGCAGATATGGTATTTGTTACTGCCGGTATGGGCGGTGGAACAGGTACTGGTGCTGCACCAGTTATTGCGCAAATTGCAAGAGATTTAGGAGCATTGACAGTAGGTGTAGTAACAAGGCCATTCACTTTTGAAGGAAGAAAACGTTCGACACAAGCTTCTGGCGGAATTTCTTCTATGAAAGAAGCGGTAGATACACTGATTGTAATCCCAAATGACCGTTTACTTGAAATAGTAGATAAGAGCACACCGATGCTTGAAGCATTTAGAGAAGCAGATAATGTATTGCGCCAAGGTGTACAAGGCATCTCTGATTTAATTGCTACACCTGGATTAATTAACTTGGACTTTGCTGATGTAAAAACAATTATGGCAAATAAAGGGTCAGCGTTAATGGGAATTGGAGTCGCTGGTGGAGAAAACCGTGCGGCAGAAGCAGCGAAAAAAGCTATTTCTTCTCCACTATTAGAAAAATCAATTGATGGTGCCCAAGGGGTACTGATGAATATAACTGGGGGCACAAACTTAAGCTTGTATGAAGTGCAAGAAGCTGCCGATATTGTTGCATCTGCTTCTGATCAAGAAGTTAATATGATCTTCGGTTCTGTTATTAATGAAGATTTAAAGGACGAAATTGTTGTTACAGTTATTGCAACAGGCTTTAATCAGGAAGTAATTCCTACTTCCCCACAAAGACCGTCCTTTGGTGGTGTAAAGCCGTCAAATACTAATAGTGCACCTGCACCTAATACAAGGGAAAGAGAAACAAAAAGAGAAGAAACACAGCAGCATGCTACTACAAAAGAATCTGCCCCGCGTCGCGAATCTATGCCGCAAGGGGAAGAAACTTTGGATATACCAACATTTCTTCGCAATAGAAACCGTCGCAGATAATGCAAGGGTTTTAAGAAAAGCGGCTTTCTGTAAAGAAAGCCGCTTCTTTTTATAACCTGGGAAATATCATTAAGTATAATTTAATGTTTAAGTTTTTACAAAAAATCACCCCGAAATGAATAAGAAGCGTAATAATATACAATTAAATACACTTCCTTTTTATTCCTCTCATTATAGCTTTTGACCCCCAACCCGAGACTAGGAGCTTAAATAAGAAAACTAGGTGGGAAGAAACTGATAAAATTTTGCCTTTCTTAATTTTCCTCCAGCACTTCCTTTAAAATTTATCAAGTATGAATATTTTTTTGACCCCCTTTTAAGATTAGTAAGAGAAAATGAGAAATATAGGTGGAAAGAAACTTGCCCGTAAAAGCCTGATTGTATAGTACCCATGTTCTGTGGCAACTTCTGTGTGATTTATATCCTATGGGCCTCGACTAACAATAAATGGAGGATGAAGTAACTTCAATACCGATGGAAATTTCATCTTATTTCTACTTTAATAACTTGACAATTCATCAATAGAACTTAAATAGTTGCAAGAACGATAAATGTTGACAAAATCCATGAACAATAGTGAAAATTTCTGATTTTTTGATTACAGGAAGTGACACACTTTCATAGGGATGTAGGTTATACTTTTTCGTAACAGATTAATAGAGTTTGATTTTTACGAGGGGAGGCTTAAGGAAGTGTGGCCATTTATTTAGATGTAATATGGCTATTAAATTTTTTGTTTGACAGTCTGCTGCTCTACTTAACAGCCATTGTTTTAAAAAGACAGGTTCCAGTGTGGCGTATATTGATAGGAGGCCTTATTGGAAGTCTTATCATTTTATTTGCAATTACTCCGTTCTCCGTTTATACAAGTCACCCTATTTCTAAATTGCTTTTTTCGGTTGTTATGATTTTAACGGTATTCGGCTATAAAAAATTCCGTTATTTTTTAAGTGGACTAATGACTTTTTATTTTGCAACCTTTTTAATTGGCGGCACGCTAATTGGTGCACATTATTTTGTTCAATTTGACTTTGAAATGTCTTCCTCTGTTTTGCTTGCAAGCGTAAGGGGATTTGGTGATCCTATCAGCTGGCTTTTTGTGATGCTGGGCTTTCCCCTTGCTTGGCATTTTTCGAAACGAAATGTGGAAGGCATTGAAATGACTAAAATAAAGTATGATCAAATGGTCCAAGTTTCGTTCCAGTTTGGCAATAAAAAATTTTCTATTAGGGGATTAGTGGATAGTGGAAATCAAGTATATGATCCTATTTCAAGAGTCCCGGTTATGTTTGTTTCCCTCCATAAAATTATCGCAGATATTCCTAATGATTTGCTGCTACTGACAGAAAATGCAGAAGCGGTCATTTACGGCACAGAAAAAGTGTCAGAGGAGTGGGAAAGTAAAATGCGCATTATTCCATATAAAGTAGTAGGAAAGGAACACCAATTAATTATTGCGGTAAAACCAGAAGAACTTTTGATTGAAAGAGAGGGTGAACTGACAGCTGTAGAAAAAGGGCTTATCTCCTTTACCAAGCAGCCGTTATCGTCTGATGACTCTTTTGATTGCATCGTCCATCCTAAAATGCTAACAGGTAAGAAAATCTTACAAAGTGAATTAGTCAGTTAGTATAGTATACTCGTAAAAATCATCTTTTAGAAGGAGGATAATGATGAAAAAATTTATGTTTCGATTAACTTATTACTGGTATAAATTATTAATAAAATTAGGGTTGAAATCAGATGAAGTTTTTTATATTGGAGGAAGTGAAGCACTGCCCCCTCCATTAAGCAAAGAAGAAGAAGAAAAGCTATTAGAAAAGCTGCCAAAAGGAGACGAAGCAGCAAGGTCTATTCTGATTGAACGAAATTTACGCCTTGTCGTTTATATTGCAAGGAAATTTGAAAATACGGGAATTAATATCGAAGATTTGATAAGCATTGGCACAATCGGCTTAATTAAGGCGGTAAACACCTTTAATCCTGAAAAAAAAATAAAGCTTGCTACATACGCTTCGAGATGCATTGAAAATGAAATTCTTATGTATTTAAGAAGAAATAATAAAACACGTTCAGAAGTCTCCTTTGATGAGCCATTAAATATCGACTGGGATGGAAACGAACTTTTATTGTCTGATGTTATGGGCACAGAAGATGATATTATTACAAAAGATTTGGATGCAAGCGTTGATAAGAAATTATTAGTAAAGGCATTGCAGCAGTTGTCTAAACGAGAAAAGCAGATTATGGAATTGCGTTTTGGTTTAGGGACAGGAGAAGAAAAAACACAAAAAGATGTGGCGGATATGTTAGGAATTTCTCAATCTTATATATCCAGATTGGAAAAAAGAATCATTAAACGATTACAAAAAGAATTTAATAAAATGGTGTAAAAATTTTTGTTAAAAAAACCCTTGTTCTATAAGAGATGAACAAGGGTTTTTTTATGAAATAAAAATAATGGCAATTTCATTATGCATATTTTTCCTTCTCAAGGAGATACTGTTTTTTGTACAGCAGCTCCTATGAGGAGGGAAATAGATTGACTCGAAATAAAGTAGAAATTTGCGGTGTGGATACATCAAAGCTTCCAGTGTTAAAAAACGAAGAAATGAGAGAACTCTTCAAGCAAATGCATCAAGGAAATATAACCGCTAGAGAAAGTCTAGTGAATGGAAATCTTCGTCTTGTCTTAAGTGTTATTCAACGATTTAACAATAGAGGCGAATTTGTAGATGACTTATTTCAAGTTGGTTGTATTGGTCTTATGAAATCTATTGATAATTTTGATTTAAGTCAAAACGTAAAGTTTTCCACCTATGCTGTCCCGATGATTATTGGAGAAATACGCCGTTACTTGCGTGACAATAATCCAATAAGAGTATCCAGGTCTCTTCGTGATATTGCTTATAAAGCATTGCAAGTGAGAGAGCGGCTTATGAGCAAAACATCCAAAGAACCGACAGCAGAAGAGATAGCGAAAGAATTAGATATTCCCCATGAGGATATTGTGTTTGCCTTAGATGCTATCCAGGATCCTGTTTCGCTATTTGAGCCTATCTATAATGATGGGGGAGATCCAATCTATGTGATGGATCAGTTAAGTGATGAGAAAAATAAGGATATCCAATGGGTAGAAGAGCTTGCTTTAAAAGAGGGCATGAGACGGTTGAATGACCGAGAAAAGCTTATTTTAAGAAAAAGGTTCTTTCAAGGGAAAACACAAATGGAAGTGGCAGATGAAATTGGAATATCACAAGCACAAGTTTCAAGACTAGAAAAAGCTGCTATTAAACAAATGAATAAGAATATTCAAAGCTGATTGCTTAGCCGCCATAAATTGGCGGCTATTTTTATGGAAACTTAATCAGCTATTGTGCACCCATTAATTAAAATAAAAGCATATTTTTTTTGAGCTGCATAAAAGAAATTTTTTTATAGGTGTTTTCCTTGCGAAAAATGGGAAAGAAAGGATTAGATAAATGATTTTCTGTGACCAAATTAAGTCGTATATGGTACACTATAAAAAAACAATGAGGTTATAAGTATGGAACCATTTATTCTACAAGATAAAGAATATTTTACGATTAAATCATGGTGTGAAAAACATCCCCAGTTGGCAGCCGGATTTTCGACGAAAAATGGGGGTTTAAGCGAAGGAGATTTAGCAAGTTTAAATATTGCTTTTCATGTAAATGATGCAGAAGAAACGGTTAGGAAAAATCGCCGAATCCTTGCAGATAAACTGCATTTTCCAATGGATAATTGGGTTAGTGCAGAACAGACGCATAAAATTACTATTAAAGAGGCTGCAAAAGCAGATAAAGGAAAAGGCGCCTATAATTATGAAAGTGCTGTTCCTGATACAGATGGATTTTTCACATTAGAAAAAGGTGTGCTGCTAACATTATGTTATGCTGATTGTGTGCCATTATACTTTTTTCATCCAAAGACAGGAGCAATTGGCATTGCGCATGCTGGCTGGAAGGGAACCGTTTTGGGCATTGCCAAAGAGATGATAGAAGTGTTTCGTTCCCATGGCATTGATTCAAAGGAAGTGCAAATAGTAATTGGTCCCTCCATTACAGAACAGCATTATATAGTGGACAGTAAAGTAATAGGGGAAGTGGATAAAATAATTAAAGGGGCAATAAAACCGTATAAATTGGTATCTCCTGGGCAATATCAGCTAAATCTGCAGCAGCTTAACCGGCAGATTTTAGTGGATGCTGGCGCGAAGGAAGAATATATCCAAATAACGGGCTATTGCACTAGCAAAGATGAAGACTACTTTTTTTCTCATCGAAGAGATCGTGGGAAAACTGGGAGAATGATGAGTTTTATAGGATGGAGAGAGGATGAAAAGGCAAAATGCTAGTTCGGGATAATTTAAATGAAATTCAAAAAGCAGTAGAAGCAGCTTGTCAAAAAGTAAATCGGGCAAAAGATGATATTACGCTAATTGCTGTGACAAAATATGTTACAATAGAAAGAGCTGAAGAAGCAGTAGAAGCTGGTGTCCTTCATCTTGGAGAAAACCGTGAAGAAGGGCTTCTTGCGAAATATGAAGCATTAAAAGATAAGCCGGTATGGCATTTTATCGGATCTCTGCAAACACGAAAAGTGAAAAATATCATCGATTATGTAGATTATATTCATTCTCTTGATCGAATTAGTTTAGCAAAAGAAATACATAAACGCGCTAATAAGAAAATAAAATGTTTTGTACAAGTAAATGTTTCGCAAGAAGAATCAAAACATGGATTAGCAGCAAATGAAGTGGTGGATTTTATCAAGGAATTAGCTCCATTCACCAATATTGAAGTAGTTGGGTTAATGACAATGGCGCCATTTACAGAAGATGAAACAATGCTTCGCAATTGTTTTCGAACATTAAAAGAGCTTCAGCAAACGATTCAACAATTATCGTTTAAGTATGCACCATGCAGAGAGCTTTCTATGGGAATGTCAAATGATTATTCAATTGCTATCGAAGAAGGAGCAACCATGATAAGAATTGGGACTGCTTTAGTAGGTAATGACAAATAGGAGGCTGAATGAAATGAGTCTAAAATCCAAGATTAAGACGTTCTTTTTTTTAGAAGATGAATACGATGAAGAAGAACATAAATATGAAGAGGAAATGGAACCAGTGAAAAATTATCGACCACAAGGGCAAACGCAGCAACAGCATGCCGTACAGCAAAATTATCAGCCAGCAGCACAGCAAAAACAAAATGTTGTCAGTCTGCAAAGTGTGCAAAAATCATCAAAAGTCTTTTTAGCAGAACCAAGAGTGTATGCAGAGGCGCAAGATATTGCCGATCAATTGAAAAACAGACGAGCTGTAGTCGTCAATTTGCAGCGCATTGAAAAAGACCAGGGCAAAAGAATCATTGATTTTTTAAGTGGCACCGTTTATGCAATCGGTGGAGATATTCAAAAAGTAGGTACTGATATTTTTTTATGCACCCCAGATAATGTGGAAGTATCAGGGAATATTTCGCAAATCCTGCAAGAAACTGAATTCGAAAATACGAGGTGGTAGCGTTTAATGGATCTATTATTTGTTATTCTTCAAAATGTTATTAAGTATTATTCCTATGCGTTAATTATTTATATATTGATGTCATGGATACCTAATGCAAGAGAAACATCTATCGGCGCCTTTTTAGCCCGCATTTGCGAACCATATTTAGAGCAATTCAGAAAAATTATTCCTCCTCTTGGAATGATTGATATTTCACCAATTGTGGCTCTTTTTGTTTTGCAGCTGGCTAACGGAGGCCTCTATCAATTATATAAATGGATTGCATAAAAATATTTTTGCAAAAAACAAGGGCTGATGAGGGCCCTTTTTTGATTGTACATTAAGGCATATTGCAAAAATATTCGCTGTAAAGGAAAAAATATAAGGAGTTTAACTATGTCGATATATCAGCATTTTCGCCCAGAAGAAAAAGACTTTATTGATCAAGTATATTCTTGGCGCAGCTATGTAGAAAATGCCTATTCACCAAAATTAACGGATTTTTTAGATCCTAGAGAACAAAAGATTCTTCAGTTGATTATTGGAGAGAATCAGGAAATAAAATATCAATTATTTGGAGGGCATGTGCAGGCGGAACGCAAACGTGCATTATTATTTCCCGATTATTTTGAACCGGAAGAAAAAGATTTTCACATTTCTTTAATGGAAGTGGAGTATCCTAAAAAATTTGTAACAATTGAACATCCACAAGTGCTTGGCAGTGTGATGTCCCTGGGATTGGATAGAAGCAAATTTGGCGATATATTGATGGAAGGGGAGCAAATTCAGCTAATTTTATGTGGCGAAATAAAAGAGTATGTGGGTTTGCAGCTAGAATCCATCGGAAAAGCAAAAGTCCAGCTAAAAGAAAAGAATTGGAAAGCATGTATTCAAGGAAAAGATAGCTGGATAGAGTCAAGCACTACTGTTTCTTCTTTACGTTTAGACACGGTGGTTGCAGGAATCTATAATATTTCCAGACAGAAAGCGCAGCAATACATTCAACAAGGATATGCTAAAGTGAATTTTACTATTATAGAAAATACTGCTTTTTTATGCGAAGAAGGAGATCTTATATCAGTCAGAGGACAAGGAAGATCTATTATTAAAGCAATTGAAGGGAAAACAAAAAAAGATAAATGGCGTATTGTTATCGGCAAGATGTAACATGCTAAGCAAATAGAGAGCAAAGTTTTAACAGCAAATGGGCAATTATTATTCAGAAATAACACATAAATCATTACCAGTGAATAATTAAAAATTTACTAGATAGATAAAGCGCAAAACCATAGATTTAACAGCAGAACAAAAAACATTAGTTATTTTCCATTCTTTCTATGATACAATAACAAAAACAGGCCAATTTGATAAGATTACTTTTTTTATACTAATTGCTAAAAAATGCAGGAATTACATGAATCCTGTCGAATTGATTGTTAAGATGATACATAACTTAAAAAGAAATTAATGCTTGGGAGGTGGCATCATGCCATTAACACCGTTAGATATTCATAATAAAGAGTTTAGCAAAGGTTTTCGTGGATACGATGAAGATGAGGTAAATGAGTTTTTAGATCAAATTATTAAAGATTATGAAAGTATCATCCGTGAGAAAAAAGCTTTAGAAGAGCGTTTAAATGAATTAACTGACCGCATCGGCCATTATAATAATATAGAAGAAACCTTAAATAAATCCATTGTTGTAGCGCAAGAGGCTGCGGAAGAAGTGAAACGCAATGCTCAGAAAGAAGCAAAGCTGATTCTTAAAGAATCAGAAAAAAATGCAGATCGCATTGTAAATGAATCATTGTCAAAAGCGCGCAAAGTGGCATTGGAAATCGAAGAACTGAAAAAACAGTCAAAGGTTTTCCGCACACGATTTAAAATGCTGATTGAAGCGCAATTGGATATGCTAAATAATGATGATTGGGATCATCTCCTTGAATATGAATTGGATGCGACAGAATTAAATTCCACAAAGTAACCAACATATCTTGACGAACAATAGGATTATAGCCTATAATTTTTTAACAAATATATATTCATGTTTACGTTGATAGGGATAGTACAATTTGTATGATATTTCTTCTAATAAGCGAATCAGGGATGGTGAAAGCCTGATAAGAAAAACAAATTGGAAAATCACCCTGGAGTTCCTTTTTTGAAAGCATTGAGCAATTAGGAAAAGGCGGTTCATTACTGTTAAAAAATGCTTTAAGTGGATAGAATATCTTCTATCTATAAGGGTGGTACCGCGGGATTATATAAAACCTTCTCGTCCCTTTTATGGGATGAGGGGGTTTTTTGCTGTTTGCTGATAAAAATGAAAAAAATAAGTCCATACTAGAGAAAAACTTGCTTTTATTTTTACATATTCACAATAGGGAAAAAGCGTACATGAGTTAAAATGAATTTACTTAACAGGAGGAAATAAGAAATGGAGTACAAAGATACATTACTGATGCCAAAAACGGCTTTTCCGATGAGAGGAAATCTTCCAAATCGAGAACCGCAAATTCAGGAAAAATGGAATGAAATGAATATTTACCAAAAGGTGCAAGAACGTACAAAGGATCGACCAAAATATATTCTTCATGATGGCCCACCTTATGCTAATGGCGATATTCATATTGGACATGCCCTCAATAAAATTTTAAAAGATTTCATTGTTCGTTTTAAATCCATGACAGGCTATAATGCCCCATACGTTCCTGGTTGGGATACACATGGTTTGCCGATTGAACAGGCGCTTACTAATAAAGGTGTAAAACGCAAAGAAATGACGATTGCAGAATTCCGCAAACTTTGCGAAGAATATGCACTAGGTCAAATAGACAGTCAAAGAGAACAATTTAAACGTTTAGGTGTGCGTGCTGATTGGGAAAATCCATACATTACACTAAAGCCTGCATATGAAGCTCAGCAAATTAAAGTATTCGGCGAAATGGCGAAAAAAGGCTATATCTATAAAGGGAAAAAGCCAGTATATTGGTCTCCGACAAGTGAGTCAGCTTTAGCAGAAGCAGAAATTGAATATAAAGATAAACAGTCTCCTTCTATTTATGTAGCTTTTAAAGTAAAAGAAGGAAATGGAGTTTTAAGTGAGGATATACAAATTATTATTTGGACAACTACTCCATGGACAATTCCAGCAAACCTAGGCATTTCTGTACATCCAGATTTAACTTATGTAGTGGTTAGCGAAAAAGGCAATAAATATTTAGTTGCAAAAGATTTGCTGGAAAACGTAAAAACAGAAATTGGTTTTGAAGAAGCAGAGATAATTCAAGAGGTAAAAGGATCGGCGCTTGAAAACATTAAAGCTGCTCATCCGCTATATGAACGTGAATCATTAGTAATGCTTGGGGAGCATGTTACAACAGATGCTGGTACAGGCTGTGTTCATACAGCTCCAGGACATGGGGAAGATGACTTCCTTGTTGGACAAAAGTATGGCTTAGAAGTATTATGTCCTGTTGACGACAAAGGGGTAATGACAAAAGAGGCTCCTGGATTTGAAGGATTATTTTATGATAAAGCAAATAAACCAATTACTGAAGCATTAGAAAATGCTGGTGCATTATTAAAGCTAACGTTTATTACACACTCCTATCCACACGATTGGAGAACAAAAAAACCAGTTATTTTCCGTGCTACAGCCCAATGGTTTGCATCCATCAAAGATTTCAGAAACGACTTATTAGATGCAGTAAAAGAAACAAAATGGGTGCCTGCATGGGGAGAAACAAGACTATTTAACATGGTTCGCGATAGAGGAGACTGGTGTATTTCCAGACAGCGTGCATGGGGTGTTCCAATTCCTGTATTCTATGCAGAAAATGGCGACAGCATTATTACAGATGCAACAATCGATCATATCTCTAATTTATTTAGAGAACATGGATCTAATATTTGGTTTGAAAAGTCTGCAAATGAATTATTGCCAGAAGGATTTACACATCCAGGCAGCCCAAATGGCAAGTTTACAAAAGAAACAGATATCATGGATGTTTGGTTTGATTCCGGTTCTTCCCATCAATCAGTATTGGAAGAAAGAGAAGAATTGCAGCGCCCAGCAGATTTATATCTAGAAGGTTCTGACCAATATCGCGGGTGGTTTAACTCGTCCCTTTCAACAGCTGTTGCCGTTACAGGAAAAGCACCATATAAAGGCGTATTAAGCCATGGTTTTGTTTTAGATGGCGAAGGAAGAAAAATGAGCAAATCTCTTGGAAATGTAATGGTGCCTGCAAAAGTAATGAACCAGCTTGGTGCAGATATTCTTCGTCTATGGGTTGCTTCTGTTGATTTCCAGGCAGATGTGCGTGTATCTGATGCTATTTTAAAACAAGTAACAGAAGGCTATCGCAAAATTAGAAATACATTCCGATTCCTGTTAGGAAATCTTTCTGACTTTAATCCGCAAAAAGATTTATTAAAGTATGAAGAATTGCGTGAAGTTGATCAATTTATGATGGTAAAACTGAATAATTTGATTAAAAATGTTACAGAATCCTATGATAAATTTGAGTTTTCAACAATTTATCATGCAATTAATAATTTCTGTACACTTGATTTAAGTGCATTCTATCTAGATTTCTCAAAAGATGTTCTTTATATTGAGGCAACAGACAATAAAGAGAGAAGAGCTATTCAGACAGTGTTGTATGAAAGTTTGTTAAGTTTAACAAAACTTGTTGCACCAATTCTTCCGCACACTGCAGATGAAGTATGGGAGCATATTGCATCAGTTGAAGAAGAAAGTGTGCAATTAACGGATTTCCCTAAAGGGTCTGAGTATCCAAATAGCCAAGAGCTATTAGACAAATGGAGCAAATTTATGCTTCTGCGTGATGATGTATTAAAAGCATTAGAAGAAGCACGCAATCAAAAAGTAATTGGAAAATCTTTGCAAGCTAGCATCACGCTTTATGTAAATGAAGATACAAATGCATTACTTGATTCTATTCAAGAAAATCTAAAACAACTATTTATTGTTTCAGGTTTTGAGGTAGCAGGCGAATATGAAGCGGCACCTGAGAATGCATTAAAGCTGGAACATGCAGCAATTGTTGTTTCTAAAGCAGATGGAGAAACTTGTGAAAGATGCTGGACGGTTACGCCAGATGTTGGAGAAGATAAAGAGCATCCGACATTATGTGTGCGTTGTGCATCTGTTGTAAAGGAAAGCTATAGTGATTTAGTTTAATAAAAAAAGCTTTAGGCTGTCAATCATGATTTTTGATTAGCCTAAAGCTTTTTTATTTTTGGCTGTTTTCGCAGGGATTGCTGTTTTTAAAATAAAGCCTGAATAACATGTTGTTTTCCATGGACGAGCACCGAATGAGCACCAACTTTTTCGCATTTTCAAAGGAGTCTGCATGTATTCAGGCTGCTGCGTCTTTTTTTCTATTTTGTATCTGAAACAACAACAGTCTTTGAAAAAACAGCCTCTGAGTTTAGGGGAATATTTATAAAAAATTCCACATCCGACAATTGTTGTTATCGCTGTTAAAAGTTAAGTGGACTGATGACTTGCTTTTTAGGGGAATCTAGTCTTAACAACATAGGAACGGAGGAAAATCGTATGAATATGAAATTAGAAGAGCTTTATACAGAACTCCGTATGACACAAATTGAATTAATGACAACACTACGAGTAAAAAGAAAATCCAAAATTAATCAATATATTGAAGCTGAATTAAAAGACGTGGAAGAATCAATGAAACGTTTAGAAAATGGTGATTTTGGCAAATGTGAAATTTCAGGTGAACTTATTCCCGAAGATATATTATCGATGATACCCCTTGTTAAATCCAACCAAGATATACAAAAAATGCAGTATTTTTATCGTAAAGGTTTTTATTATTAACAAGATGATTTTGGCAAAAAATGCCGCTAGAGTTGGAAAGGGAAATTCGCTTTTGCTGGAGTAAAAACATTTATTTCTATCAACAATATTCAAAAACAAGTTTTTGTTCATACAAATGAATGATGAAGATGATGGCGTTTTTAAGTTTTAGTGGCAAGAAGAGCAGGAAATGCTTGTATGAGAATCAGGATAAACTATCGTTTTTATGCATATTATGCTAAAATGCTAAAGGAGACTCGAGAAATGGAGGAAACTTTGGTGTTTTATTACATAATTGCACTTTTCGTTATAATAGCGGATCAGCTGACAAAATGGCTAGTAGTTAAAAATATGAAGCTTGGCGAAAGTATAGAAGTAATTCAAAATGTTTTTTATATTACCTCCCATAGAAATGCTGGTGCAGCATGGGGGATTTTGCAAGGCAAAATGGCATTTTTCTATATTATTACAAGTGTTGTGATTGTGGGGATTTGCTATTTTATTCAAACGACAGCAAAAGGCAAGATAATGTATGGCATTTCATTAGGGTTAATATTAGGCGGTGCTATTGGCAATTTTATCGACCGCATCAGACATCAATATGTAGTCGATTTTATTAATACGTATATCTTCAGTTATGATTTTCCAATATTTAATATAGCAGATTCAAGTTTAGTAATCGGCGTTATCTTATTGTTGATTGTAATGCTGAGGGAGGAAAGCGCAGCAAAAAAGGAGAAAAAACATGGATAAAAGGGAACATACCATTACAGAAGAGCAAGTGAATGAAAGAATCGATAAAATTATTTCAACGATAGATAAAGATTGGTCCAGAACACAAGTACAGCAATGGATTAAAGAAGGACATGTAACAGTAAATGGAAATATCGTCAAAACAAAATATAAAGGTGTTTTGAATGATTTAGTAGCAATAGATATTCCCGATCCTACAGAATTAGATGTAGTGGCAGAGGAAATGAATTTGGACATCTATTATGAAGATGCTGATGTCATTGTTGTAAACAAACCAAAAGGCATGGTTGTCCATCCTGCGCCAGGGCATGTCTCAGGCACGCTTGTAAATGGCTTAATGGCCCATTGCAAAGATTTATCTGGAATCAATGGAGTAATGCGCCCAGGAATCGTACATCGCATTGATAAAGATACATCTGGTTTATTAATGGTTGCAAAAAATGATGCCGCTCACGAAAGTTTAGTCAATCAGTTAGTTGCAAAAACGGTTACACGCAAATATAAAGCACTCGTTCATGGTTCGATCCCCCACGATTATGGAACAATTGATGCGCCTCTTGGCCGTGATCCGAAAGATAGACAAAGTATGACTGTTGTGGATAATGGCAAACATGCAGTAACTCATTTTCATGTATTAGAGCGAATGACTGATTTTTCATTTGTTGAATGCCAGCTTGAAACAGGGAGAACGCACCAAATTCGTGTGCATATGAAATATATTGGTTTTCCTCTTGCTGGTGATCCAAAATATGGACCTCGGAAAACAGTGGATATTGGTGGACAAGCGCTTCACGCAGGAATTTTAGGATTTAACCACCCAAGAACAGGGGAGTATATCGAGTTTGAAGCACCGCTTCCCACATATTTTGAGGAACTTTTAAATAATTTAAGGAATAATCGTTGACATATGCCTAAATATATATTACTATAACGTTAGTTGAATAAGTCCTTTAAGTCAATCCAGAGAGGTTGAGAAGGAAACGGATATGCCATATTTATATGGCGGCTTATGCTATCAGTTTATCCTCTCACACCTTGGGTTGAGAGGATTTTTGTATTGCATAGAAGAAAGGTGAACATATATATGTCGCAGAAAGCACTTGTACTAGATGAACAAGCAATTAGAAGAGGGTTAACAAGAATTGCCCATGAGATTATTGAAAAGAATAAAGGGATAGACAATTGTATTCTAGTAGGTATTCGTACAAGAGGGATATATATCGCCAATCGCCTAGCAGAGAAAATCTCTCAAATCGAAGGTAAAAGCATTCCTGTTGGTGAATTAGACATTACATTATATCGAGATGATTTATCGGAAAAAACAAGCAATCACGAACCATTAGTAAAAGGTTCCGATATTCCAACAAGCATTAAAGATTTAAAAGTAATCCTAGTTGATGATGTTTTGTATACAGGAAGAACGGTTCGGGCAGGAATGGATGCATTAATGGATATGGGAAGACCATCGTCCATACAGCTTGCTGTATTAGTGGACAGAGGCCATAGAGAACTTCCAATCCGAGCAGATTATGTAGGGAAAAATATTCCAACATCCAGCTCAGAAAAAATTGTGGTGGAATTGGCGGAAGTAGACGGCCACGATGAAGTGAATATTTATGAAAATTAAATAAAAGCCCTTTTAAAGGCAGTCCTGTGAGACTGATAAGGGGAGTGGACAATGGAGGGTTTATTTCCTCCTGCGTAAAACCCCTTATGTGCATCATACAACATAAGGGGTTTTATTTTGATTAAAAGCACATACTAGTTTAAACAACACAATAAAAGTTATTTTAGTATAATCGTATAAGAGGAGATTACAGCATGAATAATAACAAACCAATACTAGGAATTAAAGATAAACCATCTCCTATACAATGGTTGACATTAAGTTTACAGCACTTATTTGCCATGTTTGGCGCAACAGTTTTGGTTCCTTATTTAATTGGATTAAGTCCAGCAGTCGCATTAATTTCAAGCGGGCTTGGAACATTAGCATTTTTATTGATTACTCAATTTAAAGTGCCAGCATATTTAGGATCATCCTTCGCATTTATTGCACCAGTAATCGCAGCAAAAGAACTAGGGGGACCTGGTGCTGCCATGATTGGAACCTTTATCGCCGGCATCGTTTACGGGCTTGTTGCATTATTGATTAAAAAGGTTGGCTATCGCTGGATTATGAACATCCTGCCACCGATTGTAGTAGGACCGGTTATTATGGTTATTGGATTAGGGCTTGCAGGCACAGCAGTTAATCAAGCAATGAATAATCCGGTAACACAAGAATACAGCTTATTGTACTTCTCAGTAGCACTGGTAACATTAATAGCAACAATTCTTTTCACCATGTTTGGCAAAGGGGTATTCAGCTTTATCCCGATTTTAGCAGGGATTATCGTTGGATATATTTACGCATTAGTGGTTGGTGTAGTTAATTTTCAGCCTGTGTTAGATGCGAAATGGGTGAAAATGCCAGACTTTATCTTCCCTTTTGTTGACTATGATATAAACATAAATACAGCAATACTCGCGTTATTTGTTCCAGTAGCGATTGTAACATTAGCGGAGCATATTGGACATCAGCTTGTATTAAGCAAAGTAGTGGGAAAAGATTATATTAAAGATCCAGGTCTTCACCGCAGCATTTTAGGTGATGGAACCGCAACAATGATTTCAGGGCTTATGGGAGGACCGCCAAAAACGACATATGGCGAAAACATTGGAGTGCTTGCGATTACAAAAGTATACAGTGTCTATATCTTGGCAGGGGCAGCAGTACTTGCAATAGTGTTCGGCTTTATCGGCAAAGTGACAGCTTTAATCAACTCGATACCGGCTCCAGTAATGGGTGGTGTATCCATTCTGTTATTTGGAATAATTGCTTCATCAGGTTTGAGAATTTTAGTAGATGCAAAAATGGATTTCAGCAAAAATCGCAATTTAGTAATAGCATCGGTTATTCTAGTGACGGGAATTGGCGGAGCATCCATCCACTTTGGAGAGCAGTTTAAGTTAGAAGGAATGGCTTTGGCAGCGATTTTAGGTGTAATCTTAAATCTAGCACTGCCAGGAAAAGAAAAGGTATCAGATGATTTATTCGAAGAAGCAATAGATGTAAAAGAAACAAAATAGAAACACCTTTTAAAAAAGTACAGAGAGACTTCTAAGGGTGTTGGATGTTTTTATGTGCAAAAGAGTTCGGCAGTTTATTTTCTACCGACTTTAAGCGACATAAAACTATTCAACTCAGACACCCTGCGAATAATAGGGTGTCTTTTTTTAGGAAAACAGCAGCACTTAAGCTTTCTATTGATAAGGAGGAAAAAAATAATGGAAAACTTATTAACAACATCGGAATTAACGGTTGTAGAAATTCAGCAAATCCTTCAAGATGCACAAAACTTTGCAAATGGAGCTGAGTGGAGGCCAAATAAACAGCAGTTTGTTGCAAACCTATTTTTTGAGCCAAGTACAAGAACAAAATGCAGCTTTGAAGTGGCAGAAAGAAAATTGGGGCTTGAAGTAATTCCGTTTGAAACAACTAGTTCAAGTGTTGTTAAAGGAGAAACATTATATGATACTATCCGTACTCTTGAATCAATCGGAGTAAATGCGGTTGTTGTAAGACATAAAGAGGATAATTATTTTAAAGATCTTGTAGGGAAAATAAATATTCCTATCATCAATGCCGGCGATGGGTGCGGCAATCATCCGACACAATCGCTTTTAGATCTTTTGACAATTAAACAAGAATTCAATCGATTTGCGGGCTTAAAAATAAGCATTATCGGTGATATCCGCCATAGCCGTGTCGCAAGGTCCAATGCAGATGCCCTAACAAGACTTGGAGCAGAAGTTGTTTTCTCTGGACCAAAAGAATGGTTTGATGAAAATGTTCTGAATGATGCCAATTATGAAGATATTGATACAGCAATAGAAACATCAGATGTGGTCATGCTTCTCCGCATTCAGCATGAAAGGCATAATGAAAATGATATAGAGATGACAAAAGAAAAGTACCATAAGCAATATGGGCTGACTGTGGAAAGAGAAAAAAGAATGAAAAAAGGCAGCATCATTATGCATCCGGCACCTGTTAACCGCGACGTTGAAATTGCAGATGAGCTAGTGGAATGCGAACGTTCTAGAATTTTTAAACAAATGCAAAATGGTGTATATATCCGCATGAGCGTACTAAAAAGATCACTTACAACTATTGAAGGGGGAAATTTACATGTCAATGATTATAAAAAATGGCCGATTGCTTACTAATACAGGGGAATTAGTAGAACAAGATATTCTGATTGAAAATGGCATTGTTAAAGAAATTGCATCTTCTATACAAGAGGAAGCTCAAGAAATCATTGATGCAAAAGGCAAAATCGTTTCTCCAGGATTTATTGATGTGCATGTTCATTTAAGAGAGCCAGGCGGAGAGAAAAAGGAAACAATTGCAACGGGTACAATGGCAGCGGCAAGAGGAGGCTTTACAACCATTGCAAACATGCCAAATACAAGACCAGTTCCAGACACAGTGGAACATCTACATAATTTAAATGAAAAAATAAAAGAAACAGCAAATGTTCATGTGCTTCCATATGCATCTATTACCATCAGACAGCTTGGCCAAGAATTAACTGATTTTAAAGCATTAAAGGAATTGGGTGCATTTGCTTTCACAGATGATGGTGTCGGCGTACAAGAAGCTGGCAAAATGCTAGAAGCGATGAAGCTTGCTGCAAGCTTAGACATGGCAATTGTTGCCCACTGTGAAGACAACAGCTTAATTAATAAAGGCTGCGTGCATGAAGGGGAATATTCCAAAGCAAATGGATTAAACGGTATCCCATCGGTTTGTGAATCAGTACAAATTGCACGAGATGTATTGTTGGCAGAAGCAGCAGACTGCCACTACCATGTATGCCATATCAGCACAAAAGAATCAGTGCGCGTTGTAAGGGATGCGAAAAAAGCAGGCATTAAAGTAACGGCAGAGGTTTCACCACATCATCTATTATTATGTGAACATGATATTGTCGGCAAAGATACGAATTACAAAATGAATCCGCCATTAAGAGGGAAAGCAGATCGGGATGCATTAATAGAAGGTTTGCTTGACGGAACAATCGACTTTATTGCAACAGATCATGCACCGCACACAGCAGAAGAAAAAGCACAGCCAATCGAAAAAGCTCCATTTGGAATTGTTGGTCTGGAAACAGCTTTTCCACTTCTTTACACACATTTTGTGAAAACTGGAAAAATGACGCTTGTAGAACTAATCAATTATTTAACAAAAAAACCTGCAGATACATTTAAATTAGCTGCTGGAACATTAGAAGTAGGAGCTAGAGCAGATATTGTTATCCTTGATTTGGAAGAAAAAGAAAAAATCAACTCAGACAGCTTTTTATCAAAAGGTAGAAATACACCATTTGCAGGTTGGGAATGTCAAGGATGGCCAATTGCAACAATAGTAAAGGGCAAGATTGCTTGGAGAAAGGAAAGTGTACACGCATGAAAAAACAATTAATTCTTGAAGATGGTACAGTGTTTATTGGAGAAGGATTTGGCGCAGACAAAAGCACAATCGGAGAAGTAGTATTTAATACAGGAATGACAGGCTATCAAGAAATATTATCAGATCCATCTTATTGTGGACAGATCGTAACATTAACATATCCTTTAGTAGGCAACTATGGCATTAATCGCGATGATTTTGAATCAATCACTCCGGCCATTCAAGGATTTATTGTAAAAGAAGTTTGTGATTTTCCTTCGAACTGGAGAAATGAACTTTCTTTAGATGAATATTTTAAACAAAAAAACATTCCAGGATTAGCTGGGATTGATACAAGAAAATTAACAAGAATCATTCGTCAGCACGGAGCATTAAAAGGTGCTTTCTGCAATATGGAAGAAGATGTAGAAGCAGTATTGGAAAAGCTTCGCAGCACAAGACTTAGCACAGACCAAGTTAGTCGTGTTTCTACAAAAAAACCTTATCCAAGTCCAGGACGGGGCCATAGAGTAGTGCTTGTTGATTTTGGAATGAAACATGGTATCTTGCGCGAGTTGAATCAGCGTGATTGTGATGTAATTGTAGTGCCATATAATACAACAGCAGAAGAAATTTTAAGTTTAAGTCCAGATGGCATTATGCTGTCAAATGGACCTGGAGATCCAAAAGACGTTCCAGAAGCAATCGCAATGATTCAAGGATTAATCGGGAAAGTTCCTGTGTTCGGCATTTGTCTAGGACATCAACTGTTTGCCTTAGCAATGGGAGCAAATACTGAAAAAATGAAGTTTGGGCACAGGGGATCCAATCATCCGGTTAAAGATTTACTAACAGGGAAAGTATCCTTAACCGCACAAAACCATGGTTATACAGTAGAAGAGGCATCTGTAGCCAATACGGATCTTGAAGTAACGCATATTGCCTTAAATGATGGAACAATTGAAGGGTTGCAGCATAAAAATTTCCCGGCATTTACCGTTCAGTATCATCCGGAAGCATCACCAGGTCCAGAAGATGCAAATTACTTATTTGACCGTTTTATCTCGATGATTTTATCACATAAACAGGAAGGTGCAGCATATGTCAAAGCGTAAAGATATTAACAGCATACTAGTAATCGGATCAGGACCAATCATTATTGGCCAAGCAGCAGAGTTTGACTATGCAGGAACACAAGCTTGTATGGCGCTAAAAGAAGAAGGATATCGTGTAATTCTTGTCAATTCCAATCCTGCAACGATTATGACAGATACAGAAATGGCGGACGCTGTTTATATTGAGCCATTAACACTAGACTTTGTAAGCAGAATTATCCGCAAAGAAAGACCGGATGCGATCTTGCCAACATTAGGTGGACAAACAGGGCTGAACTTGGCAGTTGAACTATCAGAAGCTGGCGTGTTGGAAGAATGCGGCGTAGAAGTATTGGGAACAAAATTATCAGCTATTCAGCAAGCAGAAGATCGAGATCTTTTCCGAAACTTAATGCACGAGCTTGGAGAACCAGTGCCAGATAGTGATATTATTCATAACATGGAAGAAGCAAAAAGCTTTGTAGAAAGAATTGGCTACCCAGTAATCGTTCGCCCAGCCTTTACATTAGGAGGAACTGGCGGAGGAATATGCCATAATGACGAAGAACTGCATGAAATTGTGACAAGCGGTTTAAAAAATAGTCCAGTAACACAATGTTTATTAGAAAAAAGTATTGCAGGCTTTAAAGAAATTGAATATGAGGTAATGCGTGACAGCAATGACAATGCGATTGTTGTGTGTAATATGGAAAATATTGATCCAGTTGGAATCCATACTGGTGACAGTATTGTTGTGGCACCAAGCCAAACTTTAAGTGATAGAGAATATCAATTACTGCGCAACACTTCATTAAAAATTATCAGAGCCTTAAAAATTGAAGGCGGATGTAATGTGCAGCTTGCATTAGATCCATATAGCTTTCAATACTATATTATTGAAGTAAATCCGCGTGTCAGCCGTTCATCAGCACTAGCAAGTAAAGCAACAGGTTATCCAATTGCCAAACTTGCAGCAAAAATCGCTGTTGGCTTAACATTGGATGAAATGATGAATCCTGTTACAGGGAAAACATATGCAAGCTTTGAACCAGCATTAGATTATGTTGTCAGCAAAATACCTCGTTTCCCCTTTGATAAGTTCGAATCGGCAAAACGCAATTTAGGGACGCAGATGAAAGCAACAGGGGAAGTAATGGCAATTGGACGCACATTTGAAGAGTCCTTGTTAAAAGCAATTCGTTCCCTAGAAGCAAAAGTATATCATTTTGCTTTAAATGGCGGAGAGGAAATTAGCGATGCTCTATTAGAAAAACGAATCCGCAATGCCGGAGATGAGCGATTATTCTATATTGCAGAAGCTTTGCAGCGCGGCATTACCATTGAAACCATTCATGAATGGAGTAAAATAGACTTATTCTTCTTATATAAATTAGAAGGAATCATCAAACTAGAGAAAGAACTTGCTGCACATCCATTTGATTTAGAGTATGGAGCAAAAGCAAAAGATAAAGGCTTTGCTGATATTCAACTAGCAAAACTATGGAATGCAAAAGAAATTGAAGTATATGACTGGAGAAAGGAAAATAACTTGATTCCAGTATATAAGATGGTGGATACATGTGCAGCTGAGTTTGAATCAGAAACACCATATTTTTATGGCACATATGAAGACGAAAACGAATCGATTGTGACAGACAAAAAAAGCATTGTGGTATTAGGGTCTGGTCCTATTCGAATCGGCCAGGGAATTGAATTTGATTATGCAACAGTTCACTCTGTATGGGCGATTAAAGAAGCAGGGTATGAAGCAATTATTGTTAACAATAATCCTGAAACAGTATCAACAGACTTCAGCATTTCCGATAAATTGTACTTTGAGCCATTAACCATTGAAGATGTAATGCATATTATTGATCTGGAAAAACCAGAAGGAGTAGTAGTGCAGTTTGGAGGCCAAACAGCAATTAATCTAGCAGCGCAATTAGTGGAACGTGGTGTGAAAATTCTTGGAACATCACTAGAAGACTTAGATCGTGCAGAAGATCGGGATAAGTTTGAACAAGCATTGCAAGATTTAGGCATTCCGCAGCCAGAAGGAAAAACGGCATTAACGGTAGAAGAAGCGGCTGCTGTAGCCAAAACAATCGGCTATCCAGTATTAGTGCGCCCATCCTATGTATTAGGCGGAAGAGCCATGCAAATTGTGTACAATGAATCAGAACTTATTCCATATATGGAGAATGCCGTAAAAGCAAGTCCTGGTCAACCAATCTTAATCGACCGCTATTTAACAGGAAAAGAAATTGAAGTGGATGCAATTTGTGATGGAACAGATGTTGTAATCCCAGGAATTATGGAGCATATTGAACGAGCAGGAGTCCACTCTGGAGATTCTATTGCTGTATATCCGCCGCAAAGTTTATCAAATGAAATTAAACAAACATTGATTGACTATACAACACGCTTAGCAAAAGGACTAAATATTATCGGACTATTAAACATTCAGTATGTTGTATCAAAAGGAGAAGTATTTGTACTGGAAGTCAACCCACGTTCAAGCCGTACAGTACCATTTTTAAGCAAAATTACAAATGTACCGATGGCAAAAATTGCAACAAAAGTAATTTTAGGAGATACATTAAAAAATCTTGGCTATTCATCAGGAGTAGTTCCTGAACAGGCTGGAGTTTTTGTAAAAGTGCCGGTATTCTCTTTCGCAAAATTAAGAAGAGTAGATATTACCCTTGGACCTGAAATGAAATCAACAGGAGAAGTAATGGGCAAAGACATTACATTAGAAAAAGCATTATACAAAGGTTTAGTAGCATCTGGAATGAAGATTCAAACATTTGGAACAGTGCTGCTGACAATTGGGGATAAAGATAAAGAAGAAGCAGTTCAGCTGGCAAAAAGATTTATGAATATTGGCTATAGTCTTATGGCAACAAGCGGAACAGCAGCTTATTTGCAAAAAAGCAATATCCCTGTAAAAGTAGTGGATAAAATTGGCGGCGACGGCACTACATTAATTGATGTAATCAGAGACGGAAAAGCACAATTTGTAATCAATACTTTCTCTAAAGGAAGCCAGCCGACTCGGGATGGATTTAGAATCCGCAGAGAATCTGTAGAAAATGGCATTCCATGTTTAACATCACTAGATACTGCTGAAGCAATTTTGCGTGTTGTAGAATCAATGACATTTTCTGCTGAAGCAATGCAGTCAGGACAAAAAAACTTGGAGGCAGTATTTGCATGATAAGAAACGAATTATGTACAGTAGTTAGTCAAGCTGAAATTGCTGAAAATATAATGGAGCTCACCCTTAGAGGTGAGCTTGTTCATGAAATGGATGAGCCGGGAAGATTTGTTCATATCAAAGTAGGGGATACATTTGAGCCATTGTTGAGAAGACCAATCAGCATTTGCCGAGTTGATCAAAAGAACCTAACATTTACAATGATTTACCGCAAAGAAGGCAGAGGGACACAATTGCTTGCAGCCAAAAAAGAAGGCGAGTCAGTGGATGTTCTTGGTCCGCTTGGCAATGGTTTTCCAGTAGAAGAAGCACAGGGGCAAGAAACAGCTCTATTAGTAGGAGGCGGCATTGGAGTGCCCCCATTATATGAGTTGGCACATCGATTAACAGCCAATGGAGTGAAAGTCATAACTGTTTTAGGATTCCAAAATCGTGATGTTGTTTTTTATGAAGAAAAGTTTCGTGAGCTAGGAGACACATATGTAGCAACAGTGGATGGAACACATGGTACAAAGGGATTTGTAACAGATGTGATAGCACAAGAAAAATTAGCGTTTGATATTTTATATTCATGCGGTCCAACGGCGATGTTAAGAAATTTAGAAAAGTCATTCCCGCATAAGCGCGTGTTTATTTCACTAGAAGAAAGAATGGGCTGCGGAATCGGCGCTTGTTTTGCATGTGTTTGCCATACACAAGACGATCCAACAGGCTTTTCGTATAAAAAGGTATGTACAGATGGACCAGTGTTTAAGGCAGGGGAGGTAGTAATATGAATCGATTAAAGGTCAGCTTGCCTGGTTTAGAGTTGAAAAATCCTATTATGCCTGCATCCGGCTGCTTTGGATTTGGACGTGAATTCAGTAATTTATATGATTTGAGCAAACTTGGAGCAATTATGATTAAGGCGACGACAGTAGAACCTCGATTTGGCAATCCAACGCCACGTGTAGCAGAAACAACAGCAGGCATGCTGAATGCAATTGGACTGCAAAATCCTGGATTAGAGAAAGTTCGTGATGTTGAACTTGCCTGGCTTGCAAACTTTGATGTGCCGATTATTGCAAATGTGGCAGGATCATTGGAAGAGGATTATGTGGAAGTAGCAAAAGAAATTTCGAAAGCTCCAAATGTGCAAGCGCTGGAATTAAACATTTCCTGTCCGAATGTAAAAACAGGCGGAATCGCTTTTGGAACCATCCCAGAAGTGGCCAAGAACTTAACGAAAAAAGTGAAAGAAGTATCGGAAAAGCCTGTTTATGTAAAATTATCGCCGAATGTGACCAATATCGTAGAAATGGCAAAAGCTGTAGAGGACGGTGGAGCAGACGGTTTAACGATGATTAACACATTGCTTGGAATGCGTTTGGATTTAAAAACAGCTAAACCAATCTTAGCAAATAAAACAGGAGGACTATCTGGTCCTGCGGTGAAACCTGTTGCCATCCGCATGATTTATGAAGTAAGTCAAGCGGTAAACCTGCCGATTATCGGCATGGGCGGAATTACGTCAGCCGAAGATGTACTAGAGTTTTTCTACGCAGGTGCAAGTGCAGTCGCTGTAGGGACAGCAAACTTCGTAGATCCATTTGTATGTCCAAAAATTATTGATGAATTGCCAGAATTACTAGATCGATACGGATTTGAACACATCTCAGAATTAACTGGAAGGAGCTGGGGAAAACATGAGCAATTCGCTTATCATCGCTCTTGATTTTGCTAATAAAAAAGAAGTAGATATATTTCTTAGCCAATTTGAACAAGAAAAGTTGTTTTTAAAAGTAGGCATGGAACTATTTTATAAAGAAGGACCAGGCATTATTGCCGTATTAAAAGAAAAAAACCATCAGATTTTCCTTGACTTAAAACTCCATGATATTCCTAATACGGTAAAAAGTGCAATGCGTAATATTGCTTCACTTGGGGTGGATTTGGTTAATGTTCATGCTGCAGGGGGCATTCCAATGATGCAAGGCGCTCTTGAAGGGTTAGAAGCAGGCACATTGGCTGGAAGCAAACGTCCAGATTGCATTGCAGTAACCCAGCTGACAAGTACGTCTGAAGAACAAATGCAAAAGCAGCAGCTGATTCAAGTGCCGTTATTGGACTCTGTAATGCATTATGCATCGATTACAAAAGAAGCAGGACTAGATGGTGTCGTGTGCTCTACATTAGAAGCAAATGCCATCAGAGAAAAATTAGGGCCGGATTTCTTAACAGTTACACCAGGAATTCGTTTAGATTCTGATAATGTTCAAGATCAGGTTCGTGTTGCAACACCAAAAAAGGCAAAAGAAAATGGCGTTTCATCCATTGTTGTCGGTAGATCAATTACAAGAAGTGCAAATCCATATGAAAGCTATCTATTGTTTAAAAATGAGTGGGAGGGCGTTACACAATGAAACAACAAATTGCAGAGCAACTACTAGAAATAAAGGCTGTTTTTTTACAGCCATCCAATCCATTTACATGGGCTTCTGGCATTAAATCACCTATTTATTGCGATAATCGTTTAACCCTTTCATATCCTTCTGTTAGAAAAGATATTGCCAATGGACTGGCACAATTAATTAAAGAGAAGTTTCCGGAAACAGAAGTAGTTGCTGGAACGGCAACAGCTGGAATTCCGCATGCAGCATGGGCAAGTGATGTGTTGGATTTGCCAATGTGTTATGTTCGCTCCAAAGCAAAAGAGCATGGCAAAGGCAATCAAATTGAAGGGAAAATCGAAAAAGGGCAAAAAGTAGTTGTAGTAGAAGATCTGATTTCAACAGGCGGAAGTGTGATTACAGCAGTAGAAGGACTTCGTGATGCAGGTTGTGAAGTGTTAGGGGTTGTTTCCATCTTTACATATGAACTGCCAAAAGGAAAAGAATTATTGCAAGAAGCAGAAATTACAGCTTATTCTTTAACGGATTATACAACTCTATTAGAAGTAGCAGAAAAAAGCGGTTATATTCAAGCGGAAGATATGCTAAGTCTGCAAAACTGGCAAAAAAATCCCGGAGAATGGGGTAACTAATTGAAAAAAGGCCGATATTGATGAAATTCATCAATATCGGCCTTTTCAGGCTTTTATTGCTGTTTTAAGCGCAGTACGGTATCCTCGTCTGGTGTAACATAAACAGTCTGTTGATTATCATAAATAACAAAACCAGGTTTTGCACCGCTCGGTTTTTTTACATGACGAACTAATGTGTAATCTACTGGCACGGAACTAGATTGTTTGGCTTTGCTGAAATATGCCGCCAATTTTGCTGCCTCTATTATTGTTTCTTCACTAGGCTCTTTACTGCGAATGACGACATGAGATCCTGGAATATCCTTTGTATGCAGCCAAATTTCATCACGAGCCGCTACTTTATTTGTTAAGTAATCGTTTTGTTTGTTGTTTTTGCCGACTAATATTTCTGTAGTGTCGCTGGCAATGTATTGATCCAGCACTGGCCTTATGTTTTGCTGTTTTTTTGTTTGTTTTTTCTGACGTTCTCGAAGATAGCCTTCTTCTATCAGCTCTTCCCTAATTTCCTGAATATCTTTAGGGGAAGCAGAAATAATTTGCTGCAGCAATGTGTCAAAATATGCTAATTCTTTTTCAGCTAGGTTTATTTGCTCTTTAATAATATCAATTGAGTTTTTTGCTTTTTGATAGCGTGTAAAATACTTTTGCGCATTCTCAGAAGGCGTTTTTCTTGGATCAAGAGAAATTGTCACCATTTCTCCATCTGGATGATAATAATTTGCGACTTCTATTTCTTTCATGCCTTTTTTCGCAGCATAAATATTGGCTGTCAACAATTCCCCCAGCAATTGATATTGTTCTGCGTTTTCTGCTTCTTGCAGTGATCTTTTCAGTTTTTTGATTTTTTTTTCATTTTTATCCCGCTCATTTACGATAAAACGTTCTAAATCATTGCTTTGCTGTTTTACCCGATCCCGTTCCGCTTTGCCAAAATAAAAACGATCAAGCATTTTGCTTAAGGTGGAAAAATTTTTGCTTTCCCCTTTTAAATGGAGCAAATTTTGAAAATAGAAATATTCTTTGTCTTCTGTTTGTATAATAGAAGGATTATGGTGTGCCTCTTTTATTTCCTTCATTTTAGCAAGAAAGGCCTCGGGCAATGTATCTCGATTAGCCAAACCCGCTTGAAAAACAATTTCTTTTGCCAACAGTGGAGAAATGCCCGAAAACTGCTGTACAATTTGTTTATCTAGTTTCCCGCTGTTAAAGTCCAGTGCTTTTAAAATATCTTCTTTTTCTGCGGAGAGGGGGTCTTTTTTATCCTGTGCAGGCGGCGCTTTGTATTCGTAGCCTGGCAGAATAGCCCGATGGCTGTTAACGGCATAAGAAACATGTTTGATGCTGTCAAGAATCGTATTTTTTTCTTGATCCACTAAAATAATATTGCTGTGGCGTCCCATGATTTCGATCATTAATTTTTTATAGGAAGTATCCCCAATCTCATTTCTGCCTCTTACTTCCAGGACAATAATTCGGTCATGGCCAATCTGATACAAGTTATCAATAAAGTAGCCTTCTAAATGTTTGCGCAAAAGCATACAAAACATTGGAGGCTCTTTTGGGTTTTCATAGGTTTCTTCTGTTAATTGAATGCGAGCATAACTAGGGTGGACAGAAAGCAAAAGTTTTTGATTTTTTCCATTTGCCCGAACAACAAGGACAATTTCATTAGTAAAGGGCTGCTGGATTTTTGTAATGCGGCCGCCTTTTAAATTTTCTAGCAACTCAGCAGTCATTGCTTTTGTAAATAATCCATCAAATGACATGTTTAACATCCTTTTCTTTAATGTATCTATTTGTTTTTCATTAACTATCTTTTTTATTCCTTCTCTTATATTGGCTAAAGATTTATGCTTTGTCAAAAAGAAGTGATCTCTTTCTAGCATTTTTTTTAATTTGGCTGAATATGATTTGTTAAGAGTGGTGTTGGGACAACTTTGCAGTTTAGTTTTGCTTATGCTTTGTTCAGAACAACTACGATTTTTTTCATCGCCAATAGGAAGAACAAAATGTTTGCTTTTTTGATTTGGCGAGCTTGAATTGAAAAGGGGGAAGTGAGATGGCCGGATGAATTATCATGAAATGAACGAAAAAGAAGTAGAACGAACATTAAATACGGATTTTTCGGCTGGACTGACAAATGAAGATGCTAGTAAAAGGCGCAAACAGTTCGGAAAGAATGAACTGGATGAAGGAGAGAAGCAATCAGCACTGCTTTTATTTTTTAGTCAATTTAAAGACTTTATGGTTCTGGTGCTGTTGGCGGCAACATTAATTTCTGGACTTCTCGGAGAATATATTGATGCAATTGCAATTATTGCAATCATCATTTTAAATAGTTTTTTAGGATTTTTTCAAGAAAGACGAGCAGAAAAGTCCTTATCCGCATTAAAGGAGCTTTCACAGCCGCAGGTGCAAGCATTAAGAGACGGGGAATGGGTCAAGATTTTATCAAAAGAATTAGTTCCTGGCGATATTATTAAGTTTGCCAGTGGCGACCGCATTGGGGCAGATGTCCGCATTATTGAATCAAGAAGTTTAGAAGTGGAAGAATCTGCATTAACAGGAGAATCAGTGCCTGTTCAAAAAACGGTATCACCAATAAAAAATGCAAATCTAACACTTGGAGATATGGAAAATATGGGCTTTATGGGCACAATGGTGTCAAGAGGAAGCGGAGTGGGTGTCGTTATTGCCACGGGAATGAAAACGGCGATGGGACAAATTGCAGACCTGCTGCAAAATGCTGAATCACAAACAACGCCGCTGCAGCGACGTTTAGAGCAGCTTGGAAAAATATTAATTGTGACGGCTTTATTGCTAACCGTTCTCGTTGTCGCTATTGGTGTTATTCGAGGAAATGATTTATATGAAATGGTGCTAGCGGGTGTATCACTTGCTGTTGCGGCTATTCCAGAAGGATTGCCAGCCATTGTTACCATTGCTTTATCATTAGGTGTGCAAAAAATGATTCGGAAAAATGCGGTTGTCCGCAAATTGCCAGCTGTTGAAACATTAGGCTGTGCAAGTGTCATCTGTTCTGATAAAACCGGCACATTAACACAAAATAAAATGACCGTTACAAAGGTTTGGAGCGGTGGGAAAACATGGACAGTAGATGGCATTGGTTACGAGCCTCAAGGGAAATACTATCAGGATAAGGAAATCATTGATCCTAAAAAAGATAAAGTGCTGCAGCAGCTATTAACATTCGGCATGCTTTGCAATCATGCAGAAATTCTCCAAAAGGACGATGAATTTGTTTTAAATGGAGATCCAACAGAAGGAGCAATGCTTGTTGCCGGTATGAAAGCAGGATTTACGAGAAAAAAGCTGTTAACTCAATTTGAGATTGTTAATGAATTTCCCTTTGATTCTACAAGAAAAATGATGAGTGTTGTGGTGAAAGATCCTTCTGGAAGACAGTTTATTGTAACAAAAGGGGCACCAGATGTATTAGCGGGAAAAAGTATCTCTATTTTAATGGGAAATAAAACACAAGTTTATGGAAAAGATATAAAAAATATGGTGCAAGAAGCAATTAATGGACTTGCCTCCCAAGCTCTAAGAACCATTGCGATTGGTTTTAAAGAAATATCGCCAAATACGCTTATACTGCATGAACAAGAAGCAGAAAAAGATTTAACCTTTATCGGTCTTCAAGGGATTATTGATCCCCCAAGGCCAGAAGTGAAACAAGCAGTAAAAGAATGTAAAGAAGCAGGCATTAAAACTGTTATGATCACAGGAGACCATGTGATTACAGCAAAAGCAATTGCAACAGAACTTGGCATTGCCAACAAGCGCTCCAAAGTATTAGAGGGAAAAGATTTAGCTAATATGAATTTAAAGGAATTGGAAGGCGTAGTAGATGAAGTCAGTGTGTTTGCAAGGGTATCCCCTGAACATAAGCTGAAAATTGTGCAAGCATTCCAAAATAGAGGCCATATCGTTGCAATGACAGGTGATGGTGTCAATGATGCACCAGCAATTAAAACAGCAGATATAGGCATTGCAATGGGCATAACCGGTACAGATGTTGCCAAGGAAGCTTCTTCTCTTGTACTGATGGATGATAATTTTGCAAGCATTAAGGCTGCAATTATTGAAGGAAGAAATATTTATGAAAATATTCGCAAGTTTATCCGTTATTTATTGGCTTCAAATGTAGGAGAAATATTGGTAATGCTGTTTGCCATGCTTTTGGCGCTGCCTTTGCCGCTTGTTCCTATTCAAATACTGTGGGTTAATTTAGTGACAGATGGCCTTCCGGCGATGGCGCTAGGATTGGATAGACCGGAAGATAATGTGATGAAGCGGAATCCGCGGAACCCAAGCGAAGGAGTATTTGCAAGAGGTTTAGGCTGGAAAGTCATTTCCCGAGGCATCTTAATTGGATTAGCCACCATACTTGCGTTTATATTTGCATATGACAACAATCCTGAAAATTTGCAATATGCACAAACAGTTGCTTTTATTACATTAGTATTGGCCCAGCTGATTCATGTATTTGACTGTCGTAGTGAAAAATCTATTCTTTCCCGTAATCCTTTTGGCAATATATACCTAGTATGGGCAGTTATTTCTTCCTTAGTGCTTGCCCTTATTGTTGTCTATGTACCATTTTTGCAAGAAATTTTCCATACAGTTCCGATTCTTGCAAAAGATTGGCCAATGATTATCGGACTTGCCTCTGTTCCAACTTTTTTACTTGCAGGATCATTTTTGTTAAGTAAATCAAAATAAAATATGTTATAATCCAAAAGGTACTAGAGACAATTTCTATTACCTTTTGTTTTTGTATTAGGTATTATTTATATATACACGGTAAAACATATTTGGAAGCCTTGGATGAAGTTGTTGTGTAGTTAATAGATATGCATAGCAGTTTATTGGATTGTTAAGATTCATGTTAACAATTGCATGGCGAGTTTTAAATAAATGGATGTGTGATTATGGTTAAAAGTATGACTGGATTTGGAAAAAGCGGGAAACAAGGAGATGGTTTCACTGTAAATGTGGAAATAAAAACGGTAAATCATCGTTTTTGTGAACAATTGATTAAACTGCCTAAGCAGTTTTTAATAATAGAAGAACAAATCAAAAAGAATATTTTAAAATATATACATAGAGGCAGAGCAGAAGTATTTATTGCAGTAGAAGGAAATGAGCTGAACAACCAAAAAGTAGAAGTAGACTGGCTGCTGCTTGATCGTTACCACCAATTATTAACCGATATAAAAAATAGATATTCTATACAACAAACAATAACAATCGATGATCTTCTTCAAAATAAAGATTGTTTCCAGCTGGTAGATGCTGAATTAAATAAGGAAGAAATAGAAACAATGATTCTTTTGGCAGTAGAGGATGCTGTTTTGGAATTAGATAAAATGCGAGAAAAAGAAGGAGAAGCTCTAAAAAAGGATATTCTTTTTCTTTTAGAAGGTTTTAAGCAGTCCATCGGCATTCTAGAAAAACTAGCACCCCAAGTTAGTGTCATGTACCGAGAGAAAATCAAAGCAAGAGTAGAAAGTTATTTGCAGGATGTTATGGATGAATCAAGGCTTGCTTCTGAGGTTGCTGTTTTTAGTGAAAAAGCAGATATTAACGAAGAACTTATCCGTCTTAAAAGCCATCTTCAGCAATTTTATGAAATTCTCGAAGAGAAAAAAACGATTGGGCGAAAGCTGGACTTTTTGCTGCAGGAAATGAATAGAGAAGTTAACACAATTGGTTCGAAAGCAAATTCTGCCGAAATCGGCAAAGAAGTAGTCGAAATGAAAAGTTATCTAGAAAAAATAAAAGAACAAATTCAAAACATGGAGTAATATGGGTTTAGAAAGATGCTGACCCGTTAAAAATAAAATAATATGATTGGGGAAAGAACATGTCCATCAAGTTAATAAATATCGGTTTTGGCAATATTGTCTCTGCCAATCGAATTATATCGATTGTAAGTCCTGAATCGGCTCCAATTAAACGTATTATCCAAGATGCACGGGATCGAGGCTCGCTAATTGATGCCACCTATGGAAGAAGAACAAGGGCCGTGATTGTAACAGACAGCGACCATGTTATTCTTTCTGCGGTTCAGCCAGAGACAGTTGCACACAGGCTAAATGATCGCGATGAAATTATGGATGAAGGGTAGGAGAAGACCTTGATAGAAAAAGGGCTGTTAATAGTATTGTCAGGACCTTCCGGTGTAGGAAAGGGAACTGTAAGAAAAGAAATTTTCTCTCAAAAAAATAATGCATTTGAATATTCTATTTCCATGACAACAAGACTTCCGCGTGAAGGGGAGATAGACGGAACGGATTATTTTTTTAAAACCAGAGAAGAATTTGAAGCATTAATCGAACAAGGGAAATTGCTTGAATATGCAGAGTTTGTCGGCAATTATTATGGCACTCCTGTTGATTATGTAAGAGAAACAACAGATAAAGGAAAAGATGTTTTTTTAGAGATCGAAGTAGAAGGAGCTAAACAAGTTCGGGACAAGTTCCCTGACGGGCTATTTATCTTCTTAAGTCCTCCAAGTTTATCGGAATTGAAAAATAGAATTGTAACAAGAGGAACGGAAACAGAAGAAATTATCAATAATCGTATGAATGTAGCAAAAGAAGAGATTGAAATGATGCATCTATATGATTATGTGGTAGAAAATGATACAGTAGAAAATGCATGTGAAAAAATTAAAGCAATTATTATTGCAGAACATTGCAGAAGAGAACGTGTTGAACCAAAATACAAAAAAATGCTGGAGGCAAATTAATTATGTTATATCCATCTATTGATTCATTATTAACAAAAATCGATTCTAAATATTCACTGGTTTCGGTAGCAGCAAAAAGAGCTAGAAAAATGCAATTAAATGCAAAACCGCAGTTAAACAAATATGTTTCCCATAAAAATGTAGGCAAAGCTTTAGAAGAGATTCATGCAGACCAATTAACATACCGTGTGAATTTGGCAGAAGGCGAAGAATAAAAGCACCTTAAAGAATTAGATAATATTATCAGGAAAGGATTGATCGAACAAAGAATTTTTCTTTATCTTCGATCAGTCTTTTTTCATGAAAATAAAAACTGCCTTAGCTGGGAAAAAGACCAGTATATTCAAAGAATCGACTATCTATTATCCAAGCGTTTATGGTAATGTACTGTTATTGAATAATAGGAGCAAAATTATTTTTTGCAGAATAAAAGCAGCTTTCAGTAGGGAGAAAGGAGAAGCGTGATGTTAAAGGGAAAAAAAATATTATTATGTATAACAGGAGGAATTGCTGTTTATAAAATGTGTGCTTTAACAAGCAAATTAACACAAAAGGGTGCACATGTAAAAGTAGTCATGTCAGAGTCGGCAACAGAGTTTGTTGCTCCTTTAACCTTTAAAGCATTATCAAAAAATGAAGTGTATACAGATACTTTTGATGAAAAAGATGCAAGGGTTATTGCGCATATTGATTTGGCAGATTGGGCGGATTTGATTTTAGTAGGACCTGCAACAGCGAATACAATCGGCAAATTGGCAAATGGCATTGCTGATAATATGGTGACAACTACATTGCTTGCGGCAATCTCTGATGTTTGGATTGCTCCTGCAATGAATGTACATATGTATGATCACCCAGCCGTACAAAAAAATATTCAAACATTGTATGATTATGGATACCGATTTATCAATCCAGGGGAAGGCTATCTTGCTTGCGGATATATTGGAAAAGGAAGATTAGAAGAGCCAGAGAAAATCATTGCACATATGGAAGAATATTTTTCGAAAGAAAACCAATTTTTAAAAAATCAAAGGGTACTTGTAACAGCAGGACCAACGAGAGAAAAAATAGACCCAGTACGTTTTATTTCGAACAGTTCAACAGGAAAAATGGGCTATAGCGTAGCGCAGCAAGCACTGAATTTGGGAGCAGAGGTTATCCTTGTAACAGGCCCAAGCCATCTGACGCCACCAAAAGGGGCGAAAGTGATTCGTGTTGAAAGTGCAGAGGAAATGTATGAAGCAGTTATCGATCAGTACGATAAGACAGATATTGTCATTAAAACAGCAGCAGTCAGCGACTATAAGCCTGCTTTTGTTTATGAACATAAAGTAAAGAAACAAGAAGGAAAAGAATCTATTGAGTTTGTGCGGACAAAAGATATATTGCTAGAACTAGGCAAAAGAAAAAAGCATCAACTATTAATTGGTTTTGCTGCAGAAACAGAAAATATGGAACAATATGCAAAAGATAAATTGACCAAAAAAAATGCAGATATGATCGTTGCCAATAATGTGAACAGCAAAGATTCTGGATTTGGCACAGATACAAATCGTGTTAGTTTATATTTGAAAAGTGGAGAATCAATAGAATTGCCTCTATTATCAAAAGAGGAAGCAGCTTTTAAAATTTTAGAACAAGCGTACCAGATGAAGGGTATGGTAAATAAATGACAGTAGCAAAAGTGATTGTGGATGTTCCTGCAAAACAAACAGATAGACCGTTTGATTATCTTGTTCCAGATCATTTAGAAGAAATGATCCAGCCAGGCATGCGAGTAATAGTTCCTTTTGGTCCAAGAAAGGTGCAAGGATTTGTTGAAAGATTGGAAAGCGAATCTTCTTTTGCCTCTTTACGAAAAATTAGTGAACCAATGGATCTTGTTCCTGTATTAAATAAGGAATTGCTTGATTTAGCAGAATGGTTGTCCATTCATACACTTTGCTATAAAATATCGGCTTTTCAAGCCATGCTGCCTCCAGCTTTAAAAGCAAAGTATCAGCGGAAAATCAAACTGCTTGCTCAAAAAAAGGCTATTTCAGAATCGCTCCATCCTTTATTTTCTGAACGTTCAGAGATACTGTGGGAAGATGCATTAAAAACAGTTTCCCTTTCTTCTATTCAAAAGGAAGTGAAAAATGGAAATTTAGAAGTAATCTATGAAGTCCAATCCCGTGCCAATAAAAAAAAGATAAAGCATATTTATTCCCGTTTAGATGAGCATGAGCTGAAAATGGCATTAGAATCTCTTAATAAGCAGGCAAATAAGCAGCGAACCGTCATTGAATATTTTTTGAAATATAACCAATCAATCGAACAAAGGCTTTTATTAAGTGAATTGAACACATCTAGTGCTGTAATAAAAGGATTAATAGAAAAGGGCATTTTAGGGGAACAAGAGGTAGAGATGTACCGTGATCCTTATAAAGAAAGAGAATTTGAAAAAACGTTCCCGTTAACTCTGACAGAGGAGCAAATGAAGGTCATTAAACCTATTCATGGTTCGATTGAGGATAAAGAGCACGAAGTTTTTTTATTATATGGTGTGACAGGGAGCGGAAAAACAGAAGTATATTTACAGTCAATTGATAAAGTGCTAAAAAAAGGGGAAGAAGCGATTGTACTCGTTCCAGAAATTGCTTTAACTCCACAAATGGTCAATCGCTTTAAAGGCCGTTTTGGCGATAAAGTGGCTGTCCTTCATAGTGGTCTTTCTGTTGGAGAAAAATACGATGAATGGCGTAAAATCCAGCGTAAAGAAGTGCAAGTAGTAGTTGGAGCACGATCTGCCATTTTTGCCCCATTTGAAAATTTAGGAATTATTATTATTGATGAAGAGCATGAAATGACATATAAACAAGAAGAAAACCCAAAATATCATGCAAAAGATGTTGCCGTTAAAAGAGGATTGACTCATCGTTGTCCAGTTATATTAGGGAGTGCAACACCTTCTTTAGAAAGTTTCGCTAGGGCGCAAAAGGGAGTTTATACCCTGTTGACATTGCAAAAAAGAATGAATAATAATCCCCTTCCACCTGTTGATATTGTTGATATGCGGGAAGAACTTCGCGAAGGCAATCGGTCGATGTTTTCAAGGCTGCTATTAGAAAAGCTTGCTGATCGACTGAAAAAAAAAGAACAGACAGTGTTGTTTTTAAACAAACGGGGCCATTCCTCATTTGTTATGTGCCGAGATTGCGGATATGTTATGAAATGCCCCCATTGTGATATTAGTTTAACGTATCATCAATATAATAACCTGATGAAATGTCATTACTGCGGCTATGAGGAGCCTACAGCAAAAATTTGTCCAGAATGTTCAAGCGAACATATTCGCTACTTTGGAACAGGAACACAAAAGGTAGAAGAAGAATTGACAAAAATCATGCCAGAGGCTCGTGTTATTCGCATGGATGTAGATACAACAAGCCGCAAAGGAGCCCATGAAAAATTATTAAAGCAATTCCAAGAGGGCAACGCAGATATTCTTTTAGGAACACAAATGATTGCAAAAGGCTTGGATTTTCCGAGAATTACGCTTGTTGGTGTGTTATCTGCCGATACGATGCTTCATTTGCCAGATTTTCGCTCCTCAGAAAAAACATTTCAATTGTTGACCCAAGTAAGCGGCCGTGCTGGAAGGCATGAATTAGCAGGAGAGGTAATATTTCAGACATACACTCCGGAGCATTATAGTATTGAGCTGAGCAGCCAGCAAAATTATGATTTATTTTATTCGCGGGAAATGATGATAAGAAAATCTCACTCCTATCCTCCTTATTACTATATTACGCTTATTACCGTCAGTCATGAACAGTTAACAAAGGCAGTCAGTGTAACAGAGCAAATCACAAGAGTCGCCAGACAAAAACTGCTTCCAAATACGGTTGTGCTCGGACCAGTTGCTTCCCCAATTTCCAGAATAAAAAATAGATATCGGTATCAGTGTCTGATAAAATACAAACAGGAGCCTAACTTAAAAACAGTGCTGAAATCTATTTTAGATCATTATCAAGGTGAGATTTCGTCAAATGGACTGCAGATTTCCATCGATGTTAATCCCTTTTTATTAATGTAGAAAAGGTGCCGTCCACTAGGCAGGTTTTGCACTATTGGATTGCCTTTTTTATATGTTGAGACAGCCTCTTTTCATCACAATGCTTGTATTATCCCTTTATTAGGTTTAAAATAGATCGTTATGTGATGAAATAGATAGACATAAATGTTTGGAGGAAATGAAGTGGCAGTAAAAAAAATTGTAATGTTTCCAAATGAAGTATTAGAACGTTCATGTGAAACAGTTACAGTCTTTGATAAAAAATTAGCAAAACTATTAAATGATATGTATGATACGATGATTGCGTTTGATGGAGTAGGTTTAGCTGCACCGCAAATCGGCATAGGAAAAAGAATTGCAGTTGTGGATATAGATGATGAAATGGGAACGATTGAGCTGATTAACCCGATATTGCTTTCTTTTTCAGGTGAACAAATTGGGCCAGAAGGCTGTTTAAGTTTTCCAGGATTGTACGGAGAAGTGAATCGTCCTTTCTCTATTAAAGTACAAGCACAAAACCGCAGAGGAAAAACATTTATTCTGGAAGCAGAAGACTTTTTAGCAAGAGCCATTTTACATGAAATGGATCATTTGGATGGAGTGCTGTTTACATCAAAAGTCATTCGTTATTTAGAGGAAGAAGAGTTAGAAGGAGTGGAATCTTAAATGACAAAAATCGTATTTATGGGGACTCCCGATTTTTCTGTGCCAGTATTGCAGCGAATTTTAGAAGATGGTTATGAAGTAATTGCCGTTGTAACACAGCCAGATCGACCTGTTGGCAGAAAAAAAACGTTAACACCCCCACCTGTTAAAGTGGAAGCAGAAAAACACAATATCCCTGTATATCAGCCAGAAAAAATTCGGCAATCGGAAGAATTAACAGCCATTATTAACTTGCAGCCAGATTTAATTGTAACAGCAGCATTTGGTCAAATACTGCCTAAAGAGTTATTGGAAGCGCCGAAGTTCGGCTGCATCAATGTTCATGCATCTTTGCTTCCTGAACTTCGCGGCGGAGCTCCAATTCATTACAGCATTATTCAAGGAAAAGAAAAAACAGGAATCACTATTATGTATATGGCGGAAAAATTGGATGCAGGCGATATTTTAACGCAAGCAGAAGTTGTCATTGAAGAAAATGATACAGTGGGAACCCTGCATGATAAATTAAGCATAGCGGGAAGCGACCTTCTTTCCGAAACATTGCCAAAGCTTTTAAGTGGATCATTAATTCCTATTCCACAAGATGATGCTCTTGCAACATTTGCCTCTAATATAAAAAGAGCAGATGAACAGATCGATTGGTCAAAAAACGGGGAAGACATATATAATCAGGTGCGGGGAATGAATCCGTGGCCAGTTGCTTTTACAATGTACAAAAAGGAAGTAATGAAAATCTGGTCTGTAAAAAAGGTAGCAAAAGAAAACCATGGCGCTCCTGGAACAATCATTGGGATTGAAGAAGATGGGTTTATCATTGGAACAGGCAATGATACAGCAATCAAAATTATCGAACTTCAGCCTGCGGGCAAAAAGAAAATGACAGCAGAAGTATACTTAAGAGGCGCTGGAGCAAAAATGGAACTACAAGAAACTTTAGGAGCTTAAGAAATGACAAGTAAAAAAAATGTTCGGGAATCAGCTTTAGATATTTTAGAGACGATAAACAATAATCAAGCATACAGCAATCTACTGTTAAACAATGCGATTAAAAAAAATGAAATTCCAGCGAAAGATGTTGGTTTATTAACAGAATTGGTATATGGAACGCTGCAAAGAAAAATGACCTTAGCGTATTATTTGCAGCCGTTTTTGAAAAACAGCAAAAAAATGCAAAGCTGGGTAGTAACATTATTGCAGCTGACACTTTACCAAATTGTTTATTTAGACCGCATTCCCGATCATGCAGCCATTCATGAAGCTGTAGAAATTGCAAAAAAACGTGGGCATAAGGGCATTTCAGGTTTAGTTAATGCCGTTTTAAGAAACATACAAAGACAAGGATTGCCAAAAACAGAATCAATAGAAGATTCAATTGAGCGTATTGCTGTTGAAACAAGCCATCCAAATTGGCTTGTGAAACGATGGGCAGAGCAGTTTGGATTAGAAGAAACACAAAAAATGTGTCAATTAAACTTAACGCCGCCAATACAAACAGCAAGGATTAATACAACAAAAACAACAGTAGAAGAATGTATACGTCTATTGGAAGCAGAAGGCTATAATGTGAAAACTAGTGAGATCATTCCAGAAGGAGTCCACTGTTTAAAAGGAAATTTAGCCAATTCCCGTTGTTTCCAAGATGGACTTTTAACGATACAAGATGAAAGTTCGATGCTTGTCGCCTATGCATTAAATGTGAAAGAACCTTTATCTGTGTTAGATGCATGTGCAGCTCCTGGCGGAAAATCGACTCATATTGGGGAGAAAATGGGCAATAAAGGAAATATCCTATCTGTTGACCTTCATGAACATAAAGTAAAGCTGATCCGACAAAATGCCGAAAGACTTCATCTGGACAATATTGAAACAAAAGCAATGGATGCAAAAAAACTGGCAGATATAGTGGAAGCCAATTCTTTTGATCGAATCCTTATTGATGCCCCTTGTTCTGGTTTAGGTGTTATGAGAAGAAAACCGGATATTAAATATACAAAAGACGAAAAAGATATGGACCGTTTGCAGACGATTCAACTGAAACTTTTAGAAGAAGTCTCTCCTTTATTGAAAAAAGGTGGTTTGTTAATCTATAGCACATGCACCGTTGATCGCAAAGAAAATGAAGAGGTCGTAGCAAGTTTTTTGGCACAACATCAAGAATTTACAAAAGATACAACATTGGCTAGCCGCCTGCCAGAAAGTGTACAAAGTTTTGCAGAAGGTTATCAATTACAAATATTGCCCCAACATTTTGGGTCAGACGGCTTTTATATTGCCGCATTAAAAAAAGAGGTGTAAAAATGGAACAAGTAAGAACATCAAAGAAAGAAGCAGCAACTGAAACATTGCCGTCTATTTATTCTTTGCAATTAGATGAGTTAAAAACATGGCTAAAAGAAAATAATGAAAAAGCATTTAGGGCAGATCAAATATTTGAATGGTTATATAAACAAAGAGTAACGTCTTTTGAAGATATGTCCAATCTGTCGAAAAGTTTGCGTCAATTATTGACAGATAACTTTACGATTACAACATTAAAAACAATTATTGAACAAACTTCAAGTGATGGCACTATTAAATTTTTATTTGAACTTCATGATGGATATTCCATTGAAACGGTATTAATGAGACATGATTATGGCAATTCTGTATGTGTAACAACACAAGTAGGCTGCCGCATTGGCTGTACATTCTGCGCATCTACCCTTGGTGGATTAAAAAGAAACTTAGAAGCAGGAGAAATCGTTGCACAAGTCGTAAAGGTACAACAAGCTCTTGATAAAACGAATGAGCGTGTCAGCTCAGTCGTTATTATGGGAATTGGAGAGCCGTTCGATAATTTTAATAATATGCTGGGGTTCTTAAAAATTATCAATCATGATCAAGCTCTAAATATTGGAGCAAGACATATTACTGTCTCTACAAGTGGAATTGTTCCAAAAATTTACGAATTTGCCGATCAAAATATGCAAATTAATTTTGCTGTATCCCTTCATGCTCCAAATACAGAATTAAGAAGCAGATTAATGCCAATTAATAGAGCATATAAACTGCCTCAATTAATGGAAGCAATCCGCTATTATGTAGAAAAAACAGGCCGCCGTGTAAGTTTTGAATATGGTTTATTCGGAAATGTAAATGACCAAGTAGAACATGCGGAAGAATTGGCTAAACTGGTAAAAGGAATTAAATGCCATGTTAATTTAATTCCAGTAAACTATGTGCCAGAAAGAGACTATGTTCGCACACCAAAGGATCAAATCTTCTTATTTGAAAAAACGTTGAAAAACCATGGAGTAAATGTAACCATTCGCAGAGAGCAAGGCTCCGATATTGATGCTGCTTGTGGCCAGCTTCGTGCTAAGGAGAGACAAGAAGAGACGAGGTGACAAGTTTTGAAACAAGTGTTTAAAACAGATAAAGGAAAAGTACGCCAGCATAATGAAGACAATGGAACTATATGCTTTAATCAAAACGGCCAACGCCTTGCCATCGTAGCAGATGGCATGGGCGGACACCGTGCTGGTGATGTAGCAAGCCGCTTAACGGTTGATAAATTATCAGAGTTTTGGCTGGCTAATGATAAAATTGAGTCAGCAGACGATGCAGAGAATTGGCTGAAAGCAAAAATCCTGGAAGTGAATCAATATGTTTATCAATATTCTGTAAACCATCCTGAATGTGACGGAATGGGCACCACCGTTATTGCTTGTATATGTACAGAAAATTTTTCTACCATTGCACATGTTGGCGACAGCCGCTGCTATCTTTACAATGAAGATGGCTTTAAACAAGTGACAGAGGATCATTCATTAGTAAATGAGTTGGTGAGAATGGGAGAAATATCAAAAGAAGATGCAGAGCATCATCCAAGAAAAAATGTTGTTCTCAGAGCATTAGGTACGGATGAAAATTTAAATGTAGATATTATGACGATTATGTTTGAAGAGGGAGATGTTATTTTAATCTGCTCTGATGGCTTATCGAATAAAGTACCAGAAGTCGAATTAATGACTGTTCTAACAAAACAAGCTTCCCTTGATGAAAAAGCATCCATGCTGATTCAGTCAGCCAATGACAGCGGCGGTGAAGATAATATTACAGTTATTATCTTAGAGCATTTGGATATCCATCAAGCAGGTGAAGCCCCATGATGGTTGGCAAAAGAATAAACGGCCGCTATAAAGTAATGGATATGATTGGCGGCGGTGGAATGGCGAATGTCTATCTGGCTCACGATATGATCTTGGATAGGGATGTTGCTGTAAAAATGCTTCGTCTAGATTTTGTAAACGATGAAGAGTTTATTAGACGCTTTCACAGGGAAGCGCAATCTGCTACAAGCTTAACCCATCCTAATATTGTCACTATTTATGATGTAGGGGAAGAAGGTTCCATCTATTATATCGTGATGGAATATGTAGAAGGCTACACATTAAAACAATACATACAAAAACACTCCCCTATACCTGTTGAAACAGCAATTGAAATGATGAAACAGCTAACTTCTGCCATAACCCATGCTCATCAAAATAATATTGTTCATCGGGATATTAAGCCCCATAATATTTTGGTTGATAAACAGGGAAATGTAAAAATTACTGATTTTGGCATTGCGATGGCTTTAAGTGCAACAAGTATTACACAAACAAATTCTGTTCTCGGTTCTGTTCATTATCTATCTCCAGAGCAAGCCCGAGGAGGAATGGCCAATAAAAAGTCTGATATTTATTCCCTTGGAATTGTCATGTTTGAATTGTTGACAGGAAGGTTGCCGTTTTCAGGAGAATCAGCTGTCTCTATTGCGCTAAAACATTTGCAGTCAGAAACACCGAGTGTAAGACGGTGGAATGAAACAATTCCTCAATCTGTTGAAAATGTTGTATTAAAAGCGACAGCAAAAGATCCGTTTCATCGTTATGCGAGCGTGGAAGAAATGGAAGAGGATTTAAGGACTGCACTTAATCCAGAAAGAAAAAACGAAAAAAAATTCGTGGAGCCAATTGATGAAGAAGCTACAAAAGCGATCCCGATTATAACAAATGATATATCTTATCAAAATTTAGAAGAAACCATTGTTCATGGCAAAGAAGAGAAAAATCCTCAAGGAAACAAACAAGAAGGACAAGAAAAAATTCAAGCTGCTCCAAAAAAGAAAAAGAAAGATGGAAAAAAGCTGACGGTTGTATTATTGTCTGTTTTTTTTACCCTTTTGTTAGTTGGAGTGCTTGTAATTACTGTTCTTCCAGGACTGTTGCTCCCTAAAGACGTGACTATTCCAGATGTAAGCGGCGAGGAATTAGAAGTTGCTGTTGAATCATTAGAATCAGCAGGATTTGTAATTGGAAAAACAATTCCATTAAACGATGAGGAAATAGACGCCGGCCTAATTATTCGTACAAGTCCTAAAGCAGGAAGAAAAGCGAAAGAAGGCGCTGAAATTGACCTTTATGAAAGTTTAGGAAAAGAAAAGTTCGAGTTGGATAATTATGTTGGAAAACAGTATGAAGATGTTGTGGACCAGCTGACGAAAGAAGGATTTAAAAACATTGATAAACTTGAACAGTTTGATGAAAATGAGCCTGCTGGAACCATTATCGCCCAAAATCTAACTAGCGGACAAGAAGTAGTGCCAGAAGATGCTGAATTGGAACTTACCGTCAGCAAAGGGGCTGAACTTATCTCTTTGCAGGATTTAACTGGATATAATAAAAAAGGTGTGACTGAATACGCTAGTTCGAATGGTATTGTAGTAAACTTTACGGAAGAATACAGTGATACCGTCGGAGAAGGACTAGTAATTTCGCAATCGCCAGTTGCTGATACCAATATAAGAGTAGGCTCTACTCTGGATGTCGTTATTTCAAAAGGGGCAAAAGAAATTCCAACGAAAGAGGTAACTGAGGAGATTACGATTTCCTATGAGCCATTAGTTGAGGGAGAATCTCAAGAAGTATTGATTTATGTACAAGATTTAGATAACAGCATGACAGAACCGTATGAAACGTTGACGATAACGGAAACAACGAAAAAAACATTAACTTTGCGAATAGCAAAAGGAGAAAAAGCAGGCTATAAAGTTATTCGCGATAAAAGTGTTATTATTGATCAAGTAGTGCCATATCCAGATTAAGGAGAGTTAAAGCATGCCAGAAGGCAAAATCGTTAAAGCATTAAGTGGTTTTTATTATGTATTAGATGAAGGCGGAAGTGTGACACAGTGCCGAGGCCGTGGCGTGTTTCGCAAGAATAAAATTACTCCCCTTGTAGGAGATGAGGTAGTTTTTCAAGCAGAAAATGAAACTGACGGCTATATTTTAGAAGTAAAGCAAAGAAAAAATGAATTGGTGCGCCCTCCTGTTGCTAATGTTGACCAAGCAATTCTTGTGTTTTCTAGTGTAGAGCCAAACTTTAGCACCGCTCTTTTAGACCGATTTCTTGTGTTGGTGGAATTTAATCATATTAAACCGATTATCTGTATAACTAAAATGGACTTAGCAACAAAAGAAGAAGGAAAAAAGATGGAGGAATACGCCGAGCATTACCAAAAAATTGGCTACTCTGTTATTCTGACATCATCGGAAACAGATGAAGGAATCCATGATTTAGCTCCTTTTTTGGCGGGGAAAATATCTGTTTTTGCAGGACAATCAGGTGTTGGAAAGTCTTCTTTGCTAAATGCTATTCGTCCAGATTTAGCATTAAAAACAGATGAAATATCGACACATCTAGGCAGGGGAAAGCATACAACAAGACATGTGGAACTTATAACAATTGACAACGGTTTAGTTGCGGATACCCCAGGATTCAGCTCTTTAGAGTTTAGCGATATAGAGCTGGAAGATTTAAATTATTGTTTTCCAGAAATCGAAAAAGCGAGTGAAGACTGTAAATTTAGAGGCTGTCTTCATTTGTCAGAGCCAAAGTGCAAAGTAAAAGAAGAAGTCGCGGCTTTTAGGATTCCAGCTTATCGCTATGAACATTATACAGAATTTATTCAAGAAATAAAGGATCGAAAACCTAAATATTAGGATTTTATCCCAAGGTTTGCTTGCATTAAAGACATATTTATGAAGCGCAGATGGCTGATAAAAGGAAAATCTTCGTTTTTATTTTTGGAGCATGGGGGAGCTGTCCCATGCTTTTTTTTAATACTATAGAGCAATAAAATGCTTGGATGAAAAGGAGAAAGAGAGGGGCGAGGAAAATGAATATATATATTATGGCAGGTGGACCCGAGCAATATGTGCCAGACCTTGGCCGATATACAAATGAGGAATGCATCTGGATTGGAGTTGATAAAGGCGTGCTTTATTTAATCAACCGATCTATTCCCGTGGAGGCAGCTTTCGGTGATTTTGATTCTGTAAGTGAGGAAGAGTGGCAGACAATTTGTGAGCATTCTGCAAATATAAAACAATTTAAACCAGAAAAAGATGAAACAGATATGGAGCTGGCACTAAATTGGGCCATCAAACAGCAGCCAAAAAGAATAGGGTTGTTTGGGGCGACAGGTGGCCGACTTGATCATACAATTGCAAACATGCAGCTGCTATTAAAAGAACGGCTTAGAAATGAGCAAATTCACATAGAGTTAATCGATAATAAAAATAAAGTTCATATTGCAACAAGTGGTGTACATATAATAGAAAGAGAGGAAATATATCCGTATATCTCCTTTTTTCCCTATAGTGAAGAGACTGTAGGTTTAACTTTAGAAGGCTTTAAATATCCTTTAAAGGATAAATATCTTCCGGTCAGCAGTACACTTTGTATCAGCAACGAACTTATTAGTGAATATGGTACTTTTTCTTTTGCTAAAGGCATACTATTGGTAATAAGAAGTCATGATTAACAATAAAAATTCAAGTACTATTTTGCATGTTTTGAATAGGATGTAAATGGTGTTACTGGTTAATTCGCTTTTAAGGAGGGACAGTATTCATGAGATTCTATACCATTAAACTGCCAAAATTTTTAGGAGGACTTGTCCGCGCAATGTTAGGAACATTTAAAAAAGAATAGGATGAATGTTTTTTGCCTTTTTTTGACGTACAACCTTTAAAAGATGAGGCGATAAAGGGGAAAGGAAAGCTTTTTCTTTTCTCTTTTTGAAACAATAATTAGCAGGCGCTAAAAATTAGCAAAAAATAAAAAAGGACATAAGCATGTCCTTTTTTATTTTGTCCAGTTTAGTGATTCCGCCTTTTGTTTTTTCAGCGTGTGTTAACGAACGCTAAAAGACAAGGCGAAAAGCGTGTTAATTAAACGCGCTCTACTTTACCAGATCTAAGTGCTCTAGCAGAAACCCAAACACGTTTAGGTTTTCCATCTACTAAGATACGAACCTTTTGAAGGTTTGCTCCCCAAGTACGCTTGTTAGCATTCATGGCATGGGAACGAGCATTACCTGTAGTTGTTTTTTTACCAGTTACAACACATTTACGTGGCATGTATATTTCCCTCCTTATAACCAAAACTCTTAAATAAAGAGTTTCCAAATTCCTAGTTAACGTTTTAATCCCTTAGAAAATCATAAATAATCCTCATAAAGATACTTTAATAATTTATCATACAACTACTTTGAATGCAATAGTTGTGATAAAACCTTTCAAGAAAATTTCCTTGACATGTTTTTTTTGCATACCTTATAAATAAGATACGGCTTTTCATATATAATAGAAATAGATAGGCGGTAATTCAGTTGAAAATCAAGGAGGCATGAAGCTCTTTGCTATATTAAAGATTTCTTTTTATTTTGTCGAATGCTTTAGGAAGGGGTTTCTTCTGAAAAAGCAAATAATATAAGAGGACAATCGCAGTCTAATTCAACTATCGCTTTTAAAAATTATTATGTTATAGTAAAATATCAGTAGTCAAGGAGCAATTCCAAAGGGGGAAGACTCATGTCCATCGAACTAAAAACAAATTTCGGGCAAATAGATATTTCAACAGAAGTTATTGCAACAATTGCAGGAGGAGCAGCGGTAGACTGCTACGGCATTGTAGGAATGGCGTCGAAGCATCAAATTAAAGATGGTTTGACGGATATTTTGCGTAAAGAAAACTTCACACGTGGAGTAATTGTTCGAAAAGAGAATGAAGAAGAGGTACATATTGATATGTATATTATTGTAAGTTACGGAACGAAAATTTCCGAAGTTGCGCACAATGTTCAATCAAAAGTGAAATATACACTCAATAAGACAGTTGGACTTGCCGTTGACTCGGTTAATATTTACGTTCAAGGAGTTCGTGTGACGAACCCGTAGTGAGGAGGAAACGAATAGTGTCGATTACAGTTTTAGAAGGAAAGAGATTTGCCGAAATGGTTATCCAAGGAGCAAACCATTTATCCTCTAATGCTAAATATGTAGATGCGTTAAATGTTTTTCCAGTACCAGATGGAGATACTGGGACAAATATGAATTTGTCGATGACATCAGGTGCCAAGGAAGTTCAAAATAATATTCAATCACATATAGGTAAAGTAGGGCTAAGTTTATCGAAGGGCTTGCTAATGGGAGCAAGAGGGAATTCTGGAGTTATTCTTTCACAATTATTCCGCGGATTTTCTAAATCGATTGAACAAAAAGAAAGCATTACAGGCAAAGATTTTGCTGAAGCTTTGCAATTTGGAGTGGAAACAGCTTATAAAGCAGTAATGAAGCCTGTGGAAGGAACAATTTTGACGGTTGCAAAAGACGCTGCAAAAAAAGGGCTTCAAGCAGCTGAACAACATGATGATATTATTGTAATATTGGAAGAAGTGGTAAAAGAAGCAAACGCCTCATTAAATCGTACTCCAGATCTGCTTCCTGTTTTGAAAGAAGTGGGAGTAGTAGACAGTGGAGGCCAAGGCTTGGTGTTTGTATATGAAGGATTTCTTGCAGAACTTAAAGGGGAAAAACTGCCGGATAGCATGAAAGCGGTTGTTTCCATGAATGAGCTTGTTAATGCAGAGCATCATAAAAATGTTCATAGTGTGATCAATACAGAAGATATTGAATTTGGCTATTGTACAGAATTTATGGTGCGTTTAGAAGAAGAAAAGTTGGGGAATAAAGCTTTTTCGGAAGAAGAATTCAGAAAAGATTTAAGTTCATATGGAGATTCTCTTTTAGTAATTGCAGATGATGAAGTGGTGAAAATACATATCCACTCCAATGTGCCCGGCGAAGTGTTAACATACGGCCAAAAATACGGCAATCTGATAAAAATGAAAATTGAAAATATGCGGGAGCAGCACAGCACGTTAGTGGAAAATGCAGAAAAGGAAATGCCAGCAGCACATTCAGCTCCAACGGAACAAAAGGAGTATGGAATCGTAACGGTTTCCATGGGCTCTGGAATTGCTGAACTGTTTACAAGCATTGGTGCTCATTATGTAATTGAAGGCGGACAAACAATGAATCCAAGTACGGAGGATATTGTCAATGCCATTCAAAAAGTGCATGCAAAAAAAGTGTTTATTCTTCCCAATAATAAAAATATTATTATGGCGGCAGAACAAGCAGTGGATGTACTAGGCGATCATGTGGTTGTAGTCCCTTCTAAAACGGTGCCGCAAGGGATGGCTGCACTCCTTGCATTTAATCCGAGCGCAGAAATGGATGCTAATACAAAAAGTATGACAAGTGCAATGGAGCATGTAAAAACGGGGCAGATAACATATGCTGTCAGAGATACAAATATTGATGGCCTTACTATTGAAACAGGCGATTTCATGGGGATAGCAGATGGCAAGATTGTTGTAAAAAGCAAAAAAAAGCTTGAATCTGCACAAAAATTATTAACTTCGATGATAGATGAAGATGCAGAAATTTTAACGATCATTAAAGGGGAAGATGCATCTGATGAAGATGCAGCAGCGCTTGCTTCCTTTGTCGAAGAAGAATTTGCTGATGTTGAAGTAGAAATTCATGATGGAAATCAACCTTTATATGCGTTTATTTTTTCTATTGAATAATTAATTTATGTAAACTGTATGCTTAAATAGGAGCATGCAGTTTTTTATTTTGAGAAATAAAGAAAAATGCTACAATATCACATCATGTGATAAGATGAAAGAATAGCTATTTTTAAATAGAAATTTATATTAATATAATGAAATAAAATAAAAGTTAATGGATTACGGTAATAAATAATGAAAAGGGAGCGTATCTAAGTATGAAATTCAAGAGTGTTTTCGATATTATCGGGCCTGTGATGATTGGGCCTTCAAGCTCTCACACAGCAGGAGCGGCCAGGATTGGCAGGGTGGCAAGAAACCTTTTTGATCGACAGCCTAAAAGAGCATCGATTCATTTATATGGTTCCTTTGCACAAACATATAAAGGACATGGAACAGATGTAGCAATTGTTGGCGGTTTGCTTGATTTTGATACATTTGATGAAAGAATTAAAAATTCGCTGACACTTGCCCGAAAACTTGGAATGGAAGTATCTTTTCATGTAGAAGAGGCAATTCCTGAACATCCAAATACAGCAAAAATTGTTTTATCAGACGATCAAGGAGAGCTAGAGCTTGTGGGCATCTCTATAGGCGGAGGAAAAATAGAGATAACAGAATTAAATGGTTTTAAACTAAGATTATCTGGACATCATCCAGCAATATTGGTTGTTCACAATGACAAATTTGGTGCAATTGCAAAAGTATCTAATATTTTAGCAAAATATGAAATCAATATTGGCCATATGGAAGTAAGCCGAAAAGAAAAGGGCATGCTTGCTCTTATGACGATTGAGGTGGATCAAAATATAGATGAAGCAATTTTAAAAGAAATTGAAAATCTTGAGGCAATTGAAAAAGTAACCACAATAGTCGAATAATAAAAGTAGGTTGCTATTTATATTAAGGAGTAGAGAGAAAGGAAGGAACTTGGTATGTTTCGTAATGTGGCAGAATTAGTGGAAATGGCAAAAACAAAAGGGTTGCCGATATCAGAGTTGATGATTTTACAGGAAATCGAAGTGACAGGGAGAAAAAGAGAAGAAATTATCGCTCAAATGGATATTAATTTAACAGTAATGGAGCAAGCGGTTGAACGGGGGTTAAGTGGAGTGTCGTCTCATTCTGGATTAACAGGTGGGGATGCTGTTCTGCTTCAGAATTATATAAAAAAAGGCAATTACTTATCTGGTGAATTTATTTTGGACGCTGTCAGCAAGGCAGTTGCAACAAATGAAGTGAATGCAGCAATGGGGACAATCTGTGCAACGCCAACAGCTGGATCTGCTGGTGTGGTGCCTGGAACATTATTTGCAGTGAAAAATAAATTGAATCCGACAAGAGAACAAATGTTGGCATTTTTATTTACAGCAGGCGCATTTGGCTTTATAGTTGCTAATAACGCTAGCATTTCTGGTGCTGCTGGCGGCTGCCAAGCGGAAGTAGGCTCTGCTAGTGGAATGGCTGCAGCAGCGATTGTTGAAATGGCTGGCGGGACTCCAGAACAAAGTGCCCATGCGATGGCAATTACTTTAAAGAATATGTTGGGACTTGTGTGTGATCCTGTAGCAGGATTAGTAGAAGTGCCGTGTGTCAAAAGAAATGCAATGGGGGCAGCAAATGCCATGATAGCATCAGATATGGCCCTTGCAGGCATTACAAGCCGCATTCCTTGTGATGAAGTAATTGACAGCATGTACCGTATTGGACAATCGATGCCGAACTCGTTAAAAGAAACTGCACAAGGAGGGTTGGCGGCAACACCAACTGCACGGAAATTAGAAGCAGAAATCTTTGGTAAAGCTGCATTATAAAGTGAATGAACACTTAAACAAAAGTCTAGATAACCTAAAAGGAATTGGACCTGAAACAAAAAAGCAGCTAGAAGAAATGAATATTAATACGATTTATGATCTGCTCGAATACTTCCCTTATCGTTATGAAGACTATCGGCTGCGTAATTTAGAAGAAATCAAACATGAAGAAAAAGTGACGGTAGAAGGGAAGGTTCATAGTGAACCATCCCTTGTTTTTTACGGGAAAAAAAGATCCCGTTTAACCATTAAGCTATTAGTAGAAAACTATTTAATAAGTGTTGTCTTTTTTAATCAGCCTTATTTAAAAAGCAAATTGGCTGTGAATGAACTAATTACTGTTACTGGAAAGTGGGACCAGCATCGGCAAACCATTACTGCGAATCATTTGCAGGTTGGCAGCAATCAAAAAGCACAGGATTTTGAACCTGTTTATACGGTAAAAGGGAATATCAAGGTAAAAGCATTAAGAAAGTTTATTTCCAATGCATTGTCCCAATATGAAGGGGAAATAGAAGAAATTTTCCCCGATTCTTTACTGACGAAATATCGTCTCCTTAGAAGACAAGAGGCGCTGCGCATTATTCATTTCCCTAAAAACAGGGAAGATTTAAAACAAGCCAGGCGCCGATTTGTGTATGAAGAATTTTTATTGTTTCAGCTGAAAATGCAAGGCTTGAGAAAATATGAAAGAGAACATTCAAAAGGAATTTCACAAAATCATGATGTCGATCGACTAAGAGCATTTATCGACTCTTTGCCATTTCCTTTAACTTCTGCACAAAAAAGAGTCGTAAATGAAATCATAAAAGATATGAAATCTCCATATAGGATGAATCGTCTTCTTCAAGGGGATGTAGGGTCAGGTAAAACAGTTGTAGCGGCTGTGGTGTTATATGCAACTATTTTAGCTGGTTTTCAAGGGGCGCTAATGGTCCCGACAGAAATACTTGCAGAACAGCATGCAGATTCGCTTCAGAAATTGTTTGAGCCTTTTGGCATTACATGCGCATTGCTTACTAGTTCAGTAAAAGGAAAAAAAAGGAAAGAATTGTTGACGCATTTGCAAGAAGGAAAGATTGATGTATTAATCGGCACACATGCACTAATCCAAGAGGATGTGGAATTTAAAGCATTAGGGCTTGTCATTACAGATGAACAGCATCGGTTCGGAGTTAATCAAAGGCGAATTCTTCGGGAAAAAGGCGCAAATCCTGATGTTTTATTTATGACTGCCACTCCTATTCCAAGAACGCTTGCTATCACTGTTTTTGGAGAAATGGATGTCAGCATTATCGATGAGATGCCTGCAGGAAGAAAAACAATCGAAACATATTGGGCAAAACATGATATGCTGACAAGAATTCTGCAGTTTATGGAAAAAGAATTATCGCAAGGCAGACAAAGTTATGTTATTTGCCCGCTTATTGAAGAATCAGAAAAACTTGATGTGCAAAATGCAATGGATGTTCATGCAACACTCTCGCAGTTTTTTCAAAACCGCTATCAAGTTGGTTTGATGCATGGAAAACTTCATCCAGATGAAAAAGATGCCATTATGAAACAGTTCAGCGACAACAAGATTCAAGTTCTTGTCAGTACAACTGTTGTGGAAGTAGGCGTTAACGTGCCCAATGCCACCTTTATGCTTGTTTATGACGCAGAACGATTTGGATTATCTCAGCTGCACCAGCTTAGAGGCCGCGTGGGGCGAGGAGATGCTCAATCTTATTGTGTGCTGATTGCCGATCCCAAAACAGATGTCGGCAAAGAGCGGATGAAAATTATGACAGAAACAAATGATGGTTTTGTATTAAGTGAAAAAGACTTGGAATTGAGAGGTCCAGGAGACTTTTTCGGCAAAAAGCAAAGCGGCATGCCGGAGTTTAAGATGGCAGATATGGTTCATGACTATAGAACGCTGGAGACAGCTAGAAATGATGCAACAGTGCTTATTGAGTCTCCGATATTTTGGGAGGGAGAAGAATATAGGCACTTGCGGCATCAGCTGACTAATACAGGGATTTTATCAGGAGAAAAATTAGATTAGAGTATTTTTCTTATGAAAAGACTATGTTAGAACTCCTTGCTGATTGGATCGGATGTGTGAGACTCTTGCGGGAGAGGCGGATCAAAAGGAACTCCCGCAAAAAGTGAATGCCTGGAGCGGAAATCTTTAATAGAGTTTATAAAAAGGTGAACAAAATGTACTTTGTTTATACTCTAAAAGGTAGGTGCAATATTCCTTGCAATCTACCTTTTTTAATTATATACTACTATTAGTACCTAGTCTTAATATCACGGACGGTGTTGCAAATGAGAAGAAACAAAAAAGAGCGCCAAGCATTATTGGTCGCCACAATCAAAGAAACACCTTTTATTACAGATGAAGATTTGGCGGAAAAATTTTCTGTTAGCGTACAAACCATTCGTCTTGATCGTTTGGAATTATCGATTCCGGAATTAAGAGAGCGAATAAAAAATGTGGCAGAAAAAACATTTGATGATGAAGTAAAATCATTGCCGCTGGATGAAGTAATAGGGGAAATTATCGATATGGAATTGGATCATTCCGCTATATCGATTTTTGAAGTAAAAGAAGAGCATGCTTTTAAACGGAACGGCATTGCAAGAGGCCATTATTTATTTGCACAGGCAAATTCATTGGCTGTTGCTCTTATAAATGATGATTTTGCTCTGACTGCTAAAGCGAATATTCATTTTACCAGATCAGTTAAATTAGGCGAAAGAATCATAGCCAAAGCAAAAGTGGTAAATATAAATACCGAGACCGGCAGAACATTTGTAGAAGTAAAGAGCTTTGTTAATGCAGAATTAGTTTTTGTTGGAGAATTTGAAATGTATCGCGCAAAAAAATAAGGAAAGCAGGAACACGTTTATGAAGATCGCAATTGATGCAATGGGCGGAGATCATGCACCAAAAGAAATTGTATTAGGTGCGATGAAAGCTGTACAAGCATTTCCAGATATCGAGATCTTGCTTATCGGAAATGAAGAGAAAATCACTCCCTACTTAACAGATAAAAATAGAATGGAAATTTTACATACAGAAGAAATGATTCTGGCAACAGATGAGCCAGTTCGTGCAGTTCGCAAAAAAAAGAATGCCAGCATGGTGCTTGGAGCAAATGAAGTAAAAGAGGGAAGAGCAGATGCTTTTATTTCAGCAGGAAATACCGGTGCTTTAATGGCAGCAGGATTATTTGTCGTTGGTCGAATTGACGGCATTGAACGTCCTGCTTTGTCTCCAACGCTGCCAACAATTGGTGGAGATGGTTTTCTCTTATTGGATGTAGGCGCAAATGTGGATGCAAAACCTAATCATTTAGTGCAATATGCCATTATGGGAAGCATTTATACGGAAAAAGTGCTTGGCATTAAAAATCCAAGAGTCGGTTTATTAAATATTGGATCAGAAGAAAAAAAAGGAAATGAATTAACGAAAAAAACATTTGAATTATTGCAAGAGGAAAAAATTAATTTTATCGGCAATGTAGAAGCAAGGGATCTGCTAAGTGGCGTTTGCGATGTTGTTGTGACAGATGGCTTTACAGGTAATATGGTTTTAAAATCAATTGAAGGCACGGCTCTTTCCATTTTCAAAATGCTGAAGGCGACACTGATGAGCAGCATGAAGTCAAAACTTGCCGCGGCAGTTTTAAAGCCTGATTTAAAAGGATTAAGCGCTAAACTGGATTATTCAGAATATGGTGGTGCTGCTCTGTTTGGATTAAATGCACCAGTGATAAAAGCGCATGGATCATCAGACAGCAATGCTATTTATAATGCAATTAGACAGGCAAGAGATGTGGTGCAGTCAGAAGTGATTCAAACAATAAAAAAGGCGATTGAATCATAAACAAGAATTTTTAGCAGCCGGACTTGGCTGCCGAAGAGATTAGCAAATAAAGAAAGGAAGATGAAAATGGGCAAAATTGCATTTGTATTTCCTGGACAAGGCTCACAATCCGTGGGTATGGGAAAAGAATTGGCTGCTAATTTTGAACAAGCGCAAGCATTGTTTAAAAAAGCCGATGAGAAATTAAATTTTCCTTTAAGTCAATTAATATTTGAAGGACGGAAAGAGGAATTGACTTTAACACATAATACACAGCCGGCGCTGCTTACAACAAGCATAGCACTACTTTCTCATTTTGAGCAGTCTGGCATAAAAGCTGACTATGTTGCAGGACACAGCTTGGGAGAATATTCTGCACTTGTTGCAAGCGGTGTTTTATCTTTTGAAGATGCAGTGTATGCTGTGCGAAAAAGAGGAGAATTTATGCAAGAGGCGGTTCCGCCAGGTGAAGGGGCCATGGCCGCAGTGTTGGGGCTAGACAGACAAGCATTGACTTCTGTTGCAGAGGAAATAACAAATGAAGGCTTTGATGTGCAGCTTGCAAATTTAAACTGTCCAGGGCAAATTGTGATTTCTGGTACAGCTAAAGGGGTGGAGCTTGCAAGTGCAAAAGCGAAAGAAGCTGGAGCAAAAAGAGCGCTTCCTCTTGAAGTAAGCGGTCCTTTTCATTCCGAGCTGATGAAGCCGGCAGCAGAGAAGTTTTCAAGTGTTTTGGATGCAATAACGATGAATGATGCCAAAATTCCTGTTATTGCTAATGTCACAGCAAAATCAGTCAGCAAAAAAGAAGAAATAAAAGAACTGTTAATTGAACAATTATATTCTTCTGTGCTTTGGGAAGATTCTGTGCAAAATCTAATTGGTTTAGGCGTTGATACATTTATTGAAATTGGACCTGGAAAAGTATTGGCGGGTTTAATCAAAAAAATAGATCGCAAAGTAAAAATTTATTCTGTGTATGATGAAGAAACAAGTTCAGCTGTTGCGAATGCATTAAAGGAGGAAAACTAAGATGAAACTACAAGGAAAAGTAGCTCTAGTTACAGGAGCCTCCCGCGGCATCGGCAAATCTATTGCCATTGAGCTTGCAAAACAAGGTGCAAATATTGCTGTAAACTATGCAGGAAGCGTAGATCGCGCTAATGAAGTAGTAGCAGAAATTAAAAGCTTAGGAAGAGAAGCTGTTGCCATTCAATGTGATGTGGCAAATGCTGATTCTGTCAGCGAAATGATAAAAACAACGCTTGATGCCTTTGGCACGATTGATATTCTCGTGAATAATGCCGGCATTACAAAAGATAATTTATTAATGCGCATGAAAGAAACAGAATGGGACGATGTTATTAATACGAACTTAAAAGGAGTATTTCTTTGCACAAAAGCAGTTACTCGTCCAATGATGAAACAAAGAAAAGGCCGAATTATTAATATTACTTCTATTGTAGGCGTTACAGGCAATCCTGGTCAGGCCAACTATGTGGCAGCAAAAGCAGGAGTAATTGGCTTTACAAAAACAACTGCAAAAGAATTGGCGCAAAGAAATATTACTGTTAATGCGATTGCCCCAGGTTTTATTACAACAGATATGACAGATAAACTGACAGATGAAGTAAAACAGGCGATGCTTGGCCAAATTCCATTAGGAGCATTTGGCAACCCTGAAGATATTGCAAATGCTGTTGTATTTTTGGCATCGGAAGAAAGCGGGTATATTACCGGCCAGACTCTGCATATAGATGGCGGTATGTATATGTAAAACAGATATTATTTTAGATTTTTGCTGATTTAATGCAACTGTAAAAAAAAGAGCATTTATTATTTGGCGAAAATACACTATAATGCATTGAGGGGAGGTGAAAAGAATGGCAGATGTTTTAGAACGTGTAACAAAAATCGTTGTTGATCGTCTTGGTGTAGAAGAATCTGAAGTGACACTTGAAGCTTCTTTTAAAGATGATTTAGGTGCAGATTCTCTTGATGTAGTGGAACTTGTTATGGAATTAGAAGATGAGTTTGACATGGAGATCTCTGACGACGACGCTGAAAAGATTGCTACAGTAGGTGATGCTGTTAATTACATAAGTAATCGATAAGTCGCAAACACTAAAGCTCCGATTATTCGGAGCTTTTCCGGTGTGTTGATTCAAGATTTTAACATATCGGCACCTATAGAAATGCTTGGAAAGAAAAAAACTTTCCAAGTTTCTTTGCGTTTTTTATCTTTTTTACTTAAACTTGATATTGATTGTAAACTTAGCTTAAGGTGGAGGCAAAATGCGAGGCAACGGAAAAGACAAACGAACTATTCGTCCAAATGAAAAAAAATTAAAAGAACTACAATTAAAACTTGGTATAGAATTTCAAAATGAAAAATTGCTAAAACAAGCTTTTACCCATTCATCATATGTGAATGAGCATCGAAGAAAGCCGCATGAAGATAATGAAAGACTTGAATTTCTTGGAGACGCTGTTCTAGAACTGACGGTTTCCCAATTTCTTTTTAAAAAATATCCACTGATGTCAGAAGGAGAATTGACGAAATTAAGAGCGGCTATTGTATGTGAGCCTTCCCTTGTGGCTTTTGCAAACGACCAATTATTTGGCAGTTTTGTGCTACTAGGAAAGGGAGAAGAAATGACTGGAGGAAGAACAAGGCCAGCATTGCTTGCCGATGTTTTTGAAGCATTTATTGGTGCCCTGTATTTAGATCAAGGAATGGATACCGTAATTGCCTTTTTAGATAAAGCAGTCTTTCCAAAAATAAATGCCGGTGCTTTTTCTCATGTGATGGATTTTAAAAGCCAACTTCAAGAGTATGTGCAAAGAGATGCGTATGGATCTATTGAATATCGAATTCTAATGGAGAAGGGGCCTGCCCATAATAGAGAGTTTATTTCTCAAGTGCTGTTGAATAGCAAGGAACTTGGCACTGGGACTGGGCGTTCCAAAAAGGAAGCAGAGCAGCATGCCGCCCAAATGGCGCTTGCCTTGCTGAAAGCAGACTTAAATAAAGAACTTGTGCAAAAAAAAGAAAAATAAACAAAAGAGATAAAAAACAGAGTGTAGACAAAGTCAAAACGCAAACTTTCAGGCTGATCGAAAACATTTGTCGGCAGTCTGAGATAAAAACAATATTAGTTTTACAATCACCTTTTGATGCAGCAGGAAATAAACAAAATAATAAAACTTGGGGGTGAGGATATGTTTTTAAAACGGTTGGATTGTTTAGGCTTTAAATCTTTTGCAGACCGTGTTTCTGTTGATTTTGTTCCAGGGGTAACAGCAGTCGTCGGCCCAAATGGGAGCGGAAAAAGCAATATTATTGATGCAATACGTTGGGTGCTTGGAGAACAGTCTGCAAAGTCACTTAGAGGAAGCAAAATGGAAGATGTTATATTTGGGGGAAGCGATACAAGAAATCCCGTAAACTTTGCAGAAGTGACATTAACATTAGAAAATGAGGATCATTTTCTCCCTCTTGATTTTCACGAAGTAAGCATTACGCGCAGAGTCTATCGTTCTGGAGATAGTGAGTACCTTATTAATAAACAAACATGCCGTTTAAAAGATATTGTTGATTTGTTTATGGATTCTGGTTTGGGAAGAGAAGCATTTTCGATTATTAGTCAAGGGAAAGTAGAAGAAATTTTAAATAGCAAAGCTGAAGAGCGACGCTCGATTTTTGAAGAAGCTGCTGGTGTTTTGAAATATAAAACAAGAAAAAAGAAAGCAGAAACGAAGCTGGTAGAAACACAAGGGAATTTAAATCGAGTCAATGATATTTTGTCTGAACTAGAAGGACAAGTGGAGCCCTTAAAAATTCAAGCGTCAATAGCGAAAGACTATTTAGAACAAAAAGAGAATTTGGAGCAAATTGAAGTAGCTTTAATGGTTTATGATATTGAAGAAGCTCATCAAAAATATCAAGAAGCTACTAATCACCTGGAAAAATATAAGCAAGAGGAATTGACGCTATCTTCTTTATTGCAAGGCAAAGAAGCAAAGATGGAAGAAATCAAAAATCATATTTCGGCGCTAGATGAATCAATTGATGATCTTCAAGCAGTATTGCTTCTGGTCAGCGAAGAGCTTGAAAAATTAGAGGGCAAAAAAGAAGTCCTTAAAGAAAGAAAAAAGAATGCTACGCAAAATAGGGAACAGTTGGAGAAAAATGAACTGGAACTAAAAAATCGTGTAGATGAGCTAGAGAAAGAAAAAAACAAACAGCAGCATCTTGTAAGCAACTTGCAAGTAGAAGCAGCACAAATTGAGAAGAAGCTGAAAAAAAATGAGCAAAACTTACAATTGTATAGTGAAAATTTAGAAGAAAAGCTTGAAACACTAAAAAGCGACTATTTCGAGCTTCTCAGTGAACAAGCTGCCGCTAAAAATGAAAGCAATTATATTAAACAACAGTTAGACACACAAACCCGCAGAACAACGGAACTTGAAGCAGATAATGAAAAATATATCCGAGAACGACAAATTATTTTTGACCAAAAACAGGAGATAATGAAGAAGATAGAAAAATTGTCCCTGGAATTAGAAGAAATAAACAGTTTTTTTAAAGAAAAGCTAGCAGTTGTCAATCAAACAAAAGGAAAGCTTGAAAAAATTGAAAAATCCATGTATCAATCCTATCAGTTTATTCAACAGGCAAAGTCGAGAAAAGAAATGCTTGAGGAATTAGAAGATGATTATGCAGGTTTTTTTCAAGGTGTTAAAGAGATATTAAAAGCACGGGGCAAATCATTAATGGGCATTCACGGGGCGGTTGCGGAATTAATGCAAGTGCCGAAAATGTACAGTGTCAGCATGGAAATTGCCCTTGGCGGCAGCATGCAGCATATTGTGGTAGAAACAGAGGCAAATGGTCGAGAAGCTATTAATTTCTTAAAGAAAAATGGATACGGTCGAGCAACCTTTTTGCCGATGAATGTAATTAGAGGAAAAATGCTGGCAGAATCTCAGCGCCATTTAATAGAAAAACATCCTTCTTATATTGGAGTAGCCGCAGATCTTATCAGCTATGATTCTAAATATAAAGAAATTATTGGGAGTCTACTCGGAAATGTTGTGATTACAAAAGATTTAAAAGGCGCCAATGAAATGGCGAAGCTTCTGCAATATCGTTCCCGCTTTGTTACATTAGATGGAGAAATAGTCAATCCAGGCGGTTCTATGACAGGTGGTGCCATTAAACAAAAATCTGCATCCATTCTAACACGAAAAGGAGAATTGGAAGAGCTGAAACAAAAGATTTTTGAAATGGAAAAAACATCTTTGAAATGGGAAGATCAATTAAGAAATGGCAAAGAGCTTCTTGCTACAGAAGAAGCTAGTTTAGAAAAACTTCGTTTGCATGAAGAAGATCTTCGTTTTCAAATGCAAGGAAAAAAAGATGATTTAAAAGAGATAGAATTTGCAGAAAGAACAATGAATGAAAAATTAACTCAATATGACCGCAATAAAACAGATTTTCAAAAAGAAAAAGAGACAATAGAAACAAGGCAAAAAGAGCTGCTTTTTTTATTAAATGAGCAAAAGAAAAAAATAGTTGTATTAGAGGAAGAAATTTCGGAATTAACTGAGCAGAAAAATGAACAAAGTGTCTCAAAAGATGCTGTGGCAAAAGAAATTGGGGAATTAAGAGTTCAAGATGCAGCAAAAAAAGAGCAATTGGCTCATGCAGAAGAAAAACTTGCAGCACTAACGCTGGAATGGAATGAGAATCAAAAAAAATGGGGCAGTGTAACAGAGGATTTAGAACTGCTTTCTTCTGAAATGACATCCAGCAATTCTGGAGAAGAGTATTTAGAAACTGCAGCGAGTCAAAAATCTGGAGAGAAAAAGGAAACAATCCAACTGATTTCCAGTAGAAGAGAAGAGCGTTTAAAACTGCAAACAGTTCTTGAAGACCTAGAAATGGAGACGAAGGAAAATCGCCGCATTCATCGTGGAATGGTGCAAGCTCTAAAAGATGAAGAGATTAAATTAAATCGTATTGATGTAGAACTGGATACAAGACTTTCTCAGCTTCGAGAAGAATATTTGCTGACATATGAAGGTGCAAAAGTAGATTATCCGCTTACAATGGAAGTAGATGTGGCGCGCAAAAAAGTGAAATTAATCAAACTTGCCATTGAAGAGCTTGGCACCGTTAATTTAGGAGCCATTGAAGAATACGAGCGGGTTTCAGAACGTCATGACTTTTTATTAGAACAAAAAACAGATCTAGAAAATGCAAAAGATACTTTGTACCAAGTTATTGATGAAATGGACGATGAAATGAAAAAACGATTTAAAGAAACATTTGATGGAATAAGAATCCACTTTGAGCCTGTTTTCCAAAGTTTATTTGGTGGGGGACGAGCGGATTTGCGTTTAACGAACCCAGAAGACCTATTAAATACAGGAGTCGAAATTGTTGCACAGCCTCCTGGGAAAAAACTGCAAAATCTTGGGCTTTTATCAGGTGGGGAAAGAGCGCTGACTGCAATAGCTTTGTTATTTTCCATTCTAAAAATTCGCCCTGTCCCATTTTGCATTTTGGATGAAGTAGAGGCTGCTTTGGATGAGGCAAATGTATTTCGATTTAGTTCCTATTTAAAATCATACAGCTCAGAAACACAATTTATTGTGATTACACACCGCAAAGGAACAATGGAAGAAGCGGATGTTTTGTATGGAGTGACAATGCAGGAGTCTGGTGTATCCAAATTAGTATCTGTGCGCATAAGCGAAATGGATAAACTTGTTGCAACATAATTTTACTTAAGATAGAGAGAGAAGGGTAACTATGAGCTTTTTTAAGAAATTGAAGGAAAAGATGTCTCATCAGACAAATGCAGTGACCGAAAAATTTAAAGAAGGTTTATCGAAAACAAGAAATAATTTTTCTGAAAAAGTAAATGATCTTGTATCACGCTATCGCAAAGTGGATGAAGATTTTTTCGAAGAGCTGGAAGAAATTCTAATTGGTGCAGATGTTGGTTTCGATACAGTAATGGAATTAGTGGATGAATTGAAAAAAGAAGTAAAACGAAAAAATATTCAAGACCCAAAAGAAGTGCAGGCCGTTATTTCTGAAAAATTGATTGCTATTTATCAGCAAGATGGCAATGAATCGATGTCTTCCATTAACGTGCAAAAAGATGGCTTAACGGTTATTTTATTTGTTGGCGTAAATGGCGTTGGTAAAACTACTACAATTGGGAAATTAGCACATTTTTATAAATCTGAAGGTAAAAAAGTGCTTATGGCTGCAGGAGATACTTTCCGTGCTGGTGCAATTGAACAGCTTGAAGTATGGGGAGAACGTGTTGGAGTCGATGTGATCAAGCAAGTGGCTGGCTCTGATCCGGCAGCTGTTATGTATGATGCTATTCATGCAGCTAAATCCCGTCAAGCGGATATTTTATTATGTGATACAGCAGGCCGTCTGCAAAATAAAGTGAATTTAATGAATGAGCTAGAGAAGGTTAAAAGAGTAATAGAACGAGAAGTTCCAGGAGCGCCTCATGAAGTATTGTTAGTGTTGGATGCAACGACAGGGCAAAATGCATTAGTGCAGGCAAAAACTTTTAAAGAAGCGACAAATGTAAGCGGCATTGTCTTAACTAAATTAGATGGAACGGCAAAAGGTGGAATTGTGCTTGCCATCCGCAATGAATTAAAAATCCCAGTTAAACTAGTGGGCCTAGGGGAAAAAATGGATGATCTGCAAAGTTTTGATGCAGAGAAATATGTGTACGGATTATTTTCTAATCTTGTGGAAGAAGCTGACGAATAAAGTGAAGTTTCAATCAGTGGAGTTTTCTTTATCCCCACTGATTGCTAGTGGAACCAATCAGGTTTTTATGGGCAAGGTTCTGCTTGCCTAGAGTTTTTGTTTTTTTCTTATTATCTAAAAATCTGTTTATGCGAAAAAGCAGAGCAATGCATTTTTCTGCTTTTTTCAAAAGTTAAATTTTACCAATATGTTAAAGAGGATAAATATAAAAAAAGGATTCATACTAAAAACAGAGCAAAGAGTAGGGAGGGATTCCCATTTTTCTGCAAATGTTTATATCCATTTTTATTGTTATTGGCATTCTTTTTTTGGTAAAAGGCCATCTTATTCAGCATAAAGCTTATTATCATTTAGGCAATCTCCTGAATAGCCCTAGTTATGTGACAAATGAAGAAAATATTTTAACAGTGGAAGCCGAAACATTATTTTTAACTAGTCTTTCTGGTGTCCGCCTAAAAATCATTGGCGTTTTGCTGATCGCCATTCCAAGCAGTATTTTGATATTAGTGAATATTTAAAGCAAAAAGAGAGGAGGGTTACATTTCCTCTCTTTTTGCTTTAATCTTGATTGGTTCCATATAAAGAAGAATTTTTTGCAACAAAGCCTTATGAGATACGGGCTTACCAGCAGATACTTTAAATAGCGCCTTAACCGCAGAGAAATTCAGCTGTTTTAAAGATAAGTGTAAAGGGCTCTTTCGTAAAATTTGTTTTTTACAGCAAATTAATAGGATGAAGCGGCTATTCGTTTGCCCACCGGAAAGCGAATAGCAAGGAAAAAAGGCTTTTGTTTAGACAAAAATAATCATTTCTGCAAAATTGGAAAAGCTTAAAACAGCACCGTATAAAGCCCTCTATTATCTTCCTGCAAAAAAATGATATAATAATATTCTTGTAAAGATAAAATCTTGACATATATATATACACTGTGTAAAATATTCAATGTAAAGGCTTTTGACTTAACACGGAGGTATTTTCGATGCTTGAAAAAACAACACGCATGAATTATCTTTACGATTTTTATCAATCGCTGTTGACACCGAAGCAACGAAGTTATATGTCTCTTTATTATTTGGATGATTATTCTCTTGGTGAAATTGCAGACGAATATGATGTAAGTCGTCAAGCGGTGTATGATAATATTAAACGTACAGAAGCAATGCTTGAGGAATATGAGAATAAATTATTATTGCTCCAGAAGTTTCAAGAGCGCACTGCACTTTTGCTACAGATGAAAGAAATGCTTGATAAAGGCAATTATTCTGTTTCTGCGCTGCAAAAGGCAATTATTGAGCTGGAGAAATTAGATTAAGGAGGCTGACGTATGGCATTTGAAGGGTTAGCTGACCGACTGCAGAATACAATTCAAAAGATTCGTGGAAAAGGCAAAGTTAATGAAGCGGATGTAAAAGAAATGATGCGTGAAGTTCGCCTTGCCTTATTAGAAGCGGATGTTAACTTTAAAGTAGTGAAAGAGTTCGTGAAAAAAGTTGGCGAACGTGCAGTTGGACAAGAAGTGCTGAAAAGTTTAACTCCTGGTCAGCAAGTTATTAAAGTAGTAAAAGAAGAGCTGACAGAACTGATGGGTGGGGAACAAAGCAAAATTGCCGTTTCCAATCGTCCGCCAACTGTTATTATGATGGTTGGATTGCAAGGGGCAGGGAAAACCACTACAACTGGAAAATTAGCTAATTTATTGCGCAAAAAACATAATCGAAATCCTCTTCTTGTTGCAGCGGATATTTATCGTCCCGCAGCCATTAAACAGCTGGAAACTTTAGGAAAGCAATTGGATTTTCCCGTTTTTTCTCTTGGTGATCAAGTCAGTCCTGTTGAAATTGCCAAACAAGCAATTGCAAAGGCAAAAGAAGATCATCATGATTATGTTTTAATTGATACAGCAGGCCGTCTCCATGTAGATGAAGCTCTAATGGATGAATTAAAACAAATAAAAGAACTAACAAAACCTGATGAAATTTTCCTTGTGGTTGATGCAATGACAGGGCAAGATGCTGTTAATGTTGCTGGCAGCTTTAATGAACAGCTTGGATTAACAGGTGTTGTATTAACTAAACTTGATGGAGATACACGAGGCGGAGCAGCTCTTTCTATACGCTCTGTTACCCAAACGCCGATTAAGTTTGTCGGTTTAGGGGAAAAAATGGATGCGTTAGAGCCTTTTCATCCAGAACGTATGGCATCCAGAATACTTGGAATGGGCGATGTTTTAAGCTTAATTGAAAAAGCGCAGCTTAATGTAGACGAGGAAAAAGCAAAAGAATTGGAGAAGAAGATGAAAACTGCTTCTTTCACTTTTGATGATTTCCTTGAACAATTAGGACAGGTGAAAAATATGGGGCCGCTTGATGAACTCCTAAAAATGATGCCTGGGGCGAATAAAATTAAAGGCTTAAATAATTTGCAAGTAGATGAAAAACAAATTGCCCATGTGGAAGCGATTATCCGTTCCATGACAAAAGAGGAAAAAGAACATCCAGAAATTATCAATGCCAATAGAAGAAAACGTATTGCAAAAGGAAGCGGGAGAACCGTTCCTGAAGTAAACCGACTTCTAAAACAGTTTGAAGACATGAAAAAAATGATGAAACAAATGACCAATATGGGTCAAAAAGGCAAGAAAAAAGGTGGCTTTAAATTACCTTTTAATCCATTTTAAACAGGAAAAAACCGCAAGATAAAAAGAAATTGCTGAGAATCTAAAGTCTGACAAGAAAAAACACTTTACAAACCGGCAAACAATTGATAATATACTATCTTGTGTGAAACTATTCGGAGGTGCAATTTTAAATGGCAGTAAAAATTCGTTTAAAACGTATGGGAGCAAAAAAATCTCCTTTTTATCGTATCGTAGTAGCAGATTCTCGTTCACCACGTGATGGACGTTTCATTGAAACAGTAGGAACTTACAATCCAGTAGCAAACCCTGCTATTGTGGACATCAACGAAGAAAAAGCTCTACAATGGTTACAAAATGGTGCAAAACCATCTGATACAGTTCGTAACCTATTATCAAGCCAAGGTATTATGGAAAAATTCCACAATATCAAAAACGGCAAGTAATTAGTTCTGGAGAATGAAAGAGCTAATAGAGACGATTGTTAAGCCCCTTGTTGATTTTCCAGATGAAGTAACGGTACAAGTTACGGAAGAGGATAATCGCATCATTTATTTGCTTTCTGTCAACAAGAGCGACATCGGAAAGGTAATTGGAAAGCAAGGGAGAGTTGCAAAAGCGATTCGAACGATTGTTTACTCGGCAGGATCATTACAACAGAAGAAGCTGATTGTCGAAATAGGCAAATGAGAGGAGGAGGGGAAACCCTTCTCCTCTTTTAAAATAGAGAAATAGATATTTTTTGCCAACTTTCAGGGTGAGCGAAAGCGGTTGTCTTTCGAGGCACGCAGTCTTTTAGGAGGAGCGGAGTTACCATAGAGGGTAATGAGCATCCGACTGAAGACAAGTAACGAAGAAAGCGAGCGCTTGTCGACAGCCTAAGAGGAGGGGAAACCCTTCTCCTTTTTTAATAGAATAGATCTGTTAAGGAGGAAAAAGATGAAAATACTCCAGTCCGTTATTGTAAAGCAGATACTAACAGAAAAAACGAAAGCCAGGTTGACTGAAAAATATAACAAGGAAATAATGCAGCTAGATAAAGAGTGTGAACAATTGCTTTTTGAAGAGAAAAAGCAATTGCGCAAATCTGTATTGCAAGAAGCAAAGATAAAAAGCTATTATAAAAATGAACGAAATAAAAGAATGAAAAAAAAGACAGCGATTGAGTTTCAATTGGAACAAATACATATACTACCACTAGGCAGTGAAATAAAAGAACGAGAAGCAACTGCGGTTGTCGAGATTAAAGAAGGCGATAACTGGGAGGATCAGACTGCTGCGAAAACGATTATTCTAAAAGACGGAATCGTTCATGAAATTCATTAGAGGTGAAGACATGCAAAAATGGTTTAATGTTGGGAAAATAGTTAATACACATGGTATTAGGGGAGAAGTTCGTGTGGTTTCACGTACTGATTTTCCAGAAGAACGCTATAAAGTAGGCAATAAAATTTACTTTTTTCAAACAGATAAAAGTGATCCGCTGGAACTTGTAATTAAAAGTCACCGTGTACATAAAAATTTTAATCTGTTGACTTTTGTTGGATTCGATAATGTGAATCAAATAGAGTATATGAAAGGCGGATTACTGAAAGTTCCAGAAAGCCATTTAGGAGAGCTTGCAGAAAATGAATACTATTTTCATGAAATTATGGGCTGCAAGGTTCAAACAATAGAAGGAAATGAGCTTGGAGAGATTATAGAAATTTTAACGCCTGGCGCCAATGATGTATGGGTTGTGAAAGGGAAAAACAAGGAGGAAATCCTTATACCTTATATTGAAGAAGTGGTAATGAAGGTAGATGTAAAAGAAAAGCTAGTGATTATTGAGCCGATGGAAGGGCTGTTTTAATGAAAATTGATGTATTAACACTATTTCCAGAAATGTTTGATGGAGTTTTTAATAGTTCTATATTAAAAAAAGCAAAAGAAGCAGAAAAAGTTTCCTATAATATCGTTAATTTTCGAGGTTACTCTGATAACAAACATCAATCTGTTGACGATTATCCGTATGGAGGAGGCGCTGGCATGGTTTTAAAGCCTCAGCCTATCTTTGATGCGGTTAGTGATCTGAAAGGCGAAGGAGACGCCTCTCCGCGCGTTATTTTAATGTGCCCACAAGGAGAAAGATACTCTCAGAAAAAAGCAGAAGAGCTTGCTGAAGAAGATCATTTAATATTTATTTGCGGCCACTATGAAGGCTATGATGAAAGAATCAGAGAGCATTTAGTAACAGATGAGATTTCTATTGGCGATTATGTTCTTACTGGCGGAGAGCTTGGCTCTATGGTTGTGATAGATAGTGTTGTCCGCCTGCTTCCTGGGGTGCTCGGCAAAGTTGCATCACATGAAAATGATTCTTTTAGTACAGGGCTGCTTGAACATCCCCATTACACCCGTCCAGCAGATTTTAGAGGGATGAAGGTGCCTGACACGCTTCTTTCTGGCAATCATGCTTATATTGAAGAATGGCGAGAGAAGGAATCTTTTAGAAGAACACTAAAGAGGCGCCCTGATCTGTTGGAAAACTATCCTTTAACAGATAAACAGAAAAAAATGCTAGAAGAATTGAAAAAAATGCTAGATTAGATATTGATGTTGCATATCTTTTATGTTAAGATAACACTTGTGACTTAAGCAGAATTTATTTCTGAACTTTTGTCTTATAAACGATGTTCCGCTGCAAGAGTTCTCTTAGATATGAGTGCAAGAGCGTCCGTTGGAAGGAGTTGAAAACGATGCAAAAATTAATAGAAGAAATCACAAAAGAACAACTTCGTTCAGATCTTCCTGCGTTCCGTCCTGGTGACACTGTACGTGTACACGTGAAAGTTGTTGAGGGTACTCGCGAGCGTATTCAGGTATACGAAGGTGTTGTGATTAAGCGTCGTGGTGGTGGAATCAGCGAAACTTTTACAGTGCGTAAAGTTTCTTACGGAGTAGGCGTTGAACGTACTTTCCCTGTTCATACACCAAAAATTGCGAAGCTTGAAGTTATTCGCCGCGGTAAAGTTCGCCGTGCTAAACTTTACTACCTACGTAACCTACGTGGTAAAAAAGCTCGTATTAAAGAAATTCGATAATCGCAATCAAAAAAGAGCTTGTGCTTACAGCAAGCTCTTTTTTATTTTCTAAATTACTATTCTGCATTTATTGCGCATTAATGGATTTTTGACATCCACCTAAGAGATGATAAGAAAAAACGGGAAATGTAATCTAGGTAGGAGGAACTTGCCGCAAAAGCTTAATTGAAGTTTCATTTTATCTAGCAATAGCTTGCTTCTATAAAAAAATAGTCCCAGTGGTTAAAAGCGTTTGTCTTTTGCAATAATGACGTAAAGTTTACTTTAACATAGCGTTTCGATTAAAATAGAGATGGCTTTAGTATGCATTCATAAAAACAGAAACCATTCCTTTTAATAATCAAGTACTGCAGTTTTGATAATGATGGGATAAGAGAGGTTTGATTATAAAAGGATTGGATCAAGGAAGTATACAAAAAGTAAGCATACATGGACAAGGATCGGTGAATAAAATGGCTGAAAAGAAGAAAAACGAAGTGTGGGAATGGAGCAAAGCACTTATTATCGCTGTGTTATTGGCGTTTGTTATTCGCTACTTTTTATTTGCGCCAATTGTGGTAGATGGGGAATCAATGATGCCGACACTTCATGATCAAGACAGGATGATCGTCAATAAGCTGAACTATAAAATTAGTGATCCAAAACGCTTTGATATTATTGTTTTTCATGCACCAGAAGGAAAAGATTATATAAAAAGAATTATTGGGCTTCCAGGAGATGCACTGGAGTATAAAGACGATGTTCTTTATATCAATGGAAAAGCCTATGAAGAGCCTTATCTAGAGGAATATAAAAAACAAGTAGTGGATGGCCCACTGACAGAATCGTTTACACTAGAAGAAAAAACAGGCAAAAAGACTGTGCCTGAAGGGGAATTATTTGTAATGGGAGATAACAGACGAGACAGCAAAGATTCCAGGCATATTGGAACAGTTTCTTTTGAAAAAGTGCTGGGAAATACAAGTGTGATTTACTGGCCAGTATCGGATATCCGCATTATTAAATAAAGGCTGTTTTCGCATACTTTGTTGTTTTTTATATAGTCAAGTTTAAAAAAAAGAAATTCGTTCCATTCCACTAAGTTTTTTAAAATAGTATTCAAAAGCAACAATCTTTACGAAAACAGCCTAAATAAAAAAAATAGAACAAACAGGCAAACCAAGCAGAGATAGGTGGTTAATGATGACAATTCAATGGTTTCCAGGCCATATGGCTAAAGCAAGGAGACAAGTAACAGAAAAGTTGAAACTTGTAGATATTATATTTGAATTAGTAGATGCGAGAATTCCGCAATCTTCCCGCAATCCAATGATTGATGAGATTATTCAGCATAAACCAAGATTAGTGCTTTTAAATAAGGCAGACATGGCGGATAAAGAGAAAACAAAAGAGTGGATAGCTTATTTTCAAAAGCAAGGCATAAAAGCAATTGCCATTAATTCTCAAGCTGGTGTCGGGATGAAAGAAATTACAGCACTGGCGAAAGAAGTTCTGGCAGAAAAATTTGACCGCATGAGGGCAAAAGGTGTTAGACCGAGGGCGATTCGTGCTATGATTGTCGGCATTCCAAATGCGGGAAAGTCAACTTTGATTAATCGCCTTGCCAAAAAAAATATTGCAAAAACAGGTAATACTCCCGGAGTAACAAAAGCGCAGCAGTGGATCAAAGTAGGCAAAGAGCTTGAACTTTTAGATACACCAGGAATATTGTGGCCGAAATTTGAGGATCAAAATGTGGGACTGAAGCTTGCGTTGACAGGGGCAATTAAAGACACGATTTTAAATTTGCAGGATATTGCAATTTATGGTTTGCGTTTCTTAGAAAAAGAATATCCAACTCGTTTAAAAGAAAGATATCAGCTAAAAGAGATTCCAGAAGATATTGTAGAACTGTTTGATCAAATTGGTCAAGTTCGCGGATGTTTAACAGGCGGTGGAATCGTCGATTATGATAAAGTCACAGAGCTTGTCATTAGAGACATCCGCAGTGAAAAATTAGGACCGCTGACATTGGAAAATGCAGGCGAGCTAGAGGCAGCAGGCAGCACACAATAATGAATAAGCAAGCATAAGAGGGGATTTGTCTGCAGATGGCAGATCCCCTTTTTCTTTGTATATAAGAAAAGACTGTTTTCTAAAAGTTTGCTGTTTGTTGAAAAAACCATTTAGAATTATTGAACAGGCTGCATAAACATATACTCTTATGGGATTAGAGAGAAGAGACCTTGCAGGAGTAAAATAACGAAGAGCGGTTCAGGTGCCCCTATTCAAGGAAAGTGTACGGGTAAAGTAGCAATAATCTATATGAAAGCAGTCTAATAAAAAAGCAGAAAACTATTGCTTTAATCAGAAACTAGTTAAGACGATATAAAGGAAAACACCAATAGCAGAAAAGAAGCATTAGCGCTGCGAAATAAAAAAAGGAGTCGGCTTATATTGAGCACAACAACAATAAAAGAAATAAAAACAAAATTAGCATTGATAACAACAAACGATGATCCATTTATTGAAGAAATAGCAAAGGATGAACGAAAAGGGGTCCAGTTGCTTTTAAAAGCATGGAAAAATAAACGGGAAAAAGAGTTATTGCTTCATGAAAAGTTTTTGGCTTTAACATCATATGAACAAGATTTGCGCAGGAAGGGATATCGATACATAGCAGGGATAGATGAAGTCGGCAGAGGCCCCCTTGCAGGTCCTGTTGTAACGGCTGCTGTGATACTTCCTGCTGATTTTTATTTGCCAGGAATTGATGACTCAAAAAAGCTTTCCGAACAGAAACGAGAAGAATATTTTGCAATCATCCAAAAAGAAGCGATTGCAATAGGCATTGGCATGTTGGATGCAAAAGAAATAGACAGAATTAATATTTATGAAGCAACAAAACAAGCGATGCTAATGGCAATCGAGGAATTACCAGCTAAACCAGATTATTTATTAATAGATGCAATGAAGCTAGTTACCCAAATTCCCAGCACTTCCATTATTAAAGGAGACAGCAAAAGCGTGTCTATTGCAGCAGCAAGCATTATTGCCAAGGTAACAAGAGATCATTTGATGAAGGAACTGGATAAAGAGTTTTCAGCTTATGGTTTTGGAAAAAATATGGGTTATGGAACAAAAGAACATATAGAAGCATTAAAAAAAGAGGGAATAACAAAGTATCATCGCAAAAGTTTTTCGCCAGTAAAGGAAATGGCTCTTTCCTCAAACAATGGCTAATAATCATTTATGAATAGCAAAAAAATTATTTTATTTTTCTACAAACAAATTGAGGAGGAAAAAGATGAATTATTTTGCCAATATTTCTTCGTTTTTTAAACAAGAATTACCAATAAATCAGCCCCTTAGTTTAAGACAAGGACAAATTATTTTTGGGAAAATCAACAAAATTTTTCCAAATCAAATGGCTGAAGTGCAGATTGGACAGAACAAGCTCTTAGCAGAGTTGTCGATTCCCTTATCTGTTGATAGCAATTATTGGTTTCAAGTGCAAAAAGGAGAGAAAAAACCGCAGCTGAAAGTGCTGACATCGATAAAAACCACCGCAAGTGCTCAACAAAATCAAACAGAAGCTCTCCTTGAACAGCTATCCTTGCCAAAAACAACGGAAAGTCGAGCCGTTATCGCTTCATTTGTACATAATAAACTTCCATTAACGAGTGAAATTTTAGAACAGGCGGCAAGCTGGCTCAAAAACAGCAAGGAACTAAAACAAGATATAGCAATTATTAAAGAGATGGCAGATAAAGAACTGCCTTTTACAAAAGAGGTATTTATAAGCCTTTCTGCTGTGCAGTCTGGAAAATCATTTCCTAAGCTGCTTGAACTATTGCAAAACGAATTAACTGCACATTCGGTGAAAAATAATCCATTAACAGAATTGTTGGCAGCAATTAATGGAAAAGAATTTCTCGATTTAGAAGACGGCAGGGAGATAAAAAACTTTTTAAGCCAAGTCCTCCGAAATTTAGGATTTTCCTATGAAGCAGAATTGGCAGGGCATCTTATATCAAATAAGGAAATAAAAGAAGGTGTTCAGCAATTAAAACCACTTTTGCTGGATTTGTTAAAAGCAGATATTTCTTCTTCTATCAAAGAGCCGGCACAGCAGCTAGTAGATAAAATAACAGGTCTGCAATTATTATCCCAAGAAGCAGGTCCCGTAACACAAATGATTATGCAATTCCCGTTTTCTTTTGAGGGGCATGCAGTAGAAGCAAGTCTTCAATTTACCGGCAGAAAAACAAAAGACGGCAAGATAGATAGTGATTTTTGCCGAATTCTTTTTTATTTGGATTTGCTGCATATAAAAGAAACCGCTATTGATATGCAAATCCAAAATAGAGTAATGAATGTAACCGTTATGAACGATCAGCCTTTTCTAGGAGAGATAGTCCAAATGTTTGCAAAAGGACTAAAAGAAAAAATGCAAGAAGCGAATTATACATTATTGTCGATTGTTTGCAAACCATTTTCCGACAAAAAAGAGAACGAAAAAAGGCCTTTTGCTGGCTATCAATTAGGATATTCTTCTTATAAAGGAGTAGATATCAAAATATGAAACAGGAGAAAAAGGAAAAGCGCCATGAAGCAGTTGCGTTAAGTTATGACAAGCATACACAAGATGCCCCGATAGTTGTTGCTAAAGGAGGAGGTCTAGTTGCTGAGGCCATTATTAAAAAAGCAAAAGAAAATGGTGTGCCGATACAGGAAGATCCTTCTTTGGTAGAACTTTTATCCAAACTAAATATACAAGAAAAGATACCAGAAGATTTATACCAAGCAGTAGCAGAAGTTTTTGCTTTCATTTATAAAATAGAGCAAGAATATGAGCAGGTGAAGAAAAACAGTAATGAAACTATTTTAATGAAGGATAGATAATGCTGGAATAAAAATAGTATGTTATAGACTATATTGTAAATGAACTTTTCACGGATACATGGATAAAAAATGACAGGGATTCAGCTTATGCCAGCTTGTATTTTCATCTTGATAAGTTTTTCTCCTATTAGGAGAAAATAATTTTCTTAAACCTCAAGCCTTTTTTGTGGACAAAGGCTGAAGTTTTTTTATAAAATGAAAGCGTGAACATTTCTAAATTGTTGCATTATTCTTTTAAGAATATGAAAATTTTTTTGAAAAAAAGAATATTAGTAACTTGTTAACGATATTTTTAAAAGAAAAGATTTTCAAAAAGAAAGTAAGTTTTGAAATTGTGTAATGCAAAAATATGGTCTAGAAAAAAGAAAACGGGAAAGTTAGGGGTGTGGGAATTGAATATTCATGAATATCAGGGGAAAGAGCTTTTAGCGAAAAATGGTGTTAGTGTACCAAAAGGGAATGTAGCTTTTACTGTAGAAGAAGCAGTAGAAGGGGCTAAACAATTAGGTGGAGATGTTTGGGTAGTGAAAGCGCAAATTCATGCTGGAGGAAGAGGGAAAGCAGGCGGCGTGAAGGTAGCAAAATCTCTCGAAGAAGTAAAAGATTATTCAGAATCTATACTAGGAAGCACATTAGTTACCCATCAAACTGGACCCGAAGGCAAAGAGGTAAAGCGATTACTTATTGAAGAAGGATGCCATATTAAAAAAGAATATTACATAGGGTTAGTGTTGGACAGGGCAACAAGCCGGATTGTTATGATGGGGTCAGAAGAAGGCGGAACAGAGATTGAAGAAATCGCAGAAAATCAGCCAGAAAAAATCTTTAAAGAAGTAGTGGATCCAATTGTTGGATTAACAGCTTTTCAAGCAAGAAGACTTGCTTTTTCCATTAATATTCCTGCTAAGCAAATAAATAAAGCGGTTTCGTTTATGACTGGTCTTTATAATGTATTTGTGGAAAAAGACTGTTCCATCGCTGAAATTAATCCACTTGTGTTAACAGAAGAAGGAGACATTATGGCATTGGATGCAAAATTAAATTTCGATTCCAATGCGTTATATAAACATCCAGATATTGTCGCGTATCGAGATCTAGAGGAAGAAGATCCAAAAGAGCTAGAGGCGTCTAAATATGATTTAAGCTATATTGCATTAAGCGGCAATATTGGCTGTATGGTTAATGGAGCAGGACTTGCTATGGCAACAATGGATATTGTCAAACATTACGGAGGAGAACCGGCCAATTTCCTTGATGTTGGGGGCGGTGCTACACCGGAAAAGGTAACGGAAGCATTTAAGATTATTTTATCCGACCAAAATGTAAAAGGAATATTTGTTAATATTTTTGGCGGCATCATGAAATGTGATGTCATTGCAACAGGAATTGTGGAAGCCGCAAAACAAGTAAGCTTAAACGTTCCTCTTGTTGTACGCCTAGAAGGGACAAATGTTGAGTTAGGCAAACAAATTCTGCAAGAATCAAGCATTGATATTATTGCAGCAGAATCAATGGCAGACGGTGCAGAAAAAATTGTTGCGGCTGTACAGGAGGGGAAATAACATGAGTGTATTTATTAATAAAGAGACTAAAGTGCTTGTGCAAGGCATCACAGGAAAAACAGCATTGTTCCATACGCAGCAAATGTTAGAATACGGAACAAATATCGTTGCTGGAACATCCCCTGGAAAAGGTGGAAGTGAAGTAGAAGGAGTTCCTGTATTCAATACGGTGCAGGAGGCGGTTGCTGCGACTAATGCAACTGCTTCGGTTATTTATGTGCCGGCAAAATTTGCAGCGGATGCCATCTTGGAGGCAGTGGATGCACAACTTGATTTAGTTATCTGTATTACAGAACATATTCCGGTTTTAGATATGGTAAAGGTAAAGCGGTATATGGAAGGCAAAAAAACAAGATTAGTAGGACCCAACTGTCCAGGCGTCATCACTCCAGAAGAGTGCAAAATTGGCATTATGCCAGGATATATTCATAAAAAAGGCCATGTTGGCGTGGTTTCCCGTTCAGGCACTTTGACTTATGAAGCAGTTCATCAGCTTACCCAGGCAGGCATTGGACAATCAACAGCGGTTGGAATCGGGGGAGATCCTGTTAATGGCACAGACTTTATTGATACATTAAAAGCATTTAATGAAGATAAAGACACTTATGCAGTTATCATGATCGGCGAAATTGGCGGAACAGCAGAAGAAGAGGCTGCTAGATGGATTAAAGCTAATATGACAAAGCCGGTAGTAGGATTTATTGGCGGCAGAACAGCTCCTCCTGGAAAAAGAATGGGGCATGCTGGTGCAATTATTTCTGGAGGCAAAGGGACAGCCGACGAAAAAATCAGTGTATTAAATGAATGCGGGATTAAAGTGGCTGAAACTCCTGCGGTGATGGGCTCTACATTAATTGAAGTGCTTAAGGAGCAATCTCTTTACGATAAATGCAAAACGCATTAATAGATTTCAAATAAAAAAGGTGTGCACTATTTGTGCACACTTTTTTCTGCTCAAAATAAGAAGCTTTAGAATCATCTATTAAAAAAATATAAAAAGTTTTATAATATAGGTGTAATTCCTTATTTTTTCTAGGTTTAAATGTATGTATACTTATACAAATTTCTTCTATTAATATTTTTTTATTATTGTAAGAAAGGAAGAGAAAGGGAATTTGTATACATTAAATGAAAAACTAATCAAACTCCACCATTGTCGAAAAATAAGCTGGAAAACCATATTAACCCTTTTAAAAATGGATCCAGAGCTCCAAATCTTTTTTTCCACTCCAAATAAAAAACTTCCTTTGCCCATTGCCAAAGAAACAATGGAAGACTTTCATTCTACTTTTATTCAGGAGCAGATCAGCCAATATAAACATAATGGCATAACTGCAATCACCTATTTTGATTCTCGTTATCCGAAACTTTTAAAGGAGATTTATCAGCCTCCATGGGTATTATATACAAAGGGAGATGCTTCCCTTATGAATAGGCCTAAAAAACTTGCTGTTGTTGGTTCAAGGCTTGCAACAAACTATAGCCACCAAGCAATAGAAAAATTAATGCCCGATCTAGTGAAAAACGGAATTGTTATTGCTAGTGGTCTGGCGGCAGGTGTAGATACATTGGCACATAAAGCAGCAATGGCAAACGGGGGCAAAACAATAGCCGTAATTGCTGGGGGGCTTTTTCAAATCTATCCAAAAGAGAATATTCCTCTAGCAAGAGAAATGATGAAAAAACATCTTATCATATCTGAGTATCCTCCTTTATCTAAACCAATGAAATGGCAGTTCCCGATGAGGAATCGCATTATAAGCGGGATATGCAACGGAACATTAGTGATGGAAGCAAAAAGAAAAAGCGGATCATTAATAACCGCTAATTTTGCCTTAAACGAAGGAAGAGATGTTTTTGCTGTTCCTGGCAGCATTTTCAGCCCTTTTTCTGTCGGAGCAAATGAATTGATTAAAGCAGGTGCAAAACCAGTGCTCTCTGCTGAAGATATATTAGAAGAATGGCATTATTGAAGGGCCTAAATAAATTAAAGCAAATCAGCTGGTCCATTTGCATCCGCTATTTTTTCGAAGTTTGTAAAATAAAAAACAGGAGAAGTAAATCGGGAGCAGCCTGCATACGCGGAAGGCTAGAAAGACGAGACCTAAGCAGATGAGCAAAGCAACAAAGCGGCTCAGGCATGGCGCGCGGAAAGCGAAGTGTAGCAGAGCAATGATTTTAAGAGCCACAATCTATACGAAAACAGCCAACTAAAATGAAACGGTTTATGCAATAGAGCCAAAAAGAAGAAAATTTGTATTTTCTTTGTATAAAGTAAATGATACAGTATAGATATTGGAAAAAATAAGGAATTGCATTACTTGAGTTGTTTTCCATTAAACAGACAGTAGTTTATCCCCTAAAAAATTAGGAGAGAGTGTAAGAAATCGAGAGTTTAAGAAAACTCGATATAAAGTTCTGGTTGAAATATTAATCAGTAAAAAATGGATAAAATCCCCAATTATTGCAATTTTACTTTATAAAAAGAATAAAACATATGTATTTTTTTTGACTTTTTGTATATATAATAGAAAAAATAAATGTTTATTTTTAAGCAATAAAATAAAAAAGGGGTTGCTATTTTTTGAAATCTGTTATACATTGTGCAACAGATAAAAAAAATGGAAATAGAAAATTATCCGTATAAAAAATAGTTGAAAACGTTTACTTTTTATCGTATTATTTGACAAGTAGAAACATAGTATACAATAATCAATATTTAGAATCCCTCTTAAGGAGGACAGTTAATGTCAGAGTTTCTTGTAATCGTTGAGTCGCCAGCAAAGGCAAAAACGATTGAACGTTATTTAGGAAAAAAATATAAAGTAAAAGCATCTATGGGCCATATCCGTGATTTGCCTAGAAGCCAAACAGGTATTGATATAGAGCATGAATACGAACCTAAGTACATAACAATTCGGGGAAAAGGTCCCATTTTAAAAGATTTGAAGACGGCTGCCAAAAAAGCGAAAAAAATATACTTAGCGGCTGACCCCGATAGAGAAGGGGAAGCAATTGCTTGGCATCTTGCTCAAAGTTTGAAAGTGGACATTGAGTCCGACTGCCGTGTTGTTTTTAATGAGATTACAAAGGATGCAATCAAAGAATCCTTTAAACATCCGCGGCCGATAAATATGGATTTGGTAGATTCTCAACAGGCCAGAAGAATTCTTGATCGCTTAGTTGGCTATAATATTTCGCCACTGCTTTGGAAAAAAGTAAAAAAAGGATTAAGTGCTGGCAGAGTACAATCTGTGGCCGTTCGCCTGATTATTGATAGAGAACATGAAATAAAAAAATTTGTTCCAGAAGAATATTGGACAATCGAAGGCAGTTTTGTAAAAGGCAAATCATCTTTTGAAGCAGGATTTTATGGGATCAAGGGTGAAAGAGTCGACCTTAAATCAGAAGAAGAAGTAAATGGCATTAAAGCACAATTAGCAGGAAATAAATTTACGGTTTCAAAAGTGGCAAAAAGGGAAAGAAAAAGAAATCCAGCTGTGCCTTTTACTACATCTTCCCTGCAGCAGGAGGCAGCAAGAAAGTTAAACTTTAGAGCCAAAAAAACAATGATGCTTGCCCAACAGTTATATGAAGGAATTGATCTAGGCAAAGAAGGAACAATCGGGTTAATTACATATATGAGAACAGATTCAACCCGAATTTCGGAAGTGGCGCAAACAGAAGCATACGAGTTTATTACAAAAAATTATGGCAGTGAATATACAAAAGGCGATAAAGGGAAAGAAAAGAAAAACAGCAATATCCAGGATGCCCATGAAGCGGTTCGCCCAACAAGCACGGTCAGAGAACCGAATTCTTTGAAAGAGTTTTTATCAAGGGATCAACTTCGTCTGTATAAGCTGATATGGGAAAGATTTATTGCAAGTCAAATGAGTCCAGCAGTGATGGATACAATGAGCGTGGATTTAGTAAACGGAGATGTTGTATTTCGTGCTACTGGCTCAAAAGTAAAATTCCCTGGATTTATGAAAGTATATGTGGAAGGAACAGATGATGCTGTTGAAGAAAAAGATCGCATGCTTCCTGATTTACAAGAGGGAGATGTAGTAATCAATAAAGATATTGATCCAAAACAGCATTTCACTCAGCCGCCTCCTCGTTATACAGAAGCAAGACTTGTAAAAACTTTAGAAGAGCTAAGAATAGGCAGACCTTCTACTTTTGCACCAACATTGGATACCATTCAAAAACGGGGCTATGTGGCATTAGAGAATAAACGATTTGTGCCAACAGAGCTTGGTGAAATTGTTTTAGAGTTGCTACTGGAATTTTTCCCTGAAATATTAAATGTTGAATTTACTGCCAATATGGAACAAGATTTGGATAATATTGAAGCAGGAGAAGTAAACTGGGTAAAAATAATTGATCAATTTTACAAAGTATTTGAGCAAAGCTTAGCAAAAGCTGAAAAAGAAATGCAATCAGTCGAAATAAAAGATGAGCCTGCCGGTGAAGATTGTGAGCAATGCGGCAGTCCAATGGTATTTAAGATGGGGCGTTACGGCAAGTTTATGGCATGCAGCAATTTTCCAGACTGCCGCAATACGAAAGCAATTGTAAAAGAAATTGGAGTAAAATGCCCGAGCTGCAAAGAAGGAAACATCATTGAAAGAAAAAGCAAAAAACGGCGTATTTTTTATGGGTGCGACCAGTTCCCAACTTGCGAATTCATTTCTTGGGACAAACCAATTTCTCGTCCATGTCCAAAATGTGAAGGCATGCTTGTTGAGAAAAAGCTGAAAAAAGGGATACAAGTTCAATGTGTTAGCTGTGATTACAAAGAAGAGCCACAAAGCTAAAAAAAGGGTGAGCAAGCTGCTCACTCTTTTAGCTTTGGATAGGATAATTCAAAATTTATCCATAACTGTTGCTGTGTGGATGTGATAATTCCTTACAGATCTAAATAGCTAATAGATTGAAACTTTTTTCATAATTAAACGTAAAAGGATAGTAGCAAATTGCAGCTATTTCAATTAAAATATAATGTCCCATCCAAAAGCAGTCAGTCTGCTTTTGGATGGAGCACTGTATATATCAATCAAATATTTGTCATTTTGAAAAATCAAGAAAAAAAGACTTGATTATTGGAGTAGCCTTTTCTTGTCTATACTATTAAATGATTAAATTAGAATAAAACTTGGAGGATCAGCAATGCAAGAAAATCAAAAATATGTAAATGTAATAGGAGCAGGTCTTGCTGGAAGTGAGGCAGCTTGGCAATTGGCAAAAAGAGGAATCCATGTCAATTTATACGAAATGCGACCTGTTAAACAAACACCTGCACATCATACAGATAAATTTGCAGAACTTGTCTGCAGCAATTCTTTAAGAGGAAATGCTTTAACAAATGCTGTAGGAGTATTAAAAGAAGAAATGAGAAGATTAGATTCGGTAATTATTGAATCTGCGGACTTATGTGCGGTACCAGCTGGTGGAGCGTTAGCTGTTGACCGACATGAATTTGCGGCAAGAGTAACAGATACAGTGAAAAACCATCCTAATGTGACTGTTTTTAATGAAGAAGTAACTTCTATTCCAGAAGGTCCAACAATTATTTCGACTGGTCCTTTAACAAGCCAAGGTCTATCTGAAAGCTTAAAATCATTGACTGGAGAAGATTATCTTTATTTTTATGATGCAGCAGCGCCTATTTTGGAAAAAGATAGCATAGATTTAAATAAAGTATATTTAAAATCACGCTATGATAAAGGTGAGGCAGCGTATTTAAACTGTCCAATGACAGAAGAGGAATTTAATCGTTTTTATGAAGCGTTAATTTCAGCTGAAACAGTTCCTCTTAAAGAATTTGAAAAAGAAATTTATTTTGAAGGCTGCATGCCGATAGAAGTAATGGCTTCCCGTGGGAAAAAAACGATGTTGTTTGGCCCGATGAAACCTGTAGGCTTAGAGGATCCAAGGACAGACAAGCGTCCATATGCGGTTGTTCAACTGCGCCAAGATGATGCAGCGGGAACATTGTACAATATTGTCGGTTTTCAGACACATTTAAAATGGGGAGCGCAAAAAGAAGTGCTGCAATTAATCCCAGGACTTGAAAATGTAGAAATTGTGCGTTATGGAGTGATGCACCGCAATACATTTATTAATTCGCCAAAAGTATTGGAGCCTACTTATCAATTTAAAAACCGCCAAGATTTATTTTTTGCAGGTCAAATGACTGGTGTAGAAGGGTATGTAGAATCAGCTGCAAGTGGACTGGTCGCAGGCATTAATGCTGCACGTGTCATCAATGGGGAAGAGCCACTTGTTTTTCCTGCTGAAACAGCGATTGGAAGCATGGCAAGATATATTACATCAACAAACGCAAAAAACTTCCAGCCAATGAATGCTAATTTTGGACTATTCCCTGAATTGCCTGTTAGAATTAAAGGGAAAAAAGAAAGATATGAACAGCATGCTGCAAGAGCATTGGAAACAATTCAGAACTTTGTGAAGAATACGTAAATTAATTGCTTGTGTAAACAAAGTATGTTAATATAATGAAGCCGTCTGCGAGGTGAAGCAATGGATACGAAAGAAAACGCTTCTTTACAGCTTTTTGTCGAGTATTTGCAAATAGAAAAAAATTGCTCACCTTATACGATTGAATTTTATCAGCAGGATATAAAACAATTCTTTCTTTTTATGACAAATCAAGCAATAGTCGACTTAAATGAGGTAAATTCTTCTGATGTCAGAATATATTTAACAAAATTATTTGATGAACAATTAGCAAGAAAATCAGTTGCCCGGAAAATATCCAGTTTGCGCAGCTTTTATCGCTTTTTAGTAAGAGAAGAAGTAGTAGAGGCAAATCCCTTTTCTACTATATCAATTCCAAAGTTAGAAAAAAGGCTGCCAGGTTTTTTTTATGAAGAAGAGCTGCAGCAACTTTTTTTGTCATGTGATTCCTTGACGCCTTTAGGATTAAGAAATAAAGCACTTCTTGAATTATTGTATGCTACAGGTATTCGAGTTGGTGAATGTACGAAAATTCAGCTGAAAGATATTGATTTCAGCATTTCTACTATTTTAATAAAAGGAAAAGGTCAAAAAGAGCGGTATGTACCATTTGGAAGTTTTGCTCATGCCGCTTTGGAATCCTACATAAAAGAAGGAAGAATGAAAATAATGGGAAAAAATGGAAAAGATCATAATTTTCTATTTGTCAATTATAGAGGAGGCGCGTTAACAGATAGAGGCGTTCGAGATATTTTAGATAAAATGATGAACACTCTCTCTAGCGGCGACAAAATATATCCCCATAAGCTAAGACATTCATTTGCCACGCATTTATTGGCGAATGGAGCTGATATGAGGACTGTACAGGAACTTTTGGGTCATTCCTCTTTATCTTCTACCCAAATATATACACATGTTACAAATGAGTATTTAAAAAAAACATATATGTCCTATCATCCTAGGGCGTAGGGATAATTGCTAAAGGAGGAAGTTTACATGTCTGAATTACCACAATTTCATGCAACAACTATATTTGCCGTACAGCATAAAGGAAAATGCGCGATGTCTGGCGATGGTCAGGTGACTTTTGGGAATGCAGTTGTCATGAAGCATACAGCAAAAAAAGTCCGTAAACTCTTTAATGGAAAAGTAATTGCTGGATTTGCTGGATCAGTTGCTGACGCCTTTACACTATTTGAACTATTTGAAGGAAAATTGGAAGAATTCAATGGGAATTTACAAAGAGCAGCTGTTGAGCTTGCTAAACTGTGGAGAAGCGATAAAATTCTTCGCAAGTTAGAGGCAATGTTAATTGTAATGAATGAGACCGATCTATTATTAGTTTCTGGAACTGGGGAAGTAATAGAACCAGATGACGGAATTCTTGCAATTGGTTCAGGTGGAAACTATGCCTTATCTGCTGGAAGGGCGTTAAAAAAATACTCTGGCGAACAGTTGACAGCATACGAAATCGCTAAAGCTGCTTTAGAAATAGCAGGGGACATATGCGTATATACAAATAACAATATTATCGTAGAAGAGTTATAAGGAGGAGTTTTTTCATGCAAAAAAAAGCAGGTTTAACACCACGCCAAATAGTAGAACGACTTGATCAATATATTGTTGGCCAAAAAGATGCAAAAAAAGCAGTGGCTGTGGCGCTTAGAAATCGTTTTCGTCGAAGTTTATTAGATGAAAAGCTGCGAGATGAAATTAGCCCCAAAAATATTCTTATGATAGGACCTACAGGTGTTGGTAAAACAGAAATCGCAAGACGCATTGCTAAAATAGTAAGTGCACCTTTTGTAAAAGTGGAAGCAACAAAATTCACTGAAGTAGGATATGTCGGCAGAGATGTAGAATCAATGGTTAGAGATCTTGTAGAAACATCTGTACGATTAGTGAAAGAAGAAAAAATGCTAGACGTAAAAGAAAGAGCCGAAATGGCTGCAAATAGTCGTTTGGTTGATTTATTGGTTCCTTCTTCTGCAAAAAAACAGGCCAATTACAAAAATCCTCTTGAAATGCTTTTTGGAGGAGGAAGTTCGGATGCTGAAACAGAAGAGTCAACTGTTGAAGAAACAAGCAAAAGGGAAAAACGCAAAATAATCAAAGAAAAACTTGCTTTAGGCGAATTGGAAAATGAGCAAATCACAGTAGAAGTAGAGGAACAGCAAGCTTCTATGTTTGATATGCTGCAAGGTTCTGGCATGGAGCAAATGGGCATGAATATGCAAGATGCTTTAAGCAGTTTTATGCCAAAGAAAAAGAAAAAACGTAAATTGACAGTAAAAGAAGCTCGTATTGTGCTGACAAACGAGGAAGCTCAAAAATTAATCGATATGGATGAAGTGACTCAAGAAGCTGTACAGCGTGCGGAGCAAATGGGGATTATCTTTATTGATGAAATTGACAAGATTGCAAGCAAATCGAGCAGCGGTTCTTCACAAGATGTATCAAGAGAAGGTGTGCAGCGAGATATTCTGCCAATCGTTGAAGGATCTACTGTTGTAACAAAATATGGGTCTGTAAAAACGGATCATGTGTTGTTTATTGCAGCAGGGGCATTCCATATTACGAAGCCATCTGATTTGATTCCAGAACTGCAAGGGCGCATGCCGATACGTGTAGAGTTGACTAAATTGACGGTTGAAGACTTTTACCGTATTCTTGTAGAGCCGGATAATGCACTTGTTAAACAATATAAAGCTCTTTTATTAACAGAAGGTATAGAAATTGAATTTTCTGACGATGCTATTCGTAAGATTGCCGAAGTAGCATTTGAAGTTAATCAAAATACAGATAATATTGGTGCAAGAAGATTGCATACTATTTTGGAAAAATTACTGGAAGATTTATCATTTGAAGCACCAGATATTACAATGGATAAGATTACAATTACTCCTCAATATGTAGAAGAAAAACTTGGGGCAATCTCTCGTAACAAAGATTTAAGCCAGTTTATTCTATAGTCCAGTGCTTAGGATGCTTAAAAAGTAATAATCTCCTAAAAAGCAATTTTTGCGGATCAGTCTTAAAACGAAAAGAAATAGATTTAGAGTTATGGTTTTATTTATAGGAGGAAAAAAAAGAATGGATTTATTAACAAAAACAAGAAAAATTAATGCGATGCTTCAAAGAGCAGCTGGAAAACCTGTAAACTTCAAGGAAATGTCAGAAACGTTAAGTGAGGTTATTGAAGCAAATATCTTTGTTGTAAGCAGAAGAGGAAAGTTATTAGGATTTGCGATTAATCAGCAAATCGAAAATGATCGTATGAAAAAAATGCTTGAGGATCGCCAATTTCCAGAAGAATATACAAACAGCCTATTTAATATTCAAAATACATCCAGCAACTTGGATGTGGAAAGCGAATATACAGCATTTCCAATTGAAAACAAAGAATTATTTGAAAAAGGTTTAACTACAATTGTTCCGATTATCGGTGGTGGGGAAAGACTTGGCACGTTAATTTTGGCTCGACTTTCTGATCAATTCCATGATGATGATTTAATTTTGGCTGAATATGGAGCAACTGTAGTAGGAATGGAAATCCTTCGTGAAAAAGCAGAAGAAATCGAAGAAGAGGCAAGAAGCAAAGCGGTTGTGCAAATGGCAATCAGTTCTTTATCATACAGTGAATTAGAAGCGATTGAACATATTTTTGAAGAATTAAATGGCAGTGAAGGTTTGCTTGTAGCTTCAAAAATTGCAGATCGTGTTGGCATTACAAGATCTGTTATCGTAAATGCATTGCGTAAATTAGAAAGCGCTGGTGTAATTGAATCTCGTTCATTAGGAATGAAAGGCACTTATATTAAAGTGCTTAATGATAAATTCCTTTTAGAATTAGAAAAACTGAAAGCAAACTAAAAAGACGCTAGAATCTTATCTATAAAACAAGGGTAACTTTATATTAGATTTGTTCGGGAAATCACACTTTTGCATAAAAGAGGTGATAGCAGACAGATTTAATAGAAGTTTATCCTTGTTTTTTTATTATTATCATTTATGTGATGTTTGTTCTATTAAAGGAAGACTAGAAAAGAAAAAAAGCAGAATTATTTAACAAAAATTACTTGTTTTTTCTTTAGTTCATATAACAATACTGTTTCTTTATTATTTGTGAATTTTTTTCGACAATTTTCAACAAGTTGCCAAATTCTTAGTATTTACTTCAAAGAGTTTATAGCATATATTTTTTTGTAGTATAGTTAATAATGCTAGTTCGAAATCACCACAAATTCTTTATGATATTTTAAGCATAAAGGTATATAATAAGGAAAGATTTGCGTATTTTTATATGATTTTTCTAAAATAGGACTAATGACTTATTAAAATTATCCTTATGTCCATAGACAACTTATTCCAAAATCATTACAATAAAAGACATCGTGTTCTTTTTTCGTCATAAAAATGCAATATTCTACAAAGGTATTGTAATTATTAATTTTGAGGTGTTCCATGAAACTTTTCTCAGATACAATCTCTACACTTGAAAACGCCATTAACTATTCTAATACAAAACAAAAAGTAATTGCACAAAATATTGCAAATGTAGATACTCCAAATTATAAAGCAAAGGATGTTACCTTCAAAGAATCTTTATCCAATGCTATTGAAGCAACTAAAACTAATGCAAGACATATTGACTTTACAGGCACCAATACCACAGGAAGTTCGAGTATTGTAACGAAATCCAATTCTGTCTATAATAACAGCGGAAATAGCGTGGATGTTGATAAGGAAATGACGGAGCTTGCGACAAATCAAATTTACTATAATGCTTTAATAGATAGAATTAGCGGCAAATTCACTTCTTTAGAAAATGTCATTAAAGGAGGCAGATAATATGTCCATATTTCAAGGTATTAATACAACTGGATCTGCTTTGACTGCTCAGCGATTAAGGATGGATGTCATTTCTTCCAATATGGCAAATGCAGATTCCACGAGAGGGAAACTTGTGGACGGAGAATGGGTGCCGTACAAAAGAAAATCAGTTGTTCTTCAAGCGCAAGAAGGCAATACATTTGCTTCCCATTTAAATGCTGCAAAAAGTGTTGGAGATGGTGTAAAAGTATCCAAAATTGTCGAAGATGAGACGCCATTTGAGCTAGTATATGATCCAGATAATGCAGATGCCAATGAAGATGGTTATGTAGAAATGCCAAATATTGATCCATTAAGGGAAATGGTCGATTTAATGAGTGCCTCCAGGTCATATGAAGCGAATATTACAGTATTAAATGCATCTAAAAGTATGCTGATGAAAACATTAGAAATAGGCAAATAGGGAGAGAAACTAAATGGCTTCAATTAATTTTCCGGCGGTATCCAACATATTGCCAACCACAAATGCAAATACAGCAGCTGTGAGTAAAACTGCTTCTGATTCAAGCAAAAGCTTTTCAACGTTTTTAAAAGATTCTCTTAACAAAGTAAATCAAGCTCAAAATGAGTCAGATAGCTTAACGACTAAGTTGGCTAAAGGAGAGAATGTCGACTTATCACAAGTGATGATTGCTTCACAAAAGGCAAGTATTACGATGCAGGCAACAATTGAAATCCGTAATAAAGCAGTAGAAGCATACCAGGAAATGATGAGAATGACAGTTTAATAAATTAAGCGGTTATTAGCTTATAATCTTATAGTAACCGGGGGAAAAGAATGAAAGAGAATATTCAAAGGTTTTTAAATCCATTAAAAATGTATTGGGGTAATCGCACCAAAATGCAAAAAACGATGCTCATTTCAAGCATCGTTTTGCTAATCGGCATTATTGCAGCGTCGGTTTTCTTTTTTTCAAGAGAAAAATTAGTGCCGTTATACAGCAATTTATCTCCTTCTGAAACAGGAACGATTAAAGAGAGCTTAGATGGCAGAGGGATTACATCAGAAATATCTGATGGCGGAAAAACAATCAGTGTTCCGGAAGAAGTCGTAGATACGCTAAAAGTTGAGCTTGCAGCAGAAGGCATTCCGAAATCTGGAAGTATTGATTATTCCTTTTTTAGTGAAAATGCAAGTTTTGGAATGACAGATAATGAATTTAATGTGCTGAAATTAGATGCTTTGCAAACAGAAATCGCTAATTTAATGAAAGGCATCGATGGAATAAATGATGCCAAAGTTGTTATTACATTGCCAAAAGAAGGCGTGTTTGTTTCCGATGAAAATGGAGAAGCATCTGCTTCTATTGTATTAAATACAAAAGCAGGCTATAACTTCTCCGAAAGTCAAATAAAAGGGTTATATACACTCGTGTCCAAAAGTGTACCAAACCTTCCTACAGATAATATCGTCATAACCAACCAAAACTTTGAGTATTTTGATTTAAATTCTTCAACAAATTCTGCATCTGATACTTTTACTGCTCAGAATAACGTAAAGAAACAAATAGAACGAGATATTCAAAGACAGGTTCAAACTATGTTAGGAACATTGATGGGGCAAAATAAAGTAATGGTTTCTGTTACTGCTGATATTGATTTTACCCAAGAAAATAGAGAAGAAAACCTTGTATCGCCAGTAGATGAAGAAAATATGGAAGGAATTGCTGTAAGTGCACAAAAACTTTCGGAAACATATTCAGGTGATAATGCTGCTGCAGAAGGTGTAGCACAAGCGGAGGAAGACGCTGATACAACTACCTATAATACAGATACGGCGACGGGATCAGGCGGAGAATCGGAAAAAACGGAAGATACAATCAACTATGAAGTAAACCGTATTAAAAAACAAATTGTGGAAAGTCCGTACAAAGTGCGCGACCTAGGCATTCAAGTAATGGTAGAGCCGCCTGATGCTAATGATACAGCATCGCTTCCGCAAGAAAGTGTTGATCAAATCAACAATATTTTAGGTACAATTATTCGAACGTCTATTGATAAATCATCTGTAGATGGTCAAATCTCAGATGAAGATCTGCAGAATAAAATTGCTGTTTCTGTTCAGAAGTTTAATGGAAAAACAGAAACCCAGGCTCAAAATGCAGGCAGCATGATTCCTTGGTGGGTGTATGTTGTTGGCGGTGTGCTACTTGCAATTATTGCTCTATTAATCTTCTTATTTATTAGAGCTCGCAAAAAACAGATGCCGGTAGAAGAAGTAGAAGAAATTATCGAGCCTATAACGATACCTGATGTAAATGAAGAAAAAGAATCAGAAGGTACGCTTCGAAGAAAACAATTAGAAAAAATGGCAAAAGAGAAGCCGGAAGATTTTGCCAAACTTTTGCGTACATGGATCACAGAAGATTAAGGAGAGTAGACAAATGGCAAAACGAGATACAAAAGAGTTAACGGGGAAACAAAAAGCAGCTATTCTTCTTATATCACTGGGACCAGACGTAGCTGCGTCCATTTATAAGCATTTGGGTGAAGAAGAGATAGAACAGCTTTCTTTAGAAATATCCGGAATAAAAAAAGTGGAATTTTCAGCAAAGGATGAAGTGATAGAGGAGTTTCATAACATTGCTCTTGCCCAAGACTATATAACACAAGGCGGGATTGGTTATGCCAAAACTGTTCTTGAAAAAGCTGTTGGCTCAGAACGAGCAACTATTATCTTAAATCGCTTAACAACAAGTCTGCAAGTAAGGCCATTTGATTTTGCTCGAAAAGCAGATCCAAATCAGATATTAAATTTTATTCAGAATGAGCATCCGCAAACGATTGCACTGATACTTTCTTATTTAGATCCATCCCAAGCTGGGCAAATATTGTCAGAATTGCCGCAAGAAATGCAAGCAGATATTGCTAAAAGGATTGCTGTAATGGACAGCACTTCACCGGAAATCATTAATGAAGTAGAGCAAGTGCTAGAAAGAAAACTATCAAGCACTGTAACTCAAGATCAAACGCAAACTGGTGGAATTGAAGCTGTTGTTGAGGTATTAAATGGCGTAGACCGAACGACAGAACGTACGATATTAGATGCCTTAGAAATTCAAGATCCTGAATTGGCAGAAGAAATTAAGAAAAGAATGTTTGTATTTGAAGATATTGTGACATTGGATAATCGGGCAATCCAGCGCATTATCCGGGATTGTGAAAATGAAGATTTGCTTCTTTCATTAAAAGTCTCTAGTGAAGAAGTAAAAGAAGTTGTGTACAGCAATATGTCTACAAGAATGGTGGAATCTTTTAAAGAAGAAATGGAATTTATGGGTCCAGTTAAGCTGAAAGATGTGGAAGAAGCGCAATCTCGAATTGTCGCGATTATTCGCCGATTAGAAGATGCTGGGGAAATCGTCGTAGCACGTGGCGGAGGAGATGATATTATTGTCTAGGTTAATCAAGTCAAATTGGGCTAGCCAAAAACAAACAGAAGAAAAAGTCATTTCCATTAAATATATGAATTCTTTAAAAGAAATGGATATTATTTCAGATGAAGAACATTCTAAAATAATCGAGCAAGCGAACGAAGAAGCAAACTCAATCTTAATGCAAGCATATGAACAAATCGAACAAGAAAAACAGCAGCTGCAAATTGAAAAGCAAAATTGGCAAGAAGAAAAAATGCAGCTAATAGAAGAAGCGAAGCAGGACGGATATAATGTTGGTTTAAAAGAAGGCAGAACGATGGGCTATCAAGAATATGGAGAGCATATTCAAATGGCAAAAGATGTTATTGAACTTTCCAAAAATGATTATCAAAGCTATTTGGCTTCTGCTGAAAAGACCATTTTAGATCTTGCAATAAGAGCTGCTGAAAAAATTATGAATAGCAAAATTGAACAAGATAAATCATATTTCTTAAATGTGGTAAAAAAAGTGCTGCAAGAAGGCCAGGGAATAAAAGAGGTGCAGCTTCATATTCATCCCGTGCATTATCAATATGTTTTATCAGAAAAAGAAGAGTTATTAAGTTTATTTCCGATTCAGCCTAATTTATTTATCTTTCCAAATACAGGGATATCAGAAAATGGTTGTGTAATAGAAACTAATAATGGAAGAATAGATGCGACAGTCGATACACAATTAAAGATGCTAAAACAAAAACTATTAGATTTATTGGAGAGTGAACAAGAGGAATGAAAGCTTCTGAACTCCTTTCTACAATAGATGCAATCGATTCATACAAACGTTATGGCAGAGTAAAAAAAGTGATTGGATTAATGATTGAATCACAAGGTCCTGAAAGTTCCATTGGGGATGTGTGTCTGATTCATATCGGCACAAAAAATAAACGTGTGATAAAAGCCGAAGTAGTTGGGTTTAAAGAAGAAAATATTATTTTAATGCCCTACACAACCGTTAACGATATTTCACCAGGGTGTTTAGTAGAAGGTACGTCTGATCCATTAGAGATAAAAGTAGGTGCAGCATTAATTGGAAGTGTTCTTGATTCATTAGGCAATCCATTAGATGGATCTTCTTTGCCAAAAGGGCTAAAGTCAGTGCCGATTGAACAAGAGCCGCCCAACCCGCTTAGCAGACCACCGATATCTGCTTCCATGGAAATGGGTGTCCGGCTAATCGATGGTTTGTTGACTGTTGGAACCGGACAGCGCCTTGGCATATTTGCCGGCAGTGGTGTTGGGAAAAGTACATTGCTTGGGATGATTGCAAGAAATACGAAAGCAGATTTAAATGTCATAGCTCTTATAGGGGAACGGGGCAGAGAAGTCAGGGAATTTATTGAACGGGATTTAGGTCCAGAGGGGCTAAAAAGATCTATTGTCGTAGTGGCAACATCGGATACTCCCGCTTTAATGAGAATCAAGGGTGCCTATACAGCGACGGCAATTGCAGAATATTTTCGCGATAAAGGCTTAAATGTTATGCTGATGATGGATTCTGTTACCCGTGTCGCTATGGCGCAAAGAGAAGTGGGGCTTGCGATTGGGGAACCGCCGACCACAAAAGGGTACACACCATCTGTTTTTGCCATCTTGCCGAAACTATTAGAACGTACGGGAACAAATGAATTTGGAAGCATCACGGCCATTTATACAGTATTGGTAGATGGGGATGATATGAATGAACCGATTGCTGATACTGTGCGTGGCATTTTGGACGGGCATTATGTTTTAGACAGGGAACTTGCTAATAAAGGGCAATATCCAGCTGTTAATGTTCTAAAAAGTGTCAGCAGGGTAATGAATCATATTGTATCAAAAGAACATATTCGGGCAGCAGAGAAATTAAGAGACTATTTAAGCACCTATATCAATTCAGAAGATTTGATAAATATCGGTGCTTACAAAAAAGGATCTTCAAAAGAAATTGATACTGCTATTCAATTATATCCAGCGATTATTTCATATTTGAAACAAGCTACCGATGAAAAAATATCTATGGAGGAAACTTTTCATTCCTTAGTGTCATTAATAGGAACAGGTGACTAATGTTATGACATACAAATATAAATTTGAAAAAATTTTGACCATAAAAGAAAGAGAAAAAGAGGAAGTAAGCACCACATACAATCAGTCGGTAAAACGATTTGAAGAGGCTGCTGAAAAATTGTACGAAGTATTAAAAAAGAAAGAAGATCTTGAACAATTGCAGCTAGAAAAGTTAACGATGGGCCTTTCTGTTCGCGAAATAAGACACCATCAACGTTTTGTGGGGAATTTAGAAAAAACGATTGAACATAACCAGAAAATGGTGGTTAATGCCAGGAATACAATGAGCTTTTATCAAGAAAAGCTGGTGGAAAAAAATTTAGAGGTTAAAAAATATATAAAAATAAAAGAAAAAGACTTTACCAAATTCATAGAATTGGAAAAAGCATTGGAAGCAAAACAAATGGATGATATTTCCCTTCAAGTATATATGCAACCAGGAAAGCTAGGTGGCTAATATGGATAATTTAGAAGAAGAACAAAAGAAAAATTTTAATATTCTTCAGCGAATTCTATTAGTAGTGATTATTCCAATCTTATTTGCAATTGTTGTTGTTTTATTGTTGTTTATTTATTCAGGGGTAGATGTGATGAATAAAGGAAAAGATTTAATAGATGATATTCCCTTTTTAACATCAGAAAAAACATCAACGGAAACTAATACAAGTGAACAAACAAAAAAGGATGCAGAATCAATAAAAAAGCTCGAGGCTAAAATTGCAGAACAAGAAGAGACAATCGCTAATTTGCAAACAGAAATAGACAATAAAGACAAAATTAATAAAAACATAACGGTAGAAAGAGAAAAACTGCAAAAAGAACTGGATGCCCTAAAAAGCGAACAAACGCAAACACAAACAGCTTTTGATGATATTGTGAAAACTTATGAAACAATGTCAGCCAAAAATGCTGCAGTCATTATTTCAGAGATGGGGCAAAGTGAGGGATTGAAAATTTTGGCATCTGTTAAACCTGCCAAACTTGCGTCGATATTAGAGAAAATGGAACCTGCCGTTGCATCAAAATATACTGAATTATTATCTAGTAATTCTTTAAACGGCCAAGGATCAACTAGCAGTTCAACAGGAGATGACGCAGATAATGAATAAGCAGCTAAAGACCCCAAAAGCTAAAGGGAAGGGGGTGAAAGAATGAAAATTGGCGAATTTGGATGGATGCCGGGAAATTCAATAGAATCCACAAAATTAACAGCTGCTTCTAATCGTTTTCAGGCATTTTTTCAATCATTAGCAAAAAGCGATACAGTTGTTCCAGTGCAACTTCCTGAAAAGGTCAGCGATGGGGCTGTTTCAAAAGCATCATTACAGGATTTGTTCAAAGTATTGTCAAACAATAATGTGGAAAAGCTAGAAGCTGTTTCTTCTACGGCTGATTTAGAAGGAGAAAAGGCGGATCCTATTAATATCATTCATGCGATATTAAATAAGTGGGATCTAGATTCGGAACTGAACGAAAATACGCTTCATCAGATGGCTGAAAAAGTAGAAAGGGCATTTTCCACAGTAGAAAAGCAATTGTTTCATTTTATTCACTCTTTTAGTTTTGATGAGCCGACTGAAAATATGTTTGCAGAAACCTCATTGCCAGATCTTGTGCATGCATTAAAGGGAATTCAATTAGCTGGAGCAGAAACATCCTTGTTGCAAAGTCAACACAAAGTTAATGAAACTGTTGATGCATTAGCTAATCTAGTCAGTCAATTAATAAATCAAACGAGCATGGCAGCTGAAAGCCATGAGAATAGCAGCAATGCAGATACAGCGGCGGATTCTATGAGGGAAAAAAATCCAATCATGCAAAAATTAGATCAATCAGAAATAGAGGGAGATATCCATCAAAAGACTAATGAAACAATAACTACTAAAGAAAATGGGGCAGTCATAGCAACGAGTGCAAAAGCACAGGCAGAAATAGCACCTGATAGTGTTTTGGCAACTAAAAAGGAGACCGAACAAACGCTCTCTCCAAAAACAAATGAATCAACTGCATCGAAGTTTGTAACTGATAAGGTGGAACAAACCAATCAAACAACTGCTGATATTTTAATGCAAAATAACGATTATTTGTTGAAAAATGGTGAAATAATTGCCGAAGATAATTTCTTTTATAATTCAATCTTTTTATCGAATGAGGAATTAGCAGGTCAAGCAGGTGAAGATGCTTTAGCTAATCAAAAAAAAATCAACACTATAACTGGTGAAAATAAACATGCATTTTTAAGCATTCAATCAGGACAGCAGCAAAAAAACGTGAGCATCATGGAAGAAAATATTTCTGATTTAGAGTTTGAAAAAGAATTAAATAAAATAAATTCTGACTTGTTATCATCTTTGCAAACTGAAAATAGAATCAGTCCACAAATGACAGCATCTGAATCTATTAAAAAATCAGCAGATTCACATGCGGAAAGTGTTCAAAATAAAAACGGCAAAGAAAGTGGCTTAAATGCAAATGCTTTCTCTACGGACTTTGTAGAAAACAGCGGATTAAATGAGAAAATAATCCATGGTGATAAAATGGCCGAACAGCTTGGGAAGGCACTAGATTCGAAGACTGATCAAGGGAAAACTCAAATAGAACATGGCAGAGATACATTTCCAGATACTATGTTTTTAGATGAAGCACATAGTGTTTTGGAATCATCTTTTAACTTAAATGAGAAAAATCAGCCTATTTCAAAAAAACACCTTGGGCTAATCAATCAATTGCCAAATCAAGGAGAAATAAATAATACAAGCAATTTATTTGTAAGCACACCTTCAGAAAAGCCAGAAGAGAATTCAGGCATTTTAATGGGTGCATTTAATAGAAAAGCGGATAGTCGATTAGTTCAAGAGCAAGAAGAGAAGGCGCCGAATCCACTTGCAGCTAATCCCTTTGGCAAAATAGGAACAAATGAAAGAACGTTTATGCCAGAAGGAACTGGACGAGGGAACCAAAGTGAGCAAAGGCCGAAGTTTATACAAGAAACCAATCCATTGATTCAAGAGCAAGAAGAGAAGGCCTCAG
>NZ_BQYJ01000003.1 GCF_023168165.1 Niallia sp. NCCP-28
GGATGAAAGAACATTTATGTCAGAAGGAACTGGGCATCCAATCGAAGAAATATTAAAATTCAGTCAGGATACTAGTCAATTAGCACAACAAAATAAAGAGTATGCTGATGGTTTAGGCAAAATAAGAAGAGATCAAAGTGTTCGAACTATGGAAGCACATGCAGAAATGAAGAATTTGTCTAATGCGAATGAATCAGCGCACCGAATAACTCCTTTATTTGAACAATTACAGCAAGTAACGGAAGGAAAAGCCTTCAATCGTTTTAGAAGTCAGTTTGCAAACACAAATTTTGCATCACAAGCTGCTAATAGTGAAAAAAACAGTAATAAGACTACTTTATTACAAGAAACTCCAACAAGCAGTAGTGGAATAATTAGGCAAACAAATGGAATGAATATAACAGAGAATACGGAACAAGAGCTGCCTATTCATGCGGGCACAAAAATAAATGAAGCAGCTAGTTTGCAGCCGAATTTGCAGTCAAATCAAAAAGAAGCAATGTCTCTGAATCAAACAATGGCGCTTGATACGGTACAATTAATTAATCCGCTGCTTTATCAAACATCTTCTCAAATGGCGGAAAGACGAGCAAATGAACACAATAAGGATGCCGTCATGGCAAATGGTTCACAAGCTCGTGCAAATGCAATTATAGATGAAGCTGCAATAAATTCAGGCCAGATAATGCATAGTGGACAGTCAATAAACCCATTTCATTACAAAACTTTTGTAGGAAGAGCAGATACCCAACTGAAAATTTCTAGTCAAGCAGTGAAGCCAGCAGAAGCAGCAACAGAAGGGGAAGAAACGCCATTCCAGCTAAATAACATCAAGTCATTGGTTTCGAGCATTGTAGATAAGTTGAATACAGCTGCAAAAAAAGAAGAAAAGCCAAATGCAATGTTTGCCAAAATGGTAAATCCACTAATGATAGGTTCCATAAAAAAAACAAATGATGTGGAAAGTGTTAGAATGGAAAGTATTAAACCGCTAGTGGAAAAGAATGAAACAGATGCCAAAACAATTGTTGTAGGACAAATGCAAACAGCAATCTCAGCAAAACAAGAACCATTAGTACTCTTAACAGCAAGCGGCAATCCAGTTTCAGCACATCAGTTGCGAGAACAATTAGAGAAGGTGCTTTCAAATGGAAAGTTTGTCAATAATGGGGATAATCAAACATTTACGCTAAGGTTAGCTCCAGATCATTTAGGTTCTATAAAAATAGAAATCTATCAAAAAGAAGGCAATATTTCAGCGAAAATCTTTACTGCTTCACAAGAAGCAAAAGACGTGTTGGAAACTCATTTAACAAGCATTAAACATACTCTTGGTTCGCAAAATGCTGTTGTAGATAAATTAGATATTTCGTATACTCCATCTCCTCAAGATAAAACGGCAAAAGATAATCAACAGCATCAGCAACAACAGCAAGAGCAGCAGCAAAAAGAAGAGCAGCCTTCCCAGCAGAAAGAGCGAGAAAAACAAAGAAAAACCTTTTTGGAAGAGCTTCTTAATATGGAATAAGTTGGAGGAGGTGAGAATATGGCGAATACAATTGATTCGTCCCTTTATTTAGCAAATTATCAAGAGCAAACAAAAGCAACTGGAAACTCTGCTCTAGGAAAAGACGACTTTTTGAAAATATTAATTACACAATTGCAAAACCAGGATCCAACTAAACCGTTAGAGGATAAAGATTTTATTGCACAAATGGCTACCTTTTCTTCTCTGGAACAAATGACCAATATGAATACAACGATGGAAAGTTTTATTACATTGCAGACACAATCCAATTTAATATCATATGGCCAATTTGTCGGCAAAGAAGTGAACTGGACGAAAACAGAAACAGATAATTCAGGTGCAGAAACGACAACTTCCGGAACAGGCAAAGTGGCATCTCTAGCCTATAAAAATGATAGTGTAGAATTTACATTAGAAGATGGCACAACTTTATCGCCTGCCAATATTTCTAGCATAAGTGCAGAAACAAGTAATTTGGCATCAGCAAGTCAACTGATTGGAAAGATTGTCACCTATTTAAATGATAATCAGGAAGAACAAAGCGCCGAAGTGAAATCCGTGTCGTCAAAAAATGGCGTGATGCAATACACGTTAAATGATGCAAACAACACACAAATCACTTCCAAGCAAATAACTAAAATTGAATAGGAAGTGATTGAAATGGATAAATCTGTTTATCCTGCTTTTCAATCACAAGCTGCCATAAAAAAAGGCGTAAATGCCATTAAATTTAAAAATAATGGGACATTTTCAGCGCATTTAAAGACATCTATTGACACATTTGATAAACTAAGCATCAGCAAACACGCCAATGAGCGCTTACAGCAACGAGGGATTGTGATTGATGAGACAAAATGGCAGCAAATAGAAGCGAAAGTTAAACAGGCAAGGCAAATGGGTGTAAAAGAATCATTAGTTCTTCTTAATGATGCTGCACTTATTGTCAGTGCCAAAAATAATACAGTTATTACTGCAATGGACAGACAAGAAGCAACCGAACAAATCTTTACAAATATAAATGGCACAATCGTTATGAATGAATAAATAAAAAAATCAGCTGGACCAATAATGGAAGCTGTCACTGTGGAAGGATAGAAGCAGTGAAATTGAAGGGAGAAAAAGCAAATGTTACGTTCATTATATTCAGGTGTTACAGGAATGAAAAACTTTCAAACAAAATTAGATGTTATCGGAAATAACATTGCAAACGTCAATACGTATGGTTTTAAAAAGGGAAGAGCAACATTCAGCGATTTAATCAGTCAAACAACAGCTGGTGCAACGGCTCCATCTACTACAACTAATGCTGGAGGGATGAATCCAAAGCAAATTGGTTTAGGTTCACAAGTGGCATCAGTTGATACAATTGCTACACAAGGAAGTATGCAGACAACTGGAAGAACCCTTGACTTATCACTTTCTGGTGAAGGATATTTTGTATTAGCAGGACCTGACGCTAATACACAATATTATACAAGAGCAGGTAATTTTTATTTAGATGCCGATCGAAATATTGTAAGTTCGAATGGATTGAAATTGCAGGTAACAGGGGGAATTACAGGAGATAATAATGGAGAACCTACTTCCTCAGGAAATGTTGTAGGTAGCACGGTAATCCCTACTGGTGCACAAAGTTTCAGTATCGGTTCTAATGGAATTATTACGTATATTAATGAAAATGGAGAAACTAGACAAGCCGGTCAAATTCTTCTTGCAAAAGTTTCTAATCCAGAAGGGTTAACAAAAGTAGGAGCAAATATGTATCAAACATCTGCAAACTCAGGAGGATTATCACAGCCAACAACTACCCAACTTGGTGGTCTGGTATTTTCAGGAGAAGACGGTACTGGTGCCATCAACAGCGGATACCTTGAAATGTCCAACGTGGATTTAACAGATGAATTTACAGAAATGATTGTTGGGCAAAGGGGCTTCCAATCTAACTCCAAAATTATTACAACATCTGATGAAATCTTGCAAGAACTGCTTAACTTAAAACGATAAGTAGAAGGGGGATTTAGAGGCTAGTGGATACTTATTCATTAGTCTCTAAAAAATAATTGATGATAACTGTAACACGATTAAATGGTAAAAAATTTAAATTGAATGCTTTGTTTATTGAAACAATTGAATTATTTCCAGATACAACAATTATGCTGTCAAATGGAAATAAATATGTTGTAAAAGAGACCGAGCAAGAACTGATGGAATTGATACATCAATTTTATCGATCTGTGAGCCTTTTCGGATTACCGAACTTGGGAGAGAAGCACAATGAAGAATAATAAAATACTTATGATTATGCTAATACTATTACTTACCATTGCCATTGTTGGTGCTGGAGCATTTTTTTATTTATGGAAGTATACTGGAGATCAAAAAGAAAAAGAGCCTTCTATTGATGAAGTGATTGAGTCCTCCGTAGATATTGAAGAAATGACCACAAATTTAGCAACTGATAATTTCATTAAAATATCATTTAAAATCCAAACAGACAGCAAAAAAGCAAAAGAAGAATTAGAAAAAAGGGATTTCCAAGTGAAAAATATTATAATTCAAGAGCTTTCGGAAAAAACTGTGGAAGATATGAAAGGGAAAAAAGGACAAATTACATTGGAGAATGATTTAAAAGAACAAATAAATGAGCACATGCAAGAAGGAAAAGTGATCCAGGTTTATATTACCAGTTCTCTACTTCAATAATGTAAAGTATTTAAGGCAGTGAAAAATTTTGTCTGAACCTAATCCGTGTTGGTTAATGGGGAAAATCAGGTTGATGAGTAGTATAAACTCCGTTTCCTCTTAGAAATAACGAGGACATACTGCCGTTAGACATGATAAATGATGGGATCATCATACTTAAGGGGTGAAGATTTTTTGTCAGGAGATGTACTATCCCAGAATGAAATAGATGCACTATTATCTGCTATAACTTCTGGTGAAATGGATGCAGAGGAGCTAAAAAAAGAGCAATTAGAAAAAAAGGTAAAAGTGTATGATTTTAAACGGGCACTCCGGTTTTCGAAAGATCAAATCAGAAGCTTAACACGCATACATGAAAATTTTGCTCGATTGCTGACGACGTTTTTCTCTGCACAGTTGCGAACATATGTACAATTTAATGTTGCTTCTGCTGATCAAATACCATATGAAGAATTTATTCGCTCGATTCCCAAAATGACTATATTGAATGTGTTTGATGTAGCACCTTTAAATGGACGAGTTCTTATGGAAGTAAATCCTAATATTGCATATGCAATGATGGATCGAATGATGGGCGGCAGAGGATCCAGCATTAATAAAGTAGAAAATTTAACAGAAATAGAAACAAAAATAATGTCTAATACCTTTGAAAATGCTTTTGACTATTTTCGGGAAGCAATGGAAGAGCTAGTTGATATTGAACCATCTTTAGAGGAATTTGAAGTAAATCCTCAATTTTTGCAAATGGTTTCTCCAAATGAAACTGTTGTGGTTATTTCGTTAAATACGACAATCAGCGATACAAGCGGAATGATTAATATTTGCATTCCTCATGTTGTATTAGAACCGATTATCCAAAAATTATCTGGACATTATTGGATGCAAACAGAAAAAAAGGCTCCAGAACCTGAAGTGATAAAAGGACTAGAAAATAATGTAAAAAAATCAGTTATCCCGTTATCAGCACAATTGGGAACTTCAGAAATCTCCATACAGGATTTTTTAATGCTGGATGTTGGCGATGTTATAGAAATGAATCAAACAATAGAAGAACCTCTGCTTATTAAAGTAGGAGATATTCCTAAATTTTATGGACAGCCAGGTAAAGTCAATAAAAAAATAGCTGTTCAAATTTTAGGGGCTTTAGAGAGGGGGAAAGAAGATGATGAGTAAAGATATGCTTTCACAAGATGAAATAGATGCTTTATTAAGAGGCGACGATATTGAAAAACCACAAACAGAATTAGTGGTAGAAGAGTATTTATCTGCAATGGAACAAGATGCTTTAGGGGAAATCGGCAATATATCATTTGGCAGTTCTGCTACTGCATTGTCTACTTTGTTGAATCAAAAAGTAGATATTACAACACCTAGTGTAGGTGTCGTTTTGAGAAATAGGCTTCCAGAAGAGTTCCCTCATCCATATGTGGCGATACGAGTAAATTATACAGAAGGTTTTTCAGGAATGAATTTATTAGTAATAAAGCAATCAGATGCCAGCATTATTGCTGATCTGATGCTTGGTGGTGATGGAATAAATCCATCAGAGGTAATGGGAGAAATCCAAATGAGCGCTGTTCAGGAAGCGATGAATCAAATGATGGGATCTGCTGCTACTTCTATGTCAACTATTTTTAATAAAAGAGTTGATATATCGCCGCCTACGATTGATATACTTGATTTAACACAAGGAGAAGGCACAGACAAGATTCCAGCAGATGATCTTTTTGTGAAAATATCCTTTCGTTTAAAAATTGGAACACTTATTGATTCAAAGATCATGCAATTATTGCAGCTGCCTTTCGCCAAAAAATTAGTAGAAGGCTTATTAAATACAGCAGATAGTACAGAAGAAGTTTCCAATCCATCCAATTTAGATTATAATTCTGTTTATGAGCCAAAAGAACCAACTGTGGAAGATGTTTTAGTCTCGCCTGCTTATTCGGAAGGCACTGGTGGAGGGTACAATCAATATGCTCCATTAAATCAAGCAGCTCAACCGACTGCTCCACAGCCAGTCAATCACCCAACGCAACATTTCGGGGCAAGTTTTCCGAATGGCTCACAACCGAATGTGCAACCAGCTGTATTTTCAAATTTTGAACCATTTACACCTGCAGAACCGGAGACAAAAAATTTAAATATGCTGCTGGATATTCCTCTTCAAGTAACAGTAGAATTGGGACGAACCAAGCGCTCCGTAAAAGAAATTTTAGAATTAACAGCAGGTTCTATCATTGAATTGGATAAATTAGCAGGTGAGCCGGTCGATATATTGGTAAATAATCGTCTTGTTGCACAGGGGGAAGTAGTCGTTATTGATGAAAATTTCGGTGTAAGAGTAACCGATATTGTTAGTCAAAGCGATCGTTTAAATAAACTAAGATAATCATTATTTTAATGGGGGTAGAGATTTATGGCACAAAAGATTTTAATAGTGGACGATGCAGCATTTATGCGCATGATGATTAAAGATATACTATCAAAAAATGGATATGAAATTGTTGGGGAAGCTGCTGATGGCATGCAGGCAATCGAAAAATACAAAGAAACACAGCCAGATTTAGTTACGATGGATATTACAATGCCCGAAATGGATGGCATTACAGCATTAAAAGAAATCAAAAAAATTAATCCGAATGCTAAAATAATTATGTGTTCTGCGATGGGGCAGCAAGCGATGGTAATAGATGCCATTCAGGCGGGAGCAAAAGACTTTATTGTGAAACCATTTCAAGCAGACCGTGTATTAGAAGCTATTAGCAAAACATTGGGTTAAGTTAAAAAAAGTAGAGGGTGCCTTTAGTGGATAGATTAAAGTATTTATTTACAAGTTCACTACTCATTTTTGTTCTCATAGGCTTGGGAAATCAAGCCTATGCAGAGCAGCTTGATAATAGTGTTCATGATATGTTTGAAGACTCAACAAGTGATGAAAAAGAGAGCACAAAGGAAGGTCAGGGACAAACGCAAAAAGAAACAAATATAGCAAAAGATACTGCTAATATTGGAATTTCTTTTTTTGATATTGTCAAAATGGTATTTGCCACTGTGTTTGTTGTGGCACTTTTGTATGTCCTTTTAAAGTTTATTAATAAACGCAACCATTCTTATAAAAGCTCACAATTAATCGAGAATTTAGGCGGGACGTCTCTTGGAGCGAATCGTTCCATTCAAATTGTAAAGCTCGGAAAGCGCCTATTAGTTGTTGGGGTAGGAGAAAATATTCATTTAATTAAAGAAATCGAAGATGAAGCAGAGTATAAAGAGATTTTAGAGGACTATAATCGAAAAATGGATCAGTTGATTATTCCAAGCGATATTGTGACAAAGGTAATGGGGAAGGCAAATAGAACGCCAGCAGAAACAAATAATAATGCGCCTTTTGCTGCACATTTAAAAAAACAATTACAAGAAATTTCTAATCGCCGCAAAGAAGCATTGGGTGAAAAGGAAAAGAAAGGGTCAGAAAAAGATGAATGAATTTATGCAATTTTTTAATGACAGTTCTCCTGAAAATGTTTCTACTTCAGTACAGCTGTTATTATTGTTGACTGTCCTTTCTTTAGCACCGAGTATTTTGATTTTAATGACTTGCTTTACAAGAATTGTGATTGTTCTTTCCTTTGTCAGAACGGCGCTTGCGACCCAACAAATGCCGCCAAATCAAGTGATTGTTGGCTTATCTTTATTTTTGACTTTTTTTATTATGGCACCAACATTCCAAGAGGTGAATGATAAAGCTTTAACCCCTTTATTTAATGAAAAAATAACGTTGGAACAAGCCTATGATCGAGCAGCAGTGCCTTTTAAAGAATTTATGAGCAAACATACAAGACAAAAAGATTTGGCATTGTTTTTGGAATATTCTGGTGCCGAAAAACCTAAGTCTATTCAAGATATTCCCTTAACAACACTTGTTCCTGCTTTTGCTATTAGTGAGTTAAAAACAGCATTTCAGATTGGATTTATGATATTTATTCCCTTTTTGGTAATCGATATGATTGTTGCGAGTATTTTAATGTCGATGGGGATGATGATGCTTCCGCCGGTTATGATTTCCCTCCCATTTAAAATCTTGCTGTTTGTTCTTGTAGATGGCTGGTACTTGGTTGTTAAATCTTTATTAGAAAGTTTTTAAGAAGGTGTGAATTAGATGTCGCAAGAAATGGTTATATCCGTTGCAGAAAAGGGAATACTAACCGTACTAATTGTCAGTGGACCGTTGCTTATTATTGCATTAGTTGTAGGGCTAGTGATTAGTATTTTTCAGGCTACTACCCAAATACAAGAGCAAACTTTAGCTTTTGTTCCAAAAATAGTAGCAGTGCTCCTTGGAATTGTATTTTTTGGTTCCTGGATGCTAAGCCATATGCTCTCTTACACTGTTGATATATTTTCAAATTTAACAAGGTTTATAGGGTAATGAGAGATGATTGATTTTCTGCCGAAATTTCCAAGCTTTTTACTTGTATTAGTGCGTGTTACATCATTTTTTCTTATGCTCCCTTTATTCTCTTATCGGACGATTCCAACAAATCATAAGATAGGTTTAGGGTTTTTTCTTTCCATTCTTATTTTTTTTAATCTGGATGCTCCTGTCTTAACCATTGATGGTACATATTATTTACTTATTTTAAAAGAAGCGCTCGTAGGATTGTTTATTGGTTTTTTGGCTTATATGCTATTTTCTGCCGTCCAGATTGCTGGAGGCTTAATTGACTTTCAAATGGGATTTGCGATGGCAAATGTTATGGATCCGCAAACAGGAGCCCAAAGTCCTCTTACAGGGCAATACTTAAATATTGTGGCCTTATTTTTTTTATTGTCGGTAAATGGTCATCATCTTTTATTGGACGGCATTTATTACAGTTATCAATTTATTCCATTGGATCAAGCATGGATAGCGTTTGGACAGGAGAATGTCTCCCTATATTTAATAAAGTCGTTTTCTGTTATGTTTGCTGTTGCTTTTCAAATGTCTATCCCAGTTGTAGCTAGTATTTTTTTGGTGGATGTAGCTTTGGGAATAGTAGCAAGAACAGTTCCTCAATTAAATATTTTTGTTGTTGGTGTGCCGATAAAAATTATTGCTGGGTTAGTGATATTAATGATTGTAATGGGTGTATTAATGGCATCTGTTTCCAATCTTTTTACAACTATTCTTAACGCAATGCGGGGAATAATGAACATATTGGGAGGTTCATAATGTGAAGCTTCTAGTTTTAGATTTACAGTACTTTGCGGGAGAAAAAACAGAAAAAGCAACGCCGAAAAAAAGACAAGATACACGCAAAAAGGGACAAGTTGCCAAAAGTCAAGATGTTAATACGGCAATTGTATTAATTGCAGTGTTTGCTGTTCTGTATTTTACAGGCAGCTATATGCTTAAAGGGTTTGTTTCTTTAATGAATCATTCTTTGCAAGACGTTTTATTGATCAATATAACAGATGAATCTATTAAGGGAATACTTGTAGATGTTTTAAAAGAAATGGCCTTATTACTGATTCCTATTTTGGCTGCTGCCTTGGTAGGAGGACTTATTAGCAATTATATGCAAGTTGGAATTATGTTTTCAACAGAAACCATTCAATTTAAATTGGATAAAATTAATCCTTTATCTGGATTTAAACGAATATTTTCCATGAGATCAATTGTTGAATTATTAAAATCAATCTTAAAAATAAGCATCATTGGCATCATTACATTTGCTGTATTATGGTCTAAATTTAGTGAACTTCTTGTTTTATCACAAAAATCAACTTATTCCATATTAATCACATTGGCTAAATTAACGGTGCAGATGGGATTATATGCGTCAGGAGCTTTATTATTTTTATCGCTGCTGGATTTTATGTACCAGCGTTATGATTATGAAAAAAATATTCGAATGTCAAAGCAAGATATTAAAGATGAATATAAAAATATGGAAGGGGATCCATTAATAAAATCCAAAATTAAGCAGCAGCAGAGAGAGATGGCCATGAGAAGAATGATGCAGGACATTCCTGCTGCAGATGTTGTTATAACGAATCCGACTCATTACGCTATTTGTTTAAAATATGATGAGGATAAATATGATGCACCATATGTTGTGGCAAAAGGAGTAGACTTTGTTGCTCAAAAAATAAAGTTGATCGCAAAGGAAAATGATGTGGCAATAGTAGAGAATCGCCCACTTGCACGAGCTTTATATAGTCAAGTGGAAATTGGCGATATCGTTCCAGAAGAATTTTTTAAAGCAGTAGCAGAAGTGCTCGCATTTGTTTATCGTACAAGAAATGAAAAAATATAAAGGTTTTTCTGGGGGCTTATTTCATAGACATTCATTTTTGAGGTTGGAATTGCCCTTTTATTAATATTAAATGAAAAGATAGGACGATAAGCAAGAAATGATGGAAGTGTGACTAGTTAGGAGCGAAACATATGTCTGGTAGAGACTTAACGGTAGTATTTAGTGTTATTTTAATTGTGGCCATGCTGATCATCCCTTTTCCGACGTGGCTTTTAAGCATATTAATTCTTTTAAATATTTCTTTGGCCTTACTAATATTATTATTGACTATGAATATGCAGGAGCCATTAGAATTTTCTATTTTCCCATCCTTGTTATTATTGATGACATTGTTTCGTTTAGGATTAAATGTATCGACTACCAGATCCATTTTGTCCACAGGCGATGCTGGGGGAGTAGTCCATACTTTTGGCACATTTGTAGTTGGAGGAAACATCGTTGTAGGATTAGTTGTCTTTTTAATATTAATTATTATTCAATTTGTTGTTATTACTAAGGGGTCGGAGCGTGTTTCAGAAGTTGCGGCAAGATTTACATTAGATGCAATGCCAGGAAAGCAAATGAGCATTGATGCTGATTTAAATGCAGGCATGATTTCTGAGAAAGAAGCAAGAGCAAGACGGGAAAAAGTAAGCAGAGAAGCGGATTTTTACGGTTCAATGGATGGAGCAAGCAAATTTGTTAAAGGAGATGCTATTGCGGGTATTATCATTGTTTTTATTAACTTGATTTTTGGAATAGTGATTGGCATGACCCAGTTGGATATGGCTGCTGGGGATGCTGCAAATCACTTTTCTTTATTATCAGTAGGAGACGGCATAGTAAGTCAAATACCTGCATTATTAATTTCAACTGCAACTGGGATTGTGGTAACAAGAGCTGCTTCTGATGGTAATTTAGGCTTAGATATTACGAAGCAATTACTGTCTTATCCGAAAATGCTTTATGTAGCAGGAGGAACTATTTTTCTATTAGGGATCGTTACACCCATTAATGATTTAATGACAATCCCAATTGCAGGGTTATTATGTTTTGGTGGATATCAACTATCAAAAGCGCCAAAGGAAAATTTAGAAGAAATCCAGGAGATGGAGGAAGAAGCCCAGACAGAAGAATTAAAGAGTCCAGAAAATGTTGTATCATTGCTTAATGTTGATCCGATTGAATTTGAATTTGGTTATGGATTAATCCCTCTTGCAGATGCCAATCAAGGTGGAGATCTTTTAGATCGTGTTGTCATGATCAGAAGACAACTGGCAATTGAATTAGGACTTATTATTCCTGTTGTCCGCATTCGAGATAATATTCAGCTGCAGCCAAATGAATATCGATTAAAAATTAAAGGAAATGAAATGGCGCGGGGAGAGCTTCTGCTTGACCACTATTTAGCGATGAGCCCTGGAATGGAGGATGATTCCATTGAAGGAATCGATACGATTGAACCTTCTTTTGGCTTGCCTGCAAAATGGATAACAGAAAAAGTAAAAGAACAGGCAGAAATCTTTGGATATACTGTAGTAGATCCTCCTTCTGTTGTTTCAACGCATATTACAGAAGTGATAAAAGCAAATGCACATGAATTATTAGGAAGACAAGAAACGAAACAATTAGTAGATCATGTAAAAGAATCCTATCCGATTTTAATTGAAGAAGTGACTCCAAATCCATTGTCGATCGGGGATATTCAAAAAGTATTGGCAAAATTATTAAAAGAACATGTATCAATCCGCAATTTGCCGATAATCTTTGAAACATTGGCTGATTTTGGGAAACTGTCAAGTGATACAGATTTGCTTGCGGAATATGTAAGACAAGCATTGGCACGGCAAATAACCAATCAGTATACAGCAAAAGGGAGTTCGTTAAAGGTTATTACTTTGTCAGGAAGAGTAGAGAAATTAATAGCAGATAATATTCAGCAAACAGAACATGGCAATTATTTAGCGATTGATCCAGGAGCGTCTCAAGCAATATTAGAAGCAATCGCAAATCAAGTCGAACAGCTTTCCATCATGGAGCAAATTCCGATTATATTATGTTCGCCGGCAGTAAGAATGTATGTAAGACAATTGACAGAGCGGTATTTTCCGCAAGTGCCGATTTTATCTTATAACGAATTAGAAGCAGATGTAGAAGTGCAGAGTGTAGGGGTGGTGAATGTCGATTGAAGATAAAAAAATTTATTGCACCAAGTATGCCAGAAGCTATGAAGCAAGTAAGAGAGCAACTAGGGTCGGAAGCTGTAATATTGCACTCAAAGGTAATTTATACAGGCGGATTTTTAGGCGTGTTCAAAAAAAGAAATATTGAAGTATTAGCAGCGATTGATCCGGAAATGAAACAAGAAGAAGTTCAAAGGAACATGGATAAAATAAATACTCCGCCAAATTCATTTTTTGTTACTAAAACTAACGATTTAAAAGAAAACGAGATAAAGTCAAGCGTAGAGAAACCAGATCAAGTATTAAAGCAGCTGAATGAACTAAAACGTGCCGTAAAAGAAATATCTGAACATAATGCAGCAAATCATTTAACTATCCCTAGTGCAGTACTTGAAGTATTGGCTGTGCTGGAAAAGCAAGAAATCGATAAAGAAATAAGAGAAACTATTTTAGCGAATGTTATGGAGAAGTGGTATGTAGAAGGGGGCAGCAAAACAGTAGCAGAGGTAAAAATGTGGATAAGAGACATGCTGCTGGAAAAATTGTCGCCATACTCTTTTGGAGATATTACCTACAGCAAAAAATATATTAATGTCATTGGGCCAACAGGGGTAGGAAAAACTACTACTTTAGCCAAAATGGCTGCAGAATTAATGTTGAAGCATCAGAAGAAAATTGGTTTTATTACAACAGATACGTACCGGATTGCAGCGATTGAGCAGCTTAAAACATATGCAAATATTTTAAACGTTCCTTTAGAAGTGTGCTATAACTTAGATGATTTTGAAAATGCCACAAAAAAATTAGCTATGTGCGATATTATTTTAATTGATACAGCAGGAAGAAATTTCCGAAATCAAAAGTATGTTGAAGATTTGCAAAAAGTAGTCGATTATAAAAGAGAGATGGAAACATTGCTTGTTTTATCTTTAACAGCAAAACAAAGGGATATGGAAGTAATTTATCAGCAATTTTCAACTATGCGTATTGATCATTTTATTTTTACAAAAATAGATGAAACATCTGCCATTGGGAGCATGCTAAATTTAATTATGAAATATAAAAAAGGCGTTGCATATATCACAACAGGACAAAATGTTCCAGAAGATATGCTTGCAGCAACTCCCCATGAGATTGTAAATAGGATAATCGAGGTCGAATAATATGACAGATCAAGCTGCAAATTTACGTGAAAGATTTAAAAATCAACGTATTCGAAAGCAAAAAACAATAGCTGTTGTGAGTGGAAAGGGAGGAGTTGGGAAATCTAACTTTTCTCTTAATTTTTCCCTTTCTTTAATAAAAAAGGGATATTCCGTTCTGTTAGTAGATATGGATATTGGAATGGGCAATATCGATATTCTAATGGGAACACAAACCAATGCTACCATTGTTGATTACTTTGAAAATAATACGCCTTTATCAGAAATTATTAATCAAGGAAAAGAAGGCATTCATTTTATTGCAGGTGGATCTGGTTTAACTAAGTTTGTCCATATGGAGCATAAAGATCTGGGGAAATTTTTTTATGATTTCACAAATGTATTAAACATGTATGATTATGTCTTGTTCGATATGGGAGCAGGAATCAGCACAGATTCTTTAAAATTCATTCTTTCTGCAGATGAAGTAATGGTCATTACGACACCAGAACCGACTTCCATAACAGACGCATATGCAACGATGAAATTTATTCATTTACATAAAAAGGATATGCCTTTTTATTTGATAATTAATCGAACAATAACAAGTACAGACGGCATGGAAACTTTTCAGAAGCTAAAAAATGTATTGAATCGTTTTCTTGGAAAAGAAGTATTATGTTTAGGAATGATACCTGAAGATCAGAGTGTCGTAAAGGCTGTTAGAAGTCAAATTCCTTTAGTTTTCTTTAATGAAAAGTCAACAGCCGCTAAAGCATTGTTTGAAATTGCCGATAGATATTGTAAACAACAGTTTTCTGAACTAACGACAATAAATAAACCTCCATTTGTGACAAAATTAAAGAGGTTTTTGTTTGAAAGGTAGTGCGTTAACATGGAAAAAATAAAAGTGTTAATAGTGGATGATTCGGCATTTATGCGCAAGCTTATTACCGATTTTCTTTCAGAAGATCCTCGCATTACAGTTATTGCTACAGCAAGAAACGGTGAAGACGGAATTAAGAAAATTAAAGAACTAAAACCTGATGTTGTAACATTAGATGTAGAAATGCCAGTTCTTAATGGCATTGCCGCATTAAAACGGATTATGGAAGAAAACCCGGTTCCCGTTATTATGCTTTCTAGCACAACGCTTGAAGGGGCAGATAATACCCTCCATGCGATGCAGATAGGTGCCATTGATTTTATTGCAAAACCATCTGGATCCATTTCTCTCGATTTATATAAAGTAAAAAAGGAATTAGTGGATAAAGTAGTTTCTGCAAGTTCAGTAAAGGTAAAAACGATTTTAAATTTGCCGCATAAGGGACAAAGTACTATTATTCCTCAACGAAATTATAGTAAAATAGAACCACGAGACGAAAAGAAGCAAAATCAAAAGTCTTTCGCTACAGAAAAGTGGAACAGCAATAAACAAAAGCTTATACTTATTGGAACATCTACAGGGGGGCCTAGAGCGCTTCAGCATGTTATTACCAAACTGCCAAGAGATATTAATGCGGCTATACTAATTGTACAGCATATGCCGCCAAATTTTACAAAGTCACTTGCAAGCCGGTTAGATTCTCTTTCGGAGATAACGGTAAAGGAAGCTGTGCACGGAGAATTTATTCACAGAGGTGTAGCATATATTGCTCCTGGCGGATTTCATTTGAAAGCAAAGTCTATTGGCAGAAATATTGCTGTCCATCTTGATCAGACTGTACCAATTAATGGTCACAGACCGTCTGTGGATGTTATGTTTCAATCCGCAAGCACGATCAATAATTATGAAAAAATTGCCGTTATAATGACTGGAATGGGCTCAGATGGAAAAAATGGACTAGTGGAATTAGCTAGTCAGGGTGAAATAAAAGCAATTGCAGAATCAAAAGAAACCTCGATTGTATTTGGAATGCCAAAAGCGGCGATTGCAACTAATTATATTAATAATATCGAGAATGTAGAAAATATTGCAGAGACAATCATGAAATATGTATAACGCCAAGGGGTGTGAAGCAAGTGGAGATGAATCAATATTTAGAAGTTTTTATCGAAGAAAGCAAGGAGCATTTGCAAGCATGCAATGAACATTTGCTGGAATTGGAGAAAAACCCAGGAAATATTCAAATAGTAAATGAAATATTCCGTTCTGCCCATACACTAAAAGGTATGTCTGCAACAATGGGATATGAGGATTTAGCAAGTCTTACTCATCAAATGGAGAATGTCCTTGATGCCATTCGTAATCAAAAGATTGCATTTACACCTGAAATATTGGATGTGATTTTTTTAGCAGTAGATGACTTAGAAGCAATGATAGCATCGATTGAAACAGGTGGAGACGGAAAAAAGAATGTAGAGAGTGTAGTCAAAAAATTGGCTGCTATTGAAAAGGGTGAAGTTATCTTTGATGTAGCGGCTGAAGAAGTTGCAGCAACTGTTGCAGTAGAAGAAAAAAATGCTGCTGCAAGCTATGATGATTTTGAAATAACAGTAATGAAGCAATCATCTGAACAAGGATTTTTCCCTTATGAAATCAGCGTTACTTTAAGACAAGATTGCTTATTAAAGGCAGTAAGGGTATTTATGATATTTGAGGCATTAGAAAGCTTAGGCGAAGTAATTAAAGCTAATCCTTCGGTGGAAGAATTAGAGGAAGAGAAATTTGATGATAGTTTTATTATCACATTTATTTCAAAAGAAGATGCGGATGGCATTAAAGCGCGAGTTATGAAAGTTTCTGAAGTGGACAATGTGGAAGTTAAACCAGTTGTATTTTTAGAAGAAACAATTGTGAATCGAGAAAGCATTGTCCCAGCCAAAAGCAGTGACGCAGCAGAGAGTGAGTTAAAAGATACTTTCGAAAGTCAAACGCAGCAGGAAGAAAATAATCAAGAAGAAAAAGCGGCCACTGCGGTTTCTGCAAAACAATCAAGCAAAACAATTCGAGTAAATATTGAGCGACTAGATATCTTAATGAATCTATTTGAAGAATTAGTGATTGATAGAGGAAGATTAGAACAAATTTCCCAGGATTTAAAAGACCAAGAACTTCATGAAACAGTAGAAAGAATGTCTCGTACCACAGGAGATCTGCAAAATATTATTTTAAATATGAGAATGGTTCCTGTAGAAACGGTGTTTAATCGTTTTCCACGCATGGTTCGCCAGCTTGCAAGAGATTTAAATAAAAAAATCAACTTAGAAATAGTGGGAGCCGAAACAGAGCTAGATCGGACAGTAATTGATGAAATAGGCGATCCCCTTGTCCATCTTATTCGAAATGCTCTAGACCATGGCATTGAAACGCCAGAAATTCGTAGAGCCAGCAATAAAAATGAAGAAGGAACTGTCATATTAAGAGCATACCATAGCGGTAATCATGTTTTTATTGAGCTAGAAGATGATGGTGCAGGGATAAATAAAAAGAAGGTTTTAGAAAGAGCATTAAATAAAGGGATTATTTCAAAAGAAGCAGCTAATAGTTTAACAGATTCCCAGATAGCAGAATTAATTCTGGCTTCAGGCTTTTCAACTGCTGATAAAATCTCTGATATTTCAGGACGGGGTGTCGGATTAGATGTTGTAAAAAGCACTATTGAAGCGCTAGGCGGCAATATTACGATTGAATCACAAGAAGGAAAAGGCTCTTTATTTTCTATTCAGTTGCCATTAACACTTTCCATTATTTCTGTCATGCTAGTTGAAATTCAAGAAGAAAAATATGCAATTCCGCTTTCTTCTATTATAGAAACCGCTATTGTGAATAAAGAGGATGTATTGCAAGGGCATAATCAGACTGTCATTGATTTCCGAGGGAAAGTGGTCCCGCTTTTATTCTTAAAAGACTTATTTGAGGTTCCGGCAACAAAAGAAGAAGACGAATTTTATTCTGTAGTTATTGTTAGAAAAGGGGATAAATTGGCGGCTCTTGTGGTAGATTCCTTTATTGGCCAGCAAGAAGTTGTACTTAAATCATTGGGCAGCTATCTTTCCTACGCCTTTGCTATTTCTGGCGCTACTATTTTAGGAGATGGTCAAGTAGCGCTAATTGTGGACTGCAATGCACTAATTAAATAGTTAATAGGCTGATAGAAAGGGATGAAGATAATGGCAGAATCTGTGGCAACAGATGTAAAATTAATTATTTTTGAACTAAAAGGAAAAGAGTATGCAATTCCAGTGCATCAAGTTCGTTCGATTGAAAAGATGATGCATATTACACGCATACCAAATATCGCTCCATTTGTAAAAGGCGTCATAAATCTTCGAGGTGTGGTTACGCCAATTATTGATCTTCGTTTAAGATTTGGACTTGATGAGCTAGAATATTCTGATCGAACACGCATTATTATCATCACATTAAATGATATGGATGTAGGATTAATTGTAGATGGTGCAAATGATGTCGTAGATGTATATGAAGATACATTTGAACCATCTCCAGAAGCTGCTTTCGGCACAGAAGTAGACTATATAAATGGTGTGGTGAAATTAGAAAAAAGATTGCTGATTCTCGTGAATCTGGAAAAAGTTTTTGATAGGGAAATATTAAAAAATTATATGAGAAGTGAAGGGTAACAATGGCATTTATAGATAATATTCACTCCTTGCATATGGATGTATTAAAAGAAATAGGTAATATTGGAGCAGGACATGCTGCAACTTCGTTATCAAAACTGCTGAATAAAAAAATTGATATGCAAGTGCCAGATGTCCAAATTGTATCCTTTGACGAAATTATGGAATTGGCTGGCGGAAGCGAAAATATCGTGGCAGGAGTGTTCTTGAGAATTGAAGGGGATGTTTCTGGAAGCATGTTTTTTATGCTGCCTATTGAGCAAGCAACTAATTTTGTTAAAGACATGATTGGCGATGAATCAATAGATCTGCAGCAGCCTCCATTTGGTGAATTGCCCTTATCAGCCCTGCAAGAGTTGGGCAATATTTTATCTGGATCCTATTTATCCTCTTTATCAGATTTTACAAATTTGTCTTTGTATCCATCTGTACCTGCACTGGCCATTGATATGGCTGGTGCGATTGTAAGTTATGGCTTAATTGAATTGTCGCAAGTAAGTGACTATGCAATTGTTATTAATACAGCCATCAATGAAGAAAATACAAGTGTATCTGAAAGTGTTAATGGTCACTTTTTTTTGCTGCCCGACCCAACTTCTTTTCATATAATATTTAAGGCACTTGGAGTGACTATTGATGACTGAACAAATAACTGTTGTTAAAGTGGGTATTGCGGATATGAACATAATAAAAGTGCCAAATTTGATTAGAACATCTGGTTTAGGCTCTTGTGTTGGGGTTGTATTGTATGACCAATTAAGGGGGGTGGCAGGGTTAGCTCATATTATGCTCCCAGATTCCTCCTTATCAAAAACGACTCCAATAAATATAGCAAAATTTGCTGATACAGCTATTATTGCCCTTGTGAAAAAACTAGAAGGGCTAGGCGCTAAAAAAACAGCTTTAAAAGCAAAAATTGCAGGTGGCGCCCAAATGTTTCAATTTTCAGGAACAACTGACATCATGAGAATAGGTCCTAGAAATGTGGAAGCAGTAAAAAAGGAATTACAGCAATTGAATATTCAGATCTTTGCTGAAGATGTTGGAGGAAATAGTGGCAGAACAATTGAGTTTAATCCGGAAAACTGTCAGTTAACCATTCGAACTGTAAATAAAGGAACAAGCGTTTTGTAAAAACCGTTCTCGTTGGAGAATGGTTTTTTTAGGTTTATTTTTCTTCTCCATTTAAAAAGGGCATAATTATAAGATGTTTTATCACTAGCCTAATTCTTCAAAGTTTTTGGTTTTTACATATAAAATGGAGGAGCATCCAGCCTTTTCGTTGTTTTTCCATGAAAAGTGAAGGGTATTCAGGCTGGGTTTTAAGAATACCAATTTATACAAAAACCGCTTATTGATTATACAGATTAACATAATCTAAAAAAGATGGATTTCATAAAGTTTAATCTTGAATCTTTTGATAAAATAAAAAAGTGTACTGTTAGGACAAAACAATGGGTATATGTTACTTAACTATTAATTTAGTTGAAAATAAGATTAATGAGATAAATGTAAAGCAAACGGATCCTTTATTATGATATGAGGAATAATGCACTGTTTGGATGAAAAAGTAAAGTGTAAATGAATCTATGAAGTAATGGATTTTAATGGGAAAAAGATAAATCTGATTCTCAGCTAACAAAAAAGTTTTTGGTTATAATAAGATAACAGGGTATATAAATTGGATGGACTGCGATATCTAAAGTAGAGGAATAAACTGATGCAGTGCATGTTGTTTGTTAGGAGGAAATAGGATGGGCAATGAATTGACAACAGAAGATCAAAATGCCTGGAATTTATGGAGTGAAACAAGAGATGCTGATGCAGGCAATGTTTTAATCAAAAAATATATGCCTTTAGTCAGTTTTCATGTTCAGAGAATATCTGTAGGTCTTCCAAGAAGCGTTTCAAAAGAAGAGCTAAATAGCCTAGGGCTGATGGGACTTTATGATGCCTTAAAAAAATTTGATCCAAAAAGAGATTTGAAATTTGATACATATGCTTCGTTTCGGATAAGGGGCAGCATAATAGATGGATTAAGAAAAGAAGATTGGCTTTCAAGAGGCACGAGAGAAAAGTCAAAAAAAATCGAAGCGGCAATAGAAAAATTGGAACAGCAAAAAATGAGAAATATAACAATTGAAGAAGTTGCATCTGAATTGGATCTTACGCCAGAAGAAGTGTATACGACGATGAATGAACATTTTTTTGCAAATGTACTTTCCATTGACGAACAGCTAAATGACCAAGAGGAAAAAGAAGGATCGACCTATGCAATACGAGATGATAAAACAGCTATTCCAGAAGAGAAAATTGTAAAAGATGAATTAATTAAAGAAATGGTGGAGATGATTGAGCAATTAAATGAAAAAGAGCAATTGGTCATCAGCTTATTTTACAAGGAAGAGTTGACTTTAACAGAAATTGGACAAGTTATGAATCTTTCGACATCAAGAATTTCTCAAATCCATTCAAAGGCCATCTATAGATTAAGGCAATCTTTAGAAAAAATAATATAGGCAAGGACTGCTGTTAAATAAGAGCTGGCATAAAAAAGAGCAGAGTTTTTAGGGGAATACGAGAAGATAAATAATATAAAAACAAATAGTTCTAAAAAACAGAATTAAATGCGAGAGGGATTAGTTTGATTACTTTTTTATTGATTTTAAGCATTACTTTAAACATGTTGGCATTTTTATTCATTGCCCTTTTGTATATTAGACAAAATCGTTTTGTCACTATGGAAAAACAGCAAAAGCAAGTGATAAGGGAAATGGAAGAAATAATTTCGACTTTTATTGCAGAAGTAAAAGAAGAAAACGATCAATTTATTCAGAAGATTACGAAGGCGGAAGGGGAAAAGGCAAAAAAAGAAGAAGAAAACGTTAATATTCCCTTTGATTCCGCTGAGAAAAACAGAGGTAATCTTCCGAAAGGTCTACTTAATAAACAGATGGTAAAAGCATATAAAAATACAAATCAAAATAAAAAAAATCTAGAAGAAGATACGGCAGAAAATTTATTAGGGTTAATCAAACCTGATGCAGCAGAGGAAAAAACTTTGTTGGATCAAGCTGTCGATTTACAGAAACAAGGAAAAAAAATAGAGGAAATTGCTAAAATATTAAATAAAGGCAAAACAGAAATAGAATTATTGCTGAAATTTAGACAAAAATAGCAGGAATAACTTGATTGTCTTACTTACATATGCTATATTAACAACTGGTGTTAATACACACGCTTTTGGATTTAATCATTGGTGCTGTACGGCTGTACAGTTTTGATTAAAAATGAAAAAGGCGGAGGAAATCAAAACCATTAGGAGGAAAAAACATGTCAGTTATTTCAATGAAACAATTATTAGAAGCTGGTGTACATTTCGGTCACCAAACTCGCCGTTGGAACCCAAAAATGAAAAAATTCATTTTCACAGAGCGTAACGGCATCTATATTATCGACCTTCAAAAAACAGTTAAAAAGGTTGAGGAAGCTTACAACTATGTAAAAGAGCTTGCTGGTAACGGCGGAACTATTCTTTTCGTAGGAACAAAAAAACAAGCTCAAGATTCAGTTAAAGAAGAAGCTATCCGTTCTGGTCAATACTTTGTAAACCAACGCTGGTTAGGTGGAACTTTAACAAACTTTGAAACAATCCAAAAACGTATTGCACGTTTAAAAGATATCGAAAGAATGTCTGAAGACGGAACTTTCGAAGTGCTTCCTAAAAAAGAAGTAGTTCAATTGAAAAAAGAATTAGAGCGTTTAGAAAAATTCTTAGGCGGAATTAAAGACATGAAAAAAATTCCGGATTGCTTGTTTATTGTAGACCCACGCAAAGAGCGCATTGCTGTTGCTGAAGCACATAAATTAAACATTCCTATTGTAGGTATTGTTGATACAAACTGTGATCCAGATGAAATTGATGTTGTTATTCCTGCAAATGATGATGCAATCCGTGCTGTTAAATTATTAACTGCAAAAATGGCAGATGCTATTTTAGAAGCTAAACAAGGCGAAGAAGTAACTACTGCTTAATTTCCAAACGGATTTTGCATGTTGCAAAAAGATAAAAGGTGATAAAGGGAATCCCTCTTATCACCTTTTTTTAAAGAACACTGCTTAAAAAAGCCTATTATTGGATAAAAAAATAATACATATTCATACAAGGAGGATAACTACTATGGCTGTAACAGCTCAAATGGTTAAAGAACTACGTGAAAAAACTGGTGCTGGAATGATGGACTGCAAAAAAGCATTAACTGAAACTAATGGTGATATGGAGAAAGCGGTCGATTTCTTGCGTGAAAAAGGAATTGCAAGTGCTGCTAAAAAATCAGATCGTATTGCTGCTGAAGGTACAACTTATATTTCAGTAAACGGAAATGATGCAGTTATTCTTGAAGTAAACTCAGAAACAGATTTCGTTGCGAAAAACGAAGGTTTCCAAGTATTAGTTAAGGAATTAGCTGATCATTTATTACAAAATAAACCTGCATCTGTTGAAGAAGCGACTGCTCAAAACATCGTAGAAGGCACAACAGTAGAATCACATATCAATGCAGCAATCGCTAAAATTGGGGAAAAATTATCTTTACGCCGTTTTGAAATCAAAACAAAAACAGACAACGATGCATTTGGTGCATACCTTCATATGGGTGGACGCATCGGTGTGTTAACAGTTCTTGAAGGAACAACTGAGGATTCAGTTGCAAAAGATGTTGCAATGCACATCGCTGCATTAAACCCTAAATATGTTTCTCGCGATCAAGTTTCTCAAGAAGAAGTAGAGCATGAAAAAGAAGTATTAACACAACAAGCTTTAAATGAAGGAAAACCAGAAAAAATCGTTGCTAAAATGGTTGAAGGCCGTTTAGGCAAATATTTTGAAGATGTTTGTGTACTTGACCAAACTTTCGTGAAAAATCCTGACCAAAAAGTTCGCCAATTTGTAGAATCAAAAGGTGCTACAATTCGTGAATTTGTTCGTTATGAAGTAGGAGAAGGAATTGAAAAACGCGAAGATAACTTTGCAGAAGAAGTTATGAACCAAGTAAACAAAAAATAAATGAATGATAAAAGTTTTTTATAGGGAACACCATGGTGTTCCCTATTTTTCAAGATATTTAACTTAAGCGGAGGTTTTCATGAGTAATCCAAAATATAAACGTGTTGTTCTTAAATTAAGTGGTGAAGCATTAGCTGGAGAAGCAGGATTCGGCATCAATCCTGCGGTAATTAAAAATGTAGCTGAGCAAGTGAAAGAGGTAGCAGAGCTAGGTGTAGAAGCGGCTGTTGTTGTAGGCGGGGGAAATATTTGGCGCGGCAAAATCGGAGAAGAAATGGGAATGGATCGTGCTAATGCTGATTATATGGGCATGCTTGCAACGGTGATGAACTCATTAGCGCTTCAAGACAGTTTAGAACAGTTAGGAATTGAAACGCGTGTGCAAACATCCATTGAAATGAGACAGGTAGCAGAGCCATATATCAGAAGGCGCGCTATTCGTCATTTAGAAAAAAAACGCGTAGTTATTTTTGCTGCTGGAACTGGAAATCCTTATTTCTCCACAGATACAACTGCTGCTTTACGTGCTGCTGAAATAGAAGCAGAAGTAATCTTAATGGCGAAAAACAATGTGGATGGCGTTTATTCAGCTGATCCTCGTGTAGATAAAAATGCGACAAAATTTGATGAATTAACTTATTTTGATGTAATTAAAGATGGATTGGCGGTAATGGATTCAACCGCATCTTCTTTATGTATGGATAATGATATTCCTTTAATTGTCTTTTCTATTATGGAGAACGGCAATATAAAAAGAGCAGTTATGGGTGAAACAATTGGAACTCTAGTAAGGGGGAAAAAATAATGCCGAAACAAGTTATGGATCAAACAAAAGAAAAAATGAATAAAGCGATTCAAAGCTATTCACGTGAACTAGCAAGCATCCGTGCAGGAAGAGCAAATGCGGCTCTTTTAGATAGAATAACAGTTGATTATTACGGGGCGCCAACACCTGTTAATCAATTAGCAGGCATTAGCGTACCAGAAGCAAGGCTTTTGGTTATTCAACCATATGATAAAAGTATTCTTGGCGAAATTGAAAAAGCAATTTTAAAGTCTGACATTGGATTAAATCCATCTAATGATGGAAGTATAATTCGTTTATCGATTCCAATGTTAACAGAAGAACGCCGTAAAGAATTAGTGAAAAATGTAAAAAAAGAAGCAGAAGAAGCAAAAATAGCGATTCGCAATATTCGTCGTGATGGAAATGATGATTTGAAAAAGCTGGAAAAAAGTGGAGATATTACAGAAGATGCACTTCGTGGATATGGTGAAGATATTCAAAAATTAACGGATGAATTCATTGCAAAAGTGGATTCTTTAACAAAAGAAAAAGAAAAAGAAATCTTAGAAGTGTAAGGATTTTTCTTTAATTAGAACTTTCTTGTAGTGAAACGGCAAGCTTTGTTGTTAAAAAGAATAAGAATGCTAAATGGAGCAAAGATGATTTGGACAATTTAGTGTCAATAAATTTTTTACAACTAAAAAGAAAGTGGACGTTTGCAAATAGATTGAACCCTCTAATTTTAGGGGGTTTTTTAACTATTTGGAGCTGCTTGATAAAACTGATAGTTGCTTAGGCGCTATCCTATCCTTTAAGATATAAAGGGAAACTTCTATTAATTATAGTACATAAGGAAGTAACTGGAAAGTTTAGTTTATTTAATAGAAGGTATGAGAGGATTTATTTTGGAGGAGCTATTTGTATGTTTAACAAGCTAACGTTTTGGAAGAAGAGGGCTATTTCTTCAAGTCTGCAGGAACGGATAAATGTCCTAAAGCAACAAAGTATTCCAGAACATATTGCAATTATAATGGATGGTAATGGTCGCTGGGCTAAAAAACGAAATCTTCCAAGAATTGCAGGCCATCATGAGGGCATGAAGTGTGTAAAAAGAATAACAAAAATGGCAGATGAATTGGGAATAAAAGTTTTGACTTTATATGCATTTTCTACTGAAAATTGGAAAAGGCCTAAAAAAGAAGTAGAGTATATCATGTCCTTGCCTGAACAATTTCTAAGTACATTTTTGCCTGAATTGATTGAAAAAAATGTAAAAGTTACATCAATCGGCTATATAGAGCAATTACCTGCCCATACATTAAAGGCATTGGAAGATGCAAAGGAAAAAACAAAGGATAATACCGGATTAATCTTAAATTTTGCTTTGAATTATGGAAGCAGATCCGAAATTCTTCATGGGATCAAAAATTTGGTGAATGACTGTAAAAATAATGATATAGATGCACATGATATAACAGAGGAACTTTTTTCTTCGTATTTAATGACAGAAGGCATGGCAGATCCAGATTTGCTGATCCGCACTAGCGGAGAACTAAGAATCAGCAACTTTATGTTATGGCAGCTGGCTTATACAGAATTATGGTTTACGGAAGTTTTTTGGCCGGATTTCAGCGAAGAACATTTAATAGAGGCAATTGAAGTATTCCAAAACAGGCAAAGGCGTTTTGGAGGAGTCTAATAAGGGTTGTGAATAGATAAATGAAACAAAGAATCATAACAGCAATAATTGCAATGGCCGTATTTATACCATTTGTGTATATGGGAGGCTGGCCTTTAATATTACTTACATTCTTACTTTCAGCAATTGGATTATTTGAATTATTAAGAATGCGCCATATTCGCTTGTTTTCTTTTCCAGGAATTTTTTCTTTGCTAGTTGTCTGGTTATGGATTTTGCCCAATAACTATGATGGTCTTTTGAATGCAATCTCGTTATCTAAGATAGAAATCGGTTTATTTGCTGTTCTTTTTTATTTAACCTATATGGTTGCATCTAAAAATAAATTTACGATTGAAGACCTTTCTTATTCTATTTTATCTGTTATCTATATGGGGGTCGGTTTTCTCTTTTTTGTAGAAATCCGTGAGACAGCAGGATTATGGATGCTTATTTATTCCCTATTTATTATTTGGGCAACAGATTCCGGTGCCTATTTTATTGGAAGAGCTTTTGGAAAAAGGAAGCTATGGCCGGAAATTAGTCCAAATAAAACAGTAGAAGGAGCTATTGGCGGAATTATTTGTGCCTGTATCGTTTCTGTTCTATTTAGCCTATTTGGCAACATAGAATGGTATATCATGGTATTTATCACGATTATTTTATCCGCTTTTGGACAAATTGGCGATTTAGCGGAATCGGCATTGAAAAGGCATTTTGGTGTAAAAGATTCAGGAAACCTTTTGCCAGGGCATGGGGGCATATTAGATCGATTTGATAGTTTATTATTTGTTTGGCCATTGCTTTATTTCATATTGGATGCCTTTCAGGTTATCTAATTTGTACTTCGACATCATTTGAAAGAAACATAGTAGGAAAAGAGAGTGAGATAGTGAAGTATATTAGTTTGTTAGGAGCCACTGGATCCATTGGAACACAAACGCTTGATGTGATAAAAAATAATCCAGAAAGCTTTCAGCTGGTTGCATTTTCTTCAGGAAAAAATATAGAATTAACCAAAAGCATTATTTCAGAATTTCAGCCTTTTTTTGTTGCGGTTGCAGATAAACAAGATTGCGATCAATTAAAACAGGAATTCCCTTCTATTCGTTTTTCTTATGGACAAGAGGGGCTAATCGAAGTTGCGGTTTACCATAAAGCAGATATACTAGTGAATGCTGTATTAGGCAGTGTTGGTTTGCAGCCAACATTGCAAGCGATTGAAGCGAAAAAAACAATCGCCATTGCAAATAAGGAGACATTGGTAACGGCAGGCCATTTAGTAATGGAAGCAGCCAAAAGAAATAATGTGGCGATATTGCCTGTTGATAGTGAACACTCTGCGATTTTCCAAAGCTTACAAGGAGAATATGACAAAAATATTGAGCGTCTTATTATCACAGCATCAGGAGGAAGCTTTCGAGAGTTAACAAGAGCGGACCTGCAGCATGTAACACGAGAAGATGCCCTAAACCATCCTAATTGGTCAATGGGAGCGAAAATTACGATTGATTCTGCTACAATGATGAATAAGGGGCTAGAAGTAATAGAAGCACATTGGCTATTTTCCCTTTCATACGATAAAATTGATGTATTGCTCCATAAGGAAAGCATTATCCATTCTATGGTAGAGTTCCATGACAGCAGTGTGATGGCGCAATTGGGATCCCCTGACATGAGAGTGCCAATCCAATATGCTTTAACTTATCCGGATCGTATTCCTCTAAAGGGAGCTAATAGATTAGACTTAGCTGCTATAGGGAAACTTCATTTTCAAGAGATGGATTTAGATAGATTTCGCTGTCTTCGCTATGCATATGAAGCTGGCCGAGCAGGGGGAACTTTGCCAACGGTATTAAATGCCGCAAATGAAATAGCTGTTGCTAAATTTTTAGCGGGAGAAATCAGCTTTCTGAAAATAGAAGAGCTGATTGAACAAGCTATCAACGATCATCAAAATATAGCAAACCCAAGTCTTGCTGTTATACAAGAGGTTGATTTGGAAACAAGAAAAAAAGTAAGCACACTTCGATAAAAAGGTGGTTATATTTTGAATACAGTAGTAGCGTTTATTATTATCTTTGGTGCATTAGTTTTTTTTCATGAATTGGGCCATTTTATTTTTGCTAAAAGAGCAGGGATTTTGTGCCGGGAATTTGCAATTGGTTTTGGGCCGAAAATATTCTCGCAAAAAAGAGGAGAAACTACGTATACCATTAGGCTTCTTCCTTTAGGGGGATATGTTCGAATGGCTGGAGAAGACCCGGAGATGGTCGATATTAAAGCTGGCCATCGCATAGGCCTTATTCTGGATAAAAACGAAGAAGTGACCAAAATCATTATCAATAATAAAGAAAAATATCCAAATGCTCGCATTGTAAATGTAGAAGCAGCGGATTTAGAGCATGATTTGTTTATTAAAGGGTATGCAGAAGATGACATCGATGAAAAATTATTGGTTTTTCCAATAAAAAAAGATGCATTAATAGTTGAAAATGGCACGGCATCACAGATAGCTCCATATGATCGTCAATTTGCCAGCAAAACACTAGGTCAACGAACAATGGCGATTATTGCAGGACCCATGATGAACTTTATTTTGGCGTTTGTCGTATTTGTGCTGATTGCTCTTATTCAAGGGATTCCATCTGATCAGCCAAAGCTTGGCAAATTAATAGATGATGGGCAAGCAATTCAAGCAGGTTTAAAGGAAGGGGATACGATTATAAGCATTGATGGAGATTCTGTCACCAGCTGGAATGAAGTCGTATCCATCATTCAGAAGAGTCCTGGCGAGGACTTGGAATTGAACTTGCTTCGAGAGGGAAAAGAAATGACTGTTGATGTTACGCCAAAAGCAACGGAAACAGAAGATGGAAAAACAATTGGGTTAATTGGGGTTTATAGCCCAATGGAAAAATCACCTTTAAAAGCAGTGCAGTATGGAGCAACGGAAACATACACATGGACAAAAGAAATTCTTGGAGCGGTCGGCAAGCTGGTTACAGGTCAATTTTCCATTGATGCATTGAGTGGACCTGTTGGGATATATAAATCAACAGATACTGTAGCCCAATCAGGAATTTATTATTTAATGAAGTGGGCAGGTATTTTGAGCATCAATCTTGGTATTATGAACTTGCTTCCATTTCCGGCTCTTGACGGGGGCAGATTATTGTTTTTTGCAATAGAAGCAGTTCGTGGAAAACCGATTGATCGCCATAAAGAAGGTATGGTTCATTTTGTAGGATTTGCTCTTCTTATGCTATTAATGATCGTGGTAACATGGAACGATATCCAACGATTTTTTCTAAGATAGTATTTCTAACATGAGGAAGAGTATTCCTCATGTTAGTTATTTTTTGAATTAACCATATAAAAACATCAAACCAACCAATTATTATAGAGGTGTTATGAAGATGAAACAAAGTAAAATGCTTATCCCGACATTAAGGGAAGTTCCATCAGATGCGGAGATTTCCAGTCATCAGCTGCTTCTGCGCGCTGGATATATTCGTCAAAATGCAAGTGGGATTTATTCTTATTTGCCACTAGCAAATAAAGTGCTGAAAAAAATTGAACAAATTATTAGAGAAGAAATGGATGCCGCAGGTGCAGTGGAATTATTGATGCCTGCTATGCAGCAAGCGGAGCTTTGGCAAGAGTCTGGCAGATGGTATACTTATGGCCCTGAATTAATGCGTTTAAAAGATCGAAATAGTCGTGAATTTGCTTTAGGAGCTACACATGAAGAAGTGATTACAAGCCTTGTTCGTGATGAAGTGAAATCATATAAACGTCTGCCGCTTGCTTTGTATCAAATTCAAACAAAATTCCGTGATGAAAAAAGACCAAGGTTTGGCATTTTGCGTGGACGGGAATTTATTATGAAAGATGCTTATTCTTTCCATTCATCGCATGATAGTTTGGATGAAGTGTATGATGCTTTATTTCAAGCGTACTGCAATGTATTTGCACGCTGTGATTTAAACTATCGGGCCGTAATTGCAGACAGCGGGGCAATGGGCGGGAAAGATACCCATGAGTTTATGGTATTGTCAGATGTTGGGGAAGACACAATTGCTTATTCGACAGAATCTAATTATGCAGCAAATATTGAAATGGCGCCTGTTGTAGCACCATATGGCAAAGAAGACAAGCCTCTTTTAGCTTTAGAAAAAGTGAAAACAGAAAATCAAAAAACAATTGAACAAGTATCTAGTTTCTTGAACAGCACGGCAGATCAATGCATTAAGTCATTGCTGTTTAAAGTAGATGAAAAATATGTATTGGTATTAGTGCGCGGCGATCATGAAGTAAATGATATTAAAGTGAAAAATTTATTAGAAGCCGATATTGTTGAATTGGCAGAAGCAAAAGAAACAGCAAATGTGTTAGGATGCAGTATTGGTTCACTTGGGCCAATTAATGTAAAAGATATCGAAGTTATTGCAGATAATGGAGTAAAATCAATTGTTAATGGTATTTGCGGTGCAAATGAAGAAGACTATCATTATATCAATGTAAATCCTGAGCGTGATTTCCAAGTGTCTCAATATGCGGACCTTCGTTTTATCCAAGAAGGCGATATATCTCCAGATGGAAAAGGTACGATTGCATTTGCAAAAGGAATTGAAGTAGGGCATGTATTTAAATTAGGAACTCGCTACAGTGAAGCGATGGGAGCAACTTATTTAGATGAAAATGGCCGCACACAGCCAATTATAATGGGCTGTTATGGCATTGGTGTATCAAGAACAATGGCTGCTATTGTGGAACAGTTCCATGATGATAAAGGAATTGTATGGCCACGTGATATAGCACCATTTGACGTGCATGTTATTCCTGTTAATACAAAAGACCAAACCCAAACAGAATTAGCAGACAAGCTGTATACTCTATTAAAAGCTAACCGTTTAGATGTATTGGTGGATGATCGTGCGGAACGTCCCGGCGTTAAATTTGCTGATTCTGATTTAATTGGATTGCCGATCCGCGTAACAGTTGGGAAAAAAGCTTCAGAAGGAATTGTTGAAGTGAAAGTAAGAGCTACTGGCGAAATGCTTGAAGTACATGAAAATGAACTAGTAGAGACTATTGCAAATTTATTGAAGAAATAAATTAAGTCATCTAAAAAGGCGCTTTCTTATAAAAGAAGGCGCTGTTTTTATGCAAAAAATCTTTTTGAGTAGATGAAACAAGCAGACTTATGCTAAAGTAAAAAGTTGTGTTAATAGACTTCCATCTATTTCTAATAAGCAGAAGAAGGGAAAAACAAACCATATGGTATAATAATAGTTATCCTATCTTTTGTAGGTAGTCAAATAAGGAAATAAAAATAGAAAAAGAAAGGAGAGGAATAATGAGTGATATAAGCAATCGAGTAGATAGATTTCAGCTGCTTCTCCAGCAATTGGGGTTAACAGATGATCAATATGTCAGCCATTTTCGCAATGCAAAAATTGATAAACTTGTCATTGAAAAACGAGCGAAAAAATGGCATTTTCATTTTTTGTTTGATGAAATTATTCCATTTCAAATTTATCAGCTTTTTACAACAAAATTAATGAATAGTTTTTCTCATATTGCGTCTATTACGTATTCTATAAATGTCCAGAACGCACTTGTTACAGATAGTTTAATTAAAGAGTACTGGTCGAGTGTAATTGAACAAATGCAAGGCATATCACCTCCTCTTGTTAAATTATTAAATGAACAAGTCCCAAAAATACAAGGGAATAAACTAACCATCCATGTTCGCAATGAAATGGAAGGTCTTGCAATCAAAAGAAAATATGCGCAAATGATTACAGATTCTTACCAGTATTTTGGTTTTCCCCCCCTTGCGTTAGAAACAGAGATAAAACAAGAAGAATCGAATGCTGAGTATGAACAATTTTTGCAGGCAAAAAGACTAGAAGATCAAGAGAGAGGGAAACAAGCTCTTCTTGATATTCAGAAGATGGAAGCAGAAAAAGAAGCAAGTGATATGGGAGTTCCATCTGGTCCCCTTACAATTGGCTTAACGATTAAGGATGACAGCGACTACCGCCGCATGGAAGAAATCGTTGATGAAGAACGACGAATCACAGTAGAAGGATACGTATTCTTTGCAGAGACGAAGGAGCTGCGGAGTGGAAGAACCCTTTTAACATTTAAAATAACGGATTATACAAGCTCTATCTTAGTTAAAATGTTTTCTCGCGATAAAGAGGATGCCGCATTATTCCAATTAGTGAAAAAGGGGATGTGGCTTAGAGCTCGTGGAAGCATTCAAAATGACACATTTGTTCGCGATTTAGTGATGATCGGCAATGATTTAAATGAAATAAAGCCAATCGAAAGGCAAGATACAGCAAAAGCAGATGAAAAAAGAGTAGAGCTTCATCTTCACACACCAATGAGCCAAATGGATGCTGTTTCCTCTGTCGGTAACTTGGTCAGCCAGGCCAAAAAATGGGGCCATAAAGCGATTGCTATAACAGATCATGCAGTTGCTCAAAGTTTTCCTGAAGCATTTGGCGCCGGCAAAAAAAATGATATTAAAATTTTATACGGCGTGGAAATGAATCTCGTCGATGATGGAGTGCCTATTGCTTACAATCCACACGATATTTTGCTTGATGATGCAACCTATGTGGTTTTTGACGTAGAAACAACTGGTCTATCTGCCGTTTACAATACAATTATCGAACTTGCAGCCGTGAAAATTCATAATGGCGAAATTATTGACCGGTTTGAATCTTTTGCGAATCCTCATCATCGTCTTTCGGCAACCACCATTAATTTAACAGGCATTACAGACGAAATGGTTCAAGATGCCCCAGAGATAGATATTGTTTTGCGTAAATTTGCAGATTGGACAGGTGACAGCATTCTTGTTGCCCATAACGCGTCTTTTGATGTTGGTTTTATTAATGTAGGATATCAAAAGGCAGGTCTTAAAAAATCAACAAATCCAGTTATTGATACGCTGGAGTTTGGCCGGTTTTTATATCCAGAATTAAAAAACCATCGTTTAAATACATTAGCGAAAAAGTTTGATATTGAACTAACCCAACATCACCGCGCCATTTATGATGCAGAAGCAACAGGATATCTTGTTCTTAAAATGCTGAAAGATGCAGCGGAAAAGGGCATTACAAATCATAATCAGCTTAATGACAATATGGGACAAGGGAATGCTTATCAAAGAGCCCGCCCATATCACTGCACGGTGCTTGCCCAAACCGAGATAGGATTAAAAAATCTGTTTAAATTAGTATCGATTGCCCATATAAACTATTTTTATAGAGTGCCGCGAATTCCTCGCTCTGTACTGCAAAAATATCGAGAAGGACTCCTGATTGGTTCTGCCTGTGATAAAGGGGAAGTTTTTGAGGCAATGATGCAAAAAGCTCCAGAAGAAGTAGAAGAGATTGCACCTTTTTATGACTATATAGAAGTAATGCCAAAAGAGGTGTATGCCCATTTAATAGAGATGGAGCTTGTTAATGATGAAAAAGCATTAGAAGAAATCATCACAAATATCGTGCATTTAGGCGATAAGCTGGAAATTCCAGTAGCGGCAACTGGAAATGTTCATTATGTGAATCCTAATGATAAAATTTACCGGGAAATATTAGTAGGGTCACAAGGGGGAGCAAACCCGCTTAATAGACATAAACTTCCTGATGTGCATTTTCGTACAACAAATGAAATGCTTGATTGCTTCCGTTTTTTAGGGGAAGAAAAGGCAAAAGAAATTGTTGTTGCAAATTCCAATAAAATTGCAGATATGATAGATGTCATTAAGCCGATTAAAGATGATCTATATACGCCGAAAATTGAAGGCTCTGATGAAGAAATGCGTGAAATGAGCTACAGTATGGCCCGCAGAATTTATGGCGAGGAACTTCCTGAAATAGTGGAAGCGCGCCTAGAAAAAGAATTAAAAAGCATTATCGGCCATGGATTTGCGGTTATTTATTTGATCTCTCATAAGCTTGTGAAAAAGTCGTTAGATGACGGTTATCTTGTAGGATCCCGGGGTTCGGTTGGTTCCTCTTTTGTTGCAACTATGACAGAAATAACGGAAGTAAATCCGCTTCCGCCACATTATGTTTGTACATCATGCAAACAATCAGAATTTTTTAATGATGGTTCGGTTGGTTCAGGTTTTGACTTGCCTGATAAAGATTGTCCAACTTGTGGCATACCATACAAAAAAGATGGCCACGATATTCCTTTTGAAACGTTCCTTGGATTTAAGGGCGATAAAGTTCCCGATATTGATTTGAGTGTGTCACGTTGCTAATTGAAAAGATTAGCCACTAGCTATAATGCTAGGAGAACTGCTATTTCGAAGTGTGGAATGACGGAGTAACGCCCTGAAACACACTCACTGAAGCTGCGGCAGGCATAAGGAGTATTGCAAAAACAACTTTTGTCTGAAGCCCGCTAAAGTAGGCTGAAGGTCACCCTAACAGTACGGCTGAGGAAAGGGAGCTATAAAGCTTTTGTGATCGATAGGTCTGGTGTCTATAAAATCTATATGGTTAGAATCGGTACAATCACTGGGACGAACCCTCGACTGACTTCTCGTGAATGTCACGTACTAGAAATGGTATGGGGTCAATATTGACTTCTAGGTGTGGATGAGTAAACGTTTGGTTATGAAAATCCATAATGTGTTACAGGCACATTCAAGCCTAGCGGGATTTAGAGGGAACCTAAGTAGATAATAAACAGATAGGAATAGCGGAACGTGAGAAGCTTCCAACACATCAGAAGATTGCAATTTGCTAAAAGTGGTTCTATGGAAAAGCATTGGCTATAACATAGATTTACGGAAGTGGCAGTAATGCCGTAGTACCGCTTACAAGAATGCCTATGATGACTGAATAACCAATAAGTCTGAGGATAAAACATTCTTTCAGGGAAGGGCATTAGTCGTTAACAATTAACGATGGAACGCCGTGTGAGTGTGAAAGCCTCATGCACGGTGTGAGATGGGGGAAAAGCTGGAGATGAATTCAAATGCTTACCTATCATCATATTTTTCCGGTGAATATCAGCCTAAAGCCCATAATTATACGAAAGCATTGTTTGGGGAGGAGTATGTATATCGCGCAGGAACAATTGGCACAGTTGCGGATAAAACAGCTTATGGATATGTGAAAGCATATCAAAATGATAATAATCTGCAAATAAGAGGAGCGGAAATTGACCGGCTAGCATCAGGCTGTACTGGGGTAAAAAGAACGACTGGGCAGCATCCTGGCGGTATTATCGTTATACCAGATTATATGGATGTATATGATTTCACCCCTATTCAATTTCCGGCAGATGATAGAAACTCAGAGTGGAAAACAACGCATTTTGACTTCCATTCTATTCATGATAATGTATTAAAGCTAGATATACTTGGACACGACGATCCAACAGTCATCAGAATGCTGCAAGATTTAAGCGGCATTGATCCAAAAACAATTCCGACTGATGATCCGGAAGTAATGAAAATTTTCAGCGGAACAGAGTCTCTAGGGGTAACAGCAGAACAAATTAATTGCAAAACAGGTACATTTGGAATTCCTGAATTCGGTACAAAATTTGTTCGGCAAATGCTGGAGGACACGAAGCCAACTACTTTTTCCGAGTTGGTGCAAATCTCTGGTCTTTCTCATGGTACAGACGTATGGCTCGGAAATGCACAAGAACTTATTCATAATAATATTTGTAATCTGAGTGAAGTTATCGGGTGCCGTGACGATATTATGGTTTATCTGATCTATCAAGGACTAGACCCAAGCTTTGCCTTTAAAATTATGGAAAGTGTACGTAAAGGGAAAGGTCTGTCAGATGATATGGAAGAAGAAATGCGCAAAAATGAAGTGCCGGAATGGTATATAGATTCATGCAAAAAGATAAAATATATGTTCCCCAAGGCGCATGCAGCGGCATATGTATTGATGGCAGTTCGGATTGCTTATTTTAAAGTGCATCATCCGCTCCTTTATTATGCAGCATATTTTACTGTTCGTGCCGAGGATTTTGATGTAGATGCAATGGTAAAAGGCTCGCACAGCATTAAAGCAGTAATTGATGAAATCAGCGGCAAAGGGCTTGATGCCTCTACTAAAGAGAAAAACTTGTTAACTGTTATGGAACTGGCATATGAGATGGTAGAACGTGGATTCTCTTTTCAAAAGGTTGATTTATATAAATCAAGTGCAACAGAATTTATTATTGAAGGAAATGCACTGATACCTCCATTTAACAGTATACCGGGATTAGGTACAAATGCTGCATTAAACATCGTTCGTTCAAGGGAAGATGGAGAATTTTTATCCAAAGAAGATCTTCAGCAAAGGGGAAAAGTTTCGAAAACAATTATGGAATATCTAGATAACCATGGATGTTTAGCAGGCATGCCAGACCAAAACCAACTATCTTTATTCTGATTATAGTGGAAGCGGATGGAGGAGGGGCTTGAAAGTCTTATGAAACGTGAGCTCTATTTGCATAAAAGCCATGGTTATGGTATAGTTAGTTTGGAGATACTAAAGATAACTTTCGCAAAATGAGAGTGGGGAAACCCACTCTTTCCTATTGTGTACACATTTTTTTCCAAAAAAGAAAAAGTGATTGCTTGTTTATAGGTAAAACGCATGGATGTGTCACTACATAAAAACCTTTATACCACTTGCATGTATTTATTGAAGGAAAGGTATAGTAAGAACATCATCGACCTTTAAAGATTGATGAAATGAAGAGCGTATTGTCTAAAAGTATAGTGGATTCCTGATTTTAGGAACTTTTTACAAAAGAACAGTTCCTTGTACAAGGAGGGAAAAAGTTGAGCAAAGTAACAGAATTAGTAGAAGAAATGGTGACACCCATTTTGGAAGAACTTCATTTAGAATTAGTGGACGTTGAGTATGTAAAAGAAGGTCCGAACTGGTTTTTGCGTGTTTCTATTGATAAAGAAAACGGAGTAGATATAGATGAATGTGCAGCGGTTAGCGAAAAGCTAAGCGAAAAACTAGATGAAGTCGATCCAATTACGGAAAATTATTTTCTAGAAGTATCATCACCGGGTGCTGAAAGGCCTTTAAAAAAGGATAAGGACTTTGAAAGAGCCATTGGAAAAAATGTGTTTGTTAAAACCTATGAACCGATTGACAATGAAAAGGCATTTGAAGGCACTTTAATAAGTTTTGATGGAATAAGCTTATCAATAGAAATAAAAATTAAAACTAGAAAAAAAACAATAGTCATTCCATACGAAAAAGTGGCTAAAGCTCGTCTTGCAGTAACATTTTCGTAAACTAAAGCAGCCTTATTTTTAGGAGATTAAAAGGGGGATACAATCTTTATGAGCAGTGAATTAGTAGATGCTCTTGTATTGCTTGAAAAAGAAAAAGGGATATCACGCGATGTAATCATGGATGCTATCGAAGCAGCCCTTATCTCGGCATATCGCCGCAACTTTAACCAAGCACAAAATGTTCGAATCGATTTAAATTTAGGATCTGGCACTATGCGTGTTTATGCTCGCAAGGAAGTGGTAGATGAGGTGTTTGATCCACGCCTTGAAATATCTCTTGAGGACGCACAAAAAATCAATCCAAACTACGAAGTGGAAGATGTTGTAGAATTGGAAGTGACGCCAAAAGATTTTGGCCGCATAGCTGCACAAACAGCAAAACAAGTAGTGACTCAGCGTGTTCGTGAAGCAGAAAGAGGCATTATCTATTCTGAATTTATCGATCGTGAAGAAGATATTATGACGGGAATTGTTCAACGCCAAGACAGCAAGTTTATTTATGTCAGCTTAGGGAAAATCGAGGCGATTCTACCTGCTAATGAACAAATGCCAAATGAATTCTATAAACCTCATGATCGCATAAAAGTGTTTATCACAAAAGTAGAAAAAACAACAAAGGGGCCACAAATTTATGTTTCCAGAACACATCCCGGCCTCTTAAAAAGATTATTTGAAATGGAAGTGCCGGAAATATTCGATGGCACAGTAGAAATAAAATCCGTGGCACGTGAAGCTGGCGACAGATCCAAAATCTCTGTTCATTCCGATAACGAAGAAGTAGATCCAGTAGGATCATGTGTAGGACCAAAAGGGACACGCGTGCAAACAATCGTCAATGAATTAAAAGGCGAAAAAATTGATATTGTGAAATGGTCTGAAGATCCAACTATATTTGTTGCCAATGCTCTAAGCCCTTCTAAAGTATTGGAAGTAATTGTGAATGAAGAAGAAAAAGCAACAACTGTTATCGTTCCTGATTATCAATTGTCTTTGGCAATTGGGAAAAGAGGGCAAAATGCTCGTTTAGCAGCAAAACTTACTGGCTGGAAAATTGATATCAAGTCAGAAACTGAAGCAAGAGAAGCAGGAATTTATCCAACAGAATCTTCTTTAATAACTTTTGATGATGCAGAAGATGAGCAGGATGAATTCCATTTAACTACAGAAGATTTGGATTAATTGAGGTGAATGTGTGTGAACAAACCGAAAAAAGTTCCAATGCGTAAATGTGTTGCTACCGGTGAGATGAGGCCGAAAAAAGAACTAGTTCGCATCGTTCGCTCGAAAGAAGGAGAAGTAACTGTTGATTTAACAGGAAAGAAATCCGGACGTGGGGCATATCTTTCTAAGGATAAAGAAGCAGTGCTTTTAGCCAAGAAAAAAAATATTCTTTCCAGCCAGCTTGGAGTGGCTATTGAAGATTCAATTTATGAAGAGCTCATGGAAATAATAGAGAAGGAGCAAAGACAATCCAAATGAATCAAAAACAATGGATGTCATTACTTGGCTTAGCAAATCGAGCACGGAAGATTACCTCAGGTGAGGAACTAGCCGTTAAGGAAATTAGAAGCGGAACTGCAAAGCTTATTTTATTATCAGAAGATGCGTCGGAAAATACGACAAAAAAAATTACCGATAAATGCAAGTCATATGCTGTGCCAGTACGTTTGGTGCCAAATCGAGAAATATTGGGACAGTCTATCGGTAAAGAAGCGAGAGTAGTTGTCGCTGTTTTGGATAATGGATTTGCAAAAAAACTTTTAACGCTGCTCGATTAATTCTAGCGGGGGTGAAATGATGAGTAAAATGCGAGTTTATGAATACGCTAAAAAATTCAATATTTCCAGCAAAGATGTTATTACGCAATTAAAAGATATGAATGTCGAAGTATCCAACCATATGACAACACTGGAAGAAGATGCAGTCAAACAGCTGGATAAGGTATATAATAAGAGCGCTGGAAACAGCCAAAATAAACCATCGCAAATAAATCCTGCGAAAAATATAGCAGACAGCTACGAGGAGGAGACAGATGCAATGGTCGAAAAGGGGAAAGTAAATCAATCTGTGAAGAATACGAAAGATAATAAACCAACCTTTAATAATAAATCAAAAACTAATAACCGTCCTAATAATAAAAATAATAACCGCAAAGGCAAACAGCAAAATCAAGCGCCTGTAATGCCGCCTGCTCCTAAAAAGGAAAAGGAATTACCAACAAAAATTACATTTAGCGAATCTTTAACAGTTGGGGAACTAGCAAAAAAATTACATCGTGAACCATCTGAAATTATTAAAAAGTTATTTATGCTTGGTGTAATGGCTACTATCAATCAAGATTTGGATAAAGATTCCATTGAACTGATTGCAAGCGACTACGGAGTAGAAGTAGAAGAAGAAATCAAAATCGATGCAACAGACTTAGAAGTATACTTTGCCGATGATGAAGACGCAGAATTAGTAGAGCGTCCATCTGTTGTTACAATTATGGGACACGTAGACCATGGGAAAACAACATTGCTTGACAGCATCCGCAATACAAAAGTAACTGCTGGAGAAGCAGGAGGCATCACACAGCATATTGGTGCATATCAAATAGAAGAAAATGGCAAAAAGATCACTTTCTTAGATACTCCTGGGCATGCTGCCTTTACAACAATGCGTGCACGTGGCGCAAAAATTACAGACATCACTATTCTAGTAGTAGCAGCAGATGACGGTGTAATGCCGCAAACAATTGAAGCTATTAACCATGCTAAAGCGGCAGAAGTGCCGATTATTGTAGCGGTAAACAAAATGGATAAACCAACAGCAAATCCTGATCGTGTTATGCAAGAATTAACAGAACATGCATTAGTACCAGAAGCATGGGGTGGGGATACTATTTTTGTTCCTCTGTCTGCTCTTACAGGTGAAGGAATTGATACATTACTGGAAATGATCTTGCTTGTAGGAGAAGTGGAAGAATACAAAGCAAATCCTAAACGCAATGCAGTTGGAACGGTTATTGAAGCAGAACTTGATAAAGGAAAAGGTTCTGTTGCAACCCTGTTAGTTCAAAATGGAACATTAAATATTGGAGATCCAATCGTAGTAGGTAGCACATTTGGCCGTGTTCGGGCCATGGTAAATGATTTAGGCCGTCGTGTGAAAAGTGTTGGACCATCTACACCTGTTGAAATTACAGGATTAAACGAAGTGCCTCAAGCTGGTGACCGTTTTGTTGTCTTCAAAGATGAAAAAACAGCAAGACAAGTAGGGGAAGCGCGTTCTACGCAAGCCATTCAAGCACAAAGATCTGAAAAAACACGCATTAGCTTAGATAATTTATTTGAGCATATGAAACAAGGAGAAATGAAAGATCTTAATATCGTCTTAAAAGCGGATGTTCAAGGTTCTGCAGAAGCATTGGCAGCAGCACTTTACAAAATTGAAGTAGAAGGCGTTAACGTTAAGATTATTCATACAGCAGTTGGTGCAATTAATGAATCAGATATTACGCTTGCAGCAGCGTCAAATGCGATTGTTATCGGATTTAACGTTCGTCCAGATGTAAATGCAAAAAGAGCAGCAGATGCTGAAGAAGTAGATGTACGTCTGCACCGCATTATCTATAAGGTGATTGAAGAAATTGAAGCAGCGATGAAAGGAATGCTAGATCCAGAATTCCAAGAAAAAATCATCGGCCAGGCAGAAATCCGTCAAACATTTAAAGTATCAAAAATTGGAACAATCGCTGGTTCTTATGTAACAGACGGAAAAATTACAAGAGATAGCGGAATTCGTTTAATTCGTGATGGTGTTGTTATTTTTGAAGGCGAAATTGACGCATTAAAACGTTTTAAAGACGATGCAAAAGAAGTAAGCCAAGGCTACGAGTGTGGTGTAACTATTAAGAACTTCAATGATGTTAAAGAAGGCGACATTATCGAAGCGTATATTATGGAAGAAATTGAACGCAAATGATTATAGGTCTTTTAACTGTTGAAGCAATCATTTATGATGCTCATTCGTTAAAAGAAAAGCGGGCTGTACTTCAGCGAATTACAACCCGCTTAAAACAAAAATATAATATTTCTGTATCGGAAGTAGACTTTCAAGACACTTGGCAGCATACAAAGATAGCTATTGCAGCTGTCGCTTCTAGCAAAATGCCTCTGGAAAAAGAGTTTGATTATGTTTTGAAATTTATTGACTCATTTCCAGAAATGGAGAGAACACTAACAGATATAGAATGGCTTTAATAAAAGAGGTGGAATACGATGAGCCTTAGACCAAATCGTGTTGGAGAACAGATGAAAAAAGAACTTGGCGAGATTATTAGTCGCAAGATTAAAGATCCTCGCATTGGTTTTGTTACTGTAACGGATGTAAATGTTACAGGCGATCTCCAACAAGCAACGGTTTATATCTCCGTTTTAGGAGATCAAGAACAGCGTGAAAATACGCTAAAGGGATTAGCAAAAGCAAAAGGATTCATTCGTTCTGAAATTGGACAAAGAATTCGTTTACGCAAAACTCCTGAAATTACGTTTGAATTTGATGAATCTATTGATTACGGAAATCGCATTGATACATTGCTTCATCAAATTGCAAAAGAAGAACAATCAGAAGAGAAGTAAACAAATTTTGTTTACATTAGTATTAGGGGTGGCTTTTTATTATGTCAAATTCCCTATGCAATAAGAAAGAAGCATCCTTTCTTTCACTATTGCATAGAGAAGAATGAGATAAAAAAGCCGCCTTTTTTTATATCGCAAGTATGGATGCTGTTTTTAAAGAAATCTAAAAAATAAATAACTGCAATAAATTGGAAAAGGAGTTCTTAAAATGGAAGGAATATTGCCTTTATGGAAACCAAAAGGAATGACATCACATGATTGTGTATTTAAGCTGCGCAAAATACTACATATGAAAAGAATAGGCCATACAGGTACATTAGATCCGGATGTGGACGGAGTGCTGCCTATTTGTTTAGGAAGAGCAACAAAAGTAGCAGAATACATTACTGATGCAGGCAAAACATATGAAGGAGAAGTGACTATTGGCTTTTCTACTACAACTGAAGATGCTTCAGGGGAAATTGCAAATCAAAAAAAGGTCACCCAAACAATTACAAGAGCAATGGTGGAAGATGTTCTAAAAACATTGACAGGTCTTATTAAGCAAACACCTCCTATGTATTCTGCCGTAAAAGTAAATGGGAAAAAACTGTATGAATATGCAAGACAAGGTATAGAAGTTGAACGGCCAACACGTGAAGTCACCATTTATTCATTAAATTTATTGGACGATTGGGAAGAACTTAGGGGAGAAACGGTTTCTTTTCGATTTATTGTCGATTGCAGCAAAGGGACATATATTCGAACACTAGCTGTGATGATAGGAGAAATGCTGGGATATCCTGCTCATATGTCTAAGCTTACGAGAACACGATCAGCAACAATGACGAAAAAGGACTGTCTCACCATAGAAGAAGTAGCAGAAAAACAACAGAATGGGACAATCGAGAAGTATTTGCGACCATTAGAGGATGCTTTATGTGATTTGCCGAAATTTCAAATAAATGATACATTAGCTATGAAAGTGCGAAATGGCATGGTACTTGAGATGCCATCTGATTTAAAGGGAGTAGGAGATCTGATTGTCATGGAGTCTGAAGAAGGAGAAGCATTGGCTATCTATGTGCATCATCCTACAAAGGCAGGAAAAATCAAACCAAGCAAAATTTTAAAAGTGCTTTGATTATCTTTATTTCATTGGCAAACAGAACCTCGCCGATTGAAGTTTCAAGAAAAGAATACATTAGTCGGTATAAATATAATTATATAGCTAGAAAAGGTGAGTAGTGTAGTGGAAGTTGTGAGAATTAATAACCCTGAAAACTTTAAAAATAATAATTTTCCGTCATTAGTCATGGCATTAGGTTATTTTGATGGTGTTCATTTAGGACATCAGAAAGTAATTGGAAAAGCAAAAGAAATTGCAGAGAAAAAAGGATGGAAAAGCGGCGTAATGACATTTGCGCCTCATCCTTCTGAGGTGTTAGGTGATGCCAAGCCCATTGCTCTGTTAACTTCTTATCAAACAAAAATAGAACAAATGGAAAAACTCGGCATTGATTATATTTTTATTATTCATTTTACAAAAGACTTTGCGAACCTTCTTCCACAACAATTTGTTGACCAGTGTTTAATTAACTTAAATGTTCAGCATGTAGTAGCAGGATTTGATTACACATATGGAAAAATGGCTAAAGGCACTGCGGAAACATTAAAGGAGCAGTCACGGAATGCTTTTGAGACGACCATAATAAAAAAAGAAACATATCATGGAGAAAAAGTCAGTTCTACTCTCATTCGCACGTATATTCAAAAAGGAGAAATGGATAAAGTCCCTTCTCTTTTAGGACGATTTTATATTAGTGAGGGCATTGTCATCCATGGCGATAAAAGAGGAAGAACGATTGGATTTCCGACTGCTAATATTGAAAGTGATTCAAACCTGCTTTTGCCGCCTCAGGGTGTGTATGCAGTGAAAGTTAAAGTAGGAAATGTATGGCATAATGGGGTATGTAATGTAGGAACGAAACCTACTTTTAAAAAGGATAATAAAAGACAATCGATAGAAGTTCATATCTTTGATTTTAAGGGAGAAATATATGGAGAAAAAGTCGTTGTAGAGTGGCATATCCGCTTAAGAAGTGAACAGAAATTTGCAGGAATTGAAGAATTGGTGAATCAAATTCAAAAAGATAAACAACAAGCGCTTGAGTACTTCCATAAAAAATAAAGGCGTCAAGTTTAAGCTAAAAGCTTTTAGGAAATAATGCTTAAAAGAAAGAGAAAATGAAAGAAAAAGAATGTTTGGCTTGATTTTTTTTAAAAAAAAGGTTATTCTTATAAACGTACTAAAGACAACCATTGCTTGGCAAATCGATTCACCAACGTTTTGCTCGGTAATTGGGGATTAGTGTAATAGGATATAGGAGGTGAAACAGGATGGCAATCACTCAAGAACGTAAAAACGAACTTATCAATGAGTACAAAACGCATGAGAACGATACTGGATCTCCAGAAGTTCAAATCGCTGTCCTTACTGAGTCAATCAACAATTTGAATGATCATTTACGTACACATAAAAAAGATCATCACTCACGTCGTGGTCTTTTGAAAATGGTAGGTAGACGTCGTAATCTACTAACATACCTACGTAATAAAGATGTTCAACGTTACCGTGTTTTAATTAACAAACTTGGTTTACGTAGATAGTTTAAAAAAGCGGGATACTTGTTCCCGCTTTTTTATTGTGCAAGAATAACATAATAAGGTATACATGTACAAATCAGCTAAAATAAATACTTGATACTTATATAATATACCCAACTTAAAGATTACATAACAATAGTTTTTAAGTAACACAAATTGTGTATACTATAAGAAAAGCGAAAGACGCCTGCACATCGCTGTACGTACTGGAAGAGCATCGACAGAGATAAAGAAAACACGAGGAGTGAAAGCGACTCGATTTTGTCTTATCGTAGAAGAAGATGATCTGAAGTACGATAGGCGATAGGCGGCTGCGCTTTCTACAGAAGCAAAATATATATATTGAAGGAATTTTCCCTTCAAAAAAAAGCAAGCAGGTTTAGGTAGTACTTTTTTAAAGCCAAAACCTCTAATAAGTGAATGAGTAGAGAGGGGTTTATGAATGGGACAAGAGAAACAGGTATATTCCATTGACTGGGCTGGCAGGAAGCTGACAGTCGAAATAGGTCAATTAGCGAAACAAGCAAATGGTGCAGTATTGGTAAGATACGGAGATTCTGCTGTATTAAGCACGGCAACTGCATCGAAAGAGCCAAAAAATCTAGATTTTTTCCCGTTGACTGTGAACTATGAAGAAAGATTATATGCAGTTGGAAAAATTCCTGGTGGATTTATTAAAAGGGAAGGAAGACCAAGCGAACGCGCGATTTTAGCAAGTCGTCTAATCGATAGACCAATTCGCCCGCTATTTGCTGATGGTTTCCGCAATGAAGTGCAAGTAGTAAGCTTAGTAATGAGTGTGGATCAAGACTGTTCAACAGAAATGGCAGCAATGTTTGGATCATCTCTTGCATTGTCTGTATCCGATATACCGTTTGGAGGACCAATTGCAGGTGTATATGTTGGCCGCATTGATGGAGAATTTGTTATTAACCCAACAGTAGAACAAGCAGAAAAAAGCGATATTAATTTAGCAGTTGCAGGAACAAAAGATGCGATTAATATGGTAGAAGCTGGCGCCGATGAAGTACCGGAAGAAGTAATGCTGCAAGCTATTATGTTCGGACATGATGAAATTAAACGATTAATTGCTTTCCAAGAAAAAATTGTTGGAGAAATCGGCAAAGAAAAAATGAAAATTGTTCTGTATGAATTAGATCAGACAATTGAAGCAGATGTTCGCGCACTATGTGAAACAGAAATGCTTGATGCAATTCGTGTCCAAGAAAAGCATGCAAGAGAAGCGGCGATTAAAGCAGTCAAAGAATCTGTTATCGCAAAATATGAAGCAGAAGAAGTAAGCGAAGAAGAGTTAAAACAAGTGAAACAAATTTTAGATAAACTAGTGAAAAATGAAGTGCGCCGCTTAATTACAGAAGATAAAGTAAGACCTGATGGACGTGGTTTGGAAGAAATTCGTCCACTATCTTCAGAAGTCCACTTACTGCCAAGAACACATGGATCAGGATTATTTACACGTGGACAAACCCAAGCACTAAGCATTTGTACATTAGGAGCATTAGGAGATGTACAAATCCTTGACGGGTTGGGCGTTGAAGAAGAAAAACGTTTTATGCATCATTATAATTTTCCAAACTTTAGTGTGGGGGAAACAGGCCCAATGCGTGGACCTGGTCGTCGTGAAATTGGACATGGAGCACTTGGTGAAAGAGCATTAGAGCCAGTCATTCCATCAGAAAAAGACTTCCCGTATACAATTCGCCTGGTTTCAGAAGTATTGGAATCAAATGGTTCTACATCACAAGCAAGCATTTGTGCAAGTACTCTTGCGATGATGGATGCAGGAGTTCCAATTAAAGCACCGGTTGCAGGGATTGCGATGGGCTTAATTAAATCTGGAGAATTCTACAGTATTTTAACAGACATTCAAGGAATGGAAGACCACTTGGGCGATATGGACTTTAAAGTAGCTGGAACTGCAAAAGGTGTAACAGCACTGCAAATGGATATTAAAATCGATGGACTTTCTAGACAAATTCTTGAAGAAGCATTGCAGCAAGCAAAAATTGGCCGCATGCAAATTTTGGAATCTATGCTAAACACAATTAATACACCAAGAGAAGAATTATCTTCTTATGCACCAAAAATTCTGATGATGAGCATTAATCCAGATAAAATCCGTGATGTTATTGGACCAAGCGGTAAACAAATTAATAAAATCATCGAAGAAACAGGTGTTAAAATCGACATCGAACAAGATGGAACAGTATTCATTTCATCTGTTGATGATGAAATGAATAAAAAAGCTCAACAAATTATTGAAGATATTGTTCGTGAAGTGGTTGTAGGACAAATGTATCTTGGAAAAGTAAAGCGCATTGAAAAATTCGGTGCATTCGTAGAAATTTTTAATGGTAAAGATGGACTTGTCCATATTTCTGAACTTGCAGAAGAAAGAGTTGGAAAAGTAGAAGATGTGCTTGCTTTAGGCGATGAAATACTTGTAAAAGTAACAGAAATTGATAAACAAGGCAGAGTAAACCTTTCCCGTAAAGCTGTTTTGCGTGAACAAAGAGAACAAGCAGAAAATGCCAAAAATTAAGGCATCTCATGAGGCCGATAACAGCGAAGTTTTAAAAAAATAGGAGGCTGACTCAAAAAAGAATTATTCCTTGAACTAATTTTCTTGGAATTTAATTCTTTCTAAAAGAGTCAACCTTTTTTATTTAGATTAAAATATGGGAAAAAATGTAAGGTTGCCCCGAGCTATTTATTCTAGTGTTTTTCATTTTAAAATTCCCTTATAAGATGGCGCTTTCTTCGCAAGATATGTTCTACCTTGTCCTTTTTAAACATAAAAATTTAAGAAGGAGGGGAAGGGAAAATGAAAAAGGCTATTCCTTTAATAATGTTAATACTAATATCATGGTTTATTGCAAATAATCCTTTATCTAATACATATGTAGCAAGTTTGAAAGAAGAAACAATGCTTGTTAGTGCAACTAAGGATCCTTTATATGAAGAAATCCAAAAAAAAGCTAAAAAATATAATGTTGCTCCAGAAGATGCAAAAATAGATCCTGTCTGGAAAGCGATTCCTGGCATTAATGGACTGGAAGTGGATGTGGATGCATCCTATAAAAAAATGAAGAATTCTGGTGCTTTCAAAGAGAAAAACCTTGTATATAAACAGCTCAAACCATCTGTGCACCTAGAAGATCTTCCACCATCTCCCATTTATAAAGGAAATCCAAATAAGCAGATGGTCAGCTTTATTATTAATGTGGCATGGGGTAATGAGTATTTGCCAGATATTCTTGCATCATTAAAAAAACATCATGTTAAAGCAAGCTTTTTTTTAGAAGGACGTTGGACAAAAAAAAATCCAGAACTTGCTAAAATGATTGTGGATGCAGGACATGAAGTCGGAAATCATTCTTATTCCCATCCCGATATGAGCAAAATCGGAACAGCGCAAATAAACCAAGAGCTAAAGAAAACAAATGATGTGATAGAAGCAACAACTGGAAAAACAGTCAATTGGTTCGCACCGCCAAGCGGCAGTTATACAAATGAGGTTGTCAATATCGCAAGCCAGTATAATATGGGAACATTGATGTGGTCTATTGATACAATTGATTGGAGAAAACCTTCGAAAGAGGAACTGATTAATCGGGTAGTGGAAAAAGTCCATAATGGAGCAATGATTTTAATGCATCCAACACAGCCTACTACCAGTTCAATCGATCAATTAATAGAACAAATTCAAGCAAAAGGATATGAAATAAATACGGTGACAGAACTATTAAGCGAAGAACGAAATGGCAAAGCGCTTAAGTAACTAGTAGATTTTATCCCTATGTAATGAAGATAAAAATCCCATATCAAAGATTAGTTTAGGAGAAATCTAGCTAGAAAAAATGCTGGCAAAATCCTGATATAAAAGAATATAGATTTATAGTTCTCGCGTTGAGTGGCAGCGCCTGTGTAACTATATCCTATCTTGTTGCTTTAAGGGCTTGAAATCAGCAAGGATGTGGAAAAACACTCCATATTAAAATTTCATTTTAGAAATTAATACAAAATCTCTGATATTGAAACAACTTTTTGGTAAAAATAATAAGAATAAGATATACTAGCATTCGCATAAGCTAATTTAATTGGCGTTTAGAACAGGAGGAACCTACTTGATTAAAAAGTATACTTGCCAAAATGGAGTACGCATTGTGTTAGAAAATATACCTACTGTGCGCTCTGTTGCTATTGGTGTATGGATTGGAACAGGTTCGCGTAAAGAGGACGAAACAAATAATGGTGTTTCGCACTTTTTAGAGCATATGTTTTTTAAGGGAACGAAAACAAGAAATGCTAGAGAAATTGCCGAGTCTTTTGATAGCATCGGCGGTCAAGTCAATGCGTTTACTTCAAAAGAATATACATGCTACTATGCAAAAGTGTTGGATGCCCATGCTCCGATGGCATTAGAAGTTCTTGCAGATATGTTTTTCAATTCTACTTTTGAAGAAAAAGAGTTGCAAAAAGAAAAAAATGTCGTGTATGAAGAAATAAAAATGTATGATGATACACCAGATGATATTGTGCATGATTTATTAAGTCAGGCTATTTATGAAAAACATCCGTTAGGCTATCCTATCTTAGGAACAGAAAAAACATTGGCTACTTTTAATGGAGATACGTTAAGAGAGTATATGTTTGACTATTATACACCTGAAAATGTAGTAATTTCGATTGCTGGCAATATAGAAGAAACATTTATTAGCGAAGCAGAAAAATATTTTGGAAATTATGAGGCAGGAAAAAGAAAACAAGAACTGACGATTCCAACATTCCATGCCAATAATGTAGCGCGAAAAAAAGAAACAGAGCAGGCTCATCTATGCTTGGGCTTTAATGGATTGCCTGTTGGCCATAAGGATATGTATAGTTTAATTTCCTTAAATAATATTCTAGGGGGCAGCATGAGCTCTAGATTATTCCAAGATGTAAGAGAACAAAAAGGCCTTGCCTATTCGATTTTCTCTTACCATTCAGCTTTTCAAGACAGTGGAATTGTAACGATTTATGGTGGAACCGGGGCTAATCAATTGGATGAATTATATGAAACCATTCAGACCAGCCTTGCCACATTAAAACGTGAAGGAATAACGGAAAAAGAATTATACAACAGCAAAGAGCAGCTAAAAGGCAGCTTAATGCTGAGTTTGGAAAGCACCAACAGCCGCATGAGCAGAAATGGCAAAAATGAATTATTGTTAAGCAAACATCGCTCCTTGGATGAAATTGTTGAGCAAATTGACCGTGTATCAAAAGATGATGTGAATAGCATGGCGCATCAAATATTTACAAATAAATTTTCTGTTTCCCTTATCAGTCCAGATGGCATTTTGCCAAAATCACTGCAATAGTTTTTATTGGATTTTTTCTGGAAAAATAAAAATTACGCAAAAACCGCAGTTTTTTTCTATTGTAATGATAGAAAAAAACTGCGGTTTTTGTTTTTGCGAGAAATTCAGGAAAGAAACTCACCGAATAACGAGTATTTACATAAGATGTTGAAGTAATATGATTCATTGCAAGGAGGATTTTTATAAAAAAGAAGGTGAAATATTCATGCTGACAGGGATGAAAATCGCTGTTATCGGCGGTGATGCGAGACAGCTCGAAATTGTCAGGAAACTAACAGAGCAAAATGCATTGCTTTCTTTAATAGGCTTTGAACAGCTAGATCACGCTTTTACAGGAGCTGCTAAAGAAAAAGTTGATGGAGTCGATTTTTCAAAGATTGATGCCATTATTATACCTGTAAAAGGAACAACTCTTGACGGACAGGTAGATACCATTTTTTCAAATGAGGAAGTACATTTGACGGAAGAACTATTAAAAAAGACACCTCCTCATTGCGTTGTTTATTCAGGAATTTCCAACGCTTATTTAAATAGTATTACTAAAAATGCTAACAGATCTTTAATCCAGTTGTTTCAAAGGGATGATGTTGCCATATTGAATTCTATCCCAACAGTGGAAGGGACAATAATGATGGCCATTCAGCATACAGACACAACCATTCATGGTTCTAACATTATTGTATTAGGATTGGGGCGTGTAGGCATGAGTGTTGCACGCACATTCCATGCATTAGGAGCTAAAGTAAAGGTTGCAGCAAACACAAGTGAACATTTGGCCCGCATCACAGAAATGGGCTTAACGCCGGTGCATTTAAATCATCTCAAAGAGGAAGTTGGCAACATTGATATTTGTATAAATACAATTCCTCATTTAGTTGTTACCTCTGCTGTAATTGAAAAAATGCCCTTGCATACATTAATCATCGACCTTGCTTCCAAGCCGGGAGGAACGGATTTTCAATATGCAGAAAAAAGAGGAATTAAAGCTTTATTAGCACCTAGCTTGCCTGGAATTGTTGCACCGAAAACCGCTGGGAACATTTTGGCAGATGTTTTGTCACAGTTATTACACGAGGAGCTGCAAAAGGGAAAGGAGCAGTCAGAATGAGCTTAAAAGATAAAAGAATTGGATTTGGCATTTCCGCATCACATTGTACGTATGCAGAAGTATATCCACAAATAGAGAAATTAGTGAACCTTGGAGCAGATGTTGTTCCAGTTGTTACAGGAAATGTAAAAAGTACAAATACTCGTTTTGGCAAAGGATTTGAATGGATTGGAAAAATAGAGGAATTAACTGGAAATCAAACCATTGACAGTATTGTTGCTGCGGAGCCGCTAGGACCTAAGATTCCTTTAGACTGCATGGTTATTGCTCCGCTTACAGGAAATAGCATGAGCAAATTTGCCAATGCGATGACAGACAATGCCGTTTTAATGGCAGCAAAAGCTACATTGCGCAATCAAAAGCCGGTAGTATTAGGGATTTCTACAAATGATGCTCTTGGTTTAAATGGGGTAAACTTAATGAGGCTAATGGCAACAAAAAATATTTATTTTATTCCATTTGGCCAAGATGATCCTGTGAAAAAACCTAATTCTATGGTAGCAAGAATGGCGGCGCTTCCTGAAACGATTGAAGCAGCAATTGAAGGCAAACAAATTCAGCCAGTCATTATTGAAAAATATTTAGATTAAATGATGGATAGCATTCCATTATTTTCAAGAAAAAGATGTTTGTCCATTAAAAAGGTTAGAGGTTATTGCGCTTCTGATCATCTTTTTGAAAGAATCAGAAAAAAGATTCTGTTCATATGTGTGTAATATGTTAAAATAAAGAATATTCATTGATGGCGGCGAGCTTGTCGCCGTCATTATTGTATACTATAGAGAAATTTTCACCTTGGAAGGGGAGCCTTTAAATGGAGCAAAAAAAAGGATTTAACGTCGCAGTAGTTGGAGCAACTGGAGCAGTAGGGCAACAGATGATTAAAACACTTGAGTCAAGAGATTTTCCGATTTCAACATTAACTCTTTTGTCCTCTAAGCGTTCTGCTGGGACAAAGGTTACTTATAAAGGGCAAGAAGTGACAGTACAGGAAGCTACACCGGAAAGCTTTAAGGGAATTGATATTGCTTTATTCAGCGCAGGCGGAGGGGTTTCAAAAGAATTGGCGCCACACGCAGTGGAGCATGGGGCAATTGTTGTCGACAATACAAGTGCATTCCGCATGGATGAGAATGTGCCATTAGTAGTGCCGGAAGTAAATGAAGAGGATTTGTTCAAACATAAAGGAATTATTGCAAACCCGAACTGTTCTACTATTCAAATGGTAGTAGCACTTGAGCCATTGAAGGCAAAATATGGTTTGTCAAAAGTATTAGTTTCTACTTACCAAGCAGTTTCTGGTTCTGGAGCAGCTGCTGTGGAAGAATTAAACAGCCAAACAAAAGCAATCATTAACAATGAAAGCTTTGAACCCAAAATTCTTCCAGTTAAAAGCGATAAAAAACATTACCAAATTGCATTTAATGCAGTTCCGCAAATCGATGTGTTTACAGAAAATGGATTTACTTATGAAGAAATGAAAATGATTAATGAAACAAAAAAAATTATGCATGACGAAAAACTGAAAGTGGCAGCAACATGTGTACGCATACCGGTGGCAACAGGTCATTCAGAGTCAGTTTATTTTGAATTAAATGACAATAATGTAACTGCTGCTGATATAAAAGAAATTTTAAAATCAGCTCCGGGTGTTGTTTTGCAAGACGATCCAGAAAATCAAATTTATCCAATGCCGGCTGATTGTGTTGGATTAAACGACACATTTGTAGGACGTATCAGAAAAGATTTAGATGCAGAAAATGGCTTCCATATGTGGGTTGTTTCCGATAATTTATTAAAGGGTGCTGCATGGAACTCTGTTCAAATTGCTGAAAGCCTAGTGAAGTTAGGAATCGTAAAATAAATAAAAAAAAATTATGGACAGTAGCAACAAAGTAGTGTCCTCTGCTTAACATATAAATAGATAAAGGTGCATTTCTGTACAATTTCAGAAAACAGTCTATACTATGTATGTGAAAGAAATAGAGGGTCTTTAAAACAGCAATGAATAATTGCACTTTATTTTTTAGTGTAAAATGAAGTGCAACCTGTTCTAGAGTAGAGAACCCTCAAAAATAGCACTTTTTTAAGTGTATTGAGGTGTTTATAATGAAAATAATTGTACAAAAATTCGGCGGAACTTCTGTTAGAGATGAAGAAGCTCGCAACAAAGCAAAAGAACATATTGAAGATGCATTGCAGCAGGGATATAAAGCAGTGGTTGTTGTATCTGCAATGGGCCGTAAAGGAGAACCATATGCAACAGATACTCTATTGTCTTTAATTGGCGGTGCAGAAAATAGATTAAGCAAACGGGAAAACGACTTGCTTTTATCATGCGGTGAAATTATCTCAAGTGTTGTTTTTACCGAAATGCTAGTGAACAACAATATTAAAGCGACTGCCTTAACAGGGGCACAAGCTGGATTTTTAACAAATGATGATTTTAATCAAGCTAGAATCATTGAGATGGATGTCGCGCGTTTAAAAAAAGAGCTGGAAATAGTGGATGTTGTCGTTGTGGCAGGATTTCAAGGAGCTTCTGCAAATGGTGATACAACTACATTAGGAAGAGGCGGAAGTGATACTTCAGCAGCGGCATTAGGTGCAGCTTTAGATGCAGAAGTAATTGATATATTTACAGATGTTGAGGGAATTATGACGGCAGATCCCCGAATTGCAGAAAATGCAAGACCCTTATCTGTTGTTACGTATACGGAAGTTTGTAATATGGCGTATCAAGGCGCAAAAGTTATCCATCCTAGAGCGGTTGAAATTGCTATGCAAGCAAAAGTTCCCATACGAATTCGTTCCACATACTCCAAAGGTCTTGGCACACTAGTAACAACTATTAGCCCTGAAAATATGGGCAGTGATATAAAAGAAAGGCCTGTAACAGGCATTGCTCATGTTGCGCCAGTTACACAAGTGAAGGTATTTGCTAAAAAGGACCAATACGATTTGCAGGCACAAGTGTTTAAAGCAATGGCAAATGAGGAAATCAGTGTTGATTTTATCAATATATCACCCAATAGTGTTGTTTATACAGTAAGTGCTGAAATGACTGCCAAGGCAATTTCTATTTTAGAGCAAATGGGCTATGAACCTGTTGTGGAAAGAGATTGTGCTAAAGTATCTGTTGTTGGTGCAGGTATGGCTGGTGTTCCTGGAGTAACTTTTAAAATTGTGACGGCATTATCCAAAGAAGGTATTCGCATTTTGCAATCTGCTGATAGCCATACGACGATTTGGGTGCTTGTGAAGCAAGAAGATTTAAAAAAAGCCGTAAATGTATTGCATGATGCATTTGAATTAGAAAAAGAAGTGTTGCAATAAAACACAACAAGATTGAAAATGAGAATAGGAGTGGAACGATGGGTTTATTTGGTAGGGTAGCAACGGCCATGATTACACCATTTGATGCAAAGGGACATATTGATTTTCCGAAAACAACACAGTTAATTAACTATTTACTTGAGAATGGAACAGATTCATTAGTAGTAGCAGGTACAACTGGAGAATCGCCAACATTATCAAAGCAAGAAAAAGTTGCTTTGTTTAAACATGTGGTAGATGTAGTGGAAAAGAGAGTTCCAGTAATTGCAGGAACAGGTAGTTATAACACATATGATTCCATCGAATTAACAAAACAAGCAGAAGCGGCAGGAGTAGACGCTGTTATGGTAGTAGGTCCATACTATAACAAGCCAAATCAAGAGGGGATTTATCAGCATATTAAAGCAGTAGCTGAAAACACATCTCTTCCAGTTATGATTTATAATATTCCTGGGCGATCTGTAGTAAATATTGAACCAGAAACGATTATCCGTTTGGCTAATGCTATTGATAATATTGTTGCTGTTAAAGAAGCAAGCGGCAATTTGACAGCAATGACAAAAATTATTGCAGGGACAAAAGATGATTTCGCTGTATATAGTGGGGATGATAGCTTGACATTGCCGATCCTTTCTGTTGGCGGAAATGGCATAATATCTGTAGCTTCTCATATAATTGGAAATGAAATGCAGGAAATGGTGGCATCCTTTTTAGAAGGGAATGTAGAAAAGGCGGCAAAAATTCATCAGCAATTATTGCCTATTATGACTGCGATGTTTATGGCGCCAAACCCTGTGCCTGTAAAAACAGCTCTTCAGATAAAAGGCTTGGATGTTGGTTCCGTAAGATTGCCATTAGTGCCGTTAACAGAGGAAGAGCGCGCTAAACTTGTTTCCTATATTTGATTATATGGTTTAAAATTTTTAAGCTGCTTGGTTATTGGATACGGTTTTTATTTAGGGATTTGAATAAAACGGCTAAAAACTAAGTAGAGAGCTTTGATAAAAAGGATCAGATTTCACAAATATATCTATAGTTGTTTAAGAACTGTTGTAGATAAAATGTGAAAACTGATTCTTTTATTTTTATTGTCCTCTTCAGTGAACAAAAGGAGGAGGAGCTGAAGTAGAAGATCTGACTAGCTGCCCATAATAGAATCTGCTCTTTCACTTTTTAAATAATGATAAAGCGCAGTAAAAAGGTCAATCATTTTATTCATCTCATCTAGGGTAATCTGCCCAATAGTGGCAATTTGAATCCAATTTCTTTCTAACAGATAGTCGCTTTCATAATGAAGGATATATCCTTGTCCCTTCAGTAAGTCACCCAACATACGAGAGGATAGGTCCTCAATACAAACAGTTAGAATAGGAAAAGCGCCGTTCTTTGAGTCTGTTAATATGGAAAATCCTTCTTCATTCAGTTTTTTATAGGCATTAGAATAAAGATTTTTTATCTGTATATATCTTTCTCTAAACTCCACAGAAAGAGCTGCGTCTAATGCAGAAAGCAGATAGGAAGAATGAGTATATGGAATGCTCCTTTTCTTAAAGTATTCTCCTAAATCTAGATAGGGCGGTAATTGTAAACTTGGTTGTATAGGGTAATTATGAAAAACAAAGGATAAACCAGCAAGCGAGCCTAAGGCTTTACCGCTTACTCCTGAGGCGAGATATACATTTTTTAACTGTAATGGGAGAGCACCTATTGAACTAATGGAATCAACTATTTCCTTTAAACCATACTTTTGGCAAAAAGAAGAAATCATGTCCATGGAGTTCAGAACACCAGTTGATGTTTCCAAGTGGACGTACCAAATCCATTTGATATCTTCTTCCAAAACTTCTAAAAGATCATCTTCATAAAAAATTCCGCCCCATTTTTTTCTAAGCGAGGAATAGGATAACTTAAAACGATCTGCCCTACTTATTAATCTTTCGCCAAATTCCCCATTGCTTAAAATCAATCCTTTTTCACCTAACAAACTAAGTTGTGCTGCGATGCAATCATTAGCTAAGGTGCCTGTACCAAGCAGCACTTGTGCATATGTAGACGAAGTTAAAGAACAAAGCTTATTTTGTACAGACTTCATCAATTCATAACATTTTTGATCTCTATGTGGGATAACATCTTGAAGGAGAGCCGATTTCACTTCATGATTTATTTCAACTGGCCCAGGCAAAAAAGATACTTGATGATGATATAAATTTTTTGACTGATTAATAATTTCCTTTGTTATATACATTGGCTGATAGAAAGCCCCTTTTTGTCCCACCAAATGAGCGAATGGCAAAAATCCCATATGTTTATAAAGCTTTAACTCCCGTGTCGTTCCACTAATGATAGCTAGTGTATAGCCATGCTGAATAAAATATTGATAAAGCATTCTCATTAGTCCAATAAAAACTTTTGTTTTTCGATATTCCTTTCTAATCGATAATAATCGTATTTCACATATTTTGGAAGAATGAACAGGCAAATAGCGTTCGACGGATCCTAATTTTTTATCTAAAGAAAATGGTCGATTATCATGAATCGCAACCATTCCAATAAGTGTTTGATCCTTTAAAGCGATTAAATAGGTGTTCTGTTGATGAAAAGAATCGACTAATGCCCGCTCTTCTTTTTTTTCATGCTGTGGAATTTCTTCCACAAATGTTTCATAGTTCAACTGATGTATTTGTTCAAATTCATGGGGCGAATTCGCTAGCTTAAAAAGATATGGTGATTGTTTTTTCATTAAAATCCACCTTTCAAAAAATCCAACGATAATAAAACAACTAGTAATTAATTATCGTTGGATTTTTTTTGTATAAAATGTCTTAAAGGAATGTTATGAGATAACACAATCATTGCCATCAGCATCGTTGCAATAAAAAAACTAGCAAGGCTTTCTTCAAGGAAGAGAAAGGAAACACAGCATGCTGCCAATGAAAGCAGACCAGGAACAGTGAAACTTCTATAAATAAGGTAAAAGAGAAGAAAAGCCGCTAAAATGATGAAGATAAAAATAGGCTGTATGGTAATCATTCCTCCTATAAAGGAAGAAATTCCTTTACCTCCTTTCCACTGAAAGAAAATTGGTTTGATATGTCCCGCGCAAGCGAATAATAATCCTAATAATAGAATACTAGTTGAGTAGCCCAAAAGCCTGCCAAGATAAACAATAAAAGCGCCTTTTAACGCATCGCCAAAAAAGGTGAAAATAAATGCTTTTTTTCCATATAGCCTTCCAGCATTTCTTGCACCAGCATTTCTGCTTCCTTCTTTTCGTATATCTTTATTGGCTAAAAACTTGCTTATTATGAAACCAAAAAGAATATTGCCAGTACAGTAAGCAAATAAAAAATAGAAAAATAAAATAATCTCACCCTCTTAAAAAACGAATACTTATCTATTATATACAATTAGACTAAAAATAGATGGGGTAATAAATGCTTCAAACAGGAAAATTGTTTTTTGATGGGAAAAATGATGCTAAAAAGGAGATAACTTTAATTGACAATCAGTAAGGGATATTGCGGCTGATTGCTGTCGAACTAATCCAGATTTTGTTGGAAAGAAAACATAAGGAGAGGGGATTAATGCCATTATTATGCGATGAAAATGCTATATTAACTAATAATTTAGTTAAATTAGCTATCATTGCTGACGAGATTTGTTGATTATTTACAATGACATATCCATTTATTCATTGTATCATGTTAGAAAAGTTAACGTTCAGAAAAGAGTTAATAATTTTTAATTTCTGAATATTGAGAATGTGGAGGTAGCTAATGAATCAACAAACTTTAGTAGCGAAGAAACAGCCTTTTTATAAGGGAATGTTTTTTCAGATAATGGTAGCGATTGTATTAGGGATTCTAATCGGTTATTTGTGGCCTAGCATTGGCACGATGCTTAAGCCAATAGGAGATGGATTTATTAAACTGATTAAAATGATTATTGCCCCATTAGTTTTTGGAGTAGTAGTTGTTGGGATTGCAAAAGTAGGCAATATAAAAACAGTAGGAAAAATAGGTGGTAAAACTTTATTGTACTTTGAAATAGTTACAACATTTGCCCTCGTTATTGGAATGGTAGTTGGAAATATCATGAATCCGGGCGTTGGGTTAAATATTGATCCTGCTACTTTAAGCACAAGCGATATAGAAGCGAAAACAAATGGTTCTCATCTTCCAAGTGAAGGAGAATTTATTTTAAACATAATCCCAGATAGTGCTGTAGGCGCATTTGCTAATAATTCCATGCTGCAAGTACTGCTAATCTCTTGTTTATTTGGAATTGCTTTAGTTCATATTGGCGGTCGAACTTCAGACCTATTAATAGATGTACTAGAAAATATAAATTCTGTTCTTTTTAAGATAATGGGTTATATTATGAAATTAACAGTATTGGCTACATTTAGTGCGATGGCAGTTGCGGTCAGCCAATATGGATTAAATACTTTAGCTTCTTTTGGTAAGCTATTTGTGGCAATGACAGCTGCATGTATTATCTTTTTGCTAGTCTTAGCAATAATCTTGCAAGTCTTTTGTAAATTGAGTTTATGGAAATTAATTTTGTTTATACGAGAAGAAATTATGCTTGCATTTGCTACAGGCTCTACAGAAGCGGTCATGCCTCAGTTGATGCACAAATTTGAAGAAGCTGGGTGCAATAAAGCAGTTGTTGGACTAGTAGTGCCGACTGGCTATTCCTTTAATTTAGATGGGGCATCCATTTACCTTTCTATCGCCCTTGTTTTTTTGGCTCAAGCAACAGGTGTTGACCTAACTTTAATGGATCAGCTTGTAATGCTGGGGATTTTATTATTAACTTCAAAAGGAATGGCAGGAATTCCAGGATCAGCCTTTGTAGCTTTGTCTGCAACTGCAGCAGCAACAGGCTCCATCTCAGTAGCGGCAGTTGCTTTAATGCTTGCACCAGATAGATTTATGGGGAACTTCCGTACAACTGTAAATATTATTGGGTATGCTGTTGCAGCATTTATTATCGCTCGTTGGGAAAACTTGCTGGATACAAAACGCGCTAAAGGAGTTTTAGGAGGGACGATTCAAATTTCTTCTGAACGAAGCAATCAAAGTAAGGAAGAGGTATTTTCATCAGCTGAATCTTATAGTAAAATTTAATGTAATAATCCTCTGAGCATTTTCCTCAGAGGATTATTGCATTTTTTTAATAGAAAATTTAGTTTTATACACTTAAAAGCGAATTGGAAGATACTGTTGACTTATCAGAATTGTAAGATTTCCTTATAATTTATTCTTGTGAAACAGCCTTTTTTAATTTATTATAAAAAGTAGATTATTAGTGGTTTAACTTGCTAAAGTATCGTTAACTCACTAAATAATGAAGAATTTTCAACCTGGGGGAGAAACAATGGCAACAACGAATCAGCTACAGAAAAAATTATTGCCTCGGCATATTAGTTTAATGGCAATGGGTGGAGCAATTGGCACGGGGATTTTTAAAGGGAGTGCAGAAACAGTCTCTTTGGCTGGACCTGGTGTAGTGGTCGCTTATATATTTGCTGGATTATTGCTGCTTGTCGTAATGGGGGCTATCGCAGAGATGGCAATGGTTTATCCGAATACTAATATGAAAGGTTTTGTGCGCAAAGCGTTCGGGCCCAGATTATCGTTTATTACAGGCTGGCTGTACTGTATTCTTTGGCTAGCAGTTTGTATCATAGAAGTCGTCGTTGCAGGAAGTTTTTTGCAGTATTGGCTGCCGTCGATTCCATTATGGATTTTAAGCTTAATATGCTCTATATTGCTTATTGCGATTAATATGATGAATGTAAAAAACTACGGGGAATTTGAATTTTGGTTTGCGGGAATAAAAATTGCCATGATTATTGTGTTTATTATTTTAGGTGCATGCATTTTATTTGGCATTATTCCAAGTGGACAAGCAAACTACTTGGAGAACTTTACGAGTCATGGGGGCTTTTTCCCAAACGGCTGGGCATCCATTTTTGCAGCATTATTGATTGTTATGTTTTCATATGGGGGATCTGAACTAATCGGTGTAACCGTAACAGAAGCCAAAGATGCAGAAAAAGTTTTGCCAAAAGTAATTAAAAGTTTTATATTCCGGATTATATTATTTTATACATTGCCGATTTTAATTATTTGTGGCTTAATACCATGGAATCAATTGACAAACGAATCTAGTCCTTTTGTTCAAGTATTGTCCATGACTGGCTTTCCTTTTGCAGATCATTTAATGAATTTTATTTTAGTCATAGCTGTATTGTCAGCAGCGAATTCAGGCATTTATGGCTGTACAAGAATGATGTATTCATTGGCTGATGAAGGGGAAGGGCCAAAAATATTTTCAAAAGTGTCCAAAAATGGCGTTCCTGTCCATAGTTTGCTTGTGATGGCAGTAGTGCTTGTTTTAGGATCAATGATTGCTCTTGTTGCCCAAGATCAAGTTTTTACTTTATTAATGGCATTTCCTGGATTTATCGTTTCTATTGTTTGGATCAGTCTTTGTTTAGCGCAAATAAAATTACGTAGAAGCTATCCTAGTAACCCTAGCTTTAAACTTTGGGGATATCCATATATTTCAGCATTTACAGCTGTCGTTTTAGGCGCTATTGCGATAACTTTTGTATTAAACGAAGCAAATCGCATCAGTATTATCGCTTGTTTATTTATTATAGCTGTATTAGCAATCATCTCTATATTTAAATTTAAAAAAGATATATAATATACCATCCATATGGCAAACTTCTGTTCTTAGAATAGGCGTTTGCCATATGTTTTTTAGAAAGGATATTATATTAAAATTAATTTTTAGCTTTGATAAAAAATAAATAGTAAATATACATTGATTCTACATAAGTTGGGAAAAAATTCTTTATTAAGAAGGGGTCTAGCTAAACAATGCAAATTTTGTAACATTCATGATGTTGACGTTTACATTTTTTGGCGGAAATAAAGAAGTTTTTCTCCTATAATTTAGATGTTTTCGATAAATTGGTTGTAAACTTTTTCAAACATAAAGTATAATAATGATAACTGATCAATGGTCGGCCTAACTCAACATAGGAGGAAACAAAAATTTATGAAAAATGAAAAAATAAAGCTGGTCGCCCTCGGAGGAGTAGGGGAGAACGGAAAAAATATGTTTGCTGTAGAAGTGGACGAAGACATATTTGTGATAGATGCCGGCTTAATGTATCCACAAAATGAAATGCTGGGAATTGATATTGTAGTTCCGGATATTACCTATTTAAAGCAAAATGCGGAAAAAGTTAAAGGTATCTTCTTAACACACGGACACGAAGACCACATTGGCGGTTTATCCTATTTTCTAAGAGAAATGGATGTCCCAGTTTATACGACGCGTTTAACGGCAGAATTCGCAAAAGAAAAAATGAAAGAACAAGATTTTAAAGGACAAGCACGGTTTGAAATAATTACATCAAAATCAGTACTGAAATTTCCATCAGCAACGGTATCTTTTTTTAAAACAAATCATAGCATTCCAGATAGTGTAGCAGTAGTCATTCATACGTCAGAAGGAGCTATTGTGTATACTGGCGATTTTAAATTTGACCAGACAGCGGCACCTCTTTATAAAGCAGAATATGGAGAAATGGCGAAAATTGGCGATAAAGGGGTACTTTGTTTATTATCAGAAAGCACAGATGCAGATAAACCAGGATATTCCGTTTCTGATGCAACCGTAACACAAGAACTATACCATGCATTTTTGCGTGCAAACGGCCGAGTTATTGCAGCAGTTTATGCAACAGATTTAAATAGAATTCAGCACATTTTTGATGCGGCTGCCAAAACAAAGCGCAAAGTGGCAATTATGGGAAAAAATTTGCAGCGTATATTAAATATCGCATTAAGAAATAATTATTTGCTAGTGGAAGAAGATGTACTTGTTTCACTAAATGAAGTGCAGTCTTATTCCAAGAATGAAATCATCATTTTAACAACAGGCGCAAAAGGTGAACCGGTTGAAGCGCTGCAAAAGATGGCAAAAAAACATCATAAACAAGTAACAATTGGTGAAGGAGATACAATTCTTTTTTCTGCATCACCGACTCTTGGCAGTGAAGTTTTTGTCGGAAAAACGATTGATATGCTGTATCGCGCTGGTGCAAAGGTTATTTCAGGTAATAAATTATTTAATAGTTCCAATCATGGCAGCCAAGAAGAATTAAAATTTATGATTAATGTAATGAAGCCAAAGTATTTTCTTCCAATACATGGGGAGTACCGATTATTGCATGTTCATGCAAAAATTGCGGAGGAATGTGGCGTTAATCGTAAAAATATTTCTATTCCTGAAATTGGGGAAGTAATCGAATGGAAAGATGGAAAGTTCCGCAATGGAGGGAAAATTCCTGCAGGAAATCTATTGATTGATGGAAGCGGAATCGGCGATGTTGGAAATATTGTGCTCAGAGATCGAAAACTTCTTTCACAAGATGGCATTTTAACAGTTGTTGTTACTTTAAATAAAGCAGAAAGAAAGATATCTGCAGGGCCTGAAATTATTACAAGAGGTTTTGTATATGTAAGAGAATCTGAACAGCTTTTAGAGGAAGCAGCGATTCGTGTCAAAGACATTGTTGAAAAAAGCATTAGTAAGGAAAGTTTTGATTGGACAGGCATTAAACAAGATATTCGTGATGCATTGAATCAGTTTTTATATGAAAAAACAAAACGAAGACCGATGATTCTTCCAATTATTATGGAAGTGAAACCTGTACGAAATAGATAAAAGAAGCTGTTTTGGCAAGTGCATTTGCTTGCTGAAACAGTTCTTTTTATTTTATCCTGAATAGCCGAGAAGAACTCATCTTTCAGGAATGGAAATGGCATAGCTCAATGAGTTAGGTGGGGATAAATCGCCTTTTGAAAAGAGGGAATTGTCCAGCTTAACTGTTCGACTGGCTGCATGATAAAAATTGCCACTGATTGAAGTTTCACTTTATTTCCTGTTTGGCTCGCATGAAATTGCCACTCTCGCTTCATACTACATATATATTGTGCAAGGAAGGGAGAATTTATTGTGACAGATAATACGGAAAGAAATAATACAGATGAACAGCCAAAGGAAGATAAGCCATCTAGTTTAATGGAAAAAATACAGCAGCTGGGTCAAACGAATGTTCCACAAATGGCTCAAGATTCAAAAATTCATTGTTTAACAATAGTTGGTCAAATTGAGGGGCATTTGCAGCTTCCCCCACAAAATAAAACGACTAAATACGAACATCTTATTCCACAAATTGTGGCAATCGAACAGAACCCAAAAATAGAAGGGGTGCTTGTTATTTTAAATACTGTGGGAGGCGATGTAGAGGCAGGTTTAGCAATATCGGAAATGCTTGCATCTCTTTCTAAACCAACCGTTTCTTTAGTGCTTGGAGGAGGTCATTCAATAGGTGTGCCAATTGCGGTTTCATGCGATTATTCTTTTATTGCAGAAACAGCAACAATGACGATACATCCGATTCGATTAACAGGACTTGTAATTGGTGTGCCCCAAACATTTGAATATTTGGATAAAATGCAAGAAAGAGTAGTGAATTTTGTCACGAAGCACAGCAAAATCAGCGAAGAAGAATTTAAAGATTTAATGTTTGCAAAAGGAAATTTAACAAGAGATATTGGCACAAATGTAATTGGCGTTGATGCAGTCAAATCAGGACTTATTGACGGGGTTGGCGGTGTTGGGGAAGCAATGACAAAGCTGAATGAACTGATTGATCTGCAAAAAGAAAAGAATGAAGGCTTGGTACAATGATCATGTATACGATGATGCCGGAAGAATTAATATTTCCAATCCATCAAGATATCTATGAAAAACAGCGGGTAATCAATTATAATGGCATACCTTTGCTTGTAGAATTAAATCAACCACATCAATATGAAGTGATTCGGATTTTAAGTACAGATCCTAATCATTATTTACATTCTCCCATTCAACCTGGGACAAAGCTGAATGTAAATGAATCTTTCATTTTTTAATTATGTTATAATATAATTAGAAAGTGAAATAAGCAGAATAAGAAATAATAAAAAAGAGCAGCCAACAGGTAAGGCTGCTCTCCGTGTTTCTTCAAACAGGAAATTCTGAGCCGATTATTTTTTTGAAAACAAAGGATTATGGCTGCTGTATGGATAAATATACAAGGATAGTTTCCTTGAATGAAGAAAAAATGAAATCTAACATTATTAGGTGATAATATGGCTAAAAGGAAAAAAAGAAAAACAAAAAGGAAAAAACAGCTAAAGCAAACTTTGCAATATGAATTGGCTGCATTAGTGGTGATAACACTTGCGATTATCTCTATTCTTCAGTTGGGGGCTGTTGGAAAAACAATTGTGGAGTTTTTTCGGTTTTTTACAGGGGAATGGTACATGCTTTGTTTGCTTGGAATGATTGTATATGGCGGGTATTTAATGTGGAAGCGGGAGAAACCGTTTCTTTGGAGCACAAAATTAAATGGAATCTACTTGATAGTAGCGGCTTTTTTGCTGTTAAGTCATGTTACTCTTTTTAATATGCTGTCAAGCCAAGGTAGATTTGAAAATCCAAGTGTCATTTATAATACATGGCAAATATTTTGGATGGAAGTAAATAAAGAGTCAAGTACGGTAGATCTTGGAGGCGGCATGATTGGCGCCGTGTTATTTGCACTATTTCATTATTTATTTGATACAGCAGGAACAAAGATGATTAGTTTTATTGTCATCATTATTGGAGGCATGCTTTTAACTGGAAAAACATTAAGTGGTGCTTTTCGCAAGGTGATGCTTTCCATTTGGGAGTTTTTGCTTGGGCAGTGGACAGCCTTTAAAGAAGATATAACAGAATGGAAGGAAAAGAGCAAAGAAAAGAAACGAGCAAAAAAAGAAGAAAAACAGGCGCAAAAAGAACGTCGCAGACAAGAGGCACAAAAAGAGCAGGACCCGCAGCAACCGCAAGAACATGCGCCGTTGATTGTTAATCCGCCGCAAGAAAAGCAAGAAGAACCATACATACCAGAACCGGTTATATCGACATTTGCAGAAAATGCTTATCCAAACGGGGAAGAAACTGTAGAAAAATCAGCAACCCAGGAACCAGAAGAAGAGCAGAGTGTACCAATTACTTTTACAGAAGTAGAAAATACAGATTATGAATTGCCGTCTTTAAAACTATTAAAACTTCCACGGAAAACAGATCAAAGTGGGGAATATGAGCTCATTCACGCAAATGCTGCAAAACTTGAGCGGACATTTCAAAGTTTTGGCGTAAAGGCAAGAGTGACAGAAGTTCATCTAGGGCCTGCTGTAACAAAATATGAAGTCCATCCAGATGTTGGGGTAAAGGTCAGCAAAATTGTTAACTTAAGTGATGACTTAGCTTTAGCATTAGCGGCAAAAGATATACGTATTGAAGCGCCAATTCCGGGCAAATCGGCAATTGGAATTGAAGTGCCGAATTCTGAAGTGGCAATGGTTGGTTTAAGAGAAGTGCTAGAAGCGAACAAAGACGATAAACGGGATGCAAAACTCTTAATTGCATTTGGAAGAGATATTACGGGACATGCTGTATCAGCAGAATTGAATAAGATGCCTCATTTGCTAGTAGCTGGTGCCACTGGAAGCGGGAAAAGTGTCTGCATTAACGGAATTATTACAAGTATATTAATGCGGGCGAAACCACATGAAGTAAAATTAATGATGATTGACCCCAAAATGGTAGAGCTGAATGTGTATAACGGCATTCCCCATCTGCTGGCACCTGTTGTAACAAATCCGAAAAAAGCATCACAGGCGCTGCAAAAAGTAGTAAGTGAAATGGAAAGAAGATATGAATTATTTTCCCATACAGGCACAAGAAACATTGAAGGGTATAATGATTATATTAAACGATATAATGCAGATGAAAATGAGAAACAGCCATTGCTTCCTTATATTGTAGTAATTGTGGATGAGTTGGCTGATTTAATGATGGTAGCTTCTTCTGATGTAGAGGATGCTATTACAAGGCTTGCACAAATGGCTCGTGCTGCTGGCATCCATTTAATTATTGCGACACAAAGGCCATCTGTTGATGTTATTACAGGTGTCATTAAAGCAAACATTCCATCTCGAATTGCTTTTGCCGTTTCTTCTCAAACTGACTCTCGAACAATTTTGGATATGGGGGGTGCAGAGAAATTGCTGGGAAGAGGAGACATGCTCTTTTTCCCGTATGGTGCAAGCAAACCAGTCAGAGTTCAAGGTGCTTTTCTTTCAGATGAAGAAGTGGAAGAAGTGGTAGAATTTGTTATCTCTCAGCAGAAAGCCCAGTATCAAGAAGAAATGATTCCAGATGAAGTTGTAGAGAAAAAAGGTGCAGTGGAAGATGAGCTGTATGATGAAGCCGTAGAATTGATTATAGAAATGCAGACAGCTTCTGTAAGTATGCTGCAAAGAAGATTCCGCATCGGCTATACAAGGGCAGCGAGATTAATTGATGAAATGGAAGCACGAGGAGTAGTCGGTCCGTATGAAGGAAGCAAACCAAGAACAGTTCTTGTTTCTAAACAGTCTGAAGAGATTTTATAGAAATTCGTATTCCGAAGTAGGTTATACTAATTGATTTTCCTATTTGTATATATAGATGAAACAGCTTGTATACCAAGAGATTTTATAGGGAATTGTTGGTTTTTATTGGAAAAATAAAAAGAAAATAGCCTGATTAAATGGTAGAAATAAACAATAATTAGTGTAGACTTGTCTAGTTATTTGTTTATTTCTATTTTTTTAATTAAATTCTTAAAACTCTATTTATTTATGTTAGAAAAAGTGTTATAGTATTTTCGATTAGTAGGAATGATTGAACATCAGAGGTCTGATGTCTTAGAAATTTTATTTGGGGGATGCAAAGCATGCTTATCAAGTCTGATAGTCGACATTTATATTTGCAAGTTGTTGATCGCTTAAAAAGTGATATTGAGAAGGGAATATATAAAGAAAAAGAAAAGTTCCCATCTGAATTTGAACTGGCAAAGAGATTAGGTGTAAGCAGAGCAACACTTCGAGAGGCGCTGCGTACGTTAGAAGAAGAAAATGTCATTATCCGCAGGCATGGTGTTGGTACATTTGTCAATTGCAAACCGATGTTTAAGTCGGGGATTGAGCAATTAAACAGTGTAACAAATATGATTCGCAATGCTGGCATGAATCCGGGAACAATTTTTTTAAGCTCATATACTCAATGTTCGACTGATGAAGATAGCCGCCGATTTACCGCACAAGGGGAAGAGGAATTTCTGGTAATTGAACGTGTTCGAACAGCAAATGGCGAACCAGTTGTCTATTGCATAGATAAACTGCCGACAAGGATTTTGCCTGAACATCTTTCCTATGAAAAGGAATCGATTTTTCAGCTGATAGAAACAGAAGCAAGCATTAACATTACATACGCTGTTGCAGAAATTGAACCAATTGGTTATCATGAAAAAATTTCTCCTGTGTTACAGTGCGAACCAGAAACTGCATTGCTTGTATTAAAGCAAATGCACTATGATGAAAAGGACGAGCCTATTCTTTATTCGGTTAATTACTTTAGAGCTGATAAATTCAGTTTTCAAGTATTAAGAAAACGAATTTATTCTTAAAGCTTGGAAAGACTAATTGTAATGCATTCTCACTTTTTAAACACAATACAAAATATTAGGGGGTACAAACCTTGAAAAAGCGTAAATTTGGTTTGGCGCTGTCTCTAGTGCTTGCTGCTGGGACTGTTTTAGGGGCTTGTGGTAAAAGCGATGATAAGGATAATGCATCAGACAATAAAGATGCATTTAAAGTTGCGATGGTAACAGATGTTGGTGGAGTAGATGATAAATCTTTTAACCAATCTGCATGGGAAGGCTTGCAAGCTTTTGGTAAAACAAATGGCTTAGAAAAAGGCAATGGCATTGATTATTTGCAATCACAATCAGATTCTGATTATGCAACAAACCTAAACAGCTTAGTACGTCAAAAAAATAACCTAGTATTTGGAATTGGATTTATGATGCAAGCTGCAGTGCAAGAAATTGCAGAACAGCAAACAGATGCACATTTTGCGATTGTTGACTCTGTAATTGACTTGCCGAACGTTGCAAGCATTACATTTAAAGAACAAGAAGCTTCTTTCTTAGCTGGTGTTGCTGCTGGTAAAGCAACAAAATCAAATAAAATTGGTTTCATTGGCGGTGTTGAAGGGGAAGTTATTGATCGTTTTGAAGCTGGATTTGTTGATGGTGTAAAAGCTGCAAATCCAAAAGCGAAAGTAGATGTACAATATGCTGGCGCTTTTGATAAACCGGAAATCGGGAAAACAATTGCAAGCAAAATGTATTCTTCAGGCGCTGATATAGTATTCCATGCTGCTGGTGGCACTGGTGCTGGTTTATTTACAGAAGCTCGTGAATTAAAAGAGAAAAATTCAGATAAATATATTTGGGCAATTGGGGTTGACTCTGATCAAACTAATGAAGGTGTTGTTGGGGAGCACAATATCGTATTAACATCTGCTTTAAAAGGTGTTTCTACAGCAGTGCAAGACGTTTCTAATAAAGCAAAAGATGGTAAATTCCCTGGCGGAGAATCACTTGTTTATGGTTTAGCAGAAGATGGTGTTGGCCTTGCTGAAATAAATGAAGAAGTAGGAAACAAAGCAGATATCGATGCTGCTGTTGAAGAATGGACAGCTAAAATTAAAAACGGTGATTACACTGTTCCTGATAAACCTGCTAAGTAATGATTAGCTAAAAATTTTTGACAGGAATAAGTGTTTTGCTCTGCAAACACTTATTCCTTTTTTATCGCTTCAATGATAATCAGCTTAAGAGATTGTCGAAATATTTGCATTGCTTTTTGATTTCTTTGTTAAAATTTTATCTAAAGAATAGAAGCTTCCTTCTATTTTTTATAAAAAATTTTATCCTGGTAAAATTATAGTAAGATAAGAAAATACATATGAAACAGCTTTTGGCAGTTTTTATCAATAGATTTTTCTAACTGCATTGATTTTGCCATTTTATTAGCTGGAAAATTTTTGGCTAATTTTTATGTTTTCCGTACAACAAAAGGAGTGAAACCAATGGAATATGTAATTGAGATGTTAAATATTCGCAAAGAATTTCCTGGTATCGTCGCTAATGACAATATTACACTTCAAGTGAAAAAAGGAGAAATCCATGCATTGCTTGGAGAAAATGGTGCAGGAAAATCGACATTAATGAACGTGCTCTTCGGTTTGTATCAGCCGGAAAAGGGAGAGATTCGCGCTAGAGGGAAAAAAGTGGAGATTTCCAATCCCAATATCGCAAATGATTTAGGAATTGGAATGGTCCATCAGCATTTCATGTTGATTGATACATTTACTGTTACTGAAAATATTATTTTAGGAAAAGAAACGGTAAAAAAAGGTAAAATCGATTTGAAAAAAGCAGAAAAAGAAGTGCGGGAAATTTCAGAAAAATATGGACTTGCCGTTGACCCAAAAGCTAAAATTGCTGATATTTCGGTTGGCATGCAGCAAAGGGTGGAAATTTTAAAAACACTATACCGCGGGGCGGAAATCTTAATTTTTGATGAACCGACAGCAGTATTAACTCCTCAGGAAATAACGGAATTGATTGCTATTTTCCGAACCCTTATTAAAGAAGGAAAAAGCATCATTTTAATTACACATAAATTAAAAGAAATTATGGAAGTGTGCGACCGTGTTACGGTTATTAGAAAAGGAGTAGGAATTGGCACATATGATGTAAGTGGAACAAACCCCAATGAACTTGCCAATTTGATGGTCGGAAGAGAGGTTACTTTTAAAACGGATAAAAAAACAGCTGCACCGAAAGAGACAGTGCTGTCTATCAAAGACCTTAATGTAAAAGATTCACGAGGAATCAATGTGGTGAAATCTCTTAATCTGGATATAAAATCAGGCGAAATTGTTGGGATTGCCGGGGTAGATGGAAATGGACAATCTGAACTGATTGAAGCTATTACTGGACTAATTAAAAAAGATTCTGGAAGCATTGAATTAAATGGAAAAGAAATAAGTATGCTGACGCCTCGCAAAATAACCGAAAGCGGGTTGGGCCATATTCCCCAAGACCGTCATAAACATGGATTGGTGCTGGATTTTTCTATTGGCCGGAATATTGTTCTGCAAAACTATTACCAAAAACCATATTCTAATAATGGCATTTTAAATGATAAGGAAATGGATAGGCAGGCAAAAAAAATCATTGAAGAATTTGATGTGCGAACACCAAGCATGCACACACCGGCTCGAGCGCTTTCTGGAGGAAATCAGCAGAAAGCGATTATTGGAAGAGAAGTAGACCGCAATCCTGATTTATTGATTGCCGCACAGCCGACTCGGGGTTTGGATGTCGGCGCAATTGAATTTATTCATAAACGTTTGATTGAACAGCGTGATAACGGCAAAGCTGTTTTGCTTATTTCTTTCGAATTGGATGAAATATTAAATGTAAGTGACCGCATTGCTGTTATTTTTGATGGTCAAATTATTGCTACAGTAAATCCAAAAGAAACAACAGAGCAAGAATTAGGTCTATTAATGGCTGGATCCAATGATAAAAAAGTAGGTGTGGAGAAGAATGTCTAATACATTAAAGAAAATAAGCATTCCTGTAATAGCTGTATTGCTTGGCGTGATTGTTGGAACGATTATTATGCTTGTTACAGGGTACAGTCCCGTTGATGCATATGTGGCATTATGGAACGGCGCATTTGGAGAGGTATATTTTACAGGGGAAGTTGTTCGCCAAGTAACACCTCTGATTTTAGCAGGTTTAGCTGTAGCGTTTGCTTTCCGTACAGGATTATTTAATATCGGGGTAGAGGGGCAATTGATTGTTGGCTGGACAGCAGCCGTTTGGGTTGGAGTAGCATTTGACTTGCCAAAATTTATTCATCTGCCTCTTGCTGTTCTTGCAGCAGCAGCGGCTGGTGCATTATGGGCATTTGTTCCCGGGTTTTTAAAGGCGCGTTTTCGTGTACATGAAGTAATTGTCAGCATTATGATGAACTATGTTGCTTTGCATGTAACAAACTACATGATTCGCAATGTAATAACTGATAAGGCGGACCGAACAGAAAATGTTTTTCCTTCTGCAACACTGCGTTCAGACTTTTTAGCAAGCATTACGGACCATTCCCGTTTGCACTGGGGAATTTTAATTGCCCTCTTATGTGTTGCTATTATGTGGTTTATTTTGGAAAAAACTACAAAAGGATATGAGTTAAAAGCAGTTGGCTTTAACCAGCAGGCCTCACAATATGCAGGAATGAATGTAAACCGCAATATTATTCTTTCTATGGTTATTTCTGGTGTATTTGCAGGTCTTGCAGGCGCGATGGAAGGATTGGGCACATTTGAATATGCTAGTATTAAAGGCGGATTTACAGGAGTAGGTTTTGATGGAATTGCTGTAGCCCTTCTTGGCGCAAATGGACCAATTGGCATTATTTTAGCGTCTATCTTATTTGGATTTTTAAAAGTGGGAGCATTAAATATGCCTCTTGAAGCGGGTGTTCCAAATGAAATGGTAGATATTATCATTGCTTTAATTGTTTTCTTTGTAGCATCAAGTTATATGATTCGCTTATTTTTGGAGAAAATAAGCAAAAATAAAAGTAAAAAGGGGGAGAAGTAAGTGGGATTAATGGATGTTTTGTTAATTGTCATTCCTTCTTCACTATTATGGGCTGCACCGCTTATTTTCACCGCACTTGGCGGGAACTTTTCAGAAAGAGCTGGGGTTGTTAATATTGGATTAGAAGGTTTAATGCTAATGGGGGCATTTTCTTCCATTGTATTTAATCTAACATTTGCCGATAGTCTGGGGGCGTGGACGCCTTGGATTGCTTTATTGTTTGCGATGGTTATTGGCGCATTATTTTCTTTGCTGCATGCTGTAGCATCGATTACATTCCGTGCTGACCAAACGGTTTCCGGTGTAGCCATCAACTTGCTTGCTGCAGGCCTTGCCATGTTTTTAGTCAAATTGATTTATGGAAAAGGACAAACGGATACGATTCAATACAGTTTTAAAAAGGTGGATATTCCTGTGCTGAAAGATATTCCAGTCATTGGGGAGCTATTTTTTACAAACACATATTGGACTTCTTATTTAGCAATTATTGTTGCTGTCATCGCTTGGTTTGTAATGTATAAAACGCCATTTGGTCTCCGTCTTCGTTCTGTTGGGGAACATCCGATGGCTGCTGACACAATGGGGATTAATGTAACGAAAATGCGCTATATTGGAGTTATTCTGTCAGGGGCATTTGGCGGAATTGGCGGTGCTGTATTTGCACAATCCATTACAAATGATTTCACTCATGCAACGATTAGCGGACAAGGCTTTATGGCACTTGCTGCATTGATATTTGGTAAATGGAATCCACTTGGTGCGATGGGAGCTGCATTATTTTTTGGTTTTGCACAAAGTTTAAGTATTGTGGGAAGCAGCTTTCCATTCCTTGAAAATGTGCCAAATGTATACTTATTGATTGCACCATATGTACTAACGATTATTGCGTTAACAGGATTTATCGGCCGTGCTGAAGCGCCGAAAGCATCTGGTGTTCCTTATATTAAAGGAAGCAGATAATTTTTTGTTTTATTTGGAAAGAGCCATCCAATGGCCGATTTTGATGTGACCCCTAAAAGTTAGAGTTTTATATTAAGCCGTTAATTGGCTGGTATGCAGGCGGTATTGAACCGGACTCATACCAGTCAATTTTTGTTTAATACGCTTGTTATTATAGTAATCTATATAGGTTTCCATTTTCTTCTCTAACTCGTTAAACGTGCATCGTGCTTCTCCATAATACATTTCTTGTTTTAATAAACCAAAAAAGTTTTCCATGGGAGAGTTATCTAGACAGTTCCCTTTTCGAGACATGCTTTGGAACACCTTATGCTTTTTAAGAGTCTTTACCCATTTACTATGTTGATAATGCCAGCCTTGATCCGAATGAATGGTCGCTCTGTATTTAGAATCCTTAATGATTTCTAGAGTTTCTTTGAGTGGTTGGAGGACTAACTCTAACGTAGGTCTTGTACTAATCCCATACGAAAGAATCTCCCCGTTAAATAGATCCATTATAGGATTTAGATATAATTTCACATCGTCTACACACTTAAATTCTGTTATATCTGTTGTTAATTTTTGATGGCATCTATCGGTATAAAAACGGCGATGGATACGGTTTTTAGCCGTCTTTCCGACCTGACCTTTGTAAGAGCTGTATGTACGTGATTTCCTTCTGAACTTATTTCCTTTCAGTCCTCGTTTGTTCATGATGTGCTGAACTTTCTTATGATTAACTTTGTATCCTCGGTTTCTTAATTCTAAATGGACACGACGGTACCCATAATTTCCTTGATTTTCATCAAAGATGGATTGAATACATTCTTCTAGCTTCTGATTGGGGTTTTCTTTCCGAATCTGTTTGATATGATAATGATACGAAGATTCAGGAATTCCCACTACTTGTAGAATATCCTTTAATCGGAACGTTTCTCTGAGTTCGAATGATAGCGCTGCTTGTGCTTTTCGAGATACCCTTCCGGATTCATCTGAAAAGCTCGCAACTTTTTTAAGTATTCTATCTCCAAACGAAGAAGTTCATTTTCTCTCTCCAACATCTGTTCTCTCGTCATTTCCTTTTCTTTTCCCGATTTGTTCTTTTTGTTTTTAGCCTTTTCAGACATGGGCGGCCGTCCTTTCGGTTGACTCAGAGCTTCAGCACCACCTTCTAAGAAAGCTTTCTTCCATGAAGCAATTATAGGTGGATTGACTAATCCAAAATGAAGGGCTGTATCCGTCTCTGAAGAACCTGTGCTTTTCATAAATCTTAATACATCCAGCTTAAATTGAACAGGATAAGATTCCTGATGGACTTTTCTCTTTAGTCCAGCCTCTCCGTATTTTTGGTATACTTTCACCCATCTTTCAATTTGCGCTTTAGCCTTTACACCATATTTTTGGGCAAGGAGTCTATATCCTAACTTTCCTTCCAGATACTCTTTTACAACCATTATTTTAAAGTTTTGACTATATTTAGACATAAATAAACACCCCAAAAGTTAGATTTTTCACTCTAACTTTTGGGGTGCAGTACATTTATCGGCTAGTGGATGGCTCTTTTTTGTATTACTGGGGAATAGGTTGATTGAAAATGTGCCTAGTTTTTTATAAATTCCGCAAAAGAGAACGGGCGGGAGCATGCCTAACACTTTAGAGTGCTGCTTTTTACTCTTTTTTCCTTAATTTTCTTCTAATTCATCCCTATAACTTGAAAATGACAGAGCAAGACCGTTATAGTTAGAATATCATCAAAAATAGAGAGAATACTATCTAGTAGGATTTTCACCTTGTGCAAAAATAGATTATTATAAAAGGTTATGTTAAGCCATATTTTGCATAGAATAATTTTTAACAAAACTTGATCAAAGAAACAATTAGGAGGAATGTCATGAGTGTTGCGACAGAGCAAATAAAAAAGTTTCAGGGTTTTAATTTACATACTGTTAAAACCGATAAATTTAAAACAAATAACATTGTGATTAAATGGAAAACTCCATTAGAAAAAGAAAGTGCTACAAAACGTGCTCTTTTGCCATATATTCTGCAAAATAGCTCCAAAAAATACCATACAACAACTGCCTTGCGTTCCTATTTAGAAGAGTTGTATGGAGCTACTTTTTTTGTGGATTTATCCAAAAAAGGGGAATATCATATTGTTTCCTTTTCATTGGAAATAGCCAATGAGAAATTTTTATCTGATCCTAATCCATTATTAAAAAAAGGCCTGGAATTTTTAGCGGAAATTATTTTTCATCCGAATGCATCTGATCAAGCTTTTGATGAACACACGCTCGAAAATGAAAAACGGGCATTAAAACAAAGAATTCAGTCTGTATATGATGATAAAATGCGCTATTCTAATTTTCGTTTAATTCAGGAAATGTGCAAAGAGGAAGCCTATTCTATTAGCGTCAATGGGGAAAAAGAGGAAGTAGATGCCATTACAGCAAAAGATTTATATGCCTATTATGAAAAAGCATTAAATGAAGACCAAATCGATGTTTATATTGTCGGCGATTTGGAAGTGGAGGAGGTAGCTGGTTATGCTGAAACACTTTTTCCTTTTAAAGAAAGAAAAATCAAAACAATAGATCGAAAAACGGCTCACGCAGTAGAAAAAGACAAGGAAATTAGAGAAGTGCAAGATATTAAACAAGGCAAGCTAAATATTGGCTACCGCACAAATGTCGTGTACGGGGATGAGGATTATTATGCTCTTCAAGTGTTTAACGGTATATATGGAGGATTTTCTCATTCCAAACTATTCCTTAATGTCAGAGAAAAAGAAAGCCTTGCCTATTACGCAGCAAGCCGTGTTGAAAGCCATAAGGGACTGCTCCTTGTTATGTCTGGAATTGATCAGCAAAATTATCAAAAGGCCGTTTCCATCATTAATGAGCAATTAAATTTAATGAAAAAAGGCGAATTTACGGAAGAAGAAATCATGCAGACAAAAGCAGTTATCCATAATCAAATGCTTGAAACATTAGATACTCCAAGAGGAATGATTGAAGTGTTCTATCATAATGCTGTAAGTGGGACAGATGTAGAAATGTCTGAATGGCTGCAAAGAATCAGCAAAGTATCAAAAGAAGAAGTGCAAGAAGTGGCTGGAAAAATCGAATTAGATACGGTGTACTTCTTAACAGGATCGGAGGGGAATGCATAATGGAGAAAATTTATTTTGAACAGCTGCAAGAAGATCTTTATTTTGAACAGCTGGACAACGGATTAAAAGTATATGTTTTGCCAAAAAAAGGATTTAATAAAACGTTTTGTACATTTACTACAAACTACGGGTCGATTGATAATACATTTATCCCATTAGATGGCACTGAATATACAAAAGTTCCAGATGGGATCGCCCATTTCCTAGAGCATAAACTATTTGAAAAAGAAGATGGCGATGTGTTTCAAAACTTCAGCAAACAAGGAGCATCGGCAAATGCCTTTACTTCTTTTACAAGAACGGCTTATCTTTTTTCCAGCACATCAAATGTAGAACATAATTTAGAAACTTTAATTGATTTTGTGCAAGATCCTTATTTTACGGAAAAAACAGTGGAAAAAGAAAAAGGAATTATTGGCCAAGAAATAACAATGTATGATGATAATCCAGATTGGCGCTTGTATTTTGGGCTGATTCAAAATATGTATAAAAATCATCCTGTTAAAATTGATATTGCCGGAACGATTGAATCGATTTCCCATATAACAAAGGATATGCTGTATGAGTGCTATCATACGTTTTATCATCCAAGCAATATGCTTCTATTTATTGTTGGTCCGGTTGATCCGAAAGAATATATGGAGAAAATAAAAGCAAATCAAGGGAAAAAAGAATATCGAAATAAAAGTGAAATACAGCGCAAGTTTGAAGAAGAACCAAAAGAAGTTCATAAGAAAAAACAAGTGCTGAAAATGAATGTGCATGGGTCTAAATGTTTAGTGGGCATAAAAGCAGTGGATGTAAAGCAGACTGGTGCTGACATGCTGAAAAATGAGCTGTCAATTAACATCCTGTTGGATCTTTTATTCAGCAATAGCTCAGAAAATTATCAAACATTATTTTCATCTGGGCTAATTGATGATACCTTCTCTTATGATTATACACAAGAACAAGGATTTGGCTTTGCGATGATTGGTGGAGATACAAGTGATCCTGACAGATTAGCGGAATCGGTTAAAGAAATGTTGAAAAGTGCATTAACAGCTGAATTCAAAAGCGATACATTAGAGCGGACAAAAAAGAAAAAAATCGGTGCTTTTTTGCGTGCTGTCAACTCTCCTGAATATATTGCCAATCAGTTTACAAGATATTCTTTTAATGACATGAACCTTTTTGATGTAGTTCCAACAATTGAGCAAATTTCAGTAGAAGATATAGAAAAGGCTGCCAACCGCTTAATTGAAGAAGAGCGGATTACAGTATGTCAAGTTGTACCGAAAGCATAAAAATCTTAATCCACCAATTAAATGAGAGATAAGAGTTTTTAGGAGAGGCACAATGAGAAAATCATTGTGTCTGTTCCTTTATGGGGATTATCAGATAATTATTAGAAATGGAGCGGGGCTGTTGGAGAAATATATATTAATAACAGGAGCGACTGGAGGAATCGGCAGAGCGGTTGCTAATTTATTGGCGAGTAAGGGCTATTCTTTATATTTGCATTATAATCAAAATGAACAAGCAATGAGAACATTATTGAAAGAACTGCAGCCTTTTGGAAAAGATTATTTGCCTATTCAATGTGACCTAGGAAAAAAGGGAGAGTATAAAAACCTTATAAACTCTATTTTTTCTATTGATGGAATCGTTCATACTAGCGGAATCAGTCATTATGGATTGTTTGCAGATGTACAAGATGAAACGGTAGAGAGTCTTTGGGATATTCATGTTTCTTCTATTATGTATATTTCAAGAGATCTTCTGCCGAAAATGCTTTCCAAACAAGAAGGGAACATTATTGTTATTTCGTCCATTTGGGGACAGATCGGTGCAAGCATGGAAGTTGCTTATTCTACGGTTAAGGGAGCACAAATTGCTTTTGTTAAAGCATTAAGCAAAGAGTTGGCATTTAATGGAATAAGGGTAAATGGAGTTGCGCCAGGAGCTGTCGATACTAATATGATGGCAAACTTTACACAAGAGGAAAAAAATTTTATTCAAGATGAGATACCGATGGGAAGGATGGCGCAGCCAGAGGAAATAGCAGAAAGTGTGCTGTTTTTGCTTTCTGAAAAATCGTCTTATATGACAGGACAAATCTTGTCATTAAATGGAGGATGGTCTGTTTAGCTGGTTCCCTTTTTTGCCATTAAACTGTATGTATATTTTGCTTGGCATCTATCCAAAATAACTACGTAATACACTTTAAGTGAAGGGAATGAGTATCCGTATGTCTATTTTAGAATCTTGGGATCAATGGAAAGATTTTTTGGCAGACCGTTTGCATCATGCACAAAATGAAGGCATGAATAAAGAAGTAATTGGAGATCTTGCTTTCCAAATTGGCGATTACTTATCCAATCAAGTACAGCCAAAAAATGAACAAGAAAAAATCTTAGCTGATTTATGGTCTGTAGCATCGCAAGAAGAGCAGCATGCAATTGCTAATATGATGGTGAAACTTGTTCAAAATAACGGCAATAACTAAATAATTTATCTAAAAAGGCGGCAAGAAGGTTTTAATGGCATAACCATGCAGGAAACGAACAGTAGTTATGGTTGTATGGATGCACATTTAACCCAAATGCCTCCTTTTTTTATTCCTTCTAAATGATGTATGATAATAAAAATACTTTTTTCTGTTTTCCTCCTTGTTTTTCCTTTCATCTTTTGCGTCTTTCCTTTATTATAGATAGAGTGATAAAAAGGAAATGTAAGTGAAATCTATTTGTTTGCAGGAGGATTCTTTTGGAAAAAAAAGAATGGTATCTAGAATATGAAATTCAAAAAAACCGACCTGGCTTATTAGGAGATATTTCCTCTTTACTTGGAATGCTTTCCATTAATATTGTGACCATAAATGGAGTAGATGATGGAAAAAGAGGATTATTGATAAGAGCAAACTCAGATGAACAAATTAAAAGACTCGAATCAATTTTATATACAATGGACACAATAAAGCTTATAAAGCTTCGAGTTCCTAATTTAAGAGATCGCTTAGCAGTACGCCATGGCCGATACATACAAAGAGATGCAGATGATAAAAAAACATTTCGCTTTGTGCGACATGAATTAGGGCTATTGGTTGATTTTATGACTGAATTATATAAACTAGAGGGTCACCGTTTGATTGGCATTAGAGGTATGCCTCGTGTTGGCAAAACAGAATCGATTATTGCGGCAAGCGTTTCTGCAAATAAAAGATGGCTATTAGTCAGTTCTACTTTATTAAAGCAGACGATTCGGAGTTCCTTGATTCAAGATGAATACAATGAAAACAGTCTTTTTATTATTGACGGCATTGTTTCCTCTAAACAAATGAATGAAAAACACTGGCAGTTAATTAGAGAAATTATGCGGATTCCGGCAGTGAAAGTAGTCGAGCATCCAGATGCCTTTATACAAAGCACGGAATATACGCTTGAAGACTTTGATTATATTATTGAATTAAGGCATGAGCCTGATGAAGAAATTATTTATGAGGTTCATAAAAGGAATGCACTCCTTTTAGGAAGTGAATTTGAAGGTTTTGATTTTTAGTACGTTGGAAGGTGTTCTAAATGAGTGAATTAGGCAATCGGTTAAAAGAGGCAAGAACAGCAAAGGGATTAAGTTTAGAAGAATTGCAAGAAATAACAAAAATCCAAACGCGCTACTTGATAGGAATTGAAGAAGGCAATTATAGCCTCATGCCTGGAAGCTTTTATGCGCGCGCATTTATTAAGCAATATGCAGAAGCGGTGGATCTATCGCCAGAAGAGCTATTTGAAGAGTATAAAGGAGAAATCCCGGCATCTTTAAATGATGATATTCCAGAAAAACTGTCCAGAGTAACGACGAAAAAGGCAATGGAAAAAGGAAACTCTAAATTTTGGGATATTCTGCCGACTATTTTTATCAGCATTCTTGTTGTCGGCATTATTTTTTTAGTGTGGTATTTCTTTTTTGTAAAAGGATCGGAAACGGACACAACTTCAAATAATAACGAAAAAAATTCTGCTGTGTATGAAGAGTCAGATAAATTAAAAGAAGCAGAGACAGAAGAGAAAAACGAAGCTGCAAAAGAAGAAAAAAATGCTAAAGAAGAAACAGCGGCAAAAGAGGAAGAAAAAGAAGAAACGCCAAAACAAGAAATTTCTGTTGAAAGCAAACAAGGGAAAAATACTGTTTATGAAGTCAAAAATGCGGAACAATTTAAGTTGAAATTAGTTTCAACTGGAGAAACTTGGGTGAATATCAAAAATGGAAAAGGGTATTCCTTCTTCCAGGGGATACTAAAAAAAGGAGAAACAGACTCTAAAACGGTAGATTTATCGAAAGAAGAGGAAGCTGTTCTTGTGATTGGAAATTCAACCGCAACAGACATATATGTAAACGATGAAAAAATTGATTATGCCGTATCCCCATCTAAATATGTGAGACAAGATATTACAATCCGCTACAATAAGGAGAAAGAATAGTCATCATATGATGGCTATTTTTCGCTTTTTTCTTGCTTTATAGGGTATAATACTAATGATTTTATATGGGAATTGCTGATAATTATGTTTCTGAATGTGTATGTAGATAAATAATAGGATGCAATTGTTTAAAGTTTAACAAATCGGAGGAATAGCAAAAATGAATTTACCAAACAAAATAACGATTTCAAGGATTTTATTAATCCCCGTCTTTTTAATTATTTTACTCGTTGATTTTTCTTGGGGCGAGATGACGCTGCTTGGTGTTACATTGCCAACTGCACATTTTATTGGTGCGCTTATTTTTATTTTAGCATCGACAACAGACTGGATTGATGGCTATTATGCAAGAAAATATAATCTTGTGACAGATTTAGGGAAATTTTTAGACCCTCTTGCCGATAAATTATTGGTTTCTGCTGCTTTAATTGTATTAGTTGATTTTGGACTAGCTCCTGCATGGATTACAATAGCAATTATTGCAAGAGAATTTGCTGTTACCGGTCTTCGATTAGTGCTTGCGGGAGGCGGAGAAGTTGTGGCAGCAAATATGCTGGGGAAAATTAAAACATGGGCTCAAATCGTGGCTATTTCTGCCTTGCTTTTACATAATATGATTTTTGAATTAATATCTCTTCCTCTTGATGATATTGCATTATGGGTAGCTTTAATTTTTACTGTTTGGTCTGGCTGGGATTATTTTGCAAAAAACAAACAAGTTTTTGTTTCATCTAAATAGTTTTGTGCTATAAATTAAATAAGAAAGCTGTAAAAATGGAAAGAATGATTAAGTTTTGTTGCTTATTTCTGTTTTTATAAGCTAAAGAAAAAGAACGGGAAGTTATTTTAACCGTTCTTTTCTATTTAGAAGACGTATTCATTGCGAAAAGTTTTGAAAATGAGTACTGTAAATATATACAAAAAACAGTATGCATTTGAGGAAGGGGAACAAAATATGAACGCAGAAATCATCGCAGTTGGATCAGAATTATTGCTTGGACAAATTGCTAATACAAATGCCCAATTTATTTCCAAACAATTGGCTGAATTAGGGGTAAATGTTTTTTATCATACAGCAGTAGGCGATAATGCAAGTCGCTTAGAACAGGTGATAAAAATTGCAGAAAGCCGTTCTGATTTGCTTATTTTTACAGGTGGACTTGGCCCAACAAAGGACGATTTGACGAAAGAAACCATTGCAAAACATATGGGGCTGGAACTCATTTTTGATAAAGAGGCTTTAGAGTCGATTAAAGAGTATTTTGTCAAAACAAATAGAGCAATGACGGAAAATAATAAAAAGCAAGCCCTTGTCCTAGATGGCTGCAAAGTGCTGAAGAATAATCACGGCATGGCGCCAGGGATGTTTTTAGCCAAAAACAATTGCCATTATATGCTTCTGCCAGGGCCTCCTAGTGAAATGCAGCCAATGTTTGCAACATATGGAATTAGTGCGCTGCAGGAGAAATTAATGAATAAAGAAGTCATTCTTTCACGGGTTCTTCGCTTTTTTGGCATTGGAGAATCACTGCTGGAAACAAAAATTGAAGACTTGATTGATGCACAAGCTAATCCAACGATTGCACCGCTCGCAGGAGATGGGGAAGTAACCTTGCGCATTACAAGCAAAACAGATTCTATGGAAACAGCAGAAAAGCTGATTCAAGAAACTGAGCAGAAAATATTGGAGCGTGTCGGAGAGTATTTTTATGGTTATGATGATACAACACTTGTGCAAGAACTTGTGAAAAAATTGCAGGAACAAGAACTTACGGTGGCAGCAGCAGAAAGCTTGACGGGAGGGATGTTCCAACAAGAACTGACTTCGATTGCGGGGGCAGGGAGCGTTTTTAAGGGTGGTGTCGTTTGTTATACAAATGAAGTGAAACGCGATATTCTGTCTGTCAAGGAAAGCACCATCAAAGAGATGGGAGTTGTCAGTGAGCAATGTGCAAAAGAACTTGCAGAAAATGTGCAGAAGCTAGTAAACTCTGATATTGGCATCAGCTTTACAGGTGTAGCAGGACCAGATGACTTAGAAGGCCATCCTGCCGGGACGGTTTATTTAGGAATTGCAGTAAAAGGTAAAGCTACAATAGTGGAAAAATTGATGCTCGCAGGCACAAGACAAGGCAATAGAAAAAGAACTGTTCGATATGGCCAGTATTTTATCTTAAAAGCATTGGAAGCATAAAATACTTTTCTTTCTATTGCTGGTATTGTTTTCTTTGTTATCGTAAAAAAACTGGAAATAAAAAAAACGAATGAATGTTCTCCTTTTTACTCGACAAATGGACACAAACAGAGTATATTTAGTATATATTCATGAACAGCAAATGAATCTAGTTGCTTTTAATAGAATGTGATTCATTTTTATATATTAAAGGAGGAATCTTTTTGAGTGATCGTCAAGCTGCGCTAGAAATGGCGCTAAAGCAAATTGAAAAGCAATTCGGTAAAGGTAGTATTATGAAGCTAGGAGAACAGACTGATAAAGTCGTTTCTACTATCCCTAGCGGATCATTGGCTCTAGATGCAGCACTTGGTGTTGGCGGATATCCAAGAGGCCGTATTATTGAAATATATGGTCCAGAAAGTTCTGGTAAAACCACAGTTGCTCTTCATGCGATTGCAGAAGTGCAAGCAACAGGTGGACAAGCTGCATTTATCGATGCTGAGCATGCCTTGGATCCAGTTTATGCACAAAAATTGGGGGTTAATATCGATGAATTATTGCTTTCCCAACCAGATACGGGAGAACAAGCTTTAGAAATTGCGGAAGCATTAGTAAGAAGTGGCGCTGTTGATATTCTTGTTATTGACTCTGTTGCAGCACTTGTGCCAAAAGCGGAGATTGAAGGCGAAATGGGAGATTCTCATGTTGGGTTACAAGCGCGCCTAATGTCACAAGCATTGCGTAAACTTTCTGGTGCTATCAATAAATCAAAAACCATCGCAATCTTTATTAACCAAATTCGTGAAAAAGTTGGAGTCATGTTCGGAAACCCTGAAACAACACCTGGAGGACGTGCACTTAAGTTTTATTCAACTGTCCGTTTAGAAGTTCGCCGTGCTGAAACATTAAAGCAAGGAACGGAGATGGTTGGAAATAAAACGAAAATTAAAGTGGTGAAAAACAAAGTAGCACCTCCATTTAGAGTAGCAGAAGTAGATATTATGTACGGTGAAGGCATCTCTAAAGAAGGCGAAACGATTGATTTAGGTTCTGAATTGGATATTGTACAAAAAAGCGGATCTTGGTATTCCTATAATGACGAAAGACTAGGGCAAGGCCGTGAAAATGCAAAACAATTTCTAAAAGAAAATAAAGAACTCCGCAACGAGATTCAATTGAAAATTCGTGAGCATTACGGATTGGATAAAGAAGTAACCCTAAAAAATACAGAGGATGATCAAGATCAAGATGCATTTGAATTGATTGACTAAATAAGAGTAGAACTATCTTTACTGAACAGTCGGAACGAGAATATTAGCTCCTTCCGATTGTTTTTTTTATTTTTTGTGAAAGCGATTTATGATTAAGTTGACCGCCAGTAAAGAAAAAAGGGATTAAATAGATATACATATGTTGAAAGTTAAATATCAACAATCAACAATAAATTTATTTTTATAAAAAATAGGGCAAAACCTCCCAACTCAAGCTCTTGACAATGAATTGGCACAACTATACAATTATATTGTATATTTTACATTTTTATGAGTATGGAAACTTTAAAAACTTGACGGCTCAATAGTACGTTTATGTAGAAAAGCCTACTAAAAGCCAATACTTTTAAAATCGTAACAAACACAAGTTCATAGCAAGAGGAGGTGAAAATGATGGATACAACAATAATCCTCATCTCCATTTTGCTTGGCCTAATCGTCATTGCCGTTGTTGGCTTTGTTGTATATTTTATTCGAAAATCCAATGCTAATGCAAAAATCAATAGTGCAACAATTACTGCTGATCAAATTGTTGAAAATGCCAAACGAGAAGCAGAAGCATTGAAAAAAGAAGCTTTGTTAGAAGCAAAGGATGAGATTCACAAGCTTCGTATTGAAGCAGAACAAGAAGTTCGTGATCGAAGAAATGAACTACAAAAACAAGAAAATCGTTTATTGCAAAAAGAAGAGATCCTTGATCGTAAAGGGGAAACGTTAGATAAACGTGAAACAATTTTAGAAAAGAGGGACGATTCTCTTAATAAAAGACAACAGCATATAGAAGAGATGGAAAGCAAAGTGGACGAGATGGTTCGTAAACAGCAGACTGAACTAGAGCGCATTTCTGGATTAACTCGAGAAGAGGCAAAATCCATCATTTTAGAGCGTACAGAGCAAGAAGTAGCTCATGATATCGCAGTAATGATTAAAGAAAGTGACACTAGAGCGAAAGAAGAAGCAGATAAAAAGGCAAAAGAAGTTTTGTCGCTTGCTATCCAGCGGTGTGCGGCTGACCACGTGGCAGAAACTACAGTTTCTGTTGTAAACTTGCCTAATGATGAGATGAAAGGTCGTATCATTGGTAGAGAAGGCCGTAATATCCGTACACTTGAAACATTAACTGGAATTGACTTGATTATTGATGATACACCAGAAGCGGTTATTCTGTCTGGATTTGATCCGATTAGAAGAGAAACAGCTCGACTTGCCTTAGATAAGCTTGTTCAAGATGGAAGAATTCATCCTGCACGCATTGAAGAAATGGTAGATAAAGCTCGTCGCGAGGTAGATGAACATATTCGTGAGATTGGGGAGCAAACTACTTTTGAAGTTGGTGTTCATGCACTGCATCCAGATTTAATCAAAATTCTTGGCCGTTTGAAATTCCGTACTAGTTATGGACAGAATGTTCTAAAACATAGTATTGAAGTGGCTCAATTGTCTGGGATTTTAGCTGCAGAGCTAGGAGAAGATGAAACACTTGCACGCAGAGCAGGACTTCTTCATGATATTGGGAAAGCAATTGACCATGAAGTGGAAGGAAGTCATGTAGAAATAGGTGTAGAGCTTGCTACAAAATATAAGGAACATCCTGTTGTCATCAATAGTATTGCATCCCATCACGGCGATACGGAACCAACTTCTATTATAGCTGTATTAGTAGCTGCTGCTGATGCACTTTCTGCAGCAAGACCAGGAGCGCGAAGAGAAACATTAGAAAATTATATTCGCCGTCTGGAGAAATTAGAAGAAATTTCCGAATCTTATGATGGTGTTGAAAAATCCTTTGCTATTCAAGCAGGCCGTGAAATCCGCATTATGGTGAAACCAGATCTTATAGATGATTTGGAATCCCATCGATTAGCAAGAGATATACGTAAAAAAATCGAAGAAGAACTAGATTATCCGGGACATATTAAAGTAACGGTAATTAGGGAAACAAGAGCTGTTGAATACGCAAAATAAAAACGGTGCATTTGCACCGTTTTTATTTTGAGCGAGCTTGACTTTTGTTATACATTGATAGTCAACTGCACAAAAGAAAGGAATGTAGTTATGCATATTTTATTTATCGGTGATGTTGTCGGCTCTATGGGAAGAGATATGATTAAAGAGTATGTCCCAAAATTAAAAGAAAAATATCGTCCGCAAATGACCATTATCAATGGCGAAAATGCTGCTGGAGGAAAAGGCATTACAGAAAAGATTTACCGCAGTTTTTTAGAAGTGGGAGCACAAGCAGTAACACTAGGAAATCATACATGGGATAATCGGGAAATCTTTCAATTTATCGATAATGCCAAATATTTAGTAAGGCCAGCCAATTTTCCAGAAAACAATCCTGGAAAAGGAATGGTATTTGTGAAAATTAATGATATTGAAGTCGCTGTAATTAATCTACAAGGCAGAACCTTTATGAATCCAAGTGATGATCCTTTTGTTAAAGCAGATGAATTGGTAGCAGAAGCAAAAAAGAGAACAGATATTATTTTTGTTGATTTTCATGGGGAAGCGACAAGTGAAAAGCAGGCAATAGCTTGGTATTTAGATGGAAAAGTAACAGCGGTTGTTGGAACACATACCCATGTGCAAACAGCGGATAACCGCATTTTGCCTAATGGTACAGCTTTTATGGCGGATGTTGGCATGACAGGACCTTATGATGGCATATTAGGAATGGAAAGAGAAGCTGTTTTAAATAGATTTTTAACTAATTTACCGACTCGCTTTGAGCCGCCAAAAACAGGCAGAACACAACTTAGTGGCTGCATTATTGAAGTAGACAAAAAAACAGGTAAAGCAAAAAAAATCGATCGTATTTTAATTAACGAAGACCATCCCTTTTATTCATAATAAAAAGGCATAAATCGCTGAACTAAACAGTGAGTCGAGACTTTTGAAATCAATATTCTTCCTTACATGAAAAATGGGAAGATGGCATTTCAAAAGTCTCCTTTTTTATCTATTCTTCAATAAAAACTGATCGTATTTAAGATTATTTACGAAATTTTTATGTCCAAGCTGGAATATGTGTTTTAAAAGTGGAATATAGTAACAATGGAATGATATATATTCCTGATATGGTCTCGCTAAAAAGTGAGTCATGCGGGGGGGTTAAACAAGGAGGAGCTAGAAATGGAGATATTAAAAGTTTCGGCAAAGTCTAGTCCCAATTCTGTAGCTGGTGCGCTTGCTGGTGTTCTGCGAGAAAGAGGTGGAGCAGAAATCCAAGCTATTGGTGCAGGTGCATTAAATCAGGCGGTAAAAGCAGTAGCCATCGCAAGAGGATTTGTAGCACCTAGCGGGGTGGATTTAATTTGTATCCCAGCCTTCACCGATATTGTCATTGACGGGGAAGAAAGAACAGCCATCAAGCTTATTGTGGAACCTAGATAAGTATGGCAAAATGATAAAAATGAGAGATTAAATAAACGAAGAATATGTTATCATTTTTGAAAATTTTTCTTTAATCTGCTCAAAAAGATGGAGAAATGGACCTGTGAAGCAAAGAGCTTTGCAGGTTCTTTTTTCGAAAATAGATTGATATAATGAGAAAAAGACAGCATATTAAATATAGGAGATGGTTGTTCTGGACTTTTTTGATGGACATTGTGATGTATTATATAAAATGTTTCTAGACAAAAGCATTGCTTTTTATGATAGTAATAAACTGCAAGTTACCTTAAAAGGTTTGGAACAAAGCGGCAGCAAAATTCAGTCATTTGCGATTTATATACCAGAATCTGTTCATCCAGACATGCGTTTTCAAGCAGCACTTGCCATGGTAGAGATTTTTGATGAAAAAATCCTGAACAGATATCCAAACATAAAACTAATTCGATCACAATTGGATATAAAAAATTTAGAAGAAGATGAGATTGGGGCAATTTTAACATTAGAAGGCTGTGATGCAATTGGCAATGATTTATTAAAGCTAAAAGCATTGCTGAAATCAGGAGTAACGGCAGTAGGTCTTACATGGAACTATGCCAATGCAGTTGCCGACGGTGCTTTAGAGCCAAGGGGAGCTGGACTTTCTTTATTTGGAAGGGAAGTTGTAAAACAATTAAACGAACGGATGATCTGGTGCGATGTTTCTCACCTTTCAGAACAAGGATTTTGGGATACAATCGATCTTGCTCAATATCCATACGCCTCCCACTCCAACAGCTATACACTTTGTCCGCATCCTCGCAATTTAAGAGATGATCAAATAAAAGCATTGATTGAAATGAATAGTGTAATAGGAATAACATTTGTCCCAGAGTTTTTAAATGGTACTCAAACGAGCACGATTACAGATGTTTTGCGCCATCTAGATTTTATTTGTTCTCTTGGAGGAGAGCATCATGTGGGATTTGGCTCTGACTTTGACGGCATTACACATACTGTTAAAGATTTGCATTCTATCAATGATTATCCCCATTTAATAGAAGAGTTAATAAAATATTATAGTGCTAGCCAAGTGGAGAGATTTTTATATCAAAATATGGTGCGAAGATTTCCAGCTCGATAGTTTTTTTGTTATGCTCAAGCATAGGTCAAAGAGAAAAAGGTTGGTTTATTTTTGAACAATCAATAGTGTAATTTAATAGATTATCCCTTTTAAAGACCTAGCTATTGTTTTACAATGCTGAAACCCTTATACTATTATAATGTAAAAGTTTATGCAACGAGGAATAAATGATAGTTTAAAATGAAATGATGCTTATGGAGGGTGAATAGAATCATCCATAAGAGAGGAGTAATAGAATATGAATGAAAAACAACGTTTAGAAAGCCAGCAAGTAGATACAGCTAATTCTTCGGACAAAAAATCCGTCAAGGATTACAGCAAATATTTTGAAACAGTTTATCAAGCACCATCTTTAAAAGATGCAAAAAAACGAGGCAAAGAAGAAATTCAATATGATAAAGGTTTTTCTATTGCAGAACAATTCCGTGGCATGGGCGAAGGACGCAAATTCTATATTCGCACATATGGCTGTCAAATGAATGAACATGATACAGAAGTAATGGCAGGAATTTTCTTAGCATTAGGCTATGAGCCGACAGATACAGTAAATGATGCAAATGTTATTTTATTAAATACATGTGCGATCCGCGAAAATGCGGAAAATAAAGTATTTGGTGAATTAGGCCATTTAAAACATTTAAAAACAGAAAGACCAGATTTATTAATTGGTGTCTGCGGCTGTATGTCCCAAGAAGAATCAGTTGTCAATAAAATTTTAAAAACATACAACCAAGTAGATATGATTTTTGGTACACATAATATCCACCGTCTGCCAAATATTCTTCAAGAAGCGTATATGTCCAAAGAAATGGTTGTAGAAGTATGGTCTAAAGAAGGAGACGTTATTGAAAACCTTCCAAAAGTCCGCAATGGAAAAATCAAAGCATGGGTTAATATTATGTATGGCTGTGATAAATTCTGTACGTATTGCATCGTTCCATATACAAGAGGAAAAGAGCGAAGCAGACGTCCAGAAGACATTATTCAAGAAGTTCGCCAATTGGCAGCGCAAGGCTATAAAGAAATTACGCTTCTTGGACAAAACGTAAATGCATACGGAAAAGACTTTACTGATATCGATTACCGATTAGGTGACTTGATGGAAGAAATGCGCAAAATTGATATTCCGCGAGTTCGATTTACAACAAGCCATCCACGTGACTTTGACGATCATTTAATTGAAGTATTAGGCCATGGCGGGAATTTAGTGGAACATATTCATTTGCCAGTACAATCCGGTTCAACAGATGTATTAAAAATTATGGCACGCAAATACACAAGAGAACACTATTTAGAATTGGTTCGCAAAATGAAAGCAACGATTCCGAACTTAACATTAACAACAGATATTATCGTTGGATATCCAAATGAAACGGACGAGCAATTTGAAGAAACAATGTCTTTATATAAAGAAGTAGGTTTTGAAGCTGCTTATACATTTATTTACTCACCACGTGAAGGTACACCTGCAGCGAAAATGCAGGACAATGTACCAATGGAAGTGAAAAAAGAGCGTCTGCAACGACTGAATGCCCTTGTTAATGAAATGAGTGCAAATGCAATGAAGAGCTATCAAGATCAGATTGTGGAAGTGCTAGTAGAAGGGGAAAGCAAAAATAACCCAGATGTACTTGCAGGCTATACTCGCAAAAATAAACTAGTAAACTTTGTTGGACCAAAATCTTCCATTGGCCACTTAGTAAAAGTGAAAATTACGGATGCAAAAACATGGTCATTAAAGGGAGAAATGCTGGAAGTTATTGAGACTGTTGAGACAAACTAATGGCTAAGTTCACTCGGGAAGAAATTATCCGTCGCACAGAAGAACTTGCCAAAATGATTGCAGAAACAGAAGAAGTGGAGTTTTACAAACGGGCCGAGCAGCAAATTAACAATAATAAAACAGTGAATGAAAAAATTGCCCAAATTAAAAAGCTGCAAAAACAGGCTGTTAATCTGCAGCATTATGGAAAATATGCTGCTTTAAAAGATGCAGAAACTAAAATCAACCAACTTCAGCAAGAGATTGATGAACTGCCGATTGTGGATGAGTTTAAACAATCACAAAACGAAGTAAATGATATTTTGCAAATGGTAACAAAAACAATTGCTGCAAATGTTGCAAACAAATTAGAAGAAAAAACGCGCAAAAATTAACTTTTGTTATTTAGGAAAGCTAGTTGATGATAGTGTGGAAAAATTCAAACTGAAAATGTTCAGGCTAATCGAAAAGGCTTTTCGATTAGCCTGAACTAACTTTTGGTTTTTAGGAAATCACTTTTTATTATTTAAAATATTTACCGCCTGCAAAAAAGCTTGGCGGTATTCTTTTTGTTCTTTCATCGCTGTTTGCAAAGTTGAAAGAAGGGACTTATTTAAAAGTTTTGTTTCTCTATCTTTATGATCTCCATTGTTTATCGTTTGCAGAAGGAATGTATAAACAAGAAAAAGCGTTGAATAATTGTCTACATATGTTAAGCTGACAGCGCTTCCTCCATTTCCCCCTTCTGCATGTGTATTAACAGAAGGTCCTCCTGAGTCTAAGATTTTATCAATTAATTCTTCTGGCACACCTAGGCTTTGTAATTTTTCCGCTGTTAACCCAATCGTTTTTTCTTCTTTTTTCATATACTCCTCTCCTTTCTATGTATAATATGGAGAAAAAAGCAATTTGTCCCCTCCAAATAAAAATCTGGAGGGGACAATTGCTATCTGTTGAAAAGATTTATTTTTATTAAGCTTCGTTAGTTTGTGAAGGAGTGTTTTCATTATAAGAAACAGCTGTAGCATCACCAGCACTATTAGCATTTACAAGGATACCACCAACAAAGAAGTTTAATAAGTTAACACCTACAGCAGCACCACCAGCAGCACCAGCAGCAGTGAATTGGTTAGCAAGGTTACCATTACCTTGAGTAGCGTTAGTGAATGCACGTAATTCTGTAGTGCTGTTTTCTACATCAGAGTTAGAAGGTCTTGTTGAAGAAGAACAACGATTAGACAACATAAAATTCACCTCCTTTCAAGTTATCTAGGAATTTATATTCCTTATTTCTTTATAAAGTTGGAAAGATTCAGGGTAAATAGAGATTTACCATTCACATTTATTTGGAAATTGCCATCATCTGTTGACGCATCAATGACAGGTAGTTTTTCTTTCCATTCATTTAGTTTTTCTTGATTCAGCATGTCTTTTACAGAATCTATATTTATATTAGTTGGAATCACTTTATCTTTAATCGCGTTTACCCCTTTGTTTGCTACATTGCTTGTTACATCTTTGCCTAATTTTTTTAGTAAATCACCCATTTCAGACGACATTTTGCTTAAAAATTCTTGTGCGTGTTTTGCTCCTTCTTCACCAGAAACTTCTTTTCCATTTACATTAAATTTAAAATCTAATTGATCTTTTATATTAAAATTTCCTGCCAACTCCCTCACCCCCTTACCGTATAGTACAGTATATAGAATATAGACCAAGCTGTATCCGCGAATGTATTGATACAAACGCATATTTTTTTGCTTGTCAGTTTTTTTAGAAATTAACTAGGCTAAAGCTGATGATTGTTTTTTGTATCTTGATGATTGGAGTGGAATGCTGTGGGACTTCTGCTTTGAAAAGCGAGACAGACTTTGAGCATGAAGAAGTAGGGGATTTGGCCTCGCTTAGCAGAATGTGAACGCCAAGCTGCAATCAACCGCCAAGTTAACAGATTTGAAAAATCAAAAAACTTTTTAAAAGTAGAAAGAAAAAATAAGCCGTTATATTAGACTAGAAAAATAATCGATACTAAGAACACTTGCCCGTGCTTTTCATACAATGAAGTAGGCTTAAGAATTATAAAGAAGCTTAAGAAAAACATCGCACACTAGTCTCCTATCACGCATAGGATGAAATGAAAATGAATGAGGAGGTTTCGCTCGAAAATGGGAGAATATAGAGAGATTATTACAAAGGCAGTCGTTGCGAAAGGACGGAAGTTTACAAAGTCTCACCATACGATCTGCCCTGATCACAGTCCGTCAAGCATACTAGGCTGCTGGATTATCAACCATACCTATGAAGCAGCGAAGGTTGGCAAAAAAGTAGAAATAACAGGTTACTACGATATTAATGTTTGGTATTCTTATGATGATAATACAAGAACAGAAGTAGTAACAGAACGAGTTGAGTATTGTGATGTGGTGAAATTAAAATATCGTGATCCTGACTGCTTAGAAGATCATGATGTAATCGCGCGTGTACTTCAACAGCCAAATTGTATCGAAGCAGTAATTTCGCCAAATGGCAATAAAATTATTGTTCATGTAGAAAGAGAATTTATCGTAGAAGTAATTGGAGAAACAACGATTTGTGTAGAAGTATGTACAGAACATTGTGCAAACGATGATGATGACTGGTGCGATGATAATGAAGTGGAAGATGAAGAATTTGAAGATTTAAATCCAGATTTTATTGTTGGATGTGAAGAGGAATAAGAACTAGGGGTTGTCCTTAGTTCTTTTTTCTTCACACTGTTGATTTTTGGTTCATTCGTAAAAATTATTATTTTCCATGAATGAACCAAAAAATTGTTTTATCGACAATATTTATCAACGGAATTTTTATTAATGAAACTAATAGCCAGCAATAAAACAGGAATTAATTAGCGTTCGCAGGCGATGCCGTCTTTGTCGCGGTCTCTTGCTTTATTTTTATTGTATAAATCTTTAGATACATATGGTTTATAGTGCGTTTTGCCGCCTTTATTTTTGGTTGTTTTTGATTTGGCTACGCCGCCTTTATAGTCTTTATTTAAGGCTTTGCAATTCGGGTATGCTTTTATTTTTGTTTTTGCTTCTGCATTGTCTGTATGAAGAAAAGACAATCCTGAAATAAGTGATAATGACAATGCTGCAGATAAAATGCGTTTCATATGCTATTCCCCTTTAATTAACTTTTTTTACAAAAAATAGTATAAATTAATAATTGGAAAAAGACTAGTAGTTTTTTACATTAATAATATGGAAATTGTTTCTAGACTGTTTTCTATATCAATAAAAAAATTCCTGGATAGTGAATAAAATAAGTGATTGGAAACGGCTTGCTCATAAAAGTCTGATTGATTTACCGAACAATCCATCGGAATGGAGAATTCCCCCACTGATTGAAATCGCACTTTATGTTATAATAGATAGATGAAAAATGAGATGAAACAGTGCAAGTTTTGGAGGAAATTATGACAACCTATACGCCAATGATTCAACAATATTTACAAGTAAAGGCAGACTATCAAGATGCCTTTTTATTTTTCCGACTTGGGGATTTTTATGAGATGTTTTTCGACGATGCCATTAAAGCATCACAGGAATTAGAAATAACGTTAACAAGCAGAGAAGGGGGCGGTGCTGAGCGTATTCCAATGTGCGGTGTACCCCATCATTCTGCCCCTAATTATATCGAACAGCTCGTTGAACGAGGCTACAAAGTGGCAATTTGTGAACAAACGGAAGATCCAAAGCAAGCAAAAGGGGTTGTAAGAAGAGAAGTTGTTCAGCTGATTACACCAGGAACGATGATGGAAGGAAAAAATCTTTCTGACAAAGAAAACAACTATATCGCAACAATTACAGCATTTGGCCATGAAATGTTTGGATTTGCATATAGCGATCTTTCTACAGGAGAATCGAAGGCAACATTGCTTGCAGGCATAGACGCTTGTTTAAATGAGTTGTCTCTTTCTGGTGCAAAAGAAGTAATTATCGCAAGTGATTTTAATGAGAATTTGAAAAAACGCCTGCAAGAACGAGACACTTTAACACTTTCCTATGAAAATACAATGGAAGAAGCAGCCGTTCATGAAACACTGCTCCAGGAAATAGATGAGCAGAAATTGCGTTCCACAACATCCAGGCTATTTCATTATTTATATCGCACGCAAAAAAGAAGTTTAGATCATCTGCAGCCAGTTTCTGTCTATGAAATTGATCAATTTATGAAAATTGATTATTTTTCGAAACGAAATCTAGAATTGACAGAAACGATTCGTTCTAAAGGAAAAAAGGGCTCTTTGTTATGGCTGTTGGATGAAACAAAAACAGCAATGGGAGGCCGTCTTTTAAAACAATGGATTGATCGTCCTTTGTTAAATAAACAAGAAATTAATCATCGCCAAAGTTTAGTAGAAACGATGATCGGCCAATATTTTGAACGGATGGAACTGCGAGAAAAATTAAAAGAAGTATATGATTTAGAAAGATTGGCAGGAAGAGTCGCATTTGGAAATGTTAATGCAAGAGATTTGGTGCAGCTGAAGCGTTCCCTTCAGCAAGTGCCATCCATCAAAGAGCTTGTTGCCAGTTTTTCTTCAGAAGAAGCACAAGAATTGGCAGAAGCATTAGACCCTTGTGAAGAAGTGACAGATATTTTAGAGAAGGCTGTAGTGGAAAATCCACCTCTGTCTATTAAAGAAGGCAATATTATTTTAGATGGTTATGATGCGGAATTGGACCGCTATCGGGATGCAAGCCGCAACGGAAAAACATGGATTGCCCAATTAGAAAGACAAGAGCGGGAAAAAACAGGCATTAAATCATTAAAAATCGGCTATAACCGTGTATTTGGCTACTATATTGAAGTAACAAGAGCAAATGTCCATTTGCTTCAAGAAGGCCAATATGAACGAAAACAAACCCTTGCCAATGCAGAGCGCTATATTACACCAGAACTAAAAGAAAAAGAAAGCTTAATTTTACAGGCAGAAGAAAAAATTGTCGGCTTGGAATATGACTTATTTACCAACATAAGAGAAACGGTCAAAGAATATATTCCAAGATTGCAAAATTTAGCGAAAAAAGTAAGTGAACTAGATGTGCTTCAATGTTTTGCGACGGTCAGTGAAGAACGCCAATATGCGAGGCCGATATTCTCCAATGACCGAGTGTTGTCCATTAAAAATGGACGCCATCCAGTTGTTGAAAAAGTATTAAATTCTCAGAGTTATGTGCCAAATGACTGCGACATGCATGGAGAAAGAGAAGTGCTGTTAATTACAGGGCCAAATATGTCAGGGAAAAGTACGTATATGCGCCAAGTCGCTTTAACAAGCATTATGGCGCAAATCGGCTGTTTTGTTCCTGCGGAAAGTGCGGTGCTGCCGTTATTTGATCAAGTATTTACAAGGATTGGCGCAGCAGATGATTTGATTTCCGGTCAAAGTACGTTTATGGTAGAAATGCTAGAAGCAAAAAATGCTTTGCTTCATGCTACAAAAAACAGTCTTATCCTATTTGATGAAATTGGCCGAGGCACAAGCACTTATGATGGAATGGCATTGGCTCAAGCTATTATTGAACATATCCATCATATTGTTGGGGCAAAAACATTATTTTCGACCCATTATCATGAATTAACCGTATTAGAAATGGAGCTTTCTTCCTTAAAAAATGTGCATGTCAGTGCAATGGAGCATAATGGAAAAGTAGTTTTCCTTCATAAAATAAAAGAAGGGGCAGCTGATAAAAGTTATGGCATCCATGTTGCCCAACTGGCAGAATTGCCAAAAGCATTAATTGATAGAGCCGGGGAGCTGTTGGAAAAATTTGAACAAAAAGATCCGGTACAAGCAGCAGATATAAGAAAGCAGCCAACAGTTGAAACAATAGAGAAGCCGAAAGAAGAAAAAGTGAATGAAAGCCAGCTTTCTTTTTTTGAAGCAGAGGAAAAAAATAAGCCAGCTCAAAATTTGTCTTCAAAAGAAAAGCAGCTGATCACTAAAATCAAATCATTGGATATTTTAGATATGACGCCAATGCAAGCATTAACTACGTTGTATGAACTTCATAAAAAAATAAAAAACGAATAAACTTAACAAATTCGGGCATAAGTACAATACTTTTGCCCGAATTGATTTTAAAAGGTAGGGGATTAGATGGCAAAAATATTTCAGCTCGATGATGCATTATCGAATAAAATCGCTGCAGGTGAAGTAGTTGAACGGCCAGCCTCTGTTGTCAAAGAATTGGTTGAAAACAGCATCGATGCAAACAGCACTAAAATTGAAATTTTTTTAGAAGAAGCGGGGCTACAAAGCATTCGCATTCTTGATAATGGTGCAGGAATTGATGAAGAAGATGTGCTTACAGCCTTTCAGCGCCATGCTACAAGTAAAATAAAAGATGAAAATGATCTTTTTCGCATCCGTACACTTGGGTTTAGAGGAGAGGCTCTTCCAAGTATTGCTTCTGTTTCTCGGATTGCGATGGCAACATCCACAGGGGAAGCAGGCACAATAATAGAACTAGAAGGGGGACATCTTGTCAAACAAGAGAAATCTCCTGCAAGAAAAGGAACAGAAATTACAGTACAAGACTTATTTTTTAACACACCAGCACGGTTAAAATATATGAAGTCCATTCATACGGAATTAGGGAATATTACCGATATTGTCAACAGGCTAGCCCTTTCCCATCCAGAAGTATCTTTTCGTTTAGTGCATAATGATAAAAAGATTCTTCATACAAATGGCAATGGAGATGTCAGACAAGTGCTTGCGAGCATTTATGGCTTAAATATCGCCAAAAAAATGATTCCCATTACAGGAAAATCCCTTGATTTTACATTATCAGGCTATATGGCCCTTCCGGAAATCACACGTGCTTCCCGCAATTATATTTCGACATTAATTAATGGACGTTTTATCAAAAACTATTCATTAGTGCGGGCAATTCAAAATGGATTTCATACACTATTGCCAATTGGAAGGTTCCCGATTGTTCTGTTACATGTAGAAATGGATCCAATTTTAGTAGATGTAAATGTCCATCCATCCAAAATGGAAGTGCGCTTCAGCAAAGAACAAGAATTAAATGAACTGGTCAGCTCAACCATTAAATCGGCATTTAAGAAAAAAGAATTAATTCCAACAGGATTGATTCGCACTGAAAAAGCAAAAGGTCCTAAAGACGAACAGACTGTTTTTACCTTTGATACAGTAAAAGAACCCATGATGCAGACTGCATTTACGTCGAAAACAGAACTTACTGCTCCGGCTTTTTATGAGTCAAAAGCAGAAAAAGCGTCATCCATTGCACCGATAGAAGATCCGATAAAATCAATAGAAAACTGGCAGATTGAAGCAACAGATCCGGTCATTTTTGAAGAGCCAAAAGAAACGGCGCCCATGATAGAAGAAAAAGAAGTAGAGTGGGAAGAGGAGATCTTAGAGACTGTGGCAGAAGGCAGCCGTGTGCCGCCTCTTTATCCAATAGGGCAAATGCATGGCACCTATATTTTTGCCCAAAATGAAAAAGGCTTGTATATCATTGACCAGCATGCAGCCCAAGAGCGCATCAAATATGAATTTTTTCGAGAAAAAGTCGGTCAAGTCCACAATGATTTGCAGGAACTATTAATTCCCCTAACATTAGAATATTCATTAGATGAATGGATGAAAATAGAAGAGTATAAACATGAATTAGAAAAAGTCGGTGTGTTCCTCGAGCCATTTGGCATGCACAGCTATCTTGTGCGTTCCCATCCACAATGGTTTCCAAAAGGAGAAGAAAAAGAGACAATCGAAGAAATGATTGAACAGCTCCTTTCCATGAAAAAAGTTGACATTAAACTATTGCGCGAAGAAGCAGCCATCATGATGAGCTGCAAAGGCTCTATTAAAGCAAACCGCCATCTTCGCAATGACGAAATCCAAAGTTTGCTGGACGAATTGCGCATCACATCTGATCCATTTACCTGCCCGCATGGCAGACCGATCATTGTGCATTACTCAAGCTACGAAATGGAGAAGATGTTTAAGCGCGTGATGTAGTTTTACAATAGAGAGAACCCTTGATACATAAGGGTTCTTTAGTTGTTTTTATAGAAATTGACCACATTTTGACCACATTCATTATTCAGAGGTTGATTTTCGAAGTGCTTTAGAGAAATTCTCTGCAGAAGTGTCTTGTAAATTGGAAGTTACATGGCTATATTTATCTAGTGTCATAGATACATTTGAATGTCCCAATCTTTCGGAAACAACTTTTGAACTTTCCCCAATTTCTAACATGATGGTAGCATGTGTATGTCGTAGATCATGGAATCGAATTCTTTTTACACCAGCAAGTTTAATATCGTATAGAAATTGTTTATGAATGGTATTTGGGTTTACCGGTTCTCCGCCGAAAGCTGAGATAACAAAGTGTTCATCGGATAGCTTTTGGCCAACTTGCAATAACTGTTGCTGCTTTTTTAATTTGTACGATTTTAACTCTAAAATAACATCATCTGTAATAGAAATGTTTCTTGTACCACTACTGGTCTTCGGTGTTTGCAAAACAAGACCTTTACCTGAAATATAGTACAAAGAATGTTTTATATAGAATCGTTTTTTATCCAAATCGATATCACCCCATCTAAGGCCAAGTAATTCCCCACGCCGCATTCCAGTGTATATTGCTAAATAATAAAGCAGAAATATATGATCTTTTTGCTCTCTCATTCTGCTGAGGAACTTGTTACACTCATCGATGGACCAGGTTTCTACACTTTTCTTTTTTCTGGTTGGTGGTTTTACAGCACTCATAAAGTCATTTTTTATATATTTCCAATCTATTGCTGTTTTTGCAGCCATCTTTAAAATGGAATGAATATATTGGATATACTCTTCTGTTAAACCTTCTTTGAGCAATTCATTATAATAGGCACTAACTATTTTAGGTGTGAGATTTTTAACCTTCATAAAGCCAAATTTAGGAATTAGACGTTTTTCTGTAGCGGTAGTATATCCATAAAATGTAGAAGGTTTTACATTAGGCTCAGCAATGATCTTTTAAATAATCGATAATAAAGTCTTTAAAGAGAATATCTTTTTCCTTTACATACGTCTGGTTTTCAATTTCAATGGCCAATTGATTTGCTGCTAATTCTGCTTCTTTTTTTGAAACAAACCCGCGTCGGGTAAGTTGTTTTCTTTTTCCGGTTGCGGGATCTCTTCCCAGGTCAATGGTAAATGACCAGGAGTACCCGTTTTTATTTTTTGCTTTTATTTTTCTATAATAGGCCATATGACAACCTCCTCGGAATGTATGTTCGGTTTTGAGGGTGCAAGAAAGCCCACAGGGGACTTCCTCCTTTACTTTTCACATGCATAGCCGTCTTTATTTCTATCCATTTTTGATTGATATGCTGGATGGGAAGAAGGAACACCACTTGGATATACTGCTCTCAATTCAGTACAATTTGCAAAGAATTCAGTATCACTACTTGAAGAAGAGGTAGTTGTTGTATTCTCAGATGTATCTGAAGATGTAGATTCAGTTGACGCGCTGGCTGTAGTAGCTGCTGTTTCTGACTTTGCGCTTGCTAGATCACTTTTTAAATCGCTTATATCACTTGTTAATGCTTTATTTTTCTTTTCTAAATCGCTTATCTTACTTTCTGATGTCTTCTTTGCCTTTTCTAAATCAGTTATTTTTCCTTCTAAACTCTCTTTTTCTTCTTCTAGGGATGCTTTTTGTTCGGTCAGTTTGGTCATATCTTTTTCAGTTTTCTCAGCTGAAGAGACTTTAGAAGATACATCTTCAATCTTTGTATTTAATTCTTTATTATCCGCTGTTAATTGATTGTTTGTAGATTGTAGCTTAGTCAGTTGACCATTAAGCTGCTTGATTTCTGCTTTTAATTTTGTATTAGCAGCTAATGAATTATCTAATTGTTGCTGCACTCCAGTATCTATGTATGGAATTCCAATAGAAAAAAGTAAAATGCCTCCTATTAAAGGAATAAGAAAAAGGATTTTTGAAATTCTCTTTTCTCTGTTTTTAATCTTTCTAATGAAATGAAAGATTAAATAAAAAATGGCAAAAATAAATAGTAAAACCCCGATAATGACTAATGTTTCCAATGTTAGCACCTCAATCATATTTTTTAAAGATTACTGTAGTTCTTATTACATATGAAAATGGTAATCTTTATCTAATATGTTATAACACCACTAATTATTTATCTATAAAAAATTTCCATTTTCGCATTTTATAGGTATATTTTGCAATAAATAGTGTCATTCGTATATGTTCACACTGGATTTTGTAATTTAAACGAGCTTGATGCAGCACAAACAGATGGATTAATCCGATATGGTTCAGAGGTTAATGGCTTTGCTTCGGGCATTCGATTTAGTAAACAGGAATCAGATCCTACCGTCTACTTTACAAATGGTGACGGTTCTATAGGAGAAGGAAAACTAGATGCTAAACAAGTGCGAGCACGCGAGACACTAATTGTTAATGATGTAAATGTATTAGATATGCTAAACAACTTAAAAGAAAGAATGGAAACTTTAGAGAATAATTAAAGAGGTGTTTAGATGAAGGTCAGCATTGATTATGAAGAAATATGCCAAGAACAAACATTTCTTATTGGAAAATTACAAACAAAATTAATTATAGAGCAGTTGAAAAGTAAAAAGTTAATGGATCAATTGAATCAAATAAAACAAAAGGAAGGAGGGAATGAGATTGGCGCTAATTGATGTTAATACTATGGCATCTACTGAATTAGAGGAATATTTACGCAATAACGCAGCAGGATTAACAGACTTTCAGACAATGCGTAATGTGTTAGAAGTACTACGTAAATTATATCCAGATGATCGAACAACCATAAATGATTATTTAAGCAGTATACAGGAACAAATGGAATCGTTAGTTGTAAATGGTCCAGTAAACACAGATCAGTTAGCTAATTCTGCTGTTTCATACCAAAAATTAAAAAATCCATTCGCATTAATTTTGTTGAATAATTGTATTGAAGTTAATTTCCAAATAAAAAAGATTATTGTAAAAGACAATGTATTCTTATCACATGGTGACGGGAATTAAACAACCATTCCTTATAACTATGGAGAAATTGATTTTCCTAGTGATTATACAGCTGGTGGGGCAACTTACAAAATATATGCCGATTTAGCTACTATGACAATAAAAATGGTTACGCTGAATGTTCAAACAGGCAATAATCCAATTTTGTTTATCACTTATAACAGAAATATCCTTTCTTTAAGTCAACATGCTATTTATAGCATTGACACAAGTGGAAATAAACAAAGGAAAAACGGGGAAACAGTGTTGATATCTGCTAGTTTACTAGAGAATGATGCTGTTATAACAGATAAAATAAAAAATGGTCAAGTTACATTCGGTAAATTAAAGTTTCCTATTGGAGAATTATTTCATAAAAATTCTTTAGAAGTTAATCTTCAAACCAAAAAGGCGAAAGTGATAAATGTTAATGGTCTTAATGTGTTTAATGAGAGCGGATATTCCAAATATGCTGATTATTTAACGGAAATAGATATTAGCATTGTAGATACATCAAGCTACTACACATATTTTATTTATATAGACCTAAATGAAACAGTTAACACGAAATTAAAGGTTGCTAATGCTTATTCTATTACAAGTAATAACATTCTCGTGTTATTCAAAATTTGTCATGATAAATTTTGGTGCAATGAATCCAATGTAAAACTAATCAATAGTAGCGGTGTTGTTATTGATCCAAAAGAAATACCAGCAGGAGCTATTACCTATGACAAATTAAAGTTTCCAATGGCATATATGTTTGGTGTTAATTACAATTCATTAGAAATTAATTTCCAAACAAGAGTATTAACTATCAAGGAAACTTTGTATGTATTACGTGGAAATGGCTATGTTGCAGTTTCACCGACGACAGTTGCTTTTCCGGAAGCATTTACCACGGGAGCAACTTATAAAGTGTATGTGGATTTAACAGACAATACACTTAAAATGGCGACATTATCAACTGATACCGGAAATAATCCAATTGTTTTTGTAACATATCGAGAGCAAATCATGACAGTAAGTCCACAAGCTATGTATGTAATAGATGGAAACGGAAAACGTGTAGTGAAAATTGGTGAGGTTGCTACAAGTAGCAATGATAGTTATGTGTGGAATACAAATAAAATTGTAATGCCAAAGGATTTATTTATTATTAAAGATCTAAGATATGCTATTAATGCCCCAAATTTTAATTTAAATAAATTTACGGATAACGATAGAATCCTTTATGAAATGACTACACCAACACACACGATTTCTTTTGAAAATAGCGGTTCTTTTTCTATTCCTATTGCGAAAGATTTTAAAACTTTAATAACAGGCGTTTACAACGGTGACACTTCTAATGCGTTAATGAAAGATGTTACATTACGGGTTGTTGATCCTAGCTTAAAAACAAATAAATCTCCTGTTATTCTTGCTATGGGTGATAGTACAACAAAAGCAAACATTGCTACTTTAATTAAATTATGGCTAAGTCAGTATGGATTCACACCAAAAATGATTGGACATACAGCAGACATAAATGAATTTGGATACGGTTTTAGTGATTCTGAATTAGAATTAGCAAAAAGCGGTGCATTAAGTGGATGGAGAATAACCGACTTAATGGGAATTACCAGAGATACAAGTGGAAATGTCATTCTAAAAGATAACAACCCTTATTGGAATCCAGCTACACAATCATTTGATTTTGCCTATTATATGCAAGGTTTAGGAGAAACAAAAGTAGATTTTGTTTCATGGAATATGGGAATAAACGATATTGTTCAATATCATGGAAATCCAAATGCAGAAAAATTAACCATTAACGAAATTTGTGAAATGATGCCTATTCAACTACAAAAAATAATTGATAGTATTTTAGCTTTCAACCCAAATTGTAGAATTGGTTTAAATCCACCTATACCAGCAGGAACAAATGACGCTACCAATGCAAAATATATGCAATACGCATTAAAAATGATGGAAGTATTTGAGGGAACAAACCCAAATGTTGATATTTTAAGTAGTTATCTGGGAAGTGGCCGTTTAAGCGGTAAAACATGGGGTTATTATACGACTGGTTTGCCTGATGGACGAAAAGCAACTTCAGGCGATGTTCATGATGCAGGGAACAACCAAACAATTCATGCTTTATGGACAGCAGGTTGGATTGCTTATAGATCAATATAAACAAAAGCAAACACCGCTTAATGAGTAGGTGTATTTTTTATGAAAAAGCTTGACTTTTTATGCTGAACAGATTTTCATAAGATATAACTTATTTGAAAGGAAGTATCTTATGAAAAAAGTCGTATTAAATGTAAAGAAAAAACCATATTCTGAAACAAGCGGACTAACATTCTATGTACTAGAAGAAATAATTATGTCTGTTGGTTTCCCTGGAACAGATGGATACAAATACTTGGAGCATTATGAAAATCTTAGCTATCCGTATAAAAATCAATCAGGAAATGAAGTGAAACTCATTTCTTTGGATGAAACAGATTATGAGGTTTTCTTTGAAATCCAGGGGGATTATCCAATTGGCATGCTTAGTGAAATCGCCGACGAAATTACTTTGCTAAACTTTGATTACCAAGAGCAATATAATCAATTTTTAGAAAAAGTAAAAAATCAATTAGATATTACAAAGCTTTAGTTGGATACTACTGTTCATTAGTGTGTATAAGTGTGTATTGATGAATATCTGTAAATATTAGACAATAGTATCATCTAAATGGAGGTGGTACTATTGGCAACAACCAGGCACAATATCACTCTCGAAGAGGGTGTGTACGATGAGTTTGCAAAGTATGCTGCTAAGAAAGGTATTAAAATCTCAACGTGGATTAATATCCAAATGAAAAACTTTATCGAAGAAGAAAAAATGATTGAAGAATATCGTAATAAGAAGCGTAACGAATAAAAAATCGGAGGAATTACAATGTCTGTTTTACTATTTTTTTATCTGCCGCCGATTGTTGCGATAATTTTCTTTGTAACATGTGTGTCAATTATTAAAAAGATAAAGAATGATCAATCTACTCAAAATCACACTATTGCTGCATCTATTATGTTTTCTTATCTATTTTTCACATTAATATGGGTGATAGTAAATGCCTAAGCAGAAGCACTCGAAATAATCGGGTGCTTTTTACATTAATAAAACCTCTGAAGAAATAAGTGTATTTATTCGCAAAATAGTGTAAAATTACAATTGTTAATTATTGTAATGGGGGGTATTTGTGGTAATGAAAGCTAAAATAATTTTATTAGGCGGATTAATTACAGCAACGCTATTAGGAATATTCGGTCAAGATATTGCTTATTGGTTTGAAAATATTGTAAATATAGATGCACTTTACAATTTAACTATCATAACAGTACTCAGTATATCTATATATTTGATTACCATTTTATTAGCATATGTCTTTTTTAAAAAAATTAATAAACAAATATTTTATTCTTATATAGCTATTATTGTTTTAATTGGATTATTAACTACCTTATGGTCGATATTTGTTTTAGCAATGTGGTGGGGTTAAACGTAATTCAATCCGTCAGTTTACTTATTAGCATAGTAACTTTTCATCTATATCGCAGTAGTATTTATTACTCTTCATAAATGGCTACAAATGTTGATATATAGTGTTTTATAGATATACCATAGTAGTGGATACTACTGTGCAGTAAGAAAATGCAGAAAGGGAGACTGTTGTAATTAAAAATCTGCAGAAATATTTTTATAAAATTATAATAAGCCTAATGAAAAGTCTATTGTGGATGAATAGCAAAGTTAGATCGAGAACAGAATTTGTTATGTTAAAACTTAAAAGAGTAAAAGATATTTCATCTAATTTACAAAAATAATCAGTGGAACACCTTTGATAATCTGTTATTATATGACTATATTTAACAATTTATTGAAGGGAGTATATGCCGATGAATGATTTTTTAGGATTAGGTAAATTAAGTCAAAATGGTTTAGAAGTTATCAAACTAGTTTACCCTGACCTTGCTCAGCCAGCATTAAGGAAAGTAGGACAGGCATTAGAGACGACGTTAGACTTCACCATGATACCTGTAAAATATTTAGGGATGTTTAGTCAAAAGGCAGATATACAACTAAAAAGAAATCTTAATAAATATCAAGAAAAACTAGAAACTCTTGATATGGATAGTATTGGTTCAGTTCCTCCAGAAATCGGTGTTCCAATATTAGAAGAGTTGACCAGGATAACTAATGAAGAATTAACAGAAATGTATACAAATTTATTAGTTAATGCTTCCACTGTCGAGAAATCACGACATGCGCATCCTAGTTTTATTAATGTATTAAAAAACATTAGCTCTGATGAAGCTAGAATTATTGACTATATTATGCATAACGAAAAAAAGCTACCCATCTATGTAAGATACGAAAGAGAAAGCAGTGCTTATGGACCTGTCCCTGTAACAGATAATATTAATAACATTAATACCCTAGTTAGTTTGGATTTTCCTGACAATAATGATTTTTATATAAAAAACTTAGTTAGTTTAGGAATTGTTGAAGCTAAAGATTTATATTATCGTTTTCAAGTAGAACAATATAAAGTTTTTGAAGAAAGTATTAACAGATTGAAAGAACAAGCAAATGAAACCATGAATAAAATGATAGAATTAGAACAAGCAAACGGTGAATTTGCTAGTTCTTATAAATTGCGAAAGTTATGGGGGCATTTCAAAGTTACTGATTATGGTAAAGAATTTTTTAAAGGTATTACTCTTGAAAATAATTAAAAATTAATTGAACGAGGATTCTTCCGCAATAGGATGAGTCTTTTTTTATCCATTAAAGAGTTGTTCCTGTCGATGGAACTATAGAATGATTTTTTTAGTGTAATAGGAAAAATGTTTATTATCGTCGAATTATATGTTTGAGGTGGTAATAAATGACGGAACAAAGAATATTCCCTAATAACAAAGAATTTGTTTTAGACAGATACAGGGACGAAATAATTACAAGAGCAGAATGGACTTTAAAATATTTGGATGAAGGATACTTAGCTGATGATAACCGAGAAAAAATGAGACAATATACATCAGCTATAATCTATGCCATGTCCATTTCTAGATTAATTTATTGGCACACTTCTCCAATAGGAACTCCAAAAAGAAGGTTAGCAAAACAACGTGCGAAGGCGATAAAAAATAAATGGCCAAACATACCTTCTCCACCAGATACACTTAGAAAAGTTAGAAATAAACTAGAACACTTTGAAGAATCGATGGATGAGTGGGCTTCTTCAGACGAATCTAATATTTTTATCGATTCTAATAGTTGGTTCGATTTAAATATGGTAAATATAGAGGGAATAGGGAGTGCTCGTATTTTTAGAAATATTGATAGTAGAGGAAATTTCAATGTTTTAGGGGAAAAGGTAAATCTAGACGCAATAAACCATTGGTGTATTAAAGTAATTGAAAGCCTGAAATAAATATTCTGAATTAAAGAGTCCTACACAGGGCTCTTTTTTATATACATCAAGAAAAACTTATATGTAAATAGAGAGAAATATAAGGGGGAATGGGAAAATGTTAGAAACGAAGGAGGAAATGACGGTGGAGGCTAAGCTTGAGAATCATGAGGAGAGAATAACTCAACTTGAAAATGATACAAGAGCTCTTAGGGAAAAAACTAATGAACAATTAAATGATGTGAAAGAAAAAGTCCTTACAGGTATGATACGTTCATCCGACGAAAATAAACAACTTCGAGAAGACAATCGTGAGATGATGGCAAAGCTTATCGGTATTAATGATAAGGTTCAAGAAAGAAAGCATGAATTAAAGGTTTTAAACAAACAAAACTTTTGGAAACTGGCTTTTGCGATAGGTGGAAGTAGCAGTGCTATATTTGCGATTATTCAAATGTTAGTTAATTATTTTACTAAACAGGGGTGATAAGCATGGATAAAGCAAGCATCACACGTTTTGCATTGCTAATTGTGGCTGTAGCTAATACAGTATTAAATATGTTGGGCTATCAAACAATTCCAGAGGATTTAGTAAACGATCTTATAGCGGTTGGTTCTGGTGTCTATATTTTATACGCAGGCTGGAAAAATAACTACCTTTCTAAAAAAGGCCTGAAACAAAAAGAAGTTTTAAAATCAAATAATTTAACGAAGTAAAGGGTGCCAAAATGGTGCTCTTTTTTCTATATAAAAAATAAAAATTAGGAGTGTGCTTATACATGGTAAAGGGATTCGATTGTGCAACTAAATTAAATAAAGTATCAGCAAAAGCATTGAAAGCATTAGGATTCGAATACGCGGCCCGTTACTTGGGGAGTAGCTGGAAGTCGTTTGATAAAGCAGAAGCAGCAACCATTCAAGCTGCAGGATTAAAATTAATTAGTATTCATCAAAAATCAGCCAATTACAGTGCGTATTTTACCGAAGTGCAAGGGATTTCAGATGCAAAAGAAGCAATGAAAAATGCTGCAGCTGTTGATCAACCAAAAGGAACAGCTATTTATTTTGCGGTAGACTTTTCTTCTCAAGCAAAAGATGTGAAAAACATTGTGAAGTATTTTAAAGCAGTGAAAAAGACTTTGAGTGGCTATAAATTAGGGGTGTATGGCTCTTACAATACCATTACTGCAGTAAAAGGGATTGCCGATTATTACTGGCAAACATATGCATGGAGCGGTGGGAAAGTAGCCGATTTCATTCATATGCACCAATTTAAAAATGATGTACTGGCAGGCGGTATTAAAATCGATCATAACGACGTTAAAAAGACTCCTGGTCATTGGGCAGAGGAAAAAGTGGTATCAGCACCAAAAACAGCAGTAAAAGCGGAAACAACGAAAGTAAGCACGTATGATGTTGTAAAAACAGTCAATGCTTATGCTAACGCTGCCGATGCAAAGGCTAAGAAAAATAAAAAGGCAACAGTAGCAAAAGGTATTTATTATGTCTTTAATGAAGCAAACGGCATGGTGAACGTAACCAATAAAAAAGGTGTGCCAGGATCTTGGATCAACCCTGCAGAAAATAAAAAGTCTGCAACTAAATCCGCAACAGTGAAATATCACGTTGTTAAAAAGAATGAAACAGTAACTAGCATTGCAAAAAAAGAAAAAACAACGGTTGCTGCTATTAAAAAGTTAAATTCAAGTATTAAAAACATTAACTTAATCTATCCAGGAGATAAAATCCGTATAAGATAAACGGGATGTGTAAATACTTATATATTGATTAGCCTTACCAAAACCCCTACTCTTCGGAGTAGGGGTTTTGTATCAATTGTTTTAATATCCAAATTATGCTATTTTTATAAGAAGAGTATAAAATAGGAGGGATATCATGAAAAATATTGCTGGGGCAATCTATATTTCGTTAGGTATTTTATTATTCTCATTTGAAAACTTTGAAAATTATTATGCTGCAAAAGAAAGTAAGTATTTTAATTATATATTAATTATCATTGGTATTTTATATCTATTATCAGCATTAAGAGATTACTTGTTTAGAAGAAATGACAAGTAAAAAAAGTGCTATTAATAACTGGAAACCCACTTATTAATAGCACTTTTTATTATTAAAACTTTACTTGAGCATGAGTTGATATGGCACTATCAAATTTATTTGATGGAGATACGGAAAATGATGGTCCACCTAGACTAATACCAATAGAATAGGTACCAGATTTATTTTGATGGGTATAATGACCATAAGCATCTAGTTGTCCTGATTTACTAAGAGGTGATACTGAGTAGTACATATAATTGGACATAGTTTTTACTGTTTTATGAGCTGCTCCTCCGCCGATACTATCATTTGGCAAATTCATTTTTAGACTATAACCACCTGCACCTTTTTTATAATTAGCACTAGAAGTGTTATATGTCGCATTACCTGATTCTGTTCCATACATATGGCTATATTTTGTCCAAGTTTGTTTCCCATATTGACTATCAGGTACAGGTGCCCAGTATGTACTATTTATCCCGATTCCTGTAACATCATACTCTCTAGTTGAGGGGAGTTTTTTCCATGTCATATTATTAGTTATACGGTATTTGTTAGTACTTAATTTACTAATAGAAGTGGTTAACTTTTTGTATGAAGTCTGAATTACACTGCTGCTTGCTTTTAGATTCATTTTTTGCTCTTCTGCTTCTAATTCTTTATAAAAGGTTTCTTCATCCAATTCAATAACAATTGAACCATTTATTTCGGTAGTATTTAAACCTTTGGTATTTTTAGATAAAGTACTACTATTAAGTTCTTCTGGATTTTCAATAACCTTAATATATTTAGTATCTTCGGCAACTATGTCGCCCTTTAAATCTTTATTAAGATTATATTCCTCCTCATCCATGTTAATAATAGCCTCATCTGTAAAACCTAATGATTGTAAATTTTGAATTTCCTCGTCAGAAAAGTTTAAACCATTGACATTTGTTAATTCAGACGCTAATGCTTCTTTAGTGGTATAAATTAAGAATACGACACTAAGACTGAATAGTAAACTGATAAACTTTTTCATCAATATTCCCCTTCCTAAAAGATTATTTTTCTTTCAATAAATATAATAACATGAAAATAGGTAAAAAAATACAAAAAAGAAATATTTTGGTAAAAAATAGTGCCGTTTTGTGCTCAATGGTAGAAAGATTCCTCATTAAGATTGATATTTTCTTAGACTTATTCCCATACACTTAAAACTAACTTGTTCTTATACTTGGTTCTTTATTCAATATTTCTATAAGTGTATCGTTTTATTAGAAAAAAGGATATTTCTTTCCAGTTATAGAAATTGTATGATGAAGAAAAGGAGGAATGTACATGAAAGATCTTAGGGTAGGATGGAAGCATTTAACTCAAACTGAAGACCCTGTAGTAGGATGGGGTGATGAATTAGACCCAGGGAGAGGAATATAAAACAAGAAATCCTTCTCTTAACGAGGAGGATTTTTTGTACTTTTTGTGAACTAAAAGGAATATCAACCTAGCAAAAAGAATCCTTCTTTTAAAAAAAGGAGGGGTTATATGTGGGATAAAGTAATAACTTGCCCAGAATGCCAAGTTCGCATTGGTCTGAAAGAAAACATACTAGTAGATGAAATGTGGACGTTGTTTCATGAAGAGTGTTATCCATAGTATCGATCAAGTGCTATGTTATTCGGAAGTTTAGAATGGATTATAAAAAGCAATCCAAAAATCTTTCCCAAAGAGGACGCTAAGTTATTTCATCGTTTAGAAAGGAGAAAGATGCATTAAAAGCTCAACTCATTGAGAAGGGCTTTTTACTCCCATTCATATAAATCGTTAACTGTACAATCCAGTACTTTTGCTATTTTATAGGCTTTATCAATACGAGGAAATGCTCTATTCTTTTCAAAATCGCTTAATTGTTGCTGAGAAATTCCAACCTGATTAGCTACAAATTTCTGCATTAACCCTTTATTCTTTCTGATTTCTCCAATACGAGCCTTCATATTATATACTCCTTCTTTTTAACCTACTATGTATATTCACCAATTATCTATATATTCCTTTTAATTTTTAAATTACATATATAACGTATTTTTTTATAATGATTAACGTAAATGGAGAATAATTTTGTTTTCCCATCAATATCTTTTTATTACATGGTAATAAAATTTTAGAAAAGCCGAGAGATTTATTACCACGTAATAAAAATTGCGGAGGTTTTAGTATATGACAAAAGAGATTTTAATGATTGATGGGGGTAATAATGGTGGGAAAACAGTTGGATGGCATGGGTATGATTATTATAAAACAAATATTTGCGATTGGTTTGAAAGAAACGTAGATGAGAAGTTTTCCGATGACGATATGGAATTTGAGATTGATGGGCGCAAAGGATTCGCTGGTCCGATAGCAGCTTATGAAGATGAGTTTGGTGCATCGTCTATGTATGGAGATAGCAAGGCTCATGGTGATATGAAAATACGCGCTTTAATTAGCGCTAACAGATACATCGAAAAGTTTTGTCCAGGTACGAAAGAATTGTATGTAGTGACAGGGCAACCGATTAAAGGCCACGTTGAGGAGGAAAAGGAAAAAATTCAAAGTATGTTATGTGGCCATCATAAATTCGCGATCAATGGGGAGCAAAAAGAAATCATTATTCACGAGGTTAAAGTTGCAGCCGAGGGGAGCATGGCGTTTTGGTCGGCTGATTTGGGAAAAGATGCATTAATCGTTGATGTAGGCAGCGGCACAGTAAATGCAGCCGAGATAAAAGATAAAAAGCATATTAATAGATCCTCCGATACTTTCAATTTTGGTACAGATACAATAAGTCAAAAGAGTAATTATGCTTCATTGGCTCGCGGTGTAGCAACTAATTTAACGCAATTAAAGTGGAATAGAAGAGCCGTTGTGCATGTGTGCGGAGGGATTGCAGAAAAGTTTGATGGTTCGTTCAAGCAGTTCTTTCCCAACGCAAGGATACTTATTCCTAAATACAAACAAAAAACAAAGATACAACTATTGCATCCAGTATATGCGAATGCGGTTGGTGGATTTGAATTAGCGAAGAAGGTGTATAAATAATGGTTAAAAGAACACTGGAAGAAGAAATAGAAAAGAAGAGAGCAGAGGGGAAGGATCGCATTGTTGTAAGTATCTCGTTCAAATTTACTGATCGATATGAGCTTGGATTATTGGAGCACATCTGGAGATATAGCAAAAGTAATTTCTTGAAATTGTTGGTCAGCAGAGACAAAGAGGGAATAGCAGCTAGTCCAAATATCGTGGTGGAGTGTCAGGTGGAAGAGGAAGAAGAGGATGTTTCCAGTTTCTTATAGCCTCCCTCCTTCCCTTTTTCTGCAAACCCTAAGACCTTGGGACCCTAAAACCCTAGTTTATTTTATAGAAAGAGGTATTTTTCAGAAGGAGAGAGGACCTTTGGATAATTCTGATACACTTTTTGGAAGGAAAGATACTGTGGCTCGACCAAGGAAAATTACCACTTCTGCTCCTAAAAAAGTCAGAAAACAGCGCATCGATAAAAAGCACGATATTAAGATCCAGTTAAGCGCAGCTGACAAGGTGCTGCTGAAACAAGAAGCCAGGAAACATAATTTAAAACTAACACCTTTTCTTGAGATGTTAGTAAAGCAGGAATTATCAAAATCTCACCAATACGATAATAGCTTTTTTTATGACAGATCCGGCAGCTTTGTTCATGTGAAATTAGCGGGCGTATTTTTTGAAATGATCCAATCTATGTCTGACGAAATGGATCTAACTTATAGAGAAGTTGTGCATCGGATTATTAAAACGTATATTCAGAGGATTTCCGGAATTAAAATAAATTCTTGGGGTGGTCGTCCATGATTTTTAGTGCATTAGATGTCATAGGAAAAGAACAATCCATTTTAGAAAATAGAAAAGGACTAAAAGGAGCAGGAGTGTGGGAAAGAATAACAAATAGCTTCTTTTGCCCGCGTAATCCAAAACATACATTTGCGTTTTTTGTGCCAGAATACTTATTTATTCGCTCTGTATCTTTTTGCGAAGATATTTCAGAAGAGATGGAAGGAAAATTTGAAACAAAAGATCTTGCACAGATATTATACGAGGACTTTTTAGAACATTTTAAAAAGAAGAATGATCTTCATGAGGTTTATAAAAAACTTACGGTCCGTGATTTATCTCCTTCTATTATAAAACCATATCAAACAGAAGAAGCATATGGAGGTGTTTTATTTGAAGAGCAGCGGGGATTTCAAGAAGTTAAAGTTACACTTTCACATCAGCAGGCATTAAAAGGAGAATTTATCTTAAGGGATATGCTGGACATTTATTCAGAGCACCAATTTACATTAGAAAATATATTAGAGATAACTTATAGTAATTTTATCGATGATTATCGTAAAGGGCTGATAAAAAATCCTATTGATAAAGTGATACAATACATTTAAGAAATTTGACCACCAACGATAGCGTGACCACCAAATTGACCACAAATGTATAATTTCGTTCTGAAAAATCACGAAAAAATATTCTTCTTATAAACTACTAATTTAAATTACTATTAAGAAAATGAAAAGCTGTGAAATTTGGCAAAACTACATAATCAAACGCGTGATGTAGCGGGTTTTATAGGGGGTGAATTTTAATTTGCCCCCACTTTTTTAATTTTTGGTTTTGTTAAGCAATGCTGTTGATTTTCTTATGTAACTATCGGGCAGTCTTGTAAAAACTGAATGTATTAGAATTTGGAAAACCACCTACTTAAACAGGATTTCTAAAAAAATTAAATTATATGATAAATTTTTTCAGTAAGTGTCATAACTTAATGATTAAGAAACTTCGTTATGGTATTAACACGGTTTTTAAAGTGATATTTGACCAATATTGACTTTTCTGAACAGTTATGATATAATGATTATAGTTAAATAGTTTGTATATTGAGCACTTATAGGTGTAACTACAGCCCCATCTATACCAGTAGCAATAGGCTTACTCCTGTTAGCAATTGTATTAAGAATTATCAGCTTAAAAATATTGACGGGAGAGATGTCTATGAAAAAATTACCTAGTCTTCTAAATGCAAAATTCCTTATATCTGTTGTATCGGAAACATTTTGGACAGGAGTATCTGGTATCGCTGTAAGTGCTGAGTATATGAGCGAATAAGTTTAAAAAAAGTCGTCAAATGATGACTTTTTTTGTTGCCATTCTCTTAAGGGCGTTAGTTTAATTAGGAGCTCAAAAGCCGGCTTTAGTCCGGCTTTTTTTGATAAAAATCAATACTATCGTTTAACAGAGCCTAGTCTTTAAGGTATGATTCCAATCGTAAGATACTTTCTTTTTCATGCTTTTTCGTAATATGTAAATAGACATCTGTTGTCATATTTAAAGACGAGTGGCCAAAACGGCTGCTCTTTTTTATATAAAAAATAAAAATTATCAGGAGAGTGTTTAAACATAGTAAAAGGATTCGATTGTGCAACTAAATTAACAGCAAAAAAAGCAAAAGAAATGAAATCTCTAGGTTTTGTATATGTGGCACGTTACTTAGGTAACAGCTGGAAGTCCTTTGATAAAACAGAAGCGAAAGCTATTCAAGATGCAGGATTAAAATTAATCAGTATTCATCAAAAGTCTGCTAATTACGGAGGATATTTTACTGTAGCACAGGGTGTATTTGATGCAAAAGAAGCAATGGAAAATGCGGCAGCCGTTGATCAACCTAAAGGAACAGCTATTTATTTTGCAGTGGATTTTGATTCTCAATCTTCACATGTTAAAGCTATTATTGCTTATTTCAAAGCAGTTAAGAAAACATTAGAAGGATATAAACTTGGGGTTTATGGCTCCTATACAACTATTAACGCAGTAAAGGGAATTGCTAATTACTACTGGCAAACATACGCATGGAGCCGTGGAAAAGTAGCAGACTTTATTCATATGCATCAACATGAAAATGATGTGACAGTGGCTGGTATTGGCATCGATCGCAATGATATTAAAAAGTCTCCTGGTCATTGGGTAGAAGAAAAAGTTGTAGAAGCAGAAAAAACAGAAGTGGCAGCTGAAACAATTAAGGTGAGCACATATAAAGTGGTCAAATCAGTAGGTGCTTATGTGAATGCAGCAGACGCTAAGAATAAGAAAAACAAAAAAGGTACAGTGGAAAAAGGTTCTTATTATGTATTCAATAAGTCTGGCGATATGATCAACGTAACAAAAGAAAAAGGCGTGCCCGGCAGCTGGATCAATCCATCTGAAAACAAAAAAACTGCAGTGAAATCATCAACATTGAAATATCACATTGTTAAAAAGAATGAAACAGTAACTAGCATTGCCAAAAAAGAAAGAACAACGGTTGCTGCTATTAAAAAATTAAATCCAAGCATTAAAATATTAATTTAATCTTTCCTAATCAGAAAATCCGCATAAAATAAATGGGGTGGATATATACTAGTGATACATCATGAACTAACTGCATAATCCACCTACTCTTTGGATAGGAAGATTTGTGCGCAAAAGAAGCCCTTCTTCATTAAAAGTAGGGCTTCTAAAATCATTTAGTACTTTCTGTTTTATTATTTGCGAGCTTTAGAATAAAAGAACAACTTATAAGAAGTAATGGAATTGCAATGATTAGATATAAAATTCCTTTTGGCATAACCATATTATATAAATACATAAAAAGTGTCACCCAAATGAATAAAATAATGTACACACCAAATTTTTTCATGTTGAAATAATACACCCCTAACAATTAATAAATGTCTATGTAGCCATTATTCTTTTTTGAGTCTCTTTTGTCAATTTGTCTAGCTATATTGGTACCAATATCTAAGTAATTTAAAGCTGTAGTTACACTAACACCGACAATTAAAGCGAGTTTTTTTGCTCCCCATGCTTTTAAACGGCTAGTCACAGTTTTTGTGAAAATTCTAGCTGCTTCTTTTTTTCCTTTTTTTAGTATATATGCTTGGATGGCACCTACGCCACCACCAACAGCAAATCCAATTGCTGTATTAAAAATAGCTCCAGCTAGTTTTACTCCAACTTTAACTTTTCCTTTTAAAGAAGCTGCATTTGCAGACTCTATCCCCAATGTCGTTACAGCAGCATTTTGTAAATAGGATACTACATCTGGAGTTTCTTCTATCTGGTCTTCAATAGTAGCTTCTAATTCAGCTTGAGTTGCTCCTAAGTCGTTATAGGTTTCAGAGTTTTCATTAAAAAAATTAGTTAATGACTCTTTAAATAGAGATTAAAAGATTTGGTGTATTTACAGGGATTTTAGAAAAATATTCAGGATACTTTTCATCAAAAGAAAAAATGAAAAAATGCACCATCTGTTTCAAAGTCATACATAACAGTGTGAAATTCAGTTCCTTTTTCCCCAGTTTCAGACATCACTGTTCCCTCAGCACCAACAATTGATACTACTTCTTCATAAGACATGCCATCTTTGATTTGTTCAAATTTCTCTTGAGTTAAAACACCCTCATCATCTTTAGAAGGTTCTTCTTTTGTACTTTCTTCCTTCGTGCTTTCTTCTTTACTCGTGTCTGTAGTGGTTGTTTCTGTAGCTTGCTTTTTACTTTCAGAACTAGAGGCCTTTTCTGTATTATCTTCGCCACTCATTGCTCCGATAACTCCACCTAAAACTATTAATGCAATAATTCCTAAACAACCAAATTTAAAAAACTTTTTTAAAATAATTCCCCCTAATATATGTATATAATCAGTAAGCATTTTACAGTTAACAATACAAATATACTAGGGATTCAACAAAACTAGACAAAATAAAAAAGAGTAAATATTACTAATTAGTATCCTTTTTCCACTCATATAAATCTTCAATTCTCTTTTCTAGCAATGCAGCTAACTTAAATAATTCAGGTACAGAGGGATAGCTCTTTCCTGTACACCAATTAGAAATGGTGTTACGGGACTTTTTGAATTCTTTTCTTATATATTCTCTTTTATAAGGAGATTCGTCGATTGCTTTTCCAATTTTACTTATTATCATCTACATCACCCTTTTAATACTAATTCCACTAATCTTTTTTAAATCCTTTCATAATTTAATTTTGATAAACTGCATAATATTTTTTGGATATATTGTAATATTTTATGTTGGAAATCCATAGCTATTTATTACAGCGGTAATAAAAACTAAAACAGATATGAGATTTATTACTGTGGTAATAAAATCAATATTCCGATGCTCAAGCAACCTAAACAGCTGGCCTAAAAAGGGGATTAAGTCGGTGCTAGACGTGGAGAATGAACAGCAGCAGTTTGGGAATTTAAACGCTAGCAAAGCCAGCAGAATAAGGCTAGAAAAGGAGCTGCACCTATTCGCAAAGAATTAGCAAAGCGAAAATTCCTGAGTGGTCTGGTATAGGTAATGCGGATAATCAGCTGCAAGAAGAGTCTCCTGAGTTTCTTGAGGAAAAGGGAATCTGGAAGATGAAATCCAATCTTTAAGACTAGTATAGAGCACGATAAAGGAGTTATGGCATAGCAAATCAGTAGGACAATAAAAAGACTGTAGTAAATGAAATCACCTTTGATAGCAAAGCAGAGACAATACTATATTCAGCTAAAATGGCTGCTGCAGGCAAATCAAATTAAATATTTCGAGTTACAACCCCGGTTTTTGCTTTCAGTAACTTATAGAATTTTACTACAGTAAATATTATAAGTGCTACTGGAATTAAATAAAGAAAAACATTACTAATAGTGGAACAAAGGAAGCTATACTTCGGCTCATTTAAAACCCTCCAGTTTATGTATACAGATTAGATTTGATTAAGTTCCTATAAAGGTAATTTTTTGAAGTAAACACAAGAGTGAGGGTGTTTAATAGAAAGAGAAAATCTGGGCAACCCGGCTGCCATAGCAAATGCGTTAGACCTGTGGCTTTGCCTCCTTTACTTTTGTTAAAGTTTGCCCGTCATGATATAGAAAAGTAATATTATGAATTATTTTTTTGTTCATAAATAGAAATAGCGTTTCTTAAAAGTGCTATATCAATTTGAATTTGTTTTTTAATAAGAAGACTATGGCATTGCTGATAATCATGTTCCAAACGCTTTAGTTCCTTTTTTATTAGCTGCAAAGGTATCACTTCCTAGTAAGTAAGGTATTTCTATTCATTATGTATATCCTATTAACAATAAATAGAAACAACATGTTAAAAGGTAATTATATACAGTTAAGTTTAAAAAATTCATAAATTATAAAAAAATTAAAAGGTAACTTGTAGCACATAAGGATAACTGAGTGTAGAAGGGAAGAGATGATCGATAACAAAGGATATTCGCCGTATTGAATTTTACAAGAGAAAAGCAAAAGAGTTGGAATCTCTTCATCCAAACTTACGGGATGCTCGCTGGAGCTAAAGATGTATTCGGCTGATGAATTATAAAGTTGCTATGCATCGATCATTTAAGTAGTTAAGTAAGTAGTTTTGCTCTCCTTTCCTTCTGGAAGGGAGAAAATCTAATAGTTCAAGTAGAAATTATTAAGGAAGCACTTTAATTTAGTGCTTCCAGACAAAGAGTAAAAAATGATTGTTTTTATAGGAGATGTTAGTATCCTCAGCCCATATAAGATGCACCAATGATAATTAGCAAAATAAATAAAACAACAATTAGAGTAAAGCTCATGTTGTTTCCTCCGCCATTTTCGTAACCTGACATAAACATGTCACCTCCTTTAACTGAGCTAATAACATTTTATGTTGGTTATCAGTTATTGAAAGGGACAAACATGCATTAACAGATATAAAAGGCAGAGTAATTATCATTAAGCCACTTAGACAACAACTGTGACATAAAGTAGTGCCATGAAGTTAATGAGCAGTGTATTTGGTTAATTGTTCAAATTCCTTATCTGAGACATATCGATGCTTGTTGGAAATCAAACTATATTTAGTGCCGTTTTTCCCAGATATACGAATAGTCATACAAATTAGCTTAGGGGGATTAATTGCTCCTTCCTATCCGATTACTCGTAAGGAAACATCGTATGAATCATTTTGAATATCTCTTGAAATTTTTTCAATCTTACTAAAAGTGAATAATTGATTATCGCTATGTTTTTGCATAATCTCAAGTATGGTTCCACCAAGATATCTTAGAAAAGAGGATTCTATTATAGAGGGCGGTTGATTTTGAGGAATTCTTTCTGCTTTGACTTTTGCACTTGTAACACTAGTATACGAAAAGAAAATAATAAGAAAAAGGATAGTTAGTTTTTTCGTTCATATGTCTCCTTGTAATAATGGCTTGTCTTATTTTTTATCAGAAGTTAGTTTTTATCCTAATAAGAGTGAGTGAAGTGTGAAAGAAGCGATTGGAGTAAATAATATAATAACTACGGACTTATGAAAGGAGAACGATTTATTGTTGGAAGGTGTACCGGTTTATATGATACCTGTCGGATTAACATTTGTTGTTCTTCTATTAGGTTTTATATCTAGTGTTAAAAAAGATGACGAATAAGAAATTTCAAGCATAGCTAATGAACAGTCCAAAAAACTTTGCAACAGGAAAGAAGAGTAATGAACTATTACTCTTCCAATGATTTGAAGTTTTTCCTTCTGCTGATGTAATGAGCCATTAGATAGATAAAGTACTGTATAAAAAAAGAATAAATGTAATTCCATTTTACCAAAGGAAGAGCAATGATGGAAAAGATAGAAAATATAAGGGCCTAAATAAAAGGGTGCATTTTTGGTTTGATTTGTAAGAGAAACATTACAGTGATGGGTAGGGCGAAAAAACTAAATGGGATGTAATTTGAAACAGCTGGATAATCTTCGTAATCATACTTCCATTTACCAAAAAAAGTTCCAACATAGTCTAAACTTGCTGATGCTAATGCAACGAAGAGACCTGCAAAGCGGAATCGATCTGCACTTTCTCTATTGCGGTATTTAATCCAAAGTCTTAAAGGAATAACTATTAAACAAACGCCTATCCACCATCGCCATGAGAATAATGAATGCTCTTTCCAAGAAATACCTGTTCATTTAGTTTTACTGTTTTATTATAGAATTCAGCAAAATTTTGTGTTTTCAATGTTGCAATTCACCTCATTATTTAAAACATAAAATTAATATTCTATATCATTAGAAATTTATTCATTTATATAAATAACAAAGGTAAATAGGTTAAGAAACAAAATGATAGAGATCTTGCTAAGAAATTCTTATTAAAATAGCATTCTTTTTTAGTGGATTGAATTAATCAGTCCATTTGTATAGCTCGTATTCAATTTTGTCCAGTTTACTTGTCCAACGTAGTCCTGACAGTTCAGGAAGCAAAGATCTATAATCTCCCCAGTTTAAAATATGAATATTTTGGATTTCTAATTCTGCAAGTGAAGAGATGCTTTTTGAATTATATGCAGGTTTATGTACGTAAATTAACAATCTTTCTGCTAAATCAATTTCTTTAGACCAAGTTTCAAGGGAAGGAGTTTTAGATCCATGTAACCTTCCGACGTAAACTTTAATGTTATTAGAATCATTGGTATTAATCCAATCTTCTTGTGAAATTCTTTTACCTAAAGTTTGTCGATCTGCTTTACCAATATAAATTAAAACATCGTTACCGTAAACTGGGTGTTTACCATAAATTTGATAAATACCATAGTCAGATTCTTCATTTGTAAGGTTAGGGAGCTCTTTTAATCCAAATGGACCTTCCCACTCAAGGTTAATTAATAATGTTTGAGATAATTCCATATATAAGCCACCATTCATTAGTTTATAAAAGAATTTTATCATGAAAATAAAGGAGAAGTTTGGAGGATTAAGAAGAATATGGACAGTAACTGAGAATGAATAAGAAATGCAAGGTAGGAAGTGCTTAACAGTGATTATTGATAGCTGTCCAGATTGTAGCAAGGAAATAATTGATTATAAGATAATTCCTAAAGTATTATGTGAAAAATGCGGTATGTATATGGATGCTTAGGAACAAGAATACAAATAAAAAAGCTAGGATTTCTCCTAGCATGATCTACATTTCTTTGGATATTGTTAGTTCACTTATTGTGTGTGCTAATGATTTACAGTTTCCATCATACATGTGGAAATTTAATGAATGTATGAGATGATTCACTTTTTGTTCAAATTCATCAAGAGCATTTAATTCTGTAGACCAATGAATTTATGGAATAGATACAATAAATCGATTATCTTGAGTTTTTATGATAAAGATATCAGCATTCCTATGTAAAACATCTAATTTTTTCTGTAAATATTTCATGAAAATCAATCCTTTAAAAAAATTATACTTGAAGGAAATGAATAGAACAACGAATAAAAAAGCCGGGATTGCTCCCAGCTTTTTTAGTTATCGGTACTTAAATTATAACATGGGAGTGATCCTGAATGTGCTTGAAATACTTAACAATTGATCCTAGTACAATGCGCCTGGAAATTGATAAAATGGTTGGAAACAGTCTTATTCTATAATAGTTTATCCAATTCTTTTTATGTATTCTAATGGTGTTTGATAATCTTGCAGTAAGATGTATTAAAAAGAGTTAGGAATAAAAACAATTATTTACTACGCAGTAGTATTTTTAATACTTTTTGTGTAATTTTCTCCAAGAGGGAAATAATAAATTTAACTTTTCCTATAGGTGATTTAATATGAGTATTGAGAGATGGATATTAATTGGAATTTTGGTATTAAGTATACTTGTAATTTATATACTGGTTCCTAAAGATAAAGCTAAAGATGCCTGGGTTTTATTTTTATCTCTCCAGGTAATTACTTGGCCTGCAGGGTTATTAGCAGTTGAAATAGGATTGATTGAATATCCTATCCAATTACTTCCTGTTGCAAATGAGTTTAATAAGTCAAGTTTCTCTTTTGAGTTTTTTCTTTTTCCGGTAACCGCAATTATATTTAGCTTGTACTTTCCAAAAAAATTTAATAAGATGGGGAAATTTTTATATTATTTGATTTTTGCAGGGTTTTTTACCTGCCTTGAAGTAATTCTTGAACGTCATACAGGTCTAGTTGAATATCATGGTTGGAAAGGGTATTGGACTTTAATAACTGTTATAGCTTCTTTATTTATTAATCATAGTTATTATATTTGGTTTAGAAAAGGAATTAAAACTTGATGAAAAAGGAACTTTTCATATTAATAATATCTTGGACTGCTTTATTATTTTTATTGATTAAATATATACCAAAAGATAGTAGAAGGTATTTTCAGATTGTATTTTTGTTTGGACAAGCAATTGCATGGATTTTCGAATATAGCCAAGTTGTATTTGGATTACTAGAATTTCCTTATAGAGAATTTGAAATCGCAACAAAAATGAGTTTTTCTCTTCATTATGTAGTATTACCGACGTTCGGAGTTTTCTTTATACTATTATACCCCCTGAATAAAAGCAGGAAGAGAGTTGTAATTCATTATTTAATCTTTGGGATGGCTTCACCTACTTATATTTATTTTTTAGAAAATTATAGTTCGCTTATACACTTTATTAAATGGAATTGGCTTATTGCAGTTTTTGTTAATTTTATTATTTTATATATAATTCAGAAGTTTGCATTTTGGTTTAAGAAAGGTTTACTTCATTGATTGAGAAAAATTGAAAAATATTATTATTTATAGATATACCAGAGTAGTGGATGCTGCGGTGCAACAACTGAAAAAGGAAACACCTCCTTGTCTGTCGAATATTAGGAAAGACAGTGGGATAAAAAAATAAAGACAACTGCATAAGTCCAAAACTGAAAGAGGGAGGACACTGATATAAACGGCATTTCTAGGCTGTTTTATCGGTGTCCGTTTTTTTATCTTAAACTAGTTGGTGTGAATAGAAGAATAGATTTTCAATTAGATGCAATAGATCGTGAAGCAACTAGAAAAAAACGTAGAAAGTGCTATCGTATGAGAAGAGGATATGCATGATGCATTTGCGAAGGATGCGTGTAAAAAAGATATCAAAATCTCAACGTGGTTTAACATCAAGATGAAAGCATGCATTAAAGAATAAAATATCAATAGTTACTAATAATACTTTTAATAAGAGGAAGAATTATTTAAGTTTTCAGATTCTAATACAGTTAAATTATTATACGGCAAAGCATGTTAGAAGAGGAAATGAATAGATGAGAACAAATAATCAAGATAAGATGTTTATAAAGCAAAACTATATCTTATATGGGCAGGAACTCGGATTACATATAGAAATAGCTGAATTTTTGTATGAAAATCTTAAAAGGACTGTTCCTAAGTTTGACAGGCGTTACTATGAACTTAATGCCCGTCTTTGGAAAAGATGCAAAATTAATACTGTTGAACAGGCAGCAAAACAATTCCAAATGGATGAAAAAAGGCGCATAAAGGGGATAGAAGAGTTTAAAAGGAAGAAAAACAGGATTGAATAAGAGTATTTTTCTATATCGTTTTATAATGTATATTGCTGTGGCACTAGTTGCAAAATTAATCATGAACGCATTTATTAAATTATCTAAAATTGAAGAGTTTTGTAGGCACTCAAAATAAATCGAGTGCTTTTTATTATCTAATAAGTGATTTTAGGAAAGGATAAGTATATATCAAATATTGTAGATGGGAGTACAGCAATGTTATTTCTTATCATTACAGTTATAGTTTTTAATTTAATAGCTTATTTTATACCAAAACGTATAAGTCCTATTGAATTACTTGCTACTACTCTATTTGCTTCGTACTTACAAATTCTTACGGATGTTTATTTGGGCTTAAAGTATCACTTATATGGGTATTTTGATAAAGGTGTTGATTGGGACACTTTACTATATATTTTTGGAATATACCCAGCGATTAATGTAATATTTTTAAATTACTATCCTTACGGGAAAACGTTATACAAGCAGGCTATTTACATTTTATGTTGGAGTATATTAGCCATGGTATATGAAACAATTTTTATTTGGAGTGGAACATTTTATTTAAATGGTTGGAAACAGGATTATTCCGTAATCGTCTATCCGATTCTTTATACTATTCTAATGGTGTTTCATAGTGTTACAATAAGATGCATTAAAAAAAGCAAAGAAAATAAATGATTGTATTTGTTGAGTAAATAAGTTGGGAATTTATTGCACATAGTAATATTTATGACTTCTCCATTTATGTACTGAAAACACCCTTCTTATAGTAAGAAGGATGTTTTGCTATTTCTCTAATTTTATAATCAGGCGAAAATACTTAATTAAAATATATAATAAGAGAGGATTCAATAGGGCGGAATACCACCATTTCCACCAGCCATAATGAAAATATCCCCATGGTGCGGGTAACAATGCTATAAATTCATATACAATGAATAGTATGTTCCAAATAATAATTGCACCCATTTTTTTATACAAAGACTTTTTTAAAGGGTAAAAGTTGAGAAAGAGGATATTAACAGGTGATACTAAAAATATCAAATAAATTAATGAAATCCATTCGATTGATTTTGTGAAATACCAATAACCTTCATATTTAATATCAATGAATATATCAAAAATAGTTTGAAAGGCAATAGTAAAAACATAAATATGTAAAGTTTGATTCTTATTAAGCTTTTTATTCAATTTAAAAGCAAGAAAATTAAAAATGATAATAGCAAGTAAAAGTCCAATCAAAAAAATCAAATCTCCCTATATAAAACTAAAATAATATTTATATAATTTTAGTTTTATTGTATCAATATATGGAAAAAATTCCTATTAGTAAATATTTACAAATGGCAGTTTTCTATATGAAATTAAAAAAATATGTACATTTTGTGAACTAATAGGTATATGGACCTGATAAAAAGAACCTAAAGTCAATCGTTTCTTTTAAAAAATAAGGAACCCAACTCTTTATAGGAAACCCTTTGGGAGCATTTTAAAAGAAGAATGATTTATATGAAGTTTATAAAAACTTAATTATTTAAGATGGTGTTCTTTCTACTATAAATCAAACAGAAGAAACTTATAAGGAAGCTTTATTTCAATAGCACCGGAGATTAAAGCAACATTGTCGCATATGCAGGAATTAAAGGGCAAATTTATCACGCCTCAACGGGTTTTTGACCCTCACCTGAGGGAGTGTAAGAGAAAACGAGAAATTTAGTTGGGGAGAAACTTGCCCATAAAAGCCTGATTGGTTCCACTAACAATCAGCGGAGGACGTGGAAAACCCTCACTGATTAAAGTTTTACTTTATCCTGCGTGATATGTGGAACATTTATTCAGAGCATAAATTCACATTAGAAAATATAAAGGTTTAATCATTTATAAAAGCAGCTAGGAAAAATATTAATAAAGTTTGCTAAAAGATATAGTTTATTGAGTTTTTATGTCTAATGAAGGGGAAGATTAGTTAGGCAGATACTAAAAAAACTTAATTAATTTATTTAATTGTTAAAATGAGATAAAGGTGATAGAGAAGATGAGCAGGAAAATATAGTATAGACGCTTTTCAAAACGCAACGGAATCGTGAAAAAGTGATACTAATCTGTTTTCTGAAGAAATGAAATGGAGTGATTTTGTGCAAAATCTTATCTGTGCTGCTATTGGACAATTAAAATTAACAAGATATTAATAAAAATATGATAGATGGAGGTACTATATTTTGAACTATATTTTAGACCATGTGGGAATCGCAGTCAGAAGTATTGATGGTGCTCTACCCTTTTACCTTAATGTATTAAATGGTAGTTTGGAGGATCGTTATACAAGTGATACTCCAGGTGTTGAAGTACATGTGGCTGTTGTTAGAACCGCTGATAAAGTAATTGAGTTATTGGAACCAACTAACAAGAATTCACCAATGGCACGTTTTATAAAACAAAGGGGAAAAGGTGTACATCATATTGCATATCGAGTCGACAATTTAGAGGTTGCCATACAGGAATCGATTAAAAATGGGATTCGTTTTCTAGAGAATACACGCCGTACCAATTTGCGCGGAAGAAGACTAATATATATTAATCCCGCTTCGACTGATGGAACTTTAATTGAGCTTTGTGATTATTTAAAGAGTTAATGAATTCGGTTAATCCATGAATTATCTATAAATTTTCTTATTTAACTATATCGGTCCCAGGCTAGTGACATTTATTAATAAACTACCATGAAAATAAGTTTCTCAAAATAAGAAATCTGACGAAACTTAAGAAGACCCTACTCAATCGCAAAAAGAGGTGGGGTAATAAATTTAGTTTATCAATTAGAAATGACTGGATTAAGGTCAATCTCAGTAGTGGCAATTTCTAATCTATAGTGAAGCGCCGATTTTTGCGCTTCATTGATGGCTAACAAAACAGGCGAGTGAAGAAGGAAAGGACTTCCAGTATCTTATACATCTAAATAAAATGCTATAGAGGTGGATATCTTAATTAAAATAGTTCTTAGAACCGTAATGCACAATCCTCGCAGAAGAAATTGAAACTTATTTTATTTACTGCAAAATTGGAACAACAAGTCAGATGGGAGAACTTCTTATGAAGATTAAAACAGTTGGCACTTGGGACGATGAACTGTGGCAGGACGTGAGCCCCCTTTATTTAGAAGCATTTGGTGATAAGGGGTCTAAGCCGGTTAAGATTATTAAAAATATGTTTGCACAAGGAATTGTCGAGCTTCATGTAGGATACAACCACAACGAGTCGGCAGCGATTATTATGGCTCTCACAGGGAAGCTCGCATCTGATCGAGTGATGATCATCGACTATTTAGCGGTATCTGAAAAAGAGAGAGGTTATGGGCTTGGCAAATACTTTGTTGATTACCTGCGACACAAAGCAATTGCAGAGGGGTATCAAAAATTAATCATCGAGGTCGAGTCAGAGAAAACACTAGATAATAGAAGGCGTATTCACTTTTGGCAATCATGCGGCTTTTTCCTCACAGAGTATGTTCATCACTACATTTGGGTACCTGAGACCTACCATGCTATGTACCTTCCTCTTATTGCTGATTCAAGGCAGATAACTGGAGAAGAACTGTTTATGTGTATCAATACCTTTCATCGGCTATCGTTTCGTAGAGGTGGGAAGAAGGAAGGCTAGGAGATTTTTTGGGCTTTTAAAAAAACAACCTTTTTCAGTGGTTTTTTAGAGCAACTCTGAAACCTACCAATGTCTCAACAGGGGCGTTGGCCAATAAATGGGGACATGGCATCTGAACTTGAACATAAGATTGGTGAGTGCATGTGGTGGTTGATTATTTTGTCTGAACGTCTGAATATTGATAGCAGTGAAGCATGAAAAAAATTCTTAACCAAACTGAAATAAAATTAGAGAATAAACGATTATGTTATGTACAGAAAAAACGTTTTATCCAGACGGAGAAGCGTTTTTTTTGTTGAAATAATGGGGATTTTTGTGAAATGATCTATATCCTTTTTATTGTTGACTATTGTAAAGGGCTGATAAGAAATTCTAAGGAGTGCTGCATGTCAGTATATATTGCTAAATAAGAAAGTAAAAAGAGCGTATATTTATGCTTTCTTATTCTACTGAGGAGTTTGTGCATTCATTTATAGGACCGCTACCATTTTTTGTTGGCAGCTTACAGTGCTTATAAAGTCATTTTTTATATCCCCTCAATCTATCGCTGCTTTGTTATGCAGCCAGATGATGACGAATGTGTAATTTGCAAGAGATATTGTGTTTCCAAAATAAAAGCATGTCGTATATCTTCATCCCTGTTTTGCGTGATCATGAATAATTGCTTGATAATCTTCTTTTGGCTTTGAACTAAAAGTTCCAATAGCAGTCTTTATAAATTTATATTCATACATGAAAATCTCTCCTATCATTAATTTTTTTTCCTATAGGAATGACCAACTTATTGCTTTAGGGAACAAAAAAATTATTAAGTTTCTAAAGAAAAAGGAAAGGGCATAATTGCTCTTTCACTTTTTAATGTTATCTAGTTTATTTGTTATCTCTTTAAGAAGAGCATTCTTTTCTTTTTGCAGCTTATAGAATTTAGCTGCAATGAAAATAGCAATTACAGTTGAAAGTAATTTAATGATTAGAGGAGCAAATAAAAATATTGGTGAACCGATGAAAAAACCAGTGTTTGTGTAAGTGTCCATGCAAAACCTCCAAATGAATATATAAAAGTTATTTTTATAAATTGTAAATGTGTTTTTTAGTAAACTCAAGGGTAAATGTTTATAAAAGGAAGAAGTTGTAAGTGATAAAGTTTTTTTCCATTTTGAATTTTATCACTATTTAACGGGCTTTTGACCCCACGTAAGGGATTGTAAGAGAAAACGAGAAATCTAGATGGGGAGAAACTTGCCTATAAAAGCCTGATTGGTTTCACTAACAATCAGTGGGGGCCTCACTGATTGAAGATTCACTTTATGCCAAAAAATTAAAGAGTTGAGAGCTGCTTCTTTAATTTAACGGGATGCTTGCTGGAGCAGAAGGTGTATTTGGTTGATGAATGATAAAGTGACTATGTACCTTCCTTTGAATATACAAAAATCAGGAGGAGATAAAGAAATGAACCTTACAAAGCTGTTTGAAGCGCAGAAAGTGTTTATAGATAAAATGGAATATGCAGATAAAGATTGTTTTGAAGAATTAATTTTGGGTTTATTTGTGAAATTAGGTAAATGTGCGAATGAATGGCAAGGATTTAAGTTTTGGAATGAGAATCAAATGCCTAATAATAAGATTTCTGGATTGGATGATAAAGGAAACTTGATATTTAAGAATCCACTTTTAGAAGAATATGTAGACGGATTAGCTTTTGCGGTGAGAATCGGCATTGTAAAAGAAGTTGAAAATATTACTTATTCACCTTTTAAAAATGACAGCATAGTTAGTCAATTTGTTTATATAAACAGAGTAGTAACAACTATTTTTACAGCAGACAAATTAGATTATTGGCATTATGCGTATAGACATTTAATAGGATTATATTTAGGGCTTGGTGCAATGCTTGGCTTTACAGGGGAGCAAATAGAGAAGGCTTATTATGTAAGAATGGAAAGTAATGATTAACGACAAGCGACTAGATATTGAGCAGAAAAAAACTGTGCAATAAAAAAGCTAGGTATTGTACCTAGCGATTAGATGTGCAGCTTGAACGTTAAATTTGTATATATAACAATCTTTAATTTGGTTGGTTAGCTGTAACGTTTAATATCAGTCATAGTTAAACTTAGTAATCAGCCTAACTAATTTTAGATTTAACAATAAAATAATAAAAAGAACTGGATAAATTATTGCGGAATACCATAATTTCCAGCCACTATAATAAAAAAATTCAGTTTTTACAGCAACCCATTCATAACTTACTGAAAAAATAACCCAGAATGATAAAAAAAGAGATTTTTTTAAAATTTTCGATTTATAAGGATAGAAATTCAAAAAAATTATGTTCACTGGTGGATAAATAAAGAAAAAAATTAAAAGTGAAATCCAGTCTATTTGTGAAGAAAAATATCCATACAAATGATATTTGAATTCTAAATATAAATCAGTAAGGAGCTGAAGAATTATTGAACTTAATGAAGTAGCGTAGTATTCAATCATAGTTAGTCTTTTAGGCATTATAAAGATAATTGCTATAAATATTGCAATAGAAACAAATAATAAAATCATACAAATTCTTCCTCCAAAGGAAATCTGATTATTATCTTGTACCATTGCTGAAAAAAGTATTCATTTTATTCTAAAGAAACAAAAGGTTCATTGAGTGTACAAAAAAGTCTTTTATTATCATTGATGATCATCTTAATCCCAATAGTATAAATTCAGGTGAACAGTAGTTGTATTTTTTTGGGAAATATATAGTGTGAATTCCTAAATTACTTATGGGGAATTTAGGAAATGGTTGGAACAAAATTTGCAATAGATAGATGGTAAATCAGTGTAAATGCTAACTTTATACACTGTTTACCTACTCCAAAAATACTAATTCTGACTCATGCACTAGTTTATACAGGAAACTATCTAAAGTTTTTAATTCGCAATATCCTGTTTCATATTTATGAATTAGTATATATTCTTTCTCTTGATACAGAACTTTTTTTCCGTTCATAAAAATCACTCCTTTAATGTAGGGGTTAATTAAGATAGTACCTTACTGATAAAAGTGAAAAAAGCGGAAAATAGTACATGTATAAAGCATATTTGCAACAAATGAGAAAGATGTAAATTTATAAAAGGGGTTTTTGAAGCAAATTGATGGAGATATTTCTTCTATATATCTCTGTTTCTAATAAGTCTATAAATTCTACTGATAATTTATATTTATTGGCAGATATATATACTTTAACTAAATCTTCATTATTAAGTTTATTTAACGAATTCATTTTAAATTTCCTTTCTGCTCGGCAAGTTATAAGCATTTTTTACCCAAATATATTATGATAAAACTTTTTTTATAAATTTAAGTAAATAAAACGATGGCTTAGTTGATTAGAATGAAACTTTTTCCAGGTTTAATCGTAAAAAATAGAAAAAAATAACAAGTTGGTAAGGAGTGTATAATATATGATTGGGATAGATGTAAAAAGGGAAAATGATAATGTGGTTATCAGACATCAGTTCACTAAAATTGAAATACCTGTATCTGATATTAGGGAAGTAAAATTAGATGATACTTATGGCGGAGAATCCAATGAAGCAATAAGAGTAGGTACTCCATATGGAACGACAGATAGAATTGCAGTTGAAACAAAAAATAGCTCCTATATTTTGTATACAACCAATTACGTTGCTGTTATGAATAAGTTGAATTTATTTATAAAAGGAAATTAATGATTTAAGAACAAGCGCTTGAGCTAATGAAGCACTTGTTTTCTTGTTATGGCGACAAAAAATAAGGAGATTTTTAGCATAAATTTGGACGTTCAATTGAATCTGTTAGACCCGTACTATTGCATGCAAGAAATGAAATGGAGACAAAAGAAAATACTAGAGATACGCTGAATGCAATTCAAGAACTAATTAAAGCATTAAATCCATCTAAAGTGTGATTTCGTTTATATCACAGTCGTAAATATTACGCTTGATAATGGAAAATAAGTAAACAGGAATAAAAAGGACTGATCCATTTGAATAGTCCTTAAAAAATTAATAGTTTTTTAGCTTAGGCTGAGAAGATTTCTCCATCTACATATAGTAACCGGACAGTAAACTCCATTGTTATTGTTTCTTTTAATTACATTACTTTCTTATTTATTTTGTGTTCATTTTAACCCTAAAATACAAAAGCAATTAATATAACAAAAAACTAAAATATTCCTTGGTCATTGCATTACAATAAAGCAGCATATAATCTATACTTAAAAACAGTCGTAATTTATTTTCGTATCTTTTTTGCTGAAAGGCAGGAAAATACAAGGAAATTATAGAATTATTTATTATGAAAAAAACATAGAATAAAGAATAAAAAATGCAAAAACAGCTAATACTTAAGTTAGAACATATTTTATTCTGCAGCGGAATAAAACCCTGATTCTATGAATATGTTGGTAAAAACGACAGGAGTGTGAGAATATGGTTCAAGTGTATGTTAATAGTCCGTCCAGTTTAAAAATAGGTTTATCTGTCGCATTAGAAGCAACGTCAAAAGCATTAGCTCCACAAAGCATTGAGAACTTAAGAAAACTTTCAAAAAATATTCCGAATGAACCAGAAGGATATTCTTTAGAAATTTCTAAATATACAGCGTCCAATTTTATTGAATGTGTGGAAAATTTTAAACATACCATAACATTCCGATCCATTAGAGAAGATTTGCGAGAGGCATTAGTTAATTTTGAAAATCAAGCATCTTAATAAATGAAAGCGCTTTATAATGGGCGCGATTATTCAATTTGGCTGGTAAGCTAAGGGTATTAATCAAACTAATATAAAAAGCTGAGAACAAAAGAAACTATTTTTCTTTTAGTTTATAGTAGGAAAATCCTGACAACAATACATTAGTATGCTGTGATATCAGGATTTTTTTGCAGGAAAAAATGATGCTTACAACAGTAATTATTTTATTTGCAATCAAAATAGTGGGATATAAGTGTAAGCATAAAAAGAGCCGAATCATTTTTTTAGCGAATTTTATTAGAGTGTGTTGGTTCAGTAATGTGTTTTTTTGTGGGAAAGTTTTCCTGTATATTGGCTGGCATTAAATTAGATGTTAAGTTTCTAAATGATGAGATATTTACTTTTTTATGTTTATTGTTTTTATTATAACGATTGTGATAACAAGATTGTTAAAAGTAATCTGTCAATTGGACAGCAAATAAAACAGAGGTTTCAAATATAGCATCTAATAGCAGCATCTAAAAAAAGGTGCTGCTTTTTGCTTTTCAGGCAAGATGAAAGTGATCAAGTATTTGCTTGATCAGTAAATATTAACGAAATAAATTATTTAATACAGGCACTAAAACATGAAAGTTCGGTTTAACGATAAAGTCTTTTGCACCGATTGTTAACGCATCAATTATCAATCTTTTTTGTCCCATTGCTGAACAAATAATGACATTTGCTTTAGGATTAAATTCTATTACTTCCTTTAGTACGTCCATGCCCTCTTTTCGGGGCATCGTTAAGTCTAGCAATAAGATATCGGGTGAATATTTTTTATAGAGAAAAATAGCCTCACATCCATCTGAAGCTTCAGCTATCACTTGATAGTCGCCTGTTGATAAATAGCGTTTTAATAAATTTCTCATAAACATAGAATCATCTGCAATCACTACATTTTTATGCATTCTATATCAATGCTCCCTTTTCTTAAATTGGCAAATGAAAGAAATAGGTTTTTACGAGATAATCTCGGTAGCCCGGCTGCCATCGCTATATGCATTAGGCCCGTGGCTTTGCGTCTTTTACTTTCGTAAAATTTGCCATTGATTCTATAGTATCATATATTTTATAGTCATTTAGATCTATTTTACTATTTAGGTAGTGTTAAAGACCCTTTTTTATATTTTGTTTTGTTATAAAATAGGTATTTTATAACAAAACATTTGACGAGAAAAATAAATTAAGGAATTTCACGGATAAAAAGGGAAATTATGTTTATATCTGCATAGTTACAGATGAATTAATCCTTTTTGTAACTATTTCCATGTTCAGCCGTGTTATTTCTGAAGATGAGGATGCAATGAAAGATAATATTGACAATCTTTATCATCTGTACTTTCAGGATTTATATTATTTTCTTTTCTTCTTTCGCTTTCCATAACCAGCAGACAGCAGAAGATATCCTTGAAGAAACATTCTGGCATGCCCATCTATATTTGGAAAATTACCAAGAAAAAATGTGAAAACATAGAATTTTATTGGCGTTTATTATGCATTTATTGATTATTTTCGAAAAATATATATAAGTTAGAAAAAGAATAAAAAAGAAGGAGCAGAAAATGTTTGATAGGTTGGAAGAACATATTCTTTTGCTGGAAAAAAGGTTAATGACATACAATTTAGAGGAACTGCATTCCCTGCTTGCCGATAATTTTTATGAGTTTGGCAGTTATGGTTCAACCTTAAGAAAAAAGAGGAGGGACATTAATTTACAGTCCCTAAGAAAAGAAAGGGGAGGTTATTATAATTATTCAGCCACAATCATTTGCCGTTCGGAATATGCGGTATACGATAAGGTCAGCTATGGAAAAGGATGCAAAAGCTTTATCAGAATTAAGGCTTGAGATAGATGGGGAAACAGAGAATTTAGATAGAGAGAAAGGAGAAGCATTTATTGATGAAGCAGGCTTTAAACAAATCATACAAACAGATGGCCAAAAAAGCTGCAATCTTTTTTTAGTAGGAGAAGTGGAGAACAAAATTGTCGGATTTTCCCGCTGTGAAGGAAATGATCTAAAAAGGTTTGCCCACAAATTGGAATTTGGGGTATGTGTAATGCAAAAGTACTGGGGATACGGAATCGGCAAAAATTTATTAAAACAATCTATTAATTGGGCAGATTTACATGCTATTAAAAAAATGACATTAACTGTTTTAGAAACAAATGAAAAAGCAATCGAGCTTTATAAAAACTTAGGATTCGAAATGGAAGGGATACTAAAACAAGATAAGCGGCTTTCAGATGGAAATTATTATAATACCATTGTGATGGGGCGAATAAATGAATAGAAAATAGAGTCACTTGAGAAGTTTTGGAATAGAGTTATTCTGTCCATATTTTAATATAAATCATTAATGATATCACAGCGAATCAATTGTTCAGTAACAAAATACAGCACAAAAATAATAGGAACTCTTAATAGAATATTTCCTTAATAAAAAATGGAGGAAAGTATGGGATTAACACATGAATTTTATTTGATTCCTGATACAACGGAATTAAAGGAGTTTTATTTGAATGCAAAAAAAATCAATGGAATAGCAGAAAGTATCGCCATTTCTGATGATATTATTACATATATATACGATTCATTAGAATGGATTCCGAGTAAAAATCCTGCGACAAATCAATCATCAGCTAAAGCTTATGGATTTAATTATTATGGAGTGACGTTGTTTGATGTTCATTCTGCAGCAGCTTTAAAAGGAGTTTTTGCTGGCTGGAGAGATTTATTTCAATATGCCCCTGATTTGATAACGCTTAAAGGAACATTCATTTATGGAGAGGGAAACAATCAAGCAGGAGAATATGAAAAAATTATAGTAAATAGAAAAGAATTGCTTAGTTTTTTTGATAAAATTATTTCTATGGCAGATCGGTTGGCAGAAGGGAATTATTATGTGTATCATTGCGGGATATAAGTTTGTTCTATATGTCTATACTGTCTGATATATGTTGTTATTAAACTGGCAAGTAGCTATAACTATTGTATAAGTCATTGATTCAACATAAAAAGCTCTATTACATATGATAAAAGTTAAAATGATAGGTATAAAAAAGGTGGGATTTACAATAAAACTTCCGAATGGAGTGACTGGTTTTTATATGAATGAAGGAATGATTCCTCCATTGGTAGATGAGAAGCAATTTAAACAACTATGCTTTCATTTTGCAGCATATAATGGGGGAAAAGTAATCGGTTTTTCTCCATTTCAGGGCAATACAAATTTCTATTATGCACAAATGGATGTATTTAACAGAAAGTTTTTTATATTGCTTAATAAATACTATCCTTATCTTGCTTGTGCTTCTGTTGTTGAATATGAACGTATTTTGTTTATGGATATCCCTCCGCTTTTTGATCAGTTTTCTTTATATTATCAAATTGTGCATGAAGTAGACCTGGATATTTCTGCAAGTCAAATGTTGATGAGTGAGTTAAATAAGGCGGAATTAAAACAAATTGCTTATTGGAAACCCCAAAACATTGGACAAATTATTTTTAATTATTGGGACTAGATGAAAAAGGCACCTTCATTATTAAAATGCAAACATAATGGCTTATTTTTCGCTTTGTATCGATAAAAAGGACTGTTTTCTAATAGGGCAAGAGACATATTCAGCAATTGTCCATTTGGGGAAATGATTAAGGCTGCACCACCCAATACTGCACTTATGCCTAGAAAAAAATGCAAAATAATTAAAAATAGGCAAGCAAATGGTTTTTTTTTTATAAAAAACATTTAATTAGTCAGCTCCATTCATCTGCATTTGATTTTATTATAAACTAAGTTAACAGAATAAAAGTTTGAATTTATAGAAAGATGAGACATTTTTGTGACTAATTTTTCAACTGTTTATCTTTTTGGAAAGGGACAACTTAACAGGAAACATATCAATAGTTTTGAAATTAGAAATAGATTGCTAATTATAGAGAAAGGTTTTGAAAAGCGGTTATCAATAAAATAAAGGGGGGATTTTTAATGGAGATAAGAGTAGATGATTTAACAGGGAAAGAAATTATTGAATTAATTGGGGAGCATTTGCAGGGGATGTCATTAAATTCACCGCCTGAGAGTATTCACGCGCTAGATCTTGAGAAACTGAAAAAACCAGAAATCACTTTTTGGAGTGTATGGGAGAATGGGGAGCTGGCTGGCTGTGGAGCTCTAAAAGAGCTGAACAAAAAGCATGGGGAGTTAAAATCTATGCGCACTTCTTCCAATCATTTGCGAAAAGGGATAGCGAGGAATCTTCTTCATCACATTATAGAGGAAGCAAAACAAAGGGGCTATTCAAAGATAAGTTTAGAAACGGGGGCGATGGAAGCTTTTATGCCTGCAAGGAAATTATATGAAAGCTTTGGATTCAGGTACTGCAAACCTTTTGCGGGCTATCAGGAAGATCCAAATAGTGTATTTATGGAGAAAAATTTATCCCCCATTAATGGGCTTCTGACTCCGACTACAAGATTATGAGAGGAAACGAGAAATCTAGGTGAAGGACTATTACCCGTAAAAGCCTAATTAGTTCGACAAATAAAATCGGAAAGGAGAACCCCACTGTTTGAAGGTTCACGTTATAATATTAGTTTATCAAAATATAGCAAGGAGAAATAAATGTTATGATAAAACTGATAGACAAGGTATCCAGCGTTTTTGCTGGAATTGATGCTATTTATTTTTGTAAAACCAAACTAGATGACTATCAACTTTTTAAACATGATTTAAATAATGTTTAAAAAATTCATCAAGATGCATATTTAAGTTTGCGTAGGGAGCTGTCAAAAGATTGTGTTGTTATCCGAATAAATGATAAGTTGCTGGATGATGGATGGCAGAGGAAAGCTATTCAAGGAAAAAATATTTTTTTTTTTTGCAAAACCGCTAAATTTACTTTCATTGCAACCTTTCCAGCCATCATCTCGTAAATAAAGCAAAAAGCTTTTTAATTCGCAGTAATGATTTTTTGACCATCATCTTGAGAGGATAAGAAAAACGAGAAGTTTAGGTGGGAATCACTGCACGCACAGGACTGATTGAAGTTTCATTTGATTATTTTTAATTGCATAAATGTTAAAGGGGAGATGAAGCATGTTTATTGGAATGCAGACATTGCCAGTTGTTTATGTTGAGAATAATCTTCAAAAAACATTAGAAAATATCACTATTACTTTTAATGGAAATAAAGAGAAGGAACCTACTTTTAAAAGCATAAAAAGTGGGGAAAGAGTATTTACTGGATTGTATAATAAGTTTGATGAGATAAGAGCAATTTATTTAAAATATTATAATGATAAACTAGCGATAATGGAAAAGCAGCAAATTTATAAAGCGTTTAACACCAACATTTTAGGAGCAGTGGGAACTATTTTAGTGGAAATCATCGGGCAGCAAAAAGATGGGAGATTAGAACTGAAGATAACGGAAAACTTTTCTTAAATCATTTAATGGGAGATAAAAGGGCAGTGAGAATTCATATCGTGAATTCTTATTGCCCTTTTGATTTTAAAGCATTATGAATAATTGTTTAATATTTTTTGTTGCGAAGGTGGATTCCAGCATTTCCTTTTTTATAAATACCTCTTTTTTGTGTAAACAATCTTTCTGTTGGGTAAACTGCAAAAAAAAGTATGTAGTTAAGAAAGGAGTGCTTGTGATGGAACAAAGGGAAGCATCTTCTGCTCGTTATGATTATTTATCTGCTAATCTTTGGTCAGGTATTTTTTTCGGATTAGGCATGGTTGCTTTTATTGATGAAACTATTTTTCATCAGCTTTTGCATTGGCATCATTTTTATGATAAATCGACAACAGGCATTGGACTTATTTCGGACGGCTTATTTCATGCTTTCAGTTGGTTTGCGACCATTGTAAGCTTATTTATAGTGGCAGATTTGCGAAAAAAAGGTGGCTATTGGTTTAAAAGATGGTGGGGAGGCGTACAATTTGGAGGCGGCTGTTTTCAGCTCTATGATGGAACGATTCAGCATAAACTTATGGGTCTTCACCAAATTCGTTATGTGGATAATGTTTATCTTTATGATTGGGTATGGAATAGCATTGCCGTATTGATGATTGCAACAGGAAGCTATTTGCTTGTCGCCACTGGGAGAAAAGCACATGTTTGGAGAATGGCAAACAAATGAATAATAACCATGTCCACCAGCATCAGGCTATTTCCATGGATCCTTTTATTATTGTATTTTTTTCTTTTATGATTATGGTTTATTTGTTTTGTATTTTTTTATCCAATAAAAAATACAAAAAATGGCCGCTTAATCGTGTGATTTTATGGATAATAGGGATGATTTGTGCTGCCATTTCACTTGCTGGTCCAATTGCAGAGCATGCTTCCATTGATTTTCGTGCACATATGCTTGGACATCTGATTCTTGGTATGCTTGCACCAATTTTTGTGATTTTTTCATGCCCAATGACGCTTTTATTAAGAACAATACCAATTCAAGCCGCTCGTATAGCAGCAAAAGTGCTGCAGTCGCTGCCTATACGGATTTACAGCAATCCTTTTGTAGCAGCATTGCTTCATATGGGTGGGTTATGGATTCTTTATACGACAAATCTATATGCTTTTATGCATGAATCGATTCTAATCTATTTTGTTATTCACCTGCATATTTTTTTTGCAGGCTACTTATTTATATGGTCGCTGCTTGACATTGACTTAAAACCGCATCGAACTAGTTTTTTCTATCGAGCGTCAGTGTTAATTGTTGCTCTGGCAAGTCATGGCATCCTTTCCAAATATATCTATGCCTATCCGCCGATTGGTGTGGTGAAACACCAGGCAGAAACAGGGGGAATGTTGATGTATTATGGAGGGGATGTCATTGATGGGGTGCTCATTTTTCTTTTTTGTCTCCAGTGGTATAAAAAAAGGCGAATTCCATTTATCCAAGGAAGCAAGAATCATCAGCGTTTCCAGATGTAATGCAAAAAAATGCAGCTTACAGTTTGGTTGATTTTATGCGGGCAATAATGTACTCAGATTGAAGCAACAAAAAAATAAAAAAGATAGGTGCAAAAATTGCAACTAATTTTCTATGCCAATCTAGATTATGTTTCATTAACAGCCCTGAAATAAGGGGATTTGCCAGTATATTGATTAGCAGAAGAATCATCTTTATCCTCCTTTTTATTTTTAGATTGTGTTTTTATTGGAAAAACATGCAGAAAGTTTGTGATTTAAATGTGCTTTTGCTAAAAATAAAACTAATTTAAAATGTATTATTCAGTTAGCTTACACGCTTTTTTAGAGTCAAAATAAATTGAAACCATACAATTTGTATGATAATACCCACTGCTAGACCAATCATCGTATCCCTCATTCTATCGATTGCATAATGTTGGGTTTGTTGTTCAAATACAAACACAAATAAAATGGTTAGCGCGACTTGGTGAATGGTAACTTTATCTGATTTTAAATATTTGGTGCTAAGCCCGCCGATCAAAATCAATAGGCCTAAATTCCATCCGTTTACACTTAGTTTTTTTGCAATAAGAACGGTAAGAAATATGCCGATGACTGTTCCAATTAAACGTTTTACTGATAACGTTATCGTTTGATTCATCGTCGATTGCAGGCATAAAATAACGGACAATGGAGCTAAATAAGGATGGTGTGAACCTAATAGTTTAGCCAATTCCCAAGATAAAGTCGAACCAATCGCTAGCTTCCAGATCAAAGCAGTTAAATTTTCATTAGGATGGGAAGTGTTCATATTAATCTCCTTTGTTTTTTAGGTAGTATGCCATTCTGCTTCTCAATCATTCTTTATGTATGGAGTAAAGAATGATTTTTTTGATTGTTTTTTGGTAAAATGGAAGAAGAAAAGCTAAGTATCCCTATTTGCGAAGGAGGAGCCAAATGGAAGCATAATGAAACAATTAAAAATGGTTGGATACATAAAGTTACAGAAGATTTTACAAGCTTTTCAGAGCTGGAAAAACCGAATAAATGGTCAAAAAGAAGTGTTAGGATATCTGTGATACTCCGCTATTAGAAATTTGTAGTGCTTGTTAAAGATTCATTATAATTCACAGCCATTGCTATTTTTCTTATAATCAAAATCAGTCGATCGTTTGCTGTGGATAAATAGAAACCTATTTAAAATAGATCTGTGCTTAAATAAGCATGAACTTAACACTAAATACTTCAAGTGATGGATGCTCTAGTATAGGTCATTAGACCCTAATTAAGTATATTTTTAATAGAAAAAATGATAAAATATATATTATGATCTGATAAATCGAATGTGAAATGGAAGAAAAAATCCGTATGTAAAAAAGTAGACAATGATGGAATGAACCAGACTCCATTCATGAAAAACCATATATCCAGAAAGTTTCATGCCAATATCGATGCCTAATGACAGGAGAATAAATATCGCTGCTAATCTCCATTTGTTTTGTTTGGTAAAGTAATTAAGATAAAGAATGGCTAAGGATGTTGGGATAAAAGTATAGCAAAATATTTCGCCAAGTCCTGTTAATTTTGGGTTTCCAAGGTCTAAAAGATTAAATACTCTTCCAATAAGCCCGTCACAAAACCAAGTAATAAAAGCAATTATCCCAAAAGTAATATATATTTCTTTCCAATTAATGTTTTTTTTCGGAATGAAAATGACAATAAGCAAAAGAATAATGCTCATCGATACAGGGAACCAAAGACCTTTGGCATGTAAATCTAGATTGCTTATTAGTTGATTCATTAAAGAAGTCTCCTTTAATTAAAATTTAATTCTTACAGTTATCGTTTGAAAAAGCATGGCTGCTTATTCATAAAGAACAGGCAATAAATATGTTAGGAAAATAAATAATGAAGCTGAATAGAAGGAAGTAGCCATATTTAATAATTGGCGGTGAATGTTGATTAGAATTCCCCACCCCTTTTTATACATCTATTGATATAGGGAAAAGAGGGTGATGGTAATTATTAGAAATTCAGAAAAAAAGATTAGTCAAATACTTTGGCAAGGATATGCTGCCCTTAATGTATGGAGGTTTTTTATATGAGCAAAAAGCATAAATTAGATTATCAATCGCCAATTGGGGTGATAGAAATAGTCGGTTCTGAGGAAGGCATATATTCTATCTTATTTCCAGAAAGAGAAGAAGTCCTTTATAGGATGACAAGGGAAACCCCAGAACTGCTAAAAGATTGTTATATGCAGCTAGATGAATATTTTAAGGGGACACGATATGAATTTGATATTCCCTATTTATTGGAAGGAACCGTTTTTCAAAAAAATGTATGGACTGCATTAACAATCATTCCATATGCAAAAACAGGGTCTTATAAAGATATTGCTGTTTCCGTTGGCAATGAAAAGGCTGTCCGAGCAGTCGGTAGCACCAATGGAAAAAATAAATTAAGCATTATAATCCCATGTCATAGAATTATTGGAGCAAACGGAAAGTTAACTGGATATGCGGGTGGCTTATGGAGAAAAGAATGGCTTCTTCATCATGAAAGAACAAATGAGCTAAAAAGGCTAGAAGACATCCATCTATCTAAGCATCAATTCGAATAAAGCTTTGAGCAAATGGATTAGTTATCTATTATATAATTGACAGTGAATCATATGCTGATAATTAGAATCAATTGATTATCAGCGCGTCCATTAACATAGTCTTGGCATTAGAAATAATAAATTACACTAATCATTAAAGATATCAATCCTGCTAATCAAAAATGACTTGTCGCCGCTGTTCTAAAATGTGCGATGGGTTTTGTGCTATTTAATGAAAAATGGCTCTTTGCTGTTCTCCACTTGTCCATACTCCTAAAAACCGCAGGAAATAAGAATAAAAGCAGTATTCATAATAAGAAAAAATGCTATTCCTCCCTCTTTTATCTGATTAAGCAATATAATTTGTTTTATTTTATTACTCATTAACGGACTTTGGACCCCGTCCCCCAAGGTTATTAAAAAACAGAAATCTAGGTAAGAGAAACTGGCCATAAAGGTTTGATTGAAGTTTCGCTTTATTGCAGAAACTTCCATTTTAAAAAGTATTGGAACTTTTTAAAATGAAAATCGTCTAACAATAAAAAGGGGGAATAGTCTTGGGGAAAAAATTTATAGTGATTATAATCTTTGCTGTATTGGCTTCAGTAGTAATGATTAAGTTTTTCTCTGGCCAAGGGGAGCCGCCGGAGGCATTCATCAAAATCAACGGCAAAGATATTGCACTGGAAAGGGGTTCTTATCAATGGACATCAAGATACATGCTGTCTTATAGTACTGAAATTGCAGATGCAGCTTCGCCAAATCAAATGGCAGAACATATGGAGGCTGTAGGCATTAAGCAGAAATCAGTTGGAGAGATAACTTTCAGTGATGATTCTAATCCAAAAATTCATGCATATATATGGAGTAGTTCAGAAAGAAGCAAAGCATTGACAATGAAAAATAATAAACTGATATTGCCGACAGAACAAGGGAAGCATGTTATTGAAGTAGAGTCCATCTGGAAAAAAGGCAATGCTTCGTATGTATTTGTGGCAGAAACACAATAGAAAAAATAAATCAAATCTTTAATAAACAAGGAGCAGTCAATAATCGATAAATCGACTTATTGACTGCTCCTTTTATATTCAAAAATACGAATATATCAATATTTCAGATAGCCAAATGTTTTTTGATAATTATTGTTTCTTATTAGTGAATTCATTAAACGAATATTCCAAGTGATTTGTCAGCCTGCTTCTGGGATAATTCTAGCGATTAAAAATATAAAATAACAAGACCAATAATTGTAGAATGATGGAAACAAACAAAAAAAGATTTATGTGAAAAAAAGTTCCTTTTTCAACATAATCCCGGTTTGGGTACTAGATTCGCTAGCTATATATCTAGTCCATATGCCATCGCTGCTGGAAAATATAAAGATAATAAAGGTAAAAAGCACTCGAATAAAAAATATAACTTCCATATAGGAATGGGGAAAAGATGGCAGTGCTTATAAAAGTGGCTAACATTCCTAATGCTATCTTAGATATTAGCGAAATAACGTTTTATTCATAACAATTCCATCCTTCTTTTTATTTTATTAAAATCATTTAAAAATAAAAAGAAGAGATGAATTAGTCCATTTTTCAGCTGTTTGGTATAGATAATATATTTTTCCATAAACTACTTTTAATCGCAAAATGTGGTCAAATTTTTTTATATTGGAGCAATTGAGCATGAAATGGAGACAAACACTAATCATTTTGTTGAGCTGCTGTCTATTAACAGGGTGCTGGGATAGAAAAGAACTTTTGCAAACGAGCATTGTTACGGGCATTGCAATTGATGCCGGAGAGAAAAAAAAGTACAGAGTATCATTAGAGGTTCTTAATTCCACTGAATTAAATACGCAAACAGCAAAAGGAGAAACTCCTGCTGTTGTTTTTACAGTAGAGGGAAATACGATTTCCGAATTACTGCATAAAATGAATGTGGCTGCTTCTCAAAAATTTATTTACTCTCATATGCGATTGTTAGCGATAAGTGAAGATGCTGTTAATGACTTGCTGTTGGATTTTCTTGACTTTTTTGAGAGGAATAGGGAAATTCGTTCTGATTTTAATATTGTATTAGTCAAAGGGAATCGTGCAGAAGATATTTTAAAAGTAGTCAGTCCTGTATATAAAAATTCCTCCCTAAAAATAGGTGCCCAATTAACCCAAATGTTTCGGGGATGGGGAGGGGATCCTGGGATGCGTCTAGATGATTTTATTCGTATTCTAACAAGTGAAGGTCAAGTTCCTGTGCTTGCCAATTTAAGCATTAAAGGGGATCTAAACAAAGGGATGCGAGTCGATAATCTAAAAAATGTAACACCAGATGCAACGGTCAAATTGGAACCTTTGGCAGTTTTTAAAAACAGCAAAGTAGTCGGATATTTAACATTAGATGATACGCGCAATCTATTGATGATTCAAAATAAAATGAAACAAACTTATATAGGAGTTCCTTGCGATAATAAAAAAAATATAGTAGGGGTTCATATTGTCAGATCAACCGCAGATGTATCAGCAAAGGAAATAAAAGAGGTCCCAACATTTCGAGTGAAAATTCGAACAGTTGCTATCCTTGAAGAGGTCGGCTGTAAAAAAGATTTATTAAACAACAAAACATTTGGTCAGTATGAAAAACTTATTAATAATCAAATAAACGAAGATATCCATCAATTAGTGACGAAAATGCAAAAAGAATATCAGGCAGATATCTTTGGGTTTGGTGAATTATTGAGGGAAAATGATTATAAACATTTTAAAAAATATAAAAACAACTGGGATGAAGGGTTTGTAAAATCAAAAGTATATGTTGACTTTAAAGTCAAGATAAGACGCAGTGGCACTAGAACAAATGGCTATAAGGAAGATAAATCATAAAAAGGCAAAAATCCATCATTATTCAATGATGGATTTGCAGCTAGGACATGTTATTTCTGTGCGTTGTCTAAATTGAATGCGTTTAAAATCTCTTTTGTCAAATGTTGCATGGTGTTTATAGGTAGTGCCGCATACGCAATGCTGACTGTCTTTTACAACATGACGAATGCTCGTTTTTTCAGTTAAAACGGTTGGATAGAACAATTTTTTTCCTCTTTTCTAATTTTAATAAGGCAAATTAGAAAGAATATATCGATTTTTACAAGACTGAATCTTGGCAACCCGGCTGCCATAGCTAGTGCTTTAGGCCCGTGGCTTTGCGTCTTTTACTTTCGTAAAATTTGCCCAATTTAATTTTACCATTATATTGGCTTTAGTCAATGAATAAAGTAGGGTATTTTAAATGATTTGTTATGTTTTTTAAGTAATAATAAGGATTGTTTTTTGAAAAAAAATAGATTTATAGGATAATAGCTTTAAATTTTTTTATTTTTTTGACTATAGCCAATCCTATAGTCTTTTAAGCAAATCTTAAACATGGTTGGTATTATTTCAGCCGGTAGATTAATTCTTTTATTTTCACTAAAATGATTGCTTTTGTTAATGCGTTTTGTATTTCAAGCAATCCATTTTCATAATCATAAAACATAAAATGTATTTTTTGTTTATATATTACCTTTTGTCCTAATTTTATAGTAATCATCCTAACCATAAGTTGATGGGAGATTTTAAATTAATCTTAATTATAGCATATTTAAAAACGCAAGGTCATTAATCCTTGAGGGAAAAGGATATTTGCACTAGAAGATAACGAGCAGAAATAAGGGAAGTTTTTTCGTTTTTTAAGCTGTATTAAATTCCATATTTGCTTTTGATGCTATATGGGTTGGAGCAGAGAGCATAAAACTCTTGCTTTGAAAGGTGAATTTCAAAATGGCAAATTTAGATTGCTCACAGAAAGCGAACGGATGAAGGGAGAAATAAAACAGGCTCTATAGCCAATCAGCAGTGAAGAAGAGAATTTTTAAGCAATGGTTAACCAAAGGGAGGGAAAGGATAATGAACAATCAGCTTTTATTTTTATTATCTACAAAAAGCTGATTATTCAGCATGTTAAAAAAGAAACATAGATTGGACAGGATGGTGCTTATAATAGTATTGGGTAGCAAAAGAGGAGAACATCTGATATAACCATCATATTGTCTTTTTCATTACTAATGCAAAAGACAATATTATTTAGCATTTATCAGAAGAAAAAGGGGCGGGAATTTTAAGCAAATTCAAGTCATAGGTTTGGCTGCTAAAACAGCTATGATATATATGGAGAAACGATGAAAATAAGTAAAGTTATTATATAGTTTAAATAATTCCATATAAACAATATTTTAAATTTAAGTGATATGTTTAGACGGTTTACTGCAAACCGTTTCTTTTAAAAAAGTAAGCGAAGGAGGTTTTTAAGGAAAAGTAAGTTCAGAAATATGGACAAGTTCTACTGAAAAATGCCGCTCTTTTGATTTGATTTCACAAAATCCAGAATCATATTGATAGATTAAATAATATTCCTTTTTTTCATGCAAGACGATTTTTCCCATTCAAGATAACCTCCTAAAACTATTGGTACCATTTACTTTACTACAAAAAAATTTAGTTTATATAAAATTATTGTAAAAATTAAGTGAATGGAAATTTTTACAATATCCTAATCTGGCAGAAAAAGAAAAAATAATAAAAAGTTCGCTTAAATGGGTATCTAAATGCCAGTCTCATTTCTAAATATAAGGTAAAGGCTATGCTTTTAATAGTCAATAAAAGAAGGGGAGTGACAGAATGAAAGTTGGAGTTGATTGTGCTACAAAGCTATCCTTACAATCGGCAAAAGCATTAAAGCAAGCTGGGTTTACATATGTAGCTCGTTATTTAGGAGAATCTTGGAAAACCTTTGATAAAAAAGAAGTTGCAGCTATTCAATCAGCAGGTTTATTATTGATCAGCATTTTTCAGAAATCAGCCAATTATTCTTCTTATTTTAGCTGGAAACAAGGAGAATTGGATGGAAAAGAAGCTAGTAATTATGCAAAAGAGGCAGGCCAGCCAAAAGGAACGGCTATTTATTTTGCAGTAGATTTTGATGCACAGTCAAAAGATATGGAAACAATTTGCCGCTATATAAATGGGGTGAAAAACCAGCTGCAAGATTATAAAACAGGCGTTTACGGTTCTTTTAGGGTGATCCAGACATTAAAGGGGCAAGCAGAATATTATTGGCAAACATATGCATGGTCAAAAGGAAAAGTCTGCGATTTTATTCATATGTATCAATATGAAAATAATGTTTATGCTGCAGGCATTAATATTGACCGCAATGAAATCAAAAAATCACCAGGAGATTGGGGGAATTTATGTTCAACAGAAGCAGCGAAATCCCAGGAAACCCCAAAATATGATGTACTAAAAAATATAAATGCTTATAGAAACGCCCATGATGCATCAGCAAATAAAAATAGCAAAGGCACTGTAAAGCCTGGCAGCTATTATATTTTTAATGAATCAGCAGGCATGGTGAATGTTACGAAACAGCAAAATATGCCTGGTTCTTGGATTAATCCTGAGGAAAATAGGAATCAGAGTAAAGAAGAAGAGTATCATATCGTAAAAAGCAAGGAAACATTAACATATATTGCTGAAAAGTATCATACAACAGTTGCCAAATTACAAGCCTTAAATAATATTGATAATCCCAATCTTATTTATGTGAATCAAAAAATAAAATATAAATAATGTTTATCTAAGACAATTGTTCTGGCCAAATCGCATATTTTTTGTAAATCTAGTGTTATTGCTTGGACAAGTTATAGTCTATTTCATAGATTATACGGTAAGGCAAATTAGAAGAAAGGAAGTGAAATAGATGGGACGCTACAATAATCAAAACAATTCAAACAGAGGTTCAAAACGTTGTCATAATAACTGTAATCGAGTATCTCCAGAAGAAGTGGAAACAGTGGTAGAACCTGCAAAAACAATTGTCAATACTACTACATCCCGCCGCGTTGTACGCCATGTGCGACCAACTAATATTATTAATGTCAACCGTGAAATTGTCCGCAATGAATATTTTTATCCAACAACAGAAAGAAATGTCAATGAAACAGTAGTAGAAAATTATGATTGCGGCAATGATTTAAACAATCCAAATTGCAGACGCCGCCGCTAACCATGACAAAGAGAAAGCACTCAGAAATGGGTCTTTCTCTTTATCTTTTTATCGCACATTAACGGGCAGTAAAACCCCCACTGATTAAAGTTTCACTTTAAATAACTCAATTTATTCAATAAAGTTGTTAATGGATAGGCAAAAATCAGATCAACCACTAAATTTAGCAGCAGATAAAAAGGGGAGTTTTGAAAGATTAAATGAAAAATCCATATATTAGCTAAGAAAAAAGGATTAAAAATATAGGTAATTGCATTATTGGCAGAAGTTTTTTTGCTGCCTTTGACGGTCCACCATTTATGTGCTGTTCCAAATAAATTTTCCACCAACAGCACACATGCTGAAAATAATGTACAAGAAGAAAACGAACAAAAATTTTTTAGGAAAAAAGAACACGGTTGCCCACGATAATGCAAAAATAGCTAATCATATGAAGACTATATGCATATAATTGCTCCTTTTCTAATAGCCGACTTATAGTTTGTTTACCTTTTTATTTAATATAGCTAAATAACTAATAATAATAAAACTGAAAATGCTTGAAAGTGCAGCACTTCCTATCCCCATCCAGATAAGTGTTCTTAATTGGTTGTTTGTTTGCATGTTATATCCTCACTTATTTTTATTCAATAGTTTTTCTTTTATAGTGATTATTTATGCTTATATTTTCATTAAGTCTGCTTGTTTTTTTGAATAAAACGAAAAACTTAAGTATAAAGTATTGAGAAATGAAAATAAAAAATACTAGGAATTTTTCGAAAATTATTTTGACTCCTTCAAAAAACTGTGTTACTATCCAATTAACAAAAAAACTATATAAACTCTTATAATGAGAGGCGGAGGGACTGGCCCAGTGAAGCCTCAGCAACCATTCAATATGAAAAGGTGCTAATTCCAGCAAAGCATTTATGTTTTGGCAGATAAGAGAGGAATTCTTCAGACAACAAGCCTCTCTATTTATTTAGAGAGGCTTGTTGTCTGAAGAAAAAGAAAGTGAGGATAACTTTTTTCTTCAGAAAATTGAATACATATATGCAATAGGTGCATGCGGTTTTGCTGCATTGCTTAAAAGGGAAGTCCGGTGCAAATCCGGGACGGTCCCGCCACTGTGATAGGGAGCAACTTATAAAAACTCACTGTTGTCAAAATAGATAATGGGAAGAGATAAGAAGCGATGATCTTAAGTCAGGAGACCTGCCTATTTTATCAAACTTGTACTCTACGTGGATATAGGGGGGAGGTGGAAACAGAAATTGTCTGAGAAAATGTTTAATCTCAGTTATATTTGTTATGCCTTTTAGTCTCTCTTTTCTAGTAGAAAAGAGAGACTTTTTATTTTTGTTATATTGGCTGAAAGAATTTTTTATAAAAGGGCTTATAAAACAAAAAAGTTATTCGATTATAAACTAGTGCTATTTTTGAAAAAAAAAAATTAATTAGAGGTGGAGAAATCATGGTAAAAAGTTCAAATATAGGATATCCGAGAATTGGCGAAAATCGAGAATGGAAAAAAGCATTAGAACAGTACTGGGCAGGTAAACTAGAACAAAAAAACTTTTTAAAAGAGATGGAAACCATTCGATTAACTCATTTGAAAAAGCAGCAAGAAAAAGGAATTGATTTTATTCCTGTTGGAGATTTTTCCTTTTATGATCATATGCTTGATACGGCAGCAATGTTTGGCCTTATCCCAAAACGATTTGACTATAAGGGCGGTGAAGTTTCTTTAGATCAGTACTTTAGCATAGCCAGAGGGTCAAAAAACGCAGTCGCATCTGAAATGACAAAATGGTTTAATACGAACTATCATTATATTGTTCCAGAATTTGATGGATCAACGCCAACACTTGTAGATAATCGTCCCCTTCGTTTTTATCAAGAAGCAAAAGAAAAATTAGGGATTCAAGGAAAACCGGTTGTGATTGGGCCAATTACTTTTGTTAAGCTTGCAAAAGGTTATGAAGAAAACAAATGGCAGGAAGTGGTTCAACAATTAGTTCCACTATATGCACAAATTTTGCAGGAACTGTTTTTGGCAGGTGCAGAATGGGTGCAAATTGAGGAGCCAATCCTTGCGACAACAATCGGAGCAGAAGAGCTTGCTTTATGTCAAGTGGTTTATCAAACATTAAAAAAAGCAGCACCATCTCTTAAAATTAATTTGCAAACCTATTTTGAAAGCATAGACCAGTATCAGCAGGTTGTTTCACTTCCGGTAGATGGAATCGGATTAGATTTTGTATATGATGAAGGAGAAAATTTAGCTTCATTAAAAAAATATGGTTTTCCACAAGAAAAAGTATTATTTGCAGGGGTAGTGGACGGCAGAAACATTTGGCGCAATGATTTGCAGGAAACATTTGGACTTTTGGATGAAATACTTAACGCGGTAGCAAAAGAGAACTTAGTTATTCAAGCATCTTGCAGTTTGCTGCATGTACCGGTAACAGCGGCTAATGAAAAACAATTAGAACCTGTAGTGGGGGAAGCAATAGCTTTTGCTGATGAGAAGCTAACGGAACTTACTCTTCTTGCAAAAGGCGCAGCCGAAGGGAAAGAAGCAGTCGCATCTGAAATACAAGAAAGCACAAAAGCATTAACAGCACTGCAAAAGTCTTCTTATCGCAATAATCAGGATGTTCAATACAATATCAATCATTTGGAGACATTTGCAGCAGAAAGACAAGCTGCCTTTCCAGAGCGTATAGCTATCCAAGAGCGTGTATTTCAATTGCCGATATTGCCAACAACAACCATTGGAAGTTTCCCACAGACACAAGAAGTAAGAAAGCAACGTTTAAAATGGAGAAAAGGGGAATTATCACAAGAAGCATATGAACAATATATTGAACAAGAAATCCAAAAATGGATTAGTATCCAAGAAGAACTGGAACTGGATGTATTGGTTCATGGAGAATTTGAACGGACAGATATGGTCGAGTATTTTGGAGAAAAGCTGGCTGGCTTCCAGTTTACAAAATTTGCTTGGGTACAATCTTATGGGTCTCGCTGTGTAAAACCGCCGATTATTTTTGGTGATGTGGCGTTCCAGGAGCCGATGACAGTAAAAGAAACAGTTTATGCAAAGCAGTTAACTTCAAAGCCTGTAAAAGGGATGCTGACAGGACCGATTACCATTTTAAATTGGTCATTTGTCCGCAATGATATAAAAAGAAGCGAAGTGGCAAATCAAATTGCATTAGCGCTGCGCAAAGAAGTAGAAGAATTAGTTAACAATGGAATCAATATGATTCAAGTAGATGAGCCAGCACTTCGAGAAGGCCTTCCACTAAAAGAGCAAAAACGAGAAATATATCTACAAAATGCTGTTTATGCCTTTAAACTTGCAACTGCATTTGTGGAAAATGATACACAAATTCATACACATATGTGTTATGCGGATTTTGAAGATATTATTGACAGCATCGAAGCATTGGATGTGGATGTTATTTCAATTGAAATGTCAAGAAGTCATGGCGAATTGCTTACCTCCTTTGAAGAAAATTCTTATGATAAAGGAATCGGATTAGGCGTATATGATATCCATAGTCCGCGTATTCCAGCATTAGAAGAAATTACTCGTAATATTGATCGGGCTCTTCAAGTGCTTGAAGCTAAATTATTTTGGATTAATCCAGACTGCGGATTAAAAACAAGAGGAGAATATGAAACAATTGAAGCATTAAAAGTAATGGTCGAAGCAGCCAAAGAGACGAGAAAAAAGCTATTGGCAACTAAAGCTTAATATTATAGTAGATAATAGGATAATTGGTTAGCATTTTTGCCAATTATCCTATTGTCTATAACGTAAGGAAAGTCCTCAAGCGTTTACCTTTTGTTATGTTCTATCCACCAATCAATATGATCTAAGTCAAAGATTAGAAGATTTTTTATTGGTTTTTGATGAGGAATCATTTTTTGTTTAATTAATGCACCGATTTCTTCTTCCGTATAAATAATTCCAAGTGAGTTTAGGTAAACAATTAAAGGTTTAATTCCATTTACTTTTCTCAAAATAATCACCCCCCACCAAACCTTCTTTTGCGAAAAAGAAAATTTAGCAATGGGTACTAAAAAGAGAATAGTAGTATTCCATTCCCTAACTCGGGGCTAATTATTCCTAAGCATGAATTTTTTGGAAAATATGCTTTTTCTTTTAAAAAATGATTTACAAAGATGCAAAAAACGTGATATAAATCGATAATACATGCCTTTTATGGCAAATGAACATTTTTTAAGGAATGGTTATATGGGGAGAGATATGAGTAGATTAGTTAGTGGAATGAAATGGAAAGATATTGCCATTATAATTTTTGGTTCTTTTTTATTTGCTATCGCAGTAAATGTATTTGTTATTCCAAATGATCTTGGAGAAGGTGGAGTCACGGGCATTACCATTATTTTATATTATTTATTTTATTGGGCACCCGGAATTGTCAATTTTACCATTAATGCCTTTTTATTGGCGATTGGATATAGGTTTTTAGATAAGCTGACATGTATTTATACGATTATCGCAGTATTGTTCAATTCTTTATTTTTGCATTTTACGGAAAGTTGGCAGATTGAATCAGATGAAGTGGTTATTAATGCAGTATTTGGCGGCATATTGGCTGGCGTTGGAATTGGCATGATTTTAAAGGTTGGGGGAACCACTGCCGGTACAACCATATTAGCAAGAATTGCCAACAAATATTTAGATTGGAATGTTAGTTTTTCTTTGCTGTTTTTTGATTTAATTGTTGCTTTTTCTTCTTATTTTATTATTGGCGCAGAAAAATTAATGATTACAATCGTTATGCTGTATATCGCGACAAAGGTAATGGAATTTATTATTGAAGGGTTAAATCCGAAAAAAGCGGTCATGATTGTATCGGCCAAACAAAGTGATATTGCAGAAAGAGTAAATGAAGAAATGGATCGTGGTGTTACCGTTATGTATGGCCGAGGGTTTTATACACAAAATGCGAAAGAAATTCTTTATATCGTAATAAGCAAACAAGAAATGGTGGTTTTAAAGAGAATTGTAAAAGACGTCGATGACCAGGCTTTTATTACCATCCATGATGTGCGGGATGTATTTGGCAAAGGCTTTTTAGAACTTTCTAAGTAGGCTGTTTTTTAGAATAGATAGGATAGGTGATTTGTGGGAAAATTTACCTCAAAGGAGGGGGAAGATGTTAACTAGATGCATGTATCCATATGTCTATTTTTTTATCGAGGAATTGGAGACTGTGTTCGCATACCATATTCAATCAGAAAATCATAGGACGCCATCGGAAATTTTTCCGTCAAAACATTGGAAAAGATATGAATTAAAAAGCAAAAAGCAGTTTAAATTGTTTTCCCATAAATTAAGGACTCCTATTTCAAAAGAAGGAGAGGGAATATTTATAGGAGAAGATGAAAGAATTTTTATCATAAAGGAGATCAACCGTCAAATTCAATTATGGGAAAACGGACAATAAAAAAATCTCCATGTCAACGGCTGGCCAATGGGTAAAATTAAATGATTAAAGTTTCATCTTAATACAGAAAAGAATGAAGGCCGGACAGGAGCCTGAATTGCAGAGTTTCTGAAATATTCCTTATTTATAGTCAGAATAGAACAAAGATCGGAGAGCAAAAAGCTCTTCTTTTTTATTTTGGCAAAAAGAAAAATATAGTATTTTATCTGCTGGCGGCAAGAAAATAGACTAAGGCACTTTCTGTACAACTTTATCACCTAATGTAGAAGAGAAAGGAGAGTTGTTATTTTTTCGGTGAATAAACAACACTATCTAAAAGACATAGAAAGTAGTAGCCTAGTCTAGCTAAAATTTACATAGATAAAAAGATAGTCAGCTTTATTTTATAAAAAAGCCTACTTTAAACATACAATAATAGAAGCTATTACATAGTGGGAGGAATGTTATCTGAAAAATAAGCTCCATCTTATTTTTTCTAGAGTACTGCATTGAAAAAATAATGCAAAAGGTCAGCTTGCTTTAAAAGCATTCTTAAATCAAATTATCCTTGCGGAGTGCATTCATTTGATTCGAGCATATCTAATAACTTTTTGTTCTAAAGAAACGATATAGTGATAATACAGAATGAGAGAAATCAGCAAAATAGGATTAATAAGTGCAGAATACCAAATCTTCCACCATCCATAATGGAAATATCCCCATGGTTCAGGGAGTAAAGTAACGTTTTCATACAGCAATATAACCACATTAAAACCAAAAATAAACATAATTTTGCTGACTATCCCTTTTTTAAATGGGTAATAATTCAAAAAAATAATATTGACTGGCTGAACTAAAAAAATAGTATAGAGTATCGATATCCAATCAATGTCTTTTGTGAAATACCAGTATCCTAAATATTTGAAGTCAACAAACATATCAAATAATAATTGAAAAGTGCTTGTAAACATCCATATATGCAAGACACGATTGGCATTTAACCTTTTATTTAGTTTTATGGCAAGAAAATTAAAAAGTGCGACTGCGATTAGTAGACCAATCATATGTTTTCTCCTTATAAATAGGTATTTCTAATATTGGTTAAATAGTTAAGAAATATCCATTTTATTGGAAAATAAAGTTCAGTCTTTTAATAATTCCTTTAGCATGTTATCCCGATTATTTAAAAAGTATTTTGTTATTTGATAATGGTCGGTCTGTTCATAGTCAACTTCTTTTATACTGCCATGATCAAAGCTCCAAATTTTTGCATGTGGATACCCCAATAGAATAGGTGAGTGGGTGGCAATTAAAAATTGGCATTTTTGGTTTTTGCTTAAATCATGCAAAATTCGCAAAAAAGCAAGTTGCCTTTGCGGCGACAGAGCGGCTTCTGGTTCATCTAACAAATAGATCGCTTTTCCAGTAAATCGGTTTAAAAAAAGGGATAAAAAGGACTCGCCATGGGATTGTTCCAATAAGGATTTGCTGCCATAATGGCGATAATTGGATTTTGTATAAGGATCTTCTTCCATTTTATCCAGGTATGTCGCAAAATGATAGAAGGACTCTGCACGCAGAAAAAAGCCGTTTGTTATTTTGGGCATCCATGATAGCCGAAGATAGTCTCCTAATTCAGAATGAGCGCCATGAACATCATATTGATTATGTCTGCTCCCTCCTGCTGTATGAAACCCGCATTTATCGGCAATGGCCTCTAGCAGCGTCGATTTTCCCGATCCGTTTTCTCCCACAAAAAAGGTTATATTGCTTGTTAAATCAAGAGAGTTCAAGTTTTTTATTGCAGGGATGGAAAAGGGATATTTTTTTTTGGCTGGAAGTTCATTTTTTAATAAGCTGATTTTTTTTAAAAACATGGTTTCTCCTCATTTCTTTAGCAATGTCGTTTTCACTGACTATTTTTATGGAAATCTAATAGTTTATGGCGCTATTGCTGTCTATTCACTAGGTCTTTAGCTCGAATAATCCAAAATAGCTTCTTAATTATATATGTATTGATTATAACAGAACGTTTGTTTGTTATAAAAAAGTTTATATAAAAAAAGTTTCGCCGCAAAAATATGTTAAAGAGCTTTTCTATTGCAAAAAGCTGAACATTATTCAGCTTTTCCTGTATAATATAAACTGATTAAAATAGTCTTTATACTAGGATTATGGCAATATATTTTGAACTTTCTTTAGAAATCATTGAAGAAGTGCTATATTTCTAGATATAATAAAGTGCTGAAGATTTAATTGTAGAAAGAGAGTGTTCATAATGGGACGTAAGTGGAACAACATTAAGGAAAAAAAAGCGTCAAAAGATGCTAACACTAGTCGTATTTATGCTAAGTTCGGCCGTGAAATTTATGTAGCAGCAAAACAAGGAGAGCCAGATCCAGAATCTAATCAAGCGCTGAAAGTTGTATTAGAGCGCGCGAAAACATATAGTGTGCCAAAAAACATTATTGACCGTGCGATTGAAAAAGCAAAAGGCGGATCAGAAGAAACATATGATGAGCTTCGTTACGAAGGATTTGGGCCAAATGGATCCATGGTAATTGTTGATGCATTAACAAATAATGTAAATCGAACAGCTTCAGATGTTCGTGCTGCATTTGGCAAAAACGGAGGCAACATGGGTGTGAGTGGATCAGTTTCTTACATGTTTGATGCAACAGCTGTTATCGGCGTAGAAGGCAAAAATGAAGAAGAAGTATTGGAACTTCTAATGGAAGCGGATGTGGATGTTCGCGATATTATTGCAGAAGAAGAAGATTCTGTTGTTGTTTATGCAGAACCAGATCAATTCCATGCTGTGCAAGAAGCATTTAAACAAGCTGGCGTAACAGAATTTACCGTAGCGGAGCTAACAATGCTTGCACAAAATGACGTAACTCTTCCAGAAGATGCTAAAGCACAATTTGAAAAAATGATTGATGTACTAGAGGACTTGGAAGACGTTCGCCAAGTGTATCATAATGTGGATTTAGGGGAGTAATGAAATATGAAAAAGCCGCTAAAAAAGTCAGCCTAGACTTTTTTAGCGGCTTTTTTTGCATTCTAACAAACTATTCTATTTTGGCATGCAATAATACTAGAAAAAAATATTAAGAAAGTTTTAAGAATTAAAAGCCCTAAATATTAAGATTTTTCGTTTACTATAGAGATATACAAAAACGCAGAAGAAAGCAGGGAAGTCATGGAGAAATTAACAGTGCTGGTCGTAGATGATGAGAAGGAGATTAGAGATGCCATTGAAATTTATTTGCAAAATGAAGGGGTAGAAGTCATTAAAGCAAAAGATGGGATGGAAGCATTAGAAAGGATAAAACAGACAGAAGTGCATTTGATTATTCTTGATGTTATGATGCCAAAACTCGATGGCATTGCTGCAACCTATAAAATCCGTGTGGAAAAAAATATCCCGATTATTATGTTAAGCGCTAAAAATGAAGATACTGATAAAATTTTAGGACTGCAGGTAGGGGCAGATGATTATGTCACCAAACCATTTAATCCAATGGAGCTTGTTGCCCGGGTGAAATCGCAACTGCGTAGATATGTTTCCTTTGGCACATATGAAGACAAACAAAAAGTAATCGATTTGCATGGTCTAACAGTAGACATCCATGCGAAAGCGGTTGCAGTGAACGGAGAGTCTATTAAACTAACGCCGATTGAATATAAAATTGTGGAACTGCTGTCCAGTCATGCGGGACGGGTATTTTCCATCCATGAAATTTATGAAAAAGTATGGAAAGAGCCCTGCTATAATGCAGAAAATACGGTGGCCGTACATATTCGCAAAATCCGTGAAAAAATCGAAGTGGATGCAAAAAATCCAAGATATGTAAAGGTGGTGTGGGGACTTGGCTACAAAATGGAAAAATAGATTGATTTTTGCTGGTTTTTCTTTGCTGCTTATGATTGGCTTAAGTGGATTCCTTGTTATCCAGCGATATGCTAATGAGTACAGTGAAAAAAGCTACTTTGAGTCTTCCGCTTTTTTAGATGAGTTTTATTCTTTTACAACTTATTTAGCAGTGTATGAACTATATGATATTCCATTTAATGAAGCAAAAAAATTAATTAGCGTAACCGAAGAGGATATCAGCAATTACCGAATGGAAATGGGAAAAGAAGAGGAAAAAACAGCATATATAAAAGAAGCAATAAAAAAAGAGAAAGAAAAAAAGCTAGCGGAGAATTATACGCAAAAAGAGGCATATAAGACTGAATATCATGAAAGAGCAGAAGGTTTTAGCTATTCATTTACTAACAGCAAAACAGGCAAAGTGTACAGCAACTTGGAGGAGAATGAAAAGCTGACCGGGTCAGAAAAGATTAATCCTAAAATGATGCTGTTTCACACAGACTATCAGATCAGCAATATGGACTATTGGGGGATAGATGAATCAGAGGAAAGTCTAGGAAATTTAATCGATTTGGAGAAAGTGGGAGATTTTGAAGGAGAAATAGGGGCAGCAGCAACAAACACAGCATTAAAAGAGGAAGCCAATGCTTATGATAGGGCCAAAAGGATGCTTTTATCCTATTCTTTTATCAGTTTGGCTACGTTGGTGCTCTCTATATTTATTAGCATAAAGTCTAAAATAGTGCAGCGGCTAATCGGAACTGAAAAAATAAGTGGATATATGCCAAAAATCCCCCTGGATATTCGTGGATTGCTTGTATTGGCAACATTTGTGGGCGGGGTTTTTTGCATCTTTGGTTTTGCGGAGGAATTGCAATATGCATTTTTGTATAAAAATCTTACAGATAGCTTAGATAGTCTCTTTTTAACAATGCTTGGAGCTTTTTTGTGGGGATTAACGATTTTTCAAGGAAAACAGCTGTTAAATGATATTAGCAGTTTGCAGCAAATAAAAAAACAATGGTGCAAGAGTGTTTGCTACAGAGCAGCCAAAAAAATACAAAAAGCAATAGCTGTTTTAAAAGAAGCTTTTTTTTATCAAAGCACAGGTATACAATGCTTTCTTCTATTAGTTTTTCTGGTTTTAATCGGCTTTTTGGCCTATTTGCTTGCATTTAATTCTGGTTTTTTCGTTATTTATTTGCTGCTGTTAGCGTTTATCGGCATTCCTTTTATGATAAAGCTGGTTAAAAGAATTGGCTACTTGCATAAAATTATCGCAAAATCCGAGGAACTTCTAAAAGGCGAGGCAGGATCTGACTTGGAAATCGAAGGAAGTTCTGTGTTTGCCCAATTAGCACAAAACATCAATGGAATGTCGCAAGTGATGAAAAATTCCCAGCATGCGCAAGTGAAAAGCGAACGATTAAAAACAGAACTGATTACCAATGTCAGCCATGATTTGCGCACACCACTAACATCTATTATTAACTATACAGAACTATTAAAAGGAAAGAATCTAACAGAGGAACAACGAATCAGTTATGTGGACATTATCGACCGTAAATCTCATCGCTTGAAAATGCTGATTGATGATTTGTTTGAAGTATCGAAAATGGTGAGCGGAAATATGGAATTAAAGAAGGAAAAGATTGATTTGGTTCAGCTTTTGCAGCAGGCATTGGCAGAATATGATGAAAGCATTCAAGCATCTAGTCTGCAATTTCGCATTGTCAATAAAGAAATATTTTTATATGCTTTTGTGGATGGACAAAAATTATGGCGTGTATTTGATAATCTCATCGGCAATATTATCAAATATTCCCTTGAACATTCACGGGTATATATCCAGATGGAGAAAAAAGAAGATAAAGGGATTATTATATTTAAAAATATCTCCAAATATGAGCTGAATGATGGAGCTGAAGAATTGTATGAACGATTTAAAAGGGGAGATGCATCCCGTCATACAGAAGGCTCTGGACTTGGACTTGCAATTGCTAAATCGATTATGGATCTCCATAATGGAATACTGGAAATTGAAACAGATGGAGATTTATTTAAAGTGATTCTTATATTGCAAATAGAAATATGAAAAGAGGTTGGGACACAACTAATTAGATAATCTGTAAAGACGAATAATCTCTAACTTTCGCTTTAAAATAAAGGCTAGTTTCGCAATCTTGGTTACTTGTGTTTTTACATATAGTCAAGTGTAAAAACTAATTCGTTCCATTGCGCTATAGACACTCCCTTTCCGCGGGGAGGAAGCCCGAGCCTCCTCGGCACGCCTGCGGGGTCTCAGCCTTTCCTTGAGTGTCCTCCGCTCCATTCTACTTCTTTTTTTAAAACCATTTAAAAAAATAGAAAAAATTAATTATTCAGGCTGCGGGTAATAACAACAAACTTTACTGAAACCGCTCTTTTAAAAAGTTTAAAAACGAACAATTATATGTGGTGATCATATAATTGTTCGTTTTTATTTTCGATTGGAATACTTATGTCCCAGCCTCTCTTTTTTTACAGTGCAGACTTAATCAATTTTTTATAGTACACAACAGACAATACGCCGAAAATCGAATAGAGAATGGTGTATAAAACCATGACAATAATCATAGGTGTCCATAATTCGGTGCCGAAGAAAAACCAGCCGGATTGGACGGCAAAATAGCTGTGCAAAAGACCGACCACTAATGGAATGCCAAAATTGAATAATTGTTTTCCTTGAATTCCTTTCAGCAGATCGCCTTGGGTAAAGCCAAGTTTTCGCAAAATGGTATAGTTATGCTTTTCCTCTTCTCCTTCGCCCATTTGTTTAAAATAAAGAATGCATCCGGAAGTAATCAAGAACGTTAATCCTAAAAAGCCGACAATAAACATCGTCAGTCCCATATTTGCCTTGTTGGAATCAATCATATCAAACCGGGAAATATTTAAGTCTTTGTCTTGAAAATCTAGATCAGCAAAAAGCGCATTTGCTTTTTTGACTTGGGCATCCTCTTGGATGTCGATGCCAATATAAAGGGAAGTGGTTCGTTGAATATCCTTCTCTTGGTTTTTCGCCAATTTGGCAAAAACAGTTTCATCGACAATCACTGTCGGCATGCCGCCGCTTGTGAAAAGATAAGAAACAATTGTCGGTGAATCAAGGCCTAAATAATGAAGGGAAATGGATTCTTTATTTGTTTTTAGCTTCACTTCTCCTGAATCCTTTAATGCCATAAATTTTGCCAATGCATCATTATATCCTGTAAAAAGCGTTTCATTTTCTTTCACGTTAACGCCTTTTACATGTTTGTCGCTGACTACAGCCAGTGGAGTTGTATTAGGATCAAGATTAAATCCTTCTGGCGTGGACACTAATATTTTGCTGATGTCTACCTCTGCCTGCAGAACTGGTATGATCGTTTCCTTATAGTCCATATTTTTTTCTGCTAATTTCTCTGCAAACAAGTCTGCATCTTTTGTATTTGTAAAGGAAAAGTTTGCAGGAACACTATCAATCGCTGTTTTTTCAGCAGAATAGTAGGAAATATAAGAAAGCGCCAATAAACTGATGGCTAAAGCCGAAACGGTTGTAATAATTGTCAGAAGCATTGCGTTTGTTTTCATGCGGAACATAATGCTGGATAATGACAGCACTTCATTAATCGATAAATAGCCATTTTTCTTTTTGCGGATCAAATTTGCTACAAATGTAATAGAGCCTTTGTAAAAAAGATATGTTCCAATAATGACAGATGCAAGAATAATAATCATTACGGCAAAGAGTTCATTCATTTCAGAAAAGTCGCCGCCAAATAATTTTGATGAAAGATAATAGCCGACAGCAATCAAAAGCAAACCGAAAATGCCGAAAATGATTTCCAGTATCGATACTTTTTTTACTTTTTCCTCTGAAGAAGAAGTAACGCTAAATAGACTTAAAATTGTTTGTCTTTTAATAAATAAATAATTCATCATCATAATAAAGATATAAACAGCGGCAAATACCAATACAGTTTGCATCAATGCCTGCCCGGAAAAAGTTAAGGAAGCAACTTGATCGATTCCTGTAATCTTAAACAAAATCAATTTGATCAATTTGGAAACGGCAAAGCCAAGAAATGTTCCAATTGCAAGGGAGCCGAAGTACAGCATCATATTTTCAGTGCTGATAATGCGGAAAATTTTCCCTTTTGTCATCCCGATCAGCTGGAATAAGCCAATTTCCTTGCTGCGTCGTTTGATAAAAATATTATTGGCATAAAACAAAAAGATGCCGACAATCGCAATCAATAAAATCGAGGCAGTTCGAATGGCGGCACCGCCTTTGATGGTTCCTTTTGTAGCGTCCATTGCTGGATCGTATTGCAGTGTCACAAACGAAAAATATAAAGCTACACTAAAAATAAGGGCAAATACATATAAATAATAGCTTTTGATATTTTTTTTCAAACTGCGGAAAATTAGCTGATTAATGCTCATGCTGCACCCCGCTTAAAATTCCTTGTGTTTTCATAATATCTTGGAAAAAATCTTGTCTGGATTGTTCTCCTTTATTTAATTGTGTATAAATTTGGCCATCTTTAATAAATACTACACGGCTTGTGAAGCTTGCCGCAACAGGATCATGTGTCACCATAATAATGGTAGATTTGCGGTTTTTATTTAAATGGCTTAATTTATTTAATAAATCAGATGCCGATTTTGAATCAAGAGCGCCTGTCGGCTCATCGGCAAAAATAATGCTTGGTTCATGAATAAATGCTCGGGCAGCAGATGTGCGCTGCTTTTGGCCGCCGGAAATTTCATTTGGATATTTATCCTTTAACTGTTCAATGCCAAGTTCGCTAGCCAACTCGTTAAATTTTTGTTGGGCCACATTTTTTGCGGTATTGGAAATCGATAATGGCAGCAAAATATTTTCTTTGACGGTCAATGTATCAAGCAAATTGTATTCTTGAAAGATAAAGCCAAGATTTGTTTTGCGGAAAGCGGCTAATTGTTTTTCTTTCATGTCAGTGATTTCATTTCCTTCAATTAAAATCGAACCGCTTGAAGCTTTATCAATCGAAGACAAGACATTCAGCAGGGTGGTTTTTCCCGAACCAGATGCTCCCATAATGCTGACGAATTCTCCTTTTTGAATGGTCAGGTCAATTCCTTTCAGCACTTCTTGTTTTGTAAATTTATTTCCATAGCTTTTATGGATTTTATTCGCTTGTAAAATAGTCATATATTCCACACTCCTTTATTGATAGCTTTATTATAAAAAGTTCTGCAGATGTTTTCCTTTCATTTGGCGAACAATTGGAAGAGGCATGTGACATTTTTGTCACATGCCTGTAATTTGCACAATATCATTTTTTTTCGGGAAGATGAAAGTGAAGGTAGTTCCTTTGGCGATGGTAGAGGCTGTCTCTAGACGGATATGCAGGGCATTTGCAACCTTTTTTGCTAAATAAAGTCCCATGCCTGTAGACTGCTTGTTATGATGATTGGCTGTTGAGGTAAACCCTTTATCAAAAATCCGCGACAAGTCATGTGCTTCAATTCCTATTCCAAAATCCTTGATTTCAACAACTGTTTGGTCGCCAACCATCATGCTTGTAATGATAATATCGGCATGTTCGCTGTATTTCACGGCATTTGATAAAATCTGCCGAAAAACAAACGCCAGCCATTTGCTGTCTGTCAATACAGTAGGAGCTGTTAAGTCAAGCTCAAAGCCAATTCCCTTTTGCATGCACCATGCTTGCAATGTGCGGATTTCATCAAAAATAATTGCTTCTAAATCTGTTTCTTCCATATATAAATCATTTTGCATAAAGGGAATTCTTTTTTGATAAAGCTGCTGGTCCAAAAGCAGGTGGATGCGCATCCACTCATAGGTTAAAGCTGTTTTCAGCTTGTGATCTTCCATTCGATCAATAATAAGATGAAGGGCAGTAAGCGGCGTTTTCACTTCATGAATCCAGCTTAACAGCTCATCCTTTTCTTGTTCTACTTGGAGCAAATGATGCTGAATTTCTTTTTTTAGCTGTTCCGTCTGCTGCAGAATGCTTTGTTCAATAATTTCTTCAAAAGGACTTTCAGGAAAAGGCAAATTGCTGGTATCCAAATTATCCTCCCTGTCGGCAAGGGTTTTGTAAAAGGCTGTTTCCTTTTGGTAACGAACCACCAAAAAAATCACCAAAAAAATGCTGGCCAAAAAACTAATATAGAGCATGGAAAGCAAGGGAATGGTTTTATCCATGCTTGCAATTAGGAAGTTAAGCGCTTGGAGAAAGAGGATAAATAGAATCCAGCTCCGTTTTTCTTTTAAAAATTTGATAATCATCGTTCGACCTCTTCAATCGCCATATATCCTTGGCCTACTTTTGTTTCAATATATTTGCCAAGACCGATTTCATCCAATTTTTTGCGCAGCCGATTTACATTAACGGTTAGGGTATTATCGCTGATGAAACGTTTGTCATTCCATAAACTGTTGATTAAATGATCTCGTGTGACAATTTTATTTTTGTGTTCAAGTAATATTTTTAAGATATAGAGTTCATTTTTGGTTAATTCAATGCTGTTGTTTTTGGTTTCCACCGTGTTTTTTTCAAAGTCAATTGTTGCATCATACCATGTTTTCAGCTCTGTTTTTTCCACACTATAATTATAGACGCGGCGCAAAATGGCCTGAATTTTGGCGACAAGCACATCAAAGTGAAAAGGCTTTTGCACAAAATCATCGGCGCCAAGCTGCATCGACATGACCATGTCTGTTGGATGATCTCTAGAAGACAGGAAAATAATCGGCACATTTGAATGGCTGCGAATCATTCGGCACCAGTGAAACCCGTCAAACATAGGCAGCTGGATATCGATAATCACTAAATCTGGCTGAACTTCCGAAAATACCTGCATAACAGTGGAAAAATCTGTAATGCCATATACTTCATAAGACCAAGCAGTTAAGCGCGTTTTTAATTCTTTGTATAATGTTTTATCATCTTCAATTACTAATAGCTTAAACAATATAACCACCACATTTTTATATTCTTTGTTTAGTGTAGCGAAAATCCTTGGGAGAAGCTAGTCTATTCCGCCTTTTTCTCTATAATTATGAATTTGTTTCCAATAGAGAAAATTTTTGAAAGATAGATTTTTTATTAGGCGGATTATAGTAGAATAAAAGAATCATGATTCGTTAAAGTAGGGAGATGTTTATTGTGAAAAAGGCAAAGATGTACCTGAATGTTCCTGTTCTTTTTATCATGCTGTTTATTGCTGCGCCAATGATGCCAAAAGCATCTGAAGAGGCAGTGCCATTTGAGCTGAATACAAGTGCAACAGGAAAACTGGCAACAGAGACAAGTGAAGCGATCTATACATTTACACTCTCAGAAGCTGGAAAAGTAAAGCTTTCGCTGCAAAATAATAAAGATTCAGAGTGGCATGCGGAGATTTATGGAAAAGACGTTTATCCAGTGTATGCAGATGTGTATACAAGCACTGGAACAGATGGGGACAAGTCCCAAACAGAAGTGGGTCTTGCAAAAGGAACATATTATATCAAAATAAAAAGCAAACATATGGGAGCAGAAAACCCTTATTCGATGAAGCTGGAATATACAAAAAAGAAAAATGTAGAGATAGAAAATAACGACACTTTTGCCGCTGCTGCTTTGCTTCCTTTAGAACAGACGTTTTCTGGAAGCATAAGCAAAGTATTTGATGAAGACTACTATAAAGTTATTATTCCAAAAAATGGACAATTAAAACTAAGCGTAAAAACCGATGTTCCACAAGAATGGACTGTTACAATCAGGGATAAGAATGAAAAGTGGAGAGGAGAATGGGATTTTTCCAAAGTGCCGCAAGAAAATGGCTATCAAACGAATAAAATAGGTTTATCAGAAGGAACATATTATCTTTCCTTTCAGGGAGAATATGCCCGTATGCCTTATGAGCTGAAAACATCGTTTGCATCCACAGCAGAATATTACGAGGAAGAAACCAATAATTCGCAAACTAGTGCAACGTCAATGCTGTTAAATAAAGAGTATGTGGGGGATCTTGCTTACCGGCTGGACCGGGACTACTACAAGTTTACATTGCCGGCAGATGGCAAAGTGACTTTTTCGTTTAGCCAAAATGCCAATGCCAAATGGAAAGCTTCCATCCTAAATGCAAATGCAACTATTTACAGCGATGACAGCAAAGATAGAAAAAAGGTGGCATCTGTTCCCACAGGACTTGCCAAAGGCACCTATTATATTTTAGTAGAAGATCCGAAAGGAACTGCCCTAAAGACGCCGTATACTCTAAAAGTTGCTTTTGAGCCGATGACTAATTATGAAAAAGAAACGCATTATAATTTAATCAGCCAAAATAAAATCGAAATAAACAAGCTGTATAAAGGAACAGTTGGTTTAAGAGATTCTGTCGATTTATTTCCGTTTACAGTCGAAAAGGATGCCAATATGACCATCAGCCTGCCGGTTGTTCCTGGCACAGACTGGAGAGCTGAAATAATTGATGAATCATATCATGTTATCAAAGAAGTAAAATCAACGAAAAAAAATCCGCTGAAGCAGCCAGTTTCGTTTGAGGCGAAATTAAAAAAAGGCAATTATTATTGGAAAATATACGATAATAATGAAAAAGATTATTATCCGTATCAATTCAGCATTTCCAAAAAATCGCCAAAGCCAAGCACTGATCAAATAAAGGTGCTAAACAATAAAGGATCTAAAGACAGCATTGCAGTCAGTAAGCTGAAAAAAGGCGATCACATCGAAATATATAATGCCGAATCAAAAGGCAGTCTGCTCGCATCTGGCACTGCAAAAGACACAAGCCTTGTGCTCTCTGTCAGCCAGCTCGGCAAAACAGCGGGCAAAATCTATGCAAGCATAACAAAACAAGGAGAAGCAGAAAGCGACCGCACCGCTATTGGCTTTGCGGGGGAAAAAACAGATGTGCTGAAAACCTCGCAAGTTAAAATAGTAAATAATAAAAAGAAAAATGATACAATCACAGTTTCAGGTATTAGCAAGGGGGATGCCGTAAAAGTCTATACTGCTGCCAGCAAAGGAAAATTAATGGCCTCAAAGACTTCAGCCGGCTCCAAAACTACTCTTACCGTAAAGCAGCTTGGCACTAAAAAAGGAAAAGTATATGTAGCGATTGCATATCCAGGCATGGTTGAAAGTGATAGAATCGCTGTCATCTATGAAGGAGAGAAGCAATAAAGAGGGGCTTGTCCAATAAGTCAATTTTTTGGCTATTGGCTGCCCCTTTTCTCTATTATTCCATTCTTTTGATGGAAGTTTCAAAAAGGAAGCATAAACGAACAGATGCAATAGAAGATAAAAGGAGTAGAAGTTTTGAATATTTGCAGTGAATAAAGAATCCCAAATAAAAAAATAGAATATTGCCGACTATGCAAATGTCCAAAAAGATTGATAGGAAATGCTGGGACATACCTGGTAATCTATGATTTCCACTATGATAAAGGAGATAACTAAAGACGGAAATACAGAATAATATTGGCTGGTAGTTATGGATAGGACATGACATGATGAAAAAATTAATGTAATAAATAAGGAGCCGGATAACTATGCGAACAGAACAAGAAATGTTTTCATTGATTCTTGAAGTAGCTAAAAAGGATGAACGGATTCGAGGAGTCGGCTTAACTGGTTCAAGGACTAATCTTAATGCAGCAAAAGATCCTTTTCAAGATTTTGATATTGTTTATGTTGTTACAGAAATGCAGTCATTTATAGAGGATAAACATTGGATAGATGTATTTGGGGAAAGAATGATTATGCAGACGCCGGAGAACATGGAGTTGTTTCCTCCGACGCTAAATGGGAATTTTTCTTATTTGATGCTGTTTACAGATGGCAATCGCATTGATTTGACACTTTGTCCATTAGAGAAAAAAGATAATTGGAACAGCGGAGATACACTTGCAGTTATTCTATTGGATAAGGACAATATTCTTCCTTCATTGCTTCCAGCTAATGACAAAGAATATTGGGTTCAAAAACCTTCAGCGGCAGCCTTTTCAGATTGCTGCAATGAGTTTTGGTGGGTATCAACATATGTTGCAAAAGGATTGTGGAGACAAGAGATTTTATATGCATATGATCATTTACATATAGTGCGCAAACAGTTTTTGACTATGCTCGAATGGAAAATTGGCTTTGAAACAAACTTTTCATTAAGTATTGGAAAAAATTCAAAATTACTTGAGCATTATTTAGATGAGGAAACATGGGGGATTTTAATAAATACCTATCCATTATGTACATACAATCAAATATGGGATGCATTATTTAAGTTAATGAATGAATTTGAAAAAGTTGCTGTTGATGTGGCAAAAATAATAGATGTTCCTTATTCGATCGAAGAATCAAAAAAAATAAAAAGATATTGCCGACATGTACAGACACTGCCGAAAGATGGGAAAGAAATATATTAAGCGTAATGGCAAAAAAACGAGGTGACGGTTAATAAAGTAGATATTATACAATGCAAAAAGAGGAGCTGCTGAAAAAATGAGCGAGCATTATTGCGGAATGATGAAATGTTTCTATAGAAATAAAGTATTATCTGTCGTTTGGAGCGAAGTTTCCTGATCTCAGAAGAAAGCTATGAGTGGTATAAGGAAAAAATGGTCTTTTAAGAAGTATTTAAACAGTATATCCTAAAATGTTTAAAATATCCAAATAGTATAAAACAAAAGAATAGTTTTTCTGATGAGGAGGAACGATGGGAAATATTAAGATAGACGGAAATAAGGAAATAAAAATTATCTGCCCGATAGACTGCGGCAATGCTCCTAAAAAGCAAGTATTAAAGGGAGTCTGCATAGCATTTGCTTTAAAAGAAATTACTGGCATATTAGAGGATTTCGCTGATAATATAACTTGGAATCATATCGGTCAAACTAGTATAAGTGGAAAAAAGCAAATTATACAAGCACTAATAAATGACCACATAGATCAGCCAACTGAAATACATATAGAGACAATTATTACTCATGGAAATACAGGATGTGTTAATGGTATGGTGTTTATGAAAAATCAACATACCTATGCTTTTTGTCATATTTATCAATTCACCAGTGCAGGGAAAAAGGGGAAAATAAAAGAAATAACTTCTTATATCATTAAATCAATATAAAAAAGAAAATAGCAAAACTTTCCAATGTTCTATCTCGTCTAACTATAGAAAAGAAGGTTTATTTTACAAAAAATATTTAATTAATTTTCCTTATTTGGTAAAATAAGGTTTTAGTAAAAGAGGTAGAAAGGAGAAAAAAGGGTGTATAGTAGCTTGATTGTATACATAGGAGTTTGTATTTACATAATTGGAGTCAGTATAAATTTAGTCCTCTCGTATAAAAAGAAACCAATTTATTGGTTAAAGGAAGCAGTGAAATTTTTGTTTGTAGTGTATATGCTGCTAGTTGTATCTGTAACATTATTTCCTATTTATGTTTATAATATTGGGAGTTTAGAGGGGCTAAAGTATAGCGTAAATATTATTCCATTGGTTTCTATACTGAAAAGCATCGAACAAATTGGAACAGCTTATGATGGAGATGCTTTATTTATGTCCAGTCTCATTATCCGCAATGTCGGCGGCAATATTTTGCTTTTTATGCCACTAGGAGTATTGGCGCCGATTATTTGGCGCCAGTATAAAAATCTATCAAGTATGTTATTTTTAGGATTGCTATTATCTATTTTTATTGAAGGAATACAGTTTTTCGAAATTTTATCAGGATCCTCTATACGTGCAGTTGATGTGGATGATGTGATTTGCAATGTTTTTGGTGCAATGATCGGCTACTTTATATATGCTGGAACTTTTAAATTAGCAAATCGATTGCAGATAACAGCATTGCAAAGGTTAGATACAGGGAATCCTATGATAACAGAAGACACGGAAAAATATAGGTGATAAAACTTTAAAGTTTGTCTACTATATGATAATTTGAAGGGCAGCTTGTTAATAGACATGGTTGAAAAAGCAAACTACAATTAGAACATGTATAAAGTAGTCTATTATTTTAAGATAGGAGATAAGAATGAAGCAAAAAAAGGTTGGAATATTACTTTTTGACGAGGTGGAAGTATTAGATTTTGCTGGACCATTTGAAGTTTTTTCTTTGGCAACTGTACCAGAAGTGGCAGACAAGCCATTTATCGTTAAAACGATTTCTGAAAAGGGCAACTTAATTACAGCGAGAAATGGTTTAAAGGTATGTCCTGATTATAGCTTTTCTAATCATCCGACGTTTGATATTGTAATCATACCTGGCGGGTACGGAGCTGAAGAAATGGAAATAAACAATCCGAATGTCATCAGCTGGATACAAAAGCAGCAAACAAAATCAAATATAACAGCATCTGTTTGCACTGGAGCATTGTTGCTTGCCAAAGCAGGCATTTTGGATGGGCGAAAAGCTACCACCCATTGGATGGATATCGATCGCTTAGAAAGGGAATTTCCATTAGTGCAAGTAGAGCGGAGCGTGAAGTTTGTAGATGAGGGCACTATTCTTACATCTGGGGGCATTTCGGCTGGAATTAATATGTCTTTTCATTTAATCATAAGGCTATTAGGCAGGGATGCTGCTGTGCAAACAGCTAAAAGAATGGAATATGATATAGTATTATAAGAAAAGAAACTGATAAGATGCAATGTTTTTGTAAAATGGAGATTACATATAATATAAGAATAGAAGGAGATTTTGGGCAGATCCCATTTGGTGCGGAGTTTGCGGCTGTGATTTGGAACTGGAAGATTTGCATCTATCGAAAGAATGGAAAGATGAATTAGGGCAATGGACGATGAAATATGGAGAAAGATGCATTAGTTTTTAATGGTATCGAACTGGAAACGAATCATAATAAGGAGGGACTAATTTTAACAAAAAAGTGAAGGCTGCATTAGGAGAAAAATATAAACTGACTTTTCTCCTGCCGAGATGGCAAACAGTTATCCTTCTGTTAAAAAATAGTCTATAAATAAAAGGAGATAAAAGGATGAAAAAGAAGTCAGAGCTGTTTGAGTGGAGCAAATCTATTTTTGTGGCAGTTGCAATTGCCATTGTTGTTCGCACATTTGTGTTTACGCCAATTGTTGTTGACGGAGAATCAATGGAGCCGACTTTAAATAATGAAGATCGAATGGTGGTTTCTAAAATTGGCACACCAAAAAGATTTGATATTATCGTATTTCATGCAACCGCACAAGATGATTATATAAAAAGAGTAATCGGGCTGCCTGGGGATACGATTGAATATAAAAATGATATATTATACATCAATGGAAAAGCGTATAAAGAAGACTATTTAAAAGAAAAAAAGCAAGAAGTGAAAGAACAATATGGTGCGGATGCGCTGCTTACAGAAAATTTTAATTTAAAAGATTATACTGGTTTTGAAAAAGTTCCAAAAAACACCTTGTTTGTGATGGGAGATAATCGCAGAAACAGCAAAGACAGCCGAGAAATTGGGGTAATTCCCTTTGATAAAGTTGTCGGCAGCACTAATCTTGTTTATTGGCCGCTAAAAGATGCGCAAATGACTAAATGATTTTTAGAAAAGATGGCAAGTAATTGAAATGGACTTGCCATCTTTTTTTATGGTTGCCAAAGAAGTTAACTTCACTAAAAAAATGGGGAGCCTTTCACATGCCCTGTCAGAAGTCACTGACTCGACTATTTCGCGGTTTTTTGAAAAGTTGATTTTTATTTTTAATTGTAGGGACTAATTAGCTCGGCATTCCCCCTTACTTATGCATTATCTGTACCGATGCATCAAGACGTTGCTGTACAGTATGCTTTGTTTATTGGCAAAATATCAAAATACTCCAATGAAGGGGTAGATGCGCTTGCCAAAAGAGGGTGATGGAAAAGCCTCTTAAGCCTGTTATTCCAAGAAATTAGTTTGGATAGAGTTTTTTTAGTTGGAGCCTTTGTTTTTAGGTTCTTATTTTTTTAGTTACTGGTTATGCCTATATTTCTGTTGGTCTTATGGCTTGTCCTGTTACAATGGAGATAAAAATAGGTAGGGGGAAGCAGCATGAAAAAAATGCTCGTTGTTGGAAGCATCAATATGGATATTGTCAATAAAGTGGAAAAGCATCCTTTGCCGGGAGAAACAATAGCGGGAAGAGGAGTATCTTATATTCCTGGAGGAAAGGGGGCAAATCAAGCGGTGGCAGCTGCAAAAGCTGGCGGTGATGTTACGATAGTCGGTGCAGTTGGAAACGATGCATTTGCGAAAGAATTGACGGCAAGTTTGCGCAAATATGGAGTAAAGACAGAGGCGATTCTTACAAAAGAAACTTCATCTGGTTTGGCTTTTATCACAGTGGATGCAAAAGGTGAGAATACCATCATCCTTTCAGGAGGAGCAAATATTGAATTGACCCCGGAAGATTTAGCCCTTTATTTGAATAGGCTAGAAAACTATGAATTGCTTTTGCTGCAAAATGAATTACATACAAATACAAATGAATGGCTTATTACAGAAGCGAAAAAAAGAGGGGTTTCGATTTTTTGGAATCCTGCGCCGGCATATAAAATTCCCAAAGAGCTATTGGCAAAAATAGATACTCTAATTATAAATGAAACAGAAACGGAAGTTATTACAGGGGTGAAAATTGAAAGTAGGAACGACGCAGAAAAAGCCGCAATATTATTGATGGAAAATGGAGTTTGTAATGTACTAATTACGTTAGGAACAAAAGGATCTTATTTTTATGGGAAAAACAGAGAAATGGTACATACAGAAGCTTATAGGGTGGATGCTGCTGATACGACAGCAGCAGGAGATACATTTATTGGCGCATATGCGCAAGCAACTGTAATGAACTTATCGACAACAGAAGCTTTGCAGTTCGCCTCCGCTTCAGCTGCGATTGCAGTCACCCGATTTGGTGCACAGCAATCATCGCCGACGAAAGAAGAAATCGAGGAGTTTTTGTCCCAGCACAACAATAGCTTAAATTAATAATAGTCCAACTTCATTGTATAATAGAGCTGAAAGGAGTTAATAGATAATGAATAAAGATGGATACATAACAGTTACTGGGGGAAAAGTTTGGTATCAAATCTATAATAAAGAGGCAAAAGGCGTGCCAGTTTTAGTGCTGCACGGTGGTCCAGGTTCTTCCAGCTATTCTATGCAAGGACTTAAGGCTCTTTCCAAAGACAGGCCGGTTATTTTATATGACCAATTAGGCTGCGGGAAATCAGAGAGACCAAAAAATTCAGAACTGTGGCAATTGGATCGTTTTGTAGAAGAAGTAGGACAAGTTCGCAAAGAATTGCAGTTAGAACAAGTTCATATTCTTGGTCATTCATGGGGGACGACATTAGCTGCAGCCTATTTTTTGACAAAGCCTATTGGAGTAGAAAGTGTAATATTCTCTAGCCCATGCTTAAGCGCACCACTTTGGGAACAAGACCAAAAAAGAAATTTAAAGAAGCTGCCAAAAGAAGTGCAAGATACGATTGCAGCTTGTGAGGAAAGTGGAAATACCGATTCTGAAGCATTTCAAAAAGCAATTGAAGTATTCAACAGCCATTTTGTCTGCCGTCTAAATCCATATCCAGAATTTTTAAAGCAAGGCAGAAAGTATCGAAGTCCAGAAGTCTATGAAATAATGTGGGGGCCCTCTGAATTTACGGTGCTTGGGAATTTGCGGGAATTTGACTGCACAAATAGATTAGAAGAAATCAATTGTCCTGCTCTTTATACATGTGGAAGATTTGATGAAGCGACACCTGAGACAACAGAATATTACAGCAAACATACACCGAATTCTGTTTTTCATGTATTTGAAAACAGTGCCCATATGCCATACATAGAAGAACAAAAAGAATATTTGCGTATAATCAGCGGCTTTTTGCATGAAATAGATGCAAGCAAATAAGAAAAAGGAGCAAAATAATGCAATTTTATCAATTTAAAAAGGAAAATGGTTTTCATGTCATCAACTATCAATCCATTGCCGTAAGTTATACGAAAATACTTCAAACAGAAGAGCCGACTAATATTGGTTTGATGCATATTGAACCAAATGGCATTGTTGGCTACCATGAAGCACCAGTTGCACAGCTTTATATTGTAGTAGAAGGAGAAGGATGGATTGAAGGCGAGGATAAAAAAAGAATAACGTTAAAGTCGGGAGAAGGTGTTTTTTGGGAAGAGGGAGAAGGTCATGCTTCAGGCAGCGATGGAGGCATGACGGCGTTAGTGATTCAATCTGTGTCACTTCCAAAACCACATTCATTAAGCAGCATCGAGGGATAAAAATCATGGCTGAATTGTTCAGATTCACTTTTTTGCTCTTACTAATGGATTTTATTGGTTATTAGATTTCCATTTCTTTTTTTGACTTTATCAAGGTTACTTAGATAATAGGAGAAATAGGTTAGATGCAAAAGGAATGAATAAGGAATCAGAAAGTTCACTTTTTATGTTAGAAATATTTAAAAATAATATGATATCCTGTTTTATATATGACTATTGGATTGATACCCTTTATTTTTTGCCTTATTTATATGCTTGTTTAAATGGAATAGTTATTGGTTTTATAATAAGCAGGCAATTAATAAAGGGTATTTTGTTATCCAATGTAATTTTATAGGGGTTACTTCCACACGGTTTAACAAAGTTATCTGTTTTCTATCTATCCTCATCTATAGGTATATATTTGTGTATAAGCTTTACAAGAAAAATAACTAAAGGAAACGCACCTATGGAGAGTAAAAAAATCATTAAAATATCTGGCTGATCTTATAATACAGAGGGAGATTAGTTGAATAAGATAAAGCAGATTATTATAGTTGAATAACTTTATAATAATGGGCCTTTATTGATTTCAATTAGTTTTTTATTAATAGTGAAAATCTTTGTGTTAATATTTACAATTCTGAAACCCGCTAAACGTTTTGAATGCATATGGAAATATCTATTGGCAGTTTCCTATTTTTCAAAAACGTAAATACCTCCTGCTTCATTTTTCTGTGAGTTTTCCGTCCGAATTTTCCACATGAAGCCTTTATCTTTGTTAATGCTGTACACTGAAAGACGTTTATCTTTCGAAAAAACATGAACGTCTTCTCAAAAATCAACAGATCAGCTAAATAATTTTTACAAAAATCTGCAGCTTTTTTATGCAAGAAGCTGTAACAAACTAGCACTTTTACATAAGATAAGGATGAATAGGTTTAAATTAAAACAACTGGAGATACTAATTGCATCATGAATATGAGGTGAAGAGGGTGTCGATTGATCGGATTGCTACAATTGGTCCTGCCAGTAATAGTAAACAAATTTTAACAAAACTTATCCAGCAAGGAATGACGATAGCCCGTTTGAATTTTTCTCATGGGACACATGAGACTCATCGCAATATTATCGATGCTATTCGAACGATTAATCAAGAAATAGGTGCATCTATTAAAATTTTAGGTGATTTGCAAGGACCAAAAATACGTTTAGGAGAAATAGAAGGAGAATCTATTCTCTTAGAAACAGGAGAGGAATTTACTCTTTCTATCCATTCAATAAAAGGAAATGAAAAAGAAGCAAGTGTTGATTATAAAGGAATTGTACAGGATATAAAAAAAGATGATCGCATTTTAATGAACGATGGTGCAGTGGAGTTAAAAGTCCTTGAAGTGAAAAATGAAAAAGTGGAGACAACGATTGTGTCAGGTGGAGAGATTGCTTCACATAAAGGAGTAAACCTTCCTGGTGTAAGTACTAGTTTGCCTGCGATAACAGATAAGGATAAAAAGGATATCGATTTTTTAGTAAAAGAAGAGGTGGATTATATTGCCTGCTCCTTTGTAAGAAAACCTGCTCATTTAGAGGAAGTGCGAACTTTTATCAAGGGATTAAATGGAAAGGCTCCACAGTTAATTGCTAAAATCGAAACGATTGAGGCGATTGAAAATTTTTCTGAAATAGTAAAAGAAGCGGATGGAATTATGATTGCCAGAGGAGATTTAGGAGTAGAGCTTCCTTATGAGTGGATTCCATTATTGCAAAAAGCAATGATAACAGAATGCAATCGCGTAAATGCCTTTGTGATTACAGCCACACAAATGCTGCAATCAATGATCGAGCATCCACTTCCAACTAGAGCGGAAGTGACTGATGTTTTCCAGGCAGTCCTAGATGGAGCAAATGCGGTTATGTTATCAGGAGAATCAGCGGCAGGAAACTATCCTGTTGAAAGCATGAAAACATTAACGAAAGTGTCTGAATTCGCGGATTCTGTAAAAAAAGATGCACCGTTTGCGATTGCTGATATGGAGAAATTAATCAAAAAATATAGTTAAGCATAAAAAACTTGCATCGATTTATCCATAATCAACGCAAGTTTTTTTATTAATGTTTAATTAATCCACTGTACAATATCTTCCAATTTCTTTCTTGTTTTCGGACGGGGTTCTCTAATGCGGTAGCCAAATGCAGCCATCACAGATACAGCTAAATGTCCATCTTCGAGCAAACCTTCTTCTGCTAAAATAGCTTGTACTTTATCGTAATCAAATCCTTCAATTGGACAAGAATCGATGCCGATTTGGGCAGCTGCTGTCATCATATTTGCCAAAGCGATATACGTTTGTTTGCTTGCCCAGTCAAACATAGAACGCTCACTTTCTAGCAAGTTCAGATCATTCTCTTGAAAACTTTGATAGCGGACTTTCATTTGGGCAAATATTTCTTCTGGAATGTTTTTTTCATTCAACATTAAATTTTCTACATAGGCGCTGTCATACTTTGTATCTTTTATCGTTCTAGCAAGGAGGATAACAAAATGGCTGGCTGTTGGAAGCTGGCCTTGTGCACCCCATGTCATTTCTTTTAACTTTTCACGCAGTTCTTTATTTTGAACGACAAGAAATTTCCATGGTTCATAGCCGACAGAGCTTGGAGAAAGTCTTGCTGTTTCCAATATAAATTGAAAATCTTCATCAGAGATTTTTTTTGCTGGGTCAAATTCTTTTGTTGCATGTCTAAATTGAAATGCATCCAAAATTTCTTGTTTTTTTGTTTCGTTTTTGCTCATGCTTATAACTCCTTTGATTTCGAATTACTTTAATATAGGGCAAATATATTACTTTTACAAATAATAAGCTTAAAAAGATAGTATGGTATAAAAAGGGAGGAAAAATCCTTTTATTGGCGTTTTTTTTTGTTATAATCATGGCAATCTATTGGCTGGAAAGGAGCTGGTTTTAACTTTGTGATAAAATTTAGTACGTGCCTTTCTCTCGGTATTCCACTTGTATTAATTTTGCTTCATCTTTCGTATTTTTTGGCAATTTTTGAAATGGTTCCATTTGTCCTTTTGTTGATTTTTTCTCCGCTCGTTTTTATTTGCGTCGATGTTTCTTACCGGAAAAAAGGGAATATTTTAGCAAAATTAGGCATGGCAGTGAACGTCATCTTATTTTTAGTTCCAGTTGGTTTTATCATGGCTGGATGGCTGCTATTTGCTGCATAGGAAGAAATTTTTTTTATGGTTGCAATTTTCCAGATGTTATAATATTATGTTTAATAATTAAAGAATTGAAACGATTAAAAAGCAATGAGAAGGACATGAGATGTTTTTTACGGTTGATAGAGAGGGGGGCCATTAGGCTGAAAGCTTCCTAACTTAGGGAAAACAACTTACCGCCTTTAGAGCTGTATCGGGGAAATAGCAGTAACCGATAACGTAAGCTTGCGTTAAAAGCACCAAAGCCATATGTTTGAAAAAAATGTATGGGAAATTGGGTGGAACCACGAAAACACATTCGTCCCTTGTTTAGGGATGAATGTGTTTTTTTATGGAGAAAAGGCAATTTTTCTAAAGCTTATTGCTTTAGAAAGAAGATTTTATGAATAGTAAGCAGACTGCAGGGGAAATCGCCAAAAAGAGTTTTATAAAAAGAAAAAGCAAAGATAAAGGACAATAGGTATTTTACACCAGTTAACAGAGAGGAAAGCAAAGGTGAGAGCTTTCTAGCGAGGAAAAATAACTTACCGCCTTTAGAGCTGTATCGGGGAAATAGCAGTAACCGGTAACGTAAGCTTGCGTTAAAAGCACCAAAGCCATATGTTTGAAAAAAATGTATGGGAAATTGGGTGGAACCACGAAAACACATTCGTCCCTTGTTTAGGGATGAATGTGTTTTTTTATGGAGAAAAGGCAATTTTTCTAAAGCTTATTGCTTTAGAAAGAAGATTTTATGAATAGTAAGCAGACTGCAGGGGAAATCGCCAAAAAGAGTTTTATAAAAAGAAAAAAGCAAAGATAAAGGACAATAGGTATTTTACACCAGTTAACAGAGAGGAAAGCAAAGGTGAGAGCTTTCTAGCGAGGAAAAATAACTTACCGCCTTTAGAGCTGTATCGGGGAAATAGCAGTAACCGGTAACGTAAGCTTGCGTTAAAAGCACCAAAGCCATATGTTTGAAAAAAATGTATGGGAAATTGGGTGGAACCACGGAAACACATTCGTCCCTTGTTTAGGGATGAATGTGTTTTTCTATGGAAAAAAGGCAGGTTTGATAGAGAAGTCTGCGATGAAACTCACAGGCGGCTCAGCATTTTAAAAAGTGTTTTTCTCGTATGTTCAAAATAATAAACTTTAAAAACAGCCTTATAAAAAACGATAGGAGTGTTGAAGATGGAAAAGCAAAAACAAATCAAATTGATTCTGTCAAATGGGGAGGCAAAAGCATTTCCAAAAGGGATAACTGTAAAAGATGTTGCGGAATCTTTAAGCATTAGTTTAGGAAAACTGGCAGTAGGAGGAAAAGTGAATGGCAAGCTTGTGGATGTGAGCCATGTGCTTGATTATGATGCAGAATTGTCTATTTTTACTCTAGAGTCTGAAGAAGGCATGGAGCTTCTGCGCCATAGTTGTGCCCATATTTTGGCACAAGCAGTGAAAAGGATTAATGGAAATGTGCAATTAGGAATCGGTCCTGTAATAGAAGATGGTTTTTATTATGATATGTGCTTAGATCAGCCCCTCGCTTTAGAAGGTTTAAAAAATCTAGAAAAAGAAATGAGTCATATTATCGCAGAACAATTGCCGATCAATCGAATCGAAGTTTCCTTTGAAGAAGCAGAAAAGCTTTTTCAAGAAAAGGGAGAAGTGCTTAAACTGGAGATCTTAAATACACTGCCAAAAGGAGAAATAATTTCTCTCTATCAGCAAGGAGAATTTATCGATTTATGCCGTGGCCCCCATTTGCCTCACACAGGTTTTGTGAAAGCATTCCAATTAACAAAAGTGGCGGGAGCTTATTGGAAAGGGGATAACCAAAGAGAAATGTTGCAGCGTATCTATGGAGTGGCATTTCCCGATAAAGCTGGATTAAAGGAACATCAGAAGTTTATAGAAGAAGCAAAAAAGCGGGATCATCGGAAGCTGGGCAAACAATTGGAATTATTTAGTTTTTTTGAAGAAGCGCCAGGCATGCCTTTTTATCTTCCAAAAGGACAGATAGTAAGACAGGAATTGGAAAATTTCTCTCGGCAGCTGCAACAAAATGCTGGCTATGAGGAAGTTCGGACACCCTTTATGATGAATCAGCAAATGTGGGAGCAATCAGGGCACTGGGATCATTATAAAGATAATATGTATTTTTCCGAAGTAGATGAAACAAAATTTGCGCTGAAGCCGATGAATTGCCCAGGGCATATGCTGATTTTTAAAAATAATTTATATTCCTATCGTGATTTGCCAGTGCGTTTTTCCGAGTTTGGGCAAGTTCATCGCCATGAATACAGCGGCGCGTTAAATGGAATGCTGCGGGTGCGGACATTTTGCCAAGATGATGCTCATTTATTTGTTCGAAAAGATCAGATCGAAGCAGAAATTAAAGCAATTTTTCAGCAAATCGACCAAGTGTACAGCACTTTTGGTTTTGACTATTCTGTAGAATTGTCGACACGTCCAGAAGATTCATTAGGAAATGATGAACTGTGGGAGACTTCTGAACAGGCGCTTTCCAATGTGCTGGAGAACTTGCAGATTCCCTATGCCATAAATAAGGGGGACGGGGCATTTTATGGTCCGAAAATTGATTTTCATATTAAAGATGCGCTAAAGAGAAGCCATCAATGTGCAACGATACAGCTTGACTTTCAAATGCCAGAAAAATTTGGGCTGTTTTATATAAATGAATGGAAGGAAAAAGTATGTCCTGTTGTGATTCACCGGGCCATTTACGGATCGATTGACCGGTTTTTCGGCATTTTAATTGAACATTTTGCAGGATCATTTCCAATATGGCTGGCACCGATTCAGGTGCAGATTATTCCTGTTGCAAGCGTGCATGAAGATTATTGTCTAGAAGTGCAAGCTGAATTAAAAGCATTAGGCATAAGGAGTAAAGTTGATGGACGCAACGAAAAACTCGGCTATAAAATCAGAGAATCACAAATGCAAAAAATTCCTTATATACTCGTGCTTGGAGATGAAGAAAAAAATCAGAGACAGGTGAATGTCAGAAAGTTTGGCAACGAGGGGCATCAACCCATGCCGTTCGCAGCATTTAAACAAATCATAAGCAAGCAAATAAATGAAAAAAGCCTTTTTTAGTTTGCAGAAATAAAATTGGGGTCTACAGTAAAGCATTGCTGTGGTCCCTTTTTATAGAACTCGGCTGTTTTTCCAAGTTTTTTACATGCAAAATAGGCAAAAAACATAGCAGTCTGCATGCATATAGAAGTGGGAAAAGACAAGATACCCTAGGAGCGGCGCTTACTGGCTAAAATCAACATGTATGCAGGCTGTGTTTTGAAAAGAAATCATCTATATGAAAATAAGTATTTTATATGAAAGGTTTAGATAAAGGGAGTTTTAGATAGTGGAATTATTGTATAATCAGGATGAAGGGCAGCAGTTTGTTAAGAATCGTCAGCTATTCATTGCTTTTTCTCTGATAGCTAGTGTAATAAGAGGAAAAACCTAAAAATTGGATGGGCATACTAACTAGTTGTTTTATACATAGGAAAAAGGTAATATAATATTCGTATCAAAGCTAGTGGTATAACAAAAAAAGCAAGCAAAATAATAACTTAAATAGGTTATTCTCAACAAAGATGATAGTGTACAATAAATAGTGAAATAAACCAAATGGAAAAGATGGTAAAAAAGCTAAGTGTTTACATGAACGATAAATTGAAGGGAAAGAAGGTAGTTTTTCTGGAGAAGATAAAACAGCTGCCTCCTATCTTAGCAGGATATTTACAGTTAGCGGATGCAGTGATGATTACAGATGAAAAGCATACAATTTTAGATGTCAATAATGAATATACTCGTACAACAGGCTATGAAAAAAGAGAGGCGATAGGACAAAAAGCGGGTTTTACCAAATCCCAGCTTACTTCATTCTGTACGTATGTATCTTTAAAAGAAGCAATACATGTTGGAAAACCATGGACAGGTGTATTGCTTAATAAAAAAAAATGCGGAGATCTTTGGCATTCTTCTTTAACAATTACTCCCATTAAGCATGAAAATGCTGTTTATTTTATTGGAGTTTTCCGCGAGTTGGAACAGTTGAAAGAGGGTATGTATCTTTCTGAGCAGGAAAAAGCAGGAACAGAAAGGGAGCTATTGCGTGTGTTGGCGATTTCTTGTGAAATCAGAGACCCTGGCATTGAAGACCATTTAGTAAATGTGCAAAACTTAACAGAACAGCTTATTGTTTCGTTTCATAAAAAACATAGCAATCGTTTTTCTGTTGCGTATCTCTCGCAAATTATTCATGCAAGCATATTGCATGATATTGGAAAAGCAGGCATTCCAGAAGGCATTTTATATAAACCTGGCAGTCTAGCAGAATATGAAAGAAAAATTATTGAAATGCATCCATTAATGGGGCAAGATATACTCAGCAAACTTTCGATAGGTTTGCATAATGATTTTATTAAAAGCCTGGAAGTAGCTGAAAATATTATTAAATATCATCATGAAAGATGGGATGGAACAGGGTATCCTCATGGCTTAAAGGGAGAGGAAATTCCTTTTGAAGCAAGGGTGGTTGCCATTGTTGATGTGTATGATGCATTAATATCCCGGAGGCCGTATAAAGATTCGTGGCCGAAAGAAAAGGCAATCGAACATATTAAAAGCCAAAGAGAGAGGTATTTTGATCCAGAACTGGTCGATGCATTTATCGATATGTTTTAGCAGAATGATAAAGAGCGGTCTAAATTAGACCACTCTTTTTTGTATGATTTATTTTGCGGCTTTATTGACCATTTCCTGAAATTCTTCATAAGTTTTTCCTTCAAATTTAACGCCATTTACATAAATGGTTGGAGTTCCGGTAATATTTAACGTCTCCACATAAGATAAGTCTTTGTCTATTCTTGTTTGATAGTCATCTTCTTTATAGACAGAAGCAACTTTTTCAGCATTTTCTTTTGATGTCACTTCTTTTAGCGTGTCTGTTAAAAATTCTTCCGTATTTAGCTCCACATTTTCTTTGCTTGTATCATCTGGTTGTTTTTCATAAAGAAGTTTATGGAATTTCCAAAATGTATCATTGCCTAATTCAGCATAGACAGCTTCTGCAAATACAGCAGCTCTTGTTGAATCAACTGGATGAATAAATGGATAATTCATATAATAAAATTTTGCTTTTCCTGTATTAATGAAATCTTTTTCAATAAGCGGAAAAAAGGATTGATTAAAACTTTTGCAGACAGGGCATTTATAGTCGCCGAATTCAACAATGCTTACATCAGCTGCTTCTTCGCCAAGAAAAGGCTGGTCTTTATAATCGAAATCAAATCCATCTTTTGGCTGATTGGCTAATATAACCAACCCGATTATACAAACAGCAACAAGACCTATCATCCAATAGAGAAATTTAGAAGATTGCTTTTTTGCAGCCGTTTTTTTTGGTTTTTTTGCCATTTTTTAGCTCCTTCACTGTTTTAAATGGTATTTTTTAGAGAAGTCGTCTTTGTTAATAAATACTGTAAATAACATATGTATATATAGCCAGTAAACAAAGCTATTCTTCATTTTAGGATGCTTGACTAAGAATCGTCAAGCTTCCTGCTTTTATTCCTCATAATGGCAAGTTTCTATCCATCTCAAAGGCTAAAAGAATTCTGGGAGAAGGGAAATTAATTGTAAAAACCTGGTTTTTAGCTTCACTTTATCTTTCCGCCTTGTCTAGAAAAAAACATCTGACTTAAAAAGCTGCAGATGTTTTGAAAAATGATGGTCAGTTAAAAGTTAAGGAAAAAAAGGCTTCTTCTTGTTTAATATCTTCTACATATTGAATGCCTTTATAGTCAAACCCGACTTTTCCAAGAATACGAAGAGCTTGTTTATTGTTAATTGCGCTTGAAGCAGTTATTGTCTGTACAAGATTTAAAGAGTGGGCATAGTTTAAACAGGCAATTGCTGCTTCCGTTCCGTAGCCTTTATTCCATATATCTTTTTTTAAGTGACAAATAAGTTCTGCATTCTTTAACGAATCTTCAATATTAAATCCGGCTGCCCCGATTACTTCCTCTGTTTCAAGGAGAACCACCCCATAAACAGATAATCCATATTCTAGTTGGGATTGCTTATAAAAAGACAGGACATCTGGGAGCAGCTCTAAAGACATGCTTCCGCCGCAACTGTTCATAACCTCTTTATTTCCCCAAAAAAGTTTGCATGCCTCTATATCTTCTTGCTGCAATAATCGAAATCCTAATTTGTTTGTCGTAAATAAATAGCTCAAAATAAAACCCCTTCGCCATATGCTTTTAAAATTCTACTATAGATGAAAGGTAGAGAAAAGTAAATTATCGTGTGAAATAAAGAAGGGATTTTAATAAATATATTCATCATAATGCATCGTATATGATGTAATATTGTTCGCAAGCATATCAATATCACCATCATACATATGAAAGGTGAGGGAGGCATGGATGTGTTCAAATCTCTGTTCTGCATTATCTGTTTCTTTTAATTCAGCAGACCAATGAATTTTCGGAATGGCAATAATAAAACGGCCGTTATCTGTTTTCATCATATAAAGATTTGTATTTTTCTGTCCACATTGAGAAATATCTTCTAATAAAGATATCATATGGAAGCACCTCCAATATATATTAATAATAGCACAATAATTTTTGTGTATAAAAAAGGAAGGTATTTTTAACTAAAATGTAATATTTATGTAAATGAGAGGAAATCTAGTCTGTTTTTGTCGATTTATTTGTAGAGGTAGAAACATAGTCATAATAAAAACGAGATAATTAATAGAAGAATATATACCATAATTATCCTTTTTAATCTTTTTCTTTGCTTTTTTATAAAAAAAGAGGATAATTAGGTTTTGATTTTAAAAAAACAGGGTATAAAAAAGAAAATGTATGCACGTAGAAGTGTCTTTTTAATGGTAAATGCCATATATATATATGAAAAAGGTGATTAACTATTAAAAAATACTGGAAATTTATAAGCTTTAGTGGGACGGTACTGCTTTTTGTTTTTTTCTTTTTCGAAACAGACATGTTTCAAGCCGTTCAAAAGGGAGAAATAAAGGCAGTTTCTTCATTAAGTGAAAATATCTTTTATACTTTGCTTGTCAGCTTAATTATTATGGTTATCCAAAATACATTTACCCTTATTCCATTAATTTTTGTTATTACATTAAATTATTATTCATTTGGATTTATTAATGGATTTATTTGGAGTTGGCTTTCTAGTGTAGTGGCGGCTATCATTGTTTTTTATGCTGTTCGTTTTTGGTTTCAGGATATAATTCCTCAACAAAAACATCGTGATTTTATTGAGAAAATAGAAAGAAAAGGGACTTATTATGTGTTTTACGGAAGAGTATTCCCATTTTTCCCCACAAGCCTCTTAAATATAATTGCAGGCATCAGCACCATATCACTAAAGGCATTTACTATAGGTACGTTAATTGGAAATTTTATTTATTTTTTTATTTTAAGCCTTATTCCCTTTGGTTTGTTTTCGACAGATATTCCTCCTGTTTTAATGGTTATCTTCATTGCTTTAGCCATTATTTTATTTTATTTTATGAAAAAAGCAAAACCTGCTTTTTTTCAGCAGCTAAAAAAGGGAAAAGAAAAAAGCAGCAATGTCTAAAGGAATTTATTAGTTAGTCTAATTTTGGTTATTTTTCGAAACTTTTCCAATAGATGCCCGTATTATTAGAGAAGATAATTTTTTAAGGAGTAGGAGGAAGATAGATGTTATTATTTTTATTCATTATTGGCATATTTATTTTCTTATCTTTCCTGATGAAATCTACTAATAGAACTAGAAGTCGTTCTTCCAATTCTTTTATTCCATATCAGGGGAATTCCGATCATAACAATCATTCTGGCATGGATGGAGGAAATGACTGCGGGGGATCTTTTGGCGGCAGTGATGGTGGATGCAGCGGTGGCGGTGGAGATTAGTAACCAAAATACAAAAAAATGCAGAGGGACATTATTCCCTGTGCATTTTTTGTATTCTTTAAACACCCATTAAAATCATTAAACGCATTGTATAGGTTGCTTGCTGTTTTTTAACATGCTATAATTTTGCTTATATAACACGAAAGGGATGATGGGTGGACAATGGATAACTAACCTAATTTTAAAATTTGAAACAATATATTTCAGATTATAAAACTTAGGATTAGTCTACCCATTTTTCTATATCTATATAGTCCCATGGCTATATAGCCTATTTGAGTACGGTGAAATGTGATTTGACTAATCCTTCCAAAATTATTTGGGAGGATTTTTTTGTTCTCCCTGAAAAAGAAGGGATGATTATTTATGTTGGAACTAATGCAACTACAAGATATAAAAATTGAAATTCAAGATTATATTATTTTTGAAAATATAAATACAAATGTGCAACAAGGGGATATTATCGGACTCATAGGTAAAAATGGCGCTGGTAAATCGACTTTATTGCAATTGTTAAACGGTGATTTTTCACCAACAGAAGGATATATTAAATACTTGCAAAATGACCTTACAATAACAATGGTTGAACAAGAAATGGAGTCATACTCTTTTGATGTGGTTTCTTCTCAAGAAGAGGCATTATTAAAGAAGTGGAATGTGCCGACTCGTGACTTCTCGAACTTAAGTGGAGGAGAAAGGCTAAAAGCGCGTCTTGCAAAAGGGCTGGCAAAAGATACGGACATTTTATTGTTGGATGAACCAACAAATCATCTAGATGAACAGAGTACGGAATTTCTTATAAGACAGCTGAAAAGGTATAAAGGCACTATTATTCTGGTATCACATGATCGTTATTTCTTAGATAAGGTTGTTACAAAAATATGGTCAATTGAAAATCAACTGCTTATTAGTCATAGTGGCAATTACACTAGTTATATGAAATTTTGCGAAAGAAAAAGACTTGCACAGCAACGGGAATATGAGAAGCAGCAAAAGATGATAGAACGTATTGAAGGCCAAATGAATCAACTAACCTCATGGTCAAAATCGGCGCATGCACAATCAACAAAACAGGAAGGTGTTAAAGAATATTATCGTGCAAAAGCTAAACGAATGGATTCACAAGTGAAATCGAAACAAAAACGCCTTGAAAAGGAACTTGAAAAAATTAAAGTGGATGCTCCGAAGGGTGAATATCAAGTGAATTTTTCATTAAAATCAAATTCTAAAGTAGGAAAGCGGTTTTTAGAAGTCAAAAATTTAGAAAAGACTTTTGACGGGCAAATACTTTTTAAAGGTGCTAACTTTACTATTCAGCATGGTGAAAAAGTCGCTGTGGTAGGTCCAAATGGTAGTGGTAAAACCACCTTTTTGAATATGACAGTTGGAAAAGAAACAATTACAAGAGGGGATATATGGATTTCTCCATCAGCCAATATTGGCTACTTGACTCAAGAGGTATTTGACTTGCCCCTTGAGCAAACCCCCAAACAGTTATTTGATAAAGAGTCATTTGAAGAGAGAGGGCATGTACGGAATTTAATGAAGCATTTAGGATTCCTTGATTCTCAGTGGATAGAGGCTATTGGAAATATGAGCATGGGTGAGCGTGTGAAGTGCAAGTTGATGAAATATATTCTAGAAGAAAAGGATGTGCTTATTTTAGATGAACCAACAAATCATCTTGACTTAGCTTCTCGTGAACAACTTGAAGACACATTAAAACAATATAACGGTACGCTGTTAGTCGTATCGCATGATCGTTATTTTCTGGAAAAAACAACAAACACAAAGCTGATTTTTTCGAAAAATAGTATCAATAAGCAACTAAGCCAGAAAGAATCATCACTAAAAAGAGATGATAAGGAAGAGTTGCGTTTAACACTTGAAACAGAACGGCAAGAAGTCTTAGGCAAGCTGAGTTTTATTAGTTCTAATCATAAAGAATATGAGGAGCTTGATCTGAAATTTAAAGAACTTACTAAAAAAATAAAAGATCTTTTGTAAAGGCAAGCTGTTCTTATAACAAATGAAGAGGTTTCAATTATGTCATTTTCATACTTGGTATTGGTAAATTAAATAGGGGAAAAAGACGATTCATGTTTATGTGAATCGTCTTTTTTAGTAATTTGATGTTCAAAAATGTTATATATGCGGAAATAATTTTTTATCTATCCTATTAAAAATTCAGGAGTAATTTTTTACAGCAAACAAAAAAGCCAAAGTTAAGATAAAGTTAAGGAACTTCTATCATAATGAAGCTACATTACAGATAGGAGAGAACAAACATGAAATTAATGAAAAAAGCACAATACTTTATCGGAATTATTGCAATGGCATTTCTGCTTGTACAAGGAGTAATGGATATAACTAATTACTTTAGCAGCGAGAGTCAGCCTCAGATGGGTACGATGGAAATGGGCCAAGCGCCAAGCATGGGACAAAATGGGGACAATACAGCAGCCAGCAGTGAAAATACTTCAGGAGATACTGGCACTAGCAGTGATTCTAGTGCAGCAGCTGATGAAGGAACAGCTGGCAGTACTACGCAAGGCCGAGATCAAATGACGCCCCCATCTGGTGATTTCAGCGGCACAGGCCCACAACAAGGCGGCATCGGTTTTAACAGCATTCATCAAGGGACTTCTGGTTTAGTGACAGGCATTATATTAGTATTATTTTCTGGTGCAGGTCTAATATTTACTGGACTATCTGCAATGAATAAAAGAAAAGAAGCTTAAAAAAAGTAGAGCCATTATCCAAATTAATTTTCATAGATTTGGATGACGGCTTTTTATCTTGAGAGCAGATACTATCTTCAAGGAAAGAGAAGGGTATATCTCAATGATTAAGCTGGGGATGAAATGAGGAATGGGTTGATTTCCCATTTGGACTGTCCGACTTTTAGAGCACTGCTGGAAGGAAAGAGAGATGGAAAGCCAGTGACAATGGGCAATAATGTTTTTGCTTCATCAGATTCTGTTGTAACAAAAAATGTCTGAGCAAACGTTGTTGTCAGAAGAAATCCTGCCAAAATAATAAAATAAATAGAATGAGATAAGTAAGTGAAATGCTAGGTAAGGCAGTTTATGCTACGCCTAGCATTTTTTAGGGTTAATAATATGGCAGAATATTATTCATATAATAATTTGGATAGGCTGGATACATATATTGGCCATAATTGCTATAGTGAAAGTTTGGATGATAATAAGGATTTTGGGTTATTAGAGTAGTAGGAGTGGTGTGGAAAGGAGTAAAAATAGCTGGGTTTAAACTTCCAGGATTGGAGACAGCTGGAACAGCGCCGGTAGGGACAGCGCCAGCGCCAACAGCTCCAAAACCAATAGCAGGAGCAATGGGAACGGCACCTATGCCTGCTCCACCATGTATACGATTAATAGAGTGTATTGGAAACATAATTTTTCACCTCGCCTTACTATATGTGAGGAAAATAGATGTGTTACCTAATTTTGTAAGCTTGGTATTTTTAGAAAAGTCATTTCTTCCAAAAAATCCATAAATGCTTTAGACACGGGTTTTCTATTTTTTCTCATCTATTCCGCCAGTGATTTCTGCGCTAGTTTTTGTGTTAAATTGCATAATTTTGTATAAATGACAGGAAACTTATTCTTCATTTCTGTTGATAATGATAACTTTTGTTTGCTGCAAATGCCAAAAATGTCGCCGGTGATAACAAGGCATTTCCTGTTAAGGTCTGTTTTATTGTTCCTATCTTAGGGTAGATAAGAAAACAAATAGAAACGAAACATTTACAAAAAGAAGGAGTGGAAAAATGGGAAGATATGTGGAAGTTGAAAAAAATGCATCCGTATATGTAGAAGATATCGGTGAAGGGCAGCGGATTGTGTTGATTTATGGTTGGATCTAATTACATCAGGGGGCTAATCTGTTTGTTTAAATTTTTCTTTTTTTGGAAAATATGGATAAGGATGTTTGGTGAGAAATAAAAATAGTAATTTGTTCATAGAATTGTCACAATTTAAAAGGAGAAATTCTTTTCCTATCGATTGCTATTTGCTATGATAAAAATTGAAAACACTATCAATATGTTGTTTACAACTGATTGTGAAAAAACAAACAAATCAAAGGAGAACATGCAATGTTACATAAGAAAAATTTATTATCCATATTTTCAGCATTATTGGCTATATTTTTTGTTGCTTTTCCCGCCAGCGCCCATGTTACGGTAAAACCTTCGACTTCCACAACAGAAGCTTGGGAAACTTATAGTATAAAAATACCTGTGGAAAAAGATATTCCAACAACAAAAGTTGTGTTGAAAATTCCATCGAATGTAGAATTTAAAATGTATGAACCTGTTGAGGGCTGGAAAACATCAACACAAACAGATGACAATGAAAAGGTAACAACGGTAACGTGGGAAGCAGAAAATGCTGCTGCAGCAATTCAAGCAGGACAATACCGCATTTTTACTTTTACTGCACAAAACCCTGCTGATGCAAGCAAAGTTGCATGGGATGCTTACCAATACTATAAAGATGGAAGCATTGTAGAGTGGACTGGCGATGAAGATGAAGAGCTGCCGCATTCTATAACAGAAGTTACAAAATCAAATGCTGCGGTAGACAGCCATGGACACAGTCATGACAAGGCAGATGATGAATCAGTAGAAGAAGACCATGAGCATAATGCGGGTACTTCTAGTGGAACAATCCTTTCTATCATTGCCATTATTATTTCTATTGCTGCGATTATTTTAACATTTGTTAGAAGAAAATAAGGAAATAAAAAAACTGATTCGTATATGAATCAGTTTTTTTAGGCAAATAAATAGGTTATTCTAATGGTAGCCTTTATAATAATAAAATGGAAATAGGTTTAATGCTGCTGCTTCAATGGAATAAAGAGAAGAGGAGACTACTATTTTCATCTGAAAAAGGAGCGGAAAGGGCATGAAATTTACCATTACAGATCAAGCAAAAGAAAAATTAAAAACATATGACTTGCCAGAAGATGCAAGTTTTAAGATAACGTCTATTTTTAGCGGTGGCTGCAGCTATACGTATAATTATGAATTTTCTTTAGATTATATCCAAGCAGATGACACAAAATTTGAAGATAACGGCATGACGATTTATTTAGATGCATTGACATTAAAACATATTGATGAAGATTTAAAATTGGATTATGTAGATGGAACGGGTTTTCGCTTAATAGGGCCAGGTCAAATTTATTCTTTTCATTTAAATGTAAAACGAAAAGTGAAATAAAGTGAAACTTCAATTAGTGGAGGAAGCCGTCTTCCGCTGAGTGTTAGCTGGACCAATCAGGTTTTTTACGGTCAAGTTTCTGCCCACCTAGGATTTTTTATCTTCTCTTAAGTTAGGGAACAAAAGCCTGTTAAAGTGCAATAAAAGAAAAAGGTGCCGCTAATTCAATTAGTGGCATCTTTTTTTGAATACAAAATTTTTATTCTTTGAAATTATCTTTTTTCGGACTATCAAAAGCCAACTCTACTAAGCTGAAAATAAGGGTTGTGATGAGTTGGACCACATTTCCCAATTGAACTGAATCTATCCACTTATCTGCAATAGAAAAACCAGTCCATATAATAGAAAAAATAAGCAAAAAGGACAAAAACAGTTGTAAACGGCTAGATGGGATAATAGCATATATAAAAACTCGAAGGACTTTAATGATCAAATCTCCAATAACGCTTATTAAAAGAAAAATCAAAACAAATAAAAACAGAGATTTAAGTGAATCATAATGTACATTTAATAAATGAAAAATCCCCAATAACCCAAAATAATAAAGAGCGATTATCAACAGTAAAATAGCAGATACAGCAAACACAATAAGGGCAATAATTATTATTTTTTCTTTTAAAAGCTCTTTTCTAAACGGTTTTTCTGTATTCATATATAGCTGAACTCCTAATAAAAGCTTCCGAGGTTTGTTATCTATAGTATAGCCAATGCCAGATGACTTTGTAAGAGAAAGGTTTATCGATAAAGCAAACAGCAATTTCTTGACAAATTATAGATAGTATCAGACAATAACTACCGAACGGTCGGTAGTTAAAAGTGATTCAGCGGCTTAAAGGAGGAAAACAGATGAACCGTTATTGGATGATGGTGTTTGGAGCAGGCTTTATTGAAGTAGCTTGGGTATCTGGATTAAAATATGCGACGACACCACTTGAATGGATAGGAACAGGACTTGCAATCATTCTGAGTTTTTTTATCTTAATTATCGCAACAAATCATTTACCGATAGGAACGGTATATGCCGTTTTTACGGGACTTGGAACAACAGGAACGGTTATTGCGGAAATTATTATTTTTCACGAACCTGTCCACCCATTAAAATTAGTGCTAATTGCTATGCTGCTTATTGGTGTTATCGGATTAAAAATGGTGACAGATAGGCAGCAAGAAGAGGGGAATGCATGATGGCTTGGTTTGCTTTAATTATTGCTGGTTTATGTGAAGTGTTTGGTGTCATCAATATTAAACGTCTGACGATGAAGAAATGGGATGCACTTATTTATCTTACAATTGGTTTTATTTTAAGTTTTGCGATGTTAACATATGCTATGAAGACAATTTCGATGGGAACAGCCTATGGTGTATGGACGGGAATAGGAACGGTAGGCTCTGCTCTTGTTGGTATGTATATGTATAATGAGCCAAAGGAGTGGACACGAATATTTTTTATTGGATTGATATTAGCTGCGACTATTGGCTTAAAAGTGATATCTTAATTTTTTCATTTTTATAAATAGGAGGATTATAAGTGAAAAAAGAGGAACTGAAAAAAGCAGCGCTTAAATTTTTTGCTTTAAATGGCTATGAAGGAACATCATTAAATCAGATAGCAGATGAAGTAGGCATAAAAAAATCTTCCATTTATTCTCATTATAAAGGCAAAGATGAGCTCTTCCTAGAAGTGGTAAGAGAGGCTAAATTAGCGGAAATTCAACTGAAAAAGGACTTTTTTCAAAAAAATGGCGAACTAGATGCAAAAGAGTTTTTATATGGATACTTAGTATATATAAAAGAGATGTTTCAACAAAATCAAAGTCTTAAATTTTGGTTAAGGATGGGTTTTTTTCCACCCTCCCATCTATACAAAATTGTCCAAGAAGAAGTAACCGAAGTGGAGGTTTTTCAAGAAAAATGGCTGGAAAAGATGTTTTTGCATTGGATAGATCAAAAAAATGTTAAAGTAGAAAATGAAAAAACAGCGACAATTGCTTATAATGGCATCTTAATGGCGATGATGGTAGAATTGGTGTATTATGAACAAGCAAATCGAGTAGATGAAAAGTTAGCAGCACTCTGGGGAATTTTTTGGCAGGGAATAAGTTAGGGGCTATAGAAAGGAAAACAATATCTATTGTGAGAATTCCTTTAAATTAATGAAAATGCAAAGTGTAATAGGGATTTGAGGCCGTCCAATAAGTCGTTTTCAGGCTATTGGATGGCCTCTTTTTATTCAGAAATGGCATTTTTAATTGATCACGCAATAACGGGCAGTAAAACCCCCACCTAAGGGATGATGAGAAGAAATGAAAAATCTAGATGGTAGAAACTAGCCCGTAAAGACCCGATTGGTTCAACTAACAATCAGTGGGGATGGAGAACCCCCCACTGTTTAAAGGTTCACTTTATTTGGTGGATGTTTTTGGAGATTTCTTCTAAAGTTGCAGCGAATTGTTCAACTTCTAGGGGAGAGGTGTTTCTCCCAAAGGAGATGCGCACTAATTCTTTTGCTGCTTCGTCGGAATATCCTAATGCTTTCATTGTTTTAGATGGTGCTTGATGGCCAACTTGACAGGCGCTTCCAGTTGAAATGGCAAACCCTTTTCTATTGCTTTCCAAAAGCACCCATTGCCCCTCTACCTGCTTTATTCTGAATGCAATAATGGATGGAAGCTGTGCCTTGTTTTCTATAATAGATAGAGAGGGATAATTTTTTGTTTTCTCTAAAAATAGCTGACGCAGTTTTTTATAATGAATGGTTTCTTCAGAAATAAGCTGATTTGCTTTATTTGCTGCAATAACCATCGCGGCAATCCCAGGTGTATTGACCGTACCAGGACGAAATCCATTTTCATGAGTGGTGTTTGGATAAAAGCTTTTCCCATTTAATCGAGGGTGGATATAACAAGCGCCAACCCCTTTAGGACCGTAAAATTTATGGCTTGATAAAGAAAATCCATCTATCATTTTGCTTAATTCAGGAATTGGAAGCTTGCCGAAACTTTGTACAAGATCGCTATGAAACAAAAGATGATATTTTCGGCAGATAAAGCTGATTTCTTCGATTGGCTGGATGGCGCCAGTTTCCGAGTTGACATGCTGAATGGAAACAAGAGCTGTATTTGTTTGAATGCTGTTTTCTAATACAGCAAGATCGACTGCTCCTGATGCAGTATATGGAATATACGTAATTTCATAGCCTTTTTGTTCTAATATTTTTATGGTGCTGTGAATAGAAGAATGCTCTCCCATTGCAGCAATAATATGATTTTTAGAGGAAGGCAAACTAGACAATAAAGCATGAATAGCTAAAAAGTTGCTTTCCGAACCGCCGCTTGTAAAATAAAGTCCCTCTTTTTGTATGCCTAACAGATTTGCTAATTGTTTGCGGCAATTTTCCAAAATATAATAAGCATCCCCGCCGATATCATGAAGACTATTTGTATTGGCAAAATAGTTTTTTGAAATTTCCATATAACCTAAAAGAGCATCTTCGTCAATTGGGCAGGTTGCCGCATAATCTAAATAAATCAAAGTGGTTTCCTCCTAAAAGGGATCATAAGTAGTATTTAATAAACAAGCATTTGGCTAGATAGAAATAACCGTATTTTTTTAGCAGAAAAGAAAATAGAAAAATAGAATAAAAGTCTTGTCATAATTTTAAATCTATGTAAATATAAGTGTCAAGACACCTGTTAAGAAAAGAGGGTAAAAATGTTGAAATCAGATGTACTGATTATTGGCAGCGGAATGGCTAGCTTACAATTGGCGAAATTACTATCTTGCGACCTGCATGTGATTATTCTCACAAAAACTAAAATAAATGAAAGCAATTCCTATTTGGCGCAAGGGGGGATTGCTGCATCCATCAGCCCACAAGATAATAATGACAAACACGCCCTCGATACATTGGAAGCAGGGAGATTTCATAATAATAAACAAGCAGTGGAAGAAATGACCAAACGTGCTGCTGTCCTTATTTATGAGCTGGCAAATAGCGGCTGTTTATTTGACCGCAGTAAAGATGGCCGGCTGCTCCTTGGCATGGAGGGAGCACATAGCGAGTCCCGTATTGTCCATGGCGGCGGGGATGCAACTGGAAAAACTGTAGTGGAATTTTTAAGTAAGCAATTAACAGATAATGTAACAATAGTGGAAGATTTTTTTGTAGACGAACTGTTATTGAATGACAAAAATGAGTGCATTGGAGCAAAAGGATTAAATGCACAAAATGAAATAGAAGCTTATTTTGCCGCATATACGGTGATTGCTGCAGGAGGATGTGGACAAACTTATGAATATACCTCAAGTGCTGAGACTGTAACTGGTGATGGAATAGCACTTGCCTATTTGGCAGGAGCAAAATTGTATGATATGGAGTTTATGCAGTTTCATCCTACCCTTCTTTCTGTTGGCGGAAAAACAGTTGGCCTTGTCTCAGAAGCGGTTAGAGGAGAGGGGGCTGTGCTTATAACAGAAGCGGGCGAGCGAATTATGAAAAATATTCACCCATATGAAGATCTTGCCCCTCGCCATATCGTTTCCCAAACGATATACAGTTATTTGAAAAAGGGAGAAAAAGTTTATTTAGATATTAGCCAAGTAGAACATTTTGAGAAAAAATTTCCTTCCATAACGAAAATGTGCAAAGACCATCAAATCAATTTGGCGGAAAAAAAACTTCCAGTTGCACCAGGAAGCCATTTTTTAATGGGAGGAATTGCAGCAAGCTTAGAGGGGCAAACATCCATCAAAGGGTTATATGCAATCGGTGAATCCGCTTGTACAGGCCTGCATGGAGCGAACCGTCTTGCAAGCAACTCTCTGCTAGAAGGTTTATATATGGGCAAAGAATTGGCAAATCTGATTAATAGGAATAAAGAGATAAAAAGAAGCTGGAGGATAAAAGAAGAGATTCTCCCATCTATGCCGATTTATTTGCCGGCAAAAAGGGAATTAAAAAGGAAAATGATGGAGCATGTTGGCATTGTCCGCCAGGAAGCCAGTTTAATTAGCCAGCTGGAGTGGATAAAAAGCTTTGGAATAAAGGATTATCGTATGGTGCAAAAGGGAAATTACAGCAAACAGGAAAAAGAAGCAGCATTTATGCTTCTTGTATCTTGGCTGATTACAAAATCTGCTTTAGAAAGAACAGAAAGCAGAGGAGGGCATTTTAGAACAGACTATCCTTTTGAACAAACAGAATGGCAGAATCGTTTGATTATCCAGCAATTAGAAAGGAATGAACAAAATGAACAAGCTAAAGCTCAAAAAACAGCTGGAATACTTTTTTATTGAAGATATTGGTGAAAGAGATATTACGACAGATACGATATTTCCGAGCAGAAAGAAGGGAGAAATTGTATTTATAGCTAAAAGCAATGGCATATTTTGCGGTAGAGATGTAATTGAAATGGGTTTTCAACTTTTAGAGCCAACAATGGAAATTGCTTTTTTTAAGGAAGATGGAGAAACAGCAGAAATTGGAGAAAAAATTGCTACAGTATCTGGCAGTGTTGTCAATCTGTTAAAAGGCGAAAGGGTCGTGTTAAACCTTATTCAAAAAATGAGCGGGATTGCAACGATTACCAATCGAGCTGTAAAAACATTAAACAGTGGCTATACGAAAATTTGTGATACAAGAAAAACAACACCAGGACTTAGAATGTTAGAGAAATATGCCGTAACAAAAGGAGGAGGCTTTAACCATCGCTGCGGATTATATGATGCTGTGATGATTAAAGACAATCATATTTCTTTTGCCGGCTCGATTGCAGATGCTGTAAAAACAGTAAAAAAATCGATTGGCCATACCGTGAAGGTGGAAGTGGAAACAGAAACAAAAGAACAAGTATTAGAAGCTCTTGAAGCAGGGGCAGATATTATTATGTTTGATAACCGCAAACCAGATGAAATTAAAGAATGGATACAGCTTGTGCCAGAAACTGTTATAACAGAGGCTTCAGGGGGCATTACCCTTGATAATTTAGCTTCATATAGAGATTCAGGGGTCGATTTTATTTCACTCGGATTTTTAACCCATTCGGCAAAAGCTTTGGATATTAGTGTTAAAGTCAATTTTTAAAGATTAAAAAGGGCTAGAGGGGGAAATGGTGGATGAGCATACTAGAGCAATTGCAAGTGAAAACAGGCAGACTGCCAGAAAAGTATATAAAAATGTCAACAGCAGAACTTGAAGAGAGAGTAGCGAAAGTAAAACACGTACTCGGCAAACGACTATTTGTGCCAGGCCATCACTATCAAAAAGATGAAGTGATTCAATTTGCGGATACAACTGGAGATAGTCTCAAGCTTGCCCAAGTGGCTGCTGAAAATAAAGATGCAGAATTTATTGTGTTCTGCGGTGTCCATTTTATGGCAGAAACCGCCGATATTTTAACAGACCAACAGCAAAAAGTATATTTGCCAGATATGCGGGCTGGCTGCTCCATGGCCGATATGGCCGATATTTACCAAACAGATCGTGCATGGGGAAAATTGCAAGCAATATTTGGAGATACAATTATTCCCTTAACTTATGTAAATTCAACAGCTGCCATTAAAGCATTTGTTGGCGTTAACGGGGGAGCAACGGTTACATCCAGCAATGCGGAAAAAATGGTTTCATGGGCATTGAAGCAAAAAGAAAGACTATTATTTTTGCCTGATCAGCATTTAGGAAGAAATACGGCCTTTAATTTAGGGATTCCTTTAGAAAATATGGCAATTTGGAATCCTATACTTGATCAATTAGAGTACGATGGAGAGATAGAAAATATTCAAGTGATTTTATGGAAAGGACATTGCTCTGTCCATGAAAATTTTACAGTGGAAAATATTAAGGAAGTGCGCCATAGCTACCCAGACATGAAAATTATTGTCCATCCAGAATGCAGGCGGGAAGTGGTGGCATTATCTGATTATGCCGGATCTACCAATTATATTATTGATGTGATTGAACAGGCAGATCCAAACACTGCCTTTGCGATTGGGACAGAAATGAATCTCGTAAAACGGATTATCAAAGATCATCCAGATAAACAGATTATTTCTCTAAATCCAAATATGTGTCCATGTTTAACGATGAACCGCATTGATTTGCCTCATTTTGTCTGGTGTCTTGAATCGTTAGAGACAGGATTTGAAGATAATCGCATTATTGTTGATGAACCAACTGCAAGCAATGCAAAACTCGCACTTGAAAGAATGCTTGCTTTTTCTTAAATGGGAAAAGCCTGACCTGCCAGAAAAACACTGGCAGGTTTTTTGTATAGAAAAACAAATAATAGTGCTATAATTAACTATTTTTAAAAAATTAATAGAAAATTTAATAATATTGTAACTTTTTTTCTTTTCATTCGTTTAAATATATATATAGAAAAAATGGGTGGTATTTTCCAATTAGGGTTGTCCAATAAAGAAAAAGGAGTTGTAGCGTTGCATGTGGCTGTCGATAGGTATTCTGCTAATCTGTTTTGTCCTGCTTTTCCGTGATTTAGTTTTTGCAAAAAAAGCGCAGTTAAAGAGAGTGGATATTGCTGAGCAGGATGAACTGGAAAAGAAGCGAATCGAAGATATAAAAATGCTGCATGAGCTGCAATATGTTTGGGATCATGCACGCTGGCAAAAAGAAAATGTCAGCATGTCCAGGCTAGAAGATATGGATATACACCTTTGTTATGTATACAGCCCTAATATCCCAGAGTCAATCGAAAATTATAAAATTTGGTTCTCGAGCAGCAGCACTGAAATCATTAATCCCATTGCCCATACATACGCACATTTAGAGGGAGAACCTGCGAATAAAGTGAAAGAGATATTATTAAATCAATCAAAGTATATGTGAATGTTGATAACCATCCCATTGCATACTTTTTTCGTTAGTTGCCATTATCATAGAGATGGCTTCTTTATTTTTTTATTTTTTGTGAAAAACTTCACAAAAAATGCATATTTTTAATGACAACAGGTTGAGGACTCTTTACTATTAAGGTAAATACTGTATTATTTTCCGATAAATCTTAAATAAGAAGAGAAGAAATAAATTGTTTTTTCAAAAAAATAGAAAAAAAACTTCCATCCCTAGGCAAACTAAAAAAGAAGTATATCTTATGGCCTATTTCCTAACAGGCAATAAGAATAAAGCGTATTTTTTAATGGAAAAAGCACTGTCTAAGACAAAGTTTACCTATGAGCAAAGACAGTTTGAAGACTATGTGAAAACCCTTTATAAACTATGGAGGAAATTTGAAAAATACAATAAGGAAACATGGAAAGAGGATAGTCATTTTTTGCTTTTGAACTTGCCGAAACTTTCAGCAGAAGAACGAATGATTATCCTTCTTCGTTATGGAAAAAACTTTCCTATTAATAAAATTGCCGAAATTATGCACATGTCAGTCCATAAAGTGAGAAACAGTTTAATAACTGCGCTGCCAATTTGGACAGATTCGAAACGCTTTTCTTCTATAGAAATATATCGGGAAACTTTTCAAAAATGCTGGAGCCAAGTGGAGGTGGATGAATCAAAACTTTCTTCTATTGGAAATGGCAGCGATTATAAACCCAGCAAAAGCAATAGGAATAAATGGATTGCTTTGTCTTTTTTTATCTCTTTTGTTTTCGTAGCAGAAGGGACAGTTGATGCTGTTTTTATCAAAAAAACAAAAGTTAGTGCTGGCCCTGATATTGTCCAACTATTTAAAGAAGGAACAATAGAAACAGAAATAAATAAAAAATTGGAAAAACATGGGTTTTATAATTTTTATCCTTCTGCTTATCACGAAGAAAAAGTTATTTACATTTATTCGGACAAAAAACAGAATGCGAGTGAAAATAACAAAATGCTTGCAATTGTAAATAAGGCGCTAAAGGAACGGAAAGCTGATTATAATGTCGTTTTAGATTATTATGATGTTGTAGAAACAGAAGATACAGATAGTAAAATAACTGAAAAAGAGAAAAAGGAACAGCAAATGATGGAAGAAGTGTCTGAATTGAGGGTGCGCCAGTTTCCTATTTTTTCTATAGATATGGAAGAAGAAAAATGGACTTTATGGATTCCTGATGATTTTTCAAGCAAAGAAAAGGCGGAACTGCTGGGAAAAATGGAGCAAATGCAAAAAAAAGCATAAAGACAAAAGAAAAATTGCTTTTCATTATTACAATAAGAAAAAAATAGAAAGTGAAGCAAGGTGGATTCAATTGGTGCCATATATAACAGAAGCATTGGAGTTAAATGAAAACTATCATTTTCGGAATGTGGAAATCCATTATAAGCATGGTGTAATGGAAGTCGCTATTTATACTGATCTGCTGAAAGAAAATAAAAAAAGTGCAGAGACAGCTCGAGAAATGGAAAGAGGAGTTAGAAAATTTATTGAATCAACAGAAGTGGTGAACATCACAAAAAAAGATAAGTATCAACTAAAAATAACTGGAGTTAGTGGACAAAAGTTAAGATAGAAGGAAAAAAGAATAGAGTTGGCTGAAATAAGAATCCCGTTTGCTTATAGGAAGATGCTTATACTCAGCCCCTATTTTTATTATTTAGGTGAATGGTTTTCACTCAAGAATTCTCCTTGTTCATCATCATATTCTGAATCATCAAGGTAAATAGAAAAATCTTCGTCTTCTTCATTAATCTGAAAAATGCTGAGTAATTGTCGAAGCATTTAATTAAGCCTCCTTATCACTATTTCACTGGGATATATTATTAATATATCCTTATTTTTTGCTGATTATTCGAACTTGGGATGTGACAGAAGGCGTTTTTTTTTACGAAATAAACAATTGCAGCAGGCAAAAGAAAGCAGGATAACGCAGCGGTTTTTACGTATAAAATTAGAACATTTGGCAATAATGCTATAAGATGTGAAGGAAGTGCATTTATGGTAAAATAAAAAAGAAGATGTATTGATTACTAAAAATGCAAGCAAAGGCAGTTGAACGTGATTGACAGGAAAAGAAAAGGTAGTGGTTTTGATAGGCCCGACCGCTGTTGGCAAAACGAAATTAAGCATTGAATTGGCAAAAAAATTCAACGGTGAAATTATCAGCGGCGATTCGATGCAAATTTATAAAGGAATGGATATTGGCACTGCCAAAATCACAAAAGAGGAAATGGAAGGAATTCCCCATCATCTTATTGATATTATCGATCCAGATGATTCCTTTTCTGTTGCAGAATTTCAAAAATTAGTCAGAGAAAAAATCAGCGAAATTACAAAAAGAGGGAAAATTCCTTTTATTGTTGGGGGAACGGGCCTTTATATACAGGCAGTTCTTTATGATTACCAATTTGAAGAAACAAAAACAGACCTAGATTATCGCCGCCAAATGGAAAAAGCTGCCGAAGTGGAAGGCGCAGAAGCTTTGCACCAGCAGTTAATGCAAATAGATCCAATAGCTGCCGAAAAAATTCCATATCAAAATGTCCGCCGTGTTATTCGAGCACTGGAAATACATCATGTTACAGGCAAAAAGGCTTCTGAATGGCAAAAGGAGCAACAAAAAGAATTGCTTTATGATGCAGCAATTATTGGCTTAACAATGGATAGAGAACTTCTCTACAGCCGCATTAATGAACGGGTGGATAAAATGATCGAGCAGGGGCTCTTGGAGGAAGTAAAGGGTTTCTATGAGCAAAATTTGCGAGACTGTCAATCGATCCAAGCAATTGGCTATAAAGAAATTTACAAATATTTTGAGGATCTTTCTACATTAGAAGAAGCAGTGGAAGAATTAAAACAAAATTCAAGAAGATATGCCAAAAGACAATTCACTTGGTTTCGCAATAAAATGGGTGTACAATGGTTTAATATGACAGAATGTGTGAAAAATAATAACATTCAAAAAAAAATAGAGGAAATTTCAAACTTTTTGGAAGGAAAGCTTGAACGGAAATAGAATACATACTAGTAGCGAGAAAAGAGGAGGATATTCATGAAGCAATCTGTTAATATTCAAGATCAATTTTTAAATCAACTAAGAAAAGATGGTGCAAGTGTTACCGTATTTTTAATAAGCGGCTATCAGATCCGCGGCATAATTAAAGGATTTGATAATTTTACTGTCTTGTTTGAATCAGAAGGAAAACAGCAACTTGTCTATAAACATGCTATTTCAACTTTTTCTCCGTTAAAAAATGTGCATATTGATTTGGAAGGAAACCAAGCTCAATAAATAATCGAAAAAACTTCACGCAAAACGTTGCGTGAAGTTTTTTTATGCAAGTTTTTAGGATTTCAAAAAAATCATAATGATTGCACTTATCGTTGAATATATATATTTTATGGGGGAATTTGAGAATTATTTTGCAGCATAAGATATAAGCCGGATTGGTCTATTAGGAGGTGTGGCTTTTGGAAAATCCAATAAGGATGAAAAACAATGGACAGATTACGGTAATGATTAACTCGCAGAAAAAAAAGGTTCTTCCAAGAGAGCTGCCAGAAAACAAGCCAATCCCTAAAAATCTGCCAAGTGAACATGCAGCGCTTAGGGAAATAGAAGAGGAATTAGGAAGTCTTGTTGGCATGGATGAGATGAAAAAAATGATTAAAGAAATATATGCATGGATCTATATAAATAAAAAAAGAGAAGAAAATGGTCTGAAGTCAGGCAAACAAGCACTTCATATGATGTTTAAAGGCAATCCAGGAACGGGAAAAACGACGGTTGCAAGATTGATTGGCAAACTATTTCAAAAAATGAATGTCTTATCAAAGGGACATTTAATTGAAGCGGAAAGAGCTGATTTAGTAGGGGAATATATTGGGCATACTGCTCAAAAAACAAGAGATCTCGTAAAAAAAGCAATGGGAGGAATTTTATTTATAGATGAAGCCTATTCCCTTGGAAGGGGAGGAGAAAAGGATTTTGGCAAGGAGGCAATTGATACCTTAGTCAAACATATGGAAGATAAACAGCATGATTTTATTTTAATTCTTGCCGGCTATTCAAGAGAGATGGATTTTTTTCTGTCTTTAAATCCTGGTCTTCATTCTCGTTTTCCCCTTGTCATTGACTTTCCCGATTATTCAACAGAACAGTTGATGGAAATCGGCTATCGAATGCTCGATGAGAGGCAGTACACACTAAGCCATGAAGCGGAAAAGGTGATGAAAGATCATTTAGCTTCTGTTCGAGATGACCAACATTTAAGAACATTTTCGAATGGAAGATATGTGCGCAATATTATTGAAAAATCCATAAGAGCTCAAGCGATGCGTCTTTTAATGCAATCTAACTATGACAAACATGAATTAATGACAATTCGCAGCAATGATTTGATTTTTGAAAAAAAGGATAGTGATTATTAAAATGCCACTAACTGTTTGTAGTTAGTGTTTTTTTTATATTAACGAATGGTGCTAAAAAGAAATGACAAGAAGAAAACTGGATGAGGAAAAATCCCGCTGATGGAAGTTTTCTTTTGCTGAAAAAATAGAATTTTGTTAGTTTTTGTTGTTTTCTTATTATAAAGAAAAAGAAGGAAAAAAAGCTGTAACTATTGAAAAGAGTATGCTAGTGTATAGAAACATGGATATACTAAAATTATTCTATCCTTTTGGTAGGGTTATTTGATTTTATGGCAATGGATAGATAAAAATAATGAATTTTTTTAGAAAGAAAACGTTTTTTTTGTTATTATTTAAGTAAAAAGAAAGGTAGGTCTTTACTTGGAAGAAACAAAGGAAAAAGTTATATTAGTGGGCTGTCAAACGACCGATGATACAAAAAGGTTTGACTATTCAATGGAAGAATTGGCGAGCTTAACAGAAACGGCAAATGGCGAGGTTCTTGTGTCTCTTACCCAAAATCGCGACCGCATTCATCCCTCTACCTATATTGGCAAAGGGAAAGTAGAAGAATTGGAAGCATTGGCTGAAGAACTGGAAGCGGATATTATTATTTTTAATGATGAATTGTCGCCAAGCCAAGTGCGGAATCTTTCCAAAAATATTGAAGCAAGAATTATTGATCGCACGCAGCTGATTTTAGACATCTTTGCAGGACGGGCACGCTCTAAAGAAGGGAAACTGCAAGTAGAGCTGGCTCAGCTTCAATATTTGCTGCCAAGGTTAGGGGGCCAAGGACTGCAATTATCTAGACTTGGTGCTGGAATTGGAACAAGAGGGCCTGGTGAAACTAAGCTGGAATCAGATCGCCGCCATATTCGCCGCAGAATTGATGATATTAAAGCACAACTTCAAGTGATTGTACAGCACCGTGATCGCTATAGGGAAAGAAGGAAAAAGAACCGCACCTTTCAAATTGCTCTTGTCGGCTATACAAATGCAGGGAAATCCACGTTGTTTAATCGTTTGGCAGAAGCAGATTCCTTTGAAGAAAATATTTTATTTGCCACACTTGATCCAATGACAAGAAAAGTAATTTTGCCAAGTGGTTTTACGGCTCTTATTACTGATACGGTTGGATTTATTCAAGATTTGCCGACAACATTGGTTGCAGCGTTCCGCTCTACATTAGAAGAAGTGAGGGAAGCGGATTTATTGCTTCATGTTGTAGATATGTCCAATGAAGAATATTTTCAGCATGAACAAACAGTACATAAATTGCTTAATGATTTGGATATGCCAGAAATGCCCCAACTTACGGTCTATAATAAGCGAGACTTAATGTATAAAGAATTTGTGCCGACATCCACTCAAGATAGTATCATGATGTCGGCATTAAATGCAGATGATCGGGGAAATCTGAAGCAGAAAATCGAAAGCATCATGATTGAAAACATGGATTATTATGAAGTGGAAGTGCCAGCTGAGAATGGCAAACTTCTGTCTCAATTAAAAAATGAAACGATATTGAGAAGCTTATTTTTCGAAGAAGAAAAACAAGTATATCTATGCAAAGGCTATTGTTTAAAAGAGCATGCATTAAACACCAAGCTCACGCAGCTTAGAGGAATTTGAGGAGACAAAAATGTACGAACAATTAACATTTGGCAGTAATTTAAAAAGGTTGGCAGAAGAGGTCGAATTGCAAATTCATCCTGTTCACCAGCAAATTGAAGCAAAAATAGATGAAAATCAATTTCGTGTGCTGCAAAGCTTTCAAAACCATAAAGTCAGCGAATCTCATTTTATCCCGTCAACAGGATATGGCTATGACGATATTGGGAGAGACACGTTAGAGAGCATCTATGCAGAAACTTTCGGCGGGGAAGCAGGTCTTGTACGCCCGCAAATTATTTCAGGAACACATGCAATCAGCATTGCCCTTTTTGGGATTTTGCGCCCAGGAGACGAACTTCTGTATATTACGGGAAAACCGTATGACACATTAGAAGAAATCGTCGGCATTCGCGGTGATGGAGTCGGCTCTTTAAAAGAATTCAATATCTCATATGATAGTGTTGATCTTAAACAAGATGGCACTGTTGATTTTGAAGGCGTTGCTGCAAAAATAAAACCGAATACAAAAATGATTGGCATACAGCGCTCAAAGGGATATGCGACAAGACCTTCTTTTACCATCAGTGAAATCAAAGAAATGATTTCGCATGTAAAAGAATTAAAAGAAGATGTGGTGGTATTTGTCGACAACTGTTACGGAGAGTTTGTGGAATCTCTGGAGCCATGCCATGTTGGCGCAGATTTAATGGCAGGTTCTTTAATAAAAAATCCTGGCGGCGGCATTGCGAAAACAGGAGGCTATATTGTCGGCAAAGAGAACTTGGTTAAAGCTTGCTCCTACAGGATGACATCACCAGGAATTGGTGCAGAAGCAGGTGCGTCCCTTTATAGCCTGCAAGAAATGTACCAAGGGTTTTTCCTTGCTCCCCATGTTGTGGGCCAAAGTCTAAAAGGTGCAGTGTTTACAGCAGCGATGCTAGACAGATTAGGAATGAATTCCACTCCAAAATGGGATGCGTTAAGAACGGATTTAATTCAGTCTGTCCAATTTGATGATAAAAATAAAATGGTGGCGTTTTGCCAGGCGATTCAATATGCTTCTCCTGTAAATTCTCATGTAACAGCGTATCCAAACTATATGCCTGGATACGAAGATGACGTTATTATGGCGGCAGGGACATTTATCCAAGGGGCAAGCATTGAACTGACAGCAGATGGGCCAATACGACCTCCTTATGTGGCATATGTCCAAGGCGGGCTAACATATTCTCATGTGAAAATCGCTGTATGTATGGCAGTAAATCGCTTATTGGAACAGCAGTTAATTACAATAAACGAAGCATAATCAAGTTATTGACAAACAAGGGGTAGAAACTGTCACATTAGTTGACAATATATCTTACAAATTTTATAATGAATTTGGGTAAATTTATATATAAAAGGAGCCGATTACTATGTCTGGTAGTCAAATTCGTCGGTCGATGCCTCTATTCCCAATAAGTATTGTTATGCAGTTAACAGAGCTGTCCGCTCGACAAATTCGCTACTATGAAGAGCATGAATTAGTGGCTCCAGCAAGAACGGACGGCAACAGAAGACTTTTCTCATTAACTGATATTGATAAACTATTGGAAATCAAGGATCTAATCGATCAAGGAGTAAATTTAGCTGGAATCAAGCAAATTTTCTCTGTAAAAGATAAGCAAGTGTTAACAGATGAAGTGAAGAAAGAAGCAGAAAAAGCTCGCCGGGAGTTGTCAGACGAAGATTTGCGCAAACTGCTGCGCAAGGAACTTCTAAATGCTGGACGCTTTAACAATTCAACTCGCCCATCCATGCATCAGGGCGATATGTCAAGATTTTTTCCAAGATAAGTAGCATATAAAAAACATATGGGAATCAAGGAGGAATATGGGGATGGCTAAAAATTATACTAAAGAAGATATCAAACGATTTGCAGAAGAAAGCAATGTTAAATTTATTCGCCTTCAATTTACAGATATTCTAGGAACAATCAAAAACGTGGAAATTCCAATTAGCCAACTTGATAAAGCATTAGACAATAAAATGATGTTTGATGGATCATCCATTGAAGGGTTTGTGCGCATTGAAGAATCCGACATGTACTTATATCCTGATCTCAATACATGGGTAGTATTCCCATGGACAGCGGAAAAAGGCAAAGTGGCACGCTTGATCTGCGATATCTACAATCCAGATGGCACACCATTTGAAGGAGATCCGCGCAATAACTTAAGAAGAATCCTTAAAGAAATGGAAGCGCTTGGATTTACAGATTTCAACTTAGGGCCAGAGCCTGAATTCTTCTTATTTAAATTGGATGAAAAGGGCAATCCATCCCTTGAATTGAATGACAATGGCGGCTATTTCGACTTAGCTCCAACAGATTTAGGGGAAAACTGTCGCCGCGACATTGTTCTTGAGCTAGAAGAAATGGGCTTTGAAATTGAAGCATCCCATCATGAAGTAGCCCCGGGACAACATGAAATTGATTTTAAATATGCAGACGCTGTAACAGCATGCGATCAAATTCAAACATTTAAATTGGTTGTTAAAACAATTGCAAGAAAACATGGCCTGCACGCAACATTTATGCCGAAACCATTGTTTGGCGTAAACGGCTCAGGCATGCACTGCAACCTATCTTTATTTAAAGATGGCCAAAATGCTTTCTTCGCTCCATCAAGCGAATTAGAATTAAGCGATACAGCGCTGCAATTTATCTCAGGTATTATTAAACATGCAACGAGCTTTACAGCGATTGCAAATCCGACTGTAAACTCATATAAACGCCTAGTGCCAGGATACGAGGCGCCATGTTATGTAGCATGGTCTGCACGCAACCGCTCGCCATTAATCCGCATCCCAGCATCACGGGGATTAAGCACACGTGTTGAAGTGCGCAGCGTTGACCCAGCAGCAAACCCATATCTTGTAATGGCAGCTCTTCTAAAAGCAGGACTTGACGGCATCAAAAACGACATGTTCCCGCCAGCTCCAGTAGATCGCAACATCTACATCATGAGCAAAGAAGAACGCCTAGCAGAAGGAATCGTCGACCTTCCTGCAACACTTTCAGACGCCCTAACAGAACTAAAACAAAACGATGTAATGATCGATGCACTTGGCGAACATATCTTTGCACACTTTATCGAAGCAAAAGAAATCGAGTGGGACATGTTCCGCACGCAAGTCCATCCATGGGAAAGAGATCAATACATGGAAATGTACTAAGAAATAGAAGCCTTGGCGCTGTAAGCGTCAGGGCTTTTTTATGGGGGACAAGCATCATACAGAAATATTTATTTTTTAATTAATGCCCCGATTTTGCCCCCCAATTTGACTAAATAAAATTGCACAAGTTTTAATGGCCTAAAAAAATTTCCATGTTCTGTTGAACTATAAGACAACTGCAACAACATCTTATGATTATACTATTTTGATAGAAAACAATATGAACTGCGGGTGAAGTTATTTGTTGAGTGGGCTAAAATTACCATCGCTAAATTCATGGTTATATAATGATGTATCTGAGAATGCTGACAAGCAATATAGGCATAGTTTAATTAGAGAACAGAATAAATCTGAGGATAAAGAAGCTATACTTAAGGAATTAAAACCCTTAGTCCAGAGAGCACATGACGATACTAGGTTTAAGCTAAGAGAGTTTTTAAGAGATACTTTAGATCCACTAGAAGAATGGGACGAGGATATAGATCCTGCTAATGGTTACCCTGAGATGTTGGACTTGACGACTCTAAAAGGATATTTTGGAGAATTTTTCTCTGGTTTAGTTGCAGAAAATTTTTCTCCTTTTGGTGAAGAGAACTGGAGAGTTCCAATTTTTTCATTTAGATTCCATGAAACAGCTTTTGATCAATTAGAAATGTATCGACAGACGGGCACAATGAAGAAAGCAACTTATGGCCGAACGGGCGATGATTGCTTGGCGTTTGTTTTGAAAGGGGATAGTATTGAGAAAATACTGTTCTTGGAGGCTAAATGCACAGCAAAATATAATCTAAATATGATAGCTGATGCACATACTAAAATTAGTAGTGCAAATCAAAAGCCTGTAGAATTATCGCGATTAATTACTGCATTAAAAGCATATCAAGGTAATGAAGAAGCAGAAATATGGATTACAGCTTTGCGAAAATTATTCTTAGCCAAGAATGGTTTTGAGAGATACGATTGTGTAAGCTATGTTTGTGGACAATTCCCTAAGTCACCGAAAAGTAAATTAAGCTGGATTTCTCGTGAGGATCCTCATGCTAACTATTTGGGTGAAAGGAAGTTAGAAGCAGTTGAAATTCAAATTACTAATGTTGATGAATTGGTAAAAGAAATGTACGGGAAGGAAGAATAATCCTTGACAGATAATGAAAAAACATTTGAATATCTTCAAGCTGTGCGTTCAGAATTGGCTAGTGAAGCTTTACCTCCATCGTTTGCTAAATTGTACAGTCAGTATACTCGAATGAAAATGAACCAGCCTAGCTTAAAAGGATGGAGAGCTGATGAATTCTCAGATAGGTTGGCAGATGCAGTTACACTGCTCGATGCAGGATTAACAGAACGTGAGATAGGGGGAGGGGAATGGAGAAGTTTACTTAAACGATCTGGAGAACTATTAGAATGGCTTTCTCATCCTGAAATAAATGTAGAAAAGCTACCTTTACGTCTTCTTTCAGCAGGGGTATACCAATTGGCAGGATATCCAGCTCTTTCAATGGGTTTACTAAATAATGAAATTTCGGATTCAAGTGAGTCTCGAATACTCATTGCTCTTCTAAAAGGAGACTTCCCTAAGGTACTTTCTTTAATTACTGATTTTTGGAGTGGGAAAATTACTGAATTTACTAACAATGCAGATAAATTTAATGAAAAAGATATAAATATAAGGGTAGTAGAAGAAATAATTAGATCCTTAGGGGTTTTATGTGCATATATGCGTTGGGACGAAAGAAAAAGACTAAAACAAGCACAAAAAAAGTTACATGACATATCTGAAATTATGATTTATGGAACTGATAATTATTCATGGCTACTCTCTAAAATTGTATCAGAAGTTGTAGCCGAATTTATAAATGGGTCAATGCGAGGCTATGTACAACAATTAAAGGTCGGTGTATCTGATTATGGAAAGTCAGCTTTTGAAAGGTATCTTAGGAGTAATTATCAATCAAGAAAATCACTTGCATGGTATTCTCAAGTACAGGGTATTGAGAGATTATTAAAAGATGGATCCTTTGCATTATGTACACCAACAGGATCAGGGAAAACTACTATAGCAGAGTTAGCTATTATTCAAAGCATTTTCCAAGACGAAGAGAACATCTTGCATCTAGCAGCCGGTTCCATTGTTATGTATCTGGTTCCTTCTAGAGCACTAGCAACAGAAGTGGAAGCGAAAATGAAAACAGTGCTTGGTAATTTGGGTAGTTATTCAGTAAAAGTTACTGGGCTATATGGAGGAGTTGATTGGGGCCCAACCGATGCTTGGATTAATACTGAAGAACCGGCTGTATTAATTTGTACTTATGAGAAGGGAGAAGCATTAATTAGATTTCTAGGCCCACTATTTCTTAACAGAGTTTCTTTAGTTGTTATTGATGAAGCTCACTCTGTGCAATTCAATGGTAGTAACTATGATGGACTAAGAACAGCGGATGATAGAAGTTTAAGATTAGAAATGCTTACTAATCGTATATTACGCTATTTAGGGGGAAAACGAATAATTGCACTCTCTGCAGTAGCAGAAGAAAATAAATCACTCGCACAATGGATATCAGGAAGTGAAACCGCTAATCCAGTTATATCAAATTATAGAAGTACTCGACAATTAATTGGACGTCTTGAATGGTTACCGACAGGACAGTTCGAAATTAGATATGACTCACTAAATGGTAATGATTTGGGTTTTAGTGATAATGGTAACAAAGATGATGTTCCATTTATACAGAATCCCTTTAAGCCGCTTCCTGTAAAGTATAATGAAATACCAAAGAGCTTTACTAATGAAAAAAAAGGCGTAAGTAAGCGACAAAGACCGTATCTGTTTTGGGCTACAATGCAATTAGCACAACCTGATGAATTAGGAGTTCAGCATTCGGTATTAATATCAATCACACAACATGTCAGTGGATATGCTGAAGACTTTTTAAATGTAATAAATAAAATATTAGCAGGAAAGGAAATTCCTAATTTTTTCTCGCTACCAATTGATGCAGTAAAGAGAGAACTATTTGAAAAATGTTTAAATGCTTGTGAAGATTATTTTGGTATAGAATCGAATGAATTTCAACTTCTTAAAATGGGGATAGTAGTACATCACGGTAGTATGCCAGGTTTACTTGCGAGGTTATTAATTGAGCTTATTCAGAAGAGAATAGTATTTATAGCCATTGCAACATCTACATTATCTGAGGGTGTAAATTTACCTTTTGAAACAGTCATTATACCCACTTTAATGCGGAGGCAAGAAACACTTCCTGTTTCTGAATTTAAGAACCTTGTTGGGAGAGCTGGTAGGCCTGGTTCGGGTACTGAAGGACGTACTCTTATATTTTTAGAATCCAAACCCTTAGATTACAGTAGTAAGTCTGCTCATAAAAATTATTTTAAAATAGTTGATGAATTAACAAAGGAACAAATACCAGAGGAAGATACACCAATGTTAAGTCCGCTAGGGGCATTATTGAGAAATATTGCTAAAGAATGGAGTCGTGTTTCTAACTCCACTTCACAAAGTGAATTTTTTAAATGGTTAGAAACAGTAGTGCCACATGAAACTCCAACAAAGGAAGGAAGTTTATTAGCAGAGGAGTCTCTTGATTCCTTGGATGGATATCTTATTTCAATATTGGTTGAAGAAGAGCTGATGGTAGGTAAAGAATACAATAAATTCGAGATTGAAGATTTTTTAAAGGATGTTTGGAGAAAAACTTATGCAAACTATGTTATGAGCAATGAAGAACTTTGGGGAAATGTATTCGTGACTAGAGGCAATGCAATAAAAGAAAAGATTTATCCTGATAGTGAACTAAGACGCCGACTTTATCGTACCAGTGTATCGCCAAGGTATGGGAAAGCAATAATAAAAGAATATATAAATATTGGAGAACACTTAAAAACTGGTACCACTTATACGGATTGGACAGATAAAGAGCGGCTAATGTACATAAATCATACTGTTGAATTAATCAGTATGATTGGGAAATTTAAAGTACCTGACAGTTTTGGAAGAGGGAAAAATCCACCCGCTTGGAATGATATTATGTCGTGGTGGTTAAACCCTAAAGGAGTAAATAAAAAACCAACAAAAAAACAGGTTTCTGATTGGATAAAATTTGTTAAATCACAATTTGAATATAAATTTAATTGGGGGCTCGGTACTGTTTTAGCTCTTATATTGGATGATACTAATGAAGGGATTTTACAAGAAACAAAGATTGAAGATTGGCCTAAAACTGGGCTACCATGGATAGTATTTTGGCTAAAAGAGTTATTTAATTGGGGAACATTAGATCCTGTTGTTTCTATGATTTTAGCTAATGGAATAGAATATACACGCACTAATGCTGAGAAAAGGGCAGAACATTACTATGAAACTTGTAATGGAATTCCTGTTGATGAAATTTTAAATCCAAGAAGAATAAAAAAATGGTTAAATGAAAATATCCCTAAAAATAAACTAGCTATAATAAATAGTACTAGTAAAGAGTTTAAAGCAAATTTATCAAGAGACTTTACTAATATAAAAATTTCTGAATGGCGAGTTATTCCTATAATGTCGGATAACTATATATCTTGGATTGACCCCGCTGGATATGAATTGGCGAAAGGTGAAATTCCGGATGATTGGGTGGAAAATAAGGAATCTAGATTTGACTTTATCCTTAATATCAATTCAAGTACGGTGATTATGACAAAGTATCTATAGAATAGTTTGTCATAATCAACTAGGTTGAAAAAATTCTGAAAATTCGATTTGAAACATGTTGTTTAGATCTTTATAAACTAAATTAAATAATAGTCATACTAAAACGATAAACGCCTTCCTAGATAAAGGCGTTTATTAATTCAATGTAATTATTAGCTATTTGATTTGAAATTTTGATTAGCTCTATAAATAATATCTTTCGTAGGGCATTCAAAACGTTCAATTGCATCGGTTTCAATTTTTTTACTTACATGAGTATAAATATCTGAAGTAATCTGCATGGAACCATGGCCTAAAGCTTCTTGGATATATTTCATTTCAACATTTGATTCCAAAAGAAGTACAGCATGCGTATGACGTAATGTATGGATGCTGAGAGAGGGCAAGTCAGCTTTTTCTAGTATTCTACGAAAAGCATTAAACAAAGTGGACTTCGGCAGCGGTGATCCATTCTCTCTGCAAAAGAACAAATCCAGATCACTTTTATAGGCTTTCTTTAAGCGAAAGATATTATCGTTCTGTCTGATCTTGTGTGAGCGAAAATCCATCGCTAAACGATTGGTGATAGGTATTTTTCCCTTACAGAGTGATAAGTCTTTGTATCGCTGAATAATTCATCGTCAGACGCTGCTTCATAATCTAAAGATTTCTCTATACGTATACGGTTAGAAGAAAGATCCACATTACTCCATTGCAGGGCAAGGGCTTCACCTTTGCGGACACCTGTTTCAATTAAAAAACGAAAGAAGATATAGTACGTATAATTGTCAGTAAGAACAGCATCTAAGAAAGTCTCGATTTTATCATAAGGAATGAACTTGATTGCTGCCTTATTTTATTTTTCCCTTGGCAGAGTAGATGGAAACATCGGTGCATGGATTATCATGTATCTTTCTTAATATTTTTACCTTTTGCATGGCCCCATACATCGTGCTATGAACGATTTCAACAGTTCTCTTACTATAGCTACTTTCAATTAAATGATTAATAAATTTTTGATATAATTTATAGCTTAGATCATCTAACTGGATGTTCTGGAAGTAGGGGACAATATAATTTTTGATATTTCTCTCATGTATTCGATAAGTATTCTTCGCGATCTTGCCTTCCTTATATTCCTTCAGCCAAAACTCTAGAAATTCAGCAAGTGTTTCATTGGAAGCCGAGTCGAAGCCCAGCTGTATACTACGTTTTATTTCTTCATAAGCTTTTTCAGCAAGAGGTTTGGACTGAACCCCTTGTCGCTTTACTTCACGCTGTTTTCCCGTTATTTTGTCTTTATATTTGTATCGGAAAGACCAATTACCAGGGAATATTCTTTTGAAACTTGCCATTGTATTCCCTTTATTTTTATTGCTTATATCCTATTGGGAATTAGGGAACAAAAATAGTTATTACAAGGTACAATGTAATTATAGAACTAAAGCTCTTCTTGTAAATATACAACAAATTAGCACGTATGTTCTTTTTTTGTCAATAAAAAAAGCACATCATAGAGTATTAATCTTTCATTTGAGCTCTTTGAAGTGCTAATTGAATAACTAACCCTGTCAAACTTACAGTGTAAAAGGTGGAATATAAAAAAATAAATATCTCTAAGAAAGTAAAATAATTAGTGAAAGGAGCTAATATAATAGCGTTCTCACAAAAAATTAATAAAAGGCATAATAAAATGCTAATTCCCCATAGACTTACTGCTTTCCAAAACGGAAAGAGAAACTTGTGTAATAGTTTTTTTTCTAGCATGATAGGAAGTAAAGACTGATGAAATAAAGTAATTGTTAAAGTTAGGGATGCTATTACTATCCCAAATATGGAGGCTGAAGCACCAATTAGTGGTTCATTAATAGCGAACCCAATACCATTAACTTGTTTACTAAAATCGCCGGTTTTCCATAGAAAGTAACCGATTGAACCTGTTATTAAGAAAGCCCAGAAAAGGGACCAATTTATGTAAAATTTAATCCCTTTTGTTTTAAATAACCCTAAATAAGTAGTGTCATTATACTGCAACTTGTTTTTTCTTTTATTTATCAAATTAATCACCACTATTAACTTTATTTTTAGATAACTTAATAAATGAACATAATTTACTAACAAGACTTAAATTGTCGATCTCATGTAAAATAATATGTCTTACTGATTTTCTGGAGGAAAATTTCTTTTTAGACTTTTCAATTCTATCTTTTCTTTTTCCTTTTACAACTACTTCGTTATATCCTTTTACGTCAATAGTACCATAACCAGATTCAACTAAGCTAATACCATTCTCAATGGAATTAATAAACTCTGGCTTTTCATCGCTTGTTTTGTCAGAAAGTACTTTAAAACCATCTTTATTCTCCATTTGAATAATTAATTCCTTTAATCCTGCATCATTTATAATATCTTGATAGGAATTAAATTCTTCTTTACCTGGGTTAGGATGTATTAAATAAAATCCTACATGAGTTATATTATCAATTGTAAGTAATTGGCTTCTAATATGCTGTGGAACTGGTATAGGATTGATAACAACATCACCAACCATAGTATCGCTGCTTAATAATTTTGTGAATAATTCTCTGAACTCTTGAGCACTAATAGAACCAGTACTTTCATGTGCTAGGATTTCAGATTGAGGATCATAAACAAAGAAAGCAGTGTGTGCTAACTCATAATCAGTTGTTCTTTGTACAGTTTTGTCGCCAATCTTAACTTTTTGATTTTTGAACTTTGATTTTGTCACATTGCCAATTATTATAGTTTCATTGTTGTTAGGAATCTTTGATACATCAGTAAAAGACCAATTCCATGAATTAATTTTTATTGGTTTGGATTCTATAATGACTCTAGGAATATGAACATTTATGATTTCATTTAAATCTAAACTAAATATATTCTCATGTACATTAATCTTAGCTGCGTAGAACGTTCTTTTATGCATTTTCCTTATCTCCTTGAATAAATTATTAATTAATAAATCTCCAAACTCCACAATCTCTCCCTAATCTGCACAAACCCATCCACCCTATGTTTGTAAATCAACTCCAGCTGGTAATGCGCAAATTCTTTTGTCACCAGGAAGTGATCAGCAATATCGTTTATTAATATTGGCTCATTGACTGTAGCTGTATAAATATCTTTTAGGAAGTGGTGGGGCATAAGCAGGTATGCTGACGTCCGTTTTGCTTGGCTTTCTTGTTTGTCTAATGTAAGCTTGTCCATCATTAGCTGAGAAGAATAGTGGGAATAGATATGACAAAATTCTTCTGCTAATAGCATTCTTTTTTCGATTGGATCTAGATCGGGGAAAATATAGATGGTGCCACGGCGACCGTTGTGTTTTGGGATAGAGTATGATTTTAAATGTTTAATAGATGTATATTCTTCGATGTCTGCAAAATAGTTTTGATCTAAGGGCTTAATCAAAATACCGTATCTCCAGCAGATATCGTATAAATCAATTTCATCTGCATGTTGATAATTGAAATGTGAAAGTACTGTATTTGCCCGTCGTTCCCAATCATCTATTTTCTTCTCTAAAATTTGCATCATCATTACCCCAGTCGTACATGTTGTTAATCTTTTATGATGAACCTACGATTCTTATAAAAGAACGATTGTCCATAAAAAGTTAAATTAATAGTAGTTTATTACTATGTATAGGTTAAAAATTAACACGATTTAGGAATCGTGTTAATTGATACAAAAAAATTTCACAAGATAAAAAATCTACATTTCAAATTCTCTTTTAAACTTTATATCTATTTTTATTGACTCGTACAAAAAAGCAGCTGCTAAAGCATCGTCATAGGACCTATGCGATTTTTCGGGTTTATAACCAATATAATCGCATAAATCAGATAACTTATAAGAATATCCATCACTTCTTACGTCTTTCATATATCTTTTTGCTAAAGCTAATGTATCGTCAACTTTATTGTTAAATTTAATATTGCATTCTGCACCATACTGTTTGATAAAATTTATATCAAAAGGAGCATTATGAGCAATTAAGGGATAACTTTGGATAAACTCGGACAATTTTTCTAATGCTTCATTTAGAGGAATTCCTTCTGTTTCTAGGTCATGGTCAGTAATACCTGTAATTTGTATTATTTTTTTTGTTGATTTTTTTTTTGTTTTGACAAAGCATTGAAAATATTCAACTGCATAGCCATGAATAATTTTTACTGCACCTATCTCAATAATTTCATGTTTTTCGGGACTTAACCCTGTAGTCTCCAAATCAAAAGCAATATAACGATCATAAGGCTTCTTTTGTTGTATAAAGGTAGTCTGAACTTTTTCTTTCTCTTCAAGTGTTAACTTTTTTCTATTGTTATTAATGGTATTGTTATATAAAGCATAGTCTCTAAGACATTGAACCCGAAAATCATCTATATGCATGTCATTAATTCTATAGTCAAAATACTTTTCTTTTCTTAATTGACTAGTAACATTAATTAATTCATGAAGAAGTTCTTTTTTTTCAAAGAGATCTTTGCTTTTATGTATTTTGAATATTGTCTCATAGATATTACCGACAATAGATGCATAATTACTTTTGATTAAATCAAAACAACTTTTACAAAAAACTGTATCATGAATTTTTTTAATAGGGCTTGTTGGCAATTCGCTATTGCATTGTGCACAGTGAGAACCTTTGTTAATATCACTATTATAATAAGAGCCAGTCTGGTTATTATACAAAGAAGACACCTCATCAAATTTAATAATTTAATGCAGAAAATTGGTTAGATAATAATACCTTTATATAAAGTCTTAATCTTCAAATTCTCCAAATCCATCTCCACGATTTTCTTCTTCATCGTCATCATCCAAGAATAGATTTTTTGCCTTCTGTAGCTTAATAAGTTCCTTTATTTTCTTTTCAGGATTTTTTGCTAAATCGTGAAAGAAGATAGGGTGTCTTTTTAACTCTTCGAATACTTTATATTCTTGTGGAGTTAAATCAATTTTTTTCCCTGATACAAGGATATTTTTAGTTCCAGAAATTAAATAATCCGTTGTAGCATCATAAAGATCTGCTAGTTTTTTTAAAGTGTTAGTATCAGGATCTCTAACATCTCTTTCGTAATTAGATAAAACTGCATTGGTAATACCGACTTTTTTTGCCACATGTAATTGAGACCAATTTCTCTTTTCTCTTTCATTTTTTAAACGTGATCCCAAACTCACTGTAATATCACCATTTTCTAGAAATAACTTTTATTAAGTACATAATACAATAAATAAACGTAATGTTGAAAAAATCAAACAAAAAGTTGAAAGAAATTGAATGTAAACACTATGTTAAATATAGTCGAAATAACAAATTAAACTTTACGTTGAATAAAAGGGGTGGATTAATGACTATAAATATGAAAATCAAAAGTATTAGAAAAGAGAAAAATATAAATCAGTCCATAGTTGCTGATGCGCTTGGTATAACAGTTCAGGCATATAGCATGAAAGAAATGGGAAGAAGGCCTATAACAACTGATGAATTGCAAATTATATCACAGGCTTTAAAAGTATCAGTTATAAATTTTTCCAAAGATTGATTCAGCGTAAAGTTTAATTAAATTTAATGGAAACTTCGTCACAATTTAACCAGCTAGTTGTGATAGAAAAGGAGGTTATTTCTTTGAAAGCACAAGATATCCAAGAAATGCTCTATAAAGCCGACATAAAAACAGACATATTATCAATTGCCTATAATCTTTTGGCTGATGAAAAATACTCTAAGCAAGATGCTGGTAAAGAATTAGTTGAGTTTTTAAATAAACATGGTTTTAACGAATAGGGGGAAATGGGATGGCCATTGGCGATTTATTATCGAAAGCGAGGAAACGCCAGGGCATGACGCAGAAGGATTTAGCGGCCGATGTAAACTACAGCCGTGAAGCGATTGCCAAATATGAAACAGGAGCAAGAAAAATGCCAAAGGAGCTTTATCAAGAAGTAACCGAATCTGTTGATGATCCACAATTCTATTTTGAAACATGGGAAGCAGTTAGTGGAATAGTTAGCATTCCTTACTTTGACGGTGAATACATAGATCAGCATCCAGCCAGTATGCATTACTTAGTCAGAAAAGAAACCGCCGAAGCTTTGGAACAATTGAATACCGTTTGCTGGGTGAAGCCAGCAAACGTCCGAACAGCGGATGAACGAGAAGAAATGAAAAAAGTTCTATGCCGCAGCCAGTATGATTAATTTTAGAGAGAGCTTATTTAGGCTGCTAAATTTATAAAGTAAGTATAAATAAAAGCTTGTACCGATTAGAGGGGATAGTTGGTACAAGTGTATATAGATTGGGTAAAGTGTTGAATGGATGACTAGTAGAAAAACAATATTATTAATTATTCTGTTGATTATAAATAAAAATAGCGTTTCTTAAAAGTTCTATATCAATTTTAATTTGTTTTTTTATAAGAACACTATGGCATTTTTGATAATCATCTTCTAAGCGCTGTAGTTCCTTTTTTATTAGCTGCAAAGGTATCACTTCCTAGTAAGTAAGATATTCTATTCATTGTGTATATCCTATTAATAATAAATGGAAACAAGATATTTAAAGGTAATTATATACAATTGAGCTAAAAGAATTCATGAATTAAAACATTTATAAAGTAACTTTTAGCACATAAGGATAACTGTGTGTAGAAGGGACGGTTGAAATAACCGATTACCATTCTATTTAATGCATCATAGGCGGCGGCTACGATAACTAATATGCAGAAAGAAGTAACTAATTTTATCAGCATTGTTAAGAAATATTCCCCAAAATGTTTTATTAATTCTCTTAATGAATGGATGATCGTACCTAAAAAAAATATTTATTTTCGATTAGAAGATATACAAAACGAATTGGATTTAAACTGTAAAGTAATTGCTTGGTTATCAAGACCATTTTACAGAGGTGTTAGTTTCTATTGGCAAAAATGAGTTTTAGCAATATTGAATGAATTCTTAGGAACTACTTTTATAAAAGATGATATTAATATCATTTACACGAGATTAGGAATGATTGCAATCTTCAATTATGTGTAGAATTTATGGAATCAAAATACGATTTAACAATATTGAGTTACTGAACAGTCGATAACTACAGTGCAGAAAGGAAGGGAGTTATATAAAAAGCCTACTTTTGTATAAAGAAGGCTTTAAGAACAATTAATTAGTTGCTTGTACTTTATGACTAAATTTATCTTTAAAGTAAAGGTAATCAACTTTGTGTTTTGTAGCCATTAATTGGGAAGCTAATATTGCAGTATATATTGTTGTTAGAAGGACAGCTAATACACCAAGTCCTAATACAGAATGATTTTTTGACATAAAGTTACACCTCCTTCTAAATTTATCTTTTCTAAATTAGAAAAATTTATACAAAAGATAGTTAGTAATATCGGAAGTGGAAAGGAAGGGTGAAATGAAGAATATCGCTATATCGCTAATTGTGGACGGAGCATTTAAGAATGTACTAATACCAAGTGAAATGGTAAATGAATTGGCTGTTAATAAGGGGGGTATTACCATCTTTGTATAAAACTAAATTTCCATCTTCTTGCAATCATTAACAGCTACGAAAATTTTGATTCTAAATTAGCTTATTATAAGAAAATATATGATGAAAATCTGAACCATAAATTCGCACCTGGTATTAGAATTATCGGCTTTACTTATGGTGATAGATTTGAAGACATACAAGACGATTTTTATTAAGGCGGTTCTAACCTTTTAGGAGCATTCTTCCTCTTATGGGGCTTGTATAATACTGCATTTTATTTACATACTAAACATAACTAGTATGTGGAGGTGTATTATTTTTGAAGCAATTATTATGGTGGGGATTATTGATTCTTCCATGGTTTTTATTACTCTTTTTTGATAAAAATCGTATAAAAAGATTTTTTCCTGTTTTGCTATTATCAATTGTTTTAAATTCAATCCTTTACCAGTTAGCTGAAAAGCTAAATTGGTTTTTTGTAAAAGAAAATTTACCATTCTTGACTGATATAACTCCAACTGTATATGGAATGTTTGCTGTAGGAACATTACTGATTTTTTATTTTAATTATGGAAAATTTTGGTTGTATTTTATAGTAAATTTGTTATTCGATATTTTCCAGAGTTATGTAGTAACACCTTTTTACGGAAAGTTGGGTCTTTTTGAGCGTCAAGAAATGAATGGTTTTGAATCTCTTTTAATAATGACTCTGATGGCTTTAATTTTTTATTTATATCAAAAGTGGCAAGATACTGTAATGCTAAAAAGTGAATAATAATAAGTTGCTAACAAACAACCTCTGTTTAGGTAGAAGACGTTTTTTCTATTATCTAAGATTTGCCTATGTATCCATCTTTTTCAACTGCTTAAATTGGTCTGTCTTCAGATGATCTTTAAACTTTATATCAACACACCTTCTTAATTGATTGTCAAACTTACAGAATTGGCATATTTTGCATTTTAAATAGATAGCAAGGAAAAAGGGGCTAAGTAAGCATAATCTTGAAGAGTTAAGGGGCACTAAACGGCAGACTTTAAACCATGGTCGTGACGGGGATACGAGGAGAAAATAGCTATTATGTGAAGATAGCTTAACTTATTAATTTGCTCTTATTGCTACAAATATTAAAGCATAATAAATAATAGACAAAGAAGTATTAATATTACCAAGTGTTACTTTTACTAAATACCACCATTTTAATAATTAACTATGACAACTATTGTATTGGTTTCTTTTGCTTTGGATAGAGTAAGCAAAGATGAAAAAAATCCCCAATTTATTAGTGGTTTATTTATAAAAATGATGAGTGATACTCGACTGAACAGAGCAGCAACAATACTTTAAAGAATTGCTAGAACATGCATTGAAATTGAAGCCAAAAGAAAAATAAACTATGGCATCCTTTTGAGGGGGGCTTTTTATTTTGGAGAAAGAAGGATAATTGAATGAAGCATAAAATAGAAAATCTAATGATTGTTGTAGCATAAATCCACTCACAAAAATCATCAATAATTAGATGAAATAAAAGGAACAAAAATGGTTGATGATAGGAACATTTGTTCTTTTGATGGATAAAAAAAAACTGAATTGAGGGCTTAACAAATGAGAATTAAGAGTTCCTTTCTTTCATATTCATCTAAAAAAATTGAAAGTCGTTTTTAGAATTCTATATATTCAATATTTTCCTTTTTTACATTAGGAGATAAGAAAAGAATTTATTTTAATGAAATATAACGTTAGATAGCAGAATTTTTAAGAGAGTTAACCAACGTTTGATATGTTCTATATCCAAGGTTTCCTCATTAGGAGGAAAAAGAGATGGGAGCAGACAGCAAACACAATTTAAAAGCAATCAGTTTTCCTTGATTGCTTAGAAGCAACTTTTCTAATTAATATCATAATAAATCGAACGATTAAAAAGGTTAATGCAATGGAAATAAAGCTATGTATGGATGTCCAAGATTTTTTATATTTAATTAAATTTGTTTTTCTTTCAATCCAATGTTCAGCTAATGCAGATGGAACGCTAAATAATAATGATTTAGCCAATATTCCTAAAACACTTGAATTTTTAGTTACTTGATTAAAATATATGCAGGATACAGGAAAAAGAAGATAACTAAATAAAACGCTGACATCAAAGGTTTTTAATAATTTTACTGGATATGTTAGATACCCCTTTTTTACTAAAAGGTTGTCTAAGATGGAGGCTATGTAACTTTTCAATAAGAAAATAATTAGCCAATCTTTTAATGGAGGCTTTCGAAGTAAGTTAAGGAAAGAACTAATTCCTATAACACATAATATTCTTAAGACGATTTTTTCATACTTTTTTTTCTTCATATTAATCCTCCTATAATTTTATGTTAGTTTAACCAAGATAGGAAGGATTAATGTCTCTGTTTAAAAAAAATGCGGAATAAAAGTGAGGGAAATGTGAAAGAAGAGATTGAAATAAACAATAGCGTAACTATGAAATTATGGAAGGAGAACAAGGGTTTACCGATTTATATGATACTACCGGTTTTATATCCGGCGGTAAAGAAGATGGTGAATAAAAAGTTTTAAGCATATTTAAGGAATAGTCGACAACAACTGTTCCTTAATAAATAAGTTATGAACGGATAAATTAATTAGAGAGTATTTTGGCACAATTATTTATTGTTAGAGGTGCTACTTTTATCCCTAACTAAACCAATAAATAATCTAGAAATTAAAAAAGTTAAAGTAATGGTGATTAAACTATAAAAAGAATTCCAAGATTTTTTATATTTTATTAAAGCAGTATTTTTTTCTATGAGGTGCTCCATCAGAGTCATAGGCACACTGAAATAAAGTGATTTGAGAAATATTAAGTAAATATTAGAGTGTAATGTAAGCTGGTTATAGTAAACACAAGTTACCGGAAAAAGCAAATAATCAAATAAAAAGCTGATATTTAATTTTTTATATAAATTTACGGGATATTTGATAACTCCCTCTTTTACAAGCAATATATCTAGTATAGAAGCAGTATATCCCTTAAATAAAAAAATAAGTACCCAATCTTTAATTGGAGGTTTTCTAATAATTTTCACAAGAAACGAAATCCCAAATATATATAGACAAATTAATATTGTTTTTTCTAATTTACTACGTTTCATTATAGTTATCCCTCCAATAATACTATTTACTAATAATCGAGAAATATACGTTTATAAAATGAAAGAGTCAGTTTAATGTTACAGCTTGAAAAACTGCGCCAGAGAAAGGAAGTTGCTATTTACCGAATATAAAAGATTACAGATTACCAAATACGCCTTGGAGCATTACATTGAAAGGCCGAATCAACGGAAAAGGATAGCTTGGTTGAAAAACTTATCTTAGGAAAGGCAACGAACGAAGTTGAATATATGAAGGAAAGGTGCGGATTAAATAAAAAAAGCCAGGAGCACTTCTCCTAGCATAATCTACATTTCTTTGGATATTGTTAGTTCACTTATTGTGTGTGCCAATGATTTGCAGTCTCCATCATACATGTGGAAATTTAATGAGTGTATGAGATGATTTACTTTTTGTTCAAATTCATCAAGAACATTTAATTCCGTAGACCAATGAATTTGTGGAATAGACACAATAAATCGATTATCTTTAGTTTTTATGATAAAGACATCAGCATTCCTATGTAAACCATCTAATTTTTTCTGTAGATATTCCATAATTAAAATCAGTCCTTTTCTCAAATTATAATGGATAAATGTCAGAAAAGGATATTACGAAAATATTACAAATTTATCGGAAAAGTCAGGACTTCTCTAGTTTTTCATTAATTTAAAAAAGCTATGCAACAAAAAGCCCAGTATCCAATAATAGGTGAGTGAAATTGGATACTGGGTAAGATCCTTCCTTAAGATAAATATATAGGAATTTAGAGATAAGTTCTTATGTAACTTATGAATTTTTAGTGAAATCAGTTGGAAATATATTTGTCTACTATAGTTCTTTAATCTAAAAATGTTAATTCTGATTCATGAACTAATTAAAATTGGATAGTATCTAAAGTTTTTAATTCACAAAACCCTAATTTATATTTATGAAGTTAGAAAAAGTAAAAGAATCTTAAGTTTAATCCTTTTTAAAGGTATACAGAACACAGCAAATTTTTATATTTTTTCAGTGAAGGCGCAATGCCTATATAACTTTTATCAAGGCTCTTTTTATTTTTAAGAGGAAACATCATAAGAAAAGAAGGAGTGCTTTATTTGCAGCACTCCTTCAGCTTTATTAATTTTCTTCACCAGGTAAATCGTGATCATTATAATTGCAGTCCTCATCTTCTAGGCTAAGATATCTAATATTGTTTGGTTGATCTAAGGGAGTTGTTACGATAATATCTAGATTTTTCAATGAATAAATACATCTCCAATCAATTAATATTTTTAACTATATAATAGGCATTTTTAAGAAATTATAGACATTTTTTTGTAAATTTTTTTAAGAAGAGAATTTAAGTGTATAGAGGGAAAAAGGGGGAGATGAAGCTGCCGGAAATGGAGGGGAGGGAACATTGGAGGGAAAAGTTGAGAATCACGAAATTTGGAAATGACTTCTCGAAAATTTAAGGAAAACTTTTTTCTATAGAAATAGGTCAACATAAAATTCAAGTGACATTGATGGAAGAAAGAATAGAACAAAAGGAATTGTATCTAGTAACTGGGCAGCAGTTTTAGGAAATGATGCATTAATTGTTGATACCGGGAGCTTTGTGCATGTGAAATTAGAAAAAGAATTTTTTGAAATGATTCAATTGATATCAGATGAACTGGACGTAAATTATAAAGGAATTGTACACGTATTGTTAAAACGTACATTGAATGAATATTGAAAATTAAAATGCATGATAACAGGAATGAGATTTGATGATTTTCAGTGCATTAGATATCATTAGAAAAGAGAAGGGGATTTTAGAAAATAGAAAAGGATTAGATGGAGCAGGATACTGGGAGAGGATAACGAATAGTTTCTTTTGTCCCTGCAATCTGAAGCACACAGTTACTTTTTATGTCCTAGAGTATTTATTTCTCCGTTCCATTTCTTTTTGCGAAGATATTTCAGAAGAACTGGAAGAGAAATTTGAAAAAGAAAATCTTGCAAAGATAGTATATGAAGATTTTTTGGAGCATTTTAAAAAGAAAAATGATTTACATGAAGTTTATAAAAAACTAACAATAAGAGACCTTTCTCCAGAGCATCAATTTACATTAGAAAATATTTTTGAAATAAAGTATAGCAATTTTATTGATGATTATCGTAAGGGATTGATGAAAAATCGGTTTGAAAAAATAATCTAGTATAGAGAATAGCATATAGATCCCTGTAGTGTAGGTTTAAAATAATATTTAATTATTTATAAAGCTAGTTTAACAAGAACGATAATGAAAATATAAGAACACATTTCATTAATCGTAAAGAGATTATTATTTAAAAAAAGACGAACACCCCTTATAGTTAGTAAAAAGTTTTTATGTCTTTAATTGAGTGTTTAACAGTACTTTAAGCAACATAGCATCCTAATTAAAATAAAACCTAAAGGAGATAGAGGTATAATGGAATTTTGGGAATCAAGCTTTATAGAAAAACAAACAATGTGGGGATTCGAACCTACAGACTCCGCAATCTTAACAAAGGACTTTTTTCTTGAAAAAAATGTTAAGGACATACTGTTACCAGGTATGGGATATGGTAGAAATGCAAAGGTTTTTATTGACAAGGGAATAAATGTAACAGGTATTGAGATTTCAAAAACAGCGATTGATTTGGCGAGGGAAAATGGGCTTGATATCAGTATTTTTCATGGTTCGGTAACTGACATGCCTTTTGATAATAAACTCTATGATGGCATATTTTGCCATGCGCTTATTCACTTATTGAATAACAGCGAAAGAGAGAAGTTTATTCAAGATTGTTATAATCAGTTAAAACCCAATGCATATATGATTTTTACAACTGTTTCAAAAGAAGCCCCAATGTTTGGCAAGGGCAAACAATTGGATAAAGACTATTTCGAAATAATGGAAGGCGTAAAAATGTTTTTCTATGATTCTGACTCTATAAAACAAGAATTTGGAAAATATGGACTGATAGAGTCTTCCAAAATCGACGAGCCAAGTAAGAACATGGAAAATAAGCCTCCAATTAAATTTATTATTGTAAAATGTAAAAAAGAATTATAAAGATAATCATATAAAAAATGAATTGTTAAGAGAGAGGTTGTGGATATACTTATGGCTGCTTTCCTTAAATAATAGGAAGCCTTTTTTATGTAACAGTTGGGGAAGCGTTCCTATAATAAATGAGTGGAAAAAAGAACAAGTTTGTAAATAAATCTATTTAAACAAATAAGGACTTTAGCCGAAAATAGCCTTGAGGACTACTTTTTACTATTTTTATGAAAAGATATGAATAAAAGTGAAAGATTTTATTTTAGAAATCTTTTATACCCAGGGATTCTTAAAAGGCATGATAATGAGTAAGAAAAAAAGACATGTTCAGAACACAAGTCGATCCTGGGAAAGAGATCAATACAAGGAAATGTATTAATAGCATAAAAGATTGATATTAACAGGTTTTGAGGATTTAATAATCATGGGTGCATACATGTGTTATGGAGGAAGAATAGCACGTCTCCTATAAAACGCCCATGAATTTTTTAAAAACCCAGTATATCGTCCGGTCGATGTTCGTATTTTTTAAAGTAGCCTTTTTCTATTTTCTTAGAAATATGTGAGTATAGACCAATAGTGGCTTGGTGGTTTGTTATGACCAGGCCTTTTTTGTATGGACTTAATACTTACTTACCCTAGATTTTAAAAGTAATACAGTGTGAGAGTCCCTAAGAACATGTATAGGTATATGAAGGAAGATCAGCCCTATTTAGAATTCTTTCCATGGCATTAAATAAACTTGATTTAGGCATGAAGTTTCCATCATTTCTGCATAGGAATAAATTAATTTCATGTAAGTAGCTAATCCTTTAAAGTCATTTTATTTTGATAATTTCTGTAAAAGGATCAGTCATTTATTAATCCTTTTTGAATAGTAATTACACGATTAGATAAGTCTATGGATTTCCGAATGATTCACCTTTATCCTTCGCTTGGAAATCTAATGTCTTATTAATATTTATAGTACCTTCAGTCAATATCTGTCCATATGAAACACTATAAAATGGAGGCGGCACTATTGGCAGCAACTAGTCACAATATTACTCTCGAATAGGGCGTTTAGGATGAGTTTGCAAAGTATGCCGGCAAGAAAGGTATCAAGATTTCCACGTGGATTAACATCAAGATGAAAGAATTTATAGAAAAAGAAAAAATGATTAAGGAATATTGTAATAAGAAGCACTCTGAATAGGGTGCTTTTTCTTATTCAATCATATGGGCAGAGTAGTGGAGGAAGAAATAAGGCTTCATTTAACAGTACTGTGTATAGATATGTAGAGTCTGCTTGCAATTCTGCAAAAATATAAAATAAGGAAACAATTCATTCAAAAAGAAAAACGCTTGAGAGTTCTTGAAAACACTCCTGATTATAAGTGCATTCTAATAGGTATTTAAAAAAATGGAATTTGTTGTTTTTGGGGAGGAGAGAATTGTTCATTAAAAAGAAAAATAGCGATGGACAAGCATACAAGCATTTATTATATAAAGTAATATATTAATAGCAGAATGGATGAAGGAGGTGAGACGCTTGAGTAAAAAGAAAGATAAAAGCAAAAAGAAGGATAAAAATAAAAATCCAAAAGAAACGATTTCATTCAAGCATGATAAAGATGGAATTAAAATTTATGTAAATATTTACAATAATAATAATCTTGCAAACCAAGGAAGCAATGCTGGAGTAAAACAAAAAGCATCGGAAGGCTCACAGAACCTGACAGGTAAGGATGGAGAGAATGCGAGTCAAGGCGGACAGATTGCTGATAAAGGCGGCCAAAACGCAAATCAATTTGGTCAGGTTGCTAAAGATGGTGGGAAAAATAAAATAAAAAATGCAACAAATGAGCCAGGTTCTAGCGAATAATTTAGTGAAGATGAATCTGATGCATAGCTTCAAATAAATAATTTCTTATTTTGCTTATGGAAAGATGGAACCAAGGAGACTAAGAAGAAGCTTTTTTAATTTTAAAGTGACCCTAATTGCTGGATATGTTGAACAATTGGGGTCACTTTATATTTTGATGGGTTTTCGTTTATATTTTCTTTTTTCTATTTGTTTAGTTTATTCAATTATTTCCTTTTCTAAGTATTTGATTTCCTTTATAATAGATTTATAAATTTTATAGTTTATTAAACTAAAGTCTTTATGGCTTGCTATTTTTTACATTTATGGCTTTTGGAAAAATTTAATTAAATAGTGTGTTCTTTTTTTTGTCTTATTAAAGATATAAAATCACTATTTATTACTATATTTGTACTTAAGCGGAATATATTTTTTGCTATTTGATTATTAAAAAAGAAATAGTACTTATTTGGAACAAAAAAGTTTAAATTTAATATCTAAATAAGCAAATAGAAATGCCATTTTTAAACATTAATGAATGTAGGTGTAACTATGTCCTGGGAAATTTTTAACATCATTGGAACAATTGCTTTTGCATTAAGCGGAGCGATTATTGCATCAGAAGAAGATTACGATTTGATAGGTTATTATGCTTTAGGCTTTATTACAGCATTTGGGGGAGGAGCTATACGCAATTTGCTTATCGGTGCTCCCGGAACAACTCTTTGGAGTCAAGGAACTTTATTCCTAATTAGCTTTTTAATTATTACTTTAATTTATGTTCTTCCACTTCAAAATCTGACCAAACGGAAACATTGGGAGCTTACTTTCGGTCTATTGGATGCTATTGGATTAGCAGCTTTTGCTATTCAAGGAGCATTGTTCGCAAAAGAGTTAAATCTTCCTTCAAGTGCCATTATAACTTCAGCGCTATTAACTGGAGTTGGTGGAGGAATTATTAGAGATGCTTTAGCTAAGAGGCAACCTTTTGTTTTCAAATATGATTTATATGCGTTTTGGGCTATTATGACAGGCATTATTATCAGCTTTAGAGATGCTACGAATGAATTTGAACTTTATATTTTATTTATTTTAATTGTTTCTTTAAGAATGTTTTCTTTAAAATATGGTTGGCATATTCCTAGGCCTAGAAAAACTTCCAATACTTTAAATACTAATAGCCGGACTTAAACATCCGGTTATTTTTTTAATCTACTAACAGGTTCTTATACCTCGAAAAAAATAAAAAGCTATAATATTCAAGTGAAAAAGAAACGCTGCAAAAATGAAGCAGAATCAATAAGAGCACAGGTATACACAGCTTTAGCCAGAGATGGAGGGCAAACGCGCTCGCGAACTTGTTGGAGATAGTCTAAAAGCACAAAATGATTTTTTGCTGTAAAATGCAAAGCATTTACAGAGTGTCGAAAAAGTTTGATAGTAAAAAATCAGGCTGAATGAAAACGTTTGACTATCGAGGAATCCCACTTTTTGAGGAGTGGAGTTACCGTTTGGTGGTAATGAGCACCGCAAAAAAGGGGAGTGACGAAGAGAGCGAACGTTTTTCAACAGCCTGAAAATGCAAAGCATTTAGTTAAGCTGCTAAAAATGATAGAGAGACTTTAAAAGGGAAAGCGTGTATTGCTGGTTATGACTTATCTGAAACAGAAGTTTTCATAAGTGCTTAGTTAGAACGTTCTCTAGATAGAAGGAATAAGAAAAAACTGTGAAAATAAGAGATAAATATTTGTTTATTAAGGGAGGTTAGTTAATCATCTATAAATTGAATAGTTTTAAGTTTTAAAAAGCATTTTTTGTAATGAGGAATGCTTTTTATTTTGGTTTTTAAAAGTATAACAATAAAAACATTTTATTATTTAATAAAAATTTATTGTTAAACGATAAATAATATGTTAAATTCAAATAGACAATAAATAAGTGAGGTGTTTTTTGTGAAACGAGTGTCAACGCTCTTTTTAAAAATAGCTGTTATTTTTATCGGAATTCCAATTCTTGTTTTGTGCATCTTTTTAGTGCCTGAGATAGCGGGGTTTGCAGCAGAATTGTATCCAGATATGGATTATATAAAGTATTTTGTTTTCATCGTTTTTTATGCAGCAGCTATACCATTTTACGTTGCTTTATATCAAGCTTTTAAACTTTTGCACTATATTGACAAGAACAAAGCGTTCTCAGAATTATCTGTAAAGTCTTTAAGCAATATTAAACAATGTGCAATCACAATCAGTAGCCTGTTTGTTCTAGGAATGCCACTTTTTTATCTTTTGGCGGAGGCAGACGATGCCCCAGGTATCATATTAATCGGATTAGTCCTTATTTTTGCTTCCATGGTAATTGCAGTCTTTGCTGCTGTTCTTCAAAGTCTGTTAAAAAATGCCATAGATATAAAATCAGAAAATGATTTAACGGTCTGAGGTGACAACAATGGCAATTATAATCAATATTGATGTGATGCTGGCTAAAAGAAAAATGAGTGTAACTGAACTTTCAGAGAGGGTTGGGATAACAATGGCTAATCTTTCTATATTGAAAAATGGAAAGGCGAAAGCGATTCGATTATCAACTTTAGAGGCGATTTGTAAGGCTTTAGAATGCCAGCCTGGAGATATTTTAGAATATCGAAGCGATGAAGATAACCAAAATCAATAAAGTGGGAATATTTAGCATTAAAAAACAAAAAAGATTTTTCCATTATTTCAATGAATCAAATTCATAAAAGGGGAGCTGTTCATGAATTTACCCATTCAAAAAATGGAGGTACAAATCATGAGAACACTAAAGCAGCTCGTTTATTTTGGGTGGCAGCAGGTTCTATCATGTTTGTTTCCTGTCGTTATTTTTGCCTCGTTGGCTTTTACGCAACTACTGCCAATTCCCTTCCTGCCGCGTTATGACTGGCTGCTTATCATCTGCCTTCTCATGCAGTGGTGGATGGTGCGTGCTGGACTTGAAACGGGGGATGAACTGAAGGTTATCACATTGTTTCACCTTATTGGGCTTGCTCTTGAACTTTTTAAGGTGCATATGGGCTCTTGGTCTTATCCAGAGGAGGGGTATTCCAAAATTTTTGGAGTGCCTTTGTATAGTGGATTCATGTATGCGAGTGTAGCGAGTTATCTTTGCCAAGCGTGGAGAAGGTTAAAGGTGAAATTGATTAAATGGCCGCCGTTTTTGGTAGTTGTACCTCTTGCAGCTGTGATTTATTTGAATTTCTTTACCCATCATTATTGGATGGATATTCGTTGGTGGTTATCTGGATTTGTAATTATCGTCTTTTGGCGATCATGGGTCATATACGAGGTCAATGGGACATGTTATCGTATGCCACTTGCGCTTTCTTTTGCGCTGATTGGTTTTTTTATATGGGTAGCCGAAAATATCGCAACGTTTTTTGGAGCTTGGAAATATCCCAACCAAACGGATGAATGGAGTCTTGTTCATCTAGGAAAGGTGAGTTCATGGCTTTTATTAGTGATTGTCAGCTTTCTTATAGTAGCGACGTTAAAGCAGGTTAAAGGAAAGATTCGACACTAGTCAATTTCTATAACTGTTAAGAACCCCCTTTTAAAAAAGGCGGTTCCTTAGCATAGTAAGGAATTTGACTTGAAGTTTTCCTAGTGTATAAGATTCCCAATAAGATAAATTGAAAAAAGCAACGTTTGAATTGTTGCTTTTTTCTTTATAAATAGCTTTTAATAATACTGCCGGAACGCATTTATGCTAACATCGGACATTTTTGCGCTTGAAACCAAGCCTTCCTCTATCTATATCTTTTTGAATAATTTCGGAAGCAAAAAGGATGCTGTTTTTTTTCTTGTCTCGTGTGACTTCAATTGGGCCTACAGCCTTAGCGGTTTCAGCAGCCTTATCATGTAGCGGCAAATAAGAAATCCCGACTGTGTAAAGAAAATTATTCATAGCAGACTTTGTTCGATTAGGAGAAGTTTTAATCGTATTTTTTACCTGTTCAAGCATACCGGCAATCTTGCTGGCGCTGAATTCAGCGTCTGGTCGATTGCCCAAAAGCCAGCAGTAACAGCTCCAGCCTGCCGACATTTTCAGTTCATCGCCGCTTGCAATCCATTTATCGGCAACCACTTGTGCAAAGTCGGTTTCTGCTAAAGTTACTGCAACCACATAATCGGACAGCATATAGAAATACGCAGCATCTATCCAACGCTCAAAATCTGCCTCAGTCATTGTCATTGGGTCTGCAATGATGCCGGCAAAATACATGGCATCGTAATTCCCGGTGGCGTAAAGCTGCTCGGCTAATGGCTGATTTTTTTTGATTTTTTTTGCGAGCGGCTTCATAGCGCCTGTAGCTACGCCAAAAAGCGGCTCTTGTGCACCATTGCTTATGTAAGTCTTTTTGCTTCGTTCCTTGCCGAGCGCTTCCAGTTCCTGCATAACCATTTCGAAATTCATTATTTGGCACTTCCTTTCTTTGTAATCATATTCAAATTATTGTAGCTATCGAGTTTCTATTTCTAATCAAGCATGCTCAAGTTAAAATGTAAGTTTTTTTTTCAAAAATCAACTAAAGTTTTCTGCGATGGTGGAGATTTGCCAGGTTATGCCGAACTTATCTTTTACTTGTCCATAGGATGGGCTCCAAGGAGTTTCTTGAAGTGGCATGATTACTTCGCCGCCTTCTTGAAGTTTTCCAAATACTTCTTTTGATTTTTCCGCATCATTTAGGGTAATCGCTACGTCCACTTGTGATCCCATTTGATATGGTTGACCTGGGAATGTGTCAGATAGCATAAGGAATGTATTGCCGATTTTTAATTGTGCATGCACTACAAGGTCTTTTGCTTCAGCAGGAAGAGGGAATTCTGGGTTTTCAGGCAATTCTCCGTATGTTTGCACTCCTAAAACCTTTGCTTCTAGTGCATTTTCATAAAATGTTACAGCTTCTTTTCCATCACCATTCATTCGTAAATAAGCATAAGCCCCTAAAATCATCGATACACACCTCTTCTTTTTTATTTTATATATTCTTTATAGATAGAACGTATATTCGTAATATTATCATATATTTCATGGATATGGAATTACCATGCTAAAATATTTTGTCTAATTATTCATATTATATTAGCTTAAAAATATACTTTAATAATCTGGCAATTCAATGCGAAAAGCACAAAGGGATAAAGCGGTTTGGAGGAAAAGGCAGCAATAGAATGGATGAAAATATTTCTCTTTAGATAGATTATGATAAACGAGCACATGATTCCAGACTCTTTTTCTTATCTTAACTTTGGGAGAGATTTGAAATAATGTGCTATTATTTTTGCCTTAATTCATTTTTTTGAAAAACAAGATTAAAGGATTCTTGTAATAAGAGGATAAAAAAAATCTTAAATAAATGGTTAATCAAAGAAACCGTTATTTTGATCAATCTTTTGCAACATAGTTTTTTTATTTGCTATAAAATAAGGGAGCGTGAATTTTTTATCAGACTTTAGACGGGTGAAAAGTTAAAAACCGACCCCATCAATAGATAAACTATCATGAGGCCGGTTCTTCATAGAAGGATGCCAAATTACTTAAAGAAATAAGCCATTGCCATTTGCTTTATTGGTCATTGGTAAAGGATAACAGGGTAATGGATCATGGATAATCGGTTTGTCCCATCGCCATTAAAACCATGTGAGATACACACCAAATGATCCTTCTAAGCCTTGAACAGGAGTCTCACCTATTCAAGGCTTAAAAATATTTATCTGCTTCAAAATCTAATTCGATTTGATAGTTTTTGCTGTTGATTAAATTGGACAGCCGATTTGCTTGTCTTTCACATTCCATGCTTTTTACGCGATATTCCTCTGGATCATAGGTAGCAATCTTCATCAACTGAATAGATTCATAGGAATAGAGATATTCCTCTTGCTCAGCTGCGGCAAATTCTTTATATTTTCTCGCTTTTGCTCTTAATTGTGTCGCGAGTTCAATAGCTTCGACAATCGGAAGCTTTTTATTTTCAAACAGAATAGTATAATCAATATTCGCCCGGTACATAAGCGTATCTAACAGACGATAATCTGTGCGAACTGCCTCTATATCCTTTTCCACATCTTGTATGGTTCGTTTTTGCACAGGCATTTTTTTGCCTGCTTCGACTTGCACAAATGCCACTCGATCCATTTCTTCTTCTAACTCATGAATTCTTTTTGCTAGGACACTTTTCAGTTTTACCGCTTCTGCTTGAGTAATTTTATTCATACAGACCTCCATTTTAAATGTGGGCACAATTGCTTATAATTGGAAGTATTATTATCATGCTTCTCTATTTTACTATCAAAAATAAAAAAAATTCAAATAATAATCTCTGAAAATAGCAAAAAATTAAGCAGATGATGCGTTATGCATTTGGGAGATAGGCAGAAATCGGCAGCAGACTTGTTTCAGCAAGTTGGGACTGGAGATTTGCTAAATAAAAGGGGATTTTTTTGAAAAAATATTCCCCTTTTTAACGTTATTGTTAGTTGAAAAAGATACTAACTTTGAAGAAAATTTTTGAATAAAAGCAATAAATATTTTAATCCTTTTTATAAATCCTTTTTGGAACCATCCATAAATCTTTTGATAGATGAAAATCAGTGTTTTCTGCTAATTCGTTAATATTGCTGATAATTGTCTTGCTTACATGCTAATAGTGACACACCAATATTATCTATTTTTACCCCCTTCCAGAAAAGCCTAATAAGCTATGTTTTTTCTATGATCTAGAAATCCCCCTATTTAAGAAATATAGAAACCAAACTGCATGGTTTTGTTCATCACTTGCTGCTCTCGTAAATTGTTCTTTAATATATTTATTATCTGTTTGGGCGCTGATATCTAAATAATGATCAACTGTATTTTGTTCATCACAGAAGGCGAAATCTAGTCCAGATTTATATTCATTAGGACATTTTTCGCTGATTTTTGGATCGTATTTTTTTCCAGTAAGTTGAGTATAAATCGCTGAAAATGTATTTAAATGTCTAATTTCATCTTTTCTAATCTCATGAATGATTTTTTTCTCTTTTTGAGTAGGAGCTAAATGTTCTAATTGTTTATAACATGATATTGCAGAATACTCCCCATCCATTGCTTTTTTGATTAATGGGATGAGGTCCTTTTTTCTCGGATGAAGGGGACCAAGAAGCTTTAAATAGTGATGATAAGCATGTAGATCAGAAGGGAGTTGTTCAATAGGATAAGAAGAGTCAGGATAACGAAAGAGTTCATTCCAAGGACCATGATAAAGATGAGGATAACTTTGATAGAATACTCCGCCATAAGTTGTGTCAGAAGGGTGCATGGCAATTCTCCTTTTTAATAGTAAGGTATGCTTGGGTTAGAGAAGGAATGTCTGTCCTTATATAAATTAGGCAAATTCTAGGAGAGGTTATAATTGGATATGAATGGGGTTAGTGCAGCGGAAATTAGTTTTCAAATAGTTGTAATTGTATGGATTATAGAGGCCGTAACGCTGTTTTCTTTATAGCTTTTGCTGATTGTTTGGCAGACATTTGCACATATTTTCATTTCAAGCCGAGGAGCAATGGTATGAATAATATTCTAAGAAGAAATGTAGAAGTATGTCTTGCATAAAAGGAACAGGGGAAAGAAAAATAGCAAGTCCCAAATTTAAGCTGATTTTTGTCAATTCTAATGATCACAATAAATTCAAAGGTAAGATACAAGTTGATAAAACTAGTATAAGAGATAAAAAACTAACTTTATGCACTGTTTTATATTTCGAACAGGAAATAGATTTATAAGAGGAATTCTTGATTTATAAAGAGCTTTCCAATTTTTATCTCCTTTATTTATTTTTGGTGTGGATGCACAGCTGATAATATGTCTATTTGCTAAGCCTGTTAGTGATGGAAAATGGATTACTGTCAGTATTCTTTTGATTATCCGCCTTTTTAAAGGAAAAGGCTTTATTTTTATATAGATTCAAAATATAATTAAAATAAAGTTAATCGGTTACCTTGGAAATTGCTATTCATTCGCTGGAATTACTGAAAATATATTTAGATGATCTGTAAGTTAGGGGAAAGGGTGCTGTTTCCTGATAAAATGAGTAAATGATATAAAACAGTGTCTATACATTATTATAAAAAATTCAATCGATATTGAGAGTGTGTTTAAAATGAAAATAACTATTTATGATGTAGCTAAAAAAGCTGGCGTTTCAACAGCTACTGTTTCTAAAATAATTAACAACAAAGGTTCCATCAGTGAAAAAACGAAGTTGAAAGTTCAGAAAGTAATGGATGAATTACAATACCAGCCAAGCATGATTGCTTCTGCTCTAAAAGGGAAAAGCACGTATACAATTGGATTGCTCATTCCTGATCTTTCCAATCCCATATTTGCAGAATATGCAAAATATATAGAAGAACGAGGGCAAGAACTTGGGTTTAGTTTAATGATATGTAATACAGATGCGAATCCAGACAAAGAGCTGAAATATATATCGCTCTTAAAGCAAAAACAAGTAGATGGAATCATCGTAGCAGCTAGATTTAAAAACATTAAACTTTTAAGAGATTTAATTAAAGAGGGATTTCCGCTTGCTCTGATTGCACGAGATCTGCCTGCTCTTCCAATTGACAGTGTCACAGTCGATGACTATTTAGGCGGTTATCAGGTTACGGAATACTTGTTGTCACTAGGCCATAAAAACATTGGAGTTGTTGCTGAAGGAGATAGAAGCAGCAAAGAGCGTATAAAAGGATATCAGCAGGCTCTGATTGATGCAGGATTAACGATTGATAAAAATTTGACAGTGGTTTGTGATCATCCGACAAGGGAATACGCCAAGTTTCATGCAGGAAGTTTACTTGATTTAGAGAAACGCCCAAGCGCTATTTTTGGCTGCAATGATTCGTTAGCAATTGGTGTTATGCAAGCTGCGCATGAACGTGGTTTAATAATCCCCAATGATCTATCTGTGATTGGATTTGACAATACTGAACTATCTCAAGTTGTAGTGCCTTCTTTATCAACGGTGCAGCAGCCCCTTAAAGACATTGGGCATCATGTTGTAGATTTATTGACTAGAAAAATTGAAGGGAAAAGTAAAATGACACATCGGGTAGTTTTATTGCCAGACATCATTATTCGCCAATCAACTATGCAGATAGAGAATATGAAAAACTAAAATAGTATATTTAATGAAAAAGAAGTTGGTTCAAAAAGTTGCATTATTTGAAGCCGGCTTCTTTTATATTAGTAGGATCTTTTTGTAATCTTTGCTGTTTTTGCAGCAAATTAATTTATACGACCAGCAAGCTAACTTGATGGAATAATACAAAAAACAATAATCAATGGAAAAAAACTTTATATTAAAAGACAGTTTATTGGGGCTTTTGGAGAAAAAGGAGATTAGGTGATACATCGTTTAAGAATAAAAATATATGAAGTAAAATTATTTTCTGAATTTATTATTGAAAACGCTTTAAAAATAGTGTAGACTTTAAAACAAGGTAATCGGTTACCTTGTTTTTTCGAAAAAGTTACTTGGGAAGGTGGTGCATTTATAATAGTTTTAATGCTCATAGATTTTATTATTAATAATAAAATCTATGAGCATTAGTAAAATTATTTAAGTAATCGGTTATCTGAAAACTGTGAGAAGTTCATTTGAGAAAGTTAAAATCTATGAGAGTAGGAGATACATATGAAATTTTCTATATGCAGTTGGACTTTTGGGAATGCCTCCATTGAAAAAGTAATGAAATTTGTAGCGGAAACAGGTTATGATGCCATTGAAATTCGTGCAGCAGTAGACCATTATAATTGGAAAGAACTATTACAGCTTTCTCGAGATCTATCCTTGGAAATAGAAGGATTGACTGGAGATACAGGATGGCCAAATGAAGAACAAGATTTAGCAAATCGAAATACTCTCAATAGAAGCAAAGCTGTTAATTATTTCAAACGACAAATCGAAGCGGTGAAACAAGTAGAAGGTAAATATCTTGTAGTATGCCCTTCAGCTGTAGGAAAAGTAGCACCAATGGGAAATCAGGGAGAGGATTGGAAATGGGCAATGGAGTCTATCCATCAATTAACCGATTTAGCAAGCGAATTGGATGTAACTCTAGTAATCGAACCTTTGAACCGTTATGAAAGCTGTATTGTGAATAATGCAAAAGATGCTTTGAGGTTTGTTCAAGAAGCTAATCATCCAATGGTTAAAACACTCTTAGATACGTATCATATGAACATTGAAGAACAAGATATGGAAACAGCATTTGAAAATTTGAAAGATCATCTGGCCATTATTCATGTGGCTGATAGCAATCGTCAAGCCTTGGGAAGAGGGCATATTAACTTTGAAAAAGTAGTTTCTGGCATTAAGAAATCTGGGTTCAGCAAAACAGTTGTTGTGGAGTGTTCTGCACCAGGGGTGAATCCATTCCAAGCAGATAAAGGTCCTTTAGCGATGGAGTCTATTTATACATATGCAATTGAATCTCTTGCATATCTAAAAAGGTCTTTTGGAGAAGTAGTTTCAAAGTAAAAGTGTAACCTGTTTATTAGATGAAGGGCATTTATTGATAGGAATAGTTAACGCCTTATAGATTTAAGGAAAATGATTTTCAGGCGTTGGTATGTAGTAAATAAACACTTTAAGTATCTGTTAAAGCTATAAGGAAATTTATTCTGACAAAATTATTGTCTCCTATTATTTGTTAAATATTGTAATGGGCAGTGGTTCGGTCAGATGGAGAAAAAAAGATTAGAGAGATATTGATCAGATTATTTACAGTAAGTGTATAAAGAAAAAATTAAATATTTGATAAGAAGAAACTTTATAAGGGGGAGCTTTTTATGAAAAAGATATGGTATATTCCTTTAATTTTGCTTATCAGTTCAATCACATTAGTTGGTTGTGGAAATAATGCAACAGAATCACAATCAGGAAATGCCAGCGGTGGGGGGAAAGGCAATGATGGAGAATTAGAAGTTGGTGTTGTTTTAAAGGCGCTAAACAGTGACCACTGGAAGTTTGTCGAAGCAGGCGCAAAAGCAGCTGGAGAGAAATATGGAGTGAAGGTTAATGTCCTTGGACCGCCAGCTGAAACACAGTTCTTAGAACAAGTATCGATGATGGAAGATCAACTTACTCAAGGTGTAGATGCACTTCTTGTAGCTCCAAGCCAGCCTGCTTCAGCAAAGCCTACCTTTGAGCAAGCAAAAGCTTTAGGGATTCCTGTTTTATTGCTTGACACTGACGCTGACTTTAAGGATAAAGTATCTTTTATTGGAACGGGTAATTATGAAGCTGGCCGTTTAGGTGCAGAGTTTATTGCAAAACAAGTGGAAAAGGGAGACACGGTAGCAATTATTCGTGGAGCGAAAGGTGATAACACTCATGATGACCGTGCAAAAGGCGCAGAAGAAGTGTTAAAAGAGCAAGGAATTAAAGTGATTATTCAGCCTGCTGACTCCGACCGTGCAAAAGGCGCAAGCGTAATGGAAAATATTTTGACGGCGCATTCGAATATCGCAGCAGTCTATGCGACTAATGAAGAAATGGCCTTAGGTGCATTGCGTACAGTGCAAGACAAAAATAAAGATGTGTTAGTCATAGGTTTCGATGGAACGCCTGAAGGATTAGAATCTGTTGAAAACGGCGGTTTAACTGCTACTGTTGCCCAAGATCCTTATATGATTGGTTATTTAGGCGTAGAGTCTGCTTACCAGAATGCAAACGGCGAGAAAGTTGAAAAACGCATTGATTCAGGAGCGGAAGTAATTACAAAAGAAACAGTCAAAGCGAAAATTGCTAAATTAAACGAACGTTTAGAGGGGAAATAAATGGAATAGTTTCTTTGAGAGCGATATAACAGATATCTTCTTCGACAAAGGTGCTTAGACTTTATCACTCCGAAGTATCAGGTTTTATGTAAATTGAATGAGAGGGGAAAAATAGATGAAAAAAGTTAAGATTGGAATCATTGGGGCAGGAAGAATTGGAAAATTACATGCGGAAAATTTGGTTAGATTACCGAGTGCAGAAGTGACGGCGATTTCTGACATATTTGCGGATCAAATTAAAGAGTGGGCAGAAAGTATAGGCATTCAAGATGTATATGATAATTATAAAATTATTATCAATAATCCTGAAATTGATGCTGTTTTCATATGTTCATCAACAAATACACATACACAAATTATTATGGAAGCAGCTAAAGCGGGAAAACACATATTCTGCGAAAAGCCTATTAGTTTCGATGTTGAGGAGACAAAACGTGCTCTTCAGATTGTAAAGGAGACAGGGGTGAAATTGCAGATTGGATTTAACCGCAGATTCGATCACAATTTTAAAAGAGTACAGGAAATGGTCAAGGGTGGAAAAGTAGGGCAGGCACATATTGTTAAAGTAACTTCCCGGGATCCAAATCCGCCGACTCCAGATTATATTAAAGTATCAGGAGGGCTCTTTATTGATATGGCTATTCACGATTTTGATATGGCAAGATTTGTATCAGGAAGTGATGTAGAAGAAGTATATGTACAAGGAGCTGTTTTAGTGGATCCTATATTCGGAGATTTGGAAGATGTGGATACAGCAGTTATTACCTTAAAGTTTAAAAATGGAGCAATTGGCGTCATCGATAATAGCAGAAAGGCTGTTTATGGTTATGACCAAAGAGTGGAGGTATTTGGTTCCTTAGGTTGTGCAACGGTGAAGAATGATTTTCCTAATACAGTGGAGTTAACAACAGACGAAGGGGTTTATACCGATAAACCTAAGTATTTTTTCTTGGAAAGATACCTTGATGCGTATGTAGAGGAAACGAGAGATTTTGTTAATTGTATATTATATAACAAAGCTGTTTTAGTCAGCGGCTATGATGGATTACAAGCAGAGTTGATAGCCCTTGCAGCAAAAAAGTCTTTCAAAGAAGGAAAACCTGTAAAACTATCAGAAATAGATGCTTGAGGGCAAGGTTATTGTCTGAATTGGATAATTGTGCAAGGTTATGGTTAGGCATGAACAAGGATAAAGAATTTAGGAAGTGATTGAGATGATGCTGAATTTTTATGTAATATTTAAGTTATTTAAAATAACTTAAACAGGGGTGCCCATCCAAATTAAATGAATTGAAAGTAGAAAATTCATAAAAAAAGCATGAAACGAGTTAGAAATAGTTGCTCATTCCATGCTTTTTTTATTTGGAAAAGATTAGATTCTTACCATCTCTGCACATAATAAAGTATATCCTTAATAGAAACTCCTTGATTAGCGATATAGGAATTTCCCGCTTCTACTAATAGAAGTCCTGTAATTATCATATATGGGTTAATAATATCCACCCCCCTTGGAATTTTTTGGAATGCTTATTTCGTAGTAAAGAGGAAAAGGCTGCGAGAAAATCATATTTTCTATGAATGGAAATTTGCTTCGCTATAAGATGATGAGATTAGACAGAGATGTTCAGCAAAGGAATTTTTATATTAGGAAGAGGCTGAATAAAAGTATAGAAACTAAATCCCTGTACTGTTAATTTATTTTTTTATTAAGGATTTTGTTCTTATCATTTGTCTTAGAGGTATTAAAATTTAAGTGTTATCAAAGAAATATGTTCAATGCCAACTATAAAAACAAAAATTATTTGTATTGTGATATGCGGTAACTGGTTTTTATTTTGAAGAAAAAGGAGAGGTCAATAGCAGGTGGAATTTGGATAGCTAGGATTCGTTTGAGCATCAAAGCATGGATTGCAAGGCATCAGGAGATATTTCTATTGGCCGAAGTGTTTGCATATCACTAAAGAAAAGATAATGGGGAAGCGTCAAGAATATTAAAGATAGATCAAGTGGCTTTTAACATAGGCTGGATTTTCTTGAAAGCTGTTAAGCGCTACTGGATAATTACGTCAATTTCTTAAATTATGCAAAGAATATTATAGGGGAGTATCCTGAGCGTTTTAATCGATTTTTAAAACGAAAATTATTTAAAAGCAATTTAGCATGCGGGAGCTCTAAGTGTAAGGTATTGTCTAGGGGAAAAAGAGATACACCTTTTTTAAGAAGAAATCATGCTGAGTAATCTTACAGTTTATGTTACTTTAAACAGCTAAAAAGGGAAGAATAAGCAAATAAAAGCTTTATTGCAAAAAGCAATAAGGCTTTTATCTCTGGAGAAATTGTAGAATCCTGTTTAAAAAAACGAATATTTGGTGAAAATAGGGACAAAAACAGGTGTGATATTAAGAAATTTTAATGCAAAATCTTTATTGTACTAAACTTATGTATTCGAGGCGAAGTGAATGGCAGAAATTATTGGCGTAACAACATGGATTGCTGCAGCAATAAAATGGGGAGATTGGCGAAATTGGGAGAAATACTATTCAACCATTCTCTATTTTATTTTCTGTGATGTAATGTACTACTATTTGACGAGTGCTAAGCATCTTTGGATACTCCAGCCGACTTGGCCTCTGAAATATGAGCTTATCTGTTTAATGGGAGAGTTTATTGTATTTGCATGCACCATATTTATTTTTTTAGGAAATTATCCAGAAAGCCATTTTATTTCGATTTCGTGGACATTTATTTGGGTTATTATTTATACTTCTAATGAATGGATACTGATAAAGACAGGGACTTTTACCCATCACAATAGCTGGACGCTTGTAGACTCTTTTTTCTTTAATATTCTTATGTTTATTTTTCTCCGCTTGCATGAAAAAAAACCGCTGCTGACACTGCTATTATCCATCCCCATGGGGTTTCTTTTAATGTACATCTATTCCATTCCTTTTAGTTAGCTGATGAATTTAAAGATAAACCATGGCAATAAAAACGATTGGTTTATCTTTTGTGTATGTATATAAAATGACTAAAGTAATGAAATAATTAGTAGTATCGGCTCCTCCTTCGCCAAATACCATGATAGCCACGCATGCTATCCCCACTGACATTAGCATAATATAGTAATATTAAAATAGAACACATAAATTATTAAATAATTGTTAATGATTGGTAAACTATTGCTGAGTATAGAAATCGAAGAACATAAAAAATTAATATTTTTCAGCAGAAAAAAGGACTTCCAATTAGAGAAAGTCCATATGCTTTTTTATTTATGCCTATGTAGATGAATAAATGGAAGAAGTATTGCAATATTTTAATTAACCCAATGAAATAGTATTCGCCAAACTTTTCCCAGTATCTTTGTTTATAGAAGATATTTCAATAATAAACGTATTGGCATAGAGAGTCGTTGCTGCGTTAGAAAGTGTTTTCTAATCTAGATAGGAGGGTTTTGTAAGAGTGCAATTGCTTGCATCTGGCTGTAATTTTGGAGCATAGTAGCTCAGTTTTTTGATGAAATAACAAGTTTCAGGAAAATGATGTTCTAAAAATCGCAAAGTAGATTTATTTAATAGTTTGTTTTTTTTGTATTTAGTAACCATACTGTATATAAATTGGTTCATTTCAATGGTTGTTTTGCCAACCTCGTATGCAAATTCTTTTTGTCGGGCAAAACCTGGTTCTTTAAAGCGCAAATATCCTTTTAGATGATGGTTTTGTACAATATATGCCCTAAATTTATTGCTGTATTCCTCAGCTTGCCGATTCAGCATTATCTCAATAGGATCAATTAAATCTCTAAATAATGTCACATGGCCTAATTGATCTTCTAGCCATAAATCCATCAAGTCAACCAATGGGAGGGGAATAGGGTCTTTTCCTTGAGACCAAGCGTTAATAATCCGTAAGTATTCTTGATTTTCAGCCAATGTTCCATTTAAATAGGTAGGAGATAAATTTAGATTTATTTTATTATCTATCCTAAGGGCTTGCAATTTTCCTTCGAATTTAAAATATCCTAAGGCGACAGGCCAAACTGATTTTGAAAATTGAATCATCACATCCTCCTTGTAAGTAGAAGAACGAGGAATTCTTTTTAACTGATTGATTTGTTCGGTGAATAATTGGATGTAATTCTGGGAAGTATTTACATACTCCTGTTCAGCAGGTGATAAATGGTCTCTTACAAAATAGGCATGGTCTTGCAAAATTTCAAGCCAAAATAAATGTTCTTCCCATACTGTTATTATTGGTTTTGGCAAAATGAGTTCCTCCCTTATCAACATATTTATAAATACGTTTTAAGAGAGCGAGAAATGTATGAATTCATTAAATTTTTTGGATATGCTCTCCACATATAATGAAAAAACATTTCTACATATCTTTTTCTTAAAAGGGAAAAAATAGTCTTATTAGGTATAAGCAAAGGGGGCTCACTGCATGAAAATAACAAAAAAGCATTTATTATTGATGCTAGTACTGCCGTATGTGTTTCTGCCGTTTATAGGTTTAAAATCAATCAAAAGATTTTTGCCTGGTGCGCTGTTTATGTGTTTATATGTAACCTTTGAGGGGTGTATTGCGGAAAAAAGAAAATGGTGGTGGTTTCCGTTTACCATTAAACCAAATGTTATTGGAGAGCTGCCGCTGATTTTTGGAGCTTTTTTTGTTGGATCGTTATGGATTTTAAAGTATACATTCGGAAAATTCAGCTTGTATTTAATAGTGAATATAATTATCGATACTATTTTTACCTACTTAATGATAGATTGGTTTAAAAAAATTGGCTATGTGAATCTTGTTAGACTATCAAAAGTCCGTTTATCTTTCCTGTTTATGGTGAAGTCTATCCTAATGTATGGTTTTCAGTATATTTATGAAAAAAGGGGAAACCATTCCAAAATGCTTTTAAAATAGCGAAGGAATAGATGGATTTGTTAAGATAATTTACTGATTTTCCCCTGAGGAAAGGATGAATTGCTATAGAAAACATCTATAAATTGTTTTTTGTAAAAATAGTCAAGTTAAGTTTTGATTTATCTAATTTATGATTTTTTCTTTTAAGCATCGAAAATAATGTTTGGTCCCATGTTTATCAGATATAAATAATTGTAAATGAAATGATTAAGTCATTAAATGTAATATTTAGTAAATCGAGGATCCTTTTTATGAATAAGGACCCCTAATTTTATCCTTTAATAAAATGGATAGAAAAACCGAAAAGGAACATTTGGTCCTATATATGGAAAGGATACTTGGCTAGTTTGGGAAGGTGGATTAAAATTATATTGATTATTTCCAATTAAATAGTAATTAAGGGGTGGACCATAAAACATTTGGTTCCAGCCTCCATATGCTGGATTTGGGAAATCGTGGTAAGTGGCTCCGTTTAAACCTGTTATAATCGTTCTCAAATTATTCGTCACTTCCTCTTAAAGCATTTGCCCATGTAAATTAACGGCGGACGCTAACCTTTTGCAAAGTTAACGGATTTATAACTATGAGCAGGTAATACTACATATACTATGGGGGATACATGCTATCGTGCACGTCCTTCCTATCATACTAAAAAGTTTTTTTCTTATGCCATGATTTTTAAATTTGTTAAGTCGCTCAATTATTATTGTAAAAATCAGACAGCCTTTGCCTTGTTTAAAAAAAGGCAAAAGCTGTCTGATTATGCATTTAAATCATATAAACCTGGGGCGTGTTCATTAGGCATTTCAGGCATTTCAGGTACTGGATATCCTTTTGGCGGATCTACAATTTGTAAGGGTTCTTTATTTCTGCTTGGTGAAGGTCCTTGGAAAATTTCGCTGATTCTTGTTTCATCTAAGCGGAAATTAAATTGTGCATTATGAAATCCCATATCCACATATTTTTTGCATTCTGGATATTTATTAAGGTCATAATTTGGTACTGGAAATAATTTCCCCCAATTTACTCCCAGTGTTTCCAATGCTTTTGCAAAGGCATTCTGATGGGCATTATCTCGTACAATTAAAAAGGCTAGCGTTTCCCGAAATGTTTTGTTGGAGCTCATTTCATAAAGACGGCTTTTTTGGAGTACACCTGTTGATTCCAATACCACATTATTTAATAAGTCAGCCACTAAATTTCCATGGCTGTATACATATGAACCAGACCAGGGGTTTCCCGCCGCATCAACTGGAAGAGATGCCTGTGCACCCATAATATAATGATGGGGGTTTACATTTTCAAGGGCAATATCAAGTGGTGTCCCGTCTTCGCTGATGCTTCCAACACCTTCATCTCCAGAACCATTTAATAGTTGATTGATGGTAGTCTGCACCAGTTCCACATGGCTTAATTCTTCCAGCATTACTCCCCTGATCAAATCCCTGTACTGTTTTGCTTTTCCTCTAAAATTGGCGCTTTGGAAAGAAAACTGCATAAGTGTACGCATTTCTCCAAATTGTCCGCCAAGCGCTTCCTGCAACACTTTTGCAGCAGCAGGATCTGGTTTATCTGGCACAATCATATTAATCAAATCTTCTTTATAAAAATACAAGGAAATTCCCCCAATTGGTTGTTAGTTTGAAACAAAATTAGTATGCATCTGATAGTCAGCGGTTATTCTGATAAAAAGAAGGAGAAAAAAGGGAATTAGAAATTATGTAGACACAAAAGGGATTTTAGAGATATGTTATTTTTAAATTAGCAGGAAGCCATACATATTGGCATTATTCAAAGAAAAAGCAAAAAAGTCCTAAAGCAGTATTTTTGCTTTTTCTTTAGGACTTTTTTGTTATAAATTAGTAGCCTCCCCAATAAGAAGCCCCGATGATGATAAGCAGTATAAATAATACTACTATTAATGCAAAGTTGTTGTTGTAGCTGTTACCCCCATTATAACAATCTGACATAACCACACCTCCCTCTAACAAATTCTATACAGTATATGTTGTAATAGAATTTGCGAAAGGGACAAGGGTACATATTTGAAATAAAAGATTAAATAATGAAATCAACTATATTTTAACTCCTTGGATAAAACCATTTACTATACAGATGGGATATGTAATAAGTCAGCCAAATGGTAGCAAAAGTCCAATACCAGTGCCACTTATTATATTTAATTAAAGAAGTGTATTTTTCCAAAAAATTTTCTGTAATAGTGATTCCTGCTGTATGAAGGAAGAAGTAAAAAAATTTAGAGCTTAATTTTTTGTGATAAGGATAATGGATATTAAAAAGTGCACAGAGTGATGGATATACAAAATATTCAAAGGTAAAACTAGATTTATTCGATTTAGGAAAAAAGGTTCTTGTAGGATATTTAATCAAATTCTGTTCAACTACTATTAATCCAAAAACCCAAGTCAGCAATTGTTTAAATAAAAAGGATACTTGTGCCTCTCGTATTTTATTTTTAGGAATAAACACTATTAATAAAAAGCTGGTCACAATCCATACTGCTATTTCGATTTGTTTATCTCTCTTTTTCTGCAAAATGAAACCACTCCTATAATGTATGTTTTAATCCAAGCTAGAGGAGCAGCAATATTCCTCAGATTAAAACCGAATCTTTTAGAGCTAATTGATGAAAAGGGTAATTTCTTTATATAAATCAATAAAATAAACATAAAAGCAAAGGTTGGTGGAAAAAAATTATTGATATTTTGTTTACTTTTTACTTAGAATTGCACTTTTTTATTATTTTATGTACGTAGTTATCTGCAGCATAAAAAAACCTAGCACAGATGCACTAGGTTTTAAATAAGATTATTACAGACAGCAGCAGTATGTACGGTGGTTAATTCTGAGCAATGAACAAGCTTTACTTTAAATGGGTTCGTTGAATCTCGTATTTCACAATAACCTGTTTCATAACGAAAAAGGATTGTGTATATTTGTCCTTTATATAGTACTTTTTTGTTCATAAATGCCCTCCCTGTAAAAAATATAGTTTGCTGTTATTTTTATGTAATACATTCCTATACCCATAATTTAGGATGAATAAACCTTATATTTACAAAAAAGAAAAATTTATATAAAATGTTTTGAAGTAAAAAAACCGTCTTTAAAATTAGACGGTTTCAGAGTATAGACAAAGTCAAAAACACAAATTTTCAGGCTGATTGAAAACGTCTGCGTTCGAGGCGCGAAGTTACCAAGGTAGGTAATGAGCATCCGAACAAGGAGAGCAACAAAGAAAGCGGGCGTTTGTCAACAGTCAAAAACCGTCTTTAAATTAGACGGTTTTTGATAGTGTAATCAGGAGTCATTTTTTGTTGTGTGGCCAAAACTGCCTGCTTTTTCATTGGACATGCATAATATGCATAAAAATGAAATGGCAAGTGGTATAAAAGTCCATAAAAAGGTAGTAGTAATTGAGTCAGATAAAATTTCCGTAATCAATTTCAGCACATCAGCAGGAATTTGTGCACGAGCTTCTGGTGAAAGAATAGAACCGCTGTCAATGTTATTTCCATTTTGCATCATTGCAGGAAGTCCATCTGTAAAGCTGTTCCGCTGAATAATTCCAAAAACAGTTATTCCTAAAGTCATGCCAAGAGAACGTAAGAAGTTGCTTGTCGAGCTGGCGATTCCTCGTTCTTGTGGAAGTGCGTTTTGCAAGGATGCCATTCCAAGAACAGAAAAAGATGGTCCTACACCGAGACCAATGATCATCATATAAATCGTTAAAATCCATCTTGGCGTGGAAGAATCCAATGTCGACAGTAAAAGGGTTCCTATTCCCATGATAATGCCAGATGTAATCATAATTTGTTTATAGGAGATTTTATTTGCCAGTCCGCCTCCAATTGCAGCTCCAATACTTGAGGTAACCATCATTGGCAATAATAATAAACCAGAGTTTGTGGCAGTTCCGCCAGTTACTCCTTGGATATATAAAGGAATATAAATCGTTGAAACCATAAAAACAGCTCCATAAAACATGCCTGTTAATACACCTGTTGTGTATAGCCGTTCTTTAAATAGTTTAAATGGCAAAATAGGATCTTTTATTTTTGTTTCCACCACTAAAAAAGTGATAAAGCAAATAATGGCGAGTGCAAATAAAAAAAGAATTTGCCAGGAAGACCATGCATAAGTATGCCCGCCTAATTCCAAGGCAAACATGAGGGCAACAGTAAAGCTGACAAGCAAAGTCGCTCCAGCCCAGTCGATAGCTGCTTTCGTATGGTAAGAGGATTCTTTGTAAAAAAGAATAATTAAAGCTAAAGCAATTAAACCGATTGGGATATTAATATAGAAAATCCAGCGCCAATTCATATGATCGGTAATAAAAGAACCTAATAATGGTCCTGCAATGCTCGACAAACCAAAAACAGCTCCAAAGATGCCGCTCATTTTTCCTCTAGTTTTCGGTGGGACCACATCCCAAATAATTGTAAATGCAATCGGCATAAGGGCACTGCCGCCAATGCCTTGAATGGCACGGAAAATACAAAGTTGGATCATTGTCTGCGCTGTACCGCATAATATCGAGCCCATTAAAAATAGAATAATTCCGATGATAAAAAAACGTTTGCGTCCAAAATTGTCGGATAATTTCCCGAAAATAGGCATACCTGCCATTTCTGCAACTAAATAAGCAGAAGTTACCCATACGTATTTGTCCATGCCGCCTAAATCACCTATAATTGAACCCATGCTTGTTGCGACAATAGTGTTGTCTAGTGAGGCTACAAATATGCCCAGCAATAAGGCTGCCATAACAGGAACAAGTTTTGTTTCATTTTTCATTCAATAAACGCCTCGCATTCCTTAACAATGTTAAATAACATGTAGAAGTTTAACATTGTTAAATTTATTAGTAAAGCACAAAATGAAAAATTCCTTTACAATGGAAGTAATGAGGTGACAAGAGTGGCTAAAAAGAATGTAAATAAGGAATCTATTACAGCAGCAGCTTTAGAAATTTTGCATGAAAAAGGAATAGCTGCTTTAACGATGAGAAATATCGCAGCAAAACTGGAAGTGCAAGCACCGGCTTTATATTGGTACATAAAAAATAAACAAGAGCTGCTGCAAATGATTGGAGAATATATTTCCAGTCAAATCGCATTTCCAAAACAGTCGAATGATTGGCAAGAGGAAACGACGGAACTCGCATTTGCAATCAGGAATGTGCTGCTTTCTATTCCAAATGGAGCAGAAATTATGATGGATACATTGCCGATTACAAAAAAAAGACTACATTTAATCAATAGAACATTTGAAATATTCTATCGTGCACAATTTCCTGAACATAAAGTTTTTCAGTATGTACTAGCGATAAATAATTATATAACAACATTTGTTTTAGATGAGCAAAGACAGCTGCAAATGGTAAAAACAATAGGAGTAGAAGTAATTCATAAACAATTTTTTGAATCTATCAGCCAAATATCAGAAGAAGAAATACCATATGTATATCGTCATATGCTAAAGCAAAAGGGAGCAATCAATAATGAAGCTAATTTTCTAGCGGGACTAAATATTATTTTAATGGGGATAAAAGGGGAGATAAATGAAATGCAAGACTATTGACAAACGCCCGCTTTTTTTATTGTTCGCCTTGTTCGGATGCCGCAGACGTTTTCAATCAGCCTAAAAATGTGCATTTTTGACTTTGGCTACACGCTGAAATGGAGAAAGGGAGAGAATAAATTAAAAAATCTTTGAAGGAAATAAAGGGATTTATCAATAAATTGAGAACTATATATAAAAGTAAAAAACATTAGCAATTACCTTCTGCTAATGTTTTTTGCTTTATTATTAGATTAGTGAATATTTTTTATAATGATGGAAGAATTATGGCCGCCAAAACCAAAAGAATTAGAAATTCCAATTTTTAAATGATTAGTGGGGCGAGCTTTGTTAGCAACATAATCCAAATTACAATCTGCATCAGGTGTCTGCAAATTTATGGTTGGTGGAATGATTCCTGATATTAAACTTTTAACTAGTGCTATTGCTTCGACCCCGCCGGATGCACCAAGCATATGTCCGAGCATAGACTTATTTGCTGTAACGGGGATTTGGTGAGCTTTTTCTCCAAATAATTTTTTTATTGCAAGTGTTTCGGAACGGTCGCCTACAGGTGTGCTTGTTGCATGTGCACTTATTATATCAATATCTGAAATGGTGATGTTAGCAGATTTGATCGCTTGATTCATGGCAGAGTATGCCCCGCGGCCATCTGGGTGAGAAGCTACCATATGATAGGCATCTGAACTGGCTCCATATCCGATTATTTCTCCATATATTGGAGCATTTCGAGATTTTGCATGTTCTAATGATTCTAATACAAGAATGCCAGCTCCTTCACTCATAACAAATCCATCTCTTTGTTTGTCAAAAGGACGGCTTGCTAAATGCGGTGCATCATTATTGGTTGATAAGGCTTTTGCATTGCTAAAGCTTGCTAAAGACAAGGGAGTAATTGCTGCTTCAGCTCCACCGCTAAAAATAATGTCTGCATGACCGTTTCGAATGGAGTTAAAAGCTTCTCCGATTGCAGTATTTCCAATGGAACAAGCTGTAACAGGGGACAGAGACGGGCCTTCTGCTTTTAAGCGAATGCTGATTTGGGCAGCAGCAGCATTGGAAATCATCATCGGCACTAAATTAGGGCTTACCCTGCTTGGACCTCTTTCGTTCAGCGTTTGTACATTATTAATCAATGTTTGCAAGCCGCCAATGCCCGAGCCGACATAGACGCCTATTCTTTCCGGATCAATACTTTTTAAGTCTAATTGAGAATCAGTTAAGGCCTCTTCAGCGGCGGCTAAAGCAAATTGTGTGAATCGATCTAATTTTTTAGCCTCTTTTTTGCCAAAAACTTCAGCGGCATCGAAATTTTCTACGAGGCCGGCTATTTGTGTTTTTTGATTAGTGCAATCAAATCGTTTAATTTTTTTAATGCCTGAATGCCCTGATTGCAAAGCTTCCCATAAAGTTTGGACATTATTTCCCAAAGGAGAAATAACACCCATTCCTGTAATGACAACTCTTTTCATTTTGTTTCCTCCTTTTGGTTTGTCTTTTCATTTTTAACTATTTTTTATCCTATTACAAGTTGTAGTTTATCCTAGTATAATGAGTAATAGATTAGGGGCCAGAGGAGATCATGATATGAATCAAGATATTAGATTACAAGCACTTTCGGAATTTTTAAAAACAAAACGAGGGAAATTAACTCCTGGAATGGTTGGTTTGCCTATTGGCACAAGAAGGCGTACACCCGGTTTAAGAAGGGAAGAAGTTGCACAGCTTGCAGGCGTCAGCACCACCTGGTATACATGGCTCGAACAAGGCAGGGACATTAAAGTGTCCATGTCAGTACTAGAAAATATTGCAGATGCGCTGCAATTAAATAAAGATGAACGAAAATATTTATATGGATTAGCGTTGGAAGAAGTGGAAAAAATTGATATGGGGCATGAAGAAAACTTTTCGATTACGCCTTCTTTAAAAAAAATAATGGAAGAACTTCGTTACTGTCCCACCATTATTTCTGATAGACGCTGTAATATTGTCGGCTGGAATGAAGCGGCAGCGCATGTATTTTTAGATTTTGCGCAAATTCCTGAAGAAAACAGAAATATGCTTGAATTGCTTTTTGCCAGAAAAGAATTTAAGTCATTAGCTGTCAATTGGGAGCATTTTGTCAAAGGATTTATAGCTATTTTTCGAACCTATTATGGACAATATGTTGCAGATGAATGGTATACCAGTTTTATTGAAAAAATGGAAAAGCAATATGCTGATTTTCATAAATTATGGAATGAAAGCGAAATAAGCTCTGCTCCTGATGTTCTAATAGAATTTCGCCATTCCAGGCAGGGGAAGATGTTATTTAATTTAACTTCTTTTCAAGTGCATGGCAATCATGATCTCAGAATCAGTGTATATACACCAGTAGAGGATACGCGAACCGAAGCAAAATTAATAGGGCTGCTAAAGGAGAGAAAATAATTTTTCTTGCGTTATGATGCAAGGATAAAGTGATTTGAAAAAGGAAAGGTGATTAAATATGAAAAGAATTGCTGTATTTTGCGGATCAAGCAATGGGGCATCGCCAATGTATATAAATGAGGCCAAATTATTAGGAAAGGAAATGGCCAAAAGGCAAATAGAACTTGTTTATGGCGGTTCATGTGTTGGATTGATGGGAGCAGTTGCAGATGCAGTATTAGAAAATGGCGGTAAAGCAATTGGTGTACTGCCTGATTTTCTCGCCGAAAAAGAAATTGCTCATAAACAACTGTCAGAATTAATTGTTGTAAAGTCTATGCATGAACGAAAAGCACAGATGGCTGAGCTGGCTGATGGTTTCATTACTCTTCCAGGTGGTGCTGGGACGATGGAAGAGTTTTTTGAAATATTTACATGGGGACAATTAGGCTTGCATCAAAAACCCTGTGGAATACTCAATACAAATAATTATTATGAACCCCTTATTCGCTTGATACATCATATGGCAGATGCTGCATTTCTTCAAGAAAAATTTCGGAATATGGCATTAGTAGATACGACAAGTACAGGGCTCTTGAATCAATTTAATACATATGAAGCACCACCGGTAAAAGTATTTTTAAATGAGCAGCAAACATGATAAAACGTAGGGAATCGCTGTAAAACTTTGTTAAACCACGGCTGCTTGTAAGAGGTTAAAAAAATTTGATGCAAGTATTTAACAGGCAGCCAGATCGAATAGAAAGCTTTCTTTAAAAGAAAGGGGAAATAGGCAGAATCCTTACCATTTTTCTTATGAATGAAGATTGTCGTTAAAAATATTATCTTGTTAATAGAATTAGATATTAGTAAAATATGCCTGCAATCTTATTGAGAATAGGGAATATCCAAAGGTGAATAGGTTCATTTGCCTAGAGTTTATAGAAAACTGGAACTATAATGGAAGATGAACATATAAAAAGAGGTGTTATAATGAGCAGTAATTTCATTTATCCAAAAAGTAGACAAATAGTGGACTATAATAGTAGACAAGGCCATATTCTCTATATGTATGAAAAAGTGGACAAATATGTAGAAAATGCAGTTGCTTTTATTGTAAACGGGGTCAAAAAGGGACATTATGTTTTATGGATAGATAAGGAAGAATTATATCACTCTATTTATCAGAAACTTAAAAATCTATTGAAAACAGAAGAGTTATCTTTCATTCATTTTAGCCAGGATAAGGAGTTTGTGGAGATTTTTATGGACTCGCCAACAAACAGTATCCCAAGTTATTATAGTGAGATTATTCAGGCAATGGAAGTGGATGAATTATCTATAAGCAGTTGGTTTCATGTCTCAGGAAAAGTGAAGAAAAATAAATTCATTAATTTATATCAGATTGGCGAATACTTAACAGAAATGCGCTGTTCAACGGAGCAAAAAATAGTGCTTGCAGTAGACGGGGGCGATATTTCAGCATCTTACCAAAATAGATTATTACATACATATCCAAACTTCATGACTGATATCCAAATTGTAGAATCTCCTCTTTATATGCCTGATAATGATCCCACTCGAACTAATTATAAGGAAAGGGTGAAATTAGAAGGGATATTAAAAGCGACCAATCAGCAGCTGGAATCCTTTATTATGCGAAATCTAGATCCTGTTATGATCCTGAATAATGATGATGATGTATTGACCATTAACGATGCATTTGAGAAAGTATTTGGCTGGACAGCAGCAGAAACGGTAGGGAAAAATTCACTTCAATTGCCTCATATCCCAGTCGTCAATCGCAAAGAAGTCTATCAGAATAAATGCATTACGCTGCTTGGAGAGAATGTTGGAGAATATGAATCAGTTAGAGTGACTAAAGCAGGCATCAGTCTTCATGTGCAAATTTCTTGTTTTCCTCTCAGAGATGAATACGATTGCGTCAATGGAAGAGCGGTAATTATTCGGGATATTACAGAAAAAAAGCAAGCGCAAGAATTATTGATAAAAACTGAAAAGTTATCGATTGCAGGAGAATTGGCAGCTGGAATCGCCCATGAAATCAGAAATCCTGTAACGGCGATAAAAGGATTTTTGCAGCTGATGGAACATGGAAACATGAACAATAAAACATATTTCGAAATAATGGAAGCAGAAATAGAAAGAATTGAATTGATTTTAAGCGAGTTATTGATGTTGTCTAAGCCCCAAGTTGTTCAATATGAATCTACCAATATTTCGATGCTGATTCGTGATATTGTCATTCTTCTTGAGGCAGAAGCAATTATGAACAATGTGGAAATAGAATTAGACTTCGAATTAGAAGATGTTATCTTAAATGGGGAAAAAAATCAATTAAAACAAGTGGCCATTAATTTTATTAAAAATGCGATCGAAGCGATGCCAAAGGGAGGAAAATTGATGGTGCAGCTGAGAAAGTATAATGAGAACCAGTTATTAATCCGTTTTATTGATGAAGGATGCGGCATTCCAGATTATGTGCTTTCTAAATTAGGGCAGCCTTTTTATACAACAAAGGAAAAGGGAACTGGATTAGGGTTTATGGTGAGCAAACGAATTATTGAAAATCATAATGGAACAGTTGCAGTAGACAGCAAAGAAAATATTGGTACAACAATAGATGTAATGCTTCCACTTTAGAAAGCAGCTGGTTATATTTTTGGATGTTAAGAAGTGGGGATAAATGGATGAAAGATAATTGATTGGCCATTTTTCTTATCAGAAAGAAAAATGGCTGGTCATAAAAAAGTTAGTAGAAAAAGCACAATAGTTCATTCTTAGTAGATGAACTATTGTGTGAAAAATATATTCACCTATTGCAAAGTGGCTTTACGCCCATAACTTGTTACTGGAAAATTAGCGATTATCAATTTTTTCTGGATACAAGTCATGATTCATTAAGCGGTTTGCTGCCATTTCTTCAAATTTAGTTCCAGGTTTTCCATAATTACAGTATGGATCAATGGAAATTCCGCCTCTTGGTGTAAATTTCCCCCAAACTTCAATATAACGAGGATCCAATAATTTAATTAAATCATTCATAATAATATTTACACAATCTTCGTGAAAATCCCCATGGTTGCGGAAACTAAATAAATATAATTTTAATGATTTGCTTTCTACTATTTTTTCATTTGGAATATAGCTGATATACATAGTAGCAAAGTCAGGTTGACCAGTAATTGGCACTGCCGAATAATCAGCAGCTGGACTATATCATATTCTTATTTTTTCTGCGAATAAAAAATAAGAACCCTCGCGCTTCCATCCGTAGATGTACTCTACTTTCTTCTATAAATAGTACTTGATTCGCTTCCTATTTATATGATTTCGATAGTCTCTGCACCTTCTCCCAATAAGAGAGCTTGGCTCAGGATTAGAATTTTTATTCCTTCCCTGAATTCACGAGGTTTAAGCGACAGTGTCTCCACTGAAGTGTGCCCTATCCTGACACAGACTGGTAAACTCTGGACAATTGAATTTTACAAAATAATCGCGATTCGCATGCAGATTATCAACAGATTCTAAAATATCAGGGCTATATTCAAATAAATATTTTGTGCCTTGATTTCCAAGCAATGTTAAATCTTCTAAACCTTCTTCTTTTTTTCTGCCAGACATACAAATACCTCCTATATTCATGTGTACAAAAAAGGCAGATCCATAGCAAAAAACTAATATATAAACAGAGGGAACTTCTTATGTTATATGTTTCTGGACAATTTCAGCAGGAAGAGGCTGTATTTGTTAAATCACTTCTTTTTTGCCGAAAAAATATCGAAAACAGTCTAAACAAAAGAAAAAGCCGCATCCTTATGGACATGGCTTTTACTGTCATGTTTCCATAGTTTTTTATAGAGGGTATCTGCTATGAACCTCTGATTCATCTCTGTAATGTACAAAAGAATCATAACGAATTTTTAGGACTTCGTCAAATGCCTTTTTAAAGAGGCTTTATCACGCATTAACGGGCAGTAAAACTTTCACCTCAAGATGTGGTAAGAGGAAACGCGAAATCTAGGTGGGGAGAAACTTGCCCATAAAAGTCTTATTGGTTCCATTAACAATCAGTGGGGGACGTGGAAAACCCCCACTGATTGAAGTTTCACTTTATGAAGGGGATTTAGAATGTTTTAGCATCTTAAAAGCTGACAAAGTGAAAAAGATAGAAATTTTAAGGAAATATCATAGTGGAATGACCAAAATAAATATTCCAACATATACTGAATTTTGAATATCGATGCACTTTATAAGGTAAGATAGTCCAGTTCAGAAAAAAGCATGTTTTTATGATTGCTAGGATGTGGTTAAATGATTGGTGATTCATCGTTGAAAGATACATTAATACTTCGTGATATTCAAAGAGATATTGATATAATTGTTGCTTCCTTGCTTTTAACTGGTCAAATTACTTTAACAAGAGTTTATTTTGGCCCAGGATATTTTGGAGTAACAGTAGGTGGACCATTAACTGGCGCCAAAAGATTAGAAACTAAATTTAATGGACCAGGAAAGGGTTTATCTATAGACGTTATTGATATTTTGCTTGCGCTTTTTTTAATAAAGGACCTAATTAATGTAGTAGGGCTTTTTATAGCATCTGATGCAACTTTTTCAATTAGTGTAAGTGGGCCATTATTTGGGAGAGCAAAGGTGGTTCCAATCTTTAAACATCTAAAAAATAATGAAACGGCATTAAAAAATATTGTCAAAGATGGCTATTTTATTCATAACGAACTTTTAAAGGAATTAAAAAAAACTAAATAAACAGAAAGGACCGATAAAATGGCTTTATCTGATTTACCTACAATCAAACCTTCAAAAACAAGCATTTTTCTTATAGCCCTTCCACTCACTCTTTTTATCTTCTTTTTTACACAAGACAAAAAAATAGATGAATAGTTAAACGGGAAAGTATTTTCTAAAGTTTATAAATGTATGGAAAATAGAAGGCGCTTCTATTTTCCTGCTGAAACGAACTTTTAATACTTTTTTTGATTATTTTTACATACATATAGAAGGAAACTATTAACCTTTATAATCATGTGTTTATTTTTATGGTAATAAGAACTTGTTTTTTTAATAAAAGGAAAAAGCAAATAAAAGTTAGCTGTTTTCATTTTTCTATGAGAACTTGTTCAACAGAATAAAGTAGGAATAAGAAAATTCTACTGATGGAAAGATTACTTTAGTTCATACAATTTAATGGCATTATCATTATATAAGAAAAACTGGCGGTAAGCATTATAACTCATTTACATGGAGAATAAGGAGATGAGACTTTGTCGCTGATTGGAAAAAGTGTGGTTCGGAAAGAAGCATGGACGAAAGTAAACGGAAAAGCAAAATATACAGGTGATTATTTTGCCTCTGATGCGTTATTTGTAGAAATGGTGAAAAGCAGCTATGCTCATGCATGGATCAAATCGATTGATACAGCAGAAGCAGAAAAGATTGAAGGAGTTCGTGCAGTCGTTTTAGGAGACAATCTCCCATTGATTGGGGAAGAAGTAATAGACCGCCCTCCATTAGCCACAAAAAAAGTTCGATATTATGGAGAGGTGATAGCGCTTGTTGTTGCAGATTCTTATGAGATTGCCAAAAGGGCTGCAAATAAATTAAGAATTGAATATGAACCAATAGCAATCGTAAATTCCCCGTTAAAAGCACTTGAAAAAGGTGCTCCCCTTATTCATGAAAATATTACAGCATATAAAAAAGATGCAGGGATCTATCCAGAAGAAGGCACAAATATAATTAATCGCACAAAAATTCGCAAAGGCAATATGGAAAAAGGCTGGAATGATAGTGAATTTGTAATGGAATCCAGCTTTTCTATCCCCTTGTCCGATCATGCAGCAATGGAAACAAGAACCGTTTTATGTGAAATCATTAGCGATGAAAAAATACATATTGTGACAAGTTCCCAAGCTCCCTATATGGTAAAAAAAATTATCAGCCGCGACTTTAAGATTTCACCAGGCAGCATTGTTGTAGAAACGCCTTTAGTTGGCGGTGGCTATGGGGGAAAAGCATCGGTGCATTTAGAAATATTTGCTTATATTGCATCAAAAGCAGTTGGAGGAAGAAAAGTGAAAATTGTCAACAGCAGAGAAGAGGATATTGCTGTTTCTCCTGTACATATTGGTTTATCTGCGACGATTAAACTGGGATGTGATGAAAAGGGAAAACTGCAGGCTGCTCAATTGCAATATATTTTTGATGGTGGCGCATATGCAGATAAATCTCCCCATTTAGCAACAGCTGGGGCAGTGGATTGCACAGGGCCATATAAATTGGAAAATATAACATGCGACTCTCTTTGTGTATATACAAATCATCCTTATGCCGCGCCTTTTCGCGGATTTAGCCACGGGGAAGTTCATTTTGCCTTTGAACGGGCAATGGATTTGCTGGCGAAAAAAGCAAAGATAGATCCACTGGCATTCCGGGAAATAAATGCAATTAAACCAGGTGATACAACACCTACTCAAGTGAAATTAAATAACAGCAATGTCGGCGATGTAGCTAAATGCATAGAAAAACTAAAGTTGCTAATAGATTGGGACAGTGGCGCTGTCAAGGAAATCGGAAATCATCTTGTTCATGTAAAAGGGATTTGCTGCACGTGGAAAAATTCTACAATAGGGCCTGATGCAAGCAGTGGAGCAGTTCTTACCTTTAATTCGGATGGAAGCATTAATCTGATGAGTGGATTAGTAGAAATAGGGACAGGAACAAAAACTGTTTTAGCGCAAATACTAGCTGAAAAAATGCGCATGGATGTAAATAAAATTTATGTGCGGATGACAGTAGATACACAAACAGAACCAGAACATTGGAAAACCGTTGCAAGTCGAGGGACGCTAATGGCAGGAAGAGCAGTAATGGCTGCAGCAGATGATGCGATTAGGCAGTTAAAACAAATGGCTTCCATTGTTTTGCATGCACCAGCAGATGACTTTGAGGTTGGAAATGAAAAAGTGTTTTTGATTGATGATCCTGCGATTTCTATTGATATAAAAGATATTGCCTATGGATATGTGTATCCAAATGGCAATGCAATTGGAGGGCAGATTATTGCCAGAGGAACATATATGCTTCGGGGACTTACCAATCTCGATCCTGAAACAGGAGCAGGAAATCCAGGACCAGAATGGGCTGTTTCTGCACAAGGAGTAGAGGTGGAGTTTAATAAAAGAACATTTGAGTATACAGTAAAAAAAGCAATAACCGTGATGGATATTGGTGAAGTGCTCAATACAAAAGCCGCCGAGGGGCAATTGAAGGGGGCCATGTCTATGGGGATTTCCTGGGCATGCAAAGAAGCTTTTTATTTTGACGAAAATGGTGTATTGCTGAATCCTCAGCTGCGCACTTATCGACCAATAAGATACGGGGAGCAGCCAGAATATCTGGTTGATTTTGTAAAAACCCCCCATCTTGAAGCGCCATATGGAGCAAGAGGCGCAGGAGAACAAGGGTTGATTGGGATGGCTGCCGCATTAGGGAATGCTCTTTCTGCTGCTGCTAATGTTTCGCTGCAATCATTGCCATTAATTCCAGAAAATATTTGGAAGGAAAAAAGGAGGAGGGACTTTTGAGTTTTCAATATTTTTACTCTCAGGCAATTGAAGAGGCTACAAATAGATTTGTAAAGGAGCAGCAAAAAAAAAACCGACCGTTTTATTATGCTGGAGGAACGGAAATTCTAACATTAAGAAGACTAAGCATCATTCATCCAAAAGCCGTTATCGATATAAAAAATATTCCTGCTTGCAATATATATCAACTTGATGATGATTATTTAGCATTAGGTGCAGCATTGCCATTAACAGAAATCGAAGAAAAAAACTTATTTCCCCTTTTAACGGATGTTTCCAAAGAAATTGCCGATCATACAGCACGCAATAAAATTACGTTTGGCGGAAATATATGTGGCCAAATCTTTTACCGAGAAGCAATTTTGCCACTTTTGTTGACAGATAGTTTGCTTGTGCTGGCAAAAGATCAGATGATTCGAACAGAATTGATTCACAACGTGTTTGATGAGCAATTGCTTCTTGATGATGGAGAGTTGTTTATTCAAGCATTTATAGAAAAAAAATATTTAGCAGCCCCCTATGTTGCCATAAAGAAAAGGCAGCAATGGACAGTCGGCTACCCACTTTTATCCATTGCCGCATTAAAAATTGAATCCACTATTCGTGTTGCAATTAGTGGATTATGTTCCTTTCCATTTCGTTCATTAGCATTAGAAGCTGCATTAAATGATCCGGCCAAAAGCAATGAAGAGAAAATAAAGGGAGCAATTGCAACGATTACAGAGCCTATCTTAGATGATGTAGAAGGTTCAAGTGAGTATCGTTTATTTGTGCTGGAAAATTTGCTGCATGAAGTGCTGCAGCAGCTTGAGGAGGAATAGATGGAACAGGGGACGAAAAAAATGACACTTGAATTAAAAGTTAATGGAGAGAAAAGAGAAGTGGTTGTCACTCAAGATGAAACGCTTCTGTCGACTTTAAGGAACAAGCTTTATTTAACAGGCGCAAAACCAGGATGCTATAACGGCGATTGTGGAGCATGTACGGTGCTGGTAAATAATAAACCGATGAAATCATGCATTATGCTTGCAGTAGAGGCAGCGAATATCTCAATTACAACGATTGAAGGGCTAAAAAATGCACCTATCCAGAAAGCTTTTATTGAAGAGTTTGCTTTTCAATGTGGATTTTGCACACCAGGATTTATCATGAATTGTCATGGATTATGCTTAAATAAGCCAAATGCAAAGGAAGAAGATATACGCGAATGGCTTTCTTCGAATATATGCCGTTGCACAAGCTATGAAGAAATAGAAAAAGCAGTGAAAAAAACTCTATCCCTGTATCAGGAAGAAAGAGCAAAAGAATAAAGCCAAAAAGCCTTTGGATAAAAAAATCAAAGGCTTTTTGGTTTGAAATAAAAGCAGGGTGTTTTAAGGAGAACCAAATTCAGAAAGGGGATAAAACCGAAGCACTACTTTGCCGATAATAGCGTCTTTGCGGATAAAACCAAAGTCTCGACTGTCTTTGCTTTTTAAACGGTTATCTCCCATAACAAAATAATATCCTTCAGGCACTTTGTTGTCTCCTGTTTTTTCTTTTAGGGTGAAATCCTCTGTAATTTTAGCTAATGTACTATTTTTTTTGTTTTCCTCTAAATAAGACTCTTTATAAGCTTGTCCATTTACATAAAGTACATCATCTTTAAAAGAAATTTTGTCCCCTGGCAGACCAATTACTCTTTTAATATAATTATTTTCTTTGGAATCAGGTGCATGAAAAACAATCATATCAAAGCGGTTAATTTTTCCTTGTTTATTCAAAATTACTTTATTGCCGTTTTCGAATGTCGGGGACATGGAAGCTCCTAGCACAGTCGTTGGGGTAAATAAAAATTGGCGGCATAAAAAAACAAGAAGAACAGCAACCAAAAAGGACTTTATCCAGCTAATTAATTCTTTTTTAGCAGAATGATTCATACTATTTTCTCCGTTCTATTTTTACTTAAATAAAATGTTACAAGGTTTCGAATCAGAAATCAATGTCTAAATGATTATGCAAAAGCCTCAGATAGAAAACAATCCAGACGATGGTTTAATAGCATCTGCTTTTTTGTAGCCTATCTCCTATTTTGTCTCAGGCTGCCGCCATCCATTAATAAATAAAAAAATTGGCGATGGATAGTTTATTTTGGTGGGTTTTTATGTACGGTAAGAAGTATTCGAACGACGTCAATGATACAATAAAAAATAATGCAGCAGAGGAGCAGAATAATGGAACAGGAATTAATTACGATATACGATGAAAACTTAACAGAGATAGGAAGCAAGAGCCGAAAAGAAATACATGAAAAAGGATACTGGCATAAAACTTTTCATTGCTGGATTCTTTTAAAGGAACAAGGACGATATTCTATTTATTTGCAATTGCGAAGTGGTGATAAAAAGGATTATCCTGATTTATTTGATATTACTGCAGCAGGGCATCTTATGGCACATGAAACAGTAGAAGATGGCATAAGAGAAGTGAAAGAAGAACTTGGCATTGATATAAAGCATGAGGATCTAATTTCATTAGGAGTTGTTAAGAATACAATCCAAACAAATAGGATGATTGATAATGAATTTAGCCATTTATATTTGTGTGTGTTTGAAAAAGAACCACCATTTTGTTTGCAAAAGGAAGAAGTTGCTGGGATTGTAAAAGGAGATTTTGCTGACTTTTATCAATTGTGTATAGAGGAACAAAAATCGATGAAAGTGGAGAGGGTTACCGTGAGTGCAGACAACAAAATAGAAGATCTTAAAAAATTGATCGGTAAAGCAGACTTTGTTCCACATGAAGAATCCTATTTTAGAAAAGCTGCTTCATTAATGAAACAATATTTAGACAGAAAATAAGCAGCAGGTGGCTATCCTGCTGCTTTGCTTTTAGGAAGGATGTTTTTGTGCATCTTCTTCCTTTGTTTCCGCCATGCCATATAATCCATTCATTTCCTGTTCATCAGGGTCAAGCCCTAAATCTTTTTTTTGCTGCAATAATTTTTCTTTTTCCAGCTGTCTTTTTTCCAAAAGAAATCACCTCTTTTATTAGCTTCTGTTAAATTGTATAGATTATGCGGAAAGTTTGCTTCTTTTATTATAAATCTATCTCTACTTTTCTCTTTAGCCATGCTATAAAAAGTTTAAGAAAAAGCCCAAGAAAAAAAAATCCAATAAAAGAATACGTATGGTGCCAATTTGAACCTAATTTAAACATCCCTAAATATAAAAATATTGGTTCAATGATATAAGCAAATACAATCGCCCATATTATATTTACAAAAAGAAAAGAAATCCATTTGTTAAAGTATTGATATATTAGCATTGCTGAAATAGGAATAACGACAAAGTCAGCAGGAATGAGCGGCGGAATCCACGGAAGAAATTTATCTGGGTAATCCCATAACATCATTTCTGTTCCCATTACATCTAATACCATTGCAATACTTGCACACATTAATCCATAAGAAAATAATTCGAAAAAACGTTTTTTATCTACTAATTTCCACCAGATAAAATAAGGGATAATGGTGCTGCACAAAAGAATCCACCAGTTGAGCGTAAATAAATCTGTATGAATCCAATGGGAATAAGAAAGTTTTATTAGTTTTATTTTTTCTGCTTCTATTTCTGAAGAAGAAGGAATGTGAAGAAGGAGAAATTCCATTAAATCACATCATTTCTATAATATTTGAGAAATTCCTACTTAGCTTGCTCTAATAAAAGGAAATTATGTTGATTCTTTTTCGCTTTTTAAGAGGATTCCTATGATTTTCTAATGTATCACTATATTTATTTGTATGCTCTTGCCTGCTTTCGGACAAACTAGAAATAAGTGAAGGGATGATACACAGATGCTAAAAAAAATAAAAGCAAATAAAGTATACATAGAAGGAATTTTTTTTATTTTATTTATTAGTACAATTATAATGGTTAGTTATATACTTGGTTTTTCAGATTTGAAAAAAATACTTGGTTTATAAAAACTTTAAAGAGGAGAAAATTTTCCTTTTTAAAGTTTTTTTATGTACAAAAGCAGGAAAATGAAAAAATAGATAGAAAACCCTTTCATATGCTGAAATAGCTGCGTTTTTGCTGAATTTTTATTTATTTTTGATAGGTGGTTTTACTAGCGGGCACAGATCTTATACTTGGTTTGGGGGAATGTAAAATGGACAAATATATAGCTTTTGATGTTGGCGGAACTAATGTGAAACATGCGTTATTATTTGAAGACAGCAATATAATAAACAATGGAAAATATAAAACAGATTGTACCGATTTAGCCGCATTTTTAGATGGGATGTTTCATACCATTCTTACTTATAAAAAAAAGCATGATATTAAAGGAATCGCTATTAGTTTGCCAGGTTATATTAATCCAAAAACGGGTTATTCTGAAAATGCTGGGTTCATTGAGGCATTGCATAATCAAAATATCAAAAAAATGCTAGAAGAAAAGCTAGGAATTGCTGTGACTGTAGAAAATGACGGAAATTGTGCAGCATTGGCGGAAAAATGGAATGGAAATGCTGTTGAATGCAAAAATTTTATCTGCATGACTATTGGAACAGGGATTGGGGGCGGCATTATGATAAATGATGCTTTATTGCATGGTGCAAGATTTAAAGGCGGAGAATTTGGGCATATGTACATTCAGACAAAAGATGGTTTAAAGGAAAACCTTCATAAAAGTGCTTCAACAAGCGCTTTAATTTCAGCATATCGGCAATTAAAACAATTAAACTTATCAGAAAAAGTAGACGGCGAAGAAATTTTTAAAGAGGCAGAAAGCAATAAAGAAGTGCAAAAAGTTATGCAGCAATGGTACAAAAATATTAGTTATGGTGTTTTTAATTTAGCAGTCACATTTAATCCAGAAAAAATTTTGATTGGCGGTGGAGTAAGTGAAAGAAATGAGTTGATTTACCATGTGGTCAAGCATTTAGAGACAATTCCTCGTTGGGAAGAATTTAAAGTTCCTATTGATGCTTGCAAACATAAAAATAATGCAGGGGTAATTGGAGCGCTGCATCATTTTTTGAAAGTCAATAAAAAGCTGGTGAGTTGATTTGTCTGATGCAACTAGTAATGGCTGGGCTTTTTCTGCTGAAATAAGTTTTTTCAAACAGTAATGGGATAAGGCCTCTTATAATATGATGAAAATGTAGGGGGTGAAGCTATGGCGGTAGTAAAAGCAACAAATGCAGATATTGATTTATTGGCACGGCTTCTTCGAGCAGAAGCAGAAGGAGAAGGAGAACAGGGAATGCTGATGGTTGGAAATGTAGGGATTAACCGAATGAGAGCAAACTGTTCTGATTTTAAGGGAATAAGAACTGTTTCGGAGATGATTTATCAGCCACATGCTTTCGAAGCAACAACAAAAGGGTATTTTTATCAGAGGGCACGAGAAAGCGAAAAAAGGTTGGCACAGCGCGCGATAAACGGAGAAAGGTTATGGCCTTCCAAGTATAGTTTATGGTATTTTCGACCACCTGGCGACTGCCCGCCAACATGGTATAATCAGCCGCATGTAGGAAGATATAAACTTCATTGTTTTTATGAACCAACTGCACAAGAATGTGAAAATGTGTATAACACTTTTTGAAAGCAGGAAAAAAGACGGATGATGTGATCTGTCTTTTTTTGTTTAGGCTATGTTAAGTCATTTGTTGATCTATCCTATTGATTGGAGTGGAATGCACTTGTCGGCGGAAAGCGGCTGTCATTCCCTGAAATCAACAGCCAAGTTTATATATATATGTAAAAAGGAAAAAGTACTGTTTGAGATAAATCGGTGCAAATGGTATATTGTTAAAAAAGTAAAAATATTTAGAGGAGTTAAATCTTATGGCAATCGAACAAGTAAAAACATATTTAAAAAGATGGAATAAAGAAATGGATATTCAAGAATTTGAACAGTCTAGTGCAACCGTTTTGGAAGCTGCAAGTGCATTAGGAGTAAAGCCGGAAAGGATTGCGAAAACACTTTCTTTTCGTAAAGGCGAGAATGCTGTTTTATTAGTAGCCGCGGGCGACGGAAAAGTGGACAATAAAAAATTCCGGGCAGTTTTTGGAGAAAAGCCGCGCATGCTTACAGCAGAAGAAGTATTGGATAAAACTGGACATGCCGTTGGCGGAGTCTGTCCTTTTGGTTTAAAAGAAGATCTAGATGTATACTTGGATCAATCACTTAAGCGGTTTTCTAGTGTTTTTCCTGCATGTGGAAGCAGCAATTCAGCGATTGAATTAACAAATGAAGAACTATATTTGCTTGGAAATGCTAAAGGCTGGGTAGATGTTTGTAAGGGTTGGGAACTGGAATGAAAACAGACATAAAAAATAAGCTCGCAACAATAGAAAAAGAGCACCAAATAAAAATTCTTTATGCTTGTGAGGCGGGCAGTCGTACATATGGTTTATCTTCACCAGATAGTGATTTTGATATTCGGTTTCTTTATATACATCCTAAAGAATGGTATTTATCATTAGATAAAAACAAGGATGTAATCGAATTGCCAATTACAGAAAGTTTAGATATGAGCGGCTGGGAGCTAACAAAAGGATTAAGGCTTCTGCGTAAATCGAATCCCGCTTTATTAGAGTGGCTGCAAGCAGAAGGGGTTTATTATCAAAATGATTACTTTTTCGCAAAAATAAGTGAAATAAAAGAACAAGCATTTAATCCCCGTGCTTGCTATTACCATTACATGCATATGGCAAATAGAAATGAACAAAAAAGCCAAAGAATCAAGGGACAAAAAATAAAAGTCATTTTTCACATAATGCGTCCCCTTTTAGCTTGTCGATGGATTGAACAAAAGCATACGTTTCCGCCGAATCACTTTTTGGCATTAGTAGATGAGCTAGTAGATGATGAGGCATTAAAAAAAGAGATAGCAAATTTGGTGAAAGCCAAAAATAATGGGAGCACCACTTATCAGAAAGAGGATATAAAAAGGATTACCAGTTTTATTCAACAGCAATTAACAGGAATAGATCAAGCTGCAAGCTGTATTTCAAGCGGTTTAGAAGATGAAAGAGAACTAACTTTATCACTTGATAATTTATTTCGGGATGTTTTGCATGCAAATCGGACAAATTGAATTTTCTATTCATTTCGTCCGATTGCTCATTTATTTGGAATAAAACGGATGCTTTAATAGTATTAAAGCAAAATAAAATGCGTGGTGGGACGAATTTAAAAAGATTGGTCAGGATTTGAGGAATATTTTCTGGAATGTGAGGATTTTAGTAAATTCCAATAAAAAACGACCAAAAGCTGGCCGTTTTATTTTTGAATAGTATCTATTATATGCTGACATACTAGTTATAAAATAAGACAAAGATAAGATTTAGTTAGCTCCACCCAGCCAAGCATCACTGGATATGGCGATATACGCCTATTACTTTTCCGAGAATTGTTACATTTCGCAAAATAATGGGTTCCATTGTGCTGTTTTCAGGCTGCAAACGAATAGAATCCTTTTCTTTGAAAAAGCGTTTTACAGTCGCTTCATCTTCTTCTGTCATTGCCACAACAATATCTCCATTGTTAGCTGAGTTTTGCTGGCGTACAATGACATAGTCGCCATCTAAAATTCCTGCTTCAATCATACTTTCGCCCATAATTTCAAGCATAAATACATGCTCGTCTTTTGGGGCAAGCCTTTCTGGCAGCGGAAAGTATTCCTCGACATTTTCAATAGCGGTAATAGGCATCCCAGCCGTCACTTTTCCTACTACTGGAACATTAATAATATTATATTTTGGTATATTATTTTCTTCTAAGCCTAGTATTTCAATAGCACGGGGTTTGGTCGGATCTCTTCTGATTAGCCCTTTGCTTTCCAATCTTGCCAAATGACCATGCACAGTCGAACTCGATGCAAGACCGACTGCTTCAGCAATTTCTCTAACAGAAGGTGGATATCCTTTTTGACGCACTTCATCTTTTATATAATCTAATATATCTAGCTGCCTTTTAGAAAGTTTTTGCATTATATGCACCTCTAGTCATTTTTCTTATGGCAATTATAGCATGTATTGCTAATTGATACAAACATAAGTTCTGATTTTTGTTGACATAAAACATTTGTTCGTATTAATATGGGTATGTAAACGAACGTATATTCTGTAGAGGTGATTTTTTATGTGGCAAAAAATTTGGACCAATTATTCTTATACTATTATTCTATTTATTTTCAGTATATTAACATGTGCTACGATTGTGCTATATAATAATGCTAATCATGATAAACAATATGTAACGATTAAGGTGGAACAAGGGGATTCATTATGGAGCATTTCTGAAAAGTATAATGGGAAATATAGTATGTCAAAAAAACAATTTATCAAATGGGTGGAAACGAAAAATCGATTGGCAGCTAATCAGCTTACAGCAGGAAAAGAAATTATTATTCCAATAAAAGCAGAAGACGAAAATATTCAATTAGCTTCTGATTAAAAGAACTAGAACAAATAAGATCAAGATACATAACAATTTGAAAAATAACACATAAACTTCTTTGAAAATAACAGAAAAATAGAGATAGCGGTGATGTTTTTAATGAATGCAATTATTTATTGCCGAGTAAGCACAGATAAAAAAGAGCAAGAGACTTCACTTAAAAGGCAGGAAGAAGAACTGCTGCTGCTTGCAAAAGTGCATAAATTTCATGTGGCCGATATAATAAAAGAACAAGCAAGCGGATTTGAATTAGAGCGTGATGGCATTTTAGATTTGCTGACAAGAATAAAAGACAAAGATATTGGAGCTATCTTGATACAAGATGAAACAAGGCTTGGAAGAGGGAATGCAAAAATTGCCATTTTGCACTGCATTTTAAGAGAAAACGTAAAGCTTTACAGCATATCATCTTCTGGAGAACTCGTACTTTCAGATGCTGACTCCATGGTGCTGCAGATTGTTAGTCTAGTAGAAGAATACCAGCGCAAAATCCATAATATAAAAATTAAAAGAGGGATGAAAAGAGCGGTAGAAAATGGCTATAATCCAGCTGGAAATTTAAAAAATCAAGGCAATAATGCCGGCAGGCTGCGCAAGGATGTTCCGATAGAAGAGATTGCCAAACTAAAAGAAAATGGCTTAACCTTTGCGGAAATTGCTGCAACATTAAAAGGATTTGGCTTTTCCATTTCGAAAGCCACCGTACATAGAAGATATCAAGAATACAAAGATCAAGAACATAAGTAGACTTAAACTACTGTTCGTTTAATAAAATGATTAATTTTTTTTCCTATGGTATAATTATTTTTTAGCAATAAATGAACTTCGTTTAATTACACGGTAATAATTGCTATATGGCTGTTTTATAAATACTATAGATTTTAAAGGAGTTTTATATGATTTCAAATACTAAGTTAGCACGTATAAATGAACTGGCCAAGAAAAAAAAGGAAGTAGGATTAACCGAAACAGAAGCAAAAGAACAAACGGCGCTTAGAGCAGAATATTTAAAAGGCTTCCGTTCGACTATGTTAAATACTTTGGAAGGTGTTACGATTTATGATCCTAATGGCGAAGATGTAACGCCGCAGAAATTAAAAGATATGCAAAATAAAAAGAAATTGCATTAATGCAATTTCTTTTTATTTTTTTTTGTGAAAAAGGAAACGAAAATTTAAAGAAGCTGCTATATATTTAACTGGGGAGTATGAAAAAATATTTTTTATTTGTACGAAATTATAAAAAATTTTTTTCGTCAAATCCCTTTAATACTAGGGTTTTTGCTGTTTTCTTTAAAATAAATAAAATAAATATTAAAATTTTTTTAATATTTATTGATTCTATTAGTTGTTTTATGGAACAATCGCATTTAATATAATAGTGTAAGGAATAATGAATGAGAGGATGTTTTACATGACAGCAAATATTGATAGTTTATCGATTAATTCGATAAGAACTTTATCAATTGATAGTATCGAGAAAGCAAATTCTGGTCATCCTGGGATGCCAATGGGAGCAGCTCCAATGGCGTATACGTTATGGACTTCCTTTATGAATCATAATCCAAAAAATCCTAAATGGTTCAACCGTGATCGTTTTGTATTATCTGCAGGTCATGGATCTGCATTATTATATAGCTTGCTGCATTTATCAGGTTATGATTTATCTATCGATGATTTAAAACAATTCCGTCAATGGGGAAGCAAAACTCCAGGACACCCAGAGTTTGGGCATACAGCTGGCGTTGATGCAACTACTGGACCACTTGGACAAGGGATTGCAATGGCAGTGGGTATGGCACTGGCAGAACGGCATTTAGCAGAAACTTATAATAGAGATGCATATAATGTTGTAGACCATTATACATATAGCATTTGTGGCGATGGAGATTTAATGGAAGGGGTTTCAGCTGAGGCTGCTTCATTAGCTGGTCACTTAAAACTTGGAAGACTAGTTGTTCTGTACGATTCCAACGATATTTCATTAGATGGCGACTTAGACAAATCATTTTCTGAAAGCGTGGAACAAAGATTTAAATCCTATGGCTGGCAATATATCCGTGTAGAAGACGGCAATGATATTGCAGCATTAACAAGCGGATTAGAAGAAGCAAAACAAGATGAAAATCGACCAACTATTATTGAAGTGAAAACAGTTATTGGCTATGGCTCACCAAATAAAGCTGGAAAATCAGCTTCGCACGGTTCTCCACTTGGTGCAGATGAAATGAAATTAACAAAAGATGCTTATAAATGGACATTTGAAGAAGATTTTTATGTTCCAGAAGAAGTATATGCACATTTTAAAGAGAAAATTGCAGATGCAGGCGCATCAAAAGAACAACAATGGGAAGACATGCTTGCTAAATATGAAGCAGAATTTCCTGAATTGGCAAAACAATTTAAAGTGGCAACTTCTGAAACGCTTCCAGAAGGATGGGATAAAGATATTCCAGTTTATGAAGAAGGTTCAAGCTTAGCCAGCCGTGCTTCATCTGGAGAGGTTTTAAATGCAATTGCGAAAAACTTGCCATCTTTTATTGGCGGATCTGCTGATTTAGCTGGAAGTAACAATACAATGATTAAAGGAGATAAAGATTTAATTCCTGAACATTATGATGGCCGCAATATTTGGTTTGGAGTTCGTGAATTTGCAATGGGCGCTGCATTAAATGGTGCTGCATTGCATGGCGGAGTGAAAATTTTTGGCGGAACGTTCTTCGTATTCTCTGATTATTTAAAACCAGCTATCCGTCTTGCAGCTCTTATGGGACTGCCTGTAACATATGTATTTACACATGATAGCATTGCCGTTGGAGAAGATGGTCCAACACATGAGCCTATTGAACAACTAGCAGGATTGCGTGCATTGCCAAATCTTTCTGTTATTCGTCCGGCTGATGGTAATGAAACTGCTGCTGCATGGAAAGTAGCTGTTGAATCAACAAATCAGCCAACTGCTCTTGTGTTAACAAGACAAAACTTGCCAACTATTAAAGATACTGATAAAAATGCATATGAAGGTGTAACAAAAGGAGCATATGTTATCTCTCCATCATCACAAGAAACACCTGATGCTTTATTAGTTGCAGCAGGATCTGAAGTTGGATTAGCTGTTCAAGCACAAAAAGCATTAGAAGCTGAAGGCATTCACACTTCTGTTGTAAGTATGCCTTCATGGGATCGTTTTGAAAAGCAATCACAAGAATATAAAAACTCTGTACTGCCTAAAACAGTCAAAAAGCGTCTTGCGCTTGAGATGGGAAGTTCTTTAGGCTGGCATCGATATGCTGGAGATGAAGGCGATGTATTGGCTATTGATACATTTGGAGCATCTGCACCTGGTAACAAAGTTTTAGAAGAGTATGGATTTACGGTAAATAATGTTGTTGCACGTGTAAAAGCATTATTAGACAAATAATCGTAAAATCAGCTAAAAAAATCTAGAAAAAAGGAGCGGCATGAATGCTGCTCCTTTTTTCCTAAACATGTTCAAAAGAAAATTTTTTGTCTTTTTATAAAAAAATCTCTATTCGACAAAACTAGTCTGTTTTTTTTACAGCTAAAGACAAAACTTGTACTCGTTCCTTTTTATAATAATAAAAAGACGTTAAGGCAGGTGGAGAGCGAGTATGAGAAAATATCAATTGTATTTAATAGAAGAAAGTGTAGCTCTACATTATAACGGAAAAGAAAAATTAATTTACAATCTATTTTTGGAGCATACTACTACCAAGGATGCTGCTTTAAAAGCCATTTTGCAAAAACAGATTGACTACATAACTCGGCCTATTCCCGTATGGAAAATACAGCAAGTCTTATTAATAGAATCACAAAAAAAGAATTGGTTTGAACGAAAAGATGATGGGTACTATATTAAAAATGATCATGCAAGCAATGCGGCATTGTCGATTTTTAATGATTGCTTGCAAATTGAGGCAAAGGGATATTATGATGCAGAGTTCATATTTTTTGAATTGCTTCATAAATATGAACCTAATTTTTTGGCAATTGATATAGAAAATAGTCGTTATGGTTGGTTAAAGCCAATAAAACAAAGAAATTTTGTCTGAAAAAGAGAAAATGCACGGCAGATATTGTATAATAATATCTGGTCTAGTACACTAAGTAGTAGACAACATGAAGGAGGAAAGAAGTATGTGGATTACGATTGTAGGAATCGTTGCATTACTTGCAGGGATTGCCATCGGATTTTTCATCGCCCGTAAATATATGATGAATTACCTTAAGAAAAATCCGCCAATTAACGAGCAAATGCTGAAAATGATGATGATGCAAATGGGAATGAAACCATCTCAAAAGAAAATCAATCAAATGATGTCAGCAATGAACAAACAGCAGGGCAAATAAGTTTGGTTCATTAATTGTTGTGCTGTCAAAGAGGATGGCTTAAATGGGAGTGCATATATAAGACAAGTTTACTTATAAACATTATTTCTTTATAAAATAAATGTTTTATCATATATTTGCTTTATTTATGCGTTATTTTTCATTAAAAAATGCAAAACCACTTATTCTATTGGGGAATTAGCCAATAGAATAAGTGGTTTTTTATATGAACAGTGATAATAGCTGGAATGGTATTTTTTAACGGAGAAGATGGGGAAAAGAATAGGGTAAATTAGCTGTTTTATTACTCAGCAGTAGAGGGTTTATTTTAGCCATCTGGCATTTATTGTTTACTGGCATGCCAAAAAATTCAAAAATAAACTAGGTGTTTTTTAGAACAGGATTTTGAAAAGAAGCTGATTAAAAGAACAATGGCATTTTTTCTTCTTTGAGATAGAAAAAAGGCATGCGTTTTTATTTTTTTTCGTGTGTGTTATATTTATTTAATAATTGATCTAATTCTTGGCTGCAAGCAATAGTGACATGTGCAGAAAATCCATATTTTTTTGCGATATTTATCAATTCTTCTCTTTTAGATTCAATTAGATACAGTAAGTGCCCTTTTGACATCGCTGTTTGTCCTTTCCATTTTATAATTAGGATGGGTTTGCATAAAAGCATGGAAGTAATTAAATTGCTGCCACTGCTTACAAACAACTTGGAAAGTAGCAGAATGGAAGTGTATCTACTGTTTTGAACAATAGTTTGATGAATTTATATTTTAAATTTTCTGCTTATTTACAAAAAATGAAGCACCTTCCTTAAGATAATTATAACGATACTTGGAATTAAATGCAAAAAATTGATGTCGACATATATTGGGACAGAGGGCATATAAGTAAATAGAAAGGCATGAAAAAGGAGGCTTATTTTTGACGGATATTAATTTATTTTTAGCATTAGGAGCGGGTTTTTTAAGTTTTATATCTCCTTGTTGTTTGCCCCTGTATCCAGCATTTTTATCCTACATAACGGGAATGTCACTTGAAGAAATGAAACAAGAAAGTGTGTTGTTGCATAAAAAAAGCTTTATTCATACTAGTTTATTTCTTTTAGGGTTTTCTTTTATTTTTATTGCTATGGCTTATGGCACATCGTTTATCGGTAATTTTTTTTATATGCATCAAGACGAAATAAGAAGAATAGGAGCCATCATTATTTTTCTATTTGGCTTATTTGTTTTAGGTGTCATCCGACCATCCTTTTTAATAAAGGAGCATCGCTATTCATTTAAAAATCGACCTTCTGGCTTTTTTGGCACTTTTCTTATTGGCATGAGTTTTGCTGCTGGCTGGACCCCTTGCAATGGACCTATTTTAGGTGCTGTTTTAACGCTTGCAGGGACAAACCCTGAATCTAGTTTTATTTATATGGGGAGCTATATACTAGGATTTTCTATTCCTTTTTTGTTGCTTACCTTTTTTATTGGGAGTACAAAAAAATTGAAAAAATACAATCAATTATGGATGAATATCGGTGGAGCGACGATGCTTGCGATGGGATTAGTGTTGTATTTTAATGGCATGGAATGGATCAATAGATTCTTAAGTCCTTTGTTTGGGGGATTTACTGGCTTTTAAAAAAATATATGTTTGATTCTCTCCTGTTTGGAAAAATAGGGGGTTTTTGTTTATAAAATAATTATTTTTTTCCCCATTTCATAAAGAACGCTGAAATCTGTTCTTTAACAATGGAATGGATAAATATTTATATTGAAAAGAATGGGAATTTTAGATATAGTGAATATTGTACAATTGTAAATGGTAAAATGGAATTAATTTTGAACTTCTGTCGTGTGTTAAGGAGGAAACAACGTTGGCAAGAATATTAATTGTGGATGATGCAAAGTTTATGAGAATGACTCTTACTAATATTCTCACAAAAGCAAATCATGTGGTGGTTGGTGAAGGGGAGAATGGGAAAGAAGCTATTCGCTTGTTTCGCGAGTTGGATCCTGATATTGTCACAATGGATATTACGATGCCTGAAATGAGCGGGTTAGATGCAGTCAAAGAAATAAGGAATGAATTTTCTGATGCAAAAATCATTATGTGTTCTGCAATGGGGCAGCAAAAGATGGTAGTAGAGGCGATTGAGGCAGGTGCAAAAGATTTTATTGTGAAACCTTTTGATGAAAATAGAGTAATAGATGCCATAAATAGAGTTCTTCGTTAATAAAAAGAATGTACATTGGTAAAAATGTTATGTTGTTAAAAGGGCAAAAGAACTTTTGGCAATAAAAATTACATAGAAATTTTTGAGTTGAAAGGATATGATAAAGTCAATCATATCCATTTTACTATGGGGACATACATGATATACTAAGTTTTTAGATTCAGTATAATATTAGAAAAATAATTATTAGATAAAAAAGGGGATATAACAAATGACATCTGTCATTATTTCATCTGTTATTGCTATTTTTATGGGAATAGCGGTTACTTTTGCTCGTATGAAAGCGGCAAAAAAACCAGTTTCTGCTAAAAAAATTATTCTTCCTCCACTCTTTATGAGTACAGGTGCATTTATGTTTGTATTTCCGATTTTTGCTGTTACAGGAAAAGAAATATTGGAAGCTGCAATTATTGGTATGCTGTTTTCTATTCTGTTGATTAAAACATCTAAATTTGAAGTCCGTGACAACGATATCTATTTAAAGCGATCACGGGCGTTTGTTTTTATATTATTTGGTTTATTAGCCATTCGAATTATTGCCAAACTGATATTAAGCAGTGCGATTGATGTAGGCCAATTGAGCGGCATGTTCTGGATATTGGCATTTAGCATGATTGTTCCATGGAGAATTGCAATGCTTTATTCTTACAGAAGGCTAGCGAAACAATTAGAAGCCTCATTTAAATAAATGGCAGGCTCGTTCATTATGATGGTTTGCCTAGTAATTTTATGGAAATGAAGGCATAAGAGATGACATAAAGTGAAACTTCAATCAAGCGGGTTCCAAAGCCCGTTAATGAGGGATAGATAGAACGAAAAATAGGAAAAACCATGAGCTTGAATGCAGCTCATGGTTTTTTTCTATTTTGTTGTTTAAAAGGATTTTGTTTATTCCACATTTGATGGCCTAGAACGGACACACCTGTTGCTAAAATTCCATTAGTTATTGCCTGAAAAGTAAAGCCGTAAGCAAATATTGCGAGGAGGACAGATGCGGCAAGCAAAATCCAAATAATAAGCCAGTCTACGATTTTTGGTGTCTGTTTTAATGCATACCCCAGTACCCATAAAACAGGTATTAATATATAGTAGTTTTCATTTAAATACTCTTTTAATAATTCCATCGTATTTTCTCCCATCAATTCAGTAGTAATATAGTATGAAAAAGTAAAGATGATCGTTTGTTCAAATAACTAGATTTTGATAAAAAATAGAGAAAAAGAATAATCATCCTGTCTTTTTTGGGGATGTTTTTCTATATAAAGGGTGAAGGGAGGTGAGAAAATGGCACAAACAAAATTTATGGAAACAGTGGTAAAAATGAATTTTCAAACAGGTATGAAGGAAAACGGTGAGTCTATTTACAGCAGCAAATCATTGAGAAATATTAAAGATGCAGCTACCTCAGAGGAAATTATGCAAGTGGCAGGAGCTTTGGCTTCTTTAGTAAGCTATCCCCTTGAATCGGTTGTGAAAAATGACAGTTTTAATCTATCTAAATAATGCTAGACTAGAGGATTTTTTTTGATGAATGAACCAGAAATCAACATGATGCTTAAAATATAAAGGGAGGAATAGCAAATGGCGAAAACACTGGAATTAACATTTGGAAATGAAAATGGAAAAACAACAAAGCTATCATTAGATGGGCCAATTGAACCTATTGATGCACAAAAAGTTTTAGCGGCCATGCAAAGCATTATTCAAGCAAATATTTTTGTGACAACAAATGGATCCTTTGTTTCTGCAGAAGGAATTCGTCTGATTGAACGCAATGTTACTGATTATGAAGTCTAATTAAAAAGAACAGTTGGGGACATGGAAATTCAATTATCCATGGTCTCAACTAGCAAAGGAGTGAAGATGATACATTGAATGAGATCATTTCTTTTATCAGCCAAGTCGGATTTCCGATTGTTGTAAGCTTCTATTTATTAAATCGGATTGAAGCTAAGCTAGATATTATGATTCAGTCTATTCAAAACTTATCTCGCTATAATATTGAATAAAAAATAGAATAGTAAAATGCGAATAAAAGAAGGGTTCACTTCTAAGAAACTATTATTCCACAAATAATTATCTGAAAAATGAAAGGGTTTTCTATTGACAGAAATAGTTAAAGATGTTAAATTTACATTAACCGTTATGAAACGTATTTGGTATTTGCAATTCAAATGATCGAATAATCATTGTTTGAGAGATTGAAAGTAGAAATGCTTTATGCGCTTTTTAAAATGGTAAATTTTACACAAAGCTTTTGTAAGCTTATAGGAGGATTTCTTTCATATGAAAAACGGTAAAGTAAAATGGTTTAATGCAGAAAAAGGTTTTGGATTTATTGAAGCAGAAGATGGAAATGATGTATTTGTACATTATTCAGCAATCCAAATAGACGGATTCAAATCATTAGAAGAAGGCCAAGATGTTTCATTTGAAGTAGTTGAAGGAGCTCGTGGACCACAAGCTGCTAATGTAACAAAAATCTAATCATACTATAATAAATCAAAAGCTGCCATTTTTTTAATGGCAGCTTTTTTGCATGTATTTTTTTTGCTGCCAAAGTTGAATTTCCTTATTAATTAGAGATAAATGGAGGAGATTCAGCCCTCTTTGCTAAAGATTGTTTGTTATAATAAGAAAAGCAGTTTAATAGAGGATAAAAAAATGAACTGATAGATAGGGGGATATTTGTGAAATTTATTCATACAGCCGACTGGCATTTAGGCAAGCTTGTACATGGTCTATATATGACAGAAGATCAAAGGCATATATTAAATCAGTTTGTGGACCTTGTAAAAAACGAGAGACCTGATGCAGTCGTAATAGCGGGGGATTTATATGATCGTTCTATTCCCCCCCTTGAGGCGATTAACTTATTGGATGAAGTTTTGTATACCATTAATGTGGAATTAAATACACCAATTATTGCGATATCTGGCAACCATGATAGTGCGGAGCGTTTATCATTTGGTAGCTCCTGGTATCAGCAAAATAAGTTTTATTTAAATGGGAAAATTGAAAATAGTGTTAAGCCGGTTTCTCTTAAAGGGGTCAACTTTTATTTAGTGCCATATTGTGAGCCGGCAATTGTTCGACAGTATTTAGCAGATGAAAAAATTGTTTCCCATCATGATGCAATGGAGGCCATTGTCAATAAAATAACGGAGCAACTGGACTCATCTGTACCAAATGTATTAGTGGGGCATAGTTTTGTACTTGGAGGGAAAACAACTGATTCAGAACGTGTTCTTTCAGTTGGCGGCACTGGCTGTGTTGGAGCGGAACTGTTTTCTCCATTTACTTATACAGCATTAGGGCATTTGCATAGTCCAGATGCTTTGAATCATCCTTTTGTAAAGTATTCTGGTTCGTTAATGAAATATTCCTTTTCAGAGGCAAAACAAAATAAATCTGTTTCTATTATCGAAATAACAGAGGATGGAAAGTTTACTGAAACCTATCATTCCTTTACTCCTAAAAGAGATATGCGAGAATTGGAAGGGTATTTAGATGAATTATTGAATCCGCAATTTTTTGAACAGCAAAAGCTAGATGACTACTTAAAAATAACCCTTTTAGATGACGGAGCCATATTAGATCCAATTAATAAACTGCGTCAAGTGTATCCAAATGTTCTTCATTTAGAAAGAAAAAGGGATAATATGGATCATAAGCAAAAACAATCTTTTACAACTAAAAAAGAGAAACAAAAAACGGAACTAGATTTGTTTGCTTCCTTTTATGAAGAAATGACAACTTCTCCTTTTACGGCAGATAAGCGTTTAATAATGGAAAAAGTAATAGATGAATGTAAGGGAGAGGAGAAAAGAAAGTGAGACCATTAAAGTTAACGATGCAGGCCTTTGGTCCATATGCCAATAAAGAAGTGATTGATTTTACTGTTCTCGGCAATCGGACAATGTTTGTGATCTCAGGGAAAACCGGATCTGGAAAAACGACAATATTTGATGGAATTAGCTATGCTATCTATGGAAAGGCAAGCGGTGAAGATCGAAATGGTCCAGAATTAAGAAGCCAGTTTGCAAAAGATTCTCTGCTGACAGAAGTGCAGCTTGAATTTAAACTTCGCAATAAACAGTATTTAATTATTCGAACTCCCCAACAAGAAAAAAAGAAAGAACGTGGGGATGGATATCGTACTATTGGTGCAACCGCGGAGCTGTATGCATTTGATGAGAAGGGAGAAAAAAAAGTTGTCGCTTCTTCCATTCGGGATGTAGATGAAAAAATAAAAGAAATTATGCAAATTGACAGCAATCAATTTCGGCAAATCTTAATGATTCCTCAAGGAGAATTTCGGAAGCTGTTAATATCGGATAGCAAGGAAAAAGAAGCCATCTTGCAGAAGCTGTTTCATACAGAAATGTATAAGAAGATAGAAGAAAAATTAAAAGAGCAGGCATTGACGCTGAAAAAATCAGTGGAACAGCAATTATTCACACGAGCAAATAAACTTAGCCATATAAAAAGTTTATATACCGAAGCCTTGCAGCATGCTTTAAAAGAAACGCCGGAAAATGATATTATTTTGCTGCCATTATTAATGAAAGAAATAAAAATGATGGAAATGCAGCTGCAAAAAATGAAAGAAGCACTGGCAGAGAAAAACCATTATCGTGATCAAGTGAAACAACAGCTTTTTGATGGAGAAAATATTTTAAAGCAAATGGAACTTCGGGATGCCCTTAGCATAAAAAAAGAAGAGTTGTTCGCTCAACAAAATGAGTATAGCGAAAAAGAAAAGATAATTCAGCGTGCACAAAAAGCTAACTTGCTAACAAAACAGGAAGAAATATGTCATCATTTAAAAAAACAAATAGATAAAAATGAAGAAAGTTTTGTTGTCAGCAAACAAAAGGTGGCAAAAGCAAAACACGATTGGGATCTTTTTGAACAGCAATTTAAAGAAGAAGAGCGAAAAGAATCAAAAAGGAAACAGTTAATCGAGCAGCTAGCTTATTTAAAATCGATTCAACATAATGTTCAGTTGTTTGCAGAAAAAGAAAAAAAACTTTTGGCGCTATTCCAGGATTTAAAAGAAGGGGAAGCGAAAAAGTCTGCCCTTTCGGCTAAACACAAAAATTTAGAGGGCATGCTAGATGTGCTCAAAAAAGAGAAACAGCAGCTAGATAGGAATCAACTAACCTTTTTAGGGAATAAAGAACGCCTCATTAATGTGCAGTATATGGTGGAAAAAATAGAAAAATACAAACTAGTGACACAAAAAACAGATCATTTAGTTACTGTGATAGATCAAAAGGACAAAGAGTTGGAAATTGTCCAGCTTCGTTATGAAGATAGTTTGATCGTCCTTGAGAAATTACAAAAAGATTCTCATGCTGCCCAAGCCTATATTTTAGCAGAAACTTTAAAGAGCGATGCCCCTTGTCCAGTTTGCGGAAGTACTAACCATCCTCAATTAGCAAGCAAAAACGAAGGCGCTTTTGTAGGAGAAGAAGATATAAAAGCAGCAAAAGGGGATATTCATAAGCTGGAACAAGAAAAATTTGAAGCAGAAACTGTTTTGATGAAACTGTCGACAGAAAAAACATTTTTGGAAGAGGAAAAAAAAGGTTGGGTAAAGGAAATACAACAAAGTATAGATTATTTTTCAAATCAAACAGCAGCTGAATGTTATGAACAAATAACAAAAGATGCAGATAGAATAAAAAAAGAGCAACAATTATTAGAAGAATCTATTAAAAAATTGCAAAAAACAGAGGAATCTTTAAAAAATGCCGAAAAGCAAATGCAGAACGTAAAAACAGAACAGGAAAATGCAAATGAAATGGTGCAAAAATTATCGGTTTTGTTTGCTGAACAGCAGGCAGAGATAGAGAACATAAAAAAATCAATTCCTGAAGAGCTTAGAGACGTCAAGCGTTATCAACAGGCCATTCACCGAGAGCAACAGGAATTAGAGAGACTAGAGAACGCTTTTAAAGAAGCACAAAAGGCACTAGAAAAAGCGAAAGAATTATGGCAAATAGAAACAACAAAACAAGAAGGAATAAACCTTCGAATACAGGAATTAAAAGAGCAGTTAAAACAAGAGCGAACTATTTTTCTTGAAAATATGAAACAACAAGGCTTTGATACGTATAGTTTATTTATGGAAGCGAAGTTGCCGGAGCTAGAAATAGAAGGACTAGCAAAAAAGGTTCAAGATTATCGAGAAGAATATCGATCAGTCAGTGATAGACACCAAGATTTATATGAAATGCTGAAACATACAGATAAACCAGATATAAATTTATTAAAAACAAAACTAGATAAATTAGATGCAAGCTTGCAGCTTCTGCAGCAGGAGCAGACCGCACTCCTTATAAATATAAAAGAAAATAAACAAATAAATGAAGAAGTTGATGCACTTAATCATGAAATAAAAGAGCTGGAAGAGCAATATAAACTATTAGGTAATTTGTATGATATTACAAGGGGACAAAATACATATCGGATTACATTTGAACGATTTGTGTTGGCAGCGTTTTTAGATGATATTTTGCAAGAAGCCAATAGCAGGCTATTAAAAATGACAAGTGGCCGATATCAGTTGGTGAGAAAAGCTGATCGTTCAAAAGGAAATGTTCAAAGCGGATTAGAACTGCTAGTATTTGATCAATACACAGGACAAGAAAGGCATGTTAAAACATTATCTGGCGGAGAAAGCTTTAAAGCGGCATTATCATTGGCTCTTGGGTTAGCTGATGTTGTGCAAAATTATGCTGGCGGTGTTTCTTTGGAAACAATGTTTATTGATGAAGGGTTTGGAACATTGGATCCTGAGTCTTTAGACCAAGCGATTGAAACATTGATGGACATTCAAAGTACTGGAAGATTAGTAGGGATCATTTCCCACGTACCAGAGATAAAAGAGAGAATGGAAGTCCGGCTAGAAGTAATAGCAGGACAAACTGGAAGCACAACAGAATTTCATTTTCTTACCTAATAAAAAAGCAGGCTATCCAAAAGGTTGATTTTCCTCTTATTGGATGCCTGTTTTTTAGTAACGATGAAATGGGAACGTCGGGAGAATAGCTGTGAAAAAAAGGAGGAAAATAACCTTCTGCCCATTTTATAAGTTAAATTGCAAACTATTTTTATGGAAAGGAAGATGGCGGAATTATGATGAAAAGATTGTCCTAATTTTGTTGAAAAAGGACGAAAAAAGACAAAGTTTAATAGGCATTTATACATATTTTTGGCTAATTTTTTATTATTTAACCTCCTTTAAATGTAAAAAATATATATATTTTCCATCATACCCATTTTTTATAGATAGGAATGTAAACTTTTACTATTTAGAATAAATGATAGATAGACAGTCAGCAATTTATCACAAAGGAGTTTACATTAATGAAAAAGCAACTACTAACAATAGCGACCGCAACAGGGATATTATTTACTGCGTTTCAAAGCAATGCCAGTGCACATGAAAAGAATTACAAAGTAAAATCAGGAGATTCATTATGGAAAATCTCTCAAACTAATAATCTAACAGTAGATAAATTAAAAGAATATAATGGATTGACGACAGATACGATTAAAGTGGGGCAAAATTTATCGCTGCTGCCTGTACATACTCATTATACTGTACAATCAGGAGATTCTTTATCCAAAATAGCAAAAGCAAAAAATACAACAGTTGCCAAGCTAAAAGAAATTAATGGTTTAAAGAGTGATTTAATTAAAGTGGGACAGTCTCTTATGATTCCAAGCACAAAAACTTCTAGCAGTACAGGAAGTTCTACTAGTTCTACTAGTTCCAATACTGCAAAAGTAAACGCGGTAGTGGCAGAAGCAAAAAAATATATCGGTGTTCCCTATGCGTGGGGAGGCAGTACGCCATCTGGTTTTGATTGCAGCGGCTATGTAAATTATGTGTTTAATAAAGTCGGCATTTCTATTCCTAGAACGGTTGCAACCATATGGAATGCAACGAAAACGGTTTCTGCACCAAAGGTTGGCGATTTTGTATTTTATGAAACAGGTACAGGCCCATCTCATTTAGGCATTTATATAGGAAACAATGAATTTATTCATGCAGGAAGTTCAACAGGTGTAACGATTACCAGCATGAGCAATAGTTATTGGAGCAGTCGTTATTTAGGCGCAAAAACAGCATTTTAAAAATAAGTGAGAACTTCTTTCTATAGGTAGCAGTTATAATAGAAGAAAAGAGAATTTGTTATTAGAGAAAGAAGTTTTCTTTCATATATATTTTATAGGGGAAAAACATTTGGTTAGCGCCAAATGTTTTTTTGTATAAAAAATGGGTTATGTAAAGTAAATAATCAAAAAAAATTTAAGTGAAGTGTTTTCATGAATTTTTTTGTCGGTTATTGTCGTTTTTGGTAGGGTGTATTTTATATTAATAACTATGTCTATTCACTGTATCATATGAAAACAAAAAAAGGGGGAAATCGTGTGAAAAAATATGGCTTAGCTATTCAAATACTAATCGCATTAGTTCTAGGTATTGCGGTTGGAGCAATCTTTCATGGAAGTGAATTGCTAGTTAGCATACTCACTCCAATTGGAGATATTTTTCTACACTTAATAAAAATGATTGTTGTGCCAATTGTTGTGGCAGCATTAATCGTTTCTATTGCAGGAGTTGGAGATATTAAAAAGTTAGGAAGATTAGGCGGAAAGACAATTCTTTACTTTGAAGTAATCACAACAATTGCCATTCTTTTTGGTCTTCTTGTAGGAAATGTGTTCCAACCGGGTCTTGGAGTGAATCAAGAGGGGTTGGAAAAGTCAGATATTTCTCAATATCAGCAATCTTCTGAAGCGACAAAAGACAGCCATGGAATTGGGGATATCTTAACACATATTGTGCCGACAAATGTTATCTCAAGTATGGCAAATGCTGATTTATTGCCAATTATTTTCTTCTGTGTGCTATTTGGTTTAGGAGTAGCTGCAATTGGAGAAAAAGGAAAACCGGTTTTATCTGTCACCGAAGGAGTGCTAGACGCCATGTTTTGGGTGACAAATCAAGTAATGAAGTTTGCTCCATTTGGAGTATTTGCTTTAATCGGTGTGACGGTATCTAAATTCGGTATCAGTACATTAATACCGTTAGCAAAGCTTGTTGTCCTTGTTTATATAACAATGATTTTCTTTGTTGTTGTTGTTTTAGGAATTGTCGCAAAAATAGCCAAAGTAAATATTTTTACCCTATTAAAAGTGTTAAAAGATGAATTGATTTTAGCCTACAGTACAGCAAGTTCTGAATCTGTGCTGCCGAGATTAATGGATAAAATGGAGAAATTCGGTTGTCCAAAATCTATTACTTCTTTTGTTATTCCAACAGGTTATACGTTTAACTTAGATGGGTCTACGATCTATCAAAGTATTGCTTGTTTATTTATCGCACAGATGGCAGGAATTGAACTTTCCATTGCTCAACAAATTATGCTTGTATTAGTATTAATGCTTACTTCTAAAGGTATTGCAGGCATTCCAGGTGCGTCATTTGTTGTTATTGTTTCTACATTAAGTTCTATGAATATACCAGTAGAAGGCATTGCGGTAATACTAGGTGTAGACCGTATTATGGATATGCTTCGCACTGTTGTTAACGTAGTAGGAAATGCATTAGCAACCATTGTGATGAGCAAATGGGAAGGCGAGTTTGATGAAGAAAAATCAAAAAAATATATTGCTGAAGTAAAAAAATCTGCTGAAGAAGCAAAAGCGGCATAAAAAAGGGTGATTGCCATCACTCTTTTTTTCTTTTTTTCTTAGATTAATTGTTCGTTCATGCTGTCTCTATTTTAGGACATTGAATTGTGTGCTGACAATAGATATACTAGTGGCAACAATAAGCGGGGGGACCCAATGAAATTACATAAATTGCTTCAATCGAATACGATAATTGTTTTATTGATGGTTATTATGGTTCCAATTGCTGGAGAATTTAAATTTTTTCCATTAAATGATCAGTTTCGAGTCAGCTTTGGGCCAACTATTTTCTTTTTTTTATTGTTGTTTTTAGATCAAAAAAGAATCCTTATTGCAGGAATAATGACAAGCGCTGCTATTGTCTTTTTTCGATTATCTTTAGATTGCCTCCAATTGGATACATATGCTTTTATAGACTCTTTTTACGCTCGTTTACCAGCATGTTTTTATTATTTCACTTATGCATTGTTTTTTTACTTATTAAGGGTGAAAAAATTCCAGCATCAAGTTTTGATGATAGGATTATTCGGAATATGTTTGGAGCTGATAAGCCAAGTAGCAGAACTGACTGTACAATATTATATTGTAGGGGCAAAAATAGTGGGAGGTTCTATTTTTCAAATTAGCATTATCGCTATTTTTCGCAGTTTTTTTGTTGTATCTTTTTATAGTATGTTTGTTATCTATGAAGCAAAAATTAGAGAAGAAGAAATAAAACGCAAAAATGACCATCTGTTATTATTGCTATCAAATTTATATGAAGAAAGTATTCATGTGAAAAAAACATTAAAAAATGTCGAAGTTATTACAAAAGAATCGTATGAATTGTATCGTTCCTTAAAAAATAGAATGCTGTCAGATCAAGAGACAAAAAAATTAAGCTACACAGCTTTAAAAATCGCAGGAGATATTCATGATATAAAAAAAGATAACCAACGAATCTATGCGGGGATTTCCAAGTTGATTACTAGCGAAAAGTTCTCTGAATATATGCATCTAAAAGATTTATTGCATATCATCATCAAATCAAATGATAAGTATGCAGATTCCTTAGACAAACATATAAATTTTTCTCTTAAGCTAGATGTTTCCGATGACCTTTATGAAGCCTACTTTTTATTGTCCATTTTAAATAATTTAGTGGCTAATAGTATAGAAGCAATCGAACATACAGGAGAAATTACGATATATGCATATGAAGAAAAAGAATGGCTGCATTTAGAAGTAATGGATACAGGCATGGGAATTGAAGATAAATACAATGAAATGATTTATAAACCTGGATTCTCTCTTAAATTTAATGGGGAAGGTATTTCATCTACTGGGATAGGGCTATCCTACAGCAAAGAAATGATTGCAGGTTATGGAGGGAAAATAGCACATGCTGTAATCCCAAACGAAGGGACAAAATTTATGATAGAATTACCGAAAGAATGTTTAATAAAGGAGTAGCTATTTATGAAGTTTTTTTTAGTTGATGACGATGAAGTAATTCGTTCTTTGTTGCGGCATATTATTGAAGATGAGGATTTAGGAGAAGTAGTCGGGGAAGCTGATAATGGAGAATCTGTCACTAGTCAGGTGCTAAACTTTAAAAATGTTGATATTGTTATCATTGATTTATTGATGCCGGCGCGTGATGGCATTGAAACAATCCGTTCATGGAATAGAGAATTTAAAGGGAAAACTATTATGCTTTCACAAGTAGAATCAAAGGAATTGATTGGAGAAGCATATACACTTGGGATTGAATATTATGTCACCAAGCCTATTAATAAAACGGAATTTTTAACGATAGCAAAAAAGGTGAGCCAAATTATATCTTTAGAAAAAACAGTGGAAACTATTAGACGTTCATTAAATGGTGTTTTTGAAAAATCGATTGGAGAAAGAGGAATAGAATCTTCTAGCAAACAGTATAGCATAATAGAAGCAGGAGAATTTTTATTATCAGAGCTAGGGATTATTGGAGAAAATGGCAGCAAGGATTTAATTGATATTATTCAATATCTATATAACCATGAAGCCAAGGATACGTTTGAAATGAATTTCCCTTCTATGAAAGAGATTTTTGAAGGCATTTCTAAATATCGAGTGGGCGAAACGGCTTCTCCCATTGAAATTCTTCGAGAAACAAAAGCGAGTGAGCAGCGGGTCAGAAGAGCGATCAATCAATCAATTACTCACTTGGCAAGCATAGGGCTAACCGATTTTACAAACCCTAAGTTTGAAAATTACGCCTTGAAGTTTTTTGATTTTTCAATTGTCCGAAATAAAATGACGGAATTAAAAAATGAAAAATCCAATCATCATAAACAAGTGAAAATTCATACGAAAAAGTTTATTCAAGTATTATATTTTGAAGCGAAAAAGCTTGTTTATACAAACAGGCATGATCAGGAGTAAGAAAAAAGAAAAATTGCCAAGCATTCAGGCATTTTTTCTTAAATGGATTCTTTTTCTGTTGGGATTCTGCTCCTTGTCCATGCAGGATAAAAACTTTTTAGGAAAACAATACAATAATGGCTGCACTTTTGATGGATTTACAAAAAAGTGCGGCTTTTTGTATGGCATTAACGGTCAGTAAGCACTTACTTTAAAAGTATGAGGGGGCAGGAGAAAGCTTTTAGGGGTTGAAAGTGCCTGTCAAAGCCCGATAGAAAGAACGCAGACTAAGAACTTCACACCTATATCCTATCTTGTGCCTCAACTAACAATTCGCAGGAAGCCAAGAAAATCTCCATGGGTTGTTAGTTTCTCTTTATTTGCAACAATGGGAAATATCCCTTACGATTAATAAATGTTTAGATGCTTTTAAGAGATATATTGATTTTTCTGAAAAAGGAGTTTTATTGTTGAAAAAGAAAAGAAAACGTCATGGGTCAACGATAATGATGTTTATTATAATTAGTGTTTTCCTTTTAGTGTTTTGGAAACAGCAGCAGGAAAAAGAGAATGAGCTCAGCAAAACGCCTCTTCCGACAGCTCTTCATGAAACGCTTGCTGAAAAAAGAGATATACTGCTGAGTCAAGCTTTAGACAAAGGAATTCATGTGGTTATTGTAGAGGGTTTTCGAAGTGTGGAAGAGCAAAATGATTTATACAATAAAGGCCGGACAGAAGAAGGAAACATTGTCACACATGCAAAAGGCGGCGAGTCTTATCATAACTACGGTTTGGCGATTGATTTTGCGCTTTTAAACAATAGTGGCGCAACTATCTGGGATATGGAGTATGATGGAAACGGGAATGGCAAAAGCGACTGGATGGAAGTGGTGAGCATAGCCAAATCGTTAGGGTTTGAATGGGGAGGAGATTGGGCGAATTTTAAAGATTATCCTCATTTGCAAATGGATTTCGGTTTATCAATTGCCGAGCTGCAAAAGGGACAAAGGCCTTAAAAGAGAATGAATGATATCTAAAAAGGGATTGCCGGTTAGCCAAAAATAGGCTAACCGGCAATCTCTTTTTCTTTTACATATCAGATAGTAGGTAATGATAAATAAGTTTGGCAGTTGCTTCAATGGAAGAAACATGTGTGCGTTCATAAGCATGAGAGGAATCGATGCCAGGACCGATTAAACCATGGACAATGTCAAAGCCAGCGCGAATGGCAGCAGAGGCATCTGAACCGTAATATGGATAAATGTCTAATTGGTAGTCTATTTTGTTTGCTTGGGCTAATTGCACTAATTTTTTGCGCAAGCCATAATGATAGGGGCCGCTGGCGTCTTTTGCACAAATGGATACAGTATATTCGTCTGTTGATTGCCCATCCCCCATTGCTCCCATATCGACTGCTAAATACTCGACTGTTTCTTTTGGGATATTGGAGTTTCCGCCATAGCCGATTTCTTCATTGTTAGAGATTAAAAAATTTGTCGTATATGGCAAGTTTATATTCTGTTCTTTCATTTGTTTTAAAAGCAATAAAAGGATCGCAACGCTAGCTTTGTCATCAAGATGACGGGATTTGACAAAACCAGCTTCTGTAATTTCAAGTCTTGGATAAAAAGAGACAAAATCACCGACATTAATTCCTAATTTTTTTACATCATCCCGATTTTTAACTATTTCATCGATGCGAACTTCCATGTTTGTTTGGCTGCGTTCTACTTTGCCAGCCTCTTTATAAACATGGACGCTTGCCTGGTGGAGAAGGATGGTGCCCGTATAAACCTTGCCAGAGGCCGTTTCAATTGTACAATTTTCCCCTTCAATGCTGTTGTAGGTAAACCCGCCGATTAAATCAAGACGAAGGCGTCCATTTTCTTTTATTTCCTTTACCATTGCTCCAAGTGTATCTACATGAGCAGTAAGCATCCGCTGTTTTTCTTTTATAGCACCTTCAACGGTGGCAATTAATCCTCCTTTATTATTTTTTACTGTGGGAATAGACTGTTCTTTTAAAAAACTTTCAATAAAATCGATGACTTTTTCTGTATGTCCAGATGGACTATTTGTTGATACTAATTTTTCTAAAATATCGATATATTGTTGCTGATTCCAATTAATCAAAAGGAAAACCTCCTATTTTCATCAAAAATATGCATTAGTGCAAGTCTATTTTCAGTATAAGCCTATCTTTAGGCAATTGCCTATTTTTTTATCCTTATTTAATTGCCTGAATATTAATATTAATGCTATTAATAGGTTTTCACTAGATATTTATAATAAATTAATGTAAGATGATTTTAATTTGGTTTATATGAAGAAATTGTAAAGGGGAAAAAACAATAAAATAAATGAACGATCTTCTCTAAAAAGCGGGATGTATTTTTAGGGGATAAAATTGGAAAAAAAGGGTTAATTTTATGTTTTTCTTTTTTTATGCATATGATATAATGTTCTACGTTCATTTGTAAAAAACATGTAAATAAAAAATGAAGAGAAAACGAAAAAACAGTTAAACAAGAGAATGATTTTCTTTCAAAAAAGAAACAACACATCTATAGAAGATTCTTTTTTGCTAATAATTGAATTGAGGTGAAAATGATTGAAAGGTACAGTAGAATTATGGAAGAAATTTATTGCACAACATTCTTCTTTCTTTTTAATCGCCGTTATTTTATTTTGGGTAAAAACATATGCAGCTTATAAAATTGAATTTAGTTTAGGAGTAGAAGGAGCATTTCAGCAGTTTCTTTTATTTATTAACCCAATAAGCTCAGCATTGTTGTTTATCGGACTTGCATTATTTATAAAAGGAAAAGCGCAGCCTGTGATGATTACTGTTATTACTGGCATTATGTCATTTTTGCTATATGCAAACATTGTGTATTACCGTTTCTTTACAGACTTCATTACCGTTCCAGTTGTAATGCAAGTGAAAGTAAATGGCGGCCAGCTAAGCGACAGTATTTTATCATTAATAACTCCATTTGATGTTTTATACTTTTTAGATGTTATTGTACTTGTAGTATTGCTCGCTACAAAGGTTTATAAACCTACTGTGCAAAAAAATAGAAGAAAAGCAAAATCTGTTTTTGCTCTTGCTATTTTGACATTTATCATTAATCTTGGCCTTGCTGAGATAGATCGTCCAGAATTATTAAGCCGTTCATTTGACCGCAATTATTTGGTGAAATATTTAGGGGCATATAATTTTACAGTTTATGATATTGTGCAAAATGCCCGTTCTGAGTCTCAAAGAGCTCTTGCAGACAGCAGCGACATAACAGAGGTGCAAAACTATATCAATGCTAATTTTTCTGATCCAAATGCAGTATACTTTGGAAAAGCAGAAGGCAAAAACGTTGTTTATATTTCTTTAGAGTCACTGCAATCTTTTATTATCAACTATAAGCTAGAAGGTAAAGAAGTAACGCCATTTTTAAATAAATTGACTAATGATAAAAACACATTTTATTTTGAGAATTTTTTCCATCAAACTGGCCAAGGAAAAACATCTGATGCAGAATTTATGATGGATAACTCCTTGTACGGTATGTCGCAGGGGTCTGTATTTGTAAATAAAGCGCAAAATACTTTCCAATCAGCTCCTGCTATTTTAAAAGGAAAAGGTTATACAGCAGCTGCATTCCATGGAAACTATAAAACATTCTGGAACAGAAATGAAATGTATAAGTCTTTAGGCTATGATTACTTTTTTGATGCAGAGTATTATGATATGTCAGAGGAAAATACGAAAAATTATGGAATGAAAGATATTCCATTCTTTCAAGAAAGTATGCCAATGCTTGAAAGCCTAAAAAAACCATTTTACACAAAATTTATTACCTTATCTAACCACCATCCATTTGCAATGGACGATGAGGATACTGATTTTCCAGCAGGAACAACAGAAGATAATGTAGTAAATAACTATTTCAGATCAGCGCATTATCTGGATGAATCGATTAAACAATTCTTCCAGTATTTAAAAGATGCAGGACTTTATGATAATACAATGATTGTTATGTATGGAGACCATTATGGTATTTCGGAAAATCATAACAAAGCAATGGAGCAAGTATTAAATGTAGATGAAATTACACCATTAATGAATTCCCAACTGCAGCGTGTGCCATTGTTTATTCATGTACCTGGCGTAAAAGGAAAAATAGTAAGTGAATATGGCGGCGATGTGGATGTAATGCCAACTGTTCTCCATCTGCTTGGAGTGAATACAAAAGATTACTTGCAAGTAGGATCTGACTTGTTATCGAATAAACATCGTGAAACGATTCCTTTCCGAAATGGCGATTTTGTATCTCCAACCTTAACAAAACTAGGGGATAATTGTTATAACACTAATACGGGTGAATTGGTTGCAGGAGAAGATTGCCAAAAGCAAGCGGAAAGTGCAGCCGCTGAATTAAAAACGTCAGACAGCATCGTTAGCAAAGATCTGCTTCGTTTTTACACTCCAGAAGGTTTTACACCAATTAATCGTGAAGACTATAATTATGTAAAAGATGCTGCAACAAATGAAACAAAAGATACAACAACAAAAGAGGAAGACACAAATCAATAATAAACAAATGGGGGCATTCAATAAGCCGATTTTTTGGCTATTGGATGCCCCTTTTTTATGTTCAATAAGAATAATCTGCTTCATCTTTGTTTTCTATTTTCAGGGGTTTTTTCCTTTTGGAACAAGCTCTTTCTTATTTCCATTCAATGGGCAGTAAAACATCCGCAGATTGAAATTTCTTTTATTGATAAATTTTCTAAAAAATAAAAAGGTTTTTGAAAATAACGCTTGCAGGGTGCAGTATATGGCTGTATGATAGCAATGGAAATATTTCAATAAACGAAATATTCTTTCATACACAACACGCTAAAATGAAAAAATAAGTATAAAGGATGATACTAGATGGTAGAAAATGGCGTGGCTTATAAAGAAAATGAAAAACGAAGTATTCAAAATGGTGTATACACTACATTGATTTTGAATATTTCTAATAATTATTTTCCTCTATTCGCTATTTCTGTATTAGGAGCAAGCAATTATCAGATTGGCTTGATTAGTTCATTGCCTCAATTTATTGGGATGATCGCAATGGTGATTGGATCAATTATTATAAATCGTCTTCAAACGAAAAAGATGTTTACATTTTATTCTTTTTTATGTGCAAGAATATTTTTAATTGCAATTGTTCTGGTTGTCTTTTTACCAAAGCAGCAACAAGCATGGGCGTTTATTTTATTGGTCGGCTTAATGAATTTCCCCTTTTCTTTTGCCAATTTAAGTTGGCAGTCATTGATTGCTGATTTGATTCCAGAAGAGAGAAGAAATACATTTTTTAGCAACCGAAATCGAATAATGACTTTTGTTGGAATGATTTCAACATTTATAATTGGCTTTTTTCTGCAATTATTTGATAAAAGCGATTCATTGCCTTATCAAATCTTATATAGTATGGCATTTTTTTGTGGTCTATTAGAATTGTTTTATTTAACAAAGCATAAAGAATCAAAAAAAACAGCCATTTCCCCGATAGAGCAGAAAGCAATATTTGGTTTTTCTGTATTTAAGCATAAGCCATTTTTCTATTTTTTATTATGCAGTCTCTTTTTTAATTTTGGCTGGCAAATGTGCTGGTCCCTTTTTAGCATTTATCAAATTACATATGCGGGAGCTACTGGTTTATGGGTCAGCTTTTTTGCAGTAGCCAATTCTATTGGGCAAGTAATCAGCTATAAATGGTGGGCAAAAATGGCTGATAAACATTCCAATGCCAAAATGCTTATTCTAGTCTCCATTGGCATGGCAAGTGCGCCATTTATGACAAACCTGTCTACTAATCTCTGGTATATTGTGATTATTAACTTGTTTGCAGGATTATCCGTTTCTGGAACGGTATTATTATTATTTAATACTTTATTAGAAAGCACAGAGGAAAAAACAAGAAGCTTATGTATATCCAATTATAATATTTTATTAGCCTTCATTGCTTTTGTAGCTCCCCAGTTTGGTGTCTATTTGTTAGATAAAACATCTATAGCAGCTGCCATGAATATATCTTCCGTGATTAGATTGGCGAGTGGAGTATTTTTTTACTTTTTCTACGTATACTTAAAAAGAACATATACACCTATTATCCGCAAAAAAGCGGTAAAAGCATAAACAGATAGGTTTTTTATTTTCTTATTGGTCTGTATACGGATCAAAAGATTTTTATTTTGGAGAAGAGTTTTCAACAGAAAAAAATCCCATGCTCTTTGAAAAGAGTATGGGATATAGTCGCTTTATTTTAAGTAGATATGTTATAATTATAAGGATACTATAGTATTAATCTGAAAAAATATATTAATATCTATAATAATAATATCATAAATGCATTTGCTTGTCAAATTGCAAGTTATAAGGGGTGCAGAAAATGACCGAAAATAAAAATGATGAAGTCATGCAAGAACAAAAGCGAATTAATCAGGTTATTAGCGAGATTAATGACAACATAAATAAAATAAAAAGGAATAGTCAATTGATTGGCGGAGATGTAGGCCAATTGCGAAAAACATTTTGGGAAGACGTTACCGTTAACTTTGATGAAGCAGATGATGTGTTAGAAACTTTTACAAGCATTAAGCAGCAAGCGGAGCTTTTAGGGGAAAGAGAAAGAAGTTATGGGCAAATACATAAACAGTTGAATACTTTAAATAAGTTAAAATACTCTCCTTATTTTGGCCGCATTGATTTTAAAGAAAATGGGGAAGAAGCAGAACCAATTTATATAGGAATAGCGTCCTTTATGGATAAAGAAGAACAAAATTTTTATATTTATGACTGGCGTGCCCCTATTTCGAGCATTTATTATGATTATTCAAAAGGGCCTGCCAAATATGAAACGCCTGAAGGAATAGTGGAGGGAGAACTTGTTTTAAAAAGACAATTTATCATTCGCGGCGGCAAAGTTGTGAGTTTATTTGATACAGGGATAACGATTGGGGATGAATTATTATTAGAAGTGCTTGGCAATCAAGCGAGTACGATGATGAAAAGCATTGTAGCAACCATTCAAAAGGAACAAAATAAAATAATCCGCAATGATTCTAAAAAAATCTTAGTTGTCCAAGGAGTAGCAGGAAGCGGGAAAACGTCTGCAGCCTTGCAGCGGGTTGCTTATTTATTGTATCGGCATAGAAAAACATTAACGGCAGATAATATTATGCTGTTTTCACCAAATCCGCTTTTTAACAGTTATGTTTCCACTGTATTGCCAGAGCTTGGAGAAGAAAATATGCAGCAGTCTACTTTTTTGGAATATTTAGTAAATCGAGTGGGCAAGGGATTAGAGGTAGAGGATCCCTTTTCTCAATTAGAAATTTTATTGGATACAGAGCAGCAAAAGCAAGCATCTTTCCGGCTAAAAAGCATTGAATATAAAAGCAGTTTAGCATTTAAAGAAAAAATAGAGGAAGAAATTGATAGACTTTCAACAAATGGACTTATCTTTAAAACAATTGCTTTTGGCGGCAAAGTGTTTTTTTCCAAAGAGGAATTGGCGAGAAAATTTTATGAACTAGATGCTTCAATGTCTATTCCTAATCGAATGGACCTATTAAAAGAATGGGTACAAAAGGAAATGAAAAAACATGCAAAACAAGAAAGAAAGCAGGCTTGGGTAGATGATGAAATGGACTTATTAGATAAAGAAGATTATCTAAAAGCCTATAAATTAACGCAAAAAAAATCAAGGAAAAAAATTGATGAATTCTCTCAATACGAAGAAGAAGAAAAAATCCTACGGAGATTTATTGTAAATAAACGTTTTAAACGGATTTATAAATCTATCAAAAATTTAGAATTTATTAATTATATTGCGATGTATAAAGGCATTTTTATGAGAGAATGTCCAAAAGAATTATTGAATGATGTGTGGGAAGAAATCTGTGTAAAAACGGTGGAACATCTTAACCATAAACAAATATGGAATGAAGATGCGACTCCTTTTGTCTATTTCAAAGATAGTCTCGAAGGAAAAAAATCAAACGCCAGCATTAAACAGGTATTTATTGATGAAGCCCAAGATTATTCTCCTTTTCAAATGGCCTATATAAAAGAATTATATCCATATAGTAGAATGACTTTATTAGGGGATGTGAATCAAGCAATTTATGCTCATGATAACAATGAATTAAAAGAAGAAGGCAATAAAGAAATCGAACGGATTGTGCTGACAAAAAGTTATCGTTCTACACAAGAAATTGTCGAGTTTACAAAAGGAATCGCTGTGAATGGAGATATTATTGAGCCGTTTAATCGCCATGGAGAGAAGCCGATTATTGAAGAAGTAGAAAATCCTAATATTTTCTCTGAAGCTGTTTTGAACAGAATTCTCCAATTAAAAAAGAAGGATTACCAAACAATAGCTGTTATTTGCAAAACAAAAAAAGAAAGTGAAAAAGTTTATCAATATTTAAAAAAACATATCGAAGTGCGTTTGATTGAAAAAGGAACGATTTCCTATGAAAAAGGAATTTCAGTCATTCCTGCTTATTTGGCAAAAGGAATTGAATTTGATGCAGTTATTTTATATAACAGTTCTATTTATAATACGGAATTAGAAAGAGAATTGTTTTATACGGCATGCACGCGGGCCATGCATGAACTCATTCTTTTAACGAAAAAAAATCAATTAAACATGTTTATTAAAGACATCAACCCACAAACCTATATACTGCAAACAGAAGAAGTAAAATTGGAAAAGTAGTAGCATAGAATAGAAGAAGGCTGTTTTTATAGAAGCAGCCTTTTTATAGTGGGATATTGTATTTTTAAATGTTTTGGTGTAATATTACACTAAAACAAATAAGGGGGAATGGTATAAATGGTGAAAAATAGCAATTTGCATAAATCAATTTTTCTCCATGAACTAAAGGCGCTGCAAATAAATGGCTATATAACCAATGCTGAATATAACCATATTTTCACACGCTATGAAATTTATTTGACAGACAATTTAGTGGAATCAAAAGCTATTTCAAAGGCAATAAAAAAAGAGGAAAAAAAAGAAACAGCAAAGGTGAAAACAGTTCCCGAAAAAGTGAGGACACCAGAGCAGCTGAAAGAGCGGAATATGGGGTTAATATTATATATTGGTGTTATGCTATTGTTAATTGGGGGCTTATTTGTAGCAACAAGCAATTGGAATAGCATGAATGACTGGATGAAAGCTGGTTCAATATTTTTTATTTCTTTTTTATTTTATTGTTTTGCGATATTCGCTAAAAAAATAGTGAAAATTGAAAAAACAGCATTTGCTTTTTTTATTTTAGGCAGTTTATTTTTGCCTATAGGCAATTTGTCGCTTAGCTGGTTTGGATTGCTTGGAACTTATTTTTCTTATCATGGCAAAGGCAATTTTTTATTTGGTGCCATTAGTGCATTGCTGTTTATCCCATTTTATTATTGGCTGTCCATTCGCTTAGCATCTTCTTTTTTTCGAATTCTTACATTAACAGCAGTTTCTACTGCAGGAATTTTTATTTTATTAGTATTTCATCCAACAGAAGCGTTATTTTTCCTGTTATTTACGATTTTCATCAGTCTGTTTTTCTTCTTTTTATCGTACAGCAAGAAAAAAAGTTTGTTTTTTGCTTTTCAAAAAGAGTTGCCAGGTTTTATACAAATCCAGGTCATTGCTACAATGATGGGGGTACTTTTTTGGAGCAGCCAACCTATTTTGCAAGGAATTAATTTTCTTTTATTAAGTGCTCTATTTATAGGGATTATTTATGGCACGAAAATTATTTATTATCATTTTTTAGCTAGTGCTATGATTTTGCTGGCCATGTTCCGTATTTTTTCAATTGATAGTTTGTCGTTTGTTAGTCCGATTCTTTTTGTTTGTGCAAGCATGGTTGTCATGATGTTTGGCTCTGTTTTAAAAGGTACAATAAAATGGGGAAGAATATGGGAGTATACTAGCATTGTTTTTGTTGCAATGATGATTATTTACCGGTTAGTGGTGGATTATCAAGAAATGATGCAAGGTTCTTTTATCTATGCATGCACTTATTTATTGATTGCTTGCCAGTTTATTTATTTAGCGAATTTGCTGGCTTATTCGATATATCGCTTTTTTCCAGCGCTATTTACTAGTATGGCCCTATGGCAGGTAATACTAACAGCAGATTTTATTCAATCGGTGCAAACTTTGTTTATTGCACTATTTAGCATTGGCTTTTTCCTATTTATTATATTAGGCTGCAATCCATTAAAACAAATAAAGGCAGTCAAAAAAAGTTCCCAAATTGCTGCATTTATTGTTATGACAGCAATGCTTTTTTTATCGATGTACCTCTATATAGGAAAAGGTTTTGTATTTATTGAAGCGCTTGTGTTCACTTTTTGTTTGACCATTGCATTTGTAAAAAGGTGGTTCCAAAAGAACAAACAAGCAGTGTCTGCCGCGCTTGTATTAAGTGTAGCTATAACCTTTTTTACATTTTTACATACAATTCAGTTTATTCATATTAAAGGGTTGGCGCTGTCGATTAGTTTAACTGGCCTGTTAATATGGCTGATTAGAAAATTTATTTTTTATAAAAGTAAATATCTGCAGGAAATTGCCTTTAGAATGGGGCAAGGAATCTATCTTTTTGCCATATTTGTCGCTATTTCCTATCCTGTGCCAGTTGTTTGGGTGCGTGCTTTCATTTATGGTGTAGCAGTTGTGATGTTTCTTTTTTGCTATCGCCGGAAACATGAAGAATGGGTTGTGTGGATTATTAGCATTTTATCTGTTATGACGTATTTGGCAGCACTTCCTGTCTTTTTTGTTGATGCAGGCATCCGTGCCTATGGCTATGAATATGGCTGGATTTTATTTTTCCTTTTAAGCATGTTTGGCAGCAATAAAAGATTTAAAAATGCCTATTTTGTAATGTTTCATTTTTATTTAGTATGTTCTATCGTTTGGTTAGTTGTTTTTTGGGAAAACAAAGACAGTTTGCCATTTTTATTTGGATGTGCTGCGTATCTTTATAGCAGTATAAAACTGCGAATACCTTGGCAAAAAATAGTCTGTCAGTATGTTAGTTTTATCTGTCTATTTGTATTTTTGCTACGAATTTTTCATTATATTGATATAGTTGAAAACGGAACTTTCCTTTCTTTTTTTCTTACAAGTGTGTTTATAGTTGTGTGCATTTTTTGTTATAGAAAAGATAAAAGAAATATAGCAGTATGGTTCTTTTTTCCTTTTTCGTTTACAGGAATGACTTATGGGCTATTTCTGCTCGAACATGCTGAATTTATATATTTGCTGATGAGTGTGTATATTCTTCTCTATTTGGCTTTATCTTATTTTACTGCTTATCACTATTGGAATATCGGCGGACTTTTGTTGCTTGTCGCAACAGCAGAACTTTGGACAAAAAAGATGGAATTAGGTGCAATGTCTGTTTTTTATCTATACAGCGGTCTTGGATTAGTATTGATGATTATAGGAAGGCTTCTTTATAAACATATTATAAAATTAGGCAAGGAAAAAGGAGCTTATATTGATTTTTATAGTTTAGTTGGCATCCTTTTTTTTCTTTTTTTATACAGGCTGAATCTTAGCATCTTTTTTGCTGAAATTTTGCCCGGCATATTAATCTCTGCTGCTTTATTTATGCAAAAAAAGAGGCTGCCCCTTAAATTTTCGCCTTTTGTTGTAGTATTTGCTCTTGTATATTTATTGCACCCATATAATGGATTTATTCAAATGCTGGCGATACCATCTCTTTTTGTAAGGGAACTTATATTAGTCCCAGTTATTTTAATTGTTATTCTCAGCAAAAAAATCCTTAAAGGACACTATCAAATCCTGATTAATCGAGTGGAATGGGGCATCTTGATTATTTCCTTTGGGCTGTTATTGTTTGATATTTTTATTTCGCCTCACATTGTTGATGTGCTGATGCTAGGCAGTTTAGCGTTAGCAGCTGTTATAGGAGGTTTTTATTTTAAATATAAATCTTATTTTCTTGTGGGCGTTATTGTGTTGCTTATTAATGTATTGCTGCAAACAAGGCCATATTGGGGAAATCTTCCTTGGTGGGCATATCTTTTAATTGCAGGAACAGCATTAATTACTGTTGCAAGCGGTTATGAATTAAGAAAGCAGCAGAAGGGAGAAAAGGTAATAAAAAAATTAATGATTTGGAAGAAGGGGCTTGTTGATCGATGGAATAAATGGAGATAGCATGCCAGATAAAGGGTTCATGGGAAATACTCCATGAACCCTTAGTTATTCAATAAATCTGCGGTAATAATATACCGTTTTGGTGCATCTCCAATATAATAAAAGGGATAGCAGGTAGTCAATGTTAAAATCCCCCGCGATTTTGGTGTAAAAACTCGCTGATCATCGGCAGACACAATTTCCATTTTTCTTATTTTATAATAAAATTTGCCTGTTTTTGTTTGAATGTAAAGAAGGTCCTTTATTTGCAAATCTTTTAAGACACGAAAATAAGTATCTCGATGTCCGGAAAAAATACTGTTGTTTTTTTCTCCAGGCAAGAAACTAGAAGAAAAATGACCTGCTCCTTTTTTTAAAATCGCATCTGTCGTTCCTTCAAAAATAGGGATTGCTTTTTTTGCTGTCGGCAAATAAAGAGTGCCGATTTTTTCTCCTTCTTGGTAGCTTATTTGTTTGGACAATATTTTTTGTTCTCCTATTCTCTTAGGAGCAACTGAATGTTTGGATGATTGGAGATGACTTTTATAAAAAATGCTGCCATTATAGCAGATAAAAAAACATCCACAAACAATAAATAAGATTGCCAGCCAATCCCAAAGAGTCAGGCGCTTATTGATCATTTGACGCCTTTTTCTTCTTTAAAATAAGCAGAAAAATTCCGGTTAACACAAGCAAATAGCCGGTAAATAAAAGAAGTGGTGCAAAAGAAGCGGTATTAGGCAATTGGGACTGATAAAGAGTGGTTAACTCTTCGCTGAGTTTTGTCAGACTCACGACTTTTTCTGCTGCATCCACCGCAAAGCTTGCTGTCAGTATTTCTGGTGATAAAACGAGATTTAATATAAGGTTGTTGTTGTTATCGTAAAGTTCCATTGTAACCGTGTCTAAAAGTTTTGCTGTAGAAAGGTCACTAAGGGAGAGATTTGTTCGTTTGCCGTTGTCATCCACTTTAAAAAACTTCACATGGAGTCCGAGTGTTTTTGTTATATCTTCCCATAAAGCTGTTAATTCATTTTGCTGGGCTTGAGTTAATGCACCTTCTGGATCAATGGCACTTAAAGAGTTAGTTTTTTCCATCCAAGGGTCTATTTTGGAGCTGATCACTTCTTCATCCAATGTTTTAAAATGTGTATACAAATTATTTTTTTCTTTATCTGTAATGCCTACATTTAGCAGAAACGCTTCTAAATTTGCCATTAAGTTCTCGTGATTTTGGTAAAAGTCAATGGCTACATCTAGATCCTCTATATTCCAATAGTCTTGGACCTTCTCATTGAAACCAGCTAATAATATATCCAATTCTTCTCTTGTCATATTATAGGTATGCAAAAGGTCTTCTAAAGAATCAGGCGTAATAGGTGTTCCAATCACTTCTTGCAACTCTTGTTTATTTTGAAAATCATCCAACTCTAGATCTTTTGTTGATAAAAATTCTTTCAAATCTTGTTTAGTCCATCCAATTGATTGTATAAGCTTGGAAACTTCCTTATCAGTTGGCGCAGCAAAAACAGGTGAAACGGCACCAATATAGACAATGAAAAACAAAAATGTCATGAACCCTTTTTTATACATATAAATAAACCCCCCGTTTGACATATGCTATTGGTATTGTTTGTAAAAAAAAGAAATTAATACAGGAAATTGGGAAAATAGTGAAAAAATCTAAAGAACAAAGGCAGATAAAAGGAGAGAAGGATGCGGATAAAAGAAAAAAGACTGGAATGCTATGGATTTAAACAAATTATCAACAATAATTCAGCCGGCATACAAAAAAAGCAGCTGCCAAAACTTCAGCAGCTGCTTTCTAAAAATTATGCTTGGTTATTAGACCATTCTTCTACATTCCAAACTTTTGTTACCCAGTCTTCATAAAAATCTGGTTCGTGGCATACAAGGACAACTGTTCCTTTATATGCTTTTAAAGCTCTTTTTAGTTCTTCTTTTGCGACAATATCTAAATGGTTTGTTGGCTCATCGAATAGAATCCAGTTGCTTTCTTCCATCAATAGTTTGCAAAGGCGGACTTTGGCTTGTTCCCCACCGCTTAATTGATTAAGGGGTCTTGAAATATGCTCATTTTTTAAGCCGCATCGTGCAAGGGCCGCACGCACTTGATGTTGATCCATAATGGGGAACGCATTCCATACATCATCAATAGGTGTCATATTGCCTGCTTTTACTTCTTGTTCAAAATAAGAAGGATAAAGGAAATCTCCTCGTTCCAATTTACCGCTGATTGGTTCAATTTTGCCTAGCATTGTTTTTAATAGCGTAGATTTCCCAACACCGTTGCAGCCGACAATCGCAATTTTTTCCCCGCGTTCAATCGAAATGGACATTTTAGGCAAAAGGGGATGATCATAGCCGATTTCAAAATCCTCCCCAATAAATACATAACGGCTGCTTCCACGTGATTCTTTAAATTCGAATGTTGGCTTGACAGCTGTTTCAGGCCGATCGATTCTTTCCATTCTATCCAGTTGCTTTTGTCTGCTTTTTGCTCGACCTGTTGTGGAATAGCGCGCTTTGTTTTTGCTGATAAAATCTTCTTGTTTTTTAATGAATTCTTGCTGCTTTTCATATGCATGCAAATGCTGATTTTTATTGATTTCAGCAAGTTCCAAAAACTTATCATAACTTGCTGTGTATCTTGTTAATTTAGAGAACTCCAAATGAAAAATAACATTGGATACTTGGTTCATAAATTCCGTATCATGGGAAATCAGTAAAAAAGCATTTGGGTATTCTCTTAAATAAGATGCCAGCCACTTAATATGCTCAACATCTAAATAGTTGGTAGGCTCATCCAATAATAAAACTTGCGGCTGCTCAAGTAGTAGTTTTGCAAGCAAAACTTTTGTTCTTTGTCCGCCGCTTAGTGCAGATACGTCACGGTCAAGCCCGATAGCATCCAAACCTAAACCCCGCGCTGCTTCTTCGATTTTAATATCAAGCGTATAAAAACCGCCAGCATCTAGTTTATCTTGGATTTTGCCCATTTCCTCCAGTAATTCTTCTAACTCTTCTGGTGTGGCTTCACCCATTTTTGCTGTTACTTCATTTAATTTTTCTTCTTCTTTAAAAAGAGGAAGGAAGGCGTCTTTCAAAACATCGCGAATTGTTTTTCCTGGCGTTAAAACCGTATGCTGGTCTAAATAGCCATATTGTACACTTGGAATCCATTCCACTTTTCCTGTATCATGGATAAGCTGCCCTGTAATAATATTCATAAGTGTGGATTTTCCAACACCATTTGCACCTACTAGGCCAATATGATCTTCTGCCAACAGTCGAAAAGATACATCTTTAAATAATGTACGATCTCCAAATGTATGGCTTAAATTTTCTACATTCAATAAACTCATATATCGTTATCCTCGCTTTATTTAAAAAATAATTCTAAAATTCATCATACTAGAATAACGAGGAGAAAACTAGACTTCAAGTTAACTTTCTATTATTTTCATAAAGCTATAGGTCCATCTCTATTGTTCGTCCAGAAGTAAACTTCATTTTTTTATCTAGTTTATTCTCCTTGCCGGTTATTTTGTGTGCTGCCAATTTAAATACAGCTGTTTTGCTTCCTAAAGAAGATTGATATTTTTCAAGATGGGCAGAAGCTAATGGGTTGTTAAAATAGCCAGGCACATATTTATCGAGCATCGTTTGCATGGCAGCTAACTTTTCTTCCCTGCTAGTCACTTTTTCGACTATTCCAAAAATCATCACACTAAAATAAGCGGTATCTGTGTTAGCTGGAATCGGACTTGCTATTGTTCCGAAGTCTTCGCATACAGTAAAACAAGCCTGGCTATTTTTTGTCAGTATGCGAACTTTTCTTCCTTCATTTGCTCCGTGGAAATAGATGCTGTTATTTTGCCAAACAAAATTTAAGGGGACAACATATGGAGCTGATTCATCTGATAATCCTAAATAGCCTATTTTATTTTGTTTTAAAAATTTACAGATAGAATCCATCTCTTTTACTTCTCTCTTTGACATTCTTATTTTTTCCATTTTTTTCATCCCTTCCTGCTATGGTAAAATGATTATATAAAGAATGTGTCCTTCATAAAAGAGACAGAACTTAATAATAATGCTGGTACAGTTTGGAGGGGAGCATATGAATATTTTTTTGCAAAAGGATAATAAAATAGCTGTTTATAAACAGATTTATGATTATTTTCGTACAGAAATATTAAAGGGGAATATAAAAGAAGGGACAAAGCTGCCATCAATCAGGCAGCTGGCAAGCGATTTGCATGTTAGTAAAAATACAGTAAATGAAGCATTTCAGCAGCTTCTTTCAGAGGGGTATATTGAAAGCAAACAAAAAAAAGGATATTGGTCGGTGAAAATAGAAGGATATGTACAAGAAGAACAGAAAGCAGTACTTTTTCCAATAGATGAGAATAAAGAAGAGGAAAAAGGCAGCATCGATTTCCAATATGGTGATATTGATGTAAGGCACTTTCCGACAAAGGTCTGGAAAAAACATCTTGGGGATAGCGTAGATGCATTAGAAAAGGAAATTATGATGTATGGAAAGAAGCAAGGACACCCTCCTTTGAGAAAAGAAATAGCTCGTTATTTATACCAATCAAGAGGGATACACTGCCATCCAGATCAGATTGTTATAGCAGCGGGCACACAAAATATAATCAGGCTTATTGTCTCCCTTTTGCAAGAACGGCCACATGTCGCGATGGAGAATCCAGGGTATGATGGGGTGAAAAATATTTTTGAAAAAGAAGGATGTACACTGACTCCCATTTCTGTCAATCGGATAGAAGGCTATTGTATAGAAGAGTTGGAAAACAGCGACTGCAATCTTGCTTATGTTACACCATCCCATCAATTTCCATTAGGAATGATCATGCCTATAACCAAACGGCTTTCTTTATTAAAGTGGGCAGAGAAACAGAATGCGTTTATTATAGAAGATGATTATGATAGTGAATTTCGTTATGAAGGAGCGCCGATTCCCAGTTTAAAGGGACTGGATAGAGTAGATAGAGTAATTTATGCCGGCACTTTTTCCAAATCCTTTTTACCGGCCGCAAGAGTAAGTTATATGGTGCTTCCAGCAAATTTATTGGAAATCTATCATGCTAGTCAAAAAGAATCCCAGCAAGTTTCTCCTATTATTCAAAGCGCACTTGCGAGATTTTTAGAAAATGGAGATTTTTATAGACATCTGCGAAAAATGCGGAAAGTATATGAAGAGAAAAGAAGGATAGTATTCGAAAGCATTTATAAATATATGGGAAAACAGGTGGAAATTATCGGGGAAAAAGCTGGTTTGCATCTATTGCTTTTTATAGAAGGAAAAAATCCTGATGTATTAAAAGAAAAAGCAAAAGCAAATAAAATTAAGGTATACACGGCGGCTCCTTATTATTGGTCAAATAATCAAGTGGAGAAAGAAAGACCTATATTGCTTGGTTTTGGAGGCTTGGAAAAAGGGGAATTAGAAAATGGAATTAGTCTCCTTGCACAAATTTGGTTTGGAAACAAAAATGAATAGATAAATATAATAGGAGGATAAGAAGTTGTGGGAATATTTTTATTTGCTGTACTGTTGACAATTATGGCGCATTTTTTATTAGAAATGGCCTTTGACTTACAGCCATTTGTACATTATTTGCTTTTATATGTGATTTGTTTTGCTGTGTTGTTAGTGAATATGCTCATTAAACATTATTTCACCAAAAATATGTCAGCAATTGAAAAATTTTTGGTGAAAAAGCAAAAAAATCCTTATTATCGTTTTTTATACGGACTTGCCAATAAGGATGATAAAAAAGTTATCCATTCCTACCGAAAGCTGGTCACGCAAAAAAAATATCAGCAGCATTATCCATTATTAACAGTTGTCTTTTCTTTTTATTTTGAACAATTAGATGGATTGGAAGGAGAAATAGAAAAAATAAAATCACAGAAACTGCGAACATATTATGACTTATGGCTTAAAATAAAAAGAAAAAAACAAGTAAGCAACAAAGAATTTTCAAAAGTAAAAACACCTTGGATGAAGGAAGCCCTTTTAGGGGAATTAAAAGAAGCTACTGGCCAGACCGAACAGGCCCAAATACATAGGAGAAATGCGCTAAAACTGGCAAAAGGCCTTATTTTTTATCAATTGAAAAAGCAATATGAGAGGAAATATATAGATTGATGCTCTTATTTAATGGGAATACTTTTTTTGCCTTTTGATTTAGTAGCCGCTTTTTTACTAATGAGAATTTCTAAGATTTCTCTATTTAAGACCGCTTGAATTTCCTTTGCATCAATCGCAAATGGAAAAGAAACAGTGCGCTGTTTTTTTTCTATATTGTGATTGATTAAGCAGTTTACCATAATGGTTAATGCATCATTTTCGGTTGAAACGTTTAAATCCTCTTTTTTGCAAGGTGGCAATAGTGCTTCAATTATATAATGATTTTCCGTTTCAAATACATCAATCCTAAATTCAGCTTCGTCTAAAAAAGTTGTGAGGGGATCAAGAAAAAAATCCTTTAGCCAATCTTCCATATCGCCATTCCAGTTTTGTTTATCCTTCTTATTATTCATGCTAAAATCCTCCTTATTATTACACATCATATTCTACTCATTCGGAAGATGTGAAAAATAAAGGGGCTACAGCAGCAAGCACAAAGTGTCTGAATAGTTTCAAAGCAATAAGGTGCAACTGAGCTAAAGGAGAACAAGGTGTTCTCCTTTTAGCTGATTAACAATTGTTTACATATCGTGATGGCTGTTATGTTTTTGGCGGCTGTGATTTCTATTTTTTACTTTTTTGCTGCCGCTAAGTGGTTCTGGCTGTCCTGATTGCTGACCTTTTGGAGCGTTTTTACGCATATCTTTGCTGTCATTTTTATTCACAGTTTATCTCTCCTTTTGGCATGCTAATAATATGGCTAACCATTGGTGTATGTTTTTGAAAGAACTAAATTGGTTGTATTTTTTATCCTAAAAAAACCTCTAAATAGAAGTTTCACTCATTAGAATGGGCAAATAATGTTCCTTTATACTGAATAATTTTGTATTTGGCGACGCAAATTATTACTAGAGTTTTTTAGTGACATTTTTTATTGGAATATGTCCATCCATCTTGATTTAATTGGAGGTTTAATTAAATGATTTATGATAAAGATAAACAGCAAGCATTTCAGGCAGCGCAGCGAGGATTAATCGAAACACAGAATTTATATCAAGATATTGTAAAAGATTCAGCAAGTTATGGGCATCAATTAAAGCATTTAAAAGAAGAAATCAATGAAACCTATCAGCAGATTGAGAATGCATTAGAAGTAGCATCAGAACATCAAAGACATCAATTAGAAACATTTCAGCAAGATTTAAAAAGCATTGTCAGTGAAGTAAACGAATTTTAAGAGAATCGGGCTTAGATCAGACATTTATGGGACATTTTAGAAAGGAGTCTTGTTATGTCTGGTCTTTTTTTGGTTGTTTTTGTAGAGGCTGCAGATTTTAAAATCTGCAGCCTCTACACACTTTGGGTTCTGTAGTCGAGCCGCTGCTTCCCGATTTTTCTGTTAAAAACAACAAACTTTGAGAAAAGAGTTTTTTGTTGTACTGAAAATATATCACCTGCAATGATTGATACAGAGATATAATAAAGCCTTTTCATAAGTTAATCTTATTATAATTGATAACTTTCTTATTATTTACTTATGAATGAAAGTATATTAAAATGAAAGACGGTAAATAGGGAATAGAAGAGTTTGTAATAGTACATATTGTTCGACTATTTTTCTATTTTTGGTATATGATTACATAGAGGGGGTAATACATATGGCAAAAGATATTTTTAATGCACGCAAATCCTTTGAATTAGATGGAAAGCGTTATCATTATTATCAATTGGCAGCTTTAGAAAACAAAGGGATTGGAAAAGTTTCCAATCTGCCGTATTCTATTAAAGTTCTATTAGAATCGGTTTTACGACAAATGGATGGTTTTGTAATTGATGAAAAGCATGTTGAAAATCTAGCAAAATGGGGAACAAATGAAGTACAGGAAATTGATGTTCCATTTAAGCCTTCTCGTGTTATCCTGCAGGATTTCACAGGAGTTCCAGCAGTAGTAGATTTGGCATCTTTAAGAAAAGCCATGGCAGACCTTGGCGGAGATCCAGATAAAATCAACCCGGAAAAACCAGTTGATTTAGTTATCGACCACAGTGTTCAAGTAGATAAATTTGGCACACCTGATGCATTAAAAGCAAATATGGATTTAGAATTTGAACGAAATGCAGAGCGTTATCAGTTTTTAAGCTGGGCGCAAAAATCATTTGATAACTACCGTGCTGTTCCTCCTGCAACGGGAATCGTCCATCAAGTAAATTTAGAATATTTAGCAAATGTTGTTCATGTTGTAGAAAATGAAGACGGTGAATATGAAACATTCCCTGATACATTAGTTGGGACAGATTCCCATACAACAATGATCAATGGAATCGGTGTACTTGGATGGGGCGTTGGCGGTATTGAAGCAGAAGCTGGCATGCTTGGACAGCCATCTTATTTCCCAGTTCCTGAAGTAGTTGGGGTAAAGCTTGTTGGGGATATGCCAAACGGTTCTACTGCAACAGATCTTGCGTTAAAAGTAACACAAGTGCTAAGAACAAAAGGGGTAGTCGGCAAATTTGTTGAGTTCTTTGGTCCTGGCGTGCCACAGTTACCGCTAGCAGACCGTGCTACAATTGCCAATATGGCACCAGAATACGGAGCAACTTGCGGATTTTTCCCTGTAGATGAGGAATCTCTTACTTATATGCGCTTAACAGGACGTTCTGAGGAGCAAATTAAAGTAGTAGAAACTTACTGCAAAGAAAATGGATTATTCTTTGATCCAACGCTTGAGCCTGTTTATACAGATGTAGTAGAAATCAATCTTTCTGAAATTGAGGCAAATCTTTCAGGTCCTAAACGTCCGCAGGATTTGATTCCATTATCTAATATGCAAGAAGCATTTGTAGATTCTGTAACGGCGAAAGAAGGAAACCAAGGATTTGGCTTGAAAAAGTCTGAATTTGATAAAGAAGTAACGGTGAATTTTGCAAACGGCGACTCTACAACCATGAAAACTGGTTCTGTTGCGATTGCAGCAATTACTAGCTGTACAAATACATCGAATCCTTATGTATTAGTAGGAGCTGGTCTTGTTGCGAAGAAAGCAGTAGAACTAGGAATGGAAGTTCCTAAATTTGTGAAAACATCTTTAGCTCCTGGTTCAAAAGTAGTAACAGGCTATTTAAGAGACTCCGGTCTTCTGCCGTATTTAGAGCAAATTGGCTTTAACTTAGTAGGTTATGGCTGTACAACATGTATTGGTAACTCTGGTCCATTGCGCGAAGAAATCGAAATGGCAGTCGCTGATTCTGATTTGCTTGTCACATCTGTGCTTTCAGGTAACCGCAACTTTGAAGGACGCATTCACCCACTAGTGAAAGCAAATTATTTGGCATCACCGCCGCTAGTAGTTGCATATGCGCTTGCTGGTACGGTAAATATTGATTTGCAAAAAGAAGCAATCGGCAAAGACAAAGATGGCAATGATGTTTTCTTTAAAGATATTTGGCCATCAACAGAAGCAGTAAATGAAGTAGTTCATCGCACTGTAACGCCTGAACTATTCAACAGAGAATATGAGCGTGTATTTGATGATAATGAACGTTGGAATGAGATTCAAACAAATAGTGATTCACTGTACACATTTGATGAAACGTCTACGTATATACAAAACCCTCCATTCTTTGAAGGGCTAAAGCCAGATCCAGAACAAGTTCTTCCATTAAAAGATTTAAGAATTGTCGGCAAGTTTGGCGACTCTGTGACAACAGACCATATTTCTCCAGCTGGAGCAATTGGCATCAATACACCTGCTGGAAAATACTTAAAAGATAATGGAGTAGAACCACGTGACTTTAACTCTTACGGTTCTCGTCGTGGTAACCATGAAGTAATGATGAGAGGTACGTTTGCCAATATTCGTATCAGAAACCAAATCGCACCAGGCACGGAAGGCGGCTTTACTACTTACTGGCCAACTGGTGAAGTTACATCTATTTATGATGCATGTATGCAATATAAACAAGATGGAACAGGTTTAATGGTTATCGCCGGCAAAGATTATGGAATGGGTTCATCTCGTGACTGGGCTGCTAAAGGTACGAATCTACTTGGAATTAAAACAGTTATTGCGGAAAGCTTTGAGCGTATTCACCGTTCTAACCTAGTGTTAATGGGGGTATTGCCTCTTCAATTTAAAGACGGAGAGAATGCAGAAACTTTAGGGTTGACTGGAAAAGAAACATTTAATGTCTATGTAGATGAAACAGTTAAACCACGTGATTATATCGAAGTGACTGCTACAGATGAAACTGGCAAGAAAACTACATTTGAAGCATTAGTTCGTTTTGATTCAGAAGTAGAAATTGACTATTACCGTCATGGCGGAATTTTGCCGATGGTATTAAGAGATAAATTGAAAAATTAATCAATAATAACAATGGTGCCAGGCAAATAGCGCATCTAGTATAGGAATAAGAACTTATACTGGATGATGATTATGGTCTTGCACCATTTTTTATATGCAGCCCTTTGACAAAACTTTTCTGCGAGTAAATCGCAATAAAGTAGAACTTCAATCAGCGGAGGGAATAGAAATATTTAGAGAAGGCCCTAAGTGCTTTATATGCTGGAAAGATATTAAAGGCGACGAAGTTGTTTATGTGAAAATGCGTTATCCAAAATATAAAGGGATAACGGAAATGAGAGCATATTTAAAAAATGAAGGAAGTTTTATCTGGAAAGATTATTTTAATAAACAGTCGAGCAGTTTAATAGGAAAATAACCGGCTATTTGTTACTATAAAGTAGTATAGACAAACATTAGGAGGAATAAAAAATGGCATTAACATTTGGGCAATTAGTAGAAGAAGCTAAAAATAACGTACCAGGCATTTCATCTGCAGAGGCAAAAAAGAAGATTGCAGAAAATCCAAATACATATGTAATTGATGTTCAAGATGCAGCGGATGCGGGTGCTTGTGGTTTAATTCCGAGCAGTGTCAATATTTCATTAGGCATGCTTCCGATTCGTGCAGATTTAGAATTGCCGGAAAATTTCCGCAATCCCGAATTAGCGGATAGAAATCGCCCAGTTCTTGTTACATGCGGTGCAGGCGGACAAGCGGCATTAGGAGCTTATCTATTAAAACAAATGGGCTTTACAGATGTGGCGTTTATTGAAGGCGGAACAACGGCATGGAAAGAAGCTGGGTTTGAAACAGTTTAAGTAAATGAAAAAGCGGGCTTCCTATCGGATTCAGCCAGAGGAAGCCCTTATTAATAGCCTGATTTTTTGTCTACCACATTTAAAAGGGGAAGCCCTTTTTTAAAACGGATAATATTTTCTAAAAATATATCCATATAACGTTCTATCGTTTTAGGAGAATAATAAGCAGTATGTGGAGAAATTAGACAATTATCAAGAGTCCAAAATGAATGATCTTCTGGAAGAGGTTCTACTTCAAAAACATCGAGTGCCGCTCCTCTAATTTTTTTCGTTTTTAAGGCATGGATTAAGTCTGTTTCTACTATTGTATTTCCCCTGCCAACATTTATTAAATAGCTGGTGGGTTTCATTTTATTTATTTTTTCTTCGTTAATTAGATGAAGGGTTTCTTTGGTCGATGGAAGGGCAAGCACAAGAAAATCTGCTTCCGTCAAAACCCTATCTATTTCTTCTAAACTTACTACCTCGTCTGCAGGATCATTTTGGTCAAGTGGCTGAGCTCGTTTCCGACAGCCAATTACCCTCAACTCCAGCCCTTTTATCCGTTTGGCAATTTCTTTGCCAATTTCTCCGTATCCGATAATGCCAACTGTCGCTCCGGCTAACTCTGTAATATTTGTTTCTTCCCAGCTTTTTGCCTGTTGATTGTAAATCATGTTTGGGATGCCTCGTGCCAAACTTGTAATCATGGCAATTGTATGTTCAGCAATAGGAATGGACGTGCAGCCTTTCGTATTTGTAATTATTAAATCATGCTCAATCGTTTTTTGATGAAGAAGTTGATCCAGGCCTACACTTAAAGATTGCACCCATTGGATATTTGGCGCAGATTCTAGAATAGTAAGAGAATCATGAAGTCCTAATGTTAAGACAATATTGCATAATGTGAGGTCATAGCTGACAGCTGGTTCTTTTTCGCCATATATCCATGGCTCTATGAATACTGTTGCTCCAAGCTCATTTATTTTTTGTACATATTTTTCTGGTATAGTGTTGCGTGCATAGATAACCAGTTTTTCAGTAGAACTATCCACAATTACCGCTCCTTTATAAAGACAGTTTTTACACGCTTATACAAGGCTATAGCCATTGTTTTTTTCTTCCTTTATTCAAATAAATTCGAATCTAAATAAAATATAAGCTTCTTTCTATTATAGAAAAAAGAGTGCTGGACAGTTTTTCCAGCAAAATTTTTTTATGGAATAACAACTTAATAGCGAAAAGATGCTTTATATCTTTCCGGCAATGTCAGTCGCCCCTTAATGGAAAGCAAAGAAGGAAGAATGCATTCATGTACTCTTCTAAAAACAGCTAATCAAAAAATAAAGCAATTGTATTCCATACTCTAAATCAAGTGCAGGGCTAACCGCAAGATAGGGAGAGCTGATTAAAAAATGGAAAAAAGAATTTTGGCAAGATTTATAGACAATATATGCTGTTTAATGGAAATAGGAAGCTGAAAATTTCAATTAAACAGCAAATGATTCAAACAAAATTCGACCTTTTTTCACATGATTTTAAACTTTCTAACTTTTTGACGAAAAAAATTAATAATTATGAAAATGCATTAAATCAACATTGTAAACGCTATCTAGTTAAATATTTAAAAAATACGAAAAACTTTTCGTAAAAAAACCATTGTATAAAAATAAAAGATTACTTATAATAAAAGCAAGTTAGTTAAATGAACATGAATTGTGAGGTAAAATGACATGGCAGAGATTACATTAGAACAAATTCAATCAATTATTAAAGAGAAAAGTGTAGAGTTACTACATCTACAATTTGTTGACATCGAAGGAATTTTAAAAAATATCACAATTACTTCAGCACAATTAGATGACGCTGTTGAAGGTAAAATTATGATGGATGGATCTTCTATTAAAGGTTTTTCGCCTATTAATAAATCAGACTCTTACCTTGCTCCAGACTTAAATACATTTGTAGTATTACCATGGACTGAAACAGAAGGATATTCAGAAGCACGTTTCCTTTGCTCTGTAACAAATCCAGATGGAACATTGTTTGAAGGAGATACTCGCAATGTTCTTAAGAAAACAGTAGCACGCGCAGCTGAACATGGATATTCCATCTCTGTAGGACCTGAATTAGAATTTTTCTTATTCAAAACAGATGAAAATGGTTATCCTACAACTGAACTTGGCGATTTAGGCGGATATTTTGAGCCATCACCAAAAGATTTAGGAGAAAAAGTTCGTGTTGAAATTTTTAAAGCATTAAAAGCAATGGGCTTTACAATTGAAGCACTTCACCATGAAGTAGCGGAAGGGCAACATGAAATCAACTTCAAATATGCGGATGCTTTAACTGCAGCAGACCTTTCCACTACGTACAAATGGGTTGTAAAAACAATTGCAGCACAATACGGTTTGCATGCTACATTTATGCCAAAACCAGTATTCGGAATCAACGGTTCTGGAATGCATGTTAATATGTCATTCTTTAAAGATGGCCAAAACGTATTTTTTGATGAGTCTGATGAACTGCAGCTTTCAAGCACAGCTTATTCATTTATCGCAGGACTTCTAGAAAATGTTAAGAGTTTCGTAGCGGTAACAAACCCTCTAGTAAACTCTTATAAACGCCTAGTTCCTGGATATGAAGCACCATGCTACTTAGCTTGGTCTGCATCTAACCGTTCTGCATTAATCCGTATTCCAGCGAAAAAAGGAATGGCTACTCGTGTAGAGCTTCGTTGTCCAGATCCATCTGCTAACCCATACTTAACATTTGCAGTAATCGCTTCTGCAGGTTTAGACGGAGTAGAAAAAGGCTTAAAAGCACCAGCTCCAGTTAACGAGGATATCTTCCATATGTCAGAAGAGCGTCGTGAAGAGCTTGGAATCGACAGTTTGCCTGGTGGATTAGAAGCAGCTATTGCTGAACTGGAAAATGGCGAAATCGGTCTTAAAACACTTGGAGAGCATGTATTCAATGAATATATCGCTGCTAAAAAAGCTGAGTGGGATAGCTATCGTACAGCAGTTCATGCTTGGGAAATTAACAATTATCAATTTAAATTCTAATAATAGGCATGTAAAAAGAGGAAGGCAAATGCCTTCCTCTTTTATTGGAAGATTAATAGAAACCGATTTTAATACTGACTAATTAATACAATCTAAAGTACTAGGAATAGTAGTTTTTTTTATGCAGTTCTTTTAATTTGTGATGGATATGTTAAAATAACTATAGATGGCTTAAAAGGTAATGGATACCTATTAACGATTCAATTATCAATTATTGCAAGGAGAATTTAATTTATGGAAAAAGTATTAATATTTGGTCATAAGAATCCTGATACGGATACTATTTGTTCTGCCATTGCATATGCAGAATTAAAAAAGAGCTTAGGGGTAGACGCTGAGCCAGTTCGTTTAGGAGAAGTGAACGGCGAAACACAATATGCTCTTGATTATTTTAAAACAGAAGCGCCTAGATTTATTGAAAAAGCAGCTTCTGAAGCAAAAGCGGTTATTTTAGTCGATCATAATGAATTCCAGCAAAGTGTGGAAGATATTAAAGAAGTGTCTATTTTAGAAGTAATCGACCACCACCGTATTGCTAATTTTGAAACAAGCGATCCTTTGTACTACCGTGCAGAACCAGTTGGATGTACAGCAACTATTTTAAATAAAATGTACAAAGAAAATGGCGTAGAAATCAAAAAAGAAGTAGCAGGATTAATGCTTTCTGCGATTATTTCTGACTCTTTATTATTTAAATCGCCAACATGCACAGAGCAGGATATTCAAGCGGCAAAAGAACTTGCAGAAATCGCTGGCGTAAATGCAGAAGAATACGGCTTGGAAATGCTGAAAGCGGGTGCTGATTTAAGCGATAAAACAGTAGAACAATTGATTTCACTTGATGCAAAAGAATTCCCAATGGGTACATATAAAGTGGAAGTAGCGCAAGTAAATGCGGTTGATACAAACGATGTATTGGCTAAACAAACAGAGTTGGAAGAAGCATTAAACAAAACAATTGCTGCTAAAAACTTAGATCTGTTTTTGCTTGTGGTAACAGATATCTTAAACAATGATTCTGTTGCATTGGCAGTTGGAAGCAAAACAGAAGCAGTGGAAAAAGCATTTAATGTAACATTAGAAAACAAGACAGCATTATTAAAAGGTGTTGTATCTCGTAAAAAACAAATTGTTCCTGTATTAACAGAAACATTTAATGCACTATAATTAATAGATTGCACACAAAAAACACTCTAAAGAAAATCTTTAGAGTGTTTTTTTATAAGAAAAAGAAAGCTAATAAAAAAGAAGCATTTATAATTGAGCCCATTCTGTTAAGTTATATGTGATTGCGATAAAATAATAAATAGAGAGTTTTTTAAAGGCGGTGAATGCAATGACGAAAGAAAAAATACTTATTATTGAAGATGAACAAAAAATTGCTAGAGTGCTGTCGATGGAATTAGAATTTGAAGGATACACTGCGGAAAGTGTGCATACAGGAACAGAAGGGTTAAAAAAGGTGATGGAATCTTCTTGGAGCCTTGTTTTGCTTGATGTAATGCTTCCTGAAATAAGTGGTTTGGAGGTACTGCGAAGAATAAGAAATTGCGGGAATAATGTACCTGTTATTTTGCTGACTGCAAGGGATTCTATTCCAGATAAGGTGGCAGGATTAGATGTAGGAGCAAACGATTATGTGACAAAACCATTTCAGATCGAAGAATTGCTTGCAAGAATTCGGGCGATTCTTAGAGTGCAGCAGCAAATAATGAAACAAGAGCAGGAAAAAATTCTCCAGGTGGAGGATTTGCAGGTTTTTGTTAAATCATATGTGGTTATGCGAGAAAATAAGGAAATTGATTTAACGCCACGTGAATTTGAATTATTGGTTTATTTGCTGGAAAATAAAAATATTGTGCTATCTAGGGAGCAAATTTTAAATAATGTGTGGGGATATGATTATATTGGCGATACCAATGTAGTGGATGTATATATTCGTTATGTGCGCAAAAAAGTGGACTATCCTTTCAAAAAGGCACTTATCCAAACAGTGCGTGGTGTCGGTTATATTATAAAGGAAAGTGAATCATGAAAATAAGGACACGCATCCAGCTTTTTTCGACGATTTTTCTTTTTATTATTATGCTCCTTGTAAATATGTTGATTTATATTATTTTTCAAACCTTATTGTATAAGGATGTACTCAATAAAACGATGGTAAACGTAGAACAAGCAGCTGCTAGCATACAAACATTAAAAGGTGAAGCAGAGATAGAAAATATGGTGCGGGCATATGTTCCAGCTGACGGCATGATCCAAGTTATCGATGCAAATAAGACAATTTTTACCTCTACCAAAAATACTGATTATGCCAAACTTTTAATAAAATTCGACAAAAAGCAAAAAGCAGAGATTGCCAAACAAAATAACCGCATTTTTACTGTAGCAAATATGCCGATTATTTGGGAAGATGGTAATGTTGTTACATTAGTAATGACAGAAAATATTGAAAGTACACGGCATATATTAGGAATACTGGGCATTATTTTAATTGCCGCTTCCATTATCATTATTATTCCTACGTATTTTGCAGGCAGATTTTTATCTAATTTGCTTCTTTCTCCCATTCAGTCCATGATTAAGACGATGGAAGAGATTCAAAGCAGCGGAGATTTTAAACAACTTTTTTTTAATTCCAGCACAAAAGATGAACTATATCAACTTGGAGTAACATTTAACAAGATGATTACGCTGTTAAAAATGCAGTTTGAACGGCAGCAGCAATTTGTTTCAGATGCTTCTCATGAGTTGAAAACGCCACTAACCGTTATTGAAAGTTATGCGAACATGTTAAAAAGATGGGGCAAAAAAAGAGAAGATGTATTGGACGAAGCTGTGGAGGCAATCCATTCTGAGTCCATTCGCATGAAAGAAATGACCAATCAAATGCTTGAATTGGCAAGTGGGGAGGGTCATACGAACTTTGAATTAGAAACACTAGATTTAAGCGCTATCGCTATGGAAACAGCTAAAAAGATGGAGATTGCCCATCAAAGAAGCATTATTGTTAATGGTGCTTTAAATGGGGCCGTTATAAAAGGAGATAAACAAAAAATAAAACAGCTCCTGTTTATATTATTAGATAATGCCATAAAGTATAGCAGCGACAGAATTACAATTAAAATAACAAAAAGAGATAACGTTAGATGCGAAATTATAGACAAAGGACCTGGAATTGCAAAAGAGGAATTAGACCATATATTTGAGCGGTTTTATCGTGTGGATAAAGCTAGAAGCAGGGAAACAGGAGGAAGTGGTTTAGGATTAGCAATTGCTCAAAAAATAGTAAAAGCCCATAATGGTGAAATTCAAGTGGAAAGCATAGTAGGAGAAGGGACAAAAATGATTTGTATTTTTGAATTGTATGAATAAGAATGCTTATAATGTAAGGAGTATACATATGGAAAGGATAAGGAAAATTGGTGCATTTGTTATTATTGGCATTTTTCTCCTTATGGGCAGCTGTTTTTTTATAAACAAACAAGATAAAATTACTTTAAAAGAGGCAGAGTCAATCATAACACAAAAGTATGATGGAGAAATAATCCGTATAAAAGAAATAAAAAAAGAAAGACAGGTACGATATGATGCTGTCCTGCAAAATGAGAAAGGGATATATAATGTTTCTGTAGATGCACAAACTGGTTTTATTGCTGATTTACAAGCAGAAAAAGTCAGCCAGCAAACAGCAGAAAAGGAACTGACGAAAGAAGAAGCAGTTAAACTTGTGAAGGCAGCTTATAAAGGCACATTAAAATCAATAACAGAACAAACAGAAAAGGGCATCCCTTATTTTATTGTTATTTTAGAAAGGGATAGGAAAGAACTGGTTTATAAAATAAATCGGCAAACAGGAAGCATTAAACAAGAACCAAAAATTATTGCAGAAGAAACAGCAATTATCACAAAAAATAAAGCAAAAGAAATTGCCCAAGCAGAAGTGCAAGGTAATGTGAAAGAAGTGGAACTGGAAGAGGAAAAAAATCAGCTGATCTATGAAGTAGAAATGGAAACGGCTCAAAAAACAGAAGTGAAGATTTATATTAATGCATATAGCGGCACTGTTTTATCAATTAATTGGGAAGATGACTAACTAACTTATAGCACCAGAATAAAAAATTTCAAACAAAGGCTGTTTGATTAAAAAATAATAAACTTGTTTTTTATTTCTCATTGTTTTCTCATTTTATTTCTTCTTTCTTATCATTTTCTAAGGATAAGATAATGATATAGAATTTAAGGAGGAATAAATGATGAAAAATAAATGGTCGAAAATTTCAATTGGTTTGGCGGCAGTACTTGGGCTAGCTTCAACGGGCTATTATATAGGAAGTGAACAAAAAGGATTTGCAGCGGAAAATCCAATTTCTGCGATGACAGCACAGACAAATGTATCGAAAGAAGAGGCAGAAAAAATTGCTTCGGAGAAAACAAATAAAACAGTAGAAGAAGTGGAATTAGAAGTAAATGCAAAGGGAGAAAAATTATATCAAGTGGAATTTTTAGAAGAAGCCGAACATGATGATGAAATATATATCAACGCAGATACTGGCAAAGTTCTTACACAAGAAACGATGCAAAAAAACATTAAAATAACGGAAGAGCAAGCAAAAGAAGCGGCAGTAAAAAAAGCAGCAGGAACGGTAACGGAAATAGAATTGGATGAAGAGGCAGGACAGTATTATTATGATATAGAAATTGTTCAAAAAAATGGCCAGGATGTAGATATAGAAATATCTGCTGAAACGGGTGAAGTTCTTCATTTGGATAATGATTAAGTAAAAAGGGGGCTGTCTAATAAGTCCTAAACAAAAAGCAGGGGAAGAAAAACAAATTGTTTTTCTTCCCCTGCTTTTTGATTTCTATTTATTTTACAAGAAAAGACGGGGTTTTTGTATGTAATTTGAAAAAAAGTTAGGTAATGTTTAGGCTGGATTTTGGCAATTTGTTGATTGGAATGGAAAGCGAACGCCTGGAGTGGAAATCAACAGGATAGTTTAAAAGCCCCTTTTTTGTATGGTAAACATAAAAAAATTTTGTGCATCTGAATAAAAAATAATAAGAAATACGTAATTTATAAGGTTTTGGACATTCTAAAAATGGGATATAGATAGAAGGGATGTGAAATTTTGGTCAAAAAAATTATTTTATTGATAGGTTTGTGTTTCTTGTATGCTGTTAGCTTGGAGCAGAATACAATTGCAGCAAAATCACAACCATTAGAGATTGGTGCAAAAGCTCCGGATTTTTCATTAAGAAATTTAAAGGGAGAAATCATTAAGCTTTCCGATTTTAAAGGGAAAAAAGTAATGCTTAACTTTTGGGCAACATGGTGCCCTCCATGTAAACAAGAAATGCCAGCAATTCAACAATTTTTTGAAGAAAAGGGAAAAGATGTTGTAATCCTTGCGGTTAATATTGATGGGGCAGAAGATGTCATCGAATTTGTTCAATCTAAAAAGATTACTTTTTCAATATTGTTGGATGAAAATAATCGGGTCAATGAGCAATATAAAGTCGTCACAATCCCTACTACTTTTTTTATAGATGAAAAGGGAATTATTCAACATAAGTTTTATTCAGCAATGCCGATTGAAATTATGAGAGAATTTTCAAAATAATAAATGAAAGCGTTTTACAAATATGCATAAGTGCGCTATAATAAATATAAGAGGAGCATGAAGACAAGCTCCTCTTACTAATGATATAAATATTCAGAATAAAAAATATTTTTAAAATATTATTTAGGGGAGAAATTTTCTAAAATTTGTAATAATAACAGAGAGATTTGGAAAAAATAAAAATAAATAAAAAAAGGAGTTTTTAATTATGAGAAAACCACGAAAACGTTCATTTCAAGAATTGGTAGCAGAAAATAGACTGCAGCTGTTAAAAGATAGGGAAGCAATTGAAAAAATTGAAGAACGCTTGGAAAATAAACATCTTAAAAAGGCAAGATAACAACTCGGACATTTACAAGGCCGGTGCTCCTCTTTTAGCGTTTTTTTGCCTTTACATAAACAAGAACCTGGGAGACTGCTTTTCTGTTGCACTGGGATAAACAACAATTACCATCTATCATCTTCTTCTTACTGGTGCACAATATAAGAGGAAGGAGATGATAGTATGGGTAATCCCAAAAAGGACAGCAAACATTTTGTTCCAAGTCATATCGGTACAAAGTCAAGGAGCGCTGGGGGCAATAAAGGAAAACAAATGCAGGATACATCTGGTCAGCACCCTCAAGTGATTCAAACTAAAGGGGAATAAAAATAAAGCTCTCGCAACGTTGGTTGTGGGAGCTTATTTTTATGGGAAAAGAAAATCAAATATGCATGCTCTATAAATAAATGTTGTATCAATTAACGAATTTGCTGGAATATGATAGTATAAAAGGATGAACTAGAATAATGGATAGAGTGAAGTGAATAAAATGAATGTAGAAAAGATAAAACACCAAGATAAAATGCTGTTTGCAGAAATAAAAAAAGAATTTGATGATAATGGTTTTATTGTTGATGAAGAAAAAATTCTTTATTTGATTGGCAGGATGAATGAAAGGGAAGAGGCAAAAAAATTGTCTGAGCTGCTAACAATGGCAGCTATTTCTCGTATTCGTGAAGATGAAAAAGATACAATTGCGTTAGCATGGCTAAATAAAGCGATTGAACTAGACGAAGGAAATAAAAAAGCAGCTAATTTTTTATCTCAGCATGATTGGCAAAATTACCGTCATTTATTAAAGGATTTAGTGTTTCCATCAATTAGAGAAACCGATAATCGTACAGCTAAAAGAAAAGTAGCGGAACAGTATATAAATATTTGCAGGAAGTTTCTCGATGAAGTAGAAGAAGAACAAGATAAACTTGCAGCAAATAAAAAATCTGCTGTTCAGATGCAAAATGTTCAGTCTATTTCCAAATACAACGAAATTATGGAACAATTAAAACAGATTGTTTTAAAAACATCTGAATTATTAAAAGCAGCTGAAGAATATGAAGAATCTATTAGCGGAGTATTTCATACTGCCATTTATTATGAAAATGTAAAAAAAGACATAGAAGCACTGAATGAATTAATTGCTGGCTGGAATCAATTATTTATGGAAGATGCACAGATAAACGAGCAAAAAGAATCTTCACTAGAAGTTTTAGAACAGATGATTGGTTTAGAAAGTGTAAAAAAACGTGTAGAAAATTATTATCGATTTTTGAAATATCAGCATTCCCGAAAAAAATTAGGCTTTACGATCCAAGATGAATTAAGTCTTAATATGATTTTTACAGGAAATCCAGGAACAGGAAAAACAACATTAGCCCGTTTATTAGCCCGCATTTATCATGAATTAGGTGTTCTGCCAAGTGAAGAGGTAGTGGAAGTGGATCGCTCTCAATTAATTGGCGGTTTTATGGGGCAGACAGAAGAAAATGTCCGTTCCATTGTTAAACAAGCATTAGGAGGTGTGCTTTTTATTGATGAAGCATATAGCTTAAAAAGGGAAGGGCAATCAGGGAATGATTATGGACAAGCTGCTATTGATACACTTGTATCTTTAATGACAGGAGATGAATTTGGGGGCAAATTCGCGGTGATTCTTGCTGGATATCCAGAAGAAATGCGCCAGTTTCTAGAAGGTAATCATGGATTGCGCAGCCGTTTTCCTTCCTCTAATTTTATGCATCTTCCTAATTATTCTAAAGAGGAACTCTTAGAAATAGGCGAGAAAATTGCCAGCGATAACGATTATGTTATAACAAAGGGTGGAAAAAAAGAACTGCTGAATCGATTAGAAAGGGAAGAAGTGGATGAGTCATTTGGCAATGCACGAGCTGTCAAAAATATTGTGTTAGATGCGATTTTTAAAAAAGGATCGAAGCCTGCAAATAATAAACATATATTAACTTATACACTTTTAGAGGAAGAAGACTTTTCTAATAAAGAGGGAAATGCTATAGAAGATCCTGCAAAAGAATTGGAGCAATTAATTGGATTGGATGGAGTAAAGGCAGAAATAAAAAAAATTATTGCTTTTGTAAAAATGCAGCAATTGCGAAGAGAAAAAGGACAAAGAATTCTTCCTATCCAGCTTCATGCTGTATTTACAGGAAATCCAGGAACAGGAAAAACAACGGTTGCAAAACTTTACGCCCAATTTCTTAAAGATTGCGGCATTTTAAAAAGGGGGCATTTAATCGTTACCTCAAGAGCGGATTTTGTTGCTGGATATGTTGGACAATCTGCGATTAAAACAAAAAAGAAAATCCGTGAAGCATTAGGCGGCGTGTTATTTATTGATGAAGCATATTCCTTGGTGAATGGTTCTAATCAAGATTTTGGAAAAGAAGTAGTAGACACACTAGTAATGGAAATGACCAATCATAATGAAAATTTAGTGGTTGTTTTAGCTGGATATCCAAAGGAAACAGAACAATTACTAGCAAGCAATCCAGGGCTGCAATCAAGATTTAAAAAATATATTCCTTTTGATGATTATGATGTTCAAGAATTAATAGAGATAATGAAACTTTATGCAGCAAAATTTGATTATCTATTATCTGATAAAGCCATCAGTTATTTATTTGAAGCATTACGAGCTGTTCCTACCCAAGGAAATGGACGATTTGCTACTAATATTATTGATGAGGCTGTGCAGCTGCAAGCATTAAGAATCATGGATGAAGAAAGTGATAAGGATAATATGCATAGCATCATTACGAAGGAAGATGTGGAAAAAGCATTAGTTGTCTACTCGAAAAACGATAAATTGGAGCATATATAGTAGAAGTAAGTGGGAGGATACAAAAAAATGAGCGAACTATTTGTTTCAACAAGAGAAATTCAACTGTATTATGCAGACACTGATATGATGGGTGTTATTTATCATGCTAATTATTTAAAGTTTTTTGAGTTAGGAAGAGGGGGATTTTTGGAGGATTTAGGATACAGCTATATGGAAATGGAGAATCAAGGGTATTTTGCTCCTGTTTATGATATTCAAGCAACTTATAAAAAACCACTTCGATATGGCGACAAGGCTTTTGTGAAAACATGGGTCGAACTAAACGACGGCTTAAAAACAACATATGGCTATACCGTTGAAAATGGCGAAGGGGACGTTTGTGCACAAGGAACCTCTACCCATATAATTGTCAGCAAAGAAACATTTAAGCCAAAGTCATTCAAAAAAAGTTTTCCAGAATGGTTTCAAAAGTATGAAGAAATAAAAAAGAAAAATTAACAAGGAAAATAAACCACTCTTATTTAGATTTGGTGGTTTTTTCTCCTAGTTTTGACAATAGGAGGGGTTATAATGGCTTTTGGCATCAATAGAGAAGAACTCGCTCGATGGAAGCATCAAATTGATCATGGCGAAATTGCTTTTTTGACCCATTATTGGTTAGATAATCGTTTTCCAGAAAGTAAAAGTGTCACAAAAGTAGGCTGTTCTGATTTTGCTAAACTTGCAGCATGGGGCAAAAAATATGGCCTGCAAAAAGAATGGATTCATGTAAGAAAGGATGGATATTCTCATTTCGATTTAATAGGCAAAAGCCAAGCAGAAATACTTCGAAGTGAAAATATCTCCTATACATTAAAGTAAAAAAATAAGCAAGCACCCTTTTTAATTAAGAAGGGTGCTTCAGGCTGCTCGAAAATATCTCGATAAGCAAACGTTTTTAAGCGGTCTGAAAAGGCAGAAAAATAGACATTGTTTACACGCTGAAGATCCCCTCCAGAATAAGGAGAGGATTTTCAGCGCATTTAATGAGATTAAGCTTGTTTTTGTGTAAAATGATACTCTGGTTCGTTTGCTTCTGCATTAAATTCAGCAGCAAAATCACTATCATCAAAATACCATACATCTTTTTCTTCAATATAATAGGTAATGCCAAATTTTTCTGTGGATATGCCAATATTGATGGGCTCTTCTTTGGAAATTCCTAAAGAGAATCCTTGTTGGACAGTGCTGCATCCCCCGTAACGAGCAAAAAAACGTACATAATCTCCATCCTTTAAATTCATTTCTTCCTTATACCAAGAAGCAGCTTGGTCACTAATAAAAATTTTCATTTGATACACTCCCTTTTTTTCATTAACCTTCTATAGTTCTGTCCAAATAGATACACCAACGAAGTGTTATACCTATTATAAAACAAACTATTTATTTATGCGACTAAAGGAATTCTTTATATATCTGCTTATGTCGACAAAAACTTGTATGACTCTGCTATTGTAATCTCTGCATCATATGCCCCATTATTTCCTTATAGGAATGTTTGAGCCTTTTATCATTTGCTTCTTCTAATGGCCGCAGTTCATAGTCTTTTTCTTTATTGCTATAATTATAAGTAGGGAAGAAGCTTGGATTTTCCAATTGTATTTCTGTCTTGTTATTTTTTATGGTTTTTTTTATGGTAACAGAAGCAAGTCCACCAATATTTCGGTATTCCTCGTCTTGGCCAGATAGGAAGTTGCCTAATGAATAAACCACAAGCGCCTTCTTTCCTTCTCTATTGGTTAGCCATTCCATATGCTGCAATACATGAGGGTGGCCTCCAAAAATGATGTTTACTCCTTCATTTACTAAAAATTGCGCTAATTCCTTTTGATCTGTGTTTGGAAAACGTTCATATTCATTTCCCCAATGAATTCCCATTACGATAATATCCGCTTGTTTTTTTGCCTGTGTTATTTCCTTTTTCATGTTATTTTTATCGATTATATTCACAATATATGGTTGTTTCTTTGGGATGGGAATGCCATTTGTCCCGTATGTGTATGAAAGAAATGCCACTTTTATGCCGTTTTTTTTCATCATTCGAATTGTTTGCTGATCTTTAGCACTTGTAAATGTTCCAACATAGGGCATTTTTATTTTTTTTAAATAAGCTAAAGATTTTATCTGGCCTTCTGTCCCTCTATCAAGAGCATGATTATTGGCTGTTGTAACAATATCTACTCCAGCTGCTTTTAAGGCATCTGCAATTTCATGTGGACTGTTGAAAGCAGGATACCCTGAGAGTCCAATGCTTGTTCCTGCTACAATCGTTTCTTGGTTTGCGAGAAGAATATCTGGTTTTAAAAGTTCAGGTGTAATTTTTTCTAGCATTGGTTTAAAATTATAAGTTTTTTTACTTGTTTGTGCATCATTATACACTCGATCATGAATAAGAATATCGCCAACAGCTCCAATTGTAATACTGCTTTCTAATTTTTTGTCTCCAATTGGTGTAGTGCGTATGGGCTGCATACCTATTTCATCTTGTTGTTTTTCTTTAGCATCCATTATTATTGCTGCTGAAACTATGGCAAGAATAATAAAAGCGCTGGCTGCTAATATATTCTTTTTTATCATTTTTTTTATTTCTCCTTCTGTCATCTGCATAAATGAAGCTTTATTTTAAAATAGTTTATTCTGTCCATTTCTCTAGGATAACAAAATCAGCGGCAGTATTCGACTAGTTTTGGTGATTTTAATGGTTTTGTTGTTTTATTTAGATAAAAGGAAGTAAATGAGTAGAGCTTTTTTTATATAAGAATGATTAAAAAAGGAGAGGAATAGTCTTTCATACATATATGATTCATTTAAGTAAGGAGATTATTCATTTTTATCATTTAACAGGCCGTGACATCCTCATCTAAGGGAATAGGGGAGAAAATAAGAAATTCAGGTGGGGAGAAACTAGCCTGTAAAATGCTAATGGAAGTTTCATTTTATCCTGAATAGGCGAGAAGACCCCCATCTTCAAGAAAGGGAGAAGGGGATAGCCCAATGAGCAATGAGAAAGGTGTGGATGAATTGCCTTTCGGACAAGGGAGGGGGGGGGTTCTATTTTGCTTGTCCGACTGTTTGAGTGCTGAATGAAGGAAAGGAATAAGAGGGATCGACCGAGTGTTTGTTCTTTTTTCCTTGTCATCTAGAGCAACTTGAATAGAGGGGGGAATAAAAGATTTGTTAGAGAAAATGGCTAATATATCTAATGAAAAAGCCATGTTGCTGCAGCTAACAATCAGCAGAAGATAGAAAATCCCCTACTGATTGAAGGTTCATTTAAACAGGGAAACTATTCTTTAAAGGGAATTTCAACGTAAAAAGTAGTACCATTGTTTAATTCGCTTTCTGCATATAAATTACCGTCAGCATCTTCCATTATTTTTTTGCAGACACTTAAGCCAATTCCTGTACCTTTTCCCTTTGTTGTGTAAAATGGATTAAATAATTCTTTTATTCCAGATTCGCTGATGCCGCAACCGTTATCTTTAAGAGCGATACGAACAAAGGAATTTTTTATGGATGTTGTTACATGAATATATTTATTGTCTTTTTTTTCAGGGGATTCTTCAATTGCTTCGAATGCATTTTTTATGATATTTACTAGTACTTGCTTTAATTGTTTTTCATTAAAAAATACATAGGGAGATTGTTCGCAAAGATCCATTTGAATCATAACATTTTTCATAATAGATTCACTTTCAAACAATGTACAAATATCTGTTATTAATCTATTTATGGAGATATGCTCCAAATTATCGTCTTTGGGTTTAGAGGCATTTAAGAAATCAAAAATAATATCATTGGCCCGGTCAATTTCTTCCAAAGCGATATCGGCATAACGCTCTTTTTTTATTTCTGCTAAATGAGGTTTAATCAATTGAATAAATCCTTTAACAGTTGTTAGTGGATTGCGTATTTCATGGGCAATTCCTGCAGCTAATTTTCCAATATTATTACTATAATCGTTAGAAAGGGCTACATCGCGAAATAAATGAATGGTTTTTGTAAAAAGGCTTTTTTGCTCTCTCATATGCTGGTGAAAATCAGAGAGCTGCTGATTTATTTGTTTGGATAATTTTTGTACATTTTCTTCTTGTTTAGTTAATGGTATGCAATACAAATGATAGAATGAATCTTCTTCCACTTTGTACAGCCTGTAGAAGGATTCATAATGAAAATAAGGCAATTGAATCGTCATTTCTACTTCTGCATGCCCGCTTTCTAAAAAACTGGCAAATTCATCTGCATCTATAAGCAAATAATCTGCAAAGGATGATGATTTAATAGAAGAATTATTGGGTATAGAAGAGTGAAGAATTTCTAGCTGATTATTTATTAAAAAATAAGGAAAAGGAAGCTTGCTTATATTCTTCGATAAAGTGTTCATAAATGATACCATCCTTTAATAGAATAAGAAATTGCTGTTTCCACTTCATTCTTTGGAATTTAATTAGTACATTCTATGACGAAAAAAATCAGGATATGTCATTTTTTTTAAAAGATTTTTCAAAAAAAGTAGCTGATTATGTAAAAAAATATAATAGGCTGTTGGCAAGCGCCCGCTTTTTTTGTTGCTCAGCATTTTTCGGATGCACATTGTCTGCCTTGGTAACTTCGATCCTTTTCAGGTTTTGCGCCTCAAAAGGCAGCTGTTTTCAAACAGCCTGAAAGTATGCGTTTTTGATTTTATCTACACGCTGAGCTATATAAATTAATAGATTTATCATACAAAATTTTCCGGCATTATTTCAATGTTTTCAGGAAACTAATCCTAATTCGCTTTTTTTCTAGTCTAATGAAAAAACCCTCGTTTATTCGAGGGCTTATGTTGATTAAATCCATTTCACTTTTGGTTCTGTTTTATTAGCAATTCTTTTAATATTTGCCCGGTGTCTATAGACAACAAAAATCGTAAGCAGTGCTAATATCAGAATCAACAATTTATCATCCCATAATACAAGAGAATAAATCAACCCGGCAAGTCCGGCCGCCATGGAAGATAAGGACACATACTTTGAAAAGTATAAAGTAATGAAAAATATTAAGATGATAAACAAAAACAGCAAAGGCTCGTGACCTAACAGAATTCCTGCAGAAGTTGCCACGGCTTTTCCGCCTTTAAATCCTGCAAAAATAGGATACATATGGCCAATAACAGCAAAAACTCCAAAAATCAATGGATTTACATCAAGATTTAAAGCAAACAGCATTGGTAAAAGTGTTGCCACTGTACCTTTTAAAATATCAGAAATTGTCACTGCGAAACCCGCTTTTTTGCCTAATGTGCGAAAAGTGTTTGTCCCCCCAAGGTTTCCGCTGCCATGCTGCCTAATATCCACACCGTAGAATGTTTTTCCTATTATAAGCCCGGAAGGAATGGAGCCAATTAAATAGGATACAACGATTAAAATAGCTATAATCAAAACAAACTCTCCTTACATTTATGTATCATGCCACTATTATTGTACCATGTTATCCTAAAAACTCATCATTTTTTAAAAAAATATAATCAATAAAATTGATAATCGAAATCATTACGTTTATAATGGAAGCGAGGTGATAAAAATGAAGGAAAATATCCATCCTAACTACCATAAAGTAATCTTTACAGATGCTGTCAGCGGTTTTTCTTTTTTAAGCAGTTCTACTAAAACTTCTAATGAAAAAATGCTATGGAAAGATGGCAAGGAATATCCGGTAATAAAAGTAGATATTAGTTCAGACACCCATCCGTTTTATACGGGACGGCAAAAGTTTGCGGAAGCAGGCGGCCGTGTAGATAAATTTAAGAAAAAATATAATATGTAATTTTTCTTTAGTGGACATTAAAGGCCCCGCTGATTGAAGCATTAAGAAGTCCGTTCTATTATTAGAGCGGACTTTTTATTTTTCTGCTTATTGTGCACAATAAGCAGAAATAGAAGTGTCAGTTTGCAAACTTTTATGGAAGGGTATGTTTATAAATGCTTTAAATTTATCACACATTAGCGGGTTTTGACATCCACTTAAGGGAGAAGAAGAAAAAATGGGGGAGAAAGAAACTTGCCGATAAAAGCCTGATTAAAGTTTCCTTTATTAGGCGTGGAGGAGTATAAATGAAACAAACGAAAACAAAAAGAAAAAAAATATGGTTTGCTGGCATGATTGTATTTATTTCCATCTATATAAGCGTTATTTTCTATCATAATTTAAAACCATTGCCACTAGGCTTATCGATGGAAGGGGAAGTTTACTATTCTAATCATGTGACATTTCTGAAAGATATTACATATAAGGATAACAGCGGAAAACAAACATCGAAGCAGGAGATATTGACGAGCATTTTAAAACAAATAGAAGAAGCAGATGCCTTTATTGTAATCGATATGTTTTTATTTAATAAAGATAGTGATAAAGATCAAGCTTATCCCAAAATGGCGGAAACGGTTGCTCAAGCATTGATCAAAAAGAAACAAGCTTATCCTGCTATTAGCATTATTTTTATTACAGATAGGGTAAATACAGCGTATAGTTCCTATCCTTCGAAAGAGTTAACAAAAATGAAAGAGAATGGAATAGAAGTGATTATGACCAACTTGCATGTATTGCGGGATTCAAATCCTCTATATTCAGGAATATGGCGAATGTTTTTTCAATGGTTTGGAGAAAAAGGGAATGGGCAATTGCCAAACTTGCTTGCAAATAGTGCGCCGAAAGTAAATCTATGGTCTTATTTAGATCTTTTAAATGTGAAAGCAAATCATCGAAAAGTAGTGATAACAGAAAAAGCGGCACTTATTTCATCTGGCAATATTCATAATGCTAGCGGCTATCATTCTAATACTGCCTTTTTGATAGAAGGCAATATAGTGGCGGACGCTTTAAAAAGTGAAAATAGTGTCATTAAGTTTTCGAAAGATATTGATTTTCCAATATATAAAGAAAAAGAAGGAGTGTATTCTGACCTCCGCGTACAGCTTTTAACAGAAGGAAAAATAGCGAAACATGTTTTATCCAGCATTAAAGCTGCTAAAAAAGACGACATTATTTGGATTGGCATGCTTTACCTTGCTGACCGGAAAATAGTTGATGCATTAAAACAAGCTGCAAGCAGTGATGTCATGATACATATTATTCTTGATCCTAATCAAAACTCTTTTGGCAATAAAAAAGCTGGTTTGCCTAATATACCTGTGGCTGCCGAATTGGCCAATGCTGATTATGCTAACTTGCAAATTAAATGGTATAACACAGGGAAAGAACAATACCATACAAAAATGATGTTTATAGAAGGAAAACAAGAAGACACTATTATAAGTGGATCCGCAAATTATACGCGAAGAAATTTACAGGATTTAAATTTAGAAACAAATGTGAAAATAAGCGGACCGAAAGAAGCAACAGTTATGAAGGATGTAAAAAGTTATTTTGAAGCATTATGGAATAATCAAGGGGCCGAATATACAAAAGATTATCATACAGAAGACACCGTTCCTGTTTTCCGTTATATGCTCTACCGGCTGCAGCGATTATTTTGGTTTACTACTTACTGAATATCACTTTCCACATAAAAGAGTTATTTCTAGTAATGCTAATGATAAATATTTAATGTGGGAGGAAGATAGCATGAACAAAAAAGATTCTCTTACTTCTTCAGAACTAGTGCATTTGTGGATGGCTTATCAAGAAAAAACAATGGTTCTTCGGTTTTTAGAGCATTTTATTGCTGTTTCAGAATCCCCACCAGAGATAGGCAGATATAAGAAAGTGCATACAAAAATTAATGGTTTTGTGGGAAAAATGGAAGATAGCAAAAAATTATTGAATAAATTAACAAAAACAGCCCCGTTTTCCTAAAAAGAATGGAAAGAGGGGTTTTTATTTTCCCCTTGATTCAAAACAAAAGCTTATAATGAAATAAAGGGATGCAAAGGAGGTTCTTATGATTACTTTTGAGGCAGTGGAAATGAAAAATAGAGTCGCTTTTTTGCCTATTCTTCTAATGGCAGATGAAAGTGAGGAAGTAGTGAAAGATTATATAGAAGCCGGAACTTTATTCGCCATAAAAAATGAGGAAAATGATACAATTGGTTGTATATTGATAATCGATTTCCATGAAAACACAGTCGAAATAAAAAATATTGCGCTTATTCCCGAATTTCGAGGCAGAGGATACGGCAAAGCATGCATTCAGCACATTCTTCAATCAGCAAAAAAAATGGAAAAAGAACGAGTATTGGTTGGCACTGCAAATTCCAGCATAGAAAATATTGCTTTCTATCAAAAATGCGGTTTTCATTTTTGGGAAATAAAGAAAAACTTCTTTGCAGACTATCCAGACATCATTGTTGAAAATGGAATTCAGGCAATAGATATGATTTACTTTGAATATAAGTTATAGAAAATGCTTAAAAAATCAAAAAAATTACATAGATTAAAAGAATAAGAATAGATAAAAGAAAGGAAGAGAAGCGAAAATGGCAAAAAATTTAGCGGCTATGAATTCTCTGGAAGAAAGAATAAGTGCATTAGCAAAAATGGCAGAAAACTTTAAAGAACGGGCGGCTGAGATAGATGAAAAAGGGGAGTTTGTGTATGAGAATATTGCTGATTTAAAAAATTGCGGATATACGGCATTAACCATTCCAAAAGTTTTTGGAGGGCAAGAGATATCCCTTTATGACTATATCAGACTGCAAGAGGTTATTGCCCAAGGAGATGGGGCAACCGCGCTTTCCATCGGCTGGCATATGGGCGTTGTCCGCAATATGTATGAAAATAAATGGAATCCGAAAGTTTTAGCTGCTGTTTATGAAAGGTTACACAAAGGGGCATTAATTAATGCAGCAGCAACGGAACCTCAAACAGGCAGTCCAACAAGGGGAGGGAAACCCCAGACAACGGCGGAAAAAATTGGCGATAAATGGGTCATCAATGGACATAAGTCATTTACTACGATGTCTGTAGTGTTAGATTATTTTGTTGTTTCTGCGTCTATTAAACACACAGAGGAAATCGGCAATTTTTTAATCTGCAAAGAAAACAAAGGTATTCGCATAGAAGAAACATGGGATAGCATTGCTCTCAAAGGAACAGGAAGCCATGATGTGTATTTTGAAAATGTGGAAGTGGAGCAGGATAATTATGTGGAAACATTAGGCGGTGCAAAGCGGATAAACCCATGGCTGCTGCATATCCCAGCATGTTATCTTGGCATTGCTGGTGCTGCGCAAAAAGAAGCCGTGCAATTTGCAAAAAGCTATGCTCCAAACAGCATTACAGGGACCATTAGTGAACTGCCAAGCGTTCGAACCAAAATTGGCGAAATGGAATTGAAAATGCTGCAAGCAAAGTATTTTCTTTATTCTGTTAGCAAAACATGGGATGAAACAAAGGAAGAGGAAAAAGAGCATTTATTGCCACAATTAAGTGCTGCAAAATTAGTGGTAACTAATACGGCAATTGAAGTAGTCGATTTGGCAATGAGGATTGTGGGAGCAAGAAGTCTTTCTGCAAAAAGTCCTCTGCAGCGCTACTATCGGGATATTCGAGCAGGACTTCATAATCCGCCGATGGATGATATGACAATCGCACAGCTTGCTGGCTATTCTTTAAATCAATACAAAAAAGATTAGAAAAAATGCAGAGCCAAAAAGCATATAGGTGGCTCTGTACTTTTTAGGTAAAGAAGCAGGTGAATTTAAAGCGGACGAAAAAGAGAAAGCATTTTTGAGTGCAAAATGCTTCTTTTGTCGCTTTTTTTTCTTTAATTGAATAGGATATTTGGTAGAGGAAATCATGCAGCATTTTCTCTGTTTTTCCATTTGCTTCGATACATGCTCCACTGTTTCTTAATCCTAATTTCGAAGCGAAAGGGGCCATTGATAATCCTTTTTACAAGGAGCACCGTTAATTCTTCTATTGCTAATAAACATAATAAGCCATATAAAAAAATCATTCGCAATTCCGCCTTTCGATAAAATATGTACTGTTTTATACCACTTATTTTTCTTTTTTAAGCGTTTATTTTAGTGTAATATATGAAGAAAATAAAAAATGAGAACAATATTTATAGTATATATTCGCCAGAAAATTGGAAAAACCTATTGAAATAATAGAAAAAATGTTTCATAATAGCTAAAAGAATTTAGCTTAACTAAAAATGATTTGTTAAAGGGAGATGGAAAATGAAAATAAGAGTTTCTGCCGTGCAGTATAAACTGCAAAATATTAAGTCCTTTGAGGAATTTGCCAAACAATGTGAACATTATATTCGCAACGCAGAAGAATATGGAGCAGAATTTGTGCTATTTCCGGAGTTTTTTACGACACAATTATTATCAATGGGCGATGGACAAAATCCGTTAACAATAAATGAACTGCCTGGATTTACCGAACAATATCGAGATCTATTCAGAACATTTGCTGTTCAAACTGGTATGCATATAATCGGTGGAACTCATGTTATGCGCAAGGAAGATAAATTATATAATGTGGCCCATCTTTTTTATCCTGATGGCAGGGTGGAAGAGCAGGCGAAACTTCATATAACTCCTACAGAAGTACAAGAATGGGGTATGGATAAAGGAGAATCATTTCGTATTTTTGATACAGATAAAGGAAAAATAGCTATTTTAACTTGCTATGATATCGAATTTCCTGAAATTGTCCGCATGGCAAAAGCACAGGGGGCAGATGTCATCTTTTGTCCTTCTTGTACAGACGATCGCCATGGTTTTCATCGCGTTCGCTATACTTGTCATGCCAGAGCTATTGAAAATCAAGTATACGTGGTTGTTACAGGAACGGTCGGTTCGTTGACAAATGTTGATTTTATGCGGGCTAATTTTGGGCAGGCAGCTGTTATCACACCAAATGATATCCCATTTCCGCCAAAAGGTCTAATGGCAGAAGGGGAATTAAATGATGATATGATTATTACAGCAGATTTGGACTTATCTCTTTTATATGAAGTGAGAGAAAGAGGGTCTGTTACAACATGGAGAGACAGACGAACAGATCTTTATCCTGATTGGAACTCTACTGTGGAAGGATAAACGCTGATGTATCATTCTGAATTTTATTTATACAAGGAGCAGAAACCAGCAGTGTGTATTGTGCGCAATTATACAAAAAAAGATTTTGATGAACTGATTGCGATTCAGTCAGAATGTTTTCCTCCGCCATTCCCATCTGAGTTGTGGTGGAATAAGGAGCAGCTTTCTCATCATGTAGCATTATTTCCAGAAGGTGCTATATGTGTGGAAATAGACGGGGAACTGGCGGGCTCGCTGACAAGTTTATGCATAAACTATGATCCGCTAAACAGTCAGCATACATGGGAAGAGATAACCGATAATGGTTATATTAAAAAACATACTGGGCATGGCAATGCATTATACATTGTTGATATTAGTGTGCGTCCCAAATTCCGTACATTAGGCCTCGGCAAAATAATGATGGAAAGCATGTACCACCTGGTTATTGAAAAAAAACTATCCCGGCTATTAGGTGGAGGCAGAATGCCTGGCTACAAACTACATGCTGATGCAGAAACGCCACAAAGCTATCTGCAAAAAGTGCTTGCAGGAAAGTTAAAAGATCCAGTAATTTCTTTTTTGCTGAAATGCGGAAGAACACCTGTTTGTATATTGAATAATTATTTGGAAGATGAAGATTCTCTAAATTACGCTGTTTTGATGGAGTGGAAAAATCCGTTTAAACAGGAAATTATCAGATGAAAACAGAATTCTTTTAAGTCTGGTCCTTTTCAAAAAGAGCCAGACTTTTTTGTATATTTATCGCCTGGCAAGGGGGAAGTCAAGATTGGGAGAACGCGAAAAACCTCCATTCATTGTGAATTTGCTTTATAAATCAATAAGTTAATTCGCAAAGCAAAATACTTTTCCAAAAGAAAAGAATATGAGAAGATAGCTAGTAGAATAGAACAAGGAGGGATAATAGATGAATTTACAATCAACTGTTACATTACATAATGGAGTCAAAATGCCTTGGTTTGGTCTTGGAGTATTTAAAGTGGAAGAAGGGCAGGAAGTAATTGATTCTGTAAAAGCAGCTATAAAAAATGGCTATATTTCTATTGATACAGCAGCTGTTTATGGCAATGAAGAAGGAGTGGGGCAGGCTATTAAAGAGTCTGGCATCAATCGTGAAAATCTGTTTATTACAACAAAAGTCTGGAATGCAGACCAGGGTTATGATTCTACTTTAGCTGCTTTTGAAACAAGTTTGCAAAAACTAGGATTAGATTATATTGATCTATATTTAATTCATTGGCCTGTTAAGGGGAAGTATAAAAAAACATGGAAGGCATTAGAAAAGCTTTATAAAGATGGAAAAGTAAAGGCAATTGGAGTAAGCAATTTCCATGTTCATCATTTAGAAGATTTACTGGACGATGCCGAAATTGTTCCAATGGTGAACCAAATTGAACTTCATCCGCTTTTGAGCCAATTAGAAGTTAGAAACTATTGCAAAGACAAAAACATTGTAGTGGAAGCATGGTCTCCATTAGCACAAGGGCAATTGTTGGATAACAAAGTACTCACAGAAATTGCTGCAGCACATAATAAATCAGTTGCGCAAATCATTCTCCGCTGGGATATTCAAAGTGAAATTGTTACGATTCCTAAATCAATTAAAGAAAGCCGCATTATTGAAAATGCCTCTATCTTCGATTTTGAGTTAAGCAAGGATGCGATGGAAAAAATTAATGCACTAAATAAAAATGAACGTGTTGGTCCAGATCCAGATAATTTTGATTTCTAGTCCTGGATGGAGTAAAAAAAGCAGTTGGGAATATTATTTCCCGGCTGCTTTTTTGCATGGATTTGATCATCTGAAAATTTAGTGAAGCGCGATGCAAAAAACGGCATTTTACTGTTTTTATTGCTATTGGTTTTTAAATTATATATAATCATCACATATTAATCGTTGGGAAATAGTGTGTTTGAGGTGATTTTATGAAAGAATCAAAAGGAAAAAAGGATAAATCTGTTTCTGATTTATGTCCTAAATTTGAATTTGCAATGAATTTATTGGGAAAAAGGTGGATAGGATTAATTGTGACTCAACTATTATCTGGAAAAAAAAGATTTTCGGATATTGAAAATTCATTGCCGATAAGTGGCCGACTGCTTTCTGAAAGATTAAAAGAGTTAGAGGAACTGGGGATTGTAAACCGAAAAGTTTTCCCAGAAGTTCCAGTAAGAATTGAATATTTATTAACAGACAAAGGAAAAGAGTTAGAAATGGTGATTGACTCTATTGCTGCATGGGCAACTAAATGGGGGGAAGAAGCAGAAAAGAAGGAGTAGCTATTTTTATGAGCGATAAAACTGAAATGAAAGTAAAGCTGTTTCCTGCAAAGTTTGCTGATAAAGGGATGCCTTCTAATATAGAACCTGTCCATCCAGATGACAGATTTGCAGTCAGCAAACTGTTTTATAATGGCTATAAGAATACAATACATGATTATGGCCATACGTTAAACAGATGTCAGCTAGAAGTGAAAGCATTATTAAAAGGGCTATATGGTCCTTTTTTATTTGACAGCTCTTATATATATAAGGATGGAAATCGAATATTGTCTGGTGCATTTGTTACTTTATTTAAAGGGGTTCCGTTATTAATTTATGGGGTAACATTGCCAGAGCATACAAATAAAGGATTATTTACAAAAGTTCTTGTACAAAGTATGCAAGCTCTTTCTAAAAAAGGATATAAAGAGTTGCATTTGGTTGTAGCAAAAGGAAATGAGCGAGCCAAAAGAGTATATGAAAAAATCGGTTTTCGAGAAATTAAGTAACTGTTTTTTTCAATTTGCAAGAAGGAAACTCTTGCGAATTTTTCTCTTGAAAAAGCAATGCAATTTTTGTCGACAACAAAACCTGTTATAATGAAATTGGGATAAGCATTTTGCAAAAATCGACATATACTAAAACATGACGATTCTAAAAATAGGAAAAAACAGGTGGGAAAAGTGATGAAAATTGTTTGTTTTGGAGACAGTTTAACAAGAGGCGTTTCCTATTTAAAGGGTAGAGTACGTATTATAAAAGATAATTATCCAACCTTTTTGCAGAGTTTTTTTAGTCTTAATCAAGAAGAAACGATTGTAGTAAATAAAGGGGTATTTAATGACAATTCTGGATTGCTGATAAGTCGGCTCGAAAAGGATGTCATCTTGGAGAAGCCAAATTATGTGCTGATTAATATTGGCGGAAATGACTGCAATTTTAAATGGGAAGAGGTTGCCAAATTTCCTGAAGAGATGCATGAACCGATTGTTCCAGTTGCTGAATACGTAAATAATATTAAAAATATTATCAATCAAGTAAAAGAATATAATATTACTCCTATTATTTTAACATTGCCGCCACTGGATCCTGTTCGCTATTATGAGTTTATTGCAAGCAAATATGGACATGCAGTGAGTCATTGGATTTCAAGATGTGGGGGCATTGAGCATTGGCATGGAATCTATAATCGGCAGCTTAATAAATTAATAGAGCAGCTTAATGTTCCCTTTATTGATGTGCGAACAAATCTCAAAAAAAGTGGAGATTTAACTCAGTTTATTAGTGATGATGGAATCCATTTAAATGCAGCCGGTTATAAAGAAATGAGCAAAATTATTTATCAAAATTTATCTCGTGTTAACAAACAGCAAATACCACTTTTGGAAGATTAGGAAAGCTCATAAAAATTTAGACAGGAGATAATGGTCTGGGGAAATACGGTTGCAGGTTCCCTTTATCTGATTTAAAAGGACTAGCCTATTAAATTTTTTGATGGGCTGAAAGACGTGATTTGACTTTTAGTAGTCTGATCGCTTTTTTTGCGGGTATTTTTCTATGGAGAATAGGGCGAATTTGCTATACTAATAGAGAATAGAAAAAGATGGAAATAAAGTAAATCAAGTACGGAGGATTATCGAATGGGCAGTATGTATGAAAAGATATTGGATGTATTGGAAAGAAGGGGACCAACAACGATTTTTTCCATCTATGATGAAATAAAAAATAATCCGGCTATTTCCTTAGAGGAGGATAAGCCTGTTCATTTATCCTCTATAAAATCAGCTATCGCAAGAAAAAAAGATTTGTTTCAACTAGAAGACAATATTGTTTCTATTCTTCCTGAAAAAGAAATTAATAGCATTTCAATAGAATTTGAGGAATATAGGAGCAGTTGGCACAAATTAACGATTGATTTTATACTAGAAACCTATTTTATGCAGGAGTGGCATCTGTTACAAAATCAACAGAAGATGGCTATTCCTCAAATAGGTGCAGAATTTGATTATTTAGCTTTAAAAAAGGAATTATATCGCCTGAAAATATGGGATTGGGAAAATGGCCTCAATCACGGGGAAAATACATGGGCAATTGTTTTAAAAACAACGAATAGAGAATATCGGATGATGGGCTGTAGCTTAAAAGCAAAAGAATGGAAAAAAATCAATAAAAAAATAGGAGGTTTTTTTCCCATGATGTCCTTTTTTTCTCATTAATTCAATAAAAAACATACTAATAAGTCCTAAAATAAAAACAGGTGAAGAAAAACAAATTTTTTTCTTCACCTGTTTTTTGATTTCTATTTATTTTTCATTTTGCAAAAAAAGATGTTTTTTTATATTTAATTTTAAAAAAGTTATGTAATGCTTATGATGTATTTTGGCGCTTTTTTGTTTGGTTTTTATTCTTTTTCGCAGAAAAAAGAATAAATGGATAATGTAACCATTATCATTGTGTATATAGTGTTTTTATTTTATAATAAAACATGTAAAAATATTGAAATGAGGGGGATGTATTAATGAAAATGGAAGCGTTTCCACCTGTTGAAGGGAATTATAACCTCAAAAACTATGAAGAGATGTACCAACATTTCGATTGGAAAGAAGCGGAAGAAGATTTTTCTTGGCATCAAACAGGAAAAATAAATGCAGCATATGAAGCAATCGACCGCCACGCTGAAAGTTCACGAAAGCATAAAGTGGCCCTCTACTATTTAAGTCAAACTAGAAATGAGAAATATTCATTTAATGATATGAAAAAACAAACAAATAAAGCTGGGAATGTTTTAAGGGAACAAGGTGACGTCCAAAAAGGAGACAGGGTATTTATTTTTATGCCGCGCTCACCAGAATTATATTTTGCTCTCCTTGGCACCATTAAACTAGGAGCAATTGTCGGTCCATTATTTGAGGCCTTTATGGAGGATGCTGTAAGGGATAGGCTGCAAGACAGTGCCGCGAAAGTGTTGATTACAACCCCAGAATTGGTCGGACGTGTTCCAATTGATGAATTGGAAGCATTAGAAACAATTTTTCTCGTTGGCGAAGATATCAAAGAGGAAGGCAATTTTGTTGATTTTCTAAAGTATTTCCAAACAGCTTCCGATGAGTTGGAAGTGGAATGGGTGGAAAAAAATGATGGGCTAATTCTTCATTATACATCTGGTTCTACGGGCAAACCAAAAGGTGTTCTTCATGTTCATCATGCAATGGTTCAGCATTATCAGACTGCTAAATGGGTGCTTGATTTACAGGAAGATGACATTTATTGGTGTACCGCAGATCCAGGCTGGGTGACAGGAACTTCTTATGGAATTTTTGGTCCATGGCTGACTGGAGCTACTAATATTGTAGCAGGCGGACGCTTTAGTCCTGATGCATGGTATAAAACAATTGAGACTTTTGGAGTGACAGTTTGGTACAGTGCACCCACTTCTTTTAGAATGCTAATGAGTGCAGGGGAAGAAGTGGTGCAAAAATACAGTTTATCTTCCTTGCGCCATATTTTAAGTGTGGGGGAACCATTAAATCCAGAAGTAATTCGCTGGGGATATGAAGTGTTTGGGCATCGCATTCATGATACATGGTGGATGACAGAAACAGGGGCACAGCTTATTTGCAATTATCCATCCATGGAAATCAAACCTGGTTCGATGGGCAAACCAATTCCAGGCGTCGAAGCTGCAATTGTTGATGATGATGGAAATATTCTGCCCCCAAATCAGATGGGCAATTTAGCGGTAAAAAAAGGTTGGCCATCTATGATGCATACGATTTGGAATAATCAAAAAAAGTATGACAGTTATTTTCTTCTAAATGAATGGTATGTTTCAGGAGACTCTGCTTATGTGGATGAAGATGGATATTTCTGGTTCCAAGGCCGGGTGGATGATGTTATTATGACGGCTGGAGAGCGGGTAGGGCCATTTGAAGTAGAAAATAAGCTTATTGAATTTCCAGCTGTTGCAGAAGCGGGAGTTATCGGGAAACCAGATGCGATTAGAGGAGAAATTATCAAAGCATTTGTTGCCCTTGTAGATGGTTATCAAGAGTCAGATAAATTAAAAGAAGAAATACGTCAGTTTGTAAAAAATGGTCTCGCTGCACATGCTGCACCCAGAGAAATTGAATTTATTGCAAAATTACCGAAAACAAGAAGCGGCAAAATTATGCGGCGAGTTCTAAAAGCATGGGAGCTTGGGCTTCCAACAGGTGATTTATCGACAATGGAAGATTAATATATATATATATATATACTATTGCTAGCACTACGTTTTCCACAAATAGAAAACACTTCTTTGTAAGCACCTCTAGATATTGTATCTATATGTTTTTACGTTTTAAAGTGTATCATAAATTCCTTTTCATGCAGTATAATCGAGTGATGAATTCTATTAAATGACTGAACTTTTCATACATATTCGATTTAGCTTCGCATGTATAGAAAAAGGGGGTGCATTTCCTTTCGTAATGCATTAATAATCGATAGCAGCTTTAAAAATGATTATGTTAAATAGATTCCGAGTTTGAATTATTTGTAAAACAGCTTTTCTCTCCTTCTTTATTTTTCCTAAGCAACAGCAAAAAAAGGAACAAATTCTCAAGCCGAAATAGGAGAATTTGTTCCTTTATCATTATAGAGAACTTGTTAATACATTAAAGTATCTTGCATCAGGATGAGCAAAAACCATGGCCGATACAGATGCTTCTGGCTCCATCATGCATTCTTCTGTTAAGTTAATGCCGATATTTGCTGGAGCAATTAATTCAAATAATTTTTTTTGATCTTCCAATTCAGGACAAGCAGGATAGCCGAAAGAGTATCGCTGACCTTGATATTTGGCAGAAAAGCGGTCTTTCATTGTAAAATCAATTGGATCGGGGAAACCCCAGCGATCTCTTATTTGACGATGGATCAATTCTGCGAATCCTTCTGCGAGCTCAAGTGCAAGTGATTGAAGGGCATGGGATTCTAGGAATTTCCCAGCTTTCTTTAACGATTCTGAAGCTTCTCTTATGCTGTTTCCAGACGTTACTGCAAAAAAAGCTACATAATCCATGATGCCGCTGTCGATAGATTTTACGTAATCGGCAAGACATAAAAAAGGTGCTTTTTCTTGTCTTGGAAAATCAAAAACTTGAATCACTTCTTGTTTATTGTCCGGATGATAAATCAGTACTTTATTGCCATCTGATTGTGCAGGGAAAAACTGATAAATGCCTTGTGGTTTAATCCAGTTCTTTTTTTCTGATTCTACAAGCAGATTTTCCACTATTTCATTAATTTTTACTGTTTTTTCATCATTTGCGGCAAGTAATTTTTCAATTTTTCCTTTTACTCCTAAATGATGGCCTAAAAGCATTTGTTTATTTACATATGGTTTAATATGCGAAATAGAATAGTTTGTTAGTATATGTCGTTTTGTATCCTGTGGTACAAAAACAGGAACATCTTGATTCACCGTTTTTGTTATTTTTACAGGAGCTTTTGCAGGTTTAACTGCTACATTCGAAGCAGCGGCTGCAAGTTTTGCTCTTTTTTCTTCTTGTTCTTTTTTCAGTTGTAGTGTTTCTTCTGGATTTGCCAGTTGATTGGCAATCGAAAGACCATTCATGGCATCTTTTGCATAAAGCACTAAACCATCGTATTCTTGAGAAATTTTTGTGTCAGTAAATTTCCTCGAAAGAGCAGCACCGCCAACTAGAATAGGGATATCAATTCCAGCTTGTTTCATATCCGAAGCTGTTAATACCATCTGTTGTGCAGATTTTACTAAAAGACCAGAAAGACCAACCATATCAGGTTTTTCCTTTTTAACGGCGGCAACAAGTTCAGAAGGAGGTACTTTAATGCCTAAATCAATGACTTCATAACCGTTGTTGCTTAAAATAATATCCACTAAGTTTTTGCCGATATCATGGACATCCCCTTTAACGGTTGCCAAAATAATTTTTCCTTTTGTTGCGCTTGTTTCGTTTTTTTCCATATGTGGTTCTAAGTGGGAAACAGCTGCTTTCATGACTTCTGCACTTTGCAAAACTTCTGCCACAATCAGCTGGTTGTCATTAAATAGGCGGCCAACTTCTTTCATGCCATCCATTAATGGCCCATTAATAATATCAAGTGGAGCACTATAGTTGATTAATGCTTGATCTAAATCTTTATGCAGGCCTTCTTTTGTTCCTTCCACAACATAATAGGCTAATCTTTCGTCCAATGTCATATCAGGCAATGTGCTTTTTTGTTCTTTTTTCATGCCTCGATAAAAGTTTGTAAATGTAGCAAGTGATTCATCAGTTGTTTCAAACAATAGTTTTTCAGCTAGGGCTACTTCTTCTTTAGAAATGGAAGCAAATCTCTCCAACTTTTCTGTATTAACAATTGCATAATCTAATCCAGCTTGTGTACAGTGGTATAAGAATACACTATTAAGCACTTCACGGCCAACAGGGGGAAGACCAAAGGAAACATTACTTATGCCTAAAATGGTTTGCACGTCTGGACATGCTTCTTTAATTAATCGAATGCCGTCAACAGTAGCTTTTGCAGAACCAATATATTGTTCATCACCTGTTCCGACAGGGAAGACAAGTGGATCAAAAATAATATCTTGTCCATTTAGCTTATATTTTTTTGTTAGTAGTTCATAGGATCTTTTGGCGATTTCCAGCTTCTTCCTAGCGGTAACACCCATTCCTTCTTCATCGATGGTTCCAACGACAACAGCTGCCCCGTATCTATGGACAATTGGAAGAATAGCCTCAAATCTTTCTTCTCCATCTTCTAAGTTAATGCTATTGATAATTACTTTGCCTTGAGAGTAAGAAAGAGCTTTTTCAATTACTTTTTCATCCGTTGAGTCGATTACAAGAGGCACTTTGATTTTTTTGCCGACCTCTTCCATAAATTTTTGCATATCTTCTATTTCATCGCGATCAGGGTCTGCTAAACAAATATCGATAACATGTGCTCCGCCTTTTACTTGGGCTCTGGCGACTTCTGATGCTTCTTCATATTTTCCCTCGCTGATTAATCGTTTAAATTTGCGGGATCCGATAACATTTGTTCTTTCGCCGACCATAATAGGACGTAGAGTTGGATCATCATAAATAAATGGTTCAATCCCTGATACCATATGGGTATTATGATTTTTTGCTTGTCTGGGCTGAAGATCCTTCATTTTATCTGCAATTGCTTTAATATGCTCAGGCGTTGTACCGCAGCAGCCGCCGACAACATTCAGCCATCCTTCTTTTGCAAACCCAGCAAGTTTTTCTGCAAGGGAGAGGGGAGTTTCATGATATTGACCTTCCTCATCCGGCAAACCTGCATTTGGATAGCAGCTTACTGCAAATTGCGACAGGTCAGAAAGGGAGCGGATATGATCTTGCATAAACTCCGGTCCTGTTGCACAATTTAGACCGATAGCAATTGGGTTCATATGCTCAATTGAGATATAAAATGCCTCAATGGATTGTCCCGCTAAAGTGGTGCCCATTGGTTCAATTGTGCCAGAAATCATTAATGGCAGTTCAAGGCCTGTTTTTTCAAAAGCTTGTTTGATGCCAATAAATCCAGCTTTTACATTCAGCATATCTTGGCTTGTTTCCAACAGTAGAAGATCCACGCCGCCATTTATTAAACCACGCGCTTGTTCTTCATAGGAAGAAATAAGTTCATCGAATGTTGTGCCGCCTGTTACACTTAATGTTTTTGTAGTCGGGCCCATAGCGCCAGCTACATATCTTGGCCAATCGGCTGTTGAAAATTTTTCTGCAGCTGCTTTTGCTAACTTTGCAGCTGTAACATTATTTTCATAAGCAACATGTGCAAGATTATATTCATCTAGAACAATGCTTGTTGAACCAAATGTGTTTGTCTCAATAATATCTGCGCCAGCTTCAAGATAAGCTTCATGGATTTTTGAAATAACATCAGGTCGAGTAAAGTTTAAATTCTCATTACAGCCTTCCAAATCTTCTCCGCCAAAATCATCTGCTGTAAGATTTTCCTGCTGCAGCATCGTTCCCATAGCACCATCCATGATTAGGATTCGTTCGTTTAGTTTATCCTTTAATGTTGATATTTTGATCATGTAGTAATCCTCCTTAAAGGGGCAGTTATTTCATGCGTATATAATGCAAGTTCAACAGAGAGTTCGTATCGCAAAAAGGGTGTGATTAGATAGATCCCATTAAAATATTGGGAAGCAACATCGATAAGAGATTTGGTAATCTTAATTCCTTCTTGTGCCGCTTGAACCGGATTATCTTTATATTGTGCCATTGTATTACGAATGGAATCGGCAATTTTGATGCCAGGGACTTCATTATGAAGGAATTCAGCGTTGTTGCTGCTAGTCAAAGGCATCAGCCCAATATAAATCGGCGCTTCAATATGTTTGGTTGCTTCATATAATTCGATTATTTTTTCTGCTGAATAAACGGGTTGTGTAATAAAATAGTCAGCTCCAGCCTCAATTTTCTTTTCTAGTCTTTTTACCGCTTTATCTACTTGGCGAACATTTGGATTAAAAGCAGCTGCAACGGAAAAATTGGTCTTTTCTCCTAAATCTTTTCCTGACAGAGATAATCCCTCATTTAATTGCTTAATCATCGATATTAAATCCAAGCTTGTCATATCGTAAACAGAGGAGGCTCCAGGAAAATCGCCGACTCTTGCAGGGTCGCCTGTAATTGCCAATATATCGTTTAATCCTAATGTATGAAGACCCATTAAGTGGGATTGCAAACCGATCATATTACGGTCGCGGCAAGCAATGTGAATTAATGGACGAATGCCGATTTGATTTTTTGTCATAGAACCAAGAGCAGAGTTGCATATTCTAGGAGAAGCAAGGCTGTTGTCTGCAAGTGTAATGGCATCAATCCCAGTTTCTTTTAATTTTTGGGCCCCTTCAAAAAAACGTTTTGTGTCTAATTTTCTTGGGGGATCGAGTTCAACAATGACAGAAGGTCGTTCTTTTGCGATGTGTTCTAAAGGTTCTTTGTCTCTTGTTTGTTTTTTAGCAACGGTTATCTTGTCTTTTTGTTTTGCGGCAATTGTTTTTTCTGCTATAGGTTTGCAGCCATGTAAGCTTTCTGCAAAGTTTTTAATATGCTCTGGTGTTGTCCCACAGCATCCGCCTAAAAGGCGGACACCTTGGCTGCGGAATTCAACGGCTGATTGCCTAAAGTATTCTGCATTATCTTTATATTCAAAAACACCATCATTATAGCTAGGCAAGCTTGCGTTTGGATAGGCAGATAAATAGGCATTTTTAAGTAGTGGCACATCTTTTAAGGAGGCGATCATATGATGGGGACCAAGTCGGCAGTTTAGTCCGACCACATCAGCGCCAATTTGTTCTAGTTCTTTGAAAGCTTCCACAATTGGAATTCGATTTTGCAGATAGCCAATTTCATGTGCAGAAACTTGGGCGATAATTGGGATATTTGTTTCTTTTTTTGCAATAGCAAGAACGGTCTTTAATTCTTCGAGATCATAAAATGTTTCTAGCAGAATTCCGTCTACACCTTCTAAAAGGAGGCAATATAGTTGTTCACGGAAGCTTCTTTTTATTTCTTCTAGGGAAATTGCTTGCGGTTTAATTCCTCTATTGCCGCCAATTGTTCCTAAAATATAGGTGTCGCTATCTTTGGCTGCTTGTTTGGCGATACGAACTGCTGCGCTATTTATTTCTTTGACTGAATCTTCTAATCCGTATCTTTGCAATTTTAAATAGTTTGCCGCATACGTATTTGTTTGAATTAAATCGGCGCCTGCATGGATATAGGCGCGATGGATGTTTTCAATTTGGCTGCTGTGTGAAAGGTTTAGTTCTTCCAAACAGCTATCCTTGCCGTAGGAGTAGAGCAGAGTGCCTATTGCTCCATCAGCTATTAATATTTGGTCTTTCATTTTTGTTAAAAAGGACATGTGGACACCTCAAGTTTTAAATGATTTGCAGCTCTGCAGTTTTCTTTAGTGCTTGATCAAAATCTTTAATCAAGTCTTCAGGATTTTCTAACCCGACTGATAAACGAAGGAGAGCATCTGTTATTCCTCGTTCTTGCCTTGCGATAGGACCCATTGCTGCATGGGACATTTTAGCAGGATAAGAAAGAATCGATTCAACTGCGCCTAAACTTACCGCAAATACAGGCAGCTCTACATTAGAAACGAATGTGCGCATTGCTTCTTCATTATGAAGTTCAAAGGAAAAGACTGCACCAGGCGATGATGCTTGTTCCTTTTGAATGTTAAATTGAGGATGATCCTCGAATCCTGGATAATAAACTTTTTTAATCTGCGGGTGATTGTTTAAATAGTTTGCAATTATAAAAGCTGACTCGCTAGAATGTTTCATGCGGACATGAAGTGTTTTTATGCCTCGAAGTAAAAGCCAACAATCTTGCACTCCAAGAACAGCACCGAAAGAATTTTGCAAATATCCTAACTGTTCTGCTAATTTAGCGTCCTTGACAACCGCAAGACCCGCAACAACATCACTATGTCCTGACAAAAACTTTGTTGCACTATGCAAAACAACATCTGCACCCAAATTAAGGGGCTTTTGCAAAGCAGGTGTTAAAAAGGTATTGTCGACAAATGTCCATGCATGATGTTTTTTTGCTAAGGCACTAACTGCTTTAATATCCGTCACTTTTAAAGTAGGATTTGATGGCGTTTCTACATATAATACTTTTGTATTTGGCCGAATAGCTTCTTCGACTGCCTCTAAATCTGTCATATCAACAAAAGTATGTTCAATTCCAAATCGATTCAAAACTGTTGTTACCATACGGTATGTACCACCATAAACATCTTCGGTAATAACAACATGATCTCCCTGTGAAAGAAGAAGGAAGGCAGTGGAGATCGCCGCCATTCCTGATGCAAAAGCAAATCCTTTTGTTCCGTCTTCGAGGTCAGCAATTACTTCTTCCACCGCTTCTCTTGTGGGATTTAAGCTTCTACTGTAGTCATATTTGCCAAATGAGTCGATATTTTTTTGATGGTAGGTGGATGCATGTTGGATGGGCACGCTAACTGCACCTGTTTCTGGATCATATTTATGTTTGTTATGCAAAAGTTTTGTTTCAAAAGTATAGTGGTCGCTCATGATCTTACCCCCTTAGCAATGGCGAAAGCTTTATCCAAATCTTTAATTAAATCTTCTACATTTTCAATTCCGACTGAAAAGCGCAATAATCGGTTGCAGACGCCTGTTTCAATACGCACCTTTTCTGGAATATCGGCATGTGTTTGTGTAGCAGGGTAAGTGATGAAACTTTCTACTCCTCCTAAGCTTTCGGCAAAAGAAATAAGGGTTAAGTTTTGCAAAAATGGATTTACCCATGATTCATCATAAATGCGGAAAGAAATCATGCCGCCTCTGCCGGGATAAAAAACATCTGTAACACTTTCATGTTCTTCTAAATAAGCTGCAAGCGCTTTGGCATTTTCCTCATGTTTTGCGATTCTTAGAGCCAATGTTTTCATGCCTCTCATTAATAGCCATGAATCAAAAGGACTAAGGACAGCTCCTATTGCATTGTGGTGCATTGCAAGTTCATTGCAAAGATCTTCTCCTTTTGCGACAATTGCCCCTGCAAGGACATCATTATGTCCGCCTAAATATTTTGTAGCACTATGGATGACAATATCAGCTCCAAGTGTAAGTGGTTGTTGAATAATTGGCGTGTAGAAAGTATTATCAACAATCAGCAATACATTGTTTGCCTTTGCCACTTTGCTAACTGCTTCAATATCTGTTACTTCCATTAATGGGTTTGTTGGTGTTTCAAGGAAGATGGCTTTTGTATTTTCATTAACCTTTTCAGCAATTTCTTCTATATTAGATGTATTGACATAGTGACATCGAAGACCCCATTTTTTAAAGCCTTGTTCTAGAAGTCGATAAGTTCCTCCATATAAATCTTTGGAGATAATCCACTCATCGCCTGATTGGAAAAGAGAAAGAATCGTTTGAATTGCTGCCATTCCCGAACTGCAAGCATACCCGCGATCTCCTTCTTCTAAGTCAGCAATTGCTTTTTCGAGCACTTCTCTTGTCGGATTTCCAGTGCGGGTATAATCATAGCCTGTTGATTCGCCAATTCCTGTATGACGGTACGCTGTTGAAAAGTAAACAGGAGGATTTACCGTTCCTGTTGCATTTTCGCTTCTATTTCCAATTTGTGCTAATCTTGTTTCTAAACCATACATATAAAAACACTCCTTCGATATTTCTTATGCTGTTATTATTTTTTATTTTGGTAATTACAATAATAATTCCTAATAGAAAGGAAAAGATATGCAAATCTTTCTAAATAATGGATGTTAAATTGTTTGCATAAAAAAGTCTTCTTCTTAAAAGTAAGAAGAAGACTGGATATTGTATAGGTCATTCTCCTTATCTCTCAAGTTAATAACTTGATGGACTTAGCACCTTTTCAGTTTAGGACAACTGAAGGTTGCTGAGGTGTCTTCGGGCCATTCCCTCAACCTCTCTGGATAAGAAATCATTTATGTAATTTTATCTAAATTTACTATAAATTTAGAAGAATAGCAATATATTTTTTAATTTAAATGGCATTTTTATCATTATTTTACATAATTGCAAATAACAATGGGGGGAGAAAAAGGCGGGGGAGTTATTAACAATGCATATTTGCTAAGCATTTTAGTGTATAGGTAGAAGAACCTGGAATTTTTTTAATAAACCTGCCGAAACAGCAATCTTTATGCTGAATTTCGGCGTCTGCTAATTGTTTATTGATAGTGTGAAGTGAATATAAAGAAGGTAAATGGCTTTAACCTTATTGTTCTTCAATCAAATGGTATACTTCTACCTCGATTTCTTTGTCTGGATTTGTTTTTGTATAGATTCTTGCTGTTTTTTCTTTTTCATCAACAGTTTGAATGATCACGCTTTCCCCTTGATAACTTACATCAATTATATCTCCTGCCTGCATAATTTCTATTGCTCTGCCTATATTCATAGTATTTCTCCTATCTGTCTAAAGACGCTAATTATAAAAGGTGTATACCCTTTTTTATGATTGGTGAATTTTTATTATTTTATCCTCTTTTTTTATCTCTCATCAAAATTTAATATTTTTTTCATGTAACTTTCTCCTTAGGGGTGTAGGTTATATGTAAGTAAGGTAATTTATTTTTACTATTAACACTGCCTCTACTGTGATAATGAAGGTAGTTTAGCCATCTCCAATACATTTTTAAAGGGGTATACGTAATAAGGGAGACATTTTTTAAGAATAGACAAAGGGAGATGTTAAAAGTATGATGATGTTTTTACGATATGCCGTTATTAGTTTTTTTTCCATTACAGCAATTTCTTTATTAGGTTTTCAACTTGTGGAGTTTACACATGCTATAATAGAAGCATACTTTAATAAAAAAGCGTAAGCTGCTGTTTTCGTTTTTTAAAGATTAGATGGTTGTAATAAGCCATCTAATTTTTATGTAAAATTTAATTGGTGAGTGTGATTATGAAAAAGATCTTAATTATTGAGGATGAAAAAAACTTAGCCAGATTTATAGAATTAGAATTAACTTATGAAGGGTATGCAACAGAAGTTTGTTCAGATGGCAGAAGTGGTCTGAATAAAGCATTGACAGAAAATTGGGATGTTATTTTGCTTGATCTTATGCTGCCTGAGTTAAATGGAATGGAAGTATGCCGCAGAATTCGCCAAGTCAAACATACACCTGTTTTAATGATTACAGCAAGAGACAGTGTGTTAGATCGGGTATCAGGATTAGACAGCGGTGCAGATGATTATTTAATAAAACCATTTGCAATCGAGGAACTTTTAGCAAGGCTCCGGGCATTGTTTAGGAGAATGGATGCTATTGAGGCGCCTGGATCCCAAAAAATGACAGTGCTTACTTATAAAGATTTAACATTGGAAGTAGAATCCCACATCGTAAAAAAAGGAGAGGAAATTCTCGGACTAACGAAACGGGAGTATGATTTATTAAGTATGTTTATGAGCAATATAAACATTGTATTGACAAGAGAGGTTTTGCTTAATAAGATTTGGGGATATGAATCAGAAGTGGAAACAAATGTAATTGATGTATATGTAAGGTACTTGCGCAATAAATTGGATCCTTCTGGAAGTAATGTATATATTGAAACAGTACGTGGGATAGGGTATGTGATGAGATGAGGATTTGGAAGAAACTAGCTCTTCTGCCATGGAAATGGAAACTGGCGGTGTGGCTTGCTGCCAGCATTTTTTTTACTTTTTCGATATTTACTTTTTTTGAATATCATACTGTTTCCACTTGGCTCTTAAAACAGGAAGAAACAGCAGTCAAACAGACAATGAAGGAAGTTTTGCAAAGTTTAGAAAGCAGTTCGAATTCAGTTACGGAAAAGGAAATTCAAGCAAGTTTGCCTTTTATCAAAAAAATTAATACAGATAATCAGTTGATTCGAATTTCCGATCAAAAAGGAAAAGTTATTGTCTCCCATTTAAATGGAGATTTTCCAGTTTTGGAACCGAATAAAGTGCTCAAAAACAAGGAAGTCAGCTATTTAACCGTAGGAAATCACCAATCATTAGTTTATAGTCAAACGTTTAAAAGCAGTGGTTTTTCTGGAAAAGTCGAAATTATTCGGCAGTTGGATTCTTATCATCAATTAATGAAACATTTAGCTTTTGCAATGATTTTATTTGCTGTTGTGACGATTCTTATTAGTGTTGCTATTGGATATATTTTGTCCTGGCAAGCATTAAAGCCGATAAAAATGCTTACAAATACAATGAATAAAATAAAAAGTGCCGGTTTTAAAGAAAGAATGCCAGTTTATAACAATAAAGATGAAATTGCGGAGCTTTCAACAATATTTAATGAGATGATGGATGTAATTGAGCAGTCTTTTCATCAGCAAAAACAATTTGTTGAAGATGCTTCTCATGAATTGAGAACACCAATTTCGATTTTAGAAGGACATCTATCATTATTAAATCGCTGGGGAAAAAGAAATCCCGACATATTAGAAGAATCGCTTCAAGCATCAGTAGAGGAAACAGCCAAATTGAAAAAACTAGTGCTTTCTCTACTAAATTTAACGAAATTGGATCAGCATAGAAATGGGAATCCTGTTTCTCCTGAAAAAGTGAAAGAACTAATTCAGCATACAGTTAGAGATTTCCATATGCTTCATAAAGAATTTCGTTTTGAGCAAAATATTCAGTCTAGCAAACTTTATGGCGTAACAGAAGAGCATTTTCAGCAAATTCTTAACATTTTAATTGATAATGCGATTAAATATTCTGGCGCAAAAAAGGAAATATCTATTACAACAGCCCACACAGCCAGCCAGTTTATTTTGCAGATTGCAGACAAGGGTATAGGAATTCCAAAAGAAGACCTCCAAAATGTGTTTTACCGTTTTTATCGTGTTGATAAAGCAAGAACAAGGGAACAAGGAGGAACAGGACTAGGGCTTTCTATTGCAAAAAAAATAGTTGATTTGTATAAAGGTGAAATTAGCATTGAAAGCAAGGAAGGAATTGGGACAAAGGTAATTGTCAAGTTCCCAGTTTAAGCGTTCAACCAAGATGTTTTATAGGGGTTATGCTCTAAAAGTCATTTTTAATGACTTTTAGAGCATAGCCCCGTTTTTTACATAAATTTTGTTTAAGCAAAATTTGTTTCTAATGAAAAACCTCTCTTTTAAAAATGAAATTTGCAGCAGTTATGATTAACATTTGGAAAAGTATTGGCTATTTTTACAGAATATGAACATAGGCATGAAAAAAAATTTTTTATTTTTTATTTATGTTCATTCATTTTCTATTAGAAGCATAGTATTTTAGAGAGGTTTATCCTTTGTTGAAGAAATTTTTTTCATCTTTTCCAAAAAAAACAATATTTTTACCATTATTAAGTGTAAAACTTTTGTAGTCGGTAAATAACCGTGTTAAAATATAAATGTAAACGTTTTATTTACTAGTATTACTTAATCAATAGTGTAAAAAAGTATAATTTAGGGAATACAAAAGGGAATCTAATAGGTGGAGGTTTTTTGTTATGGGAAAACCATATGATGGCGTTGCTGCATGTCAACCGAAATTTTACGGACCAAACCTTGGGCTTGCAATGGAGTTGTATGAGCAGTATTTAGAAGATCCAAACTCAGTCGATGAAGAAATGAGAAACCATTTTGAGCAATGGGGATCACCCTTGGATTCACAAGAGGAGCCCTATAAGTCAAATATTCCTGTTAATCAAGTGCAAGTTGAAAAAATTATTGCTGCTGTCACACTAGTAAACAAAATAAGAGGATATGGACATTTAGCAGCAGATATCTATCCATTAAAAGACCATGAAAGAGAAGACGATCTTTTTGATTTATCACGGTTTCAATTGACAAAAGCAGATTTAGAAAGTATTCCTGCAGCATTAATTTGTCCAGATGTTCCAAAACATATCCAAAATGGCTATGAAGCTGTCAAATATTTAAAAAAAATTTATATGAAAACAATAGCCTTTGAATTTTATCATGTTAATGATATCAAAGAAAAAAATTGGCTTCAGCAAAAAGTGGAATCAGGAAGTCTTCAGCCGGAATGCCGCAAAGAGTTAAAGACAAAACTATTAAACAGACTGATAGAAGTAGAAGAATTTGAACATTTTTTACATAAGACATATGTAGGGCAAAAGAGATTTTCCATTGAAGGACTAGAAGCAATGGTCCCTCTCTTAGATGAGATCATATCTCAATCTGTTATAAATGGTGCAACAAGCATTAATATTGGCATGGCGCATAGAGGCAGATTAAATGTATTGGCCCATGTGCTGGAAAAACCATATGAAGCGATTTTTTCTGAATTTCAGCATGCACCAAATAAAAAGCTTGTACCGTCAGAAGGTTCTATTGGAATTAGCTTTGGCTGGACAGGAGATGTGAAATATCATCTGGGATCGGATAGACAAATTAAAAAGACAAGCACACAAAAGGTAAGGTTATCTCTTGCCAATAACCCTAGTCATTTAGAATTTGTTGGAGCGGTTGTAGAAGGATTTACGCGGGCATCACAAGATACTAGAACAAGTGCTGGATTCCCTCTTGAGAATTTAGAAACAGCTCAAGCAATTTTAATCCATGGAGATGCAGCTTTCCCAGGACAAGGAATTGTTGCAGAAACATTAAATTTAACAGGATTAAAAGGATACAGAACTGGCGGGACTATTCATATTATCGCAAATAATACCATTGGATTTACGACAGAGTCAGAAGATTCTCGCTCTACTCGTTATGCGAGCGATTTGGCAAAGGGATTTGAAATTCCCATTATCCATGTGAATGCAGATGATCCTGAAGCATGCTATAAAGCAGCATTGCTTGCTGCGGAGTATCGGGCAACATTCCATAAGGATTTTTTAATTGATTTAGTTGGATACAGAAGATTTGGCCATAATGAAATGGATGAGCCACTTACAACAAATCCAGTTTTATACAAAAAAATTCAAAGTCATCCAACTATTACAGCATATTATGGAAAAAAATTAGTAAAAGAAGGATTAGTGACAGAGGAAGAAGTAAAGGAGATCAAAGAGGCTGTCCTTGCAAGATTAAAAGCAGCACATGAATTGGTGCCAAAGAAAAAAGAAGAGCCGATTATTACAAATCCGCCTAATTCTGTAGAAAGAGAGCTGCCAAATATAAAAACAGGAGTTCCATTTGAAGAGCTAAAAGAAATGAATCAAGCTCTGCTGGAAGTTCCAGAAAAATTCCAAGTATTTGAAAAGCTTTCAAAAATTTTGCAAAGAAGAAAAGGTGCTTTTTCAGGAAGTGGAAAAATTGATTGGGGACATGCAGAAACATTAGCGTTTGCCAGCATTCTTCAGGATGGTACACCTATCCGTTTATCTGGACAGGATTCAGAACGTGGAACGTTCGCTCAAAGAAATATTATGCTTCATGATTATGCTACAGGAGAAGCTTATTCACCACTGCACCGACTTTCGAAGGTGAAAGCATCTTTTGCAGTACATAATAGTCCACTGTCTGAGGGTAGTGTACTTGGTTTTGAGTATGGATATAATGTATTTGCTCCAGAAACATTAGTGTTATGGGAAGCGCAATTTGGGGATTTTGCCAATGCTGCCCAAGTTATTTTTGATCAGTTTATTGCAGCAGGCAGAGCAAAATGGGGACAAAAATCAGGGCTTGTTATGCTGCTTCCACATGGATATGAAGGGCAAGGACCAGAACATTCTAGCGGAAGGCTGGAAAGATTTTTAATACTTGCTGCTGAAAATAACTGGACAGTTGCAAATCTATCATCTGCCGCTCAATATTTTCATATATTAAGACGTCAGGCAGCCATTTTAAATAAAGAGGAAGTAAGGCCTTTAATTATTATGACGCCAAAAAGCTTGCTTAGAAATCCAGAAGTAGCCTCATCAGGTTTAGAATTAAGCGAAGGGTCTTTCCAATCTGTTCTAGAGGAAAACGGTCTTGGCGAAAATAAAGACAAAGTGAAACGAATTATTCTTGCAACAGGAAAAATGGCAATTGATCTTCATACAGCATTAAAAGATGTCGAAAATCAAGATGTATTGCATATTGTAAGAGTAGAGGAAATTTATCCATTTCCGGAGAATAAGTTAAAAGAGATTCTCTTTCGCTACAGCAATGTAGAAGAAGTTGTATGGGTGCAAGAAGAGCCGATGAATATGGGTGCTTGGAGCTTTATGGAACCGAGAATCAAAAAAATATTACCTGATGCAGCATCTCTATTGTATATTGGCAGAAGAAGAAGGTCCTCTCCAGCAGAGGGAGATCCGAATGTACACCGTAAAGACCAAGCAAGAATTATAAAAGAAGCATTATCTTGGAACGCATAGAGGGGGATTTTAAAATGGCTGAAATTAAAGTACCAGAACTTGCTGAATCTATTACTGAAGGAACTGTCGCACAATGGTTGAAAAAGACTGGAGAGTATGTAGAAAAAGGGGAATATATTGTTGAGTTAGAAACAGATAAAGTAAATGTCGAAATTATTGCAGAAGAAAGCGGAATTGTCCAAGAATTAAAAGCCCAAGAAGGCGATACTGTGCTTGTTGGAGAAACGATTGCGATTGTTTCAGACAGAGGGGAAGCTTCAGACTCTAAAGATATTTCCGTTAAACAGCCAGAACAAGAAGTGGAAGAAACTTCTATTCATAAAACGGAAATGAGTAAAGCAAACGTCCAAGATAAACAAGCGCCTATTGCTTCACCTGCTGCAAGAAAAATTGCCAGAACAAAAGGCATTGATTTAAACAGCATTCAAACAACAGATCCATTGGGGAGAGTGCGAGCACATGATGTTGTTGCATATGAGCAGCAAGAAGAACCAAAAAAAGTGCAAACGCCAAAACCAGAACAACGCACAGCATCTATTATCAGTGAATTGAAAGACGAAAAACCAGTTGAAAGAATTAGAATGTCAAGAAGAAGACAAACCATTGCTTCAAGATTATTGGATGTACAGCAAAATACAGCGATGCTGACGACTTTTAATGAAGTGGATATGACAAATATTATGAAGTTGAGAAGTCGCAGAAAAGATCAATTTCAAAAAGAAAATGATATCAAACTTGGTTTTATGTCCTTTTTTACAAAAGCGGTTGTCGCTTGTCTGAAAAAATCTCCCCTATTAAATGCGGAGATACAAGGCGATCAAATTCTTTTAAAAAAATACTATGATATTGGCATTGCTGTATCTACAGATGAAGGTCTTGTTGTTCCAGTATTAAGAGATGCGGACCGGAAAAACTTTGCTGAAATTGAAAGTGATATTAGCGAATTTGCAGTAAAGGCAAGAAACAATAAACTAGCATTAAGCGACTTGCAAGGAGGCACATTTACAATAACGAATGGTGGGGTATTTGGTTCCCTTTTATCAACTCCTATCTTAAATGGTCCACAAGTCGGGATTTTAGGAATGCATAAAATTCAGCTTCGTCCAGTGGCAATCGATGAAACAACAATGGAAAACCGTCCGATGATGTATTTGGCATTATCTTATGACCACCGCATTATTGACGGGAAAGAGGCAGTGACATTCCTCGCAAGAATCAAGGCGCTGTTAGAAGATCCAGAATCATTGTTGTTTGAAGCATAAAAATAGAAAAAGGGGCTTATCTTAAAGTTGTGAAACCAACTAAGATGAGCCCCTCTTGTTTTGACGCTGTAAATGCAGCAGTCTGGATAAGTTGCTTTTCACTAGTAAATTTGTGGCTTTTTAGAAACGTGCAGTCTGTTTATACTCCCTATTTATCAACTTTCATCCCGCGGCGAACGAGTTCGTCTTTCAGAATAGAAACCCATTCCTTTTCATTTCCGGCTTTTAACGCATCACGATAAGAGAAAATCAATTGTTCATTGCTCATAATTTTCACGTTATTATCCTCCTAAATAAAATGGATTGAATTTTCTAACAACTACATCTTACTCTATTTGGTTCTCTATTAAAAGCTAAAAAAGAAGACGTAAAGAAAATGTAAAATATGTAAAAATCTATTTAGCAGGGAGGGATTTTTAGGTGAAGCAAGAAATATACTAAAAGAATGGCAAGAGAGGAGAAACTTATATGATCTATAAAGAATCGCTAAAAACAAAAAGCCGTGATATGTTTATCGAGATAACCGATAAAGTAGCAGAAGCAGCCGCAAAGGAAAGAGTAGAAGAAGGGCTGGCAATTGTTTATTGTCCCCATACAACTGCAGGTATTACAATCAATGAAAATGCCGATCCAGATGTGGTAAAAGATATGCTCAGACGTTTTGATGAAGTGTATCCATGGGAAATGGAGAAAGACCGCCATATGGAAGGAAATACAGCAGCACATATGAAAGCTAGCACGGTAGGATCTTCGCAAACAATTCTCATTGCAGATAGCAAATTGCTTTTAGGAACATGGCAGGGAATTTATTTTTGTGAATTTGATGGGCCGAGAAATCGAAACTATTATATTAAAATAATCAATACATAAAGGATGTAGAAGATGGAGAATGTATTTGTTTATGGTTCATTAAAAAAGCAGGAAAAAAATCATTATATGATGGAGAATTATTCTTGTTTATCAATGGATGCTTGGATATACGGAAAATTATATGATGGATTTGTTGGTTATCCCTTTTTAGTCCTTGACAAAAAAAGCAAAGTATATGGAGAAATCTATCAAGTACCTAGCGAAGATTTGGGTATACTAGATGAATTCGAAGATTATTGTCCTGATGGCGACAATAATTTATATGAGAGAGTAGAAATAGATGCATTTACTAAGACAAGCTGTCTAAAGGCATATGTTTATGTTTGTGTCCAAACAGAAATGCTGAAAGAAGAAATTGTTTATGGAAATTGGTCATTGGTAGAGGGAAAGCGAAAAAAAGATAAGGAATAGCAAAAAGAAATTTCTGAAGAAAAATCGATAATTGATATATTGATATAACGTGATTTTAGGAAATATGTTTCGCTTTTGCAAAACAGTGGTAGATAATATGAGAACATCTTCTAAAGAAAGAGGGTCATAAGATGAACATCCAAACAGAAGATTATATGTATGAAATCACTTATGAAAATAATCATTATATAAATATGCAATTTAAACGATTAGATTGGATTAATGGCGTTTGCTATGTTACTTTTCAACAATTGATTACAGGAAAATGGTTTACATTTGAACAAAATAAACTTCAGCTTGCATTAGCGGAAGAGAGAAAATTAGTTTCTTAAGAAAGAAGTAGGTTGCGGGTTGCATCCATTCCCTTTATACTATTGTAGTAATAATGAGGAAAGGAGCGAAAAAAATTGATACATCAAACTTGGGAGCAAAAACAAACAGTAAAAACAGTGGCATGTGTACATACAGATGCAAATAAATATATTGTTAATAGAGTGCTGACTGTTGGGAAAACATATGAAGTTAAAAACGAAACTGAAGAGTTTTATTTCATTATTGATAACTCTGGAAAAGTTGGCGGTTTTTATAAAGATTATTTTAAAGAAGCTTAATGTAGAGTGAGGGAGGAAACTAGACGTTTCTTCTCTTTTTTGTATGGAAAAATGCATCTTTTCTGTTTAGGAAAACACTAAAAAGAATTAAAATGAATAAAAAGGAGGAAACGTTCGTGATTTATCTTTATATTGGAATAGGGGAATTTCAGGAAGTATGGCAAGGTTTTTAGTTAGTCTGATTCATTCTGTCTATCGTGTTTAAACTTTTGCCATTAAATAGTGGGTTCTTTCTTTTTAGGCTTTTTTACTATTTTTTTAAGAAACAGAACATTCGGCAAGAGATAAGTGCAGCGCTCGGAACAGGCCTGATTGGTTCTTTTTCAACATTTAGTATGGATGCTCTCCATTTATTGCAAAAAGATATGTACATAGAAGCAGTGCTTTATATTGCATCTTTTAAGCCGTCCGGCAACGGGGTAGGGAAAAATAAACAAAAAAAACTGTTGAAAATTCAACAGTTTTTTTTGTTTATTTTTCGGATTTCAATTTTGTGTTTGCATCCGCATTAGATGGATATAGTTTTTTGCCGAGCATTGATTGCAATATTAAAAAGATACCGCCGACTGTCCAATAAAGAGGCAAAGCAGCCGGTGCATTTAATGAAACCATTACAATCATAATGGGAGATATTAAACCCATTATACGCATTTGCTTTTGCTGTTCTTCCGGCAGGGAATGTTGGGATACTCTAAATTGCAGATAATAGACAACACCTGCAATAGCAGTCAATATTAAATCAGAATGCCCCAAATTAAACCAAAGAAAAGTGTGTGCAGCAATTTCCTTTGAGCCTCTTATAGCATAATAAAATCCCATTAAGATTGGCATTTGGATAATAATAGGCAAACAACCCATTGACAGGGGATTGACACCATGTGTTTTATATAAGCCCATCATTTCAGCTTGCAGTTTTTGCTGTTCCTTTTGATCTTTTGTTGCTTTTAATTTTTTTTGGATTTTTTCCATTTCGGGTTTGATTATCTGCATTTTTTCTTTCATAATTTGCTGCTTTTTATATTGTTTTAACATTAGCGGCATTAAAATTAAACGAATGACTAATGTAATTAAAATAATCGCAAGGCCATAGCTGCCGTTAAAAAGGACGGCAGTTCCGTGTATTAAAGCGGCAAATGGCTCCACTATATAATGGTGGAAAAATCCATTGCTACCATTCCCTTGTGGGGATGAAGAGCAAGCAGATAACATAATAGTAGAAATAGCTAACACGATTAATAAAAGTAATTGTTTAGATGATCTTTTCAAAAAAACTCCTCCATTTTCATTCCATATTTTAATAACAAAAAAGGAATGAATTAGGCTTTTCCGGATCATCAACCCCACTTTTAACTCGTTTTCGAATATTTTTGCAAATCCAATGTAATATTGGTGTATTATATTGCTGGACATTAAGATTTATTGTAGCAATGGATGTTTGAAAATGTATATGCTGTTCTAATGCCTCGTTATAATTTACTGTTGTTTGTATATTGGTTACCCAAAAGTATTTCACCATGAGACTTACTAGAATAGTAATGTAAATGGTTTGATAGCTTGGGATGTTTGTCATATCTATTAAAAAATCGACCATTTATACACCTCTATTAGTATTCAACAATAAAATTATACCGAATAGACACATAGAAAGCAATGGAGAGAATGGCCTTAATGGCTTAAATCTAGAGACTGTGAAAAATTTATGAATGCTTTACAAAAAGTTTGTTAGTGGAATGAAGCTTATTTATTCTCTTTTTCAGCGTCAAGGGGTAGACAATATCGCTGTAAACGAGGATCAATAATGGGTTTAAATTCTTCAGGATTGTTTGTGAAAAAAATTGGCTTTGCTGAATCTTTTTTTAGGCAAATCATAAGGGGATGGCTGCTGCTTGTGCTGTTTGCTGCCTTGTCTTCCAAAAACAGATAAAGAGGCATCATAATAAAGAGAATAGCAGCAAAAAATAAGGCGGCATAAATTCTGATGTTCATTAAATTCCTCCTTTAAAAATTCCTTATTAGGTGTATGATAAGGATAAACAGGTAAATGGTTCGATATATATTATTGTATTCATCAAACTATGAAAACGTTTAATATCCTTTTTAAAATAAGAAATTGAGGCTCTAAAAAAGGAAAACTTCAATCAGTGGGTGTTTTTTAGCTTTTATTGAGCGTCAGTTGGCTGAATCAATCTGTTTTATATGGGCAAGTTTCTGTCCACTTGGATTCCTTCCACCTTTCCCTAATTCCTTAGGTGGAGAAAACGTGTTTGTTAACCGGAGATAAAGAAGAAATAATGGCAAAAGATGAGGAAATTCGATATAATAATTTCCATATTTATAGTGCTTGTTCTAAAAAGGAGGGGATGTAGTGAAAGCATTGCTCAATATTGATTATACTTTCGATTTTGTGGAAGGCAATCTGCCTTGTGGGGAAGCGGCGATCAACATAGAAGATAAATTAGTACATATAACAAAAGAATTTATAGAGAAGGGAGACTATACTGTTTTTGCAATTGATTTGCATATGGCAGATGATCCTTTCCATCCAGAAACAAAATTATTTCCGCCGCATAATATCAAGGGAACATCTGGGAGAGATTTGTATGGCTCATTAAAACAAGTGTATGAGAAGCATCAAAATTTTCCGAATGTACATTGGATCGATAAAACAAGATATAGTGCATTTGCGGGCACAGATTTACATATAAAGCTAAAAGAAAGAAACATTACAGATTTATACTTAGTTGGTGTGTGCACAGATATTTGTGTGCTTCATACTGCTGTAGATGCTTATAATCTTGGATATAAAATAAATATATATGAACATGCAGTGGCATCCTTTAATCAATCTGGTCATGAATGGGCACTGCAGCATTTTAAAGAGACACTAGGAGCGACTATTGTAAAATAGAGAGTGCTCTTAGAGAAAGTATGGAGGACAAACATGGGTTATAACTTTGAAGACGACAGTTTAATGCTACATACAGATCTTTACCAAATTAATATGGCGGAAACCTATTGGGAAGATGGCATTTCTGAAAGAAATTCTGTATTTGAGGTATATTTCAGAAAACTTCCTTTTGATAATGGATACGCAGTTTTTGCTGGTTTAGAAAGAATCATTCACTACTTGGAAAATCTACGCTTTACTGAAACTGATATCAGCTATTTAAGAAAACAAGGATTTAAAGAAGATTTCTTAGACTATTTAAAAGATTTTCGATTTACAGGCAATTTGCGCTCGGTTGTGGAAGGAGAGATTGTGTTTGCAAATGAACCATTGGTTAGAGTAGAAGCTCCTCTTGCCCAAGCGCAAATAATTGAAACAGCACTCCTTAATATTGTGAACTACCAAACATTAATCGCAACCAAAGCATCCAGAATTAAACATGTTATCGGAAATGGTGTGGTGATGGAATTTGGCAGCAGAAGAGCGCAAGAATTAGATGCTGCACTATGGGGAACAAGAGCAGCGTTTATCGGGGGATTTGCATCCACTTCCAATGTACGTGCAGGCAAATTGTTTGGAATTCCAATTTCCGGTACACATGCTCATTCTATGATTCAGGCATATCGTGATGAATACACTGCTTTTCATAAATATACTAGACGCCATAAGGACTGTGTATTTTTAGTGGATACATATGATACATTAAAATCAGGTGTGCCAAATGCCATTAAAGTTGCCAAGGAACTGGGAGATAAGATTAATTTCTTAGGAATCCGCCTTGATAGCGGGGATCTTGCCTACCTTTCGAAAGAAGCAAGAAAAATGTTGGATGAAGCAGGCTTTACTGACACAAAAATTATTGCAAGCAATGACCTGGATGAATATACCATTATGAATTTAAAAGCACAAGGAGCCAAAATTGATATTTGGGGAATTGGCACAAAATTAATTACTGCTTTTGACCAACCTGCATTAGGGGGGGTTTATAAGCTGGTTTCTATAGAAGATGAAACAGGAAAAATGCAGGATACCATTAAAATAAGCGGCAATCCTGAAAAAGTGACAACACCAGGAATAAAACGAGTATATCGAATTATTAATAGTATGAACCAGAAGTCTGAAGGAGATTATATTTGTTTAGAAACAGAACATCCTGAAACAGAAGAACGATTAAAAATGTTTCATCCGACCCATACGTATATCAGTAAATTTGTTACTAATTTTATCGCAAAAGATATACATGCAGATATTTTTAAAAATGGAAAGTTAATTTATCAATCACCAGATATTTTTTCGATTCAGAAGTTTGCAGAGGATAATTTAGAGGTATTATGGGATGAGTATAAACGCTCGCTAAATCCTGAAGAATATCCTGTTGATTTAAGCCCGAAATGCTGGGAGAACAAAATGAAACATATCGAAGAAGTTAAAAATAACATCAAACGAAATGGATAAAAGGAGGAATTTCCCATGGGTTTGCAAAAAAAAATCATGGAAGATCTGCATGTTAAATCAGAAATTGATGCAAAAGAGGAAATAAAAAATCGTGTTGATTTTCTTAAAAGTTATGTAAAAAAGTCAAAATCAAAAGGTTTTGTGCTGGGAATCAGCGGCGGGCAAGATTCTTCACTGGCAGGAAGATTAGCACAGCTTGCTGCTGAAGAATTGCGCCAAGAAGGATATGATGCAAAATTTGTAGCGGTGCGTCTTCCCTACGGCGCCCAAGCAGATGAAGAGGATGCGCAGCGAGCTTTAAAATTTATTCAGGCAGACAAAGAATATGCATTTAATGTCAAGTCATCTGTGGACGCAGTGAAAGAAGAGTATGATCAGATAACAGAAGAACCTTTAAAAGATTATCATAAAGGGAATGTGAAGGCCAGAATGAGAATGATTGCGCAATATGCAATTGGCGGCCAAGAAAATCTTCTGGTGATTGGTACAGACCATGCAGCAGAAGCAGTAACTGGATTTTTCACCAAATACGGGGATGGCGGTGCAGATATTCTCCCATTAACAGGATTAAGCAAACGCCAAGGGAAAAAATTATTGCAAGAATTGAATGCAGAAGAAGCTGTTTATTTAAAAGTGCCAACCGCTGATCTCCTTGATGGCAAACCTGGACAAGCAGATGAAACAGAACTTGGCATCTCTTATGATCAATTAGATGATTATTTAGAGGGAAAAGAAGTGCCGAAAGATGTTGCAGAAAAAATTGAAGCAAGATATTTGATGACGCAGCATAAACGTACTGTTCCGGTGTCCATGTTTGATACATGGTGGAGATAAGAAAAGCAGGAAAGGGGCGCCTTAAAGATGCATTTGCATCCTTAAGGCGCCCTTTTTTTATGGGAAAAGGTGGAGTTTTAAAAAAATAGCAAATATAGTATTTTAATACAAGCATGTCCAAGTGTTTTTCATAATTTGTTAATGTAAAGGAAAATGGCGATAGAAAGGGGGAAATAGCATGTTAAAAGTTATTGATTTAGATGTAGATTTAATTTTATTAAACATTCCATTCCATTTTGAATATGAAATCACGATAGGGGATAAGCATAAAGATAAAAAACACCACAAAAAACATAAAAAGCATGGCAAAAAAGATAAATAAGTATTATGAATGGCAGTTTGCAAAAGGCGATTGCTAACTAAAAAAGAAAGAGCATCCAATCAGTCGATTGGGTGCTCTTTCTTTTAGGCTGTTCTCGTAAAGATTGTTGCTTTTTTTATAAATCTCAATAATGCATAGTATAATAGAAACCGTTAATAAATATTTAAGAAAGGAATGATAGTGATAACGAAATTATCTTATAGTGGTTTAAAAAATGGAGAAAGTGATGTGGAAATAAAATTATTGGCGGATATACAAAATGATTGGATAGAGATAACACATACCAAGGAAGTGTCTCAAGTAATGAATAAATCAACAGGTGAATATATCATAGTAAAACGAAACACCTTGATATGTGAGGTTGTTTCATAATACGAAACAACTATGGAAGAAATAATTTTTATGCGACTGAGTGAGTATATCAGTTGCATTTTTTTATGCAATTCTAAACATCTCGACAGTGGCATAATTTGATTTATGGACAACACTAAATAAAAGTTGTTTCACTCGTTCTTTGTGAGCCATCTTTTTACTTTGTTCCAAATCTCTAAACCAAAATAAATAGTTATCAAGGTATTTAGTCGCTACACCTTAAAAACGTATCATAAACTGCTTTAAGCGTTTATGATACGCATTGACGTGTTGGATATGATAAATCGACTTTCCTACATAAACACCTTTACGCATATTGACCATTTCGTGCTGTAACCCCTTATCTTTAGCGCACTTCTTGCAGTTCGTTCGTAGCAGTATCACTGCATAGCAAAGCAGAGGTGTCGATAAACGCACCTAATACATTGTCAATATCCGTTGATTTAATACGATCCTTTCCAGCTATTTGAGAGATGACTTGACCGTTCCCATCTTGTGCCACTATGACACAAACTTGCTCTTTGGAGATACCACGCTTTGTTGCGACACCACCACGTTTCCGAGCATATCGGTGAGATAAGAACTTCTTCCCTTTATCACTTTCCAAAAAGAATGTTTCATCGCTTTCGACAATGCCTTTAAGCGTCTGATTATCTAATGAACGGAGGGGGCTTAGGATTTTATGTCTCCAATAAAAAGCCGTAGAAATATGAATATCTAAGGCTTCTGAAATCTTAGGTTTTTACCATTAGTTCAAAACATTTCAGCCATTTATGAGGGTATCTTGAACCTGGCAATGGCGTGTCAGTCAATTGTTAAAGGATTTTCCGCAATCTTTGCATAGATAACGCTGTCTCGCACGATATTTACCATTTTTCTTGACCAAGACACTTCCACAATGAAGACAAGACAATCCATCCGAAAAACGAGTTTCACGAATATCTTTTAGCATCTTCGCAATATCTTCTCGTTCTTCTGGAAACAAGTCTTGCTTCATTGCTTCAAACAGGGCTAATTGCTTTGACTTTGATAAGTCGCTGAAATCACGATAAACGTGCATCTACATTGCCAAACACCGCCATAAAGGTCATTATAACAGCCTCTTTACAGTTTGGTCTAATAACAACAATCTTTACGAAAACAGCGTTCTTTTAATATAAAATACCCTAGTTATGTTGTTTCTTCACCATTTGACTGCACAGCAGAATTTGTAAGTATACTATAAGCAAAAGCAACTGATTCTTCACTTGGCGGCTCAATCTCTTTTAATGGATAATCTAAACCTAGTGCTTCCCATTTATAGACACCTAATTTATGATAGGGCAGAATATCAATTTTTTCCACGTTTGATAACGTAGAAATAAAGTTGCCTAAGTTTCTCAAATCTTTTTCATTATCATTAATAGAAGGAACAAGAACGTGTCGTATCCATACAGGAATATGATGATCGGAAAGATAGTTTGCAAATGATAAAATATGATCATTGCCCATTCCTGTTAAGGAGATATGTTTTTTGCGGTCAATATGCTTTAAATCTAATAGAATCAAATCAGTATACTTCATTAACTCTTTTAGCTGCTCTTGAAAATGAGGTGCTGTGGAATAGCAGCCTCCAGAGGAATCAATGGTCGTGTGAATGCCTATCTTTTTGCATTCTTTAAATAATTCTATTAAAAACGGAATTTGCAATAAAGGTTCTCCGCCACTTACAGTAATGCCCCCACAGGATGCTTCAATAAAGGGAAGGTATGTTGTTAAGTCATCCATAATTTCTTTTACAGACATGGATTTTCCTGTTCCAATCTCCCAAGTGTCTGCATTATGACAAAATTGGCATCGCAGTAAACAACCTTGTGTAAAAATAACATACCGTATTCCTGGTCCATCTACTGTACCAAAAGTTTCAATGGAATGAATGTTGCCGTTCATGATTTTTTTCCTCCTTTTAAATAAAGCAACCAGTGAGGGAGAAGAAGAAAAGGTGAACGCGGCAATCTTTTCTCCCTTTACTGATTAGCGAAACAATAGGGTAAACAAGTGTTTTGTATTTTTACATGGATTCATGGAATGTGCGATTAATAACATCCATTTGCTGTTCACGTGTTAATTTAATAAAGTTAACAGCATATCCTGATACACGAATCGTTAATTGTGGATACAATTCAGGATGTTCCATTGCATCCATCAATGTTTCTCTATTAAATACGTTTACATTCAAATGATGGCCTGTTTTTACAGCATATCCGTCTAAGATGGATACTAAGTTTGCTGCACGAACATTTTCATCTTTCCCTAATGCTTTTGGCACAATGGAGAATGTGTTGGAAATTCCATCTAATGAATAATCATATGGCAATTTTGCAACAGATGAAAGGGAAGCGAGCGTTCCTTTTGTGTCTCTTCCATGCATTGGGTTTGCTCCTGGAGCAAATGGTTCTCCAGCACGGCGACCATCTGGTGTGTTGCCTGTTTTTTTGCCATAAACGACGTTAGAAGTAATCGTTAAAATAGACATTGTGTGTAAAGAATTGCGGTATGTTGCATGTTTGCGCAATTTTTTCATAAAACTTTCTACGATGCCTACAGCGATGCTGTCTACATTGTCATCATTATTTCCGTATTTAGGGAAATCGCCTTCTGTTTCAAAATCAACAGCAATGCCGTTTTCATCTCTAATTACTTTTACTTTTGCATGTTTGATGGCACTTAAAGAGTCAGCAATAACACTTAAGCCAGCGATTCCTGTTGCCATTGTACGCAGAATTTCTGTATCATGAAGCGCCATTTCAATTCGTTCATAACTGTATTTATCATGCATGTAGTGGATAACATTTAATGTATTAATGTAAAGACCTGCAAGCCATTCCATCATATTATCGAATTTTTCCATTACTTCATTATATTCTAAGTAGTCAGAAGTGATTGGAGCAAAAGTAGGTCCAACCTGAATTTTAAGTTTTTCATCTTTTCCGCCGTTGATTGCATAAAGTAAACATTTTGCAAGGTTGGCGCGTGCACCGAAAAATTGCATTTGTTTGCCAATTTCCATTGCAGATACACAGCATGCAATGCCATAGTCGTCTCCCCATTGCGGTTTCATGATATCATCGTTTTCATATTGAATGGAGCTTGTTTGAATCGACATTTGGGCACAATACTTTTTAAAATTATCAGGCAATTGGGTAGACCATAATACCGTTAAATTTGGTTCTGGAGCTGGGCCTAAATTATCTAATGTATGAAGGAAGCGGAAAGAGTTTTTCGTAACTAAAGGTCTTCCGTCATTTGCCATGCCGCCAATTGATTCTGTCACCCATGTTGGATCGCCGCTAAATAATTCATTGTAGTCAGGAGTGCGAGCGAATTTAACTAAACGAAGTTTCATAATAAAATGGTCGACAATTTCTTGTGCTTCTTTTTCAGTGAATGTGCCGTTTTCCAAATCTCTTTCAATATAAATATCTAAGAAAGTAGAAACGCGGCCTAAGCTCATTGCTGCGCCATTTTGTTCTTTAATGGCAGCAAGGTAAGCAAGATATAGCCATTGGAAGGCTTCCAGTGTATTAGCCGCTGGGCGGGACAAATCAAATCCATAGCTTGCACCTAATTGTTTTAATTCATTTAATGCATTAATTTGTTCAGAAATTTCTTCTCTTAAGCGGATTGTTTCTTCTGACATAACAGAGCTTGTCGCTTTTTTATCATTTTGTTTTTGCTCTATTAAGAAGTCGACGCCATATAATGCAACGCGTCGGTAATCACCGATAATTCTTCCCCGGCCATAGGCATCAGGCAAACCAGTGATGATTGCTGCTTTTCTTGCCAATCTCATTTCATCGGTATAGGCATCAAATACGCCAGCATTATGTGTTTTGCGGTGTTCAGTGAAAAATCGTTCCAAATCTTCGCTTGCTTTATAACCATAGGATTCACATGCTTGCACAGCCATTCTAATTCCGCCATTTGGCTGGAAAGAACGCTTAAACGGCTCATCTGTTTGAACCCCGACAATTTTCTCTTTTGTTTTATCTAAATATCCAGGACCATGTGAAACAATAGTCGAAACAATATCAGTATCTAAATTGTAAACGCCGCCTCTTTCTCTTTCAGCTTTAGAAAGCTCCAGCACTTGCTCCCATAATTGAGTAGTTTCTAATGTTGGACCAGATAAGAAAGTAGAATCTCCATAATAAGGTTTAAAGTTTTTTAAGATGAAATCGCGAACATTTACTTCTTTCTCCCATGTTCCGCTTTTAAATCCTTCCCAGTAGTTAGCTTCCACTTTTTCCATTTTAATCACCTCATCAGTTTATAAAAAAAATAATACAGTTTATTAATTTCTTGCTAAATTAACTATAACAGATTTTTATGTGATTATTTTCACAAAAATATGTACATCTTGCGAAGTTTTTGTGGCGGATATGTGAACACCAGTAGTATCATGCTCTTTTGGCCTATAATTCGAAAAAAGAATGTTTAATAAGTATTATTTTGAAAATAGACTGTTATATAGTTTTGATCCGAAAAATGAAAACTGTTATATAATAGTTTGGAAGCGATTAATTTAATGGGGAGTTGTGGAAAATCGGATAGATAGATCGATATTTCTCCTTATTTTAAATGGTTAAATAAAAAATAACTGACCTATACTGTATAGGAGGAGTAACAATAGATTGTACAGCTTTAAAGAACTTCTATAATAAATGTTTCCGATATATACGGTTTTACGATATGATAAGGTAGTCTGCATAATAAACTGTCAGCCCTTGAGGACGCATTAATTGAGGTGAAAAAATGTCTTTCTTTACTAAAGATCGGTTATGGTCTGTATTAAAAATTTTATTTCCCGTTACATTGCTGCTCATCGTTTCCGTGGAGCTTCGGAACATGTTTATGTCTATTGATACCCATTTATTAAAAAAATATTTGAATCAATTGGATCCTTTTATGATCGGTTATATTGTTGTTGGCGGCTTTATAGCGATTACTCCAATGTTTTTTTATGATTTTATTTTAAGCAAACAGCTGAAAGTGACTATACCAACCAAAAAATTGGCCCAATATTCTTTAATCAGCAACTCTTTTTCCAATTTGTTGGGATTTGGGGGATTGATTGGGATTGCTCTTCGCACCTATTTTTATCAATCCTATGAAAAGGATAAAAGGGTGCTGCTTAAAGGCATAGCATCTGTTACAATGTTTTATTTAACAGGAATTAGCTTGCTTGCTTGGATTGTCTTTTTTGATGGCTGGAATATGCCTTTAATTCAAAACCATCTGCTATTGTTTTTTGCTGTCATTATTGTTGGACTTATTTTGCCAGTTATTGTTATTTGTTTTTTTATTAGAAAAACAAAATTGCGGGATTTGATAGATTCTCCAAAGCTTGCCGTTCAATTAATTATTACTTCATTGGTAGAATGGATCTTTGTCTTTATTTATTTATATTCTTTGGCAGTAATGATGGACTTGCCTGTTGGAGTTTGGGATTTCAGCAAAATATTTTTGATAGCGGTATGTGCAGGAATTGTTAGTATGATTCCAGGAGGAATAGGAAGTTTTGATTTAGTCTTTTTATGGGGGTTTGATTATTTAGGGGTGCCCACAGAAAAGCTGATTGTTGTGTTGCTATTATATCGTATCGGTTATTATTTCCTTCCTTTTATTGCAGCGCTGTTGTTGTTTATAAAAGATTTATGGATAAAATGGAATAAATACTGGAGCAATATTCCTAAAACCATTATTGAAAATATTAGCCATTTCTTTTTAACGCTGCTGGTATTTATTTCAGGAATTATTTTGCTAGTATCCGCAGCATTGCCAGGAATTCTTTCAAGGTTGCAGATTTCCCAAGAACTTTTAAGTATGGAAGTGATGAACTTTACCCATCATGTATCAGTTGGAGCGGGTTTTGTGCTTTTAGGACTAGCAAGGGGAATAGAATATAGGGAAAAGCGGACATATCATTTAACATTGCTGGTTTTGATTATTGCTGCCCTATCAACCTTTTTAAAAGGTTTGGATTATGAAGAGGCATTAATCATTATTGGGGTTATTGTTCTGCTTTTGCTTTCAAAAGGAAGGTTTTATCGGGAAAGTTTTGTTTTAACATGGGGGAAACTTCTTTTTGATATTATAATCATTGCTCTTTTTACATTTGGCTATTTGCTTCTTGGTTATTTAAGTTTGCCTTCAAGTCATCTGAAAGTGCCGTCATTTATTGAGCCGTATATATTAAGAGATGCAAAAAGCTTGTTTTCAAGTGCAGCGATCGGCTTATTTATTGCTTTTATGATAACTGTTTTGGGACATTTTATTAATAAGCCAAAGAGTTTTAATAAAATATCTTCCAAATTGCAAGAAAGGGAGATACTGGAGCATTTACATACATACCAAGGAACAACGTTGTCTCATTTGATTTTTCTGCATGATAAATACGTATTTTGGAATAGTGATAAAAATGTGCTTTTTTCTTACCAGACATATGCAGATAAACTAGTTGTTTTAGGGGATCCGATTGGGGAAGAGGCTTATTTTTTAAAAGCGATTGAAGAACTTTATGAAAAGGCAGATATTTATGGGTATACGCCTGTTTTTTATGAAACAAGCAAAAGAATGCTTCCGTTTTTGCATGGGAATGGCTATGATTTTTTTAAACTTGGCGAAGAAGGATATGTGGATTTAAGCCAATTTTCTTTATCAGGGAAAAAAATGAAAAATCAGCGGGCATTAAAAAATAAGTTTGAAAGAGAAGGATATGTGGTAGAAATATCCGAACGCAACCATAGTAAGAATTTGCTTAAAAACTTAAAACATGTAAGCGATGAATGGCTGCAGGGAAGAATGGAAAAAGGCTTTTCTCTTGGTTTTTTTGATGAATCATATTTGCAGACCACTACTATTAGCTATGTAAAAGATCCTAACCAGCAAATTATTGCTTTTTTAACATTAAGTTCAGCATTTATGGAAGAAAATGATATTTATTCGATTGATTTGATGCGCAGTTTGCCAAATGCACAAGCTGGTGTAATGGATTTTTTATTTTTAAATAGCTTTGAATGTTTAAAACAACAGGGAATAAAAATATGCAATGTTGGCATGGCTCCTTTATCAAATTTAAGCGTTTCCAAGTTTTCCTTTTTAAGTGAAAAAATTGCCGATCAAATTTTTCATCATGGACATGCTTTTTATCATTTTCAAGGATTGCGGAATTTTAAAAATAAGTTTTGCGATACATGGGAACCCAGGTATTTAGGCTACCGAAAAAAATCATCTTTACCCTTTACTTCCGTACAAGTGACCATGCTTGTAGCAAAAAAAAGAAAATAAAAAAGGCAGTGCCAAATGAATTTTCATCATGGGCACTGCTTTTTATTATTTATACATTTCAGCTATTTGTTTTTGCACAGCTGTATCTTCTAAATATTCATCATAGTTCATTTGTTTATCCACAAGACCTTTTGGTGTAATTTCTAAAATTCTGTTAGCGATAGTAGAAATAAACTGATGGTCATGTGATGCAAAAATTAAGGAACCTTTAAAATTAATTAGTCCATTATTTAAAGCAGTGATAGATTCAAGGTCTAAATGGTTTGTCGGCTCATCTAAAAGAAGCACATTTGATCCGCTCAGCATCATTTTTGAAAGCATGCAGCGAACTTTTTCTCCCCCAGATAAAACACTTGGTTTTTTCAGCACTTCTTCACCAGAAAACAGCATTCTTCCTAAAAATCCTCGCAAGAAGCTTTCTGTTTGATCATTTGGTGAATACTGGCGAAGCCAATCTACAAGCGTTTCGTCTGTATCATTAAAATAGCTGGAGTTGTCAGCAGGGAAATAGCTTTGAGATGTTGTAATGCCCCATTTAAAGCTGCCGCTGTCTGGTTCCATTTCTCCCATAAGTATTTTAAATAAAGTAGTTTTCGCTATTTCATTTTTGCCAACTAAAGCAATTTTATCGTCTTTATTCATAATAAAACTTATATTGTCTAATATTTTTTCTCCATCAATCGTTTTAGAAATATTTTCTACGCGCAATAGGTCATTGCCAATTTCTCTTTCAGGAGTAAAAGCGACATATGGATATTTTCTAGAAGATGGCTTAATATCATCCAAAGAAATTTTATCCAATAGTTTTTTTCGGGATGTTGCTTGTTTTGATTTGGATGCATTTGCACTGAAACGGGCAATAAAGTTTTGCAGCTCTTTAATTTTTTCTTCTTTTTTCTTGTTTGCGTCATTAGCCATTTTTGAAGCTAATTGGCTGGACTCATACCAGAAATCGTAGTTTCCAACATAGATTTGGATTTTTCCATAGTCCAAGTCTGCAATATGGGTGCACACTTTATTTAAAAAGTGACGGTCATGGGATACAACAATAACCGTATTTTCAAAGTTGATTAAAAACTCTTCCAGCCATTGAATTGCATCAATGTCCAAATGGTTTGTCGGCTCATCAAGCAATAATACATCTGGCTGTCCAAATAAAGCCTGTGCAAGCAATACTTTTACTTTTTCTGAACCAGTCAGTTCAGCCATCGTTTTTGTATGCAGCTCTTCACCGATTCCAAGACCCTTTAAAAGGATAGCAGCTTCTGATTCTGCTTCCCATCCGTTTAATTCTGCAAATTCGCCTTCAAGTTCAGCAGCTTTCATGCCATCTTCATCTGTAAAGTCTGCTTTCATATAGATAGCATCTTTTTCTTGCATAACTTCATATAAACGGGCATGTCCCATTATGACTACTTTTAATGCCTCATATTCTTCGTATTCAAAATGGTTTTGTTTTAGAATCGCTAATCTTTCGCCAGGACCAAGGGAAACATGTCCTGTTTGTGCTTCTATTTCATTGGAAAGTATTTTTAAAAATGTGGATTTTCCGGCACCATTTGCACCAATTAATCCATAGCAATTTCCAGGGATGAACTTGATATTTACATCTTCAAATAATTTTCTATCGCCGTATCGAAGACTTACATTACTTACTGTTATCATCTATTTATTTTCCTCCAAAATACAATATCGTTAAAATTATACCATTATTAATGATAAGAATGCGAATCCTTTTCGAAGTTTAATCGTATGAAATAAGGGAAAAGAGAAAAAAGAGTAGAAAATATCAAAAAAATAAAGGGAAATGCGTTTGATACTCGAATATATTATGTAAGCGTTAAATAAAAATATTGCATCTATTATTAACAAAAACGACAAAAGAAAAATACATAAACTCTTTATAATTTGTTCATCTTTTTTTCATAATTTATCGGTACTATTAAGAAATATAGTTCGTAAAGGAGTAGTTATAATATGGCGAAAAAACAGCTTGTGGATTTAGTGAATAAAATGAAAAAATCTGGTATTAAAATCAGTTTTACAAAACCAAGATCCCAATTTCTCGTTCCATTACAGCAAAACAGCAAACTGACTTCTTCCACTTCTCATTAAAAACATTTAATCGGTTATAAACCATGGAGACATTCTATTATTGCTATAAGAGTTCAGGTTCTTTTTTGAAGAAGAAGAATTCGGCATTTTATGATAGAATGTCTTTTTTTGTTTTTTATAGAGGCCGCAAAGTGTCAAAGATTGTTCAATTTTACACAAACTTTTTTCTTTTATCCTACAGTATAATAATTTCCATAAAGAAAGGGTGAAGAAAGTTATGGAAATTCAGCCAATAGATAAAGCCATTCAATATGCATTAAAGAAAAAAGCGGTAATAGACGAATCATTTTTGCGGTATTTTACAAAAGCAATACTTGCAGGCATTTATATAGGTTTTGCTATTATTATTTGTTATAAACTGGCACAGCCTTTTTGGGATGCTCACTCGCCTGCAACATATATGATGACGGGCCTATTTTTTGGCATTGCCCTTGTGTTGATCAGTTATGGAGGGGGAGAATTATTCACAGGAAATACGATGGCATTTGCAATGAGCACTTTAAAAGGTGCAACAACATGGAAGGATGCACTTTACAATTGGATTGCTACTTATTTTGGGAATTTAGTGGGAGCATTGTTTTTTGCTGTACTTATTTATTATACGGGCCTTTATCATCTTCCAGAAAAATCCACATGGATAATGGAGATGGCAAATGCAAAAATGAGCGCCAGCACATCAGAATTGTTTGTAAAGGGTATTCTTTGTAATTGGCTTGTATGCTTAGCTATTTGGCTTCCGATGAATATTAAAGGGGATGTCGGCAAGATATTGACAACAATCCTAATTGTTTTCGGTTTTATGGTCTCAGGATATGAGCATAGCATTGCCAATATGTCGCTGTTTTCCATTGCTTTAATTGTCCCCCATCCAGATACAATTACGTTTTCTTCTGCGCTGCATAATATTATACCAGTAACGCTGGGCAATATTGTAGGGGGAGCCTTTTTTGTGGGAGCCTTAAATGTATATGTTTTTTCGGATAAAAAGGGGAAAAAGAACAAGCATTTGACTTTTGAGCAACAAAGAATAGCAAAATAGTCCTAATCATCCTAGAGTTAAACAGCATTAACTCTAGGATGATTAGGATAAGGAAGTTAATGCTAAGGAAATGATTAATCCAACGCATGTAATAAATCCAACAATTGGCCCACCTTTTTCAAAAGCTTCAGGAAGCATGGTCGAACATACCATGGCAATCAGTCCGCCTGCTCCGAAGGCCTCGATGTTTGCTGTTGCATTTTCGGAGAATTTTTCCAAAAATATAAATCCAGTAAAGCTGCTTATGGAGGAAATAACCACAACACTTGCCCATAAAAATAAAATTTTTTGATTAGAATAGCCGTCTTTTTTTAACCCAACTGTTGAAGAAAGACTTTCAGGAAAATTACTGATAAAGATGGCGATAATAAATAAGGTATCTACTTGATGGTTTTTTAATAAACTTAGTCCAATGATTAATGATTCTGGAATGGCATCCATCAGTGTTCCAATATAAATGGCTAATCCAGAATGAGTGACGTCTTTTTTATGTGAACGTTTGCGATTGGATCCACCTTTTTTATATAAATAGAGTTCAATAATAGAAAATAAAAGGGCCCCTCCTAAAAAGGAAGCAGAGGTTGCTACTATGCCGCTTGTATGCAGCGCCTCTACTAATAAATCAAAAGAAGAGGCACCAATCAATACACCAGTCCCAAGTGCCATTAAGTATGCAATCAGTTTTTGTGGAAGAGCAAAGCATATGCCGACTATCGACCCTAAAAATAAAGACATGCTTGCTACTGCTCCCCAAAATGCTGAAATTAACATTTTTTATGCTCCTTCTAGCAAAATTTAATAAACCGTTGTCGACATGATCAGAAGATTAATGGAAAAAAATATAAAAAGGCGATGTGAATGCTCATATTTTGCGCTATAATAATTGTGTTGAAGGAGCGCGGTTATGGATAAAGAAACAAAAAAAAATATCGGGGTATTACAGGCTTTTTATTTTTTTGCCTTTTTTGCAAGCGGCAGCTTAATACCATTATTAAGTGTTTATTTAAGCAACTCAATTGGGCTGACTGGATTTCAAATAGGCATTATTATGTCTATCGGACCTGTTATTACCATTTTTTTTCAGCCTATTTGGGGAATGTTGTCAGATAAAACAAATGCACCAGCAGTCATTCTTAAATTATGTACATTTTTTGCTGGAATATGCGGGTTAGGTTATTTGTTTTTTGATCGTTTTAGTTGGATAGTGGCAATTGCTACATTGCTTGCTGTTTTTCAAAGTGCAATTGTTCCAATATCTGATAGCATAGCAATTAAATATGCCAGCAAAAATAATTATCAATATGGGAATATTCGACTTTTTGGTGCTTTAGGATTTGGTGTTGCTGTTTTTATTATGGGAAGAATATCTGATATGGAACCAACAAGCATTTTTATTGCCTTCTTTACGGCGCTTATTATTTGTGCTGCTGCTACAATAAAAATGCCGAAAGAAAAAGGGGAAACGATTAAAAATCCGCTAAAAGGAATAAAAGAGCTTATTGTCTACAAAAAATATATGCTTTTTTTAGCTGTTACTTTTTTAGTTTTTAGTCCTAATTTAGCAAATAATACTTTTTTCGGTTTATTTGTAGAAAATAGTGGAGCAACCTATTCTGGCATTGGAGTGGCTTTCCTGATTGCTGTATTATCAGAAGCGCCATTTATGAAAATAGCCGGAGGATTGATTGGAAAATTTGGTCTTTTAGAAATTACTTTGTTTGCGGGTGCTATTTCCTTGCTTAGATGGATATTTTATTTTACTGCGCCTAGTTTGGCGCTAGTTTATGCAACGGCTTTTTTGCAGGGGTTTGGCGTTGGGCTGTTTATACCTGCTGGCATTCAGTATATTCGAAAAATAGCTCCTGTTTCAATGATGGCAACGGCGATTACTTTTTATTCAGCTATTGGAAATGGCCTTGGAAACTGGTTTAATACATTTATTGGCGGCATTATTTTCAACTACTATCATATTACGGATGTGTATTTATTTTTTAGCATTTTAACGGGAATGGGCATTGTTTTAAATCTATATTTAATTAGAGAAGAAAAACAAGAAGCGCAGCTGAAAAAGCAAAATTTAAAAAAAGTTGGTTAAACGATTAAAAGCTAACGTACTTACTCAAAAAAGCGAATGCCGCTAAAATGAGTAAGTTTTTTTTGCAAAAAAAGAGTTTTTTTTATAATTCAGCGGGAAATCCGCATTTGTACCAAGATGGTTGTCCATTCCATTTTTAAACTTGTACATAGGATGTAAAGTAAAGAAATGAATGCTGGGGGTGGAAATATGGCAGGAAATAATTATTACAGTCAATGTTCCAAAGGAATTGGCAAATGTGTACGAATTACAACACACGATGGAAAAGTGCATACAGGAATTATTGATCGAGTAACTTCTAATAAAGTTTATCTTCGCCCAATCGGCGGCAACCGCAGAAATTATGGCGGATTTGGCCTAGGCTATTATAGAGGCGGCCGTGGCTGGGGCGGCGGTTGGGGTTGGGGCTGGGCTGGCGCAGCTTGGGGTCTTTCCTTGGGTTTGATTGCTGCATTAGCTTTTATCCCTTTCTTTTAAAAAGGAGGCTGTTGATTTTTCGTGAACAAACATTAGTTGTTTTTCACGAAAAATCAGCCATGTTCGCAATAAGCATTTTTTTATAAAATAAAACAAAAGTCTTAAAACAGTTGCTTTCCGTGTGAAAGTGCAATATATAAGTTTTGTATGCTTTACTGCTGTACATAATAATGTATTAAAAATATTTTAAAAAGAGCCCATTCGAGACAAGTTCTTCTTACATAAGATGTTTATGTGTATGAGGGAGGTGGATTAAATGGGTGGTCATCCTGAAGGTGGAGTAGGCTTTGGTGGAGGTTTTGCTCTACTTGTAGTGCTATTCATTTTATTAATCATTGTTGGATCAAGTTATATTGGATTTGGTTATTAATAAATTTTAGAGGAGTGTTTTATAGATGGCTTATGGTTATGGCGGTTACGGAAGCTCTTGCGGTTGTGGTGGATATGGGTATGCAGCGCCAGTTGCGCCGGTTGCTACTGGAGGATATGGAAATGGTTTCGTATTAATTGTTGTATTATTTATTCTGTTAATTATTGTTGGAGCTGCATGGTTATAATATAGAAAAAAGGACTGCCTTTAAAAGTCAAATTCGACTAATAAAGGCAGTCCTTTTCCTATGCCTTCATAAAAATTCTATATTTTCTGGATATTTTTAATCGGTCTGTTTCTGTTACTATATATGGAGAAGGTAAATTTTTTGTGATGCATTGATTTTTATAAAAAGCAGAAATTGCAGATTATGAAATAACAGATAGTTATTTTTATTTAGGAGGGTTTGGCCAATAAATGTTTAAACAAGCGTTAGCAGTATTAAAAGAGTATTTTGGTTATGAACAGTTTCGAAATGGGCAAGAACAAGTAATTGAATATTTGCTGAATGGGGAAAACGTAGCATGCATTATGCCGACAGGGGGCGGAAAATCTATTTGTTATCAAGTTCCAGCCATGATTTTTGATGGACTTACTGTTGTGGTATCACCGTTGATTTCCTTGATGAAAGATCAAGTAGATTCATTAACTGCAGTCGGAATACCTGCGACTTTTATTAACAGTTCTCTTACAGCAAATGAAGCTTATGAAAGAATGGCAGAATTAAAAGCAGGTAAGTACAAACTGCTATATGTAGCACCAGAAAGGCTAGAAGGGGATTTTTTTATTGAATTATTAAATGAGGTAGAAATCCCGTTTATTGCAGTTGATGAGGCACATTGTATTTCCCAATGGGGCCATGATTTTCGGCCAAGTTATTCTCGTCTTGGTGCAATGATTAATAAATTACATAAAAAACCGCTTATTGCTGCACTAACGGCTACAGCAACCCCGCTTGTGCAAAAGGATATTTGCACACAGCTGCAGATAGAAGAAGAAAATACGGTAATAACTGGCTTCGAAAGAGAAAATTTAACTTTTTCGGTTATAAAGGGAGAAGACAGAGCAGCATTTATTGATTCTTTTTTATCTAAAAATAAAGAGGAGTCTGGCATTATTTATGCGGCAACAAGGCAGGAAGTAGAAAAACTTTATGATCGTCTGCAGAAAAAAAAGTATTTGGTAGCAAAATATCACGGAGGCATGAGAGATATAGACAGAGAAACAGAGCAGCAGCGTTTTATTAATGATGATTGTCAGGTAATGGTTGCGACGACTGCTTTTGGAATGGGCATTGATAAAAGCAATATTCGCTATTGCATTCATTATCAGTTGCCGAAAAATATGGAAGGATACTATCAAGAGGCTGGCCGAGCAGGAAGAGACGGGCTGTCAAGTGAATGTGTTATACTCTATTCGCCACAAGATATCCGCATCCAGCGTTTTTTAATTGATCAAACGACAATGGATCCAAATAAGCAAAAACAAGATTTAGATAAGCTGCAAGCAATGATTAATTATTGTCATACAGAAGAGTGCCTGCAGCGCTATATTCTCCAATATTTTGGCGAAGATACTAATTATACATGCGGAAGATGCTCCAATTGTACAGATAACCGTGAAACTGTCGATGTTACAATTGATGCCCAAAAAGTTCTCTCCTGCATGATCCGTATGGGAGAGAGGTTTGGAAAGACAATGATTGCTCAAGTTTTGACAGGATCGCGAAATAAAAAATTGCTTGATTTTTCTTTAGATAAAATTAAAACATATGGCATTATGAATCAGCAATCGGCAAAAGAGGTAAGTGATTTTATTGAGTTTTTGATTTCTGACGCTTATATTGAGGTAACAACGGGAACATTGCCATTATTAAAAGTAACAGAAAAGGGAAAAGAAGTATTATTAGGGAGGCTTACGGTACTTCGCAAAAAACAAATGGAAACAGTAAAACTTTCTGAAGATAATGGATTGTTTCAAGAACTCCGTCTGATTCGCAAACGTATGGCAGAAGAAGAACAAGTGCCTCCTTTTGTTATTTTTTCTGATGAAACATTAAAACTGATTGCCGGAAGTATGCCAAGGACTTTATCTGAATTAGCTTTGATTAAAGGAATAGGGGAGCATAAATTAAATAAATATGGAGGAAAAATTCTGGAGTTTGTACAGACATATGTAAAAGAGCATCCAGAAGCAATAAAAGAAGGGCACAACAAAATGATTGTTGCAAAAGAGAAAAAAACACTAGTGGAAAATTCTCATCTTATTACATTGGAAGAACTACAAAAAGGGTTAACAGTAAAAGATATTGCTGCAAAACGAAATTTAAGTATTGTGACGATAGAAAATCATTTGCTTCGCTGTGGAGAAGAAGGACATGCAATTAATTGGGGTCAATTTGTGTCAGAAGCACAAGGCGAAAAAATTAAAAAGGCAATTAAGAAAGTTGGCGAAGTAAAATTAAAGCCAATTAAAGAAATATTGCCAGATGAAATAACTTATTTTATGATTAAAATTATTTTCCATCAATTAAGATTAGAAGAACAAAAGTTTATAGCAAAAGAATAAGAGGGAGCCTGATAAGTTTGTGCTTATCAGGCTTATCTTTATACTACTTCTGCTATGGCATCCATAAGAAAGTCAACAAAGGCATTTAAGTCTTTTTGCGATGAAAATGTTCCTTGGGCTTGGGGTTCATTGCCTCCTCCTTTTCCATGGAAGGTTGCGATCTTTTCTCTAAATAAATTGCCACAGTGCAAGGAGAAGTTTCCATTATGCTGAAGGAGCAGTTTATTTTCGCTGTACGTGCATAAAAGAACAATGCAGCTTTTTTTATGGAGGATTGCCTTGGCAAGATATTGTAAGTCTTTTAACGTTTTATCAGCAAAATCTTTTTTAATAAGCAGACTACTTTGCTGTGATAGGATGCTTTCTACTAGATAATGGCTATTTTCTTCCTTTAAACGCTCAATTTCTTTTAGGAGCAGTTTGTTTTCTGTTTCTTGTTTTTCCATGCGGTCGTTTAAGGAATATTTGTTTGTGTTCATGGAACTGCTGAGGCTATCCAATATTTGTTGAGATATTTGATAATCTACCAATGCTCTTTTTCCTACTAAAAAGAATAGCCTTGTTTGTCCCCGATGTTTTTCTGTTTTTGCCATTTTTAGCAAACCCAGTTCTCCGGTAGTTGCAACATGCGTTCCAGCACAGGCAGAATAATCAATTCCTTCTATTTCTACAATCCGCAATGGCCCTGTAACAGCAGGGAGTTTCCGTAGGGGAATATGTTTTGCTTCTTCATTAGTTATAAAATAAGCTTTTATTGTTTTGTTTTGTTGAATATATGTATTGCAAAGATTTTCGATTGTTTCAAGTTGGTTTTTATCTAAGTTTGCCGCTTCTACATCAATAGTTGTGTATTCCTTCCCTAAATGAAAACTCACTGTTGGAATAGAATACAATTCATGTAGAACCGCTGATAATAAATGCTGGCCAGTATGCTGCTGCATATGATCAAAGCGGACGTTCCAGTCAAGGGCACAATCTACTTGTTGTTCAATCGGTTTTGCTGCTAATTGGTGGACAATTTTTCCCTCTGTGATTTGAACATTTTGAACACGAATTCCGTTGATTGTTCCAGTATCAGCAGGTTGTCCTCCGCCTTCTGGATAAAAAGCAGTTTGTTCTAATATTGCATAAAATGAGTTATTCTCTTCCCAAATATCGGTAATAGAAGTGGACCATTTTGTTTGATAAGGGGAGTGGTAATATATTTTTTCTGACATCTAAATTCTCCTTTGAAAAATATGGTTGGTCCCCTTACTATAACATATTGAAGCTATTTTTCTGCTTTCAAAAGGAATAGTTCTTTTTAGTGTTAGAAAGATTTTTTCGGAAAAATTACTAAAATAATGGAAATTGCTCATACTAAGAAAAAAGGAGGCGATTCCAATATTTTTCAATCGAAAAGCGGCAGAAGAAAAACCAGAGGATATTTTAATAAACTTAGAAGTATATGCATGTAATTCTTGTCATGGGTGGATGAGAAAAGATTTTGCGACAGACGATTTAAAATGTCCATTATGCGGGAATGAAACTTCGATGGAAATGAGAGAATTACCACAAATTAATCTTTAAAAAAAAGAATCTGACCTAATTGCAGAAAAACATTTTGGGCCAGATCGACATATGTTATTAATACAATTCGCTGTCCTCTTCATACATTTGATTGTATGCTGTTTGGGCAGCTTGTTCCGTTTGGAAAAGAGCATCATCATCTTCAATTGTATGGAAAGTTTCGTTTAAAAATAAAGCTAAAGCATTTGGGTTTTTTGGGTGCTGAACAATTTCTGCTGGTTTAATATTGGCAACAGTTGGTGTATGAGGATTATGATAGATGACAAATACTTCATCCCCTATATTTGCATTTTTTGGATTAATTGTTTCCATGTGTACCCCGCCTTTTATAAATTTTCTTGCTGCTGGCCAATTTCTTTTTCTGCTAAAATGTTGTTGGCAGCTTCTGTTCTTGCTAATTCATCAATTGATTCTCCTCGAATGCCACGATGAAGTGATTTTGTTTTCTGATTGAATGATCCAGCTTCTTTCTTTTTCAAGTTTTTCACTCCTTTCTAACAGTGTTCTCTATAAAAACGAAATTATTATGGGAAAAAGTGGAGATGAAAAGAGGAAGGCGGATAAAAGAAGAAATAGCAAAAAAAATATACTGCAATGTTTAACAGCAAAAACATCATTTAAAAAAGACAAGCACATGATAAAAAATAAAGATGAATAACCCATATAAAAGCAGAAAACACTATACTTAAAGGAATCTTTGATAAAAAATCCTTTTCTCCATATTACCTTTCCATTACAATCATAGTTGAAACATATTTTTATACGATACATAATGCATTATTTTGGGATATAGGAGGAGAAATATTGTATAACTCCATTTTGTTTATTGTAAGCATTCTTTTATTATTTGTAGCATGCTACACATCTTTTGATTTATTTAAATTAGTAAGAAGTGGGGAAAAAAACAGCCGCTTTCTATTTTTAGCAAGCACCTTTTCAATGGGATTTGGCTTTTGGATTATGAGTTTTCTTGGGATGATGGTCAATAATATTTATGCCACAGCATCTTATGAAGTGCCGATAACGGTTTTATCCATACTGATTGGCATTTGCTTTAGCGGGATGGCCTTTTATGCTTTGCTTGATAAAGAACATAATAAACATAGAATTTATGTTGCCGCATTTTTCTTTACATTATCGATGTTGTCTGTATTTATAATAGGGCTTTATTCGATTGGAAGTTCGATTCGCTATAACCTTCTGGCGTTAATAATCAGTTTTTTATTGCTGTTTATAGGATTTTCCTATTCTATTTGGCGCTCTTTTTATCAGACAAAATCAGAGAGGATGCCTGCCAAATGGATAAGCGCTTTTTGCTGTGCAGTTATGACGATTGCAACGATTATAAGTCAACTATTATTAATCAGCCATACTACACCGATTGGCTGGGACAATAGTTCTTCTGCTTATTATAATAGCTTTATTGTGTATACGGTTTTATTTATTTCCATTTTAATTTTAGGAGGATTAATTGGAACAAGTTCACTGATTACAGAGACACTATCCGTAGGAGATATAAATGTAAGAGATATGCAGCAGGCGCTTGATGAATCCTCTATTGTTGTTTTTACTGACAATAACGGAATTATTACATATGTAAATGATAAGTTTCTTGAAGTTTCTAAGTATAATAGAGAGGAGTTAATAGGGCAGACACACCGCATTGTTAATTCTGGCCATCATCCTCCTGAGTTTTTTAAACGATTATGGAAAACGATTGGAAAAGGCGATATATGGAAAGGGGAAATTCTTAATAAGGCGAAGGATGGCTCCCTTTATTGGGTTGATACAGTAATTGTTCCTTTTTTAAATAAAAAGGGAATTCCTTATCAATACGTGTCGATTCGTCGGGATATTACGGAGCAAAAAAATCTGCAGCTTCAATTAGAAGAAAAGATACAAGAAGTTATTGATATCAAATTTGCCCTTGATCAGTCCAGTATTATTGCATTTACGGATAAAAGAGGAAAAATTACAAGCGTAAATGAAAAGTTTTGTTTTATATCTGGATATACACGAGAAGAACTCATTGGAAAAGATCATCGCATTGTTAACTCTAGTTATCATTCCAAAGAATTTTTTCAGCATTTATGGAAAACTATTGCAAATGGAGAAGTATGGAAAGGTGAAATACGCAATAAAGCAAAAGACGGCACATTTTATTGGGTTGATACGACAATTATTCCTTTTATTGATAAAAATAATCAAGTTTATCAATATTTAGCAATCCGCAATGATATTACTGAAAAGAAAAAAACAGAGGAAATTCTTCATCGACAAGATAAGCTTGCAGCAGTCGGACAGCTTGCGGCAGGAGTGGCTCATGAAATCCGCAACCCGCTAACTTCTATTAAAGGATATGCGGAATTTCTAAGCTTAGATGAAAAGGACCTATCTAGACAGGAACTTTTCGATATTATTTTAGATGAAATTGAGCGGGTAAACTCCATCGTAGAAGAATTTATGCTGTTATCTAAACCGACGATTGCATCTTTAGAGAAAAAAGAGCTTATTCCTATTATTGAAAATGTTTTATCTGTGCTTGATTACCAGATTCGCAAAAGCAAATGCAAAGTAGAATTAACGTTTAGTGAAAGGCATATAGAGATAGAATGTGATGAAAATAAATTAAAACAAGTTTTCTTAAATTTTATCAAAAATGCGATAGAAGCGATTGGATCAGGTGGAACAATTCGAATTGATGTCAAGAAGGAAGAAGAAATAAAAATTACTATTCAAGATACTGGCGTTGGAATGGATAAAGAGCAGGTGAAAAAATTAGGAGAGCCCTTTTTTACAACAAAAAAAGCTGGGAATGGCTTAGGGCTAATGGTAAGTTTTAAAATTATTGAGAATCTAAATGGCAAAGTATATATTGAAAGCGAACCAAATAAAGGAACTACGTTTCATCTTAGCTTCCCAGCTGTCGGCTAATAATGAATTCGATAAATGGGAGTGGTTGTTATTCTAACAATCAGACTTCTGTTTATGATCGTTTCGTTGCATTAGTAAATGCTGTTTGCATTGGGTAAGGGGCGTTGATATAACAGGGGATTATATTGTATTTCTATTGTTTTATAAAAAACAGAACTCGCCAGCTCATAGTGGCGAGTTCTTTTCTTTAAATTTAAAGGCAAAATAATGAAAGATGATGATAGCAATTAATATTCCAATCATAAGTGCTGCACCCTTTGTTTGTTTTTTGTTATAATTCAATATCTATAATAAAAAGAGCAATATAACAATCTTAAAACTTTTTCGATTTTAAAAGACTCATTGTTGCTTCCCAGAAGATTTTTCTGTTTCAACAAGCACTTAATCAGAAATTAAGTTGGAGTCATCGTAAGTGGATAAAAAATAATAGCAGCAATTAGTCTGTTTGGGTAATTTTTCTTATTAATGCTTAGAGGTTTCAAGTCTCTACTATTATTATAGATATTTACAAATTCAAAAATAAATACTAAAACAGTCATAATGTTATAATTGAAACAATCGATATATTTATTTATTTAGCATTAAAAGAAAATCAGTGATTTTATATTGACTCCTTATTTGACCGTACACTAGGATTAGCTGGTGTTGTCTAAAGAGATTAATGTTTTGATTATTTTAGAAAGAAAATTTATTTTTGATCAAAAGGATAGTTTAGTGTAATGTATTGTAACAGACTGTAACATGCTGTAATGTTCTGTTACAGAATTAATACGTCCTTGTTCTTTTTATGAGCAGATTTCATGTTATGATTATACCCGTTAGCTTCGTTAGGCTAGTCAAGGAGGTATAAGGAATATGAAAAAAATCTTATCATTTATTGTCTGTGCAACGATTGCAACAACAGTAGGGACTCGGGCGCATGCAGAAGAAGTCACTGTTAAAGAAGGAGATACACTTTGGCAAATTTCCAAAGAATACAATGTATCAGTGGACGATATTAAAACATGGAATGACCTTTCTTCTGATATCATTCAAGTAAATGATACTTTGCAAGTAGCAGAAGAAAAAACATATAAAGTTGCAGCTGGAGATACTTTATGGTCTATTGCAGAGGCAAATGGTATTTCTGTTATAGAGTTGAAAAACTGGAACAGTCTGCAGTCTGATACGATACATATTGGATCAGAGTTAATTGTTTCAAAAGGAATAAGCAAAAAGGCAGCAGCTAACATAACAAAAACGACAAATAGTCCGAACGCTAACAATGCTGCAAATTCCCAAAATACAAACAGCAATGCAACCAAAGCAAGCAACACAACTGCTTCTGTGCCGAACGTAAGTGCAAAAGAATTGACGGTAGAAGCAACCGCTTATACAGCGAAATGTAATGGCTGTTCCGGTATTACAGCAACTGGAATCAACTTAAAAGATAATCCAAATAAAAAAGTAATTGCAGTTGACCCTTCTGTTATTCCATTAGGTTCAGAAGTTTATGTAGAAGGATATGGAAGAGCTGTCGCAGGAGATACTGGAGGCGCTATTAAAGGGAACAAAATTGATTTACATGTTCCAACTACAGAGCAGGCATTAGACTGGGGAAGACAAACAGTCAAAGTGAAAATCTTAGATTAATAGGAAGAAAAGCTGACGATCAAGCAGTAAAGAACTGCTTGATTGTCAGCTTTTTTTGTTAAATAGTTATTAACAATATTAGTCGATGTCTTTTTTCTCTTTCTGCAGGAAAAAATGTTGAATAGGTTTTGTTAATTTATTCATATTTGTTTCAATATGTTCTGTAATAACATGCACTCGTTCAAAAATAATCGATTTTAACATGTCTAATTGATGGGTAATTTTACTAAAATAAGCTTCTTGCTTCTCCATTTTTTCAATAAGTGTTTGATGAAATACTTCTTGAAGGTCAAGCTTTTCAGCTACCTGACTATATAATTCTTCTGTTTTGTCTACTTTTTCTTTTACTTCCATATTCACTTCTGAATAATCCTTGATTTGACTAGAAAGAGAGGTAATTGCTTGTTCTTGAAAAGCAATTTGTTCTAAAATAGTGTTATTTATCAGCTCTTCTTTATCCAATGTATCGCTATTTTTTTGAATTAATGTTTGTACAGATAACAGCTCGCTGTGAATAGCCTCTGTTGCTAGACGATGTTCTTTGGCACTAGATAACAGCTCAAGAGCAGCCGTTTCTTGATGATTGATTCTTAGGTTTGTTTCTTTTGTTGCACTATCCATTTTGTGTTCTAGCTGCTCCAGCAGCAAAGCTATGTTGTTAGCTGTTTCCATTTGTTTTTCTAAATGGGATTGCCAATAGTTTTGATGATAAAGTTTTTGGTTAGTTGCTGCTAATTTGCTGTTTTTTCCTTGAAAAATCTTCGGATCTTCCTTAGAATCGCTAAAATAAGGCATTTGTCTCCTCCTTTTTTTGGTATTTCCCTCTTTATTAACAGGTAAATTAAGCCCCGCAAGTAGAAGTTTCTTTTTATTGTATGAATAGATTTAGAAAAAGGGGAACATGGAAGAATGGAGGGGTTTAGCATAAAGAAAAAAAAAGTAATGTACAGATAATTGCACATTACTTTTTTGCTTATTTTTATATAAAAGGGGGAATTCCTTTGCTGATTTCTGAAACGATTGTTGTAATGGATTGGATGTCTTGATCATCTAAATTAAAGGCGTTTTTCACTTTATTTTCTAAATCTTTACTTACATTTCGTTTTCCGACTTCCACGAGTGCAATAAGTGCAAAGCTGCAATTTACAAGCTTTGCGAAGTCTCTTTGTGTCATCTCATAATTTTTCCTAATAAATTTAATGATCTCTTTATTCATTTATTCACCTCATTCCACTTGCTTTATATTCGTTTAATTAATGAGTGCCTTTATTTTAAACCTACTTATCATGCATTAACGGGCTTTTGACCCTCAAGCTCGAAGATGATAAGAGGAGACGAGAAAAACCCCCTCTGATTGAAGTTTCACTTTATAAACAGTGTTTTTTTGTTGTTGAAAATATGTAAAGAAGCAGTCGTAATGGCCGCAAAGTAAACAATGGGAGAACGTTTTATAGGATAAATGCATTTTATTAAATCTGAGATATATACATCATAAAAAAAGATGGCTAATTATTCAATAAAAATCTAATATCATATAAAAATTTTAAAATATATAAATAGTAAGTTTTTTTGAAATTAAGTTTTTACTTACATAATTAATACTATTTTGCTGCAAAAAACGAAAAAAAAGTAATGAATTACTTAATAAGTATAAACAATTGTTTATTTTTTGTATATATTGGCTAATTTATGCTGATTTTATTGGCTAATTAATATAATGACATTAGTAATCATCCGATATATTATTTTTGTAACAGAGGTTGTTAAGTTTTATCACATGCATTTATAATATACTATATTATCTTTTTTATATTAAATTTTTTGAATTTTAAGTATATATAAAGGAGGCTATGTTAAAAAACGAAATAATGGGAGGTTTTTTGTATGTCCTCGGATAGTTACTCCGTTATTCGATCTATTGTAAATAGTGCAGCAAAAAAATTTCTGGCAACGATTATTCAAGTAGAAGGGTCCGCTTACCGAAAAGAAGGCACAATGATGCTTTTTACAGAAAAAGGAGAAAAAATTGGCCTTTTAAGTGGTGGGTGTGTAGAACAGGATGTACTAGCGAGAATAGAAATGAATAAGGAAGTCAGTCATGTTATATACGACATGCGTTCAGAAGATGATTTATCTTGGGGGCAAGGAGTCGGCTGTGATGGCAGCATTCAACTTTTAATAGAACCTATTACTCCTGTATTGCAGCAAAACTATTCTAAAGTAAAAAAACTATTAGATAAAGGAATAGGCGTCAGCCATTTTAAAGTGCTTGATTCGGATTTTAAAGTTGTTCATTCTTTTTTTATTAGTGAGGCAGGGGGGAGATTTGGGGAGATACCAGAGTATCCAATAGAGAAATCACACTATAAAAATAAGACATTGGCAAAAAACTCTTCTGGCAATGGCTATGTTTTTCGAAATGATTATAGCGCTCCTCCTCGCCTTGTTATTTATGGAGCGGGACCAGATGTTTTGCCAGTTGTCCGCTATGCTAAAGGGATAGGATTTCATATCATCTTAGCTGATTGGAGAGAAGGATTATGCAATAGAAAAAAATTTCCCTTAGCGGATGAATTTATTGTGGCAAACCCAAAAGAAGCGATGGAGAAAATACAGCTTTCTGCAAAGGACTTTGTGTTAATCATGACACATAATTTTATGAAAGATAAGGATCTAATCGATTATTTGCTTTTTAAAGAGGTTGCATTTGTTGGATTATTAGGCTCAAGGAAACGAGGAGAGCGCTTGATGGGGGCAAATGCTCGCCCAAGATGGTTCCATTATCCTGTTGGTTTATCGATAGGGGCAGAGGGGCCCGATGAAATTGCTGTTAGCATTATAGCCCAGTTGATTTTGGTGAAAAACAAGGTGAGCGAGAAGGAAAAAGCACGATGATTGCCATTTATTTAGCGGCAGGACAAAGCAGAAGAATGGGAACCAAAAAACTTTCCTTGCCATTTAGGGAGGGGAAAACAATTGGGAGCATTGGATTATATGCATTGCTGCAAACAGAAATTGCCTATATTTTTGTTATTGTGCATCCAGCAGATGATTTATTGTGGATGGATGAAACTTTAAAAAAAGAACTAGAAGGCAGAGGAGAAATAATCATTTGTCCCGATAGTGAAAAAGGCCAAGGATTTTCCTTGCGATGCGGGGTTTTACAAGCAATAAACAAACAGGCAGAACAGATTATAGTATGCCTTGCTGATCAGCCTTTTATGACCGCAGAATTAATTGCTGAGCTGATGACAGAAAAGATGACGCCAGCCGACGATTATATTGCATGCAGTCATAAAACAATCATACAGCCGCCTATTATATTTTCTCAAAAATGTTTTTCTGCTCTATTGCAAATGAACGGAGACTACGGGGCGAAAAAAATAATTGCAAATGGGACGCTGAAAGGAAAAAAATTTGAATGGTTAGAGGAATTGGCATTTATGGATATTGATACACCCGCAGATTATCAGAAACTTCTCTATTTGCAAAAATAAATAAAAGGATGGTGAGGGAATTGGGCCAATTAAATACAGGTTATTATCAAACTGTTGTAGAGATCCCGAAACAACTTGGAGACATAAAAAAAATAAAAAGAGAAGATAGCCTTTTTATTGCAGGAGGAACATTGCTGCAATTGAATTGGGAAGCTGGAATAAACAGGCCCTCCCATCTTATTAGTATGGAAATGGTCAAAGAATTGCATGGTATTCAAAAAGTGTCTATTGATCGAAAAGAGTTTCTTGAAATAGGTGCAGCAACAACTCTTGCAGATTGCTGTGAACATAAAAGCATTGTAGAACATGCTCCTATACTTGCTGATGCTTGCAAAAAAATTGCTGCACCAGCCGTTCGCAATCGAGGAACCATTGGCGGCAATATTGCAGGAAAAGTAGGAGATTCCATCCCTGTTCTATTTGTTTTAGAAGCAAAACTTTGTGTTTATGATGGAGAAAAGGAAACGATTATTTCTATTCAAGAATGGCTGAAAACAACGATTCAACAAAATCCCGTGCTTATTATTACAAAAATTCTCATCCCCATAAAGAATAAAGAAAAGGAGAATTATTTTTTTCAAAAAGTAGGAAGAAGAGAAAGTTTTACAGCAGCGGTTATTTCCATTGCAGGCTTTTTAAAAATAGCAGACAAAAAAGTCACAGCAGCAAGATTTGCGATTGGCGGCGGCGCTCATTTGCCGCAAAGGCTAATAGGTGCAGAGGAAATATTGGTCGATACTTCTGGCGATTTGTTCGCTTTTTATAAAGCAGTTGAAACTAGTTTTTCCACCTACTCTGATGCGTTTGTTACCGAAAAATATCGAAAAAAAGTCGCAGCAAACATTCTATTTGCAAAATGTCGGGAAATCATCGAGAAAAGCGAATAGTTTTTTATCCGGCATGAACGGATAGCGAACTTTCTCAAAATTAGGAAAAGAAACGAGGCTTTTAAGTAGATGGCACCGGCTTGCAAAAGTCCGATTGGTTCATCTGACAGCCGAAGGGGAATGGAATCCTTGCTGATTGTTCATTTCACTTTATATAAAAGGAGGGGGAAAAGTGATTTTAAATCAAAGAAGTGCTGGCGATAGATGGAAAAAAAGACGAGATGGAATTGGCAAAGTTACAGGCGAATTAAAGTATTTAACCGATATGACATTTCCTAACATGCTTTATGGAACAGTTCTTAGAAGCGAACACCCTTTTGCCAAAATTGTAGCAATAGATACAGAAGAAGCAGAGAAGCTTGCTGGGGTGGAAGCGGTTCTCACCTATAAAGATGTGCCAGGATTAAATGGATTTGGGATTGTGATGCCAGATCAGCCTGTATTTTGTGAAAATGTTGTCCGATATGTCGGCGATGCGGTGGCAGCTGTGGCGGCATCTACAAAGGAAATTGCAGAACATGCAGCATCTTTGATCAAAATTGAATATGCCCCCATGACGCCAATTACCAATCCTGAAGAAGCTTTATTAGAAAATGCGGTGAAGCTGCATGAAAATGGAAATATCCTTCATAAAGCCCATTATAAAAAAGGGGAAGAAATAGATAAAGCATTTGCAGAATGTGCCTATATTGTAGAAGATACCTATTATACGCCAAGGCAAATGCATGCATATATGGAAACAGAAGGGGGAGTTGCGCTGCCAGATGAAAATGGAGGAATATCCCTCTATGCTCCAACGCAGCATGGCTTTAAAGACCAAATGCAGCTTGCCAGAATTTTAAATATGGAAGCTGAAAAAATTCGGGTTGTCTCTAGTCCAATTGGTGGATCCTTTGGGGGAAAAGATGAATTAAATATCCAGCCGTATGTCAGTTTGCTGGCAATAAAAACAGGAAAACCTGTAAAAATTCATCAATCAAGAAGAACATCGATTAAAGCAGGCATTAAAAGGCATCCCATGAAGATTATGATGAAAACAGGCGTTGATAAAAAGGGAAAAATACTTGCCCATCAGGTGAAAATCATCGCAGATACAGGCAGTTATGCAACACTTGGCCCTGCTGTTTTAGATTTTGCAGTAGAGCATAGTGCAGGTCCTTATATAATGGAGCATGTTGAGGTGGATGGCTATTCTGTTTTTACCAATAATGGTATTTCTGGAGAATTTCGCGGATTTGGAGGCAATCAAATAACCTTTGCCCTTGAATTGCAAATCGAAAAATTAGCAGAAAAAATGAAGCTATCATCGACAGATCTTCGCTGGAAGAATTTGCGTTCTACCAGGGATCCTGGACCAGTGGATCAATTGATTGTTCCGACAACAGGGGCGAGTGATGTCCTTTCTAAAATACTAATGTCGCCTCTTTTACAGCAAAAGAAGCACCAAACTCAAGAGTGGAAAATAATTGGAACAGGCTATAGCATAACGATGCATGGAGGGGGCCTTGGGTTTGGAAGATCTGATCCATCTGGAGCAAGGATGTCTTTAAACAATCAAGGGAAAATCGAAATATCTTTTGGATTTGAAGAGTGCGGCCAAGGATTAATTCCAAGCATTGAAATGATAATGACAGAAACATTTGATTGCAGCCCAGAAGATATTGATATTGTCATTGGCGATACTGCAAAAGTTCCTCATTCTGGATCTTCTACGGCATCAAGGGCAACGAATATGGTATGGCAGGGAATTAGAAGGCTAAAGGGACCTTGGACAGAAAAGGTGCTGGAACATGCAGGTGCTTTAACGAAATTGCCGAAAGAACAATTAAAAATTGGAAGTGGGGGCATTTGGACGAAACAAAAAGATGGGACAGAGTTTATTCTTTCCTTTAAAGAACTGGCAGATTCTTTTGATGTACTTCCAGCAGTGTCTACAGAATATCATTTTCCAACAACCCCAAATGCAATTGATGGGGGCCATTTTCTCTACACATTTGCTGGTGTTGCAGCAGAAGTGGAAATTGATTTATTAACAGGCAGAGTATCTGTAACGAAATTAGATCATGTTATTTCTGCGGGATCAGTAGTGAATCCAATGGGATATCTTGGCCAAATTGAAGGGGGAGCCAGCATGGGGCTTGGTTTTACGCTTCTTGAAGATGCTGCAATGGAAAATGGCCGCTATATGACAGAAAATTTGGATACATATTTAATTCCAACGATTGCAGACATCCCAAAAGAAACAAACGTAACAGCAATTGAAACATTGGTAGAAGGCGATGACTACGGTCCAAGAGGGGTCGGGGAAATTGGCACGGTTGCGGTTGCTCCAGCGATAGCAGCGGCCATCCATCAGGCAACAGGACATTGGGTCAATAAACTGCCAATATCCCCAGAGGAAATTTTAGATATTGTTTCCAATCGTTTCTTTCAAGATTAAATAATTTTTGTACAAAACAGAATGGAGGGAAATGATGGAAAATAAAATAGCCTCACATACGATTCATGTAAAAATAAATGGTGCTGCAAAAGAGCTGGAAGTGCCGCAAACCTATAGACTTGTTGATGTCTTAAGAAACGAATTGGATTTGACCGGGACAAAAGTTTCCTGTGAAGTCGGCAGATGTGGGGCTTGTTCTGTTATTATGAATGGAAAGCTGGTCAACAGCTGTTTAGTTATGGCTTATCAGATTGAGGGAGCAGAAATTCAAACGATAGAAAGTGTCTCAAGGGAGACGCTGCACCCGATTCAAGAGGCTTTTTTGGAAGGGGGAGCCTTGCAATGTGGCTATTGCACACCAGGAATGATTATGGCGTTAAAAACATTAGTAGCAGAAAAGCATAAGCCGTCCAGAGAGGAAGTGCTTCAAGCATTATCTGGAAATTTATGCCGATGCACTGGCTATGAAGGGATACTCCGTGCCATTGATTTATTAGAAAAAAAGGAATTTAATTGATTATTAAAAGAAATGGAAGTGTTCAATTGTATTCATTAGCAGAAGTAAATAAGATGGGGCAACTAGAATTTATCGAAAAAATCGGCTGGGTATTTGAGCATACTCCTTGGGCAGCAGAAAAAGCTTTTTCATCCCAGCCGTTTGCAAGTGTGGAAAATCTTTATCAAACAATGGTCAACAAGGTAAAAGAAGCAGATGAAAAAGCGCAATTAGCATTAATTAATGCCCATCCAGATTTAGGAAGTCACATTAAAATGACAGAATCCTCTGTAAAAGAGCAAAAAGGGGCAGGGTTAGACAGTTTAACAGAAGAAGAATTTGCTAGTTTTTCCCTATTAAACAAACAATATTTAGAGAAATTTGGATTTCCGTTTATTCTAGCAGTGAAAGGCCATACAAAAGAGACGATTTATCAAGCGATGGAAAAAAGGATTAATCATGGTAAAGAGCAGGAGTTTCAAACAGCTCTGTTAGAAATTTATAAAATTGTTGGATTTCGTTTGGAAGGGCTTGTGAAAGAACAGTAAATTGAGAAGATTATAAGGGAATAAAAAAACAAAACTAGGAGCATATGATGAAAAAAGGAATTACAACACATGTGTTAGATTTAGCAAATGGGAAACCGGCGCAGCATATAAAAGTAGAATTATATAAATGGGAACAAACAGCAGATGGAGAAAACAGAATTTTTCTTTCTGCTGGAATAACCAATGGTGACGGAAGAGTGGAAAAACCTCTTCTAGAGACAATAGAAACAGGGGAATATGAGCTTGTCTATTTTATTGAAGATTATTTATATGCAAAAGAGGCAGACAGGAAGTTCTTAAAAAAAATACCGATTCGTTTTTTTGCTGATCAAAGGGAAGCACATTATCATATTCCCCTGCTTCTTTCTCCATGGGGTTATCAAACATATCGGGGAAGCTGAATTCTAAGAAAATAAGGATGGTGAATAATAGTGGCATTATATGATGTTATTATCCGAAATGGAATGGTTGTGAAGGAAGAGGAAGTAGTCAAAGCGGATATAGCGATTGTTGATGGGAGAATTTCAAAAATTGCAGATGATCTTTCTGGTGCAGCAGGAAAAGAAATAGTGGATGCAAAAGGATTACATATATTTCCTGGATTAATAGATTCACATGTTCACTTTAACGAACCGGGAAGAGGTGACTGGGAAGGAATACAAACAGGCAGCAAAGCGCTGGCTGCTGGCGGGGTGACAACTTTTTTCGATATGCCTTTAAATAGTCATCCTCCGACCATTGATAAAGATGCTTTTGATTTGAAGAATAATATTGCCAAACAGAAATCAGTGGTTGATTATCGTTTGTGGGGCGGTGTTGTACCTGGAAATATTGCTGATTTAGAGGATTTAATGAACTGCGGCGTTATTGGTTTTAAAGCATTTATGTCGGGGAGCGGCATTGAAGATTTTGAAGCTGCTGATGATCATACTTTATTTGCAGCAATGGAAAAAATCGCTTCATTGGGAGGGGTATTGGCAGTTCATGCGGAAAGTGATGTTATTACAGCACAATTAGGAAAAATAACCAGTGATAAAAATGATCAAAGTGCTAAAGCTTTTTCAGAGTCAAGGCCAATTTATTCAGAAATAGAAGCAGTGCAAAGAATTTTGGCTTATGCAGAAGCGACAAAATGCGGCGTGCATATTGTTCATATAAGCAGTGCAAAAGTGTTGGAACCAATTATTAGGGCGAAAAGGAAAGGGATTAATGTGACGGTGGAAACTTGCCCTCATTATTTATCATTAACAGTAGAAGATTTGGATGTTTTAGGTCCGATTGCTAAATGTGCTCCGCCGCTTCGGGAACAAGCAGAAGTCGACCATTTATGGGATGCGGTCATAAGCGGGGATATTGATACAATCGGATCCGATCATTCCCCGTCCCTAACATCGATGAAACAAGGAAGCTTATTAGAGGCTTGGGGGGGCATATCTGGCTGTCAAACGACTTTAAATATTTTATTGGAAGAGGGCTATTGGAAAAGAGATATGCCTTTGACTGTTATTGCAAAAACTATGGGAATAAATCCAGCCAAAAGATTCGGTTTAGAGATGCAAAAAGGAAGCATTTCAGAATATAAAGATGCAGATTTAGTGCTTGTTAATCTAAACGAGGAGTTCACTTTACAATTAGAAGATTTATATTATCGCAATAAACAAAGTCCGTATGTTGGCAAAACGTATCGAGGTAAGGTAAAACAAACTTTTTCAAAGGGGCAATTAGTGTTTGATGATCAAAAGGTAGTGCCCTCTTAAATGAATGATAAAACAGTCAGCAGTCTGTCATTAAAAGATAGACTGCTTTTTTATTGTAACCGTTTGAAAACCGAACAAATACGAATTATAAATAGGTTTTATTTATTAAATGTTCGTAAATTATTAAAAAAGTTCTTGTAAATAAGTGTTTAAGTAAGTTATTATGCTGAATAAGGGAACAAAACTTATTTGGGAGGTTCTAGCATGATTGGTGCACCATCAACAAAAAATGCGAAAAAAATTTTGCTTCTTGGTTCTGGAGAGCTTGGCAAGGAGGTTGTGATAGAAGCGCAAAGACTAGGAATGGAAACTATTGCCGTAGATCGGTATGAAAATGCTCCTGCTATGCAAGTGGCACATCGTTTTTATGTTGTTAATATGTTGAACTCAGAAGCCTTAAAACAAGTCATCATGGCAGAAAATCCAGATTTTATCGTACCTGAAATTGAAGCAATCGCAACAGAAGTTTTATTGGAATTGGAAAAAGAGGGGTATAATGTCATTCCAACAGCGATGGCGACAAATTTAACAATGGATCGGGAAGGCATAAGAAGACTTGCCAGTGAAACACTCGGACTTCCTACTGCAAAATACGAATTTGCGAATACATTAGAAGCATTAAAACAAGGGGTAGAAAAGATTGGCACACCATGTGTGATTAAACCAATTATGAGTTCTTCAGGAAAAGGACAGTCCATTTGCCGCAGCATAGAAGATATAGAAACATCATGGAAAGAAGCAGTAGAAGGGGGAAGGGGACAAAAAACAAGAGTAATAATCGAAGAGTTTATTCATTTTGAATCAGAAATTACATTGCTTACTGTTCGTGCTGTAAATGGAACTATCTTTTGTGCGCCAATTGGCCATACCCAAAAAGATGGCGATTATATAGAGTCATGGCAGCCTCATAATATGTCTGAAAGCCAAATAGAAGAAGCGGAAGTGATTGCGAAAAAAATTACTGATGCACTTGGAGGCTATGGTCTATTCGGAGTAGAGCTCTTTTTAACCAATAATGGCGTCATTTTTAGTGAAGTGTCACCAAGACCCCATGATACAGGTATGGTAACACTTGCAACACAAGATTTATCGGAATTCGCTTTGCATGTGCGTGCGATTTCAGGATTGCCTGTTCATCCAGTGCGTTTGTACTCGCCTGGTGCAACAAAAACAATAAAGGCGACAAAAATGAGCGAAAGCTATCAGTTAGCTGGATTGGAAGCGGCATTAAAGATTCCTGGTGCACAAGTAAGAGTTTTTGGAAAACCAAAAACAGTGGAGGGAAGAAGAATGGCGGTTATTCTGCAAACAGGTGAAACGACAGATGAGGCACTAGAAAATGCAAGAGTAGCAGCGGCAGAATTATCGTTAACCTACTAACAGAGTGTAGACAAAGTCTAATATTCAAAAGTCAGGCTAAACTAGTAATCTTTCTACTAAATACATAATCTATCAAGGAGTGTACAATGAATATAAAAAATAGGTGGCTAATCGCTTTATCAGCAGTAGGAATTCATATTTCAATCGGTTCTGTTTATGCTTGGAGCGTTTTCACTAAGCCTTTGGAAGCCGCGTATCATTGGAGTTTAAGCAGCATTTCATGGACATTTAGCATTGCTATTTTATTTTTAGGATTGTCTGCGGCATTTTTAGGTCATTTTGTGGAAAAGTATGGGCCAAAAGCTTCGGGCACATTATGTGCATTTTTGTTTGGCATTGGCATGTTTGGAGCTGGTTTTGCAACAAGCATCGAGTCATTGCCAGTATTGTATATTTCCTATGGCATGTTAGGGGGAATTGGTTTAGGAGTAGGCTATATTACCCCTGTTTCTACATTAATTAAGTGGTTTCCCGATAGAAGAGGATTTGCAACAGGTCTCGCGATTATGGGATTTGGTTTTGCTTCCATGGTAAGCAGTCCAATCATTAATAAATTAATTGGAACTGTTGGCATTTCTTCTACTTTTTATATATTGGCTGCCGTATATTTTGTGATTATTTTTCTGTCTTCTCAATATTTAGAAGTGCCGCCACAAGGTTATATGCCAAAGGGGGTTCAGCAATCTTTACAGCAAGGCAAAAAAGTGCTGAAAAAAGATTTAGCCCAATTAACTGCAAATGAAGCAATCAAAACAAAAAGATTTTGGGCACTATGGGTGATGTTTTTTATCAATATTACATGCGGAATTGCCATACTTGCGGTTGCTTCGCCAATGGGACAAGAATTAGCTGGAATGAGTATTGCGGGGGCTGCTGCGTTGGTTGGTATTATGGGCATTTTTAACGGGTTTGGCCGAATTGCTTGGGCATCTGTTTCTGATAGGATTGGCAGACCGAATGTATACACGTTGTTTTTTGCAATTCAAATGGCCGCTTTTTTTGCTTTACCCCATTTACACAAACCTATCGCTTTCTCTATAATAGTATGTATCATTATGTCCTGTTATGGCGGCGGATTTGCTTCTATCCCAGCATATATTGGAGATATATTTGGAACAAAACAGCTTGGCGCTATCCATGGTTATATGCTGACGGCATGGTCGGCAGCAGGTGTGGCAGGTCCTATCTTTGTTTCCTGGATTAGAGAAACAACAGGGAGCTATCAAGGAACGCTTACCGTATTTTCTTTGCTGTTTATTGTTTCTCTTGTCATCTCTTTTGCAATTCGCTACGATATTCATAAAATAAAATTAGCAAATCGAAATTTTAACGAGAATAATAGTATATAATGTGCTTGGAGGGGAAACCTTCCTGCACTTTTTTTCGTTTCATTAATACATATTTTACTTTGTTAGGAGATTGGCGGATGGAAACATTTAATACCCAGTTTTTATATTCTATAATTATTATTGCGATAGGTTATTGTTTTAAACGATGGAATATCATAAAAGAACAGGATGGAGAAGCTATTTCTCGAATTATCTTTAATATTACACTGCCCTCAGTCATTATTTTTACCTTTCATAATATTAAAATGGAATATTCCTTGCTTATACTTGTTGTATTAGGATTTTTATATGGAATTATCGTTGCAGTCTTAGGTTTGTTTTTATTTAGAAATGAAACAAGAAGAGATAAAGGGATGCTCGGCATGCTGATTCCTGGTTTTAATATTGGCCTTTTTGCCTTTCCATTGGTGGAAGGGATATGGGGAGAGACAGGATTAAAATATTTTGGAATGTTTGATGTAGGAAATGCTGTTGTTACCTTTGGCATCAGTTATTTGATTGGCAGCTATTATTCCAAAGAGGGGGTAGTGCTTGATTATAAACATGTGATCGGCAAAATGAGCAAGTCCATTCCGCTAATGACTTATATGGCAGTATTTATCATTAATATCTGCGGACTTCATCTTCCAAGCGGTGTAGTACAAATCACGTCAATTGTTTCAAAAGCGAATATGCCGCTGTCTCTGCTTTTATTGGGAATTTATCTAAACTTTACCTTTGAAAAAAGTTATTGGAAAGGGATTGGCAAAGTTTTGGGATTGCGATATGGAACAGGGTTGGCGCTTGGCATATTAGGTTTTTATTTGCTGCCGGTTGAAGATATGATTCGTTATACGGTTTTAATTGCTCTTATTTTGCCAATGGCTTCCTCTGTATTGATATATAGCATTGAATTCAAGTATAATCAGCGTTTTGTGGGAACTGTAGCAAATTTATCCATTTTATTAAGTTTTTTGCTAGTATGGGTTATTGGCAATATGCTAGTGTAAGAGAAATAGGAAAAAACCCCCTCAAGCTTGGCAGCTGCTTAAAACGGCCTGATTTGAGGGGGTTTTTTTGTTATTTTGTAATGAAATTTTCCGTATAGTATGGCTGTGATTTTGTATTAAAGGCCACTCCTACTCCTAAATAGCGAAAATCTTTTTGAAGGATATTTTCCCTATGGCCAAGTGAATTCATTAATCCTTCATGAGCAAAAATGCTGCTGTACTGTCCGTATGCAAGGTTTTCTCCTGCCATTGTGTACCGGATGCCCATCTCAAGCATCCGGTCAAATGGAGACTGGCCTTCTAAATTCGTATGGCTGAAATAATTATGTTCTGCCATATCTAAACTATGCTTTCTTGCTGTATCTTTTACCCGATCATCCCATTTTAAAACAGTCAGGCTATTGTTTACTCTGCTTGCATTTGTTAGATCAAATAGCTGGTATTCAAAACCTTGTTTGAGATCAGTTGTGCTTTTTGTATAAAAATCATTTCTGTTTTTCTCTAATGATTCATCAATAATTTGCATCGCTGTTACCGTATTATCTTCATGTTTATCAAAAAAGATAGTGACATATTGATCATCGAGGTGAAACATTTCATAATCCCGATCAGCTGGAAGTTTATAAAAAACAAACCCCTTTTCCAATTGAGTTAATGGTTCTCCTAAAGTTTTTAACACGGTTTCTTTAGATGCACCTTTATGGATGCCATTTTTTGATGAAATTAAATCTTGATTTGTATATAAACCAGAGACCTGATTTTGACTGTCATAGGAAATCATAACAAACTGCTGATAATTTTGATGATAAGTATACCATTTTGTTCCATATTCATTCAGGCTGGATCTTTTAGCTTTTCCTAATTTTTTTTCTATTTCTTGTTTTTGATCGCCAATTTGCACATTATAGATAGAGAATAGTTCCCTAGTAGGCTCATCGAGGGCTGGTTTTTCGAGTTTTTCTGAAGATTCGTTTACTTGCCAATCTGGCAATAAATCTTGAGACTTTTGAAAAAGCTCTTTTATTTTATCAAATTCTGTATTCATTTTTGTGATCAAGGCAGCGAAAGAGTCTGCATTTACTTCAGATGCGGCACTTTCCAATGTAGATGGCAAAGAGTCTGCTTTTAATTTATCTTGAATGAAATGGTATCCTACAAAACTGATAAAACAAATAAAAATCAATTTTATTATTGTTTTCAACCTGTTATCTCCTCCATTCTTTTCTTCATTTTAACCAAAAATTCCAGAAAAGATAATCACAATAACTATAACAGATAAAAAGATTAATTGTCTTTTTGAAAGATTATGTAAAAAATTCCATGGAGAAAGTTGTGTTGAAAATTTTTTTTGCGGAAATAAAAGAATAAGCGGATGGAATGTAATGATTTTGTTATGAAGTTGTAACTGGCTAGTTATTGGTTTTATTTTCTAAAAGCTGATATACTAATAAAAAGTAAAACGCTTAAAGCAATAAAAAATACATAAATTTTTTCATCTAATATTGCCAAAAAGCGCAACGTTTATTGAAATAAGGGGGAGCGCTGCTAAGCATGAAAAAGCACTAAAGGAGGCTTGATTAAATGCATATAGTAAGAGCTGATATCGATGAATTATTGCAGACAACTGCAGATGTGGAAGGGAATAGTTTTGATTGGAATTTAAAAGAAATAGAAATTGATGAATTATTGGAAACGACAAAAAATTGGAGCTCATAATATGGAAACAACAAACAAAGAGGCTTGATGGCTCTTATCTGTATGAAGTAGATACATATAAGAATCATCAAGTTTTTTATTTTTGCCATTTAATTAAAAAGGAGTTCTCATGCCCGATCCAATCAACTGCTTTGTGCATGGTTTGAGTAGATAAAAACCTATTTAGAGACAACAATCTTTTAGAAAATAGCCGTATTTTTAATAAAATAAAAATATATTAATATAATAAAAAAGTGGTAAGGAGAAAAGAAACCTTTTCTAAAATATTTTTAAATTTTTTAAAAAGATATACAATTTGTACTTCCGCAAATAAAAAGTTGCGTTATAATAAGTAGAAATAAATTATTTAGATAAGGAGCAATCAACGTGAGTGAACAAACAATTACGGTAACTTTAGCAGCAGAAAAAAAACCAAAACCAGATGCCAGCACATTAGTATTTGGAAAAACTTTTACAGATCACATGTTTATGATGGATTATACGGAAGGAAGAGGATGGCATGATGCTCAAATCCTTCCATATCAGCCAATCACGTTAGATCCGGCTTCTGTTATTTTTCATTATGGACAAACAGTTTTTGAAGGAATGAAAGCATATTTAACAAAAGAAGGGAAAGTGCTTTTGTTTAGACCAGAAAAAAATATGGAACGTTTAAACAAATCAAATGAACGTCTTTGCATCCCAGCAATTGATGAAGAGTTTGCATTGTCTGCTCTAAAACAATTGATTTCTGTTGATAAAGAGTGGATTCCAACTGAAGAAGGAACATCTCTATACATAAGACCATTTATTATTTCCACACAGCCATATTTAGGGGTTGCGGCATCTGTAAGCTATAAATTTATGATTATTTTATCTCCTGTAGGATCTTATTATAAAGAGGGAGTTAAGCCAGTTAAGATTTTTGTTGAAAATGAATATGTTCGTGCTGTTAGCGGTGGCACTGGTTCAGCGAAAACGGCAGGAAACTATGCAGCAAGCCTAAAAGCACAGCAAATTGCAGCTGAAAAGGGATATTCTCAAGTGTTATGGCTAGATGGTGTAGAGAAAAAATACATCGAAGAAGTTGGCGCAATGAATGTGTTCTTTAAAATTAATGGGGAAATTGTTACTCCAATGTTAAATGGCAGCATTTTAGAAGGGGTTACGCGAGGCAGCATTATTGAATTATTAAAATACTGGAATATTCCGGTTACTGAAAGAAAAATTACGGTGGAAGAAATTTTTGAAGCGCATAAAAACGGGGAATTAGAAGAAGCGTTCGGTACAGGAACCGCTGCGGTTATTTCTCCAATCGGCGAATTCTTCTGGAATGAACAAGTAATCGTGCTGAATAATAATGAAACAGGGGAACTTGCAAAAAAATTATATGATACGATTACCAATATCCAAAATGGCAAAATAGAAGATCCGTTTGACTGGACAGTAGAAGTATAAAAACATGGCTGTTTTCTAAAAGAGTGTTGTTTTTCGGATGATTTCAATAAGTAAATCCATTGTTAAAACAGGTTGATTGGAGTAAAAGGTGGGGAGCTCCGCGGGACAGGTGAAATCCGGCAGGCGATGCTCACCTCCAGCAGCGGAAATCAATCTACTCCTTTAAAAGCAATAAAGTTTACGAAAACACCCAAAAACATAAAAATAAAAAAGATGGCCCAAAACGTTTAAGGCCATCTTTTTTGTTTTCCTAATGAAAGCATATGGGAAAACAATTTATTTCACATTAACGGACTTTTAACTTTCTATAAGAGATAATGAGAGATCTAGGAAGGAAAAAGCTTGTCCGTAAAGCCTGATTGTTAATTTTGCTTTATTTTGTTAATTGTTTGTTAAGGATAAATTGTTCTACAACTTTTGCGACACCGTCATTATTATTCGTATCTGTTGTATAGTCAGCAATTTTTTTAATATCATCTGGTGCATTTCCCATTGCCACACCAAGTCCAGCGAATTCAATCATTGCTAAATCATTATAGCTGTCTCCCATTGCAATAACTTCTTCTCTTTTTATTCCCAATTTTTCAATCAGAAAAGCAAGGCTTGTCCCTTTTGTTACACCTCTTTCAGTGAATTCAAGGAAATATGGTTTTGAGCGCATTACACTTAATTGATTTTGCAGTTCTACTTGGAGCAGGGCTTCGGTCTTTTTTAAATGGCTTTCTTCTTGCACCATTAATACTTTTACAACTGGTTTGCTGATTGCTTCTTTAAAATCAGCAACTGTATCAATTGGAAGACCTGTAATTTGGGCTTCGATTTCGGTGAATGGATTGTTTTCTTCGGTTACAATTGTATTGTCGACATATGTGTGAATCCAAACATTTTCCCGTTTGCTTATATCATATAATTTTTGCACGGTTTCTATTGGCAGAGTGCTGGAGAATAATTCTTCTTTTGTTTGGCAATTTGTTATTTTTGCGCCATTAAAGGATAAGATAAAGCTGCCATAATCGTTTAATTTTAGTTCTTCGGCAATTTCAACCATTGCATAAGTAGGTCTTCCTGATGCAAGAACCACCTTTACGCCTAATTCTTGTGCTTCTAAAAGCGCCTGTTTTGTTGCATTTGAAATAGTATGGTCATCGCGCAGCAATGTATCATCCATGTCTAGTACAATCATTTTATATGACATTTTTCTCTCCTCTACTTTCTTCGGTCAATTGGAAATCCTCTTCATTATAAATGAATATAGGAATATACGTAAATATAATAATCGGATTTTCGGCTAGATTGCTATTTATAGAGAAAGGATAAAATTTCTTTTAAAAAGTATTTGAATTATCAGAAAATTGTTGTTATACTATAAAAAAGAAAAGGGGTTGATTCGAATGGAAAAGTATTTGTTAAATGCGCCTAAACAGTCTGTAGGAAATGTAGTTGATTCTTTATTTGCTGAAATGGTCTTAGAAAAAGCCCTTTATGAATTTCGGAAAATGACACTTCAAAAAGAAATTGATGACACACTAATGAATGGCAATAAAAAAGAATTTATGCGCCTTAGCAGTGAATTAAATAATTTAATAGCAGCAGTTTCATAAATGCTTAACTAAATAATGGATAACTATTGTACGATTACAAAGAAAAGGGGCTTTTAAAAGCAAAGCCTTTTTTCTTTGTGATGGTGCGTGGACAAAGACTATGGGAAGGCTTTGCTGGCAATAAAGGAATTGTTATCTATATTCAGATGATAAAAATACCTGTTTTCAACGGTTTTTTTGTTCCGGATATAAATAAAAAAGAGGACGTCCTATTGGACCGTCCTCTTTACGTATTGAGGCAATAAACTGCGCTCCACATAGCGCATTAAATGTTTATTGACTTATTCAATATAGCTCATCGCATAAATTAATATATCATAATAATATCAGGAAAACAAGCTTTATTAGAAAAAAATTTCTCGTACATTTAAAAGAAAAGCTATTTACAAGATAATAGTTGTCTATTAAAATATTCTTTAAAAAGAACGTTTCATTCTATTTAAAGAAGAGATTAATAGAGAGTGCTCATGCAATCTTAATGTTAAAAAACAAAAGGGATTGTTATCTTCCTTTGTTTAATAGAAATCCATATTCTACATAGAAAAAATGGTTTTTGTTTTTTAAAAATCCATTAAGCACACGGAAAAACAAAGGAGAATGAATATGCTAGGAGACAAAATTCAATCGTTGCGAAAGAGAAAAGGGTTATCGATTACAAGGCTTTCTATTATTACAGGTGTATCCAAATCATATATAAGCTATATTGAACGAAATAAACAAAAAAATCCAAGTCTGGTTATTTTGTTGAAATTATCGAAAGCATTAGAGATAGATCTGCAAGAATTAGTTTATTATATGGAAGAAAAAGGTGAAAAAAAAACGATTCCAGATAAGATAGGGAATATTGTTTAATGAATTATAGATTTAAAAGGGAGCTGCATGGAGATTAAGCAGCGGAGAATGCTTATAAAAGCATTCTTTCAGGCTGTTGAAAAACGTTCGCTCTCTTCGTCACTCCCCTTTTTTGCGGTGCTCATTACCACCAAACGGTAACTCCGCTCCTCAAAAAGTGGGATTCCTCGATAGTCAAACGTTTTCATTCAGCCTGATTTTTTACTGTCAAACTTTTTCGACACTCTGAGAGAATGCTTATAAAAGCATTCTTTTTTTGTTTCAAGCTGTTTAAATTGACTTTTCTTTTCCTGACATAATAAGATGGCATTACTTCATAAGGAAAAGTAAGGTTTTTTTTATATTGATGCATCTTTTTTGTCTGTTGGCAGATAAATGGGTTATATTAGCCAAAAACTATTATCTATAAAGTAAAGGGGTAGTAATAAATGAATGCCAAGTATCAATCATTTTTTCAGCAGTTTTCATTTTCTGATAAATTAGATTTGAAAAATCGTATTATAATGGCCCCAATGACTAATTTTTCATCAAATGAGGATGGAACTGTTTCACAGGCAGAACTTGATTATTACCGTGCTCGATCTAAAGGAGTGAGCATGGTTATTACGGCTTGTACATATGTTAAAGAAGACGGAAAAGGGTTCCCAGGAGAATTTGCTGGCCATACAGATGAGATGATAGACAGTCTTGCTTCGTTAGCTGCTGCAATAAAAGAAGAAGGTGCAAAAGCGGTGCTGCAAATTTTTCATGGAGGACGTTCTTGTCCCCCTGAACTAGTACCCAATGGAGAACTTGTCAGTGCAAGCGATGTGGCACAGAATCCTTTGCCGTCGCCTCGTCCTTTAAGAGAAGAGGAAATTCAAGAAATAATCACAGCGTTTGGATTAACAACAAAAAGGGCAATCGAAGCAGGTTTTGATGGTGTGGAAATCCATGGGGCGAATGGATATTTGCTGCAGCAATTCTTCTCCCCTCATACTAATCGACGAGAAGATAAGTGGGGTGGAAGTTTAGAAAATCGCTTAGCATTTCCACTTGCGGTTGTTAGAGAAGTGAAAAGTGCTGTAGAAAAATACGCGCCATCTTCATTTATTGTTGGTTATCGTTTTTCTCCAGAAGAGCCAGAAACTCCTGGAATCACGATGACAGAAACATACGGGCTGATTGATGCACTATTGAATGAAAATCTAGATTATTTGCATGTATCTGTACAAGATTTCTGGTCGGAGCCAAGACGAGGGGAAGAGGCATCCAAGTCACGCATAGAGTGGATTGTAGAAAGAGTTGCTGGACGTGTTCCTGTAATTGGTGTAGGAAGCATTTATACACCAGAAGATGCTGCAAAAGCATTTGAAACAAATATTTCTTTGTTAGCGATTGGGCGCGAATTAATTATCGATCCAGAGTGGGTGCAAAAGGTGCAAGCAGGCCAAGAGGATCAAATCATCACCGAAATAAAGAAAGAAAAACAAAAAGAATTAGTGTTGCCAACTCCGCTTTGGAACGTGATAATTTCTTCACCAGGCTGGTTCCCAGGCGTATAATATAGGTGAAAAACCAATTTTTTATTTTGATTTTGTGGATAGTGTTGGTTTTATATTATTTGTTGATTGAAGCGACTCAGCGCTTGCCTCCGGGGAAAAGGAACGTCTCTTGCTGCAATCAACAGGCTAGTTTAACAAAGCCTTTATTTTATAGAAAGCAATTCCTTTTGTTAGGTCAGTGAAAAAGTATTTCACCAAACAATCGGGATAGATAAAAGCGGGGAATTCTCAGCTGTTGCATTTTGCATGTTTTTGGTCTACCTTCGCGCTGCGTTTACAAAAAATCAGCATACTCCTTCAATGTGTATTCTCCATGTGCAAGAATTAGGCAGTTAGAGTTCATTTATCAAAGGGATAAAAAAGGAGGTAAGCCTCTTGACGCATTATGAAAGTTTAGCAAAAACCATTCACTATAATTTTTTTAATAAAAGCTATTCAGAATCAAAAAAACATCCAGACTTGCAGTTGATTGGAAAAGGAAGAAGTGCGTATTGTTTTAAAATAAAACATACAGATGTTTGCTTAAAAGTGTTTTTTAAAGAATATGAACATTTGGCAAAAGAAGAAGGAGAAATCTATCAGGCGGTTAAGGGAATTCCTTATTTCCCTCAAATCTATGAAATTGGCCAAAATTATTTGGTGATGGATTATATAGAGGGGAAAACATTGTTTGATTGTTTAATAGAAGGAATTCTTATTTCAGAAGAACATATAAAGGAAACGGATTTTGCTATTTCTTTATCGAAGGAAAAAGGTTTAAACCCATCGGATATTCATTTGAAAAATATTATTCTAACAAAAGATAATGGAATTAAAATTATTGATTTAGCCCGATTCAGACAGCAGAAAAAATGTAAACAATGGCAAGATTTAAAAACGGCTTTTTATAAAATATACCAAAAACGCTACTTTCCAAAAAAAGTGAGCAAATATATTTTGCATACAATCCGCATATTGTATAAAAGGGACTTGCTGAAAGCTTTATTTCATTAATAGAAGGAAAGTGAATTTATACCAGCATCTGTATAGGGGAGTATTAGAATATATATAGATGCTGAATATTATTTTATCCATTAAAGGAGGAAATTAGGCTAATGAATACATATAAAAGCCGGAAAGAAGTGCCGGAACAAGAACAATGGAATTTGCAGGATATTTATCCAAATAAAACAGCATGGCAAAAAGATTATAAAAAAGCAGAAGAGCTAATAAAGAAAATCGGGGAATATAATGATCAGATTACAAATGCGAAAAGTTTGCTTGGATATTTAACTTTATCAGAAGAGATAGAAAGGGTATATACAAAATTATCAGGATACAGCATGCTTTCACTAGATATGGATACAAGAGAAGGAGATTCACAGAAACTTGTTGATAAAACAAGGCAGCTTGGCCAAAAATGGAGCAGCTCCACTTCCTTTTTTATGCCTTATTTATTAAGTCTAGAGAATGAAGCATTAAAACAATACATAGCAGCAGAAGAAGGCTTGAAATATTTTGAAAAAGATTTATTGGAGTCTTTTTCCTATAAAAAACACGTGCTGTCAAAAGAACAAGAAGAGATAATGGCTCAAATGGGGGAAGCAATATCTGCACCAAGCAGAATATTTGGCATGATTAATAATGCTGATATTAAGTTTGGGACAGTGACGAATGATGATGGAGAAAAAATAGAATTGACGCGTGGCATGTATGCAAAGTTGATCGAGGATGAGGATCGGGAAAAAAGAAAAGAAGCATATAAAGCATACTATGAACCATATGTGACGCTGAAAAATACGATTGCTGCAACATTTGCTTCGGCAGTAAAAAACAATGTTAAATTATCGAAAATCCGCCATTATCCATCTGCTTTAGAAAAAAGCTTATTTAGTGATCGCATCCCAAAAGAAGTATATGAAAATTTAATTGAAGCAACTCGCAAAAACTTGACTTATATGTCCGATTATATGGAATATCGCAAAAATAAGCTTGGTCTGGAGAATCTGCATGCATATGACTTAAGTGTACCATTAGTAGGGGAAGCGTCCAAAGAAAAAATAAGCTTTGAGCAAGCATATGAAACAATGCTAAAGGCATTAAAACCATTAGGAGAAGAGTATATAGACATATTAAAAACCTTTAAGGAAAAACGTTATCTGGATGTCAGGGAAACACCTGGAAAAAGGTCTGGCGCCTATAACCTGGGTTTATATGGGGTTCATCCATTTATCTTATTAAACCATAGGGATGATTTAGATAGCTTATTTACATTGGCTCATGAATGCGGACATGGAATGCATTCTTATTACAGCAGCACCTATCAGCCGCAAATTACAGCAGGATACAGTATATTTGTGGCAGAAGTTGCCTCCACTGTCAATGAAGTGCTTCTGATTCGCTATTTATTATCTACAGAAACAGACAGCGCCAAAAAAGAGCATCTAGTCAATCATTTTATCGATAGTTTTAAAGGAACTTTTTTCACACAAGTAATGTTCAGTGAATTTGAAAAGACTGTCCATGAAAAAGCGGAAGCAGGAGAACCGCTCACGCTTGATTTATTTAATGAAATTTATGAAGAACTGTTTATTGCCTATAATGGGAAACAGCTGGTTGTTGATGAGGAAGTAAAGTATGGCTGGTCTAGAATTCCTCATTTTTACCGTCCTTTTTATGTATATAAGTATGCAACAGGTTTTGCTTCTGCCATTATGATTGCCGATAAATTACTTTCGGGAGATCCCTCTGTAAAAGAAAATTATTTGCAGTTTTTAAAAAGCGGCAGCTCTGATTTTCCATTGGAGCTGCTCAAAAAAACGGGCGTTGATTTAACGACTCCAGAGCCGATTAATCATGCAATGTCGATTTTTTATGGTTTAATAAAGGAAGTTATGGGGGATTAAAGGAAAAAAACAGAGGGTAACTATTTACCCTCTGTTTTTTTAGCAAAAATCCGCTATTTTTATTGATATCTTTGGAGCATAGAAAAAAATTCGATAACAAATTGATAAAATGTCTGTACAGATGGAGGAAGCTCTCTGTTTTTGGGAATAATGACACCGACTGTTCTATTAATGATTGGATTTTCAATGGGCACTTTTACTGTGAACTTTGGCACGGTATCATAAAACGTGCTTTCAGGGAGCAGCGTGACACCCATTCCAGCAGATACCAATCCTTTAATGGCATCTAAATCTTCTCCCTCTGAGCTGATTGTAGGCAAAAAGCCTTCTTGTTTGCATGCTTCATAAGCAATTTTTTGTAAAATATAACCTTTAGGAAACAGTACAAAATCATCGTTTCGCAAATCTCTTAGACGGATGCTCCTTCTTTCTGCTAAAATATGAGTAATGGGCAGCAATGCTAAAATCCGTTCCGTAAATAATATTTCCCCTTTTATAGAATAATCATCTGTTGGCACAGGTCCTAAAAAAGCTAAATCAATATCTTTGTTTTTGACTGCCTCAATCAAAAAGCTGTAGGATCCTTGCCTTAGCTGAAAAGCGATGTTTGGATGCTTTTCTTTAAAGGCAGAAAGGATGGTAGGCAGCAAATGGCTTGCCAGGCTTGTTGGAAAGCCGATTTTGATGGAGCCTCTATCTGGATCTAAATAGGCATCTATCTGTTCCTTTGCAAGATCAACTTGCTTCATAATCGCTAAAGAATGTTCTAAAAAGATTTTTCCAATGGAGGTTAGTTTTACATTCCTTCCTTCCCGTTCAAAGAGGCTGACACCTAGTTCGTCTTCTAGATTGGCGATTTGTCTGCTGATGGCTGATTGGGCGACATGCAAGTGTTCAGCGGCTTCTGAAACATGTTCTCGCTCTGCGACTTCAATGAAATACTTTAATTGTCTAAGCTCCACTTTTTTGTTTTCTCCTCCATTCATATCAAAAATAGATAACTTCTATCCAAATAATATATTGTTTATATGAATTTGCATAGTATAATAAAGTTATCTGAACTAAAAAAATTGTTAGAAAATCTGACAGGGGTGGTTGAAATGACGTACAACCAATTAGCTAAAGCACAAGGTCTTTACCGACCAGAATTTGAACACGATGCATGTGGAATCGGTTTATATGCCCATATTAAGGGAGAGGCAACGCATGAAATCGTAACAAATGGTTTAAGTATGCTTTGCAAATTAGATCATCGCGGAGGACAAGGAAGCGACCCGTTAACAGGAGACGGAGCAGGGCTGATGGTCCAGATTCCAGATATATTTTTTCGCAAAGAATTAAAAGATTTTACACTGCCGGAAAAAGGGCAATATGGTGTAGGAATGATCTTCTTTTCGCAAAAAGATGATAATAGAGAAGAAATTGAAGCCCAAATCAATCAATATATAAGCCAAGAAGGGCAAGTGCTCCTTGGTTGGAGAACTGTACCTACAGATGTCAGAAAAATCGGAAAAATATCTCAAGAAAGCTGCCCGATTGTTCGCCAAGTATTTATTGCAGCAGGCGAAAATGTTGATAAACAAGATGAATTGGCATTTGAACGCAAATTATACATTATTCGCAAACTTGCAGAAAATTGGGGAAAAGCATCGGAAAAAGATTTTTATTTTGCGAGCCTTTCTACAAGAACAATTGTGTATAAAGGACTGTTGACTTCTGATCAAGTAGGAACATTTTATTTGGATTTACAAGATGAAGCATTTGTTTCTGCATTTGCTTTAGTGCATTCCCGTTTTAGCACAAATACATTCCCAAGCTGGGAAAGAGCCCATCCAAACCGTTATATCATTCATAACGGAGAAATTAATACGCTTCGCGGCAACTTGAATTGGATGGAAGCAAGAGAACAGCAATTTGTATCGGAAGCATTTGGAGAGGATCTAGAAAAAATATTGCCAATCCTTGATGCAAACGGCAGTGACTCATCTGTTTTTGATAATGCACTAGAATTTTTTGTTCTAGCTGGACGCAAGCCAGCACATGCAGCCATGATGCTGATTCCAGAGCCTTGGACAGAAAATCCGCATATAACGGATGAGAAAAAAGCTTTTTATGAATATCATTCCAGCTTAATGGAGCCTTGGGATGGTCCAATGGCAATTTCATTCACAGATGGAAAACAAATCGGGGCGATTTTGGACCGAAACGGTTTAAGGCCAGCGCGTTATTATGTAACAAAAGATGATTATATTATTTTCTCATCAGAAGTGGGAGTAATACCTGTTGAAGAAGAAAATATCTTATATAAAGATCGTTTAAGTCCAGGCAAAATGCTGTTGATTGATTTAGAAGAAGGCCGCATTATCTCCGATGAAGAATTAAAAGGAGAAATTGTTGCAAAAGAGCCTTATCAAAAATGGCTGGATGAAGAAGTGGTTCGTTTGGATGCAACAAAGGAAGAAACTTCTGAAGAAATCGCAGACTTGTTAACAAGACAAAAAGCATTTGGATATACGTATGAAGATGTACAAAAAAATCTAATTCCTGTTGTAGTGGAAGGAAAAGATCCTCTTGGTTCAATGGGGAATGATACTCCGCTTGCTGTATTGTCAGATAAATCTCAAAGCTTATTCAACTATTTTAAACAATTATTTGCTCAAGTTACGAATCCGCCAATTGATGCGATTCGCGAACATTTAGTAACATCAACGCTTTCATGGCTGGGAGCGGAAAAAAATCTGCTTCACCCAGATGCTTCAAATTGCCGTCGTATTCAATTGGGTACCCCAATTATTTCAAATGGACAATTGGAGCAATTAAAAGGCCTTGAATTATCAGAATTTTCCACGAAAAAATTAGACATTTTATTTGAAGACAACTTAGAGGCGAGCTTAGAACAATTGCTACTGCAGGCAGAAATGGCAATTAATAAAGGAACTAGCCTTTTGATTCTTTCAGATCGGAACATGGATAAAGATAAAAAAGTGGTTCCAGTCTTATTGGCTACAAGTGCTTTGCATCAATATTTAACAAAAAAAGGAATTCGCACAAAAGCAAGCATTATTGTGGAGTCTGGAGAAGCGAGAGAAGTTCATCATTTTGCAAGCCTTATCGGTTTTGGTGCAGATGCAATCAATCCATATCTTGTATATGCAACGTATGCACAAAGCATCCAAGAAGGCGTATTGGAATTAGCATATGAGGAAGCTGTTGCACGTTTTAACACAGTTGTAACAGAAGGCGTTGTAAAAGTAATGTCCAAAATGGGTATCTCTACTATCCAAAGCTATCGCGGCGCCCAAATTTTTGAAGCGGTCGGCATTGGGCACGATGTGATTGAAAAATACTTTACAGGCACGGTTTCTCAATTAGGCGGAATTGGCATTGATACAATTGCAAAAGAAGCAACAGATCGTCATATGGAAGCATATGCACCAACTATTGATGAAACATTAGATTCAGGAAGCGACTTCCAATGGAGAAAAGGGGGAGAGCATCATGCTTTTAACCCAAAAACCATTCATACATTGCAATGGGCATGCCGCAAGGGAGACTATAATCTGTTTAAACAATATTCAGATGCGGCAAATGCAGAAAGAGTGACATTCTTGCGCAATCTGTTTGCCTTTAATACAGAAAATGCTATTGATATTAATGAAGTAGAATCAGTTGAATCCATTGTAAAACGTTTTAAAACGGGAGCGATGTCATTTGGTTCTTTAAGCAAAGAAGCACATGAAACATTAGCGATTGCCATGAATAGAATTGGCGGAAGCTCTAACAGCGGAGAAGGCGGAGAAGATCCAGCGCGTTTTGAATTAGATGCAAATGGAGACAATCGCCGCAGTGCCATCAAACAAATTGCATCTGGCCGTTTTGGAGTCAAAAGCCATTATCTAATCAATGCAGATGAACTGCAGATTAAAATGGCGCAAGGTGCAAAACCAGGAGAAGGCGGACAGCTTCCGGGAAATAAAGTATATCCGTGGGTTGCAGAAGTGCGTGGATCTACACCAGGTGTAGGCTTAATTTCACCGCCTCCTCATCATGATATTTATTCAATTGAAGATTTAGCGCAGCTAATCCATGATTTAAAGAATGCAAATAGAGAGGCAAGAATCAGCGTAAAACTAGTATCTAAAGGCGGAATCGGCACAATTGCTGCAGGTGTGGCAAAAGGTGTTGCAGATGTTATCGTAGTAAGCGGCTATGACGGCGGAACGGGTGCATCTCCAAAAACAAGCATCAAGCATACAGGTCTTCCATGGGAACTTGGTTTAGCAGAAACGCACCAAACATTGATGCTAAACGGTTTAAGAAGCCGTGTTGTATTAGAAACAGATGGGAAATTAATGACAGGAAAAGACGTTGTTTTAGCAGCGCTTTTAGGGGCAGAAGAGTTTGGTTTTGCAACAGCGCCATTAATCGTTTTAGGCTGTGTAATGATGCGTGCATGTCACCTTGATACATGTCCTGTCGGTGTTGCGACACAAAATCCAGAGCTTCGCTATAAATTTGCAGGAGATCCTGATCATGTTGTCAACTTTATGCGTTTTGTTGCAGAAGAAGTGCGTGAATTAATGGCTCAACTAGGCATCAGAACAGTGGAAGAAATGATTGGAAGAACAGATCTTTTATCAGTGAGCGAACAAGCAAAATCTCATTGGAAAACAAAAGACCTTGATTTAAGCAAGTTATTGCATCAAATGGATGGGCCTCGTACATTCCAAAAACCGCAAAATCATAAAATCGATGAAAGCTTAGATATGCAAAAAATCTTGCCAGCTGTAGAAAAAGCAATCGAAAAAGGAGAAAACATTGATCTGTATTATACGGTAAAAAATACAAATCGTGTTATCGGTACAATTGTCGGCAGTGAAATCTCAAAAAAATATGGAGAAGAAGGTTTGGCGGACGACACAATTAATCTGCATTTCACAGGATCTGCAGGCCAAAGTTTTGGAGCATTTATTCCAAAAGGCATGAGCCTTTATTTAACAGGGGATGTAAATGACTATGTAGGAAAAGGTTTATCTGGCGGAAAAATCATTGTAAAGGCACCTTCTGTTGATTCATATGTAGCAAAAGATAATGTAATTGCAGGCAACGTTGCTTTTATTGGTGCGACAGATGGCGAAGCCTTTGTAAATGGAAAAGCGGGCGAACGTTTTGCTGTACGTAATAGTGGAGCAAATATTGTAGTAGAAGGTATTGGCGACCATGGTCTGGAATATATGACTGGAGGTCAGGTAGTAGTATTAGGCGAAGTAGGGAAAAACTTTGGAGCAGGTATGTCTGGTGGGGTAGCATATGTGCTTGCAAATGACAAAAAAGCATTTAAAAATCTTTGCAATCAAGAAATGATTCTTTTTGAATCACTGGAAGATGCAGGAGAAATAGAAGCAGTAAAACGATTAATTGAAAAACATCAAGAGCAAACAGACAGCATTGTAGCAAAACAAACGCTGGAAAATTGGGATAAAGCAGTAAGCAAATTTGTAAAAGTGATTCCGAAAGATTACAAACGTATGATTTCAGAAATTCAAGCGGGCTTAAACAGCGGGTTATCTGAAGACGAGGCAGTAATGCAGGCATTTGAAAGCAATTCAAACCAAGAGAAAAAAAAACACAAAACTACTAAAGACACAGTAGCTGTTCAGTAAGAGAGGAGAGAATGTAATGGGAAAAGCAACTGGTTTTATGGAATTTAAACGGGAGGAAGCGGAAGAAAGATCTCCGCTTTCCCGCTTAAATGATTTTAAAAAATATTCTGCTCCTTTCTCTGATGAAGTGCTTAGTAGACAAGGAGCACGCTGCATGGATTGTGCAACGCCATTCTGCCATATTGGAATGGAAATTTCAGGATCTACATCAGGATGCCCAATCCACAATCTAATACCAGAATGGAATGATCTTGTTTACCGGGGCAGATGGAAGGAAGCACTAGATAGATTGCTAAAAACAAATAATTTCCCGGAATTCACCGGAAGTGCTTGTCCTGCTCCATGTGAAGGATCTTGTACAGTGGCAATTTCTGATCCAGCGGTTAGCATTAAAAATATTGAACGCACGATTATCGATAAAGGATTTGAAAATGGTTGGATCACACCAAAAATCCCAAAAAATCGCACAGGCAAAAAAGTGGCGATTGTTGGATCAGGACCTGCAGGACTTGCTAGTGCAGATCAATTGAATCAAGCAGGCCATTCAGTTACTGTATTTGAACGTTCTGATCGCCCAGGCGGATTATTAATGTATGGAATTCCTAACATGAAATTAGAGAAAAAAGATGTAGAACGCCGAGTGCAATTATTAACACAAGAAGGCATTGATTTTGTTACAAATACAGAGATTGGCAAAGATGTTACAGCAGAAGAACTAAAACAACAATTTGATGCGGTCATTCTTTGTACAGGAGCGCAAAAACAGCGTGATTTAACAATTGAAGGCAGAGAAGCAAATGGTGTTCATTTTGCAATGGACTATTTGACAAAAGCAACAAAAAGCATGCTTGATTCCAACTTTGCAGATGGAAATTTCATTAATGCAGAAGGAAAAGATGTTATTGTTATCGGTGGGGGAGATACTGGTGCAGACTGTGTGGCAACAGCACTTCGCCAAAAATGCAAATCTGTTGTGCAATTTGGGAAACATCCAAGATTAACGGAAACGCGTACAGATGATAATATGTGGCCAGCATTTCCACAGGTTTTTACATTAGAATATGCATATGAAGAAGCAGAACAAAAGTTTGGCAGTGATCCAAGAAAATACAGCATTCAAACGAAAAAAATCGTAAAAGATGAAAATGGCAACTTAAAAGAGCTTCATACGATTTCAATGGAAAAAGTAAAACAAGCAGACGGAACTTTTATTTTTAATGAAATTCCTGGTACAGAAAAAGTATGGCCAGCGCAATTGGTATTTATCGCAATTGGTTTTGAAGGACCGGAACAGCCAGTGCTTCAGCAGTTTGGCGTAGATACTAAATTCCGCAAAATTGCTGCAAAATATGGCGAATTCCAAACAAATGTAGAGGGTGTCTTCGCTGCAGGAGATGCAAGAAGAGGCCAAAGCTTAATCGTTTGGGCAATCAATGAAGGCCGTGAAGTAGCGCGCAAAGTGGATCAATATTTAATGGGCGTTTCTCATTTGCCGACAGTGAATGCTTAAATAGTTGACAGTTATCATAAATAAATGCAATTAAAATCCAGAGGAAGATTTTCCTCTGGATTTTTTTGTATAATTTTGATGAAGTGATATACAATATGAAAAAGTGCAAAAGGAAGATTTTTTATAGAGGTTTATAGCCATGCAGAAAGAGGTATGTGTTTTTACATAACAGTTTTAGGGGGATGGAAATGAAAGCAGTTACCTATCAAGGAGCAAAAGATATTCAAGTAAAACAGGTGGAAGATCCGACATTGCAGAAAAAAGACGATATTATTGTCCGCATCACTTCAACAGCTATATGTGGTTCAGATCTACATATTTATTTGGGAGCAATGCCAGCACACAAAGACTACGTCATCGGCCATGAACCAATGGGAATTGTTGAAGAAGTAGGCCCAGATGTTACAAAGGTGAAAAAAGGCGATCGGGTTGTCCTTCCATTTAATATCTCCTGTGGACATTGTTATTATTGTGAACATGATATGGAAAGTCAATGCGATAACTCTAACCCACATAAAGAACAAGCGGATACCGGGGGATATTTTGGTTTTACAGAACGATACGGAAACTATCCTGGCGGCCAGGCAGAATTGCTTCGTGTTCCTTATGGGAATTTTATGCCATTTGTAATCCCTGAATCTTGTGAAATAGAAGATGAAGGTTTGTTGTTTATGTCAGACGTACTTCCAACAGCATATTGGAGCGTTGAAAATTCTGGAGTAAAAGAAGGGGATACAGTAGTTGTATTAGGCTGTGGACCTGTGGGCTTAATGACACAAAAATTTGCATGGATGAAAGGGGCAACACGTGTTATTGCTGTTGATAATATTCCCTATCGATTAAACCATGCAAAAAAAATGAATAATGTGGAGATTATTAATTTTGACCAGCATGAAGATACAGGCATGTACATTAAGGAAATAACAAAAGGCGGCGCTGATGTTGTCATCGATTGTGTTGGCATGGATGGCAAAAAAAATATGATGGAAAAAGTTGAACAAAAATTAAAACTGCAAGGCGGCACATTAAGCGCAATTCAAATTGGCATGAATTCTGTCAGAAAATTCGGGACGATGCAGCTTACTGGCGTTTATGGATCCACATATAATATGTTTCCATTAGGGAATATTTTTGAACGGAACATTACAGTAAAAACTGGACAAGCGCCAGTGATTCATTATATGCCAATGTTATTTGACAAAATAGCAAACAAAGAGTTTGATCCAACTGAAATTATCACACATAAAGTGCCGCTGGACCAGGCAAGCGAAGCATATAAAATGTTTTATGAACATGAAGATGATGTCATTAAAGTAGTGTTAAAGCCATAATAGCCATAAAAAATAGTTCCTGCTTGGAGCTATTTTTTTATGGCTGTTATGTTATCATTTCTAATTGGTCTCTTTGGATAAAAGAATGTTGGGAAAGCAAAGTTGCTCATCTGTCCATTTATCTATCTTTATTTTAAAAGATGGAAGATTTGAATTTGATGATAGATTGAAAGTAAGTCGATTGGAGCGGATAGGAGAGACTCTTACTGGATTAGAGAGACAGCTGCAGGAGGGAAGTGAAGCAGCTCGGCGCTCGCCCCGTAGAAAGCGAACCTCTGAAGTGGAAACCTCTATCTTAAGTTAAAAGAAAAATAAACAAAAAAACCGTAAACAAACTTTCTTTTTAAGGAGAGTTTGTCTACAGTCTGAAGGAAGAAATAAGCTTGTTTCCTTCTTCTTTTGCTATTTATTTAAATTACTATGCTTTTTTGAATAAAGGAAATAAATAATGGTTCCAATCGCAAGCCAGATAACAAAAGAAATCCATGTAATGCCAGGGAGGCTAATTGCAAGACCTAAGCATAATAAGGCGCTGATAATAGGCAGCACTGGCACAAAAGGAACACGGAAGGATCCTTTTAAGTCAGGAAATTTTTTGCGAAGTACAATAATGGCAATAGAAATAAGCGTAAACGCTGCGAGTGTGCCCATATTAACTAAATGCGCCAATGTAGTTAAATCAACAAAACCGGCAATACATGCTGCAATACTTCCTGTTAGCCATGTATTTTTAAATGGCGTTTTTGTTTTTTCGTTAACACTAGACATGATTTTTGGCAACAATCCATCGCGGCTCATTGCAAAACTTAAACGGACTTGTGCATAAATTAATGCAAGTATTACTGTGGTGATTCCCATAACAGCACCAACAGAAATGATGCCGGCAATGCTGTTGTGGCCTACTGATTCTAATGCTAAGGCAACAGGTGCTCCAACATTTAGTTCAGTGAAAGGAATCATTCCAGTTAAAACAGCTGATACGGCAATGTATAGTGTTGTACAAATCGCCAGGGATCCAATAATTCCAATCGGCATTGTTTTTCCAGGATTTTTAACTTCCTCAGAAGCAGTTGCAATAACATCAAAACCGATATATGCAAAGAAAACAGTAGCAGCTCCAGTTATAACGCCACTAAAACCAAAGGGCATAAATGGTGTCCAATTATCTGGTTTTACATAAAATACACCAACAATAATAAAGAGGAGAATAACCCCTAATTTTACAAAAACCATGATATTATTAAATTTAATGCTTTCTTTAATGCCTTTTGAAACAAGTGCAGTAATGCACATAATAATCAAAATAGCAGGCAAATCAATCATGCCGCCTTTGCCGACGCCTGGAGCTGATGAAATAACAGCAGGAAGGTGGATATTAAATCCTGCGATTAATGATTGAAAATAAGCAGACCATCCTGTTGCAACAGCAGAAACAGCGAGCACATATTCAAGCATTAAGTCCCAGCCAATTAAAAAGGCAAACAGTTCTCCTAAAGTAGCATACGTATAGGTATATACACTTCCCGATAATGGAACAGCAGATGAAAATTCTGCATAGCAAAAAGCAGCCAAAGCACAAGCAATCCCTGCAAGAACAAAAGAAAGCATAATGCCAGGCCCAGCACTGTCCGCTGCTACTACTCCTGTCACTACAAAAATCCCTGTCCCAATTACACATCCTACTCCTAAAAAAATCAGGTCCCAAACACCCATGGTTCGTTCTAATGTTTTATTTTGAGATTGAGAAATCATTAAGTTCATCGATTTCCTGCGAAAAAGTTGACTCATTAGAATACGATCCTCCTAAATATAAAAATATTTTTCTTTAATAGAAATATTCTAACAATTTACATTTCAAAAATGAATTAATTGTCGAAAAAACACACCTAGGTGATTATATTAGTGCATAGAAAAAATGTCAATGTCATTAAATTTCCAATTGCATAAAATATTATAAAATAATAAATTTAATACGAATAAGATAATTTTATAGGCTGCTGACAAAGTTCCGCTTTTTGTTGCTCACCTTGTTTTGGTGCTCATTATCTCCCTTGGTAACTCCGCTCCTCGCAAAGGTTCGTTCCTTAAAAGACAGACGTTTTCAATCAGCCTGAAAGTATGCATTTTTGTTTTTGTCTACATTCTGAATTTTATCACTATTTAACGGGATTTTGACCCCCGCCTAAGGGATTATCAGAGAAACCGAGAAATCTAGGTGGGTAGAAACTTGTTCATAAAAGCCGGATTGGTTCCACTAATAATCAGGGGACGTGGAAAATTCCCACTGATTGAAGTTTCACTTTATTATTATATTTTCCCGATGATTGCAAAAGGGAACAAACAGCGTTTAAAAAGCTATAATAATTTTATTATAATCTGGTTCTTCTAGAAAAATAATGATATGATGGAATAAAGTTAGTACCTGATACTAATATCTAGTGAAAAAGAAGCGAGGTTGGATGTTATGTTAACTTCGAAAGCCCGAGTTACCGCAATTGGATCCTATGTTCCAGAAAAAAAGATAACAAATGAAGATTTGGAGCGTATAGTCGAAACCAATAATGATTGGATTATCCAACGAACCGGCATTAAAGAAAGACGAATGGCAGAAGAAAATGAATTTACAAGCGATTTAGCATATATGGCAGTACTTGATTTAATGAAACGCTACTCTAAACCTATAGAAGATGTTGAAATGATTATTGTCTGTACCATGACCCCGGATTTTAAGACGCCAAGTGTTGCTGCAATTGTGCAAGGAAAGTTAGGAATAAAAAATGCGGGAACCATTGATTTAAACGCAGCATGTGCTGGCTTTACTTATGGTTTGCATGTTGCAAATGGTTTAATAACGGCAGGTTTGAATAAAAAAATTCTTGTAATCGGAGCCGAAGCATTAACGAAAATTACTGACTATGAGGACAGGACATCATGTATTCTGTTTGGCGACGGGGCATCAGCAGTGTTAGTAGAATATGATGAGAAGAATCCAAGTTTCCTTTCCTTTTTCCTTGATTCAAGAGGGGAAGCTGGCAAAAATCTTTATGCGACAAGCATTTCAGAACAAATGGATGGCATCATTCTGAAAGCGGATGGAAATATTGTGCAAAATGGCCGAGAAGTATATAAATGGGCTGTCTCGACGGTGCCAAAAGGAATGAAAGCTGTCGCAAATAATGGAGGCATTGATCTTTTAGATGTAGATTGGTTTGTACCCCATAGCGCCAATTTGCGAATGATTGAATCGATTTGTGAAAAAAGCGGCTATCCGCTAGAAAAAACATTGGTCAGTTTAATTGATTATGGAAATACATCTAGTGCAACCATTCCACTTGCCATGGATTTAGCAGTAAAAGCGGGAAAATTAAAAACGAAAGATAAATTGCTTTTATTCGGATTTGGCGGAGGATTAACGCAAGCAGGATTATTGATAGAGTGGAATATTTAAAAAGTCTTTTTTCTCAAAAAAATTTATTTTTTAATAGACCAAATGGGTGAAGATAGATGCAGCAGTCTGAATACAGATAAACTTGGCGCTTGTCCATTGGAATTAGGCTGTGCTTTTAAAAGCAACAATTCATAAGAAAAAAGGGAGATCATGGGGAGATTTTTTCTGAATGGACTCCCTTTTTTTGTTAAACTAGATGTATATCAGCGAAACGTAAAGGGGGAACAGAAGATGAAAGTACAACTTGGGACAATGCAAACAATTAATGCAGCCCATCAGATTATGTGTGAAGCTTTTAAAGAATATGGAAAACTCGAAGTGCCATCAAGTGCGATTACTGAACCAATTGAAGTATTGACAGAAAATTTTAAAAACGGTATCGAAAATTTTGCCATTTGTTTAATAGAGGAAGGCCCGATAGCTTCTGTGCGTTTTATGGAAAAGACTGAGACATTATATTTTTCCCGGTTAGCTGTTTTGCCGGCATATAGAGGAAAAGGAATAGCCAAATACATGCTTCAATGGCTCGAAAACTATGCAAAACAACTGGAGAAAAATAAAATGGAATGCAAAGTAAGAATGTCTTTAGAAGGAAATATCCAATTATATCAATCTATCGGTTTTCATCTTGTTGAAGAAGGGGAAGTGATTAATCCAAATGGATATGCAGTAAGAACAGGGGTGATGAAGAAGGACTTTTATGAGGCGAAATAGCTGAATAGGAAAAACTCTCTTAATAAATTTTACGCATTCAAAAATAACTAAACAAATAAATAAATAATTTTAATAAATCAATTTTGGAAAAAAGTTTATTTCTTGTAGAAAAACACTAGCCCAATAAATTTTACGCATCAAACAGTTGATAACTAACAGATAAAAGTTTCAATTAAAGTTTACAGTACTTATTTTCCTATAGGAAAAGTCTTTATTATTCAAATAAAGTTTCTATTATTTGAATAATAAAGAACACTTGATTTAAAATGATAGATGATAGAAGAAATAGTAGGAGTGAATATATATGTATCGTCAAGTAAATGATTTTTTAGCAGATTGGTCTCTTCAGGCAGAAGGAACAATTCGAGTGTTAGAAGCAATAACAGATGAAAAATTAGATCAAGCCATTGTAGAAGGGCATAATACATTAGGGTGGCTTGGCTGGCATTTAGCAACAACACCAACTTTTTTTGCGGGACTTGTTGGGGTAAAGGTTCCTGTAGAATTAAATCGCAATGAAATTCCGCAAAGTGCAAAAGAGATTGCAGAAAGCTACAAAAAAGTAGCCGAAGAACTAAAAGCAGCTGTTGAAAAAACACTCACAGATGAAATGATCAATGAAACGGTGGAAAGTTTTAAAGGACCAGTTCCAAGGGGAGCTTTGCTTCGCACATTAATTGATCACCAAACCCATCATCGGGGCCAAATGACTGTGCTGCTCCGACAAGCAGGGCTAGTGGTCCCAGGTGTTATGGGACCAACAAAAGAACAGCAGGCATAATAAATAAAAAGGGACTTTTATAAGACAGGAAAGTCCCTTTATTCAATAGGGGGCTGGCTATGAAGATTAAACAAATAGAATTATCGATTAATCATTTTAAAGAAACAGTCGCTTTCTATAAAAATATATTTGGTTTTATTCAACAGATAAGTGAAGACAATCGTGTTTCTTTTCAAGTTGGAGAAAGCGTTCTCACTTTTATAAAAGATGAACAGCATGATTATTTTTACCATTTTGCTTTTAATATTCATGCCAATCTTTTTCAGGAAGCAAAAGCATGGCTTTCTAGCAAAGTAGCACTTGCCAAAGAAGAAGGGGAAGATGAAATTGAGTTTGGTGAGTTTATGAAAGCAAAAGCATGCTATTTTGAAGATCCGGCAGGCAATATTGTGGAATTGATTGCAAGAAAAGAAACTTCTCCTAAATCTTCATATAAAGTTTTTTTGCCAAAAGACAATATTTTATCCATTAGTGAAATCGGTTTAGGAACAAGTAAAATAAAAGAATATGCAGAAAAAATACAGTATTTAGATATTCCAATCCGCCATCAAAAAAAATTATATGAAGAAAATTACCTGAATTTTTTTGGCGAATATGAAGATGGAGCATTTATTATTTTATCGCCATTAGGAAGAAAATGGCTATTTTCTGCAAAAACAGCTATAGAGGCACCATTAGTGATTCATACAAATAAAGGGATTATAACTACAGGAAAGGTATTCTAGTAACCTATTTTTTAATGAAAAAAGATTAAAAATAAGAAGGCGTTTCTGATTTTGCTACTGTGCAAATTTCTTTGTAGTGACTATCTGTAAAGCATAAAGATATTTCGGCTATCAGCAGAAAGGAAGGTTTGCAGCATTTTTTTCCATATCCCTTTCCTTGATGTTCTCTACTGATTAAATAGAGCCAATACCAAAAAGAGGAGTTTTTTGCTGCAAATAGAAAGATAAAATGCTAAATGAACCAATTATATTATGTTTATCATCAACATATATGTAATGTGTTCCGTACTCTTATTCTTTTTTGTTATCTTGTATATATTTGGTGAAAATTCGCCCTTTTGCCCATTCTTTAAAACCCATTTGAAAGATAGCTTCTTTTTCTGATTTATGTGCTGTTCGCAATAGCATGTTTTTTCTCCTTTGCCTTTTTCATCTAGTATAGCAAGTTTTTAGATTTTTCTGTCTAAAAATAAATAAACCCTATCTAGGAAAGGTTTCGCTAGATGGGGTCTATTTGATTTTCTGCTACTCATCCAAAGGCTGGAATTTGGTTTTTCTGCTTATATAATGGGCAATTAAATAAATAAAATACTGAATGATAAAGGAATACAGATAATTCCATTTGACAGGTTCATAGATGCCGATCCATTTAACAATTGGCAGAGCGATGATGGAAAAAACAGCAAAAATAAGTGCTTTTAAAAAAGGGTTCATTTTTGGTTTAATCTGCAGCAGAAACATAACGGCAATAGGCAAAGCAAAAAAACTGAATGGAATGTAATTGGAAACAGCTGGATATACTTCATAATCATATCTCCATTTGCCAAAAAATGTCCCTACATAATCTAATGAAGCCGAAATAATTGCTACGACTACCCCGGCAAATAATAAACGATCTTGGCTTTTTTTATTCCTAAATTTCAGCCATAACAGCAATGGAATGACAATCAGGGCAATGCCTATCCACCAATGCCATGTATATAAAGAGTGATGGAGCCATCCTCGGTAAATATCATGATTAAGCTCTATTGTTTTTTTATAAAAATCTTCGAACGCGTTTGTCTTCAACTGAAAGGCACCTCATTTTTAACTCTTTTTCTATACATCTTTATTGCCGAATTTTAGAAAAACTATTCCTTGAAAGCTCAAATAAAGTGAAACTTCAAACAGTGAAGATTTTCTCCATTCCCACTGTTTGTTAGTCGGACAGATCAAGTTTTTACAGCCAGGTTTCTGCCCGCCTAGATTCCTCCCATTCTTTTATCATTCCTTAGATAGGGGGAAAAAGCCTATTAAGGGGTGATAAAAATGTTTCCAGAAAAACGATTTATTAAATGGACTGGAAAAATCTTTTTCACTATTTTTTTCCATAGGGTATGTGCCGTTACAAAACTTCCCATAAATGATTATCATATAGAAGGCTAAATTCTTTAGAGTTAGACAAGCAGGAAAAATAAGAGGAAGGCTGCTTTAAAATGCAGCTGGAAAGCAGAGATAGCTTTTAAAATATCTAGCAGAGGAAAGAGGGAGCATAAAATTGGATCGAGAAACACTTGATAGTTTAATAAAAGATATACATGTTCAAAATATAGACAATGAGGATGTACAGGTAGAAAATAATACAACACTAAAAATGATGGGAAAGGGGAGACAAGGAGCAGTCTTTCAATTATCGGAAGAAGAATGTATGAAAGTATTTGGCAATGAAGAAGATTGTCAAAGGGAATATTTTGCCCTATCGCTTGGACAACATACTGATCTGTTTCCAAAGGTTTACGAAAAAGGGCCAAATTATATCTCGATGGAAATTATAAAAGGGGTTGATGTACGGGAATTTCTTCAATCACAGCCTCTAACTCCAGAGCTTTCTAATAAATTAATAGACATGCTTATTGTTTTTAAAGAGATTGGTTTTGAAAGAATTGATCATCATAAAAGACAAATATTCCTTCAGCCAGACGGTAGTCTGAAAGTGATTGATGTTGCAAGAACCGTTTGGCGTGATCGTGTTTATCCATATCCTCGCAAACTATTAACTTCCTTAGGAAAAGAAAACAAAGAAATTTTTTTAGCGCATGTGCAAGCATCAGCCCCAGCATTATATGAAGAATGGAAATACTTTATAGACATGGAACAACAATCAAGGGAAATATTGCAAGAGTTAATGCAAAGTCCAACAAATACAGTGAAAACAAAAAAGAAAACAAAAATTTTATTGAAAACACAAAAAAATTATTCGCCTGAATTAGAAAATATTGTGCATAAAGTATTTAAAGAAGAATGGGTGAAAGCTATGCTTGTATTAGGGTATAACCCAGATGAAGTAATGGAATTGATGGACAATTATTGGGCAAATAAAGAGCAGTCTTTTCAAGGAAATGCAGAAAAATTGATAGAAAAATTGCTGAATGCTCCTAAAAAAATGAAAAAACATATAGATGATAAATACCAAAAAAATATCGCAGGCATTCTAAAAGACTTGCAGCAAATTTATCATTCTAGAACCAGCAAGGATTGAATATCTATGAAAATACTAGTTATTTGGCGGCTTCTTACTGTTGGCGGCGTGAATGCTGGCTGGAGAAATCGAGCCGTCTATTTTAAAAAGCATGGAATAGAAACAGAATTTTTATATACAACAGATCACGGCGGTGCACATATTATGCAAGATGTGTCTACCATTTATTTGACAAAAGACACAGAGGAAATTATAGCTATTATAAAAAAGAATCGCTATGATGCCATTATTGTTGTCGATACAAAAGATGCATTTAAATGGATTCGCAAAGCAAAATTTAAGGGGCCTGTTATTGTAGAAGCAAGAACTCCTGAACTTCTAAAGCTTACTCCTCATTTAGCGAATTTCAGAGGCGTTCATCCAGAAACTATTATTGTTCCATCCTACTACCAAAAAAGGCTTGTATCCATCCTTTCAGATAATATCCCAATCCAAGTTATTTATAATGGTCTTGATACTACTTTCTTTCGTCCCCTTACGCAAGAAGAAATAGATATGGAAAAGATTCCTATACAGCCTCATGGCAAAAAAATTATTGGCTGGATTGGTCGTGTTGATAAACGGAAAAACTGGCCAATGTTAATAGAAATTGCCAAAAAGATAAAAAAAGAGCGAGATGATATCGAAATATGGCTGATTGGCGGAGCACAAAGTGTTCAACGAGAAGAATTTGCCAAAAAAAGAGAAACTGAAAACCTTGCAGATATTATCAAATGGTTTCCTGTTATCCCATATCAGCAAATGCCCCATGTGTATGCCAAAATAAGGATTTCCGGAGGGTGCACACTTGCTACAACTAAATGTGAATCATTCGGCAATACCTTTATTGAATCCATGAGCTGCGGTGTTCCAGTTGTCGCCGCCGATATTATGCCTATGAATGAATTAGTGAAAAATGATCAAACAGGTGTATTGTTTGCAGACCAAAAAGTGGAAGAGGCAGTAAAAAGCATCTATCAAATATTAGATGACGAGAAAAAACAGCAAAAAATGTCTAGTAATTCTATAGAACATGTGCAAAAAAACTTTTCTATTCAACAGGTGGCAGATCAGTATGTAGAGCTGCTAAAAAGCTTGGACATAAAAAAGCAGGAGGGAGATAGGAATGATTAAACCAAGTTATATGAAACGCAAATTAGATGGTAAATCCCAATCTCTTCTGCTAACATGCAGTGACGGCAATGATTATGTCGTAAAAGATATTAGGCCAGGCTTTGAAAAATCATTGGCAAATGAATGGATTGGCTATTGTATTGGCCGATTTCTTGGTCTGCCGATTCCTTTTGCTCAAATTGTGGAAATGCCTGAAGATTTTTTTCAAAATTATCCAGATATAAAAGACATACCTTCCAAATATCAATTTGCCTCCATGTATGTGCCAGCATGTCAAAATGGACATGAAGTAGGGACTATTAAAGCAGTATCAAATGCTTCTTGCTTAGCAGGCATTATTGCCTTTGATTATTGGCTGTATAATAGAGATCGCACAAGAAAAAATATTTTATTTCAAAAAGATGGCGGCAATTATCGTGTTATCATCATGGATCATGCAGAAATATTTAACTCGTATAATTGGCAAAAAGATGACTTAAGCAAGCTTCCTGCTGGCATCATAAAAAGCGCCACACATCAGCTTATCCATTCTTTTGTCCCAGATAAATGCATGTATAAAGAATCTCTTCAAACCATTCAAGCAATGCCGATTCATTTGCTAAAAGAAATAGTAGCGTGTATTCCAGAAGAATGGCATGTCACAGAGGAAGAAAAAAAAGCAATTGTAGAAACCTTAATAAAACGAAGAGAAAAACTGCCGCAGATTATCGATCATTTTATAAAAATCAGTGATCAGCAATAAAAAAGGAATAATCTTTAGATAGGAAAAAAAGCTGCAAGCAATGTTAAGTCATTGTTTGCAGCTTTTTAAAGTTGAGGTTATCGATTTTTGTCGACAAATAGCTATTTTAAAAAAAACGCAGCAAGATATTGGAAAACTGCCGCAAAAATAACAAAACTGCACCAACAGGATAACTTTTCCTTTTTTTCTTAACTAGAATAAGCTAGATTGCTGGTTTTTAGGCTGGTTAATCAATAAAACAGGCCTTCCGATAGAATAGTATTCAATGGAGTCGCAAGATTTAAGCCTTTTTTCATCAAAACAGTTTCGTCCATCAAAAACGATGGGAGATCTGGTGGTTTTTAATAGAGTGCCAATATCCATATTTTTAATCTCATTCCACTCCGTTACAATAAAAATAGCATCTGCTTGCAAGACTGCATCATCGATAGAATCTGTGTATTGTATAGTGCTTCCCAGTATTTTTTTTGCATTGTGGATAGCTTTTGGATCATAGGCGATAACGTTTGCGCCCAATTCGGCCAGCTGTTTTGCCATTGGAATAGAAGGTGCTTCTCGCATATCATCTGTTTCTGGCTTAAAGGAAAGTCCTAATAAAGCAAATCTTTTTCCTTTAAGAGTTTGAAACCGCTGTAAAGCTTTATTGATAAGAATGGTTTGCTGGTGTTCATTTATTGCTGCAGCTTCTTGCAAAAGACCTGAATTTACGCCGTTTTCCTCCGAAATAGCTAATAATGCCTTTACATCTTTTGGGAAGCAAGAACCGCCATAGCCAATGCCAGCTTGCAGAAAAGCAGGACTGATTCTTTTGTCTGTTCCCATTCCTTTTGCGACAGCTTCTACATCTGCACCAACTTGTTCGCATAAATTGGAAATATAATTGATATAGCTGATTTTAGTTGCTAAAAAAGCATTAGAAGCATACTTGATCATTTCTGCACTGCGAATGCTTGTGGTAAGAATGGGGGCGTTTAGAGGAAGATACATTGCGGCAATTTTTTCAGACGCATCTTTACTTTCAGAACCAATCACAATTCTATCTGGATGCAGTGTATCAAAAATAGCGGATCCCTGCCGCAGAAATTCAGGATTAGAAACAATTTGCAGCTTCTTTTGAAAGCGAGATTCAATCAGCTTTTGAATGGTTTCGTTTGTGCCGATCGGAACGGTGCTTTTTATGACAATAATGGAGTTTTTTTCTAAAAAAGGGGCAATATTGATTGCAGCTTCTTCTAAAAATGCGAGGTTGCAAGATCCATCTTCTTTTTGGGGAGTGCCAACAGCAATGATGGCAATATCTGCTCCTGCTACACCATCTCTGTGGGAAGATGAAAAAAATAGTCTTTTTTCAGTTAAATTATGAATAATCATTTCTTCCATTCCAGGCTCATAAAATGGGGGAATGCCTTTTTGCAAATGCTGGATTTTTTTTTGATCAATATCAATGCATGTTACAGTATGGCCGATTTCAGCTAGACAAACACCTGTAGATAATCCAACATACCCAGTGCCGATTACAGAAATTTTCATTATAAACTCCTCTTCCTTTTAGTTGAATTTCTTGATTATTATAAAGAAATCATTTTCTTTTTTTTAGCCGTTTTAATATAGCGGCATTTTATAAAAACTGGCATGAAGAAAAGAAAATTCTCCTCCGAGTGTTTTTTGTTTTCATCATGATTTCAATTTTTTTTCCCAGAAAGCGAGAATTTCTTTTTTCATATCTTCTCTTAACAAAGCAAAATCAATGGTTGCTTTAATAAAGCCAAGTTTATCTCCAATATCATAACGAGTTCCTTCAAAATCCAGCGCCAATACAGGGGTTTGCTTATTCAGCTGTGCAATCGCATCTGTCAGCTGCAATTCTTTTCCGCTTTCTGGTTTGAAATTTTCTAGTATAGTGAAAATAGTGGAAGGCAAAATATATCTGCCCATTACGGCATAACGAGAGGGGGCACGATTTAGAGGAGGTTTTTCGACGATGTCTTCCATTTTATAGATTTTTTCCTTTATTGGCGGCAAAAAGGGTTGGATAATGCCATATTTGTCTACATCACATTCATTAACTTCTGAAATGGCTAAAACAGGTGCATGATAGTTAGTTGTAACATTTATAAGCTGCTGCAATAACGGTGTTTTGGAAAGAACAACATCATCACCAAGCAAAACAGCAAAAGGTTCATCACCAATAAAGCTTTTTCCGCACAAAACAGCGTCTCCTAAACCAAGAGGATCTTTTTGGCGAACATAGCAAATGGAGGCCATACTAGAAATCTGCTTTATTTCTAGCAACTGCTCAAAATGATTTCGTTTGGATAAAGTATCTTCCAATTCATAGGATTTATCAAAATGGTCTTCAATTACAGTTTTGCCTCTTCCTGTGACAATTAATATTTCTTCAATTCCAGAGGCGACTGCTTCTTCAACAATATATTGAATAGTCGGTTTATCGATAATTGGCAGCATCTCTTTCGGCAAAGCTTTTGTGGCAGGCAAAAAACGTGTGCCAAGCCCCGCTGCTGGTATAATTGCTTTTCTAATTTTCATAAAAAATTATCCACCTTTCCATCCTCTTATTAATCTTTATATGTTAAAAGGCCCTGCTTGGACACTATAGAAGCCTAGATGTTGTAATTATTTAACAGAAACTATAAAAGATAGCAGGAGAATAATAAAAGGAATAAGATTTTTTGGAACAACTATGTTTTTTGTTTATATAATAAAAGAAAGGGAATTTTACAAAAATGCAGACTCTTTTTATTACATCTGCCAATTTTTATTGTATAATGGGAAAAATAGTTTTTCATAGGATCGAGATAGGTAAGTCATTTTCTAAAAATGAATGGTTGTCATTAATAACACCTTTATTTAGGGTGTTTTTTTATAAATATATAAGGAGTGGTTGGGAGATGAGAGATGTTAAATTAACGGATATTTTTAACCATCATATTGCTCAAAAGTATATTACCCGTTCAGGACTAGCCCATGCTCTGGCTGTCAGTTACCACGCATTTGAAATGGCGAAAGAGCAGAAACTTGATGTGGATGTGGCCGCAAAAGCCGGTTTTCTCCATGATATGGGGCACTATACTTGGTATAAAGATGGAAAATGGGATTATAAATTGTATAAGCAAAATGATATTCACCCAATTAAAGGAGCAGAGAGAGCTCATAAACTATTAATCCGTTTAGGGGAAAATCCTATTAAAGCAAAAGAAATTGCTTTGGCAGTGCTTTTTCATACAGATAGTTTTATCCCGGGAGGAAGCGTTGCTTTAACTCCTCTGCAAAAAATTGTGAAATTAGCCGATGAAAAGGATGAAGAACCAGGCGGCCACCATCATTACCGCACCATCACAAAAGCAAGAGCCTTAAAAAGTCTCGAGCGTTTAGACGAAAAAATCGATGCATATGTGCTTAATCAGCAAAAAGCAAATTAAGAAAAGGGATTGTCTAGTTGAATTATAGACAATCCCTTTTTATCTAGGCTGTTTATGTAAACTTTGTTGCTTTTAAAGGAGTGGGCTAATTTCCGTTCTATAATGATCGCTTTCCATGGGGCGGACGGTGAGACTCTTCGGGGCGTCTCGCCTGTCCTGCTAATCTTCCAGGAATTCGCCACCTTTTACTCCAATCAGTCTGTGTTAGCAATGGATTTATTCATTGAAATTATCCGACAAACAACACTCTTTTAGAAATCCCTTTTTATCTATAAGACCTGAAATCAAAAAAATGCTATAATAAAAAAATGTTTCAAAAAGATAATCCAAACAGCAGAAGGTTAAAGAAATGATAAAATCTAGCACGTATATAAAAGAATGGCAGCAAGCGCTGCAAGAAGAAATCACTCATTTAAAACGCTATTCCAACACAAAAATAGCTTTATATAATGGCAAAATGCTTTATACGGAAGAAAACTATACGTATTATTTTGAAACAAGCAGCTTTACAAAGATTCCAATTGGGTCCAATGTTGTCATTGAGTGGGGAAGCGCCAAAATCGACGGTAGAATTCTTTCCTCAGATGGCAAAAGTTTGCTTGTTGTATTGGAAAAAACAATAGGAGAAACTGTGAGCGGCGCCTATTTGTTTTATGATCCGTGGGAACTTCTAGAACAGTTGATGGCAAGATTTGATGGCATAAAGGAAAGCAAGCGAAAACGAACAAGAATTCAGCAATTAATAAATCCAGAAACAGAGCCGCGTCATCCTGTTGAAAACATAAAAAATCATGTTCATGAACTAGCGCTTCGGTGCAAATACAATCCTGTCACATACGTGTGGGGTCCCCCAGGAACAGGAAAAACGTATACATTAGCCAGAGTTGCTTTACAGCGGTACTGGAAGGGGAAACGTGTCTTAATCCTCTCTCAAAGCAATCAAGCGGTGGATGTGCTCCTAAAAGAAATTACTGAAACGGCGACCAAAAAAGGCCGCTTTAAAATGGGTGATATTTTACGATATGGATCCAACACAACGGACGGGATTTTCGCAGATGATAAAATCACCACAACAAGTCTGCTGGTAGAAAAAGACCAAAATTTAGCGCGGCAAAAAAGTGAGCTGACAGAAGAAAAGCGCCTTTTAAAACAAGATTTAGCGAAATCGTTTAGCATGCGTGATTCTTCCGAGCTATTAAAACTAGAAGAAAAATTGGCGCAAGTATTGGAAAAAATCCGCAAGAGGGAAATACAATTTGTCAAAAAAGCGATGATTATTGGCACAACATTAGCGAAAGCGGCAACAGATGCGACGATTTATGAAGATAATTTCGATCTTGTAATTGTGGATGAAGCAAGCATGTGCTATGTTCCTCAAGCAGCATTTGCCGCAAGTCTTGCTAAACGGACAATTATTTGCGGAGATTTTAAACAGCTTCCCCCCATTGCTGCTGGACGAACAGATCTTATTAATAAATGGCTAAAGGATGATATTTTTTCTGCTTCTCGTGTTGCAGAAAAAGTAACAGAGGGCAAACTTCACCCACATTTGCTCCTTTTGAATGAACAGAGACGAATGCATCCAAGCATATCCTCTTTTACCAATCAATATATTTACCATTCATTGGTCGGCGACCACCCATCTGTTGCAAAAAAAAGACAAAAAATTGCTGGCAAAGCTCCTTTTGTAGATGAGGCCAATATTTTGCTTGATACAAGCGGATTTGGAGACTATACGACCTATGAAAAAGGCAGCAAATCAAAAATTAATGTGATGCAGCTATTGTTGTCCTTTCAGCTTATGTACGAAGGAATCAAAAATGGCATGACAAGCATTGGCTATGTTACTCCTTACCGAGCTCAAGCGGAATTAATGAGCACATTTGCCGAAGAATTAGTGCCAGAACAAGCTGCAAAAGGTGTCCTCGCCATTGCAACCGTACATCGTTTTCAAGGAAGTGAAAAAGATATGGTTATATTTGACAATGTCGAGGGATTCCCGATAGAAAGGCCTGGCATGCTTTTAGTCGGAAAAGAAAGCGAGCGGTTAATCAATGTTGCCATCACAAGAACGAAAGGGAAATTTATCCATGTAGCGAATCGAGATTATGCAAAAAAAAATATCAGCAGGCAAAAAACGATCCGCAAACTAATAGACCATCAAGAAGAAGGCCATACGGTTATTTTGCCAAAACAAATTGGTGAATGGATTAAACATCCTTTTGTCTACTTGCACTGGTCCCATGGCAAAAAATTAGATGCCATTCAAGCAGATATCAAAAGAGCAAAAAGTTCGATTGTGTTTGTTCTGACAAAAGGAACTCAGCTTTCTGCCGAATGGATTAATATGCTTAATGAACGAAAAAAACAAGTCCATGTAACGGTTTATGGAGAAACGTCTTCATCAAAAGACTATCGATTTATAAACATAGAGGACCCCACCTATCCAATGATTATTATTGATGAAAAAATCGTTTGGTTGGGACATCCATTAGAAGGTGTCAAAAGAAACAAGCCGCCATCTATTGCTGCCAGAGTAAAGTCTATTTCTTTGGCTGAGTATTTGCTGAAACAATTGCCGGAGAAATAATAAGGAACTTCTCACTAAAACACGAGATGATTTTTTGCTAGAAGCTAAAAAATTTCCGCAAATTTTCAGAAAATCATGCTATTATAGTGGAGAGTAACGTTTAGGAGGAAACAGCATGACACTAAAAGATGTATTAACAGAAGTATTGCAATCAGAGACAGAAGTTCAAGAGCAGCTCGAAAAGCACAAACAAGAAGGATTTATCACAACCACTTCAGAAGCAACTCAACAAGCATTGCTGGAAAAACTAGAAGAAAATGATTTTTACGTATATGATACACAGTTTATCGATAGCGTGCACCGTTTGTATATAGAGCTATAAGAATGATAAAAAAGAAAGCAGAAATGCTTTTTTTTTGTTTTATAAAAGGAGCCATTTCATCTCTCGAGGGTTTTCGCATCTAAAATGGGTTGCTAGGCGAATTAAAGACTGGCAATAGGATCAATCGGGGGAAATAAGCGGATAAGAAAATCATTGTTATTTCCTGAGAAATCGCACAATGTGACAAAATATGAAATATTATCTCTTTTGACAGCGAAAAACAAGTTATCTTGAAGAAAATTGGCGAAAAAGAGAGCGGAGAATGAAATAGCATGTATATATTGCTGCTAGATAGAAAGGAATATATTCTTTTTTCCACTTGCTTCACATGCATGATACAGATTAATAAAAGGCGTTTTTGTACAAAGAAGGAGAAGGGTTTCTATTTGTAGAATTAACTATTAATCAGATAGGAATGCCAGGTGATCGGCGGCTGATATTTGATCTTTTTTGTTCTGATTTTAGATAAATGCTTCAAAACAATAAAATATAAAAAGGAGAGCATTTTATGAAAATTGGTATAATTGGAACAGGAGGATTTGCGAAAATGCATGCTCGTATTTTGGCAGATTTAGAAGGAATAGAAGTGACAGCGTTTTGTGGGACGAGCATAGAAAAAGCGGAAAAGGAAGCAAAAAATTGGTCTAATGCTATTGGATATACAAAGGTAGAGGAAATGTTGGATAAACAGCGATTAGATGCTGTATATATTTGTGTTCCGCCAATGGCCCATGGAGATATCGAATATGCATTAATCGAAAGAAGCATTCCTTTTTTTGTGGAAAAACCACTCGGCATACAAAAAGAACCCTTTGAAATGGCAAGGAAAGTAGGAGAGAAGGGGTTAATCACTTCTGTTGGCTATCACTGGCGCTATAAAGATATAACCGCAAAAGCAGCATCTTTGCTTCGTGAACATAAAGTGGGAATGGCACTCGGTTATTGGATGGGAGATATGCCAATGGTGCCGTGGTGGAGAGATGTCCATCAATCAGGAGGGCAATTTCTCGAACAAACCACTCATATTGTTGACCTTCTCCGTTTTTTATGTGGCGATGTACAAGAAGTATATGCGGCATACAGCAGCCAAATCATGCAAAACAAAGTAGAAGGAACATCCGTTTCTGATGTAGGAAGCGTGACTATGAAACTGAAATCAGGCGCAATCGCCACCATCTCCAATACATGCATTCTTCCAGCATCCAATAAAGCTGGTCTTGAACTATATACAGATCAAGGAATAATTGAACTCCATAATGACAGAATACGGGAAATAAAAGCAAATCAAACAAGAGAATACAAAGAACAGCTTAATCCATACATAACAGAAAATAGTATATTCCTGCACGCAGTCAAAACAGGAGACTCATCGAACATACTCTCAAGCTATCAAGACGCCGCTCAAACCCACCAAGTTACATTTGCTGCAAATCAATCAGCGGCAAGTGGGAAGCCCGTATTTATTGCAAACTGAGAGGTTTAATAAAAATAACATTGGTCTTATCAAAAAAAATTTAAAACCAGCAATTAATGTGTTTATCCAGCTGTAAAACAGGCTATAACTAAAATGTATTCCCCTTTGCCGCCTTTGCCTTTTTATTTGGCAGAGGCGCTTTTTTGAAACGCTAAAATAGTGCGAAAAGGGAAAAAATGCAAAATATTTCCCTATTCAAGAATTAGATGGCGAATTTGGAATTTTTGTTTAAGAATAAGAGGAAAGAGATAGATGCTGCTTAGAGATTTTGAGGTGTATCTAAGTGATGAGTAAGGTGAGGGAATTTTCATATCTAGCAGGAAAAAAGGAGAAAAAGTTTTGCAACCCGGCGGCCATAGCAAATGCGTTAGGCCCGTGGCTTTGCGTCCTTTATTTTCATAAAGTTTGCCAATAAAAAACTATAAATTAATAGTGTAATGGAATTTTGAGCTTTTAAATTGCTGATACTGAAAAATAAAATAATCCAGTTGTTGACTGATTTGAAGAGTGGTTGAGTTATTAAAGCCTTTTTCCATACCAACATGAATCAATTCTTTGCGCAACCGTTGAATCTGATTTTCTAGCTGATTTAGAGAATAGTCTTTTTCTTTATAGGTCTCAAGCATTTCAACACTCCTATCTTTTGGAAAAAATATAAGTAAAAGTAATTATACCAAATAATCTTAAAAAATCCTTAAATTTTATAAGGATTTTTTTTATTTTACTAAAAAAAGAAGCAAAAAGCAGGCATCTCATGCAAGTGGCCCATTAGAAATACATAAAATAAATTGAAAAGTTTATGTCACAGTTTAGAAAAGGAATACTAGAGGGCGTAGCTAATATACACAGAAATGGATAGATAAAAAAGACTGCTCATATTTAAGCAGTCCCATAAAAGAAGTGATTAATTTTTACTGATTTTTTCTTGGTAATTGCTCCATGCAGACATGGCAAAAGCAGCAATTATGTCCCCAGCAAATCTTAATAAACCAACAACTAACTCCATAAAAATCAGCTCCTTTAATCTGATTTTACAGATAATGGATATGTTTGTAAACGATTTTTAAATGAATTGCTAAAGAAGTGCAGGAAAAAGTAAAGAATATTGATTTAATCATTTTGATCAGCTGAAAAGGTCTATTCTCCAACTGGAATTCAAAAACACTGATAGCAAAAGGTACTGATCTTATTAAAAAACAGCTCCAAAATCGTTAAAGTGGGAACAAATATTCTTTTCGGGGAGGAGAGTGTAAAATGCAGCTTTATTTTTGTAATGAACTATTCAAAATACAATCAAAAATTACCAATTAACAGTAGAACAACTTCGCTATACTGGAGAGCCGATAGACTGTATAAAACTAGCAAAAGAAGATTTAGACCGTTATTCCATTTTAGCAATGAAAAATGATAAACTTGTAACTTTTTTTGTTTTACATAAAAATGAAGGGGTAAAACCATATTCAAAAACAATCATTCGATTTTATTAAGAGTATTTTCCAAATATTTCTGTTATCAAGGCGAGGGATATGGGAAAAAATTATTAGTGCAATTGCCTGCTTTTATAAAAGAAAATTTTAGTAAAATCAATAAAATTGTATTAGCACGTAACCTTAAAAAGGAAGCAGCACAAAGATTATATACAAAGTGTGGATTTATAGATGAAGATGTACGAAGAATAGGCAAAAAAGGTGAGCTTATTATTAGGAGCTATTATCTATAGTTGCAGGAATCCCTTTTGATAAATAGCTGAAAAGGCAAATGTAAGCGGTTTATGGATATATATTATATGAATGATGATGTTGTACAGTAATATGTAAATAATAAATAGATGTTAGTATTATCTAAAGAGAGCTGGTACAAATGAATACAGGATTTAAAGAAGCGAAAAATTATGCGCTTTGATTCAAATCAACATTTACACATAGGCTATTATGAAAATGGATATGATTTAGAAGCGGTCGCATATAAGGTTCTTGATGAAGATAAGTGGATAGTATTTTGGCCAAAGGATCAAAAATATGAGTTTAATAGAAAAATATTATCTTCCTGCAAATTCCATCCATACCATGAATATGAAATTTTCGCTATACAACAAGAAGATTTATCTTATAAAACGGGTTGCAATCAATTTGCAGATTGGCTGAAAGCGGCTGGAATCATTGAATAAGTCAACATTAATATGGTGATGATGCAATGGGAGTATAGTTGTTGAGCAGTGACTATCTTTATAAAGAATTAATTAATATAGCTAGGAATTTAAAAGTAACTCCCGTTTTATACGGTAATAATAGGCATAGATTTTTTTCCTCAGGATATAGATATTCTTGTTCCGCTAATGTTTATAGTCAATGATTGGGAGATGCTAAAAGCAACAATGAAGAAATTAGAGCATTTATTGATAAATTTAGGGAGCATAAGTTTGCAATTGGTTTTTCATTTGGAGAAGATTTATTGCCGTTTGCGGGCGTAGATTATAAAAATTTAAAAGCTGTGAAAGATGATGGTTCTGCCTATCGATTGTTGACAGCAGAAGATTACTTGTATGTATATAAAAAATCATTAAAAGATAGTTATTGAAGAACCAAAAATAATAATAAGGATAGAAGGAAAATGGGAATTTCAGAAGGCTTGCAGTGATGATGCAAAATAATGTGGCTAAAGAAATACTAACAGCGAGATGCACTAAATTCATTAGCAGGGCAGCTGCTGTTTTTTATTATATTTTGCAGAAGCGGGGAAAAGGCATATTTATATTTATACGGGTGAAAAGTTCAGTTTTTGTGAAGAAGCATATGAAATAGCTGTTCAATTGGCAGTCCTAATCACATTATAATCTGCATATTGATGCTAACTCTTGTAGATGTGAGAACTTGTATGTGAAAGGGATTGTTAATTCAAATTGTAATTTTATGTTAAAATAAATCTAGAGGTTGTGATAAAATGTTCTTTAATGAAGTTGGATAGAAGGGGAAGTTTGGTGAATTAGTATAAATATTTATTAAGCAAAGAAGGTGTAAACATTGGAAGGAATGGAAATTTACTTTTTTATAAGACTAATCTTATTTATATTTATTTTGAGTTTGCTAGTTATTTTAATGTTAATGATAAGTCCATTAAAACATAAAAAACTTTTTAATGGCATAATGGTTGGGATGTTTTCTGCTCTAGCAGTTGTAGTATCAGGAATAAATGTAATAATTACGGGATACTTAGGCGATGGCATATATCCAGGTGGGGATGCTTTAATCTCCTATTTGTTTTTAATTACTTTGCTATTGTCTGTTCTTAATCTTATTATCTATGCAAAAATTACAAAATAACAGGATTCTAAAGTTACGCAGTATTAAGTTCCTTTAGATGGGATGAAAACGATTCCTTGACAAAAAAGAACAGATGATTTAAACTTGAACTATACATATTCCGACTTGTTAGCTCAGTGGGAGAGCACTTCCTTGACAGGGAAGGGGTCGTGGGTTCAAGTCCCTCACAGGTCATTACCGCAAAACGTTGATATAAAAGGGTTTCTCGATATTCGAGGAACCCTTTTATTTTGAAAAATATTTGGCAACTGACCAAATGACTGACCATTTTAATTGTAGTTTTGGAATAAAGTTTGATTTATTTCAATTAGTCTTATTTTATCAAGCATTATCAACCAGAAAAAACTAATAAACTTTTACAGGGACAAGTACTATATAACGATCAAGGAGATATATATGAGAAAATTGTTCAAAGAATATCATCCTGAATTATTAAATGAATATGATTACAATAAAAATGAAAAAAATTTACTTGAAACTCTTACGGTGGGTTCTCGTAAGAAAGTTTGGTGGATTTGTAAAGAAGGTCATCCATCATATGAATCTACATGCCCTAATCGAATTAACAATAATAGTGGTTGTCCATATTGTTCTAATTTGAAAGTATACGAAGGAAATTCCTTAGCTACTCTTTCACCACATATTGCAGCTGAGTGGAATTATGAAAAAAATGGAGATTTGACACCTAATAATGTTGCTAATGGTTCTAGTAAGAAGGTTTGGTGGCTATGTAAGTATGGACATGAATGGGAAGCTATTATAAACCCTCGTACTAAACGTGGCGTTGGATGTCCTGACTGTTTTAAGAGAACGAATACTTCTTTTTCTGAGCAATGCATCTTTTATTATCTTCAAAAAGTATATCCTGATGTCAAAAACCGAAAAAAATTACAAATCAATGGAGAATTATTTGAGGCAGATATTTATATAGAAGATTCAAATATTGCTATAGAATACGATGGTTCGAGAACTCATAAGGATAAATTTGATAAAGATTTAAAAAAACGAATGTCTTTTCAAAGTGCAGGAATTAGAATTATTAACGTACGTGAAGGAGAATTGCCTTCTTTAACTGAAAATTATAAGGACGAACTGATCATTGAAGAAGGTAGAAGAATAAATGATCAAAATAGAACTGAAATGATAAAAAAATTGATGACTCTTTTAAATATAAATTATTCATTTGAAATCGATGTAACTAAAGATCGAGTTCAGATTTTAGAGATGTACCACCGAGTTAGAGCAAAAAATAACGTATTACAAAAAGCACCAGAAATTGCAGCACAATGGCATCCTATAAAAAATGGAAATTTAAAGCCCGAATACTTTCCTTTTGGATCAAAAGAAAAAGTTTGGTGGTTGGGTAAATGCAAGCATGAATGGGAGTCTAGTATATATACTCGAACAAAAATGGGTTATGGATGTCCTTATTGCCGAAATCTCTATGTAAATGAAACGAATTCGTTAGAAAGTTTAAATCCAGAAATGCTTGCATTTTGGGATTTTAATAAAAACGATGATGATAAAATATATCCTTCTCAAGTTGTTCCTAGTTCTCCTAAAGAAGCCTGGTGGAAATGTTCTAAGGGACATTCTTTTAAAAGCGGAATAAGGGTAAGGTTAGCAAGTAAACATGAAGGATGTCCTTACTGTATCGGTCGAAAAGTTAGTATAGAAAATTCATTAGGCACTAAACGCCCCTGGATATTTCAATATTGGGACTTTAAAAAAAATAAAAAGACTCCCTATGAATTCACTGCAAAATCTGAATCGAATGTATGTTGGAGATGTAAAAAATGTAATCATATATGGCAAGAACGAATCGATTATATTGAAAGAAGAAAATCTTATAAATGTCCTAATTGCGAAATTAAAAATATTAGGCCTACAATCCCCTGTGATGGAAATCCAGATAAGTTATTAACAGATTATCCAATATTTTTTAATGAGTGGCATGCGGGAAAAAATGGTAATCTTGATGTTGGTGCGTTATTATGCGGAAGTAAAGAAAGTGCCTGGTGGAAATGTAAAGAAGGGCATGAATGGTATAAACAAATTAATCGGAGAACGAAAAGATTTAAAGATTGCCCAAGATGTTATTCAAACACCACTATAAAAAATCCAATTTCTAAGAATCAAAAGTTAATGCAATATTGGGATTTTGAGGAAAATGTTTATGAGCCTAGTGATATAGGAAGCTATTCTTCCCTTAAATTACATTGGAAATGTGAAAAAAATCATCGTTGGATACAGTCTCTTGAAACTATAGTTACATGTCTAGAGTGTAGCAAAATTAATTTAGGGCTTAAAAACAAAAAATTATTACGTCAGCACGCGGATGTGTTTCAAGAATGGGACTTTGTGAAAAATAAAAATATAGATTTAGAGCTTTTAAAAATGGGAAGCCATAAAAAATATTTTTGGAAGTGTAAAAAAAATCCTGAACATATATGGGAAAGTACTATTCTCAATCGAATTGGTCCAAATAAAAATGGTTGTCCCTATTGTTCTGGCAAAAAACAAGGCTCTGAAAAGCTACTTCAAAATGCAAGACCTGACGTTTCAAAGTATTGGGATTTTAAAAAAAATAAAGATACGCCATTAGATGCTCTTGTTGGTTCTGGAAAAAGAAGATTTTGGAGATGTTCTGATTGTCAACATGCCTGGGAAAATCGAATTGATAGTGTTACAAAAAGAAAATATATTTGTCCATCTTGTAAAAATAAATAAGGTAAAGTCCATTCTATAAAATAAAACAAAGCCCTTGATTTTGGAGGGGCTTATAATTTACCAATGATTTTCATAAATTCAACATTTTTGATGGGGATTATGTAGTCGAACCCTTGTGTATCTTTTATAGCGAACATTGATAGCTCAGGGAAATAACCGTTGATACAACCTTCTATTTTTTCGAGGACAGCTCCAACCTTGTAAGTTACTTCAAGTTCTAGATCATTTTGTTCACAAAAATCAAAAAAACTGTATTCGTTATTTGTTTTAACAAGTATTGAATCATCTTTTTTTGCTTAAATGCCATATAAATCATCTCTACTCATTTATCTATAAAAAGTATGAGGACGATGAATTATTTATGATAAATATTTTTTATAAGAAGATTTTTATCAAAATATTACTTTGGGGGTTTAAAACTTTTTCCTTAGTTATTGGCGTTTTACCAAGATCATCAACTTTGACCAGATATGTTTGGATATTATCTTTATCTAAATTAGCGTCAGGAACTTTACAGCAAATACAAGTAGTTTCGTTCATCATACCATAAATATAAAGATAGTCATTTTCATTAGGCAATTGAAATTTATATTTTATATGGTATTTGCGGAAGTTAAATATTATTTTGGCAATTTTTCCTGAAGAAATTAAAGAAAAAATAAATACAGTACAACCTGCACTTACGGAGAAACCGAGCAGTTCACTATCAATTTTATGTCTTAATATAAAATGATTAAAGGCTAACCAAAAAAATCCAAATATAATTCCAATTAACAAGGAAAACATGAATACGCTGTAAATATTACTTTTTCGTTTTTGTTCGTCTGTTAGAAATTGATAAGCCACGTTTGATTTTGACATATAAGTATCATAAGTGACTAAAGATCCAAAAAAGATTGAAAGGATAGAAATAATGCTAAGAAGAGTAGAGATATTTTTCATTTATTAACCTCACTTTTAGTTATTTTTATACATTAAGTACGAAGTAATAGGTTAAAAGTTTCATTGTTGGAGAAATAAATAAGATTTTATCTATCAACTAGAAATTAAAAAAGAATTATTATATTAAATTAGGAGGAATCCTAAATGCGTTTGAAAGATTTAACAATTAATCCTAGTACAATGCGACTAGAAATTGATATAATGGAATAAAAAGGAACCTTTGCCATTGTGGTTTGTAATGGAAAGGCGAAGTTAACTCAGTTACCGGAACATGGAGAGACAAAGATTATCACTCATCAAGGGAAGGTGAAACGGGTTAAGTTTGATGAGGGGGAAGATTTTTGAAGTCTGTATTTCGAGAGTTTTTTAATAATGAAAAAGTAGATTTTAATAATTTAGATGATTCGGTATTAATTGTATTTGACACTAATATTATGTTAAATATTTATAGATTCTCTGAATCTACACGAAATACATTTTTAAGTGCGTTGGAAAAAGTAAAAAATAATATATGGATTCCATATCAAGTTGGCTTAGAATTTCATTTGCACAGACGTGAGATAATGGTGGAAATGGAGACAAAAAAAGATACCATAGTTAATAATATTAATAATGAAACTGAAAAATATCTAAAAGCAATAAAAACATTATTGGACACGTATCCAATTAAAAGTATAGATGGAACAGAGGTAAGGAAAAAAATATTAAACCAGTTTAATGAAGAAATTAATAAAGTAAAAAATAGCTTTAATCAAGAACAAGTAGTTGAGCTGGATAATTTAATTAATAAAAATGATGATAAGATATCAGTATTAGCGGAATTATTTGAGGGGAAGGTAGGAGGTCCTTTTTCACAAACTGAGATTGATTCTATTTGTAAAGAAGGTGAACTTAGGTATGAAGAGGAAATTCCGCCAGGATATAAAGATCGAACCAAAAAAGACATAACGAAATTCAATAATTTAAAATTTGAAAATAAATATGGTGATTTGATTGCGTGGAAACAAATAATAAACAAGGCGAAAGATGCTAATAAAAAAACAGTGGTTTTTATAACAGGAGATGTAAAACCAGATTGGTGGTATGAAATTAAAGGAAAGAAAATTGGAGCTCGAGCAGAATTAAAAAAGGAAATGTTAAGAGAAGCGGATGCAGATTTAATGTTAATGGACATCAATACTTTCCTTAAAGAAACAAGTACAGAAATCAAATTAGATTTGGTTGAAACTAAAAACCCCGAAGAGAATAAAAGGAAGTTTATGGTATTGAATCATAGTAAAACTGCTCCAAATGATGAGGATTATAAAAAGATTATTCAACGTCATAGACGAGTTCGTAGAATTGATTCGGAGAGTGGAGGAACTTATTTAAAAATAGAAATAGGTGAATTATATAATAAAGTAAAAGAGCAACTTGATAAAATAAGTAGTCAAATGCTTATGGTTGAAAGTGATGAGAATCTATCTAAAGAAATGCAAAGTATAGAATGGGAATTAAATCAATTACAATTTAAATTATTAGATCTTCTTAATTATTTGGATAAGAATCAATTTGATACTCTTGTTATTGATCAAGTCAGATTTAGATTAGGTAGTTATTCTGAACGATTTAACTACTTACTACAACGAATCAAAAATGTAATAATTTAAAAATAATTAATGTTGCAAGTTCTACCAGCCATCTGGAGGACACTGAACAAGCGGTTGATACCGTTTAGTTTGGTGTCCTCTTTTTATTTATCCAAAAGAGGTGATGTTAATGAATCCAGTATTTAAAGATCAACTAAAACAATGGAAAAAGCAGCATGAGATTAATTCACCTGAGACAAAAAAACAGAAGAAGAAAGAAACCTTTTCTACAAGAGATTTAGAGTATTTGATGGGAACAAGAAAACCTAGATATCAAAGACATAATGGGGCAATTAGACAAAGGGGGTAACTCCATATGGAAATAAATGTAACAGAATTAATTAGAGATTATCGTATGATGAAAAGGGAAGTAGAACGCCTACAAAGGATTATTTATGGACAACCAATGCCTATGAGATCATGGGGAGTTGCTCAATATGGTATAGAAGCTACATTACCTCATGGGAGTTCTGGGAAAAGCCAAGCTGAATTAAGGGATATGGATATTAGAGAGCAAAAGCAAATTGCAAGATTAGAAGAATATCAGCGGAAGGTGTATGCGATTGAAAGTGCTGGAGATTTTCTGGATAGGGAAATATTAAGAATTGTATATGATTGCATGTTAAGTGGAATGACAAGACAACAGATAGCAGTTCATTGAGACATCTCAAGAGATTCAGTGGACAAGCTTCGTTCCGACATAAAGGCGCAAATCGGCACAAATACGACTTTTTCCAAACTTTTGCACGGAGAAAAAATGGCAGTGTAAAATAGTAAGACAGGGGAGGCAATTAACAAGTTGCTTCCTTCTATTTTGGTTAGAGAAATTCACCTTTTGTTGTCTTTTTATGATATATTACTAGAAAAATATAAAATAATAGGTGATTTAATATGGATAATTGGAATATTCATTTTCATCAGCCTAAAAAGGCTGATGAATTAATTAACAAAGCGGTAGTGGTTGTAGATGCTAATTTTCTTTTATCTGCATACCAATGGAGAAATGTGACTGTTGATGAGGTATTGAAAGTATTAAATAAATTAAGTGATGAAAACCGCTTGAAAATACCTTATCAGGTGATTAAGGAATTCTCAAACAATCGACCGGGTATCTTAAAAGAAAGGATTAATGATTTAGAGACTACTATTAGCGGATTAAAAAATGACAAAAAATCATTGAACGAAAGAGTTCCTATGCTTGAAAATCATCCGTTATTTATTAAAGCTGAAGAATTACAAGTTCAATATAATGAGGCATATAAAGTATATAAGGATAGTTTAGTGAGATTAAGAGATGAAATAAAAAATCTTTTTGTTTATGATAAGTATTTGACTGAATTACAAAAGATTATAAAAAAATCTATATTCCAACCAGAAGATATAGAAACTGAAGATACTTTAATAAGAGATGCCCAAAAACGTTTTGAGAGAAAAACACCTCCAGGTTATAAAGATGGTAAAAAAGAAGAAAATAATGCCGGTGACTATATAATTTGGGCTCATATATTAAAAATAAAAGATGATGTAATTTTTATAAGTAACGATAAAAAACCTGACTGGGTTTATCAAGATAATAAAGAAAATTCAATTTCGGCTAGAAGGGAATTAATCGAAGAGTTTTATCAAGAATCAGGAGGTAAAGATTTTGTTCGTGTATCTCCGAAAGAATTTATTTCTCTATCTAATCCTAAATTAAGTGAATTTGTTAAACAAGATTTATCAACTAGTTATAAGTATCTAAATCAACGAAAGAAAAAACTCTCTAAGCATGAGCTTTTGATTAGTGAAACACTCGTGAGATATGATCCAATGTGTCTAATTATAAATTTGGAAGAACAACTTGATGAATATAATCCAGAAGCAAGAATGATATATGAGACACTATCTAACACACAAGGTTTACAAGGCGTTAAAGAATTGGTAATACAAGTTTTTTCTAAAATGTTCGAAGGAATACAATTATGTATTAGTGATGATAAATTTGAAGACTTGTGTAATGAACTATTGATAATAAAAGGAATGATTATTTCTAATAGGTTGGGTATAAATTAATTCTGCATTTTCTTTGCACTTTCAACCTCATTTTTCATATTATTATGCTAGTATCAAATTGGTTGTAAAAAAGATATCACTTAATTTTGGTGCTTTTTTAAATATAATTTATTTCTTTAGTTTGCGGTGGCGGAATAATGTAGACGCTAGCTAGTTATGCCAGGGACCTTTTAAGCCTGCACGACACGGTAAACGAGATATGAGGGAGCATAAACGTAGTCGGCCCTGATATCATGTAAGGTGCAAATCCTTCCCCGCATAAACATCATGCTAAGCCATAATGGGGAAGTATATGATAAAAAGGGTTCAAGGTTATCTTGAACAAAGTAAAAGAGGCACCTTCCTATTTAGAGAGGTGCCTTTTTGTTAAAAAATGCAAATCCTTCTATGTTTATTTAATTTAATTTCTTAATTGACCGAAAGAATGGATAAAACGCACCCATTCTTCCGGATTACTCTTTCTATCGTGTCTGCTGCGACAAGTGGGACACATTAAATATTAATTTTTGTTTTTTCTTAGGTAGTCTAACACGATAATAACTATAAGAAGTTCAAATATAGCTACGCTCATGCTATCACCTTCTTTCGATGTATTAGACCGAAAGAAATTTCATCAGGTACTTTTGTTACAATCCTAATTGTATAACAATAAAATATTCTTTTCAAGAGGCGGGAAATATAATAATATCAAGGGTTTAGAGCAATTTTAATTTAATTCTTTAGTTTTGCAAAGTTGCAGGAAAATGCCTCCTTTTATCGAAATGTTGAAGTAAAGGAGTTGGTTAAAGTGAAGAGAGATATGGAATTAGTTAGAGATTTGTTATTTTTAATAGAATCTCAAGATAGTGATCATAACGAATTAAAAATTCCGTCTGAAATAGATAGGGAAGTTGCTGTATATCATTTGAATATTATGGAACAAGCTGGTTTTACTGATAATACTATACAATATGCCGATAATAAGCCCATGTGGATTTATAGTTCGTTAACTTGGGATGGGCATGATTTTTTAGATTCTATTAAAAATGATACGGTATGGAATAAGATTAAAAGTGGTGTGAAGAGTAAAGGGTTAGAATTAGGCCAATTATCTTTTAGTGTTTTAAAAGAATATGCCAAGCTGGAATTAAAGAAAAAATTAGGAATGGAATAAAAAATAAGCGTCCTTCGGAATGTTTTTAATTGTCTGTCAATAGATAGAAAATTTAAAGTTAGGCCTTTGTGCATCTCATTGGTAAAATTTATTAATTTACCCCTTTTAATATGGGAATATTAATCTATAATATTGTGATGGAAGGAGGAGTTGAGATGGGAAAAAAGGTAGTTTGTATGCTTCTTTTAGCTATTGTCTATTTTAATGTACATATTACAGCTAATGCAGCTCAAACACAGACAAATAATGTTGAAAATGAAATATTAACAAAAGAAATTATTCAACTTCAGAAGGAGATTAAAGATTTAAAAAAAGATTCAGATCAATTTTTAACTGGTACTGATTGGGTGGCAATTGGCGCGGCTTTAGTAGCGCTATTGGGTTCTGGATTGACTTTTTTTGGTACAAAAAAATCTATCAAGGCAGCTAAAGAAAGTTCTGATGCATCAAACCAGACAAGCGAAAGACTTGCAATACTTGAAGCTGAAACACAAAGCAAACAGAGGTTAATTGAAGTTGTTAGTACTCAAAGGGTACAGTGGATTAACAGCCTTAGAGAAAACTTTAGTCAGCTAGCAAGAGTTACATATCAAATGACTAATTTAAGAGAACGTAATGAAGATGTACCAAATGAATTGGATATTGAACTAAACTATTATGTTAATCATATTGAATTATTTTTAAATCCGACAGAGGAATTGACCAAAACTTTTATAGTAATAAAAGATACTGTGGGTAATTACCTAATGTCACATGCTCCTTTCGATATAAGAAGATATGGAGCGATGATGCAGGATTTACACTATTTACAACAGGTAATCTTAAAATCAGAATGGAGAAGACTAAAATTAGAGTCAACTACTGGGACAGAAGTTGATGATATGGAAGAAATACATAAAATGATAGCGAAGAAAATCAATGAAAACAACTACAATCGATTATTAAGAAATGCATACGAAGGAAATAATTAAAACACCTATTAAGGTGTTTTTTTCAGGCTGTTGAGAAAGTCTTTTCTCCACAGCCTTTTTTGAGTTTAATGAAGTCCTTACCTGTCAAAACTGCTAAAAAGGAAAAAGAAGGAGCGATGCAGAATGATGGGAGCCTTACCAAATCATCGAGACCAAGAAGTAACAGTATCTGTTGAATCATTAGTACCAGTCGATCATTTTTTACGTGCTGTAGAAACAACCATTGATTTTTCATTTATTGAAACCAAGTTACAACCTTATTATTGTGAGGATAATGGGAGACCTTCTATTCACCCCATTACGCTTTTCAAAATGATGTTTATTGGCTATTTTTATGGCATTCGTTCGGATTGTATGTCTGCCAAGCAAACACAGCGAACCATTACCCGTCATCTTTGGAAAGAATATAAAGAAATTACCCGACAATATAAGCGAACAAAAGAAGGGAAACAATTATATAGACTTCGCTGTTCCAGTATTGAACGGAGTTTCGCCGATGCAAAAGAGCTTCATGGCTATCGGTATGCCCGTTTTCGTGGAGTAAGGTCTGTCCAAGAACAGGCTTTTCTAACAGCCACTTGCCAAAATATAAAGAAAATAGCCCTCCATCTCATCAAAAAGATGGGATGGAAGGCCATTTTAAAGATGTCTTCTTCTTTCCATTGTTTTTTATCCTTATCTATCAAAAAAAATTCGTATCCTTTAAAAATCTAAAGGGGTTTCTCGACACTCTGATTAAAACACCTATTAAGGTGTTTTTTTGTTATCTGTAAACTGGATATTGCACCAAAAGTAAATATCATCCATGCAGCGCCTATACGAATGAAAAGGTTACAATCTTTCTGGGATGTGCAGTGTTTAGTTTAGAAATAACGAAACAACGAGGTGTTCATAAGTTATTAGGTCGCTTTTTGCCTTATCCGTTTTTAATTTATTTTTACTAAAATCTAAGAAGGTGATGATTGTGAAAGTTAGAGATTATCGGAAACCAGAACAGTCTAAGAAGCTAGAATAAGATGGGAAAAAAGAACAAGCCAGGTAAGCGTGATATAGAGGAATCAATGGGGAATAAACAGCAGATTTTGAAGCTTGATCAGAACTATAAAGTGAAAAATAAAATAAATAAATTATAATTTGTATAATTTATTTTTATTAAATCATAATATGTAATGTAGAAATTACAGCTTGTATTACCAGTACAAGCTGTAATAGATTTTTTACAAATGTAGCAAATAATTATATATGAGTCCTGCTAACAACCAATGTGTTAAGTTAGGACTCAGTTCTATACGGATTAAATCTAATAGTTGTATCTTTATCATTAACCTCCTTTCTATATGAATGAGGTTATTATTTGATTATTTTTATATAGTTATTCAAGATGTCGTTATTTGACGAACGATAGTATTTGTCTACCTAGTTTCTTTTACTCATAATTAGGAATGGGAGGTGGACTACTTGATTCAAACAAGAATTATTACGGAATATTATAAAGATTTACAAAAAAGTCTTAATCAAGAATTAAAAGAATTAAGAGAACGTGAAATTGTAGATATAAAATTTGTGGTTAACAATGAACCGATCACTGAAAAAGAATATTATACTGCAATGATTATGTATAAGGCTTAGAGCATCCCGTGGGGTGCTTTTTCTTTTGTCCAAAACAAACACAAATAATGGAGGTGGAAGGTGATGTAGCATGGCTGAAAAGTATGTACAAGCTGAAAAAGATTATATCAAAGGCGTGAAATATAAAGATATTGCAGAGAAATATGGTGTCTCAATTAACACCGTTAAGTCATGGAAAAAACGATATGGTTGGAACCGGGATAGGGGTGCACCCAAAGAAAAAAGTGTGCACACAAAAAAGTGAGGTGCACCAAAAGGGAATATCAACGCAAAAGGCAATATTGGCGGGGCTGCTCCTAAAGGTAATTCCAATGCTGTTACTCATGGCCTCTTTGCTAAGTTCCTTCCAGATGAAACATTAGAAATAATGGAGCATATGAATGAGCGTTCTCCAGCAGATTTAATCTGGGACCAAATACAAATACAGTATGCTGCCATTATTCGAGCGCAAAAGATTATGTTGGTGCAAGATAAACATGAAATGATCAAAGAGTTGAAAAAGGCAAAATATGAATACTATCCACGTCCTGAAGAGGAAGGCGGCGGTGTTGAACAGGCAGTTACAGAAGAAGAATTTGAGTTTCAGTTTGCGTGGGATCGCCATGCTACTTTCATGAATGCACAATCTAGGGCTATGGGAGAGTTAAGATCCTTAATAAAACAGTTTGATGAAATGGCTCATAAAGATGATGAGAGAAGATTGAAACTGGAAGGCATGCAGCTGGGAATCGAGAAGACAAAAGCTGATATCGCAAAAGTAAAAGCCGATACCAAAACAGAAGGTGATACCACATCGCAAACGGTCATCATCACTGGTGAGGATGAAATGCGGAGAGTTTTAGCAGCTAAGAAGGTGAGTGAACAAAATGGAGATGGCTGAACCATATAATGTCGTCAATGTTCTCGATATGATTAATGAGAACTTTTATGATTTGTGGCTTGCTGAACAATCGCATGTAATTGCTAAAGGCGGCCGCTCCTCGATGAAATCTTCTGTTATCAGTCTTAATCTTGTGAAATTAAAGATGCAGGAACCAATGTCCAATGTGATCTGTTTGCGGAAGGTTGCTAATACTCTTTTTAAATCTGTTTATAGCCAAATCAAATGGGTCCTCTATATGCTCGGTGTTGCTGATCAATTTAATTTCGGTAAAAGTCCTATGGAGATTATCCATAAGAAATGGGGAACAGGATTTTATTTTAGTGGCTGTGATGATCCTCAGAAGCTAAAGTCTATGAAAATACCTGTTGGCTATACGCGAGCTCTTTGGTATGAGGAATTAGCCGAATTTGACGGTGTAGAAGATATTGACGTGGTAGAAGATACATTTATCCGTCAGGACCTTCCAGATGGCAAAGAGGTTAAAGTTTACTTTTCTTATAATCCTCCTAGAAATCCATATGCATGGGTAAATGAATGGGTGGATACAAAGCTAGGTGATGATGATTATTTTATCCACCATAGCACTTATTTAGATGATAAGAAGGGCTTTTTATCTAAGCAGCTGTTGCGGAAAATTGAGAAGTATAAAGAAAACGACCTGGATTACTGGCGCTGGATGTATAATGGCGAGGTTATCGGCCTTGGAAATATGGTCTACAATATAAACCATTTGCAGAAGTTGGTATCTTTACCCACTAATGATGATATCTTAATGATTGATACAGCATCCGATACAGGGCACCAGGTTTCCGCTACTACTCATTTGGCATTAGCCTTCACAAAAAGGAGAAATGTTATTTTACTAGATACCTGGTATTATTCTCCTGAAAATAAGGTGGCTAAAAAGGCTCCTAGCGAACTATCGAAAGACTTTAAGCAATGGATGGATAGTGTTAGAAAGCAGTATATCTGGCCATTCGATAAAATGACGATTGATAGTGCTGAGGGAGCGCTAAGAAACCAAATATATAAGGATTATTCTATGAGGCTGCATCCAATTGCTAAAAAGAAAAATATTGATATGATCGATAACGTACAAAACTTACTTGCTCAGGGTAGGTTTTTTTATTTGGACACACCGAATAATAAGATTTTCTTTGAAGAGCACAAGAAATATCAGTGGGATAAAGACACCTTACTAACGGATGACCCGAAAGTTATCAAAATAGATGATCATACATGCGATGCATTTAAATATTATGTTAATGACAATCTAAGGAAGCTTGGATTTAAATTTTAGAGAAGAATTAGGCGGTGGTTTTATGTTCCGCAAGATCGCTGGGTTCATAAGGCAGGTGATGGTAAAAGTGGGATTAGTGAAAAATATAAAGTCGTTATCGGATGTGAAAAGCATTCCTATAAATGACGAGTATTATAAACATATTGATATGTGGAAGGCTCTCTATCAGGGCTATTTTAGCGAATGGCATGATGTTAAATACATGACAATCAATGGGCAGAAAAAGCGTAGAATGGCTACACTGAACATGCCTAAAGTGATATCGCAAGGAAACAATAGTGTCAGGCACCATAAATGAACAATTGTCTTTTTATGGTGCCTTAACTTCTGGGTCAGACCCCTATATTCAGATTAGTTATAGAGGATAGTGGTTTTTGATGGCAAGAGGAATATTAGTATTCAACTATTGTGAGCAAGAGTGGCGAGTATGGATCGGCAACAGTCATACTGGATAGATCAAGGCTATACATTTGAGTTACGAATCCAAAACAGGTATTTCTTGCGTATTTGGAGAAAGATTTTCATTGGTTCGTCACTTTGAATAATGATGTAAGTTTTGTCCTTCATAGCCATGAAGTGTACAAAATTCGAATAAACAAACAAGAACGTATGAAAGTTGTTGCCCCTTTTTAGGGGTTTTCTTTTTCAAAATAATAGCTGAATTATTTTGAAAAAAGTTTTTCACATTCCGAAATAAAGTAAAAATAATAGTACATTAATTGAGATTTCTTTCTGGATTAATGTGAAAAAGAAGATCTGGAATAATGTGTGCTCGTTTACACTGATATCTTAGGAGATAATCCAGGTGTTAGATGGTATACGTATAATCGAGGAATAAAAAAATTTACATTGGAAGAATGGAATAGTGCTGCTAATAAGTATCAATTCCTTTATGAGCAATAGGATACTAATGTGCAATAACTAAATATCAAATCAAGATTCCTCTTAAGGGGCGCCTTTATTTCTAACTTTCTTGACATTTCCTTCTTAATAGCTTTTTATAAAACTATCATTGGATGAGGGGGAAAATTTAATGTATGAGAAACACCATCATATTGTTAGCATAATTGATTTTAATAGTAGTGATTCTAAAGCTGTATTCGTAAAAGTTATTGGCTTTGATGCTGACTTAGGAAAAGAGTTTGAAGGGGAAGTGAAATTTGTAAATGGTATGCCATTTGGAGATTTAATACATCCCCAGAGATCATTTTTATCTCCTACATGCAGGTCTACTGTTCGAAGTTATTTGTTAAATAAATATAAGGAAGGCGAATTCATTTGATATTCAGAAGATATGAACATAGCTAAGGGTCCTTTCATAGGGCTCTTTTTTACATACAAAAACTTATATATAGAGAAAATATAAGGGAGAATGAAGAGTGCAACAGAGAAAGGTATAACCGAAGTATGGTATGTCAACACAAAACTAGACAACTTTTTTAAGTTGTTTCCGTTTATATTCGATCGGGCTTAAATAATCCAATGTTCCATGAATTCCAATATAATTAAACAAATGATATAGTCGTATAATTCTCTTGATAATTCTTCTAAACTAGTAAAATATCTTTTTCTGATAAACTCTGTTTTGATGATTTTAAAGGTTGCTTCTGCTACGGCATTATCATACGGGTAGCCTTTCCTGCTTAATGATCCCTTAATATGAAACGTCTCTAGGGCTTCATCTATTAGCTTATTTTTATATTCATTTCCATGATCTGTGGGGAAATATTGAATGTTTCGCAAGTCCTTTTTAATGGAGGAAAAGGCAAGATATACAAGTGCTGCATCTTTGTGCGGGCCCATACTATATCCAATGATTTCCCGGTTAAAGAGTTCAACAAATACACATACGTATTGCCATTTTTTATCGACCCTTACGTATGTCAAATCGCTTACAACCACCGTCATTTCTTCTTCTTAGCGGAATTCACGGTTTCATTCATTTTGCTGATTTGATTCATTAGAATTGGCAGAATGTGGTTTAAATTGGACCGCTGTGTAAGAAGAAACAAGGCCTTGCTTCTGCATAATACGACCAATTCGGCGCCTGGAAACATTATGCTCTGTTTTTTTTACTCGACCTTTGGCTAGTGCTCCTTAAAGTGCTAGGGGTCAGGAACCTTTTTCTATAATTGCTCCACGTATATAAATGAAAAACTTTAAGAGAATATATGTACATTCTCCTTGTCCTACTGGCATAACGAGCAATTTTATACAGTAATTATGTATAAAGGTGGGGGATGTTATGGAAAATTTATTTTGGATGATTTATAAATGTGAAACAGAAGAAGAACTACATAAGCTTGTCCAAACAGAGCCATTATTAACAAATAGTGAAAACTGGGTTCCTTATGGACAAAACATCAATAATTTAGGTACCTTTGAAAGCCAGCAAAATAATCCTATTCCGTCACTCATAGAAAAAGTGACGAATTCAATTGATTCGATTTTATTAAAAGAATGCAAAATTAAAGGGATAGATCCAAAATGTAAAAAAGCACCAAAAAGCATGTCTGATGCTGTTGGTAAATTTTTTAATATAAATAATGGTGATTTTAGTGAAGTTACAAATAAAGAAAGAAAAATAATAGCAGAGGATATACAAGTTATAGCTACTGGCGATGCTAAACGCCCAAGCATTACGATTTATGATGAAGGGGAGGGGCAGCTTCCGCAAAAATTTGCGGAGACTTTTCTTTCACTTCACCGGGGGAACAAAAAAGATGTTCGTTTTGTTCAAGGCAGGTTTAACATGGGATCCACTGGAGCGGTTGTTTTTTGTGGGAATTACCGCTATCAGTTAATTGCTTCAAAATTACATGACAATTTAAGTGCAAATGCTGATAATCAATTTGGTTTTACATTGGTAAGGAGACATCCGTTATCATCAGAAGAGGAAGCGGAATATAAAACAACGTGGTATGAGTATTTCGTAGTTAACGGAGAAATACCTAAATTTCAAATTACCTACTTGGATTTGGGGTTGTATAATCGTTTATTTAAATACGGAACTATTGTTAAGCTTTATTCGTATCAACTCCCGCGCGGGTCCCAAAATGATGTTACAAAGTTTTTAGCAAGGGACCTTAATCAATATTTTTATAGTCCAGCACTTCCATTTATCGTTTATGAAAAGCGTTTTTCTAAAAACAAAGATTCAGTTAAAACTATTATCGGAAACAAAACATTAATAACTATTGATGAAAGGGATAAAAAAGAGCAAACGATATCCTTATTAATTGAGGAATATGAACTAGGGCGTATTAAAATTGAAATTACTGTATTTAAAAAAAGCGTAAATCATAATGATTTTATAAAAGAAAAGTCAGTTGTTTTTACTATTAATGGTCAAGTACAAGCTACGCTACCTCGACGGTTTATATCTCAGGAATTGGAATTCGGAATGCTAAAAAATCATATGCTTATCCATATTGATTGTACAAATATGAAATATGCTTTTCGTTCGGATTTATTTATGGCTTCTCGTGACCGCTTAAAAGAAGGAGATATGACACAACTGGTTATTGATAAGATCAAAAATTATATTAAGACTAATCAAGAGTTGAAAGCATTAAATCAATCAAGAAAAAAGGATATTGATTATCAAAAACCAGAGGATGAAGAGATGCTTAAAAAAATTATGGTTGACGTTATTAATGAAACTGATTTTTTGAACTCTCTCAGAAAAGATATTATATCCTCTATAGATAATAATGGTAAAAATCCCAAGAAAAGAAATACTGAAAAGAAAGAAAAACAAAATGAAATAATATTAAAGAGATTTCCAACAATCTTCAAAGCAGTGATAAAGAAAAAGGAAAAAAAGTTGCCAATAAATAAAAAGACTATTATTACATTCGAGACTGACGTTGAAGATGAATATTTTATCCGGCCAAAAGATACCGGGAAATTTGCATTAAACCTTTCAAATTGGAATTCAAACACATCTGTAATAGAAATAGAGAAAAAAAATATATACAACATTTTTGAAATAACAACCGAAGGACCAACAAAAGGGAAAATAAAAGTTCATTTTTCACCTAAAAAAGGGATTGAAGTTGGTGATAAAGTAGAAGTTGTAGCACAGTTAACTGTACCGGAAGGAGAGTTAAAAGAAGTTTTTACATTAATTATAGATAATCCGGAAAAAGAAGCTAAAAAGCCTGAAATAAATGCCTTAAGTGAAAAAATTGATCACATACCAAAAGCAATAAGAGTTTATAAAGAAAAACAAAATAATGTAGCTAAAATTTGGTCTGATTTTGGTTGGAAGGCTGAAGATGTTATTGAAATTATTGAAGAAAAGGGTGTTCTTCAGAATATAGCAATAAACATGGATTCAAGGGTTTTAGAAAGATATTTATCCAAAAATAAAAGTGGTAACGATATAAACAAGATTAAAGAAAAGTATTTTATTTCAATATACTGTCATGCGTATTTTTTGTTTCAAATCTTAGAAAAACTAAATAATGAGGAAAGCGTTCAATATGAATTTGATACAGCGAAAATAGTTCCTTTAATTTTTCAATATTACGGTAATGTACTGTTAGCAGATCTTTTTAAATACTAATTAATAAAATAGAAATAAGCTGAGACAGGGATATACTCCCCTAAAGGTAGACAGATTAAAATAACTTGTTTATCTGAAGGGGAGTATATTACAGGGCGAGGGTCAGACCCCTATATTCAATCCTCACAATTAGTTATTAAATACATCATGGGGAAATTAAGGAAGTATCATGGTGAATTTTTTGAATCCAACTTCACTATTTCTAAAGCGGTAGGTGTATCAGTACGTACAGTGCAGAATGCTATTAAACGTGCTGAACAACTTGAAATATTTGTTGTGTTCACTCGATTTGAAGAAACTTTAGACGGAAAAATGAGACAAACGACAAATAAAATCATGCTTTTACCTTATAATGTAAAAAAAGTTGTAAAGAAGAAAGTAGCTGAAACTATCCGTAAAGTAAAGTCATTGTTGGCTGAAAAGATTCAAAGGGCTACGACTCTTCCTAAACAACAGCCTAAAAAGGCAAAGAATAACTTTAAAAAGATTCGAGTAGAGCATATTCCGTAAGCCCGTATTCAAACAACGCATATAAATAGATCAGCATCTCCGGTACTATAAACGTATTACTTAAAGGAGGTGCTTTTCCTATGCCACAACAAAAACTTACCATCGTCCCTATCACATTACACTCCGAAAATAAAAATACTTCCTCAACAAATCTAACAGTTCCTTCCTCCACTCCTACTTGCACGATCAAAACGGGTAACGCGGAAATTTCCTTCTACAATGGCGTAGATGAGCACATCATCCAAACAGTCATGAGGGAGTTGAAAAATCAGTGAAACAAGATTATACAAGTGTAAAAAACATTTATATCATTTGCGGTAAAACAGACATGAGAAAAGGAATTGATGGACTGGCCACACTTATTCAAGATTCCTTCGAACTTGATCCATATGGTGATTCCATTTTCTTATTTTCGGGATGGAGTAAGGACCGCTATAAATGTTTATATTTCGACGGTGATGGCTTCGCCATGCTTTATAAACGTTTGGATAACGGCAAACTCCAATGGCCAAAAGATGAAAATGAAGTACGTAATCTTTCTCAAAAAGAGCTCAGATGGCTCCTTATCTTGAATTATGGATAAGGCTCCTCGAGGGGTTATCTATCCAGCAGCCAAAGGCGATTCAGCCATCATCAAAAGGAGTCTTCTGAATTCGCTAAAACTCTTCATTTTATCTTTATTCCACTGTTCAAACTCGTTATAATAGGAAGAGTGAATCCGAACGAAGGTGGTGAATGATGTGACGAAAGTTTCTTCTACGAGTGAAAATCAATTTGAGAGATTAATTCGACTGCTTGAAGAGCAATTGGCTCATTCGAATCGACAAAATCAAGAACTATCAAAAAAATTGGATCAATCGTTGAAACAGAACGAAGCGTTAACGCAACAACTTCGCCATTTAACCAAGCTTTTATATGGATCAAAAACAGAAAAATCAAAATATAACGCACTAGATGGGCAAGGATCATTATTTGATGATGACTCGTCTTTTAGCGAATCTGAGCATACAGAAGAACAAAGCCAACAGACGATTTCTTATACTGTTGTTCGAACTATTCAAAAGAAAAAACGAAATGATTCATTAAGCGATGATATCGAAGTAGAAGCATTACACTATCATCCTGAAAATACGCAAGTGACTGTTGCCAAGGACAAATGATTGAAATTGGGAGTACAATCGCACGCGAAGAAGCAGAATTTATTCCTGCAAAAATGAAGAAAGTTCAATACATTGAACACGCATATGAATGTAAAAACTGCAAAGGTGATGCATCTCAAAAAGCGCAAATTAAACGTGGTAAAGCACCGCAGCCACCTATTCAGCGTAGCATCTCAAGTCCTAGCGTACTTGCCAAAGTAATCTATGATAAATTTTCACAATATCTACCACTTTACCGTCAGGTAAAGGAATGGGATCGTTATGGCCTGAATACCAATGATAAGAACCTTTCAAATTGGGTCATCCGTGCATCACATGCTTGGTTATTTCCTATTTACAAACGAATGAAGCATTTGATGATGGATAAATCGATTTTACATGTCGATGAAACTTATGGACAAATCATTCACCGGTCCGATGGAAAATCTGGTCAAGCTAATGCCTATAATTGGGTGTATCGAAGTGTGCCAAGCCAAGGGCCACCAATGACTCTTTTTCAAAGTGCATTGTCACGAGCTCGGTCTGTCCTTGAAAGTTTCATAGAAGGCTTTTCTGGAACGATTGTTTGCGATGGTTATTCTGCCTATGACAAGTTGAACGGCATTACTTTCGCAAATTGTTGGGCGCATGTTCGGCGATATTGGCTGAAAGCAGATAGCAAAAATGGCCGAATCGGTGTGAACTTTTGTGATGATTTATATCGTCTCGAAAGGAAATTTAAACAATTGCCTCCAAGTAAGCGCAGAAAGAAGCGACAAAAATACTCAAAGCCAATTGTAGATAAATTCCTTGAGTGGATTGAAAAATCACCATTCTACGGCAAAAATGCCCTTGCGAAAGCAGCTGAATACACATTGAACCGGGCAAATGGACTAAGAGCATTCTTGAATGATGGGCGCATCGAAATAGATAATAATCCTGCCGAAAATGCCATTCGTCCCAACGTTATAGGAAGAAAAAATTGGCTTTTCAGTGTTAGTGAAGCAGGTGCAAAAGCGAACGCTATTTGTTTGAGTATTGCAGAAACCGCCAAAAGTAATGGTATTGATTTCTATGAATACATAAAGAAAATTCTGACGGACCTGCCGAATCTTGGCATCCATCAAAAACCTGAAATTTTAGACCAATATATGCCTTGGTCTAAAACGATCCAGGCTGAATGTAGCAGATAAATGAAATAAGCCGTATATTTGATTAAAAAAATCAGGATATACGGCTATTTGTGATGCGCACCGAAAAGGTGTGCTTATTTTTATAATTCGGGCTTACCTTATATTCCTTGGGTTCTTAATGAAAATCCAGATAGTGATTAAATATAATAGAAATATGATTTAATTAACAAGTCAACATAACATGTTGGTTTTTTCTTATGTCACAGTAGGAGTAGTATTTAATTGTGAAGAGTTTTTGAATGAAGAAGGTGAAAAAATGTCAGTAGGAAGAGATAATATGATTGCAGAACTAAAAAAGATTGTTATTCCAGAACTTCGGAAAAAAGGATTTAAAGGTTCGTTTTCTCATTTTCGAAGGATTAGTGAGAAAAAGATAGACTGAATGACTTTTCAATTCGACAGACATGGTGGAGGTTTTGTTATTGAAGTTGGGGTATGTTCTCCAAAAGGATTTATTCATTCCTGGGGAGAGAAGATTCCGCCGAATAAAGTAACTGCACATCATTTGAATGATAGGTTGAGGTTAAAATACAGTGATGGTGACTGGTTTAGATACGACAAAGAAAATGTAACTGAAGGTATATACGGAAATGTTGTAGATGAAGCAATGAGGCATCTATACGAGGCTGAAGAGTATTGGGAAAGTTTTCAGTAAATGTAATAAAAAGAGCAACGAATAAAAATTGGGAGAGCTTATGATTTATTCTTATGAAGATCTTGTCAGGGATATTAACATTGGGCACGATATTGAATTTGATTATAAAGGGAAAAAATATTCAATATCACCTTTATACCTTAAAGCTCTTGCTATTCTTTTAGAGTCTTTTCCCATGATTTTTTCAAACTGGATACATGCTCTTACCATTTCTGGTGCTTTACTTTCTTCTAAATACCAGTATCGACCAGCCATTGAACGATATTTTAATTCAAAATAGATATCCTCTAACTTTTTACGAAGTTGCAATTCATTGGGATAGGTTGATATCAATCCATGTAGTTTATCCCTTGCTTTGCCTAAATCATTTTTTTGAAGGTCTTCTTCTAATTTTTTAAGTGTCTTAGCAGGTATCTTTTCTATAAAAAACACCTTATTATCTTTAATCGTCTACCTCTTTATTTCTCGAGGCTTCCTATTAACTCCTTTTTGAATGAATCTGCCCTTTTACTAAAGAGTTCCTGTTTATTTCAAAAACGCAACATGTCAGTTGAAGAATAAATTATTTATATGGCTGAAATTCAATAGATTTAGCTTGATATATATTATCCCTATATTCATAAACAATAACAACTTCACCAATAAAACCACCTATTGGAGAAATTCGCCCCCCAATTTTAGCTATAAACTGATTGTCACTTATTTCAAATTTAATGATATTACTAAAGGAAATATTGCTAAATAAGTGTTCAGGTTTAATGCCTAATGTTTTTATAGCAACTGTAAAGTGCTTGCCACCAATACTTATCTTAGCTTTGTCGGGTGTTAACTGAGTCTTGACATGTTTCATTACTATCGCCAACGGGTTGTCAACAAGTACCTCAACTGGAACATCAACAATTTCCTTACCGATTTTTTTCTTTTCTATATGAAAAATATGAGCTTCTTGTTCCAAAATACCAGTGCCATACCCTTTGGTTAATATGATAATTAACTCTTTTTCATCGTATTGGTTAATATCTTCATAAATAATTTTTGGAGACCAAGTAGGGCTTGTAGCGTTTACCCAAAAGGGCCTTGAGATTATTCCACCCTTAAATTCAATTTTGAAATCACGATATAAAGCATCCAATTCCTTTGCATACAAGGTTATATTCTTTTTGTTTGACTTTGCAACAACATCATATCCCATAATTTTTGCTTTTGCTTAATGGGGGAAACTGCAAGTAGAATTGATAATGCTAAAATTATGTATATCTTCATAGAAAACACCTCAATTTAGTGTTCCCCAACTTATTTACTTATGCCACTAACTTTCCCTATAGTTTAAATAAGAAAAATCAAAAGTTAAATCATTCTGGTTTATCTTTCCTATAAATAATTTTAATTCCAACATCAATTTTGGACCTTTAAAATGTATTTCTTGCATCTGAATCAATCTTTAGACTGACATGTGTAGACAAATTCATTGTAGCGGCAATATTTTTATGACTTAATCGTTCCTGAATTTTTTAATTACTACAACCTTTTGACTATTTGATTCCCAAACAGCTGGTCTAAAAAAGGGATTAAGTCTGTGCTGCATGTGGAGAACTAGCAAAATCAGCAGAATACGTCCTGAAAAGGGTTTATACTTATTCGCAAAGGGTTGTACCTGAGTGGTTTGGCAAAGGCAAGTCGGATAATCAGCCGTAGGAAGAGTCAGCAGGTTTTCTTGAAGAAAAGCGAAAACTAGAAGAAGAAATTATAACATTAAGGTTAGTGTAGAAAGCGATATAACAAAGAAGGAGAATAAGTACGATAATAAAAAGATTGTAGTGGATGAATCATCTTTGATAGCAAGGCAGAGGCAAATTACTACATATAATTGCAATGGCTGATGCATGCGAAATAAATTAAAGGCTTTGAGCTGCAGCCAAGATTTTTGCGCCAAGGTAAGTTCGTTAAAATGGCAAGATATTCAGGAAGATTGAATATCTTGCAGATTTTAAAGTATTTAAGAAGGATGGGACGATTGAAATTATTGCTATCAAAGGGACAGAGACAAAAAAGTTCTGTATCAAGCGTAAGTTGTTCGAGTGGAAAGAAGAGTCGTAGTAACAAACATCGGTAAGATGAAAGCGAGAAGCGTTACAAGGGCTAACTGTATTCGAGAGAGGAAACTCCAAGCAAGAAGTACGAAAAGAAAATCCGTCTAGCAAGCAGTGTAGGGTGCTTTATTCAATTGGTCGGCGGTATGAGTATAAGTAATCAAATTTATATTATGTTTTATTATTTTTAATTTTAATATTCCAATTAAGAAATACATTGGTCAAGAAGTAGGAAAGTAGAGCAGCTAAAGCAGAAACGGACCAATTAGTGATGGAATCTAATCCATAAAGTTTATACCCAATAAGAATAGAGTATTTTGTGCTTAATAAATTATCAATTGCAAGGGCTGATTTTTGAAATAATGGGAAGAAAAATCCAAATAGTATAAAAAAATAGATGTATTTTTTCATTCATATAACCTCTCAGTGTCTTTTATTGAGATATATGATGATTGTCCAGTTTTTATAACATAAGAATTATTAAGCTTTCAAATAAAAAGAAAGAGCGTATTTGCTCTTTCACTTATCTAACTTATCCAGTTTATTTGATATTTCTTTAAGAATTTCATTTCTTTTCTTAAAGAGTTTATAAAATTTAACTATAGCATAGATTGTTAAGGTTATAGGAACTAGGTATGTAAGTAAGACGAATATTGGCATGATAGTTAACCCTGTACTGATTGACATATTGACCCCCAAAATATTTTTAATCTATCCAATTTTACATTTTTAAGGAAACTAAGTAAATATTTTTCATATAAAAATTAGGAAAAACAAGAGTAATTGGGAATAGGAGGAGGGAGCTGAACTTGATAAAGGATATTCGCCGTACACTAAAAGCAAAAGAGTTAGGCGCAGTCCAGCCAACTCAGCGTGATGCCCATTGGCGTAGGAGATGTATTAGATAGATTAGCTAACTGTAAAGCTGCTATGCATAGATCGTTTTAATACCTACGTGTCTTTGCAACGATAATCCAATTTTTCTTTAATTCTGCAACCAACCATAGGAAGAAAATCATATTTTATACTTATTTTCTTTAATAAATAGTGAAGCTATATAGCAGGCAAACTCAAAGAATAATTGGAACATTCAAATCAACTCCTTCTAAAAAATATATTCAAGAAGGAAAGTTAAAATGACAGTTGACAACAACTATGCAATAAAAAAGCTAGGTACAATACCTAGCGATTAGATAGTTTTGTAACTTTTTTGTTGGTACTAACAGTAATACTAATAAGAAAAGCGCTAAAAATACTAGAAAGTATTGCTGCACCAACGCCCATCCACATAATAGTTATCAATTTTTTCTTGTATTTCGGAAACATAGTCAATCTCCTTTTAGTTAATTACTTTTAACATTCACTAAAAGGATGAAATTTATGTATTAGTTGCGCAGTTCGAAAAAACTGCGCAATAAAAAGCCCAGTATCCAATGGTAAAGAAAGGAAAGGATACTGGGAACAATAGTCAAATTTCTGTTGAAATAAATTAAAGAAGTAATTATGTATCATTGTTTGCTAATCTAAAAATGTTATTATGAATCATGTACTAGTTCGTGATTCATAGCATTTAAAGATTTTAACTTGCAGAACCCTATTTCATCTTTATTAATAATTATCATAAAGGATTTATAAAAAGTTGATTGAAAAGATAATAAAATGTAATGTTACTTAATAATGGAGAAGATTTTGGTGGAATTTAAGAATTTAATTCATTCCTTGATTTTATTAGTTATATTCTTTCATTGATATTTTTTCCTTAACAAATTGAAAACTGTATAAGAGCAAGGCTAAAATAGTGAAAACGTACATTAGTCCGATTTTTTTCATTCGAACCAACGAAGCTATCCCTAATTTTTGTAAGTAATATACCAAAACATAAGTAAACATTGAATCTACGATTAAATTTAATATCATATATCTGAAAAATTTACTGTAAGTCCATTTAAGAATCCAAAGTGAACCCACCAAAAAAGGTCCTAGCATAAAGGGAATCACTCCTGATAGTCTAGGATGAAGTGTTTCGTACCACCACCACCACTTTTGCTTTTTGGCAATATAATTTACTATTCTTACTATTAGAGACATAAATAAACTTGCTGGTAAAAAACGTTTAAACACACCTTTTCCTAATAAAGGTACTGAAAACCAAGAGAGAATCATCATTAGCACTAACAATAATTTTGAATGCTTCATAATAAGTTTCATCAAACAACCTCCTACTCTAACCACTACATATAATATCCCCAGAAATAGGGGAAATATAAAAAGACCACTCATAATTACTCTCTTTTTCATTACATAATTAAACAATTCTATTCTGTTAAGTGGCAGAAAAAGAATTGTTTGTATTTTACTTGTCAATTAATATCTTTGCCTAACAGTTGCTGCCATAGTAATCATCATTATGGAAAAGAAGTGATACATTATGAGCAATAATAAGAGAATAATCAAAAATCTTATTTTTGAAAAAAGAATTGAACGAGTGAAAGATGAAAATAAAAAATATGTTTCTTTCATTTCTAAGAATTCCCGAATCAAATAGTAAGAAGGTGCAAGAAAAAAATTAAATAAATTATTTATCAGCAATTTTATGGGGTGCTCCTCTTACTATTAGCACTCTTTTTTATTTATATGGAACACACTTTAAAATCATTTTCCCGATAACTATATAAAAAATATTTTTATTAATTTCCAGTCGAATTAAGCATAAAAGGAGTAGGGAACATGTAGAAAAAATATGTAAGTGAAATGATCGATAGTAATAATACTGAAGATGGTGTTATTAAGGGGATTGTTGTTTCGTGTGGTAGTGTTAAAACATGTTTTTATTGAGCAAATTTTATGTAAGGCATTTAATAAAGCTAGTATTTTTTATTGGGTTGATACTACTGTTTTAGAAGAATCACTTTTTAACTCAACTGGGTGATATTTTTTAAGCTTATGACCTTGATGTGACTGCTAAAATAAAGTAGACAGTTTTGCTAATGAAAATATTAGTGTTATTAAGAATAAACTTTATAGATGGCGACATTTGCTAAAGGAAAAGTATTTTGATGAGTGATATAGCTGTGATTGAAAACGAATGGGGGTTATAAAGATATGAGTTCGTTTGTTGTGATATTCATAATTGTTTTGGCTGTTATTGCTGATTTTTTCTGGTTTGACGTTTATAAGAAAAGATGGGGGTGGATGAAGAACTGGTCTAATTTTCAAAAGGCATTATTTTTTTCAGGTTTTGCAATTGTCTCAGGTATCATTTACTTTGGTTTGAGTTTAGGTTTTTTTGGGAATTAGGACATTCTCACTAGGATAATGGTCTTTTTTATTATTGTGTATGTTCCATTAGAATTCTTTCTCAACCTTGTTCATAGTCAAAAAAATTGAAAAAAGTGAGACCAAATCTATTTAAGTTTCGTAGATAGATAGTGAAACATCTTTTAACTAATACTGGATAAATTGGATGTGTTTCGCATGATAAAAAATAAAAAAATGCAAGTGGATAGAAGAATACAAAAATTAATTGATTTTACGAAAGAGAAATTTGGATTAGAGGACTACTGCTTAGAACGGCATAGCCTTTCTCGAAGCGTCAATATCTTCAATGAAACGGTCTATACACTTTGTATGGAATGGTTTCCGAGTTATGTAATAGAACCAGTGGATGATGGATCAAATCCAGAAGGTACAGCAGTTATGGAGATTGATGTGAATAGCCAGAAATTTAAGAGTGCTATTTTTGTCATGGGTAAAACATACGCCAAAGATGGGATTGCGTTTGCCAATCTGGATACAAATAAAATAATAAAATGGATTGAAGCTGAAACAGGACTAACATATGGAAAGCAATTTCAATTACATAAAGAAGCTGAAGGAGAAATTGAATTTAAAGAATGCTTTGAAGGTGTAGCGGTATCTCCATCTGGATTTATTGACATTAAATTTAATCAAAAAGGGAAACTTACTTCGTTTTCTGTCCATGGTCAATTTCCTTCTAAAGAAAGGGTAAAAGAAGAAACTTATACCCTTTCCCTTGAAGCGGTGGAACATCTGGCAAAGGAACAATTGAAGTTGATTGAATATCCTTCTTATGAACAGAAAAAATTATTTTCCATTTATGGGGTGGAAGAAATCTATGTCACGAATGACCAAACGTCAACCATTCCATTTGAATTTATTGCAGACGTAGAGTCGTATTTGAAAATCGACAAAACCATTTATTGGGAGGATCCAATTAATAGACCTTTTGGAAGACAAGAGATTAGTTGGATGGAAGATATAACAGCAGAACAAGCATTTTCATGCGAACCGAGTCCTGTTTCATTCCCAATAACAAAAGTAGAACAAGATAAATGTGTTATGGCAGTTGAAGATCTTTTACGACAGGAATATCCAAATGACACAGGAAAATGGATGCTTAAAACCCTCCATCGTGACAAAGGCTATATTCATGCAATAGTAAGGGCCAACCATCATGATAATCGTGTCTTTCAAAGAAAATTGATGATTATGATTGATGCAAAGAGCCTTCAAGCAATAAATTACATGGATAACAAACCAATGTTGGAGATTTTTGACCAATTTCAAGTACCTGATAAAGCAACAATTACGAAAGAAGACGCGTTTGAAAAAATGAAACAATTGTTTGAGCTAAAACCTTATTATGTATATGACTTTAAACAAAAGCAATATGTTTTATGCAGGAAAATTGATTGTCAATATGGGGTGAATGCAGAAAGCGGTGAAGTTATAGCATTAGATGATTTGTAGCTTGATTGGTCCAGAGGGAGAGTTGATGATTGTATTCTTGGAAAGTAACAAAATATGACCATGCAAACAGGGATGTTGATGGAAGTCTACTCTTTTGAGTGGGGTATTTTTTTACTTTGCTAATAATTATATATATGATAATAATTTTTTATTTTGTACCCAAATAGATCTTCCATCTGTATGTCCTGTTTTTTATGATTTTTTTCGTTTACTTACTATACTTTCCTGCATCTTCATACATTTTTCTTTTAATTCGAAAACGAGGTAATATTAGTGCTGTATAAGATATTATATTAAATTTTGGAAAAGTATATTTTTTAAAAAGAATAGGAGATATTATTTTGAACATATGGAAAAAAGATCAAGAAACATATAAACTTTCAAAACTGACAAAAGCAGATATTCAAATGGCTGAAGATTACTTTGATGTAACTCTTCCTGAACAATACATAAATTTGTTGAAGGTTCAAAATGGAGGCGTTATTATTTTTAATGCTCTACCTATAGCTCTTAACAGATATGATGGGGATACCTATATTGAGATAGATCATTTATTAGGTATTAAAAAGGGAAAAGGAATATTAGAAACAGAGTATTATAAAAAAGAATGGGACATTCAGAGAGAAAATATTATTCTTATTAGTGGAGATGGACATTCTTGGATTGCATTAGATTATAATGAGTCAGAAAATCCAGCTATTATTTTTATCGAAACAGATGAAGGGGAAATAACAGAAATTTACAAATCATTTGATGAGATGATACGACATTTATTTTTTTATGAATTAAATGAGGATGAGAGCGATAATGAGGAAAGGAAGTCTCCTGCTATAGAAGATGCTAGGCGGTTAATTAATAGCAAGGAAATAGAGTTCGTTTTTGAAGGAATAGATATCTATGAAAATTTTATCTATGAGAAAACCATTTTATTCGAATTTTTAAATCATATAGAGAAGTTGTTGCAACATCAAAAGGAAGATCTTAGAGCTTATGCTGCAAGATCACTTTGGAATATTGTAATATATGAGTACCTTACAGATTTAGAAGTAATTAAAAAGTTGATGAATATTATGAAAAATGATACTGATTCTGATGTACAAAGGTTTAAAGAACAAATAGAGATATTTATAGCAAATAATTAAAAAGAATAACCTTCTAATCAATCAGTTATGCCCTCCTTCTCGGAGTGGGGTCTTTTTATAGGATTTGTTAAAAAGAAAAAGAACCCATTTAAGAGTTCCTTTGGAGGCAGGCATCTTATTCAATTAATGCCCCTTTTTGAAAAATCAAAAAAGGAATTGAACTTCTATGTAAAATTCATATAAGAAATAACAGCCAAATCCAAATAATAAGATTCCTGCAACGATAGATGTCCACTTAATCATTTGACGATTCATTATTTTTCTTGTGATTGAAACAATTGTTAACAGACCAATATCGTGTAATAAAATGCCTGTGATAATCCCTGCTGCTACAATGATAAAACTAATTGATTCACTTCCTGCATATGAATCTGCTAATACAGTTCCAAATACAGAAATCCAAAATACTAAATTTCCAGGAGAAACAGCTACAAGTAAACCGTTTTGATATGTTTTAACAAGCGATTTATTGACTTTTTCACCTGCCATAGTGATATCCTTATCCGCATTTTTTATAGAATCATAGGCTAGTATAAATAAAAAGACTGCTCCTATAATCCATAATGGCATCTGTATATAGGAAATTGCCAATACTTTAGCTAACCCGAAATAAAGTGCTAATATAAGTAGCAAATCAATCGTCATTCCCCCGATACCTACTGCCCACCCGTGCATAAAGCCATTTTTCAAACCTTGTTTCGTCATTTCAACTGTAATTGCCCCTACTGGCATTGCAATAGCAAGCCCCACCATTACATAAGCAAAATACAAACTCACATAAACACTTCTTTCACCTCATAAGATTGCTTCTTTCGTCCGTTTATATGAATTATTATACATCTTAATAAATAAAAATTAAATATTATCTAGAGTGTTTTAATAAGCTTTTTTAACAAATCCGGCTGCCTTTTGCGAAAAAAATTGAAAAATAGAGTCTATACGGTAGAAAGGGAATAAGATAGGCAAGGTGGAAAGATTGAGTACATCAAAAAACAATTAGGCAAAAATGAAGAAAATACAACTTGGTTCAAAAGGGTTATTATAGGAGCATCAATAACAGCAATATGCACTGGGGAATTTGCAGAGCACTTGCTATTTTTTTATAACTTGCTTCAGAAATAAGGTAGTTAGTACAGGCGGACAAGCACATTGGCAAAAAGCTGGCATAAAGTATAGGGAGTGTTGTTAATGGAAAGAGGACACTATCTATCATATTAGCTTTTGTTAACCAGATATTTGTTTATTATGGATTTTATACAATACCAGGAACATTAGATGATCGGGAAATAATTTTAACGAATGGATTTACTTTTGTCGCAGCCACAATTGCATGGTTTAAAAATAACTAACTGCAAAAGGCAAGAAACAAAAAGAAGGGATAAAAGCAAATAATTTAACAAAAGGAAAGTAGAGAGCACCTAAATAGACGCTCTTTTTCTTTTGGGGAGGTAGTTCCATGTTCAGACGATTAAAAAATCTCTTCTTATTATTTTGCAAAGAAGATTCAGCTGAACAAGAAATCTTATTAGATGAAAAATATTAAAAAGGAGATGTTTCAAATGGCATTCACACCATATTATCATGAAAGAAATTTAAAAAACCTTGCACAACTTGGAGATAATACAAAGAAAAAAGCAATAGAATGGTATAAATATTTAATTGAAAATGAAATTAACGTATTGATCTATGAAACTATCCGTTCTGTAGAAACACAAAGAGAAAATGTTCGTAAGGGTGCTTCACAAACAATGAAGTCATTTCATATTGTAGGTCAAGCATTGGATTTTGTAATGGTTGATTCTAAAGGAAATGCTTTATGGACTGGCTACGACTCTTCGGATGCTAAAAAGGCTATTTCTAAAGCTAAATCATTAGGATTTGAATGGGGTGGAGATTGGTCAGGGTTTGTTGATAAACCACATTTACAGTACAACTATAAAGGATATGACACAGATACCTTTAACACAAAAGGTGATGCTATTTCTTTAACTGCTGGAAAAAGTACGACTACTGTTACAACAGTCCCTGAAAAATCCACAAATCCTTCTGTTGTATATGAAGCTCATGTGCAAGGTATTGGGTGGCAAGGCAAAAAAAGAAATGGAGAAACGGCTGGAACGACTGGAAAGTCTTTAAGAGTCGAAGCTGTAACTGTTAAACTAGAAAACACAAATGCAGAATTAGAAATGCAAGGCCATGTTCAAGGTATCGGATGGACAACTGTAAGGACAAATGGGGAAGTTGTCGGTACTATTGGAGCGAAACTCCGTTTAGAAGCAATTAAACTAAAAGCATCTGGTTTAAACATCCAATACAGAGTACATGTAGAAAAAGACGGATGGACAGCTTGGAAGAAAAACGGAGAAGTCGCAGGCACTATTGGTCAGAAAAAAAGAATTGAAGCAATTCAAATTAAGTTGTCATAAAATAAACAGGATGATTAAAAATTATATAGTGATCAGCTTTACCAAAAGTTTACTCTTCAGAGAGGATTTTATTTTTTGTATAAAATAGATGAAATGTATATATACTAGTTGTACATCATGAAGAAACACAAAAGCCCTGCTTTTCGAAGTAGGGTTTATTTTTTTGTATAAACTATATGGGATGGATAAATGCTAGTTGTGTAATGCTATTATTTTTCGCGATGCCCTGCTTTTTGGAGTGAGGGCTTTTTTATTTATAGTTTTTTTAGTTAGACTACTATTTGAAAAAAGATTTAAAATAAAAGTAACCGCTAGGGGTTAATGAATAAGAAATGTTAACTAAAAAGTATTCTTTTCCTAGTGAGAGGGATATTTTTTTATAAAATATTTATAATCTAATTAGGCGGTATCCAGATGAAAATGGAAATGCCAATCGGATTTTTATCTAGTATTTGTATGAAAATAAGGTGCTTGGATGATTTAATATAACAGATAACGAACCTACAGAAAGTATTTTGGAAAAAGAATATAAGCAAATTTTATTTCTATAAACAAGAGGTGTTAGTGTGTCAGAACAACATTATTGGGAAAATAAATGCAGTAATAATAAAAAGCCCAACTCGTTTTTGAGAAGGGCCTTCCTATTATTTTTTATCAAAAGTTACATCATGATCTTTTGCTAATTTCTTTAAATCTGACTGATATTCACGCATTCCTTTACGAGCATCTGTTAGCTGGTCATTCGCATCAGCAATTAACCCCATATCACCTTTTTCTAGAGCATCTGTAATATTAACAAATGCGGAACTTTGGAGGTTTGCAACATCAATATATTGTTCATGAATTTTTGATACCGCATCTGTTTCTACACTTATTGCTTCAAGTTCTTTTACAAATTCATTATAGGTGGGTATTACTTCTTCAATTATCGTATTGTAAGTAGTTAGATCATCTGTATAATTACTGCCAGTTACACTATCGTATGCATCCATTGCATCCTTTTCTAATTTGGCAACAGCCGGTAAATCTTCATTTACATAATTGATCAAATCCTCTTGCACTGGATCATTTCCACAACCAGCTAACAGCAATAAAAGAGTAGTTGCTAAAAATATAATCTTTTTCATTTAGTTCCCCCCTTAATCTATATGTATGTGCATTGTTTTGTCCTTTATATATAAAAAAATATTATATGTTTGATTTGAAGCAAAGCGCTATAAATGAATTGCTGTTACCGTCACTGCGTTAAACTTTTAATGCGATGAGGGTCAGGAACTTTTTTCCAGATTATTATCTTGTTCTAAATCGATTTCAATTTTAATTCCTCTTTTAATCTAACTTTATAAAAGCCTGCAATTATTAATGTTTCAAAACAGAGTATTTATTTCGGTTTCTTATTTATTTACCAAACTTATGGTCAGAACTTGACTAGACCTAAACAGATACTAAAACCTAAAAAAATGAATAATACGCCTGCTGTTAAGTGGGTGAATATAATTTGTTTTGGTGGACAGCCTAATGCAAACCCAAGAGGAATATGTCGCAAATTTTAAAGTATTTAAGAATGATGAGTCGATTAAAATTATTGATATCAAGGGGAGAAGATAAAAAAATTCTTCAGCGAACATAAATTATTTGTGTGGAAATACGCCAAGTTTTTAGTTGTTCTGGCCTATGATGACAGGTTCGGCTTTATAGAACTAGATAAATTAAAAACTCAAAAGAGGTAATGTTAGTGGCAAAAAGAGTTGTAGTAACAAAAGCGGTAAGGCGAAACCAAGAAGTATTGCAAGTGCTAACAGTATTTGAGGAAGGAAAATGGAAGCAAGAAGTGCGAAAAGAAAATTCATATAGCAAGCAGCATGGAGTAATTTATTGAAGTGGCGGGCTATATGAGTATAAGCAAACAAAATTTGTATTATGTTTTTTTGAAAATGAATGGAGGAGGACAAGGGGATTTAAATAAACTTATTAAGTTTCCAGAGTGTTGAAAAAGTTTGATAGTAAAAAATCAGGCTGAATGAAAACGTTTGACTATCGAGGAATCCCACTTTTTGAGGAGCAGAGTTACCGTTTGTTGGTAATGAGCACCGCAAAAAAGGGGAGTGACGAAGAGAGCGAACGTTTTTCAACAGCCTGGTTTCCAAATTTATTTTTTTGATTTTTTCGCCATATAAAAGAAACAACAAAGTTTATTGTGAAACTAAAAATCTAAGTGTTACAATCAATGACTTTTCTTTTAAGAGCAAGTCAAGTATATCAATAAACTTGCTTTTAGCATTTATAACAGATTCTGTATAGTTCTTTCAGTATTCTTCTTAATACGCAAAATAAGATATTCAGTTTGAAGCTGGGACCATACGAAACCACCAATCATTAATGCAATAAACAGTTTGAAATCTTGTTTTACTTCTTTTCGTCTATTTAGACTAATGGAAAGTATTACTACAATGACATGAAAAAACATGGTGAATATCCCTTGCATGCAATTAACTCCAATCTAATTTTTTTTATTATTTGTCAGTGCAAAAAAGTATGCAAGTAGTTGGAATTTCCTCAAAATGAGTATAAAGAAGAATTAAGTAGAAATTAGCAAAAAAAGCACCATGCTTAATTGCCAGGTGCACCAGAAGGAAAATAATAAGGAGGAATTTTGAGCCATCCTCGTTTTAACATCATATTTTTTAATGAAGTTCCAAATTTTAATAATTCGTAAAATGTTGCTAATAATATTTGTCCAGCATCGTTTCTCATTGATTCTGCCAATGCTTGTCCTAGTAAGGTCATTTCTGCTGCCACTTTTACAGATATTAAATTTGCAATTTCATCCTCTGTTTGCTTTACGCCTTGAGGGACCGCATTTGGGTCTGAGTTTGGTTTTGGTAATGGTGGTTTAGTTAATGGAATTCCTTCATTTTTCATAAATTTGCTTAACTTCTGTATTGTAGATTTTGAAAGTGATTCCCCATGTTGAAGAACGTGTCTTAACTCTTCATCCTTAGTTGTATTTAAGGCTATCTGGTAAAAAGTAATCCCTTCTTCCAGCATAGTAAGTAGCAGCCAGAAATTGGTCACTTCACCGGTATGTAAAGGATACTTTTTATCATAATTTTCATATGGGAATACAAAGTCCTTAAATGATTCAAATATATTAGTCATTTCTTTTTACGTGCTCCTTCTAATTGGTATCTAATATCTACGCACATTTAGTGTAATGAGTATTGTAAAAATTATATTAATTTATTCCACTTCTATATATCTTTGTTTATTATGTGTAATTATAAGAAAAGTATGTAAACAATAAACTTTTCACCAAGGAGATGGAAACATAAGAGATAAGTTTAGGCAGGAAGTAAAATGCAACGAGGCTGCTATAGAAAACACTTTAAGCCTATGGATTTGATTCGTTTTTTTCATAAAGTTTGCCAATGGAAAGTTATAAGTTAGTTAGACCTTTGAAGTTTGAATTTCACAGTTGTTGATACTTCAAAATGAAATAATCTAATTGTTGGCTGAATTGAACAATATTGAAGTCGTTAAATCCTGCCTTTAAGGATGTTGTTTGATAAAATGTGTGATGAATAAGCATAGGGAATTTCTTCTTATGGCTTCTTGAATAAGGGAATTGCGAAAATTATGAATGTTAATTTATAGTAAGGGGTGTTAAAGAGAGAAATATGAGAATTTTGCATGTTTTATTTAAATGGTCCTAATTTCCATTGAAAAGTCAATAGGAATATTTTAGTATTTTAGGTAAGCCTTATAATTAATATAAAGAGAGTGATTTTATGAAACCGTTATTAAATATTCCTTATCAATCATGGATTCTTTCCTTTGCTATACTTATAATCCCTATGTTAACTGAGACAATATTTGAGGATTCGGTAAGAACCGTGTTAACTGAGAATGAAGCTGAAATGATATGGCTTATCACTCTCTTGCCCTCTGTATTTTTTAGCTATTATAAAGGTTTGCATGGAGGAGTATTTATAGCAGTAGTTTCAATAACTACTAACATATTATTTGAGATAACAGAAGCCTTTCAACAAAACGGTTTACAGCGACATGACATAAGTGTAACGATATTAGGAGTAGTTCTTCAAATAACAATTGTAATTAGTATTGGGCTTTTAGCTGATAAATTAAAACATAAAGAATTAATATTAGAACAATTAAATTCAGCACTGGAAAAGTTATCTATAGTTGATGAACTAACAGGACTAGCTAATCGCAGAGGGCTTTTAACATTAAGTGAACAAATTGTTACCGATAAATGTCAGCATATTTGCTTATTTATTGATTTAGATGGATTTAAGTGCATTAACGATAGGTACGGTCACGGTATAGGAGATGAGGTATTAAAAATAACAGCTAAACGGTTACAGGATTGTCTGCGAGAAGCTGATATTGTAGGAAGAATAGGTGGAGATGAATTCGTCTGTTTAATAAAAAACTCTAATAAAAATAACGTTAAACATATTGCTAAAAGAATAATAACCTCATTATCGACACCTGAATTAATTTCAGGACATCAACTAGTGGTTACACCGAGTATCGGTATTGCCATTTCTCCTTTTGATGGCAATAATATGAAAGAACTCTTAAAAAATGCTGATTCAGCTATGTATGAGGCAAAAAAGTTAGGGAAAAACAATTTTTTCTTTTATGAAAAAGGGGCTTAACTTTTTAGTTAACTGTTACATAATTATAACTGAAAACGAAAAGAAGTTGGGACACAACTAATTAGATACTCTGTAAAGACGAATAATCTCTAAGTTAGCTTTAAAATAAAGGCTGGTTTCGCACTCTTGGTTACTTGTGTTTTTAAATATAAGTCAAGTGTAAAAACTAATTCGTTCCATTGCGCTACAGACACTCCTTTTCCGCGGATCAGCGCGATTCCCACGGAAAGCGAAGTGTATTCAGGCTGCGGGTAATTGGCAATACATAAGCTCATTACCTGCGTTCTAGAAAAGAGTTCGAATGAAAGCAAAGTGAGATAATATCTTAAAGTTTGATTAATTGCTTTTCTTATTGAATATTTTTGTGCGAGCCATCACAGTTGGGCTGCTTTTGAGATAGTCCACAAGTGCAATCATTTAATCCTTTTCCATCGAGAATTTTCTGCATATATTTTTCAACCCTTGAATTTCGGGTTTTGGATTGTTTGGGTTGAGAGAAATAAAAAATGTATGCTCTTTGCCTTCCTGGTGTCAATGATTCAAAAGCAGCTTTAAAAGCAGGCATTTCATTGAATTTATTTTGAAGCTCTTCAGGAATTATGAAATCTTTATGCTCTTTCATTTTTACTTCCAAACCGGCTTTTTCAACTTCAAGTGCTTCATAAATATAGGCTTTTAAGATGGTTTCCATTTCCACTATTTCTTGAACATTGGTGAACCGAATCTGGCGGGCTGCTTGTACATTCTCCGTTTGTTGTATGAGAATCCCATGGGTATCCTTCAACAAGGCACCTTTGTGAAACAGAAGCGCACAATATTCTTTAAATCCATGTATTAAAACGATGTTTTTTTTCTCAAAAGTGTAACATGGATGCATCCACTTGAATTCTTCAGTCAGTTCACAGTCAAGAACGATACCTCTTAACTTTTCATATTCTTCCTTCCACTTTTTAGCTTTACTTAAAAATTCATCAACCTTAGGATTCATTTTATTATTTGTCATCAAGGGACACTCCTTTTCAATTTTTCGATCAGTTAACAGCCAAAAATGATTATTCTCAATTTCTCCAACTTTCTATAGTAGGACATTATTTGGCATCGTGTCAAGCAAATCTGGCTTGGGAAGTTACAGGAGACTATCTGCTTATAGTTTAATAAGAAAAGCCGGAATCAAAGTAATTTAAATCGATTATTGATTTCGAACCTTTAAAATGATTTAGCATCTTATATAAAAGATGTATTTTTGTCGTTAAATGACGAACGATAATGTTTGTCCATTTATTTTCTTTCTCTGATAATTAAGAGGAAGGGAAGGGGATTTTAATTGAATAATACAATGAAATTATTGTTATTAAAAGAAGAAGAACTAATATTTAAAGAAGATATCAACTTGGCAAATCAAGAATTATTATTAAGCGAAAAATTGAATGCAAATATTCTTGATGAAGAAATACCAAAAAAGCTTGAAAAAATAAAAATTCAAAGGAAAATATTGCGGGATAAAAATTTGGAGCTACATCATAAAATTAGAGGATAATTGTTTAAGGTATTCGTTTATACGGATGCCTTTTTATGTTAGAGAAAAAAAGGGGGGAGATGATGCCAAACAGAGTGAAAGTTGCTGGCATAGAGTAGGGGGGAATTAACAAGTTTTGTATCAACATAAATAATAATTGTAATTATAGGGGACAGTGCAATAGTAATTAGGCGTTATTGATCTTGCAGAAGAGATGAGACCAGTATTTGTCGCTGAGCTAGTACATGTATGCTTAGATCAAGCTGGTTATGGTGACCATGCTGATATTTTGTTGCAAGATTCTCAATAGTGCTACATCAAGTGATAAAAGATAATAAATTAGATTTCTAAAAAATGAGCACCTATCCGATAAGATAAATGCTCATGAACTTGTTTATTTCTCAGTGCGAACGCCTTTGAATTTTCCACCAGTTGTTTTTTGATCCATGAGCCTGTTTACATTTAATGTAAAAAAATCTGCTTTTTAGGTAATGCTAAAGATTTTTCTATGTTTTAAAAAAGCGCCACAGGCTTTATGTGAATATATTTAAAGAATGCAGGACAATTTTACAAGTTATCAAGCCCTATTCAAGCCTTGTTTATTAGAAATCACATTTTATTAAGGACTTTTGTTTGTATTGTTTTTATAGATTCATAGGAGTATAAACCTAAATTAGAAGTGTTTTTTTGCTATAAAGAGGAGATTTTATGATATAATTTTGAAAGTTTCTTTTGAAATTACGTGAAGTGAAAATGATAGCTAGTTATTTTTTGAAAAGAGAATAAGGAGCGATAAAGGCAAATTCATCGAAAGGTGAAGACGCAAAACTATAGGGACTAAGGTCGAAAGACGATGTCAGCCAGTTACCGATTTTTTTATAAAGGAAGCTAATCGGTAATAGATTAGTTTTTTTGTTTTTGCTGAAAAAATAAAAAAAGATAACGGTTGGCGTCTGCAATCCGATGGAGATCTTATCCATTTAGGATGAAACGAAAAGAAAGAGGAGGAAGATGTATGGCGTTATTTCAGACAGACAGAAATAATAAAGCTTTTATTATTACTTTAGGAGGATTTGCAGAAACAGATAAGGCTTCCAACTTTGTGGAAAATTTAAAAAAAGCAGTTTCTGAGATTGATGTGAAAAATTTTAGTTTAATAGTAGATTCAGCAGAATTGCGAACATTTAAAACGGAAATTTTGCCCGTTCTTGAAGCAAGCTATTCTTTATATATGAATTTAGGATTTAAAAAAATTCTTATGGTTACACCAAAAAGAGTGACACCGAGGCTGCAGCTGAAACGAATAGCCAAAAAAGTTCATTTTTCAGGTATATTTATGAATACTCTCCAAGAGGCACGGAGCGCTGCAAAAAGCGATTGATCTTTTGATGAAAAACATCCTGCGTACTGGCTGATCATCACCAGGTGTCATGCTTATTAAAAAATGCCGACGAATTTATTTAATAAGACCACTTTTTATCTCGCATGAACGGGCAGTAAGACTCCCGCCTCAAGATGATGAGAGAAAAGGAGAAATCTAGGCGGGGGATGAAGAAAACTTCCACTGATTGAAGTTTCACTTTATCAAAATAAGGAGAGAAAACAAATGAAAGTAAGTGCAATCCTAAAAGAGGTAGCTGTATATCATCCAGATACAGTGGTAAACAATGATTATTTTATCCGCCATTTTCAGCGCCAAGGAAAAGATATTGAACATCTGCTTGATGCTCTTGGAAGGGAAAAGAGGTATGTAGCCGATTATCAAAGGGAAACAACTTTAACCATGGCGATTGAAGCCTCCAAACAAGTTCTAGAAAAAAGCAGATTATCTGGTGAAGATTTAGATATGATTGTGTTTGTATCAGGCACACCTGAATATTTTTGGCCGCCAAATGCTGTTGCCATTCATCAAGCCCTGCAAGGAAAAGAAGAGGTGATTGTCTATGATATGAATGCAGCATGTGTAGGAATGGTTGTCGCACTGGAACAAGTAAGCCGCAATATGCTGGCTAATCCAAATATCCAGCGTGCTCTTGTGGTAGGCTCTGAACAAATGCATCGATATGCAAAACAAGAAGATCCAGTGACATATGCTAATTTTGGGGATGGGGCAGCTGCTGTTATTATTGAAAAAAGCAGTGATGGAGAAAATGGGTTTATTGACTCTACATATAAAGTAAATACGGAGTCTATTGATAAAATTGTTTTTCCAGCATGTGGGGTTTCTAATATGTTTAAGTCAGATACAACAGAAACGGACAAGCAAATCAAATGGGAAAATGTCAATAATGATAATGCATTTATGTCTACGATAGAACTAATTGAAAAACTTTTAAATAGAAATCATTTATCCACTAAGGATATTCAAGCATTTTGCTTTTCCCAATTATCAAGGAAAAATATTTATAAAATACAACAAGCATTCCAAGAAGACAGTGAAAAGTTCCTTATTGTCGGCACGGAATATGGTTATACAGGTTCTGCAAGTCCTTTTATGGTTTTGGAACAGGCGGTAAAAATAGGTCAAGTAAAAAGGGGAGATTATGTAATCTTTTGGTCAGTAGGGGCAGGATCCACAGCCTGCGCCGTACTATATAAATATTAACATTGTTGGGAAACAAGGCATCCAATAGTTGAGAAATCGACTTTGAACAAAAATACAAATCAAAAGATTTTAGGAGTATTAAAATGAAAATAAAAAAAATATCTGATCTGATTGCATCCAGCCAGTTTAAAGTGCATGTAATCCCTTCTATTATCATCGGCGCTTTTATATTTACAAGCATGCTAACAGAAAATCAATTTGCAGAGTTTTTGATTATAGCGCTAGGGGTAATTGCTTATATTGCTTTAAGCTTGTGGTCATCTATCCGTTTAACTGAAAAATTAAATATAATTATGCAATACACGAAGGACTTAGAATCAGGAAATTTAGCAGAAACAATCGAAGTAAACAGCCAAGATGAATTTGCGTTGATTTCCAGTTCTCTAACGAAAACGATGAATACAATGCAGCAGCTTATGAGGGAAGTGAAGGCAAAAATATCGAGTGTAGACAGCAATTCTGATGAATTATCGGCAACGATTACGGAGCTGATTTATATAATGGAAGATGTAAAAGAAACAACAAATGACATGGCGCAAGGTTCGATAGAATTAAGTGCTACTACCCAGCAAATTGGTGCATCGGTAGAACAAATCGAAGCTTCTACTAGGCTATTAGCTGAAAAAGCAACTGAAGGGGAAAATACAGCAGAAGAAATTAAGGAGAGAGCAACAAAAGTAAAAGAAGTCGCCAGAGCTTCTGCTGCATCTTCTTATGATATATATGCAGAAAAAGCGGAAAAGATTAAAGGAAGCATCCAGCAAGCGGCAGTGGTGGAAGAAATAAAAATATTGGCTGATACGATCGGAAATATTGCGGGACAGACCAATCTTCTAGCTTTAAATGCATCGATTGAGGCAGCAAGGGCAGGAGATGCTGGCAAAGGTTTTGCGGTTGTTGCAGAAGAAATCAGAAAGCTGGCAGAACAATCTTCCAAATCGGTCAATAATATTCGCAACATTACAAGCCAAGTACAGAATGCTTTTTCTGATCTAATAGATAATTCAAAAGAAATATTAGACTATATGGACACTAAAGTGAAACCAGATTATGAAAAATTAGTGCAAATTGGGGAACAGTACGAGCATGATGCAGAATTTATTAATCAAATGTCCTATGAAATTGCCCAAGCATCAAGCGAAATGGCTAATGCCATTGAAGAAGTAAATATAGCCATTCAAAGCGTAACCGCAACGAGCCAACAATCTGCAGCAGGAACAGAAGAAATCTTGCATAATATCTCAGAGGTCTCTTTGGCGATTAAAGAGACGGCGGAAATGGTAGAAAATCAAAACACTGTCACGAACGATTTGAAAAAACTTGCAAAACAATCTAGGGTGTAAAACAAGCTGAACATCATGTTAACGAGCCATGAGAGGTTTTGAATGTGTGAAAAATCATCCTAATGGAAAAGAATCAGCTTCTGATAAAAAATAAAAAAGAATGGAAGAGAATGCTGCATAACCATACCTAATAAATAGCCTTCTCTTAGCGTTAAAAAGCCAGCAGACCAATCTATCTAGGATTTGTCTGCTGGCTTTTTTAGTTATTTATGCGCTCAGATGGCCTGCTTTCTGCTGTTGTCGTCCGATGCATTAGAAATGATTTTTTTCTTTTCCGCATCGTACACAGGCATTGGAATAATAGCTGAATTTATGTTTCCTTTTAAAAAAACAAATAATAGACATCCATTTCACTTGGAATCACCTTATTTCGATTTTTATCCTAATATGATTTTACAATTGAAATATGAATAAATGATGAATAGTTTATTAAAGAAAAGAGAAAAAATGGATAAATAATCAGATTTGCAAAATGTATAAGGGATGCTTGGTATTAAAAATTACTCTTCCTATTAGTAGAATAATGGTGAATCAGCTTATATACCCAAAAGTGAAGCGAATCGTATATTTTTTAAAAAAATCGTGCAATCTAAAAGGAAAAAGGGAGAATTGTATGTCACTCAAAAATCAATGGTTACTTAATATTGCGATGGTTGCGATGGCATGGCTATCGCTGTTTTTCCTTGGGAAGCGCAATATAAAAAGATTTTTTTTATCGTCCATTCTTATTGTGATAGTAGAAGGACTTACTGTGCAAATTGGAAAAAAACGCAAGTGGTGGGTTTTTTACAATAATCCACATTCTTATTTTTCAGGAGAATTTCCCTTTAATATAGGACCACATTTAGTTGGATCGATGTGGATATTAAAATGGACCTATGGGAATTTTAAAAAGTTTATCATGGTTAATGCTGTAGTAGATGCGTTCTTTACATTTCCAGTCATCAATTTTATGAAAAAAATAAAAATGACGAAATTAAAAAGATTGAGCAATGGCGGTTTTTTCTTATTTATCTTTTCGAAGTGTTTTTTGCTGTATGGATTTCAATATCTGGTGGAAAGAAAAAGGTAGGTGCAGAAAAACTTTACCTAATCGATAATCAAGATGAAGCAGAAAGATACAAGGAGCATAAAAGAAATTTATATCAAAACTGCTCTGATAACGTTAAACTATATCAAAAAAGAAGGCTTCTGTTATTAGTAAATTAACGGACAAAGCACTAAGTTGGACTAATAAAAATAAAAAAAATATTTGTAATAGGATTCATTTTGCCAGAAAGAGATAAAGAAATCGATGAACTACTGACATTATGATTTCAACTATTCTAAATGCTTACTTACTGTGGACAAGATGAAGGCGTAGAGAAAAACGAAGACTTAGTGGAAAGCACTGTATGGTGAAATAACGGAAGACAGAGGAGTATCGAATTTAAAACTTAGTAGAAAAACAGGTACTATTATTTACTATAAACATTTTATTCTCAAGAATCTGACGAAAATAAACAATCGATGATTAAAATAGGCTGTTGTGCTGCATAAGTGCTTGTGTTAAGCAGCACTTATGCAGCAACCCTTTTAGTTATTATCATCAAAATTATAGTCATCCAGCTGAGTTTTATAATATTCATCACAACTTTTTTCAGTTGGAAGAACCCCGTTTTCATCAGGCAAAAGCACTCTCAGCACGTTCCTTCCCATTTCTTTATACAGTTTAAAAGTCACGTTAAAACCTTCTATTTATATCAGCGTATTTTTTGTCTTCCTCAAATTTTCTTCCCTTATGTATGTCATCAATTAAAGTGAAAAAAATATCATTTGCCACTTCAGGGTCCATATTAAGCACTATTTGAAAATCTAGGTGATTAAAGTTTTTGTGAACTCCGTGTGTATGATAGTTAGCGTGGATTTCATCATATTCTTCAGCGAAAATAGCATCCATATACCAGCCATATTCTGTTAGCATTTGTTTTTCCCATTGTTCATTTTCCATGTGGTTTCCTCCAAAAATTATTTTTTGAGTATACATGTTTATAGATCGAAAAAAAATAAAAAATAGGATATTTCCGTTTATCTTTTTTATCCGGCATTAACAGGCAGTAAAACCCCCACTGATTGAAGTTTCACTTTATAAATAAAAAAGCAGACATTTTAACTTTAGTATTAATTTTGCGCTTTTTAGAATATGAAAATATATGGAGTGATTTTTGCGGTTCTTCATACCATCAATGGAATTTATAGATGACAAAATGAAGGAGATATCGATTTTGGATTTATGAAAGTGCATTTTCACAGCCGCTTCAAAAAAAGTGGTTAAATAATAAACTTGTCACTTCTTAATCTGTAAGAACGTTATACTTTGTCACCTTCTCATTATTGTCAAAGTTAATAACCAGCCATTCACTATCAATAGAAATAAGCCCTCTTTCATTCCCAAGATAATAGACAATATTATTATCTTCTTTAAAATAGTCTGTTTCGGTAGATGGTCCTAACAAACTAATGATATCCGATTTTGTCAGTTCTTTTAATTCATAATCATTTAATAGATTATCCACCATATATACTCTTTTGGAATCATCATTTAGCCATTTTTCTGTAGTGAAATGTGAATGATATTCATTTATCCCTAAGATCACTGTACACAGTAACAGAGGCACGCTGCTGAGAATGGTGATAAGTTTAAATTTATTCTTTACTTTCATATTGCTTTTTAATTGAATATTGGTTTGTTTCCATAACAATAATTCAAATAGCAGTAAGAACAGAAAAGGCAATAGAATGGCAGGAATACTTACTATGCTGTAAGATGAATGTGAAGTATAAATCATTAAGATATAGCCAGCATAGAGCATGGCATATAAAGCTATGTATAAGTTAAATAAAGTCCATAATATCCTTTGGGAAAATTTTATAATTACACCTCCATAAAAAATCCATTATTTGTTGTTTATATGAATATCTCTTTGACATTCTAACATAATTATTTAACTAGATGGTATTCCTTTTTTGCTGAAAAAAAGCCCCTATAGTTCCACAAGACAACAACATGTAGCTTATTTTGGTTTATTTTTTATCAATAATTTAGATTTTTAAAAATGCTTTTTCACTGATATATATTTATCCGGCATTAACGGACAGTAAAACCCCCACTGATTGAAGTTTCACTTTATATTAGCGGTAATATCCTTTTTATAACATAAAGGATAAAGTGAGGAGCGATAAATATGAATCAATTTTTATTGTTTTTAAAAAAAGTTTATGTTATATTGGCACCATACTTATTAAAGATCTTTAATAAGTTTTTTAGGCGGTGAATTTAGTGAATGAATTATCAGCTACTCCAAAATCTATGAAGAAGGTGATACTTACTGGAATTAGAAAAATTCTGCTGGAACTAGGAAGTGCAACAAAAGCTGAACTCAGCCATACATTAGATATTAGTTTTCCGACAATAAGCAAGTTCTTGGCACAGATGGAGAAGGATGGAGAAATTCTTTTAGTCGGTTTAGATGATTCTAGTGGCGGAAGAAGAGCAAAAAGATATACATATAACCCTGAGCATATGTTGGGGCTGGCAATATTTTTAGAAAGAACAGAAACAAATTATGCGATTTTTAATTGTTTAGGTGAAGTAAAGAAAAAAGGAAAAGCACCAAGTGTATTAATGGATAATGGTTTAAATTTATTAACTAAGTGTATAGAAAATATAATGACTAAATATCCGAAAATCAGTTCTATGGCAATTGGCGTTCCAGGGTCTGTTGATAATGGCAGAATTTTTTATATACCAGGATATGAGCAGTTTCAGAATTTTGATTTAAAAGGATACTATGAAGAGTATTTTTCTATACCTGTCGCAGTAGAGAACGATATGAATGCGGCTGTTCTCGGATATCACTATAATATGGGGAGCAAGGATAACCAATCCCTTGTATATTTATATTCTGGCCAGAATGGACCAGGCGCAGGAATTATGATAAACGGAGATGTGGTGCGAGGAAGCACTTTTTTCTCAGGAGAAGTTTCATTCGTTCCACAGTACAACGATAGGAATTTTCAACAAGCTTTGGAAAACGGAAGTGGATCGAAAAAAATGACGATCAGTGAGGATTATGAGATAGATGCAATCAGCAGGTTAATAGCTTCGTTTGCAGCCATCATTAATCCCCATATCATTATTTTTTGTAATGATGAGATGGAAAAAGCAATTGCAGATAAAATTGCTATAGGCAGCTCAAAATATATTCCTTCAGAACATCTTCCAGAACTTAAAATAAGTGATTGGAAACAAGATTATTTATATGGATTGCAAAGTATTGGACTTGATATCATGCTGAATGGAATAGGCAGGTAAAACAAATCGCAAGTACAATGAATCACAAAAAAATAATGGCGAGGTTTACATATGACGACAATCCTTTTAGTCATCATTTATTTGGCTTTTATCAGCTTGGGTTTACCTGACTCATTGCTGGGGGTAGCGTGGCCTGCCATGCAGCCTGATTATGGAGCTCCCCTTGAAACTGCGGGATTCCTTTTTATGACGATTGCTGGCTGTACAATAGTTTCAAGCTTAATGAGCGGAAAGATTCTTAAACGTTTTGGAACTGGCAATGTTACGCTGGTCAGTTGTTTAATGACTGCTGTGGCTTTGCTGGGATTTCATTTTTCTCCCTCTCTTGTTTGGTTGGTTGCATGTACCATACCGCTTGGACTCGGGGCAGGATCTGTTGATTCTGGATTAAACGATTATGTAGCTAGACATTATAAGGCACACCATATGAGCTGGCTGCATTGTTTTTGGGGAGTTGGAGCTACTTTTGGTCCTATCATTATGGCTCAGTTTATTGCGGAACAAAATTCTTGGAGAAATGGATATCTTGCGATTTCTGGAATTCAGTTCGCGTTAGTAGTAATTCTTTTCTTCACTTTGCCTTTATGGAACAGAGGGAGAAAAAACGGCAATATTCCTTTGAATGAAACACCAGAAGATTCAGAAAGTTTGTTTTCTAACGAAAATGATAACCATGTAAAGCCTTTGCAAATTAAAGGAGTTAAACTGTCTCTAATGTCTTTTTTGTTTTATTGTGGGGTTGAAGCAACAATGGGACTTTGGGGCAGTAGTTTTCTAGTAAATGTTAAGGAGTTACCTGTAGCAGTTGCAGCACAATGGGTTTCCTTATATTACGGAGGAATAACCATTGGTAGATTTATTACAGGCTTTATTACCTTTAAAATGAATAACCGTACTCTCATTCGGATGGGGCAAATAATAGCGTTATTCGGTGCTGTACTTTTGTTCCTTCCATTGCCGACTATTTTCTCGCTTGTAGCTTTTATTGTAGTTGGATTAGGGTTAGCGCCAATATTTCCTTGTATGTTACATGAAACACCGACACGTTTTGGGAAGGTAAATTCCCAAACAATCATGGGGTATCAAATGGCTATTGCCTATACAGGCAGTACATTTATTCCGCCTATGCTTGGTTTTATAGCATCTCATTCAACGATAGGAATTTTTCCATTCTGTACGATTGTTTTTGTTGCAGCGATGCTTATAAGTTCAGAAAATTTAAATGTTTTGCTGAAAAAGAAAAATTTATCGATAGGGGAAGATACGAGCTCATCAACCTTTTAATTATGTTGTAGTTCAATAGATAACAAAGTTGCTTATTTTTACATAAAAAAAGCATTAGGAGTGATTTTCTATAAAAACTGAAAAAGAAAAAATGTTAGCTGGAGAATTGTATTTTCCTGATGAGGAACTTGGAAGAGACCATATTAGAGCACGCCAAATACTTGCAGAGTTTAATGGTTCATTTAGTAGAGAATAGAAGTGACTTGTTAAAATCTTTGTTTGGAAAAGCTGGTGAGAATTTTTGTGTAAAACCCACTTTTAATTGTGATTATGGATTTAATATCCATGTTGGAGAGAATTTTTTTGCAAATTATGATTGTATTATATTGGATATATGCAAGGTAACTATAGGGAATAATTGTATGCTGGCACCAAGAGTATGCATATATACTGCAACCCATCCATTAGATGCAGAAACAAGAATATCAGGTTTAGAATATGGCAAACCAGTTACTATAGGCGATAATGTTTGGTTAGGAGGAAACTCAGTTATAGCACCAGGAGTGACTATTGGAAACAATGTAGTTGTTGCTGCTGGAGCAGTTGTGGTACGAGATGTCCCAGATAATGTTGTAGTTGGGGGGAATCCAGCTAAAGTGATTAAACAAGTTTAAAGAGAACCCTCTACTTTCCGGGCATTTAAGGTATCAAAAGCCATAATTGGAAGTGAAATATTTATAAAAGTAGATTAAAAATATAATGTGAAATATAAGCGGTATATCATGCTGAATATGCCTTAGAAAATTGAGCATGTGGCTAACTGTCGAATGATTTGGAAGATATGAGGAAGTTTTATGAAATTTGAATCGTATTTTCTTGTGTTTGAATCGGGTGCATGATTAGAAATAATGCGGAAGGATGGTAGTGATAAGCGAAATCAGGAATTGGTTAATCAATCAATAGATTAATTGGTGAAATATGGTTATCTGCTTGTTAGTGGCCTTCGTATCACTGGTGATGGATATTATAAGAGTGTTATAGAAGATCCTGAAGGAAATCTTATAGAATGGACTGTATAAGAAAAAGGATAAATAGATAAATGTGTTATTCAAGATTTCAAGCTTAGTAGCTTTGACTAAGCCAAGGTTATTATCTATTGCTGTATTTAAATTTTTATATAGAAAAGGAGTTTGAAAAATGAGAACAGAAAAAGAGAAAATGTTGGCTGGAGAAATGTACAACCCTGCTGACCCAGTATTATCCAAGGAACGGGAGGAAACAAGACACAAGGTTAGAATATATAATCAAACTTTAGAAACGGAAGGCGAAAAACGGACTAAGCTATTGAAGGAGTTGTTGGGTTCCACGGGAGAAAACGTATATATGGAACCAAATATCAGGTTTGATTATGGCTATAACACATATGTAGGAGAAAACTTTTTTGCAAATTTTGACTGTACCATTTTAGATGTTTGTGAAGTTCGTTTTGGGGATAATTGTATGCTTGCACCTGGCGTACAAATCTATACCGCAACACATCCGCTTAATCCAACTGAACGTAATTCGGGTAAAGAATATGCAAAACCGATTACTTTTGGAAACAATGTATGGATTGGAGGAAGTGCAGTAATAAATCCAGGAGTAACGGTAGGAGATAATGTTGTAATCGCCTCAGGTGCAGTAGTTACTAAAGATGTACCGGATAACGTTGTAGTTGGCGGCAATCCAGCTAGAGTGATTAAACAAATTGAAATATAAATCATTTCTTTCTATGCATTTTAGGTCTAAAAATCATCTTTAATTGAAAATAAATTAATATAACCTGAAATGTAAGCGGTATACTGTAATGGATATAAAGTTGGAAAAATCAAAATTGACAGGGCAAGATTTAATTTGTTTGTATTTAGAATCGCATTTAGCATGAAGTAAAAGCAGGAGGATTAAAATGATTAAATTAGTGATATCTGATATGGACGGAACTTTTTTGAACAATAATGGTGATTTTAATAGAGAATTATTTAAAGAGACGAAAAAAATCATGAAGGATAAAGGAGTGGTGTTTGCTCCTTGTACAGGAAAGCAATGTGAGCGGATAGAAGAATTATTTGGGGAAGATGCAAATGATTTATGGATTTTAGGTGATAGCGCAACACGTATAAAGCACAATAAGCAGTTTGTGTATGAATCTTTATTATTGAATGAATTGGGTTTGCAAATCATCCAACTTCTTGAAGAAATAAGCCTGGACCATACTATTATCGCATGTACAAGAAAAGGAGCATATGTAAAAGAGACACTATCTCCTGAAGAGCTCGCAATCGTACGGAGATCCTATGCAAATGTTATAAAGGTAGAAGACTTTAATAGTATTTCAGAGGACTTTATAAAGATAACGGTACATGATCCAGCTTTCCAGTGTGTAGAAACCAGAGAGAAGCTGTCTTCCTTTTTTGAGCATGCCTTTATTGTCGCATCAGAAGCATCCTGGATTGATATAACCAATGCCAATGTCCACAAAGGAAAAACAATTGCTCAATTGCAGCAATTATTGAATGTCACTCCTCAGGAAACGATGGTATTTGGTGATGGTTATAATGATTTAGAGCTAATGGCTTCTGGATCATACAGTTTTGCTGTGCGAAATGCTTTTCCAGAAATAAAAGCTGCAGCAAATTTTATCACTAGATCGAATGAAGAAGATGCGGTCATGAAAACTATTATTCAATTATTATCACTGCAGAGTGACATAGACAATTAAATTCTTTTTAACAAGTTTGGAAAAATTATCGCCATTCAGTGACCGCTTTATACAGTATAGGCCCAGTGCTATCGGGAGAATTGGCAGGAATGGCAAATTAACAAGGTCATCTGAAAGGTATTTTTCAATTTTGTAATGATGGATTGCAATTTTTAAGTTACATGTACATTAATGGCTGAAAAAATGCATAGTAAAAGTTATAAATTACACGGATTATAGGTCTTATTAAAAAATAAAACTATAGAATAAGAGATAGTTTTGGAAGTACTATAGGTAATATGATGTTTATAACACAAAGGATGAAATGGATTATGCTGTTACGGAGCTATCAAATTGGATAACTGTTTTTTTAGGAAAAAGGGATAAAACCTGGTTGTTATTGGGCTAGTTGAGGCAGGGAAAATCTTAATAAAAAGGAAAGATAGACATTCCAAGTTCATCTATGCAATTTTTGGATATATATAAGTTGTTTAGGACAAAATACTATAAATAATGTAAACAGTATTTGGAGGGAACAACTTTGAATAATAAACAAGCTAGATTAACATCATCAGAAATTACAGGTTTATGGACTCAATACTTACAAGAAACAATGGCAATCTGCATTATTAAATTTGTGTTGAAGAATGTTAAAGATCCTGAAATTGCTTCTCTTTTTGAATTTACTTTAACTTTAGCTGAAAAGCATTTGCAAATGCTTGAAAGTATTTTTAAAAAGGAAAAAATAGAATTGCCTAAAGGATTTACTGATGAAGATGTAAATTTAAACGCCCCTCCCTTATTTACGGATATATTTTGGTTGAATTATATACATGATATGACGTTACATGGTTTAGCTGGATATACGATGTCTTTTAGTGTATCTGCCAGAAAAGATATAAGAAATCATTATTATCAATGTAATATCGATACTATGGACCTTTATAATAAATCAATTGAAGTTCTTTTATCTAAAGGCATTTATCAAAGATCTCCTTATTTTTCTACCAAAAACAAGAGTCAGTCTATTACAGAGTTTAAATATGTGATGGATTTATTTGGAGATAAAAGACCTTTAAATTCAATGGAAGCAGGGAATATTTATTTTAATCTAAAAAAGAGTATTGTGCTTAAAACTTTGATTGAGGGGTTTAAACAAGTAATTCAAGATAAAGATATCGATAAATTTATGAATCATTGTTTAAATACAGTTAGTAAAAATATAGAGGTTTTTTCTTCTACACTTGAAGAAGAAAATCTTCATTCTCCACGTTTATTGGATAGTGAAATCACAGATTCTGATATAGCTCCTTTTTCAGATAAGTTAATGGTATTCCATACAGGATTTTTATTTCATTTAGCGACTACATATTATGCAACAGCTATGATAACAAGCATGAGAATAGATATAGTTGGACATTGTGATGCATCTATTCTAAGGGATTTAAAAACTATAGCTTCTTTTGGGAAAATTTTAATTAACAAAGGATGGATGGAAGAATTACCAGTGGCAGATGATCGTCAAGAATTAAATTAATAATAAAAATGAAAAAAACAACACATAAACTTTTTGTTCTAAACTAAGTTTTTGATTAGCTTAAAATTAATCTTTGCTAGAAAGGGGGGAAATGCTTTTCTAGTAAAAGGCAAGAAAACTCGAGAATAGGGCAGTATGGACTCCTTGGATGATATCCTATTTTTTGATGGTTTCTCAAACGAAAAAAACGAAATTTGCTCCTATATGGTCAAATTTCGTTTTGGTTTGCTTTTGATAGGATGTGTGATGTTAACTAAATAATAATAAACATAAAAAATTATTAGTATGAACTGTATAAGCAGTACTTTTAATGGTTTTATTGCTTGGTCTTTAACAAATGAGACAAATAAATGCTTCTTTAGTTATTTATGTTACCGTCTTTCATTTTTATATTTAAAACATCATAATCTCAGCACTTTCAAAACTTTTCATTACCCAACTATGATTATGGGCACCCTCTATAATCCACTATTTCCTTTTTTTATAAAGATTAAATTTAAGGGAAACCAATGTGTCTTTCTTAGCTAAAGCAAGCTGCTAATATTTTGGATTAATCGCTGAAATTGCTAAATAGATTTTCTATTTCTTTAACATCATAAAAGTCGCCATCACTTATGAATTTTTCAATTTCTACTGTGCCATCCTCTATAAATTCAATTTCCCATCGCTGTCCTGGTACAGCAATTTCCACCATAATCGCTTCATTTCTAACTTTATTCAGTTTATAAAATATCTTTTTTTTCTCTAATTTATTAAGAAAATGAATTAAATCCTTAATTTCCATCAAAACATCCTCCTTATTGGGGAAAGGCTGCAGTGTTTAGATAGTAAACGCCTATTGAAGTGACCTGCTCTTTTTATTTAATTAAAAAGGCTCGATTTCTATTTTCGGCAATTAATTGATGCATGTTTTGGCAGTATGTTTATTAATCTTCTGGAATCATTACTCAAAGTAAAAATGTATATTTGCTAATATTTATACATATTTACGAAGCTGTGCTTACTGTAGGAACATCGCAGGTTAGTTTAATAAGAGCGTGGAATTCCATATTAATATAAGGTGTTTTTTGAAAATAACTAGATTAAATGAAAAAAAGTTAATATTAAGCATTATTCATTGTGGATTAAAAGGTATATGAGTTGTTTTCGAGGAGATGAACCGGGGCATCCGTTTACTGGATGATAAGGCCTGACTATTTTTTGTACTCTTCCTATTTTAATTATAGCATATAAAAAATGGGAAATATAGTCTATTTCTTCCCGTTTACTACTGGTAAAATCAATAGAACATTAATGGTTAGGAGAGATGTAGAATGAGTTGTTTGGCTCTCGGTTTTCAGGAAATAGAAAAAACACAGCTTTTGCTCGTTGGCGGAAAAGGGTTGAATTTAGGGGAATTATCAAAAATTCAAGGAATACAAGTACCAGAAGGATTTTGTGCTACAACAGTGGGATATCAAAAAGCCATCGAACAAAATGAAACGTATCATGCTTTGTTGGAGCGACTAACAATGCTAAAAGTAGAAGATCGAGATCAAATTGGTGAAATCAGCAGAAAGATTCGGCAACTCATTATGGAAGCAGAAATTCCTTCCGATGTTGTGAAAGCAGTTGCTCACTATCTCTCTCAGTTTGGCGAGGAACATGCTTATGCAGTGCGTTCTAGTGCAACTGCTGAAGATTTACCATATGCTTCTTTTGCTGGTCAACAAGATACCTATTTAAATATCATCGGCAAAAAAGCAATCTTGCAGCATATCAGCAAATGTTGGGCTTCTCTATTTACGGATCGCGCGGTAATCTACCGTATGCAAAATGGATTTGACCACAGTCAAGTTTATTTATCCGTAATCGTTCAAAGGATGGTTTCCCCGAAGGCTTCAGGGATTTTATTTACCGCTGATCCAATTACTTCTAACCGAAAGGTGCTATCAATCGATGCCAGCTTTGGACTTGGAGAAGCACTAGTCTCTGGCTTGGTATCTGCCGATTGTTATAAAGTGCAGGAAGATAAAATTGTTGATAAGATGATAGCAACAAAAAAATTGGCTATCTATGGACGAGAAGAAGGCGGAACAGAGACACAACAGATCAATCCGGATCAGCAAAAGACACAAACACTTACTGATCAGCAGGTTTTACAACTAGCACGCATCGGAAGACAGATCGAAGCTTATTTTGGTTTCCCCCAGGACATCGAATGGTGTTTAGTTGATGATACATTTTATATTGTCCAAAGTCGTCCAATCACTACTCTATATCCCATCCCTGAAGCGAATGATGAAGAAAATCACGTTTACGTATCTGTCGGTCATCAACAAATGATGACGGACCCCATGAAACCATTGGGATTATCTTTTTGGCTGTTAACGACTCCTGCCCCCATGCATAAAGCTGGTGGAAGGTTGTTTGTTGATGTTACCCAAAATCTGGCTTCAACTGCCAGCAGAGAAATTTTATTAAATGGCATGGGAAAACACGACCCACTCTTAAAAGATGCATTAATGACCATAATAGATCGAAGGGATTTCATAAAAACGTCACCAAATGATAAGAAAGAACAGAGTCCCAGTATAAATAATAAAGGTATGTCGACAGCGGATTTCCAAGCACAAATCGAAAATAATCCGACAATTGTTTCTGATCTGATTAAGCGTAGTGAAACATCGATAAAAGTGTTAAGACAAAACATCCAAATGAAATCAGGATCGGATTTATTTAATTTTATTCTAGAAGATATCCAGGAATTAAAGAAGATTTTATTTAACCCGCAAAGTTCGATTGTGTTTAGGGCTGCTATTGATGCTTCATTATGGATCAATGAAAAAATGAACAAGTGGTTAGGGGAAAAAAACGCAGCAGATGCGCTTTCTCAATCTGTACCAAATAATATTACTTCAGAAATGGGATTGGAATTATTGGATGTCGCAGATGTGATTCGCCCTTATCCAGAAGTAATTGACTATTTACAACACGTAAAAGATGATAACTTTTTGGATGAACTGGCTAAGTTTGATGGTGGACAGGAAACCAAAGATGCAATAATCGCTTATCTTAACAAATATGGAATGCGATGTGCTGGAGAAATCGATATTACTAAAACTCGTTGGAGTGAAAAACCAATTACACTTGTCCCCATGATTCTCAATAATATTAAAAACTTTGAGGCTAATGCTAGCCATAGGAAATTTGAGCAAGGGCGGCGTGTTGCCTTGAAAAAAGAACAGGAGTTATTAGATCGATTGAAGCAATTGCCAGATGGTGAACAAAAAGCCAAAGAAACAAAACGAATGATTGATCTAATCAGGAATTTCATCGGTTATCGTGAATATCCAAAATACGGTATGGTTAATCGCTATTTCCTTTATAAGAAGGCTTTACTGAAAGAAGCCAAACAACTTGTACAAGCCAACGTTATTCGTGAAAAAGAAGATATACACTACCTTACTTTTGAAGAACTTCGCGAAGTCGTACACACAAATAAACTGGATTACGAGATTATCAGCAAACGAAAAGATGAGTACAAATTATATGGAAAACTAACTCCCCCGCGTGTTATCACGTCTGATGGTGAAATCATTGCAGGTGAGTACAAACGAGAAAATCTCCCAGTCGAAGCTATTGTAGGTCTACCTGTTTCTTCTGGAGTTATAGAGGGACGAGCACGTGTCATTTTAAACATGGAAGATGCTGATCTAGAAGATGGAGATATATTAGTCACCTCCTTTACTGATCCTAGCTGGACACCATTGTTTATATCCATAAAAGGCTTAGTCACCGAAGTTGGTGGACTGATGACCCATGGAGCAGTTATCGCACGTGAATATGGTTTGCCAGCAGTTGTCGGAGTAGAAGATGCTACCAAACTGATAAAAGACGGGCAAAGAATTCGAGTGCATGGAACAGAAGGGTATATCGAAATATTGTAATTGCTGGATACGTCCAGATTTAATTAGTAGCACCGCTCCATTGTTGCCAAAGCGGTTTGATGCCACCTATAATAAACTGTAAAATATAATCCACTAATTTCTCACCTTACAGTATGGCAAGATGTTATATTGAAAGTTTTATTTTTGGTTATAGAATAATCATTATTATGTGTTAAGTTTTTTTCACTAACGGGGCTTTAGTGGAAAAAGGAACCATAATTAATAAGCCGCAAGATACAAGATTTTATGCAGTTCTTGTAAATTGTGGCTTATTTTCAATTCTAAAAATATCCTGCCATATTTCTTAATTGCCAAATACAGCGATTTCTTTTTTGAAGATAAGCTCTTTTTAATTTACACCACTGATAAAGTGAAACTTTCATTTCCCGGTTTTTCAGATCAGCTTGAAGTGCAGGAAAAAGCTCATTTATGCATGATAAGAAATGGTTTCTTCTATTACTATGAAACTATTTCTTATCTCTATTGTTTACTCTTATTGTTGGGAGCTCATAGTCAGGAGGATATGCACGACATTGAACACTTTAGATTAGACCTATCAGCAGTCTAGAAAAAGAAGGAATAATATGAATATACATAGTAGTGTTATGTTTGTTTTGGCCAGCACTTTTGTTTGGTTTTGCTAGTTATTGTGAGAAGAGCGGCAGTTCTGTTTTTTCTAGTATTTGGTTGGGTAAAGTAATAGAAAAGAGGAGATGATAACAGCGGCTAGTATACATATTGTTCTTCCTGTGTCTTATAGGTTTGAACAGCAGAAGGAAGGTCCAGATAATATTGCGAGGCAATCATGCAGAAAAAATGCTCATCTTATAGGTAAGAATCAAACAGAGATTGGACTAGTTGAATGTTTTGCTTTTTTATCCTGATTTTTTTGTTGTAATATATGGAGAGAGTGTTATAAAAAGGAGAAAGATAGTGAATAGTAAATTTTTTTTATTAATAGCAATTATTATTGCCACAGTATTTTTATTTTTTGGTCAAGAAAACAAAAAAAATTTAGAAGAGCTAAAAAAAGAAAATATAATCAAAAATGCAAATGATATAGAAATTCGAAATACTAAAACGGATATTTTGGATAAATTAAACAGTGGAGAAGAAGTTACTATTGTATTTTTAGGAGATTCTACAACTGAACAAAATAAATATACGAATGGTAAATTAGGGCATGTAGAACGTATAAAAAAAGCTTTATCTACTGTTTACGGAGGTAAGGTAAATGTCATTAATGCCGGAATATCCGGAAATACTATCATCGACATGTCCAAGCGATTAGATAATGATGTTTTAAGCCATAAACCTGATTTAGTGATAATCAACTCAGGTATTAATGATGCTAGAAAAGGTGTCTCAATGGCAGAATTTAAAACAACATATGAGAATATAATTAAAAGAATTAAAAATGAGACCGATGCAAATATTATCCTTCGCACATCCAATGTAACATTAGGAGAAAATACTAACTATATGTTAAGAGAAAAAATTAATCCTATAGTAAAGTCTCTTTCTAAAGAATATGATATAGGCTTTATAGACTTGTATAGCTATTATGCCAAAGTGGTCATGAACGATCCCTTTGGCATTGATAAGTATAACTATAATCGTTTGCATCCAAATGAAATCGGACAAAAAATTATAAGTGATTTAATCCTGTATTCTTTATTAAACCCTAAACAATAGATCATATTTATACGAAAAACACTGTATAAAAAAACGATTTATAAAATGGACAGAGAAGGGCCGTTATTTTAAGATTCTCACACGTCGTCACAAAAAAATATTGAAATAAAAGGGTTTTTGATATTCCAAAAGCCCTTTTATCGTAAATGAAAGCTGCTTTAAAATAATAAGAAAAAGATTGCTGGAACTCTTCTATTTCAATAACGCTATAATCTGTTTTTTCGCTTTTTTTGCTTCAGGCAAAGGAAATAATGGAAAAATGTGCATCATGTCGGGATACTCGTGATAGTTAAAGTTTTCTGGGGCATGCTGAATCATTTTTCGGGTATCTGGATTCGTGATATCAGCCGTTCCTGAAAATATGGTTATATTGGTGGTTTGTGCGAAATCCCCATTAATCGGGCTAAGTAAAGCATCAGATAATGAATGGTTCCCTGCCATCCATTTTCCAATGTCTTTTAGCGCTGGTGTGGCACTTATCGGGTCAAGCTTTTGGACAGTGAGGATTTCTGGATTTTTCAACTCGAAATCAACCAAGGGTGAGATGGCAATCACTTTTTTGGGAAAGACTGCTTGCTGTTTTTTTAATAGCTGAATAAACGATAAGGCAATAGTGCCTCCTGCTGAGTCGCCCATAATGATTAATTTTTCCTGATTATTAACAATGTTTTCATAGATGTTTAACAAATACCTCATTATATCATCCATTGTATGCTTTGGTGCTAATGGATAGAGGGGAACTATGACATCCACATTTGCTTCTTTTATCATAGTATCTATAAAAGACCAGTGTAAGGGAGAAATCGGTAAAACAAAGCCTCCTCCTGGTAAGTACAGGACCGTTTTCTTTGCTGGATTCAGCTCAGAACGCAATAGATAGATTGGGTTTTTATACTGTACATTGATTTGAATATCGTAGTTCTTAAACATTTTCTTTGTAGGAAAACCAATATCTTCCTGCTTTTTTTGTAGCAAGGTTTTTAATTCCTGTCCTTGTTTTAGCCATATATTATTTATTTTAAAGATTTTTGCAAGCGTTTTTATTGCTTTGCTCTGCATACTTTCCATCAAAAATCTCCATTTCTATTTTTAGCCCCATTTATTTTTTTTTGACAGTGGAACAATCTGTAAATCAATAGATGAGCTTAAATAATCGAAAGAAAATTCATTTGGCTCATTTTAGAATTTGTTTAACTGTATACGTCAAGAATGCTGCTGATTTTGACAATGATTGATAAATTTATGTATTAAGTATATCTAATTGCTGAAAGATAACCAAATAGAAAAATAGATAGTCTATTCTTATCGCTGATACATTCGGAATTGCTAACCGCTATAGATTAACAGGAGTGAGCCGATGCCAAAGCTGGCTATACAACTAATTAAAGATGTCTGCTTAAAAAGTAAGAGAAGCTTATTTTAATGTTCTTTTATATATTAAACGAAATAGCAAAACAGGTGGAATCTGTTTCCGCCTGTTTTGGTCATTTTGGTCTCTTCAAGCAGTAGGGATTTTCTTCATCTCCACTGCTTATTTGTTGGATTCATACTGCCCGTTAATACATGATAAATAATTACTTAATGCATCACTAAGAACGCTTTTGTTTTTTTCTGGAAGAATCAGCCTGTTTAACTCCAGTTTCCCTTGTTGTTGTTCCTTGGCCTTCTACTTCTGATGAATTCAAACCAATTGTTGATGGATCAGCTTTTCTTTTTGACACTCTATTCACCTCCAATTATAGTGTTCCTTAAAATAAAGTAGTTATGTTATTTTATTGCTGATTCGAATAAACCATCAAAATAGGAAGTCTTTTGAATACAATTAAAGGAGATAGATTTTTTATCCTATTCTCTTTGCAAGCCTTAGAACAATTTGTCTTGATTGTTGAAAAAGAGTAACCGACTATTTGTGCAGTAAATAAAAAAGCTGCTCACACTATTATTTAAATGTTATTTTATATTCGGCTTCGAATAGTTCTCCTATTTCCAGCTTATTTATTCCAAATTTTTTGTTCATTTTCCCAGAAGCATTGTATGTATCGGCAATGCCATACCACGGCTCAATACAAACAAATGGCGCCATGGTGCCATCAGAATCCATATATTTTGACCAAATCCCAACAAATGGGAAATTTTCGGATGTTAGTTCTACACCATGATTTGATTTATTGGATGCAAGTGAAATGAAATCAATATTGCTGTATACAAGAGCATCATCTACAAATAAAGAATCAGTGAGCTGGATCTTTGAAATATCATTAGCAGTTCCTTTTTCATGGATCAGAGAATCTTTGAGCTCATATTCCATCACATTCTGATTTGCAGCAGGAGTAAAGTGTAAACTATAGTCCTCGATTGTTTCATTTTCTAAAAGGGGAACCTTAAATGCAGGGTGGGCACCAATGGAAAAATACATCTCTTCCTTGTTTTGATTTACTATTTCCCACCGAACAATGAGTGAGTCCTCTTTAAGAATATAATGAACAAATGCTTTAAATTCATAAGGATAAACATTCAGGAAGCGTCCAGCTGATTCAAATACAAAAGAAACACTTGTAGTTGCATGCTTGTCCAGATCAAATACGACATCACGCAAAAAGCCATGTTGTGACATCTCGTAGGTCTGATCATTGAGTTGATATCGATCGTCCTTTAAGCGTCCTACAATCGGAAATAAGATCGGAGAGACACGACCCCAATAAGTGCTATCCCCTGTCCACATATAGTCTAGCCCGTTTTTCTTATGCTGCACTTTGCGCAGTTCTGCTCCCCTGCTTGCTATTTCTACCTTTAACCAATCATTTTCAAGTACAGTAAACATTTGCTATTCCCCATTTCTGATATTGCTTTCTTATTTTTATTATACCGGAAAGGAGCTTCTTTAATAGGAAAGAGTCTTTATTTATCTTATATTCTGTTTTTTGATCGGTTTGTGCAGATTAGGCTGTTTTCAATGAAAAGGAGAACAGCATCAACGGTTTTAGAGTGCTTTTTTAACCAAAATCTTAATTGGATGGAAATGTTTTTAGCTAATCTGTCCGTTTAAATGTGAATGCCCATAAATTCTAATTAAAAACAAAAGGGAAAAATCCTTTTTATATTTAGGGGAGAATAGTAGAATAGATTTTATGGTCTTTTAACGTTTTATTTGCAGATATACGGAAAGGATGAATTTAATCAAATATTATGTAGTGAAGCAATGAGCAGGCAAAAACATTTGGGGCAGTTTCGCCATCGTAAAATTGCTTTAGCTAATCTTAACTATCCTATTTATAATGGCTGTAAAGAATTGTATGGGGGGACCTGCGAATATTTACAGCATGTATAGATTTGATTTTTTAGGGGAGAGAATTGCAAAGAAAAGAAATGCCACTTTCGGCTTTAATTAGAGGTGTTTTCAAATGAAAGAGTATTTTACCATCGGAGAAATATCAAAGCTATTCCATGTGAAAATTGCAACATTGAGGTATTATGATGAGATAGGCATTTTGCGACCAGAATTTATTGATGAAAAAACCAACTATCGCTATTATTCCACACAGCAGTTTGAAAGGTTAAATTCCATTAAATATTTGAGGGCTTTAGATGTGCCAATAAGCAGGATTAGGGACTTTTTTGATTCTCGCGAAATTGATGCTCTTGTTGAAATGTTAAAAAAGCAGCAGGAGGAAGTGAGCCAAAAAAAGAAGGAATTGGAGATTATTGAAAGAAAAATCTCAAGGCGTCTTATGCAAATAGAAGATGCTGTTTGTACAGAAATAGATACTATTTCTGAAGTGAACCTCCCTGAAATGCATATCGCTTATTTGAGGCAGAAGTATACATTAGGAGAAGACATTGAATTTCCCATAACAGAATTGCGGAATAGTTTTGGAATAAATGAAGAGATTTTTTTGGGGAAAATAGGAATCTCGATTTCAGCTGCTGATTTGAAGGCCCAAAAATTTGATACATATTCCAGTGTTTTTTTGGTCTTGGAAGAAGAAGACAAGATTGCTTCTTCTGCAAGTATGCTTCCAGCGAGAGGCTATCTTAGAATTCGATTTAAGGGAACACATTTGGATGCTGCCCATTATTATAAAAAATTGTTGCTGTATATGAAGCACCACCAATATCAATTGGTTGATGATGCTATTGAAATCACACTGATAGATTATGGCATTACAAATGATTTGGATAAGTACGTAACAGAAATTTTATTGCCGTATACTCGTATATGATTTTTTATTGTCATCTTTAAAAGGAATACTTGACTCTCTAGTAACTAGAGGGTTTATTTTGTTTTTAGGTTTTAATAAACAAAAGATAAAACATTCTTAAAAGGAGAAATTATGTTATGTTTGGAACAATTTTTAATGTAACGATGATTATAGTAGGGAGCATTATTGGCAGCATCTTTAAAAAGGGGATAAAAGATGAATATCATGATATTCTTATGCAAAGCATGGGATTAGTGGCTATGGCTTTAGGAATAAATGCAATTGTTCAGCATTTGCCTTCTAGCAAGTATCCTGTCCTATTTATTGTCAGTTTGGCCATAGGTGGATTAGTCGGCCAAAAGCTTAATTTGGAGAGGCGATTTAATGCATTAGTTAATAAATACTCTAAAGGGAATTTAGCAGAAGGTCTATCTACTGCGATCTTATTATTCTGCATCGGGTCATTATCTATTTTAGGTCCTGTAGAAGCGGCATTAAAAGGAGATTATACATACCTGCTTGCGAATGGCATGTTAGATGGAATTACTTCTATTGTTTTGGCTTCCACTTTTGGTATCGGGATAGCTATTGCTGCCATTGTATTATTTGCATGGCAAGGTTCTATCTATTTAATTGCGAGTTTAATGGAAAATTCCTTAAGTAATGATCTTCTTAATGAAGTGACAATTGTGGGAGGCATATTGATTCTGGCATCAGGCTTAAGTATTTTGGGGATTAAGAAATGCAAAACTTTAAATCTTCTGCCATCTTTATTGATTCCTCCAATCGTATTTTTTATTATTCATTTATTACATCTCTAATAGAAACCAATGATTTTGGTATGCTGTATAATAAGCCTGTTTTCTTAATGAAGTGAAAAAACGTTCTATTTTGAACAATGTTGTTTCGAAATAGAGCGTTGCATTTTAAAGGCTAATTCTATCTTTTATTTAGAATATGAATGTGCAGTTGTGTGCAATAAATCATGATTAGTTATAAAAAAAGTAGGACTAAGTAACGGAGGAGTGCTTGGAATAAAAATAAATGGGTGAAGTTTTGACATTTTAAAAAAATATTGATATATTATATATGAATATATGTTCATATATTAAAATAAGAGCGATATATTGATGGAATAATTGCTTTAAATGAACAAGGAGATTTTATCTGGAATTAAAATGCAGTTGCATAATCAAATATTTAGCAGGGGGATTCAAAATGGGACATAATCATAATCATGCTGCCGGATCAAATAAAAAGGTATTATTGGTATCTTTTCTCATTATTACAAGTTATATGATTATTGAAGCAATAGGAGGGTTTTTAACAAATAGTCTTGCGCTTTTGTCGGATGCAGGGCATATGTTAAGTGATTCCATCTCATTGATGATTGCATTGATTGCATTTAAATTAGGTGAAAAAACAGTGAATTACAGCAAAACATTTGGCTATAAACGATTCGAAATAATAGCCGCTATGATAAATGGAGCTACATTAATAGGCATTTCTTTTTATATATTGTATGAAGCAATTGCCCGTTTTGCCAATCCGCCTGAGGTAGCAACAACAGGTATGTTTATTATTAGTCTTATTGGGTTGTTAGTGAATATTCTAGTAGCGTGGATTATGATGCACAGTGGAGATACAGAAAATAATTTAAATATGCGAGGAGCCTTTTTGCATGTGATCAGCGATATGCTTGGTTCAGTCGGCGCCATTGTAGCTGCGATGCTGATTATGTTCTTTGGATGGGGCTGGGCAGATCCGCTGGCAAGTGCAATAGTAGCTGTTCTTATTCTAAGAAGTGGCTATTACGTGACAAAGGATGCTCTTCATGTATTAATGGAGGGAACTCCACCCCATGTAGATGTGGAGGATGTCATACTGACAATGGAAAAGACAGAAGGAATACAAGGTATCCATGATTTGCATATTTGGTCTATTACAAGCGGCTTGAATGCACTTTCTTGCCATGCTGTTGTTGATAATCAACTTACTATGGCAGAAAGCGAAAAGATTTTGCGCAGCCTGGAACATGAACTGGAACATAAAGGCATTACACATGTGACTATTCAAATGGAAACCGCAGCACATAATCATGGGAATTCTATTCTTTGTAAGGCTAAAAATGAACCACTGCACCACCATCATCATTAAAAAGGGTTTATGAATTTGGGAGTAATTTAGCCGAATAGGAGCAGCAAAATAAGTCGTTTTTTTGACTGTTGGCTGCTCCTTTTTAGATTCAAGTTCGATTTATTTATTATTTAAGTCGCTTTTGTACGAGTTGCGAATTGGAAGAATGGCAAAAAAAAAAAGAGGGACGGCTATTTTGCTAAATGGTTCCTTTGGTTGAACAAAGCAAAGAAGCGCTTCTTTATTGTTTATCCCAAAAACTCAGAAAGCTGGTGGGGTCACAGAAAAAAGTATAACAGCATTTTCGCTAGAGTTATTTTCCCACTTATGCTTCATATATGCTGGTATTTTGACGCTGTCACCAGTTTCTAGCATATATTCTTCATTATCTAACAACACTTTAATTTTCCCTTCTAACACAAAGGCTACTTCTTCTCCTTTATGCTCCAAAAGTTTCTCAGATGAGGCTGAATCAGGTGGAACATTCATAATAGCGGCCGCCAGTGTTCCTGTAAAATCAGGTGAAACTAATTCATAAGATAAGTTTTCAACAACCATTTTTTTTCGTTCATTTGACCTGACAATTAAATCTTTGGTATTTGTTTCTTCTAATAAAAAACTAAAGGTAGGAACATCAAGAGCCTTAGCTAAAATCTTTAGAGTCTGAATGGAAGGATTGGCTAATCCTCGTTCAATTTGGCTTAACATGGATGGGGTTATTTCAGCTAATTTCGCTAATTCTCTATTGCTCCACCCTTTAGATTTTCTGTATTTTTCCACTTTTTTGCCGATATCTATATTTTCCATTACCATACTCCTTGAAAAAAGTTAAAAACAATTTAATTTTATTAAATATAAATAAATTGTTAATCGATTTATGTTAAACTATATTTAATATTTGTTAAATTTTATTTTATCACGTAATAATGGGCAGCAAAACCCTCACTAATTGAAGGTTCACTTTATCAGATGGTATTTTACAAGTCAGTAAGGAGTGGAGAAAATGAATGATTTTTTTACCTTTTTAATTCTTTCATTATTTGTTGTAATGAGCCCAGGTGTTGATACAGCACTTATTACAAAGAGAACCATTTCAGACGGAAGAAAAGATGGATATACAATGGGGCTAGGTATTACAGCTGGCTCTTTGGTGCATACATTTGCTGCTGCTTTTGGAATTTCAGCTATTTTGATGCAGTCTGCTGTTGCTTTTGAAATCATTAAATATGCTGGTGCAGCCTACTTGATATACCTAGGACTCTCTTCTTTCATTTCACGAAAAAAGAAGAGAGTAGGGAGCGTTGAAACTGAAAATAAGATGGAGATTAAAAAGTCAGCTTTTAAACAGGGATTTTTTTCGAATGTGCTCAATCCAAAGGTTGCAATGTTTTTCTTAACATTTTTGCCCCAATTTATGAAAACAGGAGAAAATGCCACTGGACAGCTTATGATCATGGGGATTATTTATACATTTTTGTCCGTTTTTTGGTTTTTTGTCTATGTGTTTTTCATTAACTATTTATGTGAATGGCTTATGTCTCCAAAAGTGCAAAGGACAATGGATAAAGCCACAGGTCTTGTTTTAATTGGATTTGGATTAAAGTTAGTTTTGCATAAACAACATTAAATGAACTTGCTGACAGCTTCATAAGAAGAGGCTGTCTAATAAGTCCTAAAATAAAAACAGGGGAAGAAAAACAATTTGTTTTTCTTCCCCTGTTTTTTGATTTCTATTCCTTTTACAAGAAAAGACGGTTTTTTGCATTTAATTTTTAAAAAAATTATGTAATGCTTAGCATGAATTTTAGCACTTTGTTGATTGTGATTGGAATGGAAAGAGAAAGCGAACGCTTGGAGTGGAAATCAACAGGCAAGTTTAATAGAACTAAAAAGAGGAGCTGTTTTAACTACTCGCTTTTTTACCAGGATTTGCCAAAAAAGGAATTTGGGCGGCCCGCAAAATATATCTGATAGCATGATGAAAAAGCATCTATCAGATATAAAAATAGCAGCCAGATTTTAGATTTTAATCTGGCTGCTATAAAAGGAGTATATCCATTCCTATTATATTGTTAATTCAATTAATGGACGTGTATATTTTTTGATAAAATAACTTCCCAATCCTATACATAAAACGAATGAGAAGGATATTAATATAAAGTACTGATCAGACATAGTGCTTAATGTATCATCAGAGATAAAAGCTTGAATGGTTTTGATAATAAATCCGTGAAGCAGATAGATATATAAAGTGCGTTTCCCAATAACGGTAAAGCTAAAGCCTTTAGAAGGAACAATGGCCAAAAATCCGCCAATAACGGCTACGGTTAATGCATATTGGGCCAAACGTTTTAGGCCATCTATTTGTTCTTTTACACCCATATTGGCATAGGAGGTATCTCCGAGCAGCCAAGCAATAGCATCCTTTGGAAATAAAAGAGCAAATAGCAGTGTAATACTCAATAAGAAGGCCGTGCCGATGACAGGTGAAAATTTTACTTTTTTTATCAATTTCAAATGCTTTAAATCTAACAGATAACCTAAAAGGAAATAAGGAAAAAAGACAAAGGTTCTAGATAAGGATAAAAAGCTTCCAATATTATCTATATAGCCAATTGAAATGCCGATTATGGTTGCAATAGCCAAACCAGCCCATTTTAATTTGGCAAAAATATAAAGGAAAAGATTCCACAAAAATAAGCTCAGCAAGAACCAAAGCGTCCAATGGGGCTGAAAAAGATTAAATTCAAGATTTTCAGTCTGCCCATTCCAATAATAGAAAATAGAATAGATGATTTGAAAAATGAAATAAGGCAAAAGAATTTTTTTGGTGATTTTTAATAGGTATCCTTTTTTATTATAGCCTTTAGAAAAATATCCTGAAATAAAAATAAAGGCGGGCATATGAAAAAGAAATATGACCGAATATAAAGAAAACAGTACATCATCATGTCCTTTTAAGGGACTAATAACATGGCCTAATACAACGAGAAAAATTAAAATGAATTTTGCATTATCAAAGTAAAAAATCCTTTTTGTTGATGAGGAACTCATATTAATACCTCCTAGTTTTTTGATATACCCATAGGATTTATTAATTAATTTCAGCTTTAATTATAGAGACTCATAGGGTAAGTAAATTAATTTGACCTTATCATATTCTACTAAAATAATATTACCGAATTATTAAAATACATTTAAAAGAACTTTAATAAAATATATCAACTTATGACAGGAAGAGATAAAGTGTAAAGTTCAAACAATTATAGTTTCTCCTTCCCTTATTGATGGTTAGTTAAACCAATCAAGTTTTTACAGGCAGCTATTCTAGAGTGATGGGAAGATATAACAAGGATAAAACTTTTTAACTGCGACTGGTTTTAAAATCAGTCACAGTAAAAAACAGAAAAGACAAAAAACGAATGAATAATGGAGGAGAAAATCAAAATGGAGCTTTTCTGTTGGCCGGGAAAAGAGATGTAGCCCTCAGCAAAGGTTTTTAATTTTGGCTGTTTGCTCAAAGTTGCTTCTATGTTGCAAAAACTGGGTGGAATAGGTCCTGAGCAGAAGGGGTTGTTTTTTTTGGGAATGCGAGAAAGGCAAGACTTAAGCAGGAACAAAGCGGCAAAGCAGATAGGCGGCTCACTCACGGTCAACAAACTGTATGCAGACTTCCATTTAAAAGCAACAAACTGTAAAAAACAGCCTGATTTTTGTAAAAAAATCCATCCGTCTTTCACTATAGCGTGATTGTATCTTGTGAGAATATACGCTAAAGTAGAATAATAGGATCAATAGATTAATGGAGGAATCCGCGTATGCATTATGATGTAATTATAGTTGGCGCAGGTTCGATGGGAATGGCTGCAGGTTATTTTTTATCGAAGAGCGGAAAAAAAACATTGTTGCTGGATAGCTTTAATCCCCCTCATAACAAGGGAAGCCATCACGGCGATACGAGAATTATTAGACACGCTTATGGAGAAGGGGAAGAATATGTTCCATTAGCCCTCAAAGCACAAGAATTATGGTACGAATTAGAGGAAAAAAGCGGCAGACAGCTGTTCCTCCAAACGGGCGTTCTTAATGTTGGGAATGAAGCATCTGAATTTATTCAAAACATCATTTCCAGCTCAAAGACTTACTCCTTGCCCCTTGAGGTTTTAGATTCAGCTGAAGTGAATAAGCGATGGCCTGGCATTTCCTTATCCAATGAATACATTGGATGTTTTGAACCAACATCAGGAGTGCTGAAATGCGAAGAATGCATAGAAGCATATCGGGAGCTTGCCGAACGGCATGGAGCTACGATTTTGCCAAACAGTAAAGTAAAAGAATTGTCCGTGCATGAAAACAGAGTGATCATTAAATTGGAAGCACAGACTTTTACTTCTGAGTCATTAATAGTCTCAGCAGGAGCATGGTCTGGAAGTCTTCTTTCTATGTTGAATTTGCATTTGCCTCTCAATCCAATAAGAAAAACCTTTGCTTGGTTTAAAGCTGATGAACAGTTATACAATCACAAAGATTTTCCTGCTTTTTCGTTTGAAACGCCTAATGGTCTGTATTACGGATTTCCGAGCGTTGAGGGAGCTGGATTAAAAGTAGGCCGTCATGATGGAGGAGAAACAATAAAGCCCGAAGAAGAAATGCTTAGATTTGGCGAGCTAAAAAAAGATGAAGGGGATGTATCACAATTTTTAGCGGAATTTATGCCATCTGCAGGCCAATTGAAGTATGGAAAAACATGTATGTACACACTTACTCCTGATGAAGATTTTATTATTGATAGGCACCCTGATTATCCAAACATTGCCATTGCTTCAGGTTTTTCAGGCCATGGCTTTAAATTTAGCAGTGCAATAGGAAAGATTTTAAGTGAGTTGATTATCTCAGGAAGAAGCGAACAAAATATTGCTCCGTTTTCCATCAATCGCTTTAAAAACAAGGGGTTTAATAGATCAGTTGATTAAATTAGCAGGGTTACTGGAAAATAGCCTTTGAAACGAAGTTGGAATAACTATATAAAGCGTTATGTGCATATCTTGCATATAGCGCTTTATTTTTTTATCACGCAATAACAGGCTTTTGACCTCCACCTAAGGGATTGTAAGAGAAAACGAGAAATCTAGGTGGAGAGGAACTTGCCCATAAAAGCCTGATTGGCTCCACTAACAATCAGTGGAGGATGTGGAAAACCCGCACTGATTGAAATTTCACTTTATGGTTAAATAGGTACTTTCGATTTATTGGCAAGAGAAACCAATTGATAATGTTGAACATAAAAAAGAAAGCCCCTCAAGGCGTTAAGAATTAAGGGGATTTGCGAAATAAGCATTTAAACAGATTGTCGGCCTTCGAATGGAAAATCATCTTCCAAGTTGCGTCTTTTTAGGAGACCAAAGAAATTTTCAATTTCCCGTTCCGCGCTTAAAAGAGAATCTGAACCATGGATGACATTTTCTTCTTTTTTAGCGGCAAAGTCACCACGAATTGTACCTGGCATTGCTTCTGATGGACTTGTTTTTCCAATCATGAGACGAGAAACCTCAATTATGTTTTCTCCTTCCCAGACCATTGCAAAAACAGGACCAGATGTAATAAAATCCACTAATTCACCAAAAAATGGTTTATTTTGATGTTCCATATAATGATATTCCGCTTTAGTGCGGTTAACGCTCATAAGTTCTGCATGTAGTAGGGAAAAGCCTTTTTGTTCAAAGCGTTTGATGATTTCTCCGATTAATCCACGTTTCACTCCATCAGGCTTTACCATGATAAACGTGCGCTGTAAAGTCATATGATCACCTCGTAATAAAATAAATAGCATAAAAAGAACCGCCAGCGCGAAGCGCAGCTAAACTTTCTTTTTGAAGGTTGGTTCTGCATATTCTCCATTATGGCAAAATAATGCAGATTTCAAACCAGTCTTTATCAATAAAACCAAAAACACATTTAGCAATAGATAAATGGCTATTATCCTGTTTTATTATTGTTGCATTTTTTTCCCCTCCGTTAATAAGTAAGTCATCATATTTTTGCAAGAAATTTTATCTTGAAAAATTAAGGGCGCGCTAAGGAAAAAATGCTAAAATAGCTAGTAGCGGAGGGAAACAATGAAAAATGATTTTATTCACTTAATTGAAACTGAGTTATTAAAAAAGGCAGTGTTGGAGAGCAAAAAATCCCATAATCCAATTGTTGTAAAAAACATGCCTGCTGGATGGAAGTGTGTCGGTGTAGGAAATTATGCAGCTGTATTTATGCATTATACAGAGCCTGATCTGGTAGTCAAAATAAATGCAGTGGGAGCAGAAAATTTAAAAAAAGAAGCAGAAATATATAGGAAAATAAATAAACACCCTGCCTATTCCTATTTAGTTCATCAAGGTCCCAGCTATCTTATTCTAAAAAGATTAGAAGGAATTACCTTGTATAATGCCTTTGCTAAAGGAGTTAAAATTCCGGAAAAAGTAATTGATGATATAAATGAAGCTTTAGATTATGCCAGAAGCCGGGGATTAAATCCTTATGATATTCACGGCAAAAATGTCATGATGAAAGATGGCAGAGGATATGTTGTCGATGTCTCAGACTTTTATAAAGAGGGAAAAGATGAAAAATGGGAAGATTTTGTCCAAGCTTATTATAAACTGTACAAAAAAACTTTATATAAATTCCCAATGAAAATTCCTTTTAGAGCTTTAGATTTTATAAGGTATGGATATAGATTTTATAAAAAAATGAAATGCAAGCTCTCTAAAATCAACTAATATAATAAATTAATTACATATGATGTTGTATATTGCTGAAAAAAAAATCTCAAAAATAATTATTTAACTGTTGATGGCACTGTAGGACTTAATACATTCGCCAAGTTCTTTGCATAAAATATATGGGATGGTAATAAACTAGTTGTACAACATCATGAAGAAACATAAACACCCTGCTCTTTTTAGAGTGGGGTTCTTTTTTTTCATAAAAAAGCCACATCAAATAAAAAGAGAAGCTTGACAAAAATCTGCTGCTGAATATAGAAAGAAGGGTTTTTCCTGCTATTTCCTTTGTGGAGGGGGGGGGAACTGTGAAAGGAATTTCTGTTTTGAATATTGAAATATATCTGTCCTAGAAGTCCACGCAGCTGTGCAATAAATATAACAAAGCAACAAAATGCTTGAAATAGGGCGTTTTTTTTAGCTAATAAGACATGCTTGTGAAAGAAGGATATGTAATAATCGTGTCGAATGATAACGTATCGAATAAAGTTAAGGAGCATGTGAATGGAATATGTGGAAAGAACATGTATCCTCCATATCAGAAAAGTATCATTTCAGGCAACCCTCAACAGATAAGAAAATAGTGAAAATAAAACAATCTATCTTGCTTCTTCATTAGAAGAATTTATTAAAGGATGGGCTTTGGGAAATCTTTCTGTTTAGTAAAAAAAGTCTGTATCCTGTTGAATCATAGGGACATAAAGAAAACTGTAAGAGAATTTATGAAACTACGGTAAAAATAATAATAGCATTTATTTTTTTAAACTATAAGGCAATGTATCTATAAAAAAATAAACTGCAGCATATTGGATTGTTAAAAGGCTAAAGTTTTCGAAAAGAAAAATTAATCAAGGAATGGATGCTGAGCGGAGAGAAGTCTGAATAGAAATCAAGGAGAAAAGAATGAGTCAAAAAATGGTCCTAGCAGCAAGTGTATCTATCATACAAGAAAATAAGGTACTAATAATTAAAGAGAATAAATCTTATGCCATAAACAAATGGAATTTTCCAGGTGGGCGGATTGAATATGGGGAAGATATACTTTATTCTGCTTGCAGAGAAGTCAAAGAAGAAACAGGGTTTGATGTGGAGCTGAATGGTACAACTGGTGTCTATAACTTTAGCAGCAATACAGATGATCAAGTTATTTTATTTCACTTTACCGGTAAGATTATTGGCGGTTCGCTGCAACTGGAAGAGGAGATAATTTCAGAAAGCATGTGGATGAAGGCGACAGACCTTTTGCTAGTTGATTATGAACAGTTGCGGGAACCAAAAGTGTTTAGGCAAATAACAGATAAATTGATCAAAAAAGATATTCATTCCATCGATATTTTTAATAAACAGCTGAATAGATAGTGAAAAAAATTGATCTTGCTTGTTATATCTCTAGTGAGTTTCCATAAATGATTTATTAAGAATCTGCCAATGGAGGTTTTGTTCTTTATTAAAAATAATAAACAGAGACTTTATCATCTTTAATTATACTTCATCTTCTTTTTTGTTTATTGTGCCGATCTAGCCGAACAAGCCATCATAAAACTTTTGGAAGACGAGGACAGCTCCCATGCCGATGCGTGAACAGAGAGGAACATGCACCAAAAATGAATAAATCAAAACATGCAGCTAATAAGCAGTTTAGCTGCATGTTCCATTTTAAAGAGCCGCAGCCATCTTCTCCTTTGGGAAACTTCCCATGATTCTATCTCTAGATGCTAGTTTCTTGTTTGCTGAGTGCATTTTTTTCGGAAAAATAGGTATCTATCATTTCTAATAAATGAGTGGAAGCTTTTCGTAAAGTGTGTTGTTTTTCTTTAAATTTAGTTTTGCCTTAGAAGTAAACTTTGTAATTATTGACTAAATACTGTTAGTGAGATAATTAGAATGGATAATTTATGGAAAAGGAGGAGAGGTTTTGAGGGAAGAAGTAATTTGCATTGCTGCAAGTATAAGTACGGTTATTTTTATAGGTTTAGCAATGTTTCAAATTTTGCTTGCGTTAGAATTCCCTTTAGGCAAGGCAACAATGGGGGGATTTCACAAGGTGTTACCAAAAAAGTTGCGCTTTGCAAGTGGAGTATCTGCAATAATACTTCTTTTTATGGGGCTGGTTTTATTGCAGCAATCTGACTTTTTTTCGATTGGCTTAAGTGAAACATTAGCCAATACACTAACATGGATTTTTGCTATTTATTTAGCGATAAATACAATCGTAAATCTTTTATCTAAAAGTAAAATAGAAAAAAGTATAATGACTCCTATTTCTGGCATTTCCTTTATATTATGTTTGTTCGTAGCATTTTTTTGAAATAAATCTATCTGCTAATTTCGATTAATTACATACACAGCCAATAGAGTTTTCAGTAGTAGACTGCAAAACTAAGCATCAATTACTTAATAAAAAAGAAAAGATTATACATTTGACTCTGTTCAAGGAATTTGATAATTTTATCCTATTTTTTTGATGCAATCTAATTTATTTGTTTTTATGAAAACCATGAACAGAAAAAGGGGAGAGAAACATTACGATAATAACAAGTAGCTAAAAAATAATATTTTTAAAGTTTAAAATTAATTAGCCAAATTTTGCAATTTTTAGAGTATCATTTTTATGAACAGTTCGAACATGATGGTGAGAGTAAATATAACAAAAGCTACTTAAACTAGTGACTTTAAAGGAGGATAATTCATGTTAAAAGAAACGATGCATATTGCTGTTCCAACAGCATTTTATGAAGATGAATCATTAAATATACAAGGAACAATCGAGCATATTAAATCACTTTATAGCCAGGGAATACATTCCGTTCTTGTTTGTGGATCGACAGGAGAACAGCACAGTTTAACATTAAAAGAAAAATTAAAAATTCTTGACGCTCTTGCAGCAGAGGAAGAACTTATTGATAATATGGAAATCATTTTCGGAGTTTCTTCTATTAGACAAAAAGAAGCAGTAGAACTTGCAAAAAGAATTCAGCCTACTAAAATAGCGGCCATTTTGCTTGGATATCCACCTTATATCCTTCCGACACAGAAAGAAGCGTTGATTTATGCAAAAAAAATTATTCATTTCAGCGAAAAGCCAACTATTTTATATAATAATCCGAAAAGAACAGGTTTTGATTTATCATCAGAAAGTATTATTGAATTAAGTGATTTAGAATTGGTTATTGGACTAAAAGAAGCTGGCAGCACAAAAAGGGTGTTATCGTTAAAAAATGAGATTCAAAATAAAAATTTCTATTTTTATGCAGGTGGTGAAATGCAGCTAGAAGAAAAAATTCCATTAGGGTTTAATCGCTTATCTTCTATTGCTGGCAATGTATATCCACTTAAAGTGAAAGAATGGTTTATGCATATAATTTCTAAGCAAATAATAACAGAACAAGAAAAGTTGGAGATAACCAGTATACTAGATGAAGTGTATACTGGATCTCCTTTAGCTAATGTGAAAAAAGCCATAAATGAAAAAGAAATACCAATGGGAGTGTGCAGAAGTCCGCTGGGGAATGCTTAATCTAGTATACCGGCACATTTATCGTCATCACAATGCTTGAAACATATCGCAGTAAAGCGTTTTTTACTGCGATATGTTTATTTGACTATTTAATGGAAGAAATAGAATAGAAATATATAAGTCTTTTTATTATAGCCAATGTTTTTGTTGAATTCTAAAAAATGCTAGGGCATAAAATCAATTTAGCATTTTTTCTAAGTTAGCGGCAGATTTATTTGCTGCCCAAGTTGGCATGCGAGTAGATACTGAATGTAACGCCCTTAGTAGCATGCACTGGTCAAAATATTATTTTAATATGCGTATTACTGTGACTAAAAATTTCTGGTATAGTTATTCAAGTCAAACTATAAAAGATGTCCTTAAAGTGCTAAACTATTAATTTAATGGTATTAGCTTTCAAGTAATATGTTTGTTATTATTAGCGAGTGGAGCAGCAATAATAGAACCTATTCTTTTTGGTTCTGTAGTCTATTATTTGAGAAGTGAAATTTAGAACGCTTTAGATAGGATACTGGGATTTGACTGTTTGGAAAATAGTAGGAGGAAAGATGAATATGAATAATAATGATATACTCATTCGATTGAGATATGCTCTAGATATAAAAAATGCAGACATGGTGGAGATATTTAAACTTGGAGGCATGGAAGTAACAAAAGAAGAAGTGCTAAAGTTGCTGAAAAAAACAAAGAACAGTAACAAGGATGAAGATGACCATAATGATAATATAAATGAAGAAAATCTGCTATGCAGCAATTTCATGTTAGAGTCATTTTTAAATGGACTTATTATATTTAAAAGGGGAAAACAAGAGCCAAAACCAGGGCAATCTCATAGACCGGCAATGTCTGTAAAGGATAATGGAACTATGAATAATGTTTTGTTAAAGAAAGTGAAAATAGCACTAGCATTAACAAGTGAGGATATGCTTGATCTATTTGAAGAAGCAGGAGTCATTGTAACAAAAGGAGAGTTAAGCGCATTATTTAGAAAAGAAGGGCATAAGAACTACATAGAGTGTGGCGATAAATATGCTAGAAATTTTTTAAAAGGATTAGCATTAAAATATAGATAATAAAAATAACATTGTTGCTAAAAAGGAATGAATTTTTACACAAAATGATAATTCCTGTTAACTAATGGTATCACTTTTTATTATACATTAACGGGCTTTTGTCTCACGCTTCAAGATGATAAAAGAAGAAGAGAAATCTAGATGGATAGAAAATAGCGCGTAAAACCTGATTATTAGTTTCACTTTTCGTCTAAAAAGGCTAAAGAAGCAAGCCAAGAGTTAGTTAAATCTCCCCAATTCCTCACATAATAGCTCAAATCCTGTTATGTCATTGGATTTGAGCTATCATTGTTCTTAAACTAGTAAGACATTGATTTTTTAAAATAAAATTTTACGCATTCAATTAATATAATTAATTAACAGAACAACTAATTGGCTGAAAGTAATAGGTGTCTTTATAGTAAAATAAATTTGAATATAGATAACATGCATAAATAATATGATAATTTATTTGAAAATTTTATTAAACAGGAGAGGAATCAATCAATGGTAAATATATTGTATTAACTGAAGATAGTATTAAAGCTGTTGATTTATGGGGTGAGAATAGGAGGAAGTAATAGGAAGAAGGGGAACGCAGTATGGAATCAGTACCTGAATTATTTGCTGTTAAAAGAACTGGATAGGAGAGTCAGTTAATTAAAGCATCTGAATGAAATCAGGTGCTTTTTAGGTATTTTCCGTAATAGTACATAAAAATATTTGGTATTATGTTTCCATCAAAAACTGCAAAAAAGCTTGATTTCTAAAGAAGAAACCAAGCTTTTTTTATAATAAATATCCATTTGATTGAAGAAAAAACTGTGATTGCTGATAATTATAGGTCACTTTTGAAAAGTCGAATGGCTGGCCGTTTGTTAAATGAAAAATTCCTTCTACGTAAAGTTTAGGATCTCCTTTGTTCAGCCCTAAATAGTTTGCCTCTTCATCATTGAGTTTCTCTACATGAAGATAGGAATCGCTAAAGCCAACCTTTAATCCTAATCCTTCCCTAATATAGTTAAATATTGATTCAGAAACAATTTCTTTATTTAAATAGGAAATAATCGATTTATTATAATAGGATTCCTCTACACATAATGTTTGGCCATTAATATAGCGGATTCTTTTTACATAATAAACATCGGCGTTTGGTTCGATATTTAAATTATGGGCTGCTTCTTCTGTCGGTGTTCGTACATCTAACTCAATGATATTGGAAGTGATCTGGAAATCTTCCAAATCTTTTTTAAATCCTTGATTGGAAAGCAAACTAATATAACCTTTTCTTTTATGCCTTCTAACGAAAATCCCGCTGCCTCGGACTTGAAAAATGATTCCTTTTTTCTCGAGTAAGTCCAACGATTTGGTAATTGTACTTTTGCTTACCGCAAATTGAGCCATTAGAGTCTCGAGTACTGGCAGCTTATCTCCCTGCTGAAGAGCATTTTCTTCTATATATTTTTCTATTTCGATTGAGATTTCCTGATATTTTAACATATACATTCCTCATTAGCGTATTGATATCATCTATTATTCGAATTATAGCATAATCTTATTAAAAGCTCATTATAAAATTATGAACAAATAAAAATTTTATTTGGGTATCGATAAATTATACCGGTACAATTACAATATGATTGTACAATATATTATCACTAAAATAGAAATTAAATGCTTGGGTTATTGAGCGGCTGCAAAAGATAATAACCTGCAGGAGAAAAAACTCTTAACTCAATGATTTTGCATAATGCAGGCATCTGAAATCAGCATAGATTGTTGATAATGAAATTAGGGAGGAAATGAATATGACAAAAATGCCAAATGATTTTTTATGGGGCGGAGCACTTGCTGCACACCAATTTGAAGGTGGATGGAATCAAGGAGGAAAAGGGCCAAGTGTTGTAGATGTAATGACTGCAGGTGCACATGGGGTACCAAGAGAAATAACGGAAACGATTGAAGAAGGAAAATTTTATCCAAACCATGAAGCAATTGATTTTTATCATAAATATAAAGAAGATATTGCCTTATTTGCCGAAATGGGCTTAAAATGTTTGCGAACTTCCATTGGATGGAGCAGAATTTTTCCAAAAGGGGATGAAGCAGAACCAAATGAAGAAGGCTTGCAATTTTATGATAATGTCTTTGATGAATTATTAAAACATGGAATTGAACCTGTCATCACATTATCCCATTTTGAAATGCCATTGCATCTGGCAAGAGAATACGGCGGATTTAAAAATAGACAAGTAGTAGATTTTTTTGCAAAGTTTGCAGAAGTTTGTTTTATCCGATATAAAGACAAAGTAAAGTATTGGATGACATTTAATGAAATCAATAACCAAATGGATGTCCACAATCCGCTCTTCTTATGGACAAACTCAGGTGTTGTGGTAGAAGAGGGAGAAAATGCAAAAGAAGTGATGTATCAAGCAGGTCATCATGAATTAGTTGCGAGTGCAATAGCTGTAGCAAAAGGAAAAACAATTAACCCAGAATTCCAAATTGGAGCAATGGTTTCCCATGTGCCTATTTATCCTTACTCTTCAAATCCGGAAGATATCATGTTGGCAGAAGAAGTGATGAGACAACGATTCTTTTTTCCTGATGTACATGTTCGCGGGGCTTACCCGCAATATGTTTTAAAAGAGTTTGAAAGAGAAGGATATAACATCAAGTTTGAAGATGGAGATGAAGAAATCTTACGAAATGGTACCGTTGATTATTTAGGATTCAGCTACTATATGTCTACAACGGTTAAAAGTGATGTTGTACAAGACAATACAGGAGATATTGTAAATGGCGGATTGCCTAATGGAGTGGAAAATCCATACATTAAATCTAGTGATTGGGGTTGGGCAATTGATCCAATTGGATTAAGATATACATTAAATCGCCTTTATGACCGCTACCAAATACCATTATTTATTGTAGAAAATGGATTCGGTGCAATAGATACAGTAGAAGAAGATGGCTCTATTCATGACCCAGAACGAATGGAATATTTAAAAGCACATATTGAAGCATTAGAAAAAGCAGTAACTTACGATGGGGTGGATTTAATTGGCTACACGCCATGGGGAATTATTGATATCGTTTCTTTTACAACAGGAGAAATGAAAAAACGTTATGGCATGATTTATGTCGATCGCGACAATGAAGGAAATGGATCAATGAAGCGTTATAAAAAGGATTCTTTTGATTGGTATAAAAAAGTGATGGAGACCAATGGAGCGGAATTATAAAATACACATCCTGAAGTTTATAAATGGCTAAAACGGGAAAATGGCATTTTGCGGTTTTTTCGTTTTTTTAATAGTTCAACATAAAAGGAATTGCCTCACTTGTCAGCAGCTCCTTTTATGTTGAATAAATTGTGTAGCCACTTCATATCATTTTAACTTTTTCACCTGGATTTTTGCTTGAAAATTGATTTGTTTGAAATCGGCAAAGTTAAAGCTATTGCATACTATAAAAAAATGCATCAATATCATCCACTTTTGATACAAGATTAGGAATATCTCGAAATGATAGATTGGTTAAACAACTTTTTAAATAATACGTTTTTTCATTCGTATTTTTGTTTAGTCTTGATCCCAGTCTTGCATTAACAAAGCCAGATTGCACAACAACTGGATTCTCTTTTAAAAATTTTGCAATTTCATTAGATTTCACTGTATATAAAGTAGTATCCTTTTGATTATTGTAATATTGTCCAATTAAGTATCCTGCAATAGCATTTCCTTGTAAAAGAACAGATGATACAAAAAAATCACTTAATGGATTGCCTTTTTCTACAGAATATCCTGTTGGCGACATTTTTAGTAATTTTTTGTATGATTCAGAACTGGGAAGAACAACTTTTACACCTTCAAATTCTTCAAAAGTACCTAAGGAGGCAATTTCTTCTGGAGAATAATAAATTTTCTTCTCTTCTCGTTGTATTTCTTCTATGTCAGCAGCTGCTTCTTGCATCACTTGATTATGTATAGGGGTAGGGATATCAAATTTTTCACTAATAATTTCTGTTAATGCTTCTTGGATGGATTTTTGAACCAGTGGTCTTGCAGTATTGATAAATTGCTGAGTTACTTTGAATTTAAACCTTTCTTTTATCACAAATTTAATAAAGTCGTCATTGGGGCTTTCAAATATTTCTTTAATTACCGATTTAAATGATTGTGAGTATATAAGGGATTCAGCCAGAGATTTTATACTTTCATAATCATAAAGGTTTTTGGAAAATTTAACTAGGTGGTTAAAATCATCTTCATTATAGTTTGTTATATTAAATATGAAAAAGGGAGCAGAATCCATAATATTAGTATTATTTAAATCGGTAAAAAAGTGATATTCAATGCCGTTCGTTAAAATGCCTAGACGCACATTAGGAAAGGTGCTGAAGTATCTGCTTAATTGCGGGGCGCTTTTTGTTATTTTACTGTTCACTGGTTTAGCTTCCACAAAAATTTTGGGCTCTCCATTTATCGAAATGGCATAATCTACTTTTTCATTTTTTTTATGGAAATCTGCCGTAAATTCTGGCGTCACCTCTTGTGGACTATATGTGTCATAACCTAGGCCTCTAAGTAAAGGCAAAATTAAAAATTGTTTTGTAGATTCCTCATTCTTAATTAATTCCTTATTTTCGTTAACGACTTTATTTAACATTTCTAATGATTCCTTAAGATTCATATTAAACACTCTCCAAATTTGTTATTTTTACCATTCTATTCAAGCTTTCAAATATAAATTATAGTCATAATAAGTTTTTGAAATGTTAGTATCTATGTATGAAATGAACTATTAATCTAAGAATCTCTTCTGAATAAGATGAATGATCTGTATTTTATTTGTTAGATAAAAGTGGATAGCAAATGGAGCAATTAATTGTTTGAGTTTTTATTGGTTCTTTCGTATGTGATAACCTATATAGTACTTTAGTGCTTAAATAAATAATATCATTTTTTTTCCAAATTTTCTCTATATTTTATTGTTTTTTCATAATTTTCTCACGTTTGATTATTGCTATTATAGTAGTTCTGTTAATCCATAATCGAAATATGAGCTATAATTTAGGAGGGGAATTATTATGTGGTTTTTACATTTTTATTTTAAAAACTAAGAAATGAAAGGATATATATAATATAAGGAGGTATTATTCTATGGAAGAAAAGGAATATTATTTAATTACCACCAATTACGGAAGGCATCTTATATTAGCAGAAGATAGCATACAAGCTGTTAAACTGTGGGATGACAATAGAAAAAAGCTGTATGCTGAAGGAGAGCGAAGTATGAAAAAGAGTCCTCCGCTTTTTACGGTTGAGCGAATTGGTTATGAAAGTGAGTTGATTTTTTAATCGTATAAAATTGGAGGAGAGGAATCTACATGAATAATAGACTATTAAATTTTGTTGTTCTCTTTTTGATACTATCTACAATGGTAATAAATAATTTAAATTCACTGTATTTTTTCAAAACTGTTTTAAATAGCATGTCTATCATGCTGTTCATTATAATTGCTTGTGAACGTTTATTCCGCTATATAAAAAGAGGGAAAAATGCAGTTTAACTAAATAGAAATATAGCAAAATAAAAGGGCATCAAATTAAATGCAATTTGATGCCCTTTTAGAGGATACTTTTTATTTTAGGCTGTTTTCGCAAACTTTGTTGCTTTTTACCAAGTATTGAGCAGTGATTTTCGTTTCAGGATGCTCGCTTTCCGCGGGGCGGGCGTGGAGCCTCCTCGGCGTAAACCGCCTGTGGGGTCTCCACTATCCCGCTAATCCCGCAGGAGTCTCACACCTTCCACTCCAATCAACTAGCCTTGTTTATTGACTTCTCGCATTTACAAAGCTTTTGGAAAAACAACAATCTTTTAGAAAAGAGCCTTATTTTAAGAAGAAGTATAGGCCCCTCCATTAATATGGATTGCTTGACCTGTCATATAGGATGATTCATCAGATGCGAGCATCACATATGCCCATGCATGTTCTGACGGTTGTCCGGGGCGTCCGAACAAATTGTCTTCTTGGCCAAATTTTTCTACCCCATCTTCATCGAAAGAAGATGGAATCAGTGGTGTCCAAACTGGTCCTGGGGCTACCGTATTTGCTCGGATGCCTTTTTTTGCAAGGCTTTGGGCGATGCTTCGTGTCCATGCTGTTATGGCGCCTTTAGTTGCAGAATAGTCCATAAATTTTGGATTTCCTCGGTATGCATTGATGCTTGAGGTACTGATAATAGAGTCGCAAGCTTTCATATGATGCACTGCAGCTTTTGTTAAATAGAATTGGGAGAAGAAATTTACACGGAATACTTCTTCAAACTGTTCAGATGAAATCTCCAGCACATCTTCCCGCACATATTGAATCGCCGCATTATTTACCAGAATATTAATTTTGCCAAATGCTTCGACCGTTTTTTCTACTAAATCAATGCAATGATTTTCGTCCTTTATATCGCCAGGAAGCAGCAAACATTTTTGACCTTCTGCTTCTACGAGTTTTTTTGTTTCTTCGGCATCTTCTTGTTCATCTAAGTAAGAGATGGCAACATTGGCGCCTTCTTTTGCATAAAGAATCGCAACAGCTTGACCAATTCCCGAATCTCCGCCTGTAATAAGTGCAGCTTTGCCTTTGAGGCGGCCTACACCTTTATAGTTTTTGGGCTGATGAGGAAGGGGATTCATTTTTCCTTCCATGCCAGGCTGTTTATCCTGATGTTGTTTTGGTGTGCCATTTGTCTGCATATCTTTTGGTTCCATGTTTGTTATCCGCTCCTTTTTCTAATGGTTATATCTGATACTTTCCACAAGAAAAAGGAGCGTAAACATAAAAAATAGAACAGGAACTTTCCTATGATGAATGAGTAGTATAGTGGGTATTATGCAAAATAATCATTCTAATATTAGGGTTTTATATTAAAAAGGGACTTTATGGCTATGTTAATCGTATAAAAAGAAATACATGCGCCTAAATAATAAAGATGGTCCAGCTCTAAGGAACTGGACCATCTTTATTAATCAACTGGAATAGTCTGGCCGCTAATTACTGAAGCTATTAAAAAAGAAAATTATTGGCATGAAAGCTATTTTTGGCAATGTCTGAAGCATTTTCTTAGAATAAAAACTTTTGCTAATAAAGGTTCTCCTTTTCTTAATTAAAAGTGGGAAAAAATTTATATGATTATATTTGTACCAATAAATAATATATGTTACTATAAATTTAATAAGTTGGTATAAATGGAGGGGAGAAAATGAAGTTTCCACATGATTTTTTATTTGGAGCGGCTTCTGCTTCGTATCAAATTGAAGGAGCATGGAATGAAGATGGGAAAGGAGCAACAAATTGGGATGTCTTTTCCAAGATTCCAGGCAAAACGTTTGAAGGTACAAATGGTGATGTGGCGATTGATCATTATCATCGATACAAAGAAGATATTAAATTAATGGCAGAGATGGGGCTGGAATCGTACCGTTTTTCTGTTTCGTGGGCAAGAATTTTGCCAACTGGAGATGGAGAAATAAATGAAAAAGGATTGGAATTTTATAATAATGTCATTAATGAATGCTTAAAATATGGAATTGTTCCTTTTGCAACACTGTATCATTGGGATTTGCCTTTGCCTCTTGAGGAAGATGGGGGATGGACCAATAAACGTACAGCTGAAGCTTTTGTCAAATATGCAGAAATTTGTTTTCAGGCATTCGGAGACAGAGTCAAACATTGGATTACCTTTAATGAAACAGTCATGTTTTGCGGATTAGGCTATTTAAAAGGAGCACATCCCCCTGGTATTCAAAATGATGAGAAAAAATACTTTCAAGCAACACATTATGTGTTTTATGCCCATGCAAAAGCAGTAGAAGTTTACAAGAAACTAAATCAATATGGAGAAATTGGCATTACTCATGTTTTTTTGCCAGCTTATAGTGTAGATGAAAAACAAGAGAATATAGTTGCGGCAAGGCATGCGAATGAATATGAAACGTTCTGGTATTATGATCCTATTTTAAAAGGAAAGTATCCAAGCTATGTGGTAGAGCAATTGGAGCAGAAAGGCTGGACGCCAACTTGGACAGAAGAAGAACTCGCTACGCTGAAAAGAAATGCAGGCAATAATGATTTTATTGGACTGAATTATTACCAGCCAATTCGCGTAGAAAAAAATCATCAAACGGCCTTATCGATGGAGCATTCAAGGGAATCTTCCACATTATCACCAGGAAACCCGTCTTTTGATGGTTTTTATAAAACAGTAAAAATGGAAGATAAAACCTATACAAAATGGGGCTGGGAAATCTCGCCACAAGGATTTTTAGACGGTCTGCATATGTTAAAAGAGCGTTATGGCGACATTAAAATGTATGTAACAGAAAATGGGCTCGGGGATGAGGATCCAATTATAGACGGTGAAATAGTAGATGTTCCCCGGATTAAATATATTGAAGAACATTTAAAAGTGATAAAGCTTGCCATTAAAGAAGGCATTCATTTAAAAGGATATTATGCATGGTCTGCAATTGATTTATTAAGCTGGCTCAATGGGTATAAAAAACAGTATGGATTTATCTATGTTGATCATCAAAACCAATTAAACCGCAAGAAAAAACTTTCTTTTCATTGGTATAAACATATCATTGAAACCCGAGGAGAAGAGCTGTAAGGGCAAAAATTTTGTGTGCAGTCTATGAAAAAAGGATATTGCAAGCTCGCCTCTTGATGTTAATCAAGAGGTTTTGTGTATAATAGAAGCAGGAAATATCGGAACAAATGATAGGGAGATATTATGACTGTAAAATATAAAGAAATAGCGGATCGTCTGGAACAGGATATACAAACTGGAAAATTTGATGATACGAAAAAACTGCCGACAGAAGATGTACTGATGAAGAAATTTGAAGTAAGCCGCAACACCATCCGTAAAGCGATTAATCAGCTTGTTAATCGAGGTTATATTTATCAAGTGCAAGGAAGCGGCATGTTTCTGCGGGAACAACCGGTAACCGATTATATAAATTTAGGGAGCCTTAGAGGACTAACAAAAGATTTGGCCGGAAAAGAAATTGAGACGAAAATCCTTGCCATACAAGTGATAGAAGCTGATGAAGAAAAAGCAAAAAAATTGCGCTGCACAAAAGGCACAAAACTTTATTATGTAAAGCGGCTGCGAATTGTTGATAAGGAGCCATTTTCCATTGAAATCAGCTACTTTAATAAAGATATTGTCCCATATTTAAATGAAGAGATCGCATCCCATTCTATTTACAGCTATCTGATAAATGACTTAAAGTTAAACATTAGTTTTGCCGATAAAGTCATCAACTGTGAAAAAATCAAGGAAGAAACAGCAAAATTGCTTCAGGTTCATCCCAATGATCCAGCATTAATCATTGAAAATACAGTATGTTTGGCAAATGGAACGATCTTTGAACTATCTAAATCTATTTTCCATTATCAAAAAGCAAAAATCCTAAACCGCATTAATTTTCAATGAAAATTAAAAAAGTTTTCATTGAAGACGGGCAGAAAATTAATAAGTGGTTAAAAATATCAAAAAGAGCGGAAGAATTCACTTCGTTCTTTTTTTCTATTATTTGATTGTATTTTACAGAATCTGCACGTTATCAAAATAAATATTTATCGAAAAAATAAGCAATATTAATTGGATTTCTAGCCATACTAATACAGATTTAAATTTAGTTAGGAGGCTATCTTATGGGAAGAGCGAACAAGCAAAAGGCTTCAGGAAATAAAAATTCATTGCCGCAAACACCTGGAAATTTAAAAATAGAAGCCAACCGCGTTGACGAAGAATTTGCTTCTGAGCTAGGCGAAAAAGAGAAATTAAACGTTCCAAAACCTAAATAAAAAGAGAAAGATTTTAGAGCAAAAAAGATTACGGATGATACGTAATCTTTTTTGATTATATCTGTTATAAAGGGCTGGATTTTTTCCGCTCATTAAATAAAGGCACACTAATAACTAGAAAAAAAGATGGGAATAGATGAAGAAAAACATGGTGGAAAAAGGGCACAGAAGCTTAATGGAATGGTATGTTTTTAATGATTTATTGGGATACAGAGAGCTGTCTTTGCATATAGTCGCACTTAAAAGGATAGTATTAAAAATCAAGAACTTATTTTTTATATACAATAAAAAATGATTTCCTTTTTGCTGAATGTTCGGCGAGAAATTGCTGAAATGCCTGCAAGACTTTTTTGGCAAATAGTTCATTTTCTCCTTTTTTTCTTATCACACCATAACTTAGCTTGCTTTGGCAAGTTGCATCACTGAGATGCACATAATTTTCTAAGTCTAATTCAATAAAGAACTGCACTTCGATTCCTTCCTCGTTTTTTATGGAAACAAGGTAATTTCCGAACTCTTCGATCAGGACCTCGATGACCCATCCTTGTTGCTCCCTTTCCGCTAAAAATTCCTGCGCTAATCGTATAAAAGTAGTTAATTCCATTTTGATTATTCACATCCTTTTCTCTAGTGGAAATAAAGAGAGCATCTGTAAAGGCCTTAACAGGTAGTTTAAAGTCTTATGCTATCCTTATCACTATATGCAGCAGAATTACTGAAAAGAAGACCTAAAAAAGGAAATAGAATAAATTATAAATTCTCCTGATGTCTATTTTTAAAGGATTTCTAACTGGTTTTATCATTCAAAGAGTAAAAAATGAAAGTTAGTATAAAATATAACAAAAAAAGGATTCTTTTATGATTGGACTTTTTTTATCGATTATTATTTTTAACATGGCAGCATTCCGTATAAATGCACATTTATCAAAAAAACAGATTGCTCATATATGGATGTTTACAGTGGCATTCCAAACAGTTGTGGATGTTATGATAGATTTGAAATATGGAGGGTATTGGTATTTTTCTAAAGATATTGATTGGCTGTCTCTACTGGCAGTAACAGTATTATTGCCCCCTGTGAATATGGTGTTTTTAAATTGGTATCCGCTGAATGCTTCTATAAAAAAGAAAATTGTTTATTTCTTTTATTGGGAAATTTTTATGGTAGGTTATGAATTGTTGACATTACTTCCTGAACCATGGGGATATTTTCATTATGGATGGTGGAATTGGTGGTATTCCGCGCTTTGCAATCCTGTTCTTTTATCTATTTTATTAAAATACTATAAGTCGTTTGTTCAATAAGCTGAAGCATTATTGTATACAATATTTTCAGCTTATTGATACAAGCATATAAACCAATGCATAAAAAGTGTTTAATATAAATCAATTATCTTAATGAGTAGCAGGGTGGTTCTTGCTATACGTTGGCACATAAGTTTTATCATTAGAAATGATCTGTTTTTTTGCTAGAATAGTAGAGGAAGACTAAAAGAGAAGCACGTTATGAATGAACAAAACAATTGGAATATCGGCACATGTAGATGCAGGAAAAACCACCTTTTCTGAACAGCTGCTTTACTTAAGCGATCCGAAAAAAACAACTGCTTCCACTTCAAAAACAACAACTTATTCTTTGCCGACAGGTGTATATAAAAAAAGGCATAAAGGAAATGGAGTAAAACAACTCCAAGTGGCCTTAAATAAATTGAATTTTAATTGTGGAACTCTTGATGGGATTTTTGGGGGCAAAAACGGAGGATGCCTTAAGACGGTTCCAAAGTGTTTATTGCAACCCGGTAGATGGCATTTATGGAGCTAAAACATGTTCTGCCATGTTAACACAATTGAACAAGTAAGCAATAAGGCATTTTAGAGCAATAACCTTATGAAAGAATAAGATGAGAATGCAAAATGGTCCATTTTAAATGACTATAAAAAGAAAACAAACATCCTCTCCTGTTATAGGGAAGAGGATGTTTGTTTTCTTTTTTAAGCGGATAAATTTTGATCAGGGTTTTCTTCTTTTTCCTTTTTATCTTTCATACGGCTAAATATATTGGCAAGCAGAGAGCCGGAAATATTATGCCATACGCTGAAAATGGCACTTGGAACGGCAGCAAGAGGCGAGAAATGGGCAGAAGCGATAGCTACTCCTAAACCGGAATTCTGCATACCGACTTCCATTGCCACTGCTTTTTGTTTGGCAAGGTCCATGCCGCATAATCGGGCAAAAAAGAATCCAATTAAAAATCCAAGTACATTGTGTAAAATAACTACTCCGAAAATCAGCAGTCCTGTTTCGGCGATTTTAGCTGCACTGCCTGCAACGACAGCAGATACAATTAAAACGATTGCAATAACGGAAACTAATGGCATTGCTTTTGCGCCAGCGCTGGCTTGTTTTCCAAAGAATTTTTTAATGATGGCCCCTAGCACTAATGGCACAATCACGACTTGCACAATTGAAAGGAATAAGGAACCAACACTGATATTTATCCATTTGCTTGCAAATAAAAGGATTAATAGCGGTGTAACAATTGGTGCAATAATAGTAGAAACAGAGGCAATGGCAACTGCAAGGGCGACATTGCCTCTTGCTAAAAATACCATAACATTTGATGCTGTGCCGCTTGGGCAACAGCCAACTAAAATGACTCCTATTGCAACTTCTTTCGGCAAATCAAGGCCAATTGCAAGCCCAAAGGCAATTAAAGGCATAATAATAAAGTGGCCGATAACTCCAAGTGCTACATCTTTTGGCCTTTTCATCACTTCTTTAAAATCGGATGCTTCTAAAGTTAAACCCATTCCAAACATAACAATTCCAAGTAACGGAACAATATAATTTCCTAGCCAAACGAATTGATCTGGGGAAAAATAAGCAATAATAGCAAAAAACAACACCCATAGAGTAAATGTTTTCCCCGCAAAACTACTGACTTTTTCAATGACTTCCATCCAAAACCCTCCAAATACTTTGTCAGATTATCTAACAAATTTTCTATCTGTTTATACTAATTTAAATATTTTAAAAAATCAATATATTTTTCAGTTATTTTGCGATTTGCAGATGTAAAGAGGAGATTTCTTCTAGTATATATTTGTAAATGAATAATAGATGAAAAAGGAAAAAAATCAAAACCAACGCTTTAGCATAAAAGCTGAAGCAGCTTAAAACCATGATTTTAAAGGTTTTTTTATTTACTATTAATAGGAACAGAGAATATTTTAGTAGATTTATTAATAGATAAACACTTTAGTCTGCTAATATACTAAAAAAAATATTGACAGTGCCTTTAGCTTCATGATAGATTAAGTTTATTGATTCACTTCTCTAATATATTATCGTGATAAAGTATTTGCGGGAAATTATACATAACAGTTGTTTTATTAGCTTTTCGTAAATGCAAAAAATGTACAAATTATAATCAAGCTAGAGTAAAATTTAACTTCATTAAAGGTGGTTTTCTACAAGATGAAACGTTTGACAACTATTATCCTAAGTTTAACAGCATTATTTCTTATTCTTGCTGGCTGTTCAAGTACATCTAAGGAAAAAAAAGGGAATGATGATACATTAATTATTGGAATCGACGATAAATTTGCTCCAATGGGTTTCCGTGATGAAGACAATAAAATTGTTGGATTTGATATTGACTATGCCAAAGCAGCAGCGGAAAAAATGGGCGCAAAAGTAGAGTTTCAGCCAATTGATTGGAAAACAAAAGAATCGGAACTAAGCAGTGGTCGAATTGATCTGATTTGGAATGGCTATACGATTACAGACGAACGCAAAAAGAAAGTTCTATTTACAAAACCATATTTAAAAAATGCGCAAGTTGTGGTGACGCTAAAAGATTCCAAACTATCAAAATTGGCTGATTTAAATGGAAAAGTTGTGGGGCTTCAATCATTATCTTCCGCTTCAGATGCGTTAGATGCTAATCCAATTAAATCTAAGATTAAAGAAGTTACGGAGTTCTCTGATAATGTAATGGCGTTAAATGATTTAAAATCAGGCCGCTTGGATGCTGTAGTTATTGATGAAGTGGTAATTGATTATTATATGACAAAAGAAAAAGACAGCTTTAAAGTGCTAGATGAGTCTCTGGCTCCAGAAGAGTATGGAATTGGCGTGAAAAAAGGAAATGAAGCGTTACTGGAGAAGCTGCAAAAAGCACTGGACGAAATGAATGAAGATGGAACTGCCGCTAAGATTTCTGAAAAGTGGTTTGGCGAAAATAAAGTATTAAACTAAAAAATAAGTTAAAATAATTATAGGGCAAAACAGGGGTTCCTAGAGAAGCCCTGTTTTGTTTATTGGAGGAATTTTTTTATGTCTTTAGATTATATCATCTCCATTTCAAAGCCGATGCTAGAAGGGGCTCAGGCGACGATTCTGTTATTTCTGGTTGCGATTATCGCTTCCATTCCATTGGGATTTGTTGTAACACTTGCTGTTAGAAGCAGCATTAAACCGGTCGCATGGCTTGCTCATACGTATATTTATGTCATGCGTGGAACGCCATTATTATTGCAGCTATTATTTATCTGTTTTGGTTTGCCGATGATTCCTGTTATTGGTGAATATATGGTATTGGACCGTTTTGCTGCTGCTTCATTAGGATTTATTTTGAATTATACCGCTTATTTTGCAGAAATCTTTCGTGGGGGTCTTTTGGCAATTGATAAAGGGCAATATGAAGCATCCCAAGTGCTTGGTTTAAATAAATGGCAGACAACTACACGTGTCATCTTGCCGCAAATGTTTCGCATTGCACTTCCTGCAGTTGCAAACGAATCGGTAACTTTAGTAAAAGATACGGCGCTTTTATACGCAGTTGCTGTTCCTGAAATTTTGCATTTTGCGCAAACAGCAGTAAACCGCGATTTTACGATTGTTCCGTTTTTTGTAGCGGGGATTATCTACTTAATCATGACGTTAATATTAACATTGTTATTTAAATGGATGGAACGAAAATTTAAATTTGAATAAAAAGGAAGTGAACAATATGGGGATTATGGAAATTTCCAACTTAAAAAAATCATACGGGGATTTAGAGGTGTTAAAGCAAATATCTTTTGATGTGAATAAAAACGATGTAGTTGCAGTAATTGGCCCTTCTGGATCAGGAAAAAGCACGATGCTGAGAAGCCTTGTGCATTTGGAACAAATACAAGGGGGCAGCATCACGGTTTGCGGCGACCGCTTAGTGGAAGATGGCGTCTATTCAAAACCAAAGGAAATTAAGCAGATTACTTCTAAAATGGGTATGGTTTTTCAACATTTTAATCTTTTTCCACATTTAACGGTTAAACAAAATTTGGAACTTGCACCAAAAATGGCGAAGAAAGAGTCTTTATCACAAATAGAGGGAAAATCTAAAGACCTGTTGGCGAAAATTGGGTTAACGGACCGTACTAATGCCTATCCTGCTAATCTTTCTGGGGGACAAAAGCAGCGTGTTGCCATCGCCCGAGCTTTGATGATGAGCCCAGAAATTTTGCTGTTTGATGAACCAACATCAGCGCTTGATCCAGAATTGACGGGGGAAGTCCTTAAGGTAATGAAGGATTTGGCTGAAGAACATATGACAATGATTGTTGTGACACATGAAATGGGGTTTGCGAAAGAAGTGGCAAACAGAGTGATTTTTATGGATAATGGAGAAGTTGTCGAATCTGCTCATCCAAATGAATTTTTTAACAACCCACAATTTGATCGGACTAAAGCATTTTTGAATCGGAATTTTAAATGATAGATCGTTGATTAAGCTGCACACAATAAGAGGTTATTGTGTGCAGCTTTTTTATACATGATGGTTGGTGTTTGGTGTTTTTTTTGTCAAAAAATGAAGCAAAGTATTAGTAAAAAGAAGCAACGATAGCCAAAAGATAGTTGAAAAATAAATGATAGAAAGACAGAAGAGGAAATTAAACAATGTGCTGTTTTTTATTGCCTTCTCTAAAAAATTAAATCAATATGAGATGTTTTTGCTTTTTTGACAGGGTAAATGCCAAAAGAGTCTGGAATAAGTTGTGTCGATCGATAGAGCAGTTCAGATACCGTAACGCATTTATATCCGTTTTTGTATAAAAACTCCAAAATATTATCTAATGCATGCACTGTTTGACAATTCTGTGTATATTCACTGCCATGCCAATCATGAAATAGAATGATGTTGCCTGGTTTTATTCCTTTTGTTACATAGTTGCAAATTTGACCGGCAGAAGGATTTGCCCAATCGCGAGGATCTTGATTCCATGACCATAATACAACTTCTTTTCTGTTTTTTATTGCGGTATTTATAATGACATCATTATAAATGCCTCCTACAGGACGATAAAGAGATGGCTTAAAACCAGTGAATTTTTTTATAATAGTATCTGTTTTTTCTAATTCAGCTGATAGTTTTTCTGCTGTCATATTATGATGAAGATGGTGAAACGTATGATTGGCGATTTCATGCCCTTCTTTTACTTCCCGTTTTAAAACATCAGGAAATCGGATTACTTTATTGCCAGCTACAAAAAAAGTGGCTTTCGCATCATATTTAGCTAATATATCCAGTATTTGAGGGGTGAAAACGGGATGAGGCCCATCATCAAAAGTAAGGGCAACTAATTTTTCTTTTGTATTTACGTCCCAAAAAACATGTCCCGTTTTTTCATATGTTTCCCGACTATTAGCGGATGCGAATGTATGAGTTTGATAAAAAAAGAAAAAAGTGAATAAAAGCGTTGTAAAAAAATATAATTTTTTCATTAAGTGCACTCCTTATTAATGATGAACTTAGTTTATGAAGTCTTTATTAAAAATATTTAAGGAGAATATGCTATGAAATAATTGACAGGGTTTAGTTGCACTGTAAGACAGATAGAAAGGAACTAATGCAGTAGAGAACCTGTTAGGTAAGTTGAATGATACAATGTTTTGTATAATGCAGAGATTAAGCTGAAAAAGAAAATGACAGTTATAAACCTTAGATGAAAATTCTCAAAAAACATGTATCGTATGTATAAATAAAATAAATTCCTTGCCAATTTTTTTCGATGCAGGAAGCCATTATTAGAGGAATTAATTTGATAGATTGATAAAAGAAGTATATAGATAAAAGAAGTAAGATAATTAGGCAAACAAAAAAGAGAGGAGTTTGTATAAATAAAAAATAATGTGAATTAACTATGTAGCAAAAAAATTTTTTTGCTTGCATTCGTTTTATTCTTATTAATATCTCCATTTATATTTTATTTTAATCAAATTATTCACTCTCCATATTTAATTTTAGACATTGCAGGATTGGTTTGCTGTTCAATATGCTTCTTTTTTTGACTATTTTAATTGGAAAATTTGGTATTCAGTATTCATCTATTCCATATTGTATCTAAATTACACTATTCGTTCTTTTTCTGGAAAAGTTATTTGTCCCCCGAAAACTTATATTCAAATGCTTTCTATAGAAACCTCCCTCGAATTAAGGGTTTTTAATTAGGTCTCTGAAAAACAAACAAAGGTCTTCTTAAAACTTTTATTCCTCTATTCTTAAAAGGATTTATATCCATCATTTTTCTTAATAAGAGTATAAAAAATACATTCATAATCGTCAGATTCATTAATTAAAGATAACTTAGAAAAATATTCTAGAAAAAACGTTATAAAGGTAGAAAAAATTCAAGGCTTATTCTAGCGGGAAATTTAAATGCTTTTTATCGTTTCAGAAGAAAGACCAGTTTTTTCAATACATAGTTTAAGTATTACTACGAAAAATAATATTAAGGTGGTGAATAAATGAATTTTCAGGATTTTCAACAAATCGAACTAAAAGAAAAAAATGGGGAAATTTTTCTGGTATTACATATGAAGCCAAATCATCAATTATTTGATACAGAGTTCGGCAGTGAATTTTTTTATTCTAGGAAAAGTAATATAGACTTGATTAACTCAGCAAAAAAAATGATAAAAAGGCAATTTCCAAAACTAAAAATGGCAACCATTATTATTGCTGCAGGAGCTACTATTTTAACAAGTTTTCCTTTCCAAAAGGCGGAAGCACATGAAGTAACCTTTAATATGTCATATCTTTATTTCGGAAATACTAAATCTTACATTTCTGAAATCGATAAAACACAAGGGAATTTAAATCTCGTTTCACCTAGTTATTTTGATATTAATTCCGATGGTTCTCTTAAAATAACGAATCAATTTGATGCTTCGTTTGTAAAAGAAATGCATAATCGAGGGATTAAAGTAGTTCCTTTTTTAAGTAATCACTGGGATAGAACGCTTGGACGCTCAGCTTTAAATAATCGCGAAAAATTAACAACTCAAATCGCTGAATTTATAAAAAATAATAATTTAGACGGTATACAAGTGGATATAGAAAATACCACAGAAATCGACAGAGATTCATACACTGATTTAGTCAAGATGCTTCGTGAAAAATTGCCTTCCGATAAAGAGGTATCTGTCGCAGTTGCTGCCAATCCGAGTGGATGGACAAAAGGTTGGCAGGGTTCCTATGACTACAAGGAGTTGGCGAAGTATTCCAGTTATCTAATGCTAATGGCATACGATGAAAGTTTTGAAGGAAGCCCAGAGGGTCCAGTTGCAAGCTATGGATGGGTTGAGCGGTCTATTCAATATACATTAAAACAAGGAATTTCTCCAGACAAAATAGTACTAGGGATTCCATTTTATGGCCGCTACTGGAAAGAAGGCGGAGCATCAGGGGGTACTGGCATATCCAATGTGCGAGTAGATGAGCTGCTGGCAAAATACGGCGGTACTGTAACATTTGATGAAAATACAAAATCGCCCAAAGCAACTATTACAATTAAAGAAGGGGCACCTCTTACTACAATTGCAGGGAAAACCTTTACGCCCGGGACCTATCATATTTGGTACGAAAATAGTGACTCTATTGGTGCAAAGTTTGATCTTATTCATAAATACAATTTAAAAGGGTCTGGCAGCTGGAGTTTAGGGCAGGAAAATACATCCATTTGGCAAAATTATCGAACATGGATGTCCGATAATGGACAAACTACAGCTAAGGCAACAGAATCAATACAACCAAAAGAACAGACAGGAGGAATATCTCCTGCTGAGATAACTGCTAAATATACAGTTAAATCAGGAGATTCTCTTTGGAAAATTGCGACTGCTTACAAAATGACTATAGATCAATTAAAGCAATTAAACAATTTAGGATCTGATTCCATTTTTGTCGGACAAGTACTAAATGTTAACAGTTCGGAAACTGCGACTTCTGCAACCGCTGACAAATCTATAGCTAGTGATTCGCCTGTCTCCACATCTTCTAATACATCAGCAAACAAAGAAACTAGCGAGGAAAAGGCGACGGCTGCTGAAAAGCCGCCTTCCAAAACGACTGCAACAGCAGCTGCCAAACCTTCTGTAACTGTAAAAACACCTGCTTCTACTATATCAAAAAAGACATCCTCTACATTAAAAACAGGATCAAAAGGAAGCGCCGTTGTAGATATGCAAAATAAGTTAAAGAAAACCGGCATCTATAAAGGAAAAGCAAATGGGACTTATGACAGTTCCACTAGAAGTGCTGTTGTTGCATTCCAAAAAAAATATAAATTAAAGGCAGATGGCATTGCCGGGCCAGCTACATTATCGAAATTGGACAATGTTACGACTATGAATGGAAAAAGTACAGCAACAGCAGCAAAAAAAGTAGTGAAAACATATTCTACTCTAAAACAAGGATCAAAAGGAAGCGCCGTTGCAGATATGCAAAATAAGTTAAAAAAGGCCGGCATCTATAAAGGAAAAGCAAATGGGACTTATGACAGTTCCACTAGAACTGCTGTTATAGCATTCCAAAAAAAGTATAAATTAAAAGCAGATGGTATTGCGGGATCGGTAACGCTTGCTAAATTAGATGTTGTTGCAAATGCTAAATAGGAGAGGTAATTTATTTATGAAAAAAGTGGTTGTTATATGCTTATCTATGTTGTTTATTTTCTTTTCAGTGCATTCTCAATTATTTGCAAGAGAAGATATTTCAAAATTTTTTGGTGTTGGTGCAAACATCAAACAAATAAATCCAGGGGAATATTTAGTTAAAACTAAAGGAGAAAAAATAGAGGAAGGTTTTGTATATACACCCAAAGAAAAATTCACCTCTAAAAAGATTCAATACAAAATAAAATTAAAGGGAAAAGGAAAACATTTTTTAGTGATTGAAGAAACAGATGCAAGAGGAGTTTTTATTAAGGAAAAAAAATGGGCGGTAGAACTATCTAATAGCTGGAAATCATTCACTGCTTCATATGAATTAAAAAACAATACATCACAAATAGATGTATTTGTTCGCACCTCAGAAAAAACAAAAACAGAATTCAATTTTAAGGATTTGCAAATAAAGAATCAATAGTGTTACAACCTTTGCTAGTCCAGTTGCTAACAAAGGTTTTTTTGCTTAATGTTTCTAATTATGTCAAAAACCATTAAATAAATTTAAAAAACATTTTAATGAAGGAGGGTAATTTTAATGAACGAGTATCAAAGGTATAAGCTGAAAAAAAAAGATCCACAAAGTGATGAATATATTCTTATCATTTATGCAGATAATTATTTACTGGAGTTTAGTGATGAACTTGGAAACAGCCAAAAGGAAAAAACGTCTATTATTTCAACAGCGAAACAAATTATACGAGAGCGATATCCAAGCTTTAAAGTAACCATGATTAAAGTCATGGTTGGTGGAATCGTTGTGACAGCATTGCCATTTATAGCATATAATCCGATGTCTGCGCAAGCAGCAGAGCCAACTGCAGTTAATTCGCAAATTTCAAGTTCTATCTATTATGAAGTAAAAGCAGGGGATACACTTTGGAATATCTCCAAAAAGTTTAATGCTTCAATAGATCAAATAAAACAAGCAAATCAATTGTCAACAGATATGCTGCAACTCAATCAACGTCTCCTAATTCCGCAAGCATTTCACAAGGTTGAAGCTGGTGACTATCTAACTGTTTTGGCTAAAAAATATAATGTTAGCGTAGCTGCGATTAAAGAAGCGAATGGCTTAACAAGTGATGCAACAAATCTTGGGCAAATACTTATAATCCCCTTATTAATAAATAACCAATCTTTAAGCAATCCAGCTCCAGCTGCTGCGACGGCAAATAATCAAGGAACAAACTATATTGTGGTTTCAGGAGATTCTTTATCCTTAATTGCTAAACGTTTTGGCACTACAGTTGAAGCTCTTAAAAGCAGCAATCAATTGACTTCTGATATGCTTAGGGTCGGACAGGCATTAGTGATTCCGGCAAATAACTCAACAGCTGCTTCGCCTGCAAAAGAACCAACTGCTTCCGCTACTTATACTGTTGTAGCAGGAGATACTTTATCAGTAATAGCAAAAAAATTTAATACTTCTATAGACCAAATTAAAGAAACGAATAATCTAACAAGTGACACAATAAGAGTTGGACAAATATTGACTATTCCTAAAGCACAAGCATCTTCAAATGGTGAAGCTGTTAAATCTAGCACTGATTTGGAATCTATTCAGAGAAATTTACAGACACTTGGTTACTACACGATGCCTGCTATGACAGGCAATTCTGCTGCTTCGATGACAGAAGCCATAAAAAATTTCCAAAGCGATTATCTTCTGCCTGTGACAGGAATTAGCAATGAAGAAACAAGAACCGCTATAAGCCATGCCATCGTCAAAAAGGAATTGGTTAAAGACACTATAAATTATTCAGGTGTTCCATATGTATGGGGAGGTGCTGCCCCTTCTGGATTTGATTGTTCAGGTTTTGTATATTATATGTTCAATCAACATGGTATTTCGATGTCTCGTAATACATCAGCAGGGCTATTTAATACAGGAACAGCAATAGAAAAATCGCAGTTGCAACCGGGAGACTTGGTTTTTTTGCTGTAAATATACCTGGCACGATTTCACATATTGGATTTTATATGGGAAATAATCAGTTTATTTCAGCAACTAGCTCGAAAGGAATTGCTGCTTATTCTATGGATAATACTTATTGGGCTCAATATTATGCAGGTGCAAAACGAATATACTAAAAACTTCCCCCCTTGCTTTCATCAAAAGCAAGGGGGAAAAATATGATGAAATAAAAAAACATAGGATTTCTCCTATGTCCGTTTTATTACGCATTAAATCCCCACCCCAAGAGTATAAGAGAAAACGAGAAATCTAGGTGGGGGATAACTGCCCATAAAAGCCTGACTGGTTCAACTAACAACCAGTGGAGGATGAAGAAAACCCCCACTGAATGAAGTTTCACTTTATGTTGATTGAATAAACAGTTGTACCCATGCACCATTATAATAGCCTACGCCAATGCAATTATATTTGCCATTTAATATATTTGCCCGATGGCCAGGAGAATTCATCCAAGAATCCATTACTTCTTTAGGTGATTTTTGTCCTTTGGCTATATTTTCGCCTGCTGATTGATAGCTTATATCAAATGTTTTTAACATTTGAAAAGGACTTCCATAATTAGGGCTTTCATGTGAAAAATAATTGGAATTTATCATATCCATCGCTTTTTTCTCGGCTACACTTTTTATATCTGCACGGTGCATGACAGAAGAAAGTCCATTAGCTGCGCGCTCAAGATTGACAAGACGAACTACTTCTTCTTCAAAATTCTTTACTGGCGTGCCTGAGGACTTTAATCGAATGACATCTCCAACTTGCATATTGTTTGGATCGACATCAGGGTTCAAATTCATTAGTTTTTTATAATCTAAACCATATCTTTGTGCAATGTACCAAAAAGAATCACCCTTAGAAACCTTATAAAATTCAAATGGAGGTTCCTTGAAAGTTTTGATAGATTGAGCATTTACAAAGGGTGCGTGAAAAACAAACAATGCAATTAACAACAGAAAAAGGCTGATTTTTTTCATACATAGTTACTCCTTTATTTTAATGCTATTATTGTTGGTTACTTTTTTACTTCTATGTAAAAAATAATAATGGTAAATCTTGCTTACTGCATACTAAAATAATTCTTTTAATTAAGAATCATTATTGCTATTTTCAACAATTAAATAAAAAGAATAGACAAATCCAAAATTTTACTAACTCTTTATCTTAAATAGAAGAGAAGACTTCATCTTTAAGGGAGCCAAAAGTATTAAAAAACAAAAAAGAAAAGTGGCATCCTTCATGAAAAAATCACGCATGCACGTACTAAACATGTTAAAGAACCACAAACTAGCCCACTCATTTGGGTGATAGAATAAGGAGTGAAGTTGCCAACAATGTAAGGAATTCTTATATACATACATGTGATGAGAAAATGATTCTAACTTTTATACTATTTTCTAAAAAAATACAGATGTTGATGCGCATACGATTATGGAGGAAATAAATGTTTTATTTGAAGAGTTGACTAATGATGTGTATACATTTGAATATATGCATTTTATATGTTCTTTCAGAGAGCACTGTTACCAAATTAATCGAGCTTCAGAAAGCTAGTGTTTACTAAATAACCAAACGGATGTTGTAATACGATCGATGAGTTGTTGGAATAAGCTACGTTGAACAAAAAGTCGTTAAAGGAAATGTAGAGTTATGTAAAAGTAATATAAGATGGCAATGTTAATAGTTGGAGAAAGAACAGGTTTATGGACAAAACAGAGAGAGAAAAATAATAGGATTTTTGTCCTTTAATGCTGCAAAATTCTTTTGACTTGCAAAAGGTATGATGATTTATAAAAAAACCTTTGACAAATTTGTATCATGTTTTATAATAAACGTTAATATCTGCATAACGAAAATTTGTTTTTACATTTTGGAGTATAAGAGTAAAAGCTGTGAAGAGAACGAGTAGCATTGAAAGAAGCGGACAGAAAGCTGCCGGTTGATGAGAGGCGCATGTGGAGTCAATGTGAATACATCTTGGAGCTGTGCACCGAACTTATAGTAGGCTGCACCGGGTTAGCTGCCGTAATCCAAGCTAAAGTATCGTCTGTTTATCAGACCGTACTTATGGAGGAAAGCCGTGCGAGTGGCTTTCAAATAAAGGTGGTAACACGTCAAATGAACGTCCTTTAGGGTTTTCCCTAAAGGGCGTTTTTGTTTTTACTCTTATAGAGCTTGCAATATTATTCATAATATTACAAGGAGATGTTACGTATGTCAGTAAAACCTGAAGAACAATTGATCATCATTATGAAAGGCGTTCACACATTGGTGGATGAAAAAGAGCTTTTAGATAAGTTAAAGAGCTCTTATGAAGAAAAAAAGCCACTTACCATTAAATTAGGCTTAGACCCGTCAGCACCTGATATCCATTTAGGCCATGCAGTCGTTTTGCGCAAAATTAAACAAATGCAAGATTTAGGACATAAAGCTGTCATTTTAATTGGTGACTTTACAGGCCGTATTGGAGATCCGACTGGAAAAGCCAAGGGGCGTGTCGCTTTAAGTGATGAACAGGTAAAAGCAAATGCAAAAACATACTGCGAACAAATTTTTAAAGTGTTGGATTTAGAAAAAACAACCGTTCGTTTTAATAGTGAATGGTTGTCAAAACTAACTTTCGAAGATGTCTTAAAATTAGCAGCCACCACATCTGTTGCCCGTGTATTAGAACGTGATGATTTTCAAAAACGATACAAAAATCAAGTGCCCATCGGCATTCATGAATTCTTCTATCCATTAATGCAAGCATATGATTCAGTGGAAATACAAGCAGATATTGAACTGGGCGGCACAGATCAAACGTTCAATATCTTAATGGGCCGCACATTGCAAAAACATTGGGGGCTTGAAAAACAAGTTGCAATATTTATGCCCCTATTAGAGGGGTTAGATGGTGTAGAAAAAATGAGTAAAAGTTTAGGGAATTACATTGGCGTAAGCGAAGCGCCAGAAGTGATGTTTAAAAAAGTTATGGAAGTCCCAGACCATTTAATCATTAAATATTTTGAACTTGCTACAGATGAACATCCAAATCAAATACAAATGATGAAGCAGCGCCTTGAAAATGGGGAGAATCCACGTGATCTTAAACTAGAGCTGGCAAAAATTATCATTGGTCTTTATCATGGTGAAGACGCTGCAGAAAAAGCGCTGCACTTCTTTGAAGTTGCATTTCAGAAAAAACAAATACCTCCTAATATTCCTACAATACTTGTTGAAATAGGAGAAGAATCAATTATGCATAATATTCCAAAACTCGTGGAAATGAATTTAGTGAAAAGCAAAAGCGAATTTATGCGCTTGCTTGCCCAAAATGGCATTTCATTTAATCAGGAAAAACTTGAAAAGGGAGATCTTGATCAAGTAATAATGAATGGAGATGTAATGCAAATTGGAAAGAAACGATTTGTGCGATTTGAGAAATAATTTATCATGCATGAACAGGCAGCAAGTTTCCTGCTGATTGAATTTACTAATTGCCTCTGCTGTGTAGATATTGACAGATGCATCAAAAATATGAAGGATATTTATTCGCTAGCTAAAACTATCGGGGCTGTTGATTTCCACCCCGGGCGTTTGCTTTCCGAGGGTGGTGCGGGAGCCTCCTTGGCGCTGCAGGGTCAGAGGAGTCTCATGTCGTCCATTCCAATCGACAAAGTGCCAAAATCCATGGTAGGCATTATATAACTTTTTTTAAAATTAAATATAAAAAATGAATAGAAAATAAAAACAGGTGAAGAAAAAATTGTTTTCTTCACCTGTTTTTATTTTAGGACTTATTAGACAGCCCCGCTGGATAAAAAATGTATAAATATTAGTTTTTTAGCGATTATACAATCTATTTAGGAGATTAGTTTTTTTCTTTTACTCCAATCCAGATTTCGCTATGGACATGTTCCAGATTAGATAAATCTCCAGTAAAAGAAATTTCCGGTACGTCTGCCAATTCATAATTGGAAGAAGGCAGCCATTCTGATGCGATTTTTGACCAAGTATCCTGCATCGTTTGAGGGAAAGGGCCTGATGATGTGAAAATGGCCCATGTACATTCAGGCACATGCACTACTTCAAAATTTGAAAAATCTCTATTTAATGTGGTGATGGAACCAACTAGATGGTCTAAGTTTCCCTTTTCTTTTTGTCTTTCGCTGTCAAAATTATAGGAAGCTTGAACAACGGTTTTTATATCTGTATTTCGAAAGCTCTGCAATTTTTCTTTTTGTTCCTTTGTAATGGACTGGATTAGTTTTATAATCTCAGGATTTTGTCCTTCAAAAACAATGGGCACTCTTTTGCTGATCCCAACTAGTTTAAAAGCTTCTTTTTTTTCTATTCGATAATTCAAATCAGTTCCTCCTCTAATGGTAAGTTGGAAGGTCATCTGTGGAAATAGTTTTAAATTTTTTGCTTTTTTTACTTCAGAAGGATTTATTCCAGACCACTCTTTGAAAGCGCGTGTAAATCCATCTGCGGAATGATAGCCATATTTAACTGCAATATCAATCACTTTGCTGGTGTCTTTTTGTAAATCCAAACTTGCTTGAGACAGCTTCCGGTTGCGAATATACGTATTTAGGGACATTCCAGATAAATAGGAAAATAACCGGCGAAAATGGTATTCAGAAGTTCCAGCAAATTTTGCTATTTGGAGATAATCTATTTCACTGTCCAGATTATTTTCAATATAGCGTAAAGCGGCATTCATATTTTTTAGCGTATCCATTTGATAACCTCCTTGCAGTTTTTATTGTAAAAAATACTGGCAATGTACATTCCACTTATATGAGACGGAAAATATCGGATGCTAATCAATATACATAAGAATAAAAAAACAGTATGGGTGAATAAATGCCTAATGTTAAGATTATAATGCCGAATGGACAAACGAAAAAGTTTATTCTATGCATTATTTATTAGATAATTCTTTTATCATCAGCACATGGGGAATGCCATCTTCCATAAAGATGCTGGATGCTGTTTTGTAGCCGAGTTTTTGATAAAAACCTTCTGCCTGTGTTTGACCGTGTAATTTCGTTTTCGTTAAGCCCTTTTCTGATGCGATTTCCTCTAATGATTGAATGATTACCTTACCAAGACCAAATTTTCTGTATGGCTCTAAAATGCAAATTCGCTCTAATTTAGCAAATCCATCAACAGATCTTAAGCGTCCTGTGCCGACTGGGTTTTCCTTATGTAATATCAATATGTGTTCACAATCTTCGCTTAAGATATCGAAATGATCAAACTCATCTTCTAGTGCGACGCCTTGCTCTTGTACAAATACTGTTTTTCGAATGTGAAAAGCTTTGTTTAATTCTTCTTCATTTGTTATTTTTATGGATAAGGTCATTTTTTCAATCCTTTTCTAAAATTTAATTAACACCTTTTATTAATGTTGCATTTGCAACAAAATTAACGTAAGATTAATTTAACCTATTTTTATTGTAAATGCAATAAAAAAATGACGAAGGAGTTTTAGAATGAAAGACATTTTGCGTGAAATCGGTATGATAGCTAGAGCCTTAGATTCAATCAGCAATATAGAATTTAAAGAGTATGATTTGACGAAGGGGCAGTATCTGTATCTTGTACGCATATATGAAAACCCAGGCATTATTCAAGAAAAGTTAGCCGAAATGATAAAAGTAGACCGCACAACAGCGGCTCGTGCGATAAAAAAACTAGAAATGCAAGGGTTTATTGAAAAAAAAGAAGATGCAGTAAATAAAAAAATAAAAAAATTATTTCCAACAGATAAAGCAAGCACCGTGTATCCAATCTTAAAGCGGGAAGGAGAGCATTCCGACCGCGTTGCTTTAGCGGGATTTTCTGAGGAAGAAACAGAAACACTTTTTCATCTTCTGCAGCGAGCTAGAAAAAACATGGAAGTGGATTGGGAATATGTGAAAAAAGGCAATAAACGCATTTATTAGTAAAAAAAACTCAAATCGTTTAGTAGATATTGCTGATTTTCTGAGAAATATAGTGGAGAATTATAACAAAAATAATAAAAAACATTAAAAATTTTAATAAAAAAATTTATATTTCTATAATCATTGCATATAATAAGAATATAAAGAGAAAGGAGGTTTCTTTTTGAAGGCGAAGGACGTATTAAGAATTCTAAGTATTACAAGACCTACTTTAACGAAATATGTAAAAGAAGGAATTATTGGAACGAATACTCTTCCGAATGGAAGATACGATTATATCGAAGAAGATGTTTATGCTTTTTTAAACAAAGGAATGAAAAGAAACACATTTATTTATGCGAGAGTGTCCACCAGTAAACAGAAAAAAGATCTAGAAAAACAAATCGAACAACTTAAACAATTCTGTTTTTCAAACGGATGGCAAATTAATCGAATATTTAAAGATGTGGCAAGTGGGATCTCATTTGAAAAAAGAAAACAGTTTTTCGAGATGCTGGACGATGTTGTAAGTGGAAAAGTAGAACGAGTGATCATTACCTATAAAGATAGAATGAGTAGAGTAGGATTTGATTTATTTAAACATTTATTTGACAAGTATAATACGGAAATCATTGTCATGAGTGAGATTGGGAATGTGAAATTGGATAGCGAGGAAGTATTCGAGGAAATAGTAAGTTTATTACATTGTTATTCCATGAAAATGTACAGTAAAAGAAAAAATAAGGTAATAAAGGAACTAATTGAAAGGGAAGAACCAGAATAAAGAAGGTGATATCAATTGAAAGTTACGAGAGTAGAAAAACATATCATCAAGCATAATCATGCTTATTATCAAATTCTAGATGACTTTTGTTTTAAATCGAAGAATTTATACAACTTTGCAAATTATCAAATTAGACAAGAATTTATTAAAGAAAGCAAATATATTCATTATAATGAATTGGATAAGCTATTAAAGAAAGATGGATTTAATTATGATTATAAACAAATGCCAATTGTTCAGTCTTCACAGCAATTATTAAGGCTATTAGATAAGAACTGGAAATCATTTTTTGCTAGTATAAAAGACTACAAGAAAAATCCAAATAAGTATACAGGAAGACCGAAATTGCCAAAGTATTTAAAAAAGAATGGCAGACAAATAGTAATTCTAACAAATCAAAATTGCAAATTAAAAGATAACATGGTGAAATTCCCTAAATCCTTCAATGAATTTACGCTTAACACGAAAATAGAAAAAGGGTTACAACAAGTAAGAATCTTACCAGGAAATAAACACATTATCATAGAAATAGTATACAAAATAGAAGTAAAAGAAAATAAATTAGATAATGGTAAGTATTTATCCATTGATATTGGATTAGATAACTTTGCAACCATTGTGAATAATGTTGGACAAATTCCAGTCGTTATTAATGGTAAAGGTCTAAAATCAATTAATAAATGGTACAACAAGAAAATTTCTCATTATCGCGAAGTGGCTAAACGCATAAATAATCTCGATTGGACAGATAGAATGAATAACTTGACGATCAAACGGAATAACGTAATGAGTAATTTTATTCATCAAGCAAGCAACTGGACAATTAAACACGCTTTATCATTGGATTGCAATACAATTGTAGTTGGTAACAATAAAGATTGGAAACGTGAAAGTAAAATGAGTAAGAGAGTTAATCAATCCTTTGTTGGTATTCCTCATCAAATGTATATACAGCAATTACAGTATAAAGCAGAGAATGTGGGATTAAATGTGATTATTACAGAAGAATCTTATACGTCTAAATGTAGCTTTTTAGATTTAGAAGATGTCTGCAAACAGATTGTCTATAAAGGAAAACGTATCAAACGTAGTATGTTTCTATCTGCTGAAAATAAATTAATTAATGCAGATGTAAATGGCGCTTACAATATAATGAGAAAAGTATTTTCAGATGCTTTTGCAAATGGAGTATCGGGTGTGGGGTTACATCCTGTTCGAGTAAATGTTATTTAGGTAACATGGACGAATGAATGAAATTCATTAAAATTTTTAATTCAGTTTAGAGATTTTAATGATTTTAATAACCTAATGATGTACATATAAAAGAAGAACCTGTCATAAGTGCGCAAAAAATGACAGGTCGAAACAGAAAAAAGTTTTAATGTATAGATAGGCTAAGGGAGGCAAATTAGTGAGTTAAATAGAAGATTTGCAGCGTTTGATTGATTTTATTGAAAAAATCTTGATCAGCCATTGGACGTTGATCGAATCGCAAAAGAAGCAAATATTTCTCCGTTTCATTTTCAGCGGTTGATATTTCGGCAGGAGAGTATATCGGAAGAAAAAGGCTGTCCTTAACCGGTCAAGAATTGCTGAATACTGATACCAAAATAATCGACCTTTGTGAGAAATATTATGGATATGACACACTAGAATTTTTTTCAAACGTTTATCGGAAACAGCCTGGCTACACCAAACGAAACAAAAAAAGGAATAGGGAAATTAGCGATTTACAATTTATTTGTCATTCACACGGAAGGGAAGAGAAACGATGAATGTAAGGATTAAAGAAAAGGATAGTTTTCAAGTAGTTGGCATTAAAAGATCTTATTTGTATACAAATGATGAAAATATGAAAGGAATTCCAAAGTTTTGGGAAGAGGTGAATCAAAACGGTCAGGCAGATTTGTTGTCCAGTTTAAATAGTGGTGAATTAAAGGGGCTTCTTGGTGTTTGTGTGGATGATCCTCAAAATGAAAAATTAGACTATTGGATTGGCGTAAGCGGAGAAGAAGAAAAAAGCGATGATTATGAATTGTTGGAAGTTCCATCTGGAAAATGGGCAATTTTTGCAGTAAATGGTCCGATGCCGCATAGCATGCAGAAAATATGGAAGCAGATTTATTCGGAATGGCTGCCAACAAACCCTTATAGATTAGGAAGCAATATTTCATTAGAAGTATACAATGATGGCAATCCTTTTAGTGATGATTATTATTCGGAAATATGGATTTCGATTATGGAGAAGAAATAATTCTATTTTTTATTGTACAGAAGAAAGTTAGCTGGAACATTTGGAGCAGAAATTATACTTTCTGCTTTTTGCATTAGGGCATTTTTTAGGGAGGAGATTCAGCAGAAACTTTTGACGAATGGAAGTAATTCTCGTATAATTAACTATGTATTTTAACATATAAGGAGGATTATTAAAAAATGACACATGCGATGAGATTGCGATTCCCAACTTTGAACAAGTGAATTGAATATGTTCAAAGGCTCTGTTTGTGCAGGCAGAGTAAACGGGATTAGTCTGTCCTTTTTTAATAATCTTCATTTTGCAATCATCAATAGTAGATGAAGAAAGGTGGATGAATCTGCCTTTTTTTATTTTTGCAAATTTTTCTTTCATTTTATCAAAAAGAAGGTTTATTTTGCATTTATAGGAGATATGCTCTCAAGCTGCAAGGCTGCTTTAAAAGAAGCAATCTTAGTAGCAAAGGGGAGCTTATTTGGTGAACATTGGACAGAAAAAAAGCGCTTTGCTTATGTATTAATGCTCCTTTGTTTGGCAACGGCTATCTTAGCTTCCCTCTTTATTAATAAGGATGGGTCTATTCCCTTTACTTTCTAATCACAGGCAGATGTCTGTGATTTTTTTTATAAATGGAGGGAATAAATAATGGAAAAAGTTAGTATAGAATTAAAAAAAATTGAAGTTTCTTATTTAGATAAATTAGTATTAAACGTCCCAAGATTAGCGGTTCATCAGTTTGATCGGATTGGAATTGTCGGGAAAAACGGGGCTGGAAAAAGTACGTTATTAAAACTAATGCTTGGAGAAATTATTCCTGACAAAGGAGCAGTTCATCGATTTTCTGAAGTTGCCTACTTTGATCAATTGGCAGCACCTGTTGAAAAAGAAGTAGATTATAAATTAACAGGAAAACTGTCTATTCCACAAATAGAATTGGATCATTTAAGCGGCGGAGAAAAAACGAGGCTGAAATTGGCGCAAATTTTTACTTCCTACCATGAATGCCTGCTGATTGATGAACCAACAACTCATTTGGATCAGGAAGGCATTCAATTTTTTATCGACAAACTGGCTTATTATTATGGAGCTCTTGTCCTTGTCAGTCATGATCGATATGTATTGGATCAACTAGTAACAAAAATATGGGAAATAGAGGAGGGATGTGTGACAGAATATACGGGCAATTATTCTGATTATGTCGCTCAAAAGGAACTTCAAAAAAAGCAGCAGCAAGAACAGCATGAGAAATATGTGAAAGAGAAGAGCCGTCTTTTAAAAGCAGCGGAAGAAAAAATGAAAAAGGCTGATAAAATTACGCAAGCCAATAATCATATTTCCAAAAAAGAAACGAAGGCAAAAGCAAATAAAATGTTTATGACAAAATCAAAAGATACGAGCCAAAAGTCTGTTCAGCGTGCAGCAAAGGCATTGGAGCAGAGAGTGGAACAACTAAAAGCAGTAGATGCACCAAAAGAAGAGGGAATGCTTCGTTTTCATCAGGCAAAAGGAATTCATCTGCATAATAAGTTTCCAATTATGGCAGATCGAGTGACAGTAAAGGCAGGAGATCGAACGCTTCTTAAAGAAGCAAGTTTCCAATTTCCCTTGGGAAAAGTGATTGCCATAACTGGAAACAATGGATCAGGGAAAACAACTTTGCTAAACCATATCTTGCAGAAAAAAGAAGGTGTTACGCTCTCTCCAAAGGCAGTGATAGGCGTTTATAAACAAATGGATTATCAATTTGAACAAGATGAAACAGTTCTCTCCTATATAAAAGGAAGAAGTGATTATGAAGAAGGGAAGATTCGTGCCGTTTTACATGCCATGCATTTTACTGGAAATTCTTTACTGGAAAATGTGCGCAGTTTAAGTGGGGGAGAGGCTATCCGTTTAGTGCTTTGCCAGCTTTTTTTAGGAAATTATAATATATTGGTGTTAGATGAGCCTACCAACTTTTTGGATGTTTTTTGTGCAGAAGCATTAGAGCGTTTTTTGCAAGGATATGAAGGGACGGTTATTCTTGTTTCTCATGACCGTCTGTTTATTAAACGTATTGCAGATTATGTGTATGCTATTGAAGACCAGCAATTATTATTGCAATAAACAAAAGGCTGTCGAACTTTCGACAGCCTTTTGTTTATGCCATATCTGCAGCAGCAGACAGAAAATGTTTTTGAAGCGGTTCAACATGTACGCTGTAAGCAACGATTTTCTTTTTGTACTGTTTGACAATATCAATATGATCATTGTATTTGTGCATTATTATTTTTACGTTATATTTGCCTTTTTTTGCATCAATAACGATTGGTGTTCCGCCATTTTTAGGGTTTAGATAAACATGTTCGTTATAGCCGCGATAGATTGTATATTTTTCCAGAACAGCAGCTTCATTAAAAGCACGAATTACCTGCATTTTTTCCTTGTCCTCTAGCTGAGTTCCATTAATGCTAATCATGACATCTTCTTCATGAAGTTTTGCGTGCATTTCAAATTTGCGGATCAGCCAATTTACCGTACCAGTTGGCAGACAGGTCATTAATACTTTTACTATACAAACAGCAAGTATAGAAAGAAAAACAGCCCATGTCATACTTCATCATCTCCGTTACAATTAAAATGGATATTTTTATAATACTTATATTAGCATAGGAAAAATAGGTTGAAAAGTTATTTACCATACTTCTAATTTTAGAAATAGATCATCTACTCCATATCATTTTCAAAAAATAAGAAAACGTTCTTAATCAAGAAGGGATTTTATATGTTTTGTCGAATGACTAGGTTAATAGTAATAAAAGATGAAATACTAAAATAGTAAGATGGAAGCGTTTCGATAGGAATAAATTGCTAGGAAGCAAGATGGAGGTAACTAATGAAAAAACTATTAATAGTAGGGTGTGTGCTGTTGCTTACGGCATGTACTCCAAAAGAATACTCCTTAAATATTCGTGCCGGACAAGAGCAGTTGCAAGAAAAAAATTTTGCTGCTGCATTAACCTCTTTTGAAAAAGCACAAAATAAGAAAACAACAGAAGAAGTAAAAGTATTTATTAAAGCAGCTCATTTATTGAATGAAAGCGCAGAAGCATTGCAGGAAGGAAAATTTGACCAAAGCATACAAAAAGCCGAAAAAGTTCAAGCGATAGATGGTAAGGAGGACATAAAAAATACAATCAATACACAAGCAGAGCGGCTGATTTCAGAAAGTCAGAACCTGTCTAATCAGCAGAAAGCAATGGAAGAAGAACTTGCCAAGGGGAAAAAAATGTTGGAAAAACAGCAATTTGGGGAAGCCTATGCTATTTTTGAAAAAGCGAAACAAAATAGAGAGACTGATAATCAGGCAATTGCCGTTTTAAGCAAAAAATTAACTGATTTAATGGATAAAACCACAAATGCTAAAAAAGTGTATGAAGAAAAGATAGCAAAAGAAAAAGCAGAAAAGCAGAAACAAGAGGCGCTGCGTTTGGCAGCGGAAAAACGAGCGCAAGAAGAAGCAATTCGTTTAGCCGAAGAGCAGAAACAAAAACAACAAGCGGCTGAGCGTTTAGCTGCAGCACAGAAAGAGAAAAAAGAAAAAGAGCGAACAACAATGGTGCAACAAAAAAAGCAAACAGCAGAAACCAGTTCGATAGAAGTCCAACAACCAGAACAAAAAACAGCAAGTTCTAGTACTGTACAGCAAAAGACAACTACAGTGCCACATGAATCAAATCAAGAGGAAAACACCAAACAGGCAGAAGAAAAGCAAACAACAGAATTGACGAGCAGCCAAGCGGTTCAATTAGTCAAAAATCATTTAAATATAAATAATGATAAAATGCATGTAGAATATGATCATATGGACGGGGACAATTATATTATTCATGTATTTGAGGTGGTTATTGATGATCCCAAAACCAATGTAGGCCATACGGCAACATATGGATGGTATGGGGTAAATAAGTATACGAAAAAAATATATGATGCTTTCAATTAAGCAATAATTGGCTTTTTTATTAATAAGTAGTTCTATCTAGCTAGAGTGTGATAGAAAGAATGGAAATTACTAAGGGGGTCTAAAATTTAAACTCCCTTAGTACATGTGGCAACCTCGTATTTACATAAATATATCCGATTTTTGATCTCCGCCTCAAACTGATAAAAAAAACGAGAAATCCAGATGGGGATAACTGCCCATAAAAGTCTGATTGAAGTTTCTCATTATTTTTTTACAAACATTTGAACCCATTCATATCCTGTTTGTTGAAATCCAACCCCGATATGTGTGAATTTTTTGTTTAAAATATTAGCTCGGTGACCTTCGCTGTTCATCCAGGCGTTTACGACTTCTTGAGGTGTCCGTTGACCTTGCGCAATGTTTTCCCCTGCAGACTGATAAGTGATGCCAAAGTCTCTCATCATGTCAAATGGGGATCCATATGTTGGACTTGTATGTGAAAAATATCCTTTTTCATTCATATCTTTTGCTTTTACATTTGCTACGTTATTTAATTCAGGATAAGCTTGTAGAGCGGGAAGCCCATTTTTTTGCCTTTCAGCATTGGTTAATTGAATGACCGCTGCCACAAATTCATTTTGCCCTTGAGTAGTTGCGGCAGTTTTAGGAGCAGCAGCTAGTGATGGCTGATTTCTTTGTGCTTGAGTTTGCTGCTGTATATTTTTAGTGTTTTGATCTGTTGTATTAGTAATGACACGTGACTGATATTTAGCTTCTTGAACCTTTATTGCAATAGTATGAGGATAATTTACACTATTTTTGTTTGTTTTTAAGCTAGAGACTGTGTCCATATCGTTATGTTTAAAGTTATCTTTGTCTAGTGCTTGATCATGATCATTACAAGCGGTAAGCGTGAGTAAAAGGGTGCTGATAAAAAAGGTTTTATAAAAATGATTGAATTTCATGATGTTGGCTCCTTCGTTTTTTATTGGTGCATAATGGACAAAAACTTTTCAGTTTCAGGATGATTGCAAACAGAAAAGTGTAAAAAATTTTGCCTGCAAAAGCTATTTTTTATACCACTCAATCAATACAGAGGAAAGGCAACCATATTGACATATCATTAGTCTTTCATCTTGTACGCAAAAATAATGGCGGTAATTTTAAACAAAGTATTGAAATGTTTCTTTTATTGGAAATAAGCTCAAACTAAAAGCTATGCAGAGTAAAATGCATTTCGTTTTTAGTTCTCTCGTTATTCAAGTAGAAAGGATTCAAGACTTTTTTTTGTGAAAATGAATAAAGAACTGATAATAGTCACAATGATGTATATCATGCAGTGCAATCAATAAAATGGAAGAAAAAATCATTTTTTTCGCTGTTATTTTCAAAACTTGTCTCTCCTCCCCAACTTATATACAATATAATCGTACATACACCATAAATAGAGGAGCCTATACATATGAAAAAAAATTTTTTATTTAGTTTTCTTGTAATAATTTCTATTGTTTCGCTTGCAGCTTGTGGAACAAAAAAAGAAGATAAATCCAGCGATTCTTCCAATGTTGACTATGCAGATAAAATTAAAGAAAATCCACTTGTGACGATTGAGATGAATGATGGGGAAAAAATCGAAATAGAGTTGTATCCAAAGGTAGCCCCAAATACAGTAAGCAATTTTGTTTCTCTAGTAAACAAAGGATTTTATGATGGTTTGACGTTTCACCGAGTGATTCCTGATTTTATGATTCAGGGGGGAGATCCAAATGGGGAGGGAACTGGGGACCCTGGCTACAGCATAAAAGGGGAATTTAGCTCAAATGGTTTTGATAATGGCTTAAAACATGAAAGAGGCATTCTCAGCATGGCAAGATCAAATGACCCTGATTCTGCAGGATCGCAATTTTTTATTATGGTTGCAGACCAGGCAAGTTTGGACGGAGAATATGCAGCATTCGGAAAAGTAATCAGCGGCATGGATATTGTAGATACAATCGTAAATGTTGGAAGAGATGAAAATGATAAACCGTTAGAAGATGTAATTATGAAAAAAGTAACAGTTGATACAAAAGGGGAAGAATACCCAGAACCTGAAACAAATAAGTAAAAAGTTTTCTTTCTGCAGAAAAAAGTGGTATGATAAAAGCTGATTTTGAAAAAGGAGTTGTTTAATATGGCAGAAAAAGGTTACATATTAATGCAAAATGGCGAAAAAATTGAATTTGAATTATATCCAAACGAAGCACCTGGAACAGTTGCTAACTTTGAAAAGCTAATCAAAGAAGGATTCTACAATGGATTAACATTCCACCGTGTTATCCCTGGTTTTGTAAGTCAGGGAGGTTGTCCAACCGGAACAGGAACAGGCGGTCCTGGCTACACAATTAATTGTGAAACAGAAGGAAATCCTCATAAGCATGTAGAAGGTTCTCTTTCTATGGCGCATGCAGGACGCAACACTGGAGGAAGCCAATTCTTTATCGTTCACGATCCACAGCCGCATTTAAACGGAGTACATACTGTATTCGGAAAAGTAACTTCAGGCATGGACGCTGTAAAAGCAATGAAAAACGGCGATGTAATGGAGAAAGTAGAAATTACTGAATAATAGTAAATCAACAGGACGGCTTTTAAAAGCTGTTCTGTTTTTTTTAATCATATAAATTTTACGCATTCAATCATATAAATTTTAATAAAAACCATTTGCAAACATAGTATAGAAAGTTAAAACAACGGCTACTATGAAGGAGAAATTAGTCATTCGTTTTTAAATAAAAAGGAGTGATGCAAATGATCCATAATCATACAGATGGCACAACTTTAGCGGGAAATTGGGAAGAGTACTGGAATTTAGCTGGAGAAAATGGAAGATGGCTGCTTAATGACCCAGAACTTTCTAAAGCAAGTTCAAAGGTTGAGGGGCAATGAGGAAATCTCGAACAAACAAACGATTTTCACCTGTATCCCTGCTTAGCATTGCTGTTTTCCTCTCTGTTATTGCAGTAAGCCTTACTGTCTATCTTTTGTATGAATCTTCTTTAGCAAAAGAAAAAAAAGAAGAAATTCCCGCAAAAACAGCAGCAGTTAATGTAGCTGATAAGGAGAAGGGGACAAAAAAGAACAGCAAAGATAATCAAAAAGAACAAAATGCATCGGAAGTATTCACCCCTGTTGAAGGAAAAGTGCCTACTTTTTTCGCAAAGAATAAGACGATGGAAGAAAAGGTAAATAGTTTAGTAAAAGATATGTCTTTACAAGAAAAAATTGGCCAGCTATTAGTAGTTGGATTTCAAAGCAGTCAAGTGGATGCACAGATTAAAAAAATGATTCAAGAGTATAAAGTGGGAGGAGTGATTCTATTTGACCGCAATATGGAAAATCCGGAGCAAGTGGCATTATTAAACAACCAGCTGCAAAATCTTGCGCTAGAAAATAAACATCAAATTCCATTAACGTTAAGCGTGGATCAAGAGGGCGGCCAAATCGTTCGGATGAAAGATAAGGTGTCACCGATTCCTTCCCAACAAAATCTCGGGAAAATGGAAAATCCAAAAGAAGCCTATAATGTTGCGTATCATACAGGAAAGGAGCTTTCTGCAATGGGATTTAATGTTAATTTTGCACCTGTTTTAGATTTATCTGATACAGATAGCCGTTCCTTTGGGATAGAACCAGAGAAAACAGGCACTTTTGGCAGTCAAGTAGTCGCAGGATTAATGGATTCAGGAATGACGGCAACATTAAAGCATTTTCCAGGGAATGGACGCAGCAATGTCGCCCCCCATATTGATTCCTCCTCTGTACAAGTAGATAAAGGAGATTTGTATAATAAAGATATTTACCCATTTAAAAAAATGATTGATAATGTTGATAATAACCGCTTTTATGTAATGGTTACACATGTTAAATATCCGGCTTATGATAAAAAAAATCCTGCCAGCATTTCTCCGATCATTATTCAAGAGCTGCTGCGAAAAGAACTTGGATTTACAGGAATTGTAGTGACAGATGATTTAGAAATGGGTGCTGTTAATAAATATTTTACTTACGAAGATTTAGGCAGCAAGGCAATTGAAGCAGGAGCGGATGTGCTTCTTGTGTGCCATACATTTGAAAATCAGCAAAAAGTGTACAAAGGAATAGAGGAAAAGGTTAAAGCAGGATATTTATCAGAAAATAGAATTGATGAAGCAGTAAAAAGAATTTTAACTAATAAATTGACTGTAATACAAAAGACACAAGTCGATCCAGTAGAGGCAGAATCAATTGTAGGGAAATAGAACAAGAGGGCTTTTAGAAGCTATCTTGTTCTATTTTTAGTAATTTTACGCATTCTATATGATTATTATATATATAAAATATTATAGAAAAAAATAACCAAATAAAGCTTTTATTTATAAATTGAATATAACCATGGCCTTATAGGAAAATGGTATAATAATGGAAAAAATGAATGGGGAATAAATGATTGCATAATATTTTATCGGTTACACAAACAGAATTGTATGAATTCCTATTAAATGTTGCACCAGTCAGACCTGTATTTATATGGGGCGCTCCAGGAATCGGCAAATCTTCGATAGTAGAAAACTTTGCTGATGAAGTTGGAATGGACTGTGTTTCCTTACTTGGAAGCCAGCTGGCGCCAGAAGACATTATAGGCGTTCCCAAAATAGAAAATGATTATAGTGTTTTTTGTCCACCTAAACAAATTGCAAGAACAAAACCATATGTGCTGTTTTTGGATGAACTGAATGCATGTTCTCAAGAAGTGCAGAAGGCATTTTATAGTTTAATACATGATAAAAAAATTGGCGAATATCATTTGCCAAAAGGATCCATTGTCATTGGAGCTGGAAATCGTGCTCAAGACAGCGCCATTGTAAAACCTATGTCTTCTGCATTAATTAATCGTATGGTGCATGTACAGTTAAGAGCTTCCCATAAAGATTGGCTGCACTGGGCTTATGCAAAGGAAATTCATCCATATGTTATTGAATATATCCAGCTTCGGCCAGATCATTTATGGAATGAACCGCCAAAAAGTGAAGAGCCTTTTTCTACCCCTCGATCTTGGCATATTTTAAGCGACTGCATTTATGAGTATGGGGAAAATATAACAGAAAAACAGCTGGAAGTATTGGCATCTGCCTGCTTGTCTCCACATACAGCTGTGCAGTTTCGGGCATTTATGAAACAAGTAAACAATCGATATGCCATTGCAAAAATTATATCGGGCGAATTAAAGTGGCCAGAAAAACCAGAAGAAAGAGATGTATTATATTTTTTAGCACAGTCTTTTCGCGCACAATTAATCAAAGAACTGCCCATTGAAAAGGATGCTGTTTCAACAAATCAGCGGCAGTTAGCGATCCGAGCAAAGGAATTAATTAAAGAACTATCATCGATTAGTTTAGAAATGGCTCAAATGGTTATGTCTGAAAACAAAGGAGAATCTATTCCTTCTTGGTTTATGATGGAGGTTATCCGCGATCTTCCAAGATTGGTTGCAAAAAGAGATGGAAAGTTATGAGCAAAAAAAAAATAAATTCACAAGGTGGAAAAAACAAAAAGCTAATAGAACAAGGAGCAAAACTAGTTAATTCTTTTCCATTGTTTATTCCGATTTTTGAGACAGTGGATATAAATTTTCTTGAAATGGAGAAGGAAGAGTGGGCCTATGTAGAAAGTAGCGGGAACATTTTTTTAAATAGCAATAAAAAAGCTGCTCCAGATGAATGGGCCTATATTATTGCTCATTGTTTATTGCATTTGGCATTAAATCATCCCCAAAAAAAGTTGATGAATAATCAAGAATATTGGAATATTGCATGTGATGTGTATATAACCAGTTTTCTTGCGCAATTAAAATTTGGCAAAGCGCCACAGCCCTTTGCCAATTCCATCTATGAAAATATAAAATCGGAAAAGTCTTTATATGAAAAGCTTTTAGCAGAAGAATTTCCTGATTATTTAAAAGGCTATAGCACAATGCCTGGTAAAAGGGATATGTTTTATAATGGGGATCTTGACTATTATTGGAGAAGCAATGTAACATATGAGCAATTATTTCAAGAAGGATTAACTAATGCGGTAAAAGCAGCAGTAAGCGTGGCAGGTGGACATACTGCCAATATAGCTGGTGAAGGAAGAAAAACACCTGCTATATTGGCAAAGGAATGGTTTTTAAGCAGCTATCCCTTATTGGGAGCTTTAGCCAGTACATTTGACATAATAGAGGACCCGCAAATTTGTATAAGGGAGCAAGTTTCGATTGCAGCCATTTCTATGGAGACAAAAGAAATCTATATAAATACTGCTGCCAATTTGACGGATGAAGAAATGAAATTTGTGATGGCACATGAATTGCTCCATGCAGGGTTAAGTCATTCAAAAAGAAGAAGAGGGAGAGATCCTTATCTTTGGAATGTAGCATGTGATTTTGTTATAAACGGCTGGCTGATTGAAATGCAAATTGGAGATATGCCAGCTATAGGGGGACTTTATGACCCGGAATTAAAAGGACTGTCCGCTGAATCCGTTTACGACCGAATGGTAATTGACATGCGTTTATATAGGAAATTAAGGACATTCCGCGGGATTTCAAGTGTGGACATAATAGATAGAAATGAAGCTGATTTTTGGGATCATTCGAAAGGAATGGACTTAGATGCATTTTATCGGCGAGCGTTGCGAGAAGGATTAACCTATCACTTTTCCCAAGACAGAGGCTATTTGCCCGAAGGATTAGTAGAAGAAATCAAAAGCCTTTCGCAACCGCCAATCCCATGGGATGTGGAACTTTCGAGATGGTTTGACCGATTATTCCAACCGATTGAAAAAATAAGAACCTATCAGAGGCCAAGCAGAAGACAAGGTTCTACACCTAATATAGCAAGACCTAGATGGATCAATCGAAGTGATGAAGAAGATGGGAGGACTTTTGCTGTTGTGATTGATACTTCCGGCAGTATGGATCGGGGACTTCTCGGAAAAGCTTTAGGCATCATTGCAAGTTATGCAATCGCAAGAGATGTCGAGCGTGTGCGAGTCGTATATTGTGATGCATCTTACTATGATGCAGGTTACCTAGCGCCAGAAGCATTAATGGATAAGGTAAAAGTGAAAGGAAGAGGCGGCACCATTGTGCAGCCAGCCATCTCTTTTTTAAGAAATACAGAAGACTTTCCTAAACAAGGACCTATCCTTATTATTACAGACGGTGAAATTGACAGGCTGTCTGTGCCAGGAACTCATGCTTTTGTTTTGCCAGAAGGAGCAAGACTTCCATTTATCGCAAAAGGAGAAGTTTTTCGAATGAAATAGCGTAAAAAGGTTGTCAATAAATTTGGATATTCTTATAAAGCGGAAATTTCAGAAGAAAATTAATTTTGTCGAAAAATAGCTATTTCAAAAAAACTGACGCAAAAACAACAAAAAAAGAAGCAATAAAGCCATTTTTTTATACAAACAAAAGCAAATCCCATTCTCTCTTTGCTGCAAATAGAAAGATTGGGATTTGCTTTTGTTTATGCTCCTAATGTTTTTATCTCATCAAGAGAAGAAGCTGGTTGGTTTTTCGATCTAACTTGTGAAGTCAATAGCATTAATGCAGCTAGAATAAATAATAAGGCTAAAAATGCAATATTATACGTATGGGTTATATCCTTTACTGCGCCAACAAATATCGGAATAAAACCGCTTAGCATGTAGCCGCCGAATTGAATCATTGCTGTCCATTGGCTGGCATCCTTTGGTGTAGATGTTGCATCCAAAGGAAGAATCATGGTTATTGGAAATAATCCGCCAGCACCTATCCCCATTAAGGCAGCACTGATGATTGGAGGAATATCCCCGAGCATCAATAAGATAATGCCAACAAAGGAAAATAAAGCACATAACATCATCCAAGGCTTTCGATTGGAGCGATTATTGATTAGCGTTGGAATAACAAAGCTTGCAATCATTTGGGTTATGGAAAAAACGGTAACTGCTGTTGCTGCATATGTCGCACTATATCCATTTTCCTGCACTTTTGGCGCCAGCCATGTTGCAAGGGAATAGTAGATGCCAGATTGCAGGCCAAAAATAATCGTAAGCAGCCAAGCATAACGATTACCCCAAGGCAATCGGCTTTTTTGCATGATTGATTTTTCTTCTGTCACTTTTTGTTGACGAGCCGTTTTGATAATCGGCACCCAACCAATAATTCCGGCGACTGCAAAAACTGCCCAAATCGCCAAAGCATTGTTCCAAGAATTGTGGAACGCATGCATAACAGGTACAACGAATCCTGCGCTAAGTGACGCGCCAATCCCCATCCCTGCTGAATAAACACCGATCATGGAAGAGGAAGAGGCAGGGAAATTCTTTTTAATATATCCAGAGATAAGCGGTCCTGCAATTGCAATACCAATGCCCGCAAATACAGCGGTCAATAATAATAGAAAAGGAATGGAGGCAACAAGGCGCAGAGCTGTTGCCGCCCCAATCAATAAAATAGATAATGCAATCGTCAATTCTAGTCCAAAGCGTTCACTTAGTTTTCCGGCAATAGGAGCGAAAATTCCCATGCAAAAAACAGGAAGTGCAGTCAATAAACTCATGGACATGCTGGACATATGCAAGTCTGTTTTTATATTTTCCAAAACTGGAGAAATGGATGTGATGGGAGCACGTAAGTTCATAGATATCATAAACAATGCAAAAATACTCCAAATTATATAAATCTTTTTTGGTTTTTCCATTAGGAAAACCCCCTTTTTGAACAGATAGATAGTTATCTGATATACTATCATTAACTCATTTGCATACTATAATATACTTTTTAGGTGAAAGCAATAGGAAAGGAGGGAAAATATGATGGAAGAAAATATGGAATTATATAGCCAGGTCGGAAGGAATCTAAGAGAAATTCGCAGACAAAGAAAAATTAGTCTAGAAGAATTGGCGGAGAAAAGCAATGTCAGCAAATTAACATTAGGAAAAATTGAAAGAGGAGAAGCAAATCCCACACTTAATATTCTTTGGAAAATATGCAGAGGATTAACGATTCCGCTAGCATCGTTGCTCGTTTTTGAAGAAAAAACAGAAGTATATCGCTTTGGGGTTGATCCCCATTTCAATGGGCCGAATAATGATTGGTTTGTCGACCCTTTATTTAAGACATTTGGCACAATGGAGTGGTATAGAGCATGCATAGAGCCAAATAGCGAGTACAGTGAGTTTCATTTGGCAGGTTCTGAGGAAACAATACTTGTATTAAATGGTCAATTGGAAATCAAGGTAGGAAAAATGCATCATCTATTGCATCAGTGGGATGTTATGAAATTTAAAGGGGAAGAAATGCACACATATATAAATCGTTCAGATGAAAAAGTACATTTAATGCTATCGCTGACCTATAAAGATGTAAATCAAACACTATAAATACACTAAAAGACCAATTAGAAGGACAAGGATTTATAAAATTTCTATTTATTTAGTTGGTCTTTTATTAGCAAAAGAACAGTTTAAATTTTACGCATCCAATATTAATTAATTATATTAAAAATTGCATTTAAAAAATTTTTAATCATCTAATTGTAAAAGAATAAAATTTTATTGCAAAACAATAAATAAGCTGATATTTTAATGATATAAATAACAATTAAAATATGGAGGAAAAATGAAGAAAAAACGTGTCATTTTTATTTTGTTTGTTTTGCTAATAGCAGTGATCACTTTTTATTATAGTTCTTCTTTATCAGAAAAATGGACAAAATCCACCAATCTTTCTAATGAGGAGATTGGCGGGACAGTGCTGCATGAAAATATAAATAGTTCTTCTTTTGTCAAAAAATACGGCAGTCCTTTAAGCAAAGACAATAATAGTTTTTATGACTACTATCATTGGAAAAATGGATTGCTAACCGCTTCATTACATTCTGGCAAAGAAAAAGGCTCTATTATGCGGCTCATTATAACAGATACAGATGATAATTCAGGTGATTCTCCTCTTCATACTGCAAAAGGCATTGCATTAGGCGATAACAAAGAAAAGGTTATTTCTTTATATGGCAATAATTATTATAAAAGCAATGAACAGGGAGCAGACATTATTGGTTATATTGACCATAAGCACAAGATCACTTTAGAATTTTGGTGCGTCAGAGGCGGAGGAGTCGCTGAAATCAGATTGGACGATGCAAGTGTGGAATAATAAGAAGCTTGTCTTCAGCAAAAGCAATTTGTTCGCCATTGTTATTTTCTTTTGCTACTATAAAACCAAGTAACTCGTAAAGAAAGTGAGGTTTTATGATGAAATTTTTTGATAAAGTTGTGGTTGTGACTGGTGCAAGCAATGGCATCGGCAAGGGTATTGCAAAAGCATATATAGAAGAAGGAGCAAAAGTAGTTTTAGCCGATATAGATGGAACAGCGGGACAAGCATTTATGGATGAGCTGGAAAATGCCGATCAAGCCATTTTTCTCCAAACAGATGTAAGGAAAGAAGAAGATATTTTTGCTTTATTCCAAAAAACGGTCGATACATATGGACAAATAGATATTTTGGTGAATAATGCCGGTAAAGGACTGTTTAAATCCATATATGATGTCACCATTGAAGAATGGGACGATGCCTTAAATACCAATTTGCGCAGCGTATTCCTTTGTTCCCGGGAAGCGGCAAAATATATGCGAAAGGCAAAAGGCGGCTCCATTGTCAATATTTCATCGACGCGCGCTTATATGTCGGAAGCAAATACAGAAGCCTATAGTGCCAGCAAAGGAGGAATTATGGCAATTACCCATGCACTTGCCAATAGTTTGGCAAGTGACCGCATTACGGTAAACAGCATTTCCCCTGGTTGGATTGAAACCAAACACTATAAAGAATTAAGAGACATAGACCATGATCAGCATTTATCTAAGCGAGTGGGAAAACCAGAAGATATTGCGAGAGCCTGCTTATTTTTAACCAATAAAGACAATGATTTTATTACAGGCACAAACCTTACCGTTGATGGGGGCATGACGGTGAAAATGATTTATGAGGAATAAGAAAAGGCGCTGGTTGCCATAAGAGCCAGCGCTTTTTTATGTTTGCCTAGAGATAGATCCAGTTAATACTTCTTGGAAAATAGCAGACTCTAATATACCATTTTAGTTTAATGTATAAATAGTGGAATGGACAGATCTTAGGCAGCAAAAAGCAAGCTTCCCTCAATTTTTTCTAAGGAAAAGAACTTGCTTTTATTAATGGCTTATTCTTTTTTTAATGAGGCTTGATTGTATTTTTTTAAGAGGATTCCAAATAATTGTCTTTCTTCTTCTGGCCATTCTTTCAGCACTTCTTTGATTGCGGTAAAACGAAGCTTTTGGTGTTCATGAAACTCTTTTCTGCCCAAATCCGTAATCTCGAGGGTATAGGCCCTTTTGTCCACTAAATCCGGATTTCTGACTACATAGCCTTTTTGCTCCAGAGCAGCAGTTTGTCTGCTTATAGTGGAAATATCTAAACGGGATTCATCTGCAAGCGTTTTGACCCCAGCAGGACCTTGAGAAAGGATGCGGTGGAGCAATAGATAGGCAGAGCGATCAAGATGGCCTATTTTTCTGCTTGCAGAAGTAACACGGCGAATAAGCACCGACAACTCGATATCAATGATTTCCACAGATGAATCGTTCATATTTTTTTCCTCACTTTATCTGTTCGTATATTTATCTTACCATAAGGTGATAGTCCAGCAAAACGAGAAGATCTTATACTGATTATCATATTGACATAATGTAAAATAGTTGTATAATACAATTATATGGTTTCATCATACAACTTTATTTGATAAACACAAAGGCGGTGATTATATGCAAGCGCATGAAATAATGATCTCAGAAGTATACAAAGTAAAAGAAGACGATACAGTTCGGACTGTTATTGAAAAATTTATTGAACATCAAATAAGCGGATTGCCTGTTGTTAATGATAAAAATGAAATAACAGGTTATATCAGTGATGGAGATATATTGCGCTATATCGGCAAACATGAAGATTGGATTGTCGACTCGTTTTATTACACATTTTCCATTAAAGGAGATAATGAAGGATTTGAGGAAAGACAAGAGCGACTGTTAAATTTAAATGTGTTAACAATTGCACAGAAAAAGGTGATTTCTGTTTCTGTCCAGGAAGAAGTAGAAAATATTGCCGCTTTATTGGGAAAAAAACGCATTAAAAAGCTTCCTGTGGAACGAAATGGAGTGCTAGTCGGCGTTATTAGCCGCGGAGATGTCATTCGACATACTTCTAAAGAATTGCTTTAACTTGATAAAAATATACAAAAAGGAGAATGATATATGTCATCATCCACGAAAACGACAAATTCTTTATCTTCACAACATGATCTTTTGACAAAAGAAAAGAGCAGCTTTTTCAGCCAGCCAAAAGCAGTATGGGCAGTTTTTTTTGCCTGTATTATTGCTTTTATGGGACTTGGTCTTGTCGATCCTATTTTAGTGGCAATTTCCAAGCAGCTTAATGCCACTCCAAGCCAAGTAACGCTTCTTTTTACCAGCTATAATGGAGTAATGGCAGTTGCCATGTTGATTACTGGCATGATTTCTTCAAGGCTTGGAATCAAATGGACTCTTTTGTCTGGGATTGTCATCATTGCCATTTTCGCAGGACTTGGCGGTCTTTCGAATAATATTTGGGCTCTTGTTGGATTTCGCGGAGGCTGGGGACTTGGCAATGCATTGTTTGTCGCAACCGCCTTGGCAGCGATTGTTTCTCTTTCTACGAGCGGTACCGCAAAAGCGATCATTCTGTATGAAGCAGCGATTGGGCTTGGCATTTCTGTAGGTCCATTGCTTGGCGGCTGGCTTGGCGGCATGTCATGGAGAGGACCATTTTTTGGCGTGGCTTGCCTAATGGTTATTGCATTTATTGGACTTATTACTTTAATGCCATCCACTAAAGCAAAACAGCAAGGCGTTCAAGTAAAAACGTCTATCAAAGATCCTTTTTTAGCTTTAAAGCATCGTTCTCTATTGGTTTTTGGGATTGGCGCAGCCCTTTATAATTTTGGGTTTTTTACACTGCTTGCATACGCGCCATTTGTGATGGGACTGGATGAGCATGGAATCGGCTTTGTATTCCTTGGATGGGGAATCTTGCTTGCGGTTACCTCTGTTTTTACGGCTCCTATTCTGCAAAGATGGATAGGAACCATCAAATCCATGTGCCTTATGTTAACTTTATTTGCCCTTGTATTGCTTGCAATGGGAATTTGGACGTCTACTCAATGGGTCGTTATTGCAGCAGTTATCATTGCTGGAGCTTTATTAGGAAACAACAATACTTTAATCACTACAGCAGTCATGAATTCGGCACCAGTCGAACGAGCAACAGCATCAGCTGCATACAGCTTCCTTCGTTTTATCGGCGGCGCATTAGCACCATATTTTGCAGGGAAACTGGCCGAATGGTTTAATCAAAGTGTTCCATTTTATGTGGGAGCTGCATTTGTATTAATATCTGTTATCTTTATTGCGGCCAATCATAAACATGTCAAACATGTCGATGAAGCATATGCAGGGCATTAATAAAAAAACGATCTACTATTTTTTCCTGTAAAATAAATAGAAATCAAAAAAAGGGGAAGAAAAACAAATTGTTTTTCTTCTCCTTTTTTTATTTTAGGAATTATTAGACAGTCTCTAATAATTATTGTGGTATTTTATACTTTGTTCTCCAAAACTGAACTCATTTTATTGAGAAGCAGAGAAAATACAATTTTCTTAGGAAACTATAACTAAAATATCCATTAGCAGGAGCCAGATCTATCTCTAATTAATAGATTTTTGCTATACACAAAACGCAAATTCAAGAATGAACAACAAGTAAAAGAGTCTTCCAATAAGGACAAGCATACCAACTCCACCTATTGCAAAAATTGTAAACAACAGCATAGTTTTAATTTTACTAGTATTTATTTTCTTGTATAATAGTCTCAATATTGAATAAAAGGAGGAGTACCATATATGGCTAGAAATATTGAAAAAGATAAACAAATGAGGTGGGAACGAAAGCAGCATATATTAGAATGTGCATTACATGCCATTGCAAAGAAAGGAGTAAGTTCTGTTGAGATTAAAGATATCGCTCGAGAATCTAAAATAAGTGTTGGAAGTGTCTATACTTACTTTAAATCAAAAGATGATATCTTAAAAGAGGTAGCAAGAAAAGGACAGGAGGAATACCGTGTCTTTACAAAAAACATTGCTGAAAATTCTGATATGAACTCTTTGGATAAATTACGAGAGATATGTACAATTTGGCTAGATTTAAAAAGTAACTGGGCATATACTATTTTGCTCCAAAGCGTACGCAGCAATGAAACCATACATGGTGAATTAAGAGATACGGTAACAAGGCGTTTTACACGTAACTTAGAACCAATTTCGGCTATTATACGTGAAGGACAGGAGAATGGAACTATAAAAAGTGGCGTTCCATTGGAAGTTGCCTTTTATTTTGTAAGTCTTATACAAGGATTAACACTCCAGCGGGTACCTGGTTATGAAATTCCTGTGAATATTGATGTGGAAGGAATTATTCAACTTTTCGCACAAAAAACTCACTGATTTTCAAAAAAAGTTTGACAATTATAAAAATTGAATGTTAGAATAATGACAACAAAATGAATCTAAATTCATCCTGTAAGAATTACATAAATTTAATAAGCAAAATTGACCAGACCACTGGAGATTTGATGATTAATGTAAAAGTACATATGTATGTACTTTATTCAATTCGTTAAATCTCTTATTTTTTTATCTAATTCCAACTAAACAGGTAGAATAAATAAGTTTAATAAGAAAGGTGAATTTTAATGTCTAAAGAAACCCTGATCATTGAACAGTTAAATAAAACATTTTCGACACCGAAAGGTAATATAATCGCCTTACATGATGTTCAGTTAAAGGTTAAAAAAGGTGAATTTTATACAATCATCGGCCCAAGTGGATGCGGAAAAAGCACTTTAATAAAAATCATTGCTGGACTCGATACTGAATACGAAGGCCATGTTCTTTTAAACGATAAGCCAATTGATGGACCAAGTATTGAAAAAGGAATTATTTTTCAAGAACCTAGGTTATTTCCGTGGCTGACAGTTGAGAACAATATTGCTGGCGACTTATCTCTAAAACAACCGAATGTACGGAAAAAAGTGGAGGAATTGATTGAACTCGTTCGTCTGCAAGGATTTGAGAAGGCTTATCCTCGTGAGCTTTCTGGCGGCATGGCACAGCGTGTTTCTATTGCACGGGCACTTCTTAGAAATCCAGATGTGCTGCTGCTTGATGAACCATTCGGTGCATTAGATGCATTTACAAGGTCTCATATGCAAGAAGTGCTGCTTGATATTTGGCAAAAAAACAAAACAACCATGTTATTTGTAACACATGACATCGACGAAGCTGTTTTCCTTGGTCAGAAGGTCGTGATTATGCAACCAAGACCAGGCCATATACAGTCTGTACTGCCAATTGAACTTTCTTTTCCTAGAAAAAGAACTTCAATTGGATTCCAAGATGTGCGCAGAACAGTATTAAATGAGTTTGAAAAAGTAGAAGAAGCAGTTTTTAATTCAGGGGGTGGAATTTAATAGCTAAACAAATGCTAATGAAGTATTGGGGAATAAAAGAGATTAAACTAGATATTTTATATAAACAAATGGAGGAATCTTTATGAAAAATTTTTGGTATTCAATTTTCACTATTTTAATAGCGGGAATATTATTAACAGGATGTGCTAGCTCTAAGACAAACAGCGATTCAAATGATAATAAAGACGAAGTTGTTGTTACAATTGGAATTCAAGGCAGTGGCGGAGTATTTGGCAAGGCACGCGAAGAAAAGTGGTTTGAAGAAGAATTTGCTAAAAAAGGCGCAAAGGTGGAATGGAAAGAGTTTCAAAGCGGTCCGCCAATGACAGAAGCAATGGCCTCTAATAAATTGGATTTTGCATTGCTTGGCAACATGCCTATTATTGCAGCACAAGCAGCAAACATTCCATTTACTGTAATTTCTCAAACGATTGATGGAAAGAACAATGTAGGTATTATTTTACCTAAGGATAGCAAGATTAATAGCCTTAAAGATTTAAAAGGAAAAAAAATTGCTGTTGTAAAAGGAAGTAATGCTTTCAATTTCCTGTATCGGGGGCTTGACGAAGCTGGAATCAATGTGGCTGATACAGAAATCATTCAATTGCAGCCAGATGAAGCTCAAGCAGCATTTGAGTCTGGCGGTGTAGATGCCTGGGCAACCTGGGATCCATATATTTCACTTAATGTACTTACAGATAAAGCAAAGGTGCTAGTAGATGGAGAACAGCTTGGCATTCTATCCCCTTCCTTCCAAATTGTAAGAACAGAATTTGCTGAAAAACATTCTGATCTCGTTACATTATATTTAGAAGTATTCAATAAAGCTCTAGAATGGGAAAAGCAAAATAAAGACGAAGCAATTGAACGTTATGCAAAAGAACGCAACACACCAACTGATGTGATTGAGGGTACATTAGATCGAGGATTAATCATCAACATACCGGTCAGCGGTGAAATTATTAAAGAACAGCAAAAAACAGCAGACTTCCAATATTCACTTAAAACAATTCGCCAAGAAATTAACGTAAAAGAGGTATTTGACAATCAATACATTGAAGAGGCTTTAAAATAATTCAAATAAAAAGTTGAATATATATTCTTGGGATCGATTCTGTCTTAAAGAAGACTCTAAAAAGGGCTATCGATCCCTGCGCCTTTATTTACTAACTATAAAAAATTTAATGAAGAATAAAAAGGAGGGTTATAATGCGAGAAGCGGAAATAGTTGACAAAAAGTTTATCGGTCCAACTAATCAAAGAAAAAAAAACGAACGAAGGGAAATTTACAATCTATTAAACTTAACAATGCTTTATTAGGATTGGCACTTCCTATTGTGCTTCTTGTGTCGTGGGAAGTAGCTGGGGTGATGGGATTGTTGAACCCTCTATTATTGCCGACTCCAAGCGAGATTTTACAAGAATTTGCCGCACTGACTTATTCAGGCGAATTAGCAAAGCATTTAGGAATATCTGCTTGGCGAGCCTTTCTAGGATTTTTATTAGGAGGAAGTCTAGGGCTTGCTGCAGGGATTTGGGTCGGAGTTTCATATAAAACAGAGCGTTTGCTCGATCCCTCGTTACAAATGCTAAGAACTCTTCCTCATTTGGCTATTGCACCATTATTTATTTTATGGTTCGGTTTTGGAGAGTCTTCTAAAATATTACTGATTGCAAAAGGTTCATTTTTCCCATTATACGTGAATACTTTTTTAGGGATTCGTTCTGTTGATAGTAAATTATTTGATGTTGCCCGCGTACTAGAATTTAGCCGTTGGAAAATTATTACGAAGCTTATTGTGCCATCTGCATTGCCCAATATTTTCCTTGGCATCAGGCTGTCAATTGGAGTTGCATGGTTAGGTCTTGTTGTAGCTGAAATGATGGGGTCTACTTCAGGAATTGGTTATCTCATTAATGACGCCCGCGCGTTTTCAATAATAACAGTCGTATTTGTCGGCATTATTGTGTTTGCTCTTCTCGGCAAGCTTTCTGATTCAGCTGTGTTATTTTTAGAAAGAAAATGCCTAAAATGGCAGGATACTTTTAAAGGAGGCCAATAAGAGTGAAGACTCCTTCTTTACATCAGCCTGGCGACAGAGCTGCTAGCTCTAAAGACTGGCTTGATTACATTCCTAGATATTTACATGCATGGATTCTTCCATTTGTTCTGGTAGTAGCTTGGCAGATTGTCGCTGGACTTGGATTAGTGTCTCCAAAGATACTGCCTGCCCCTTCTGCCATTGTGATGCAATTTGTAATGCTCGTTGCAAACGGGGAATTATGGTCACATTTAGAAATCAGTCTTTTTCGTGTAGGAGTCGGTTTTCTTCTCGGGGGGCTGACCGGATTAATGGTGGGCTTATTAACAGGACTTAGTAAATTAGTGGAGAAAACGCTAGACCCTTCGCTCCAGATGCTGCGGACAGTGCCATTACTTTCACTGATTCCATTGTTTATTCTCTGGTTTGGGATTGGAGAATTTTCAAAAGTATTAATGATTGCATTAGGTGCTTTTTTTCCAATGTATGTTAATACATTTCTTGGTGTACGCAATGTTGATGGGAAGTTGTATGAGGTATCACGCATTCTACAATTTTCAGGGTGGAAAAGAGCCACTAGACTGATTATTCCAGCAGCGCTTCCCAATATTTTACTCGGTGTTAGACTTGCTCTTGGTGCCGCATGGTTAGTACTGGTTGTTAGCGAGATGATGGGAACAAGTGCCGGTATTGGGTATATGATTCAAGATGCAAGAGCTTATTCTGAAACAGATATTGTATTTATTGGTCTCATTCTGTTTGCTGTTATGGGTAAACTTTCTGATTCCATTGTTCGAATTTTAGAGTCAAAGTGGCTTCGATGGAGAGATACATTCAAAGGTTAAGTTTTAATCAGATAATAAAGGAGATTGTTTAACATGAGAAAAAGAAATGGGCAACTTCGATTAGGCGCATTTATTTATTATAGCGGCCATCATGCTGCAGGCTGGCGCCATCCTGAATCAGGTGTCGAAGACTTATTTAGATTGGATATGTATAAGAAACTAGCACAGACAGCGGAACGCGGCAAGTTTGATATGATGTTTTTTGCCGATTTGCTTTATGCTGTTAATGTTGAGAAAGCTGCATCTGGTATGCTTGATCCACAAACTTTGTTAGCAGCTCTCTCTGCTGTTACCAATAAACTAGGTCTAACTGCTACTGTATCCACAACGTATAACGAACCATATAATGTTGCACGTAAATTTGCTACGCTTGACCATATAAGTGGTGGAAGGGCAGCATGGAATATTGTCACATCGCAGCTCGATATTGAGGCACATAACTATGGCAAGCCAAAGCATCCTGATCATAATCTGCGCTATGAAATGGCAAATGAATTTGTAGATCTAACTAAACAACTGTGGGACAGCTGGGAAGATGACGCTCTTGTTTTTGATCGTAAAAAAGGGCAATTTGCCGATGAATCCAAAGTAAAAGAAATTGATTTCCAAGGACGGTTTTATGCAGCAAAAGGGCGATTGAATGTACCACGTCCTCCTCAAGGTTATCCGGTTCTTGTCGTTGCAGGCTCTTCCGAACCAGGAATTGATTCTGCCGGCCGATATGGAGAGGTTGTTTTTACGGCTCAACAGTCAATAGAGTCTGCAAAATTGTTCTATCAGCGTATCCATGCAAAACTTGAAGAATATGGGCGTTCTCACGATAGTTTAAAAATTATGCCAGGGATTTCTCCCATTATAGGTGCAACGGAGGAGGAAGCTTGGAAAAAGCATCAAACCTTGCAAGATCTAATTTCTCCTGAAGATGCAGTGCAAGCAGTATCACAATTTATCAATTATGATTTATCTAAATATTCCTATGATCAACCTTTACCGAAAAATCTTTCCCATTTGGCAGATCAGTCCAATGGGATGAAGAGCCGAGTACAGCTCCTTTTGGATACTGCCTATAAAGAAAATTTATCCATTCTGGAACTTGGGAGAAAGATGTTAGGAGCACGTGGACATATACAGTTTGTCGGAACTCCAGATCAATTAGCTGATTTAATGGAACAATGGTTTGAAGAATATGCTTGCGATGGCTTTAACATTATGCCTCCAGTTATTCCAGGAGATCTTGATGATTTTGTTGATTATGTTATACCGGTACTACAAAAACGTGGGTTGTTTCGTAAAGAGTACACAGGTAATACACTTAGGGAGCACCTTGGTCTTGAACGCCCAAATGTAAGGTGTATTCAAAAAAATGAGCTTAGTTCACATTGATAAATAGATAGAACAATTACTATTCTTTTATTATTAGATTCTTAACTCTTGAGAGAATCACTGGAATTTTTGAAATAGGTCATAATGAAAGAAACCATAAAGTCACTCATCTAGTATGGAGAGTGACTTTTATTATCTGACTCCACTTTAATTTAACATCTGATTAACTAGTAATACTAAAAGTTTGTATATAAGTAAATTGGCAAGTTATTTTACTTATATTAACAGGATGATGAAGAAATAAAGGTAATCCCTCTCTTCTTATTGAAGTAAAGACTTAGATACGTTTAATCCAGTCTTTTTTCTTTTACTTATGTCTTAAACTTCAAGAGGTGGTTTTAAGTTATGCAGCACTTACAATTTGAAGTGTCTTGGGACAAAATGTTAGCGGATCAGGACCGACAAAATATTGAAAGAATCTTTAGTCAAACAAACATCTAAACTTATTTGCTCTCCTATTGCGAGAAACAATCAACCACAAAAAAGCATTCCAGCCCTTAGATAACTTCGTTTTTTTGTATTTCTTCACCTAATATATCATTTACCACTAAGGCTGTTACCCCGCATTGCCCTTTTGCTGGATTACCTGTGCTCCATTTTGAACTGGATTGTAAGGACCAGGATTTTGATAAAGCATTTATTAAATTTTTCGTTTAATTGCTTCATTTTCACCCATTAAAATTCTTTCTTTAATCACTATTTACATTTTTACTTTATTATTTCATACTGCACTAAAAAGAATTGACCAGCTTTTATAAAACAGGCATGAAAAGAACTAACCTATTATCTAAATAAAGACTGGATAGTAGTATCTTTTAAAAATCTAAAAACATTTTCACTATCCCGCTTTGATTGGTACTATTTTTTCACCATATAGAGATTACACGATTTATAGCGCAAAATGATCTCAAATAACTTAAAATCACTACATTTGGATGTTATAGCGAATGAACGAAATTATACATTGACATAGATAATTAAAAAAATAATTATTTTGATAGAAATAAGAATAATGATGACGTACTAAAGAGTGATGGGGTTTATTATAGGGAGGAAATAAATGGAAATAAACGATAGAAATGTTGTACAACAGTTAACCAAAAGAAATGAAAAAGCGTTATATTACATCATTGATTGTTACGGAGGTTTGATAAAAAAAGTCATTCAAAAATATTTGTACCAGTTTGAATCTGTTCAAGAGGAGTGTTTAGATGATGTGCTTCTTCTTGTTTGGGGTAATATTGGTTCCTATGATGAAAGGCGCAATTCACTGAAAAATTGGATAGCAGCTATCGCAAAATATAAAGCAATTGATTACCAAAGAAAATACCAAAAGTGTTTAGATCAAAGGGATATTGATGACAGAATGGTAGAAAGCCCGTTTAATATAGAGGCGCATGTCACAGAAAATTTATTAAGCAAAACGACCGAAAGAATGCTCAGTCACCTAAAAAAAGAGGATCAAACATTATTCATCAAACATTATGGGGAAGAGAAAAGCATCGATGAATTAGCAAATGAAACGGGTATGGAAAAATCCGTTATTTATAACCGTTTATCCCGTGGACGAAAAAAACTTCGCATATTATTTCAACATAAAGCAGCAAATGAAAAATAAGAGGTGGTGGACAATTGGAAAACTTATTTGAGCGTGTAAATGAGGAAAACATGGATCTATCGGAATTTGAAGGCAATCCATTAACAGATGTTGAAAAAAAGGCTATAAAAAAAAGAATAAAGACAAAATTAAAGCGTAAATCTGGAAAAAAAAGAAAAGTATTTGCTGCAGTAGCGTCACTTTCCATCATCTTACTTATAGAAATGAATTCAAACTATGCATTAGCAGATATCCCAGTCATTGGGAATGCTCTTGAAAAATTTGTTTATTCAAAAGAAGATTCATTACATAATTATAAAACAGTCATTGGAGAAACCGTAGAAGATAATGGAATGAAAGTAACGTTAAATGAAGTATTATTAGACGATGGTCAACTTCTTATTAGCAGTACCTTTCATACAAATTTAACAAATAAGGACTTAGACTATAATTGGTTTTCAGATATAGACGTTTATATTAATGGTAAAAAATCAGAACTAAGCGGAGGAGGAGGCCCAAACGAAATAACTAATTCAGCAGTGAAATATTTTTGGACTACCGATTTACAAAATATTAACATGAAAGATAATCAAAAGATTAAAATAGTTTTTCATAATTTAGAACGAAGTGATGCAAAAAAAATAATAAAGGGAAAATGGCGTTTTACATTTAACGCATCAGGCAAAAAACTCGCCGCTAATGAAAAAATAATACCAATTGATAGATCTTTTACATTGGAGGATAACCAAAAAGTAACGATAGAAAAATTGATAATAACGCCTGTTTCCACAAAGTTAACTTACAAAATAAATACCGCCGATACGGATCTTAGCTTTAGAATGCATGATCAAAACGGAGTGGAATTACAGGGATTCTCCGCATCTACTTCTGGTTATGATAACTATAATAGATTTATAGCATTACAAAGCACCGTACCAAAACTGAAGGTCATTCCTTATATAACCTCTTATGATGAAATAGATATAAATGAAAAGATTCTTTATGATAAAGTTTTTGAAATAAAGGTGAAATAAAGTTTAGAAACAGTGAACAAAAGGCAGTTAGATGTATAAAAGAATACCAAAGTCTAATGTCTCAAATTGCAGAAATTAGGCTTTTTTACTATTTACCGTTATTTATCATTATAAATCCCCATATTTTAAGCATCCCTAAATTCCATTCGTTATTTTCCTTTATTATACAAGTAACAATAGAGAGGAAAAAGAATAAATTATTGTATCTGATTTTAGCAACAATACGAAAAGAGGAATTCTTGACAATGATAATCATTTTCAATTAAAATAGTAATATATTTTATAAATTAAAATGAGAAAGGGGCTTATGATTATGCTTTTTTGCTCATGCTGTGGTTTTAAGGAAGAACTGGACCAGGAAATGTCCGCTGCCGCTCCAATAGATAGTTGCCAGCTTTGTCCTTGCTGCGGATTAGATGAAATAGAATATGAATGAATAAATAAAAAAAATCAGCATATACTATATATTTAACGACGGTGAAAACGAACGGTTCAATATAAGATTTTAAAAAAGGAAGTGTGAACTATGGAAAATTTTTAGTGAATGATCAAAATCAATATCAATATAAAGAAGAACTGATTGCTCAATTATTGCACATGGATTGCTTTAAGTCATCAGATGACAGGCAATTGTATGAACTGACAATAGATGAATTACAAAGAGAATATCAAGCAGTGATGGAATGGCAGGTAGAAGAAATAAAATAAGGGAAGAGAGCAGGATTTTTAACATGCCGTAATTCATAGATTGTTGACCTATCTTATCCAAATCAATCAAGATTCCGCTATTTAATCGTAATCATTACGAAAAAGACGAAAGAATCCTTCGTCTTTTTCGCTTTTTATTCAATTTGCGAAACTATTGTAGCTGTTTTCTTTTGCTTATTTAGTGCTTTATCCACCAGCACAGTTCCCGAATAAAACAGAATGGCTGCTAAAATGGCATTTACTGGAGGAATGCCTGGCAGAAAATTAGCTGCCCCAATTCCAACAATCCAAGCAATAATTGCACTAATATTAACGGTTTTTATTTGGTTGGTTTGATAGCCTTCCTTTCTTCTAAGCAAAAAGTAATCTGCCAGAATGATTGCTCCAATCGATGGAATCGTCGAGCCAAGGATGGTGAGCCAACTGATAAAATTATTATAGACCACTAAGGAAAGCACGGTGCCAATAAATCCATTAAACAAAATAATCTTATCTTTAGGCCACTTTGTAATATGGGAAAATCCTAGTCCAGAAGTATATAAAGAATTATCATTTGTTGACCAAATATTTAATCCTAGAATAATAATCGCAGGGATGATTAAACCTTGGGCAAGCATTACTTCGGAAATATCTGCAAAACCTAATGCCAATGTTCCGACCATACCGAATGTGAACATTAAAGAGTTTCCTATAAAGTACGCAATAAATGTTGTCAAAAAGCCATCTTTTTTGCTTTTTGAAAATCTTGTGAAATCTGGAGTTAAGGTTGCCCCTCCAATAAAGGAACCGATGCAAATCGAAAGAGCTAACGTGTATGACATATGTTCGGAAGGCTCTAATTGCATGAGCGCTGCAAATCCTCCCACATCGTTTGTAGCGTTAAAGATAGAAAGGCTTCCTAAAATCGCAATGGCAGGTACTGCAATAATACTTAAAATAGTTAATGCTGTCATTCCCCAGTATGCAGTGGATGTCATTAAAATGCCAGAGATGATAATAAGCAGCACCAAATGAATCCCAGTCGCTTTATTTACCATTAAAGCAAACGTTGCAACACCGACTCCAAACCAGCCTATTTGAATGGCACTTAATAAAAAGGATGTTAAGTAAGAGCCTTTTTTGCCAAAAGAATAGCTTGTCAGCATAGGTGTGGTCAATCCTGTTTTTGCTCCAATTAAGCCTAATAACGCTGCATATAGTCCTAAAATAAGATTGCCAAGTAATACAATCATCATAAACTCTTTTATACCAAGACCTTTTCCTAATGTTCCGCCTGCTACCATGCTAGAAGAGAAGAAGGTGAATCCCAGCATGACAAAAAACATAGAGAGGAAGCCTCTGCGATGATCTTTCGGAATAGGTTGCAGGGCAAAATCTTTATCCTTTGTTTTCAATCGTATTCCCCCTTATATCTATCTTCTTATTTATTGCTGCTTCTTGAAAGGGACCAATCACTGGCTCTTCCTCTTTCATCATCGAAACATTGGCCGTTTCTGCTGATTTTATTAAGGCAAATAAAGCAATAACGGACGCCGCCATCAAGTAAAAAGCAGGCGCAAATTCATTTCCAGTCGAAACGATTAAAAAAGTCGCTATATAAGAAGCTGTTCCACCAAAAATAGCATTTCCTGTATTAAAGGAAAGTGCAAATCCGCTGTATCTAACGTTAGCCGGAAACATTTCCGATAAAAAAGTGGCAAGAACCCCGTCATTGCAGGCCAAAATCGCTCCAAGGAGTATCATAGCCAAAATAGTGAAAACACCTCCCATGGACATTAAAGCAAAAATTGGATACGTAAATACGATAAATAAAAGGCATGCAGTGATTAAAACAGGTTTTCTGCCCAGTCTATCTGTTAACATCCCCACTAAAGGAAGCATGATCACATAGGAAAATAAGGTGAAGATGGTTGTTAATGTACTATGCAGCGGCGCAAATTTTAAAACGGTGCTTAAATAGGTTGGCATATAACTTAAAATGATATAGAATCCAACAGCATTTAAGCAAATTACACCAAAAGCAATAAAAATATTTTTTCGGTTTTTGCGGATTCCTTCCATTACCCCTAATTGCGGAACAAGCGATTGTTCTGTTTTAGATTCTAGCTCTTTAAATAATGGTGAGTCTTCCATTTTTAATCGAATCGACAACCCGATTAATCCTAATGGCAAAGACAAAAGAAAAGGAATTCTCCATCCCCAACTATGTAAAGCAGAATCTGTCAGCATAAATTCAAGCAGGGAAGTAACAATAGCTCCTAAAAGCATGCCAGCTGCGGTGCTTGCGGGAACTAGGCTAACAAGCAGACCACGTTTTTTCTTTGGAGCATGTTCTGCAATCATAAGGGAAGCACCTGCATACTCTCCAGATGCCGAAAATCCTTGCACTATTCGGCATGCCAAAAGTAAAATTGGCGCTAAAATGCCAATACGTTCATAACTGGGGATTAATCCGATTAAAAAAGTGGAAAAGGACATTAAACACATCGTTAAAATCAATATTTTTTTCCGGCCTAATCGATCTCCATAATGGCCCCATACTAAGCCGCCGATAGGGCGCACAAGAAAGGATAAGGCGAAAATGGCGAAGGTGCTGAGCAAAGCTGCCGTTTTATCGCCTGGTGCAAAAAAGACACTTGCGATAATAGTTGCCAAATATCCGTATGATGCATAATCAAACCATTCAATCATATTGCCAAATGCACTGCCGCCGAGAATTTGTTTCATTCCTTTTTTCGTATTTCCTTCCAATGTTATCGCTGTCATGGAGTCATCTCCTTTATTTTAATTTTCGGAAAATTGTTTCGAGAAAATAGATGCATGCATTTGCGTTTCTGCTGGTTTTGTTTCTACCATAATTTTTCCTTCTCGAACAGAATAAAGAACAGATGGCTGGCATCGAACGGCATCATATTCATTATCTGTATCCAGCACAATAAAATTTGCTTTATTGCCTTCTTTTATTTCATACTGCTGCAGATTTAATGTTTTGGCTCCATTGATTGTAATCAAATCATAGGCAGAGGTAATATCCTCATAACCCGTCATATGACATGCATGCAGCCCAACTTCAACGACACGCTGCAGATTGCCGTCTCCAAGGGGATACCATGGGTCCATGATAGAATCTAAGCCAAAGCATACATTAATATCTGCATCTAAAAGTTCTTTGACACGTGTAATTCCCCTGCGTTTTGGGAATGTATCAAATCTTCCTTGCAAATGCAAGTTGGCTTTCGGAAGAGAGACAAAGTGAATGTTTGCTTGTTTTAATAGTTTAAAAAGCTTGTAGGCATATGCATTATTATAAGAGCCCATCGCAGTAGTATGGCTTGCTGTAACATGTTCACCCATTCCTAGCTTATAGCTTTCTGCTGCAACAACTTCTAAAAATCTTGATTGTTCATCATCAATTTCATCACAATGAATATCGACCATTTTTCCATACTTATAAGCAAGTTCTAGTGCCTTTTTAACAGACAATACTCCATCTTCTCTGGTGAATTCATAATGTGGAATCGCACCAACCACATCTGCGCCCATGTTTAATGATTCTTCTAATAATTCATCTCCTTTTGGATAAGCATAAATTCCTTCTTGTGGGAAAGCAACAATCTGCACATCCATCCACGGTCTGATTTCTTCTTTAATCTCAAGCATGGCTTCCAAGCCCAGGAAACTCGGATCTGTGATATCCACATGTGTTCGGACATGCTGAACGCCATGTTTCATCTGCATTTTTAGTGCTTGTAATGCACGATTTTTAATATCTGCCTTTGTTTCCTTTACAGACACTTTTCTTTCCGACCAGCATTGAATGCCTTCAAATAGAGTACCAGATTGATTCCATCTTGGTGTTCCTGCTGTCAGCACATAATCTAAATGAATATGAGGTTCAACAAAGGGAGGAAGGATTAATTTTCCATGAATATCGAGTATAGCTGCATTCACCTGATTAGATAATGGCTGAGAGGGCGTAATCGAAAAAATTTTTCCTTCCCTTAGTGAAAGATTCCATAATCCTTTTTTTCCATAAAGCTTGGCATTTGTAATTATCATGATAAAAGCATCTCCTTTAGTTTTTATTTATGGGCAGTAAATGTTTTTGAAGGAAATAAAATAGGCATATCTAGATTTGGGATATAGTCAAATTCAATTGTTTTCTTTTCCCAATGTTTTGCCAGTTCATCTCCTGTCGTAAACCAAACACCTGGTTTTGTTTTCATATAAGCAATTAATTGATCTACTAGCGCAATTCGAGAAGCCCGTCCGATTAATTGTGGGTGCATTGTTAAATTAAAGCAGCGACCTTCCTCATAGAGTGCATCAAACTCTGCTTTCCATAAACGAAATACTTTATCCGGTTCTTCAATTGAAAATGGCATTGTCCAATCTCCTGAAAAAGCGAATTGCTCCCAATCATCCAACAGCCAAGTTCCTGGAATCTCAAGGAGTCTTTTGCCTTGTCCTGCATCGATGAGATAAGGAACATCATCAGCCTGCAAGCTTGAATCATAAAGAAAACCATATTTTTTTAATAGTGAAGGAGTATTTGGGCTCATTTCCCATAGTGGGGCACGATAGCCAATAGGTGATTTGCCCGTATGCTTTTGTAAGATTTCTATTCCTCTTACTAATTCCGCTTCTTCTTCCTCCAATGTCATGATATCCGTTCGTTTATGCAAGTAGCCATGATGACCGATCACATGTTTATGTTCCATAATTCGTTCGATAACAGTTGGATCAAGCTCTGCCGTTGCACCTGGAACAAAAAAAGTGGCAGGCACTTCATGTTTTTTTAACATTTGTAAAATTCGATTTAATCCAATTCTTCTTCCATACGTCCCCATCGAAAGAGTGGAAGGACGGTTTATATTATGGGGATCTGCTGCATGAGCAGTTTCTGCATCTACATCAAACGTTAGTAATACAGCTATTTTCTTTTGATTTGGCCAATTGATTGTATGGATCATCATTCATTTCTCCTTTAAATTGTTTTTTCTTATAGGCATTATCATAAGGGAAAAAAAAAGAACAATCTACTGAATTGTCAGAAAATATAACACGGTATTTTAAATATTTTAAAATTTATTTTTATTTTAATTAAAAATAAATAGGTTTATTTTAAAAAAAATAAAGATTTTTCCCCTTTTAATCAAAAGGCAAAAGCGCTGTTATCTGCAAGTTTAAGGCTTTAGAAATAAAAGAAACTACCTGTAAAAAAAAGAGAAGAGGGGCAGATGCCAGGAAAATAAATATGATATAATTTGTAGGATATTGTTTATGGAAAAGAAGCGAGTAGGAGAGGAGCAAAAATGAGTCATTCACATAAAGATATTCATCCTATTTTACAGAGATATATTCCTGTTGCAGATATGATTGTCGCAACTTTCGGGAAATTTTGCGAAGTAACCATCCATGATTTGCGAAATTACCAATCCTCTCTTGTATATTTAAACGGAAATGTTACAGGAAGAAAACCAGGTGCGCCCATTACAGATGTGATGTTAAAAGAATTGTATAAACATGGGGATAGCATAAAAGATATGCCGGGATTTACGACTAGATCAAAAGACGGAAAAATATTAAAAGCATCCATTTCTTTTATACGAAATGAAAAGGAAAAAGTTATTGGCTGCATTGGCATAAATTTTGATATTACATCTATTTTAACTGCTACGCAAGTTCTGCATGATTTATCGATGACGTCTGATATTGAAGGGATAGAAGCGACACCAGAGATGTATGCAAAGGATATTGGCGAAGTTTTTCAGCATATCATCAGAAGCACGTTGGATGAAATGGGAATTCCAATTGATAAAATGAAACGAGAAGATAAAGTCTCTTTTGTGAAGCAATTAGATGAAAAAGGAGTCTTTCTTATAAATGGTGCGATTGATCAAATAAGCGAAACATTAAAAGTAACCAAGCAAACGATTTATAATTATTTGGATGAAATTAGATAGTTGTCAACAAGGCGAAAAACTCCTTCATTTGTGAGAAGTTTTTTGCCTTGTTCTGCATGAAAATCGAGAACCTTTAGGAAAAAACAGGATAGTTTTTCTCCATCCTAACATTTTTCTTCACCTGTTTTTATTTTAGGACTTATTAGTCAGTCCCTTCATTAAATTAAAGAAATACATTTACAATCATAAAGAAAAGCAATATTGCTATAACAAAAGCTAGCAATAAATAACCAATTAATCTAATAGGTTTTGGAAAGGAAGAAATGGAAAAGGGCTGCAATTCTTTTTCGCCTAGCACCTTTCCTAGCATTTCTATTTCTTCAGAAACATAGATGCTATTATCTTGTTTGCTCATATCTTCTTCTATTTTTTGTGTTTCATGTAGATTTGTCATTAAGATTCATCCTTTCTGCTAGGTTACATATAAAAAATTCACTATGTTTTTGTTGCTGATAAACCAATGGCATCGACAAATAGTCTTCACATACAAGTGGAAGAGGAAACCCTGCAATAATGCCAATTAATATGCCATAAATGGAAAAAAATTCATTACATTATTACCTTTTTGTATATATAATGGTCAATATTAAGAAAAAAACTAAAGGGAAGTCTATAAAAATCGGGCGCAAATACATAAATTCTAAAAATCAGTATGCCATTTATACCTATTTATTGCTATGTAATCTATAATTTAACATAATTATTCAAAAAACAGCTGAATAAAAGGGAAGAACTTTCAAAATAGAGGGGAAGTTTTTATGTAACAGCAGGTAATATTTATCTAGAAATGTCCTAGTTTTTTTATTGAGCATCAACAGCATATTGCGATAGACAAAAACTAGGAGTATAATAATCTAAATATTAACATCTTAACAAATATTGGGGGCTTTCCTAGTGGGATTTTTACATGAAGTTTTTGCGACATATGCATCTTTTTTTGACTTTGAGATGTGGGCAGAGGTTTTAACAGATCCTGTTTCTTGGGGATTAATCGGCACATTGATTATATTGGAAGGGCTGCTTTCTGCAGATAACGCCTTGGTTCTTGCCATTATGGTCAAGCATCTTCCGCCGGATAAACAAAAAAAGGCACTGACCTATGGATTGTTTGGAGCCTATTTTTTCCGGTTTATTTTTATCGGAATTGGCGTTTATTTAATTAAATTTATGTGGATTAAAGTGTTGGGTGCAGCCTATCTTGCGTGGATTGTGATTAAGCATTTCTGGAAAGGAGAAGAGGACGAAGAAGCAACTGGCGTCAAAAAGAAAGGATTGCTTGTTCGCACATTCGGCATTTTCTGGGCAACTGTAATTTCCGTTGAATTAATGGACTTGGCTTTTTCTGTTGACAGCATTTTGGCTTCTTTTGCAGTTTCAGAGGAAGTATGGATTCTCCTTCTTGGCGGAATGATCGGCATTTTAATGATGAGAACGGTGGCTAAATTATTTTTAGTGCTTATAGAAAAAGTGCCAGAGCTTGAAACAACTGCTTATGTACTGATTGGCATTATCGCTTTAAAAATGTTTGCAAGTGTTTTAGGCTATGAACTGCATCATTATGTATTTTTTGCGATTTTGATCATTACCTTTATTATTACGTTTATTATTCACTTTATTAATAAAAACAAAAAATTCTCAGAAGAAATTGTATCAACAAAAGAATAACTTGTTATCTGCCTGTTCCTGAATTGGACAGGCTTTTATTTTGTGTATTTATTAGCATAAGAGGAGGCAACAAAAGAGTCTGGCTTAATTTTTGGCTCAATGCCGATAGATTCCATTCTTGCGACCATTTCATTGACAAATTCCCTTGTTTTATTGCGGGCACCTGATCCAATATCAATATGTCCTTCAATCGCAAAGGTAGAACCTTGATAAATATAGGGGAGGACAATGTCAATTAGTTGATTTTTCTTTTCCTCTGTAAATAGACTTACGACTTCTTCTGTCAGGGTGGTTTCATAGGAAATTTTTTCATGGAGGCGAAGTACTTTGCGGGGAACTATTACTTTGCGGATGCAAGCCCAAGCTCCTTTCCCTTTATTTTGGATAACAATTCCTGTAATAAAGGTCGTATGTTTAGCGTGCACTTGGGAGTCTGTGCCGATCATAAGGCGATAATGCCCAATTGGGTTCCGCTTCATAAATGAAACAATGCGTGTGAAAACTGTTTCAAAGGACATATTCCTTTCCTGCAAGTTTCGAAAAGTAATCGATGGCTTTTCTTCAATATTCATAGACAATTCCTCCTTTTTTTAAATAAGGCTGAAAAACGCATGAATTCAATGAATCATCCTAACTATTACTATATTGTATGAATGGAATGATAATTTAGCACCCGATGATTTTTAGGCTTTTGTAGTGATTTTATTGAAAAAATGTAAATAAAATGATGGCGACAACTACTATAATCGAGATTATTGCTTTGCCGCCTCCTTTTATAAGAATTAGACATAGCAGGGAAATATTCCTTTCTGTTAAGCAGATGGAAAAGATAATTATTTTAAAACTTGACTCTCCCCTTAGAGGATACCTTAATGTATGGGGTGAAAGGAGGATATATGAAATATAGTGTAAAAGAATTAGCGAACTTAGCTCATGTTACAGTAAAAACCCTTCATCACTATCATAAATTGGGATTGCTTATGCCAAGTGAAATTAGTGAAGCAGGCTATCGCTACTATGGGATAGAGGAATTAAAAAGGCTGCAGGAGATTCTGTTTTATAAAGAACTTGATATTCCGTTAGCCGAAATCAAAGGCTTAATGGAGGATGCTTCCAACAGGATGCAGACATTAGAGAAACAAAAAGAATTATTTTTGCAAAAACTTGACAGATATGCCAAATTGCTAAAAACATTAAATCTATCTTTAGACTATTCAAGAAAAGGTGAGAATATGGACAAACATTTATTGTTTAAAGGGTTTAACACAGAGGAAGAATGGCAAACTGCATTAGAAGAACAAAAAAACCATCTGCAAAAAGAATATCAAGTAGAATTCGATACTCAAACTATTGAAGTGGAAAAAATGAATCAACTGGCCATAGAGGCTAAAAATTATCTAAACACGATGGCAGCGTCATTAAGAAATGGCGTAAAATATAATGACCCGATTGTGCAAAAACAGGTGCAAAACCATCTCGACTTTTTAAATAAACACGGTCATGCCCTCAGCAAGGAAGACTATATCCAGCAAACAAAGTTTTTTCTGCAGGATGATTTCCATCGCAATATGCTCGAAAGCCAGCAAATAGGATTGGCTTATTATCTCGTAGCTGTTGCGAAAAATCTGTAAAAAGACTGCAGGCATATAGAAAAAACTCCACAAGAAACAAGTATCTTGTGGAGTTTTTTCTGAAAATTACTCCTTGCCAAATACCCCGTAGAAAAAAATATGGATCAAGGATTCTATTATATCTGTATCCTTGCTCATCTTAGCAGTATCAATTATTTCTTTATATTGTTTAATCAGCATATTTAAGTATAAAAGAAAGGCGTCGCTCGATATTTTATCGGATATCTCGCCGCTTTTTTTGCCATCTTCTATTAAGCGCAGAAGGGGCGGGAGAATTTTTTCTCTATATTCTTTTTCCATAGAAAGAGAGAGTTTATCATCTTCTATAAAAATCTGCTGAAGCCAATCAGGAGAAAGCGTATGATAAGATTCATGTTCATGCTGAATGAGTTTATTGATTTTTTCCTTTATCGTATAGTCTCCATTCATATATTCTAGATAACGATCCATGGATTGATTTAAATAATATTGAATGGCTTTTTCCAGCAATTCTTCTTTGCTGCCAAAATAGTTGTAAATCGTTACTTGAGAAACGTTTGCTGCTTTGGCGATATCACCAATGCGAATTCTATTGGGATCTGATGTTTTTAATAATTCTATTGTATTCCTGATAATCTTTTCGTTAATTGCTGCTGCTCTTTTTTCAAATCCATTCATCTATTTCACCCTATATATGTAGTATTAATGAAATTATAACACAAATATATTTCAAAATTTATTGACATCATAGAGAACCAGTTTTAATATAATTTATGAAATGTATTTATTAAAATATTTCATAAATTTCAGGAGGTGTTCATTTGTTAGTTGTGCAAAGGTTAACTAAAACATTTAAAAATGGCAAAGGCATCAAGGATGTTTCTTTTACGGTAAAAAAAGGAGAAGTATTTGGTTTTCTTGGCCCAAATGGTGCCGGCAAATCAACTACAATCAGACAGATAATGGGTTTTATGAAACCAGATAAAGGCTTGGTGCAAGTAAATGGCTTGGATACATGGAAAAAGCAAGGAATCGTGCAAAAATATATCGGCTATTTGCCTGGAGAAATTGCTTTTATTGAAGGAATGACAGGCAAAGAGTTTCTCGATTTTATGGCCGCCATGCATGGAATAAAGGATTCTTCTAAAAGGAACAGCTTAATTGAACGTTTGCAGTTTGATATTTATACACCAATTCGAAAAATGTCAAAAGGAATGAAGCAAAAAGTCGGAATTGTTGCTGCTTTTATGCATGATCCTGAAGTAATTATTTTAGACGAACCTACTTCTGGTTTGGATCCCCTTATGCAGAAGGTATTTATTGATATTGTGCTGGAAGAAAAAGCAAAAGGAAAAACTTTTTTAATGTCATCCCATAGTTTTGCGGAGATTGAACGAACATGCGACCGAGCGGCCATTATAAAAAACGGGATTGTTATTGCTGTAAAAGATATTCATGAATTGCAAACCATGCAGCGAAAACTTTTTGAAGTGACATTTCAGCGTGAACAGGATGTGCAATCATTTTTACAATCTGGGTTACTTTGTGAATTTCAGGAAGGAAACCGGGTAAGAGTAGCTATTCAAGGAGACTATAATAGATTTTTAGCAGAAACAGCGAAATACAATATTCGCAATATCGATGTTTTCACCCAAAATTTAGAGGATATTTTTATGGATTATTATGATAGAAGGGAGAAGAAAGGATGAATCTAACACTTTATAAACAAATGATGAAAGTACATATAAAAGGCATCATGAATTATGCAATCGGATCTGCTTTTTATATGATACTTATGGTATGGATTTATCCAAGCATTGCAGATAATGCCAAATCTTTAAATGACTTAATGAAGGCAATGCCAGCAGGTGTTTCTAAAGCATTTGGCTTAGAGAGCGGATTCAACAGCTTTGATTCCTATATTTCTGGAGAATTTTACGGGCTGCTTTTGCTTCTGATTATGACGATTTTTTGTATAATGCTGTCAACACAGCTAATCGCAAAGCTAGTGGATCAAGGCTCGATGGCTTATTTGCTTTCTACTCCCACTACTAGAGCAAAGATTGCCATTACGCAAGCCGCTGTTTTAGTGACAGGCAGTTTTATTATCTTATTGATTACTACTATTTCAGGCTTTATCGGCTACTATTTATTTATGGAGGATACAAGCGTTTTTCGTGCCATGACATTTATCCAGCTGAATCTTGGAGCTTTTTTCTTATTTTTTGCGGTTGGCGGCATTTCCTTTTTCATTTCTTCTCTTGTTAATGATGAAAAGAGGGCCCTTGGAATAGCTGGCTCTATTGCATTTGGGTTTTTCAGTTTAAATTTATTAGGGAAAATCAGCGGAAAAATCGAATGGCTAAAAAATATTTCGATCTATACATTGTACAATCCAAGTGAAATCGTCAGCGGGCAAGCTGATATAATCCAGTCATTCATCATTTTAGGAATCATTGGTTTAGCAGCTTTTATTATGGCAGTCCTTGTATTTAAAAAACGTGATTTGCCATTATAAAAATTATTTCAAACAAAAAAGTCGATTTTGATGAAAATCGACTTTTTTGCTTCTTTTGCTGACTATAGATAAGGGGCGTTTATACGGAAAATGCACTTGAATATTCCACGATGCCTGAAACATTGTAAAGCCCATTATCAGTTAGCTCTAATGCCATAAATGCTTCTTCCGGCACATCAAATGGCGCTTGAATCCCCCAATAAGCCGCTTTTTTAAAGCCGAATTTGGGATAATATTCAGGATGCCCTAACACAATAACAGAGTGGAATCCAAGTTCTTTTGCTTTTTTTAGTGCTGCATGAATTAATAGTTTCCCAATGCCTTGTTTCTGGTATGCTGGCAAAACGGCTACAGGTGCAAGTGCCAATGAATCAACCGTTTGCTTGTCTGAATGAATCTTAATTTTTGATAAAAGAATATGTCCAACGATTTCTCTCTCTACTGCGATTAATGATAATACAGGGATAAATGCGTCTGATTTTCTAATGCGAGATACTAATTCATGTTCTGTTTGATCACTATGCATACTATCTGCAAATGCCCGTTTTACTACATTTTCGGTTGTTTGATAATCCTCAATAGTTTCCTGTCTGATGATAATATTCATAAATAACCCCTACTATTTCTTTTTGTTCTATTTATTCATTTTCCTTTTTTTTATTTTAGCATAAAAATATAGTTGCTTATTTTCATTTTTACAATAACTTCCTTTTCCGTTAACTTTGTTTGGACATTTTTAAAAATAATCGCTATTGGATTATCAACTAGATTTCATTGGGAAAATTCGCCATTTTGATGGGGTATATGAACTTCTTGTGTAACTACATTGCTTTCATAACCTGTCGTCAACATAATAATAATTTCCTTTTTCCTATCCTCATTGATATCCAGATAGTAGAGAAGAGGAGCATAGTTTTTATTTCTGACATTGATCCACTAAAATAAACATAAAGGAAGAAAAATTTTTTAGCATTAATTATTTTTTCCAACTTTGAAGAATCATTTATTCAAAGAGTTCGAGCAGCTGACTGAAATTTTCTATCACATGATCAAACTCTATTGCTTTTCCAAATCCATATTGTGCATAAATAAATGGGATTCCTGCGATTTTTGCTGCGTTTCCATCACCTATTGTATCACCTACATACACAGGATTTGACAGCTGGTTCCGTTTCATAATCAATAAAATATTTTCTGCTTTTGAAAGTCCTGTTCTTCCTGGATTTTCATAATCTGAAAAATACTTTTCTAATTGGTGATATGTATAAAATGCCTCTATATATCCATCTTGGCAGTTGCTCACAATATACAGCCTATATTTTTTTGATAACTTTTTTAATGCATCTTCAACATATTCATATAATTTCCCGCCATATTGTTCAATATATTTATTTTCAACAGCGCCACAGGTCATCATCAGCTGTTCTCTAGTATCTGCATCTAATTTAGGGAAAAGTTTTTTTCCTATCTCTGGTGTTTGAAGCCCCATCACATTTTGCACATCATTTTTTGTCACTTCTTTATTAACATGCTTATTTTGTTTGAAAACACTATTCCAAGCAAGTGCGACAGTATCGCATGAATCCCATATTGTTCCATCTAAATCAAATATAATACTATCCATTTTTTTAAGCCCTCCCTAAGCCTATAATACGTCAGATAAAAAATAAAAGCACTTTTTTTGTGAAAGCTCTTTCTTTCTAAGAACACGTATAGCTGCAGCTGATAATTTATGCCAGAAGGGCGCTTTAATTTCTTGAGTTGTTTTTCATCTGACTATTCCTTATATAAATTAGAAGTAAAATTTAAACATGAATACTGTTATACCATTTGAAGCAAACATAATATCCTTGGAGGAAGAGAGGAGAAGAATCGTTATATGCAGAAAAGAAAATATGATAATTCTTCGATGGAAAAATATAGCTGGTTGTTTAAAATAAGAAAACCCCAACAGAAGTGTTCCAGCACTTTTAATAGAGTAGAACGGCTGATAACTAAAACAGCCCAAATTAACTTATCTCAAATATCTGGACATAAAAGGCTAAATTTCAAAATGAAATTTAGCCTTTTATTTAGAATCAACTTATTTTAATGTTTCTGCATATTCCTGCACCATTTCTTTTGTGACGATTTTTCTTGTTGGCACAACACCTTGTTTGGCAAGTTCATTCATTTCTTCTGTAATAGCATTAATTGGGGCTACCGTAAATGCTTCGCCATTTAAACATTTTTGCAACGCTTCCTCAATATATGTTTCGCGTTTGGCATCTAATTGCTGAAAGTAGACAACACGGCTGTTTATTTTTTCGACATGTTTGGTTAAGGCTTTATGTACACTCATTTTTGTTTTAGCTCCTTTTTTATGTATCTTTTCCTATTTTAATATTGAAAACAGAAAAATGAAAGTATTTTTGTTAATTAAGATACATAATATGATTATGGTAAACTAATTGCAGTTTTCTAATTAGTAAGGTAATCATAATAAATTAGTTTACATAATATAGTTATGATAAATTAAGCAGAGATAAACAAGATCACCCAACTAATATGAGACATCAAAATAAAAAAATAAAAACACAATGGGATAGATAAAATGACATACCAATTTCTTCTATTTTTTGTAGTAAAAAAGAAAGCGAGAGCAATTAATAAAAAGGATAGAAAAAGTTTACAAAAAAGAAAAAGAGAAGGAGACAAAATCCAGAGGTTATTCATCAATGGGTTAGCCTCTAAAATTAGATTATAGCGCAATCCAATATATGTAAAAATAGCATCTGCTCCATTCAAAAAACTAAGCAGCAAAAATAAAAATTTCATCGTCGCACCCCCATCAATAACTTTCTAAAAACATCCTTATATTTACTTATTATCCTAAAAATAGGCATAAATTTATATAGGTCAATGCTAGCGAAATGAAAAGTAATTCCTTTGTATCACCTTCTACTGCATTACCGCGCATAATATCTCTTATGTGCGGTTTTTTATGATTTATAGTATAATAAAGATAATGAAAAAGGAGGCAGGAGAAACACAGTATGATAGAAAAAGAGAGATTGTTAGATTGGTATAACGAAGAATTGATGATTTTCCAAACAGAGATGGATAATAAAGATTACAGTAAATTCACTATTGATAATTATATGCGTGATATTTTATTTTTCCTGGAATACATAACAAGAAAAAAACAAGAAAAAGCAGAATTATCGGAAGTGAAAAAAATCAGTTTAACGTTATTTATGAATGAATTAAAAACAAAAAGAGGTAACGGTGCAGCATCTAGAAATAGACGTTTAACTGCCATCCGTTCTTTTTATAAATGTCTGGTTGATTATGAGCTTGTCAGCAAAAATCCCGCAAATGAATACGAAAGCGCAAAAGAACAGAAGGGAAAGCTGCCGAGTTATTTGGAAAAAGAAGAATTGCGGGATTTTTTTGCGATGGTCGAAAAAGTTTCCCAAAAACAGCATATCAAACGAAATAAAGTGATTCTTGGACTGATGGCGTTTGCAGGTCTTCGGGTGACAGAAATCCACACCTTAAATATTTCCTCCATTCATTCCTTAAAAAAGGGCATCATTGTGACAGGGAAAGGCAATAAGTCCCGATATATCCCGCTTCCTGCAAAGCTTTATAAGGAAATGATGGAATATATTAAAGAAGAAAGAATTTTTCCGATGAAAGGTTATGAAGATGCTGTGTTTATTTCTAGAAGAGGCAAAAGAATTTCCCGGCGCCGCATTCAAGAAATCACAGAAAAAATTTGTGAAACAGTAGAAGACACATTTCCAGACTATAACTGGAAATCAAAAGGAATCTCCAGCCATAAATTGCGCCATACATTTGCCACCCATTTAGTAAGGGACGGCAGAGACATTCGGACTGTTCAAGAGCTGTTAGGCCACAGCAACTTGAATACAACGCAAAAATATACTCATGTATCGGATGCGCAAAAAGAAAAAGCAATGGATATGGAGGTCTCTGACTATTTTTAAAAAAATCAATAATAATATTATGTAAACTAAATATTTTGCGGAAATAAATGCATCCATCCTATTTTAAAAGCATTGGAAACCCTCCCATTTATCCGCATATTTATAGAGGAAAGAGCATATGCATACTATTATAGTGCCAACATAAGGGAAGTGTTGCAATGCCGCAAAAAAAACATAGTGTTATCGTAAAAGCAAAAATGCCCCAAGTCTGGGATTTTGTGCGCTCAATGGATAACTGGGCGCCCCTTGTGCCTGGGTATATCCAGCATCAAATTCTTTCTGATAAGGTGTCGACATGGGAGTTTAAAACAGATTTTGGTCTAATCAAAAAAAATATTCAGTTGCGGGTTGATATTTTAACATGGCAAGAACCGTCAAAAATAACGTTTCAATTAACAGGAATAAATGAAAAATTTACGGGAAATGGCTACTTTTTGGCAGAAAAAGCAGGAAGTTCAGCTACAAAAATGACTGGTTTTTTAAAAATTGAGGCAACAGGAACGTTTGCTGCAATGATGAACAGCATGCTGGAACCGAAGTTGGAAGAAATAACCGAAGAATTAACCAAAAATGTTTGTCAAAAAATCGAAAGCTTATAACACGATAATAATATTATGTAAACTAGAAAAATGATTTCCATTTGGGGATTGTTTTTTCTTTTTTTAAATCTAATATCTTGATTTCAAGATAAAAATTTTGTATGCTAATTTTATTCATACATAGATAAAAAGAACTAGGAGGAATACAAATGAATTACTTTTCTGCATTAATTAAAGAAAGAAGATCTGCCAATAATTTTATAGAGGAAGTGCCTATTGACAGAAAGGAACTAAATGACATATTTGAGGAAGTGAAACTGGCGCCAAGTGCTTTTAACTTGCAGCATACTCATTATGTGGTTATTCAAGATAAAGAAATAAAAGCAAAAATGCAAGAAGCAGCATTTGGACAGTATAAAGTTCACTCTGCATCTGCCGTAATTCTGGTAACTGGAGATAAAAAGGCGTATGAAAAAGCGGGATCTATTTATGAAGGATTGAAAATGCTTGGGATTTTAAATGAATGCCAGTATGATTCGATGGTAAAGGAAACAGTCGAAACTTATTTGACAAGAGGTCCTGTTTTCCAACGGGATGAAGCAATTCGCAATGCTTCGTTATCGGCGATGCTTTTTATGCTTGCAGCAAAAAATAAAGGCTGGGATACTTGCCCAATGATTGGATTTGACGCCAATAAAGCAAAGGAAATCCTTCAGTTACAAGAAAATGTCGAGCCGGTTATGATGATTGCTATTGGCAAAGAAAAAAAAGAAAGCAGGCATCCTAGAGGCTATCGAAAACCGATTTCAGAATTTGTTCAATATTTTTAAATATTGTCAAATGGACAGCTTCCTCCCTTTCTGGCAAATGTACAAGGAGAACAAAATAAATTTTCAGCTAAAAAGTGGCATTAGGAGAAATCGCAAAAAGTGGAATAGTTACTGTTTTTTATCTTTTTGGCCACACTACCAGTAAAGGAGTGGGAACAAATATGAAAATCGCAGAAAACGTATATGGAATTAGAACAGGCATTAGCAATGTCGCAGTAGTGACAGGACTTGGCCCAAGCAAACAAGATTATGTATTGATCGATGCAGGCATTCCTTTTTGCGGCAGCTATTTGCAAAATGCATTAAAAAAAATCGTCGGAGATAAACAGCCATTAGCGATTATTTTAACACATGGCCATTTTGACCATATTGGCGCTATTAGCCATCTTTTTAAAAGTTGGGATGTTCCTATTTACGCTCATGTGAAAGAACTGCCTTATCTTCAAGGGAAAAAAGTATATGACCCGCCGCATCCGTTTCGGATAAAAGGATTATTATCTTTTATGTCTCCTTTTTATCCACGTGATGGGATTATGTTGACAGATGTGGTGAATCCGCTGGAAAGCAATAAAGAGATTCCATATTTAACTGGATGGCAAATGATTCATACTCCAGGACATACAGAAGGGCACATTTCCATATTTCGAAATAGTGACCGGCTGCTGCTGGCTGGAGATGCCATTATTACTGTAAAACAAGAGTCCCTATTTGCTGTGTTGCAGCAGCGAAAAGAACTCCATGGCCCGCCAGCTTATTTTACACCAAATCGTTATCAAGCCAAACAATCGATTATAAAACTAGCAGAATATATGCCAGAAATTTTATATTCTGGCCATGGAAAACCAATGCATGGACAAGAATTAACAACAGGATTAAAAAAATTAATAAAACAGTACGAATGGGAAGGGGAAAATGCGCCTTCTTTTAGTTAATTTGGATAAGATAGAAGGGAGTTTCCCTTCATCTGATATCATTAGGTCGAAAAAATGACTCTGTTGCTTCTTTTTCGGTTCTGTTTGCGTCAGTTTTTTTAAAATAGCTATTTTTCGACAAAACTTGTCATTTTGCAGTTTTTTCTTAAGCATCTAATGTGATGGGAAGCAGGATATTCCGGTTAGGCAAAACACTTTATCCAGTAATTTTTTCATGTTATGATAAATTTTTAAAAGATATTTTACGATTGAGGAGTTTATAATGGATGAAACTTGTTACATGGAATGTGAATGGCATTCGAGCGTGTGTAAAAAAAGGCTTTTTAGACTTTTTTAACGCCATTGATGCAGATATATTTTGTATTCAAGAATCAAAATTGCAAGAAGGCCAAATTCAATTAGCTTTGGATGGTTATCATCAATTTTGGAATTATGCAGAAAGAAAAGGATATTCTGGAACGGCGGTTTTTTCTAAACAAAAGCCACTTTCTGTTATATATGGCATTGGAGAAGATTTTCCTGAAACGGAAGGCCGGGCGATCACATTAGAATTTGAATCATTTTATTTAGTGAATGTGTATACCCCTAATTCAAAACGGGATTTAAGCAGACTAGATTATCGCATCGAATGGGAAAAGCAATTACAGCTTTATGTAAAGACATTAGATGCACAAAAGCCTGTCATTTACTGCGGGGATTTAAACGTGGCTCACCAAGAGATTGATTTAAAAAATGCAAAATCAAATATCGGCAATTCTGGATTTACAGAAGAAGAACGGGGAGCAATGAGCCAGTTATTGTCCCATGGTTTTATTGATGCATTCCGCTATGTTTATCCGAAAAAAACAGATGTCTATACATGGTGGTCCTATATGGCGAAAGTGAGAGAGAGAAATATTGGCTGGAGAATTGACTATTTTATTGTCTCGGAACGATTAAAAAACAAATTAATTGATACAGACATTCACTGTAGCGTTATGGGAAGCGATCATTGTCCTGTACAGTTATCTATCAATTTGTAAGTGAAATGGGGATGAAAGATGACTATTTTATTAAAATACATGGCAGAAAAAGATTTTCCCATGTATCAAAAAGCGCTTGTCTCCGAATACGCAGAGGAAAAAATAAAAGCTGGAACATGGGCGAAAGAAGAAGCTCTAGAAAAAGCAAAAGAACAAATAGAAAAACTTTTGCCACAAGGCGCCCAATCCGATTGTCATTATCTTTTTAACATTGCAAAAGGGGCTAATGAAGAAACTATTGGTTATCTTTGGTACCACTTAGACCTGAATAATCCATTAAAAGAAGCATTTATTTATGATTTTGTCATCAACGAAAAAGAACAGGGAAAAGGGTATGGCACAAAGGCATTATCTTTACTGGATGACCATGTACAAGCGCAAGGGGGAAAAAAAATAACCCTTCATGTATTTGCCCATAATGAAAAAGCAATTCACTTGTATAAAAAAATGCGTTTTCAAACAAGAGATCTGGTAATGAGCAAAGAATTATAAAGAGAAAGCAGATGGACAATCCATCTGCTTTCTCTTTATTTCTTATACAAATATGCCTCTGATAGAATGATTTCATTTTCGGTCAAAATATATTCATGGCATTCCATCAAAGACTGATCCAGTGAAGCAGGCACTCTCTCTTTATTATAGGCACATACGAGCATTAGTTTATTTTCCGTCACCAATCTATCTGCTTCGTGTTCAAATTCCTTTAGAATATGCAAAACTTCTTCTTCTTTATTCCACTCCACATGCGCCCATATCCGAAAAGATAGGTTTTGTTCGAGATATGGTTTTAGCACACGGTCCAAATAGGCAAATATATAAGGGGGATGAAAGCTTCCGCTAGAAAAATAATAGTCAAAGTTATTGATAGGATAAATTTTTTTCCAATCTTCTTGTGACAAAGAAGCGGATATTTTTTGTTGAAGCAGAGAATAAATTCGATCATTTTCAATTAAAATAATATGATCTCCTTGTTCAATTCCAGCTATTATGTATGCAGCAAGATTTTCTAAATAGTTCTCTTGTTTTTGCGTGGCATAATAAATATGTGCCGTTTGTTTAGAGCTGCTTAATTCTTTAAATTTTTGTTTCATTAATCTTTCCAACTCCCTTTATTACTTCAGTTTTCCATTCTGCTCTATAAATAGGATTCCTGTCGATAGCAACTCTGAAATGATATTTATAAATTTTTCCCTTTATTTTCTCATAACCAACTCTCCATTAACAACATTCTGCCTAGCTGACTGAAGCAATACTCTTTTTTTGCAAAATGAGGGAGTTGACATTATGCTAAAATTATTATTGGAATAGTTTCAACATAAAAAAGGAGAAGACATTTATGAATTTTAAAGGCATTCACCATGTATCTGCCATGACTGCCAATGCAGCAAAAAACTATCATTTTTATACAAAAGTATTGGGGCTTCGCCTTATCAAAAAAACAGTGAACCAAGATGATCCATCTGTTTACCATCTTTTTTATGGAGATGAAGAAGGAAATCCGGGGACGGAATTGACCTTTTTTGAGATCCCAAACCTTGCACAGCATAGAGAAGGCGTAAGCAGCATTTCTGCTTTAAGTCTTCGGGTTCCAACAGATAAGGCATTAGATTATTGGTCCGACCGTTTCGAAAAATTAGCAGTAAAGCATCGAAAAATCCAACAACGCGCCGAAAGACACGCACTAGAATTTTTCGATTTTGAAGGCCAACGCTTTTTCCTCGTTTCCGATGAACAAAATAAAGGGGTTAAAGGAGGAGTTCCTTGGGAAAAAGGACCCATTCCAATGGAATTTGCGATTATTGGTTTAGGACCTGTTCAATTGACTGTTCGCAAACCTGATTCTACTATTCGTTTGCTAACAGAAGTAATGGGGTTTCGTTTTAAGAAAGACTTTCTTTCGACTATTGACGGACAGCCCGCCATTCGTGTGTTTGAAACAGGAGAAGGAGGGAGTGGAGCGGAACTCCATCTAGAAGAAAGAAACGATTTGCCTATCCAGCGATTAGGAAGAGGCGGTGTTCATCATGTAGCCTTTAGAGTAGACAATGAAGATGAATTATACGACTGGATAGAAAAAATCAATGAGGCAAGATTTCAAAACTCTGGATATATTGACCGCTATTATTTTAAATCTCTATACTTCAGAGAGCCGAATGGAATTCTATTTGAATTAGCCACAGATGGTCCAGGTTTTGCGACAGATGAACCACTAGAATGCCTTGGAGAATCATTGGCGCTTCCTCCTTTTTTAGAAGCCAAACGAAAAGAAATAGAAGAGAAGCTAAAACCATTGGATACAGCGATAGATCGCAATTAGAGAACAAAAGCGGAACCAATTATGGTTTTCGCTTTTTTTACATTGACATCATGCGGACAAGAAGTGTAGCATTTTATATGTGTAAACATACTAAGCAGCATTTATAGAAGCAATTGCATTTAGGGGGAAAAATAATGAAATGTGTATCCATAGATTTAGATGGCACCTTATTAAATGATGTACATCAAATCTCTAGCGCTAATAAAGAGGTTATAAAAAAGTTAAAAGACAATCATATTGAAGTCATTTTAAATACAGGCAGACAATATCCAGATGTGATAAAAGTCGCTGGTGTTTCTGAGTTGGAAGTGCCGATTTTTTGCTTAAATGGCAGCATGATGTATGCGCCAAATGGCGAACTGCTGTATGAAACGACTTTATCCATTGAATTATATAAAGAGTTATTAACCGTTCTGCGACCATTGGATGTCGGCATTCTTGTCTACACAAATCAAGGAGGATTTCCTGCAACCTTGCCCCAATTAAGAGGGAAAGCATGGGATGAGATTCAAGCAATGTTTGACAATCAAAACTATGACAGCATCTTAGATTTGAAAAATGTAAAAATCTACAAATTAATTGCTATTGTCGATGAAACAAATATAGCCAAAATTGCAGATGTAAAAGAAACATTGCGGAAACTCGATACTATTTCCTTTTCTTCTTCTTTTCCAAATAACTGTGAAATCACATCGAATGAAGCTCAAAAAGGCAAAGCAATTAGAAGGTATGAAAACTTGAAAAACCTAAGTTTTGACGAAATCTATTCATTTGGCGACGGCGGCAATGATGTCACTCAATTTGAAGTATCGACACGTTCTTTTGCGATGGAAAATGCTCCAGAGGACATTAAAAAAAGAGCAAGCGATTTAACCAAAAGCAATAATGAAGATGGCGTAGCTTATGCGATTGAACATATTTTAAAATTAGTATAGTTAAATAGTTTAGATAGATGTCCGCTGCGAGTGGACGTTTTCCACAGGTGAAGCCAAGAATCGCCACTTGAAAGGATATCAAGTTTTTTCTATGATCCCTATCCCAAAAATGAGCAAAAGGTCTCAAGGAGCGCACTCTTTGAGACCTTTTGCCGACAATCTGGCATTTCTATGCAACTATAGAAACGTTTTTTTATTTTTTTCCACATCCATACAGCTTTTTTTACGAAAATAATTTATAATGATTAATTGATTGTATACATAAAATAAGAAATAGATGCCTTTATATAGAAGGAATTGACGATAGGAGTTTGATTTATTTTGAAAAAAATCGTATTTACAGGCGGCGGTACGGCAGGACATGTGACGCCAAACATCGCTATTATAAATGAACTGAATAAAAAAGACTGGGAGATTCATTATATTGGTTCAAAAGCTGGGATTGAAAAAGAATTAATCGAAAAAATCCAGATCCCCTATCATTCTATCTCAAGCGGGAAGCTGCGACGCTATCTATCAGTGGAAAATGCGAAAGATGTCTTTAAAGTGCTAAAAGGCTGTTTGGATGCACGGAAAGTCTTAAAAAAAATAAAACCGGCTGTTGTTTTTTCAAAAGGCGGATTTGTGTCGGTGCCTGTTGTAATTGCTGCAAGCATGCTGAAAATCCCGGTCATTATTCATGAAAGTGATTTAACGCCAGGGCTTGCCAATAAAATCGCCCTTCGTTTTTCATCAAAAATTTTCACCTCATTTGATGAAACGATCAACTATTTGCCTAAGGAAAAAAGTACAGTTATTGGTTCCCCCATCAGAAAAGATATCTTAACAGGTTCTGCTGTTAAGGGAAGAATCTTTTTAGATTTCACGAGCACTAAACCAATCATCACGGTGATGGGCGGAAGCTTAGGGGCACGGAAAATTAATGAAGTCATCCGGGAAAATTTAGAAGAATTAACACAACAATACCAAATTGTCCATTTATGCGGCAAAGGAAATATTGCAGCAGAATATACGAACAATAAAAATTATAAGCAGCTTGAGTATGTCCATGAAGAATTGGCGGATATTCTGGCTGCGACAAGTCTTGTGATTACAAGGGGCGGCTCTAATGCCATTTTTGAATTCCTTGCTTTAAAACTGCCGATGCTAATCATTCCATTAAGCAAGCTGCAAAGTCGGGGAGACCAAATATTAAATGCTAAATCTTTTACGAAAAAAGGATTTTCTTTAACATTGGAAGAAGAAGAAATTACATCTCAAACTTTTTTAGCGAAATTGGCGGAGTTGGATGAAAAGCAAAAAACCATCAAACAAGCGATGCAGCAATATAACAAACATGATGCGTTAACAGCAATCTTAGAAGAATTAAAAAAATATTAAAGCAACCGGCTGACTCCATTTGAGCCAGCCTTTTTTCTTGTTTCCTCCATCTTTTCCTTGCTATTTATGCTAAGAAAAGCCACAATAAGGAATGTTATACCTTTTTTATCGAAGAAAGTAGGGATTTAGTTGCAAGATTTTAAAAGTTTAGGTATTTCCTCCAATTTAGAAGGGAAATTAAATAAATACGGGATTACTAGTCCAACACCAATACAAACAAAAGTAATTCCATCTTTGCTAAAAGGACAAGATATCATTGCACAGGCACAAACAGGCACAGGGAAAACATTTGCTTTTGCTTTGCCTATATTGGAAAAAATCAAAAAAGATGCCCTTTATACCCAGGCGCTCATCCTTAGTCCAACAAGAGAATTGGCCTTACAAATAACAGATGAAATCAATAAAATAAAAGAAGAAGACATAACTGTGCTTGCTGCCTACGGAGGACAAGATGTAGAAAAACAGCTCCATCGTTTAAAACAGCATATTTCTATTATTGTTGCAACGCCGGGACGTCTGATCGACCATCTGAAAAGAGGAACAATTGATTTAAGCAGCCTTTCTTTTCTTGTATTAGATGAGGCAGATCAAATGCTTCATATTGGCTTTTTAGAGGAAATCGCATTTATCATGAGGCAAACACCAAATAATCGCCAAACAATGCTGTTTAGCGCTACTATTTCATCTGATATAAAAAAATTGGCTAAAAAATATACAAAAAATGCCGCATATGTCACGGTGGAAAAGAAACAAGGACCTGCCTTAACTGTAAAACAAATCAGCATGCACACGCCACCTCGGGCAAAGCAGGGTGCTTTAATGTCTCTAATTAAAGAAGAGCAGCCATTTATGGCCGTTATTTTTTGCCGCACTAAACGTCGGGTGTCTAAATTATATGAAGTGCTTCGCGCTAATCGTTTTTCCTGCCGGGAACTTCACGGCGATCTTTCGCAGGCAAAAAGAGAACAAGTGATGAAAGAATTCCGTGAGGCAAAATTCCAGCTATTGATTGCAACAGATGTAGCAGCAAGAGGGTTGGATATCGACGGAATCACCCATGTATTTAATTATGATATGCCAATGGATGCAGACAGCTATGTTCACCGAATTGGCCGAACAGGCAGAGCAAAGGCTGAAGGATATGCGGTTACATTTTATTCATCCGATGACCGTCCTTTATTAGATGCAATTGAAAAAGAATTAAATATTACCATTGAAAAGAAACCATTGCCGAAAAAAGATGGAAATGGAACAGAACAGTCAACAGAACCGATCCATCAAGCAAGCACTCATTCTAAAAATGCCAATGCAACAAAAGGAACCTTTAAAGGCAAAAGAAAAAGCAAACCGGCGAAAAAAGACGCTGTTTCCCGTAAGCAAGAAAACAAGCAGAAAGAAACAAATCCTGCCTTTGAGCGCTTTAAAGAAGCACGCAAGAAAAAAACAGCCGGCAGTGCCATCTTTAAGCCGAAAAAATCAAAAAAACGCTAATTCGTTTTTTCTTTTTATCCGGTAGATGCTTTTTTTCTACTGGATATCTTACATATTATACAGAAATGAATAGGAGACTAAATCATGTTAAAAAAACAGATGCACGCATATTTAGAACAACAAGCAAAAACAGATGAACCGCTTTTTTTCTTTACAGAAGAAAAGAACTACCTGCTTGAACACTCTTTTGCTATAGATAAGGAGCTGCAGGAAAAAAACACCCCAGAAAGATTTCAAAATATATACTTAGAATTAGCAAATAAAGAAACAGATGAAACGATTGAAGAGAATGTAGATTCCGCTTTTTTATCCACAGAAATCCACTATTTCGAAAAAAAGATAGAAGAATATTTATATGTGGAATCAGATGCTTTTAGCATTGTTGGACTGGAATCCCTCTCTTTAGAAGTAGATTCTGTTTTTCGCACATATGAAGGGATATTCGGTTTGAAAATTCCTAAAAAGGCAGAAGGAGCAATCCGAAGCTTTTTCGAAAAAACATTAGCAGGGGACCATACTACCTATAATTTAATGTTTAATGCACAAGACGGGATGTGGGATGTCAACTTGCCGATTGAAGCAATCCCAGGTTTCTCCAAACAAATGAACATAGGGGACCTCTTGCAGCTTATCTATTTATTTCTATTCCAATTAGGTGAAGAATTGGAAAAAAAGTAGTAGAATAAGGAGAGAAAATGGCAAAATGTTGGATGAATACATTATTTACATATGTAAATGCAAGAAATGAGGGAAACGTATGTCAGATTCAATCGTACGTGTAAAAGTGAATAAAAACGAGTTTACTTGGGATAAGGAGAACGGATTATTTAGCTTTGATGGTGCACCCGCCCTTCTTTTTTGGGATACTGCCATTGAATTATTTATTGATACTATTATGGAGGTTTCCGGTTCAGATGTATCAACTGCTGTGTTTGAAACGACCGGATTCCGCATGGGCCAGCTTGTCAGCAGCTATTATAAGGACAAGTTTGAGATTAAAGAAATTCTTGCTCAATATAGCGATATTTATCGGAATGCGGGCTGGGGCAATGTAGAAATTTCTTATTTTTCATTAGAAGAAAAAAAAATAATTGTCCGTTTACAAAATAGCTGGGAACACCGCATCTTTAAATTATTAGATAAGAATCAAGCATCTGTCCTTTTGCCGAGTCATTGGGCAGGTGTATTCTCTAGTCTGCTTAAAGAAAATATGTGGTATAAACTGACGAAAAATCAACTGGCTGGGGATGAATATGATGAAGTGGAAATTTTTCTGTCGGCCTTCTCCCCAAATCAAAATATTCATGCTCTGACAAGACAAAAAGAACAACGCTATATCAAGGAACTAGAAGAGCAAGTCGATAAACGTACAGAAGAATTGACTAGCCTTGTAAAAGCGTTGTCTACCCCTGTTCTGCCAGTGCTGCAAGGGATTTTGGTCATTCCTCTTGTTGGGAAATTTAATGATGAACGTATGGAAGACCTTATGCAAAAGGCTTTGTTTGAGTTTAAGAAACAACGGGCCAATTATTTGCTTTTAGATTTAACAGCCGTTAGCGATTTTGATGAATATATGGTCGACCGCTTGCAAAAGTTAGTGAAAGCAGTAGATTTAGTAGGAGGCAAATGTATTTTAGTAGGCATCTCGGCTTCTTTCAGTCTGAATATCATTCAATCAGGCGTTCAGCTAAAGGATATCCCATCTTTTTCTACATTGGAGCAGGGAGTCGAGTTCGCTTTAGAACAAACAGGTTTTGAACTAACCAAAACAAAATAATGCCTTCTTATTTTGTATAAGGCTGCTAGAAAAGAAGCTGCTGTCGCTTTTTTCTAGCAGCTTTTTTTTATCCTGCCAAAAAAAAAGAGAAATTTTCCAATTATGAGCAAATGGGCTATAAAAACGCTGTCGCTATCTAAAACGGCCATTTTAATGAAGCTTGGTTTAATGCTACTTGATTGTGTCAACACTGATTTAGAAAGAAGGCAAATCAGGGGAGAGAGCATAAAAAATGAAACAAATTATATTAGCGGTCATAATTGCAGCACTTATATTTTCGCAAAACTGGAGCAATAACAATAACCGAGCAGAAGCAGATACTGTTTCGTTTTCCATCAGCAAAGAACTACAGACTATTGTTTTAAATGAACCTGCATTAAAAGGCAGTCTTGCAGGCATTAGCATTCGAGATCAGCAAAATGGCAATATAGTGTATGAGCATATTGGAAATATTAGGCTTGCTCCTGCCTCTAATATGAAATTGGTGACAGCAGCTGTTGCCTTATCTGTTTTAGGAGAAAATTATCGTTTTTCTACAGAAGTAGCCACAGATGGAAAAGTCAAAAATAATGTTTTGCATGGCAATCTTTATTTAAAAGGAAAAGGCGATACAACCTTAATGGCAGATGATTTGGACCAGCTTGCCCGCACTCTAAAAAAGAAAGGCATTCAAAAAGTGACCGGCAGCCTTATCTATGATACAAGCTGGTATGATTCTATGCCATTATCTATTGATCTTGCTTGGAGTGATGAAGCGGCCTATTATGGGGCAAAAATTTCCCCGTTAACCGTTTCGCCGACAAAAGAGTATGATGCAGGAACGGTTTTAGTGGAAACATCTCCAGCTCCAAAAGCAGGCAGCCCTGCCATCCTTGCTGCAAAACCGGCAACAAAGACAGTAAGGATAGTGAATAAAACCAAAACGGTTGAAAAACAAGGCAACAAGAAACTGCGCTACACAAGAGAGCATGACGGGAAAAAAATTATTGTGTCAGGCACCATTCCTCTCGATGCTTCGGCTGACTCCGAATGGGTATCTGTTTTTGACCCAAGCAAGGTCGCAGCCGATTTATTTCAGCAAGCTTTAACCAAACAGGGAATCCAAACAAATGGCATTCATAAAGGTGTTACACCAGAACTTTCTACGCTTATTGCCTCACATAAATCTATTCCATTAGCTGAGATTCTGATCCCTTTTATGAAATTAAGCAATAACACCATTGCCGAAACATTGCTGAAGGAAATAGGAAAAGAAAAAAGTGGAAAAGGAAGTTTCGAAGCAGGCATTGCTGTTGTCAAAGAGGAGTTGAAAAAGTTTGGACTAAATCCTGATCATATGCTGATTCGCGATGGTTCCGGCATTTCGCCGATTGATTTTGTGACTGCAAATGATCTATCCCTTTTATTGTTTCATATCCAAAAGAAGCCGTGGTTTTCCGTTTATTTAACTTCCTTGCCAGTGTCAGGCAATAAAGAGCGGCTTGTTGGCGGAACCCTGCGGTATCGCCTCCATTCTGAAAATACAAAAGGAAAAGTGCGGGCTAAAACAGGATCTTTATCTGCTGTGAGCACATTATCTGGTTATGTAGAAAGCAGAAGCGGCCAAAAGTACATCTTTTCCATTCTTTTGAATCATCTAGTAGACGATGATAAAGGAAAACAAATTCAAGATAAAATTGTGGAAGCATTGGCGGCGCATTGATGCGCTTATCTTTTGATAATCTGCAACGTCAAAACTGCAGTCTACATGATTCTCTCGTTTTTTATAATATAAATGGTAAAATTTTTTCCTCACTTACATCTTTTTTCCAAAATTGGACAAGATAAAAGCAAGATGAACACCTAGGAGGAAAATGAATGAAAAAAGAATTGCTTTTTGCGTTTGCTGCCTTTTTTTTGATGTCCTTAAGTGCGATTACAGGTGTATATGCATTAGAAAAAGAAGAGATAAACAAAATCGTGCAGGAGAAATCCATTGATTTTGCCAAAGATGGTTCCAATGAAACAGTTCAATTAAAAGGAATCACCACAAAAGAAGATCCTAATTTTTTCAAAAAACTTTTTTTGGAAGTGAAAAATGAAGCCAATAAAACCAATACTCTTCCCTTAGAGGGCGGCTATAAACCAACTTTCGAAACGGTGGATATTAATGGTGATCATGCAAAAGAAATATTTATTACCGTTTTCACTAATAAAAAGTTGAGCAAAGCCAATTATTATTTATATTCGGTATCAAAGGGCAATGTAGAAGAGATACCATTGCCAGAAATCCCTAGCATTTCCAGTCAATTCAAACCGGATTATAAGGCCGAATTATCTATTTCAGGACAAAAAACCTATTTATTTAATTTATACAGCAAAAAAGATACATATGAGAAGTTAGGTCTATATCACAATGGCCAATTAAATGAGCCGACGGAACTAATTGTCCAGCCATTTTCTCCTCTTACTGTCATCACTTATCATGAAACTCCTGCTTTAAAAGGAAAACAAAAAATAAGCGGGATTGCACCGGTTGATACCATTGCTTATTTAGAAACCATATGGACGAAAACAAAAAAAGGCTGGAAGCTAGAAAAAATGACCATGAAAGAAATAAGCCATCACGGACAATAAATGGGAAAAAGCTTAAAAGTACTAGATATATTCAATCAGTACTTTTAAGCTTTTTTATCAGAAAAATATTTTAGCATTTGGAGCATAAAAAGCATAGGAATCCATCTTTTCTTCGTTTTGCCACTTTTTCTAATCCGTAAAGTAGTATAATGAAATATAAGTGAACTAGAATTGTAGGCAAGAAGGGAATTGAGAGATGATATGTCTTATTTAAAGTTATTTGTTTCTGCTTGTATTGGCGGATTGCTTTTTCACTTTTTTCATTTGCCGTTGGCGTGGATTCTTGGTCCAATGATTGGCACCATTTTTTATACGAAACTCACCAGACACTCGATAAAAATGCCGATTCTTTTTCGTGACTTTGGTTTAATTTCCATTGGATATATGATCGGCCTTACCTTCTCCAAAAAAGCATTAGTGGAAATGTTTACCCATTTGCCCTCCATGTTAGTGATGACTTTATCCATGATTGCATTTAGTCTGATTCTTGCATTTTTTACCACAAAAATTACACATACAAACTACAAGTCTACAATAGCTGGAAGCATTCCTGGAGGGCTCACACAAATGGTGGCATTATGCGGAGAAATAAAAGGCATTGATCTTGCCGTAGTGACGATTATCCAAGTGACCAGAATTGTATCTGTTGTAATGCTCGTTCCATTCCTTGTATACAGTCCTTTGCTTCACGGAAAAGAACAGGCAAGCGACGGAATTATACATATCAGCACTTCTTACCACTGGTCTATCCTATCCTTTTTCCTATTGGCCGCAATTGCTGCTTTTTTGAGTAAAAAGGGGAGATTTCCCACCCCTTTCCTAATTGGTCCGATTATTATGATCGCCGTTCTTGTCATAGCAGGAATTCATGTGCCAGCACTGCCGGTCAGTGTCATCAGCATTTCTCAACTTTTTATTGGCATTGATTTAGGATTGCGAATAAAACTCGGAGAAATGGAGAAAAAAGCCATGTTTTCAACTGTCGCTATTATTTCTTCGATTTTATTGGTGAGTTTTTCCTTTGTTTTAGGCATACTCCTCCTTCATTTAGAAAATGGCATCACACTGATGACCGCATTTATCGCCCTTGCTCCAGGGGGCATGGCAGAAATGGCGATACTTGGCCAATCCGTGGGCGGCGATTTAACCATTATTACGACCTATCAACTATTTAGACTGTTATTTATTCTTTTTTGTGTACCGTCTATATTAAAATGGATGTTTCTTTTATTGGATTGGAATGAAAAGCGGAAATTGATAATAAAAAGTGAGGAGAAATAGCATCCTAGCTAAAGAACCTTTTTACCGCAGTGAAACCGACAAAAAGGAAAAACAATAAAAAATAGACAAATGACATTAGGGTGCCGTTTGTCTATTGCCTAGTTCCTTTATTTTCTATATGCTTGAGTAGTTTCTCTTTTTTCAGCTTTTCATTTCCATTTCACCTCAAAATAGTGAAGAGAATCTTCAGGTGTAGCCCAATGAGGAAGATTGTTAAGTGGAGAGTAGTTTAAAAGGGACATGTATTAATAAAAAAGCCAAAAAGAACATTGGGTAAAAGCAGCAGGAGTGTACTGTATTGCTATGAAAATAAAGGCTGTTCGAGTATAATTTATATAAAGGAACGCAAGATAGTCTCATTTAATAAGGTATAAGAAACTATTTAGGAGTGATTATATTGCGGAATGAGGAGAAAAAGGATATGGAAACAAACACAAAGCCGATTGAATCAACTATTGTATGTGAAAAAGACTACGAAAAATTAACAGATATGGTTCGTAATCCTGCAAAACCAAGCAAATTTGTTGAGAATATGTTCAAATTATATCAAGAAAAAAAGAACAATTAATTTTATCGTATGTTTGATTATATTTCCGAAGAATATTTATCTAATGCTCATATTGAAAAATTGCAGGATTTTCAATGTAAAGATGAAATACAAGTGGAAACTTTTCTGAAGGAAGAGGCTTTTCCATTAATGGAACGAAATTTAGTCAGAACTCGATTATTCTTCGACCAACAGAAGAATTTAATTGGGTTCTATTCTTTGTTTAATGACACCATAAAAATGAATAAACAAAAAAGAAAGCAATTGGATATAAATTTGCCGGATAAAGTGAAAGAAATCCCCGCAATACGTTTGCATTATATAGGAGTGGATAATAGATATAGAAAAAATAACTATGGTCTTTATATAATGTCCTCTGTTTTATATCATACCGCTCTAGTTGCGAAAATAAGCGGCTGCCCTCTAATTATAGTAGAATCAACCAAAAACGCCAGAGCATTTTATGAAAAATTTGATTTTACCTATATATGCCCAAAAGATAGCTATTACATCTATTCGTTAAATACAAAATATTTTGCAGGCTTAGTAGAGAATCGTTAAAAAGTCCGCTTATAAAATAAATCATATTAAATCTCCATTCCTAAAAAAAATAAAGCGAATGGGGATTTTTTATAATTGTTCGTGTTCAAAAGAAATAGAGAAGTGTCCCGCCTATGGAAGAATGGCACTTTCACAAATAAAACACGAATTATAAATTATTTTTCATCGTTAATATTCGTATTTTCCTTTTCATTCCACTCGGATTTTTTCTTTATCTTAAACTTTTTTCCTCTACGCTCCTTATACAGCGTTCCATTATTGCTATTTTGTGTAAAATAAACTAATTAACTGATGCCTCATTAAACCAACAAGTTTATCCAGAAGGCCGTACATTAGGAAGAATCGCTTGGCATTTTACAACCATTCTTCCAGAGTATTTAGCCTATTTTGGATTGGATATAGAACAAATAGATGATGCCAAACAGGTTCCCTCTACAGCACATGAAATTGCAAGAACTTTTAGAAAAACAAGTTCCAAAACAGCAAAAGTTATTGAACAGCAATGGACAGATGAATCTCTTAAGCAAATACAAGAATCGAATGATAAGATTTTAATGGGGCTAATTAAGCATATTGTGCACCATAGGGGACAAATTACGGTTCTGATGCGGGCAAGCAGGGCTTAAATCATGTGGGGTTTATGGACCGCCAAAGGAAGACTGGATTCATTTAGGTGTAGAAACTACTCCCCCGCTTTAAATATATTTGCCGTGACTAGATGGAGACATCATACAGCATAGCAAAAAAGCGACCATCTGGGATATATCAGTTGATCGCTTTTTTTTGCTAAAGCAATTGCATGCTATTCAGCGGCTTGAAACATGTTTTGTCAGAGCGGCAGATTTTCTTATATACCCTTTATCGCGATGATAAAGAACCAAGGCAATGACCAATACTCCTGCTGCTACCCAAATGGATTTGTTTCCTATATAAGTAGTAGTAAAGGTTCCTAATAATGCACCAACTAAAAAAGAAATAATAATGACAAAAAATTGTTTAAACTGTTTTTTTGCTTCTGCATCATGATAAATAAATGCTGCATAAGCGGCTTGAGTTGCTGTACGCAGACTTCCGGTCGTCATGGTCGAATTATAGGCCCACTTATCCAATTTATTAAAAGTAGAAATCTGCAAAGAAGAAACAAAAGCAAGACTTGTTGTAACGATAATATTTGGCATGCTTGCCGGCAAAAAGCCAACGATTATCAATACAAGACACTCCAAAATAAGAATAGAACGTCTATAGCTGTATAATAATTCCCGCAAAAAGGGAAGCTTCACCACTTCTGAAACTAAAACTCCTATAATAAAAGCGACGATTGGGGGGATGAAAACAAGTGCATTCCTCCATTCTCCAGTCGCTAAATGAACGGCAAATAAAACGATATTTCCTGTTTGTGCATTCGCAAACACTCCGTCCCTTGAAATAAATGTATAAGCATCTAAAAAACCGCCAACCATTCCTAGTAAAACTGCTAAATGAATGGAATTCGAAGCTAAGGAGGGAAGTGTTTTTTGTATAGGTCTCATTTATTGTAAATCTCCTTTATTTGGTGAAACATTTTTTTCTGGTGGTGTTTCACTCTTCTGACATATATTTTCTGCTAAAACTTTAACATAAAACCACCATAAATTCTGTAAGGAAATTATGAACATTGACCAAAAAGAGAAAAAATAATGGAATGGTTGGAATAATAACAATCAGTTTCTTTGATTTGCTAAAAGAGAAATAATATTTTTAATTTTACGAATAATAACCTATGATAACTTAATGCTTTATTATTCGTTTTAATATGTTATACTTTAATTGTGAAAAATAATATAAAGTATAACATATTAAAAGGAGCGGATGTTAATGAGTGTTACAATTGCAATCAATGGGTTTGGCCGAATTGGAAGAATGGTATTTAGACAAGCTATTCTAAATGAAACAATTCATATTGCAGCAATTAATGCTAGTTACTCTGCAGAAGCGTTAGCACATTTACTTAAATATGACACAACACATGGCAAGTTCGATGGAGAAATACGTTGGGAAGAAAAGGCGTTAATTGTAAATGGAAAACGTATCTTGTTAATTAATGAGCGAAATCCATCATTATTACCTTGGAAACAATTACATATAGACATTGTGGTAGAAGCAACAGGAAAATTCAACAGCCGGGAAAAAGCTGCACTTCATTTAGAAGCAGGCGCAAAAAAAGTAGTGTTAACAGCACCTGGAGACAATGCAGACGCAACGATTGTCATGGGAGTAAATGAAAAAACACTTGATATACATAAACATACGGTTATCTCCAATGCATCGTGTACCACAAATTGTTTAGGACCAGTTGTCAAAGTGATTGACGATTCATTCGGCATTGAAAATGGATTGATGACAACCATCCATGCGTATACAAATGACCAAAATAATATTGACAATCCCCATAAAGATTTAAGAAGAGCAAGATCTTGCGGGCAAAATATTATTCCAACAACAACTGGCGCTGCAAAAGCTTTAAAGCTGATTTTGCCTCATTTAGAAGGCAAGCTTCATGGAATGGCCTTAAGAGTGCCAACCCAAAATGTTTCTCTTGTGGATTTAGTGGTTGATTTAAAGAAAAACACAACGGTTGAAGAGGTAAACAATTGTTTTGCTTTAGCACAACAAGAAAATTTTAAAGGCATTTTGGAAATTACCGATGAACCATTGGTATCGAGCGATTTTAATACAACAACGGTTTCAGCAACAATCGATGGCTTATCGACCATGATGATTGGAGAAAAAAAATTAAAGGTACTTGCCTGGTATGATAATGAATGGGGGTATTCTTCAAGAGTGGTAGATTTGGTCGCTTATGTTGGAGAGCAGCTTAATCGAAAAAACACAGTGATGGTTGGCTGAAAAATCGAATAGTGCAAAAAGAGGTTGGCATTAGGAAAAAAGGCAAACCTCTTTTTCTTGTTCTTATAAAAATGGCATATTATTTTGCTGTTTGTTCGCTTCCATTAAGAGGGAGAGTATTTTTGCTTAGAAATGATTTATACCACAAAGCAATGAATAGGGCTGCTAAAGCTATAAAACTTGTAATAAAAAAGCAATGGAAGGGGGGATATAATCCAGTGTTGCAGTAAAGTCCCAATCAATTCAAAAAAACTGTTTACTTTTCCAATTAAAATCAGACGCAAATAATTTCCACCATAATCATAAAAGGGGACCATTAAGCTGAAATTAATTTGCTACACATACAACTATTTTGAATTTTTAGGAAAATTAATTGTGACTGCAACAGCAAAAAATCATTCATTTGCTGAAACAAGAAGAAGAAATGGATGCATTAAATCTTGCTTTTGTCTTGCATATATCCGATATGGCAGCAAAACAACATCTATATGCTCTTCAGAAAAAGGACCTTGTTGCATATAAGGAATAAGGAGGAGATGCGTAAAATAAGAAGGCCAGCGAAAATGTGGCGATTGCCTTCTGCTGCAGATAAATTTTTCCCAAATCGTTATGCCAAAAGTCTCCACTATGAAGGAGGCCTTTGGCAATAAAGGCTTAGAGCAATTATTAAAAACAGGGAACCAGGAACTGATTGAGGCGCTTCTGCAAAAAATAGGGGGAAATCAATCATTAAAGAGAAATTAGAAACATTGGCCGACTTAAGAACAGAAGAGGGCTATATGGCTGAAATAAAACAAGAAGAAGATCATTCGTATCTCCTTATGGAAAAACATTGCCCCATTTGTGCAGTCGCTTCCGCTTGTTCAGGATTTTGCAACAAAGAAAAGAAATTGTTTCAGGCAGTTGGCAGGAAAAACCCGCTGCACCTACCAAATACGTGAAAATCTTATCATCTAAGGGATGAAACTAGATACATTCTTATTTTAATTGGCATAGCGGGTGATAAACGCTATATTTCGCCCAATATGCTACGTTAAATAAGTGAAAACACAACGGAAAGAAATCGCTTTCTTTATGAGCGGTTTTTATATGGATGTTGACACTAAACTTAAATAATAATATTGAAAATAGTATGTGCAAAAATGAGCATATCAAAAAGAATACAGATGGACGATTAAAAATTGAATAGCCAACTATACATATAATAAATAATGAAGTTTTTGTTTGATGCTCGCAAAAAACCTCCAGAAAAAAACAAAAAATAAAGATGCATGGATGAATGCTATAATTCATAATTGAAAACAGTCTCCATAGAAAATTTAAATTCAAACTAATTAATATATAAATGGGAAAAAATTTTTATTTCGTCTCACTATTACTAGTATACTTAATTATGAGATGAAAAATAAGCATTTATCTGTTTCTTCCTATAATATATATTATGTCGGGGGCGTTATTCGAAATGACAAAAAGGCAAACAATGTTTCCTCCACTGATTTTATATTTTCTAAATCAATATATTTTGTACTGTATTCAATTTCCTCCCTTTTCTGTAAAATTTTCTTATCATTGATGATAACTAAAGTTATTGACCCTATTCTAGAAATAAACACTATAAAGGCCGATAATACTACTTCATTGTAGTATTATCGGCCTTTATTTATAGTTCAATTTATTGTTTCCCTAAAAGGTGCAAACAACTGCTTGTTATTTTTTTGAAGAGATAAACTCTTTTTCTACAGGAAGTAAGTTGGATATCATGTTGTTAACAGCACTAAACAAAGCTTTTACAGATGATGTCATAATATCTACGTCAATCCCACAGCCCCAATATACTGCACCATCTAAAGTGGTGATTCCCACATAAGATACAGCTTTTGATCCTGAACCTATCTCTAGCGCATGCTCCTTATAAACTAAGTCCTTATAATGGATATCCAATTGGTTTTGAAGAACATTGCTGATAGCATCTAGTCTGCCATTTCCACTGCCACTCAACTCGTATTCTTCATTATGTATCCGAATCGATACAATCGTTTCGTACTGTTCATTTGGAGTAAACTTGTAATTGATAAACTCGACAGGTTTCTTAATATTGATATATTCCTTAATGAATATATCATAGATTTCATTCGGCATAAGTTCCTTGTGATTGTGATCTGAAACATTTTTCACACTATATCCAAAGTTTTCACGCATTTGGGCAGGCAAATCAAATCCATATTTTTGTTTAAGTATATAACCGATGCCGCCTTTTCCGGATTGGCTGTTGATTCGGATAATATCTCCTTCATATTCTCTGCCGATATCCATCGGATCAATCAATAGATAAGGTACGTTCCAATGCTCACATTCCCTTTCTTCGCGCCATTTCATTCCTTTGGCAATGGCATCTTGATGAGAGCCTGAAAATGCAGTGAACACAAGTTCGCCTCCATATGGATGTCTTTCATGAACCGTCATTTTTGTCAATTTTTCATACACAGATATAATTTTAGGAATATGATCAAAATTCAGCTTGGCATCTACTCCATGGGAAAACATATTTAATGCAAGCGTGACAATGTCTACATTTCCTGTTCTTTCTCCGTTGCCAAATAATGTTCCCTCCACTCTCTGTGCTCCAGCAAGCATTGCAAGCTCTGCATCTGCAACGCCAGTGCCCCTGTCATTGTGCGGATGGATAGAAAGAATGACATTATCCCGGAAGTTTAAATGATTACTCATATACTCAATTTGGCTTGCGTACACATGAGGCATAGACATGGATACAGTAGCCGGCAGGTTGATAATCACCTTGTTGTCAGCTGTAGGCTGCCATATATCAAGCACTGAATTGCAAATATCTAGCGCAAACTCCATTTCCGTACCTGTGAAGCTTTCTGGAGAATACTGAAATTTGAAATTCCCTTCGGTTTCAGCAGCATATTTCTTCAGCATTTTTGCTCCAGTTACAGCAATGTCAATAATTTGTTCTTTAGATTTTCTGAACACTTGCTCACGCTGTGCCACAGAAGTGGAATTGTAAAGGTGCACCACCGCTTTATTCACACCTCGCAGCGCTTCAAACGTTTTCTTTATAATATGCTCTCTTGACTGTGTCAACACTTGAATGGTCACATCATCCGGAATCAAATCTTGTTCAATCAATGTACGCAAAAAAGCATACTCTGTTTCTGATGCAGCAGGAAAACCCACTTCTATTTCCTTAAAGCCAACTGCTAAAAGCAATTGAAAATATTCTAACTTTTCTTCCAAGCTCATAGGAACGACCAACGCTTGATTTCCATCTCGAAGATCCACGCTGCACCAAGTAGGAGCCTCTTCGATATACTCCTTCTCCGTCCATTTTAAGCTTTTTGCTGGAGGCATAAAGTAACCCTTAGAATACTTTTCAATATTTTTCATTTTTACTTCCCCTTTTCCTTAATAAATAGTTTGTTTAAATTAAAATAAAAAAAGCCTGTCATCTCATAAGAGACGACAGGCTTTGCCTACGTGGTACCACTCTTTTTGATTCATTAAAAAACTAAATGAACCCGCTTCAAGACTTTATTACGGCAGTCAACCGTTAAGACCTACATATCAGCCCTACCACTCCTGAGCGAGTTGGGGAATTCATCGACTGTCTTTCACCAACCGACAGCTCTCTAAACGATAAATATTCCTTAATACTCTCAATCCATGTGTTTTGAATTATCTAATTTTCATAATTTTATAATTTGTTGGATAAATAGTCAACTCCTAATTTAGCTGATTGCTTTTCCTTCCCTTTCTGCTATGTATGACAATATTTATTCGGCAACTATCAACGCTATAGCAATAAATGCGAATAATTTTACAAAATTTCAATAATTCATATACATTTCACCCTTCCTTTTTCCAAAATATATTTTTTCATTTTAATGAAATAGCTATCCCTTTTCATAAAGCGGGAAAATAAAGTGATTTTCTTATTGAATCAAAATAAAAAGCCTTGCTGCATAAAAAAACAGCAAGGCACTTAAAATTTTCTACTACACTTTATTTCTTTTAATAAATGTTCCCATCTATCTATTATCATTCTTTTCTATTAGGAATCTTTGATTTTCTAAAGCCATCAAATATATGAATAACAGCAAATACCACAAAAATTGAAATGATTCCACCAGTTATCCACGCTTTTAACTGCAGAGCTGTGATGGAAAATAAATCGGTCATATAAAAAATAAATTTTTGGTTCAGCAAATCTGGATTGCTGAAAATAACAATAAACACAGTGGTTGCTAAAATTTCGATAACCCCATTTATGATTGCCATATTTTTGGTCCACTGCCCTTTTATTAATTGATAAATGGCCAATGCAGCTTCTGCTCCGACAATGACAACAACAAACGCCCAATACTGCAGCAAAATATCCTGATTCAACGCTGGTATAATAAACTCAAGCCTATTTCCGCCCCCTTCATATACTCCAAGAAGATGATTGGCATAGAAATAAAGTGTTGCCCATATCGCTGTCCACATGAGACTTCCAAATACTTCAAACTTTGTGATAGCCTTTTTCTTTGGGATATAAGGAATATTCTTTAAATCATCGGGCTTCCACGGCTGAAAACTTGCCGTTAAAGGCGTTTTGTCTTTTACTTTGTCTGTTCGCTCTAAAATAGCAAAAACAATGGTTAACCAAAAGAAAACTTGAAAACCTGCTTCGAGAACCCTCCAAATTCCTATTCCGATCATGTCTAATACAAGATTCATAACTGCTTCTTCCCCATTAAAAGCAATAATATGCTCTGCAATCATGGAAAGCAGTGAAATAACAGCAGCAATAGGCAAAATCATTTTTAATAAAGATAGGTATAAATCAAAGTAGCGAGGCCCAATTAAATGCATAGGCTGATCCCGATATCTGCTGGCCAAAATAGCCGGATTTCCCAGTTTCTCAAGCACTAATTTTACATCGCCTTCTGTATAATCATCTGAAAGCATATCCTCAATAGTAGATCTTAACTCCATTCCAATATCTTCACGGTTTTTTTCAGGAAGCCTTCGAACAACTTCTTCTATATAAATCTCAATCAGATTCATTTTCTTCCTCTCCTTTTAATAATCCATATAGTTCTTTTGAATTTTTTAGCCATTCCTTTTTCAACTGTAAAAAGACATCTACTCCATATTCACTTAAAACATAATATTTGCGGGGCCTGCTTTCAGTCGTATCCCAACTGCTGGTTACTAGTTCCTGCTTTTCTAAACGACGAAGCAAAGGATATAACGTGCTTTGATCAATGGGAATTCCTGAATTCTCCAATAATTGAACCAAAGAATAGCCGTATTGTGGTGTTCGCAATTGGCTTAAAACAGCTAATGTCAATGTTCCTCTCCTTAACTCCGTCATTAATGAATTTAGTAATGTACTCATTCACCCACCTCATTTATTAGATACTATATGTCATACACTATACGGTTTATACTATGTATCATACACTATTGTTGTCACTCAAACAATTGAAATAAAAAATATTTACATAAAAGCTGATTTCCTCATAAATAAAATATTTTTTTAATCGCTATAAATCTTGATAGTCTGGGAATTTCTATTTTTTTTAAGTTCGCTATTTATTATGTCGAGGTCTTTTTTTAATGACAAAAAGAGCGAGTATTGTCTACTCGACTCTATAACGATAATCCCTGGATTTTATTGTTTCTACATCAATGTAATTGATGCTGTATTCAATAACATCATTGATAAACAATTGATGCTTTTTGGCAAATTCTTTGACGCGTTCTAATAATTCTTTATCATACGTTGTTTTATACTGAACGCGATCTTTTGGCCTTGTTTTTTTATCAAACATGATGATTCCTTCTGCCATCACATGCTGCAATCCATTTTCAATTAAATAATTGGCATGTGTATCATGTTCATCAGCCAGTTCATTTAATTGTGCAATAATGTTCTTGCTGATATTTGTTCGAAATTTGACCCTTGTTTCATCGACTTCTTGAATTAATCTTCCATTCACCTTTTTCCACATATTTATTTCACCTTTTGTTTAGGATGTTTTAAGCTATATAATTATTTATAACATTATAATAAATGATATTTGCAAGTTTGGTCACCTTTACTTATCTTTGAATGTTATTCAGCAAAAAAATCTTCATAAGGGCTGGCATACAAATCGATATCAAATTCCGCTTCGATACTTGAGGCAAATTTGATTGCTTCTTTATCGAGATATAAAGCTGGAGTGCTTCCATTTGCTATTTTAATTACGATAAAAAATTTGCATTCAACTAAATAGTTCTCTTTTATTTCCTTTATTACTGAAGTTTTATTTTGCAGCTTGTTTAGGATCTGCTGAAGCTGCTCATTGACATCACACGAAACTTGGTAGCCCGTGCTTAAATCCCAACTCGTCTCTTTTCTGGAAAATGATGAGGAACGATTAGCGATTAGTTCACCTTTTTTATAAGCTGTAGTAGGCAATACTCCTAATTTTCCAGAGATATTTTCTATTGGGAATGCATCGCCAAATATACTGAAACAAACCATTACAGTTGTTTTTGTCATAAGTCCCGCCTCCTTCCAAACTTCCTCCTATTCTAGTTAAAGTATTTCTCCACTTCGTTCTTATCTTTTAAAATGATAAAATCCATATTCTCTTGTTGAAAACTTTTTAAAAGCTTTGGTTTGCTGTCTGTTTCAAAAACTTTATTCCATTCAAACATCTTTTTAAATAGGCGAAAAGAAGGTGTATAGTTGGCTTCCTCTATTCCTAATAACTGTCGTATATATCGTTTTGTAATTCTATATTTCCTTACTAAATAAGGGGTATCCAACAAGATGACTATATCCGCATGCTGAAAACTTTTTGCTACCCAGTTGTGATATTGGCTTCCTTCTATAATCCACCTTTTTGTCTTAACTATCTCATCTAAATAGGCATCTCTTTCCTCATCCGTTCTTCTGACATCCCTCAATTCCCCCCTTTTCCATACTACATTATCCAGCTCATAATAAGGCTGGCCATATTGTTTCGATAACACTCGCGCTAATGTAGTTTTCCCGCTGCCTACTGAACCAATAATATGTACTTTATCCGGCATATTTCTTTTCAATTGCTTCACCACGCCATCTATTATTAGCCCATACTCTCTACATTTCTTTGTTAGTTTATAATTACCTTCTTTCGTAATTAAAAATTATGAAGCCATTTTTTTCCTCTCGTATTCGCTATCAATAAATTTAAAATATGGCAGTAAAATCCCTAACAATGAGACGATACTAATAATGGAGCCTACTCCTATGTATAAAGGGCGTATTCCCCATAATTCACTGAAAACACCGCCCGCTGCTACTCCTAATGGCATCATGCTTCTTATAATAAGTGAACGCACAGAGAAAACTTTGCCCATCAGTCGCTCTGGCACTATTTGTTGGGAAATGGTCAAGTTGTTTACATTAAAAACCGCCATCACGATGCCAGCAAGCACTTCTGTAGCTACAGCAAAAACAATAGAACTGGTCATTCCTAAATTAATATAAGTTAAGCCGCCTATCATTAAAGAACCGAGCATAAGCACTCTTCTGCTTTTTAGTATAATTTTCCCCACAAGCAATGTGCCAATCACATATCCTAAAGGGAATCCCGCCATAAAATAACCGTACATTGTGTAATTTCCATGGAGCACATCCGTTATATACGGGATATTGATCACCATTGCCACCCCTACGCCAAATTGGACAAACGCAAGGAATATACCTAACCAAACGATTGTTTTTTGCTGAAAAAAATAGCGGCTTCCTTCGATAAATTGTTCTGCCCAAGTTTTTCGAACACTTGAAACCGTTCTTTTTTCATGAATGCCCCCTAATAAACAGCCGCTTGCAATAAACAATAGACATACTAAACTTAATGACAAACGAATTCCTCCATACTCGATAATAATTCCAGCCATAACAGGAGCACAAAATGTCATAAAACGAACAATGCCATCTGTATAAGCATTTGCGGTGCTTAATTGTTCAGTGGAAACAATTGTCGGCAGAATTACTTGGTTGGCAAGCGAATAAAAAGGAGAAATAAGGCCTACCAGTATTTGCACGGCATATATATGCCAAGGGATTAATGAATTGGTCAAATATCCAATCAGTGGAATAAGAAAAATAATTCCCCTGCTCCAAAGGGAAAAGACCATTATCTTTTTTCTGCTCCATTTGTCAATATAGGGCCCAATAAATAATTGAAGCACAAGTGAAGGCAAAAAATAGACTAGCCACATGCTGCCCAAAGCCATTGGCGAACCAGTCAATTCATAGATTAAAAGAGAATTGCAAAATGCTCCGACAGCACCGCCCAATTCAGAGACAGCATTTCCTATCCACATACATGAAAAAGATTTATTTTTAAATATACGCAATCCAGCACCGCTTTCTCTTTAAATTTCAAGTCTATCTTAGGTGCAAGTATAAATCTAATTCTTTTGCCAAAACATTAATTGCCTCTTTTTTTAAAACGTATCTTGCATTTCTTATCTCTACTAACTGAGCGGATCTCAGCATTTTTAAATGATGATGAACCGTTGATTTTCCTAAATCTAATTGATCTGTAATCTCCTGAAGTGTACGACTACTTTCAAATAGCAGTTTCACGATTCGTAGTCTCATCTCATCACCTAAAGCCTTATATTTTGCTACTAAAAAATTGTTTGGCATATATTTATCAGCTGAAAATACACTCTCATTGGAAACAGGATAATAATATACCTTCGCTCCCTCAATATCAGCAGCAATATTCCATGGACGATAAATAAATTGTGGAATCAACAAAACTTTATATACACTTGGTTCAGGTGAATAGGTAATGCCAGCTGTTGCCCATTCAACCAATTCTTCCGGATTCATTTTTGTTTTCATCTTTTCTTTTGTTGCAGCATCTGTTTGCAATATGGGAGTTAAATTGCTTAATTCCGTCTCCACTACTTCCTCGTACCATCCTGTCATGACACATATTAGATGGCGTTTCAATTGCTCAGCATCTGCATGACTAATAAATGCAATGTAATTTGGAAAAAAAGAGTTATCTTGTGTTAATTCCATTAGTTGTTTTATGGCAGTTTTAACTTTATTTGCTGCTTGTTCTCTTAAAGCTTGCTGTGATTTCCCTATGTATGGAAGACATATAAATTTTAGTTCTGTTGGTGAAAGTTCCTGTATATAAGATGTAAATTCTTTTATGGTTAAAAAATCCTTTTGATGCAGTAATTGCAGTAATGCTTTCCATGTATTATTTTTTTCTACATAGTCTAAATGATTACATAACTCTACAGATAAAGATTCTTTTTGTTCTATCCAGTAGCTCCTTGGTTTTTCTAATGTATCCAATAATGGAGTATTTGTAATGGCAGCTATTCCTAATGCACATTCCCATAATGCCGAATATTTTATTTCCACTTGATACGTTTCTTGTTTTCTGCAAGTTGCACTAAAAACTTCCATACTCGAATACCTCCCCTTAACGTTTATTCCTCTTCATTCTATATTGATAGAATGAAATATTCAATAAATATAGAATATTTATATATGATTTTACATATAAAAAACTTAGTTCTTTCTAGATAATGGTGATCATTAGGAGTAATGATGAATTCTCTGTTAATAAAAAATGGAAGAACTACTTAATTAGCAGCTCATCCATTTTACCAAACAAATCTTTACAATTATGTATCGCCACAACCAAAGAAAGAAAGATGCACCACGACCATTATAATACGCTTCATTTCGCATAAAAAGAATAAACAGTTTTTATTCCTTTCCTAATGAAAACCCTTCAAACAGTCTCCCCCCATATGGCTTTAATACCATATCACACAAATGAATTACCTTATCTTTTTCACCTAATCTATAATAATCCTCAAATGCTTCAACAAACTTTTCGGCCAATGCTTCATCGTATTCTTTTAATGCACGAATAATCCATTTGGAAGAGCCAATCCAGCAACCATTGGCTCTTAAAACAAACTCCTGTAGAAGTTCCGCTAGTGTATTAGCTATAAATAGTTCTTCCCCACGTTTAGTTGATCCTATAAAGTCGTCGAGAGCGTCTGTTATAAAATAACGTTTTATTGTCAGTAATTCTTTGGTCCACCTTTCAGGGCCCTTATCCAATAACGATTTCGCCTCTTTTTTTATAGATTCTAAAATTCCCTCATCTTTTAAAATAATCCCTTCCCATACCATTCTTGGCATAGAAGGTTTTGCATTGTGATAGTCCCTATCAAAAAAATGTTTATAGGAAGTTAAGTTATGAACGAAAATCTCTATTGCCCACCCAAATTCTATCAAAGACTCTCTGTAGGAAGTATGAATACCTTTATCAAATACGACTATATCAAGATCAGAAGTAATCGTTTCTTGCCCTCTCACAACGCTTCCAGCTAATACCGCACCTTGACAGTAGGGAAAATGCTTATCAACAAATAATTTAGCTGCTTTCAGCGGTTCTAACCTTTTAGTAGTTCCCACTATTCCATCCCCCATGATTAATTTAGTTCATAATAAATTTGAATGCACCTTAAATTTATTATGTAATGAAAATATAATTTAAAATGGATCATTCGCTGATGCAATAAACAAAAACCTTATCTATTAAAATTTGCTCATTCATTCCATCAACAAAAAGTTTGCTGCCCTAACTTTAAAGGTGTTTTACATTCTGACTGCCTTTTTATAAAAGTAAGGGTGGCATTTTCATGGAATAATACTTTTATATATTTGAGATTTCCTATCCTTCTATTAATGTTTTTATACAATGGATTGAATTAGTACTTTTTAATATTCCTTTAAACCAATAGTCTCTTCTTCGGAATAGCATAAAAACTCATTTGCAATTTGTGATGGCAAATGAGTTTTCTATTACAGACTGACATCTAGCTTTGTTTTAAAATATGGATTGTTTTAATCATTCTAATTTAATTATTTTGCTCCAGACATTGATAAACCGCCATCATATCTCGTTTATTCAACTCGCGAATACGGTGGAAAATTGGAATATCTGCAACAGCCTCCATATTTAGGTTTTCATCAACAACATCACTTACTTTGCCAGTTAGCCATGTTTGTATGTTTGTGCCATTGACGATTTTCTTACGCCCTTCCTCATCAATGCCACTTGCATAACAACTAACACATGGAACCGATAATTTATGCACACCATCATGGAGCCCATCTTCCGAAATTACTTTTTTTCCTTTACAGAAGGGGCATGGATGACTTTTTTTAATCTTATTAATTAGGGTGACTATTTTTTTATAACCAAACGCTTCATAGACATACGTCAATTTTTTGTATTTTCCATTGGTGAAATACTTATCAATAATTGTTTCTCTAGTTTCGTCAATATTGGCAAAATCACAGATTGTTAACAGACTTTTGCTGCTTATTGCTTCGATATTGCCTTTTATTCTGTCCCAAAATGGTAAAACATTTTGTAATACCATTTCATATCCTGCAAAGCTTGCGAGCTCTAGTTCAAACATTTTCAGCGATACTTGTATTTCCCTAGGAAGTAAAGAAACCTCTTCCGTAAGTGCAATATCGCCGCCAACAATGGCTTTTAGTTTTTCCAGTTCTGGCAGATTCCCTACCGTTTTTATGACTTCATCAATAGGTTGATGAATAATCTCACGAATATCCACATCGCCAAAATTTAGTTTTTTACAGTGATTTAGTACAGTTCCTCGACAAACTGGACAAGTAATCATCTCTTTTGATGCTTTTATATGCTCTTTAATAATTGATTTCGAAATAGCCATATAACGCCCAATGATTAGATTAAAACCTTCCCATGTTCTTGAAGCCTTACCTGCTTTATCATAAAATGACTTTTCCCAATAACCGTATAAAAAGGTATGCTTTTCTGCTTCTGTCATCTCGTTATAACTTTTGCTTATATCCTGACCAAGTTCATTTTTTATCTCATCAAAGATGAATTGCAATTTTGAAAATTGGTAGTATTTTAAAATCTCCATCACATCTGGATGCAATAGGCCATCCCAAAATGGCACAGTTTTATCCTGAATAACAACATCAAAATCAAATTTTTCAATCATCCGGCGGCCTGAGCAGCATGAACAATGATTGTTTTGATAATAGAAATCGAAGCTGTTCGTATCTTTATTGGTTGGATGAGCGGCTACTATATGATTGATCAAACCACCAATTTCATAAAGAAAACTATATTGACTATACAGGTGCCGTTCCAGATCAATGGCGATAACGGGTGCAATTGTTTCAGATTCATATTCACCATAAATCAAACGGGCCATTGATGATAAGCTTTTTAAGATGCCGCCCTTATAAATGTTTTCTGCATTTTTAAAATAGGCAATATGATTTTCTTTTAAATAGTTAATTCCCTTTTGGTGATTAAGTGTTGAAGAAATTTGCAATGGAACAACTCTATCTTCCTTGTTTTTTTCACGATAATAATCATCATGACTGACAACATCAAGATGTTGAACAGGAGCAAGCTGTCTTTTACCAAAATCAACAATAAAATCAGAGCTTTTTAGCATGTAAGTATTATGTTCAATCATCATAATGGAGACAGATTCATCCTGCAGAATGCCTCTGATGCTATCAATAAATTGATTTAAAATATTTTGTGATAAACCTTTTGATGGTTCGTCAAAAATAAAAAGCGTATGTGGATTTCTTGAGTTGGCAAACAGCTCAGAAACTAAATGAACACATTGAAATTCGCCTGTCGACAGGGTTTGCGTTTTTCTTTCCAATGTCAAATAACCGAGTCCCAGCTTAATCAGTAAACTCAAGCGTTTATGAGCGATGTCTCCATTTGGAATGTCCTCCATAATATCTTCAATAGAGCGCTGAAAAATATCATCAATTTCGTTGCTGTATTTGGTGATTTTCTTTTTAATATCAAGAAACGTTGCGACAGTGGACCGGCTGGTAATCGATTGGTTTCGGTCCTGCCCTACCATGACCAGTTTATCTTTTGGATATCGCTTCAGAAAATCCTTGGAGATACACTCATTTACAAGGGTCGATTTCCCACATCCAGACTCACCTGTAAAGGTTACAAGTCTATTTTTTGGAATCTGAATTTCATCTATTTGAACATTACGACAGTAAAGATCATGAAATTGATAGTATCCTGTTGGCATTTCCTGATTTCGTTCCCAAAAAATAGGTTTTGGACGAGGAGATTCCCCGACAATTTCCCCACCGTATTTGCCACTGCCAGGACCAAAAAACAATTGCTCATCAGCTGTATCGAGCACTGTGTCAGAGTGATCAATAAGCCAGATTTGATTCTTATAGCCCAATTGTTTAATCTGTTCCAAAATTTTCAATAGAGTTTGGCGATCAAGACCAACAGAGATTTCATCAATGATAATCACAGTATTTTCACTGGCCGCCATAAATTCCGCCAAGTAAAGCCGTGTTAATTCTCCTCCTGACAATGTACCCATAATCCGATTTAATGTTAAGTAGCCAATATTCATATTGATAATATTTTTAAGAATATATTGTTTTTCTTCATTAATATGTAATTCCTCTGAAAGGGAATGAATCGATTCAATGCTTAAATTGTTGATATCAGAAATACTATACGACTGATTCCATAATTCTATTTTATAATGCTCAACTTCCGGATTATAACGCCTGCCTTTACACTTTTTACATTCGACATTTTTGGTAGTGCCCCGTCCTTTACACTCCGAACACCAGCCTAATGCATTATTAAAGGAAAAAACTTCTGGCGAAAGATGAAATTTTTCTGCAAGCCTCTTGCGAATCTCTTTAAAAACGCCAGTATGGGTGCCAATCGTGGAACGAGGATTAGAAGAAATGGATGACTTCCCTAGAAAAAGAACTAAAGGCATATCCTCTATCTTGATGGCACTAAAATTTGTTTTCATTATATTAGAAAACAAATACTGATACTCAGCTTTAGGCAATAAGGAAACGAGACGCTTCTTGGATTCTTCACCAATGGTTTGACAAAATGTGGTTTTGCCAGATCCAGACAAACCGGCAATTCCTAACGATTGATCTTCCCGTAAGACGGCATCTAAACAGTTAATATTGTTGACAATTAATTGTTTTACTTTCATCGGATATCCTCCTCATTTTCTAAATCTAGCATTACCATGTTAGCATACCTTCAAATGAATTTGTTTTGTTTTAATTCATTTGATTGTAGAGAAATCAATGAAGTAGAGTTTACTAACCTTAAATAGTCCAGCATTTTTCATTTTGTGACAACTCCTTATTTCGGTATATTTTTTTATCAAAATTAGCTTTTCACAATTTTTTTAGGCAAATATTTTAAATTTATAGCGAAACGATGGGAATAACCATTTGTATCGTTGTTCCTAATCCACTAGTTGCATTGCTCTGTCCCCCGTTCACTTCTACACTAGATACCCTAAGCTGAACCCTCCCTTATCAATCCATAAATCGCTCGAAAATATAAGGGTTTTGATTCTTATATCAGATATCCTATGTATATTTCGCCAGCCCTTTTTTACATATTTCAAAAATAGAAAAGATTCAATTGCACAATAAATTTCGTTATAATGATATTCTAAGGAGGTGTTTACATATGGAGAATCACTTAAGATTGTCTGGTACTTCTTCCACTCATGCAAAGCCTATTATTGGAAAGGCGATACTTTGCATGGGGTGAAACAAGTAGTTTTATCGCTAAATAAGCTTTTTTGATAGTTTGGCTTTGCACCTTATTTATTCAAAATCCAAATAAGGAGCGGGCGAAATTGAAATATATGAACGCAAAAAAAGTTTTACCTGAAAAGCTGATCTTAGAAATCCAAAAGTATATTCAAGGGGAAACCCTTTATATTCCGAAGCAGGAAACTAAACATCAAAAATGGGGATCTGCAAGCGGCGGAAGGCAGATGCTTGATCGCCGCAACCGTGAAATTAAAGATGCTTTTATTCGTGGCAGCAACATCCAGCAGCTCGCTGCGGAGTATTATCTCTCCACTGAAACCATCAAAAAAATCGTGTATTCCCATAAAAAATAGAAAAACAGCATGGGTGAAAAATTTTTTATCTGTGCTGTTTTCGTTTTAGGTAAAAAACATTTCTAAATCATTTTCTCTCTTTTAAAAGTTTATGGCATTTTTTAAAATAGGGGGACAGCAATATAAAAATAGGAGAGATAAATAATGACCGAAACATTCATTAAAAATGAACAGTTCAATTTTATAAAAAAACAAATTGCTTTGATTAAAGACAGCGCCAAAAAGCATGTACCCCCTACTGTTTTGGATGCGACGATTGATTTGGCCAATGCCAAAATCTTGGACCTCTTTTCCTATGCCTCATCAGAGCAAATAAATATACTGGATCTTTCCAACCTGAAAACAGATGAGGAGTACGAGCAATACATTCAGCATATTTCCGCCTTGGTACTGCCTTTTCCATCTATCACAGAGCAGCAGCTGAAAAAAATGTTTCCCAAAAATAAAAAATTAAAGCTGCCTGATTTATCAGCACTGACCCAAAGTCCTTTCACTTATTTAGGATGGAACGATTTAAGAGCCAATAAAAAATTTATCGTCTATGAGCTGGAAGGAAAAATGGTTGGAATGGAAGGGAAAGTGACACCGGCCAGCAAATCTAATTTTTGTTCGATCTGCAATTGTTTTGGCGAGGTTGCCTATTTTTCCACCATAACCAAAGCAAAAAAAACAAAAAATCCTGATTATTACAAAGCCATCGGCAATCTTATCTGCGCTGACAGCAGCGAATGCAATCAAAAAATAACTAGTGTCGACTATTTAGAAAGCTTTTTGTACGATTCACTGGGAATATAAATTGTACCTAACCAAAAAAAGAGCCCCGTGTGTTAGAGATGCGACGAAGCGTTTTTTCTTTCATGCTGTAGCAATAAAGGGCAAAAATCCACTTTACATAGGGAAAGTGGATTTTTGCCCTTTATTATTTGACATACCGCGATGCATGTTTGATATTTGCGAGTTTATTTTGTAAATTTGCGCGATCCCGCTTCATCTGCTTCAATCGGTTTGTTACAACCTTTTTTCCATACCCTTCTGGAGCGGAGGCAATCAAAATAACATTTTCTTTATTATTCATGTAGCAGACCTCCAAACAATGTTTTAATAAGATAACAATACGTGTATCCCTTTGATTCCAGTATAGCACTAAAGATATGTTCTTGGTAAGACTGAAGTTTATATTGATCCCATACCCCCAATAAAGGGAGATGAAAACAAAAAACATAAGAGCCTGCCTTAAATAAAAAATAACAAGTCTTTTTTTCAAGAGAATAATAAAGCTTTTCATTATTTTCATTATCAAGGTAAGTTTGCACAACATAAGAAGACAAATCTTCTAAAGAAAAGTTCTCGGGTGTAGTGATGCCATCATATTCTTTGCAGATCATTTGATCATGGATTTTTTCATATACAGTTACTGCATTCGCTTCCATAACCGCCCCAACGGATTCCTGCTGATATTTGGTGCGCAGCGATAAGATATCAAATCCATTCATTTGCGAACGCAAAATTGCTAAAAAAGTTCGCCAATTGGAAATTTTCCCTTTATGAAATAAGCTGATTAATTCAAGGGATTTTTCATAATAATCGCCAAACACATGAACATATTCCAGACTCTGTTCGATTTCCGAACGAATATTTAAATATTGAAGACTTTCCTTAAATAAAGAAGACAAATAAGCGGTAATATTGGATACCACTTCTGTGCCAATAGAGCATCGTTCAAAATAAACGCCTTTTTGTTCTGCATCATACAGAAAATACCAAACATATGGATCAATTGCCGCCGCTTGTTTATCTGCACATTCCTTGATCAAATCGACCAGAGAATCTGGTTCTTTTCCATATGTGCGGAAAAAGGCATCTGCTGCCTTTTTGATCGGAGAACGAATTTGCTGGAAATACATATCGAGCACATGATCAAAAACATACACAATCAATCGCTTGTTTTCATGATAGGCGCGCAAAAATTCAAGGTGCGTCACTGTTTTTCCTTCATCGGCTACCAATGTGCCAGCTTTATCAGCAATAAACAGCAGAAAAACATCACTTTTTGATACATATTCTAAACAAGTCTGAATGGAATCTTCATGTATGTATCTCATAGTATCTTCAAATCGGATCGGTTCATGACCAATTCTTTTCACTTCTTCAAATACAGAGTTTCTTATTGCTGTAAGGGAATCTTGAGCAACAGAGCTAATGAAAATAGTAGTGCGATCCACGAATAGTTCCTCCCCCTTATTCAGTGGTTTTTCTTTTATTATAACACAAAAGGAACATTCGTTCTTATTTTATTTATAAATAAACGCTTTCCCTTTTGCCATGCCCAAAAATGGCTAAACTTATAGAAGAAACCTTCTAAAGTGGATGGTGAAATTAACTTGAAATTGGATGGTTGATTTTTTTTAAAATTTATTATGATAAAAGAAAGATCATTAGCAAGCGTTAAAAAGGAACTGGAGATGATGATAATGACATGGACTGTTTTGCTTGTGACACTTCTTATCTGCATAATCAAAGTATTAATGACCTGTCTGCCAACCGGTGTGGTGGAATGGCTTATCAAAAAATTTGAAATGCATTCAAAGTTAGATGAAAAAAATGCCACAATAACAAAAGCGGGAAAAATTCTGGAAAATAAAGAAAAAAGACAAGTTATTGACTGGTTTAATAATGCTACCGTATTGGAGCGCTATACCATCATAGCAGGATATAATGAAAAAAAGTATTTAGAGCCAGAAAACGGCGGCATCCCTCTAGTGATTTATGCAAAAAGAGGCAGACAAACGCTTAAGATATCCCTTTACAGCTACCATAATCGCATCGATGTAGTCAAACAGCACAAGAAAAAAACAGTGGCATACAGCTTGCGTTCTGACCATCTTCAAAAACAAGCAATGGTAACAGCAGGCGATTTAGTATAAATTTAGAAAATAGAAATATAATATATATCTCACTCTATTTATGCATTTACAATCTAAACAAATAAAGTCATTATTTTTTCTAATAATTTCACCTGTTTACACCACTCCACCTATCCAGAATGTATAGGACAACACATGAGATATTGGTAAATATATTAAAAGGCACGATTCTATTTATTAAGAACCGTGCCTTTCTTTCGTTTGTCTACAGTCTGAAAGAGGATTATGCCTCTTTTTTAAAATTTTATTTATTAGAATTAAATTTTTGTTCCTTTTTTAAGGGAACTACAAGTTTTTTCAAAGCCTGATTCATTTTATCTCTTTCTTTCTATGACATCTTATGTATCCTCCTTTTTTATTGTATGAAACAAGTCTAAATCTTTAGTTTCATAAAAGATGATATTATTATATAATTTTCCTGCAAAATAAAGATTAAATAAAAGGATAATTAATTTAATTATTGATGTATAAGCTTTTCTATCGTCTATACCGTCGTTTAGTCAAAACAAGCAACATACGAAAGGTGTCGTTCAGTCATGGAATGGAAGCCAGATAAAACAAGCAAAAAAGCGGTGTATAAGCAGATTGCAGAATATATTGAACAAGGAATTGCAGACGGCACGTTTCCAATTGACAAGCCGCTGCCTTCCGAAAGAAAATTAGCAGAACAATATGGATTAAATCGCAGCACGATTGTTGCAGCCTATTCGGAGTTGGAAGCAAACGGATTAATAGAAAGAAAAAAAGGCAGCGGGACAATAATCAGCAAAGATATTTGGGGGCTTGCAAAAAAAAGAATTCCCAGCTGGAATCGTTATATTGAAAGAGGCTCTTTTCAGCCTAATATGCCTGTTGTGCAGCGCATACGAAAAGAATCAGAAGAGAAACATCTTATTAATTTTGCCAGTGGAGAACTATCGAAGGAATTGATGCCAGAAGACTATATTCGCGAAATGATTAGAACAAATGAATTTACCGGCAACTTAGGCTATGATCATCCGCAAGGCAATATCGATCTGCGCACAACAATTGCCAGGCACGTCAAAAAATATAAACACATCATAACACAGCCAGCTTCTATTTTAATTACTTCCGGAGCACAGCAAGCTATTCATTTGATTATCGAATGTTTACTGAAGCCAGGTGACGCTGTTGTGATAGAGGATCCATCCTATCATTATAGTTTGCCGATATTTAAATCAGCAGGACTGAAGGTTTTCCGTCTTTCAGTTGGCAGAAATGGGATGAATCCAGAAGATTTGATTGAGTTACATAAAAAGCATCAAATTAAAATGATTTTTCTTAATCCGATTTTTCAAAATCCAACAGGAACATTATTGTCTCACTATCAGCGAAAAAAAATATTAGATATTTCTTCTGAATTTGGCATCCCGATTATAGAGGACGATCCATACAGCCTTATTTCCTTTACAGAAGAAAATGCATCCACATTAAAATCATTAGATAAGAATGGAAATGTTTTATATGTCAGTTCGCTGACGAAAATTGCTGCATCCGGATTCAGAATTGGCTGGATTATAGGACCTACTCCTGTTATTGAAAGACTTGCGGATGCAAAACAGCAGTTTGATTTTGGCCATTCCACCATCTCCCAATGGTTAGGCAACGAGTTTTTACGTTCCGATTATTTTGATGTGCATATTCAAATGCTGAAGACAGAATTAAAAAAACAAAGAGATGTCATGGCCAATAGTTTGCAGGAATATTTACAAGAAGAGATAGACTATTATCTTCCTAAAGGGGGAATCCATTTTTGGTGTCATATCAAAAAAGACATAGATGATTTTGAATTGCTGGAACAAGCAATTAAAGAAGGTGTCATCTATACGCCAAGCCTAACTCTTGGAACCAAAAAGGGCTATATACGGCTGACATATGGACGAGTCAATGCTGAGCAAATACATATAGGCGTAAAACGATTGGCAAATGCAATCCGCAAAAGCAGCAAGAGATAATCTGATTGGATTTGAGTGTTAAATGAAAAAAAGAAATTTTAAATAAACAAACAACATGTTTTAATGAAGATATCTGTCTTCATTGTGCATTAGTTATTGAAGACTTGCTGTCTAACTTAAGGAATATATAGAAAAACAAAAAGCATATTTTATTAAAAATCACTTTTCTAAAAGTTTATTGCCTTTTGAATAAAATGAAAAAACGTTTAGGAATGATGAGAAAAAAGAGAAATCTAGGTAGGGAGAAACAAGCCCGTCAAATCTGCTGGGTTCAACTAACAATCATTAGGGGATGGGGAAACTACCCGATGATTGTTAGTTTATTTTATCTAGCCTTTTCTGTCTGCTGCAAGTGGCGGCTGCTCCATCCATCCTTTTTCAATCATAATGGTGGCAGCACTCTCGATAAATGCGGAGATTTTTACAAGCGATTTACCGTAAAGCAGTCCAACATCGCGCCTTCCATTTACTGCAACGGAATTGCCGAATGCTCTAATCTTCATGGAAAACATATCTACCTTATGAAATAGCATCAGTTTATCCGAAAAAGGCGCAAAAGAAGCGGTTGTCACTAAATCATCAATAAACGATGGGGCTGGCAAACTTTCATTGCTTAGCATTTTCATATAATGTTCAATAGTCGTTGCTGTAAGATTCCTTCCTCTCACAAACAACTCCCGAATTTTTTCATCCTTTGCGACTTGGGCAAATGCCATAATGAGTGCTTTACTTGTTACATTATTTTCTATATTATCGTAAAAATGAGCAATTTCTAATGCATGCAAAGGACGTACATGTCCCAAAAAACCATGCAAAAAATCTTGCTGGGCAAATTCCACTTTATCCGGTATGGGAATAATGGGAGGCTTTATGATTAATCCTTTCTTCATCAACAGTTCTTTAATCTGATCCATTAAATCCATCGTAGCCTCCATTGCATAGACAAAAAACTCTTTTACATCTTTTCTATATACAAGGGGTACAGCTACACTGTAAATGCTTATGCCCGCTTTTGCAGCATATTTCAAGTAATGAACATAAAATGCATCCTCAAATAATCTAGGTGCGCCGATATTTACATCTTCTTTGCCAAATCCTTTTGGAATAGGGAAATCTTCCTTTTCAAAAATTTCTTTTGTGCTGTTCATGAATTCTTTACATAGCTTTAAAGCATTTTCTAGCAGTGTTTTAATCTCTTCATCTTCTACATGCTGAAGATAATAGCTTAAAATGCATTTTGACATGCTGTTGCCTGTGTAGGTTGCCCACAGTTTTCCTATTTCTGCAGATGTTAATTTTTCGTGGATGCTTGTTTTAGCTGTTCCTACTTTAATTGGCTTAATCGTTTTCAACATAACATCTCCCTCGTTCATATCTTTTAGTGTTTTTCTTCCACATAAAATTTATTCTATATTTGTATTTTCTCCGTAAGAAACCCTTTTAATATGATCTCCTAATGAATATTCCTAGTTTATATCCATTAAAAGATCCTCTAACTAAAAATAGTCGGCAAAAAGCTTTTTGCCGACTGATCACAGTTTTTTCATATTTTTTCTAAAAGAAAAATGCTTCTTTTGTATTTTTTATCCAGATGCTGCTTTAAATCCTTTTATTCTTTTACAGAACCGCTTGTTAAGCCTGATACAATCCGGCGCTGAAAAGCAAGCACCAATAGAACAAGGGGAATGGTGACAACAATGGTGGCTGCAGCGATTTCTCCCCATGGAATGGTAAATTGACCTTGGAACATCGCGATGCCAACCGGCACTGTTTTAAATTTTTCTTCTGTATTAATCGTTAAGGCAAATAAAAATTCATTCCATGCAGAGATGAAAACAAGAATAGAAGTGGTAAAAATCCCTGGTGCTGCAAGGGGCAAAATAACTTTCCAATATGTTTGCAGCATAGAAGCTCCATCAATATGGGCAGCTTCTTCCAGGTCAAATGGAATTTTTCGGAAGAACGTAACCAGAATCCAAATGGATAAAGGCAAAGTAATCGTTGTATAAGGAATAATCAGCCCTAAATAGGAATTCGTTAACCCAAGATTTTTCAAAAAAATGTAAATAGGTGAAATCGTTGCAATTTGCGGAAACATGGAAACAGACAGCACCAGTCCTAGAATAAAGGTTTTGCCTTTAAATTGCAGACGAGCAATGGCGTATGCTGCAAAAGAAGCAATAAACACCGTATAAATAGTTGTAATGGATGAAACAACAAAACTATTCCAAAGATAACGAAGAAACGGATAATTCACGAATACTGATATAAAGTTTTGGAATGTTGGGTTTTGTGTATAAGGGGTAAAGGAACTGTCCCCAAACAATTCTGTCATTGGTTTAATAGAGGTAATCAGCATCCACAAAAATGGAAACATCACAACAAAAACAAAAACAAATAAAAATAGATAAAATAAAAATCCGGCCTTTTTTTGCATATACATTCTCCCCCCTTTTTATTTTTTAGACTGATCCCCCAATAAATCTCTTCCCAAAAACTTAATATAAATCATCGAAATAATGGCCACACAAATAAATACAATCACAGAAAGAGCGGAGCCATCGCCGAAGTTTGTTTGATTAAACATCGATTTATATGCCATAACAGAAATCGTTTCTGTCGAGTTGGCAGGTCCTCCCCCTGTCAGCACATAAATTAAATCGAAAACGCGGAATGCATCCAGTGTCCGGAACAACAATGCCACAAGCAAACTGGATTTAATTAGTGGCATGGTAATGGAGGTGAATTGTTTCCATTTTGTTGCCCCATCAATAGAAGCCGCTTCGTACAGAGAACCTGGAATAGTCTGCAATCCAGCAAGCAGAAGAAGGGCCATATATGGCGTTGTTTTCCAAACATCTGCAAAAATAACAGAAAACATGGCGCCTCCTTGGGTGGTAAGCAGGTTAGACATGCTATCCACAAGCCCAAATTTTTCAAAAAGCATGGCGACAATTCCGTTTTGGCCATCATATAGATATTTCCACATAAGAGCAGAAACCGCTGTTGGAATTGCCCATGGAATCAAAATCGTTGCCCGAATCAGGCCACGCCCAATAAATGCTTTATTGATTAATAAGGCAATTGCTAGTCCAAGAACGAGCTCGAGAAATACAGAAATAATTGTAAAGGTCATTGTATTTCCTAATGCACTCCACATTCTTTTATCCGTAAAATTTTCTTTATAATGCTCTAAACCGATAAAAGTAGGTTCTACAACAACTTGATTAATAGCAGAGGATAAACCAACTACTTTTTTCTCTTGTGCAAGCTCTGTTTTTTTGCTGATTGCCATAAGTTCATCATTAATTTCTTGTGTTGCTTCTTGAATATCTTTTGCAGTTTTCTTATCAATCTTTAAAATGCCTTGTTCTGGATTAATTTCTTCCATATTTAAAAGCTTATCATTCACCAGATCATAATTCTTCTGAATATCTGCATTTTTTTGGAGCTTATTGTCTAATGCCTGAAGATCAGATTTTATTTCCACAAGTTCCTCTGTTGCATTTCCATTCCGTATTTCATTGTCAATCCCACTTGCTAAAAATGGGTAATTATCCAAGTATCGTTCTAAGTCAAAACTATAGGATAAATGGGTTTCCGATTTTGTCGGACTATTTAACTTTAGGTCAAACAAACTAAAATAAAATGATTGCAGCACCGGCCAAACAGAGATTACTAAAATCAAAATAAGCGACGGTGCAACTAAAGCGTAAGCCATTTTTTTTTCTGTTGCTTTCTTTTTTGCCATTCCATTGGTTGAATCGGATTTTTGAGCTTTTTTCATTTTTTCACTCCCTATCTAAAAAACTTAAAATGCCTGGTCTTCGACGGATGAATTTGCTAGACTTTGACTAAAGATAAAGGAAGCATAATAAATCATAAGGTAAACCGATTTAGGTTGAGTAAACTTAGAAAAAAGAAAGCGAATTTATATGTAGGCAAATATTGCAGATGGACATCTTTGTATTTGCGCTTTCCTCCTCAAAGTAAGCAAAACATAAACGCTCCATTTTCCCGTAGAGAGATTAAGCAATTTAACCCTGCATATTAGGATTTTCTCCCTTTGCTTTGTTGGGAAAAATATGTATTAGTCTTCATGCGAAGACTAATACATATACGATTCCTTTTTCCTTATTTCACTAATTTTTCATTCATTTCTTTTTCCATGTTTTTTACTGCATCTTCTACCGTTTCTTCCCCAGCGATTGCTTTGGAAACATGAATTTGAATAATTTCAGAAATTTCTTGATAGTTTGCTGCAACAGGGCGTGGAACAGCAGCATTTAACCCTTCTTGGAAGTTTTTATCAGCGAAAGATGGGTTGGCATCCAGGATTTCTTGGTCTTCAAATAATTTAGTGATAGCAGGGGCATGGCCGCCGTAAATCGCATCGATTTTTTGCCCTTCCGCACCAGCCATGAACTTTAAGAACTCCCATGCTTCTTTTGGATGTTTAGAATATTTGTTAATCCCAGCCATCCAGCCGCCAAGTGCTGCTGCACTTCCTGCATCCCCTTTTGGAAGTGGAGCAATTGCAACTTTACCTGCAACTTTGGACTTCTCTTTATCATTGGCACTTGCATATTCATAAGGCCAGTTGCGCAAAAATGGAGTTTGTCCTTCTACAAACGCTTGATCAGATTCCACTTCCGTAAATGTAGTGACATTTCCAGGCACAAAATCAGAAGTAGCTATTTCCACTAATTTTTTCAGCCCTTTAATTGCTTCAGGACTATTGATGACCACTTCATTTTTTTCATTAATGAATTTGCCGCCATATGCAGCCACAAATTCAATCGCATTACATACTAACCCTTCATATTGCTTCGCCTGCATCACATAGCCAAATTTAGTGCCACCTTCCCCTTTTTTTGCTTTGGCTGCTGTAATCAGTTCATCCCATGTTTTAGGGACCTCTTCTTCTTTTACTAAATCGGTGCGATAATAAAGGAGACCTGCATCAATAAATTTTGGCAATGCCCATTGCTTGCCGTTAAATTGTGCTGCTGCAAGCGCACCTTGATTATATTCATTTAAGTCGATGCCATCCTGTTGAATAAAACGATCCAGCGGCATCACATAATCTGCCTGCGCAAACTCAGCTGGCCAAACAACGTCCATATCAAACACGTCAATTTCAGCAGACTTTGCATTTAATGCTGTAATATAAGCATCATGCTGTTGTCCAGAATCATTCGGCATTTCTTTAAATTTAATGTCAATATTCGGATGTGATTTTTCAAAGGCTTCCACCATTTTTTCCGTTCCCTTTGTTTGGTCTTTCCCACGGGAATAAACAATGGTTACCTTTTCATCTTTTCCTTTGTCGCTAACCGTTGTGCTGGTTTCTGAATTCTCTTTGCTTGAACAAGCACCTAAAGCCAAGGATAATGATACCGCTGCTGCTAAGTATTTTATTTTATTTACTTTTTTCATACTTCTCCCCCTCTTTTTGGTATAGCTTGTAACTATTTATGTAATTGAAAAATGGACAATCATGATTACGTGGAAGCCCTTTCGATTAAATGCAATGAAAGAATAATATCCTCCATATCCTCCTGATTTTTTTTTTCAATGACATCCATCATAAGTTTTCCAGCTTGTTTTCCTATTTCTTGCATTGGCTGCATAATAGTGGTGATTGGCGGGACCGTTATTTCCGCAATTGGCTGATCATCAAATCCAATAACAGCTATATCTTCTGGAACACGCAGTCCACATGTTTTGGCTTCCATGATAATACCGGCCGCAACCTGATCACTGCCAGTAAAAATAGCATTTGGGCGATCGTCCTGGGAAAGCATTTTTCTTAATACTCCTTTTCCGCTGTCAATATCCGAACCATGTTCAAAAAACCATTCTTTCCGAGTTTCCAATCCAAATTCCGAAAGTGCTCTCTTATAACCTTCTTCACGTTCAGTAGATATTCTACTGGCAAATTCATCTCGACTAAATCCACGGCAATAGGCTATTTTTGTGTATCCCTTTTTAATTAAGTGCCGGGTGCCAATATATCCTCCATATTCTTGGTCTAATCGCACAGATGGAATCTTTGCGCCATTAATAGATTCGTTACAGAGAACGATTGGACCGCATTCAGTAAAGTGTTTAATGTTCTCCCAGACATTTTCAATAGAGGTTAAAATAATCCCATCCACTTGTTTTGTTTTTAGGAGACTGAAAAAATTTAATTCCTTCTCCTTATCGTACCGGGTTTGACAAACAAGCAGCTGATATCCATAATCATGTGCCACTGTGTCAATCCCTTCTAGCAGATAAGCAAAAAAAGGGTTGGTTAACAAAGGAACGAATACAGCAATTGTTTCTGTTTTTTGACTTCTGAGCTTTTGTGCAGAAGAGTTAGGATAAAAGTTTAAAGCCTTCATTGCTTCTTTTACTAATTTCTTTTTCTCTTCCGATACATATGGATGATTATTAATCACTCTTGAGACCGTTGCACGCGACAAGCCAGCTAGTTTCGCAACATCTTTTATCGTTGGCATATATTCTCTCCCTATCCACTCCCTTCTCCTTTAATCAAATAAAAAACAAAGGACTGAAAATGATTTATGAGAACGATATCATGAAATCGCTTTCATGGATTATTGTAATAAATGCACTCTGAAATTACAATAGTTTTCTTCATATTTTTCACCTTAATAATAACGACAAATTCTAACAATTTATGACATGAATGATACAAATACCAACTTATAGGTCAACAAAAAAGACCTGGATATCAAAAAAAGTACAAAATCACTTATTATGAAGAAATGCTTTTTGTACTTTTTTGCATGTCATGCTATTGCCGCAAGAAGCTTATTTTAATCGGTCCTTTTTAAGATTTCATAGAATATCAGGATATTTAACGATTTCTGCAATAAAAATAAGGTAATGTATAAAAACACGTATCCATCCGTTCTAAACAGAACGTTCCATCCATATTTTATAAAGAACAGGTTTTTTAGTATGTAAAATTGAAATCACAAGGAGAGACCATTATGGTTGTTATTCAATATTTTGAAAATAGAGCATTAGTGACAAGTAAACTGGTCAGAAGCATTCCTTCAGTGGAAGAGGATATTAAATTAAAAGGGCGCAAAGGAAAAGTGGTAAGCGTACAGGAAATTCATGAAAATTTATATCATATACATATTGTTTTCGAAAAAGTGGTAAAAAATCAGCCCTTGTTGAAAGATACCAAAAAGAAAAGAAGATAATCCAAAGTGTCAAAAAAGTGATGATGAAATAAAAATTCAGCCTGATAATTACATGTTTACTTAAATTTTTATAAAAAACAGCCTCACTAGTAATCTAGTAAGGCTGTTTTTATTTGCCTATGCTATTATTTCATCACTAGTCCGCCATCGACATAAAGACATTGACCTGTCATAAAGGAAGCTAGATCAGATGCAAGAAATAAAGCACTGCCAGCAATGTCTTCAGGCACTGCTAAACGCTTCAGAGGAGTCATTTCCATAATTTTCTCCCGTATATCTTCTTTGGTTTCCATACTAGAATCCGTTGGATAAGTTAAGCCTGGAGCGATGGCGTTAACAGTAATCCTGAAAACGCCCAATTCTTTTGCCAGGTTTCGAGTAAATCCTAAAAGAGCCATTTTTGATGTTGTATAATCATGGTAAGGAATAACAGGAAAATCGATTAAGTTGCTTACAATATTAATAATTCTCCCGCTCATTTGATTTTTCATATACGGCAAAACTGCTTGGCAGATATTAAATGCGCCGTGAACATTGCCCTCCCATTGATTTTGATAGTCTTGCCAATCAATATCCCATGCTGTTTTTCTTGTTTTGGGATTAAACGTATAATGGCTTAATGCATTGTTTATGACAATATCAATTGCACCAAAGGAATCGATAATTTGGGCAGCCATCAGGCCAACCTGTTCGGCATTTTGCACATCTGCTTGCAAAGCAACCCCTTGTCCCCCTTGACTTTCTATTTCTTCTATCACTTTTTCGGCAAGTTCTTTATTTTTCAAATAGTTAACCACAACAAAAGCACCTTCACTTGCCAATTTTTTGGCGATTGCAGCACCAATTCCCCTGCTGGCACCAGTAATTAAAGCCACTTTATTATTTACCATCATTACCCCTTCTTTCTATTCCACATCAGGATCAAAGCGCTCTATATAGTCTTCTACATTTCTCTCTATATCCACCATTCTCACTAAATCAAGAAGGTTAAATCCGCCATCATGATGCCAGCCTGGTTTCGCCCGGTTCATCTCTCCAATCGGACAAATGCGGTTTATTCCAATTGTCCCTAATAAATCAGCAAGCGTAAACAGCCGTTGTGGAGCAACTGCAAGACCACAAGATTGCAAGTATTGCTGATAAGGGACAATACATTCCGCTGCATGTTCTAGATTTTCACAAGAAAAAACATGTATGGTCCGATTTAATGGCGATCCTGCAAATCCTGGACTTTTATGAAAAATAACGGTCCAAGCAGTGTCGGAATGGCTTTCATATACGGTAGTTTCACTGTTTCTCAATGATTCTAATTGATGAACATTTCTTATTTTTTGTATAGACATCGCTTCTTCATCAGCCAGTTTGGCTCTTGGCCTTTTTTTATGATAATTTGCTAGTTCTGCTCCAAGCATTTGGGCAAAACCTTTTGCAGTAATGGCTCCCCCTTCTTCGACAAAAATAGTTTGAGGTGATAAACAGCTTTGCTGGTCATATACAGATACATCTTCTGCCAATTTATGGACAGTCTCTGCATAGTAGTCGGAAGTTAAAGCTTCTTTGCCAATCATCGCAAAACTTATTTTATGTCCATAATGGAGAAACTTTTTTTCAGTGGGCACTTTTTCTCTTAATGTTTCCACTGTTTGATTGGAACCATATACAATAATGGCTTCTGCCCTTTCGATTGCCCTTTCTTCCAAAGAAGAGGATCCTCCAATCCATGGAAGGATTGCCATTGCTTCTGCCAATTGCTTATCCACTTCTGCTAACGATTGAACAAATAAAGCAGGAAGTAATGGTTCTGAAAAGGATGTTTTTCCAAGGCATGCTGATTTTAATATAAGCCCCATGATTATGCTCCAAATTTGTACACCAGGCACATTGCCTGAGAAAACATGAAAAATGGCAGCGGGTCCAAAGGCACGACTCATCCCTCCAGATTTTCGGGGACGAAATTCATCCAATAAAGCTCCTTGATCCAACTCTTCGTCTAAAAAACGAAGAAGTTCTTTTTTTCGGAAAGTTCTCATGTATCTTTTTAATTCCAGGCGAACCATTTCTTTGTCATAGCCGGTGATTTCTGGAAGAAGCTTTTCCGCTAGCTGCCGAAGGGGATAAGCTGGATTCAGCCATTTTTGGATAGCTTGATCGATTTTTTCGATTATTTGCTGTACAGGCAACAAAGCAAGATAGTCATTTCTATTGGATCGAACCACTTCTCCTATATGCTTGATTTGTTCGCTTGTAAGGACAGGGTACGTCAAAATAAAAGTAGTATCTGCTGTTTCTATTCTCTTTTTCTCAAAATTTTTCCATTCAATAGATGCTGGCACATGATAGATTGGTATTTCTTTTATTTTTTTCACTAGCGAATTGCACCACCTGTATTTGCTTGCAGCAATTCATCCACTGCGATGGAACAGCCTCTCGCCTCTGAACCTTGTATTCTTCCAAGTAATGTAAACCCATGCTCTGTTAGGCAGCCTAAATCCTCTGTCAAAATAGCAAGACAAGCATTCCAATTGGCTAAATCATAATGGGCAATGACTCCCTGTTCCCCTTTTGCTGCTGGTTGAAGGGTATCTGTATTCAAAATAACGGTTTTAACCCATGCAGGGCTTTTTTTATCCTGTATAGTCGCCATGTTTGAATAATGGGACCAAATCGTTTGATCGTAAATTTGCGAACTTAATTCCGTCATTCCATACATATTAATACAATGATTTCTTTCTATCTTAAAAAAGTCATAAAAACTTTGATACATCTCCTCCATCTCCACTTCACGAGACCTTCCTTTAAAACCGCCGGTATCAAAGATTCTGCTACCTTTTTCCAATTGAAAAGAAAGTTGATGTTTCTCTAAATAATCCATTAGATGAACATAAGAAAATGTAGCCCCTATAAGAAGAACAGGTTCTCCCTTTTGTTCGCATTCTTTTAATGCTTGTTCTAGTTCTGCCATTTTCAAACCTGTTTCATCAAAGAAAAAACGACTGTTTTCCGTGCCAAAAAAAGATACAGCATTGGTTAAATAACGAGCAAGGGAAGAATTTTTATTTAAATCTTCTGCTGGAGAAAGAACAAAAATCGTCATCTTTTCTCTATCTGGAAGGACATATGTTTGAAAAGGCGTTTTCATGGATGCATCCCATACAGCAAGTGCCGGATGATAATTTTTTCCTTTGGAAGCAGGATTAGTTGTCCCGCTCGTCATAAATACTGCCTCTGCTTCCTCTATCGGTGTAGTGGATAATGTCAATTCTTTAAATCCTTGAATGGGCATCAGAGGAATATCAGACCAATGCTTCACCATCAAAGGCGTCTTTTTTTTGCTTTGGCAATACTTTTTATAGGCTTGGTTGTGCTGAAATTGATAGGAAAAAATGGTCAGTGCCAATTCATTAAATTCCTGTTCATATTGTTCATTATGTATAATCGGCTGACCGTATGTTTCCATAAATGCAAGAAGCTTGATTTGAATTTCCTGTGCATGTTCTATCATGATTGATTCTCCTTTTTTACCCAATTTGGGATATAAACAAATAACAACTGAAAAACGATAAACATACTAGGAGATAAAAAAACTCTCCTTGTATTTGTTCATCCAGCTGCAAAACTTGAAAAAAAACAGATACTACATCGATAAATCAATATTCATGTAATTAGTGTCTGTTTCCTCTGCTTTAAAAAGCAAAGGAATTCCTGTAAATAATGATCTTTTCTTTTTAACTTGCGTGTCCTGCATTCCTTAATTTTTGTCTGTATATTTTCTATTTACAGCAGAAGGGGGGAAAACAGCTACACGATTTTTTATAAAAACAGATAGAATAATTGCTCCTATGCATGCACCAACAATCGAACTAAATATAAATAGGGGAATAAATCCGAATAAAGTGGCCTTTTGCCCAAGAAACAGGCTTGCAATTGGATAAGACAGCAATGCACCAAGTATGCCTGTACCGATGATTTCTCCCAAAACAGCCATATACATTTTGTTTGTTTTTAAAAATAATAGGGATGCAAGCAATGCACCAACCATGCTTCCGGGAAATGCAAAAACGGAGCCAGTTCCCATTATGTTTCTCAATAAGGAAATGCATAAAGCTTGCGCCACTGCATAATAAGGTCCTAATAGCACAGCAGATAAGACATTAATAAAATGCTGAACAGGAAATACTTTTGTAAAACCGATCGGAATATAAAATAAATTGCTTGATAGTGTGCCGATTGCAATCATCATTGCTGTAATTGTCAGTTTTTGTGTTTTTCTCATAAAAGTCCCTCCAGTGTGAAATAAATATAGGCACTAAGGGAATTGGGGGAGGCAAAACGATCCATAATCGCATACAACTATCATCGTTTTTCTACACTTCCCTCCGCTGGCATAATCCAGATCAGGTAAAAAGGGTTTTTGAACCTATTGTTCTAATTTCAGCTAAGCAATCAGCTCCCCTAATGCAGCTATAAAGTTTTTATCAACTATTGATGGATAGTTGACGTAAATATGTATAAATTCCCCTCCTGCTTCGTTAAAATAAAAAAGCTTTCTCCTTAAAATCGCCATAAAAAAGCCAGATCCTTTATGCAGACCTGGCTTTGATAGTTAGCGAAAATAACTTTTTTCACTTGACTACTTTCCTCCGCTGGCATGATCCAGATCAGGTCCAAGGGTTAAAAAAATCACTTTTTTCTCTCAGTCCACTATCTGGACACCCCTAGTAGTTTTGCGTTATGAAATTATGTTAATCATATACCCTCCATTTTCATCTGTAAAGAAACAATTTGGTGAAAATTAGCGGATTTTGCAAATTCCTTAGGTATTGCTAGATTAGAATATTCGATTATTTAGAAAAAAATAAGAAATACTAATATCATGAAAGAAGGAATAACAATGAAGAAAAAAATGGTATACTCCTTCAAGAAAAGATGTTTCAAATTTTTTTATATGACAATTTAGTTGCAGAAGTGCGAGGAACATATCCTGATAAACAAATGGACTCATTGCTTCAATTTTTGTTCGTTTTGCTTCAGTTTTCGAATGATTTGCTTCAGTTTTTTCGGAATAGCTATTTTTCGACAAAAAAACACCATTGCCATACTCAAAAAAAGCTGCAATCCATGATTACTCATTGGATACAGCTTTTTTGTTTTCTATTTTTGTGCAATGCTAACCCTTATTTTTTTCCCTTTAATTGTTGTCTGTTCCATCAACTGCAAAACTAAGGATCCTTTGCCATTTAAAATATCGATATATGTCAACTGATCTTTGATGGTGATAATGCCGATATCCTCTGCAGCTACTCCTGGCAGATTGGCAATGGTTCCGACAAAATCAACGGCGCGCAGCTTTTTCTTTTTGCCGCCATTAAAATGAAGCTTCATAATATCTTGATTGATGCGTGCGGTGCGGTTGTTCCGGACAACGCGGCGGCCATTGATTTTTTCTTCGAATGCTTCTTTGCCTTGTGCCACTGCTTCTTTAGCAGGTGCTTCCATTTCGGTTATTTCAAAGCCGATATAGCGCTCAATGGAGTGGACGAATTTGCTTTCATAAGGTGTGGCGAAAGTAATTGCTTTTCCGGTATTGCCCGCTCTGCCTGTTCTGCCAGTACGGTGCACATAGCTTTCTTTTTCCATTGGCACATCATAATTGATGACAAGTGTGACATTATCAATATCAATTCCCCTTGCTGCGACATCTGTTGCGATCAAATAGCGGAAATTGCCCATTTTAAAGCCATTCATCACAGCAAAGCGATCCTCCTGTTCTAAGCCCCCGTGCAATTTTTCGCAACTATAGCCTGCATCGTCTAACTGTTCGAAAACAACATCAACATGTTCCTTTGTGCGGCAGAAAATAATGCTGCTGTCTGGATTTTCCACTATTAATACATCCTGCAGCAACTGGATTTTGTCCTCTTCTTTGCATTCTATTATACGGTGTTCAATCTGTTTTGCTGTTTTTTGCTCTGCCTCTATCTCGATATGGACAGGCTCTTTCATGTATTGATGGCATAACTTCTCGACATCTGTTGGCAATGTGGCAGAAAAGACCATCGTTACCCGATCTGCTGGAAGGCTTTCGATAATTGTTTCCACATCGTCAATAAAGCCCATATTCAACATTTCATCTGCTTCATCAATAATTAAATAGTTGATCTGTTCTAAAGAAAGAGTTTCTCTTTCTATATGATCCAATACACGTCCTGGTGTACCAACCACCACATGCGTTTTTTGTTTTAGCTCTTCTTTTTGAATGGAAAAAGGCTGTTTTCCATATACAGCAGCCGCTTTTATTCGTTTAAATCGGCCAATATTGGTGATGTCTTCTCGCACCTGTGCTGCAAGTTCTCGTGTTGGCGTTAGAATTAACGCTTGTGGTTTTTTCTCTTCCCATTCAATCATCTCGCAAATAGGAATACCGTAAGCGGCTGTTTTTCCGCTGCCTGTTTGTGACTTTACCACAAGATCTTTATTTAAAAGCGCTTTTGGCAATACTTCACACTGTACCTTTGTAGGTGTTTCATATTTCAGCACCGATAAGGCCCTTTTGATTTCATCGCTTAATGAAAACAGATCAAAATTACGTTCTGTCATGATTTCCCTCATTTATCTAGTATTTATTCAACTTCCATATAGGATTCTCCAGTAAGAATAACTTATACTTAATCTGAATATATTTATTATACATGAATTTGAAGGAATAAAGAGTTTTCTTACAATTAACCAAGGACAAGGCTATTTTAGCCATTGTCCTTTATTAATTATTCTGCTGGTACGAGGTGGATAAAGACGGTTTCACCGTTAATCGTTATGTCGCTTCCTTCCCCTTTTTCTTCTGTTATTTTTAAGTCTCTCATTAACAGATTATCCTTAAGCATCGATTGATAATTTGTTATTGCCTTTATTAATGGACCGTTTCCACCTATTTGAAGATTGACGCGAAGATTAATTGGCAAGTTCAGCTGTTTCCGGTATTCTTGAACAGCACGAATAAATTCTCTTGTCACTCCTTCTTGCATCAGTTCTTCTGTGATAGTGACATCTAATATAACAGTAAGTGATTCATTTGATGCAGAAGAAAATCCTTCTTTAGCTTTTTTCTCCACCATCACATCCTCTAGAGCAACAGGGATTTTTTCTCCTTCTGGACTGATAGATTCTCCTAACCCATTCACTAAAAAAGCAGAAACTTCAGCTGATGACAACTGTTGCAGCCAGTTATTCACGATATTGGCATTTTTCCCGAATTTGCGGCCAGATTTTCTAAAATCTAATTTTAATTTCAGCTCTTCTAAAATAATCCCTTCATATGGTTTCCAATTTATTTCTTCCGGCCTATTCACAACAGAAATGCCTGCTAATGGCTGTTTCACTTTTAATGACGCTGTATTGCGAATCGATCTTCCTAATTCCACCACATCTAATACGGCTTGCATGTCTTTTTCTAGGTTATCGTTTAGAAGTGTTGAATCATCTGCTGGAAAATTGCTAAGATGCACGCTTTCTCCTGTTAACTGACTGTATACATCTTCTGCTAAAAAGGGAGTAAAAGGTGCAAGCAGTTGACTTGTTATCGTCAATACCGTATACAGTGTCTGATATGCCGCTCTTTTGTCTTCTGTCATGCCTGCTGACCAAAAACGGCTTCGTGAACGTCTGACATACCAATTGCTGACTTCTTCAATCAATTTTCCCATTTCTCTTGCTGCATTTGTAAATTGATAGACTTCTAGATGCTGTGTTACTTGATAGATGGTTGTATGAAGTCTTGATATTATCCACGTATCTAGTATAGTGTTTTTCCCATCATCATGCCTTTGAGGGTCGAAGCCATCTAATTCTGCATATAACGTATAAAAATTGTGGATATTTACAAATGTGTCGATTACCTTTGATTTTGCTTCCATTTTTATAGAAGGCTGGTATGAGGAAATGTCCGCTTCTGACTATAAGCCAGGAATTTCCGGCATTTTTGATGGCGAGCAAACATTAACGAAGACCTTTAATGAAGCTGTTGACAAACAAAAAGATATAAAAGATCATACGTATTTATGGAGCGCATCACCAAATATCGGCATTACCACAAAAGAAAATGCACCAGACTTTGATGTGGATGCGCCAAAAGACTCGCTTGCATGGGGCTGGCAGTATGGCATTGATGCCGAAACATGCAATATTGATACAAATCTATTTGACAGCAGGCTTTTGGATGTGCTTTGGAGCAGCTAAAATAATAAGCTTATCTGCTTGTTATTCCAGATAAAGTGAAACTTCAATCAGTGGGGGTCAAAAACCCGTTACTGCCGGATAAATAAAGGGTGCAAAGAGCTTGGCTCTTTGCACCCTTTATTTTCATTAAATTTCTTTTGGAGCTGTTTTAATAGCTGTTACAGGTCTTGTCGCAAAAGATACAACAATCAATACGACTAAATTAATAATCAAGGCGATAATGCCGACATTAAAATCTTGAATCGCTTGGGGAAGAAACGGGAACAAGCTGCCAATTGTTGTACCTGAAATCGTTACATAGGCAACCGTTAATACGCCTGTCAAGATTCCGGCAAATGCTCCTTGTTTTGTGACAAAATTATTTTTCATCAAACTGAATAACAAGGTTGGAAACAACTGGGTTACAAGGCTATAGCCCATCAATAATAGCGCAACCAGTGTGCCGCCGCCCTTAAATGTAACAATTAAAGCAATAATCGCTACAATCGGAACAAAATTGCGGGCCATATTGGATACTTGTTTATCTGTAGCACTTGGCTTTAGTACTTTATAAATATTTTTTGCAAGCAATGTGGCAGCAGCCATCAAAATCATAGAACCTGGCACAAGAGCTGTTAAAATTCCAGCAGCACCAATGATGCCGACTACCCATGGATCAAATGTTTGAATGGATAAACGAAGCAAGGCTAAATCTGCATCTGCTCCTTGTAATCCTGGCACTTGAAGAATAGCTGCAAAGCCTACAAAAAAGACAAATAATAGCACTAATTGATAAAGCGGCATAAAAATAGCATTTTGACGGAAAGATTTTTCCCCTTGTGAGGAATAAATAGATCCGAATGTATGTGGCCACATATAAAAACCAAGCGCCGTTAATAGGACGGTTGTGACAAACCATGAAGAACTTTGGCCTTCAGCAGGCAAAGCAAGAAAACCAGATTTTGCCGCATCAATCGCTTCAAACATTGGCTGAATGCCTCCGTAATAATGAAAAGGCAGATAAATTCCTAAAAACAAAACGACAACCAATATTAAGATATCTTTTGCAACAGCTGTCCATGCAGAACCATGGATTCCAGACACCATCACGTAGACAGTAACCACAATAATGCCAATCCAAATCGCTATAGTGGGAGAAATATGGCCATAAGATGCTTCCGATACAATAATTCCAAGTCCTTTCAGCTGCAGAACAAAATAGGGAATCATCGCTGTAAACCCTACAATAGAAACTAAAATACCTAAGTAAGGACTTTTGTATTTGCTGACAAAAAAATCAGATTGTGATAATAAATTGTTTTCTTTTGCATAACGCCAAATTTTTGGAAGCAAAAAATAGGACATAATATAGGCTAGTCCGCCATAAGAAATGATATAATAAGTTGGACCACCTTTACTGTAGGCCCAGCCGCTTCCTCCTAAAAAAGTGAACGTGGTATAAATTTCTCCGGCCATTAATACAAAGATAAGAACAGAGCCGAATCCCCGTCCTCCGACAGACCATTGCTCCAAATCCATATCTTTTCCTTTTTTGGCTCGAATGCCTAAAAAGATGGATAAAATCATCGTAGCAAAGATAATGACTAATGCTGCATTCATTCTGCTTCACTCTCCTTATTCTTCGGATCAATTTTATAAATAATTGCCATAATAACCGATGTTAACACCGTCCATAATACGCACCAAAACAGCAAAAACGGCATACCCAGCACATATGGGGTGATTTGATTAAAAAGAAATACTCCCCCTAAAAGAAATACAAATGGAATAATGGCCAATACTCGAATCATTTTTATTCACATCCTTTTTCTGCATGTAAAAGTTTTAAAGAGCTATGCACAAATAGATTAACCCCTTTTTCAAGTGCATCTTCATCAATAGCAAATCGTGCATGATGATGCGGATAAACAGCCTCTTTGTCCGGATTGCCTGCTCCTATATAAAAGAACATGCCTCGAGTTTTTTGCAAATAGGCAGAAAAATCTTCTCCTCCCATATTTGGCTTCATTCTGTCTACTGCTTCTTCTCCATACAAATCAATAACCGATTCTTCTACAACTTTTGTTATATCCTCTTGATTAATAACCGGTCTGTAGCCATATTGGTAATCAAAAGCATATGCAGCGCCATGCGCTTCTGTTATGCCCTTAACAATACGCTCTATAAGAGTAGGAACTTCTTTGCGCAACTTGGCATCAAAACTGCGTACTGTTCCGCATATTTCAACAGATCCTGGAATAACATTATGAGTTGTTCCTGCGACAAATTGAGTAACAGACAATACTAAAGGATCAAGCGGGTCTGTATTTCTTGAGACAATATGCTGCAAGTTTGTCACTACTTGAGAAGCAATGGCAATTGAATCTACCGTTTCATGAGGCAGTGCAGCATGTCCCCCTTTCCCTTTCACGGTAATATAAAATGTATCGGGTGCTGCCATCATCGGCCCATATACAATCCCTATTTTTCCAATTTCAAGAGGTGCCCAAAGATGCGCGCCAATTACAGCATCCACATCGTCCATTACTCCTGCTTGCACTAATTCTTCGGCGCCGCCAGGAAAAAGTTCTTCCGCATGCTGAAATATCAGCCTGATTTCTCCTTCCATTTCATCTTTTAACGCAGAAAGCACTTTTGCTGCTCCAAGAAGCATCGCAGTATGGCCATCATGTCCACATGCATGCATTACTCCAGGATTATTGGAACGAAATGGACTGCTGTTTTCTTCTTGGATCGGCAGTGCATCCATATCGGCTCGGAGGGCTATCGTTTTCCCGGGCTTTGTACCGATTATTTTTCCAACGACACTTGTTTTTGTCGGACGAGCCAGTTCTATATTTCCAAAGGAAGCTAGCGTGTCGTATATGTATTGAGATGTTTTTTCTTCTTGAAAAGAAAGTTCTGGGTGTTGATGCAAATGGCGGCGCCACGCAATTACTGAACCTTTGACTTCTTCTATTTTCTCTCGTAGACTAGCGGTAATCACTTCCATTGTTTTCTCCCCATTCCTAATTATTTTCGTTTAATTTTTCAATCGCATTTTTTAATACATGAACAGCGTGCAGACAATCAGAAAGGGAGGTCCATTCCAAAGGATTGTGGCTGACACCGTTTTTACTTCTGGCAAAAATCATTGCAGTCGGTATATATCTTCCTAAAATCATCGCATCATGTCCGGCTCCGCTAGGCAAATATACAGGTTTTATCCCCTCTTTTTCCACGGCTTTTGTCAATGTTTCGATTAATGTTTCTTTTACTAAAAAAGGGTCTACTTTTAATGTTTGTTCATAATCAAAAGTTATCTCATATTTTTGGGTAATTTCCTTCGCTTTTGCAAGAATCGCTTCAACAAGCTGTTCCACCGTATCCGTGTAAATGTCTCGAACATCTACATAAAGATCGACTTTTCCTGGAATAACATTGACGCCATTAGGGTGCACCTCCACTTTTCCAATGGTTGCAACAGCACTATCGCTCACCGTTGATGGCAAAAGAGGAATGGCAGCAATAAATTCTCCTGCTGCAACCAATGCATCTTTTCTGCCGATCATTGGCGTATTTCCTGCATGTCCTGCTTCTCCAATAATGCTGATTTTTAACCAGAGGGGACCAGCAATCCCAGTGACCACCCCGACAGGCACATTCGCTTTTTCTAGTACTTTTCCTTGTTCAATATGCACTTCAATATATGCTTTGATAGTCGCAAGATCTCTAGAAGCATCAGTGAATGATTCGGCAGCAAGCCCGTAGTTTTTAATAACAGTAGTAAAATCATCTCCATTTAAGTCCATCAATGTCACTTGTTTTTCCATATCTATATCGCCTACAACTGCTCTGCTGCCAGTTAACCCTCCATTAAACCTTGCTCCTTCTTCATCAGAGAAAATAACTACCTCATAAGGAAATTCAGGCTGATATCCTGTTTCCTTCCAAGCCTCTACCACTTCTAATGCTGCAAGCACTCCTAGTGGTCCATCAAAGTGTCCGCCATTTGGGACACTATCTACATGGGAACCAGAAAGAATGCTCGGCATGTGATCTTGTCTTCCCGCCAATCTTCCAAATACATTGCCCGCACTGTCTGTTCGAACTTTTAAACCTGCTTCTTCCATCCAATTTGCTACAAGTTCTTTTGCTGCTTTTTCTTCTAAAGAATAGCCTATTCGATAAGAACCATTCTCTTCTGTTAACCCTATTTTCGCTAGTTCAGCTAAACGAAAGGCCAATCTTGTTCCAGAAACACCGGAACGATTAAGGGTAGCATCCATATTTTCTAACAATAAATGCTGCAATTCTTTTATTGAGGTATTAGTCATTTGATTTCCTTTCTTTTATCTTTTTAGTGTTATTATTTAGAAATTATAGAATAGTAAGATATTTTTAGGTATATATAAAAAAGACAAATTGTTATGCAACAATTTGTCTTTTTCTAACAACATTAACAATATCGTTATAGAATTAAATGAAATATTCTAAATACCTTTTTGTAAATATTGATGCAGATAAATGGCTAATTGGAGTTCAAAAATGACTTTTCCTTCTAGACTATTCGCTCCCAAAATCTCTTTTATTGTCTGGAGTCGATATTTTATCGTATTTAAGTGAACAAAACTATTCCGTGCCGTTAATGCCATATTTTGTTTACTTTCCAAATATGTAGTTAATGTTTGCAATAGCTCTGTACGATGCTCTTTGTCATAAAGAAGAAGTGCACCAATCGTACTTTCTACAAATTCAAAAAGTTCTTCCTGCTCATGTTTTAAAAAGAGTCGATAAATGCCTAAAGATTTATAGGAAAGCACGCTTGTTTCCTGTTTTTTGTTTTGGATATATTCAGCACAAATTTTGGCCTCTCGATGGGAGTTGGTTATATCAGGAATATCTTGAAATACACGGCCAATGCCAACATAATAATCAAAAGAAATAACTTTCCCCACAATTTCCTTAAAATGGTAAAAAAAGTCATAGAACGTTTTGGTGATCTTATCTTCTGTTCCTTTATCATGAATTATGACAAGAATGTTGTATTCTAAATTTTTTTCTGAAACAATTATTTTAAAGCCCAAATTCTTCAGCTCACGGAATAACAGTTTATTAAAATGTTGTTTTCTCTTATGCAATTCTTCAAAAGGCAGAAGCTGATGAGGAATTTGAATAGAAATGCAAAAATAGCGGTACTTTTTCGATAAACCAAGAATGGTGCGCTGCTGCTCCGTCAATTCATGTTGCTTTTTTGCCAGCAGCTGTTCAAGCAGGTATCCCTCATACTTATAAAATTCAGATAACAATCGTTCTCTTCCTAATATTTCTCTTGCAAAAATATTGTTGGCTAAATCAATGGCCAGTAAATCCAGTGTATCTAAATGAACGCTTTCTTCTCCAAAAATAGCGACTATGCCAAGGACAATATCTCCATCTGTCTTAATGGGTATTATTTGCATCAAATTACTTTCCAGTTCTTTTTGTCCCTTTGAAAATAGCTCTTCCACTTCCTTCTTTTTTTGTTCCCCTAAGTTCTCGGCAATAGAGGAAGAAAATGCAAGCAGATCAAAAAATTCATTATAGACACAAATTTCATGCCTTATAAGCTGGGAAAGGGTAATCGTTGCTTCTGTTAACCCTTTTTGAGAAATAGAAGCAGTCGCCAGTTCCGCATGAATTTTTTTCGACCGTTCTGTATCAGCAAAAAATTTAGCATTTTCAATGGCAATGCTAGCTTGAGCGGCAAAGGTTTCTAAAAGCAATAAATCCCGTTCAGTAAAATGAACATTTTCTGAAAAACTGTCAATTGTCAAAACCCCGATACAATCTTTTTTGCTTAACAGAGGTGCACATATCGTGCTGATGGGATGATAAGGGAATTTGCCGATCGCTTTTTTGAATAGATCTTGGTTTTTATTTTGAATATTTCCCATTCCCGCTTCTGTTTCCTTTAAGTGACTGAATATTTGTCCTTTTTTGCTGGTAAATGTTTTTCCAGTCATTCCTTCATTTGGGCTTAGCATAATATCTTGCAAATAATCTAAGTTTACCCCAATCCCTTTATTGGCAAGCAATTTATTTTTTTTAGGATTATAAACAAATAAAAGGACAGCATCAGCACCTTCTATTACGTTTAATGTTTCATGGATAAGCTGATCTAGCACTTTATCTAAATCTAATGTAGATGTCAGCACTTGTGCAGCATGAATTAGGCTGATGAGTTGTTTTTCTGTATTCAATGTAAGTCCCCCGCAAATTGTCCTGATTGCTTTTTTCATTTTTAATTGTAAAAGATATTTTCAGGAAAACAAGTCCATTATTTGTCATCGGGAAGTGAATCAATGCCTCATCGATTCTTTTGGCATCAAAAGATTTGTTTCGCTGCCTTTTGGCCATATAAGCTTTTTATACACTAATATCCAGAAATTTGTTTATAAAAAGTGACAATTGTTGCTATCTCTTTGATGGAATAATAATTAGTATAGATGGGGAATTTAAGCCTATTCCAACAGAAAGGAAGAATGGAAAATGAAAATCACAAAAGGCTTATTTGTATTATTTGGCGCTTTAACCATCTTGACTGGATGCAATGCTAATGATGATAAAGAAAATGCGATGAATGAAAATGTCAATAATCGCAATAATGATGTCAATGTGCAAAATGTTGGCTACCGAACAAACAATCATAACAATAAAGCCACTGCAGATCTTGACTTAGCAGACGAAGTGGCAGATAAAGTAACGGACATTAAAGGGATAAAAAGAGCTGTTGTTTTTAAAACAGATCGCAATGCTTTTGTTGCCGTTGAGTTGACAGGTAATAAAAGCGGAGAAGTAACAAAAAAATTGGAAGATAAAATTGCCAACAAAGTTCGAAAGATAGATGGGGATATTAAAAATGTCTATGTTTCATCCAATCCGGATTTTTATAACCGCATGACCAATTATGGGCGTGATATTGAAAACGGCAAACCAATAAGCGGTCTTTTTAATGAATTTAGTCAAATGGTCAGAAGAGTATTCCCTAACTACCGATAAAATGAAACTTCAATCAGTGAGGGATTTTTTCATCTCCCCACTAACAATCAGGCTTTTATGGGCAAGTTTTTACCCACCTAGATTTCTCGTTTTCTTTTACACTCCCTTAGGTGAGGGTCAAAAGCCCGTTATTGGGTGATAAATTATTCAAATTGCAGGGATATGTATAAACAGGTAGAGAATTTTCTCTCTACCTGTTGATTTGTTACATTTTTGGTCCATTAGCGCATCTTCATAAAATTAGCGATTAATCGAGCTGTTTTGCCTTCATGTGTAGGCTGATTGCTTTTTTTTTGAACACATTGGATTAATGCCTGATCACATCTAGCGGAGGAACCAAACCTTGCTACACAGTCATCATGTCTTTTGCAACATGAATCGACGTAATTAATGGGTGCTCCTGGCCCACTGCATCCTGGCCCGCAATATCGATATCCTCCTGGAAGGCAAAACCCCTTCTTTCTATTTATACAGGAATATTGATTTTTCAAAATAAACTCACCTTCTTTTTCCATCTTTTAATAGTTTATGTGATGAAAAAAGATTTGTTTGTGTCATATTAATAAATGTTATAAATAATAAAATCACTGTCTAGGTTTCTAATTATCCTATTTTTTCTTAATGGCATAAAAAAAGAAGGATACCTAAATAGAAATAGATATCCCTTTTTATTATTTTTTAAAAATAGTCGAAATGATTTTGTCGGTTGACATCGTGCTGTCAATCTCATAACTTCCCGGTTTAAGGTATTTTTCAACCCCTTTTTTTTCCACTTTTTTAGAAAATTGAAAACCAGTTTCTTTAATGATTTTGGCACTTTTTAATGTATTTCCTACATCAATGCTTGTCATTCCATTTGAAACATAAATAGTTGTACGATAGACAACTTTTCCTGAATCGCTAGAAGCTGCTTGTTTTTTAGCTTCTTCTACTTTTTGATTCCATTCTGTTTCTTTTGCCTTTGCTTCTTCCTCTGATTGAACGACATATCCAGAAGAGGAAAGCAACTCTTTCATTTCATCCACGGTTGGTGTTTTAGCTACTTGTGTTGCTTCTTCTTTTGTCGTTTCCTCTGCTGTATTGTTTTTTGCTTGTGCATCATCTTTTGTCACAAAATAAGCTCCTCCAGCAATTGCTGTTGCAAAAAGCAAACCAGCTGAAAAACTGGTTAATCCATTATACTTCATGTGCTACTTTTCTCCTTTCTTCTTTAGAAGTTACATAAGGAGAGAGCATATTCTCTAGCTCTGCTACAGGTAGTTTCTTTTGTCCTGCAATGCTTTCGATAGAGTAATTACGTTTATATAAATCTAAGATTTCGCGCATCATTACTCGGTCTTTAGAAGATAACTGAATGCCAGCATTTTTTTCAATTATTTCTAAATCAAGCTCAAGATTTCTTATTTGTTTTTGCAGCTGCTCCACTTCATCCATAACAGTTAAGTGAATCATATCAATTTCTCGTTGTTCTGTTTTTGCCGCTTGTCTCCCTTTAGCAAATGACATCATAAGCAAAATAACAGCTGCAACTAACAAAATGGCTAATGTCCATTCCATCTTTTAAGATCCTCCCTCTTTTTAGAATCTAGCATTCTAAGTTTCTATTATACATTCTTTTCTTTAGTTTTTCGATTTTTTTCTACAAAATCCTTCGTTAGTCAGAAGATTGTCAATGTTTGTCGAAAGAATAAAAAGGTAATAATTCTTTTTACCTAATATTTATCCTGCTGTTAAAAACCGAAAATTATCCTAGAAACATATTTTAATCTATAGCATATAAATATGTCTATTTTTACGCCAGTTTCTCATGAAAATTTTTTTCTTTCATAAGCGCATGAACCTATTCTTGTTCTAAGTGTTGGAAAAGTAGTTAAACTCCTCTTTTATTACCCCATACGTAAGCATGAAGCTGTGGGAGCACTCTTACATTCCTCCACACATTAGAATTCATTACCTGATCAATTAGCCATTCATATTTTTTTAGCAACTTTGTTACTAATTCATCATTATTGCCGTTTGTAAGATCATCATTGCCTACTTGCAGAAAAAACGGAACATTTGAATAGCGCGTATACACTTTTTGAGCATATTCCAAATCCTGATCATCAAATACAACTACTTTTAAGCTGAAATGAGTAGAATTCTTTTGTAATTTAGCAACAATGTCATCCAACGTAGAAAAATTTGTTTCCATGCGGGAACTTGGCGGTTTAGGAGAAATCGTTAAATCATCCACTTCATAAAACCAGTCCTGCCATTTGCTTCCTTGTGTCTCTAATGCCACTTGAATATTTTTTTCTTTGCATAACGAGATAAAATCTGATAAAGAAGCAAGAAGGGCAGGGTTGCCCCCTGAAATGGTCACATGATCAAACCGGTCAGAGCCAAGTGCATATAATTGCTCCCAAATATCCTGTGCCGTCATCTGTTTTATTTCATGCTTCGCGGATCCATCCCATGTAAAGGAGGAATCGCACCAAGCACATTTATAATCACAGCCTGCTGTTCTTACAAACATCGTTTTTCTGCCAATAACCATGCCTTCCCCTTGAATTGTTGGACCAAATATTTCTAAAACGGGGATTTTATTCAACTTCCATCCACTCCCTTTTCGCTTCCGCATAGCTTGTAGGTGTTTCAAATAGACGAACAAATTCCAATCTTGTTCCTTCTTTGATAGGATGTTTGGTTAAAGCCATCTGCATTTTTTCATAAATCCATACCACCATATTTTCTGCAGTCGTATTCATATTAGGAAGCGTTTCGTTTAAATAGCGATGATCTAAGTAGATTTCAATTTCATCTTTCCAAATCTTTTTAATATCGCCAAAATCAATAACAAGGCCAATTTCATCTGTGAAACCGCTAATGCCAAACACTACTTTATATGTGTGGCCATGAAGATTTTTGCATTTCCCTTCATATGCATGCAAATGATGAGAGGCATCAAAGGTAAATTCTTTGCTGACAAGCACCCTTTTTTTATGATAATTTAATTCACTTTGTTTTATATCTACATCTAGTTTTTGGAGGCCTTCTACAATGCGAAAGCCAAATAAATCTTTTTGCATGTTTTATTCCGCCTTTATTTTGAAGTTAAATATTGGTCTAATCCTGCTTTTCTTAATTTGCAGGCAGGACATTCACCGCAGCCATTGCCGATAATGCCTTCATAGCATGTTAGTGTTTGCGTTCTAATATAGTCTAACTGATTAAGATCATCAGCAAGTTTCCATGTTTCTGCTTTATCAAGCCACATCAAAGGAGTATGAATAACAAATTGACTGTCCATAGCTAAGTTAATGGAAACATTCAATGATTTGACAAAGGAGTCTCGACAATCTGGATAACCACTGAAATCTGTTTCACAAACTCCAGTAATAATATGTTTAGCGCCAATTTGACTCGCAAGAACTGCTGCAAAAGAAAGAAATAATAAATTGCGCCCCGGCACAAAAGTGGATGGCAATTCGCCATTTTCTCCTTCTTTCACTTCTATATCGCTTCTTGTTAATGCATTTGGTGCCAACTGATTTAATAACGCCATATCTAAAATATGATGGTTTATTTTTAAATCTTTTGCGATTGTTTTGGCACATTCAATTTCTTCTTTGTGGCGTTGATTATAATTAAATGTAACAGCCTCCACTTCCTTAAAAGTGTTTAGTGCCCAAAAAAGGCAAGTAGTGCTGTCTTGGCCCCCACTAAATACTACTACTGCTTTTTCATCTTTTAACATCTTGTTTAACTCCTTTCATTCCCTGAAAATTTCGGTTCCAATCATCACTTCTTTTGCACCCATTTTTTCTTTTGTCTTTGATAAAATTGCAATAATTATTTAGCCGCACAAAAAGAAGCAGTACTCCAAGATAGAAGTACTGCTTCTTCTTAGTTTTTTTAAAGAGGGGTGCTAGAACCTCTGCTTATTATGACTAAATAATATCATATTTTTTCTAGAAAAACCACCTTGCCTTTTTGCTGAAAAAGAAAAACAAAACACAAGCTTAAAGCGCATCCCCTATTTGATAGTCATTTTTTCCATGTTTTTTAATTTCATACATATATTTATCAGCATTTGTTATAAGGGCATCTACTGTATGTCCATGAGTAGGATAAATGCTGATGCCAATGCTTGCTGTAACAATAAAGTTTTCTGATTGAATAGAAAAGGGCTTTTGAAAAATAGAAAGAACGCGATCAGCAAGCTGTTGGATTTGCGCTGATTCCTCAATATTACGCAAGAGGATGATAAATTCATCTCCGCCATACCGGCACACAAAATCTTCTTTGCGAACACTGATAGAAAGTCTTTGGGAAATTGCTGACAAAGCGAGATCTCCATTATGATGACCATACGTATCATTAATTATTTTGAAATTATCGATATCTACAAAAAGCAATGCGAATTTTTTCTTTCCCTCGATATATTTAGTGAGCTCATCATGTAAAAAACGACGATTAGGCAAGTTGGTCAACTCATCTAGATAAGCTTTTTTCTTGATTAATTTTTCCAATTCAACCCTTTCCGTAATATCTCTTGCAATGGTTGAAAAATATTCAACCTCCCCTTGAGATGATTTATGGGCAATCATTATTTGTGAAACAGGCATTTCCCTTCCTGCTTTTGTAATGATGATTGTTTCGCCTTTCCACACTCCTGTTTTTATAGATGTTGGAAAGGCTTCTTGTATAATTAAGTCAGATGCCCATTTAGGATGAAAGGATTCAATGGAAAGTTGAGGTGATTCTTTTAATCCTAATATTGTTTTTGCTGTTGTATTAAGAAAGGTAACATGGCCTAATAAATCGATTGTTGCGATAAAATCAGGTGATTCTTTAATGATATCCAATAATTGCTGCTGCTTTCTTTCAGCAGCTTTTCGAGAGGTGATATCCCGGTCCATGCCTCGATAGCCAATACAAATTCCACGAGAATCTATGATTGGCGAACCGCTTGTTTCCAATATGACCTCATGGCCATCTCGATGGATATTAATATTTTCTAAGCTTTTAATTGGCAGTTTTTGTGAAAGTAATTCTTCAAAAATAGGGGCGATTCTTTTTGCTTCCCATTCTGGCATTAAATCAAAAGGAGTTTTTCCAATCACTTCTTCTGGCTCATATCCTAACATATCTTTCACCCTTGGACTGGCATATGTATATATTCCGTTATGATCTACTTCCCATATCCAGTCACTTACATGTTCGACTAATGCTCGAAATCGATCTATATCCTCATATTTTTGATTTGGTGGATTTTTTTCAATCATATAAATATTCTCCTATGCTTTACTGATTAACTATCATGATGATGCATCGGATGGAAATGTAAAAATTATATATATATTTACATAATAATACCATTTAGTTTCATGTAAGACAATTATAGTATTTTTTGATTAATAAAAGAAAATGAACAAACAATTTAATAGGAAAAAATAGCACTTATGCTTGCTTTTCCCTTAAACTCCCCCATGCTTCCTCTAGTTCTGTAACGGACAGTTCAAATAAATGAAAGGTTCCCTTTTTATAAATGCCATTGCTGAGCAATAAATCAATAAGCTGTTCTTTATAACATTCTTTATCTTCTGTATTCAAAAGTTGTTGATTCAAGTAGTTGTCCTCCTGTGCTGCCGATTATTCCAAGGTTTTTCATGTGTTTACTTGGTCTTAAAGAGAGAAAGCTGCATCACTGCAAAACTTTTCGCAAAAAGCAGTCAATCTCTGACTTATAATCTTTATCCAGGAGGTTTTTTTTTAAAACCTATCTTCAAAAAAAAAAAAAGAATCCACTCTTAGATAGAAGGGATTCCTTGATTATCTCTTCTTATCTGTCAGACGAATGTCTGCTGGAATTGGCACAGTATTCAAAAGAACCCGCTGCCGAGGTATCATAGGGCCACATCCCTCCACCTCTCTGGATAAGATTATATGAAAATTAAAGTAAGCTTATTATTGCATATATGACTAAGAATATCAATGTGTTTCTAGCATGCTTGTTAATTGTTTTGCTGCTGGGGGGCGGACAAAAGTTTAGAGAAGACTTCTCCTGTACTTAAAACAGCAACGTTTTTTATTCCAACATACACTCCAACAGATAAATCGGTTTTAGTTAATTCTCCCATTTCTTTTTCCGCCAAATAGACACAAAATAGTTGACACTTGTTGACATTTAACCATAGCGCTTAAGATGCGACCTTCTCCTTCCTTGAAAAAAGTGTCTTCTCGCCTATTCAGGATAAAATGCTGTTGCATTTTTTCCATATCTTATACATTAGAAAAAACGACAGTATAACCTTTTTGGGTTGACAATTATCGCATTTCATTACATTTCTCCCATCCCAAGCTTTATCTATCTATTTTTGCAGCTAAAAACTCAAGTCTAGCTTATTTTCCTGTATTAGTTTGTTTTTATTTGCTACAAGCAATTGATATATTTGGAGTTTAGTATAAACATTTCCATCTTTCTTTAAATAAGTGTCGTACAAGCCAGCCATCTTGAATACGTTTTATATAGATATGTTTATAGGAGGACGTAGCAGATGGGAAGCATTTTATATTATGTATTACTTGGACTCTCTCTTGCAGCACCGATGGGACCAATTAATGCGGCAGTCATTAACAGGGGCCTAAGAGATGGCTTTTCTTATGCTTGGATATTGGCAATAGGAGCTATGCTTGCAGATATTGTATACATATTATTTGTTTACTTTGGGCTAGTTAAATTTATTAATATCCCAATCATTCAAACCTTTTTATGGTTATTTGGAGGGTTTGTGCTCATATATTCTGGTGTGGAGGGATTTATAAAAACTTCAGCTGCTCTAACGCGAAGCAAAAAAGAAAAAAAGTCCATTTTATGGTCCTTTTTATCAGGATTTATGATAAGTTTTATGAATCCATTATCGATTGTATTTTGGTTAGGGATATATGGCTCAATCCTTGCTTCTACTATCACAAAATATGGTACAAGCAAATTGATCTTTTTTACAGGATGCATCCTTTTTGGTGTTGCAGTCTGGGATTTTTTTGTCGCTTTATTATCCAGCTTTTTTCGCAATTTTGTCTCCGAGCACATTATTCAGCTCATTTCCAAAATTTCTGCATTTGGTTTAATTCTTTTTGGACTATATTTTGGCTATCATGGCATCCAGTTTTTTTTCTAACGAACGCTATAAAGCGTATAAAGCAAAATTTTTTGTCGAAAAATAACTTTTTTTTAAAAAATGAACCAAAATATCGGAAAACTGAACCAAAAATAAAAGAAAAGGAAACAAAGAAACAAAATGCCCCCATAAACTGTTTATCCGTCTAAATAAACAGCTTATGGGGGCATTTTTGAAAGCGAATTCTATAGACATGTATAGCATTTCTTCCCCACCTTGTTAATTTAAGTCACATTTTCGCTATTGTAATGAGTGAAAAATCTGAATATAATAGAAGAATATTTTACATAATAGTTCTATTGTCATGAATGAAAGTCATTATTCTGTTTTATCGTATAAAACTTTTCTTCTCAAGGGAGTTTTGCCCCTCTTATTTCAGAGTGATAATACAGGTCTATAGACTTATTTCAAATAAGATAAGGAAAATTCACAGGAGATATGGATGGTGGTAAATATGGGTTATTTTGGTTGGTTGGATTTTCGGGAAGGGTTGCCCCTTTGGTGGTCCTTTCGGCTAAATAAAAATAGAACAAAAACGATAGAAGAAACGTTTGAAGGGATTGCCAAAACAAGGTTGGATATCCTGACGGGATGGGCAAATGGCCAATGGGATTTCCTTGAAAAAACAGCGTTGGAATTGGAACATATGCTATCTGATAATTTCAAACAAATTCTGGAGAATAAATTGCACAAAAGCAGAGATTTTACAGAATTATTTTTGCTGGATAAAGAGAAGAATGTTTTGTCTTCCACCTATTCCTCTCATATTGGAGCATCCTATGCCAAAGATTCAACTAGCAACTATCAAGAAGCTGCTGATTACGTTCTCAAACATAATAAACCTTTGCTTTATGGACCTTTTCAAGACACTCTTACATTAGAAATCGGAGCAAAAAGCTCTCGTTTTCATGATGAAGTAACACTACTTTTTTTTCAGCCAGTTATGCAAAGAGGCCAATTGAAATATATTCTTTCTGGAAGAATTCCTAACGACGTGGTTGGGGATTTAATACAGCGGGAAGCCGGCCATGTGTTTCAAGACTCAGGAGATAACTATCTATTTATGGCAAAATCTACGTTTAATCCTGCCATTTCTCAAGGGATAGCCTTATCACGCAGTCGTTTTGAAGATCATACTTTTACTTTTGGAGAAAATCTTAAAGACGGCATCCACACCAAATCTTGGGGTACCGTTCAAATAAAAAAGCATACGGAATTTGAAATTCGTTTTACAGATCCTGCAACAAACGAACTGCATCCAGGCGTTTCTAATACCATTCAAAATGGAGAAAATTTATTTGTCGAATTTCCGGGATATTCTGATTATCGCCATATCCCTGTTATCGGAAAAGGTGTAACCTTTCAAATGCCTGGGTCTATAGATACATGGGGAATGATGTGTGAAGCAGATCTAGAAGAGGTGTATCGAAACCGTTCTTTAAATTGGCAGTTTGGCAAAGAAGTTACGTTGATGCTAATTACCGCTCTTATCTTAAATATTATGTTTACGATGATATTTGCCATTCCTCCTATCTTGCTTGCATTAATACAAACGGTTTATCTTTCTTTTGCCGGCTTTTTCTTTTATAAAAAAATATTAAATCCAGTTGTATCAAGACTGCGGCAAATGAATGATATTGTACGCAAAATTGCAGAAGGCGGCGGAGATTTAACGATGCGGCTAGATAAAAAATTGCTTTTGAATGATGAATCAGGAACGCTTGGACGCTGGGTAAATAATATGATTGATAGTCAAGATGAACTGATGACAAAAGTTAAATTAGCAACCTTGGATGTAGAGCAAGCAAATGAATCTCTGCAAAATAAAACACTGCTTGTGGAAGAAAATTCTTATTCCGTGATTAGACAAATGGGAGAAATGCTCCTTGGCATGAATCATCAGTATCAAGATATTCAAGAAGCAATGAAACAAGTGGATCAAATTAGCGATAAGATGAAAGAAATGGAGCATCTTTCTCAACAGCAATTAAATGGAGCCTTAACGCAAGTGGAGGGCATTACAGAAAAAATGAATCAAATTGTAGAAAAGGTAGGACATGCTTTGAAATCCACAGAAGACTTTATGAAACTGTCTCAAAATATTGGCCGAGTAGTCGACTCTATTGATTCCATTGCCCAACAAACAAATCTTCTCGCATTAAATGCCACTATAGAAGCTGCAAGAGCTGGCGAATATGGAAAAGGATTTACCGTTGTAGCAACAGAAATACGAAAATTAGCGGATCAGACAACAAATGCGACAAAAGAGATTGGTCAAACCCTCGAGAAGATTGAAGAAAGTTCCGTCCATGTTCAAAAAGCGATTCAAGAAAGCAGCAAAGAAGTAGAAACAGGTTCTGAATTTGTTCATGGTGTCCATGAAGTGCTAAGCAATATTGCCCAGGCATCTGCTACAGGACCAAATGTAACAGATGAAATGACGGAAATCATTTCTAATATTGCTACAATAAATGAAAAAAATACATACACGGTACAAAATATTGATACAGCTGCCGCAAAAATGGTCAACCTTATACAAGATTCCAGGTTTGATTCAGAACAAAGCTCCTTGGTTGTTTCCCGTTTAAATCGTCTTATTTCGAAATTTAAGCTAACCTCTTAAGGGCAAGCTGACGTTGAATATATGCAGATTCCAGCCCAATAAAGGCCTAAAAAAGACCTCCTCCTATAGGGTTAAATCCCTGTAGAAGGCGGTCTTTTTTATCCATTGTTTCTGTAATTATACCATTATTTTGCAAATATTATTGGTAAATTCAACTGGATCGTTAATTGGCAGTCCTTCAATTAATAAAGCTTGATTATACAATAAGGTTGTAAAAAGGACTAATTTTTCTTTGTCGTTTGCAAAAGCATTTGAAAGCGATTGGAATACAGCATGATCTTTATTGATTTCCAAAACTTTATTGGCTTTTACATTTTGATTATCCGGCATAGCATTTAAGATTTTTTCCATTTCAATCGTTATTTCTCCTTCTGTTGATAAACAAACAGGATGAGATTTTAAACGGGCAGAAATCTTCACATTATTAACTTGTCCATTTAGGATATTTTTCATTTCTTCTAATAGATCTTTATTTTCTTCTTCCAGTTTTTGATCTATTTTGTTTTCTTCTTCATTTAGCCCTAAGTCGCTTGCAGATACAGATTTAAATTCTTTTTCTTTATAATTCATCAGCATTTTAATGGAAAATTCATCAATATCTTCTGTAAAATAAAGAATTTCATAGCCTTTATCTGCCACAAGTTCTGTTTGCGGCAATCTTTCAATTCTTTCAATAGACTCCCCTGCTGCATAATAGATATACTTTTGGTCTTCTTTCATGCGGAGAACATATTCATCAAGGGAAACAAGTTTTTTCTCTTTGGATGAATAAAACAGAAGCAAATCTTGAAGCATGTCTTTGTTTGCACCAAAATCGCTGTATACTCCAAATTTTAACTGTCTGCCAAATGCTTGATAAAATGTTTCGTATTTTTCCCGTTCATTTTTAAGCATCGTTTGCAGCTGACTTTTGATTTTTTTTGTCAGATTTTTTTCAATTCGTTTTAACTGGCGATCTTGCTGCAGCATTTCACGTGAGATATTAAGGGAAAGATCACTCGAATCTACCATGCCTTTTACAAAGCTAAAGTAGTCAGGAAGAAGATCGCCGCACTTTTCCATAATAAGTACACCGTTTGCGTACAATTCCAATCCTTTTTCATATTCTTTCGAATAATAATCAAAAGGTGTTTTTTCAGGAATATAAAGGATCGCCTGATAAGAGATCGTTCCATCAACGCTAATATGAATATGTCTTAGTGGCTGGTCAAATCCAAAGCGTTTTTCTGTATAGAAATTTTGGTAGTCTTCTTCTGTCAGTTCATTTTTATTTTTGCGCCAAATTGGCACCATGCTGTTGATGATTTGTTCTTCCATCACATCTTCCAGCTCGTTTTCCGTTCCTTCTTTTGGCTTTTTTGTTGTGATATCCATTTTGATTGGGTAGCGAATAAAATCAGAATATTTTTTAATAATTGCTTTTAAACGATATTCTTCCAAAAATTCCTCATAGGAATCTTCTTCTGTATTTTCTTTGATTTTTAAGATAATGTCTGTTCCGACTGTTTCTTTCTCTGTTGTTTCAATCGTATATCCATTTGCCCCTTGGGATACCCATTTATAAGCCGCATCACTCTCTAACGCCTTTGTGATGACTGTTACAACATCTGCAACCATAAATGCAGCATAAAAACCGACCCCAAACTGACCAATAATATCATGGCCATCTTTTAGTTCATTTTCTGATTTAAATGCTAAAGAGCCACTTTTGGCAATCGTCCCAAGATTCATTTCCAGCTCTTCTTTTGTCATGCCTATTCCTGTATCTGAGATTGTTAATGTACGATCCTCTTTATTTGCTGTTAATTTAATATAATAATGTTCTTTTTCAAAACTTAATTCCTCATCTGTTAACGCTTTATAGTAGATTTTATCAATGGCATCACTGGCATTGGAGATCAACTCCCGCAAAAACACCTCTTTTTGTGAATAAATCGAATTGATCATCATTTCTAATAATCGTTTCGATTCCGCTTTAAATTCTTTTGTTTCTACCATTTTTATAAATCCCCTTTCTGCTTTCTTTTATGTAATCTATTGTAAAAGAAATTGCTAGCACTTGGCAACGATGAGTGCTAAACAATATTTTAATAACATAAATTCTAATGATTGTCAATTAACTTCCTGGTTTTTGGACGATTAATCGGCAGTTGGAGATCGTTTACCTTTGTGCATCAGAATAAGAAAACGTTCTTCCCTGCAACAATTTATCATCGAAAAAAACAAGGCCGTTTATTCTACCTCTATGAAATAGTTTCAGGATTTTTGTTCAATACATTTTTCCGACTGAAAGCCTTGAGTTAATTTTGCTCGTGTACACTGTATACTTGCTTATTGGTTCATCACCAATAGTTCCATAGCTTTCAAAATAGCCATGGACGCCAGCACCTCTTGTATACATTACTCTTCCAGGGATTCGTTTTCAATTAGCATGACTGATTTTTTCTGAAAAATCATAGTTTTCTCATGTAGCCTTTTCTCTATTTTGGCTATTCGGACATTTTGCTTATTGCTGACAGGATAGCCCTATTGATTAGTGAATAAATCATCATAGTATGTTTTTTCTTTTTCATTCTCCTGCCTTCTTCAATATGTATCTTCTATAAGTTCCATTTTAAGGATCTATATGCATAAAAAGGATTAAAAGGAAACAAGCATAAAAAAACTCATGAAATAATCTATTCATGAGTTTTTTAAATAAGAATGGACATACCTGGTGCATCTGCTTCTCTTTCTTGAAATCCTAATTTTTGATAAAATTGTTTTTTTCCTTTTGCAGAAAAAAGCTGAATGGATTGAATGCCTGTTTCTTGGCATTTTTGCAGCAAACCTTCAATAATTCCTTTTCCCAAGCCTTTTCCTTGATAGCCCGGATCCACCATTACATCACAGATCAGAGCTTGATATACACCATCTGAAATCATTCTGCCAAATGCAATTAGCTGCTCCCCGTTATATATAGAATAGCAGTACCAGCTGTTTTGCGCTGCTGTATATAATTGTTCTTTTGTATAATTTCCCTTTTTATTTTTTATTAAGCCGCTCGCTTCATGTAATGCTGCAAATAAATCAAAGCTCGGCAATTCTTCTTTTATGATGTAGTCCATCGTTCATTTCTCCTCATACGTTATCTGATAATTATATTTATACATCATTATTAATAAATATTCAACCGTTATTATAAAAAATTTTGAAAATTAAATGTGTTCTATAAATAAAGGCTGTTTTCTAAAAGATGACTGTTTTCGGATAGTGTCCATGAGTAAATGCATGGTTAAAACAGATTGATTGGAGTGAAAGACGCAGAAACGCCTGTGAGGTTAAACTTCACAGGAGATACGCCAAGGAGGCTCGCTGCTCGTCCCACGGAAGGCGAGCCTCCTGTAACGGGGATCAACCGATACTCCTTTAAAAGCAACAAGGTTTGCAAAAACAGCCAAATAAAAAAGAAACATCTATTATTTAGATGCTTCTTCGTTTTACTTATGCAGATTTTTTGTTCGCTGATACATTTTTTGGCTGCTTATGCAATTGGTTATAGAAGATAATGCCACTTGCAATTAGAATCACGCCGAATGTAAATGTTTTAATGTCCGACGTTCCAGCAATAATGACCCAAATCGAATAAATCGTTGCAAGGCCGCCAATAATGCCATCTGTTATTCTTTCCTTTTTCGTTTTATATGTTTCCCCAGTGATGGTTAGCTTCAACTGGAAAAAAGAAGAGATTAGATAAGGAATTAAATAAGACAATGTTGCAATATAGATAACAAAATCAAAAGCTTGCGAAATGCTGTTCGAAATGGTTGAAAAAATAAATAATTGCCCAAGAATATTTGTAACCATTAATGAAAAGGTTGGAATTCCTTTTTTATTTTCTTTTAAGAATGCCGGTATAAATATTCCTTGTTTTGCTGCTTGATAAGGAACTTCTGAACTTAGCATCACCCAGCCAATAGTTGAACCAAATAAACTGATTAAGCCAACAGCTGCAAGAACTTTACCGCCGACTGGTCCTAAAATACTTTCCATTGCATCAATTAATGGCTTTTGGGAAGAAATTAATGCATCTTGGCTTAAAACACCCATTACTAGTGTACTGATTCCAATGTAAATGGCAAGTGCAATTAATAATCCTAAAACGGTAGCTGTTTTAATGTAAGATTGTTTTTTTGCCCGAGATGAAAATACTACTGCCGATTCAACCCCAATAAATGCCCATAATGTTGTAATGGCTGCACTGTTAATTTGTCCAAATAAACTAACAGAATTTCCTGCCGCGTCAAATCTTGGTGCAGTAAACGGCAAGATATTGCTTTTTTGAAAAGCGAATAGTGCCACCACAATAAATAATAAAAATCCTACCACTTTAGCAGCAGTTGCCATAAAGTTAAGTTTTCCAGCACTTTCAATTCCTCTTAGGATGATAAAATTTGTTCCCCATAAAAGAATTGTACAAACTGAAAATGTTAAAGCATTTCCTACTTTCAAGTCAAATGTTCCTATTGTAAATAGAACAGATTGGCTTGTTAAAATTGGAAAAAAAGTGGATAGGTATCCAGCAAATGTAGTAATGATCGCAATATTGCCGGCTAAATTTCCAATCCAGTAACCCCATGTAGACATAAAACCAGACAGCAGAGATTTTTTTGATCCCGGTTTAAACAGCTCTTTCGCATAGATTTGCGGACCACCGCTAAGCTCTGGCTTTCTTTTGGCTAAATTGCCAAATACAAGAGCTGTAACAAGCACTCCTAATCCTGTTAATAGCCATGCCGCAATAACGCCAGCAGGACTTGCTACTTCTGAAAGGGAGCGTGGAAGCATAAAAATTCCAGAACCGACCATATTTCCAATAACGAGGGAAGTTAGTATGCCAAGTCCAAGTTTTCCTGTAGTATTCATCTTGTTGTCTCCTTTGATTGTCCTTGTGCTCAAAGATTGGAGAATTTACTGTAAGAATATATCCTGTATAGATTACGAATACAATGTTTATAATTCGTAAAAAGAAGAAAGTGAATACACTTATTCACTATTATTTAAATCTGGGATGTGTATTTGGCTTTTTTAAAGTAAGTTAGACAATAGCCAAATAATGGGGCATAAAAAAACACACCTCTAGTCATGGTGTGCATATACAAAACACCATCAGATAAAAAGGATAGTTCATCATAGTAATTCCTATGACAGTCCTGTACCTATTCGAATACAGTCCCAGCTACTATTATTTAGAGAATAATAGTGCTTCGGCGATTGTTCCTTTCTAAAGATATCAACAAGCTCTCTAACTTTCCATCTTTATACTGATAAAAATCGCGACCTCTACCTCATCTTGAGCTGATAAGGATTTTTTGTTATTCATTTATATATATAACAATACGTAATATTTACTAGACTGTCAACCTTTTAAATTATAATGAAAAAGTATTTTAATTTTCAAACTATAATTAATCACTAGATTTACAGTTGAAATTTCGTTTTCCGAACAAAAAACATGCTAATTCATATAAGATAAAAACTTTTTTGCAATACTAATAAAAAAAGCTGTCAAAAAGAAAGTTTTCATCTTCCTTTTTAACAGCTTTTAATGGGGTTATAGAGTAGTGATAATCGGTTTATCTTTTGTAATAATTACAGTATGTTCATATTGAGCCACAAAACTTTTGTCTTTTGTTGAAAAAGTCCATCCATCCTCTTTTTCATATACTTCTTCTGCTTTTGTTGAAATAAATGGTTCAAATGCGATAACCATGCCTTCGCGCAATAATTCATTATCCCATGCATCAAAATAGTTTAAAATATGGTCTGGCTTTTCATGCAGAGATGTGCCAATGCCATGTCCTGTTAAATTTTTAATAACAGTAAAGCCGTTTTTCTTTGCAGTATTAAACACAAATTTGCCGATGCGGTTCTTTTTGCCTCCCGGTTTTAAACATTTTAATCCTTCTTCAAACGCTTCTTTAGCGACTTCGCAAAGTTTAACTAAATTAGGATCTCCATTTCCGACCACAAAAGATTTGCCTGTATCTGCAAAATAGCCATTTTTGCTTGCGGACACATCGATATTTACCAAATCTCCTTCTTGAATAACTCTATCTCCTGGAATGCCGTGTGCCACTTCATCGTTTACCGAAATACAAGTGTATCCTGGGAAATCATACATAGATTGTGGTGCAGACACTGCCCCATGCTCTTCAAATAGCTTTCCAGCTAAATCGTCTAATTCTTTTGTTGTTACACCAGAAACCGTTTTTCTATAAAGTTCTTCGCGAATAAGGCTCACGATTTTTCCAATTTCTTTTAGACCATTAATATCTTGTTCATTTTTTACTATCATGTTTGTCTCTCCGATCATTTTGTTCCAATTTTGTACTGATATATGTAATAAGCACGATATCTCGTTTTTTATTATATGCTAAGAGAACGTTTGAAGCAAAGAGATTATCTGTATGAAAAACATTATCTTTTTTCCGAAAAAAGCAATAATAAAGTCGCAATAGGTCCCAGAAGCAACGACAATAAAAACCAGTTTAGCCCTGTTCTCCCTTTTCCTTGCGCGAGCCCTGCATTAATTAATGAAAGAGTGCCCCATCCAACAAAATATTGATCCACTTTTTCTCCTCCCTTAAAAAAGATGTGAGTATATCAATATACTCACATCCTAGGCTGTTTTATTCTTTGTATTCTCCATTATTTTTTGCTGCTTTTTCTTTTTTTGCTTTATCTTTATGAATTTTATTTGTTGCTGCACTTCCAAATTCATGGGCAAATTCTTCATTTAACACTGCAGAATCAAAGCCTTTTTTATTTTTCTGTGCTGCATCATTTTTTTTGTTCTTTTTTGCCATGTGAATTCCTCCTTTTTAGTACAAAATTAGTATAAGTGCAGAAGATGCTTTTTATGCAAAAAGGAAAATGGCAAAGGTCTAACTTATTTTGGCGGGTATAATTCCTGCAAAAAAGCAATGGAATGCTGAATAAGTTCTTTTAATATAGCTGTATCTATATCGGCAAGCTTATTAATATAAACGCAAGCTTTTCCTGTTGTATGTTTTCCCAGCTTGCTTAACAATTCTTCTCTTTTCGGAGCATCTGCCGCAAAATACAAACTTATTTTTGCTTTTCTTGGCGAAAATCCTACTAAAAAGGCATCTCCTTCGTGTCCTGTTTTATATGTATAATGATAAGAGCCAAATCCAATCATGCTTGGCCCCCACATTTTCCCTTTATATCCTGTCATATCCGTAAATAAATCAAGCAGTTGATAGGCATCCGCTCTTTTTTTTTGACTTTCTATGCTTTCAATAAATTCAATCACACTATTTTCTGTTTCTTTTGTTTTTAATTCGTACATAGGTTTCTTCCTTTCTTATCTTCTCTAGTATATTCGCTCCTGTCCATTTCTTCTTCTTTCCTTTTGGTTCAAAAAAATAGGATAGATCACCTTTTTGGTGATCTATCCTAAATCGGGATTAGTCTGCTAATCCCCAAACCGAGACGCTCTTTCCATCAACTGGGAAATAGGCAAACCCATCTTCTCCTATTTCCACTTTCTCCTTCCTTGTATTGGTAAAATCAATCCATTTTTCCCTTGCACGATTTTCACCAACAAACATTCTTTTGGCACCTTCCTCATGGTTGGATATCACAACAGCACAGCCAGATTTTTTTATCGAATCCTCTCCATGGCGAACCCAGCCGATAATATGCTGATCATCGAAGTAATCATCTTGTTTGCCATATGCTTTTTGTTTTCGTGCATATAATAATGGATCAATCGCTATTTTTTTGCCATCCATAGGCTCTGCGCCGCCAATTCCAAAGTAATCTCCATAAAAAACGGTTGGATAGCCATCTTTGCGAAGCAGAATAAGACTATAGGCAATCTGCTTAAACCAATCTCCCACCCATGATTCAAGGGATTCATTTGGCTGTGTATCATGATTATCTACAAATGTTACACTATTTTGTGGATTTGTTTGCACTAAGGTATCTTCAAAGATAGTAGACATATCAAAATCACTGCCTTCTAGTGATGCGGTATGTAATTTATAATGCAATGGCACATCAAATAAGTCGATTTTATGGTCCATTTCTTCTAAAAACGCTTGGCATTCTTCTAAATCTGATTTCCAAAACTCTCCAACGAAATAGAAGTCATCACCATTGTTCTCTTTCATGTTTTCTACAAATCGCTTAATAAATTTGTGGTTGATATGTTTAATGGCGTCTAAACGGAAACCATTGCATTGAAGGGTTTCGCTGATCCATTTCCCCCAGGAAATCATTTCATCCTGCACTTCTATATTATTGTAGTCAATATTTGCGAACATTAAAAAATCATAGTTGCCAAACTCATTATCCACATAGGTATTCCAGTCTTTATTTTCTCCAAGAATGCGATATACCCCTTCCTTTTCTCCCTTTGCATCATAATCCGTTCCGTTAAAATGTTCGAAATTCCATTCGAAATCAGAATACTTCCCTTTTCTTCCTGGAAACGTAAACTTTGTCCACCCCTTAATGTCAAAAGGTTCTGAAATATCTTCTTCTCGGTTCTCTGGATTTACTTCGACTACTTTAAAGGTTTCTGTTTCATCCGCTGCTGCTTTATGATTCATGACAATATCTACATATACAGCTAAACCGACATTATGGCAAGCTTTAATGGCTTCTATCAGCTCCTGCTTTGTTCCATATTTTGTGCGCTCGCCGCCTTTTTGATCAAATTCTCCTAAATCATACAGATCGTATACCCCATATCCATTATCATCAACAGATTCGCCTTTTGTAACAGGGGGAATCCAAATAGAATCAATGCCTGCTTCCTTTAAAGTTCCTGCCTGCTCTTTTAATCTTTTCCAATGTTTCCCGTCTGCCTCTACATGCCATTCAAAAAATTGCATCATTGTTTGATTCATTTATTCTTCTCCTTTTTCTATTGTTTAGTTGTGTATGAATAATTTGTACCCCCATTTTTTGATTTTGAAGCATTTTTTTTAAAATAATGAAGTGTTTCACAAAACATGGCATTATTTTTTCAAAATAAGCCTAATCAGGGAATGATTCTATCCAATTTATTAACTAGGGAATTTCCCCATTTTTATAAAAAAGACACAAAACGAATCATTCGTTTTGTGTCTTTTTTTGATAAATTATTGTTTCTGCTGTTTAAATTCTTCTTTAATTTTTGCTAGCAGTTCTTTATTTGTTAATACTTCAAATGCGGTTAATGCCATTGATTTTGCTCCAAGAATCATTGCTTCTCTTGCTTGATCTGACATGGCAGCTTCTCTAAATTCATGAGTATGGCAAGCATACGCTTCGTTGCAGATTTTAATATATGGATGAATCGCCGGCACCACTTGGCTTACATTCCCCATATCAAGAGAGCCTGTACCGTCTTTTTGAGAGAAGATTTCTTCTTCTTTTACCCCTAATGAAACCAGTTCTTTTGTAAAAGTTTCTGACAATGTATGATTTGTAATCATATCATCATAAGAAAATTCGTAAAAAGAAGCTTCCATTTTTGCCCCTGTCTGCAAGGCAGCTCCTGCTGCACATTTTTTCACTTTTTCCACTAATTCATTTACATACTCCCGTTTTGCCGCACGCACATAAAATTGGGCAACCGCATAATCCGGCACGACGTTTGCCGCCTTGCCCCCTTCTGTAATAACGCCGTGAATACGAGCATCTGAAGTGACATGCTGACGAAGTGCATTAATGCTGTTAAATGTTTGCAGCACAGCATCAAGGGCATTTATTCCCATATGAGGGCTTGCTGCTGCATGCGCGGATTTTCCAAAGAATTCAAATTGAATGGCATCCATCGCTAACGATGCGCCGCTTTTTACATAGTTATCCAATGGATGCACCATCATCGCTACATCTAATGCATCAAATAAACCTGCTTCTGCCATTGTTACTTTGCCGCCTTTTGTTTCTTCGGCCGGCGTTCCAAAAACAATGATTTTCCCCCCTGTTTCCTTTAACACCTTGCTTAAGCCAATTCCTGCTGCTATGCCCATTGTACCAATTAAATTATGGCCGCAAGCATGTCCTACTTCCGGCAATGCATCGTATTCTGCCATAAAACCAATAGTTGGACCTTGTTTACCGCTGTCAAAAGTTGCAGTAAATGCAGTCGCAAGTCCCAATGTTCCAATTTCTACAGCAAAATCATGTTTTTTTAATGTGTCTGTCAGGACTTTGCATGCTTTAAATTCTTCGTGGCCTAGCTCTGGATTTTCTCCTATATAAATACTAATGTCATAAAAATCATTTTTATGGTAATCAATTGCTTCTACGATGGTCGTTTTCACTGCTTGTCAGCACCTTTCAATTATTCTACTAAAATAGTTTAGCAGAATCATCAAAAAATGCATAGATAAAAACGAGTAAAAATAACCGAAAATGTATAAATATGCGATAAAAAAGCGGAGGAGCAAACATTTTTCCACCACTTTTTTTGTTTCCTGCCCAATATCTATTTGTTTTTAATGAATATTTTTCCCATAAAAAATTTCATTCATTTCCATTCTTAATTTATCTGTAATATCCGTTTGTTCTTGCTTGGAAAGTTCTTCTGCTGTATAGCCAAACAAATAATTGTTTAAATCGAATTTTTTTAATTTACATTTTGTATGAAAAATATTTTCTTGATAAATATTAACATCAATCATATCAAATATTGCTTTTACTTCATCTGGTATATAATTTTGGATAGAATCGATATTATGGTCGATAAATAATTTATGGCCGTTTATATCCCTTGTAAAACCTCTGACACGATAATCCATAATCATAATATCTGTATCAAATGAATGAATAAGATAATTTAATGCCTTTAAGGGAGAGATTTCGCCGCATGTGGATACATCAATATCTGCTCTAAAGGTGCTTATTCCTTCGTCTGGATGATATTCAGGATAAGTATGTACCGTTATATGACTTTTATCTAAATGCATAACAACCGAATCAGGCAAAGGACCTGGCGATTCTTCAAATACATCTTTTGGAACTTCCGCAACAGGTCCTTCTGATACAAGCAAAGTGACACTTGCTCCTTGTGGTTCATAGTCTTGTTTGGCAATATTTAATACATGAGCGCCAATGATATCTGATACATCTTTTAGAATATTAGTAAGACGATCTGCATTATATTGCTCATCAATATATTCCAGATACGCCTCTCTTTCCTCTTTTGTTCTTGTATAACATATATCATACATATTAAAACTTAAGGATTTTGTTAAATTATTAAATCCGTGGAGTTCAATTCGCTGCTGTGGTGTTAACATTTTTTCTCCCCCAGTCATGATCACACTTTTAATATCCTCGAAAATATTTTTATCTTACCCTTTTTAGCGCTATTTAATCATAAAAAAGGATGATCTTTATGTTTCTCTGCACTAAAGGCAAAAAACATAAAAGATCATCCCGTAATTAAAACATGCTTAGCGAATATTTTTCCGCAAGGAGTTCCAATAGTTTTAAACCCGCGACACTATTTCCTTTGTCATCGAGTGCAGGACCAGATATTCCGATGCCAAATCGGTTTGGAACAGCTCCCAATATTCCTCCTGATACACCGCTTTTTGCTGGAATGCCGACGCGAACAGCAAATTCTCCTGAAGCATTGTACATGCCGCATGTTACCATAAATGTTTTGCAGATCCTCGCAACATGTGCGGGCATAATTCGCCTATTGGTAATAGGCTCCATGCCATCTAAAGCGAAAATAATGCCAATGCGCGCGAGATCTAAACAGTTTACTTCAATCGCACATTGTTTTGTATATAAATCCAATAACTCTTCGACATCTTCATTGATGATGCCATGCTGTTTCATAAAGTAGCATAAAGATCGATTTAAATGAGAGGTTTCAAATTCAGATTTAGCCACTTCTTTTGAATAGGCAGTATGTTCATTTCCAGTCAAAAGACTGACAAAAGAAAGAATTTTATTCAGGCGTTCTTCTACTGATTGACCTTTAATCATATGAGTAACAGCAAGTGCACCTGCATTAATCATGGGGTTCAGCGGTTTAGATGGGTTGCTCATTTCTAGTTTAACAATGCTGTTAAAAGGATCTCCAGTCGGCTCGTATCCTACTTTTTGAAATACATATTCCTCCCCGCATTCAATCAGTGCGAGAGCAAGCGTTAACACTTTGGAAATGCTTTGCAGGGTAATGCTTTCTTGAATATCCCCTGCAGAAATGCATCTGCCATCAGGATGATAAACGGCGATGGATAAATCATCTGGATTTGCTTTGCTTAAGGCTGGTATATAATCGGCCACTTTCCCTTTTTTTGTGTAATGTTTTGCTTCTTCCAATATTGCTTCTAGTTCATCGCTTGTTTGACAAGGCATATTTTTCACCAACTTCTATGTAGAATAATAATTGTAATTATTTAGATGAAATGCAGAATTGATTGTTGTTACTTTACCCAGTTTACTTTTTTCCTACTATGCTTTATTTAGAAAAAATATTTTTTTTTGGATTTTCAACGAAGAATTCCTATTTCATTCTCTCTATTCTATCATATCTGATTTTTCAGAAAAAGAAAAAAGAAAAAATCCGGCAGCCGCTGCTCACCCGGATTTTTATCTCCCCTGCAAAAATAGCAATTTTTCTACCTCTTTTCGCGGAAGGGGTTTGCTGTAAAAATACCCTTGTCCCACTTTACAATTATTTTTTACAAGAAAATGAACTTGATCTAGCCTTTCTATTCCTTCTGCAATGACAGAGAAATTCATGTTTTGTCCCATATCAATAATCGCTTTTACTAAAGCCCCTTTGTGAACAGGATCATTAATATCATCAACAAAAGATTTATCGATTTTAAGGGTATCAATAGGCAAATGCTTTAAATAGCTTAAACTGGAATAGCCTTTTCCAAAATCATCAATAGAAATAAGAAAGCCAATCTTTTTCAGCTTATTTAAAACCTTTATCGAATGGTCAATATTTTGCATAATGCTTTCTGTAATTTCCAATTCCACTTTATTAGGATTAAGCTGCAAATCTGTAATAGTTTTTTCAAAAATTTGCGCCAGTTCTGGACACTGAAATTGTTTCGCAGAAATATTAATGCTCATTTTAATAGAAGATGTGCTAAGGTTATCCCATTTCTTTTTTTGTTTGCAAGCTTGTTTAAACACCCATTCTCCAATCGATAAAATTAAATTTGTTTCTTCTGCCAAAGGGATAAACTCTTCTGGAGAAATAAATCCATACCTAGGATGAATCCACCTGAGCAATGCTTCAAAACCAATGATTTTGTTTGTATGCAGATTAACCTGAGGCTGATAATACAGCACTAATTCATTCGATTGAATCGCTTTTCTTAAAGCCATTTCCAATTCCATTTTTCTGGAACTTGTCATGGCTAGCTTTGAAGAATAAAACTGGAAATTATTTTTCCCATTTTCTTTTGCTAAAAACATTGCTGCGTCTGCGTTTTTTATTAAAGTTTCTTGATCTAATCCGTCCTCCGGATATAAACTGATGCCAATGCTTGCAGAAATAAAAAACTCCTCGTCTTTAATGATAAATGGCAAAGACATTTCTGTCATAATCTTGTAGGCTATTTCTTTTATTTCTTCCATGCTTTTATTTACTAAAAAGATTAAAAACTCATCCCCGCCAAGCCGGGAAACAAACGCATCGTGCGGACTTGCTTTTTGCAGCCTTTTTGCAGCCTGCTGCAAAACAATATCTCCAGTCGAATGTCCTCTTGTATCATTAATTCGCTTAAATTGATCCAAATCAATAAATAATAGCGCCATGGACTGGACAGACGGATGAAGAAGAAGCTCATTTAATTTGCTTTTTGAGCTGTTTCGATTGGGAAGATTCGTCAATTGATCACAGTAGGCCAAATTTTTGATCATTTTATCTGTCGCTTTTCTTTTGGTAATATCTTTTCCAACAACTAATAAGGCATGTTTCCCAGCAAATAATATTGGTTTGCAGGATATTTCTACATCAAAAATGACCCCTGTTTTATCTTGAATAATCTGCAATTCATATGATCTGCTGCTATATTGTTTTTTAGGAGGGACCGGAAATGCTTCTTTAATTCGTTCATAGTCTTCTTTTGATAAATAATTATCAATTGTTTGTTTCTTTAATTCTTCCGATTCAGCAACTCCTAAAATATCTTTTCCAGCATTATTTATATATAAAATTTGATAATTGCTTACAACTGCAATTATATCTGGCGAAATATCAACAAGTGTGCTAAATCGTTCTTCATTTTCTTTTCTTTCTGTAATATCCAATAACACACTGGTAAATTCAATCATGTTGCCAGATTCATCTAATACAGGAATGCCATTATCTTTTATCCAGCGAATGTCGCCATTTGGCTTTACAATACGGTAAATGCTTGTAACATGTTCTCCGCGGCTGATAGTGCTAACTCGTTCTCCTAAAATAGAAATATCCTCTTCTGATATTACATCTCTCCATAAATTGGGATTTTCATAAAAATCTTGCAGAGGTCTGCCATATATTTTTTCAATCCCTGCTGAAATAAGCAATTCGTTCTTTTTCATATCATGATACCAAATAGCAATATCTGTTGTTTCAAAAATATTTTGCAATTTTAGATTGCTCGTTCTGATTTCTTTTACCATTTTTTTGATATTCTGCAATATTTTTAACAGGGTAAAAAGACAACCGATAAGAAATACGGCATGTAAAACAATATAGAAAGTAGCATTGATTTCTTTATAAAAAATATTTAATACCAATGTGCTCAACATAAAAGAACATAATATAATGATCCATTTTGTTTCGTTATTTTTATAGACCATTTTGCCAATCTCCATTCATACTCGGTGTAAGGTTCATGATTCAGCTGTTTCTTATGACCTCTTTTTGCATATAAAGCAGCTCAGTTTAAATAGCTCATACCATTTTACTAATTAACCTATATTAGTAATATCGGAAAAAGTAAAAATATTTTTAATAAGAACATGAAAAACAGGGGTAATCTGTCGATTTGGATAATGACTCTTAAAGAGTGGTTAAAATAACGCCAATGGTAATCAGTGCAATGCCTAATCCATTTAATAAGCTGATTTTTTCCCCTAAAAACAAAATGGCAATAATGGTGGCAAGCACCACACTTAATTTATCAACAGGGGCCACTTGTGTAACTTTCCCTGTTTTTAATGCTAAAAAATAAAATATCCAGGAAGTTGCACCTGCCATTCCACTTAGTACAATCCACATAAAGCTTTTCTTATCGGCAATAATGCTTGGGATTTTTGCTAAATTCCCTTCAATTCCTACCACTATCACTAAAAAAGCAGCCATTATAATAGCTCGAACAGCAGTAGCTGTATTAGCATCAATATTGGCAAGCCCAATCTTTCCAAAAATCCCAACAAGTGCTGCACAAACGGCAGATAATAAAGCAAAAATCAACCATGACATCTGCTTTCCCCCTTCCCATCTTGTATAATATAGCTCTTTTTTTCTTTTCCTTAGGATACACTATTTTTCGGAAATATTATTCCTTTTTTTTAAAATCAAAAAAAGAGAGTATCCGCATAAAAAACATGCCGCTACTCTCTTTTGTCCTGATAAATTTTATAAAGAATGTGTTTCTGTGTGGATTCTTGGCTCATTCCACATTTTTAACCATTTGCTGGTGGCGGTGATAATAATAATGACTCCAAGAATTAGCATAATGATGGAAAGAATGCCATTCAGCACATTATATCCTGCAGCAGCTGGATTTAAATAAACATTTGTAATCATCCAATATCCCGCATAATTGACAGTAATGAATAAATAAACCATTGGTATTAAACAAGTCAGCATATATCTGCGTTTATCGGCAATTTTTAAAATAACCGTTGCTCCAATAATTAGCCCAATACTTGCCATCAGCTGATTAGAAACACCAAATAATGCCCAAACAGAACTAATATCGCCAGAGTAAAGAAGATAACCCCACATAAAACAAGCAAGAGCACTAGCAAAAATCGATCCAGGCATCCAGTCAACTTTTTTCAATGGTCGATAAAATTCTCCAAAAAAGTCTTGAATTAAATAGCGAGCAACTCTTGTACCCGCATCAATTGCCGTTAAAATAAATACGGCTTCAAACATAATGACAAATTGAAAGAAATAAGAGGATAAATGCTGAAACCAAGAAATCTCGGTGAAAATATACGTCATTCCAACAGCAAGGGTTACTGCTCCTCCTGTTCTTCCCTCTAAATCAATGCCAATTTCTTTCGACAGTTCAGGCAGATTGGTTACATTCATTCCTAATGTTTGAAATACTTGCGGCGAAGAATTAATGGCAAAATAATCTCCTGGATGGAGTGCTGTTGCAGCAATTAATGCCATAATGCCGACTAAACATTCCACTAGCATCGCTCCAAAACCAACTACTTTTATATCACTCCATTTATCGAGCATTTTTGGCGTTGTTCCAGATCCAACAAATGCATGGAACCCAGAAATTGCTCCACATGCGATGGTAATTGAAATAAATGGCCATACAGGACCTGCAATAACTGGTCCGCCTCCATGGATAAAAGAAGTAAAAGCAGGAAATTCAATCACTGGATTAATGATAAATACTCCAATAATTAGTGCAATAAAAACCCCGATTTTCATAAAGCTGGATAAATAATCTCTCGGCGCAAGAAGCAGCCATACAGGCAATGCTGCTGCAAAAAATGCATAAATCGGCAATATAATAGCAAGTGTTTTTGTATCAAATGTCAAAAAATCTCCAAGTGCAGTATCTTGTATGGATGGCCCTATAAAAACGCCAACCATCAATAAAATGAATCCAATAGTAGAAGTCATTTTTAAATTGCCCGTTTTTTTGTAAAGAATGCCAACACCCATGGCAATCGGGATGGTTATTCCAACGGCAAATGTTCCCCAAGGGTTTCGTTCTAATGCATGAAGAACAACCATGGATAAGCCTGCCATTGTAATTGTAATAATGAATAGCATTGCAAGTCCTGTGCAAAATCCAGCGACAGGCCCTAATTCATCTTTTGCCACTTCTGAAAGTGATTTTCCTTTTTTGCGCATACTCGCAAATAATACGACAGCATCGTGGACCGCTCCCCCAATCACTGCTCCAATCAACAGCCACAACAGTCCTGGAAGATAACCAAACTGTGCCGCAAGAATTGGCCCAACCAATGGTCCTGCAGCTGCAATTGCTGCAAAATGATGGCCAAATGATACCCACTTATTCGTGGGCACATAATCTTTGCCATCATTTAGTTCATGTGCCGGCGTTAATTTTTCATCATTTAGTTTTAATACTTTTACCGCCATAAATGTTCCATATAAACGATAGGCAATCATTAAAATACACATGGATGCTATCACAATTGTAATCGCATTCATTTTTCTCATCCCCCTTTTTCTGCTTTTATTATAAAAGATGAAAAGAAAATACATGCGTTTTCAATGCTAATTGCTGAAATATCGCTGTGAACTGCAGAAATAGAAAGCTAAAATGCAGCTAAAATTGTAAAATCTGTTTCAGATCTTTTGTATAGTTTCTGCTGACAGGAATTTTTGCCCCATCTTCCATAAAAAGCTGGTAGGTAGAATGAAACCATGGTTCGATTTCTTTGATTTTATCCATATTAACAAGAAAACTGCGGTGAACACGGAACATCGAGCTGTTTTTCAATTTTTGTTCTAACTGTATTAAAGTGCTTGTGACGGTAATCGTTTTTGTTTTTGTTGTAATGGACGTTTTATTGTTTTGAGACTGAATATATAATATTTCCTCTATGGGAATAATTTTTATTCGATCATCACTGGATACTGCAATTTTATCAGGCATAAGACTGACAGTATTTAATTCTGCTGTCTTGTTTTTATAGTGTTTAGCAGTCTGTACATGCTGGAGCTTTTTTATGGTACTTTTTAGCCGCTCCTCATCAATCGGTTTTAAAAGATAATCCATGGCATGCACCTTAAAGGCATGAAGGGCATACTCATCATAAGCTGTTGCAAAAACAATTTCTGGCGGATTCTTTAGCATGCTAATTTTTTCTGCTAGCCGCATTCCACTTTCATTGCCAAGCTGAATATCAAGAAAAATAACATCGACTGTTTCTGCAGAGAGGAGAAACTCTAATTCATCTTCTACCGAAGCATATTCTCCCATTATTTCCACCGTATCTGTTCTTTTTAGTAAATACATTAATTCGTCTCTAGCCAATGGCTCATCTTCCACTACTAGCGCTTTCAACATCCTCATTCCCCCATTGTTTTATTTCTCTGATTGGAAGCTGAATTATAATTTTTGTCCCCCTATTTGGTTCACTTTCCAGCAAAAAAACTGCTTTTCTCCCATATAGTTCTTTTATCCGTTTGGAGATATTCCATAATGCCGTACCGGTGCCTTTTTCTGACTGCACTGTTTTATTTCCAATCATTAACAGCAACTCTTCCGACATTCCTTTTCCATTGTCTTCCACCGTAAGCACCAGAGAGTCATGTTGTCTATAGCCTGTTAAATAGATATCCCCTTTTTTGGCGGCAGAAAAAGCATGTCTTAATGTATTTTCAATTAATGGCTGTAAAACAAATGGCGGAACTAATACATTATGTAAAGAAGAATCGATCGAACGATGAAGGGAAAATTTATCAGGAAACCTCGCTTTTTCTAATGCCAAAAAAGCGTCAACATGTTCTAATTCCTGTTTAAGCGGAATATACATGCTTTTTGATCCTTGCAAATTGCTGCGGAAAAATGCACTTAATTGATGAACCATTCTTCTCGCTTTGTCCCGATCTGTTCGTATTAAAGCCGCAATCGTATTCATGCTGTTAAATAAAAAATGTGGATGAATTTGAGCCTGCAGTGCTTTAATTTCTGCATCTTTTAATAGTTTTTGCTGATTTTCCGCTTCCGCTAGTTCTAATTGCATGGAAAACAGCCTGCTTAACCCTTCTGCTAATTTATATTCAACAATTCCCATATTTTTCGGATTAGTAAAATATAATTTTAATGTCCCAACAATTTTTTGATTTGCTTTTAGCGGGAGAACAATTGCTGCTTGCAATGGACATTCTAGATGAGAACAATGAATTTCCTTTTTGGTGATGGCTGTAACTATTTTTCCTGATGCAAGCACATGTTTGGTTAATTCTGTTTCTGTTTTTTCTAACGGAATATGGTGATCTGATCCAATGCCAATATGGGTCAGCACCATGGTTCGATTCGTAATGGCAACTGCTTCTGCCGATGTTGCTGCAATAATGATTTGTGCAGCATGGCGACTTGATTCAGGAGTTAGGCCGAGGCGGAAATAAGGCAAGGTGTTTTGCGCAATATCTAAGGCCACTTCCGTTTGTGCTGCTTTTGTTTGTTCTTCTTCCGATAAAATACTTTGAATAAGATAAATAAAAATGAGAATGCCAAATCCATTGATGATAATCATCGGCGCGGCGATAATGGATACTAGTTCGAAAGCGTTAACAAATGGTTTTGCCATAAGAAGAATAATCGCCATCTGCAGCAGTTCCATACAAATGCAAATAAAAACGGTAGTAAACGGAGGATTTTGAAAAAAACGATATTTTTTGCCGATTAATCCAGTAAGAAGCCCAGCTATAATGGTGGAAATCCCACACGCAATGCTTGTAAAACCACCTAGTGTAAATCGGTGCAATCCGGCAATAAATCCGACTCCAAATCCGATAGCAGGACCTCCTAATAACCCCCCAATCGCTACTCCCATAATGCGTGTATTTGCTATGGCTGTGCTTTCCTCCAGATTTGTCTGCCAGGAATGAGAAATAATGCTTCCCTTCTCAATCGCCACCCCTGTGTAGTTGCTGATAATGCCAAACATTCCAAAAATAAACATTAGCAGCATCTTTTCTTGGAGATTATACTCCCTTTCTTTTTGAATCATTCCACGAAACAATGATACACGGGAAAGCAAAAAAGCAAATAATACTAAGATGCCCACTCTTTCTATCATAATAGGCAAAAGGCTAATCAACGGTTTTCCTCCTTCCTATGCTAGTATACTTTCATTATACTGAATTATGGTTTGTTCGCATCCTTTTTTGCATATATTTCCTGTTTTTATAGAAAAAACCTTTCTTGTAAAAAAGAGGCTGTTGAAAAATTTACTATATTTTATATTTGTATGTGATGAAAGGGGCAATGAAAGGAAACTATCTATTGTTTGAAGAGGCATCCATTCGACTCCTGGGGGATCTGCAGGAGCAAAGCAGCGAAGCGGCTTGGCGCTCGCCCCTCCGGAAAGCGAATGGTAAGCCCCGAAAAACTGATTTATTCATCGATTAAAAGCCAATTTCAAACTAGTTTTATCCACTAATTTAACTTTTTCAACGGCCTTATAAAAAAACGAGGGAACTGTACATGCCATTCGCCTTTACCCTATGGTATGATAAAAAAATGAATAAAAGGTGGGGGGATGTATCGTGGCAAAAAAAAAATATTATGTAGTATGGAATGGCAGAAAACCTGGTATTTATACAACATGGGCCGAATGCGAGAAACAGACAAAAGGATATCAAGGAGCCTCTTTTAAATCATTTCCTACTTTGCCAGAAGCAGAACAAGCATATGGACAAGGAAAAAACACAGCAAACAGCACGCGAACTGCCAGTGCTAGAAACAAAACAACAACTTCTTCTCCTGCTCCAGCAATCGAGGAAAACAGCATTTCTGTAGATGCTGCCTGCAGCGGCAATCCAGGGATGATGGAATATAGAGGCGTCCATACGAAAACAGGTGAAACGATTTTTCATTATGGGCCAGTACTCGGCACTAATAATATTGGAGAATTCCTTGGCATCGTTCACGCTTTGGCACACTTGCAAAAAGAAGGACAAAACACAACGATTTACACAGACAGCATGACAGCACTTGCTTGGGTCCGCAATAAAAAGGCCAATACTACACTTGTAAGAGATGATCGTACAGAAGCGCTTTGGCAAAAAGTGGCGCGTGCAGAAAAATGGCTCAAAGAAAATAGCTATTCCAATAAAGTAATCAAGTGGGATACAAAACGACACGGGGAAATAAAGGCAGACTTTGGAAGGAAATAACCAATAAAAAAGAAATGCTTTTATACTACTTTTTTTAAAAGTCCAAAACACTGATATTCAATCTATTACGCACCAAACTAAACATTAAGGTTATGGATAAAGTCTAACAGTAAATAAAAAACAATATATCAAAACCCATATACTAAAATATATCTTTTCGTTTTGCCCTTTTTTCTAAAGGATGGATGAAAGAAAAGAGCATCTGTTCTTTAAACAGATGCTCTTCAGGCTGTTGACAAACGCCCGTTTTTTTGTTGCTCTCCTTGTTCGAATGCTCATTACCTGCCTTGGTAACTCTGCTCCTCTCCAGGCTTCGCGCCTAGACGTTTTCAATCGACCTGAAAGTATGCGTTTTTGACTTTATCTACACTTTGAAAGCCTCTGTGTTTTAAACAGATGCTCTTTTTTATTCTTCTGCTGTTTCTACCCACATCGTTTTTACTTTTCCTGCATCGCTTTCATCTATCACAAAAGAGCCATTTGAATAGCGGTCATTAAAACGAATCGGCTCAACAGCAATTTGTTCGATTTCTCCCTTTTCTGTTTCTAAATAGAGGACATTTTGTTTATGGACAATTGCCATGCCGACAATTCGGTGAGGATTTGCTTTTAGTTCCCTCAGCATCACAACACCTCTTTTTGCTCTGCCTATGTTTTCAAATTCCGTAAGTTTCATTTTTTTGACAGAGCCCCTCTGTGTTAAAATAACGACACTTTGTTCTTTTGGATCGGTAATGAGCTTGCCTGATACAACAAAATCTTTTTCTTTTAAATTAACGCCTTTAACCCCAGCAGCACGCACACCCACTATATTGACTTCTTCTTCATGGAAGCGAAGCGCATAGCCATTATAGGTAGCAACAAGCACTTCTTCTTTGCCTGTTGTAAGATGCACATCCACTACTTCATCATCGCCTTTTAAGTTAATGGCAACAAGGGGCTTCGAATAGCGCTGTGCTTTATATTGATTTAATTCCGATTTTTTTGCCATGCCATTTTTAGTGAAAAATAATAAATATCCTGTTGTTTCAAAATCTTTGACTGGAATGGCTTGGATAATGCATTCATCCCGTTCAATCGGAATTATATTGGAAATATGCTGCCCCAAATCTTTCCAGCGGATATCTGGCAATAAATGTACAGGACAATATAAATAATTGCCTTTATTCGTAAACAATAAAACAACTTCTGTTGTATTAATGTCGATTTTCTTTAAAATCCGATCACTGTCTTTCATGCCAAAATCCTGGCCATTGCTCGCAGCATAGGATCTTTGGCTTGTACGTTTTATGTATCCTTCTTTTGTGACAGTCACAATCACATCTTCACTGGCGACTAGCACTTCTAAATTGATTTTAATTTCTTCAATTTCCGCTTGAATTACCGTGCGTCTCGTTGTTTCAAAACGTTTTTTCACATCTTTTAACTCTTTTTTAATCACAGACAGCAGTTTTTTTTCACTTGCTAAAATAGCTGTCCACTCTGCAATTTTTTTTGCAAGCTCCTTTGCTTCTGCTTGCAGTGCGGTAATATCTGTATTGGTTAATCGATACAACTGCAAGGAAACAATGGCTTCTGCCTGAGGTTCCGTAAATTGAAAAGCGGAAATTAAATTATCTTTTGCATTTCGTTTATCTTTTGATGCACGGATAGTCGCAATCACTTCATCTAAAATCGACAAAGCTTTAATCAATCCATCCACAATATGCTGGCGTTCTTTTGCTTTTTCCAAATCGAATTGCGTACGTTTTGTCACTACTTCTTTTTGATGTTCAATATAAGCATCCAAAAGCGGCAAAATGCCCATTAGCTTTGGCCGTTTATTATAAATGGCTACCATATTAAAATTATACGTAATCTGAAGATCCGTGTTTTTATATAAAAAGTGCAAAATGCCATTAGCGTCTGTTTCTTTTTTTAATTCGATGACAATTCGCAACCCAGTGCGGTCCGTCTCATCTCGGACCTCGGCAAGACCTTCTACTTTGCGGTCTAAGCGAAGTTCATCGATTTTTTTGACAAGATTGCTTTTGTTGATTTCATATGGAATTTCCGTGATGACAATTTGCTGTTTGCCGCCTCTAAGTTCTTCCATTTCCGTTTTGCCTCGAACGACAATTTTTCCTTTGCCGGTTTCATAAGCTTTCCTTAGGCCTTCAACTCCTTGAATAATGCCGCCTGTCGGAAAATCTGGCCCTTTAATATGCTCCATGATATCTTCAACGGAACAAGTAGGATGATCCATCCTTTCGATGACCCCATCAATTACTTCTCCTAAATGATGGGGAGGAATATCAGTTGCATACCCTGCGGAAATTCCTGTCGAACCGTTTACAAGCAAGTTGGGAAATTTGGCTGGAAGTACAGTAGGTTCATTGGATGTATCATCAAAGTTTGGAATAAATTCTACTGTTCTTTTTTCGATATCTTTTAAGAGTTCTGCAGAAATGGCTGACAACCTTGCTTCTGTATAACGCATAGCTGCAGGTGGATCGCCGTCTAAACTTCCGTTGTTTCCATGCATTTGTATTAATACATTGCGAAGTTTCCATTCTTGGCTCATCCGCACCATTGCATCATAAACAGATGAGTCTCCATGCGGATGATAGTTCCCGATTACATTTCCGACTGTTTTTGCTGATTTGCGGAAATTCTTTTCTTGGGTGTTCCCATCGACATGCATCGCATAAAGAATGCGGCGCTGTACCGGCTTTAAGCCATCTCGTGCATCAGGCAGCGCCCGCTCTTGAATAATATATTTACTGTACCGTCCAAAACGGTCGCCGAGAACGTCCTCTAAAGGCAAATCACGAAATTGTTCGGTTGAACTCATGATGGACTTCCCTCCTCTGCAACCACAATATTTTCATTTTCCAAAATGCTTCCATCTTCCTCTAAACCAAATGCTACATTGGATTCAATCCATTTTCGCCTTGGCTCGACTTTATCGCCCATTAATGTTGTCACTCGGCGTTCTGCTCGGGCAATATCATCAATTTTCACTCGGATCAATGTTCTTGTTTCTGGATTCATTGTCGTATCCCATAATTGATCGGCATTCATTTCTCCAAGTCCTTTATAACGCTGCAGCGTGTAGCCTTTGCCAATTTTTTTTATCGCATCCTGCAGATCATCATCGCTCCAGGAGTATTCAATCTTTTCATTTTTGCCTGTTCCTTTGCTTACTTTATATAAAGGTGGCAAAGCAATATAGACTTTTCCTGCTTCAACAAGAGGTTTCATGTATCGGTAGAAAAATGTCAAAAGCAATACCTGGATATGGGCGCCATCTGTATCTGCATCGGTCATAATGATGATTTTTTCATAATTAGAATCTTCTACATTAAAATCTGCGCCGACGCCTCCGCCAATTGCATGAATAATCGTGTTGATTTCTTCATTTTTGAATATATCAGCAAGTTTTGCTTTTTCTGTATTAATAACTTTCCCCCGGAGTGGCAGCACGGCTTGAAAACGGCGATCTCTTCCTTGTTTTGCCGATCCTCCCGCAGAATCCCCTTCGACTAGATACAATTCATTTTTTAATGGATTTCGAGATTGTGCTGGCGTTAATTTGCCGGAAAGAACCGCTTCTGAACGTTTTCTTTTTTTGCCGCCCCTTGCTTCTTCCCTTGCTTTTCTCGCAGCTTCTCTTGCTTGATAAGCTTTTATCGCCTTTTTGATTAAAAGCGAGCTGGTTTCTGGATTTTCTTCTAAAAAGTAGGCAAGATGTTCTGATACGACAGCATCTACTGCAGATCTTGCTTCGCTTGTGCCTAATTTCCCTTTGGTTTGCCCTTCAAATTGCAGCAAATCTTCTGGTACACGCACAGAAACAATTGCCGCAAGCCCTTCACGAATATCCGAGCCATCCAAATTTTTATCTTTTTCCTTTAAAAGGTTTACTTTTCGCGCATATTCATTAAACATTCTGGTCATTGCTGTTTTGGATCCAGCTTCATGTGTTCCACCGTCTTTTGTGCGAACATTATTAACAAAAGACAGTACATTTTCTGAATAGCCATCGTTAAATTGGAAAGCAAATTCTACTTCAATGCCATTGCTTTCTCCTTCTAAACTGACAACTGGATGCAAGGTGTCTTTTTCTTCATTTAAATATTCGACAAATGCTTCGATCCCATTTTCATAAAAGAAAATGTTATGAAGATCATTTCTATCATCAATCAATTCAATTCTTAATCCTTTTAATAAAAAAGCAGATTCTCTTAACCGCTCACTTAATGTTTCAAAATTATAAGTTGTAGTAGAGAAAATCGTTGGGTCTGGCTTAAAATGAATGGTTGTGCCTGTTTGTGTAGTTTTTCCTTTTTTCTCCAGCGTTGTGACTGGTTTGCCCCCATGCTCAAACCGCTGCTCATAAATAAAACCATCTCGTTTAATTTTGACAACGACCCATTCAGACAAAGCATTAACAACAGAAGCGCCAACCCCATGCAACCCGCCGCTTGTTTTATAGCCTCCTTGTCCAAACTTTCCTCCTGCATGAAGAATCGTAAAAATGACTTCTGGCGTCGGTTTGCCGATTTTATGCATTCCAGTAGGCATTCCTCTTCCTTTGTCTTGTACACTAATACTATTGTCCCGATGTATTTTTACAATGATCGCATCCCCAAATCCGGCTAATGCTTCATCGACCGCGTTATCTACAATTTCATATACTAAATGATGCAATCCTCTTGAATCCGTGCTGCCAATATACATGCCAGGACGTTTTCTCACTGCTTCCAGCCCTTCTAAGACCTGTATGGCATCATCATTATAATCAAATGTTTGCTGACTTTTTGCCACATACATACCCCTTTCACCTTTAAAACACGACATGTTCTCTTTTTATGTATCATGTCGAACAATTGTTTATGTATTCGTCCAATATCTAAATTTCCCTTTAATTTATCTTTAAATTTTTTTAGAAAATTATCATTTGGCCGTAAAAGCAACAAAAAGAAGGTCATAAACATCCCCCTTCTTTTCGCCACATTATTTACTAAAAAAATAAGAAGCATAACCATTTAAACTAAAAAACGAAGTGAAAAATGTTTTTATTTTTTACAGATGCAGTAAATAATCCGCAACAAGAACAATTGTTCTTATTTTTATTGTATCATTTTTTTTTCAAACGAGAAATCTTTTTCTTTTTTTGTTTATTTTTTGCACAGGTACTCATCATATACCATTACTAAAAAAAGAAAAAGTTATTTTATAAAATAAAACTTTAAACAGTAAGGAGTTCTTCATCCCCCGTCTATCTTTCTTAGGCCCTTTTCTAATTCCTTAGCTGGGATCAAAGGCCATTCATGCATAATAAAGTATTGTTAACATAAATGTCTATATTATGTTAACACAGAATGATAGGAAAAAAAACTTGACACTCATTTTCCTTATGTGTAGTTCCAGGAAGAAAAAATTCTTTTAAAAATAGAAAAACTAAAACGAAACTACAATCAGAGGATTTTTTTTCCCCCACTGATTGATCCGGCTTTTAGAGCTAATTTTTTGCCTATCTGGGCTTCTCATTTTCTCTTATCATCCCTTAGATGAGGATAAAAAGAGAGATTCATGCCAAAGCAGAAAATTCCAATAAATTTGCATCTGCCAAAAGCAATGAACCCAACTTTTTCATCTGTTATTTTGTTAAAGCATGCTCCACTTTAATGCACCGATCCATGATAACCGTATATCCTTTTTCAGTTAAGTGCTGAAATGTTTCTTCATGGACCACTCCAAGCTGGGCCCAAAATACATCTGCATCTATTTTTTCAAACTCTTCGGCCACTTGAGGCAAAAATTCTGATCTTCTAAAAACATTCACAATATCTACATGGCCTGTTATCTCAGACAAACTGGCAACCGCTTTCACCCCAAAAACCTCTTTTACGGTTGGATTGACAGGAATAATTTCATAACCTGCCTCTTTCATTGCATAACTAACCATGTAAGAAGTTCTTTCTGGATTATCGCTTAATCCAACCACTGCAATTCTTTTTGCTTTTTTTAAAAGTGCACCAATTTCTTGTCTGCTGGGATTTTCAATTGCCATCATTATCTCTCCTTTTGTGCTATTTCTCGATTAAAAACAGTGAAGCATGCATAATCTCCACTGATGGAAGTTTCCGTTTAACTATTCCCAATCAGTAAAAATAACAAACAGCGCTCGAAAGTAAGCGTTTACTTCATTTTCTTGATTGTCTAAAAGATGCTGATAAGTTATGATAACAAATTTTATTAACAAAAGAAAAGCTAAAAGAAAAAACTCCCTTGAACTAAAGGAGTTTTTGTGAATTTTTATCAAAAAAAGGGTTATCTGCACAAATGGCAGCCAAACCTTTTTAGTTATGCTAAAAAATTACTGTTCCTGTTTTTCTTCTAAAGCAAGAGCGCTCCAAGCTGTTTCATCTGCAAAAAATCTCGACCAGCTGGCAATTCCAGCTAAAGCATATTTATCGACAAGTTGAGCTCGATTGGATAAAGATATTTCATCTTCCATCCAAATTTTATAGGTGGATTTTGTTTTGCTGTCATAATATTCCCCGTAATTCTGTTTTGTTTCTTCATCATACGTAACTGTTACTTTATGTTTTTTTACCCATTCATCAGCTTTTTCCATCGATAAAGCTTTTGAAGAAATATCGCCATTTTCTTTTTCTTCCCATAATCTTGTATACAAAGGCACACCTAATACTAACTTCTCATTTGGAACTTCACCCATTAATGCTTCTAAGTTATTTTCTACCCATGGCAAACTTGCAACACTTCCAGCTTCTGGCGATGTTGCCCAATGTTCATCATAGGCCATTACTACCATATAATCGACTAAATCACTAAGGTGAGCCCGTTCGAAAAAGGCCGAATAGTTGCCCCCTGCAATAAAGGTTATATCCATAGAAACCGTTAGACCTGCATCATGCAAATAAGGGGTTGCTTCTCTAACAAACTGAGTCACATATTTGCCATCTTCTTCATTGACATTTTCAATATCAATATTGATTCCATCTAAATTATACATCTCACTGTATACAAGCAGTTGACGGATAACCTTTTGTCTTGTTTTGTAGTCTTTAAACACTTCATGTGTTTTTTCTGGTGAAAAATCATTGGAAAATAAGCCCCATACTTGATATTTCTGCTTATGAGCCCATTTTACATAGGCAGTAGAACCTAAATTGCTGACATTTCCTTTATTGTCCGATAGCTTAAACCATGTTGGTGAAACAACATTGACGCCTTCCATTTTTTTTATGGTAGAAGTATCTGGATTTTTTGAATAGACGGCTTCCCATGTTAATTGAATTGGGCCATTTACTTTCTTGAGTTTTGGTTCTTTTTGTTTTAATTCTACTTTTACCGTTTCTGTTTTCCCTTTTTGAATCAAATCTTTTTTAATAAAGCCCGCTATCCCATTTTTTTTGCGTATATAATAATAACCATCTTTTTCTTTTTCAATGGTTACTGCTTCTTTATCGGCTACTTCTGCTGTGTAGGACGAGAATAGACTTGGTTCTGTTCTCAGTCTTTTGTAGTCCTCGTCCTTTTTGCCCGCTGTAACCGTTGCATATGTTTTTTTGTCCCCATCTTTTTCTAATAGAATTCCATCATTGTCTTTTAAGCTGGAATAAGACAACGCATAAAAATCGACTAAAGGATCAATCGCAACATATACTTTGCCATTTTCATCCTTAATCGGATGAAATTGCAGATTCACTGCCTCATTATTGACAAAATAAGAGAGCGAATCTGTTGGAAATTGTACGACTTTATCTTTTGTTGTTACAATAACAGAATTGCTGTTTGAATCATAAGTAATCGAACTGTCAATATTTTTTTGCCAGACAGATAAAGGCAAATACACTGTATCATTGACAGTAATGGCATTGCCTATTTGTTCTCCATTTAATAAAATCGGTTTTTCTCCATGAAAATAACTGCTTTTCTCCTTGCTTGCAAATGGATAAAAAAGCAGAAGAATACTTGAAAAAACAAGGAAAATTCCAAGCACCAGTCCAAGTATCAATTTTTTCCTTTTTTGCCTTTTGGGCGGTTGAATAATTAATTGAGACATACCTTCCTCCTCGAAGCAACTCTATAGATGCCTTTCAATAGCTTCTTTAAAAAGTGCGAGTTTCATAGAATAATAATTTTATGATAACATTAATTGTGAATAGAAAAAAGAATCCTACTTGATATTTAGGATTCCAATAACTAGCATATGCAAGAAACATGGTTGTTTATTAAAAAGTTTAATAGATCAGATCCATAATCTTTTGATATCCAAAGGGCAAAATGGAAACAGCAATTAAACTTGCGGCAATGGTAAATGTAATGAAAACCATGAATCTTCGAAATTTTATTTCCACTTTTTTATAAGCAATAATAAATATTTTTATCATCGAACAAGCCATTATAAATAATATGATAACTGAAAAGGCACTTGCTATAATTATTTCCATTTTAACCTTCCATTCTTTTTATTTTCCAACTAATCCAAACCTACTGTTAAAGCATTGTTTTCCCAAAATCCAACTGTTTTTTTCTGATTTCCTCAGGTACAAGCATGCCTCCTGTTCCCCAAAAAACATGAGTCGATTGGGACATTTTTTCACAAAGGTTTTCTTTTTCTGTATATGCCTTAATCATTAGTGGTCCATAAAAACCTGCGAGTGCAGATGGCTCTAAATATTCCTTTTCTGCCTCAAATAACAATGCCTGCAAACAAAATAGCTGGTGATCGGAAATCGTATAACAGCCGCTAATGAAGCTGCCAATATGATCTGCTACAAATTCAGATGCTTTTCCCACCGCAAGCCCATCTGCTTCTGTCTGATTATCCAGCTGAAGATCTTGGACAGCAATATTCTTTATATTCGTATAAAGTCTTGTAAGCATAGCAGGCGAATGGGTTGGTTCCGCAAAAAAACAATGTACATGTTCGTGAAAGATTTTTTTTAATCCATAGGAAATGCCACCGGGAGCCCCGCCGACTCCACAAGGCAAATAAACGAATAATGGGTGATTTTCATCGATAATAATTTGTTTTGCGTGTAGTTGTTCTTTCAAGCGATATGCCGCAGTGGCATACCCTTCAAATAAATGAGTGGAATTTTCGTCATCGATAAAATAGCAAAAGGAATCTTTTTCTGCTTCTTTTCTCCCTTGTTCTACAGCAACACTATAATCTGCATCATGTTCTATAACCGTTGCACCAATTTCTTTCAGCTTATTTTTTTTCCATGTTTTTGCATCTTTTGACATATGTACAACTACCTGAAAACCTAATTTTCTTCCAATAATGCCAATGCTTAAGCCTAAGTTTCCTGTAGAACCAACAATGATTGTAAAATCCGCAAAAAAACTTTTTATAGAAGGAGAGAGCAGTTTCCGATAAGATTCCTTTTGATCAATCAGCTCCTTCTCTAACGCTAGTTTCTCCGCAAATTTCAGCACTTCATAAATGCCGCCTCTTGCTTTGACTGATCCTGATATAGGCAATTGATGATCTGATTTGACAAACCAATTGCCAAAAAACTTTTGGTTTTCCCTCTTTTCCATCGCTTGCTTAAACAAAGGGATTTTTTGGAGGGGGGATTCAATTAATCCAAAATCAGAACGAGTTTCAGGGAACCATTCAGCAATAACAGGAGCAAAACGCTGCAGTCTTTTTATTGCTTCTTCAATATTAACTTCCTTAATAGCAGCAATAGGCAGCTCGCTTTTCCCCTCATTTATCCAGCACACTTCTTGATATTCTATTATGGACCGCACTAGAGGGGAATTATCCAGCAATTGTTTTTTGATCATTTTCTTCATCCTTCATAACACCTCTTTTTTACAATTCTTTAAATCTCCTTTTTTTCCTGCTAGTTTAAACAAAAAGAAGGAGCATAAACTGCTTCCACAAAATATGGATACACTAAGAAAGCAGTGTCAAAAAACAGATCAATTATTGGCAGTCAAGACAAAACTAGAGCCTAAAGCAGACAGCTAGACTCTAATTTCACTATAAATCAAACAATGCCTTTGTATCACAAGACAGTTTCCTTTTTCCTACATATTCATTGCGGTAATTGCAAAATGCATAATCTGTTTCCCATTCTTTATGAAAAAGGATGATTTTTTTTATCCCATGAATAATAGTATATACCTCTTCATTGGACATAGTTGGATGAAGAGACAGGCGCACCCAGCCAGGTTTATGGGAAAAATCTCCTTCCAGCACTTCTTGGCTGATTTTTTTCGATTGTTCTTTTGTTAAATGCAATAAATGATGTCCATATGGCCCTGCACAAGAGCAGCCTCCCCTTACTTGTATGCCAAAGCGATCATTTAGCAGGCGCACCATTAGGTCATAATGAACATTTTTAGCGATAAAAGAAATGACACCAAGGCGATTTTTATTGCAGGAATCAAGCACTTCTATTCCTTCTATTTTTTCTAATTCTGCAAGCGCAATTGTCACTAGTTCTTTTTCTCTTGCTTCAATTTCCTGTATGCCCATATTTTCTTTTAATTTTATGGCTAATGCCGTTTTAATCGCTTGCAAAAATCCTGGCGTCCCTCCATCCTCCCTTTCCTCGATGTCTTTTTTATAAAGAATATCGCCCCATTGATTGGTAAAATCAACGGTTCCTCCTCCTGGCAAATCAGGGACTTTGGATGTGAGCAAGTTTTTGTTCATTATGACAACGCCGCTTGTGCCAGGGCCTCCAAGAAATTTATGTGGAGAAAAGTAGATAGCATCTAATTGTTCTGTTTTATCGCTTGGATGCATGTCGATTTTGATATATGGAGCAGAAGCGGAAAAATCGATAAAACATAGGCCGTTATGGTTATGCATAATGCTTGCTAAATGGTGATAATCTGTTTTTCTTCCTGTTACATTAGAACAGGCAGTAAAAGCTCCTATTTTTTGTTTTCTATCTTTATATTTTTTCAGGAGTTCTTCTAGATAGCTATAATTTACATCTCCTGATGAATCAGGAGGAATCATTTCTACATCTGCATTGGTTTCTACCCAAGAAAGATAATTGGAATGATGCTCCATATGTGTTACAAAAACAATGGGCCTTTCTGATTCAATCTCCTTTTTTGGCTGTTTTAATCCAAGTATTCTCTGCAGTTTATTTACTGCTGCTGTCATGCCAGAACCTGCAAATAAAAGTATATCCTTTTCATTTGCATGAACATGTGACTTTATAATTTCTTTCGCTTCTTCATAAGCCTTTGTCATATAGGTTCCTGTAATATTTGATTCTGTATGAGTGTTTCCCACAAATGGGCCTAATTCTTTTGTTAATTTTTCTTCAATACTTTTATATAAACGACCACTTGCAGTCCAATCTGCATAAAGAAGTGTTTGCTTGCCAAAAGCGGAGAATGTTTGATTATGCCCAATAATATATTGTTTAAATCTTGAAAAATACAATTCTAAATCACTATTGAAAAAGTATGTGGATTCACCAACTCTTGCTTTTATCAATCTGAAATCCCCTTTCTCCCTCACTTAATAACCTATGTTAAAATAAAAAAGAAGTTAATCAACAAACGATGAAAATTCAAAATTTTTCTGTAAAGGAGCGAATCGAAATGAATTTATTATTTCCAGAGTATGTTCAAGCTTATATAGAAAGCTTAGTGGAGTCAGGAAGATCAAAGCTAACATTAAAACAATATGAATCTGATATCAAAAAGTTTATCACCTGGCTGGAAAAAGAGAAAAAAAGCACTAATTTCGAAACATTTGCCGCCCTTCAAACAGAAGATATACGCGCTTATTTTTTTTATTTGCGGAAGCAGCATTTATCCCAGGCAACCATTCGCCGCTTGGCATCTGTGCTAAGCCGTCTTATGAAATTTCATCAAGTAATAGCAGCAGAGGAAATCCATAAACTTTCAGAAGCGCTGCCTATGCGTTCTTTAACAGAAAATGACTTTATTAAAATAGAGGAATACAATCGGTTGATTGAATCATTGCAAACAAAGGAGAGCGAAAAAACAAAAAAATCGGCCCGTAACTATTTGCTGGATAGAAATAAAGCGATTGTCCAGTTGATTCGAGCATATGGATTAACTCCTCAAGAAATACATAATCTAACCATGAAAAATATTAATTTTGCACAAAGGGAGTTAATTTTACAGGGGAATGAGGTGGCCAGAAAATTTATACTGGAGGAAGATATTATAAAAAATATAAGAGCCTATTTTTTTTCCATTCCCCCATTATTTCGGCCAAAATATCATACACTTGATCCTTTGTTTGTTGCTTTTAACAATATTTCCTATTCTTTTCAGTATGATTATGATATTCAGCGGCCCAAGTTTTTGTCTGTTCGCGCTATTCAGGAAATGATTAAAGATGAAGTCAGAAAAATTCCTCTGCGAAAAATTTCTGCGTCAACATTAAGAAATACAGCCATTTTAGATTATATAAAAGAAGGGAAACGAGACGAGCAAATTATGAAGCGATTTGCCTTGACTAGTGAAGCAGCACTGCGACGGTATAAACAGTTTATTGAAACTGTTTTTTCTGAAAAAAGTAAAGGAGAACAATAATGATTCATATAAAAGTAGATCCTTGTAATCACGTCTACAAATTGCTGCTTGCTGCTGCATTTCGTGTTTGCGATTCCTTTCAGCTAATTCTTAGAAGTGATATGGGGGCAACATATAAAAAATATCAAACCATTATGAATGATTTGGAGCCTTCTTTCCTTACGAAAAAAAATCAATCTGAATGGGCAAGCACCATGCTTGGCGGCAGCCAAACAGTAGAAGTTTTCTATTATCAGACAGATGAAAATGCATGGAAAGCATTAACGAAACATAGCCAGTCTTTATACACTTGGGAACATCCAAAATTGCCGGAAGACTTGTCTTTTTTCCAAAAAGACAAAGAGTGGCTTGTTACAAGCAGCCATGAACAATGGTGCACGATATCGCCAAGCACTGAACAAGAAAGGAAAATGATTACAAGCATCCCTGGTTTGCTTTTTGAACTAGAATAAACCAAGCAAAAAAACCAGCAATTCTTTTTAAAGAGTTGCTGGTTTTTTTTTGAAATTATTGCTCTGTTGCATTATTTTCTTCCCAATATACTTCTGAGAATACATCTGCAAATGCTTCCATTGACCTCTTTAATTCTGCTTGGTTATTATCTACTCCGCCAACTTCTAAAAGAATTGCTTTATCAGAAAAATCTTGATTATAGATGCCATTTCCTTCTGTTTTTGCTTTGCCGAGAATCCCTCTAGAAATGCCAGGATACTTTTCTTTTAGTTTATTATTTAGTTTTTTTGCAAACTCTGTATTTTTTTCATAATTTTTATTTGCTTGCCCAATAACAAATACTAGTCGGGCATAAGACTTTCCATTTATCGTTGTAGTAGTCGCTTGTCGCCTGCTTGAATCTCGATGGATATCAATTAAATATGTTAAATCATTATTTACTGCAACTGCCTCTTTGACGATTTCTTTAGACATGGTATAAGAAGACGAATAGCTCCACTTGCGGTCCAGTAATTTTTGATTAAAGTTTGTTTTATCATGTTCCACGCCAATGCCCTCTTTTTGCAGAAGAGATGTCAGTTTGCTGCCAAGACTCACCACATTTACTCGTGGATCTGCGCTGATTGCATCATTAGGATTTGTAGTATTTTTTAATAATGGCAAATACGATTCTAGATTATGTGTTTGGTAGATAAACACTTTTTTTGTTTTTGCCACTTGGATTGGTTTTGTATCTTCTTTTTCTTCTGTTTGTTCTTTTTCAATGCTTTCTTCATTTGCTTCTTTTGGATTTTTTAATATTTCCTCTGATGGTGTTGATTCATAAGGCAAATTAGCAATTGTTGTCCCTTTTTCAGCCACAATAATATCTGTATGATAAAAGGTCAGCAATGGAAGTTCTCGTCCTAATAAGGTTCTCGTATCATCTAATTTAATATTCGTTGCTACCTGAAAAAATAACTTCGAAAAAGAAAGTCCGCTAGATGTAGTCTCTGGAAAAAAATGATTTTCTGATCGGAAAATTTCATAATAAAGATTCGTAGAATCCACCTCTTTTAGAAAGTTGCTGACATAGTTGGATGAAAGTTTTAATGAGAAAAAAGAAGTGGTGATCCCTGCAATTAAAATAAAAACAAGGATGACTCCTAATATAGTAGAATTAATGGCTTGGAAATAGTAGCGTATTTTAGTTGGATGCATAGGCCGTCTCCTTTCTATTAACAGGTATATGCATTTGCTAGAAAATTTAGAAGAAAAATATCAGTTAGTATTTTAAGAGATTTTTTAATGATATAAATTATATGCTATTATATATTGAGTGCGTAAAATTTCATTTATCTAAAAAAACTTTGCTGCATTTCCTACAGCAAAGTTTTGTATTTTTTATTCATTTGAATAGTTATTTTTATACTTCTTTTTATTTTTTTTAGCTGCTTTTTTTTCTTTTCTTTTTTCTTCCAGCTTTGTCTGTTTCATTGTTTTCTTTTCGATAAAATCCAGCTCTTTTTTTAATTTAAAGTAGCTTTGAAGACGTTTTGTTTCTAATTCACGTGCTTGTATTTTTTGTTGAACAAAACATCCAGGTTCATTTGTATGAGTACAGTTTCTAAATTTACATCGTTCAGCAAACTCTTCTATATCTTGAAAGCTTGTGTCAAAACTATCATTCTGTTCCCATAATTGCAGTTCCCGCATGCCAGGTGTATCAATTAAAATGCCCCCATTCGGCAAAAGAACCAGTTCTCGATGTGTTGTCGTATGACGCCCTTTTGCATCGTCTTCTCGAATGCTAGAAATTTTCATTTTCTCTGTTTCCAGCAGCGCATTAACAAGTGTAGATTTTCCAACACCTGATGAACCAAGCAATGCTCCTGAAACACCTTCTGCCAACAAATTCTGGATTTGTACTAATCCCTTTCCAATCAAAGCATAAACTGGAAACACCTCAACACCAAATGCGATATTATTCACTCTACGTTCAAACGATTCCACATCATCGCATAAATCTGCTTTTGTCAGCACTACAACTGGTTTTGCACCCGAATCCCATGCAGCAATTAAATATCTTTCTAAGCGCCTAATATTAAAGTCTTCATTTAAGCTCATGGCAATAAAGACAATATCCACATTTGCGGCAACAATTTGCTCATCTATTATAGTTCCAGCCATTTTTCGGGAAAACTTTGACTTTCTTTCGAATACATGGTGAATAATTGCTTTATCTTCTCCTTGCAATTTTTCCACAAGCACCCAATCGCCTACTGCTGGAAAATCTGTACGGGAAACTGTTGTATAAATAAAATGGCCTGAAAGTGTGGCAAGCCATTCAAAAGCGCCACTTCTCACACGATAGGAATGCTTATGTTCTAATGTAATACGTGCAGGAATACAGTTTTTATATTTATTATTTTGTTTTAAATAATCGTATTGGTTTTCAAAAAATTCGGTAAAACCTAATTGTTTTACATTCAATGATATTTCCTCCTAAATGTGCATAATAAAAAAACCTTGTGTTCTGCCATTTAGCAGTCCACAAGGTTTTTCCCACGTTTAAGAGGCATACATTATTGCTGAAATGTACACTTTTGGCGTGTGAACTGGGACAAACTAAATAGCATTGATTGATTTGCATATACGTTTTCCATAACACATCACCTTCTCTCCTTTTATTTCTTTTAATATATAAAAATAATCAGAAAATGTCAATTCTTTAGATATATTTTTTAAAAAAGTAAAAATCAAAATTATTAGATGCGTAAAATTTACTTCTCCATATAAGAACGGGCTGTCTAATACGTCCTAAAATAAAAACAGGGGAAGAAAAACAAATTGTTTTTCTTCCCCTGTTTTTTGATTTCTATTCATTTTTTATTCTACAAGAAAAGATGTTTTTTTGTATTTAATTTTTAAAAAGTTATGTAAGAATTAGGATGGATTTTGGCACTTTGTTGATTGGAATGGAAGATGTGAGACTCCTGCAGGAAACAGCGAGTCAAAAAGAGCCAGTGGAAAGCAAACGCCTGGAATGGAAATCAACAGGCAAGTTTAACAGCCCCTCTTTTCCAACCATTATTTAAAAGAAAAAAGAAACTCTGCTTCCCCAATCAACTCCCCGCGAACAGTTGCTCTTCCTGCCGCTTTGGCAATTGTTTTTTTTACTTTTGTGACAAATACTTCCACACAAAGTTCATCTCCTGGGAAAACTTGTTTACGGATACGGCAATTATGGATGCGAGCTAAAAGCGCCTGCTTATTATCATGTTTTTCATCACTGTGGATGGCAACTGCTGTTACTTGAGCTATCGCCTCGACAATTAGCACACCTGGCATAAGGGGGCTATTTGGATTTTGGCCAAACGCAAAGGTATCTTCTTTGCTGATTTGTTTGACGCCAACCGCCATTTTCCCTTCTTTCAACTCTAAAATCTCATCGACTAAAGGCAATGGATACCGGCTTAGTATCTCTTTCACTTTAGGGAGATTCATCATTTTTTTGATCCTTTATCCAGCTTAATCTCTTCTTGAAGATTTGCCATTACATCACTTAATTCTTTTGTTACATCCACGACATCTTTTTTTGTGCCATCGCTTGTTTTTAAATAAATAGGATCGCCGAAAATAACCGTAATTTTTTTGCCACTTAATAATCCTTTTAAATCAGTTGGACCGCTAAATGCAGCAGGTACAATGGGACACTTTGCTAAATTCGCAATCGTTGCTGCTCCTCTTTTTAGGGGTACATCTTCTGACGTTCTTGTTCCGCTTGGAAAAATCCCGACGATCTTGCCATCCTTTATTAATTTGACTGGCGTTTTAATGCTGCTTGGTCCTGGGTTTGCACGATCAACAGGAAAAGCATTAATGCTATTAAAAAATTTTGCTGTTTTTGGTGTATCAAACAACTCTTTTTTCGCCATAAAGTGAATATGCTTTGGCAACATAGCTGTTCCAAGTGCAACCACATCAATCCAGCCAATATGAGAACACGCCACAACATAGCCTTGCCCCTCTTTTGGGAGCTTGTCTTTATTAATCACCTTTGTACGTCCGAATAATCTTAACACGACATTGGCAAAGTTTGCTGTAAAGGTATACATAGATAAAACTCCTTTATATGTATGATAATAATCGTCATCAAATATGATAAACGCAATATCTGCTGTTTGCTTAAATAGAGGAATTAGAAAAATTCCAATCATATTCCCTAATTCATTTGTATTATACCATCTACTATTAGTACTAGATACTATAATTTATCCTTATATTAAATTATATACTATAATGACAAAAATGAGTAGACAGAAAAAATAGCAGAAATCTTTGTGAAACATTAAAGATTTCTGCTATTTTTAGAGTAGATTAATTTGCCACTTCTATTTGATTTAACATCTTATCAATAGTTTTTGCTACCCCATGTTGATCATTTGTATCCGCTACTTCTAGACAAACAGCTTTTACATCCTCTCTTGCATTTCCCATTGCTACTGGGTAGCCAACAAGCGAAAGCATGGACAAATCATTCATGCTGTCTCCCATAGCTAATGTCTTTTGCAAAGAAATGCCCAAATGATCTGCTAATTTGGTTAAAGCATGGCCTTTAGACGCTAAAAGATGTTCAAATTCAAAATTATACTTTCCTGAAGTAACAAGAGTAACAGATGTATCGTCTTTGAACGTTTCCCAGCCCTTTGCTAATTTTTGCTGATCAAAAGAAAAAGCAAGAATATTATAAACCGGGATTGATTTATCTTCTAAATCTTTATAAGAGTCGATAAAAGAAAAATTGGTTTGTTTAAATTGTGTATTTGCATGGTGTTCCAGTTCAGTACGATCTATATCTGGATTTGCCGTACATAAACGGTCCATTTCAATTGTAATTAACTCTCTTGCTGTTTGCGGTGTATATAAATAATTTTTGCTGAACACTTCATAATAATAATCATTTTCTTCCAGCCATTTGAGCAAATCTAACGCCTTTTTCTTTTCCATTGGCACATCATGCATAAGCTTTCCATCTGGGGAATGGATAGTTGCTCCATTTGCAGCAATAATCCATGTTTTGATGTCCGTTTCCTTAAATATTTCCACCACATCTGGATAGTTTCTTCCTGTTGCTACAATGACTTCTATCCCTCTTTTTTGTGCCTCTTTTAAACTTTTCACCGTTTCTTTGCTTAACTTGCTTTCATGATTTAATAAGGTTCCATCTAAATCAAATGTCATGCATGAAATCATTCTAATTCCCCCTTTAATCTTGCACAATCAAAAGTTCGACACCATTATTTTTTAATAACTCCATAAATGCTGAATCAGGCTCTTTATCAGTAATAAACAAATCAATTTCCTTTAATTCTGCAAATCGGTAAAATTCAGTAACGCCAATCTTGCTGTTATCTGCAAGTACAATTACTTGTTTTGCTTGCTGCATCATTTTTCTTTTTACAGCGCCATCTTCTTGGTCTGCAATGGTAAGACCATTTTCTGATACACCGACAACGCCAATAAATACTTTATCCACTAAATAGAAATCCAATTTTTCCAGCACAGAATGGCCATATAAATAGCGATGTTCTTTATGGAATATGCCTCCAAGCAAATGAATCTTCGGCTCCTTCTTATCGGAAAGCAGCTCAGCAGCATGAATGGAATTGGTAATAATAGTACAGTCTTTTTCCACATATTCTCCCATTGTCTGCACAGTGGTGGAAGCATCTAATATAATATGATCGTTTTCTTGAATTAAGGATGCGGCCAATTTTCCGATTCGCCGTTTTTCTTCAGACACAAACTTTAAACGGCTTTCGTAATTATGGACTTTTTTATGCTGACTTGGAAGAATGGCGCCTCCTCGTGTTCGAATGATTTTTTGCTGCTCCGCAAGTCTTACTAGATCTCTTCTTGCAGTATCTCTTGACACATCAAACTTTGTGCAGATTTCATCAACAGTTATTCGGTTATTTACGGTCAAACTTTCTAATATCAGCAATAGTCGTTCTTCCTGGGACATGTTTTCTCCTTTTTTCATTTATCATATAAGTAATTATAAGTTATTTTCACTTAAAAAACTATATTTTTTAAATAAAATAAGTAAAACCACTTAAAAAAACTTATTTATTGCATAAAAAAACTTATATGCTGTTTTGCAGCATATAAGTTTTTTTAATAATAATCAGTGTTCACTTTTTGCAGCCATTCACAAGTTTTATCGATTAGCTGCTGATAATGCTTTCCATTTGAAAAAGTGTGATTCGCATTATAGATCGTATCTGTTTCTACATTTCCATAGGACCTTTTCAAATAGCTTTTTTTATAATTTTTTAACCCTTCATATGCTATATCTTCATCTTCTGTTCCATGGATTAACAAAACATTGCCCATAAATGCCGCCGCTTCTTCTAATGGATGAAAATTCTTCATCTGGTCAAAATAATAAGAGCTAAAATAGTAGCCATTAAAATCAATTGCTGGCACATGATCTAATGTCTGCACATAATCTTCTCCAAAAATTTGCACAAGTTCTTTATATGGATCACTTACGGCAGCCCATTGAATAAGTTTCCTAATGCGCTTATCCGTATTTGCTGTCAAAAGTGCTGTTGCTCCCCCTAAGCTGTGGCCAAGAAGAATTAACTCTTCTACATAAGGAAGTTCTGACGCATAATTGATAATGGCTTTTGTTTGTTCGATTAATTCAGGCATGCTGTAATTCCCATAAGTGCCGCTGCTTTCCCCGCAGCCGCTATAATCAAATCGAAAAACAACATAGTTTTCTTTTGTTAGACGCTGTGCCGCTTTTACAAATAAGCGGTCTACTCCAACCCTTGAACCAATTAATCCATGGCAGATAACAATGGCTTTATATGATTTATTTTCTTGGAAATCTTTAGGTAAATCAACAGATAAAACAAGTTCTTCTCTTTTCCAATTTATAATTTTAAACATATGCATTTCCTCCCAGTCCAACTGCATCAAATAAAAGACGATTTTAAAACAGTCACTTTCTTATATGTATGTATAAATAAATTTTATATATAACTTTTCCCACCTGTTTACTATGTTTTAATGCAAAATATTCACTAGATAATAGTTCTATTATAGAATACATTCTTTTTTCTTGTCAAAACAAAATTTGCTTTTTTGCTGACTTCTTTTTGCCAATATGAAATAATAAAATAAAAACTAAAGGAAGACATATATGTATACAGATTATCATCACCATTCCAATTATTCATTCGACTCCCAGGCAGATATGGAAAAGGTATGCAAAAAGGCCATTGAAAAGGGAATTAAAGAACTTTGCTTTACAGAACATTTTTCTGTTAATCCTATTGCCCCTACCTATGGGCATATGAATTGGCCCCTTTATTTAAAGAGCCTATCCAATTGCCGCGAAAAATTCCAAGGACAATTAACTATTAAAACAGGGATTGAATTATGCGAACCCCATCTAATGATGGATGCCTATAAAAATGCCCTTTCCGGCCTTCCATTGGATTTTATCTTAGGCTCTGTTCACAATATCAGTCAATTGACATTGCGAAAATTTATGAATGGTTTTCCAGAAAAAGATTACTATCAAGAATATTTCCTAGAATTAGAAAAAATGGTGCAGTATGCAGATATTGATGTGATTGCCCATTTTGATTTAATGAAAAGATATGCTTATCCCATTTATGGCCGCTACTCTTTTGAAAAATACGAGCCGATCATTACTTGTATTTTACAAACAGCTATAACCCGCGGCATCGGCCTTGAAATTAATACATCTGGATGGCGGACATCTTTAAACGAGTCCCTTCCTTCTAAGGATATTCTTTTTTTATATAAAAAATTAGGCGGAGAAATTCTTACAATCGGCTCTGATTCTCACCATGTTGAAACGGCTGGCGATCATTATGAAGAAGCCATTCAACTTGCAAAAGAATGTGGATTTAAAGGGATATATACCTATACAAAAAGAGTGCCGAAGAAG
>NZ_BQYJ01000004.1 GCF_023168165.1 Niallia sp. NCCP-28
AAGGAAAGTGAAAATACCTTACCAAATAAAAAGGACGCAACGGTTGAAGCTATTTTAGACGGAAAAACAAAGGGATTTCGCCAAATCCTTCCTTTTTTAGGTCCTGCTTTTATTGCCGCAATTGCTTATATTGATCCTGGCAATTTTGCAACAAATATTGCTGCTGGCTCTAAGTATGGCTATTTATTATTATGGGTTATATTGTTTTCAAATATTATGGCATTGATTATCCAATCACTATCTGCAAAACTTGGAATTGCAACAGGGAAAAATTTGGCAGAAGTAGCGCGAGAAGAGTTTCCAAAACCAGTTTCTGTTGGTTTGTGGATTCAAGGCGAACTTGTGATAATCGCGACTGATTTAGCTGAATTTATTGGGGCCGCTCTTGGCATCTATTTATTGTTTGGCATCCCAATGATTGAAGCAAGCATTATTGCCGCAATTGGTTCATTTGCAATTTTAGAATTGCAAAGAAGAGGATTCCGTTCACTAGAAGCTGGCATTACAGCCATGCTTTTTATGGTAGTATTATCTTTTGTTGTACAAATGTTTTTTGCAAAGCCAGATATACATTCTGTTTTGCAGGGACTTTTCACTCCTCAGTTTCAGGGAAATGACAGCATATTGCTTGCAGCAGGCATACTAGGAGCAACAGTTATGCCTCATGCCATTTATTTGCATTCTGCTTTAACTCAAAATAGAATTGTCGGTCATTCTGATAAAGAAAAAAAAATTATCTTCCGTTTTGAATTTATTGATATTCTTATTGCAATGCTTGTTGCTGGCTTTATTAATGCTGCGATGCTGATTGTTTCCAGTTCCTTATTTCATCAAAATGGATTATTTGTCGAAGATTTAGAAGTAGCCTTTCATCACTTTGAACGCTTGGTTAGTCCATTATCTGCCATTCTTTTTGGTTTAGGGCTATTAATTGCAGGTCTCTCTAGTTCTTCTGTAGGCACTATGTCTGGAGACGTTATTATGCAAGGATTTATTCATTACAGAATCCCCCTTTATGTAAGAAGATTTATTACGATCATTCCACCTATTGCTATTATTGCTTCAGGGGTAAATCCCACTACTGCACTAGTGCTTAGTCAAGTGGTGTTATCTTTTGGAATTGGATTTGCATTAATTCCTCTCATTATGTTTACAAGTAATAAGCGCATTATGGGACCGCTCAAAAATTCAGCCATTATTACCATAATTTCTTGGCTAATGGCGGTTATTATTGTCTTTTTAAATATATTTTTATTAATTCAAAGCTTTTAACAAGAAAAAATATTGCTTCTAAAATTTATTTTTACAACACATAAAGCGATGCCGCTATTTTGTAGCATCGCCTTATTTATTATTTTTTTATGGCACTACAAGAAATCCGTGCGCCTGAATCTCCAGCGGGCTGCGTCATGCCATCATCCCCTGTTTCTGTTATCACAATAGATGTTCCCTTTTTTTGAAACAACGAATTTTTCCCTTCTTTTAAAGTAACTTGTGGGGCCATAATTTCCGCCTTTACTGTTCCATCATCTTCTGCAATAATGTTTGGCAGATCCCCAGCATGTGCACCCTTAGGGTGAAGAAGGCCATGTTCTTTTTTATCTGGATTAAAATGATTTCCTGCTGTTTGAAAATCTGGAGCATCACATTTTTTTGTTTCATGAATATGAATGCCATGAACACCAGGCGTTAATCCTTTTAAATCTAAACTTAGCATAACCCCATTTGATTTCTCCGTTAATGTAATGGTTCCTAATGAATCTCCTACATCATTAAACATTTCTACATCCATTTTTGTCACATTTCCTTGCGCGCATCCGCTAAGAAGAAACAGCATAGCACCTACTACAATTAATTTTTTCATTTTTTTAGCCTCCGCAAACATTTTTTTTAGTTTTTGTAGAAACAAACATATTTATGCCCGTTTATTCATGTCCACAAAAAAAGCAATATGATACTATTTAGTCAGCGGCTAAGCAAACATAGACGCCTATAAAAAATGAAGGGGGTTTTATTTTGTCAGAATTAAAGGTAGGAGAAGTTGTTTCTGCTTTTTATAAAACAGGAAAATATATAGGGGAGATAAAGGAAATTCGTAGCCAAAGTTATTTGGTGGAAGTTCTTGCTGTTTTAAAGCACCCTATGCAAGGAGATCTTCATCATCCAAAAGCAGTAGAAGGTGTTTTTTTTCATGAACGCAAAGCGCTTAGCTTTAAAGAAAAAACAAATGTCCCAAAACAAATGGCCAAAAGATTTGAAGAATCTATTCCAAGCTATCAAGATTCTTTAAATGCCGCTTTAGAAAAAATGCGACAAGAACTTTCTGAAGATTCATCAGAATTTGCCCAGCGTAGTTTGCAAAACCTTGCTATTATTGAAAAAGAGTATTCTTTGTAACATAAAACTTCAGCCATTGAGATTATTACTGGCTGTTAAATAGGGAGCAACAATCCTTTTCATTCATTAATGCAAATAAAAAAGTGGGATAAATGAAAATGCTTCGTTTCATTCACCCCACTTTTTCACATATACTCTTACTGTTTGATTTCCTTTAAGCAAACTTATTAAATAGTTTCGAAACATCAATTAAGTCTCCAATAGTTGTTGGTTCAGGTTTTTCCAAATATTTTTTGTCCTGTTCTACAAGCCTGAAAATATGATAGGTCGTTAAAGCGTCATCCAAAGCACAATGATGTCTCCCAGTTCCTTCTCTCCCATATTCTTTAACAGCCTTCCATAAACCAGTTTGATTTTGGTCACCAAAAAAACGCTTATATTCCATCGACAAATCTATTTCGTCCAATTGCAGAGAAAAGGGAATGCCCGCTTTAAAGCAGTTATTCTTTAATACCTTCATATCCATATTGCCCCAAGTGACAATAATATTGCGATAGCCGCAACATACTTCCTCTATTTTCTTCACTAAGTCGTAAAAAGATATTCCTTTATTCACCTCTTGTTGTGATATATGTAGAAAGGATTTGCATCTTTCAGAAAGAATTGGAAATTTACGGGGAGCAACATAGGACGAAAATTTTTCTCTAACGACATCATTTACAACCGCTACAATACCCACTTCAATAATTTCAGGAAAAAAACCTTTAAATTTTGCACTTTTTTCAGGCATTGTAAATTCAAAGTCAATAAATACATATTGAGTTTTTTCCATCTTTTCACCTTCTTTCACACTCTTATGACGAAAACAGATGATTCTAATGATTTCCTACTACTAAAATATGAAAACAAATGCAACATTTATGTTTTTATTTTATTATAACAGAATATTTCGGTATCCTTTTTAATTTTCTGTATTTTTTATAAGAATTATGGAAAAATTTTTAATAAAAGGGGCACCAAAAAAAGAAGTAATCTTTATTTAAATACTATATGATAAAAAGGAACTACTACTAAAGACTAAGCAGAGGAAAAATCGTGGCCAAAAAAAGAAATTATATCATTATATGCATTCTGTTCAGCTTATTTATTTGTATGGTTATAGCTGTAGCAAAAGAAAAAAAGCAGCTAGTCAGCTTTCATGGTTATTTAGAAAAAAAAATACCTATGTCAAATCTGGAGCTTGAAGAAACAAGCTATATAAAGGATCAACATAATCAAGTTATATCAGAAATTCAAACATCTATTCACAGAAAAAGCCTAACGGAAGAGGAAATACCTGATTTTATAAAACAAGTATTTATTCTTTCAGAAGATCAACATTTCTATGAACATAAAGGCTTTGATGTTCCCTCCATTGGCAGAGCGCTATTTACCAATTTAGAAGCGCAAAACATTAAACAAGGAGCCAGTACAATTACACAACAGCTGGCACGGAACTACTTAAAATCTTATGATAAAACATATAACCGCAAACTGCAGGAACTTTTTTATGCATATGAATTGGAGCAGAAAAGAACAAAAAAAGAAATTTTGACTGATTACATAAATGCCATTTATTTTGCTAATGGAATGTACGGTTTAGAAGCGGCGGCAGAGTATTATTTTAGCCATTCTGCAGGGGAATTGACAAATGCGCAACTTGTTTTTTTAGCAAGCATTCCTAATAATCCAACTGTCTATAATCCCATTAATCATTTCAGCCATACAAAAAAAAGGCAGGAACGACTGATAGACTTGCTTGCAGCCCATAACATTATCTCTAAAAAAGAAGGCCTGTTATTAAAAAAAGAGAAAATCATCTTAAAGCACAAAAAAACGATTGATTTATACCCAGACTATACAACTTATGTCAAAGAAGAATTAAAACAATTATTTGCTGAAAACAATGGCTATAGCAAAAAACTCCAAACTGCTTCAGATAAAGAAAAACAAGTATTAGAAAAAAAGCTGCAGGAAGAAGTAGCTGATTTATATAAAAAAGGGATTACCATTCAAACCGCGCTTTCACCATCGATTCAAAAAAATGCTGTACTAGCGCTGAATAAAACACTTGCACCTTATGAAACAGAAGGTGCAGTAGTTATTATAAATCATCATACACATCAAATTATTGCATTAGCAGGAGGAAAAAACTATAAAAAGCATGATTTTAACCGAAGTTATCAAGCCTATCGTCAGCCAGGTTCTGCCATTAAACCTATTTTAGTATATGCTCCTTATCTAGAAGAAACAAAAAAAGGGCTTTATTCTAAAGTAAATGCGGGGGCTTATTGCAGCGGAAGCTACTGCCCCCAAAATTATAGCGGCAAAAATTATGGAATGGTTACAATTGAAAAGGCATTTATCCATTCTTACAATACACCTGCTGTAAGACTTTTAGATGCTCTCGGAATAGAGAAGGCCTTTACTTATTTACAGCCATTCCAATTCCAGCGAGTTTCTAAAAATGACCATCATTTATCAGCAGCAGTCGGGGGACTTTCTTCAGGGCTCACCCCTCTTGAACTAACAGATGCTTATACTACGTTTGGAAACGATGGAATGTATCAAAAGGCAAGAGCTATCCTTTCAGTCAAAGATGCAAAAGGAAAAGAAATAATGAGATGGAAAAACAGATCAATTCCTGTTTGGAGCGAACAAACAAATGAAAAAATGAGGAGGCTGCTACAACAGACGGTTACATCTGGCACTGCAAAAAAGGCTTATTTCCCCTCAGCTTATCTTGGCGGCAAAACAGGCACTACCAATAACTATAAAGACTATTGGATTGTAGGTTTATCAGATAAACAGACAGCAGGCGTTTGGATTGGCAAAGACCAGCCAAGCAGCTTAAAAACGATAGAATCTCATTCTCTGCATCTTAAAATATGGAAACAAATAATGCAAAAATAAAGTGAAACTTCAATCAGTGAGGGTTTTCCATTTCCCCCACTGATTGTTGGCTGAATCAACCAGGCTTTGATGGGCAAATTTCTACCCAACTAGTTTTTTCCTTTTTTCTTTATCCCCTTGAGGTGGGGTCAAAAGTTCGTTAATGCGTGATAAAAAGGCTGTCCAAAGTCAATTTTTCTGACTATTGAACAGCCTCTTTTTCCATTCAAGAATATGGGTATATTAAAAATCGTAAATTTAATGGATTTCCCCCTTTTGGGAAAACTTTTTCAAATAGGCAGGTTCCTCAATAGCATGTTATAGAGCTTTAAGCAAAAAAAGACAATAGTTGCTAAAAGAAGAGACCACGTAAGCACTTGGAATAAAATAATAAAAATCATTCCTGTAAAACTTAAACTGGCACTTGCTGCATTTACAAAGTAAACAAAATACACAAGCGCTGTTATTATAAAGATGGCAGCAAGCAATATCGGATAAAAAATGCAAAATAATGAAATAATACTTCCAATAAAATAGATACTGCTCCCTTTTTTTGCCTTCACAAGACTTTCCCCTGTTGAATCTGCAGAAAAAAATAATAAAGACAGTTGATTTATAGTATCAGCCATAAGTTTTAATGCAGAAAATATCATAAAAAAGCAACCTGCTAAAAAAATAAGCAAAACCAGTCTGATGCTCGTTTCTGTAAAAAATTCTAATAATCCTTTGTATATTCCGATTTCCCTAAATAATGACAACAATGCAGTTTCTGTATTCATAGCAAATGCTAGACTAAACAAACTAATCGAAAAAAGAGGGAAATAGCTTGTAACATATGTATTGTTCATGAATACCTTCCTAAAAATACCTTCCTTATCACAACTAAAATTCTACTTGCCATTATGGATGAAAAAATTCCTCTATCTACTCCCTTCCTCCAAAGAATCATCTGCTATTTGCCGAATATACTCTCTCGGTTCAAACCGCATATCTACATTAATAAAAAATCTGTCTAAGTTTTCTGATGCTACACTATCTATTGGAGAATAAAACTCCCTTTTTTGCATTTGATTGATACAAAATGCACCAATGAATATTATCCCAAAAATAAACAAAGACAAGCAAATTTTATGCACCATTCCCCTCCCTCCTTTTTCTTATACTTGCAGAAAAATTCCAATCAGATAAGACTATACAAAAGAATTTCTAGTCTATTTTCAAAACAACACAGATTTATTTAATAAGCAATTATTCAACATTACAAAATATTTTTTAAAATTTTATTTAGTTTTTTCTTTTTCTTATCCTTTTATACAAAAAATAAAAAATTTTTTCCGAGGAATTTTTACGCATTTCTACCTATTTAATAAACAAACTAATAATAAAGAGATAGAAGCAATACGGGTTGTGCAGAGCCTTTTTTTTTGCGTTATAATCTTATTTAATTAATGGAAATGAACATTTTAGCAGGCTGATAGGATTGCAGTTTTTTCTGAATGCTATTTTTGTTCATTTATTTTTGCTAAGGAGGTTATTACTTTGACATTGCTACACTGGGCTGCATTATCTCCCTTTATTTACGCATTGTTTATTCCATTCATACATAAATGGTTTAAAAATCTGCATATGGGATGGTTTATTCTGCCGCTGCCTACTGCTTTATTTTGCTATCTTCTGAGCATGATTCCAACAACAGCTGCTAATGAAACCATAGTAGAGGTGGCTAATTGGATTCCATCATTACATATAGACTTTACAGTAAATTTAGATGGTCTTTCTCTATTATTCGCCTTATTGATAACTGGAATTGGTGCGTTGGTATTGTTATATTCCACTTTTTATTTAGATAAACAAAAAGAAAAACTTAACCTTTTTTATTTTTATTTGCTTTTATTTATGGGGGCTATGCTTGGCATCGTTCTTTCCGATAACTTGATTGTTCTTTATACATTTTGGGAAATCACTAGCTTATCATCCTTCTTATTAATTGGTTATTGGAACGAAAGAGAAAAATCCCGAAACGGTGCACTTAAATCAATGATTGTTACTGTCTTTGGCGGTTTATCTTTATTAGGCGGCATCATCTTGCTTTATTTATTGACAGGTTCTTTTGAAATCAGAGAAATTATTGCCTATATCCAGCAACAAGATGTTCATTCGCATCCTTTTTTTCTTTTAAGCATGTTCTGTTTATTAATAGGGGCATTTACAAAATCAGCACAATTTCCATTCCACATTTGGCTGCCTGACGCTATGGAAGCGCCGACGCCGGTTAGTGCTTATTTGCATTCTGCTACAATGGTTAAAGCAGGAATTTACCTTGTTGCTAGACTAACCCCAATCTATGCTGAGTCTGCCTATTGGTTATGGACAATCGCTGCAGTCGGAATAATTACGTTATTGTACGGTTCCTTTTTTGCAGTCAAGCAAACTGATTTGAAAGGAATTTTAGCGTATTCTACCATTAGTCAATTAGGTCTTATCATGTCGTTATTAGGATTAGGTGCAGCAAGCGTTCACTTTTCCTTAGAAAATGACTATTTTACAATTGCTACTGCTGCTGCCTTATTCCATTTAGTGAATCATGCAACATTTAAGGGAAGCTTATTTATGATGGTAGGAATTGTAGATCATGAAACTGGCACAAGAGATATTCGAAAGTTAGGCGGTCTAATGACATTTATGCCAATTACCTTTAGCATTGCTGTTATTGGCGCTTTTTCTATGGCTGGTTTGCCGCCATTTAATGGTTTTCTTAGCAAAGAAATGTTTTTTACCGCTATGATAAATATAACGAAATTTGATTTATTCCAATTTAACACTTGGGGCGTGCTGTTCCCAATACTCGCATGGATAGCAAGTGTTTTTACTTTTATTTACAGCATGTTGCTAGTCTTTAGAGTGTTTGCAGGAAAATATAAACCGGAGCAGCTGCCAACTAAACCACATGAGGCACCAATTGGCATGCTTATTTCACCATTGATACTCGTATCTCTAGTTATAGTTATTGGACTATTTCCTAATATTCTTTCCAATACCATTTTATCGCCTGCTATCACTGCAGTTTATGGAGGTGTTCCATCCTACGACCTTCATATCTATCATTGGCATGGATTTAACATAGAATTTTTTATGACAATTGGTGTATTTGTCCTTGGAATTCTTTTAACCTTAACTTTTACAAAGTGGAAAAATTTCTATCGAATATTTCCATATAGCATAAACGCTCTTTATAACTTTCTGATAGAAAAAGGGAAACTTTGGTCAAAACAATTAACAAATAGATATATGGTAGGTTCTATTCGGACATATCTTCTCTATATTCTTACATTTTTAGTTGCTACTGCAGGCTATACTTTATTAACAAAAAATGGAGTCAACTTTTACGGAAAAAACTTAGCTCAGATTGGATTGTATGAAATAGTTTTATCACTGATATTAATCGTTGCGACCATTTCTATTCTTTTCGCAAAATCCCGCTTAGCTTCCATCATTTTATTAGGGGCTGTCGGCTATAGTGTTTCCCTGTTTTTTGTTATTTTTCAAGCCCCAGATCTGGCATTGACTCAGTTAGTAATAGAAACTGTTTCTGTTGCATTATTTTTATTATGTTTCTATCATTTGCCTAGAAATGCACGAAAAAAGGAAAGCATTGGCTTTAAAATGAATAATGCTATCATCTCCGTATTAGTGGGAATTACCTTTAGCATTATTGCGATTTCCAGCTATAATACTAAATTATTCGATTCGATTTCATCCTACTATGTAGAGAATACCTATAAAAAAGCAGCTGGAGAAAATATGGTTAATGTTATATTAGTTGATTTTCGTGGATTTGATACTTTATTTGAAATTGCAGTACTTGCTATTGCTGCGATTGGAATCTACACGATGATTAAGCTGCGATTAGGAGGAAATAACCGTGAAAACAAATGATTTAATTCTACAGACTATTACCAAAATAATTATTTTCCTTATTCTCCTTTTTTCAGTAGATATCTTTTTTGCAGGACACTACACTCCTGGCGGTGGATTTGTGGGAGGATTAATGACAAGTGCGGCTCTTGTCTTATTATTGATTGCCTATGATATCAAAACGGTCGCAAACCTTTTTCCAGTCAATTATATCTATGTAGCCGCAACAGGTTTGCTTATCGCGCTTGTTACTGGAATAAGTTCTATTATTCGACATAAACCATTTTTGACGCATGCTTTTAATAAACATGTACATCTTCCTCTTTTCGGCGAAACATCCCTTCATACTGCGGCATTATTTGATTTGGGAGTTTACTTAGTTGTTGTTGGTGTGACAATGACCATTATTCAAAGCATTGGAGAGGATAAATAATGGAAATTTTAATGTCCATCATTATAGGAATCTTATTTGCATCTGCAACTTATTTAATGCTTTCTAAAAGCATATTGCGGATTATTATTGGAACTGGGCTTTTAAGCCATGGCGTTCATTTGCTGCTTTTAACAATGGGAGGGCTGAAAAAGGGAGCAGCCCCACTGCTTGGACAGCATGCCAGCTCTTATTCAGATCCACTGCCGCAAGCATTAATTTTGACAGCTATTGTCATCAGCTTTGGAGTAACCTCCTTCTTTTTAGTGCTTGCCTATCGCACCTATCAAGAACTGGGCACTGATAATTTAGAGAAATTGCGAGGTAAAAAAGAACATGAGTAATATTAGCGTTTTTCCGATTATCATTCCTTTTTTTACAGGAATTCTCTTAATTTTTTTCCATAAACACATTATGATTCAACGAATAGTATCTGTTGTCAGCTTAATAGTTTCTATTATTATTTCCCTTATTCTTATTGATACAATAAAAAAAACCGGTGTGCAGACTCTTAATCTCAGCAATTGGGAAGCTCCTTTTGGCATCACGCTTGTTTCTGACATGCTTTCTGCTTTATTGATTTTAACAACTAATATAGTAGCATTATGCTGCATACTCTACTCTTTTCAAGGCATAGATCAAGATAGAGAAAGCTACTTTTATTATTCCCTTATACAATTTTTGCTTGTGGGCGTAATTGGAGCTTTTTCTACGGGAGATATTTTTAACTTATTTGTCTTTTTCGAAGTGATGCTTATGGCTTCTTATGTGCTTCTTGTTATCGGCGGCACAAAAGTGCAGCTAAGAGAAACAGTAAAATATATACTAGTAAACATTATTTCTTCTGCTTTATTTGTTGCAACTGTTGGCTATTTATATTCCGTTGTCGGCACATTAAATATCGCTCATATTTCAAAAAGGCTGAGTGAAGTTGAAAATTCAGGCATTATTACAGTTATTGCGGTACTGTTTTTGGTTGTTTTTGGATTAAAAGGAGCAATTTTCCCTTTATTTTTCTGGATGCCCGGCTCCTATTATGCTGCACCTATCCCTATTTTGGCCCTCTTTGGGGCTCTTTTGACAAAGGTGGGAGTATATTCGATAGCAAGAACTTTTACGCTATTTTTCTCTGCAAATGAATATATTTTTACACTCTTAAGTATTTTATCTCTTATCACCATTGTGTTAGGAGTCATCGGATCTTTAGCTTATAATGATATTAAAAAAATTATCATCTATAATATTTTAACTGCAGTTGGGGTCATTTTGTATGGAGTGGCAGCATTTACTGAAAACTCTCTAATTGGATCCCTTTTTTATTTAATGCATGATATGGTCATCAAAACTGCCTTATTTTTGCTGATTGGCGCAATTTTTGCTGCTAGCGGTACATTCCATTTAAACAAAATGGGGGGATTATTGAATAGCCACCCTGCACTTGCCTGGACATTCTTTATTGCTGCCATCTCTTTGGCAGGCATTCCACCATTAAGCGGCTTTATCGGCAAACTGATGATAATTCAGGGAGGATTTGAAAAGCATGATTATTGTGGAAGCTTTATTGTCTTAATTTCAAGCCTATTTGTGCTTCTATCTGTTATCAAAATTTTCATCAAAGCATTTTGGGGAACAAAAACAAAAGCCGAAAAACCTTCCATCAAAGCTTTATTGTTCCCATCCATTATCCTTGTTTGCCTTTCCTTTTTCATGGGGATTTTTTCTGAAAGCATTTATTCATATATTTCACTCGCAGCTGACACTCTGCTTCATCCAACCAATTATATTGAAGCTGTTTTAAAGGAGTAGTAACTATGGCATTCCAATTATTATTAAATGTGTTTTTAGCATTTGTCTGGATGTTTTTAAAAGGATCCAAAGAAGCTGATACGTTTATTATTGGCTATATCATTGGATTGCTTTTAATTTTTTTGACAAGACGCTTTTTTACTGGACGTTTCTATTTATACAAAATCGTCTCTATTCTAAAACTGTTGTTGATTTTTATCAAAGAGCTTATTTTGGCAAATTATGCTGTCTTAAAGTCCATTTTTCAGCCAAATGCCAAATTGACGCCAGGCATTTTTGCAATGAAAACAGTGCTTACAGCAGATTGGCAAATCACCATATTATCTAATTTAATTACATTAACCCCAGGCACTTTAGTTGTTGATGTTTCAGAAGATAATTCTACATTATATATTCATGCAATGGATATCAGCGATAAAGAAGAAACAATCAAAGCGATTCAAGAAAGTTTTGAAAAAGCAATATTAGAGGTGAGTAAATAATGTTTTCTTTTGTTTTGCATGCTTCACTAATCCTTATTGCATTATCTATGATCGGTTTTATTTATCGTGTTATTAAAGGGCCTTCTACACCAGATAGAGTAGTTGCTCTTGATGCTATCGGCATTAATTTAGTGGCAATTACGAGCATTCTTTCCATCTTGTTAAAAACAACCGCATTTTTGGAAGTAATTTTGCTAATTGGAATTCTTGCTTTTATTGGCACAGTAGCTTTTTCAAAGTATTTAGAAAAAGGAGTGGTTGTGGAACATGATCGAAATAACCATTAAAATCATTACTGGTATCCTAATTTTTTTAGGAGCCGCTCTTGCTGTGGTTGCAGCATTTGGGGTAATTAAATTGCCAGATGTCTATACAAGGAGTCATGCTGCTTCCAAATCTGCCACTCTTGGAATTATGTGCATTTTGCTTGGCACAAGCCTTTACTTTTTCCAAACAGAAGGTGTGCTTCATTCGCGGTTAATTCTTGCCATTGCCTTTATATTTATTACATCTCCTGTCGCTGGCCACCTTATTATCCGAGCTGCCTACAACACAAAAGTCCCTATGTGCGATAATGCAATTCGAGATGATCTAAAGGACAAGTATAGGACTGTAACGAAATACTAGTTGATGATTGCAGCGGTAATTCTATTGCCGCTGTTTTTATTTATCATGCATTAACAGGCAGCTATCCCGAAGCGAAAAATAAAAATATAGATGTGGGATTTTCTCCATTCTCACTGTTGAAGTTTCAATTTATGCAAAATATGATGGAATAGTTTACAGGCCAAGCAGTATAAACCACGCTTCTATATTTAACTGCCAAAAAGTTCCCCATGTATTTCCACTTCTATTCTTGCCTCTACATGCCATACTAAAAAAGTCCATATACGGACCAAACCAAAAAACAGGAGTGATTTTTTAATGGAGCATATTCGTGAAGGGCTTATTCCTACTGTGTTGGGTACCGCAGTCACTACAGCTGGTCTTGTGATGAAACAAAACCGTAAAATTGATTCTATGATATCCAATACTGTTTTTGGTTTTGGACTGGCTCATATTGTGCTAGGAACCATTGATTTAGTGGAACATCGCAACCGATTTTAATAAATTCGGCAAGGAGTTCATCTTCTCCTTGCCCTATACAAACATTGCTTTTTCTCTATTGTTTCTCCATTTCCCAAAAGCTTCCCTATCTTTTCATCATATTTTCTCATCTTCCTGAATAAAATGGGGTTAGAAAATAGGTACCTGTTTAATGAAAGGATGGGTTTTATGCATCATAGATCTAAGTTCTTTTATATTCGGCACCCTGCTGTTATTTACCATCCCCATCTACATTATCCCCTTTTCCTTCGGGAACTTCCTGAAGTCAATCCTAATCAATGGATAGCATCAGCCAAAGACTCATTATTATTACTAAAAGATGCAGAGGCCTTACTGACAAAAATTATCCAATCACAAGCAATATCTAAGCAAATTATGAGTGCTGCTCAAGCTTCCAAAACCCAAACAGTGGAAAAGCTTGTCCAATCTCTTGGAACAAAAACGATGCCCAAAATATCGTATAATCCAGATGGAATTACTTTTAATTTTGACCATAAAAATCAGCCTCCCCATTGTTGTTTTCTTTCCATCCAATTAAAATGGAGATAATTAGAACAAACAAAAGCGAATAAATTCGCTTTTGTTTGTTCTTTTTCTTTTATTAATCGCTTTGTTAAATTTGCCTGTTGATTGCAGCGAGAGGTATTCGCTTCAATCAACAAGTGTCAAAATCAACAATGAGCTTTACCATATCCTTATTAATAATAAGGATATGGCCCGTATGGCACTGGTCCATATGGTACTGGTCCGTATGGCACTGGTCCATATATAAAAGGTCTTGGCCTCGCTATTGCTCCACCTACTAATCCGCCTACTAATCCACCTAATAATGGTGCTCCAAACCAAATTCTTGAATCTTGATAAGGATTTCTGTATCCATACATCATCGGCAATTACCTCCACTCTCTTCTTTTTTTATCCCCAATCTATCATATGCATACGCCCTGTGTTTGGACTGGGCTTTCCCCCTAAGTAATTGGTCCTTTGTCACAATGCTCTGATGATAAAGCTTCCTGTTTTTCTTCATACTCTTCAAAATCAATATGGACAAGGGCTAACTGATTAATTTATTCACCCTTCTTATGATGCTTGTTTATACTAATAAAGAAATATAGAACGAAAAAGGAGGTTGTAAATTCTATGAATAATTATTTCGATCTTACAGATAAAGTAGCCATTATTACAGGTGGGGGAGTAGGACTGGGCAAACAGATGGCCATTGCTCTTGGAGAATCTGGCGCCAATATAGTCATATGTTCTAGAAAAATCGAAAATTGTCTGCAAACGGTGGCAGAATTAAAACAAAAGGGCGTTCAAGCAATAGCAGTTCCTTGTGATATTTCTAAACAAAAAGATATAGACCATGTCATTCAGACAACAATTAAAAAATTTGGCTCTATCGATATCCTTATTAATAATAGTGGAACTTCTTGGATGGCTCCCACTTTAGATTACCCAGAAGATAAATGGGACAAAGTCATGGATATCAATCTAAAAGGCACCTTTCTATTTTCCAAAGCAGCAGCAAAAAAAATGGCAGAACATAAAAAAGGAAAAATAATTAATATTTCTTCTGTTACTGCCTTTCAAGGAACTCATCCTAGCTTTCTAGATGCAATCAGCTACAATACAAGCAAAGGAGCCATCATTACATTAACCAAGGAATTATCCGTTAAACTTGCTCCATATAACATTCAAGTAAATGCGATTGCGCCTGGATTTTTCCCAACAAAAATAACCTCTGTTTTCGAACAGCATAAAAAGCAAATTCTTGCCAAAATACCAGCAGGCCGATTAGGAGCAGAAGAAGATTTAAAAGGAATCGCTTTGCTTTTATCTAGTCAGGCTTCCGATTATATAACAGGTCAAATTATTGCAGTAGATGGTGGATTATCCTCTATGCTATAACACATAAAAAAGAAAGGATGGAAAATATATGAATGTTACACTTGATTTTTATGAAATATTAAAAAAGGGAGGAGGCTTGCTGCAATTTAGAATTAATGATTTTATTCAGCAACAATTAAATAGCACTTCAGCTATTCATTTAGTGAAAGATCATACTGGCACTTTAACAAAAAAAATTGAAAAAGTACAAAACTATGTAGAAAGGACAGCTGCTGTCATCAATCTGCCTACAAAAACAGATTTATCGAATGCTACTCAGCTAATCCTTCAATCAGAAGAAAAAATTGATGATTTAGATGAACAAATTTATGATTTGCAGATAAAGATTCAAGAAATAAAAGAACTTCTAGAAAAACTGTCTATTGCTCCAAAAGGCCATGCTGCAAATGCCTACAAACAAGAAGAAGTCATTTCAGCACTTCAACAGGAAATGAATGAAGTGAAACAAAAAGTCTCCAAACAAAAAAAGATATTAGCAAAGCTTCAAAATCCAATCGACTCCCCCGATAAGGAGCAGTAATATGAATAAGGGTAAATTATCATCCTTTATCGAAACAATCTCCTACTCTTTAGATCCTGAAGTTGGACTCTCTGAAAAATATCCGATTTGGAAAAAAAACAAAGCTACTTTATGGTATTATCCATCTCCAAACAAAAAATATAAAGAACCTATTTTTCTCATCTATTCTTTAGTCAACAAAGCCTATATTCTGGATTTAGCCCCCTCTATTAGTCTTATCGAAGCATTTACTCAAGCTGGCTATGATACCTATTTAATCGATTTTGGCATACCTGGTTTTGAAGATCGTAATATTACGATTGATGATTATCTTACAAAATATATTGAGAAAAGCTATAAACGAGCAATCCGACATGCCGGAACGGACGAAATGACTGTTATTGGATTTTGTCTTGGCGGAACACTCGCGACTATTTTTGCTGCCATAACAAAACAAAAAATGAAAAACTTAATTCTTGCTGTATCTCCAATAGATTTTTCCACATTCCCTATTTACGGCAATTGGTTAGAAGCTCTTCGCAATGGTGATATTTACATCGATGATTTAGTAGATAAAATGGGGATGATTCCACCAAGTTCCATTAAATATGGAACAAGGCTACTGGTTTCTCCTGTTGCCTATAGTCATTATTTAGCATTATTAAGCCAAGCAAATAATCCTAATTATCGTGAAAAATGGACGCGCATGAATAAGTGGACCATTGATCATATCCCATTATCTAAAGAAGCATTTAAACAAATTATGAATGATCTTATTCGTGATAATAAAATTATAGAAGGGGGATTAATAATCGATAATCAACCAGTTGACTTTCAAAATATTCGCTGCAACTTACTCGTTTTCTCCACTAAAAGCGATCCTCTTGTTCCAAGTAACTTATGTGAACCTATTATGGATTTAGTAGCAAGCAAAGATAAAACATTTACTCTGTTTGAAGGGGGACACGCATCCTTAGTTGCAAAAGGAACGATGCCCTATCCAATGGAAGAGTGGTTAATGAATCATACTACCCTTATTTGATGCTGTTAATCAGCTTAGACACCACTATACTAATGAAAAAGCTTTTCTTTAACATAAAACAACAAAAAAGGGTCTGTTAGTCAAATTTCTGACTACAACAGCCCCTTTTTCTCTTATTTTATTTGCCTTTTGCTTCGAATCTTTCTACTAACAATGCAAGTGTTCGCGTCATAGCACCTGTTGCCCCTGCAGCTCCTAAATTATAGCTGCTGTTTGTAGTAGACGTCCCTGCAATATCCAAATGAACCCATGGCGTATTTTCTGCAAATTCCCCAATAAATGCCCCACCCATAATCGCATGGCCATCTCTTGTTGGTGAATTATTTAAATCAGCGACAGCACTGCTTCGAACTTTCGCTTTATGACAGTCAAAAATCGGCAGCCTCCACAGCTGCTCTCCAGCTTCATAACTTGCTTCCAACACTTGCTCAAATAATGCTTCATCATTTGTCATTCCGCCTGTTGTTTCCATCCCTAAAGCTACTATAACGCCACCTGTTAATGTAGCAACATCTACTAAATAATCTGCTCCATGATGTTTTGCATAGGTAATGGCATCTGCTAAAACCAATCGCCCTTCCGCATCTGTATTTAACACCTCAATCGTTTTGCCGCTCATCGATGTAATCACATCATCTGGTTTAAAAGCAGCTCCACTAATCATATTGTCTGTTGATGGGATAACAGCGACCACATTTTGTTCCGGCTTTAATTCTCCGATTATTTCCATTGCTCCTAAAACAGCAGCAGCTCCGCCCATATCTGTTTTCATGCCCACAATGCCTGTTTTGGGTTTGATCGAATAGCCTCCTGTATCGAATGTTATGCCTTTTCCGACTAATCCAATAACATCCTGCCATACTTCTTTTCCCTGGTATTTAAGTACAATCATTTTAGGCGGCTCTACTGACCCCTGATTTACTGCTAATAATGCTCCCATCCCAAGCTTTAGCATATCTTCTTTTTCTAGGATTTCTATTTCAAAAGAATATTTTAATGCAAGTTCCTGTGCATAATCTGCCAAATCGCTAGCTTGAAGCATATTTCCTGGTAAATTCACTAAATCGCGAGCAGAATTTGTTGCTTTTCCATATACATAACCAACATGCAATGCAGCTTCTATGTCTATTTGATCAGCATAGCTGTAAACTGTTATTTCTTCTATATTTTTATCTGGTTCATTTGATTTTTGTTTATAGCCTGTAAATTCATAAGTTGCAAGAGAAAATGCCTCACTGAATGCATGGGAAACATCTAATGCATCTAATTTGCTTGTCGTAAACGAATCAGCCAATAAAGAGGTTTCAATCCATTTTTCTTTTTTAATTTTTTTGAATGCTGCCCCAAACAAATCCTTTAATTCGTGGAAGTTCAAATCTTTTTCTTTTCCCAATCCAATAAAGATAATGCGTTTTGATCCAATTTTTCCAAAAGTATGAATAGCCGATACCTTTTTTTTCTTTGCAGAAATATCATTTTCTTTAATTAAATTGGTTAGCTCGCCTTCAAAGACTTTATCCAGTTCAGCCAGTTGTCCTTCTAATTTGCTGGATTTCTCAAATAGCCCAATTATGATGCTCTCATGATGATTAGTGAAATTCCACTCGTTTTTATATGTAAACATAAAGATTCCCTCCATTCTTTCTATATTTATTATACTAAAATAAAATAAAGTTCGAATAGCTAATTATTTTTTTACTAAATAAAAAAATGATACCTCCCTCTTTTTTATGAATAAAACTGCTGCTATGGGAGTTTTTATTTATTATGTTATAATAAATAAAACTTTAATCAGCAAATATCTTGCTGCCAAATAGCAAAATAAATTCACTATTTTGTTCATCTTGATTTTCTTTATTCTATCGAAAAGTTCATACTATGTCTGCAATATTACTTTCTCCTTTATTAGGGTAAGAATATAACCATGGATATTTTATAAAAAGTGGAGGTGACTTTTTTGGATTTACTTTATAATTTCCCTTTAATCGCCAGTCTTGCAGCAATCTTTTTTGCTCAATTTATTAAAGTTCCCATTACTTTTTTTATCACAAAAAAAATAGATTGGAAGCTCCTTACTAGCACAGGGGGAATGCCAAGCTCTCATTCTGCCGCTGTAACAGCATTATCTACTGGAATCGCTCTTGAAAGCGGCATGGGTTCTCCTTTATTTGCTGTTGCAGCTATATTTGCTATCATCACGATGTTTGATGCAACAGGTGTTAGAAGACAGGCAGGGGAACAAGCTATCGTGCTTAATCAGCTAGTTGCTGACTTTAATAAATTCCTATTAGATGCAAAAGGTTGGCAAAATAAACCGGAGCAGCAAAAAAGAAAAGAACTAAAGGAATTGCTTGGACATAAGCCTATTGAAGTATTTTTCGGCGGGTTAACTGGAATTGCGTTAACACTTATTCTTGACAATCTTTTAAAATAATCAAAGAATACTTATGCTCAAAAGCAAAAAAGGATAGAACTGGTTCTATCCTTTTTTAATATGTATTTAACAACCTACAAGTTATTATCTACTTTCAGAATTGGTATATTGTTGTCGAAAAACTTGCATAGATTTTTTTTCATTCAATTTTTTCAGCATTGCTTCTGTTAGTTTCCCATTTCCCTTTTCGACTATATACACATCTAATGTTTTTTTCCCCCACTTTTTATAAACATCATCTACTGTTTTATAGTATAAATCCAATTTATTTCCATTTATTGCTGAGCCTGTATCTGCCACCACACCAAAACCGTACTCAGGAATAAACAATATAGTGCCTATTGGAAAAACTTTTGGATCAGCAGCAATCGTACTGTATAAATCTCTTTTTACTTTTACTCCAGAATAAGTAATGCCAAATAGTGGATCATTAGGTGTTTTTCCTGTTGATTCATATCCTGCTGTATACCCTGTTGCGACAACCTTTTTTTTCGGATAAGCTGACCAATCTCTATTTTCCAATAATGGCTTTTCTCCCAATACTTCCCTGCTAGAGGAAACTTGAGTTTTTTCTGCTTGTACCTTTTTTAAACTTTTAAAGGAGACATCCATTTCTTTTAATTTATGATAAATACTAGTTTCTTTTATACTCTCTATTTTATTTTGTTTCTCCTTACTAGAATAGGAACTTGCTTCAACACCCGAAATAGCTTGAAAAGTTGTTAATAATGCAAGAATAAATAATAGAAGCATTCCTATCCTTATCATTATTTTTTTCCTAAAAGTCATTCTTTCACTCCTCCCAATCCTATTCATTTCCTATTTTTAAAAAAATTATGCAAAAACAAGCTAGAAAAACAAGGTGACAAACTAGTAAATATTAACAAATGTATTTTTTCTTAAAAATAAAATACTAAAAATTAACAATATGCTAGTTTTATTAACATTCGTTAAAGAAGATAAAATAACCTTTTTATCCTAAATTTTTGCTACTGTTCTGGATAAAATAAGTTATTTTGCAAGTGTCTAATATTGTTTACTATGATATGATAAAAAAAAGTAATTTATCTATTAGAGGAGGCTTATACGCATTGAAAGAAGATCAAACCATTTATGACATAACAGTAATCGGGGGAGGACCTGTTGGCATGTTTACTGCTTTTTATGGTGGAATGAGACAAGCTACTGTAAAAGTAATTGAGAGTCTTCCACACCTAGGAGGACAGCTAACTGCTCTTTACCCTGAAAAATATATATATGACATTGCAGGCTTTCCAAAAGTTCGCGCACAAGAATTAGTAGATAACTTGACTGAACAAATGTCTAAGTTTGAACAAAACATTATTTTAGAACAAGCTGTACAATTGGTGGAAAAACAAGCTGATGGAATATTTAAATTAACAACAGATAAAGAAGTTCATTTTTCAAAAACCATTATTATCACTGCCGGAAATGGTGCATTTCAGCCTCGTAAATTAGAGCTAGAACAAGCTAAAGAATACGAAGGGAAAAACCTGCATTATTTTATTAATGATTTAAACCAATTTGCAGGAAAAAAAGTAATGGTATTTGGTGGAGGCGATTCTGCAGTAGACTGGGCAATGATGCTTGAACCTATCGCAGAGACAGTCTACCTTGCTCATCGCAGAGATAAATTCCGTGCTCATGAACATAGCGTAGAAAATTTAATGAACTCAAAAGTAGCAGTTAAAACTCCATTTGTTCCTTCTGAATTAATTGGTGATGAAGCAGGAATTAAACAAGTTGTCCTTGAAAATGTGACAACACAAGAGAAAGAAATAATCGATGTAGATGCAGTCATCGTTAACTATGGTTTTGTATCTTCACTCGGACCTATTAAAGACTGGGGTTTAGAAATTCAAAAGAACTCCATTGTGGTCAACAGCAAAATGGAAACAAATATCCCAGGAATTTATGCTGCTGGCGATATTTGCACATATGATGGGAAAGTTAAATTAATTGCATCAGGTTTTGGCGAAGCGCCAACTTCTGTCAATAATGCAAAAGCATATTTAGATCCAAAAGCACGTGTACAGCCGCTTCACAGTACTTCTATGTTTAAATAAACTATAGATCATTGCACAAAAAAGTGTAGAGAATCTCTAGAGACTTTCTACACTTTTTTTATTTGCATAAACCATCATTACAGGCCCGGCTTTCCTCTAAGAAACATTGTTAGCTTTGATTTGTTTTTCTATCGGCAATAATTTTGCCCTTCTTGATTGCTCTAATTCTTCTTTGCTTTGAAGAAATCTACACCCTATACTTATCTGTACCTTCATTTATCAGACTTGCAATTCCACTCGCTTCTTGGGCCGCTCTTAATGAATGTTCTGAAATATCTACAGCTATAATAAGATTATTTTATCATTTGCCGACAGAAGTCTTCCACTTCAAGCATTAGCTAGGTGGAGGCAATTCAAACATTCGTTACACTTCCAAACAATAAATTAATGCACAGATAATTTTGAATTCGACTTTTTATATATAGCTAATTTATCCACTAACCTTTTACTTGAGGAATTTAACCCTTTAATCATTACATTATTACGATTTTCACGGTATTTTAACACTACTTTATCTATAGCTCCTACTGCTGAATCATCCCAAATATGCGCATTCGAAAAGTCAATCACAATGTCCTTAGATTGAACCGAAAAATCAAAGGCTTCTACAAAACCTTCTACAGATGCAAAAAACAGTTGTCCTTCTACTTCAAAAACAATGCTGGAATTTTTTTGTTGTTCTTTTACTTTTATCGTGGAGATTTTCGCAGCAAAAAATATAGCACTTAAAATAACACCTGCTATTACTCCCTTGGATAAATCATGTGTTGCCACTACAATGAGAACAGTTGCAAGCATTACTATTGCATCCGTTCTTGGAGCTTTCAACAAGTATTGAAATGAAGACCAATCAAATGTGCCAATGCACACCATAATCATAATACCTGCTAGAACAGGCATTGGAATTTGTACAACTAAATCTCCTAAAACGATAATTAAAAACATCAAAAAAAGACCGGCCGTTAGTGTAGAAAGTCTCCCGCGCCCTCCTGACTTCACATTAATTACCGATTGTCCAATCATTGCACAGCCTGCCATGCCGCCAAAAAAACCATTAATAATATTCGCTATGCCTTGGCCTCTAGATTCTTTGTGCTTATTGCTGTCTGTTCCTGTCATATCATCTACAATAGAAGATGTTAATAACGATTCTAATAATCCAACAATGGCTAAAGCAATGGAATAAGGAAAAATAATTTTTAATGTTTCCCAAGAAAAAGGTACATCAGGAATAAAAAAAGAAGGAAGAGTTTGGGTAATAGAACCTAAATCTCCTACTGTCCGCAAATCAGCACCTGTATAAATAGATATAATCGTTAATAGAACAATAGCAATCAGCGGTGCAGGAACAGATTTAATAAATCTAGGCATAATATAAACGATCAGCAATGTTATCCCTACAAAAACATACGTTAATGCGGAAACTCCCCAAAAATGAGGTACTTGTGCCAGAAAAATAAGAATGGCTAATGAATTGACAAATCCAATCATGACAGCTCTTGGAATAAATTTCATTAATTTTGCTATTTTAAACATACCAAATACTACTTGAATTAATCCTGTTAAAATGGTTGCAGCCAAAAGATAATTTAAACCATATTCCTTTACTAAAGGAACCATTAATAATGCCATGGCTCCAGTCGCTGCTGAAATCATACCTGGACGACCGCCTACAAAGGCAATAATCACGGCTATACAAAAAGATGCATATAATCCAACCATTGGATCTACACCTGCAATGATGGAAAAAGCAATTGCTTCTGGAATTAACGCCAATGCTACTACAATGCCAGAAAGCATGTCTGCCCGAATGTTTGAAAACCACTCATGTTTTATTTTTTCTACCAATTTCCGTTCACCCCATCTATATATTTTAACTTGTTCTGCAAGTCATTTTATATTCAGCAGACATAGTTTACCATCTATCTTCCCAAAAAGGAACTATTTTGGAACTTTTTTATTTTAATAGTTTGTTATGTTATGATAAAAAAGAAGTATAATCGTTAAGGGAGATTTTGAATGCTAATTGGATATATGAGACCATATGAGGATGATTTTAATTGTAAACATCAATTAAAATCATTAAAAGAGCATTTTTGTGAAATGATTATTTCCGAGGAACATTCCTCAGCAAAAAAAAGAATACAACTTAACAATATGATAAATCACCTTAATCAAGGAGATAAAATAGTTGTAGCAAAACTATTTGCAATCGCAGATTCTACACGCCACTTAGTTGAGCTGTTAGAAACATTAGACGCTAAAGGAGCATACCTTCAATCTCTTGCTGAGAATGTAGATACAAGCAATGAATCAGGCTATCCCTTCTATGATATTGTAAAGCATCTTGTAGAATTCCAAGGTGATGTCATTAGCGAAAAAACAAAAAAGGGGTTATTAGAAGCAAAACAAAAGGGAATCTCGCCAGGACGCCCTAGAAAACCTGATGAAAATGTGCAACGTGCTATTATTATGCATCAAAGCAAAAAATATAGCCTTACCCAAATCAAAGAAGAGACTGGAATCAGCAAATCTACATTATATCGATATCTAGAAAATTAATGGGCGTTGCTTCCATTAAAAGATAGGCGAATGATTAAGATCATGCGCCTATTCGAAACTCCTCTATTATATAACTTCTCCATCTGCCCCGCTTCTTGCTATAGCAGTGGCTTTTTTATTTTCTCAACTGGATTCTTTTGTTTAGAAACATAAAAAATCCTCCTCAATCGTTATGTTTTGGACATTAACTAAATTGAGAAGGCTTGTAATCCACAACCCTAATAGGAAACATTAAGGTTTATTATACATTTTTAGGCTTTTGCACATATATAAATCCCCTGTAATTCACAATCCCTGCTATCGTTTTTGCTTTTTTAGCATTCCTCAGGGCTTCCAGCATTTTTCGCCGTTCTGAATGATGAGCCGCATCCGCATGACGCAATCGCATTTGGATTGTCGATGGTAAAACCGCCGCCCATCATGGATTGTTTGTAGTCTATTTTTGTTCCTTTTAAAATAGCTGAATCATTTTGGTCTACAATTAACTGGATTCCAAATTGTTCGGATAGCACATCTTGTTCTTCCTTTTCCGCTGCAAAACCCATTCCATAAGATAATCCGCTGCATCCGCCGCCTCTTACAGCAACTCTTAAGAATGTTGCATCTTCTTCACTTTCTTTCATCATTTCTTTTATTTGTAAAGCAGCCGCTTCTGTTAAAATAACAATTTCTTCTGACATATTATATATTCCTCCCTTATTTATCTTTTCTTTAGTATATACTCCTAAACATAACTACTCAACTGAATCGTTTTTGAGAAATTCTGATATTCTCCCTATCTTCACTAAAAAGAAACCTTAACCAGCAAACACTCTCTTTTATCCCCACTGTTCTTAGCTTTAAGATCCATCTTTTATTCTGTAAATTTTTTTTTATAAACCATCAAAACAAACAAGTATAATAGTACTATTTCGTGTATAATCATTTTGAACTATATTCCCTATCTTCAGGAAGGTGCGATGATGACTAGTATAGAACCACTTTACGATAAGCAATGTACATGTTTATTATGCGGCACTGATTTTACAACAAAAAAAATCCGCATAAAGTTTGTTAATGTGTTAAACCTTGATTCAGACTTTTCTCCTACATATGCTGATAGTAATAATCCATTATTTTATTATGTACATGTTTGTCCAGCTTGCGGATTTTCCTTTCATGAAGAATCCACTCCTAAATTTTCATTTAATGAAAAAATGCTTTTAATTGAAAAAGTATGCAACCAGTGGACACCTCGTTCTTTTGGCAGCAAGCGCTCTCTCAGCGATGCTATTACATCTTATAAGCTAGCGACTTATTGTGCGACATTGCGAGAAGAAAAACATGTTTTAATTGGAGGCTTATATATAAGATTGGCATGGATATACCGCTCCATTCTTGAGAAGAAGCAAGAGAATCGATTCCTTCTTCTTGCCCTGCAAGAATATGAAGCTTCTTATATGACAGGAGACTATAAAGGAACAATAGTCTCTGAATTAAAAACGATGTATTTAATAGGAGAACTAGCTAGAAGAACTGGACAAATCTCCAAAGCAATAAAATACTTTTCTCGTGTTATTGAGCAGCAAACTAACACGGTTGAACCTAATATCATTCATTTAGCCAAAGAAAGCTGGAGTAGAATCAAGGAATTTCCCCATACATGATTTACATAAACTAGAGCTTACATCTGATAAAAGACAAAGGGATTATCCAATAAGTTAATTCGCCAACTATTGGATAACCCTTTTTATGTTCAAGAATGCTGTTATACCAACATTTTTATTATTAAATGTTAATAGATTTTTCTTTTTGGACAATTTCTTTTATTCAGGCTATGTTAAAGTTTATTATTGATTGAAACAAAGGCCTGTAGTGGAAATCAACAGATACGTTTAACAGGGGGCTTTATTTAAAAAAAGGGATCTTCCTCTATAAATGTATAAACATTTTTAACTAATTCTTCTGTAGTTTCCCCTGTCACTACTTCCCCATTTACCAATGCAAATAAAGATTCGCCACATTGCCCACATAGTCCTAAACAGCCATAATCCAATACATCTAAATTTTCATCGCTTTCTAAAATTTCTTTGGCTGCTTGTGATCCAGAAGAAAGATTACTAAGGCAGAATTCTATAATTGGTTTAAACAAGTTTCTCACCTCTTTAATACAACATATCGTATCTTTTTTCATTTTAATAATCAAGAATAAAGTTGCTCTATCCATTAATATACTGTTGTATCAGGACAAAGTTTTTCGCCTTTTTCCCAATTGAATAGGCAATAAAGCCCTCATCTAAAAAGCAGGGAAAGACACAAAAATTTAGTCGGCAGAAACTGGCTGATTATAAGCACTATTATTGCTTGTACTTTGTTTATCTAAAACTTGTAAACTCCATAATGGAATAATAAATCATTACCAAATAAGTTTCGCAATAATTTACTTTTAAAGGGGACGTTGTATGAAAAATCTTGTTATTCTTGGAGGTGGCTATGGCGGGATAAAGCTTCTTACTAGTATTATTCCTCATTTGCCATACAATATTTTAGTAACACTTATTGATAAAACACCCTACCATTTTCTAAAAACGGAATATTACGCCTTAGCTGCAGGAACTATATCAGATAATCATATCCGCATTCCCTTTCCGGAGCATCCTCAAGTATCCTTTATTGAAGGAGAAGTGGGTGAAATTGATTTACAGCATAATAGAATTTTATTAAAGAATAAAATTACTATTTTATATGATGATTTAATTATCGGACTCGGCTGTGAAGATAATTACCACAATGTTGCAGGTGCGGATACATATACACATAGCATTCAATCTATTGAAAAATCGAGAAGAACTCATCAAGAACTAAATCAGCTCCTTCCAAAATCTAAGGTTGCGATTATTGGTGCTGGCTTAAGCGGAGTAGAATTGGCTTCAGAGTTGCAAGAAAGCAGGTCTGATTTACACATAACCCTTTTTGACAGAGGGAAAAATATTTTGTCTTTTTATCCACCTCGTGTCAGCAAATATGTAGAAAAATGGTTTGAAACACATCAAGTAAAGATTATTCGCTGCAGCAAGATAACAGAGATTAAAAAAAATACCGTCTACAATCACGGAGAGGAAGAGCATTTTGATTGTATTGTTTGGACAGCAGGAGTAAAACCAAATAAAGTGGTACAAAACCTCCAAGTAGAAAAAGATAATAAAGGACGTGTTATCTTAAGTAAATATCATCATCTGCCAAATAATAAGCACGTTTTTGTTGTTGGGGATTGCGCTAGTTTAAACAAACCACAAAGTGCTCAACTTGCCGAAGGACAGGCTGAGCAAATTGCAACAGTACTGATTGCCCGCTGGAAAGGGGAAAAACTGCCTGAAAAGATGCCTGAAATAAAATTAAAAGGAATTTTAGGCTCTTTAGGCAGCAAACATGGTTTTGGATTAGTTGCCAATACCCCATTAACTGGAAGAGTGCCACGCCTCATTAAATTAGGAGTGCTTTGGAAGGATAAAACAAAAAAGAAAAAAACATTTAGATTTTAATGAACAAAAAACTGGTTTAACTAAGCTGCTTCCTAAAAGATAATTGTTTTTAAATAGATCTTGTTGACGCAAACCATAAAAAAGCAAATTGATTAGAGCATAAGTTGCGAAATTAGTGGGACAGGTGGCCGTGCAATTCATCGCATTCTTGAGGATGCTCACCACCTGCCCCGCAGAAAGCGAGCATCCTCACAAAGAAATCAACTTGCTCCTTTGTTGATTAAACAGCGACAAAGTTTACGAAAACAGCTTTTAACTAAAAGAGTTTCCTCTTTTTCACATGCTGATATAACCATATTTTTCAAATTCTGCATAAATTGACTTCAAACGAGGATTGCCTTCTCCTATAATCTCGCCTTCAATCACCACAACTGGATAAAACAAATCTTCTTCAATAACTCTTTTGCAAAAAGCATTTTTTGCTTCATCTGCAGGCGGCTGAAAAATATCATAATATTTAATCGAAAATTTTTGGTCGGGAAATTTCCTTCCAATTGCTGCTTGCAGCCATTCATACGTATCTTTTGATGATGGCAAATTCACACAGCTTGCACAAATTTGTTCTGCCCCATAGATGCTGACTTCGACTTCTTTTATCACACTTATCGCTCCCTTGCTTATATATTTCTAGCTGCATTCTTCTAGCTTAATAAGTACCATTTATTGTTTAAATGATTTACTACTTCTATAATAGATTTTTTGTCTTATTGTGATTATAATAAAGAATAGGAAAGGAGTCGATATATATGGCAGAATTAGAAATGAAAGAACAAGTTCAGGAAGTATTAGATAAATTGCGCCCATTCCTTTTAAGAGATGGTGGAGACTGTGAATTAGTGGACGTAGAAGATGGTATTGTTAAATTGCGTTTATTAGGCGCTTGTGGCTCTTGCCCAAGTTCTACAATCACTTTAAAAGCTGGTATAGAGCGTGCATTATTAGAAGAAGTTCCTGGAGTTATGGAAGTAGAACAAGTATTCTAAGCATTCCAAATAAAAGAGACACCTTCAAAGAGACATTGCTTGTGGGATTTTACACTCGCAGTACATCCCTTTCATGGTGTCTTCTTTTTTATGCTTAATATAACTTTCCTGATAAAAAAAATCCTTGCTCCAAAGACTAAAAAGCAGTCAAGAAACAAGAATTCCCACTTATTTTTTTAATAAAGCATAGTCTAAACTTCCTGTTACACAACTACCTTTATAATCTACATGAATTGGCAAATAATCCATATTGGGAAGTAATTCTTTTAATCCATTGATTACGGCAGAGCTTTGTCCTTTTTTGATAAAACATAATACAGTAGGACCAGCACCACTCAAAGTAACGCCATATGCTCCAAACTCAAGGGCATGATCTTCGATTACTTGCAGATGAGGAACTAAAACTTTGCGGTACGGCTGATGATATTTATCCTTTGTCATCATTTTTCCCGCTAATTCCATATTTCCTGTTAAAAGTGCTGCAACTAATAAATTAGAAACTGCCCCTGCTGCAACCGATTCAGAATAGGACATCACCTCAGGCAGAACGCCTCTTGAAGATTTTGTAAGCAATTCTTCATTAGGAATTACTGCCACTAGTTCTAAATCAATAGAATGGATAACCTCTGCATCTATATCCTCATCTAATTGGCACCCTATTATTAATCCACCAAAAATGCTTGCCCCTACATTATCCGGATGCCCCTCCAGCAATGATGCTATATGAAATTTTTCCTTTTTGGATAATTTCAGATCACATATACAATCTGCAAGCTCAATTCCTGCTACTATGGCAGAAGCACTTGATCCGAGCCCTCTCGCCAGCGGAATATTGCTTGAAACTTTTATTTGGCAAGGCGTTAACTCTTTATTGTATTTTTTTGCAACTTCTGCTGCTGTTTTTACAATAAAATTCGTGTCATCTTTAGGGAAATTTTCTAATTCCTTTTCCATAGGGATTACTTCCCATTTATCAGAAGGGGTAACATCCAGTGTTAAATATAAATCCAAAGCTAATCCGATACTATCAAAACCAGGACCCAAATTAGCTGAACTTGCTGGAACCCTTATTTGAAGCATATCTCCTTCGCTCATATATGAACTACTCCTCTGATATGTTCCGCTACTGCTTTCTCGTCATTAGGAAGAAGGACTGGCTTAATAGGGCTTACATCGATAGCCGTATTTGGATCTTTTAGTCCATTGCCTGTTAAAACTGCAACTATTTTGCTGCCTTTAGCGATTTTTCCGCTTTGAATATGTTTATAAACTCCAGCAATAGATGCACAAGAACCGGGTTCAGCAAATACTCCCTCTGTTGCAGCAATTTTACGATAAGCTGCAATAATTTCTTCATCTGTCACTTCATCTATAATACCATTTGATTCTTTTTGTGCCTGTACAGCCAATTCCCAGCTAGCAGGGTTTCCGATGCGAATAGCAGTTGCAATCGTTTCTGGATTTTCAAATACTTTATTATGAACGATCGCTGCTGCTCCAGCTGCTTCAAAACCATGAATCTTTGGAAGACCCGTTTGCTTCGCTTCATGATATTCTTTAAATCCTTTCCAATAAGCACTAATATTTCCGGCATTTCCGACTGGAATCGCTAAAATATCTGGTGCTTGCCCGCCAAGCTGATCGCATACTTCAAACGCTGCTGTTTTTTGGCCGTCTAAACGATACGGGTTTACAGAGTTTACAAGAGCCACAGGTTCTGTTTCGCTGATTGTACGAACCATTTGCAATGCCTGATCAAAATTTCCTTCAATTGAAATAATTTCCGCTCCATACATTACTGCCTGCGCCAATTTCCCCATGGCAATTTTGCCTTCTGGTATTACGACGATACAGCGCATGCCTGCACGGGTTGCATATGCTGCAGCCGCTGCAGATGTATTTCCAGTTGATGCACAGATAACAGTATTATTCCCTGCTTCCTTTGCTTTTGCAACAGCCATAACCATCCCTCTGTCTTTAAAAGAGCCTGTAGGATTTGTTCCTTCTGTCTTAACGTATAATTCTACTCCCCATTCTTCAGAAAGCTTATCTAATTTAATTAAAGGAGTATTTCCCTCATTTAATGTCAGCATCGGTGTTGCTTCATTTACTGGCAGAAATTCTTTATATTCTTCTAAAAGGCCTTTCCATCTCATTGCACTATTCCTCCTTCTACACGATACGAACTTTTTACTGTTTGAACAGTTTTCAAATCTCTTAATTCAACTAAGATATTTTCATAATCTGCTAGTGACGCATGATGTGTCACTAAAACGATTTCCGCTAGCCCTTTTTCTTTTACAGGCAGTTGAAGTATCTTTTCAAAGCTTACACCATGTTGTGAGAAAATTGAAGTAATTTCAGCAAATACTCCAACCTCGTCTTTTACTTGCAATCGAAGGAAATATTTAGAAAAAATCTCATTTGCTTCTTTTAATTTCTTTTTATACTGTGGAGCCACTGCCCCTTTTCCATTTACGCCAAGTCTCATGTTCTTTAAAACATTTACCAAATCAGAAACGACTGCAGTTGCTGTTGGCATACTTCCTGCACCTGGTCCATAGAACATGGTTTCCCCCACTGCTTCTCCAAAAACATATACAGCATTAAACTCATCATTTACAGCTGCAAGTGGATGACTGTCAATTAAGAAGGTTGGCTGCACACTGACTTCCACCTTCTCATTATCCCGTTGTGCTACTCCAATTAACTTCATTGTATAGCCAAGCTGACTTCCATAGCGAATATCTTCTTCTGTTACTTTCGATATTCCCTGCACCTTTACGTCTTCTAGACTAATATTCATGGAAAAACCAAGAGTTGCAAGAATTGTCATTTTGCGGGCAGCATCCAAACCTTCTACATCAGAAGTTGGGTCACTTTCTGCAAAGCCAAGTTCCTGAGCTTCTTTTAATACCTCATTATAGGTTCTTTGCTGCTTGCTCATTTTTGTTAAAATAAAGTTGGTTGTCCCATTAACAATCCCCATCAATTTATTAATGCGATCTGATGCTAATCCATCTACAAGACCTCTTAAAATCGGAATGCCGCCAGCAACACTTGCTTCATAAAAAAGATCGCAGCCGCTTTGGCTGGCTTGCTGCAAAAGTTTTGCTCCATGAAGCGCCATTAAATCTTTATTTGCTGTAACTACATGTTTTTTATTTTGAAGAGCTTTGGTTAAGTAGTCCTTTGTTTCCTCTACTCCTCCCATTACTTCAATTACAACATCTATCTCCGGATCATTTAAAATATCTTCTGCATTCGTCGTCAGCATTTCTTTAGTAATAGAAATATCTCTTTCTTTATTTACATTTTTCACAAGGACTTTTTTTACTTTTACCGGACAGCCAACTTGGTGCATAATCTTATCTTGATGATTTTCAATAATTTTTACAACACCTGTTCCTACTGTACCTAACCCAAGTAAACCTATTGATATTGCTTCCATCTGTTTTCCCCCTAAAGATGTGCTTTATAAACGAACAATTGTCTACCTATAGTAGACATTATAGTGTTAGTTTATTTTTTTGACAAGAGGTGATTTACATATTCTTCTGAAATCTTTTTCACCACGTAAAATTTCCCCCTAGTATTACTTAGATTTGGTTATATTGTTAACATTGTTTTTCTACATTATAAAACAATGATTCGTTTATTCAACCCAAATTTTCTAATTAATATGATTTTTTATAAAATAGAGATTAATTTTTATCTTCATTAATAAAAGCCTTCACTTTAAAGTGAAAGCTCAGTAAAAAATATCATGTTGTTTTAACATTAAGTAGCCAGCCAGCCAACAGCCGGAAGTTTCATTTTTTTCATCGGCACTTCCACATTTTCGAAAAAATAACTTAAAAAACGCTCTGAATCCTTTGATTGGCTTAAGAATTTTTTCAAACGATCCTCTAAAAATAAACGATCTGCTTCATGAGAGGCAGAGTAGTAATTTTCAATGCATTCGATATAATGCATTGGAAAAAGCAATCTTGCGTAAATTAACCGCCAAGAAAAGGCGCTTAATGGCATAACACTTTGATAATCCCTGAAAAAGTTCCTTATATCTCTATGGTATGTTTTAATATTTTGAAAATACCGTTCCCGAGACCACTCTGATAAATCTCTTCCACAATGATCAAATACCCAATCAAAAGGGTTTTTAATATAATACTCCCCCATCCACGTTTCTTTACTAAAACGATTATGGCAAATCGTCCCACTGTCTACAGCAGCAGGCTCCTCGTCTAATTCTGCGTCTACTAAGTATTGCAGTGCATTTTCTGCTATCCCTAAATAATAGGGGAATGACTCTAGAAATAACCTATCAAATTCACTTTCTGGTTCTTTGTACAACATGCTGTTCCAAAAGCCCTCTATTTGATCAAGGCGCTTCTCCCAAAGATTTTTCCACTTTCCAATACGACTGATTTTTTCTACATTAAAAGGAACCGTTCTTCCTCTATAGTGAAATTTCCCAAGTTTTCTGCCTAGTTGTTTTGATGTAAATCTAGTCAATTGTTGATTTTGAAGCACACAAAATGTTTCTTCATTCATTTCAACACGGGTTTCCCCTTCTTTAGTAGCCAAAAAATGACTAACTTGACGATCGCCGCTTTCCACTAAATGCTGGACTAATTGCTCTAATTCATCCATTTCTTCATTATTTTTATTTCCAATAGGAACTAATGTATATAACTCTCCATTATGAATACACGCTTCAAATATTCCGATTCTTGTCTCCTCTTCCACCTCTATGCCATACTTACTGTATAGAATATTACGAATCATATGCCCCTCTCCTTCCTCTTTTCTTACTTTATTTCTATGCTCAAAAAAAAAATTTAATAGCAAATTGTACTTTTTTGCATATACTAATAAGCACAAGTAGATAAAGTGAAACTTCAATCAGTGGGGGTTTTACTGCCCGTTAATGCGGGATAAAAAGTTCCTACAACAAAAGAAAAAGGTGAAGTCTATGACATTTGAGGATATGGATCTAACAGAAAAAACAGCTAGACAATGGCTGCACGAAAGAGGCGTAGAGATACGGGATATAGCTGACCTTGTCTATCTACTGCAAGAAAAGTATCATACTAACTTGGAAATGTCTGATTGTATCGAGAACGTGGAACGAGTGCTTTCAAAAAGAGAAGTTCAAAATGCTATTTTGACAGGTATACAATTGGATGTTCTAGCAGAAAAAAAACTGCTCGAGCCTCCATTGCAATCAATAATTGAAATTGATGAGGGCCTTTATGGAGTCGATGAGGTACTTGCATTCTCCATTGTAAATGTTTATGGTTCTATCGGTTTTACCAATTATGGTTACGTCGATAAACTAAAACCTGGCATTCTCAAAAAATTAAATGATAAATCAACAGGAAAGTGCCATACATTCCTGGATGATATTGTAGGAGCAATTGCTGCGGCAGCTTCAAGCAGACTTGCCCATCGCGTTCGAGGAAAAGAATAGAACCTAAAAAATTTGACCCCAAACTTTTTATATCCATTGCTCTTTGGGGTCAAATAGGCCAATTATTTTATTACTTTCCAATCACTTAAACTATCCACAATAAAACTAGGCTTTTCTTCTATTGTCGACAGCTCTTCTTTTGTTGTAACACCAGTATGTACTAATATTGTCTCTACTCCAGCATGAATACCTGCTAATATATCTGTATAATAATTATCCCCAATCATTGCAATATCCTTTTTATCTATGCCCAATAATTTAATTGCTTGATCGACAATAATAGATTCAGGCTTGCCAATAACAAGAGGCTTTGTCTGGGTGGAAACAGTTACTACAGACGACAAAGCGCCATTCCCAGGCAATAATCCTCTTTCTGTAGGCAAAGCAGTATCTCCATTTGTAATAATATAAGAAGCGCCTTTTCTTACAGCTAAACAGGCCGCAGCTAATTTTTCATAATTAATATGCTGGTCCATGCCAATTACTACATAATCAACTGTTTCATTTCCTTCAGCAAGATCAAGATTTTGATTTAATAAAGCCATTTTTAGACCTTCTTCACCAATCATAAATACTTTTGCTGAGTTATTTTCATCCCAAATATAATTCGCCGCAGCCATAGCGGAGGTAAATACATCTTCTTTTTTGGCTGGAATATCAAATTCTCTCAGTTTTTGCGCAACAGCCTCTGGAGTTTTTGTTGAATTATTTGTTACATATAAATAGGGAATGTCCTCTGCTATCAAGCTTTTTACAAAATCACGAGCTTCTGCAATAACTTCTGTCCCTCTATACATAGTTCCATCTAAATCAATTAAATATCCTTTAAAACGTTTCATACATTTTACTCCTTTTTATTAAGGCTTAGTTAAAGAAGTCTGTGGATTTTGGCCTTATTCAAAATTTTTTTATACACAAAGCCAAAATTCTTCTATCAATCCTATTCGTTTACATAGCCCTTATTAAAATTTGCAGCGAATAAGACCTTCAGCTTAATTCTTAAAAGCTGTTACAGGCCCTAGCTCATTTAATAAATAATCATGAATTGCGACAATAAATTCTTTTAATGTTTGCACTCTTGCAGCAAAAGCATCATAAAGTTCCTGATGATCAATATTCAAATAATCATGAACTAGTTTTTTTCGATATAATAAAAGTTGTTTTAATTCTGCTGCGATTTTTTCAGAATATACTTTTTCATCTTCTAGGATATCAACAATGTCTTCATAACTGCCAGGATCTCTCATTATAAATCCGTCTATCATGCTGTTTCCAACATCAAGAACAACCTCTAGCATCATATGTGTTATTCTTTCTAAAGCAGCCTTCTCCATTAATGTATTCCAATTAGATTGATTCTCTAATAAAATAATTTGATTATCTAGATAGTGTAATTGCGCTTCGATTTTTTTGCGATCCACAAAATACATACCGTCTGTTCTCCCCTTTATATGCTTCTATTTAGACTGACAGGTCTACCATAAAAATACCCTTGTGCAAGGTCCACATTATAGCGGGAAAGCACCGATGCTTCTTCCTCATTTTCAATTCCTTCTGCAACCACTACAGAACCTATTTCTTTTGCGATTAAAAGTATCCCTTTCAACATGGACTCTTTTACAGAGGACTTATCAATATTCTGGATAACAGAACGATCAATTTTGATGATATCCGGCATAATTTCATTGATAGAATGCAAGCTTGCATAACCTGATCCTGTATCATCTACAGCAATACGAAAGCCTTTTTCTCGCAATGCTCTTAAATTAGGAATAAAATATTGCAGCCCTTCTATGGAGTCCCTTTCTGTCACTTCTATCGTGATTCTTTTAGGATTAATCTCTTTATATTTTTTCATTTTTTTCATTAATTCACGGACAAAACGGTGATTTCCAATTGTAAGTGGAGTAAAATTGATAAATATATCCTGCTGCCATGTGGTAGATTTTATTTGCTCTAATGTTTTATCTAACACAATCATTTCCAAATCATATAAGCACTTCATTTGTTTGGCTATAGAAAATAAACGCAAAGGGCTTTCCAGCGAAGTTCCACAAGGGCCTCTTGTCAGCATTTCGCATGCACGCACCTCTTTTGTTTCCATATCAAGTATCGGCTGCGCCAGCACACGTATTTCTTTATTGATAATAATCTTTTTGATTGTGCTAGCCATTTCATCATATTTAAACGATTGACGTTTTACTGCCATTAAAAAGGCTACTTGATGTGCTTTCATAATTGCCTCTTGCAAAAAAATGTTGTCCTTCTCTATAAATGCATAGCCAGCATTTATACTTGCAGTGATTATTTTTTGTTTTTCTTTTGAGGATGCTTGTACCTTATCTGCTATTTGCCGTATGGATGTTTCCACATTTCCGGTGGTTTCCGAGCGGTAATCAACGCGCAATAATAAAGTGAAATTTCCTGAAAAAAAATCATGCAGCGATAACACGCTTTCTGTATTTAACACGCTTTGGACTGTTTCCTGAAAAATGTGTTTAAGTCCAGTTATATACTGTTGAAAGTCATGTGGACCTAACTGCTGTTTCATTTCATCGTAATTATCTATATGATACGCAATTACCATCACTTCATATCCCTTTTTTATTGCAGATCTAACGCCCTTTGTGATTGGTTTTCTGATAATAAAACTCGGCGGGAAATATTTCAACCAAACTGTTGGAAACAAAATCTTACTCCAATTAATCAGCTTAGTTATTTTTTTATTATAGTTTTTGACCATGACTTCATTCCTCTCAAGCTCCACATTCCCCAAACCATTACACCATTTTTTCATAAAACTACTTTGTTCATGAAGTTCATTTTCCCTTTTTTACTTTTTTTACAACAAAATAAGCACAGCCGAAATTGCAGTATTCATATAAGTATTCTGTTAAAGTGCTTATTTTTGTATCAAAGCTTGATTTTTGATTTTGGTCGTCAAAAAAGCCGCGCAGCCGAAGTTGCCCGTAACCCCAATCTCCCACTATATAATCATATTTTGTTAAAATCTCACTATATCGATTTTTAAATGCCTCCTCATTATATCCATCTTTTCTTTCTTCCACTAGTTCATAACAATAATTATTTATGCAAATCAAATCTGTCACCTCCGCTTTTTGCCATTTTCTATGTATTGATCTACGCAGGATGCACTCTCTCTAATCCATTGACCACTATTTTGAGTATTTTTATTTTTCCTTTCCATTATAACCTTTTACTGAATAATTACATAGGGATGAAAACAGAATTTGCTTTATTTCTTTCCCCTTTAGAAAATATTAGAAAAAGGGAAAGAATAGTAAAACTATCCTTTCCCTTTTGTTATGGAAACAATCAAAAGAGCCTTTTCTTTAAGCTTCTTTAGCTTGTTCTGTACGCATTTGGTTTTTCTTTGCTTCATTTACTTGTTCATCCGCATGGTAAGAAGAACGAACTAAAGGACCTGCTTCGCAATGGCTAAATCCTTTGCTTAAAGCAATTTCTTTCAATTCCTTAAATTCATCTGGATGATAGTACTTTTGTACTTTTAAATGTTTTTTTGTTGGCTGTAAATATTGTCCAATTGTCATAATATCTACATTATTTTTTCTTAAATCATCCATCGTAGCAATGATTTCTTCTTTTGTTTCTCCCAAACCAATCATTAAACTGGACTTTGTAGGAGTATTTGGGTACATTTCTTTCGCTCTTCTTAAAAACTCTAATGATCTGTTATATTTAGCTCTAGCACGTACTCTCGGCGTTAAACGCTCCACTGTTTCAATATTATGGTTCAAAATATCCGGCTTTGCATCCATTAATATCCGTAAGTTTTCTTCCACTCCACCCATATCAGACGGTAGAACTTCGATGCTGGTAAAAGGACTTTTTCTTCGAATTGCTCGGACTGTTTCTGCAAATACTGCTGCACCGCCGTCTTTTAAATCATCTCTTGCAACTGCTGTAATAACCGCATGTTTTAGATTCATGCTAAATACAGAGTCGGCTACTCTTTCTGGCTCTTGCCAGTCCAACTCAGTAGGCAGTCCTGTTTTAACAGCACAAAATCTGCATGCCCTTGTACAAATATCCCCTAAAATCATAAAAGTTGCTGTTCTTCTTACCGCCCAGCACTCGTGAATATTTGGGCATCTTGCTTCTTCACATACTGTATGAAGTTTTTTTTCTTTCATCATTTTTTTTAAGCCTGTGTAGTTTTCATTTGTATTTAATTTTATTTTTAACCATTCAGGTTTGCGCAAGTATTCATCTTTTCGATCTGACATACTGTCATTCATCTCCTAGCTTATAAATTTCATTTCCCTATTGCTAAACACTGCTCTTATATAATCTGGCGACTATACTATAACACAGCTGTAAATGAGAACATGTATAATATACAATAAATTCTACTCTATATTCTTCTTTTGTCACTTTAACATAATGGCATGTTTGCTACAAGCTGAAGGTTCTATAATTACCATTAATTGATATTAATGATTTTTCTTTTTTCTCGGCAAAATAAGAGAACAATGCTGTAGAAAGGAGGACTCTCCATTTGTATAAATTAATCATCCTATTGGCAGTCTTGATATACTCATTTCCAGCTTTACCTGTAGCTGCTGCCATGAATCAAGAAGATATCTATAATAAACGTTTAGCTTTATATAAAAAAGTGGAAGCAGTATCTCAACTGCCTTGGTATTATTTAGCAGCTGTCGATCAATATGAACGAAATATTCGTTTTGCGAGAAGAGATTTACCTAAAGCAGATGGTTTAACAGGGATTTATTTTTCTAAAGAAAGATGGTCTGGCATCATTAATCCAGATTACAATGATACAAATCCAATCACAATTGAATTGTTTGGCGGGTTCGGTATAGATGGAAATGGAGACGGCAAAGCAGAAAGATCAAATGATGAAGATGTTCTTGCTTCATTTACTGATTATATCCTTCAATATGGAATAGATGAGGATAACTTTAAAATCGGCTTATGGAATTATTATAAGCGGGATAAAACCGTAGGAATTATTATGGGAAAAGCAGCGATCTATCGACATTTTGGAAGATTAAATCTTGATTCTCATGCCTTTCCTGTCCCATTAAGCAGCAACCATAGTTATCGCAGCACCTGGGGCGATGCTAGAGGATGGGGAGGAAAACGCATCCACGAAGGCACCGATATTTTCGCAGACTATAGTGTTCCTGTTAGAGCGACATCTTACGGCATCGTTGAAATGAAAGGATGGAACCGCTACGGAGGATGGCGTATTGGAATTAGAGATATAAATAATAATTATCATTATTTCGCCCATCTAAGCGGATTTTCAAAAGACTTAAAAGTCGGATCCATTGTAGAACCTGGAATGTTAATTGGCGGGGTTGGAAGTTCTGGGTATGGCCCTCCTGGCACATCCGGAAAGTTTCCGCCACATTTGCATTATGGAATGTATAAAGATAATGGCTACACAGAATGGTCATTTGATCCATACGCTCATTTAAGATTATGGGAAAGCCAGGAAAGGCAACAGCGAAAATAAAAAATAGATTATTGGTTTCGCTATGCTTAAAATAGCGATTGAACCAATAATCTATTTTTTCATTTCAAAATAAACATCCTATTTTCCCCATTAACTTTATAAAATCGATTCACAACCAGTAATAGTAATAGCAAGATTGACTTTTAAGTCTAATTCATATGGTACAACCTTTAATCCATTTCTCTCTAAAATACGAATGATTGGCCGTTCATTTAATCCCTTGTTTTGTCGGCAGACAATTCCTTTTTCCCCATTGCTTAGTGTCACTCCTAAACCAGTTGGATATAATACAATAGATTTTTTAAATGCTTGAACAATTTTTGCATCATATAGTGTATCAATACCAGTATATAGAATTTCTAACGCCTCATGGGGCAGCATGGCTTGTCTATATACACGGTTCGATGTAATTGCATCAAATACATCTGCGACTGCAATAATTTTTCCATAAAGATGAATAGTATCACCCGTTATCCCTCGAGGGTAACCAGAACCATTTAATCTTTCATGATGCTGATAAGCACAATGGGCAACTAATAAAGGCATCGTGTGCACTTTTCGCAACATTTGAAAACCGGCTTCGGCATGCTGCTTGATGATTTCATATTCTTCTTGGGTCAATTTTTGTGGCTTCATCAAAATATCTAACGGGATATTCATTTTTCCTACATCATGTAAAATGGCCCCTAACCCGAGAACCTCTAACTCCTTACGTGATAATTTTAATTCGATGCCTAATGCCAATGAATAAATAGTAACATTTAAGCTATGTGAAAAAATATAGTTATCATATAAAAACACTTCTGACATCAGCGAAAATAATTCTTTATTTGTTTGAAGCTCATCCAATACGTTCCCAATCAAGTTTTTAAATGTTGAGACAGCCTTTTCCATCATAATAGGCTTTTTTATAGTCACCGCATTTTTTATTTCATTAAATTTCTTCTCAATTGTTTGCATTGCTGCTTTTTTTAGTTTCTCTGAGATAGCTGGATTAGGATAAATATCATTTGTTCGTTCATCCTCTATGTATAGATAAGAAATGCCAAGCTCCATTAATCGTTTGATCCTATTGCTGTCAAGCTCTATGCCGCTATTAATTAGAACTAGTCCTTGATCATTTATTATTGGCTTTGCTAATTTTACTCCTTCATTAATATACTTTGTTCCGATTAATCTCATTTAAAGCTCCCATTCCATTTAAGATATATACGTAAAAAAGATTATACCGATAAAGCGAAACTACAAACAGAAAGGATTTTTCCATATCCTTCACTTTTTGCAGCCTAAAACAAGATAGGATATAGGTTACACAGACATTTCACAAAAAGTGGTTCTTATAAGTGTTTGTTCTTTTATATCGGGCTTTTGGCCATGCAAGATTTCCTCTAAACTCTCTTGCCTTTTCAGTAGGAGCCTTTAAGATAAAGCAATGGCCTAATCAGCGGGGCATTCATGCCTGCTACTATAATTTGTTATGTATATACATTCTATGTATGCAAAAAAAAACCAATAAAGACTTCTCAAACGCTATCGATTAAATAGGAATCAGATAGAAAATAACCTCTATCTGATTTTTGGTATGTTAGTTTTGTTAAAGAACACTATTTCGTTAACATAAACTTTATTTTATCATATAGATTTAAATCATTTTCAATAATGCTTCTTTTCCAATCATACCTGCGTAAATGCCGTAATTTTCTGCTTCCGCTGTTACTGACTCTAACGGGGCATCTAATAATTGCTCTATGGTTTTTACTCCAACTGCTCTTCCAGCAATAATTTTTCTATCTTTTAATTTTTCATTTAACAATGCTACATCTAATGCGCCGCACATAATATACCCTATTTCACTTTTAACAACAAGCAAGTTGGTTTTTGGTAATTGTACACTTATGCCAATAAATATTTTATCTTCTATCGTTATAGGAAATACATCTACCATTGCAAGTCACTCCCCTCTTTTACTACCACTAGTATATTCACGAGGGGGGAAAATCGTGTATTTTCTTGCTGCATCCGAAAAAAAAAATCCGTCTGATATTAAATGCGTCTTACAATGTTTCCGCCATTATATTTCTCATAAATTCAGGCAAAAAATATTGCTTTTCTTTGGCGCGATATATAGCAGGAAAAAAATTCCCAAAAGTAAACATATCTGGAAGAGCCACTGTATATGCTGCATCACCAACCAGTTCTTTATCCTGAAAATAAAAAACTGTTCGTTCTCCGATTGTTTTTGCTTCTATGCCCCAGCAAATCATTTTTCCTAACAAATTCCCTCTAAAGCCAAGTCCTTTTACTTGAAGATGCTCCCATTTTTCATTTTGCATATCAATAAGGATTTCTTTTAATTCAGCACCTGTTATTGTCACTTTACATGGATTAATCGGATGTGGGCAAATAGTTAATAAATCAAAGTAGGAAACAGGCCCTTCTTTTAATTCACCTAAAATGATTCCTTCATTGATAATAGAACAATCAGCATTGCACCATGTTTTTATTTCTTGGCATAAAAATAGTGCCAATTCTTTTTTAGACCATGATTTGCTTAAAGTTGTTACTTGAGATGATAAAGCTTTTTTTCCTTCTTGATACAAACGGTCGACAAAACTATCTTCGTCCTGAACAGCAGGCAGCTTGCTGGTATCATACAATTGTGCTTTTTTTTCTATTATCTTTTTGGTAGCAGTATCTACCGTTAAAACAATATGACCAATAAAGTGCCCAAATTTACCTGCGGCACCTAAAAGACTATTTTTTATCAATTTGCCTTGATGAAGAATATGATGGGTATGAGCACCCAAAATAACATCAATTTCAGGGAAACGGGCTGCCATTTCTTCATCTTCATTAATGCCTAAATGGGATAATACCATTACAATATCCACTTTGCTTCTTAATTGAAGAAGTTCTTTTTCTAATTCATAAAAAGGATCGGTCAATTGCCAGCCCAACAGTTCATATAGATGATTAAAATATGCAGTTAAACCGATAACGCCAATTGTTGTCCCCTCGTTAGTTGTATATATTTTAGAAGGAGTTAGCCAACTGGGGCGTTCTCCATTTTCTTTATATAAATTAGCTAAAATAACATCAAATGTTGCGTCTTCATATAAATGATCAAGTGCTTCATATGGCAGTGTAATTCCTTCATTATTGCCTATCGTCACTGCCGTATAATGTTCATTATTTAATAATTGTGTATTGATTTTCCCTTTTGTAGCTTCTGTATAGGGATGCCATAAATCTAAATGATCTCCAATATCAAAAAAATAAACCGAATCCCCAGCATTAATATGCCATTGTTTTCTTTCTCGCAAAAGCGCAAAAATTTTCGGCCAATTTTCAAAATGACTATGTAGATCATTTGTATGATATATATGGATAGCTTCCATTCTTTCGCCTTCCTTTTCGATAAGTAGTAAAATCAAATATGAGTTTCGCCGATTTCTTCCATTAAGTAAGGCTGCATAAATAAGCAAAGCTGGAATCAGTTGAAGTTTTGTTTAACACTAAGCTCTAATTTTCAACCTATTTTTATTAAAAGGCTGTTTTCGTAAACTTTGTTGCTATTCACTAAATATTAGGAAAGGTTAATTTCCGCTTCAGGATGCTCGCTTTCCGTGGGACGGGCGGTGCTCCCACAAGAGTATCGCACCTTCCGCTCCAATCAACCTAAATAGTTTTTGTTTACAAACTTATTTAAAAACAACAATCTTTTAGAAAAGAGCCTATTAAAACAAATCTAATTGCCTTGGTGCCAAGTTTTTATATTCAATATTTAATAGCTTAATTAATTGTAGTGCATTATCTGCAGCATCTCCACCAGAATTATTATTGAATACAACAAATATATTTTTGCAAACACTATGTAAATAGTTTATATGCTCTCTCCACTCTTCTAATTCCTTTTGATTATATTTATATAAATAACGAACCTCTCGCCATTTAGGATTATTTTTTTGCTGCCAGCCCTGCACGTTCCTTCCATGAAAACGTATTAAAACACTTTCTTCATTAGATGGCTCAATAATAGCTGGAATAGATCCTGTTCCCGCTTGTGGTTCATCACAAATACTATGAATCCACCCTTCCTCCTTCATAAATTGCAGCGTTTTATCGCGAAATTTTGGCATAAACCAAGATTGATGTCTAAATTCTAATGCACAAGGTATATTTCCCATTAATTTCTTGCAAGTTCGCAAATATAGAACATTTTCTTTTATACAATCAAACCAAGGAGGAAACTGAAATAAAACCATGCTTAATTTATTTGCCTTTTGATAAGGCTCTAATGATGCTATAAAAGCTGTAAACATTTCTTCCGTTGTAGAAAATGGAAGTTCTCCTCTTTGGTGGCCCGTCATTCCTTGATATGCCTTCACGATAAAACGAAAATCAGCAGGTGTCTCCCTACTCCATTTTTCGCCGTTTTTTTTCGGCTGGACAGCATAAAAAGAAGCATCCACTTCCACAATAGGAAAATATGCCGCATATTCAACTAGCTTATTGCGCGAGGAAGTGTTTGCCCTATATAAACTGTCATGATCTCCCCAACCAGTTAAACCAATATTTATCAAAATATCACCTTCTAAAGGAATTGCCAGTATGTATAATTAGACTTATTTTTTGGCTGTGTAAAAAAATTGAATTATTCGTTTTATACTATTCACTAACCTAGCTGTTTTTCTTCTTATTATCATAACATAATCAACTTAAATAACTACTTTTTAAAGTTATTTCCACTTTCTAAATTTAAAACATCTTATCATTCCTACACGCAAAAAACGCATCCTAATAGGATGCGTTTTTCATGAATTACCCGATTGAACCTTCCATCTCGAACTTGATTAAACGGTTCATTTCTACTGCATATTCCATTGGCAATTCTTTTGTAAATGGTTCAATGAATCCCATTACGATCATTTCAGTTGCTTCTTCTTCTGAGATGCCTCTGCTCATTAAATAAAATAATTGTTCTTCAGAAACTTTAGAAACTTTTGCTTCATGTTCTAATGAAATATTATCATTTAAAATTTCATTGTATGGAATAGTATCAGACGTTGATTTATTATCCATAATCAATGTATCGCATTCGATGTTAGCACGTGCTCCATCTGCTTTGCGCCCAAAATGAACAATTCCACGATACGTAACTTTACCGCCTTGTTTAGAAATAGATTTCGAAACAATTGTGGAAGATGTATTTGGAGCTAAATGAATCATTTTTGCACCAGCATCTTGGTGTTGTCCTTTCCCAGCAAGCGCAATAGATAATGTCATTCCTCTTGCGCCTTCTCCTTTAAGGATAACAGCAGGATACTTCATTGTTAATTTAGATCCAATATTTCCATCAATCCATTCCATTGTTGCATTTGCATCACAAACGGCACGTTTTGTAACTAAGTTATACACATTGTTTGCCCAGTTTTGAATGGTAGTATAACGGCAATACGCATCTTTTTTGATGATAATTTCAACAACAGCACTATGAAGAGAGTTAGTGGTATAAACTGGAGCTGTACAGCCTTCTACATAGTGAACATGTGCTCCTTCATCAACAATAATCAATGTTCTTTCGAATTGTCCCATATTTTCCGAGTTGATGCGGAAATATGCCTGCAATGGCGTATCTACTTTTATCCCTTTTGGCACATAAATAAATGAGCCGCCAGACCAAACAGCAGAGTTAAGTGCTGCAAACTTATTATCCGTTGGCGGTATAACAGTTGCCCAATGCTCTTTGAAGATATCTTCATTTTCTTTTAAAGCAGAATCCGTATCTTTGAAGACAATTCCCATTGCTTCCAAGTCTTCTTGCATATTATGATAAACTACTTCAGATTCATATTGAGCAGATACACCTGCTAAATATTTTTGCTCTGCTTCTGGTATACCTAATTTATCAAAAGTTTGTTTAATTTCATCTGGAACTTCATCCCAAGATTTTTCTGTTTTCTCAGAAGGTTTTACATAATAAGTAATTTCATCAAAATTTAATGAAGCTAAATCTCCACCCCACTGCGGCATTGGCATTTTATAAAAATGCTCTAATGACTTTAAGCGAAAGTCTAACATCCATTGTGGTTCTTCTTTCATTTTTGAAATCTCTTCTACAATTTCTTTCGTTAAACCGCGTTTAGAACGAAAGATAGAAACGTCTTTATCCGAGAATCCATATTTATAATCCCCAATTTCAGGCGCTTTTTTTGCCATTTCATTTTCCTCCATTCTATATGCAATTATTAACAAATTTAAGCAAAAAGGATTTGCTAACTTACTAGAATTAGATTCCTTCATTAACTCCTTTTTCCATTGCTTTCCATGCTAATGTTGCACATTTAATTCTTGCTGGAAATTTGCACACACCCTGCAGTGCTTCAATATCTCCTAAATCTATATCATCGCTATAATCTTTTCCTTGGATCATATCGGAAAATGTTTTGGAGAGCGTTAATGCTTCCTCTACTGTTTTTCCTTTAATTGCTTGTGTCATCATCGAAGCAGAAGACATGCTGATTGAACAGCCCTCACCTTCAAACTTTGTATCTTTCACTATTCCCTCTTCTACCTGCATTGTAAGTAAGATGCGATCTCCACATGTTGGATTATTCATATTAACCGTTAGACTTCCCTCTAAAACACCCTTATTGCGAGGGTTTTTATAATGGTCCATAATCACACTTCTATAAAGTGTATCTAAATTGTTAAAAGACATCGCTAAAATACTCCTTTGTTTTACTAATTCCTTCAACTAGTTTATCAATTTCATCTTCAGAATTATATAGGTAGAAACTGGCTCTTGCAGTTGCAGATACATTAAGCCATTTCATTAATGGCTGTGCACAATGATGTCCTGCACGAACAGCAATGCCCTCCGCATCTAACACAGTTGCAACATCATGTGGATGAACATCTTCTATATTGAATGTAATTACCCCTGCGCGATTTTTGGCATCTTGGGGTCCATAAATGGTTAGACCATTTATGCTGGACATTTTCTCCATTGCATATGCTGCCATTTTATGTTCATGTTCAATAATATTATCTAATCCAACCTCTTGAAGAAAATCAATAGCAGCGCCTAATCCAATTGCATTTGCAATGATTGGCGTTCCGGCTTCAAACTTCCAAGGAAGCTCTTTCCATGTTGATTCATATAATCCAACAAAATCAATCATTTCTCCGCCAAACTCAATAGGCTCCATTTTTTCAAGCAATTCTTTTTTTCCGTATAAGACGCCAATGCCTGTTGGGCCGCACATTTTATGCCCGGAAAATCCAAGAAAGTCACAGTCGATATCTTGAACATCCACTTTCATATGCGGAGCTCCCTGTGCTGCATCTACTACTAATACAGCTCCATTTTTATGAGCAATTGCTGCAATCTCTTTAATTGGATTAATTACTCCCAAAACATTGGAAACATATGTTACAGAGACAAGCTTTGTAGAAGAAGTAACCGTCGCTTCCACATCAGCAATAGAGATTGTTCCATCTTTCTGCAACGGAAAATATTTTAATACAGCACCTGTTTTTTTCGCTACTTGCTGCCATGGAATAATATTGCTGTGATGTTCCATCGGAGAGATGATTATTTCATCCCCCTCCGATAAATTAGCCATTGCATAACTTTGGGCAACAGTATTTAAAGCGGTTGTTGTTCCTCTTGTAAAAATAATTTCTTCTATAGATTTTGCATTGATGAAATTTTTTACTTTATCTCTTGCACCTTCATATGCGTCTGTCGCTTTTGTCCCTAATGTATGAACACCACGATGAACGTTTGAATTATATTCTCGATAATATTTATCCAATGTTTCTATCACTTGAACTGGTTTTTGAGATGTAGCTGCACTATCGAGATATACCAAGGGATGACCGTTGACTTCTTGATTTAATATAGGGAAGTATTGACGAACATCTTGGATATTCATTATTTTACTTTCCTTTCAATTATCTCAACCAATTGTTTTTTAACTCCTTCAATAGGAAGCTGTTCTACAACCGGTGCAAGGAATCCATGAATAACTAATCTTTCTGCTTCATGTTTTGGAATACCGCGGCTCATTAAATAATACAATTGCAATGGATCCACACGTCCAACAGATGCAGCATGTCCTGCTGTTACATCATCTTCATCAATTAAAAGAATTGGATTTGCATCTCCTCTTGCTTTTTCACTTAGCATAAGAACACGAGATTCTTGTTCAGCATTTGCTTTTGTAGCGCCATGCTCTATTTTGCCGATTCCATTAAAGATGGATGAAGCACTTTCTTTCATGACACCATGCTTTAAAATATATCCTTCTGAATTTTTGCCGAAATGGACAACTTTTGTTGTAAAGTTTTGTTTTTGTTCTCCTCTTCCAACAACAACTGACTTTGTATCGCCATATGAACCATCGCCAATTAGATTTGTAGTATTCTCAGAAATAGTGTTTCCATCATTCATAAAACCTAATGCCCATTCAATTTTCGCATCTCTATGAGCAATACCGCGGCGATTTACATATGTTGTAACACCTTTAGCCAAATTATCTACAGCACCATACTGAATTTTTGCATTTGCATTTGCAATAACTTCTGTCACAATATTAAATACAGCATTTTCTGGATCTACAGTAGATACATAGTTCTCTACATATACTATAGAGCTATTATCTTCAGCAACTACCAATACATGGTTGAAAAGATTTGCTTCTTTATCATCATGTAAGAAAATTGCCTGTATCGGTTCTTCTAATTCTACATTCTTTGGAACGTATAAGAATACTCCGCCGTTTAATAATGCAGCATGCAATGCCGTTAATTTATGTTCATCCACACTTACTGCATCTTTCATAAAATATTTTTGCACAAGATCGCTGTATTCTCTTGCAGCTGTAAAAATATCAGTGAATATTACTCCTTTTTCTTTTAACTCATTAGAAACAGCTAAAAAAGTAGGGCGGTTATTTCTTTGGATATACAATGTTTTATTTTTTTCTAGGTCAATAAGCGCCTTTGCTTCTTCCGGCAGTTCATTAACATCAGAAAAATCTTCACTGCTAACAATATGCTTTTCAATTTGAGTTAAATTCCAATTAGTAATTTTTGTTTTATCCGGTCTTGGCATCGGAAGGTCTTCAGCTTTTTCAAAAGCCTTCACACGTAATTCTGTTAACCAAGCTGGTTCGCCCATATCTTTTGAAAAGGACGTAATATATTCCTGATCAAATGGTAATTTAATTTCCGTTGTCATGTCGATCCCCCTAACCTTACGCTTCTTGTTCAACTGTTTCGTCTTCGATTCCAAGCTCTTTCTTAATCCAATCGTAACCTTCTGCTTCTAAACGCTGTGCAAGCTCTGGTCCGCCAGTTTTCACAATGCGTCCTTGCATCATTACATGAACCACATCTGGTGTAATATAATCTAACAATCTTTGATAATGTGTAATAATTAAACATCCAAAGTCTTCGCCGCGCATTTTGTTAATGCCTTTTGATACAACTTTTAATGCATCGATATCTAACCCAGAATCAATTTCATCTAGAATGGCAATTTTAGGTTCTAACATCATAAGCTGAAGAATTTCATTGCGTTTCTTTTCACCGCCAGAGAAACCTTCATTTAAATATCTTTGAGCCATATCCGGATCCATTTCAAGGAACTCCATATTGCTGTCCATTTTGCGGATAAATTTCATAAGAGAAATTTCATTTCCTTCTCCCAAACGGCTGTTTAATGCCGAACGTAAAAAGTCAGCATTTGTTACTCCACTAATTTCGCTTGGATACTGCATAGCAAGAAACAGGCCTGCACGAGCACGTTCATCTACTTCCATTTCCAATACATCTTCCTCATCAAGTGTAACGGAACCGCTTGTTATCTCATATTTTGGGTGACCCATAATCGCTGAAGATAGAGTAGATTTCCCTGTACCATTTGGTCCCATAATCGCATGGATTTCTCCACCCTTAATTTCAAGGTTAAGACCTTTAATAATTTCTTTTTCATCAATTGCTACATGTAAATCATTTATTACCAATTTCGATTGACTCATTATTTTATACCCCCATAATAAAAAGAAGTTTTATTCAAAAATTTTGTCGAAACTTCATTATCATTTTATTCTCATTCTAATATTATAACAAATAAAAACTGATATCAACCTATAGAATTGTTCTTTGCTGTTTCTCTGAAAAATGGAAAGGATTCCATTATAATATCAGCTTTATTTTATGTAAATTGTGTGAATTTTAAGAATTTTTAATTTGATCAGTCTAATTAGAATTCAACAGTTTCATTTACTTCTTAGCATGAATATTTCTCTGCTTAATAATGTAAGGAGAGGAACCAAATTTTTTGGTTCCTCAGAATAGCAGCAGCAAATTCAATAGAAAAAATTTCTATTATATTTGAAAGATCTTTTGTAAAATAATCATTTGACGAAAAGAATCTACAATAAAAATATTTTATTGCTTTAATGTTGTTAATTCCGAAACTGCCTCTTGAACAAGGGTAACTGCTTGACTCATGGTTGCACCGCCGCCAAAGGCAGCAGTTACCCCAATCGTTTCCAAAATTTCTTCCTCCGTTGCCCCTTGGTCTAGACAGCCCTTCACATGGTAGATAATGCAATATTCATCTTGCGAGTAAAGACTGATTCCTAATGCAATAAGCTGTTTTTGTTTTTTAGATAATGTTCCTTCTTGAAAACAAACTTCTGTGAATGCCTGAAAACTCTTAGCCAATTCTGGCATTTTTTGCGTAAATGTTCCTAATCCTTCTTTATAATGAAGCAACGCATGTTCCACAGAATGCCCTGATTGAATCTCCAAAATATCCACTCCCTTTATTCTTTCACATTACCTTTGTAGTATTGTATATTCCCATCTAATCTATTCTTCCCCAAACTGCTCTACTCAAACAAGAATTAAAATCGATAGTGGACAAAATAAAAGAGCCTGCAAATGCAGGCTCTTTTCAAAAAATATTATTCAGTGACAGGAACAACTGCACCTTTATATTTTTCGTTAATAAAATCTTGAATTTCTTTAGAATGTAGAACCTCTACTAAAGTTTTAATGCTTTCATTATTTTCATCACCTTTGCGAACTGTGATGATATTAGCATATGGTGACTCGCTTCCTTCGATTTCAATGGAATCTTTAACAGGATTTAAGCCGGCATCTAATGCATAGTTAGCATTGATGACAACAGCATCCCCTTCATTGTTGTTATAGATTTGCGGCAATAATGAAGGCTCATAATCTGCTTTAAATTTAATGTTTTTAGGGTTTTCTACAATATCTTTTACAGTTGCAGCTGTTTTTTCTACGCCATCTTTCAGCTTAATTAGACCGCCTTTTTCAAGCAATGCTAATACACGGCCATGTTCTGCTACAGAATTGCTGAAAATAACTGTTGCACCTTTTGGAAGTTCATCTAGGCTTTTATATTTTTTAGAGAATACTGCCATTGGTTCAATATGAATTGCTCCAGCGCTGACAAAGTCATAACCGTTGTCTTTGATTTGCTGTTCTAAGTAAGGAATATGCTGAAAATAGTTTGCATCCAATTCTTTTGATTCTAACCCTTTATTTGGCAATACATAATCTTGGAATTTTACAATTTCTAAATCAATGCCTTTTTTCTCTAAAAGAGGTTTTGCTTCTTCAAGAATTTCAGCATGCGGCACATTAGAAGCACCAACAACTAGTTTTGTTTTGCCATCTTCATTTTCTGCTGCATTGTTGTCTTCTTTTTTTGCTGTTCCACAAGCTGCAAGTGCCAACACTAAAGTAAACACTGCTAATAATGCAAATAACTTTTTCATTTTTTTCTCTCCTATCTTTTGTCTAATTTAGATGTAATATAATCTCCAATAAATTGGATGATAAACACAATAATAAGAATGATGATGGTTGCTACAAGCGTAACATCTGATTGTCCCCGCTGGAAACCTTCTAAATATGCCAAGTTTCCTAACCCACCTGCACCAATTACACCAGCCATTGCCGTAGAACCAACTAATGCAATAGTAGTTACGGTAATTCCAGATACTAGCGCCGGCATCGATTCAGGAAGCAGCACTTTAAATATAATAGTGGATGGTTTAGCTCCCATTGATTTTGCTGCTTCAATTACCCCTTTATCCACTTCCCTTAGTCCTATTTCAACCAGGCGAGCATAAAATGGCGCAGCACCAATGATTAAAGCAGGCAATGCAGCATTAACGCCAATCATGCTTCCCACTAAAATCGTGGTGAGCGGGATTAATAGAACGATTAAAATGATAAAAGGAATGGAGCGGAAAATATTTACAATCGCACTAATAATTTTATTGATGGCTGGGTTGCTCCACATATTTTCTTTAGCTGTTAAAAATAAAATAACGCCTAATAAAAGTCCTAAAATAAAAGTTGCGATAATGGAAATGCCCGTCATATATAATGTTTCTTGGGTAGCCAGCCACATTTTCTCCCAATCTACATTTGGAAATAAGTGTGTCATCATTTTTTAATCACCTCCACACTAATTTCTTCTGATTGAAGAAACTGAAGAGCTTGTTCTTTTTCCGCTCCATCTAAATGGATATATAATGTACCATATGAACCATTTTGTGTAGGGGATATTTTCCCTTGAATAATGTTCACTGTTATATCAAAAGAGCGAATCAACTTGGTAATGATTGGCTGTTCTGCATTTTCTCCGACAAAGCCTAACATCACAATGCTTCCAGATGTATACTGCGCAAGAATATGTTCAATGGTATCTTTCGTTTCTTCTGGCTCAATTACTTGTTGTACAAAACGTTTTGTAATCTCTGCTTCCGGATGTTTAAATACATTGATGACAGGGCCAGCTTCTACTACTTTTCCATTTTCCATTACAGCAACTCGATGGCATATTTTGCGGATTACATGCATTTCATGTGTAATTAAAACGATTGTTAGCCCTAATCTTTTATTTATATCTACTAGTAAATCCAAAATAGCATCCGTTGTTTGGGGATCTAGAGCAGATGTAGCTTCATCGCATAATAGAACTTTTGGATCACTTGCAAGAGCTCTGGCAATTCCAACTCTTTGTTTTTGACCACCGCTTAGTTGAGATGGATAAGTATTTTCTCTTCCTTCTAACCCAACAAGCTTAATTAACTCATCGACTTTTTTATCTCTATCTGCCTTTTTCACCCCTGCAATTTCAAGAGGAAAACTAATATTTTCTTTAACTGTTCTAGACCACAGCAAGTTAAAATGCTGAAAAATCATGCTTATTTCTTGTCTTGCTTGTCTTAATTTTTTTCCTTTTATTTTTGAAACTTCATGACCTGCAACGGTTACAGAGCCTTCTGTTGGAATTTCCAAGCCGTTTAACATGCGTATTAGTGTACTCTTTCCAGCGCCGCTATAACCTATAACTCCAAATATTTCTCCTTGGTTAATTTCCAAATCCACATTGTCAACCGCTCTTACTTCTTCATTTTTAGAAGGGTATATTTTTTTTACCCTATTTATATGAATCATATTCCCACCTGCTTTTTCACAAAAAATATATTTATGCTAATAAAAATCCCATTATTATTTTTATATATTATTGGATAGAGTCAAAAACTTCATCCTTTTTTCAACAAAAAAAACCTTTCTGCACATTATGAGCAGAAAGGCATGATAATCTGTTACCTTTCTCTCATCTATCAAAGCACAATTGCTTTGTGTGAATTGGCACCATATCAGCATTTTTCGCTGACGGTTGCCGGGTTTCATCGGGCACATCCCTCCACCTCTCTTGATAAGAGCAACTATATAATTAAAAGAATTTTTGTCGAAATTATTCGTTAGACGTACTTTAACATGTTCGTAAAGAAAGTGTCAATCCTATTTTCAGCATTTTTTAATATAATATTTTTTCTGAATTTTTAGTGAACAAAAAAAATACCCTTACATTCTTTTTGAATAGGCAAAAAAAATACACTGGCTATACCGCAGCGTACATTATATTTTCATTATCCCATATATTTAATTATATAAGAATATACTTTATGATTAAAACAAAGATGTTCTAAAGGCACTTTGCAAAAGACTCCAATTATTCAGCAGCTGCATCATGTAGATTTCCTAAATAAAAAAGGGACTCTAACATTAATACTTTTCGAAAATTAGAGGTAATAAAAATATCTTGGCTTTTTTTTGACTCACGCAATAATGTTTTGCCCAGCAATATCGCCTGCAAACCTTTCCTGCAGCCTTCTAATACAATATCTGGCTTACATTCCAATTTTTCTACAAGATGAAACTGAACATTTTTTAATTGAATACAATAATGTTCTTCCTCACATTTTACCAATAAAATAAATGTTTTTTTATAAAGCAGCGGTTTTATTGCATTACTTTTATTTAAATTATCTATCAATCGCTTTACTAGTTGATGCATAAATATACCCTCCTTCTTTTCATCCTCCCTATATCTTTTATAATGTATTCTTTCCTTCTATCTAAAACCCTTTTTAAAAAGCAGAATCCCTATTATTTTTATTTAGACAAAATAAGCGCTTTATTGCACAATTTGTTGAAGTTTGTCAATTTTCCGCTTATTTTAAAATAAAACGCCTTTCTTAAAATAAGGCAAGTAAAGTTAGTAATAATTCCGTCCATATATTTCCCGAGAAATGTCATACTATTATCTTCCATGTCGATTTGTATAAAGTAAAACTAACAATCAGTGAAGGTTTTCTCCATCCCCAATTGAGAAAGGATGGATTATGAGTCACTCAGCGTTGTCCAGAACTTGGATGTTTACATGTTCTTTTCTATCAGGACTTCACGGGCATTTTTTGCTCGCCTAGATTCCTTTTTTTATCAGCCCTTAAACAGAGAAACAAAATGCCGGATAACTGTCTAGCTAAAAAAATCGCCTTTTACAAAAAAGGCGGTTTTCCATTCCAGCTGAATAGTAAGGGCATCAGCTAACAAAACTATTATGTATATTTTTGAATTTCTTCTAATAAATAAGGAACCGAATGAAATGCATATTTTTTCTCCAGCAAGTTTCCTTCCTTAAATATTAACAGACATGGAACACTCTCCACCTCATATTTTTCTGCAAGTGCCGGATAATAATTTAAATCAATTTTTGCAAACACTCCATTTTTCACCATAGCTTCCACAACAGTCAGCATTTTTGAGGCAACCTGGCATGTCCCGCAAAGAGGTGTATACAAATAAAGCATAAAAGCCTGTTCCTTTTCTCCTGATATAACACTATTTATTTGTTCTATCGGCCAATTATTCATTTCTAATTCATCCTTAAATCTAAGTATTCCGGGAAAACATCAATATTCGCATGCAATAGAACCGTAGCCAGATGATGTGTTGGTGCACAGGCAACTTCTCTATACATTTTGTCAATATATAAATGTTCTGCTTCAGGCATTTCTTTTCTGAATTGTTTTCTTAACTTTTCACCAGATTTGTCAGCATCTACTAAGATATAAACATCTTTATCAAATAATTCATCTATTAATGCATCCAGCTTTGATACACCGATCGTTCCATTTGTACAAATAATCTCAATTGGCTCTCTAATAATATTTTTAATTTTCAACTTATCTGATTTGCCTTCAACAATGATTATTTTGCTCATCTCTGATCACCTAAATGGAAGTATTGAATTCAACTTTATCATATATAAAACAAGAGGGAAAGTACTTTTGATTATTTTTCTGAATTTTCACACCATTATTCTTTTTCTGGATAAAAAAAGGAGCTGATCCATTCATGCACGAATTCTTCCCACTCCTTTCAGCTTTATTTATGCTTACTATGAATGTCGAAGTTTTCGTTCATGTTTTAGGACAACTCCTTCTCTTTATTAATGTTCTTTTGTCATTTCCCCATATTGCTCTGCATTCATCAGTCCGTCAATATCCTCTTTGTTAGTAGGTTCAATCAAAACCATCCATGCTTTTTCATATGGTGATTCATTAACATACTCTGGATTATCGCTTAAATCTTCATTCACTGCCACTACTTTGCCGCTGATTGGAGCGTATAATTCGGATACCGTTTTAACTGATTCAACACTTCCAAATGGCTCGTTTGCAACAACATCATCGCCGACTTCAGGAAGTTCAACAAACACAATGTCCCCTAATTCTGATTGTGCAAAATATGTAATACCAATACGGGCGTTTTCATCTTCTACTTTTACCCATTCATGTTCTTTTGAATATCGTAAATCTTTTGGTATGCTCATATACAAGTCCCTCCAAATAATATTATTATATTAAAAAAAGCAGGCTTTATTTATTCCAACTTTCTTTAAATTCTTCTTCTTTAAACCCAAGTGTTACTTTATTTCCATCTGTAATTAATGGACGTTTGATCAGCATGCCGTCTGATGCTAGTACATCTAATAGCTCAGCGTCTGATGCTTCTTTTACTTTGTCCTTCAACCCAAGCTCCCGATACTTTTGACCACTTGTATTAAAGAATTTCTTTAATTCCACTCCACTGTTTTTATACAGCTCTTCCAATGTAGAGCGGGAAGGAGGATTTTCTACAATATGTACTTCTTCATATGCTACATTGTTTTCATCAAGCCAATTTTTAGCTTTTCTGCATGTACCGCATTTTGGATACCAATAAAATGCAACTTTCATTCTATCACCTATTTTTTGTTGAATTTCATTACATATACTTGCATATTATCATATTTTTCCTCAAAATCATAATAGAGAATAAACCTAAAAATGATCATATTTATAAATTGATGGCTAAAATTATTGTCAGGCCACTTTCCCATAAAAGTTTTTTTCCATATAAAAAGACTCTGTTCGTAAAGTTGTTTTTCAGCAAATAAATTTGTCTCTATTTAACTGATGTTAGCTTCCAAAAGGAAACAAAAAATCCTGACAGAAACTTGTCTCTAAAATTCCAATTTATCCAACGAACAATTACCACAAAAACAGTCTATAAAAAAAGACAAATTTAATGGAAATAATTTGTCTTTTTCTTCAGATTTATCCTTATTATACAATATATTGTTTTTTCGCTATTATTTCCTCTGCTGCTTTTCTTTTTAAGGAAATAATTGGTTTTGGCAAATGCCTTGTCAGCTTTTTTAAAGTTGCAAGCAGCAAGCGAAGATCATCTCCACTTTCCATATTTGCCAATATTTCTATTGCTTCAGAGTTGATTTGTTGAAATGCTTCTGCACAATAGATTTCTGTATAGAGTATTTTTTGCCCTTCCTTGTTTTCTCCTCTCTTTATGCCTTTTTCTGTTCGTAATATCACAGACTCCATATTGTAGACCATCATAATAATATTTGATAGATTGGCAAGTATTTCTTGTTCATTTTCTAATTTTCGGCCGAATTTTTGAGCGGTTAAGCCAAGTAAAAGCAATGCTATTTTTTTTCCGTTTTCCATAAACATTTTTTCTTGTGCTAAAACGGACTTTTCAGGGTCAGCCGGGAGCAGTGTCAGCAATTGTCGTTCTAGATTTTTAGCAGCTTGCAATAATGGAAGTTCTCCCTTTATTCCCTTTTTTAAAAGGGTAGCTGGAACTAATAATCGATTAATCTCATTTGTACCTTCAAATATACGATTTATTCTAGCATCACGATACATCCTCGTTATATCATACCCTTCCATAAATCCGTTTCCTCCATGCAATTGCAGACATTCATCCACAATCATATCAAGCACTTCCGAAGCGAATACTTTATTTAGGCTGCATTCAATCGCATATTCATTTATAGCAGAAGCTACTAATCTTCTATCAGCATCATGCGGCAATGTACTCATACTAGTGGAGATTAATCCGGCAGTTCTATAAACAGAACTTTCTGCTGCATATAAATAAGCAGACATTGTGGCTAACTTTTCTTTTGTTAGTGGAAATTGAGTAATTGGGGTATGAAACTGGATACGATTATTTGTATAGGAGATTGTCTTTTTGATTGCTTCTTTGCTTGCACCAACTGCCCCGACGCCTAATTTAAAGCGGCCAATGTTTAAAATATTTAATGCAATAATATGTCCTTTTCCCTTTTCTCCAAGCAAATTTTCTACAGGGACAGCTACATGGTCAAACTTTAATGCACAAGTGGAGGAACTTTTTATGCCGAGCTTATTTTCTTCCTTGCCGATAGAAAATCCTTCAAATTCTCTTTCTATGATAAAGGCGGAAAAATCTTTTCCATCTATTTTTGCGAATACAGTAAAAACATCAGCGATTCCAGCATTTGTAATCCACTGTTTTTCCCCTTTTAGAATATAATGGGTGCCTGCTTCATTTAAAGCAGCAGTTGTTCTAATGCTCATGGCATCCGACCCTGCTTGTGGTTCCGTTAATGCATATGCTGCTATTTTTTCTCCAGTTGCTAAATAGGGCAAATATTTTTCCTTTTGTTCCTGATTCCCAAATAAAACAATAGGAAGAGAACCTATGCCAATATGTGCGCCATGAGTGACAGAAAACCCTCCTGCAATAGACATCTTTTCTGAAATAATGGCAGAACTTATTTTATCTAATCCTAATCCGCCAAATTCCTCTGGGATATCACCACTTAAAAGGCCTAACTCTCCCGCTTCTTTCAACAATTCCACCACTTGCTTAAAATCGTGGTTTTCCATTGCAGCTAGATTTTTCATAACTTTTTTATCCACAAAATCTGTTGTCATCTTTCCAATCATCCAATGTTCTTCCGTGAAATCTTCTGGTGTAAAAATATCCATTTCTTTTGTTTCTTCTGTTAAAAAGCTTCCGCCCTTTTTCAATCTTATCACTCCGTCACAGTTATCTTATTTTTATCAAACAAAATTTTAGTCAGCAGGGGAAGTATCTTTCTTTTTCTCTTGATATATTTTTCCTAGCTGCAATAAATGAAGCATTCGTTTTTGTGTTTCTTTGTCTTGAATCAGCTCCATAAATGCTGATCTTTCCAATTGCAGCAAATAAGCTTCCTCTACTTCTGACTTAAAGGGCAAATTTCCTCCCGTTAAAACAAAGGCTAATTTTTCGCCGATTATTTGTTCATAAGATGAGATTCTTCCTGCTATTGCTAACTTAGATAATTCCCTTTTTAACAAATCATATCCTAGTTTGCCAGCAACAACCACTTTGCTTTTTTCCGGCGGATTATACAAAGCAGAATGTTTAAGCACCATTTGTTTTGCGTCATAAATTAAATAGCGTTTATTCATCGTAATTTGATCCTTTTTATTAAGCAGTTTCCATTCTTTTCCCTCTTCTGCGGAAGTAGCTACTTTACTTGTAAAAACAGTGAAAAATACTTCTCTGACTGTTTTTATTAATGCTTCCTCTTGAAGCAAATCTACTTCTTTTAATGAGTTTATATACAGTTCTTTTGTTCCCCCGCCTCCAGGAATTAGCCCTACCCCTGTCTCCACTAATCCAATATAAGTTTCTTGTAATGCTTGAACATAAGAAGAAGCTAAACAAATTTCAGCACCTCCTCCCAAGGTATTGCCAAATGGTGCTGAAACAATCGGCTTTTTCGCATATTTTATTTTCATCATGGCCTCTTGAAATTTTTGCACAACTAGTTCAATTTCCAAATAATCTTCTGACTGTGCTTCCATTAAGAGCAATGCCAGGTTTGCTCCTACACTAAAATTCATTCCTCCGCTGCCGATAACCAATCCCTTAAACGAAGAATTTTGTTCGACTTCTCTAACGGCTTCCTCTAACATCTCAATTGCATCCATTCCAATTACATTATGTTTGGCATGAAGTTCAAGCATAGCTACTCCATCACCAATATCAAAAAGCGTTCCACTATTATTTCTGGCTATTATGCCATTTTGTCTTTTTTTCTCCTGTACATCTATTTGGTAGGCATCCTTTTGAACTGGCTCATACGTTCCCTTATTGTAATAGGTGAGTGCTTCCTCTTCTTTTTTATAAAAAACATGTTCTCCGTTTTCTATCATTTCGGTTATCCAATTTGGAACCTCAATAGTTTCAGACTTTAACTTTGTTATGCTTTTAACCAATCCAATACTATCCCATATTTCAAATGGCCCCTTTTCCCAATTGAAGCCCAGTTTTACAGCCTCATCTATCTCGTAAATGGTATCTGCTATTTCACCTAATAAAGCAGCACTGTATAATAGAAATGGCATGATGCTTTCCCATAAAAACTTTGCATCTCGGCTGTCCTCATAAATAAACTTCTGCAATTCTTTTTCTGGCAGTTTCTTTTTTTCTACCCTTTTGTATTGCATGGTTTGATAATCAAGTGCCTCTATTCCTTTTTTGGTTTTTCTATAAAAACCGTTTCCTGTTTTTCTTCCTAACATATTGTGCTGAATCATTTCTTCCATAAAAGAAGGCATGATATAAAAATCTTTTTCCCTTTGATCGGAAGACCTTTCCCGAATATTTTTTACGACATATGAAAATGTATCTAATCCTACTAAATCTAATGTTTGAAATGTTCCACTTTTAGAGCGTCCAATTAACTTCCCAGTTAATTCATCTACTTTTGGAATTGACAGCTTTGACTTTGTCATTACTTTTACTATTGTTAAAAATGCATAGGCACCGATTCTATTTGCGATAAAATTAGGAGTATCCTTTGTAAGGATTACATTTTTCCCTAATTGTTTTTCTGCAAATTCTTTGAATTTTTGTAGGGCAGCCGGATTCGTTTTAGGAGTTGCTATTAATTCTAAAAGAGTAATGTAGCGTGGGGGATTAAAGAAGTGTGTACCCAAAAAATGCGCTTGAAGGTCTTCTGAACAATTTTTCATCATCGTTTCAATGGAAATGCCTGATGTATTGCTGCTTACAATTGATCCTTTTTTTCTGAAATCATCTATCTTTTGAAGCAATGATCTTTTTGCTTCTATATCTTCTGTAATTGCTTCAATAATCCAGTCTGCCTTTGATATTTTAGATAAATCGTCTTCTATATTTCCGGTTTCTATTAAAGAAAGTTTTTGCAAAGAAACAATTGGGCTAGGTTTTTGATTGATTAAATTTTTTTTTGCTTTATTCGCTAATCGATTTCTGCTATCAGTATCCAGTTGGGAGCGCAATTTATTCTGTTTTTCTAAAAGATCATCAGGAATTATATCAAGAAGCAGTGTAGGAATATCGGCATTTGCTAATTGAGCCGCTATAGATGCTCCCATTACGCCAGCTCCTATAACAACGGCTTGCTTTATCACACTCATTTTTTTCCTCCCTCTCATTTTTTATAATTTTTCAAAATAAACAATATTCGCCTATTTTATGCATCATAAATTTACCTTTTTATATTTATATACGATATTTTCTTATATCCTGCCTGTTTTTTTGTCCACATTTTTATCATTTTTATTTGAAAACTTATGGTAAATGATGATTTAATTCATTAAAAGTTTTGAGATAGGAAAGGCTACTATGTGTAAGTGTAGGAGGTGACATCAATGCCTAGAGTGAAAAAAAATCCATCAAAAGCTGGCGTAAGTGCAGCAAGTGTAAAAGGGAATGCTGGACCAACAGTTGAAAACGATGGTGGAGGAAAAGTAAACAGCCAAAATAATCAGTATAAAAAATAATAAATATTCCAAACCATTTCGATTGGAGGAAATTACTATGCAGCAAACAGCACATTCTGCTGTGCAAAATACAAATATAATGATGCAGCCGCCAGCCGCCATAACCGTAAAAGACTCTCTGTACTTGACAGACATGCTTTCATGGAATTTACTTGCAATGAAAAAAGCACATTTTTTTGCTGCCAATACAAAAGATCAAACAATAAAGTCCCATCTAGAAAAATGTGGACAAATGCATCAAAAACATTATGAACAGATAATTTCTCATTTAAATGCTCAACAACCTTTCAACAGTGGCACTCATCAACAGCAATAATTGTTTGAATTAGTTATGGAGGGAAACTGATGAACCAACAACCCATTCAAAATCCAGAAACACAAGTACCTAAAACACCACAAATGAATGACAGAGATTTTATTAATGATTTATTGGCGACAGAAAAGTATATGACTGCTTCTTATTCCACTGCTTTAAATGAAGCAAGCCATCAAGCACTATATCAAGATTTATTAGCAATTTTTACAGAAACACAAAATATGCAAAGGGAATTATATACTGTGATGTTCCAAAAAGGCTGGTATAAATTAGAGCCTGCAGAACAACAAAATATGCAGAAGTCTTACCAACAATTCAAAGGATATGCTAATCAATTTCCTTATAGTTCATCAACAGTTCAATAAAGGGAAACTCAATTAGGCTTTTACGGGCAAGCTTCTGCCCACCTAGATTTCTTGCTTTCTCTCGTAATCCCTTAGGGAGGCAAAAGCCCATTAATGCGTAATAAAACAAACAGGTAATCAGTGGGCTTAGTGTTTTTTAGTCCACTGATTATTAACAATTTCGATTAGAAAAATTTACTGCATGCATAAAAAGATTGTCCAGACCTCTTAGTAGCATATGTTTTGTTATTTATTTTGTTTTTGTTTTTCATTGATTTTTTTAATTTCTGCTATGATGTTCATGATTTCCTGCTTGCCTTCTGGAAACTCCTTATTCCAATGTTTCACTAAACTAGGCATAGATTTTGCCATATGCGAATAAAGCATCCAAATTTCTACTTTTGTTTGAAGTTCCTCGTTTTGTTGTCCCAATAGTAGCTCTGTATAGTCAGATAACAATCCAGCAAATTTTTTTTGAAATTCTTCCATTTTTTCCTCCACTAAAAATTTATAAAAATAAAGATTGACACAACACATATTATAATTTATTATAATATTAAATCAATTGATAATGATTATCAATATCGTTTGATTAAAATTATTTTATATCGACTGTTTCCTTCCCCCTCACCCAAAGGAAACAAGTAGATAAGTAAAAAAATAACCTGTCACATGACAGGTTATTTTTTGCGCCAAGAAATTCCTCTATTGCTTATGCACTTTATCCAGCTTTTAAACTCTATCACGCATTAGCTGACCCCATCTCCTACATTAAAATTACAAAAAACCAGACGGATGGAGCCCCTTCACTGAGAAAAATTTCACTTTATTCTCCATTTGAAAACATATATTTTTTATAGTGGTAACGTATAGAGAAAATTAATCCCATGGCCAGCATATTTCCCATCAAAGAACTTCCTCCATAACTAATAAATGGCAATGGAATTCCTGTAATCGGCAATACTCCAACTGTCATGCCGATATTTTGAAATACATGGAAAGTAATGGCGCTGATAACCCCGACACAAATGCATGTATAAAAAGAATTTTTTGTTTCTAAAGCAACTTTTGTAATATGATATATAAGAAGAAAAAATAAACTAACTAGCACACTTGCACCAATAAAACCAAATTCCTCTCCAATTACGCTAAATATAAAATCAGAATGGCTCTCTGGCAAATATACATCTCTTGTACCCATTCCTTTTCCAGCCGTTTCTCCTGAACCAATTGCCAATAATGATTGCGTTAAGTGATATCCCGTAGAACTTTGATAATTGTAAGGATCCAGCCAAGAGTAAATGCGTCCAAATTGATATTCTTGCACTCCTAAGTATTTTTCCAATAAATCCGGCTGCCACACTACTAGGTATAAGATTCCCGCTCCAAATGAGGCACCCCCCATAAATAAAGGCACTATTATTTTCCAAGTTATCCCTGATACAAAAATCATTCCAAGCATAATAGCAATAAAAACAAGGGAAGTTCCCAAATCTGGCTGCTGCATCACTAAAATAAGGGGGAAAAAAGTAATGCTCACGATTTTTATTAGCAGCCATAAATCTGTTTTTATCGTTTTCGCTAAGTATTTTTCTTGATGTTCCACGATAATTCTCGAAAGAGCCAAAATAATAAACACCTTAACAAACTCAGAGGGCTGAAGGGAAATACCTGGAAGCTGGAACCAGCTTTTTGCTCCATTTATTTCTCTTGCGATACTTTCAGGGGCAACAATTAACAGCAGCAAAAGAAATATGCCAAATCCATATGCATACCATGCCATCTTTTTTAATTGATCAGAATCTAAAGAGATAACCCCTGCAATAATAGCAACCCCTACGGCATACCAAAAAATTTGTTTGATTAAAAAGTTTTCATTGTATTGTCCAGTACTTTGCGCACTAAAAATAGCAACACAACTTGCAAGACAAAGCAGCATCAATATAAGCACAAGACTAAAATCTATTTTTGAATTATTTTGATTACGGTTCATTTATACATTACTCCTTGAAAAAATTACAGGATTAAAGTGAAATCTTATTATACTTACTGCCATTTAATCCAAAGTAATCACACAAGGCAGCAAATTTTTTGTCCATTGATACATTAAGCATTTATTCAATTCTTCATTATATTTGTATTTTTACTAAATAACAACTTTCGACATTTATTTAACTTAAATTTAATATACAAGTGATGTAATTGTAAAATAAAATTAAAGCTTTCCAAACATTTAAGCTCTTTTTTATCATTCCCGACAGAAAGACTCCTACTTCAAGAAATAAGAAGAGAGTAACCCAATGAATAAACGGAGATATGAAGTTCTAGCAGGAAAAACATCTGCTAGGTAAAATTTTCTATATTCTAAGCAACCATGCATACCGAAGTGGCGAAAACCAAGCTAAAGTGTAGAAAACGCGGTGAGTCAGCGTACAGGATTTTGTAAGTTTTCACCGTAGGACTACGGGTAATAAAGTCTACTTCATAACTAGTGGATACACTGGTGTTCGTAAAAATCCCCACTTCAAGCGTTAGGTAAGTGGTAGGTAGTTCAAGCATAGGTTTATTATTAATCAATTGTACACCCATTATCAGAAAAGCATCCTTATTAAAAACTATTATGCCTTATCTATTTCCAAATAACAGTTTCTTTAGCATATCACAAAAAAAAGGTAGACTGTCTACATATGTTAGACCGTCTACCTGATATATGCAACTATTTTATGAGGCATTAACGGGCTTTTGCCCCCTAGCTCAAGATGACAAGTAAAAACGGGAAATCTAGGCTGGCAGAAACTTTCTGAGTAAAAACCTGCTAGAAAGTCCTGAGGCAACGTCAGCAGGGATGGAACCTCCACTGATTATTAGTCGCCATTTATATTTGTACCTTTTTAATAAATTTTGCTTCATTTATTCTGCCATTGCTGAAAAATGCATGATTCAAACAATAAGCTGATTATAAATTGACTTCTATTAAGAAAATCCTCTTCTTTTTTATCTGTCAATAGTAAAACCTTTTGTTAAAGCAACTAAATCATCTGCTATTTGAGCAAGCTGTTTGGTTGAGCTTGTTATTTCCTCCATTGCTGCTAATTGTTCTTGAGAAGATGCAGAAACATTGATAGAATTTTGGCTGTTTTCTTTCGCAATGCTTGTTACTTGGTCTACAGACCCTGCAACCTCCATAATATTAATCGATATTTTATTTGTGGCCTGAAGCACACTATCCATTTGATGGCTCATATCGGACATAGAATCAGAAATAAGATTAAATTTCTCTTTTGTATTATTAGTAATATTAATCCCATCTTTTACTTCCTCTGTCACTCGTTTCATAGTTTTAACAGAGGTAAGTGTATCTTTTTGAATCTCATTTACTAGTACAGCAATTTGTTTTGCTGATTGGTTGGATTGCTCTGCCAACTTTCTTACTTCTTCTGCTACAACAGCAAAGCCTTTTCCAGCTTCTCCAGCACGTGCTGCTTCAATGGCAGCATTTAATGCAAGTAAATTTGTCTGATCGGCAATTTCCGTAATTACTTTTAAAAATTGCCCAATCTCTTGTGAACGCTCCTGCAATAAAGCAATAGAGCTATTCGATTCTTTAACAGAATTTTGAATAAGGCTCATTTGTTTTACGGTGCTTTCTACCACTTCTTGTCCTTCTTTTGCTTTTACAATGGCAGCATTGGACGATTTAGCCATTTCTTCTGTACTTTTTGCAATTTCTTTAATTTCACTATTCACCACTGCAACAGACTCTACAATAATTTCCATGCCATTTGTTTGCTCTTCAGATCCTGCTGCAACACTTTGAATAGCAGAGGAAATTTGTTCTGAAACATGGCTTGTGCTAACCGTATTTTCTGATAATACTTCCGCAGAAGAAGTAATATATTCAGATGTTTCGTTTACTTTTACAACAAGATTTTTAATGGAGTTTTTCATTAGAATAAATTCTTCCGTCAACATGCCAATTTCGTCATTTGATTGTTTCTTCATTTCAATGTTCAAATTGCCTTCTCTTATTTCTTTTGTGGAATACAGCAATTTTTTTATCGGACGAAGAATAATTCGATGAATAAAAAAGGATGCAATCAATGTTGTAATAATTAAATTAATAATAGTATTAATAAACATGCTGAGTTCAGGGCGAAACACCTGTGCGTTCCTCATTATTTCGTTCAAATAAATGGAGATAGGGGTGCTAATCATAGTAGCAAGAATAATAACAAGTATTAGTTTTATATTCAAGCTTGCAAACAGAGTCTTTTTACTCATAAATCATACCGTCCTCACCTTTTTATAGGATATTATAACTAATTTTTTTCTTAATGAGAAATTTTTTCTCTTTTTTATATTACATGTATCGGCTTTATTTTTCCTTTATAAAGTTGATTATTAAATTAATAGCTTTTTTATTTTTGGGATTACTTATAAAATGTAAAAATTCAGTTTATTATCAATAAAAAAAGAGGCATAGTTCCTAAGAACTATGCCTTAAAATGAGAGGAGGTTATGGGGTTACGGTATAAAGAGTAGCTTGCAATTACTTTCTGGAAGGTAATACAAGCTATCCTTTATACTTATTAGATATGTAATTTTTCAGAAAAAGTGTGGGCTTATCCTTTTTTTTTAAAAAAAGGGGCATTTCACTGCAAAAAGTCATGTATCTTTTTTGTTCTATCTTCTATTCTTGTTTATCTTGTCATATGTTTATTAAAGATTAAATGAGTATACTATAAAGGAAAATGGAAAGAAGGTAACAAAGTGAAAAACCTTTTTATTTTATCTGCTGTTCAATACTGTATGATTTGGACCTTTTTCAGCACTTTTATTTGCTATATCCTTACAGGTTTTACAGTATACACCCTAGCTGCGCTACTTGCCGGAATCACACTTTCCTTTTTAAACCTATTAGAAGACGAAGTGATTCATAGGAAAATTAGAGGAGATTAAAAAATTTACATTTATTATGTATAAAAAATAAAAAAAGAGACTACACTGTAACTACAAAGTGTAATTCCCCCTTTTGTTGAAGAGGAGTTAACATTCCGATTGAGGTATGCTGACTTCCTCTTTTTTTATTTTCTATAAAACAAAAGGCCTGATTAAATGGCAGGCTCCTTTTTATTCTTGGATTAATTGTAAAAATCGTTTGGTTCTTTGTTCTTTTGGAGCTGTAAAAATAGCAGCGGGATTTCCTTTTTCTATAATATAGCCACCATCCATAAAAATGACCTCATCTGCTACTTCTTTAGCAAACTTCATTTCATGTGTCACAATAATCATCGTCATGCCTTCTTTAGCAAGTTCTTTCATTACCTTTAATACTTCCCCAACTAATTCTGGATCAAGAGCAGAAGTTGGCTCATCAAATAACATAACTGCTGGTTCCATCGCTAATGCTCGTGCAATGCCTACACGTTGCTGTTGTCCTCCGGAAAGCTGATGTGGATAAAAACCCACTTTATCTCCTAAACCAACTTTTGACAACAATTGTTCGGCCCTTTTTTCAGCAATAGCTTTGGCTTCTTTTTTTACGACTACTGGTCCCTCCATTACATTTTCAAGAACTGTTTTATGTGGAAATAAATTATAGCCTTGAAAAACCATGCCAGTTAATTTTCGAAAAGCATTTATTTCCTTCTGTCCAACTTTTTTAGAAAAATCCAGCGTTTGATCTTGGATTGCTATTTTTCCTGAAGTCGGAATCTCGAGTAGATTTAAACAGCGCAGCATTGTTGTTTTTCCTGATCCTGATGGGCCAACAACTACAATTACCTTTCCTTTTTCCACTTCCAAACTTATGTCTTTTAATACTTCTAATTGTCCAAAATGTTTGGACAAGCCATTTATGGATATCATGTTATGCTCCTTTCAAAAAGGATTGCTGCCCTTTATTTCTCCAAATGTTTACTTAGCCTTTCTTCGATATGCTGCTGAATGATCGTAAGCGGAAAACAAATGATCCAATAAAGCAAGGCTACTTCCGAATACAACAGCAAAAACTCATAATTTGTGCTGGCTATTTGCTGTGCCACACGAAACATTTCTACTACTAAAATCATGGAAGCAAGGGATGTATCTTTAATTAAACTAATAAATGTATTAGATAAAGGCGGCAAGGAAACTCTGGCCGCTTGCGGTAAAATGATTCTTTTTAAGTTTTGGCTGTAGCTCATGCCAATAGAATAGCCAGCTTCCCACTGCCCTTTAGGAATACTAAGGATAGCAGCGCGGACAATTTCTGACCCGTAAGCTCCTACACTCAAAGAAAACCCAATAACAGCTGCAGGAAATGGATCAATAATGATATTTAAATTAGGCAAACCGTAGAATATAATAAACAGCTGCACTAATAATGGCGTTCCTCTAAAGATGGAAACATAAATTCTCGCTATATATTGAAGCACTTTAATATCAGACATTCTTGCAAGTGCAGTAAAAATCGCTATTATAAGACCAATAATAAAGGAAATGATGGATAATGGTATCGTATTAAAAAACGCTCCCTTCAGCAAAGGCAGAAGGGAACTCTGAGCAATCTCCGTATATCTTTCAAGCAGATCCGGGTCTGTAAATATATTACTTAAGAACATTTTCACCAAACCATTTTTCAGAAATTTTTGTGTAAGTACCATCATCAATCATTTCTTTTAACGCCTTGTTCACTGCATCAACTAGTGTATCATTATCTTTTCGGAACATTAATCCACTTTGTGAAACATCATCAGCCGAATCCACAATCTCAATCTTAGCATTTGGCTTTTGCTTTTTATAATCTAAGAAGGATAATTTATCATTAATCGTTACATCTACTCGCTTAGAATTTAATAATTCTGCCGATTGGTTAAACCCATCAACACCAACTAATTCTGCTCCATATGATTTCGCCATTTCTCCATAGTTGCTTGTTAAAGATTGTGCTGCCTTTAAGCCTTTTATATCTTCAAAGCTTTTTACATCCGAATCGCTTCTTGCAATTAGAACAGCCGAAGAAGATATATAAGGATCAGAAAAAGAATATTTTTCTTTTCTTTCATCATTTATTCCTACTTGGTTTGCAATCATATCAAAACGTTTTGCATCTAATCCTGCAAACATTGCATCCCATTGAGTCTCTTTAAACTCTGCCTTAACGCCAAGGCGTTTTGCCACTTCTTCTGATATTTCCACATCAAAACCAGTTAATTTGCCATTATCATCATGATAAGAGAATGGAGGATATGTTCCTTCCGTTCCCACAACTAATTTGCCATTTTCTTTTACTTTTGCCAATAAATCATTTTTTGTATCTGCACCATTGGACTTATCCGATTCTTCTTTTGTGCCGCATGCAGCCAGTACAAAGGATAAGCTCAATAATAATAGAATCATTATACTTAATTTCCTCATATTGTAATTCCTCCAAATTCCGATATGTCTTGTCAGCAATTGCTATCATATTATAATAAATAGGCTTTTGTCAAAGCTTAATACTCGCTTTTATTTTCACCAAAAAAGCAGGTATTAAACTTAAAAATTCTTTTTTGTTTTTTGGAATAATCAGTTATTTAATCATTTCAATCAAGTAAAATAAAAAGTGTTAAAAAAATTGGCAAGGGAAAATTTAGACTGAATGACAAAGCATGGCCATCGAGAAACTCCCCTTTTCGAGGAGCGGAGTTACCGTTTTGGGGTAAGGAGCACCGCAGAAAAGGGGAGTGATAAAAAGAGAACGTTTTTCAGCAGCCTGAAGAGTGGATTATCCACTCTTCTAATTAGCTTGGGCACCAGCAAACTGGCTATAGTAGAGATCTGCATAAAAACCATGTTTCGCTAACAGATCATCATGACAGCCTTGTTCTATCACCATGCCCTCTTTCATTACTAAAATCATATCCGCATCTTTAATAGTGGAAAGCCTGTGTGCAATGACAAAACTAGTTCTATTTTTCATTAATTCTGCCATAGCTTCCTGAATCTGCGCTTCTGTTCTTGTATCTACACTGCTTGTTGCTTCATCAAGAATTAACAGGGTGGGATTGGCAAGCAGCGCTCTTGCTATTGTAAGCAATTGTTTTTGCCCTTGGGAAATATTTGTTCCTTCTTCATTAATAATTGTGTCATAGCCATCTGGCAATGTTCGAATAAAATGGTCAGCATTGGCAAGCGTTGCCGCCTGCACAACTTCGTCTTCTTTTGCATCTTCTTTTCCATAAGCAATATTATCGCGAATGGATCCTTTAAACAACCAAGTTTCTTGAAGCACCATTCCAAACATGCTTCTTAAATGTCCACGATCCATATCCTGTATATTTATTCCATCAATAGAAATGGTCCCACTGTCTATTTCATAAAAACGCATTAATAAATTGACTAACGTTGTTTTTCCAGCACCTGTGGGTCCAACAATTGCAACTTTTTGTCCTGAATTAATAGAAAGGGATAAATTTTTAATCAATTCTTCTTCTTTTTTGTAGCTAAAATAAACAGAATCAAAGCGGACAGCGCCTTTTGGAAAGTCAATCGCTTTAGCTGATGAAGTTGTTTTTATTTCTTCTTCTTCATCTAACAGCTCAAATACTCTTTCAGCAGATGCAAGGGTGGACTGAATGATATTAGATATATTCGACAATTGCGTAATTGGTTGAGAAAACTGTCGTGCATATTGGATAAATGCTTGTACATCACCGACTGTAATACGCCCGGATGCTGCAAAAATTGCTCCGATTACAACAATAAGGACATATCCCAAATTATTAATCAATGTCATTAGTGGCATAATTAATCCAGAAATAAACTGAGATTTCCAGCTGGATTCATATAATTTGTCATTAATGCCATTAAATTTAGCAATGGCTTTTTGTTCATGCCCAAATGCTTTTACCATTTGATGGCCTGTAAATATCTCCTCTACATGACTATTTATTTTACCCAGTGTTGCTTGCTGATTTTTAAACTGAATTTGAGAACGTTTGGCGATCTTGATGGTAACAAAAATACTCAATGGAATTGTCAAAAAGCAAATAAGCGCCAATATTGGGCTTATTGTTAACATCATAATAATTACTCCTATAAATGTAACAACAGATGTAATTAACTGTGTTACACTTTGCTGCAGCGTATTATTAATATTATCAATATCATTTATCGCCCGGCTTAAGGTTTCTCCATAAGGGGTTTGATCAAAATATTTTAAAGGCATTTTTTCTAGTTTTTTCTGCACATCTTGTCTTAGCTCAAAAACTGTTTTTTGTGAAATGACAACCATAATAAGTTGTTGAATATACGTAAATAATGCACTTATAATATATAATCCAACCAGAAGAAGCAGTATCTTTCCAATAGCAGTAAAATCAATGGCTGCATCTGGTACTCCTTTTGACTTTGCAACAAGACCTTCAAATAAATGATCAATTGCTTTAGCCAAAATTTTGGGACTTAATATAGAAAAAACCGTGCTTAATATTGCTGCAATTACTACAAAAAACAATTGGATTTTATATTTCCCTAAATACACTGCAAGTCTCTTTAAGGTTCCTTTTGCATCTTTCGCTTTTCTGACAGGCATATGATTAGGGCCGCCATGTCCTCTTGATGGAATAATAGGGGATTTGTTATTTCCTTGACCTTTTGTCATACCGTTTCCTCCATAACGCCTTGTGAATAAACAATCTCTTTATACACTTCACATGTTTCCACAAGTTGATGATGGGTGCCGACTCCTGCAATTTTCCCATCTTCTAGCACAATAATATGATCCGCATCTTTAATGGTTGATACCCTTTGAGCTACGATAACTATTGTTGCATCGCCAATTTCTTTCTGTAAGGCGTTGCGAAGTGCAGCATCTGTACGATAATCCAATGCAGAGAAACTATCATCAAAAAGATACATCAGCGGTTTTCTCACAAGTGCTCTAGCAATCGATAACCGCTGCTTCTGTCCACCAGAAACATTAGTTCCCCCCTGTGAAATTGGTGCATTTATTCCTTTACTGAAATTTGCTACAAATTCTTTTGCCTGAGCAACATCCAATGCTTTGTCTACTTCTTCATCTGTTGCATCTTCTTTGCCGAAACGAATATTCTCTGCAATCGTCCCTGAAAATAAGACAGCTTTTTGAGGAACAAAACCTAATGTTTGTCTGAGTGCATCTTGTTTAAATTCCCTAATATTAATGCCGTCAATCAGAATTTCTCCTGCTTGTATATCATAAAATCGTGCAATCAAATTTAATATAGTCGATTTTCCCGAGCCAGTTCCACCAATAATAGCTGTTGTTTGACCTGGTTTTATTTTAAAAGATAGATTTTCAAGCACTGGCTTTTCCGCTTGAGGATAAGAGAATACAACATTTTTAAATTCAATTTCTCCTTTTATTGGCTTTTGATCTCCACTGTCTTCATCTATTATGCTTGCAGGCATGTGCAGCACTTCATTAATTCTCTCTGCAGATGCAGATGCACGAGGCATCATCACAAAAATCATGCTTACCATCATTAAAGAAAACATAATTTGCATGCCATACTGAATAAATGCCATAATATCGCCTACTTGCATCATACCTTGATCTACCTGGACGCCTCCAAACCATATGATTGCAACCGTTGATATATTTATAACAACTATCATAATGGGCATTGTAATTGCCATAATTTTATTGACATGAAGCGCTGTTTCTGTCAAATCTTTATTCGCCTGCCAAAACCGCTTCTGTTCATATTTTTCTTTATTAAAGGAACGAATTACTCGAAGGCCTGTTAAATTTTCTCTTAACACACTATTTAACTGATCAAGCTTTTTTTGCAATAATTTAAACAATGGAACTCCTTTTTTCATAATAGAAAAAATGACAAGTGCCAATACTGGTATGACTACAACAAAAACTAACGATAATTTTGCATTTTTGCTTACAGCCATAATAATGCCTCCAATACACATCATTGGAGCAAAGGCAACCATTCTTAATATCATAATCGTTACTTGCTGCACTTGATTAATATCATTTGTTGTTCTATTAATTAAAGAAGATGTTCCTAAGCTGTTTACCTCTTCCAGTGCAAAACTCTCCACCTTTTGGAACATATTTTCTCGAATATCCCTGCCAAATCCTGCTGCAATACGTGCTGAATAATAGCTAGACAGAATAGCGCAGACAGTTCCAAATGCTGCTATAGCAATCATCCATGCACCTAGCTGCAGCATATAGCTTCTATTGTTTTCCATAATGCCCACATCCACGATATCTGACATTAAATTTGGCAAATAAAGTTCTGAAAAAGCTCGAAACAATGTTAATACAAGAACAATAATAATTCCTATACGATACTTAGTTAATTCGCGCAGCAGCTTATTCATTTTAAATGCTCCAGTCTTTTTTAATTTGTTTCATCCCACTTGTTGTTAACAAAATAATCATTTACTTCATGCAATAAGCTAATAAACATGTCACTTTTTTCATCTCCTAAATATTGAACAAGATGAGTATACTTTTCTTCTATCTTGTGGAGGATTTCTTTTGTTAAGTCAGCTCCTTTTTCCGTTAAAGCTATTCGCACAATACGGCCGTCATCTTTATCATTGACCCTTTTAACCACCCCATCTTTTTCTAAAACATTAATTACTTGTGTAACCGATGGAGAAGTTATTTTCAATGCTGAACTAAGTTGCGAGATGGTTATCTCCTTTTCATTCTTATTGTTTTCTTGATGAATAATAAACAGCATAATTATCTCGCTTCTTTTATAACCATTAAAGGAGAAATGAATATGGGTAAGTTTTCGAAATTCCCTTAATGAATGCAATAATTGTTGCGCTTTTTCCTTCATTTAAATCATGCCTCCTTTTTTAATTAGGTAAGTAACCTAATTATATGGCGGAAAGATTGATTGTCAATTATTAAAGTATCCAATGAACTGAACATTATAAAAAAAAGAGACACTCGCCGCGAATGCACTCTTGGCAATTTTGCCTCTTTTTTCATAATGGGTGTTAGTCGAACGATTTTTACTTTTTCACAAAGCGAATATTTTTATGCCTTCTAACAAATGAGACAAGAATGCAAAGCTGTTGTTTTAAAAACAATCGATGAGAACTTTAAAAACTATTTTTTAAACATATTAACGATAATCATCAATTCTTCTGCCATTAAGGTTAATGCTTTAGCCGAATGAGAAATCTCGTCCATTGATGCAAGCTGTTCTTGGGATGCTGCCGCTACTTCTTCTGCACTTTCTGCATTAAGAGAGGCAATGGACACGATTTCGCCTGATTGGGATGTCACTTCTTGGAGGCCTGCTGACATTTGCTGTACAGTAGCAGATATCTCCTCAATTTGCGGACCAATTTCTTTTGTACTTCTAATAATTTGAGCAAATTTATTGGAAGTAGCTTCTGAAATAGATAAACCATCTTCTGCATTTATTAAAACTTTGCTCATTATTTGGACAGAATGCTCTGTATCCTGTTGAATTTCTGCAATTAAAGAAGATATTAGCTTAGCTGATTCTTGAGACTGTTCTGCTAATTTTCTCACTTCATTTGCTACTACTGAAAATCCTTTTCCATGTTCTCCTGCTCTGGCAGATTCAATTGCTGCATTTAATGCCAATAGATTCGTTTGATTGGAAATAGAGTGGATTACTTCTATTATCTTGCCGATTTCCTTTGAGCGATTGGAAAGAGAATGGATTACTGCATTGGACTGCTTTACTGATTTATTGATAAACTTCATTTGATGAAGATTTTGAGCAACGAATTCTCCGCCATCTTCTGCTAATGTGACTGTTTCTTTCGATAAAGCAGCAACATTAACAGATCTATCTGCAATTTGAAGAGCACCTTTTAAAATTTCTTCTAAAGAATGATTGGAACTTATCATTTTATCTGTTATTCCTTCTGCATCACTAGCTATTTGCTGTACAGCATTGCTTACTTGATTAGAGGCTGCTGACGTTTGCTCAGCACTTGCCAAAAGTTGTTCGGAAGAAGATGTTACCTGTTCCATGCTTGCGTTTAATTGCCCAATAAGCATTTTCAAATAGTTCTGCATCTCTGCAAAACTCTTGGAAAGCTCACCAATTTCATCATTCCCTGCATAAACAATTGTTTCTGTTAAATCACCATTGCTGATTTTTTTAGCACTGTTTGTTACCTTTTGTAATGGAGCTATAATCGATTTAATTATAATAAAAATAAGTGCCCCGCCAATAATGATGGATACCGCTATCACAATGGCCGTCATAATAAATATATTGGAAGAAGCCTGAGTAACTTCAGAATTGTACATAACCCCTGCAATTTTCCATCCTGTATCTTTATCTGTTTCAAATAACATTACTTTATCTTTGCCTTTTTCACTGAAACTTACGGATCCTTTTTCTTTACTGTAGATTTTTTTATGCCATGCAGCCTCTTTTGGCTTTATCCCTGAGGTTACTTGTGGATGGTACATATACTTTCCTGATTTATCCAATAAAGTCAAATATCCTTCTTTCCCAATTTTAGAGCCACGAATCATATCCTTTAATGAACTTAGTTTAAGGTCTATCCCAATAACACCTTTTTTATCATATGTAGTTTTTGCAAATGTCACAATGGAGTTGCCTGTACGACCATCTTCACGAGGCTGCAGCATAATAATTTCTCCATCTGCCTTTATAGCTTGCTGATACCAGTTTTCCTTTAGCGGATCTAAGCCTTCTGGTATATTTTGATTTGCATTCAGGAACATTTCCCCATCTTCTCTTGCAAAATACACCCCAAAAACATTTTGATTTTGTCCTAAGTATTGGGTGAAAATCCTTTGAATTTCTTCTTGATTTCCATCCAGCATACTGGCATTAATATTATTCGCCAAAAAAGTGGCATCCTGCTCTTTTGCCTCCATAATATTCTTGATTTCAGTATGAATGAAGGCCACACTTTGCTGTGCAGAGAGAAACATATTATTTTCAAGTTTCTGCTTGGCGCTATAAAAAGAAACTGCACCAATAATGATGCTTGGAACCAATAAAATAATCAAAAATGAGATAAGCAGTTTTTTGCGCAGCGATAAATCTGAAAGTTTGTGAAATTTAACAGATAGTAAATTTACTCCTTTCTTTTTTTTCATACTATTTTTTCTCCTCATATTAAATATTGCCCCTTTTAAAAATAAGTGTTATTAAGTTTATCGACAATATCGAGCAGATTATTATAGCAAAATAGCCATTTTTCTGAAAAAAAACACAAATCAGCGGTTATGATGTATTTTTCTTATTGTTTTACTATATGAATAGCCCTATATCACAATATAATCCAATAATTTTTTACGCTTTCCTTAATTCAATCAGTGCACTCCTCCGTAGCTCCGCCAATATGATTGGAGCAGAACACATTTTTTAATTGTGCCAATTGTAAATTAGGTAACACATCCATTGCTGCTCCCTTTATGCTTTTTTCCTTGAGACATTAATAGTTTCCAGCTCCCGCTTTTTACTATATCGTTTGATTCTGCTAAGTATCTGCTTGCAGCAAGCATTAAGCCAAATACTGAATTTGCTACAGAAGAGGCATTTGTCCTGGTGTATCAGTGGCCTTAACCCTCGCCTTTTTGCATCCTGTATGCAATCAATCATAGATCCTGTTTTGTTACAAGATAAACAGCTTCCATACCTAATTATGCTAATTCAGCGCAAAGCTGTTTCTCTTGTTTTTTAAAACTTCACTTAATGATAATAAAAACTTTGCATATTGTTTATGTTCCCTTCTCCATCTATTACTTTTTTAGTATTTTATTCTAATAAATTATTCAGGTGAAAAAATCCATTAGTCCATGTTAGAAGAGATTATTTGGCGATAATCATTTAATAAAGGCAATGATCCTATATGTTCAGTTACCTTCCCTCCTAAAATATTTCCAATTATTAAACACTGGCTTAAGGCTTCTGCTGTAGTTGGCATCCCACTTTCATGGATACAATAAAGAATAGCTGCCATAAAAGCATCTCCTGCTCCATTCGTATCAATTGCTTCCATTATTTCCCCCTTTTGATGAACCAATGAATCAGGCAGCAAACCATATGCACCTTTGTCTCCCATCGTAATAAAAACAACAGGAATACGATATTCCGCTAATCTCTTTAAACCTTCTTTAAGAGTATCTACCTCAAAAAGAAATAGCACTTCTTCTTCCGATAGTTTCAATATATCTATAGTATGGAATAAACTTTTAATGACGTTTCTGCACTCTTTTTCACTTGACCATCTTTGCAGCCTGATATTAGCATCAAAACTCACTAGCAAATTCATTTTTTTAGAAATATTTAATGCCCTTTCTGTCGCTTTTTTTGCTTCCGGATGAAAAAGTGTACCAGATCCAAAATAAAATATTTTTTTATTATGGAAAGCATCCAACGTAATGTCTTGTTCCTTTATAACAAGATCTGGTGTGTTGTTACTGTATGAATGAAAACGCCTTTCCCCGTTCATGCCTGTATGAATATGAACAGCACTTAATTCCTTATTACAATCAATTACGCTATATTTTAAACGAACTCCTTCTTTTTCTATTTCTTCTCTTACAAATAGACTATCTTCTTTTGTTCCTAGCTTTGTCAGATAATAGCTAGGTATTTGAAACCGACTAATATGTACAGCAACATTTACAGTTGCTCCACCAAGCTTCTTTTCAAACGAATTGTTTTTGCTGGTTGTAGAAAAAAAATCAATAAAGGCATCCCCAATAGTAATAATTCCTTGTTTTTTCAAAATCATCTTCCTTTTTAAAAGTTTATTTATGCATTAATCATACAAAATGAATCTCTATTTCCAAAACACTTTTTAAAACAATATTTTGAAAATGTGAAACTTCTTAATGAATCTTTTCGTTTTATATTAAGTGGAAAAGGAAAGAACCTATTCTCTGAAATTGGGAGTTTTTCTTTCACCATAAATTTGTTATGATATGGTAGGACATAAAGCCGAAATTAACAAATATACATATAGAAACTACAAGATTTAATAGGAGTGAATAGTTTGAACGAATTATGGAATATTATTGTTGCGGTTATATTAGGGCTAGTGGAGGGACTGACAGAGTTTGCTCCTGTTTCATCTACAGGACATATGATTATTGTTGATGATTTATTATTAAAATCAAAGGAAATTTTTTCCGAACCAGTTGCGAATACTTTCAAAGTCGTTATTCAACTAGGATCTATTTTAGCGGTTGTCATTTTATTTAAAGATCGTTTTTTAAATATTTTAGGCTTAAAAAAAGAAATTAATGGCGTTCGAAAAAAAGGACACCGATTAAGTTTAGTGCAAATTATCATTGGATTGCTTCCTGCTGGAATATTAGGTGTATTATTTGAGGATTATATCGATGAACATTTATTTACCATTCATACTGTAGTATACGCGTTGATTGTGGGAGCCGTTTTAATGATCATTGCTGATTTTGTGCAAAGACGAAGAAAAAATGCAGCAATTGACACAGTAGACAAGATTACAAACACCCAAGCCTTTTTAATTGGCCTGTTCCAATGTATTGCCTTATGGCCAGGATTTTCCCGTTCTGGATCTACTATTTCTGGAGGGGTATTGCTTGGGTTAAGCCACCGTACTGCAGCTGACTTTACCTTTATTATGGCTGTGCCGATTATGGCTGGTGCGAGCTTTATCTCATTGCTTAAAAACTGGCAATATATCACAATGGATGCACTGCCTTTCTTTATTGCAGGGTTTATCAGCGCTTTTATTTTTGCGATTATATCCATTCGTTTCTTCTTAAAATTAATTGATAAAATCAAACTATTGCCATTTGCGATTTATCGTATTGTACTAGCGGTTATTCTTATTGTGGTTTTCCTATAATAAAAAAAAACGATTCTTACCAAAAATAAGAATCGTTTTTTTATTCCGCCAAAGCATATAAAGGAATCAATATTTCAAATTCCGTCCCATTTGAAGAACTTTCCTTAATGCGAATATCTCCTCGATGTTCTAAAATAGTTTTCTTCACAAAAGCAAGCCCCAGTCCCATCCCTTTTTCTTTTGTTGTCGTAAATGGATTAAAAGCCTCTTCTAATTGATTAATTTCAATGCCTGTTCCACTATCATGCAATGTTATCACAACATTTTCGTTCATCTCACCTACCGTAATTAAAATCATTCTTGTTGTTCTTTCAGGAGGAATGGCCTCGATACTATTTTTTATAAGGTTAATAAACACTTGCTGAATATTCGGCTTATTTATATACGCCTTTATGTTTTTTTGCAGGTAATAAAGTTTAATAGTAACTCTATATTCTTTAGCACTTTCATTCACCATTTCCACTACTTCTTCTAAAAGTGCGTTAACATCTTCCATTGCAAAAGTCAGTTGTGCTTGTTTCATATAAAGTGAATAATTCTCTACAATTTCTTTAAGCTGGTAGGATGCTTTATCCACTAGGTCAAAAAACTCTTCATTTTTCTGATCAAGAACTGTATTTTCTTTTATTAGTTTGTGAAAGCCTCTAATGACTTGCACGTTATTTTTGACTTCATGTATAAGGCTGCTTGATAAACTGCCTGCATAATCTAATTTCTTCTGCCTTTCCAACAAGCCGTTATATTGATTTGTTTTATCTATATTCATTTTGATAAATTCAAAAATAATCATGCTGGCAAATAATACAATTCCAAGACTGCTAAATAAAATCCCCGTTTCTGGGATAAAATTAAGAAAACCAGAAAAAAACAATAAAAGAGAATAAATGGCATATGCCCGTAAAAATCTTTGTACATAATGATTTTCAACTTGCTTTGCTACAATGATCAAACAAAACAAAAATAAAAGAAATATAGTCATATGAAAAAAGTAGACAGTATTAAAAGATCCATAGACTGGAAAATAAAAATGAAGTCCGAACACTTTATTTTTTACAATAGTTAAACCTTGAATGCCAAGGGATGTCCAATTCATAACATATACAAATATGCTCCAAACAACATAAAAATAAAAAACTTTTCTATTGAATAGACAATGCCGCAATTTGATAGAAAAGTGAGGAGTGTTTTGATCTAATTTATTATTATCCAATATGATGATCACAAGATAAAAAATGATGGCAACAGAAAAGGTAGGTCCCATACGGAAAAGACGAAACAAAAATAAAGCAACCTCTTCTGATAGCAGTGTTGGAAAATATAATACACTAACAGACAATTGCCAAATGCTAATAAATAGCATGTAAATTAGTAAAGCAATGGAAAATTTAGAACCATTAAACAACCTAAAAGTGCCAATTGCTAATACAATAGGAATTAAACCAATCAAAAATATAAATATACCAACTATCATGCATTTCTCCTTCTATCAATAACCAAAATTAGTATAAACACAGATAAGTTCAATCTTTCAAAACCTCACTAAAAAAGTTTTGGCTATTTCCCTCATATATAATACCACTTTTTAATTTTTTCACAATCACATCGTTCTTTTGTCTAGTCACAAAGAATCATTTTAATAAAACACATAAAAAATCAAGTAAAAATCTTTAATTTTTTACATTTTTTTGGTAACATCCTAAAAGTACCCCTTATTCAAAGGGGCAAAAAGATCTTCATACTTGAAAATGAAAAGGAATAATAAGGAAGTCTAAGTCAGACAAATGAGTGTAACTGTAAAAGCCAGCAATTACACAAACCTAAACGAACACAAATACAATTCGCAACGATGTCTATTTTTCAGCGGCGAAGAAAAAACTCTTACTGACTGAAGTTTCACTTTATAAGGGAGTTAATTTTGATGACTGTTCCACTAGATAACAGAGAAGCTAATAATTTGTTGGTCCATATTCAACGTTTAAGAAAAGAGTTAATTGAAATTGGTCTACAAGAGGGCTTTCAAAGCACCAACACGATTCAAATAAGTCAAACATTAGATAATTATATCGTGTCATATCAAAAAATGATTTTAACATGCGGAAAAGACTTGCATACTGGAATTAGAAAAAGCTGTTAACTGCATTATATATTGTAAAGAGTCCATGACTAATCCTCAAAGGGCTCATTTCTTCTGTTCCCCTTTCGATATGGAATACTCCTTTACTATAATGCTGTTAACAACTTTATCTACTTTTTGCGATTGCCCTTTTTGGTACGTACGTTTTTCACTTCTAAAACATCTAAAAGAAAAATAAAAATCGGAATGCCTACAATTAGACCCCATACACCAAAAAAGTTTTCTGAAAAAATAAGAACTATAAAAGTAAAAAATACGGGCAAATCTGTTTTAGAAGACATTAATTTTGGATTCAAGATATATGCTTCCAATGCATGTATAATAATAATTAATATTATAATTGTTATCACTTGGGGAACTCCACCTAAAGTGTACGCAATTGTGGCCAACGGAATAAAAGAAATAATCACACCTGCAACTGGAATAAGCCCAAAAATAAAAATCATTATCGCTATACCAAATAATTGAGGAAAACCTAAAAAATATAACACTAATGTTGTTAATGCCGTATTAAATAATGCAATCATAAATTGGGCTTCAATTACTTTTCCAAATGTCCCCGCAAATTTCTCTCCAAAATATCGAAATTCAAAGTATAGAGCTGAAATCTTACTACGCTCAACATATTGCAAAAACTGCCTTAATTTATTCTTTTCCAATAAGTAGAAAAAACTTAAGACCATTGCCATAAATAATTGTACGCTAATTTGCCCAATACCAGAAAAGTACTGCACCAAAAAAGCAAACCCTTGGTGTAAATAGGATGAAATTTGATAATTTTTTATAATATCCACAACATAATTAAACACAATGTTATCATGGGGCTGCATATAAAAATTTATAATGCGCCTGATTAGCTGAGTAATCTCCACTATGACGGCAGGCAAATAAGCGCTAATGCCATATACTAAAACTCCAATTACAAAAAAATATAAAACAACTACAATAATATTTCGTCTTATTGGAATTCGAGTGGCAAATACATTTACAAATCGATCCATTAAAAAGGAAATAATAAATGTAAATAAAATAAGATTAATCATGCTTCTGACAGCATAAATAATACCGACAAAAAAAAGAAGAATAAAAAATCGTTTTACATCCTTGTTCAGGACAAGTTTTGACAAATAATCCATTTATAAGACCCCTGACAATTTTTGAATACTATATACAATATGTAGCAAACTTTCATTTATGCTATCTATTCCTTTTCCCTCATTATTTACGAATTCCATTAAAATAACAAGGTATATTTCCTTAAATTCCGACAAAATTTGCAAAAAAGAAAAAAGCCTCTCTCCTCGATATTTAACTTTATGCTTTTTTGAAAAGAAAGCATAACTATGAATAATGTCTCCCTTGAATACAAATGAATAATGCTATAGAAAAAATTTTCTCAATATACTAAATAGCTTCTTTACAAGTTATTTAAAAGTTAGTAAACTAACAAAGTTATTTCTTTTTTCTACATTATTTGATAATTTTCAACATTTATCTACAACAGGAGGATCATATGAATTTATTTCGTAAAAAGGCTGTTGCTACAAGCACTTCAACCCCTTTAAATCGAGTGTTAGGCGCTTTTGATTTAACTATGCTTGGTGTCGGCGCTATTGTAGGAACAGGTATATTTGTTTTAACAGGAGTGGCTGCCGCTGAATATGCAGGACCGGCGCTTATTCTTTCCTTTATCATAGCAGGATTAGCCTGTACATTTGCTGCTTTATGCTACTCAGAATTTGCCTCTATGATTCCAGAGTCAGGGAGTGCCTACACATATAGTTATGTTGCATTTGGCGAAATTATCGCTTGGATATTAGGCTGGGATTTAGTGTTAGAATACGGATTGGCTTCTGCTGCTGTTGCAAGCGGATGGTCTGGCTATTTCCAAGGACTATTAAGTGGATTTGGCATTCATCTTCCTACATTTATGACAAGCGCTTTCAATCCAGAAGCAGGAACCTTTGTTGATATGCCTGCCATTCTTATTGTTTTTATCATTACATTAGTATTGACTCGCGGCATTCAAGAATCCTCCAAATTAAATATTATAATGGTTATTATTAAAATTGCTGTTGTTTTATTATTTATCGTTGTTGGAGTATGGTATGTAAAACCAGATAACTGGGTGCCATTTACACCTTATGGTTTCTCGGGAGTAGCAACTGGGGCTGCTGTTGTTGTTTTTGCTTATTTCGGTTTTGATGCTGTTTCGACTGCTGCAGAAGAAGTAAAAAACCCGCAGCGAAATTTACCGATTGGAATTATCTCTGCATTAGCGATCTGTACTATTCTTTATATTATTGTTTCATTAATATTGACTGGCATCGTTCCATATACAGAATTAAACGTTAAAGATCCAGTTGCTTTTGCCTTAAATTTCATTAATCAAAATTGGGCTGCTGGTTTTGTTTCATTAGGTGCAATTATCGGAATAACAACTGTGCTAATGGTAATGATGTTTGGACAAACCCGTTTATTTTATGCAATCAGCAAAGATGGACTGCTTCCAAAAAAACTGCAAAAAGTTAGTCCAAAAAGACAGGTTCCGATTGTAAGCACATGGGTTACCGCTGCTTTAGTAGCAATCTTTGCAGGATTTGTGCCATTAAATCAACTGGCTGAATTAACAAATATCGGCACACTTTTTGCTTTTTCAGCCGTTTCCCTTGGAATTCTTGTATTAAGAGTAAAACAGCCAAATTTAAAGCGGGGATTCAAAACGCCGCTCGTTCCTTTTGTTCCAGCACTCGCTATTATATTCTGCTTTTACTTAATGCTGCAGCTTAGCACATTTACATGGCAGGGCTTTGGCGTTTGGCTAGTGATTGGATTAGTGATTTATTTCCTATACGGATACAGACATAGTAAGTTAAATCAAAAAAATAAAATCTAAAAAAGCATCGGTCCATTGCGGCCGATGCTTTTTTCCTTATGCAACTTTTTAATTGTTTGGTCTCTTAAAGGGCCACCAATTTGCTTCACCAAAGTTTTTGACCATAACTGGTATAAACAGCGGCAGAATAATGCACGCATATAAAGCTAAACCAATTAGAACAATGCTTGCAATTTGCAATAATGAAAGCATTCCTGAAGGCATCATGGCAGCGAATGTCCCACCTAAGATTACCGCGGCTGAAAGAATAACGGTTCCCATTTTTTTCATCGCTTCTAGCATCGCTTCTTTTATAGACAAATCACGATACTCATTAAATCGATCCATTAAAAAAATGCTGTAATCAACACCTAAGGCTATTAAAATAACAAATCCAAAAAACGGTACTGCCCAACTGATGCCCGTATACCCAATTAAATTCACATAAATTGCTTCATTTATTCCCATCGCTGTATAAAAAGCTAAAATTAAAGATCCAATAATATAAACTGGCATAATAATAGAGCGGAATAAAAAGATTAAAATAATCGAAATGCCAACAAGCATTAAAACAACCGTTCTAGAATAATCCTGATTAGACATTGTCCGCAAATCTGCATTAGTGCTGGTAATCCCGCCTACTGCCACTTTGGCGTTCTCTAATTTTGTTCCTTTTGTCACACGCTCTACTGTATTTTTGATATCATCGACTTGATTCATTGCTTCATTTGAATAAGGATTTGCAGCAAATATTATGTCAAATGTCATCAACTTGCGATTTTTTGACAAATACGTATCAATTGATTGCGCAAAATCTTTGCTTTTTAGTACTTCTTCCGGCAAATAAAAGCTGTCTTTGTCATTTTCCGATAAACCAGATAAATAATCTGTTGCTGATCCTATCCCCTCTGAAACCTTATCTAATCCTTCGGCACTCTGATTAAGCCCATCTGATAATTCACCAATTTGGCTGCCGATGCTGCCAAAACCTTTTAATAATTGTTTCTGCCCATCATTTACATCATTTAAGCCATTGGTTAACTTCGGCATATTCGAAACAATGGTGCCTTGTCCATCTGCCAATTGATTAAAAGCAGCTTGTTGTTTTTTTATTCCAGCAATTAGCTGCTCTAAACCTGAACCAAGTGATGCTTGATTTTTCAGCACTTCACTATAGCCATTATTTGCTTCTGTCATCCCTGATTGAAGCTGCTGCAGGCCGTCATTTAATTGATTAATGCTTGCTGCTATCGTCGGCAGCTGCTCTTGTGTGGTCAAGATTCCTTGTTTAATCCCTTGGTAAGCTGTTTCTTCATTTAAACCAGCATATTTTTGTTCTAAATAAGTAAAGGATTCTCCAGGAATTTGATTGATACCTTTTGATAATTCTTCCACTCCTGCACCTAATTTTTGATATTGAGATACAATTGTCGTTAAATTATTTTCTATTTTCTCATAACCTGGCTTTAACTTTTTATGTGCCGCCAATAATTGATTTGCCCCCGACTCTGCGTCTTCCAGCCCTTTAATAATTTGATCAGATCCTGCTGCTCCTTGACGAATTCCGTCTTCTATTTTCCCTAAATTCGTCTGAACTTCTGCTAATCCCGATTGAATATCAGATGTACCGCTAATTAAATCATTAATGCCATCTGTTGCGCTATTGAGCTGTGGAGTTGATTTAGAAAGCTCGCTTCCAGCATCATCGAGCCCTTCCTTAATCTTATCAATGCCCTCTTTGCCTTCCCCAAGTCCCTCTTCTAAGTCTTTAGCTTGTTTCGATAAGTATAACTCTTCGATTGGCTGCCCTGTTGGTCGTGTAACCGATCGAACCTTATCCACAAGCTTCACTTTTTCTAATTCTTTGCTGATATTTTCTGCTAAAGCCATATATTCTGCCGAATTCATTTCTTCATCATTTTTTATCACAACAGTTGTTGACATCGCTTCTCCAGGTCCAAAGCTATCAGCAATTGCATTAAATGCTTTAATAGAAGCAACATCACCTCCCACCTCATCTAATGAATTAAACGAGAGCTTTCCATCATATGTAACAAGAAATGGCACACATACAATCCCTACAATCGCTAAGGCAATAAGGGGACGTTTTAATGAAAATCTACCTGCAATTCCCCATAATTTACTATCATTATGACCTGCTGCACCTTTTGATGGCCAAAAAATCTTATGACCTAATACAAGCATAAAAAATGGAACAACCGTAAACAGAGCAATTAGCAATAAAGCAACCCCAACAGCTACTGCTGATGCAGATTGATATAATTTAAATTGCGAAAAACCAATGGCTGCAAATCCTATCATAACAGCAATACCACTAAAGAATACTGTTCGTCCCGCATTTTTATATGTTTCCACTATTGCTTCCACAATACTTTCCTCATGCTGCAGTTCTTCTTTAAAGCGTGATATTAAAAGAATGCAATAATCTGTACCTATCCCAAATAATACAGCTACTAAAAAGATCTGCGTATAATTAGAAATCGGAAAGTTGAATTGATCTACTAATATTGCTACAATCGATTGCGAAGCCAAATAAGAAACTCCAACTGTTATAAGGGGAATTAGTGGAGCCACAACAGAACGGAAAACGATTAATAAAACAGCCAAAATAAAAACAACCGTAATTCCTTCTGTTTTCTTTAGTCCTTCTTCTGAGCTTTTCGTCAAATCAAGATCAATCATCCAATTGCTCGTATAATAATGCTCTACATTAAACTCTTTAATTTCCTTATATAAAAGAGTATTTAATTCTTCTGCTTCCCTGTCATTCCAGCTGACAGAAAGAGAAACAAGAATTGTTTTTCCATCTTTTGCTACAAGTTGGTCTTTTAAATTTTCATCTTTAAAATGTGTTAATATATCTGTAATTCCTATTTGCTTTTTATTTTTTTCTAATTTTTCTACTGCCTTTTTGGCTTCTATTATTTCTTTGTCTGTCAGTTTTTTATCATCATAAAACACAAGAGCAACCGTAGACTGGTCTCCTATGCTTTTTTGACTCTGAATCTCTTCTATGAGTTTGCTTGCCTCAGAAGAACTATAAGTGCTTGGTGCACTAACTTTTCCCTTTTCTCTCACAAGATCAGCTATATTAGGTGCTGCCATAAATAAACCGACAATGACAGCAATCCAAATAATCGGTATAAACCATTTCCCCCTTAATATAGTTCTCATTGATTCCCCTCCTCATGAATTTCTTTGCTCTCATCGATTAATCGATCTAATTTTTCAAAGGTTTTCAAAAATGTTTGGATTTCCTCGTCATTAAATTGATTGATAATCGATTCTACTAAGCGCTGAATACGTTCTTCCATTTTTAAAAACACAGATTCTCCCTTTTCTGTAAGGGCTAAATAGATGACTCTTCTATCCTTCTCATCTCTTGTGCGATTAATCAATTCTCTTTCAAACAGACGATTAATAATAGAAGTAACTGCACTTTTATTTACTCCAAAAACCTGAGCTAATTCAGATGATGTACATGAAGTGGCCTGATTAATATAACGCATTGTATAATGCTGTTCACATGTTAGGGTATCTCCTATTTCCATGCGGATAAGATAATCCAGTTTTCGATTTACAGAAAAATTAATATCCACATAACGATCTACTACTTCTTTAATATTATATTTACTGATAAGACCCCGCCTCTCCACTAATTAGTTAAAACATTTAACTATTAAACATTTTAACTAATTAATGATTTTTATGTCAATAACATTTCTTATATTTTTAACTGTAGATTCATGCCTTATGCCTTTTCTTTATGCTATAATGTATCGCAAATATAGTAGACGCTTTGGAGGCCAATTGAATGTTTGAAATAAATAATACATTGATGGAAGCATTAGGAATAGAAATAAAAGAGGTAAAAGCAGATGGAACTTGCATCGCTACTATGCCAGTCGATCACCGCACTAGACAGCCATTTGGCTACTTGCATGGCGGAGCATCTGTCGCACTCGCCGAAACAGTGTCAAGTTTAGGAGCAGCAAGCTTAGTTGATCTGCAATCAGAAGCAGTCTTTGGACAAGAAATAAATGCTAATCATATTCGCTCTAAAAAAGACGGAACCGTTACTGCCATTGCAACAGTAATCCATAAAGGCCGGACAAGTATGGTCTATGAAACAAAAATTCTCGACGAGCAAGAACAATTAATAAGCATTTCCCGCTGCACGATTGCAGTGGTAGCTAAAAGAAGATAATAAAAAAGGGTGAAACTAGCATACTAGTTTCACCCTGATTATTATCTTTTTTTACATTGTTTTTCTGCAGCAAGATTTCCTTTCCACTATTTTTGCTGGCACTGTAATTCTTCTTGGCACAAAATCATCTTCCTTCAATAATTGAAGCAGGTATTTTGCAGCTTCCACTCCCAACTGATAGATATTAATATCGACTGTTGTTAAAGAAGGTTTTATATATTTTCCTATGATAATATTATTAAATCCTACAATTGAAATATCCTCTGGAACAGCAATCTTCAAATCCTCTGCATAGCTGATTAATTCAATCGCAACAAAATCATCAGCTGCAACAATAGCTGTTGGTGGATGGGGATCCTGCAAAAGTTTAGAAAATTGTTCCTTCATTCCATTCTTTAGCTGAGTATCATATACAACGAAACGTTCATCAAAAGAAACTTCTGCTTGTTCTAGCGACTGCTGCAATCCTTGTAATCGGTCAATTGTATAAACCATTTCCATATTTGCACCAACAAAAGCAATTCGAGTGTGCCCAAGCCCCAATAAATAATCTGTAATTTGTTTCGTTATATAAATATTATCATTGTCTACATAAGTAATTCGCTCTGCATTAATAAAGGGTCTTCCTATTACAGTAAAAGGAAATTGCTCTTTTAGTAAATAATCCATGATGTAATCATTGGTTTTGCTGTATAAAAGAATAATGCCATCTACCCTTTTCCCTTGAACCATTTGAACTACTTCCTGATAGATTTCGTCAGTTGATGCCCCTGTTGTCAAGTATATTCCATAATGACTTTCTCTTGCTTTTAAGCTGATGCCTCGCAGCACTTCAGGAAAAAAAGGGTTTTCAAGCGCTAATTCAGCGGAGTTTGGCATAACTATTCCGATTGTATTAGTTGATTTTACAACAAGACTTCTTGCCTGCAAGTTTGGATGATAGCCCAATTTTTCCATTGCCTCACGAACTTTTCTTTTTGTTGCTTCACTTATTTTTGGATGGTTTGCAAGCACTCGAGAAACAGTTGAGGGAGAGACATTCGCCACCTTTCCAACATCTTTAATCGTAACAGCCACCATTTATCCCCCTTTTAAAATTTATCACTTAGAATATTTATATAATAAAATAAATTTTAAATTTTTAATCATTATCGCTTTCTGTTTTTACATAAGTATTAAAAAATATAGCGCAGCTAAGATGCAAACGTTTGCATTTATTAATAAAAATATAGCATAACCAACTGGATGATGCAATAAATCATGTCATTTCACTAAACATCCAACCATTTGGTTATATCGCCTTGAAACTTTCTCTCAAATTAACTAAAGCCTTTTTATCTATTATTTTGTTTCTTTAATAGCAGGAGGAGTATCTAACACTGTATCTATATACTTTCTTCCCCATTTATACATACTTTCCAAAATCGGCATTAAACTTTCTCCTTCTTTTGTCAGAGAGTATTCTACTTTCGGAGGAACAACAGGATACACTACTCTTTTTACAATTTGATCTTCTTCTAGTTCCCTCAGCTGATTAACAAGCATTCTTTGTGTAATTCCTGGAATTAAAGCTTTTAGCTCTCCAAATCTTTTTGTTCCTTCTAGCCCTAAGTGCCAAAGTATCAACATTTTCCATTTCCCTCCAATAATACTCAATGTCAATTCTTTTTCACAATTAAATTCTTTATTTTCCATTCTTCCCATTATTAAACCTCCATTCCTTTTCTATCACATAGTATACTTTTTGACACTATATAAAAAAAAAGTGCGTACTTACTTAAAAGAATTATAAGTCGTATAATCAATTTTGTACAGAAAATGTATAAATAAGCAATTTAATTTTAGATAAACGAAATGCCAACATAAAAAGGGAGTGTGCTAACCATGAAATTACAATTAGCCTTAGACTTAGTTAATATACCACAGGCAATAGAGATAGTATCTCAAGTGCAGGAATATGTAGACATTGTAGAAATTGGTACACCTGTAGTTATAAATGAAGGCTTAAATGCTGTTAAACAAGTAAAAGAAGCATTTCCTAATACAACTGTATTAGCTGATTTAAAAATTATGGATGCTGCTGGTTATGAGGTAAGCCAAGCTACTTCATATGGTGCAGATATCGTAACGATTCTTGCTGTTGCAGAAGACGAATCAATCAAAGGCGCAGTAGCAGAAGCAAAAAAACAAGGAAAAGAAATCCTTGTAGATATGATTGCTGTGAAAGATATTAAAACACGCGCAAAAGAACTAGATGAATTTGGCATAGATTATATTTGTGTTCATACAGGCTATGATCTGCAAGCTGTAGGCAAAAACTCTTTTGATGATTTAAAAGCAATCAAAAGTGTTGTTAAAAAAGCAAAAACTGCTGTTGCAGGCGGAATCAAACTAGAAACATTACCAGAGGTTATTGCAGCTCAACCTGATTTAGTTATCGTTGGCGGCGGAATTACTGGCAAAGAAAACTTAAAAGAAACAGCATCTCAATTCAAAGAACTTATCGTGCAAGGTTAAGATTTATGAAGTCAACTGACTATATGCAAGAAGTGATAAAAGAGCTGAACCGAGCCTCCAAACTTGTATCTGATCATGATTTAGAAGAATTGGTGGACAGTATCCTCTCTGCAAAAAAAGTACTGGTTGTCGGCGCCGGAAGATCTGGATTTATGCTAAAGTCATTTGCGATGCGAATGATGCATATGGGCATTGATGCCTATGTTGTCGGTGAAACTGTAACAGCTAACTTTGAAAAAGAAGATTTGCTGATCATCGGCACAGGCTCTGGCGAAACAAAAGGACTTGTTTCCATTGCCGAAAAAGCAAAAGCAATTGGCGGAAAAGTAATTGCTGTCACTATCTTTCCTGAATCAACTGTTGGAAGCCTAGCTGATTATGCAATTAAACTTCCAGGTTCGCCAAAGGATAAAACAGACAGCGATTTTTCCACTATTCAGCCAATGGGCTCTTTATTCGAACAGCTTTTATTGCTTGTTTTAGACAGCGTCATCTTAAAGTTTATGGAGAAAAAGGGACTGGATTCTAATACAATGTATGGAAAACACGCGAATTTAGAATAATAGCAGGGAAAAGAGGTGCCCTACAACTAGGCCATTTCTTTTCCCTATTTTCATGCACTTTAGTAGATTTATAATAGATTTTCTTTTATATTAATATTTAATGTTGATAAAGGAGTGTTTTAAATGGCATCACTTAAAGGAAAAGTAGCATTAATAACAGGCGCTGGCCGAGGAATTGGCCGTGCAACTGCAATTGCCCTTGCACAAGAAGGCGTCCATCTTGGTTTGATTGGACTAACATCAGCCAATTTAGAAAAAGTAGCAGAAGAAGTAAAACAATATGGTGTAACTGTATCAATTGCAACTGCAGATGTTGCAAATAACGAGTCTGTTATCGAGGCAGTCAACCATGTAACTAGCGAATTAAAACAAATTGATATTTTGATCAACAATGCTGGAACGGCTAAGTTTGGCGGATTCCTTGATGTTTCTACAGAAGATTGGGAGAAAATCATCCAAGTAAATCTTCTTGGCACATATTATGTAACAAAAGCGGTTCTTCCAGGCATGATTGAAAGAAAATCAGGAGATATTATCAATATTTCTTCATCAGCCGGCCAAAAAGGAGCTCCTGTTACAAGTGCATACAGTGCCTCTAAATTTGCTGTATTAGGATTAACAGAATCTCTGATGCTGGAAGTGAGAAAACATAATATTCGTGTAACAGCACTAACACCAAGTACAGTTGCTACTGATTTGGCAATCGAAACAAATTTAACAGATGGCAATCCAGAAAAAGTAATGCAGCCTGAAGATTTGGCAGAATTTATGGTAGCCCAGTTAAAATTAAACTCTCGTGTATTTATTAAAACAGCTGGCATGTGGTCTACAAATCCTTAAACATATAAAAGGCAAGGAGCAGCCTAATCTTTAAGATTGATGCCCCTTGCCTTTTTTTTTCGCAAAATGTTTAAAAAACTCCTCTGGGGAATTTTTTAAATATCATATTGTACTTCTTCCCCTGATTCATTCACATACTCAATTACAGACTTATTTGTCTGAAGATTAATATATAGTGTACAGTATTTGTCATCCTTTTTCCAAGATAGACAAATTTCATCTGCAGCAGATTCTAATACTTCAAATGCTCCGTTAAATGCATCATATTCATTTCTAAAACGGATAAGCCTTAACAGCCTTTGCACTACTTCTTTGCCTAGAAACTCTTCAATTTCCTTCAAACTAAAGTTATGGCGGTTAATTTCACGGCCTTCACCTGTTTTTTGGACATTTTCTACATCATTTTCTCCTGCAAGAAGTCCTACATAATATACTTGAGGAACACCTGGTGCAAAAAACTGAATTGCCCTTGCTGCTAAATAAGCATCATCATCGCAATTAAGGACCGAATAATAAGAACATCTAATCTGATGCACATCAAATCCATCTTCCGCTTTATGCTCATCTGATAATATAAGACTAAGATTAGAGCCCCTTTCTAAGCAAACATCCACTAATGCTTTCGCTTCTTTCGTATCAATAAGGTCATCCATATCCGGTTTAACTGGGATGCCGTCATGACAATCAAGCATTGTAAACTGTTTATGTGGACGGTTTTTTAAATAATCAAGCAATTCATTGCTTGATTTATTGATTAATGTATCAAGAATTCTATATGGCAAGATAAAATCATAAATCCAACAGCCATGCTCTGCTAATTTATATTGAATCGAATAATGGGAATGAACTTCAGGAAGCAGTTCAATGTCTAGTGAATCAGCTAATTCCATCACCCAGTCAAGAAACTCATATATTTCTGGTTCAACGAAAAAACAGCTTGTGCCCAGTTTTTTAATAACATAGCCTACTGCATCCAATCTGACTATCTTTATATTCTGTTCTTTAAAATTAACAAAAAAGTCTGTAAGCAGCTGCTTTACTTTTTTTGATTTAATGTCTAAATCAATTTGTTCAGAAGGATCTGTTTTTCCAAAGGTTGTCCAAACTTTCTCTTCTTCACCAGTTTCTTCAATAGTAAAAGTAGAATATGGAAGAGGTCTGCGCAAAAACATTTTATCAATATCTTCTTGAACAGGTTGTCCATCTTCCCAAAGTTTATCTAATGTAATAAATAGATCGGCATATTCAGATTTTCGCCCTTTTTGAAGAAAATCTTGGAAATAGGCTGATTGTCTCGAAATATGGTTAACCATTAAATCGACTAATATATCAAAGTTTTCTCCAATTTGTCTGATATCTTCCCAAGTGCCAAAACTTGGTTCAATCTCTAAATAAGTTAGCGGAGCAAATCCCCTATCTCCTGAGGATGGAAAAGGAGGAAGAATATGAACTCCGCCTTTAAAAATATCAGAAAAATGTTTTAAAAGCACTTGATTAAGAGTCTTTAAGTCTCCTCCTAACGAATCTGGATATGTAATAAGCTGTACTTGATTTTTCACTGCCATTATTAATTCCTCCTAATATCCATACATTTCTTGAATTGCTTCCAATTTTGGCAAATCTACTACCGCACCAGTATATTTCAATTTATAGGCACTAACTGCAAAACCTAGATTTAACGCTTCTTTTATCGAATATCCTTTCACCACTGCTGTATAAAATCCAGACCAGAAAGCGTCTCCTGCTCCTGTTGTATCGACAATTTCTGTTGCCAATGTATGAAACCTGAGCGTTTCTGCTCCATTTGAAACGATGGCTCCATCTTCTCCTAATGTCATAATAACAAGTTTTGCACCAAGTTTCAGAAATTTCTCTATTTGATTTTCTGGAGTATCTTTTCCAAATAATCTTTCTGCATCATCTTCAGATGGTTTGATGATATCTACTTTACTGATAATACTTTTCACATACTCTACTCCATCTTCTCCCTTTTTCCATATCATCGGATGATAGTTCGGATCAAAGCATACTAATATATTATGCTTATTTGCTGCTTCCATTACCTTTTCAATTGTCTCACGAACAGGCATCCTAGAAATAGGCCAGCAAGAAAAGTGGACAATTTTTGACTGCAATAATGCCTCTTCAAGCTTAGAAGTATAAGCTATTCTGTAGTCTGCCCCTCGGTAAAAAACGGGAATGGGCGTTGATTTACTTTTAGTTACTACCACCATGCTTGTGGAATAATCGACTCTCTGCACACAATTTGTGTCAATGCCGGCATTTTGCAAATGATTTATTAAAAAGTCTCCTAAACCATCCTCGCCAACAGCTGATGCCACTTTAGAGTTGATGCCCAAGCTCTTCACATTCATTGCAATATTGGAAGGAGACCCTCCAAAAAATTTATGATAAGCAGTACTCTCAAAGTTTTCATCATAATCTTCAGAAATCATATCGATAAGAAGCTCTCCTACCGTTAAAATATCATTACTTCTATCTGAAAACTCAATTTTTTCATCCAATTTGAACATATGTACTCCTCCAAAATAGATTAATAAATACTTGCTAGATTATATTTATTGATTGATGGTAAAATCTATCTTCGACTTTCAAACAATCTCCTATAAAGCAAAACTTCAATCACCACGATTTTACGAGCAAATTTAGATCTCTTGTTTTCTTTCTCATTCTCGATATGTCAACCAAAAGCTCGATAAATGGGGGAATCATTTCTAAATGCTATTTTGGTACCGATTCCATTTCGGACTGCAATTAAGAAAGTATTTTCTAACATACAGATAAGCAATATAAAACATTTTTATCCTTTTAGAAACGATAATACTAACCAATTATCATCGTGATGGATTTTTTAAATGGCATCGTTTTCATACATAATTTATCATCTGCTTTTCTTTCTGTCAATTGTTTTTTTGTTATCGTTTTCACAAAAAATGCTTTCTTTTTTTTCAAAATTCATTTACTTCTTTTTCATAAAAAAACTCCCACAAAATAGTTTTGTGAGAGTTTCTTATGGACTCAATAATTTATTTTAAAATAATGACTTTAACTGTTTTTCTTCCCCATGCTATTGATTTGCTGTTATTTGGCATCAATACATCAATTTTATGTCCTTTGATGGCTCCTCCGGTATCGCCGGCAATTGCCTGACCATACCCTTCTACCCATACTCTTGTACCTAATGGAATAACAGAAGGATCAACTGCAATCAGCTTCATATTATTATTCTTTTTTATGTTATAGCCAAGTGCTGTAAAATCTGATTTTGTACTTTCATGACTGTAGGCAGTTGCAGTAACATACATTGTTTCTTCACTGCTTTTATTGCTCTGTTTGCTGCTATTGGCTGTACTGCTATTATTTGTTGAAGTATTGTTTGACTTGCTGCTTTCTTTTTTAGTAGAAACAGCTGCCACCTTTGTTGTTGCACTTACTGCTTCTTCTGCTGATTCCTTCGCTTTGGCAAGTTTTTGTTTTCTTGCTTCAGCAGATTTTTCTTGTTTTTTCAAATTAATTTGCTCTTGTTTAATTTGATCTTGAATAGCTGATTTTTCATTTTCAGCGAGTGTAATCTCTTTAGAAATATCATTGTATTTTGATTGTACGCCAGCAAGTGTTTGTTGGCCCTTTTGCAGATTTTTTTCTAATTCTGCTTGATTGACTGCCAATGTTTCATACTGATTTTTCAATACTTCCTCTTGCTCTGCAATTGCCTGCTTTTCTGTTTCAATTGTTTCCAAATCCTTTTGCTGTTGTTCCAGTATATCTCGATCTGTATTAAATATGACAGAAACAGCTGTTGCACGATCTAAGAAATCCGATAAATCTTCTGCATTAAGCAAGACCTCCAAAAAGACATTTGTTTGGTCATTATGCTGAAGTGTAACAAGGCGCTCTTTCATTACTTCTTTTCGCGCAAGTACTTTATCTTCTAATACAACAATTTCCTTTTTCTTTTTATCTATTAAGTTTTGAGTTTCTTTAATTTCATTTTCCAAAGCAGATATGTTTTCTTTATTTTTTTCTGTTTCATTCTTAAGGTCTGCTAAATCGTTATGTACAGCCTCAAGTTCTTTCGAAACTTCTTGTTTTTCTGCTTTTTTTTCTTGAATTAACGCTTCTTTTTTCTCTAGTGTTTCTTGATTCGTTTCTGCATGAGCCATCATAGATGTTGACAAGAATACGATACTTGTCAGAGAAATGACTATTATTTTTTTTAAGGAACGCATCTAAAAACCCCTTTCTCTATCTTTTATAACATAAGTAAAGGGGGGTTATATTACAATTCTATTAAATTATTAAGTCATTTAGCTTAAAAATGTCTTATTAACAGAAAATTCACTCTAAAACCTCGGTAAAAAATAGAAATTTCAACCATTTAAATTCCTTATTTTTCCATCATAATCATTATTTTTTATCTGGCTTTTTCATTTCCATTATACAGAAAACATGCACTGTAGAGGGAATGTATTGTCATTATTTTGATAAGCACTTACTATTTTCTCAAATCTTCCATATCCAATAAAAGGTAAAAATTAAATAACAGGCTTTAAAAAACTAAATATTCCAATATTAATCTTTTTTTCTTGGTGTCCATCTTTTTAATTATATAATGAAAGATAATCAATATTTATTCCATATTATATAATCCTACTGAATTTTATACTGTGACAGCCAATTATAAAAAAGATATCAATATAATAAGAGATGCTTTTAAAGAACCATTTGAACAACAAGGAAAACATTGGGAAAGGAAATGTGGAAAATGCTGCAGTCACTTTTAGCGAAAAACATTATTTTGGAAGTTAAAAAATGCTTAAATGAAGATCTCATTATTACAGATGTAAATGGGATAATCATTGCAAGCACCAACGAAAGTCGCATTGGTTCCTTCCATGAAGGAGCTCTTATTTGTTCGCATAAACAAACAAAAATAATCATCACAAATAAAGATCAAAAGATATTAAAAGGAGTGAAATCAGGCATTAACCTACCTGTGTTTTTTAAGCAGCAAATTATTGGTGTAATTGGCATAACAGGTGATCCTAGTAATGTCTCTCCATATGGAGAAATCATCCAAAAAATGACCGAATTGCTTGTTAAAGAAAGTTATTACTCAGAGCAATTAGAAAGAGAAGCTCGCACATTAGAAGCTTTCGTTTTTGATTGGGTTCAACCGAAAGAATGGTCCGAAACTTTTCAAAATCAAGCCGAACTATTAAACATTGATTTACATACAGACAGACAAGTAATTATTTGCCATTATTTAAGCAGCACAAAAGATTTAATGCAGACTAATATTTTGCAAGATATACAGCAGACATTCAAAATGACAGCCAACGATATTTTTGTCCGCTGGGGAAATCAGCATTTTGTTTTGCTTCATGCAACAAATAAAAAGGACAACAAGGGGCGCATATTGCATTTCCTAGAACAGCTGCAAACGTACTTGCAAGAAAAATACGCCTTAAGTACAACATTTGGGATTGGACAAACAAGTTTTCCCCATCACGTTTTTCAATCGTTCAAACAAGCTGAACGTGCTTTAATTGTGGCACAAAAGACAAATTCTATTATATTTGATGATCAATTGCTTCTTGAGATGTGTTTGCAAGATATCAAAAAAGAAACACGTATAGAGTTTGTTAACCGCACAATTAAAAATATAATAAAAGATGCAGAACTGCTTTCTACATTGCAGACATTTTTATCAGAAAATCAATCCTTTAAACGAACAGCACAAAAGCTGCATATTCATATTAATACACTTCATTACCGTCTAAAACGCATAGAGGAACTGACAAAACTAAATCCAAAAGACTTGCAGAATTTGACTACTCTCTACCTCGCCATTCAATTTTTGGATGATTATCTAAAAAACGTTAAATGAAACCGCTTAATTTTCAGTTGTTTATCCATAGCCAAACACTTTTTTATTTTTTATTATTAATACAAATGGGTGGGAAAGATTACGGATTTTGTTTTTCATCCTAATAAATGGAGGGATGATACATTGATAACAAAGGAAATAAAAGCATTATTTTGCGCTATAGTTGGCGCTGAAAATTATGATGACTCAAAAGTGGGCTGCCTTGTTTATTCCTATGATGCAACACCACAGTATCAAGCAATGCCTGAAGCTGTCATAGCTCCAAAAAATGCAGCTGAAATATCTGCAATTGTAAAAATATGCGATAACCACAAAATTCCAATTGTGCCCCGAGGCTCTGGAACAAATCTTTGTGCGGGAACATGTCCAACAGAAGGAGGAATTGTCCTTTTGTTTAAACATATGAATTCTATTTTAGACATTGATGAAGAAAATTTGACCGCAACAGTTGAACCTGGCGTTATTACCTTAGATATGATTGCAGCGGTTGAAAAGAAGGGGCTGTTTTATCCCCCTGATCCAAGTTCGATGAAAATATCAACAATCGGCGGCAATATTAATGAAAATTCTGGAGGTTTAAGAGGTCTTAAATATGGTGTCACTCGAGACTATGTTATTGCACTAGAAATAGTTCTTCCAAATGGAGATATCATTCAAACTGGAGGAAAACTTGCAAAAGATGTAGCTGGCTATGATTTAACCCGTCTATTTGTCGGCTCGGAAGGCACTCTTGGCATTATAACAAAAGCAACATTAAAGCTTATCCCAATGCCAGAAACAAAACAAACCATGCTTGCACTTTACCAAGACTTGGAAGCAGCTGCAAGAAGTGTTTCCAAAATTATTGCCAATAAAATCATTCCAACCACACTGGAATTTTTAGATCAGCCAACATTAAAAGTTGTAGAAGATTTTGCGCAAATCGGTCTGCCGACAGATGTAAAAGCAGTCCTTCTTATTGAACAAGATGGTCCTCTAGAAGTAGTCGAACAAGATATGAAAAAAATGGCAGACATTTGCAAAACAGAGGAAGCCATCTCCGTTCAAGTAGCACAATCTGCAGAGGAGGCAGAAAATCTTCGCACAGCACGGCGTTCCGCTTTATCAGCTTTAGCAAGATTAAAGCCGACGACTATTTTAGAAGACGCCACCGTGCCTCGCTCTGAAATCGCAAAAATGGTTGCAGCAATAAATGAAATCGCTGAAAAATACAGCCTTGATATATGTACATTTGGCCATGCTGGGGATGGAAATCTTCATCCAACATGTACAACAGATGTACGTAATCATAAAGAAATCGAAAGGGTCGAACAAGCTTTTGCAGAAATTTTTCAAAAAGCAGTAGAATTAGGTGGAACCATTACAGGAGAACACGGTGTTGGCATGATGAAGGCTCCATATCTTCATTTGAAACTTGGAGAAGCGGGAATTGCGGCAATGAAAGCAATAAAACAGGCATTCGATCCAAATAATATTATGAATCCTGGAAAAATCTTTGCAAAAGATACAAAAAAGCGTGTGGTGGTGGCAAAATGACAACGAGCAAAGAAAAAAAAGTGATTCAAGAGCAATTTAAAGAGCGGCTTAATGAAGATGATCTTCTTAACTGTATGCGCTGTGGTTTTTGTCTCCCTACTTGTCCTACGTATATTGAATCTGGTTATCTGGAATCCCATTCTCCTCGTGGAAGATTGGCTATTATGAAGGCGGTGACAGATGGTCTGATAGAACCCGATGAAGATGTAGAGCGTTCCCTTAATATGTGTTTAGGCTGTAGAGCCTGCGAACCAGTTTGTCCATCTGGAGTAAATTACGGCCATCTTTTGGAAGATGTTCGTGATATTATCAATCAAAACAAAAAGCATTCTCTTCCTGTAAGAACTATCCGTAAAGCAGTATTTGATGGACTATTTCCTTATAAAAATAGGATGCAGTCATTAACAGGACTAATTGGATTTTATCAGCGCTCAGGGCTTCAGACTATTGTTCATACAACAGGAATGCTAAAGCTTTTGCCAGATAGCCTCTCTTCTATGGAAAAAGTTCTTCCAGCGATTCCAACAAAAAAAGAGATGAAGAATCGTCCAACACATCTTTTGTCACATATTGAAACAAAAAAACGTGTAGCCTTCTTTTCAGGCTGTTTGATGGATACGATGTTTATGAAAACAAATGATGCAACATTAAGGTTGCTGCAGCTTGCTGGGTGTGAAATCATTATTCCATCAGAACAAGCCTGCTGTGGGGCTCTTCATGGACATAGCGGCGAAAAAAATGCAGCGAAAAAATTAGCAAAACAAAACATTGTGGCATTTGAATCTCTTCAAGCAGATTATATTATTACAAATGCCGGCGGGTGCGGTGCCTTTTTAATCGATTATGACCATCTTTTAAAAGATGAACCTGAATGGGCGGAACGAGCAAAAAAATTCACAGATAAATTAAAAGATATATCCAGCATTTTAGTAGCCTTAGAGTTCCATAAAAAAGCAAATTTGCATCTTCCCCATCAAATAATTACCTATCAAGACTCATGTCATTTGCGCAATGTGATGAAAATATCAACTGATCCTCGAACATTACTAAAAGCAATCGGCAATATAGATTATCGAGAAATGAAAAATGCCGACAGCTGCTGCGGTTCTGCCGGAATATATAATATTGTAGAATCAGAAATGTCCATGAAAATTTTAGACAGCAAAATGAAAGCAGCTAAACAAACGGAAGCGAAAACGATAGTAACAGCAAATCCTGGCTGTTTGCTGCAAATGAAATTGGGAATTGAAAGGGAAGGATTAGCCGATAAAGTTCGTGCTGTCCATATTGCGGACTTGCTACTGGAAGCATATCTACAGCCTGCTTCTAGCTAAATTACAGTTTATTTAAAAAGGCTATATCCATTTTCACCGCATTATGGAAAAATCTCACTTCCACTAAGTGGATTTAAACTAATCCATGGGGATGAACTGGATATAGCTTTCCACTAACGGCAAAAGAAATTCGTCCTGTTTCTTCTGAAACAACAAGCACAAGTGCATCTGTCTGCTCACTTAATCCAATAGCTGCACGGTGTCTTGTTCCTAACTTTTGTTCTCCTCTATATTGCTTGGACGTAGGAAAAATGTTTCCGGCAGATACAATTGTATTCTGATCAATCAATACACCACCATCATGAAGGGGATTGCCATTGTAAAAAATGGCTTCTATCAGCGAATAAGATAGTTTCGCATAAATTTGAACACCAGAATGAATAAAAGCTTCGACATTATCTTGTCTTTTAATGGCAATGAGCGCACCATGCCTCCTATTTGATAAATGCTGCACTGCTGCCGTTAATGCGTCGACCTCATTGGTAAAAGGCTTCAGATAGGTTTTTAAATAATGACTTGCTGCCGTTGCATGAACTATCCCAAAAATGGCATTCATCTCTTCAAAATCATTTAATATGCAGCAGCTGGTCTCCTCTATCATTTTTTCTAATGTAAGCATTCGCTCTAATAATTGATTCACCTGCACTTTCAGCATATCTCTTATTTCTTCGGGCAGCTCTACTTTACTAATTTCCATAAAAAACACCTGTCTTTTTTTCTCTTAATTTCTCCTTTATTGATATTATCTATACTCCCTTTTATTCTCTTTTTATAATATAAAAAACTATCCAACAGACGAAAATTCGGCTTATTGGACAGCTCTTTCTTTCATTTAATAACGAGGTTTCTGATTAAAAAAATTGGGAGATTTTGTTTCATTATTATATCGTTTATGAAAAATATGTGTAGCAGCCGGAGACATCGGCGGAATAAGCCAGGCCCAGTTACCAGTAATATCTCTCCCCTTATTTTCTTCTTTTTGCTCAAATATTTTAAACTGTTGTGCTGCCGTATGATGATCTACTATTGCTACACCATCCTCTTGAAAAGAGTGCAATACAGCAATATTTAATTCTACTAATGCTTTATCCTTCCAAAGCGATGCATTTTTGTGCTGATTCAATTCCAACATCGAAGCTATTTTAGGCAGCATATTATAACGATTATCATCAGCAAAATTCCTTGCCCCAATTTCCGTTCCCATATACCAGCCATTAAATGGAGCCGCTGTATATTGAATGCCTCCTATTTCTAGTCGCATATTTGAAATAATTGGCACAGCATACCATTTCAGCTTTAAATCTTGGAATCCTGAAATTTCCGGATGACGAATGGAAACTTCTAAAATTAACTCTTCTGGAATAGGGAACCATTGCGGCTTATCCTCATTTATTTGGACTACTAATGGAAGTACATCAAAATAAGTGCCTTGTCCCCTCCAGCCTAACTCTTGACAATATTTAGTGAAGTTCAGCGAATCAGGATCTCCAATTATGCCATTTTTGGTTTCATATCCCGCATATCTGATTAATTGATGATTTAAAATTCGTATGTTTGTTTGCTCTGTTGATTGATGAAAAATAGTAATGGTTGGTTTAATTTTCCCTCCATTTGTTGCATATTCAATATGTTCAAACAAAGCCTCTTTAATATCTGCAACTTCAGCTGCTTCTCGTTTATCTATTACATGCAATGTATCCCAAAACAATCTTCCAATACAGCGGTTATTGTTGCGCCAAGCCATTTTCGCTCCATATGCCAGCTCTTCTTTTGTATGGATATAATGTCCTTTATTTTTTATGTCTTTTTCAATTTCTTCTAAACGCTTTTCTATTTGCTGTTCCTTTTTATTTAATTCTTTGTAGCATTCCTTAATAAATGATGTTGCTTCATGAATAATATCTTGTTTGCTATTCAAAAAAAATCCTCCCTATTTAGATAGGATTATCCTATCATAAGCTTGTTTGAAGGAAAAATAATAGACGTTCACTTTCATAATTTCCGTAGAATATTTAACTTCTTTTCCGTATAAGGAGGCTGCAACAGAAACTTTGCCTTCTATTGGCCGAATATATGCAGAATAAAAGGTCACCTGCATAATTTCTGTAATAACTGCAGAAACAGATGGAGTCATTTCCCGCAGCAATGGCCCCAATTAATGGTACAACTACTAACTGAAAAGGATAATTAAATGGGCCTCTAATCAAAACTGTTCCTTATACTTCATAACGAATATAGCTTTTGGCCAGAAACACAGTAAAAGAAGTTTTTATCTTTTTTTGTATTTTCCATTTTTTTAATGCTTTATTGTATATGTAATGCTGCTTAAAACAAAACCAATTTCCGTTGTATAGCTTTCAAATGGATGTTTTCCTAAATCTTTTTTTAATGCAGCAATTATTTGCTCCTTATACTTTTTGATTTTTCCCCTTTAGTTTTTAAGGAATTGCTGCAAACAAAAATCAAATGGTCTCATTGCTTTAGTATAAAAAAATTGCTGTTTCTCTCGAATTAACTTTTGAATATACTGTTGATTGATTATTTCATCCGTCACTCCCTCTATCCCCTTTTATGTCTATCTTCATTTACATATAAAATCAAACAGTCTCCCTAAAAATGCAAGATATGCAAAAAGGCTGATGAAAATCGCTGTTATCGTTACCTTTTAGGATACTTATTACTATCAAAACAGTAATCTGTTCCTTAATAAGATAGTTCCTCGATAATCGAACGTTTCATTCAGCCTAAATTTCTTTTTGACTTTTTTAGCACTTCTGAAGCTAATATTGGCTCCAATGAGCAAATACTTATAAATTAACCGTCAATAAATCAGTAAAGGAATCATCTACTGATTGTTAGTTGCAACAATCAAGCTTCTATGAACAAGTTTCTCTTTTCGGAGGATTTTTCATTTCCTCTCCTCATCTTGAGGTGATGACTTACTGATCATTATATAACGGGGTAAATTATAATCCACTATGCACAACATCTAATATTCTTTTTAATTCCCCAACAGCAATCTGTCCAGGTGCAGAAGCTTTTTTCGCAGCAGCAAATGTTAACGCTGAACCAAATACTTCTCCTGCCATGCGGCTTACTGCTCCTTTTCCAGCCATTGACATTGTAATGATTGGTCGATCTGCATATTGCTCTTTCATTGTATTTGTTGCATCTAAAACAGTAATCACGTCTGCTGCACTATTTGGCATTAAGGCAATCTTGGGAATGTCTCCACCAAGTTCCTGAGCTTTGCGAAGGCGTGAAATAATTTCCTCTTTCGAAGGAGTTTTGCCAAAGTCATGATTAGAAATAATCACAGCAACATTATTAGCATGAGCAAATTCTACAATCTCTTTTATATCTTCTTCCTCATTAAATAACTCTACATCAATAATATCTGCTAGATTTGTTTCACATACTGCTTTATTTAGAGCAAAATATTCAGAAGCAGGCAACTCCTTCTCTCCCCCCTCTTTTGCACTCCTAAAGGTAAAAATCAACGGAATATTGCCGATTATACTGCGAATCGCTTGCAATGTTTTCATAACACTAGCTGTATTTTCTACTTCTTCATAGAAATCAACACGCCATTCTATTACATCTAACGGTAACGATGTAAGCATCAAAGCCTCTTCTTTTAATAAATCAACTGTGCTGCCAATTATGGATACGCATATTTTCGGAACTCCTTCCCCAATCTTTACCTCTCTTACCTTTACTATATTCCCCATCTTCTCTACTCCTTTTTCACTTTTTGCTTTTACTTAACCGCTACTTCCTCATTTACGATTTTTTCATTTACTTTTTGTATAACTTTACGATAGCGAATATTTACTACTACTGCAAGAAGAACTCCAAATAATGTAATCATTGCGTCAAAAAAGATAATACTGCTAATACTTGTTTTTGACATTACTCCTGTTATGACCGGTATAGAAAATGTTGCTAAGCTAGAAGCAGTATAAACAATTCCAGTAATTTTTCCTTTACTCGCTGGAAATAATTCAGACATAGTTGTTAACGCTAGCTGCAAAACTCCACCTGCTGCTGCAAAACCAATAATTATTCCTGCAATGATGCAAATTGCTGGTGATGGAAATGCCCATAATATCATTAGAGCAATAAAAGATATTAACGGATATACAAATACAAATGTGACAGGCTTTACTAAACCTTTTACTAAGTAAGATGTAATAAATACAGCTAATAAAGAACCAATGCTATAATAACTAATTAAAGATAAGGAGGCTGTTTGAGACATGCCGCCGACTTCTCTACCATATGTGGGAAGCCATACAGAAATCAAATAAAAAGTGGCCGTAGCTGTATATCCGATAAGAATCAAACATAAACCTTCTACCCAAAACTTTGGTTTACTTTTAAACTGCGTTTCTCCTATTCTTTCTTTATCCCCGTCTCCTTGTTGCTTATGATTTGGGAAAGGGCGCTTAATTAAAAATAATCCATTTAGCAAAAAAATCACCATACAGAATATAAAAGAATAGCCATAATATAAATCATTGTTCATAAAAAAACCAATCATTAATGGTAAGACAAATTGTCCGGCAGATATAAATGCTTTAATAATAACATTTGCTGTTCCGGCTGATTTCGGAAAAGATTCCATTAAGGCAGGATAGGTTCCAGAATCAAGAATAGAATTCGCCATTCCTGCTAATAACGCAAATACGAAGGCAACTGTTACATTAGTGCTTAGCAAAATACCGAGAAAGAACAGAGAATATACTCCCATTCCGATAAAAACAAATGGTTTTCTTCCGAATTTATCTGAAAGAACCCCAGATATAAAGAGAACAAGCAGTCTCCCTATCCCTAAAGCAGATATTACATAGGAAACCCCAGCAACATCAGTGTTTAACTGCTTTGTAAGAAAATCCATGTTTTGGGCCAATATAATAGCACCCATTCCATGTATAAAATAGTTGATATATAAGGAAATGGCAGTCGGCATATAACGATTCTTCAACATTTGTTTATCTCCTTTTGATAAAATAGTTGATTGCTCTATTTATTTTGTGATTTTATTCACAAATGCAATTATAAAAGAAATTAAAATAAAATTTCCTTTATATAATCAACAGGCATTTCTTTTCCAGTCCACAGCTCGAATGCTTTTGCCCCTTGCCACAGCATCATGCCTAATCCATTAATCGTACGGCATCCTTGTGCATCTGCCATGTCTAATAATTTCGTTTTCTCTGGCATATAAATGACATCAGAGACAATTAGATCCGAACGAAGCATACTTGGATCAGGAATTACACATTGTCCTTCCATTGGTTTCATGCCTACAGATGTACCATTTGTGAAGATTACACTATCAGCAATTTCCGCCCGTAAAGACTCAATATCATCTAAATCAAATAAATTTGCTTTACAATTAGTTTTTTCATTTATTTCATGAACTGTTTTTTCTGCTCTACTATAGTTCTCATCTTTTTTATTAAAAATGGAGATTTCCGCAACACCATCTAATGCCGCTTGAATACAGATAGCAGTAGCTGCTCCGCCTGCACCAGCAATCGTCATCTTTTTGCCGATAATATTAATTCCCGCTTCTTTTAGTGCACGCATATAGCCGGTGCCATCTGTAATATGACCTGTTAATATACCATTATCATTTACAATTGTATTTACAGCTCCGACCATTTCAGCTGCTGGTGACAATTTATCTAAATAGTTATGCACAATTGTTTTATTTGGCATTGTTACATTAGAGCCTCTAATATTTAATGCACGATATCCTTCTATAACAGCAGGAAGTTGTTCATTGTTAACGTCAAATGCTAAATAAACATAATCCAATCCTAGTTTTGCAAATGCTTCATTGTGCATTTTGGGTGATTTACTGTGAGATATTGGTGTTCCTAATAACCCTATTAATTTTGTTTTCCCTGAAATTCTTTCTGCCATTTTCTTTCACTCTCCTAATTTTTTATTGCAATCTTTAGCTGTAGATTATAATTCTTACAAGCTTTTATTTTCAATATATTTTATTAGAGAGGAAAACTTAGCAAAAGAGGCTTCCTCTCCATATATAAACTTACATTGCTCCTATTTTTTCAAGAGTGGTTAAAATATTGCGGCCTTCTCGCATGCCATCCATAATTTTTCTAGTAGACCAGCTATCTCCAATATTTACAACTTCCACATCTTTGTGCAAATAAAATTCTTGCAGTGCACTTAAACCTGGATTTTCCGGTTTCATGCCTAAACAAACGAATCCATAATCAAATTCTATCTGTGATTCTTTTCCCTTATGCTTCACTTTAAAATGATCTGCTGTCACTTCTGTTAATGCTGTATTCACATAAATATCAACATTTCTTTCTTTTAGCATAGTCATCATAGATAATTTAGTAATTATGTCAAGATCTTTTCCTAATTCTGGCTGCATTTCTATAATGGAAACACCAGCCCCTCTTTCAGCAAAAAATTCTACAACATCCAATCCTACTGCTCCACCGCCAATAACAGCTACTTTTTTGCCTTCAAATTCTGTGAAATCATTTATATTATTTAATAAGCCGAAGATAGACCAGACTTTTTCCCCTTCTACATCAATATGCTTTTTCAACCCTGGAATCGGCGGCAATAGTGGCTTAGAACCTGTTGCATTAATGACTACATCGGGATTCAATTGATCAATTCCATCTATATCTGCCTTTGTATTTATAAATGTAACAAGATTATTTAATTTTTCTGCTCGTTTTACTAAATAATCAGGCAGGTCCTCAATTCTTTTCTTCTCTGGCAGTCTAGCAATTTCTCTTGCAAGGCCTCCTAAATAATCTTTTTGTTCAAATAAGTAGGTTGTGCAGCCTACTTCTGCGGCAGTGCATGCAGCTTCTAACCCTGCAGTGCCGCCGCCAACTACAACAACATTAACTGGCTTCTTTATTTTTTTATTTTTGTATTCTTCATTATGAATAACATCAGGATTTACTGTGCATCTTATTGGTCGGTTTAAAGCGATTCGATGCCCTGCACATCCAATGTTGCAAGAGATGCATTTTCTAATTTGGTCAATAGTCCCTTTTGCAAGCTTCTCAACATAAAATGGATCTGCAATCATTTGTCTTCCCATTCCAATAAAGTCGGCATCTCCCCTTTCAAGAATCTCCTCTGCAATCTCTGGATTTCGAATATTGCCCGTTGTAATGGTCGGTTTATTAAATTTTTCCTTCACTGCCCTAGACATATAGGATCTCCAGCCATCAGCAAGACTCATTTGGTCAATTTGGAATTGCAAGGTTGGATTTAAAGCAGCCGATACATTCAATACATCCACGCCTTCTTGTAAATACTCTAATAAGTTTAAGATATCCTCTAAAGTGTTTCCTCCCTCTACAAAGTCTTCTGCGCTAAAACGCAAGGAAATTGGGAAGAATGGTCCTACTTCTTTACGAATGCAATCAATAACCAATCTTGCAAATCTAGCCCTATTTTCATAACTTCCACCAAACTCATCTGTTCGTTTATTATAAACTGGTGATAAAAATTGACATAAGATATAGGAATGTCCGGCATGGATTTCGATCAAATCAAATCCAGCCATTACCGCTCTTTTGGCAGCTTTTCCATAATCCTCTGCAATTTGATAAATTTCTTTTTTATTTAAAGGTCTAGGAATAGCACCACCTTCTTTTGAAGGAATATTAGATGAAGAAACTGGCTGCCCGCCAATTCTTTCCGGCACTGCTGAAGCTCCAGCATGATTTATTTGAATGGCAGCTGCTGCACCATGCTTATGGATTCTTTCAGTTAATTTATACATTCCAGGTATAAATTTGTCATGATCTATTCTAATTTGCGTCGTTCCATTTGAACCTTGAGGGTAGGTTATACAAGCATTTTCTACAATAATTAAACCAGTTCCTCCTTTTGCGCGCTGTTCATAATATTTTATATGATCTTCATTAAATTCACCGCTAGGCTCTGCAAAATTTGTCCCCATAGGCGGCATCACGATTCTATTTTTGATTGTTAGCCGATTAATCGTAATGGGAGTAAAAATATTACGATATTTTGCCATTTCTTTTTCCTCCAATACTACCTTTCTATTTCTTCAATAATTCACAATTAACAGTCATAAATGTTCAGAGTTTCACAAACTTCAAGAAAAAAATATGAAATAGAATTTTTTCTATTATTTTTATAAAGTTACTTAAATTGTAACGAGTACCACCATTTTCTCTTTTTAATATATGTTAAACTCGAAACAATCAATAACCTTATTTCTTACAAGTTAAGTATATAAGATGACAATCTATAAATCTAATGTGTTTTTTTTAGTTTATCTATAGATTTTTTCTATAATTTTTAATTCAAACGGTTGTTGCTTTTTTATTTACAGAGGAGAGGAATATGTAAGATGAATTTAAGACATCTCCATTATTTTCGTGTACTTGCTAAGCGGGAACATTATACACAAGCTGCAGAAGAACTGTCTATTGCCCAGCCAAGCTTAAGCCATGCAATTTCAGAATTGGAAAAAGAATTAGGTACATTTTTATTTGAAAAACAAGGCAGAAATATTCGATTGACTAAATATGGACGTTTTTTTTTGGACTATGTTAATTCTGGTCTCGAACAATTAGAAATAGGGGAAAAAAAGCTTAAACAAATACTAAGCCCCACTGAAGGACAAATTGATGTTGCTTTTATTTATACACTAGGAGCTAACTTTGTTCCTAATCTATTAAAAGCTTTTACTTCAAAAAAAGATTATGAAAAATTCTCCTTTAACTTGCATCAAAGTACAACCAAAAACATCCTGACGCTCCTAAAAGACCAAAAAACAGATTTGGCGTTTTGCTCTTATGTTGAAAATGAGCCTGATATCGAATTTATTCCTATAGTACAAGAAGAATTAGTGCTGGTCGTTTCCAACGATCATGCACTTGCTGATTTTGATACAATAAACTTAAAAGATACACAAAATTACCCATTTATCTTTTTTAGTAAATCTAGCGGTATACGCCCTTTTATTGAAAAAATGTTTAAGAAAATAGATATCCACCCTAATATTATTTGTGAAGTAGAGGAAGACCATGCGATGGCAGGATTAGTTTCCATTAATTATGGAATTGCCATAATGCCTAAGCTGAAAGCATTGCAGCATTATAATGTAAAAGTGATTTCTATTGCCGAACCATTAGTGCAAAGATTTATTTATATTGCAAGTTTAAAAAATCACTATTTATCGCCAGCCACTCAAAGCTTTCGAAACTTTACCATTAATTATTGCAATGATTTTTATTTAAAATACAGTAAGCTTATTTAAAGAAATAAAAACAGGGGAAGAAAAACAATTTGTTTTTCTTCCCCTGTTTTTTGATTTCTATTCATTTTACAAAAAAAGACGTTTTTTTGTATTTAATTAAAAAAAATTATGTAATGCTTATGATGGATTTTGGCACTTGGTTGATTCGAATGGAAGGCTCGAGACTCCTGCGGGCAAAGCGAACGCCTGAAGTAAAAATTAACAGGCAAGTTTAACAGAACTAAAAAGAGGGGTTGTACTCAAAAGTCATTTTTTAATGACTTTTGGGACAGCCTCTTTATCTTATGATGTTTGCTTTCTTAAATTTTTTAATATCATCTTTTTTTTATATCCAAAAACTTGATTATATCTTATTAAAACATAAAGTGCTAATCCAATACCGATGCCATTAATAACTAGTGCAAAGATAAAAACAGAGCTAATGCTTACATTTTTTTGCAATAATCCTGTCAAAAAAGGAATCAAAGTATATGCAATGGATGTGGCAGTATAAACAAAACCAGTAATTTCTCCTTTTCTATCGTTAAAAAACTCACTCATTACCGTGAGTGCTAATTGAAGTACACCTGAAATGGAAAACCCAATAATAAATAAGCAAATAATACTGAGTAAATGTGATTTAAATATAAGCAAAGAAGTGATTGCAGCTAAGGAAATTATCGGATAAATTAAAATAACACTTACTGGTTTAATGAAACGATGCAGTGTAATAACTAATACAGCAACAGACAAAAGGGAACCAAAACTATAATAGCTTACTAGCTCTATGGCATCTGTTTTGGAAAGGTGCAGAATTTGCTCTCCAAAAGTAGGAAGCCAAAGCTGCACTATATACAGCAAAGCTGGACCTGTAAACCCTATTGCAATAAGTGCCAAGCCTTCTTTTAAAAACTTAGGCTGACTAATAGCAATAGAATATTCCACTTTTTTCAGTTTTCTTTCTTTTTTTGGTTGATATGTATTTTTTGGAAACTTGCTATTCATAATCATTATTGCATTAATAAGAAAAACCAGTGCCGGTATAAAAAAAGATACTCCAAAAAAAATATCATGATTAATAATAAAAATAATGATATATGGCAGCAAAATAGCACCAATTGAAATAACACCACGTACTAAAACATTTGCCACTCCCGCTTTTTCAGGGAAAATTTCCATTAAAGCTGGATACGTACCAGAATCGAGAAAAGAGTTGGCAACACCTGCTAGCACTGCAAGTATAACAGCTAAAGTATAGCTGGATGTAAGCGGTATTCCTATTAAAAAAACAGCCATTAATATTCCAGCCAGCACAATAAATATTTTCCTATTATATTTATCTGATAACATACCAGATATATATAATGTACATAATCTTCCAAATCCCATTGCTGAAACTAAAAAACTGATTCCTGCTTTATCGGTATCAAAATGTTCTGTTAAAAAAGACATATTTGAAGCCAACATAATATTGACCATACCAAACATAATATAGTTGATGTACAATCCTATCGAAGTTTTAAAATACTTGTTATTTTCTAAGGCACTTATCATTGGTAAAGCCTCCTAAAAAAATCTGTTTTATTTTATAGTTTGAAAACTATTTTCATTTGTGAATACATTCACATGTTTTGCCAGATTTTTTTCTTTTGCTATACTCTTGAACACTAACATCATATCTAGATTATAAATATAATTCAATACATTTATTAAAACGACATATTTATTTCGATTTTTACACTAGGAGAATAAATGCACTGTAAACTGAAAAAAGAAATGCTCTGCATTTGAACATCCCTTTTTCCCATTATGCAAGGGGCTCATTCACTTCCCAAGCCAATTTTAAAGAATTAACAATATAATCTGCAACGTCCTCAATTTCTTGCCTGTCTGTCAATACTTTAGAATGATGATCAGAGTAGATGGCTTTTCGTTGATTAAATAAATCTTCCATGTCTTTAATAGATTTTCCCTGAAGCACTGGTCTGCTATCAATAATTAAGCTGATTCTTTCTTTCCATGAATCCCATGATAAATCTAAATGAATGACAATGCACTCTTCTAAACAAACTTGTTTGATTTCCTCTTGTAAAAAAGATCCACCGCCTAAAGATAAAATATGCAGCTTCTTCTGTTGACAAAGTTTAATAACTGTTTCCTTTTCTTTATCACGAAATGTCTTTTCACCCAGTTTATTAAATATTTCCGAAACAGGCATTCCATACTCTTCTTCTATTACTTGATCCACATCAAGAAAATCTCTGTATAATTTTTTGGCAACCGCTTTTCCAATAGCCGTCTTGCCTACTCCCATAAAACCAATAAAAACTATATTTTTTTCTTTCAGTGGAATACTTCGTCTATTCAAGGTAAATCCCCCTATTCTTACATAAAAATCGAGTTTTTTCTTTCTATATTATACGTCATACTAAATTTTTATAATAGGTTATTATGACAATATTCCAGCCTAATTTCTTTTTGATATTCCCTTACTGAATTCTCATTAAAACTGCTATATTCTCTATTACATTTCAAAAAACTCTATTTTTATCAACTATCTTTTTAAATTCCCCTTGCTTTCTAGATATATTTCTGTAATATTCCGATGCTTTCTAGCATAGTTATTTACAGGATCGAAAAAATTAATTATAATAATTATAAAATAATATTGATTTTCTAACTAGAGATGTTATCATTATGTTATTAGAATAAATTATGAGGTGATTCGCATGGCTAACAATAAATTAACAACAAGCTGGGGAGCTCCAGTTGGAGACAACCAAAATTCAATGACAGCAGGACACCGTGGTCCATCCTTAATTCAAGATGTTCATTTGCTAGAAAAATTAGCACATTTTAATAGAGAACGTGTTCCAGAGCGTGTGGTGCATGCTAAAGGCGCAGGTGCACATGGCTATTTTGAAGTAACTAATGATGTATCTAAGTACACAAAAGCTAATCTTTTCTCAGAAGTTGGAAAAAGAACGCCCATGTTTATCCGTTTTTCCACTGTTGCTGGGGAATTAGGATCTGCTGATACAGTACGTGATCCTCGTGGATTTGCTGTAAAATTTTATACAGAAGAAGGGAACTATGATATCGTAGGAAATAATACACCAGTCTTCTTTATTCGCGATGCAATCAAATTTCCTGATTTCATTCATACACAAAAAAGAGATCCGAAAACACATTTAAAAAATCCAACAGCAGTTTGGGACTTCTGGTCACATTCTCCCGAATCGTTGCATCAAGTATCCATTCTTATGTCCGATCGTGGAATTCCAGCTACATTAAGACATATGCATGGTTTTGGAAGCCATACATTTAAATGGGTAAATAAAGAGGGCGAGGGTGTTTGGGTTAAATATCACTTTAAAACAGAACAAGGCGTTAAAAACCTAGATGTAGCTACTGCTGCACAAATTGCTGGGGAAAATCCTGATTATCATACAGAAGACTTATTTAATGCGATTGAAAACGGCGACTATCCTGCATGGACTCTATATGTGCAAATTATGCCTTTAGAAGATGCAGATACGTACAGATTTGATCCATTTGATGTAACAAAAGTATGGTCTCAAAAAGACTATCCATTAATTGAAGTTGGCCGCATGGTGCTGGATCGCAATCCTGAAAATTACTTTGCAGAAGTAGAACAAGCAACATTCTCTCCTGGAACATTAGTGCCTGGGGTAGAAGTTTCTCCAGATAAAATGCTGCAAGGACGTTTATTCGCATATAGTGATGCACATCGCTATCGTGTGGGCGCTAACCACAATGCATTGCCGATCAACCGTCCAAAATGTCCAGTCCATAATAATCAACGTGATGGCCAAATGCGCTTTGACGGCAATGGCGGCGGTTCTGTTTACTATGAACCAAATAGTTTTGGAGGACCAACAGAATCTCCTGAAGCTAAAACGACTCCATTTACTGTATCAGGTGTTGCAGATAGTGTAGCTTATGATCATAACGACCACTATACACAAGCAGGAGATCTATACCGTTTATTATCAGAAGAAGAACGTACTAGATTAGTAGAAAATATCGTTGGTGCTATGCAACCTGTTGAATTGGAAGAAATCAAAGTGCGCCAAATCGGCCACTTCTACAAAGCAGATCCTGAATACGGCACTCGTATTGCAAAAGGTTTAGGATTAACTGTACCCAATGCAGTGAAATAAAAAGCTATAAATGGGAAAGCCTAAAAGTCTGCGCTTTAGACTTTTAGGCTTATTCCATTTTAACTTAATCATTTATTCTTCGATTGATTTTTTATTGGTAGATGCCCATTGATTATTTGTTTCGCTTTTATGATTTGTTTTAGATTTTTCCGTTACATCTACATTTGCTCCTGCCCATTGATTATCATTTTGCGATTTTTTTGCTTTTGTCATCCTAATTCCCTCCATTTATCTTTATAGTGGAAACTCACTACAGACTTACAAAGTTAGTATGGATATAACTCCTTCAAATTATGAAACAATATTTCACTTCAACCTTTTTTGACATTTCATATATTGCTCCTGCTGCATATCCTCTAAGAAAAAATTTGTTTTATTTTTTCATTTTTGCTTCCTTTTCGCCTTACTTTGAATCAAATTTTCCAAAATAGCTATTTTTCGACAAAAGTCTTATTTCCCCAGCATATTTTTCCCATAAGCAGCTGCAACCTAAAAAAACTGCCAATAATAACGAATCAACATTGGCAATTTCCTTTGTTCTTTAAAAATTATCCTTTTACAATTTTACTCTTTGCAGTCGAAGTGCATTTAATACAACAGAAACCGAGCTGAATGCCATTGCGGCCCCTGCAAGCCATGGCGCTAAAAAACCGAACGCTGCAAATGGAATGCCAAACACATTATAAGCAAATGCCCAAAATAAATTTTGCTTAATATTTGTCATTGTTTTTTTACTTAAAACAATACTATCTGCAACACTATTTAAATCTCCTTTCATTAAAGTAATATCGCTAGCTTCCATTGCAATATCGGTTCCTGTTCCAATTGCCATGCCGATATCTGCTAATGCAAGTGCTGGAGCGTCGTTAATGCCATCCCCAACCATTGCAATTATCTTTCCTTGCTTTTGCAGTTTTTTCACTTCATTTGCTTTTCCTTCTGGAAGCACTTCTGCAATCACCTGGTCAATCCCAGCTTCTTTTGCAATAGCTTTTGCTGTTCGTTGATTGTCGCCAGTAATCATAATTACTTCCAATCCAAGTTTTTTCAATCTATTGATGCTTTCTTTCGACGTCTCTTTTATCGTATCTGCTACCGCAAGCATTCCTGCATACTCTCCGTCAAAAGCGGCAAGCATCACTGTTTTGCCTTGCTCCTCTAATGCTTCCATCTCCGTTTGGATCATTGAAATATTGACCTCATTTAACTCCATTAACTTACGTGTACCAACTAGCACTGATTGCTGATCTACTGTTGCTTTAATTCCAAAACCAGGAATAGACTCAAATAAAGATACATCTAGCATAGAGATATTTTTTTCTGCCATACCATTGACCATAGCCCTTGCAAGTGGATGTTCCGATTGATTTTCTGCTGATGCAACTAATGCTAAAAATCGCTTTTCTTCATAATTGGTTCTAATATCCGTTAAAACTGGCTGACCATTTGTAACAGTGCCTGTTTTATCTAATAAAACGGTTTGGACTTTATGTGTCATTTCCAGATATTCTCCACCTTTAAAAAGGATGCCATACTCTGCCCCACGTCCAGATCCAGCCATTATGGATGTGGGAGTTGCTAGCCCTAGTGCACATGGGCAAGCAATGACTAGTACAGCTATTAAATTTTCTAAGGCGGCAGCAAAATGAAATGGATCTACTGCAAAATACCATATGCAGAAAGTAAAAATGGCTAAAGCAACAACAACTGGCACAAAAATTCCGGAAATTTTATCAGCAAGACGCTGTATGGGCGCTTTGGAACCTTGTGCTTCTTCTACTACTTTAATAATTTGCGAAAGCGCCGTTTCTTTTCCAACCTTTGTTGCTTTTACTTTTAAGAATCCATTTTTATTGATGGTAGAGCCAATCACTAAATCAAAGGCCTTTTTGTCGACTGGTATGCTTTCCCCTGTAATCATGGACTCATCTACGGCCGATATTCCTTCTAGTATTTCACCATCAACGGGTATTTTTTCCCCTGGTTTAACTGATACGATATCATGTACTTTAACTTCTTCTAGGGGAATGACAACTTCTTTTCCATCTCGCCATACTGTTGCTGTTTTTGCCTGCAATCCGATTAACTTTTTGATGGCTTCCGATGATTTCCCCTTTGCTTTTGCTTCTAATAATTTTCCTAAAATAATTAATGTAATCAGTACAGCACTTGTTTCAAAATAAAGTCCTTCTATATGTCCATGATGGCCTATCGATTGAATAGCTAAAAATAAACTATAAAAATAGGCTGCTGATGTGCCTAATACAACAAGTACATCCATATTGGCACTAAAGTTTTTTAATGCTTTATATGCACCAATATAAAATTGTTTTCCGATAATAAATTGAACAGGTGTGGCAAGAGCAAATTGAAACCATGCATTCATAAAAATTTCTGGAATATACAAAAAGGATGTAAACTGAAAATGACCAACCATTGTCCATAATAGCGGCAAGGATAAAATGGAAGAAAAGATAAATTTTCTCTTCTGCTTTCTAAATGTTTTCTCACGATAATCATCTGTTTCCCTATCATTTTTCGCATTGCTAATGGTTGCACCAAACCCAAGTTTTTCTATCTTTTCTATCATCTCTTTTTGTGAAACAATGGACGGAATATAATCAATGATTGCTTTTTCCAGCGCTAAGTTAACAGATGCGCCATTAACTCCTGCTACTTTTTTTAATCCCTTTTCAATACGGCTTGCGCAAGCAGCACAACTCATTCCTGTTATTGCAAGTTCTGCTTTTTCTTGCCTTACCCCATAACCTAAACCTTCTACTTTTGATTGAATGTCCAAAGGCGTTAGCAAATCTTCTCTATAGTAAATGGTTGCTTTTTCCAAAGCTAAATTTACATTAGCTTCTGTTACTCCATCCATTTTTTTTAATCCTTTTTCAATTCGATTTGCGCAGGCTGCACAAGTCATCCCAATAATTTCAAATTGGCTTTCTTTTACTGGCAGCTCCATTTGAGGGGCTGCATGATCTTTTTCACTCATCACTAACACTCCTTATACCTATACGGGGTATATAATCATTAAAAAAGAAAGAGGACTCCATATCATCGTATGCAAAAAAAGCCCCCTTCCTTTTTCATTTACTTTACATCATAGCCTTGATCATCAATAGTTTCCTTGATTGATTCTACACTCAATTCTTTTTCATTAAACTCTACATCAACAAATCCATTTTCCAAATTAACTTTTACTGCTTTTACACCTGCAAGTTCACCTACACTGCTTTCTACTGCTTTTACACAATGCCCGCATGACATTCCTTCTACTTTTAATGTTATTTTTTCCATATTTAACACCTCTTATTTTTTCATTAATCTTTGAATAGTAGTCAATACTTCATCGACTACTTCCATATCGCCTTCTTGAATGCGATCCACTACACAATTTCGCAAATGTCCCTCCAATAAAATTTTAGCTACACTATTTAAAGCAGATTGTGTGGCAGCTATTTGTGTAATGACATCATCACAATACGTATCTTTTTCAATTAGCCCCTTAATGCCCCTTATTTGACCTTCCACTCTATTTAAACGAGTAACTAAGTTTTTTTTGACTAAATCAGAATGATGGCTTTTCCTTTCAGAAACAGTGTGGCAATGTGCTTCTTTTTCCTCAGCCGCCGCTCGCTCTTTTTTCTCCATTACACCACTCCTTTTAATAAAATCCTAACATACCTACTAGGGGTATATCAAGATTTTAATATTGAATACTTTGTGACAATCTCCTTCTTTTAAAAAAATGATTCTGCAATTAAAGAATCGGAATCAACTTTATCTTCCAAAAGATATAGATTGCAAAGAATCATAACTTCTTCTGTTTGATACTGTTCTTGTAAACAAAGCAATTCTTTCCCCTAACTTTTCTTTGGTTCCAATAATCATTCGCTTTCCATTTTCTTTCCGTATTCTTTTCTCTAATTTCACTTTGTTTTGCAATGTTGTTCTTGCAGTAGATGCGTTGCTAATAACGGACTGATCGAGCACATTAAGTTTCAACTAATTTAATTATCTTCTTCCCTTTCTATACGTGGTGTATGATAATGATACACTACTACTTCAGCTATTATCCAAATCAGATATTGTTAAAACAGAAGTCCCACCGAGCATCTCCTTAAATCGTTGGCAATTATCAACATAAAAAAGGAATCAGTTAAGCTAACTGATTTCCTCCTTAAATTTCTTCCATCTATTATTTCTTCATTCCTGTGTAAATATAAATAGCATCTCGTAAAAATTCTGCACTGCCGGACTGCTTTTTATCATAATAGGCTGCAAACCTTTCATCATCCACGTACATTTGCGCCAAATTTGCATGTGCTTCCTTGGTATATGCACTCCAAGAGAATAGAAGCCATTGTTTATGCAGATCTGCTGTCTTTTGTGCGATATCGCTAGCAGGATCTCCTGTTTTAAAAGCTTCTGCCAATGTATCCAGCAATTCTTTTTCTAGATTTATCATCTTTTTATAGTTTGCCTCTGACATATTCCTAAATTTTGCATTTGCTTGATCAACGGTTTCATCTCCATATTTTTCGCGGATTTCTTTTCCGTATTTTTTTTCATTTTCTTCTATTTTACTTTGTTTAAATCCCTCAAACTTTTCTTTATTGCTCATATTTATTCTCCCTTCTGATCTTGCGATAGTTTTCTCTACATTCTCTATCAATGCATCTAATTGTGTGCGCTTTTCTAAAAGTTTTACTCGATGATCCAAAAGCGCTTCCTTTACATTAAAGGCAGAAGACATAATAATGCTTTTGATCACCTCAAGACTAACACCTAACTCTCTATAAAATAAAATCTGCTGCAATCGGTCCACTTCTTCTTCTCCATATATTCGATATCCAGATGAATTAATTCTGAATGGCTTAAGAATACCAATTTCGTCATAGTATCGTAATGTTCTTGAACTTACTCCCGCTAATTTAGCAAGACTTCGGACAGTATATTCCACTGCCTCACCTCCTTATAGCTACATAATAAAGGTTAACGCAACGTTAATGTAAATAGGTTTTTATATAATAATTTTCATTTCTTTTATATTAAAAAATCGAGTAACTTTCCAACAGGTATTTATTTGATAATTCCAAAAAAACAGGATAATCCCAGCTATAATTGTGTATAATAAAAGGAGAAAGAACTTTTCTTTTTTACCCTCATTAGCAAAATCCTTCCAAAACAAATTTTCAAAATTATTTATTTTTCATTCCGTTGGTTTTCAGCCATTATTTCCATCATTCATATTTATGGATGCGCCCATTTTTAAACCAAGCTTTGACTCTCAGCTTGTAGAATAATTTTCATTGGATAAAAATGATCAATGTTTCCATAATAAAAGGAAAAGAAGGGAGAATATCATGTTTCCAGAAAAAAATGATATCATTTCAGATGAGTTTTTAGATAAGGTTGCAAAAGAGATTAATGAAATATATGGATGGCATACAAAACTTCAAACCGAAGAGGACTTAGAAGAAGAAAAGGAAAACTAACTATATGAAAGCAAATTTTCCTTTTCCTTATTTTTATACTACAACATGCTTTGGTCTTTCATTATTTAATGCTGCAAGTAAATTTTCTGCAGCTAATTTGGCCATCTTTAAGCGGGTGTTGATGCTTGCACTCCCAATATGAGGAAGAGCAACTACATTATTAAGAGATAAAAGCGGATGATTTAATGAAAGCGGCTCCTCTTTAAAAACATCTAGACCTGCTGCCCAAATTTGTTTTTTTAATAAAGCCTGATATAAATCTGCTTCATTGACAATACTGCCTCTAGCTGTATTAATAAGTATCGCTGTCTCTTTCATCATCCTCAGTTCTTTTGCTGCTATTAAATTTTCTGTTTCTTTGGTATATGGAGTCATAATGCAAACAAAATCGGATTTTTTTAATAAGTATTCTAATTCCACATATTGCATATCAAGCTCTTTCTCTAAGTCCGACTTTTGGCTGCGATTATAATATAAAATATTCATATCAAAACCTTTGGCTCTTTTTGCTAATGAAGCGCCAATTCTTCCCATGCCAATAATGCCAATCGTTGCTCCAAAAATATCTTGTCCCGTCAATTGCATCGGAGACCATGTTTGCCATTCTCCATTTTTCAGATAATCGCTTGCTTCTACTAGTCTTCGGGCTGTTGACATAAGAAGAGCGAATGTTAAATCTGCAGTAGTTTCTGTTAAAACTCCAGGTGTATTCGTTACGGTAATTCCAAGATTCTCAGCTGCCTGTATATCAATATTATTATAACCAACTGCCATATTGCTGATTACTTTTAAATTTTTCGCTTTTTCCAATAAAGCTCTATCAATATTTTCTGTTAACAGGCAAAAAAGTCCATCCACTTCTTTAATTTCCTTTTCTAATACTTCATAAGGAACTGGAACATCCTCTTCCTGCCACATTTTAATGCTGCATGTACTCTCTATTTGCGCAATAATCTCCTGAGGCAATTTTCTTGTGATAAATACTTTCGGCTTCACCTCTACCACTCCTTTGCATCATTTATATTGATACTAACTGCTGCATTCTATTTCTAGCTTCCTAGTTTATTATAAAGGAAAAAATCATCTTCTAGTAAATCAAAAGAGCATTATAGTACTTTTTAATATACTGGAAGAAGTAATAACTTTGATAATAAAGAAGGGAAAATTTCCTTTTCTATGCCTTCCTCTTTTTTTCAGAAAGGCTCTTGTTAAATGTTCCAGTTGATTACAGCGAGACTCTTCGTTTTTTGCAGGCAATCCGGTATTACGCCTTCTGCTGAAATCAACAATAGAGTATTAACTCTTCCTTATAAAAAAGATGGCCTTTAAAAAGCCATCTCCCTTTTATATTATATAATTACTCTACTATTTCTCCATTCGAAGCAATGACTTCTTTATACCAATCAACCCCTTTTTCTTATAATATTTTCAAACTTTCCGCCAGAACTTAATAAAAGGTTTTAGCACGATTTTTTAACCTGCCGCATGTGCTGCATATTGAGACTTATATAATTTCCAATAAGCTCCTTTTCTTTTTATCAATTCCTCATGAGTGCCTTCTTCTATAATCCTTCCTTTTTCAATATAGAGAATCCGTGATGCATTTTGAATAGTCGATAATCTGTGAGCAATAATAAAAGATGTTCTGTCTTTAAGCAAAGATTCAAGTCCTTTTTGAAGAGCTATTTCTGTTTCCGTATCAATAGAAGATGTCGCTTCATCTAGAATGAGTATACGAGGATTCGCTAATAATGTTCTGGCAAATGAAATCAATTGTCTTTGCCCTGCCGATAATCTTGCTCCTCTCTCATTCACTTCTGTTTGATACCCTTCTTTTAATCTCCTAATAAAGGAATCTGCCTGCACAGCCTTTGCTGCATTTATCACTTCCTTATCTGTAGCATCCAAGCGTCCATAACGAATATTATCCATAATAGATCCTGAAAAAATAAATGGATCTTGAAGCATAATTCCCATTTGTTTTCTTAAAGAAGGTATTGTTACAGATTTTATATCTACTCCATCTATTTTTATGTAGCCGCTGTTTAAATCATAAAAACGGCTGATCAAATTAATAATGGATGTTTTTCCAGAGCCCGTAGCGCCGACTAAAGCAATTGTCTCACCTGGATTCACATGAAAATCGATATCCTTTAACACCCTGTCTGCCCCTTCATAGCCAAAATCTACATGCTCAAATTCTACCTTCCCATTAACAGGAGGCAATTCACGGTCATTAGGATTATTTAGAACTGTTGGTTTTTCATCCATCATTTCAAAAATTCTTTCCAAGTATGCCATTGCATTAATGATGGCATTGTAAAAATTACCTATATTAGATAAAGGAGTCCAAAACATCCAAATATATCCTATAAATGCTACTAAAGCTCCAACTGTAACACCTTGACCTATCATCGAAATTCCCACTATATAAATGAAAGAAACAGTAAGAACAGAGATATTCTCAATGGAGGGCCAAAGCAAAAATTGAATGCGTACAGCTTTCATCCAAGAATTTTTATATCCTTTTGAAACTTCCATAAAAATTTTTTCATTTTCATCTTCTCGAGCAAACGCCTGTGTTACCTTTATTCCATTAATACTCTCATGTATATAGGCATTCATATTGGACTGCTTATTGCTTAAATCTTGCCATGCCCTTCGCTGGGCATTTTTAATCAAGAAAATGATTGCCGCAAGCACTGGGAATCCAGCCATTGCAAAAATGGCAAGTTTTGGATTAATAGCAAACATAAATCCGATAATAACAATAAGACTAAATATATCTGTAATTAAATTGATGATTCCATTTGATAATAAATCACTTAGTGAATTAACGTAATTGACAATTCTTACAAGTATTTTCCCATGCGGTCTATTATCATAAAAGGAAAAAGAAAGAGACTGAATATGAGTAAATAAGTCTTTGCGGATATTCTGTATCACACTTTGCCCAATTTCAGACATCATTCTGATTCGATATTTCATGCAAACAGCAATTAAAAACAGGGCAATGACATATATTCCTGCGAGCAAAGACAGTTCTTGAACATTTTTTTCTGGTATCGCTGAGTCAATAGCATGTTTAATTAAATATGGACCTGTTAATCCAGCTGCACTAGCTAAAAGCATAATAAAAATAGTGAATATTATTTTTATTTTATATGGTTTAATATATTGCATGAGCCGTTTTAAATGGCTATAGCTGAAAGGAGTTTCTAATTCCTCATCAACATCAAATTTATTCCGAGCCATTTATATCACTTCCTCACCAATTTGCTTATTTTCAAAATTTCCATATTGATTCATGTACACGTCAAAATAATAGCCTTTTTTCTTCAGCAACTCTTTATGTGTTCCCCGCTCCATAATCTTTCCATTATTCATAACTAAAATGATATCTGCATCTTTAACAGAAGAAATTCGATGGGCGATGATAAAATTTGTTTTTCTTTTTTGCAATGATTTTAGTGTGTTTTGAATTCTATGTTCGGTTTCCATATCTAAACTAGATGTTGTATCATCTAATATAAGAATCGCAGGATCTTTTAATAAAGCTCTTGCTAAAGCAATCCTCTGTCTTTGCCCGCCAGATAAGCCAACTCCACGTTCCCCTACCACTGTGTCATAACCTTCAGGCAATTTAGAAATAAAGTTATGTGCATCTGCCATTTTGGCAGCATTTTGCACAGCCGCAAGCGAAGCCTCTGGATTGCCGTATGCAATATTGCCTTCAATTGTATCCGAGAATAAAAATATATCTTGCATAACAGTAGCTATACCATTGCGGAGTCTTTGGATATCCCACTTTTTCACATTTATGCCATCTAACAATATCTCGCCAGCATCTGCATCATAAAAACGGCTGATAAGATTCACCAATGATGACTTTCCAGCACCGGTTGGTCCAATAATCCCAACAGTTTCTCCCGTTTTTACGGAGAAGTGAATATCTTTTAAGACTGTTTCTTCTCCATAACTGAAAAAAACATGATGAAATTCCACCATTCCAGTCATTTTTGCTGTAACCGGCTGGTTGATATTGAGTATTTTTGATTTCATTTTTAATAAATCTTCTATTTTTTCAGCAGAAGCAATAAAACGCTGAACATCATTAAGTAGCCATCCGGCCATTTTCATTGGATTGCTGATAGCCCATATAAGCGAATTAAACATAACCAATTCCCCAAATGTCAGAGTTCCTTTAATTACCATAAGTCCCCCAATAAAAATCATTAATACAGTTAGCACTCCACCAAATGAATCAAGTATAGGCAAGTATTTTTCCCATATCTTAGAAGATTGTAGGTTTTTTTCTTTAAATCTATCATTTTCGATGGAGAATTTTTTAATTTCATAATTTTCCTTTGCAAATGCCTTTACAATCCGATTTCCACTGATATTTTCTTGTACCACTGAATTTAATTTAGCAAATTGGTTCCTGATTTCTGTAAAAGTTGGTTTTACATCTATAGTTAATCGAAAAGCAAAATACCCTATCACTGGGGTTACAATCAATAGCGTTAAAGCAAGCGGAGGATGAATATAAAACATAAAACCGATAGCAAACAGAAGAATGGTTGCGTTTTCAAAAATCATATAAATAGTCCATGCAGTAAAATGCCGCACTGCTTCTAAATCACCAGTCATTTTTGACATGATATCGCCTGTTTTCGTTTGATCATAAAAACTAAAATCAAGATGATGCAGCCGATTATACATATGTTCCCTCATCATAAAAATCACATTTTGGGATAAACCTTCAAAAACCATTTGATAGCTATAACGAACCATTGTTCTAACAAGTGTACCCACTATCATAATGCATAGAAATATCCATAATAAATGGTTTTCATTTCCCAGAATTACTTTATCGATTATCTTTCCTGCCAAATAAGGATTAACCATATTTAAAGCGGAAACAATTAATGCCATTAGCAATCCAGCACATAACCTTCGCCAATAATGAGACAAATATCCCCAAATCCATCGTAAACTGTGCAAACGTAACATACTCCTTTCTACGTGCAGTGATTATTCACAGCTTTAAGGAATCAGCAAACTATTATGGAACAAACGCCTCCTTTTTTAAAATGCACTAAATAATCTTATTAGGCTAAATGCTTTTCTATGTATGTATTTTGTGTATCTGCTGCTTTCATTTTTAAATTTAATGGTACTGCCGCTATCACAGAAGCAGCAGAAAGCAAATAATAATTATCAAAAAACCTCTTCGTTCACACTGCCTAAGCAATCTAGAAAAAAGAGCGGCCATAAATAGCCCCTCTCTGATTTATCACGCACTAACAAGCAGTGGAGGACGTGGAAAACCCTCACTGATTGAAGTTTCGCTTTATTTTATTTAGTCGATTAAAATCCATTGTCCTCGGCAACTGCCTTAAACCAATGCCCGCTTTTTTTAATTGTTCGTTCACCATCTTGATTTAGATTAACCGATACAAAACCATATCTGTTTTTATAGGCATTTGTCCAAGACCACATATCCATAAATGATATCCCTTCCATTAGAATCTTCTTGAATTGCTTGATGCCCCCCTTTCACATGATCCTGAATAAACTCAATGCGATAGTCATCTTGAATTATTCCATTTGCATCTCGAAATTTTTCTTCTCCTTCAACGCCCATTCCATTTTCAGAAATAAAATATTCTATATTTCCATAGTTTTCTTTTAGATTTACGAGAATATTATAGATTCCTTTTCATAAATTTCCCATCCTCTATGTAGATTCATTTTTCGTCCTGGCATAATATAATTATCAAAATAACGGTCTGGCATAAATGGACTTTCAGGATTAGGCAAATGTTCTTTTGCTTTTACTCGTCTTGGCTGATAATAGTTCACTCCAAAAATATCTACTGTATTATTTTTAATAATCGTTAAATCGCCATCTTCTATTATTGGCATATAACCCTCTTCTTGCAAAATCTCGACTAATTCCTTTGGAAATTCTCCTTTTACTGAAGGATCTAAAAATGACCGATTAAAGAAAGCATCTGCAAGTACAGAAGCTTTTACATCAGCAGGATTTTGGCTTCTTGAATACGAAGGTGTCAAGTTAAGGACAATGCCGATTTTTTCCTTTTTGTTTTTGTTCTTTGTATGCCTTAATTGCTGCCATTATCCCCGCCATTTATATAAATCGTTATTCCTACGCAGTTACATGGAAAGAAGCTTTTTTATTCGCTCTCTTTAATTTAGAAACTGAAAAAAGGACAAAACAGCTAGTTTATATGCTAACTAGCTGTTTTGTCCTTTTTCTTTACTATCATTTTTTTCAGAATTAATAATCTTAAAACTTCATCTATAATTTTATAAATATTATTTAATAGAATAGCCTCCATCTATTACCAAATTTTCTCCTGTAATCAGATTAGAAGCATCGCTTGCTAAAAAGACAGCACAAGCTGCTACTTCCTCTGGATACCCAAATCTACCTGCCGGAATTAATTGTTTCATATCCTCTCCAACTTTTCCTGCCCATGCTTTTTCACCAAGTTCTGTTAATATAACGGTTGGAGAAATAGCATTAACTTTTATATTATATGGAGCCCATTCTAATGCCAATACTTTTGTCATGGCAACAATTGCCGCTTTGCTTGCACAATAAGCTACATGCCGATCCAGCGCAATAACCGCTGCTTGTGAAGCCATATTGATGACGTTTCCACCGCCACTTTTGATCATTTCTTTTCCAACAATTTGAGAAAATAGGAAGGAAGCTTTCACATTTAATTCCATTGTTTTATCCCAATCGCTTTCTGTTAAATCTTCTGCCTTCTCAAGCAAAGCGACACCTGCTGAATTAAACAATATATCAATTCTTCCAAATATATCTTTTACTTTTTTTACACATGCTTCTATATTATTTTTATTTGTAATATCTGCTTTAATTCCAATGACCCGTTCTGGATGAATCGACTTTGCAATCTCCTCCAGTTCTTCTTTTACATCTACAATAGCTACATAAGCGCCCTTTTCTAAAAATAATTCTGCAGTTGCCTTACCAATTCCACTTGCTCCACCAGTTATCACAGCAATCTTATCTGTTAAATTAAAGTTAATGTCAAATCGGCTTTTTTCCATTTATACTCTCCTCTTATCTTAGATTAGATTACTTTTTAAATCGCTTAAATAGAGTGCCTCGCTTCAATAAATTGATAATTTTTGCTTTCTCCGCCAATTGCCACAAACGAATGAGTTAATCTAGTTGTTCCATCTTTGCTTTTAACACCTTGCAATAGCATGCCACTTGTTATCCCGGTTGCTACAAAAAAGCATTCTTCTGATCGAACAATTTCTTCCATTTTAAGCACTTTTGCAGGATCATCGATTCCCATTGTAATACAACGATTGTACTCTTCTTCATTTTGCGGCACTAATTTCCCTTGAAAATCACCACCTAAGCATTTTAATGCAGTTGCAGAAATAACGCCTTCTGGAGCACCACCTGTACCTACAAAAATATCTACATCACTTTCTTCAATGGCTGTTGCAATTGCCGCAGTAATATCCACATCGGAGAAAAGCTTTACACTGGCACCAACAGAAAAAACTTGTTCTATTAAATGTTGATGTCTTGGTCGATCTTGAATCATAACCGTAAGTTCTTTCACATTTTTATTTAAGGCCCTTGCTACTGCTTGCATATTCTCTGTCAAAGACCATTCTAAATTAATGCATCCCTTTGCTTTTGGTCCGACTGCTAATTTTTCCATGTACATATCAGGTGCATGCAATAAACTTCCACTACTGGATGCAGCGATTACACACAATGAATTATCTTGCCCTTTTGACACTAAAGTTGTACCTTCTACTGGATCAACGGCAATATCCAATGCAGGTCCCTTTCCTGTTCCAAGTTTTTCTCCAATATACAACATAGGAGCTTCATCCATCTCTCCTTCTCCAATAACAATCAAACCTTGCATATCAATTTGGTTCATTCCTTCGCGCATCGCTTCTGTTCCTGCTCCATCCGCTAGATTCTTATTTCCTTTTCCAACCCATGGATAGGACGCAATTGCCGCTTTTTGAGATATTTTTAGAAATTCCATTGCAAAACTTTGAACAGCACCTTCACTAAATACCATGTTGGAAGATTTCATATTATTCCCCCCCATTTTTTATTCAACACATTGAATAAATATGCATAAATTATAGCAACAAACTAATTATTTACTGTTCTAACCGCAGAAAGAGGAAAGTATGTTTACGCACTTTCCTCCATTTTTTTAAACCGCTTGGGTATCTTTTACCGTTTCTAAAAAAGCAGAAAGAATAAAATATGCAGATGTAGCTCCAGGATCTTGGAAACCTAGCGATCTTTCTCCTAATCTACTAGATCTTCCTCGTTTTGATAATAGCTCTTTTGTAGAGAGCATTCCTTTTTCGCCGGCAGAAACTGCTTCTGTAAATGCTGATAAAAAATCATTCGTTAGCATAAAATGACTTTTTAATGCTTCTAACGTCGGCTGTAAAGTATCAATCATTGTTTTGTCGCCAACTTCTGCTTTCCCTCTATCCTTCACCCCTTCAATAAAGGCAATCCAAAAATCTGCCAAATCCTGATCCACTAATTCTGTTTTATTTTGAAAAGCCTTCGATCCTCTTAAGAAACCAGTTGCATATAGGGGACCAACCGAACTTCCAACAGCACTTAAAAAAGTTTTTCCAGCAGACACAGCAATTTTTCCACAATCTTGTTCTTCTTTTAAGTCCGTTTTTAATTTTTCATCGATTGCCTGCCAGCCAATCGACATTGTTACACCATGATCTCCATCGCCTAGCTTTCTATCAAGTTCCGATAGATAGTCTTTTTGCTCTTCAATCATTTCCACTACATTATTAAGAAACCTTTTTAAATCTTCTGCTGTAAATTTCATTTTAATCTCCTCCTTTATCGTTGAACATACATAGCACAATCAGCTGGAGCATCTACTAATTCTTTTAATTCGTCATCTAATTTAATCAATGTTACAGAACAGCCGCCCATCTCTAATGAAGTACTGTAGTCACCAACATAAGATCGATGAATCTGAATTCCTTTTTCCCTAAGAATTTGTTCCACTCTTCGAAACATAATATAAAGCTCCATTCTAGTCGTTGAACCTAAACCATTTACAAGAACAGCTACTTGCTCTCCTTGATCTAGAGGCATATCTCTTAAAATATCTTCTACCAAACGAGTTGCCACCTCATCTGCAGGCAACAATTCTCCTTTTTCAACACCAGGCTCACCGTGATGTCCAAGTCCAATCTCCATTTCATTCTCCCCTAATTCAAAACTAGGTTTTCCAGTCTGCGGCAAGGAACATGGTGTTAATCCTACTCCCATAGAACGAGTGTAATCGTTTGCTTTTGTTGCTACACGAACAACATCTTCTAAAGAATAACCTTTATTAGAAGCAGCTCCAGCAACCTTTGTGATAAAAAACTCTCCTGCAATTCCTCGACGCTTCTCACTCTCTTCTTTTGGAGCTGAAGCGACATCATCTGTTACTAAAACAGTTCCAACCTCAATTCCAACTTCTAAATCTGCCAATTCAGCCGCCATGCCAAAATTCATAACATCTCCAGCATAATTTCCATATATGTAAACAACCCCAGCACCTTTATCTATCGCTTTTGTTGCTTCTAAAATTGGATCTGGAGGTGGAGAAGCAAAAATATTACCTACTGCAACACCATCTGCCATCCCCTCCCCAACATATCCCATAAATGCTGGTTCATGGCCAGACCCTCCTCCAATTAATACTCCAACTTTATTTTCACGAGTTTTACTAGCTACAACAAGAGAGCGTTTATTCTCTTCTAATTGCTTTACATAATTAGGATAAGCGCTTACATATCCTTCAATCATTTCATCTACTACATGGTCTGGATTATTTATAAGTTTTTTCATTTTGCAACCCCCTTTAAATACTCTTGCTCTTTATCCATAATCTGCTGCACTTTTCTTCCTGAATTTCCTCCTGTAAACTCTGACTCCAAATATGCCTGCACTACTTTTTTTGCTGCTTCCACTCCAATAATTTGGGCACCCATCGTTAAAATTTGAGCGTTATTGCTTTTTTGAGCACGCTCTGCAGAATAAACATCATGGCATAATGCCGCTCTAATTCCGGGAATCTTTCCTGCTGCAATCGCAACACCAATACCAGTGCCACAAATTAAGATGCCTCTATCAACCTTATTTTTTAAAATTTCATTTCCTACTTCAAATGCAACAGCAGGATAATCTACTTCACTGCAATTATCTGTGCACCCATAATCAATTACTTCGTGGCCAAGCTCTACTATAAATTTTTTAATAGCTTCTTTCATATCAAATGCATTGTGATCTGAACCTATTCCTATTTTCATTGTAGCATGCCATCTCCCTCAATATATAAATATTTTTCTATAATTACCCTTTTCTTGATTATATTTTTTCATTTTTTATTGAAAATGTCAATATTTTTAATCGTTTATTTTCGTTTATTTTCATTTTTTATTTTTTTATAAAAATAAACAGTTCAATCACTCTATTGTTATTATTCATAAAATAGCTCCATTTATACAAATCTATAAAAACATTAAATAAAAGAGAGACTTGATATAAACTACTGTATCAAGCCCCTCTACTTTTTTATCTCGCATTAACAAGCAGTAAAACCCTTATCTCTTGATTAGAAAAAAACATAAGAAATCTAGCTGGGAGGCCAACTGCCCGTAAAAGCCAGAGTACTTAACCAACAAACAGCAGGGGATCCCCCCACTGCTTGAATTTTGACTTTATTGAGCTGTACTCAACTTAGCATTTTCATCTTTTGGAACTTGTATATCTTGTTTTGGAAGATTAACAAAAATCATAAGAAATGCACTAAATAAATATAGCCCGGTATAAATCCAAATAATGCCTACTGTACCTACACTTGCAAAAAATAAGCCAACTAGTGCTGGACCGACAAAGGTACTTAATCCTGCACCTAAATTTAAAATAGACATAGCGGCACCACGTGATTCTGGAGCAAGGGACGGAATCAATGCAGATAGCGGTACATATGCAGCTAGACATGCACCAAAACAGATGCCAACTAGCGTTGTTGCGAAATAGTTTGCTCCCATAAAATGAGGAACATAATATAATAATGCAGTAAAAATGGCACAACCAACTCCACCAAACCACATGATCGTATTTCTCCAGCCTAACTTATCTCCTATAATACCCCATATTAGGTTAAATATTACATTACTAGACCATAAAGCTCCATATATTTGCAGCCACTCTGTTCGTGTAAAACCGATTTCAATCATATAAGCAGGCAAAAATACAACAAATCCATATGCACCAGCTGTATTAATAGTACGTACAATTCCACCTAAGCCAACTTTAGGTTTTTCAAACGCAATTGTAATACCTTTTGCAATATATTTAAACATATCTGCCTTTGTTTTAAATTTTTTCTCCACGCTATTTTTTTCATTATCTTTATTGATAAAGATTGCTAAAACAGCTCCAAGCACTACAAATATTAACGCACTCCATAATGTTTTCATTTCACCTAAAACAGGAAGTGCAAAACTAGAATAATACGCACCTAAAACATTTAGTCCGCCAGCAAATGAAACCCAAAACCATCCTACTGCTGTCCCTAATTTTTCCGTAGGGGCATAATAAGTCAACCAAACAAGGAAAGAGTATGAAAATAAGGGATATCCAAGTCCTCTCAGTGAGTATGTAGGAATCATCACGGCAAGATTCATGTTTGGAATACCAACTGTTAAAAAAACCAAAGTACCTACAATAAATAAAACAAATCCAATAGTCATTGCTTTTTTTGGCCCAAGTATTTCAGCTAAAACACCAGAAAGCCATGCAGCAATAGCAACAGCAAACCCATAAACGCTAAATAAAAGTGCTGATTGCTGAATAGAAAGTCCATTATCAATTAAATAAGATGATAACCAGCCTTGTTCTAATCCATCTCCCATCATAAACACTAAAACACCAATATATCCTAAGGCCATTTTATTATCCATTCCTAGTTTGGATAAAAAAGAATTCATGCTTATTCCCCCATTATTTTGTTCTATTTGCTTTTAAAAAGCAGTTATTATGGAGATGCCTTAATAACTGCTTTAAAATTATCCTATTCTTTTTCGAAATTTGGAATTAGAACAACTTTTAGCGACTCTTTGCCGCTCTTCACTAATTCGAATCCTTGTTCAAATTCTTCTAATGGCAACTTATGGGTTACTACACCTTCTGTTGGCAAATCTCCATTCATAATGCCTTCAATTACTAATGGATAGCAGTATGGGCCTAAGTGGGAACCTAATACATCTAATTCCTTTCTATCACTGATAATGCTCCAATCAACAGTTACCGGATCTTTAAATACGCTAAATTCAACGAATGTACCTAATTTGCGGATTAAGGATAATCCTTGTTCAACTGACTTTTGTGCACCAGTTGCTTCTATATAAATATCACAGCCGTAACCCTCTGTTAAATCTTTAATAATTTTTTCCACATCATCTCTTAGTGGATTCAAAACCATATCTGCTCCAAATTTTTTTGCAAGTTCAAGTCGATCATCAAATAAATCAAGAACGATTAATTTACCTGGTCCAGATTTTTTTATTGCACCTACCATGCCTAATCCTAGCGTCCCAGCTCCTGCAAGAACTACAACATCTCCAAGCTGAATTTTTGCACGTTGAACAGCATGGAAAGAGCAAGCATACGGTTCAATTAATATCGCCTTTTCAATAGGCAATTCCTCTGGTACATGATAATTAATTGCTTCTTTTGTAAATTTCATATATTCAGCCATACCGCCGTTTACGTTATTTTGAAATCCGTATAGATCATGTTTTTCGCACATCCAATATTGACCACGCTTACAAAAACGACAATCCCAACATGGCACTATTTGTTCTGAAATAACACGCTCCCCTACTTTATACCCTTCCACCTTATCTCCTACCGCCACAACACGACCAATAAATTCATGACCTGGAATCATCGGAGCTTTTATATATGCTGGCTGCTTTTCATCTCCCCAAAAGCTTGGTGCTCCGTCATATGCCTTCGCATCACCTGCACATATGCCACATGCTTCAACTTTAATTAAAATTTCCTCATCAGAAATTTGAGGCACTGAAACTTCCTCTAAACGATAGTCTCCTGGTGCGTATGCTACGATAGCTTTCATTGTTTTCGGAATGATTACTTCACTTTGATCTTCGTTTACAACAGTATTCATGCTCATTGTACTTATCCCCTTTTATATGTTTTTATAAATCTCTTCATCCAGTTAAAAAGTTTAATTGAATAATAGCAACTGTCAACCTGTCTCTCTTAAAGTTTCCATCTTCGCTTTTTAAAAGTCTTAAAGATAACGCTTTCAAACGCAGGAATAGTTATTAGCAGATCCCTCCTTAAAAGAAAGAAGTTTTTGTGCCAAACCAGAATCATTGCTCGCCATATCCATTAGTAGGTTTTGCTTGATTTCATTATAGTATCATCATTATCGTTTAGTCAAATTATTTTTGTTGTTTTTTTTCATTTATTTTCATTTGTTTTCTTTTAACAATAAATATTTACATTATACACAAATAATGTTGTAATATAAGTAATATACTTTTTTTGTTTTATTGTATTTTTGTTTTAAAGCTATTAATCGAATGAATCTTCCACCACTATATATAATAAATTAAGAATTTAGGTGAAATAATGGAAAAGAAATTTGCACCAGAGCGCAGAAAAATTATTCTTGAACAGTTGCAAGAAAAGCATCGCGTAATAATAAAAGATCTCTCAAAAGAAATTAAGGTTTCAGAAGCCACACTCCGCACAGATCTTTCAAAAATGGAAGAAGAAGGGCTGTTAAAAAGAACACATGGCGGAGCAATCTTAGTTGATTCCGATTCAGATACAAGTTTCTATACAAGAGAAGGGAAAAATAAACAAGAAAAAAATATCATCGCAAATATAGCGAAAGATTATATTAAAGATGGACAATGCATTATGTTTGACTCAAGCTCCACCGCCCTAGAACTTGTGCGCCTTCTTAATGATTCCTCTCTCCGCCTAACAGTTGTAACAAGCGGCATCAATACAGCACTAGAACTTAGAGATCATCCTAGTATTACGGTTATTTTACTTGGGGGAATTGTAAAAAAAGGATCATTTTCTCTTGAAGGAAATCTCGGAGTAAGCATATTGAATAAAATCAATATTGATATTTTATTCACATCAGCAAATGGTTTTTCATTTGAAGCAGGCTTAACTGATTTTAGCGTGTATGAAGTAGAATTAAAAAAAGCAATGGTTGAGGCTTCCAATAAAATTATTGCTCTGCTTGATCATACGAAGCTAAACAAAAAATCTATTGCTGCATTTGCAGAACCAGACAAAATAACTACCATTATTACTGATCATCCAGTTACCATGGAATTTCTTGAAAAAGCAAAAACCTATTCTATTGATGTTGTCTCTGCTTCTAAAAACAAACTAGATGCCCAATAAAATCATTTTAACTTGCTGCTTAATCTTCACTAAAAAATGTTCCTTGTTTTTGGAAGACGAAGGTAGTCTCTCTTGCAAAAAACAAATAAATTCGTAATATATTTGCTAACTGCTGTTCTTAGAGAAAAGAAATTAAATAGAAGCAACAAAAACCAGGATCTAAGAAACTTTTTTTTATAATTAGATTCTGGTTTTTCTTATATAGAGCAGACACCCACATATAGAAAATAGCTGCTCCAATATCTTGTCCCCTCTCCTCATTATTTTTCAAAACAAAATTTTTTTAAACTAACCTACACAATCAGCAAATTTTTTAGCCACGACTAATTAGAGGCAGCAATATTTCCGCCATATTATCACTTACGGCACCTTAATCGACAAAATATCCACAGAGCATTACTATTTTTATTTAATAGTGCAGATAATAAAGTAGATAATAAACTTTACTTAAACTGATATCTTTTATATAGTTATAAATTCAGCAAAGAAAAAATCTTTTTTTCATAAAACATTCATTTTCACATGATATAGTGACAATGAATGTTTATTCGTCTACAAATTAATTAGGGGTTGCATATGAATACTCAAACATTATTGCAAATGAACACTATCTTTATAAGCATTGTGATAGAAGCCCTGCCTTTTATCTTAATAGGGGTTATCATTTCTGGAATCATCCAAATATTTGTATCAGATGAAATGATCGCAAAATTCATTCCAAAAAACACCTTTTTATCTATCTTATTAGCCTCTTTTTTAGGCAGCATTATTCCTGCATGCGAATGTGGAATTGTGCCAATTACGAGAAGGCTAATCTTAAAGGGAGTGCCGCTGCCAGCTGCCATCGCCTTTATGATGACAGGACCAATTATTAATCCAATTGTGCTTTTTTCTACTTTTCTTGCTTTTGGAAACAGCTGGACAATGTTTTTTTATCGAGGGGGCTTAGCCCTTATTGTCTCCATGATTGTTGGATTTATCTTAAAATTAACCATTAAAGATTCTCCATTAAAAAATAGTCATCACCATCCTGTTCACTATCGCTCCATCAAAGATCGAATCAGTGCCATGCTAGAGCATTCCATTAATGAGTTTTTTTCTGTGAGCAAATATTTAGTTATAGGGTCATTATTAGCAGCAATCGTACAAACATATGTTAAAACATCTACACTTGTTGCAATTGGCAATGGCCCTATTTCTTCCCATATTGTAATGATGGGACTGGCTTATGTTTTGAGCTTATGTTCTCAAGCCGATGCATTTGTTGCGGCAAGTTTCAGAAGCAGCTTTTCGACAAGTTCATTACTCGCATTTTTAGTATTTGGACCAATGCTTGATATTAAAAATACTTTTATGCTCCTAAGCACCTTTAAAAGTAAATTTGTTCTTTTTGTATGCACAATTACTACACTTACTGTGCTAGTGGTTACACTAGTTTTTTAATGGAGGTTTGAACATGTTTCGGATATTAGTGCTTATCGGATTTACTTATTTATTTATGCATCTTCATGCCTCTGGAAATATTTCTAAATATATTAATATGAAGTATTCCTATATTTCAGAGGCGGCCATCTACATTTTTATCTTTTTTACGCTAATCTGCATTTACTTTTATATAAAAAAAGATAATGAACACGATCATAACCATTGTGGTCCAGATTGCGGACATAATCATGACAATGAGGATAATACTTGGTGGAAGCGAAGTTTTACCTTTTTAGTGCTGATACTTCCTGCAGCAACTGGCCTATTTCTGCCTACTGCTACACTTGATTCTAATATCGTGGCTAAAAAAGGGCTGTTTTTTTCCGCTTATAAAGAAGGAGATGCATATAGCCAGCGGCAGTTTCTGCAGCCAGATACAACAAGCTATTATGGAAAAGATGACTATTCCGAACTAATGGATAAAGGAGTCAAAAAGCTGCAAAAACAGGAAACCATTACGTTAGGAGAACAGAATCTTCTAAATGATTTAGAAACCATTTACAACTATCCAGGCCAGTTTATAGACAAGCAGGTAACAATAACCGGCTTTTCTTATAAAGAAAAGGAAATGAGCCAAAATCAAATATTTTTGCTGCGCTTTGGGATTATTCATTGCATTGCTGATTCAGGAGTATATGGCATGCTTCTCGATTTGCCTAAAGATGTCCAGACCAAAAATGATGAATGGCTGCAAGTCAGCGGCAAATTAGAAACGATTTATTATCAGCCATTCAAAAAAACTATTCCTGTACTTAAAGTTACTTCTTGGAAGAAGGTAGCACAACCCGAGGATCCTTATGCTTATAGAAGTTATTAAGACCACTCAAGTTTTTTGAGTGGTCCGGCTATCGGCAAACGCTCGCTTTCTTCGTTGTTCACCATGCTCGGATGCTCATTACCCATCATGGTAACTCCGCTCCTCCCATGGCTTCACGCCTCAAAATTCAATCGTTTTCGATTAGCCTGAAAGTTTGCATTTTTGATTTTATCTGCACACTGACCACTCAAGTTTTTTGAGTGGTTTCTTCATGGAATTGCTTATTTTTTCGTAAGGAGGGAATTATGGAATAGAACTAGTATAATTATAAAAATAATTTTATTTATACGAAAGGAGCAATGCATCTTACATATGATCGATTTTATTCATTCCTCTACTGAAGATATTGCCAAGAATTTATTAGGAAAGTTGCTTATACATAAAACCAGCTCTTGTATCTATAGCGGCTATATAGTAGAAACAGAAGCATATCTAGGCATTGATGATATGGCTTGTCATAGCTATGGAGGAAAAAATACACCTCGATTGCAGTCTATGTACAAGATAGGCGGAACAATTTATATTTATACGATGCATACTCATCATATGCTGAATATTGTTACAAAAGGGCAAAATGATCCCCAAGCTGTTCTTATTCGAGCAATAGAACCTGCGGAAGGTCTCGAGCAAATGGCTGCAAACAGAAAACAAAGTGGTATCCTTATCAGCAATGGTCCAGGAAAATTAACAAAAGCAATGGCTATTACAAAAGGATTAGATGGAAGGATGATAAATGAAGGCGCGTTATATATGGATGAAGAAAACAGCAAAATCCCAAATGAAATTATGACAACACCTCGCATTGGAATACCTAATAAAGGAGACTGGACTCTCTCTCCCTTACGTTATTATGTAAAAGGAAGTCCTTTTGTTTCAGGCTTAGCAAAAAAAGAGGTTCTCCCGACTTCGAAAATATGGAAGAATATAATATAAAAGGAGTTTGCATTTTCAAAGCTCCTTTCTTCCTTGCTTTGCTATTTTTCTAAGTATTCATCTAAACAAACAAATGGAGAGAACATCCTTTCAATACTTCTCATTTACTTGCTGCAAATCCTCTGGAGTTGGAACTTTAGAGCGTATAATTAACTTTATTTTCACATTTTCACCGACTTTTCCCACTATCTTCTTTATAATTTTTCCTTTGTTTATAAAATTCAATTGTTCCTAATAATTCATTAGAAAGCAACTCCATTTTTTCAAGATCCGCTCTTGTGACCACTGGATCTTCTGGATGCCATTTTACCGTTCGGACAAAATAATAATTTTTGATTGGATAAAGAACAACCTTAGATTGAGGAAATTTATTATAGATAAATTCCATCGTTCCTCGTTTTTTATAAGAATGTTTAATAATTTCCATAGATATCAATCCTCTTTTCCCAGCTAATGAACAAACTATGTCATATATCCCCTTATCTAACGTAAAAAAACGAAAAAACCAAGGGAATCTGTCCCTCTTAATTTTCGTTTCTTTTATTATTTTTGCCTCTTTATATATAATAAAAAGAGACTTCAATCTTTAATTTTCAATTGCAGCATAATAATTTTCCTACTGCTGAAATAACAATATTTTTAAAGTTCAATTACTGCTCTTTTATGAGTTTTAACTAAATCATCCTAAAAACAAAACAAGTGGAAATTAGTATAGTTCATTCATGCTAACTCAATTATAAACGAAAAATAAACTAAGCAGCAAAAAAACGCTGGGAATATGAGCAGAATTAATAAAAGAGAGGAATATTTCATAATAAAAAATGCGATTATTTTCTTTTATGAATCATTTATAGTTATACTTTCTATTGAATTTCAGATACAAAATTATTCAAGGCATATGCCACTCCATTATTATCATTTGCTAAGGTAATAATGTTGCATAAATTTTTCACCTCACAAATTGCATTCCCCATTGCGATAGGAAGACCTGCAATTTTCAGCATAGGTAAATCATTATAATTATCCCCTATGGCTATTGTCTCATTTAAGGGTATAGAATAGTATTTAGCTACTGCTCTTAGGCCATTCCCTTTGTCTCCTCTTCTATCCATAACTTCTACGTTAAAAATGCCTGAAGAAGTAATATAAATATTATTATTCCCATGTAGCCCCAATAGCACTTCTTCCTTTTTCTCCCTGTCAAATAAGAGAATAAATATTTTTTGTATCCATACATCTCCTAATTCAACTATTTGTTTTAAATCAGCATATCGTTTTATTAATGAGGAATTGTATGGTTTTTCTGTAAATCGTCTAAATTTCTTTTTATTTTCCTCATCTAAACTCTCTAATGATTGATATACCCTCTTGTTCCATTCATTATGTTCATAAATTCCTTGATTTGTATACAAACGATAAGGAATGTTTGTATCATCCAATTTACTTGTAATTTTTTGAACATCCTGTTCATTCATAGAAATCATATTTACTATTTTATTATCTATTTTTACAAATGTTCCATTACTTGCTGCAATAGGGCATGATAATCCATGACTATCTAAAATCTGTTCCACATCCTCCTGGGCACGTCCAGAACAAATCATTACAATATGCCCATTATTTTGAACGTGATGAATAGCTTCTATATCTTTTGAAGAGATTTTTTTATCTGGAGTTAATAAAGTTCCATCCAAGTCCAATGCTATCAATTTCATTCCATTAACCTCCATTCAGTGTAAGATAGCTTATATACTAAGAGCCGTCTCAAAAGCATAAGGTCAGATTCCACCATATATCTAGTAGAAATTTTCATTAAAAAGATTCTACTTATAGATATTCAAGTAAGATTCAGCCTTTTTGAGACAGCTCTACCTTCTTATTTTTGCTTAATTGTTATTATAGTTGTTTCTCCGCCTGTTACAACTTTCGGACTTTCTAAGGAAAGGGCTAAAAATCCTTCTGAGCTATTGGTAATAATGATAGGAATAATTGTGCTGCTCGCATTCTTCTGAATGTAATCAAGGTCAGCCTCAATAATTTTATCCCCCTTATTAACAGTATCTCCAACTCTTGCAAAAGTTTGAAACCCTTCCCCTTTGAGTGCAACAGTTTCTAACCCAATATGAACTAATACTTCTGCACCTGAATTTGTTTTTATTCCAAAGGCATGTTTTGTATCCGCCAATTGAACGACTTCCCCACTAACTGGAGCAACAATTGATCCATTATTTGGTTTAATCGCAACCCCTTCTCCCATAAGCTTTTGACTAAAAACTGGATCTGGAACATCCTCTAGTTTAATTAATTGGCCAGATACTGGACTTACTAGAATTTCACTCTCTGCTTTCTTCCCAAACCATTTTTTTAACATCTCTTTCACACTCCTTTTAAAAAGCTTTTCTATTTTTCTATTGCTTTAGCAATTAACCTTGCCTTTTTTGCCATCTCTACAGAAAAAACTTCTGATAATCCAATATAGCTTTCTGGTTTAAGCATTTGTTCTATTTCTTTTATAGTAAATACACTATTTATTTTTTCATCTTGTAGAAGAATCTCTTCAAAATCCACTCTATTATTCAGAGATTCCATAGAAAGATGGTAGAGTAAAGAGTGAGCTTGATCTTTCCCTACTCTCTCTGCAATTTTCATCATGATATATTCACTATTATCCAAGCCCTTATTTATTTGAACATTTTCATACATTTTCTCTTTATGCACAATAATATCTTTAGTTAATTCTTCTGTACGCAGAATGATTTCTATAATTAATGAAATAGCTTCTTCTAAGGTAGCATCAAAAATCATATAACTGCTGCTATCAGCCTCAAAAGGCCGTGCATTTGCTACAAGCCCAACCTGAGGAAGGGAGTAAATTTTCTGAGAGTTGGCTATTATTCCTTTAGAAAGCTTAGGATTTATTTTATGCGGCATCGTACTGCTTCCAACCGTTCCTTTTTTAAATCCCTCTGAAACTTCCCCATACTCTTCAATAGATGTTGCATAAACCTCTTCTGCAATTTTATGGCAATTACTTGCCAATAAAGCTAAGTTCATTATATATTCTATTTTATGTGCATTTATATTTCTTGAAGGAATTTCCATAGAATACATGGATAATATCTCAGCAACTCTTTGTTGTACTTTTCTTCCGTCTTCTCCTAATGAATTGAAAGCCCCTATTGCTCCACCCATCATTATCTGAAAAACTCTTTTTTCTGACTCTCTTAATCTCTCAACTGTAGCAATAAAGTCATTAATCCATACAGAAACTTTATATCCATATGTTATAGGAATAGCATGGCGGCCATGTGTCCTTCCAGCCATAATGGTATCTTTATGATTTTCTGCTAACTCCCCTAGGTTTTCTAAAATTTGAGCGACTACCTTTAATAATTTTTGATGTATTTTGTACATATTTAGTAGTTGTGCGCTCTGCTGAATGTTTTGAGTAGTAGCACCAAAATGAATATATTTCCCACTTTTCTCATCACATGCTTTTACTAACACTTTTAAAAATGGCACAAATCCATGCCCTATTTCTTGATAGATACGATCCATTTCTTCTAAATCTATATTCTCTATCCTGCAAGCAGCATTTATATTTTCAGCTGCTTCCTTAGGAATGATTCCGAGTTCGCCTTGAGCCTTTGCCAAAGCTGCTTCTACATCTAGCCATGATTGATATTTAGCTTCTTTCGTCAACAACTCTCTCATGCCATAGTCATACATTGTTTTAGTCTTTGAATCATACATTGCTCTCATTTATATCCTTCCTTCTGTTGATAATTTCTTTTATTTCCTTTCATCCACAGCATTTCTAATAAATTCAACATGTGGTCCAAATACAATGTGTATATGATTTTTTTGCGGGAAGAAAATGCCTGAAGTTCCAGAGTCTTTTATTCTATCTTCATTTACTTTTTCTTGGTCCATTAAATCAATTCTTAATCTTGTTACACAGTTATCAACGTTTTTAATATTTTCTTTTCCACCTAGACCTTCAATTACTATTTCAGCAATCTCTGGGTATTTTTTCTCTTTTAATAATGTACTATTTCTAACACTTTCTTCACGTCCAGGAGTTTTTAAATTAAATTTAGTTATAGCGAATCGGAAAACAAAATAGAATACAACAAAGTTAACTAGACCAAGTATTATCAATTGAACCCAATGTGTATTCTCATAAAGAAGGCCAAATATCCCAAAATCAAATATGGTGCCTCGAATATAACCAATAGAAATATCCAAGAAGTTTAATGGCAAAGCCATAATCCCGCTAAGTATGGCATAGACGATAAATAAGCCTGGCGCAATGAATAAAAAGGTGAATTCTAAGGGTTCTGTTACATTACCTAAAAAAGCAGTCAGTACAACAGTAATTAGTACACCTTTTGTAATCGTCTTATTGGACTTAAAAGCAGTATGATACATAGCTAAACCAATTGCTGGAATTCTAAATAATGTAATAAGCATTTGACCGGAAGCTAAATATTTTGTTAAATCAGGCATTAACCTATCCCAGCTTTCATGCTGTGGCCCTAATTCAAAAAGTATTTTATTTGTAGCATTTAAAATCCCAATATAATTTTGGCCATCTATAAGGTATACCCCACCTGCTTCTGAAAATCGAACAACAGATGCTAATACATGATGTAATCCGAATGGAATTAATGCTCTATGTGCAAACCAATAAAATCCAACCCCGACATATTCATTCATAAAGATAAAGGAAATAGCTAATAAAAACTGTGTAACAACTCCCCATATGATTGGAATTAAAATTCCTATAGGAAGCATCACCAAAAAGGTAATAATTGGTACTGATTTTTTCCCGCTAAAAAAGGCAAAGGCTAAAGGCAATTGCAGTTTATAGAACCTATCCGTTAATTTTGCGGCTATTAAACCTGCTATTATTCCGCCAAATGCATCAAGTCTTAATGTTTGAATCCCTAAGACCATGCCTTGGCCAACTTGCGATAGTTTTGCAGGATCTTCCACTAATGTTCCAGTAATGGATAGATAAACGTTCATTACAATTGTCATAATCAAATAACCAAGTACAGCTGAAAATACCGCTATTCCTTTTTCCTTTTTAGATACTCCATAGGCCACTCCCATAGCAAAAAGCAAAGGAATATTATTAAATACAACACTCGTTATTGTCTGTAAACTACTTATTGTAGTTTGAACTACTTCATTTCCTAAAAAAGGAATCTTATTGATCATATAATCCTGTCCTAATGCCCCTGTAATACCCATTATCATTCCTATAGGTGCCATTACAGCAATAGGCAGAAGCAATGAACGCCCAAAAACCTGAATACCAGTCTTTATTTTTTCTTTCATGGTATAATTATCTCCTTTACATAATGTTTGCTTCGTAATTGATTGTATGTTTGTTAAGCGCTTTCCTCAAGGTAACTTTATGGTTTGAAAGCGATTAACAAAGTTGCCCTAAAATATTTCTGCTAAATTTGTTATGATACTAGTAAAAGAAATCTTTGCACTATCTCCGAACATCTATCCATTTAATAAATTCTTATTGTAAAAGGAGATGAAATCTATTAGTATTAATAGCCTTGATTTAAAAATCGCAAGTTATCTGCAAGAAAAAAATTTGTTGAATTTATCTGAATCAGAACAGATCTTTAATAGAAGCATAAATAGTCTGAAGAGACATATCGCAAATATTAATATGTATCTTCCCGATGACAAGCAATTTGTCATGGATGGAAGCATAATAAAAAGCAGCTTAAAATATACCGACTATATTCAATTTATCAGCAATTTAAGTATTCAAGATTATATATCTTCCCAAGAAGAACGTATTTCGATGATTATTGTACTATCATTTTTAACCAAATATTTAAATACTTCTAAAATTTATGAGGACATTGGGATTAGTTTAACTACTAAAAAGAAAGATTTAAAAGCACTTTCAGATTACTTAACAAAAAATTATTTGAATTTAAAAACTGTACCAGCAAAAGGAATACAGATAGAGGGAACAGAGTGCACGTTTAGAATTTTAACTGCATCTATTTTAGTTTCTTTAATAGAGATCAATGAAAAGGAAGAATTGATTAATAGGAAAGCAAATAATCCTATTCAAAAATATCTAGTGGATATTTTTTTCGAGGTTGTCAAACCAGAAATAGTTCATTCAAAAGTTCTCATTAATGACTTTTATCAAAAAAATCATTTTAGAGTGTCCTATACGTCGAAAAAGTTTTTTTATTTATATATCATTTTAAGTTTATATCGAAGGAATCATAAGCACTTTATAGAAAAAAACGAAAATATAGGTCTTTATGTGTATAAGTGGAACTTTTTTAAGCATGCAGATGAACCCGAAAATCATTTTCTGGATTATATTATTGCGTCTTTAGACTACAATGCAAACGCTCCCTACATTATGGATGAACACTTAAAAAGGACAACAGAACGCTTCATTAAGAAAATACAAAAAAATATCATTACAAACTTCTATCAATATAAGCCTCTTTTTAAAGAGGTTTATACGTATCTTTACAAATGCATTATTCATTCACAGTATGGTTTTTATTTCTATGATAATAAGTTAGAAGACACCTATAAATTCTTGCCTAAATTATTTACTATTGTCAGTAGCGCTGTAAAAGTAATAGAAAATGATCATAATATTAAATTTAATAAATCACAAATCTCCACACTGACTTTAATTTTCAAAAAGTTTATAATGGAAAATAAGGTGATTGGAAGAAATACTAAAAGAATTGTTATTGTTACAAATTCAGCAATTGAGAAAACTGATTTTTTTATAGAGAATTTGCGTCATCATTTAGATATTGAGGTAATTCATACATTAAATATTAACGAGCTATATTTAATTGAAAAATTAGATTACGATACTATCATTACTTTTTCAAACCGAATTGCAACATTGCTGGCAGAACAAAAATACTCATGTGTAAAGCTGAAATTTTATTTTGATCAGAATGACATAGATATTTTATTAAAAGCTGGATTTTCGACCAGCTCTAGACGCAAGATTATTGCCGATTCATTTATAAATGAAATTTCCAACTTAAATTCTGATGATATAAAAAAACTATTGTTAGATAAATATGCTTCTCACTTTTTATAGGCAAACGCCTAATACCTTAGGTTGAATCAGATTGTTGCACTTAATGAAATTAATGGTAAATAAATTTCATCGTTCCTCTTTTTCGATAAGAATGTTTAATAAATTTTATCACGCAACAACGGGCTTTTGACCCCACTTAAGGGATGGTAAAAGAAAAAGAGAAATCTAGCTGGATAGAAACTTGCCCATAAAAGCCTGATTGGTTCCACTAACCATCAGTGGGGGGACGTGGAAAACCCCCACTGATTGAGTTTCACTTTATAGCAATCTTCTTTTTACAGCTAATGATTAGACTTTTTCATTTGCATACTCGCGTCTAAAGCAAAAAACCCTAAAATATGAGGAAAAGTTAACTTTCCCTCATATTTTAGGGTTTTCTTTATCTAATTCTTATGGACTAAAAAGCAAAAAACCACCAAATATGTATTTGGTGGAGACGGAGGGAGTCGAACCCTCGTCCAGAAACATCGTCACTTAAGCTTCTACGAGTGTAGTCAACATATTCGCATTTCGCTCATTCTTATGCCTGTTGACTGGCGTCCGATGAGCTAGTCTGATTGTTCTCTTCCTTCATCCTCAGACGGTGAAATCCGGCGTAGCCCACTATCGTTGAGTCCCTTACCCTACCACATGGGCGATGGAGGGAGGAACCGCTAAGCGCTATTAAGCAGCTAAAGCGAAGTTGTTTTGTTGTTTGCCAGTTATAGGCTTTGACGTTTTAACGAGGCCGATCCCCTCGACTCGCAACTTAAGCTCGAACTATCCCTGTCGAATCCGTAACGTCCCCATTAGGATAAAATCTTGCAATTGTTACATTGCATGATTCACGCAATATGCGTTCACGTTAGGAAGCTCAAAAATAGGAGCTTAAAAGCTTGCATGTCTTATCGACATAATTTATTATAGCATAAACTCACCAAATATCAATTGTAAGTTTTTGGATTACATTTTTTGCCTTTCACGCAATGCTCGTTCGATATTCCGATTTGCTTCTTTCTTTTTTAATGTTTCCCGCTTGTCATAATTCTTTTTACCCTTGCCGAGTCCAATTAAAACCTTTGCAAACCCATCTTTTAAATATAATTTTAATGGAACAAGAGCATAACCAGCTTCTTTTGTTTCTCCAATCAACTTGGAAATTTGCTTTTTATGAAGCAGCAGTTTTCTTGTTCGCAGCGGATCGTGATTATATCGGTTCCCTTGCTCATATGGACTAACATGCATGCCATATAAAAATACTTCCCCATTATGAATGCGTGCATACGATTCTTTTAAATTGATTCTTCCGGCACGAATGGCTTTTATTTCTGTTCCTTGAAGAACAATGCCAGCTTCATATGTTTCTTCTATAAAATAATCATGATTTGCTTTTTTATTTTGGGCAACTACCTTGCCTTGTCCTTTAGGCATTTCTCTTCCCCCTTACTTATAGCACCATTGTAGCAAAAAAAACGATTGCAAACAAATAATCAAAAATTAAGAAGCCGCTTAGGGGGAATGATTCCCCCTACTCTTTTAGCGGCGTTTCTTTTTCCTTTTTGCTTTTGGTGCATTTTCAAAAAACTTTCTTTCTTTTTTTCCTTTACGTTTCCCGTCTCCGCTGCTTTTTGCGCCTTTGCGGTCTTTGTCTGCTCTTTCCGATTTTCCTTTACGCGGGGAACGTGCAGTGCTTCCTGTAGAAAATACTCTGCCTTCTTTTTTCGGATCTTTCCGGCGAGTTCCCTTCATGCCTACAATTTCAAAGTCGATTGCTCGCTCATCTTTATTGACACTAACGACCCGAACCGTAATTTCATCCCCGATGCGGAATACTTTGCCTGTTCTTTCACCAATCATAGCAAAATGACGCTCATCATAACGATAATAATCATCTGTCATATAACTTACATGGACTAACCCTTCAATTGTATTAGTCAACTCAACAAACATCCCAAAGTTTGTAACAGAGCTAATAATGCCATCATATTCTTCACCAATTTTATCAAGCATATATTCTGATTTTTTCAGTTCATCTGTTTCCCGTTCTGCTTCCACAGATCTTCTTTCCATATTCGAAGAATGCTCCGCAATATCTGTTAGTTTGCTGTTCCATTTCTCTTGTGTTGGAGCACTTATATCCCCTTCGATTAAATAGGTGCGAATTAAACGGTGAACAATTAAATCAGGATATCGTCTAATTGGTGATGTAAAATGGGTATAAAACTCTGTCGACAATCCAAAATGTCCTAAACTATCTGGGTTGTATTTCGCTTGCTGCATCGAACGAAGCATAACGGTCGAAATCACCATTTCTTCTGGCGTCCCTTGAACTGCTTCAATGATTTCTTGAAGTGCCCGCGGATGCACTTCATTTGCTGTTCCTTTTACAACATAGCCAAAATTCGTAATGAATTCAAAAAACCTTCTTAGCTTTTCTTCTTTTGGATTTTCATGGATTCGATAAATAAAAGGAACTTGCATCCAATGAAAATGTTCTGCAACAGTTTCATTTGCAATTAACATAAATTCTTCAATTAATCTTTCCGCAACAGAACGTTCTCTTAATACTACATCTTCTGGTTTTCCATTTTCATCTACAAGCACTTTCGATTCTTTAAAGTCAAAATCAATGGCACCCCTAGTCATTCTTTTTTTGCGAAGGATTTCAGCAAGTTCTCCCATTAATTCAAACATTGGTACAAGATTCTTATATTTATTAATTAGTTCTTCATCTTTGTCTTGAAGGATAGACTTAACATCGGAATACGTCATGCGTTCAGTTGTTTTAATTACACTTTGAAAAATCTCATGAGAAACGACTTCCCCTGTTGAACTGATTTCCATCTCACATGATAAGGTTAATCTGTCTACTTTAGGATTTAAAGAGCAAATCCCATTGGAAAGGCGATGTGGTATCATTGGAATAACCCGATCGACTAAGTAAACACTTGTCCCTCTATCTTCTGCTTCCACATCAATTGGAGAAGACTCTGTCACATAATAGGAGACGTCTGCAATATGGACTCCTAATTTATAATTGCCATTATCTAACTTTGTTACTGTAACCGCATCATCCAAGTCTTTTGCATCTGCACCATCAATTGTAACAATCGTTTCATTTCTTAAATCACGGCGATTTTCTATTTCCTTCTCATCAATTACTTCTGGAGTTTGATTTGCTTGATCCAGCACTTCTTCTGGAAAAGCTAATGGCAAACCGTGTTTATGTATAACAGATAAAATATCGACGCCAGGATCATTTTTATGCCCTAAAATTTTAACAACGGCACCTTCAGCATTTTTGCGTCCTTCTGGATACGCGGTTAATTTAACAACCACCTTATGTCCTTCAATCGCTCCTTTAGTGCTTCCTTTCGGGATAAATACATCCGTTGCTATTTTCTTATCATCTGGAATAACAAAACCAAAATGTTTACTCTCAGAATAAGTTCCAACAATCTGCTGTATCCCTCTTTCTATAATACGGACAATCGTTCCTTCTCTTCGTTGACCAGAACTTTCTGAAGTAACACGAGCGAGAACAATATCTCCATTCATTGCTGTATTGACTTCATTTGGAGGAATAAATACATCGTCCATTCCTTGTTCTTCTGGAATAACAAAAGCAAACCCTTTAGCATGTCCTGCTAATTTCCCTCTAACTAAATTCATTTTCTCAGGCAGTCCGTATCTATTGCTTCTAGTCCGCACAACTAGCCCTTTTTCTTCCATTTGCACCAATGCTTTGACAAAATCTTTAAATCCAATAGAATCTTCAATTCCAAAGGCATCTTCCAATTCTTGTACTGTTAACGGCTTATATGCTTCATCTTTCATATAGGTTAACAGCTTATCGATATGTTGCTGAATTATTTCTTCCAAATTATAAACCTCCTTTAAGTCTTTTCTAATATTCTGTCCAATCTAGTTTTTCTAAAAACGCATAAAAATCACTAAAAACAGCATCCTTTTCTTTATCATGTGTAATAACATGGCCAGAATTTTCGTACCATTTTATTTTTTTAAAATCAGATTCTACTTCTTGATAGATAATATTAGCGCTGTCTGTGTTAATCATATGATCATGTCTCCCTTGAATTACAAATACTGGAGAATAAATCAAATCCACTGATTGACGCACATCTGCAATTAAATTCCGCAATTCTGTTAAAGTATTCATAGGAGCAAAATCAGCCATTTCCTTTTCAACTAGATCCTCTGACTTGCCTTCCCGCACTTTATAATTGCGGGCATATTCTAATACTCCTTCATACATCACTTCTTCACTCTTTAGATACATCGGCGAACACATTGTTACAATACCCTTTACAGGTACAGTGTAACCTAATTTCAGGGAAAATACGCCGCCAAGGGACAAACCGCCAACCGCTATTTCTTCATAGCCTTCATTTTTTAAAAATTCATATCCTGCCATCACATCTTGCCACCAATCTTTTGGGCCATATTGCACTAAATCTTCTGGTGGAACCCCGTGTCCTTTATATAAAGGAATATGGCAAGTATATCCTTTTGTATTTAAAAAACGACCTAACATTCGCACATCTGATGTGTTGCCAGTAAATCCATGCAATAATAATACTGCTCTTTTATTATCTCCTTTGAATGTTAACGGCTTTTGCTGAACTACTTTCATTATCTATACTCTCCTTTTCTTATACTTATCGTGCCCTAAGTCTTTTTATTCACTACATTTTCATTAAGCAAAATTATATAGAAAACAAATAATGAAAATACTGCTAAATCTATTCAAAAATATTAGGTACTCTTTATTTTAGTCAGAGACGGAACAAACAATCCAGTATTATGTTTTCCTTCTATAAAACCGACCTTTTTCTAAATTTACCCACATAATGAACTTCGAAAAAAAACCTGACCTTTACCAGGTCAGGCTTTTTACTCTATACCAGACTATTTTTTATAAATCAAAATAACTTACCGCAATCGTTAATGCAAAAAACAAAATAGCTAAAACGATTGTAGTATTGTGAAGAATTAAATCCAACCCTCTAGCTTTCTGTTTACCAAAAAGCTGCTCTGCTCCACCAGAGATGGCACCAGATAAACCTGAGCTTTTTCCTGATTGAAGAAGTACAACAGCAATAAGCGCTATAGCAACTATCATTAATAAAATAATTAAAACAGTGTGCAGCATATTAACACCTCCATTAAGACGAACATCACATTAGTATTAATGTAACATATTTTAGAAAAGGGAACAATAGCAGGCCCTATTAAAGAGAATCGTTTTTTTTATTATTTTTTCCTTATCTATTCCTTATAAAAGTAGGGTCTTCAAAGATAATTCAGTCAGTGTGCCATAGTGCGTGCTTATAAAGTCAAAACCAGCGATTTTCTCTCCTTCCTATGCCTTTTAACTTCAAAAACAATCTATTTTATACAGTTTGTCGTTTAATTAATTTGACAGCTATCTCTTCATGAGAAATTGTGGAACTGTCCATTGCCTGAAGAAATAGTTTTCTTCCAACTGCCTTTAATGGAATCTCCAGTGTCGTTATATTCATCACTTTTGCTATTGGCTGATTGTCGAACCCCATTAATGCAAGCTCATTCGGCACATGAATATTATGTTCCTTGCAGCAAGTTAAAATGCCAGCCGCTACCTGATCACTTGCAACCAATAGTGCTGATGGCGGATTTTCCATCTTCATCAAACGCTGCATTATCTCTTCTCCATCTTCAAAGTTGAAACACTCATAGAAAATATAATTTGGTCTGAATTCTTCCTGCCATTTATGAAGAAAATCTTTATAAGCAGCTTCTCTTTGTTTACTGTTAGTACCTGTTTTTCTTCCTACACAATAACCAATTTTATGGTGGCCCTTATTATGAAGATATTCTAAAGCTATGGAAAAACTTTTATAGTGATCGATATAAGTAGAAGATATATTTTTCCCCCGTGCATCTTCACCTAAAATAATAGGGCCATAAGCTGCGTACCCAGTGATAATGTCCCAATTGCAAATTCTAGAACAGATGATTAAAGCATCTATTTGCTTGTGCTGCAACATTTTTAGAGCTTCCACTTCTCGCTCTTCCTTATAATTCGTTTGAAACACAACTAACTTATAGTTGTGTTTTACTGCTTCATTAGCGATGCCTTCTACTAATAAACCGAAATAAGGATGATTAGTGAACGGTATAACCACACCTATTAAAAATGTTTTTCCTTTGCTTAAATGTACCGCATTGATATTACGCTGATAATTGCATTTCTCCATTGCAAGTCTTACTACAGCTTTTTTTTCATTGCTTACATATGGATGATTATTTAATACACGAGAGACGGTTGCTACCGACACTCCCGCCATCTTTGCTATATCTTTAATGTTTGTCATAGACTCACCTTCTATTAAAACTTTTCCTTGCTCTGAAACGCGTTTCATCATTTACGCTTAGTTTAAAGGGAGGAATGTTAGATGGAAATGATTTTGGGTATACTATGCTTAATTTTTTTATGTAGTTCCATACTTATTTTATCATCATTGCCCATAGCTCTTTATCAAAAAAAGCAATATACAAAACATAAATTATTAAAAAAACATAAAGATTATTACCTTTACTTATTTGATGTGTATTCTGACCATAATGATAAGTAACCGATGCTTAATCCCATTCATTAAGAAACTGGTATTAATTTATAACAAATTCACCCATTTTTTTGCAATAAATGCGTATAGATAATCATAAACAAACAAAAACCTCCTGCTTATAAATATACATAAGCAAGAGGTTTTTTGAACCTATATTGTATATAACGCCTTATTTAGATTGTTACTTACTCTTATTAAAGCACTCTTTACTTTCAGTACAATTTCTCACTATCTTTCTTTAAGAATAATAAAAAGATTGACATTTCACTTAATTTTTTTAAAAAAGTGCTCATTACCAATAAAACATTACTTTAAATATTTAAAACACGATTATCCCTATATTCAAACTGGTGCACACCACTTCCAACTCTAACATTTAAATCTTCTTTATTTGCACGTTTCAATAACTCTCCATTTAAAGTCAGATCAACATCTCCAGGTAGAATTACAGTTGCAGTTGTATTTGCCGGCACTTCAATATTCAATTTTACCATGTTATCTATTTTGGACCATGATGAAGACAATATTCCGTCACCGGTTTTAATTTCTGCTTTTGCCCATGTTAATCCACAATTGGTATAAGGTGCAATAATGTTTGTTTTATATCCCGGTTGCTCAGACTTTATCCCCCCTATATGTCGATATAACCAATCCCCAATACATCCAAATGCATAATGGTTAAAAGATATATGACCAACTTTTCCATCCGGTGCTATGGCAGACCATGATTCCCAAATTGTAGTTGCCCCATTTGATTCCCATAAACATGATTATTTGGAAATCAGTTATGCCTATTTTGGAAGTTTTACTCAAGTGATTAATGGCCAGATTGTCGAGATGAAAGAAGGGGACCTCACAATCCTTGATACAGATGTGATTCATACGATTAATAAGGTAGGAGAAGAAACCATTATCATTAATATCTTGCTAAGGAAAAATTACTTTATTCTATCCCGCTTAACAGAAAATGATCTCATTTCTGAATTCGTTATTGATGCAATCTATAAACCTAGTATAAATGGACGTTTCTTTACTTTCCATCTCATGGAAATGGAAAAGTCAGGCACTATATCAGTACTGCCATGTGCGAATATTTTGATCCAGATCTTGCGACCATTGAAGTGATCAATTGCAATATCGTCCTTCTATTCACCGAGTTGATGAGATTAGCCAGAAAAGCAAAACTGCCTAATAAGGAGACAACATCATTGAATTTATCCCTTGTGGAGATTCTTAAGTATATTGAGGAAAATTACCTATCAACAAGCCTTACAGAGGTGGCACAGAAGTTTCATTTCCATCCCAATTATTTAAGTCGGATTCTTAAAGAGCATTTTGGCAAGACCTTTAGTGAGATGATTCAAAAACTTCGTCTTCGCCAGGCAAAGCTTCTGCTTGAAAACACTCCATTACCAATAAACCGAATCGCGGATGAAATAGGATACTCCAACTTTAATCACTTTTATAAAAAATTCAGGGAATATTTTAATGTTACTCCCGCTGAATACCGAGTACAAATCACACAGCAACCAGACAAAAAGTAAAGAGCAAGAACACAATCTGTGGAAAAGAGCACTATGGGGGCAAAGGAAATTTTTGTGGAGTTAAGAAAACTTTCCGATTGCATGAGCATTTCATCCGAAGAAAACAAGCACTTTACTTGGTGTTATAAATGATAAAAATTTTAGATGTATTAAAGGGAGATAGAAAAATCATCAACTAATCTTTCGGATAATACCGAAAGATTCCAAAAGTGTCAGAGGATCTTAATAGATTCAAGCCAAATCCTGAACAGCTTTAACAACAATTTATTAAAACAAAATTAGCTTTTTACTTACAATTCTATTGTAATGAGGTATATAAGAAAGAATCGGAGTATATTCATTATAAGGAAAAAACGATCAGATCTGCATTGAAATTTTAGGATAGAACAAGCTTGAAGATGCACCTGTTATCTAACAATCCCCCGACCCATTAAGTCTAGGGGATTTCATCCTACCTTTTTGTGGGCTACAAACCACCACAGGACTGATTAGCATCCTTTGTTTTTTGCTGATTGTGTGCTTCTTCCGTTTCTTTTTGAACGGGTTCAAGTCCATAACCGGTAGAACTAATTTCTAAGTTCTTTTCTTGATTCTTTTTAGATGCCGGATTTAAAATTGGATCAAAATTATTTGTTTCCATTAGCGCCTCCTTAAAATCATGATATATAAATTATCTGCAATCATTTATCTTTTTATGATTAAAATATGATTTTCTTTTTGATTAGATTGACACGGCCTGGGTAGCCTTCACTTTCACTTATATTTTAAGCTCACATAAAATACGAATAGAACAATCAGAGAAGAATCCACCATAAGCAAAAAATCCCACCGAACTTTCACACAGAATTTAAACAACAAATGGTGCAGCTATATTCAAATGGAAAATAATATTTTGAAGCAGAGAACGCTGATACTAGGAAAAAGGTAAATGTAATCAAAAACGGCCAGCACAAGTACTCAACCGTATTTTATATAGGTTCGATTTGTTTCCGTTTCCTACTTGGTATTGTATGAACTTCTTTAAATGAATAGATGATATATCCTCAATCTGATCTACTTCATATTCCTTTTTTAAATACGCAATGAATTGCCCAATATTGTAATTGTACGTTTCATTTGTTCTTTTGGAGTAGTTCTTCATCTGTAATTCAAATAAGAACTCTTTTAATAAATCCTTAGTCAACATAAAAAAACCTCCTATTTAATGTGGATAACTCACACATAAATAGGAGGTTTTAAAGCTAAATATTGTACAGCTAAATTCAGCCTTTAGTTTCTACAATCTTATTATTTTTTAAGGTTGTAAAAAGATTTAAGACCATCATATACTGCTAAATCTCCAAGCTCGTCTTCGATGCGAAGAAGTTGGTTGTATTTAGCGATACGGTCTGTACGAGATAATGAACCAGTTTTGATTTGGCCAGCGTTTGTAGCAACAGCGATATCAGCGATTGTTGCATCTTCTGTTTCACCAGAACGGTGAGAAACTACTGCTGTGTAACCAGCACGTTTAGCCATTTCAATTGCTTCGAAAGTTTCAGTTAACGTACCAATTTGGTTAACTTTGATAAGGATTGAGTTAGCAATTCCTTTTTCGATACCTTCAGCTAATTTTTTAGTGTTTGTAACGAATAAATCATCACCAACTAATTGAACTTTAGAACCAATGCGGTCTGTTAATAGTTTGTGACCTTCCCAGTCATTTTCATCTAATCCATCTTCAATAGAGATGATTGGGAATTCGTTTACTAACTCTTCATAGAAAGTTACTAATTCTTCAGAAGTTAAACCAGTGCGGCCTTCTCCTGCAAGATCGTATTTGCCAGTTTCTTTGTTGTAAAACTCAGAAGAAGCAACGTCCATTCCTAAGAATACATCTTTACCAGGCTCGTATCCTGCTTTTTTGATTGCTTCGATGATTACTTCTAATGCTTCACGGTTAGAGCCAAGGTTTGGAGCAAATCCACCTTCATCACCTACAGCAGTATTTAAACCTTTTGCAGATAATACTGATTTTAATGCATGGAATACTTCAGCACCAGTACGTAAAGCTTCTTTAAATGTTGGAGCACCTACTGGCAAGATCATGAATTCTTGGAAATCCACGTTGTTATCAGCATGTGAACCACCGTTGATGATATTCATCATTGGAGTTGGCAATTGTTTTGCATTGAAACCACCTAGGTAACGGTATAATGGCAAACCTACTACTTCAGAAGCAGCATGTGCAGCAGCCATAGAAACACCAAGAATTGCGTTAGCACCTAATTTGCCTTTATTTTCTGTTCCATCAAGTTCGATCATTGCTTTATCGATTCCAGCTTGATCTGTAACGTCCATACCGATAATTGCCTCAGCAATTACTTCATTTACATTTTCTACAGCTTTAAGAACACCTTTTCCAAGGTAACGAGATTTGTCACCATCGCGTAATTCTACAGCTTCGTATTCACCAGTTGAAGCACCTGATGGCACAAGTGCACGTCCAAAGAAACCTGATTCTGTTAAAATTTCCACTTCTACTGTTGGGTTACCGCGTGAATCTAGTACTTCACGAGCGTATACATGTTGAATATATGGCATATTAATTCTCTCCTTTAAAATAACTTATTTTTTAATAATAGATGTTCCAGTCATTTCTGCTGGTTTTTCTAACCCTAATAAATCTAACATAGTTGGAGCTAAATCTCCAAGAATACCATCTGTACGCAATTCTGCATCTTTTTGAGTGACGATAACTGGTACAGGATTAGTAGTATGAGCTGTCATCGGCGTGCCCTCTAATGTTACAACTTCATCAGAATTACCATGATCTGCTGTAATAATAGCTTTACCGCCTTTTTGCTCAATCAATGTGATAATTTTCCCTAGACATTCATCAACTGTTTCAATTGCTTTAATCGTTGGTTCAAGCATTCCGGAGTGCCCAACCATATCAGGATTTGCAAAATTTAGGATGATAGCGTCAAAATTATCTGCTTCAATTTCTTTTAATAATGCATCTGTTACTTCATATGCACTCATTTCAGGTTTTAAATCGTATGTTGCCACTTTAGGCGAGTTGATCAAAATACGCTTTTCCCCTGGAAATTCTGCTTCACGGCCACCACTCATAAAGAAAGTAACATGAGGATATTTTTCCGTTTCTGCAATACGAAGCTGTGTTAATCCATTTTGCGATAATACTTCGCCTAAAGTATTATCAAGATTTGTTGGCTTAAATGCCACATACCCTTTTACTGTTTCACTAAAATGAGTCAAACATACAAAATAAAGATTCTTTGGATGGTTCTCTCCACGATCAAATGAACGGAAATCTTCATTTGTAAATGTATTGGAGATTTGAATTGCACGGTCTGGACGGAAATTATAGAAAATTACTGAATCTTCATCTTCAATCGTTGCAACTGGTTCTCCATTTTCTTTTGTAATAACAGAAGGCAATACAAATTCATCAAATATACCATTGCGATAATTATCTTCTACAACATCAAGAGGATTGGAGTAGCTAGGTCCTTCCCCATATGCCATTGCACGATAAGATTTTTCTACACGATCCCAGCGTTTATCTCTATCCATGGAATAATAACGGCCTGAGATGGTAGCAAATTCGCCTACACCATATTCTTTCATTTTATCTTGAGTTTCTTTAATGTATTTTTCAGCTGTCTTTTGACCGACGTCTCGACCATCAAGAATTCCGTGAATATATACATCTTTGATACCCTCTTCTTTTGCAAGACGAAGAAGAGCAAACATATGTTCAATATGGCTGTGTACTCCACCATCTGATAATAAACCAAAAAGATGAAGTTTTTTGCCTTTTTCTTTTGCATTTTTTATTGCATTTACAAAGGTTTCGTTTTTCTCAAAACTGCCTTCTCTAATTGCAACATTCACTCTAGTTAAACTTTGATAAACAACACGTCCTGCCCCAATATTTAAATGACCAACTTCAGAGTTACCCATTTGCCCCTCGGGAAGGCCTACTGCTTCACCGCTAGCAACTAAAGTAGCATGTGGATACTCATTCCAATATTTATCAAAATTAGGCTTATTTGCTTGAGCAACGGCATTTCCCATACGTTCGCTTCTTAAAGCAAAGCCATCCAATATGATTAATGCTACTGGCGATTTACTCATGCTTTACCTGCCTCCAATAATTGAAGGAAACTTTGAGCTTCTAAACTTGCTCCACCTACTAAAGCTCCATCAATATCAGATTGAGCCATGTATTCTTTAATATTTTCAGGTTTTACACTGCCGCCATACTGAATGCGAATGCTTTCAGCAACTTCTTTAGAAAACTGTTCACTTACTACTTTACGAATATGTGCACATACTTCGTTAGCATCAGCTGAAGTAGAAGATTTTCCAGTTCCAATAGCCCAGATTGGTTCATATGCTACAACAGTAGCTTTTAATTGGTCTGGTGTTAAACCTTGTAGAGCTTTAGTTACTTGAGTTGCAACGAAATCATTTGTTTCGCCGTTTTCTCTTTGCTCTAAAGTTTCTCCACAGCAAACGATTGGAGTTAAGCCATTTTCAAATGCAGCAATTGTTTTTTGGTTTACAGTTTCGTCTGTTTCATTAAAGAATTCACGACGCTCTGAATGTCCAAGCACAACATATTTCACACCAATATTTTCAAGTGCAACTGGGCTGATTTCGCCAGTAAATGCACCGCTTTTTTCAAAATGCATATTTTGTGCACCGATTTTTACTTCCGTACCATCAGTAAGTTCTACTAATTGTCCAAGAAATAATGCAGGAGCGCATACTACCGCGTCTACATTTTCACTTGAAGGAATAGAACCTTTGATTTCTTGAATGAATTCAACAGCCTCAGGAAGCGTTTTATTCATTTTCCAGTTACCTGCAATTATAGGTTTGCGCATGTTTCATACATCCTTTCATGCCATCTTTGTAAATGCTTATTTGTCGTTTAATGCTACAACGCCTGGAAGTTCCTTGCCTTCCATAAATTCTAATGACGCACCGCCGCCAGTCGAAATATGACTCATTTTATCCGCTAAATCAAATTTCTCAACTGCTGCCGCAGAATCTCCCCCACCAATTACAGAGTATGTATCTTGAGATTCAGCAAGTGCTTCTGCTACTGCTTTTGTGCCTTTAGCAAATGTATCCATTTCGAATACACCCATAGGTCCATTCCAAATTACTAATTTAGAACTCTTAATTACATCAGCATAAATTGCTGCTGTTTTAGGACCGATATCTAAAGCTTCCCAATCAGATGGAATTTCTTCAATAGAAACTTGTTTGATGTTTGCAGATTCTGAAAAATCGTCTGCAATTGTAACATCTACAGGCATGTAGAATTTAACGCCTTTTTCTTTTGCTTTTTCCATGTATGACTTAGCAAGTTCAATCTTATCTTCTTCTAAAAGAGATAAACCAACTTCATGTCCTAGAGCTTTCACAAAAGTATAAGCTAAACCGCCGCCAATAATTAAATTATCCACTTTTTCAAGCAGGTTTTCAATAACGCCAATTTTATCTTTTACTTTTGCTCCACCGATGATAGCAGTAAATGGACGATCTGGATTAGACAAAGCTTTTCCAAGAACATCTAATTCTTTTTGCATCAATAAACCTGATACAGCAGGAATATGATGGGCAATGCCTTCTGTTGAAGCATGCGCACGGTGTGCTGCTCCAAATGCATCATTTACGAATACATCAGCAAGCTCTGCATAGTTTTTTGCTAATTCTGCATCATTTTTTTCTTCGCCAGCATTAAAGCGAACGTTTTCAAGAAGAAGAACATCCCCTTCAGAAAGTTTGCTGATTTCTGCCTTAACAGCATCCCCGTAAGATTCATCTGTTTTCGCAACTTCTTTTCCTAGAAGCTCTGAAAGGCGTTTAGCAACTGGAGTTAAACGTAATTCTTCTACCACTTGGCCTTTTGGACGTCCTAAATGGCTTGCTAAAATAACAATTGCTCCTTTTTCTACTAATTCATTGATAGTAGGAAGTGCAGCTTGGATTCTTGTTTCATCTGTAATTGTTTGATCTTTCATTGGAACGTTGAAATCTACACGGACAAATACTTTTTTTCCTTTTAATTCGATATCGCGGATTGTTTTCTTGTTCATTATAGATACCCTCCACTTGCTATTTTTTTAAAATAGCGGAAACAAGATGTTTCCGCTGTTTGATTAAGGGTGTAGTAAACACTCCTAATTTTAGTTGTTACTAAAATTATTTTGTAAGTTGTGCGAAGTGTTTAACTGTTCTAACAAGTTGGTTAGTGTAAGACATTTCATTGTCATACCAAGCAACAGCTTTAACAAGTTGTTTGTCGCCAACTGTTAATACTTTTGTTTGAGTAGCATCAAATAATGAACCATAGCTAATTCCGATGATATCAGAAGAAACGATTTCGTCTTCAGTGTAACCAAAAGATTCGTTAGCTGCTTCTTTCATAGCTGCATTTACTTCTTCAACAGTTACAGTTTTATCAAGAACTACTACAAGTTCAGTTAATGAACCCGTTTTAACAGGAACACGTTGTGCAGCTCCATCTAATTTACCTTGAAGTTCTGGTAATACTAGACCGATTGCTTTAGCAGCACCAGTTGAGTTTGGAATGATGTTTTCAGCTGCTGCACGAGCACGACGGAAGTCACCTTTTGGATGTGGAGCATCTAAAGTGTTTTGGTCGCCAGTGTAAGCATGGATTGTAGTCATTAAACCTTCAACGATACCGAATTTATTTTGAAGAACTTGTGCCATTGGAGCAAGACAGTTAGTAGTACAAGAAGCACCAGAAATAACTGTTTCAGAACCATCAAGAATTTCATGGTTAACATTGTAAACAATAGTTTTCATTTCTCCAGTAGCTGGAGCAGAAATTACAACGTTTTTAGCTCCTGCTGTTAAATGAGCTTCTGCACTTTCTTTTGTTGTGAAGAAACCTGTAGATTCGATAACTGTATCTACATCAAGTTCTCCCCATTTAAGGTCTGCTGGATTTCTTTCAGCAGTTGTTACAACTTTTTTGCCGTTTACTAAGAAATAGCCTTCATGTACTTCGATTTCGCCTTGGAAAGTTCCTTGAGATGAATCATATTTTAAAAGATGTGCTAACATTTTAGTGTCAGTCAAATCGTTGATTGCAACAACTTCTAATTCTGGGTTTTCCATAATTTTTCTAAATGCTAAACGTCCGATACGTCCAAATCCATTAATACCAACTTTTACTGTCATTTTTATTTCCTCCTCGAATTTTAAGGATATTAATATATAAAGGGAATTCCCGTTATATCAAACTTTTGGCGGCTCCTTCATCTGTAATTAATACAGTAGAAGGCGGTGCTTTTTTTAAATATGCACGTATAGCCTTTGATTTTGATGAGCCTCCAGCAACTGCTATCACATTTGGCACTTCCGGCAGATTATCAAGGCGAATGCCAATGGTATCTACTTTGTGGACCACTTTGCCATTTTCATTAAAATAATAGCCAAATGCTTCACCAACTGCCTCTGCTTCTTTTATTTTAGACATGTTGCTAGCACTAGTTCTTCTGCGTTGCGCCATAGTAATCGCCTCGCCAATTCCATGCACTAATAAATCAGCAGACTTGATCAGGCTTAGCACTTCACTGATGTGAGGATCTTTTATGATGCTTTTGTACATATCTTCGCTTACCTCATCGGGAACATATAAGACACGGTGTTTGCTATCTGTATGATCTGCCATCATTGCACAAATAGTATTGGCTTGGTTTTTCACATCTTCCCCTATACCTCCCCTGGCAGGGACAAAAAGCAGCTCTCCATCCACAACATCAGGGGTTAGCATTTCTGCAACGGAAGCCATCGTAGTGCCTCCAGTAACCGCGATGATATTATCTCCTCTGAGAAGAGTTTTCATACAATTTGCTGCAGCAAGACCCATTTCTTTTTTCACCCATGGAGAATAGTCACTGTCACCAGCAACAATTATTACTTTGCTAATATTAAGTTTTTTATGCAATAATTTCTCCATTTCATTAATACCCGTTACTTCTCTCATTACACTAGAAAGACTTTCCAGAGTTTCTTTGCCAATCGAAGTCAGTGACATTCCAATAGTAGAAATTTGTATTAGTTTCTGTTCTTTTAAAAATTCCACTTCTCCTCGCAAAACTCTTTCAGTCAAACCTAAACTTCCTGCCAGGCTTCTTCTTCCAACAGGCTGCATATTATTAATGTAATGAAGTATGTAATATCTTTTTTGCATAACTGTAAGCAAATCAGGTAATAATCTTTTTTGAATCTCAATAAATGACAACATTGATGTAGCTCCTTCACTTACAGTGGTCATCAAAAGTCCCACATAGACATATTATGTCCCAGTGGATGCAAAAAAAAACATTCCTGCTACAAAATCATTCTAACACCAGTGTTAGAGATATTCAACTTAAATGAGTCTATTTTTAGTGAAATTTGGCGAAAAAGTGAAGTTTTCTCTTTGATGCAAACCCTATGTACAAACTTTTCCCTATACCATCCATAATCCCATTTTCATTTATAGCTAGCATTAAAATAATAAAAAAACACCTTTTTGCCAGGATGGCAAAAAGGTGTTTTTTTATTAGCGCCCTCGGAGGGAATCGAACCCCCATTTCAAGAACCGGAATCTTACGTGCTATCCGTTACACCACGAGGGCAGCATAAAAATTATTCTTATATAAATTTCACCTTCCTATTATATGCTAAATCTCCTTTGTTTGCAAGGCTTGAATTGTTTAAAATGATTGTGAGTGGGTAAACTGGTAAAGACCATGTAATTTATCAGAAACTGTATACCTTCATCTTTTCAGTATATAATTGTCCTAATAAATGGGTTTCGAAGGATTATTCTTAACTTATAGTAGTAATCGTTTGACCTTAATTGACCATCCGTGTATCATTATGATTACATACAGCATAGAAATTTCATTCTATACTGACAGAAACAATACTTATAACGTAAAATTATTTCAAAGGAGGATTTGTAATGAATTTAATTCCTACAGTTATTGAACAAACAAATAGAGGAGAACGCGCTTATGACATTTATTCTCGTCTATTAAAAGACCGCATCATTATGTTAGGAAGCGCAATTGATGATAATGTAGCGAACTCAATTGTATCTCAGCTATTATTTTTAGAAGCGGAAAACCCTGAAAAAGATATTTCTATTTATATCAATAGTCCAGGTGGAAGCATCACTGCTGGTATGGCTATTTTTGATACAATGCAATTTATCAGACCAAAAGTGCAGACTATCTGCATCGGAATGGCTGCTTCTATGGGTGCATTTTTGCTTGCAGCAGGTGAAAAAGGCAAACGCTACTGTCTTCCAAATAGTGAAGTAATGATCCATCAGCCTCTTGGTGGCGCTCAAGGCCAAGCAACAGAAATAGATATTGCGGCAAAACGAATTCTATTCTTGCGTGATAAATTAAATGGCATCCTTTCTGAGCGTACTGGTCAACCGCTTGAAACAATTGCTCGTGATACAGAACGCGATAACTTTATGACTGCAGAAAGAGCAAAAGAATACGGCCTTGTAGACCATATCATTACACGCAGCACATTAACAGAGAAAAAAGAGAACGATAAATAAGCTTACCGCAAAAAACACCTCGCTTTTAAAAGCGAGGTGTTTTTTTACAATAGTTCACTAAGACCTTTAAGCGCTTCCATCTCATCGCTTCCTTCAATGATCAGCTTAATAGTAGCACCCGAATTGATAGCTAGCCCCATAATGCCCATTATACTTTTAGCGTTTACTTTTCTTCCATCCTTTTCAATAAATACTTCTGATACATAATTGGATGCCTCTTGCACAAATATTGCAGCCGGACGAGCTTGCAGTCCTGTTTTTATCGTAACTACTATTTCTTTTTCCACCATCTTTTCACAATCCCTCCCGAAAATGTTATTATTCTATATTATACAAGTAATCAAGCAAAACATCATCTATTAATATAAATGCCCTTTAATTATTATTATTGCTTCAAAATTTCATGCCTCTTTTAACCAACGTTAAAAGTAATTTATCCTAGGAAAAATACCCTTTATCTTCTGCAACTGATTTTTTTGCTAATTCAGTCTATTTTTATAGGCAAGTTCCCTTTAATCTCCTCCATTTAATGAGTAATCCTAAAGGAAACTTGCCTATTTGTATAGTAGGAAAAGAAATTAAACGACACTTTCTCCCCTGCGCAAAGCTTCTGCAATTTCATCAATTTTTCTTAGACGATGATTAATGCCCGATTTGCTTATGTTTCCGGAGGTCACCATCTCTCCTAGTTCCTTTAATGTAACATCCTGATATGCTACTCGCAATTCAGCAATTTCGCGGAGTTTTTCTGGCAATATTTGCAAACCGACTGTTCTATCTATAAAACGGATATTTTCCACTTGTCTTAATGCAGCACCGATTGTTTTATTTAAATTAGCTGTTTCACAATTAACTAGCCTATTCACTGAATTTCTCATATCACGCACAATACGAATATCTTCGAAACGAAGAAGTGCACCGTGTGCACCAATAATATTTAAAAACTCAGTAATTTTTTCGGCTTCTTTTAAATAAGTGATACAGCCTTTTTTTCTTTCTAGCGTTTTGCTGTTTAAATCGAAAGTATTCATCAACTCACATAATGCGTCAACATGCTCTTTATATAATGAAAAGATTTCCAAGTGATAAGAAGAGGTTTCAGGATTGTTAACAGAACCGCCAGCTAAAAAGGCTCCTCTTAAATAAGATCTTTTGCAGCACTTTTTCTTGACAAGTTCTGCTGATATTTCATGTGTAAACATAAAATTTTCTGTTAATATTTTCAATTCTTCCAATATCTCTTTTGCTTTAGTTGAAAGTCGGACCATATAAACATTATTCTTTTTTAACCGCATTTTTTTTCGTACAAGAAGTTCTACTGGAATATCAAAATATCTTTTAATCAGCGTATAGATTCTTCTCGCAATTGCTGCATTTTCGGTTTGTATATCTACCACTAATTTTTGATTAGAAAAAGATAAAGTGCCGTTCATTTGGATCAACGCAGATAACTCTGCCTTTCCGCAGCAATTTTTGACTTCAATTGTAGTTAGTTCCTTTTTTGTCTCTGAAGCGAAAGACATTTCCTTCACCTCCATTAAAAAACGCAATATCATTAATCCACGTAGATTATTAATATAGCGTTCAAAATTATTTAAAGAGTAATATATCTAATATACTCTTTTTTATTTTCAGGGTTTTAAAATAATCCTGCATTTTCATTATAAGCTGTAATCTGATTAATCAATAGACTACAAATTATGGTTGATACTCCTATTCGCTTACAGCACCGCTATCTAAAAGGGAATAGAGTATTTTTGCTACTTCTAAAGTATTGTGGCGTATTACTCCCTCATCTAAGCTAATAATATCTCCCGCAATTACATTTAAGCCAAGGTATTCCAACTGATCTGTATCAAAAAATACAGGTTTCGCTTTTTCTTCATTGTATCTTTCCTGTACACTCTGAGGAATGTTTTCTTTATTCACCAGAATTGTATCAAGAAAGGAATTCTTCATATGCCTATAAATAGCTTTCACATGATCGCTTGCAGAATAATCTAATGTTTCACCTGCTTGTGTCATAATATTGCAGATATATATTTTTTTAGCTGATGCTTTTAGTATCTCTTCTGCAATTTCTGGAACAATTAAGTTAGGCAAAATACTTGTATATAAACTGCCAGGTCCAATTACAATTAAATCTGCATGGCGTATCGCCTGCAAAGCTTCTGGCAATGGGGAGGAATCTTTTGGGGTTAAAAATACTTCCTGAATTTTCTTATCACTCTGGGGAATTCTTGATTCGCCGCTGATGATTGTTCCATCCTCCATTAATGCATTTAATACAACACTATGATTGGTTGCTGGCAATACTTTTCCACGAACATTTAAGACCTTGCTCATTTCCTGTATGGCATACGTAAAGTTCCCTGTTATAGAAGTCATTGCTGCAATAATCAAATTTCCCAATGAATGCCCATCTAAATCTTTGCTGTTTGAAAATCGATGCTGAAACATTTCTTCCACTAAGGGTTCCACGTCTGATAAAGCTGCCAATACATTTCTTATATCACCAGGTGCTGGAATATCAAGATCATCTCTTAATCTTCCAGAGCTCCCTCCATCATCGGCAACGGTTACAATTGCTGTAATATCCACTGGATACTTTTTTAAGCCTCTTAGCAAAACGGATAAACCTGTGCCGCCACCGATGATTACTATTCTAGGCTGTTCGTTTTCACTCATGCATATTAATCCTTTCTCCTCTTCATATCACGATGAGTTATTGATACATGATAATCCTTTTCAAAATGATGCCCGATGTATTCCGACAAAGCAACAGATCGATGCTGTCCGCCTGTACATCCTATTGCGACAACCAGCTGAGATTTCCCTTCTTTTTTATAATGCGGGAGCATAAACGTCAATAAATCAAGTACTTTCTCAAGGAATTGATTTGTTTCCGTCCATTTTAATACATAGCTTGACACTTCCACATCAAGACCTGTTTTCGGGCGCATATGCTCAACGTAATGAGGATTTGGTAAAAAACGCACATCAAATACTAAGTCTGCATCAATTGGAAGACCATGTTTAAATCCAAAACTCATAACATTCACATTGAAGATAGAGTCTTTATTACCAGAGAATTCCTTTAGGATTTTCTCTCTTAACTCCCTTGGAGAACTTTGTGATGTATTATAAATTATTTGAGCCCGGCCTTTTAATTCCTCCAATAATTCCCGTTCTAATTTAATGCCTTCTAAAGGGAGGCCAGATGGTGCGAGAGGGTGAGATCTTCTTGTTTCTTTATACCTTCTTACAAGGGTGCCGTCCTCTGCATCTAAAAATAATACACGGGGTGCCACCCATGATTTTGCCATTTCATCAAGAGCACTGAATAAATGGTCAAAGAATTCTCTTCCCCTTAAATCCATAACCAATGCGACTTTATTCATCTTATTCTTGGATTCCTTCATTAGTTCTAGAAATTTTGGCAAAAGAGTTGGCGGCAGATTATCGACACAAAAAAATCCTAAATCTTCAAAGCTTTGTATGGCTACTGTTTTCCCTGCACCAGACATTCCAGTAATAATGACAAGCTGTGTTTCATTCACTCCACTCGCACTCATATTTATTCCCCCTATAAATTCAGCTTGGATCTAATCGGTAACTAATCAATTTAAAATCAGGAGTATACGTAAAGGTCCCATAAATAAGCCCATTGCCGTGAATCATATAATCTAAAATATGATAATCTCCCTCAGCCATTGGCAAATTTTTTATTTCTTCTAGATCATGCCATACAATTTTTCCTTCTTCTGACTCTTCTACATGAATGCCATCAGAATTGGTGGAGAAAAAGGTAAACATCATCCATTCAGATACTATCTTATCGCCATCTTTTATAATAAAAGTAAAGATTCCTTTAATATTGGGATTTCTTAAATAGATACCAGTTTCTTCCCTAAATTCACGAATGCATGAGTCTCTTACAGATTCTCCTGGTTCCATTTTCCCGCCAGGAGCAACCCACCAACCGCGTCTAGGCTTTTGTAATAAAAGTACTTTATTATCCTTTAATAACAAACAATTTGTCACTCGCTGCACTTCATTCACCTCAAACTTTTGTAAGTAACTTATGTAGGCAAACACACTCTATTCCTTTCATTATACTATTAATGCGACACACCCACAATAAAATGCCCTCTGTATTTAAAGGGAATCAATCTATGTTTTTGCATCAATCATTTAAAATAATAGATAGAAATATAACAAAACTGCCTCTAAGTTCTATTGCTTTTCTAATTTAGCAAGATTTAATCAACCTATTCATTAGCATTGCTTTTGTATACAAGTTTATTCCTAGTCATCTGTCAGCAAGACTGCATCACAAAAGATTGTAGCTAGCTAAAAAAGGACAAGGAATAAAAAGACGGGCAATTTTTTGCCCTCCTAGACCTCCTATCACCTCAAAATGGGGAGGGGAATAAAACCCTGGTAATGCGCGTGACCAAAAAGAGGCATCGTTTTAAGGCACAAAAAAAGCATAGGTTGATTACCTATGCAAAAAATATATATCTTAAAGGGGGTTAATTCTATTTTTATATTACCCAAAATATATTTCACTTTTATTACAGCAGAATTAAAAGAGGGTGACACTTTTTAGCATCTCCCTCTTGCAAACCTAGTTACTTGGCTTTTTCTTTTAATGTCTCCAGCAATTCTTCTACATAGTGCTGAACACTTTGTGCAGCAATGCTTCCATCACCTGTAGCTGTCACAATTTGGCGCAATGATTTTTCGCGAATATCTCCAGCTGCAAAAATGCCTGGAACTTTCGTCTCCATTCGGTCATTTGTTTCAATATAGCCATTTTCATTCGTAACACCAAGATTTTCAAAAGGTTTTGATAAAGGAACCATGCCAATATAAATAAATACACCATCTGCATCCAATTCCTGTTCTGTGCCATCCGCTGTTGAAACAAGCGTCACACTGCCAACTTTTCCATCTTTTTCATGAATGGATTTAATCGTATGGTTCCAAATGAAATCAACTTTCTCATTATCAAATGCTCTTTGTTGAAGTATTTTTTGTGCACGCAGTTCATCACGACGATGAACTATGGTAACTTGTGATGCAAAACGAGTTAAATATACGCCCTCTTCAACAGCTGAGTCTCCTCCACCAATTACAAATAAGCGTTTATTTTTAAAGAATGCTCCATCACAAACCGCACAATAAGATACTCCACGGCCGCCAAGTTCTTTTTCGCCTGGTACGCCTACTTTTTTATATTCTGCCCCTGTTGATAGAATGACAGCTCTTGCCTTATATTCTTTGGAACCTGCTTTTACTGTTTTATATTCTTTTCCATCCACAATTTCCTTAATATCGCCATATGCATATTCTGCGCCAAATTTTTTCGCATGATTAAACATTTTATTCGATAAATCTGGACCTAGGATGCTTTCAAAACCTGGAAAGTTTTCGACATCCTCTGTGTTTGCCATTTGTCCGCCAGGTATGCCTCTTTCAATCATTAGTGTTGATAGATTGGCTCTGGAAGTATAAACTGCTGCTGTCATTCCTGCAGGGCCTGCACCAATAATTATCACATCATAAATTTTTTCCTCTGTCATCCTAATCTCCTCCTTTTTTAATAGGCTTTGTTAATTAGCTTTGTTGATAAAACAAGTCGGTTCTATCTTATGAAATCTATAGTTACAATCCTTACAGGTAAGGCAAGGATTTTTTCGAATTCAAAATCACCAATGTTTATGATCATAAATGTCCATATAGTTCATCAAGTATTTTTCCCTTTTACCATCATCTCATCTATAGTATGGTTAGTACGTAAACATTATATTTTTCCGCAAGAAAAAGATCTTCTAATGCCATAATAAAGTATGTGCTATTTCTACTATAAGTATGACTAGCTATTCCTATCCTATAAAACAAACTGCTAATAGTCCAAAAATCTGCTCACTGCAGATGAATAAAGGGCGCTATTGCTCACCCCAAATAATCTGTTACTAATTTAACGTACTTTTGCAGTGTAGAAGTAGAAAGGCCGTAATAGCCTGCTGCTTCTTGTTGTGAAATTTTTTCATTTCTATATTTATGCCATATATATTCCATCGCAGCAGCAAAAGCTAGATTATTTTTCATAGAAATTCCCTTTTTGTGCAATCCAATAAAAACAGAAAACCACATTAAATATAATCCTGCCTCAGACGTTCCAACTGGGTGATGTTTTTTATACATCAATAATGCTGTATTATGTGCATGCAAAAGGGGCGCTTCTTTCATTTGAAGACCTGTTTTAATATAAAAAGAATATTGTTCTTCTAGCGGCGATAAATCACGATGTTCTGTCACATCAATAGAGGCAATTATTTCGTCTTTATAAGAAGAAACACTTGTTAAAAACCATGCAAATAATCTTTCCTCCAAATGATCGCTTTCTAATCTTTTTCGAATAGAATCTACATGATCTTCAAATCCATGCACATGATTTCTTATTTTATTCCATGGTTCATGTCCCTTTTTCTCGGGATTTTCTTGCAATACTTTTTCCCAAATGGATGCAGCAAAATTCTCTCTTCCCGTAAAAAAAGCCGCGTAGGATAACCAATAATGGAAAGAAGCATCTCCTGAAAACCCCTGTTTATAGAGTTTCCGCAGCCAAAAAAAAGCCGGAGTATATTCTCCTACTAATGCAAAGGTCGTCCCCAGCTTATATTGATGATCGCTGGACATAGGGTTGATTTTTTTTAGCATTTCCGTTAATTGCTCTACATTTTCCTTTTGGTCTTCATAAAAAGCAAACACCAACTTATTGCATAGTGCATGCAAGTTCCCCATATTCTTCTCTAGTACTTCATCTAAGATGCTATTTGCTTTTTTTACATCTCCAAGATAAAAATATGCTAATGCAAGATTATTATAGGCTGACCAATACTCTGGATAATCGCCTATTACCTTATTCAATACCTCAACAGCTTTTGGAAAATGTCCTGTTTCAAGCAATTCTCTTGCTTCTTCTTGTCTATTTATTAAATCTTCCTCTTCATATGCATCTTCCTCATGCAAATTATCTGACTCAAGTGTCAGCACTTCCAGAAGATCTTCTGTATCCTCCACAAAATCTCCATCTGGATCTAATTTCAAATAAAGGGTTGCATGATAATATGCATCCTTAAAAAATCCTAAATGCGCATAATTATTTGCAAGGAAATAATAACATTCCACCATCTCTTCATCTAATTCTTCAATAATAAGATGAAGAAGCTCATTTGATTTTTTGTATTCTCCAGTATCTGCATACACAATAGCAAGCTGGCATAGAATCATTGGTTCTCCTGGCTCTAACGCTTGCGCTCTTTGCAAATACTTTAATGATTTATAATAATCTCTTCGATGATATGCTTTAATGCCTTTTGAAAAATAATATTCGCCTGTAGGATTAAATGTAATAATTTTACCCATCGGTTGTAAAATTTTTGAGTTTTTATGCATAAAATCCTCCAATATAATGAAAGTCCCTCTTAGAACCATAACTTATAATAACGATAACTAATGTAGTATACCATATGATAAAGCATTCGGAGAAGAATCATTACTGGAAGTTTTGTCTTAATTTAAACATTCTCTTAAGAGGTATTGCTGTTATTCAAACAAATTTCCCAAAAAAAGAGTCTCCTAACAGCTGCAACAACTTTAGGTAGACTCTCTATATTCTTTATCCTTTTTCTTGATGACGTTTTTCTAACACCGTTAAAATTTCTGCAAATGGCAGCTCTTGCTCTCTTAATAATACAAGCAAATGATATAAAAGATCAGCGGATTCCCATTTTAATTCTTCAGCATCGCGATTTTTTGCTGCAATGATTACTTCTGATGCCTCTTCTCCAACTTTTTTAAGGATTTTATCTACACCTTTTTCAAATAAATACGTTGTATAAGCACCTTCTGGACGATTAGCTTCTCTTTCTTTAATCACTTGTTCAAGATTATATAAAATTTTGTATGGAGCTGAATCAAAATCCGCATTGCTTGCCTCACTATTTTGATAAAAACTTTCTGCAAAACAGCTAGTTGTGCCATTATGGCAAGCTGCTCCTTTAGGATTTACTAATACAACTAAAGCATCTGAATCACAGTCAAATTTTATTTCTGCAATTTTCTGTGTGTTGCCGCTAGTAGCTCCCTTATGCCAAAGTTCTTGTCTTGATCTGCTAAAAAACCAGGTTTCTCCTGTTTCTATTGACTTCCCTAACGATTCTTTATTCATATATGCTAAAGTTAACACTTCTTTTGTAGCAGCATCTTGAACGATTGCTGGAATAAGTCCTTTATCGTCAAATGTTAATTCTTCTATATTCATCTAACAAGCACTCCTCTTTCTTTCAGATATTCCTTTACTTCATGTACGGATGTTTCTTTATAATGAAAGATCGATGCAGCAAGTGCAGCATCTGCTTTTCCCTCTTCGAAAAAAACATCTGCAAAATGTTCTGCATTTCCTGCACCGCCAGATGCAATAACCGGTACAGAGACGGCCTCACTTACTGCTTTTGTTAAAGCTAAATCAAACCCTTTTTTTTCGCCATCTGAGTCCATGCTTGTTAAAAGAATTTCTCCTGCACCAAGTGTTACCGCTTCTTTCGCCCAAGAAACAACATCCTTGCCTGTCGCTTTTCTTCCCCCATGTGTAAAGACGCGCCAAGTGTTTATTTCCTGATCAAATTTAGCATCAATCGCAACTACAATACACTGGGAACCAAAAAAATTAGCACCTTCAGCAATTAGATTTGGATTTGTTACCGCTGCAGTATTTAAAGACACTTTATCGGCACCAGCACGAAGAATTTTTTTCATATCATCTAATGTATTGATGCCTCCCCCAACTGTAAACGGAATAGCTAATTCAGATGCAACTTCTTTTACTACATCGACCATTGTTTTTCTGCCTTCATGGGATGCAGAAATATCTAAAAACACCAGCTCATCTGCACCTTGTTCATCATAAAATCTTGCCAATTCTACTGGGTCTCCGGCGTCTCTTAATTGAACAAACTGCACTCCCTTTACAACACGGCCATCCTTTACATCTAAGCATGGAATAATTCTTTTCGTTAGCATGAACTATTCACCTCTAACGCTTCCTGAACAGAAAATCGCCCTTCATACAAGGCTTTACCAACAATAGCGCCACGAACGCCCACATCGCTTAATTCCTTTAATGTCACTAAATCTTCTAATTGGCTGACGCCCCCTGAAGCAATTACTTCTTTTCCTGTTTCTATCGCCATTTCCTTTACCGCTTGAAGGTTTGGGCCACTAAGCATTCCATCTGTTGCTATATCGGTAAAGATAAAAGTTTCTGCTCCTGCATCAGCAAATCTTTTCCCTAAATCAACTGCTCGCGCCTCTGATGTAGTGATCCATCCATGTGTAGCCACAAAGCCATTTTTTGCATCTATGCCTACTGCTATTTTCGAACCATATTTGCGAATCATTTCAATAGCAAATTCCGGATTGGACACAGCAATACTTCCAATAATTACGCGTGCTATTCCTTTATCTAAATAATGCACGATATCTCCTTCTGTACGTATGCCCCCACCAATTTGCACATTAACTCCTAATTTTTGAGCTGCATCAATAACAAAGGAATCATTTACTCTTTTTCCATCTTTTGCTCCATCAAGGTCTACCATATGTATCCATTTACTGCCTTGCTCAGCGAAATTTTTTGCCATTTCGAAAGGAGAATCTCCATAAACTGTTTCTTTATCATAGTCCCCTTGCAGCAGGCGTACACATTTACCGCCGCGCATATCGATTGCAGGATATACTGTAAAGCTCATTTGTTTCATCCTTTCTTTATCAGCTGTGTAAAGTTATTTAATAAATGCATGCCTAGCTTACTGCTTTTTTCAGGATGGAATTGCATCCCATAAACATTGTCTTTACCGACAACAGCAGGGACCTCTTTATCATAGATGCTTTTTGCAATTATCACATCTTCCTCTGTCTGTGCATAATAAGAGTGAACAAAATAAGCATAGCCATCCTGCACTTTTTCTGTTAACGGACCGTTTTTTTGAAAAGACAATAAATTCCATCCCATATGAGGAACCTTATACGTTTCTTCATTAGCCGTTATTCCAGGAAAACGAACCACTTTTCCTGGAAGCAAACTCAATCCCTTCGTAAGCCCATGTTCTTCGCTTTCTTCAAATAGAAGCTGCATGCCAAGACAGATGCCTAAAAGAGGGCGGCCACTTTCCACATAAGAATGAATCATAGCAGACAATCCTGTATCATTTAAGCAGCTCATTGCATCTTTAAATGCACCTACACCTGGAAGAATTAGTGCATCAGCTTCCATTAATTTTTGTTTGTCATCTGAAATAAAATAAGGAACACCCAATCGCTCAAGCGCCTTGCTGACGCTAAATAAATTCCCCATTCCATAATCAATAATGCCTAACATATTACAGCATTCCTTTCGTAGAAGGTACCCCTTTAATTCTTGGGTCAATGGTTGTTGCTTCATCAAGCGCTCTTGCCATCGCTTTGAAGATTGCTTCAATCATATGATGCGTATTGCTCCCATAATGCAAAATAACATGCAAATTCATTCTTGCTTCTAATGCAAACTTCCATAAAAACTCGTGCACTAATTCTGTATCAAAGGTTCCCACCTTTTGGCTTGGGAATTCTGCGCGGAATTCTAAATGAGGACGATTACTCAAATCCACCACTACTTGCGCCAATGTTTCATCCATTGGCACAAAACTGTTTCCATATCTTTTAATGCCTTTTTTATCGCCAACAGCATCCTGCAAAGCTTGCCCAAGACAAATTCCAATATCCTCTGTGGTATGATGATCATCTACTTCAATATCACCATTTGCTTGTACTGTTAAATTAAATTGGCCATGCTTTGTAAACAGATCAAGCATATGATTCATAAACGGAACCCCAGTGTCTATTTCTGAAATGCCTTCTCCATCAATATTAAACGATAGCTGAATATTTGTTTCACCTGTTTTTCTGCTTATGGCAGCTGTTCTTCCCATCCTAATCCCTCCAAAAAACATCTACTAATCTATTACAATAAACATTGATTATTTATATCGTGATTCAATCGCTCTTGCATGTGCTTCGAGGCCTTCTAATCGTGCAAAAGCGGCAATTTTCTCTGCATTTTCAAAAAAAGCATTTTTACTATAATAAATAACACTAGATTTTTTCTGAAAATCTTCAACATTTAAGGGGCTTGAAAACCTCGCCGTTCCATTTGTCGGAAGAACATGATTAGTGCCTGCAAAATAGTCTCCGACTGGCTCTGAGCTATATCGTCCTACAAAAATGGCGCCTGCATGGCGAATTGCTCCAATTTGTTCAAAAGCATCTTCTGTTATGATTTCTAAATGCTCCGGCGCCAATTCATTAATTGTTTCAATCGCTTCTTCCATTGTTTCCTTAACAAGGATTAAACCAAAATCTTCGATGGATTGCTGAGCAATTTCCTTTCGCGGCAAACTGCTCAGCTGCTGCTCTACCTCTTTTGCTACAGCTAACGCCAGCTCCTTTGATGTAGTTACTAAAACAGCGCTTGCTCTTCTATCATGTTCTGCTTGTGACAACAAATCTGCTGCTACTTCCTTTGCTTTTGCTGTCTCATCTGCTAAAATGGCAATTTCACTCGGCCCTGCGATCATATCAATATCTACATCACCAAATACTTCTCGTTTAGCAAGTGCTACATAAATATTGCCTGGTCCAACGATTTTATCGACAGGCGCAATAGTTTTTGTGCCATATGCCAACGCAGCAACTCCTTGCGCGCCGCCGACTTTATATATTTCTTTTACTCCTGCAATATGTGCTGCAACCAAAACAGCACTTGGAATTTCCCCATTTTCTCCTGGAGGGGATACCATTACAATTCTTTTGACGCCAGCAACATGTGCTGGCATAACATTCATTAAAACCGAAGAAGGATATGCTGCTGTTCCACCTGGCACATATACCCCTACAGAATCTAATGGCGTTACCTTTTGCCCAAGAATGGATCCATTTTCTTTTGTCACCATCCAGGACGACTTTAGCTGATTTTTATGATAACTGCTAATATTGTCTGCCGCTTCTTTTATAATGGCTACCATTTCTTCTTTTATATCACTATATGCTGCTTCGATTTCTTGTTCAGTTACCAAAAAATCTGTAATGTCTGTACGATCAAACTTTTGCGTATATTCCTGTAATGCGCTATCTCCATTTATTCGTACATTTTCAATAATTTCTTTAACAATATTCCTTTGTTCCTCTGTTCCTGAATCTACAGAACGTTTGATATTAATATTTTCTTCTCCATAGATAATTTTCATTTTAGGTCCTCCTTTCACTCTATATCGCCTTATCTTGTTAATGCATTGCCTTTAACAACATGATTGAGCCGTTCCACCAAGTCACTAATTCTTTCATCTTTCATTCGGTAACTCGCCGGATTGACGATTAGGCGTGATGTAATATCCACAATTCGTTCATATTCAATTAGCCCATTTTCTACAAGCGTTTTTCCTGTTGAAACAATATCAACAATTCTGTCGGATAATCCAATTATCGGGGCAAGTTCAATCGATCCATTTAATTTAATAATTTCCACTTGTGAACCCTGTTCTCTAAAATAAGCGGCTGCAACATTAGGATATTTTGTTGCGACTCGAGGTGCAATTTCATTTAGCTTTGTATTCGGCAATCCAGCTACAGCAAGATAGCATGCACTAATTTTCAAATCTAAAAGTTCATAAACATCTCGCTCTTCTTCTAACATGACATCTTTTCCGGCTATCCCTAAATCAGCTACTCCATGTTCCACATATGTTGGCACATCCATTGGTTTAGCTAGGATAAAGCGGAAATTTTCTTCTTCTACATCAATGATCAGTTTTCTAGAATCATCAAACTCTGGAGGCAATTTAAATCCTGCTTCACGCAATAAGTTTGCCGCTTCTTCAAAAATTCTTCCTTTTGGCATGGCAATTGTTAATATATCACTCATTTCACAACCTCCATTCCTGCTTTTCCTACTAATAATGATATTTCATTATATTGTTTGGTACATGCATCGACATTGCCAACTCCATTGATATCCTGTGTAATCACTTTAATGCCTGCTGCTCTTTTTTCCTTTGCCAGCTCAAAAGCTTCTTTTCTGCGATCTCCACTAAATAAAATACAATGGATATCCTTTGTTTTTTCTATTTCTCCAAGGGCTTCCAACAAATGATCCATACGGATAGCAAAACCAGTTGCCCCTGTTGATTTCCCGAATTTTTCAAGCAAAAGATCGTATCTTCCTCCACTGCCAATTGGAAAACCGACTCCCTCCGCATATACTTCATATAAAATCCCCGTGTAATAGCTCATATGACTCACTAATGTTAAGTCCAGTTTAACTCTTCCTGTTTCTTTATAATCCACAAGAATTTCCCATAACTGTTTTAATTCATCTATGGCGCTTTTCCCTTTATTATCTTCAATTAAATCATAGGCAAAATTAATTACTTCTTCTCCGCCTCTTAACTTTAAAAATTGATGCAATCTCTGTTTATCAATGCTAGATAAGGACAATTTATCTACATGCTGACGATAACCAACATAATTTTTTTCATATAAATATTTAGTTAAAGCATCTGCTCGTTCCTTTGTGCCCAATATTTGCAAAAAGAAAGTTTTCACAAATCCAATATGTCCAATCGATAATTGAAAGTTCTCTAATCCTGCTTCTTTTAAAGAAGAAATCATCAAGGCAATTCCTTCTCCATCTGCACTAATTGTTTTATCTCCAATATACTCCACGCCAATTTGCTCAAATTCTGCTGGGCGCCCGCCTTCTCTCTGCTGTGCCCGAAATACAGAAGCATTATAAGCTAATCGCAGCGGCAGTTGTTCTGTTAATAATTTAGATGCAGCTACACGTGCAATTGGTGCTGTCATATCAGGCCGAAGTACAAGTGTATGTCCTTGTTGATCCAATAATTTAAATAACTGTTGATCTAAAATTGCAGAAGCGGTGCCAACTGTTTCATAGTATTCTAATGTAGGTGTTTCAATAAATTGATATCCCCATTTTTTTATGTCTTTTTCCATTTTTCTTTTTATTTTATTTTTTGTTTCATACGTTTCCGGTAATGTATCTCTCATGCCTAATGGCTTTTCAAACATAAATAAACTGCTCATCATTACACCTCTTGTCGAATATTCCGAATACTTTAGTTCGCTAATATACTAACAAATTAAAGAGTTATTTGTAGTTTACTCCTCCTCTAACAGGAGGTCAAGAAAAAAATAAAAAATCTCCTTTTATTTTTATATAATTCTGAACTTAAAAGATAAAACATACTATTTAAAGATTCAGTCAATTAAAAAGAAAACTAATGCAGCTATTTCTTTTTTATTCTAATGAATCAGCGAATACAATAAAAAAGACGACTGCTTAAAGGAAACTTTACTCCATTGCATCAGCTTTTTGCTGCTTAACATCATCTTTTTGGAATAGAAACAAGTTTTCAGTAATAGTCGTCTCTTTTTATCTATCTCGCATTAACGGACTTTTAAACTCTCTCTCAGATTATGAGAGGAAACGAGAAAGCTTTCTTTTATCTAGGTGGGGGATAATTGCCCGATTGGTTCAGCCAGCAATCAGTGGAGACGCTGGCTGGCCACTTTTATTATTCCACAATATAAACAGGATTATTTTTTTTTCGTTCTTTCATTTCTTCCGCTGTATAAATAATCTGCATAGGATTCCCTCCGACAAAACTTCCAGCCGGCACGTCTTGATGAACAAGTGTACCTGCAGAAACAATTGCTCCATCACCAATTGTTACTCCAGGCAAAATAGTAGTGTTTGCTCCAACCATTACCTCATCACCAATTTCAATATTCCCGATTCTATATTCATCTATTAAATATTCGTGGGCAAGAATCGTTGTATTGTATCCGATTATGGTATTTTTACCTACTTTTATTTTTTCAGGATACATAATGTCGAGCATCACCATTAAGGCAAATGATGTCTGCTCTCCAATATTCATTCGCAAAAAAGTCCGATACATCCAATTTTTGCATGCAAGAAAAGGAATATATCTTGCTAACTGAATAATAATAAAGTTTTTTATTACTTTTATAAAAGGAACCGTTTTATAAACATGCCACAGCGAATTGGCCCCACTGACAGGATAACGGGTTGTCTTTCTCATTCTGCTTTCACTTCTTTAATAGAAAGCAATTCCTCCATATTATCGAAAATATAATCTGGTTTGTATTCTGCTAGGTGCTGCTTTCCTTTTAATGACCAGGCAACACCTGCTGTCATCGTTCCAGCATTTTTTCCTGCCAAAATATCATGATGATTATCGCCGATCATTATCGCTTCTTCCGGTTTAGCCTTCAGCTTTTTTAATGCTAAAAGAACTGGCTCTGGATCTGGTTTAGGTGTTTTCACATGATCCATTGCAACAATTACTTCAAAAAATTCATCTAATTTAGTTAGTTTTAATCCCATGGCTACTACATCTGATAATTTTGTTGTTACAATAGCAAGTTTAAATCCGCGATTCTTTAATTCTTTAACTGTTTCATACACCCCATCAAATATTGTTACAATACTATCATGATTTGCTAAATTATATTCCCGATATACTTTAATCATTTCTTCCGCTTTTTCTGCATCTAAAGATTCAAATGTTTCCTTAAGGGAAGGCCCCATAAACGGCAATACATCTTCTCTTTTATATTGAGTTGGATAATATTGCTCTAATGTATGTAAAAAAGAAGAAATAATTAATTCATTTGTATTAATAAGAGTTCCATCTAAATCAAACAGCAGCGTGTTTATTTTTTTACTCAAAATCCAGCTTTCCCTTCTATCCATTTATACATGCAATGGTTAATCTAAATAGCGCTTATTTGCAAACCCTGTTTTTCTTCTGTAAAAAATCGCCATAACAGCAAATGCTATCAGTCCGAGAGATATTAATTGCGCCATTCTTAAATCCCCAATCATCAGACTGTCTGTTCTCATTCTTTCAATAAAGAATCTTCCAATAGAATACCAGGTGACATAGGATAAAAAGATTTCCCCAGATCGCAAGTTTGCCTTACGCAACAGCAACAATACCACAAAACCTAATAAATTCCATATAGACTCATATAAAAAAGTTGGGTGATAATAAACACCATCAATATACATTTGATTAATGATAAACTCAGGCAAATGCAAATTTTCCAGAAAAGCTCGGCTCACTTCTCCACCGTGTGCTTCCTGGTTCATAAAGTTTCCCCAGCGTCCAATTGCTTGTCCCAATATAATGCTTGGTGCAGCTATATCCGCCATTTTCCAAAATGAAATATTTTTTTTCTTTGTAAATATGTAGGTAGTAATAATAGATCCAATCAACGCTCCATGTATGGCTATACCTCCATGCCATATTTTCGGAATATCACTTAGATGATTGCTATAATAATCCCACTCAAAAATTACATAATAAATTCTTGCAGAAATAATCGCAATAGGTATAGCCCAAAGCATTAAATCTGGAAAGTCATCATTGTGCAAGCCTCTTCTATTTCCTTCTCTAATGGCTAGGATTAGAGCTAAAACTAATCCTGTTCCAATAATAATTCCATACCATCTGACGTCAAGTCCACCTAAAGAAAAAGCAATAGGATCTATTGGCTGAATTTCTCCCAATTTATTTCCTCCTTCAATTATCTCTCATCCCTTTGTCTGCAAAGCCTGTTAACTATAATCATTTCCCAGCATCATCGGAAATAACATTTGCCAACTTACTCGTAAATTGCTCTGCTGCATTTACACCCATTCTTTTTAGACGGAAATTCATGGCAGCTACTTCAATAATGACAGCTAAATTTCGTCCTGGTCGAACTGGAATAGTTATTTTGGTAACATCCGTATCAATAATTTTCATTTTTTCTTCATCTAATCCTAAACGGTCATATTGTTTATTTTGCTCCCAAAGCTCTAAAGACATTACCATAGATATCTTTTTATAGCTTCTGACAGCACCTGCTCCAAATAATGTCATTACATTAATAATGCCTAGCCCGCGAATCTCTAATAAATGTTCTATCAGTTCTGGTGAACTTCCAACAATTGTATTTTCATCTTCTTGACGAATTTCTACACAGTCATCTGCTACTAAACGGTGTCCCCGTTTTACTAATTCTAACGCTGTTTCACTTTTCCCTACTCCACTTTTTCCTGTAATTAGAACCCCAACACCATATATATCTACAAGAACTCCATGAACAGCTGTTGTCGGTGCAAGTTTTTTTTCTAGAAAATTGGTCAATCGGCTGGAAAATAATGATGTCTTTTGTTTAGAGCGCATGATTGGCACAGAATTCTGTTCAGAAGCTGCAATTAATTCTGCCGGCACTTCTTTATTTCTTGTTATAATAATTCCTGGAGTAATATCACTGCAAAGTCTTCCCAGCCTAGATGTTTTCTCTTCACTGCTTAGTTTATTTGCAAATGTTAATTCTGTTTTTCCTAATAATTGAATACGTTCTGCTGGATAATAATCAAAGTAACCAGCCATTTCTAAACCGGGGCGGGATATATCACTTACCGTAATTGGTCTATTTATTCCTTCTTCTCCACTTATTAATTCTAAATCAAATTCTTTCATTACTTCTTTTATCAATACTTTCGCCACTGGAGCTCCTCCTTTAAAAGGTTCATTGCTGTTTATAAACATACACCATTTTTTAGCTCTTTTAAACATTCACTTTATTTTAGCATTATTCGCTAAATTTATGCTATATTCCATGTCGAAAATAACCTAAACCTAGATATAAAACCTCATTTGTGAAACAAAAACAAGAGTCGGGCTTTTTCCGAAGAGCTAATTTATTCAATTTTTAAGACTGCTTTCCCATTAATTGTTGTTTTTTATATAGTTTCATTCAGATTCCCCGTCGATTTGCCGTAATGCCACAAAATTTACGAAAAAAGCTATTAAAAAAATCTAAAATATTGATATATCCCCATTCTTGAATATAAAAAAGGCATCCAATAGCCAAATTGACTTATTGGATACCTCTTGATCCTCTATTATGTATAAAAATAAATAATCAATAGACAACTATTCTTTTTTTCTTCCCAATACCGTATTTTGAATAACAAGATTAAATAAAGATAAGAGGATGCTAAAAAATATACTCATTCCAAAACTGGAAATTCCAAAACTGTCTCCCATTAATTGAGCAGTCAGCGATAATGTAACAGCATTAATGATAAATAAAAATAAACCTAAAGAAAGTATTGTTACAGGCAATGTCAAAAGTACTAATATTGGCTTAACAATTACATTTAACAAGGATAGGATAATGCTTGCACCTAGTGCAGCACCTATCCCTGATAAATAAAAGGAATCACGAAATAGACCAGCTAATGCAATAAAAAATATGGCGTTTATAACAATACTTACAATCCAACGCATTTGTCTTACACCTCATTCGGCAATACATATACTAGCACAAGATATATTATTGCTAATGGAAAAAATCCAGTTGAAATGATTCCAATAATAAAAATCAGCCGCAGCAGATTTGCATTTATATTAAATCTTTCTGCTAATCCTCCTATAACCCCTGCTAGCTTTCTGTTGCTTTTTGATCGTTTTATTTCTTTCATCTTTTATTCTCTCCTTCTAACTTACCTCTTGATTCCCAATTTTTTTTATTTTGATTGTTCCTGTTTTTGTATTTGCATCAATTGACGTGCGCTTTTCCATCGATTGAATCGATTGAAACTGCAGTGTTTTTTGAAGCACATCCTTTTTTTCTTCTATTATTTGTATACCCTCTAACTCTACATTAAATCCGCCAAAGTTTGTTTTTAAATTCCCATTTACGGCCAATTCTTCTATAATATTTACATCCATATTTCCTGTGGTTCCTTTTAATTCAATATATTCGCAATCCTCCGAATGGTTGGTGCATACTATATCTCCATTAAATGATTGCAAGTCTACTCTTTCAAAGTAGCCGTCTACATGTATTGCGCCATTAATGGTTTCTGCATCCATAGCAGTTGCACTGGTTTTTTCGACATCTATACTCCCATTCGCTGCATCAACTTCCAGTTTTTTAGCTTGAATGGCTGTTAAATGAATTTTTCCATTTGCTGTTTTTGCATATATCTGACCGGAATGAAGATTATTGCTTTTTATCGGACCATTAAAAAGGCGTATCTTGGTTACTTTATATTCTTCTGTTGGTACATAGATGGTTGTTTGCAGCTTCATCCATTTATGATGCACTTTTACTTCTAGTTTTTCTTTATCTGCAGCCACGTCTACTTCCTTTAAGAATACGCGTTTTGCATCTTCTAACGAATCGACACGATAAACCTTCGCCTTACATTCTATGCGGATTTCTTGATTTTCCCAAGGAATAAGCTCCACATCTCCATTTGGAATATCAATATCAATCGTTTCTGGAATAATATCTGTATATTGAAAGATATGAAAAACTTCTTCATAATGGCCGAAGTTTAAATCTAAATCTACTTCTTTTACTTTTTTAATAGTCGAATCAACAAAATCAAAAATCTTTCCTTTTGCAGTTTGAAAATTAAAGGAAGAAGCCGTTTCTTTTTTCTTTTCCTGAAATTTAGATTCTTCAAAATCTACATGCCATATATCCTGCTCTTTTTTATTTTCCTCTTTATCCACCATTTCCATTAAAGCAATTGCTTCATCAACTGATAATTTTCCGCTTTCCACTAGCTTTAAAATTCGTTTTTTCTCATCTGCCATTTTGTTTGCCCCCCGTTCTGTTCGTAAAAACAAATAATCAATCCTGTTATCATTATATTTTGCATCCCATTCATTATCATCATAACCAAAAAGAGAATTGGCAAAAGCTAAAGTACATATGAGAGGGGAATTTTTTTATGCTGTTTCCCTTCTGCTTTACATACGAATCAGCTCCAACAAAGTTTCATTCCAAATCTAAATCTCCAAGAATAAGGATGTTAATCCTGATGGCCATCAGTCATTTAACATGCTTCGTATTTAGTTTATGTTTTCTTTTTTCCTTTAAGAATTAGTTTTAAGAAAAAAAGAAATGCAAAAATGCATTTCTTAAAAATCAGCTGCTCGCTGGTTACCATTCAAATAAGTGTTTGACTGTTGCCGTTTATACCTTTTCCAGTTCCTCTATTTGCTGCTTCATTCGAAGTCGGTCTCGCTCTAAAATAGGCTTTAAATATTTTCCGGTATAAGACCCTTCCAATTCGACTATTTCTTCAGGTGTGCCAAATCCTAATATTGTTCCACCTTTATCTCCACCTTCAGGCCCTAAATCAATAATATAATCTGTTGCTTTTATCACATCTAAATTATGTTCAATGACTAATACAGTATCGCCATTTTCCACCAGACGCTGCAAGACAACTAAAAGTCTGGATATATCATCGACATGAAGGCCTGTTGTTGGTTCATCTAAAATATAAAAAGATTTTCCTGTGGACCGGCGATGCAGCTCAGAAGCAAGCTTTACTCTTTGCGCTTCTCCTCCAGAAAGAGTAGTTGCAGGCTGCCCAAGTTTTATATATCCTAATCCAACATCCACAATTGTTTGCAGCTTACGATGAATTTTCGGTATATTTTCAAAAAAAGATAATCCATCTTCCACTGTCATTTCTAATACATCGGAAATATTTTTCCCTTTATATTGAACTTCTAATGTTTCCCTATTATACCGTTTGCCATGGCAAACTTCACATGGAACATAAACATCTGGAAGAAAGTGCATTTCAATTTTAATAATGCCATCTCCTCTGCATGCCTCGCACCTTCCTCCTTTTACATTAAAGCTGAATCTTCCTTTTTTATAACCTCGCACTTTTGCTTCATTTGTTGTTGCGAATACATCGCGGATATCATCAAAAACACCCGTGTATGTTGCAGGATTAGACCTTGGAGTTCGCCCTATAGGGGATTGATCGATATCAATGACTTTTTCCAAATATTCAATGCCGTTAATTTCTTTATGTTCTCCTGGTTTTGCTTTTGCACGATTTAATCGCTGAGCTAAAGATTTATGAAGAATTTCATTAATTAACGTACTCTTTCCAGATCCAGAGACACCAGTTACAGCGATAAATAAACCTAATGGAATCTTAACATCAACATCTTTTAGATTATTTTCATTTGCGCCAATAATTTCTATAAATCTGCCATCATTTTGTTTCCTTTCTAAAGGAAGCGGAATGAATTTTTTTCCAGATAAATATTGCCCTGTGATGGACTTTTTATCCCGCATCACTTGTTTTGGCGTTCCCGTCGAAATAATCTGCCCCCCATGAACTCCTGCTCCTGGACCAACATCAATTAAATAATCTGCTTCCATCATTGTGTCTTCATCATGTTCTACCACAATTAGAGTATTGCCAATATCCCTCATATGTTTTAATGTTTCAATTAATTTATCATTATCCCTCTGATGCAAACCAATAGAAGGCTCGTCTAATATGTACAAAACACCTGTTAAACGAGAGCCGATTTGTGTTGCTAATCTGATTCTTTGCGCCTCACCGCCGGAAAGAGTTCCTGCCGCTCTGCTTAATGTTAGATAATCTAAGCCAACATTTATTAAAAAACCGATTCGTTCTGTTATTTCTTTTAAAATAAGATTAGCAATTTGCTGCTCTTTTTCCGTTAAAGTAAGGTTCTTAAATAAATCATTCACTTCTACAATTGATTTTTCTGTTATTTTTCCAATATGCAAACCATTTACAAGTACTGCTAGCGCTTCTCTTTTTAAACGATATCCCTTACATGCGGGACAATGCTGAGTGGCCATATACTTTTCCATTTGCTCCCGAATATAATCTGAACTGGTTTCTTTATAGCGTCTTTCGACATTTTTTAAGACGCCTTCAAACTGAATATCATTCTCCCGCAATAGTCCAAAATCATTTTCATAACGAAAATGTATTTTTTCCTTTCCAGATCCATATAAAATTTTATCCAGAAGATTTTTCGGCAAATCTTTAACAGGAATATTCATATCAATTCCATAATGATTGCACACACTTTCCAATAATTGCGGATAATATTGAGAACTGATTGATTCCCATGGTGCAATCGCATTTTCCTTTAAAGTTAAATGCGGGTTGGGAATAACTAAATCAATGTCTACTTCCAGTTTGGTTCCTAATCCGTCACAATCAGGACATGCTCCAAAAGGACTGTTAAAAGAAAATAATCTTGGCTCTAATTCCCCTATAGAAAAGCCGCAGATTGGACAGGCATGATGCTCGCTGAACAGAAGCTCTTCCTGTCCAATCACATCAATAATCACTTTTCCTTCTCCAAATTGCAAAGCAGATTCCAAAGAGTCAGCCAGCCTTGCAGCAATTCCCTCTTTTACAACAAGCCGATCTATAACTACTTCAATATTATGTTTTTTATTTTTTTCTAAGGAAATTTCCTCTCCGATTTCAAACATATCTCCATCAATGCGAATCCGGACATATCCTTGTTTTTTTATATCCTCGAGCACTTTTATATGGGTGCCCTTTCTTCCAGAAATAACAGGTGCTAAAATTTGCAGTCGAGTTTTTTCTGGATATTCTAAAATTCGATCTACCATTTGTTCGATCGTTTGTGAGCTGATTTCTATTCCATGATCTGGACATGTTGGTCTGCCAACTCGTGCAAAAAAGAGCCTTAAATAATCATAAATTTCGGTTACCGTTCCAACTGTTGATCTTGGATTTCTGCTTGTTGTTTTCTGGTCAATAGAAATGGCTGGAGAAAGCCCTTCAATAGAATCAACATCGGGCTTATCCATCTGCCCTAAAAACTGACGAGCATATGCGGATAATGATTCCACATATCTTCTTTGGCCTTCTGCATAAATAGTATCAAAAGCTAGGGACGACTTTCCTGAGCCAGATAAACCAGTTATAACAACCAATTTATCTCTTGGAATTGTAATATCAATATTTTTCAGATTATGTGCTCTTGCACCTTTCACTATTATTTTATCTTTTGCCATATTTTCATCCCTCTGCTTTTAATTCTAAAAGTAAATCACGCAGCTCTGCAGCTCTTTCGAAATTCAGCGCTTTTGCTGCTTCTTTCATTTCTGCTTCCATTTGCATGATCATTGATTCTTTTTCTTTTTTTGTTAATTTTTTTAATTTTACAGAAGTTTGATATTCTTCAGGAGACTCAGCTGCTTGCGTTGCGCGAATAGTTTCTCTAATTTCTTTTTGAATCGTTTGTGGAACAATGCCATGTTTTTCATTGTATTCTTCCTGTATTTTTCTCCGCCGTTTTGTTTCTGATAAAGCCAGCTCCATAGATTTTGTTATTTTATCTGCGTACATAATTACATGTCCGTTTGCATTCCTTGCAGCCCGGCCAATGGTTTGAATAAGAGACCGATCAGACCGTAAAAATCCTTCTTTATCCGCATCTAGAATGGTTACTAGGGAAACCTCTGGAATATCCAATCCTTCTCGCAATAAATTGATGCCGACAAGCACATCATATTTTCCCATGCGCAATTCTCTAATAATCTCAATACGCTCTAATGTTTTTATTTCGGAATGCAAATATTGAACTTTTATCCCGATTTCCTTTAAATAATCAGTTAAATCCTCTGACATTTTTTTCGTTAATGTAGTGACAAGAACTCTTTCATTCCGTTTCATTCTTTCATGAATTTCTCCAATTAAATCATCTATTTGACCCTCAATCGGCCGAATATCGATAGTTGGATCAAGCAGACCTGTTGGCCGAATAATCTGTTCTACCATTTCAGGCGTATGCTCTAATTCATAAGGTCCTGGCGTAGCGGATACACAGATCATTTTATTGATATGTTTTTCAAACTCATTAAAGGTCAGTGGACGATTATCTAGAGCGGAAGGCAAACGGAATCCATGCTCTACTAATACGTTTTTCCTTGCTTGGTCCCCGTTGTACATCCCTCTGATTTGAGGAAGAGTAACATGTGATTCATCAATTACGATTAAAAAATCTTCTGGAAAATAATCTAACAGCGTATATGGTGTAGAACCTGGCGGACGTAATGTTAAATGTCTAGAATAGTTCTCAATGCCGGAACAAAAACCCATTTCCCGCATCATTTCCAAATCGTAGCGGCAGCGCTGTTCTAATCTCTGTGCTTCTAATAATTTATTATTTTCTCTTAATTTTTCTAATTGTTCTTCCAGTTCTTTTTCTATATTTTCAATTGCCAATCGCATTTTTTCTTCTCTTGTAACGAAGTGGGAAGCCGGAAAAATGGCAATATGATTTCTTTCGCCGAGAATTTCGCCAGTTAAAGCATCTACTTCTCTAATCCGGTCTATTTCATCGCCAAAAAACTCAACCCGGATACAATGCTCATCACGTGAAGCGGGAAAAATCTCTACAACATCTCCTCTAACTCGAAAAGTTCCCCTTTTAAAATCGATATCGTTGCGGCTATATTGAATGTCAACCAACTTGCGAAGAAGCTGATTTCTCTCTATTTCCATACCCGTTCTAAGAGAAACAACCATTTCCCTATATTCCTCAGGTGATCCCAAACCATAAATGCAAGATACACTTGCCACAATGATAACGTCTTCTCGTTCAAAAAGAGAAGAAGTTGCCGAATGTCTTAATTTATCTATTTCATCGTTAATGCTTGCATCTTTTTCAATAAATGTATCTGTTTGCGGAACATATGCTTCTGGTTGATAGTAGTCATAATAACTAACAAAATATTCAACAGCATTATTTGGAAAAAATTCTTTAAACTCACTGTATAATTGTCCAGCCAGCGTCTTATTATGGGCAATAATTAAAGTTGGCTTTTTCACTTCTTTAATCACATTGCTTACTGTAAAAGTTTTTCCCGTACCTGTTGCTCCCAGCAATGTCTGTATTTTTTTTCCTGATTTTATCCCCTCGACCAATTCCTTTATAGCCCCTGGTTGATCGCCTTGAGGGGTATACTTAGAAACTAAATCAAATTCCTGATTCACCTAAAATCCTCCCAATCAATCCTTATGCAATAGGATTATTTCCTTACTTATCAACAAAAAAACAATTATTTTAGATAAGCCATTTTTACAAGAATCTCATTTCCATTTTTTATTTCCTGTCAGCTTCTCTTCATTATTATATGTAAAAATTAAACCTATATTTTTGCTTAGTATATTACCATTCTACCACAAACCAGCCATTTCAAACCAGAAAAAAGCGAACAAATATTCGTTTTTTCTTTTTGCCTAAAAGAAAAAGAATAACAAAGATTCGAATCACAACTCTTTTTTTACAAAATAGATAGTCTGCATTCTCATCAGTTATTCTTACTGTTAAACTTTATTCAGTTAAATGGAACCCCTCGGCAATTCTCCTCACAATCAATCACTGCGGGTTAACTAGAGAACTTTGGGACAACGAAAATAAAAAAGTTATATGCGGGACTCTCGGCGATCCTTTAGCCACTTGCTGTACCAAAAACCAACCGTCAAAGAAAAGGAATCTATCACAATAAGCAAAAATGAATCTGTATATCCTTTATAAACAGAAGCTGCAATCAAAGCTACTGTTAAAATGAGTGCAATTACCCGATTGTAAGTCACTCTTGTAAACAAGACAACTAAAAGTCCAGGAAAAAAAAGTGCCGATAAATATTTAATCACAAAATATACACCTCTTTATTACGTTATCATTATTTTAGCGACGGCAGGCTTAATGAAGCTAAAGCACTTGCCAAATTATTGAAAGTTGAAACTTTGCTAAAATCTATTCCTAATTGAATAATAGTTTGAGCAACTTGTGGTCTTATACCTGAAAAATGCGCTTTAACACCAATTAATTGTAATGTATAAATAACATGATATAGCTGATTTGCCGCCATCATATCAATAATAGGCACCCCTGATAAATCAATAAATAAATTATTAATCTTTTTATCTGAACATTGCTCTAAAGTTGTTTCTACGATAAAACGTGTTCTTTGCATATCAAACACACCAATTAATGGCATTACGCCAATGCCATCAGAAATAGGGATAACGGGGTTGCTAAGATCATTAATTATTTCTTGTTGAACAGACAGCTGCTGATGTTTAAACTTATCATAATATTCAATAAAAATATTAGTAAATAATTCAAATGCAAAATTTGCTAAACCAATCCAGTTAAATACAATCGGCACTGTTAATTTGCTAGGATCATTTTCGGCAAACTTCCGAATATAAGAAATCAGTATTAATTTAACCTGGTTTAATTGCTGAATAGATTCTAAAATCGGCACTAATTCCTTTGACCTTTTTTCAGCAATGACCACAGCCCAATCGTTTAAATTTTGTGTATACACATCTTCATCTTCTATAAATACTGTTAAAACATTTTCAATTAAAATGCGGTGACTTTCTTTTAATTTTGCAAAAGCGGCAGCAGAAATATTCGAATTATAATAAGTTGAAGGGCTATTTTCTATTGTTTTTAACCAATCATCCGTCATATTATTAATATGATTTTTTAAATATGTATATAAATCTTTTCTACAATCTATCATAAATTCTCCTCCTAGATAAACCACTGCACATTTGACAAGCAGAAAGCACCTTCTCTTTTTTTTGCATTCAGTAAAAAGGAAGTCATCACAGAAGATCCCGATGCAAATATGTATTTATCCTGCTATATTTTATTTTTTCTTATGGAAAATTTTTTTTGTGAATTTTGTCAACAAAACCTCTAACGGCTAGAGACTTAAAACTTCTTTTCTCCCATTTAATTGCTAAATATTTATTAGTCAGTTTTTTATTCTATTATATAGTTGTATTTTTTTTCTAACAAGCTAGATGTACAGTAACAAAAAGGAAATTTTTCTCTATTATTTAATCACTGCCGCGAAACCTTTAATATGCTTCCATCATATAGACTAAAACCAACTAAAAAGCAACTTCATTCATCCAAGTTCTTCCTATTAATATTTTTTTATAAAATTAGGATAAATGATTGATACTTACTAGGAATATAGTAGGTTTTGTCATTTTTCTTTATAAGGTAAAATTTACTAGAATAATTTATTTCTATTTTCAAATTTTTTTTATTAAGGAGACATTTATATGGAAGATAAAAATATTTTAATAGACATCATTGGAAATGAATTAACAGAAGATATTTTTTCCAATTCCATAGACGGTCTTTTACTGCTTAAAAAGGGAGTAAAAATAAACGCTACACATATAGAACTATTAAAAAAACATCAAGTAGAACCAGCTTTTGCCATTTCATTAATTAAACAGCATTCTGTCTCTATTGATAAATCATATACTTTTTTATTAGAGGACGTAAAAGAGATATTCCATAACATATTGCAAAAAAAAGAAGATGGCATAGAAGAATTGCTGACCCATTTTGCTAAAGTACTAGAACTTGCTTTAAAAGACCTTTCCATATTAGATATCATTCATCAAGATATTGATCCCTCCAATTATATTTATCAACATAGCATTAATGTTGGAATTATTTCAGCAATCATTGGCAAAATACTCGGCCTTTCAAAAAAGGCATGCCATTTACTCGGACAAATGGGCTTATTCCATGATATAGGCATGTTAGCAGTCAATCCTGAAATTCTGCAAAAAAAGGAACGATTAACGCAAACAGAATACAAAGAAATCCAACAACATACTATTATTGGAAAAAGTTTACTTTTCCCCATCACTCAATTAGATATTCTAATATCAAGAACCGCTCTATTGCACCATGAAACAATCAATGGAAAAGGCTATCCAAATAAACGTACAGAAAAAGATATCCCTATTATGATACAAATTATTACAATTGCAGATACATTCAATAGCATGTGTACAAATACTTATCAACAAAAAAAATCATATTATGAAGCGATAAATAAGTTAATTAATAGTGCACAAAGCAATGTTTTAAATCCTGCCATTGTTATTCCTTTTGCCCAATTTATCATGAATAAACAATTATTTAAAAAAGTGAAATTAACAAACAATAAAATTGCGGAAATTATCTTTATTCATCAAAATGACCCCCACTTGCCAATAGTGCGAATAGAAAATGAATATCTTGATTTGCGACTGGCTAATCCAATCAAAATATCTGGTCCAGCCTAATAGCATAAAAAAAACGAGGACATCAATTCCTCGTTTTTTCATGTATAGAAATATTGGAATTCTGCTTTATTCCATTCAACCAAAATAAAGCAGAGAGAGTAACTAAAGTTAACAATATGCTTCTATTTATCACGCATGATCGGAATTTTGCCCCCACTTCAAAATGATAAGAGAACATGAAAATCTATGTGGGCAGAACCTTGCCTGTAAAAGCCTGATATGTGTTATAAACAGACACATACTAAGAACAAAACATCCTATATCAACACCTTTGTGACCTTATATCCTATAGGACACCTCTGACACAATCAGTGAGGATGGAGCCCCTCTTAGAGCCCCATCAGACTAATTGAAGTTTCACTTTATACGCCTTTAAATGCTTTGCGATAAATATCTGCCAGTTCAGAAACCAATGGCAATTTAGGATTTGCTGTTGTGCATTGATCTTCAAATGCACGATCTGCTAAATAATCTACTTTCGCTTCAAAATCTTTTGCATTTACGCCATTTGCTTCGATGCTCATCGGAATATTTAATTCTTTGCCAAGACGAATAACAGCGCGGATAAAACTGTCTACTCCTTGTTCTACTGTATTTGCTGGCAATCCTAAAATTCTTGCTAATTCAGCATAACGCTCATCTGCTTTAAAATATTCATATTTCGGAAATGCAGTGAATTTTTTTGGTTTTTCAGCATTATAGCGAATAACGTGAGGCATTAATATCGCATTAGAACGTCCATGGGCAATATGGAATTCTGCTCCCAATTTATGTGCTAAACTATGGTTAATTCCTAAAAATGCATTTGCAAATGCCATCCCTGCAATAGTAGAGGCATTATGCACTTTTTCACGTGCTTCCTCATCTGTTGCACCATTTTTGTATGCTCTTGGCAAATATTCAAATATTAACTGAACTGCTTTTACGGCAAGTGCATCTGTATAGTCATTTGCCATATTGGATACATATGCTTCCACCGCATGTGTCAATACATCCATACCAGTATCAGCTGTAACTGCTGGCGGAACTGTCATCACAAATTGTGGATCAATAATCGCTACATCTGGAGTTAATTCATAATCAGCTAATGGATATTTTACATTTTGTTCTTTATCTGTAATAACAGCAAATGAAGTTACCTCAGATCCTGTTCCAGAAGTAGTTGGAATGGCAACAAATTTTGCATTGCCTCCTAAACTAGGATATTTATAGACTCTTTTTCTAATATCTAAGAATTTTTGTTTTAATCCAAAGAAATCTTCATCTGGATGTTCATAGAATAGCCACATGCCTTTTGCAGCATCCATTGGAGAACCACCGCCAAGTGCAATGATGCAGTCTGGTTTAAATTTAGCCATCATCTCTGTTCCTCTTATTACGGTATCTAATGATGGATCTGGCTCTACATCAGAGAATACTTCTACTTGGACTAAATTTTCTCTTTTTCTTAAATGATATAATAATTTATCCACATACCCAAATTGCACCATATATGGATCTGTTACGATAAATACGCGAGAAATATCTTTCATTTTTTGTAAATATTGCACTGAATTTTTTTCAAAATAAATTTTTGGTGGAACTTTAAACCATTGCATATTATTATTCCTTTTAGCCAGTTTTTTTACATTCAATAAATGTACATCTGTAACATTGGTAGATACAGAATTTCTTCCATATGATCCGCAGCCAAGCGTCAATGAAGGCATAAACCCGTTATAAATATCGCCGATTGCCCCTTGAGAAGATGGAGCATTATTAATGATGCGGCATGCTTTCATTCTTAATGCAAATGCTTTTGTTACTTCTTCATTTTCAGAATGAATAACAGCAGAGTGACCCAATCCGCCGAACTCAAGCATTTCTTCTGCACGTTTAATTCCTTCTTCTGTTGAATCTACTTTATAGCAGGCAAGTACTGGACTTAATTTCTCTCTAGAAAGTGGATATTGCGGTCCAACTCCTTCAAGTTCTGCTATTAAGATTTTTGTATCCTCAGGGACTTTTACTCCTGCCAAATTTGCAATAAAGTGTGCGGATTTCCCTACAATATTAGGATTTACTGCACAAGTATTTTCGTTGATTACTAGACTTTCAACTTTCTTTTTCTCTTCTTCATTTAAGAAATAGCAATTATTGCGCTGAAGCTGATCTTTCACTTCATCATAAATTTCTTTATCAATAATGACTGCTTGTTCAGATGCGCAAATCATTCCATTGTCAAATGTTTTAGAAAGAATTAGGTCGTTTACTGCTCTTTTTACTTTTGCTGTTTTTTCAATATAGCAAGGAACATTTCCTGCTCCAACGCCAAGTGCCGGTTTGCCGCAGCTGTAAGCGGATTTTACCATTCCAGGACCGCCAGTAGCTAGAATTAAGGCAATTCCAGGATGGTTCATTAAAGCTTGCGTCGTTTCAATAGATGGCTGCTCTATCCATTGAATGCAATTTTCAGGTGCTCCAGCTTTAACTGCTGCATCCCGTAAAATTTTTGCTGCTTCACTGCTGCATTTTTGTGCAGATGGGTGAAATGCAAACACAATTGGATTTCTTGTTTTAATTGCAATAATTGCTTTGAACATCGTTGTTGATGTTGGATTTGTAACCGGTGTAACCCCTGCAATTACACCAACCGGATCAGCTATTTCCACAACTCCATTTACTTCATCATCATTGATGACGCCTACTGTACGATCATATTTAACATTATGGTAAATATATTCCGTCGAAAAAATATTTTTAATAATTTTATCTTCATAAACGCCTCTTCCTGTTTCCTCCACAGCAAGCTTCGCTAAATACATATGTTTATCTAAACCGGCTAATGCCATTTCTTTGACGATCTGATCAACCTGTTCTTGATTTAAATCATAAAACTCTTCCAAAGCTTTTTTTCCTTTAGCGGCTATTTCATCAATTATTGCATTCACATCTTTTTTTGCTTTTACATCCTTTTCTACAACAGACATCTTTAAATCCCTCCACTTTATTAGAGAATCTTTCCAAATAAACATGTGAAATATTTCACATATAAATTTTGAAGAAAAACTACTTATTTAGTAGCTGATTGCCTAGAATGACCACATCCTTTTACTGATTTTAACATAATAAAATAGATGAAGTTCAAACAATTGATGGTTAAAGATAGTTGGATAATATTAACTAATCATCCATATTTATCTTTGTTTTTCTTTACACCCTTATAATAAACTGTTTTATAACAACCATCAATAGTTTTAAATAAATTTGTTCAATATTTCACAAACTTTTTCACATTTCAGTCACAATTGCTTTTTTTTTCTAATCCCCTTATACTTATCAAGTGATAAGCACATGCAAGAAAGGAAGCATGCTATTAATGGATTCATTATCAGGAAAACAATCTGCAGAACTTGATACGCCTAAGCTTATTGTCCAAGTGGCTTATTCCTTATTTATGGAACTGGGCTATAGAGCCGTCAGCACAAGAAAAATAGCACAAACTTGCGGCATCACTCAACCTGCCCTCTATCATCATTTTAAAAATAAACAAGAAATATATGTGGAAGTTCTTATTGATGCTATTAATCAAATAGAAGCCGCTCTTTTTGCTATTAAGGAAAAACATGCAGAAATTAAGGAACGCCTATATAGAGTTACCTGTTATTTTATGCAGAATTATCAAGTGGACTTAATGCAAATGTTTCACGACCTTCAGCATGAGATGCCGTTAGAAATTCAAAAAGACATAGAAGAAAAGTGGAAAAAAGGATTTCTTCGCCCTATCATTAATATGCTGGATGAGGCTATAGCTAAAGGTGAAATTGCTGCATTGGAAAAGATTCATACAACAAGTCATGAAATTTCTCTTCTTCTATTAAGTATTATAAAATCAGCTATTCAACCTGATTATTTAAAAAGGATGTCTGTGCTAGAACAACAAACCTATATAACTAATAAAGCTCGCTTAATTGTACATATCCTTTTATCTGGAATCAAGTAAGCTTTATTAATTATTCTAATAGAATCATTGCATGTCATCCCATTTTTATTTACATGGCATGCAATCCTTTTTCCTCTCAGCTTATCAATTGATAAGCCGAGAGGAATGGTTAACGTATGTTTCACTTAAATCGGCGCTTTTTATCCCAATTAATATGGGATAAAGTGAACCTTCAATCAGCGGGGGTATTACTGCCAGTTAATGCTTGATAAATAATAAGAAGAAGGAGAATAAAACATGAAAAAAATCATTTCTAATTATTTCACCTTTGTAGCAAGTGCTAAAGGAAGAGTGATAACCATCGTGAGCTGGATTTTTCTTGTTGCTCTTTTAAGCATTTTTTTGCCGCAAGCGAGTGAACAAAAAAATGAAATCGCCAAAAATCTATCAGCAAATGCTCCTTCACAGGAAGCTGCAAAAATTGCTGAAAAAGAATTTCCAAATGAGCAAGGTACACCAGCATTAATTACTTTTTACAGAAAAGATGGCATAACAGAAAAAGATTTAGCAAACTTTCAACAATTAGCAGCAGAGATTTCCAAAAATCCCGTTGCTCATCAACAAAGTATTATGCCTATCCACCAGCTGCCTACCCGGGCTTTATTAAAAAATATTTCAAAAGATGGAACTTCATTTGTCTTTCCAGTCCTTTTTGATAAACAAACAGAAACAGCTGAATTAGAAAAAGGCATTCAGGAACTAAAAAAAGCGAGCAAAGATATTTTTTCTTCCGATCCGTTTGATACAAATTTAAATAAAGACAATGTTCTGCACGCACGCATAACAGGTCCTGTTGGCATATCCATTGATGCAACAGCATTATTCAGTCAAGGAGATCTTTCCTTATTGTTTGCAACAGTTGCCATTGTTTTAATTTGTTTGCTTGTTATCTATCGTTCTCCTATTCTTGCACTTATTCCATTGATTGGAGTAGCAATCGCATATGGTGCAATCAGTCCCATTCTTGGTGCTTTAGGCAAATCTGAGTGGATTGTATTTGATTCCCAAGCCATCTCCATTATGACGGTCCTTTTATTTGGAGCCGGCACAGACTACTGTCTATTTTTAATTGCGAAGTATCGTTCTTTATTGAGCATTGAATCAGATAGCCGTATTGCTATGCAAAAGTCTCTATCTCGTGCTTCTGGAGCAATCGCGATGAGCGGTTTGACAGTTGTTGTTTCTCTTTTCGTTTTATTGTTAGCCAAATACGGTTCCATTCAGCGGTTTGCAGTTCCTTTTAGTATCGCTATTCTGATTATGATGATTGCAAGCCTGACTCTTGTTCCAGCAATACTGAGCATACTAGGAAGAATTTCTTTTTATCCGTTTATTCCACGCACAGAGGAGATGCAGCAAAAACGAAATAAAAAACCCAAAAAAACGAACAAGAGATTCGGAAACTTTATTGGAACATTAGTAACGAAACACCCTTGGAAAGTGACTATCGTTACCTTGTTATTTTTATCCGTATTCGCACTATATTCTACCAAAATAGAATATACGTATGATACGTTATCGTCTTTTCCAAAAGATATGCCTTCTCGTGAAGGCTTCACATTAATTGAAGAACATTTTACAGCAGGCGAGCTTGCACCTGTTCAAGTTATTATACAAACAGATGGAGAAGAAATAAATGTAAAAGAAACAATAGAAAAGCTCACTTTTGTTTCTACTGTTTCAGATAGCGAGCCAGCGAAGAATGATAAAAATCTTCAAAAATATACAGTAGAGTTAAATACAAATCCATATTCTAATAAGGCAATGGAAGAGCTGCCATTGTTAGAAAAAGCGATTGTAAAGTCTTTAGAAGATAGCGGTATACAAAACAGCAAGGAGAAAGTTTGGATTGGCGGCATCACCGCCGAACAGCTCGATACAAAAAATATAACTACAGACGATGCTAGTATTATTATTCCTGTTGTAATTAGTATGATTGCTGTTTTACTATTTGTTTACCTGCGCTCTATCACAGCTACCATCTATTTGATTGCTACTGTGCTTTTATCTTATTTCAGTGCACTAGGAATAGGCTGGGCCGTTTTGCATTATTTCTTTGATGTTGATGCGATACAAGGATTAATTCCTCTTTACTCCTTTGTATTTATTGTGGCATTAGGAGAGGATTACAATATTTTTATGATCTCAAGCATTTGGAAAAAAAGCAAAGAAATGCCTTTGCTTCGAGCCGTTAAAGAAGGCGTTTCAGAATCTGGTAGTGTTATTACGTCAGCAGGTATTATTTTAGCGGCAACCTTTATGGTATTAACAACATTACCTATTCAAATCCTCGTCCATTTTGGAACAATTACAGCTATTGGCGTTTTGCTTGATACATTTGTAGTCCGTCCATTTTTGGTCCCAAGCATTACAGCAATATTAGGAAAAAAAGCCTTTTGGCCTGCAAAAAAACAAATCAGATTACTAAAAAAACAGGAAAATAGCTAAAAAAGGGAGATGCTCGCAAAATAGCATCTCCCTTTTTATACAAAAAATAACGTTACCAAACAGCCACACTGCCATCTGTCCGGGATTCTGTGCCTCCATAATACACGCCTGTCTCTGGATCTCGCCAAATAATCTGCGCTCTGCCAAACTCATTCGAATCAATAGACATGTTTATTTCATGCCCTTTTCTTCCTAATCCTTCTATAATATGGCGAGGGACACTTGTTTCAAGCATAATTCGATTATCTCCAAACCATTGCCAGCGAGGTGCATCAATGGCAGCTTGAGGATTTAAGCCAAACTCAATCATATTCATTAATACTTGCACTTGTCCTTGTGGCTGCATAAATGCTCCAATAACGCCAAAAGGTCCAATTGGCGTATTCCCTTTTGTGATAAAACCAGGAATAATCGTATGATAGGTTCTTTTTCCCGGCTTCAAACAATTAACATGGTCTGGATCAAGGGAGAAATTATGCCCTCTATTCTGCAGGAGAATTCCTGTTCCCGGCACAACTAAACCTGATCCAAAATCACGATAATTACTTTGAATAAAAGAAACCATATTACCGTCCTCATCAGCTGTTGCCATATAGACTGTTCCACTATACTGAGGTTTTCCAGCCTCTGGAGGTTTCGCCGTATCGGTGATTAAGCTTCTCCGTTCGTTCGCATATTCATCTGATAGAAGCTCCTCCACTTTCACACGCATATCTTCTGCTTCTGTAACAAATGCTTTTCCATCAGTGAAAGCTAATTTCATTGCTTCCAACTGTGTATGATATGTTTCGATTTGCTCTTTTTCATGAAACTTATACGCTTTTAATATATTTAAAGCCATTAATACGACAATCCCTTGGCCATTAGGAGGGATTTCCCAAATATCATAGCCTTTATAATTAGTAGAAACCGGTGTCACCCATTCTGGATAAAAATTCGCTAAATCTTCTTTTCGAATTTTCCCGCCATATTTTTTAGAAAAGGCATCAATTTGATCAGCGAGCTCTCCTCTATAAAAAGATTCTGCATTCGTTTCGGCAATGCTTTCTAAAGTGGTGGCAAAATTTTCACACTTCCATATCTCCCCGATTTGCGGGATTTTCCCATTTGGAGCAAAAGTGTCAAAAAATGCTTCATATTCTTCGCCTTTTAGCATTTCTTTTAATTTATCTACTCCATTTCTCCAATTCCTTCCCCCAGTTGGCGAAAGAGGAAATCCTTCCCTAGCATAGTTAATCGCTGGCTTTAATACTTCTTTTAAACTTAGCTTTCCAAATCGCTTAGAAAGAGCGGCCCATGCACTAGGAGCTCCTGGAACAGTTACAGGAATAAATCCTCTTTCAGGAATGGAATCATAGCCTTCGGACTTTACATAATCAACCGTTGTTTCCATCGGAGCAGTACCACTTGCATTTAAACCATAAAGGGAATTATTCATCCAGACAAGGGCAAACGCATCACCGCCAATTCCATTAGAGGAAGGTTCCACCACTGTTAAACAAGCGGCTGTCGCAATAGCTGCATCAACAGCATTGCCTCCCATTTTTAATATTTCCATGCCTGCTTGTGCCGCAAGAGGCTGGCTTGTCGCAACCATTCCTTTTTTTGCAATAGAACATACTCGCTTAGATGGATAAGGATAAGTTAAAAAATAATCATTCATCTATAAACCCCTCTCTTTTTAGAAAAGGCTGTTTTCGCAGTGATTGTATAAAGTGAAACTTCAATCAGTGCAGGTTTCCACGTCCCCCACTGATTGTTAGTTGAACCAATCAGGCTTTTTTGGGAAAGTTTCTATCCACCTAGATTTCTCGTTTTCTCTTACAATCCCTTAGGTGGTGGTCAAAAGCCCGTTAACGCGTGATAAACTAAGTTTACTGCAAAACAACAAAGTTTACGAAAAGAGCCTTAGGAAAATAAAACGAAACTAACAACCTTGTTTTTATGGCAGAAAAGAAAACATCAATCAGCAGGAAATTGCTTTTCCTAAACTGATTGATGGTAAATCAAACAAGACGCAGCTTAGCTAAAAGCCTAAAATTCCTTCTAAGCCTTCTGCCAAGCTTTATTGACATTTGTATAAATATCTAATGAAGCCTGCACACCCGCACCTGTTTGCACTTTCACTCCATGTCTAATCAAGCTAGCTTCTAAAGCAGATAAAGCAAATAGGACATTTTCTTTGCGACAGCTGTATCCCATCGTTCCTATTCTCCAAATTTTCCCATGTAATGGTCCAAAACTGCTGGCAATTTCTACACCAAATTGCTCAAGCATCATCGCACGGACTGATTCTGCATCGACACCCTCTGGAACTTTTACGCAAGTAACTGTCGGCAATTTCCAGCGGCTGTCGCCAAACAGCTCTAAGCCCATTCCTTCTATGCCTGCAATCAATGCTTTCTCATGGAACTTATGGCGAGCAAAACGATTCTCTAACCCTTCTTCAAGCAAAATTCTTAAGCCTTCATGCAACGCATATAGCATAGAAGTTGCCTCTGTATGATGATTTAATCTTCTTGGACTCCAATAATCCTGCAATTGACTTAAATCTAAATAATTACTTTTAATTGGGTGATGATACGATTTTTCCGCTAGCTCCTTATCTGTTGCAATCCCTCTTTCTACTTTTTTACGATCAAGAAGGATTTTTTCAATTCGCTCATTATACGTAATTGGCGCATTTCCAGAAGGAACAGAAATACATTTTTGGTTTCCGCCAATAGCTGCATCAATATGCCAATTATCTGTTTGCACATCCGCACCGCCAATGGTTGCAACAGCGTCTACAATAAAAAGGACGTCTTGTTCACGGCAAGCTTTTCCAATCTCCGCTAGCGGCTGCATGCATCCTGTTGATGTTTCTCCATGCACTATTGCGACTACTTTTGGATTAACTTTTTTCATTTCATTAATAACTACTTCTGGATCAAATACTTCTCCCCATTCGCAATGCAATAAGTGAAGCTCTGCTCCGTGTCTTTCCGCAATTTCTGTAAGCAAATGTCCAAACCTTCCATAAATAGGAATAAGCACTTTATCCCCTGGCTCGATAACACTGCCAAGTACTGCTTCTAATCCTGACCTAGATGTACCATCGATTGGAAATGCCCATTGATTTTTTGTTTGAAATACTTCACGAACCATGCTCATTACGGTATTCATAATAGAAGTAAATGCAGGATCAAACTGTCCAAGAATTGGTGTGCTCATCGCTCTTAATACTCTTGGATCCACTTCTACTGGTCCTGGTGTCATAATGGTTCTTAACGGTGCATTAATTTCTTGATAGCTCATTTATTTTCATCCCTTCTCATTAATAGGCTAATTTGTGCAGCAATTCAATTAAAACAATAACCCCATTTTTTAAATCTTCTATTTTTGTAAACTCTAGCGGCGAATGACTAATTCCCTTTTCACTGGGAACGAATAACAATGCGGTTGGGCAAAATGTTCCAAACATTTGGCTATCATGCCCTGCCCCACTAATCATTTTTTTATATGGCAAAGACAAATCTTGTAAAACATAATCAGCCATATCAATGAGATTTTCATCCATTTTTACTGGCTTTACATCTACCCATTGAGAAATGTCCAATTCTATTCCTTTTTCCAGGCATATATTTTCAAAGTGGGCAAAGATTCTTTTACAGTACTGATCTAATGTCTCTTCTTGATGATGGCGGACATCTAATGTAAACACTACTTCATTTGGTATAACATTAGGAACATTTGGTGAAACTGTCAATTTTCCAACCGTTGCTACTAAACTCTCATCTATTTCTGCAACCTTATTCATTGCATATGCTATGAATTCTGATGCCATATGCATGCTGTCTTTACGGTAATTCATCGGTGTCGTTCCCGCATGATTGCTTTCGCCAGTAATTTTTATAGTAAACCTTCGCTGTCCCACGATATGTGTCACGATTCCTAGGGATTTTTTTTCTTTTTCTAAAACCGCCCCTTGTTCAATATGAACCTCAATAAAACTGGCAATATCATCACGAACTGATGATTGATTAGAAGGAGGAAATCCTGCAAGCTCCATTGCTGTATGAAAGGGAATGGAATTTGCGTCTTTTAGTTCTTTGCTGTCTTCCAGCTTATATTTTCCTGTAATAGATCCCGATCCCCAAAAGGCCAATGGAAAACGACTGCCTTCCTCTTCACATAAAGACACTACTTCGATTGTTTTTTTCGGAAGACCATGGTGTTTATATAAATATTGGACTGCAAGCAGACTAGCAATAACACCATATGCCCCGTCATATTTCCCTCCATCAACAACTGTATCAATATGGGAACCAGTAAGAATTGCCTTTTCTTTTATTTCCGTTCCTTCTAATCTTCCAAATAGATTCCCGATGCTGTCAAAGCTTACTTTTAACCCAGCTTCAGCCATTTTTTCCTTTAAAGCCATTTGCGCTTTTTTCCAAGAATCATCGTATAATAATCTTGTTACTCCATCGTTTTTAGTTGCTCCAAAACTACTTAACCAGTTCAGCCATTTTTCCACCTCAACTGTTTCCATATTAATCGTTGTTTGCATGCCAACCTTCCTCTCGCTAAATATCTAAAAGAAACCCATTTTCAAATTTTCAGTTTTTTTATTTATTTGTTACGTTTTATAACATTTATTTTTCATTTTAATAAGGATATAGGTGCAATACATTAGAAAAAATGATAGAATTATCATAATATTTTGTGCATATTAACCAATGGATAAATTTTAATTACAAATACCACCTATTTCATATGTAACTTTTTTTAACATTATTGGAGGGCAAGATGAAGTTAAATGATCTTTTAAAAAAACCTTTATTCCAAAACTTTCATTTAATAGCGGGAGAAGCTGGATTAGATAAACAAATAAAAAATATTACAATGATGGATGCCCCGGATATCGTTCATTATCTGCATGAAAATGATTTCCTTGTCACTACCGCCTATCATTTAAAAGACGATCCTGCAAGCATTACAGAACTTGTACAAACTATGCATAAACAAAAATGCACAGCTTTAGGCATTAAAACAAAACGATTTTTAAATGAAATACCAGAAGCAGCTATTCAATATGCCAATGATAATGGTTTTCCTATACTAGAAATACCATTAGAGACTTCTTTAGGGGAAGTAGTAAATGCATCCTTGCAATATATTTTGGATCAACGCACAACAGAACTAACAACAGCTTTTGAAATCCACCGAAAATTTACACAAGACATTTTAAAAGGGAAAGGAATAAAAAAACTGATTGATGATCTGTCGGCCATGATTGGTCAAAAAGTAGTTTTATTTGATCAACATTTCCATCTTCATGTATCCTCTCAATCAAAATATCCTATGGAAAATCAAATTTCATTACTGCATTCTCATGGTTTTCAGCTACTATTAGGACAAAAAAGCCATACATGTTTCACGATTCGCCATACAGAAGAGACCGTTTGCATTTTCCCTATTCCTACTCATATAGGAAAACCCGCTTATTTAGTCATACTTGGGCATATCCCAATCCATGATCAGAGTCTGCTGTTAATTATTGAGCAAGCAACAAATGTTCTTTCTTTTGAATTAATGCGAGAATACACGGTTAAACAATATGCCAAACGCGCCCGAAACGAGTTTTTTATTAATCTTGTCGATAGCACATTTACATCAAAAGAAGAAATTGAAAATAGGGCAAAGGAATTCCACTTAAAAAGTGAACAACCATTCATTACAGTACTAGGAAAAATCGACCAAGAAGGCAAACAAAAAAGCTTTACACAATATCAGCTAGAAACAGAGTACATCTATGAATTTCTAGAAACGGAAATTAATAAGGCGCCATTCATCGTCCATTTGTTTATAAAAGGAGATATGTGCATTCTTCTAGTAGAAGTGGAAGAAACAAGTCATGAGATAGATTCCGCTATTATTCCATATTTGAAAGATATGCAAACATGCATCTCCAATATTTTCAAAAAAACAATTTCCTTTGGCATCAGCAATATCAGCCATCACTTGATAAATATTCCAAAAACTTATATTGAAGCAGTAAGCGCCATTCATACCGGACAACTTTCTGGCAATCAACAATTTATCCAAGTGCATCGGCCAAAAGATGTTTCCGAAATTTTGCGGATCATTCCAACAAAAGATCTTCAGGAATTTTATGATCATATTTTCCAAGGATTCACTGTTACTCATCAGTTAGAGGAAGAACAAATTTTGTTAAATACGCTATCGGTATACTTAGAAACACATTGCCAAATCTCTGAAACAGCAAAACGATTATTTGTTCACCGCAATACGGTCATCTATCGTTTAGAAAAATGTGAAGAGATATTAGGAAGAAGTTTAAAAGATGCAAATACAACATTTCATTTACGATTAGCATTTCGAATTAAAACCATTTTGCAAACACAATAATCATTCAATATTTCGGCAATATAGCAAATGTATACGATATTGTCGAAATATTTTGTTTACATTAACCAATGACTTCTCTCTATCCGCTATTTATTATGTTAATTAAGATAACTTTATATGTTATAAAAATTAACACCGTTTAAATAAAAGGAGAGGTTATGGTGAGCAATAATAAAAATGGTCGGTTAAAAATATTTTCTTTGGGATTGCAGCATGTTCTTGCTATGTATGCAGGAGCTATATTAGTTCCATTATTAGTTGGGAGAGCTTTAAACCTAACAACAGAGCAGCTGGCCTATCTCGTTGCAATTGATTTATTAACATGCGGATTAGCAACATTGCTGCAAGCCTGGAAAAACAAATATTTAGGAATCGGACTTCCCGTCGTGCTTGGCAGTTCTTTTGTTGCTGTAACTCCAATGATTTCGATCGGCGCTACATATGGCATTACAGCAATATACGGCGCTATTATTGTCACTGGTTTATTTATTGTGGTTTGTGCTCCGTTTTTCAGTAAAATTACAAAGCTTTTCCCTCCTGTCGTAATGGGAACGGTTGTTACCATTATTGGTTTATCTTTAATCCCGACAGGAATAAAAAACATGGGCGGCGGTGCTGCAAGCGAGGATTTTGGTTCAGTAGAAAATCTGGCGCTTTCTTTTGGAGTTCTTTTGTTTATTTTAATCCTTAATCGTTTTTCAAAAGGTATGCTGCAATCTTTATCTGTTTTAATCGGCATCATGGCAGGCACTTTTGCAGCAGCACTTGCTGGCAAAGTGAATTTCTCGTCTGTAGCAGATGCAAGCTGGTTTCATCTGCCCCAAATCTTTTATTTTGGAGTTCCTACATTTGAGGTTGGACCTATTCTGACGATGTTGATTGTTGGACTTGTCATCATAATTGAATCTACTGGTGTATTTTTTGCCCTAGGAAAAATATGTGATAAATCATTAACCGAACAAGACCTGACAAGGGGGTACCGCGCGGAAGGTTTAGCGATTACACTTGGGGGCATTTTTAATGCTTTTCCATATAATACATTTGCACAAAATGTTGGGCTTGTACAGCTCTCTAAAGTAAAAACAGCAAATGTAGTCATTGCCGCTGGCGGAATTCTTGTTTTCTTAGGGCTCATTCCAAAAGTCGCTGCTTTTGCAACAATCGTCCCAACGCCAGTATTAGGAGGAGCAACAGTAGTTATGTTTGGTATGGTTGTTTCTTCTGGCATTAGAATGCTCAGCACCGTTGACTTTACAAAACAATCTAACTTGCTTATTATGGCATGTTCAATTTCCATTGGCTTAGGGGCAACTGCTGTGCCCGATTTATTTGCGCAATTGCCATCCGCTCTTCGAATTATCGTAAGTGACGGCATTATTACTGGAAGCCTATGTGCAATCCTTCTTAACTTGTTGTTTAATATGAAAACAAAAAATGAAAAGGTTGCAAAAGCTGACAAATTGGCAGAAGCCCATTAAAAAAAGAGAGATGTCTTGAATCAAGGCATCTCTCTTTTTTTATGAAACATAAAAGGAAATATTATAGTTTTTGAATCTCATTCACATAACAAATAAAGTTGCTGCTTACGATGAAAGTATCTAATTCTCTGCTTCATTGACCGTCTCATTCATATCACTTGCAAAGCAGCTACTCTAAAAAGGAGTCTCCAATAGTCGGAAAATCAGTTTATCAGCAAGTTCTTTATAAGTAGTTAAGCCAACTATATTATCTTTGACTCCCGACTTTGCTTTTTATTATTTTTGCTCTACTGTCGTCGATCGCGCAACATTTGTTTGAACAGCTGCTTTTGCCACTGCTTTTGCTACTGCAGGAGCAACACGCAAATCAAATGGACTTGGAATCACATAATCCTCATGTAATTCTGCATCGATTATTAAATTGGCAATCGCTTCTACTGCCGCTTTTTTCATTTCTTCATTAATATTTTTAGCACGCACATCTAATGCACCACGGAAAATCCCAGGGAAAGCCAAAACATTATTTACTTGGTTAGGATAATCAGAACGTCCTGTTCCTACTACTTTCGCTCCTGCAGCCTTTGCATCTTTCGGATCTATTTCAGGAACAGGATTTGCCATTGCAAATATAATAGCATCTTTATTCATAGAAGCGACCATCCCGCTAGTTAAGGCCCCTGCAACTGAAACACCGATAAATACATCGGCATTTTTTATAACCTCACTTAATGAGCCCTTTTCTTTATGAATATTGGTATACGCAGCTACATCAGCCTTCACTCTATTCATGCCTTCCGGTCTTCCATCATAAATGGCACCCTTTGTATCACACATAATCATATTTGTTACACCGTATGAGTATAATAGCTTGGTAATTGCAATTCCTGCGGCTCCAGCACCATTTAAGACAATTTTTAAATCCTTCATTTCTTTTTTAACTATTTTTAACGCATTTACTAGCCCGGCTAATGTAACAATTGCTGTTCCATGTTGGTCATCGTGAAAAACAGGTATGTCCAACTCAGCTTTTAGTCTTTCTTCAATTTCAAAACAATGAGGAGCTGCAATATCCTCTAAGTTAATTCCACCAAATGTTGGAGATAATAATTTAACGGTTTCAATAACTTTTTCTACATCCGTTGTATCCAATGCAATGGGAAATGCATCTACTCCTGCAAAGCTTTTAAATAAAATTGCTTTTCCCTCCATTACCGGCAGTGATGCAGCTGCCCCAATGTTGCCTAATCCAAGAACAGCTGTGCCATTTGTAACAACTCCCACCATATTTCCTTTCATTGTATATTCATAAACAGTTTCTGGATTTTCATAAATGGCTTTACAAGGTTCTGCTACTCCTGGTGAATATGCCAAACTTAAATCATGAGCATTTTTCACTTCCACTTTTGCCTGTACTTCTAATTTGCCTTGTTTCTCTCGATGCATACGAAGGGCTTCTTTTTTCAATGTCATTTGTTTCTCTCCTTTTTTCCGCACATTATCTTCCAGCGATTATCATGCTCCTAGTGAACATAAAATGAAACGTTAATCAGCAAACTTTTTCTTTATCTCCAGACCAAGCAGACTTATAAGGTGGCCATCTAGCCTTCCCTCCATCCAGTAGCAGAGATTTTGTAGCCTCGTAGAAAGCGAGATAAACTATTCTCTCTCTGATGATATAATGAAGTGTAAGAAAATGAAACGTTAAAAAAGAAAAAAACAGAATTATAAAAAAAAGAAAGAGGTTATTCATAAATCCATTTAAAGGAATCATGTCAACTTCTTTCTAAGATTTGTGTTTACATTAATTAATTTATCTTTTATCTGCATCAAATCGTTCTGTCGATGGAAGATGTTTAACAACAAATCAATGGATGAACCATCGGTTGCAAGCAGTTATTGCTTCCAATCGGCTGCGAATTTTTCCAATCCTTGATCTGTTAACGGATGCTTAGCAAGCTGCTTTATCACACTAAATGGAATGGTTGCAATATGTGCACCTGCAAGGGCAACTCTTGTAACATGGTCTGGGTGGCGAACAGATGCTGAAATTATTTGTGTGTCTAATTGATGGATTTTAAATAACTGTGCTATTTTTTCAACAAGCAGCACACCATCTTCAGAAATATCATCTAATCTGCCTAAAAATGGCGATACATATGTGGCACCTGCTTTTGCTGCCAATAATGCTTGGTTTACTGTAAAAATCAGTGTTACATTTGTTTTTACACCTTTTTTGGACAAATATCTTGTTGCTTCTAATCCTTCTAATGTCATTGGCAATTTAATGGTAATACGTTCATCATGGTTGTTTAATTTAATTAATTCTTCTGCCTCTGCAATCATTTCTTCTGCTGTATGAGCATTCGGCGTCACTTCCGCAGAAACAGATTCTACTTCAGGAACAGTTTGCAATATCTCTACAATGCGATCCTCAAATTTTACACCTTCTTTTGCCACTAAAGAAGGATTTGTTGTTACTCCTGCTAAAACGCCGATTTTATATGCTTTTTGTATATCCTCTAAATTTGCTGTATCGATAAAAAATTTCATCATTTATTCCCCCATATCAGTAATTATTGAAGCAATGCATGTCATTCTAAAAATTTTATCATACTATGTACTTTTTATTGTAAGCGATTTAAATTTTATTATAAAACAATAACTTTATTATCATTACCTACTGTAATAACATGATCAACCATATTAATAAACAAACCATTTTCCACTATCCCGGGAATATAGTTAAGCGCCGCCGCTAATTCTTTAGGCTGTACGATTGCAGAAAAATAACAATCAATAATATAGTTGCCGTTATCTGTAACAAAAATCTTTCCTTCTTTTTCTCGAAACACTGTTTTGCAGCCAAATTTTTGAATGGCTTTTTCCGTTAGTTTTGCACCAAAAGGAACAACCTCAACAGGAAGAGGAAAACTTCCCAATTGTTGAACAACTTTATGAGAATCCACAACAACAATAAATTTTTCTGCATGTTTTGCAATAAGTTTTTCCCGCAAAAGGGCTCCGCCGCCGCCCTTAATAGCACAGAAATCAGAATCAATTTCATCGGCACCATCAATTGCTACATCTATCTTTTTCACCAGATTAAGATCCAGCAATGGAATGCCTAAGCTTTCCGCTAAATTTTCCGTTTGCACAGAAGTTGCCACACCAGAAATAGTTAGGCCATTTTTTATCATGTCTGCAATCTTCACGATTGTGTAATAAACAGTTGAGCCTGTCCCTAATCCTACAATCATTCCATCTTTAATATATTCCTCTGCAGCTCGTTCTCCTACTGCTGCTTTTTCATTCAAAAAACACCCTCCTCGCCTGAGATATTTTTGCTGCTTTATTGAGATTCTATCTTTCTTACCGTTATAGTAATACATTTAAGCGAAAAATTCTATTGAGAACACTTACATTTTTTCAAATGATTCTTTTGGCTTGATTGCAAAAAAATAAATTTGGCACATATCGAAATATGCACCAAATTTTATACAATGGTATTTAATTTTCTAAATATATTTTCACTAGATTTTGTACTTCCAGCATTTTTGCTGCATTCTTATTATACATTGCTTTTGCCTCTTTATTATCTGTTTGCAGAGCATATATTTCTAAGTCTGCTTGTATTTTTTTAATAGTAGCCAACATCAGGGGACGCTCTTGCGGGGATGCAAGTTTCAGCTTATCATCAAAAATATCGACAATCAGTTCCCCATATGAATTTACTTGCCCGAAAAAAACGTTATCTAATGTTACACCAATCTTTGCAAGTTCTTCATTAAGCCACGCTGCCGTTTTTCCAGCCTTTTTTAAAGAATCATATAATATATTGCCATCCATAATAACGGTTTGCGGCACTTTTTCATTCGGCACTTTCATCTTCATATCTTTTGGTGTTATTGGCCGATTTTCCTTTTTTAGCATAACGCTCAGCATGCCCTTTGGCTCAAGAACTGCATACTCAACTTCTGATAAACTAAAAACATCTTTTTGTCTTAATAAACTTGAAAAATCATCAATCGTATATTTTTCATTTTTAAGATTCTCTTCCAACAGCTTTCCGTTTTCTACAAGAACAGTGCCTGTTCCTTCAATAATATTTCGTAAGGTTTTGCTTTTTAGTGAAATGACATCTGCTAAATAGGAAACAATGCCAAACACAAATATCCCAAGTATGCCATTTGATATTTTAGCTTCTGCACTTAAGATTACTTCACCAGCAATATCCCCAAGTGTAATACCAGCTATGTATTCAAATAATGACAATTGAGAAATATGCTTTTTTCCTAATAGTTTGGCTGTGATAAATAAAATAAGTACAAATAAAAATGCTCGGAGTACAACTTCCATGCCTGTTAACATCCCATTAACTCCTTATGACGAACTATATTCATTCTCTTCTCTTTCAATTGCATAAACTCTCAACTGAATATCATTTTTTATTTGACCGACTAAAACCATTGCCTCATGGAATTTTTGCTGTGCTTCTTCTTCCATTGAATTTAAAGCAAATGTCGATAATTGTGATTCTAATCCTTTTAAGCTTGCTAATGTCTGTTTTACATTAGATGCGACAGTCATCTAATAGCTCACCTTTCTTTAAATGGCATGATCGGCAACACTCGCCAACCATGCCCGCTATTTTTATTGTCCAGCGTATTGAGGCTCTTCTTGTTCAATTTCTTGGACTCTTGGGTTTAGAGAATCAATAACCTGCTGTGTTTGTTGTGCAGCAGTTTGATACAGCTGCTTTGCTGATTGATTATCTGTTGCAAGAGCAAATGTTTCTAAGCTTGCTTGTGCGCTTTTTAATCCAGCAATTGTTTGCTTTACATTATTAATAACAGTCATTTACACACATCCTCTAAACAGATTTTTGTTGCCTCTTTTATATTCTCTAAATTTTTTTTTCTTATTCACATGCTTTACAGCCTAAATTTCCCACTATTTTAGCGGCACGCAAAAAAGGAGAATCTAAAATGATCTCCTTTTTCCCCCTTATAGTTCTTTTCATTCTATTTTTATTTTGATAGCTGACACATAACTTTTTACTGCTGTACTCTCATATACTGTTTCCATCCTATTTGTCTACTTACAGTAAAACTTCAATCAGTGAGGATTTTTCACGTCCCCCACTGATTGTTAGTGAAACCAATCAGGCTTTTATGGACAAGTTTCTACCCACCTACATTTCTCGTTTTCTCTTGCACTCCCTTAGGTGGGGGTCAAAAGCCTGTTAATGCGTGATAAAAACTTATATCATTTTTAACATATACACTAGCTGAATCAAGGCACTTCCAACTTATATAGCTGTTTTCTATTGCATCAGCCATTTCTTACATATGGCGAATACAATTATCATCCTTTACATTTTGCCTGCTTTATCAACAATCATTCATTATTAAGTAAAATTAAATCATACAAAAAATATAATATTTACCTTCCTCATTATTCATTCAGGATAGATTTTTTGCAATAAACGTATCAGCTGCTTTTCCTCTTCTTCTGTAAAATTTTTTGTGATTTCTTCATTTAAATTTTCCAGCACCCTTTGAATAGCAGGATAAATATCGATCGCTTTTGCTGTCGGATATAAATTATTGGAACGCCGATCTTGTTTATCTGTTTTTTTCTCAATATAGCCTGCTTCCACTAATTGTTTAACTGCTCTTGCGGTTGTTGCTTTATCAAACTTTAATACAGACGTCAGTTCATCTTGATTTATGCCTGGCTGTCTTATAATTTTTTTTAAAAAGGCATATTGCCCACCATTGCCAAGATTATATGGTTTTAATTCTTTCGCAAGAAATTTCTGATTCTGGCGATGAATTAACGAAACTAATCTTCCTAATGGCACCTCCCTCATTTCTTTCACCTCTTTGCTGTTATTTTTGCATATAGTAGCATACAAAATTTTAGTTGCGTACGCAACTAAAATCTTTTACAATATAAACAAAAATGTTGCGCACGCAACTATTTAGAATGAGGTGAAAGTTTGATTACAGCAAAAAATACAGCAGCTAATAAGGAAGCTGTTTATAATAAACGTTGGCTCATACTAATTGTTCTTAATATCTTTACATTTATGTGTACATTAGATGGAAGTATTGTAAATATAGCATTGCCTACCATCTCTCAACTTTTAAATCTTACATTATCCGAATCACAATGGATTGTAAGCATTTATTTAATGACAATATGTATGGCTATTCTATTTTTCGGCAAACTCGGAGACATATATGGAAAAATTAAGATCTTTAAATATGGTGCAATTATCTTTATTATAGGTTCTTTTCTTTGTGGTTTAAGCCATTCCTTATTTTTCCTGCTTTTTTCTCGTTTTATCCAAGCCATTGGTGCTTCGATGACAATGGCCAATAGCCAAGGGATTGTAACAGAGATTTTTCCGCCAAAAGAAAGAGGGAAAGCACTAGGAATTATTGGCACCTTTGTTTCTTTAGGGAGCATAGCAGGTCCAAGCCTTGGAGGAATTATTCTTTCTAGTCTAGGTTGGGAATATATCTTTTGGATAAATATCCCTATAGGCATTATTGCAATTCCACTTGCATGGCGTCTTTTGCCTGCAGATCGTATAACAGCAAAAATAAAAATAGACATACCTGGCAGTTTATTGTTTTCCTTTTCCGTCCTTTTGCTATTTGCAGCCCTCTTATTAGGCCAGCAAATCGGCTATATGAATAAGTGTATTATTATTTCATTTGTTTTTGGAGTTATTTCTTTTATCGCATTTCTTATCATTGAAGCAAAATCAGCTAACCCAATGCTCCACTTGGCCATTTTTAAAAACTCGCTCTTTTCTATCAGTATTTTTTGCGGATTTTTAGTATTTGTCGTAAACTTTTGTTTTAATATATTAGCACCCTTTTATACACAAAGCATTTTAGGTTTATCTCCATTGCAGGCTGGATATTTGCTGATGCTTTTCCCAATTACAATGGCTATTGTCGCACCATTAAGCGGCAGCCTTTCCGATAAAATCGGCGGGCAAATCATTACATTTTTTGGGCTGCTATTATTGGTGGCAGCACAACTCGGACTGACTTTTCTCCATGAAAATAGCTCCCTTATTAATGTTGCATTATTAATTATTCTATCAGGGGCAAGTTCTGGTTTATTTCAGTCTCCTAATAATTCATTGGTTATGTCTACCGTTCCGAAACAACAGCTAGGGATTGCAGGCAGCGTCAATTCCCTTGTGAGAAATTTAGGAATGATTGTAGGTATATCACTTGCAACAAGCACACTTTTTTCCGTTATGAGCATGAGGGCCGGCTATAGAGTGACAGCATTAATTCCAAACAGACCGGATATTTTTTTAGAGGGTATGCATGTTGTTTTTATCGGTTCAAGCATTCTTTGTGCATTAGCAGCCGCTTTGACAGGTTGGCGATGGTTTTTTTCATTAAAAATAGAAAAACGGCAGCAAAAAAAGGCATCCTAGCCAAAAGGGATTCGTTAAAGCTACTGGCCACAGTTAATTAGAGCGAGTGTGTTTGGCGAAATGCTAACAAACAGGCTTGCGAACACCTCTTTTAAAATCAACGGTCATTTTAACAGAGGCACATAAAAAAAGGAACAACTAAGCGATATGCTTAATTGTTCCTTTTTTTCCCCTCATCAACAGGCAATAAGCTTCCAAATGATTAAAGTTTCATTTTATGGATCATTATTTTGTCTGACTGAATGCAGCGCTTCCTAAATAAATAACAGCAAACTGATCGCCATTACAGCCATCCCTGCAACTAATCCATAAATCGACAGATGGCCTTCATCATATTTTTTTGCTGCTGGCAAAAGTTCATCTAAAGAGATAAAAACCATAATTCCTGCAACTGCTGCAAAAATGAGGCCAAACATAATATCATTTAAAAATGGCATTAATAGTAAAAAAGCAACAAGTGCCCCTACCGGCTCTGCTAAACCAGATAAAAAGGAAAGTTTAAAAGCCTTTTTCTTATCCCCTGTTGCAAAATAAATCGGAACGGCTACCGCAATACCCTCTGGAATATTATGAATAGCTATCGCAACAGTAATGGCGACGCCAAGCCCTGGATCTTGCAATGCCGCGGTGAATGTTGCAATGCCTTCAGGAAAATTATGAATAGCTATCGCTAATGCAGTAAATGTCCCCATTTTCAATAATGCCTGATCCTTTTTTTTCTCCAGATCCACTGCATTGATTTCTTCCACTTTTTTCAACTCATGCGGATTATTTTGTTCTGGTACAAATTTGTCAATAAGACCGATAAGTAATATGCCGGCAAAAAATCCGCCTACTGTTAACCAGTTCCCTAAATGATCTCCCAAAGAATCCACAAGTGCAACCTTGGCTTTAACAAAAATCTCAATCATGGAAACATAAATCATTACACCTGCTGAAAAGCCAAGCATCCAAGATAAAAATTTAGTATTAGTAGTAGAGGTAAAAAAAGCAAGCATACTTCCGATACCTGTTGCAAGGCCTGCTAATAATGTTAAACCAAAAGCTAATAATAAATTATCTGGCATCCTTATCCCCCTTTATCTATCTTTATTCTTGACTATGTTTAAGAATGCTTTAACAAAACAAGATTGGAACTATTTATTTGAAATATAGTCTCCATTTAGATTCGTCAATATTTCCAGTTTATCCAACATAAACTTATCATCCATTCACTAGTCTTTTTTTGCTTTGCATAAAAATGTTTCCTATAGGAAAATTTTATACACCTTACAAAAATACGTCAAATTATATTTATACACTATTATATTAAAATGTTTGTTTCATAAATAAAACACATGGAACTAGCCGTTAATCCATATAAAGGAGGGATAAAATAATGAAGCAAATATGCGAGGAGAATAATTCTACACTTACTTTATTTAAATTCAGCCAAATACTTTTGAATTTTCTTTATCACCTCTGTAACCGCCATTGTGCCAATACTGTCTATAAGCACATGATCATAAATTGCTTTACATCCATAAAAAGCGGCGGTTCCTATTGTCAAATCCAAAATAAAAAAACGCTTAACTGCTGTAAAGGGGATAAACACTACAACATTGCTCTTATTCTCCTTTATTGTCTCCATTTGTACCCTCCTTATTATTTTTTCTATGCTATGTATGGAATAGATTGTCTTATGATTTTTTGCTATGAACTTTTTGGCATCATAAAGTGAAACTTCAATCAGGCTTTTATAGGCAAGTTTCTATCCACCTATATTTCTCGTTTTCTCTTATAATCCCTTAGGCGGGAGACAAAAGCCCGTTAATGCGTGATAAAAAGAGAAAAGGCGGCTTAAAATATAGTCGCTATATATCTTAAGACACCCCACATCAAAATTCTTACTATTCTACATGTTCAAACAATGTAACACTCTCCATATAATTAATAAATCTTCTTAATTCTTTTACTTGATCTTTTGTAATATCGCCAGTTTCATACATTCTGCGTATTTCTGATCGCTCTTTATCAAGCACTTTTATGCGAAGTTCTTCCTTTTGTTCTTCCATTCCCTCACTACTTCTGCTGGTTGGCAGTTTCATTCGATTAATCATTCTTTTGTAATCAAGAATCACCGCGGCGAAAGCTTCTTTTTCTTCTTTTGCATTTGCCTCAAGATTTTTAAGAGCATATTCCATCGCTTTTAATTGAATCTCACGGCCAATTGCTAAATGAGACTTTTGTCTATCATAATCTTTGTGAAGTCTGCCTACTACATGTTTACAACCTCTAATCAGTATTCCAATAAAATATTTTGTTGCTGATTTCAAATTATTGGAAAGCACTTCCTCTCTGTAATTCAATGCCTTCTCTAATTTTGCATATAATCCACTATTCAGCTTCTCATTTTCAAACATTTCCTGAATATATTTTCTTTCCATCTTCAATGCCATTAAGCCGAGTTCCACCTTGTTTTTTTGCAATCGTTCATTTGACTCTTCCTGATTCAACCCTTGCTGAATTTGCTGTATTCTGAATTTATATTCTCCAATCAACTGATATACAGCTGTTTCATTTTCCTCATTTAATTCTTGCTTTAATGTTGCTACTGCAGATAATAAAAGCACCTTTTTCGCTTCTGGCAAATTTATTCCCGTTTCCATTCCTTCTTCTACCACTTCTCCTCCGCTTACTAATGGCAGAATAAAGGTAGCAGCCAATAAAGTAAATAAAATAACTCCTGCCGCTAAAAAAAGCAGTAAAGAGCGTTCAGGAAATGCATCTCCGCTTTCCAAATAATAGGGAATGGATAGTATCCCCGCCATCGTAACTGCCCCGCGAACACCTGTTAAGCTTATTAACAGCGCTGTTTTTGCAGTAGGTTTTTCTTCTTTTTTTACTTGAAGGAACCTATATTCATAATATGAAAACAAGTAAGACCAAATAAATCGAATTCCTAAAATAACAATGCCTATAGCAATAACATATCCAATAATCAGCCAATTTCCTATATTGGGATTTGCGACCGTTTCAACCATAGAAGAAGGAATATTTAAACCTAATAATAAAAAGACTATTCCATTTAAAATAAATAAAATAATGCTCCAAATATTTTCCGTAAGCACTTGCTCCTCTGCCATAATAATCTCCGTTTTTTCCCTTACGATAGTATGAATAATGCCGCCGACGACTACTGCAATAACACCTGAAGCATGCAGCATTTCTTCTGTTACAATAAAAATAATAAATGGGGCAATAATTTGCAGCAACGAATGAAATGTTACATCATTAATACCTTGCCTGCGCAATGTAAAACGGATCCATATTATAATAAGACTAAGCAATACACCTAAAACAGCCCCAGCAATAAACATATACATAAAATCATATGTTGCCTTCTGCAAAGAAAAAACTCCCGTTACTACGGCTGCAACTGCATAATTAAACGCAACTAAACCGGAAGCATCATTAATCAATGATTCTCCTCTAACCAAATTCAGCACTTTCTCTGGAATATGTATACGCTTTGCAATTCCATTTACTGCTACTGGATCAGTTGGAGAAAGAATAGCCGCTAAAGCAAAAGCTGCAGCAAGAGGGATCTCTGCTATCATCCAATGAATAAAATATCCTCCTCCAATAGTCGTTACAAGCACGAGCACAATTGCGTTGCCAAAAATAGGCGCTTTCATCTTCCATAATTCATCCCGCGGAAAATACCTTCCATCATTGTATAAAAGAGGTGCAATAAACAGCAGCAAAAACCATTCTGTTTCAATCTCTAAAGAAAAATCATTAAATACTAAAGAAATGATAACACCAAATGCTATTTGAGTTAATGCTGTAGGGATAAACGGTATATAGTGACTAGTGATGTTTGAAATTAATAAGCAAGACAACAGCAATATGATAGTCATTAGCAAATCCATAAACTTCTCCTTAAAAAACTAAGTTTTCCTCTATTCTATTTATAAAAGAGGGATCTTATTTATCTACTGGTTCTTTTATAATTTCTCTTCTTGTTTGTCTCTATCCTATACTTTTTATTTTAATCTATCCGTCCAATAAGCAAAATAAAAAACCATCTGAATGTCTCTATAATTCAGATGGTTTTTTTCTTTAAAACTTAAATTTATTAACAGCTTCAAGTAAACTTTCTGCCATTTTAGATAGATTATTAGATGCATAGACTATCTCATCAATAACTGCCGTTTGCTCTTCTGAAGCAGCTGATACATTTTGAGCATGCCCGGAGAATTCTGCTGAAGCATCTGATAATTGATCAATCGATGCAGCAATCCGGCTTCCATCATCATTCATGCCAATAATTTTATGTTCAATTAATGAAATTTGATGAGCAACTTCATTTACCGAATAGCGAATTTTTTCAAATGAAGCACCTGCTTCATCAACAGTTGTTAAACCTGTCTGCACGGCCTGATAACCTTTTGACATTGTTTCAACCGCTTTATAAGATTGATCTTGCATGTAAATAATCTTTTCGCTGATTTGTTTAGCTGCACTGCCAGATTCTTCCGCTAATTTACGCACTTCCTCCGCAACTACCGAAAACCCTTTGCCATGCTCTCCTGCCCGTGCAGCTTCAATGGATGCATTTAAAGCCAATAAATTTGTTTGATTTGCAATGTTGGAGATTAATGTAACAATTTCACTAATTTGATTGGAACTTTCATGCAAATAATTAATAACTTCAGCTGTTTCACTAACATTCTGATTAATAATCTGCATCTGCTCCACTGCTTTTCCTACAACTTCCGAACCAGATTCTGCTGTTGCAGCCGTACTAGTTGAAGTAATGGTAACATTTTTGATGCTAGTTGTAATATCCTCTATATTAGTAGTGATATTAACGATATTGCCACCTATTTCTTCAATCGTATCTGCTTGTTGATTTGTACCAGATGCTACCTCTTGAATGGAATCATTAATCATAGATATAGAATGGCTCGTTTGTTCTGTGCTTGAAAATAATTGTTGAGAGGTTGCAGCCACTTGCTCTGAACTTTGTGAAACTTGTCCGATAAGAATTTTTAATTGCTCCGCCATTTTATCAATATTCTTTGACAGCTCACCAATCTCATCATCAGAGTTTACCTTCAATGACTTCCCTGTAAAATCTCCAGACGCCAATGGTTTTACATATTCAACCAAAGAAACGATAGGCTTTGAAATACGTTTGCTCATCCAGTAAGCTACTATGCTTCCTAAAATTAATACAAAAATAGTTAAACCTAATGATACATAAATAATTTGAGAAAAAAGTTTTTCAATAAAAGAAGCATCCATGTCCATGCCCAAAATAGCATTTGTTCCCTTTATAGGCATAAAAATAGATTTATGAATTCCAAATTCATCTTTGTAAATATCACTTATTACTATTTCACCAGCCAAAGCTCGGTTCATATCCTCTGTAAATGAATAATCGGATCCTCTTTCTTCCGTATCACTTAATGCAGTAATATGCCCCTCATTATTATCTTTCCCAAGTACATATACATTTTCAACATCCGTTTGTTTCTTCAACTCATTTAATGTAGATAATAATTGTTGATATGCTTCGTTAGAACCTTCTTCTGCTTCTTGTACATTATCTGCTTCTATATCATCAGAGATAATGGCTAAATTTGCACGCAGTGTTTGCTCAAATCCCGTAACTACCTGATTTTCCACAATATATCTAGTAAAGGAATACAAGGCTCCACAAAAAACAAATGAACTGATGGCCAACAACATAACATAGCTTATTAAATTTTTTCTAAATATAGATCCGCTTTTTTTCTTAGTTGAGGACTGCAAAGCATTCTTCCTCCTGTTTCTTTGAATCATTGTTTTGATTCATCGCTTCAGTAATTCGCGGCATTAAAAAATCAATCATTTCATCCAGATGTTTTGTTTCTGTATATGGAGAAATGGAGAAGAACTTAGATGCATATACAGGAAGCCTTTCTTTTGTATCATTTGCCTCAATTAAGCAAACTTTTTTTGTATCCCCAAAAAAGACTTCATCTCTATCGTTGCCTAGAAGTTCAAACAGCTTTTGATTTAGCTGGTTTGTTGCTTGAATTGCTTCACTAGTTGCCTTTCCAGAAACTTCTTCTTGCCAGCATGCCTTATTTTCATAAATTCTAAATACCGTTATAGGTCCAATATTACATGGGTTAATTACTGCTGCATTAGTAAATGCATTCTCTAATTTTTTGCGGAATGCAAGATTTACTCTTACATAGTTTCCAAGAATCTGCTGATAACCTTCCATCCCAAAAGCCTGCAATGCAGCATAAATGGCAATAGAACTAGCCATTCGGGAACATTCAAGTGTATATCCTGTATGATAGCTGCCATAGCCGCGGTTTCCTACATAAGGAGTCTCAAATTCTTCTAAATCCAACAACCCTAATGAACTTCCATCTTTTGTTAAAAACAAACTTGTTAAATATGGCGTTTGTCCTAATTTTTGAAAATCGAAACACAAACTATCTGCAAGATATAAATATTGCATTCTCTCTTTAATTTGTAATAATCCTCCTAAAACCTCTTCTTCAAATTGTAGCGGGTTTTGTTTAAAATCATATTTATTAAAAATGCTGTAAAATCCACCTAATGCAGAATCCGCATGAACATGTATATGATCTAGTCTATAAGAGGCTGTAAGGGCATCTAACACTTCTCTAATTTCTTTGACATTATCTATGCCGAATGAATCAGTTGTCCCTGTTGTTGCTACAACGTAAACGGGAATGCCCCCTGATTCGATAACTTGAATCATCTTTTGTTTTAAATCATCTATATCCATTGAATGATCTTCCAGTGTATTAACACGAATCAGATGATTAGATCCAATCCCTGTCGCTTCAATTGATTTTAATAAGCTATAATGTGCACCTTCTGATGCAAAGCAATATAAGTTAGATGGCACTCCTTCTTCTTTCGCTTTTGGAAACATTTTAGCAATGGCTAGACGCAAACCTGTAAATACGGCTCCTTGTCCTCCCCATGTAGTATATCCCCAGCTTTTAGTATGGTCATAGCCAACTAATTTTGACATCATAGAAATAACTTTTACTTCTGCTTCTGCTCCCGCAGGACCATATACATCCCAAAGGTTATTTCCATTTACCAAAACAGTTGTCAGCATTCCTAAAATCCCAGGAATACTTGCCATTGGCAGAACATTTGTCACAAATTTATGTGTATGATAAGGGTGCCCTTGAACCAATTTAAGTAACTCTTCAACTACCGCAGACATTTGCTGTCCACTAGTTGGAATAGTCGATTCTTCAATTAGACCTCGATAAAAATCTGCATCTCTATCCTTTACTTCACCTAAAATAGATTTGTTGGGATCTTTATAAGTATCCATTTCCTTAATTAATGCTGCAATTAAATTTAAAAGTTCTTCCTGTTGTTTTGCATTTCCATCCTCACTTGGAAAAAGCTGCTGAACATCTTTGAAATCCATAAAATTTGTCTCCTTTTTTTTATTGCACACAAAAAAGCATTTTGCCTATTTCAAGAGGCAAAATGCAAATAAAAGATAGCTCAATCAGTATCTTTTGCATGCGGCCCAGCTATCATAGCATTATTATTAACGCCTTAGATCTGAAGCTTTGCGTCTTCGTTTTTCAACGAGTTTGCCTAACTATATAAATATATAAATTAATAAGTCCAATTGTTTCATCATACCAATTTACGATCTACATATCAATATACCCATTACTTTTTTCACAAACCATTTTTTTACAAACAAAAAAAAAGCAAAAAAGATGCAAATGATTCTGCTTCCTCCTTGCTTTGAAAAGCTTTAGTTTTTTTACAAAAACATAAAAATCATACTGCCGCATTTCCTTCTTGCTTATGTTCTTGAATCAAAAGCAGCCCCAATTCATGGTAATCCCCTTCATATAACGCTCGCTGCACAAAACGATTTTCACCTCTAGTATCAAGTACTTCTATCTTGCAATGAGCAGAATTTTTCTGCAGTGCTTTATACAGCTCGATGTCATCATGAATAGGAATGCTGTTTACCTTGGTAATTAATTCTCCTATTTTCAAACCCATTTTATCTGCTGGAGAATCAGGGACTATTCCTAAAATCATCACCCCATTATTTTTTCTTGAAAAATAAAAGGATTTCGTTTTTTCTCTATTTTTTTGTCCGATTGTTATCCATTCACGACCAATAATAGCCAGGAAAATACTTGCATAAACAACAGGCGGATAGAAATAAGCGGCAATAGAGCTTAGCGTGATAAGCACGCCTAAAAATATTGTGTTTTTTCCGACAGCCTGAATAGCAGTGATCGGATGAACGCCTTGAACTTCTTGTTTAAATCCCAATAAAAATGGTACAAGCAACAAGGAATACGTTTCATTTCCTACTGTAAACATAGGCCATCCTTCAATGGGACTGGTTAAAATGCCGTTTGGAATAAATAAAAAAAGCGGCAGTAACCAGATTCTTTCTGAAAGATGCACTCCTATATATTGCCCCCGCTTGCTTTTTATTAAACGCGGCGATGTTTTTTGCGCACCTTTTCTCTTTATAAAGATACCTTCTGCGACAATCAATAATCCTAATAGGATAATAGCAGTTGGAAAAATAATAAGGTTTGCATCTAAATCACTTTTAGAAAACAAGAAAAAATCCCAGTCTAAATGCAAAGAAAGAATACTTAATAAAATACCCAATCCAACTGTATATACAGATGACAGAAACCTTGTTTTACCGATTAAACTTAATAAACATGTAAATAAGCCTATATATATAATCATTTCCATTGGAACAACTACAACAAAAAGAATCGATACAACAGATAAACATAGACCAATAATCAATCCTGTATTCAAGACTTGCTTTAATTCAAAATAAGCATTTTCTGCCCTTACAGTAAACTGCTTTCTTTCCCTTTTTACTCTAGATACGCCAAGGTATGCAGCAAAAAAGAAAGAAAGATAAAATATCGGATTTAAAAATAACTTTCCTGCTCCTTTAAAAATCTCAAATAGAACATCTTGTCCCATTTGGACATCCCACCTTCTACATACTTGTTAGTTGCTTCATCTGCAGCATAAATCTTATTAAATTTTGAATATACTATTCCTATTAAAACGTTCTAATTCTATTATATTCTACTGGGAAATTAATAGAAAGCCTATCTATAATATTTTGGCAAATATACTCAATCGCCAATAAAGAAAAGGGGACATCCCGGAAGCCGAAAAACAGCTTCTGAGATATCCCTCCATTAACTCTATCATTTTACTGTTACTTGATTCTCTTTAAAAACAATGCCATCCTTCAGCACCTTTAATTGCCCCGTTTGCTTTTCATTTGCAACCCATAACAAAATTTCTTCCGCTAATTCGTTTGCTAAAATCCGGTCAATTGCCGTTGGATTTGTCCCCATGCATAATGCTTCATCTATTTCTGCATATTTCCAGTCTGCATCTATTTTGCTTATTAATTCGTTTTCCACCACATTTGCCAACCCAACACTATAAACCAGTACATTCGACGTATTTTGATTAGTAAAAGATTCTGTGATGTTATTTATTAATTGCTTCACTTCTCCTTCTTCTAAATCATTTGCCAGAAAATGTCCATCCACACTGATTGCAATATCTTGAAGCATAGATGTTGGAGGCTGTCCTTCTATAGAAAAGCCAAACAATCTCGGTTTATCATATTTTAAAGAATGAATGGTATCTTTTACCTTCAAAACATTTTGTGTAATGCTATTTAAAGCAGTATCATAACCTAAAGACCATTCTGAACCTTTTATATTATTATGAATGGATACAGGCACAAATAGAGAGTTGACTTTTTCGCTGTCTGAAAGCTTTTCTTCCCATGCCATTTTTGCCTTTTGATCTCCAATGACAATCCCCATATCCATATTTATAAATAATTCTTCCCAATTTTGAATATGATCTGCTGCAGATAATTTTAAATAAGCATTTCCTAAATAAGGGGAATCACTTAATTCATTTAGCTCACGATATGCAACCTTCTCATCCTTAGCTACTTCTATTCCAATTAGCTTATACTGTGATGTCAATTCTTTCGAAAGTTTAAAAAGAATCTGTTTAACCCCAGCTGGTAAGGTGCCTAATACTATTACTCCAACTTTCAAAGTAATTCCTCCTATTTTCAAATCATGTTGGTCATACAACAGATATTATAAAGGAAAATTCTGAATATTGGTATCCCCATATGCCAAACTTATTGTTATTTTCCTAAAAAACGTAAAAAAGCTCCTCTTATAGCAGGAGCCAAAAATTACATTTTAAAAATCAAAATTATCTGGATCTGGACCAACACGTTGATCAAGATTCAATCCATCGATTTGTTCCATTTCTTCTTTTGTGAGAGTAAAATCAAAGACTTGGGAATTTTCAATAATTCGATGTTCTTTAATAGATTTGGGAATAGTAACAACTTTATTTTGCAAATCCCAACGGATAATCACTTGCGCAATTGTTTTATTATACTTTGCAGCAATCTCCTGCAGTTCAGGATTATCCAGCAATTGTCCTTGCATTAAAGGTGACCATGCTTGTATTTGTATATTTTGTTCTTGGCAATATTTGATTAGTTCTTTTTGTGTTAAGCGTGGATGAAGCTCTACCTGATTAATCATTGGCTTAATATCAGCATCTTTCCGCAAATCTTCCAAATGATGTATTTGAAAATTGCTTACACCAATCGCTTTAATTTTTCCTTCTTTATAAAGATGCTCCATCGCTCTCCATGCATCTTTATATCTGCCCTCTTTCGGCCAATGAATTAAATATAAATCTAAATAATCTAATCCTAATTTTTCTAGAGTAACTTCAAATGCCTTTAATGTTTTTTCATAGCCTAAATCTTCATTCCACACTTTTGAAGTTATAAATAAATCTTCTCTTGTAATGCCCGCAAGTTCAATTCCTTCTTTGATTCCTATTCCAACACCTTTTTCATTGTCATAAATAGCAGCTGTATCAATGCTTCTATAACCATTTTTGATTGCTGTGCGAACGGCAGCAATCGTTGTTTCTCCATCCTCTACTTGAAATACCCCTAAACCTAACCAAGGCATTTTTACTCCATTAGCTAGTGCAACTGTTGATTGTAAGTTCATTTATATATCCCCTTTAATTATATTTTCATTCTGTTTTGATCCTTTTTCTAGCATTAAACTATATCCAGTAAGAATAACTGCCAGCATAACCATTATTCCGCCAACCCATGTTGTATGAATTATTCCAATCTGTTTTGTAACCACTCCACCTAAATAGGCCCCTATAGCAATACCTGCATTAAATGCTGCTATATTTAGTGCTGATGCCACATTAACAGCACTTGGCACAAATCGTTCAGCAAGCATTACAACATATACCTGCAATCCAGGAACATTCATAAAAGCTAACAGTCCCATAAAAATAATCGTAATCAATCCTGCTAGTTTAAATGGTATCGTAAACAGTAAAACAAATAGAATAATCGCTTGTACAAGAAACATATAAAATAGGGAGCGAAGTGGATTTAGATTGGAAAGTTTCCCCCCAATCATATTTCCAATGGCAATTGCAATCCCATATGCTAGTAGAATTAACGCAACTGTTTCTTCCTTAAACCCTGTCACTTCATGCAATAAGGGAGACAGGTACGTGAAGATGACAAATGTTCCCCCATATCCTAGTGCCGTAATAATAAAGATTAGCAAAAGCCTGCCATTTTTCACTAATTTGACTTGATCGCTGAATGTCACCTTATCTCCTTTAGACAAGTTATTTGGCACAAGGATACTATTAGCAATAAATGCGACAATGCCTATAATAACAATTGCAGCAAAAGCTAATCTCCAGCCATATTGCTGACCCAAAAATGTTCCAAATGGCACACCTGTTACGGTCGCCACCGTTAAACCTGTAAACATAATAGAAATGGCAGATGCCCTCTTGTCTTTTGGAACAAGGTCTGCAGCAATAGTTGAACCAATAGACATAAATACCCCATGAGAAAATGCAGCAATAATGCGGGCAAATAATAAAACAGTTATATTGGTAGCCAATGCAGCAATACTATTTCCAAGGATAAAAATAATCATAATCCAAAGCAGCAGGGATTTCCTTTGCATATTAGATGTAATCGATGTTAATACCGGAGCTCCTATTGTGACACCTAAAGCATAGATAGACACGGTTAACCCTGCTGTTGTAATGGATATGCCTAAATCATTTGAAATAAGCGGCAGCAAACCAACACTAATAAATTCTGTGGTACCAATTGCAAAGGCACTTATTGCTAATGCCAGCAATGCTAGTGTACTTTTTTTATCTAGACTCATATTTCCTCCATCCTTTATCTTTATTAACTAATGAAAGCATGCGCATGCTTTTCTTAATGAAAGTATTTTTACAAAACCACTAATAGGCTTTTACGATAAAATACAAATTGCAATTTCACCGGCAAATGTTATTATGAACTATATAGATCAAATAAAAAAGTACGCACTTTAAAGTAATGTAGGAACCTAAAAGGTATATAGGAACTTTTTAGTGCCTATATTAACTAGGAGGATAATAGAGAATGAATAATAAAAAATACAATATTTCCGTAGAAGCAACCCTTGAAGTAATAGGAGGAAAATGGAAGTGTGTCATACTTTGCCACCTGACACATGGAAAAAAAAGAACAAGCGAATTAAAACGTTTAATGCCCAACATTACACAAAAAATGCTGACCCAGCAGCTTCGCGAGCTAGAAGAAGATGGGGTAATAAACCGCATTATCTACCAGCAAATCCCCCCTAAAGTAGAATATGAACTAAGCGAATATGGAAAAAGTCTAGAAAGTATATTAACAGCATTATGCAATTGGGGAGAAAAACATATTACTAAAATTTACGGAGATAAAACATTAGTGCTAGAGGATAGTATTTTAAATAAATAACATTAAAAAACCCCAATAAGTTGGGGTTTTTGCTGTTTTATGATTGGCTGTTTTCGTAAACTTTATTGTTTTAAAGGAGCAGGTTGATTTAACCATGGATTTACTCATAGAAACGATCCGAAAAACAATAATGTCTTATGATTTAATCAATACTTTAATTTCATCTCCAGCCATTACCGTTTCAAAGGCTGTTCTCCAGTCATCAAGTTCGGCAACTTTTGTAATCATTTTATCTGTATTTATCTTTCCAGATGCCAAAAGATCTAACGCTAGATTCCAAGAGCTTGGTTTTTGCGATCGGCAGCCAACATAATTTATTTCACGCTGAATAATCGATTCTTGATCTATTTCATTCTTTTTATTTGCAAATAAGCCAACTTGAACAAAAGTGCCCTTTTTCTTTGTCAGAGACAAACCTTGGTTTACTGCTGGAACTGCTCCCGAACAGTCAAACACTTTATCAGCCCCGTAACCATCTGTATAATTGGCTATTATTTCGGATAAATCTTCTCTTAATGTATCTACCACTACATCTATCCCCAGCTCTTTAGCCAGTTCCAAACGTTTGCTGTCTTTGGTAATTCCAGCGAGAATAACAAAGGCGCCTTGAGCCTTTATTACTTGGCAAAGCAATAATCCAATGGGACCTGGACCAAAAACTAATACTTTATCATCGGATTGAATAGTTGTTTTTTCTAATGCTGCATGAACGCAGCAAGCTATCGGTTCTGTTAATGCAGCCGCTTCTAAACTTACATTATCAGGAATAAGATGCACACTTTCTTCTCTTGCAATTACATAATCGGCTAAACTGCCATTAACTTGTGTGCCAATTCCTGTTCGATGCGGGCATAAATTATAATCTTTTTCTTGACAATATAGGCATTGTCCGCACGTTGTGAAAGTTGTTTCGCTTGTTACTCTGTCCCCAACTTGAACCTTTGTGACATTTTTCCCTACTTCAACGACGATTCCTGAAAATTCATGCCCCAATACAACAGGAGTGTTTTTACTGTTATATTCCCCTTTAAAGGTGTGGATATCTGATCCGCAAATACCTGTATAAGCAACTTTTATCTTAATTTTATCCTCAGAGACAATCGGCTCTTCCAACTCTACTAAGGACATATTATCATAACCAGGCGCCAGTTTACTTACAGCTTTCATCTTACATGCCTCCCCATTTTTTATTCAGAACTATTCTAGATTATATTTTGAAATAACTGAGATACTTTAAGAACCAGCCAGTTTAAAAGGTTTCCGCCAGTATCTAAATTCGATACTTGAGTAGCCCCGCCAGGCATTTCAAAAGAACCGCCTGCAAGCATTTGTGTAAATACAGGAGCAAAATCTGTTGCCATGTATAAAGAAAGCGCAATCATTATGGTTCCTACAATAACAGAGTGAATAATATTTCCTTTTCTTGAGCCTACGATAAATGCCACCAAAAATGGAATTGTCGCCAAATCTCCAAACGGCAATACTTTATTGCCTGGAAGAATAACTGCTAATACTAATGTGATAGGAACTAAAATCAATGCTGTTGACATAACAGCAGGATGCCCTACCGCTAGTGCTGCATCTAAACCAATATATAACTCTCTTCCTTCATAGCGTTTTCTTAGATAGTCTCGAGCTGCTTCTGAGATTGGCAGCAAACCTTCCATCAGAATTTTTACCATACGAGGCAATAGCAGCATAACAGCCCCCATAGAAATCCCTACTTGGAAAACATCTCCTGCATTATAGCCAGCTAATATTCCGATAACGATTCCTAAAATGAAACCCATCATCATTGGTTCGCCAAAAATGCCAAGTCTCTTTTGAATCGTATCAGGATCAGCTTTTATTTTTTGCAAGCCTGGAATTTTTTCAATTAAATATCCTAGCAAGATGCCAAGTGGCGCAAATGAAGCTGTTGACGCTGTTGGAAATGTAATTCCCGGAAGACCATAAAACTTCTCTACCATCGGCTGTGTTTTATCAGCAATAATAAGAACAATAACTTCATATACAACCGCGCAAAGAATAGCGAAAAGGTAGCTGCCTGTTAAAATATAGCCAGTAGCGCCAGCAGCGATAAAATGCCAATAATTCCAGATATCTACATTCAGTGTTTTTGTTAGCTTTAGAAAAATCATTAAAAGGTTAACCCCTAAACAAATCGGCAAAAGAATAGCGGCAACTGGTGATGCCCAAGCACCTGCTGCTGCAGCTGGCCATCCTCCATCAATTACAGTTAAATTAAGACCAAATCTTTCGACCATCGCTTGTGCTGCTGGTCCTAAACTTCCTGTAAGAACACCAATGACTAAATTAATCCCGACAAAACCTATCCCAATCGTTAATCCTGAACGAAACGCTTTTTTGAAACCGGTTCTAAATATCAACCCTATAATAAGAATCGCAAGCGGCAAAATGACAGTAGGCCCTAAACCAAGTACATACTGAACGCCATCTAAAAGCTCTTTCATATGGAAGTTCCTCCCTAGACGGAAATTAGTGTCAGGTTAGAAGTATTTTTTCTCATTGTTGCTTTTCTAAAAAAGCTTTAGTATTCTATCATTCTCGTTTCTTACTAAATAACAATCAGACAAAATCTACTTCTAACCTGGCCTTTTTTGGATAAAGTGAAACTTCAATCAATGGGGGTTTTCTTCATACCCCACTGATTGTTAGTTGAGGCCTATAGGATATAGGTCACACAGACGTTGCCACAGGAGGTGGCGCCCTTAGTCTGTGTTCTTTTATATCGGGCCTTTACGGGCAGTGATCATTTCCCGTGTCTTCTCATCATCTTGAGGTGGGGGTCAAAAGCCCGTTAGTGCCGGATAAACCTTTCAATAGAAATTATAAGAAAAGGTTTGATAGAACATGCCTATTTATTAAAGTGATTAATAATTTGTTGATCAATTTGTTCCATGCCAATTCCACTGATATACCCTGTTGCAACAATTGCAGGAATATCATATTGTTTTGGCAAAATAGTAGTAGAAACAATTAAATCAGCATCGCCTTGAAGAGTTGCAACCTCAGCAATTTTGCATTGTACAATCTCTGCATTAATGTTATTGTCTCTTACTAAACTTTCCACTCTATTACAAACAACCGTTGATGTTGCGATACCTGCTCCACAAGCTACTAGAATTTTTCCTTTTTTCATGTTAATTCTCTCCCTTTTTTGTATATTATCTATTTAGAAGCAATGATTATTTTGCTTTCCAACCTATTTATTAAACGTTTACATTTTAATTGTAGATGATTCCAAATATGCTTTTATATAATCGATGATCTCTTTATCTAAATCTTCCATTCCGATGCCGCTAATATACGGTGTAGCACTTAATGCTGGTGTAATATAGCTCGTAGGCAAAATGGTAGTGGACAATATCAGTGCTGCTTGAGACTGCAAAGAAGCGACTTCGGATATTTTACATTGCACAAGCAATACATCCAAATGTTCTTTTTTGAATAATTCTTCTAAATGATCCATTACTACTGTTGATGTTGCAATCCCTGCGCCACATGCTACAAGCACAGATGCCCTATTCAAATCAATCACCTCCTATAATAGCGATATTTATATTTTCAAAGATAGTGATTATTTCTTTTTTGTTTTTTGCTTGGATGATATTTATTAAATTATCTTTTATTTGGATGACTTGCATCAATTCTTGCAATACTTCCAGTTGACTATGCGGCTGGTTTAGCCCAAGCATAAGCACTACATCTACATCTGTAGTTTTTGTATTATCTTCCATTAAAGAGAAAGCTACAGGTTTTTTTAAGGTAGCCACTGCAATAAATTGTTCTATCACATGTTCTGGATCTGTATGTGGAATGGCTACACTATAATCAGCCATGCATAGTCCTGTTGGAAAAATCGATTCTCTTTCTTTGATTTTTGCTAAAAAAGTATCTTTTACATATCCTTGATCATAAGCCTCTTGATACATCACTTGGAATAGCTCATCCTGATTTTCTACCTCTAGGTCCACTTTTATCAAGTTTTCTTTAATAAACGAAACTACTGCCATTTTTTCCCCTTCTTTCATCATGCTATGAATATTTCCTTATGACTTCATAAAGATCATTTAAATTGTTTTGTGCTGTTAATTGCTCTATTTCTTCCTTATTTTTAGAAAGATTCATCAATTGCCTTAGTGCTTGCAGATGCTTATTTTTATCTGTTGCAGCTAATACAACGATAAAATAGACTCTTTCCCCTTCATTAAAAGGCAGCCCTTCTTCTATTTTCAATAAACTCATGCCAATTTTATTAACACCACAGTCAGGATCTGCATGTGGAATGGCAATAACATTTCTTAAAACAATATGTGGAAGCATGGTTGGATATTGTCTAATCATTTCCTCTACATAATTTCCTGTGATTGCACCACTTTGCAACAAGGGAGCAGATGCTATTTTTATTCCTTCTTCCCAACTAGCTACTTTGCGTTTTACCACCATCATATCTGGGGTTAAAAGATTAGCTAATGATAGATTGCCCCGAGTCTCCACTATATTATTTTGATTAGCAGGTTTAAGTGAAAAATGCTCTTGTAAAGCGTTTGTCAACAGCTGCTTCTCTTTAATCACTGCATATTTCTCAATCGTATTCATTAATTGATCTATATTGATGATATTAGTGGTTAAGCCATGAATTTCATTTAATACTCTTTGTCTTAGCTGTATTTTTTCTATATCAGAAATAATGCTTTCTACAATAAACAACTTCTTATCTGTTTGTAAGGGCACTGGTGAAAAAATAAGATCAAAATCAAATTTTAGTTTTTGAAATTCTCGTATGGATAAAGCATGATAGAAATAAAATTCTGGAAATAAGTCCCGCAAAGTACTTTCCATTAGCTTCGAAATAGATACTCCATTAGGACAAACAACCACTGCTTTCATTTTCTTTTGAATCGTATCCCCTGAGCTTAATAAATGGCCCCCTATTAAAATAGTAAGAAACAGCAGTTCATTTTTTTCTATCTCGCAACCTATATAGTTTTCAAGAGGTCCTACAGAATCTTTCACAATAAAATGGATTTCTTCCAATTCTTCGCTGCTCTTTTCTATGGTGGGATAATTAGTTGTAAGATGATATTTTATTCGATAGTAAGCAGGCTTCATATGAAGCACAAGCTTATTAAGCAGCAATTCCTTTTCTTTCATTTTAATGCATGCCTTATTTTCAAATATCTCAAGTGTTTGTGCTATTGATTCTTTTAATGGCAGAACTTCTTTATCTGATAAATGAGATGTCAATATTTTGGATGTCAACAGCTGCAATGTAATAAACAAACGCTCTAACTTTGGAATATTATCTATTCCATTTACCAGCACTTCTGCTGCAAGATACTCTTTTGTTTCAGCTAATTCTTCATAGCCTAATGAGTTGTGATCTTTAATAAATTTTCCTTGTTTCATCCTTTTGAGGGTAATTACCATAATGAATGGCAATAATCTGAAACTCTCATCAATGAATTGAAGTTCTAGCTTTGTTTCTATTTCTTCCATTTGTTTTTTTACTGCTTGTATTTCTTCGTTTTTTACATTTAAAAAATCTAAGATATGAACTTCTGCATGATACATAGATAACATATTTCGCAATACATCAATTGCCAGCTTTCTTACATTCCATTCCTTTCCTTCTAATTCATAACCATTAGATCTTGAATAGCTAATGGCCAGATGATAAGGTTCAATTATTTTCTGCACTGTTTTTAAGTCGCGAAGTATCGTATTTTTGCTGACTTTTAGCGCACTAGTGAAATGGAATAGAGATAAATCATTATCATTATTGATTATAAGCAAGATAATCAGTTGAGCCCTTTCCTTTTCTGAAGGAATATACTGATTGTGCTTATTTTCATCCACTTTCTCTGCAAATATTTGCATTACTACTGGGCTAATAATAAATTTGCCGCTATTTGTTTTTTTAATTGGAGGATAGTTGTTTCCTTCTAACCAATTATTGATTTTCTGAAAACTGTAACTGACCTGCCTCCTTGATAAATTAAACTTTTTTTCTAGTTTAATATTAGAGGTATCTGGATTTACAATTACTTCTTTAAGAAGTGTATTACTTCTCTCATCAAGGTACATTTGTGATTCCCCCTTAACTTGATTTTATTGTAGCATGAAAAAAACAATAAATGTATGCGTTTTCATCTCCAATACCTGTTTGTGAAATGTGTCACTTAGTGATTAAATTGTACAGCTTGATTATGTAATGGCGTTTGGATGCACAAAAAAAGCCAGCTCCTCCGCTGCCATAATTAGCATTATATAATGAATAGGTCCATTATATAATGCTAAGAAAATACAATAATGGCATATGAATAGCTGACTTTTCTTCACTTATGTGTAAAATTTTTAATTTGCATTAATCCTTCTCTTAAAATTAAAGTCCAAATGAAGGGAAGAATATGATATCACTCATTGCCGTTTCATTCTATCTCACAATATAATGAAGTGCTGTCTGCAGCTGAATATCATTTTCTTCATCTTTCATTGCAGCTCGAACTGCTTCCTGCATTTTGCTGGCTGTTGTTGCATTAATGTTTCCAGTTGCTTTTAAAGCATGCTTCATTTGGAATGCTTTTACGGCTGTTTTTGTTTGGCTGCTGAAATATCCGTCTTTTCTATCAGTAGTATATCCCAGACTTGTTAGTATTTCTTGTGCATATCTTACTTGTTCACTGTTCATTTCTTGCACTAAGGTTTCTTCAATCTGCAATGGATGTGTTTGATATAAGGCTGATTGCTCTACTTCTAAATTCGGTGCGATGCCTTTTTTATGAATCCAGTTGCCATCAGGGGTCAGCCACTTCGCTAATGTTAATTTGATTTTGCTGCCATCATCCATTGGCACCGCCTGCTGTACTGTTCCTTTTCCAAATGTCTTTTCCCCAATTAACGTATAATCTGCCCCTTCTTTTAATGCTCCTGCCAAAATTTCCGAGGCAGACGCACTCCCCTTATCGACAAGTACTACTACTGGATACTCTTTTGTTTTTGTTAAGGTAGAAAAAAACTGTTCTTTTTTTCCACTTCTATCTGCAATTTGCACATATGGTTTATCATTTGTAACAAACTCTTCTAAAATGCTGTTTACACTGGTGAGAAGTCCTCCAGGATTGCCGCGCACATCTAATATTAATCCTGAAATTCCGCTTTTCTCCAAGTCCTTTAACGCTTTTTTGAATTCTGCTGCTGTTTCTTCTGAAAAAGAGGTAATTTGCAAGTAGCCGATATTTTCACCGCCATCTTTTTTAATAGAAGAATATACAGTTATTTGCGGCACTTCATCTCGAACTACCGATATCGTAAGAGGGTTATCCAAACCTGATCTAATAATCTCCAGCTTAACCTTCGAACCTTTTTCTCCTCTGATTTTCTTAATTACTTCATATAATTCTTGTCCCTCTACACTTTTTCCATCTACTTTAACAATTTCATCATTTGGCTTTAAACCAGCTTTTTCTGCTGGAGAATCTTTAATTGGCGAAACAATTACAATTTTCCCATCTTCCGTGCTTACCTCTGCTCCAATCCCTTCAAATGAGGGATCAAGGGCCTGATCAAATTGTTTTGCTGTTTCTTTATCCATATAAACAGAATAAGGATCATCCAATGTAGAAAGCATTCCTTTAATAGCCCCTTCTTCTAGCTTTTCTTTATCTACCTTTTCCACATAATTATTTACGATTAAATCATATGCTCTTTCTGCTTTAGATAGAGCATCATCTTCTTTATTAGAAGAAGATGATGCTGATTCTAGCCTTTCTTTATATATCGCATTCATGCCAATATAGGCACCACCTGCTCCCGTCAAAAGGGAACCTGTCATATAAACTGCCAGCCATTTTCGATTCATCTTAATCGTCCTTTCTGCAAATCAAACTCTAAAAACATATTGTTTCATGTATATGATTCCAAAGGACAAGTTATGAAAAAATGGAGACAATCCTGTTAAGAAAAAGAAAAATCTTTTGAAACAAAAAGAAATATTCCTATAGGCTGACCCTTTTCAATACAAAAAATAGTTATCATTTTATCACGCATTAACGGGCTCTAGCCCCCCGCCTCAAGATTATAGGAGAAAATGAGAAATCTAGGTAGGCAGAAACTTGCCTGTAAAAGCCTGATTGGTTCAGCTAACAAACTCCCCTTTTATTCGCTGTCCTCCTCCTTGTTTACATTTCAAATGAGTGAATATGGGCTTAACCATAAAAAAAGTTATCCAATAGCCGAAACATCGACTTATTGGATAACTCTTTTTTATAAATCATTTGTTTTTAAGACTCTCATTGCATTCAAAACAGCAAGCAATGTGACGCCTACATCTGAAAAAACCGCTTCCCACATAGTTGCAATGCCAAATGCTCCAAGCAATAGGAACACAGCTTTACTCCAAGGGCAAAAATAATGTTTTGCCAAACAATCTTGCGTGTTTTCTTTGCAATTTTGATTGCTGTCGCTATTTTAGAAGGCTCATCTGTCATAATGACAATATCTGCTGCTTCGATGGCAGCATCTGACCCTAATCCTCCCATTGCCATCCCAACATCTGCCCTCGCTAACACTGGTGTATCATTAATGCCGTCTCCGACAAATAAAATCTTTTCATTTGTTTGCTTAGTTCTGTCCAATTGTTCCATTTTTTCAACTTTATGCTGAGGCAATAATTCTGCATATACTTCATCTATCGCCAGTTCTTTGGCGACTTTTTCCCCAACAGCCGATGCATCGCCTGTCAGCATGACTGTCTTTTTCATATTTAGCTCTTTCAGCAATTGAATCGCTTGTTTCGCATCATCTTTTAGTTCATCAGCAATTACGATATAGCCAATAAAGGTTTTATTAACAGCAACATAAACAACGGTGCCGACTTCTTTGCTTTCTAAAAATGGAATATTCATTTCGCTCATTAATTTCCGATTGCCAGCAAGTATTTCTTTTCCTTCTATTACTACTTCCATTCCATGCCCTGATATTTCATTGCTAGTGATGCTGTCTTCCAAGATATCTTTTCCATATGCTTTTCTAATCGATTCAGCAATAGGATGATTGGAGTGCACTTCTGCAAATGCCGCATATTGGAGCACTTCATCCTGTGTTACACCTTTGGCAGCATGAATTTTCGTTACCTCAAAAACACCTTTGGTCAATGTTCCTGTTTTATCAAAAACAACATATTTCACATCATTTAGCGCTTCTAAATAGTTGCTTCCTTTCACAAGAATTCCTCTGCTTGATGCTGCCCCAATTCCTCCAAAAAATCCAAGAGGAATGGAAACGACTAAAGCACATGGACAAGAAATCACTAAAAAGATTAACGCTCTATACACCCAATCAGAGAATGTTGCCCCACTTATGATGAGTGGTGGAACAACAGCTAATAAAAAGGCAATAATTACAACAACTGGTGTATAATAACGAGCAAACTTTGTTATAAAATTTTCTGTAGGAGCCTTTTTGCTGCTCGCATTTTGCACTAAATCTAAAATTTTTGAAACCGTTGATTCTCCAAACTCTTTTGTTACCTCTATTGTTAAAACACCATTTTTATTGATAAATCCGCTTAACACATCACTTCCTGGTTTTATATCCCGTGGAATGGATTCACCCGTTAATGCAGAAGTATCAACCATGGATGCTCCTTCTATTACCTTGCCATCAAGGGGGATTTTTTCACCTGGCTTTACAAGGATAATATCGCCTACTTCCACTGCTTCTGGAGACATTTTTTGAAATAGTTCATTTCGTTTTACATTTGCAAAGTCTGGACGAATATCCATTAAACTGCTGATGGATTTCCGTGAACGATTGACTGCAATTCCTTGAAATAATTCACCAATTTGGTAAAACAGCATAACAGCCACACCTTCTGCATACTGCCCGACAGCAAAGGCACCAATTGTTGCAATTGCCATTAAGAAATGCTCATCAAACACTTGACCGCGAATAATGTTTTTTACTGCACGCAATACAATATCTCCACCAATGATCAAATAAGCAGCAAAAAAGAAAAGAAATTCCATAAAGGGAGAGAAGGGAGCAAATATGCCGATGGCGGCTACAATACTGCCTCCGATTAAGCGCACTATCATCTTTTTGATATTTTCTCCCCCATGATCATGACTATGATTGTGAGCATGTGTATGGTGAGGCTTTTCCTTTTCTAAGGGCAGAACATGTACATGGGGCTCCAACTTTTTAACTACTTTCTCCGCTCGCTCTTGCATTGCCTCCAGCTGATGGCCAGCTGCTTTTACTGTTAATTTTTTAGAAACAAAATCCACTGAAGCTGAGGCAACTCCAGCCAATTTGCCTACTTCTTTTTCAATTTTTGCCGCACAATTGGCACAATCTAATCCCTCCAGTAAAAAAGTTGCCGAAGCTATATGCCCCTTTTGCTTTTCCTCCACTTTAATATGAGGTTCTAAACGTCTAATTTCTTTTTGTGCCTTTTCTATAATTCTCGCTTCATCCTGCTGCTCAATAGCTAAGGATAAAGTCTGGGTTGCAAAGTTGACAGAACATTTATCTACCCCTGCAACGGCGGCTACACCTTTTTCAATTTTCATTGCACAATTGGCACAATCAAGTCCAGTTAAAGTAAATTCCTTTTTCGTTAACTGCTTCCCTTCCTCCACAATAATCTCCTCTTTCTCATAAAATTTGCTTCTGCATCCATCTATAAAATCCGTTATTTATTAGGTGTTTTCATTATATGAATAATTAATCATATATTCATATTAATTATATGAATCCTTTCAGAAAATTGTCAATAAATATTCTTTATTATTTTTTATTTTTCCAAACATTATTCATTCTTTCTCCATAAAGTCACTCTTCACTCAATGGATTTTGCTTGCCTGTAAAAAAAAGAATAAAACCTATAATAATCCCTTTCCCCCTAATTATCCCGCATTAGCTAGGCCTTTGAACTTTCCAGCTGAGAAGACGAGAAATCTAGATGAATAGAAACTTGCCCATAAAAGCTGATAGAAAAGCACACAGACTAAGGATACTAAGGACGCCGCGCCCTATCGCAACATCTGTGTGACCTATATCCTATCTTGCGTCAACCAACAATCAGAGGCCCCCCGCTGATTTAAATTTCAATTTATCTTTGTTTTAATGATGCATCGCATGGTCAATCATTTGCTGCAAAACACTCATTACATGTTCATCATCACAAGAATAAATCATAGTGGTGCCTTCCCTGCGATATTTTACTAGCCGAAGATTTTTCAAAAACCTTAATTGGTGAGAAACAGTGGACTGCAGCATCTGTAAGTTTTCTGCTATTTCGTTAACAGAGTGAGGTTTATTTGACAATAAATGAAGGATTTTAATTCTTGTCGGATCTGACAAAGCTTTAAATGTCTGGGATACAATAAATAAAGTTTCTTCATCCAGCAGCTTATTTCCACTTTCCATCGATTGATTTTGTTCCTCATTATCGAAGTTGCTCATAACTATAACTCCTCTTTTATAAAAACATTTTTTTTATTATAACATAAGATGATTTCCCAACTATTTATTAAAAGCTTGCTGCCATCTACAAGTATCCTTTGAATTAGTTTTTCCTTATTGTTATGTGTAGTTTCTGAGAAATCAGGGTATGCTACTAAATAAGAAAAACGAAAAAACAGCCTATACTATTATAGACTGTTTTCTCATAAAATGCGCTTATTTAAAGAGGAACAATACCTACTGGATTAATGGCGTTGGATTTTGCTGCATTCCATTGTCCTTTATGCAGTTCAAAATGTAAATGTTGTCCAGTAGATTCACCTGTATTGCCCATTGTTCCGATTCGTTGTCCTTTTTTCACTACTTGGCCAGCACCTACAAGTCTGCTTCCAGATCTCATATGAGCATACACTGTTGTATATACTTGTCCATCTATTGAATGAGATACAAAAATTACTTCCCCGTAACTGCTAGATGTATAGGAACGAATAACTACACCATCTGCTGCTGCAACAACTGGAACTGTTCCGCCTGCTGCAATATCTACACCAGCATGAAAAGTACCCCAACGATGACCTAAACCTGAAGAAAGATAGCCATTTGCTGGTTTTGTAAAGTTGCCGGCAGATACTTTCGGTGCCGATGCTGTTGCAGAACTGCTTGATCTCTGAGAGCTTGCACTGCTTGTGCTTTGAGAACTCGAGCTGCTAGATGCACTTGAACTGCTTGTGCTTGCAGAACTGCTTGCTGCTTTTTTCGCAGCAGCTGCTGCCGCTGCCGCCGCTTCTTCAGCTTGTTTCTTCCTTGCTTCCTCTGCTGCCTTAGCTTCAGCCGCTACACGCTCTTTTTCTAGTTGAATCGCCTTTTCCATGGCTGATTTTTGACTAGCAAGAATGGCCTCTTCTTCTTCTAATGACAGCATTTCTGCATGAATATCATTTTCTTCTTTTTTTAATTTTGCCATCAGTGCATCTTTTTCTTTCTTTTGAGCGTTTAAGCTAGATTTCATACTTTCTAACTCACTTAAGTATGTTTCTAGAGAATTTAACTGTGTTTTCAATTTTGCCTGTGATTCTTCTAACAGCTTTTTATCTGCTTCTTGCTCGCGAAGTATATCTTGGTCTGCTTCCACTATTGTAGCAACTGCTCCCATGCGATCAATGAAATCACTGAAGCTTTGAGAGCCCATTAATACATCAACATAGCTGACAGCACCGCCTGTTTCTTGGTATGCTCTTGCTCTTTCTTTCAGCAATTTATTACGTTGTTCAATTCTTTTTTTCACTTCTTTAATTTGTGCCTCTAGCTTTGCTATTTCTACTTTCGTGTCTGCTATCTGTTCTTTTTTCTCGATGATTTTCACTTGTGTATTGGAAATTTCCGTATTTAATCGTTCAATCTGTTTTTTTACATCTGCTTGCTGACCTTGTACATCTGTTATTTTTTCATTGGCATTATTTAATTTGGACTCCACTTTATTTTGTTGATTTTCGATATCTTGTTTTTTTTCATTGAGTTCATTTAAGGAACTTGCTGCATGTACATTTTTTAGCGGCATCTGTGTCATTATGCCGCTAATTCCCAATGCAGCAACTACTGATAATTTAACTACTGTTGATTTCAAGCTGAGATCTCCCTTCAACCGAGCTGCTATTTTCTCACTTTATTTAATCGCTAAAAAAGCGTACTTTTCGACATTTTTCGCACCAAGGAATGTCCCACATTATAAAATATCCATAATGTGGGACATAGTATTTCGTATCATAGTTACTCTTAATCTATTAAACACGCAAAAATTTGCGGATACTCATTACACTTCCCCATACTCCAATTACTGCTCCCATTAAAATCAACAAGGCAGATACTTGGTAAACAAATGGAGCAAAATCAAGTATTTGAATAAAATTTGAAGCCAATTTTGGCTGTAAATATTGATATGCATAATAATAGATGGTCGATACTGCTGCAATTGGTATAATCGAACCTAAAATGCCTAACCACATTCCTTCAAGGAAAAATGGCCAGCGAATAAACCAGTTTGTTGCACCAACTAATTTCATAATTTCCACTTCGCGTCTTCTTGCAACAATCGTAATTTTAATCGTATTAGAAATTAAGAACATGGCTGTAAACAACAGTCCAATAATCAACACGATTCCTACGTTTCTGCTGACACTTGTCACTTTAAATAGTTTTTCAACAGATCCTTGTCCATATTTAACTTTTGCTGCATGGTCAAACCCTTCTATTCTGTCCGCCACTTTAATGGTATCTGCTGGGTCTTTTGTTTTGACAACAAATACATCATTTAACGGATTATCCTGCTCAAACAGCTTAAAGGCATCTCCATCTTCCCCTAAACTATCAATTAAATTATTTAATTCTTTTTCTTTTGGAGAAAACTTCACGGTATTGACTTCTGATATATTTTTAATCTGTTCCTCAAGCGCAGCCCGCTCTTCTTGTGTTGCTGCAACATCAATATGCACACGAATTTCCACATTTTCTTCTATCGTTGTCGCCACTTTATTTAAATTCATCATAATGACAAAAAAGACGCCCACAAGTATTAACGTAATGGTTACAGCACTTATGGATGCAAATGTCATCCATCCATTTCTAAATAAGCTTTTAAAACTTTCCCTTGCATGTCTGCGAAACGTTCTAGCCTTCATATCCGTATTCACCTCGCTGCTCATCCCGAACAATTCTTCCGCTTTCAATGGCAATAACACGATGCTTAATTGTATTAACAATCTCTTTATTGTGTGTTGCCATAATAATGGTTGTCCCTCTATTATTAATTTCTTCTAGCAGATTCATAATATCCCAAGATGTTTCTGGATCAAGGTTACCAGTTGGTTCATCTGCAATCACCAATTTTGGCGCATTAATAATTGAACGTGCTATCGAAACACGCTGCTGCTCCCCACCAGACAATTCTGTTGGCAGCATTTTTGCTTTATGCTTTAAGCCGACTAAATCCAATGTTTCCATTACCTTTTTGTTAATCTTTTTCGGATTTTCTTCAATTACTTCAAGAGCAAAAGCAACATTTTCATATACCGTTAACGTCGGCAGCAATTTAAAGTCTTGGAAAACAACTCCAATATTTCTTCTTAACATCGGCACTTTACTCATTTTTAACTTTGCCAAGTTAATGCCGTTTATCATAATCGTTCCTTGTGTCGGCTTCTCTTCCCGATACATCATTTTAATAAAAGTGGATTTTCCTGCACCACTTGGACCTACAACGTAAACAAATTCACCCTGTTTGATCTTGATATCCAATCCATTAACAGCAATTACGCCATTAGAATACTTTTTCATTACCTTTTTCATTTCTATCATCTATTATCACACCTGATTATTATTTGTTAGAAACATTTGCTATATAAATCCCTGAATTTTTTGCACGATAAAGGAAACCACTCTTCTCTCTATTGGCTTGTTAGGGCTGCTGAGAGTTACAGTTCTATTTTTCTATAAAGTCTTACTGACAAAGTTTACACGATAAATACATCATTCGACAAATTTCAGTCAAAAGAAAGGAACAAAAAACGAGTTCCCTTCGTTACTCAAGTTATTATATCATTAACCTCCAACAAGTTAACGGAAAAAATTATTACATTTTCTTTTCAAACGTCTATTAATAAACTATTTTTTAATAATTAGTTAATATTACCATACAAATAATGCTATATCCCATCTATTTTCCCCTTATTTTTGTACATCCATAGGTATTTAGACCTTGATTTATTGTAATCAAAAGGTAATATTTACATACAATCTTTTACAAATATTGTATCATTTATTTTCATTTTTTTGGCTTATTCTATTAAATGCCTTCCATTCAGTTCATTCCCATTTATCTTCTTTTCCCTTTTATCTATCCTATTTATCGACAAATCCTTTAAATACAGGCTTTATTTAAGAATCTATGTTGATTGAAGGGGACTATTTTAAAATGATCTTTTAATGAATAAATGAATCGTTTTTCCCAATCTTGCCGTTCACCCCCTGAAAGCGAATGGCAAGACTGGAAAAAAGCAGGTGGTTTCTTTTTCAAGCAGCCTCCAATGCCTTACGCGGCAGACAAACAAGTTTAATAGAGCCAAAATAAAAAAGTTTTATTCTGTAAAATAGCAAAGCCATTTTAAAAATAAAACTTTTTTCCTTATTTCTTGTCAGCCAGCCACTGGGCCACTGCTTCTGCATCTTTTCCTTTTAATACGCCTTTGGGCATAGTGCCCTTGCCTTCAAGAATAATCTTCTCAATATCTTCTTTTGACAATTCAGACCCTACAGCTTGTAAATTTGGGCCGCCGCCGCCTTCTAAATTGCTGCCATGGCATACGGAACATTTTTGATTATACAGCTTTTCAGGATCTCCTGCTTTTGCAGAACTTGAGGATGACTCCTCGTTATTGCCGCAGCCAGCTAAAAGAAAAAAGGCAAATATAATTGTTGGCATCATTAATTTTTTCATGCAAGCATCTCCTTTTCAAGCAGATCTTGTTTTTATTATACCAATTCCTCCATTATTTAAAACCCTTGCCCAATACTTCTGATGCATCCATTACAATAACAAATGCAGTGGAATCAATTGATTGAACAAGCGACTTTAATTTGGTAAACTCTGACTGATCAACAACGCACATTAAAATTGGCCGTTCAAAGTCTGTATATCCACCATGTGCTGTTAATTTGGTTACACCACGATCTATTTTTGTTAAAATGCCGCTTTGCACTTCTTCTTGTTTTTCTGTTATAATAAGCGCCATTTTTGAGCTTCTCATTCCAATTTGCACTAAATCAATCGTTTTGCTTGTTACAAATAAGGCAATCAGGGCATATAAACCTTGTTCAATGCTAAAAACAATGCTAGCCGTCACAACAATCAAACCGTCAATTATAGCTACACAATTTCCTAATGATATTCCGGTATATTTATTGATGATTTGCGCCGCTAAATCAGTTCCTCCCGTAGAGGCCCTTCCCTTAAAAACAATGCCAATGCCAAGTCCAATCCCAATTCCTCCATAAATAGAAGCTAAAAGAGGCTCATGTGTCCATGGCTCCAAATCTTTTGATATATATACAACAAAGGGAAGAAATATCGTTCCAACCAATGTTTTTACTCCAAAGTTTTTCCCTAATAAGATAACCCCTGCTATAAATAATGGAATATTAAATGCCCACTGAACAAAAGCAGGTTCCCAATTAAGTTTTGCTTCTAAAATGGTGCTGATCCCGCTTACTCCCCCAGAGGCAATTTGGTTTGGCAATAAAAACAGATTAAAGGTTAACGCCACAATTGCCGCACCGACTAACACATAAATATACTCACGCACTTTCACTTTCCTTCACACCTCTTTAAATAATGGACGATATAGATAATATGTTACGATCCTTTTTAACAAAAGTTAGCTAAAACATAAACTATATAGCCTTCTCTCTTTTCTTATCATTTCCCAAGCAGAGAGTATATCATCCATTAAAACAGGTGTAAACCGCATTAAATTAGCGTGGTAAAGGGGTAAAACAGCAATTTTTCTTCGTTTTTACTCATACGGCGTGATTGTGCATCTTTTTTTAAAAGGCTATTTTCGTAAACTTTGTTGCTATTTAATTAAAAAAGATTAGGTGATTTCCGCTTCAGGATGCTCGCTTCAATCATCTTCTTTATCAACAGCGGTTTGAGTAAACAAAGTTTATTTAAAAACAACAATCTTTTAGAAAAGAGCCTACAAAAAAAGAAAAAGCCACCGCTGCTTTGACATAGCGATGACTTTAATCGATTATTATTCAATGTCACTTAATTTAGAACGCAAATAAGCATTGATAAATACATCTAAATCGCCATCCATTACAGATTGGGTATTGCCCACTTCTGTATTTGTGCGATGATCTTTTACCATCGAATATGGATGGAACACATAGGAACGAATTTGGCTTCCCCAGCCAATCTCTTTTTGTTCGCCACGAATCTCTGCTAATTTTTCTTCTTTTTCTTCAATTTTCTTTTGATACAATTTTGCTTTCAACATTTTCATCGCTGTTTCTCTATTTTTAATTTGAGAACGTTCTGTTTGACAGGAAACCACGACTCCTGTTGGCATATGGGTAATACGAACAGCAGAATCTGTTGTATTGATATGCTGGCCGCCAGCTCCGCTAGCACGATACGTATCAATTTTCAGATCTTCTGTACGCACTTCAATTTCAATTTCATCATTAAACTCAGGCATTATTTCACATGATACAAAACTTGTATGTCTTCGTCCTGACGAATCAAATGGAGAAATGCGGACAAGGCGGTGCACCCCTTTTTCCGCTTTTAAATAGCCAAAAGCGTTATGTCCTTTAATCGCTAGTGTTACACTTTTAATTCCCGCTTCATCGCCAGGAAGATAATCCAATGTTTCCACTTTAAAGCCTTTTTTCTCTGCCCATCTAGTATACATGCGAAGAAGCATGCTGCCCCAATCTTGGGATTCTGTTCCTCCAGCACCTGGATGAAGTTCTAGAATGGCATTGTTTTTATCATATGGTTCACTTAACAACAGATTTAATTCAAAATCGCTTAAGCGTTTTACTAAATCAGTCAGTTCCTCTTCTAATTCACTTCGCAATTCTGCGTCATCTTCTTCTTTCACTAGCTCATATGTCAATTCCAGGTTTTCATACACTTCAAACAATTTGTAGAATTCATGCGCCTGGTCTTTTAATGCATTGCTTTCTGAAATAACTGTTTGTGCTGCCTGCTGATCATTCCAAAAATCTGGCTGAAGCATTTCATCTTCTAATTCAGCAATGCGAGCCTCTTTATTTTCTAAGTCAAAGAGACCCCCTAAAGTTTTCTAGTGTTACCTCTATCTTCTCTAATTCATTGCGAATATCTGCTAATTCCATTTTACTGTCACCCTTTATTTAAATATAGTTCAATAATGTCTGTAGATTTCTACCTTATAGTATTATATGGCTTTTCACAAAAAAATGCATGCACTAGGGAAAAGTTCCTGGTTTTTGCCCAACTTTTTTTGGCAAAGACTAGATATTAACTAAACTTCCCATAAAGTGAAACTTCAATCAGTGGGAGTTTTACTGTCCGGCCTGTTAATGCGTGATAAAAAAAACTGTCTCTCCTATAAAGAAGAGACAAGATTTCACTAGTTATTATACACTTTTCCCACAGCAGTTTTTGTATTTTTTTCCGCTTCCACATGAACATGGTGCATTTCTGCCTACATCCATTTTTTTCGTAGCTGGACGTTTTTTCGGTTTCTTTTCTCCATCTTCTTTCGGATTAACCGCTTCGCCCTTCATTACTTCTTCACGCTCTAAGTTGTTGCGGATTTCTGCTTTCATTACATATTTAGCCACATCTTCTTCAATCGCAATAATCATATCTTCAAACATTGCAAAACCTTCACCTTGATACTCGCGAAGTGGATCAATTTGGCCATATGCACGTAAATGAATTCCTTGGCGCAGCTGATCCATTGCATCAATATGATCAATCCATTTGCTGTCAACAGCACGAAGGACAATAACTCTTTCAAATTCACGCATTTGTTCTGCCGTTAATTTTTCTTCTTTTTCATCGTAATTTTTTAATACTTTTGCATAGATTAATTCAACAATATCCTCACTGTCTTTGCCGCGAATTTCACTAACTTCCAATTCTCCTTCATGAAGAAGATTTCCATTCGCATAATCGACAATGGCCTGCAGGTTCCATGCTTCTTGATCTTCATGATCTGGTGTATGTGCTCCTACATTGCGCTCTAAAGAAGCTTTAATCATTTTTTCTACAATCGAACGCAAGTTGTCAGAAGTCAACACTTCATTACGCTGCGTATAAATGATTTCCCGTTGCTGGCGGAGAACATCATCATATTGCAGCAATTGTTTACGGGAATCAAAGTTATTGCCTTCCACTCGTTTTTGCGCAGATTCTACGGCACGTGATACCATTTTGCTTTGAATAGGCTGAGTATCATCCATGCCAAGTCTCGCCATCATATTTTTCATATTATCTGAACCGAATCGGCGCATCAGTTCATCTTCCATGGAAAGATAAAACTGCGTAACACCTGGATCTCCTTGACGTCCAGATCGACCGCGAAGCTGATTATCAATACGTCTGCTTTCATGGCGTTCTGTACCAATTACTGCAAGACCACCAAGATCTTTTATGCCTTCAGCTAGTTTAATATCTGTACCGCGGCCAGCCATATTTGTTGCAATCGTTACAGCACCTTTTTCCCCAGCATGTGCAATGATTTCTGCTTCTCTTTCATGGTTTTTCGCATTTAAGACATTATGAGGAATGCCTTTTTTAGAAAGATAGTTGGAAATAATTTCTGATGTTTCAATCGCAACCGTACCAACCAATACAGGTTGTCCATTTTTATGTCTTTCAGCAATGTCTTCTACTACTGCTCTAAACTTGCCATCCATGCTCGCATAAATTAAATCCGGACGATCATCACGGACAATTTCTCTGTTTGTGGGAATGACAACAACGCTCATATTATAGATGTTGCGGAACTCTTCTTCTTCCGTTTTTGCTGTTCCAGTCATCCCCGCTAATTTTTCATACATGCGGAAATAGTTTTGGAAAGTAATGGTAGCCAAAGTCATGCTTTCATTTTGAATTTCTAAATTTTCCTTCGCCTCAATTGCTTGATGAAGCCCGTCACTATAGCGGCGGCCTTTCATTAAACGGCCTGTAAACTGGTCTACAATAACGATTTCTCCGTCTTGCACCACATAGTCGACATCATTGTGCATGCTGGCATTTGCTTTTAATGCTTGAGAAATATGGTGGTTGATGGCGACATTGGATACATCAAATAAGTTTTCAATTTGGAAAACCCGTTCCGCTTTTGACATGCCTTCTTCTGTCAATTGCACACCTTTTGTTTTTTCATCATATATATAGTCTTTTTCTGCTTTCAGGCTCTTAACAAACGTATTTGCCCGAACATATAATTGTGTAGATTTTTGCGCAGAACCGGAAATGATCAACGGTGTGCGCGCTTCATCAATCAGGATGGAATCCACTTCATCAATTACGGCATAAAATAACGGTTTTTGCACTTTTTGCTCATTATATAAAACCATATTATCCCGAAGATAATCAAAACCAAATTCATTATTTGTTCCGTACGTAATATCAGCATTATAAGCAGCTTGTTTTTCTTCTTTTGACATGCTGTTTAAGTTTAAACCAACTGTCAGTCCAAGGAATTCATAGAGTTTTCCCATTTCCGAAGCATCACGTGCTGCCAAATATTCATTGACTGTTACAACATGGACTCCTTTTCCAGAAAGGGCATTAAGATATACAGGCAAAGTAGCCGTCAACGTTTTCCCTTCCCCTGTTTTCATCTCGGAAATATTTCCATCATGAAGAGATGCTCCCCCCATCAGCTGAACAGGATATGGATATAGACCTAATACACGTTTTGCCCCTTCACGCACAACGGCAAATGCTTCCACAAGCAACTCATCCAATGTTTCGCCTTTTTGATAGCGCCCTTTAAATTCTTCTGCTTTTTCTGCTAATTGCTCGTCCGTCAATTTAGCAGTTTCCTCTGCTAACAATTCTACTTTATCGGCGATTTTTGCGAGTTTCTTCAAATCCCGCTTATTTTGATCAAATACTTTATTTAAAATTCCAAGCATTAAATAACGCTCCTTTATTTATGGTTATGGGAAGAAAAATACTATTTACCTGTTGGCAGAGATTCTGATTTGCTCCTTCTTTCTGCCATCTGCTTTTTCCTTTTGCAAAATAATGATTTGTTTATAAAATCTCTTGTTATATCCGATTAATAGTAATGCATTATTATTAAAAATGCATGAAAATGATTTGGCAATTTTATTAACAAATAGAGCGAAAAAGTCTTATTCGCAACATAAAAAATCGTCTCTTATTCCATTTATTCTTTATCTTATCTATCTTACCATTTCCATACTAGTGTGACAACTTATGTAGTGATTAGTGGAAGCTATATTATTACTATTATGCACTTATTTTTTTTATCCATAAATAATAGAGAAAAAATTCATTTTATTTATTCGACAGCATATAAAAACGCAGGAGACAATCTCCTGCGTTTTTATATGTTATTTTGCTTCAATCAACCCGTATTTACCGTCTTTTCTTTTGTAGACAATATTAGTGGAATTTGTTTCAGCATCTGTATAGATAAAGAAGTTATGTCCTAATAAATCCATTTGCAGAATAGCTTCTTCGCTGTCCATTGGCTTTAGATCAAATCGTTTTTGGCGGACTATTTCTAATTCATCTTCTTCTACTTCAGTGGCTGCAGCACTTTCAAAAGATCCAAAAAACTCATTTACATTGCCTTTTTCGCGGAATTTGCGGTTTACTTTTGTTTTATGTTTTCTAATTTGCCGTTCTAATTTATCTGTTATCAAATCAATGGCGGCATACATATCGACATGATCTTCCTCGGCACGCAGCACCAATTGACTCATTGGAATAGTCACTTCTACTTTTGCTGTTTTATCATTATATGTTTTTAAATTGACATTCACATTCGCATCTGGTGTTTCGGAAAAATAACGCTCCAATTTCGTAATTTTTTTCTCTACGTATTCTCGTATTGCTGGAGTTACCTCAATGTTTTCTCCTCTTATGTTGAAATGCATAAGTTACTCCTCCTTTATTATTTCCAGTGCAAGTCTATTTTCTCTAAAGATAAAGCAATTTATTCTTGCTAGAGAAGAATTTTGACTATACTTTATATTTCTAGTTTACCCTAGCAAATTCCTGCTGAAACTTTTAGAAATTTCGACAAATTTGTGAACTGGTAGTTTTTATTCTATTTCCTTTATTTTCATTCTTTCTGCGGTTAATCCCGGAGCCTTCCTAGCATCTGCACTAGACTACTGAAAAAGTGAAAAATTATCTTTTAATAATAGATAGAATCGGCTTTCCGAGGCTGACTATTCGCTTTCCGGGGGCGAGCGCCGAGCCGCTTCGTCGCTTTGCTCCTGCAGGGTCTCGCCTGTCTCGCTAATCCCCCAGGAGTCGAATAGACGCCTCTCCAAGCAAGTGATGGTTTCCTTTTCAATAAAGTGAAACTTCAATCAATTGATTTTTCTCCATCCCCTCACTGATTGTTAGTTGAACCACTCAGGCTTTTATAGGCAAGTTTCTCCTCACCTAGATTGCTCGTTTTCTCTCCTAATCTTTGAGGTAAGGGTCAAAAACAAAAGCCTGTTAATGTGTGATGAATTTTTCCATATCCTTATTTAAAACACATACTTATCGTAAAAATAAGCATAATAAAAAACCGCCTGTATAAAGACGGTTTTAGGGTTATTTCCGTTTATCATAAAACATGCCATCTGTCTGCAGTGCTTGATAGGGATTAACATATTTTTGATTGGATGATTTTTTTACTTTTAACTGTTTTAGCTCTTGTTGAATCGTTAGTTTTTCCTGCTGAAGAGCTTCTTTTAATTCTTGATCTTGCTGCATTAAAGCCTGTCCCATCTTTTTTTCACTATCCGTTTTTGGGGGAGAAAGCAATGATAGGCACGCTTGCCTTTGCGTAAAAAGTTCTTCCATTTCTTTAATGAAGTCTTCTTGCTCACTTTTCTCTTTTACAAGCTCAATCAATTGTGCGGTAATGGCAAACAATTGTTTATATGTTTCCATTAAATTTGGCCGCCTCCGCCATATTGCTGTTGTCGGTTTAATTGAATTGCCTCTTTCCATGTATCGCGGAATTCTGTTATAAGAGACTCCACTTCTTCAATGATGCTTTTATCATTATCAATATTTGCTTTAATTAGCTGGCGGTTCATATAATCATAAAGCGCCATTAAGTTTTTGGAAATAGCAATATCCATATTTAAAGTCACCATCAACTCTTTAATGATATTTTGTGTTTTTTGAATATTGGTATTTCGTGCACTAATATCTTTTGCATCGATTGCTTTTTTTGCCAAATGCAAAAATTTCAAGCAGCCATTATACAGCATTAAGGTTAAATCGCCTGGTGATGCTGTATTTACAGAATTTTGCTGATAAGATTGATACGGATTTGTAGTAGCCATTTTTTTACTCCTTTTTTAAGAACTCATCATATTAGTCAAATACGTAGACTGACTGTTCGCTTTATTTATTGCCGTTTCCATCGCCGTAAATCTCGCCCAATAGCGACTTTCTATTGACTTTAATTTATCTTCATAGCTGGAAATTTTACTGCTATAATTATTCAGCATTTTCCCTAAAGAAAAAGTATTGTTTACACTTGATGATTTCCCTGCTTTTGCTGTAATATCAGTCATTGCTGATTTTAAGCTGGCCCTTAATCGCTGTGCAATTCCTTGTTCTGAAGTAGTTGTGCCACTTTTTTGGAACAATTCATAGATGGCATTAGGGTCTTTTGAAATCGCAGCACGCAATTTATCTTCATCTATCGTTAGTTTCCCGCCATCTAAATAATTGGAAGTTGTCGTAATGCCAATTTGCGATAATTGACTGAATCCAGATGTACCGCTGACTGCAGTACTAAAATTAGATCTCAATTTTGTTAAAACAGAGTTTAAAATAGAATCATTTTTTAATGTTCCGCTTTTCGCAAACTTCTCCCACTTTTCAATTTCATCATCTTCCATATCTTTTTTTTGGGCAGCAGTTAATGGTGCATAGTCCCTGTATTTTGTTTCACTTAATTTTGTGCGGATTTTTTCAATAGCCGTATTGTATTTATCAACAAATTGGGTAATCGTGTTAAGAATCCCATCTACATCAGGTGTAGAAGAAAAGGTAACAGCATCGCTTGTTACTTTTTTGGCAGTGAATTCTACGCCGTTTATTTGGAACGTGTTGGAGGGTCTAGTAGTTTCAAGGCCGTTATAAGTAAATTTGGCATTTTCTCCTGCTGTGCCGTTTGCACCTGTATTATCTGCAGCTAGATTCAACACACCAGTAAAAAAAGACGAAGCTCCTGTTACATCACTAGAAAGTGCAATCTCTGCACCATCTTTTATATCCCCTGTATTTTTCGCTGTTAAAGAAATCTGTTTGGTAGTAGAGTCATAAAATGCCGTTGCCCCAGAATCCTTATTGATTTTCGCAATAATGCTGTCTAATGTATCTTTAGACGGATCAATTGTATATTTAAATGCTTCATCATCTGATTGCATGGTACCATCTTTTTTGATGGCTTTGATCGTAATAGTTTGTGCCGTTACAGCTGGGCTTGCTTCTGACAATGTTTTAGAAGCATCCGTAATGGCAGTAATTTCACCACTATTTTTCATCGTTGCCGCTTTTGCAAGACTATTAATTTTAATCGATCCAGAAAAATCCATCGTAGAATTCACGTTTTTTACAGAAAGTGCATCCGCATCAGACACAGTAACCGTCTTTTTAATATAAGATGCTTGTTTGCTGATTCCATTAAAAATGCTCGTATCTAAGTCTAATAATAAAGAATTCATTTCGCGGTAATCGTCCCGCTGCCATTCTGTATAGGTTTTCTTTTGTTCCAGTTTATCTAACGGCACTCGTTCTGCTGTCATCAATTGTTCGACAAGGGAATCAATATCCATGCCGCTTGCGAGTCCGCCTATTCGCAATACCATTTGGCTGTCACCTCTTTTTATATCTTTTCATCTATCGCAAGTCCCATAAATTCCCGCATTGCTGCATACATATCCAGCATTTTTTTCGATGGAATTTCGCGTATTACTTCTTTTGTTGTATCATCAATAATTTTCACGTAATAATCATGCAGTTTTTCATGAAGCTCAAATTTCAAGGAAGTTTGTGTCGGCATAAATGATTCATTCATTTCTTGAACCATATTCATCAACAGCTCTTCCTGGTTTCTTTTCTCTGACGAATCATAGCTTATTTTCTGTGTTTCCGGCATTTCATTGCTTATAATTTGATTTGTGCTCATTGCTCTAGATGTAGGGTATATCGGATAGGCTGCAGTTCTTTCAATCATCATTTATCCTCCTACTCTCGACTAGAATTCTATTAGTTATATCGTCTATATTAAAAGAATTTAAATAATGAATATAAAAGAAAATAGATTTAAGAAAATCGAACCATGATTTATATCCCATATTTATCAACCATTAACAGGCTTTTGACCCTCATTTCAAGATGATAGGGGAAAATGAAAAATTTAAGTGGGTAAAACTTTCCTGCAAAAACCTGCTATAAGAGAACACAGACTATAGGCATCCACTTACTGCAGCAACGATTATGTTACCTATTATCTAGAGGACGCCGCTAACAATAAATGAGGATGAAGAAAATTCCGCTGATGGGCGTTTCCATTTATTTTAGCGATTTTTTAGTTCTATTAATCGGAATCGGGAATAGAATATTCTCATGTTATTGAAAATCGCTCGTTCTCTTCGTCACCCCCTTTCTGCGGTGCTCATTACCTTGAAAAGTGCGGTTCCTCGATAGTCAAGCATTTTCATTCATCCTGATTTTCACTTCACAATTTTTTTGACACTCTAAAAACAAAATAGTCTATCTTTTATCCCGCATTAACTGGCATTAAGCCACAATCTTAAAATTATGAGAAGAAATGAGGAGATAACTGCTTGCAAAAGCCTGATTGATTTAATTAACAATTAGTAGGGGACGGAAAAGCCCCCACTGATTTAAGTTACACTTTATTTTCCTCTCTTTTGGTTTTGAAATTATTTTTCATGGGTACTTAAACATTAAACCTAAAATAACCAAAAACATTTCGACAAAAAACACCATAATATTTGTTTTTTCGAGATAAATCTGGGTTATAAACCATGTTAAGGCTTACAAAATGTCGATGAATAGCTAAATTACTCTAAATATTTTTATTATTTTAACTCCAGATTTTGATAGAATTAACATTAAATTAACGACAACACCAAATTAGAGGAGGACAACCATGAAATATATTAATTTAGCAGAATTACAAGAAGAAAATGAAAAGGTTTTCGAAAACGAAGAGGAACATGAATACTATTATAAGCTGTGGGAAGACGACAGATTGTAAATAAATAAATAAATAAATAAATAAATAAATAAAAGCAAACACCAACAGAGGGTTTACTGCCCGTAAAAGGGATCAATAATATCGAAAGAGCATACACAGGAGGGAATTTTTTTGAAGAAACAATGTATTGCAATGCTTTTAGCTGGCGGAAGAGGAACTAGATTAAAAAAACTAACAGAACATTTGGCAAAACCTGCAGTACCCTTTGGTGGTAAATACCGTATCATCGATTTTACATTAAGCAATTGCCGCAATTCTGGCATCGATACTGTCGGTGTACTTACACAATATCAACCTCATATTCTCCAAAATTATATTGGCGACGGAAAAGAATGGGATCTAAATAGACGCGATGGCGGATTAAGCATTCTTCCTCCATACCAATGCAATGACAAAGATCATTGGTACGAAGGCACAGCACATGCAATCTATCAAAATGCTCCTCTAATTGATCAATATAATCCAGAATACGTACTGGTTATTTCCGGAGATCACATTTATAAAATGGACTATAATAAAATGCTTGATCAGCATATTGCTACAGGCGCAGATGCTACTATCTCTGTAACAGAAGTGCCTTGGGATGAAGCAAGCCGATTTGGCATTATGAATACAGATGAGAATACAAATCGTATTGTAGATTTTGAAGAAAAACCGAAAAATCCACGTTCTAACTTAGCTTCCATGGGTGTTTACATCTTTAAATGGAGCACATTAAAAAGCTATTTAGAAAGCGAAGAGCAAAATGAATTGTCTTCTAAAGATTTCGGCAAAGATATTATTCCTGCGATGCTATTCGATAATAAGAAGTTATTTGCCTATGAATTCCAAGGCTATTGGAAAGACGTCGGCACAATCAGCAGCTTCTGGGAAGCAAATATGGACTTGCTTAACAAAGACACAAATATTTTCCTAAACGACAAAGACTGGAATATCTACACAGCAGAACAAACACATCCACCGCAATACTTGGACGAAGACGCACAAGTAAAACGCTCACAAATCAGCGAAGGCTGCGAAGTGTACGGAACAGTAGAACACTCCATCCTCTTCACAGGCGTTAAAGTCGGCAAAGGCTCGGTTATTAGAAACTCAGTGGTCTTACCAGGTGCAGTGATCGGCGAAAATGTCATCATCGAAAACGCAGTAGTCGCATCCGATGTAAAAATTGCAGATGATGTAGTAGTAGTCAGCACAACTGATGACATTGCATTAGTTGGCGAAAATATGGTGAAAAAAGAAAAAGCCAGCGCAGGTTTGTCTAGGGTGATATGACTGTCGAGGTTTAAGAGGTAATGAAAAGATCCAGAATTAGCGGTAGGCGCCGATTCTGGATCCTTTTTGTTACTATTTAATCATTAGATATCAACTAATGATGAATAAAGATTTACAAACTTCTCATTAAAGTTTACAAAAAAATAGAAACTAAAGCGATATTTGACTAGACTCTTTATAACTACCAATTCATTTTTAGGGAATCAAAAAGTAATTTCTTGAATAATGATTGTCTCTAGTTCTTTATCAAAATCTTGCTTTTTTCTAGTAAACGCCTTTGCAAAAACTTCAGAATCCTTAATTATTTTCTCTTTATCAAAAATAAATAAGAAGAGATAATCTGCTTTGTAGTGAAAGGAGTCTGCACCTAATTCTTCTGTTATCTTCCGCTCCGTCATGTTTGGCCTTGTACATTTGACCTCAATTACTATTCCATATTCGTCCAGTGTAATATCATATCTTACTGAATTATAGCCGGCATCATCAAACTTCTCTAATCTTGCATATGGAAATATCGGCTTAATTAACGAATATACTATTCGCTGAACATCATATTCATTTCCTATTCGAATATGATCTAGGTCATCTTTTTTAATTTTGCCATTTCCATGAACAGCATCTTGATACATGGCTTTCATATGCATATGAAAGTTTTTTAATATTCTTCTAATAATGATGCTTGCCATTGTTTTATCTATAGAATCATCATTTGTTTCTGTTAAGTAAACTCCTGACTCAATATTAGATTTTAAATGCTCCAAAAAAACTTTTGCCTTTTTACATGCATCTTGGATTTTATTAATGGTATCAATTTCCGAAAACTTATTTAGAAAAACTTTTGTCTCCATAAAAAAATCCCTGCTTATTGCTCTTTCAGAAAATATTTGATCCAAAGTCTTTTTTACATCATTTTTCCAATCCTCAAATGCATGAAGATCACTTTTATTCTCCTCATATTGCATAATAATCTTTTCTAGACCATCTATTTTATTATTTATTGCCTGTATAGCAATTTTAGGAGATGTATTTAGGTTCGTTCTGGACATATACACGATCCTTTCTAATCTAAAAGATATCAATGAATACTAATGGGCTCTCCATCTTAGATAAAATAAAAATAATGGATCCAATATATATATTTGATTATCCTTCCATTCAAAAACTTGATAAATGGATTCACTTGATAACATAATATCATGAATTTTTTGACAGGCATCTCTAATTTTCTTTCTATCTATTCTTTCCTGTGAGGTTAATGTTAATCTATCTACTCTTTTTTTTATTTCCTCTAGAGAAATACTAATAATCGGAGGATCCTCGGCTATTGCTTTTAGCAAAAGACTATAAATATCTGCTTTCTCCCCATTAGTGTTTGCTAATCCATACCTTTTTCTTTTTTGTCCCCGTGTATACGGACCTGATTCTAACTTTTTAACCACTTCTTTATACGGGAGATTTATAGTGGTGAAACGATAGCTTTCTTCTAATTTTTCCTTATCTTTTATTTCCTTTATCTCTTCATCTCCATCCATATTTAAAATAAGAGATAAATTTAAACAGATTGATTGCATTAATTGTGGAGAGGTAAGACTTTCTACTGCCATCTTTGAAGCAAAATCATCACTTATTTGGACGCCGAGCTTTTCAAAACCAATAATGGCGATTTCTTTCAATTCGATTTCTTGCCACGGCTCAATATTTATCAAACTTAATCTGCCACTCAAATCAGGATTTTTTCTTATCGCATCATCTGCTCTATGAGGGAGTGATATAACTACAGCTTTAAATTCCCTTCTAATAGCATCCTTTAATTGGTAAGCGATGTCTAACTGCAATTCTTCCGGAGCATAATGAAAATCATCCAAAACTAAAACTAAATTATTTTCTTTAAAATGCTGAATTATTTTATCCTTACTTGATATATATTCTTCTCGATTAATAACTGATTTATCTTCTGGGGTATACTCATTGCCTCTTATCTTAATCATTTCTGAATATTCACCTTTAATCGATAAACCAACCTTCTTAGCAATGATTTCCCAAAAATCCAATCCATGCTTCAAGTCGCTGCCTGTTAAAGAAATAGCATGTTTCACTCCAATAACTTTCTCACATAAAACAGTTTTGCCTGTTTTGGATGGACCGATTATAGATGTCAAATATCCGGGAGTATTGAGGGCTTGTTGCAATCGCAATTCGTACGTAAAACCAAAATCAGAAGACTTCCTATAAACATACGTATATTCTGGAAATGTACCCGGTTTAAAAACTTCATTTGAACGGAGCCTCACCAAAGTCTTTTCCTCCTTACATACCTTAATACTTATATTTTAACCTAAAGATCCCTATATTCAAACTTAAAACATACCTTTTCATACCTTTTAGCACATTTTACTCCTTTGAATTGCTTATTTATACTTTGTATAACCTATTATATTGCATACTAAAAAAGACCCTAGTAAGACTAGAATCCTTGTTTTGTTCTAAATATTGATTTGATTGATCTAACACTATCTTTAGTGAATGTACAATTGTACATATCGGACTGCCCCTTAAATTCCCAGCTGTTAAAGAAAAGTTAAATGTACTAAAAGAAGTCGTAGAAGATTATACCGAACAACTAAGCTATTCAGATAATCCAGATGCACGTGTTGGACATAAAAACAGTGGATTCTTCTTTTTTTGGTTACAAAAACGCATATCGCTATGAGTGATGAACGAATTATTATAGCTGCCATTGTAACAACTGGTGAAAAAAGCGATGGAAAATATTCTGCGCTTGTGTAAAGTATCACCGTAGCGGGGGACAGGCTCACTAGCCCCAGAGTTCTCATCGCTAAATTCTGTTATATTCTTGCAAAAGTTTCTCTTTTACTTCTTGATTCACTTGCCCTCCATCGATGTATTCGATAACTTCTCTAAAAAAACCATTACTTTTTCCTATAATGCTCTTTGAACAATGAATTGCTTCTTTCTCATAAGATTTATCCTCATAGGTTTTTTCAGACTCTTTTCGAACTAATTCCTCAGTTAAACACCCATTTTTAATTTGCTTAACATGAATCAATTCATGTACTAACGCTAACCGAACATATACTTTTACTATCTGAGTATAAACTTCATATTCGTTAATTAATAATTCGAAGGTTACAGAGCACTTTTCCGCTATTCTTCTTGAATTAATAAATATATTATTGGTTTCACAAAAATCTTTTATAGTTCCGATAGTAGCCAACGAACCTATGCTATTATCATTTTTACATAGGAGTAAATTAGTCTCTACATTTTGTATATTTAGATATTGTTTTATTCCTACAATATATTCTTGTAACTCTTCACTATCAATATATACTTTAATTTGTCTATCGGTTGGTTTAACATGATATTCTTTTATTGCCATCTATTACTCCTTTCTTATCAGAAACGACATCTGTCTGTATAAAGAAAGAAGACCCTAGTAAAACTAGAGTCCCTTTCAAATATTCTAAAATTAACGAAGAAGTTGTAGAACTCCTTGTGGTTGTTGGTTCGCTTGCTTTGCGACTATGTCTTTCGATCATAGAATAGACTATATCTTCATCCTAAATTATTAGGAGCCGGGCACTTCGAACAATTTTTATTGTCCTACGAGATTCATAGTCATAGCTTCCCGCCTTAGACCGTATTCCCTAGTCGTTGAACCTTCTCCAGAGTTTCCTCACAGGAGCTTGGCTGCTGATTATCCATTGTTGCATCTCCATCATTTTCAGACCCTTACACATACCGTTTCCAGTTTCGCTTTGGTTGATGAAGCTTTAGGAAGTTCCAGCAATTCACCCAGTTATCCTCTTACCCGTTGCCAAGTAAGACGCCCTCTATCAATTATCGAAGAAGTTGCAATACTCCTTGCGGCAATTGATTGGATTGAGCCAACATTGCTTGTGCTGCTTGACCAAGAATAGAGTTTTTAGTTTGATTCATCATTTCTTTCGCCATCGTGCGAACATTTACTTTCATAAATGACTAGACTATATCTTCACCCTCTAAATACTTAGTTAGGGGTCGGGCACTTCGGATTCACAATGCTGATGTACATCGCTTCACCTATGGATTTCATCATCATAGCTTTTCGCCTTAGATGGTTTATCCTAGTCGTTGAACCTTCTCCACTTTTTCAAGACAGGAGCTTGGCTGCTGATTGCCCAATCTTTTCTTTTTTCACACCTTCACGCCTACCATTTCTAGTTACGTTGTAGTAAGAAAAGCTCTTAGAGGTTCCCAGCAATTCACCCGATAATACTCTCTAGCCGTTACCAGCTAGGACGACTGTGCTTGTTGCTGTTTTTAAGCAGCTAAAGCATAATCAACGTCACGAACACGTGATTCAGCAGCAGTTAAGTTTTCAGAAGAAGTTGTTAAGTTATTGATAGTGTGATCTAAACGGTTTTGGTATGCCCCTAAACGCGAACGTTCTCCAGATACTTTACCAATCGCTTGATCCAATACTTTAATTGCTGCACTAGATTTTGTAGAATCAGATAGATCCAATGCATATTCAGCAGTTCCTGATGTGCTAACATCTGTTAATTGATTAGCTGCTCCTGCTGCAGTAAAAGTTGCACCAACAACATCATCCCCAGTTGTTGTTCCAACACCTGCCGCAGTTCCGCCTGCAGCTGTTCCTGCAACTCCAAGAGCAGCAGCACGCATATCATTAATTTGAACTGTGAATTGTTGTGATTGGTTTGCACCAATTTGTAATGAAATACCAGTTCCAGTTGTTGTTGCTGGCGTCGCTGGTACTGCTGGCGTTGCTGCTACAGCTGCTGTTAAACTATAAGTGAATTCATCACCAGTCACTGCTCCAGTCAATCCACTTAACTCTACAGTCATGCCATCTGTTGTAAAAGTAGTAGTACCGCCTGTTATAGTTGCATCTGTAATTGCATCGGTAGCTCCACCATCGATAGAGTAACCAGTTGCAGTTTTTTCAAGAGTTAAAGTTTTATCTGCGCTGCCACTATAAGTACCAGTTAAAGTAGCATTTCCTGTTGCAGTATTCCCTACAGTTGCTGTCATGTTTGTTGCAGATGCAAGATTTGTAGCTGCTACTGCTGGTACTGCTGGCGATCCTGAAGTACCTGGTGTTGTAACTATAGCTTTAGAACCATCCATTAACTTTTGTGTATTGAACTCAGTAGTGTTACCAATACGGTTAATTTCAGATGTTAATTGATTCATTTCTTTTTGGATTTCACTGCGGTCATCCGTTGTATTCGTATCGTTTGCAGCTTGTGTTGCAAGTTCTTTCATACGTTGAAGGATATCAGTTGTTTCACTTAATGCACCTTCAGCAGTTTGCACTAAAGAAATACCATCTTGCGCGTTACGAGATGCTTGATCCAATCCACGGATTTGTCCACGCATTTTTTCGGAAATCGCAAGACCTGCTGCATCGTCAGCTGCGCTGTTGATGCGAAGACCTGAAGATAGTTTTTCCATAGATTTATTTTGTGCTTCTGATGCGCTGCTTAATTTGTTGTAAGTATTAAGAGCAGCGATATTATGATTAATTCTCATTACTATTTTCCTCCTTGAAGTTGTTGTCCACATCCTTGTGAACGTTAAGTTTAGTAGGAGTTAAGGAAGGTCGGCCGCCCTCCCTCTCTCTTACTTTCTATATCGACTTCAAGGAAAAAGTTTTAAGAGATTTTATGATTTTTTTTCATTTTTTTTGAATAAATTTAGAAACGTTGAAATATCAGCTGATGCTGTTCTATTTTCTTGCATAATTTGCTCATAAACTTCTTTGCGGAATATTTCAATATCCTTTGGTGCAGAGATGCCGATTTTTACTTGATCCCCTTTTGATGCAATAACTGTTATTTCTATATCTTCGCCAATTTTAATTACCTCACCGTTTTTTCGTGATAGAACTAGCATTTTATCACCCTTTCACCAAAGATTTTTTGTTAGGCAATAAAAGATGCTTTGTTATATAATCCGTTTGATTTAAAATCACCTGTTTTGCCAGATTCTTTTTTTGATTCAAAATAATTGGCGCCTGCAGGTTTGCGGTAGTTTTTTCGAATGGCTCTTGAACCGTTAAAATAGCAAATACAAGAACATCTTTTTCTGAAGCAAGTTCCAACTGCTCTACTGCATTCTCTTCTAGATTAAAATCATAGTCTGAAAAAAATAAAAATGGGTTGGAGATGACAAATGCAAGTTGTTCATTTTGAATAGACTGGAGAGCAAAAAAACTTCCCTCTTCATCCAATGGCAGTACAATAAATCTATCTTCATCAGGAAATCCTGGTATTGGCTTAACAAAACTTATTATTTCTTTTTCTTTTATTTCTTTTTCGCCATGATATTTTGTATTTATTTTCACTTTTTTATCAGTCCTTTATATGTATTGTTCATAGTTTATCCCAACATGCTTTAAATTTTCAAAATCAATCTCTAAAGATGGATACTGCGCTAGCATAATGGATACTTTCGATGGAGTATAGTTAAAAATAGGCTTATTTGCTTTTGCATTAATAATAGGATCTTTTTGCTCCACTTCTATGTTTACTTCACCTGGATCATAGTCTAATTTCACACTGCCTGGCGAGGGAATCCAGCCTAATCCAAATTGTTTTGGTTCTCCTTCACTATTTCGTTTTGCTTGCTGCGGGATGGGATTAGAGGTGCCTTTTTGAATTTGCATCAGCTCCCTGCCCTCTTGAGCCCTTCTTGCAATTCCTTCTAGCCATGCTTGTTTTCCTTCCGCCGCGGCATCTTCAATCATCCTTGGTACACTTTTATAGCCGACATCTTCTCTTGCTTTTGTTTGGTCAATCGTTAGTTTTGCAGGTCTTCTTTCGATCGTCACTTCTGCCTTTGGCTGTTCTATCTCTAAATCTGCTTTTGGCTGTTCCATATCGAGTGAACCTTTTTCAACATGAATATCCAATCTAGCCGGAGTTGACTGTAATCTGATTTGCGGGAACATACGCTTTTTCTCCTTTTCTTTTTATGTAAAAGTGTTTTTTTTAAATAAGTTATAGACACAGGCTGATTGGAGCGGAAGGTGCGAGACTCCTGCGGGAGCAGCGGGACAGGTGAGACCCCGCAAGGCACAGCCTGAGGAGGCTCAACGCCCGCCCCGCGGAAAGCGAGCACCTGCAGCGGAAATCAGCCACTTGTTTTATAACACCAAAATTTACGAAAACAATCTATAAGTGAAACTTCAATCAGGCTTTTACGGGCAAGTTTCTATCCACCTACATTTCTCATTTTCTCTTATAATCTTGAGATGGGGGTTTTACTGCCCGTTAATGCGTGATAAAAAAAGGACTAGACAACTATCCCTACAACTAAAATCTATAGTGTAGTTATAGGCATCTAACCCTTTTTAAATGATTATCTTAAAAAATCAATCAATGATGTTTGAATAATTTTTGCGGCAACGCTTAATGCTGCATTATGCACGCTTTCCTGCACAGAAAGATTCGTAATGGCTTTTTCCATATCAACATCTTCATTATCGGACAGCACTTTATTTGCCAACACATTTTGGGAATCTAGTCTTGTTTCAACTAATTCTAAACGGTTATAGCGCGCTCCCAGTTCTGTACGTTGAGTTGTAAGATCGTCTGTAACTGTATCTAATCGTGAAAGCAAATCATCCAATCCTGCTGTATCATTATTTTGCATTTTTTCTTGAATGCTTTGCACAACGTCAAACATTTCTTGGCTGAATGCAGTTGGACTGACATTGATTTTTAAATTAATGCCGCTAGACACTTGTACATTATAATTATCAATCGCTGGATCCGTAGCATTTGCAGCAACTTGCGGCGGATTTCCACTTACAAGGGGCTGTGAAATATCTGTTCCATGAAAGATATATTTTCCATTTACTTTGGAATTGGCAACCGTCACTAAATCTTGTTTAATCTGCTCAATCTCTTGGGCAATGGCTGTTCTTGCATCTGCACTATTTGTATCACTTTTCCCGTTAATCAACAATTCACGAATACGCTGCAATCCAGTATTCGCCTGCTCTAAACTCGCTTCCGAGTTATCCATCCACAAATAGCCTTCAGATAGGTTTCGCTGATATTGTTCTACTTCCGATAAATTGGAGCGATAGAACATTCCTTTCATCGCAACAACGGGATCATCAGATGGTTTGGTGATTTTTTTGCCTGATGCTACTTGATTGGATAAGTCATTTAACTTATTATAGCTGCTGCTTATATTGCGCAGGGAATTGGCTGAAACCATTGATTGTGTAACACGCATTATTATTCACCTACCTTCTTAACCCATTAATAATCGTATCTAATAGTTCATCTGTTAAAGAAATCATTCTTGCAGATGCATTGTATGCTTGCTGGTATTGAATCATATTGGTCATTTCTTCATCCAACGAAACAGAACTGACACTCATTCGTTTATTTTCAACCGTTTGCTGTAAGGTTGTAGAGTTGGAAAACATTTTCGAAGCTTCTTGGGCGCTTACTGCCATGCTTCCAATAACCCCTTCAAAATAATTGCGGAAGGTTGCCTGCTCTGAATTATCGCCATAATCATATTTATTGTTGATAATCTCTGCCAGCGCACTCGCAATTGTTGCATCTCCTAAAGTAGCAGAACTAGGATTTGCACCAGAAGCATTTGCAATATTATCTAAACTGCTTTTAATTGCATCTGAAATTGTAATTCGGCTTGCAAAACCGTCACGGCTTGTAATTGAGCCGCCTGCGCTTTTGGAATCAGCAAAAAAAGAAATATCTTGATTGGCTCCTGCTGTTATTTCATTTGGGCTCATCCCATCCCCATGAACGGCATTAAATTGGGTCGCAAAGGTATAGGCCAGATTATCCAACTCTGTGAGCATATCATTGTAGATTCCTTTAATATCGCCATTGGTATCTTCATAACCATAGGATTCGACAATGCTTTTTAATTTGCCTGTTGAATCAAAGTTGTTTATGTCCACTGTTGTGCCGCCAACCGAAATAGAAGCGACAGCTGTATCTGCACTATTTTTATTGACGCTTAGTTTGTTATAGCCATTGGCATCCACTAATGTTGCGACTGCAGTGCCATCATCATTTACTAAGCTGACAATCGCTTTTCCTTCTGCTTGCGCTAAACCATTTCCGCCTGTGCTTTCATAGCTTACTTTTATTTTCACGTAATTGGATAGGTCGTCCAAAAGGCTGTCCCGCTTATCGTATAAATCATTTGGCAAATAGCCATTTGGTTCCACTGTTGCGATTTGTTTATTTAATGCATCCAATTGAGATAAAATTGTATTTACTGCTTTTTCAGAAACGCCAATTTCATTTTCAATATTGGTTTTTTCTGCTGAAACAGTTTTATATAAATAATTGAATGTATCGGCAACCGCAATTCCTCTTTGGCGGACAACGGCGCGAGCTCCAGCGTTTTGCGGATCTGATGCAAAGTCTTGCAGAGAAGACCAAAAAGAATCCATTGCAGCTGACAGCCCAGAATCAGATGGTTCATTCATGATTGTCTCTAAGTTGCTTAATGCAGAAGATCGGTTTTCCCAATAGCCTAGTTTGCTGTTTTCAGAGCGATATTGGGTATCAAGAAAGGTTTCTCTTAGCCTTGTAACCGTTGTTGCTTCCACACCTGTGCCAATTTGTCCTGCTATCTTTGGAGCATTCATGCCTACAGAAGGATAGCTTGTCGTTTGCTGCAGATCAACACGCTGTCTTGTATAGCCAAGTGTATTTGCATTGGAAATATTATTGCCTGTTGTATATAAGGCGCTTTGTTGGGCGACTAAACCTCGTTTTGCAGTTTCTAGCCCCATAAAGGTTGATGCCATAACCGTTCCTCCACTATGCTTTTATATTTAATAGACTCATAGATTGTTTGCCAATTGTATCCGTTCTGATTGCATCTCCATTTAAAGGTCTTCCATAGTTGATGCTTCTGTTTGTTGGCTTAAATGCATTTAATGAAACATTGACGAATTGCAGCGATTGCGTCAGCAGCTGCTGATTTAATGTATTTGCTTCTTTTAAATCCATTATAATTTGTTTTAAGTTATCCGCTGTTTCTGCCACTTTTGCTGCTTCCTCTTGATTGAGACGCTTTATGCAGTCTGTAAGCGATGGATGCAGAAGTTCTGGGGCAATTTTTTTTGCTGCATTTTGCCGTGCAGCTTCAAGCTTTTGAATGCTCATAATATGAGCTTGTTCATCTTTCATGATTTGCTGAAGAGGCTCAATGTCCCCCTTTTTAATAACCTCTGTTTTGTTCCCGGCAATTGCATGCAAACTTTTATGCAGCTTCACCATTTTTTCCAATATATCGATTAATAATAGTCCAGACATCGCTGCCCCTCCTTTTCTTTTTAATTTTTTGCTCTTTTTTCAAGGATTGTTGTCTGCGCTTATGAATGAAGCCCGCTGATTTCCGCTTCTGGCACTTGCTTTCCGCAGGAGTCAAATGCCCTCCGCTCCAATCCACTCAGTTTGTTAAACTTCATTTCATGATAAAAGGCAACCGGCTTTACAAAAACAGCTTAGTTTTTAGAATAGAAATTTAAAATGCTTTTTGCGACATCTTGCGCTTTTACTTCATAGGTTCCTGCTTGCACTTGTTTTTTCAGCGCTTCGATTTTTTCTGCTCTTTCAGAAGAAATTTGCGACACTTGCTGCAATTCTTTTGCTGCTGCAGAAATTTCTACTTTATCTGTTCCTTTTGCTGCTTCTGTTTTATTTGCTGCGTTGATTTTATTGACTGAATTTTTATATGGGTTAATACCTTGTGTTCCAAAATTATTAATTTTCATCGTGTACTCCTCCCTTTCGATTCCGAACAAATTATATGATTACTTCTATTATCGGATGATTAGCTAACCATTTAAACATTTCCTGTTGATTTTCTTAAAATACGCCAAATTAACTAAACAAATGCAGATTAAATAGAGAATATTTACCTAACATAGGATTTATAATGAAGACATTTGGACTGTTTTTATTTAGACAAGTGGATAAAAAGTGGATTATGGATGAGGCTTATTTAAGGAATAACGTATATCGCTATTCCCTTTATTCCTTTTCTGAATAATATGTCGAACTTCTTTTTGTCAGTTCTTTTTTCCGAGCTTCCTCTGCTTCTAAACTTTTTAGGCCTGTTTTCATATCAGCTGAACATTTTGAACACAGTCTTCCTGCTCGTATTTCTGTTCCGCATTTTGCACATGGATAGCCCAAATTTGGAAATTGCGCAAGTTTAATGCGTCCTTTTTTGATAAACTTATATATAAGGGTTGCTTTTACTCCTGTCGCTTCCACTACTTCATCCATTCTTGCTGTTCGATTATGCTTTTTGCGGATAAATTGATACACTTTATCAAAATCAGCTTCTTCCTCTTTCCAGCATTTAGTGCATGTTTCTCTGAAGCTGTTGACTACATATAATTCCCCGCATTTTGGACAATTCTCTAGATTGGCCATACCCCTTTTCCCCACTTTCGCCTTTAGTTCATCTTGCAATGGTAAAAGAAACAACAGATTTTGCTCCTGCCTCTTTTACAGCCATTGCTGCATGATGCAATGTTGCTCCTGTAGTATATATATCGTCAACTAGGATCACATCTTGAGAGATAATCTTTTTGTTATTTTCTACTGCAAACACAGTCTCTGCTTCTAACCTTGCAGCACGTGTTTTTTTTGATTGTTTTTCACTATGCATCCTTGTTAAACAATTTGCACTAGGAATGCCAGCACCATGCAAAATGGCTTCCGTCTGGTTAAATCCTCGTTCGTACAAACGAACTTTGCTTAAAGGAATGGGAATGGCAACTTTATTGTGAAATAGCTTTTTAGGGATATATAAAGAAAAGGAGCCTGCAATCTGATAATCTCCTCGATATTTAAACCGGGCAATCACTTCTTTTAAAAAATCATTATATAAAAATAATGAAGAGTTTTGTTTTAAAACACCTTTCCATTTAGAATTTTCTTCCCATCTTTTGCAATCATGGCAAATGTCATCATAAATAAATGAAGCATCTAAATCCACTAGAGGCCGATTGCAAATCGTGCAGCATTCCCCAACAATCGGCACTAGTTTTTGTTTGCAGCCATCACATAAATAAAAAGGCGGTTCTTTTGATAAAAAATAGGTCCAGTTAAAAACAGGAATCACTTCTGTTAAACAAATGACACAGTATATCATTTAAATCAACATTCCTTTTTCTTTTGCTTCTTTATTGCTGTTTTCTATTTGTTTTTTTGCTGATGTCATGGCATTTGTTTTGCCATAATGAAAAAAGACAATATCTCCTTTGGGATACTCTTTTTTCCTTCCTGCTCTCCCAGAGATTTGGACAAGAGCGCTGTCGGTAAATATTTGATTTTCTGCCCCGAGTACTGCAACATCTATATTGGAAAATGTTACACCTCTTTCTAAAATCGTTGTTGTAATAAGCAAATCCAATTGTTTTTTGCGCATTTTCTGCACTTTTTCTTTGCGGAAAGGATCTTCTGCATAAACGGTTTCTAAATGGGGCGTCCATTGTTCAAAGATAGTTTTTACTTTTTCCATATACGCGATTTTTGGAATAAAAAGAAGAACTTGTTTACGAGAGTGGATGCGCTGTGTTATCCAATCGATTATAACTGAAGGAAGTTTGCCTTTCTCTAGCCGCTTCTCCCAATTTCCACACCAAGTGAATTGTGGGGTAGGAAGGGGGTGTTTATGATATCTCGCAGGAATGGTGACATAGTTGATTTTGTTTTGCTGGCATTTTTTTCTCCAGGTTTTATTAGGGGTTGCTGTTAAATAGATCATGGCAGAGTCTGGTTTGCGGGCTGTTTGTACAGCATATTGAAGATTTGCATCGTACGAATAAGGAAAGGCATCCATTTCGTCTAAAATAATTAAATCAAACGTTTGTTTAAATCGAAAAAGCTGGTGTGTGGTGCTGATAATAAGGGGACTGTACAGCTGTTTATCTTCACTTCCTCCATATATGGGAAGCACAGGGATATCTGGAAAAACTTCTTGCAGGCGAGGGGCAAGTTCCAGCACTACATCGGTTCGTGGGGTGGCAATGCAGACTCGTTTATTTTGTTTTAGTGCTTTTTCGATGCCTTTAAATAAGACTTCTGTTTTCCCAGCTCCGCAAACTGCCCAAATTAGAAGTTCCGATTGTTGATCAATTATTTGCTCCATTTTGTTTGAGGCCCTTTGTTGACCAAGGGATAATTGGCCCTTCCACTGGAGTTTGGCATCTTTTGTTTTCTGTACAACAGCTGGACCGATCCAGCTAATAAGCGGTGTACATTCGCTGATTCGTCCCATCATAATGCAATTGCGGCAATAAAAGCAGATTTCCTTGCATCTTGCACAATGGAATGACGCAAAATGGTGCTGATTGGCATTTCCACAGCGATTGCAGCAATAAAAATCGCGCCGTTTTTCTACCCCTTTGTTGTAAAGGCAGTATCCATTTATATAATGTCTGTGGACTTCTTCTACGGAAAAGGGTATTTCTTCCAACAAAAGATATTTGCCTTGAAGAAGAGATTGGAGGTCTGGATTGTAGTGAAAATTAGAGTTGGTTGGCTGGGATAGGAGGTTTGGAATGTCGGCAATTCTTTTTGTTTGTTCGATTGTTTTGGTGGCGGGTGTTAATAAATTACTTTGGATAAGGAAGCGCATTGAGATTCTCCTTTGGTTAATTTGTCCAGTCTTTTTATCTCAAGATAATATTCATTGTCTTTTCTTGTGCCTTTTTTCTTTAGCTGCATTTGGGACATGATTCTTGCAGCCAAAGAGAAAGACTTTATTTGCAAAAGTTCTCTTGCCTGCTTATTATTAATTGTTTTTCCAAACAAATAATAATAATCCTTTAATGCATAAATATGTTCACTTTTAGTTTTGATTTTGCATAAAGGTACAATGCCAACTCGCATTAATTCTTTCTAATGGAATATAGTTGCAGCTCCTACATATCACTCCCTTTATGATTTCTTCTTTTTTTACAGCAAATTTTTTTAGAACAGAAACAGCTAATGGTTTATTTTGTCTTTTTACTGTCTTTATTAGTGCTGTTAATTCGTTATCTGATAGACTTGCGGAGAAAATGGAATCATCTATTTTACTAATTTGAAAAGGAAGATAGTTTCGGTGGATTAATTGCTGAAATATAGAGGGATCTTTGGAGTCTGTTTGAATCAAGGCCGTGGGATTGCTTATGACAACCATACTGTACAGGGAATTGAAGTATATTTATTTAGCCAATTATTCAATTGAAATTCTAGTCTTTTCAACTGAGTTAATGGATATGGCAGTGTCGATGTCGATTCTTCCTTTTTGCGGATTAATTGATGGAACTCTGTATCAAAATACAATTCTCCAGCATAGTTTTTTACTTCTAAAATAAGGGCAAACTTTTTGGATAAAATCAATTGCCGTCATATAATCTTAAATCGTGTAAAATATAATGCTTTTTATCATCAATAAAACTAAGTGGAAATATCAGATTTTTTTCTCTTTGGTAACCGGCTAATTTCATATTGAGTTCTTTTTTATGAGGGGGAATTTCGGGTGATTAGAGGGCAATCTTCGCAATAATGCTTCTAGCTGAAGAATAGATTGGGGAATTTTAAGATTTTTTGCAAGCAACAGACCACATCCTTTTTTTATTTTGCTTTATATATTAGAGGTTTTATCTAAAAGTTCCTGCTTTTAATTAGCTTTTTTTATAAATATTTTTTCATTTTCAATTTTGCCATTTTATTGATTTTTCGACAAAAGTCGATAAATTAAAGGATAAAAAAAAACCTCAAGAGGTTCTTTTTCTTATCCAGCCCATTCCCATAGCCCCTTCTCCTAAATGTGTGCCGATAACAGCGCCAAAATAGCTTATAGTGAATTCTATATTTGGAAATTCCATTTCTAATTCTTTTTTCCACTCTTCTGCTTCCTTTTGGCGGTTTCCATGGATGATGACTGTTTGGAATTGCTCTCCTTTAGTTGCTTCAGCCATTAACTCTACCATTCGTTTCATTGCTTTTTTCTTTGTGCGGATTTTTTCAAATGGAACAATGACTTTATCTGCAAAATGAAGCAGTGGTTTGACTTGAAGCAGGCTGCCAATCAGCGCTTGGGCACTGGAAAGTCTCCCGCCCCTCTGCAAATTGCTTAAATCATCCACCATAAAATAGGCATGGCTGGATGTTTTAAGCTCCTCTAAAATCCGGATTATTTCTGCTGCTGATTTACCTTCCTGCACAAGCTTTGCCCCTTCAATAGCAAAAAAACCTTGGACCATGCAGCTGACTTCACTATCAAAAGGATAAACTTTGATTCCTTCTACCATAGTCCCTGCCGTTACCGCACCTTGATAGGTCCCACTGATTCCACTTGATAAATGAACACAGACTACTTCATCATAATCAGCAGCTAACTTTTCAAACAGCTCCACAAACTTTCCAATTGGCGGCTGGGAAGTAGTCGGCAAATCCTTTAATCTAACTTCTTCGTAAAATTGTTCTGCCTTTAGATTTATTTCTTCTTCATAAATTTCATTTCCAAGTATAACTGTCAAGGGAATCATATGTATATTATAAGCATCTCTAATTTCTTTCGATATATATGCAGTACTATCTGTTACAATAGCTGTTTTCATGTAAATAATTACCTTCCTATCTATTCGGATTGTATGTTCATTTTAACTAAAAAAAGGCTGCTTTGCATTATATTCGCCTTTTTATTTCATAAAATACGAAAAAAGGTAATTTATCTTGTTCTTTATCATATTGATAGGAAATAATGGCTTTTTATTTATTTAACTTTTCTTTTATCTATTTCCTGCAATTTTCTTTTTGTGATTTCTTTTGATAAGATTTCTATAAAATCTGCATCCAACTTTAAAGAAATTGCTAGGTGAAAAGCTTGCATTAATTCAGCATTTGAAAGATTATTTATTCCATTCATCCCAAACACTCCTATCCATCTATTTATCAATAGTGTGCCTTAAATTATTTTATTATGCGAGCATATACTAGTACATTTAGGCTATTTTTTATGAATTATGTATTTTATCTGAATTTTCTTTTTATTATTTTATAAAAAAAAGCGTCCCATCTTTTGGGACACTTTTTTTATCGAACTTCCACCCAGCCATTTTTTATTGCAACAACAACAGCTTGTGTACGATCGTTTACATTCATTTTTTGCAAAATATTGCTAACATGATTTTTTACTGTTTTTTCGCTTATAAATAAAGCTTCCCCGATTCCTCTATTGCTTTTTCCATCTGCAAGAAGCTGCAATACTTCACATTCTCTTCTTGTCAGCAGATGAAGCGGTCTTCTAATTTCAATAGTTTGCACATAGTGGTCGCCGCTTCCTGATTCTTCTTGTGCTAAACGGCGATATTCATTTACTAAATTATGGGTTACTTTCGGATGAAGATAAGAACCTCCATCTGCTACTACCTTAACAGCCTCCACCAAAGCATCTGCGTCCATTTCTTTTAATAGATATCCGCTTGCACCTGTTTTTAAAGCATGAGTTACATAATTTTCATCATCATGAATGGATAAAATAATGACTTTTTTATCTGGAAATCTCTCCAGCAGCTGTCTTGTTGCTTCTACACCATTTGTTTTAGGCATATTTATATCCATAATCGTTACATCTGGTTCAAATTTATCTACTAGGTCAATTGCTTGAGAACCGTCATCTCCTTCAGCAACTACCTCAAAACTTGATTCAAAATCTAAAATGCGTTTTACCCCTTCTCTAAACAATTGATGATCATCAATAATCAGAATTTTTGTAGCCAATTGTTTCGCCTCCCTAAACTTCCCTCTTTAATCATTGATAGGAACACTTACCATTACAACAGTTCCTGTCCCTATCTTCGTATCAATCGTTAACTCTCCATTTAAGAGTTCGACTCTTTCTCTCATTCCTATAATCCCAAAAGATTCCTCTTTTTTTTGCTCTTTATTGAACCCTTTGCCATCATCTTTAATCATGACAATCACTTGATCTCTGCGTATCTCTATTCTAACCGTTATCACTTTTGCTTCCGCATGTTTTAATGCATTCTGAACAGATTCTTGAATCAGACGGAATAAAGCTACTTCATATTTGCTAGGCAGCCGCAAGTCTTGTCCTAAACTAGAAAAGACAATTCTTGTTTTTTCATGATACTCTTCTATCGTTTGAAGATATTTTTTTAAAGTGGGCACAAGTCCCAAATCGTCAAGAGCCATTGGACGAAGATCATAAATAATTCTCCGAACTTCATAAAGAGCGCTTCGCACCATCATTTTTAAACTTCTTATTTCTAAAATAGCCTCTTCTGCACCTTTTTCCCGATAAATTCTTTCCACCAAATCAGAACGCATCATTACATTGGCCATCATTTGCGCTGGTCCATCATGGATTTCTCTTGAAAGACGTTTTTTTTCTTCCTCTTGTGCACCTATAATTTTTAATCCGAAGTCTTGTTTTTGCTTAGCATCCTCAAGCACTTCGCCAACCTGCTTTAAATCACTGATTAAATAATTCATGACAACGGAAATTTGCGTCACAAGATGCTCGGCTCTTTCGATCGTTTCATCTAATCCGATTAAACGTCTCTCAATATCATCTCTGCGTTCACGGTATTGTTTTTCCAAAGAGCGGTTTATGCTTAATTCCATTTGCAGAGTATGAGCTTTTTCATACGCCTCTCTTACTTCCATTTCCGTATATTCATTAAAATGCTTGCTGACTTCAGACAATCTTCTTCTTGCAAATCTTGCTTGAATTTCTAGTTTATCCCCTTCTTCTATCGCCTGTAACACTAGTGCTTTTATCTCTTTTAATTCTGTTGTTAATTGTTCATAGTCTTGTCGACATTGTTCTCCAATACGAAAAATCTCATCTTTGCTAAAGCCAACAGTTTCTACCATTTGCTCTAAAATTAAATCTAGTGTTTTTGTCTCAAATTTCCTTATTACCATATATACAATTCCTCCAAAAGGACTGAAAACCCTTCCTGTATCCATTCTATTTTAGCGTGAAAGTATATAATATATATTTTACAATAGAAAATAATAAAAAAATCGTTATTTATTCTTATCTTAACAACTATTTTAATGAGTCTTTAGACCTAATTATTTTATATTCCAATAAAACCATATGATAAAAATTATCGATACTGACATAATAATAGCTAAAACAAACATCATCAGTATAAATAAAAACTCCAATTAGACTTTTACAGGCTAGTTTCTCCCTACCTAGACCTCTCTTCTTCTCTTAGGTTGGGGCAAAAGTCCGTTAAATAGTGATAAAATTACACAGGCGGTTTCTCCCACTTATTCCGCTAATAACTAAGTCATCCACCTGTAATGTACTGTCAATATAGGATTTAACAAACTATTTCCCGCAAAAAATAAAAGAACTATTTGAGCATTGAGTTTTATTTATTATACCATGTGTCCTAGCTGTTAATATTAAGATTTCATTACAAACCATTCAAGAATTGAAGAAAAACTCGTGTCGAATTATAATGAAAGAAGGCGCTAAAGTGAATACTTTAACAAAAAATCAGCAAAGGTCTTCTAAAAAGCCATCTAAATATTTCCCAACAAAATTTCTATTACTTGTAAAAAAGGAGCGATGTTTTATGCTTCCTTGCTACCAAACTGTTCAAGGATACGGTGAACATGAACTGATTATTCAAAAATCACGTTTTATTGCACATATTCAGAGAGTAGAAACAGAAGAAAAGGCACAGGAATTTATCCAAGAAATCAAAAAAAGACATAAAGATGCCACACATAATTGTTCTGCTTATTTAATTGGGGAAAACAATCATATTCAAAAAGCTAATGATGATGGAGAACCTAGCGGAACAGCAGGTGTACCCATTCTGGAAGTTTTAAAGAAAAAAGAATTAAAGGATACCGTTGTTGTTGTCACTCGCTATTTTGGCGGAATCAAACTTGGAGCTGGAGGGTTGATTCGGGCATACGGAAAAGCCACTTCAGAAGGAATATTCTCCACTGGTGTAGTGGAAAGGAAATTGATGAAAATTATCCGGACAAGCATTGATTATACCTTCCTTGGCAAAGTAGAAAATGAGCTTCGATCTTCTTCCTATCAGATAAAAGATATTCATTATGTAGATAATGTTCAAATTGAAACATATATCAATATCAATTCGATTCAAGTATTTACAGACTGGATAACAGATTTGACAAATGGCCAAGGAGAAATGGAAGAAATCGGAGAAGTCTATTTAGAAACCCTGTTGTCCAAAAATAACGAGGGTTAACTAAGAAATACCCATGCAAAGAAATTTCTGCAAAAAATACTAGAAAATTCCCTATTAAGAAATAAGACACAGATTTACGTAATCACAATTCGATAGTACAATATTCATATTGATATTTCGACAAAATTCTTTTATTAAAGGAGAAACAAATGGCAATTAACAGAGAGTCTGTAAATAATAATAAACGCAAACGAAAGAAAAGGCTTTTCACTTTTATCCTTGTACCGCTTTTGGTTTTGGCTGTCAGCGGCGTAAGTTATGGAGCATTCCTCTATACAAAGGCAAAGTCTGTTGCAGACGATTCCTATCAGCCAATTGATAGAGAAACAAAAAGAACATCAAAGGTAGATCCAAAGATTGATGATGTATCCATTCTATTTATTGGAGTGGACGACAGCGAAAAACGGTCTTCCAAATCAGGCACTACTAGATCAAGATCAGATGCATTGATGCTTGCAACATTAAATGAAAAAGAAAAATCAGTTAAGTTGCTAAGTATTCCTAGGGATTCTTATGTATATATTCCCGAAAGAGGCTACAGCGATAAAATTACCCATGCCCATTATTTTGGGGGTGTTAGCTCTACATTAGAAACGGTAGAAGAATTGCTCGATATTCCTGTCGACTATTATGTAAAAATGAATTTTGACGCTTTTATGGATACAGTAGATGCATTAGATGGAATTGAAGTAGATGTACCCGTGACTTTTACTGAACAGAACTCAAAAGATAAAAAAGGAGCCATTCATTTAGAAGAAGGCTTGCAAACATTAAATGGTGAAGAAGCATTAGCCCTTGCAAGAACTCGTAAAATCGATAATGATATTGAACGAGGCAAACGCCAGCAGCTTGTATTAAAAGCAATTATGAACAAAGCAGTATCTGCGAAAGCTATTACAAAATATACAAATCTAATGGAAGCTGTTGGGGATAATATGACAACAGATTTATCTTTTAGCGATATTCAATCCTTTTTATCCTATGCAACAGCAGAAAATGGTCTTCAAGTAGACAGCCTTACTTTAACAGGAAGCGATAGCTATATTAACGGCAAATATATTTATCAATTAGATCAAACAGCATTAGTGGAAACACAGTCTATCTTAAAGGAACATTTAGGTCTCACTGATAGTGATAGTAATTCCACCACAGATAATGAAACAACAACAGATGATTCAACTGGAGCATCTCTTGACACAACAAGCACTATCAGCAACTAATATTCTTAAAGCAGATTCCTTTTAAATAGGGGATCTGTTTTTTTCCTATATTGCCGTTTTTCCCTTTTTTTTATCATTTTAAACAAATTTAATAACATAAAAAAGATGTCCCCTTTATAAGGGACATCTTTTTTATGTTTTATCTTTTTCAGTTGTATATCGCAAATCATTAATAAATTTTAATATTGGTTTATAATTTTTTCCGACCAACCCAATTTTTTCTACAAATAATTCAATAATTAACAGCATAATGGCAATTAATAAAATAGCGCCCCATACTTTTGCTTGAGAGAATATAACCGCAACCAGTCCAAAAAACGTAGCCATTGCATAAATAATAATCACCGTTTGTCGATGAGTAAAACCAATATTTATTAAGCAATGATGCAAATGGGACTTGTCAGGCGCCGACAAAGGCTGCTTATTGATTAGTCGGCGAATGATTGCGAAGAAAGTATCAGAAATCGGCACCCCTAAAATAATCACAGGAATAACAAAGGAAATTAACGTTACGTTTTTAAACCCTAATAAGGACATCACCGCAATTATATAGCCAAGAAATAGAGCGCCTGTATCTCCCATAAATATTTTTGCAGGATAAAAATTAAAAAATAAAAATCCTAATGTACTGGCTAAAACGATAGAAGATAATGCAATAACATAGCCATTCCCCATAATCATTGCCATTCCAGTAATCGTAAACAATGCAATGGAGGAAACACCTGCGGCTAAACCATCCAGTCCATCAATTAAATTAATAGCATTTGTAATTCCAACAATCCAAAGAATAGTGATCGGTATATCTAAAAATCCAAATTGCAGCTGGCCGCCAAATGGCAAGTTGATAAATTCAACTTGAACACCGCCCCATACAACCACGGCAACTGCTGCAGCTGTTTGTGCAATAAATTTTATTTTCGCATTAAGATTATATATATCATCAAGTACACCAGTAATGATGATAATAAGGCTTCCAAGCAGAATCGGATAGTGATACGCTTTATCAGGATTAACCAGAAGCGCACCAATAAGAAAACTTATATATATAGCTAAACCGCCCATTCGAGGCATAATTTTTTTGTGAACTTTTCGCTGTTCTGGTTTATCTGTAGCTCCTACCTTAAATGCAAGTTTTTTCACAAGAGGTGTTAGTACGATAGAACCAATAAAACACATAATAAGTATAAAATAAATCATAGAGAGCCTCCCTAATGCCCTACTATACTAACAAATCCAGGCATGATCATTTCTGAATATATATCGAGGTTTATTATAGCACAATCCATACAAGCTTGGTGCATAATATTTGCTGCCTAATTTTACAATTATATTACAAACAAATAATATTTTTAATGCTGCCTTAACCTTCTATAGATTAAGACGTATACAAAAGACAAAAAGTTGCATATATTTATTCTATTTATTTTCCGATAAAACGCTTCTACAGTTTCTCCATTAATAATGATTCATTTATCAAGTAATGTTTTTATTTAGTATAGACTAATTAGATAAAAGTAAAACTATTTCCTGGACGAAATATATCTCTTTAAGATACCGCTTTCAAAAAAAGTGAAGATTCAATCCGACTTTACAGCAATTTCTGCCCACCTAACTTTTTTATTTTCTTTTATAGAGGGACAAAAGTTCGTTAAAAATAAACAGCCAATTTGCTTCAAATATGGCTGTTTATCATCATATATTATACTTTTCCTGCAAAATTAGGATCGCTTCTCTTTTTAAATCCTTCTTCACGGAATTCTTTTTTCTGTTTAGCAGTCAGTTTATTGTATTCTTTTAAAAATTCTTCATACGCAGGTATAACTTCTTGAATGCTGCCTGTCATTTTTAATTCCCCATGCTCCAGCCATATTGCTTTTTGGCAAAATTGTTTCATTTGGCCGATTGAATGACTGACAAAAAACATGGTTTTTCCCCGCTCTTTAAACTCTTCCATCTTTTTTAAGCATTTATCTGCAAACGCCTTATCTCCAACAGACAGCGCTTCATCTATTATCAGCACATCTGGATTTGTATTAACAGAAATAGCAAAACCAAGACGAGACTTCATTCCGCTCGAATAAGATTTTACAGGCTGGTCAATAAATTTGCCAAGCTCTGAGAATTCAATTATATCCGGTTCCAATGCTGCAATTTCTTCTTTGCTGAATCCCATCATTAAACATTTTAATTCAATATTCTCTCTGCCTGTTAATTCCCCATTTACTCCAGCTGCAACAGCAATTAAAGAAGCCTGCCCATCAATTTCCACTTCTCCAGAGGTTGGGGGCACAATGCCTGCAACAATATTGGATAAAGTTGATTTCCCTGATCCATTTACACCGACAAAACCAATAACATCCCCTTGTTCTGCTTCAAAACTGACATTTCTTAATGCAAAAAAAGCTTCTCCATAACTTTTCGGCAAAAAGATATCCTTTAATTTTTCTCCATTATTTGCATACAGCTTATATCTTTTTGTTAAATTCTTTACAACTACAGATTTTTTCATCGAACCACGTCCATTTATAAAAAGTCAATAAAATGTCTTCTGAATCTTACATGCATATAGGAACCAACTGCCAAAAGCAGAATAACCAATCCCCAGAAGTACAAAGTAATCGCTGGATGTGCCGTAATAAACCAGCCTTCTCCAAGAAGTGCATAACGATAGCCTTCTATTAAATAATAAACTGGATTTAAACGCATGATAAATCCAAATGTTTCTCCTAAACGTTCTGGAGACCATAAGATCGGCGTAATATACAGCAGCACTCTCATAACTGCTTGCAAAAGCATCTGAAAATCACGAACAATAGTAGAAATTGTGGATGTAATCAATGATAATGCAAACAAAAAGATAAGTGATGCAAATAAAAAATATGGCAGCTGCAGGTAATAAATAGAAATCGGATACCCTGTAAATTGAAAAATAATGATTATAATCCCCATTAACAACAATTGCGGATACAATAAAGATAAAATAACATAAGAAGGAATGGCGCTTAAAGGAAAATTCATCCTTGAAACCATCCTTAACCTGGAATAAATAGACCTTGATCCTTGGGTAATAGATGGGTAGATAAAAAACCATAATACTATTCCAGCTAGCATCCAAACTAAATAAGGAATCTTTCCGTTTTGGCCGTCCACCATTTCTCTTTGCTGGACAAATCCAAAGACAAACCAATAGATCGCAATTTGAATTCCCGGATTAATCAATTCCCAAAGAATTCCTAAATAATTATTTCGGTTAGCGCTTTTTAATTCATACATCGAAAGCCTTTTAATTAAATGAAAATTATCGATTTGTTCCTTTAATACTTTAAACATAGAAACCATAATATATGTGCCCTTCTTTATAAATTCGAAAACGCATGATACAAGTGTATATCTGCGGATTTCATCTATTTTAGAAAAACCTCTTTGACTACACGGCTAGAGGCATTTCCATCTTCCAAATAGCAAAATGTGTTATAAAAGTCAGTATATTTTTCTGTAAACTCCATGTTGTCCACATTTTTTATATAGTCAATTACTTCCTCTGTTGTTTTTACTAGTGGACCTGGGGCAGTTTTTTCAAAATCAAAATAAAAACCGCGCAATTTATCACGATATGTTTCAATATCATATACATAAAAGATAATAGGCCGCTTTAGGTTGCCATAATCAAAAAATACAGAAGAATAGTCTGTTATCAGGAGATCTGCAATTAAATAGAGTTCTCTAATATCCTCATAATTGGAAAAATCATAGGCAAAACCTTTATATGGCGTCAAATCAAAATTTTCTGCCACTAAATAGTGCATTCTTAGTATCACTACATATTCATTGCCTAATTCCTTTTTCAATTTTTTTAAATCCAATTCTAAATCAAATTTATATTTGCCTTTTTGATAAAACTGATCGTCTCTCCAAGTTGGTGCATATAATATCACTTTTTTATTTAACGGAAGATTAAACTTTTTCCTTAACTCATCCATATTGTCTTTTGTCGCCTGATCATATAATATATCATTTCTTGGATAGCCTGACTCTATTACTTTTTTATCAAATCGAAATGCGCTTCTGAAAATTTTAGAAGAATAGGCATTTGGAGAGATCAGATAGTCCCAATTTCTTGCTTCAAATAAAAAGTTTTCTTTATACTTTTCCGTACTTGTTCCAGGCATATAAACTTCATCCATATCTGCCGCCAATTTCTTTAAAGGTGTACCATGCCATGTTTGCAAATAAGTAGTGTGTTTCGGCTTCGGTATCCATAAAGGCAGCCTGCTATTGCTTACCCAAAATTCAGCTCTTGCCATCTTAAACAGCCATTTTAAAGAAAAGCGAGGAACAATCACTAAATCTTTTTCTTCAAAATTCTCAATGAACCTTGAATCCACACTCCAATACATATCAAAGTCAGGATGATGCTCTTTTAAGTATTCGTAAATCGCTCGAGGATTGCAGCTGTATTGTTTACCTAAAAAGCTTTCAAAAATGATTGATTTCTTTTTAACAGGCAAATAGCCTACCAGCTGAAATAATATTTTATACACTACTACAATCTTATTTGCTTGTTTCCACTTATAAAATATTCTTCTTATTCTTTCTTGTATTTCCTGATTCAAATAAAATACAGAAGCAGAAACAGTTAAAAATCCTCTTTGTTTTGTCGCTTTTAATGTTACTTTCTTTTTTGATTTGCCAATCTTCAAAACTTTTGATTGGGAATTTTCATGGATAAATGGCTGATAAGATAGTCTTGGGCTTGTTATATGATCAGCTGCATCAGAATCAGAAAAAGAAAATTCCAAATAGAATCTTAAATTGACAGCCCGATTATGCTCGAGGCACTCCTTAATATTGATAGTCGTTTCAAAGCCAATATTATCATAGTTGTTTAAGCCGCATCCATATTTTTCGGTTAAATCTTTTCTTATTTTTCCTTTTACAGGATACCTGAATTTTTTTTCATTTAAATCATTTGAAACAATTAATGTTCTCTTTATATTCCCATTCTGCAAACTATTATGCAAAGGATAAAAAGAGTATCCTGACAAATAAACCGTTCCATCCTTCTGTAAAGAAGCTTCATCAATGCCAGCCAATATATAAGGAGGCGCAGTTTTAAACGAAATGCCGCCTTCTTTGGTAGTGTATGGAGTAAAAAGAGAATGATCTTTTTCAAATAAATAATAGACTAAGGCATAAGATTGCTTATTGGATTTAAGTCTATATTTCTTTTTATTGGCTTTATCTCCTAACTGAATATAAAGATCCCAAATTGCTTTCTGTGAAAAGTCTTTATTATAAATATTTAAATCAACAGCCGTTTCATACACACCATACCCATTTAGAGAGGCAACTTGTGTAAAAGGAAAGGAAATAACTGTATCTGTATTTCTTAAACGAAAAAGGAGCGATTTATTTTGCTTGTTCAACAACAAATTTTCGTCGAAATAAAACTGAATAATTAAATCCTTATTTTTTATTTCGATTTCCTTTATTTGTTTGTTACTAACCTCCGCTTCACGCATCCTGTAACTCCTCTCGAAATATGTGAAAAAAGATAATATGTAGTAAGATATTTATTATTATAAGCATTTCCCCTACTATTTAAATCTATGAAACATTATATAGATAAAAAAGCTGGATTTCAAACTATATTGAAATTACTGCAAAAGTAGGATTTGTACTGTTAAATTTTTGTCACATAATCTTTTATTGTTTATGTTTTCATTATACAGCATAGAGATAATAGGCGTCTTCTAGTTATTTTTGCTTATAGTGATGTAATATTTTAAAATAACATTTATCGCTTTTCCCTCCTACTGATGGAAGTTTCACTTTATTGAAGGCTAAAAAAAAAACATTTTCACTTCCTTTTCCTTGTGAAGTGAAAATGCCCAAATAATTATCTATTAAACTGTTCTCTTTACGCTATTTATATTTTGGTATTTCCATTTCCATTCGATAGGAACTAAGCATTCCATACAAAGAACTAATTTTATTCACTTGTTTACTTGCCCATCCAATATCTGTTGCATATTGATGCACCCCTGGATTTAGTGGATTCCAGCGCATTTTATAAAGTGTATCCTGATTATAAGTAGGATGATTGATATAATTTTCCCCAATAAACTCTGCCCCACCAATAATCGCTTTTTCTGGAGTATCCCATCCTTGTTTATAAGCGTACTCGGAACCGCCTTTTAATGGTGCTGCATCATAAGCTCCAATTCCATACATATTGTATACCGTTTTCGGTGTTACTTTTTTGCCATCCACTGTTGAAACCTTTATGCCGGTTGCTAAACTGGATGTACCATTTCCTGTTTCAAGCAAAGAGTGGGAAATCAAATAAATTTCATTTACTCTATATTTTTCTCCTGCTTGTATAAAGGCTCCAGCTTTTCCTGATAAAATGCCTTTATCTTTAAGAATATTGGAATTCACCTCACTTTCACTAACGTTTGCACTGCTTGATAAAACCAAAAACTGAAGTTTCTGTTTTTCATCATTTATAAAGTTAGCTGCATCCATATAATACTTAACATCAGTTGGTCCTGCATTTACCCATGTGTTATAGGCCAAGCCATAGGTTGCTGGAAAGTCAGTAGTTGCCTTTTTCAGCTCTTTCCAATATTTATAATAATCTACCTCGTACCATAAAGTACCACCACTGTCTTTCACCTTAGATTTAATGGTTACTTTATCTCCTTCTTTCAACTTACCCACTATCCAATAGCTGGTTGATGGACCACCGCGGACGTTCCATGTACCATTTTCTATTAACCCATATTCATTTTTACTGCTAATATATCGAAATGCATTTTCACTCATATAGGTTGTATATTTTTTATCTGTTTGGGCGCTTTTAGTCATTTGAATATTAACCGCTTCATTAAGCGAATAGTTTGTATTCTCATAGCTTGTAAATACAGCCTTTGCCTTTTCCATAGAAAATTTAATGGATGCATTTCCTATGCCTTCTTTATACTTTAATACAAATTGGTGTTTTCCTTTAGATAAATAATAACCAACTTCTTTTGTTTCTTTGTTAATTTTTCCTGACCATGCATCAATCACTTTCTCGCCATCTATTTCTAGGATCACTCCGTCATCTGCTTTCACAATGAAGTTATAGTTTGCATTTTCTGAGATGACAAACTCTCTTTTAAAAATAGCTGAAAAGTAATCTGTTGGAATATCCGAATCTGGAGAATCAGTTTTCCAATTGAAATTAATATCAGTGATAGTATCTAATGAATCTTTTCCTCCCACTATAACAGGTTTCTGAGCATCCTTTACCTTATAAATAGGATTTTCGTCTTTCTCCATTGATTTTGGGTAATATTCTGCATACCATCCAGATGAATCAACAAGATTGCTGTCTTTAGCTGATATAAAGGATAATTTAAACTTTGCATTCGCCTTATTAGTGTAATGCCTTACTTCAATCCAATGAATATTTCCTTTATTTGTATTTTCTATTTTTACTTTTGTACTTTTTTCTTTATAAGCTCCATCTTTCCATTGGTCTATCACTATTTCTCCATCAATTAAAACTTGAATACCATCATCTGAGAAACCACGAATCACATATTCTCCAGCATCTAACTCTTTTGCTGTTATATACTTAGCAGAGAAATTATCTTTATTTACTCCATTTGCTGGAGAGTTCGCACCAAAATCCTGCGACAATGTCATACTGTTAGAAGTGTTGATCATTTTAACCGCCGCAGGAGTACCTTCTAAATTCTTATTATTATAATAATAAGCTAACCAATCTCCTAGTGGTGCAGCATCAGCAAATACTTTCGCATCGCTTTTCTTATCAAAATAATCTACTTTTATGATCTGGTTTCCCGCCTTTTTGGCATCATATATGGCAGTATCGTAAGTCCCTTTTGAACCAGACCAACGATTAATCAACCATTTATTGTCAATACTGACTCGAATTCCATCATCAGCAAATGTACTTATAAAGTATTTCTTATCGCCTGGTAACAATTTATAAAAACTAGCAGAAAAATTATCTTTTTCTAAATTTTTAAGAGGAGCATTTTTTCCCCAATCAAAAGCGATATCCTCCACTCTATTTTCATAAAATGTTCCACTAGTGCTGGTATTATTATAATAAGTTGCATACCAATCTTTTGTAGAGAGCTCTGCATTAGACGGTTTTATAGAAAAATCCAATGCACTTTTGCCTGTTCCCTCAAAATATTCCACTCTTATTTCATGAATATCTTTTGTTGAAGAACTAGTATCTTTTATTGGAACTTTCACTGCAATATTGCCGTTATAGCCAGACTTCCATTCATCGACCACTTTTTTCCCATCTATATATACCCTAATCCCATCATCAGCTTTCGCTTTGATGAGATAATCGCCTTCTTCCAATCGCTTAAATGTATAAAATTTGGCCGAATAGTTGTTATATTTTACTTTATCTGATGGTCTGCCATATCCATAATCAAAAGTCAGTGAATCATTAGAAGATGGATATATCTTTGAATCTTCAGGGGCACCCTTTAAGCTGACATTATTATAATAATAGCCAATCCATTCGCCAAAAGGCAGCACTTCTGCAAATAATGATGCATTCCCTGTGTTCTCATAATAATCTGTCCGAATGGAATGATTTCCCTTAGTCAAATTAGGCAGTACAGCAGAACTGAACTTACCGCCAGTTGACCAGCTATCAATAGCCTTTGAATTATCTGCATACATTCTAAGTCCATCGTCTGCATAGGCATGCAAAAAATAATCTTTATTTTCATCAATGGTTAGACTTTTTTCAAACCTTGCTGAAAATTTATTAAAATGTATATTTTCTATCGGAGCTTTTGTTCCCCAATTAAAGGCGATACTTCCTACTCTATTTTCATAAAATGTTCCACTAATGCTGGTATTATTATAATAGGTTGCGTACCAATCTTTTGTAGAGAGTTCTTCCTTAACTGGTGTTATAGAAAAATCCAATGCACTTTTGCCTGTTCCCTCAAAATATTCTACTCTTATTTCATGAATATCTTTTGTAGAAGAACTAGTATCTTTTATTGGAACTTTCACTGCAATATTGCCGTTGTAGCCAGACTTCCATTCATCGACTAATTTTTTCCCATCTATATATATCCTAATTCCATCATCAGCTTTCGCTTTGATGAGGTAATCGCCTTCTTCCAATCGCTTAAATGTATAGAATTTAGCAGAATAGTTATTATATTTTATTTTATCGGATGGTCTGCCATATCCATAATCAAAAGTCAGTGAATCATTAGAAGATGGATATATTTTGGAATCTTCAGGAGCACCCTTTAAGCTGACATTATTATAATAATAGCCAATCCATTCGCCAAAAGGCAGCACTTCTGCAAATAATGATGCATTCCCTGTGTTCTCATAATAATCTGCCTGAATAGAATGATCCCCTTTAGTCAAATTAGGCAATACAGCAGAACTGAACTTACCGCCAGTTGACCAGCTATCAATAGCCTTTGAATTATCTGCATACATTCTAAGACCATCGTCTGCATAAGCGTGCAAAAAATAATCTTTATTTTCATCGACGGTTAGACTTTTTTCAAACCTTGCTGAAAATCTATTAAAATGTATATTTTCTATTGGAGCTTTTGTTCCCCAATTAAAGTGCAAAGAATCATAGTTCTGTTCTATGGAACTGCCTGTTAAACTTTGATTATTATAATATCCTCCTGACCAATCAGACGATGCCTTGGCTTTATCAAAAGGTATATATAATAAAAAAACAAATAAAACTATACCTAAAAAGAAAATCAACTTATTGTACATAACTTTACTAACTATTTATTACACCTCCACAAATATTTAAAAATTTTCGATACTATTATTATCTATGAAAATAGTAGATATGTTAAGAAAAAATGTCGAAAAATAATAGTCTTAATTTCCTATTTTCGACACTATTCGCCTCCTTTACACTGACATTTTTTTAAAAAAACACAAATTTTACCCATTTTTCCCCTTCCCTTGAATCATTCCCTGCTTTTTCTATTTTCCATAAAAAAAACTGACTAGCGATATTCGTTTTAAAAACGATTTCTAGTCAGTTTCTTTTTATATTATTTTTCTAAAACTTCTTCCTGCAATTTGTCTGCCAGACCTACAAGGTATTGTTTTAGCGGCTCTTTAATATCTTCGCGTTTCAATGCCAATTCAATAGTAGTTTGAATAAATCCTAGTTGTTCTCCTACATCATAGCGATTTCCTTCAAACTGATAAGCAAATACTCTTTGAATTTGATTTAATTTTTCAATTGCATCGGTCAGTTGGATTTCACCGCCAGCTCCTACTTGCTGTTCTTCTAAGAAACGGAATATCTCTGGAGTGAAAATGTATCGGCCAATAATCGCCAAATTAGATGGCGCTGTTCCTTGGGCTGGTTTCTCAACAAATTTCTTTACTTGATATCTTCTTCCTGCTCCTTCAATTGGATCCACAATTCCATAGCGATGCGTTTCCGAATCTGGCACTTCTTGCACTCCAATAACAGAAGAAAGTGTTTGATCATATTCTGCCATTAATTGACCTAAACAAGGGTTTTCACTGTCTACAATATCGTCACCTAACAACACCGCAAATGGCTCATTTCCAATAAAGTTTCTAGCACACCATACAGCATGACCAAGACCTTTTGGCTCTTTTTGGCGAATATAATGTATTTCTACATTAGAAGACTCTTTCACTTTCTCCAACAGATCAAACTTCTCTTTTGCCACTAAATTTTCTTCTAATTCCCAGGCATTGTCAAAATGATCTTCAATAGCTCTTTTTCCCTTACCTGTTACAATAATTATATCTTCAATCCCAGAAGCTATAGCCTCTTCTACAATATATTGAATAGTCGGCTTATCGACAATCGGCAACATCTCTTTTGGCATCGCTTTCGTAGCTGGTAAGAATCTTGTCCCAAGTCCAGCTGCTGGAATAATTGCTTTTCTTACTTTACCCATTTATTTAAATTCCTCCAGATCAGCACTTTTTAGTATATATTGTATTACTTATCTAAATTTATGTCTACTGCTTTAAAAATGCTATAAGTTGAGAGCATTAGTAATTATCTCCACTTAAATCGGGGCGAATTCCTGATACAGGCTACTCAAGGATAAAATTACACTAAACTACACAACCTACATTATCCAAAATGTTTAAAAACATTCAATATTTCCCTCTTTATGCTTAACAATTATTTTGTACAAATGAATATGATAAAATTAAACATTCGGGATGCTCAAAACTTTATTAATGTCCTATGCGATCTTATCATTAACTACCTTGTCTTTTGATATTAAAAAGCTTAGAATTACTTTATTATATACTTCTTACTTCAATATTAAGCTCATCATAAGAAAAATTGAAATAAAGTGCAATTATTCAGGAGGAAATACATGAAGAAAGTTATCACATATGGAACCTTTGACTTACTGCATTGGGGTCATATTAGTATTTTAAAAAGAGCGAGAGAACTAGGAGATCATCTTACAGTAGCATTATCAACCGATCAATTTAATTCCATAAAATGTAAAGAGTCTTATCATAATTATGAAAATAGAAAGTTCATTCTGGAATCAATTCGATATGTAGACCATGTAATCCCTGAAGATTCTTGGGATCAAAAAATAAAAGATGTCAAAAATCATAATATTGATGTTTTTGTAATGGGAGATGATTGGAAAGGGCAATTTGACTTTTTAAAAGATTATTGTGAAGTCATTTATTTGCCGAGAACTGTGGGAATATCTACTTCTAAAATAAAAGAAGACTTATTGAATTTACAAAATGGTTAGAGAAGTATTTATTTCCATTTACCTTTGCATCTTTTCGTTTTTATTTAACCTTTCTAAATTGTTTCCGATAAACAAAAATAAAATAGTTTTTTGTACATCTTTTACAGAGAATCCTTATTTTATTTACAAAGAACTAAAAAAACAAAAACTTGGTTGTGATATTGTTTTTTTAACAAATAATTCGACTTGCTATTCATTTTTTTCAACTAATGCTTCACCTAACAGTAAAGTATTATATTTTTCGCCTAAAAAGGTTGTCACCTTTATTCATTCCATTTATCATTTAGCTACAGCAAAAGTTGTCTTAGTTGATAATTACTACGGGTTTCTAGCAAATATTAACTTTAAGAAAAAAGCAAACTGCATTCAAGTTTGGCATGCTAATGGAGCCATTAAACGCTTTGGTCTTCAAGATCCTTCTATTAAAGATAGGAGCAAAAGAGCTATTAAACGCTTTTATAAAGTTTATCGAAAATTTGACTATATACTTGTTGGATCAAAAAAAATGGAAGATATATTCATTAAAGCATTTAATGCCTCAACAAAAAATATAAAAAGAACCGGTATACCTAGAACCGACATATTCTTACAAGAAGAATTAAAAGTTTCTCTTAAAAATAACCTTTATGCTAGTTATCCTATTCTTAAAAATAAAAAAGTAATTTTATATGCGCCGACTTTCAGGGACAGCAATGACAAAAATAACCAGTTCCCTATAGACTTGGAATTACTTAAAAACAGATTAGGAGAAAAGTATGTTTTTATTTTGAAACTACATCCTTCTGTAAAAATGAATAGCCTTTCTATTATGAAAAAAAGTGATAATTTCCTATTAGATTTATCCAGTTATTCAAATATGAATGATTTATTATTTATTACTGATTTTCTCATAACGGATTACTCTTCTATTCCCTTTGAATTTTCCTTTATGCAAAAACCAATGCTATTTTATCCATATGACTTAAAAGATTACGAAGAATCGAGGGGATTCTGGCAATCTTATGAAAGCTTAGTCCCAGGACCAATTGCATTTTCAACTCATGATATTATTGAAATAATTACTCAAAATCGATTTGATCTCCATTTAATCAAGCAATTCCATGAAGATTGGAATACCTATTCTCGAGGGAAATCCAGCAAAAATGTCATAAACTTGATAAAAGAATGCATGAACCATTAATATTGGATATCAGAATAAACAATTGATTTTAATAGAGCTACTTTTATTTTAGTATAAAAAATCGTCTTTTCTTAAATGGTGGCTTAGCGATTTCCACTTTGAAGAAAAGACGATTTTTTTATTGGTAATCTAACTATTAATAAAAAACATTAAGCTGCACTCAAACAACACTTTTTATAAATAAAAAAATCCGAGATTTCTGCCATACGAAACTAGTCTCGATTATTTTGGAGTTGTGTGCTTCTTTCATTAAAAACTATTATTTTTAACAATTTATCGATGTAACTTTTATAATATCTGCTTTCAAAATGATGGGGGCCAGCATTTACTGGATGATCAATGCTTCCAATATAATTATAGCTAGTTAGATCCAAGTAATGAGCATCTGGAAGTTCATTTAAAAAATAGCTATTCATATATTCCCAAACCGTATTAAAATGTTCATACTCACTTTTACTTATATAACCTTTATCAATAAAAGAGTGAAGATCATTATTTTCATCATAAAATTTATCGATTAGCCCACCTTTATTTAAAATAATTTTATTAGATGGAACTATCTTTATTATTTTATTAATAAATTCATCACAAGATTTTCTCCATAATTCAAGAAACTCAGGCTTTTTATTATTTAATAAAGTTGTCGTAACAGATAAGTGATTGCGATAATAATTGGATCTTTTTATTGAACTATTTAAACCAAGTATTTTATTGTCATCCAACAAAATAACTCCATGAGTTGCATCTACAAAAAAATCAATAATTAAATAATCAAAATCATTCTCTTCTAAATCTTGAAATATGGACTTTTTATACTCTCTTTCCACATTCATTAAATCTGCCTCTGATAAATCTAGGTATTTATTTTTATCAAATTCCACTTTTTCGCTATTCATACTGGCAATAGAAGGTTGAAAATTCGTATATACTATTTGAAAAAAATCTTTATAGTCGGGATTAAAAAACTTTTTTTGAGAATTGAATGCAGATCTTGAATAACATGATCCGACAATTGCTAATTTATATGGATTCCCTTGAACTTTCATCATATCAAATGAAATAAAACTCTTTCCATTCATATTAATTTGCAATGACTCTACCCTAAATCGATATTTATGCGGTTCTTTAATTATTATTTTTTCAGAATACTTTTTCCCCTGTATAGTATATGATACGATTAATTTGAATGTTTGACTTCTAGAAGAATTAACTCTATCTAAGAAATCATTAAAATCGATATGCACAAGAATTAAATTCTCTTCTAAATTTGTAAATTCAATATTCTCGAAGAAAATATACTCCCTTTTATTTCTTATTTTAAACTCCCTGTCTAAACTTACTGAAACATTTTCTATCGGAATTATACTCAACAAATTTTTGGCATTAATTTTAAACTGTATAGAATTATCCAGTATTTCATAACTTTCAAGATAAATATCAAATCCTGTTTTCTCAACATGCATTTGCAACATGTTTTGAGAATTTTTATTTATTTTTGCTTTAACATTATTTGTTAGTTCAATTTCTTGTACATTAAGACTATTTTTTATTTTAATTGGGTATTGAAAGCTAATATTGTCTTCTTCAAATAATGCTGTAATATCTAGTTTAGTTTTACTTTCATAGCCACCTAATAAATTTAATTGTTCTTTTTCTATCTCATACTCGTAATTATCAAGTTGTTGCAAATAAATGTTTTCTCTATAAAGCTGCAAGTCAAATATCTTTTTTCCTATTATTATTGCTTTTGGATAAATGGTTTGACCGCTAGGGAAATCCAAGAAAAATTTAACTGAATTTTCTATGATAGCCACTTCTTTAATAATTGGATCGATATTATTTGCTTGAATTTTAAGTGCAATTTTGTTTCCTTTTGTAATATATGGTTTTATTTTGCTTAGTTTATTTAATGGGGTATAATCATAGCTTTCATTAAATTTTTTTCCATTAAAAGGATGTTTTAAATTATAATACCCATCTGAATTTTTGACATGTATATCAACAATATTTTTTTGCCCTTGGATGGAAGTAAATAAATTCAAGAACATATTTAAATTTATTGTCACAACATATTCTTCTTCTATTTTTTCAGATTTAATGGCTATTTCTTGATCATATTCAATAGAATTCCAAACATCTTTATCCCTTGTTCTTAAACTAAGATAAATATCATTGTCAATTGTTTTATCTGTATCAAATATTATTTTTATTTCTTTATTTTCAAAATAAAATTCCTTTATCTTAAACAATATATTTCTACTCCTTAAATTATATTTATAGTAAAAAAAGCATGATAAAATCTCACTTTTCGAATATTAAAGTATAAATTTTTATTGAAACAAACAAGTTTTTAAGAAAAGAACCATTTTTTAAATCCTTAATCTAGAAATTATCAAATTAATTATTTTAGTAAAATAATTAATTTGATAATTTCGGAAAATCCAAGAACTTACATCTATTCCTTATCTAATCAGGTTATTTTAGAATTAACCCTATTATTATAATCACAAATTATGCTGCAGTATACCATTTTAAAAAAGGAACATAAATAGAGATACTATTATTTTTATTAATCAGAAAAGAAATAATAAAAATCTTATTCTATTTAGAATAGATATAATACAAATTCCTCTTAAAAAAACAGAGGCTTTACCATATACTTTGTATTTAAGTGCTTTCCGCAAAAGTTCTTAATTACACTTTTATCTAAAAGGAATGAATATAATTGACTAAATTTAAACTATTACTTTTATTACTAATAACTATAATATTGATATTAATAATACCATTAGTTCATCCTATTATTAATACTTCTAAACCCCTTGTGCAAAAAAATAATAAACCCTTTGATGCTAAAGTCCTGGAGCTTTTAGATAAGGATTATAAAATAATGGAGCTAACCTTTTATCCTAATGCTGATCCAACAATCATAATTCAAAATGCTTTAAATGAGGCGAAAAATTCAACAAAACCAATTAAAATTATAGTTCCTCCGGGGCAATACAAACTAACGCAAAGCTTACATATTTATAGTAATACTTGGCTTCATTTCTCAAATAATACCGTATTAAAAAAAGCAACAAACCATCACGAGATTATGCTAATTAATGGGGATTTTCATGATTCTTATCAAGAATATAATGGAAATTCTAATATTGTTGTAGATGGCGGAATATGGGATGCAGAAGGAGCTGATCCATCAGTTTGGACACCTTCCATTTTTGGATTTGCCCACGGTAAAAATATTATTATACAAAATGTTGTCTTAAAAAATATTTCTGGTGGACATGCTATTGATTGTGCCGGCAATAAAAATATTATTATTCAAGACAGCAAATTCTTAGGATTTAATATTTCTAATAAAAATAACTATGTGGAAGCAATACAAATTGATGGGATGATTTCTTCTAAAGCCTTCAGAAGATTTGGGGACGTAGACTCTACTGTCACTAAAAATATTTTAATTCAAAACAACTATTTCGGTAATTCCCATGTAAAAACAATGAAACCATGGGGAGTGGGAATTGGCAGTCACTCAGCTTTGCATAATCATCCTCATTCCACTATCAGAATAATCAACAATACTTTTGAAGGGCTTTCGCTTGCTGCTATTAAAGCTTATAACTGGAGCGATGTAATAATTAAAGGAAATAAAATGATTGATTGTTATGTCGGAATCCAAATAGAGGGCAATGGAGTTTATTACCTTGAAACGGGGAATAAAGAGTCTGGAGAATTAGCTATCGACAACTTTCATGTAACTTCTAATAAATTCTATAATATAGAGAACTCTTCTATTTTAATAACTAAAAGCAAAAATCCCCTCGAACAAATTATTATGAAAAATAATCTTTATCAAAATTCAGCAACACAACTTACTATCTTAGGCAATTAATGAAAGAAGGGAACCTTCCTAAAGTCATTAGACTTAGAAAGGTTCCCTTCTTTTTTTAATTTAGTATATTTAACAACCGCTTTCCCAATTGGCGCACGAGCGGCCTTTCATTATATTTTCTCCACATAGCTCTGAGTAATAAATTTCTTTTTACTTTCGCTTCAAAGCTTTCAGGAGCAGTGATTTCTTTTTCTTTCAGGCTGATTTGTTTAAAGATACGTTCACTATTATTTTGATCGATATATTTAAAATAATTCCCTCTAATTGAACTATATTCCTCTTTTTCTTGGAAAGAATTATTAATAAACATGTTTAATTTTCCAATTAACTCAGGTGCAGTATACGCTACTTCACCGAATATATCCTTCTTAAGATCCATATAGCTTCCCTGATTTTCCATATATTTCTCTAAATCGAAGTGGAAAAATAATGTAGGCTTTTTCTGATAATACATTTCCCATGCCACACTTGAATAGTCTGTTATTAATAAGCTAGATCTCATTAATAAATCATTTATACGAGCCTCGCCAAACTGATATATTCTAATGTTGTCAAACGATTTTGTAAAGTTTGAAACATATGGCATAAACTTTGGATGCACATAGAAGTTCAAGATAATATTTTGTTCTTTTAACACTCTATAAAGATCTTCAGATTGTAAAATTGCATTGTATTGCTGATAGTATTCTGATGATATAAATTGCTCATCATCTACTTCTTCTAGCCAATTTCTCCATGTTGGCATCAACAAAATCTCTTTCTGATCTGTATCTTTTATTTTATTTTGAACAACATCCCATCTAGCCAACCCAGTAACAATAATGTCCTCTTCCTTATAATCAAAGTAAGTTTCCACTATTTTTTTCTCGAAATCAGATGAGACTACAAACATATCTGCACCAGTTGCAGAACCAGCTTTAAAGGTATTATCTACACGCTTTAAACCTAATACTCCATGTTGCAAAAATACAAATTTCTTTCTATCCACATACTGACGTATAACTCCTGTCGAAACTCTCCAAGCATAACCATGACCTTTTGATTCCGAAGAAATTATCAGCTTTGATGCCAATAGTAAAATTAGATGCTTTGTGCTCATAAAATAAACGACATTTTTTTTATAGGGTTCTAAATTTTTCTCGTCTGGGGACCCCTTTTTGATTACATAATAGATATTCTTTTCCTTATGATTTTCGTAGCAATATTTAAAGAAATAAAAACTATTGTCTTGTGCCGTCTCTGAATATTTTTCATGTATTAGCCAAACAGGCTTCCACTGAAAATAAATAAATAAAAGGTGATATAAAATAAAGGCTGTATACTCATTGATCTTATATTTAAGAGATTCATATTCGCCCATTTGTCTATAAGTAATACTTAAACAATTATTAATTGTAATATAAGGATAAATCATATAATTTTCTTTATTTACTATACTATACTTGATCATCCGATGTTTTAACTTTTGTTTAATGGTTACTTTATGATTATGAAGACGTATAAACCTTTGTTCTCCATTCGACACATCAACTACAGCATAAAAATCCCAATAAAATTGTTCTAATATTAAATCCTCTAAATTTATATGCACTGTAAATTTGCTTACATTAGGACTAACAGAAACTTCTTGTTCTTTAGGGGCTAATATTACCCTAGATTTATCCTGTCTCAGTCTTAGAGCAATCCCTTTCACTACAAAATTATCGGTTTCTTTCATTTTAACGGTTGCAGTCAGCCTAAGTACTCCTTTTTCTATTTGTAAAGAAGATAAATCTGACATTGCAGGATACTTAGAATTTATATATTGCTCTTCTGTACAAAAATAAAAAGAGAGTTCATGATCCTTTGTCAAATAAGGAGAAACCCCATTTCCTTGACTAACTATTGGTTTATATCCAATAATTTTCCCTATTTCGGAATTAATCGTTGTATTATATAAACCTATCCTTTTCTCTTCCGTATAAAAATCATATTGTATCTTTACCGATAAATCCCATCTTCCAGAAATATCAGCTAAAACATCTAATTGTGATATAGGAATGCTGATTTCCTCTTTCCCATTATTTACAATGCTATTAATTTGCAGATTTAACTTTTCACTGCTTTTTCTTTTCTTTAGGAAAAAAGTTGCTTTCTTAGCAAGTTCTAGCTCCATTGCGTTAATTTGAAATTTAATATTGTTGCCTTCTAGCTTATAGTTTTCCGCATGTAATTGCCCTTTAAATTTTTTATTCAAATTATTTTCTTGAATAATTTTCTTTTTTAGAGAAAAGACAAATTTATTTTCCTTATTCTCTAACTGTATATTTAATCGACTTCTTTCTAGATTTTTTCCTTTATATCCTTCTAAATATACATTCCATTTTTTATTTTTATTTAGCATTGCCAAATCTTTTTTGTTTATAATAATCATTTTTCGGCTGCTGTCTAGCATAAATGGGATAGAACAAACCTCTCCTTTGTTCTTCATATATAAATGAATCGTTTTACCGAAGCTGAAAGGAATCTTATTTTTTAAATGGAGATAAACTTTAGGTTTGCTTTCCCTAATTTCTTTTACTTTCTGTGTATAATTAACTATATTAAAACTTTTCTCTTCCAAAAAAAATAAATTGCCAGAATGGATGGATAGACCGTTTCTTTCAGTTAAATATGGTATCATGCTGTCCGCTCTTGTATTAGTTAATATAGGAGATAAATATCTTATTTTTTCTGAAGCAACCGGAGCATTATATAATCCAATCCGTTGTTGCACCTTTCCTTGTTTAGACTCCAAATAAAAGTCCCAACGTCCGCTTCCCATTTGACTTAATTGATTTAAATCAATTTTAAAAACAAAATTATCTTTTTTTTGTTTTATTTTTGCATTTAATTTAATTGTATTTTGTTTTTTACGATTCTTTAATACTACATGGTAAGAGCTATCTCTATCTTGCCCAGAACTAGGAAGCGTAAAAATCAGTACATTTCCATCCCATGAGACTTGATCAATTGTTATCCTTTTTTTATTTCTTCCCTGCACCATTTCATCTCCCGTTCCTCTTTTTAATCACCTTTACTAGACTGCCTAGCTTAATAATATAATTATAATGTTTTTACAATCTATTACAATGCAAATACAACAATTCCTATTAGCGGATTAATGAAAATAGCTATTTTTCCCCATCACTGGAAACAAGTTTCTCTTTTGTTTTCCTGCTATTAATGGACTAAATATTTATTAAACTTCACATACATACATCATCTATTTGAATAAAAATACAGCAAAAACCCATTCGCATCCTCTAAAAAAATGTCCTTAATCATATTCATCAAAATTTATTATTCCACTTCAAATACCATATTATCCCGAATATTCCACCAATGCTGTCCACTACAACATCCTCCCACAATGGCGTTCTGCCACTTGTAAAACTTTGATGAAATTCGTCTAATGCTGCGTAGCAAATAACGATTACAAAACTGATCATGGCCATCCGCTTCTTATTGACTAAAAAATGAGCTAATGCTCTTATTGTAAAAAACGCCAAAAGGAAAAATACAGTAAGATGGGATGCCTTTCGAATAAAAAATTCGATAAAATGAGCCACGCCTAATGCTGATACACTAATTTCTTTACCGGCATAGGAAAATGATATCCACGAAAGCAGTTTATTTAATAGTGCAGATTGATTGAGTGAAGCAAGCCATGGGGTAATGTCCTGATCTTTGTATGGCTGAGATGAAAAAGCGAAAATGGTAACTAATATGAAGATGACTGGCGCTATTGCAATTACAATTTTTTTCATTGTATAGTCCTTTCCCTATCCTTAAAAATGCTCCGCTATTTTATTTATAGCTCTTGAAATTTTTTATTTATGAATGAAATTGCTCTTTTAAAAGAAACTATATGATAAATAAACCTATAGTTTCTTTTAATAGTTTATATTTTACTATCTCTTCTAGAAAAACCATATGAAATCTTTGCAATTTCTGCTATTCTTTATATTAGTTTTATCATTTTTTGTCAAGATATGGAGGTTTTTATAAGTATGAGTTCAGATAAACCAAAACGAAAAAAAAGAACATGGCTTCGTGTCACTGGAATAGTACTTTTGCTTTTAATTATCGGTATTGGCGCATATGCCTTCACCGTTTGGAATTCACTTACCAATGCTGTAGATACGATGCATCAGCCGGTTGAGCGTGAGACAAATAAACGTGAAAATTCATTAAGTTTAAGCAAAAAAGAGCCATTTTCTGTATTAATGCTTGGTGTAGATGAGCGTGAGGGTGATAGTGGCCGTTCTGATACGATGATCGTATTAACAGTTAATCCAGAAAAGAAATCAGTTAAAATGTTGAGTATTCCAAGGGACACTCGCACAGAAATTGTCGGCCATGGCACAACAGATAAAATCAACCATGCATATGCATTTGGCGGTGTTGCTATGTCTATGGATACAGTAGAGAACTTCTTGGACATTCCAATTGATTATTATATGCAAATTAATATGGAAGGTTTTAAAGATATCGTAGACGCTGTGGGCGGAGTAACCGTAAATAATGATTTAGACTTTACGTATGAAGGTGTTCATTTCGCAAAAGGCTCAATCACTTTAGATGGTGAAGATGCACTTAAATTCTCACGCATGAGAAAACAAGATCCTAGAGGCGACTTTGGCCGCCAATTAAGACAGCGCATGATTATACAGGCTGTATTAAAAGAAGGAGCCAGCCTCAACTCTTTAACAAACTTCAATGATATATTCTCTGCATTAAGCAAAAACATTAAAACAAACTTAACATTTGACGAAATGGTTGATATACAAAAAAACTATAAAGACGCAGCTGGCAATATTGATCAAATGACCATTACTGGAACAGGCCAAACAATCAATAAAATTTGGTACCTTGTAGTATCTGATGCCGAAAAAACAAAAATCCAGAATGAATTAAAAGACCATTTAGAAGTAAAATAACAGGTGAAGGGAGCTTTTCCCTTCACCTTCTTTTATAACAAAAACTGTTTTCTAAAAGATTGTTGTTTTTTATAAGTTTTATGACTGAACCCTGTTGTTAAACAGGTTGATTGGAGCGGAAGATGCGAGACAGACGAGACCCTGCAGGAGTGAAACGACGCAGCAGCTCATCGCTCGCCCCGCGGAAAGCGAGCATTCTGGAGCAGAAATCAACCTGCTCATTCAAAAGCAACAAACTTTGCGAAAACAGCCATAACAAAAGATCTTAATAAAAAAGAAACCTTTCTGCTGAAAAAACGTCCTATATAATAGGAACACAAAGGCTTAAAGCATTATTTGCACCCTTATTAATAGTGACCATTCTCCTAATTTCGCAAGGCAACTATTTCTAATGTTTGATTCCAGTATTACGTTTACAATACATCCTCTAATTTAGTTGAAATGACTATAAAAGAAGTGTATATTTAGTTTGATTTGTATAAAGGAAAAGTTAAATATTTATTAATATAATGAATGCACAAAAGGAGAAATTAAAATGATTTATGCACAAATATTAGCAGGCGGCAAAGGAACAAGAATGGGCAATGTCAGCATGCCAAAACAGTTCCTTTCATTAAATGATAAACCAATTATTATTCATACAATAGAAAAATTCTTATTAAATGACCGTTTTTCCAAAATAATTATCGCTTCCCCAAAAGAATGGATTAATTATACAAATGATATTATCCATAAATTCATTGGGGCTAATGAACGTTTAGTCGTAATTGAAGGTGGAGAAGATAGAAATGGAAGCATTATGAACGGAGTAACTTATATAGAAGATACTTATGGTCTGGTTGATGAGGATATTATCGTCACACATGATTCCGTTCGTCCTTTTATCACCCATCGCATTATTGAGGAAAATATTGATTTCGGCTTAAAATACGGAGCTGTCGATACGGTTATCTCAGCGATTGATACAATCGTAGAATCAGAAGATGGAGAATCTATTTCTCATATCCCAGTTCGTGATTTCATGTATCAAGGCCAGACTCCACAAACATTTAATATCAAAATGCTGAAAGGCCATTTTTATTCTCTATCAGATGAACAGAAAGCAGTATTATCAGATGCTTGTAAAATTTGCGTTCTAAAAGGAGAAAAAGTCAAATTAGTTACTGGAGAAGTATTTAATATTAAAGTAACGACGCCATTTGACTTAAAAGTAGCAAATGCCATTATCCAGGAGAAGATAAACCATGATTAATCAAGTATATCGACTTGTTTCCCCAAGACAATTTGAAGTTACTTATCAAGATTTTTCCTTACAGACAAATATGGTTGTAATAAGGCCCACTCACTTATCTATATGCAATGCAGATCAGCGTTATTATACGGGATCAAGAGGCAAAGAAGTGCTTGCAAAAAAATTGCCCATGGCATTGATTCATGAAGGAATCGGCAAAGTCGTATATGATCCGAAAGGAGAATTTGCTTCTGGAACAAAAGTTGTAATGGTGCCTAACATCCCTACAGAAGAAGATGAATTTATTGGGGAAAACTATTTAAGAACAAGTAAATTCCGCTCCAGTGGATATGATGGATTTATGCAAGATTATGTTTTTCTAAATCGTGACCGTCTTGTAGAAATTCCAGAAGATATGAATCCTCATGTTGCAGCGTTTACCGAGCTGATAACCATTGCAATGCACTCTTTAACAAGATTTGAGTCAAGATCCCATAAACGCCGCAATACATTTGGCGTCTGGGGAGATGGAAACCTTGGCTTTATTATGTGCCTATTGCTAAAGAAAAAATATCCTGGCAGCAAAGTCATCTCATTTGGCAAAACCAAATATAAAATGGATCGTTTTTCATTTGTTGATGAAAGCTATCAAATCGATGAAATACCGGAACATGTCACGATTGATCATGCATTTGAATGTGTGGGCGGCCTGGGAAGCCAGTACGCTATTGATCAAAGCATTGATGTCCTTGTGCCAGAAGGATCTATTTCTATTTTAGGCGTTTCAGAATATCCAGTAGAAGTAAACACAAGAATGCTTCTTGAAAAAGGGATTACGATGATTGGAAGCAGCAGAAGCGGACGAGCTGATTTTGAAAATACAGTTGCGTTTTATAAAGACTATCCTGATGTAGTCGATTATTTTACAACATTAATCGGCGAAGTCCAAACGGTCAGCTCTATTCAGACAATCATTGAAGCTTTTGAAAAGGATCTTACCTCTTCCTGGGGGAAAACCATTATGGAGTGGAAAATTTAATTACATGAAGAAACTCAATTAAGAAAGGTAGGGTATTTTTGAAAGCAATAAAATTACTACCTACACTTTTTTCGAAATATATAATCAAGATGGCATACTCTATTTTTTGTTTATTTTTTAAAGTGGATGAAAAAAAGGTGACTTTTGCATCATCTCGTTCTAAAAAAATGGATGGCAACCTTTATTATGTTTGGAAAGAATTTAACAAAAGAGAACCAGATTATCAATATATTGAATCCTTTTATAAAATAGACAATTCCATTAAAGGAAAATTCGCCTATTTCTTTCACATATTAAAGGATAGTTACCATTTAGCTACATCGAAATATTTTATTATTGATGATTATCACTTTTCTGTATATGTTATTCACCCTCGACAAGGGACAGAAATTATTCAGCTTTGGCATGCATGCGGTGCTTTTAAAAAGTTTGGCATGAGCACACTCGGCAAATCTTTTGCTCCAAGCCAAGAGTATTTACAAATAGTGAAGATACATTCCAATTATTCAAGAGTATATGTTAGCTCTTCCGAAGTCACTCCCTTTTATGCAGAAGCATTTGATATGAATGCGGAAAATATTTATCCTCTTGGTGTGCCGAGAACAGACTATTTTTTTGAATCTACAAATAAGGAAATTCTTTTAAAAAAGCTGACTGATTTATTTCCTGCAGCAGCAAACAAAAGATTGATTTTATATGCGCCAACATTCCGGGGAAAAAGCCATCAGCAAGATGGCTTTATCTCCCCCATTGATTTTAAGCTGTTAAAAGATTCTCTTGCTAAAGATACAGTGTTTCTTGTCCACCTTCATCCATATATGTCCTCTTCCTTTCAGATAGATGAAGCTGCAGCGGACTTTGTGATACATATTACAGAAGAATTTAATATCCAAGAAATGCTGATATTGGCCGATGTACTTATAACAGATTATTCATCGATTATTTTTGATTATAGCCTCCTAAATAAACCTGCTGCTTTTTTTGCGCATGATTTGGCAGAATATGTAGAGGAACGTGATTTTTATTATGATTATGAAAAATTTGTACCTGGACCAATTTTTACTAATACAGAAGAGTTAAGCAGATGGTTAGAATTGGCCGATTATAACCTTGCTGAAATAACCGCTTTTCAAAAAAGATTTTTTGAGTATACAGATGGAAAAGCTTCGGAACGAATTGTTTCCCATTTATTAAATCAACGTATTCCTGGCTCTTATTAATATGGAAAATTTTGATTTAGGTAGACACTCAATAAATTAAACATCATTAGAGCTTATTATAGTAATAAAAATTGAATTATTATTATGTGGATAAATTAAAGGAGATCAATTTATGTTAAAAAGGATTGTTCGAAAACTTAGAAAGCGGAGAAGTTCTGCTTCAAGCAATATTGTTAATAATGATTTAGAGTACAGTATCGATAAACCTTTAGAAATTCAAAAAGACAGAATCATTATTAATAAGGATAAAATTAATGAATCCCTGCCGATTCTTAATGAATTAGCAGGAAAAATAGAAGAATATATTCCACATCGCAAAATAACCCATTTAACTTGGAATGGCCCTATTTTAGAGATAGAAGGCTATTTTTATCTTGAAAATATCCCTATGAAAAATGAGGACTTAGTGAAAAAACGTTTAGTTTTAATTAGCTCCAATAGCTTAAAAGTTTCTATCCCTCTACAAGATGTATTAATAAAGGATATTAATACATCTGATAAAATCAGCGAGGAATACAGTTGGGCTGGCTTTAAATCAAAAGTCAATTTTGCTACGATCACTTCCCATAATCGTCCATTGCCAGAGGAAAGCTATCGATTATTTTTGGAATTAGATGTTCATGTACTTGGAGATAAACTATATAAAAAGTCCTTCCCATTAGGTAATATTGAGCATTTTCTAGATAATGGATTTCACTCTGCAAAAATGGAATATTACACGGCACGCAAAGAAATGAAATATAATTTACTTGCAACTTATGATCTTCCATTAAAAACGTTAAAAATTACATCTTCTAAGTTAAAGGATATGGATCCTACTGTAATGGGGCTTGATGCAGATGAAAAACAGCGAGGAGTATTTTATCGCCTTGTCCATAAATATTGTTTCTCTCTAACCTATAAGTTATGTAAGATGTTTCCGTTAAAAGAGAAAAAAATTATCTTTGCATCTGATAGCCGCAGTGAACTGAGCGGGAATTTTCAATTTGTCTTTGATGAATTATTGAAAAGAGACTTAGATTATGATTACCATCTATTATTGAAAAAAGGTGTAGATGAGAAAAAAAGCTATAAAGAAATATTTACTTTAGCCTATCATCTAGCAACAGCAAAATATATTTTATTAGATGACTTTTATCCGATGATTTATCCTTTAAAAATAAGACCGGGAGCAGAGCTAATTCAATTATGGCATGCTGTCGGAGCATTCAAAACATTTGGATTCAGCCGCTTAGGGCGTCCAGGGGGTCCTTCGCCAAAGTCTAAAAATCATCGCAACTATACAAAAGCAATTGTCAGTTCCCATAATGTAGCAAAACATTATGCAGAAGGATTTGGAATCGATGTAGATAAAGTAGTTCCAACTGGTATTCCTAGAACAGATGTATTTTTTAATAAAGAGTATCAAGAAAATGTTCGAAAAAATCTTTATGAAGAATATCCTTTCTTAAAAGGAAAAAAGGTAATCATGTTTGCACCGACTTTCCGCGGAAATGGACAACAATCTGCCCATTATCCAATGGAAGTGTTAAACTTAGAAAAACTTTATCATGAGTTGAAAGATGAGTATGTTTTCTTATTCAAAATTCATCCTTTTGTAAAAAATGAATTCAGCATACCATATCAATATAGTGATTTCTACTATGATTTCTCCTCTTACCGGGAAATCAATGACTTATTATTTATTACAGACATCTTAATTACGGACTACTCTTCCGTATGTTTTGAATATGCTCTATTAAATAAACCAATGATTTTCTTTGCATTTGATGTCGAAGAATATGTTCGCACAAGAGATTTCTATTACGATTATCATTCGTTTATTCCAGGTCCTTTAGCAAAAACAACAGAACAAATGTTAAGCATTATCCAAAAAGAAGACTTTAAAATGGAAAAAATCGAACCATTTGTCGATTATTTCTTTGAAGATCTGGATGGCAATTCAACAGAACGTGTAGTGGACCAATTAATTATTGATAATGTCTAAAAAAACGAGCCGTATTATTTCCTTTACTAGGAATAAAAAACGGCTCGTTTTATGCTTATTTCCCCTAAATCCCCCTATATTAAGGAAATATTATCCCTTCTCCGACATTTCTCGGGAAATATTCTGTCATGTTTTGTTGATATTTTTGTGGTTTTTTCTTATACAAAATGCGGTATAAGCTAAATACATCTAATTTTTTAAGAAACTAAAATTTTCTATACACGATATTTTTAAAAGAACCAAATAAAAACATAGAAAGGATGAAGAATAAAATGAAAATTAAAGCTGGAAGCTGGAAATTATTAAGTTCTCAAGACAAACAATTTATTTTGCAGGCAGTCAGCAGTTTATCCCAATATAAAGGAAAAACAAACTAAATTGCCTACACTTGTTTCTGGTTCACGGATCTTACATTTCATAGATTTCAATAGGCAAACCATCTGGATCAGCGAAAAAAGTAAATTGTTTATTTGTATATGGATCGATTCGAAGAGGCTCTACCTCTATATGATGTTCCTTTAAATATTCAATCGTTTCCTTGACGTTTTCTACCTCAAAAGCTATATGACGCAAACCTGCCGCCTCTGGATAACTCGGCCTTTCTTTTGGATTGGGGAATGAGAAAAGTTCAATTTGATAGGCATCATTTACTTGAAGGTCGAGTTTATAAGACTTTCTTTCTTCCCGATATACTTCTAATAATGGCAAAAAACCTAAAATATCAACATAAAATACTTTTGATTTTTCATAGTCGCTGCAAATAATAGCAATATGATGTATTCTGGTTATTTTCATTGGCTTATTCCTTTCTTTCATCTTTGTTATCATTCTTATACTGCTTTTTATATTAAAAAACGAAGAAATACAGTGTATCTCTCCGCTTTGTTTTACCTTTACTGTTTGTGCCAATTCCATGCGCTAGCAATAATTGTTTCTAAGTCACGCTCTGCTTTCCAGCCTAGCTCTTCATAAATTTTATTAGAAGAAGCAATCAGTCTTGCCGGGTCACCTGCACGTCTATCTGCATAGATAACATTTGCGCTTTTTTCGGTAATTCTTTCACAAGTTTCAATTACTTCTTTAACAGAATAGCCTACACCATTTCCTAAATTATATGTTTCTGCTTTTTTGCTGCCATCTAGCAATGCTTCTAACGCTTTAATATGAGCTGCTGCCAAATCAGTTACATGAATATAATCACGGATGCATGTACCATCTTCTGTTGGATAATCTGTACCAAATACAGAGATAGCTTCACGAGTTCCTAATAGATGCTGTAATATAATTGGAATCAAATGAGTTTCTGGATCATGGTTTTCTCCAATTTCTCCGGATTCATGCGCACCAGCTGCATTAAAATAACGCAATACTACATAATTTAATCCATATGCTTGATGGAAGTCTGCAAGTATTTGCTCGATCATTAATTTTGATTTCCCATATGGATTAATGGGAGCTGTTTTTGAACCTTCTGAAATCATTTCATCTTCTGGTATTCCATATGTAGCTGCTGTAGAAGAAAAAATAAAATTTTTCACTTTATGTTTTAGCATCATCTTTAATAATGTCAGCGTGTTGGCCACATTATTTTCATAATACTTATATGGATCTTGAACAGATTCTCCAACCAAACTAAATGCCGCAAAATGCATTACTGCTTTTATTGGATATTTAGAAAAAATAGGCTCTAGATCCTCTTCTTTTCCTAAGTCCCCTTTTACAAAGATGGCACGAGAATCGATTGCTTCCTCATGTCCAGTTGTTAAATTATCTAAAACAACCACTTCTTCTTTTTCAACCAATTCTTTTACTAAATGGCTTCCAATATATCCTGCGCCGCCTACTACTAATATCATATTGCTGCTCCTTTACAAACTTACTATTTTTATAGCTGTTCTTTTCCTAATATATGTATTTTAACATAAAACAAAAAATTATAGCGTTTTTATCCTTATTAGGGGACAGTAGCTTCCACTACTTCAAGTATCGCTTTATAAAGTGATACCTCTTCTATTTTTTACATTCAGCTATAAAGGTTATCTCTATTCAAAAAAACAAGAAAGTGCAATATTTATACTTTCTTGTTTTTTATAGCAGCATCACTAAGCACCCTTATTATGCTTTTTGCTTTTTTTACTTAGCCTTTGCTTAAACATATAATAAAAAAATAGAAAATGGCCGACTAAATTGCGCTTCCACAATCTTTTCGGCTCCTTTGCCATACGGTACAGCCATTCTAAACGGAGCTTTCTAAATATGCTTGGAGCACGATTAACCGTACCAGACGAAAAATCAATAAATGCTCCTACCGCAAGTGTAACCGTGCAATTCAATTGACTGCGATTTTCTGCAATCCACTTTTCCTGCAATGGCATGCCAAATCCAACTAATAATAAATCTGTTTGGCGCTGATTAATTGTATCTATTACATCGCCAGATTTATTATGGTCATAATAGCCATGCTGTTCTCCAACAAATTCTAAGTATCTATATTGTGCCCCTAACCGGTCTAATGCAGCTTTTGCAATTCCTGGTTTTGCCCCTAATAAAAAGATGCGGAACTTCTGCTCTTTTATTTTATTTAAATGCTCAAACAAAGCTGGAATAAAATCAGTCCCGTTCATATTTTCTTTAAACTGAAATCCATAAATTTTCGCTCCAATTTCTACTCCAATACCATCATTTAATAATAAATCACTGTTATTTATTATTTTTTTATATTCCTTATCTTGTTGAGCTAGATTATAGCAATGGTCATTTAAAAAAAAGACATCTGTTTTTTCTTTTTTTTGCAGTTTTTCTGAAACAGCTTGTAAGGCTTCATGCTGGCTCATAACATTTACTTCTATATTTCCTAACCATCTTTTTTCTATCATAAATAGTGTCTCCTATTAATCATTTATCCGGCACTGACAGGCTTTTGACCCCCACCTAAGGGACGATGAAATCTAAGTGGGGGATCACTGTCCGTAAAGGCCCGATTGGTTCAACTAACAATCAGTGGGGATGGAGAAAACCCCCACTGATTGAAGTTTCACTTTATCTGTAGCTTACATTATATAAAAAAAAAATACTTCCTACAATTTGTCCCTTTTTCCCCGATCTCATTGTTGAATTTTGTCGAAACTTTAGTTACAGTTACTGTATTAATATAATAAATAACATGATAAAATTATATCAAAATCTGTATTATTCTTAGTTACATAAAGTTCAAGCGAAATTTATTCAAATTATCCAAGATAAAGGCAAACCATTTGAAAAAATGGGACGCAAAGCCTCAGATCTAAGGTAATTTTATTACTATGATGGCTGGGCCACCTTATATAATATAAGGAGGTTTATTACCTTGATAAATTTGTTTCCCACTGAGCCAAACCCTATAGAGGAATTAGATTTAGAATGGTTGAAGCTAATCTTAGAGGCCAAAGAATTAGGGTTAACCCCCACACAAATATACGAATTTTTAGAGTCTAAAAAATAAACAGCTGTCTAAAAAGACTGAATTTTCAAACCGTCTGATTTCGTATAAAAATCAAATAAAATGATAAGCAGCAGCGGCATGTTTTAATAATGCCGCTGTCTTTTTGCTGCCTTTCACTTCTATTTAACAGGCAGAACCTTTCTCGCAAAAGCTTGGCTGGTTCCGATGATAATCAGTAAAAGACATGGGTTTCTATTTATAAAAATCCTTTTAGCATATAACGAAACATATCTTTTTTTCTTCTATTTTCTGTACTTATATGGGACCACTGTTTTACTTTGATAGGTGTTATAAAGGCATTGCCATACATTTTATTGTTGATAGTAGGCAGGATAACCACTTCTTTCTCATCTAATCCTTCTTCGATTTGCTGGAATCCGCCGATTATCGCTCCTGCGTTAACTGCTTTTTTGTTCAATAGGCCCTTTTCAATTGTATAAACATACTGGCTATCCTTTTTTACCTTTACGCTCTTTTTAGGAACCGTAATAGCATTCTCTATTTTCTCTGTAATAATTTCCATATCATAATGAGTACCTGCTATTAGTTCTTCTGATTGTTCATTTATATTTATCGTAAATGGATAATAACTTTCACTATTTAATGTCGTTTTTCCTTTTGGAAGTGCTGATATGCTTACAACTGTTCCTGTCAGTATTCTTTTGTTTTGATCCTTTAAGGTTACTTCCATGCCTTCTGCCAATTTATTTCTTTCCTTTTCCTTTAACAAACCTTCTACCTTTTGATCACTTGAGACAATCGTAATAATTGGATTCTTTAAGTCTTCTTGAATGGATTCAACATATCCAGATATTGTACTGAGTTCTGCTTCTTCCCCGGATTTTTCTTCATTTAATTGCATTAATGCCTGATTCTTCTCTAACATGGCAGTTGTTTTTGCCAATTCCTGTTCTTTCTCCGCTATATCCTTTTCAATAGAAGTGGAAACAGAGACATTGCTGTTTTCCTCAGAATAAAGCAAACTCTGTTGTATGCTGTATAGTTGATTAATTTGTGTTTCTAGACTGCCTTCTTCTTTCTCTAAGCGCTCCACTTCCAATTGAAGGGAGCTAATTGATTCTTGCAATTTACTGTTTGTATAGGAAAGCAACGGGGTGTCTTGTTCCACATATTCCCCCTTTTGCACTAAAAATCCAGCAAAATTGCCTTTCGTGCTATCATAATAAACAGCCTGTCTGTCTGCTGGGAGGCTGATGCCCTGTTTCTGCATGGTTTTGATTAAATCCCTTTCAGCTGCTTTCGTCCACGAAGAAACAAAAGTAGTCTGATCAAAATGATGTTCTTTTTTCTGCAGCAAGATAATATTGACTCCAAGAAATAGAGCAATTGCAAAAACCAGTAAAAATTTTCTCCCCTTCATTCTCCCGCCCTCCCTATACTAAATTTTCCAAATGCCAATAGGCGGTTAATGCAGAAATAATAAGAAAAATAATATAGATTACTAATACAATCATAATAATATAACGTCGACTTTTTCCTGATATAATAGTTAAATACTTATATTGGATATAAATCATCCATATTTTAAATAAACTGATTTCTGCAAAAAAATAGTGCACTAGTTTTTTATCAGTAATTGTTTGTGCAATTATCCCTAGGGAAAAAATCGAGGATAATGGAGTAAGGCCAAAATATATTTGCACAGGAATAATCAATACCTTTTCAATTAAAAGTATGGTCATTGCTAAAACTTGTATATAAAGCAACTTATGGTAGTCAACATCTGAAAAAACGTAAAAATATAAAGCTACTAAAAAAAGATGCAGCGAAAAAAACACCCATCCCCATATAACTTGTCCAGAAGCAAAAAGCAGCTTGTTCAATTCAAAATCACTACTGTTATATTCTTCTAATTCTTTTGAAATCATTTCATTTCCTATCCCCAACAAGGAGCTTATTGCAAAAACTATCGTTGCGATTAAAAACAGATAAATTATTTTTTTTAATAATCCAGTCATCTTTTCCGCTGTCTGCAGTTCATAAGAAACAGTATTTATCTCTTTTAATCCTCTTATAATTCGGGCATAAAAGTCCACCCTTAAACTCCTCCTTAATAGCGATCAATAATTTAAATTCCTTTATTATCATATCAAAAATTTCCGGCTAAAGTTAAATATATTCTATAAACAGCAACGAACAAAGCCTTTTTTAGGAAACATCATAAAGTGAAACTTCAATTAGTGGGGAGGTTCTTCATCCCACACTGACTGTTAGTTGAACCAATCAGGCTTTTATGGGCAAGGTTCTACCCACCTAGATTTCTCGTTTTCTCTTACAATCCCTTAAGGGGGGACAAAAGCCCGTTAATGCGTGATAAAAAAGCAAGAGTAATGGAAAACTCTTGCCTTTTTACCACTCTTATAGGTACATATTTTTCCTCATCTTTTTTCTGCCTTGTTCTGTAACTCCTGCGGATAAAAGATAGAAGGATAGCAATAAAAGGACATACGCTAAAAGGGGAAATGCTACGATCCATTGGGAATGGCTGAAAAAGGAACGAGCTTGTCCAATTAACCCAGCCCATTCATGTGTGATAGATAAGTAAATCTTAAAATCCGGCTGAAAAATTGTTCCTCCAAAAAAAATATGAAAAATGCCTAATTGTCCAATAAGATGAAGCACTTGAATCGTTTCATTCATAAATAAAATGGATAAATTCCCTTTTAATATTGGCAAGATATGCTTTTTCATAATATGCCATTTAGTTCCTCCCAATGTTTCTGAGGCCATTACATATAAACTTTGTTTTACTTCACTTGTTTTTGCATATATCACATCATGCACTCCAGATATTCCTAATATAATCATTAAAAATGCTTGAATTACTGCTAAAGAAATGGGCAATAAATTAGGATTTATCGCAACGCCAATCATAATAAAATAAATAATCACAACAGGAGGAATACTATTAAATATAGTGACTTTTTTCTTTTTCGGCGCAAATGGCCTCCCATTTAAACCACGAATAATGCCAAATATGCTTCCTATTATAATTCTTATCGCTGCGACAATCATAACCGTAAACACTGTATATTTAGCGCCATGCAGCAAAAGGGATAAAAGATCATAGCCCCATTTATCTGTTCCAAAAGGATGCTCTTTAGATGGAGGAAGAGGCGGTACAATCAAGGATTCTCCATAACTGACTTTCACTTGATAATCTTTTGGATATGGAGCAAGGTAGGAACCAAAAAAACTAATAAAAATAAAAAATGCCAATAAAGTAATACCTAACCACAATTTATAATTAATATTCTTATACATGCTCTATTACCCTTTCTACTAGATGGATAACTCCAGTAAATAATAAAAAAATTGCCAGATAAAGAAAAAATAGCCCCAATAAGCAAAAGATAACTAAATTATATTGATAGCCAAATGTTGTTTGCGTCAAAAATAACATGGATGTCATTCCACGTATATTAAATAAATATTCCACAATAAATAGATTGCTTATCATAATAGAAAGAATCTTATGCAAATCTGCTTTGAAAAAAGGAGTCACATTTGTTGTTACATGATAAAGATAAATTTGTTTTCTATTTAATCCTTTGGCAACGCCAGTGAGAATATAATCTTGAGTCAACACATCTTTTGTTTCTTCATTTAACGTTTTTATTACATAAAGAAGAGGAATAATAATCAATGACAGCAAAGGCAATAATACAGCAGGGTCATCACTGCTAAAGGAAGCGACCTTAACCGTTTTTATCCCAGTTGATTGATAAATAAACGTAACAAGTAATTGCATCAATAAAATAAGAACAAAATCTGGCAAAATACCTAAAAAGCCAATGACCTTATTTAAAAATCTTTCGCTCCCTCTCCATAACCATATACCTAAAATAAAAGCTAAAATTAAAACAACCAAACCTGCTGCAAATAAATAAAGAAACGACTCTAAAAAGGCATTCCCCATATCTGACAGAATAAATCTTGTTCGATCACCTTGTGCATAATAAAAAGAATCTCCCGAAAATAGCCCAATAAAAAATTCTTTCATTACTGACAAAAACATAGACGGCTTAAAAGAAACATTTTCACCTGTTTGATAAAAAGCATATGGAAATGCAGCCAGAATAAAAATAAATACAATACTTCCAATATGTATAATTGAACCTTTCAAATACCTCATCTCTCTAGAATCCTTTCCATTCTCTTTTGCCACATAATTAGTTTATGGACTTAATAAGTGTCTCTCCTCTTTTCTCCCTCTCCCTCGCATTTTTATATTTCAATACTTCAAAATATTTTTTATGGAATAATAGTTGGCTAAAACTTTATTATTTTATTATAACAATACCATTAATTTTCAGTATTTTTAAGCTATTCACGCAAAACACTTCATATTTTCTAGTTCTAACGTGCAGCCATCAACCATTTTGCTGACTTTTTGGCTTATTGAAAACGTTGGTTTTTCGAGATGAGAATTCTGGAGAAAAGCAGAGTTACTAGTTTTAAGAAAAAAGCATCTAACAAGGCGAGCAGCAAAACAAAAGATTTTTATTGCATTTGAACTATTAACAATAAAAAAACAGTGCCTGTTTAGACACTGTAAAAATGAGGTTAGAGAAGTAGTCATTTGATTTTTTATACTGAGGAATACTTGTTTAAATGATATTTAAACAGGAAGGATTTATCATAATCATATGAAATAATAGGTATGCGGGCTACAAAGAAGATAAATGTGGAAGTATTTCCGATAGGATAATTTGCTCTAACTGCGTTATTCTCGTTTGATGCTCCTCCATTCTTTCATTAGTTTTTCCTTGCATGGCTATTAATGCAGCAAGTAAATCACTGCTTTGGGTTGCAGCTTTCACTTTCGCTCACTCCTTATGGGATGGTTTGCTGTAGTTTTTTTGGTTCTAAAAACTTTACATATTCAGCAATTACTTCTGTGACATAAACCCTTTTCCCCTCTTGATTATCATAATGACGGGTTTGAATTCTGCCCATTATGCCAATTAACGAACCTTTTCGGCAATAATGCACCGTATTTTCCGCTGTTTTTTTCCAAAAAGTGCATTGCACAAAATCAGCATCATATTCTCCCCCTTGATTTCGATAATTGCGGGTAACTGCCAGCGTTACATTTGTAACAGATGTTCCTTCTTGTGTCACTTTTAGCTCTGGATCACGAGTTAACCTTCCTACCAAAGTAACTTGATTAATCATTAGCATCCTCCTTTCTTTCGCTGATTAACTACATCATACTAAAAAGATTCTCCTATGAAAAATAGCCAAAAATAAAAATTCGCTTTAAAATAAATAGAATTTTTATTTTTGGCCTAAGTAAATTTTTAGCTTTTAACCCTGTTTCCCTTTATAAAATTACAAATTTTAGGGTATTTATCCTTATTTTTGTAATTTTTCATAAAAATTTTTAAAAAATAAAAGGGGCTGGTAAACTATCCTGTTGATTTCCACTCCAGGCGTTCGCTTTCCAATCAACAAATTGCAAAAACCCATCCTAAACATTACCTAACTTTTTTTCAAATTAAATACAAAAACACCGTCCTTTCTTGTAAAATAAATAGAAAATAAAAACAGGGGAAGAAAAACAAATTGTTTTTCTTCCCCTGTTTTTATTTTAGGACTTATTAGGCAGCCCCATACTAATTTATAACATTCATATCATCTATTTGCATATTTCCATCCATTTTATAAATTATAGTATTTATTGGGATATTCCTTTTGACACTGCTTTTATCTCCCATTAACGGGCGTAAGGTCCCATCATAATGGCAATGTCTGTGTGACCTTATAACTTATAAACTCCAACTAAAAAGCCAGTGGGGATGAACCCCTCCCACTGACTGTTAATTTCACTTTATTTTTTAGTTATTGTATCCTTCAATCACTTTATTCACCTGAACCATTACGCCTTCTTTAAGAGCCGCTAATTTTGACTGGCTCTCTTTTAATGAAGGGCTGGTAACGCTGAAATAAAACTTAGCTTTTGGTTCTGTTCCAGATGGACGAAGGCAGAACCATGAACCGTCCTCTAAATAATATTTAATAACATTAGATTTTGGAAGATCAATTAATGTTTCTGTTAAACCTGCTAATTTTTTGCTTGTTAAATAGTCTTCTACAGCTGCTACTTTCAAACCATTTACTTCTTCAATCGGCTGATTGCGGAATGTATCCATAATATATGCAATTTGTTCTGCTCCATCTTTTCCTTTAAGAGTCAGAGATTCTAAACCTTCTTGATAGAAACCATATTTTTCGAAGATTTCTACCAATCCTTCATATAATGTCATGCCTTTTGATTTATAGTATGCTGCTACTTCTGCAGCAAAAATTGCAGACTGAACGGCATCTTTATCACGCACAAAATCGCCGATTAAATAGCCATAGCTTTCTTCATAGCCAAATAGGAAAGTATGCTCGCCTGTTTGTTCAAACTCTTTAATTTTCTCTCCAATAAATTTGAAGCCTGTTAATGTATCAAGTGTTGGGATGCCATATGCTTTGGCGATGGTTCTGCCAATTTCAGATGTAACAATCGTTTTAATAACTATACCATTTTCCGGCAAAATCCCTTTTTCCTGTTTTTGCAACAATAGGTACTCAAGCATTAATGCGCCTAATTGGTTTCCTGTTAATACGGTATATTCTCCATTTAGATCTTTGACTGCAACCCCTAAACGATCTGCATCTGGATCTGTTCCAAGAAGAATATCTGCATCTATTTCTTTACCATAACCAATTGCAATTTCAAAAGCAGCATGTTCCTCTGGATTTGGCGATTTAACCGTTGAGAAGTTAGCATCTGGAAGCTCTTGCTCTTTTACAACTGTTACATTTTCAAAACCAAATGCTTTTAAGCCAGCACGAACTGGCTGATTTGCTGTTCCATGCAAGGGTGTGAAAACAATCTTCAAATCTTTTACACTATCTAAATCGCTATTTAATTGAATGCTTTTTAGCTCTTCAATATAAGCTGAATCCACATCTTTCCCAATATATGTTAATAGACCTTTTTCTAATAGCTCTTTTTCTTCCAGCACTTCTATAGTCAATTCATTCTCTACAGCGTTTACATAACGAATAATAATATCGGCAGCTTCCGGAGGCAATTGACCACCATCTTCTCCATATGCTTTAAAACCGTTATATTCAGGAGGATTATGACTTGCTGTAATGACTACTCCCGCAAATGTATTTAAATGGCGAACAGCAAAAGATAATAATGGAGTCGGACGCAATTCTTCAAACACATAAGATTTTACTCCTAATTTCCCAACCACTTTCGCAACTTCCAAAGCGAATTCAGGTGATTGATGACGAGAATCATATGCAACCGCAACACCGCGATTCATTGCTTCTTCTCCTTGTTCCACTATGTACTTTCCTAGACCCTCAGCAGCTTTACGCACTGTATAGATATTCATTCGGTTAATGCCAGGTCCCAGCTCTCCACGCATACCGCCAGTGCCAAATTCAAGATGCTTATAAAAGCTGTCTTCAACCAATTTTTCAGATTGCTGCAGTTCTGCTAATTGTGCTTTTAAATTTGGTTCTAAATCTGCAAAGCTTGTCCATTTTTCAACAATTTCTTTATAAGCCATAATCCCAGGGCCCACCTTTACCAATATATTTTTACTACCTTAACATTACCTAAATTTTGTATATAAGTAAAGCCTTTTTGGGGGAATTCCCCCCCTTCTGCCTTAACTGCATTTACAAATTGCTCATTTTTTTATTCCATAATTTCACAAGTGGGCCATGTTCTCCGTAGACTGGATCCTTAGTCGGAAGAAGTGCTTTTTTAATTTCCTCTCCAGTTCCTTCAATATCTTCTTTTGTATTTTGCTTAAGATTAAATTCCTGCCCATCTGGATATGCGCCAATTACTTGAAAATCAATGGAAGCAGATAGTTTTTTATGTCCTGTTCCTGCTGGAAGCACCAATATATCTCCACTATTTACAATAACTTTTGTGCCAGATTCTCCACCAATCAACAATAAACCCGATCCTTTTAAGATGCCAAGAACTTCATGAGCATTGCTGTGATAATGGTGAAAATCATAAATTCCATTAATCCAAGTGTTTTTCCAATTATTAGACGTTATAATCATTTCCATTTTATCTTCATTATTTTGAAATACCTGTTTATAATGCAAAACTGGTAAAGTTGGATTATTCGGTATATAGCCATTTTTTTCAAAATAGAAAATTGTTATATCTGGTTTTATCATATAAAGCTGCACCTCTTTTCTTCTATCTATTTTGTATATACCCATAATTTAAATAGTTCATTCCATTTGCATCCTAATAAAGTGCAGCTTAAATCAGCAAGTTTTTCACATAATCCAATCTCGAGATGAGGGTCTAAAACGTTCTAATGAGAGAAGGATTTTTTGTTCACTTGTTAAAGAGAAAATTCTGTTTTTATACAAAGTATTAAATGGGAACTTTTATTACCGATATATGTATTATGCCATGAAGGCAAATTCTGAGATTTATACATAGAAAACAATATAGGAGTAGTGAAAATAAATGAACTTTAGTATTAAACAAAAATTAATTGGGAGTTTTCTACTTATTTCTCTCTTTTTTAGTCTTGCTGCGGTCTATTCTTCTTTAAGTGCAAAAAAAACGGAAAAATCTTATCTATATATTATTAATACTGTTTCAGAGTTACGAATAGTCACAGATGAAATTCAAACAAATGCGGCTTTGCAGTCTGGCTATTATAGAGGCTATTTGCTTTATAATGAACCTCTGTATAAAAATCGCCTAAACAGTGCAAATTCCAAGATAGAAAACCTTGTTTCGGAAGGGCAGAAATTGGCCCAAATAGATGAAATAAAAAAAAGCCTAACAGAAATAGGAGAATTAAATAAAGAATACGGACAAAAGGCAAATTCCATTATGAATTCTGCACAGGGAAATAAAGAGAAAGCAATAAATGATGGATTGCAGCAGCTTGTCCCGATTGCCAACGAGTTAACAGAAAAAGCTGCTTCTCTAAGTTTATGGCTTAAAAAGGAATTAGTAGAACCTGAAATAGCTAAAGCAACACAAGAAGCAGAAACACGTATGATAACTATGATAGCTTTAAGTGCTGCAACTACTATTCTTGCGCTCCTGATTGGAATCTCCCAATCACTGTTTCTAACAAACACATTAAACAAACTTAAAAATGCAACAAAAGAAGTAGCGGAAGGAAATCTAAAGATCGAGCCTATTAAAATAAAACAAAAAGATGAATTATATGATTTAAATCAATCATTTGATCAAATGAAAAATAATTTGGTGCATATGGTCACAAATATTTCTGTAAGCTCTGACCATGTTGCAGCAAGTGCAGAACAATTAAATGCAAGTGCGGAACAATCAAACAAAGCTGCAGAAACAATCGCATCTTCCATTCAACAAATCGCAAGTGGAAATGAGTTCACTTCTTCAAGCCTGGTGGATAACTCTCAAAATATTGCATTTATTTTTGATCATGTATTAAAGATTGCTGAGGAAGCGGAAGTTGTCTCTAAACTTTCACAAACAGCAACAGAAAAGGCAGTAGAAGGAGCTGCTTCTGTTGAAAATAGTTTGACTCAAATGCAATTTATCAAAGAATCTGTTGAACGGACTAATGCTGTTATTACCTCTTTGTCTAATCGTTCAAAAGAAATTGAAAATATTGTAACGTTAATTGGCAACATTGCTGAACAAACAAATTTGCTGGCCCTAAATGCAGCTATTGAGGCAGCACGAGCTGGTGAACATGGCAAAGGATTCTCCATTGTGGCAGAAGAGGTTCGAAAATTAGCAGAACAATCGCAAACCTCTACCAAAAGCATTGCCAATTTAATTCAGGCCATTCAAAAAGAGACAATAGAATCAGTTAACACTCTTCAAGAGGCGATGAAAACAGTGGAAAATGGAGCCGTACTTTCCGAAAAATCAGCATTAGCTTTCTCTGAAATAGTGGAAAGCACCAAAAAAGTTACTCCAAAATTAATGGAAGTAACCCAAACAATTTCTCATATAACAAGCCGTGTAAAAGAAGTAGACACATCAGCAAAAGAAATTGTCTCCTTATCCAAACAACAAGCCATCAGTACGGAGGAATCTGCGGCATCGACAGAAGAGCAGCTTGCTTCTATGCAAGAAATTAACGCTTCTGCAGAAGCACTGGCACAAATGGCGGAGGATTTGACACATATAGTCAGCAAATTTAAGCTTTAAATTCATGCAGTGATAAAGGGAAACTTCAATCAATGAAGATTTTCCATATCCTTCACTGTTTGTAGCCTGAGTCCTATAGGGGAAGTAAAGCTGGGACATAAGTATTCCAGTTGAAAATAAAAACGAACAATTATATGGTAATTACATATAATTGTTCGTTTTTAAACTTTTAAAAGGGTGGTTTCAGTAAAGTTTGTTGTTATTACCCGCAGCCTAAATAATTAATTTTTTCTATTTTTTTAAATGGTTTTAGATAAAAACCTTTAAAAAAGAAGTGGAATGGAACGAATAGTTTTTACACTTGACTATATGTAAAAACACAAGTAACCAAGATTGCGAAACTAGCCTTTATTTTAAAGCTAAAGTTAGAGATTATTCGTCTTTACAGATTATCTAATTAGTTGTGTCCCAACCTTCTTTTCTGTCAGGCTTTACAGACAGTTATCTCTTACTTAGTCTTAGTGAGTTTCCCGTTTTCTCTTCTACTCCCGAAGCGAGGCTATTGCTGCCCGCTCCGTTAATGCGTGATAAGAGGGTTTAAGAGCAAAAAATTAGACAAGATCATCTTTTTTCCTTTCTGACTCTGCACTTTTCCACATGCACCTAAAAAAATAAACCCCAGCCAAAACCGTTAATGCTCCCAATAATAAAAATAAGTAATGAAAACCTGTCATTACTTCTGCTGATCCTTCTTTAGGATTCTTCATCCACCCTTCTAAAGAATGATCAAGCCAGCTATTCATAAAAGTAATGCTTACAGCTGTTCCAAGGATCATTCCAATATTTCTTAATAAAGCAATTGTACTGCTCATCATTCCTAAATATTGTAAAGGGACATAAAACATCATAATACTATAATTGGGAGAGGTAAGGATTCCCATAGAAAATCCCAAAAAACAAAATAAAACAATTAAAATGGGCAAAGTTGTATTTTGAGATAAAAGGCTTAATGTAAACATGCTAATACTTAAGCAAAATAAACCAATAAATACTATTTTTATGCTGCCAAAGCGATCAGATAAAGAACCGCTAATAGGGCCAAATAACGCAAGAAACAAAGGATAGCACATTAAAAGCAAACCAGAATATTCTGCTGAATAGTGCAGCACCCCTCTTAAATAAAAAGGCAAACTGACCATTGCAGCAAATGTTGCAGCATAACTAATCGTTAATATAACTCCACCTGAACGCACCATTAAGGAAGAAAAAATCCCCGGGTCAATAAATGGATAGTCTACTCGTCTGCTTCGATGCATAAATCCCCAAAAAACAATAACGCTAATGATAAGAATCGCAAATAAAACAGGGGTTGCTGCACCTTCTCCAATACTATTTAACACATAAACAAATGTTACAATGCTTACAGCAAATAGCATGCTTCCAATATAATCAAAAGAAGACTTATAAAACTGTTTGTCCAAAGGAATATACTTTTGTGCCAGAACAAATGCAGACAAACTAAAGGGAACAATTATCCAAAAAAGAATATGCCACGAAAATGCCTCAATTAATAGCCCGCCTACTGATGGTCCCAACAAAGCCCCAAAACCGACAGATGTACTAATAATTCCCAATGCTCTTCCTCTGTGCTTTTCTGGATAAGCATCTGTCACAATCGCCATATTAACTGCTTGAAGCATAGCCGCACCAAAACCTTGCACTACTCTGCCTATAATTAATAATTGAATGGAAGTTGATAATGCAGAGGCACCGGCTCCTACTGCAAAAATAAGATAACCTAGATTATGTATTTTCTTTTTGCCATATTGATCTGCTACCTTCCCCATAAATGGCAAAAAAAGCATAATTGAAAGCAAATAGCCATTCACTATCCACTGAGTCAAGGAAAGGCTCGATGAAAAATAAAGAGAAATATCAGTAAGAGCAATATTTACAAATCCTGCAGAAAAATGAGAAAGAAAGGCGCCTGCACATACAGAAACCAAAAGCAAAATAGAATGCGTTTTTTGTTTATTCATTCTATTTACACCAGCTGTTGACACCCCATGCACTACATTTGTTTTTTTCATACATACCACCTTTTCAGGCAGCAGCTCACCACCTCAATTTTCAACTATATCCATAAATCCATATTTTATATTCATGCAAAAAATGATTAGTAAAATTTCAGCTTTACAAAGATTTATAATAGTATCTGTTATTGCTTCAACTATATCCGCTATTTTTGCAAGGAAACAATAAAATATAATCAAACATTTTAAAGTGAATTCTTTTGAGCGCAATGAATGCCCTTCAGAAAAAAGCTGTTTTCTAAAAGATGGATGGTTTTCGGATCGTTTCCATAAGTATATCCATGGTTAAAGCAGGTGGATTGGAGTGCAAGGTGCGAGACTCCTGCGGGATTAGCGGGACAGGTGAAATCCAAGGAAAACGAGCATCCCTCCACTGCAATCAACCTACTCCTTTAAAAGCAACAAAATTTACGAAAACAGCCTAGAAAAAAATTAGATGAGCTCAAAACAGCTCATCTAATCTTTTTCTAAATATTTAACTCAAGGGATAAGTATTTATATTCTAAATAATCTTCTATCCCATATTTTCCTCCTTCACGGCCTATTCCTGATTCTTTTATCCCGCCAAATGGAGCTTGTGCCGTTGTCGGCAATGGATCATTTATGCCGATAATGCCATACTCCAAGCTTTCTGAAACCCGAAAAATCCGTGAAACATCATTTGTATAGAAATAAGAAGCAAGACCATATGGTGTATTATTTGCCTGCTCTATCACTTCTTCTTCTTTTTCAAATAAAAAAATAGGCGCAACCGGACCAAATGTTTCTTCAGACGCAATTTTCATTTCACTCGTAGCATTCAATAAAATGGTTGGTTCATAAAAAAATCCTGCCTCAAATTCTTTTCCTTCAGGCCTTTTGCCTCCATAGATAATTTTTGCGCCTTTTTGCACCGAATCTTCAATATGTTCTTTTGTTTTGGCAACTGCCTGTTCATTAATTAATGGCCCAATGGTAACACCTGGTTTCTTTCCATTTCCTACTACTAGCTTCTTCATTTTTCCGGTTAAAATTTCGGCAAATGCATCGGCAATATTTTTTTGTACATAGACTCTATTTGTACACACACAAGTTTGGCCCGCATTGCGAAATTTACTAGCAATTAAACCATCAGCAGCACGATTTAAATCTGCATCTTCAAAAACAATAAAAGGTGCATGTCCCCCTAGTTCCATGGACACTTTCTTCATTGTATCTGCCGCCTGACGCGCAAGCTCTTTCCCGACTGCAGTAGATCCTGTAAAAGTAATTTTGCGCACATCTGTACTTTTCATCATTTCCTGTCCTATTTCTTTAGGCATGCCATGCACTAAATTTAATACACCTTTTGGAACGCCCGCTTCATGGAATGCTTTTAACACTTCTATTGCTGTTAAGGGAGTCGATTCTGCAGGCTTAATAACAACTGTACAGCCTGCAGCCAATGCAGGAGCAATTTTCCTCGTAATCATGGCAATTGGGAAATTCCATGGCGTAATGGCACCAACAACGCCTACCGGCTGCCTCATGACAATAATTCTTTTCGTCGGGGAGCTGGATGGCATTGTGTCACCATAAATTCTTTTTCCCTCTTCTGCATACCATTCTAAATAATCGCAGGCAGTATTGATTTCACCAAGCGCTTCTCCAATCGGTTTTCCCATTTCAGATGTGATGATTTCTGCAAGCTCTTCTCTTCTAGAACGAAGAATGGAAGATACATTTTTTATATAATGAGATCGATCATTTGCTGTTAATTTTGACCATGGCTTTAAGGCAGCTTTTGCAGCATCTATCGCTTTTTTTGCCTCCAGCGCTCCTCCTTTTGAAACAGCTGCTACCATTTCTCCCGTAGCAGGATTATACACCGGATATGTTTCCTTCGACTCAGCCTCACACCATTGTCCATTTATATATAACATTTTCTCGCCCTCATTTCCTTTAATTTTAGTCGATTCTAAGTTTGTAGATAGTTCCATTTTAGCAGAGTATGTATTGCCACTTCCTTTTTAATGCTCAAAAAGGCTGATCTTAAGTTTTGTTGCTGGCAAATTTTTTGGGAACCTATATATGCCGTTCTCATTATTTTATGTTCACTTTATGTTAGTATGTTCCTATTTTTTGTCCTGCCCTTTGTAACTATCTCTAACAGCGTATTAAAATGTTCTAGCCTAAAAAGAAAAAACAGCCCTGATAATTACTTAACAGGTTTACTTTAGAGATGCAAACAAGTAAAACACGAGAAAAAACACATTAGAATTCACAGATGAATTCTAATGTGTTTTTTTGTTATAATACCAACGTTTATAGGAGTTTTTTTAAAATTTCTCACCCTAATTCGCATATATAATCACACATATGGAAATAATTATTGTAGGGTATGTGAATTGTTTGTGATTTATACTGTGAATTGATTACGGAGGTGAAAACCCCTATGGGAATGAAGTTTATTGAGCCTAAAAATAAGCGAGCGGAAAAGGTTGATTGGAAAATCTCTGAACGCACCCGTTCGATTGTGAAATATTATGCGGAATATACGGATTTTACCGAAGAGGAAGTTGTTGACGAGTTCCTGCTCAATCTCTTGGATGATAAGAAGTTTCTAAAATGGGTGGAAGGAAAACGTTATAATAAGCGAATTTTAACTCAAATCTTTGATACGGAGGAGGATGCTAATATTGGCTAGACTGAAACGGTTGGCAATGCCATCAGATGATGCGGTAGAAATTTTTGAACCTGTTTCCTCAGATGAGTTATTAGACAGGCATCTTGACTATCCTATTTTAAGTCCGAGGCGTTTCGCCAAAAAATACAACAAGTTATTCGAACCTGTTGAATTTGTGTTCAACGGTAAAGTTCATAAAATTCAATTCAATCATTGTGTCAATCCATATTGTCTTTGGTTTGGTCAGCCACAAATGAGATTTGAGCACATTAAAAATAAACCTAGCCGATACAAATTAAGCAGTAATGGGCGAAATAGAACAAGCTCAATTGTTTGTAATCCGAGTCACGATGACCATCCTGAAGAGAAACCTCACAATTGTACAGTCACACCTATATCCAATTGTGAGGTAGCGGAAGAAATTAAACGATTAGCCACGATGGATATTGTGAAGGATATTGAACCAGATTATGTTTTTCATAATGAAGACTGTGTGAATGGCGATTTTACACCTTTCACCCATCAAAAGCACTTTTATCGAAGAGGAACGAGCAGTGGTGGTTCATAGAAATGGCAGTGTAAACAATGCAAAAAAATAACCAATGTTCTTCCAAACCGTGAACAAAAGTTTACCTACCACCACAAGAAAAATGACATAATGCCGATGTTCGCTAAAATGCTTCTCAACCGAATACCTGTAAGCAAAACCTGCGAGGCTTTGGATATTTCACCTAAGACTTACTATCATAAATTGGAATGGCTGTATCGCAGATGCTTGGAGTTTCTGGAACGGCACGAACAAAAGCCTTTGAAAACGATGGAGTTTAACTCCCTTTGGCTCAATACGGACAAGTTGATTTATAATCTAAACAATGTTCGCAGAAAGGGTCACGGCGGTCTTCGGTACGATAATTTGGAAGACAAGTTAATGCAGACCCATATTATTGTCACAGGTGATGTTGATACAGGTTATATATTTCGGTCAGATGTCGCCTACGATTGGTTGATTACATTGAGAGATATTAGTGAAGATACCCAATATTACAGAGAAGACCACCTCTATGAGTTTTCAAGGAAAAATGCACGGCTTCGGCTTTCTTGCTCACCGCAGCCGCCAACGGAGAACGATGATGAAACAGACCTTGAATATGAGACATTATTGGATGAATTCCAAAGAAGAAGCAAATATATTGAGGGTCTGCACACCAATTCAAATTACACGGCTCTCGTACATCTTTGGATGATTAAACAAACTCTTCAATCGCAGAAATGGCGGTTTGTTTCAGATGAAGATGAAACGATTATGAAAGCAATCTATCGAACTTTTATCGAGGAAATCACATCAGGTGATGTCCATCATTTCCTTTGTAAAGTGGACCGTGAAAAAGAGCTTCCAGAGGCATATAAGGAACACATTACCGCAGCTTCAAAGTTGAAGGATTGGGGCGAGTCACAAGGATTTGATGAATTGTCTTTAAAGAAACTGGCATCATTGAAAGTAGTGTATGAACTGCAAGGACAACCTCTATTTAAGGTTGTATCAGATGGAACTCAAACTTATAAAGTTTGGGCAAAGAGTCCGATTGAACACCCTCTACCTCCATCGGACAAAGGGTATTTTTCGGTTGATTGCACAACAGATATTAGCTCTCTTTCCGATGATTATGTCGCCAATATGCTTTTAAAAGTTAGTGACAGACCAACAAGCAATTTTATGCAATCCATCAGGAGAAGATTATCCATTTTAGAAAGACCGTTAGTAACGGCAAGAGGTGGTGGTAAAAGCTATATTTACGCTAACTTTAACCCTAAATATGCACAAATGGCTGTTACCATCTTGCGTAACTACTATAACTTTTGTTTGGGAACGAAAACAAAGGGAAAGGAAAAATTAACTCCAGCCCAATTACTTGGTTTAACAGACAAGCAATTCACGATTAATGATATTTTATATTTCAAATAAAAATCACCCTCTTAAAAAAGGGTGATTTTTAATAAATGAATACCTTGCTTTATTAGGTAATATATATTATAAATGATTAAGGGGGTGTAAAAATTGGAAATTAACAAAGAAGTATTAAAAGGGCATATTGATACATTAATCCTCTCGTTATTACATAGCAGAGATATGTATGGATATGAATTAGCAAAATTGGTTCGTGAAAAAAGTGAAGAACAATTTGAACTAAAAGAAGGTACGCTTTATTTATCATTAAAGAGATTAGAAAATAACAAATGGATTTCTTCTTACTGGGGTGATGAACAAGGACCAGGCGGAAGACGAAAATATTACAAACTTACTCCATTAGGTGAAGAGGGATTTGAAGAAAAGCGTAAGGAGTGGCAATTTGTAAAAAAAATTATTGATACATTTATCGAAGGGGGAGAAAATCTTGAAACAAATTGATGCGTATGTAAATTCTGTTTATCAGAATATCGGAGGTAATAAAAAAGAAATTCAAGAATTAAAAGCAGAGATGAAAAGTCATTTGATAGAAGCTGTTCACGAATTAAAAATGGAAGGAATGAATGAACAAGAAGCCATTAATATTGCAATTGAGCGTTTCGGTGGTGAACAAGAAATGCGTTCGATTGTAGGTCAACTATTTAAAGCTCAAAAAACATTCGCCAAATGGGTGCTTTATCTTGCGATAGCTGTACTTCTTTTTACCGTTTCTGCATTTGGGTTTGTATGGTCAACTGAAGAGGAAAATTCTAATGAAAACTCTATTGTAGCTACACAGGTTTTAGATACTTTACATAATAAGAATAATATTACTGAAGAAATGAAAGTAAAAATAAATAGTTTAATAAAAGGTACTGACCAAATCTCGATGGTTGAAATTTATAATGTAAGCGATGTGGATAATAATAATTTGGTATTTGATTATGTAAGAGATGCAAAGCCAGATTACCGTTTTGAACAAAAAGTGTGGAACCCTAAATGGCTTCAAGCTAGTTTCTTCCCTTATGGAAATGGGGACGGTAAACAGTGGTACGTTGAAATGGAAACAAGACATATGGGTAGTTTGATGTCCATAATTTTGTTTCCAGGAGTTGCAATTTATGTAACTTTGTTTACCATTTGGGCAACGATTAATGCATATCATCATAAACGATTAAATGTTGGATGGATATTTGTATTTACATTGTTCAATGTTTTTGGGTATCTGATTTATTACATTTTTGGGAAAAGAGCAAGGGTAAATTAATTTTAAAGGAGCTTGAATTATCAAGCTCCTTTTTTCTGTGAATTGTAATGTGGATTGTGTAGCGAACAATATGTGATTTACATTGCGATTTAGCTTGTTATTTAAACTTTTGCACCCCAAAAGTAAACCCGTTAATAATTACTATAGGCTGCTAGAATTTTTTATTTCTGAATGTCGTTCGTTGCATATATACCTTTCATTCACATAGCATCTTGTGCTAAGCGTGACTCTCGTTTGTATATGGGTTTGTGTGCGTAATATACATTTGCTACTGCTTGCTTGCTACAATACTTGCATGTAACACCAAAGTCTTTTGGTATGCGATAAAAGTGTGGAGCATTAAATTTAGCAATTGCTTCCTTAACATGTGATTTACAAACCCACATAAACAGCCACTCCTCTTTTAAGAAAATTCAGAATTTAATAATTAGAATAGTTGATAGACTATTTCACTTTTTGGTAGCGATCTGGTTTTCTTTTCTTAACTATATTCGTTACTTCTTCATCCCAAGAAACTGCAACATCACCTTCTGTTACAAACGTTTGGCAGCCTAGACGATAGCCTTTTTCTAACCATTCTTCGCCAAGTTTTCTTCTTTCTTGAATTTTAACTTGGTCCAAATTTTCTTGGCCAGATTCTGTTTTAAATACACAATTTCCACAAATTCCTCCACCGCATCTATTCGGCAGCTCGCCATCATATCTTAAGGAAACACGCAAAACATTAGAATTATCTGGAATTTCAAACACCTTCCCGCTTGTTAAGAAATTTATATTTGCCATTTATTCATCTCCTCTTTTCGTATGTAAGTTTTCGTTTCATCTCTTGGTATACAATATACCATATTTCGAAATTTCAGACAACTTATTTTTTACTATTTTTAAGTTATTTATAGATTTTTTTACTATTATATCGTGATTATTCTAACAATGATATATAATTATTGTATACCAAATACAAAAGATAACTTTTTAATAAGGTGGGAGATAATATGTTAACAGTTGGATTAATTGGATATGGCGCAATTGGAAAAGATGTAGCAGCCTATATAAAAGAAAACAAGGCTGGAGATGTTAAATTAGAAGCTATTCTCGTACGAGATAAGCAAAAATATCAAGATTTAGATAACGCAGCACTTTTCATAGACAATGAGGCTGAATTCTTTCAGACAGGACTAGATATTATAGTAGAAAATGCAGGTCATGATGCTGTCTTTCAATATGCAAAAAAAGCTTTATCCTCTGGCAGCCATTTTATTGTTGTATCTGTCGGGGCTTTCTCTAATACGGATTTTTTCCATAAAATAAAAGGGATAGCTAAACAAAATAACCGAAGATTAATCATTCCCTCTGCTGCAATTGGCGGTTTAGATCGGATAAGTGCTGCTTCTTTAAATGGCTTGGAAAAAGTAACACTTATAACAAAAAAACCCCCAAAAGCTTGGAAAGGAACTCCGTCTGAAAAAATAGTCGATTTAGATGCACTCCAAAGCCCCTTCTTGCTATTTGAAGGCACTGCAAAAGAATCTGCCCAACTTTTCCCAGAAAGCACCAATGTTTCAGCTGCCTTAGGGATAGCGGGTCTCGGAATGGAGCAAACAAATGTAAAGGTGTATGTTGATCCATCTATCATTGCCAATACACACAAAATCGTTGCGGAAGGTTTTTTTGGCAAAATGGAAATAAATATAGAAAATACTCCCTCTGCAGACAATCCAAAAACAGGATACATTGTGGCAATGAGCGTTTGCAAAACACTAAATAATTTGTCCTCTCATCTTATGATTGGCATTTAAAAAAACTCATAGTGTGACTTACTTACTCTTTTTAGGAAACTTAATCAACTTGAACTAATTTCATCATCATAGGTGATCTTTCCTTTCATACTATACCTCTCCGTTAAATGAGGATAAAAATAAACTAGACTAAAACGTTTAGCCTAGTTTATTTTTGCTGATTTTTTTGTTTTTCTTTTAATTTTTCCATAATATGAATATATGCTTTTTTAGCATTTTCTATATGGATTTTTGTTAAAGATTCTGCCATCTCCACCTCACCGTTACGGATGGCTTTCATAATGCCGATATGCTCTCTCAATGATTCTCTTCTTCGGCCTGGTGTTTCGTATCCCATATTTGCGGACATATGAATATAATCCATTAATCCTGACAAGATATCGTATAACTTAGGGCTTTTTGCTGCCTGGTAGATGAGATAATTCGTTTCCGTATGCTTTATTTCAAATTCTTCTTCCGATTGTGATTCAAAGGATTCTAACTCTGCAATTTTTTCATCAAATTTCCCTACCATTTCATCATTGATTTGCTGTGCAGCTAATTTTACGGCTAACACTTCTAATGACGAGAGAATGGTAAACACTTCAATAACATCACTCTCTGAAACATTTGAAACAACTACCCCTTTTCGCGGCACTGTTTTTACAAATCCTTGAGATTCTAAGCGGAATAAAGCTTCTCTTATAGGAGTTCGACTAATATTCAACTTTGCAGCTAGCTCTCTTTCAATTAATCGATCCCCTGGTTTATATTCGCCTTCTAAAATCATTTGTTTTAGAAATCTGTACACATGTTCACGAATTGATAAAAAGTGCTCTTCTTTCCATTCCATTATTAACTCACCTTCTTTCTTTAAGAAAAATTGTCTTCTACTTGCTTGAGTTTACCAAAATTTCTTATAAAGTAACACATTTTTTGCTTTAATTCATTTGGAAAACAATCTATGTACTTTAACTATACTCACATTAGACTACTAGGATACAAAAAGCCATAAACAAATAACCTCAAATCGCTTCAAGCAACCGCGAATTTGAGGTAGTATAGGTTTATAAAAACATAATGGAACAAAAGTGCCCAGCTTACAATAGAAATAACCAAACCAGCAACTATTTTTATTATTTTTTAATGTCAGGTCCTGTTAATACGCTTAATCCATCTTTTTCTAAAAATTGTGCGAGTGCTTCTAAAGCGGCTGTACCTACTGCTGTATCTTGTTCACCGTTGCCGCCGCTTATGCCAATTCCTCCTACTACTTCTCCATTCACTACAATAGGGAATCCCCCAACAAATATAGCAAATTTCCCTGGGATCATTAATTGTATTCCATATGCTTCATTACCAGGAAGCGCTGGACCAGTTGGCTCTTGGTTAAATAAATGTGTAGATCTTTTATGTCCAGCAGCGGTAAAAGCTTTAGAGGTTGCAATTTCTGGGCCTGTAATCCGCGCTCCATTCATGCGTTCAAGGGCAATTAAATAGCCGCCATCATCTACAATTGCAATGGTTTCCAATACAGCTATTTCTTTTGCTTTAAAAATGGCTGCCTCCATCATTGCCTTTGCTTCTTCTATTTCTAATTTCATAACATTTTTCAAAACAGTTCCTCCTACTCTTCTATATAATAATCCTTTTTAATAACCTGTATAAACTGTCTTTAATTGGGTAAAAAATTCTAATCCTACTCGTCCTGATTCACGGAAAGTCGATGTGCTGGATTTCTTTAATCCTCCAAATGGTGCATTCATTAAATTCCCTGTAGTGGTGCGATTTACTTTCACTGTTCCTGCTTGAATATCCTTCGTAAATCGATAAGCAAACTCGAGACTATTTGTTACAATACTTGCAGATAGGCCATACTCCACATCGTTAGCAATTTTAATTGCCTCCTCATAATCTTCTGCCTCTATTACAGCAATAACAGGGCCAAAAATTTCTTCTTTCGCAATTCGCATAGATGGAGTCACATCAGAAAAAATAGTTGGTTGGACAAAGTAGCCATTTTCATATTTTCCATCTAGTAATGCTTCTCCGCCAAATATTAGCTTTGCGCCTTCTTCTTTGCCTATATCAATATAATCCAGTACATTATCCCATTGTTTTTTATTTGCTAATGGACCAATTTTTACGCCCTCCTCAAAACCATCACCAATTTTAAGTGCACTCGTTTTTTCCACTAGCTTTTCAATAAAAGCATTCTTGATACTCTTTAAAACGATTACTCTGCTTGTGCCTGTACAAGCTTGACCTGTTAAAGAAAAACCTCCATTTACTGTCAAAGTAGCTGCCTTTTCTATATCTGCATCCTCCATAATAATAATGGGGTTTTTTCCGCCTAATTCCATTTGTGTTCTTGTTGTAAAGGAAGTATGGCGATAAATATACTCACCAGCTTTTGTTGATCCAGTAAAAGTGACGGCTTTAATCGCTGGATGCTCTACTAAAATATCACCAATAGCCGCAGAACTGCCTGTAATAAAATTAATAACCCCTTTTGGTATGCCAGCCATATGAAATGCTTCTACTAAACGATAGGCAATGAGTGGTGTATCAGATGACGGCTTAAACACAACCGTATTTCCTGTAATTAAAGCAGGCGCAATCTTCCTGACTGGAATAGACAATGGAAAATTCCATGGTGTAATCACGGAAATGACTCCTAATGGCTCTCTTTCACTAGACACTTTCATATTAGGGTCATCATTCGGAAAAGTTTCTCCTGACAAGCTTTGGCCTTCCACTGCATAATAGCGAATAGTAGCAGCAGATCTTAGCACTTCATTTCTAGCATCACCAATTGTTTTTCCTTCTTCTCGTGTTAATTCAGATGCGAGAATATCCACATTGTTTTCCAAAATCACTGCTGCTTTATTTAAGATTTCTGCCCTTTTAGAAGGAGAAACTTTAGCCCAGGCTGAAAATGCTCTTTCTGCTGCTTCAATCGCAAGCATAGCATCTTCTTTATCAGATGCTTGAAAAACGCCAACAATTTCTTCCTTATTAGCAGGATTAATACTAGTAAATGTCTCATTGCCTTTCGCTTCTACAAATACACCATTTATATAATTTTTATATGTATCTACCTTTATCGAAAGCAATTTTTTTCATCCTCTCTGTCCTTTTTCTTCCCTTTAACTTTTGCTATCTTTTCCTTTAAAAAGAGAGCAGCTTCCACAATACGGAAACTGCTTTTTATCTTGCTTATAGAGTAAGGAGCATCATTTACTGCTGAGTTATAGAAGTTTAAATTAGGCTTGTACTAATTTTCCAAGGTCTTGCTCGAGATATTCTTTGTATAATCCATCCATATACATTCTTCTCATTTTTGCACCTGTACGAACAATTTCTAAACAAGCTTGTTGTAGTTCAGGTGTATCTGCATGATCTAAAACGATTTTGTAGCCCCGCTCCCCATGAATCTCATCTGAAACAATATGAAGATCAAAGAATTCAATTTCTTCATCTGTAAAACCATATTTTTCACGAAGAACTGGTGTTTGTTTACGATAAATATCCGGAACTTGTGATTCAAGACCGACAACTAACGCAGCTGTTGCAACAACAAAATTTTCTCTTTGTGCAACAGAGTAGCACCAGCTTTGCAAGCCTAATGTTGTTGGAGCCATATTTGCTGGATTTGTAATTCGCTCACGAGTTGTGCCACAAGCTTCGGCAAATCGGATTAATAAATCAGTATGGCGATCTGCAGCGATTTCCTCTTCATACATATTTTGTAAAGTAAAATCTTTAGCAGCTTCGTATTTTGCTAGATTTGGCGTATTATGATAGATATATGCTAAATAATCCGCAAATGGTCCTACATAATGGAAGTGATTTTCTGCCCATCTAGCAAAATGCTTTCTTTCTAGCTTTCCATCCGCCCAAGCGACAGTGAATGGCGCCTTTTGACTATGATTTCCTTTAATTGCCTCTTCTAGTTCTTTACGAAATTCATCTTTTGATAATAGCTCATTCATCTGTAAAATCTCCTCCCAAATAGTTTTTATATTTTTGTACATTGTATACCAAATGTGTTCAAAAAAATATTTTAGCTCATTTTTTATCTTCTATGTAGGAAAGATGATTCGCTAAAATAATTATGTATTTGGTATACCATGTATTTATAATATACTAACTTTTCCAACTTGTAAATATTTTTTTGCAATATTTCTAATATTTAAAAAACATAAATGCAAATCTAGTTTTACTACCAAATAATAATTGCTATAATCGTTGAAAGAACAAGTCCCCCTACTACAGGAAGAAAGTTTTTTCTTGCCAATTCAAGAACAGATACTCCACAGAAACCAGCCACTGCAACTAATGATGACCAAGCAATAATCGTTCCTCCACCAGTCCAGACAGAGCCCATTTGCCCTATTGCTCCAAGGGTACTAGCATCTAGACCTGAAGAGTGAGCCAATGCTCCTGAAAGGCTCCCTACTAGGGGCAGACCTGAAAACCCTGATCCTTCAATTCCAGAGATCATCCCGACAAGAAGCAATCCAAAAGCTGATATAACGGAATTATCAGGTATATAGCTTTCTGCACTTGTTATTAGATCGACTAAAAAAGCTGGTTTCGGTGCATCTTCTGGTAAGGAAAGAATTGAACCGGTAAAGTCAGCACTTCCTAAGAAAAAGAATCCTGCAATTGGAATAACAGGTCCCATTGCTTTAAAAGCAAATACAAAACCTTCTACCAAATGTTCACTAATTTTATCCAAAGCATGTACGCGATGATAGGCTACAGATGCAAGAGCCAATAAAATTGCTCCGACTCCTCCAATAAAGGCAGCACCATCTCCTCCAGCAAATCGACCGCTTCCAGATGATGTAAACATAAATATCATCACAGCAAGTAGAGAAACTGGTACCACTATGGCAAAGATTTTTCCCCATCTTTCCTTATTAGGAATAGAAACGCCTTCCTCTAAACTTGCAGCAACTTCATTTTCAATAGGGTTTGAACCAACTTGACTTCTTTCATATAAATCAAATGCTTCCAACGCTTCTTTGCTTTTAGGTTTGTAAAAAGATTTTCTATTCGCATATAAAGCAATTCCTAATGCGGAAACCCCAGTAATTAAGGAAAGCACTAACACTTTTGTTGCCACTTCACTTGTTTCAATACCAGCTGCTTTTGCAGTAAGCATTGGAGCAACTTGCATAATATAATCGGATGATAATGCCATTCCTTGGCCTGCAATCGAAACAGTCATTGCAACAAACATTGGCGGCAATCCTGAACGAATAGCGGCTGGCAGCAATAAAGTACAAATTAACGGTACAGCCGGTGTTGGCCAGAAGAATAGTGAAATAATGTAAGTCGTAATAGCAATGGCAAAAAAGGAAATATACCCATTTTTCATTACCTTCTCGACTGGGGCAATCATTTTTTGATCTGCTCCTACATCTTTTAAAGATCTTAATAAAGCGACCATAACGGTAATAATTAAAAAGATATTAAATAATTCTTTTGCTGCAATTAAGCTTGCGTTAAATACAGCTTGGAATCCGCCAACAAATGACGATTTATAAATCATGGAAACAAGAAACGTCCCGATAATAGTTGGAAGGACAACACCTTTTTGCATAAGCATTGTTACGATAACTAATATGGTTATAATAGCATACATCCAGTGAGCTGCGGTTAATTCCATTATTTTTCCATCCCCTCTATAGAAAAAGTGCAACGAACAGCCTTTTACACCTTCCTAATCCCCCATTATTTTTCAACATAAAAGACTCTCACGGATGTTTCTCTGCCATTTTTTATTAGAGTATAACTGTTTCAATTTCGAGTAATACACAAAGATCATCAGCCAAATTTACCAACGCTTCTTCCACAATCATTTCTCCAAGTTCAAAACTAGCTTTTGTTCCATCACCAATACAGCCATTTCTTGTCATTTCTTCATAATGATAAAATCCTTGAATGGCTTTACCAGGTCTTAAAAGCTCCCACTTTTCTCCCGAATTAACCTCTCCTTTTGTCAATCGATCCATACGGATTAAGTGTGGGGCTAAATACATCGCCTCAGACACTTCTCTTTCACAGCTGTGGCCAAAAAGTGTGGAGCTAATACCAGCTGAAATTGCCTTTTTAGCTGATGCTGTTGTTTTTGCATAATAAATGGCTACTTCTAATTCCTTAGAAAGTGAGGTGCATGCCACACCTAATGTCGATTGATTCCCCCCATGTGCGTTCAAGAATAAAAAATTGGTTATTCCATGCTGCTTTAAGGAGACAACCATATCTTTTAATATCGCGATTAACGTAGTAGGCTTAAGAGAAATAGTTCCTGGAAAATGAATATGGTGCTCAGAAACACCAAAATTCACGGTAGGTGTTTTCATTACATATGGATATAGTTTTTCTGAAAGACGTTTAGCCATTTCAGTAGCTAATACAGAATCTACACTTTCCACCATATGTGGACCGTGCTGCTCATGAGCCCCAATTGGTATAATTGCTAGCTTAACTGTTGCTAACGCTTCTCGAACTTCTTCCCATGTCATTTCATTTAAATCATATAAGGACATAGAGTTTATCCTCCTATAACACATTTAGGCTTTTTGTATACCATTTATTTTTAAAAAATAAAAACTATTTTACTTGCTGTTCCTTCCGTTTTTTAATGGCGACTGTTTCTTCTTGTGATATTTCAATATCATTAGTAATTGTCATTTGGCATGCAAGGCGAAAACCTTCCTCCACTTTTTCTCCTAGCATCTTCTTTTCTTTCCAGTTTGCTTCTCCTAGATCCTCACTACCATTAATTATTTTGCATGCACATTTTGTACATCGGCCCATTCCACAGCCATATTTTAACTCTGGAAGCTGCTTAATTCCTGCTAAAACTACTAAATTTGCATTATCTTTTACTACTTGCTCTATTACTTTTCCATTAACATGAAGCTTTACATTTGGCATATCCTCACCCCTGTTGTTAAAGTAGTATTTTTGACATTTGTAGAAAAGATTCAAATTTACATTTGTTCTCTTTTTCTTTCTGTCCTGCAAATCTACTAATCATCATCTTTTTTACAACAGCCTTGTCTCCCCCCTTTTTAAAATAAATTTACTTTTGCAACATATTCATAGTGAATATTAATTTTCATTATACACAGGAGTTTTAATTCCGCTGTTAAATTGTCAGATAATGTGACTTGGTTTTTTTCCTTATTAGAGAATATGCTCCCACCTTTATTTACAGAAAATATTAATTTTTCAGAATAGATATTGTTTTTTCTATCTAGATAGGATAAACTTATAACAAATTTGGTATACAATAAACAATAGAAGGTGGGGTGCATTCATTATTAGTCCATATAATGGCTTTGTTACTGAATATTGTTGTTAAACGTTTTTTTGTTTATTCGTGTGAGACATGTCTTTCACACGTCTTCATACTAAAAAGAGGAGTGGTAAAAAGATGGATAAGTATATTGTCTTAACAAATAAGGACACCTTTCAAACAATCATTGAGGGAGATGGATTAGAAGCTGTTGAAACATATCACTTCTACTTTTTTGAAGAATTAAAAGCAAAATATACAATAGCAAAAGTCTTAGATGATTCTATTAAAATTAAACTATACGAAAATTATGAAGGAAAAGAGTATGTTAATCTTATTCGCGTAAAATTCTTTGAAAGCTTTTCCACCATTGAAGCTGCAAGAGAAGAATTATTTGAAATCGTCCGCGCTTCTGGCAATAGCAAAGAATCTAAATTTTCTACTTTAATTAAAGCAGAAGAAGCAGCTAGCTAATCTAAAGATACTTATTTATAACTGTTTTTGTTGGTTCATTTACTTGTGAATCAACTTTTTTTAATGTTTTTTAAGGGTTGAACTTTTCAAAAAAAAGCAGCAATCCCCTTTTTTATATCCTAAGGATTACTGCTGCATTTATTTTATTAAGTTTGTAAAATAAGTTTTATCACATAGATGTATATACATCCACAAAATAAGTAAGAAAAGGTATATCGTATATTCCAGTTCGATATTTTAAATGAACTCTCCTTTACAATGCTAGACATCAAACCAATTGTTGTATTAAATGGACCAACCAAAAATGCTGAAACTGCTCCGACAAGCATGACAACCGTTAATATATTTGCTGAAATGCCAAGGAGACTAGGGTTTATTGCTTCTGCCATCAATGCTAATGAAATCGTTGGATGCAAGCCTATAAAAGAAAAAATAACAGGAATAATTGGAATAATAAGTAAAAAGATCGTTGCTCCGACTATATTTTCAAGGCGAATCATCCAATGGTTAATAAGAAGATCTGTTTTAGATATTTGTATCGCTGAAATAAAAAAACCTGCAGATAAGTAAATAAAAAATTGTTCGTTCATTTTTTTAGATAAAGAGCCAATATATTCTTTTAAAGAAGCGCTATACTCTTTTCTTCTCTTAATAAGCAGGCACCAGCAAAATGAGAAGGGAATAACAAGCAAGGAAACAATCGTAATAAAGGTAAGATTAAATAAAAACTCGGCCAATATTAAAAGACCATTAAGCAAAATAATTGCTGCCACTATATGTAATATTCGTTTCATTGATCTACTTTTTGTCTCCTCTATAGCAGCAGCTGTTTCTTGATTATTACTAGCAAATAATATGGAATTATTGCTTGATTTGTTGGCTACCCTTGCCCCTAAATACCAATCTAATACTAACCCAAATAAACTTAAAGGCAATACATATGGCAAAATGGACAACCAACTCACCCCATTAAGGCTTAAAGCAATGCCCACAACCGGTGTAATAGGAGACCACATTAACGGCATTGTAAATCCATGAGTAATGGCTCTACTAATAAATCTTTTTTCGTTTTGCAAAGGATAAAATCCCAAAACTGGTTTGATTGCATAATAAGCCATAGGAACTGTTGCTACATTCATAAAGATACTAAGAAAATAAGCAATGCTCGATGTCATCATATAAAGATGTTTAGAATTTTTGACATTGCGCTGAATAATTGCTTGAAGACTTGATGCATAATCTCCTAGTTTAATCGGAAAAGCCAGAATAGGCACCAATCCAAATAATGCCAATAATTCTAACATATTTCCAAAAGAACTTATGTATTCATAGAAAGATGCATTACTTTGCCATAGCATGATTCCGCCTAAAGTAAGAAAAAGTAAACCAAGCATTCTAACAAAATGACCAACTACAAAAAGAGTATAAAAAATAATTCCTAAACAAATACAAGATAGCAACAATCCTAATGGCAAAGATGGAAAAACAACCGAACATAAATACATAAACAAGGTAAAAATTAGCAAGTAATTAAACATTTCATCACCATCTGTCTATTTTTTTCCTATTATAATTCTTTTGTGGCATTTTGTATACCATTTATCCTGATAGAATATGAAAATAAATATCTGTTATGGACATAAAGTGAAACTTCAATCAGTGGGGATTTTCCACGTCCCCCACTGATTGATCCTTGAGGTAAGAATAGGATAGAGGTCACACAGACATTGCGCGCGTAAGTCTGTGTTCTTTTATATCAGGCTTTTACTCAGCTAGTTTCTACCCACTTAGATTTCTCGTTTTCTCTTATAATCTCTTAGGTGGGGGTCAAAAGCCCGTTAAATAGTGATAAATTAAAAACAGCTAGGACTCTTATATCCTAAGCTGTTTTATTTATTATTCCCCTAAATTTTCCTCCAACATTGTCTTCACTTTTGCCTTTTCTTCATCTGGAACAACTAGATAATAGCTTCCATTTATTGTGGCATTGGATCCCTTTATTTCATATTGCTCGATATTATTGCGCACATTTCGATAATTTTTTTGAATTTCCATCATTTCATCGAACGTGATATTTGTTTTTACATTGCTGCCCAATGCGTTTAGAATATTGTCAAAATGTGAAACAGACTTTATGCTGGCTGCCTGGTCGATAATAGCTGTAATAACTTTCCTCTGTCTTTCATTTCTTCCAAAGTCTCCTTCAGGATCAAGGTGGCGCATGCGGACAAACCCTAATGCTTTTGCTCCATCTAATTGTAATGTTCCTTTTTTATAATGATACCCTTTTTTATAATAGCCTTCATCGATCCAATCCAAATCATTATTAACTGTTATGCCGCCAACTGCATCTACTAGATCACTTAATGCTTCCATATTTACTTGAATATAATAATCCATATCTATTCCTGCAAACTCTTCCACTGTATCTAAAGTCATTTTAACGCCGCCATATGCATATGCTGCATTAATTTTATTGGTTGTACCTTTGCCGACAATTTCTGCTCTTGTATCGCGAGGGATGCTGACCATTTGCATTTTTCCAGTTTTCGGATTAAGGGTCATCACGATTAAAGTATCCGTTCTTCCCACATCCCCTTCTCTCTCATCCACACCCATTAAAAGAATCGAAATAGGCTTTTTATTGCCAAGGGCCTCTTCCTTTTGCTTTGCCTCCGTTTTCGTTTCTTCTCCCACCGGTTCATACATCTTATTTGCTGTTTTTTCTACATAGTTATATAGATAAGCAATATAAGCACCAATACCGATAATAAGAACTCCTATAATGGAGACAATTGTAATAATAACTTTTTTCTTCATTTTTCCTCTCACTTTCCATCTAAGTTTTCTAAAAGCAAATTACTACTATTCTACTAATCTAACATGAAAATCAAATGAAAATTTCTGATTTTTTCACGAAAAAAATACTCTCTGCATGATCTAGAGAGTATTTTTGAACATCTGTTTTCTTATATCTTTACAATAATGCGTCCTTTTATTCCCCCTGATAAAATAAATGGCAATTTATCGGGAAGTTCAGCAAGATTTACCTCTTCATAAATGAAATCAGCTAAATCAACTGGTTTAAAATCACTTGCAAGGCGTGCCCAAATTTTCTCCCGCTCATCCATTGGACAATAAACGGAATCAATGCCAAGAAGATTTATCCCACGCAAGATAAATGGAAAAACACTTGTAGGCACTTCTCCTCCAGCAGTTAATCCGCTAACGGCAACCGATCCATTGTAGCTGATTTTGCTGATAATGGCTGCTAATTGTTTGCCGCCAACAGGATCAATGGCACCAGCCCATAATTGTTTATCCATTGCTTTTATCGTTCCATTATAAACTTCTTCTCTGCCAATAACTTCTTTTGCACCCAGTTTCATTAAATACTCTTCTTCTCTTTTGCCTGTGCTTGCCACAACCTCGAATCCCAGATTTGCTAAGATATTTACACCAAAACTGCCAACACCGCCAGTTGCACCAGTAACAAGAACCTTTCCCTTTTCAGGCGTTAATCCATTATCTTCTAAACGCTGAACAGAAAGGGCTGCTGTAAATCCAGCTGTACCTATAATCATTGCTTCTTTTAAAGACAGGCCATCTGGAAGAGGAACAAGCCAATCTCCAGGAATTCTTGCATATTCACTATAGCCTCCCGTATGAGCTACCCCAATTTCGTAACTTGTTGCAATTACCCTATCTCCCTCTTTAAACCTCTTGTCTTCAGAAGAGACAACAACTCCTGCTAAATCAATTCCAGGAATATGAGGATATGACCTGACTATTTTTCCATTTGGTGTGCTTGCTAGTCCATCTTTATAATTAATGCCAGAATAATGCACTTTCACGATAACATTGCCTTCTGATAAATCATCTAGTGATATATTTTTTATTTGCACCGAAAAGTCTTCTTCTTTTTTATCTACCACTACAGCTTGAAAAGTATTTTCCATTTCCGTCACCTCCCATCTATCCTATCAATTAAAAAGACTATGGTCAAAACATAGAAATTACCCTATAAACACAGGGAAAAGAAGAAATATCATTCTATTTTTTGTCGATACACAAAAAAAGAAATATAATAGAATTACTTGCTTTTTTCAGAGTATCGAAAAAGTTTCAAAGCAAAAATTCAGGCTGAATGAACACACTCGACTACCTTAGGAGTCCCCCTTTTTGAGGAGCGGATTTACCTTCTTCGGGTAATGAGCACCGCAGAAAAGGGGAGTGACAAAAGAGCGAGCGTTTGCGGACAGCCTGAAAAAAGAAATATACTGGAAGTACTTGCTTATTTAGAAAGGAGATTTAAATATATGGAAAAACAACAACCTGGCTTAAAGCCATTTTTTTCCCTGCTATTGTCGACAAATATTCCAAAATTAGCGCTGACAATAGGATTAATCGCTAGTGTCATTACTACACTAGCCGGACTTGCCATCCCACTCCTTACCCGAGAACTAGTGGATGGATTCTCTGTTGCATCACTCAGCATTCCCTTTATGATAACGATCGGAGCTGTTTTTATTGCTCAAGCCATCATCAGCGGTCTTTCCACCTATTTGCTTGCTGCTGCAGGACAAACTATAGTATCCCGTCTCCGTGAAAAAATGTGGCTAAAACTTCTCCGTCTTCCTGTCTCTTATTTTGATAAACAGCAGAGCGGGGAGTCTGTCAGTCGTATCGTCAATGATACAGGCATTGTAAAAGATTTAGTTTCCCAGCACTTCCCTCAGTTTGTGTCTGGACTGATTTCAATCATTGGCGCAATTATCATTTTATTCATAATGGATTGGAAAATGACGCTTCTAATGCTTATTGCCGTTCCTATTACGATGGCTATTATGATGCCATTAGGAAAAAAGATGGGAGCTATATCTCGCGGTCTGCAGGATGAAACGGCAAACTTTACTGGTGATATTCAACAAACACTGTCAGAAATCCGCTTAATGAAAGCATCGAATGCTGAATCATTCGAAGAACAAAAAGGGGTTAACGGCATACATAAATTATTAGGATTTGGACTAAAAGAAGCAAAAATCTTCGCCATGATTGCCCCGATTATGTATTTTGTTGTCATGCTTGTCATAGTAATGATTATTGGTTATGGCGGCATCCGTGTTGCCAATGGAGAAATGTCTACAGGAACACTTATTGCATTTTTGCTTTATTTATTTCAGATTATCTTCCCTATTACATCTTTTGCTATGTTTTTCACCCAATTGCAAAAAGCTAAAGGGGCAACAGAACGAATGATTGACATTTTGGAACTTCCATTAGAGGAAGGACAAGAAGGATTAGAATTAAGCATTACAAATGAATCTATTTATGTGAAAAATATTTCTTTTTCCTATGAAGAAAATGAGCCCATCCTGCAAAACATTTCTTTTGCAGCACACCCTGGCGAAATGATTGCATTTGCAGGACCAAGCGGCGGCGGAAAAACCACGATGTTTGGATTATTGGAACGATTTTACGAACCAACTAGTGGTCAAATTTTTATTGGAGATGCATCTATTCATCAATTATCTCTTTCATCGTGGCGCAGTCAAATTGGCTATGTTTCACAAGAAAGTGCAATGATGGCAGGTACTATTCGGGAAAATTTATGCTATGGACTGGAAAATAAAGATACTATCTCTGATGATCGCTTATGGGAAGTTGCTAAAATGGCTTATGCAGATGACTTTATTCGCATGTTTTCTAACGGATTGGATACAGAAGTTGGCGAACGAGGTGTTAAACTTTCGGGCGGTCAAAGACAGCGAATCGCTATTGCACGTGCTTTTTTAAGAAATCCCAAAATTTTAATGATGGATGAAGCAACTGCCAGTCTGGATAGTCAATCAGAGGGAATTGTCCAGCAAGCTTTAGCGCGATTAATGGAAGGCAGAACAACTTTTGTTATTGCCCACCGCCTTTCTACTATTGTAGATGCAGATAAAATTATTTTTATTGAAAAAGGCGAAATAACCGGTATTGGGAAACACCATGAATTAATTCGAACACATAGCTTGTACCGAGAATTTGCCGAACAGCAGCTTGCATAAGCTGATCAGAATGCTAGGAACCACAGCGAAAATAGTCGGTTTTTGTCGAAAAATAACTATTCAGCACAAAAACAGCAGCAAACTAACGGAAAACGGCAGCAATAACTCCCAAAAACGCAGCAATGAACCTTGCTGGCCACAAGTTATAAGCAAAAATAAAAGCAGGAAGGGTTGCCCCTTCCTGCTTATTTGTCAGCTAATTGTTTAATGACGGCCATCACATCTAAATCACCAAGGTTATTGGCAAGTGCCTGCTGAAAAGTTTCATAAGCAGATGCACCAATTGGCAATAGCTCCTCTGTTTCATTGGCAAGACGCAAATCTTTTGCCATATGCTTTAATGCAAATGCAGCAGGATACTCATTATGTAGGATACTTGGTGTTTTCATTTTAGATATCGCCGTTCCAACTGCGCTCTCTGATATAATTGTCAGCATATCTTCTTTTTTGATGCCTTGTTTTTCTGCAAATAATACTGACTCGGCAATTCCTTGCACGGTTATGCCCAACAATAAGTTGATAGCTAATTTTGCATTGCTGCCTGAGCCAGATTCACCTAAATATAAAGACATTTTACTCATCGGTTCAAACAATTTTTTTACTTGCTCGTACGCTCTTTCTTCCCCGCCTGCTAATACAATCAGGGTGCCATCTTTTGCTGGCTGTACACTTCCAGAAACTGGTGCATCTATAAATGCCGCATTAAATTTTTGGGCCTCATCGAATAGTTCTCTAGATGTTTGAGGTGAAACTGTGCTCATATCAATAAAAACTTGTCCCTCTTTGGCCAATCCAAATAGATTATTTTCAAGGTATAAGCTTTTTACTGCAGCATCATCAGAAACCATTGTAAATACAACATCACTAGATTCTACTAACTCTTGTAGATTTGCCCCCTGTGTTGCTCCTTTTTCAAGCAGCTCTTTTCCTTTTTCTGCCGTTCGATTATACACTGTTACTTCATATCCTGCTTTAAGCAAATTTGAAGCAATCGGTATCCCCATATTTCCAAGCCCAATCCAGCCTAATTTCATGTAACACCATTCCTTTCTATGTATATATCCACCTTAAGAATAGCATATTCTTTTATAAAAATAATACGATAAAGCACTTACATTTTGTCATTATTATGGATTTATCCATTAGTTATTCCAGATAAAAGCTAGCTCAATTATTTATATAGTATAGAAGGCAGCCCGCTCAACTCGTACTATAATGAAGGGAAATCTGCTATAATATCGATAAAAATAATCAGCAAAGGGGAGACAATTCCTTGCTTAATAGCGATAGTTCCATTCCTTTATATCTACAACTCAAACAAGCGATTACAGAAGAAATTAATCGAGGCACTTATTTGCCAGGGGAGAAGCTTCCTACTGAAACGGAGTTATGTGAACAATATAAAGTAAGCCGCATTACAGTTCGAAAAGCAGTACTGGATTTAGTAGAGGAAGGAGCTCTGATTAGACAACAAGGAAAAGGTACTTATGTAAAACGGCCAAAACTGCAAAGAGAGCTGGTATCGGTGTCTGGTTTCTCAGAAGATATGATTTCCTCTGGCAATACACCGCATAATAAAATACTATCCTATCAAATCAAAGAAGCTTCTAGAAATATTTCTAAAAAGCTAAATATTCCACTTGGATGCAATATATTAGAATTAAAAAGAATGCAGTATATGGAAAAACAAACTTTATCCCTTGAAATCACAACATATTCTTTGGATCTTTTTCCTAATTTAGACAAACAGCTTAAACAAAATAAAAATATCTCCATGCATCGTATTTTAAAAGAGCATTATGACGTTATCCCTGCATATGGAGACAAAGTGGTAAATGTGACGTTCGCTAATGCAGAGGAAGCCGAATTGCTGAAATGCACCGTTAATGACCCACTTTTCGAAATTGAAAAAATTGCCTATAATGACGAAAAAGTCGCTATCTATTATTCGTTAATTTATTATCATACAAGCCAAGTAAGTCTAAACATTACAAGTCCATTTCATTCTCACCAATGAGTCAGCCTTCCCCTGATATAAAGTGAACCTATTATTAACAAAATCCCCCTATATATTAATGGAAGGTACATAAAAAAGCTGGCATTTTTCCGCATGCCAGCTTTTTTTATTTGCTAAATGAATTCTACTATATGGGATAGTGCCGATTATTTTTTGTAATTAATTATAGCTTATCAAACATTTACTTTTAGTATTCTAATTTCCACATGTATCTTCTTTTTGTTAATGGGTGGTTACGAACGATTGCCAACTGTTCTGCATAAACGCGCAATACTCCTGAAATTAGCATTGGGTTAAAGTAATCCACTACTTCACTTGCAATGGCAGAACCTAATCCATAGTCTTTCGCATCTACTACCGTTGTTTTCGCATCAAAACGATTTAAGAAATCCAACGCTCTTGAATCCATTTCTCTTGTTCTGCCGTCATTCATCAGTAATAGGAATGGAACATCTTTATCCACTACTTCAAATGGACCATGGAAGAATTCTCCATCATGGAAAGTCCCTGAATTGATCCACTGCATTTCCATCAATAAGCAAATAGAGAATGAATAGGCAACCTCATGTGTAGCGCCGCTGCTCATTACATAAATCACTTCATCATCTTTATACGATTCTGCAAATGCTTTTGCTACTGGTCCAACAGAAGCAACTGCTTTTTCTATTAAATCATAGATTTTGCTGAATCCATCTTGCATTTTATCATAATGCTCATAGCCTTCAAATTGATTTAATATTTCTACAGCCAATCCTAAAACCTTTGTCATTTTCTCCATTTTCGCAGCATAGTTTGCTTCAAATCCATGAAGAACTACATAGTCTGCATCTTTTGTAAGTGCTGAACCTTCTACATGTGTTACAGCAATAACATGGGCTCCTAATTCTTTTGCTTTAGCAGTTGCTGTAACAGATTCCGGTGTTGCTCCGCCTAACGAACATGTGATAACGATACTCGTCTCATTTACTGAAATTGGTGTGGCAAAGTTAAATTCATTCGATGTATATAAACTTACTCGCAAGTCGTTAGCATTGCCTTCTAAAAAATATTTAGCTGGATATAATTCTGCTTTTGAAGCACCGCATCCTACAAAAAATACACTTTTAACGGTTGGTTGCTTATCTTTGATTGATGCGATAATTTGCTTTAATTCCATTTTTTATTCCTCCAAAGTGGGTTATATATTTAAATGATAAATTTATCATTTATATCCAATGTCTATAACTAATTAAAAACTGTTTAAAAATAAACTATCTATGTTTATATCAATCATTCATAAATGGAGTGAATGCTTTCATATTGCGTTTATCATGCGCGGCAGGATCTTGAAAATAACGGGAATCTGTTATTTCCTGCCCTAAATATCCTTGATAATCATTCTTTTGCAGTACAGTTAAAAAATTCTCTAAGTTATGATGACCATCTCCCCAAATCAAATGTCCATAAGGGTTGCCATCAATAAAGTGTGTATGGACAATATCGCTCTTAAACACATCAAACCAATCTTGCAATGTCTCACCGGCAACGCCCATCGCAGTTGTATCCACAAGGATTTTCAGATGTGGATGATTGATTTCATCCATCATTCTTTTGGCATCCATTACGGTTGTGACTAGATTGGATTCTTCTGGACGCAAGCTTTCTAATGCTAATGTAATCCCTTCGCGTTTTGCTAATTCTGCTAATTTAGAGAGCATTTCACGAGATCGTTTCCAAGCCTCTTCCCGGTCTTCATCCAAATAGCCCCAACCTGAATTACATTGCATAATCGGACTTCCTAGTTCTGCACATGCTTTAATGCCATTTGAAAAATATTGAAAACTTTTTTCAAAGATTTCTGGTTTTGCAGCAGCAAATTGATATGGATACATACAATTTTCTGGGGTAAATACAACTAGTTTTAAATTTCTATCCTCTATCTTTTTCTTTAAAGCTTTGCAGTCTGAATAGGTTGTCGGATCTAGATAATAGTGGGGAGCACCTGTCCAAAACTCAATTGACTGTATTCCTGCCGCTACTTGTGCATCTAAAAAGTAATCTAAAGAATATCGCATATAGTGGATATTCATTCCAGCTACTTGTTCTCTATGAATTAACGCCACTTTTCCAGCCTCCTTTATGAACAAACTTTTAAATTATGAATATACTTTTCCAAAGCCAAATGAACCATCTACTAAACATTGTTGAGAAGAAAATTCAGCAGCTTTTTCAAGACATTCTTTTATAATCGTCTGTTTGCCTAACTTCCCACTTTTTAATCCGATTAAATAATGCACCATAAAACAAGTAATAAAGGAATCTCCAGCGCCCATTGTGTCTATCGCTTTCACCAGTTTCGGCTCTTGCAGATAAAATGTTGATCCATCATATAATAGAGCTCCTTTTTCTCCCATCGTACAAAGCACTAGTTTACAGCCTAAATTTATGACCTTTACCATTAAATTCAGCATCTCATCTGTTTTTAAATGACTGCAGGAAAAGTAGGCATAATCAACTTTTGCAGCAATCTGGTTTACCTGCTCTTGAGTAAAGTCAGATGAAAAATCAAAACCAATTGGCACACCTAATGCTTTAATCCTCGGCAATTCATCTTCACTAAAACCATATAAACCCGTGTGAAGCAGATCAAATTCCTTTATATATGCAAGATCTTTTTCTGTTAAATTCAAACCATTTTCTCGCAAAACGCCGCATCTGTTGCTTCCTAAAAACACACGGTCGCCATTTTGCAGTGTTACTCTTGCACAGCCATTTTCTCCCTCATACTGCTTGCTGCAACTGATGTCTAATCCGATTTCTTTTATACTTTTTTGAACATGCCCTGCCTCTTCATCTGTTCCAAAGGCACCTAAAAATGCTGCTTCTGCTCCTAATCTTTTTGCATATACCGCAAAGTTCAAAGCATTTCCACCAGGATACATTGTATTAATATGTTCATATTTATCGACAACATTATCTCCTAAGCCAATAACCTTTATCATGATAAAAACCTCACTTATAGCACTTTTGATAGAAAATCAATTGTTCTAGGATGTTTCGGATGTTCAAAAAATTCTTTTGGACTATTCTCTTCTAAAATTTTCCCTTGATCTATAAATAGAATGCGATCTCCTACTTCTTTTGCAAAGCCCATCTCATGTGTAACAACTACCATTGTCATTCCCTCTTTGGCAAGATTTTTCATAACAGCCAAAACTTCCCCTACCATTTCTGGATCAAGAGCCGAAGTAGGTTCATCAAACAGCATGACTTCAGGTTTCATCGCTAAAGCTCTTGCAATGGCAATTCGCTGCTGCTGTCCGCCAGATAAAGAAGATGGATAAACATCTATTTTTTCTGATAATCCTACTTTTTTTAACAATTCCACTGCTAATTCTTTTGCTTCCTGCTGCTTCATTCCTTTTACCCGAATAGGCGCATGGCATATATTCTGACATACTGTCTTATGGGGAAATAAATTAAATTGCTGAAACACCATGCCCATTTTCTCTCGGACTTTATCAATATTGATATTTTTTTCCGTAATATTTTGATTATCGAGATAAATATCTCCACTTGTAGGAGTTTCCAATAAGTTTAAACATCGCAAAAATGTACTTTTGCCAGAACCAGATGGACCAATAACTACAACTACTTCTCCTTTATGAATATTGACATCGATTCCTTTTAAAACTTCACTTTTCCCGTAAGATTTATGTAAATCTTTAACTTCTATCACTTGTCTTTAACCTCCGTTCTACAACTCCTAAAATTCTGGATAATGTAAATGTCATGACTAAATATCCAAGTGAAGCAACTAAAATTGGTTCCAAACCTAGTGCAGTATTTCCTCTTACAATTGTTGTTTTATACATTAATTCAGCAACACCTATAATAGAGACAATAGATGAATCTTTAATGCTGCCTATAAATTGATTGCCTAATGCAGGCAATATATTCTTAAAAGCTTGAGGCAAAATAATGTCAAACATTGCTTGTCTTTGATTCATGCCTAAACTTCTTGCAGCCTCCATCTGCCCTTTGCTCACTGCTTCAATGCCAGAACGAATCGTCTCGGAAATGTATGCAGCGGCATTTAAAGACAACGCAATTGCCCCCACCGCCAGATCTGGAATATCGTATCCTGCAAACAGCAGCGGGACTCCAATATAGATAATATAAATTTGTGCAAGAAGGGGTGTTCCTCTTATAAACTCTACATAAATATCACCGATCAGCCGAATAATATAAATAGATGATCTCCTTAGAAGCGTTAGTCCTATCCCAAAAATACTCCCTAATATCACGGCAATTACAGCAAGGATGATCGTAATATAAGCACCTGTTAAAAAGAACTGATAATAATCTCCCAAAAATGAAAAGTTCAACTTTCTCCCCCCATTTCCTTAAGCTATTTTGGGATTCTGCGCCTTCCCCTCCATGATACAAAGCCACTTGGATCAGGAATTTGTATCATGGAAGGAATGGTAAAAATAGTTCATTTAATCTTCTAACTCTACTCCATCCATCGCATCTTTCAGCCATTTTTCATAATCTGGTTTTATTCTTTCAATTGTGCTGTTGATTGCATCCATTATTTCTTTATCTGTACCATTTGGCATCGCAATAGCAGCGCCTGCTGATGGATCTTCATAATAAATTTCACTGGCAGCAATAGAAGGGTTGCCTTTTTCAAGCAAGGTAGCTGTTGGAATATCTACTAAAACAGCCTCCACTTTTTTGTTCGCTAAATCTAAAGATAATTCGGTTGATTTTCCTAATAGTTTCAGCTCTGCTTTCGGAAGCTCTGATTCTAGAATAGATTGCTGAACAGATGTTTTGATTGCGGCTATCTTTTTATCTGCTAAACTATCTGCTGTTTTATATTTAGTTAGATCCTCTTTTCTGACCAGCATGACGTTTCTGCCTTTATAATACACATCTGTGAAATCAGCATTCTTTTCTCTTTCCTCTGTCGGACTCATTGCTGAAACAATCATGTCGATTTTTCCGCTTTGAAGGGCAACAAGCAAACCATCAAAATCCATATCTTTAATTTCATATTCCACGCCTAAGTCTTTGGCCACTTCGTCTAATAACTTGATATCGGAACCAACAATCTTGTCTTCTCCACCTTTGATAGAATGATATTCATATGGCGGTGTTGCAGCCATTGTTCCAACAACAATTTTTCCTTTTTCTTTCAGGCCCTCTAGTCCACTCGCTGAAGTACTGCTTTTTGTTGAAGAACCGCAGCCTGCTAATACAATACTCATCATACTTACTAGCAAAATTGCTGATATTGCTTTAAGAAAGTTTTTCTTCATGCTATTTCCTCCTATTTATCTTTTAGTTGTTGATAAGATGTTATAAATCGTTATATATTATTAGAAAAAAAATAATCTTCTGTCTATTTTATTTAAAAATATATACTTCCTAAAAAAGCAATGAGCCTATTACCTTTTAGTCAACAAACTATTTATCTCAATCCTATTGCCTCTATCTCCTAAACAACTAGCATGAAAGTCAAAAATTCTACCGATATATCAAGTGCCGTCTTTTTTATTTTGCCTCCTTTATTTATATTTCCCTCTGTTTTTTATCTATAACGTTATATAACATTATAATAATATCCAAGCCTATAGAAGTCAATATATTTTCTGAAAATTTACAAAAAACTTTAAACTTCTTTTTCATGCTGCCAAATATTTTCCTGCCATAATTCCCTTCCTCCAATCAAAAAGGAGGTTCCATTTCTGCCAGAATGGAACCTCCCTTTTTCTTATTTAAATGCGTTTAAATAAAATATTGTTTTCTAAATGGATATGATCAAAAGTCATTGATTCAAGCTCTTCTAATTTTAAGTAGGTTAAACGATAAGTGTTGCATGCACCTTCTGGAATCTCAAAGTCATTAGTAGCTGTTCGAATATTTCTTAAATACTCTCCTGCTTCCTCGTGCTCTGATTCTAAATGATCAATCTCTGCCTTAGCCCTTTTCAGATCTTCATCCGCTAATGTTTGCTCATAAGATGCAATATAAGGGAATATAGATGTTTCTTCATCTTGCAAATGCTGTTCCAAGTCTTTTTTCAATAGGAAAAAATTATCATATACTGCCTTTAAATGAGAGTCTCTTTGGCCATGTACCCGATATACTTTTGTTACAAATGCACTTAGTTCATCCAACATTTCTCTTGTTGATTGATGATATTTTTCTGTAATATAATCAATCAGGTTTATTAATGAACTAGTTGTCCAATCTGTCTCATCCTCTTGATTATACGCTTGATACATAGTATTGATGCTATCTAAAATTTCCTTTGTCTCCAATTCTTTCTCTTGCAGCACTTCACCGATTGGACGATTTCCTCCACAGCAGAAATCTATCTTATATTGTTTAAAAAGCTTGCTAGCTCCTGGAAACTTTGTTACTATGTCGCCTGTTTTCATCGATTCAGTAAAAATAGTAGTCATCATAATAACTCCCTTTTCTTAGAATATCCATAGTATAGCTGTGAAAAAAAAAGAAAAATAGGATTCAAATCACATTTTCTATTTTTATGGTATAATTTTTTTAGTTAGACATATTATCAATTGTGAAAAAGTGAGCATAAAAACGAGGTGAATATGATTATGGAGTATTGTGCAAAAAGAGTTCCCATTTTTCATTCTCTATCCAATAAGGAAATAGAAAAAATAACAAAAAAAGTACAGCATCAACACTTTAAAAAAGGACAATTATTAGCAGATGAGAGAGAATGCGCTGATTCTTTATATATTATCCATAGTGGAAAAGTAAAGCTTGTAAAGTTAACCGTTCATGGGAAGGAACAAATTTTGCACCTATTAGCAAGTGGAGATTTCTTTGGAGAGAGAAACTTATTTGCCACTACAGAAGGCAATAACTTCAGCGCCTATGCAATGGAAGATACCAAAATTTGTCTCCTTTCAAAAAAAGATTTTGATGAAATGATGATCGCAAATCCTGAAATCTCCATTAAACTTTTAAAAACAATTATGGAAAGACTTTCTCATACAGAAGAATTGGCAAAAATATTGGCTACAAAAGATCCCGAAGTCCGAATTGCTCATTTGTTGGATGAGTTTTGTGCAAAATTCGGCACGATCACTGAAAAAGGAGTTTTGATTGATCTGCCGATTACACGAGAAGAGATTTCAAATTATGTTGGATTAACGAGAGAAACAATCAGCCGCAAGCTAAGCAAGTTCGCTGATATGAATTTGCTTACATTAATAGGAAATAAACAAATTTTAGTTAAAAACCCAAAAATTTTTAACGAATGGTTTTAGCCTCTCAATTTTACTGCGAGAGACTAACCATTCTTGCTATATTACTCGGAAACTTTTATCTTTGTTATAGAGAGTCTAATATTAAAGAGGTAAGCAAGCCTAATGCAGCAATTAAACCTGTAATGGCTCCCCCTTCTTCAAAAGCCTCTGGCATCATCGTCGATCCAACCATTGCAATAATGCCGCCTGCTGCAAATGCTGCAATCCCCGCCATCAATTCCTCTGAGGCATTGTCTAAAAGAGTATAGCCTGAAAAAGAACAGATAGCAGAAATGATTAATACAGCAAACCATAAAGCAAATATTTTCTTTTTGGAATAGTTGCTGCTTAATAGACCAGCTGTGCTTGATAACCCCTCTGGGATATTACTGATGAAAATAGCGATTACAAGAAGCATGCTGACCGTTTGCTGACCAATCAAACTCGCTCCAATTATAATAGATTCTGGAACAGCATCCATCACTGTTCCAATAAAAATTGCTAAGCCAGATGAGTTCTCAGCGGTGTTCCCTGATGATCTTTTCCTGTTTTTTGCCCCCTTTTTGGAAATGATAATGTCCAAAATCGAAAAAACAACAGCTCCGCCTAAAAAACCTATTGCTGTGGCATATAATCCACCGCTTTCCACCGAGTCCTCTAATAATTCATAGGTGGCAGCTCCAATTAATACACCTGTCCCAAATGCCATGATGAAACCAATCAATCTTTTTTTTATTGGAAGAAAAACCGCTGCCAATGCTCCTAATAATACAGCTGATCCAGATATTCCTCCCCACATCGCCGCATGCCACATTTGTTTAATCCAACTCCTTTTGCTGTTAAACCTATTGCACTATTCCCTTTAGTATTTGGAAAAAAACAAATTTAATTATTAAAGAAATTTTTTGTATAAAAAACTTCAATTATTGAGTGTTTTTTATATCCAGCGCTGATTGCTATCCATCTAAATTTCCCGTTTTCTTTTATCACCTCTTGCATGGGGAGCAAAGGTTCGTTTATGCAGTATAAGTTCAACAAAAAAGACTATTCCTCTATCTACATTCTGGAACAGCCTAAAACAATAAGATATGAAGTTGTATATTCTATATCTCCTAATTGAGGTCAGTTCCTCTAATAATTATGCCGTATGTCTTCCGCGCAATGTCCAAATCTGATAAACCATCATCAATGATTTGATAATCGTTAAGTAGGTTAATGCTATCCATCCTGTCATTAAGTATGGGCTAATTGCTTCTTGGACTCTACTGCTTGTTAGAAAATCTCGATATTCAAAACATAAATAAACTCCAGCTGCAATTACTACCATGGTTAAAATGATTCCTTGCACTAGTTTGCTGCTCGTTTTACCAGATTCTGCTGCATATTGATTAGCCCAGCCATCTTTTTTATTTGCTGAAAGCTTTTCCAGCCATACTTGACTAAAGGTCATTAAATTTACCCATAAATATAACTCTGGACTTATAAGCAAACCAGCTAAAATGACATCAATCGTTCGATGCATAGGTGTTTTTATTGCTAGTATAATGTTTAATATAGAAGCAAGTGCTATTGGTGTAATCCATATCCATGACCAATAGAACTGGTCAGTGGCAAGAGCTACAGACAATAAAATAATAAACATAGCACGTATGACTAAATCAGACAAAAGCTTCATTTGATTTCTCCATATCTTTCCCTTGTGTCTCGTTTGAACACTTAAATCTTTATTTGTCAGCAAATCAACTGTACCAGAATTCCATTTATTGCGCTGCTCACGGAAGGTATGATAGGAGCGCATTGCATCAACAAAACATCTGCCTTTTGGACTAATAAGTGTTTTCCAGCCAGATTTCTGCAGCTGCCATGTTAGCAGCATATCTTCTACATCACTGTCATTTTGCCATGGTCCATCCAATTTATTATGATTCACCACTTCTTGCAGCGCTTCAGGTCTAAATAATGTGGCTTGCCCGCCTAATACATATGTGCTTCCTCCATGATATTGAAGATCTAAAAGCCAACTTGCCATATCCTGCTTCTGCTGATGCGTCCACCAGCGAGTAAGCGGACCACCATACTCCCCGCTCGCTAATTTTTCCTCGTAATAAACATCATGTTTAGAAAGAAGGCTTTTCTTTTTCGGCATACGCATTGTATATTTTGCCATAACCCCGCCAATGTTGCGGGCACTCATCAAACCTTCCCATAAATAAGTTAAACAATTAGGAGCCAATCTGCTGTCTGCATCCATCCCTAATACAGCCTTAATGCTCTGTTTGTACAGCTCTTCATGTTCTGTAAGCTGTTTATTATATATATCCAGCAAATCTCCATAAAGCAATTTCCACCCAGCGTTTAAGGCCCCAACTTTTCGGAGTTTATTATTTTCTGTAATAACTACTTTTAAATTTAAATTAAATTCTTCTCCTGCTGTAATTGCTTTCTCTTCTGTACGATCTGTACAATTATCTGCAATCACATATACATCCAACTCTACCCCTTTAGGAAGCAATTGATCATTCAGACCTGCTAAACAATCACGAATAGATTTTTCTTCATTATGTGCGGGAATTAATGCAACAATTCTTGGCTTCATATAGCTTTTTTTAATGCCAGGCATATTAAAAAACGATATACTCCCTCTTTCTTCTTCCAAAACTAACGACAAGCAACTCACCAACCTTCGCAATTTTTCCTAGTTATATTTTTCATCCCACACATTAGTTCTTTAAAAAGAACAAATGCTCAAAAAAAAATAAAAATCTATTTGTTCTATATTTATTTTATTTTCGTTCTTAACTAAGAACATATTAGCATCTATATCCTGCATAGTCAACGAAAAATTATTATTTCATTTAAGAATGGTTTTAGAAAATATAGGAAAAAGATAAAAGGACTTAAAAAAATCAGTTTATTTCTATTATTTATCCCACTAAAAAATTCATTATAATGAACAAGTTTATCTTAGTCTAAAAATTATTATAATGAAGCTATTGATTATGCATTTATGTGAAAGAAGCATTATTATTCCAATAAATTGAAACTTTAATCAGTGAAGGTTTTCTTCATCCCCCACTGATTGTTAAATCAACCTATCCGGCTTTTGCAGAAAATTTTCTACCTGTTTATATCCCTCATTTCCTTTTCTCTTCTCGAACTGGGGGACAAAGCCTGTTAATGGAGATAAAAAAACTGCATGCCCTTTTTTTGGCATACAGCTTTATAATTTGTTTGCTATCGACCTACAGCAGCACCATCACTTCTTGGGTCTACTCCACCATATAAATATCCTTGTTCATCGATTAAAATAGCATTCGCATGTCCAACAATTCCATCATATGCTTCAACACGATTAACAAGATGTCCAGACTTCTGCAATTGTTCCAGCACATCTCGGGGAACTCTGCTTTCTATTTTCAATTCTTGGTTTTTCTCTCCCCATGTTCTTCCCCACACAAATCTTGGTTCATTAATAGCTGTCTGAGGATCCATTCCATAATCTAATATCCTTGTGATCATAAGTGTTTGTGTTTGCGGCTGCCCTTCTCCTCCTTGAGTGCCATATAACACATATGGTTTATTATCTTTAAAAGCCATCGCCGGCATCAATGTATGAAATGTCCGCTTTTTCGGTTCTAATGTATTTACATGTGCTGGGTCAAGACTAAAAAAAGACCCTCTATTCTGCATGGTGATTCCTGTAGTTCCTGCAACCACCCCAGAACCAAATTCAAAGTATAGACTCTGAATAAAGGAAACGGCATTTCCATCTTTATCTACAACAGCGGCATGTGCCGTGTCGCTTCCAACCGGCCTGCTTGTTATATCTCTAGCAGCAGAAAATGAAATCGATGAGGCCATTTCTTTTGCATAAGATTTGCTTAATAGTTTTGCTAGTGGGATATCTTGAAAACTAGGGTCTGTTAAATACTCATTTCTATCTTGGAAACTTCTTTTAATAGCTTCAACCAACAGATGGTAATACTCATAGGAACCATATTTTATTTCCGATAAATCAAAGTTTTCTAATATATTCAAAATCATTAATCCTACAAATCCTTGAGAATTTGGCGGAACTTGATACATCGTATAGTCCCTGTAAGTGCTGGTTAATGGCTCACTCCACTCCCCTTTATGGCCTGCGAAATCAGCAAGTGTCAATAAGCCCCCTTTTTCTTGCAAACTTGCCACAATCCGCTCGGCAAGCTCTCCGCAATAAAAATCATCTCTGCCTTTTTCTCCTAATTGCTTTAATGTATTGGCAATATCGTTTTGCACAAACCTCACAAATTTAGCTGGCACTTTTCCATCCGGCAAAAATATTGCAGCAGCATCCTTATCCACTTTTAGCATCTCTGCGTTTTTCACTGTATTCTCCCATTGATCATTAGAAAGAGGAAAACCATTTTCTGCGTATTCAATAGCTGGAGCAAGCACTTCAGCAAGCTTCATTGTTCCATATTCTTTTAGCAGAGCATCCCAGCTATCTACCATGCCAGGAACAGTTATTACACTTTCAATTCCTCGAAAAGGAATGGAATCTCTCCCTTTATATTTATCTCTTGTTACATTTTTTCCAGATCTTCCGCTGCCATTGTAAGCCCGCACTTTCTTTTCGGCTGATTGAAAAGTCAGCCAAAAAGAATCTCCCCCCAGTCCAGTCATATGCGGATAGACAACAGCCAAACAAGCACTGACTGCAACAGCAGCATCAAAAGCATTTCCACCTTTTTCTAAAATATGCTCTCCAGCTTGTGAAGCTAAATAATGAGGACTTACTACCATCGATTTAGTGCCAACAATTACTTTCTTCAAGCCAATTTCCCCTCTTTTCTTACTGTATTAATAGTTTTAACTGATTGCCCATTTGTTTGATTATCACTTGTAAACATAAAGAATACAGCACCGATAATCAATAATCCTCCTGCTAAATAAAAACCGAATTCAAGGCTTCCAGTTTTATCTGCAAAGTATCCAGTAATATATGGAGCAAAAATAGAAGAAAGCATGCCGCTAAAGTTAAAGAATCCATACACTCTAGAATACATGGATGGCGGTGTAATATCAGCCATATAAGAAATCAATACAGGGTCAAGCGCTAATTTTCCAAGTAAACCATATAAACATAAACCAACAATCAAATAATTGTAGTTATCCGTATAAGGAATGGCAAATTGGCAAATGGCTCCTGCTAAAGCCAGTCCAATGATAAGAGGCTTTTTGCTTTTGATGCGATCTGATAAAAATCCAAATAAAATCGCTCCAGGAATGGATGCCCATGGCACTAATGAAGAAATGATTCCTGTTTGAGATGCTTCAATGTCTCTTGCTGTTTGCAAATAATAAGGAAGCCATGTCAGCATTCCAAAAAAACCATATAAAGAACAGAAAATAAGAATATAAACGAAAATATGATTTTTTGTAAATAAAGTTTTCATTGCTACTTTTTCTTGTGTTTGAGCAGCTTGCTTTTTTTGTTTATGAGAATCGTCTCTTACAAAGATGGCTATTAGAATAGCCACTAGGATAGTAGGAATAGCAAACACATAAAATGGGAACTGCCACCCTTTGTTTAAAGTATAAGTAAAATAGCTAGAAGACATAAATCCTAAAGAGATACCAAATGCCATCCCACTATTGATAATAGCGGAAACAAGTCCTCGATATTTTTTCGGTGTGATAGTAGAAGATATGCCATATTGTGAACCATAATATGTTCCTTCTCCTAATCCAGTTAATGCTCTCATCAGCAGGAAAATGCCAAAAGTCGTAGATGCCCCACTTAAATAGGTACCAACACCAAAAACAATAAAGCCGACTACAAGCACTTTTACTCGACCAAATTTATCTGCTAAAAATCCTGTTGGAATTTGCATAAAAGCATATGCTGCAAAAAATACAGTTGCCATAAGACCTAGCTCTGTTTGGTCAAGATTCCACTCTTCTCCGATGCTTCCCATGACTGGCGATAAGATATTTCGGTCAGCATACATAAATACCCAACCTAAAAAGAATAAAAAGATTACAAGTGCAGGATGTGTTTTTTTCATGTTCTAATCTCCTTTTATCTGAATGTTGAGATAATAGTAACATGATAATTTAATAAATAATCGATTAATGTCAGATTATCTAACACTGTTTTTTCCAATCGTAAATCATATAAATAAAAAAAATACAAATAGTAACTTTTTCATTAAAAATAATAACTTTTCGTTAAAATGATAACCCTTTCTTATTATTACTACTTACATATTGTTAACTTTTCTAACAATATTCCCTTAATATCCCAAATAAAAAAAACCTGCTTAGACGGCAGATAGTTTCTTAATCTATTGCCGCCTAAACAAAGGTTTCAACTAGGTTATTTATTATCTCTTATCAATATCCAGCACTGTTTCCAGCATTACATTTACGCCTTTTTCGCAATCCTCCCATGCAGTAAATTCTTCTTCGCAATGACTTTTCCCATTCAAACTTGGCACAAAAAGCATTGCTGTCGGAGCGATGCTGGCAATAAATTGAGCATCATGACCTGCACCACTGGCTATTTTTTTATACGAATAGCCAAGTCCATTCACTGATTTTTCTACGCTTTCCAAAAGTTTTTCATCAAACCATACTGTCTTTCTATCCCACTGTTTGTTCACTTCAATCGTGCATCCTTCTAGATAGGCAAAACTCTTTATTTCTAGAATAATTTCTTCTACCTCCTTTATAATGACAGGGCTTTTATGTCTTGCTTCTATTGTAAATACAACTTTATTGGGAATAACAGTATGGATATTTGGAAATATATTCATCCTTCCCATTGTATACACTAGATTTTCATCCAGTTGGCTCAGCTTGCTCCGGAATGCGGAAATCACATTATTAGCAGCAAAAAGGGCATCTTTTCTCATTCCCATTGGAGTGGTTCCTGCATGATCAGATTCCCCTGTTAATGTAATTTCATAACAAACCATGCCTACTACACATTCTACTATGCCTATCGTTAATGATTCCCGCTCTAGAACCGGCCCTTGTTCTATATGCAATTCTAAAAAGGCAGCTGCTTTCTTTAATCTAGCTTCAATATCGCCAGCATAGCCGCTTTTTTCTAGTGCTTCTTTCAATGTAATTCCATTTGCATCTTTTTTCTCCAGCATCTCCTCTTTATCAAATTTGCCTGAAAGCACCCCTGATGCCATCATAGAAGGCTCAAATCTAGCGCCTTCCTCATTCGTATAGTTTACAATCATAAGTGGATAGCGCAATTGCATGTTATTCTCAACAAGAGTCCGAGCGACTTCCAAGCCTGCTGCCACCCCTAAAACACCGTCAAATCTCCCTCCCTTTTTCACTGTATCTAAATGAGAGCCCATAACAATTGGCAGTTTTTCTTCCTTCCCAGCTAAAGTGGCATACATGCACCCCATATCATCTACTGCAACAGACATGCCGATTTCTTCACAGCAGCTGCGAAAATATTCTCTCACTCCCATATCTTCTTCTGATAAAGAGAGGCGAGTAACCCCATTATTTTTTGTGCGTCCAAAGTCTGCGAATCTTTCCAATGATTCTTTTAATCTTTCGCCATTAATTAATAGTTTTTGTCCTTCCATTTCCATGCCCTCCCTTCTATTTGCCAAAATGAATTTTATTACTTGGCAATCTTATTTACGATACAATTTCTTCTCTCTTCTATTAACTTCACAGAAAAGTATTTCCTTGCATTCGCTGTTGTCAAATGAACAATGGCACTATTATTCTCTTTATTAGAAAATTCCACAGTCGTTCCATTTAAATCTTCTATAATATTTTTCATGTAATAGCCTTTTTGCAAATAAAAGTCTATTTGATCACGCTCCTGCAAAAACTGCTGATAATCAGACATAACTTCAATCCCCTCTCCCCTTTGATTAAACTCTATCCGTTACCGCATCTGTTGCTATGATTACCTCTTCTTCAAGTGCACCATCAATTTCCCAATCCCTTCCAACGGTAATCCCCAAATATTTTTCATCATTTGGATCGATTATTTCTGCCTGCTCATATTTTTTAAACCACCAATATTTTGCTAATGCATAATACAATGCTGCTCCTACAATAAAACCTACAATAGAGGAATAGGTTGAAAGCATATTGGCAACGACTCCACCTACAATCCATGCGATTAAACCTGCCAAATTAAATCCTTTCATATATTTAAATTGGCCATTTGCCTCATATAAATCTTTTACATGCACACGTCTTTTGCGTATTAAATAATAATCTGCAAACAAAATTCCAACAATCGAACTTAAGATCCCGCCGATAACAAGGAGCGCACTATTTAAAATATCGAATAAACTCCACGGCTGCGCTAACACCCCAATAATTCCAGCTATCATAACCCCTACCCAAAAGGGCATTTTTGGTCCGCCCACATTAGAGAAAATCGTGGCCGCAGGAATAATGTTGGCGGAAGTATTTGTTGACCATTGAGCAAGCACAATCATTAACATTAATACGCCAAGAACAATACCACTTGCAGTCTCTTGCAGTGCTGCAACAGGATCAGCATTTGCTACCGCCATATAAGATACTGCTCCAATAACAATCATAAAGGTATTAACAATCGGCATTACAACAATGCTGCCGAATAATTGCGTTTTGTTTCGCTTAAACCAGTTTCTTTCATGCTTAGGAGCTTTAAAAAAGCGGGATAAAGAAGGCATATCAGCTGCCAGAGTTGCCCAAAATCCCATGTTGCTCATTACAACCACCATAAATGCTGTAAAAGCAGCTCCACCTGCAACAGGACTCTCTACCCATGACCAAATATTTTTTCCTTGATCTACTGCATCTGAAGATAAAGAAATATACATCCAGCAAGAAATAAGAATAATGATAGGGGCTGCAAGGTCAGCAAAGCGTTCTATCGACTTAATTCCAAGCGAGGTGTTGATTAGCTGCAATGCTGCAAACACTAGAAAACAAACAAGCCAGTTATCAAATTCGAATAACATATTCATAATGGCATTAATCGCAGTAGAGCCAAAATAAGTATTGATGCCAAACCAGCAAGCAGCTGTAATCCCCCGGACTATCGAGGGAATATGCGTTCCGATTGTGCCAAATGGCGCCCTCATATACACCGGAAATGAAAGTCCATGCTCGATGCCTATGTCTCCAATAATCGTCATAAATATTCCAATTGCCACAGAGCCTATTAATGTTGCCAGTATGACCAAACCTAATGGCAAATGCTGTATAGCAGCACCTCCAATAGCAAATGCAGCTAAAACAATTGCCATTCCTACCCAAATAACCGCAAAACCAAAGGAACCAATTGTTCTGTCACTATGGCCAATCGGCATTAAATCAGGTGATTTTAAATAATTGTTTTCTTTTTGCATGGAGTTTGCACCATCCTTTTATATTCAGAAGATTAAGAAAATTAAAAATGCAGATTTCCTGCTAATATCGACTGATTAATAATCAATAAAATAATCTTTTTAGGCTAGTCGAAAAAATCACCTATACAAAGCAATTATTTTCGACTGCCAAGTTGACCTATTTACATCGTTAACGGCTTGCTTTTTTTCGCTTCGTGTTTTTCTCCATATTTTGCTCGTTTTATAAACTGACCAGCCCCAGCTTTTCCTACAAATTGTTTTTCACGAATTACAAATTCCCCTCTTGATAAAACAGAAACCGGCTCCCCCTTTATTTTCATCCCCTCAAATGGGTTATAGTCAACCGCCATATGATGGGTTTCTGCAGAAATAATCCGCTCTACTTCCGGGTCAAAAATAACAATATCAGCGTCTGCACCAATGGCAATTGTGCCTTTTTTCGGATATAAACCAAATAATTTCGCTGCTCTTGTGGAAACAATATCTACAAACTGATTAAGTGAAATTCTGCCCTTTTTAACCCCCTCTGAAAAAAGAATGCTTACCCTATCTTCAATAATAGGCCCCCCATTTGGAATTTTAGAGAAATCTCCTCTTCCTAATTCTTTTTGTCCTATAAAATCAAAGGAACATTGATCAGAACCAATTGTTTGCAGCTGCCCTGTTCTTAAAGCATTCCAAAGGGATTCTTGATTCCATTTCTCCCGAAGAGGTGGACTCCACACATATTTTGCGCCTTCAAAATTTGGTTTCTCTAAATAAGTTTGATCGAGCACTAAATATTGAGGACAGGTTTCTCCCCATATATCAATGCCTTTACTTCTTGCTTCCGCTATTTTTTGGGCAGCAACTTCACAAGATACATGCACAACATAAAGCTGAGAATCCGCCAAATCTGTTAATACCGCAGCCCGGCCCGTTGCTTCCCCTTCCACTTCAGCAGGTCTTGTTAAGGCATGATAAATAGGATCTGTATTTCCCTCTTTTAATGCTTTTTTTACTAAATAATCAATCACATCGCCGTTTTCTGCATGCACCATCACAAGTGCTCCCAACTCTTTCCCTGCAACAAGTGTTTGAAAAAGCGTTTCATCATCTGCCTGAAATTGATTCTTATAAGCCATAAATACTTTAAGTGAAGTAATTCCTTCTTCTTCAATCATTTTGGACAGTTCATTTAATACCGCCTCATTTGATTCAACTATTTGCAGATGGAATCCATAATCAATGACTGCTTTATTATCTGCCTTTTTATGCCAAGTATCTACTGCACTTTTTAATGTATTTCCTTTTTTTGTTAAACAAAAATCAATAACCGTTGTGGTTCCGCCAAAAGCAGCGGCAATCGTTCCTGTTTCAAAATCGTCCTTTGTCATAGTGCCCCCAAATGGCATATCTAAATGGGTATGTGGGTCAATTCCTCCAGGAAACAAAAGACAGCCTTTTGCGTCAATTACTTCTCCATCAATATCCATGAGATTCTCTCCAATTTGTGTAATGACTCCGTCTTCTATGCAGATATCTCCTTTGTATGTATCCGTCGCTGTTACAATCGTCCCGTTTTTAATAATTTTTTTCATTTTTCATCCATCCTTTCTTGATCCCTATTATTTATTTAATACTCTGGAAGCACGGAAGGCACCAGAAACAGCTTGACGCTCATTCCAAGTCATCGGCGGCAATCCATTATCCACTTCTACCATATCTATCGCTCCATCTACAGGACAGACAATCGAACATAAATTACAGCCAACACAATCTTCTTCTCTTACTTTTAAATAGCTTTTTCCATCCCCATCTTTTAGCAGATCAATGCACTGATGAGAAGTATCTTCACAGGCGATATGGCATTTATTGCAGTTAATGCAGACATCATTATTGATTTTCGCCACCACTTGATAATTCAGATCCAAATCTCCCCAATCCGAATATCTTGCTACTGATTTTCCGATCAAGCCTGCCACTGAGGCAATTCCCTTTTCCTCTAAATAATGATCTAATCCTTCTATCATATCCTCCACTATCCGAAAGCCATGATGCATCGCAGCAGTGCACACCTGTACACTTGTTGAACCCATCAGCATAAATTCCACTGCATCTCTCCATGTAGAAATGCCGCCAATTCCAGAAATCGGCACATTAATTCTTGGATTTCTGGCACATTCTCCTACCATATGAAGGGCAATTGGTTTAACGGCAGGCCCGCAATATCCACCGTGCGCTCCCTTGCCAGCAACATGTGGAATTGTATCCCATGTATCAATATCTACACCAGCCAAGCTATTTATCGTATTAATCATGCTAATTGCATCTGCCCCGCCATTTGCTGCTGCCTCAGCAGTTGCTGTAATATCGGTAATATTCGGCGTTAATTTCACAATAACAGGAGTTTTTGCTGCTTCTTTTGCCCAATATGTCTGTTTTTCCACCAATTCTGGCACTTGCCCCGAAGCAGATCCCATTCCCCTTTCTGCCATGCCATGCGGACAGCCAAAATTCAATTCCAATCCATCCACTCCGACTGCTTCGACTTTTTTAACAATTTCATGCCATTTTTCTTGCCTTGGTTCTACCATTAAAGAAGCGATAATAGCATGGTTTGGAAATCGTTTTTTCGTTTCATAGATTTCCTTTAAATTCACATCCAAAGGCCGGTCTGTAATCAATTCAATATTATTGAAGCCAGCTACCCTTTGCCCGTTAAAGCTGACTGCTGCAAATCGGGAAGAAACATTTAAAATAGGATCCCCCAACGTTTTCCATACAGCTCCACCCCAGCCTGCTTCAAATGCCCGCTGCACTTGATAGCCAGAGTTAGTTGGAGGTGCAGATGCTAGCCAAAAAGGATTCGGTGATTGTATTCCTGCTAAATTTGTCCGTAAATCTGCCATAAATCAGCCTCCCAATGTCTGTTTATTATGCTGTTTCTGCACCTTTTGCCCCCAGCAATTGATGAATGGCATAAGCACTTTCCTTGCCTTGCTGTGCTGCCGATACAACCATTGCATCCCCCTGTCCTTTTCCAAAAATAACATCCCCGCATGCGAATACTTTTGGGTTAGATGTTTGATAAGAGTTTAGATTGATCTTCACAATTCCTCTATCATGTTCCACCTGAAATTCCTCTATTAAACTTGCATATCGAGATTGGCCAATAGCTTTAATCACCACATCTACATCTAACGTAAACTCTGAATCCATTATCGGAACTGGGTGTAATCTTCCATCCTCATCAGAATTGCCAAGAGCCATTTTGACACATTCCAATGCTTTTACTTGCCCTGATTCTCCAGTAATTTCCTTCGGAGCGGTAAGCCATCTGAATTCCACCCCGTCCTGTTTGGCAAATTCGTATTCAAAGTCATATGCAGTCATTTCTTCCTCTGTTCGTCTATATAAAATTTTGACATTGGCAGCTCCAAGACGAACAGAACAAGTTGCTGCGTCAATGGCGGTATTTCCAGCTCCAATAACAACTACTCTTTTGCCGACAAATTGATCTGTTATTGGATTTGTTTTTGTAGCTTTTACAAACTCAATGGCATCATAAACACCTGCTAGATTTTCTCCCTTCAATCCTAAATCAGGAACATGTGACATGCCGATTGCAAGCAATATGGAATCATAGCTGGACATAATCTCATCGACAGAAATATCTTTTCCAACTCTTGTATTTGTCCGTATCTCCACGTTTACATTTTTTACTTGTTCTACTTCCCAATACGAAATTTCTTTTGGCAGCCTAAAAGAAACAATGCCATACGTATTTAGGCCGCCAGCACTTTCTTCTGCTTCAAAAATGGTAACTTCATAGCCAAGTAGAGCGAGCTCCCTTGCCGCAGATAATCCTGCAGGCCCTCCGCCGACTATTGCAACCTTTTTGCCAATTGGTTTGCCCGCTTTAAATAAGGTTAGATTATTTTTGATCGCCCAATCTGTCGCATATCGCTGGAGATTTCCGATCATAATCGGCTTTGTCGAATGATTTAACACACAGGCCCCCTCGCATAATTCCTCTGTGGGACAAACACGAGAACAGCTTGCGCCAACGGGATTTGCTGACATGATTGTTTTTGCTGAGCCTTTTAAATTGCCTGATGAAATTTTTTTGATAAAACCAGGAATATTAATTCCAGTTGGACATGCTGTAATACAAGGAGCATCATAGCAATAAAGACAGCGATTTGCTTCCTCTATCGCTTCCTGATTTGTTAAACTCGGCTCGACTTCCTCAAAATTTTTCACCAAATCCAAAAGTAAGCTGTTCGGTTGTTCCATAAAAAACCTCCTTATGCTTTTTGTTTTTCAAACCATTTATTTATGGAAAAAGGCTCCACAAAAGATGTAAAGCTTTTGAAGCAACAAATATTGAATTTGCTTATCATAAAAATTGAATGTTTGGATAAATTTGTGTTTCGCAGTTTGGTATAAGAAAAATCTACAATGTTTCTAGAACTGAACTTGTATATTTTCTGAGATGAAGGAGTTTAATGGTTATTTCACGACGAAGATTTTATGTGAGTTTTCTTTACGTAATTGGTAAATCAGAAGAATTTAATCAAGAATAATGCTTATTATAAATGGATATTTCTTGATAGTAAACAATATTTTTGAATTTTTTCATTATTATGTAATATAATCTAACAAATAAAAATAGGGACAAACTAAAATTCTTCATTTATCCCTATTCATCCTTATATAATATATTGATTTTCAGCCAATACCTTTTTTAGCACAGATACAATAATCTCCAGGTCCTCTTGCGTACAGGACAATGGCGGGCTTAATGTTAAAATATTGTTAAAACCATCCACCGTATCCCCATTTTTGCCGACAATTAAACCTTCCTGCTTACAACCCTGAATAATTTTGCCTATAAAATCAGGTGGAACAGGTTTTTTGGTCTGTTTGCTTTCTACTAATTCCATGCCAATAATCATGCCAATTCCACGAATATCTCCTACATTTGGATGAGCTTTGGCTAATGACTGTAGACTTTGCAGCAAAAATTCGCCACTCTCAGCAGATTTTGCAACCAAATTTTCTTTCTCCATAATTTCCAGGTTTTTCAAAGCTACTGCACAAGCTGAAGGATTGCCTCCAAATGTATTAATATGGCGGAAATGCAAGTTTTCCTCACTACCTTTAAACTTTTCAAAAATCTCTTTTTTAACAGCTGTAACAGATAAAGGAAGATAAGCGCTTGTCAGCCCTTTTGCCATTGTAACAATATCTGGTTTCATCTGAAAATGCTGATGTCCAAATTTTTTGCCTGTTCGGCCAAATCCGCAGATTACTTCATCAATAATTAGCAGTACACCATATTTTTGACAGATTTCTTGGACTTTTTCCATATAAATCGGATGTGGAATAAGAACGCCGCCACCTGTAATAAGAGGTTCCATAATAATTCCGGCAATGGTTTCTTTTTGCTCCCAAATAATTTTCTGCTCTAATTCCTCTGCCCTCATAATATTAAACTCTTCCACTGTCATATTTTCTGGTCGACGATAAGAATCAGGTGGTGCAACATGAAGAAACCCGCTTGCAAGTGGTTCATATTTATATTTGCGAAGTGCCTGTCCGGTTGCCGACAATGCTCCCATCGAATTCCCATGGTATGCGCGGTGTCTTGAAATAAATTTATATCGATTCGGTTCTCCATTTTGCTGATGGTATTGGCGGATTAATTTAAAAGCAACTTCATTTGCATCCGATCCGCTGTTGGAATAAAAAATCATATAGTCGCCTTCTAGCCACTCATTTATTTTTTCAGCAAGTTCAATTGCCGGCATATGGCTTTGTGTCATCGGCATATAACATAATTCTTTCATTTGCTCATAAGCAGCTTGTGCTAATTCCTCTCTGCCATATCCAATATTGACACACCAAAGACCGCTCATTGCATCTAAATATTTATTGCCATCATAATCTGTCAGCCAAGCCCCTTCCCCTTTTACAGCAATCATTGCGGGCTTTTCTTCCACATATGGGGAAATGTGATGCCAAACATTCTTTTGATCTTTTTCAACTAATGACATGGTTTTTATCTTTTCCATTCCTCATTCTCCCTTTCATAAGAAACCTGCATTTTGGATTGTATTCATTGACGTAAGGATTATGACTAAGATAGTATTTAATTTACAGATAATTATAAATATTTTCATGTTACATTATGTAAAAATCCACAGCCTATTTCTTAACATAAAGTGAAACTTCAATTAGTGGAGAGGTTCCAAATTCCCACTTATAGGATATTGGTTGCGCAGACATTGCCACAAGATATGGACTTTTATAGTCTATATTCTTTTATATCAGGCTGTTACAAGATAATGGGAGGATTTATCATGAAGGAGATTGAATTGACTGTTCAAGATGTATTAAAGCGTCCACTATTTAACTGCGCAAAAATAATAGCCGGAAAAAAAGGCATCAATAGAAAAATTAAATGGTCTCATATTCTAGAAGTGAAAGATATTGATATGTTTGTAAATGGTGGAGAGCTTATTTTAACAACAGGAATGAACATCCAATTTGATGCACAAAACCAATTGGACTACGTAAAAAAGCTGATTGATTTGAATACAGCTTGTCTTTGCATTGAAATGGAAACCTCTGTGAAAAGCTTATCTGAAGATGTCCTTTCCCTTGCAGAAAACTATGATTATCCAATTATTATATTTGAACAAACAGTAAAATTCGTAGAAATTACCCAGGACCTGCACACATTCATTATTAATCGCCATCATCAGATGATTACAGACTTAGACCTTCTTTCTACTAAATTTAATCAAAAATCTTTGCAGCCCAATGGCATTTTAAAAATTTTGCAAGAACTTTATCATTATTTTCAGCAGCCCGCCTTTTTTTTCGGCAATACTCTAGAAAAGTACTACTTTCCATCTGATCAGAAACATACAGAATGTTCTATCCGAATTTTTATAGAAGAAAATGAGGAGACTCTTTTTAACAAACGATTTGTTTTCATCAGACAACAAACTTTTGTTGTTGTGCCAGTTCGTGTGTTTGAGCAAATTTGGGGATATATTTTTCTTGAGGCTTTCGACCTTTCAGCAAACGAATTTTATACTCTAGTATTAGATCGGGCAGCTATTGCCATTTCACAAATATTGCTGCGCTTCCGTACAATAGAGGAACGAAAACAAAACTTGGAAGATGATTTAGTTCGTGCTCTTCTTTTAGAGCGTACATTGGAGTACGAACAATTTAGTTCTATTTTTCCTATCCAATATTTAGAAGCTCCGTACCGGGTCATGTGTTTGGGATTAAAAGAAAAGCCAATTGATTCTAGTCCATCTCATTGGGAAGAGAAAAAAATTCAGATGTCAATGCTGCTGCGATCTCTATTGAATAAGGCTGGTTTTTACTCCCTTTTATCTGTGAGGCCCCATGAAATAATAGCTATCGTTTTTATTCCGCCTTCTATCCAACTACATATAGAACGAGATAAGTGGAATCCGTTTTTACATGCTCTTTTAAATGTAAATCCAGGTTATTTTCCTTCTGCTTTTTTAGGAATCAGTTCCCTTTATTTTCAAGTTTCCTCCATAAATAAAGGTTACGAAGAAGCAACCTATGTTTTATCTTTAAAAAATAGAAATATATCACCTACCCATTTTTTTGATGAAATCGGGATATACCGTCTGCTTCTTCCCCTTAGCAAAACGGATGGATTAAAAGACTATATCAATTATTATCTAGGAAAAATCATTGAGTATGACAAACAAAATGACAGTGAGCTCCTTAAAACACTTGCTGTTTATTTAGAATGCAATGGTTCAAAAAAAGAAGCTGCCGAGCGACTATTTATTGTTAGACAAACGCTTTATCATCGGATTGAAAAGCTAGAGTTATTGCTGGGAACTGAATTTTTGAATCCTGTCAATAGACTCGCATTAGAGGTAGCCATACATGGTTATTATTTGGAGGAAAGTAACAAAGTGATAGGGCAGTTAATCTAATAGAGGTTCTAACTTGTCTGCTGAACTTTTTTATAGAGTAGTCTTGCTGCTTTACAATAAAAGGCATTAACAGGCTTTCGCCCCCCACCTAAGGGATGGTGGGGGGCAAACTGGCCACTAACAATCAGCGGGGACGCGCCCCCACTGATTGAAGTTTCACTTTATCATTATGATTTATCCTTTAATTGATACACCCTGCCTTTGGTTCTCCCAAAACTGGGAAGATGAAGTGATTTTAAAATTCTTGTGGCAAGTGGATAGGAAGAAATATTAATAAACTCCCTCAATTTGCTGCTTGTAATAGAGGAATCAATTAAAAGATAATACTCTTGCATACTCTGTAAATGAGCATCCTTATGTTTGAAATGACATTGTTTGCAGTACCAATTGCTATGGATTCTTAATAACGGCAATTTGTCACATTTAGGACATCTAACTCCTTTTAGTAATTCTGCTTCAGCAATCTGAAATTTTTCGAGAACAGAAGAATAGTGGGGAGTATGCTTTTTTAGTAGGAGTCTAATTAATTTTTTTATTTCTTTTTCTTGGAGAAAATTAGGTTTATTTAATCTTTCTATCTGCTTTAATTTAGTTGGAATAAATTCGCGGTGAATAACCTTTTCCTGGATAGCTATATTTTCTTGATCTGTGCTGATTTTTGTTTGGGGATTTACAATAACGACTGCTGAGGAAATTGGAAGATTACAAAAACCATTATTTAAGAGCCATTTTTCGAATTGGCTCTCCTGCCTTTGCACTTGCAGCAAAGGATCAGCAAAAACTTTTACTTCCCCATTCTTTTTCTGAATAAGCTGATGAAAAGTGGAATCGAAGTACAATTCGCCTATAAAATTTTTCACTTCTAATATTAGGGCAAATCTTTTTGTTAAAATTAAAGTGTCTATTTGGAAATAGTTCGGTGGATCGGCTAGGCGTAAATCATGTAAAATATAATAATCTTTTTCATTTAGCAAACTTAAATAATAATCAATAGAGCATTCTCCTTTATACCCTGCAGAAAATCTTTGGATTTGGTCATCAATGGAAGGAATTTTTGAATGATTGGAGGGCAATCTTGTTTTGAGGGCCAATAATTGACGCAGAATAAGAGGTTCTTTCCGTTCTTTTATAATCATATAGTTGCTCCTTTCCTATCCTAATATTTGCAGTAAACTTTTTCGACAAAATGTGAAAACAATCCTGCCTATTGGCTAAAATTTTGTATTACTTTTCAGCAGAGTGCCTATGTATAAGTTCTCTTTTCCTTTGGCGCCTCCTTTTTTTATCGATTCCAGCTTCTTTTTTATCGATTTGGCTCCTTTTTTTATCGATTCGGTGCTGCTCTCCTTTGACGCCCCTTCTTTTTATCGATTCCAGTTTCTTTTTTATCGATTTCGCTTCTTTTTTTATCAATTCGGTGCTGCTCTCCTTTGACGCCCCTTCTTTTTATCGATTCCAGCTTCTTTTTTATCGATTTTGCTCCTTTTTTTATCAATTCGGTGCTGCTCTCCTTTTGAGCCCCTTCTTTTTATCGATTCCAGCTTCTTTTTTATCGATCTTGCTTCTTTTTTTATCAATTCCGTGCTGCTCTCCTTTGGCGCCTCTCTTTTTATCGATTCCAGCTTCTTTTTTATCGATCTTGCTCCTTTTTTTATCAATTCGGTGCTGCTCTCCTTTGACGCCCCTTCTTTTTATCGATTCCAGCTTCTTTTTTATCGATTTTGCTTCTTTTTTTATCAATTCGATGCTGCTCTCCTTTTGAGCCCCTTCTTTTTATCGATTCCAGCTTCTTTTTATCGATTCCAGCTTCTTTTTTTATCAATTCGGTGCTGCTCTTCTTTTGCGGGTTCATTCTCAAGGATTCTTTTATCAATAAAAAAGGGATAACCGCAATTTAATGCGATTGTCCCTTTTTTATTACGTACATTGAAAAGATCTGATTCTATTTGTATCGGTTCCGTAGAATACCCATCTAAAATTGCGCCAGCGATAACCTGCAACAGAAGTTCTTCCTACAAATGTTGGATAGAACCAGAACCCTCTGCCGTTTTCTAGCCAAACATAGGTAAAGCGATGAAGGCATCTTCTCATCGAGCCCGCATCTACTGCAAAGGTGCTCACTGTTTGCTGCTGTAGCTGTGGAGTATAAGAAGGCGGTGGTCCTGATGGGGGTCCTTGATCGCTGCCACCTCCTGAAAAACCTGGGGGAGAAGACTGTCCTCCTGGAAAACCTGGAAATAAATTCCCTAAATCAGGTATAGGAAAAGAACCTTGAGGCGGAAATGGCGGAACAGGCGGTGCACCATGTATACGATAATCATTGATATAATATGGATAATAGGGTGGATAATACATATATAAGTCTCCTTTCAAGACATAGTATGCTTTAACATATGCAATCCGCCTAATATGGTGAATCGATCTTTTGAAAAAGGAAAAAGCCCACCTATCTATTTTATACCTCCCTACAGATCAAAACTTGCAAACTGGATTATTTATTCACCAATAAGTCTATACAATCCTATAAATTGGGTTGTATATGACGTTTATTTTTTCAGGAAATTCAGTTGATACACTTGGACAAACTTATACACTCCATAACCAATTGCCGCTCCACTCGCATTTAAAATAATATCATCTATATCTGTAAATCTGTTAGGAACAATAAGTTGAATGATTTCTATACAAGCTGACAAAAATGCACCTGCTGCTGCTCGAAAAACAGTATTCACCTTTGGAAATACCCATGAAAGAATATATCCGAAGGGAACAAATAAAAGAATATTACCACCGACATTGATTATGAACGTCCACAATGACTGTTCAGTAAATAATCCATGCATCATTTCAAATGGAATAAGATTGATTCCTCCATCCCCGACACCAATGCCTAAGGATGGATGTGGAAGCATAGTTAAATACAATATATATAAAATTGAGAAGACAAAACACATAGTTATAAGATTACGAGAGATAAGTAGCACCACCATATTATATTATAAAAAAAGGAAATAACATTTCACCATATATCTCCACAATCAAAATCCTTGCCAGCATCTTTTTATATATAAACGAAAGTGAAACATCATTTGTTTCACTTTTACAGAGCGTCGAAAAAGTTTTATAGTAAAAGATCAGGCTGAATGAAAACGTTTGACTATCGAGGAATCCCACTTTTTGAGGAGCGGAGTTACCGTTTTATGGTAATGAGCACCGCAAAAAAGGAGAGTGACGAAAAGAACGAACGTTTTTCAACAGCCTGAGAAAGTGAAACATCATTTGTTTTACTTTTATTTATTGCTATTCATTGATTCCTCGTTCTATTTCTTCTCTTTCTTCTTTAATTTGGCCTATTAAGGAAATAACAGAACCCGTCGCCTGTATCCATGAACCCACTACGCCAACAGAAAAAAATGTAGATGCTTTCGGAATTGTTTGTTTGAGTTGTTCTATACCCCCAACTGCTTGCATAGAGTTTCCGATCCCTTGCAGCAAATTGCCGATTATATTGTATGCTCTTCCAGATTCTGTGCTGTCCTCAAACTCATCTGCCAAACCAACTAAACTTCCCAAAGCCTGCAGCCAAGTTCCTGTAATAATCAGTTTTTGATCTTTTTTATCTCCTAAATCCAACAGCAGACCACCAATGACGGTTGAATTTCCAACCGCCTGAATTTCATCCCCTAATTTCTCTAAAGATATGCTGCCCTGTCCGTCTGCCGATAGTGCACTGCCTGATGCTTGCAGTGCATTGCCGATTAAACGCAGATTAAACCTTACATCTGTACCCAGTTTTTCAAAAGGTGTGTTGCCAATAGCTGCCTCAATTGTACCTATTGCCGATAAAAAAGTGCCTAATATTTCTTTTGTGTGATCATTCATTTTCTTTTTCTTCACCCGCTTTTAGGAGAGAAACTACTTTGCGAACTATTTTATACTGCTATTATATTGCCAAACAAAATTATTGGACCTATACTTATTTTTTCTTAGCCTCCTGGATTTGCGTCAGTTTTAACTTTTTCTTTTAAAAAAATCCTGCAAAAAGCAGCAGCATTGGCAATCCTACTGCAATGTCCAAACTAACAGGACCCCATATTCCTTCTATTAATATTCATAGATTGATGATGATTTTTTACCATCCAATAACTAAAACCGCTTAATGAGTTGATATACAGAAAAAAAGACCTCCCTTCCCAAGTGGAAGGGGGTCTTTAGTAAAATACTGAAGCTTCAATAATGCCTCTTTCTTATATTAATAAGGAACTTTAAACATATATCTTCTTGTTTCTAATGGATGGTTTCTTACCTTAGATATCGCTACTGCATATTCTCTTAAGACAAAATTTAGAACAAGCGGTGCAATATATTGTTTCATTTCCTCATCGATACTTGTTAATTCTAAATCTTTAGCATCTAGTATTAATAATTTTTCTCCATGTTCCTGCAAAAATTTTAATGCTCTTTCTTCCATTGGACGAGTTTCATCAAGACCCAGCAAAAGGATAAATGGAACATCTTTATCAAGTACTTCAAACGGACCATGGAAGAATTCTCCCGCATGAATAGCATGAGAATGAATCCATTGCATTTCCATTAAGATACATATAGCGAAGGAGTAGGCTATGCCATAGTTAGATCCGCTAGCCATTGTGTAAATAACTTTTTCGTCTTTATAAAGATTAGCATATGCCTTCGCTTTATCTGCACATTGCACTTTTGCTTTTTCAAATACAGTGCCAAGATTATTTAAGCTATTCAGCAATTTTTCATATTTTTTATTATCTTCTTTTACATACAGTAATCCCATCGATAATTGATAAAGAATAGCATAGTTCATAATTTCTGGATGAGGATCCAACTGTCCCGCCGGTGCCCAGCTGTAATTTACTATAAAATCTGATTCATCTCCGAGTGGAGCATGATCTACATACATAAGAGATACTGTTAATGCTCCTTTGCTTTTAGCAAACTTAGCAGCTTCTGTTGTTTCCGGTGTTTTTCCTTTGTGTGAACATAATATAACTAAAGAATTTTCCCCTAAGGTTTTTGGATTGCGATAAATAAATTCATTTGAGTTAAATACTTCTGCTGTAATTTTATCAGATTCACGATCAATGAAGTATTTGCTTGGATACATCAAAGCAGAAGACCCGCCACATGCTACTAAAAATACTCGGTCAATCTCTCTCTCCTTATATGCATTTAACACTTCTTTCACTTGAGCTTGAGCTGAAACGGTAATATTCGAAATAGACATTTGAACTTCCTCCTCTTATTTTAACATATGTTGTTATATGTTATTATATTATAATTTATAACATCTAGGGTAAACGAAGTCAATCATTTTAAAAAAATATTCTAACAATTTTTTATATTCGGCTGATTTCTATTTCTGCAATTCCAGGTTTTGTCATACGCAATGGATCCAAAATAACATCCAGTTCTGCTTCGCTCAACACTTTATGATCTATACATAAATCGCGAACAGACTTGCCATCTGCAATTGCCTCATGTGCAATAGCAGCCGCTTTCTCATATCCAAGATAAGGGTTCAAAGCAGTAATTATTCCAACACTTTCCCCAACAAAAGCCGCACATCTTTCCTTATCAGCCTTTAACCCCTCTAAGCAATGTTTTTGAAAAACAGTAAATCCTTGATTCATCATAGATAAAGACTGCAGCAAATTAAACACCATGACAGGCTCCATTACATTTAATTCTAATTGCCCTGCTTCAGATGCAAGACAAATTGTATGATCATTTCCTATTACCTGGAAAGCAACTTGATTAACCACTTCACAAATAACTGGATTAACCTTTCCTGGCATGATGGAAGATCCAGGCTGTCTAGCAGGAAGAATAAGCTCCCTAAATCCAGCTCTTGGACCAGATGCCATCAACCTTATGTCATTTGCAATTTTCGACATATTAATCATACAAATTTTCAAGGCTGCAGAAACCTCTGTATATGCATCCGTATTTTGAGTAGCATCAACAAGGTGCTTTGCAGCTACTAAAGGAAAGCCGCTAATGTCTCTCAAGCTTGCAACAACTTCCCTAATGTATTCTGGATCTGCATTTAATCCTGTTCCCACTGCCGTGGCTCCCATATTAACTTCCAGTACATTTTCCTTTGTTTTTTCAATTCTTTTTATATCTCTGGACAAAACACAGCGAAATGCCTCAAATTCTTGTCCTAGTCTAATCGGAACAGCATCTTGAAGATGTGTTCTCCCTACTTTTAAAACACTATTAAACTCTAAAGCTTTCGATTGAAATGCTCTAATAAGTCCATTCATGGTAATCAGCAGCTTATTGATTTGCATTAAAACAGCTAAACGTATCGCAGTTGGAAAAGTGTCATTAGTGGACTGGGACATATTAACATGAGAATTAGGACTGACTATTGAATAATTTCCTTTTTGCCCTCCAAGCAATTCAATTGCCCTATTTGCAATAACTTCATTTGCATTCATATTGATGGATGTTCCTGCACCGCCTTGAATTGGATCCACAATAAATTGGTCATGCCATTTCCCCTCCATAATTTCTTGTGAAGCTTGGCAAATAGCCTCTCCAATGTAGTTAGGCAGCCTTTTAATTTTCATATTTGCATATGCTGCTGCTTTTTTTATCATTGCTAAAGACATAATTAAATCTTTATCCAATCTATATCCGCTAATAGGAAAATTTTCAACAGCTCTCATTGTTTGTATACCATAATAAGCGTTCCTGGGGACCTTCATTTCTCCCAGAAAATCATTTTCCATCCTGGTTGTTTTAATGGACATAGAATTTGCTCCTTCTAATGATTATTTATTCCCGTCGAAAAGAGAGTCTTTAAAATAAAGAACTCTTTCTAACTATTTTTGCTTCATTCATTTTCTTATCCAATGCAATTTTCCCCATTTATTGGTTGTTGATAAAGTGAAGCTTCAATCAGATTTTTATTCAGCAAGCGTCTATCTCATTTTCTCTTACCATTCCTTAGATAGGAGGAACAAAGCTCGTTAATGCGTGATAAATAAAGAAATTTTAAAAAGCAAAAAGCCTGGTTCTCTAATCAACGGAATGATTTCTTCCCATAGCCCTTGCTTCTTATATTCCTTTTTCTTCCTATGATTATAGGGATACTGACATTCTTTTTTCCATTTTTTTGGCTAATATTGATAAGGGATAGCAAATAATAAAATATACAACAATTACAAATGCATATACTTGAAATGCGATTGCTCCGCCTTCCATTATTTCTACTCTTTCTATTAAAATTTGAGCAGATTTTAGAAAATCTGTATTTCCTATTAATACTGATAAGGAAGTTGATTGTATTAAATTTGATATTAAACTAATAATGGAAGGAAGCACTCTCCTAAAGGCCTGAGGCAGAATAACAAAACGCATGGTTTGAAAATTACTTAGGCCTAAAGATAAACTCGCTTCTATTTGTGTAGGCGGAATAGACTGAATCGCTCCTCTTACAGCGATAGAAATATTAGCGCTGCTCCAAACACTTAAAGCAAGCATTGCTGACATAAAGCTATTTACCTGTATACCAAACTCAGGAAGGATAAAAAATACCATAAATAAGGTAATAACAAGGGGCAATCCTCGAAACAACTCTGCATATCCTCTTGCTAACACTGAAATAACATTCTTTTTCTTGCTTGATTGAAGGGCACCTATTATTATTCCTAATATAAGCGCAATAATGATGCAGCAAACACTAAGAAGGAGTGTTTTCATTAACCCGTCTAATAGAAACTGGAAGTTTTTCAGAGCTGCTCACCCTTTCTGTTTTTTTATTATTAAAATCTAATTTTTTTTCAATCCGGCTAAACAAATAAGATGTTCCCCAAATAAGAATCAAATAAATTACAGCAATAGACACTAAAATTTCATATGTTTTAAAGTCATAAGCCATTCTATCTACCGCTACAAACGTCAATTCTGCAACACCAATTCCCGTCATATATGCTGAGTTTTTTATAAGGGATACAGCCGTATTAGAAAAAGCCGGGAAACTGATTCTAAATCCTAATGGGACAATAATATATCGCACTATTTGGAAGGTTCCCAATCCAAGGGACTGTGCAGATTCTATTAATCCCTTTTGTACTGCATTCGTTCCGCCCCGAAAGTTCTCTACTGCATATGCTCCTCCCCATAAAGTCAAAGTAATAATTCCTACAGCTACAGCAGGAAGTTTAATCCCAATAACAGGAAGGCCAAAATATAAAAAGAAAACATGTACAAGCAATGGTGTATTGCGGAAAATCTCAACAAATGTGGTGACAATTTGAGATAAAACAGGCACTTTAAGTGTACGAATTACTGCACCGCCTATTCCGATAATCAAGGATAAAATAATGCTAGTAATACTTAAAAATAGAGTTAATTTAAGCCCTGTCAGCAATATGGGAAATGTTTTGATTACATAGGACATATCAAAGCCCATCTAGCATACCTCCTTTCTTTTTACATAGCATTTAAAAGAAATTTTTGTGTCCGCTCTTCTTTAGGATTCTCAAATATTTCTTTTGGGGTGCCTTGTTCAACAACTACACCTTCATCCATAAAAATAATCCGATCTCCCACTTCCTTTGCAAAACCCATTTCATGTGTCACAATCATCATAGTTGTGCCTTTGGCTGCCAAGTCTTTCATTACTTCCAGCACATCTCTTACTCTTTCTGGATCTAAGGCAGATGTCACTTCATCAAATAACAGTACTTCTGGATTCATTACTAAAGATCTTGCAATTGCTACACGCTGCTGTTGTCCCCCTGATAATTGCGAAGGATAGCTGTTAGCTTTATCTAATAACCCGACTTGTTCTAATAATGCTTCTGCTTGAGGAATCACATCTTTTTTGGATTTCTTTTGAACATTGATTGGAGCTAATAATAAATTCTCCATTACTGTCATATGAGGAAATAAATTGTAGCTTTGAAATACCATCCCAATTCTTTGTCTAACTTTCTGCAAAGCTGCTGGTGTATATTCAATTTCATCCTTTTCATCGAGGAAAATCTGACCATCATTAATATTTTCAAGACCATTTATACATCGAAGCAATGTACTTTTTCCTGATCCGCTTGGCCCTATAATTACAATTACTTCCTGCGGATATACATCGAAGCTTACACCTCGGAGAATCGAAAGTTCCCCGAAGTGCTTATGTAGATTCTTGATCGATAATTTCGGCTTAGTTCTACTCATTTTATTTCCTCCTTTATGGTCTTGGGATTAATCCATCGGATGTAGAGTCTGCCATGCTCGGCATATATTTTTCTACTAGCGTTTGATAGTAATCTTCTTTTTTCATTTTTTCTAAAGAGGCATTTAAAAATGCTAGCAATTCATCATCGCCTTTTCGAACACCTTGCGCCATATGAGAAGCTGCTACTTGATCCCCTACCATCACATAATTTTTATTTGTTTTAATGAACTCTGACATTAGGACCGCATCATGCAGTATAGCATCTGCTCTTCCATCTTTAAGTGCACGGAATGCATCTGAGTTATTCTCTATTTTTATTTGCTTGGCAGTTGGAATATTTTCATCTAAATAGATAGAAGCAGTTGATCCTTTAATAACAATTACCTTTTTGCCAGCTAAATCTGAAATCTTTTTAATATTGCTATCCTTAGGAACCACCGTTACAGCTCCTGCATAAAATGTGCTAGCTGTAAAATCTACTTCTTTTTTTCTTTCTTCTGTAATCCCCAATGTAGCTGAAATAAAATCAACTTTTTTTGATTGCAAAAAAGGAATGCGATTTGTAGCATTTACTGGTACATATTCGATTGCATCTTCAGAACCGAAAGCATATTCAGCCATTTTTTTTACGAGATCTATTTCATAACCGACATTTTTGCCGTCCTCATCTAGATAGCCTAATGGCGGATAGTCAACTTTAACAGCTACTACAAATTTCCCTCTATCTTTTATTTCTTTTGGCAAAGCCGGCAAATCAGTTGCTATTGGTTTTTTCTCCGTGGTACTAGCCTCTTCTTTTCCGCATGCAGATAAAATTCCCAAAAGCAGCATAAATGCAGTAACTAAAAGTATTGAAATCTTTTTCAAATGAATCCCCCACTTTTCTTTTTTTTATATCACTATCTGCTTTTTATAGCAGAAAAGTTTACTTCCCTTATTTAGCCTTTGCATTGTTTTTTAATAAGCAACTCATATAGAGAAGACTTTTCTTGGTGGCTTCTTCTGGCTCCCAATTATATTGTGGTCCTATCAATTCTAAAGTGAAATGATTATTATACTGAATATTTAGAATACTATTCATAAAAGAATCTAAAGAAAAATTTCCTTCTCTCCAAGCAAGATGAGCCGTTGTTTTGCCGTCTCCATCTAATAAATGAATATGTTTTAAATCTTCTCCAAACGCTTCCCCGCATTCATCAATGGAATCACCTGCTAAAGTCAGAGGAATCGTATCAAGCATCACTTTTAAGTTAGGTGAATTTATCTCTATATAAATGAGGGACGCCACCCCACAACTCAATAGCCTGAAGCCCTAACCGCATGGTTGAATCTAAAAAGTATTCCAGTGAATAACGGTGATAATGAAGATTCATATTTGCTATTTTCATAAATTCCCACAACCTTTGACTAGAATAAAAAGTTAGTAAGCATATTTTGAGTGATTTATGCTTTCACATCAAATATATTGATTTTTTTATAATGCAAACTTAATTATCCTGAAACTAACCATTGATTCCATACACAATACCTTTATAACAACATTATGTAACCGCATTCAAACTTGTAATATGTTATTATATTATTTCATATAATATTATTAGTCAATATTTCTTTTGAAAAATTTTCAAAGTAAATATTTCGACAAATTCTTTTTAAAAATATAATTGTATCTATCATTTGCTATTCTTTAATTTTTAAAATCGCCTCTCACATCCTTGTTTGCATGTTATTATTTTTAAAAATATAAATATTCAGTTTTTTAAAAAAAGCAAAACCACTCCCTATTTACAACCTAATCTTCACTTCTATTTGTTATGTATTGTTATATATAAATATATAATCATAAATAGTTGCAGTCAATAGCTTTTTTATCTTTTTATAACATATAATGTTATATTTTATTACACAACCTTAAATTCCCATGCAATTAAGAAGAAATACACTGTGCCATTAGATTACAAAAGGGCTTTTCATTGATTTTGATTATAGAATTTTACTTAACCAATTTTTTAATATCTTTGACTAAATCCCTAAAATTAAAAATAAGGCGCCACACACGCAGCACCTCACATTCCTTTTGCTAACTATAATACAATTTTATTGCTTTCTTCCTTCTTTTTCCCATAACCAAAAGCTCCAGAACATTCGCATGTCATGGCAGCAGATTGAGCAGCAACATACAATGCATGTTCCATATCTTTTCCCTCATGATATGCTGCAAGAAAACCACCAATAAAGGAATCGCCTGCACCCATTGTATCCACTAATTTGGTTGGCAGAGGATTTTGTTTATAAATTTTTCCATTGCGGGAAAAAACAGCATTATCTTCACCTCTTGTAATCCCAACGATTTCTACTCCATAATCATGGACTTGCTCTATCAATTCATAGATTTCTTTTAAAGACATATCGCTTCCTGAGAAAAATGCATAATGAATGAATGGGCATACTTTCTCTAAATAGTCATTATTCCAACGATCAGTAGTAGAAAAATCAAAAGATATATCTTTATGAGCAAGTTTTGGCAATTCATTCTCCAAATCGCTGTTAATACTTGTATGAATCAGATCATAAGCATCAATAAAATCCATATCTTCTTGGTTAAGGCGCAGAGAAAGCAAAGATTGCACTCTAACTGCTCGATTTGTCCCAATAAATTGGCGATCCCCATCCTCGGTAAGCGAAATAATCGCTTCTCCAGTAGGACCATAAACTTTGCGGACTCTACTAATATCTATATTTTCTGAATTTAACGACTCTAAAATATGCTTTCCTTCTCCATCATTTCCTACTATGCCTAAGTACGCACTCTCTTTTGCACCATTTCGTTTTGCTGATACTATAACATTGACTGCATTTCCCCCAGGATAAATGAGCCCCTCATGTTTATAAAAATCCACTACACTATCGCCAATACCTATAATCTTCATCATATCCCCCTATCCAACATTAAAATTTATTATATTTTATTATATATTAATATATATCATTTTAATTTTAACCGTCAATTTATTTTGAAAATGGCTAGAAATAGAACTTTAAAATAAAAAAATCACGCCTTCTAAATTAGACATGATTTTTTACTAATTATTTATTTTGTTCTGCATCAATGGTAAAAATAACCTTATTCGTCATAAACAGAGAGGTCGATAAATGAACAGCTCTATCCTGCTGATCAAAGCTTAGTTTTTCAATAGAAAAAAGAGCAGTTCCAGCATCACATTTAAATAATTCTGCTTCATAAGCAGATGCTGAAATCCCTTCTAGAATTTTAGAGGAACGTGTAATATCAGTATTATATCTTTCTTTTAAAATACTATACGTAGAGGTTGATTCTCCTATATGCCTTTCAAGATTCGGAAAATAAACAAGAGGAAAATAAGATGTTTCAATTATAAAAGGCTCATCATCTTCGATAAACAGCAAACGGTGCAGATTTAATACGCGTTCACCAATAGGGAGTTTAAATTTTCCGGCAAGTTCCTCGTCCATATTAATAATTATGCTTGAAAGTATTTGAGAACTTGGCCTTTTTCCTGAAGATATGGTTAGTTCAGAGAAGCCGCCTGCAGAAATCAACTCTCGCTTTTCCTTCATCGATTTAACATAAATGCCCTTTCCTTGATGACTATGTAGTATTCCTTCTTCCACCAAATCTTTGATGGCTCTTCTTGACGTGATCCTGCTTACTCCATAAATTTCACATAATTCTGCTTCAGTAGGCAATTTTTCTCCTGACTTATATTTTTCTCTTTTTATATCTTCTTTAATAACCTGCTTTAGCTGAAAATATAAAGGAAGCTTACTGTCATTATTTAATTTCATATTCCATTGCTCCTATTTATTAGTACTTGTTATATAATATTATATTATAAGTACTAATATGTCTACCCTTCCATCTCTACATCATGCTTGATTAATTCTTCACCTGAAATTCACTTGTAATAGTAAAACTAACATGACTAGTTATATAGTAAAGGATGGAATGATAAATAGGCATTTGGTTGGCATCAAAGGCAATTTTCTCAATCTCATAAAGAGAATCACGCACATTGCATTTTAAATATTCAGCTGTTTCTTTCTCCGCAAAAATAACGTTTAGAACTTTATTATTATATGCAGGGATGACTTCATAGTGCTCTTTAAGAATTTTATGCATGGATGCATTTTCATGAACAAGCTTAACTAAATTTGGATATAATTCTAATGAATAAGTGGAATTTTCATAAGATAACGGCTCATTATTAAAATATAGCAATCTTTTCAGTTCTAAAACCTGGCTATCTAACGGGATATTCAGTTTCTCCGCCATTTCCTTGTCCGCTTCTTTAATAGAGTGCGAAATAATTTGAGGCTGTGGAGTAATTCCAGCTGAAATCATATATTCAGAATAACCATTAACCGCCACTAATTCTCTTTTGACTTTAGAATGTTTAACAAAAGTTCCTTTTCCCTGCTGTTTGAGCAGATAACCTTCTTCCACTAAATCCAATACAGCTTTTCGGACTGTTATCCGACTGACGTTATACTTTTCGCATAATTCTGGTTCAGTAGGCAGTCTTTCACCTGGAAGATAAATACTATTATTAATATCATCCATAATCGATTGTTTTAACTGTAAATATAAAGGAATAGAACTTTCACTATTCAGCAAGTTACCCCTCCTTTTGTTTTTGGCTATGTTAAAGCTTATTGTTGATTTTAAGACCTTTTATTGATAAGAGGCTTCTGGACCGCCCGCAGAAATCCACAGGAAAATTTATCAGAGCCTTATTTGTAAAAAGTTAATAGCTTGTTTGAAATGGATTTCTGTCCAAATAAAATGAAGTTTCAATCAAAATTTACGGGCAATTTTCTGCCCATCTAAATTTTTTATATTCTTTTATCATCCCCAAAGAATATAATATAACGTTCTATAACGTTATATTATATTCTCATTTAGATTATGTCAATAAGTTAGCCTTTATTTTCCAAGATATTCTATATTAAGAAAAAATTTTTTTTCATTTGCAAAGGAATCAAATTGGTTTTATGCAAACTCTGCTGAACCAAAGCACATGCTAGCAAACAAACTTCCCTCTAGCATTTCCAAACAAGCCTTTAAATTGCTGCCATCTTTATAAGCCTTTAGCAAATTAGAAATAATTTTTCTCATTGCTTCCACATGGATATCGATTTGGAAACATTGCCCCTCACCCACTGCCAGCACTAAATCGATATCATTTTCTTTAAATATTTCAGCATCCTTTAAACACTCAATATCTCTTGGATTTTGAAAAACATCAACAAACATCACAACAAAATAGTCTGATTTCCCTTTTTTTAAACATACTATATTTCCTGGTATTTTTAAAATATTATCTACTCTACTTAATTTTTAAACTTTTATAGGTCTATTGGATTATTTTTTGAAAAATAATCAGATAATCATCTGTTTTTAAGAAATTTTTAAGGTATACATAGGTAAAATAAAAGTAGGATGGAACTATAAATCCAAAGCATCTACCACACTCACTCATAAGATGTTTTGGATCTTTTTTTATTTTCTTACATTCTCATAACTCAAGCAGTTTAAATCTCCAATTTTTATTACTATCTACATATAAAAAAAGCAACTTACAGCAATCTTTCTTTTTTTCACTGCTGTAAGTTGCTTTTTTATAGGCACTTATGCTTTTGCCGCAAATGTTTCATATGGCTTTAAATAGATATTGTCAAATTGAACACTTTCTCTCTGATAGTTATTGATAATAATATCTTGGCTTTCTCCATATTCCGGCAAGCTGATTGTTCTTTCTTTATCACTAAAATTGGCAATAACCACCCAATTTTCTCCTTCATAGGTTCGGCGATATGCAAAAATTTCTTCTGGTGCATTTTCAATTAATGCAAACTCTCCCCATACTACAATTGGATTATTTTTTCTTAATTGAATTAATTTTTGGTAGCAGCGGAAGATAGAGTTTGGGTCTTCCAAATTATTTTTGACATTAATGTCTGGATAATTCGGATTAATATGCAGCCAAGGTGTACCTGTTGTAAATCCTGCATTTACTGTATTATCCCACTGAATCGGTGTTCTTGCATTATCTCTGCCTTTTGCATTAATGGACTCAATAATCTCCTCTTTTGAATACCCCTCTTCTAATCGTTCATTATACATATTAATGCTTTCTATATCATTTACTTCGCTAATATCTGAAATAGGACAATTTGTCATCCCTATTTCTTCTCCTTGATAAATATAAGGAGTGCCTTTCATTAAATGCAGCAGTATAGCGAACATTTTCGCACTTTCATTGCGGTATTTTTGATCATTTCCCCAACGTGATACAATTCGCGGAAGATCATGATTATTCCAGAATAAACTATTCCATCCTTCATTGCCTAAGGAAGTTTGCCATTTTGCTAGAATTTTCTTTAATTCTCCCAAATCCAGCTGTTTTAAATCCCATTTTTCTTTTCCTTCTTGTTGATCTAATCCAATATGTTCAAATTGAAAAACCATAGACAATTCTTTTCTTTCTGGATTCGAATATAGTTTTGCAATTTCTGGTGTAGCCCCCCATGTTTCTCCAACTGTTAATACATCATAATTCCCAAAAGTTTTTTGATGCATTTCCTGTAAATACTCATGCAATTTTGGTCCGTTTCCAGTAATTTCTTGATCAGGTACTTTACCAACTAAATCAATAACATCCATTCGGAATCCGCCAACACCCTTTTCCAGCCAAAAGTTCATCATATCCCAAACTTCTTGTTGCACTTTTTTATTTTCCCAATTTAAATCTGGCTGTCTTTTGCTAAATAAATGCAGAAAATATTGGCCGCTTGCTTCATCATATTCCCAAGCAGATCCACTGAAAGTTGACTTTAAGGCATTTGGCACATCCCCTTCTACTGGATCACGCCAAATATAATAATCGCGATAAGGATTTTCTTTGCCTTTTTTCGCTTCGACAAACCATTTATGTTCATCAGATGTGTGATTGACTACTAAATCCATCACAATTTTTATTTGTTTTTCATTTGCTTTTGCAATTAATTCATCCATGTCTTCCATTGTTCCGAATTCATCCATAATATCTTGATAGTCGCTAATATCATAGCCATTGTCATCATTAGGAGACTTATACACAGGACTTAACCAAATCACATCTATCCCCAATGTCTGCAAATAATCTAACCGGTTGATAATTCCTCTTAAATCTCCAATCCCATCACCATTGCTGTCTTGAAAACTTCTTGGATAAATTTGATATACAACAGATGTTTGCCACCATTTCTTTTCCATATATAACTCACTTCTTCCTGTGATTTTATTTTTTAGTGATGAACTGCCTATTAATTCTTATTCATTGATTTTTTTAAATCTCAGTATCCCTGCTAATTTATTCGAAAATTATACCATTTCCTTTGACTACGCAAACGTTTACGTAGCATTCAAAAAAAGTTATACTATCACATTATTTTTTTTACCGATTCTCTAATTTCTAAACTATAGGAAATGATTTTAGAAGAAATGCCCTTTTTACTATGAATAGCTTCAATTACTCTTTGGCAACCCTCTTCTCCCATCTCTAAAAAAGGCTGACTAATGGATGTTAAAGGTGGTATGGACATTTCAGCAACTCTTGTATTATCATAGCCTATAACAGATAAATCCTCAGGAACTTTTAAATCATGATCATATGCTGCAGAAATAATTCCTAATGCTACATCATCGCTTACTCCAAAAACAGCAGTTACTAATATATTCTCTTTTAAATATTCCTTCATGGCTTCTTTTCCAGCATAGAAACTGAAGTCGCCAAATTTGACCATATAGGAATGGAACTTTATCCTATTATCTTCCAAAGCCTTTTTATATCCTTCTATGCGAGGCATTCCTGCCACCCTATCATTCGGGTCAACTCCTGCCAGCCCAATCTTTGTATGTCCATTTATGATTAAAAATTCAGTAGCAGCATAAGCTGCATCAAAATCGTTTACCTTTATATATGGTGCTTCATTATCAGGTGTGTCAGTAGATAGTAGAATAAAGGGAATGTTTAGCGACTCAGCCAATTTGACTTGTTCAGTATTCAATTCAACAGTAACAATCACCAAACCATCTACCTTTCTTGCGGCCATTATATCCATGCATTCATTAAACCGATTACCATTAACACCTGAATGAGATAAAATTACGCTATATCCATTTGTATGCGCCATACTCTCGATACCGTTTACAATATCAGCGTAAAAAATAGTAGCAGCATTGGGCATGATAACACCTATTATATTGCTGGAATTTTGCACTAGACTTCTTGCCATTTCATTTCTTCTGTAGCCTAGTTTATTTGCTATATCCATTATCTTTTTTCTGGTTGTTTCATTGTATCCGCCAGCATTGTTTAATACTCTAGAAACTGTTGCTGTCGAAACATTCGCTATTTTTGCAATATCCTTTATTGTTGCATTCATTTTCTTCACCCTCGAAAGTAAACGTTTACACAACAAATATATCATCCTATTTCAGCTAAATCAATATGATTCAAACAAAAAAGTAAACGTTTACGTATTTTCCGCCGCTTTCCTCCTTTACGGAGAAAAAGTATTTTTATTCCTTTCCTTTTCTAAATAGCCTATACTCTATAATAAAAAAGAAGCCTTTTTTTCAGGCTTCTTAACTATATTTTATAGCTTGCTCGCAAAATCATTTAACTTTTTAGCCATCTGCTGAATTTCTTCCATCAACATAGAGGTTTGTTCAATCGATTTCGCTTGTATTTGTCCAATAGATGCAATTTTTTCAACTGACTGATTAATTAGGTTTGTCGCATCTTTTATTTGAGACATTGTATTGTTTATCGTTTGAGTAGATATAGCTGTTTCCTTCGAAAATTTGCGGATTTCATTCGCAACAACTTCAAATTCCTTTCCCTTTTCTCCTGCCCGGGCTGCTTCAATAACTGCATTTAATCTAAAGATTCTACTTTGTTATACATACATGCTTCTCTCCATCCTAAAAATATTTTATTCTTTCCTAATTATTATCATCTATTTTCTAAAGGCTATTTTTTTCAAAGTTTAGAGCTTTTGAATGAGTTGGTTGATTCCGATCCAATCAACCTATTTAACAACAGGGTTCAGCCTGACCTTTTACGATGAAACTTTTGCGACACGCTGAGAAATATTTCCTATTATTAAAATGAATACTTCTTTTAATGCGCAAATGTGCATCTAAATCAAATAAAATCTCATATGAATCTGCTTTATCCAATATGCATAAATTAGGAATTATGGGAAATTATTATAAAGACGATTTAAATGAATATATCATAATCACATATAATGGAGTATCAAACTATGAACAGTTCATGGAGCCGAATATTTACAAAAAACAAAAAAACAGTAGAATATGTCGATTTAGAATTAGATTCTATTTCAAAAGAATTGAGTACAGATGTAAATATCAATATTAAAAATATCAAGCAAGCGCTAGGAAATAGCAGTGATTTAACTTTAAGAGAATTTAAACTAGGAAAACCTTTTTCAAAAAAAGTTGCTACGCTTTATATAAATGGTCTAGCAGATAAACAAATTATGGGCTCCTTTATTATTGAACGGCTTATGGATGATATAAATATCGCTGAAAATGAAAAAATTCCTCCCTCAGAACAAATAGGCATCTATATTAAAGAACATCTATTAGCAATAACACATGTAGTAGAAGTAAAAGATTGGAAAAAACTATTTCTTTTGCTTCTATCAGGCCAAACAATCATTTTAATTGATGAATGCAACCAGGCAATTGCATGTGCAGCTCAAGGTGGAGAACTAAGGTCTATCTCAGAGCCTTTGTCAGAACCTTCCGTCAGAGGGCCTAGAGACAGTTTTACAGAATCGCTTATTACTAATACTTCTTTAATTCGAAGCAGAATTAAAACACCTGATCTATGGCTGGAAACAAGAGAAATCGGAGACATTACTCAAACGGAAATTGGCATTATGTATATTAATGGCATTGTCAATAACAAGCTTCTTCAGGAAGTCCGAGAACGGCTGGATAAAATAAAGGTAGATGACGTGTTTGGCTCAAGTACGATTGAAGAATGGATTTCCGATAAAATGGCTACTCCTTGGCCCACCATGTTTGTAACAGAAAGACCAGATGTCGTTGCTGGAAATTTACTAGAAGGAAGGGTTGTTATTTTTGTTAATGGAACTCCAAATCCTTTAATTTTGCCTGCGACGTGGATTCAATTTTTTCAAACAGCAGAAGACTATTACTTGCGCTGGTCTATTGTTGGTTTTTTGCGGTTAATTAGAATCTTATCCTTTATGATAACCTTGCTTGGTCCGTCACTTTTTATTGCCTTTTTATCTTTTCATCAGGAGTTGATTCCAACACCTTTATTGATTAATCTCGCAGCACAACGCCAGAATGTTCCCTTTCCGGTTATTATTGAAGCATTATTGATGGAATTTACCTTTGAAGTGTTACGTGAAGCGGGTGTAAGGATGCCTCGGCCAGTTGGCCAGGCTGTTTCCATCGTCGGTGCGTTAGTATTGGGTGATGCAGCGGTTTCTGCTGGAATTGTGTCAAGTGCAATGGTTATTGTTGTGGCAGCAACAGCCATTGCCAGTTTCACCATTCCTCATTATGCCATGACGGATGCAACGCGGCTGCTTCGTTTCAGCTTTATGATATTGGCTGCAACTTATGGCCTTTTTGGAATTGGGATAGGAGTAATTGTATTGGTTGCACACACTTGCAGCCTGCGATCATTTGGAATACCATATTTAGCTCCATTTTCTCCTATTATCATAGCAGATCTAAAGGATACAATTATCCGCCTACCTTTGCCGTTTATGACGAAGCGTCCTCGCTTAATAAATAAAGGGAATGCAAATAGAGTGGAGGGGACTGCTGATTTGGGCCCTACGGAGAGAAAAGAGAAGAAAGCAAATAATAAGCCTAAGAGTGATACTAATGAAACGTAATATATTTTTGATTTTTTTAATATGCAGTAATTTCCTATTTTTAGCTGGATGTTGGGATAGCAGAGAACTGCAAAAACTCAGCATTATATCTGGCATTGCCATCGATAAAGATGATAGTGCTGAAAATAGATATCTCGCAACTATTCAAATTATTAATCCATCACAAGTTTCTGGCGGAGAACAAGGAGGAAAAGTACAAGCAACTCCGGTAAGAACTTTTTCCGGCTCAGGCAGTACGCTTGCAGAGGCACTTCGGAAAATTTCGCCAATGGCACCAGGGCAACTTTTCTATCCTCATATTCAGGTAATGATATTAAGTGAAGAAGTTGCTACAGAGGGCATTCAAAACTTATTCGATTTAATTGAAAGGGATTCAAATTTCCGTCTGCTTTTCCCTGTTCTGATTGCAAAAGACACACCGGCAAAAAATATTCTTCAAGTAACCACGTCACTTAATCCCATTCCTTCTGATTCGATAGTAGACAATTTGGAAACCTCACAAAGTGAATGGGGAGAGTATATCAGTGTTCATGCGGATCAATTAATTGAAGAACTGAAGGGTGGAAACTTCGTTGTCTCAGGGGTTCAAATTAAAGGCGAAAAAGAACAAGGCAATAAAGGAGAAAATATTCAGCAAATATCTCCTGCAGCAAGTATAGAAATAGGGGGCCTTAGCCTTTTTAAAGATGGAAAACTTGAGAATTGGCTGGAACAAAATGAAGCACGGGGAACTACATGGATTATGGATGAAATGAAAAAAACTATCCTAACTCTTGATTCTGATGAAAAAAAAAATGCAATTGCTATTGAGGTCAATCGAGCCCAAACAACAATCAAAATTAAAATTAAAAAAAATCAGCCCATAATAAACATCTTTGTTAATGCTGAAGGAACCATTTCTGAAACCCTTGTCCCTGTTGACCTTTCACACTCAGCAAAAATAGAGCAGCTGGAAAAACAAATGGAAAAGGAGATAAAAAAAGAAATTCAATTAACCGTAGAATTGGCTCAGAAAGAAAAAAGTGATTTTTTAGGCTTTGATGAGTACGTCAACATTAAAGATAAAAAGTTATGGAAAAAAATTGCTGACACGTGGGATGAAGAAGTATTTCCTGAAGTGCAAGTAAATATCAATGTTGACGCATATATCCGTCGAACAGGCATGCGAATGAATCCTTCTAGTAAGTAGTCTTTTACAGAAAGGAGGGATTTCATATATGGAGAAGGCTAAATTAAGCGTTATACAATTATTTGCTATGATGTTTATGTTTAATATGGGGACTGCATTAGTTATAAGCTATGGAATTTCTGCCAAAAAAGACGCATGGTTTGCAATCCTTTTGTCTATGGCTGCAGGGATTATTCTTTTTTTCATCTACTACCTCTTATTTCGGCAATATCCTAAATTGCCTCTGACAAGTTATAGCAGAGAAATTTTCGGCAAATATTTAGGATGGGCAGTTGGTTTTTTATATATTCTTTATTTTTTGCATGTTTCTTCAAAAAACATTCGCGAACTTGGCGACTTATTTGTTTCATCTACTTTACAAGAAACACCACTAGTTGTAATCATCATTCCATTGGTTCTTGCAATTTGTTATGTGCTTTATATGGGCATCGAAGTATTGGCAAGAACTTCTGAAGTATTTATTGTGATTTTATTTTTATTCGGCATTGCAGGAAACTTTTTTGTATTAGTATCTGGAAATGTGGAATTTCATAATTTGCGTCCTTTTCTTGAAGATGGCTGGAAACCTATTTTAGATACTATTTTTCCATATACAATCACTTTCCCATTCGGAGAAATGATTGCATTTACCATGCTGCTCCCACTTTTAAATAAGTCGAAATATGTAAAGAAAGTCTGGCTTTCTGCTTTAATATCAAGCGGCTTGATTTTATCCTGGACCGTCAGTTTAAATATTGCTGTTCTTAGTGTAGAAGTAACGGAAAGAGCGACTTTTCCTACTTTAGCCACAGTTGGAAAAATAGATCTGTTGGACTTTGTACAAAGACTTGATGCAATAGTTGTATTTACGCTGCTGATCACAGTATTTTTTAAAGCATCTATCTATATCTATGTGGCTGTTATTGCAATCACAGATTTATTTGGGCTAAAAAATCATTATCGTATTACGTTTCCTATTGGGGTTATTGTTATTTATTTATCAATGGCAACATCTTCAAATATTCCGGAACATTCAGCAGAAGGTCAGTTGGAAGCATTTTATCTGCATCTGCCGCTTACAATTATTATACCGCTTGTTATGCTGATTGTTGCTTACATAAAAAAGTTCTTCAAGAAGAAAAAACCAGCTAGACCCTTGTAAAAAAAACAGCTTTCTTCTAACAATAAATACTAGTTAGCTCGATTTTTACTTACATGCTTTAAAGATAGGAGACATCTATTAGACAATGGAGAAAGCCAAAATTAGTGTTATTCAACTATTTGCGATGATGTTTATTTTTGAGATGGGAACTGCATTAGTTATCAGCTATGGCATAACAGCAAGAAAAGATGCATGGATTGCATCTCTCCTGTCAATGGGAGGGGGAATTATCTTATTTTTTATCTACTACTCCTTATTTCGGCAATACCCAAAACTTCCCCTCACAGGCTATATAAGAGAAATTTTTGGCAAATACTTAGGATGGATGATCGGTTTTATTTATATCATTTACTTTTTGTATATTGCTGCTAGAAACTTGCGGGAGCTCGGCGACTTATTAGTTTCATCTACTCTAAAAGAAACACCATTGATGGCTATCATCATCCCATTGGTTCTTGCAATCTGCTATGTAATATATATGGGAGCAGAAGTATTGGCTCGAACTTCCGAAGTATTTATTGTCATTTTATTTTTATTTGGAATTGTAGGGAATTTTCTTGCCTTGGTTTCTGGAAATGTAGAATTTCATAATTTGCTGCCAATCCTTGAACATGGATGGAAGCCAATTTTAACTACAGCTTTTCCAGAAATAATCGCGTTTCCCTTTGCAGAAGTGATTGTATTCACCATGCTGCTTCCCTTATTGAACAAACCGAAATATGCAAAAAGAGTTTGGCTTTCCTCCTTATTGTCAAGTGGCATTATCTTAAGCTGGACTGTTAGTTTAAATATCGCTGTTCTTGGAGTCCAAGTAACCGAAAGAGCAACATTTCCTACATTATCAACGGTAAGCAAGATTAATCTGATGGATTTTATACAAAGGCTTGATGCCATTATAGTGTTTACCCTATTGATTACCGTATTTTTTAAAGCTTCCATTTATCTATACGCTGCTGCTATAGGCATTGCAGATTTGTTTAAACTGGACAGCCATCATCGAATTGTGCTGCCAATCGGGACCGTAGTCATTTATTTATCACTAAACACGGCTTCCAATTTTTCCGAACACTTAGAAGAAGGAAAGCAACTATCCTATTATTTGCATGTACCGATGCTGATGGTTATCCCCCTTCTTTTGCTAATTATTTCTTTTATAAAAAAAACCTTTAAGAAAAAAACAATCAGCATTAGTGGTCATACCGATTAGTATAAAAAGCTGGCACGTCTAAAAGCTATTCTAATTAATTTAATATAATGCATATGCACTCTAAAGATAGGAGATATAGTGTAGACAATGGAGAAAGCAAAGATTAGTGTCATCCAACTATTTTCAATGATGTTTATATTTGAGATGGGAACTGCTTTAGTTATTAGCTATGGCATAACAGCTGGAAAGGATGCTTGGCTTGCTACTCTTTTATCAATGGGAGTCGGCGCGGTCTTATTTTTTATCTACTATTTATTATTTCGACAGTATCCAAAGCTTCCTCTCACAGGCTATATAAGAAAAATTCTCGGCAAGCATCTAGGATGGACGATAGGTTTTCTATATGTTTTATACTTCTTGTATATTGCTGCTAGAAACATTCGGGATATCAGTGCTTTACTTGCAACAACAACTTTAACTCAAACACCATTATTAGCCATCGCCATTCCCTTAGTCCTTGCAATCTGCTATGTCCTGTATATGGGAATAGAAGTGCTTGCAAGGACCTCTGAAGTATTTATTGTTATTTTAGTCTTTTTTGGACTGGCAGGAAATTTTTTTGTTTTGGTTTCAGGAAATGTAGATTTTCATAATTTGCTTCCTTTCCTTGAAAATGGATGGAAACCAGTTTTAACCACTGTTTTCCCTGAGACAATTATTTTTCCATTTGGAGAAATGATCGCATTTACAATACTTCTCCCTTTATTAAATAAACCAAAATACGTAAAAAAGGTCTGGCTTTCAGCTTTAGTATTAAGTGGAATTGCCTTAAGCTGGACTGTTAGTTTAAATATCTCTGTTCTTGGAGTAGAAGGAATGAAAAATGCTACATTTCCCACTTTAGCAACAGTCAGCAAGGTTAATTTGCTGGATTTTATACAAAGGCTTGATGCTCTTGTGGTGTTTACTCTATTGATTACCGTGTTTTTTAAAGCATCTATTTTTATATATGTTGCAATTATTGGAATTACGGACTTATTTAAACTAAAAAGCCATCATCGAATTGTATTGCCAGTCGGGACCATTGTCATCTATTTATCGCTAAACATGGCTTCTAATTTTGTAGAACATTTAAATGAAGGAAAGGAAATGATCTATTCTATGCATATACCAATGATACTAATTATTCCTTTAATCCTATTGCTCATTTCCTTTCTACGCAAAAGATTCACAAAAAATTCTAGTTAGAACGATTCGATTTACTTTTTATAATCATTATAATTTGATGGCTAATAACAATTAGAAAAAGTCCTGTCAACATCACATATTCTCCTGCATCCATTACCCGGAATGGATTTATTAGATGAGATAAAGATTGTGAGAGGCTAAAATTCATGGAAAGATCTAATAATATGACTAGGGATACGGAACAAAATAGAATCATAAGAAAGATGCCTAATATTTTCATTCTTTATTTCTCCTTTGCTAAGCAATTTACTTTTATAGTATTGGTAAAATTGAAGTAAATAACCTAACGAAAGAGCAAGAATAACAGCATCATTTTTATTTTGCTGTTTCTGCCCATTGCTCCACAGCACTCTGCAGCGCATGATTTTTTATACAGATAATAAAAAAAGACTAGGCAGATGCCCAGTCTCCTTTCATTACCTATATAAACAATCCAACAACTGTCGCAGTCAACACCGAAGCTAATGTTGCTGTCAGAAGCATTTTCAAACCAAATTTTGCAACAATGTCAGCCTTTTCTCCATTAATGGCTTGAATGGAACCAGAGATAATGCCGATGCTTGCGAAATTAGCGAATGATACTAAAAAGGTGGAAACAATGCCGACCGTTTTTTCTGACAAACTTGGAATCAGCTCTTGGAACTGAAGCATTGCCACAAATTCATTTGCCGCAAGTTTTGTTCCCATTACAGAACCAGCTGTAACCATTTCATTTGCAGGAATTCCCATGATCCAAGCGACTGGTGCAAAAATATAGCCAAGCATTTCAGTAAAACTCATACCAAAAATACTGTTAAAAAATCCATTAATTAATGCAAGCAATCCAACATATGCCACAAGCATTGCCGCAACAATTAAAGCTACTTTTCCACCGTCTAAAGCACCTGCCGAAATGGCTCCAAAAACAGAATTCGAATTGGATACCTCTTTAATATTAATTGTTTCATCTTCATTCTTTTTAATAGGAGCGACTAAAGTTGCTATAATAAGAGAGGATAAAGAATTTAAAAGCATCGCAACCAGCACATATTTTGCCGGAATCATATTTATATATGCCCCCATAATGGATGCCGAAACAGATGCCATTGCAGAAGTGCAGACAACAAATAACTTATTTGCATTCATTGTATTTAAATGTGATTTAATAGCAAGCAATGATTCTGATTGTCCAAAAAAGATAGAATTTATGCTGTTAAACGTAACAACCTTGGAAAGACCAGTTATTTTCGCCAACGTTCCCCCAATATATTTAATCGCCAAAGGCAGTACTCTTATATGTGTCAATAAAGATAATAGAGTAGATGTAAAAATAATAAGCATTAATACATTGATAAAAAACACGCTGGAGCCTTCTGGAACTAGTCCACCTGTTACAAAATTAACGCCTTCATATCCATAGTTTAATACATCAGAAACACCATTCGATACAGATTCAATTATTTTAAGGCCAGCTGTTGTTTTAAACATAATAATCGTAACAATAAACTCGAGCACCATTAGAATAATAATTGCTCTGTAGTTGATATTCTTGCGATCATTTGAAAGAATAAATGCGACTGCCAGTGTAATAAAAATCCCCAAAATCCCAATAACGATTGACAAAACCAAAACTCCTCCTAGTTGTATTTTCGTGTGCAAGTATTTTATTCCCACAAAGTGGAAGTATCAGTCGAATTTAAAAATTTAACACAAATATGCATGGAATATATTATTTCTAAATATTAATTATCTTAAATAATAAAGTGATCCTTCAATCAGGCCTCTACAAGCAAGTTATCCTCCCTCTAGCATTTCTCATCTTCTCTTAAAATCTACAGGAAAGGGACAAAATCCCATTAATGCGTGATACATTTATTATTTCTCCATCTATTTAATATCCAATAAAATACATATCCAAATCAACTAAATTAATCATCCGAAAATTATTTCACACAAATTTTTATGATACTAAAGAAGACGGTGGTTGTCATCTATTTAACCGAAAAAATAAAAAGAAAATAACGGTATCTATCGCTCTCCGAAAAGATAGCGCTTTACACCCGTTTTACTTATTATCAGATTCTACAAACTAGAAAAAATCTGATTATATCCAACAAAAAAAGGCCTTAGAAAAGCCTCCTCCTTATTTTCCTATTATATTCAGCACCTCTTTTACAGAAGAATAAAATGCAATTGATATATTTGAAAATTTTTTCATATTGATACTATTTTGAGTCATTTCTGGTTTCATGCCGCTTATAATCAGTTCTGTACCCATTAAACTTAATAAATGATACAACTTTATAATTCCTTGATGCATTGCTTCATCTTTATACTCCCCTCTTTTTACCCCTAGCTAAAATTTCACTTCTATTAGTTTTAAATATATTACTTTCTCCAAAAAACCCTATATACTAATCTATGTAAATAAGTTTGGCTATTAAAAGTAGAGGACGAGTGCAGATGAAAAAAATTATGGGATTATTTTTTTTCGTAGTATTATTGATTTTTTCATCAAGTGTATCTGCAGAAGAAATGGAAGTAGAAAGCAAAATTTCTAAATTTAATACAAAAGAATTATTTGATGCAAAAAAGGACTTTAACGCAAAAGAACTGGTCATTAAATTCAAAAAAAATGTCAGTGAAAAAAAGAGATGGGAAATATTATTAGCTGCCCGTCTAAAGGAAGATTCCTATCTAAAAGGATTCTCTCTTGTTAAAACCACATCAGATGAAGATTTAAAAACATTGGCAGACACACTGCTAAAAAAGAAAGAAATTGAGTTTGTCGAACCAAACTATAAAATTAAAGCTTCCTATACACCTAAAGATTCTAATTACAATAAACAATGGTATTTAAAAAAGATTAATACCGAAAAAGCTTGGAACACAACAAAAGGCTCTTCTGCTATTACGATTGCTGTACTTGATGCTGGGATGCAGACAGGACACCCTGAATTCAAAGGCAGAATTACAAATCCTTATAATGCAGTAACTGGCGGGAATTCTCTTACTCCAAGCAGTCATGGAACACATGTAGCCGGCATTCTTGCAGCTGCCAATGACAATAAAGGCACAGTTGGAGTCGCTCCAAATGTTAACATTATGCCTGTTGATATTTTTGATGGGGAATTTGCAGATACATATGATGAAGCAACTGGGCTAATCTATGCAGCAGATAAGGGAGCAAATATCATCAATATGAGTTTTGGCAGTAAATACTATGCCTATGCAGAAGCATACGCTATTCAATATGCCGCATCAAAAGGAGTCGTGTTAATTGCAGCTGCTGGAAATGATGCAAGTTCAAAAAACTATTATCCAGCAGGATATGATTCGGTTATCTCAGTAGCTGCTACAGATGAAAGTGACCACAGCTCCTATTATTCCAATTATGGGAGTTCTATTGATATTTCAGCTCCTGGTGATGATATTTATTCTACTGTTCCGAACAATAAATATGGGTATATGTCCGGAACTTCCATGGCAACCCCTATTGTATCTGGAACAGCAGCACTTGTATTATCGAAAAATCCACTTTTATCTGCAACAGATGTAAAGAATATTTTGATTAAATCGACAAAAGATCTTGGAGCTAATGGATGGGATTATTTATTTGGATATGGCCGCATTGATGCGGAAAAAGCAGTGAAAAACACTCCAGCTCCTTTTGGCACTTTATCTGTAGACACTATATATAAAATAAAAGGAAATAATAAGTTGAAGTTCTCTGTTCCTATTTATAAAGGAACAAAAGTAACGGCCAGAATCGAAAATTCACAGAAAAAAACCATTCGAACAATTATTTCCAATAAAACTTGGAATGGAGGCAAATTGTCTAGTTCATGGGACGGAAAAGATGATAAGAATGATTTTGCAGCTGACGGCAAATATACACTAGTTGTAAAAGCAACAAATGGGAAAGAAACAGTCCATCAAACCAAAGAAATAAAAGTAATTAATGAAATTAAACCTATTGTCACCATTAGCGGCAGTTCATCCATTAGTTTTTCACCGGCAATAAAAAACAAAGGCACCACTAGTTTCAACTTGAATAAAAGTGCCAAAGTAGAGGCAAAAATAACTGCCAGCAAAGGAAAAACAGTGAAAACCCTCCTATCTCAGAAATCACTTGCTAAAGGGAATCATCCTTTAACATGGGATGGAAAAAACAATAGCAATAATGTAGTACCAGACGGCACTTATCAACTTTTCTTATCTGCTGTCGACATGCACAAACAGAAGGCTGACCCTAAAAAACTGAAAATGATTGTGGATACAAAGGGGCCAGATGTAAAAGAAAAACTTGCTTTTTCCATTTTTAAACTAGATGGCCAAAAACAGCAAACAGCTACTATGGAATTGACAGAACAAGCAGAAGTCAGCGTCTTTATCAAAACAGACAAAGGCACCACTGTAACGAAAATAACTGCCAGCAAAATAATCAAAGCAGGAAAAACTCTATTTTACTGGAATGGACGAACAGATAAAAACACCATTGTTCCTGAAGGAAAATATTATTATTATTACGAAGCAAAAGATAAAGTTGGGAATATTATCAAAAAAAAGGGCAGTCTATTTACAATTCAAAATTGGCAAAAACCTATAATAACCGTTAATCCAACTTTTTACTATAAAACAAAAGGAAATCTGACCATTCCATTTACTGCTTCTAAAGATGGTACTGCTAAATTAGAAATATATAATGGCAGCGTACCTGTTGAGTCCATGCAAAAACAAGTGGCCCAAGGTGCACAATCTATGAATTGGGACGGAACAGATAAAAACGGGAAAATCCTGAATGATGGAACCTACCAGCTGAAGTTTACATTAGTGGATAAATATAAACAAACAACCACCCAAACAGCTAAATTAATTGTTGGTCTTGAGCCTATTGCCATAAAAGCACCAGCCATCGTTCAGTACGACTACAATAATCCGCAGAAAATAGATGTATTTTACCGCATCTCGCATAATGCTGCTATTACTATCAATATATTGGATTCAAACAATGAATTAGTTAAAATCATCCAAAATAACAAACTTCAAAATCCAGGAATCAGCAAATTCAGTTGAGATGGCAGCACAAATAAGGACTATTATGGATATGCAAAAGGCTATTTTTATGAAATAACAGCTGTTAATGCTGTTGGAAACAAAAAAATCGTCAAAGGCTCGCTTTCAGCAGATCAACCAACTTGGCTAACGAGGGAAGAAATTACTGGGGTACCTGGCGATAAAGCTTATTACAAAGGCTTAAATATCCTTACAACTATAGATGAGAATACAACATTAGAATTGACTGTATATAATCTGCCTTCTAAAAGCAAAGTGGATTATAAAAAATTTCCTCTAACAAAGGGATCGAACATAAACTATTATAAAAAAATTTCTGATGACAAAGATTACTTGTATAAGCTGACATACACCGATGAACTTGGAAATAAATACGAAAAGGAATATGCAGAAACTGATTTTTAACTGGATAGAAACAAGCTGTACATTATTTGCAGCTTGTTTTTTATTGGGGGACGGCAATTTTTGCAAAAAAATTGATATTAAAAAAAACTAAAAATAACTAGCCAAAATAGAAAAGCAATATACTAAAACAGAAACAATAAAGCTGCTTTCTATTAAGTTTAAACCCGATTTCACTCATTTCCCCCTCCTTTTTCCTTCCAATCCTATTGTTTCTTCTTTCGCTTCCCCCTATTTTTTCCTATAAAGTAAAGTGCACCTAGGAATAAAAAAGAAAAGTGCTTTTCTAAAAGGAAAAGAAGCATGTACGAATCCAATATAGAAATTTTAATCGAACAATATACACCAATGATCTACCATATGATCCAAAAGCTCTCTATTTATAAAAACAAAGAAGAATTTATTCAAATAGGGTTGATCAGCATTTGGGAGACTGCCCATACCTTTCATTCAGACAAAGGGCAATACAGCAGCTATCTTTACAAGCATATGCGCGGCAGATTTTTAGATGAACTAAAGAAACGGACAAAAGATCAAGAACGCTATGTTCATCCAGAAGAAGAATTCTGGTCTTATATAGAAAGCCCGGAACTCTATAAAGAGGAGGAATATGCCATCCGCCAACTATGCAAAACGCTGACAGATTGCCAAACAAAATGGGTTATTTATACGATAATCTATCAGTGGACAATAAAGGAAATTGCAGAAAAAGAAAAAGTCTCTCTATCTGCCGTAAAATGGTGGAAAAAGGGAGCTCTTGAGAAACTTAGAAGCATATTAGGTTAAATTTGCTACATTTTTATTCCATATCGGTGCAATTTTTATCTATATTGTTGCATTTTTACCGCCTTTTGGTGCAGTTTTTTTCTATATAGCTATTTTTCGACAAAAATCGACAATACTCTTCTTCCGATTCTGGTAAAATTATAAATTAATATCAATCAAAAGGAGGATTTACCAATCGAAAAGTCTCCAGAAGAATTAAACAAAGAACTAGAAGCGAACCAAAAACATTATTCCGATGAAAAATTTTGGACTAAATTAAAAAGATATGCAAAAAAGGCGGGCTCTGCTGTTGTATATGCTGTATTACTTTTATACTTCACCTTGCAAAAACCAGAAGTTCCTGCAAAAACAAAAGCAATAATCATTGGCGCATTGGGTTATTTCATTCTGCCTCTTGACCTTATTCCTGACGTTGCTGCAGGTTTTGGCTTTACAGATGATTTAGGAGTGCTCGGAATTGCCCTCCTGCAAGCAGCCATGTATATAGATGATGATATAAAGTCAAAGGCGAAAACAAAATTAGAAGAATGGTTCGGGAGCAATGTAGATACATCAGAGATTGATGACAAAATATGAGGAGTATTTTGGAAAAATAAAGGCCTATCCCCGCATACAAAGGGACAGACCTTTATTTTTTATGATGCTTTCTGTTCGCTCACTTCTGGCTGCACTGCTTTTCTTTGGAAATTTGGTACCATATTAAATAATATATTTAATACAATCGCTGTAAAACTGCCTGCTACAATTCCACTTTGCGCTAAAATGCGGACAGTTTCTGGCAACTTTATAAAAAGATCCGGAACAACTGTTACGCCTAAACCCATACCAACAGAGCATGCCAAGATAAGCAAATTGCCTTGTTTATTAAAATCAACTTGGCTTAACATTTTCACACCATACGCTACAACCATTCCAAACATGGCAAGAGAAGCTCCTCCAAGTACTGGAGTTGGAATTAATGTAGTAATAGCCGCTACTTTTGGCAAGAATCCCAATATAACAAGGATTGTACCAGCTGCAAAAATGGCATTTTTTGTTTTGACGCCTGTTAATTGCACTAAACCAACATTTTGAGAATATGCCGTATATGGGAAAGAATTTAAAATTCCTCCTAATACAGAAGCAAGCCCTTCTGAACGATAGCCTCTTGCTAAATCCTTTTCTGTTACTTTTTGTTTTGTAATATCTCCTAAAGCAAGGTAAACCCCAGTGGATTCGATTAAGCTGACAATCGCGACTAAAATCATAGTAATAATGGACGAAAGTTCAAAAGTAGGAGCACCGAAATAAAACGGCTTAATGCCATGAAACCATGATGCTTCACCAACTTTTGAGAAATCAACCATACCCAGCATACTTGCAACAATTGTTCCAGCAACTAATCCAACTAGAATAGAAATTGTTTTTAAAAAGCCAGTTGCAAATTTATTTAATAAAAGAATAAAAGCTAATACGCTAAATGCTAAAATCAAATTTTTAGGATCCCCAAAGTTCTCGCTGCCTTGGCCCCCTGCCATATCATTGATTGCGACAGGAATTAATGTTAATCCAATAATTGTTACAACAGAACCAGTAACAATGGGAGGGAAAAATTTTACTAATTTACTGAAAACAGAAGAAATAATGACAATAAAAATCCCAGAAGCAATGATTGCTCCATAAATTGCCGTAACTCCATGCTGTACGCCAATTGCAATCATCGGTGATACAGCAGTAAAGGTACATCCCAGCATAACTGGCAAACCAATGCCAAAAAACTTATTTTTCCAAACTTGCAGCAATGTAGCAATTCCACATGTCAATAAATCAATAGATACTAAATAAGTAAGTTGTTCAAAAGAAAGATTTAATGCTCCACCAACAATTAATGGTACAAGTACAGCACCAGCATACATTGCCAGTACATGCTGCAGACCAATAGACCAAGTTTTTACTGGGCTATTTCCCATGTTTAATTTCCTCCTGCGAATGCTTTTTCTAATTGTCTGTCTTTTGCAAATTGAACTTTTCCGTCTTTTAGAGCTTCAATTCTTGCCAATGATTCCAGGCGATAGCCTTTAGCAATCAGATCATCCGCACCAGGCTGGAAAGATTTCTCAATTAAAATGCCAATGCCGCTAACTTTAGCTCCAGCTTGTTCAACTAAACTTGCAAGCCCTAGAGCCGCTTGTCCATTCGCAAGGAAATCATCAATAATCATTACATTGTCGCCTTTTGTTATATATTTATTAGAAACGGTAATTTCATTTGATTCTTGTTTTGTAAAGGAATAAACAGTTGCTGTATAAAGATCTGTTGTTAATGTTAAGGATTTTCTTTTTCTTGCAAAAATCACAGGCACATTTAATGCTAGGCCAGTCATGATTGCAGGAGCAATACCAGATGACTCAATCGTTAATATTTTTGTGATGGATTCACCCTTAAATCTTTCCGCAAATTCCAAGCCAATTTCTTTCATAAGAACTGGATCCATTTGATGGTTGATAAAAGAATCTACCTTCAACACATTTTCGCTTAATACGATGCCTTCTGATTCAATCTTTTCTTTTAATAGCTTCATTTCCTCTAAATCGCTCCTTCAAAAAAAAATAAGGGAACAGCAGTTTACTACGAAAGTAAGCCGCTGTTCCCTTATCTATTAGCCAATTAAAACTGGCTAATATATATAGGCGCTTACTCGTAGTCAGATAATTTACGGTTATCCGGTAGAAACTCGCAGGCCCTATTCCTGCTATTATACGAGAATATTATAAATAATTTTGTTTTAGACATTTGAATTATAACGGAATAATCGAAAAATGAAAACAGTTTTTTAGCAAAAGGCGAAAATTACCTAAAGAATTAGATTATATTGTTCATATTTTGATCTATTTCTTCAAAAATAATATCCGTTTCTTCTTAATGTTTTCCTTTTTTCTGAAAATAATATTGTTGTTTTTTTACATCCATTTACTCTCTGCATATATTCAGATAAAAAGAAGTGATTCTATTGAAATCATGCTATTATATTACTTCAAAAGGCTCTCAGAATCAGCATTTTTTATGAAGAAACTGGCTTTTCATAATTCATCCGCTTTTTTATATAGCGGTAATACAGCCCTGTGATTGTTTGAGTGACAATAAAAAAAACAACAGAGTAGGAAAGTTTATAGCCATTTTGAAACTCTATAATATGCACCTTTGTCAACAACCAGCTTGTTCCATACCCGATAGCTCCCCATATTAGCACATACCAAATGAATTTTTGTTTTTTTATCTTAAAAAAATCATAAAAATAGATAAAAAAATAACCGCTTGGCGCTAGATTTAAAAAATAAAGAAAATCAAAAATTTCATAATGATTATTATCATTTAAACTGTAAAAATCTATAAGCCCTGTTCCAATAATAATATCAAACAGCATACCGCTGACAGAACCCCAAACCAAACTCAACATGGTAATATAGCGAGGCAGCCTTTTTGGCAAGATAAAAAAAATAGTCCACATCCCAATAAGCATTCCTAATATAAGCCACTCATTTAAGTCAAAGCTATCCCACAGTTTCATTAGTTGACTACCTCGCGATAGGATAATTTACGATATGTTTTGCAGAAATAGGCTGCGATAACATGCAATGCAATAAAATAGATTCCATCATATGCCAAACTCCACTTTTTATAAGAAATAATCTCATAATGATTGCATATAGCTGTCATTATCAGCAAAAACACAATGGAAACACACGCACTTAGCATTTTCCTAAACAGAGACTTTCGTTTGCTGATGGCATTTAAAAAAATAAGAAGAACAAAAGGGATGGCAATATACCAAAATAAATTATACGAAATAAAGTACAAATGATTGGTTGTAATTTTTATCAGCTTCCATTCTCCTTCCAGCAGCCAAGCGTAATGAATATTAAAAATTAGAATAACTAAATAAACAAAAGTATTATCAGCAATTGTTAAGTTTTTTTTCAATACAGCAAACAGAGAGGCAACAAGCCAAACGACTAAGAAGAAAAAAGTAAATTCCATAGTTTTCCACCTTTATTCATTATGATTCGGTTCACCTATTAGGGTCATGTTATTATTTCCATTTTTATAAAAAATATCCGTTCTTATCAAAAAAGCAGAAATAGATGAACGTCTGACGAGTGCGGTGAAGTACAGCAAATCTAAACGGAGACAATAAGCATGCGGGAAAATTCTTGCTGAGTGGGAAAAAGATCAAAATATGTGATTTCTTCCATAGCGGTTCGATTCTGTTGTTGCACGATCACCCCTATGATATAACTTACTCTGTAAGCAAATTTTGCTATAAAATTTTCAGCAAAAAATCAAAAGCGGTTATGTTCTGCCTAACATATTGAAAAGAATTTCGTAAATACACTAAACTATAAACTGACTAGAAGAAGGTGGTAATCGTAAAGATAGAGGCATTAATCAATTGCTAGAGATGTACTTTCATATATTCAAGTACATTCTTCACAATAAAAAGCATATGTTATCAATTGAAAATTAACGAGCAATGTTTCCCGTTCTTCCATTTTGCGTTTAGACCAAAAATGGGTTTCAGCGGCTATAATGAATTCCGTGTATACTTAAAATAGCAAACCCAAGGAGAAGTCATCCAAGAAGTTAAAATTACCGAGAATTTATATGCCGATATCCAAGAAACTATTAAAAATGCAAAATAAAAGATTATGAAGCCATCTGTAAACTGATGGACAATTCTGATCGTATATTTGTTTTTGAAACAGGCAATCTGCAGATGAATTGCAGTGCATATTTTTCGGCATTTGTATGCTATAAGAACACAAAAAGAGGCCGAAATACTTGTCCAAAATTTAACTGTCAACGATTTTCTCTGGGGATACCCCTGTACTATTCTCTGCTGTACAAGCTTTAGTTGCCAAAGAAGTTCTCTTTGTCTCTGCAACAAATTTAAAAAGCAATAGGTTGCAGCAATAACGCCCTATCATCTCTATAAAATCAGTTTAGAAACAAAAATAAGCAATGAAGTTCCCATCAATACATTCTCCTCTTTTTTATAGTCGGAGAAATATTGTTCCAAAAGTCGATCATCGCTATACATCATCCATAAAGTGGAACTTCAATCAATCGGGGTTTTCTTCATCCCCCACTGATTGTCAGTTGAACCAATCAGGCTTTTACGGGCAAGTTTCTCTTTACCTAGATTTCTCGTTTTCTCTTATCATTTCTTAGGAGGAGGTCAAAAGCCCATTCATTAATCCATGACAAACAATAAATCAAAGCTTTAAATAGTTATGCCTATTTAAAGCCGCTTGGAGGCACTGCAAAATGAAATTGTTAACATTAAATTGTCATTCTTGGCAGGAAGACAATCAAATAGAAAAAATCCAATATTTGGCTAATGCTATTAAAGAAGAGGCCTATGATGTAATTGCCTTACAAGAGGTAAGCCAACTAATAGAGTCGGAAATTGTAAAAGAAGCCATTAAAAAGGATAATTTTGGGCATCTCTTATTGCAAGAACTAAAAAAGATTGGCATTACCGACTATTCATTTATTTGGGATTTCTCTCATATCGGATTTGAAATTTACGAAGAAGGTTTAGCCATTTTAACCAAACATCCCATTATAGAAGATTACTCCTTTTTTATTACAAACGGAATAGATACAAACTATTGGAAAACGCGAAAAATTGTTGGAACAACCATCAACTATCATAATAATCCCATTTCCTTTTACTCCTGTCATATGGGATGGTGGAAAGACGAAGAAGAGCCTTTTAAACAACAATTCGATTCCCTTCTGCAGCAAGTGGGTAAAAAGGAACTTTTTTTTCTTTTAGGAGACTTTAATAATAGTGCTACTTCCAAAGAGGAGGGCTATGACTATATGCTAAGCCGACATCTTTATGATACCTACACGCTAGCAGCAGAAAAAGATGCTGGCATTACTGTAAAAGGAAAAATTGCCGGTTGGGATACCAATAAACATGATTTGCGGATTGATTTAATTATGGCAAACAAGCCCGTTCCAGTTGAATATTCCCAAGTGATCTTTAATGATCGCAATAGATCAATCATCTCCGATCATTATGGCGTAGAAATTAAATTAGGATTATATTAAAAAAGGACAATCGCGTTATAGACTAATAACGCGATTGTCCTTTTTTAACTGGCTGTTTCTAAAAGATTGTTGTTTTTCAAATAGTTTCAATAAGTAAATCCATTATTAAAACAGATTGATTGGAGTGAAAAATGCGAGACTCCCTTCACTGCAATCAACCTACTCCTTTAAAAGCAACAACGTTTACGAAGACAGCCTTTTAATTAGTTGCTTTAATTAGCTGAACCCGTCCCACCTGGCCATCTTCTAGTCGCACCTTAATTCCATGAGGATGAAAAGGAGACTTTGTTAAGATATCTTTCACAATGCCCGCTGTTCGTTTCCCTGTTCTTTGATCTTGCTTCAGCACAATTTCTACACTGATGCCTGGCGTTATATCTTTTCTATTCTGACCGTTCATTATACACCTGTGCGTTTTCTTTGATTATTTGGCTTTTTCGTTTGCTGGCTGTTCATTTTTTGCATTTTTTGATTGCCGCCTAACATTGCTTTTCCGCCTTGCGCTTGCTGCTTTTTATTGGCAAGCTGCTGTTTCATTGCTTCCTGCAGACTGATTTTCTTTTTTTCTGTTTGTTCATTTGTATTATTATCGTTCAAGGAAATTTCCTCCATTATTATAGAAATAGTTTGACTCTCCTCATCATATCAAAGGTAAGTAGATACTTCCAATCCAAAATTTAGACAATAAAGTGAAACTTCAATCAGTAAGGATTTTTTTCATCCCCCACTTATTGTTAGTTGAACCAATCAGGCTTTTATAGGCAAGTTTCTATCCACCTAGATTTCTTATTTTTCTTACATACAATCCCTTATGTGGCGATCAACTGCCCATTAATGCGTGATAAATGAATTCTAGCTAAATCCATCCATTGCTTTTTGCTTTTGAAATGGCTTCTATTCTATTTTTCACTTCTAATTTATTTAAAGCTTCCGAAATATAATTGCGAATCGTACCAGATGACAAATATAATAAAGCAGAAATTTCTTTTGCTGTTTTCCCCTCTGCCACAAGAGCCAACACTTCCCTTTCTCTCTCTGTCAAAGGATTTTCTTTGCCCATATGCCCAAAAATCAATTCTGATGAAAACTCTCTTTTCCCTTTGACAACTTGGCGGATTGCCTCTGCCAATTCTTCACTTGGCCCATCCTTTAAAAGATAACCATGAACATTTGCTTTCAAAGCTCGTTCAAAGTAGCCTGGTCTTGCAAAAGTTGTCAGAATAACTACTTTGCACGCAGAACCATTTCTTTTTAACTCTTCTGCTACATCCAGCCCACTTCTTACAGGCATTTCAATATCTACAAGGCAGACATCAGGTTTTAACTTATTAATCAGCAACAGCGCTTCTTCCCCATTTTCTGCCTGGCCAACCACCTCAATATCCTCCTCAAAACCCAATAAAGTTCCAAGAGCTCCCCTCAGCATTCTTTGATCTTCCGAAATGATGATTCGAATCAAAATGCCATCCCCTCTTTTCTCTCTTTCACAATAATTGGAACTGTTATTTCTAGCAGTGTTCCATGATTTGAAGTGAAAGATAATTCTCCTTCCACTAGCTGAAGACGTTCCTTCATTCCATTTAGTCCATTGCCCAACAAGCGCTGGCCGGAAATTCCTATGCCATTATCTGAAATGGCTACTTCCACCTTTCCATGTTCTAGCAAAATTCTAACAGAACAGCATTTTGCCCCGCTATGTTTTATAACATTATTAATCGCTTCCTTTAAACAAAGACTTAAAATATTTTGCGTTAAATGAGGGATTTCGCTGACCTTTTTATCTATATCCATATCAAATCCTATATCAGCAGCTTCTAGTATCGTTTGCACCTCGACTAATTCTTCTGCAATTGTAATCGCCCTCATATCAGAAACCAATTCCCTAACTTGCTTTAAAGCACTGCGAGATATTTTTTCCATTTCCTTCGCTTCAAGCTTTGCCTGTTCTGGTTTATGAACGGCTAATTTTCCAACAAGCTGGCTCTTTAATGTCAATAAAGATAATGTATGGCCTAATGTATCATGCAAATCCCGAGCAATCCGCATTCGTTCCTCCCTTTTTACCAGCTGATTAATCTGCTCATTCGCCACATCCAATTGCTTTTCCAGGTCCATTCGTTTATTCATCGAGCGAATGCCAAATGGCGACATTAGCATAATCACAAAAAAAGGAAGATAATAAATCATACTGCCAAAAGAAGCATTGCCTACATAATAAAAAAGCGGAATAATCTGCGTTATAGCAAAAACAGCAAGCGCTTGATAAAAATGACGTTTATTTTTATAATAGCCGATAAAATTAGCAGGGAAAAATCCCATAAACAAAATATTGGGATTATAAAAGATGCTCAATAAAAAGATAATCCCCATTTGCACACCAATCCAGAATGTGTAAATTTTTTTATCCATATACATATACAACTGGCGGTAGGAAACTAGGAATAGCGCCAACAACAGATAACCAATTACACGTTTTACCCCTGTTGCTTGTGCTATATAAAAGGCTGGCAAAATAAGATACACTAAAAACATATATGGGAAAAAACCAAATCTTGCAGGAAATAGAACGATTCTTTTTTTAGCTTCCATACACCCTCCTTAAACAGCTTCTTGCTTTCTTCTTATATAAGTTGATAGTAGCATAAAAAGGAAAAGATATCCTATTACAAAAAGAAAATTACTGCTGCCAGGAATATTGCCCCTAATAATCTCCCATGCCCCATCTGCAAAATGATAAGAGGGGATCCATTTGGCGATTGTTTGCATTACATTCGGAAATATTTCAATGGGCATCCACATTCCACCAGTAATTGCTAATGCCATATAAATAAGATTGCTGACTCCAGATGCTGTTTCCACTTTTTTCATGGTTCCAATCACTGTGCCCATTGCCAAAAATGGCAAAGAACCAAAAAGAATCCATATTCCTGAAGTGATCCACTGCAAGAAAGTAAGCTCTACCCCATTTATCAGGACGCCTGCACTAAAAATAACCAAAATAGAAAATAGATGAATAGCAGTTTGTGCCATCATTTTCGACGCAAAATAAGTTCCCGTCGAAAGAGGTGTAGTCTTAATAAACCGTGTCCATCCTTCCGTCTGTTCCTGCACCAGCTTTATCCCCAATGACATAATAGATGAACCCATTACACTAAAGGTCGTCATAGACATTAAATAATGGGCTTTCCACACCTCTTGATTTTCCTGCGGTGTACTGATCACCCTTGTAAAAAGAAAATAAAACAAAATAGGCATACATAAAGACCAAAAAATATAATATTTATTGCGGAACATTCGAAGCAATTCCGCTTTTGTCTGCATAAAGAAGATATTCATTTACATCACTTCCCTTTTTGCTGCCAGTTCTGAAAGTGCCTCTTCCAAATTCCCTTGATGAACTTCAATTTGCGTCATAGATAGTTTGTTGGCGAATAAAACGTTAAGCAATTCATCTGTCTGATCTGTTAAAAGAACAACACGGTCATCCACCTGTTTTGCCTCTAAACAATGAGGCAGTTTACGATATATATCCAAAGAAACATTTTTGCCAGCTTGAAAAGAAATCCTTTGTTTCGATAATCTATTTTTTAAATCAAACGGGGTCCCATCTTCCATGATAGCGCCATTCTTAAACAAAATGATTCTTTCTGCCACTTCATCTGCTTCCTGCAAATAATGGGTAGTAAAGATGATAGTTTTGCCGCTGTTCTTTAATCTCTTCACCGTATCCCAAAAGTTCTTTCTTGCGGTAATATCCATGCCTACTGTCGGTTCATCCAAAAACAGCAAATCAGGATTTCCCGCTAATGCCAATGCAAAATTCAGACGCCGCTTCTGTCCTCCAGAAAGCTTCTCGGTTCGTTTATTCCAGTCCTTTTTCTCGAATCCCGTAATGTCCAATAAGTCAGTTGTTGCCATTGAGTTAGGATAATAGCTCTGCACTAAAGAAATAATCTCTTTTACCTTTAAGCTATCCATCACACTCACTTCTTGAAGCATACAGCCAATGCGCTCTTTTACCTCTTTCCGATTTGGATTTTTCCCAAATACCATAATCTCTCCATCAGTTGGCCTTACTAGACCTAACATCATTAAGATAGTGGTTGTTTTTCCAGCACCATTGGCCCCTAATATTGCTACAACTTCTCCCTTGTTTATAGAAAAAGAGATATTCTCAACTGCCTTTTGATCAGCAAATACTTTTGAAACATTAGTCAACCGCACAATATTATCCATCTCTCCACCTCCAACGCTTTATAGTTACATTCTATGAGAATATAAAGCCATTGATTAGTTGTGGATGTCATCAAATGCAAATGACAAATGTCATAAAGTGTTTCTCCCTGCCTAGATTTTCTGTTTCCTCTCCTCATCCCTTAAGTAGGAGCAAAAGCCTGTTAATGTGTAATAAATAGGAAATACTATCACCATTTATTCATATATATGAATAGGTTAACTACCGATAATGGGGGGCTGCTTATGAAAAAAAGAAAATATCATCTTGAACCTGGATATATAACAATTCCTGATGCCAATAAGATTGTATTGCGGATATTGAGAATTGTGAATCAGAAAGATCAAACTCATTATAGAAAAATTCTTGCAGAAGCAAAAAAAGGATTATATGGAGGAAGAAAATACGGAGAGCGAATATACACAGTACGCAAAAAAGATATTATTCAATATGCAGAAGAACTTCTTCGAGAAGAACAAAAAAGCTATTTCACTTAGCAGTTGCAAAAGATCTAAAAGAAATAGAAAAACAAAAACAACTGCCGCCCATTAATCATGTCACCGCTGAAAAGATTAGAAATTCTCTTACCTTCTTAAAATTTCATGCGATCATTTCCAAAGATGCCTATCAAAATGGTCAGCAGCTATTAAACATACGATTAAGAATATCCGATTTTTAAATCGGCTCTCACTGACGATTGTTAGCAGCTGCCAATAGCGAATTTTGTCGAAAAATAGCTACTTCAGAAAAACTGAACCAAAATACCAGAAAACTGACACAATAATAAAAAAAAACGAAACAATGCACTAGCTTTTCCGGATTTAGATAATAGAAGCATAATCTTAATTCTGATTAAAAATAAGTCAGAAACTTGGCCAACTACAGGCAAAACAATAATTCCGCCAATATTCTGTGCTTTTTGATATGTAATTGACTTTGCTAGAAATGCTTTTCTAATCAAAGCCAAAAGAATTTAGTTTAATATCCTTGTGTATACTGCGAATGAACGGGATATCCTTTCTGATAGGCTGATGCATGCGGAGCATATCCACCTTGATAATTTTGTTCATAATTTCCATAATGCGCTGGCTGCTGATTTCGATTGCAATTTTTCGATGGTCCAATGAAAACAGACTCTTTAATCGGAGCAGTCGCCTTTTTCCATGTATTTACGTCCATGCAATACGTATGCGCCATCAAATCAGGCGGCGTTAATCGCAATAAATCTGATCCTAAGATAACCTCAGGCGTTTTAGCATCAAATATAGCCAGCAAATGGGTATTATCGGTTGTTGCCACCTCATAATGCCACCAGCCTTGAGGAACATTTGCAACTTGGCCAGGAGTTATCGGATAGTTTTGAATTTGTTTTGTAAAAGGATTCAGCAGCGAAACAGTTGCAGCCCCAGAAATGCAATACACCAACTCTGCTGCATTTTGATGAACATGAGGTTCCACCACATTATTTTTGCTGATATAAATATCCAGCAATGAAACATTTTCCAATGTATTTAGCTGTGCAATACCTAACACATTAATATAATTATTACTATCCTTCGTAAATAATCTGCTTTTATTGACATCTGCCGTAAACTTTGTTTTTGGCGATGTATAATCAAGATATTTAGCCATCCCAATTCCCACTTTCCCCGCGTCTTTTTCCCAGCTATTGTATGGATGCAACTAAAATTAGTGCCCGTACAGAAGAAAATAGCCAGCCCAAACTGCAAAAGTATACATGTTTAAATACTTTAAAATCGTCTATATATAAAGTAACTATCGGAGGAGGTTTTTGATCATGAATATAGAAAAACTAAAGGACAAAGCCATCGATGCAGCTAAAAAAGCACAGAAAAATGAAAAAGTTCGTGAAAAGGAAAAAGAAATGGGTGTGAATGCAACCGAGAAATTGAAAGAAAAATTGGGAAGGAAATAACAAAAAAACCTTGTGATATTCGGAAATTATCCATTTATCACAAGGTTTGTTTTTTGCATTTTTACTAATTAAAAGACACGAAAAAAATAAAATAAACAAATTTTTTAAATTTTTTATGCGAACGATTCCATTATTGTTACATAGATGTTTTCCAATGTTATATTTTATCACATGGACAATCGAATTCCACTGTCCCTTCTTGAATAAGATATCGATTGATGTTACGGTTATATTAGACATTCGCAATTTTCAGTGAATTCTAAGCTGGATTTTAGTTTTTTTTATGAAAATTCATTTTAATTTGAAGGGAGAAATGAAATTTATATGATTAAAGCTATAATTTTTGATTTTGATGGAACAATTATTGACACGGAAACAGCATGGTATATCGCTTTTAGAGATGCTTATAAAGAACACGGTATTGATTTAACATTAGAAAAATACTCAGAATGCCTCGGCACTAGTCTTCATTCCTTTAACCCTTACACTTATTTAAGCACACATCACAATATTCCAATAGATTTAGATGAATTCAGAGAAACCATTCAAAATGCACACACTGGGATGATGGAAAAAGAGTCCATTCGACCTGGCATCTTAACTTACTTAAAAGCAGCCAAAGCAAGTGGATTAAAAATTGGGCTAGCGACAAGTTCTGAGCTAGCATGGATCGAAAAGTTTGTAGATCTTCTTGGCATCAGAGACTACTTCGACTGCTTTTGCACAGCAGACAGCGTCAGTAATGTAAAACCAGATCCTGAACTATATTTACAAGCATTAGATTGTCTAGGCGTTCAAGCAAACGAAGCGATTGCAATAGAGGATTCTCCAAATGGCTCACGCGCTGCAGTGGCTGCTGGCATTCATACTGTTGTCATTAAAAATACTATCACCGAGCAATTGCCCTTCGGAACAGGCCACCACACTATTGACTCATTAGAAAACTATGAATTGAATGACCTATTTGAAACCATTATTCAAAAAATCGGAAAATAAAAAAGGCAAAATACCTTGCAACACAGCTAAAAAATTTTTTTATAAAAAGGTAGCATATACTCAGGATGCAGCAGAAAGGATGTTCATATCGCTGCTCTTAAATACCAGCTAATTCAACTTGTTTACATGATATTGCCGAATATTTCCTCCTCTATACTTCTTAGCATCTCATTCTCTGCTTATCTTTCGAATTATCCAATAAAAAAGGAGAGTATCTATGAAAAGGTTTGAACAGGATCATCCCAAATTAAATGAACTTACTTGTCCCACTAAGCATAAGCCCCATGCTGTGCATTTTGGGGCAGGGAACATTGGAAGAGGTTTTATCGCATTGCTTTTAACCAAATCAGGCTATGATGTTTGTTTTGTTACACGCAACAAAAAGAAAATCTCCCTACTTCAGCAAAAAAAACAGTACTCCGTATATATCGCCAATCCATCAATTGATGAATTACTCGTTAAAAATGTTACAGCCATTTCCTCACAAAACAAAAAAGCGGCAGCTAAACTGATCGGGGAAACAGATTTAATTACTACTGCAGTTGGGATTGCCAATTTGCCAAATATCGCAAAAAATATTGCATCTGGCATCGAACGAAGGTTAAAAAGCAATAATACAAATCCCCTTCATATCATTGCTTGCGAAAATGCGATTGGCGGAAGCTCACAGCTAAAAAAATGGGTATATGAACAACTTCCCGAAGAATTACATGAAAAAGCAAATCGTTTTATTGCATTCCCAAATGCAGCTGTTGATCGAATTGTTCCTGCAAAACCTCATCCAGACCCACTTGCTGTAACAGTTGAACCTTACTTCGAATGGGTGATTGACCGTTCTGCGATGCTTGGAGGACTGCCCGAAATAAAAGGTGCAACATTGGTAGATTCCCTTGAAGCCTTTATTGAACGAAAGTTATTTACTGTCAATACTGGTCATTGCTTTGCTGCATACTATGGCTATTTAAAAGGGTATTCTACCATACAAGAAGTAATGGCTGATGCAGCATGCAAAACTGAAATTAAAAAGGTGATGCAAGAAACGGGAGATATACTCACAGAAAAATATGATTTGGATGAACAAACTCATAAAAAATATATTGATAAAATTCTTCATCGCTTTACCAATCCTAAACTGATTGACAAAGTCGTGCGGGTTGGACGCTCTCCCATTCGCAAGCTTTCCATTAGCGATCGCCTTGTTCGTCCGACTCTTTTAGCATATGATTTAGGCCTCGATGTATCGAACCTAATAAAAGGAATAGCTGCTGCACTGCTGTTTGACTATGAAAAAGATCCAGAAGCGGTCAAATTAAATCAAGCTATACGGAAAAATGGCATTCATCAAGTTATTGCCAAATATTTAGGAATTCCAAGCTCCCACCCTCTTCATCAAAAAATCGCCAATAAATATGATGAATTTAAGCAAAGATATCGCCTTATACAAGAAGCATGAACTTTCTCAGCCAATGAAATTTCTTTTTATTAAATAGATAAACTCGAAAAAACTTTCAATAAAAAAGATGATCTGTAATGTTGAATCTACAGATCATCTTTTTATTGAAATTTCTAATTTACTTTTACGCTTTTTGCACTGCTTTTATTTCCAGCTGCATCGCTTGCATACACATTTAATGTAGAGCCTTTCTTTTGGGCTGCTATTTTTACTTTATAGTTCCCTTTGCTGTCTGCTTTCCCTGCTCCAAGCTTTTTGCTGCCATTGTAAATAGAAACAGTTGCACTCTTTTCTGCTTTACCTGTCACTGTTGTCGTTTTGCTTGTTACTTTATTGACAATCGGTGCACTTGGCGCTGTTTTATCCAGTACTTTCACTGTTTTGGTGCCGCTCTTATTTTTTGCTGCATCCACTGAGTAGACGCTGATGGATGTTCCTGCTTTTTGCTTTGATATTTTAATAGAATATTTTCCATTGCTAGGCACTGTTGTTTCGCCTATTTTTTTGCTGCCCACATACGCATATACCTTTGATTTTGCCTCAGCAGTTCCCGTTATGGCAGTAGACTTATCGGAAACTGAATCTACACTTGGCGTTTTCGGTGCTGTTTTATCTAATACTTTTACTGTTTTATTAGCACTTGTATTCCCAGCTTTATCAACGGTATATACACTGATGGATGTTCCTGCTTTTTGCTTTGATATTTTAATGGAATATTTTCCGCTTTTTGCTGTTGCCTCTCCTAACTTCTTGCTTCCTGCATATGCATATACTTTTATGTTCGACTCTGCTTTTCCTGTAATCACAGTAGATTTATCAGAAATTGTATCAACGGTTGGTGTTTTGTCTAGGAAAGAAGCTTTTAGGCGGTAATTAGCTTTTGTAATGCCACTCCAAGAATACGGATCTATATAAAAATAATAAGTTCCCTTTGATAATTCTTCAGAAATAATAAGCTTTGATCCTCGAGAACTAGCATAATCGTAATTAATTTCATTCCCATATACATCATATAAAGATATATAATATCCACCTGTTGTATTATCTAAAGTAATACTAACATTTCCGCTCCGATTTGTTGTAAATTGGTAAACATCTCTATCTAGACTAGAATAGCTACTAGATGAGTAATATTTATTTGAAACGATAGACAGGGAGGTTTCTTTCGTTTCATTCGGCTCAAAGGTAGAAGTACTTCTATTAATAGCACCTGGATAAGTTACTTTTAATTGGTAAGTAGCTCCAGTAATTCCACTCCATGAATATGGTTTAATCTCCAAATAATATTTCCCTTTTTGTATTTTTTCTAAAATTCGAAGTTTTGCTCCTCCTGTACTATCATAATCGTATTCAACTTCATTTCCATATTCATCATATAAAGACATATAATATCCACCTGTGATATTTTCCAGTGTTACATACACTTCTCCATCTTTATTTGTTGTAAAATTGTATATATCCCTGTCTATATTCGAATCACTTGCGGATTTATATAGTTGGCCAGATTTGATTGATAAACCCGTTTCAAATGTGTCGTTAGGTTCAAAAGTAGCCGTATTCCTTTTAAAAGAACCAGCATAAGTAGCTTTCAATTGATAAGAAGCACTTTTAATTCCACTCCAAGAGTATGGTTTAATTTTCACATAATAAGTTCCCTTTGAAACTTTCTCATAAATAGCGAGTTTTGATCCTTTGGTACTATTATAATCGTAATCTATCTCATTTCCATTTGCATCATAGAGCTCCATATAAAAACCACCTGTCGTTTGATCAAGCGTTATATATACTTCTCCATCTTTATTTGTTGTAAATTTGTATGTATTTTCAGCGTTTACTGAGGCAATTGTTCCTTTTACCGCAACGCCTGACGAAATACTATAATCTTTTGCATGCGCTAATTCACTTGAAAATAAACCAATAAGAATAAGAAAAAAAGCTACACTTAAAATACGTTTCATTTTATTTCCCCCTACCTATATTCTGTTTCCTTTTTGTTTGTCCCTTGCTATAGTTAGCATTCTCTGTCTATTAAACAAACAAATATCCCTTATAGATCGATTAACTAGTTTATTTTACCACATACATTCCTAATTTTATCCAATAACATTTCAAAAACCGGAACTTTTTAACTATTCTTTGTATTTTTTTGTAAAATAAATAGCTATCCCCCAAAAAATCGAAGCAAAAAATAGCCAAACTGAAGCAATTTCACCATTTTTATTGCAGCAATGCCTTTATCGTATCTATTAATGTTTCATTTATCTTCCCTTGGTCTATATATATAGTAAAACCAAAGGAGGTTGTTCTAAAAAATGGTAGAACGCAATGATCTGAAAAACAAAACAGTTGACCGTGTAATAGAAACGCCAAAAGAGGAAAAAGAAAAGAAGTCGGATAAAAATAAAGAAAAAAAGGATTAAAAACAAACCCCTTAGCGCAAAAAAACTAAGGGGTTTGTTCCTGCTTCTTTTATGAAGAATGTGTATAATCATCAAACTCTTTATTCATTTCCACACTCGGTGCTTCCGTCAACAAGCTGACTATCCAAATAGCAGCTAATCCTACGAAAAATCCTGGAATAATCTCATACAAACTAGTAACCAGTATTGGAATATTAGCCCAAATGATAACAGTTGTCGCTCCTCCAATAATTCCAGCAAGGGCTCCCCATTTATTCATCCGCTTCCAGTACAAACTTAATAAAATAACAGGACCAAACGAAGCGCCAAAACCTGCCCAAGCATAGCCTACTAAAGATAGAATCGTGCCATTTTTATCAAATGCAAGGATAACAGAAACAGCAGCTACTGCAAGAACAGCAAACCTGCTGATAAGTATAAGTTCTTTATCTGTTGCAGATCGGCGGAAGAATGTTTTATATACATCTTCTGTTAAGGAACTTGCCGTTACAAGCAGCTGGGAAGAAATGGTACTCATAACAGCGGCTAATAATGCAGCTAATAAGAATCCAGTAATAAGAGGATGAAACAATATCTCGCTCAGCTTAATAAATACTGTTTCAGGATCAGATAAATTAAGCCCTTGCTTTGAATAATAAGCCAAACCTATAAATCCAGTAAACATAGCTCCTCCCACTGAAAAAATCATCCAACTCATTCCTATGCGTCTTGCTTTTTTAATTTCTTTTACAGAAGAAATCGCCATAAACCGCACAATAATATGAGGCTGTCCAAAATAGCCTAAGCCCCATGCTAACAAGGATATGATTCCTAGTACTGAAGTTCCTTTAAAAATATCGAATAATTTCGGATCTATCCCTTTGATTTCATTAAACGCTGGTCCAATTCCGCCAATTTCCATAATCGTAACAGCAGGCACAAGAACAAGTGCAATAACCATTATTAATCCTTGCACAAAATCTGTCCAGGTTACTGCTAAAAAGCCGCCAAATAATGTATAAGCAATTACAACTGCCGCAATAATCCAAAGACCTACTTTATAATCTAGATTAAAGGTTGTCTGAAACAGAACACCGCCTGATACCATTCCAGAAGAAACATAAAATGTAAAAAATACGATAATAACAAGTCCTGAAGTTAATCGCAAAAGATTGGATTTATCACCAAAGCGATTCTCCAAATAAGCTGGAATAGTCATAGAATTATTGGCATGTTCTGTGAAAGTTCGGAGTCTAGGTGCAACATACAGCCAGTTTAAATAGGCTCCTATTGTTAAACCAATAGCAATCCATGATGCGCTTAAACCTTGTACATACATAGCGCCGGGAAGCCCCATCAAAAGCCATCCGCTCATGTCCGCTGCACCTGCACTTAATGCGGTAACAGCAGGACCAATTGATCTGCCTCCCAACATATAATCGGATAGATTCGACGTGCGTTTGTAGGCAAAGAAACCAATCACCAGCATGCCCACCATATAAATACTGATAGAAATTAGAATCCCGATATTCAAACTTCTGCCCCCTTCTTGTTGTAATAAGATAATTGCTAGATTTTTCTCCCAAACTACTAATATAACAGAAAATTATCAACATTCCATGTTTTTATTTATTTTTTAATATTTATATTAGCTATTTGCATAGAAAAATTATCTTTTTTAAACTGCTGCAAACTTATAAAAGTAACAAAATAACATTCAATTATGCTAAACTATCAATTAGGTATTTTTAACTATTTAGTCAAAAAAGGGGAAATCTTAATGAAAAAATACTTTCATTTATTACTAGCAGGAATATTATTGTTTTTACTTTTTCCTGCACCATCTCAAGCAAAGTCAACAATGATTTATTATCCTGTAACAAGTACAGATAAAATTAGTGCAGGCATATATAAATCCGCTCCTAACGGAAAAAGCAGTGCAGTATTAAAAGAAAAAACATATACATTAAAATCAACCAAAACTCCGCCTCTTAAATTGGCTGATTTCACATCAGCAGATATAAACAATAAGATTGCTACAAAAAAAGATTTTGAAAAAGATACGTATATGAATAATATGCCGATTGTGGATGTACAAGCAGCAGGATCAGATATCTACTTTACCAAATTTCTATTTAGCGGTTCCTACAATGGATCTTATTGTGGCGGAGGTTCTGCTGATATATTAGAAATCTATAAACAAAACAGCAAAGGAAAAATAACAAAGGTAACGACAGATAAAATATCAACAAACACAGACAATGCTTTTACTGTCAGCGGAAACTATATCTATTATGCCAAAGTAGAAAAAAATGGCTTTTCCAAATTTACTATTATTAAATCTACATTAGACGGAAAAAAGAAAACAACATTAAAAAAAGCAGTGGATGATTTTTGGATAAGCGGAAATAAAATCTACTATACAAGCAAAAATGCATTATACAGCATGAACTTAGATGGAAAAAAAGATACAAAAATTTCTAGCATCAAAGCAAAATTGTATAATATATCTGGCTGCGATGAAGGCAATTATGCCGTTTCAAATAATGGCATCTCTTATTTTGACTATAACAGCGATGCACCATACAACTACTATTTTGACTTCAGCAAAGGAACGGTAACAAAAATAAAAGAAAAAACAAAAGATGGAAACTACCCTTATGTTGTGGACGTAGATTTAAGCAAAAAACGCTATATTGGAATTACGTGGAATGACGATATCGAAAACAGCAATATAAATGTTTATAATTTCGATGGAAAGCTAATAAAAAAATTAATGACAACTGATTTTTCTAACCTAGCCATTCACTCTATTGATGCTAAAACAGGTGTATTGCTGTATGTTCAAGGGGAGCAATTAAAACAAATAAAATTTTAATATAGAATTGGTGGGAGCGAGCGTATTCCCGCCTTCTTTTCTATCGTTTTTTGTCGAAAAATAGCTATTTCAAGTAAAATTGAAGCTAAACTTCCGCAAACCGCAACATTGCATATACAAAATGATGCAATCTAGGCGCATACCTCTTTTTTTCAGAAGAAAAGAAGGATTTCCCTCGACTTTATAGAACCTATTACATGAAAAAATTAATATCGGAGTGATGACATGATTGCAAAACGCCTTGAAAGACCCCTTCTTATTCCTAAACTGGAAACATTGCTAAAAAGAATTGTCCCCAAACATGAAAAAATCCCTCTTATTCAATCTGATTTGCATAAACTAGCAGCTGGATATCGCGGAGAACAATCTCTGCACTTTGCATTTAGTTTTTTGCCGGAAAATAAATATTATATTCTTCACGACTTGCGCCTATTTGATGGAAAACACTATTTTCAAATCGATGTATTAATCCTCTCCACCAAATATCTTCTTTTATTAGAAGTTAAAAATATTTCTGGAGAATTGCATTTCGATACGGCATTTAACCAATTGATTCGAATAAAAGGTGAAAAGAAAACTGCTTTTCCAGATCCTCTAACGCAAGTAAAAAGACTAAAACTACAATTACAGCAATTCTTAAAATTAGATGAATCGATCCCTATTTATAGTTTAATTGTGATAGCCAACCCCTCTTCCATCATTACTGCAAACCGCTCCCAACAGTCTCATATTCTTCACAGCAGCTACCTTCCCTTTCAAATGGAGCAAATCTCTGAATCCATATCCCGCCATGCACTGGATGAACATTCCATAAAAGCACTGATCAAAAAAATAAAAAAGAAGCATATGCCTTTTCATTCCTCCGTACTATCAAAATATCAGCTTGAATCAAATCATATACAAAAAGGCGTTATCTGCAAAAACTGCGGTTACCTCCCAATTAACAGAATAAACGCAAACTGGCATTGCCCCAAATGCGATTTTAAAGACAAAAAGGCACATTTACGGGCGCTGAAGGACTATTATTATTTATATGGAGATACTATTACCAATCAACAAGCTAAAAGGTTTCTGCAAATAGATTCCACCTCTCTTGCCATTAGACTATTAAAACCAGTCTCTGCCAAAAGCTCCTTAGAAGGGAGAGGAAGAACTTATTTCCTCTCTATAAAAACACTTTCTAAATTGGAAAAATAAAGTAAAACCTCAATCAATAGGGGTTTTCCACATCCTCCACTAATGGTTAGTTGAACCAATCAGGCTTTTACGGGCAAGTTTCTCTCCACCTACATTTCTCGTTTTCTCTTATCCTCCCTTAGGTGGGGTCAAAAGCCCGTTAATGCGTGATAAAAAGAATTTAGCAGCAAAAATAACCTTTATTTGCAGTATATAAAACACCGTTAGTTTAAACTAGTTTATCCTTCTTCCATAAAAAGACGAACAAAAAAATACAGCAAACAGAACAAATAAGAGCTAGAGCACCAATCATTCCATACCCAACCTGCAATCCAAGAATATTATTTTTCCCGCCTCCGATAGAATCAATAATAAAACCGATGAAAAAACTGCCGATTACACTGGCAATCCCCATTAATGTGACCGTAAATGTAATAGCTGTTCCCGTTCCTTTCGGATACAGTTTCGTCAATAATGCCATAACAGTTGGATAGATGGGAGCAATTCCAACGCCCGCAAGCGCAAAAAGAATGGCCCCTTTTTCTCCTACAATCACTGCAGATAAACTGCATATACCGGACAAAAAGGCAAAAATCATAATGGAGAGAGTATAGCCAATTTTATCTGTAATAGGCCCAAGCAATAGTCTCGCTAAAGTAAAAAACAGAAAAAATAATGACAGCATCTCCGCGGCACCCTTCAAACTCCAGCTGTATGATTTGACCAAAAAGTTAACAAGCCAGTTGCCCACAGAAATTTCTGATACAATTCCAAAAGAAAGAATGGCTACAATCAGCCATGCAACTGGGTCGCGAACAAGAGAATGATATGAAATCACATCTTCTTTTTCTGCATGCTCTTGTGGAAACTTTCCGAATAAAGACGGGATGATCGGCAAAAGAGAAACCAATAACATAATAAAATACATTCCACGCCAGCCAAGTTCTCCGCTTCCTGCATTCCATGTCATCATCGACGAAGCAAAAATAGGTGCTACTATTGAACTTAATCCATAAAAAAAGTGAGAAAGATTCATCATCATTCCAGTATTTTTTGTAAAAATGCGAGCTGCCATAATGCCTAGGCCAATTTCAAGCATACCGTTCCCAATATATAAAAGAAAATAAGAAGCAGACAGAAAAAAATAAGCATGAGAAAAATACATGCATACACCTGAAAAAGCCATCGAAGCAAAAGCAATAATCCCTGTCCACTTAATGCCAATTTTATTAGATAATGCAGATGTAAAAGAGCATGCTAAAAGATATCCCAGAGAGTTTAAAGCAAGCAAAAAACCAAGCTGGGCTTCACTTAAACTAAAGTCGGTCTGAATCTTTGGTATAGCAGGACCCTTTATATTTTCAGATAAGCCAAAAATAAGGAAGCCGCCAAAGACTATTGACAATAAAATATAATAATTAAAATCTGCATACTTACTTAAATTTTTGGATACAGCTTTATAATTCGGATCTTCCATTCTACTCCTCCTATTGTCGTTTAAACTTGCAAAACACTATTAATATACGAGAAAAAATGATTTAATCCTTCTCTCCAATTTCAATATACATGCAGCCTTCTAGTTTTTTTTGTCTATTTTTATCACAAAATAGCTATCCAGACTAAAAATGAAACAATCTTAGCAAAAGTCGGAGCACATTCTTAAAATTTTGGAGCAGCAATAAACAATCTACTCTTTTATCCCCCGCAAAAATGCATCTACTAAAAAAATAAAGCTTTTATCCGTATCTACTGGCAGGCCGAAACCGCCTTTTAATTCGATAGATGCAAATCCATGCAATAAGCTGCGAAATCCCCTGATGGCATGGATTAATTTCTCTTCGGCTAAACCAAACGGACTTAGAATTCCCCTAATTAGTGCAATTATTTTATCTGCCATATTAACGATGTCCTTTTGTTTTGGATTAGGAGCCTTGATTGTTAATTCATACAGTCCAGGATGATTTCTTGCAAATTCGATGTAAGATTTGCTTAAAGCATGGATTGCTTCTTTTTTCTCCAATCCTAGTGTAGCCTCTTTTAATTGAGCATAAAAATTCTCAAGCGCCAACAATGTTAATCGATTAAATAATTCCGACAAACCACTGATATGATTATAAAGAGAGGGCGACTTTATTCGCAAACGTTTTGCCAAATTCGCCATTGTGACTTCCTGCAATCCATTTGCATCTGCAATCTCTGCTGCAACTCTAATAATATCATCTACTACAATTCCTGCTCTTTTTGACATTTCCCCTGCTCCTTCTATTTAGATAGCAACTTCTTTAATTGATTCTGTGGATTCTTCAGCAAATCTCCATGTCCTACTGCTAAAAGAGAAATATCACAGGCTAATACTTTTTCGGCACTTTTTAAGGCTGCTTCCTTATTCCATGTTGCCATCGCAGGAAAAGGAAATACTATTTTCCATTGTCCAGAAACGGCTAATCCCCCTTTTATTTGAAAAGCATCACCTGCAATGAAACTATGATCTCGTCTATCTAAAAAAGCCATGCTTCCAGGAGTATGGCCAGGCATACTCACACATATGAGGGAACCGACGCTATCTCCATCCTTCAGCAGAATATCTGGTTTTGTGCAGATATTCTTTGGCAATCCCCCTCTAAGCTTATGCGGCTCTTCTTCCTTTAAAATAGAGTGGTCCCCTTGCAGAATTCTTGCATCCCTTTCAGAAATATATACAATTGCATCAGGAAGATTTTCCTTTAAAGCATCTAAAGAACCAATATGGTCGCCATGGGCATGTGTTAAAACAATTTTTGTAATGGGTTTTTTTATATTTTTTGCTGCCTCTAAAATGTGCTTATAGCTGAAAGAAAGAGCAGCATCAATTAATGTCAATTCATTTTCTTCCTCAATAAGATAGCAGTTCACAGGGAATATCTTCGGAAAAAAAGTTAACTGATACAAATGATTATGCTTTGTTATTCTCATTTTTTCACTCCTTAAGATAAAACTAATGGTATTAGTTTCATCTTAACTAATACCATTAGTTTTTACAAGGGGACATTTGCATCCAGCCCCCTTTCCCATAACTTAACTCCTTGCCTTTACAAGCTTATAAAGCACAAGTTTCTATTTCAAATCCTAAATCTTCTATCAACTGATGATCTGCCTCGATTTGCTGCCCTTGAGTGGTTAAATAGTCGCCAATAAAAATAGAGTTGGCTGCATAAAGAGCCATTGGCTGCAAGGATCTTAGATTTATTTCCCTTCCTCCTGAAACGCGAATCTCTTTGTTTGGGCAAATAAAACGGATTAAAGCCAATACTTTTAATGCTTTTAACGGCATGGTAAGGGGAAGATTTCCTAATGGAGTGCCTGAAATGGGATGAAGAAAATTAACAGGGATGCTGTCTACTTCCAATTCCTTTAATGCAAAAGCCATCTCTACAATTTGTTCATCCGTTTCTCCCATGCCTATAATTATTCCAGAACATGGAGAAATATTTGTATTTTTTATTAGCTGTATCGTATCAGTCCGCTGATCATATGTATGAGTTGTTGTAATATATTCATGATGATTCTTATGTGTATTAATATTGTGATTATATCGGTGCACTCCCGCTTCTTTTAGGCACTCAGCTTTTTCTTTAGTTAACAGCCCTAAACAAGCGCATATTTTTAAAGAAGTGGTCTCAGTAATTTCTTTCACTGCTTCCGCAATTTGTTCAATTTCCCTATTGGTAGGTCCCCGCCCACTTGCCACAATACAATAAGTGCCAGCTTTTCTCCGAATTGCTTCTTTTGCCCCCTCTATAATGGTTTCTTTATCAAGAAGAGAATACTTTTCTACTGCTGCTTCTGAAACGATCGACTGGGAACAATAACCACAATCTTCTGGGCATAGGCCGCTTTTTGTATTCAACAGCATATTTAATTTCACTTTGTTTCCATAAAAATACTTCCTAATTTGATAAGCTGCATTCATTAGCTCAAGAATCCGCTCATTCTCTATTTGCAGAATCCCTAAACCTTCCTTCATTGTAATAGCATTTAATTTCAATGATTTTTTGACTAGGTTTTCTAAATCTAAACTGCTTTTCATCTTTAGCTCTCCTTTTTATGTTAACTAAATATATTTATAGGTTAACATATTTAAACAGTAAAAGACAGCCTGTGCTTACATAGATTAAACTTATCAAATAGACATGTCGTCTTTTGTCGAATAATAGCTATATCGAAAAAAATCGTAGCAAACACCATAAAAACCGCAACAACCCCCGCAAAAAAGGCATGGCAATTTAATCTGCCATACCTTTACTTACGAATACTTAGCAAAATAATGAGAAAATAAATGATCTATCTGCTTTTCAATCGGAATAGGATTCCATATAATTGGAGCATTTTGTTTGCAAGCCATCAAAATCGGAAAAAAGAAGGCTGCATGGATTTGCATCATCATCATAGTTAAAATATCTGAATCCTCTACCCCAGTAATTTCTTGAATCGTCATTTTGATTTTATTTAAACCCATTGTTTTCATAAAATTTTTATAATCTAATTGTGATTCAAAAGAAATATCGCCTTTGCCAAGCATTTCTCGAAGCAGCTCTGGATATACGATAATAGAGTTTATATAATGAAGCAAAAAGGTTTTAAATCTTTCCTTTGGCGGCATAGAATAATCATCTAAAATGGAAAAAGCTTCTTGAAAGGAAGCGAGAAGAACTTTTAATGTTTCATTGATCAATTTATCTTTTGATCCAAAATAATAATTAATCAGCGCCAAGTTCACATCGGCTGCTGCAGCTATTTTACGCAATGTTATCTTTTCTAGTCCTTCTGTTTTAATCAGCTCTAATGTCGCATTTAGTATATTTGTTTTGGTAGTCCCATCTTTTTCGGAGCTTTTTGTCATCGTTTAACTCCCCTATTTCTAAACTCAAATCAATAAAATCCGTTTATTTTACTATAACGATAATATGCTTTAGCTTTTGGGTCAAGGGATGATGCTCTTATTATTGCAAACATTTACAGCAATTATTTTTCTTGACAGATAAAAAGAAACCAGTTAAATTCATGTTAAACGTTGTTTTAAACACTGTTTAATTTTTAATATTCAAACAAAATGTTTAAAACTAAAGAAAAAGAAAGTAGTGTGAAAATATGGCCAATCCTAACAATGGGTCAACTTCTGATGCTTCCCATGAGTTTTCTATTAAAACAATCATTGCACCCCTTCTTGCAGTTATCGTTGGAATGATTATGGTTATTTTAGACAGCACTGTCGTCAATGTTGCCATTCCTAATTTAGTCGATTATTTTGATACAGACCTCAAAACCATTCAGTGGACAGTTACTGGCTATACATTAGCTCTCTCTGCAGTAATCCCACTTGCAGGATGGATGACAGATAAATTCGGAGCCAAACGGATTTTTCTTATTACCATTGCCTTATTTACAGCAGGATCCGTATTATGTTCTCTTGCACAATCGCCAGTTCAGCTGATTATTTTCCGAATCATTCAAGGCATAGGCGGCGGAATGGTCTCTCCAATTGGGATGGCTATGGTATTTAAATTGGCTCCCCCTGACAAAAGAGGTGCCATCATGGGAGTTCTAGGAATTCCTATGCTGCTTGCTCCAGCACTTGGTCCTGTCTTATCAGGCTGGCTTGTAGAATATGTAAGCTGGCATTGGATATTCCTAATTAACTTGCCAATCGGTATTGTCGCAATGTTCGTTGGCATGAAGTTTCTTCCTGAATCAGAAAAACATGCTGCACCACATCTTGATGTAATTGGCATGATTCTTGCTCCAATTGCTTTTGCCATGCTTGCATATGGCGTTAGTGAAGGTGGAACAAGCTGGACTTCTAAGTCGACTATTATCGGTTTAACAGTTGGCGGTATTGCATTGCTTCTATTTATTTTTGTAGAACTGCGCCAAAAACAGCCATTGCTTGAGCTACGTGTATTCCGTTCTTCTGACTTCACAAGAGGAATTCTGCTTGCTTGGCTAACTCAAATAGCCTTATTTGGTTCAATGATTATCACACCATTATACCTGCAGCAAGTAAAGGGCTATACAGCATTAGAAACAGGGCTGATCTTATTGCCTCAAGCATTGGCTTCTGGAATCTTTATGCCAATAAGCGGTCGTTTATTTGATAAAATTGGTGCTCGCCCTCTTGCCCTAACAGGTCTTGGCGTTATTTCTACAGGACTTTACTTGTTGGCACAAGTAAAAGTGGATACAAGTTTAGGAATGATTCTTTTATCCTTATTTTTAATGGGAGCAGGCATGGGACTTACAATGATGCCTGTCAACACACATGTGTTAAATGCAGCTCCCCGCAAATTAGTCAGCAGGGTAACGCCACTGACAACAGCAGCTCAACAAGTTGTCGTTTCCTTTGCTGTAGCTGGTTTAACAGGCTATTTAACATCACATATTACAACACATATGAAAGATGTTGCCAAAGGATTAGCCCCTGCTGAAGCAGTGACGGCAGGATTTGCAGATACCTTCTTCCTTTCTGCCTGTCTTGCTGTGGCAGGATTCTTATTCAGTCTCCTTCTTCGCAAACCAAAGAATAAGCCTGAAGATAAGCCTGATCCTGAGGAAAAGGCAAACCCTGCATTAATGGCAGGACATTGATAATAAAAAAGGAGGATCTCCCTCCTTTTTTATATTTGCGGTAGTTATTTAGTAGTTTTTGTCGAATAATAGCTAAATCGAAGAAAATCGCAACAAATACCATAAAAACTGCAGCATACATGTCCAAAATCGCAACAAAACCATCCAAAACGCAGCAACATCTATTAATCACAGCAAAAAAAGGTATGGCGAAAATAATCCGCCATACCTTTTTCTTACTGTATTTTTTCTTCCCAGCCAAACATTTCTCCATCTTCTCCGTCTACTTCCAATCCCGGATGAATAAATGGCATAAAAACTGCTGGATTTTTTGATTTTTCCGTAATTGTTTTAATATGTTTGCCGATAATAAACTGTTCTTCTGCTCCTACCAAACCAAATGGCAGTTCACTCGCTCTTCCAAAATAGATAGAACTTGTTTTGCCGCTTGCTAGTCTTACTTGTTTGCTGTTGATTAAATATGGCTTATCCCGCGGTGAAGTGTAGATGGTTTCCCAATCCTTTATTGTTTCAAATTGAATTTTCGATAAATGTTCTCCTGCCACAGAGATAAGGATAATATCCGGCTCTAGGCAATCAATCAGTTCGTGCCATAATGGAACGCCTGTTGCCTGAAGATCTAATTTCGTTTCTTTTGTTAAGTCGCCCCATGTAGGATTCGTAGCTAATGGTGTGCAGATATCTGTATGGAGGGCGGTATTTTCTTTTCTGTTGTAAAAACTGGCATCTAGGCCATTTAACATATTTTCGAAAGCTGGATTATACCAAGCATTGTATGGGTCGTCGTCAAAATACTGATTAAGTGCAGAAGTATACTGCTGATTGAAATGATAATAATGGTCTTGTTTCATAGATTGAAACCTTTGGAAAGGGTCTGGTTCAGGGAAATCTCTCCTTGATGGGTTCAGACCAACTGTAACGATGCGAATAGGGGATTCTAGATATTTTTTGATATTGCCAAAATACATAATCGGCATAGAAGGTTTAACTAAATACGATAACTCCTTTTTGCTTTCATACAAGTCCCAATACTTTTTAATCAATGTGGTTTGTTTTGCATGTTGAATAACAATAAAAATCATCCTTTCATTTTGATTGCAAGCAGGCAACTAAGTTATCTAGCTGTGCTTGTCTATTTAATTCGCTTTTGAAGCAGCAAACTCCTTCTTCTTTTACTACTATTTGCATTTTTTTAATTTCCATGCGAAAAAGCACAGCAAAACAAAAAGCTAAACCTATTTTTTAGGTCTAGCCATCTTTTACCCTTTATACCTTCTTCCTTTTTTGCTAGTATCGCCTTCTTTTTTTTCTTTTTTGACAAGCTTAGTCAGTCCATATCGAATTACTCTCCATACAACATAGATGCCAAAAAATAATAAAAATCCATAGATGCCTGCCACAGCATCCGCAAATTCCATATTTCCCCTGCCTGTAATGCCCTGCTGGATTTCAATCGCAAATACCAGCACTAAGATCAAGGTGAACGTATAAATAAAAGAAATGCTTGTGATGCTCCATTTTGCCAGTCGTCTAAAAACAGCTTGCACAATAAAAAAAGCAATGATGCCGATAATGCCGATAATCCACAGGTGCAAATCTTTATCAGTTGCCTGCCAGCCAATTTGCGCTGCTGCTGCCATAATGACATCGTGAATAATATTAACTATCTCTGCAATAATTTTAAATAAATCTGCCATAATAACCTCCGAAATACTTCAAATCACTCTCATTATTTTCAAATACTTGGATAAACTATCTATCATACAATATACATGTAAAATTCATAAAGAACATAAAATGAAACTTCAATCAGGGAAGGTTTTCCACGCCCTCTACTGATTGTTGGTTGAACCAATCAGGCTTTTATGGGCAAGTTTCTGCCCACCTAGATTTCTCGTTTTCTCTTATAATCCCTTAGTTGGAAGTCAAAAGCCCGTTAATGCGTGATAAACAAAATCCAGCATTAACTTCCAGACTGAACAAAAACAATTGGCTTTTGAGGCAGCGCAGCCAAAGGACAAACAATAAAAAAGGAGTGCTGGTCGACAGCCTGTATACATGTAAACATTTATTTACTATATTATTAACTGATATACCCCAATTTTCAAGCAGCAAGCTGCATAAAGTGAAACTTCGACCAGTGGGGTTTTCCACGTCCCCCACTGATTGTTAGATCAAGCAATCGGGTCTTTACGGGCTAGTTTCTACCACCTAGACTTCTCATCATCTTGAGGTGGGGTCAAAAGCCTGTTAGTGCCGGATAAACAGACGTCATGGTGGTGGTACAAACAGTGAAAACATATATTTCTTTTCTTCTTATTATTATGTTTATGTTTATTGCCCATTCAGAAAATGTCGTACATGCCAAAAATAACTCTTATGAAAGCAAACAATCAATCTATTTAACCTTTGATGATGGCCCTAATGAATACACCAAAAACATTCTTAATTTATTAAAAAAAGAGAACGTAAAGGCAACCTTTTTTGTGCTGGGCCCAAATGCAGCATCGCATAAATGCTTGTTAAATAGAATCGTGAACGAAGGACATACAATTGGTCTCCATGGAATGAGCCATCGTGCAAAAGAATTTTATAAAAAACCGCAAACTGCTGTTAAAGAAATGAAAGAAGCTCAAAAAATTGTCAAAGATATTACAGGGATAACCAGTACAATTGTGCGAACACCTTATGGCAGCAAACCATATATGACCGCATCATACCGCAGAGCGATGAAAAAGGCAGGATTTCAAATGTGGGATTGGAATGTGGACAGTGAAGACTGGAAAAAGCCGCAAAACAAAACTAAATCAATAAAAATAATCGAAAAAAATATCCAATACAACGATAGAAAAAATAGGGCAAGCATCATTTTAATGCATGATCAAGCTACAAACCCCAAATCCTTATCCGCTGCAATTAAAAAACTAAAAAAGCAAAAAAGAATATTTAGAACAGCGGCAGACGCAACTCATCCATTTAATTATTATAATACCTGGAATGACTAGCCTCCTCCCCTATTAGAAGACTGATTATTCCTCGCTGCAAGTGCAAATATTAGCCATTCCCTCTTGCTTTTTCTATAATTAATTTAAGGCTGTTTTCGTAAACTTTGTTGCTATTCACTAAGCACTGGGAAAGGTTAATTTCCGCTTCAGGATGCTCGCGGCGGTGCTCCCAAAGGAGTCTCGCATATCCGTTCCAATCAACCTAAATAGTTTTTTGTTTACAAACTTATTTAAAAACAACAATCTTTTAGAAAAGAGCCTAATTTAAATAGTCAAAAAGGGGAGGATATTATGAATACTTCAATTCCAGAAATTACACTGAATGATGGATTAACTTTGCCTGCGGTTGGCCTTGGAACCTATGATCTAAGAGGGGCTGCAGGAGTTCAAGCGATGACTAGTGCCATTGATATGGGGTATCGTTTGCTTGATTCTGCCTTTAATTATGAAAATGAGGGCGCGGTTGGAGAAGCTATTCGCCGCAGTTCTGTCTCTCGAAATCAGCTTCTTGTGACTTCAAAATTGCCTGGCCGCCATCAAAAATACGAAAATGCCATCTATACTATCCAAGAATCACTATACCGTTCCAAACTAGATTACTATGATTTATTTCTTATCCATTGGCCAAATCCTAAAACTGACTTATATGTGGAAGCATGGCAAGCACTAATTGATGCAAAAAAATGGGGGCTAATCCGCTCCATCGGTGTATGCAATTTCCTGCCAGAACACCTGGACCGCCTCATAAAAGAAACAGGAGTAGCACCAAGTGTCAACCAAATAGAACTCCATCCATATTTCTCTCAAGAAGAACAGCTTGCCTATGATAAAGAGAAAAAAATTGTAACAGAATCATGGAGTCCATTAGGCCGAGCCAATAATGTTCTCCAAAATGAAACCATCCAACAAATCGCAAACACACATCAAAAAACAATTCCACAAATCATCTTGCGCTGGCATATTCAGCTTGGTGCCCTGCCAATCCCGAAATCAAGCTCACCAAAACGTCAGTTAGACAATTTGAATATATTTGATTTTTCCTTAACAGAAGAAGAAATGAACCAGATTTCAAACTTAACACGACCAGATGGACGAATTGCAGATCAAGATCCAGCGGTATATGAAGAATTTTAAAAAACAATATGAAAAGGGCTCCTGTTAGTCAAAAACACTAGGAGCCCTTTTTTAAACCTATTCTTGCCTTTTAGCTAGATATTCCTGGATAAATCATGATTTTTAATGTGTTTGTTTTATCATGAATCGCTTTTTCAAAAGCTTTTGCCGCTTCATCCAACGGATATTTATCGGTAATCATTTTTTCTATATTTATTTTATCGCCAGAAAGCATTTCAATAGCGCGGGGATATGTATGATGGTAACGGAATACCCCTTTTACATCGATTTCTTTATCGATGATTTGAGATATGCTTACTGGCACTTCATCTTGTGGAGACAAACCGACAATTGCCACCCTTCCTCCTCTGCGTACAGACAAAATTGTTCCTTGAACAGCTTTAGGGCTTCCAGCTGTTTCAATCGCAAGATCTGCCCCTATGCCATTTGTATATTCCTTTACTTTTTCTTCTAAATCTTCTTCACGTAAATTAATAATATGAGTTGCTCCCATACTTTTGGCAACTTCTAAGCGGCTTGTTTCTAAATCGACGCCAATAATCATTTTTGCCCCAGCTGCTTTGGCTGCAGCAGCAGTCACAAGTCCAATTGGCCCCATTCCCAGAATAATTACTGTTTCGCCAGCCTTTAATTCCCCCCGACTAATTGCATGCACGCCTACTGAAAAAGGTTCTACTAGAGCAGCCGTTTCATAACTCATGCTATCTGGGATAGGAAAAACTAAATCCTCTCTCATCACAGCATATTCGCAAAATACCCCGTCATAAGGCGGTGTCGCCAAAAACTCTACACTTGGACATAGATTATAGCGTCCTTCTTTACAATAGGTGCATTCTCCGCAAGTTGCTCCAGGTTCAATGGATACTCTTTGTCCTTTCTGAAGGCCCCTAACATTTTTCCCCACCTCCACAATATCTCCAGAAGCTTCATGCCCTAATATAATAGGTTTTTCTACCACATAGTTTCCTATTTTTCCATGTTCATAGTAATGGACATCTGAACCGCAAAGCCCTACTGCTTTTATTTTAATCAATACTTCATTATCCTTTAGAATTGGAATTTCTACATTCTGCAACTCAATATTTTTAAGACTTGTGAGTACTGCTGCTCGCATTGGATTTTTTTTCATTGACCATTTCTCCTCCTGGATCCACTATAAAGATAGCGCTTTCTTTTTATCGGTTGAATAGTCTGCATTTAAACAGGCTATAGATTTTCCTTTTAGGCTTCCCAGCAGCCCTAGCCTCATTCTACTGCAAATACAAATGATATCCCTATAGAAAAAATTTCTTTAAAACAGAAAATATTTTCTCCTTTCCTTAAATAGTTAAGATTGTTTCTAAGACTATTAAAAATTACATTCTAAATATTGTCAAATATTTAAATAAGCATAAAATCAACAAATAACAAGATTCGCTTATTCCAACCTGAGACAGGCTTTCCAAGAAGCAACGTTTTTCTATTCACGCCATTCTTTATGTTTCCTCTCATTTCTTTAAAAAAAGATGTCCATTTTAATAGTCCCCCTCCCCTCTATTTTGCCATCGAAGGATTTTTCTTCTAAAAATTGATTTATATCAAGTAAAAAAAATGAACGCTCCATTAATATAAATATATCAAAACAAAGGAGGAAATCGAAATGGCAAAAGCTGTTTTTCAATTAGAGCCATTAGCTTGTCCATCATGCATCAAAAAAATAGAGACTGTCTTAAATAACACAACAGGGGTGATTTCCGCTAAAGTGTTGTTTCACGCCAGCAAAGTGAAAACAGAATATAATTCATCCATTATCGGCGGAGATGGATTAGAACAAACGATCAGCAAATTAGGCTATTCTGTTTTATCTGCCAACTATTAGATATGCCTTACAAATAGCGGATAAACAAAGCCAAAAATCTGATGACACTCCATTTTTCTAAATCAAAGGAAGTGAAACAATGATAGAACTTATTCATAAAAACAAACGATTCCTCGCCTTTTTTTCTGGAGTTTTTATCCTTACTGGGCTTCTCTTAGGATTATGGGGAAAAGAGGAACTAAAAAGTTTTTCCCTTATTCTCTCTACTTTAGCAGCCGGTATTCCGATTGGAATAAAAGCGATGCAGGCATTGCGCATGAAGGCCTTCAGCATTGAACTATTGGTCACCATCGCAGTGATCGGCGCCCTGTTTATAGGAGAATATACGGAATCCTCTATTGTCGCCTTTCTCTTTTTATTTGGCGCCTATTTAGAGGTGCGCACGTTAGAGAAGACTCGCGCTAATTTAAAAGAACTAATGAATATGGCTCCAGAAACTGCAACTGTCATTCAAAACGGGAAAGAAGTAGAAATACCTGTAGAGGCCGTTGCAGAAGGGGATTATATTATTATTCGGTCTGGCGGAAAAGTGCCTGTTGATGGCAGGATTATAAAAGGGCAGGCAGCTTTATCTGAAGCAGCCATTACTGGGGAAAGTATACCTGTGATGAAAAGGCACCAAGATAAAGTATTCAGCGGGACGATTGTAGATAGCGGATATGTGGAAGTGATAGCTGAAAAGGTTGGAGAGAATACAGCCTTTGCCAAAATCATTGAACTTGTGGAAGAGGCTCAAGCTTCAAAAACAAAAACGGAGAAATTTCTCGATCGTTTTGCTCAGCTTTACACTCCCTCTATTGTGCTTTTGTCCCTTCTTGTTTATGTACTTACAAAAGATATTCATCTAGCCATTACCTTTTTAGTCATTGCATGTCCTGGGGCACTGGTAATTGGTGCACCAGTATCAAATGTTGCAGGAATTGGAAACGGAGCGAAGCATGGCATCCTTGTAAAAGGCGGAGAAGTAATGGAAAAATTCTCAAAAGCAGATGTCCTAATATTTGATAAAACAGGCACACTAACGAAAGGCAAACCAACTGTTACAGATATTCAAATATTTTCTGATCAGAACGTAAACGACCTATTAAAAATAGTGGCAGAAGCAGAAAGCATTTCAGAGCATCATTTAGGCAAAGCCATCATTAATGAAGCACACGCAAGAGGAATTAAACAGACAGAGAAGCCTATAAATCCAAAAGTGGCAAAAGGAAAAGGGATCTACGCTGTAGTAGCAGGCTCTTTTGTCATGGCGGGGAATCGCCAATTAATGAAAGAAGCAGCTATTACTATTTCAGAGGAAGCAGCTTATTATGCAGCAGCTCGTGAACAGGCTGGAAATACAGCAATTTTCGCAGCGATTGATGGGAAAATTGCTGCAATAATTTCTATCGCCGACCAAATTCGGGAAGATGCACCAGCTGCCATATCAGCACTCAAAAGAAACGGCATCAAAAGGATTCTTCTATTAACAGGAGATAATAAAGCAACAGCGAAATTAGTGGCAGATCAGCTTGGAATTGGGGAATATCATTTCGAACTATTGCCAGAAAACAAAGTGGAAGTGGTGAAAAAATTACAGAATGAAGGACATATTGTAGCAATGATCGGGGATGGCATTAATGATGCGCCAGCCATTGCTGCAGCAGATGTCGGCTTGGCAATGGGAGAAAGTGGAACAGATGCCGCAATCGAAACAGCAGATATTGTTCTGTTGGCAGATAAATTAATCCAATTACCCCATGCCTACGCACTATCCAAAGCAACCATACGCAACATGAAGGAAAATACGTTTTTTGCTGTTGGAATGGCCTTTCTCCTTTTATTAGGAGTATTGCTTGAATCTGTTCATTTGGCATCCGGCATGTTTATTCATGAAGCAAGTGTATTAATCGTGATTCTTCATGGGATGCGCCTAACAACATTTCAGCAAAAAAGAGAGCAGATCAGCAGGAAAAAAGGACAAGTAGTCAAACACCGGTGGGAAGATGGCATATTATGATTATTGTTTCGTCAATAAGGCAATATAATAAGGTGAAACTTCAATCAGTGGGGAACAAAAGCCCGTTAATGCGTGATAAATAAAGGCATATTCTATAAAAAGGAGGGGGATTATGGCAGAAAAATTACATCTATGCAGCCACCATTCTTGTGTATCATTGGTTCCTATTTTTAATCACTTAGAAGAAAAACATCGGAAAGAAATCACCGATACCGTTCAATCTGTCTCCTATACAAAAGGAGACATCATTTATCAAGCAGGTGATCATTCCGACTCCTTATATATTGTGAGCAGCGGAAAAATAAGAATTTACCGCCTTTCTGAATCCGGAAAAGAACAGCTTATACGAATATTATATCCAGGGGATTTTACAGGAGAACTTGCTTTATTTAATGAAACAACACAAGAAGCCTATGCAGAAGCAATGGCAGATACGCATATCTGTATGATGAAACGTTCTGACTTGCAAAGCTTGATAATAAAATATCCAGCCATTTCTTTTCCCTTGTTAGCAGAGTTTGCTTCCAGGCTGGAAAAGTCAGAAAAACAAGCAGCCAGCTTTGCTACAGAAAAAGTAGAAAAACGGATTGCCCTTTATTTGACTGAATGTATCGACGACTCAGAACCAACAAAGGAATTTATGCTGCCAATGAGCAAAAAGGATCTTGCTTCCTATTTAGGAACTACTCCTGAAACAATCAGCCGCAAATTAACTGAACTGGAGCAGCAAGGATATATTGAGCAAAAATCAGCCAAACGAATCAAAGTTTTAGACATAAAGGGCCTTTTGCTTGTTTGAAGCTGGGCAGCAAATACGGAGAATGAAGCCTATGATCTTGTCTTGTTGCTGCTTGCAATAATGCAAAAGCTTTTTTCCTCGTCTAAATTGCTCTTATCCTCCCTTATGCGGGAATAAAAATCTATTCAAGAGATAAAGGCAGCAAATCCTAGAACTCGCTGCCCCCTTTCCACTACTATCATAACGAGAATCTTCTATCAAGCTTTTACCGGCAAGTTTCTTCCGCCTGAATTTCTCGTTTTCTCTTATCATCCCTTAAAGCAAGGCATTCGAGAGCCCATGAATGCCTGATAAGCCTTTAAAGGTTTTTGCCTATTTTATTACACTAATTTTTCCATTATTTGTTTTTAGCTTAATAATATTATCTCCATCACCAATAACAGCATTCCCCTCATATTTATCGAGAATATTAACCCGGCCATTATCTACATGAACATCAAAAGCAACATTTGTCGGCTCTTTTTCCGTTTCTATTTCAATGCTGCCATTATCTGTTTCCAATTCCATCGATCGATCTAAATCTGCTGTTTTGATCGAAATTTTTCCGTTATTTGTTTTGCCTTTAATTTTGCCGCTAACATCATTTAATATTAATTTTCCATTATCTGTTTCTATGTTCACACTAGCTGATGTTATATTTTTCAATTCTACACGGCCATTATTTGTATTTCCTTGCAACTGTTTGACATTTAAACCTGCAAGTTGAACATAACCATTATCATTGTCGATTTTTAAAGAATTGTATTGTTTTTCAGGCAATGTTATTTTTAGCGTAAGAGATTCTCTACTAAAATCAAGATGAAGAAAGCCGAATTGCTTCTCCTCCAGACTAACAATGAGAGTATCTCCTTCCATTTTTGCGGAGAAGTCATTTTTTGTATTTTTGGCAGCTTTCCCAAATAGCTCCACTTTGGCAGCTTCATCTTTTGTTGGAATGATTTCCACACGTGCATTATTTGAATTGACCTCTATTGATTCAATATTTTTTTGTTCAAACGTTTTTTTCTCCTGAATGCTAACTCCCTTATCAAGGAAACCAAAGGTCAACACGCTGCCGACTACCCCTACCACAATAAGAAAAGCTGCAATAATCGCTATTTTTTTCAAATTAGTCATGCTTTAATCCACCCTTCACAAGTGATACATTATATTTTAAATAACGCACAAATCCTTTTATTAAAAACTTGGTAATATAGAACATGCCAATCGATATAAAAAGCCCAACTCCACTAAGTAACATCGACATAAAAAGATAAAAAAATTCAAATGCTCCCGGCTGCAGTACTAAATCGATAAAAATAAGCAATGGGGAAAGAATAAAGGAAACGCCGACTGCCCATCCTGAAAAAATTAAGGAAACTAATGCAATAAAGGGCCCTAAGACAATAACTAGATTAAAAAATCCCAATCCAATAACAGCCCAAATTGCTCGAAAAATATTCCCAGTCGTTGCTTTTGCATCGACTTTCTCCACATGATAAGAAGCCAATAATTCCTTTGCAATTTGATTTGGCGATCCCAACGCTTCCGCTATTTCCTGTTCGGTTTTGCCTTCTTCTAATCCGATGAGAAAATGCTCCTTATAATCTTGGAGGATATCCTGCCTCTCTACTTGTGACAATGGTCTTAAAGCGGACTCTAAACTTTTAAGAAATTGATCTTTAGTCATTTTTAACACCTTCTTTAATTAATTGATTAACACCATTGGAGAATACATGCCATTCTTCAATCAGCTCATGGAGATACATTCTCCCTTTCTCCGTTAATTTATAATATTTGCGAGAAGGACCTTCTGTTGATTCTTGCAAGTATGTTGTAAAGTATTCTTCTTTCGTTAATCTTCTAAGCAATGGATAAACCGATCCCTCTGAAATTTCAATCTGATCAGAAATTTTTTGGACCAGCTCATAGCCATACCTGTCTTTCTTATCCAAAAGCACCAGCACACACAACTCTAAAACTCCTTTTTTAAATTGGACATTCAATATAACGTCACCCTATTCCTTGTATAATTTAGTACTGTTTATTGTATAGTACTGTAATATAAAAATACCTGATGGATATAGAATACCATCTAGTATTGTTTATTGCAAGGTACTGTTTTAAAAACAGACGCTCACTTTTCAACAAAAGCTGTTTTACCAATGGATTTACTCATTAAAAATAGCTGAAAAAAAGAAACAGGCATCTATCAGTTGAAAATTCGACCAATAGATACCATCTATGTTCTACCCCTATTCTCCTTGCTTTACCACTACTCTCTTAAGGAAAAAAGATAAGCCTAATCCGATAACACCTAAAATAATCGCAAATACAAAAGCATTTTTTACACCCTCTGTAAAAGCAAGCAATTGATTGATTGGATTTTCTGGATCTGTTACAGTGCTCATATATTTCTCAGCGCCAGATGACAAGATAGAAATCGCAACAGCGGTCCCGATTGCTCCTGACACTTGCTGCAAAGTATTCATAATGGCGGTTCCATCAGGATACAGTTCTCGAGGAAGCTGATTTAAGCCATTCGTTTGTGCTGGCATCATCACCATAGAAACTCCAATCATCATAAAAATATGCATTCCTACAATAAAAGCAGAAGATGTTTCCATTGTAATGCTAGTAAACCCAAACATTGTTCCAGTAATAATAACAAAGCCAATAATAACAAGCCACTTCGGTCCAAATCGATCAAATAGACCGCCCATTACAGGAGAAAGCAAACCATTTATCACTCCACCTGGAAGCAATAACAACCCTGCTGCAAATGTGCTTAACGCTAAAGATGTCTGCAAATATAATGGCAATAAAATCATCGAAGACAAAATCGTCATCATTGCGATAATAATCATCACTAGCCCTAATGTAAACATTGGATATTTAAACACACTTAAATTCAACATCGGTTTTTCCATCTTTATTTGGCGCAAAGAGAATAAAATCAAAGAAACGATTCCAACTGCTATAGAAACTATAACGATTGGATTGCTCCATCCACCGCCTTCTCCTGCACTGCTGAATCCATAGACAATTCCACCAAAACCAAGCGTGGATAATATAATAGAAACGATATCAATTTTAGGTTTCGTTGGTGTTGTTACATTTTGCATAAAGTACATGCCGTAAATAAGGGCACAAATTAAAAGGGGCAAAGAAATCCAAAATATCCAATGCCAAGAAAGACTTTTTAAAATGAGACCAGATAATGTAGGACCTACAGCAGGTGCAAACATGATAACCAATCCAATAACACCCATTATTTTCCCCCGTTTTTGCGGCGGCACAATCATTAAAATGGTGTTAAACATAAGCGGAAGCAGCAATGCTGTTCCCATCGCCTGCACAACACGAGCAATCAAAAGCACACTAAATGTCGGTGCAATCGCTGCAAGAAATGTTCCAATAATGGAGATAATCAAAGAAGCGATAAATAGCTGTCTTGTCGTAAACCATTGCAATATCAATCCAGATATCGGAACCAAAATCCCTAGCGTAAGCAAATAACCCGTTGTAAGCCATTGTGCTGTTGTTTCATGAATTCCAAAACTAGTAATCAAATTATTTAATGCCATATTTAAAGCTGTCTCACTGAACAATCCTATAAAACCAGCAATGACAAAGGATACAATAACAGGAACCGTTCTGATATTTCCTAAATTATTTCCCTTATCCATTGCGGCACTTGTTTCTGCTTGCATCTTGCATTTCCCCCTTTATTCTTCCTTTTTAAGCAGCAAAGGCAGCTGTTTTGCGATAGTGCGGAGCGGCTCCCCGCTTTCGCTTGTCATTGCCAAAATGCATCCACCTTCAATCATTGCATTAATGGCAATGCTTAATTCTTTGGCTTTCTCTTTGGTATACCCAAATTGCTTTAATTTATCTGTATACAATGATTGCCATTCTTGAAAGGCAGATTGGCAGGCACAGCGAAGCTTCTCATTTGTTGATGCTGTTTCAGAAGCAATCAATCCAATCGGCAGTCCCTCCATATTCATCTTCTTATCAAATTCTGCTGCAATCTGCTCTATATGAAATTGAAACGCCTCTACAGCAGAATCCTTTTTATTTAAATCTCCTTGCGCCTCTTCCAATACTTGCTCCTTCATTAACAGGATAGCTTCTAAAGCAATTTCTTCTTTTCCTTTAGGAAAATGATAATAAAGAGAGCCTTTTGGAGCTCCACTTTCCTCAATTATTTGATTAAGGCCTGTTCCATGATAGCCTTGGCATTGAAATAATTGAGAAGCAGTCTTTATAATCAAATCCCGTTTTCCTTCTTTTTTTTGCTTCATTTCTACACCTCTAAATTATAACGATTGGTCTACATAATATTAAATAAATTCCTGCTCCATGTCAATTCTTTCATTTTCTTTATAAAATCTGCTATCTATTAGAAAAAGAAGACAAAACACTCGCTTATTTTCTGGTAAACCTATGTGAATATAATAACCATTTCTTCCTTTATTAAATATTTTCCTCATCGCATTTTAAAAGCGCCTGCAAAAAAAACATGTTGGAAATTTATGATTTAATAGAAGATGTACAGAAGCAATTATCGATTAGCAGCCAGTTGATAGATTTAATATATCCGCCGCTGACTCCAAAGCTAGAAATTCTAAATATTTCATTCTTCATATGCAAGCAAAAACAACATTAGAGACAGTTTAATGAGCATATTAGATCTGGGAAGAAGATACAGATAATAATAGATATATGACGATTATTCCGCCATATATCAAGGACATCCCTATCCTAAAATTATTGAAGCTTTAAAAAAGCCCGAAGATAAGGTAACATTAATATCAAGAGTTTTCTATAATGATCAGTTTGGCCTCTGGTATAAAGTGAAACTTCAATCAGTGAGGGGTTTCTTCATCTTCTACTGATTGTTAGTTGAACCAATCAGGCTTTTACGGACAGTTATCTCCCGCCTGCATCCCTTAGGTGGGAGTCAAAATCCCGCTAATGCGTGATAAAACAATTTGTACATTAACTACAAACTATTTAAAGGATAATAAGTATTTATTTTATTTTTCTTAAAAGAACACTTGCAGAAACAACTACTCATTTTTGCTGTAAGTGTTTAATTCTCCGTTATTTAGTCTGAAAATTAAGAATAATAAAAATGCAAAAGAATTAATAAATATTCAATTGTATTTTGGGTATGCATGTATGCTTCTCCATTTTTATTTCAGAGACTGTCTATTTCTGAAAGAGAAATGTGAAAAAGATTATATTTTCAGAAGGGGATGAATCCGAATGATAAAAACTCAAAACTTCCATGCGGTAAAATGTTCTAATGAATATAATAAACTGAGGCATGTAATTGTATGTCCGCCAAAATTCATGAAAATTGAAGAGGCGATTAATGAAACTCAAAAACAATATTTATTACATAATATCAATCAAAAGCTCGCTATGAAGCAGCATAAAAATTTTGTACATGCGCTTCAGGAAAATGGAGCGGCAGTTCATATGCTGCCTACTGAAAAACGTTATAATGAGCAGGTTTTCACCAGAGATATCGGCTTTTGCTTAGATGATACATTGTATATTGGAAATATGAAAAGCAGGATACGCCAAGGAGAAGAATCTATCCTAAAAAATTGGCTGGATTCCCACAATATTTCTTATAGTGAAATCACATCAGGTTCGATTGAAGGCGGCGATGTGATTATCGCAGAGAATAAAATATGGATTGGTTTAAGCGGAAGGACTTCTCAAGAAGCAATAAATGAATTAAAAACGAAATTGCCTGCTTATGAAGTAATTCCTTTAAAATTAAAAAAGAGGATCCTTCACTTGGATTGTGTATTTAATATCATCTCCCCTGATACTGCCATTATTTATAAACAGGCATTTTCCGCAGATGCAATCGCGTTAATAAAAGAACACTATCATTTAATTGAAGTATACGAGCAGGAACTTTTTTCAATGGGGCCAAATGTATTGTCTCTTGAACCAGGAAAATTATTGAGTCTTTCGCAAAATGTGCAAATAAATAAGCGGCTGCGCAAAGCAGGCTTCCACATTATAGAGGTTGATTTTTCTGAGATAATTAAATCAGGTGGTTCTTTTCGCTGCTGCTCACTTCCTATTGTTCGTATATAACACTCGTTATCCAATAAAGTATAAAACTAAAAAAATCCCAAAACCAAAAGGCTTTTGGGATTTTTGCAATTGCATTACTTTCTTATGCTTTATTCCTGTTTAATAGGCAGCAACAACAAAATAAAAATTATAGCAGCAATTTCTCGTTTATGCAGTCTATATCTTATCTTTTCTCAGGCTATAAGGCTATACAAACCAGCTAATTTCCTGCCAATCGTTAGCCCCACTTTATCAGCTTTTTCCATAATATTCTACTTTTTAAAGAGAAAGATTTTCCTAGCTGCAGGCAGTTGCTGACAAATTGAAAGAGCACCTGCCATTCTTAAGAAAATGCTCCTTTTTCAACAAGTTTCTTCTTATTATATATTTTCCTTTTGCCTCTTCCATCAAAAAAAGGAATTACTAGAGGCATAACAAAACTAGAATGCTGCCCTATGCCTAAAGCATCTCTTCTTTGTTTTTTTCCAAAAGACTAAGTAAATCGATATAAAAATGCCCTGTTGACCGAGTCCTATTTTCTGAATGGCTCGCTTTAATATTTCACTCGTATACTATTCCGTATCCAAATGAGCCTTCAACCAGACAGCTATTTGCCGCAAAGGATGCAGCTTCTTTCATGGATGACATAATATTCCCATCTTTTAAATAATGAAGCAAAAACGCCGTGATAAATGAGTCGCCAGCTCCCATTGTGTCCTTGACTTCCACATATTCAGGATTTTGATAATAAAATTGCGTACCGTCATATGCTATCGTTCTTTCACTTCCACGTGTTGCTAGGAGTATTTGTCCTTTTTTCTTAAAATTAGACTTAATAAATGTATGTGTTTCCTCATCTGACATATGGCTGCAGGAAAAGAAAGCAAAGTCTATATAAGAAATATATGAATCAATGTCCGCTTGTGTGAAGTCATCAGAAAAGTCAAAAGACAATGGTCTGCCCAACTCTTTAATTTCTGGCAGCAGATGAACTGTATGACTATATAATCCTGTATGAATAACGGCAAATTCCTTAATGTACACCTTATCTTCTTCTGTTAACTTTAGTAAATTCTCACGTGTAACTCCACCATCATTGCTGCCAAGAAAAACCCTGTCGCCATTCTCCAATGTGACACGAGCACATCCATTTTCCCCAGTAGCATGTCTGCATCTTGAAATATCAATTTGCAGTTCCTTTAAAACACTCTCTACATATTCTGCTTCTTTATCATTCCCAAATGTACCAATAAAGGCAGATTCCACGCCCTTTTTTTGAGCAAAAACACTAAAATTTAGAGCATTCCCACCAGGATACATTGTTTTGAGATGGACATATTTATCTACTACATTATCACCTATACCCAAAACTTTCATCATGCTTCACCTCTGCTTAGTATGCAACCTTCCCCATATAACGACGCGTTTCTAATGGATGTTCGCGCACTTCTGCTAACGCTTCACGATAGACGCATAAAATGCTGTAGAATAATACTGGATTAAAGAACTCTACCACTTCTTCCTGAATTTTGCTAATGCCTAATTCTTTTGCATCTACTACTTCTACTTTTTCTGCATATTGATTTAAGAATTTCAGTGCCCGCTCATCTAATGTTCGTGTACGTCCCTCATTCATCATTAAGATAAAAGGTGTTTCTTTATCCGTTACTTCAAATGGGCCATGGAAGTATTCTCCAGAATGGATAGGTGCAGCATTCAGCCATTGCATTTCCATTAGCGAACAAATAGAAAAGCCATAAGCATGACCATAAGATGCGCCACTTGATAAAACATAAAACAAATCTTCATTCTGATATTTATCAGCAAAAACCTTTGCTCTTCCCTTGACTAGCTTCTCGCCCTTTTTTATAATGCCATTAATTTTTTCCATGCCATCTTTAAATGCTTTATAATATTCATATCCTTCTGTCACGTTTAGGATCTCTACAGTAATTCCTAAAATAATGGCCATTGGATTGTTTTTCACATCACTATCAGCGCCCCATTCATATAAAAAGGCATGATCTGAATATTTCAGCAATGCAGCATCCTGGTTGTGGGTTAATCCAATTGTATAAGCTCCACGTTCCTTAGCCACTTTAGCGGCTTCCACTGATTCTGGTGTATTGCCGCCATGTGAGCAAACAATAACAACAGAATCTTTATTTAATCGTTTTGGTGTAGCATGCACAAATTCATTAGCTGTATATAGCCCTGCAACAATCTTATTTGCTTCACTTTCAAGAAAATATTTAGATGCATACATATCTACCAAAGAACCGCCGCATGCCACCAAATATACTTCCGAAATGCCTTTTTCCGTTTCTCCATTAATAGCACTGACCACTTTTGATACTTCCATTTTTATCGCTCCTTATTATACACTTCACCGAATAATACGTATTAATACGTATTATATTTGTAAATTTACTATAACGTCTTTTCATTGACATCGTCAAGAGTATATTTTATTTTTCATCATCTTGCTCCCAGCTATAAAAATATTGTATAAAGTGAATCTTCAATCAGTGAGAGTTTTCCCCCTCACTGATTGTCAGTTGAACCAATCGGGTCTTTACGGGCTAGTTTCTACCACCTAGATTTCTTATTTCTTCTCATCTCTTGAGGTGAGGGTCAAAAGCCCGTTAATGCCGGATAAAGTATGCAAAAAAATGAAGATTATCTCTTCATAAGCGCAGACATATGCAGAATTATTGCTGACAGCAGGTTTTGGGATAATCGATACTTCCCTACCGTTTCACCATAAGCTTTTTTCTTAATAAAGATGTTCCAAGTACTTCAGCAATTCTATTATGCTAAAGTTTATCTACCCAATTGTTCTTAACAAAGAATTTTGTCGAATCATTTATGCGTTTTACCGAATGGATTGTAGTATAATTTACTTATCATGAAATAATTAGCAGATATAGCAATTTTTTCACAAGAACGAAACAATTAACTAAAAATGATTTTAGTCATTAAAGTATTGTAGTTCTATTGGGAGGCGAATTAAAATGTCAAAAATTAAATCTCTATTTTGTTTATTTAAACGAAAACATAAGTACAGCTATTATAATGATTATTGCATTAGATGCGGCAAAAAGAAATCTAGTCATTAACTAGCAGTTTGTACTGGGCATTTATTCTATCGATCTTTACAGCAACTATATGACTATACTTTCTGCACTTAATCATTTTTGCCAAGTATTAAACAACCCGCCTTTTAAAATGGAGAATAAAAGCAGTAAGAACAGATATAAAATAATCTGCCCTTGCTGCTTTTTTCATAGCTTTTGTTATCCTGAAAAAATATCTTAAATAGGATTTAAACCAAAGAGAATTTTTTTATTACAAACTAGCTCTAGCTTCTTATTATTCATTTTTCATATCGCTTTATTTACGTTCTTCATTCCTTAGTACAAACCTTTAATCTACCTGAAGAATATTTACATGGATTTTCCTCTTTTTAGTTTTCGATAAATCACTTTTGTTATCTTACAAACTTCATCATAAGCTAAACCACCTCCAGTTCCTAAACCTTGTGTATGTATAACGACTGTTCTTTGATTATTATAAGAGAATTCTCCATATAGACCTTTTAGCTTTCCATTAAATCCAAATGGGTTCAGATCAGCTTGAAACTCTCTTTCAAAGAAATCTTTTAATGAATCGGAATCATTATCTTTTTGAAAGTTGCCTGTACAAAATATTACTTTTTTCGGATATTCTTTTAATAAATCAGCCAATATTTCTTCTCGTTTTTTTCTCCATGCAGCAAAACCAGGGTTTTCAAGACGTACAGTCTTTTCGAAAACATTTTTATAATCAGATTTTTTCAGTTCCGTATAAGGCCAACTCTGTGCTGCTCTTAAAAGCGGCTGATAGTGTGATAAAGCTGTTTTCCAGTTGGAAATTCTTGTGTAGCTATACATATCCTCATAAGAATCATTTAATTTATTTTTGACATCTTCAGAAATTTCGTCTGCTCCTTTAAACCATTTATCAATACTTGCCATACTATTTATACGGAGAGCCTCTTCCAAAGCAAACAGCATACGAGCAGGATATTTTACAACGTCCGGAAATCTATTCGTATATTTTTCTTCTTCTCCAAAAAGTTTCCTCTTTATTTCCCCCGCTTTTTTTGCAGACGGATGCCAGTACCCATTCAACCGCTTCTCCCCATCCAGCCAATATTCTTTCTCTAGCCCAAAATAATTGATTCTTGCATCCAGCTCCTGTTCAAGTTTCTCATTATTTGCTCCTTCATGTTTACTTATCACTAAAAACTCCGCATTACGAAAATCGCCATATCCTAAAAAAGAATGTAATGGATTTAAATCCAAATCAATCACTCCTAATCTGTTAAAATGCTAACTCAAAAACTACTTTCATTATCCTATAAACTCCCATTTTTTCCTATCCAAAGGAGTTTTCAGGTAATTCACGTTATCTCCTCTATAACTGCCTATGAAGTTGCTTCAACTTCTTCTATTTTTGCTGCGATTTTTTTCTATTTTATTGCACTTTTTTAATAGTTTGCTCCGTTTTTTTTAATAGCTACTTTTCGGCAAAAATCGCCATCTCTCAACCTAAATTAAAAAACTGCAAACAATGACTCGTCACTGCTTGCAGCTTCCTCCATTTTATCTTAAAAAACGATTTACATGATATTTGCTATAGTCTATAGATGTTTTTTTATAAAGAATCAAATCAGAAATGATATTCCCAATCAACGGAGATAAGGTCATTCCACTGTGCATACAGGCGACATATAAGTTTGCTTTCCCGTCCACTTCTCCAAGTATTGGAAAGCCATCCTCAGGAATCGCTCTTAAGCCTGAAAAACTGCGAATAACCATAGCATCTTTTAAAGCTGGAATAATTTTCACTGCCCTTTTTGCAGTCTCTTCCACTTTATCAAAAGTGGACCGCTTATCAAAACCCGCTTCCTGTTCTGTAAAATCACTTAATACTTCTCCATTTTTTAATTGGCGCATTCCCATAATGACATGCTTAAATAATGGCTGCATTTGCTCTGTCACCAATATTTGACCTCTGACTGGCTTTACTGGAATATGAACATCAAACAGCTCTCCCACTTCTTTTGACCATGTTCCAGATGCAATAACAACATGCTTCGCAAACAGCTTCTCTCCCTGATTTGTTGTAAGAATATAACCATCTTTTTGCCTTTTCACCTTTATTACCTTGTTATAGAAATAATAATGAACGCCATTTTCTTGTGCTGCATTCATATACCTTTCTACTAAGCGAAAAGGATGAACACTTCCATCTATCGGACTATACGTAGCACCCACTACTTCTGATGATATTTCTGGTTCAATCTCCAGCACTTCCTCTCGGGTCAGCACCTGAACAGGAATTCCAGCTTGCTGCTGCTCTTCTGCTAGACAAATAGCATCAGCAAGTGCGTCCTTCTCAAAAATTGGCACAATTCCTCCTTGCTGCATATATTCAAAATCGCCAATCTCCTTTTGAAGATTTGGATACAAGTCCGAGCTTTGTTTATTAAAAAGAGCATAACTGGCAGGCTTTTTAGAATGCACCCATATCCAAGCCTGTGTAGCGCCAGATGTTCCACTTAAAGGAAAATCTTTTTCCATAACGGCTATTTCCTTTTCCCCTTTTTTCGATAAATGATACGCAATGCTGTTCCCGATAACACCCCCGCCAATAATCACTGTATTATATGTCTTCACCTGCATCTCCCCCAGTTAACAGCGTACTTAATACAACCGGCCTAATCGGCATCCTCGGACGATGTATGCCAATATCGCCATAAGATTTCCCCGTCGTTTCATGGATCATTTCTACCATTAAATCCGAGCAGATTTTTGCCTGGCAGACTCCTGAACCACATCTTGTTAGCCGCTTAATATCATTGGGAGTATGAGCGCCTTTTGAAATCGCAGCCTTCACATCCTTTACTGTCACATCTTCACATCTGCATACAATAATTGAATCCTTCACTAGTTACCTCTCCCCCCAGTTGCTTTAGGCTTTTTCAGCGATAGATGCTGCCGCAATTTCTGCAGATGCTAATATAGCTTCATAAGATGTAAAACCGGCAGATGCTCCAGCAACAAATACATTTTCAATAGAAGTTTCCATCTTTTCATCATAGCTTGGCACAAATGATTGCAGCTTCTCGCTATACTGTATATCACAGTCAAAAATGGACAATGTTTCTAGAACAGGACTTCTTCCTCCATCTGTGCAAATAAAATCCGCCTCTATTTCAAATAGTTGGCCATTGCAAAGTGCAACAGCTAATGAACCCACTTTATTCCCTTTAGACAAAGCTGTTACCTCTTGTACATGAAAAACAGGTATAGAACCAAATGATAGATTTTCACTGCTGTCATCCCCAGAAACCAGAATTGCCTCCACTTTAATGCCTGTTTTATCAAATAACTCTACTAATCCAAGTGTAAAAGAACTAACTCCATAAATTACTGCACGTTTTCCTGGCCGCACAAAATCTCGATTAATAAACTGCTGTGCTGCTTCTATCGTCATCACACCTGGCAAAGTCCAGCCATCAAATATAACAGGCTTTTCTGATGCACCGGTCGCAATAACGATATTTTTTGCTTTTATTCTCCTGATTTTCTCCTTATGTACAACGCTGACATCACGGTTCTCATATAATCCAATGACAGTATGATCCAACATCACTTCCACACTATACTGATTAAGTTTTTGCAGCCATTTATCTACCAGCTCAAATCCTCTTAATTTTTCTCCATTTGATAAGGAAGAAATTTGCTGTGTTTGATAAGCTGCCTTCCCTCCAATGTACGGCGACTCTTCCACTAAGATAACCTGGATCTGCTGTTTTGCCAGCTCTGTTGCTGTAACTATTCCCGCAATTCCACCACCTATTACTAATACTTGCGTTTCTTTACACATATTCTTTTCTCCCGATCTTTGGTTTTGCCGCACACCTTTCAATCATCATTCCATTAGCAATTAGTGTCTTTGACGCTAGCACTCTTTCTTTTTTATTAACCAACACATAACATGTTTCACTTCGCGGCTCATAAGAATAAACGCCTCTAGGGTTGCCTCCTTTGCTATCTGCGAGATGGTATATCCCATTCATCAACAACGCTCCGGCAATCGTTTGATGGGCATATCCTGTTAATTTTTTATTGTCAAAAACGAACTCTACCTCTTTTTTTTCTATAGAGAAAAAAGGATGTTTCACTAAATCCAATATAATCACCTCGAATTTATTTTTTAGTAGAATGCCAAATCTTGAAATATGTATATTACACTGATTCTGGAAAGTATAAATCTTCTAGGAGTTATGAATAAAGAGGGAAAAATATAAAGGAAATTAGAATACTGATTTACTGCTTTTTTAAGATATTCTTATTCTAATAGCTTCATATCTGAATTGTCTAATAATTAAACTTGATAATTATTCCATTTATTTGCTAGAGAAATAAATATAGTAGATATAGCTTTCATAAAAGCATTGGAGGGAAGCGCAATCATCCTATAGGCAAGCAGTTTAGCCCCGATTCTCCCCGACAATTTTAGCGTAGCTATTATTTTTATTCTATTTATCTAGTAAATCCATTTTTTCATCATTTTTTTCTTATTTTGACGTATAATTTAATAGAAAGAGAATATATTTTATTAAACTATACTTTAAAGGTGGTTGGATTATTATGAACTATAAATATTTATTGTTTTGTACTTCCTGTGGCTGCCCTACAGAAATACCAACACATATATTAAATCAGTATATCTCCAATCATGCCGTTAAAGTAATCTATTGCCATACATGCCAGGGAGCAAATAAAATCCCTGATTATTTGCAGAAAATAGCAAGTGAATTGAAGTAAAACAGAAGAATAAGGAGCGTAAATGAAAATTAATTTAAATTTACCATTTTTCCACTAAAGGCAGCCCCATTCATTTATATAGAAAAGGGGCTGTTGTCATGCGAGAAAAGATAAGAAGTCTTCTGCTGATAAATGGTATAGCGGAATGATCGATTTTTTTATTTCATTAATAAAAAAAGACCCCTTATAAGGAATCTAATTTTTTGCAAGAAATGCCAAAACTTCTTCTATAGAAATGCCTAAATCCCGAGCTTCTAAAATCAACTCTAGCCATTCTTTATCTAGTTCTTCTTCTTCCAGAATCTTTCTCATTATGTATCCTCCTAAAATAGTCATTATTTTAGGTAGCTCAGCTGTCTTATTTATTACAATAACTATATTCAGGTAACTTAGCGTTCCAATTTCAAGAAAATAACTTGCTCCCAATCCGAAAACACTAGTTCTATTTTACTATCTAATATATCCAAAAACAAATAAATATCGTTCGTATTATTTCGACAAAACTCTACAATCCCCTTCTAATTGAAACAGCAATTCTCCCTCTATTTTATCTATATAATATTCCGCAACAAGTCCTATATGGCCTGCTCCAGCCACAGTGATCGTATAGATAGTGCCTCTCCAACCACTTTTCACCTCAATTAATTGCCGTTCTTGATTTCTCCTGCCCTTCTTCAAGAAAGTTTTTTCAATAATTGTATTCAATCCCCTGTCATATTTAATCTCTCATGATGAAGCAAAGAAAATTGTTTAGCTAGAAAAGCTGGCGTATATGGCATATCATTTTGAAGCCAAGCAATGATTGTGCCTATCAAAGCTGCCGAATCGTACCATACTAAAATGTCCTTTTGAACGCCTGCTGATAAAAAATTGCTCCCCCTCTTTTCTATCCTTGCAACTATTATATCTCTTAAAAATAATAATAAACGGTCTCTAAAAATGGGTATTCGCTTAGATGCAAGGATTACCTTATAAAAATTCGCATGTTCGGCTATATGCTCAAGAAACTTTACCATCATGCTCCAATCTCCCTCTTCACCTGCTTTATGGTTCCGTGGTATTTGATTTAAAACCATCGAAATATCCTCAATCATATCGTCCGCCATTTTTTCAAGCATATCTGGAATATCACGATAATGGAGATAAAAGGTCACTCGGTTAATCGTTGCGCGCTCCGCCAAACGATTTACAGATATTTTTTGAATATCCATTTCTTGAATCAATTCAATAAAGGCATCTCTAAGCAATTTCCTAGTGCGAAGTATACGAGGATCTATATGATCTTTTTTATTGTCCATTCTATCCCTTTCCCTTCCTTATCCATAACAAGCTACATTTTTAAGAATTGCGTCGTAAATCCCAAAGATAAACGACAAAAAAAACATGTATGTAAACTAATTTACAATTTATCAATATGTGTAGCTTGTAAATACCATTTATAGTACTTATAATCTCATTTATACAATGTCAATTATACAACACACTGTAAATTTAATCGAAGATAGATTTGAAAGGATGAATTCGATTGACTAAAAATGCAACTATAAATGGTTCTATAAAAAAGGGACCTATTATGTTCATTATGATTATGGGGGCTTTTCTTGCGACGTTTAATCAAACGATTATGAGCGTTGCCATCCCAGAATTAATGAACGATTTTGATATCCTTGCTTCAACGGCCCAGTGGCTGACAACAGGCTACATGCTGGTAAATGGCGTTTTGATTCCAATCACCGCTTTTTTAATGCAGCGCTTTACCACTCGCCAACTATTTCAAAGTTCCATGATTATTTTTCTTATTGGGACGATTGTATCAGCCATCGCAGCTAATTTTCCTGTCTTGCTGACTGGCCGGCTCATTCAAGCAGCTGGCGCTGGAATTATTATGCCGCTGCTTATGAATGTTGTCTTATCTCTTTTCCCTCCTGAGAAAAGGGGATCGGCTATGGGAATGGTAGGGCTTGCTATTATTTTTGCTCCTGCCATTGGACCAACACTTACCGGTTATGTTCTTGAGAATTTCCCTTGGCAAACCATGTTTTACGGAATGATTCCCTTTACTGTCATTATTATTATCTGCGGTCAGATTTACTTGAAAAATGTGTCGGAAACTATCCGCACAAAGGTTGATTTTATTAGTGTCATCCTTTCAACAATCGGATTTGGCGCTCTATTGTATGGCTTCAGCGTAGCAGGCAATGAGGGCTGGTCCAGTGCAATAGTAATAGTTTCTCTAATTGCGGGAGTCCTTTCCCTTGGACTGTTTACTTGGAGACAATTGGTTTCCGCTAATCCACTTCTTGATCTGCGGGCCTTTAAATACAATATGTTTTCCTTGACTACTATCATTAATATCGGAGTTACCATGATGATGTATGCAGATATGATGCTGCTGCCTCTCTACCTTCAGAATGCCCGCGGTTTTACCGCTTTAGAATCAGGTCTCTTGATGCTTCCTGGAGCACTTCTGATGGGCTTATTAAGTCCGGCCGTCGGAAAACTATTTGATAGATTCGGGGCGAAATGGCTTTCTATTATCGGCATAGCCATTATTATCATTACGACTTTCAGCTTTATCGATTTGACGGACTCTACCAGCTATACGTATCTTATCCTAATGTCTACAGGTCGACGCATTGGAATGGCTCTATTTATTATGCCTATCCAGACTGCAGGTTTAAATCAATTGCCGTCTAGGCTTAATGCACACGGCACAGCCATCTCCAACACTATTAGACAAGTGGCTGGCGCCGTTGGTACTTCTCTGTTGGTGACCATAATGACAAACAGCACTAAAACGCACCTTCAAGATGCAATGGCAGGGGGAGCAAGCGGGGCAACACAAGAACATATGCTTATGGAAGCTTCTATCCAGGGAATAAATGATGCGTATTTCGTTGTTCTTATCATCGGCTTTATCAGCTTACTGCTTGCCTTCTTTATCAAACGTGTTGAGCAGGCTGCAGAAGAATACTCCAGCAAAAAAGAAAGCAAAGAAAACCTAACAAAAATGAGAGATGCCCTTGACTGAATCAGTTCTCCCCCTTTCACTAAAGGATCTCAAGGGAGAAATGCTTGACGTTAAACGAAACAAAAAGAAGTTTCCTTCCTAATTTTTTATATGTCTTAAGGAGCGCTAGGCTTGCAAAAGCTTCAGGTGCTCCTCTTTTCTTATTGGACACTAACCTCTAAAGGAAATAGCAGCACAATCAAATCGTTTCCTTTTAGCGGCTGCATTACATCAAAAAATAATTCCGTTCACTAATAACTTCCTTTCTACAAGGCAAATCCCTCATTTTATCCTTATAAGGATTCTGACTTCGTAACCAAGAGCTACCGATTATTTTATATAGTTGACTAAGTCAACTATATTCCTTTATACTATTATTAATTTCATTTTTCAGAATATAAGGGGGGGCGTACTTATGGAATCCATTCATTATGTAGAAAAAATCCGTAAATTCAACAGACATTATGCAAATGTTCTTGGAAAAATCGATCAGGAAATTTATCATCAACCGTTTCCCTTAACAGAGGCCAGGATTATAACAGAAATCTATTACAGAGATGGCTGTACAGCAACTGAAGCCAGAGAAAACCTTGGAATTGACCGAGGCTATATGAGCCGAATTGTGCAGCGATTTGAAAATGAAAATATCATCACAAAAAAACAGTTAACGGAAGATAAACGTCAGTATTCACTCCATCTAACCGAATACGGCAAAAAAATTTTCAACGACTTGGTCAGTAACGCAAATGACGAAGTGAATAAAATGATTAAACACTTATCGCAAAAGGACCTATCAAAACTTGTCACATCCATGGAAACGATTGAATCAATAAATTCGAAAGAACAATTCTCCCAATCAGAAGTCATTATTCGACCGTTTCAGCCTGGAGATGCTGGATATGTTGCTCATCTTCATGGAAAATTATATGAAAAGACATATCAGTTTGGACAGATATTTGAATATTACGTTATGAAAGGTTTAAGCGAATTTCTGATTGATACAGAAGGCGGTGAACTATGGATTGCGGAGGTCAATGGCGAAAGTGTAGGCTCCATTGCCATAACAAAATCTAGTGATACAGCAGCACAGCTAAGATGGTTTATTTTAGATGAAAATTACCAAGGCATGGGAATAGGAAAAAAACTCATAGAGACAGCCCTTCAATTCTGCAAAGAACAAAACTATCAGCATGTGTACTTATGGACAGTAAGCATTTTAGAAGCAGCTCGTTATCTTTATCAAAAATTTAATTTTATACGAACAGAAGAAAAACCAAATCAGGAATGGAACGGAACAACATTAATAGAAGAACGCTGGGATCTCGACCTTTCTTAATAAAAAAGCTAAAATGGGGAAAAAAAGGACCAGTACTCATTATCTCTGAGAATAATTTTAGAATTATTTATACAGGGAAGACAGCCATCGCTTAGATTAGACCGCGATGACTGTTTATCCCTATTGAATGTTTTACTGCTTGTATTTCAATTCAACCAAATCCACTTTTAATTGCTGTCAGAACTTCCTTAATGTCTTATCCAATATGATGGGCCAGCCCCACATAAACAACACTTCCAAATTAATCCCCTTTTGGCATCAAAATCTATCTTTCTAACTTTCTTAAAATCTCTTATGATGAGATAGTTGATGAAATTCAATTCCCTTCTAACTTTTTGAGAAGTGGGTTCGAGCCAAATCGACAAATTATTTTTGTTGTTTAATAGTTCGTTTTAACATTCTCAATTTATATCTAGGGGGAATTCATTAATGAAAAATAAATCTTTATTATCAAAAGCTATTGCATTTTCTGCTGCATTTACTATTGCTGCTACAGCATTCAGCACAACATCTTTCGCAAGTACAACATCCTCATCTGTAACAGGTGGCAATCTATCAGGTGGTAATATAACATTCGAACCACTTTCTGCAACTCTAAACGGCAGCCAGGTAAGTTCATTGGCAAACTGGAGTATTACAGATATTACGGATGCAAGAGGAACAGGTGCGGGCTGGAACATTTCATTGACCCTTTCACAATTCAAAGAAGTGGATGGTAATGGTGATTACGTATCTGGCGGAAAGGAACTTGCTGCTAATTCCCTTAAAGTATCAACAATCCCAACAATTGCACAGGTAGATGCTACTTCTTCTGATGTCTCAACTATTACGCCTGTTGTTGCAGGCACATCATTAGATACAGAAAGTGCCATAAAAATATTGACTGCACAAACAGATGGCGGAATGGGTTCATATACTTTCGGCAACTTAGGTGTAGAACTAACGATTCCTGCTAACGCTTATGCAAAAACTTACAAAACAGAAGCGACTGTAACTTTAAATACAGCTCCTTAATAGATGTTTATTTTTTAAGAAGTCCTCCCATACTAAGGAGGACTTTTTATGTTAGGAGCGTAATTATGGTATGAAACGAAAAAATATTCTTATAATACTACTATTGCCTCTCTTTCTCTTATCATTCCCTTCTTTCGGGGTTTATTCAGAGAAAAATGAGCTGGAATTTCGTGTGGAACCAATCTTCCCTAAATCTCAAATTGGAAATTCAGGGTATTATCATTTTAAAGAGACACCTAATAAAACTGTAACTTTACAAGCAAGGGTGAAAAATGACAGTAAAAATCCCTTGGAATTAACACTTCAAGCTTTAAACGCTTACAGTGGAAATCAAGGCATTCTTTATGGAGAGAAACCAGTTCTTGAAGGAACGAATATCACTAAAGATGAATTTCAATTTAAGAAGGTTGTAACAAGTCCTAACGAAATCTCATTAGGTCCTTTGGAGTCGAAAGTCATTGAGTTTACAGTAAAGATACCTGATATTAAAGGCACTTTACTTGGAAGCATAGAGTTCCGTCTTTTTAAAGGAACAGAAGAACTAACCGGAAAAAACGAAAATTCACAGTTATTGGTTGACCAGTATAAAGCAGTGAATATTGGGGTTCAAATAGATGTAGAGGATTATAAAACAACACCTTCCTTGCACCTAGGAAAACCACACTTTTCTCCTGAGCAAATCTCCATCATGATTCCGATGGAAAATAAACAACCTGCTATTATTTCAAATATTCAAGGAACCTATAAAATCACTAAAAATGATGATGATGCTTTCTTACTGACAGGTGACATCCCGACATTCAGCATGGCTCCAATGACTGTCTTTTTTTATCCGATTCAGTGGACAGGATCCCCTTTAGAAACAGGAACATACCATATCGCCTCCACGCTTACTGTCAATGGGAATGCCAAAAAAAACTTAGAGCACTCATTTAAAATTGAAAATAAAGAAATAAAGGAAACACAAGAAAAACAGAAAGCACGAGGAGAAATACAGGTGAAGTCCAATACCTTTCCATGGATGATAGTGCTAATTGGTATATTGGTGCTTATTATTGTTGGTTTGCTGTGGGTAGTGCTGCGTTTAAAACCGCAAAAAAAGGAATGAACGCAAATATCCATGACAATTTTCAGTTAAAGAAAAGAGATGATACAGAGTTTTTCCTCCTGGATAACTAAAAGAATAAAAGCACAGCCTACTTAAGCAGCTGTGCTTTTATCCCCTTTGTTATTAGTCAAAAGGAAGGGTTTCTTATTTAGTCCAATACCTCAATAGTAATAGGATCAGCTTGCCTTCAATCATCAAATGGCAGAATTTATCGGCTGACTTCTCAGTTTGCCCTTACTAGAGGTTTGCCCCCACATTAAAGCTTTAATCTTTTAACACTTTCCCTCTCAATAATTTCATGCTCAATATAAACCTTTTTCCCTATTAAACGGTCATCATGATTATCCATCATTTGCTGAAGCAATAAGGCCGCTTGTTTCCCTATTTCAAAAAAATCTTGTTTGACAGTTGTCAGCAGCGGCTGTGTATACTCTGTAATAATAAGTCCATCAAATCCTGTAATAGAAATATCCTCAGGAATTCTCAAGCCTGCTTCTTTTACTGCTTTCATAACGCCAAATGCCATTAAATCGCTAAAACATAAAAATGCAGTAGGAACTTTTTGCTTTAAATATTCCTTCGTTCTTTCATATGCCAATTCCTCAGAAAAGTCAGCATATAGAACATCTTCTTCTTTTAGTTCTAATTTATTTGATTGAAATGCCGCAAGCACTCCTTCAATCCTTTGGCTATTGACTACTGTTTCTACCTTTCCAGCAATTACTGCAATATCTCGATGATTTCGTTCAATTAGATAATTAGCAATATCACGGCTTGCTTCAAAATTATTTGTAGAAACATTGGAGATTAGACCATTGTTGCTATTAGTGCTTATATCTATTAACACACAAGGTATCTTTGTATCGACTAAATCCTGAAAGTATGGATCATTAACACTAATTCCTTGCAAAATAGCGCCGCCAATATTTCGTTCCCTGCAAAACTGTGTGTAGCTCTTCTGTTTTTGCCTGTTTGTATCTGTAAAAAAATAAGCTAGTTCGTATTGATTATCTTCGACAGCACTATAAGCACCTTTAAATAGATTAAATGCATTGTAATTATCCTTTCCATTCATATCTAGGAAACCCGATGTAATCATCCCAATAGTCAACCGTTTTTTAGAGGAAAGATTTTTAGCGATAACATTTGGTGTATAGTTCATTTCTGCTGCCACTTCTAAAATTCTCTTTCTCGTCTTATCGCTGATATCTGGATAATTATTAAATGCTTTAGATACGATGCCTATGGAAACTCCAGCTGCCTTTGCAACATCCTTAATCGTTGCCAACCTTACTCACCTTCTTCTATTTTCGTCCTCTTTAAAACTTTCCTAATCATTATGACAATATGCTTCGTATACTTCATTCCAAATCAATTCACTAGTGTCTTTTAGCACTAAATCAGCGCCAGCCTGTTTCATTATCTCCATTGTACCTACTCCAACAGCGTACATACCAGCTTTTTTTATCGCTTCAATTCCTGCCTCAGAATCCTCCACTCCAATACACTCAATCGGCTTCACACATAACGTTTCTGCCGCTTTTAAGAATATATCTGGAGCCGGTTTTCCACTTGGCACAGAATCAGGATTAACAATTGTATCAAAGTAGTTTGTGATTTGTAAATAATTTAAAATGGCAGGACCATTTTTGCTTGCTGAAGCTAAACCAATTTTAATATTTCTTTCCTTTAACGTATCTAAGCATTCTCTAATCCCAGGATAAATGTTCTCTGGTTTTAAGTAGGCAAGCAACTGTTTGTATTCTTCATTTTTTTTAAAAGCCAACTCCTCTTTTTCTTCCTCTGTATATTTATCAATAGCATCTCCATGACGGAGAATTCTATTTAAGCTGTCCATTCTGCTTATCCCTTTTAATGTTTCATTAAATTCTTTATCAAAATCTATAGAAATAGAGTTGGCTAAATTCTTCCATGCTTGAAAATGCAGTTCTGCTGTATCTGTAATAACCCCATCTAAATCAAAAATTACCGCTTTAATCATCTAAATCCCCTCTTTCCAAACCTACTTAACTCCAGTAGTCTGATCATTTTTTGTTATAAAATATTTATTTAACAGGAAGTAGATGACAAAAATAGGGATAATAGAAATGATTGATCCCGCCATTATTACATCCCATTGTGTTGAATTCTTAAATGTTTTTGATAATGCATTTAACCCTTGTGTAAGCAGGTATTTATCTGGACTTGAAAGAAATAATAATGGTTTCATAAATTCATTCCAAACCCCCATAAATACGAATACACCTTGTGTCGCAATGGCCGCCTTGGCATTTGGGAGCACCACACGAATGAATGTTCCGAATTTGGTCAAGCCATCCATTTCTGCCGCTTCTTCCACATCACGAGGGAAGTTTATAAAAAATTGTCTCATCATAAACATATAGCCAATATTAATCATCGTCGTAAAAATAATCGACCAATAAGAATTTATTAATCCTAAATTAGATATAACAATATACAGGGGGATCATTGTTACCTGGGAAGGAATCATAATTAAAACCAACAGCAAACTAAACAAAACCTTCCGTCCTTTAAAGTCAATTCTCGCAAGGGCATATCCTGCCATCGTATTAAAGAAAATATTAAAAATAGTGGTCAAAAAAGCAACGATTAAAGAGTTGCTTATCCATTTTGGAAACTGTGAATCAAATATTTTTTCATATCCTCCTAAACTCCATGTTTCAGGCAAAAATGTCCCTCCCCCTGCAATTTCAGCTGTAGTTTTAAAGGAGGTAAGGATACTCCAAACAAATGGAGCAAGCGTTATAATAGAGTAAATAATCAATAATGCATATACCGTTATTTTTAGGGTTCTGTTATTTTTCTTCATTATAATCACCCGTTCACTTGATCTGCTTTTGTAATCTTATTTACAATAAATGTTACAGTAAAAATAATTAATCCTAGTAAAAATGCCATAGCTGTTGCACGTCCCATATCATTGCTGGAGAAGGCTAATTGATAAATATACAACGAGAAGGTTAAAGTAGAGTTCTGCGGTCCGCCAGTTCCATTCGAAATAATAAATGCCTGGTCAAATACTTGGAAACACCCTACAAGCCCCATTGTTATAACATAAAACGTAATGGGCATTAGCTGAGGAACTGTCACATGCAAAAATTGCTTCACTTTATTTGCTCCATCAATGGAGGCTGCTTCGTACAAACTGTCAGGAATATCTTGTAGACTTGACAGAAAAACAACCATAAAATGAGGAATCGTTGAAAATATATTCATGGCCATAATAACAACTAAAGCTAAATCCGGATTTGTTAAGAACTGAACTTGTATGCCAAAATACGTTTGAATAAAGTTTGTTATTAATCCATTATTATTGAATAGCCACATAAAAATTAAAGTCATGGCAGATGAAGATGTTAGGGTTGGTATAAACATAATCGTTAAAAATAATCTATTGAATTGGATTCTACTATTTAGCAACGATGCTAAAATCATAGCAATAATTGTTTGAATAGGAACAACTACTCCCACATAGGTAGATGTATTTTTGAAGGCCGCCCAAAATTTAGGGTCATCAAACAGTTTTAAAAAGTTGTCGAATCCTATATAAGTTCTTGTTCCCGATAAAAGATCTACCTTAAAAAACATCATAAAAAACGCATATGCTATTGGGACGATAGTGAACACAAGAATAACAATTAGTGCAGGCAGCATAAAGGAATATCCTTGCATATTACGGTGACTTTTTTTGCCCACTTTACTCCACCTCTTTATTAGTGAAAAACCTTTGAATTTTGATTAATGCGCTTACCTTCCATCTATACAGTAACAGCTAGGGAGGCTATATTTTTACATAGCCTCCAAAATGATTATTGTTGACGTTCTATCTCACTATTTGCTTCTTTTTCTGCATCCTTCATTGCTTGATCAACTGACTTATCTCCATTAATTGCTGCTATGAACTGATTATCAAATGCAGTAGCAATAACTGGAAGATTAATGCCAGAAGACCAAACTGTTCCATAACTTGCACCTGCTATATGTGCTTTTAGCACATCTTCGCTTTCAATATCCATCTCTTTTGCAATAGATTGACGAGTAGGGAAAGTTCCGGAAATTTCACTCCATTGCTTTTGGCCTTCACCAGTCATATAATTAACAAATTCAATAGCTGCTTCTTTTTTCTTTGTGTCTTTTGCAATAGCATATCCAACAGTAAATGTCATGGACTGCTCTTTACCATTAACAGTTGGAGCTGGCATTACTTGATAGTTAACATCTGAATAATCTTGTCTTAATGCACTCAATACCCAGTTTCCTTCAATCATAATGGCTGCTTTATTTAAGCCAAATGCCGCACCAGCTGAATCCATGCCAAGATCAATTTGAGGATTCTTTAGATACCCTTCTTTATTGCCATCTACAATACTTTTCAGAAAACTAATCGCTTCTTTGCTAGATGTAAAATCTGCTAAATTATCTTCCGTTACTGGATTTAAGCCACTTGCTATTAAACTACTCATATTCCTAGCAAAAGTTGCATCAAATATAACTGCAGCTTGGTCCTTCGCTAATTTTTTTTGAAGTTCCTCTGCAAATTTCACTAGTCCTTTCCAATCCTTTGGGACATCTTCCACAGAATACCCAGCTTTTGATAACATATCAGTATTTACATACATGGCAAGAGTAGAATAGTCTTTTGGCACTGCATATAATTTTCCATCTGGATCTTTAAAGGCATCCAATACAGGCTGATAAAAATCATCTTGATTTTCTACATCTTCCGTAATATCTTCCAAAACTCCGCTTTTAATAAATTTCGGAGCTGCAAATGCCTCCATATTAAACACATCAGGCGGGTTCTTCGCAGCAAATCGTGCTGTTAATGCATCTTGGAAGTTATCTTGTATTACTTCTATATTTACTTCAATGTTCTTTTCTTTTTCAAAGCTTTCTACTGTTTTTTCTAAGCCCTCCGTCTCGCTTGGCGAAGATCCCCAAACAGCTAGAGTAATAGAGTCTTTATCTGTTGAAGTGGACGTCTTTTCATTACTAGAACTGCAAGCAGCCAAACCAAATACTAATGCAGAAGCCATTGCGAAAGAAGCAAGTTTTTTCATAAATTATTCCTCCAATTAGATGATTTTTTATTGAACAACTTTATTGGATAAGCTAATTTCTATTTCACCATGGCCTTCATACTTCTTGCCAAATGTTTCAAATGCAATTGGTTCCTTGCACTCTAATTTCAACATGTCCTTTGTAATCTTAATGGCCACTTTCTGCCCTTTCCAAAAAATATTAAAGTTCATCTCTTTCCAATGTTTTGGCAAGGTTGGATTAATGCGAAGTTTGCCATCTAATACCCGAACTCCAGCAAAACCCAGCACAGCCGCCATCCAAATTCCCCCGATTGATGCAGCATGAACTCCATGATCGGAGGAATCCATTTTTGGCCCAAGATCAATTTCTGCCGCTCTTCTGAATAGTGCGTATGCCATTTCATCTTCGCCTAAATCATTCGCTAGGATAGAATGGGAAGATAAACTTAAAGAAGAATCATGCAATGTTCTTGGTTCATAGTAGCTAAAATTCGCTTTTTTCACTTCTGTTGTAAAGTTTTTCTCCAATAATAGCTGCAGAATAACTACATCTGCTTGTTTCGTTATTTGCATTTGATTAACTTGTTCCAAATTATAATCATCAAACAAACTTCCGACTTTTTTCTGGTTCTTATATTTTGTTAAATCTATTTCTTTTAACTGTAAGTACTGATCATCCTGCGGAATAACCAAATCTTCTTTTCGCGGCTGCGGCAAATAGATTTGGTTCACTATATCCTGCCAGTTTTTATAAGCTTCAACTAAATCTAATTGTTGATTTAGTTTTGCAAGCATTCCTTCCTTACTATTGGCTAGATCACGATAATATTTCATAGCCAGCTGGATATTATGATGTGCCATATGATTAGTAAAAGCGTTATTATTCACATGCTCTTTATACTCATCTGGACCTACTACTTCATTAATGTGGTATTCTTGCTTTTCTTCCTTCCACTCTAAACGACTTGCCCAGAACTTAGCCGTATCGAAAATCATTTCATAGCCGTAATCATTCATAAACTCCTCGTCGCCTGTGATGGTATAGTATTGATCTACAGCTAAAGCAATGTCAGAAGTAATATGCTGCTCAATAAATCCAGACCAGATTTTTGTCTGCTCTCCTGTCACAATATCAACAGCACCCCATACTGGCGTTACTTCTCCATCTGTTGGCCAAGCTGCTTCCCAAGGATACATTGCCCCTTCATATCCATTTTCATGAGCCTTCTTCCTTGCACCCACCAATCCAAGATAGCGATATTTTAATAATGATTTTGCTATTGCTGGATTGCTGTATATAAAGAATGGCAAAATAAATACTTCCGTATCCCAGAAAGAATGACCTTTGTATCCTTCTCCACTTAATGCTTTTGCTCCAATGCCCATTCTTTCATCATGTGCTGGAGTCATGATCGTTAAATGATACAAAGCAAAGCGCAACGCTAACTGATCATAAGAATCCTCACTCGTAATCTCCAAGCTATATTTATTCCAGACCTTTTTTTCCCAAGCATTCACATGTTCTTGAAATAAATTCTTATACCCTTTAGCAAAATTATCCCGCAAGTCTTGAAGGGAATATTCGCGAAGCTTTGTTAAATCATAAGTTGGAGTATCAAATTCTTTATCCCTGCTCGTATAAATGGCAGTGATTTTTTCCATTTCCAATGTATTTCCTGGCTGTATTTTATAGCTATATGTCAGCCAAACTTTACGACGATCCATTTTCATGATAGGCTCTTGAATTTCATTGCCGTCAACAGATACTTTATGGGCTGTATTAATCACTACATCGATTTTTGATTCTGTTGTTGTTTGAATAAGCTGGACAAATCGCTTATCAAATATTCTTCGTTCCCCCTCATGAAAATGTTGAGATCCTGAATTGCTCATTTGTGCATTAATTCCAGAATCAACAGAAAACTCTACTTCATCCTTTGGAGAATGCACTTCCATCTTCATGCCAATAATATGCAGATTATCAAGCGATACAAATCTTCGAAATGTAAATTGAAGTTCTTTCCCTTTTGGAGAAACCCAAGTAATCTCTCTCGACAATTCTGCAGTTTTTAAATTCAACTGGCGAATATACTCTTTTGTTTCGCCGAACTCAAGACTGAAACGCTCTCCATCTACTCGAATGGCAAGCTGAACAACATCCGCCAAGTTAGGAAGCTCTGTTACCTCATTCTCATCGAATTTATTAAAGGTACCGCTTACAAATAAATTTCTTACTTCCTTTAAATATTGTTCCTCTGCGGCAGAACGCAACCCCATATAACCATTTCCTAAATACATAATCGATTCGCATTTTCCTAACGCATCAGGAGAGAATTTTCTTTCTGAAACAATCCAATTTCTATATTCATCCTGACCTAAAGCATAATCCATCATTATCAAATAACCCCTTCCGAAAACGTTTTAGTTTTACATTAAAAAAAGATAGTGAAATTATCTTTACGAAAACGTTTTTGTTAAGTTTTAAAAAAAATTATCTTTATTCATAAAAAATAATTTTTGCTTTCACTAATTTTACGAAAACGTTTTTGTTTTTCTCTAAAAAAACTTAACTGCATTTGAAACGCTTACAAAAATAATATAATATACCCTCTTTCATCTGTCAATAAGTTTTACTATTTTTTACATAGAATAAAAGATGCTTTCTTCTATACCATTGATACACATGCCAGAACGCAAGTAATACTACTTCTATATTTACAAAAAATATCATCCTTGCACTAAAGGCAGCATAAGTATCAAAATACCTCTACCGCCTTTATTATGCCTGATTATTTTATACTTTTACCTGTTCAACGACAGCAGCCGCCTTCACTTCCGGCCGCCCAATCGATTGATAATTAATCCCTGCTGCTTTTGCTTCTGTTAATGAAAAACAATTGCGCCCATCGTAAACAAACGGCGTTTTCATCTTTTCTCGGAATACTTTCATATCCATTGTTTTGATTTCTTCCCATTCTGTAAAGATAAAACATAGGTCCGCATCCTCCAATGCCTCTTCTGGAGTTTCTTCATAAACCACACCTGTTGGATAAACCTTCTTAAAGTTCTCCACACCAATAGGATCATAAGCATAAACTTGTGCACCTTCATTTAATAACAAACGAATATTAGGAATAGATGGAGCTTCTCTTAAGTCATCTGTTCCTGGTTTAAAAGTTAAACCTAATACAGCAATTTTTAAGCCTTGGAAAGAAGCAAAGTCTTTTCTTGCCTTTTTCATCAGCTTAAACTTTTGCTTTTCATTTACTTCAATCGCAGCTTTTACTGTACGCAGAACATAACCTTCTTCTTCGGATAGCCAGTGCAAGGCTTTTGTGTCTTTCGGGAAACAAGATCCGCCGTAGCCAATCCCGGGGTTTAAAAATTTATCGCCAATCCGAGCGTCATAGCTCATCCCAGTGGTTACCTCCTCAATATTCGCTCCAACTGCTTCACAAAGGTTGGCAATATCATTTATAAAGGAGATTTTTAAAGCTAAAAAGTCATTCGAAGCATACTTCACCATTTCCGCACTGCGGCGACTCATCGTCAAAATAGGCTGATTAAATGGCGCATAGATAGCTGTTAAAACTTGTTTAGCCTGTTCACTCTCTACTCCAATAACGATGCGAGAAGCATGCAGCGTATCTCTTACGGCTGTTCCTTGAGCAAGAAACTCTGGATTAGATGCGACTTCCACCTTCACCTTATGTTGTAAATGGTTTTTAATAAACACTTCGACCTTATCATTTGTGCCCATCGGGACCGTTGATTTAATGACAACTAAGCAATCATGTGTAATAGTTTCCGCAATTTGGCGAGCTGCTGTATAAATAAAGTTTAAATTAGCGGAACCATCTTCATTTTCAGGTGTACCTACCCCAAGAAAAATGACATCTGCATCACAATAGGCATTTTTATAATCTGTCGTAAAAGACAACTTATCTGCATTCATATTCTTCCTAATCAATTCATTGAGACCAGGCTCATAAATAGGAGATATTCCTTTCTCCAACAGAGCAATCTTATCTTCTATAAAATCGACACAAGTAACCTTATGCCCCGCTTCTGCCAAACAAACACCTGTAACTAAACCCACATAACCTGCTCCAGCGATCACAATTTTAGTCAATGTCTCCAGCCCCTTTTCCTCTAAAAAGTTATCTCTAGAGTAGCATAGGCTTCGTCCATTATTTTATTATTAGGAAAATTTAAACAGAAACTTTACAATCTTAATAATTCTCTAAAATAGCTGGATATGAATTTAGCAAAATCCTCATTTTATATAAAGTGAAACTTCAATCAGTGAGGGTTTTACTGCCCGTTAATGCGTGATAAATGCTAGGCATCTGATGCTATGCCACTAAAACCCTAATTACAAAAATAAAATTTCAAAATATTAGTAATCATGTATAATAGTAGAAGTATTTTTTAGACTTATAGCAGCATTGGAGGTTATTAATTGGAAGAAACACATTCAGAGGGAATCATTTCCTTTTCAGAACAACATCGAGTCACACAAAGCAATACCTCCTACTATGATTTTAAATGGGGAAAAGTAAAAGACCCCTCAAAAAATAATAGTTGGAACTGGGCAGCTTTTTTCCTGACAACCATTTGGCTTGCTTATAGAAAAATGTATAAACCATTTCTTCTCTTTTGCGCAATTGAATTGATTTGGTTGGCGTTGTCCTTTTGTGCAGATATTCCACTCTGGGCAGATTTCATCTTCTATGGCATTACTTCTTTCCTTGTTGGCTTCTATGCAAATCGTTGGTACTTTAAACATACTAACTATTTATTGGAAAAAGCGAACAAACAGCCCAGACATCTGCAAGAAGCTTATTTGCGGACAAAAGGTGGAGCACATATCGGCATTGCAATAGGATGGACATTACTTGGTGGAGCTGTTTATTTCGCTGCCGATTATGGACTGTCTTATCTGCCGACCGAAACAAATGTAAAAGATATCATGAGGTACAGTGAAGAAGCTCCTACATTAGAGTCCTATAATGATCATCCTAAATGGCAATATCTAAAAAAAGAAGGCCGCTACCATATCGTTCAATTCACAGGCTATGATTATACGTATAAAGAACATGTACGCATTCTTTTCCATGTCTACTTGGACAAACAAATCTATGAGTGGAATAGCGTTTATATTAACGACGAAAGGCTAAGCAAAGAAGATGCCATAGAGTATGAGTATTGGATTCAAGAAGATTCCGATTCTTAAATAAACAAAAAAGTGACGATGAATTGTCAAAATTCCTATTTACCAAGCAATTCCAAGCATTTTTAGAAATTGCCAAAAGCCTAAGTTAGATTTTCCTAACTCAGGCTTTTACGGGCAAGTTTCTCCCCACCATTTAGATGGAGGAGCTTGCTGCCCTTTAATGCGTGATGAATTTTTCATTGCTGTAATTACTGATAGAGTAAATTTGGTTTCTTCCCCTGTTTTTGGCAATATATAAAGCTCTATCTGCCCATTTAATGAGTTCAGTTGGAGTTATGGCACTTTCCGTTTTAGTCACCACCCCCACTGATATGGTTACTTTAATAATTATTTCTTGACCAAGAATAAACTTATGCCCTTCCACTTTTTTTCTGATACGTTCGGCTATATAGTTAGACTGCAAGGTGCTTGTATCTAACAACAAAACAGCGAACTCCTCTCCCCCATTACGAAATATTAAATCATTGCCGCGAACTGATTCTTTGAGAATTTTCGCTAATTCCTTTAAAACAAAATCGCCAGCGGGATGACCATATGTATCATTTATTTGTTTAAAATAATCAACATCCAGATATAATAAAGATAAATTTCTGCTTTTTGAGTTTGAATGAGCTAAAGTTTCGCTTAATAAAGAATCAAATTCCCGAGGATTCTTTAGACCTGTAAGAAAATCTGTAGAAGCCTGTCTTTTATGTTCATAACTTAAATAGGCGGATTTTCTGATATATTCAACGGACTGATAAGCTATAAAACCGCCTATTAAAGAAAAAAACCAATTTAAAACAATAATATGCGGATAATGCGGCAGATGGTTAACACGGCTATAGAGGAGAAGAGAAAAAATAAACGTGCTTAACATCACCATAATTAACCATTTTCTTTTTCTTGTTATCCTTAATTTACTTATTATCCCCATTAATATGCCAATAATGATTGTAACGACTAAAACAGAACTAATATTGAAATTATATCCTATCAAAAATCTCCCTACGGAAATTACTAAGGAAGAACAAACGCTCGATAGAAACCCGCCATAGATTGCAGCTACGATAATAGCTATCTGCCGTAAATCAATAATGACATTTTCATCAATCTGTATACTAAATTGCATTAGGATAACACCAAAAATACCTGTAAGCAGACCAAGCAATACCCTTTCTTTAAAACGTTCTATAATATGAGGATTTTTAAAAAACATCCCACCTAAAAAACAAGAAGCCAACATAATACATATGTGGATAAATAAATCTCGAATCAATTTTTTCCTCCAAAATAAACTTTTATTTTTTGTATTCCCTATTAAATAGTTAACTATGCCATAATTTCTTTACATATCAAAGGATTTTTCCAAACAAAAGTAAAAAGCTGGTTCTTCAACCAGCATTCCATAATTAAGAGGGACAATGGTGCATAAAAAACGAGATTCATTACGTCAGACTCACCGCTGCTAAATAGAAGAATCAGCTTTAAAAGGAATAAATATGCATCATGTTATTGTTCACCAAATATTACATATATCAAAGTGCTCTATACTAATATCATCCATTCATTTTTTCCTATACAATAATTTCTGCGATTGGCAAATTCCTTATCAATGGAATAATTTCCTTTATCTCTTATTTATCAGCTTTCTTCTCCTTTTTCAGCATGCAAAAGCATCTTTTTTCCATTCAAAAATGGAGGATAGGTTATGCCCTCGAATTGATTACAAAAATCTATCCAAAACGGTTAAAATTGTATATCTCTAAATTTTTTAGGAGATAGATTAGTATGCTTTTTAAATATTTGTATAAAATGTGGGACACTGTTAAACCCATTAGCATAAGCAACTTCTTGAACAGATAAGCTTGTGTTATGTAAAAGCTTTTTTGCATTATTGATGCGATAGTTGATTAAGTACTGATACGGGGAACAGTTCATATGTTTTTTAAAAATCCTGGAAAAATGGTAGGGACTTAACCTGGCGCGGTCAGCTAAATCATTTAAAGTTATTGGATCTTGATAGTGACTCTCAAGGTATTTGACGACACTTCTAATCATGCTTAGTTGGACTTCATCTGCCTGATTCGATAGATTCTTTAATTCATAAAGAATTTTATGAATCATGATGGACACCGCATCTTCATCTATTCTGTCGTTCTCAGCCATGTTTAAAATACTAGTCATACAATCATCAATCACAAAATTATTGATAATCGAATAAACGCATCCATTGTTATTAAAGAGTTGTTCAAAATAGTCGTCACTTGCATTTCCTGAAAAGTGAAACCAATCAAAAATCGTATCTTCTTCTGTCCGGTATAAATGCGGTTTATAACAGTTCAGGAAAACAAAGGTATTCTCTGTAGCGATAAATTCTTTATCTTCATATTCAATCCTCATTTTTCCTTTCCTAATATGCATAAACAGATAACTATTCCAATTGTGCCGCTCAATAACATATTCATTTGTACAATAGAAAGTGCCTGAATAAATCAAGTAGAAAAGCGCCTTCACAGAAAAATCACTGGACATATGAAAAAACATCTTGGACTCTGGCAATACCCCTTTTTCAATCATATCAACACCCTTTTCTGATTGTTCCTGCTTTTTAGGAGCTTGTTGAACAACAATATATTTTAAACAGCAATCAAAGCAAGAATATTATATTTTTTCGGCAATATTCAGTAATGACTTTATATACATAGTTTAATAAAATGAATTCAGGATAGCAATAAACATTAAAAAACAAAGGGGATAGATAAAATGAAGGAAATTAGAATTGGTCTGGTTGGCGCTGGTTGGATGGGAAAAGCTCATACAAACTCATTTGTAAACGCTTTATTGAATTTCGGTCCTGAATCTGGCAAGCCCGTTTTTGAAGTGGTTTCTGATGTTAGTACAGAAGCAGCGGAACAGGCATGCAAGCAGCTTGGGTATTCTAGATGGACTACGGATTGGCAAGAAGTAGTTCAAGACGAAAAGGTTGATATTGTTGATATCGCAACACCGAACGCTTTTCACTATGAAGTGGCTAAAGCAGCATTGGAAAACGGAAAACATGTGTACTGCGAGAAACCGCTTACTCTATCTGCAGAACAGTCAACGGAACTTGCTGAACTTGCTAAACAAAAAGGTGTTGTCAATTATGTAGGCTACAATAATGTGATGAATCCAGCTAACGCCTATATAAAAGATCTTATAGAATCAGGCAAACTTGGACAAATTATCGGATTTTCTGGAACATATGCTCAAGATAGCTTGCTTGACCCAAGTCTTCCAATTACCTGGAGACATATTAATAAATATTCTGGTTCAGGGGCTCTTGGTGACCTTGGCTCTCATCTTTTAAGCGTTTCACAGTTTCTTTTAGGAAATATTGAGAGCGTTAACACTTTAGCTAAAACAGTAATTAAAAAACGACCTGCCTCCCCTGGATCCACAGAACTTGCAGATGTGGAAAATGATGATTTAATCGCAATACTTGCAGAATATGAAAATGGCGCTATCGGTACAATTTCATCAAGCCGTGTTGCTGCAGGAAGAAAAAATTATTTAACGTATGAGATCCAAGGAACGGAAGGAACAGTTTATTATTCATTGGAACGCATGAATGAAGTAAATGTATATTTTACATCTGATGACAGTGCAGACAGAGGGTTCCGAACAGTATTCTTAGGTCCAGATCATAAAGGGTACAGTGCCTTTTATCCAGCAGCTGGAATTGCTATCGGCTATAATGATATGAAAGTATTGGAAGCAAACGAATTATTATCAGCCGTTTCAAAAGGCACTCCATATACTTGTGATTTTGAATTTGGAGCTCAGATTGATCAAACGGTGAGTGCCATCTTGGAATCTGCCGCTCAGAAAAGCTGGATTACTGTAAAAAACAAAGGAGGCGTCATAGCATGAACATAAAAATTGGAACAGCGCCAGATTCGTGGGGAGTATGGTTTCCGCAAAATGAAAAACAAATTCCATGGGAACGCTGCATGAATGAAATGGCAGAATCCGGTTATGAAGGGATTGAACTTGGGCCTTGGGGCTATCTCCCTAATGAGTACAATCAATTAAAAGAAGAGCTTGATAAAAGAAACCTGCAGCTCACTGCTACAACACTTGTCGGTGATCTTACTTCCGCCAGCAAAACAAGGGAAATGATTGCTCTTCTAGATGAAATGGCAAATCTTCAGTTGAAATTTCCAACTGCAAAGTATGTAGTATTGATTGATGACTGCTATACAGATCTGTTTACCGGCGAACTCATTCGGCCTCAAGTTTTAAATGATACAGAATGGGACAATTTTATTTCTAACATTAATCAAATCAAAAATCATGCAAAATCCAAATATGGTCTTCAAGTGGTTTTCCATCCGCATGCGCAAAGTCATATTGAAACAGAAGAGCAAATCGAACGGCTATTAAACGATACAGACATCGACCTTTGCCTAGACACAGGTCATCACGCTTATGCAGATGGCGATCCGGTTGCTTTCATGCGCAAACATCACACTCGTATTCCTTATCTTCATATTAAGAGCTGTGACCTAAAAGTACGAGAAAAAATGCAACAAGAAGGATGGTCATTTGCCAAAGCTGTCAGTGAAGACATTATGTGTGAGCCTGAACTAGGTGTAGTTGATATGGAGGCATTTTTTGAAGTCTTGCAAGCTATTAATTTCAATGGCTGGGCTGTCGTTGAACAGGATATGTATCCAGCCCCATTTGATAAGCCATTCCCAATTGCTAAAAGAACAAGGGATTATTTAGAAAAAGCAAAAAAATCTATTGGCATTCGTTAACTTTTTTTAAAGATTGTTGCTTTTAACTAGGTTTTGTAAAGAAAAACTAGTTAGATTGATTGGAGCGGGAGGTGCGAGACTCCTGTGGGAGCAGCGGGACAGGTGACAAAAGCGAGCATCCTGAAGCAGAAATTAACCTTCTCCAGCTGCTTAGTGAATAGCAGCAAAGTTTGCGAAAACGGCCTTTAATAAAGCTTTCGTAAAGAACCATGGTGATTTTGGGTGCATTCACAAAAATATATAATCATTTTTTATGAATGCACTCAAAACCCCTACTGGACTTTAACATCGTCTTCATAAAAAATTTATATAGTTTGTATTTCTCTGATCGATTATTGTTTATACAAACTAAACATTCTATAAAAGAAATGGAACATGAGTTGGCAAAAAATTTATCACGCATTAACGGGCATAACGGGCAGTAAAACCCCACCTCAAGATGGTAAAAGAAAACGAGAAATCTAGGTGGGAGATAATTGCCCGTAAAATCCTGAGTGCAGTTTCACTTTATCTTTATTTTTGTAAGCGTATGCATTAAATGAGTTTACTAATTAAGGAGGAAGATATATGAAAAAAATGCCAATAGTCATATTCATATTATGTTTTAGTATTTTGACACTGCTTGGTTGCAGTAATCAAGCAAATGAAACAAACGCATCTGGAGAAAAAAAGACAGGGGATTTAAAAATACAAGTAGTTTTAAAAACATTAAGCCATCCTTATTGGAAAAGCGTAGAAGCGGGAGCTAAAAAAGCTGGAGAAGATTTAGGGGTTAGTGTCGAAGTAAATGGCCCCCCATCAGAAGCTGATGTAATTGATCAAGTTAATATGATGGATAATGCTATTAGCCAAGGGGTCGATGCACTTGTCGTCTCCCCGTCTCAGCCATCAACTGTATCAAATGTATTCGATTTAGCGAAATCAAGCAATATTCCTGTCCTTCTTGTTGACACAGATGCTGATTGGAAAGATAAAGTCTCTTTCATTGGAACAGACAATTATTCAGCAGGCAAAGAAGGGGGAAAATACCTTGCATCCTTGTTAAAAAAAGGAGACAAAGTGGCATTAGTTGAAGGAGCAAAAGGTAATTTGGCAAGCGATGAGCGAATTAAAGGAGCAAAAGAGGAATTAAAAAAGGCTGGCATGAACATCGTAGCACAGCAGCCAGCTGACAGCGATAAATTTAAAGCTGCTGGTGTCATTGATGCAGTACTGCAAAACCACCGTGACTTAGCTGGCGTGTTTGCAGCTAATGATGATATGGCTATTGGTGCTTTAAGCGCAACAAACCAAGCAAAAATCAACATCCCAATTGTTGGACTAAACGGAGGAGATGAAGCAACTAAATTAATTAGTGAAGGGAAATTGGCTGCTTCTGTTGCCCAAAGTCCATACGATATAGGATACATGGGAGTGGAAAATGCCGTCAAAACGATTAAAGGGGAGAAAATAGAAAAACGCATCCCAACCCCAATAAAAGTCGTTACAAAGGAAAATGCAGAAGAGCATTTAAAAGAAATTCAATAAGCGTTAAATCTGAATACTTCATCAAAACCGTGGTGATGGTTCTAGAAGCTAAGCCACGGTTTTTAAATAAAGGCTGTTTTACTTTTAAAGAAGTAGGTGGTTTTACTCATGGAAACTATCCAAAAAACAACCAACCATCTTTTAGAAAGACTCTTTTCTGAAAGATTGTTGTTTTTAAATAGGTGTTGTAAACAAAAATAGTTAGGTAGGTGCGAGACTCCTGTCGGATTAGCGGGACAGGTGAGACCCATGGAAAACGAGCATCCTGAAGCGGAAATCTACCTTCTTCGATAATTAGTCAATAGCAACAACAGCCTAAATAAAAGATGCTAGTAAAAAATAGTGCTGATTGAAGTTTTACTTTATGGAGTTATTGCAAAATTGCTCGAAATAGAGGTCCTACATAAACAATAAGTTCCAATTTATAATTTTTATCCAAGAGGTAGAAGCTAATTCTCTCTATCTTAGTCAAAGGGAAACTTCTATTTAACAAGAATATTAATGGACAAGAACTTTGTTAAAACACAGACGATTTATAAAGGGGGAATTTAGCATGGAAAGCACCAAATTATCTGATGACCATTCCATTCAAACGAAACAGCCCAAGAAAAAGGATCCAAAAAAGTTTTTAAGATTAGTTACCATCGTCTCGACTTTTGGGGGGCTGTTATTCGGATATGATACAGGCGTTATTAACGGGGCACTTCCATTTATGGCCAAGCCTGATCAATTAAATCTGACACCTTTAACAGAAGGTTTAGTGGCAAGCTCTTTATTATTGGGTGCCGCTTTTGGTTCCATCTTTAGCGGACGATTATCAGATAACAAAGGGCGCAGGAAAGTTATTTTATATCTTGCCATTTTATTTTTCTTTTCTGCACTTGGCTGTGTCATAGCGCCAAATATAATGTTGATGATTACTTTTCGTTTTCTGTTAGGGCTTGCTGTCGGCGGTGCTTCTGTCATCATTCCATCTTATCTTGCGGAAATGTCCCCCTCAGAACGACGGGGGAAATTGGTTACTCAAAACGAATTAATGATTGTTACTGGGCAATTCCTTGCTTACGTATTTAATGCGGTTATCGGGAATGTTTTTGGCGATGCAGGGCATGTATGGCGCTACATGTTAGTTATTGCCACATTGCCAGCTGTAGCACTTTGGATTGGAGTGCTTATTCTGCCCGAAAGCCCTCGTTGGCTAGCATCCAAAGGAAGAATGGCGGACGCACTAAAAATACTTAAGCAGATTCGCAGCGAAAGCGCTGCTGAACAAGAACTGAATGAAATGAAAGCACATATTTCAGAACAGAAAAAAATGGAAAAAGTAAAATTCAAAGATTTATCAATCCCCTGGATTCGACGCATTGTACTTCTTGGAATTGGAATTGGGGCTATATCACAATTAGTAGGAATAAATTCTATCATGTACTATGGAACACAAATTCTTCAAAACTCTGGTTTCGGAACAAAAGCAGCATTGATTGGAAACGTGGCAAATGGATTAATTGCGGTTGCTGCAGTTATTATCGGCATGTCCATCATGCACAAAGTAAATAGACGGACAATGTTTCTTACAGGTTTAATCGGTGTCACCATTACACTTATTGCTATTGGGATTACTACCCTAATGCTTGCTGAATCTCCAATATTGCCATATGCAGTATTATCGCTGACCGTATTATACTTGGCTTTCTTTCAAGGAGCTGTTGGACCGCTGACCTGGCTTACATTATCTGAAATATTTCCTGCCCGTTTACGTAGTATCGGCATGGGTATAGCCGTTTTTATTTTATGGATCTGCAATTTTTTAGTAGGACTTTTCTTCCCTATTCTTTTAAATGGAATTGGACTTTCCGGAACATTTTTCTTATTTGCTATGTTTGGGATTTTCGGTGTCCTATTTATAAGAAAATACTTGCCCGAAACAAGAGGACTATCGTTAGAACAAATAGAAAATAATTTTAAAGCTGGATGATAAAATGAGTCAACAATATTGAAAACGTTTTAATGACCTTTAGATTTTTATACTAATCTACATAAAATGTAGATTATAATGCCGTAATCCCAAAAGTTGTTTTGATTACTTTAAAGTTCATCTCAAACTTATTCTCTCTATTTCTTGTAATACTAAAAAATCACTTCAAATATGGAGTGATTTTTTAGTATATTTAGAGCTCGATATGTTTATCGCAAAGTGCATCGGCTAAGATAAAGCCCCCAATCTTATTTGGAAGCAACAAATCGTCTCCTTTTTAATAAGGGAATTCCCAAGACTCTGTTTTTACTTTCTCATTTCCTTCAATCAAGTGAAACTTTAATCAATGGAGGGTTTGCTGTCCGTTATTGCGCGATAAAAAAAATCTTTTGCTTATCGCTGCTTGTATTTATGAGCGGTCCGACCCCATAGCCATATACACAGATACTTTAATTAATAACCCGATGCACCTGACTAGGTACAGCAGAATACATATATTAAGTAAACTTTATAAAAAAGAGAGGTATGATGAACGAATGAGCTACTTTTATCAAATGCCCTATCCATATAGAAATAATAATGAAATGCACCATTTTCGTGTTGATTTTTCAGGCCTAATTGGCACATTTTTTACAATTCCTAAAGCAATCACCTTGCCAACGGGTGTTGCACTTCCTGCAAACACTCGGGTTTTTATCCATTCTGTAACCTTTCTTCCTACTGGAGAACAATCAGTAACTATTGTATTCCCAATGCAAAAAGGGGGCGCTTGTATAGCTGGATCTACCACACTTAATGAAAGTCAGCTTTCAGGAAGTCCCGTGCAAACGTTTAGACCATATTGACGTTTTTCTAATGAAACCCTTCCATAATGAAGGGTTTTTAAGCGTTGATGGATATTTGTTTTAAATTTCGTAAAGAAATCAAAAAACAGGGGAAGAAAAACAAATTGTTTTTCTTCCCCTGTTTTTACTTTAGGACTTATGAGACAGCCCCAGTTCTACTTCTTACTCTATTTACTTAGAAATTCATTCATATCATCATTTTTCTTTATAAGATACCATTAATATTTCACAATCATCTGCACTTAAAGGGCGGCTAAATAAATATCCTTGCAGTTCATCGCATCCAATTTCTTCTAAAAATGACTGTTGTATCTCTTCCTCCACACCTTCTGCAATTACTTTAAAGTTTAGCCCTTTTGCCATCATAACAATTAATCTGACAATCGCTGCATCCTTTTCACTTTTTTCCAGTGAGGAAACAAAGGAACGATCAATTTTTAAGCGGTCAATTTGAAATTTACTTAAATATTGCAGAGATGAATATCCTGTTCCAAAATCATCTATTGCTATTTGAAAGCCCATTTGCTTCAACTGGGAAAAATTCGCCAAGGTCTTTTCAATCAATCCCATTGCTATACTTTCTGTTATTTCCAGCTCTATATTGTTTGGGTTAGCCCCAGTTTCTTTTATGATTTTCGATACAGTATCAATAAATCGATCGTTTTGAAATTGCAAAGATGATATATTAACAGCAATTCTTAAGTCAGAGAATCCCTTCTCCCTCCAAGAAACCGACTGTCTGCAAACCTCCCATAATACTGTTTCTCCAATTGGCAATATAAGACCCGTTTCTTCGGCAAATAAAATAAACTCGGATGGCGGCACCAGCCCATAACCAGGCCTTTGCCAGCGCAGCAATGCTTCGACCCCTACAATCTCATTATTGTAAAGAGAAATTTGCGGCTGATAGTGCAAAATAAATTCATTGCGTTCAAGAGCCTTTCTTAATGAATTTTCCAGCTCCATTATCGATTCCATACTCATGGTCCCATCATAAACTTTATAATGGTTTTTCCCATTTTCTTTCACCTTATACATGGCCGTATCTGCTTTCATTAATAAAGAATCCAGATCTCTTCCATGTTCAGGAAACATCGATATCCCTATACTTGGGGTAATATGCATTTCAAGTTCCTTAATCATATAAGTTTCTCTTAAAACAGACAATATTTTTGCTGCAACTTTTTCTATCTCCTGCACATTTGTATCTTCCATCAACAATCCAAACTCATCTCCGCCAAGTCGGCAGACCACTTCATTTGGATACAAACAGTCTACTAACCTTGCTCCTACTTCTTTTAACAGCAGATCGCCATATGAATGGCCTAGACTATCATTAATATGTTTAAAACGGTCCAAATCTATAAGCATAAAAGCAAGTTGTTTGCAGCGGGAGTTTTTATGGCTAATGGCTTGTGAAAGGCGTTTCTCCATATATCTGCGATTAGGCAATCCCGTAACAACATCATGGTATGCCAAATACTCCATTGAATTTAATGTTTCCACTAATTTATCTGTTCTTTCTTTTACCTTTATTTCCAGACCTTCATTTAAATTATTTAAGTCATTTACTAGTCTATCATTTTCCAATAAGGTGAAAATTTGTCTTAAAATTAATAATAATATACTAAATAATAAGCCTATTACTAGAGGATGTGTTTCATAAAGTAAGGAGATGACATAGAAGGAAAGAAAGAAAACGCCCAAATATGGAATACTATACTTAAAAAACAAGCTTTCTTTTCGTTTATTATTTTTTCTAGACTCCTTAGCAGAAGTAGAATCATGATAAATGCCCGATAAGCCAATCAAAAGGATGGAAAGAATCCAAAAAGGTTCATTTATACTTCCTACAGCATATAAATTCATCACTTTTAAGTAAGAAAAAATACTATCTGCAATAATTTGACTTAACATACCGGCAATAAGAAAGAATGTTGTCTTTTTTGGAAAAATGCTGTCGGTTCCAATAAAAATGCTTAAAATCCCTACAAATACGCTTAAATCCAAAATGGGATAAAGTAATTCAATAATATGGAAAGAAATATTTGCATGGTGATATAGGATTGGGTTGATTAAGAAAATCCAACTAAGCGTCGCTGCTGCCGACATAGCGATTACTATGTCAAAAAAGAAACGAATTGTCAGCAAATGGCTTTTTATTTTACTCATCAGCACAAAAAATGCAATCGTATAAAATATATTTTGCCCTACCCAAAATTTCTCAGCCACTTTATCTAAATCGCCACTTGGATTAAGAATAAATGCATTATAGCTCCAAATAACCGTTCCAATTAGATAACTAAACACCCCGAGTCCCAGAAACATCCAAAAACTTTTTACTCTCCCCTTATGTCTGAAAAAAGCAGAAGCAATCCAGCTGATGGATGCACAGCAAGCAATGAATTGAAAGGTTACGCCCCCCCAATCCACTAGAGCTTGCTTATGTCGAAAAACGATATTCCAAAGGAAGTTTGCAAGAATAAAAATAACCATAAAAGAATAGGCAAACCTCTTTGTTCTAAGACTATACATCTATTTCTCCATTCTTCATTTATTTAAATATAAGCTGATCCCTATAATCAGCTGAATCAGTTACCAGCCATCGATATTTTTCCTTATTTTCATAGATTTCTTTAGGATAAATAATAGCGGGTATAACATAATCCCCTTTATAATATATTTTTTCACTGACAGAGTTCAATGGTATTTTATAAACATTTTTTAATGCCTTATAGAATACTCTTTCAAGCAGAACAACACAATACTCTATATGATGATATTCTGAATAATGCACAAACACAGATAATAGTCTGTCCAGATTCTTTCCTCTGTATTGTTTTAGTATGGCGACCTTATCAATTTCTACTGCCAAGTCTGGATTCTCTTTTATCGAATCTATCTCGTGAAAGGGGTATACCTTATTAATGTTATTAGCAGAATCAAGAGTATATGGCTTAAATTCAACAGTTCCTACTTTTTGCTTATGCACATCTGTAATTAAATATCGATCTGTTGGATCATCCCAATTTTCCAGCCCATATCCCTTTTCAAGCCAGCATTCCATCCAAATTTGGTTAAACTCATTCAACAGTGCAAAAGAATCTACTTTTATATACAACATACTTTCCTCCTATAGAGTAATAAGTGATCAATTACCTAGTTTCTGTGCAAGTTTTATTATACTTGAATAACAAACAAAAAAATATATTCAGAGGAAGATAAAAATCGTTGATGACTTATTATTACACAAGAAGAACTTACTGAAAAAATCCCTTTAAAAGATAGAAAAACAGATGGATCAGACGTGGGTATGTATGAAGGCTTTAGAGGGAGAGGCAGTGAAGCTATAAATATATGTGTCACAAATTCTTATAAGATTCAAGATCACGTATCTCCATCTTCTTCCGCTCTTTTTTATTGTTTATCTTGTTTTCTATTAAAGACAATCGCTTCTCATCATGCTGCTTGTGTGTTATTTGTATTTCTTCCTTTAAATCAGCTATGTATGTACGGGCAAATCGGAATCATTTCTTGCTTTTTTTTGGAAAATTGTTTTTTTCATAAAAACTTCATATTCTGCCTTTTATTACATATCTGAACGCAGGCAGCGGCTCTTTTTCTAATATTAGCTCATGGCCCATGGATTAATTTTTTATTTTTTCCGCTTAAAACAGACTGCAAGTCAAGAATAATAGAGAAAAGGTTCAGACAGCATACTTTTTCTGCAACCAGGCGGGACAGATGAAAAGATATGATATTCCCCCGCCTTTTGCTATTTTCCATGCACATTTGGCAAACTTATGGCCAATTATGAGAAAAAAAACTTTATTATAATAGTATTTTCCCATCAAAACACTAAGGGCATTAGACACTCCTCATTGACCCCCATAAAATAAATCTGCTAAAATCGGATCCTCATCAAGCAGCATCTTCGCTTTTTCCCTATATGCTTCTTCATGAAGATAGGTAAACCTGGATGGTTTGATTTGCGGCGCCAAGTCAATTGCCTGCTTATATTCTTCCTTATCTAAACTTAGGGTTTTTACATAATCAAAAAAGCCTGTTCTTTGAAAAACCTTTCTCAGCCTTTCATATCGATGATTCTGCACAAGCGCCATTAAATAGGTGGCAATCCCCACTTGTATGCCATGCATTTGCGGTTTTTTTGAGATTTTATCCAATGCATGGGAAATGAGATGCTCCGAACCGCTTATCGGTGCGCTCGTTCCGCTTATTTCCGTCGCAATTCCCCCCATCGTCATGGAGCTTACCAATTCCTTTAGAAAAATAGGATTTTTCACATCCGACATCGGGGTTCGCACAAAGCTGTTTACTCCTTTTTTGCTGAGCATTGCCGCAAATGCATCTACATTACCGACTCCGTGTTTTTCTTCAAAGCTCCAGTCATACAATGCTGTGATATTGGACATTAAATCCCCAACACCAGCAAGAATCAATGGTTTTGGTGCAGTTCCAATAATGTCTAAATCTACTATAATGCCAAAAGGAATTTTTGCAGGGACGGTTGTTTTTTTATTGTTTACTTGCAGAGAACAGCTGCTGCTTGCGAAACCATCATTAGAAGCAGATGTAGGAATGCTGATAAACGGAAGTTTTCTAGTAAAAGCAATATATTTACCAAAATCAATAATCGCACCACCGCCCAAGGCAAGAACAGCATCATAGTTGCCCATTTGAAATGCTAACGAAATAAGTTCATGGATATCCAGTTTGGAAGGAAGAACTTGTGCTTTAATTTTCACTGTGGTAAAAGATTCTAAAATGTTTGGTGCAAAATGTTCATTTGTATAATCATCTAAAAAGAGTATGATCTCCTTAAACTCATATTTCTTTAACAATACCTCTAATTGCTGGATAACTCCTTCCCCAATCTCAAGGATGGTTGGAGTATTAAAGTTTCTTCCTTGATTCGTCATTTCAAAATCAATCCTTTATCTACAAGATATTTTTCAATTTCCGTAAAGTCCTCGAAAGGGATAAATGGCACTCCTTTTTCTTTCAATAAATCTTTTAATATATCCTTAGCAAAGGTTAGATCTGCAAAAACAGCCGGGTGTGAATCAGGCTCGCTGTCTCCTGCGTAATGAACTACTTCATACTCTTCTTTCAACTTTTTGATAACAGTCGCTTTATCTATGCCATAGCGTTCAGAATACTTCCAGTCATTAGCATCAAGATTTAAATGGATATTTCTTTCATGGAAAATGCCTTCTAAGAAAGCATTTAATTCTTTTTTCTTCATTATACCTATTTCTAAAATGTTTACTATAACTATTAACTGAATTTTATAATAAAGTGAAACTTCAATCAGTGAAGTTTTTCCATGTCCCCCACTGATTGTTAGTTGAACCAATCAGGCTTTTACTTAGCGTACGTTCGTTGATGAAAAAATTCTAGTATTAATCTATTCGTAATACTTCTTTAATTGGCAATGGACACTATCGAAAATCATTATACTTATAGATGCATGATCACTTTGATGTAACTATACGTAAGAATTAATATGAAAAAAGTTCTTTATAAAAACCTAGTTAAAAAAGAATGTAGGATCAAGATAATTTACTACTATAAAGAGGATTAAATAAATACAATTGTTCCCGATAAACTAGATCGTTCGGCAAGAGGAAGGAAGGCATCCATATAAAAAAAAGATAACGCAATTCAATAAATAAATTGCGTCATCTTTTAGATACCTTAGAAAAATATACGCTTTCTGAACTCTCTAACTGTTATCTATACCTCTTAATGCATATCTATTTGTGAAGAGTCTTTTTGCTTAGCAATCCAGTTAACACTATTCATACAGTGTTTTACTTCATTTTCTCAGGTGCCTGACATCATAGCTTTAAATCTATTTCTACCTCTAAACCAAAATGATCAGAGATGACAGGTTTATTTGTGCCGTTAAAAATAACAGTAGAATGATTCACCTCAACTTTATGGTTGGAAAAGATATAATCAATTCTTATTCCTGCTTTATTATTGTCCCAGCCGGCTATTTTTCCAGCAACTGTTATGCCAGAGTCTTTCACTTTTGATAATTGATAGGTATCATAAAGTCCTTTCGATAGGAGATAGTCATACCCTTCATTTCTTTTATTTGCATCATTATTAAAGTCACCCATTAAAAAAATCAACTCGTCTTGCAGCGCTTCATCACAAAGTGTATCTATTTGCTGCTTGCCTGGCTCCTCTTCTTCTCCCCACCAGCCTAAATGGCAGGAATAAAAAGTGATATGTTTATTATTATACTTGATCTTTGTGCCAATAATTTTTCTAGTTTTCCAATAGTTTGGATCGACTGTTTTAGTAATAAAGAAGGAATACTTTTCGATAATTGGATGTTTTGTTAAGATGCCAAGTCCTTCTTCATAAATGTCGAATCCAATATGCGAAAAATCCCACGTATATTCATAGTTTAATATATTCTCTTTTTTTAGATAATCAAGCAAAACGAGCATAAAATTATCTTTTTTTATTATTCCATTCACATGCTCTGCAGCAATAGATTGATTTACCTCTTGCAGGGCAATCACATCATACTCTTGCTCTTTAATGGTTTGAGCCAATATTTTTATCTTGTCTAATTGATTTTCCTCCAGCCAGGAATGGCAATTTAATGTTAATAATTTCATCTCTTAGACTCCCAGTTGATCCTGGATATCTGATTTTAGTACATCTGCTTTTGGCCCATAAATTGCTTGAACACCTTTATTTTTAACAATTAAACCTAATGCGCCATTTTTCTTCCATTTCTGTTCATCAGCAACTGCATCTGCCTGCTTAACGGTTACGCGAAGACGAGTCATACATGCATCGACATCTACAATATTGTCCTTTCCTCCTAATAATCCAATTATGGTAGATGCTAAGGCATTGTTATTTGTTTCTCCTCCAGCGCTATTGTCGCTTTCTTCTTCAATATAATTTCCTAAACGTCCTGGCGTCGCATATTTAAACTTTTTAATCATGAAATTAGCAACAGCAAAGTTTAGCACAAAAAATAGTAAACATGCTACAACAAAAAAGACAAAATCCAACCATAAACCAGCTTTAATAATCATAGGTGTTCTTGTTAAAAGTTCAATCAATCCAAAGGAGTGTACACGAATATGGACGATATCAACAATTGCAAAAGCTAATCCAGCCATAATAGCGTATGCCACATAAAGAATAGGCGCTACAAACATAAACATAAATTCAATTGGTTCCGTAACACCTGTTAAAAAAACTGCTAAGCCAGCGGATAAAAACATAGATTTATATTTGGCCTTTTTATCTTTATCCACATTCCGATACATGGCAAGGGCAATCCCAATTAATGAAGCACAAGATAAAATCATTTGACCTACTTTAAAACGCGCAGGTGTTATATCATGCAGCAATGCTTTGTAGCTTGCTGTATCACCAGCTGCAAGGAAATTATTTAAATCTCCAATCCAAGCCAGCCATAGCGGATCCTGTCCAGCAACAGTTGTTCCCGCACTCGACCCAGTCAGGATAGTATAAGTACCGCCTAATTCTGTATAATTCATTGGAACCGTTAACATATGATGCAAACCAAAAGGAAGCAATAAACGCTCTAAAGCTCCAAAAATAAATGGCGCAATAACAGGAGCAGTGTCGCGAGATGAAGCAATCCACTTGCCGAAATCATTTAAAGCCCCTTGGATAAGCGGCCATATTACCGAAAGAATTAAAGCGGTAACAACTGATCCCACAATAACAACAAATGGAACAAACCGTTTCCCATTAAAAAATGCTAAAGCTTGTGGCAGCTTATTATAATTATAATATTTATTAAATAAGTTCGCACCTAAGAAACCAGAGATGATTCCGACAAACACCCCCATATTTATAGCAGGAGCTCCTAAAACAGAGATAAAATAATCATTTACAACTAATTGACTGCCAAATAAAGAGGAAACCGTAGCCTCTGGATCTCCCAACATTTCAGCATTTACACCAAATACAGCACCAGTAATGCGATTAATTAATATAAAAGCAATTAACGCAGCAAAAGCTCCACCAGCCCGTTCTTTTGCCCATGAACCCCCAATCGCTACAGCAAAAAGCACATGAAGATTTCCAATAATCCCCCATCCTATTTGTTCCATAACTAATGCAATCGTTTGCACAAAACTTATATCAGCACCAACCATCCCAACTAATTTTCCAAGTGAAATCATAATACCAGCGGCAGGCATTACTGCTACAACAACAAGCAAAGCCTTGCCGAACTTTTGCCAAAAATCAAAAGATAAAAGTTTCATTTTCCTTCTCCTTTCTTTAAAAACAATATTCTATTAAATAAAATTAAAAATAATAACATCTTGCTAGTAAATAATTTAATGATTTTTCCCTAACCCTCAATAGATTTTGCCAAATATTATACACTTTATACTACCAATTAGTAACCGTTATCATTATTCGGCAATATTTAGACCATTTGACTTGCTATCCAAATATTTGCAATAAATCTTCATATAAAGAATCTCCCAAATGCTGCTTTTCCATATTTTCCTTTCTTCCAATTTTCTCTTAAATATAAAATATCATAATCTACTATTCAATGCAATCGTTTGCATTATTTTTTTAAAAAATACAGAATACTCCATAGTACAGACAAATGCAAAGCACTGAAGTCAGTTCCAATGTCATCAAGCTAAACTTCAAAAAATAGAACAACAATCAGTGGGAGACGCGGACCTCCCCACTGATTGTTAGTTGAACTAATCAGGCTTTTACGGGCTAGTTTAACCACCTAAATTTCTCGTTTTCTCTCCTAATCTTGAGGTGAGGGTCAAAAGCCCGTTAATGCGTGATAAATTTTTCATTTCTATTAATTATTGATAGCATAAATTTGGTTTCTTCCCCTATTTTTAGCTATATATAAAGCTTTATCTGCCCATTTAACAAATTCAGCTGGAGATATGCCACTTTCTGTTTTAGTCACCACCCCTATCGATATAGTTACCTTAATAATTATTTCTTGACCTAAAACAAACTTATGCCCTTCCACTGTTTTTCTGATACGTTCTGCTATATAGTTCGACTGCAAAGTGCTTGTATCTAACAACAAAACAGCAAACTCCTCGCCCCCATTGCGAAATATTAAATCATTGCCGCGAACCGACTTTTTGAGAATTTTGGCCAATTCCTTTAAAATAAAATCGCCAGCAGGATGTCCATATGTATCATTTATTTGCTTAAAATAATCAACATCCAGATATAATAAGGACAAATTTCTGTTCTTCGAGTTTGATTGAGCTAAAGTCTCGTTTAATAAAGAATCAAATTCTCGAGTATTTTTTAGGCCTGTAAGAAAATCAGTAGAAGCCTGTCTTTTATGTTCATAACTTAAATAGCTGGATTTTCTAATATATTCAACGGCTTGATAGGCTATAAAACCGCCTATTAAAGAAAGAAAACAATATAAAAAAATAATATGCATATAATTTGGCAGATGGCTAACACGGCTATATAGGAGAAGGGAAAAAATGAATGTGCTTATGTTCACCATCATTAACCATTTTATTTTTTTTGTTATCTTTAATTTACTTATTATTCCCATTAATACACCAATAATTATGGTAACAACCACAACAAAACTTATATTGAAATTATGCCCTATTAAAAATCTCCCTATGGAAATTACTAAGGAGGAGCAAACGCTCGATAGAAACCCACCATAAATTGCAGCTATAATAATAGCTACCTGCCGTAAATCAATAATTACATTTTCATTAATCTGTACACTAAATTGCATTAGTAAAAAACCAAAGATACCTGTAAGCAGACCAAGCAATATCCTCTCTTTAAAACGTTCTATGATATGAGGATTTTTTAAAAAAAGTCCACCTAAAAAACAGGAGGCCAACATAATGCATATATGGATAAATAAATCTCTAATCAATTTTCTCCTCCAAAATAAACTTTTATTTTTTATATTCCCCATTGAATAGTTAACTATGCTAAGACATCTTTACATATCAAAGGATTTCATATATTAATTTTTCTATATCTAATCCTCCAAACCATATATAAGATATAATAATGTGAATCTTTAATAAACAAATGTTTTTTTCCAAATAAAAGAGAAAATACTTAGGCTATGTTGCCTGACACCTAAGTATTAAGCATTAATTCAAATTCCTCTACTGGAACAGGAGGAGAAAAGAAATAACCTTGTACCTCTTCACATCCAATCTGGAGTAATTCTTTAACTTGCAATTCTGTTTCCACCCCTTCAGCAATAACATCAAGTTTTAGATTATGAGCCATAGAGATAATGGCAGAAACCACTTCTTTATTTTCTTCAATATGATCAATAAATGACTTATCAATCTTTAAGCAGTCTATATGAAGCTTGTATAAATAGCTTAAAGAACTGTATCCTGTTCCAAAATCATCAATACTAATCTTCAGTCCTAACTTCCTAATATTTTGAAGCGTGTTATTAACGAACGCTTCATTTTTCATGACAATTCTCTCGGTTATCTCTAATTCAAGCAGATCCCCACTAACCTCATATTGTTCTAATGTCTTGGAAATAAAAAGAACAATATCATCTTTATATAAGCTAACTAACGAAATATTTACAGAAACCCTCTCTATCTTCTTGCCCATTATCTTCCATTTTTTTATACACCTACATACTTCTACAATTACGTACCTTTCCAGCTCTATAATTAAGCCGCTTTCTTCTGCGAGAGGAATAAATTCACAAGGAGAAATCATTCCTTTAGAAGGATGCTTCCATCTTACAAGCGCTTCCGCTCCTGCTAATGTCATTAATCTCGTATTCATTTTGGGCTGAAAGTATACAACTAAATCAAAGTTTGCGATTGCCTTTTTTAATTCATTCTCTAAATTTAATTTATCTGTAGTTATATTAGCCATTTGCTTATTGTACTCCATGTATCCATTTGCTCCATTTTCCTTCATTTCATACATCGCAATATCTGCATATTTCACTAAATCCTCAACATTTTTTGTATGTTGAGGATAATTTGCGATTCCAACACTCGCAGTTATACTAATGTCATAGCCATCTACAAGCATCGGCTTCCGAAAATGCTGAATGATAGACTCTGCAACTATTCGATAATTAACATGTTCGAGAGGAATGACAACCAAAAATTCGTCGCCGCCAAGCCTTGCAATGGTTCCTTTCTCTCCAAGTATTTCTTTAAATTTATTCCCTATCTCTACTAAGAGACGATCGCCAAATGTATGGCCGAATGTATCATTAATTCTTTTAAATCTATCAAAATCGATGAGCAGGATACTAAATGGAATGTTCTCTTTGGCTAAATTCATCATTTTTTTTATGGCCATCCGTTTGTTTGGAAGATTTGTAACTTCATCGTGATAGGCAAGATATTTTATTTGCTTCTCTGACTTTTTTATCTCCGTTATATCTTCAATCATGGCAAAAAAACCCAATACTCGTTTATCTACAATTGTTCTAACAGCCGTTACATTAACATCTCTAAGTTTTTTACTCTTGGTAAAGATTTGTGTTTCAAGTTTATAGACATTCCCTTTAAAGACACCAGATAAAAAGCTTGCTACTTTATCCTGGTCGTTTTCGTTAAGAAAGTCTTGTATAGACATACCGATAAGTTTTTGTTTTTTATATCCTAAAAACAGAACTGCTTGTTTATTTATACTGTTAATTACCCCATTTAAGTCAAAGGAAAGAACGGTAACAGGATTATTTTCAAAAAGAGAAGTATAAGAATGAATGTTTTTAATAAGCATGGATTCTCCAAATAAGTTCGGAAGCAGTGCAAGCGGTAAATTTACGGAAACACCGATGATAATAGGCACTAAATAATCATAGGGATTAGAAGACAGGGATTCTAAATTCAGAATAGAGACCATTACCATATAAGGCATGCTAGCGAATGATAAGCCCGTCAAAACACAGCCGCTGATCACCCATCTATAATTATAAATGGTTGCAGACTCGTTAGTTATTTGTATCAGAAATCTAAAGATAGGAAATGATGCACTCAGTATTAGTGCAACCGTGAGAACGCTAAGACTAATTTTCAGATCCAATTGATCTTCAAATAAAAATGAAAAGCCCAAAAAATCAGTTGCTAAGGTACATATCGCTATGACAATACTCCCTAGAATATACTGTCCTTGATTTACTATTTTAACGTGATCCATTGCTAGACCAATAGTTGTTCCAGTAGTACAAAATATAAAGCTAATCAAAAAATAAAACGTAAAATGATTGGATGAAAAGGAAATTGGAGCTGTATATACAACATATAAATGGGACAGCCAAAAGATCAGCCCTAAACAGAACGAAGAGACATAAAACATCCCCGATTTCTTTTTAGATTTTCTCACCTTTTTAAGGATTTGAATTCCTGCCATACAGCTTAATGTGAACAGTAAAGAGGCTATTATTAAATGATAAAAGTGAAACAATGGTGAATCGATAAAGGTGAGCAAAAGGAGTTCCTCCTGTAATATTGATTCTAAAATTATATAGAAGCCTTTCCTCAATTGATACAAGCAATTATTAGGAATAAACTCAAACTTCGCACCGAACTAAGCAGATTGTGTAGTTGATTCTTTTTACTTCTTTTATATTTCAATAGGAATTTTAACAATATGTCTTAAAAAATGCAAAAAACACCTCATAAAATAGAATATACTAATCAAAACAATCAATTATCAAAAGAATTAAAATCAGTTTTCAGTGAATTAGAGATTAATAAAAAGCTTCAAAAAGCCAGCCTTTCCAAGAGGTGCGGTTTTACAGCTACTTATTTGCTTCAACTTGTTTTTTTCTAATCTTTTCCTTCACAAAATTTAAACTCATTTTCAATTATCACAGAAATGCTCCCCCGTTAATTAAAAATGAATAAAGGAAGAATAAATTAGATTATTTACGCAACTATTCCAGCACCGTACGTACGGATCTCGTATACGGCGTTTCCATTTATATTACAGTGTGTACTTTTAGATAATGGTTCCATTTTGGTTATCCTTTGAGATACGCTCCTACTTTGACCATTAACACATTCAGAATTAGCCACTTACGCATTTATGGTGTTGAAATACTATAAAGTGAAACTTCAATAAGTGGTTTTTTTTCTATTTACCACTGATTGTTAGTTGAACTAATCAAGCTTTTACGGGCTAGTTTAACCACCTAGATTTCTCGTTTTCTCTTACCATCCCTTAGGTGGGGGTCAAAACCCTGTTAAATAGTGATAAATTACAACGCTCGCCTTCTTCGTCATCGCCCTTTTCGACGGTGCTCATTCTCATAGCCCTTCAATCTGTTTCTGAACGCGAGATTTCCTCAGAATATTCTTTTCCATCTTTCGCTAAAAATTTCTTTTGGATTTCCTCCTTGTTTCCATACAGGATTAGGCAGTCTCCTGCTTTTATCTTTTCTTTATATATTGTATTCCGAATATTTATTTCTCCCCTTTTAATGAACAATAACGTAATATCTTCTTCCTCTTCAAATAACTCTTGTACTCTTTTATCCTGAAGTTCCGATTTTTTTTGAATTTCAACTTCAGTTACTACATCGCTTTCTTGGAGGTAAAGTCCTTCTTTAATTGGCAATTCGGAAATATCGAGGTTTTTATGCATTTCGTAACGAAACTTCTTCTTAAGCTTCTTTCGCAGCATCGGTATTTTGCCTATGAGCAGGATAATCATCAAGAGGGAGTTTATAACCATTAGTTCGGTTAGACGCAGGTCATCTGCTAACATATTGCTGAAGGCGGAAATCATCACGGCCAGTGAAAAAGCCCCAAATAAAATTAAGAAAGCACTAATCTTTCTGCGCACCGGATGATCAATAATCAGCCGGGATTCATCCGTGGTAAATCCGGTTCCTGTTAACATCGAAATAGCCTGATAGCGGGAAACCTGTTTCTTAAGCCCTGTCAAATTAAATAAAAAAACAGCAATCTCAATCACTAGCAGCACAATTAGTAAGTAAAGAAGAATAAAAAGAAGTTCTGTTCCCATTCCAGTCTCCTCCTTTCCCTGCTTAATACAGATTTTTTCCCCTCTTTACTGAATAATAGTTACCGAAAAAACGACCTTTTATTTTTTGTATTTAAAATATCCCCCATCCATCCTTTTTTTCTTAAGTAAAGATAGATAGACAGCGTGCTGACAATCATAAGAGCACCTGCAAACAAATACCCGAAAGTCCATTCTAATTCCGGCATGTGCTTAAAATTCATTCCCCAAAGAGCCCCAAGTACACTTGCTGGCGCAAACAAAGTAGTAATGACGGTCAGCGTTTTGGTAATTTCATTGCCGCGGTGAGCTGAGACTAAGTTTTCAAAGTTAAGCAAGGAATCAATTTCTTCTTCATAAGCTCTTACGAGAAACATTGCCCGCTCAAGCCGATGTTTTGCCAATTTATATTGCTTTCCCTCTGTTATTTCTTCTCCAAATGCTTCTTTGATTGCCATGCGGGTTTCCACTACCGGAATAAGGAGGTTTTTCCAAAGGAGGAGCTGCTGGTCTGCGCCGGCAATCTTATCCAGTATTTTTATATTATTCCGCTTTTTGATCTTCCAAAATAAATCGTGAAGTTCCAATTCAAACATATCAATGTTTTTTAAAAATTGAGTAGTAATTTCACTGATCAGCAAAAGGAAGCCCTCCACTGCATTTTGCACCTGATTCATTTTTTCCTTCATCGTTTTTACATCTATGTACGCCAGCTTAGAAAAATTAATTCCCACTGTAATCAATTCCTCTCCAGTTACAAAAAAGTGAAAAATTGATTTATCCTCTTCTTTTTCTACATCTTGTATATAAACTAGGGATCCCCATAGAACCTCTTCTTCTCCCGTCTCCATCCCTAATGAATTTGTTTTTGCTTTTGTTAGCTTTTTCAGCCACTCTTTACATTGTGCATTCCTATCTAAAGCAGTTTCCTCTATTTCTCCATTTTTCAGTTTTAATTCTTGCCATTTCCATTGAGAAGAATAAAATGTATGTTCCACTCCTGCTTGCCCCTCCTTCAATCAAACTGCTACATAGCTGCTCTTCTTTATATTTCATTTTAGATTTATTTATTTCTCCTTACTTTAAAATAATAATACCCTTAATGGCTTGGCAGAAAACGACATTTCGCCTATGTAATAAAATACCAGATTTAAATTATGGTTAATGGGAAAAGAAAAAGGGGTGATGAAATGATTTATGTGCAAATAGCTTTAAAATTAGTGCTTGGACTGATTGGTTTAATTGTTATAACCCGTCTTCTTGGAAAAAAAGAGATGTCTCAAGTGACACCCTTTGATTTCATTTATGCATTAGTTTTAGGCGGTATTTTAGAAGAAGGAATTTATGATAAAAAGGTTTCTATCTGGCAGATCCTTTTTGCCATTGGCATATGGGGATTGTCCATCTACGCTATAGAAATATATAGCAAAAAAAGAGACGGCATGAAAAATCTGATTAAAGGAAAGCCATCTATTATTATCCGCAACGGCAAATTGGACTATCGAAAAATGAAAAAAAATCATTTAGATATTGAACAAGTTCGAACCATGCTGCGGAAACAGGGGGTATTTACTCTCCGGGAAGTGCGTGATTTATACCTCGAACCTGGGGGAGATATTAGCATTAAACTGCATACTAAAGCAGGAAACCTCACACCAGATATGCTCGGCCTCTCTCCAGATGATCAAGCACCTTCCATCTTAGTGATTGAAGAAGGAAAAATACAAGAAGAAGAACTTCACTCCGTTCAAAGATCAAAAGAATGGCTTTTGCAAGAACTTCAGAAAAAAAACTATCAAACTCCTGAAAATATCTTATATGGAGAATGGTCAGAAACAGATGGCTTTTATATAGAAACATACCCCGCAAAAAATTCTTGATCTATTAAATGAAAGGAATACAGGCTCTGGTGCCTGACACTATAGCTTTTAGAACCTTTTTAATTTAGCAGTTACACCAAATAGAAAAAACAAATTCAATTACTATCAATGCCCTTCTATAAAAAAAAATCCCTATCACTACTCTTAAATGAAAATTTAACCCTAAATCAATAAATAGACCTAGACTTTTCTTCTACAAACAACTTTACTAAGAAAATTAAATACTCCTTTTCTATGCCTGAATACCTTATTGTTAGAGATTTTATACATTAGTTTTTTCATTCTGTTATATTTGTTTTTTACCGCCCGCCAAGTTTATATTTTTCTGAATATAAAACTTCTCATTTTGTGAAATTTACTGTACTATATATCCATAAGATATATATCATTTAGATAGGATGAACACAAATGAAAAAATATAATCATTCGACATATGCAATTCTTGGAATATTAACAACTAATTGCCGGTCTGGCTATGCCATTAAACAATTAATTGATCAAAGCCTAAATCATTTCTGGAAAATAAGTTACGGCCAAATTTATCCGGCACTAAAATTAATTGTCGAGGATGGACTTGCAACCGTTCGTACTTCATCACATGAGTCAAAGCCAGATAGAAATGAATATTTCCTCACCTCAAAAGGGAAAGAAACGTTACGAAACTGGCTGGAAGCACCAATTGAACAAATACCAGTTGAGCGAAATGAAATCTTACTGAAATTATTTTTTGGACGCTATCAAACCCAAGAAACGACTTTATTACAACTAGAGGATTATAAACAGAAATTAGAGGCTCGTTATCAGTCATATCTAAACATCGAACATGCCATATCCACCGGCAAAAACAGTGAGGAGGATGCAAGATATTGGCTGTTTACTTTAGATTATGGAAAACGAGTAACAATGGCTGCTATTGAGTGGTGTCAAGCTACCCTTAAACAATTTTAAAAAAGGAGGAATAGAAATGGGAAATGAGATTTATACAGGGCGTTATACAACAGATAATACGGAAAATATTGTAGTTTTTATTATTGGTATGCGAATTAACAAACGACTGGCATTACATAGATGGCTCCCTGTATTTTCCGCTATGCCTGGAATGATTAAAGAACTGTATACGCACAAAGAAGATCTAGGTTTTTTGTCTATGGAAAGCTACTTTGGACTTAGAACGACCGTAATGATTCAATATTGGCGTTCAACGGAAGATCTACTGGCTTATGCAAAGAACAACAGACATTTGAAAGCATGGAAAAACTTCAATAAAAAAGTGGGAAATACTGATACTGTAGGAATTTATCACGAAACCTATGAAATAAAAAAAGGAAATTATGAATCTGTTTATGGAAATATGCCACTATATGGCTTAGGAAAAGCTTTGAAGCATATCCCAATTACTCCAGAACTAAACTCCGCGCGAAAGCGATTTGACCGTGATAAGAATAGGAATGCAAAGTAACTACATTTAACCACAGAATAAAAGTGTCAGGCACCTCTTATAAACAAACGTCCTTTTAGAGTGCCTGACACTATATCTTCAAATATTGAGCAACTATCTTTTTGTGCTTCTTCAATATCAGTTTCCTAATCTATCAACTTCTTGAACTTGCTTCAAAAAACAATTCCTTTTATTTTACACTCTACTTTAAATTTTTTCCCCTTCAGATTGCAAAGTTTGTCCAAGTAAAGCAAATTAGCTATTTTTATACTTTAATTCATACCTTTGCTTTCTAGCTAAGTGAAGCTCTGATAAAAATTTTGGTTTAAGAAATTTATACCACCGACAGCTGCAGATAGATTTTTTTTTCTTTAACTTTGCTGCTACTTCTTCAAAAGCCTTTTGGGCAGTACTCCCTTTACTAACATTCCTTAATATGGTTTCCACCAATATCTTATCTTCCTCATCCGTCCAGACAGTTTTCATCATTTCACCTTCTTGCCATGTAAATAATTATATTTTTTATATAAATGAGGAGTTTTTTCACTTATATAGTCCTTAATTTCTCCAGTCTCCATTTCTACTGATCTAACAACAGGAAATCTTAACATCTAGTAAAAATAGATGTTTTTTACATATAGTAATAAAATCTCCCCTAATAGGCTGCGTTATATCTTCTATACAAATAGCTCTTATCAGCTAAAAGGACGGCGACTATTAAAGCCAAAACACAAATAAAATAAATCACACAAGAAAAACCTGCTTAGAAAGCAGACTTGATTACAACACCTATTTGCAAAATTGAAAACAGCAAAGGAGCTAAATTGAGCGGGAATAATAAAGGGCTATTTCCATAAGAATAGTTTTATAAACATTGTATAATAGTTTTTTTGTCGTGAAGCAGAAGTGTTGTTATATAACTAGGTGCGCTTCTAAAATATTCATTATTTTAGACAGCTCTCTGGCAGCATTGTATAGAACACTGGACCAGTAACTTTGCACTCTAATCTTTCGAGAGGTTTGCTCTTATCCTAATTATCGATTTTAAAATACTATATTAAAGTGGTAATATTCACCTTTTTTAAATCAAACTATGTTATTTCATATTATTTAGAGAGGAATCTATATCTTTTATATTTCAAAAAAGCTGATGCATTTAATGGCAGCAAACCATTGATTTAGTTATAAGGAATGCTTTAGGTATATTCAGCAATATGGTAATGCTTATAAATAGAAAACTCTCCTTATCATTCAAAAAGAAGAGTTTTCTAAATCTTTTCTCAACTCCCGCCCTATGCGGCTTTACCTTCCCACAGGGCACACAATAATCAGAATGATAACTGTACTTATGTTTTCTTTTAAAAAGACAAAGTATTCCTTTCAGGCTCAAAAAATCATCCCCTCATCTTCATTGTGCATTTAAAACTATCAGAATTCTAAGTAATCATTTACAAATTATTTAGTATGCAGCAAAAAACATTCTGCAATCAAAGCAACTATTTACAACAATAATCATACCATAATTCAGGAAAAAGTTCTTTATTGAATATAAAAATAGTTATTTTCGTTCTTTTTAAAGAACTTTTTATCAAGATAATCCTATTTATATGTTCAATTATCATTTATAAGCATGTCTTTTTGCCTGTATTTAACCATTAACCTACTCACGTTCTGAAGTGCCTCAGACCATAGACCTGAAAATTTTTGCCTATAGACTCCGTCGACTCATCATTACCTTTAAAGCTCGCTTTAAGATTTTTGCTAATTAGGAAAATTTAAATCTCTAATAAAAAAATTTCACTATTTTTACATATATCAACAATATCTAACTCTAGATTATGGTGGCTTCTTATATACGATTAGATAATAATAGCAAAAAGGATTGCTATTAGATGGAAAAGAAAACCTTTTACAGACTTCTGGTTGCGAATATTAAACTCACAAGACAACTAAAAGGAATGACCCAAGAAGAACTTGCCGAAAAAGCGAACTTAAGCACCACACATGTTGGCAGAATTGAAAACGGCGAAGCTGAACCAAAAATTTATAGCTTCTATAAACTTTGTGCCGTGCTTGGCATCCAAATTCCTTCCTCATTAGAACATTTCAAAGCACAAGTGGATAGAGATATAGATGAATAGAATCCTCTTTATATATGAAATTTCATCCATATCTGCTAAATCCATTGCATCTCCTAAACTTTTATTCCATATTACGTTTCCACTACCACCCTTCTCCACATGCTTCCTCTCATGTATCTTAAATTCCCCAAAAGGAGTGTCCTCTATTTATGACAACCATTTTATCCAACTACGAAATCAACGAACAAACTCTTACACTTAAACCCGCTTTCCACCACAAATACAGCACCATTGCATGAGAAGGAGATCAGAAGCTTTATATTCGCCAAACCCCTCTGCAATTTTAATTCAGCAAGCAGCCCTAAAAGGAGGATCAGACTATAACGGCAGAAGGAAATCTATTATCTATTTAACCGGAATAAACAAGAAAATTCCCATCCCCCTCTACCCAAAAAAAAATATCTATGCCTTCTCTACCCATTCCCCCAGCCATAAAGATTGCCACTGGATTTTCTTCCAGCATGTCGAATCCTTTCAAAAGCTGCCTGATTCCACAAACTCGACAAAATTCATCTTCAAAAACGGACAAGAACTCTTGCTGACGGAATCTCTTTATAGGCTGAAGAAGCAGATGTATCGGACATGGATGTGTGTGAAGGCGTTGGGAGGGGAGGTTATATAATTATAGATAGTTTAGAAATTCACATAAAATTTATGATTCTATTGTCCCAATTTTCCTCTTACCTTTTAAAGGCTCATCCTGTTTTCTGCTTATGACACTAGTTTCCCAAATTGCTTCTTCTGTTATTTGTTATTTATGGTTCATCTCTTAAATCCACTATGGTACGAGCAAAACAGATGATTTCTCATAGAGAAATAGGAAGGCAGCAGGAATGGATACATCGATTTAACCTCAGCTAATATTTTTTTAGATAAACTTCATAATAATCTCGATTATAAAAGTATATGTTAATTCAACAAACTACATATTCATTATTCAAACCCTATCTTTTATCATACTATCTAACACTTTTTTTACGAGAATATTAATTTATAAAAACAACATTATCTAAATATTTCAAAATATTTCTTTAAGAAATTAGAAGCATATTAAAAAGATTTATTGTATAATACCAATTGGAATAAATGTAAAAAACAACCAAAAGGGGAAATGAAAAATTTGAAAAAATTTTTGATTTGTTTTTTTATGCTTTTTTTAATATTTACTGCTTTTTCAATGCCAGGACAGAAAGCCTTTGCATCATCTTGTCCCGGAATCTCTCCATTAACAGATCCCTTATCTCTTAAGATGGAAAAAGGGCAAAAACTTATATGGGATAATGTCAACAAAAACTTATTGTCCGCTAAAACAAAATATGAGCAATTACTTAAAACAAAAGGCTGGAAAATCACCTATGATTCAGCTTATCGTCCTTATCAATATCAAAAACACTTTTATGAGATTGCTCATGCACCAGCTAGCGCCTGTAAAAATGCTGAAATCAAAAAGCATGGATTGACAGGGGTTGTTGCAGCCCCTAATGAAAATGCTCCACATACAAAAGGGATTGCATTTGATGCTACTGTCTATGATAAATCAGGCAAAGCCTTAAATGGGAAGAACTTTGTCAACTCTTCACTAATAAGTTTGGCAACACAAGCAGGCCTTTCATTTACAGTTCCCACCAGTGATGGAGTTCACCATGAGTTAGCCTCATCTACCTCTCAAACACCTTCAGTGACTGAAACTGTAATGAATGCTCAAGGGAAGATAACGGCTTCCTCAGGCTTTAATGTCAGGAAGTCACCTAATGCAACAGCTACTAGAATCGGGGGCGTTTACAAAAATG
>NZ_BQYJ01000005.1 GCF_023168165.1 Niallia sp. NCCP-28
TGAAGTTATAAACGATTATTGTTGACGTTTTGTTTGTTCAGTTTTCAAAGAGCAACTTGTTTCTATCGCTCAGAAGCGACTTTACTAATATACCACAACTTCTTTTATTAAGTCAACAACTTTTTTAAAAAGTTTTTTCTATCAAATTGTTGTTGATAAGTTATGTTTATATTTTTTCGTTGCTGTCAGAAGCAACTTTTATATAATAACAATTTCACTTATATCCGTCAATGATTTTTCAAAAAAATATTTAATTATATTAATGGCTCCCAAACAACTCTACAACTTTTATCTTAAATACTTTTCTTAAGACAACACATTTAAATCAAGGAAGCACGCCATTTAACAGTTGGCATTTGCAAAAAAGAAGCATTTTTTAGACATAGATACCACTTCACTTCCACATTTTTTCCCCATAGTTGTATATTCTACCCAGCGAATCAAACATGCACTAAAATCTATAATTCCGCATAGCGGTTGTGGTATAATTTCTTTCCAAAAATATATTTAAAATACATGCGTGTTATTTAAATAACCAGAAAACAAAAAATTATTAAGTAAGATCAAGAGGATTTTTTGGCAGCTAACCAAAATTCCTTATCCAAATCAAACTAGTTCCTTCTATAAAGAAGCATCTTTTACCATAGTTTGAAATGTTGTAATCATATCATCAAACATCATTCTTTTTTTAAACCCAAACTTTTCATAAAGATGAATAGCCCTCTGATTAAATGTTGCAACTGTTAACCGCAGCGGAACCCTCTTATACTCCTTTTCTAGCGAATCAAAAATAAACGCTAAAAAAGAAGCACCGTATCCTTTTCCGATAAGTTCAGGTTGCATCCCTAATCCTATATCAAGATATCCTTCTTCATACACTCCAAATAAATATCCATTTAGAACTTGAGCAGAATAGCCAATACAATAGAATCCTATTATTTCATCCACCTCATTTATCACAGCAAAATATGGATTTTCGAGAAATTCTTTTAATGATTCCTCTCCCCCCATATCATTGTATAAATCATAAGGAGATGGGTACCTCCAACTCAGTATATACGCTGCCGTTTTTTCATTAACAGGTATGCTATAAAACAATACATCCCACCTCCATTTTGCAAAAGCACAAATAAATTCCCCCGCAAATTTAATTTACTTATAGCCCTCATCATAGTTGCTACAGCTCATTATTCCTTCCCCTCCTCCAATACATCAATTTATCTTTCATCCAAAGGAGAAGTTGGAAACACAAATAACTCAACCTAATATCAATATATTTAATTAATTAATTAAATATATTGATATTAACAATAAAATATATTATATTTTTAACAAAGAGGTGAATAATTTTAATATGGATTATCCTATAATTAACGATTGCCCAGTTTGTCATCACGAACTTCATGCAACCAAGCTGGAATGCTCCCATTGTAAAACTTCGATAGAGAATACTTTCTCCTTACCCAAATGGCAATTATTCTCAAAAGAGCAATTACACTTTATCGAAACATTCATTATAAGTCGCGGAAACATCAAAGAAGTCGAAAAGCAGCTTGGCATTTCTTATCCTACAGTCAGAGGAAAATTAGATCAGATTATTTTTATTATGACAGAAAAAAAGAATATAAAAGAGAACGGTTCTCTCTCCAAAGAAACAACAGACAAATCCGAAATACTTGAGAAACTGGAAAAAAATGAACTTACCGTAGAGGAAGCAATTACTTTACTAAAAAAATTGTAAGGAGCCGCTAACATGAATAATGAAATGAAAAAAATTTTATCAATGATTGAAAACGGAAAAATCACTTCAGAACAAGCAGAATCTCTTATCGATTCACTAAATAGTACAACAATTGAAGACAAAAAGGATTACTTGAGTCGCTTTCTGCGGGTTCGCGTACAATCGGAAACAAATGATAACGTTAATGTTAATGTACCTCTTCGTTTAATTAAAGCCCTATTGCAAGCTGGTCACAGCATAGCCTCTAAAATCCCCAATGCACAGGCATATATGGAGAATATCGATATCGATTTACTTATAAGCGCAATTGATAGTGAATTAGTAGGTCAAATTGTGGATGCAAAATTAGCAAACGGTGATACCATTTTAATATACGTAGAATAGAGGGATAAAGCATGATAAAAATTTATATAACCACTAGCAGACAGAAGAAACTGAACATTCCAATCCCTCACTTTATACTTAAACCTATCATCAACTTCACTTTTTCAGATTTTCTGTGGAAATTCATTAAAACTCAAGCAAAAGATAAAACGGTTAATGAAATATATTCTCAAATTCCCCTTATTAAAGAGCTACTCAAAATATGTTCTGAGGAAATAAGAACAGACAATTGGTTAGATCCTCTATTAGAATGTTCTTTAAAAGATGGAACATATGTAAAAATAGAAATATATTAATAAACAATAAAAAAACACCGTTCTCGAAGCATCGTTTTTTATACAACTATAAAAAACGCTTCCTTGTATACAATACAAGGAAGCAAAAAAACATTTCACTTTTACTTATTATCCCACACAAGAAAATATCTAAAAATAGAGAAATTCCAATAAGTACAGTTAATAGAAAAACCAAAGATTTCCTCTTAGATTCAACAATTTTATACTCTTCACTAACAAACAGAACCGTGCATACGCATTCCACACAGACTTCTATGCATTTGCCTTTATTCACTTGTCTTTATTTTAGCTAATCCAAACGCAAAATGCTCCCAAAGAATTCTTTCTACTTGTTTTACTTCCTCCTCACCGCACTCAATAATCAAAACTACTTCTGCCTTTTTTCCTCTTATTCTCTTTTTATTTTTAATTTTTTTTATACGAAGCAAAACATCAATTAAAACCCCAAGACAAAAGCCAAATGCTGCACCAATCAACCCCCAGTAAATAGGACCCCATTCTAAAATAAATCCTCGGCTTGCCGCAGGAACTGAAAAAATCACAGCTAGAAACATTCCTTTATTTATTAAAGAGTCGCCATCTGACCGATGAATAGAATCAAAAAGTTTCAATTCTTCTGGAGGATTATCTAAGGGGACCGCAAATATATGTCTTATACCCAATTTCTCTACTTTTGCTATAACAAGTTCTAATTGTATTGAATGGTCAAATGTGGCATATATTTGCATTTATCTCACCTTGACACCTTTCTTGACTTTAAAGCTGCTAGATTGATAATTTTTAATTAAAAAGCTTCGTTGTTCCGCGTCAAACAACTTATTATTTTCAACAGTATTCACATACGCTTCATAAATGCTGAAAAAGTAAAGGGATGGCAAATACATAAGCCACTGCATATCTAATATCCTTGTAGATTTTTGAATATCTCCTAATAGTAAGTAATACAAACTTTCAACAAAATGAGAATAATAATTAAAAACTACAATTGTAATTAATGTAAAAATAGCAGAAAAAATTTGATGCAGATATAATTGGCCTAAACTCGGAAACAGCATCGACCACCATATAGCAGCAAGCGGTTTTCGTTTATCCAAATAATTCACTTCAAAAGGCTTAACTGTTAGCGCATTTATTATTTGGTCCTCTGTCTCCGTTAATACATGAAGATCATTCAACCCAACCGCAGAACGATGGCTATCCCATATAGCAAAAAGATATAACGGGATATACATAAACACAAAATTAACACCCAAAACTTGTTTAGCCTTATCTATTTCCCCTATAAACGAATACACCATCGCTTCATTTAAATGAGATATTTGATTAATAAATACTTCCCAGATTATCAGCGCAAATCCCCTTGTATATTTATGCAGCAAAATATGCCCGTAACCCGGAAAAGTCAAAGACCAGCACGCAATAATAAGAGGGTCCCTCTTATGAAGATATGTTGTACCCCATATACTTAAATTAGCCACAGGCCGGCGAACGGTATTCTTTTGAACCATAGAATCTTCCTTTAATCATTATATTTACTGGTATTATTAGCAAATTCCTAAATACTATACCAAAAAGCCCTATAAGATAGATAAATTATAAAAAACACTCTGACTTCATCTGAAACCATAGGTTAAAGGAACACAAGACTTTAAAATTGCAAATAACGGAATAGAACTTTATGATAAACAAATAGTCTTAGTTCTTTTTTACTATTCAAGGAGGAAATATAATGAGTATATACGATTTTTCAGCAACTTCTATAAATGGTTCAGATAAACCACTGGCCGATTATAAAGGAAAAGTAGTTCTTATCGTCAATACCGCAGGCCGATGTGGATTTTCATATCAATATGAGGATTTGCAACGATTATATAATCGTTATAGAGAAAAGGACTTTATCATTTTAGGCTTTCCTTGCAATCAATTCGATAACCAAGAGCCTGATTCAAATGAGCAAATCCAAACAAGCTGCTTACTAAACTACGGAGTAGATTTTCCTTTATTTAAAAAAATGGATGTTAGAGGAGAAAGCGCACATCCCATTTTCAAATACCTTTCAACCACTAAACCATTCGAAGGCTTTAATAAATTTCATCCTGTTGCTAAAATTTTATTGCCGCTCATCACGGAAAAGCATCCTGAATATTTAACAGATGATTATTCAATTAAATGGAACTTCACAAAGTTCCTTATTGATAAAAACGGACAAGTAATAAAACGGTTTGAGTGTACAACAGATCCAATCGATATGGAACAAGATATTGAAAGATTACTAACCTAACAACAATCATATACAGCGAAACTTCAATCAGCGGCTATCTTTCCCTTATCGTCAGTTCAACCAATCAGGCTTTTACCGGCAAATTTCTGCCCACCTATATTTCTCGTCTTCTCTTACAATCTTGAAGCAGGGATCAAAAACCCTTTAATGCGCGATAAAAAACCCTCTAAGAAAATGGTTTAAAAACTTTCTTAGAGGGTAATATATTACTATCTATTTTTTATAATCTTTTTGCACCATAATATTTTGATTTCCAGTATGTATTAGACAACTGATCTATTTTTACACCTTTAGAAGAAGAACTATGTATAAACTTGTTATCGCCAACATATATTCCTACATGAGAAGCACCTTTTTTATAAGTTGAAAAGAAAATTAAATCTCCTTTTTTCAAATTTTTCTTTGTTATCTTTTTTCCCTTTTTATACATATCCCCCGCAGTTCGCGGTAAAGTTTTTCCCGTTTTTTTATAACTATATCCGACAAGACCTGAACAATCGAATCCTTTTGGAGACATGCCTCCATATTTATATGGTGTACCTATATATTTTTTCGCAACAGTAACAGCTGATTTTGAAGATGCAGCACTCGCCGCTTGCCCCCCAAAAATCCCTGTAAACAGCAATCCAAATGACAAACATGTCATCACAAATAATTTCCTCATCTAGTAACAACCTCCGTGCGTTTCCTATTTTCTTGTATGGTACGTGTCCGTGGCTTTACTTCTATCATCTACTAGAATCTTCTCATAGTTTTCAGATAATTTGGTTACAAAGCTGTACCTTTTTTATTACAAAAATATTACATTGTTATTTGAGGATAATTTAGCCAATTGCTAGTTTAGTAGAAATGGTGCTTTCTCTGCAAAAAACCTCTAAATCTTTTAAACAAAAAAGAGATTATTCTAATCCTTTTAAACTTATATTCCCTCTTAAAAAACGGGTATAATAAACTATAGCCGATAGATACAGTTATCTATTCTTACGAAAGGAGAAGGAATTGTGGATTTTATTGCCATTGATTTTGAAATCGCCAATGAAAATATGTCTAGCGCCTGTTCGATTGGACTTGCATATGTAGACAATAATGAAGTAATCAAAGAAAAGTACTTTCTTATTAAGCCGCCTCAGTTAAGGTTCGATCCTAGTTTTACAGCTATTCACGGTATAACAAAAAGTGATGTTATTGGCCAAAAGAACTTTGACGAAGTTTGGGAATTAATTAAAAATGATATTACCTCTAATTTAATTGTCGCTCATAATGCTCAATTTGACATGAGTGTTTTATCCAGCTGCTTACAGCATTACTCTATTGCGATTCCTTCTTTTTCCTATATGTGCAGCATACCTATTAGTACAAAAGCATGCAAAGGCAATAAGGTAGGACAATCATTAAAAGAAAGATGCAGCTACTTTGGAGTTGATATCGCTGAGCATCATCACGCTGGAGCAGACGCACGAGCATGCGCGGAACTTGTCATCGCCTCTGCGAAAAGCAAAAACAAAGGCTCCTTAGAAACCTACCGCCAAACATATAGCACTATCCCTGTAAAAGAATTTACGGAACTGAAGGCACAAGCAACCTTTCTCAAGAAACGGCCAAAAAAACCTAAATTTAACGCTGTTTCTATTTCTGAAGTGACAGCAAATACAGAAACTTTTAACAAAGACTATATCCTTTATGAAAAAAACATTGTATTTACAGGAGATCTTCTTTCCATGGACAGAAAAGAAGCCATGCAAAAAACGGTGAACGTTGGCGGGGTTATCAAAAGCGGGGTCAGCGGCAAAACAAACTATGTCGTTGTCGGTTCGCAAGATCCTAATCTTGTAGGAACAGCAGGAATCAGCACGAAGGAAAAAAAAGCAAAAGAGCTAAAAGAAAAAGGAATAAATATAGAGATAATTCATGAAGAAACTTTTATTAAACTATTAAATAACAATGTTTAGCCTCGAGCACTAAGAAGCAGCAAAAAAAGAGTGATGGTCACCATTCTTTTTTTGCTGCTTCCTCTTTACCCTAAAAAACTGCTGGAGCGAAATCTTTGCAGGAAATCTTGTGTTCTTTTATGTTTTGGATATTTAAAAATCTGTTCTGGTGTTCCTTCCTCAACCACTACCCCATCTGCCATAAATACTATTCGATCAGCAATCTGGCGCGCAAATTCCATTTCATGCGTGATTAACAGCATCGCCATTTCTCCAGTACTGGCAATATCACGAATAACTTGGAGAACCTCACCTACTAATTCTGGATCAAGGGCCGCTGTCACTTCATCAAACAGCATAATTTTCGGATGCATAACAAGCGCTCTAGCTATAGCTACTCTTTGTTGCTGTCCTCCTGAAAGATTGGCAGGATACGCATCTAACTTATTGGCAAGACCTACTTTGGAAAGCATCTCTATCGCTTTTTCTTTCGCTTCGCTTTTTGCAAGACCTAATACACTAACTTGTGCTTCCATGACATTTTTTAAAATTGTCATATGCGGAAACAGATTATATTGTTGGAATACCATGCCAATATTTTTGCGCATTTTGCGAAAATGCTTTTCTGATGCCGGCACTAATTTTCCGTTCACTTCTTCTTTCCAAAGATGTTCTCCCTCTATTAATATCTCTCCTTCAGTCGGCTTTTCTAGTGTCATTAACATGCGCGCCAAAGTAGTTTTCCCTGATCCACTCGGACCGATAATCGCTACTTTTTCACCCGGATCAATCCGCAAGTCCACTCCTTTCAAGATTTGCACATTTCCAAAATTCTTTTTTATATTTTTATATTCTACAAATATTTTTTCCGGACTCTTTTCTGGACTTTTCATTAGATAATTAGATTTTACACTTAATGCTTGTGTCATCATTATACCCTCCTTCGAATTTTAAGCAGCTGCTTTGCCAAATCTTTCATTTACTTTTTTCTCTGCATAACGAACAGCTAAAGAAGCTGGATAGCTTAATAATAAGAAGATAAGTCCCACTAATGTAAATGCTTCTAAATAGCGAAAAGAAGATGAACCTATTAATTTCGCTGTTTGCATCATTTCTACCAACGTAATTGCAGATAAAAGGGGCGTCTCTTTAAACATTACGATAAAATAGTTTCCGAGCATCGGAATAACCGGCGCAATAGCTTGCGGCATTATTACTTTTCTCCACATTTCATATTTAGTGAAGTTCAGCGCGACGCTCGCTTCCCATTGCCCCTTTGCAACAGCTTCAATACCTGATCGATATACTTCTGCTAAATAAGTGCTATAATGCAAACCTAGTCCGATTACCCCACAAGTAAAGGGCGATAAGGAGATGCCTATTTCCGGCATAACATAAAAAATAAAAAACAACTGTACAAGTAGTGGTGTACTTCGGATAAATTCAGTAATACATGCTACAACAATTGCTAGAGGCTTAAAAGAAGATCTGCGGCAAAACACCCATACCAGACCAAGAACTGCCGCAATCAGAAAGGCTGTAATCGTTGCCGCTATCGTTACCCACATCGCATCCACGATTTTCGGCATGATAGAAAAAACAAATTCCCAATCCCACATTTCCTTCACACCCTTCCTACCGTGTATTTTCTTTCTAGCCACTTAACCATTAATGTCAGTGGATATGCAATAATAAAGTAAAAGATTAATAATAATGTGAATATTTTCGTTGTTTCCATTGTAGCGGTTTGCAGACTCATCGCTTGGAATGTTAAATCGGAAAGCGTTACAAGAGATACTAAAGCAGTCCCTTTTAAAAGTTCAATCAGCAGGTTTCCAAAAGTGGGTATCATCAATCTAATTGCTTGAGGAAGAATAACTTTTTGATATTTTTGTATTCCCGTCATATTAAGGGCAATCGTTGCCTCTATTTGTTGTTTCGGTATTGCTTGTATGGCGCTTCTTACCACTTCCGCTCCATACGCTCCATAATTAAGACCAATCGCCAAAACACCTGCAACCATTGCGCTCAATTGAATTCCCAACAGAGGCAAAGCGAAATAAAGCCAAAACAATTGCACCAACAGTGAAGTTCCTCGAAAAACTTCAATATATAAATTGGCAATAAAACGCAAAATTTTGATAGAAGACAATTTCATAAACCCAAACAAAAAAGACAAAACTGCTGCAACAATAGTGGAATAAACCAGTACTTCAATGGTTATCACAGCTCCACTTAGCATCGGTTTTATCAAATCTATCATAGTAACCGCTCCTCCCTTCTACTGAAACAAAAAATCATTTCTCTGCTATCAGACTGATTGCTGTGGATGCAGAAGTAATCAGTCTGATATTTTGACCAATCCTCTAGACTTAGTCAACCTCTTAATCAACTTTCCTTACTTGCTTAAATCTTCAGCAGTAGCATCTCCAGGAAGTTCTTGTTCTGTGAACCCAAACTCACTGATAATCTTTAGTAGTTCTCCAGATTCTTTCATTTTGGCCAACTCTTTATTGAATGCTTCGCGGAAATCATCATCATCTTGTCTAAATACAGTAGCACCATATCCTCTTACACTCGCTCCGTCAATTACCGGCTGTTCAAAATCCATTACTCTTTCCACGCTAGGATCATTCGCTGTTTCTAGTACAGCCTGCAACGAAGGACCCGTCATACCAATCACATTAACCCTTCCTGATTTTAAGGCAGAAATAGCACTTGGATTATCAGGAACTACTATAATTTGATCTTCACTTACACCATATTTTGTTAAATATTCCATTTGAATAGCACCACTCATAACTGCTATTTTTACTTTTTTATTCGTTTTTATATCTTCATAGCTTTTTATATGAAGAGGATTCCCTTTTTTCACAGCGATTGCTTCCCCAATGCTATACTCTGGATTTGCAAAATCCACTTCTTTTGCACGTTCTGGGGTAATGTACATCCCAGCTGTAATCATATCAAAGCGATTTGCTTTTAACCCTGGAATTAAAGAGCCAAATTCTGTTAATACCCCATCCATCTCCTCAATTCCCAAATTCTTAAGTACAGCTTTTGCTACTTCTACTGCTTCACCAGTCAATTCCCCATCTTTTGTTTTATACGCATATGGCACTTCATTTGCAAAACCAATCGTTACTTTTTTAGATTCCTTCACTTTTTCAAATGTCGTTTTACTGCTTTCACCGCCAGAAGTGTTGGTCGAGGAACATGCAGCAAGCCCCACCGTGAGTATTAAAACAAATAGAACAATCAAACTTTTTTTCATCGGAATCCTCCATTTTTTAAATTTTTAGATTTTTTATATGAAAAAAAATTGCAATTTCTATGCCTTTTCATTAAAAATCCTTTGTGAATTTTTGGATTTTTTTAAAATAGTCTGTTCGCCAGTCAATAAGGTATGAACGGTTTGTGCAATGATTGCAACTCCAATCGGCAAACAGCTTTCATCAATATCAAAGATAGGTGTATGCAGTTCACGTTTCAGTTGATCGGCTGGTGCGCACCCTAGAAAAAACATCGCCCCAGGCACTTTAGCCGCCATATGGGAAAAATCTTCCCCGCCTAACCCAAATGGTTTATCTATTATTTTCATCATAGGATACAATGTTTTTACATGTTGTTTTAGCACTTCATTTATTCTTTTATCGTTATAAAGAGCTGGTTCTCCTTTCATTGCTTTGAATGTATATTCGCCGCCAAGAACTTCTGCTATGGAAATAGCTTTATGCAATTTTCCAATCAGCTCTTCCCTAACCTTCGGGCTATAACTTCTGAGCGTACCTTGCAAATACACTTCTGATGGAATAATATTGCTTGCAGATCCTGCTCTAATTTCCCCTATGCTGATGACAGCTGGATCTAACGGCGATATTTGCCTCGCAACAATGCCATGGATGGCTTGCATAACAGGACCGAGCATCCAAATAGGATCTGTTCCTAAATGAGGGTAAGCGCCATGCCCCCCTGTTCCAGAAATCGTCGCTTCAAACACATCAACATTTGCCATACTATAACCATCATGTATGAGAATATTGCCCACTTCTTGTTCTGGTGACATATGCAAAGCAAGCACAGCATCTACATCATCTAATAATCCTTCTTCCACAAGATAAGCAGCCCCTGTTTTCCCTGTGCTGTCAGCCGCTTCTTCCGCAGGCTGAAAAATAAATTTGACTGTCCCCTTTATAGTACCTGCGCTCATCCATCTTCCAATAAGCTTTGCCACACCTAAACCGATCGCTGTATGAGCATCATGTCCACATGCATGCATCACCCCATTTACTTTAGAGGCATAATCACGATTGGTTTCTTCTACAATCGGCAATGCATCCATATCTGCTCTTACGGCAATACACGGTCCCTCTCCATTAGCAATGGTGGCAATAACTGCTGTTTCAAGATTTTTTGAATATTCTATTTTGACTCCTGGTATTTTTTTAAATTTATCGATAACTAGTTCTTTCGTTTGAAACTCTTGAAAGCTGAGCTCTGGATTTTGATGAATGGCACGGCGTGTCGCAATTAACTCCTGTGATAATTCTTCCGCTTCTTGTACGATCAAATTCCGCACATCTATTCACCCCTTTTTTCACAATTGCTCTAATCGTTTTAAATAACCAACAGCAGGAGTTTAGAACACTCCCACCGCCAGCCTTTTCACTCTTATAAACTAGGCGTTGCTTGAATTTCCTTCAAAATAGCAAAAGCATTTGCCAAATCAGCCAATAAATCTTCTATATCTTCAATACCTGCCGAGATGCGCACAAGTCCATCAGGAATGCCCATTGCTTTTCTTTCTTCTGCTGTACACTCCACATGACTAGTTGTTCTTGCCGGACCATAGGTTGTTTCGACTGCCCCAAGATTCGCTGCTCTATTTGCATATTGCAGATTTGGCAATAAAACTTTCACCGCTTCCATTCCACCTTTTAGAGAGAAGCTTAACATTCCGCCGAACCCTTTCATTTGTTCTTTTGCAATATTGTGATGCACATGTGTTGCAAGCCCCGGATAGAATACTTGATCAACAAGTTCTTGTTTTTGCAAAAATTCCGCAATCGCTTGCGCATTTTTGGTTTGTTGATTTACGCGCAGCTTTAATGTTTTCATTCCTCTTAACAGCAAATATGCTGCCCAAGGATCTAAAGTAGCTCCGTTTATTTCACGATAATGGTAGATTTGATGAATTAAATCTTTCGGGCCACAAACTACGCCCCCTAACGCGTCAGCATGACCGCCAAGGAATTTGGTTGCACTGTGAAGCACAAGATCCACACCTAATTCTAATGGGTTTTGATTGATTGGCGTAGCAAATGTATTATCCACAACAACGATTGCTCCTACATCTTTCCCAGCTTTCGCCATTCTTTTAATATCGGTAATTTTCACTGTCGGATTTGTTGGGGTTTCTAAATAAAGAATTTTACATCCTTTTGCCACTTCCGCTTCAATCGCATCATGATCGCCAGTTGAACATAATGCCACTTCCACATTCATATTAGGAAGAAATTCTGTGAAAATTTTATTTGTGCCGCCATAGGTATCTTTAATGGAGACAATTCTATCTCCTGGTCGAAGAAATGTATAAAGCGTATTGCTGATTGCCGCCATCCCTGTGGAAAAGCTAGTTGCCGCTTCTGCTCCTTCTAAAATTTTCACTTTATCCTCAAACGCTTGTACAGTCGGATTTGTATTGCGCCCATAAATATGTCCTTGTTTTTTGCCGATTGCCACATCGTACCATTCATCCATATCGTCATAATTATAGGCAACACTAACAACAACAGGCACTTGTGTAGCTCCATGCACCAATACTTCTTTCTCTCCAGCCCATACTGCTTTTGTTCCAATGCTTGCGTTAATATTCTCTGTCATTTTTATAGCCCCCTGAAATTTATTTTTCTAGCGAACAGTAATTTCTGCTTTTTTTAAACGATCAAATGCATAAGCAGCGCAAACTGTATCTTGAACACCCATCCCAGTTAAGTCACATATCGTAATTTGTTGATCCTTTGTTCTGCCCTCTTTCCTTTTTGATGTGATTTCACCTAACTCTATTATTCTTTTATCCTCTTTTGCCATCACACCATCGCGAATAACATGCTGCAATTCCCCTAGCCGGAATACTTGCTTTTTCACATCACAGCAAATAATATCTGCTTTCTGAAAACAATCGGATGCCAATTCTCTTTTATGCTCTGCGTCTGACCCCATTGCCGTGATATGCAGCCCAGGATGCATCCATTCACCTTTAATAAGAGGTTTTGCAGAAGGAGTGGTTGTTACAATAATTTCACTTTCCTTTACAGCCTCCTCGATTGAATCAGCCTGAACTACTTTTACGCCTAATGATTTCTCCATCTCTTGCATATATTTGTCTATTCGTTCTTGCATGCGGCCATATACTGTAATTTGCTTAAAAGGTCTAACTTTGTAAAGTGCCTTCATCTGCACTCTAGCTTGCACACCTGTTCCAATGACACCAACACGTTCAACAGAAGCCTTTGCCAAGTGCTTTGCCGCAACCGCTCCCGCAGCGGCCGTTCTTACATCCGTTAAGTACCCATTATCTAAAAGAAGGGCTTCAGGCAATCCTGTTTTGCTGTTGAACAGCATCATCAGTCCTCCTAAACTTGGCAACCCTAATAAATGATTATCGAAAAAGCCAGAAGATATTTTTATCGCAAAAGAATCTTTCCCTTTTATATAAGCTGATTTCACATCGACTTCTCCGTTATGCTCTGGAATATCAATTCTCATAATCGGAGGAAGCGTCACTTCATTATTGGCAAGTTTAGTGAATCCTTCTTCTATTAATTGAATAATCTCTTGATTGATAGAAACATATTTTTTTATTTCTTTTTCTTCAAATAAATACATTTCAAGGCTCCTTTAATAGATTTTTAATTCAGGTTTTACAAATAATTGTCTCGGGAAATTTGCAAATACTTCGCAGCCATTTTCCGTTACCCGGAAAGATTCACTAACCTCCACCCCATACCGATCAAGCCAAATTCCCGGTATTAAATGGAACGTCATATTAGGCTGCAAAATTGTTTTATCTCCTTGTCGCAAGCTTGCCGTATGTTCACCCCAATCCGGCGGATAATTAAGGCCCATAGAGTAGCCGATGCGCGAATCTTTTACAAAACCGCTTTTTTTAATTGTTTTTCTCCAAACACTTTCCACTTCCTCACAAGTAACACCTGGTTTAATTGCATCTAACGTTGTATTTAACCCTTCCACCACAACATCTGAGAGAAATTTAATCTTTGGATCTGGCTCCCCAATAAAAACGGTTCTCGCAAGTGGAGAATGATAGCGGCGATAGCATCCTGCCAATTCCAAAATAACAGGATCACCAGCTTTATACGGCTGATCTGTCCAAGTCAAATGAGGTGTAGAGGTTTTTTCGCCTGAAGGCAATAATGGAACGATAGAAGGATAATCTCCTCCAAATTGTTCGGTTCCAGAGATTTGCGCATGATAGATATCTGCTACTACATCGCATTCCCTTACGCCTTCTTGAATAGAATCAATCCCTTTTCGCATAGCTTTTTCGACAATTTTCGCTGCATTTCTCATATAAGAGATTTCTGTATCCGATTTAATAATGCGTACATAGTTCACTAAGTTTGTTGCGTCTTTAAAGGAAGCCCGGGGCAAACCATTTTGAAGAGAACTAAAAGCTTTCGCAGTAAAATAGTATGTATCCATCTCTACTCCAACCGTTCTATTTCCTTGGCCAATTTCTTTTAATATATTGCTTACAAAATCCATTGGGTGCTTAACAGTAGATTGAACGTAATCATCTGTATAGGAAATAATATGCGTTTCATCTAACCAGCTCGTTACTTTCGCTCCATTGCCATCTTGGCCTCTGCCAATCCAAAATGGCTGATCCTCATCTATAATGACAACCAGAAGCTGATGCACATAAAAGGACCAGCCATCATAGCCAGATAAGTAATTAATATTTGCTGGATCTGTAAGGAGCAGAACATCAATGCCTGCTTCACTCATTTTTTCTTTTGTTTTACGGAGACGTTCTTGAAATTCATTTACCTCAAAGTACAACATTTCATTTCCTCCTCTTCCTTGTTTTTCTAACAACCAATGTTATTTTTTATAACACAATATTACTATCTCCCCATCAACAAAAACCATTGCACAATTTGTAAGAAATATCAGAATATTTTTCATACACTTTTTACACTAGATATTTCTATAAAAAAAGATTAAAGTTACTAATAAAGAGAATTTTCAGAAACATTAGATGTGAACATATTTAACAAGGAAAATAATTATACTCCATTAACTTAATGCCTTTTCAAGGAGGAAAACACGATGCAAAAAAAGATCAGTATAATTGCCAAAGATATCCTATCATTACAAAAGGTATGGCAAGCAAAAAATGTAATAAAAGGATTGATAAATAAAACCCCTCTCGTATACTCCCCTATTCTCTCTTCCATTACTGGTAAAAATATTTATTTAAAATATGAACATATGCATGAAAGCGGAGCATTTAAAATGCGGGGGGCAGCAAACGCGCTTCTTCAATTAAGCCCAAAAGAAAAAACTATTGGCGTCACTACCTTTTCTACTGGTAATCATGGACTAGCCGTTGCTCATATCGCTAAAAAACTTGGAATTCGCGCAGTTATTTGCGTTTCAACAAGGGTTCCTTATTCTAAATTAGATCGAATCAAAGAGCTTGGGGCAGAACTTGAAATCTACGGAGAGGGACAGGACGATGCGGAATTAAGATGCTATCAGCTTGAACAGGAACAAGGCCTTAAAGTAATTCCTCCTTTTGATCACTTGGATGTAATAGCGGGACAAGGCACCATTGCTTTAGAGCTGTTGGAAGATCTTCCATCCATTGACTGTGTGATTGGGGGACTTTCTGGAGGAGGGCTTCTTTCTGGCATTGGATTAGTTATGAAAACAACCAATCCAAATATAGCCGTACTTGGGCTTTCAATGGAGAAGGGTGCAGTTATGCATGCAAGCCTCAAAGCAGGAAATCCTGTTGTACTAAACGAATATAATACATTGGCAGATAGTTTATTAGGAGGATTAGGAATGAATAATAGCTATACTTTTCCTCTTATAAAAGAGTATATTGATCAGTCAGCGCTTGTTTCAGAAGAGACCATCGCAAAAGGTATGGCCCTTCTTTATAAACATCATCATATTATTGTCGAAGGTGCAGCTGCCATTGGGGTTGGAGCAATAGCAGATAGAATAATAAATATTCCTGGACAAACTATCGCCATCATTATCAGTGGCTGCAATGTTGATTTAGACAGCCATTATCAAGCAATTCTTCCATACATATCGGATAAAAACAATCTAATATTTTAGTTTTAATGCCATTGGGCAGCTGTTTCTAGGAAGAGGCACCCGCCTTTTTTTCTAAGATGATTGTTCTCTTTTCTTAAACATCTAGAGAGGTGAAAACATGTGCAATATACTGTCAAAGATATATTAAGTGAGCCAGAATTAAAAGAAGCCATCCTATTAACGGAAGAACATTCAATCGCGATGCTTCCCATTGAGTCTGTATCTGTAATTGAAATGCCCGTCGAAAATTTCGTCAGGAAAAAAGAACTTGTTTTGACTACCGCAATGGGTTGCGGAAGCAGCAACTCACTCCTTTTGTCTTTTGTAAAAGACGTCTACAAATCTGGCGCTTCCGCACTTGCCATTGCGATTGGCCGGCATGTTCAATCTATCCCTGAAGAAATAATTCATTTTGCAAATGATCATCAATTCCCCCTTATTGAACTACCTTGGGAAATTCGTTTTTCAGATATTATCCAAAAAACTTATAAACAAATTAATTTTTGGCAGGAAGAAACACTAAAAAAAAATGATCAGCTTCAGAAAGAGCTGCTTCAGTCATTTTTAACTAACCACTCCTTATCTAGTGCTTTACAGTTATTGGCTAAACATTTCCAAGCAAATATTCTATTAACTTATGGAGCAGAAATATTTCAGTCTATTCCTTATCCAACAAATCACCAGACAGATTCTATTATATATATAATAACCAGCAAAAATATCGACAAGCCAACGATTATCCATTTGGAAGATAAAACCAAACTCCAAATCTATCCTATCCTGAACCTTCAGCAAGAAAGCAGCTATTTAACTTTCGAATTAAAGGATTCTGCTTCACCGCAGCCATGGTCTGTTATTCAGCAATTTGCGACTACTCTGCAGCTATGGTTTCAGAAACAGCAAACTATACAGTCTACAAGACATAAAGAAAAAGAACAATTTATTCAATTCCTTATAAATGGAAATTGGGAGAATAAAAAATTTCTGTTTGATAAAGGAGCTTCCCTAAATTACGAGGTCAATCTTCCTTATGTTTGTGTATTAGGCCAACCAGAATATAATCATGACACAAAAGAAGAGCAATATCCTTCCACTAGCAATCCCCAACTGGCAACTAAATTAAATGACATTTCCCAGTTTGCCAGCAAAACAATTAACAGAAAAATAATTCATTCCTTTATCCGCGGAAAGCTAGTGCTTTTTATTGAGATAAAAAATGATGCATGCACGATCGCAAATCAAGTGCTGGATATTTTTGACTCTTCGGTAGAAAAAGGAGAAATTCCTTTGTTTTCCTGGGGAATCGGCGAAAACCATGGAGGATTTTATACATTCCACGAAGGATATAAAGATTGTATGACAGCATTAGAGATTGGAAGAAACTTCAAAGGAATTGGACAAAGAAGCACATATGCAAATACAGGAATATTCCGTGTTCTTTCCGTATTGGTAAAGGATTCTGCTTCGATTGAAATGATGCATAATATTATTGGCAAAGTCGCTTCATACGACCAAGAAAAAGGACTTGATTTATTGCATACTCTAGCCGTTTACTTAAAAAATCATTGCAACGTCAGTCAGACTTCTAGAGAACTGTCTTTACATCGACAATCCTTATTATATCGCCTGAAAAAAATTGAGACACTAACGGACCGCTCACTAAGTAACGCAGACGACCTTTTTCTTCTGCAATTATGTTTGCAGCTTTGGACCATTCGTTTTAGCAATTCTAAGCAGATTGTTAAGACCTAACAATCTGAATGGCAGAAAATAAGACTTCGTGTTTTTTATTAATCAGCCGAGTCCTTACTGTCCGTTAATCTAGGATAAACGGATCATTTTCCTCCTTTTATAAAACTTTTTTCAAATAGTGGAATAAGAGAGTTCTAGTTTGGGAATAATGTAGATTAAAAGGAGGAGATACAAAATGAAACAATTAAACAATGTAAATATTGAGGACTTTATTAACGAGGAGCAATTTGAATTGCAATCATATATTAACACATTATTATCTGCATCAACAGAGGCCTCATTAAATTAATAATAGGAAAGAAGTTGATTTGACGATTAATAAATTTACCTTAACTCTATCTAAAAAGAAAAATATATCTTTTATCTAATATCACTTTTTAAATATAGTAGTAGATAGTATATTTAAAAAGTGATATGGATAACCGATACTTTCAGCCAATTATTATCATATTAGCATTTATGTTTGCTGAATAGAAAATAAACCCAATAATCAGCCTCATTTTCTATTCTTTTATAAAAACATTTATATGCAGCTGCCGGCATGGAAATTTCCATCCTGAAGCTACTAGCGATATAGATTAATCATATCCTTTAAAGCTGCTGCAGCGGCTCCTCTTGGATGAGAAGCGCCACCTGTACAGCAAATCCTTCCCATCTCTTCTGTATAAAAAAGAACTCCTTTATTTGTTCCTTTTACCTCTATTAATGGATTATCCGATTTTATAATCTCTGGCTTTACCTCTACTCGTACATTTCCATTAGCAAAATCAGCACTTGCAATTAACTTTATATCATTGCCATTAATTTTTGCATGCTGTATATCCCTTTTTGTTACCTCCGTTATCCCTTGAATAGCAATATCCTCTAATGTCAGTTGAGACCCAAGAAGCCCATTTGCCAATAGCAATATTTTGCATGCACTGTCAATCCCCTCTATATCAAGGGATGGGTTAGTTTCAGCAATGCCCCTTTCTTGCGCTATTTGCAATGCCCCTTCAAAAGATTTATTTTCTTCTGACATTTTTGTTAGGATAAAATTAGAAGTACCGTTTAAAATACCTTCTATCTTCATAATTTTACAGCCTGCTAAACTAAACTCTCCAATATCTAATGTTGGCAATGCCGCTGCTGTTGCCCCGCTATATTTAATTTTGCAAGCCTTCTCCTTTGCAATTTTTAATAATTCTGGCATGGAACAAACAAGAGCACCCTTGCTAACAGACACAATATTCATATTTGCATAAAGTGCATTTTTTATATAACCAAGAGCTGCTCCACCTGTTTCTACATCTGTCGGGGAACATTCTATCAGCATATCTTCTCGAAAGATCGGCGGCTGCAGGGATAACCCTTTCTCTTCGGCATATTGAATAAGTGCTGTAGATCCTGTCCCATACTCAAGTAATTTAAGCAGATCAATTCCAGCTTTTTCATATACCATCCCTCTAGAACCAACAATAGCAGTTACTTTAAAGGATGTTTTATATGTATCTATTAACAGCTTCTGCTTCTCGCTTAAAAGCTTAATCAGCTCTTTTGCCACTATTCCATATCCTGTAATCATTGCATTTCTTTCTGCATAATCTCGCTTCATCAAATTTTCCCCTTTATTTGTAAAATCTCTACTATGAGATTATTTTATCCTAAGTAAAGCTATTGCCGAAATATTTCGTCATATAATATGACATATTTTTTCATCACCTACAATATGAAACAGCAAAAAGGCCAAAGAAGTAATTTCCTTTTTCTTTGGCCTTTTTGCTGAATGCATAATTTTTATAAATATTTGCGATGCAATGCTTTTCCATCATACGTATACAGCATCTTCTTCTCTTCCACCTTTGTTTCCATATGAACATTTCGTCCCCATAATTGATAAACATAAGGCAAAACTTTTTCTAAGTATTTTAAATCCAGCTCAATGCCTTCATATCCATGTTGTAAATATAGTTCACCATTTTTCATATAATCTCCATCATTGACCGTAATATAAGGGAATCCTCCATTTACTCTCATGCTCACTAATTGATCCCGGACATGTTCCCAACTCTTATCGACAATTTTATAATCTCTTCCTTGTTTTTGGAAAAGATACATATCTTCCCGCATTACTAAATCCTTTGTTAAATAGTTGCGCAAAAAAGAAATATCTGATTCAATTTCACGAACCTCATACATTTTTTCTCGACCGGAATTCACCTTTATTCCTCTTCGTTTCATTTCTTCTGTCGGGTTATTGTATCGTTCTTCAATATCCTCAAAGATTTTTAATCCAAGATAATATGGATTAATTCCCGTTTTTGAAGGCTGCACTACTCCAGCATTTAATTTAGCAAATTCTATTGCTTCACCACTTGTTAAATCGAGCTCTCGAATGATTCTTTGATGCCAGTAGGATGCCCAGCCTTCATTCATAATCTTTGTTTCAAGCTGCGGCCAGAAATAAAGCATTTCCTCCCTCATCATTGTTAAAATATCCCTTTGCCACTCTGTCAACTCCCTGCTATAACTCTCAATAAATAGCAAAAGATCTTTTTCAGGCCGCGGTGGAAATTTTTTGATGATTTTTTTCTTTTGTTTCGGCTTATTGCGATTATCCAAGCCCCATAAATCATCATATGGAGAAATGGCTGCATCCTCTTCTTCTTCAAACTCTACATCTTCCATGCTCCATGAAAGCTTTGGCCTCATCAGCGATGGATCTATATGCTCTTCAATTGCCAGTACAGCGTCTAAAAATGTCTCTACTTCATGTTTCCCATATTTAATTTCATACTGTCTAATTCGATCAGCGGTCGCTGCCATGCTTTCTACCATTTCTCTTTTTGTATTGGCGAAGCGGACATTATTTTTGAAAAAGTCGCAATGTGCTAAAACATGGGCAACAATCAGTTTATTATTAATAAGTGAATTGCTGTCTAATAAAAAAGCGTAACAAGGGTTTGAGTTAATAACCAACTCATATATTTTCGATAAACCTAGGTCATAGTGCAGCTTCATTTTATGAAACTGTTTTCCAAAGCTCCAGTGGGAATAACGAGTCGGCATTCCATATGCACCGAATGTATAAATAATATCAGCTGGACAAATTTCATATCTCATCGGGTAAAAATCCAACCCAAAACCTGTAGCAATTTCTGTAATTTCTTCGATGGCTCGTTGAAGTTCTTTTTGTTCTACATCATTCATTCCTTTCTCTCCCTTCACCGTCTTAAACTAATATATGAAGGATAAGCATTATTCATGAATTAAAAATAAACAAAAGCAGAAGGGGCTGTCTCAAAACTCATTAAAAAATGACTTTTGAGTACCGCCCCTTTCTCTTTAAATTATTCGATTATTTTTTTCACCTTTTTTACAACATGGCTGGAGCCGCCTTTATTTTGCACTCCTTCTATCATCATGGCAATAAGAAAATTTTTATCCTTTTTATCGTAAGCTACATACCAGCCATTTTCAGATCCCTTTTCTCCTTGCTTCGCTTTAAGTTCAGCCGTTCCTGTTTTTCCAGCAAGTGTTCTGCCAGCCACTTTGCCTGCATGTGCAGTACCATTTGGACTATCAATTACTTGCTGCAAATCATTAGAAATAGTTTCTGCTGTTGAACTGCCTATAGTCTTTTCTTTCCATACATGTCCTTTCTCTTCCGTGGAAAGAAGAATAGGTTTTATTAAATTTCCTTCATTTAAAAATGGTGAATAAGCTGCAGCCAAATGGACTACACTCATCTCCACTTGTCCTTGACCATATCCAGAATCCGCTAACTGTATATCTGTATCTAATTTTCCGATAGTAGATTTTTCAATAGGATATGGATAGCTTAATTCTTCTTCAAAACCAAATTTTTTCATTTCATTTATATACTTGTCTTTCCCTAAATCAAGGGCAGTCTGTGCAAAATAGATATTATCGCTGTAAAGTAGGGCATTTGCTAGGTTAACAGGCTGTGCACTTGAGTGTACCCTTGTTACATAATAGCTTCCCCACGATTTATCCTTTTGCCAGCTTCTTGTGGTAATGCTGCGCGTTTTTTCTGGAGTAATGACTTTTTCTGACAGAGCACCCGCTGCCACAATCGGCTTTAATACAGAGCCTGGGGCATAGGTTAATTTAAATCGATTCGTAAAGGGGTCTAATTTATTGTCATTATATTGTTGACGTTCCGTAGCAGTCAAACCAACCACCATTTTATTTGGATCATAAGCTGGGCTTGATACCAATGCTAATGTTTCCCCTGTACTTGGATTAATGGCCGCAGCAGCTCCTGCTTCTCCATCCATTTCTTCATATATCTCTTTTTGCAAATCAGCATCAATGGTTAGCTTAAGGTCTTGACCATTTTCTACTGGCTTTTCTGCAAGAACAACATTAGAACCATCTGCTTTGATAATCGTTATTTCGACTCCATTTGTCCCTTTTAGCTGTTCTTCATATACTTGCTCTAATCCTCTTTTTCCAATAACATCTGTGTTTGAATAGGCTTTTCCCTTTTGTTTTTCCAACTCTTCTGCTGTTATATTGCCTACATAGCCAATTAAATGAGCACTAGCTTCTCCAAATGGATATATTCTTCCTTTTGTATCTTGCTTTTGCACTCCTGGTATTGCAAATAGTTTTTCCAATAACTTTTGATTATTTGTCGCTACTTGTTTTATTGGCACAAAATAGCTTGGCTGCACCCAATCCGCTTGAAGCGCTTTTTCAACTGTTTCCCGCCTTATATCAAGAAGCTTTGCAACCTGTGCTATTGCCAAATTTTTATCGTCACCCATTTGTTCTGGAACAAGCCCTATTTCATAAATAATCCCATTCATCGCTAAAGGATTTTCATTTTTATCTACAATGGATCCTCGCTCTGCCTCTATCGTTTTTATCGAAACTTTATCTTCCTTTTCTAAATCTGAGAATATATAAGTAGTATCCCAATTAATATACCAATTTTCTTTTTTATCCTTTTCCTCTTTAACCAATACCGCATCTTGATCAAATTTTATTTCTCCTCCAGCACTATTCATGCTTGCTGAAAATGGAATCAGTGCTTTATCTGCCTTATCAAAGTCTTTCTTATCAGTATCTGATGGCTTCGTGTAAGTTGCTCTTATATTATTTATTTCTAAATCACTATATAACTTTTCGTAGCGGGACACAAAATCTTCTTTTGTAATGGATTGTTTAGCCTCTTTTGATAAATAACCATACATTTCTGAAAATTTTTGATTTGTCCATAAATTTATAAATTTGCTCAGGCGTTCGTCAGGTGTTGATTCATCTTTGTTGCAGCCTATTGCCATTACAAGCAGTAATAGCAGCATAATCGCAAGCATTAACTTTTTCTTCATCACAATTCCTCCCCACTAATAGCGTAACATGTTTTCTGCTGCTGTTAAAATAATAGCTTTTGCAGCCCAGCAAAATGTTTCCTCTATGATATGCTTCTATATTTCCATTTTTTAATGGTACTATTATATCACTATTTTACACGAGTCCGTTTATTTGCTACGCTTAGTTTGGTGATGTTAATGACAGCAATTATCCTTTTTGACGGGGTTTGCAATTTATGTAATCAATCCGTTCAATTCATTTTGAAAAGAGATCCAGAAGGTTACTTTTCCTTTGCCTCTATCCAAGGGGAAAGCGGGCAAGAGTTGCTGAAAAAATACCAAATCAGCAAAAATTTGGATAGTCTTCTATTGATTAAAGACAATAAATATTACACAAAATCTGCCGCTGCTCTGCAAATCTGCAAACATTTAAATGGTTTTTGGAAGTACTTGATTATTTTTAAAATAGTGCCTCCCTTTATTAGAAATGGCTTGTATGATATGGTTGCGAAAAATCGCTATAAATGGTTTGGAAAACGAGATAGCTGCATGCTGCCAACACCCGACAATAAAAATCGTTTTATCTAAATATCAGATTCTCAAAAACAATCTAAAAAGCAAGCAGCCCGCTTAGGACCGCTTGCTTTTTAGATTATTTTTGTTTTTTCAGGCTTTCAGGGATTTTAGGCATATGAATTAAAGGACTTGATGCTTGAACAAACACTTTTGATAAAGTCATAGTCATATTAGAGACTGTTTTAGCAACTGCTTTTTTCACTTATCTCACCTCCCTTAAATAAAGTGAAACTTCAATCAGGCTTTTATGGGCAGTTCCCCCACCTAGACCTAGGGCTTTTCGTTTTCTCTTATCCATCCCTTAGGTTGGATTCTTACTGCCCGTTAACGCGTAATAAACTATTTATTTTATAGATGCTTTGTATCATAAACGGAAGAGAAGTAACTCCTTGAAGAAAGGCTCCTATTAAAAAAATATTATTCTGGAAAATTACAGAAAATATGAAGCTGAGAAATAGAAAAAGCAAGGCGAATCTCTTTTTCTTTTTTTCCCATTCTTTTGAGTGAACAACCTGATCTTTTTCATAGTATGGCAAATACCTTATATAAAGAAAAAGAGACGACAATGCATAAATGAATATGGCAGTTGTCCCATCCGGCAAATAGGTTCCTATTAGAATTAAAATGGTGCTGCAAATAGAGCATGCTAACGCATGATGAAGATGAGGTCCGCCTGTAAGCATTCGCATAATCATAAAAGAAAGAGCTATCATAAACATTTCCATTGTTTTTCCGACCAGAAGGCTAAAGAACAATAGAAAAACTAGGGTAATTAATAGATTTATGATAATGGTGAAACCAAAAACCAAAATATCCTTTGGTGCCGTTTCTTCTGGGTTAATCCGCTTTATCTTATCAGCTAAAATTATTGCATATCTTTCCACCGCATGTCTCTCTCCTTATAAAATAGGAATTTTCACCAGTATGTTGACAGGATTTAATTCCATGTCTACTGTCGCTCTATTCTGCCTTAATTTAATTAAAGCATCAAACAAGCCCAGTTCCATATTATTTGGATCAATAGTAAGATTGGCTTCTATTTTATAAATAAATTTTTTATCCGATATATCCAAATCTATTGAAATCAGCTTTTTTTCATTTCGCTTCATATCATAGAGCGTCAACATTAAATCATCAATAATTAAGCTGATGTTTCGAATTTGGCCTAAGCTGGCAAATTCTTGGGAACTGATATAACTATTAACATTCAGTTCCACACCGAGCAAATCTGCTAATTTTCTTTTATTCACTAAAAAGGAATACAGCAATGGATCTAGCCCTTCTATTCCTTTTCGCAAATTCTTATTTTTCCAAAGCATGTTCATTTGCTGCAGCTCGTGGGTATCTATATACTCTGCGATAATATCAGAAGAACCAGCATGATTCAGCTTTTCTATTGTTCTGAAATGCATGACATAGTTTTGCTTTAGTTTTTCGACGAAGGCTGCTACTTGCTGCTCTTGATCTAAATAATATTTTTTGGCAAAAAGCAGCTGTTCCTTCTGCAATTGAGAATGAAAGATTAAATAGCATAGCATCATCGCAAAAAGTACCACAATGCTCAATAAGATGAAGGAATATTTCACTTGCTTGTCTGCCATTAAAACAGTAGCACCAAGGACAATAAAGATATAAGTCATCGCAAAAAGAACTTGGATTATTCTTTTCGTTTTTTTCTCTATATGATCAGCTTTTAGCTGATACCTTAATTCTGATATTTGCAGTTTATTTTTATATAAAACAAAGCAAGAAATCAACAATAGAGAAATAGTTATCATTGGAACAAAAACTGCAAAATTGCTCATTTGATACAATTTCAAATAACTTCCTTGCAAAAAGCTTGTCAACAGTTCGATAACTAGTAATTGCAAAAATAAATAAAAACCGTATCCTATACTCGTTAAAGCAATCGCTTCTAAATTTTTAGTTTTTAATCCTACTTTAAAAAGAAAAATTAAAATAATAATCTGCAAACCTACAATAACAGGAACAGGCATAGAAGTCAGATGCAACAATATCGAAATAAAACTCATACATGCTGATTGAATTATTATATTTTTTATATAGTAGTTGTATTTATAACCCAGGAGAATAAGTGGAAAGGAGATTAATCCAGCCCATTCTATTAGAGAAACTAAAAAAGTTATAATATAGCTCATCAAAAATCGATCTCCCAACTCTCTAAAACCATTACTGTTACACGTCAATAGAAGTATGCTTACTTTCTGGAATGGTTATTTTTATCTGCAAACCCTCATTTGGCTCGCTCCATATTTCTAGATTGCCATTCATTGTTTCAACAATTGATTTACAAATCGGCAAGCCTAAACCAGTTCCTTCATCCTTAGTAGTGTAGAAAGGGTGAAAAATGCTTTCTAACTGTTCCTTTGGGATTCCAGGTCCACTGTCTTTAATATAAATTGCAATATTCTTATGAGGCTCTTTTACTGCTTCTACAGAAATTGTTCCATCCTTTTGAATGGCCTCCCCTGCATTTTTTATTAAATTTATTACTAACCGTTCAAAATGATTAGAATTCCCCGAAATGTAGAGGCTTCCCTCTAAGTTAGTAGAAAAAGTTATATTTTTCTTCTCAAACTGCAAGGAATATATGGTAATTATTTTTTTTAGACTATGCTTCACATCAATGATCGTTAAATTGTCGTTATGCAAATGCAGCTTAGATAATGTCAGCAGCTCTTGAATAAGATATTCTATTCTATTTGCTTCTTCTCTAATGATAGAAGAGTATTGAGCGATATTCGTTTCCGATTTTGCTATTGCTTCCTTTTCAAGATATTGAGTAAATCCAATAATAGTAGTGAGTGGATTTCTAATTTCATGTGCAAAGAAAGCCGCCATTTTTCCTATTTCCGAGTCAAACTCATCCCCTGACAGCTTTTGAGTTTCCGGGGTGTATACTGACTTTGATTTTTCTTTTAATTTTTGTTTTCTTTTTAGCCATCTTTTGCTAAATACACGTATCATAATGAAATCTTGCACTCCTAATGAATTCTCTATCTTCTTATTCTTTATTATATATTTTCATATATGGAAGAAAAGCAATAATTACTATTTATTTATAATGTATCTATGTGAACTATTCGATATTTTGGTTCCATATTCCTTTTTTTAAGAAAAAATAATTAGGCAAATGCATAAAAAAGACCGCTTCCTCTCTAGAAAACGGCAGAAAATTGGAGATAAAGGACTACTCATAAAATAATAAAGTGGTTTTAATAGAAGCCTCTATTAAATTGCTCAATTAATTTTATTCTGCTTTTATTTGAAAAAAGACGTAGGTGGGGTCCCTTTCCATCGGCAAAATATTTTTAATATATTGCACCAGCTACTATTAAACCATATTATATATAATGATGAAGTATTCATTTTATCTATTTTTGGGACAATTCCCTTTCATTTTCTCTCTTTTTTTCTTCATTTTATATAAAAATATAACTTTAGGAATATTTTTAGGAAGTGATATATTGGATTTTTCAGCAGTTGGTGAAAAGATAAAGGAACTGCGCAAACAAATGAAATTATCGCAAAAGGAATTAGCGCACAATATTTGTACACAAGCGCAAATTAGCAAAATTGAAAAAGGGGAAGTGTTGCCGCTCTCCTCTACACTATACTTAATCTCCCAACGCCTAGGAATTGATGTTAACTATTTTTTCGATATTGGAACTACACCAAGATTAGATTATATCATAGAAACGACCAGACAATTAAAAGCCGCCCGCAGAAATACTGATTACGGCACAATTAAACAAATTGTTGAAGCGGAAGAGCATAATCCATTATTCACTCGCAACAAAAAGCATTTTCAGATTATCCTTTGGCATAAAGCCATCTATCAATATGAAGTAAACCGAAGTTTTCAAAAAGCTGTATCGTTGATTGATGAGGCTATCGAACTGACTTTTGATAAAGTTTATACAGAAAAAGAAATAGAAATTTATACAAGCAAAGGCATCTTTTATTACGAGGAAGGCTATATCGAAGAATCTTTAGAAATTTACTACAAAGCTTTTGATTGGCTAAAGGAGATTCCTCATTTACAAGATGATACGATTAAAAGCAGGCTTTATTTGAATATTGCAATATCACTTACTGACCTTAAACAATATACTCAATCGATAACTTACTGTAAAGAGGCAATTGATTGGGCTATCAAAAAAGATAACCTTTACCTGCTTGCACATTTCCATTATCATATTGGCTTTAACTATGAACTTCAAAATCAGCTTCAACAAGCGACAAATTATATGCAAGAGGCACTTATAATTTTTCGATTAGTAAAAGATAATCGCTATACAAAGGAGATTCAAGATAAAATTAATAGATGGAATTCTTGACTCTTTTAAACTCGGCTGTTGAATTTCATTTCAAGTTTCCACTTTTCAATTTAAACAAAAGAGTGCAAAATCAACAATTAGCTTTAATATAACCTAGTTTTTTCTTAAATAGATATATTTTCCATTAAAATAAGTTTCTTTTCCAAAATGTTGAAGAAAATTAACTGATTCCTTTTGATAGAAAAGGATTATCACATATGATTATAGACCTATTTTAAAGAAACACCCTCATTTTAGACCAATATACCCACTCAATAAGTTGCATCTCTATGATAATATAGTTTCATAGATTACTATTTCTTAGGAGTGAGTGTTACAGAATGAAGAAAAAAATCACAGCTTTGGCCACCTTAGCTATATTTTCATCCGCCTTTACCGCACATGCATCTGCTAGTACATATGTCGTAAAAAAAGGGGATACGCTAAGCAAAATCGCCAAACAATATAGTACGACAGTCACGAATTTAAAGACTGCTAATAAATTAGCTTCTGATACTATATATATTAATCAGAAACTAAATTTATCTGGGAATTCCATCCAAAAACAAACATCTGCTGCTTCAAGTAGTGTAGAGACTAAAACAACTACAGCAGCAAAAACATATAAAATTGTTGCTGGCGACACGCTTTCAAAAATAGCAAATAAATTTTCCATCTCCCTATCCAATTTAAAGAGCTGGAATAACATTACATCTGATTTGATTTTCCCGGGCAATACGTTAGTCGTTTCCAAACCATCCAATACTGCAAACTTGAATACGAGTTCTGTATCAACTAGCAAAACAACAACTAATACAACCAATTCTGATAGTTATACAATTAAGAGCGGGGATACACTCGGCAAAATCGCAGCACAATATAACTTGTCTGTTTCTCAGTTAAAGAAATTAAATAATTTAACATCTGATCTCATCTTCGCTGGAAAAAAACTAAAGGTTACTGGAACACCATCAAGCAACAGCTCAAACGAAAGCAGCAATGTTGAATCCAGCAATTCAAGTTCTACTGTTAAAGTATCCAATCAAAATAACTCATCTGTTGCTTCAGGAGACATAGTATCTACCGCTAAACAACTAATCGGCATTCCTTACAGTTGGGGCGGAACTTCCACATCTGGTTTTGATTGCAGCGGCTTTATTTATTATGTGCTTAATCAATCAGGCAAATCTATCAACCGCTATTCAGCACAAGGATATTATGATAGAAGCTATTATGTAGATGCTCCTAAGATTGGGGATCTTGTTTTCTTTGAGGGTACATATAAGGCAGGCATTTCACATTTGGGCATTTATATTGGTGGCAATCAGTTTATCCACGCCGATTCCAGCGGTGTCCGCATTACTAGTTTAGATAATTCTTATTACAAAAATCATTTCGCAAGCTTTAAACGATTGTATTAAACATTTTATTTAGAAAAGGGCTCAGTTCACAATATAGCTGATCCCTTTTTGCTTTTTGAATCTGCTCTAATTTCTCTTCCTCCTCAATCCCCTACCATCTCCAAAAAAAAAACGTTATAATTAAAGAATGATTTTTTTGCGAATGACTTTTCCAAAAGGGAAAAGTTCTATAAATACCTATTTCAACGATATGCCTAAAAGATGCTGTTTCTTTTGCAGCGTAACTAGACTTTTAAAAACTTGCATAACTGATCATCATATACACTGTCATTACAAATCTTTAATTAATATATGCGGATTAGTTGTATATGTTAATGGTTCTGATGATTTTTTGGAGGGATAACAATGTTTCTAGACAAATATATAGAGCCGTTAAATTATTGCGCAGAGAACTTCATGCGAATACTTGATACTAACAATCCCAATACACAAAAAGCAGTAGAAAAAGGGCTGCTTCTTTATCGTCAAGGTTTTGTTTCACAAGTGAAAATTGACAATGAAAAAGTAACAGGTGCTGTTCAAGATGTGACACCGGTCAAAGTTATCCTCGATTTAAACTTTATTCAGACCAGTTCTTGCACTTGTTACACAGAAGGAATCTGCCGCCATCAATTGGCTGTATTTTTTTATTTCCTTGGGCTTGCAGGAAAAGTTTCTACATGGATTGCAGATTGGCGCAAACCCAATAAAAAGCCATTAGAGCTTAAAAATCTTAACTTAATGCGAGCAAGCGATTTATTGCAGGTCAACGAAACAAATGAACCTGATTATACAGAATGGATTACTTCCTTTAATGAAAGTTTCGATTCTCTTATAGCGGCCAAAAGTCAAAAGCCCCATACCATTACAGAAATGTATTATATTTATAATCGAAAATTGAAAAGCAATGCCCCTTTTCAAAATGAGTGGAAATTGCTTTATTTATTGGTGGGAAATGTTTATACATTTAAAAAGTTTCTACTATTAAGTAAAACACTAGACCATTCTGCTGCAACAATTAATCGTTATTACCGGCATATATACCATGATTTATTGACAGGAATTGAAGAAACTATCTATAAATTAGCAAACTTTACCTTCCCCTTTTCTTTTGATCAATTTTTAGAAAGGCTAAAAGGGGAATGCAGCGATATTCTTATAATAAATCCAATTATCAAATTTGAATCCATCCAAATTTACCGTATGCTTTGGACAAATCTTTTTACAAAAAAACAATGGCAATTAGATGAAGCAGCGAGATTAACTGATGCAAGTGCAAGTTCCTTTGCAGAAAAAATTGCAATCATCCACTTAAGAATTCTTTTAAAAGAGGATCAAAAAGCAATAGATCATATTCGTTCCTTACAAACAACGGTTATTCCGTACTTGATTTATTGGATGGATTACTTCAATAGCCGCAAAGCTTGGAACAGGGTAGAGCCATATATTATGTCCTATATACATCCATTAAAGGATTATCTCTCTAGTGAATATGACGATATAGATTATTGTCATGAGTTTAGCATCATGGCCATTAAATCGATTGCTCCTTTTTGCGAAGCAAAAAACCGGCCTGATTTATTAGAAAAAGCATATATACAAACACTGCCTTTTAGCTTTCGCCATTATGAATCCTTTCTGTATGAAAATGCATTATTTGATAAGTGGATCGATTTATTTACTTATATGGGAATGGGAATAGATGAACTAGATAAACATCAAATCAAAAAGCTTCAGGAATATGATCAAAGTCTCTTATTATCCCTTTATCACCGCTCTATTCAAGAACATATTGATTTAAAAACACGAGAACATTACCGTATTGCAGTTCGACAAATAAAAAAATTGCGGACATTGTATAAAAAGCTAAAAAAATCTAATGATTTCGAACGCTTTTTAATTCTCACTCTTGAGCGAACAAAACGGTTAAGAGCCTTTCATGAAGAATGCAGGAAAGGTAAGTTGATACATGCTGAAAACTAATTATTTAAAAATAAATGTCCATTATTATGAGGAAAAAGGTTTTTTTTTAACAGGAGTTTCAGGAGAAAGATATATTCACCCTGACCATTGGAAAAAATTACTTTTTCAGTATCATCAAGAAAGCTATTTCGGAACAATTCTTCAAAAAGGTTCCATTAATGACGTAGAGGGCATTTTATTAAATGCTTGGCAATTGTCTACACTATTTGCAAATGAGCGGTTTAACCGTTATATCAATTGGGATTGGAATGAAACAGCAGAAGTTTGCTTAGCTGCAGCTCCAAGCCTTTATGAGGCGATAGAACAAAAAGAATGGATACCGGACTTTAAGGAATGGGAAAATGAACGGTTTCGCTGGAACTTGCCTTATAGAGTAATAGAAGAATTTAATGCCTCCTTTTGGGAAGAATCACTGCCTGACGAATTAGAAGGAAAATCAAACCGAGACTTTATTGATAGTTGGTTTAATCAAGCATTAGATGATTATTTAAATCAAAATGAAGAAACAAAACAGCAATTCAGCAAAAAAATGACAGCACTGCAACAGGCTAATATCTCTCCATCTAAATTGTCCGTCTACTTTACAGAAGAAACTTGGCAAAAATGGATGGGGCTTTCAGAGAATTTTTGTCCCTTTACACTTGGAATTAAATTGGAAGAACCAGCCGGATTAGATGCATCTTGGAATTTAGAACTTTTTTTGAAAAGCAGAAGTAATCCTGACATGGTGATAGATGTTTATGATACTGCTAATATGCCAAAAAAATGGCTCTCCTTTAAAGATTATATAGAAGAGGAACAACATCGTTTAATTAATCTATTTCCATGGCTCAAAGGGAAGAATGGGATGACCAATCAACTAACAGAAGACGAGGCGTGGATGTTTCTAACAGATGCTAGTGAAACATTGCTTGCTTTAGGCATCGACATCCTTCTTCCTTCTTGGTGGCAGGCAATGAAAAATGCCAGCATGAAAGTAAAAGCAAAAGTATCTAATGCAAGCCATCGTCCATCTTTTGTGGGGCTAGACGCCATGCTTGATTATAATTGGCGCTTTTCCATGAATGGAGTAAACTTATCAGAAGAAGAATTCAACAAATTAGTCGAAGAAAAAAGACGACTTGTTTTTATAAGAGGAAAATGGATTAAATTAGACCCTTCTTTTATACGGCAAATACAGGATCTAATGAAAAAAGCGGAAAAAGAAGGGCTGCATGTTCGAGATTTAATTGAACAAGAGCTGCTCCAAACAGAAGAGCAGCAAAAAGAAGATTTAGACAATCCTAAATCATTTGCCAAAATTCAAATTGAACTAAATAAACAGTGGCGAACCATGATTCATCAATTAAGAGAAGTGAAAAGCCTTCCATTAGAAAAAGTGCCCGAAAGCTTTTTAGGAGAATTAAGGCCATACCAACTCCTTGGGATGAGCTGGATGCTTTTTCTAAGAAAATACGGATTTGGAGCAATCCTTGCTGATGATATGGGACTTGGAAAAACAGTCCAGCTTATCTCTTATTTATTAAAAGTAAAAGAAAATGAAAAAAAGAACGGAGCGCCTGCACTTATCATCTGTCCTACATCTGTTCTTGGCAATTGGCAAAAGGAAATCGAACGCTTTGCACCAAACTTGAAGCTTCATCTGCATTACGGATCTAATCGTTTAAAAGAGAAATCCTTTGTCGAACATGCAGAGAATTGTGATGTTGTCCTTACTTCTTATGGTCTAACCCATATAGATTATGAACAATTTAATCAAATAACCTGGAGTTCCATCTCGATTGATGAGGCGCAAAATATTAAAAATTCACAGACAAAACAATCACGAGCTGTCCGCAAACTGAAATCCAATCATTATATTGCATTATCTGGAACACCGATGGAAAATCGTTTAAATGAGCTATGGTCTATTTTCGACTTTGCCAATCGTGGCTATTTAGGGAGTCTTTCACAATTTCAGAAACATTTTGTTATCCCGATTGAGAAGGATGATAACAAAGAGCAAGTAGAAAGACTCCAAACAATGATTCGTCCTTTTCTATTAAGAAGAACCAAAAAAGATGAAGAAGTGGCGCTGAACTTGCCAGATAAACAAGAGCAAAAAGAATATTGTCCATTAACAGCTGAACAAGCAGCACTCTACGAACAGCTGATTCATGATACTTTTGCAAGAATTGAACAATTATCCGGATTTGAGCGAAAAGGGCTAGTATTACAGATGCTAAGCAGGCTTAAACAGTTATGCAACCATCCAAGCCTTTATTTAAAAGAAGAAAAACCAACCGATTTGCTCTCTCGTTCTATAAAAATGGAAAAACTTGCAGAGTTAACGGAAGCAATTATTGAACGAAATGAAAGTTGTTTAATCTTCACTCAATATATCGATATGGGTGCCATGATTCAGCAAATGATTAAAAAGAAATTCAATATTGATGTACCTTTTTTAAATGGAAGTGTTCCAAAAAATACAAGGGATACACTAATTCAGCAATTTCAGCAAAATGAATTTCCTATTTTCCTGCTATCATTAAAAGCTGGTGGAACAGGCTTAAACTTAACAGCTGCCAATCACGTTATTCATTATGACCGCTGGTGGAATCCTGCTGTAGAAAACCAAGCGACAGACCGTGCTTACCGTATCGGCCAAACTAAATTTGTGCATGTCCACAAATTGATTTGTACAGGAACGTTAGAAGAAAAGATTGATGCTATGCTGGAGAAAAAACAATCATTAAATGATCAGATAATCCAAAATGAAAATTGGATAACTGAACTATCAACAGATGAATTAAAAGACCTTGTCTCATTATCCTAATGCTGATCATGCCCCTTCCTTTTCCATTTTGGGAGGGGCTTTCATTTTTTGTCAAAAATTCAATGTACTGTATAATTGTAGTAAATATAAGTTATATACTCTGGGAGGGCATTTTTTGAAGACTTTTAAATTAATATCCGTTCAAGTTTTGCTCCAAGATAAGATAGTCCCAATTAATCTTGTGGATGGCCTTATCATTAACAAAGAAGATGAAAAAAGCAAGTGGCTGCTAGAAGTGTATACAACACACGAATATATAGATTTTTTTCAAAAAAGAAAACAACAACAAGAAAAACTGCTTGTACATGCTGTTATTACAAAAAAGGAAAATGATCCTGCCCCTTTTGAAGTAGAGATTCTGTCCATTCAACTATTTAATCAGACAGCAAGCATTCTATTGGAGGGAAATTTAAAACGAGATCGCATTGATTATGCAGAGTTGCTGCTTGATTATTTGCTAAAAGAGGGATTTGCTGGAGAAGAATTATCTGCTAAATTTAAAGAATTAATGCAGAGTAAACCACAAGCTTTTTTAGAAAAAAATTAAATCAGCATAAAAGGAAATAGACTTGGCTATTAATATGTCAGCATGTTTAAATATAAAAGGGGCAACCAATAGCTAAAAAAGCAACATATTGGATAGCCCCGCTTTTATTTCATTACTCTTATAGATCAAAAAAGAATTGTCAAAAGAAAATAAGCCCTTCTATAATGCTTATTCGTCTAAATTATCCTTGTCTTCTACATCATTTTTGTCTTCAATGATATCTTCACCAGGATCATTATTGTCGATTGTAGCATCCCCATCATTGTCTGTATTTTCATCAGATGTATCAGGGACATTATCATCATCCAGATCTGTATCTACATCGTTATCGTCAATATCTGTATCCTCAATAGTTGTATCATCTTCTGGAGCAGGATTTTGATCATCATCCCCACATCCAGCAAGAAACATTGCAGACAACAAAGAACACCCTAAGATTTTTAACCATTTACTTGTCATGATAGAACCTCTCTTCTTGGTGATATTTTTGTTGACCTTCGCTTTTGGTCAACTATTATCATGTCCAAGAAAAAGGGATTATTACCTCTAATAAAAAATTCCCAAAAATTAACTAATGATTATAACCAGGATATCATTTTTACTTTTGACAGAATGTATCATCTCATTAATCAAACGGATTATTCTTCTTTCTTATCCCCTAAAGCGAACATGATTTCTGCTTCACATGCAATTTCGCCATCCACTGTCGCCACACATTTGCCTTTGCCGATTTTCCCTCTGACTCTTGTCATTTCCACTTCTAAACGAAGCTGGTCACCAGGATATACTTGTTTTTTAAATCGACAGCTATCTACTCCTGCAAAAAAAGCAAGTTTTCCTTTGTTTTCTTCTTTAATGAGCATCGCTACTGCGCCTACCTGCGCCAATGCTTCTACAATTAAAACACCTGGCATTACAGGAAAATCCGGAAAGTGCCCATTAAAATATTCTTCATTTGCAGATACATTTTTGATGCCGACTGCTTTTTTTCCTTCTTCCACCTCTAAAATTCGATCTACTAGCAAAAACGGATACCTGTGGGGAATAATTTCTTTTATTTGATTAATATCAAGCATTTTATGACCTCCTCTTAATATGTAGTTCTATATTATTGTACTAAAAAAGAATATAAAAAAGGAAGGGATTTTATTGCCTTCCCTTCTCTTAACGTTATATTGCTATTTTTTATTGACTAAATCAATAATATGCGTCCAAGTTTCTCTACTAAAAGTATCGGAAACTTTTCCACTGCCCAACACGCTATACCCTATAATTGCTCCTAACAGAACACTTAATGCTAATAAAACAGCAATAATGCCAAGACGCATCCATATAGGAATAAGGCGAACTCTAATTTTTTTACGCGGATCGGCACTTTTATTTATTTTTTCCTGCTGATCGCTTTTTTCCTCGATAAGCTCTTCCCTTGTTTTTACAAGTTCTTGACTTGCAGCCATATATATCGATTCTCCTTTGTACCGTTTTAATGGACAGTACCTCCCACAGCTTTTCCCTTTGATGTCTATAAAAAATCTCCTGAATTATTGGTCCATAAACATTCTTTTTCTTCACAAATCAAGATTTTGTCTGCTCAAACCATTAATATAGCTTTCCTTAAGACCGTCCGCCATAATCAATTTCTGCTGACAAACAGATGCAGATAAAGTGAAGCTTTTAATCAGTGGGGTTTCCCTCCTAACCTCCAAAGGGGAAACAAAAGTCCGTTAGATAGGGATTAAAAATACTCTCCCATTTCTTCTATTTTCCTTTAACGTATACCATTAACAAGCCCCATCATTTGATCTGCCATAGTTATTGACCTGGACTGAAATTGATAGGCGCGTTGTGTAGCCATAAGATTCACCATCTCACTGCTTATATCAACATTTGATTTTTCCGATGCATTTTGTTGAACGGCAATTTGTCCCCGTAAATCTCCATCTAAATCCGTTACTATTTCATTTGCATTCCCGGCATTTGCTGCTATTCCATACAAATTATTCCCCTTCTTTTCAAGAAGTTGGGGGAAGTTCGCATAAGATACCCCTAAATTAACGTTTTGTTCTTGCCCATTATTTAAATCTGCGATCAACGTTCCTGTAGGTGAAATTTTATAATCTTTTACCTTATTGCTCAAAATAATCGGGGAATTATTTTCATCTAAAACGGAATATCCTTCTTTTGTAACAAGCATATTCTCCGTATCTGATACTGGCGATAAATAAAATGCTCCATCTCTTGTATATTGGATTTCTGCTGCATCCCCATTATTTATCTGTACACGATACAACTGCCCTTCTTTTGTAAAGGCTGTATCTAGAGATCGATCAGATGTTGTAATGGATCCCTGTGTCATTACCGTTTGAGTTTGCGCTAATTTTGCACCTACACCTTGTCTAATGCCATTGGCTGTTAAACGATTTACTTCTTTCTCTGCATCTTTTTGATTATTGAATTGCTGAGTCAAAAGATCAGTAAATGTTGCATTTTGCTTTTTATATCCATTAGTATCTATATTGGCAATATTATTGCTTATACTATCCATTTGCTGCTGCAGCTGTGCTAGCGTGTTGGTTGCTGTAAGCATCACTCTATTCATTGTATCCCCCTTTATGGGTATATTAGTTCAAGATTAAATCTTCCCTATTTCATTTGCAGCTTTTTCCATGCTTTGATCATATGCTTGCAATATTTTTTGATTTGCCTCAAAAGATCGATAGGCTGTCATCATTTCAGTCATAGACTTGGATGTATCTACATTGGAGCTTTCCAAATATCCTTGCTTTAATTGGAAGTCCACTCCTGCTGATGTATAAGCATTGCCAAGACCTGCTTCTTCTGCTTGGCGGTATAATCCATTTCCCTCTTTTATTAAGTTTTGTGGATTATCCGTATAGCTTACTCCTAAACGAAATGCCTCTCCATTGCTTCCCATTATCATACCATCATCCGACACAGTAAAATTTTCATCAGGTAATTCGATAGCATTATTATTCTCATCTAGTACATAAAAACCGTCAGCAGTAGTTAAAAATCCTTGGCTATTCAACATAAAGTTTCCGTTTCTTGTGTAGCGCATATCTCCATCTGCATTTTGTACATTAAAAAAAAGAGAGCCATTTTTATTGTCCTCATTGCCGGGAACGTTTATATCGACTAAAGCAATATCTGTTTTTAGGCCTGTATCCCTCATATCTCCTTGAACAAAGTTAGGTATCGCTTCCTGCATGTATACGCCTGTAGCCAATGAGCCAATTTCCGTTTTTTTAGTTGCTCCTGCTGACGATTTTTCTACACTTGTCTGCAATAATTCAGGAAATGTACGAATACTAGCATTATCTGCTTTGAACCCTGGAGTATTGCTGTTTGCTACATTATTGGTAAGCATTTCTGTTTTTCTTTGCTGTGCGAGCATCCCGGAAGCTGCCGTATAAAAACCCTTAAACATAATTTATCTCCCATTTCTTCTCGAACTATCATTAATTTAAGAAATATGTCGAACTGTTGCATATACCTATTATAAAAAAAATAACTAGATAAAACAGTATTATTTTGTGGAAAAAGTATAAAAACCGTTATTAATTTTTTCCATTTTAAAACCTAGCCGCTTCCTCATTTGCTTTCTTTTCTTCTACTTGCATTATTCATTCGCAAAACCAAAACGTTTTACTGTACGGTTTTGTTTTAATTATGCTATATTATAATTATATACTTTTCTTAAGGAGTGAATGACATTGGGAAGGCGTTATTGCGCATTGGCAAAGTGGCGGAATTAAGTGGATTATCAGTAAGAACAATAGACTATTATACTCAAAATGGGTTACTAGAGGTACAAAGATCTTCCTCAAATTACCGTCTTTATTCAGAAGATGTGATTCATACACTAGAAAGAATAAAACTTTTAAAACAACAAAGGATGTCCATTGAAGAAATAAAAAAAGCACTAAAACCTAATGTGCCAATGGAAATAGAGCCTATTATAAGAGATGTTCAGAATGAAATACATTGTCTGCAACAAAAACTTTCTACTTTGGAAGAAAAACTGAAACATGTTTCACAAGAAGAAAAAATACGGGTCTATAAGAGAATTGAACCTAATTTATCAGCTATCATGACCCTAATGACACTACTATAATTACTTTTTGGAGGTGAATCCCTCTCAACGGGGGAAATACTTGGACATTATTACCATTACAAATTTATTCTTGCTTGCTATTCTAATCATACTTACTGCTTTTTTTGTTGGCTCTGAATTTGCAGTTGTAAAAATCCGCATGTCAAGGATTGATCAGTTAATTGCAGAAGGAAACAAAAAAGCAGTTATAGCTAAAAAAGTTGCCGGTGATTTAGACTATTACCTCTCTGCCTGTCAATTAGGAATTACCGTCACTGCACTTGGACTTGGCGCGCTGGGTAAACCTGCTGTAGAACGTTTATTATATCCTTTATTTGATTATTTCCATGTATCTGAAGCAATATCATCAATAGCATCCTACGCTATTGCTTTTATTCTAGTAACTTTTCTTCATGTAGTTGTTGGAGAAATGGCTCCAAAAACATTAGCTCTTCAATTTTCCGAAAAGTTAACACTGATGCTTTCTGCGCCACTGTATTGGTTTGGCAAGGTTATGTATCCTTTTATTTGGGCATTAAATGGTGCTTCACGCATCGTCCTTCAAGCTTTCGGAGTAAAACCTGCAGGCCATGAACATGCTTATTCTGAAGAAGAATTAAAGATTGTTATGGCACAGAGCTTTCAAGGCGGAGAACTTAATCAAACTGAACTGGAATATATGGAGAATGTATTCTCCTTTGATGAACGCGTTGCAAAAGATGTCATGGTTCCCAGAACTTCCTTTATCGCCTTAGATCAAAATATGCCGTACGATGAAATTGTCCATGTTTTAGATGAATATAACTATACTCGTTATCCCGTGACTATTGATGAAGACAAAGATAAAATTGTTGGAATGGTAAATGTTAAAAAAATGCTTACCAATATGGCTTCAGGAAGAAGCCATACATTAACAGAGTTTATCCGTGACCTTCCAGCCGTGCTTGAAATAACTCGAATCCAAGATGCATTATTGAAAATGCAACAAGAGAGGGTTCATATGGTATTAGTTATCGACGAATATGGTGGAACTGCAGGTCTTCTTACTATAGAAGATATTTTAGAAGAACTTGTTGGCGAAATTAGAGATGAATTTGATTCTGATGAAGTAGCAGATATCCAAAAAATTGGGGCTAATCAATATTCCATCAATGGCCGTGTTCTATTAAGTGACCTAGAAGATCGCTTTGGCTTTGTATTCGAAGAAAAGGATAATATTGATACTATCGGCGGCTGGATTCAGTATCAATTAATTGATACTGTGCAAATAGATGATCAAGTAGACTATGATAACCATTTATGGACAATAACAGAAATGGACAATTATCAAATCAAGCAGGTTGTTTTAACTCAGCCTGTAATGAAAGAGAATGTAAAGGATGTTCTTCCTCAATAATTTATTGATTGAATGGAAAATCTTTTTAAATAGGGGAGTATGAATTGGACGGATTAATTGTTTTAAACTTGTTTTTAATAGCCATATTTATTGGGTTAACTGCTTTTTTTGTTGGAGCAGAATTTGCTATTTTAAAGGTAAGAATGTCAAGAATTGATCAGTTGATTGCTGAAGGAAATAAAAAGGCAAATATAGCTAAAAAGGTTGCCAGTGATCTAGACTATTACTTATCTGCATGTCAATTGGGTATTACTATCACTGCTTTAATACTTGGTGCATTAGGAGAACCTACGGTAGAAAAAATGCTTCATCCTTTATTCGAAAGATTTAGCGTACCAGAGGCATTATCTACTGTCCTTTCCTATGGCATTGCCCTTGCCATTGTAACATTTTTGCATGTAGTTATTGGAGAGTTGGCTCCTAAAACGCTTGCTATTCAATTTGCTGAAAAAATGACTTTATTATTATCACCTCCGCTATACTGGTTTGGAAAAGCGATGTATCCATTCATTACAGCATTAAATGGTTCTTCCCGTGTTCTTCTTCGTACCTTTGGAGTTAAGCCAGCAGGTCATGAAACTGTTCACTCAGAAGAGGAATTAAAATTAATCGTAACTCAAAGTTACGAAAGTGGAGAAATCAATCAAACCGAGCTGGAATATTTAGAAAATATTTTCGCATTTGATGAACGCCTTCTAAAGGATATTATGATCTCTAAAGAAAAGATTGTTTCCTTAACAAAAGACATGACTTTTGATCAAATGATTGCAGTATTAGATCAATATGAATATACAAGGTATCCAATTACTCTGAATTCCCATACAGATAATTTTATAGGTTTTATTAATACAAAAGAAATGCTTACAAATGTTGTAGCAGGAAGAGAAATAAAAATGGAGAAATTTATTCATACACTGCCTAGCTTTTTAGAAACATCTCTCATCAAAGAGGCGTTATTAAAAATGCAGCAAAGCCATATGCATATAGCCATTGTAAAAAGCGAAGATGGTCAAACAGTAGGTCTTGTAACAATGGAGGATATCTTAGAAGAAATTGTTGGTGAAATTCGCGATGAATTGGTAGAAACCAGATATCCTATCACAAACTAAATAGCGATTTCCATCCCTATTAAGGAATAAAATTTTAATAATTGAACTCCCCTCACTTAACTAACGCTTGAAGCGGGAGTCTTCTATCGAAAAATAATGAAAAAGGTCATTCTCTCGGGAAGTTTATTCCCTTGATCATTGACCTTTTTTGTTTATTCCAACCTTTAAATGGGTATAAATAAATATCTTGTATTTTCTTATCCTAGCTTCCTTTTTGGCAGCCTATCAATATTATCCAACATGATGCCTGTCCCAATCGCTACACAATCCATTGGATTTTCTGCTACTAATACAGGCACTTTCAATTCTTCAGCCAAAAGTTGGTCAATACCATGAAGCAATGCACCGCCGCCAGTTAAAATAACGCCTCTATCGATTATATCAGCAGATAATTCTGGAGGAGTTCTTTCTAGAACACTTTTTGCAGCTTGAACAATAACAGCTACAGATTCTCTTAACGCTTGTTCAATTTCCTCTGATTTTACTTTAATTGTTCTTGGCAGACCTGATACCATATCACGGCCGCGAATATCCATTTCCTCATTTCTTCCTCCTGGAAAAACGGTGCCAATGCCAATCTTAATATTTTCTGCTGTACGCTCACCAATTAACAATTTATATTGTTTTTTAATATAATGAAGAATTTCATTATCAAAATTATCGCCAGCCATTTTAATGCTTGAAGAAGTAACGATATCGCCCATTGATAATACAGCAACATCTGTTGTGCCTCCACCGATATCCACTACCATATTTCCGCTCGGCTGAAAAATATCCATTCCAGCACCAATTGCGGCAACTTTCGGCTCTTCTTCTAAATAAATCTTTTTCCCGCCGCTTTTTTCTGCTGCTTCTTTAATCGCTTTTTGTTCTACACTTGTAATATTTGTAGGACAGCAAATTAAAATTTTGGGCTTAGATAAAAAACCTTTAACATTTAATTTATTAATAAAATGTTTTAGCATTGCCTCTGTTACATCAAAGTCAGCAATTACTCCGTCTTTTAATGGGCGTATCGCCACAATATTTCCAGGAGTACGGCCAACCATCTTGCGCGCCTCTTCTCCAACAGCCAATACTCTTCCCGTATTTCTATCCAGAGCTACTACAGAGGGTTCATTTAAAACAATTCCCCGGCCTTTTACATGTATTAATACATTTGCTGTCCCTAAATCTATCCCGATATCTCTAGCAAACATCCTTTTTTCCTCCTGCCATTTTTTCCTAATTATTTTCATTATCCATATCGTTGCTTTTTCATGTCTTTTATAAGTTAGCTGTGCTTCCCGCATACTTTTATTAAAACAAAACAGTGCCTCTTATGATAAAGTTGAGTCTTTTTAGGATGAGATAAAGTCTTTTTGTTTATATTACAAAAGTTACATTGCATGCAAGATTTGCCACACATTTTTATACCAATTCCTTACATGAAAAAACATTCTTTTCCATAACAATCGTTCTATCTATAATACAACATTGTTTTATTCATTTAATGTATAATTCTAGAAGTTAATTTGCATAATTCTTACGTTTATGCATAGCAGTCATTTAACCTGCTCCAATTTTTTATTTTATCATAACCAGGCTTAAAGAAGTAACTTTTTGTCAATAATTAGAGCAATTTCCTTGATTTTTTCTTATATTCTTATAAATTTCCTATAAATCCAAAAATAGTTCGTACTTTTGGATTATAAAATTTCTGAGACAAAAAAAAATCGAGCTCTCTAGCGCGATTTGGAAATTTGAATAATTATGTATTCTATACTCTATCGATAGACTAAATATTCTACCGATAGAGTTTTTATGACGATTCTTTTTGTTCTTTTTTATCCATTCTTCTCGACTTTATTACACAGTCTCCCCTTCTAATTCTTCCTTCTTGTATTTCATTTTTGTTGCTTCCCCACCTCTAAGGTGCCGGATGGATTTATGATAATCAAGTATTTCCTTTACTTCATTTGCTAAATCCGGATTAATTTCAGGAAGCCTTTCTGTTAAATCTTTATGGACTGTACTTTTGGATACGCCAAACTCCTTCGCAATAACGCGAACTGTTTTTCTCGTCTCCACGATATACTTTCCAATCTTGATAGTTCTCTCTTTGATGTAATCGTGCACACCACTCGCCCTCCCTAAATTGGATGTGAGAAGTGTGAAATGAGACTCGCTTTTCGCTTCATCGAAATTCTTCATCCCGCACGTTTCCTTTCATGCTATAAATATTACATTTTTCCATGCGGCAGAAAGCTTACAATTACTTTCTGTACTTATTGTGATTAATCATGTCCTCAACTACATATCCATTGGCTGCAAAACGACTCCTCACTCCAAACTTCATCTTTGTAAGGTTTGTAACAGTTTATTAGCTTGGGTAAGACTTTATGCACAAAAATGTGAATAAGGACAAGGTATTTCTTGATTTTTTTAAAAATTCTTTTATTTTTATATAAAAAAAGCAATATTTTGTTTCATCTGTGACTTCCTTCAAACTTCTTCATTCCTTATTAAGCTTTAATTAAGCTTTCTATTTTAAAATGAGAACAACATAAATTTAATGCCCACGTAAAATTTATAAAGGAAATGAGGTTAGAAATTTATATGAAAAAAAATAAAAAAACAAAATGGCTTATTGGATTATCAAGTGTAGCAGCTTTCACTGGATTTGTAGGACTCTTAAATAAATCGAATACAATTACACATGAAGATGTGGCTGCATCGGCTTCTATAAATAATGGCAGCACTCAGTCAGAACAGACAATGCCGAATACACAGAATCCCTTTTCAGATGATAATAGCAGCAAAGCCCCTTCATCTGGATCAGGTTCAGACTCTGAAGGCTCTGTTCAAAACGGACAATCTCCCAACAGCAGCGACTCTTGGGCAGGTGATTATGAGGGAAATAATTCAAATAGCGCTAATAACGGAAACAGTTCAGAAAATGGAACACAGGATTCCTTTAGCCAACAACCGCCTAATGGACAAAACAATGGAACAAGCCCTTTTAGCAATGGGCAAAATACAGAAGGACAAAATAGTTTTGAGCAAGGCCAAGGAGAAGAAATTACCGGCAGATCCTCTTAATATAAGGTTTGCTAGTAATTAACGCACCTACTCATGCCTTACATGGGGAAAATGCACATATTAAGCAAAGGAGTGGATGATTATGTATAAATTTTTCTGTATGAACACCAACATACAAGCATTTGATTTGCCAGAAAATACTCATTCTAAAGTAGAAAAACTTTTTCGCAAATCCGAGCAGACACTATCTCGTTTCCATTCATCCAGCGAACTTTCTCAACTTAATCATTCCTTTCAGGTACCTTTTATTTGCAGCCCTATTTTATTTGAAGCAGTTAAAGTTGCTCATTTATATTATGAGAAAACAAGCGGATTATTTAATCCCTATTTAGGAAAACAAATTTCTTCTATTGGATATGACCGTAGTTTTGAAAAAATAAAACCAATAAATATAAATTCTGAACGATTATGTAGGCTTCAAGAAAAGAAAAAAGATATTATTAGCTTCCATGCCGGGATGAAATGCATCACCATTCAAGATAGCGTTTATATTGATTTAGGAGGAATTGCAAAAGGCTGGACTGCACAATGCATCAAAGAGGTCCTTAAACAAGATGGCTATAAATCAGGTGTCCTTGTAGCAGGAGGGGATATTGTTGCATGGGGAAAAAAACAAAAAATCCACTTAGAGCATCCTGGCGATAAACATGCTTCCATCTGTTCTTTTGAACTAACACGTGATGCTGGAATTGCAACAAGCTCTATTATAAAACGAAGATGGCATTCTCTAGAGGGAATCACCTATCATCACATCCTTGACCCTCGAACTTCTCAGCCATGCCATTCTGATTTGCAGCAAGTTTCTGTTATGGCACCAACATTAACAGAGGCAGAAGTATTAGCCAAATGCATGCTGATTTTGGGATGGCAAGATGGTCTGTCTATGCTAAATAAATTCCAAAAGCAAAAACCACTTGCAGCTATCGCCTTAACTAAAAGAGGAGAGATTGTTTCTGATGGTGACCTTAGCTATTTTATAAAAGGAGGTTCATTAGTATGTTAGATGAATTAAGCACTTTTTTCAGTGTTTGGAATGTAACACGAGGGGCTGCCATTACAGCCTATTTATTGCTATTTATATCAATGGTTACAGGGATTTCCTATAAACTGCCGCTAATCCCTAAACGTTACAATCAAGCTGTTTTAACTACCCATGAAGCAACAGGCTGGTTTGCCTTATTGTTTGGTATGGTGCACGGTATTGTTTTATTATTTGAAAAGGAATACACTACCTATACGCTGATTAATATTTTGGTTCCATTTACTGTAAAACACAATGCATTTTCATTATGTTTAGGAATTTTTGCTTTTTATGGATTGTTATTATTAATTTTATCCACTGACTTTATTAAAAAGCTTGGAAAAAAAGCTTGGAAAACCATTCATTTCCTAGCATTTCCTGCCTTCTATTCTTCTTTATTTCATGGAATTTTTATTGGTTCTGACAGTGAAAGCCCCATAATGCTCAGTCTATATATTTTTACAGGAGTTACTGTATTATTTTTAACCATATTACGCATCTTGCATGAATGGAATCGAAGAAAAAAAACTCAGCCTGTAAATATGAATATTTAATAGAGAAAACATATAAAGTTGCTTAAAAAAGTTTTGGCCTTTTACCTTTCTCCTAAGTTCATCTTTGCGAAAAAACAAGTCGATACTGCCACTTTCAACATATTTTTACTTTTTTCGATTTCTTTTATTTTTATTTCCCGAGAAATTTGTCCACTTTTCCTTTAAATTAAAGAATTGCGGCACATAACTTTTGAGATTAGCAAACAAGCAATAAATAACCATATGCAACCTTTCCGATTAATACTAAGCTTAAAATAGCAAATTGAAGGGGAAACCTAAAAGAAATATCAAATAATAAAAACTATCTATTCATTTAGAGTTAGGATTTATATCTAATAGAAGTGAAGAAAAGAAAGTTTCACTAGTTTCTATCAGCAAAATGCAACGTAAGAGTGATGAATGGTCTAAAAAAATACTTTCTCTATTAAACATTCAATGCTCCAACAATTCAAATTAAAAGTCTTGCAAATAAAATAGCCTAATCCACATGCTTCTATTTTAAAAGGGATTAGGCTTATTTTTAGTTTTATGCGTTTGGATCTGATGAAATGCTGCTTTCTGTATTTGTTTCTTCGTTATCATCAGCAGAATCATCTGTTGTAGATTCTTTTGAATCTGTTGATTGTTCCTCTACAGATGTATTATCATCTGTAGTAGAATCTGTGCTATTTTCTTCTACAGCAGAATCATCTGATTTTTTTTCTGTACTATTTTCTTCAATTGTTGCGTTTTCCTCTGCTTCTGCACTAGCACCTACTGTTTCATCACTTTGTAAAGCGCTTAAAGATTTATCAAAGTAATCAACTGGATTAACTGCTACATCATTTTTGCGAATTTCAAAATGTACATGCACACCAGCTTCTTTATTAAATTGGCTTTGTCCGCTTGTTGCAAGTGGGTCACCTTTTTCTACTTGGTTACCTTTTTCTACTTGGATATCCTTTACAGATTGATAAACTGTTTTAATTCCATCGCCATGATCTAATACAATTGTATTGCCCAATACAGAATCTGTCGTTACATTTGTTACTGTACCACTTAGAGATGCCACAACATCAAATTCGCTATTGTCTTTCATTTTTAAATCAATACCAGTATTAGGCTGATACATATTATCGTAGAATACTAATGCATCTACTTGTTCTTCTTTGCTTTCTGCATTATCATAGAATTGTTTTTGCGTTTCTACTGCTTCTGGATCTGCTACTGGCCAAGTAAAGTTTTCTAATTCCTTGCTGACAGGCAATCCTGGGTCATCTATTTGTTTTGTTGGATTGTTAGTTGCATCATACTTAAAATCATCACTATCTGATGCACTATTTTGATACCAAAGAACACCTGACAAAATAATTGCTGCACTTGCAATATAAACGGCTGGAAACGCCCAACGCTTTTTAAAGAAGCGTTTCACTTTTGAATCTGGAGAAGTACGTTTGTTTTCTTCCTCTCTCATTTTATCATCACCTCAGCAATCATTCTGAACAGATAATAAGAAATATATACATTTTTCCAAAAAAATTTTTAAAACTTATTTTTTGATAAAAAACTGAAAATTATTCATTATTTTTTAACTTAATAAAAATATTCCTTTTTTAAAAAATAGACACTCCTCTATCTAAGAACAAGTTGCTGCATTGTCATGGTTTGTTATCGTTAATTTTTTTCTTCTCTTCCTCTCCATTAAATCGCCGCAAATAAAAGAGGCTGTACTCAAAAGTCATTAAAAAATGATTTTTGAGTACAGCCCCTCTTCTGTTAAACTTGCCTGTTGATTTCTACTCCAGGCATTCGCTTTCCGCGGGCGGTCCGGGAGCCTCCTCTGCGCGGGTTTGGAGTCCCCCTTTGACTCACTTTTCCCGCAGAAGTCTACACAATCAACAAAGTGCCAAAATCCATTATAAGCATTACATAATTTTTTTAAAATTAAATGCGAAAAAACCGTCTTTTCTTGTAAAATAAAAAATGAATAGAAATCAAAAAATGAGGTTGGAACACAACTAATTAGATAATCTGTAAAAACGAATAATCTCTAACTTTAGCTTTAAAATAAAGGCTAGTTTCGCACTCTTGGTTACTTGTGTTTTTACATATAAAACTAATTCGTTCCATTGCGCTACAGACACTCCCTTTCCGCGGCTCAGCTCGAGCCCCACGGAAAGCGAAGTGTATTCAGGCTGCGGGTAATAACAACAAACTTTACTGAACCACCCTTTTAAAAGCTTAAAAACGAACAATTATATATAATTGTTCGTTTTTATTTTCAACTGGAATACTTATGTCCCAGCCTTGTTTTTATTTTAGTACTTATTAGACAGCCTCTTCCTTCTTTTCTAGCTGATCTTGCCCTTTTTTGGGACTGATTATTTTTGCGCTGTATATTTCGCTAACAAATTGTCTGCTTTTGATAATTGAACACCTTTATAATAGTACTTAACAATCTCTTCATAAGACTTTCCTTCTGCTGCCATGCCATTTGCACCATATTGACTCATTCCAACTCCGTGCCCATATCCCTCTGTTGTAATGATGATATCATTGCCTTTTCGAACCCATGTAAAGTCTGTTGATTTTAAATCTAATTTTGTCCTAATATCTATTCCTGTTAGCACCTTACCATTTATATTTACTTTTGCAACACGCTTTCCCTCTGTTCTTTTTGTAATTTCTCCTACTTCTTTGCTGCTAGATAAAGATATCCCTAATTTTTGTTCAAATTCGGCTACTGTTATTACTTTTTTCCCGCTATATTTAGGAGACTTTTTATCCCATGGACTTGCGACAGCTGTTAAATAGGGAATTGGATTGTTCCATACAGCACTCGAATTTTCTGTATATCCATTGCTCGTAGAGAAAAAAGTAGCATCAATCGGTGTTCCATCATATGTAAGAATCTGCCCTGATGTAGCTTTAACTGCCTCTTTAATTTTCTTCATCTTCCACTCATAATCAGATGCTTTCCAAATTTTCTTCAACTCATTATTACTTTTATAAACTTGATAGTTGATTGAGTCTCCGACTACCGCTTCATTTGGAATGTTTTTTTTAGCTGAATCACTCGTTGTTGCTAGTTTTTTTACAATATACGTTCTGGCAGTCAATGCTTGTGCCTTTAAGGCCTCTATTTCAAAGTCTGCAGGCATTTCAGATGCCACTACCCCTGCCACATAATCATCTAATGCCAGCTTTTCTACCTTCTTTTGTGCTTCTCTATAAACTGCAACTTCTACAGCTGGCTCTGACTCTGGCGCTGAAGATTTTTTGGGCTGCACAGTTTCCTCCTGCACATTCTCACCTAATTTCCCACTCACCTTTTCTTCCATAAAAGGTAGTACTAAAATGGATGGTATTAATAAAGTAATGGCAAACAGAATTACTCCTAGTACGATGAAAGGTTTGATTTTAATCATGTCTTAGCCTCCATATGAAAGAAAATAAAAAGAATACGCAATAACTCTCTCTAATCCATTCATATGGGCTAAAATAGACATTTATTCCAAGAAAATAAGATCGATCATAATAAGATATTTATCTTGATATGATAAAAAAAGCTTGAAATCATATTATTTAAATAGTATGATTTTTCTAACAATTACCCAACAGTTATTCATTTTATTATAACTTCCTTATAATTCAATAATGCCTCTTTAAAGCTCTTTATTTATAAAAAGGCATTTAACTATTTAAAAAGATTTAGGAGCTGTTAAATCGCGCTTCAATAGGATTTCCTGGCAGCCTGAAAATTAATATGGCCTCTTCATATAATTTTTCATAAAATAAAAAAACTGCAAACTCAATTTATCTAGTTCCAGATAAATAAAGTTTGCAGCATTATTGATTAAGCATTCAAATCAGCAACATATGCAGCAGTTAATGTTACCTCTTCTTCTTCTGTTACTCTTTCAATATCTGCCCCTAATGCAGCAAGTTTTTCATGGAAATTAACATAACCACGATCTAAGTGCTTTAGCTCTGTTACACGTGTAATACCTTCTGCAACAAGCCCAGAAAGAATTAATGCAGCCGCAGCGCGAAGATCTGTTGCTGCTACTTCAGCACCTTGCAAATTGATTGGCCCATTCATAATAACAGAACGGCCTTCAATTTTCACATCGCCATTCATGCGTCTAAATTCTTCTACATGCATAAAACGATTTTCAAAAACTGTTTCTGTAATCATGCTAGTTCCTTTTGCCCGAAGCAATAATGCCATCATTTGTGATTGCATATCTGTTGGAAATCCAGGATGCGGCATTGTTTTAATATCTACAGCTTTTAAGTTCTCTGCACTTACTACACGAATGCCATCTTCCTCTTCTTTAAAAACTACTCCCATTTCTTCCATTTTTGCGATTAAAGAAGATAAGTGTTCTGGAACTGCACCTTGGACAAGAACATTGCCTCCCGTGATAGCAGCAGCCACTAAAAATGTACCGGCTTCTATTCTATCTGGAATAATGGCGTGCTCTGCGCCAAATAATACGTCTACACCTTCAATGTGAAGTGTACCAGTACCTGCACCTTTTACTTTTGCACCCATTTTATTTAAGAAATTAGCCAAGTCTACAATTTCTGGTTCTTTTGCAACATTTTCAATAATAGTAGTTCCTTTAGCTAAAGTTGCAGCCATCATTATGTTTTCAGTAGCCCCAACACTTGGGAAATCTAAATAGATCTTTGCACCTTTCAGGCGATCTTCAACAGATGCCTCAATAAAGCCATTGCCAACCTGTACTTTTGCACCCATTGCTTCAAAGCCTTTTAAATGCTGATCGATTGGTCTTGATCCGATTGCACAACCACCCGGTAATGCAACCCTTGCGCGGCCATTTCTTGCAAGTAATGATCCCATTACTAAAACAGACGCTCTCATTTTACTGACATACTCAAATGGTGCTTCCACGCTTAACTCTTTTGATGCGTCTACAACTACTTCGTTGTTCTTAAATTGCACTTCTGCATTTAAAAATCTTAATACTTCATTTATTGTATAAACATCTGAAAGAGTTGGAACTGATTTTATTACACTTTTTCCATCACTTGCTAATAATGTAGCGGCGATTACAGGCAAAACGGCATTCTTTGCGCCTTCTACTTTAACCGTTCCATTTAACCTTTTTCCGCCGCGGACGATGATTTTATCCAAAGTCTATTCCCCTCCGCGTCCAATATCTCTATATTAATATTCAATCGTTATGATGGGTGTGCCAACTATAAAGGTAGTCTTACCGCCCATTCCTTGTTTTCTTATTCCTACTTGTACATTTATTGCCTGATTACTATTATTAATTTCTTCTTTAAAAACCGGACTATAGGCAGAAGCCGATATAAATTCGTCTTCTTCTAGCGCCTCAATTTGCTTTGCTTTAAATAACGTTAAAAAATGGTTGACATAATAAGGCAAAGCCTCATTAATCTTATCATTGAATTCGCCTTTTATACAAGAGAAAATTGTGGGTTTCTCCTGAAATATTGCAGAAATATTTGCCTGCATTTCCTTCTTTATCTCTTTCTTTCTAATTTCTGTTAAATCCTTCCCTTTTACCTCATATATAACATATGTTTGAGAAGGCTTAGTTGTTAAAGAGGTTGAAATAGTTATTGTTTTTTCAACTGTTTCATTAGAAGAAATAATGGCATGCAGCTCTTTGCTTTGCTCATTTTTTGATTCCTGCCATTTTAATTCAGGAAATTTTTCATTTAAAGCTTTTTGGTATTCCTTGATATCCGCATATGTTTGTGCGTTTTGCAATTTTTCTCTTGCATACAGAGACCATTCATTGACTGTAATATTTTTTTCCTTTTTCAAGTAATCATTTATAGTAAATAAATCTAGCTGTTCCTCCGCATTAGTGATGTTATTCCCGAATGCAAGTGCAGACAAACCCATCAAGATAGTTAAAGTAATAAAAAATATTTTTTTTCTCATCTAAAATTCCTCCCCCTTACTACCATTCTTTCCGTAGCGAGGGAATGCATACAAAGGAATTGTCGTCACTTTTTGACAAGAATATATTTTTAAAAAATACTTATACTATTTTTATACACATGCAAAATGAATTGTACTGAAAAAAAAACAAAATGAAAACATGTATGAAGACCTATATTTGCATGTAAATTTATCCTTTTTTCTTTTTATTGCATAATTAATGGCAATTGTTGAGACCAATTTAAATAATCCAAGAAAAAATTGCTAACAATAGAACCAATAATAATAGACAATAATACATACAAAACCCTTGCTTGAAATACTTTATTTGCGCGCAAAAATTTATCGAAATTTAATGATTGCAACGCCCACCAGGCTAGCGCAATAAAAACGATATGAGCAATAATGCTCAATAATGCTTGCTGTCCAAAATCTGAGATCAACTAGATACATCCTCCCACCTAATTACTCCCCCAACACTAACTCTTATTTGACGATTTAGTTATAAAAAAAGTTTCACCTTTTTTATATTTTCTTTTCTATATAATTGCTTTATCCTATTGGAGAAAATTTATTGCATAACACTCTAATTTTTGTTTAATATCTTCTAGTATGCACCTTACAGAATTATATGTTTAAAAGCTGACGAGTGCTATAAGAAGCATAAATAACAACTGACTAGGCATACTTACTTTTTGGTATATCCCATAAAAAATACCTCTCTATTGCCATGTATAGACAAAGAGAGGTATTTATCATTGTTAATATTTTTTTTCTACAATGGATATACGATTCATTGCACGTTTTAGAGCAAGTTCTGCACGATGAAAATCTACATGTTCATTTTTTTGTTCATATAATCTTTTTTCAGCACGTTCCTTAGCTCGCAAAGCACGATCATAATCAATTTTCCCCGCAATTTCAGCAGACTGGGCAAGAACAGTCACTTGATCTGGACGAACTTCCAAAATGCCTCCATTCACAGCAATATATTCGGAAGTTTTATCCTTCTTCAATTGTACTGCCCCTATTTTTAATGGAGCAACCATCGGAATATGGCCAGCCAGTATTCCTAACTCTCCGCTTTCTGCTTTTGCGATAACCATTTCAACATCTGACTCATGCACCGGGCCATCAGGAGTTACTACATTGACTTTAATCGTCTTCATTTCTACCCCTCCTGATTAATGTTAAACTTCAACACCCATTTTTTTTGCATTTTCAACTGCTTCTTCAATGCGTCCTACTAAACGGAAAGCATCTTCTGGAAGATGATCGTATTTTCCTCCAAGAATATCTTTGAATCCTTTTACTGTTTCTTTTACTGGTACATATGATCCTTTTTGACCCGTAAATTGTTCAGCAACATGGAAGTTTTGTGATAAGAAAAATTGAATTCTTCTTGCACGGTGTACAACTAATTTATCTTCATCATTTAACTCATCCATACCAAGGATACTAATAATATCTTGAAGTTCTCTGTAGCGTTGTAATGTTGATTGTACTTGACGAGCAACACTATAATGCTCTTCGCCTACAATTTCTGGAGACAATGCACGAGAAGTAGAAGCCAATGGATCTACTGCTGGATAAATCCCCATTTCCGTTAATTTACGTTCAAGGTTTGTTGTTGCATCTAAGTGAGCAAAAGTTGTAGCTGGAGCTGGATCCGTATAGTCATCCGCTGGTACATAAATTGCTTGGATAGATGTTACAGAACCAACACTTGTTGATGTAATACGCTCTTGCAATCTACCCATCTCTGTTGCAAGAGTCGGCTGATACCCAACTGCTGAAGGCATACGGCCAAGAAGGGCTGAAACTTCAGAACCCGCTTGAGTGAAACGGAAAATATTATCAATAAAGAATAATACGTCCTGTCCTTGCTCATCACGGAAATATTCTGCCATTGTTAACCCTGTTAAAGCAACACGCATACGTGCACCAGGTGGTTCATTCATTTGTCCGAACACCATCGCTGTTTTTTTGATTACGCCTGAGTCAGTCATCTCATGGTAAAGGTCATTTCCTTCACGAGTACGTTCGCCAACGCCGGCAAATACAGAAATACCGCCATGCTCTTGCGCAATGTTATTAATCAATTCTTGGATTAGAACCGTTTTACCTACACCAGCTCCACCAAACAATCCGATTTTTCCACCTTTGATATAAGGCGCAAGCAAGTCTACTACTTTAATACCAGTCTCTAAAATTTCAATTTGAGTAGAAAGTTGTTCGAATTTTGGAGCCTCTCTATGGATAGAGTCACGTCTTGCTGAAGCAGGAATTGCTGGATCTAAGTCAATTGTATCTCCTAATACGTTAAATACACGACCTAAAGTCACATCTCCAACAGGAACTGAAATGGACTTTCCTGTATCTTCTACTTGTGTACCCCTTGTTACGCCATCTGTTGAAGACATTGCAATAGTACGTACTGTGTTATCGCCTAAATGAAGGGCCACTTCAAGAGTTAAATCGATATTAGAATCGTTGCTAACTATTTTTAATGCGTTATTAATATCCGGTAAATGGCCTCCGTCGAACTTAACGTCAACAACTGGTCCCATTACTTGAAGAACTCGTCCTAAGCTCATTATATTCCCTCCTAAACCTTTTCTGAAAGCGAGAATGCCCAAAACATTTTTTCTGTTTCATGACTGTTTGTTATCTATCCATAAAGTCATAAGTCCACACTAATTTCAGGCATCCTCTTTCCTATTGCTAGGAATCTATTCTAATGCCGCAGCTCCACCAACAATTTCCGTAATCTCTTGTGTAATTGCAGCTTGTCGCGCACGGTTATAAACCAAACTTAAATCATTAATTATTTCTTTCGCATTATCAGTAGAGTTTTTCATAGCTGTCATCCGCGCAGAATGCTCACTTGCCTTACTGTCTAATAATGCACCGTATATTAGGCTTTCTGCATATTGCGGAAGTAATACATCCAAGATTTCCTCTGCTGACGGCTCAAACTCATATGATGTCAACTTTACTTCTGTATTTCCTGCATCAGTCAGTGGAAGAATTTTCTTCTCTACAACATCCTGTTGAATAGCACTTACATAATGGCTATAAAAAATATTCAGTTCATCAAACGTTCCGTCCGCAAACATGCCAACAGATTTGCTGGCAACATCCTTAATATCTAAGAAGTCCGGTAAATCCGGTAGGCCAATGACATCTAAAACAATGTTATGATCTTGTTTAGCTAGAAAATCACGGCCTAATCTACCAATAACAATAATGGCATACTCATCCTTTGACTGATGACGTTCTTTTATCGTTTGGTTCAGCTTTCTTAGCACATTACTATTATAGGCTCCTGCCAGTCCGCGCTCTGATGTAATAATAATATATCCTGTTTTTTTGACAGGTCTAGCCACAAGCATTGGATGAGACGCACCCGCACTGCCTGCTGCCACAGAGTGTGTGACTTCTTCTATTTTCGTCATATATGGAGCAAAAGCTTTTACATTTAACACAGCTTTATTCATTTTAGCTGAATAAACCATTTGCATGGCTTTTGTTATTTGGCTCGTTTTTTTTGTAGAATTTATACGAGATTTTATATCGCGCAATGATGCCAACGGTTCTCACCACCATTCATAAGTTTATCCTCTTACTCTGATGCTACAAACGATTTTTTAAACTCATTAATAGCAGCTTCCATATCCTCGTCAGCTGGAAGTTCCTTTGTTGACACAATATGATCTAATAAGTTTTTGCGGTTATGATCTAACCAAGTTAAAAGCTCTTCTTCAAAACGTCTGATATCTTGAACTGGAATATCATCAAGGAAACCGCGTGTAAGAGCATATAGAATCGCTACTTGTTTTTCTACCTTTAATGGTTTATTTAAATCTTGTTTAAGCACCTCTACTGTACGTGCTCCTCGATTTAATTTATCTTGTGTGGCTTTATCTAAATCAGACCCGAATTGAGCAAATGATTCTAGTTCACGGTAGGATGCAAGGTCAAGACGCAAAGTACCAGCTACTTTTTTCATTGCTTTGATTTGTGCTGAACCACCAACACGTGATACAGATAAACCAGCATTTATCGCAGGGCGAACACCTGAGAAGAATAAGTCGGACTGCAAGAAAATTTGACCATCTGTAATCGATATTACGTTTGTTGGAATATATGCAGATACATCCCCTGCTTGTGTTTCAATAAAAGGAAGCGCAGTAATAGAACCGCCGCCTTTTGCATCGCTTAATTTAGCTGCACGCTCTAACAGACGTGAATGCAGGTAGAAAACATCCCCTGGATATGCTTCACGACCTGGAGGACGACGTAATAATAATGATAATTCACGGTAAGCAGATGCTTGTTTTGATAAATCATCATAAACGATAAGCACGTGTTTGCCGTTATACATAAATTCTTCACCCATTGCTACACCAGCATATGGAGCTAAATATAATAACGGAGCCGGTTGAGAAGCAGATGCCGTTACTACGATAGAATAGTCTAGTGCACCATGTTTGCGCAATGTTTCAACCGCATTACGCACTGTAGATTCTTTTTGTCCAATCGCTACATATATACAAATCATATCTTGATCTTTTTGATTAAGAATAGTGTCAATTGCTACAGATGTTTTACCAGTTTGGCGATCACCGATGATAAGTTCACGTTGTCCTCGTCCAATTGGAACCAGTGCATCAATTGCCTTAATACCTGTTTGAAGTGGTTCACTAACAGATTTACGATCCATAACACCAGGAGCTAAGAATTCAATTGGTCTAGTTTTAGTTGTATTAATTGGTCCAAGTCCATCTACTGGTTGTCCCAAGGAGTTAACAACACGTCCAACTAATTCTTCCCCTACAGGAACTTCCATAATTCTTCCTGTACGACGCACTTCGTCTCCTTCACGAATATCTGTGAAAGGACCAAGGATAATAATACCTACGTTACTTTCTTCTAAGTTTTGAGCCAATCCCATTACACCATTTGAAAACTCAACAAGCTCACCAGCCATACAATTATCGAGACCATGAACACGTGCGATACCGTCACCAATACTAATAACTGTACCTACTTCACTTACCTGAACTTCAGATTGGTAATTTTCGATTTGCTTTTTTATCAGAGCACTAATTTCTTCTGCTTTGATGCTCATGCGTTTCACCCCTATCCCAAAAATACTATCCTAGTAATTGTCGTTGTAGACGATTCAGCTTGCCTTGCAGGCTGCCGTCAAATATTTGATTGCCTATTCGAACGATGATTCCACCTAATAGGTTGGAATCTACTATATTTTCAATATTAAGCGATGCTTTGCCTACTTTAGCCGCAAATGAAACGGAAATCCCTGCCCGTTCCCCATCTGTCAACGGTCTCACCGAATATACTATTGCATCCGCTATTCCTTTTTCTTCATTTATTAATTGAAGAAAATGATCACATATGCCAAGAATATAGTCTTCACGGTGACGATCAATCAATAGCATCAATAAGTTCTGTACATGACTGCTTGCCGAAGCAAAGCCTTCTCTAATGATTTCCTTTTTTTGCTCTAATGAGATATTAGGAGACTTTAGAACTTGATGCAATTCAGTTGAATCAGTCACTAATGTTTTTACAACACGAACTTCCTCTTCCAATTGATCTACGTTACCATTTTCTTTTGCGATTTGGAAAAGGGCTAAAGCGTAGCGCTTTGAAACTCCTATATCCATCATCGTTTTTCGCCTACCTCTTGTATGTAATCATGTATAAGCTTCTCTTGATCTTGTTCGCTCAATTCTTTTTCAATAACTTTTGAAGCGATTAATACAGATAGTGACGTTACCTGATCGCGAATTGCAGCAACTGCTTTTTCCTTTTGCTGCTCAATTTCAAGCAATGCAGAATTTTTAATGCGCTCTGCATCTTGTTTAGCATCAGCAATAATAGTTTCTCTTTGAGCATCGCCTTGAGCTTTTGCTTTTTCCATTAAGTTTTGTGCATCTACTCTTGCTTCTTTTAATAATGCGCGCTGCTCTTCTAAAATTCCCGCAGCTTCCAAGCGGCTTTTTTCTGCTTCTTCTATTTCATTTGCCACAAACTCTTCCCTTTGTTTCATGATGCCCATTAATGGACCCCAAGCAAATTTCTTCAACAACGCAAGAAGAACGATAAATATAACTAGCTGAAAAATTATATCTCCACCATTTATTCCATGATGAGCCGCACCGTCTGCAGCACCTAGAACTAAACTGTTCATTAACACTTGGTTCACTCCCTTCAATACTTTACCATCTTATATTTCTAGAACATAAAGGAAAGGCGAAGTTCTTTTTAGAAGATTCTCTTCGCCGATAAGATAGAATTATGAATTAACGGTTTAATACCATGAATGCAATTACAACCCCGATAATTGGAAGTGCTTCTACTAAAGCGACCCCGATAAACATTGTTGTTTGAAGTAAACCGCGTGCTTCTGGCTGACGAGCGATACCTTCTACTGTACGACCTACGATTAATCCGTTACCAATACCTGCTCCTACTGCTGCTAAACCAATTGCGATTGCTGCTGCTATTAGATTCATTTTATTTCCTCCTAATTTATAATTTCATTTATTTTTTTGTTTTGCCTTTTATAAAAAGGGTATATATTAATGGTCATGACTGACTTTATGAGACATGTAAACCATTGTTAACATTGTAAAGATATACGCTTGAATGGTACCAACAAATATAGAGAAAGCTTGCCATACCAGTGTTAGAGGGATAGCAGCTATAAAACCAGCTATTCCTACCGAAGCTAAAGATCCTACTAAAAGAGACAGTAGCAATTCTCCAGCATAAATATTACCGTAGAGACGCAAACCTAGAGTAAGCGTATTTGCAAACTCTTCTATGATTTTTAAAGGGAATAGAAATTTCATTGGACTGACAAACGTTTTTGAATATTCTTTTAATCCTCTTTGTTTAATACCATAGTAATGGGTAAGCACAATAATCATTACGGCAAGCGTTAATGTAATCGTAGGGTCAGCTGTTGGCGATTTCCACCAAAGAACGCCATCTAGTACAATAGCAAATGGCAATCCTAGCATATTTGATACAAAAATATAAAATATTACAGTGATTCCCAACACATGGAATTTGCCTCCATCTTTCCAGTCCATTGTACTGTTGATGATGTTTTTCACAAAATCCATTACCCACTCCATAAAATTCTGAAGGCCTGTAGGTTTTAATGCAAGCGTGCGGGTTGCAAGAACTGCTATTAGAAATACAATTGCACTCGCAATGGTAATCATCAAAACATTTGCTAGATTAAACTGCAAAAAATCAATTCCAAATAAATGGTATATCTGTTCTTTATGTTCCAATCATGTTCACCTCTCTTTTTTGTTACTACCTATTTGAATAGTACTTATTAAAAAATCTATCATAATGACAATATAAGAAGTCATTAATCCAATAACCACACTAATTAGATGAATTTGTTCTGGAAACTCTAATGCCAGCGCCACCCCAAAAACAGCTGCGGCCATACGCGAAAGCATTCCTAGCGAACGGGTTTTTTTGCCCTCATCAATCGCTTTACTGAATTTCCCCATTCTTCTGACTAGTAAAAACATGTTAAAAAAGCTTAAACCAGTCCCAATAATCAGCCCTAAAAAAACCGGCTGGAACGGGGTCAAAGCCCACCCTATTAAATATAAAGACAGCAAAAATGATATGTATTTACTTTGTCTTTTAAGCATTTGCTTAATTTCAAGCATAGTTAGCCAATCTCCTGATCACTTTCTTTCTGCAAGAATAGGTTGTCATTGAATAGCAGTTATTACAAGCCTTTTTCCAGAAAAAATTCCTAAAGAAAATAGTAATCCTCTCAAAACCCAATACATTTCCCGAAAAAGTTTGTATGTTTTGAGGGGAAAATCAGCTGAAAACCCTGTCATTCTCTCCTTTGTAAGCATACAATAAGCTAATGTCAATGTCAATTAGTATTAACAACGTGAAAACGCTACAATCATATATTTCGCAATATATTTATTATACTACTATTGAAAGCGTATACCACATTTTTATGCTTTTCACCTTGGTGAAAACAAGCAATTTGTAAATTTTAATATATAGATAGTTTTTTTCGCTGCATAATCTATTTATTCCCTTTTCTTTTTCTGAAAAAGAAAAGGGAATAAAGCAACTTTTGCTGATTACTTTTTTTATTCTATCACGATTTTTTTAAAATTCTATGGATTTGAGAATAAATTCACATACTTTTAAGATTTAGACCTATTTTTTTCCTGCCGATATGGTTAATTCAGACTTGATTTCATCCTCTTGTCCTGACTTTTTTGCAAAAATTATCATCAAATAGTTTCCTGGTGCAGGAAACTTTTTTGGACTTATTTTTGTTTTTAACAATCCTCTCCCTACATTTTTCTTCCAATCTAAAAACTGCACAAATGCTAAACTTTCCTTATCAAAAAGAGCAATCCCAAACTCCTCGGCTCCTCCAGGCAGATATACTTCATACTCATATATCTTTTCTTTGCTATTTTCTGTTAGTTCAAACCCCATCACTCTTGGATAATTGGGTTCTTCCAGCACGTATAAATAAGGAATTTGCATCTTTTGGCTGCCTGCTATCATTTCTATTGTTCCATCTTGAAGCTTATTTTGAACAACATGACGGTCTAATCTCATCGTTATTGGCAGTTTTTTTGTTTCTCCTGCTTGCAAACTAAACGAAAAGGGCATGCTCCAGCTTATACCTGCTTGTTTTTTCGGGATTCCAAAAGAAATTTTTTCTATTTTATTGCCGACATTTTTTATTGTGATAAATGCTGTATGTTCGTGCAATTGATCCACTAAATGAAATTTGCCAAAACGCAGGGAACCAGGCATCACTAAAACATTCGTTTGAATAGCCTCATCCACTTGAATCCTTCCTGCTCCCTGTTCATATACTTTATATCTGTTATTGTCTCTATCCACTATTGGCTTAGCTGTATTCATTAGCGCTGCCTTTACTTCTTCCGGCTTCCAATTAGGATGGGCTTCTAATAAAAGTGCACATGCACCAGCAACATGGGGGGCTGCCATGCTTGTACCTTGCAAGACCATATACCCGCCTGGAACAGTGCTATTTATCACAACTCCTGGAGCAAGGACATCTGGTTTTATATCCCATGTTGTCGTTACAGGTCCTCTTGAACTGAAATCAGCTAGTATATCTTTTTCCCATTTAGTTTCTATCTTTACAATCAGCGGGCTTTTTTTCAGCTTTTCACTAATAAAAAGCCCCTCTTTTTTTGTTATTCCAGCTACCGGTATAGGCAGTTCTTGCTCTAGACTGCCCATTAAAGGCCCCTCTTCATTATTATAAATAAGCACCGCTTTTGCACCAGCAGCCATACCATTTTTTACTTTTTCTGTAAAAGTGATTTTCCCTCTTTTTATTAAAACCAACTTACCGCTTGCGTTTTTCAAGTTCTCTTTTTCTCCTATCCCTCCATCCATTACCTCCAATGCTGAAAACTCTTTCCATTCTGCACTGTTTTTCATATTGTTTAAAATAAGCTTTTTATTATCAATGTTGATATACTCTGTCTGAATATTCGGAGTGGAAGCTCCAACCGAAATTGCTTTGCTTGCTGTTCCAGGAGATCCAACTGTCCAATCAAAAGGTCCAGAATTACCCGCAGCTGCTACTGCAATAATTCCTTTTTCCACTGCCTTGTTTAAAGCAGCACTAATCGGTAAATCTGGTCCATTTACTTCGCTCCCCAAAGAGAGATTCACAATATCCACTTTATCTTTTATAGCTTGTTCAATTGCTGCTAAAATTTGCTCTGTTGTTCCAGTTCCTCCAGGACCAAGTGCTCGATATGCAATGATTTCTGCATTTGGAGCCACTCCTTTAACTTTCCCATCTGCTGCAATAATCCCCGCTACATGAGTCCCATGAAGTGTATTTTTTGTACCTTTGCCAACTGTCTCCATTGGATACTTATCTTTATCAATAAAATCCCAGCCTCCTTTAAAATTTTTGCGTAAATCAGGGTGCTGATAATCAATGCCTGTATCAATGACACCAATTTTCACTCCTTTCCCTGTCAATGGTTTAGAAGTATGTTGCAATGCTGAACTAATAGGGTCTGCACCGATCAGCCGAACTGGATTCTCTTCTTCAGCAGAATATATTTGCACTTCTGAAACTATTTCTACAGCCTGTTCTTGTTTTAGTTTTTGAATTTCTCCTAGATAACCTTCAACCGAAAAACCATTAAATATTTCGCGGAATTTTGTTCTTATGGTTAGACTTTTATGTTTTTTTAACATCTTCTCTATTTCTTCCATAGAATAGTTGTCTTTTGTTTTCACAATAGCTATTTTTTTTTCATAAGGATTATCCTTCGGCAAAGAAGGATAATCAAAAGTTTTTGCATAAACATTCGACGTGCACATGAAAAAAACCAAAATAATACTAAATAAAAAAGATTTTCTCACCAAAACATTATCCTCCTAGTTAAGCAAATCTATTTATATGTAAAAATGCCGATTTTCGTATATACTTTTTAGTTTCTCGCAGAACTATCAAGATTATGTAATCTAGCAAGAGATTCCATATGCCCAACTGGATTTTACAGAAATATTGAGGAACATAAATTATTCACTATCTAAATTAAAATGATTACCTAAAAAAAAACCGAATGACATCAGCATTCGGTTTTTCTCTATCATTTATTATTTTGTGCCAAACAAGCGGTCCCCAGCATCACCTAACCCAGGAACAATATAACCTTTTTCATTTAACTTCTCATCCAATGCTGCAATATAAATATCCACATCAGGATGCGCCTCTTTTAATGCTTCTACTCCTTCTGGAGCCGCAATCAAACACATAAATTTAATGTTTTTTCCGCCTCTGCTTTTTAAAGAGTTAATCGCCTCAACTGCAGATCCTCCAGTTGCAAGCATTGGATCTACTACAATAAACTCTCTTTCCTCTACGTCAGAAGGCAATTTCACATAATATTCTACTGGTTTTAATGTTTTTGGATCCCGGTATAATCCAATATGCCCTACTTTGGCAGCAGGAATCAGTTTAAGAATTCCATCTACCATACCAATACCAGCACGCAAGATTGGAATAATTCCAAGCTTTTTGCCGGAAAGAACTTTTGATTTCGTTGTACACACAGGAGTTTCGATTTCAATTTCCTCTAAAGGCAAATCTCTTGTAATTTCAAAAGCCATTAATGTCGCTACTTCATCAACTAATTCTCTAAATTCTTTTGTACCTGTTTTTGTTTCTCTGATATATGTAAGTTTATGTTGAATAAGCGGGTGATCAAACACATATACTTTTGCCACAATATTCACTCCATTTCCATCTTTTTGTCCTAAATACACTTCTAATTATTCTACAGAAAAAGCACTAGGGAAGCAACTTGTAAGTTAATTCAGATATTTTCATCTATTTAATTCATTCCACTTTTTATCGTATCCTAAAATTTCAAAAACAATCGCTTTTTTCCGAGGACATAAAAAAAGCCTGTCCCAAAAAACAGAACAGACCTTAACGCCATTTTTTAAAGTTCTTTATATAATACAAATTTGCTTGTTAATGCTTCTACTCGTTTTGCCGCTTGTGCTAATTTGTCCCCATCTTCATGGTTTTTTAATGTAAAGCCAATGATTGATGCTATTTCATCCATATCTTCTAATCCAAAACCACGAGATGTTACAGCAGCTGTTCCAATACGAACACCGCTTGTAACAAATGGACTTGCTGGATCATATGGAATTGTGTTTTTATTTACTGTGATTCCTACTTCATCAAGCACATGCTCTGCTACTTTTCCTGATAAACCTAAGCTTTGCAGATCCACTAATAATAAATGGTTGTCTGTTCCTCCAGATACAAGGTTTAATCCTTCTTTTTGCAATCCTTCTGCTAATCTTTTTGCATTTGCAATAATATTTTCTGCATATACTTTAAAATCTGGCTGCAGTGCTTCTCCAAATGCTACAGCTTTAGCAGAAATAACATGCATTAATGGTCCGCCTTGAATTCCAGGGAAAATGGATTTATCAATTTTTTTGCCAAACTCTTCTCTGCATAAAATCATGCCTCCGCGTGGGCCTCTTAATGTTTTATGTGTTGTTGTTGTTACAAAATCAGCATATGGAACTGGGTTTTGATGAAGACCCGCAGCAACTAATCCAGCAATATGCGCCATATCTACCATCAAATATGCTCCCACTTCATCAGCTATTTCACGGAATTTAGCAAAATCTATTTCACGAGGATACGCACTGGCACCAGCAACAATCAATTTCGGTTTATGCTCAAGCGCTTTTTCCCTTACATCTTCATAATTTATATACTGACTCTCTTTATCAACACCATATTCAATAAAGTTATATTGCACACCACTAAAATTTACAGGACTGCCATGCGTTAAATGACCACCATGGGACAAGTTCATTCCTAAAACAGTATCGCCAGTTTCCAAAATAGTGAAATAAACAGCCATATTTGCTTGCGCACCAGAATGCGGCTGAACATTTACATATTCTGCTCCAAAAATTTCTTTCGCACGATCTCTAGCAATATCCTCTACGATATCTACATATTCACAACCGCCATAATAGCGTTTAGCAGGATATCCTTCTGCATATTTATTGGTTAAAACAGATCCTTGTGCTTCCATTACTGCTTCACTTACAAAGTTTTCAGATGCTATTAATTCAATTTTTGATCGTTGACGTCCTAATTCTTGTTGAATAGCTTGAAAAATACGCTCGTCTTGTTGTGCTAAGTGCTTCATTTGTAATCCTCCCTTATTAACTGTTCATAATAAAATCTCTATCTACCGTAAATTCAATTCTATTCTAACATGTAATGTTTTTAAAAAGGAAGAAGAAAATACGAATTATAAAAATATAAACAAACAAAAATGTTCGTTTTTAATCACCTAATCAATTCGTATATCTATCCACTTTTACTTTTTTTCATTTTTTACATTAACTTTTGCTATATTCCAAAAATTTCTCATTATTTTTATCAATCTCAAACCTCTTAACAATAACATTTTCCCTGCTTTAGATTTCATAAAATTTAGTTAATTAATATTATATAAAAATAAGACTATTACAATATCTATGGCATATGGTAGCACGAAAGCATTGATTGCAAAAAAAAAGATAATCATAATAAAATGCATAAAATGATTCCCTGCTATACATACGCGCCATCTCAACTTTTCGTTTTCGACACATATGAAAAAGCATATCCTCACCTGCTTTTTACTATGAATATCCCTTCAATTTCAACAAGATTTATTTTCATCGGTGTTTTCATAAACTGCGCGCACGCCGCCTATCAATTTCGGTCGAGATTTGGCAAGCGTTATATGAGCTTCGCCTAATTGCTTCAAAGAGGTGCGCAGAGGTACTGCAACATGCTTAAGATGCATGCCAATAAAAGTATCGCCAATATCCATGCCGCCATCAGCCTGAATAAACTCAACCACTACTGGATCCTTCATATGATGGTATGCATACGTCGCCATCGCGCCACCTGCATGGCGAACTGGAATGACAGAAACCTCCGCCAATCCCTTTTCTTCCATTGTTTTCCGTTCCACAACAAGGGCTCTGTTCAAATGTTCACAGCATTGAAAAGCTAGCGAAATACCTATTTCATTCCTAAAACTAGCTAATTGATTAAAAATAATTTCTGCAACATCCACTGTACCAGCTGATCCAATTCTTTGCCCAATCACTTCACTTGTACTGCATCCTACAACAAATAAATGACGGTTGGACAAATTCGCCTGCTTTTGGTATTCATCGAGAATTGTTTCCATTTGTTTTTCTAAAGCTAATTTTTCATTATTCATCAAGACACTGCCTTTCGAACGACTAGATTAATTAACTTAAATGACTTTTTTCATATTCAGCAATTTTTTCCAGACGGGCACCATGCCTCTGACCACTAAATTCTGCCTGAATCCATACTTTGACAATTTCACAAGCAAGCCCTGGACCGATTACTCGCTCCCCCATCGCTATCATATTGCTGTCATTGTGTTCCCGGGTTAATTTTGCGCTATACACATCATGGACTAAAGCACAACGTACCCCTTTTACTTTATTTGCTGCAATGCTCATCCCTATGCCTGTACCGCAAATAAGAATTCCACGATCAAATTCGCCATTTGCTACTTTTTCCGCAACTGGCAGTGCATAATCAGGATAATCTACTGATGTTTTGCACTCACAGCCAAAATCAACATATTCTATTCCCATTTGCTCAAGTAAACTGATTATTTCTCTCCGTGTATTTATACCTCCATGATCAGAAGCCACTGCTACTTTCATCACTATCATCCTCCCTCTTTAACAATCTTATTTTCACATAAAAGCACCAAAATAGAAAGATTCAAAAATAGAAAGACTTGAATATTCCCCTATAAAAAGAACCACTTTTCTACTCTACAAAGCTGTTCCCAAAGAATTCATTTCACAAAAGCTAAACGTTTTCTTCAACTCTTTAGAATAAATATATTCCATATGCTATTAAATAGTAAATCGCGAAATAGTTGTTTTCAGCTCCTCCGCTTGCCCTTTTAATAGCACGGCCAGTTCGTCCACTTTATTAATTATTGTGTTTTGACTTTCTGTTATATTAGAAACTTGCTGTGCGCAAGCAGAAGTTTGTTCCGCAACAGCAGCAACTTCTTGAGATTGTTGAGACGTTTGATAGATTTGTTCCATTTGCTGATGTACAAGTTCTGTAATGCTTGCTACACGTTCTGCCATTTCTTTAATGGTTGCATTCATATGGTGAAAAGCTTGATTTGCATCTTCTCCTTTTTTTGATTCCTGCTCCACATTTGCGACTTGCATTTTCATTTGCTTTACTACATTTTTCACTTCTGACTGTATACCTTTGACAAGTTCTGTTATACCTTCCACTGCTTTGGCACTTTCATCAGCAAGATGCCTTACCTCTTCTGCCACAACGGCAAAACCAGTTCCATGCTCTCCAGCTCTAGCTGCTTCAATAGAAGCATTTAATGCAAGCAAATTTGTTTGAGAAGCGATATCCCCTACAAGCTTTATAATTTTTTCCACTTCATTAGCATTGGTTTCTAATTTTTGAACAGATTTCAAAGAATTATTATTTTCTTCTACTAGTGTTTTCATCCCCTTAATCAGCGAGAGAACCACTTGGTTTGTTTCCGTTAAATCGTGTATCATATTTTGGGAAATTTCTAATGAAGAATCTGCTTTTGTTTTAACAGCTTGCGCAAGCTCCATCGCCTCATCTACCGAAACAGCGGTATCTTGGACAGATCGAGCAGAAACTTCAGACCCCTCTGCAATTTCCTTTACAGCCAACGAAATTGCAAGCGTTTGCTCTTTTGCACAATTAGCCTCTTTATTTAAGTCTTTTACTTTACTGTTTGTTTTATTGAAATTTTCTTCTATATTTTGCACCATTTCTCTTAAATTAAAAAGCATATGATTAAATGCAATGCCCAATGATTTTATTTCATCATCTGATTTAGATATTTCTGCATCTTTGCTTATGTCCCCATGCGCCGCATTCAACGCTGTTTTCTCCAGCTTCTGCAATGGCTTTATTATTACCCCAGCAGCTATAAACGCTAATACACCAGACCAAAAAATCCCCATCATTAGTGTAGCAACAGTAAAAGTATAAGAACTGACTTCTATACTATTTGCTAACAACGGGTAAATTACATAAATAAAAAACGCACTTGTAGAATAAGTAATTAGTGCTAAAGAAGTAATAAAAAACACTAATTTTTTTCTTAAACTAAACTTGTAACCCCGACTGACTTCCATAATAACCCCCACTAATTATTATTCCAATTTATCCATCATACTTTGTATTAATAAATCTAATTCTTCAAATGTCCTTTTATATTGCTCAACAGAACCACCAAATGGATCTAAAACGTCTCCTTCTATATTCTCAAAAGCAAACTCTTTCAAAGTAAACGTTTTCCTAATAGAGGATGGATATTGTGCCAAGATTGTACTTTTGTGCCCTACAGTCATTGTTAATACATACGTTGCCCAATCAATCAGCTCATTCGTAAGCAACGCTGATCTGTGAAAATAACCGATGTTCTTTTCCGCCAAAACTTCTTGGGCTTGATAAGAAGCTTCTTCACCATCTATTGCAAAAACTCCAGCCGACTTTACTTCTACATTTTTTATCTTCTTAGCTTTTAAAATAGCTTCTGCCATCGGGCTGCGGCAAGTATTTCCTGTACAGACAAATAATACACGAATCATAAATCATCCTCCTTCTATTATTTTCTTTCATTATAGACCAAATGGCCTAAATATTCTATTCTCCTTCTTCTTATTTGGATAACTTTGTATTAAATAAATGAGAATTCCCCCTTTTATCCCCATGTAAATAATTATATTTGTCTCTACTCTCTAAAATATCAGGGATTACTTATCGGCAACGAAAAGTCATATTTTGATAAAATAACCTTTTTTCTTTTTATACTTGCTTAATCCCCACCGTAAAAAAATCTAGACAACTTCCCTTAAAGGCAGCCTAGATTTTTCATCTTTTTATATGTTCAACAACAATTTCAATCCAAAAACCAAAAGAATTCCTCCACCCAATACTTCTCCATACAAACCTAACATGCCTTGAACCTTTCGCCCTATAAGCAGGCCCAACCATGTTAAGCATGTTGCCATTATTCCAAAACACGCTAAAACAACTACTGTTCTAGCTTGATATATCCCTAAACTTAAGCCTACAGAAAAACTATCTAAACTAACACTTAAAGCAAAAATCAATAAACCAAAACCAACAGGTGTAATTCGGTATCCATGTTCTGATTTAAAGCTTGACCATATCATTTGCATACCAAGAATAACAAGCAATCCACCACCAATTATTCCTGCTATCGCTCCAAAGTTATCAGATAAGAACCTTCCTGCTATCATGCCTAAAAGCGGCATAATTATATGAAAAACGCCAATTGTTAAACCAATTTTAGCTATTTGCCTTAAACGGAGCTTATACATTCCCATGCCTAATCCAATAGAAAATGCGTCCATTCCTAAAGCAAATGCCATGATAATTAGTGTGATTAACTCTCCCCAGTCTATAGACATACTTTTGCCTCCTTGGACTTGCTATTTAGAGAATATGCAATGCCAAGAAAATTTAGAATGGTTTAAGTGGAAAATTTAATCAATGTTTTTTCTCCTTTAAGCGGATTATTCATGAAAGTCATTGTATTCTTTTGGATTATAAAAAGATATCCAAAAAAATACGGATAAGTCCAATAGAAAAAACTTCTATCCAACTTATCCACACTATAAAGTGAAACTTCAATTAAAGGGGAGCTCCATTTACATTCCCCTCTAATTACTTCTCTAAGCAAGATAAGATATAGGCCATACAAACGTTGCCATAGGAGGGTGCAGATCCTTACTATTATCATACCTTAGGCTTTTACTCAGCAAGTTTCTCCACACCTAGATTTTTCGTTTTCACTTCTAGTCTTAAATCAGGGTCCACAAATCCGTTAATGCCAGACAAATCTTTTTACTCTATTACTCGGTGAGCAGCTGCCTTCATGAGCCTATTCATAATTGCTTGTCCTACTCCGGAGTCAGGAAACATTTCACTATAAATTACATCTACATCCTTATAGTTGAATGACCTTAGCCCTTCATATAATGTTGCGGCTACTGTTTCTAAATCTTCTCGTTTTCCACAGGCAAAAATATAATCTGCATCATAATAATTTTTATGCTCTTTTGTTGTGAGCACTCCCACTTTTTTCCCTGTTTGTTTCGCTTCATTAATAAGCAGCTGAATTCTTTCTTTTGTTCCTTTTACTAAAAACAAAGGAACATCAGGAGCATAATGACTATATTTCATTCCGGGCGCTTTTGGTTTTGCTTCTTTATTCGTTAAAGCTGAGTCTAAGTGAACTTCTCCAATTATTTGTTCAATTTGTTCTATTGTTATACCACCTGGCCGAAGAATAGTCGGCATTTGATCCGTACAATCAATAACGGTCGATTCAACCCCAACACCAGTACTTCCACCATCCAAAATACCAGCAATTTTGCCATCTAAATCTTCCTTTACATGCACAGCATTAGTAGGACTTGGCTTTCCTGATTGATTGGCACTTGGAGCTGCAATAGGAAGATTCGATTGTTCTATTAACTTTAATGCAACTGGATGATCGGGCATGCGCACTCCCACAGTTGGCAAACCCGCTGTTGCATAGGGAGATAATACCCCCTTTTTTATTCGTAATATAATTGTTAAAGCTCCTGGCCAAAAAGCTTCCATTAACTGTTTAGCCACAGCAGGTATCTCTTCCACAAATTCTTTTATTTGCTCTTGTTTGGCAATATGTATAATTAAAGGATTGTCAGATGGACGTCCTTTGGCTGCAAAAATTTTCTTTATTGCTTGATCATCTTTTGCATTTCCTCCTAACCCATAAACAGTTTCGGTCGGAAATGCTACTACTTCATTTTGTTTCAGAAAATCAGCAGCCTTTTTGATTTGTGGATAACTGTCTATACTATCCACAGTTTTATCCACTTCCCAATAAATCGTCTCCATTTTTATCCACCTTTTCAAAAACTATTTTTTCTCTTATTAAAAAGCCTTATTTCCCACATTTTCGACAAAAAATACAATATTATTTATACCTATTCAAAAAAATCAGTGGATAAATAGTTGTTTTATACACAATTTGTGAATAAGTTATCCATTTTTGTGGATAACTTATTCTATTTATTCACATTCTCTATATGATAATACATATATTGCAGGTTATTAACAGTCCATATATTTGCTACTGATTTTGATGTCTTTATTTCCTCTGGCATTTTTTCTTTTCTTATCGTCCGAAATCCTAACAATGAGAATAAATGAATCGCGCTTTTATTATTGATCATGCAGTATAAGGATTCAAGTTGACGCTCCTTTGCCAATTGTATTGTTTGCTGAAGCAAATATAATATGTCTTCTGCTGTTGCATTGGCAATAACAAGGGAACGCAATAAGCCAACTTTTTCAAATGGTTCAATGCCAATTGTACCAATCAAATCCCCATTTTTATCTTCCACTAATAAATAATAATTTAACCATTTTTCAATATCTTCTGTATCTACTGCTGTTTTCGCTAAGAAGGTCTGAATTTTTTCTAAATCCTCTTGCATCGCCTGTCGAACTGATTTTTGCATTTTCTCCACCCCATCTTTAAGAAATAGCCTTTTTAAACTTCTGTTATTCTATTTCTATGAGAAAAAAAAGAAAAAATGCTAGTTTATTTTACTATATTTTATTATATTTAGAGATCATACTTTTTTATTTTCTCACGCATTAACAGGCCTTTGCCCTCCACCTCGAGCTGATATGAGAAAACAAAAATTCTAGGCAGATAAAAACTTTCCCGTAACATCCCAATTAGTTCCACTAATAATCAGCAGAGAATTAAAAAATTCTTACTAATTGAAGTTTTCCTTTATCAAAGCCTTTCTTAAAAAACTATAGGATTGGCTGCTGCATTTTGTTTCTATATATCTTAAAATACGCCTTTCCTGTTTCTTTTAATAAATGTTATACCTCTATTACTTTCTAGTATTTCGAAAAGAGAATCTCCATCTGGCAGCATATCATCGTTTTTTATCAAATATATCAAAATGCTATCTAAGTTATCCAAGATCAACTATTTTTTAGCATTATACTCTTCTGTCCATCCATTTACTTCATAAGGACGCATCTCTTTTTCTACTAATTCCATTTATTCTTTCTCCAAACAGCCTAGCTGCAAAAGCGAAAACCATCTTTTGAAAATTGTGAATAACTGAACGTAGAAAACCCTTTGTATGTATTCATTAATAATTTACCATAATAGCATTATTTTTTGTTATAATTTCTAGATTGATTACAGGTTTATAAGCCTAAACAGACCAATCTTTTACAACATAGGAAGAAAATCAACATAAAAACATCGGGGATTTCACTCCCCAATGTTTGCTCCTTCTGGCAAGATCAGACATAGGCCAAACATATCTTCATGGTGATTATGGCTTTATTCTCTACTATGAGGCTTTTTCGCAGCAAGTTTCTGCCCAGATAAATTCCTCATTTTTCTTTCCTACTCCTTTAGTTGGCGATTAAAGACCTATTAATCTTTATCTTTTTTGTTACATTTTGCTGCTATTTAAATAAGTTCTTTAACACAAACCAGCTATTGGCTGGTCTTTCGGCCAATCTTCTCATAAAATAACCAAACCAATCGACACCATAAGGAACATATACTCTAACTTTATACCCTTCTTCCACTAGCTTATTTTGCAAATCTACGCGTATTCCATATAACATCTGAAATTCAAACATACTTGTTTTGATTTGGTGGTCAGAAACCAATTTTTTCGCAAAGTCAATTATATTCTCATCATGTGTTGCAATGGCTGTATAATAACTATTTAATAGATGCGTTTGGATGATTTTTTTAAAATTTTCATCAACATCCGCTTTTTCTGGAAAAGCTACATTAGGAGACTCTTTATAAGCACCTTTTACCAATCGTAAATTTGCTGCTATTTGATGTAATCGTTTTATATCCTCTTCTGTTCGATATAAATATGCTTGAATAACTAAACCAACATTATCGTATTTTTTGCGCAATTGTTCATAAATCTCAATTGCTGCTTCACAATGAGAAAAATCTTCCATATCAATTCGAACAAAATTGTCATATTGCTGCGCTCGCTCCAAAATAGTTCTCATATTATTCATACATAACTCTTTGTTTATATCTAAACCTAAGGAAGTTAATTTAACAGATAAATGGGATTCGACTTTTGATGCATAAATATGATCTAATGTTAATAAACACATATCAGCAGAGTGTTTTGCTTCTTCTTCTGTAAAAACAAATTCGCCAAGATGATCAAGTGTCGCTGCTATTTTCCTTGCATTCAGCAGTTTTACACATTCTATTGCACTAGCAACCGTTTCCCCTGCAACAAACCTCTGGGCACCAAAGCGCAGGCCATATTTTTTGGCCAGTTTATTTGCAGCTGCATTTTTTGCAATTGATTGAAACATACTTCGCAAAACAGCTTCCATTTAATCTCCTCCATTTCCTTCCCTTATAAGTTTAAACATAGTTGTGTAAATTAAATTTTGAGCACCTTTACTTTTATCACGCATTAATGGGCTTTTGTCCCCCACTTAAGGAATTGTAAGAGAAAAAGAGAAATCTAGGTGGGGAAAAACTTGCCTGTAAAAGTCTGATTGAAGTTTCACTTTATATTACATTATATAATTCTTTTTTTAAAACATGCTCTAATGCCGCAATCCGTCTAATATTTTCATTTTTTATATAAAAAACTGCCCTAGCTTAGCTCAGGCAGTTTCTATCTATCAACCAAATATTTTATCCCATAACTCTACTAAAAAAAATTTTACTTTAACATCCTCATCCTTTGTTTCTTCTACATATAAGGGATCTTCCTTTGTTTCCTTTTTTATCTTTTCTTTTACCTGATCCTCTTTATCTGCTGCTTTAGCAATATCTCCTTGTTTATCTGCCTTATTCTCCTCTTTTTCTTCTACCCCTTTACTTACAGCTACCCCATTAGAGAAATCCAGGAAACATAATGGAGGAAATAATACACACCACCAATTTGCCCCTTCTCCTTTTCCTAAGGTAATTAAGATTGCTTCATACGTCCCTGCTGGATAAAGGAATTCCCCATATAGCTTTGTTGGAAAATCTACCTTTCCAAACTTCACTTTCACCGCCTGCTGCTGATTTTCTTCTGCTACTACTTTTTCCGCAATTTTTTGAATCTCCGGCAAGTTTGATTTTAATAATTGCTTTGCTTCCTCTTTGGAAGTTAATTCAGCTACCCATTTAGTAATTTCTTTATTGACAGCATCACGCACTTTTCTTTTTAATGCTTGATCTTCTTCTGAATCACTATTTGCCAAAATTCTTAAGCGGATTGCATCACTAGGAATCACAATTTCATCATTTGCTGTTACTTCATTTTTTGGTATATATAAACTTAAAATAGTAGATACAATAAGTACGAATAAATAGATAGTTGCCATTGGTTTCTTTTTCATATTTAGCACCGCCCCTTCACTAAAACAGTGTGGACAGCTTGCAACAATCTTAAACTAGCAAAATAAATTTTTTTGCTAGTTTCACAAAAAATATTTTGCTAGATATGGCTCAACATAATTTGAAACTTCAAACAGGCTTTTACAGGCAAGTTTTTCCCCACCTAGATTTCTCTTTTTCTCTTACAATCCCTTAAGGGGGGGGCAAAAAACCCTTAATATGTGATAAAAAGGGCTACCCCTCATAGGATGCCCCTAAATACTTTATACCTTTATCTGTTCTGGTCAAATCCAATTTCCGCAAACACCATTCGGTCTTTACCATTAATATCATACACTACTTCTACTTTTGCATTTGGAAATGTGTTTTGCAGAATGGAAGATACCGCTCCACTTTGCCCCGCCCCCACTTCAAATCCAACAAGACTCTGCTCTTTTAACACCAATGGAAGTTGATCACACAATCGTTTATATATTGCCAAACCATTATCTCCAGCAAACAATGCTCTATGCGGTTCATGTTTCGTGACAACATCCGACATTCCTTTCTCGTCGCTTTCCGGAATATATGGAGGATTAGAGAGAACAACATCAAATTTCTCCTGTGCTTCTAAAAAAGGAGCCAATAAGTCACCTTGAATAAATCGAATACTATTCGCTCCTAATTGTGCTGCGTTTTCTTTCGCCACTTGCAAAGAAGGCAAAGAAATATCTGTTGCCGTCACTTCCAGAAAAGGAACCTCTAACGCAAAGGTAACTGCAATAGCTCCACTTCCAGTGCCAATATCAACAAATTTCAGCGCATGCTCTTTCGAAAAAATTTTTTTTATTCTTGTAATGGCCCCTTCCACCAACTCTTCTGTTTCAGGTCTAGGAATAAGCACTTCACTATTCACTTTAAATTTTCTTCCATAAAACTCTTCGTATCCCATAAGATACTGAACGGGTGTCCCTTCTGCATGAAGTTTTACATATTTCTCAAATATGGAGAGTGCGCTCTGATCCAGTTCTTCTCTAAACTGAATGATAAGTTCTGACCTGCTTATATTTAATACGTGCCTTAATAATAATTCTGCTGCAAATTCTTCCCGCTTATGTTCTTGTAAATAAGAAGAAGCCCATTTAAGGGCTTCAAATATTTTTATCGAATTGCGATTATACATCAGATGCACTCTCTAAACGACTTGATTGCTCTTCAAAAATTAATGCATCGATAACATCTTCCATTTTTCCTTGAAGAATTTGGTCAAGCTTTTGAATAGTCAGACCAATACGATGATCTGTTACACGGTTTTGCGGGAAATTATATGTTCTAATTCGTTCAGAGCGGTCTCCTGTTCCAACAGCAGATTTACGTTGCTGATCATATTCCGCTTGTACTTCTTGCTGGAATTTATCATAAATACGAGCACGCAACACTTTCATTGCCTTTTCCTTATTTTTGATCTGAGACTTCTCATCTTGGCAAGAAGCAACTATTCCAGTAGGTAAATGCGTTAAACGCACAGCTGACATCGTCGTATTTACACTTTGTCCTCCAGGTCCACTAGAAGCAAATGTGTCTACTCGAATATCTTTTTCATGAATGTCCACTTCTACTTCTTCCGTTTCTGGCAAACATGCTACCGTTGCAGTAGATGTATGAATGCGTCCACCTGATTCTGTTTCAGGAACACGTTGTACCCTATGTGCGCCATTTTCAAATTTCATTTTTGAATAAGCGCCTTTACCGCTAATCATAAAGATAATTTCTTTATAGCCGCCGACGCCAGTTGTGCTTGCATCCATAATTTCTATTTTCCAGCCTTGCGATTCTGCATAACGGCTGTACATGCGGAATAAATCACCAGCAAACAATGCTGCTTCATCTCCACCTGCAGCACCGCGGACTTCCATAATTACGTTTTTATCATCATTAGGGTCTTTCGGAATCAGCAAGATTTTTAGACGAGCTTCTAACTCTTCAATACGGTCACCCGTTTCATCCAATTCTTCTTTTACCATCTCACGCATTTCAGCATCTAATTTTTCTTCCAGCATTGCTCTTGCTTCTTTATGCTGTTCTTTTACTTCTTTATATTCCCGGTATACTTCAACCGTTTCTTGGATATCGGATTGTTCTTTCGAATAATCACGCAATTTCTTTGTATCATTAACAATTTCAGGATCGCTCAATAACTCATTAAGCTTATCATAACGATCCTCTACAGCTTGTAGACGATCAAACACGAATATTCACCTCATTTTTTTCCATAACGTATTAATTATATTATAGGCTATAATCCCCGTCAAAACCAAATTAATACTAAAAACTAGCCATTTATAAAGCGAAACTGCAAACTGCAAAAGTTTTTCTAAAAGATATTACAACCTATGTTCTTTTCTATCAGGCTTTTGCAGTCAGTTATCTGATTCCCTCTAATTTTTCCTAGTCTCTCCCAATCTCAAGGCGAAGGTTTTTCAGCCTGTTAAATAGGGGAACATAAATAATTGTTTATGAACTAATTATTTCCTATTTCTTATATAATGAAAGTATAGTTTAGATATAGGAATCAAACAATGTCAATAAATAAGAGGAGTTAGAGAAATGCCTTTAATGAATACTTCTTTATATAATTATATACTTGAAAACTCTGCTTCCATCAGCGAGAGATGGTTTTCATTAAAAGAGGGAGAAAATGGATCTATTTATTCTAGTACAGTTTCTCCATATGTTAAAGAGTTATTGGAAAAACAGCATACATTTACTATCCAGACAGTAATGAGTGCATTCTTAGATGATCAGCAAATATTTGCTAGCAATCTATCAAAATGGGCAATTGAAGTAGCACAAAGTAGAGTTGATTTAGGAACACCCACTCATGAGGTTTTACAAGCATTAAGCATTACTCGTCAGATAATTTGGGAACATATTGAACAATATATTAAAGAGCATGGCGATATTCCTACAGAAGTTATTTTAAATTGGATTACAATTTTTCAACAGGCATTTGATACTTTAAATAATAAGTTTGCTAGTTTATACCATGAATTTACAATAAAACAATTAAATGAACAGCAGAAAATTATTCTCGCTCTCAGCAATCCCATTATTCCTTTGATCGCAAATACAGGAGTTTTGCCACTAGTTGGCGATATTGACTCTTCCCGCTCAAAATCAATTATAGAAGAAGTACCCGAGCGCTGTCTTAAAGAGAAAATAAACCATCTATATATAGATTTATCTGGCCTTTCTACCTTTGATGCCAAAACTTTGGATGAATTAATCAAATTAATTCATGTGCTTGCACTAATAGGAATTGATACTACCATTTCTGGCATGAGTCCTGAAATGGCCAAGTTAGCTGGCGTTTCTAGCAGTAATTTAAGCAAAGTAAATACCTACTCCAGTCTAAGACAAGCTTTTTCAAAAGGAAAAATAAAGCTCATTCAGGAGTAAATGATATCAATAGACTAGCTTGGGCCATTTTAAATTTTAACAATAAAAAAGTCTCCTCTTATACAGGAGACTTTTTAGCTTTTCACTTTTTTAATAGCAGCAGATACTTATTCACAAAGAGGAAGAAGTGCCACTATCTTGTTTATTTGCACTTTGAGGCGATTCTGGTACTTCATGATGGTGACGGCAACGAGGTTCGTATGATTCCGATGCTCCTACCAAAATAATTGGATCATTATAAGATGCCGGTGAACCGTTGATTAAACGCTGCGTACGACTAGCAGGAGAACCACATACAGCACAAACTGCCTGCAGCTTAGTAACAAGCTCTGCGACCGCCATAAGTTTAGGCATTTTCCCAAATGGCTCTCCTCGGAAATCCTGATCGAGTCCCGCACAGACAACTCGATACCCACTATTAGCCAAGCGCTGCACAACTTCTACTATTTCTTCATCAAAAAACTGCACTTCATCAATTGCAACCAATTCAATCTCTGACGTGATATGTTCAAAGATTTCTGCAGAATTTTTGATAGGAATAGCATTCGTTGCCGTACCATTATGGGAAACAACCGCTTCTTCACTATAACGATTATCTATCTTCGGTTTAAAAACTACGATATTTTGTTTAGCGAATTCCGCTCTTCTTACCCGACGGATGAGCTCTTCTGACTTGCCTGAAAACATACTCCCACAAATGACCTCTACCCAGCCGTGCTGTTTCATTACGTACATGAAACCTCTCCTTCCTCAAGAAAAACATTGCTTTCATTTATTCAACATTGAAAAACCATTTAAAAAGAAATGGCTTCAATTTCATTATTAGTATTATTCCCTCTACTCTAAAAAGCATAAGATGCTTAAGAATAGAAGGGATATTTTACCTTCTATTCTTAAGCAGCCTAATTTTGACAAACTCCGCTTCATTTAACTTAGAAGTAGCATTTCTCAGAAAAAAATCATTTTATCATTCACTTTATGACTTCCGGTTAATACACCAGTATTTTTTCTCATAAAAGAAAGAACAGGCAAGGAATTAAACTTCTTGCCTGTTCTTTTTGATTTCGTATTACTTAAGACCGTACTTTTTGTTGAAACGATCAACACGTCCGCCAGCTTCAGCGAATTTTTGACGACCAGTATAGAACGGGTGGCACTCAGAACAAGTTTCAACTTTGATTTCTTTTTTAACAGAACCAGTTGTGAACTCATTTCCACAAGCACATTTCACCGTAATTTCGTTGTAATTAGGATGAATTCCTGCTTTCATTCCTTTTCATCTCCTTCCGCCCTGCAACTTTCGAAACAGAGTTATAAACAATGAATTTTCATTGTTATTTAAAATCACATACTGTGACTATTATAGCAAGGACAAAACTTTTTTGCAACTTGTTAATCCATTCTATCTATTAGGTTCTTCTTTTATTTTTTTACAAAAAGACCAATAAAAGGAATTTCATAACTTTATTTATATTCTCACCTTATCTTATCATGATATTAGAAAATGTAAGCAAATAAAATTTTACCATTTCCTATTTATCATCTTAACAAGCAATACACTCCCTGCTTAAAAGATTGGGAATGGATAAGAAAAACTGCAATTTCAACTTAGCTTTTCTTCATCAAATAGAGAAAACTGCAAACAAAACATTTTTATTCTACTGTTACGATTTTCTCGAAGAACCTGCTTTCATTTGATCTGCCAAAACAGCAAAAAATTCTTCGTTTGATTTTGTTTGTCTAAGCTTACGCAAGAAGCGCTCTGCAAAGTCTGGAGAATCTGACATAGATTTGCGGATAGCCCATAATTTGTCTAGATGTTCTTTCGGAATCAAAAGCTCTTCTTTTCTTGTTCCAGAGCGGCGAATATCGATTGCAGGGAAAATTCTTCTTTCTGCAAGAGAACGATCTAAATGCAATTCCATGTTTCCAGTTCCTTTAAACTCTTCATATATAACATCATCCATACGAGAGCCAGTATCCACTAAAGCTGTAGCTAAAATAGTTAAAGATCCGCCTTCTTCAATGTTCCGCGCTGCCCCAAAAAAACGTTTTGGACGATGGAACGCAGCTGGATCAATTCCTCCAGATAATGTTCTGCCGCTAGGAGGAATCACAAGATTATAAGCACGTGCTAATCTCGTAATACTATCCATTAATATAATAACATCTCTTTTATGTTCTACTAAACGCATCGCTCTTTCTAATACTAATTCAGCAACTTTAATATGATTTTCTGGCACTTCATCAAACGTAGAGCTTACTACATCGCCTGTAACAGATCTTTCAATATCCGTTACTTCCTCAGGACGCTCGTCAATCAACAAAACAATTAATTCTGCATCAGGATGATTGGTTGTAATACTGTTTGCTATTTCTTTAATCAGCATCGTTTTACCAGCTTTTGGCGGTGCTACAATTAGACCACGCTGCCCAAAGCCCACAGGTGCCAACACATCCATAATTCTAGTAGAAACATTTTTTTGAGTCGTTTCTAAAATCATTTGGCGGTTTGGATAAAGTGGAGTCAACCCTGGGAAATGCACTCTTTCCTTTGCAGCCTCAGGGTCATCACCATTTACAGCTTCTACTTGAAGCAATCCAAAATACCGTTCATTTTCTTTTGGCGGTCGGACTTTACCCGAAACCTTATCTCCATTTCTTAAATCAAATTTTCTAATTTGAGATGCAGATATATAAATATCTTGTGAACTTGGAGAATAATTAATTGGTCGCAAGAATCCAAAACCTTCCGACTGTATTATTTCAAGAACACCTTCCATAAAAAAGTAGCCTTCTTGTTCTGCCCTTGCTTTTAATATGGAGAAAATCAATTCTTTTTTTGTTAATTTGCTATAGTAGGACACTTTATATTCTCGTGCTAGCTCATATAGCTCTTTTAATTTCATATTTTCTAAACTAGATATGTTTAATCCCATTTTGACACCACTCTTTTATATTTTCAGTTATTCCTACCAGTGCATGAACAAAAATTATAGTCGGGAAGGAATGTTTAAGCATTTTGAGGCTATTATTTCTAAAGTGAAGAGAAACGTACTGATGCGAGAATAAATAGATTGAAGTAGTTATTTACATAAAAAACCGTCATAAATCCGCTTACTTTTTAATGGTAGTTTTCTAACTTTTTCATGGAAAGTATCATACATATAAGACATTCCCATATCACAAAAATTATTAACAATAGAAAACTATCCAAAGCAATCTCTATTTTACATCTATCTGTAAAAAAAGTGCAACAAGATTTTTTTATGTCTTAGTTTCCTTCTATGAAATAATAACCTGTTTCAAGAATTTTATGATTATATATTAAGGAAGCATTAATGAAGGAAGGATAGGAGACGCATTACAATAATTCGCCCCCTATTTTTTCGATGATTTATTTGTCTTTTTATTACTAGGCCATTGTTATCTATACTCTACATGATTCAATCAAAAACCAGTTTATCCACAAAGCCGATTTTTAAACAAAAGTTAAATAAAACATAATAAAAAACGCTTTATTATAAGCAAAACAATAGAGAACTTGTCCATTTTACTGATAGAATTTAGACAATATAACTTGTTGATGCATTATGCATACTCGCTAAATCTTAATTCAGACAGCTATTCAGATTCCCCTAAATGAATTTTTATACGTTTTTTAATTGCTCCTGCTCTTCCTGAGACATATTCTCTCTCCAAATAGTTGCTCCTAATCCATTAAGCTTTTCTACTAAAGAACTGTAGCCCCTGTCTATATGCTCCAGTCCAGTAACTTCCGTAACTCCATCTGCCATAAGTCCAGCAATTACCAAAGCCGCCCCTGCACGTAAATCGCTTGCCTTAACTTTTGCTCCTTGCAAATGCACTGGTCCATTTATGATGGCAGAACGCCCCTCCACTTTAATTGTTGCATTCATCCTCCGCAACTCATCAATATGTTTAAAGCGGGCTCCATAAATCGTATCTGTAACCATGCTTGTACCTGTTGTTTTTGTCAAAAGAGAAGTGAACGGTTGCTGCAAGTCTGTTGGAAATCCTGGATAAACTAATGTTTTTATATCTACAGCCTTTAAATCTGAATTCGAACTTACAAATATTTGATCATCACTTGACTCAATATGAACATTCATTTCTCTCAATTTTGCAATAAGCGATTCCAAATGTTGAGGAATGACATTATCTATTAAGATACCTTCTCCCACTGCTGCACCAATTATAATATATGTACCAGCTTCAATTCGATCAGGGATAATCGTATGACGGCAGCCATGCAGTTTATCTACCCCTTCTATGCGTATAATATCTGTGCCGGCACCTTTGATTTTTGCGCCCATATTGTTTAATAATGTAGCAACATCAATAATTTCAGGCTCTTTTGCAGCATTTTCAATAATTGTTTTTCCTTTTGCTCTTACTGCTGCAAGCATTATATTTATAGTTGCTCCTACACTCACAACATCTAAATAAATCTGAGCGCCTCTAAGCTCATCTGCACGAAGATAGATAGCGCCTTGCTCATTTGTCACCTGCGCACCAAGCGCTTCAAATCCTTTGATATGCTGATCTATTGGCCGCGGTCCAAGATGACATCCGCCAGGCAACCCTATAACTGCTTTCTTAAAACGACCTAACATTGCCCCCATTAAATAATAAGAAGCCCGCAATTTTTTTACCTTTCCATTCGGCATAGGCATAGAAATCATGGAAGAAGGATCGACGGTCATATCGGATTCGGAAAAAGACACACTACCGCCTATTTCTTCTAAAATTTCCTTTAAAATCTGTACATCAGAAATGTCAGGCAGTCCCTCAATAGTAACTGGAGAATCCGCTAAAATAGTTGCTGGAATAAGAGCAACAGCACTGTTTTTTGCTCCGCTTATTCGTACAGTACCTTTTAATGGAGATCCACCTGCAATCATAAGTTTTTCCATTTCTAACTCCCTTCTAAGCCATGCAAAAAGTACAATTTTGTATTTTGGACTGTCAGTACTTTAAATCTTCCTTTATAATCATGATAATTAGAAGAAGATTAAAAAAAGCATTCCAGAAAAAATACATATTAGATAAGAATTGAATCAAGGCTTGGACGTAAAATCTTTGTTTTATACTAATTCAATTATTATACCAAAAAGTAATCTTGATAGGAAAAGGGCAAATAGTAACTTAATTGGCGACAAACGTTAAAGAGGGATTCTTTCACCTTTAACAGAATGACTAGATCTAAAACAATCCCGCTGATTATTGCCTAACATGATAAAGGTTTACTTTTCTAATCTTTGAAAAAGCATAAAAGAATATATTTCATGATAAATATTGAAGATAAGTAATGCAAGTGTATGGGTTTTCCCATCTTCGAGGAAATGTAATAAAGAAAGTAAAATAAAATTCACTGTCTTTTTACATTATACATAACAAAATGGAAAGAAGAGATAGTCAATTTTCCTAGGTTAGTTATATATATAATTATATTATTTCCTTTCCTTTATGGAGAGATACTTCCTTTTCGAGATTTAGTTTCTTTTCCAATAGCATGATCTAGAAATAAGTTCATTAACCCAGTGTTTTTTCAAATTTAACCAGTGAGGCCTTATTGCCCATTAGATAGGGATAAACTTTATTTATATATATTATGATATACGGAAACCGCCCAAAAAGGCGGTTTCTCATAGTAAATCTATTTAGGCTAAAAATTAAGCTTTGTTTGAAGAACCAAACTCTTTAATTTTGCCAATTACAGTAGCTTTAATAGCTTCACGAGCAGGTCCTAGGTATTTACGTGGATCGTACTCTTCAGGCAATGCAGCTAAAGTTTCGCGTACTGCTTTAGCAGAAGCAATTTGGTTTTCTGTATTTACATTAATTTTTGCAGTTCCTAAAGAAATAGACTTTGTAATATCTTTTGTAGGAATTCCAGTTCCACCATGTAATACTAATGGCATACCAGTTAAATTCCCGATTTCTTCCATTTCTTTAAATCCTAAGTTTGGCTCTCCTTTGTAAGGGCCATGAACTGAACCTAAAGCAGGAGCTAGGCAATCGATGCCAGTGCGTTTCACTAATTCTTCACACTCTTTTGCATCTGCGTAAATAACGCCTTCAGCAACAACATCATCTTCTTGTCCACCAACAGTTCCTAGTTCAGCTTCAACTGAAACACCTTTTGAATGAGCGTAATCTACCACTTTTGCAGTAGTTTCTACATTTTCTTCGAATGGATGATGTGAAGCATCGATCATTACAGAAGTGAATCCTGCATCAATAGCTTCTTTACATTTTTCAAAGCTTGAACCGTGGTCTAAATGAATAGCAACTGGTACAGTGATTTTGTAATCTTCAAGTAATCCTTCTACCATTTTTACTACTGTTTTAAATCCACCCATATAACGTCCTGCACCTTCAGAAACTCCTAAAATTACTGGAGATTTTTCTTCTTCTGCAGCTTGAAGAATAGCTTGAGTAAACTCAAGGTTATTTAAGTTAAATTGTCCAACTGCGTATCCTTCTGCTTTTGCTTTGTTTAACATTTCTGTCATTGAAACTAAAGGCATTTTTCTTCCTCCTTAATCATGTTCGTCCTTTTTACAAGGTAAGCTTTATTAAATTTCCCAAAGAGAAGTAGAATATGTATATATTACCCTAAGTAAAACAAAACGAATCATTTCCTTTTAAATTCATTGTAATCATACCAAAATAAGTGAAGAAATGCTATGATTCCGTTCACTTTTTCTAAATTGTCATAATTAGTTATGTATTATTTGCCATTAAAAAAAGTGTGTAAGCGATATTTCTACAGCCATCTCATTTACTCTGCAATATATTTTTTTACGGCATCTCTTAAATCATCTATATCAAATGGTTTTGCAAAATGCGTTAGTGCTCCTAAATCTTTTGCTTCTTGTATCATATCCAGCTCTCCATAGGCAGTCATGATGATAACACGAATATCCGGATTAAGTTTTCTCATTCTCTTTAAAATTTCAATTCCATCCATCCCAGGAATTTTCATATCTAATAAAACGATATCCGGTTCATTTTTTGTTAAAATCTCTAATGCTTGAACACCATTTGCAGCTTGAAATGTTTGATAACCTTCTTTTTGAAATACTTCATTTAAAAGAATTCTAATGCCAAACTGATCATCTACTATTAATACTTTCCCTTTCATATTTAAACCTACCCTTCCTTATCTTAAACGATACACATGTTTATATCTTTACTATCTTTCTACTTCTCAATCCGGTTTTCCTGCTATTTCCTATAAATTTTACCTTTGCTGCACACTTCCTTATAATACATAATAGGAATCAGCCAAATATAGAGACAGTACAACAAGAAAAAATAGTGGAGGGATTTACCTTGCTTAAAATGTTTTCAACCCAGTTAAGCGGGTTATTTAAAAGAATTCAGGATAAAGAGGAAGAAATGGAAGACACCGCTCGTTTGCTGGCACAAGCAATAGTAGGAAAAGGAAAGATATATTTAATGGCAACAAATGAAATGGAAGGAGTTATTTATGAGGCAATAGAAGGACCAGAGCCTTTATTCCAAGCTGCTCGCTGGAACAAAAAAGACAACTTTCTTAATATCGCTCCAAATGATCGGTTTTTATTAATTTCTAGAACTTCCCAAGATTATGGCCTTTTAGAATTTGCCAAAAAACTTTATGAACAACATATTCCTTTTGCCGCCATTTCAACTATTATGTCTAACGAAAAGGGCATTCATGAATTTGCTGATATTCATATAGATCTTGCCCTAAAAAAGGGACTGCTTCCAGATGAAAACGGTAATCGTTTTGGAAACCCCTCTTTAATAGGCGCACTTTTTGCTTACCATGGAATTAAGTTTACATTAAATGAAATTATATCAGAGCTTGATCTCTAATCGCACTCCTTCTCTTTTTTGATGCAAAAAGGTTGGGACACAACTAATTAGATAATCTGTAAAGACGAATAATCTCTACCTTTAGCCTTAAAATAAAGGCTAGTTTCGCAATCTTGGTTACTTGTGTTTTTACATATAGTCAAGTGTAAAAACTAATTCGTTCCATTGCGCTACAGACACTCCCTTTCCGCGGGAAGGAAGCCTTTCCTCTACTTCCCGCAGGAGTTGAGTGTCCTCCGCTCCATTCCAATTCGTTTTTAAAGGTTGTTATCTAAAAAAACAGAAAAAATTAATTAGTCGGAAAAACTGAGCAGCCTGAATACACGTAGGCTCCTGTGGGCTCAGCGCGAGCCCCACGGAAAGCGAAGGTATTCAGGCTGCGGGTAATAACAACAAACTTTACTGAAATCGCTCTTTTAAAAGTCAAAAAACGAACAATTATACGTATTTTCCGTATAATTGTTCGTTTTTATTTCCAACTGGAATACTTATGTCCCAGCCGCTTTCGTCTATACTTATTTCTCTGCCATTTTGATGCTTGCATGAACAAATTCACGGAATAGCGGCTGTGGTCTAGTTGGTCTAGAAATAAATTCTGGATGGAACTGAGATGCAACAAACCAAGGGTGATCTGTTAACTCTACTATTTCTACTAAACGGCCATCTGGGCTTGTACCAGAGAATACAAATCCAGCTTTCTCCATGTCTTGACGGTATTGATTGTTGAATTCATAACGATGACGATGTCTTTCATAAATCACTTCATCTTGGTATGCTTCATATGCTTTTGTATTTTCCTTTAACTTACAAGGATATAATCCTAATCGCAGTGTTCCGCCTAAATCTTCCACATCTTTTTGCTCTGGAAGCAAATCAATAATTGGATATGGTGTATCTTCTTTGATTTCAGAGGAATGTGCTCCATCAAATCCTAATGCATTACGAGCAAATTCAATAGAAGCAACTTGCATTCCTAAACAAATACCGAAGAAAGGAACTTTTTGTTCACGAGCATATTGTACAGCCAAAATCTTTCCTTCGATGCCACGATCTCCGAAACCACCAGGAACAAGAATTCCATCTGCTGATTCTAATAATTCTTTTACATTTTCTGACGTTACATTTTCTGCATTAACCCAATCAATTTCAATATCCGCATCAAATGCATACCCAGCGTGTTTTAATGCCTCTACAACAGAAATATAAGCATCTTGAAGCTCCACATATTTCCCTACAAGTGCAATTTTTACTGTCTTAGATAAATTGCGCACTACATCAACAAGCTGAATCCACTCTGTCATATCTGCTTCCTGACAATTTAGCTTTAGATGCTCACAAACAATTTGATCTAACTTTTGTTCTTGTAATGCTAATGGAATCGTATATAGCGTATCTGCATCTTGGCATTCAATTACAGCTTTTGTATCAATGTCACAGAATAAAGCAATTTTATCTTTCATATCTTGTGAAATTGGCTTTTCTGTTCTAACAACGATGACATTTGGCTGTATACCTAAACTGCGAAGTTCTTTAACACTATGTTGAGTTGGTTTTGTTTTCATTTCTCCTGCAGCTTTAATATAAGGTACTAAAGTACAGTGGATATACATGACATTTTCTCTGCCAATATCATTTTTGATTTGGCGTATTGCCTCTAAGAATGGAAGTGATTCAATGTCTCCAACCGTTCCGCCAATTTCTGTAATTACAACATCTGCATTCGTTTCTCTGCCTGCACGATATACTCTTTCTTTAATCTCATTTGTGATGTGTGGAATAACTTGAACTGTTCCGCCAAGATAGTCACCGCGACGCTCTTTTCTTAAAACCGTTGAATAAATTTTTCCTGTTGTCACATTATTGTATTTTGTTAAATTTATATCAATAAAACGCTCATAATGCCCTAAATCCAAATCTGTTTCCGCGCCATCATCTGTTACAAAAACCTCTCCATGCTGATATGGACTCATTGTACCTGGATCCACGTTGATATATGGATCAAACTTTTGAATAGTTACACTCACTCCACGATTTTTTAATAGTCTTCCTAAAGATGCAGCAGTAATCCCTTTGCCAAGTGATGAAACTACGCCACCTGTTACAAAAATATATTTTGTCATTATAAAATCCCCCTTGTTTATCAGTTTGTGCAAATTCCCCTTTATTTAAAGAAGAATTTATCTTTATTTTCGGCTATGCTAATGGAGTTTTTTGCTAAAATCATTTTTTGCTTTTTGTGAAAGCAAATGTTTTTTGCGCCTTCTCGCAATTGCTAGAAGACGTGAGCAAAAAGCCGACATAGTTCTTTAACAAAGCCTTCATTTTAGACAGGGAGTGAAACGATTGCTAGAGAATGTATTTATAAAAAGCTTAATAATTTTATAAAAAACAAAAAAGCTCCACTTACTTCAAAAAAGTAAGGGAGCGCTATTTAGCGAATTTAAGATCGTTCCTTTTTTAAGGAGCCCAAAAATGATTTTACAAGTAACAACTATAAAAGTCAAGGAACTATTTATCGTCATCCTCATCTTCAAATTCATCATCTTCTTCTTCTTCTTCTTCGTCCAAGCCATACTCTTCATCTAACTCTAAATCTTCCTCTTCATCCTCATCAACTAGATCATCATCCAGCAGATCGTCATCGCCATCTTCTTCCTCTTCGTCGTCATCTTCTAATAAATCGTCGTCATCTTCCAACTCTTCATCGAAATCATCATATTCGTCTTCTTCATCGATAAGATCAAAATCATCAAAATCGTCATCAGAAGCTTTTTTCGATTTTTTCTTTTTCGGTTTTGTAACGGTTACCACATCTTCTTCAGATTTATCTACAGGGTACCATGTACGTAATCCCCAACGATTATCTCCTAATGATAGAAAACGGCCATCAATATTTATATCTGTATAAAATTGTGCAATTTTGTTATTAACTTCAGCATCTGTTAAATTTAATAGTTTTGTTATTTCTCTCACAATTTCATGAAAGGAATATGGAGTTTTAGCACCGTTTAATAATTCATATGCAACTTCTATTAAGGACATTTCTTTTAATTCTTCAATTGTGTATTTTTCTACACTCATTTCTTGCACTTCCCTTCTAATCTAGACTCTTTATCTCGTCATGATAAGCAGCAGTTTATCCCTACGTTTCTAACCAATTATCTAAAAAATCAAGCCAATTATAAAGAAATAAGTTCAAAACCACTCTAACCTCGATGTAAATATACCATTTTTACAAGTATTTTTTACAGTAAAGAGCAAAAATACATATTCTCCATTATAAACAAAATCTAGATGAATATGCTAGTAGTTTTGGCATTCATTGGACTTTTCTTTAAATAATTGGATTCACCCCTCTCTCCCTTTATGATAGAAACAATAATTTTCGGAAATAATATCATCTTAAAGGAGGAACGATAATTTGAAAATATCACTTCTTATTATAATTGCTTTAATTGTTTTATTTTTTTTCCTCTACATCGATTTTTATTTTGGAAGAAAACATCAGCTGAAAAAGATTAATCGACACAACCACCCATTTCGATATACAGATTTCACTATTTATTGTAACGGGAACGATTTATTTCCTGAACTATTTTCAACTTTAAAACATGCAAAACACCATATTCATATTTTATTTTATACAGTAAAAACAGACAGCATCAGCAATGAATTTTTTGCCTTGTTAAGGGAAAAAGCAAAAGAAGGGGTAGAAGTTCGCCTTGTTCTCGATTGGCTAGGAAGCCTAAAGATACGAAAAAAAATCATTAATGAACTAAAAGGGGCAGGAATAGAGTTCTATTTTTGCCATATTCCCAAGCTCCCTTTTTTCTTCTATTCTCTTCAAGTGAGAAATCATCGCAAAATTGCCATTGTGGATGGAAAAATTGGGTTTATGGGTGGATTCAATATAGGGAAAGACTATATTAATGCCAATCTTAAGTTAAGTCCTTGGAGAGATTGTCATATAAAAATGACTGGAGAAGGTTTAGACGATTTACAAAGAGAATTTCTAAAAGATTGGCTAGGTGCTTCTAAAATTAATTTGCTGCAAAATCAAATATATTTTCCATCGCAGCCAAAAGGAGCTTCCAGGCATCAGCTAATTGCATCTAAAGGCAAATATTTAGAAGAGATTCTTTCTCATTTAATAAGGAATGCCAAAAAATCCATTATCATTTGCACGCCTTATTTTATCCCAACTAAACAAATAATGAAGGAATTGCTTTTTGCTTTAGACCGCAATGTTGAGATTATGATTTTATTGCCTAATAACGCCGATCATATTTTAGTCAAAGAAGCTTCCTTCTCTTATTTAAGAAAACTGCTGGTCAAAAATGCCGATGTTTTTCAATACACTCACGGTTTTTTTCATAGTAAAATCACAATTGTTGATGATGAAATATGTTTTGTCGGTTCCTCTAATTTTGATAAAAGAAGCATATTGCTGAATCATGAGCTGAACTGCAGCGTTTATGATAAGAAATTTATTGGAGAGATGAAAAAACAAATTCAGAATGATTTAAGCGTTTCTAATCCATTACTTCTAGCAGATATAGAAAAACCGACTATTTGGACGTTACTAAAGGAAAAAATCGCCCATGTTTTTTCTTCCTTTTTATAAATAATCTGCACACCAAATATTTCCTCTTTTAATGAGTAGCCTTACTAGTTTTTGGGGAATTGATTTAATAGCGAATATAATATAAAGAAATATTAGAGGGGATATATCATGATATACCAATTTGGCTTTGTATCCCATGCCACTAATCTTTGGGATGCCTCACCTGCAAAAACCTTAACTTTTTCAAGGTATAAAGAAATGACCAAAGAAGCTAGATTGCAAAAGCTCTGTGACATTACAGAAACAAATCTAAACCACACTTTGCGAACCATTCATTATAATATCGGCCATGAAATAAATCTTTATCGCATGTCCAGTTCTATTGTTCCACTTGCAACACACCCTGAAGTAATGTGGGACTTTATTTCTCCATTCAAGGAAAAATTTTCAGAAATAGGAGAACTCGTCAAAAAGCATCATCTTCGGGTGAGCTTTCATCCAAATCAATTTACACTTTTCACTTCAACAAAAGATGAAGTGACAAAAAATGCTGTTATAGATATGGAATTCCACTATAAAATGCTTGAAGCTATGGGGATTGCTGAAGATAGTGTAATAAACATCCATATTGGCGGCGCTTATGGGGATAAAAAACAAACATTGATTCGTTTTTATCAGAATTTAAATACATTACCCCTTCATATAAAAAAGGTAATGACATTAGAGAATGATGATAAAACTTATACGGCTGAAGAAACACTAGCGGTTTGCCAAAAGGAAAATATTCCATTTGTTTTTGACTATCATCATCATATGGCAAACCTAAGCACTAACTCCCTTGAAGAAATGCTTCCAGCCATTATGGATACATGGAAAGAACGAGGCTTAAAGCCAAAAATTCATTTATCTTCTCCTAAATCGGAAAAGGCCCTTCGCTCCCATGCTGATATGGTGGACGTTCATTTTGTTAGGCCATTATTTGAAATGCTTCGGCCCTTGCAAATCGACATTGATTTTATGATTGAGGCAAAATTAAAAGATCAAGCATGTCTACATCTTGTCCAAGAGCTGAGCACTATTCGCGGAGTGAAAAGAATCGGTGGTGCTTCACTTGAATGGAAATAGCAAAAACAGGACTTTTCAGTTTTTTATATACTGTAAGTCCTTTTGTTATTATTTTTATTTAAACATCGCTGCAATCCACGGAGCCAGTTTTTCATACACTTTGAACCCTGCATATATACCAATAATGCCCACAATTCCAGGCAATGCACCTGGTGCTGGTATTGGCAATTTTAATAGAGCAAAAATAAATCCTGTTAAAAAACCTGTACAAAGTGCTAATATAATCAACTTCATAGACACCATCCTTTCCTTTATTATTTGAAAAGAAGAATGATACTATCCCAGCTCACAAAAAAAGGACTGGCAGCATGCCAATCCTTTTTTCTTACATTTTTTCAGGTGCAGATACACCAATTAAATGCAAAGCATTTCTTAATGTAATTTGTGTAGACTTAATTAGCGCCAATCTTGCTTTTGTTCTTTCTAAATTATCTACATCCAGCACTTTTTCTGCATTATAAAAGCTATGAAATGTAGATGCCAAATCATAAATATAATTTGTAATGCGGTGCGGCATTCTTTTTAACGCAGCTTCACTAACAGCTTGTGGAAACTCTCCTAATTTCTTCAGCAAATCAAATTCTTTTTCTGCTTCGATTTGTGCTAAATCCAGACTATCTGACAATGTGATGCCCTGCTCTTTGCCTTGTCTCAAGATACTACAGATGCGCGCATGTGCATATTGTGCATAATAAACCGGGTTTTCATTTGATTGAGATACAGCTAAGTCTAAATCAAAATCTAAATGTGTATCCGCACTTCTCATTGCAAAGAAGTAGCGTGTAGCATCAAGTCCAACTTCTTCTACCAAGTCTCTCATTGTTACAGCTTTACCAGTACGTTTGCTCATCTTCATTTTTTCGCCATTTTTATATAAATGAACAAGCTGAATAATTTCTACTTCTAATGCGTCTTTATTATATCCCAATGCTTGAATGGCTGCTTTCATACGAGGAATGTAACCATGGTGATCTGCTCCCCAAACATTAATAAGCTTTTCAAACCCTCTCTCTAGCTTATCTTTATGATAAGCTATATCTGGCGTTAAATACGTGTAAGAGCCGTCATTTTTGATTAGAACACGGTTTTTATCATCGCCAAAATCAGTTGAGCGCAGCCATGTTGCTCCGTCTTCCTCATAAATATAACCATTTTCTTTTAAAGCATTTAGTGCAACATCAATTTTTCCATTATGGTATAAAGAAGTTTCAGAATACCATACATCAAAAGGAACGCGGAAATCTTCCAAGTCTTTTTTCAGTTTCGCCATCTCATATTTCAATCCATAATCACGGAAGAAATCAAAACGTTCCTGCTCAGAAACATGCACATACTTATCACCATATTCTTCTGCTAAAGCTTTGCCGATTCCAATGATATCTTCCCCATGATAGCCATCTTGCGGCATTTCCTTCTCTAGCCCTAAACTTTGGAAATAGCGTGCTTCTACAGATAAAGCTAAGTTGTTAATCTGGTTTCCAGCATCATTTATATAGTATTCCCGAGAAACATCATATCCTGCTTTTGCCAAAATATTGCTTAATGAATCCCCAACAGCAGCCCCGCGCGCATGGCCTAAATGAAGGTCGCCTGTTGGATTTGCCGATACAAACTCAACTTGCACTTTTTCTTTATTTCCTATATTTGTTTCTCCATAAGCATCATCTGCTTCCAAAATAGTTGGAATTAATGCTGTTAAATAACTGTTATCCATATAAAAATTAATGAATCCTGGTCCAGCAATTTCCAACTTTTTAATTGATGCTTTACTTACATCAAAGTTCTCGATAATTGCTTCTGCAATCATGCGAGGAGCCTTTTTTGCTACTCTTGCTAATTGCATAGCCATATTGGTAGAATAGTCCCCATGATTTTTATCTTTTGGAATTTCCAAAATAACTTCTGGAATCTGCTCCTCTTGAGCTAATCCCGCTTTTATTACCGTATCTTTTATTTCTTGTTTAAGCTTTTCTTGTATTTGCGCTACGATATTCATTTTTGTTCTGCTTCCTCCTTAAAATCTATTGTCATATGATAGGTGCCATTAGACTTTCCTTGCATTTTTAAATCATATAATAAATCAAAATTTCCAGCAGATAAGGATTCTCGAGATAATTCCAGTGACATTCTTTTTGTATCTGTTTCTACTAGAAAGGTGCCATATGGACTTTCATAGCTTCCATTTCTTTTTTTGTTTAAGATAAAAGATAATCTCATTTTCACTGCACCACTTCGAAGAATAATCCCTTCATTTTCGGTAATTTTGATGATCGTTTTAATTATGCCTTCTTCTGCCGCTTCTTCATATTTTATATATTTTCCATTATCTTTTTCTAAGTATTGTCCAAATCCGTTCCACTCAATACTATCCTTTGCTTTCCCATTATAAATATGAGTAGACACGCGTATCTTTATAGGCACTTGTTCCGCTGATCGGCTTGACAACGGCAACACATCCTTTTCTTTTACTGTATAACTTTATAAGTATAAATTTTTTAAGGTTTAAGCGCAAGATGGCAAAAGCTAAACAAGAAAAAAGAAGATGCCATTTAGAATTGCATCTTCTTTTTATTAGGCTATGTTTGTATAGAAGATAGAGTGTTGCTTTTAAACACACAGCCTGAATACACTTTTTGATTTTCCTCGTCACATAAGCTCCTTTAGAGTCTTTGTCTTTTTCGCATTTTCAATGGAGTCTACGTGTATTCAGGCTGTTGAAATCCGTTTCTCCCATTATTGTGTTAAAAACAATAAATTTTGAGAAAACATTCACTATTACTTCACCCAGCCAAGAATCATTTCGCGAATTAATTTGCTTGCTGTATTTGCTGTTTGTTCAGAAGGATCATAGATTGGTGCCACTTCTACTAAATCAGCTCCCACAACCTGTACTTCAGAACGAGCAATTTCATGAATGGATGCCAATAGTTCTTTTGAAGTAATTCCACCTGCATCTACAGTTCCTGTTCCTGGGGCATGTGCTGGGTCTAACACATCAATATCAATTGTGACATATACTGGTCTGCCTGCAAGTGTCGGCAATATTTCTTTTAACGGCTCCAAAACTTCAAATTTAGAAATATGCATGCCTACTTCTTTTGCCCATTGAAATTCTTCTTTCATTCCAGAACGGATGCCGAATGAATAGACATTAGTCGGTCCAATTAAATTTGCGACTTTTTTTATCGGGGTGGAATGGGATAAAGGTTCTCCCTCATAATCATCGCGCAAATCTGTATGTGCATCCATATGTATAATTGCTAAATCTGGATATTTTTTATACATTGCTTGGAAAACGCCCCATGATACTAAATGTTCTCCACCCATTCCAAGTGGGAATTTTCCATCTGCCAATACTTTCCCTACATACTCTTCAATCATATCTAAGCTTTTTTGCGGATTTCCAAATGGCAATGGGATATCGCCAGCATCAAAGTATTTCACTTCTTCTAATTCACGATCCAAATATGGACTATACTCTTCTAAACCTATTGAAACTTCACGAATTCTTGTTGGACCAAATCTAGATCCAGGGCGGTAGCTCACCGTCCAATCCATCGGCATTCCATAAAGAACAGCTGTGCTCTCTTCATAGTTTGGATGGCTTTTTATAAATACATTACCCGAATATGCTTCATCAAATCTCATAATCTTCTCCATTCCTCCATTTATCGCGAAGCCCCTTCCTTTCTCCTAGCTTAGAAGGACACTCACTTTCCTTATAATAAATCTTGCACAAATTTCGGCAAGACAAAAGCCGCTTTATGCAGTTCTTTCGTATAGTATTTTGTTTCAATAGGATGAAACCGATCTTCCTTCACTTCTAATGGATCATATTTTTTGGAACCAATAGTAAATGCCCACATTCCGCTTGGATACGTTGGAATATTCGCTGTATATAGTCTCGTAATCGGGAAGATTTCCTTTACATCCCTTTGAACAGATTGTATTAAATCTCCTTTAAACCATGGATTATCCGATTGAGCTACAAATAGGCCATCTTTTTTTAATGCTTTGGCAATGCCTGCATAGAACCCTTTTGTAAATAAATTCACTGCCGGTCCCACAGGCTCTGTAGAATCTACCATTATACAATCATACTGATTATCACTTTCGGCAATATGCATAAATCCATCGCCCACTTTAACTTCTACGCGGGGATCTTCAAGCTTCCCTGCAATTTCTGGAAGATACTTTTTGCTGTATTCAATTACCTTGCCATCAATGTCTACCAATGTCGCCTTTTCCACACTTGGATGCTTTAATATTTCTCGTATTACCCCACCATCTCCTCCTCCAACTACTAAAACCTCTTTTGGATTAGGATGGGTGAAAAGCGGAATATGCGCCACCATTTCATGATACACAAATTCATCTTTGACAGAGGTCATGACCATATCATCCAGAAGAAGCATATTGCCCCATTCTGCTGTCTCTACCATATCTAGCTTTTGAAAATCTGTTTGCTCTGTATGTAAAGTTTTTTTGATTTTCATTGTGATGCCGAAATTATCTGTTTGTTTTTCTGTAAACCATAAACCCATATTATTGTCCTCCATTCAGTATCAAAAGTACTCATGCCTTTTTATAAAGTGAACCTTCAATCAGTAGAGACTTCTTTATCCCCCCAATGATTGTTAGTTGAGCTAATCAGACTTTTACGGGCAGTTATCCTTGTGCAACTTTGTGAAATAATTTTTCTGTCTTTTGCAAACCACTATCCATGCAAAAATAATTCACTCATTAACTAGACAGAAAAATTCTATGCAATATAACTCCTTTTTTCAGCACATTCAGCTTTCCCGCCGAAAATGAACACAAGCTAGAAGATAACAAGGAAGACACTCCCCTGATGGATCAGGCTGTAGAAAACAAAAAAAGTAAAAGTGACTTCTGTTTAACATTTATACCCTTTAGCAAAAGACCCATCATCCTTATACTTCCCAAACAAATAAATAACAAACACGAAAAAAAGTATAGAGTAATTATTTTAAAATGCAAGAAAAATTTATTTAACGGAAATAAAAATGTTTAAAAATTTTCTCTCCACTCCATACTGTAGCTATCTATTTATTTTTTATGCTTTTATAAAGTTTTGTTTATACAGCAATTGGAGCTCGCTCAGATGCAAGATCTTTTTGCAAGCTTTCTTGAATCAACCGTTTAAGACAAAAGGCAATAGAAAAAGGGCAAACCGATTAACATTATCTTTTTTGTAAAGATGAACCGATAGAGGGAAGCCTTCATTAAACATTTATCTTGAATTAGCAGGCTTTTGACCACCATCCCAAGATTATTAGAAAAAAGAAAATTAGATGGAGAATCAGCCCTTAAAAAAGCCCGAGTGGTTTCACTAACGATCAGCTGGAAATTCCCCCTGCTGATGGAAGCTTCACTTTATATAACAATTGAAAGTGGTGATGGAGTTTTATGGAGATTATCACAAAAAATGGTCTGAGAAACTCTTCAAAATATATACGTTTTTTCGTTATTATAGCTTTTCTTTTCATTATAGCTGCAAGTATCACTCTAGCAGGGATTTTAATTTATGCACGAGTATTAGGGCCCCCTCCCCTTGCTGTTTCCCAATCTACAATTTATTATTCTGACGATGGCAGCATCATTGGAGAAAGCAACAATGGCCAAAAGCGCTATTGGGTTTCTATAGAAAATATCAGTCCATCTCTCGTTGATGCAACTGTCTCTATTGAAGATAAAAATTTCTTTGCACATTATGGGTTTGACTTTAAACGAATCGGTGGAGCCTTGCTTGCCGATATAAAAGCAATGGCAAAAGTGCAAGGCGCCAGTACAATTACTCAACAATATGCAAGAAACCTATTTTTAGAGCATGATAAAACATGGTCAAGAAAACTCTCCGAGGCATTTTATACTATTCGACTTGAAATGTTTTACAGCAAAGAGGAAATATTAGAAGGTTATCTTAATACCATTTATTACGGAAACGGTGCATATGGATCAGAAGCTGCAAGCCAGTACTACTTCGGAAAAAGTGCTGCCGAGCTTACATTAGCTGAGGCAACGATGCTTGCGGGAATTCCCAAAGGTCCAAGCTCTTATTCTCCTTTAGTTTCTTTAGATAAAGCGAAGCAAAGACAAAAAGTGATTCTTGATTCATTGGTAACAAACAAATATATCACAAAAAACCAAAAGGAATCTGCTTTAAACGAACAGTTATCGTATATAGGAAAGTTCCCTATAGCCAGTATAAAAATAGCACCCTATTTTCAAGATGCGGTAAAAAATGTATTAAAAAACGAGCTTCATATTGATGATCGAACCATTGCCCTTGGAGGATTACGGGTTTATACCACATTGAATACACAACAACAGGAAATAGCGGAACAAACAATTCATTCCGTTATAAATCCTGCAAGCAATCTTCAAATTGGCTTTGTTGCCATGAATCCAGCTAATGGATATGTACAAGCGATGGTCGGTGGGAGGAATTATGAGGAAAGTCCGTTTAATAGAGCGGTACAAGCCAAGCGTCAACCTGGCTCTACTATTAAGCCAATTCTTTATTATGCTGCATTAGAGCACGGTTTTACTCCAACAACCATGATGAGCAGCGAAAAGACAACCTTTCGATTTGATAATGGAAGCGATCCTTATACACCGCATAACTTTAACAATAAATATGCAGAAGGGAATATTACTCTAGCACAAGCACTGGCATTATCGGATAATGTGTATGCAGTGAAGACTCACTTATTTCTGGGAGAAGATACGTTAGTAGAAACAGGGAAAAGATTTGGCATTGATACACCCCTGCAGAAGGTTCCATCATTAGCGTTAGGAACCTCTAATGTAAAAGTGATCGAAATGGCAAATGCCTATAGCATACTGGCAAATGGCGGAAAAAAAGTGAAGCCAGTTTACATCACAAGAATTGAAACAGCCAATGGCAAGGTTATTTACAGCCATAAACAGACAACAAAAAGAATATTGGATAAAGACTTAACATTCGTCATGAACCAATTAATGACAGGGATGTTTGATGAGAAACTAAATGGCTATTCAAGTGTAACTGGCAGTCCAATCAAAAAAGATATTACAAGAATTTATGGAGGAAAATCTGGGTCCACAGAAACAGACAGCTGGATGATTGGATACACGCCACAGCTTGTTTCTGCCGTTTGGACTGGTTATGATCAAGGGAAACCAATTACATTGACAGCCGATAAAGTATATGCAAAAAATGTTTGGATTAAATTTATGGAGGAAAGCTTAAAGGATGAGCCAATCAAAGGGTTTGCGCCAACAAAAGGAACAGTAGGCGTCTACATTAATCCCAAAAGCGGAAAACTTGCAACAACTGCCTGTCCGACAAAACGATTGATGTACTTTACAAAAGAAACAGTTCCGATCGATTATTGTTCAGATTTGCCTAAAGAGAATAATAAAAGCTCCAATCACCACAATGGCAAAACAGACAAGGACACTCCTTGGTATAAACGAATCCTTCCTTGGTAAGTAAAAAACGGAACCATTAAAGTTCCGTTTGAGGCTGTCGATAAAAACGCTCTCTTTCTTCGTTGTTCGCCTTGCTCGGATGCTCATTACCTACCTGGGTAACTCCGCTCCTCCAAAGACAAACGTTTTCGATCAGCCTGAAAAATTAGTAAAATAAGCTTTGTCTACACTCTGAAACGGAACCATTAAAGTTCCGTTTTTTTTTGCATTATCCTAATAAGCCTTTTTTTAATTCCTCTGTTGAGTTATTCCACAATATTTCATCATGATTTCTTAAAAATTCTGCCAACACTTTTTTAGATTTTTCATCCATATGCTCGACCATTATATGACGTTTCATTGATTTATCCATCTTATTAACATGCTCTGGCAAAGATTTATATCCTCTGCGAATCGAACGGTCAACAGTCATCTCACATGCTGTTACACCTGCATAATAAGGACCTTCTAGCTTTCTGTCTATCGTTACCCACACTAGCCAATATAACTTTCCATTTGGCACTTCTGCCTTTTCCTTCAGAAACTTAATGCCTTTTTCCACAGCGCTTCTAGCATGCATGGCACCTACATCCACTTCCACTTCTCCAGCCTCTACATCAATAATAACAGGGGAAACATTTTCTAAACTTAAGGCGCCTACTCCAAAACCGCCATGTCCATCTGTTGGATCATTTTTAATGATATTAAAGCCTATTGTTTTTTTCTTTTTTTCTTCCATCATGCAACTCTCCTTTATTTAAAGCAATATTGATTGAAATAAATTGATAAAGAAACCTTGTACAAATCGGATATAAGGAAATATCGTACTATTTGATAACCCAGTTACAACAAGAACAATAAATAGAATCGATCCATATACTTCGTATTGAGACATCTTAGCTCGAACCCGCGAACTTACTAAGTCCTCAATAATCCGGTAGCCGTCTAATGGAGGCAATGGAATTAAGTTAAAAGCAAAAAGCAGTAAATTCATTTGAATAAAGATTTGTAAAAATGGAAAAAAGTCGAATGGCAATCCATTTGTAATCCCTGTTTTATATAATAAAACAAACAAAACAAAACCAATAAATGCTAAGATCAAATTGCTCAGAGGCCCTGCTAATGAAACAAGCACTCCCGCAAGCCTCGGACGTTTAAAGTAATAACGGTTTACAGGAACTGGCCGAGCCCATCCAAAACCGACTAAAATGATAAAAATGGCTCCAAGAGGATCTAGATGCGCTATCGGATTTAATGTTAATCTGCCTTGTTTTTGTGCCGTTGGATCTCCAAATTTATAAGCAACATATGCGTGTGCAAATTCGTGGAGAGTAAAACCTATAATGATGGTAATAATAATATATGGCAAATCTGCCCACGATTGTGAAAATAACAAATGGTAATCTCCCCTCTTAATCAATATCTATTTTCTATAAGAAATACATCCTATTTTTATCTACTCCAATATAAAATTATACATGATTATAAAAAGGAAAGGAAAATTTTCTATCTGACTAATAGTTTTTTCATTCTCGGCCTAATTTTTTATTTCGAAAATTTTTAGTTACTCTGAAAATGAAAGTTTTTTCTCATCCTTTAACAAAATGGTGAACATCAGGGGAAGAGACTTGCACTTTTTCTGAAAATATGAAAAACTACATACGAACATCACTAGGAGGGAAAAATATGCCATATATTACTGTTAAAATGTTAGAAGGACGTACAGAAGAGCAAAAAAGAAATCTTGTAGAAAAAGTAACAGATGCAGTATCCGAAACAACAGGCGCTCCGAAGGAAAAAGTGGTAGTATTTATTGAAGAAATGTCCAAAAACCATTATGGTATCGCTGGCAAACGTGTAAGCGATCAATAAGTGTAGAAATGACAACAAAAAGGACTAGTAAAATGCCCATTTGAATTGCATATGCAATTCAAATGGGCATTTTTTATGCAACCGCATATATGGATGATTGCGTGCTTAAGACCCCTCAAAACATCAGCTCTTGACCTTGACATTACTAGGGGCCTCTTTACTTATTGTACGGTTGATTTTGCCTTAAGGCCTTCAATATATTGAAAAGCTTGTTCAATCTCTTCATTCGTATACTTTTGTTTGCTTTTTAAGGTAAATACCTTTTCCTTAATTTCCTCTTTCTCTAAATTGTCAAAATAGAGTACAGTGGAAACAAGTTCTAAAAACCTTGCGCTTTGTTCGTTCATATCTACTAAACAAGTAGGCAAAAGGGGCATCTCCACTTCATTTAACTGTAAAAATTCTTCTCCGCTTTCTGTCAGCGAATAGCGATATTGGAAATACCCCCCTTTTTTTTCTTTTATTTCATTTAAGAATCCCATATTGCAAAGTTCTTCCACTCTCAGTGTCAACTCTTCTGAATAGGGGCCAAAAAAATGGAATTGATATTTTTCATGGAAAGGAAAATCTAGTTTTTTTGCAATATATATCATCTTTTGTAATTTTTTTCTGCCTATAATTTCACCAGAAGCAGCAATAGCTTTCATTATTTTCGCATGATCTTTTAACAAAATGGTTCAACTCCTACTCCTTCGTTTCAAAAAGCAGCTGTTCTTTTTGAAATTTCATTCTCGTGCGAAAGATTTCCCGTTATTTTATATCCAATAATTGGCGAATTTGTTTTTTTATTTTACTTTTTGTTTGATCGTTTTTTAAGATATCTTTTGGAAAATACAATTTATGATCTGTTCTTCTTTTTCCAGAAATGCTGTCTACAATTTCCGACTCCCTGGAAAGTTCTCTTATTTCATTGTTTTTCATTAACAAATGGATAGGAAGCCGTTCCTCTTCCTCTCCAGGGCGGTAAAAATCATATGGAAGGTCAGAAGAAGAATCTACCACTAGATAATAATCTGGATCTATTCCTGCCTTTTGAAATAAAATAGATAATTCAGCCAGCTTCTTATATTCTTTTGCTGGATCAAATTCTACGTATTTAAAGAGATTTCTATTCATAAATCTACGGCATAGATCTTTTAATATCTCATCATCTTCTTCTTGCCACATTTGAAAATAATACAGAATAATAGCCTCATCCAGTTTTAAATAGTCTTCTAATGTCATCTCATCTTTAAAAAGGGAATAGAAATGCGCAGGATGATGCTTAAAGGAATAGAACTGCTCATGAAGATGCTTGGCACGATGCAGAATTTTTGTCAAAATCACTTCTGCGCTTCTCGTAACTGGGTGGAAATATACTTGCCAGTACATTTGATACCTGCTCATAATATAATCTTCCACCGCATGCATGCCGCTTTTTTTGATGACTGCCTGATCTTCACGGGGGCGCATGACGCGAAGAATTCGCTCCATATCAAAATTCCCATAGCTTACCCCTGTAAAATAAGCATCCCGCAATAAATAATCCATCCGGTCCGCATCAATTTGGCTGGAAATTAAGCTTACTACCAATTTCTCATTAGACGTTTTTCCGATTATTTCTGCAACCTTTTTAGGAAAATCCTTAGAGACTTTTGTTAAAATCTGATTTACTTCCGTATCTCCTAGAATAATATCTTGTGTAAATTGCTCGTGGTCTAAGTCAAACACTTTTTCAAAAGAATGGGAAAAAGGTCCATGACCTAAATCATGCAAAAGAGCCGCACATAACGATAATAATCTTTGATCACTGTTCCACTCTTTTCTTCCATTAAAAACATCATCAATTATTCGCCTGACAATTTCATATACACCAAGAGAATGATTAAACCTGCTATGTTCTGCCCCATGAAATGTCAAATAGGTAGTGCCAAGTTGTTTGATTCTCCGCAAGCGCTGAAACTCTTTTGTTCCAATCAAATCCCAAATAACCCGGTCCCGAACATGAATATAACGATGTACTGGATCTTTAAATACCTTTTCTTCTTTTAACATCTCTGTTGAATAGGACATCTTCTTTCCCTTCTCTCTCTAATAGCTTATGCCAATAGCTTATGCCGTTCTAATCGCAGACACTGATGAAGGTGCCGCGTCTTACCAATGCACATAAAAAGAGGTGATTCCTTTAAAAAGAGGTAACAATTCAAATCTCGTAAAGCCATTTCTCCTTACGATTTATGTTAACTCTTTTGATGGAAGCACCCTCTATTTTCTGCATTCTATCTATGTTGATTATAACATCTTTACTTCATTTAGATTAACTACAGATGTCACTTTTTTAGCTTATTGTTTATTTTATCCATTAATTCCTCTTCAGATAATGCTGCAAGTGGACGATTATTTACAAAGGCAAAAGTTTTTTTTCTGCCTGGACCGCAATAGGATTGACACCCTATTTCAATCTTTGCTTCAGGATCAATTTGCTTTAGGCGCGGTATTAATGTTTTTAAATTAACAGCCTGACAATCGTCGCAAACACGGAATTCGTTTGCCATTGGGACAACCCTTTCTTTAAAAGCATTTATGTCGATTTACTATTTACTATATGGTATTTTACCCCTTCTTCTATTTCAATGCAAGATGCAAACTTTTGACAAAACTAATTATAAAAAGGGGAAAGGTGCAGTTTTATCACGAAAAAACGTTTCTCAGCATTCTTCTAAGATTATTTGCCATCATAAATTCCTTTTCTCGCGACCTGCTGCCAAAATGTTCAAGCTTTCCTCTATATTAATTTTTCTTCTTGCTGTATAATTTTTATCCTAAGTTTAAGGAGGATTATCGAAATGAAACACAATAGAATACTTGTTATGGTCAGTATCGTACTAGCAATGCTTGTTGCTTCTATAGATTCAACTATCATGAATACAACAATGCCTATTATTGCTGATGAACTAGGCAGATTAGATTTATATGCATGGTCATTTGCCACCTATATGATTGCAAGCACCATTCTTTCTCCTGTGGCAGGCAGATTATCTGACTTGTTTGGGAGAAAAAAGATTTTTGGCTTCGGCATTATATTATTTTTATTCGGCAGTTTGTTATGCGGAATTGCAACAGACATGATTCAGCTCATTATTTTCCGAAGCATTCAAGGAATGGGCGCTGGGTTTATGATGCCTTTTCCAGCTATTATTGCCGGCGATCTTTTTTCAGTAGAAAAACGCGGAAAAATACAGGCTCTCTTTACCGCTATGTGGGGACTGTCTGCTATTCTTGCACCACTGCTTGGATCTTTATTTGTAGAAATTTTGTCATGGAGATGGATATTCTATATTAACATCCCTGTTTGTTTCCTATGTTTTATGACATTGCTTCCATACAAGGAAGAATATGAACCAAAAAAAGCAACTATTGACTATATAGGCGCCACTCTTTTTGCTGCCAGCATTACTTTTCTTCTGCTAATTACGATAGTAGACAAAAATATCATTCTTTTTTCTATACTTGGTGTAGCATTTTTAGTTATTTTCTACTTTTTCGAAAGAAGGCATCCTTCACCAATTGTCCCTTTTTCTATTTTTAAAAATAAAACAATTGCTTGGATCTTTTTAAATTCTTTTATAGGAACCTTGGCTTTATTTGGAACCTCTAGTTACATTCCATATTTTCTGCAAAAAGTAGCCGGATTATCCCTATTTTTAAGCGGTGTTTCTTTGTTGGGTGTAGCAATAGGATGGATGGCGGTTTCCGTTCCTGCGGGAAAGTGGATATTAAAATATGGCTATCGTATTCTATTAATAATCGGGAATACATTACTATTCATCTCTGGAATAATGTTAGTGTTATTAAATGATACACATGGTTTTTGGTATACCTTTATCATTATGATCATTCAAGGACTTGCCTTTGGCTTATTAAGCACTGTAGGGGTTATCGGTGCACAGCAACTTGTTGGAAATCATGAAAAAGGCATCTCTACTTCTTTTCTGATGTTCTGCCGCAATATGGGTACTGCTATTGGTGTAACCATTATGGGCACACTATTAACAAGTGGATTCAATATTATGGATGGCATTCATCATCTTTTCCTTTATGGTTTTATTGCAAGTGCATTTGCTTTTATTTCTGCCTTTTTTATTCAAAATGAAAAATCTGTAGCACAAGTAAAGTAATCTATTATTAGCTGCAGCTTTTCTAATAAACATGATGTCTGATTCTCCATTTCTTTAAAAGCAAAAGAAAAAAATCGCTATTTAAAGAGTTTCAAATGGCTAGTCAGACTCCCTTTACCTTCTCTCACTATTCCTTTCCCTTCTTATTTTTTTGCCATTTTACTAAAAAAATCTACTATCCTTTCAATTCCCTGTATAAATAATAAAAGTTTGGAAAAGATGTTACTAGAATTATTATTATATTGTTATATTCGGGAGTTGAGTGAAATGAAATTACGCCAAGATGCTTGGTCAGAAGAAGATGATCTTTTATTAGCTGAAACAGTTTTACGCCACGTTCGGGAAGGAAGTACTCAATTAAATGCATTTGAAGAAGTAGGAGATAAACTAAACCGCACTTCAGCAGCTTGTGGCTTCAGATGGAATGCTGTGGTCCGCCATCAATATGAAAAGGCATTGCAGCTAGCAAAAAAACAGCGAAAACAACGCCAGCGCATTTTAGGAAAAGATCAAGGCGGAAAAAAGAAATTGCTTTATTCACCGCCAGTTCCTACAGTAGATGAACTAGAAGCATTAACAACCGCTGCCTCCATGACGGAATTGGGGTCTATGGAAAATGACTCAATGGATATATTAGAAGAAAATATTACTAGCAGCTTAACAGAAGATGTTATATCAAGCTATCAACAAGCCTTATCTGAGGAAAAAACACCGAACACACAAGCACAATCTAGCATTTCTTACAATTCAGCAAATTTAGATTTTGATACCGTTCTTTCTTATTTGCAAAACTTTAAAAATTCACAAATACAAGTAGATATTTTAAAAAGTGAGAATGAAAGATTAAAAAGAGAGATGGCTACCATAAAAAGCCGCAATAAAGAATTAGAAGAAAAATTAAATAAGATGGAAAATAATTCAGAAATTATTCAAGAAGATTATGAAACACTGATGAAGATAATGAATAGAGCAAGAAAATTAGTATTGTTAGAAGAGGAAGAGCGGCCTGCAACAAAATTTAAGATGGACAGAAATGGAAATTTAGAAAAGGTAGCAGAATAACACTCTAGTAAATAAATAGAAACCTTCCTAAATTGCCGCATTCTAGAAAAAAGACTTATAAATGGTATTATCTTTTAATAAAGGCTGGGACATAAGTATTCCAGTTGAAAATAAAAACGAACAATTATATGTTAATTGTTCGTTTTAAGCTTTTAAAAGGGTGATTTCAGTAAAGTTTGTTGTTATTACCCGCAGCCTGAATACACTTCGCTTTCCGTGGGGCTCGAGCTGAGCCGCGGAAAGGGAGTGTCTGTAGCACAGTGGAACGAATTAGTTTTTACACTTGACTATATGTAAAAAAACAAGTAACCAAGATTGCGAAACTAGCCTTTATTTTAAAGCTAAAGTTAGAGATTATTCGTCTTTACAGATTATCTAATTAGTTGTGTCCCAACCTTTATTTTTATTCAATAAAATTCAAAATTTTTCTATTTCTTTCTGATACTCGCTGGTAATAAGCTCCAAATAATGTCAGCTCTTCCCCTTGAAGAGGCTCTGCATACAAATGATCAGCATGGTCTTTTATTGCATATAGCAATCTAGTCATTATTTTCTCTACTGTCCATTCCACTTTCAGCAGTTCCGACAAAGATGCCATGACTTCCGGCTGAATAACTGGATAAATAAATTTTGTTTTTTCTCCTCCAACGCCTATTTTATAGAATTGCTGGATCACTTCTCCCCGCTTCTGTCCGCTTCCATTCACACAAAGATAGATTTGCACCGCTACTCCGCCTCGAATACGCCTTTGAGATATACCCGCAAATTTTCTTCCCTCTATACTTAAATCATAGCTTCCCGGGCAATAAGAGCCGATAATTTCTTTTGCCTCAATCGCCTCACTATAATCTGCAAACATTATCCTTATTAGTTCCCACATCGTATCATATCCGCTATTTATATCAATTCCTTTTTCTCGCTCAGGCAAGATTAAAGAAATATTCAATACATCTTTATCTAGCACTACTGCAAGTCCTCCAGAATTCCTTACAATTGTGCGGTACCCTTGATGGCGCAAAAATTCCAATGCTTGATCTAAATGGGGCAATCTTGTATCTTGAATTCCCAATACAATCGTTTTGTCATGCACCCATGTACGAACTGTTGCCGGCGTACTCCCTCCACCAACTAAAGCGCATAAAGTATCATCCATACCAAACGAATGAAGTGCAGATACATGCAATCCTGTCCCAGATTGGTCAATAATCCTCCATTTATCTTGATGCAGTAAACTATGATTCTCTTTCATCAGCGTAACCCCTTCTAAAGAAACAAATAATACATAATTATATCGAAAAAATATCGGTTAGTAAAAGTAAGGAGATACGAAAAAAACCCGCTAACCAAAGCTAGCAGGTTTTTTATGTAGCTTTTAGTTGTTTAAACTTTGCGCAGCAGTAATTAACGCTAATTTATAAACATCTTCCTCATTGCAACCGCGGGAAAGATCGTTTACTGGACGATTTAATCCTTGAAGAATTGGACCAACTGCTTCAAAATTGCCAAGTCTTTGTGCAATCTTATAGCCAATATTTCCAGCTTCCAAACTCGGGAATACAAATACATTTGCATCGCCTTGAAGTGGAGAATCAGGAGCTTTTTGTTTTGCTACAGACGGAACAAATGCAGCATCAAACTGAAATTCTCCATCAATAACTAAAAGAGGGTCTCTTAATTTAGCTTCAGCAAGCGCCGCCTCTACTTTTTCTGTTTCAGGAGATTTTGCTGAACCCTTTGTAGAGAAGCTTAACAACGCTACACGAGGATCTACATCAAACATTTTTGCTGTTTTTGCACTTTCTACAGCAATCTCTGCAAGATCTTGGCTATCTGGAGAAATATTGATTGCACAATCTGCAAAAACATATTTTTCATCTTCACGAACCATAATAAACACACCAGATGTTTTTTTGACACCTTGTTTTGTTTTAATGATTTGCAATGCTGGTCTAACTGTGTCTGCTGTAGAATGAATAGCACCACTTACTAAACCTTCTGCTTCATTTGCATATACAAGCATTGTTCCAAAGTAATTTTCATCAAGAAGAATTCTTCTAGCATCTTCTTCTGTTACTTTCCCTTTGCGTCTTTCCACAAAAGAAGCTACAAGAGCATCAAATTGTGCATATTTTTTTGGATCATAAATAGCCGCTTTTTCTAAAGAAACACCTAAATTTTGAGCTTTTGCTTGGATTTCTTCAATATCACCAATTAGAATAGGCGTCAGTACATTTTCTTCTGCTAATCGAGCAGCCGCTTTTAAAATTCTTTCATCCAAACCTTCTGGAAATACTATTCTTACATTTTGCCCAGTCACTTTTTCCTTTAATCCTGTAAATAAATCACTCATAACTTTTTTACTCCTCCTTTTTCTATACATATTATAGGATACTCTTACCTAGTAAAATTTCAAGGAGTTACCATCATATTTATAAAATCCTTTATTATTTTAAATTATCTGATTTAATTTACCCCCTTTTATTCTTTTTATTCTTTCCCTTTCATTTGTTCAAAATTTGTTCATATTTTCTATGAGTGTTATTCCAACGGATTATGGAAAAACTATGCTATAGTAAGTTTATCCGGCATTAACGGGCAGTCATTCCTCACCTCAAGAGGATAAGAAGAAAAAAAAAATCTAGGTGGGTAGAAACGAAACTTGCCCGTAAAGGCCCGATTGGTTCTACTAACAATCAATGGGAGACGTGGAACCCCCCACTGATTGAAGTTTCACTTTATATGTTTAAGCTAAGATTTAGGAGTGATAAAATGAGCGAAGCAGCGAAGACATTAGATGGTTGGTATTGCCTGCATGATTTCCGCACAATAGATTGGATTACTTGGAAAATGCTATCAAGCGAAGATAGACAAGCAGCTATCCATGAATTTCTTGGATTATTAGAAAAATGGAATAGTGTCCAAAATGAAAATAAAGGCAGTCATGCATTATATACGATTGTTGGTCAAAAAGCAGACTTTATGATGATGATTCTTCGACCAACTATGGAAGAATTAAATGAGATTGAAACAGAATTTAACAAAACAAAATTAGCAGAATTTACAATACCTGCACATTCTTACGTATCTGTAGTAGAATTAAGCAATTATTTGCCAGCAGGTTCTGATGAAGATCCATATGAAAACCCGCATATTAAAGCAAGGTTGTATCCTATTCTTCCACAGGCAAAATACGTTTGCTTCTATCCAATGGATAAACGCCGCCAAGGAAATGACAACTGGTATATGCTTCCAATGGAAGATCGCAAAAAACTTATGTACAGCCATGGCATGATCGGCCGCCAATATGCTGGAAAAGTAAAACAGATTATTACTGGATCCGTTGGTTTTGATGATTATGAATGGGGCGTCACTCTATTTTCAGAAGATGTTCTTCAATTTAAAAAACTAGTATATGAAATGCGATTTGATGAGGTTAGTGCCCGATATGGAGAGTTTGGATCATTTTTTGTTGGAAATATCCTAAAAACAGATACTATTTCATCATTTTTACATGTAAATTAAGATCTTTTATGAAAAAGGATAACTTAAAAAGGAATCTTCTCCTTTAAAGTTATCCTTTTTCTTTTGTTATTCCTTATTAGATTTTTCAGCAAATCTTACGCATAAGTTATTAAATCGTATCATAGGATGAACTAGTGAGTTTATAAAAAAAGAAATAATGGGGGAAGCTTCATAAATTAGATGCCCTCCCACTAAAACACACTTCTAAACACAAGTATATGGAAGAATTCAACTTCTTTTCGGATTAAATGGAGGGATGAAAATGAGTCAGAACTACAATCAGAATCCTGAGTATCGAACTTACGGCTATCCACAAGGTTATGGAGCTGTACCTAGTCAAACGCCGGCGTATGGCACACAGCAATATATTCCGCCACAAACGCAAGTTCCAACCCAGCCAGTTCAGCAGCCTCAAGTCTCACCAACTCTGCCTGGGCAGCTTCCTATTGAAGCGTCCTATATCGAAAATATATTACGTTTAAATAAGGGAAAACTCGCCACTGTTTATGCAACTTTTGAGAACAATCGGGAGTGGAATGCGAAGATATTTAAAGGTGTTGTGGAAGCAGCTGGCCGTGACCACCTTATTTTAAGCGATCCACAATCAGGAGTACGCTACTTGCTTCCAATGGTATACTTGGATTACGTCACATTCGATGAAGAAATAGAATATGAATATCCATATGGACTGGCGCCAAATCTCTCTACCTATCCTCCAAGATGACAAAAAGCTGGCGAAGTTTGCCAGCTTTTTATTATCTACTGCTACAAGTATTTTACCGCTGCGATAATCAATAGAATCCATGCTGTTAAAAATGCAACTCCTCCTAAAGGAGTAATGGCTCCCAATACACTGATTTGTGTAACAGCCAATACATATAAACTTCCAGCAAACAAGATAATTCCAGCAACCATCAGCCAGCCTGACCAAGTTAGTAAACTACTTTGAGGAATTTTCATCATTATTGCCCCAATGATCAGAATCCCCATACTGTGAAACATTTGATAAGTAACACCTGTTTTCCAAATTTCTAAATACTTTGCACTTATTTTTCCTTCTAGACCATGTGCTCCAAATGCCCCCAATGCTACTGCTAAAAAAGCATTGACTGCACCAATTATAATAAATGCTTTCATTATATCCTCCTTATATCTTAAGACTTATTGAAAATGCCTTCTCTGAAAGAAAAGGAATCCAAATTCACCTATTTGCATGCTAAACTGTCAAGAAGACAGCTTATCTTAAAAATCAAATAAAGAGTCGCCATTCCCTTCTTCTGTATTCAACTTTTGCGTTTGAATCGGCTGTGGTGCAGAACTAAAGGAAACATGCTGGATTGGTGCAGCCTGGGGAACCATTTGCTGATAAGCAACGCTATGCTCCGACTGGTCTTTTTGTTCTAATATCAGTTCGCATAATGACTTAATTGCATGCACTCGTTCCCTAATGCGCGAATCTGATTCACTTGCTTTTGCTTCTTTTACTTGATCTTCCATTTTCATTAAAAGTTGCTGAACAGAAATATTCATTAGTTTCACCTACTTTTCCTTTTAAATGATATACTGCGCTATTTTGGAATATACCTTAAACATTCTTGGCCAGATGCTCTTTTCACTTCTAGAGAAGGCATTGTTCTCCCTTTAAACTGAAATGCTCTACAGCCCTTCGGAAAATTGCGGTCCCATGTAACATAATAGAACTTACATTTATAACAGTCTACTTTGTCTTCCTTCATCTTCTTTTCCTTCCACTTTCATTCAAAAACCATGTAAAAAAGCAGACTATTTAAAAGCCTGCTGCTTTATTTACGTATTCTTCTATTATAGTATTACTTTTTCTAAAAATCATCTATGCAGCCACAGAGAAGAAACAATACTTTTCTTACAATTGGCACCAATCTATTCCTCTTTTTCCCCATCGATTTAAAGTATCATTTATTTTAGAAAATGGTTTGCTGCCAAAAAAGCCTCGATATGCGGATAATGGCGATGGATGGCTAGACATAATTATTTGGTGTTTATTCGAATCAATTAATCGGATTTTCCCTTGGGAAGGTTTTCCCCATAATACAAAAATCACTGGTTCTTCCCTCTTATTCAGTTCTTTTATTATTTCATCTGTGAAGATTTCCCACCCTTTTCCGCGGTGTGAATTAGCTTGTCCTGCTCTAACTGTCATTACTGTATTTAATAGTAATACTCCTTGTTTTGCCCAATTTTCTAAATATCCATTATTCGGGATATGACATCCTATATCCTCGTTTAATTCTTTATAAATATTTTTTAAAGACGGAGGAATGGCCACACCTGGCTTAACAGAAAAACTTAGTCCATGCGCTTGATTTGGGCCATGATATGGATCTTGTCCCAATATCAAAACTTTCACCTCATTAAAGGAAGTGTACCTAAGGCAATTAAAGATATCCTCTTTTTTAGGATAGATCAACTGCTCTTCATATTCTTTCTGCAGATATCGCTCTAATTCTTGAAAATAAAGCTTCTGCTTTTCTTGCTCCAACAACTTCGCCCAATCATTTGGCAATTGCAAGTCAATCATTTTAGTTTATCGCCCCTTTACTCTTGACTAAATTGTACAGTAACAGCATACCCTAACTTTTCATAAAATTGCTCAATTGTCTTTTTGGCATTCTTTTCAGCATTAGCTAAAATCCCTTGTTCGATCGCTTCCCTTTTTATTTCTTCTTTTGCTTCATTTGCCAATGCATAACCTTCCTTCCAGTTGACCTCTCCACGGAAAATCCCAGATACAGAATATGTTTCTACCTTTTCAAAATCAATGGAAGGTTCCTGAAGAAGTTCAGCATGAGGCAAAATAATGGTTATTTGCTTATTCTGTTCATCTACTTCCAGCTTATCCTCATTCAAGCCCTCTATGTTAACTCCAGCTGTTACCACACCAGGCACCACTAATAATATTTTCCTTTTTGTTCCTGGTATATCTGCTTGAATTTCTTTGCCGAATATTTCATTATCTTCTTTTTCCAAAATCACTTTTACAAATGCCTGTGAAGATGCAAGGGAAGATAGATTTTTCATTTGCTCTAGATAACCGCTTTTTCTTATGGCTGCAGTCTCAGAAAAAGACATCCTCCCAATCCCAATAATTATTGCTAAAAGCACTAGAATAACAATAGCAAGGAAAAATATTAATTTAAATCGTCTTTTCTTATTATGTTTCAGATAGATAAATGGAAAAGAAAAACCCTTTGTTTCTTTCCAATCCATCGCAGTGCTGGCCGTCTCTTGCCAAATTGTATCAATCTCTTTATTTATAGCCCTTTTTTGCTTCCTGCTAACCATTATTTCTCTCCCTTAATACGGTTTCATCTCTACTTTTCAGTAATAGTCTCTTAAATGCTATACTTCGTTTTAGCAAAAAAACATAGCTTTCACAATACTTTTTAGATGCAAGAATAATTTACCAATCTATAGAAAGTTTATTTTTTATAGAAAAGGATAAATAAATTACATACAGGTAAAGAAAATAAATTACTAGAATAAAAGGAGGAAACACTATGTATAAAGTAGAGGTAGTAGAAAATGGAGTACAAGCAGATAATATTATTAGAGGATTAGAAAACCAAGGATATGAAAGAGAAAACATTTATATTTTTGCTCATGATAAAGATCGTTCAGAGGATTTAACTGCCGCAACAGAAACAGCAGAAGTCAGCATAAAGGAGCAAGGATTTCTTGATTCTTTAAGCAATGTTTTCCGAAAAAGAGGAGATGAGCTTCGCTCTAAAATGCAATCTGTTGGCTTAACTGAAATGGAAGCAGAAAAATATGAAGAAGTATTAGATACAGGTAAACTTGTCATCGTTGGATCAACCAATTAATCTGTATATTGTCTGCAGTTAATGCTTTCACTTGCATACTTTCTTTTACACTATAATTATTTATATCGGATTGCTCTAAAGGGCAATTATGTTTTTTCCCTACTAAACATAATACCTTTTAGAGCAATCTCTTTGTATATGCTAGCCTAAAAGTTTATCATACAGTGATTTAGCATAGATGACATCTTTTGTATGATGAATAAGTGCCCTTCCATCTTTAAATATTACCATCCTTGTATGCTCCATTTGAACAGCAACTAAAAAAGGATTGACTTTCACTTCATATCCATTATTCTCAAGACTTTCTGCCAATTTTTTCAAATTCAGCTGTTTTTCTTTAGAAGGGCGAATCTGCACAGTATCCCTTCCACAAAGAATAGCTGTTTTTGTATGATTATTTTTGTCTAAAAAGGGATAAGTCTTTTCAACACCGCATGATGTACAGCTTGATTTTTTTATGCGGTCCACTTTTATGGACTGATACTGGTTATTCCATAAATCAAAACTTAAAAAAGTTCCTCTTAAAGCATTATAGTCTTCTACTAAAAGTTTCATTGCCTCCACCACTTGATGTGCCACTACCATCTGCACAGCTGGCGAGATGATTCCCGCTGTATCACAGGTCATTCCTTGCAACGGCATCTTTTGCAGCAAACAATGCAGACATGGAGTGATGCCTGGGATAATAGTGTAGCTCATCCCGACGCTGCCAACACAGGCTCCATAAATCCATGGCTTATTATATTTTTGAGACAAATCATTTAAGATCATTCTTGTTTCAAAATTATCTGTGGCATCCATTACAAGGTCTACCTGATCCATCAAGCCCTCAAGGAGTTCAATAGTAGCTTCTCCAACAATGCCTTCTACTTTGCACAAAGAGTTAATAGCATAAAGATGCTTTTTTGCTGCAACCGCCTTTGGCATTTTTTGTTCTACATCAGCCTCTGTATATAGTGTCTGCCTTTGCAAATTACTTATTTCAATATAGTCTCGATCAATTATTGTCAGTTTTCCAATTCCTGACCGGACAAACATTTCCCCTGCACTAGAACCTAATGCTCCGGCGCCAATTAGCAATACATGCTTTTTCTCTAGCAGCTCTTGCCCCTTTTTGCCAATAGGAGAAAATAAAACTTGCCGGGAATAACGGTCATCCTTCACCATTTATTTCTCCTCTCTATTAAAAATTATCATTAGCCTCCACTTACTGGTGGAATAAATGCAATAATATCCTCTTTTTTAATGACATCCTCATCAAAGGCAAATTCTTCATTAATAGCAGTCATTGCAACTGCTAAAGGCAGTGCAGGAAACTCTTCCTGCAAGATAGACTTTGCTTCCTTAACTGTTTTTCCATTTAAATCCATTTCTAGTGAATCCTCGCCTATCACTTCTTTTAATGCTGCAAAAAAAAGTATTTTATTCATCTTTTTCCTCCATTTCCGGTTTTCCAGATGGATACGGAATCGTTCCTTTTTGGTTCCCTATCCATTCTTCACCATCTTCCCAATGCTCTTTTTTCCAAATAGGCACTATTTCTTTAATTCTTTCAATCGCGTATTTATTCGCTTTATATGCATCTTCTCGATGTGGAGTCGAAACAGCAATTACTACGGCAATATCTGTTATTTCCAGCTTGCCAATTCGGTGGGTAATCGCCGCTTCTGAATTTTTCCATTTTTCAGTTATTTCAAACCCTATTTGTTCTAGTTTTTTTACCGCCATTGGTTCATATGCTTCATAAACTAAATGCATTGTTTTTCTGCCGTGAGTTAATTCTCGTACTGTCCCGATAAAGGTCGTAATAGCACCAGCATTCCTATTCACTACTTTATCTATTACATCTTGCGCCAAAATAGGCTTTGTTGTTATTGAAAAATTCATTTGTTTGCTCCTTTTTATACTTCTTATTTAGTATTCTACCAAAATTAAGAATCGATTGTTTAAAATAAATAGTACAAGTTTGCAAATTTATTTGGAGTTGTGCAAATAAACTATATTTTCGCATGATAGAGGAACAAAATTCTATTCTCCGCCTTGATTAAATGCACTAAAAACTTATTGTTATGCTCTTTACATGCGAACTTAATGAAAAAAGTATGGAATAGTTGTATGATTAGTTTAGAATAGACTACAATTATCCAAAATAAGGTGTGCAGCAGAATAATCGATAAGGTTAGCAATATCCTAAAAGTTTAAAAATGCTCGCAAAACCTTTTAGATCTTTTATTTATAGGAGGCAATTCAGCATGAAAAAGGTATTAACATTAGCTGGTTCGGATACAAGTGGCGGTGCTGGTATCCAAGCAGATTTGAAGACATTTCAGGAGTTAGGTGTATACGGAATGACAGCACTAACTACCATTGTAACAATGGATCCTAATAATGGCTGGCACCATAATGTGTTCCCACAAGAAATTAAAACTGTAGAATCCCAATTAGAAACAGTTCTTTCAGTAGGCATCGATGCCATGAAAACTGGCATGTTAGGTTCAGTTGAAATTATTGAACTTGCAAGCAAATTAATCGAGGAAAAAAAGCTAGATAAAGTAGTTATTGACCCAGTAATGGTTTGCAAAGGAGAAGATGAAGTATTGCATCCTGAAACTGCTGATGCACTTCGCGAATTGCTTGTGCCAAAAGCAACTGTTGTTACACCTAATCTATTTGAAGCATGGCAGCTTGCCAAAACAGATGGACCAATTAAAACAATTGACGATTTAAAAGAAGCAGCAGTTAAAATTTATGCTTTAGGACCTAAATATGTTTTAATTAAAGGTGGCAGCAAATTAAAGCATGAAAAAGCAATTGATCTTTTATACGATGGAACAGAATTTACTATTTATGAAAGTGAACTAGTAGATACTACATATACACATGGTGCTGGCTGCACTTATTCTGCTGCAATCACTGCAGAATTGGCTAAAGGAAGAACAGTATTAGAAGCAATTCAAGTAGCAAAGGAATTTATTACTGCAGCCATTGCAAATGGATTTCAACTAAATGAATATGTTGGTCCAACCATGCATGGCGCTTATCGAAAGAATAAAGAACATAAAACAGCTGTCCGTTCAAAATAATGACTTAAAATATTTGCGGAGGGAGGACCAAAATGGAATTTATCCATATAGAAAATGTCCAGCAAGAGTTAGACAAAAAATCCAATAAAGAAGTCTACATCCATTTGGAAACAACAAATGGCGCCTATGCAAACCATGAAGATGAAACATTTTTTAATTCTGGAGCATATATACGCAATGCAAAATTAAGCTTTGAATATGGCAAAATCACTGGAAATGGTCCATATCGGATTGGATTAAAAACAGAATTCGGCTGGGTATATGCAGAAGGAATCAACCATTATGAAGTAGATGAAAAAAATCGTCTTCTGCTTGCAGGCCTTGATTTTTCTGGTAAACTGGCCGTTGCATTACAAATTAGTGAAAAACCATTTGAATAAACAGTTTAGAAAGGAGGATACAGCAATGGAAAAGGAAAGACATGTACTTGTCATCTTCCCTCATCCTGATGATGAAGCTTTTAGTGTTTCAGGAACAATTGCAAGGCATATACATGAAGGCACTCCTGTAACCTATGCTTGTTTAACGCTTGGCCAGATGGGAAGAAATTTAGGAAATCCCCCATTTGCAACTCGAGAGTCATTGCCTTCTATTCGCAAAGAGGAACTGCAGGAAGCTGCTAGAGTTATGGGCTTAACAGATCTCCGCATGCTAGGATATCGGGATAAAACAATTGAATTTTTAAAAGGCGACGTGCTAGTAAATGAATTTGCTGCTCTTATAAAAGAGTTAAATCCTTCTCTAGTCATTTCTTTTTATCCTGGATATTCTGTTCATCCAGACCATGATGCAACAGCAGAGGCTGTTGTAAAAACACTAGAAAAAATTGAGGCATCAAAACGCCCGAAATTGCATTGCATTGCCTTTGCCCATAATTCTATTGAAGACCTTGGCGAACCTGATATAGCAGTGGATGTTCAAAACTATGCGGATAAAAAAATTGCAACAGTAGCAGCCCATCGTTCACAAACACAACAGTATACACAAACACTCCAAGAAGGTGTTCAAAATCAGGATCCAGCCGTACTTGCTCGTCTCTATACAGAACGCTTTTGGTCCTATAAATTTAATAAGTAAAAGAAAGTAAGTGGAGAGAGGGCATGCCTTCTCTCCACTTTTCTTTTGCTTAAGGACTATAAACAAAAAAACAAAACTATTTTTAAAATTTTATACAAATCAACTTCTTTTAGTAGTATCTTTAAATAGAGAAAATATTATAAAAATTTGCAGAACCCTTGCAAAACCAGCTGTTTCTATCGCATTTTATATGCACTGCCTTTAATAAAATGACAGCTACCAATTACATCAGGAGTAAGGAGCGAAAAAAATTGACGAAAACATTAGTAAGAGGGCCTTTTAGAGGAGACCATGTAGGCAGCTTTTTAAGACCAGAACGTTTAAAAAATGCACGCTTGCAAAAACAAAATGGGGAAATAACAGCAGAACAACTGCGCACGATTGAAGATGAGGAAATAATTCGTCTAGTAGAAAGACAAAAAGAGGCAGGGCTTGAGGCTGTATCAGATGGGGAATTAAGACGTGCATGGTGGCATTTTGATTTTTTGGCTGCTCTTGATGGAGTGGAACTCTACCAAGCAGATTCTGGCATTCAATTTCATGGTGTCCAAACGAAGCCACATGGCATAAAAGTAACTGGTAAAGTTGATTTTACTAATCATCCCATGATAGAAGATTATAAATTTCTTCATCGTATTGCTGGGGATCATGTTGCCAAATTTACTATCCCTAGCCCAAACATGCTATTTTTCAGAGGGAAAATCGACCAAGATGTCTATCCAGATCAACAAGTATTTTTCGATGATTTAATAGCAGCATATCAGAAGGCTATTCAGGCATTTTATGATGCGGGTTGCCGTTATCTACAATTAGACGATACTTCTTGGGCAGCATTCTTCTCAGAAAAAGGCAGAGAACAAATGCGTGAAAAAGGGCAAGACCCAGAACAAATAGCCTTATTGTCTGCAAAAGCAATTAACGAATCCATTGCTAAAAAACCCGATGATATGGTAATCACCATGCATATTTGCCGCGGAAACTTCAAATCTACTTACACAGCCAGCGGCGGCTATGACAGTGTATCTGAAATAATTTTCGGAGGCTTAAATGTGGATGGGCTTTTCCTTGAGTTCGATGATGAGCGTTCTGGCGGATTTGAACCGCTTCGCCATGTGAATAGAAATGACCTGCAAATTGTATTAGGCTTGATTACCTCAAAATTTGGGGAATTGGAAAATGCCGAAACAATTAAAACAAGAATTGCAGAAGCAAATAAATATGTCAGCCTAGACCAGCTTTGCTTAAGCCCACAGTGCGGATTTGCTTCAACAGAAGAGGGAAATCTTCTAACAGAGGAACAACAATGGGAAAAGGTGCGCCATGTTGTCCGCATCGCACAAGATGTTTGGAAATCGTAAATAGGAGCACTCTTCTTAACTTAAAGAAAAAAGGCCTGATTTTTCTTATCAGCCTTTTTTCCTTACACTTATATGTGTTCTTCCTTTTCAAGATTTACTTTTACTTGATGAAGATGATCGCCATCTTCCCCTTTTAAAATATTAATAAGAAGCCTTTTCGTTAATCGCATCCAAAAACCTGCAACATGCACTTTTGCTGTAAATTCTACTTTTGTTCCTTCTGCAATTTCAGTGAAACGATAATGATAATCTACTAATAAACCATTAGAGTGGCTTCTAGTAGTATATGTTTTATTTTCTTCATAGTATAAAAATTCAATCTCCGCGACCGCTTCCTTGCCTCGAACTATTCTTATTTCCTGATATTTAGTCCCTTTTCCGATTGGCCCCTCTGTTAATTTTGTTGTCTCTTTCACTTTATCCATGTAAACAGGTGCATTTTTTAAATTAGCCATATAGGAAAATACAATCTCTACCGGTTCTGCAATAATTACGTTAGCCTGAAAATCAGCCATTTTCATCCACCTCAAAATAATTAAATAGTATATTCTTTTGATTCGCTGATCTTTTTAGTATAACTGATTTTCTGAAAAGGGTACTATAAACAAATATTACTATCCCAAAATAAGTGATTACTCACTTTACATTTTCTGTCCTTAGGAATATTATAAAGTGAGTAATCACTCATTTTATAAAGGCGGGATAACAATGATAATAAAATCAACGGTCACTATTCAAGCTGTTTCTAAATCATTTGGCAAACAGTCTGTTCTCCGCAATATAAATTTAACAATAAAAAAAGGGGAGATTTTCGGCTTATTAGGTCCTTCTGGATCAGGAAAAACAACACTTGTTAAAACGCTTATCGGTTTGGATACTCCTGATAATGGGAGCATTACTGTATTAGATAACAAGATGCCAAATTTAAAAGTAATGGAGAGAATCGGCTATATGGCCCAAGCAGATGCTCTCTATCAGGAGTTGACCGCGATGGAAAACTTAGATTTTTTTGCTACTTTATATGGAATCAAAGGCCAAAAGAAAAAAGAACAAATCGAGGCATCTGCTTCCTTAGTAGGCTTAACTAATGATTTAAATAAGCCTGTCAGCAAATTTTCAGGTGGAATGAAAAGAAGATTATCCATTTGCATTGCATTATTAAACGAGCCGGATCTTCTTATTCTGGATGAACCGACAGTTGGCATTGATCCTGTCTTAAGACAAAATATATGGAGAACCTTTGAACAATTAAAAGAGAAGGGGACCTCTATTATTGTAACGACACATGTAATGGATGAGGCAGAAAAATGTGATACATTGGGGATGATTCGTGACGGCCAATTAATTGCAGTGGATACTCCCAAGAATCTAAAAGAAGCCTGTCATGCTTCATCAATGGAAGAAGCTTTTCTTTATTATGGGGGGATGCCTTATGAGAATTAAAGGCCTTATTATTCGTATATTAAAACAGTTTTACCGCGATAAGCGAACTTTAGCAATGATGATAGTTGCTCCTATCTTTGTGCTAACCCTATTAAATTTAATTTTTGACAGCAATGCTTATACACCTAAAGTAGGAGTTGTCCAAGTTCCTGAACAAATCACTGCTAAATTAAAAGAAAATGATGTGAAGATATATGCCTATTCCACTGTTTCACAGGCAAAAAAAGCTATAGTCGATAAAAAGATCGATGGGTATATTTCTTTTGAAGATAAAACTCCTGCCATTCTTTTAGAAGGCAGTGATCCAACTGTTACAAAAACAACGGTTACCATGATACAAGATAGTATAACAGCCGAAAACACCCTAAAACCAACTGTTCACTTTCTATATGGTTCTGAAGATATGAATCAGTTTGATGCTATCGGGCCTGTACTATTAGGTTTCTTCGCCTTTTTCTTTGTATTTTTAGTTGGAGGCGTCGCCTTTTTAAGAGAAAGAACATCTGGAACACTAGAGCGGCTCCTTTCCAGTCCTATTCGCAGATGGGAAATTGTTATTGGCTATGTCATTGGATTCGGCATTTTTACAATGGTACAATCGATTATTATTGTCCTTTATTCGGTTTATATTTTAGATTTAATTCAAAAAGGTTCGATAGTTTATGTAATTCTTCTTACACTATTACTATCATTGACTGCTTTAACCTTAGGAATGCTTTTATCATCTTATGCAAAAAATGAACTTCAAATGTTTCAATTCATTCCGATTATTGTTGTTCCGCAAGTATTTTTCTCTGGATTATTTAATTTAGATGGCATTTCATCTACTATCAGTTGGATATCTACTATTACTCCACTGTATTATGCTGCCGATGCATTAAAAAATGTAATGATACGAGGACTTGGCATAGAAGAAATTTTTATTCCACTTGTTATATTAAGCATCTTTTCTCTAGTATTTTTATTATGCAACATATTATCTTTAAAAAACTACCGCAAAATATAAAGTGAATCTTTAATCAGTGGGGCCAAACTCCTGTTAAATAGAGATAAATAATGAATAATCGGTGATTTTTTTTTCATACTGTACTTTATAATAGAAATAATTCAGTTTAGCAGAAGGAGTCTTTTATGAGTAGTCAAGAATCCATTTTAGATCTTATTCTAAAAGAGGAAAAAAACATTACCAATAAACAGAAAAAAATTTTAATTGCAGCAATCGAGGCTTTTAGCGACAAAGGCTATGCTGCAACCTCTACCAATGAAATTGCCAAAAAGGCAGGTGTTGCAGAAGGTACTATTTTTAGGCATTATAAAACAAAAAAAGACTTGTTGACGGCCATTTTGACCCCATTAGTCCATACATTGATCGCTCCATTTATTGTGAAAGATTTTTTCAGCAAAGTACTTGATCTTTCCTATAATACATTTGAAGAATTTATTCGGGCAATTGTATATAACAGATTAGAATTTCTAAAAAAAAATCAGGCTTTATTTAAAATATTAATACAAGAGATACCTTTTCATGAAGACTTGAGAGAACTTTTTAAAGAGCAAATTGCCAAAAAAATATTTAAACGAATGGAAGAATTAGTAGAATCATTTAAAGCAAAGAGCGAAATAATTGATATTCCAACATATAGTTCAGTTCGTCTTACTGTAACTTCGATTTTCGGCTATTTTATTGCTCGTTATATTTTGCTTCCTGAGGCAAAATGGAATGATGAGGAAGAAATTGAAACTACCATTCAGTTTATTTTATACGGCTTAACCCCGCGAAAATAAGAAGCTCTACTAATTTTCTTGCAAAAAAACAGAAAACTGATGATCCGTTTTCTGTTTTTTTGACTATATTAATGAACAAAGATCCATTTATCATGCATTAACGGGCTTTTAACCCCCACATCAAGATTATAAGAAAAAAAAGAAAAATCTGGGTGGGAGATGAAAAAATCCCCACTGATTGAAGTTTTGCTTTATTGATTCTATTAAATTAGAGTCGTTTTTTATAATGCTAAAGCTTTATGTATAGCCTTTGCTACTCCACTCTCTTCATTTGTAGTTGTTACAAAGTGGCATTGTTTTTTTATTTCCTCTTCTGCATTTCCCATTGCAACAGCTCTGCCGACTTTAAGAAGCATCGAAAGATCATTAAAGTTGTCTCCAATAGCCATCGTATCTTTTAAGTCTATCTCTCTTGTTTTTACAAATTCCTCTAATGCGATGCCTTTTTGTGCATTCACTGATGTTATTTCAAGGTTTTCCTTCCCTGACGCACTAATCGCTATCCCATCTATCACACTTAATAATTCTTCTTTGACTTTGGCTAGCAAACTCTGATCATAGTTGAAGGCTAAAAACTTGTAAATAACTTGGTCTTTGTCTTCTATTAAAGGCAAATAGCTTTCTACTTGATGAATATCATTTAAGCGTTCTTCTGCTGCCCTTTTAATTTCCTCCATATTTTCCGTATGGCCGTTCACAGTAAAAATATCAATGATTAGAGATCTAGCAGTATTTTTATCTAATGTATATGTACCTCTATTTGTATAAACTTCATAATACACTTGATTATCATGTAAAATATTTGCTATTTTTTTTGCCATTTCTTTTTCTAATGGGTTTGTCCCAATAATTTCGTGTTGATTAGTGCGTATTTCTGCTCCATTTGCACAAATCATTGGTGTAATAATCCCTGCTTCTTTTAATAAGTCTCCCGCTTCTTCATAAGCGCGCCCTGTGGCAATAACTACTTCTACCCCCTGCTGTTGAGCCTGTTTAATGGCTGACTTGTTCTCTTCTGTAATTTCTTGTGTAGAAGTTAGTAATGTTCCATCCATATCAATCGCAATACATTTTATCATTTTTTTGCACCCTCAATTCTGTCTTAATGAAAAGTAATAGCTTACAAAAGCATACAATGTTCACTCTTTAGAAGCAAAGCTTCTGCACATAATCTTTTCTTTTTTATATTTCCCAAAATTTATTAGACAAAAAAGAATCAAGTTATTAGTTAACATATTTTTATATAACATTTATTTCCGATATGCAATATGCTTTTATGCCCATAGAAAACTTTTATGTGAAATTGTGAACTTTTTTCTAACTTTATGTGATTTTTAACTCAAGTTATAAATTTTTCATTATGATATATCTAGAATTCAAAAAAAAGGGAGACGATTGGAAAAAACGAAGCCGAGTTTTTTAAAAGCTTTATATACCAATATCTATAGCTCGCTTATTGTATTGATTACTTAAAAACTATGCTAAGCGCATTGTATTTGCTGCACGTTTTCATTTTTGGATAACAAATTTGCATCTGTACGCTACATTTTTTTATGCAATGATATTTATCGCTTTGCCTACTAGTACGTTCACAAAAATATTTTAAATCAAAAGGAGGAGAAATACATGGATATGGTATTTCTATCGCGTCTGCAATTTGCGTCAACAACCATTTTTCACTTCATATTTGTACCAATCTCCATTGGCCTTGTATTCTTAATCGCCATCATGGAAACAATGTATGTGAAAAGCGGCAATGAAGAATATAAAAAGATGGCAAAGTTTTGGGGGAAATTGTTTCTAATAAATTTTGTAATCGGAATTGTTACTGGTATTCTTCAAGAATTCCAGTTTGGTATGAACTGGTCTAACTATTCTCGTTTTGTTGGAGATGTATTCGGTGCACCGCTTGCTATCGAAGCATTGCTTGCATTCTTTATGGAATCGACATTTATCGGCTTATGGATTTTTGGATGGGATCGCTTATCGAAAAAAGTCCATTTAGCATGTATTTGGCTAACATCTATCGGAACCATTTTCTCTGCTTTCTGGATTTTAATAGCCAACTCTTTTATGCAGCATCCTGTTGGCTATGAGATTAACAATGGCCGCGCTGAAATGAATGACTTTTTTGCTCTTATTACAAATGGGCAGGCTCTTGTAGAAATTCCCCACACTGTTTTGGGGGCATTAGCAACAGGCGCATTTTTAGTAACAGGCATTAGTGCATATAAAATGCTTAAAAAACAAGAAGTTGAATTCTTTAAAAAATCATTCCAAGTCGGTATAACCGTTGCTTTAATCTCTACATTTCTAACAATGGTAGCAGGACACGCACAAGCACAATATCTTGTGGAAACACAGCCAATGAAAATGGCAGCAAGTGAAGGCCTTTGGGAAACAAGCGAAGACCCAGCTCCTTGGACTGTATCAGCTTTTATTGATGTAGATAAAAAAGAGAACACTGGCGAAATCAAAATACCATACCTTTTAAGTATCCTTTCTTACAATACCCTTGATGGAAGCGTAAAGGGCATGAATGAACTGCAAGCAGAGTATACCCAAAAATATGGAGAAGGAAATTATATTCCACCAGTCAAAACAACTTTTTGGAGTTTCAGAATCATGGTAGCTGCCGGAACTCTAATGCTTTTATTTGGTATTTATGGAGTATATCTAGCATGGAAGAAAAAATTGGTTTCAAAATCAAATAAATGGTTTTACCGCTTTATGATAGCAGGTATATCTTTACCAATTATCGCCAATACTTCAGGATGGATTATGACAGAAATCGGCAGACAGCCTTGGACTGTATTTGGATTAATGACTACAGAAGACAGCATTTCACCAAGCGTGAGCGCTGGCCAAGTATTGTTCTCTGTTATTACATTCTCCTCTGTCTATGCAATTTTAGGTATTATCATGGTATTTTTATTTGTAAAAGTCATTAAAAAAGGACCATATTTAATGGATAAAAAAGACGCAAAAGTAAATAATGACCCATTTGCAAAGGAGGGTTTTCATGTTTGATCTAAATGTACTTTGGTTTATTTTAGTTGCTGTATTATTTATCGGCTTTTTCTTCTTGGAAGGATTTGATTTTGGTGTAGGCATGTCCACACAGATCATTGCTAAAAATGATATGGATAAAAGAATTTTAATTAATTCAATCGGCCCTTTCTGGGATGCAAATGAAGTATGGCTTATTACTGCTGGGGGGGCGTTATTTGCTGCCTTTCCCCATTGGTATGCAACCCTTTTCAGCGGTTTCTATACACCGCTTGTAGTTGTATTGCTCGCACTGATTGTACGGGCAACTGGTTTCGAATTTCGCGCTAAAAGCGATCATCCCTTATGGAAAAAGTCATGGGATGTATGCATCTTTCTAGGCAGCCTATTGCCTCCTCTTTTATTCGGTGTTGTATTTGCTTGTTTTATGCAAGGGCTGCCGATTGATAAAGATATGGAATTAAAGGCAGGATTTTTTGATATCGTCAATTACTATACACTAGTTGGCGGATTAACAGTTCTTATCCTTTGTTTAGTTCATGGCCTTATGTTTACAACATTGCGCACTGTTGGCGACCTTAGAGATCGCGCTCGCCGTACAGCACAAAAGTTATTGCCTGTCCTGGGAATTTTATTAGTTGCATTTTGCTCCTTAACCTATATCAAAACAGATATTTTTAATGAACGAGGCACTATTCTTTCGTTTATATTTGGGTTAGCAGTCATTGTGTTTGTACTTAGCGGATTCTTTATTTCAAGAAAAAAAGATGGCTGGGCATTTGGCATGACGGGCGGTGTCATTATTCTTTCATTTGCAGCAGTATTTATCGGCTTATTCCCTAGAGTAATGATCAGTTCCATTAATGATGCCTTCAGCTTAACAATAACAAATGCTGCTTCTGGGCATTACTCTTTAAAAGTAATGACAATTGTTGCTCTTTCCCTGCTGCCTTTTGTACTAGGCTATCAAGTATGGAGCTATATTGTATTCCGCAAAAGAGTTACCGAGAAGTCACATCTTGAATACTAATGAAACAAGATTTATTTAAATATAAAGGGATTAAGCCGATTTTAATTATTTTAACCATTTTAACGATATTGCAAGGAATCACTATTATTCTGCAAGCCAAGTGGCTTGCAGAAGTAATAGTCTCCTTATATAAAGGCGAATCTTTTTCAAAACAATATGAGATAATCATATTGTTTTTGTTAGCATTTATAGGCCGCCATTTGCTGCAATTAACGCTGCAAAAAATCTCAGCTGATTTTGCTGAAAAAACCAGTAAACAATTGCGCTTTCAATTAGTGTCAAAACTATTTGAACTAGGACCAAAATTCACAAAAAAACAAGGTAGCGGAAACATGGCTACACTTGTTTTAGAAGGAATTTCTCAATTTAAAAACTATTTGGAGCTTTTTCTTCCGCGTATGATAGCAACCTCTGCTGTTCCGCCTATGGTCCTTCTTTATGTTTATTGGATGGATTGGATTTCTGGCATTATCTTAACTGTTACCATGCCTATATTAATAGGGTTTCTTATTCTTGTAGGTCTTGCTGCAAAAGGGCAGACTACTCGTCAGTGGGCAACCTATCGAATATTATCTAATCATTTTTTAGATTCATTAAGGGGACTCGAAACACTTAAGTTTTTGGGAAAAAGCAAAAAGCATAGTGAAAACATCGAAAAAGTCAGTGAACAATACCGTTCTGCTACAATGAAAACATTAAGAGTGGCATTTTTATCTTCTTTTTCATTAGATTTCTTCACATCTTTATCTGTTGCATCTGTTGCTGTCAATTTGGGAGTAAGATTGATCAATGGCGATTTAACCCTGCTTCCAGCATTAATGATTTTGATTTTAGCTCCAGAATATTTTCTGCCTGTTCGCATGGTCGGCGCTGATTATCATGCTACATTAAATGGAAAAGAGGCTGGAGAAGCGATTGGAGCAATCCTTGATGAAAAGGACGGAACACATAATTCCCAAGAAAAAACTCTGCCTTCAGCTATCAATGAACTTGATTTTCATTCAATAAATTTTCATCATCCTGGTGAAGAAATAAATACTTTAAAGGATATTTCCTTTTCTATAAGCGGTGCGAAAAAAATTGGCATTGTTGGAGAAAGCGGTGCTGGCAAATCGACTCTTATTGATATGCTAAGCGGCTTTATAGAACACTCTTCTGGATCTATTAAAATAAACGGAAACAAGGAAAGCCTAACTGGCAGCACGTGGAGAAAGCGGACTACTTATATCCCCCAATCTCCATATATCTTTAGCCTGTCCCTTCGAGATAATATTCGTTTTTATTCGCCGCAAGCGACGGATAAAGAAGTAGAAAAAGCTCTAAAGGCTACCGGTCTTTACGAATTGTATAAAACATTTCCTAATGGACTTGATGAGTGGCTAGGCGATGGCGGCCGCCGTTTAAGCGGAGGTCAAGAGCAAAGAATTGCACTGGCTCGCGCTTACTTAAGCAATCGCCATATCATGATTTTAGATGAACCAACTTCTCATCTTGATATCGAAACAGAATATGAGCTAAAAAAAACAATGCTGCCATTATTTAAAGATAAATTAGTCTTTTTAGCTACCCATCGTTTGCATTGGATGGAAAATATGGATTTACTATTTGTTCTAGATAATGGAAAGCTAGTAGAGGTTGGAACACATAAAGAGCTAGTTGCAAAAAAAGGGACCTATTTTAGGCTGCTGCATGAGTAAGGAGGGGGAAAAAACAATGAAACAAAACAAATGGATTCTTCCCTTCTTAAAGGGAAATGGTCTTCGCATCATCTTAATTATCACACTTAGTTTCCTTACAGTGTTTACAGCAGCAATGCTTACCTTTACATCTGGCTATTTAATATCAAAAGCTGCCATTCCTGTAGAGAATATACTGTTAGTTTATATTCCAATCGTGGGGGTTCGCACATTTGGAATAAGCCGAGCAGTTTTTGCCTATTTAGAAAGGCTCGCCGGGCATGATACTGTTTTGCGGATTCTTTCTAGAATGCGGGTAAAATTATACCGTATATTAGAACCTCAGGCTCTTTTTCTTAAATCTCGATTTAAAATGGGAGATATGCTTGGAATACTGGCAGAAGATATTGAACAGCTGCAGTATATTTATTTGCGGACTATTTTCCCCACTATTTCTGCCATTTTTCTATATATCATTGTTCTGATTGCCATTGGAATGTTTGATATGACATTTGCTCTTTTAATCGGCTTTTATTTGGCTGTATTGCTTATCATCCTGCCAATTTTGTCTCTTCTCTTTATCCAAAAAAAACAAAAGGCATATAAACAAAAACGGAATGCTTTATATCAGAAATTGACAGATAATATACTTGGGGTAAGCGATTGGGTAATCAGTGGCCGTGCAAAACAATTTATCGGGGACTATGAAAAGAAAGAAGCTGCCGCTGCTTCTATCAATCGAAAACTTCAAAGTTTTTCTAGATGGAGAAACTTTTTTAGTCAAGGGATTGCAGCTGTCATTATTATAACGCTTGCCTTGTGGTCAAGTGAACAATATGCCCAAGGGGCCATTTCTGCCACAGTCATTGCAGCAATCATCCTAGTTGCCTTTCCTGTCCTGGATGCTTTTTTAATTATTTCCGACGCTTTTGAAAAAATTCCAGGATATCAAGATTCACTGGAGCGCTTAAAAAAATTAAAAGAAGAAAAAACCATATATTCCAATAAAGACTTAAAAAGCATCGATACATCACGGATTGACATTGAATTGGAAGGGACATCATTTTCTTATCTGTCTGAAGATAATTTATCGGTTTCTAATATCCAGCTTGCTATTCCCCAAGGGAAAAAAATTGCAATAATCGGCAGGAGCGGTGCTGGCAAATCTACTTTGCTGAAATTGATTCAAGGTGCTCTTATTCCCCAAAAAGGAAAAGTGCTAATTAACAACCATGATGCCCATGACTATCATGAGACTAATTCTTCCTTTCTATCTGTATTGAATCAAAATCCCCATTTATTTGATACAACATTGCGCAGCAATATAACCTTAGGGGTTGATGATGCTACAGAGGAAGAAATAAAAAAAGCTATAAAGCTTGCCCAACTTGAAAATCTAATAGACAGCTTGCCAGATGGTATGAATACATTTATGCAAGAAACGGGGCAGCGCTTTTCCGGTGGAGAAAAACAACGGGTTGCACTTGCAAGAATTCTGTTGCAAAACACCCCAGTTGTTCTTATGGATGAGCCGAATGCCAGTTTAGATCCAAAAACGGAAAAGGAGCTTTTAAAGACTATTTTTGCAAGCTTACAGGAAAAATCTATTGTATGGATTACTCATCATCTAGTTGGTGTGGAGGAAATGGATGAAATTTTATTTATGGAGGATGGAGAAATAATAATGCGGGGAACCCATGTAGAATTAATGGCTAATGTGCGATATAAGCAACTTTATCTTCTTGATCATCCTGCCTTCCAATAAAATAAAATAAAACTAACAACATCATTAGAGTTTTCTTCCCCCTGCTGATTGTGAGTTGAAAGTTACACAGGCTAAGAGCCTGTGTATTTTTATATCAGCCTTTAACAGGCAAGTTTCTGTTCTCGCATTCTCTTATCATCTTGAAGCGGGTTGAGATTAAGCGTCTGTTCATTCATTATAAATAAAAAGCTTTTCCCTATATGCCTTCCATAGAGAGAAAAGCTTTTTTCATACTATTTGCCTCTATATCACGTTGTTACCATCTGACCGCCATTTACATGAATAACTTCTCCAGTGGTAAAGCCTGAATCATCCGATGCTAAATAAACATATGCAGGCGCTAATTCGAAAGGTTGACCTGCTCTCTTATAAGGGGAATCCGTGCCAAACGTCATTACTTTTTTTTCAGAAAAGCTGGCTGGAATAAGTGGTGTCCAAAAGGAGCCCGGTGCAACAGCATTTACTCTAATTCTTTTATTAACGAGGGATAAAGACAAGGATCTTGTGAAAGAAATGATGGCACCCTTTGTAGAAGAATAGTCTAACAGCTCTTTAAAGCCGCTGTAAGCAGTAATCGATGCCGTATTAATGATAGAACTTCCCTCCTTTAAATATGGAAGCACTGCTTTTATTAAATAGAAAAAGGAAAAGATATTTGTTTTAAACGTATGCTCTAACTGTTCTTTTGTTATATCCAGAATACTTTTTTGTACATATTGCACAGCATGATTATTTATAAGAATATCAATTTTTCCAAACCGCTGCATTGTTTGCTTTGCAACTAAAATTGAGTTGTTCTCTTCTGTTAAATCCGCTGCAATCAATAAGCACTCCCCGCCTAATTCCTTGATTCGATTTGCTGTTTCCATGGCATCTCTATGTTCATTTAAATAAACAATAACAACCTTTGCTCCCTCTTTCACAAATGAATAGGCAACTGCTCTTCCAATTCCACTGTCGCCACCTGTAATAATGGCCACTTTGTCTTTTAGACGATTGCCGCTTTTATAATTTGGATTCTCTGAAATGGGTCGAGGATTCATCTCATATTCAAAACCCGGCATACGGTTCTGATGTTGAGGCGGGAAAGCAATTGGCACTGTTTTTGTTTCTTTTTTCTGACCATAGTAAGGGTATTCTGGATACATAGATAACTCACTCCTTATAGGCTTTTACCTAGAGTTATCGTATGCAAACAGCGATCCTTTGTGCATCTTTTTTGTCGCTTAAAACAAAAAGCGCTTTCTTCTCTTGCAAGAAAACGCTGCATAAAATAAGAGCCTATTTAAATGAAGACTGTTTTTTCAACAGACAAAATGAAAAAAAGATATAGCAGCCTGAATACACGTAGACTCCTGTGGAAGTAAAAAAAATCGAGACCCTGGCGGGAGTGTATACGATAAGGAGAATCCGCGCTCTCATGCGGAAAGCTCAAAATATTCATACTGCTTTTTTAAAAGCAAAAATTTATACGAAAATAGCCTAAAGGAATAATTTAATGCGTAATATCTGCAAATTTCCCATCTACTGTTTCTTTTAAATCTGCCACTTTGAGCTCCATTTGAATTCCAATCTTTCCCCCGCTCACAATAATAGAAGAAATTTTTTCGGCGCTATCAGCAATAAAGGTTTCATATTTCTTTTTCATTCCTAATGGAGAACATCCACCTCTTATATAACCAGTTAGTTTTTGAATATCTTTTACAGCAACTAGTTCCACTTTCTTTTCTTTCGCTGCTTTTGCCGCCTTTTTTAAGTCCAGTTCTTCGCCTACAGGCACAATAAAAACATAAACATCCGTCCCTGTTCCCTTTGCGACTAAGGTTTTATACACCATATCAATATTTTTGTTGATTTTATTGGCAACCGATATACCATCAATTTTCCCATCTTTGTTTTCATATATATATACTTCATAATCGATATCGCAACTATCTAAAAATCTCATTGCATTCGTTTTTGGTTGGGCCATACAATAACTTCTCTCCTTATACAAACCTCTTTCTTTATTATAGCAAATCAATTTCGATTTGCTGTTATCAGTCTAGTTTAATATATGAACAAATAGACACAAATCTCATATAGTATAAAAAGCAATTTATTGTTTTATTTTAGATAATTAGGAGGAAAATTATGAAACCATCTTATCAAGATGCTCTTGCTTATTTCGGAGTAAATGGTGCTCATCCAGGAGGATTATCCTTAACAAAGGCATTATTAGAAAGGGAACAAATTTCAAATGCTACACACTTACTGGATGCAGGATGCGGAACTGGTCAAACATCTGCTTTTATTAAGAAAAATTATCCTTGTCATGTAACAAGCATTGACTACCATCCAACTATGGTGCAACGCGCATTGAAACGATTTCAAAAAGAACAGCTTTCCATCCAACTTTTGCAAGGCAGCTTGGAAAATCTCCCTTTTTCCCCTAATAGCTTTGACATTATTCTAGTCGAGTCTGTCCTCATTTTTACTGATAGCAAAAAAGCTTTAAAAGAATTGAAACGAGTCTTAAAACCAAATGGAGTGCTTCTTGCTTTAGAGATGACTGCTGAAAGAGTCTTAACGCCAGTGGAACAAAGTAATATGTGTTCTGTATATGGAATCAATCAAGTTTTAACAGAGCAAGAATGGGTAGCCAGCATGAAAGAGGCTGGCTTTAAAGGCATCGAAATTAAATTGGCCCATTCTGTTTTCTCCCATATGTTATCCACTCCAGAAGTAGAAGAGGAAGAAATGGATCGAAATGTTCCTCAAAATATAGAAATGGAGCAGAAGCTGATGGAACACTCTTTTATTTTATATACGTATGGCAACATTATTGGGTATAGAGTATACCGAGCAATCTGCTAATTTTCTTCCAATAAAGATTTGTGGATCCAAATGGCCGCCTGTGATCCTTCCCCCATAGCAATAGTCACTTGCTCAGAATGAACGGCAACATCCCCTGCTGCAAAAACATGCTGGATATTTGTCTCCTTTGTTCTGCTGTCTGTATCAATATGCCGATTTTCCGTAAGCTTTACACCCAATTGGCTGGCTAAATCTGATTTCACCTTATTTCCGCCGAATGCAATAAAGCTTTTGTTTGTCTCTATTTTAACATCTCCCTCTAAAACATAGCTTTTTAATTGCGATTCTTGCGCATCTACTTCCTTAATCCGTTTATTTATATACGGGATATTGTGCTCTTTTAGCCTATTTAATAAGTTTGCATCCACCTCTCCGCCGCCATGGTTTATATAGATAATTTCTTCTGTCCAGTACGTTAATGTTAACGCCATATTGGCCCCAACATTTCCATTTCCTACTACAACAGTCTTTTTCTCTTTGACTTCATATCCATCACAATCTGGACATACATAAACACTGATTCCTAAACATGGAAATAAGTTCGCAAAAGGCGGAATTGTATCCATTATGCCTGTTGCCAAAAGCAGTCTTTTTCCAGCATGCTGGTTATGTAAATCAGTTTCGATAATAAACTGTTCATTTTGCTTTTCTGCATGTATTGCCATTGCTGTTTCAAATAAAATGCCTAAATCCATGGCTTGTTTTTTTCCTATTGATCGCAATTCATTGCCACTGATCCCATTTGGATATCCTAATATATTATGGTAGCTTCTGCATAAGGTAGATCTGCCATTTTCTCCATCGATAACTAATACTTTATGCTGATATCTTCCTAATTGTATGGCGGCCTGCAATCCTGCTATTCCCCCTCCTACAATTATGCAATCATATGTATGCATATAATCTCCCTTTCATCCCGAGTTTATTTTATCATTCCCCCCCACTTCCGGCGTTAGCTAAGTGGGGAGGTAGTTTAAAAAGGCTATTTTTTGTCCCTCCCATACTAGCCTTGCATAATATAGGATTTTTATTCCTGACCGATTCATATGTACCGCATTGTACATAAACAGGCCACTTATGCCCAAACAAAATAGAAATTCTTTTCCAAGTAAATCTATAGATATCTTTTCTAAAAAAAACAAACGATAAATAGCCTCTACATCAACTATTTATCGCTTGCCTTCACTCTTTTATTTACTTTTGTTATTATTTGATTGATTACCTCTGAGAACATTAGCCCCATCGCAATCGATCCAGATATTAAAAAAGCCTTGGCGGCTAAACTGACTGCTGTACTATAATCATTTTCAACAAAGTTGCGCATCGCATCATAAGCCATCCCACCTGGAACAAGAGGAATAATGCCTGCAACACTGAATATAATGACAGGTGTTTTATATATTCTTGCAAAAGCCTGGCTGATTACAGCTGTTAAAAAAGCACCGATAATAGTTGCTGGAACAATATCTAAATGAATATGAACCGCATACCAGTATGCCAACCAACCACACATACCTACAAACCCGCATTGCAAAAGCTTTTGTCTTGGGGTATGAAAAATCATCGCAAAAGCATATGTTGCAATAAAACTGGTAAACCCTTGCTCTAAAAATATAATCATTACATGCTTACTCCCTCATAAAAGTACAAAAAGTACGGCAATGCCTGATCCAATGGCAAAGGCAGTTAAAAAGGCTTCAGCACCTTTTGAAATGCCTGATACGAGATGGCCCGCCATTAAGTCCCTCACTGCGTTTGTTATTAATAGTCCTGGCACGAGCGGCATAACAGAACCAATAATAATCTTATCCACTTCTGTCCCAATTCCAAGCCGTACAGCTGCAAATGCCATAAGCCCTACCACAAAAGCTGCTAAAAATTCTGCAAAAAATTTAATTGGTACAAGACGATGAAAATAAACAGAACATAAGAATCCTATTCCTCCAGCTGCTAATGCTGGCAAAAAATCTCCCCAAATACCTTGAAACATAATAAGGAAACAACCACTTGCAATTGCAGCTGCCATTACTTGCATAACATCACTGTACGTTTTTTGTTCATTTTCAATTTTATTTAATAAATAATATGCTTGTGCAATGGTTAGTTCACCAGCACTGATTTTTCTTGAAATATCATTGACTTTCACTACTTTTTCTAAATTTGTAGTCCTTTCAATAATTCTGATTAGTTTTGTTTTGGTAGGCTCTATACCTTCTACTGAAAAAATAATGCCTGTTGGCGTAACAAAGCTATCGGAATATTCAGCTCCGTAAGCAGTTGCAATTCTCGTCATTGTATCTTCTACACGATACGTTTCAGCGCCATTTTTCAACATGATTTTTCCTGCTAATAAACAAATCTCAATAATCTCATATGTCTTTTCTTTTGATATTAAATCCATATAATCTCTCCAGTAGAGGTTGTAGTCTATACATGAATTGTAGGCAAACAGTTATACAGGACACAGCAATCAGATAATTTTTGCCGCTATATTCACCGGCTATATATGCTTCCTAGACAACTTATCATTTCCCATATTAAAGTTTATATGAAAGAGGTGTGTATAATCAATAGAAGATTCACTTTGCGAAGAATAACGGATGAAAAACAAAATAAAAAAAGCCCTTTGCTTACTTTACAAGGACTTGAAGATACTATTTTTTAGCTATATAAACAACAAAACAGAATAGGGTGAATTTTCAATCTCTTTGTATTCCAAATCTGGCATTTATTTGCCCACGCAGCATTTGCTTTTTTATCTTTTTCTCTTCGTCTTCTCTTGTCTTTTTAATTATTTCCTGCCTTATTTCATGCGTTCGAACACCTTCCTCTCTTTTGTTTGCAATTTCAATCAACCGCTCTACATCTGAAAAGGAGTACTTCCGATTTCCTCTTTCTGGCCTTTCAGGGAAAATTAATTTGCGCTGCTCATAATATCTAATCTGCCTTTCCGTTAATCCCGTTAATTCGCTGACAACTCCGATTGTGATAACTTTTCTTTTTTTATAGGATGGTTCGTTATCCATTTTATCATCCACCTCATGAAGTAATTATTTATCTCATTTATCGTAATTATAATACGGTTCTAGAAAAACGAAGCATGTTTTGTAAGAATTTCTTACATCATTTTAAAAAAATAGGTAAGATTACCTGACAATTCAGATGATATTTTTAATATTTTCTTATACAATCCTAATTGTATCTTCTAGATTATTTTACAAATATAAAATTCCACCTAAAATGAGAGGAGCATTTTTGCAAATGATTAATAAAGAAGCAATTGAGTTAGCGAAAAAAATTGTTGAATTGGATTTACAACGCGACGAAATTTGGGAAAACTTCGCTGCAGTTGCCGGAGATTATGCACATGATTTATTGCGCATGGTCCAAAATAGCTAATTACTTATATCTTTTTCTTTATTCTATATAATATAAATTGATTTTTATAGTCCAATTCCACAAATGATTCTTGCCACATTTGCAGAATTGGACACTTTATTCTCTCTCCCTAAAATTCTGCTCACTAAGCCCCACAGATTTTTTCTATTTTCTGGATTTATCTACCTGCACTCTTTTTTCGCTTTTATTAAAATCCTCTCAATCTCTTTTTTTATTTGCAGCAAGTTAGAAGAAAGCCACCTTACTAGCAAAACATTGTTTTTCAAGCTAACCACAACAACTCCATGGTTTTTATCCTCAACGGGCAATAATTCCTGCAACTGATTTTCTGTCCATTCCAATTTCAGAGTAATTATCCAGACATATGTTACATACATAAATCATTCTAATAGTCCCATTTTTTCAGGAAAAATTTTCAGCGGATCATAAACCCGACAGCTTCTGGATAATTCAGCTTCAACCCTTTCTGTGTTCTGCAAGTTCCCCTGCCATAAAAAGATACAGTTTTTCCATTCCAACAGGTGTCAGCTTCATCTTTAAACAACACACCTTTCTATTTAGAATAGCGCATTTAATCTTTCTTTTACTCTTTATAAAGTGAAACTTCAATCAGGTTTCTATGGGCAAGTTTCTCCCCACCTAGATTTCTCGTTTTCTCTTACAGTCCCTTGGATAGGGGTTTTACCGCCCGTTAATGCGTGATAAAATAAAAACCCTGCTTCGGTTATACTTTCGCTCAGATGTTAAGAAATCTAACATAATTTTAATGGAATAGCTAGATAACATCAAGTAAATATCTAATTTTTTTTAATTATCTTTCTATTTAACGCTATTATTTTTCTTTTCCAACCATTCTTCCTCTACTTTTAACCAAAAAAGACAGCTAGTTTTAACCAGCTGTCCCAACAATTTAAATACTAATATCGCGCTTTTGAAAAAATATAAAGGTAACAACCATAAAGACAATATAATATCCACCTAAAATGCCTAATGACATTGACATAGTAATATTTTCCAGAATCTTATCTTGCAAAACGAAAACAGTTTGATCCAAATGTGGGAATAGCAATATTTTTGTCCATGAATATTTTTCAGCCAAAAACAACAGTATGCTTCCAATTGTCGAAGAGAAAAATAAAACAAAAATTCCTATCCCTACAGCAATTGCCTGATTTTTAAATAAAGTCGATAGCATAAAAGCAATCGTTAAAACCATCAGCAATCCTGGCAAATAATATAAAAACAACTGAAAAAAATATTCTCCGCCGCTCACCGCTACTATTCCATCCATACCATATGCGGCTATTTTGCTGTCAAATCCACCATTTCCAAAAAAGAACAAGCTGACAATATAACCAAAAAGGAGCAATACAGTGCATAAAAAGGCAGAGTAAATAAGCAGTGAAATATACTTAGACAATAAAACGGCCCATCTTTTATACGGTCTTATAAGTAGCTGTTTAATTGTTCCATCCGAAAACTCAGATGAAATACTTCCAGCACAAACAATTACAATAAATAAGGTGACTAATGATTTCATAGAAATAACTAATTCACTCATAAAGCTCCAATTAGTATGAAAGGGGTTTACCTTTTCATCCAAATACCATTGCTTTTGAGCTATTTCTTCTCCTATATATCCCTTTTCTTCTTCATTTGCGGCATTGTTTTGCTGCTGCTGAAGCTCTTTAATTTCTAGCTGAACTGACTCCTGCCATGTATCTTCCTTTTGTTTTTCTCCTGTTTTTTGATAAATAAGAGCACCCGCTACCAATGAAACAATTAAAATAATAGCAAATATCCAGCTTACTTTTTTCTCAAATATTTTTATTAATTCATTTTGCACTAAACCACTCATAATTATTGCTTTCCTCCTTGATGACTAGTAATCTCTAAAAATCTGTCTTCAAGAGTTAATTTTCTTACATTAATAGCAAATACCCCTATTTCATTTTCTACTAGCCGCTTATTTATTAAAGGAATAGATGATTTCTCCAATTTCAACGTCAGAGTAGAATCCTTTTGTTGAATAAAATCATAAGATATTTCGCTATTTCTTAAAATAGTGATTGCTTGTTCTAGCTTATCTACGTCAAAGCTAACCTCTCTTTTTTCTTCATTTCCTTCTTCTACCGTTTCATCCATTGTCGATATATGAATAAGTTTTCCTTGCTCAATGATAGCGAACCGGTGGCACATCAACTGCATCTCAGCTAACAAATGGGAAGATACTAATACAGATATACCTTGTGCAGTTAACTCATGGAGATAATTGCGGAATTCCTTTATTCCTTGAGGATCAAGACCATTTGTTGGCTCATCCAAAATCAGGATGGCAGGATTATGTAGTAACGCTTGGGCAACCCCTAATCGCTGGCGCATTCCTAAGGAATATGTTTTCACCTTTTGATGAATTGCACTTTCCAATGCTACTAATTTTACCACTTCTTGCAATCGTTCTTCTGAAATTTGCTTTTTAGCCATTCTTGCATAATGCCGCAAATTTTTATATCCGCTCATATACTTGTAAAATTCCGGATTTTCAACAATAGCACCCAGACTGCCCATCGCCTCAGCAAATGATTGATCTAAATGATTTCCATTAATTATAACCTCTCCATCTGTTCTGTTTATTAAACTGACAATCATCCGAATAATTGTTGTTTTTCCTGCGCCATTCGGACCCAATAGACCAAAAATTTCTCCTTTTTCAACTGAAAAACTGACTGAATCTACAATTTTTTTATTTTTGATTTTTTTTGTTAAATTTTTTACCTCTAATGCATTTTGAGACATAGCCTGCTCCTTCCCTTTTAATAGCACTCCATTTTTCTATCAACCAAAACTTGCGTCCATCCTCCCTTTTTATACGCTTTTTATCTTAAAAAGTTTCATATTATTGGAAATTATCTATTTAAAAAATTGTAGTTGCTAATTTCTGCTCAGCTTCTTGCTCCCAACTCAAAACGGAAGCCTACTTGACTTTCCCTTCTTAAAAGAAACAAAAAGCCGGCCTATCCTGAATAAGTTCAAGATAAGCCGGCTTAGTTTCATCTACCTCGTTTATTAAACAATTGTAGTTGATAAGCTATTAATCACTTCTTGTACAGGAGTATACTTAACCCCTAGATCTTTTGCTACAGGTGCATACGTAATATGTCCATCAAATGTATTTACTCCTTGTTTAATTGCATAATTACTTTCAATTGCGGCAACTGCACCTTTATTTGCTATTTGCAATGCATATGGAATCGTAACATTCGTTAAAGCAATTGTAGATGTTCTAGGAACTGCACCTGGCATATTGGCAACAGCATAATGAACGACACCGTGCTTCACATATGTTGGATTATCGTGTGTAGTAATATGGTCAACTGTTTCAAAGATGCCTCCTTGGTCTATCGCAACATCTACGATAACAGATCCTGGAGACATTTTCTTTACCATTTCTTCTGTTACTAACTTCGGTGCTTTTGCACCTGGAATTAATACGGCCCCAATTACTAAATCTGCGCCAACTACTGCTTCTTCAATATTTGATGGATTTGAAATAACTGTATTTAAGCTTGCGCCAAATTGATTATCCAATTCTCTTAATCTTTCTGGATTCAAATCTAATAATGTAACATTCGCACCTAAACCAATAGCAATTTTCGCTGCATTTGCTCCAACAATACCTCCGCCAATGATGGCTACATTACCTCTTTTTACTCCTGGTACACCAGCAAGCAAAATCCCCTTTCCCCCATGCGGCTGTTCTAAAAATTGCGCACCGATTTGCACAGCCATTCTTCCAGCCACTTCGCTCATCGGCGTCAATAATGGCAGTTTGCCATTTACCTCAATTGTTTCATAGGCAATGGAGGTAACGCCATTTTCTGTTAGAGCTTTTGCTAATTCCTTTTCTGCAGCCAAATGCAAATAAGTAAAAAGAATAAGTCCCTTGCGGAAAAAACCATATTCTGAAGGCAGCGGCTCTTTTACTTTAATGATCATTTCCGAGGCATCCCAAACTTCCTTCGCTCCATCTATTATTTTCGCTCCTGCTGCACTGTATTCCTCATTTTTGAATCCACTGCCAATACCAGCATTTGCCTCCACTAATACATCATGTCCCTCTTTTGTCAAAAAAGAAACACCAGATGGGGTTATCGCTACTCTATTTTCATTGTTTTTTATTTCCTTTGGTATTCCAATAATCATTATCAATTCCTCCTTGTTATTATTCATAACATTAATTCGTTATATCTCTTATCATTATAATAAGATGGAGAATGATAATAATCATTGTTTAAAATAATAAATATCTAATATCTTTTTTGTGAAAATTCACAAAACTTAGGTTTTTAGCCAATGCAAAAGCTTTAAATCTAAATAAAGCATAAATTTTTGCGCAGGAGAAGTTAAATCAATTTCCATAATATCTCCTATCCGTTTAAGGCGATAACTTAATGTATTGGCATGAATATGTAATCTTGCTACCGTTTTTTGCATGCTTTCGCTTTCGTCTAAATAAGCCTCTAGGGTCGCTAATAATTCTGTATTATGGGATTTATCATATTCATCCAGCTTCTTAATCGCTAAATTGTCCACTCCATCTTGCTTTCGCTTTTCTAATATAACGTCCAAAAACTGATAGATTCCTAAATCTTGATAATTGATAAAAGAATACGCCTCCTTTGGGAATTTCTGCTGAACTTCCAACACTGTTTTTGCTTCTTTATAACTTTTTCCTATATACTTTGCATCTTTGTAGATTCCGCCAAAACTCCCCTTAACATCTGCAATACAGAAACGTTCCTTTAGATGCTTTTGAAAACCTTGTATAAACTTTTTATAAGTAACGGAAGATTTGCCTTTTGCCTCCATTGGATGAGTTAAAATGATCAATTCATTATCATCTATAGTCGAAAGGATTATTTTTACATCTTCTGCTATTTTTAGTAAATATAAAATATGACGTTCTATTTCCTTTGTTATTACTTCATTAAAACAACATACCATTATAGTAAATGGAACAGATGCAGAAATGCCGATTTTCTTTAATTTTTCTTCTGCTTCTTTTTCGCCAATATGACCTGTTAGTAATCTCCAAAAAAACTCTTGATTATCTTGATTAGAACTTCCCTTGTTCCTGCCAAATCGCGACATAAGATGTTTTCCAATGGCTGCAGCATGCTCGAGAATCCGCATTTGTTCATCTGTCAGCAGCTCCTTTATTTCAACTGCCCAGATATAGCCTATTACCTCTTCCCCCCTCCAAATAGAAATTGCCACTCTATTGCCCAGCCCTATCTCCTTTTTTTCCTGTATGCGAATCGGCTTTTTGCTTTGAAGCAATTGAGGAATTACGCCGTCTTTCCATAATCGATTTATTACTTTTTCCGGCACTCTTCTGCTTATAATGGTGGAAATGCGCACTATATCTGTTTCATCATCATGACTTGAGTATACTAAAACACGATGATGTGTATCTTCTAATGTAATGGGACATCCAAGCAAATCACTTACATGGTCAACAAACGCTTCAAGGGAATCGTACATTTCCCTTCGGAACGGATTCAATGGCTCATTCGGCATTATCCTGCTCCTTCCGTATTCTTTATTTATCTCCTAACCTATTACTTTTTTATTTTATCTCTTAATTAATCTATTCAACAATAACAAATTTGAAACTCATCGATTCCCTTATAACTATAAAAACCCCCAACCCTTTAGGCTGAGGATTTTTCCCCTATTCAATTAAAGCAAACTGAATCCACTTGGCAAAACTGCAGATTTTAAAATGCTTGTTTCCTTTACTCTTTGCTGATTATACGATGATCCTTGAAGCAATTCATGATCCAAATAGGCTGGATGTGTCATAATTTCTACACTAGATACATCCTTTACACGATTTCCGAGCTCTATAAAGTAATCAGGTACTGCTGTTTCTCCATAAAAATCAGTCAATAATAAATCAGTCACTGTCTGAATTTGCTTAAAATGGCTTCCTGCATGCCGGACGGGAATTTGATAGCTGTCAGAAAGTTTTTTTATAACTGGATAAAACCCTTTTATTCCATGAACATGATGGTGGCTATCAAGATGCGTCGGTTCAAGTCCCGCTTGAATAAACCGTTCTATTTGAGCAGTCCATTCCTGTTCAAGTTCTACCAAATCAATGGATTGTGGATTTCCATATACCGCTTGCTGCTTCTTAAAATTGCCATTCTCATCTATTAAACTAGGAACATTATTGCTTAAAGGTTTGCCCCATGTAAGTACAAGGTGCACCCCGACTTTTAATGTCGGCACCCCTTTTGCCAGCTCTATCCCATGTTCGGTTGCTTCTGCATTCATCATCATCGTCGCTGAATTAACAAGACCATATTTATGACAATCCATGATTCCATAATTTACCCCATGAGAAAATCCAAAATCATCTGCGTTTACGAGTACTTTTATCATAATACAATCTCCTCGGTAGGTTTATTTGCAAAAAATTGAGAAAGAAATTCTTTATGCGCTTCTAACATTTCCTCTAAAATACATTTTGCTATTCGATCACTTGGCACAAGAGGATTAATAGTCATAGCTAAGAGCGCTTGATCATAATCTCCTGAAATGGCTGCATCGAGTGCAGGGAAAGGGGACTTTTATTGCTGAAAACAAAATAAAACAATCGCTTACCAGTACAGTAGAACAGTTTTCAGAACAAATTATGATGCAAAGAAAAAATCCTTCTATAAAAGCATTACATTTAAAGGTAATAGCGGCATCGGCTTTTTTAGCTGAGCAATTCTGCTTAAAAACGGGCGATCCTGTCAATAAATTAGAGCCGATTCGTTATGTAAATAATGACCCGCTCCAACTTGAAGCAGCATATATTCCATAGGTGAAGGCTCCAGGCTTGGACATTCAAGCATGTGAAAAATCCCTATATAAAGTTCTTGAAACACAATTTTCTATCAAAATAAAAAAAACAATAGAGCAGCTTGAACTAACTGTTGCAGATGCATTAAATATCTCTAAAGGGAAGCCATGCTTTAATCTGGAAACATTCGCATATGATGATAAAAATTCTTCAATTGAATATTCCAAAACCATTTTCCGAGGAGAGCGGGCCCATTTTGTAATTGAACGAAATTATTAAAGATCTTTTCTCCTCGAAATGTTTGTAATAACAAATAAACTCATTTTATTATAGAATGAGTCTCTTAAATATATGTTTATTTTTCATATTTAATAACAGCATATTTTTCTACTGCCAAAATGCAGTTAATAAGTCTTGACCTATTGCATAAAAACAAAGCATATACAAAAAAACGAAGAACCAACTTTTGCTCTTCGTTTTTTCTTCTTATTATTTTGTTGATTTTTCGACAAACTGCATATCAACTAACTCATCATACTCGTACCCATCTTTATAAACTCCTGTTTTTTCTACTACTTCCATTGGTTTTGCTAAAGCTTCTTTTGATATATATCCATCTTTGCTCCATAATTTATCAGCATAAGCTCGATCGAGGGATGCCTGCAAACTTTCATCTGCCGTAGATGGGAATTCTGCTTTTAGCACTTTCATCGCAAGCTTATGGTCTTCATCTACTGCCTTTAGCCCTTTTAATACAGCTCTTACAAAACCTTCGACCACTTCTGGCTCTTTTTCAATCGTAGATTTCTTTACGCTTAATACCGAATATGGATAGTCCCCTAAACTTGTAAAGCTGTAAAATGGCTCTTTCCATACACCCTTTTTAATTCCTTCTGTTATTTGCGGTTCACCGCCATTGGCAATATCAGCTTTCCCTGACTCTACAAGAGAAACAACTGCACTAGCATCTGCGGGTTCCTCTAATACTGCATCCTTTTCCGGATCTAAACCTACATCTATCAACAGCCATCTTGTCAATAAATTAGGACTTCCTCCAAAACGCCCTGCCGCAATGGTTTTGCCTTTCAGATAACTTTTTAACTCCTCTTTATTGCTGCTGTTAATATTCGTATCTTCATTGCCCATTAAGTATACATTTGCTCGATTGACCACATTTACCACAGAGACAATAGGATCTGAGTTGCCTTTATTGGCCATTTGGTTAGAATCTGGTCCAGCGATATTCCCCCAAGCATCACCGCCAATAACAGACGTTACATGAGCACCACCCGTTGCAGTAATGACCTCTACATCCAGCCCCTCTTCTTTGAAATAACCTTCTTCTATTGCAACATATAGTGGCAAATATCCAATTAAATGTACTGGCTCTGCAATGGTAATCTTTTTTAGCCCATCGCCGTTTTCATTTCCAGACTCTTTGTCCTTAGAAGTACAGCCTGCCAGCATGAGTACAAAACTTACACAAACAATGAGAAACAGCTTGCATTTTTTCAAATTAATTCCCCCTTTTTCTATATGAAAAATAAAAAAAGAAAGGTGCTAATATTGCTGAGAATATGATATTGGAAAAAATATATAACGAAGAATAAGTGGAAGAATGTTCTATGTTTAGTATGATGAAAACCGGTTTCTTATAACGATTTTTAGTGCCTTTCTTTTTTAAAACAAACATAAAATTAGCTGTCATGTCTTCCTTTCAGCAAAATTTTCTCCATCCAGACAGTAGCAAAATACATCAGAATGGACAATAGGGATAAAACAACCACTCCCACCCAAACAAGATTAATATTCATAATTTGCCCAGCGTAAAGAATCATCCTTCCAATACCCTGCCTTGAACTGATAAATTCTCCTACAATTGTTCCTGCAAGCGCCAATGCTATATTGATTTTTAAGCTGCTTACAATCCATGGCATACTTGTTGGCACAACAACTTTTGTGAATACATGGATTTTTTTTGCTCCTAAAGAATACATTAGCTTTTCTAAATCAGCATCAACACTTTTAACGCCACTATATGCAGCTAATGCCGTTACAATAACTGTCATCATAAAAGCTAAAACTACTTTAGAACTGAACCCTATTCCAAATAAGATAACAAGCACTGGCGCTAACGCAAGCTTTGGCACGGCATTAAATGCTATCAAATAGGGCTCTGAAATTCTGGAATAATAATACGACCACCAAAAGGACAGACCCAATAATGCCCCTGCAAAGGTTCCCGTTATAAAGCCTAGGATAGTAGCACCCGATGTATAAACAAGATCATCCAGCAATGTTCCTTCCATAAACGCTATATATGCCGTTTTCCATATAATCAAAGGGCTGCTCCAATAATACGAGTCTAATATTTTCCACTGTGTAAATAGTTCCCAACATATAATCAATAAGATGCCAATTGCCCATTGTCCATATACAGTTAATCTTCGCCGTCTTTTTTCCTTCGCTTCTTCATCTTCTACAAAAGGATTGGCGCTGTCTTTTTTTCTTGACACGGTTAGTCGCTCCTTTCCCTTATGTTTCTTCCTTTTCATTGCTTTTTAATACATTTAATACATGTTTTTTTAATTCAATAAAATCTGTGCCTAATAAAGTTTGTTCATCTCTAGGCCTTTTTAAAGGCACTGCAACTTTTTCTTTAATCGTGCCAGGTCTTTGGGTTAAAATATAAATCTCATCCGATAAAAAAATGGCTTCATCAATATCATGTGTTATAAAAAGCACTGTTTTTCTAAAATCCCCCCATATTTGCAGCAGCCATTCTTGCATCATTAATCTTGTTTGCGCATCTAAAGCTCCAAAGGGTTCATCAAGCAAAATAATATCCTGATCGTATAAAAGAGTGCGTAAAAGAGCAGCTCGCTGTCTCATTCCCCCTGACAGTTCATCTGGATAATGATTTTCAAATCCGCCTAAGCCATACTTTTCAAGCAAAGGCATAGCCCTTTCTATAGCTTCCTTTTTGCGGATCCCTTTTATTTCAAGACCTAATATTACATTATGCAAAATGGTGCGCCATGGCAAAAGCAAATCCTTTTGCAGCATATACCCTACATAGCCATTTTGGCCAATAATATCTTTCCCATCTAAAAGGACATTTCCCGTTGTCGGATGAATAAGACCTGCAATAATATTAAACAAAGTAGATTTTCCGCAGCCGCTAGGTCCAATAATGCTGACAAACTTTCCTTCTTCTATCTTTAAATTGACATTTTTTAACGCAAAAAATTCTTTCCCATCTTTTTTAAAGATTTTACTATTGTTTTGCACTTCTAATTTATACATAGCAGCCCTCCGTTCCGAGCCCCCAAACATTAAATACTGCGGAAACTTTCTTTATTTATATGTGCCGTTTTGTTAAGTATTCACCTATCCCAAATGGTACAATAGAGAAAAAATGAATGAAAACGCCATTATCTTTTGGGCATTAAACTTTAACTTCTCCTTATTAAAAGAGTGCATTTATGTGTGGGGGCATAGATCTTTGTTATACTATATGAATAAACTGGCGAAGGGGATAATAATAATGGTGAAAAAAGCATTAATTATTGGAGCAACAGGTCTTGTCGGTGAACATTTATTGCAAATACTTCTGCAAAGCAATACATATAAAGAAATCATCGCCTTCGTACGGAAACCACTCGGGTACAAACATGAAAAACTAAAAGAAGTGATTATTGATTTTGACCAACTAGATCAATATCAGCAATATTTCGCAGTGGATGATATTTATTGTTGTCTTGGCACTACTATCAAAAAAGCAAAAACCCAACAAAATATGATGAATATTGATGTAGATTATCCTGTAAAGTGCGCAGAACTAGGAAAACAAATGGGAGTGAAACAGTTTATTGTCATTAGCGCAATTGGGGCAAATAGCAAATCCTCTATTTTTTACAGCAGGATAAAGGGAATATTGGAAGAGAATTTGGCAGCATTTTCTTTTGAAGCTCTTTTGATTCTTCAGCCATCTTTATTAATAGGAGAAAGAGAGGAATTCCGTTTTGGCGAAAAGTTAAGTTCATTTATTCTCCCTCTTTTTCATCAATTAATGGTGGGCCCTTTAAAAAAATATAAAGGGATTCATGCAGAAAAAGTCGCTGCCACTATGTATAAGATCGCACAAATGGACCAAAAAGGAGTTGTCGTTTTATCCTCTGATAAAATAGAAATCTTAGCAGAATTATAATAGTTTCACCTCTTCTTTTAGTGCCTATTATTTTACCTTTCTATTTTTAAAAGATTTTTTTGAAATTGACTATTGATTTCCGCTATAGGCGCTCACTTTCCCGCAGGAGCCCTATACTTCCACTTAAATAAACAGTTAGCCTTAACGCCGTCCTTCTTAAAAGAGGTTTTTTTCCTTACTTAAAGAAGTTCTCTATTGTTATCATCCTCTTCTCTTGAATTTGTGGGAATATTGACAAATTTATTTCATTTGAGTTCTTTATAATTTATTTGCTTTTGCTATAATAAAATTCAATTGCTGACATTTTGTTGAAATACATAAAGTTTTGCTTCCGTTAAACTGTACATAAAAGAATTTATGATTGGAGTCTTGCAGATGTTGCAAAAAACAAATGCCTTTCTTGGCAAATGGATGCCCCTTCTTACTCCCACTAGCGTTATTATTGGCGTTATCCTAGCTGATTACTTGCATGACTTATCTTTTTTAGTGCCATGGATTTTTGCTGCTATGACTTTTGCAGGAAGCCTTACATCCAATTTCAAATCGGTTAAACATACAATTGCCCATCCCTTATCACTAATTTTAACTTTAGCCGTTCTTCACCTGATTACTCCATTATGGGCATTTGCAATTGGACACCTATTTTTCCAGAGTGACCCCCTGACAATCACTGGATTGACTTTAGCTGTTGTTATTCCAACAGGGATAACAAGCGCCATTTGGGTATCTATGTATAAAGGAAATATTGCTCTTACATTGGCCATTATTCTTATTGACACTTTGCTGTCCCCATTCATTGTGCCTTTTTCGATGTCCTTATTTGTTGGAGAAACGGTCCATTTGCCAATGTGGGATATGATGAAGGGCTTATTAGGAATGATTGTGCTTCCTTCCGTTTTAGGAATGGCCTTAAATCAATTTTATTCTTCCACTGCATGCGAAAAGTGGAATAAAACTTTAGCTCCTTTTTCCAAAATAGGATTGGCTGCTGTTGTGAGCATTAACAGCTCAGTTGTTGCTCCATATTTACAAAACATTGATAGAAAGTTTATACAAATTGCACTTACTGTCTTTTTTATTGCTCTTTCGGGCTACTTTTTCGCATGGATTCTTGGTATAGGAACAAAAAGGAGCAAAGAAGAAATTGTTGGAATGATTTTTTCTGGTGGAATGAGAAATATTAGTGCTGGGGCTGTATTAGCAGTAAGCTTTTTTCCTCCTCAGGTTGCTGTTCCTGTTGTAATCGGCATGCTGTTTCAACAAATTTTGGCTGCCTTATACGGACACCTATTACGGCTTGTCTATAGTAATCCATTAACTGCTAAAATGGCTGAGAAGAATATTTCCTAATCTTTTTAATAAACTCATGCAAAGAATCTGCATAAATGTCCATATATATATGAAATAAAGCAATAGCCATTTTGAGCATATCTAAGTGGCTATTGCTTCATTTTTGCGCTATATTCGCAGCAGAATAATAATTTAAGAACCTATTTTCCGTAAATATATCATTCTTTTTCTTTTCACCTTTAGTATGTTTGCTATGATTATTTTCTGAAATTTCCTCCTGTGTTTGGCCAATTGCATTTAAAATAGAGCCGATGGCCTGTATCCAACTGCCGCTAATCACTAAAAATTCAGCCTTTTCAAGATTATTTTTCTGTTCTTGCAATCCTCCAATTGCCTGAAAAGTATTGCCTATTGCCTGTGTTGCATTTCCCAAAATATTTAACGGCTGTTTTGGTCCTGAATTATCAAAATACTCATCAACAGCTTCAACTAGAGCACCAAATGCTTGGAGCCAATTTCCTTTAACAAAAAGAGTAGTATTTACTTTATCTGTTAAACATATAAATGCACCAGCAACTACTACATTGCCCACTGCTTGTATTTCCGCTCCAATTTTTTCAAACGTTACGGTTTCCTGCCCATCTGCCTGAATTGCATTCCCAGCTGCCTGTAAAACATTTCCGTATAAGTCTAATATATCCCCTTGCTCTGATGTAAAAATATCAAAAGAGCTGTTGGCAACAGCGGATATAATGGTACCAACAACCTGAACCCAAACAGAAGAAATCTCCACATAATTACCCAAGCATTTCACCACTTTTGCCTATAAAACGGAATTTCATTATAAGGTTTTCCATTTCAAGAGATAATCACCATTAATTTTTTACCTTTTCCCTGTCTCTTCCTTTACTTGCCTCTAATGCCACAAGACCTGCCTGATTTAATGTATTCCAAGGTTTATTAAAATGTGGCTGGAAGAAGAAATCTATAAAGCCTAGTTCTTCAACCGTCATCTTCGTTTGAATGCAGACAGAAATGGTGTTGATCATTTGTGTCATATCAGCTTTAGATATAATTTGGGCACCTAAAATTTGTCTTGTCACCTTATCAAATAATATCTTTAATTGCACTGGGTCGAATGATGGCATAAATTCTGGACGATTATTTTCTGCTATCTCCACTTTCTCATAAGCAACCTTTGCTGCGGCAGCCGATACTTCCGTTAAGCCGGTTGAAGCCATATTATAGCCAAAAATATGCAAACCAGAAGTCCCTTGTGTCCCCATATATTTCAATTTTTGCCCTGCAAGATTATATCCGACAAGTGTTCCCATTCTAACTGCATTTGTAGCTAGCGGGATATATACTTGTTCTCCAGTTGGGTTGTAGTTTACTGCACAACTGTCTCCTGCTGCATAAATATCAGGGTCACTTGATTGCATATATTCATTAATTTTTATTGCTCCATTTGGAAGAATATCGACTTTTCCTTTTAGCAATGCAGTATTAGGACGGAATCCTACACATAAAATCACAAGATCTGTTTGATATTCTCCTTTTGTTGTAACTACTTTTGTTACTTGCCCTTGCTCATTTCCTTCAAACTTTACAACTGTTTGCTGTAAAGCTAATTCAATATTTCTGGCTGCAAATTCTGTTTCCACTATATCTGTAAATTCTTTATCTAAATATTTATTTAAGATCCGATCCTCTCCATCAATCAACGTTACTTGTTTGCCATTTAATGCAAAAGCTTCTACTAACTCCACCCCAATATACCCGGCGCCAATAACAGTAATATGCTTTATATCCTTTGCTTTAGCGATTATTTCATTAGCTTGATTAAAGTTTTTAGATAATAAAATGTTATCCAAGTTAATGCCCTCAATCGGAGGAATTATTGGCCAAGATCCTGTTGTCATAACTAGTTTATCGTAGATATCCACCTTTTCTTTTCCTGTTTGCAAATCTTTTACTACTACTTGTTTTTTCTCTGAATTTATTTCCAATACTTCATGCTCCATAAACATTTTCGCTCCAAGAGATGCCAATTCATCTGGAGATGAGTAGAATAATTGGTTTACATCTTTAGCTACTCCCCCAACATATAGAGCTATTCCACATGATAAAAATGAAACATTATTATTTTTTTCATATACCGTAATATCTATATTATTATTTAATTTTGCTAAAGTTTTTACTGCGGCTGTTCCTGCATGTGTACATCCAATCACAATTACTTTCATTTTAAAAAGCTCCTTTGTATTGAATTTATATCTTGTGAATACATTCACAAAATAATGCGAAAAAATAACATGATTAGTGAAATTAGTCACATATATTGTGATCAATTTCACATGTTGTTCACACTTTTATTATATACACTTTTTTTAAAAAGGCAACTATTATGTGATTTACTGCACAAAATTTTTTAACACCATTATTTTTATCGTCCCCTTCAATAATTAAATTATTCCCTTATCCAAAACTGCCCTAAAATAAAAGGCTTAGGAAAAAAGGGGAGTTCTGCCGTTGAACAGAGACCCCTTTCATTCCTAAGCCTGCTTTAATCCTTATTGAATTCTCATTGCCAAATCGCCAGTTTTTGCCCATCCTGCTCTTAAAATCACATAGTACAATGGCAACGTGATTGCAATTGGCAATACTACTCCCACTGCGATATAAATTAAAAAGCCTGTCACTCCTTGTGTTGCTAAAATGCTGATTGGTGCAATTAACGAATTTAATCCAAGACCCGCTAATTCATATGTTGCGGTAAAACCAAATCCTAAAGTTGCAATTGGAGCGCAAATAACTGCTGCTACAAAAGGCGGAATAATCAATAATGGGTTTTTAACGATATTCGGGAATTGGACCTTTGGTGTAATAATCGATTGTGCTAAGAAACCACCTAAGTCATTTTGTTTAAGTGACATTGCTGTAAAACCTACAAACTGAACCGTACAGCCAATTAATGCTGCAGCACTTGAAATTGGATCCATCTGCAATGCGATAGCTAATGCTGCAGATGATGCTGGAGACATTAATAAAATGCTCCAAACAAGTGAAATAACCATTGGTGCAATTAACGGAGACCCTTCCACAGATGAGGTAATTTGTGCACTCATCCATGTTAATAACGGTGTTGTAACATATGCTAGTCCCACTCCTGCGAACCCTCCAACAAGAATAGCTCCTGCTGGTATAGCGATCATATCTAAGATTGTTTTACCTGTGATTTTTTTTCCAACATATGTTGCGATAACTGCTGCTAGAACTGCACTAATTGGTTGCCCAGGCACAAGCGTCATTCCTGCATCTGTCAAATGGATAGCATTGCCTCCAATGCTGCTACAGACCATTGCACTAAAGATAACTAATGTATTCCCTCCCAATTGGTAAGCTATTCCAGCACCAAATGCTGGCGCCAGCAACACCTTTGCAACCGAACCAATATGCGTAAGGGCATCCCAGCCCAATGCTTTACCTATAGATTCAAACAATAAACCCAATCCTAATGTTACCAAAACAGCATTCGACATCCCTGCTGATGCTTTATATAAACCGTCCATAAAGGCCTTCTTATTCATGTTTTTTCTCCTCTATTATAATAAATTATATAATCCCAATAAAAAAGCCTGTCCGATATTCGGATAGGCACCATTACGTTTTTGCTTAGTGCCTCGTTTTTTAAGAACAAAAACTGGACTAAACAATTCCTATAAACAAATAGGTTTCATTTAATCCTAAGAGCATAATATGAGTATTATATTGAGTGATAAAATTTTAGTTGTTTTCATAATATGCTCCTCCTTACTAATTATTGTGAAGTAATAATATCATCAATATTCTGAAAATGGAATATATTTTTTATTATCGGAATAATAATGCGTTTACACTAATATTCAATTTGAAAACTAACCAGACTTACTCTATTAAAATTTGAAAAAACTAGACTTGTTCTATTAGCTTTTTTCTTAGATAAATCATTAAATTTCATTCATATTGAAGAATTTGAAAAATCAGTAAAGTAATATTATGACTAAATGAAATACCCCTGTTTAAACCTTTGTGCGAAATTATATTCGCTTCGGTTTAAATACAGGGGTATCCGGCAATTTTTCAAATATAGTATTTAAGTGAAAAAACTGTCATCCAGCTTCATTTACTAGGATAACTCTACATTTTTTGTTTCTTTCCCTAAAAAGAATACAGCTGCTGCTCCGATAAACACAGTAATGCAGAACAACGTAAATATAAATGCGATTGACATATTTTGTCCCATTAAATATGGAACTAAAAGAGGACCAAGTACACCGCCTATTCTGCCAAATGAAGCGGCCATCCCTACTCCTGTCCCGCGGACCTTTGTAGCATATTGCTCTGGAGTATAGGCATATAAGGCCCCCCAAGCCCCTAAATTGAAGAAAGATAGAAGAATACCTGCTATCATAAGAGCTATGGTTGTGTCGGCCGTTCCAAATAATAAAGCACTAATCGCTGTTCCAATCAGGAAAAAAACTAATACAAATTTGCGGCCAATTCTTTCGATTAAATAAGCGGCCAATGCATATCCAGGCAGCTGCGCTAATGTCATGATTAATACATATTCAAAACTTTTTATTAAACTAAAGCCTTTCATTACCATAACACTAGGCAGCCATAAAAACATGCCATAATAGGAAAACACGACACAAAACCAAAGAATCCATAGCATTGTTGTTTGTTTTGCATTTTCTTTAGCCCATACTGTTTTTATACTTTCCATTGGAGAAAGTTTCTGTTTTTTTTCTACTTTTAAATATTGTGGTGAATCTGGCAAATTCAATCTTAAATACAAGGCATAAAACGCTGGCAAAACACTAATTAATAAAGCAATCTCCCAACCGTACTTTGGAATAACAAAATAAGATATTATTGCTGCCAGAAGCCATCCAAAAGCCCAAAAACTTTCTAGTAATACTACCACTCTTCCCCTTTTATCTGTGGGTACACTCTCTGATACAAGCGTAGAAGCAACAGGTAGTTCCCCGCCCAGCCCCATTCCAATAATAAAACGCAATATTAAAAATAAGGCCAAACTTGTTGTAAAAGCTGATAATCCACTAGCAATTGAAAATAATAATAAGGTGATAATAAAGACATTTTTTCTGCCTACTCTATCAGCCATCATTCCAAATACCAAAGCGCCGACTGCCATACCAATAGAATTGACGCTGCCAATCCATCCCATTTCTTTAACCGACAAATTCCAATCTGCCTGAAGCGCAGCTATAATAAAAGAAAGCATTCCTACATCCATCGCATCAAACATCCATCCTAATCCAGCAACACCAAGAAGTTTTCGATTTGAAACATCTTTTTTCATATAATCCTCCTGTCTTTTTTCCTATTTTCTGCATATTTTTAGAATTTTATCCCGGATTACCGGGCAGCAATATCCCTTTTCTAAGCCTTAATGCACGGAAGCAAACTTATCCAAAAAATAATTGCAGCCCAGCAATCAGACAAAAGAAAATAAAGATTCACCAAAATTTTTTTAAAAGCCACTTTTTATATTAACATCTGTCATGACAATCATCATTACATTTTTTCTATTAACTATCATTTTTTCATTTTAAATCCTCTCCATAAGTTTAAAAAATTCGAAAAATTTTAAAACTAAAACGCTTACAAATAAAGGTTTTAACCAATATTTCATTAAATCGAACAAACTTATTACTTTATGCAAAACAGTTTAAAAAATTCCAAATAAATTTAGTGTTTTTCTCTTTACTTTCTAATAAATAAGAATAAAATGTATCTTATATTTGCAATAATCTTTTACAAGAAAAGGAGATATAAAGATTTGAAAGTTACACAAAATAAATTAAATGACCAGTCTCTTTTCAACCTATCATGGCCTTTATTTATTGAATTGGCTTTACACATGGGAATTGGTGTTACTGCTACTCTTATGTTAAGCCATTATTCCGATGGTGCTGCTGCAGGAGTAGGTGTTGCAAACCAGCTATTGGGAATTTTCATTCTTGTTTTTAACGTAACCTCTATTGCCGCCATGATTCTCATCGGTCAACGATTAGGTGCAAACGAATTGAGTAGTGCCAGAAAGCTTGCTCGTTCAGCAGTTGGTCTTAATTTCTGGTTTGGTATGGTTGTTGCCGTCCTCGTTGTTGTTTTCGGTGAAACTTTACTACGATTATTTGATATTCAAGGTGAAGTATTAGAATATGGTCTTATATTTGTCCGCATATGTGGTGCATCCCTCTTCCTAGAATCTCTCTCACTCGCATTAAGCGCTATATTGCGAAGCCACGGTTTTACAAAAGAATCCATGTTTGTCAGCATATTAATGAATATAGTAAGTGTAATCGGTTATGCAATTAGTATTTTTGGTCTATTTGGCTTTCCTATCTCTGGTGTATTCGGTGTATCCTGGACCATTGTCATTGCACGAGCATTCGCTGTTTTTATTCTATTGTATTTAGTTTATAAAAGAATTGCTTTAACGTTTAATGTAAGTGATTTTATTAAAGTAAATAAACAAGATATCCGTGAAATGATGTATATAGGCATTCCATCAGCCGGGGAAAATCTATCCTATCAATTCTCGCAGCTTGTGATCACTGCTATTGTTGCTTCATTAGGAGATGCTTCTCTAGCAGCTAGAGTCTACATTACGAATATCTCTATGATTTGCTATCTATTTACATTAGCCATTGCGGAAGGAACACAGCTTCTTGTTGCCCGTTATATCGGGGGAAGACAGTTTGAGCGAGCTTTAAAACGAGGCATTAAAACATTAAAAATTGCTGTTATAGCTTCGTCTGCTGCAGCATTGGCCATGGCTATAATTGGCGCTCCAATTTTAGAATTATTTACAGACAACTATGCAATTATTGCAATAGGATTACCTATTCTTTGGGCTGTTGTCTTTACGGAACCTGGAAGAGCCATGAATATTGTTTTGATGAGCTCATTAAAGTCAGCAGGTGATGTGCGGTTCCCTGTTGTAATTGGTATAGTGTCCATGTGGGGTATCGCAGTAACACTTAGCTATACGCTTGGCATCACATTTGGTCTTGGATTATTAGGTGTTTGGCTTGCCCAAGGTATCGATGAGTGGTTTAGAGGGATTTTTGCCTGCCGAAGATGGTTATCTAAGCCATGGGAAAGAGTTCGTGTTAAAAGCACAGTCAAAGGACATATTGGATAATGAAAAAGCATGAAGGTATTCAGCCTTCATGCTTTTTTGATTCTGATCAATAATCTGCTAACAGGTATATACGAGAATGCACCTTTTGGCATAAGAAAAAAACCTATTTTTAAAATTTTTGAAATTTTCATTTGAAAAACGCTTTCAAAAGATGTATAATTCAACTAAACCGATTTACTAAACCGTTTTATTAACGAGGTGAGAAGAATTGTCTACTATATTTATACCTTTAAATGCCTTTTCTAATGAATTGGGCTTACAGAAAGACATCGATTTTTATATTTCCATTATTGCAAAATCCAATGCAGATGGAATAGAAATCAGACGGGAACTATTAGATCCACTCTCTATTCATAATGAAATAAAAAAAATCTTTATTAGTCTTGCATCCTATAATTTAAAGAGCATTTATTCTGCTCCTGTTCCTTTATGGAGAGAAGATGGTTCACTTAATGAAAGAGCATTAATAACCCTATTTGAAGAATGCAAACTGCTACAAGCAACATCGCTAAAATTGCCATTAGGATATTTTCATCATGAAAATTCAAATTTAGATGATTTCCATTCACTCTTACAAAAGCACTCGACTGTTAAATTGCTAATTGAAAATGATCAAACAAAGGAAGGTGGGCAAATCAAAAATCTTTTGGCTTTTTTTAAAGAAACAGATAAAAAGAAGAGCCCTGTTAAAATGACCTATGATATTGGCAACTGGATATATTTAAAAGAAGATGCCCTTCGTGCAGCTGCTTTACTTTCACCATATGTCGCTTATTATCATCTAAAACACGTACTCCAATCGAATGATAGTCTTATTACGGTTCCAATCAGCAAGGAAGAGCATGCACTTTGGAAAACAGTTGATCAGCATTACTTTTCTAATATGCCAAAAGCATTGGAATTTCCTCTGAATCCAATTGTATCAGAGATTAATAGCTATATAGATTTAGTAAAGGAAAATGAAGTAGAAAGGGAGAAACCTGTATGCAAACATTAGATATGATTACATTTGGGGAAGCCATGGCTATGTTTATAGCTGACTCTCCAGGTGCCCTTCATGAAATAACTAAATTTTCTTTAGAGCTTGCTGGTGCGGAAACAAATGTCGCAATCGGATTAGCAAAACTAGGATTTAATACAAGTTTTATCAGCAAAGTTGGCAATGATGCCTTTGGCAAGTTTATTGTACAAAAATTGCAGGAACGCGGTGTGCTGGCGGATGGAGTGCATGTTGATCCTCACTATCCAACAGGGTTTCAGCTAAAATCTCAAGTAGAAATTGGCGATCCAGAAGTTCAATACTTTCGAAAAGGCTCCGCTGCAAGTCATTTGCAGCCTGCTGATTTTAACGAGAAATACTTCGCCAACGCAAAACATCTCCATATGACAGGTATTCCCCTTGCTATTTCCCAATCAGCAAGGGAATTCGCACAAACAGCTCTTACCTTTATGAAAAGCAAACAAAAAACAATTTCTTTTGATGCTAATCTAAGGCCAGCTCTTTGGAAATCAGAAAAAGACATGATTAAGACAATCAATCTCTTCGCGAAACAAGCAGATTATGTTCTCCCTGGTTTAGCAGAAGGAAAATGTTTAACTGGATATGAAACTCCCGAGGATATTGCTTCCTACTATTTAGATGCAGGGGTAAAATTGGTGATTGTTAAACTCGGAGAAGAAGGAGCCTATTATAAAACTTCCAAAGAAAGTGGTTTTATTAAAGGAGTAAAAGTATCCAATATTGTAGATACAGTTGGAGCAGGCGATGGTTTTGCAGTAGGTGTTATCAGCGGATTGCTAGAAAATTTATCTGTAAAGGATATGATTGTTAGAGGCAATGCAATTGGAGCACTCGCTGTACAATCTTTTGGGGATAATACTTTCTATCCAACAAAAGAGGAACTTAGCCACTATATAACTAAACATTATGAGGGAGTGAAATAATCATGAATGCTTTATCAAAGAAAAGATGGATTCGCCTTATTCCTGTTGTATTTATCACTTATAGTTTAGCATATTTAGACAGAGCTAATTACAGTTTTGGCGCTGCCGGCGGTCTTGCTCATGACTTAAATATTACGGCAGCTACCTCTTCCCTTCTTGGAGCATTATTTTTCTTGGGCTATTTCTTCTTTCAGATTCCTGGAGCTCATTATGCAGAGAACCAAAGTGCAAAAAAACTTATCTTCTGGTCTTTAATTCTTTGGGGTATACTTGCAACAGCAACTGGACTTATCTCCAATGTGAAATTGCTTTTTGTGATTCGTTTTAGTTTAGGTGTAGTTGAAAGCGCTGTTATGCCAGCTATGCTTGTCTTTTTAAGCCATTGGTTTACCAAAGCAGAAAGATCAAGAGCAAATACCTTTTTAATTTTGGGCAACCCCGCTACTGTTCTATGGATGTCTATTATCTCCGGCTATATCTTAGAATCACTTGGCTGGAGATGGATGTTTATATTAGAAGGCTTGCCTGCTGTAATCTGGGCATTTCTATGGTGGAAATTAGTTAATGACCATCCAAAAGATGCAAAATGGATGACTGATGAGGAAAAAACAGCTTTAAATCAGGCTCTACTTGCAGAGCAGCAAGGGCTAAAACCAGTTAAAAATTATAAAGAAGCATTTAAATCAAAGACGGTTATTTTATTAAGTCTTCAATATCTACTTTGGAGCATCGGGTTATATGGATTTGTCATGTGGCTTCCTTCTATCATTAATTCTGCGCCAAATGCAAGTCTTGTTACTACTGGTTGGCTGGCTTCTATTCCGTATTTGCTTGCATGCATTTTAATGTTAACGGTTTCTTTTTTATCAGATAAATTGCAAAACCGCAAATTATTTGTCTATCCTTTTCTACTGATTGGTGCTGTATGTTTTTATGGTTCCTACTTAATTGGAACAACCAACTTTTGGTTATCCTTTATTCTGTTAACAATTGCAGGCGGCTGCATGTATGCACCTTATGGACCTTTCTTTGCTATTATTCCAGAAATCCTGCCACGCAATGTTTCTGGCGGAGCTATGGCTTTAATTAATAGTATGGGAGCTTTAGGATCATTTGCTGGAGCTTATATTGTTGGATATTTAAATGATGCAACTGGAGGCTACGGGGCATCTTACAATTTCATGGCTATTTCTCTTTTAGCATCAGCTGTGTTGACCGTTATTGCGACAAATAAGAAAAAAACCAAAGACATAAAAGATAAAACTATTCCAATTCAAGAGCTATAAAAACAAAATAAGGAGACTTTTAATGTGTATCGAACTATTTAAAAAGAAAAAGATAGCAGCCATTATCAGGGGAGCAACTTCTTCTAATATCCTTCCTATTGCACATGCATTAAAAGAAGGAGGCATTTCTATTATAGAAATTACAATGGAAACACCAGGCGCTCTTAAAGCTTTAGAAAAACTTGCACTTAGTGATGATATAGAATTAGTCGCAGGTGCAGGCACTGTCTTAGATTCAGAGACAGCCCGGGCTGCTATCATGTCTGGAGCAAAATTTATTTTTTCGCCAACAATTAATTCTAATACGATTCAAACAACGAAACGTTATGGCGCCATTAGCATACCAGGCGCCTATACTCCTACAGAAATTTTAACAGCATATGAATATGGAGCTGATTTGATTAAGGTATTTCCTGCAAGCTCATTAGGAGCTGGTTATTTTAAACAACTAGCTGGCCCCCTTCCCCATATTCCTTTAATGGCTACTGGCGGCGTTGATGATACGAATCTCTTGGAATACCTAAACAGTGGAGCCATTGCTGTTGGCATAGGCAGTTCATTAGTTAATGCAAAAAAAGATATAAATGAAGCATATCTGCTCGATTTAACAGCTAAAGCTAAACTATATTCTAATTTGATTATCGAATAATTTTGAGGTTTTCCACTATTTTAAACTAGCCTTTGTAGCAAAGGGCTTGGTTGTTTTAGTGGCAAGCCTCCTTTTTGATTTAGGCTGTTTTCGTAAACTTTGTTGCTATTCACTAAGCACTGGGAAAGGTTAATTTCCGCTTCTGGATGCTCGCTTTCCATGGGGCGGGCGGTGAGCCTCCTCGTCCTACAGGAGTCTCGCCCCTTCCGCCCCAATCAACCTAAATAGTTTTTTTTACAAACTTATTTAAAAACAACAATCTTTTAGAAAAGAGCCTTGATTTAAAATCTATTCAGAAACTTAAGTTATTTGACGTTATCTAGAAGCTTTTAGACATATAGATTCATTTTGTTTTATACTTAAAGGTAGCTAACAACAAATCGAGGAAAATTACTGAAATGAAAGAGGAAATTAAACAATGAAAAAAGTAACAATGGCCGATGTTGCTCAATTTGCAGGGGTTTCAAAAAGCACTGTTTCCCAATATATTAATAATCGTTATGAATACATGGGTGAGGAAACTAGAATTAAAATTAAAGAAGCTATTGAAAAATTAGGCTACCAGCCAAATTATATTGCCAAAAGCTTAAAGCAAAAGCGAACAGCGATGATTGGCATTATTGTAGCCGATGTTATCCATCGTTTTTCTACGGAAGTAAGCAGATCAATCGAAGATTTTTGCTACGATAATGATATTCATGCCATTATCTGCAATGCAGACAACAACGCAGAAAAAGAAAAAAAATATATTGATATGCTTCAGGCAAAACAAGTAGATGGACTGATTATTTTCCCCACAGGACAAAATTCTGCCCTTTATCAAAAGATGGTCGATGAAAACTATCCTGTCGTTTTTATGGATAGGGATATCAAAGATTTAGATGCTCATTTTGTCTTAGCAGAAAATATACAAGCAAGCTATGGAGCTATTTCCCATTTTATTCAGCATGGGCATAAGCATATTGCCATTGTGGCACAGCCTTTAACTATTTCATCTAGAAAAGAAAGGATTGAGGGATACCAAAGGGCAATGATGGAACATCATCTTCCAGTAGAGTCCGACTATATCATTAGTGGAGAAATAGCGGAATTAAAGGCTAAACTTCAAACATTATTTCAGCGCAAACAGCCGCCAACTGCACTGCTAGCAGGGAATGACCTTGTTTTTCTAGAAACTTTATCCTTTTTGCAAGAGAACAAACTACATATACCTGAAGATGTATCCCTTATCGTATTTGATAATATTCCTTTCGCCCACCTATCGAATCCACCTATTACAATCATTTCTCAACCAGCTTTTGAAATGGGGGCAAAAGCAGCAGAGCTTTTATTAAAACAAATAAAGAAAGAAACAACTACAGCGGAGAGAATATATTTTCCTTGCCAACTAATCATTAGAACTACCTCTATAAAAGATAAAAAATCCTAATGCCATTTAATATTCCAACTATTTTTAATCCGTCCTTTTGCATTCGCTCTTCTTTGCAAAGGGACTTTTTAACATAATGTAAAAACACTCTTCTGTTTTCCCCCATTATTTATTAATAGAAACTAGCTGAAAACAAGAAAATTTTTAAAAAGAGAGTTAACCACATTGAAAAACGCTTACAAAACAAGTATACTATCTTTATAAACCGATTTAGTAAATCGGTTTATAAAATTAAAAGTCAAGTAGTCGCTATCTTTGCACACATCTTTATTAGAATTGAAAACCTGGTTAGTTATTTGTTCCACTTTTTTAGAAAGGGTGCGATTTTTGATGAAAATTCAATTAGCATTAGATCGTTTAAATATTCAGGATGCCATTAAAATGGCTAAATTAGTAGAAAATGAGATTGATTGGATTGAGGTTGGAACATCCTTAATTAAGGAATTTGGCATGCAAAGTGTAAAGGAAATAAAAAAAGCTTTCCCTCATAAAACCATTTTGGCAGATACAAAAACAATGGATAATGCTAAATATGAACTAGAGATGAGTTTTCAAGCAGGAGCAGATATTGTTACCGTAATGGGAACTGCACCACTTGTAACGATTAAAACTTGTTTGGAGCTGGCTAAAGAAAACAATAAAAAAATCATGATTGATTTATTAAATACATCTGAAGAACAAATTCAAACATTACTGCCATTTACAGAGGCTATTTTCTGTGAACATATCAGCAAAGACGAACAAGAATTAGCAGGAAAAAGCAACGTCCAAACAAAAAGCAGATTAAGAGAGCAAGCCGTTATTGAAGTCGCTGCTGCTGGTGGTATAACATTGGACACTATTCAAAACCTTGTTGAACAAAATCTAGATGTGGCTATTATTGGATCAGCTATCACAAAAGCAAAAAATCCACAGGAGGCTGCTGAAAATTTTAAAAAGCAAATTGGGGGCATATTATCATGACTAAGTTAGCAAGTATCCAAACAGAGATACATCTCGTTCTATCTCAAATCAAAGAAAAACTTCTAGAAGAAACTGCTGAGCTTTTAAAAAGTAAAAAACGAATTTTCGTCATCGGTGAAGGGCGATCTGGACTTATGGCTAAATCCTTTGCAATGAGACTTATGCATCTTGGCGCCACTGTATATGTGGTAGGAGAAACCATTACGCCATCAATTGCAGGTGATGATGTTCTTGTTGCCATTTCAGGATCAGGAAAAACAAAGTCTGTTGTTTGGACTGCTGAAGCAGCGAAAAGCTTAGGCTGCTATACAATTGCCGTCACAACAGATAGCTCCTCTCCTTTAGCAAATACAGCATCATCTATTATTACTATCCCTGCTAGCACGAAGTACAGAAAAGAAAATGAAGCGCCATCGATTCAGCCGCTCGGTTCGCTGTTTGATCAATGTGCACATGTTGTATTCGATACGATTTGTTTATGTTATGCAGAACAAAACCAAGTTGAATTTGCAATGGCATTTAAAAATCACAGTAATCTAGAATAAAGAGGAAATAGTTTGCGTTTGGGCCTTTTTCTATACTCTGAGAGCAGGAAGTTTATCCCTGCTCTTTTTCACTATTTTACTCTTAACTTTACATCTCCCTCTATCCAGCTAGGGAAAGAGGAAAGAGGAAGTGATAGCGGATCTTTATACGTATTTATCGGCTCATTAAACTCAATTCCCATTAAATCTCCGCTCCCCTCTGTCCACATAGAGGAGATATCCAATTCTTTTCCATCACTTGCTGTACCAGATGAAAACAATCCATAATGAAACGTTTTTTCCACATGGAGCTGCAATGCTATTTCCTTTTTTCTAATATACTTCAGTGTCAATAAATCTCCTTTTGGCTGCTTTAAAATCTTTTTTTGCTTCCAGCTGATTTTAAGCATTTCATCTTCTTTATCAATTGCCTGCAGTTTATTCAGCACTAAGTAAAGTTCCTCTGGTTCTTGGAAGTAATTACTCTGCAAATAAATCAATTGTTCATCGCTGTCCATCCCAGAGGCAGTTATTCCATTTGGTATCATCGTCCATGCTTCTCCATTTTTATCAATTAAACGCAAATCGGTATACTCAAGAATTTTTTTTGTATTTTTAGGATTTTGCTTCACATGAACAGCTATCCTAAGCGGTGAAATAGTGATATCGACAATATTTATCTCTTGCTCCTCCACCATAATTTTTTTATTTACTGGCAGTACTTTATTTTTTTGAATATTTTTCGTTAGCGAGAAAGGAATGCTTATTTCTACTTTTTGATTATCTTTAATAAAACTAGCTTCTACATAAAAGTCTTTTTCATTAAATGGTTCGTCAAAAAAGTACTCTAATGTGCTGCTGAATTTTTTCTTCCCTTCTTCTACAGGAAATCCTTCGTAGGAAGAACGGCTTGCCAGCTCTTTCTTATCAGGAAATTTCAAATTTATATCCTTTAGATCTGCACCTTTTGCATCTACTGTATAAAATACAATTAATCCTTCTTCATCACGAATTGCACCATCAATTTTCAGCGTAATGCCATTCCTTTTTTCAAAAATATTTATTTTCTCATAATATTTATTTTCCACCGCCGCCAACTGTCCCTTATCCTCTTGGACTAATTCTATAATTTTTTCCATTCCAGGTATATTTGCCGCATAGTTGGCAAATGCAGGAGAAATTCGAATTGCACCTAAAAATATAGTAATAAATAGGATCGCCGCTGCAGTATAAGTCATGATTCGTTTATGCTTTGATCTTGCTTTTTCCTTTTTTCCCCTTTCCAATCCTAATGATATTTCCCTGTCTAATTTATCAAATGGAATCGTTAGTTCATCCAGCTTTTTCTTTTCTTCTAAAAGGATTTCTTCTTCCTTATTGAACATGCCTGCTTCCTCCTTTCCCGTCTAATTTATTCTTCAATTGTTTTAGTGCCTTATTTAGCCATGTCTTTACCGTTCCTTCTGGGCAATCAAGCATAAAGGCAATTTCTTTAATTTTTAAATCATGATAATACTTTAATGTGATAATTTCTCGGGAGCGTTCATCTAAAGTTTCTATTGCTTCTTGTATTTCCATTGTTTGATAGTTATCCATTGTTGCAATTAAAGGAATTATTGCCTCATTCATAATCATTTTCTTTTTTCTTTTTAAAACATCATTGCAATAATTGATCATAATTCGTAAAAGCCAAGTTTTGATATAAGCTGGTTTTTTTACCTTTTTTATGCTTTTGTATGCACGATAAGTGACTTCCTGGATTGCTTCTAATGATTCTTCTTCATTATGCAGATAGGCAAATGCTGTTTTATACAAATCTATTTTATAGGCATGCATTATCGCTAAAAATGCCTCCTCTTCACCAGCTATTGCTTTCCTTGCTAGTTCCTTATTCTCCAAATTCCTGCCTCCCTCCCGGTGATATCTATATATTAGACTGCTGACAAACAAAAAAGTTTTAATAATATTAATCTAGTATCATTTCCTGCATTAGAAGTTGTATACTTTCCCTTCCATCATAAAGTTCCCTATCATATCTTTGCTAAATTAGGACAAAAAAAGAATTTTATAACCTATTTTTAGTTATTTCTCTTTTTATTTAGGCTGTTTTCGTAAACTTTGTTGCTTTTAAAGAAGTAGGTTGATTTGTTCGCTTTCCGTGGGGCAGCTGGTGAACACCCTCAGACGGTGCTTTAAGGGACCTCTTCTATCCCGCTAATCCCACAGGAGTCTTGCACCTTTCACTCCAATCAATCTGTTTTAATAATGGATTTACTACTCATGGAAACTATTAGAAAAAACAACCCTCTTTTAGAAAACAGCTTTTATTTAAATAATTCCTGTTATTTTATTAAAATATTAATATTCTTCTTATATCTTCTTCCATACTGTACTTTTAACTTTTAACATATTATTACAATATAAAGACTCCCAATTGTAGTATTATCCTTAAATAATATAACTTAATTAAATAAAAACATTTAATTAGTATGTCATAATTAATTGTTGACTCTAAATATGTTACTCTATATAATAACAAACATAGCTGTTTTATCCATATATTATAAAAAGAGGTGGCTTAATGGAAAAGTTAGTATATGCATTTAGCGAAGGCACAAAAGAAATGAAAGCATTATTAGGAGGAAAGGGAGCAAACTTAGCGGAAATGTGCTCCTTAGGTCTACCTGTTCCAAAAGGTTTTACAATCAGCACAACTGCCTGTAAGCATTATCAAATACATAAAGAACTTTCAGAAAGCCTCTTAGTGGAAATGCAAAGTCAATTAAGACAATTAGAAAAAAGTACGGGCAAAAGCTTTGGTGATAAGTATAACCCCTTATTAGTTTCTGTCCGTTCTGGAGCATTATTCTCCATGCCTGGCATGATGGATACAATATTAAACTTAGGGTTAAATGACTTCACGGTTAAAGCGCTCTCAAAATCCACTGATAATCCAAGATTTGCTTATGACAGCTACAGAAGGTTTATCCAGATGTTTGCAGATGTGGTAATGAATATCCCCCGGCATAAATTTGAAGATGTGCTAGAAACAAGAAAAAAACAAAAAGGATATGCCTTTGATACCGATTTAACAACAGAAGATTTACAATACATTGTCGATCAATTTAAATATATTTATAAAATGGAAAAAGGATCAGACTTTCCAGCAGATCCACGAGAACAATTAATCATGGCTGTGGAAGCTGTATTTTCTTCTTGGGATAATCCAAGAGCCAAAGTTTACCGGGACCTACATAATATTTCCCATACATTAGGAACTGCAGTAAATATTCAAGAAATGGTATTTGGCAATACAGGAAATACAAGTGGAACTGGGGTCGCCTTTACAAGAAATCCTTCTACAGGAGAACCTTCTTTATTCGGCGAATTTTTGCTGAATGCCCAAGGAGAAGATGTTGTTGCAGGAATCCGTACTCCTGAACCAATTGATAGATTAGAAGAAATAATGCCCATTGTTTACGAAGAGTTTATAAAAATAGCAAACTCTTTAGAAAACCATTATGAAGATATGCAGGATATTGAATTTACAGTAGAAAATGGACAGCTGTTTATTTTGCAGACAAGAAATGGAAAAAGAACGGCTCAAGCAGCACTAAAAGTTGCCATTGATCTAGTTCACGAAAAGATTATTGAAAAAGAGGAAGCAATAAAAAGAATTAGCACACAGCAAATTGACCAGCTGCTACATCCAGCCTTTTCTAAAAAAGGATTAGAACAAGCGAAATTAATCGCAACAGGGCTTCCCGCTTCACCAGGGGCCGCTTCAGGAAAAATCTATTTTCATGCAGCAGATGTCCTTCAGGCAAAAGAGCGAGGAGAAAATTGTTTATTGGTCCGTGCCGAAACGTCTCCGGAAGATATTGAAGGCATGATATTCAGTGAAGGGATTTTAACTTCTCGAGGCGGCATGACATCTCATGCCGCAGTGGTTGCCAGAGGCATGGGAAAATGCTGTATAGCTGGCTGCAGTTCTTTATATATCGATGAAGAAAAAAGAGAACTTATCTATGGAAAAACTGTTTTGCGAGAAGGAGACTTTCTTTCATTGGATGGTTCTACCGGTAAAGTCTACTTAGATGAAATTTCATTAGAGCAAACCACAACGGGAAGTTACTTCACAGAATTAATGAACTGGACTGAGGAGTTTAGTACACTACAAGTACGCGCAAACGCAGACACGAAAACAGATGTACAGACAGCCCTTCACTTTGGTGTAGCAGGAATTGGTTTATGCAGAACGGAGCATATGTTTTTTGAGGAAACGAGAATTTCAGCTGTTCGGCAAATGATCCTTTCTAGTGATGAACATGAGCGCCGAGAACCATTAAATACATTGCTTGAAATGCAGAAGGAAGACTTTCTTCAATTATTTCAGCTAATGAAAGGAAAACCAGTAACAATTCGTTTACTTGACCCACCTTTACATGAGTTTTTGCCTAAAAAAGAAGAAGAAATTAAAAAACTTGCCCAAGAACTTCATATTTCTCTAGCAGAAATAAAAAACCGGATTTCTTATTTGGAAGAAGTAAATCCTATGCTTGGCCATCGCGGCTGCCGTTTAGGCATTACTTTCCCGGACATCTATGAAATGCAAACCCGGGCTATTATCGAAAGTGCTGTTTCTGTCTGCCATCAAGGAATAGCTGTTATGCCCGAAATAATGGTTCCATTTATCGGTTCAAAGGAAGAATATACTTTTATTAAAGAACGAATAACAAAAGTGATTGATGACACTTTAACCAGAAACAATACTCATATTCCTTATAAAATTGGGACAATGATGGAAATACCTCGTGCCTGCTTAACAGCCGATGAAATTGCAGAAGAAGCAGAATTTTTCAGCTTCGGCACAAATGATTTAACCCAAATGACTTATGGCTTCTCAAGAGATGATACCGATAAGTTTCTGTTTGACTATAAAGAAAAAAACGTACTGAAACACGATCCTTTCCAAACATTAGATCAATCTGGAGTAGGCGAATTAATAAAAATTGCTAGCTATAAAGGAAAAAATATAAATCCGCAAATTAAATTAGGGGTCTGCGGTGAGGCTGGTGGAGATCCTGATTCTATTCGGTTCTTCCATCAGTTAGGATTATCCTATATATCATGCTCTCCCTTTAGAGTGCCTGCGGCAAAACTAGCTGCTGCACAAGTTGCATTGGAAGAAATACAAATGACAAAAAAACAAAAACACACAATTATTTTCTAAAACTCAAAAGAAAAAGGCTGCATTCTATTGCGCAGCCTTTTTCCTCTTCTTAAGTTAATAATTGCCCACAACAAAAATAATGGCACCGGCTAGCAGTAAAGTGAAAATGCAATATCCATAATCACACCTTGAAACAGTGGGCTTTACATAATAAGTTCTCTCCCTTGTTCCTGTAAATCCTCTTGCCGCCATTGCAGTGGCCATCCTCTCTGATCTTCGAATGGCGGTAGTCAATAAGGGAACCGCATATCTGCTGAAAGCTTTCCAGCTGCCATAATTTTTATATCCTCTTATTCTATGTGCTGCTTTTATCTGCAGCAGCTCTTCCTGAAATAAAGGAATACAGCGAAATCCGGCCAAAAAGCCATATGCCCATTTTGGGGATAAATGAAATTGATGAATAAGACTCATTATTAATTTATTTAAATCTGTTGTCGAGGTAAACAATAAACCAATTGTAACAAATCCAAGCATTCTTAAAGATAGGTTTAATCCATTTTTTATACTCTCTTCTGTCACTCGGAACCAGGCCCAATGGAATAAGACATTTTCACCTTTTCCAAAGGCAGCCATCATCCAAAAAACAAGAACGAAAAAGAATGTATATGGCAGCAGCGCTTTTACCAAATAAGGCAGACGCCATCCCCCAATAGCAATTCCAATAATAAGAACAAATATCCATAAATAAAAAGTAGTGAACGGATCATCTAATGCCATAAGCATAATCATTAAAAGAACATGTGTGACAAGTTTGACTGCAGGATTAATGGCTGATAGATAAGAGTGATTGCTCGTTAGCATATCTATCCTCCTTTTCTTCTATCAGCTGATAATGCAGAGGCGGTATTACACCATCCCTTTTATTGCGAAAGAAAAAATAAGGATGACCATTATAAGCTATTTCCTTATCCTCAAATAGAATAACTCGTTCAGCATATTGATCTACAATATCCATATCATGGGTTACCATCACAATAGTCGTGCCTTCTTGCTGTCTCCTTTTTAACAGACGAAGCAATTGCTTTGCTGATTTTTCATCTTGGCCAAAGGTAGGCTCATCCAATAATAGTATATCCTGATCTAACAAAAGCATCGTAGCCACGCTTAAACGTCTTTTCTGTCCGAAACTTAGCATAAATGGATGAAGGTTCATATATTCTGCTAATCCAAATTCTTTTAGAAGCATAGTTGTTTTGGCAGCAGTATCTTCTTCCTTCCAATCATGCTGCCTTGCCGAAAATGCCACTTCTTCAAATACAGTATCATTAATAAACTGAAGCTCTGGATTTTGAAATACAAAACCTATCATGCTATAAAGATCTTTATCTTTCCATTTCCTTACACTTTTTCCCTTTATCAGAATATCCCCGCTTTTAAGCTTTATTAAATTTGCCAATGCTTTTAGGAATGTGCTTTTTCCGCTGCCATTTTTCCCAACAATCGCAACCCATTCTCCTCTGCGGATACTACCGTTGATGCTGTTTAAAACAGAAGTATTCTTATAGGCCAAAGCTGCATTTTCTTTAACTATAATAGACTCTATTTCAGCCCTTTTACACCCGGCCCGCAATTTCCTGCTTTCATAGCGATGCATCAGCTCCTTATTTAATGGATGCAAAGGATTGTGCACAACCTCTTCCCATTTGAAAGGATATACCTTTGGTCTCCAAATTCCCGCTTCTTCCATTTCCTTCTGATAAGATAAAAGAATTTCTTTTGGAATGCCCTCTGCAATAACATGACTATTCTTATCTAAAAGAATCAAACGATCCATCCATTCTATACATCCATCTAAAACATGCTCCACAAAAACCATGGTTTGTTTTGTGCGCTTTGAAGTTTCATTCAGTAATTCAAATATTTCCTTTCGGCTTGCTGGATCTATTTGCGCTGTCGGTTCATCAAAAAATAAAACTTCTGGCTCAAGGGCCAATAAACAAGCTAAAGCAAGCCTTTGCTTCATGCCACCTGATAATTCTTGAATTGGAGTAGCTGGGTCAATAGACAAACCAACTATTTTTAGAAACTTGGAAATTTCCTCATCCATTTTTTCTGTTGGGATTTTTCTATTTTCCAAACTAAACGCAATTTCGTCATTCACATGCTTCATGCAAAATTGAGCATCAGGATCTTGGAACATGACCCCTACCTGTTTTTTCCTTGTTACTTCCCCACTTACTTCCGCTTCAATATGCTCTGGGATAATTCCTGCTAAAACAGATAATAATGTAGATTTGCCACATCCGCTCGGCCCAAGAATTAATACCTTTTCTCCCTCTGAAATAGATAAACTAATATTATCTAAAACTTTCTTTTTTTGATTAAAAAAACAAACAGATAAACTTTTACAGCCTAACAACGAAGTCATTTTGACCATCCTTTGCTCTGGCGCTTGTTCGAATAGCATACTGATCTAAAGCCCCTGTTTTTGCAATGGCATCTACGATTAACTTCCCTAATAGACCACCAAGCAACATTCCGCTAATGATATTAATCACCAATGTAGCTACAAGTGCTGTCGCTGTATAATAAGCAAATCCATTTGCAACGATGCCGTAAATAATATTAAAAATTCCGGCTACAGCTCCAGAAAACATTAAAACAGAAAGATTATATTTTTTATAGCGAAACAGGGCAAAAGCAATTTCAGCTCCAATTCCTTGAAATACTCCCACCAATAATGCTGATAATCCAAAATGACTTCCTGTTAGAAGCTCCACTGCTGCCGCTGCAACTTCTGCAATAAAAGCAGCACCTGGTTTTTGAATAATATAAGCAACAATAGGACTGGCAATAACCCATATTCCAAACATAAATCCGGCTCCAATAGGACCTACTAATGCAGAAATAGGAATCCATAAAGTAGACCATCCTAGATAAAGGACCCCGCAAGCAACAGATAGGATAACCAGCAACACTACCTCTTTTATTTTCCAGTTCATGCTCTTATATTCTCCTTTGCTACAGGCCACTCTTCTACCGTATACGCCATCTCCCAAAATTTATATTCTAGCTGGCAGCTTAGAAGAAAGTACTCTTTTAGTTTTTTCTTTTGCTTCTGGCTTAAGGTTTCGGCAATTTCATCCAATCTTGCACAAAACTTGTCGGTAACAGTATCCATACGCGCTCCATAAAATTGAATCCAGTCGTAAAAAGGATGGGCAATATCTGGGTCTACTTCTTCAATCAATTTTCTTCCAATCTCTAAGTAGGTCCATGGACAAGGCAATAATACAGCTAAAATATCTGGAATGTCTCCTGAATAGGCCACTGTAAGCATATGGCGAATATAATGATGCGAAGAAGGCGATAGAGAGTATCCCTGCAAGTCTTCATAAACAACCCCCGCTACTTGGCAGAAATTATTATGTGGATGAACTTCACTATTTAAAATAAAGGAAATTTGCTCATTAAACATTTGCATATCCTCTCTATTGTCACACTTAGAAATTGCGATCCCATAAATTTGAATAAAGGAATTCAAGTATTCAAAATCCTGTTTGACATAATGAATAAGCTGTTCTTTTTTTAAATCCCCTTTTGCAATTCCTTGAACAAATGGATGTTCAAAAATGGCTTGAAAAATACTGTCTGCTTCTTGACGCAATTCTTGTGAAAATTTCAATGTTTTTCCTCCTTTTAGTTAGGGAAAAGGAATTGGGAGCGGCAATCATCTAATCTTCATGGAAAATAACTGATGATTCTTCTTGCACATAAAAAAACCACTCCAAAAATGGAGTGGCTAAAATTATAGTTAAAAGAATAATAATATACATTAAAATACTTTCAGCTAATGATGCCGACTCCACTTTCCTACGCTAGTATGAACTAGATCAGGTTCAAAGGGTCCAAGAATATCTTGTCTCAGCCTTAATTGGCTCCCCTAGTGGATTCCCTATTAATTTACTTATACTTTACAAAAAGGAGAATATATTTGTCAACTAAATATTCGAATTAGTTCGAAAAATATAGATGAACAGCATGTAATTCCACATTCTGTGCTTAAGCGGACATTCTAGTGTATATTTTCTTATACATTATGCAAAAGCTAAGCTTATATGCAATCTTTATGGTTTAATCTAAAAGGAGTGTTACAAAAATGTGAACAACATTACCCCTAGAAAACGCTTTAATTGTTCGTTTCACAAAACGGACACAACATTTGTGATGTTATTCACAATATTAGTATTATAATAACGGCATAGAAAGCAATAATGATCTTTCAAAGGAGATGGACAATATGTCAGTTTGGAATCAAATATATGATCCTTTAAATAATTTATGGATCTCAGCACTTGTTGCAGCAATACCTATTATATTTTTTATTTTGATGTTAACAGTCTTAAAATTAAAAGGTTATATAGCTGGACTTTACAGCATTATCGTAGCAGCACTCGTTGCTATACTCGTTTATAAAATGCCAGTCATATTAGTGGTAATGGCCGCAGTCTACGGTGCATTAGCTGGTATTTGGCCAGTCGCATCGATTGTATTTGCCGCTATATTCTTATATAAAATAACCGTTAAAACGGGAAAATTCGCTGTAATTGAAAATAGCATCTCTTTTATTACCTCTGATCAGCGTCTGCAAGTTCTGATTGTAGCCTTTTCATTTGGAGCCTTTTTAGAAGGAGCTGCAGGGTTTGGAGCACCAGTTGCTATAACAGCAGCCATTTTAGTAGGTCTTGGCTTTAGTCCTATTTATGCTGCTAGTTTATGCCTAATTGCAAATATTGCAGGTGGAGCATATGGCGCGATGGGTATTCCTGTAACTGTACCATCCCTTCTTACAGGTTTAGATGGACTTATTGTCGGTAGATATACAGCACTTATCATTCCATTTATAAGTATTTTCGTTGCATTCTTACTAGTATTTATTATTGATGGTTTTAAAGGCATCAAACAAACATTCCCAGCTATTTTAGTCAGTGGACTATCATTTGCTATTACACAAGCGCTTGTTTTGTATTTCATTGGTGCAGAATTGGCAAATATTTTTGCAGCAATCATTAGTTTAGTTGCTCTTGCTCTATTCTTGCAAAAATGGCAGCCAAAAGAAATTTACCGCGTTAACCACGAAAAAGCAGAACAAAGCACATCAACCTATTCTTTGGGTCAGATTGCCTTTGCTTGGATGCCATTTATCTTTTTAACAATTTGCGTAACAATTTTTAACTTATCATTCTTTAAAAATCTCTTTATTCCAGGTGGACCATTGGAAAAACTAGTGTTATTACTTCCAATTCCATTTTTAAATAATAACGTGATGAAGCTTTCACCAATTGTCCCGGAAGCAACGCCATATGCTGCTGTATTTAAATTAGATTTATTCTCATCTACTACTACAGCAATTATTATTACTATTATTGTGGCAAGTATCATTTTCAAAACTAGCGGCAGACTATTAGCTGAAACAGCAAAAGAGACATTCCATGAATTATTGACACCCGTGTTAACTATTTGCAGCGTACTTGCTTTTGCCTATATTTGTACTTATTCTGGCATGTCTTCAACACTTGGTTTAGCGTTTGCTTCTACTGGCGGCATTTTCCCGCTATTTTCACCAATCTTAGGATGGTTAGGTGTTTTCTTAACAGGTTCTGTTGTAAACAGCGGATCACTATTTGCTCCACTGCAATCTGTTACAGCTACTCAAATTGGCATAGCACCTGAAACAATGGTTGCAGTCAATGTAATGGGAGGCACTATGGCAAAAATGATTTCTCCACAATCTATCGCCGTAGCAGCAGCTGCCGTTGGTTTAGCAGGAAAAGAAAGTCAATTATTTGGTATTACAATTAAATATAGTTTGGCATTACTTGTAGTTATTGGCTTAATAAGCATATTAATATTCTAAAACATAATTTCATTATAATAAAAGGAGCGAAATGAAATGAAAAAACAAAATATTAACCGTGTTGTATTAATTGGTACCGGAGCAGTCGGTTGCAGCTATGCCTATTCTTTCATTAACCAAGGTATTGCAGAGGAACTAGTGCTAATTGATGTAAACGAAAAAAGAGCCGAAGGGGAAGCGATGGATTTAAATCATGGAATACCCTTTGCACCTGCACCTGTAAAAGTTTGGAGCGGAAAATATGAAGATTGTGGTCCTGCTGACTTGGTTGTAATCACTGCAGGCCTCCCACAAAAACCAGGTGAAACCCGTCTAGATTTAGTTGCAAAAAATACAGCCATTTTCAAGGAAATTGTAAAAAATGTAATGGCTAGCGGATTCAATGGCATTTTCTTAATCGCCACAAACCCAGTGGATATCTTAACATATGTAACTTGGAAAGAATCTGGCCTGCCGAAAGAAAAAGTAATCGGCTCTGGAACAACTTTAGACAGTGCAAGATTCCGTTATATGCTAGGAGAGTACTTCGATGTAGATAGCCGCAATGTCCATGCTGCAATTATTGGTGAACACGGCGACACAGAACTTCCTGTATGGAGCAAAGCAGCTATTGGCTCTGAAAACATTGCATCTTTATTAGAGAAAAATGAAAAGTATAATCAACAAGATTTGGATAAACTTTTTGAAAATGTTCGTGACGCGGCCTACCATATTATTGAACGAAAAGGTGCCACTTATTATGGTATTGGAATGTCACTAGTTCGTATTACAAAGGCAATCTTAAACAATGAAAACTCTATTTTGACAGTATCTGCATATCTTGATGGTCAATACGGACAAAACGATGTATATATCGGCGTTCCAGCTATTATTAACCGTGACGGCATTCGAGAAATAATGGATATAGACTTAACAAAAGAAGAACAAGAAAAATTCAACCACTCTGTTAAAGTATTAAAAGAAACAATGGCACCAGTACTGTAATAATAAAATTCAACTGATGATCCATGGGGAGGGGGTTCTCCATGGATCGTCAGTTGAGCCAATCAGGCTTTTTTTACAGGCAGTAGTTATCCCTCATCTAAGATTCTTACAATCTTGAGGTGGGGCTTTACTGCCCGTTAATGCTTGATTAAAAAATTGCTAAAAGGACCTGTAAGTTCTATTCCAACTTACAGGTCCTTTTATTCCTCCCAAAACTCGATTGGATCATATATATAGCTTTTTAGTAATACTTGTTCATCCTTTTCAAAAACGATTCCTTCTTTTTGAAGCAAATGCTTTTGAAGCAGCCTGCCCTCCTCTGTCGGAATTGTCAGTTTTCCGCTGGCATTAACGACTCGATGCCATGGAAGTTGATATTTTTCACTCATAGAATGAAGGATACGGACAACTTGCCTTGCTGCCCGGTTGCTCCCTGCTGCTTTTGCTATTTGTCCATATGTCATAACTTTGCCTCGAGGAATCGATTGAATTATTTTAATCACATTTAAAGTAAATGGCTGCATATATTTATTCCCTTTCCATTTATTGTTTCTCTGCAAAATAATCTTCTTTCATTTTACATAAAAATAGCGAATTCCATAAAGGGAATTCGCTATTTTCTGCTAATTAAATTCCTATATTTTGTTGCAGCATCTGATTTGTTTGTGTCTGAGTTTGTGTATACGCATTTATTTGCTTATTAATTTCTGCGCTTAATACTGGTGAAGATGTATTATACCAGCCTTGCTGTGACATTAACTGGTAGGTTTGATCCTGCATTTTTAACGTACTTTGCAAAAGCTGTTCGAATACTCGACGGACTTCTGGACAGTTTGATTCTGTAACAGCTGTTGTATACTCACGTGCGGAACGTTTTAGATCAGCTAAAAAGGAATAAACAATATCTTGTTCTCCAATGGTAGGTATTTGCATATTCATCTCTTATCCCCTCTCCCTTTAACTCATGTTTGGTGCAATAGAAGCATGCTGCTGTACTGTATTTAATAGCGTTTGATAATGCTTTTGATGCTCTTTCACAATTCCTGTAAATAATTGCTGTACAGCAGGATTTTGCACATGTGTAAGTGAAATAATTGCCTGTTTTATTAATAAATCTTCATTTGACATACAATCAGCTAAGTATTCAAGTTCTTTTCCTGTTAAAGGCTTCATATTTATCTCCCCCTTCTTTCTCCATTAGTCTCCCTCCACTTCCAACCAGAATGCATGTAAAAATTTTGGAAAGTTCTTAGAATGCAGTAGTAGGAATTTGTCACTTTGGAAATACTTAGCTAGAAGATTTTTAAATACGGAGGACTTATTATGCAGCTACAAACAGGAAACTTCTACTGGCCGACAACTTTTTCAGAACATCCCTCTTATCCCCCATTAAATGAGGATATCACTTGTGATGTTGTAATAATTGGCGGGGGCAGTTCTGGTGCTCAGTGCGCCCACTATTTAAGTGAAACAGGACTTGATGTAGTAATAGTAGATAAACGAAAAGTCGGAGAAGGCAGCACGCTTACGAACACCGCCCTTATTCAATACTTAGGAGACAAAATGCTATTTGAATTAGTCAATAGCTTCGGGGAGAAAACAGCCATTGCACATACTAAGTTATGCGAAGCTGCTATTAATGATATTGAAAATGCCGCCCATTCCCTAGATATACCATCTGACTTTATTCGGAGAGATTCTTTATACTTCGCCAGTTATAAAGAAGATATAGAAAAACTAGAAAAAGAATATTTTTATTTGAATAAGCATGGTTTTCAGGCCACTCTTTTAGAAGAACGGGAAATTAAAGAGAAATATGGGTTCAGCAAATATAAGGCACTGTATACCTTTAATGACGGCGAAATCAATCCTTTTAGATTCAACCATGCCTTGATTGCTGATGCTGTAAAAAAGGGTGTGCGTATGTATGAGCATACTAGAATAAATGGAAAAAAACTCACTAAAGATGCTGCTATTTGTTCCACAGAAAATGGCTATTCCATTACAGCCAAAAAGGTAATTTTTGCGGCAGGTTATGAAAACCTAGAATTTAAAAAAGAAAAAAATGGCCTATTATTAAGTTCCTATGCTGTTGTTACCAATCAGCTGACAGATTTTTCCCATTGGCACAAGCGTACGTTAATTTGGGAAACAGCGCGTCCTTATATATATATGCGCACAACAAAAGATAATCGTATTATCATTGGAGGACTTGATGATGATACGACAAATCCTGAAGATCGAGACTCTAAAATTATTTATCGGAAAAATAAATTAATAAAGGAATGCCAAAGACTTTTTCCTGAATTAGATATTTATCCAGAATATTATCTCGGCGCATTCTACGGAGGAACACATGACGGTCTTCCTATTATTGGCGAGTATGAAGAATATCCAAACTGTTATTTCTTAATGGCATATGGCGATAATGGCCTAGTCTACAGCATGGCTTTAGCGAAAATTTTAAAGGAAGTTATTGTAGCAGGCTCTCACCCCGCCATGTCCATTTACAGCAATAGCCGGAGAAAAACCTCTTAATAGTATAAAAAAGAAACAGAGAACCGATTAACATTCTATCGGCTCTCTTCTTTTTATTTAATCCTATATATTTAGTTCATTTCCTCAATCTATCAGCTTTTTAGTTAATATTGTTTTTAAATCGTTCAAGAGCATTTTTCCATGTTGGAACAAAAAAGCCAGCTGCTTTTACTTTTTCCAAAGACATAACAGAATATTGAGGTCTTTTTGCCTTTTGCGGGAAAGCAGATGAATCTACTGGTGTGACTTCTACCGCTTCTGTTTTTAATATCTCTTTTGCAAAATCAAACCATGTAGCTGTTTCATCATTAGAAAAATGGTACAATCCACCTTCTATATCTTTTTCCACTATATAAAGCAGAAATGCAGCAAGATCTTTTGCATAAGTTGGACGTCCATACTGATCATTTACAACTTTTAAGATATCCATTTTTTTGGCTAAATTTAGCATGGTATAAACAAAGTTATGACCATGCTCTCCAAACACCCATGATGTTCTTATAATATGGGCATTAGGCAAATACTGCTGAATTTCTTGTTCACCAGCCAACTTTGCTTTTCCATATTCATTTAATGGATTGGTTGGATCTATTGTTTCATACCACTCTTTTTTGGTTCCATCAAACACATAATCTGTACTGATATATATAAGCTTTGCTTGAACGGAAGCTGCCGCCTTGCTAATGATAGCTGAACCATCTTTGTTAATTTTCCAGTTCAACTCTTTGCCATCATCTTCTGCTGCTTCTACATTTGTATATGCTGCACAATGCAGAATCCAATCTGGCTGAATCTCCTTTACCTTTGAGTGTACCGCCTGCTCATCTGTAATATCTAATTCATCCTTAGTAAATGAATGTACTTGATATGTTTTATTTTTTTCAGATAATTCAACAACATCCTGACCTAATTGACCGTTAGCACCTGTAATGAATATTTTCATTATTATTTACCTAACTTTGCTCTTTCTTTTAATGGGCGCCACCATGCTTCATTATTTAGATACCATTCGATTGTTTCGACAATCCCTGTGTCAAAAGTATACTTTGGTTTCCATCCAAGTTCATTCTCAAGCTTTGTTGGATCAATTGCATAACGACGATCATGGCCTAATCGATCTTGCACATACTTGATTCGTTCTTTTGGCAAGTTAAGTTTCTCAACAATAATTTCGACAATTTCATTATTTGTTCGTTCATTGTGTCCGCCTACGTTATACACTTCTCCAGATTTTCCTTTATGCAGAACTAAATCAATAGCTGCACAGTGATCCGTTACATGAAGCCAATCGCGAATATTTTTTCCATCTCCATAAATCGGCAAGTCTTCTCCATCCATTCCATTTGTAATCATTAATGGAATAAGCTTTTCCGGGAAATGATATGGTCCATAGTTGTTGGAACAACGTGTAATATTAACGTTCATTCCATATGTTTCGTGATAAGCGCGCACTAGCATATCACTAGATGCCTTGCTTGCAGAGTATGGGCTATTTGGAGCGATTTGGCTTTCCTCTGTAAAATAGCCGTTTTCTCCTAAGCTTCCGTAGACTTCATCTGTAGATACATGTACGAACTTATCAATCTTATATTCTTTTGCAACGTCTAAAAGAGCTAACGTTCCTTGTACATTTGTTTCAATAAAAATGCCTGGATCTAAAATGCTTCTATCTACATGAGATTCTGCAGCAAAGTTGACGATCGCATTGATATCATGCTCTTTAATGAGATGGGCAACTAATTCTCTATTTGTGATGTTACCTTGCACAAAAACATGATTAGGATTATTTTTTAGATCATCTAAATTATGAATGTTACCTGCGTATGTTAAAAGATCTAAATTTACTACCTTATAGTCTGCGTATGTATTTAATATATGGCGCACAAAATTGCTTCCAATAAAACCTGCGCCCCCAGTTACAATAATATTCATTGTTTATTTTTCCTCCCATTCAAAATTATTGTCTGCATTTTTAAGCTGAGGATGTTTTCCATCTTTTTCAGATAAAATTGGATTAGAAACAGGCCAAGTGATTGCTAAATCCTCATCATCCCAAGCAATTCCTCGATCATGTTCTGGCGAATAAAGTTCATCTACTTTATACAAAACATTTACATTTTCCGTAATTGTACAAAAACCATGCGCAAAACCTTTTGGAACCAATAATTGTCGCTTATTATGCTCACTTAAAATATAGCCTTCCCATTGACCATAGGTTGGAGAACCTTGGCGCATATCTACAACTACATCATAAATAGCTCCTGTTGCCACACGAATTAATTTTGTTTGTGCTTTCGGCGCTAACTGATAATGCATGCCGCGAAGCACACCCGCTTCTTTTGATAGAGAATGGTTATCCTGAATAAAGTTCTCTAAAATGCCGTTTTCTTTAAAAACTTTTTCATTGTAGCTTTCCATAAAAAATCCTCGATGATCACCAAATGCTTTTGGTTCAATTAACTTAACGCCTTTTAATTTACTTTCTATTACATTCATTCTTATTCTCCTTTCTCTTCCTTATCTTGTGCAATTAAACGAAGCAAATATTGCCCATATTCATTTTTCTTTAATGGTTCTGCCAGCTTTTTCACTTGATCTGCACTAATATATCCCATACGATATGCAACTTCTTCTAAACATGCAATCTTTAGTCTTTGTCTTTTTTCTACTGTTTCAATAAAGGTAGATGCTTCTAATAATGTTTCATGTGTTCCTGTATCCAACCATGCATATCCACGACCCATTATTTCTACTTCTAAATCCCCACTTGCTAAATACAAGCTATTTAAATCGGAAATTTCCAACTCACCACGCGGAGATGGCTTTATGCTTTTCGCAAACTCAACTACACGATTATCATAAAAATACAATCCAGTTACAGCATAGTTGCTTTTTGGTTTTTCCGGTTTTTCCTCAATAGATATAGCCTTCATATTCTCATCAAATTCAACCACACCAAAGCGCTCAGGATCATGAACATGATAACCAAAAACAGTTGCCCCTTTTGCTTTCGAAGCAGCACGCTGCAGCATTTCTGATAAGCCTTGCCCATAATAAATATTGTCGCCTAAAATAAGTGCAACAGAGTCATTTCCAATAAATTTTTCACCAATAATAAACGCTTGTGCAAGCCCTTCTGGTTTTACTTGAACCGCATAGGAAAGCTTAATTCCAAGATCGCTTCCATCCCCTAATAGCTGCTCAAAACGATGGGTATCTTCAGGAGTAGAAATAATCAATATTTCCTTAATGCCACTAAGCATTAGAATAGATAAAGGATAATAAATCATTGGTTTATCATAAATTGGCAGCATTTGTTTAGAAATAGCTCTTGTCAAAGGATAAAGACGGGTGCCGCTTCCGCCTGCAAGTATGATGCCTTTCATTGGTCAGCCTCCATTTTCTATTAGAAAATTAATATAACTACTTAACATCCTTTTTCTGAATGAATTCTGTATTCATTATCCCGTCGTAATCTACTGGTCTTAATTCATACCAGCCTTCTACACTTGGATATACAGTTAATTCATGTTCCCCTTCTCCATAATGATTCACTTGTATAGCATTAGTAGAAGGTCTAGCATATGTGGTTACATTTTCTTTCGTTTTTACTTTTTTCATACAAGCACATCCATTCTAATTTTCATTATCCAATTTGACCTCTAATGAGATATTATTATGTGGTTTTGTGTAATATGGGAGAATTTTATAATCTACCCCAAAGGATTGGATTGGATATCTTATTTCATGTTCTTTTAAATGAGGTGCTCTTGTTGAACCTATTCTCCTTCTTTTTGCATAGCCATTAATAGAAGCTTCCACAAATAGATCCCATGGTCCCAGTAGCTTTTCATCAAACAAGATTTTTTGATACTCCATAACAAAAGTAAACATATTGCATGAAGAAGGCAGCTGATTTACATGCACTACTTCTAAGCCTGTTTTTCTATGAACTAAAATAAGCTTGTAAGTAATGTCAAGATTAATGAGCAATTTTTGTGTAAACTGTCCTTTAATAGTGAGTGTACGTTTATCAAACTCCATATCATTTATATACACATTTGAGGTATTTAAATGATTCACAACGTATTCCTCATTATAGGAAACACCTTTTGTATAGTTTTGGAAGCGAGCATAAATAAACCCATCTTCTACTCTTGTAATATCATTTGCTGATATTTGATTCATCTGATCATGAACTGCCAATAATTTATCAATATTATTCTCTTTTGCAACAGTAACAATATATTGGAAGCGAGTATGCAATGCTGGAATTATTTCATCTTCTACATGGTTATCAATAAAACTTTTTGTCTCATTTAGCCAATCTATCTTTTGCTCCTTTGTTAATAGGCCAGATAATAGATGTCCTTTTAACCTGCTGGCATGCAAAAATCTATTTAAGAAGGCAACCTTCAATTCACGTTTATATAAGTCATTTAATTCACTTGCTTCTAAGAATTCCATTATGCGATTAAAGGAAAAGAAAAATTCTTCAGCAGGAAAGTATTTAAGACTCAAGTTTTCATTCCCGCGAGCTACCACAAAATAATAATCATAGTCAGCTAATACTGTGATTACTTTGGCATTAATATAGCATTGCATAACAAATAATTGGTCCTCGCCAACAACCGCTTTTGGATGAAATCTAAAACCATTTTCTCGTATAAAAGCTAAATTGAACATTTTATGCGGAGCTAATGAGAAAACCAAATTATCTTCTATAATATCTGCATTTAATCTATTTCCCTTTTTAAACATAGATTGCGGAACATTTCTTCCATTTACACCAACATATTTGCCATAAATGACCTCTGAAGAATTCTCCTGTGCAGCATTATAAAGACGTTCTAACGCTTCCTCACCAAGGAAATCATCATTATCCAAAAACATAATATATTCTCCTCTTGCCGCTTCAATTGCGTCATTACGAGGTATCATTGGCCCTCCAGAGTTCTCCTCCCGATCGATTAAAATTAAATTGTCCATTTTTTGGCTGTATTCTTCAATCACCTCTTTGCTTCTATCCGTTGATCGATCATTGACACAAATAACTTCAAATTCAGAAGAATCCATCGTTTGATTCAACAAAGAATCGAGTGTTACATTCAAATGTCTTGCAGCATTATAAATAGGAATTGCTATTGTGATTTTCAATCTTTTTATACCTCCGTATATAAAGGAATTTATATAAAATATTACATTTTCTACTTTAATTTTCCATATATCATCATACCATAATTACTTAAATTTTAGCCTGTTCAACCATAAAAGTATTTTCTATATGCCTTTATAATCCCCTGAAAATTAAGAGAAACAACATAATTTTCTAATAACTTATAAAGTTTATTCCTATTTCCTTTTACAAACAAGTATTTTTTGATGAATTTCATTTGAAGTTTTTTACCGATATCTTTTTTATAGTAGCTTACATAAATTGTTTATATATTAGTGTTATCTATTCAAAATTAATAATGCTGTTTTATTAACTGCTCAAACGCCTTTTTATTGCCCTTTATTGCCTTTTTCACAAGAGTCTCTTGCTTATTTTTCACTGTTTACCTCCTCCTTCCTTTATTAGTGCCAAGGACTGTCAAAAAAGTTTCAGCTTAAATAAAAATATAAAAAGGCTGCCACAATCGTGACAACCTTTTTTGTTTAATGTCCACCCAGATATGCAAGTTTCAGTTCTTCGCTCGCTTGAAGCTCTTTTGCTGTTCCTGACAGCACTACTCGACCTGTTTCAATGACATATGCTCTATCTGCAATTGATAGAGCCATATTGGCATTTTGTTCCACAAGCAAAATGGTGGTTCCATTTTTATTGATCTCTTGTATTACTTGAAAAATTGTCTTTACAAATAACGGAGCAAGTCCCATGGATGGTTCGTCTAATAATAGAAGTTTTGGTCTAGCCATAATAGCGCGCCCCATTGCTAACATCTGCTGTTCTCCCCCTGATAGAGTGCCAGATGCCTGCTTTTTCCGCTCTGATAATCTTGGGAATATCTTATACACTCTCTCTAAATCTGTGCGAATTTCTGCAGTATCTTTTCGCAAATAAGCACCCAATTCTAGATTTTCTTCTACAGTCATATTAGCAAATACTCTTCTGCCCTCTGGAACATGAGAAATGCCTGCCTTTACAATAGTCTGTGCTGCTTTTCCCGAAATGGATTTGCCTAAATACGTAATAGAACCTTTCTTTGGCTTTAAAAGTCCAGATAAAGTTTTTAGCAGTGTACTTTTCCCTGCACCATTAGCACCGATCAATGTAACAATTTCTCCTTCATTTACTTCTAATGTTACACCCTTTAATGCTTGGATATTGCCATAATAGACATTAATATCTTCCACTTTCAGCATTATTCTGCTACCTCCTCTCCTAAATATGCTTCAATTACTTTTGGATGGTTGCGGATAACATCAGGAGTTCCTTCTGCTATCAACTGCCCATGGTCTAATACATAGATTCTTTCACAAATTCCCATAACAAGGGGCATATCATGTTCAATTAATAGAATCGTTAAATTAAATTGTCTGCGGATAAATGCTATTAATTCCATTAATTCATGCGTTTCCTGTGGATTCATCCCGGCTGCAGGTTCATCTAATAAAAGCAGCTTCGGACCAGCGGCAAGGGCTCTTGCTATTTCTAAACGGCGCTGTTGCCCATATGGCAAGTTTTTTGCTTTTTCATCTTTATATTTATCTAACTGAAATATTTTCAAAAATTCTAGGGACTTTTCTTCCATTTCCTTTTCCCCAGAAAAATGGGATGGCAGGCGCAAGATACTGCTTAAAATCGAGTGTTTCGCTAATGAATGATAGGCGACCTTTACATTATCCAAGACAGATAATTCGTTAAACAAACGAATATTTTGGAATGTTCTGCTTATTCCTCTTCTCGTTACTTGATACGGTTTTAACCCATTTAAACGCTTGCCGTCAAAAGTGATATCTCCTTCTGTCGGAGTATAAACACCTGTTAATAAGTTGAAAGTAGTTGTTTTTCCCGCACCATTTGGACCAATCAATCCGATTAACTCGCCTTGATGCAGTTCCATATTTATTTCGGAAACGGCTTTTAATCCGCCAAATGAAATACCGGCTTTGTTCACTTGTAAAAGAGGACTATTTGTCATGATTATTGCCTCCTTTCCGTCTAAATAAATCTGTTATTTCCTTTGTTCCCATTAATCCTTTTGGACGATATAACATCACGATTACTAGCACTAAGCTGTAAATAATCATTCTTGTTTCTGGATAATCCTGCAAATAAGTTGAAATTATCGTTAAAAATACAGCAGCAATAACAGAGCCCGAGATGCTTCCTAATCCTCCTAATACCACATAGATCAAAATATCAAATGATTTTAGGAATCCAAAGTTTGTTGGCTGGATAATATAGAAATTATGCGCCTGCAATGCACCTGCAACTCCTGCAAAAAAAGAACCTAGTGCAAATGCCGCTACTTTATAATAAGTGGTGTTAATTCCCATTGCATCTGCCGCGATTTCATTTTCTCTTATAGAAATCGCAGCTCGTCCATGTCGAGAATTCGTAAAATTGACAATAACAAGAATCGTAATAAATAAGCATACAAAAGCCCAAGTCCAAGTTGTTAGGCGGGACACCTGCATTCCTGCTGCGCCGCCGACATAGTCAATATTTAAAAAGATAATACGAATAATTTCAGCAAATCCTAGTGTCGCAATAGCAAGATAATCCCCGCGCAAACGCAATGTTGGAATTCCAACTAAAAGCCCTGCTAATGCTGCAACAATTCCTGCAGCTAAAATAGCGACAAAAAATGGCAGCTCTAGCTTCATTGTCACAATTGCAGATATATAAGCTCCTACTGCCAAAAAACCTGCATGTCCAATGGAAAACTGCCCTGTTATCCCAATAACTAAATGAAGACTAACAGCAAGCATAATGTTAATAGCCATCAAAATAATCATATTGCTATATAAATCATCAATAATTCCTGTATTCATTAAAAATTGAATCACGCCAAAGATAAGGGCAGAGAGAACTAAAAATACCCAAAAACTTTTAGACTTTTTCATGATCTCTTCACCTACACTTTCTCTTTTGTATTCTTACCAAATATACCAGCAGGTTTGAAGATAAGAATTAAAATTAGAATAATAAATGCCGCAGCATCACGCCATAAAGAATAACCCATTGCACTTACAACTGTTTCCACAACACCAAGCAATAATCCGCCTACCATTGCTCCAGGAATAATTCCAATTCCCCCCAATACAGCAGCAACAAAGGCTTTTAATCCTGGAATAACCCCCATTAATGGCTCAATTTTTGTATAATATGCACCAAATATAACGCCTGCTGCACCTGCTAAGGCTGACCCAATTGCAAATGTAGCAGAAATAGTGCGATCAACATTAATACCCATTAATCTTGCTGCATCCATATCGTGAGAAACAGCTCTCATTGCTTTTCCTGTTTTTGTTTTGTGTACGATAAATTGCAAGATCAGCATTAATCCTATAGAAACGCCTAAGATCAACAATGATTTGCTGCTGATTTGGGCTCCAAATACATCAAATGTTTTTGTCGGCAGTACACTTGGATATGTTTCAAGCTGCGCTCCGCGAATATAAATAACCCCATATTCAATAAGTAGAGAAACTCCTATTGCTGTAATAAGTGCTGCAATCCTTGTTGCGTTGCGCAATCTTTTATAAGCAATCCGTTCAATTAATACACCAAACAAAGCACAAGCTGCCATCGATATAATAAGTGCCGGGAAAAAACCTAATCCCCATCCAGTAATAGCATAAAAACCAATAAATGCCCCCACCATAAATACATCGCCATGAGCAAAATTAATTAATTTTATAATTCCGTAAACCATTGTATATCCCAATGCGATAAGTGCATAAATGCTTCCCAATGATATACCATTCACCAGCTGCTGTAGCCACTCCATTTTATTCACTCCTTTTTAGCTAAAACGCAAGATTTTTTTGTGCAGGAAGCAAATAATACTTCTTTATACAAAACTTCCATCAGCTTTTTATGCTGATGGCTAATTGAAAGACGTATAAAATGCTACTTCCTTTCATTGCATAAAAAAGTAAATCCATTCCATTTATCTGTTCAAATGGAAAATAGGGAGGACAATCCCCCCCATTTTTCTTTCTCTTTAATTTCTATTTAAGGATTAACTTTTGTTTTAAATACTTGTTGTCCGTCTTTGTATTCTAGAACTGTTGCTGATTTAATTGGGTTATGATTTTTATCAATTGAAACAACCCCTGTGATTAAAGCTAAATCTTTTGTTTCAGCTAAAGCATTTTTGATTTTTTCTGAATCTGTGCTGTCAGCTCTTTCAATAGCATCTTTCAGCAAGTAAACAGAATCATATCCTAAAGCATTAAATGCATCTGGATTTTTATCTTTGTTTTCTTTTTTATATGCTGTTACAAACTTTTGAATTTTTTCATCTGGATCTTGAGATGAATAATGATTTGTAATGTACGTGTTATTTAATGCATCTTTGCCAGCAAGATCTACTAGTTTAGGAGAATCCCAACCGTCTGCTCCCATGAATGGAACAGTAATGCCCATTTCACGAGCTTGTTTAATAATTAAGCCAACTTCTTCATAGTAGCCTGGGATAAAAATAAAGTCAGGTTTTTTTGCTTTAATGCGTGTTAATGTAGAGCTAAAGTCAGTATCTTTTGCTACATATGCTTCTTCAGAAACAATGGAACCGCCATTTTCTTTAAATGTTTCTTTAAAAGACGCTGCTAACCCTTTTGCATAATCACTTGCGCTATCCGCAAAAATTGCTGCTTTTTTAATTTTCAAATCATTTGTAGCAAAGTTTGCTGCAACTGTCCCTTGGAACGGATCAATAAAAGATGTGCGGAATGCATAATCATTAACAGATCCATCATCATTTACCGTAACGTTTGGCGCAGTGCCTGACGGCGTCAATAAAACAGTCTTTTTATCATTAGCAATTTGAACTTGTGCAACTGTATCACCGCTTGTTGCAGCACCGATAATTGCTGTTACTTTATCTTGTGTAATTAGTTTAAGAGCAGCGTTTGTTGCTTCTGTTAAATCTGATTTATTGTCAACTTTTACTGTTTCAACTTTTTTGCCGTCAATCCCGCCATCTTTATTGATTTCAGCTACAGCTAAATCAATGCCGGATTCAAGAGATTGTCCATATGAAGCAACTGCTCCTGATAACTCTAGATTTACCCCTAATTTAATTGCATCCTCGTCTGAAGACTTAGAACCTCCAGCACTACAGCCCGAAAGGATACCTGCTGCCAATGTAGTAGTCATTAATAGCACTTTTAACTTTTTATTCATGTTAAGTTCCCCTTTTTCTATATTTTTAAGTATTCCGAAAATACAAAAACTTCAGAACACAGAGTGTATAATTTTTTCAAACACAATTGCTATTTTAGTACAAAGTTTTTAGTTTTGTCTAGTCCAATTTTTTACTAATCTAACTAATCTGAAAATTATATAGAAATAAAAAAATAATGCAGATTAAAGGATATCCTATCTAATAAACCTTTAATATGTTAGCTTAAAAAGAGTTTTCCTTTTTTTAACACTATCCTTATAGAATAATATCAGAAATTTTATTTATTTTTATTAATTATGAATTTTGTGTGAATATTATCATACCTCTTTTCTACAAAAATAATCAATACCTTCTATATACCAAATTAACGTTATATCTTCTTACAATATATCGATAATCCCTATAAAATAATTCTATTATTTCAATATACTTGTCACAACATCTATCATTTCAACCAAAAGTCAACCAGTCCAAAAGACACTTGTAGATTTTTGTAGTTATTTTACAATGCGTTTTTTTCCTCATTCAAATAAACATCTTGTTATAATTATGTTTTCATTATCTAACTAAATGTCATTTGTAGATTTTAGTATGTTTAAAAACAAAAAAATATAACAATTCTAGATTTCACTTGTTATATTTATTAACATAAATTATATTGATAAATATATTTTTCTATTAAATTATTTTCATTGAGCAGAAAAATATTCCTTTCTTATATGTAATAGGGGCAGATGAAGTAGCTTTATCATTATGCTGCTAAACCTTTACAAAAAAAGATGAATCCTCTTAATAGTTCTTAGACTTTAAGCGGTTCATCACTTTCATTCTGATATGAGGGTCTGTCATTCTTTTTCTGGCTGCAAAAAATATATAGCCCAATTGATATCGCAAATCTTTTTTTTGTATAAATTCAGCATACTTAAACCCATCTGCACCAATATAGCGATGCTCATACCAGTCTGCAGCAGAGCGGTATACTACTAATTCTGTTCCAGCTTTTTCTAATAAGTGCACCTTGTTTGCATTTAATGAAGGCCTCTCATAGGTATTTATATTTTTTCTTTTCGTTTTCATTTTTTTCAAAGAATAGCCCCCCTTATTGATCGAGCCAATTTAAGCAATTTCTTCAAATCCTGTTTTTTTGCTATATGTATGATGGAATGAAATCTCGGTTCTATCCCCTGCATTATTTCATCACTAATATGCGAATCAATAAATTTTTTTGTTTCTGCAAGCCAATCTCTCTTTTGCTCCTTTGTTCTTTTTTTGGAAAGCAGCTGCCTTCTTAGACGACTTGCATGAAAAAAGCGGTTAAGATAAGCAATTTTTAAATCCCGTTTATATAAATTGTTTAAATTGCTTTCATCAATGTATTTTAGTAATTGGTGGAAAGAATAAAAAAAATTTTTAGCCGGAAAATATTTCAAACTCAAATTTTCATTTCCTCTTGATACAACAAAATAATAATCATAATCAGCTAAAACAGTAATTACCTTTGCCTCTACATAGCATTGCATCACAAATAATTGATCTTCTCCCACCACAGCCTGCGGATTAAATAGAAATTGATGTTTATGCAAAAAAGAGACATTGAACATCTTATGAGGAGCCAATGAGTAAACCAAATTATCTTTTATAATATCAGCATTTGCGATATTGCCCTTTTTAAACATCGATTGAGGTACATTTCTTCCATTCACCCCAATATATTTTCCATATACCACATCAGATCGATTTTCTTGAGCTGCATTATACAGTCGCTCTAATGCTTCTTCTCCTAAGAAATCGTCGTTATCAAGGAACAGCAAATATTCTCCCCTAGCAGCCTGGATGGCGTCATTTCTCGGAATCATCGGCCCCCCTGAATTAGTTTCCCGTTCTATCAACACTAAGTTTGCCATTCTTATTTTAAATGATTCTATTACTTCCTTACTCTTATCAGTGGAACAGTCATTTACACAAATTACTTCAAACTCTCGGGAATTCATTGTTTGTTTCATTAATGAGTCTAGTGTTGCCTTTATATAATTTGCCGCATTGTAAACAGGAATAGCAACTGTCACTTTCAATTTTTACTCCTCCCTCCAAATTCATTTTTCCATTTTTTCTTTACTTTTATAACAAACGACAATATTAAATTAGATATAATTGCTGTTTTTTGATCTTATATAATTCTGAAAAGCAAAAAAACAAGTGTTCTATTAAAAATCTGCAATAGAATACTTGTTTTTTCATTTGATTAATAGCAACTTGACATTTTTCTCCTCTTCACAGAATTTAAGATACAATATTATATCGCTTTAAAAATTTCTTTCCTGTCCATGCAAATAATCTATCCATAAAAAAGCCCATCAATCCTAATACAACTAATCCAACAAAAATCCAATCAGTTTGGAAATATAATCTGGCATTCCAGATCATAAAGCCGATTCCTTCATTTGCTGCTACCATTTCCGCCCCTACAATTGCCATAAAAGAAGAACCCATTGCAAGCTTCGCCCCTGTAAAAATAAACGGAATGGCTGCTGGAATAACTACATAGCGCAATACTTGGAAATCAGATGCTCCCATACTTTTGGCTGATCGAATCTTATCCTCTGATATAGACAGTACTCCTGTTAGTGTATTAATTGTGACAACGAAAAATGTTGCATACATAATTAAAAATATTTTAGACTGCTCCCCTATTCCAAACCAAAGCATAAATAACGTAATAAAGGCCAATGGCGGAATAAAACGAACAAAGTTAATTAATGGTTCAACAAGTGCACGGAGCGTTCTATTGCTGCCGATAAATAATCCTAATGGAATAGCAATTAAATTCCCTAAAAACCAGCCAATCAGCACTCTAATAAAACTATAAGCCATATAAATGAATAAGGAACCATCCTTACTAAGTTCTATTGCTCCTTGTAAAGTCGCAAGAGGGCTGGGCAAAAATTGAGGATCTGAAAAGCGAGCTCCTATGCTCCAAACAAGCAATAAACCTACCCATGTTAAAATGCCAGTTTTTAATATTTTTTTCCAATAAATCTTTATGGATATTTTTTTTGCTATCGGCTTTATTTCTACTTCCTGCTGTACGATTGTTTTCATATGTTCACGCCCTCCTCAATCAAAATGCGACTGTACGACTTTATAATACTGGTTAAAATCAGGACTCGTAATTTCACGGGGATATGGCAATTTAATTTCATAGGAATGAGTAATCTTTGAGGAAGGTCCAATTGACATAATGCCGATATGCTGACCAAGCATTAGCGCCTCTTGAATATCATGGGTTACAAATATAATTGTTTTATTTGTTTCTTTCCATATTCTTATAAGTTCCTGTTGCATCGTACGCCTTGTCATTGCATCCAATGCCCCAAAAGGCTCATCCATTAATAAAATTTGTGGGTCATTTGCCAAGACGCGCGCCAATTGTACACGTTGTTTCATACCACCTGATATTTCACTGGGAAATTTATGATTATGCCCTAAAAGTCCCGCAAGCTCAATAAAATGATTAGCAACTTCCTTCCGCTTTGCTAATGGAATCTTCTTCATTTTCAGCCCAAACTCCACATTTTCCTCTACCGTCAGCCATGGAAATAATGCTGAATCAGCTGATTGAAAGACAAAACCCCGATTAGCTTTGCTTTCTTCATTCTCACCATTTACAGTTAACTCACCATCTGATTTTTCAATAAATCCTGCCAAAATATTCAGCAAAGTGGATTTACCGCATCCACTTGGCCCTAATAAGATATAAAATCCGCCTTGTTTTATCGTTAAATCAACATTTTCCAGAACATAGTTAGCTTGTCGTCCATCCTCTGAAAATGTTTTTGATAATCCTTTTAATACAATAGAAGGAGCTTTTTTTTGAATAACTGTCACTTTAACATCTCTCCTCTCTTTTATAATAGTCGCTTAGTGCATCAAAAAAGATGGTTGATTCGAATGAAATACATATTCATCCGAATCAACTCTATACAAAATCAAATTATTTTTTGTATGTTGCAGCTTCTGGAAAAGCATTTTGCAAAGCATCTAATGCTAGTTTATCTTCTAGGTTATAATCTTTTTTCAATAAACCTCGATCAAGAAGCCATTTTTTCATATCTGTCAGATGGTCAATATCCTCCTGAGTGAATTCAAGCGTATAATTGGAAGTTTTTAAATCACGCAATGTATCTTCTTTTTTGATCTTCAGCTCTTTATAGGCAATTTCTGCTGTTCCATCAGGATTTTCTTTTACATATGCTATGCCTTCTTTAATGGCCTTCAAAAGATTAACAATTGTTTCAGGATTTTTTTCAACAAATGTTTTATTTGCTACTAAATAGCTGCTCACAGAGACACCGGCAGAAGAAAGATCATCAATTTTATGTACACCTTTTATTGCTTTAAATTTCTCAAGCAAAGCTCCGCTAGCTAAAATAGCATCAATATCTCCCTTTTTGACCCCAACAATTGCTTCATCTGGTGTACTGTATGGAACATACTTGATATCTTTCTCATTTATTCCAAGATGCTCTAAATATTTCGCCCAATGGTACTCAAAAACAGTTCCTTTAGCTACACCAATTCGTTTCCCTTTTAATTGAGAGGGCTTTGCAATCCCCTCAACAGCTAAAAATTCTGATTTTTTAATTGTTTCATCTGTACTGTGTGTGAGAGATGAAAGCACAACCAGATCTCCTCGGTTTAGTGAATTTAATAGCGCATAATCAGCTGCCAATCCAGTATCTGTTTGTTCTGTTAATAATGCATTGATCGTATCAATTCCATATGCAAAATTTGAAATTTTCGGATCGATATCCTGTTTATTAAAGTATCCCTCTGAATTCGCGGCTCTAATTTGCAGGGAACCCCCTGCAGCTGTATCAATTCCTATCTTTACTTCCTTTAACTCCTTGCCGCTTTCGCTATTAGTGCTTGCAGACTGGCTAGAGCACCCCGCTAAAAGAATGGATGCTGCAAATCCAAAAGCAACAAGCTTAGATTTATGTTTCATAAAGAATTCCCCCTTAAAACTGCCTGTTATCATTTTGTCTCTTGTTCATCAAAACGCGCTACGCATAATGCCCCTTCTCCGATAGTTTGGGCTCCACTTACTTCTACTGCTGAATAAATACCGCTTGGAGCAGCATTTGGTACACGGAATGTCTCGATTTCCAAAGGCTTTATCGCTATTTCTTCTGGCTTATCAAGCTGCGGCACCCAATCATATGGAACTCTGTAGGCTCGATATACCATATTAGAATTGCGTTTGTTTTTGAAGGGAGAAATATACTCCCACACAATCTCATGTGCTGCAGTTACTTCAAAAATGCGGCCATTTGCCCCCTCTGTTATTAATGTATTGCCATTTTCCAATCGTTGCGCAGAACTGATATAAGGACTATAAAAACGATAGGAATCAGTTGGTGCTTGAAAGTTCGCTTCCTGCCCCGTATATTGCCAAACAATCTCCAATGTAGCTGGGTCTATTTCCAATACTCGGGAATAATCGCGCAGTGCATTTTTAGTTCCATCTAAAGATGATGGATTCGGCGATCCATATCCTCCCCAGCCTCCGTTATCAAATATTAATAGGTTTCCTTCTCCAGGCAACCCTTGTGGAATGATGTGAGCATGATGCTGTCCAATAATCCATCCTATATGCTTTAACTCATCGCTAGAATAGTCAGGGCCAATTTGCCATACAATTTTCCCTGATCGCTTGTCTGTTATGCCAATAATATTTGCTTCTCTCGCATCCCATATAATATTATCTGGATGAAACCTCTCATCTCCATTATCATAATGTCGATTTGGTCCAATTGCAGAAATAGAATTTATATGAAGCCAATCTCCAGACTCATTTTCGAAGAATCGCCGGTTAGGCTGTTCATATATTGTTTTTTTCGCTTGTTCATCAAATTGCAATTCATCAAAATGATCACTGAATGACCATTCCCAAACAATATTTCCATTCCAATCTACTTCTAGGATTACATCATCTAAAAGCTCATGTTTAGATATCTTGGAATTTGTTACATTCCGATGAGCAAGTATTAATGTATTCCCGCCATCAATTTTAGGCTCTTGTTCTGGTGCATAGTATCCAACGGGATTTCCCTCACGTTGATAATCATGGTGTGCCCTCGCAATCCATCTTCCTTCATATCCTGGGTCTTCTATAAACTCATGCTTATCAAATTTCCATACAATATTTCCATTAAAATCTACTTGGACAACATCTCCTTCATCCTGAAATCCATGCTCTGGATCTCTGTTGAATGTATGCCCTAATACATAGCCACCTGGGAAAATCTTATTTGGAAAACCGCGTAATCCTTTCCATAAATGAACTTCCTTTCCATTCATATCTATTAATAATGCTCCAAGATCTGGTGCTTGAAAAATAGTATATCCGCTCCATGCTTTATCTGGTGAATAGACTGTTGCGCCTGTTGGATAAATTGTTGGTAGTCCCATTATTACCACTCCTTAATTTTAGTTTTCTTATAAGTTTAATCGGTTTTAAAACAAACCCAGTCAACTGATATACTGCCCACCACTCCTAATTTGCTGTAAACCTTAAATAATCAAAAAGAGATCCAACAAAATGCATGCTAAGATAGGCTTTGCATTTCATTGAATCTCTAGTTATCTAGTCGATTCTTTTATTATTTATTTTTTGGTTTCTTCTTGAAAGTAATAATAACAGCAGAAAAAAAGAACGTCAATATTTTTTTGATTATTCTTATAAATTTACTTGGTATTAAGTTTTAGTTATTTTTAGAAAAAAACTGTCCGAACGCTCGTTCAGACAGTTTTCGGGAAATATCTACATTTTAACCTTCATCTTCGTACAATCATCGCATTGAATCATATTTTGTACTATCTCTCTATTTCTTTCTTTAAATACATCATTATGCGAAGATACCATTGCACTAGAGTTTGCCTCGGGCTGAATAAATTGTTTTGCCTTATTTACAGCATTTGCTGCATCTTGAAATGCACCTGAGATTAAATTTACTTTTCCATCGTGTTTTAATATATCACCAGCAGCAAATAAACCTGCTACTGAAGTTTCGCTCGCCGCACTGCCTGCAATATAAAAATCTTCAATCATATCTATATTCAAATCACTATTTTTCAACAAGGAAGAATCCATTTCATATCCATGATTGATGACAATCTCATCCACCTCTAATATTCTTGCTTCCCCAGTATGATTGTTTGTCAACTCCACAGACTCGATTAATTCATGATTATCCTTAGCAATCAGCTTTGTAATCGCGTTTTGGAAAATGCATTCCACAGATCCTTCCATCAGCTGCTTAGCATGTGCTTCATGTCCTGCAAAAGCATCTTTTCTGCATATAATATATACTTTTTTGGCAATCGGCTCTAATTCTAGAGCCCAATCTAGTGCAGAGTTCCCCCCACCTGAAATAACAACAACTTTATCTTTGAAGTGCATTAAAGATTTAACTGTATAATTTAAATTAGTCAACTCAAATCTTTCAGCGCCTTCAATTTTCAGCTTCTGTGGAGTCAATATTCCACTTCCAACTGCAACAATAACGGTTTTTGAATAATGCAATGCTCCTGATTCTGCTGTTAATACAAAAAGGCCTTCTTCATTTTTGGAGATAGAAGCAATTTTCGTATCAAGGGCAACTTCTGGCTTAAAGGTTAATCCCTGCTCGACAAGCTGCTCTCTTAAGCGAGCGCCGGGCAAAGGAGTTACTCCTCCAACATCCCATATCATTTTTTCTGGATATAAATGCAGCTTGCCGCCTAACTCTGGCAAAAATTCAATGATTTTCGTTTTCATTTCTCTAAGTCCACTATAAAAAGCAGAATATAATCCTGCTGGTCCTCCACCTATGATCGTCACATCGAATATATCTGCATTTTTCATTAATATGTCCTCTCCTTATAATCAATTATATTGATTATCATTCTCATTAAATAGAATTTTACCCTCTTTTTCGTTTTTTGACAATGGTATATTGACAGAAATATTAAACGATAATATTATTTAACTATTCATTATTGATTATCATTCTCATCGAGATGGTAAATACGGCTAATTCAAGGAGGCTATTATGGTTCGGCTATATACAGAAGATATCAGCATCGGCTATGGTGAGCGTTTAATTGTAAAAGATCTATGTGTAGAAATACCGGATAAAAAAATTACTACTATTATCGGCTCAAATGGATGTGGAAAATCCACTCTTTTAAAAGCAATTACCAGAATTATTCCCCACCAATCAGGTTCGGCTTTATTAGATGGAGAAGAAATTTCCAAAATAAATACAAAAACTTTAGCCAAAAAAATGGCCATTCTCCCACAAACACCAGAAAGCGTATCTGGATTAACTGTTGGAGAACTAGTATCATACGGCAGATTTCCTCATCAAAAGGGTTTCGGAAAATTAACAAAAAAAGATATAGAAGCCATTGATTGGGCATTAGATGTAACTGGTACTTCTGAATTTAAATATCGCTCTGTTGATGCACTTTCTGGCGGACAGAGACAGCGCGTATGGATAGCCATGGCCTTAGCTCAAGAAACAGATATCATTTTCCTTGATGAACCAACAACGTATCTAGATATGGCTCACCAACTGGAAGTACTCGAATGCTTGCAAAAGTTAAATCGTGAGCAAGATCGCACCATTATTATGGTTCTTCATGATTTAAACCAAGCTGCACGCTTTGCTGATTATATTATCGCCTTGAAAGAGGGGCAAGTCGTAAAAGCAGGAAATTGTGAAGAAGTAATTACACACGAGGTGTTAGAAAAAGTTTTTCAAATTGATGCTGTAATAGGACGGGATCCAAGAACAAAAAAACCTATGTGTCTTACTTATCATTTAATTAAGGGAGAAAACAACGATGAAGAAGCTTTTAGCTCCATTTATTCTAATCTTAGCGTTAGTTATTAGTGCATGCGGCAATACAAATGAAAAAAACAGCAAGGAAAATGAAAAAGAAGCATCAGGAACCATTACCTATCAGTCGCAAGATGGTCCAATTGAAGTACCTAAAAACCCACAGCGTGTTGTAGTATTATCATCATTTGCTGGAAGTGTTATGTCATTAGGCGTTAATGTAGTGGGAGTGGACTCCTGGTCAAAGGCAAACCCTCGTTTTGCAGAGGGCTTAAAAGATGCTGAAGAAATATCCGATGAGAATATAGAAAAAATAATTGAATTAAATCCAGATTTAATTATTGGGTTAGACAATGTTAAAAATATGGATAAATTAAAGAAAATTGCACCGACTGTAACTTTTACCTATGGAAAAGTTGATTATCTTACACAACATTTAGAAATTGGAAAAGTTTTAAACAAAGAGAAAGAAGCACAGGACTGGATCAATGACTTTAAAGAACGTGCAGCGAGTGCCGGAAAAGAGATTAAAGCAAAAATTGGTGAAGATGCAACGGTAACTGTTGTTGAAAATTTCAATAAGCAAATGTATGTATTCGGAAATAACTGGGGTCGCGGAACAGAAATCCTTTATCAGGAAATGGGACTAAAAATGCCGGAAAAAGTAGAAAAAATGGCACTTAAAGATGGCTATTATGCTATTTCATCAGAAGTTCTGCCCGAATACGTAGGAGATTATCTGGTAGTCAGCAAATATAATGATCAGGATAACTCCTTCCAAAATACAGAAACATACAAAAATATGTCAGCAGTAAAGAACAATCATGTTTTTGAAGCAAATGCAAGCGAGTTCTACTTTAATGATCCACTTACACTCGATTTTCAATTGGACTTCTTCAAAGAGCATTTTTTAGAAAAATAATTATTTTATCAAAATCACAAAAGCATACCCAAAAGTAGCATTTTCTATAAAAGAATTGCTACTTTCTTTTTAGGATTTAAACTCTTAATTAATTATACTGCCAAACTACAGAAAGAAAGATGATAAATGACAAAAAACACTACCTTTAGCCAGTTCATTGCATGGAAATTTATATTAGCAATCCTTTTATTTATCGCCGTATTTTTTGTCTCAATGGTTTTTGGTGCAGCAGATACGTCTATTAAAGATGTTTGGCTGGCTCTTACTACTAAAATAAAAAGCGATAATATAACGCTTCTTCGCGAAATTCGACTACCAAGAGAGATTGGAGCTATTACCGTAGGGGCAGCTCTTGCCGTATCTGGAGCCATTATGCAGGGAATTACGCGAAACCCTTTAGCTGATCCAGGCTTATTGGGCCTAACCGCAGGAGGAAACTTTGCCCTTGCTTTAACTTTAGCGTTTATTCCATCTGCCAATTATTTCAGTATAATGATTGCTTGTTTTATCGGAGCAGCTCTTGGCACCCTGCTGGTTTTTGGAATTGGAGCTGTTAAAAAGCAGGGATTATCTCCCTTTAAGCTCATTCTGGCAGGATCCGCCATTTCTGCCTTCTTAACAGCAGTTGCAGAGGGAATTGGTCTTATTTTTAAATTATCCAAAAATATTTCTATGTGGACGTCTGGCGGTTTAATAGGTACTGCTTGGGGACAACTGCAGCTCATTATTCCTTTTATTCTAATTGGAATATTCATATCCTGTTTCCTTTCACGCCAACTGACTATTTTAAGTTTAAGCGAAGAAGTAGCCGTAGGTTTAGGTCAAAAAACAAAATATGTCAAAATTATTCTGTTTATTGTCATTACAGTTCTAGCAGGAGCCTCCGTTGCACTTGTTGGCAATATGGCTTTTATCGGACTCATGATTCCGCATATTGTACGAGCTATCGTAGGAACAGATTATCGTTATATTATTCCAATGTCAGCTATTTTTGGTGGAACGTTTATGCTAGCTGCCGATACATTAGGAAGAATAATTAATGCCCCTTATGAAACGCCAGTTGCCGCAATTGTAGCCATGCTAGGATTGCCTTTCTTCTTGCTTATTGTCAATAAAGGAGGAAAAGGGTACTGATGATACATCCAAATGTTATAAAAAAACAACGATTAGCCTTAATTATATTATCTATATTAACTATTTTTACGATTTTTACCAGTTTAGGCATGGGAGCTTCTTCCTTATCCTATAACCGTTTGTTGCCTACCTTTTTAGGAAATGGCACTTTTAAAGAAGAATTTGTGCTCTTTTCCATTCGTTTGCCCAGAATTATCATTACTTTTTTAGCTGGTGTGGCTCTTGCTCTTTCTGGTGCTATTTTGCAGAGCATCACACGAAATGACTTAGCTGAACCTGGTATTATCGGCATTAACTCTGGAGCTGGTGTCGCTGTAGCAGTATTCTTCTTATTTTTCCCTATAGAAGCAGGCAGCTTTACCTATTTGATCCCTATATTTGCATTTGCTGGTGCCTTTTTTACTTCCGTGCTTATTTACTTTTTCTCTTATAAGCGCGCTACCGGTTTTCAGCCAATTAGACTTGTATTAGTAGGTGTGGGCTTTTCTATGGCACTTTCAGGAATAATGATTGTTCTTATCTCTTCAGCAGATCGTGAAAAGGTGAATTTTATTGCTAAGTGGCTTTCCGGAAATATTTGGGGATCTGATTGGATTTTTATTTACTCTATCCTTCCATGGCTGATTATACTTATTCCATTTGTTTTTTATAAAGCAAAACGATTAGATCTCTTAAGTTTAAATGAGCCTGTTGTGATTGGACTTGGCGTATCAATCAATAAAGAAAGAATAACCTTGCTTATTGCAGCAATCGCCTTAGCTTCTGCCGCCGTTTCTGTTGCAGGAAGCATCTTCTTTATCGGCTTAATGGCGCCACATATTGCAAAGGCGCTAGTTGGTCCCAGAAATCAACTATTTCTTCCTGTTGCCATGCTTATCGGCGGGTGGCTTCTTTTATTGGCTGATACCATTGGCCGAAATATAGTGGATCCAGATGGAATTCCAGCAGGTATTGTGGTGGCTTTTATTGGAGCTCCCTATTTTATCTATTTGTTATTAAAAAATGATTAGTGAATATTTCTTCTATTATCAGCTTAAATTTCCATACATTGAAAAAAATAAAGGGCAAAGAGACTATTGAAGTCGCTTTGCCCTTTATTTTTCTTCCGTAATCTTTATCTCCTACTACATGAAGGCAGTTTAACCGCTACAGCAGTGCCTTTCCCCTTTTTGCTATTAATATCTATCGTTCCTTGATATTTAAGAACTATATTATAACAAATCATCATTCCAAGCCCAGTACCCTTGCTCTTTAATGAATAGAAAGGAGTGCCAAGAGATCGCAGCTCTTCCTTTGTCATTCCATTCCCTCTATCGATTACTTCTATCCATATCTGTTTGCCTTTTTCTCTATTCTTAATTACAATAGTCTGCCCGTGACTAGATGCTTCAATAGCATTTTTTATTATATTAATAAACAGTTGTTTAAATTCCATTATATTCATGCAAGTATAACAGTCGCTTTCAAGCTCTAAAAAAAATTCACTATCATTTAAGTAGCTATAAGATTTCATTAAATCCACTATATTGCGAAGTTCCTGATTTACATCAATAATTTCTTCACTTTTTTCCCCTGTATCTGGTTTTGCTACCATTAAAAATTGCGAGATTACTTTTTCAGCCATATTCAATTCATCCATCATTAAACGATAATTGTCTTTTCTATCTGAAGGAGTGGAAACATCTGATTCATATAATTGCAGAAAACCTTTTACAACAGTCAACGGATTTCTTATTTCATGCGCAACGGCTGCAGCAAGCTGCCATGTTGTCTTAAGTTTTTCTGATTGCTGCAATTGTTCATAATATAACTGCTGTTTTTTTATGCGTATAAGTGTAAGCCAAAAAATAAAAAATAGCAAAAGTTGACTTCCAAGAAAATTCATAGCATTCCCGATAATATCTGTCTTCATATAATTAAATGCTGGGTTGCTTTCGAATAAAATAATATAGCTGGAAATAGCAGAATATAACAGGCCATTTAAAACAGCAGAAAAATAAAATAACTTGGCATCAAAAAATAAAATAGATATCAATGGTATTAAACAAATAAATATAAAACTAGACCAAGTTTCTGGATAAATATAAAAAATAGAGTAAAAGTAAATAGTGCCTAAAAGTATAATGAATATCTTCATTAAAAAAGTTTCATGTTTTGGGTAAACAAACAGTACAATAGCAAGCACAATAATTAATGCCCCTAAAAATAAATATTCTGCTGTAGACTTGCCATGACTTGATATAATTGCTAATGCCATAAACGCAATGATGGCTTTAATAAAATGATAATAATACTTTATATTAATCTCCCTATATCTTTCCATTTATAAACACCTTTAATCCTAGGAGTGAAGTTCTGTCTATTTATTGTAACAAACAGACAAACCATTTGGAATATTTTATTAAAATAACCATTTAATTCAAAGTTATATGTATATAACTTTTTTCACAAATGACTCTTTCTTGCGTTGAAGTGTTAAAAAATAATTGTTGACGATTTTCTGAATATTTTTTATAATTAACTCCAAAATAATGAATGCGATTGGAGCAATTTGGCATGAAAGAGTTTTTCAATAAATTATTAACAGGAATGAGCATTGGTATTGTTGTATCATTAATCCCTAATGCCTTATTAGGAGAAATCTTAAAATTGCTGATTCCTAGCTTTCCCTTTTTACAGCATATATTAGATATTACAACTATTATAATGAGCCTTCTTCCCGTTATGATTGGAGTCATGATTGGTGTGTCCTTTAAATTAACAGCTATTCAAACTGCAAGTGTTGGAATAGCTGCAATGGTTGGCAGCGGCGCTATTCAAAAAACCGCCGATGGCTTATTTGCATTAAATGGAATTGGCATTGTAGTCAACACAGGGATTACTGCCGCATTAACAGTTTTATTTGTGAAATTTGTCGGCAATCGATTAAAAGAATATTCTATTCTATTACTTCCGACCCTAAGCATTCTTATTCCTGGTATGATAGGCTATTTGATTTTGCCTTACATGAAATCAACTACTGGCTTAATTGGTGTTGCCATTGCTAAAACAACATCACTCCAACCAGTCATCATGAGCATTATTATTTCTGTGATTTTCTGTATTATCATTTTATCACCTATATCAACAGTTGGGGTCGCCACCGTTATCTCCCTATCTGGAATTGGGTCAGGTGCTGCCAATTTAGGCATTGTCGCTGCAGGCATTGGTCTGGCAATTGCCAGCTATAAAGCTAATGCACTAGGGACAGCATTAGCACATGTATTAGGATCCCCCAAAATACAAATGCGCAACTTTTTTATGAAGCCTAAGATTATTATTCCTATGCTAATTACAGCAGCTGTTTTAGGCGCACTTGCAGGCATGTTAAATATTCAAGGCACCCCATATAGTGCGGGATTTGGATTATCTGGTCTGGTAGGCCCACTTAATTATATGCACTTAGCAGCTGGCGGCTGGACCACCCAAAATATAACGATTATGGTTACGACTTTCTTCATTCTTCCAATTTTATTAAATTCAGTTCTTATTTATATATTCTCTAGAAAATTAAAAATGATTAAATCAGAAGACTATAAATTGCACTTTGATTGATACAAAAAAGGGGCGTCCCAAAAGCCAGTAAATAATGACTTTTGGGTACAGCCCCTTTCATTTGCTATCCTGCTAGGAAATGCATAAGCAACTATTTTTCTTATCAATATTTCTAAGATACTTGCTTCTTATTCATTTATGAGCCAAATTGTTTCATGTGAAACAATTTGGCTCTCTATTATTGTTTTGCTAATGCCCTTTTCATACAGTACTCTGTTTTACAGATAAATATTGCTTCAGCAACACATTATTTTGAATAACATCTTCCAAAGTATATTGATCAAGTACACTCATAAATTGGTTTAACGCCTCATTTAATATGTGCTTTAATGAACAAACAGGGGTAATAACACACTTGCTTCCACTTTCAAAACACTCCACCAAATAAAAATCTTCTTCTGTTTTCCGGACAACCTCTCCCATATTAATCTCTGCTGGATTCATCGCTAAGCGCATACCTCCATTTCTCCCTCTAACTGTTTCAATATAGCCCATTTTTCCCAAGTTATAGATAACTTTCATTAAATGATTTTTAGAAATACTGTAGGTCTCTGCTATTTCTTTTATATTGACCAACTTTTCTTCTGTATTTGTTCCTAAATAAATAAGCACTCTTAATGAGTAGTCAGTATAGCTAGTTAGCCTCACGGTTATTCCTCCTATCTTGATTATATTTTTACGTTTTAAATAGTGTAAATGTGAACATTTTGTTAACTTATCTAAATAAAGATTTAAAAGATGTATTTTAAATATTGCTTTTAGGTTTTTTTAGTTTTAGTATAAAAGCATAAAAGATGTATTTTAAATACTACTTTAAAAGGAGTTATTTGTATGCTATCACAAAAAACAATTGAAATCATTAAATCAACCGTTCCCGTTTTAGAAGTGCACGGCACAAAAATTACTACTGTTTTCTATAAAAATATGTTTGAAGCTCACCCGGAATTACTAAACATTTTTAACCATACCAACCAAAAGCAAGGCAGACAACAAACTGCTCTTGCGAACACAGTTCTGGCTGCCGCAAAAAATATTGATAAACTTGAAACTATTATTCCAGTTGTACAGCAAATTGCTCATAAACACCGCAGTTTAGCAGTAAAGGCAGAACATTATCCAATTGTAGGACAATTTCTTCTTCAATCTATTAAAGAAGTTCTTGGAGACGCTGCGACAGATGAAATTATTAATGCATGGGCAGAAGCTTATGGTGTCATTGCAGAAGTCTTTATCAATATAGAAAAAGAAATGTATGCAGAAGCAAAAAATCAAGAAGATGGCTGGTCTGATTATAAAAACTTTAAAATAATTGATAAAGTCATAGAAAGCGAATGCATTACATCCTTTTATTTAGCAGCAGAAGATGGCAGTTTTCTTCCAGAATTCAAACCAGGGCAATATATTTCTATCCGTATTTCTATTCCAGGGGAGCAATTTTTATTTAATCGTCAATATAGCTTATCCACTTCCCCAAATAAAAAATACTATCGTATTTCTGTAAAAAGAGAAGCCGAAACCTCTAAACCTGCAGGTATGGTATCCAACTATCTTCATGATCAAATAGATATTGGAGATATAATAGAAGTTACAGCACCTGCCGGAGAGTTCACTTTAAACAGCCTTTCAGAAAACAAAAAGCTTGTTTTCTTAAGCGGAGGCGTTGGAATCACTCCATTTATGAGTATGATAAATGACATAGCTGAAAAACAATTAAATCTTGAAATAGACTTTATTCATGCTGCTAGAAACGGGAAGGTTCAAGCATTTAAAAAAGAGCTGCAAGAATTGGAAGGTAAACTGTCAAATTTCTATCTATCTTATTTATACGACAATCCTTCTGAAGAAGATCAAAAGGATATCCATTTCCGCAAAGCAGGCTTTATTGATACAGAATGGCTAAAAAGCAATATTGCAAATAAAAACGCCGACTATTATATATGCGGGCCTGTTCCATTTTTAAGAAATACTATAAGCAGTTTAAAAGAAATTGGTGTGGATGATGCTTCTATTCATTACGAATTTTTTGGCCCATCTGTAAATCTTTAAAATAAAAAAACAGCATTAACAAGAGAATAATTTTTATATCGACAGCCTGAAAGTCTGCATTTTTGACTTTGTCTACACTCTAAGAGGTTCTATTCATAGAATCTCTTTTTTCTAATAAAATAAAAGAACATTAATGATAGAAAAGCTAACATTTAATAATTAATTTTATTCTATTATATTATTTTTCTTCATGCCAGATTAAAAGTGACAAAAATCAGAAAATATATTGACAATCTATAAAACTGACCTTATATTTAAAACGTTAATAACATTGATAATCATTATCATTTTATCACAGTTATTTAATTTAATGATTATTAACCATTAAACTACTTAAAATACATATAAGATGGGGGAACAAGCATGAAGAAGTTGTTATTTCCGGTTATTCTACTGTTGATTTTAGCTTTAAGCGCATGTGGAAGCAGCTCAGAAGAAAAGAAAAGCACTGCTAAAAAGGAAGAAAAAGAAGAATTTTTTACATATGAATCAGAAACAGGCCCTGTTGAGGTTCCAACCGAACCAAAACGCGTCGTTCTTTTATCTGGATTTACAGGAAATGTTTTAAAATTAGGTGTAAATATTGTCGGGGTGGACGTTTGGTCTAAATCAAATCCTCGCTTCGAAAAAGAATTAAAAGAGGCAGAAGAAGTTTCAGACGAAAACTTAGAAAAAATTATCGAATTAGAACCAGATTTAATTATTGGTTTATCTAATATTAAAAATATTGATAAACTAAAAGAAATAGCACCAACTGTTACCTATACTTGGGGCAAATTAGATTATTTAAGTCAACATATTGAATTAGGAAAGCTTTTAAATAAAGAAAAAGAGGCAACTGCTTGGGTAGATGATTTTAAACAGCGTGCACAGGAAGCTGGAGAAAAAGTAAAGGGAAAAATTGGTGAAGATGCTACTGTTACCGTAATGGAAGGTTATGATAAAGACCTCTATGTATTCGGAAACAACTGGGCACGCGGAACGGAGATATTGTATCAGGCAATGCAATTGAAAATGCCTGAAAAAGTCAAAAAAGATGCATTAAAAGCTGGCTACTATACAATATCTGCGGAAGTAATTCCAGATTATGCAGGAGACTATATTATATTCAGCAAATATTCTAGTGCAGATAACTCCTTCCAAGAATCGGAAACTTATAAAAATATTCCAGCAGTTAAAAATAATCGCGTGCTTGAAATAGACGGAGAATCTTCTTCTTTCACAGATCCTTATACACTCGATGATCAATTAAAAACATTTGAAAAATTCTTTTTAGAAAGCAAATAACAAAAACAACCAAAGTGCACTATGCACTTTGGTTGTTTTTTATTGGGTCACAGCAATAATGCCCATCTCATCATCAAGCTCTAGCTTTATTCCGATATACGGATCAATATGCATATATTCATCCATCCATAAACGCAATGCTTCTATTATATTCTGTGTAATTAATATCTGCTTGCGCCCGTCAACATATGTTTCTGCGGAAAATCCATAATCATCATCATACATTAGTTCTACTTCTACCTCTTCTGGTTTTACTTGTTTTTTGCGAGAAGTATATACACATAAAGCATTAATAATATCTTGTTCAGATATAATTAGTTTCTCCATGGATTCGCTTCTTCTTTCTTTTTATTTTTAAAGTACGCAAATATTTTGCGGATGATGCCAATTAACAAAATAATTGCGAATACATTAATCATAAATCCTAAAATAGACCCTAATATCCCCATGTTGGCAAATAAACTTCCAAATAATAATCCTGCTAGACCACCAACCATTAAGCCTTTCATTAAGCCGCCAGAAAAGAAACCTTTGTTTGATTTAGTTGCAGTTTTAGTATCATTCGACTTTTTCTTTTGAAAAAAAGAATTTGCATTTGAATTATTTGTATTACTATTCGACTGATTAAAGCTCTTTTTTCCTGATTTATAGGACTTCGCCTCAACAGTTTTTATTTGATCTTGAACTATCACACTTCCTAGTGGCGAAAACATAATAGTAAAGGTAAGCAGTGCCGCAAATAATTTTTTCATATCCGAAATTCCTCCATTATTTTAAATATTATCTATTGCTTATGTTTTATCTTTCCCTTAAAGATTAGATATTTTCTCCCTCCTACAAAAGAAATGATCTGCTGTTTTGCCTAAAAAACAAAAAAACCTTCACCATATAATTGGTAAAGGTTTATATTAGACATATTTATCCCTTTACCATGTAGGCAAAGGTCTCGCAAACAACGCATTGTTGCCAGCTAGGCCGGTGATTGAAGAAATCACGTATTGACGACATAACTGTTAGCTACTCCCCTTTGGAGTATTTTATTGTTACGTTTATTCTAGTATAAAGAAATTTACCCGTCAAGTAAAAGCCATTTTCTATATAATGTGTTATTGATGCACGGCAATCTTTATAGAGTGTCTATATCCCTCCCTATGCTACATGGGTTATTTGCTGTTGCCTTTTTTTCTTTATAAAGTACACATTTGGAACAATAATCCCAATCAAAATAAGAACAATGCCAATCCATTGTAATCCTGATACTGTTTCATGCAAAAATATAATAGAAGCAATAGCCACTACTGGCAGCTCTACACTGCTTAAAATAGTCCCAAGTCCTGCGCCTACTTTAGGGGCTCCTATTGAAAAGCAAATCACCGGAAGTACAACACCGAATAAACCAAGAAAAACTCCATACTTCCATAGACCTTCTAAAAGAGCACCATTTAAGATAAATGTTGGAGGAAATGCACTACAGATTATAATAGCGGCTCCTGTTGTCATATAAAAACTTTTTGTGTAAGCTGGAACTCTTGTGGCAATACGACTATTAAAAAAGATATTTAACGCGAAAAAGCAGGCTGCCAATAAACCAAAGATTACACCACTTGCCGAATAATATAAGGAACTGCCGTTAAAAATTCCTCCAGCAAAAAGAGTCCCAATAAATAGAATAGAAATAGACAGCCATTTATCTTTTCCTGGGAATTTTTTATTGGAAATAGCTTCAATAATGACGCCAATCCATGTGAATTGAAATAAAAAAACAATTGCAATGGAAGCCGATAATTCCTTTACAGCAAAACCGTAAGTAATGCCTGTTAAACTCATTGGAATACCTGCCAGCAATAAGGAAAATATTAATTTTTTGGATAAACGAAACTTTGATGAAACAAGCACTACTAAAAAGAGTCCTAACCAGCCAAATAAATATTGCCCTCCCACTAATTCATTAACAGTAAAACCATTTTCCATTCCCAGTTTAATGGCTGTTGAAAGCAAACCATAACTAATCGCTCCAGCGAGTACGAAGAACGAGTACTTTAACTTATTCATGATAAAGATTCCTCCATTCATTTGATTTATTCCCCTTTGCTCCTTTTTACGCAAAAAAACCCATCATCCTAATAAATAGGATAATGGGTGAACGAAACAGAGTCAGACTCTACAAAATTTCACCACTCGCTTAAAAAACGAGTTTGCGAATTCTTATTGATACTTCTATATGTTATTTTATCAAGTTACTTAAAAAACGGTCAATGTGAAATTTAAATGTCTGAAAATAGATACTTTTCGAAATTAAAACTAATTTTCATAAATCAAGACTGGTTTATATAACTAAAAATTTATAGAAAATTTAGATATATTAAACATACACTTAAATTATAGAAATGATAAGATATGAACAAGAAATAAATTTGTTATTAAAACTAACATTTGCATGTTATAAAAACGAACATATAATTAACTAACATTATAGCACTTTTGAGATGGCAATTTATTTTGCAGTAAGAAAAAAGAAAGGATGATTCGTATATGAGCTTAGAAGCATTAAATGAAAGAGTGAAGACAGATTTAGCCTATCTTAACTTTGGAGGCCCAGATTGGGTTCGTCCTATTCAACATCCTGCAGGTCATGTTTATGATGTAGTTATCGTTGGAGGGGGACAAAGTGGATTAGGTATAGCTTTTGGTCTTTTACGTGAGCGAATCTCTAATATTCTTATAATTGATGAAAATAAAGAAGGGTTAGAAGGACCTTGGGAAACCTATGCTCGCATGGTTACGCTGCGCACACCTAAACATTTAACATCCATTGACCTTGGTGTTCCTTCCTTAACATTCCGATCTTTTTGGGAAGCACAAACTGGTATAGAGGGCTGGGAAAAAATAGATAAAATTCCTAAAGGAGACTGGATGAATTATTTGCGTTGGTATCGCCAAGTGCTTCAGCTTCCTGTCCTTAATGAAGTAACACTAAATGATATTGAGCCAGATGAAACAGGAATCCATAAGCTGCATATTGGAGGAACAGGAGCACCAAGCGATAAACTTCTTGCCCGTAAAGTAATCCTTGCGACCGGTATTCAAGGCGGCGGAGAATGGCATGTCCCATCATTTATATCAGATAAACTTCCAAAAACTCTTTATGCACATACTTCAAAAGATATAGATTTTAAAAAACTAAAAGGGAAAAAGATTGCTATTTTAGGCGGTGGCGCATCAGCATACGATAACGCAAATTTCGCATTATCTGAAGGAGTAGGAGAAGCGCATGTATTTGTTCGCAGAAAAGAAATGCCTCGCATCAATCCAATTCGACAAATGGAAATATCCGGTTTAATAGAAAGATTTCCTGTGCTGTCCGACAGCGAAAAATATACGGCAATTTCCCATTTTTTCAAACATAATCAGCCGCCAACAAATGATACATTTAACCGTGCAACATCTTGGCCTGGATTTAATCTTCATTTAGGCGCTCCATGGCTGGATGTAGAAGCAACAATAGATGGTGCAGTAGTAACAACACCACAAGGAAAGTTCACTTTTGATTTTCTTGTCATTAGTACAGGTTTATTGACAGATCCTGGATTGCGTCCAGAATTAAAACGTGTTGAAAAGCATATTGCGCGTTGGGGCGATCGTTACCAAGCACCTGAGGACATTGCTAATCCACTGCTTGATGCACATCCATATTTAAGCCCTGGCTTCTCCTTCTTAAGCCGTGGTAAAGAAGGGGAAAAACTATTGTATGGCCTGTTTGCCTTTAATTATTCTGCCTTGATTAGCTGTGGTTTAGCAGCATCTGCTCTTTCAGGCATGCGCTATGGTATCCCAAGGATTGTATCTTCCGTTGCAGACGAGCTTTTTCTTGATCATAAAAATGAAAGTTTACAGGAATTCCTTACTTATGATGTAGAAGAGTTTATAGGAGAATGGCCGCCAAAAAAGGATTCTGAAGATGTAGCCTCTCCCTCTAATACGCAAACCATCTCCTAAGAATATATACTATCGTTCTCATTAAATTATAAGCTTGGAAGCAGAGGAACAACTTAAAATATATAGGCATTCCTCTGCTTCCAAGCTAAAAATCATCTAAACCGGCAATTTTTTATGATAAACAACATGCTTATATTGTTTCTTAATTTAATCGTTGCTGAAAACGTTCAGATATTTGATTTAACTCCTCTGTAGACAATGCTACTTTTGTTGCCATATCATCTATATCTTTTATCCCTATAGCCATATCCTGTATTTCCTTTTCCATTCTTTTATTTTGATCCTTTGTTTCAATCATTGCTTTCAGGATCTCAGCAAAGTACTTATCTGTATCACCCATCCCCTTCATTCCTTGTGCAACTAAAGCATTTACCTTATCAAGGGAAACGGCCACATTCATAACTTGCTGATTTGTTTTTCCAATTAACTTTGCCACATTTTCTGTAGATTGTTTCGTTTGATCTGATAATTTTCGAATTTCATTTGCTACCACGGCAAAACCCTTGCCATGCTCACCTGCTCTGGCAGCTTCAATAGATGCATTAAGTGATAAAAGATTCGTTTGACTAGCAATATTGCTTACAATCTGTATCACTTCAATAATCTGCTCCGATATTTGCTGAAGTTTTTGAGAATCTCTTTTAATAGCGGACATGCTTTCATCGATATCCTCCATATTTCTGCTTTGTTCATCTAGCTGCAGCTTTCCTTCTTGGGAATACTGTTCAGATTGATTAGCAAGATCTAACCCCACTTGAGCTAGGGAAACTATATTATCTGATTGAACATTTAATTGGTTGATTGATAAACTTGTAGCATTAGCTATTGCTGCTAGGCCCTCTGCTGTTATGCTTACTTCTTTTATAAAATCATCTTTTTGCCTTTCATAAACTGCGTGAATCTTTTTATTCTCTTCCTCATAAGCTTCTAAAACTATTTGCTCCTCAAAGTTAATTAACTTTCCTATAACCGTAATTGCCATCACTAAATCATTTCGGTCAGCGAATATGCTCTCCACCAGTCTTATTAAAGAATTAAATAAATCTTGGAATGCTGACATATACCATTTTGTTTCTAATCCTATTCTTACATGTACCTGAGCAATTCTTTTTCTCTTTTCCAGAAACTCTTCATTGATATCTCCATTAAACAATTCAATAATATGGACCTTCAATGTTTTTTTTAATCTATCTACACTACTATGCTTTTCAATGATGGCTAACAAATTAGGCTGTTTTGTAATATTCTCATAAAACTCCTCTGTCACCCAATCAATATTTTTCTCCACAATTGGTTTAATTGCTTTAACCAGTTTTAAATCTTTTTCTGTTAAATTAATAATCTGAAGTTGCCAGTTCAACTCACTCTTACTAGAAATGGAAATATTCCCATTTAAAGATTTTGCTTGTTCTATTAAACTTGTTTGTTCTGTTCCTTTGTTCCACTTAAAAAATTCCTGCAGTCCCATGATCTAATTCTCCTTTTTTCCCTTCGTTTCTTCTAATAAATTAAAGCTGCTTTCTAAAAGATAGTTGTTTTTCAGATAATTCCAATGAATAAATCCAGTGTTAAAACAGATTGGTTGGAGTGAAAGGTGCGAGACCCTGCTAGATTAGCGGGACAGGTTAAACCCCGCAGACCGCCCTACGGAAAGCGAACATCCTGGATTTAAAAGCAACAAATTTTACAAAAACAGCCTAAATCAAAAATGTAATGATGCATTATATGTTAACGTTTTATAAAGAACATTTTTTATCTTTATAAAAAAATAATTATCACCTTTACATCGGCGGATAGTTTCCTGAATTTAACACAATTATAAATTTTGTTACTAATTACCTATTTTTCAAATAAATGAAATGTAGAGTATCTTGATGTTTTATATAGAAAAAATAGGGAAAGTTAAGAAAAAGACTTGTAATGTACTACATAAATAATTAGAGGAGGCCTTCTTGTGGAAAATAAAAAGACAGAACAATTAAAAAATTACACGATTGATAATGAACAAAAAGCTGGATTAACAACAAACCAAGGTCTCAAAATGGCAGATGATGAATTTTCTTTAAAAGCTGGATTAAGAGGACCAACACTTTTGGAAGATTTCCATTTTAGAGAAAAAATGACTCACTTCGACCATGAACGCATTCCTGAACGAATTGTACATGCTCGCGGGGTAGGTGCACATGGTGTTTTCCAAGTATATGAATCTTTGGAAAAATACACGAAAGCCGATTTTCTTAATGATCCCTCCAAAATCACGCCTGTTTTTGTGCGCTTTTCGACTGTCCAAGGTTCAAGAGGATCAAGTGATACAGTCAGAGATGTGCGCGGCTTTGCAACAAAGTTTTATACAGATGAAGGCAATTATGATTTAGTAGGCAATAATATGCCTGTTTTCTTTATTCAAGATGCCATTAAATTTCCGGATTTTGTTCATGCTGTTAAACCAGAACCAGATACAGAAGTTCCCCAAGGAGCCAGTGCCCATGATACATTTTGGGATTTCTTCGGGCAAAATCCAGAATCCGCACATATGATTATGTGGGCAATGAGCGACCGTGCTATTCCTCGCAGTTTACGAATGATGGAGGGTTTTGGTGTCCATACATTCCGTTTGGTTAATAAAGAAGGGAAAGCACATTTTGTTAAATTTCATTGGAAGCCTGCACTCGGCGTTCATTCACAAGTTTGGGATGAAGCACAAAAAGCTGCCGGAAAAAATCCGGATTTTCATCGAATAGATTTATATGAAGCAATTAAGAAAGGTGATTTTCCAGAATGGGAGCTAGGACTTCAACTAATTCCAGAGGAAGACGAATTCAAGTTCAATTTTGATATATTAGATCCAACAAAACTTTGGCCTGAGGAAGAAGTGCCAGTAAAACTTGTCGGCAAAATGGTGTTAAATCGGAATGTTGATAACTTTTTTGCGGAAACAGAACAAATTGCCTTCCATCCAGGTCATGTAGTTCCAGGCATTGACTTTTCGAATGACCCTTTATTGCAAGGAAGATTATTCTCCTATACTGATACACAACTTTCTCGTTTAGGCGGTCCCAACTTTCATCAAATCCCAATTAATAAACCAGTTTGCCCATTCCATAATAATCAGCGTGACGGCATGCACCAAATGACTATCCATCATGGACAAACAAGCTATCATCGCAATAATTTAAATAATAATCAGCCAGAACCAGTACCTGAAAGTCAAGGTGGTTATGAACATTATCAAGAAAAAGTGGATGGACATAAGGTTCGGGGACGAAGTGAAAGTTTTTTAGATTTTTATTCACAAGCAAAATTATTCTACAATAGCCTTGCATCTTATGAACAACAACATCTTAAAAATGCGCTCAGCTTTGAACTAGGAAAATGCAAATCTCAGCAAGTTAAAGATAATGCCATTGCTGTATTAAATCATATCGATAGACAAGCAGCAGAAGAGGTTTCCGAAAATATCGGCGCACAGCTTCCGCAAGAAAACAATGAAGTAAAATCTGATAAAAAATCCCCTGCTCTCAGCATGGCAAATACAATTAAAAAACCGGATACAAAAAATGTTGCCATACTTTTAAATGGCGCACCAGATCTAAATAAAATTACCGAATGGGTCAACTCACTTGCATCATCTAAAATAAACTTTAGTATTGTAGATAAAAAAGTACATCCTCTAAATGAAAATTTAAAAGTTACAGACACTTATGACACAGCAGACAGCAGCCTGTTTGATTCAGCCTTGCTTATCAGCAGCGACAACAAAATAGATGCAAAACCTTTAGAATTTATTGAAATGTCCTTTAAACATTTTAAGCCCCTTGCTTTTTTTGTCCAGGATAAAAAGTCTTTAGATAATATTCGCATCGATTTAAATGATTCTGGCGTCTTTAATCTGTCTACAAAAGATATAACAGATTTTATTAAAGGCATTGCAGAAGGCCGTTTCTGGGATCGTAAACAACAATAAAAACCAAGCCCCTAATTTAGGCAAGATTAGGGGCTTGGTTTTTATTTAAGGTTGTTTTCTAAAAGATAGAAGAAAAAATAGGATAAACACTTCTTCTTCATCCCTATAATAGAATAATTTGTATAGGAAAGGAGAAGAAAATATGCATTATCCATTTATAAGAGAAGGCAATCAAACAAAAAAGCGTTATATGACTGTTTATGGAAGCTCCCATATTACAGTAGAGCCAAATATTGCGAGCATACAATTAGGTGTTGTAAATGAGGATACTGAACTTACTAAAGCACAGCAAAAAAATGCTAGCTTGATTCAGCAAATTACCAAGGCCTTACTAAATCAAGGAATTTCAAAGGAGCATATTCAAACTGCTGATTATTCCATTTATCCTCAATATGATTTCATTGATAATATTCAACAATTTCGAGGATACCAAGTAAAACACTTGCTGTCTATTACAATAGAAAATATCAGTCAAACAGGAAGCGTAATAGATACAGCAGCAAAAAATGGTGCTAACAGTATATCAAATATTCACTTTTCTATAAAAAATAAGGATATTTATTATAATACTGCCTTAAAAATGGCATTAAACAATGCACTGGAAAAAGCTCAAACTATTGCTGAAGATTTAAAGGTCCACCTAGATTCAGTGCCTGCTAAAATTTTAGAGCAACAGACAGAGCATGCTTCCCCTATCGCCTATAAAGCATTTGCGCCTTCAAATGCACTAGCTGGGGCCTCTACATCTATAGAAGCAGGACAATTACAGCTACAAGCAAAAGTGGAAGTGAAATTTTATTATTATACTTAATAAAGTGAAACTTCAAACAGTAGGGGTTTTACTGCTCGTTACTGCCGGATAAATATTAAAAAGCGCCCTTTATTGGGCACTGCACTCTATTTCCCCAAATCCGTAAAATTCCTTTATCATCTAAATAGCTCTGGATAAAATCCCTTTGCCAATTTTTCTACCGTATATGCCATACGATTACCAGACAATACACTTTCTAATGTAATCACAACAAACTTCTCTTTTTTTACACAATTAACTGAGAAAGATCCGGGTCAACAATAAATGGGCAAACATGATTGTATTGTTTTTTCATAAAAATCAAAAGCGCATTACCTTGTTTTTTTAAAATCCCAAATTATATCTGTAAATAACATTTTCTCATCACCAAAATTGAAAAAATTATCTTTACCTTATAAATCGCGCCTTCATTATATTGGTGTGATTTTTTATCTTACATAATAGTTAAAAAACTTTGACATCCTATTAAAAATGATGTAAATTACCATAGGGACGAACATTTAAAATGAACAAACAAAAAATATTCGTATTTAGAGGTGCAAACTCATGGATAATGTATTTGATTATGAAGATATTCAATTAATTCCGGCAAAATGTATTGTTAATAGCCGTTCAGAGTGTGATACAAGCATAACTTTAGGAAAACATACATTTAAACTACCAGTAGTGCCTGCAAATATGCAGACAATTATTGACGAAAAAGTTGCTGTTTATTTAGCTGAAAATGGATACTTTTATATTATGCATCGTTTTCAGCCTGAAAAAAGAAGTTCATTTATTAGAGATATGCAAGCACGCGAACTTTACTCTTCCATTAGCGTTGGCGTAAAAGAAGAAGAATATGGATTTATTGAACAATTAGCTGCTGAAGGACTTGTTCCAGACTATATTACAATTGATATTGCGCATGGACATTCTAATGCAGTTATCGAGATGATCAAACATATAAAAAAATACTTGCCTGAAAGTTTTGTTATTGCAGGTAATGTTGGTACTCCAGAAGCAGTAAGAGAGTTGGAAAACGCCGGAGCAGATGCTACAAAAGTAGGAATTGGACCTGGCAAAGTCTGCATTACAAAAATTAAAACAGGTTTTGGTACTGGCGGTTGGCAATTAGCAGCACTTCGCTGGTGTGCAAAAGCAGCAAGTAAACCAATTATTGCAGATGGTGGTATCCGCACAAATGGTGATATTGCTAAATCTGTAAGATTCGGCGCTTCTATGGTGATGATCGGATCCTTATTTGCCGGACATGAAGAATCTCCAGGTGAAACTTTCGAAAAAGATGGAAAACTTTTCAAAGAATATTTCGGATCTGCATCTGAGTTCCAAAAAGGCGAAAAGAAAAACGTGGAAGGCAAAAAAATGTTTGTAGAGCATAAAGGTGCTCTTCAAGATACATTAACAGAAATGGAACAAGATCTTCAATCTTCTATCTCCTATGCTGGAGGCAATAAATTGGAATCTATCCGCAATGTTGATTATGTGGTAGTTAAAAACTCTATCTTTAACGGAGATAAAGTATATTAATTTAGAAACCTAAAACCAAAAAAGGGCAGGTTTACTACTCTTTTTTGGTTTTCTAATTAAATCTTTCAGATCCATCCTTTTATTTACAGAAAATCCAATATCCTCGTTATTAATCTGCTACTTTATACCCCTTTTCACTAAACTCCTTCCTATCTCAATCATTAAATTACAGGTATAGATTGATTTTTTGTATAATATAATATAAATAGATTTTTAAAAACAATTCTATCTATCAATACATAATAATCCTAGCATTTGCTAAAAATCGTCAATACTAAGGAAAGAATAAGGAGTTATTATAATTATGACTATTCTTCTTGTAGATGACAATCCTGTCAATCTATTTGTAATGGAAAAAACACTAAAAAGTGCAGGCTATACTGATTGTGTATCTCTTCATTCTGCTTTTGAACTTTTTGATTATTTGCAGCTTGACACATATACATCTTCCTATATTCCAGTGGATTTAATTTTATTAGATATTATGATGCCAGAAATAGATGGAATCGAAGCATGCAAACGCATTAAAGAGCACGACAGATTAAAAGATATCCAAGTCATTTTCGTCACAGCTCTTGAAGATAAAAATAAACTGGCAGAGGCGCTGGATATTGGGGGCGTAGATTATATAACAAAACCGCTTAACAAAGTGGAACTTCTTGCACGAATACGTGTTGCCCTCCGTTTAAAGGCCGAATTAGATTGGCACACTCAACATGAGAAAAAAATTCAATATGAACTAGATTTAGCCACACATGTTCAAAGAAGTCTACTAAGCACACCTTTACACGAGAAAAACATTCAAATCGATGTATCCTATCTTCCTTCCTTTAATTTAGCAGGAGATATGTATTATTGGCATAAAATAAATGATCATCGTTACGCCGTTATACTCCTTGATATGATGGGACATGGAATTTCTGCCTCGCTTGTTTGCATGTTCATTTCTTCTGTTTTAAGAGAATCCATTAAACAACTGGCCGATCCAGAGCTTGTTATCACTGAATTAAACCGATATATGGCTTTATTAAAAAATGAAAAACAAGACCTATCCTATTATTTTACTGCTATTTATTTATTGGTAGATACGGAAGAAAAAACGATTGAATATGTAAATGCAGGTCATCCTCCTGGATTTGTTCTTATTGATGAAAAAGAAGTAGTTGCTCTAGATCAAGGTGGCTGCGCAGTCGGCTTCTTTGATGAAATTCCTGTTCAAAAGTCCATTATTCCCTTTACAAAGGATGCCCAAATTTTATTGTATACAGACGGAGTTCTGGAGGCAATGGGACCTTGCGAGATAGAGTCAGAGAAGCGAATCCGATCCATTGCATCAAAAAAATTAAATCATACAACTTGTGTAATCGATAATTTATTGACTACCGAGCAGCAGAAGGATCAACCAGACGACATGTGTGTGTTGCTTGTCCAAGCAACAACAAAATAACTTTTTCAATAGAAAAAAGGGCCTGTCCTATAAGTTAAAAACTTTCACTTATAGGGGACAGACCCTTTTGCTATATTTTTTGATAAAGGCGTTCATTTTCTGCTACATCTCTATAATGTGGCATTACATCTGCAAATCGCAATGTTTCTTTATCTCCTAACCCTAAAAAACCACCTTTGCTTAGACTTTCATAAAAAAGCTTTTGAACTTTATTTTGCAAAGACTGGGTAAAGTAAATAAGTACATTACGGCATATTATCACATGAAATTCATTAAAAGACTGATCAGTTACAAGATTATGCTGTGCAAAGATAATATTCTTTAACAATGATTCATGAAAATACGCATATTGTTGATCGGTTTTATAATACTCAGAAAAAGCATTTGCTCCCCCTGCAAGAATATAGTTTTTTGTATATGCCTGCATTTTATTTAAAGGAAATGCACCCAAACTTGCTTTTTGCAAAACATGCTCATTCATATCTGTTGCATAAATAACCGCTTTTTCCATCAAACCTTCTTCTTCAAGAAGAATCGCCATAGAATATACCTCTTCGCCTGTTGCACAGCCAGCATGCCATATTCGAATCTCTTTATGATCCCGCAACTTTGGTATCACTTCTTTTCGAAATGCTTTAAAAAAGCTAGGATTGCGAAACATTTCCGTTACATTAATCGAAAAATCATTAAGAATTTGTTCCAAAAAACTTCTTTCATGAATAATTTTTTCTAATAATCGGGAAATTGTTGAAATATTTTCCAACTTCATTCGATAATAGATTCGACGAGATATGGAGGATCGGTTATACTCTCGAAAATCAAATCCTGATAAGCGGTAAATTCCCTCAAGCAACAGGTCTACCTCTATATTCGTATTTTCGTTATCCTGTCCTTGCTTCAAGTATTCTTCATTATCCATCCAATTTCTCCTTAATTCGCTAACCATACTCTTAGAACAGAAAATAATTGATCTAAATCTAATGGCTTGCTAATATAATCAGAAGCTCCTGCCTCAATACATTTTTCCCGATCATTTTTCATTGCTTTTGCAGTTAAAGCGATAATTGGAATATCAGTCAATCCCATTGATGTCCTTATTTTGGACATTGCTTCATAACCATTCATATTTGGCATCATAATATCCATAAGAATTACATCAATATCTTTTGTATCTTTAATAATATCAAGAGATTCATTTCCATTCCGAGCTACTAGAATATTCATCCCTCTTTTTTCAAGGGTCGTTTTTAATGCGAAGATATTTCGATAATCATCATCCACGATTAAAACCTTTTTCCCCGTAAACTCATCATACTCATTTATAGATAGTTGCAATGTTTCCTCTTTTTGCGCATAAATTTCCGCTTTAGCATTTTCTGCTGTTATTTCAGATGCACCTGCTTCTAGATAAGCAGCATCTATTTCTTTTTCCTCTGGAAAACCATTTGGCAGACTTGGGATTATAAGCGTAAAGGTACTTCCTGCGCCTTCCTGGCTCTCTAAAGAAATCCAGCCTCCTAAAAGTTTAGCAAACTCCCTGCAAATGGATAATCCTAAGCCAGTTCCTCCATATTTGCGAACTGTTGCTCCATCAGCTTGCTGAAAAGATTCAAAGATTAGTTTATGCTTTTCTTTCGGTATGCCTATGCCTGTATCTACCACTGCAATTTCCAGCCAATTTGAGCTGATATTTTGCATTCCATTGGTTACTCCACTTTTACCCATTTTTTTAATATTTAATGATACAGAACCGTTTTCTGTAAATTTAAATGCATTTGAAAGCAGATTTTTAATTATTTGTAAAAATCTCTTTTCATCGCTATAAAAAATATTTTCCACATCTTTTGATTTTATGACCTTAAACTCTAGGTTTTTTTGTTTTGCTATTGGCAAAAAGTTTCTTTCCATCACTAATGGCAACTCATCCATATTCACTTCATCAAATTGAATATCCAATTTTCCAGCTTCTACTTTAGAAAGATCTAATATATCATTAATCAATGAAAGGAGATCTTTTCCTGAGGAATGTATTACCTTAGCATATTCTGTCTCTTCTGTAGATAACCCCTCATTTTCATTTTCTGCCAGTAATTCAGATAAGATCAAAATACTATTAAGGGGTGTTCGTAACTCATGGGACATATTTGCCAGAAATTCTGACTTATAGTTGGAATTTAAGGTGAGCTGTTCCGCCTTTTCCTCTAATTCTTCCTTCGCTCGCTCCAGCTCTTTTGATTTTGCTTCGGCATCTTTTGTTCTTTCTTCTAGCTGCTCATTAATAGCAAGCAATTCCTCTTTTTGCACTTGCAGTTCTTCTGACTGAGTTTGCAGCTCTTCTGACTGGGTCTGCAATTCTTCCGACTGTGCCTGCAATTCCTCTGTCATTGTTCTTGATTCATTTAACAATCGAATAATTTCCATACGGCCCATTATACTATTGATGGTTAATCCAAAAGTTCTTATTATTTCTTCTACTAGCTCTTGCTGCAATTTTGTAAACTCTTTTATGGTTGCAAGTTCAATAACTGCTATAACTTCATCTTCAAATAATACCGGCGCCATTAAAATACCCTTTGGAGCAACTTTGCCTAAGCCCGTTTCAATAAAACGGTAATCATCGGGAATTTCCTTATATAAAAGAATCCGATTTTCTATTGCACATTGCCCGATTAATCCTTGGCCCAAAACAAAACTTTCCCGCCCAATTGATGTATAATCTGAATCTGCAAAGCTTGCTCTCTTAACAAAAGTGTTCCTTTGATCATTCTTTTCACGAACATAAAATGCCCCAAATGATGCTTGTGTCATTTTTGCCATTTCTTTAAGAAACGTATCTGCTAATACTTGTATAGAGGATATACCTTGATATTTTGTAACTACTTCAGCAAGATTGGATTGCAGCCATTCACGTTTTTCAAAGCTATCCAATAACTGATTCGTTGCTTGTCCAAGTTCTTTTATTTCATCATTTGTTTTTACATCAATCCTTCTTTTAAGATCCCCGCTTGATGCTGCAATACTCTTAATCGCTGTTGTCACTTCCATTATTTTATTAACAATAGATTTAGATATAATATTGGCAGCAATAATTGCTATAGCAGACACAATCACAATAATTCCTATTAAACCAATTGTGACTATATTATTTCTATTATCTAACTGAGCCGCCTTTTCCTGAGTAGCCGCCTTTTCTTCAGAGCGAAAAGCATTAAACTGCTTGCGCATCATTTCCATATCTTTATGACCATTGTCTGTTAGAAAAAATTCTTGAAGGCCTTTCTCATCATTTTCCCTTTTTAATTGTATCGTCGGTTCGCCAGCAGTTGTTATCCAATGTTCTATCGTTGTTCTAATTTCTTTTAAATTATTCTGTTGATCTGGATTATCCTTTAATAGTTTCATAAGCTTATTATAATCCAGTTTCCAATTTTCCTCGGCTTTGTTATATGGTTCTAAATAAGTTGAGTCTCCTGTAATAATGAAACCACGTTGCCCCGTTTCCATATCCAGCATATATTTTTCTATATTGTTGGTCAGCTCATGAACTTTGGAATCATGATTAATAATATAATTTCTTTCCTTTTGCAAGGATTTAATTTGACTATTAATAATAATAACCGATGCAAGCAAGCAGCAAATTATAACCACATAGCCAAAGGTAATCTTTGAGCGAATTCCTACTTTCCTATTATTCTTCATTATCTTCCTGCCTTCTCGTAATCATTTAATAATTATATTAATAGTATACCAATTGGAATAAAAAAAGAACATCATCCGCTCCATTATGTATATCAACCTATTTATTCCATTTTTCCCTATTATTAAATGGAGCCGTATTCCTTGTTCATCTTTCCCGCTTCACTACTTTAGAATATAAAACTTTATCACGAATTGAACATTTCTTTTCTAATAGTGTATCATTAATAAATTTTTACCTTTAATAAGAACGGGGGAATATGGAATTATCGGATTAGGCAATATGACGAGAAAGCCTTATTTGCCAGTTCTCTCTGAAAGATCAGGAACAGGGAGACTATTTATCATCTATCAGAAAAATGTCGAATACCAAAAAAAAAATATTGGATGAACTAAAAAAATGGATATTGATGCTGCATTTGTCCGTACCGCTCCGGATGCTCATTTTGAAATTGCTGAAAAATGGACCCCTGTTTACATAGATAAGCCTATCTCTATTGATTTTCCTGAAGCCCAAAATAGATTCCCCTATCCTGACTATATCAGAAGATTTATCGCAGGAAATTTTATTCATATAGTGGATATATCACGGTTCCTGATGGATACAAAAGTTTTAGATAGGAGAATAGAATCGAAATGGGGATCCAACAGAAAAAATTATTGAATATATGACAGGTCAGCATCGAAAAATTGGGAGAATGGGAACCAACTCTTTATAAACTAAATAATCGACTATTTTATTGATTGGGTGCAACATAATAAACAGGCGAGCTCATCTATTAGCGACTCGCTTCTCACACATGAAAAATATGTGAGCGCATTATTTTATACATTGATTCCAACAATTAAAAAGCAGCTGTTACCTTTTAAGATAACAACTGCTTTTGTATGCATCCATTTATTTAAAGCTGAACATATTAGCTGTTTTTAAAGCCAATTTTACTGCTTTTCTATTCATAGTGCCTTGGTGTTTTTTAATCACTTTTTCTTTTTCTGCCAACTTAGTTTGCAGGTTTTTAATTGTTTTTTCTTTGCTGTCGTCTTCTGGATGATATTTTTCCCACCTTGCTACTATCTCTTCCAAACCGCATCCGCTTATTGGAGAAACAACTGGCTGCAGCTTAGTTTCCGCTATTTTTTTATCCAATGGAACAGCGCTTGGCGAAAGGGTGTCTTTATAAATATGGTTTAAATTATTTTTATTAAGGAAATTAATAAAGTTATCAAAGTTTTTTCCTTGTCTTCTAGCTGGTTTTTGGAAGTCGCTTTTTTCAATCAGCTCAGACAGTGTTGTTTTTTCTGTAATATCATTTGCCCACACATATGTCAGCTGATGATATTCAGCTAATTCACGCATACGGGCGTCTTTTGGAATGATAATGCTAGGTGTTCCAGCAATTGTTGCAGCGATATTACCATGTAATCTAGCTCCAAAACTTAAATCAGCTTGTTTCATTAAATCCAGCCACCCAGGAACATTTAATGGATATCGAACTCTATTATTCATATAAGTTGGATCAGACATTTTCACAGGGTAATTACTGCTCGGTTTTGCAATAGAAGGCGCACCCAAGTATGTAAGCTTTAGCTCTTTCAACCATTGCGGAATAAAATAGTGATTAGGAAACTCTTCCATTCCTCTTGTAATAAAATCTAAAACATGTTTAGGCGAAAGTCTTGATGAGTTTACGCAAACCGTTGATTCTTTTGTTATATTTGTTTCTCTTATCTTTAATTCCCTTCCAAAAGTATACATAGAAGGGCATCCGATTACAGTGTGGTCAATCCCTTCGCGAAATCCTAATCTAGTTAGATATTGGGAGGTTATTTCTCCTCGGAGACCAATAGTACTTGATTTCTCCAATACTGCGCGGACAAAATCTTTTACATCTTGATCAAAAGGGAAACCCTCATCTAATTTTGGTTCAAAGGGTGCACGCAATCCTACACCAATAACTACTACAGGAATTTTCAATTTTTTTATTAGTGCCGTATACTTACGCAATGATGGAACAAATTCCTTGCGAAAAGCATCTGCTAATGGAATGATGTAGCAATCGTATTTTTCATTGATTTCATCTGCATATTTTGGATCGTAGTCATAATAATCAGGCGCAATAGCAGTATCTTCTGTCATCAATGTACGAAAAACACTGTATTGATAAACAAGGTTTCCTACATTTCCTCCAATTGAGTTGTTTAAAAGAATGTGAGGGGCATCAAACGTATCAAATGGTGACATTCCTGCGCGTATTATAATATTTTTCATGTAAAAAATGCTCCTTTCTGAATTCCCATATGCTGTTTTGCTGAGCTGACTTTTTAAAAGCTTTTATACTTTAGATTCTAATACTAGGGAATTGAGTATTTATAAACTAATAATAAATTTTTACATACTCTATTTTTAACAGCCTAGCCAATTTTTTTTGCACCTATACTTTAAGTTCCTTTTATAAATGCTATTCTTTTCAAGGACATGCATATATTTATTAGAGAATAAATCGCATAAACCCATCTTTTATTACCCCATATAAAAGGAATGCAAACATTTTTTATAGATTTTTTTCATTTTGGCTGTTTTTGTATAGATTGTGGCCTTTAAAATCAGCAGCCTGCAGGATCGTCTTTCCCGCTTTCCCACAGTAGTCTCCATATATGCAGGCTGCTCGAGACTTACTTTCCCTATGTTTTTTTCTGTTAAAAACAACAAACTTTGAGAAAACAGCCTTTATTTTATATAGAAAGATGCTAGCAACTCATTCTTAATTTTCTCTTAATAAAGTTATACAAAAAAATCATTGAAAGTCTATCTCTTTCGTTTTCTTAAAATAAAGCAGTAGAGATCTAAATATTCTAGATTCCTACTGCTTATCACTATTTTGCAAAATAACATTCATTGCAAATCGAATATCTAAACATCGCTGGCAGTTCTTTCCCACAAACTCTGCAAGTTTTTTTGCGGCTTTTTATCCCTGACTTCAGCAGCTCGTGAATTTTATCACTTATTTCTTCTCGCACTCTTTCCCAATAATAGGCTTCCGTCCGTTTCTCTAATCTGTAAAGAAATAAAAGGTGAAGCCCAATTGCTTTATAGGATAATTCCAATTCTTCGAGATTCGTCCCTTTAACATGCGGCTCTGGCAACTCATGATTTTCTACAATAGCTTCCATATTCCTTTTCCATTGACTTCTTAATGTAGGCTCACTTGTGGAAAACGGAAGTCGCAAAAAGCTAAATAAGTCATATAAAGAGAGCCTTGCTTCTATCATTGTCCCCACAATACTTTCGTACAATAGTTTTTCTTCGGATAAAGTAGCTTTTTTTGTTCCTTCAGGACTCTTAAAATGATCCCATAAATAGAAAAACAAGCTGAGTTTATTCGAATATTTTTGAAACCTTTCTAGAACTGCCTGTGTCGGCGCAATGGTAAATCCCTCTATACTTTCATCTTCCTTTTCTAACAACTGTTTCATTTTTCTTTGCTCAGTTGCAAAAGCCACTTTGCCAATATTGTATATTCCTCTGCGGCCCGCTCTTCCTGCTATTTGTTTTACTTCTTGAGAGGTAAGCAATCTTCGCCTTATGCCATCAAATTTATCATTTTCTAGAAAAACAATACGCCTGACCGGCAAATTTAGTCCCATTCCAATTGCATCTGTTGATACAATAACCGATGTTTCACCATTAATAAATCGCTCCATTTGCTTTTTCCTAGTTTCTGGAGGCATGCTGCCATATATCATACTGACCTGACGTCCTGTTTTTTGAAGTTCCGCGGCTGTTTCAAGCACCCCTCTTCTGGAAAAGCAAACAAGTGCATCTCCTTTTCTAGTATGATTTAAATGAAAGGTTTGCGTCTCCACTTCTAATGGAATATCTCTCTTATACTCATGCACTTCAACATGAGAATCGCCTAAAATTTGCAAAATCATAGCTTTAGCATGAAGGCTGCAGATAATATGAACCTCTTTTGCATTTGCTTTTGTAATAGCTCGATACCACGAAAAACCACGATCCTTATCAGCAATCATCTGCGCTTCATCTATGACAATTACTTCATAAAAATCTTTCTCATGAAACATCTCTACTGTACTCGATTGATGCATGGCCCCCATCACCGGCTTTTCCTCTTCTCCAGTCTTTAAGGAGCACAGAACCTGTTCTTCATTTAACTTTTCAAAAACCTCTAATGCCAAAAGCCGTAAAGGAGCTAAATATAAACCACTATTTGCTTTCTTCATTCTGGATAAGGCTTGGAACGTTTTCCCTGTATTTGTTTCCCCTGTATGAAGAATATAATGAATGTTTCTGCTTGCTGGGGGATAATATTCTCTTCCGAAAATATCATCAATCATTCTTGCCTCTTCCTCTTGACGCCGCCTTCTTTCTTCTTTATCTTCAAAAGCCTTCTGCTCTCTTCTAGCGATATCTCTTTCATATATTTCCCGATGTATTTCCCTATCGAATGGAATATCGATTAATTTTAGAAGGTCTTTTAGCTGTTCTTCAAGCAAATCATCTATTAACTCAAACGTTATATCTGTAAATATGCCATATCCCACTTCTTTCAAATAGGCATTCGGCATAGTATGCTGATAAACTTGTTGATATTCATCGAGCAAACGCGGCGGCAATTCATTCTTTAACCAATTAGGCAAAAAGTCTACTAAATAATTCTGTATAAGACTTGCATATGCTTCACTTCTGTCCTCTATAAAATGAAATTTATTATAAGGCAATTCCATTTCATTATATAAATACTCTTCAAATAACAGCTCAGAAGAAGATAAAACAATCCCATACCTTTCAATTTCAACAGCAAGATGGCTTCCAACCAAGTAGCGTATATAAAGATAAATATCTTCATATTGTTTTCCAACTTGCTTTTCCATATAATATTCAAACTTGCTCTCTAACTTCCCCCTCAATTCTCGCTGCTCTACTTGTTCCTTGCGCTCAAGATACCCTTCTCTAGCATTTGTATATATTTGTTTCCAACTGCAAGATTCCTCCGAAATAAATTCATCCAGCCATTGTTGAAAAGCATACGGCTTTACTTCTCTAATTTGCGCGCGAAATAATTGATTTAGCTTTTTTTTCGGGATTCCTTCTATAGAAATACCATTCTCCTCTAAGTACTGCTTTTTTTCATCGCTGGAAGTATGGCTTGCTGCTGTGTTAATCCATGTATTCAGCCATATTTGGCTAATATACTCTTCTCTATCCAAAATATATTGATTATAAGAAGGCATTGTATCTTGTTTCTCCAAATAACGACCAACATCTTCTAAAATAAGTTTTTGAGTGCGTTCGACTGCCTGTAAATAATAGGGTTTCAGGATTTTATTCATTTAAAAACTCCTAAAAATAATATATTTCCTTTAGTTTCTGTCGTTTATGTAAATTCATGTATCGTTTATATAGACTTCCAATGATACCCATTCAATAATTATGAACTTTCTGTGCACAATTCACAAATAGGTATTTAAACCTATTTTATCATGCTATAATTTACATATATTAGTATTTATTTTCAATAAAATCATTCCATTAGAACTATAAGGAAAACTAGCTAATTTCCACATTTTTTAAAACCATCTATTGTATATTCTTTATAACTTAATAGTTTGATAAAAGCAAACTCCTTCAGAAGTTGGGAACCAACATATAGGACTAATGCAAAAGCCAACAGATTGATGAATATTTTTTATTTTAATGCATTAGTGGACACCTTGCGGATTCTTCCAACTTCAAAAGCAAGTTTATGATATTGATGCATTATTAATTACTATATAGAATAGCGAGATGAAGAGGATGAAATGGACGATAAAGAAAAAAATCAACCTTGGTTTTTCTATCATATTGCTGATATTAGCGGCATTAGCAAGTATCTCTTACTATCAGATCACTGTTGTAGACAAAACCTATACAGAATTAATTAATGACAAAGCAAAAAAATTATCCATGATTAAAGACCTTGAAATCACAGTTAAAGATGAACAAACCAGTTTACGCGGATATCTTCTAACTGAGGATGAAACGGCACTTCACAAATATCAAAGTGCAGCACAAGAATATATGAATCAAAGCAATGCCTTAGGTAAAATAATTAAACACCCTAAAGCTAAAACATTACTTTCTCAATTAAATCAAATTGAAAAAGAATATAAGGAAATTGCTGATAAAACAATTAAACTAAAACAAGAAAAGAAAACAGAGGAATATGCAGCAATTATATCAGGACAAGGCAAGGAAGTGATTGAGCGCTTTAGTCTGAAAGCAGAGGAGTTAACTAATTATCAACAAGCCGTCTTGGATAATGAAAGCGTTTCAACAACCGATAATGTTTATTCTATTTTAAACATCGTGCTGCTATTAAGTATCGCTGCCATCCTTATTGGGTTCCTTATTGCCTTTTATACTGCCAAAATTATATCAAAACCAATAATTATCGTGAATACAGCTGCCAAGAAAATAGCAGATGGCGATTTAACTGCGGATAAAATCAATATACAAAACAAGGATGAAATTGGTGATCTTGCAAGCTCTTTTAATAAAATGGCTGCTAATTTAAAAAATATTATTCAACAAGTTTCTATAAATGCGGATCATGTAGCGGCAACATCCGAAGAACTATCTGCAAGCTCTGAACAAACAAGTAGAGCTGCTGAGCAAATCACCATTTCTATACAAGAAGTTTCAGCAAATGCAGAAAAACAATTCACGAATATAGAAAAGACTTCTCTTACTATAAATAAAATGGCTGCAGGAATAAATCAAATAGCCAATAACGCTCAACTAGTTGCTGCTAGCGCTAGCGAAACATCTACAAAAGCTGCAGAAGGGGATAAATCCATTCATACTGCTATTCAACAGATGAATTCTATCCAGCAAAATGTTCAAAGTTTATCAACCATTATTGCAGGACTAGGAAATCGTTCAATGGAAATCAATGAGATTATTAATGTAATTACAAATATTTCAGCACAAACAAATCTTTTAGCATTAAATGCTGCTATTGAAGCCGCAAGAGCTGGTGAACATGGCAGAGGGTTTTCCGTAGTTGCAGATGAAGTGCGCAAGTTAGCAGAACAAGCTGCTATCTCTGCTCAACAAATAGCTGAACTGATAAAACATAATCAAGAAGAGGTAAATAAAGCTATTTTATCCATGAATTCTGCTACAAAAGAAGTATCTGAAGGAATTCATATCATAAACGATTCAGGAAATTTATTTGCTCATATTGAAGGTTCCATTAAGCTAGTTACACAGCAAATTCAAGAAGTTTCAACCGCTGTTCAAGAAATGGCAGAAGGCTCAGAACATATAATACAAACAATAGACTATGTTACAGGAATTGGAGAATCAACTGCATCCAATAGCCAGGAAGTGTCTGCCGCAACCGAAGAACAGCTAGCATCAATAGAAGAAATCGCTTCTTCCTCCCTATCTTTATCGCAAATGGCAGAAGATCTACAAACACATATAAGAAAATTTAAAATACAAAAATAATCAGGCCTGTCTATTCGTTTTTAAATTTGGACATATATGTATCAAAAAACCCCCTAAACAACATATGAATTTAGGGGGTTTTTAAACAAGCCATAAAACATTATAGTTTTTTTGCTTGAAACGTATCTCCATCTTCTATTTTTCCAGATTGAAACCCTTTATAAAACCAACGTTTTCTTTGTTCTGAAGTTCCATGTGTAAAACTTTCTGGCACAACATATCCCTGTGCTTTCTTCTGAAGCGTATCATCTCCAACCGCTGTCGCTGCTGTTAATGCCTCCTCTAAGTCTCCCTCTTCAAGCAAATCCATTCCTTGTGCATGATTTGCCCAAACTCCAGCATAATAATCTGCCTGCAGTTCAAAACGAACAAGATACTTATTAAATTCTTCTTCGCTTAATTTTGAGCGCAAAGGCATAATCTTATCCGATGTACCAAGAAGAGTCTGTACATGATGGCCTACCTCATGGGCAATTACATATGCCATTGCAAAGTCTCCTGGTGCCTGAAATTTATCCTGCAGCTCTTGGTAGAAGCTAAGATCAATATACAGTTTCTGATCACCTGGACAATAAAAGGGGCCTACCGATGAACCAGCTGTCCCACAGGCAGAATCAACACTCCCCGTATACAAAACAAGAGTAGGTTCTTTATAAGAAAGTCCATCCTTTTGAAATTCTTCCTTCCATACTTTTTCTGTATCAGCGAGAACAACGGAGACAAATTCTGCTAGTTCTTTTTCCTCGGCTGTTTCTTCATAAGAAGTATCGCTGCCTGAATCAGACAAAGACAAATTATTTAATAACTCTCCAGGGTTTCCTCCCATTAAAGTTATAATAACAACAATAACTATTCCAATCCCACCGCCAATAATGCCTTTCCCGCCTATGCTTTTTCCTCGGCGATCTTCTATATTGGAACTTTTCCGTCTACCTTGCCATTTCATTGCTATACCCCCTAGTTGATAGATCAAATAATGATAGTTGTGTTATACCCGAAAAAATAAATTTTTAGACAATCATTACTTTATTGTATAAAGCTGAAACTCCCATACCTAATCATAAATTTGACAGGATTATTTTAAAGAATATTTTTATTGCTATCTCGAATAAAGATTATTATTGCTCCTTTCCTGATTCTCTATTTATAGACAGCAATTGAAACCCCTTTCTTAATAGTTGAAGTAAACCTACTTATATGTCAAAATAACATGGTATAGCATATCCAACTAAGAAAAAACATATATGAGAGAACTTCAGTTATTGGTTGATGGATCCATAGAATCATATCCCTCAGCCCATACATATATTTTATAAATTGGAGGGGAATAAATAATGAGAAAAATAAAGCTTGGAAGCAGTACACTAGAAATACCTGTTGTTGCGGTTGGCTGTATGCGCATTAACTCGCTTGAAAAAGCTGAAGCAGAGCATTTTGTGCAAACAGCTTTAGAAGAAGGTGCAAACTTTTTTGATCATGCAGATATATACGGCGGGGGTGAATGCGAAGAAATCTTTGCAGATGCTATTAACATGAATGCAGATATCCGCGAAAAAATCATTCTGCAATCAAAGTGCGGCATTCGCAATGGAATGTTCGACTTCTCAAAAGAATATATTTTGGAATCCGTTGATGGAATATTAAAAAGACTAAAAACAGATTACCTGGATACATTGCTTCTTCACCGTCCAGATGCATTAGTAGAGCCTGAAGAAGTGGCAGAGGCTTTTGATATTCTTGAAAATTCTGGAAAAGTAAGGTATTTTGGCGTATCCAATCAAAATCCCATGCAAATAGAATTGCTTAAAAAATATGTAAAGCAGCCATTAGTTGCAAACCAATTACAATTAAGCATTACAAATGCCAATATGATTTCTAATGGAATTAATGTAAATATGGAAAATGAATCAGCAATCAACCGTGATGGAAGCATTCTTGATTATTGCCGATTAAATGATATTACCATTCAACCTTGGTCTCCTTTCCAATATGGATTTTTTGAAGGAGTATTTCTTGGCAGCGATAAGTTTCCAGAATTAAATCAAAAAATAGATGAAATCGCTAACAAATATAATGCAAGCAATACAACTATTGCTATCGCTTGGCTATTGCGCCACCCTGCAAATATGCAGCCTATTATTGGCACCATGAATATTAATCGATTAAAAGAATGCTGTCAGGCAAGTGAAATCAATCTTACAAGAGAAGAATGGTATAGTATCTATCGTGCAGCAGGCAATATTTTGCCATAAATCTTACTTAGGATATCTCAAATTACAAAGGAGGCAAACTAGTCATTTTGCCTTCCTTTTTATTATTCCAAGATATAAATATTTATAAAAGCTTAAACCATATAATATTAAAAAACTAGTTAATCTCTTAAGAAGAAAAACTAGTTCAAAATCTATTGTTATCTTATTTTTTTGTAAAGACCACCTTATTTAAACTAGAAATTTCAATTTTATCTCCAGACTTTAATGTCGCCGTTACACTTCTAACAGTATAATTATCTGATGTGCTTGAAAGAATTTCATTTACAAGCAAATTATCCTGTCTGTAAATGATTAAATTCCCCGATCCCTTTGGTGTTGTTATTTTATATCTTCCAGGAGAGATATCTTTGCCGACTGTCCAATATCCAGCGTGCAATGTATTGGATTTAACATGTGAAACGCGAGTAAATTGCACGCTATTTAATCCTAAGATTTCAACGCTATCTCCTGACTTGATATCTGTTGTAACAACCATTACACCAAAACCATCATCTTCACTTGAAAGAATTTCATTTACAAAATGATCAGTTCCAGAAGCAATAAATAAATTGCCGCTTCCTGAATTTGTTGTAATTTTATAGCGGCCTGCTGGAAGGTGTTTACCTGCTTTCCATGTGCCCGCACTTAAGCTTTTCGTATAAGGTACATTAATGGCCATACTGCTAGTTTTGCCATTAACAGTTTTAGCAGTAATCTTGGCTGTTCCCGCACCTACAGCTGTTACTTTTCCTTTGCTGTCTACTTTTGCCACATTTGCATTGGAAGATTTCCATTTTATCGTTTTATTTGTTGTATTGCTTGGACTTACTGTTGCTGATAATGTTAGTGTTTTTCCTTTAATCAAGGTAGCGGACTTTTTATTTATTTTTACTGATTTTGCTGGAATTGGTGATGTAACCGTTACTTTTATCTTTACTTCCTTTGCACCTTTAACAGAAGCAATAATAGTTGTGGTACCTTTTGTCTTGCCCGTTACTTTTCCTTTGCTGTCTACCGTTGCTATTTTTGTATTGTTAGATCTCCATTTCACAGTTTTATCTGTACTATCAGAAGGAGTTACTGTCGCTGACAGCATCCCTGTCTTGCCTGCTATTATGGATAAGCTTTTTCTATTTACTTTTACTGTCTTAGCAGAAACCTTTACTGCTATTTTTTTTGAAATTTTCCCATTAGCCTTTGCTGTTGCTGTAATAGTAGCAGATCCAGTTGCTTTTCCTTTAATATTTCCTTTGGCATCTACTGTTGCCACTTTTATATTGGAACTTTTCCATAAAACGGTTTTATCAGCAGCCTCGGTTGGAGTTATAGTTGCCGTTACCTTTATTGTTTGATTATTCGATATATTCAATGAATATTTGCTTACCTTTAGCCCAGTCGGCACAATATTATTGACTGTCAGCTTTACGCTTTTGGTTACAGACATATTGCCTTTCGCTGTTGCTGTAATCGTTGTATTTCCAGCTTTACGTGCTTTAATGTTGCCGCTAGCATCCACTGTTGCAACAGTTGGGTTACTGCTTGACCAGCTGACATTTTTATTTGTGACAGTAGATGGATTAACAGTTGCTGTAATCTTGGCTGTTTTATTTACCATTAAAGATAGATGAGACTTGCTTAACGTAATGCTCTGAGGAATAAGAATCTTTTCTTTAAAGCTCATCGTTCCCGTTAAAGAAGCAATATAAATTTTATCCCCCTTTGAAAATTTATAAGCAAAGGACCCGCTTTCCTGATAAAAATCAAATGCCTCTTTTTCATGATATTTGCTGTCAAAAATACTAATATATGCTGTATCATACTCATCATATGGCCGGTCAATCTGTAAATTATACGTTCCTACTGGGATATCGGCACCAATCTCATAATAGCCAGCTTCTACTTTATTTGCATCGATTTTTGCTAATTTTTGTACTGTTAATGGAGCGCTATCTTCATACAATGATACTTCTATTTTGTCTCCGTCGTTCAATCTTGCTGTAAAGTGATTAGGACCATACTCCTTATCATCGCTTAGTTCTTCATATAAGGTCTCATTCGCTCCATTTTTTGTCAAATAAATAAGTGCCTCACCTTTCGAAAGAGTAAACTTTATTAATCCAGCTGAAAGATCTTTTCCTACCTTATATGTACCTGTGCTTAATGTTTGCTTATTGGCAGCTTCCACCTTATTTACTGCTGAAAAAGATAGCAATATCATTAATAGAATCATAGCTTTTAGCAGCCTAGTTCTTTTCATCCATAACCCTTCTTTCTATTTTTTTACACTCCAATAAATATATCGTCAGCCAATATCCTATTTCTACTAAATATATATATTATTTACTATATTGTTAAATTTATAATATAGTAAACATTGCAGACTCCTCCCATGGCCCGAAGATAACAGCGAAAAAAATCCATCAGAGATACCCTCTCTAATGGATTAACAGATGCTTTTTAAATTAAATAACTATTTCTTACTCCTTTTCCCTTTCCATTATTTCTTTCAAATCATCTTGAACACTTTCTTTTGTTAAGGCTACTTTCGAACGGTAAGCTGACCGGACAATAACGTGTGAGGCAACAGGTGCAGTCAAAAATACAAAGAAAATGCCAAGGAATAATCGAATGCTAAAGGTGTCTTCTATCATAAAAAATACAAAAGTGCCTACCAGTGTAAACAAAACCCCCATTGTTGCACTTTTTGAAGCAGCATGAGAACGAGTATACACATCTGGCAGTCTAATGAGCCCAACTGCACTAAGGAAACTAAAAATGGTTCCAAGCAATATTAAAAGAACGGCCACTAATTCAATCTGATTGTTTACGTTCAATGACAACACCTCTTTCAATATACCTTGCATAGGCGATTGTTCCAATAAATGAAAGGATTCCTATCAATAAAATCACTTCAAAAAATGCAGTATTCCTCAGCAAAACAGAAAAGATTGCCACACCTGAAATCAAATTGATGCCTAAGACATCAAGTGCCTGTATTCTATCAGAAGCGGAAGGACCTTTTACCAATCGATAAACAGTTGCTAAAATCGATAAATTAAGAAGTATTAAAGAACAAAATAATATTCCATTAATCATCCACGTGTCACCTTCTTTATAGCATGCTCGAACTTCTCTTTAGAACGAAAAACAGAATCTCTTGATACAGGAATATCCATTGCGTGTATATAGAATTGCTTACTGTTAGGGGATACTTCTACTACTACAGATCCAGGAGTTAAATTCAATAGTAAAGCCAATAACGAAACTTCCAATTCCCCTTCCAAGTCAGTATCCAACGTAAATATTCCTGGGGAAATATTTATCTTAGGCCTCGTAATCTGCCGAATAACAACAATACTTGAAGTAAACAACTCATAAATAAAAACAAAAAACAGTTTAACCACAGCAAATAATGTTTCCAGATAAAATTTAGTAGGCAGATAACGGCGTAAAAGAAACAGAACCAGCAAGCCAAATAAATAGCCGCTAAAAAAAGTTAAGACACCCCAACTATCTTGAAGGAACATCCACACTACACCAATTAATAAGTTAATTAAAACCTGCATAGGCATCGCTACCACCCCTTTCCATTATTATTAAATATTAATTAACTTGATTCTTATAAAGAAAAGAATTTTATCAGCTTTTAATGGCTGCCCAATACTGCTTCAATATATATTTCAGGATTCATCAAGGTTTCAACTGCAATATCTACAAATTCATGAATCCCTTCCGTTCCTAAGCCTAAAGCGATTGTCAAAAAGGTAAGAATGCCGATAGGCAGCAATAACCCTTTTGTCGTCCCTTTCTCTTCTTCCAACGTTAAATCTGTATATCCCCAAAAAACGTTCATAAAAACTTTCATAATAGAAAACAGCACCATAAGACTAGTTATCAATCCTATTCCGCCTAGCCAAAAGTAACCAGCGCCAAATGTTCCTTCTGTAATAAATATCTTCCCGATAAAACCACTTAAAGGAGGAATACCGGATAAAGATAATGCAGCAATAAAGAACATCCACCCGAATTGAGGATGCAGCCTAATTAGTCCGCTTATTTCATTCAATTTACTTGTTCCTGTCAGATGAATAATCGTTCCACCCAAAAGAAAAATAAGCGCTTTTACAATCATATCGTGAATTAAATAATATAATGCACCAGTCATTCCAACTGTAGTAAAAGAGGCGACTCCTGCTAGAATAAGTCCTACTCCTACCACCACGTTATAGGTCATAACTCTTTGTATGTCATTATAAGCAACAGCACCAATTGCTCCTAGAATCATTGTTGCAGCTGCCAAAATACCAATAAATAAATGCGTATTTTCTGGATTATGATAAAAAACCAACGTGAAAATTCTCATAATAGCGTAAATTCCGACCTTCGTTAATAGCGCAGCAAATATTGCTGCAATAGCAGGAGGAGGAGCACTGTACGACCCAGGAAGCCAATAAAATAAAAATAATCCTGCCTTTAAGCTAAATACAATTAAAAATAATATGGCTACTGTAGTCATTAATCCATCTTGTCCTACACTAGCTATCCGAACAGATAAATGGGCAAAATTTAAAGTCCCTACCATTGCGTAAAGATAAGCTATTGCTACAAGAAAAAGAAACGAGGATATAATATTTATTAAAATATACTTAATCGACTCTCTTAACTGAACTCCAGTACCCCCTAATGCAATCAGCACATAGGAAGCAACAAGCATTACTTCAAAACAAACAAATAAATTAAAGATATCCCCCGTAAGGAATGATCCATTTACTCCTGTAATAAGAAAAAGAAATAATGGATAAAAATAATGCAGTTCCCTTTCCTTTCCAATAGAATGAAAGGCATAAAGCAAACAGCATAAAGAAACAATGCTTGTTACTAGGATAAGGAGCATCGAAAGCATATCCCCAACCATACTTACCCCAAAAGGAGCTTCCCATCCGCCTAATTGAAGTGTTTGAATCCCTTTTGTTTTTATTTGCATCATCAATACAAAAGATACAGCACCAACTGCAATAGTTGAAACAATGCTTAGAATCCTGTGCAGCATGATATTTTTTCTGAAAATCACCATCACCATACCCAGCAATATAGGGATTATGATTGGCAGTATAATTAAATTATTCATTGTCATTACCTCTCAGTTGCTCTGTATTATCCGTCCCCAACACTTTATAGGCACGGTAACTCAGCACTAAGAAAAGCGCCGTTGTTGCGAAGTTTATAACAATTGCGGTTAATAAAAGAGCTTGCGGCAAAGAATCCGCATAAGAAAGATCTTTTATCCCAAGCAAGGGGGGACCGCCTTTTTTCAAGCCTCCCATTGTGATAATAAGCAAGTTAACACCATGGCCGAGTATGGATGTTCCTAAAATAATCCGGAGTAATGTTTTTGTCAGAATTAGATAAATACCAATGGCGAATAGCACACCAACAAGAATAGACATCATTGTTTCCATTATCGATCATCACCTATACTCATAATAATCGTTATAGCCGTTCCAATAACCGCCAACGCTACCCCTATATCAAAAATAACAGCTGTTGCAAGTTCTGTTTTTCCAAATATAGGAAGTTCAAAATAATTAAATGCCTGAGTTAAAAATGGCTGATTTAAAACCATTCCGCCTACCCCTGTCAAAACAGCAATTAATACACCAACAGCGGCAAGCACTTTAAAATCAACAGGGATATTTTTGCGAACTGATTCTATATCAAATGTTAGGAATAAAAGAATTAAAGCAGAAGCAAAGGTAAGCCCTCCGATAAATCCGCCGCCAGGATAATGATGTCCTGAAACAAACAGATTAATGGCAAAAGTAAAAATAATGACGACCGCTACTTTTGTCACGCTTCTTATCAGCAAATCATTCGATCTCTTCATTCTTATCCCTCCCAGCTATCTTTAATTTTATTAATGTATATACCCCTAAACCAGCTATGCTCAGTACGAGAATTTCCAGCATCGTATCAATCCCTCTAAAATCAACGAGAATGGCATTGACTATATTTTGAGCACCAGCCAGCTTATACGAATTTTCATAAAAGCTAGAAATAGAGTCAAACATATGAGTTCCATTAGCTGAAAGAGCAATAACTGTTACTACTGCACCAACCCCAATTGAGATGACAGCATTAACTAGCTTAAATGGGATGCGACTAACTTCCTTCTGCAACGCCGGCAAGTGATAGAAGCATAATAAAAACAATGCAGTGGTCACGGTTTCCACAACCAACTGTGTCAGCGCTAAATCAGGGGCCCTAAACAATACAAAGAAAAAGGAGACTAAAAAACCTAATGCTCCAACAGCGGCAATCGCGGTCAATCTAGTTTTTGAAAATAATACTGCAATGGCAGAAATAAATACGGATGTGACAATCCCAATATCATATATACTGATAGGAGAATCTTGGGATGTATCGATTTTAAATCCTCCAAATATCCATAAAGATCCTCCCATTACAAGTATAATAAAAGAAAAGATATACACTAAATAATGACGAATAGATCCTGTCATATAAAAATCTGTTATTTTCTTAGAGGTATTCTCCATATATTCCAAACTAAAATTATATAAATTATTTAAAGTCATTGCTTGTGGATATAATCGATAAATCCGGTACCATTTCTTTAAATACACATACAATAGCGTTCCAAGAACAACTACACCTATTGTCATAAACAATTCTGCATTCCATCCATGCCATGCACTTATTTCTTTTACCTTGACTGTATCGGCAAGTGTTGGCAATACTGCAGCAAATGCTGGCTTCAGCAGATATTTTGCAATTGTATTTGGAAAAAAGAAAAAGATAATCACAAGCGAACCTAATATAATAGGAGATATTAGCAGTCCAATAGATCCCTCATGCACATTCTTATCAAGTTTTTCCTGCTTATTCTTCCCTCTAAATGTTTTAAATACAAGCACCATACAATAGACAAATGTAAATACACTAGCTATCCACGCTATAATTGGAATTACAATACCGATACTTTGCATGCTGAATATATTCATGGCAGCAGCATTTTTTACTGCTGTAAAAAACATTTCCTTACTTAAGAACCCATTAAATGGCGGAATCCCTGCCATCGAAAAACTTCCAATTACAGTAAGCGTAAAGGAAACAGGCATAATACTCATCAAACCGCCTAATTTCCTAATATCACGTGTTCCTGTTTCATGGTCAATAATTCCCACTACCATAAATAAGCATCCTTTAAATGTAGAATGATTCACTAAGTGGAAGATAGCTGCAAATATTGCTGCGGCATAAAGGGAGGTTTCAGCACTGCTATTTCCATAATACATAGAGGCAGAACCCAACCCAAAAAGACTCATGATTAATCCTAATTGGCTAATTGTCGAGTACGCTAACAGCGCCTTTAAATCTGTTTGTTTCACCGCATTTAATGACCCATAAAGCAATGTGACAATTCCTATGCCTGAAACAAGCCAAAACCATTCATAAGTTCCGCCAAATACAGGTGTTAGTCGTGCAACTAAATAGATGCCTGCTTTGACCATTGTAGCGGAGTGCAAATAAGCACTAATAGGAGTAGGTGCTTCCATTGCATCAGGCAGCCAAATGCTGAATGGAAACTGCGCTGACTTGGTAAATGCACCAATCAACACCAATACCATAGCCGGAATAAATAAAGCATCTGTATGGATGGTCTCCACCACTTCAAACATTTCTCTAATGCTATTCGTATTGGTAATCATCGAAAGCATAATAAATCCTGCAAGCATGCAAAGACCGCCAAATACAGTAATTAACATCGACTTTTGCGCACCATAACGGGATCTTTCTCGTGTGTACCAGTACGATATCAATAAAAAGGAGGAAACACTTGTAATTTCCCAAAAAACATATAGAACAAAAATATTGTCTGAGAAGACAAGCCCAAGCATCGCACCCATAAATAGAAGCAAATAAATATAGAAATTATGAAGTGCTTCACGTTGTTTGGAAAGATAGTAAATGGAATAGACAATTACTAATGTACCAATACCTGCAATTAATAACCCAAACACAAGACTTAGTCCATCTGCATATGCAGTAAAGTTAATATCGTATGATGGCAGCCATCGAGCTACCGCATACGATGTATGCCCTTTGGATATTTTGGGGATTAATGTTAAAAGGTAAATAAAGATGATGAACGGTACAAACAAAACAAACCATCCTGTGTGTATGCGCGGCGTAAACTTTTTATATATATAAGGCACAATGATGGCAAATATAAATGGAAACAATATAATCATGTGCAGCCAAGACATAGAATCTCCCTCCTTGTAAGTGTTTTAAAAACATTTTTTCTATAAATAAAAATCAGCTTATATCTTTAATATTGATTAAATTGGAAAATTTATTAAATAGATTGACTGATTTTGTAGCATACGTTATAGTCATACATAGTTTACTAATAGTGGTGTAAAAATTCACATCGATTTTGAGGTGAAAAAACAATGGAAAAAAGAAAAGAACGTATGGACGAAAGTATTCTCGTCTGCGTTTATTATGGTCCAAATGGTGAACGTCTCATACAACGAGGCTGTAAAATTGCAAAAATGCTTAATTGTCCACTTTATATACTAACAGTCGACCCAAAGCCCCTTGATGATTTAGATGCTGAGAAGTCAGGTTATATCGAAAGATGGAAAGAGTTAGCAGACAAACATAATGCCAATACTTTTGTAATTCGAGATAATGAAAAACGACCTATTTCTAAAGTAATTGCTGAGGTTGCACGAGAAAAGAATATTACACAAATCATTCTCGGCCAAACCGCTCAAAGCCGCTGGGAGCAAATTGCCAAAGGCTCTATCATCAATTCTTTATTACGTGAAATTCCTTTTGTTGACCTTCACATCATTTCTGTTTCCCGTTATCTTAAAAATCCGGAAGGACACTTTGAAAAGGGTATCCGTGCATATCTTGTAAAAGAACAAGAAAATTACCGTCTAATCTTTAATCATACAAAATCAGTAGAATTTGAAGGCATATTCTTTAAAGAATATGGGACAGACTTTAATAATGGTGTTTTTAAATTTATGAAAGATAAGGAAACATTACAAGTTGAAGTGCACGAGGATATAGTCAAAGAATTAACAAATGTTGAGATTGATGCAACTTTAGACTCTAATGATGATTATTTATAAATAATTGGTTTCTCCACCTGTTGATGGGTGGAGTTTTTTTATAAATACATGCTCATCCAAATCTCTTATAAATTCACATCTACCTTCACTAAACGCTTCTCTCCCTTATTTATCCCGATATATTTTAACGTTTCAGAGGGCGAGTGGTGATGATAAGTTTCCATTAAAATAGAAATAGCAATTCCTTTCCTGTAAGCATGATAGCCAAAGGTTTTTCTCAATGTGTGCATGCCGATTTTCCCTGGAATTCCAACTTCCTTTGCTGCATTATGAATAATTCGATATGCCTGCTGACGAGTAATCGCTTGATCATTCTTCTTTGACTTAAAAAGAAAATCTTCCTCTTTAAAATCATGGTCTTTTAAATACGCTTCTAGTTCAAGGTGTATTCGGTTATTTATATAGTAGGCTTTTTGCCCGTTAGAATCCTGCAAATACAAAAATTCTTTTATTCCATTCTGGTCTCGTATATCACCGACTTTTAGCGAAAGTAAATCACTCACTCTTATTCCCGTATTAATACCAAAAACAAACAGCAATAAATCTCTTTGTGATTGTTTCTTTAGCATCTCTTTAATCGCATTAATACTTTCAATATCTTTTATAGGGTCGACATATTCCATCGATTATCCTCCTAAATAAGTTACATAACTTAATATTAACAATAAATAAGTAACATTACAAATAGTAAACATTAAAAAATGATTAAAAAATTCATCATATTCTTATCTTTTTTTATGCAATTTCTTTTAAAAACCAATAGAAGATTGGCCATAGAGCAGGCAAAAATTTATAATTTAATGATAATTTTTGATATCAGAAATAAACTAAAATTTTCTTATGTTACATAATAAAAAAAAAACCGCTCCTATTTAAAGAGCGGAAAAATTATAGATAAAATCCAAAGAGGAAAAATTTCAGGCCGAGAGAAAACATTTGACTTTTGAGGCATGAAGCCTTGTAAGAAGCGGATTTATCACATCCGTACAAGGAGAACAACGAAAAAAGCGAGCGTTTGTCGACAGTCTGACCACTCCTATTTAACTTTTATATTGAGTTATTAAGTGCCGCAATATGTTCTATATGGCAAAGTCTCTTTAGATGGCTGAGCGTACTCTATCTGCTCCTTTGTATGTGCGTACGGTTTGGATAGCGCATTAAGCAGCCTTTCCATCACATTATAGTCTCCTCTTTCCACCGCAGCTTCTAACGCCTCTTCCACTCGGTGATTCCTTGGAATTACAGCAGGATTGCTGCTTTTCATCAACAGAGTTCTCTCCTCATCAGACTCTTTTTGCCTTTTAATCCTTTCCTGCCAAAGCTTATGCCACTGAACAAATTCCGGACTTTTAAACATCGCTATATCTTTCTGTTCGGCAAAAGTCAATGCAACAAAGACATTTGTATAGTCTGCTCTATATTTCTCCATTATTTTAAGAAGGTTGCTGACAAGATCCTCATCTGCTGTTTCTTCATTAAATAAACCTAGTTTTCTCCTCATCCCATTAAGCCAATTGGCATAATATATTGAACCATATGCAGATATTTCAGTCTGTGCTAGTTCTAATGCTTTTTGTTCATCATCACCCAATAATGGCAAGAGACTCTCTGCAAAACGTGCAAGATTCCATCCGCCTATTGAAGGCTGATTGCTATAGCGATAGCGTCCTTCTCTATCTATCGAACTGAATACTGTGTCTGGATTATACACATCCATAAATGCGCAGGGTCCATAATCAATCGTTTGTCCGCTTATTGTCATATTATCAGTATTCATTACCCCATGAATAAAGCCAACCAGCTGCCATTTTGCAATAAGGGACGCTTGTTGTTCAATAACTTTCTGAAGCAAAGAAAGGTAGGGATTCTCTTGCATCTCCAATTCAGGATAATGCCTTCTTATTGTATAATCAGCTAAACTGCGAAGTTCATCGACTGTTCCCCAGTTTGCCCCATATTGAAAAGTTCCGACTCGCAAGTGACTGGAAGCTATACGAGTTAAAATGGCACCAGGGAATTCTTTTTCCCGAATAACTGACTCTCCAGTCGTTACTACAGCTAAGCTGCGAGTTGTTGGAATACCAAGAGCGTGCATCGCTTCACTAATAATATATTCTCTAAGCATAGGTCCAAGCGATGCTCGGCCATCCCCACCTCGAGAATAGGGCGTTCTCCCTGGACCTTTTAACTGAACATCAACCCGCCTGCCTTTTGGCGTAATTTGTTCCCCAAAAAGAATTGCTCGACCATCTCCCAAGCGATTAAAATAGCCAAATTGATGCCCTGCGTAAGCCTGCGCAAGCGGAGCAGCCCCTTTTGGAATTTTATTTCCAGAGAATATTGCCGCACCATCCCCATTTTGCAGCTCCTCTCGATCCAGTCCAATGGATTCTGCCAATTGATCATTAAATATAACCAGTTTTGGTTCATTCACAGAAGTTGGCAATATGTTTAAAAAAAATAATGTGGGAAGTTCTGCATAACTATTATCTAAATTCCATCCTGTTATTTTATTTTTTGTCATAATTTCTCCTTCTCTGTATTCGTTCTAAAAATAAACAAATTCATTTTCACCCTACATTCTAATCTTTAATAATGTCCGCTTTCTAATGTTTATTATACAATTTCTAGATAGAATTCAAATGGAGGAGCATTTTGAAAACAAGAAGGACATGAGGTTATTTAAGATGTAATACCGTAGATAAAGGGAGAATAATATCAACTGATTTTAGCATAGAAGCTAACTAATAGGATAAAGTAATACATGCCTCCACTTTTTCTGTCTATTCTTTTGCATATAAATTTTTATCTATAATAATATTAACTAATGTAAAAACACTAGTTAATTGAGAAATAGTAATATTAATTGAAAATTTTATTTTGCAATAAATATTTTCTTTTATCTCTTTTAATAATTATCAAACAATCTGTAGCTAACATAATTATTATAAATATAAATTCAATATAACTGTAGCAATAAATCGTAAAAAATTGAGCATTATCCTTGACAAAATAATAAGGTTTATATAATAATTAATTTTGAATTAGAATTATTATTAGTTATTTATAGTTTTGGCAATATGTCTAAAACTATCTATTTTATAAAACTCAACACATACTTAGGAGGAATTAATTATGTCTTTAATTGGAAAAGAAGTACAACCATTCAAAGCATCTGCTTACCATAACGGTGAATTTATTGACATTACAGAAGAAAGCCTAAAAGGACAATGGAGCATTTTCTGCTTCTATCCAGCAGATTTTACATTTGTTTGCCCTACAGAACTTGAAGATCTTCAAAACCAATATGCAGCTCTTAAAGATCTTGGAGTAGAAGTTTATTCTGTTTCAACTGACACTCATTTTACCCATAAAGCATGGCATGATCACTCAGAAGCTATCGGCAAAATCGAATATGTTATGATTGGCGATCCTTCCCAAAAAATCTCTCGCAACTTCGATGTACTAGACGAAGAAGAAGGCCTTGCTGATCGCGGTACATTCATCATTGATCCAGATGGCGTTATTCAAACAGTTGAAATCAACGCTGGCGGTATCGGCCGTGACGCAAGCACTCTTGTTAATAAAGTTAAAGCAGCACAATATGTTCGCAACAATCCAGGGGAAGTTTGTCCAGCGAAATGGCAAGAAGGTTCTGCAACACTTAAACCTAGCCTAGACCTTGTAGGAAAAATTTAAGGAGTGCTATAAATGCTACTGGATACAGAGATAAAAGCACAATTAAACCAATATCTTCAACTAATGGAAGGCGATATAGTACTTAAGGTAAGCGCAGGTTCCGATGAGGTTTCTCGTGATATGCTGGCTCTAGTAGATGAATTAGCCACTATGTCCTCAAAAATTAAAGTGGAGAATACACAGCTGCAAAGAACACCAAGCTTTAGTGTAAATCGCATTGGCGAAGACACTGGCGTAACATTTGCTGGTATTCCTCTTGGACATGAATTCACTTCATTAGTATTGGCACTGCTGCAAGTAAGCGGCAGACCTCCGAAGGTTGATCAAAAAGTAATTGATCAAATTAAAAATATTAAAGGCGAATATCATTTTGAATCTTATATTAGTTTGAGTTGCCACAACTGTCCTGATGTTGTACAAGCATTAAATTTAATGAGCATTCTTAATCATGGCATTACACATACCATGATTGATGGTGCAGCTTTTAAAGAAGAGGTAGAAAGCAAAAACATCATGGCAGTGCCAACAGTATTCCTAAACGGGGAATCATTTGGCAGCGGACGTATGTCAGTAGAAGAAATCCTTGCTAAAATAGGCAATGCTCCAGATGCCTCAGAGTTTTCTGATAAGGATCCCTTCGATGTGCTTGTAGTCGGCGGCGGACCTGCTGGTGCAAGTGCAGCTATCTACGCAGCGCGCAAAGGTATTCGTACAGGAATTGTAGCTGAACGCTTTGGCGGTCAAATTATGGATACCATGAGCATTGAGAACTTTATCAGCATGAAATATACAGAAGGCCCTAAACTCGCAGCAAGTCTTGAAGAACATGTAAAAGAGTACGATATTGATGTAATGAATTTACAGCGCGCCAAAAGCCTGGAAAAGAAAGATCTTATCGAGATTGAACTAGAAAACGGTGCTGTTCTAAAGAGTAAAGCTGTAATTCTTTCAACCGGTGCTCGCTGGCGTAATGTTGGTGTACCTGGTGAAGCAGAATTCAAAAATAAGGGTGTAGCATACTGCCCTCATTGTGATGGTCCATTATTCGCCGGAAAACATGTAGCTGTTATCGGCGGCGGTAATTCTGGTGTTGAGGCAGCAATTGATTTAGCTGGCATTGTAAAACATGTAACAATTCTTGAGTTTGCATCAGAGCTTAAAGCCGATTCTGTACTGCAAGAGCGTCTTTACAGTCTGCCAAATGCAACTGTTCTAAAGAATGTTCAAACAAAAGAAATTACTGGAACTGATAAAGTAAATGGTATTTCCTATATAGACCGCAACACAGAAGAAGTCCATCATATTGAACTAGAAGGTATATTCGTTCAAATTGGCCTTGTACCAAATACTGATTGGTTAGGCGACACAGTTGAACGTACTAGAACCGGTGAGATTGTAGTAGACAAACACGGCGCAACAAACGTACCTGGAGTGTTTGCGGCAGGAGACTGTACAAATAGTCCTTATAAACAGATTATTATTTCTATGGGATCAGGCGCAACTGCATCTTTAGGTGCCTTCGATTATCTAATTAGAAATTAAATATTGATTGGAATAAGAGAAAGCCGCTTTTAATAAAGCGGCTTTCAGACTGTAGACTGCTTGATTCCTAACCTTAATAAACTAATTCCTTCTCATAATTCTTTACATGAAATAAATGTAATCGATTCTTTCCAGTCCGTTTCACTTTATATAATGCTTCATCAGCTAAATTAAGTTTTTGACCTTTATTTTACTATACCAAGCTACTCTATTATTAAGGCTGTTTTTGTAAATTTTATTGTTTTTAACAGAAAAAAATAGAAGAAATAGTTTTAGTAAATGTAATGCTCGATGCTTGCTCATGGAAAGCAAAGCGTATTACGTCTGCTTGTTTAAAAGTAGCAATCTTTTAGAAAACAGCCATTATTAAAAATAACCTCTTTTTCTTCTCCTATTTTATAACTCTTAATAAAAAAACTGTTATACAACAAAATTCTCCTACTAATCATTAATTTTTTACTAATAAAAAAAGATACAGCTTTTCTGTACCTTTCCTTACTTCTTAATAATAATATAAGCCTGTTTTGGATGGTTTGGCTGATTAGGATATTTGAGCCTAATTTTCCCTTTATCTAATAACTTGGCCAAATAATTATTTCTTAAGCCATCAGGAGTTCTTGCTAATAAGCGTGCTAATTCTCTTAACATAAGAGGCTTCTGACTACAAAGATTTATTACAATATCTTCCATCACACTTGGAGACAAGCGTTTTTTCCTTCTAGCAAGTTCTGATATTTCCCATAATTTTTTATCCATTTCTTCTGAGGGAGATTCGTTTATTTTCTCTTCTGGAAGATCCTTTGTCGAATGACTCGCTACTATTTCCGCCAGTTCATGAACATCACTCTCGTCTTCACTATTATAGGAGTTCACTATGTCGTCAAAAGGTGACATTATACTATCATCTAACTCATTTTCATTATTACCGGAGCCCTTCTCTTTATTATAGGAGTTGTTACCGCTATTTAAGGAGTTCAGTTCGTTACTATAGGAGTTAAACTCTTTATTATAGGAGTTGTTACCGCTATTTAAGGAGTTTACTATATTATTACAGGAGTTCGCCTCACTATTCAAGGAGTTCGATTCGTTACTATAGGAGTTGTCTAGATCGTCAAAATTCGACATCATTAACTCCTCTTCACTAGAAAATAAAAAAAGGTTATTTTCCTTTTCTCTGGTTTCTTCTTCGCTGATTCCCTTTTGATTCACATATAACCTAAGAATAGTACGCTCGAGCCCTGACTCTTTTATAAAATCAAAAGAACCGTCCCCGCCATAATGTTCCCATAATTCTTTAGTGCTTTTTAGGCTAGATCCCGTTCTTTTACAAAGACCAATTAAAATAAACATTTTAAAAAGGTTAGGGTTACGCAGATTACTTACATTGCCTTCTAATGCTTGCTCTAAAGGTATACGCAGAAGACCTGGATTGGAAAATTGAAATAAATCTGCTTTTTTTTCAATCACAATGCCCCCTTCTCCATAATAATCAGCATGAACTAACGCATTGATTAATGGTTCCTGCAGACAAAATAGAGCGCTTATTTCCTCAGCAGGGGTAAAATGAGCATTCTGATACAAATTATTAAAATTAGCCTTTAGCTCTACATGGGCTTTGAAATAAAAATCAAATATATTCCCTGACCAAGTTCCATCCTGTGAAGTAAAACGTTTGGACCAGTTATCAGCTATCTTTTCTCCTAAGACTTCTCTATATTCAAGAAAAAATTGCGGCAATACCTCCGTAATAATCCTTTCTTCACTAAACATCAATAAACCAGCAAGAGTTAAACCTTCCTGATTGGTGTTTCTTACCTTTCCCCATGCACCAATTTTATATAAAAACTCTTTTATTTCTAATCCATTCCAAGGATGACTAGGATTAATCGTTGAAAATTCCCCTCGATATTTTTTAATAGATTCGAAATTCAGTTCATTGATCCCATAATATTCTAAGATTACATTATCTTGCGGAACAGATGAATAATCAGGTGGATGATGTATATTCACGTTCAATCGCCCCTCTTATACTCGATTTATATCTATCTTTTGATTATTCTTATTCTACCATCTTTTGTCTAGTTCTTCCCTCCTTTATAGGATAAGTAACATTTTCCATTAAAAGCATCGCTAAAACAGCTTATTCAAAATAGTAGAAAATAAGTTTTTTTAATATATCAACATAATAACTGAATACTATTTTCTCTTATACTATTATTATGTTTCTATGCATAAAAAATACATATTTATACTTTCGTTAGTTCTTTTACCTATTGTTAAGCTATTTTTAAATGAAAGAAAATGTGATTTTAATATTCGCTTTCCTATCACTTCTTTATTAAAGCGCATAACTAAATAGACCTTTGGAAAAGGCCTATTTAGTTATATATATTATGAGTTTTTTTAACATTTTTTTCATATCCTGCAAAAACAAATTCTATATTAGATTATTCATCGAATGTCCTCTGTATGGAGACAATCCTTCTTTCATCCAAATTAAAAATCAAAGTGGCGTGCTTTTCCACGATATCATTCATACTCAAACTAGATTTTCTCACCAACATATTTTCCCATTTATCTCCTTCATAACTAAATATACTTACCCTAAAAAAAGCTAGAAATAAAACATCATTCTCAGATTCCTTTTTTAAAACTCTATCTCATGATACATAGAAATTTATAATCTGCTTAAGCTCTTCCAAATACACTTTAGCCATTCTGCTCAATTGCGTTTTTTTATGCACCACCCAGCCAACTGTAATAATTTCTCCTTCTTCAAGTGGAACAGATACAATATTGGAGCCATTTAAATCTGAACTTAAAATGCCAGTAGATATTGTATAGCCGTTCAATCCGATCAGTAAGTTAAATAGAGTGGCCCGATCACTGACCTGGATGCTTTTTTTGCTGGGAATCGTGCTAAAAATCTCTTCTGAGTAATAAAACGAATTAAACTCTCCTTGTTCAAAATTAAGCCTAGGATAATCCTCTAAATCTTCTAAAGTAACAGATTTTCTTTTTGAAAGCGGATTCTGATCACTCACAAAGATATGCGGAGCCGCTTTAAAAAGCACATGAAAATCTAATCCCTCTTCTTTCAATAGCTGCAGCATTACTTTTTCATTAAAGGAACTAACGTATAAAATACCAATTTCACTGCGTAAATTCTTGACATCTTCTATAATTTCATAGGTTCTGGTTTCTCTCATAGTAAATTGATATTTATCTCCCCCATGCTTTTTTATCATTTCTACAAATGCATTTACAGCAAATGCATAATGCTGTGTAGAAATAGAAAATAATTGCTGAGAGGGAATCGTATTAAAGTATCGACGCTCTAATAGTTCAACTTGTTCTACTACCTGCCTGGCATATCCAAGAAACTCGGCTCCATCTGGCGAAAGTGTAATGCCTGTGGATGTGCGAGTAAAAATAGTAATGCCTATTTCTTTTTCCAGTTCTTTTATTGCCTTTGATAAACTAGGTTGTGATATGTATAATCTGCGTGCAGCCTCATTAATAGAGCCACACATGACAACTTCAATAACATATCTTAGTTGATGCAACTTCATCTTTAATCCCTCATTAATTTATTTAAAATGTTCTCACTATATTATAAAAGAATTTATTCCGCTATTCTAACCTTAGACGAAATAAACAAAAATGAATAGAGCACTGCTAAAATATAAAAATCATATGTCCAATAGAATATAAAAGAGGCAGTCGTTATAGCTTTTGGCTATAACGACCAATTACTTTTATCAGTTACACTATAACCTTCTAATCATGTTAGGATACAAACATTAGAGTTAGAAAAAGAAAAGAGGAAATTTTATGAAAACAATAAATACAACTAGCAATAGCGCAACCATTTTCCGCGCCGATCAAGTCGGCAGTTTATTGAGATCCGATGCCATAAAAAAAGCCCGCTTACAAAGCTCTGCTGGAGAAATTTCCTTAGAACAATTACGAAAAATCGAAGATAACGAAATTGCAAGAATTGTACAGAAGCAAAAAGAAATAGGATTGCAAGCTGTTACGGATGGAGAATTCCGCAGAGCTTGGTGGCATTTTGATTTCTTAGAAAATCTGGTTGGAGTTAATGGCTTTTGGGAAGGAAACGGCATTCAATTCCATCAAAAACAAACAAAATCTCGTGCGATTAAAATAACCAACAAATTAGACTTTGGCAATCATCCTATGTTAGAAGATTATAAGTATCTTCATCAAACAGCCAAGGACCATGTAGCAAAATTTACAATTCCAAGTCCAAGCATGCTTCATTTTCGTGGAGAGATTGATAAATCAGTTTATCCAGATGAAGAAGAATTCTTCGATGATTTAGCCAAAACATATAAAAAAGGGCTGCAAACTTTTTATGATGCCGGCTGCCGCTATCTGCAGCTTGATGATACATCATGGGCTTATCTATGTTCAAAAGAGCAAAAAGAACAGCTTCGTGCAAAAGGACTGAACCCTGATTATTTAATAAAAATGTATTTAGATACATTAAACAAAGCAGTAGCAGGGCGACCTGATGATTTAAAGATAACAATGCATATTTGTCGTGGAAATTTCCGCTCCACATGGATTTCCTCTGGTGGATATGAACCAGTGGCAGAACAATTATTTGGTCATCTAAATATCGATGGTTTCTTCCTTGAATATGATAATGATCGTTCAGGCGGTTTTGAACCACTTCGTTTTGTAAATAAATCTGACCTAAATATTGTTTTAGGCTTAATTACTTCAAAATTTGGTGAATTGGAAAGTAAGGATGCTATTATAAAACGAATTGAAGAGGCATCACAATTTGTCGATTTAAATCAGCTATGTTTAAGCCCTCAATGCGGATTTGCATCCACAGAAGAAGGCAACTTATTGACAGAAGAACAACAATGGTCAAAACTTCGGCATGTCGTGGAAATCTCCCAGGAAGTTTGGAAATAAACAATTTTTAATATAAAAAAGAAAAATGGCTACAAAAGGGGGAATAATATGCGTGTTGTTCAGACTTCTCAGGTAATCGCTGAAAGTAAGTTTAATAAATTTCATTTATTGGTTTTTCTTTGGTGTTTTTATGCCATTGCTTTTGATGGTTTTGATATTGCCTTATACGGAATTGGATTGCCTTTAATGATGAAGGACTATGAGTTAACCCTTGTAGAGGCAGGAGCAATCGGCAGCTATACTCTAGTTGGCATGATGCTTGGTTCCTTTTTGCTTGGCTCCCTTTCCGATATTATTGGCCGAAAAAAGATATTAGCAATCTGCATGCTTTTATTCAGCATATTTTCCCTTTTTGCTGGTTTAGCGCCAAACTCCCTAACCTTTACGATTATGCGCTTTATTGCTGCTCTTGGAATGGGTGGATTAATGCCAGCTGTAATTGCCATGATGACAGAATACTCTCCTAAAAAAAACCGCGCGCTGATTGTGGCGACAATGTATTGCGGCTACTCTATCGGGGCTATTCTGGCTTCACTAACAGGCATGTATTTAATGGAAAGTCTAGGGTGGAGATTTTTATATTGGCTAGGGATTATTCCCTTACTTACGCTGCCATTGTTTCTTAAACAATTTCCTGAATCTCTTTCTTATTATATTATTCGCAACCAAGGCGGAAAAATAGCCAGCATTTTAAACAAAATAGATTCTAAAGGGAACTATCAAGCAACAGACGATTTTGAATATGCGACTGTTAAAGAACGGGCAAAAGGCTTTCCAGCCAAAAAGCTATTTTCAGACAATCGAGTTATTAGTACACTAGCCTTTTGGACTGCCGTGTTTAGCTGTCTTCTTATGATATATGGCCTAAATACATGGCTTCCTAAAATTATGCAAGGAGCTGGATATGGAATCACTTCAAGCATATCATTCAGCCTAGCATTAGGAGTTGGACAAATCGGAGGATCTTTATTAGGCGGTTACTTAGTGGAACGATTAGGCCATCGCAAAGTACTTATCTATATGTTTTTATTAGGAGCTATTTGCTTCGTTTCCCTTAGCGCAACGTCTAATACACTTCTGTTATATATATTAATCGCCATTGGCGGTGCATGCACAGGGGGAACACAAAACTTAATAAATCCATATATATCTGAATTTTATCCCCAAGAAATCCGCACAACAGGCCTTAGTGTGACGGTTGGCATTGGGAGAATCGGAGCAATATTGGCACCACTGATAATCGGTCTTTTGCTAGCGGCTAATTTAGCGCCGCAAAATGCATTTATGGCATTTGCCGTTCCAAGTATTATTGGAGTAATTGCCCTTTTATTAGTGCAAGAGAAATACGGGAGTTTTTACAAAATCAGCAAAACATCTAACAGCCATTTTAAAACAGAAAATAAAGGTGCTTAATTACTAAAAATCCTCTCTTCTCTAATATGCCTCCTTTAAACAAGCTGATAAATCTGCTTGTTTAAAGGGAGGCATATTTTATTTTCCACTGACAAAAATAAGTGCGAATATGTAAAAATTCATAAAGATAGAAAGTATTCTTTGACAGAAACCTTTATTACTTACTATCTTATTATTCACAATATAATCTGCTCCATTCTATAAAATTAATATTTCAGCCACCAGTCTAAATATTTATTTAAAAAAACAGCAATGTGATGTTCTAGGAAATTGCCGATAATCATGCCTGATTAAATGCTCGCCCAGAACAATCTAAGAACGGAGTGGGTATAGATGCACCTTTATTTTTAATAAAGATTGCAATGTCCAACCTTCCTATTGGGCCTATTATGGGCTAAGCAGGCAAGAAGTGAGGGAAATGGTGGGCACTAACTCCCTTTTCTCTCGCTAGTGCTTTTTATATACAATTGAAAACATCTATCTTTTGAGAAGCGCAGCCTTGCGGGGAGTGGAGTTACTAAGGCAGGTAATGAGCATCTGGACAAGGCGAGCAACAAAGAAAGCAGGTGTTTGCCAACAGCCTGAGATATTATATATCAAAGAATTACCATAATCAGATACAAGGCCTAGGAATTGCTTATTTTGAATGCCACCATTACTGAGCATTAAACAGCTCCTTTGCTTGTCATCTAGTCTCTAATTGTTAATTCATCATAATCTTCACTTAACCTTATTATCCACAAAAAACAAATTTGTACGAAATTTACAGATGAATCGCGATGCAAATGCTTTGATATAAGGATAATAGTAATTATTTCTACTTCTCTTCAGAACCATCCCGATAATTTTTAAGTAATGTGCACTCTAGCCTTTATAGCTTTAATATTTTTCTGTCTCCTTTAATATGCAAGCTGCCATAAATGACTTCATTGTACATCGCTTCGTTTATATTAATCATCAACTCTACCTTTGATGAACCAGCTCTCAACACTTCGTTAATGTATGTGAACGATAAACTTCTTCCTTCTGATTAATAAATTAACTGTAAGCTTATTGAAAGAGGATAATTGCTTAAATGCTCTGTTTATATGTTGAGAAAGGAAATCTTGACTCATATTCTATCCATTGCCTCTATTTGTGGTATGGTTCACCTTAATCAATCCAAATTAGTCTATTAAAAAATTCGAATTTATCTAAAAATAAAATAAAATGTATACAAATCTTTTAAAAATGTATACAATATTTTCAACTTAATCTATCAACCAAGGAGGAAACAATCATGTTAGTGAATACAAAAGAAATTTTAACAAAAGCACAACAAGAACAATATGCTGTGGCAGCTTTTAATGTCTATAACTTAGAAACAGCCCAAGCTGCTATCCAAGTAAGTGAACGGGAAGGTACACCTGTGATTATCGCTTTAGGAGAACGCTATTTTCCTACAGTAGATGTGGAAGGTTTTTCAGCTATGATCAAAGCAATGGCTGAAAAAGTAAAAGTTCCAGTTGCACTGCATCTTGATCATGCATATGAAAAGGAATCCATTATTCGAGCGATTCGAGCTGGTTTTACCTCTGTTATGTACGACGGATCGAAATATAATCTCGAAGAAAATATCCATTTTACCAAAGAGATTGTAGAGATTGCCCATATGGCAGGGGTCTCTGTTGAAGCAGAAATCGGTTCTGTGGCAAGGGGGGCATTCTCAGATGAAGAAGAAGGAGATGGAACTTTAACAGATCCACAATCGGCCAAGGCATTCGTGGCTGAAACAAACGTTGACTTTTTAGCTGCTGCAATCGGTACTGTTCATGGAATGTACAAAGGGGAACCAAAAATCGACTTAGCCCTTCTCGAAAAGATTCGTGCAGCAGTTGGTATTCCGCTCGTTCTGCATGGCGGTTCTGGAACACCGGGAGATGTTCTAGAGAAAGCAATCAAATTGGGAATTTGCAAAGTAAATGTCAATACAGAAGTTTCCATAGCAGCTGTCTCTTACCTTGAAAAATACGCAGATAATAATCAAATGGCCCATCTTTCTACCATTATGGCAGAAATGCAGCAAGCAATGGAACCAGTCATGACAAAATTTGTCCGTCTGTTATCAAAAAAATAAAAAAAGAAACAAACAAGAAGTGCCCTCAGAATTTACTGAGGGCACTTCTATCTATCCATCCACTGTATGCAAAGATACTCTATACTATACTATACTATTCATTACTCATTATGTGCAGATAAAAGTTTAAATCCGTTTCTAAGTGTTTTTTCATCAAAATCTCAGCCTTTTCCCCATCTCTTGCCTTGATTGCCTCATAAATTTCTTCATGTTCATCAATAAGATGTGGACGATTATAGATGACAACCGTTTTTCTAAACAAATAAATAATTGCCTGCATTCGATCAATAATATCAATCATGACAGGATTATTGCTTGCTTTTACAATATCATTATGGAAGGCTTCGTTGGCAGACATAATTTCTTCCTTTGTGCCCTTTCTGCCAATCTCAATATATTTGTATAGTTTTTCAATTTCATTTTCTTTTAAAAAGGTTGCTGCACATCGGGCTGAGTACCCTTCTAACAAGATCCGGACACTAAACATATTTCGTAAATCCTTCTCTTTTGGATTTACCACTCTCTTTTTGACAATTAGTCCTTCATATTCTAATTTTCTTATCGAATCTCTTATCGGTGTTCTGCTGACGCCAAGCTCAACAGCAATTTTTTCTTCGACGATCTTGGTACCACCAGGAAGCTCACCATTTAAAATCTTATCGCGGAGAATTTCATAACAATGATGATACGCAGGTCGGGGGCTATTACTTTCCAACACAAATTTCACCTCAATAATTATTTCCTAATAAAGTCCATAGTACCAAATTATTTTAAAAAATAACATAGAGAGAAAGTGTACAACTCTTTTTATGAATACATTTTTTATAAAACTGTATACATTTTTTAAAAAATACGTATACAAAAAAATATTTATAGTATACAATCTAAACATAAATACTTTTTGTAAGCGATTGCTTACCATTTTCAATTACAAAGCAGATGACCGAATCTATACAAGAAATGGATATTATTTTTTCAAAGCAGGAATCTGCTTTTCATAACATAATGCATGGGAGGAAAACAACATGACAAAAAGGATTGGCTTTATTGGATTAGGCATCATGGGAAAACCTATGGCTTTAAACCTTCTGAAAGCAGGACATACTTTAACGGTTAATGATCTTAATCAAGATACAGTACAACTATTAATGGAAGCGGGTGCAAAAGTAGCTCGTTCTGCAAGAGAAGTGGCAGAAAACAGTGAAATTATTATTACGATGCTTCCTGCATCAAAACATGTACAAGCTGTTGTTTTAGGCGATAATGGAATCTTATCAGGAGCAAAAGAAGGAGCCATTATTATTGATATGAGCTCCATTACTCCTGCTGCTTCCATTGAACTGGCAAAAGAAGCAGCTAAAAGCGGTGTGGGCTTCTTGGATGCTCCTGTCAGCGGCGGCGAGCCTAAAGCGATTGATGGCACATTATCCATCATGGTTGGTGGGAAGGAAGATGTTTTTGAAGCAGCAAAATCCGTGCTATTTGATCTGGGAAGTGCTGTTACATTAGTTGGAGACAGCGGCTGCGGGGTTACCGCCAAATTGGCCAACCAAATTATTGTAAACCTTAACATTGCCGCAATGTCAGAGGCGCTTGTTCTAGCTGCAAAGGCTGGAATTGATATTGAAAAAATGTATCAAGCGATCAGAGGCGGATTGGCAGGCAGCACTGTACTGGATGCTAAAGTTCCACTGATTCTTGAAAGAAATTTTGCTCCTGGCGGCACCATCGCCATTAATATGAAAGATATTACGAATGTGATGGATACAGCTCATGAAATTGGCGTACCCCTTCCATTATCCAGCCACCTATTAGAAATCTTTCATGCATTAAAAGTAGATGGAAAATTAATGGATGACCACGGCGGCATTGTTCAGTATTATGAAAAGCTTGCAAATGTAGAAGTAAGGGGATCTAATCAATGAGTTCAAATAAAAGATTAGTAGAAGAAGTTTTTAGCCAGATACCTTCTGTTGATACAAGCATTGTGAATGAAATGATAGAGAAGGAACTTAAGAAGCTAAATAAAAAAATTATTGTACTAGACGATGATCCAACCGGTGTTCAAACCGTTCATGGTGTCTCCGTTTATACAGATTGGTCACTGGACAGTATTGATAAGGGTTTTAAAGAAGCTAACTCTATGTTCTTTATCTTAACAAATTCACGTGGATTTACGGCTGCCGAAACAACAAAAGCGCATCAAGAAATTGCCGCAAATATTGTGAAAGCAGCGAAGAAAAACAATCGTGATTTTACAATCATCAGTCGTGGGGACTCCACATTAAGAGGTCATTACCCACTGGAAACTCAAGTGCTAAGAGAAACAGTAGAAGCAAATGAAGAGATTAAATTCGATGGTGAAGTGATCCTTCCATTCTTCAAAGAAGGCGGACGTTTCACCATTGATAATATCCACTATGTTCAATATGATGAGTATCTAGTTCCTGCAGGGGAAACAGAATTTGCGAAAGACCGCACCTTTGGCTACAGCAAATCACATTTAGGCGAGTGGGCTGAAGAAAAATCTAACGGTGCATATAAGACTGAGAATATGACATATATTTCGCTTGATAGCCTGCGTGCACTAGATATTGAAACAATTGAACAGCAGCTGCTGAAAGTGGAAAATTTTAATAAAGTAATTGTGAATGCAGTGGATTATACGGATGTAAAAATCTTTACCATTGCCTTAATTAGAGCCATAAATAAAGGAAAGAACTTCATGTTCAGAAGTGCAGCCGCTCTTACGAAAGTAATCGGAGGCGTAAGTGATAAAAACTTGCTTACTCAGGCAGAACTAATGACGGAAGAAACAAACAACGGCGGATTGGTAATAATTGGTTCGCATGTTAAAAAGACAACAGAACAGTTTGAAGAACTAAAAAAATTGGATACGGTTGAGTTTATTGAATTTAACGTTCATCTTGTATTAGAACCTGATAAATTCGAAAAAGAACTTGATAGAGTAGTAGAAACAACAAACCAGCTAATCTCTCAGGGGACAAATGTGGCCGTTTATACAAAACGGGAAAGATTGGATCTTGGAGAAAACAAAAAAGAAGAAGAGTTACAGCTGTCTGTGAAAATTTCTGATGCAGTCACTAGCATCGTGAAAAGATTAGAAGCAAGACCTTCCTTTATTATTGCTAAAGGCGGCATTACATCTAGTGATGTTGGAACAAATGGCCTTGAAGTCCAAAGGGCAACGGTAGCTGGTCAAATTAGACCTGGAATTCCTGTCTGGAAAATAGGCAGCGAAAGCAAGTTTCCAGGGATTTCTTATGTTATCTTCCCAGGAAATGTCGGGACAAAAACGGATCTTAGAGAAGTTGTTGAGATGCTAAGCCAAAAGTAAACCTAAAAGCAAGAAACTTTTTAAAAAATAAGGTTGGCCTTTAAGTAAGGAGTCCATACTCATTATACAGTCGTTCAGCAATCTTTTTATTCAATCAGAATTAGATGATAGATTATGAGTAAACTCCTTATGGAGGCGAACCTCTTTTATGATGACAAAAAGGAAAAGAGGAAAAATCAATGCCAATTATTTCAGTCACTATAGGAGTTGCCCTATTATTAGTCTTAATGATGGCCTTCAAATTAAACGCTTTCATATCATTGATTATTGTTTCACTAGCAGTAGGAATACTAGAAGGAATGACACCTATTGCGGCTATAGAATCCATTGAAGCTGGTCTAGGCGGAACGCTTGGACATCTTACCATGATCATTATCTTTGGTGCCATACTTGGTAAGTTAATGACGGATTCTGGTGGTGCGCAACGCATTGCGACAACTTTAATTAATGCTTTTGGGGAAAAACGAGTTCAGATGGCTGCTGTTATTACTGCGGCTATTGTTGGAATCGCTTTATTTTTTGAAACTGGAGTTGTTGTTTTAATTCCATTAGTATTTACTATTGCCACCGCGGCTAGAGTGCCAGTTTTATATCTTGGTATGCCAGTAATTGCTGCCTTGATTACCATGCATGGGTTTGTACCCCCGCATCCAGGTCCAACTGCAGTTGCAAATGTTTTTGGAGCAAATATCGGCTTAACGATGATTTTAGGAATCATCATTGCGATTCCTGCCTTTATTCTTGCAGGTCCAGTCTATACAAAATTATTTAAAAAAGAATCATTAGAGATTGAAATTCCAAAAGGTCTATTTAATCCTAAAAAATTTAAAGAAGAGGAGCTTCCTAAGTTTGGAGTAAGCCTTTTCACTGCTCTTTTACCAGTTATTTTAATTGCGTTACAAGCCATTGTAGAAATTTTTATACCTGAATCAGCCATCGCACCAGTCACTAATTTTATCGGTAATGCGAATGTAGCCTTGCTCATTTCAGTTATTGTTGCTATCTTTACATTCGGTTTAAATCTTGGTAAAAAAATGCCAGAAATTATGCAATCTCTTAGTGAATCTGTAAGCGGTATCGGAATGATTCTATTAATCATTGCTGCTGGCGGTGCCTTCAAACAAGTATTGATTGACAGCCATATCGATAAATACATTTCTGATCTTATGGCTGGTTCTACCCTGTCACCTTTGCTTTTAACTTGGCTAATTGCTGCAATCCTAAGAATAGCAGTAGGATCTGCAACCGTAGCAGGTATGACAGCAGCAGGTATTGCTGCACCACTTGTCGCTTCAACTGGCACAAGCCCAGAATTAATGGTATTGGCCGCTGGTGCAGGAAGCGTTACCTTCTCACACGTAAATGACGCAGGCTTCTGGATTTACAAAGAATATTTTAACCTAACAATCGGAAAAACGATTAAAACCTGGTCTGTCATGGTAACAATTATTTCTTTAGTGGGACTTGCCGGTGTCCTAATCCTGGATATGTTTATATAACTTATAAAAAAGGCATTGTTATTCGAAACAATGTCTTTTTTATTTTCACTAGGTCTAGGAAAGCCTCCCCTGATTAAACATATTTCTTTTGTTTCCTGCGTATTCATTTCCCTCAACACTAGCAGTTGCGAAAAGTCCTATAACAATTGAGCACCAAATTCCTGCGAGACTATAAATGCCAAATGGATCTAGCATATATCCTCTTATTTGAATCGATTTTTCACCAGTACTTATTTCCTGCTTCATTTAAATTCCATAATCTTTTACAAAATTATTATTTTTCGTTTTACAGTACCTCTATATTATAAAATTTACCTATTATGTCCAAGCTTACTTATTTCTTTTCCATATACTGATAAAAAAGGAGGTGAGAAAGTGAGTAAAAAGAAAGATGGCTCTTCACACAAGGATGAAAAAAAAGGGAGTAATAATGAGCATAGCTCTTCACGTAAAGATAAAGTAAAAATAGACTCGACACACCAAACATGTATTGACCGTGCTTATCGTATTCCTATATTTTTAAGTACGACAACTCATTTAAATGACAACCAACAACGGTTTCTAAACCGTCTCATTTTAGAGATTGAAAATGCTTTGCTTTTTCCACGTACATTACCTTTAAGCGAAAGTTATCCCGAATCCATTTTAACTGATATTCGTCGGCTAGTTTCATCAAGCTATGGAATGTTGGCAGTAAACCTTCGTCGTTTTAAAATTCAAACAGTTGACGTTAATGCGGGACCTCTTCCACCATCTACTCCTTTTTGGGAAGGATCCGTTTATTCACAAGTTGAACCTTCCATGGCTTTTCAATTTGGTCTCCCCTTATTATTAGTAAGGGAAGAAGATACCGACGCAAACAATGGAATTTGGGCAGGAGGAATCGCCCCACTCAACCTATTTATAGTTTGGCATTCTGAAACTCAAACTGTTGATCAATTCTTTAATACTCCTGAATGGAGATCAGCCTTTGCAAATTGGAGTGCACAAGTCAGAAATGCTTTTTATATTCAGACAGAGCCTGCATTCAAGTACCGATGTGAATGATAAACTGGTAATTGAACATTAAGTCGAAAATATATAAGGTTTTTTTACCTCTATATATTTTTGACTTTTTTACATAAAAACAACTATTTCTATTTAGTAACTAAATAAAAAATTGAACCCAAAAATAAAAATCCACTTCATTTTCCAAAGGATATTCCACCTTTATAATTAAGCTTTTTTTAGTATTCATGCAAATATTATGAATCTCTCAAACGCTTCAAATAACCAGGCTGCCATTCCTTGATATAATTCAAATACCGATGATCGGCCAGCAAAATTAGAAAAATTATTACCACTACGTAATAACGTTTCTAGCATTTATGTAAACAGGTTAAATCCAATACTCCCAATTATTAACGGCTTTATATATTTAATTCAAATAAAAATAACAATTGCACCTCAAAAAAGATAGCTTCTTTTAAAACAAATTTTTATCCGCTATCCCTAAATAAAAGTTTGTGATTCCTCCTTAAAATAAAGTATAGTTAGTATCTAATAAAAAAATCCTCTGATTAAGGATGTGTCATTATGCGTATTAATAAATATATAAGTGAATCTGGAAAAGCATCTAGAAGAGGCGCCGATAAATTAATTGCCGATGGGAGAGTTACTATCAATGGGAAACGTGTAACTATAGGTAGCCAAGTTGAACCTGGGGATGACGTTCGAGTAGATGGAAATCCAATCCGAGTAGCAAGGAATAATGTCTATATTGCCTTAAATAAACCTGTAGGCATTACTAGTACAACAGAAAAAGGCGTAAAGGGAAATATTGTTGATTTAGTCAACCACCCATTAAGAATATTTAATATTGGACGCCTGGATAAAGATTCAGAGGGCTTAATACTTCTTACAAACGATGGAGACATTGTCAATGAAATACTGCGTTCTGAAAATAAGCATGAAAAGGAATATATCGTTTCTGTAGACAAGCCAATTACCCCTGAATTCGTGAAGAAGATGTCAGAGGGTGTCAAAATATTAGGTACAAAAACACTTCCTTGTGAAGTGGTTCAATTATCAAAATTTGATTTTCAAATCATTTTAACGCAAGGGCTAAACCGTCAAATTCGCCGCATGTGCGCAGAATTAGGATACGACGTTTACCGATTGCAAAGAACTCGAATCATGAATATTCATTTAGGAAACCTTCCTCCTGGACAATGGAAAGATTTATCCAAAAAAGAGCGAACTCAATTATTTAGAGAATTAAACTATGAGCCAAAAGAATGGTAAAATTATCATTGGATTAATGTCCAGCTAGCTAAAGGGACAATCTCATTATAATTAATTAAAGCTTAGTGCTTCTTTCTTGGAAAGAAGCACTAAAAAAGATATGCATAAGGACCATCTATCCCTTTAAAACCTCATTTACTTATGATACGGTTCTCCTCGATTAATCCGAAACGCCCGATAAACCTGCTCTACTAAAACAAGCCTCATCAATTGGTGAGGGAATGTCATTTTGCTGAAAGAGAGCTTGTCGTCTGCTCTTTTTAAAACATCATTGCTTAATCCTAAAGAACCGCCTATAATAAAAGCTACTTTGCTTTTTCCGTATGTAGCGAGTTTATCTAGTGTGTCTGCTAGTTCTTCAGAAGACTTTTGTTTGCCTTCAATGGCCAGCGCGATAACATGGGCATCTTGAGAAATTTTTGCGAGGATTCTTTCTCCCTCTTTATTTTTGACTTGCTCCATTTCTGCATTGCTGAGTATTTCAGGAGCTTTTTCATCGGAAACTTCGATGATTTCTATTTTGGAATAGCTTGATAATCGTTTTGTATATTCATCGATTCCTTGCTTCAAGTATTTTTCTTTTAGTTTTCCAACTGTAATAATTGAGATATTCACATGTATTCCTCACTTTACAAACAACATATCCACATAACTTATCCACATATCCACATTTATAATCCACATATAGTATGAAATCATTTGTTCGCTACCATATATATGGCGATATTTTTGCAATATCCACAGGTTGTGGATAACTTTTCCCCTTCTCTAAGGTTTTCCAAAATAGGAAATGTTTCATGCTCATTTACGATCGTATCTATTGCTATATCAATATGTTCAGCACAACTATAAATCATTTTTTCTTCTCCTTTTTTACCTATAAATCTAATTTTTCAAAATATTCCTGTGGATAACCGTATTGTTATCTTTTTTTCAGTTATCCACATTTCATCTTATCATTCTATCTCAAAACTGCAACTATTCCTTTTAAAATTCTCTAATAAGTCTATATTTCTTTTTTTATTTTTCCTTTTAATATTTTTTTTATAAAGTTTTTATGCATTTATTTTGTAATTTCGATAAACAAAAAACAGGAAGAACGAATTCTTCCTGTTTTTTGTTTATCGATTATCTTCAGACAGCATTAATTCTGCTGTCATCTGTTTTCCTTCGCGATAATATTTTATTTTCAATTTATCACCTATTTTTTTCTCCGTATACAAATGTTTTCTTAAATCAATTAAATCGCTGACCTTTTCTCCATCCAATTCAACAATAACATCTAATTCCTTTAAACCTGCTTTCGACGCTGGAGAATTTGGACTAACATCTTTAATTGCTACTCCATCTGTCACGTTTTCTGGAAGCTTTAATGCTTCTTGCTGATAATACCCTGGAATATCGCTGACAGATTGAAGCTCTACTCCCATATATGGGCGTTTTACTTCACCATATTTTTCTAAGTCTTGAATAATTGGTTCTGCTGAGTTAATTGGAATAGCAAGACCGATCCCTTCTACAGAGGACTCAGAAATTTTCATACTATTAATGCCAATTAGCTGGCCAGCAATATTAATTAATGCTCCTCCACTATTGCCAGGGTTAATGGCAGCATCTGTTTGAATAACTTCTGACTGCCAATCTGTTACACCATCTTCATTAATATCTACTGGTATCGTCCGCTGTAGCCCTGATACAATTCCTTGAGTTACGGAACCGGAGAATGTCATGCCAAGTGGATTGCCAATAGCAATAACAGGTTCACCTGCTTTTAGCGTATCCGAATTGCCGAATTCAGCGATTTTGCTGATATCTTTTGCATCTACTTCTACAACAGCAAGGTCTGTCCATACATCAGCACCCACTAATTTTGCACTTATCTTCTTTCCATCCGATAAAGTTACCTCAAGTTCACTTGCACCTGCTACTACATGATTATTTGTAACAATATACGCATTATCCCCGCTCTTTTTATAGATGACACCAGATCCGGTACCTGCTTCTTGTGCAGAAGTATCTTCCCAAAAGTTAGAAGATTGAAGATTGCTAATGCCAACTACTGCATCAGCTGCCTTATCAACTGCTTTTGTTATGTTCGTTTCTACATTTAGGGAAACATTTTTTGTATTTAATTCCTTATCCTCCGTTATGGTAATATCATCATCAGTTTCCTTTTTAGTTGCTAAAATTCCATTATCAGCAAAACGGGTTACTATTAATAAAACAAGCAATGCACCTATAATGGCACCTAAAAAGCCTGAAAAGAAGTAACTTCTTTTTCGTACAGGCTTTTCTCTTTGATTTCCATATTCAAAATCCTCTTCATTTGCCACGTACACCATTCCTCTCTTTTAAAGAACTAAAATATATGCTTTGGTTATGTAAATAAAAAGTCATTACATAAGTTCTTTATTTATTTTTCCTTATTTTTTTAAAAACAAACAAAATAACTGCTTTCTTTTATAGAGAAAAATAAAAAACGACCTAGAATAAATTTTCTGGCCGTCTCTTTATAATTAAATAGTTGTTAAAATTGTTGGTATTTTTGGATCCGTATCTTTTAAGCTTACTTGTTCATTAAGCATAATGCCTTTGTTTTCTAAAGTTTGCGCAACAGACATTCTTGCCAGTTCTTTCATATTATTGTCCTGGCTTAAATGGGCTAAATATATATGTTTGGTACGGTCGCCGATCACTTCACTCATAGCAATTGCAGCATCTTCATTTGAAACATGGCCTACATCGCTTAGTATTCTTCTCTTAGTATTCCAAGGGTACCTGCCCATCCTAAGCATTTGCACATCATGATTGCTTTCAAATACATAAGAATCAGCATTGCTTATTATACCTTTCATTCGATCGCTGACATAACCTGTATCTGTAATCAATACAAGCTTTTTATCGCCTTCATGGAAGACATAAAACATTGGCTCTGCCGCATCATGAGAAACGCCAAAAGACTCGATGGATAAATTCCCAAACGTTTTTACTGTTTCCATATCAAAATGAAACTTTTGCTCTAAGGGAATTTCCCCAATATGTGAGCTCATAGCATTCCAGGTTTTTTCATTTGCATAAATAGGCAATTTATATTTGCGGGCAATAATTCCGACCCCTTTAATATGGTCGCTGTGCTCATGGGTTACTAAAATGCCAGTGAGCTTATTCATTTTCCGGCCAACTTGCTCAAACAATGCTTCCATTTGTTTTCCGCTTAATCCTGCATCAACCAAAAATGAATATTCCTCACTTTCTATATAAATGGCATTGCCAGTACTCCCGCTTGCGAGAACACTAAACTGCATTTTTTCTCACTCCAATTTAATCTGCTCACTTTTTGTTTTTATTATCTGATTATCTAACGCATTTACAAATAAATTTTCCCCATTATCTAATAGAATGGACCAAGTTGGCGAAAGCACCTGCGTTGTAGAATACTGCTGGGAGTAATAACCTAATTCTACCTTTTTTATCTTGCTGTCATTATCAATATAGCTATTTGTAAACAGTGTATAAATAGCATCTAATGGCCGACTAATATTTTCTTCTTCTTCAATTTCTTTAATATTTTCAAGAAATGTCTGTTCATAGGAAACTATTTTATTTTCTTCATTTAAATAAAAAGTCAATTTTCCATTTAAATTTTGATAAAAGGTTTTGCCATTATATTGCTGATAGTAGGTAATTGTCTTATCTTTTTTTTCCCAGAAACGATATTGATTGCCATTTAATATATGACCCTCTATATATGCCGTTAAATCTGTTTCCTTAAATGGTTGTCCTATGCTTATCGGCTTTTCTAAAATAGACTGGAGAATATTGCTGTCAATGATAGTAACCTCTTGCCCCTTTAAAAGGCCCTTTTCCCATTTTGTTAATTCTTCTTTACTAAAGGTTTTAGATTTTGCCGACAAATATTGATCCTTTGCATTCTTAGGCAGATCTTTTGGATATGTTATGCCATATGATGATAATATCTTTTCAGCTGAAGGGCCTTGTTTGTACTCAAATTGTTGAGATGACTCTTTAAGCCGCATGTATTCATAGACCAAATAAATATCAAGGATTAAAAAGGCAAGAATAAATATTGTCTTAATCTTATTCCAATCCATTATTCTTGCCTCCTATATGTGAGGTTTCTATCTGATACCATTTTTCATCGTATTCATAGAACCAGCTCGGCTGCAATCTTACAATACTTTGCGAGTCTACCTGCATATCATAGCCCATTACAATATCCTGTATTTTTTCCATCTCAATATTTTTTTGTTCTTTTAAATATTCAAGCACTTTTTGTCCAGACATTAATGTAGTAGTGGTGGTATCAAAATCTGTCCCAAAGGTACTAAGATTGCTTGTAATAAATGTTTTTACATCATTATTTTCCCACACTATCTGAATATCCGATATTTTATGCTCCATATCAAATATTGGAAATCCTGCTGAATTATATAGGCGAAAAGTTGTTTTATCGTAATTATCATTTTTGTCTACATATCTATACTCATATTTATATTGGTTTGTCCATCCTCCATGCTGGTTTACAAATTCAATGCTCTTTTGAATCATTTTATTTTTCTCTGTACCATCTGTAAGTATCTCAGATGGTTTTAGAAAAGAAACAACATGGGTATCTTTATCGATTCTTAAAAGTCCAGTATCATCTGTGTATTCTTCTCGATTGGCAATAATGTTTTTCTGCACTAGACTAGGATCACTAAATAATGCTCTTTTTAGCTTGGCAGAATCGATAGTTTTATATAAATAATTATACTTTTTCATGCTACCATCATTTTTTGGTAGATAAATCAAATTATTTTTTGTCAAATTATGACTAAAATATGTTGTATAAATAGATCCTTCCATTGCTGCATGATTAGTAAAATCTTTAAAAGAATCAATAAATGATGCAGAAACATTGCTTTCATATACTTTTCCATTATTTCTAGAAATAAAATACACCAATCCCTCTTTATCTTTAGAAATATCATAGGAAATTAAAATAGTATCAAAATCAAAATTATTGCTTTCTGTACTATTCAGCAAGGTTTTATACAAATAAAATGGAACATCGCCTGGAAATCTTATTTCCATACTATGGTCCTGTTTCTGAATAAAAGAAGAAATATTTTTTATTTCCGGGGAAATATTTTTAATATTGTTATAGTCCCATTTTTTTAAGGTATTAATCACATCACTTATTTCCATACTATCCATTGTTCCATAATGCTGGCCATTTAAGTGTTGATAAATTCGGTCTGGCTTAACTACCTCGCCAATTTCTTTGCTTTTTCCAAACATTTCTGGCTCAACTGTTGGAATTTTTTTTAATGTTTCATAATTACCTTGATGTGTCCATAAAATATAGTATAAAAAAATACTTACTAATACAAGAATGGCTAATATAACTGTTTTTATTTTTTCATAAGTCATACCCAATCATCATCCTCTTCTGATTGAATATAAGGAAGAGTAAAAGATACTTTTGTTCCTTTCCCTTCTTTACTCGTTGCCCAAATTTTCCCTCCATGTGCTTCTACCATCTCTTTTGCAATAGCAAGTCCCAATCCGGTGCCCCCAAGCTTGCGTGTACGTGCCTTATCAACACGATAGAAGCGATCAAACACCTTTTCTAAGTTTTCTTTTGGAATACCAACGCCATTATCAGAAATACTGACAATAATCTGTTTCTCCTGTTCCTTTAAAGAGAATGTGATTTTTCCGCCTTCAGGAGAATATTTTAATGCATTCGAAATAATGTTATCCATTACTTGTGTTAATTTATCTTCATCTACTTCCACAAAAGCAGCATGCTTTGGCAATTTACGCTCAAATATAACATTCTGCTCTTTAGTCAACTCAAAGCGATCAATAATGCGATTATAGAAAACAATAAAATCTACTAACTCTTTATCCAATTTAATGTCTCTATTGTCTAGTTTTGATAATTGAAGCAAATCATTCACTAAACGAATCATTCTTTCTGTTTCATTTTGTGTCACTTCTAAAAATTTAGGAGCAAGCTCATCATCTTGCCATGCGCCTTCCGCTAATGCCTCTACATAACTTCTCATAGTTGTAAGAGGAGTGCGCAACTCATGTGAAACATTCGCTACAAATTCTTTGCGTTCCATATCGATTTTCTCCTGCTCCGTTATATCATGAAGGACAGTTATAAGACCATTTACAAATCCTGTTTCTTTTTGAATGACCGAAAAGTTTGCTCTTAATACATATGGTTCATAATTTGTACTATAATCGAGAATAACCGACTCTCTCTCTTCAAGAAGTTCTTCAAATGTATATTTTCCTTTTAACCCTAAAAGATTGATGATAGATTCTGATAAGACTGTTTCACGTGAAACATCCAGCATTTTTGCTGCCGGTTCATTAATAAGTATAATGCGCCCTCTTCTATCTGTTGCAATTACTCCATCTGTCATATATGAAAGGACAGAAGACAGCTTCCTTCGTTCGCTTTCTGTTGTTGCCTGTGATTCTTGCAGTTTTTTTGTTAAATTATTAAATGTAATCGCTAATTGACCAATTTCATCAAAACCATATACTTTTACTTTTCTTGAGAAATTCCCCTTTGACAAAGCAAAAGCATGTTTTTGCATATCAGAAATAGGCCTTGTTATCGTTCTTGCCAGCAGCACTCCTAAAACAGCTGTTACTACTAATGTAATAAGTGTACCCTTTTGGAAGATTTGATTTATTTCATCCATCTGCTTATAAACATTCTCAATTTTTCCAACCAGATAGATAGCTCCTATTGATTCTCCCCCTTGAGGTCTAATAGGAGCTATTAAAACATAAATTCGATTCCCTGTTTTTGGATCGATGGAATAATCTTCTACAGGTGCTGAAGAATTCACTAACGTCCTTCTCACTACATTATCGACCATTTTCTGTCCTACCAAGTTTTGGTTTTCAGGGTCTGATGTACCAATAATAATAGAGTTACTGTCAATCACTCTAATTTCCTGAATAATATTTGAGTTATTATCCTCGCTCAAAAGCCTTTTTACATCCTCTTCTAACGTAGAATCCCCATTTTCAATCGAACGTTCCTTTGTTAGCTGTTCTTCTAAATAGATAGATAAGATATTTACCTTATCTTGAATAGATGTTTCAAAGTTATCTTTTAATGTTCGCTGCAGTGTTTGCACAAAGTAAACACCAATGATTTGAATGGAGATAAGAATAAGCAGTACAATAATCAGCACTAACTTTAAATGAATAGATCGAAAGAAACTAACTTTTTTCATCAATTATGATTACTCCTGTTCAGGGTTTCTTAAATAGTAACCAACACCTCTTCTTGTTACAATCCATGTTGGATGACTAGGATTATCCTCTATTTTTTCTCTTAATCTTCTTACCGTTACATCTACTGTACGAACATCCCCATAATAATCATATCCCCATACTGTTTGCAGCAAGTGCTCCCTTGTCATAACCTGCCCAATATGTTTTGCGAGATAATGAAGCAATTCAAATTCCCTATGCGTCAATTCAATCATTTCACCACGTTTCGATACAATATATGCATCTGGATGAATCGTTAATGAGCCTATTTCAATCTCATTTGTTTCATTCTCCTCTTCCACTGCCGAAGGAGTCTGTTGATGTCTACGTAAATTAGCTTTTACACGTGCAATTAATTCTCTTGTGCTAAAAGGTTTTGTTACATAATCATCTGCTCCAAGCTCAAGACCAAGCACTTTATCTATTTCTGAATCCTTTGCTGTTAGCATAATAATTGGCATTTCATATTTTTTTCTAATTTCTCGGCAAACTTCCATACCATCTCGCTGCGGAAGCATGATATCAAGAAGCACTAAATCAGGTTGTATTTCTTCCACCTTTTCTAAGGCTGCATTTCCATCATAAGCGCAATGGACTTCAAAACCTTCCTTTTTTAAGTTGAATTGTAGTATATCTGCAATTGGCTTCTCATCATCAACAACAAGTATTTTCTTATTCAAACCAGTTGTCCCCCTTAAGTCAGAGTATCTATAGTAGTATGTGTATTATTTGCGTCTTCTACTTCTAATTTACCATTTTATAAGAATATATTCACTTTTTATACCTTTCCAATAAAAACGAATGATTAAAAAACCCTCAAATAGAGGGTTTTTTAATCATTAATTTGCTTGAATTAGGCCAGCTCACATTGTAGGCAACAATTTTTTTACTAGTCCAAAGAATATATAGTAGAACCAAAATGCAGAGAATAACCTAAATAATGAGCAAGTTAGAGTATATACGTAAATCTACCATTAAATCTAAAGACACTCTTTATCTTTTTGTTCTAGCTTTATTTTTATCTAATTTAAATAGGAGATATTTAGGAACTCCTAAATATCCTTCTTCACTCTATCATATATTTCTGCCTATGGAATGAACATCTTTATTTTGTAATCAAATTGTAAATTGCAGTAAGGAAAAAATAAAAAAGCTCCTCGTCTATTCATGATAAAAACTGTCTTCCTTTTAAATAAAGTACAACTAACAATCGAATGTTTACTGCCCACCTAAATTTCTTATTTCCTTTTCTGAACCCAAAGCAGGAAAATAAGCCCTTTAATGCGACAAAAAGAAAAAACGGTTACGAATAAAATTCATAACCGTTTTTTTAGAGTGGCTCAGGACGGAATCGAACCGCCGACACAAGGATTTTCAGTCCTTTGCTCTACCGACTGAGCTACTGAGCCATAATATTATCTGCTTTTTTATTCTATTATCTTACTTTTATCTATTTTTTATTTATGTATTAAGATAATAAAATTAATTTTATTAAGTCTTAGATTACGACTATGGCTATCTTAACATCCAGTCGTATATACAGATAAAAAAATATATATGTAAAATATGCTAATCGCATATAGAAAAAATATGGCGGTCCGGACGGGACTCGAACCCGCGACCTCCTGCGTGACAGGCAGGCATTCTAACCAACTGAACTACCGGACCAAAAAGTATATTTTAAAAATGACCCATACGGGATTCGAACCCGTGTTACCGCCGTGAAAGGGCGGTGTCTTAACCGCTTGACCAATGGGCCATTATAAGGAAATGGTGAGCCATGGAGGATTCGAACCTCCGACCCTCTGATTAAAAGTCAGATGCTCTACCAACTGAGCTAATGGCTCTTATTAAAAGTTTTTCATATCATTTGCGACGCTTTTTATATTATCACAGTTTCAATTTAAAAAGCAATACTTTTTACAAAAAAAATTAAAATAATTTCAAATGCCTAAATAAAGCAGAAAGTATACTCAATTTAGGCATTTCTTTAAATTAGTTTTGTCTCCAAGGACTATGAATTACATTTGTTTGTTTACGATCTGGACCTACAGAGAAAATAGAAAGTGGAATACCAGTGAGTTGGGATACTCTTTCTAAATAATGTCTTGCATTTGCTGGAAGTTCACTTAATGATTTGCAACCAGTAATATCCTCTGTCCAACCTGGAAGTTCCTCATATACAGGCTCGCATTCAGCTAAAGTTTTTAGACTTGCTGGGAATTCTTCCATAGTTGTTCCTTTGTATTTATAAGCTACACAAATTTTTAAAGTTTCAATTCCTGTTAATACATCAATAGAATTTAATGAAAGGTCTGTGATGCCACTAACACGGCGTGCATGACGTACTACGACGCTATCAAACCAGCCTACGCGTCTAGGTCTTCCAGTCGTAGTTCCGTATTCGCGTCCTACTTCGCGAATTTGATGGCCAATTTCATTATCTAGTTCTGTAGGGAATGGACCATCACCAACTCTAGTTGTATAAGCTTTTGATACACCTACAACATGCTTGATTTTAGATGGGCCTACACCGCTGCCGATCGTCACTCCACCAGCAACTGGGTTAGAAGAGGTAACAAATGGATATGTACCTTGGTCAATATCCAGCATAACGCCTTGTGCACCTTCAAAAAGAACACGGCGTCCATCATCTAAAGCATCATTTAATACTACAGATGTATCACAAACATAATGTTTAATTTGCTGACCATAATCATAATATTCATCCAGAATATCTTCTATTTTAAATCCATCTGTCTCATAGATGCGTTCTAGTAAACGATTTTTTTCTTCTAAGTTGCGTGCTAGTTTTTCTTCAAATGCTTCTTTATCCAATAAATCAGCCATACGAATGCCAATACGAGCAGCCTTATCCATATATGCAGGGCCAATTCCCTTTTTTGTTGTACCAATTTTATTATCGCCCTTGCTGTTTTCTTCTACTTCATCTAATTTCAAATGATATGGAAGAATAACATGTGCACGATTGCTGATTCTAAGGTTGTCTGTAGTCACACCTCGATCATGCAAATATTTTAATTCTGTTATAAGTGCTTTAGGATCAACAACCATTCCATTGCCTATAACAGAGACTTTATCACTATAAAAAATCCCTGAAGGAATTAAGTGCAATTTATACGTTTCGCCATTAAACTTAATAGTATGTCCCGCATTATTTCCGCCTTGGTAACGTGCAATTACTTCAGCATTTTCAGATAAAAAATCTGTAATCTTTCCTTTTCCTTCGTCTCCCCATTGTGTTCCAACCACCACTACTGATGACATATCCTTGAGCACCTCCAAAGGTTACTGTACATTTTTTATATTATTAATCAATCAAACATTCCTATTTTATCAATTTAATGTAGTAAAAGTCAATAAAACACGAACAATGAAAATAAATAATATATTTTATGTTCGTGAAACATTATTAAACTAGTAAAAACTACAGTGTATCGCTTTTATTAATAGAAAAAAAGGGGGACTGTAAGCAAAATAATCAACTTACGGCCCCCTCCAACTTCTATTCTTATTGTTGTATATTGCTGTCGCTCTTATGCACCAGGCGGCATTCCAGAATCATCAAAACGCCGCTCTAAATTCACAAATTTATTGTACTCTTTTACAAAAGCGAGCTGTACTGTTCCTGTTGGACCATTACGTTGTTTGGCAATAATTATTTCAATAATATTTTTGCTTTCTGACTCTTTGTCATAATAATCATCACGGTATAAGAACGCTACAATATCCGCATCCTGCTCAATACTTCCTGATTCACGAATATCAGACATCATTGGCCGTTTATCTTGACGCTGTTCCACGCCACGGGAAAGCTGAGAAAGAGCAATAACAGGAACTTGCAATTCTCTGGCTAATGCTTTTAATGAACGAGAAATTTCAGAAACTTCCTGTTGTCTATTTTCGCCAGATCTTCCGCTTCCCAGGATCAATTGCAGATAATCGATTAAAATCATCCCAAGCCCATGCTCTTGTTTTAAACGACGGCATTTAGAGCGAATATCTGTAATTTTAACACCAGGTGTATCATCAATAAAAATACCTGCATTGGATAAGCTTCCCATTGCCATGGTAAGCTTGCCCCAATCTTCATCTGTTAATGAACCTGTACGAAGACGTTGCGCATCAATATTGCCTTCTGCACAAAGCATACGCATGACAAGCTGCTCAGCTCCCATCTCTAGACTGAATATCGCTACATTTTCTTGTGTTTTCACTGCAACATTTTGTGCAATATTCAAAGCAAATGCTGTTTTACCAACAGAGGGACGTGCTCCAACAATGATTAAATCATTGCGCTGAAATCCAGCAGTCATTTTATCCAATTCCTCAAACCCTGTGGCAATTCCTGTTATATCTCCGCTTCGATTGTGCATTTCTTCGATATTATCATAGGTGCGCACTAATACATCTTTAATGTTATGAAAGGCACCCGCATTTTTTCTTTGTGCAACTTCCAAAATGCTTTTTTCTGCTTCACTAAGCAATACTTCTACTTCATCTTCACGTGTAAATCCATCTTGAGCTATATCTGTTGCTGTTCGAATTAATCGGCGAAGCAATGATTTTTCTTCTACAATTTTTGCATAGTATTCTATATTGGCAGCAGTAGGGACAGACCCCGCAAGCTCACTTAAATAGCTGACACCGCCTGTATCTTCTAAGTTATTGCCTGCTGCTAATTCTTCCGTTACTGTAATCAAGTCAACAGCTTTTCCTTGGTCGCTTAATTTCAGCATTACAGAATAGATGCGTTGATGTGCACCACGGTAAAAATCCTCTGGAATAAGAATTTCTGATGCTAACGTTAAACTTTGCGGCTCAAGAAAAATTGCCCCAAGAACAGCCTGCTCTGCTTCAATATTTTGTGGCGGGACTCTATCTGTCATCATTTCACTCATCTAGAAACCTCCTTTTAAGTAGGGAAAGGTTCATTATTATTCATCTATGATACATTTAATAAATTGTTATTTTAAAAGAATGATAGTTATAAAATGAAATAAAAAAATGTGATCAGCTAGAACTGTATCACATTTTATCGGACTTATCCTATTTTAACATTTTTTTTTATAAATGGAACTTCCAATATTAGCTTAATTCTTTTACATGTACATTTAGTGTTGCTGTTACTTCTTGATGAAGCTTTACCGGAACTTTTGTATAACCTAATGAACGTATTGCATCATTCATTTCAATTTTGCGTTTATCTATTTTAATTTGATGCTTTTTATTTAGCTCTTCTGCAATTTGTTTACTTGTAATAGAGCCAAACAATCTGCCGCCTTCTCCAGACTTGGCATTCAGCTCCACAGTAATTTTTTCTATTACTTCTTTTAGTTTTTTTGCTTCATTTAGCTCCTCAATTGCTTGTTTTTCTTCTTTTTTCTTTTGTGCATTTAATGTGCTGACTGCACTCGTATTTGCTTCCACAGCCAAACCTTGTTTCAAAAGGAAATTATTAGCATATCCATCTGCTACATTTTTCACTTCCCCTTTTTTTCCTTTACCTTTAACATCTTTTAGAAAAATTACTTTCATTCTTTATTTCTCCCTTCAAAATATTCATCAATAGCATTTTGCAGCCTTATATTCACTTCTTTAATGGATGCATTAGCAATCTGTGTCGCAGCATTTGTTAGATGGCCTCCACCTTCTAGGCTTTCCATAATCAGCTGGACATTTATATCACCAAGGGAACGGGCGCTTATGCTGATGATCCCCTCACTTCTATGGGAAATGACAAAACTTGCTATAACTCCATCCATTGTTAAAAGTGTATCAGCAGTTTGGGCAATTAGCACGCCATCATAAATATCATTATTTATTGCTGAGGCTATAGCAATACCAGGCTTATAAAATTTTACATTTTCAATTAATTTTGCTCTTTTTACATAACTATCAATGTCTTCTTTTAAAAATTTTTGTACAAGTACAGTATCTGCACCTTGACCACGGAGATAAGAAGCTGCATCAAACGTTCTTGCACCTGTTCGCAGCGTGAAACTTTTGGTATCTACAATAATGCCTGCAAGCAATGCTGTTGCCTCTAACATCTCAATTTTAACATTTTTCGGCTGATATTCTAGTAATTCAGTAACAAGTTCAGCAGTAGAGGATGCATATGGTTCCATATAAACAAGTAATGGATTCTCCACAAATTCTTCTGCTCTTCTATGATGATCGATTACAACAACATCTTCAATTTTCTGAAGCAGTCTGTCATCAATTACAAGAGAAGGTTTATGCGTATCTACAATCACTAACAAAGTATCTTCTGTTGCCATCTCTAAAGCCTGATCTGGTGTAATAAATCTTTCAAATAAATTCCCTTGTTTTTTTATTTCATCAACCAATCTTCTTACACCAGTATCTATTTCTTGAAAATTAACAACAATATATCCCTCTTTTTGATTCATTTGTGCCACTTTCTGAATCCCTATAGAAGCCCCTATTGCATCCATATCGGGATTTTTGTGTCCCATAATGATTACCTTATCACTTTCAAGAATCAGCTCTTTTAAGGCATGTGAAATTACTCTCGCTCTAACTCTTGTTCTTTTTTCAACTGGATTTGTTTTCCCGCCATAGAATTTCACCTTACCATTTGTTTGTTTAATGGCAACTTGGTCTCCTCCTCGCCCTAATGCCAAGTCAAGACTAGACTGAGCAATTGTTCCAAGTTCTGGTAATGAGGAAACCCCTGAACCGACCCCGACGCTTAGTGTAAGGGAGACATTTTGTTTAGATGTCAATTCTCTTACTTCATCCAAAATGGTAAACTTTCCTTTTTCTAATTGCTGAAGAATATGTTCATTAAATATAGCTATAAATCGATCAGAAGAAATTCTTTTTAGCAGGACGCCGCTATCTGTTGCCCATTTATTTAAAAGAGACGTCACACTATTGTTTAAACTGCTTCTTGTCTGGTCATCCATGCCTTGGGTTAGATCATCATAATTATCTAAGAATATAATAGCTATAGCTGTCCGTTCATCTTCGTACAGCTTCTCTATCTCCGTTTGTTCTGTTACATCAAAAAAGTATAGAAGCCTTTCTTCTCTTTTATGAATCACTCGAAATTTCCGTTCATGCAATGTAATAATTTCCGTCTCTACTTCTTGTTTGATTAATGGTATGACTGATGATGCTACATCATATAATGACCTTCCAACTAACGTATCCTCTGTAAAGCATGAAGCTAAAAAGGGATTTGTCCACTCAATATAATACTCATCATTAATCAGCATTATCCCTATTGGCATTTCCATCAGCGCTTCTTCTCCAACCTTTTTTACTCGATAAGAAAGAGTCGTTATATACTTTTCTGTTTCTTTTCTATTTTTGATATCTATCCTTAAAATGAGATAAAAAGGAATAAAGGAAAATAGCAGGCCTAATAGAGAAAAGATCCAATTATAATAGGAGAGGAGACCAAGAAGGATCATCGTAATTCCCATTAAGCCAATTAACGGATATCTAATAGACCCTTTTTCTAAAAACGTAGGCAATTTCTTCAACTCCTAATATTGTCTGTTTTAATATCTATACCCTTAATCAGTTGCTTTTCTAAAGAATTCTCTCCAATTTGTCCCTATATCAATTACTCCTAACACCCTAAGCAAAAAAGAAAAGGTTGGATTAATTAACATGAAAATAGTTAATACAATAGCAATTCCCTTTGGCAATTTATATTGAAAGAAAATAAAAAAGAGAAAAGATATACCTTGTACCATAATCAACAGCTGCAGTATGTAAAAAGCATTAAGAAATACCGTATAGGCAAGTGTATCTTTTTCTATTGAAACAAATGATAATATAATTAATCCAAGAAAAATCCATAAAATAACACGGGGCAATCTCCACATTCTAATTGGCTGCCACGGCTCTGCCTTTATCCCAAATCTTTTGATAATAGGAATAGCAATAGCCTGTATAATAAATATATTTACAATAGATCCTATAATAGCTATGGTTGGAATCATTTTTTTCATTAATTCTACCGCAACTTGGAATTGATCCAAAGTTTCTTCTCCCTTTTTTGGATCTATTGCTTTAATTATTGGCTTGCTTTGTTCTAATCCTTCTTCCATCACTTTAAATAACTCTTTTATGTAATCTATTTGCAGGAAAAATACAGATATCCAATAAGAAAGCGCAATAGTGATAAAAAATGAAAAGGAGGCTACTAACAACAGCTGAACCCGGCTTTTTTTCCTAATGATGTAATCGCCAAGAACTAATCCTGTGATTCCATACATGAAAGTCAATGGCAGTGCATGTAACGACCCGACTATAAATGAAATGAAAATAGCTGCTATAAAAAATAGACCGCTTGCTTTTCTGTCAAACCTTCCACGAAATAAAATAAATGGAAGCACTAAAAAAAAGGTAGTTACATTATTGAGAATTGGTATATAGAGTGTAATTAATAAAAAAACAGCATAAATAGCTAAAAGTACAGCACCTTCTGTAATTATTCTTGTTTTTCTCATTTCCACCTTCCCCTCTGTATATAAACATTCTACTATCTAATTACAACTCGTTCAATCATTCCTTTCTTATAGAATAATAAAGAATTACTATTATTGATTTTTTTTTAGGCTTTACCTCTAGAACTTGATGTTCCATAAGGTTTTATGTAGTTTTGGGAGATATATTCTTCAAATATGCCTTAGCTAATGATTGATGCCTAATAAAGTTATATTAATTTTAATAATTACTTATATCTGTTCCCTATATTCTTAAATATTATGAGGAATTGCGGCATCCATTATGACATAGTTTTTAAAGAAGATTTCAAGTGATGAGTTACTATGGAAAAATAAGAAGATTATGGTCATTGCAATGCCAAACAATAAAGTGAAACTTCAATCAGGCTTTTATAGGCAAGTTTCTCCCCACCTAGATTTCCCGTTTTCTCTTACACGGGGACAAAAGCCCGTTAATGCGTGATAAACTTTAAGATCCAATATAAAAAAGCACTCATTATTAAAATGAGTGCTTTAATCTTTATTATTCACCAGTTACGTAAGGTAGTAAAGCCATAGTACGTGAACGTTTAATAGCAATCGTTAATTTACGTTGATATTTAGCGCTTGTACCAGTTACACGACGAGGTAAAATTTTACCGCGTTCTGAGATGAATTTTTTAAGAAGATCTACATCTTTGTAGTCGATGTGCGAAATGCCGTTAGCTGTGAAAAAACAAACTTTACGACGTTTTGCACGTCCGCCTCTGCGTGCTCCCATTGCCATGTGATTTCCCTCCTTTTTTATTAAAATGTTTAGTTCTATTTAGAATGGCAAGTCATCATCTGAAATATCGATCTGGCCGCTATTTGCAAATGGGTCTTCATCCATTCTCGTATAGTCCTGATTGCTGCGATTATTTTGAGGTCGCTGATTCTGATAATTATTAGACCCAAAAGGATTATCTTGTTCTCTTGGAGCACCATAATTCGTGTTGTCATTTCTATTGTTGCCAGAACTATTTCTAGGTTCAAGAAATTGAACACTTTCAGCTAGAATTTCTGTTACATAAACTCGTTTTCCATCTTGTCCTTCATAACTGCGTGTTTGAATTCTTCCATCTACTCCTGCTAAACTTCCTTTTTTCAAGAAATTAGCAACATTTTCAGCTGGTTTTCTCCAAATAACACAATTAATGAAATCTGCTTCTCTTTCTCCTTGCTGATTCGTAAAGGTACGATTCACTGCCAGTGTAAAAGATGCTACAGCAACCCCATTCGGTGTATAACGCAATTCCGGATCTTTTGTCAAACGGCCAACAAGAACGACACGATTCATCATCAGTATCAACTCCCTTCTAGTCAAATATGTTTCACGTGAAACACAATAAATTTATATTAATTATTTAGCTTCATCTTTAACAACAATGTGGCGAATGATATCTTCGCTGATCTTTGCTAAACGAGAAAATTCTTCAACTGCTACTGGTGTAGCGTTAACTTTTACTAATTGGTAGTAACCATCGCGGAAATCATTGATTTCGTATGCAAGGCGACGTTTACCCCACTCTTTTGCTTCAGCTAGTTCCGCACCATTTTCAGTAAGAATACCATTAAAACGCTCAACTAGAGCCTTTTTAGCTTCATCTTCAATGTTTGGACGGATGATGTACATAATTTCGTACTTTTTCATCTCTTTCACCTCCTTTTGGTCTAAACGGCCCAATTTGGGCAAGGAGCAATTAACATTACTCACAAGATTAGATTATAGCATAGAAAAGTATAATTAGCAATGAAGCAGTCAAATAAAATAAATACATATTAAAAAATGAATTTATTTCTTTAAAATGCTTAATCGTATATAACAGCTAAAATTGCAACTTTAATGTTCCCTTGAACTAGAGATAGATCCATCATACGTTTATTTTTATACTAGTTCATATTTTATAAAAAAGCAGCTAAACATCTTTAGCATCCTTATCATGATAAGGATGCTAAAGAGAGTTTTATCTTATTTGAATATTAAACATTAAAGCGGAAGTGAATAATATCTCCATCTTTTACGATGTACTCTTTCCCTTCCAGTCTTACTTTTCCAGCCTCTTTTGCTGCTACCATATTTCCGCTAGCTAATAAATCATCATAAGATACTGTTTCAGCACGAATGAATCCTCTTTCAAAATCAGAGTGGATAATTCCAGCACATTGAGGAGCCTTCATTCCTTGAACAAAAGTCCATGCACGAACTTCTTGTACCCCTGCTGTGAAATAAGTAGCTAATCCAAGCAGATGATATGCAGCACGAATCAATTGATCTAATCCTGATTCTTCAATTCCTAATTCTTGAAGAAACATTTCTTTTTCTTCCCCTTCAAGCTCTGCAATTTCTTCTTCAATTTTTGCACAAATAACAATAACTTCAGCATTTTCATTTGCCGCAAATTCTTTTACACGTTTTACATACTCATTATTTTCAGCATCAGAAATTTCGTCTTCCCCAACATTTGCTACATATAACACTGGTTTAATTGTTAATAAATGTAAACTTCTAGCTAATTTCGCTTGTTCTTCTGTAAATTCTACTGCCCTTGCAGGTTTTTCTTCCTCAAATGCTGCTTTTAGCATTTCTAAAATTTCTAACTCTGCCATTGCATCTTTATCTTTTTGTTTCGCCATTTTACCAACACGGCCAATTCTTTTTTCAACAGATTCTAAGTCTGCCAGAATTAGCTCTAAATTTATTGTTTCTATATCCGAAATAGGGTCTACTTTTCCTGATACATGGGTAATATTATCATCTGCGAAGCAACGAACAACTTGGCAAATTGCATCTACTTCTCGAATATGGGATAAAAATTTATTCCCTAATCCTTCCCCTTTACTCGCGCCTTTAACAATACCCGCAATATCTGTAAACTCAAAAGTTGTTGGCACTGTTTTTTTTGGTTGAACCAATTCAGTTAATTTTGTTAAACGTTGATCTGGAACTTCCACAATTCCAACATTTGGATCTATTGTACAAAACGGGTAGTTTGCTGATTCAGCACCCGCTTGTGTAATTGCATTAAACAATGTTGATTTTCCAACATTAGGTAATCCTACTATTCCAGCAGTTAATGCCATATTGTCACTCTCCTATATAAACCTTTTAATTTACGTACAGTAAAAGTATTAAGTTATTGTTTCTAAACCTCTAACAATTATAGTTTTATCTACAAAAAAAGACAAGTAGCCATCCTAATGCGGCAATTTGCATAAAAAAGGCAAACAGAAATAAAGTTTTTCCACTTTATTTCTGTTTGCCTGAAGTATATTACCATGATTTAGAATTGCTTAAAAATTACTCATCGTGTTTCACAAGAATTTTTTTCATTTTCCTTGCAAAATCCCTTCTTGGTATTAAAACACTATGGCCGCATCCTTCACATTTAATTCTTATATCCATGCCCATTCGAATGACTTTCCAACGATTTGTCCCACATGGGTGTGCCTTTTTCATTTCTACTACATCATTTATTGAAAATTCTTTCGGCTCCATATTTCCTCCTATTGGTTATTATTCAGGTTTAGAATACATCACTAATTTCGGGTATGGACTTTCTATTCCATTTTCATCTAAAACATTTTTTATTTCTTTTCTTAATATTCTTGCTATATAATGCTGTTGCATAGGCAATGTCTCTGCCACCACTCTAATTACTACTTCAGCAGCCAAGATATCTTGAACCCCTAATAATTCAGGTGGACCAACCATTTCTTCATATTGTTCCGGCATTTTTGCAATAAGCTCCTGAATAACTTGTTCTGCCCGATTAATATCACCTTGATAGGCTATACTAACATCGACTACCGCACGACTATTATTAAGGGAGAAATTTGTTACCTCTATTATACTACCATTTGGTATAATATTAATTTCTCCAGTATAGCTTTTTATCTTTGTTGTTCGCAGTCCTATTTCTTCTACTACCCCTTCAAATGCACCAATCCGAACAAAATCGCCAACTGAAAATTGATCTTCAAAAATAATAAAAAATCCGGTAATAATATCTTTTACTAAACTTTGAGCTCCAAAACCTACAGCTAATCCAACGATACCAGCACCAGCTAATAATGCTTTAACATCAATGCCAAAAATAGATAAAAGTGTCATTGCTGCGATAAAATAAATAACATACGTAATCGCATTTTCTAATAATTTTACTAAAGTAGCTTCGCGTCTTTCAGATATGCGCAATGCTGCATGAGGTCTCACTTTAAATATATTATTAATCGCTAATTTTCCTATTTTAATTAAAACAGTGCTAACTACTAATATAACAACTATTTTTAAAGAAGTCTGACCTAAATTGATCCACATATCTTGATTTGTTAATGTATCTACACTTTCCGTAACTTGCTCTTCAACTGAATCCACTTTTTCACATCCTTTGTACCATTATATCATTAGAGTATACGAATAAAATTATCCCCTAATTATTTCTATCGAGTCTTTTTCTAACAGTTAGTCTACCACACTGCCAGAACTTTTTTATAAAACAATTTCATTTTATCAGTTTATTTCTCATCTTTGTAGTAATTTAATAAACTAATCCTTACCTCTATACTCGCTTGTAACATTCCCAGCCTTTTCCCCTGTTTAAAAATTATTATTATTGTGTATGTATAGATTACATAATATTTCCGTATACTGTTATTACTATGAATATTAAAAAATCATTTTTTTACCAATTAATAGGAGTCACTCGCTGTTATTGTTTCCCATCCGCATATCGAACTTTTTATAATGCTTACTGAGATAAAGGAGTTGATTTAATGACCATATATTCCTCTCTATTTGAAAAAAGGGACCTGCCGACAAGAATCATGTATGATGAACAGCTTGCTTCTTATAGAATAGCAGATTCTTTAGCGAATTTTTTGCCTTCTGTCCATTCTAATCATTCCATTGTTTTTATTTGTATTGGTACGGATCGATCTACAGGCGACTCACTAGGTCCACTTATTGGAACCTTGCTAAATGAAAAGAATATCGCTCCATTTAGTGTATATGGAACTTTAGATGATCCTATACATGCCCTTAACTTAGAAGAAAGATTAGAAGAAATAAAAGCTTCTCATGAAAATCCATTTATTATTGGAATAGATGCTTGTCTAGGGAGAATGAAAAGTGTTGGCGCCATTCAAATAGGAGAGGGTCCAGTTAAACCTGGAAGTGGGGTAAATAAAGAACTTCCTCCTGTAGGTAATATTCATATTACAGGCATTGTGAATGTCAGTGGATTCATGGAATTTTTAGTATTGCAAAATACTAGATTAAGTTTAGTGTTAAATATGGCGAAAATAGTTTCAAAGGGTATCTATCATACTAGTTTGCGTTATATGCACACTACAGAAATAAAGGATTACACCTTAAAAGAACGCCCTATGTAAAAGATTAAATACTTGCTTATCTTCAGAAAAAAAAGAAACCATATTATTTCAGGTTTCTTTTTTGCCTATTATTCCTCTATTACTTACAGCAAAATAAGCATCTTTTTCTTTGGCTTTTTACTCAAAGTTTGTTGTTTTTAAAAGAAAAAAACAGGGGAAGTAAATCTCGAGTGGCCCGCATACACGGAGACTCCTGTGGGAATGCTAGAAAAACAAGACCCTACAGGAGCAAAAAAACAAAGCGGATCGGCGCTAGTGAAGTGTATGCAGACTAATGATTTTAAAAGCCACAATCTATACGAAAACAGCCTTTTCTTTCAATCATTCTCTAAGGAAAATAGCTGCAATAGTCTTTCCAAATCATCCTCTGAGAAGAACTCTATCTCAATTTTCCCTTTATTTTTTGATTGTTTAATATGAACGGTAGTTCCAAATCTTTCTCGTAAATAAGATTCTTGTTCCTTTATAAAAACATTTTTTATTTCCTTTTTTTCCTCTTTTGTTTCACGTGGAACATTATCATTTAATCTTTGAATCATCTGTTCCAATTGGCGAACATTTATCCCATCATTAATGATTTTATTTACAAGCAGTGGCAGATTATCTTTATTTTTTAAACCTAACAAAGTTCTTCCATGCCCCATAGATATTTTCCCATCGCTCATAAGATCTTGAATTTCAACTGGTAATGTTAATAATCGTACATGGTTGGCGATATGGGGTCTGCTTTTTCCTAATCTTTTTGCTAATTCTTCCTGAGTAAGTTTTAGTTTTTTCATTAACAATTGATAGGCGCTAGCTTCTTCGATAGGTGTTAAATCTTCTCGTTGCAAATTTTCCAGTATCGCTAATTCCATCATTTGCTGTTCTGACAATTCACGTACAATAGCAGGAATAGCATGAAGATTAGCCTCTTTAGCTGCACGAAATCTTCGCTCACCTACAACAATTTCATATCCTTTAATGCTTTTGCGAACAATGATTGGCTGTAGAATACCATGCTCTAATATAGAATTCTTTAATTCTTCAATTGCCTCTTTCTCAAAAACTTGCCTAGGCTGATAAGGGTTTGGTCGAAGTTCTTTTATGCTCAACTCTTTTATAACTTCTTCCTTTTCTAGTTCTACCTTTTCCATTGAAAAAAAAGCATCAAGGCCCTTCCCTAGTCCTTTAGCCACTTGTTACCACTTCCTTTGCCAAATCTAAATAAACTTCAGCACCACGTGATTTTGGATCATAAATGATGATAGGTTCGCCATGGCTAGGAGCTTCACTTAATCTAATATTTCTCGGGATAATTGTTTTATATACTTTATCACGGAAATATTTTTTTACTTCTTCAATAACTTGCAGCCCTAAGTTTGTTCTTGCATCTAGCATAGTTAATAATACACCTTCAATTGCAAGTTCATGATTTAAGTGTTTTTGAACTAATCGAACCGTATTTAAAAGCTGGCTTAATCCTTCTAAAGCATAATATTCACATTGTACAGGTATCAATACAGCATCTGAAGCTGTAAGAGCATTAATTGTTAATAGCCCTAATGAAGGAGGACAATCAATTAAAATATAATCATATCTGTCTTTTATTTTTTCTAATGCTCTTTTCAATCTTATTTCTCTTGAGATAGTGGAGACTAACTCAATTTCAGCACCAGCAAGTTGAATAGTAGAAGGAATGACGTGTAAGTTCTCTACGTTTGTATTTTTCAATACTTTTTCTACATCTAAGTCATCCACCAAAACATCATAGATACAATAATCTACATCTGCTTTTTCAATTCCAACTCCACTAGTTGCATTTCCTTGTGGGTCAATATCTACCAATAGAACATTTTTTCCGATATATGCTAAACAAGAGCCAAGATTGACTGAGGTAGTCGTTTTCCCAACGCCCCCTTTTTGATTAGCAACTGTAATTATTTTTCCCATGCTGTCACCTACCTTTATTACCTGAAATCAAAATTATACAAGCATTCTAGCTAATAATAATCAAAGCTCTTTAAAAATTATGTCTAAGTAAGTCTATGCAAAGCTTTTTTGAAACTTGGCCCCTTAAAAAGGGAGAATTATGCTGATTATCCAACGAACAATATCGTTAGCTTCTCGATTTATTTATACATTCAAGTGAAAAAACTGAATTTTCTAAGTCTATTATGTTATATTAGTAGAAAAATATAACGATAATATCATTCTGTATATTATTTTATCATGAAAACTTGTAAATATCGTCTTTTTTTCCCTGCATTATCTAATCTTAGTCAGAATGATAAAATAAAAGAAAAAAACCTTTCCTTTCATATCAAATTTTACTACATTTTTAGAAAAAAATGGTGTTTTTTAATTTAACTAATGAAAAAAAAAGAAGTTTTTTCATAAAGTGAAACTTCAATTAAACTTTTATCAGCAAGCTTCTCTCTACCTAGAGATTCATCATTTTCTTTTATCATCCCTTAGGTCGCCCATTATTAATGCTTGATAAATCTAAACCAATAGGAGCTGCCTATATAGAATATAAAAAGTTAAAAAAGCGAGTGCCATAACTAATAAAAGTTATACACTCGCTTTTTATATAAATAATATAGATAGGATAATTTTGTATTCATTACTTTCACGATTTCTTCAATTGCTGATAGAGAACCCCAAATTAGCACAGTTCTATAGAAAACCTTTTAAAAAGGCAAATGATCTTATTTCTTTTTTGGTATTTTTATAGTAAATTGATAAAAATCATCGAATTCTTCTTCCTCGGCATTAAGATTAATGCCACTATCTGAAACCATTGATAATGATTGGCGAATTGTGTTAACTGCAATCCGCATATCTTTACTGAAAGCTCTGCGTTTTGCTTTAGGCTTATTTTCCGTCTGCTCAAGCATTTTTACCACACGATCTTCTGTTTGCTTCACATTTAAGTTTTTTTCAATAATTTCCTGAAGGAGCTGCAACTGTTTCTCTTTTTCCTTTAAAGGAATCATAGAGCGGGCATGCCTTTCAGAAATTTGTTTATTTAAAAGAGCCGCTTGAATTTCTTCTGGAAGCTTTAATAATCTTAATTTATTAGCCACAGTGGATTGCCCTTTTCCAAGTCTTTGCGCAAGGGCTTCTTGAGTAAGATTATGAAGTTCTAATAATTTACCGTAAGCAATCGCTTCTTCTATAGGAGATAATTCTTCTCTTTGAAGATTTTCAATTAACGCAACAGAAGCTGTTTCTGTATCGCTCAAATTTTTAATGATAGCAGGAACTTCTTCCCACTCTAATTTTTTCATAGCACGCCATCTTCTTTCACCTGCTATGATTTCATATTTATCAGCTTCATATTCTCTGACAACAATTGGCTGAATAATGCCATGTGTATGGATAGTTCTTGATAATTCTTCAATTTTTTCGTCATCAAACACCGTTCTTGGCTGAAAACGGTTTGGAACAATCTGATGGATAGGAATTTTTTTTATTTCTTCCCTGCTTCCCATCATTTCCATCTCCTCACTAGCATCTTCTACTCCAATTTGCCTTGCAACTGTTTGATCTTCCTTTTCGCCTAGGCCAAAAAAGCGTGAGAAAGAAGGCTTCATCACCCTGCACCACCTTTACGAAACTCCCTATTACATATTCTCTAAAATGAATAGCATGTCCTGCAAAATATATTAATTATAATAAGAAACTTCTCGAATTTTCATAGAATTTGCCATTATATCTCTATTATATAGTAGTTAAGAAAAATGATATAGTCTAAATCTCATAGATTTAATTTGAAAAGTCGTTATTATTTCAATAATAAAATGGGTTGCAAAAAGAGCTAGTTCTATTTTTACATTTTTTTATAATCTTCCTCCTTAAAAAATCTAAATCAGGAGGAAGATCATCTTTTATTCAATTGGTTCCTTATTAGGTGTACCAGGTTTTCTTGGATATTTTTTTGGTGTCGATTCTACCTTAGAGATAATTAGTATATTTCGTTCGCTTTTCTCAAATGGTAATTCGAATGAATGTTTCGCTTCCAATTTCCCACCTAAAATAGAAATTGCTCTTTTGCCAGCTTCAATTTCTCCTTCAGCACTTGCTGCTTTCATAGCAACAAATACACCACCAATCTTTACAAGAGGTAAGCATAATTCGCTTAGCACAGACAATCTTGCTACAGCTCTTGCTGTGACAATATCAAATTTTTCTCGATATTTGCTATTTTTTCCAAATGTCTCAGCACGATCATGGATAAATTCTACATTTTCCAATTGAAGTTTTTTTGCTAGATGTTCGAGAAAATTTATTCGCTTGTTTAATGAATCTACTATTGTTACCTTTAAATTTGGATAAACAATTTTTAATGGAATGGAAGGAAATCCAGCACCTGCACCTACATCACAAATATGGACAGATTTAGTAAATAAATCCTCATAAAAGGATGCCGTCACAGAATCATAAAAATGTTTTAGATATACATCTTCCCTTTCTGTAATAGCCGTAAGGTTCATCTTTTCATTCCATTCCACTAATGTTTGGAAATAAATCTCAAATTGTTCCACTTGCGTTTCGGAAAGGTTAATTCCCTTTTCTGAAAACATGTGAATAAACTGTTCTGTATTCATATTAGAACCCTTTCCAAAAAAATTTAAATGCGCGCTATGCGTCCCTGTTCTAAATAAACTAAAAGTATGGAAATATCCGCAGGATTTACCCCAGAGATTCTGGATGCTTGAGCAATGGATAATGGACGAACTGTTTTTAGCTTCTGCTTTGCTTCAGTTGCTAAACTTGAGATCGCATCATAATCTATATTTTCCGGAATTTTTTTATTTTCCATCTTTTTTAATCTTTCAACTTGCTGTAAAGATTTTTCGATATATCCTTCATACTTAATTTGAATTTCTACTTGTTCCATTATCTCATCTGTTAACAGAACATCACTTGGCACTAAAGAATGTATATGGCTATAATTCATTTCTGGTCTTCTTAATAAGTCCGCTGCGCGTATACCATCTTTTAATTCGCTGCCGCCTTGTTCTTTAATTATTTGTTGGACTTGTTCAGATGGTTTTAAGATTATTTCTTTTAAGCGCTGCTTTTCTGTTTCTATCTGTTGCTTTTTTTCGGAAAATTTTCTAAATCTTTCTTTCGAAATTAAGCCTATTTTTGCTCCAATGTCTGTTAAACGTAAATCAGCATTATCATGGCGAAGCAATAAGCGATACTCCGCTCTAGATGTTAATAAACGATATGGTTCATTTGTTCCTTTTGTAACCAAATCATCAATTAATACACCAATATAAGCATCAGAGCGGCCTAAAATTAAATCTTCTTTATCTAGCGCTCTTAACCCTGCATTAATGCCAGCCATCAATCCTTGTCCTGCTGCTTCTTCATATCCAGAAGTTCCATTAATTTGCCCTGCTGTATAAAGATTTTTTATTTTTTTTGTTTCTAAAGTAGGCCATAATTGAGTAGGCACAATTGCATCATACTCAATTGCATAACCAGCTCTCATCATTTGAACATTTTCAAGGCCAGGAATTGTTCTTAAAATTTGTTGTTGAACATCTTCAGGCAAGCTTGTTGATAATCCTTGCACATAAACTTCTTGTGTATTTTTTCCTTCTGGCTCTAAGAAAATTTGATGCCTTGGTTTATCATTAAAACGAACGACTTTATCTTCAATCGAAGGGCAATAACGAGGTCCAGTTCCTTTAATCATTCCTGAATACATTGGCGAACGATGCAAATTAGCATCAATAATTTGATGCGTCGTTTCATTCGTATAAGTCAGCCAACATGGAAGCTGTTCTGTTATATACTTTGTTGTTTCATAAGAGAATGCTCGCGGTACATCATCACCAGGCTGAATTTCTGTTTTGCTGTAGTCAATAGAATGACTATTAACGCGAGGTGGAGTTCCTGTTTTAAAACGGACCAAATCAAATCCTAATTCTTGCAGATATTCTGATAAACGAACAGATGGCTGCTGATTATTGGGTCCGCTTGAATACTTTAATTCTCCTAAAATGATTTCGCCCCGAAGATACGTACCAGTTGTGATAACTACTGTTTCTGCTCGATAAACAGCTCCTGATTTTGTAATGACACCTTTAACAATGTCTTCTTCTACAATCAACTGTTCTACCATACCTTGAATTAAGGTTAGATTTTGCTGGCTTTCTAGCGTTTTTTTCATTTCATGTTGATACATAAATTTATCTGCTTGCGCTCGCAGCGCCCTAACTGCAGGACCTTTTCCTGTATTCAACATTCTCATTTGTATATAGGTTTTATCAATATTTTTTCCCATTTCTCCGCCTAGGGCATCAATTTCTCTTACTACGATTCCCTTAGCCGGACCACCAACAGATGGATTGCATGGCATAAATGCAACCATATCAAGATTAATTGTCAACATCAAAGTATTAGCGCCAAGCCGTGCTGCTGCAAGTCCAGCCTCACAGCCCGCATGTCCCGCACCTATAACAATGACATCAAAGTTACCAGCTTCATACTGCATCACGGTGCCTCCTTATATTGTTTCACTATGCTTTCGCTAGATTTATACTATAAAAAAGTTATTTTCCGAGACAGAACTGCGAAAATAATTGGTCAATTAAGCTCTCATGTACACTATCGCCAATAATTTCTCCAAGCAATTCCCACGTTCTAGTTAAATCAATTTGGACAATATCGATTGGTGTCCCCATTTCTACACCATTTATCGCCTCATTTATAGATTGCAGTGATTGATTTAATAAGGCAATATGTCTCGTATTGGAAACATACGTCATATCACTTGCCTCAATGGTTCCTTCAAAAAATAAAGTAGATATCGCTTCTTCCAATTGGTTTACTCCATTATCCTCTAGCAAAGAAGTTGTAACCATTTTTTGATGATTAGCTAGCTTACGCACCATATCCATGTCAATTTTTTGCGGTAAATCTGTTTTATTAACAATAACGATATAATCCATTCCTTCCACTGCCTTAAAAAGATTTATATCTTCATTTGTTAATTCATCTGCATAATTTAAGACCAATAGAATCAAGTCAGCTTCCTTTAGTACTTGGCGTGATTTTTCTACACCAATTCTTTCGACAATATCTTCGGTTTCTCTTATTCCAGCCGTATCTACAAGTTTGAGCGGAACGCCCCTAATATTGACATACTCTTCAATTACATCTCTTGTTGTACCTGGAATATCTGTTACAATTGCCTTATTTTCCTGTACTAATGTATTTAGTAAAGAGGATTTTCCGACATTTGGTCTGCCTACAATAACAGTTGATAAACCTTCTCTAAGAATTTTGCCTTGCTGAGAAGTCTGCAGCAAATTTTCTATTTCCATTTTTACATTTTTGGATTTATCCAGCATCATTCGATGGGTCATTTCTTCTACATCATCATACTCTGGATAATCAATATTCACTTCTACTTGAGCTAATGTTTCAAGTATTTCCTGTCTTAGCCTTTTTATTAATTTGGACAATCGCCCTTCCATTTGCCCAAGTGCAACATTCATTGCACGATCTGTTTTTGCTCTAATTAAATCCATTACCGCTTCTGCTTGGGATAAATCAATTCTTCCATTTAAAAATGCCCTTTTAGTGAATTCTCCTGGTTCCGCCAGCCTCGCTCCGTGCGTTACCAGCAATTGAAGAAGCCTATTTACAGAAGCAATTCCCCCATGGCAATTAATCTCTACTACATCTTCTTTTGTAAAAGTTTTTGGTCCTTTCATTACAGAAACCATTACCTCTTCTACTACCTCATTGTTTGCTGGATCCACTATATGTCCGTAATGGATTGTATGAGTTAAAGCAGTGCTTATCCTTTTATTATTAATGCCTTTAAACAGCTTATCGGCAATTATAAATGCATCGGGCCCACTAATCCTAACAATTGCTATCGCTCCCTCTCCCATTGGAGTCGATATAGCAGCAATCGTATCAAAGTCCATTTTCTTCACCTCAACTTGTTCTCTAAAGTTTCTATGATAAAAGGTATTTCCTGAATATATAATTGTTACAATAGATTAGATTATCATATCCACATCTATTTAAAAAGAAAAAAATCCGCACACTTATCCACATTACATTTTTTTATTTATTCTACCATTCTATCTTATCCACATGTGAATAACAATAAAACAGCAATAAATTAAGAATAATCTTCTTGCTGAATATACCTATAACTATTTTAGAAAATAATATTGCCAAATATTAAATAAAAAAAGGCACATAAGGAGCAAAAACTCCTTATGTGCCTTTTTTTTGCTAAGCTACTTTATACGATATGGTGCAATAACAATATGCCTATTGTTATTTTCTCCAATAGAGTATGTTTTAACTTCCTTAAAAGAAACAAGCGCCGCATGAATAATCTTTCTTTCTTCTGAAAGCATCGGTTCTAACGAAATTTCTTTTCCTGTTCTTGCAGCTTTTTGGGCAATCCTCTCAGCAAGCTGAATAAGCGCCTCTTTTCTCCGTTCCCTATATCCCTCTGCATTCAACTGTACATGGTAATATTGATCTGCTTCTCTATTAATGACAAGCTGGGTTATATATTGCAAGGAATTTAAGGTCTGTCCTCTTTTTCCTATCAAAATGGCAATTTTTTGTCCATTTATCTGAAAGGTAATATTTTTCCCTTCTTCTATAACCGTAATATCAGCTATTACTCCCATTTTTTTGCAGATATCCAATAAAAATTCTTTTGCCTGTTCAACTGAATTGTTTAACCGCTTAACTGTTACGACAGCTGCACGAGATCCAAATCCAAGAAACCCCTTTTTTCCTTTATCAACAACAATGATTTCGGCTTGATTCTTTGTTGTTTTAAGTTGCGCCAAAGCTGATTCCACTGCTGTTTCGACTGTTCGCCCTTTAGCAGTTACTTCTCTCACTTTTTCGCTCCTCCTCCTGCTTTACCTGTTTCACCACTCTTTTTCAATTCGGGACCTTTAATAAAGAATGTTTGAATAATAGTGAAAATATTACCAACCACCCAATATAAAGAAAGAGCGGCAGGGAAATTTATGGCAAATACTAAAATCATAATTGGCATAATCCAAAGCATCATCATCATTTGCGGATTTTGCCCAGCAGTGCCTGCCATTGTCATTTTCGTTTGAATAAATGTCGTGATCCCCGCAAGAATCGGTAAAATATAGTATGGATCTGCTTCTCCTAAATCAAACCAAAGAAATTCATGTGTTGCAATTTCTCTAGTACGGGATATCGCATGATAAAAACCAATTAAAATTGGCATTTGAACAATTAATGGAAAACAGCCTGCAAGTGGGTTAACATTATTGTCCCTAAATAGTTTCATTGTTTCTTCTTGAAGCTTTTGTTGTGTTTTTTGATCTTTAGAGCTGTACTTTTTGCGCAAATTCTCCATTTCAGGTTGAATAGCTTGCATTGCTTTACTGTTTTTTGTTTGTTTAATCATTAATGGCAAAATAACTAAACGGACTAATATTGTTACAATAATTATGGATAAACCAAAACTTCCTCCAGCAAATTCCGCTGTTTTTACTATTAACTGAGATAATGGATAAACAATATATTCATTCCAAAATCCTTCGCTATCAGAAGTAATCGGTTTATTAAATTCTGTACAACCAGTTAAAACAGTCATGATAAACAAAATTCCTACTAGCAATAATGTTTTCTTTTTCAAGCGTCAAATCCTCCTGTATTTTCATGATTTCTCATTAAATTTTAATATATTTTATATTGTAACGTAATATTACAACCTAGGAAACGCTTAACAAAATTTTTATTCATTCTTTTTTATGATTATTTTGGCAATTTTCAATACATGCTTTAAACTATTTAGAACTTCTTCATAACTCATGTCTGAAACTGGCTTTCTCGCAATAATAACATAATCCATTGCAGGGTTTAAGTGAAGCTCCAGCTCTAAGAAAGCCTGTCTAATATATCTTTTTATCCTGTTTCTAGTTACTGCATTTCCTATCTTTTTGCTTACAGATAATCCAATGCGAAAATGATCTTGATTTTTTTTGCTTAATTTATATACAACAAATTGCCTATTGGCAAAAGATTGTCCCTTTTTAAATACCTCTTGAAAATCTTTATTTTTTTTTATTCTAAATTCTTTCTTCAACTTATATACTCCTTCAGGCTTTTCCATCCTTTTGAATAATAATATGTATTGAAAAAAAAGCATAGTTATTTCCTCTGCAGCATATTTTTAGAAAAGCCCTATTTTAGTTTCTTCTAAAAAAAAGAATCAGAATCTACAACCTCAATTCTAATTAAAAAATAGATATATGTTCATAAATTTAAAAGAAATAGCTCGCTTTTATAAATATTTCCACATACGCTAATTTTTATATCAAATAATTCTAATACAAGCTAGCAAATAACAACTCATAGAAAAATATTTATGAAAAAAAGACCACTGAGGGTTCAGTGGCCTAAGCTGATAATACTTTTCTTCCTTTGCGTCGACGGCGAGCTAAGACATTGCGTCCATTTGCGCTGCTCATACGGCTGCGGAATCCGTGAACTTTACTTCTCTTACGTTTATTTGGTTGGTAAGTTCTTTTCATTTTATATGACACCTCCCTGAGGAATAGCTGTAATAGACAGTCCATACAATTATATAAACATAGGCAATTGATTGTCAACTATTCATTTCTTTTCTTTTATTTCCTGTATTTTTTTTTGCTAATTCGGTAACAATAAATTTGGTTATCTTCATTTCTTTGAGACCGCTTTTCTTTTATATATCCGATCTAAGATTAGATAACCTAGAAAAAATTCTATTTTTACCTTCTCTATCATAATCCCCTCTCTACTTATTGTCACCTTAAAGTTATTTTTTAATAATAGATTTTTTCACCTTAAATCCTCTTATTCATTAGTCTGTGGATAAATTTCGACAGTTTTTTTTATATCCACAACAGTTATATACAACTTTTTCACATAATAAAAGTTTGTGGACATTTTTTATCAACATACTGTTCAGGTTGTGGATAGATTTCAAAAACCATTGCAGTTATTGTGATAATTTGATATTATAGTTTTGTTTTCACATTTGAATAAATTCTATGTATACCTGATTTATCCACAGAGTGTGGATAAAATGTGGACAGGTTATCAAATATATCTGAATATAGTTGTCCACAATTAGTGGATACTGTCGAAATTTCACTTAATTTCCTTATTATATATTTTTCCACAAATCAAAATAATAGCATTAGCAGATTGCTTTAATAGAAAAATCTGTTCTCTTCAACACGCAAATAAACAGAAAAGGAGGGGAAACTGTTTGGAAAATATTGCGGATTTATGGAACAAAGCCTTGTCTAATATAGAAAAGAAAATAAGCAAACCCAGTTTTGATACCTGGTTAAAAGCTACTGCTGCACATTCGTTGCAAGGGGATAGTTTGGTTATTACTGCCCCAAATGAATTTGCACGTGATTGGTTAGAAGAGCGCTATTCCCAGCTGATTTCTGGAATTCTGTATGAAATAACAGGGGAAGAGCTTACTGTAAAATTCATTATTCCTCAAAATCAAAAAGAAGAAGAATTTGATTTGCAAATTTCATCTAAACAAAGAAAAAAAACTGAAGAATCAGCTGATTTCCCACGGACTATACTAAATCCTAAATATGTTTTCGATACTTTTGTCATTGGTTCAGGAAATAGGTTTGCCCATGCAGCCTCATTAGCTGTAGCAGAAGCTCCAGCTAAAGCATATAATCCTCTTTTTATTTATGGAGGAGTTGGACTGGGAAAAACTCACTTAATGCATGCAATTGGACATTATGTTTTAGATCATAATCCTTCTGCTAAAGTTGTCTATTTATCTTCTGAAAAATTTACGAATGAATTTATCAATAGTATTAGAGATAACAAAGGGGCACAATTTAGAGATAAGTATCGAAATGTTGATGTCCTGCTAATAGATGATATTCAGTTTTTAGCTGGAAAAGAATCAACACAAGAAGAATTTTTTCATACTTTTAATACCCTGCATGAAGAAAGTAAACAGATTATTATATCCAGCGACCGGCCTCCTAAGGAGATACCGACGCTTGAGGACCGTCTTCGTTCGCGGTTTGAGTGGGGGTTAATTACAGATATAACGCCTCCTGATTTAGAAACAAGGATTGCTATTTTAAGAAAAAAAGCAAAAGCAGACGGATTAGATATTCCAAATGAAGTTATGCTATATATTGCAAATCAAATTGATACAAATATCCGGGAATTAGAAGGTGCCCTCATTCGCGTTGTTGCCTATTCCTCTTTAATCAACAAAGATATCAATGCAGATTTAGCTGCAGAGGCCCTAAAAGACATTGTTCCAACTTCTAAACCTAGAGTCATTACTATTCATGATATCCAAAAGGTTGTTGGAGAGCATTTTAATATAAAATTAGAAGATTTTAAGGCAAAAAAAAGAACAAAGTCTATTGCATTTCCTAGGCAAATCGCTATGTATTTATCTCGAGAACTTACAGACTTCTCCCTCCCTAAGATTGGAGAAGAATTTGGCGGAAGAGATCATACAACCGTTATTCATGCCCATGAAAAAATCTCAAAATTACTCGTTTCAGATTCTTTATTGCAAAAACAAATAAATGAGATAAATGAAATATTAAAAATTTAGATAGAATACTGTGTATAACTTATCGCTACTTAAACACAGTCTATCCACATGTGGATAGACTGTGTTTCCTTTACTTTTTCGAGTTATCCACAAATTAACAGGACCTACTATTATTACTACTGTTTTTTTAAAAAATAATTATTAAAAATAGCATTAAGAAATTTAAAAATATCGGAGGATTAATTTATGAAATTTATCATCCAAAAGGATTATCTTGTACAAAGCGTTCAAGATGTTATGAAAGCAATTACTAGCAGAACAACAATACCGATTTTGACAGGGATCAAAATTGTAGCGACTGATGAAGGAGTTACATTAACGGGAAGCGATTCAGATATTTCGATAGAATCGTTTATACCTAAAGAAGAAAACGATATAGAAATTGTAGAAATCCACAGAACGGGCTCTATTGTTTTACAAGCAAAGTTTTTTAGTGAAATTGTAAAAAAACTTCCAACAAATCAAGTGGAAATAGAAGTAGAGCAACTACAGACAGTTATTCGTTCTGGGAAATCAGAATTTAATTTAAATGGCTTAGATTCTGAAGAATATCCACATTTGCCAGAGCTATCAGAACAAAACATTTTAAAAATTCCTACAGACATATTAAAAAATATTATCAAGCAAACAGTATTTGCAGTGTCCACCTCAGAAACACGACCGGTGTTAACAGGTGTCAATTGGAAAGTCGAACATGGAGACTTAATCTGTATTGCAACAGATAGCCATCGTTTAGCTTTAAGAAAAGCAAAAATTAATTCCAATGAAGAACAAGTCTATAATATTGTTATACCAGGAAAAAGTTTAAATGAACTAAATCGCATTTTAGATGATGATAATGAATCCGTGGAAATTGTTATAACAGAAAATCAAATATTATTTAAAACGAAACACATTTTATTTTTCTCAAGGTTATTGGAAGGGAATTATCCAGATACCAATCGCCTTATTCCGACTGAGAGCAAAACAGATATTATTGTGAATGCAAAAGAGTTTCTACAAGCAATTGATCGTGCCTCTTTGCTTGCTCGAGAGGGAAGGAATAATGTCGTGAAGTTTTCTACTCTCAATGAGAATGTCATTGAAATTTCTTCTTTTACACCGGAAATTGGGAAAGTAGTAGAAGAATTGGTAAGCGAGTCAATTAGCGGCGAGGAACTGAAAATCTCTTTTAGTGCTAAATATATGATGGATGCTTTAAAAGCATTAGAGGGAACAGAAATAAAAATAAGTTTTACTGGTGCAATGCGTCCATTTGTTATTCATCCAATTAATGATGATGCCATTCTTCAGTTAATTCTTCCTGTAAGAACATATTAGAATAAACTTTTTATGGTTTTTAAGTGCTTCGAAAAATATAAAAAGTTCTTGTTTAAGAGGGTAGCATTTTTGTGTTAGCCCTCTTATTTTTATTTATATTTTTAGTTTTCTTTGTGTATCGGGCTATTATTTAGTAAAATAATAAGATACGATTAAATTTGAAAGAGTGAACAAATGGATAATTCAATTAGAATAGATACGGAATATATTACTTTAGGGCAATTTCTTAAAGCGGCAGAATTAATTCAATCAGGTGGAATGGCAAAATGGTTTTTAAGTGAATATGAAGTGTTTGTCAATGGAGAGCAGGATCAGAGAAGAGGAAGAAAACTTCGATCTGGCGATGTCATTGATATTCCTTCATTTGGCCAATTTACGGTTTTATAAAAAGGATGAAGCCAAATGTTTATTGAACAGCTGCTTTTGCAAAATTACCGAAACTATGAACACTTGGAAGTAGAGTTTGAAAATAAGGTGAATGTCATATTAGGAGAAAATGCACAGGGAAAAACCAATGTGATGGAATCTATCTATGTATTAGCAATGGCCAAATCTCATCGAACGTCAAACGATAAAGATCTTATTCGTTGGGACACAGAGTATGCTAAAATAGAAGGTAGGCTGCAAAAAGCACATGGCCATTTGCCTATGCAATTAATTGTATCTAAAAAGGGAAAAAAGGCGAAATATAATCACATTGAGCAACGAAAATTAAGTCAATATGTTGGCAACATGAATGTAGTTATGTTTGCACCTGAAGACCTTAATTTGGTAAAAGGCAGTCCGCAAATAAGGCGTAGATTTATTGATATGGAAATAGGGCAGATATCAGCTGTATATTTACATGATATGGGACAATATCAGAAAATATTACAGCAAAGAAATACCTATTTAAAGCAATTACAAACAAAAAAACAGTCAGATTATACAATGCTTGAAATACTGACCGAGCAATTTATAGATGCGGCAGTGAAAATTGTTGCTAAGCGATTTGAATTTCTCCAACTGCTAGAAAATTGGGCAGTACCCATCCATAAGGGAATATCAAGAGGGCTGGAAACATTAAAAATTCAGTATAAGCCTTCTGTAGATGTATCAGAAGAACAAGATTTGTCGAAAATGAAGGAAGTATACGAAGAGAAATTTTTCAAGGTGAAAGCTAGAGAAATTGAAAGAGGAATGACAATGTTTGGCCCTCATAGAGATGATTTGCTGTTTTTTGTAAATGGAAGAGATGTACAAACTTTCGGTTCTCAAGGACAACAACGAACAACTGCATTATCGATAAAGATGGCTGAAATTGAACTGATACATTCTGAAATTCGTGAGTACCCAATTCTTTTATTGGATGACGTGCTTTCTGAATTAGACGACTATCGTCAATCTCACTTACTAAATACAATTCAGGGAAAAGTACAAACATTTGTAACAACAACAAATGTAGATGGAATTGATCATCACACATTAAAAGAGGCCTCCACTTTTAGTGTGAAGTCAGGAATGATTCATAAGATTCAGTAAGCTATTTTGAGGTGACAATCATGTATGTTCATATTGGTGATGATATTCTGGTTAGGGCAATAGATATTATTTTTATCTTAGATAAGCAGACAGTCGTATCTTCTGAAATTACAAAAGAATTTTTAATAAATCATCGATCGGCAAGTATTCATGCAGAAAATAATGCCTATAAATCTATTGTAGTTACAAAAGATACTATCTATTTCTCCCCTATTGCATCAAATACACTAAAAAAACGTTCTTATAAATTAATGGTGTAAGAGATATTGATTATTATTTTATCCCAATAAATAAGATAACAAAATGGTTCATTTCGTATGTGAATAGAAAGTAAGGTGATCGATATGTCAATGGAACAAAATCCAGTTGAACAAGCGTATGATGAAAGTCAAATTCAGGTTTTAGAAGGATTAGAGGCTGTTCGCAAAAGACCTGGTATGTATATAGGCTCTACTAGTGGAAAGGGGCTTCACCATCTAGTTTGGGAAATCGTCGATAATAGTATCGATGAAGCATTAGCCGGATTTTGCAGTGAAATTAACGTTATTATTGAAAAAGACAATAGTATTACTGTAAAAGATAATGGACGTGGAATTCCAGTAGGTATTCAAGAAAAAATGGGAAGACCTGCTGTAGAAGTAATTATGACTGTTCTCCATGCTGGCGGTAAATTTGGCGGTGGCGGATATAAAGTATCGGGAGGATTGCATGGTGTAGGTGCTTCTGTTGTAAACGCCCTTTCTACAGAGTTGGAAGTTTTTGTTCATCGCGATGGCAATATTTATTACCAAAAATATAACAAAGGTGTACCAAGCGCTGATTTGAAAATAATAGGAGAAAGTGAAATAACTGGAACTATTACTCACTTTAAACCAGATGGCGAAATATTTAAAGAAACCCTTGTTTATGAGTATGAAACGCTTGCGAATAGAATTAGAGAACTGGCATTTTTAAATCGCAATATTCGTATTACGATTGAAGATAAACGAGAAGGTAATGAAAAAAGAAAAGAGTATCACTATGAAGGCGGCATAAAATCATATGTGGAACATCTAAATCGCAATAAGGATGTATTGTTTGAAGAACCTATCTACATTGAAGGGGAAAAAGATGGAATATCAGTTGAAGTATCCTTGCAATATAATGGTGGCTATACAGGCAATATCTTCTCATTTGCAAATAATATAAATACACATGAAGGCGGTACACATGAAGCTGGTTTTAAAACAGCTTTAACAAGAGCAATAAATGATTATGCTAGAAAAAATGGCATTTTAAAAGAATCTGAATCTAACCTTTCAGGAGAAGATGTACGCGAAGGAATAGTAGCTATTGTCTCTGTAAAGCATCCAGATCCCCAATTTGAAGGACAAACAAAAACAAAACTGGGGAATTCAGAAGTGCGAACTATTACAGATACAGTATTTGCTGATCACTTTGAGAAATTTCTGTTGGAAAATCCATCCATCGCTAGAAAAATAGTCGATAAAGGACAAATGGCATTGCGTGCAAGGATTGCCGCGAAAAAAGCAAGAGAGCTAACGAGAAGAAAAAGTGCATTGGAAGTATCAAGTTTACCCGGCAAGCTTGCAGATTGTTCTTCTAAAGATCCAAGCATAAGTGAGTTATTTATAGTAGAGGGAGACTCAGCGGGAGGTTCTGCTAAACAAGGGAGAGATAGACATTTCCAAGCAATTTTGCCTTTAAGAGGGAAAATACTTAATGTGGAAAAAGCACGACTAGACAGAATATTGTCTAATAATGAAGTGCGATCCATGATTACAGCAATAGGTACAGGAATAGGCGATGATTACGATATTTCTAAAGCTAGATACCAAAAAATCGTTATTATGACAGATGCCGATGTTGATGGTGCACATATACGAACATTATTATTGACTTTTTTCTATCGCTATATGAGAAAAATTGTCGAGGCAGGATATATTTATATAGCACAACCACCTCTTTTTAAAGTACAGCAAGGGAAAAAGGTTGAATATGCATATAATCAAAATCAACTTGATGGAATATTAGCTTCCCTACCAGCAACACCAAGACCTAATATACAACGATATAAAGGGCTTGGGGAAATGAACGCAGAGCAATTATGGGATACAACAATGGATCCTTCAACAAGAGTGCTGCTTCAAGTAAGTATGGATGATGCAATCGAAGCAGATGAAACATTTGAAATGTTAATGGGTGATAAAGTAGAACCACGCAGAAACTTTATTGAAGAGAATGCTGTATATGTGAAAAATTTAGATGTTTAGTCAACAGGTGACTAATCTAATTTAAATAAATAGAAGAAAGATAATTTTGGATGCTAGGATGAATTCTAGCTTCTTGCGCTTTTCTTAAGGAGGTTCCTTGTTTATGGCTGATATGCCTAATTCTCAAATAAAAGAAATAAATATTAGTAAAGAAATGCGTACCTCGTTTTTAGATTATGCAATGAGTGTAATTGTTTCTCGGGCACTTCCAGATGTACGTGATGGCTTAAAGCCGGTTCATCGCCGAATATTATATGCTATGCATGACTTAGGGATGCATTCGGATAAGCCATACAAAAAATCTGCCCGTATTGTGGGAGAAGTAATCGGAAAGTACCATCCGCATGGAGATAGTGCTGTTTATGAAACAATGGTGCGGATGGCTCAAGATTTTAATTATCGCTATATGCTCGTAGATGGGCACGGCAACTTTGGTTCTGTTGATGGAGATTCTGCTGCTGCAATGCGTTATACAGAAGCAAGAATGTCAAAAATTGCAATGGAACTTTTACGTGATATAAACAAAGATACGATTGATTATGATCCAAACTTCGATGGAGAGGAAAAAGAACCGCGCGTATTGCCATCACGTTTTCCAAATCTTTTAGTAAATGGAACAAGTGGAATAGCAGTTGGGATGGCAACTAATATTCCTCCTCATCAATTAGGAGAAGTAATCGATGGAGTATTAGCAGTAAGCAAAAATGAAGATATCACAATTCCTGAGTTAATGGAGATTATTCCTGGTCCTGACTTTCCGACTTACGGAATGATTATTGGTAGAAGTGGAATAAGAAAAGCATATGAAACAGGTCGTGGATCTATTATTGTTCGCGCGAAAGTGGAAATTGAAGTAAAGCCAAGTGGAAAAGAAGTAATTATTGTTAAAGAAATTCCATATCAAGTTAACAAGGCAAAGTTAATTGAACGTATAGCGGAACTTGTTCGCGATAAAAAAATAGACGGCATTACAGATTTAAGAGATGAGTCAGATCGCAATGGTATGCGTATTGTTATTGAAGTCCGCAAAGACGCCAATGCAAATGTACTTTTAAATAACTTATATAAGCAAACAGCGATGCAGACAAGTTTCGGCATCAATTTGCTGGCACTAGTTGATGGGCAGCCAAAGGTTCTCAATTTAAAACAATGTTTAGCTTATTATCTTGACCATCAAAAAGTGGTAATTAGAAGAAGAACCGAGTTTGAATTAAGAAAAGCAGAAGCACGTGCTCATATCTTAGAAGGATTAAGAATTGCTCTAGATCATTTAGACGAAGTAATTAGTCTAATTCGCAGTTCTCAAACGACTGAAATTGCACGTGAAGGATTGATGACAAACTTCAATCTTTCTGAGAAACAAGCACAAGCTATTCTCGATATGCGTCTGCAAAGGCTAACAGGTTTAGAAAGAGAAAAGATTGAAGAAGAGTATCAGTCATTAATGAAATTAATTGGCGAGCTAAAGGCAATTCTTGCAGATGAAGAAAAAGTCCTTGAAATTATTCGTGAAGAGTTGCTTGAACTAAAAGAAAGATTTAATGATAAACGCCGCACAGAAATTGTAGCAGGTGGAATAGAAAATATTGAGGATGAAGATTTAATTCCACAAGAAAATATCATTATTACTTTAACGCATAATGGATATATTAAACGTTTGCCAGCGTCTACCTATCGCGCGCAAAAGCGTGGAGGAAGAGGAATTCAGGGGATGGGAACAAATGAAGATGATTTTGTTGAATTGTTAAGTACAACTTCTACCCATGATACTATCCTTTTCTTTACGAATAAGGGAAAAGTTTATCGTTTAAAAGGATATGAAATACCTGAATTCAGTAGAACAGCTAAGGGAATTCCAATTATTAACCTATTAGGGGTAGAAAAAGATGAATGGGTAAATGCAATTATTCCAGTGTCTGAATTTGCAGATGATTGGTTCTTGTTCTTTACAACGAAAGAAGGAGTCTCTAAACGTTCTCCGCTTTCATCTTTTGCTAATATTCGGAACAACGGATTAATAGCAGTTAACTTAAGAGAAGGCGATGAATTAATATCGGTTCGTTTAACAGATGGTTCTAAAGACATTATCATTGGAACTAAAAATGGTCTATTAATTCGTTTCCCAGAGACAGATGTACGCTCTATGGGAAGAACTGCTACTGGAGTAAAAGGAATAACTCTCGCCGCTACAGATGAGGTAGTTGGGATGGAAGTGTTAGAAGAAAATACTGAAATCTTAATTGTAACCAAATATGGTTTTGGAAAAAGAACCCCTGCACAGGAATATAGAATTCAGGGTAGAGGCGGAAAAGGAATCAAAACTTGCAATATTACAGAAAAAAATGGAACGCTCGTTTCTATGAAAGCTGTAACAGGTGAAGAAGACTTAATGATTATTACAACGGGCGGCGTGTTAATCCGAATGGCAGTTAGCGATATATCAACTATGGGAAGAAACACTCAAGGGGTTAAGTTGATAAAACTTAATGAAAGTGAAGATGAGTTTGTTGCTACTGTTGCAAAAGTGGAAAAAGAGGAAGAAGATGAAGTCGATACTATCTTTGATGATGATATGATAGAAGGAATTCCTGAGCAAACTGCTCAAGAAGAAACAGAGATAGAAGAATAAAAAAAACATGGTTTTCACAATTCTCTAAAGTAGATAGATTCTTAAATGAAATCTGTCCTCTTTAGAGGATTTTTTTGTTGAAGAACTATAGAATATTTGTTGAATAACTGATTATTTGCTGAAAAGATATATTGTAGAATAGATAAACCATTAAAAAATTTAAAGAAGGGGATATGCTTACCTTTGAATTTTATTAACTTTCCTAAAAAAATACAGTAAAATAGTATAAAGGTCTCAATTAAAGGTGAGGATACGATGAAAGTTAATACAAGTAATTTAAGAGCAGGCTGTATTTTGGCTGAGGATGTATTTAAACTTACATCAAAACCAATAATTAGTGCCAAAACTGTTTTGACAGCTGAACATATTAATATTTTAAGAGCATTTTTAGTTCAATCAGTTGTCATAGAGAATACACAAATTGATGGCAGCGAATATATAGATTCATTAGCTGAAAATGTTCAGACAGAAAGAGAAAAGAAAAAAGAAGAAGAATCATTTTTTCGGAAATTTTTAAAGAGTGTTCAAAAATTTAAAAAAGAATTTAAATCATGGCAATCTGGTAGACCGGTGAACATTGCGAATGTTCGTTTTTTATTGCTTCCTTTGCTAAAAGATATAAAATTTGCTGATAAGGAGATATTCTCTTTATACCATTTATCGAATAAAGAGGAATATCTATACCAACATTCAATAGCTGTTGCGGTCATTAGTGCCTATATTGCACATAAATTAAATTATGATAATGGGGAAATCATACAAATTGCATTAGCCGGATGTTTAAGTGATGTAGGTATGGCTAGAATAAATCCAAGACTATTGACAAAAGCAGAACCCTTAACAGAAGAAGAGTTTCAAGAAGTAAAAGAGCATACAAGATTTAGTGTGAAAATGATTCCGGAACAAACATTAATAAAAAATGATGCCAGATTATCAATTCTTCAGCATCATGAAAGATTAGATGGCAGTGGATATCCTTTAGGGAATAGAGATATCAAGATACATCCTTATGCTAAAATAATAGCTGTTGCAGACACATTTCATGCTATGACATCTGAAAGGCTTTATAGACAAAAACAATCGCCATTTAAAGTATTAGAGCAGTTATATCAAGATTATTTTGGCAAGTATGAATTTAAAGTCCTTAATGCTCTTCGTTCAGGAATCATTCGATATACAATTGGCAGCCAGGTTCGCTTATCAAATGGAGATAAAGGAGAAGTTTTATTTATTCAAGACAAATCCCCAACACGTCCTTTAATAAAATTATTAAGTAGAGAGGATATTATTGATTTAGAGAAAAATAGACATCTTTTTATAGAAGAAATATTAGATTATAAATCTGTTTTATAATTTTTTTAAAAAATATTATAAAACTATTGCAAACATCAAGATTAGCAGATATAATAATACAAGTCAGCAAGTTAATTGATAAAAAAACAATCAAGTTGTTGACTTTTCTAAATGAAAATGATAGTATATAAAAGCCGCTTTTGTTAGTGGTGAGATTGCTCTTTGAAAACTGAACAAACAAAACGTCAACAATAATCGTTTTATAACTTTTGTTATGAACGAAACAACAAGCAGTAC
>NZ_BQYJ01000006.1 GCF_023168165.1 Niallia sp. NCCP-28
GTATTGCTTATTGTTTCGTTTCATAACAAAAGTTATAAAATGATTATTGTTGACGTTTTGTTTGTTCAGTTTTCAAAGAGCAATTTTTCTATCGCTCGTAAGCGACTTTAATAATATACCACAATATTTTTTATTTAGTCAATAACTTTTTTCAAGAAGTTTTTGACCACTTATTTATCGATGCTGATAAATTAATTATAGTATGTTTTTTCTTTTCATTTCTTTTAAAAGTAGTTTTTGTATAAAAATAAATTCAAATGCTATTGTCAATATAGTAGATAATGTTTATAGCAATATGTTTTTTAAATATATAAAAACTTGTATATTTTCAGCTTTTGATAATTTGATCCTCTTCTAAACTTCTCTCTTTATCGGAATCAAGTAATTTTTTTATATTCTGCTTCATTATCCTTCCTATCCTTAATTAAACTTAGAGTCTCTACCTAATATAGAACTTCATGGCGATTAATCCTACGATAAAAATCCTCCAAAGGTTGTGCTACAATAAATCTATTGACCATTTTTACAATAATGAGGGATTAGATTTTATGTATAGAATCATGTTAATTGAGGACGATGAGAAAATTAGACAGATTGTCGCTGATAAATTGAGGAAATGGCAGTATGATGTGATGGAAGTGACACGATTTGACCAAGTGTTAAAGGAATTTGAACAAGAATCTCCACACCTTGTTCTATTAGATATTAATCTACCAGTTTTTGATGGATACTACTGGTGCCAGCAGATACGATCTGTTTCAAAGGTGCCGATAATCTTCCTTTCCTCCAGAAATCAGAATATGGATATTATAATGGCGATTAATATGGGCGGAGATGATTTTATTCAGAAACCATTTGATTTGGATATTCTTGTCACGAAAATTAGTGCGCTTATCCGCCGGCGATATACATATCAGGAAGAGCCAAATATCACCTTCGTCCATCGGGGCTTAAAATTAAATGTAACCAATTCAACAATTGAATATAGAGGGCAAAGCACGGAATTAAGCCGGAATGAATTCATCCTTTTACAATTGATGATGCGGAATATCGGTAAAATTGTTTCGCGAGAGGACTTAATGCAAGCATTATGGAATGAAGATCAGTTTGTTGATGATAACACACTAACCGTGAATGTGAACCGAATGCGCAGGAAAATTGCTTCCCTTAGTCTGGAAGATTTTATAGTTACCCGAAAAGGAATGGGATATTTAATCGAATGACCTTCCTACGATATCTAACTTATGAAAAGCCTTATATTTATCTGTATCTAGCTAGCTTCCTAATTTCAGCAGCAGTATTTTTCACCGATAGCAGGGACAACTGGGCGTGGGGAACATTCTTTTATGCCTTCGCTCTATCTTCTATTGTGTTACTGGGATTTTTATTATTTCGCTATCAGCACAATCTACGTGTAATCCGACAAATAGAAAGGGAAGATTATGACCATTTATCACTGGAAGGAGAATTCGCTAAAGCGCATATCGAGGAGCTGAAAAGGGCGCATATCCGTGAAATGAATCGGATTCAAGAAAGAAAAAATGAGCATTATGACTTTATCGTCTCCTGGTTCCATGAAATCAAAACACCAATTGCAGTTCTTCGCTTACTGCAGCAAACCGATATGGACGCGGATAGTTTAAGGGAAGAAATTACGAAAATTGAAAATTACGTTGATCAAGCTCTCTATTATGCCAAGCTCGACAGTTTTAATCAAGATTATAATATTCAAAAGTGTGATATCGTCAAAATTTCAAAAGAGATTATTAAATCTCATTCGAAAACCTTTTTTTCAAAAAAAATCCGCATTAACATACAGGCAGACCAGCTAGAGGTTCAAAGTGATCCTAAATGGCTCCAGTTCATCATCAATCAACTGCTGACGAATAGTTTAAAATATACGCAGCATGGTGGGGAGATAAACATTTCAGTATACGAAACCCCACAAGAAAAACAGCTTCTCATTCGGGATAATGGAATTGGCATCAGCCAAAAAGATCTACCGCGAATATTCAATCGTGGTTTTACTGGAGAAACAGGGCGATTGTATTCGAAGTCGACTGGAATGGGTTTATATTTAGCCCAACAGTTAAGTAACAAATTAGGACATTACATTAGTTGTATGTCGGAAGTGGGCAACTTTACCCAATTTATTATTCACTTCCCTCTGGATAGCGACCCGTATTTAATACGACAAAAAACACACGATGAGTAAATAACTCACCGTGTGTTTTTTTCGTTGATAATTTTGTAGTAAATAGAGATTGATGATAAGTAAAAGATTAAATACGTTAACACATACAGTCCCATTACAGAAAAAATAATCGTTGTCAAGGAAGGTAAATCTTTTATTACTAGGATAACTGTGTAGTATAAAAGATACCAACTGTGTACCAATCCAAGTATGAGCGGCGGTAAAAATACGAACAGCAATTGCTTCCGGATAATCTTTTTCATTTCTTTGTCATTAACACCTATTTTGCGTAAAATTGCGTAATGCTCTCTCTCTTCTGTCGCTTCGCGTAGCTGCTTAAAGTAAATGACACTTCCTAAAGCAAACAATGCAATGACTGCAAAAAACGCAACGGAGAACAATACCAAAGAGGACGACTCTGTATCTGTGGAATGCATATCTATATAGGCTGAATAATATGCTCCTTCTTTTTTCATAACAATATCGTATATTTTTCGTGAAACGTCATTGGAGGTCTTCGGATCTTCAATTTGATAAATTTCATAGGAAGAAAGAGTACGATTTTCTTTTAAGTTCTCAAAAACTTCATCTGAAATAACCAGTACAGATGGTTGAGGTTTAGTATCTCCACCAGGACGCGTTGGGATACTTAACAAGGGATATCGTATTTTTTCGACTATACGAAATGTATTGTCTTCTAAAACGGTAATTGTAGGTTGAGGACTTTTATATTTTGTTGGTTCATCTAATCCTCTTGTTAAAATAATTGCATCTTCCCCTTTTAAATCTACTTTTTCACCCACTTCACGCAAATCAACAATCGTATTTAATTGTGACTCAGGGAAAAGGTAAAACTCCTCTGTGTAATATTCAGGATAACTAAAAAAAGTTTGTCTATTTGGGACTTTTTCTGTTTCAATTCCCGTAATTGTTTCATGACCAATAATAGGATGTGAATCATTTATTATTTGTTCAATTTGTTTTTGTGTCTTATCATCTTGCGTCGAGAAGGCAAAATGGTTTGGAAATTCTTTTTTTACAACATCACCTTTCACAGCGTAATCTACAGCAATAAATCCAACTGCAAAGATGACAATAGCGCTAATAAGTGAATTAAACGTAAAGTTTACTGTATTTCCTCGAATGGAAAAACGAAGGGAGGAAATCCATAACATTTTGGTACCATGAAAGTAATTTTTACGTTGACTCAATTTTTGTAAAACCCAACCAGAAAACTGGCGAAAAAATAAATACGTTCCGACAATCAATGTTACTGCTGTAGCAACTAATGTTTCTTTAAAATACTCTTTCCATATGTCTGTATCTCCTGCTATCGTAATCACATAGTAGGACGCTGCAATCAATATAATGGACAATATTGCCAACCCAAAAGAAAATTTAAAAGGTTTGTCTATTTTTTCTTTTGCATGAAATAATTCGACTAACTGCACACGGCGGACACTAAAATAGCTCTGAATAGTAATGATGCCGATTAATAAAGTAAATAACACAATAGTAGAGACGATTGCTTCAAGTGGAAAGGAAAAGGAAATGTCCTCATTGTAATGCATTAAGTTCATTAATACCGCACCGAAAAATTTCGATAGTAACCCACCGATTAATATACCGCTGGATACAGAAATGGAGCTCAAGAATAATGTTTCAAAAAAGACCATTGTGGCAACTTGTCTTTCTTTCATTCCGTAAAGTAAATACATGCCGAATTCTTTTTTTCGCTGCTTCATGAAAAATGAGTTAGCATACAAAATAAAGCACACAATAAACAAAAAGACGATAACCGAGGCAATGAAAATAACCGTTTTGTAGTTTTCTTTATTTTGAATTGCGGCCACTACGTCCTTATTAAACATTAAACCCGAAAAAGTAAAGTAAATAATAACCCCGACAAGCATGGAAATGAAATATATGGTATACAAACGGAAGTTCCGCTTCATATTCCTCCATGATAAATCAACTAAGTTCATCGCTGGTCACTTCCTACAGCACTTTGAATCGTTAGGATTCTGTCAAAAAATTCTTTTTCCGATTGTTCTCCTTTAAACATTTCATTGACGATTTTTCCATCGCGAAGAAAAATTACACGATGACAGTAGCTCGCTGCATACGGATCGTGGGTAATCATCAGAACCGTTGTCTTAAAGGTTGTATTGAGCAATTGAATTTGTTCTAGTAGCTGGGTGGCAGACCTTGAATCAAGTGCACCCGTAGGCTCATCAGCAAACACAATCGCCGGATTGGTAATCATCGCTCTTGCGGCAGCCGTACGCTGCTTTTGCCCGCCGGAAATTTCAGACGGATATTGATTTAAAATGAATTCAATATTTAACGCTTCAATCAATTTCGTTAATCTCTCCTCCATTTCCGCAATAGGTGTTTTTTGTAAGGAGAGTGGCAGCAGTATATTCTCTTTCACCGTTAAGGTATCCAGTAGGTTGTAATCTTGAAAAATAAATCCCATTCGTTTTTGGCGAAATTCTCGTAATGCTTTCTTTTTTAAATCTAACAAGGATTGTCCCTCGATCCAAACATCCCCACCATTAAAGGAATCAATCGTTGAGAGAGTATTCATTAATGTCGTTTTCCCAGAGCCAGATGGCCCCATAATCGCGGTGAATTCCCCTTGTTCTATGGTCAAATCAATATTTTTTAAGACTTGGGTCTTTCCGTAAGATTTTGATAAGTTTTTTGTCTTTATAATTGTAATCATTGTTTAGCCCTCCTTCACCACCATACTATATCGATTAATGTGCCCGCCAACCATCGATATAACATTATCTAACGTGACATTTTTGTCATGTTCAGTAAAGAATCGACCATTTTCTTTTTTGATTGCCCTTTTTTAAAAAAGATTCTTTGTATTTACCGTAAAATACGGATTTTAAGGTGAGTTAGATTAAACTCTGTTTCAAAGCAACAAATACAAGGATTGACAGATGAGAAAAATTATCATATAGTTGATTACACAACTAATCAACTAATCAACTTTTTTCAAGGAAGGAGAAAATCGTGAAAGCTGTTTTTGATGACTCGAAACCTATTTTCCAGCAAATTTCAGATATGATTGCTAATGAAATTGTGGAAGGTGAGTTGTTAGAAGGCGACCAAATCCCTTCTACCACAGAAATTTCAAAATTTTATCAAATAAACCGTGCAACTGTTCAAAAAGGACTCGCTGCATTAGTCGATGCTGGATATGTATATAAGCAACGTGGCGTTGGAATGTTTGTTTCAAAAGGTGCCAAACAAAAGTTGCTTGAAAAGCGTAAAGAAGACTTCTACAACGAGTATTTGAAACCGATGATGGAAGAAGCGAAGCGGATTGAAATAAAAAAAGGAGAATTACTTCAACTGATCAAGGAGGATTATACGGATGATTAAACTCGAAAATGTCTCGTTTTCATATGGAAATATCCCAGCTCTAAAGAATATAAATATTTCAGAAACGAAGCCAATCATCATAGGGCTCTGGGGTAGAAATGGATCTGGAAAGACAACACTTATGAAGCTTTTATCCGGCATGGAAAATATAGATGCTGGTTCTATCAATGTGAACGGCATTGCACCGTATAACAATAATGAAGCGATGAACACCATAACGTATATGCAAGAAAATCACCCATTCTCAGATCTGTGGAATGTCGAGGATGCGTTGCGTTATGGAGCATTTTTTAACAAAAACTGGGATATGGAGTTGGCAGAACATCTAGTTGCTTTATTTGAACTACCAAGAAAAAAGAAAATCAAGAAATTTTCTAAAGGGATGCAAACAATGGTACAAATTGTCGTTGGTCTTGCTAGTAAATCTTCCGTAACCATTATGGACGAACCAACGAATGGGCTTGATGCTTATATGAGAAAGCAGTTTTACGATGCACTCCTGAATACGTATGAGGAAGATCCCCGTTTAATTATTTTATCTACACATCATATTGATGAGATTGAAGCGTTATGTGAAAAGATTGCGATCATCAATCAGCAGACAATTGTACGTTATGAAGATACGGAAGAGTTAAAAATGCACGGTGTTCATTTATCCGGAACAGCAAAGATGATAGAACCTTTAATTGAAGGACATACCATTTTAGAAAAAAGAAAACTTGGAAAACAAATCAATGTGATGATTGACGACATATTTACGGATGAGTGGAAATCAAGAGCCAAAGAAGCTGGTGTTACTGTGGAAAAAGCACCCTTACAGGATTATCTTGTTAACTATACAACCAAAAAAGAGGAGCAAAAAGTATGAATACCTTTACTGGACCATTCCGATTAATGATGAAAGAAATGAACAGGACATTTTATATAAATGCTGTAATTACTTTCGTGCTCTTTGTTTTCTTTAGCTTTTTAGGATTTATTGATGCAAAATCTGTGTCATTTACCTTATTCGGACCATTTTTCATTGTATTTCTTCTATATCCATTTATTAATTTCAAAGGATATCATTATATTCTTTCTTTAGGTGGTACTAGAATTCAATTCGTTTCGGCTATATATCTTTCCACATTTATTTTTAGTGTTATAAGTGTGTTACTCCTTAATTTGTTTTACTATCTAAGCACAAATATTATTAGCAGCGGCAGCAACTCTGTTAATTTTTTCCATTTAGCAGATTTAGTAAATAGCTCTAATTGGCTTGTTTATCTATGGGTAGATTTTTCTTGGATTATCTTTTTATTTAGTTTAGGAATGATTGCAAAAACGATTTGGTTCAATTATGGTACTTTATTTTCACTTGTTGCAGCAACGTTACTCTTAATTATCGGTACGTCTATCGTTGTTTTTGGTGATATAAGTTGGTTAATAGAATTAATTTTTATGCATCATCTACAGTTTGTTAACAGCTTGTTTGGATTATCCGTTGTATTTCTTCTTTCATCCTATTTATTGATGATAAATGCACCTTTAGAAAAAGGAGATCGATTGATTCTCCAACAGAAAGGACCGAAAACAACTTAATCATTAACACTTGATAGAGTTAGTGAATATTACAGTTGTAGACAGCCAACAGAGCAAAGGGATAGGAAAACAGTGAGTCAAAAGGTTCCAAAGCAATTGAAATTGAGACAGGAAATTCAAGTATAGGGTAGCTTTCTCGTTCGGAAAATCTGTAAAGGGCCATTTAAACGTTAATATTTGCAAAAAAATCTTGATTGTTTTTTATGTTGACAACTATTAATCTGGCAGCGCAGATTGTAGAGGTTCAAATTCATTCCATTCTTTTTTATATTTAACCAGCTAAAAAAGCTTCATTATAAAAAAAGTCACAAAGTTAACACTAAGGCTTTTTTAATCATTTATACAAATAAATAAAAAGTGCGGAATCTTTGACCGCACTTTTATCCAAAAATATTATATCAAACTGTATAAACAGTTAAACCCGCTTCCTTAAATTGTCTTATTTTAGTTTCCGAGGCTTCTCTTCCTGTAATTAAAACATCAATTTCATTAACAGGAGCGACTTTATGCAAGGAAATACCACCTAGTTTTGTATGGTCAGTTACAACAATAGTTTGCGAAGCTGCCTCAATCATACTTTGTTTCGCCGAGACAAGCTGGTCATCAAAATGTGTCAGTCCGCGATTAGGATGAAAAGCGGGAATACCAACAAAAGCTTTGTCGACATGTAAAGTTTTTAAATTATTATCTGTAAAAAGTCCGTTTAACATATAGCTTTCTGGATAAAGAATTCCTCCAGTAACAATTACTTTAATATCTTTAAAGTCACGTAACTCTGCAGCAATGTTGATATCATTTGTCACCACGGTAATGTTTGATTTTGCAACTAGCAACCGGGCAATCTGAAGTGTAGTGGTTCCAGAATCAAGAATAATATTGTCTCCTTCTTCTATCATTTCTACTGCACATTCAGCAATACGAATTTTTTCCTCTACACGTTCATTGGCACGTATGGTGAAGGAAGGTTCCGAACTAACTCCTTCCACAAGCACCACACCACCATGGGTTCTTCTTATCCGTCCTTCTTTTTCAATTTCACTTAAGTCTCTTCTAATTGTTGCTTCATGTACACCAAAATCTTGTGAAAGTTGAGACACAGAAGCGACATTATGCTTTCTTACATAATCAAGAATTTTCAATTTGCGTTCAGCGGCAAGCATGATATTCTCTCCTTTCATTTATAACTTTTTATAAATGTTCATTTTTGTTAATTTTAACATATTAATTGTTCATTTACTTATGGATATAAAGTGAACTTTTAAACTCATCTAAATAAAAAATATACCCCCTTTCTTTTTAGAAAGGGGGTAAGGATAAGATCTATCGCGTTGATAAGGTAATTAGAAATTCAAAATGTTACCATTTGAAATCTAAAATAGTTTTTTGCCATCCGCGATGTGCCGATGCACTCTTCATCGCTTCATCAAAATCTTCTACTTTTGAAACAGAGATTAACGTATCAGGAAGTACTAGGCTTAGCGCTTGTTGATATGCAGGATTTTCTAATGCTTTAATGACAGCATGATAATCAGAAACTGAACTGCGACTACTGCCGTATAGAGTAAGGCCCTTTTCTAAAATATCACGAGTATTAATAGGAACTCTTTCTTCCGTTACACCCATTAAGATTAAAGATCCACCGCGATTCGCTAAATCAATACCTTGGTTAATTGCTGATTCGCTAAATTTTCCGCCAGTGCACTCAATAATGATATCAGCTCCTACTTTGGAGGAAGAGAAGTCAAAGTTTTGAACTAGATGACGAGCTGCAAACTTAAATTGCTCTAGTTTTTCAGGCATTGCACCGAATACAGTTAATCTCAATTCATCAATACCATAAACATAACGAACCATCGCTGCTGTCAAATAACCAACCGGTCCATCACCAAAAATAGCAACTGTGGTATTAGGAGACAGTAATTTCTGATGGACATGACTTAATGCATGGTAAGAAACTGTACATAATTCAGATAACACGGCAATCTCATCCGGCATGTCAGCTGGGATTGGAACTGCACAAGCAGCTGGGACAACCACACGGCTTTGAGCAATACCATCATAACCACTTCCCATAAAGTGCCCATTTTCACAGTAGTTATCCGCTACTCCTTTTCCACACGTTAAGCAACATTCTTCCTTTGTTTTTGCTTCTACTAAATGGCCTGGCAGATTGGGAACTATAACAACACGTTCACCTACTTGGACTTCTTGGGATCTACTTTCTATAACCGTTCCAATCCCTTCGTGCAATAGTGCCATGGGTAATTTTTTAGCCATTGCCTCAGGTTTTCTCAACCCAGCATAATAACGAATATCTGCATGACAAACACTTGCCATACTCGGTTCAATAACTACCTCTCCATCTTTAATTTCTCTCTCAATGCTTCTTTCTTCTAATTTACCCGGTTGAAGAAGCCAAAACGTTCTTGATTGCATTGCATTGCGTATTTGTGTCATTGTATTTCCCCCTCAAAAATAAAGTGCGAACTTATTCAAAAAAGTTCGTTTTTGCTCGTATTTTTATAATACAACTAAAAAAACAAACAAGTCAACTATAAACGAACAAAAATAAACTTATTTTCGTTCGTTTATGCACATTTAGTTTGAGTTATATTTTGCAACAGTTATATTCTTTATCTCTTCACCTCTTTCTTTAGGAAGCTTAATGAAGTAGGTTAAAATAGAACTTGAGAAATAAAGTAATGCTAAAATCCAAATAACCCCTTGTGCTCCCAGTGCACCGATAAACAAGCCGACTATTGCAGGACCTAAGAATGTTGGTAGACCTGCACCAAGATTTAAAATTGACATTGCTGCACCTTTGTCCTTTTTAACTAAAGATGGCACTAAAGCAGAAAGAGGGACATAAGCAGCAAGCAGAGCTCCCCAAGCAATCCCCATTGCTCCCACTGCATAGATGTTTCCTGTAAACCATTGTGGAACATAGTAAAGGCCAAGTGTTGTCAGACCGCATCCAACTCCACCAAACCACATAATTGTGTTTCTCCATCCAAGTTTATCTCCAATAATTCCAAAAATTAAATTGAATAAGATGTTACTTGTGAAAATGGAAGCCCAAATTCCTAACCAAGTTGTTGTTGGAATTCCATAATCAGCTAGGTAGACAGGGAGGAACACTGGAAAAGCAAACTGTGCTGTTGTGTTGATTGTACGCACGATTCCACCTAGCAATACTTTTGGCTCTTCCTTAGCGATTGTAAGTCCTTTCGCAAGTTCTTTAAGTTTCTCGTCTTTGCTTCTGCCACTTTGTAATTCTAAACGATCTTTATTAACAATTAGTGCAAATAGTGCACCAATTAAAACAATTACAATAGAAGTCCATAATGTATTAATATGACCAAGATTTTGAATAGCCCATACTGAATAGTAAGCACCTAATACGTTTAATCCACCTGTAAATACAAACCAAAACCAGCCAACAGCCGAACTGAGTCTTTGTTGAGGAGTTTTATAGGCAATCCATACAAGGAATGAATAAGCAAACAGTGGATAACCGAACCCGCGAATACAATAAAATACAAGCATCATTATGTAATTAAAATCATTGGACACTCCTAATCCAATAAAACCTGAAGTTCCAATAATATAAATAAGTGTACCTATCCACATACTTCTTTTTGGACCTAAGGTTTCAACTAAAACACCTGAAAACCAAGAGGCAATAGCAAGCGTCACTCCATAAACAGCAAATAAAAGAGAGTTCTCCTGCACAGTAAAGCCATTTTCTAATAACCAAGGGCTAAGCCAAGCAATTTCTAATCCATCCCCCATCATAAAGATTAAAACCCCAAGATACCCCCAAGCTAAATTGCTTGGTAGCCCAATCCGATCTAAAAGTTTACTATTCATTTTTTATCCCCCTTTTAATATTGAATCAATTATATAAGTGCACAGTAACTTCTTTTTATCCTCCTTCTGATAGTTTTCATTGATTTCTCGCACAAATAAAGTAAGCGTTTTCTAAAAATGCGATAGGAAACCATCTTTTTTAAACAAGCATTGTAATTTGTTCATTTAAGTTCATTAATGCTCGTTTTTTATAATTTACACTATATTGAAATTACAAGTCAATATATTTAAAATAAAAATTTTTATTTAAGTTTATTATTGCTTGATTATACTCGTTTTGATAAAATGTTATAAATGAAAAGGTTTTCAGGAGGGATTATATATGTCAAACACTTCTTTCTATACAATTGGTATTGATTATGGATCTGAATCAGGCCGAGTTTTAATAGTAGATGTTCGAACAGGAACAATTAAAGGAAGTCATGTAACTCCTTATGCACATGGAGTGATTATCGATACATTGCCAGATGGCTCTACAGAAATCCCTAAAGGAAGCGCATTGCAGCATCCTTCTGATTATTTAGAAGTAATGGAAGTAGGTATTCCATTAGCTCTTAAAATGGCTGGAATTGATCCTTCTCAAATTGTGGGCCTGGGGATAGATTTTACCTCATCAACTGTTTTGCCTGTTGATGAAAACTTGCATCCTTTATGTTTGAAAAAAGAATATGAACATTCTTATCACGCATGGGTAAAGTTATGGAAACATCACCATACAAAAAAACAAACGGATAAAATTTTTCAATTAGCAACTCAACGTAAAGAAAACTGGATGCGAAAGCTTGGTTATAATATTTCAGAGGAATGGATGATTCCTAAAATCTTCGAAGTATTTGAAGATGGAACAGATATTTATAATAAAACGGCTTATTTCCTGGAAGCTTCAGATTGGCTTGTTTCTCTGCTCACTAATTCTCTGACACGAAATAATTGTTCTTTGGGATTCAAAGCTTTTTGGAATGAAAAACAAGGTTTCCCAACAGAATTTTTCAATTTACTTCATCCAAATTTTGGGGAAACCATTTTATCTAAACTAGGTGGGGAAATTAAAAATGTAGGTACATGTGCAGGGTTTTTAACACAGGAGTGGGCAGAAAAGTTATCTCTTCCAGTAGGGTTACCAATTGCAACTGGTATTATTGATGCTCATTCAGCTGTACTCGGAACAGGGGTTTATCAAGCAGAAAAAATGCTGATGGTTATGGGGACTTCTACTTGCCATATGATGCTTAATAAAGAAGAAAAAGAAGTTTCTGGAATTTCTGGTGTAGTAAAAGATGCGATTATGCCTGGATTATATGCTTATGAAGCTGGCCAATCTGCAGTGGGCGATTTGTTTGGTATGTATGTGAAAAAACATGTGCCCCATGCTTATTATTTGGAAGCAGAAGCAAATAATCTTTCTATTTTTGATTTCTTAGAAAAAAAAGCAGCAGAACTGTTTCCTGGAGAAAATGGATTGATTGCATTGGACTGGCATAATGGAAATCGTTCTGTTTTATCAGATGCAGATTTATCAGGCTTGCTGGTAGGACTATCACTTTATACAAAACCGGAAGAAATTTTTCGCGCATACTTGGAAAGCACAGCTTTTGGTGCAAAGATTATTGCAGAAACTTACAAAGAGTGGGGAATGAATATTAATGAGGTGGTAGCATGCGGTGGACTCCCTCAGAGAAATCCTCTTCTTATGCAAATCTATGCGGATGTATTAAATATGCCGATTCGCATTTCAAAATCTGATTATGCACCAGCGATTGGAGCTGCTATCTTAGGCGCGGTGGCTGCAGGTTCCCAAAAAGGTGGTTATGACAACATGGAGCTAGCTGTTCAAGCTATGTCACAACCTATTGAGAAAACTTATTATCCTGTAAAAGAACATGTAGGAGTGTATGACAATATGTTTCAGTATTACAAGCAGTTACATAATTATTTTGGAGTTAGACAAGTTGGTATGATGAAAGCGTTAAAACAGTTTAAAGAACAAAAAAAGCTAACTAAGAACCTACTACCATCTTAATCTGTAAATTCCACCATTAAGTAGAAAGTATTAACAATATCTTGTTGGTAATGATTGTAATAGATAAAGTTTTAGGGACACTTAATCAACGAGTGTCCTTTTTCTTTATACATAGCGGAACAATACAAAAAGTTAGATAGATCATCCATTAGGCAGTTTATAGGGCATTGATTTGGTATTATACTTTATGCCTTTTCATTTTATTTTAATCCATTTGTAATTATGTAAATTAATATATGTCTGCTAATTTTTCTTTAAATTTCTCTATACTTTCCAACTTATTCAAATAAAAATTTTTTCATCATACGACATTTTTACTGGGACTAGCACTCTAACAAAAGCACGTAATCAGTATGGAAAAACAAAATCTATCTAATCAAATAGAAACATTATCAACCTGATGTTATTCTGTTAACTTTGAAATAGGCTCTGAGATTAATACAAACTCTCCTTCTATGGTGTTCAATATGTTCAAACACTTTTATATCCCCTTTTCATCCTCGTCATAGGATTATTGTCTATTAAATAGAAAGTTGCTTGTTTTTAAATCAGCAATTATTTTTTCCAATCCATCGACAACATTGCAAAAATAGAAGTAATAGCCAGATCTATCTTATAGGGAATTTTTCGTCTTTTTCTCTCTCTGAAGTATGGGCACTACAACCTTATTGAGTTATCAAAATAATCCCAATGTGCCGTATTAGAATTATCTTTAAAAAGCTCCCAACAATTTTCCGAAAAAAATCCAAATATAGCTGCACCTTAGTAAAAACTATTTCAGCTCCGTCACTTGGAGGGACTTTAATAATATTTTAGGAAAGGTTTCACTAATAAAAACTACCCCCAGTATGTACCCCATTTTTTCATTTCTTTAATCATCGTATGTAATGCTTGTCCTTTTTCTGTAAGCGAATATTCTACTGTTACTGGAACAGTAGGATAAACCGTTCGAATTAATATATTATTTGCTTCTAAGTGTCTTAAAGTGTTTGTTAATGCCTTTGGACTTACCTTTGAAATAGTTTTTTGTAATTCTCCAAATCGTTTTGTTCCTTCAAATAATTCTCTAAGGACAAGAAATGACCATTTCCCTCCAATTATATTTAATGCTTTTTCAATAGAACATTCTATTTGTATTTTCTCCGATTCATTATGATTATTCATAATCCACCTCTTTTTTTATTATAGATACTATAAAAAGTATAGCTTCTTTATTAAAGGTAATTATATCAAAAAAAATTCAGTAATTGAAAAGTAATAAAAGAAAGTCTATAGTCTTTAGTGAGAACATTATAGTTTTCTAGAAACAAAGTTTTTTAGTTACTCAAAAATTGTAAGCCTATACATCAAGAGTATTTAACAATTAATAAAGATGACAAGGAGGAAGGATTAAGATGAAATACAGAAATTTGGGTGGAAGCGGCTTGAAGGTTAGCGAAATCAGTTTAGGTAGCTGGTTAACCTACGGGAAATCAGTAGAAGATAATATTGCCGAAAAAACAATACATAAGGCATATGAATTGGGAATTAACTTTTTTGACTCTGCCAATGTGTATGAGCGTGGCGAAGGGGAACGAGTAATGGCTTCCGCATTGAAATCCTATCCACGTGAGTCCTATGTCATTACCACTAAAGCATTTTGGCCAATGGGAGAAGGTCCTAATGATAGAGGCTTGTCCAGAAAGCATATAAAGGAACAAGTAAATGCCAGTTTAAAGCGAATGAATTTAGACTATGTTGATATTTTCTATTGTCATCGATATGATACTGAAACTCCAGTAAATGAAACATTAAGAGCAATTGATGATTTAATTCGCGAAGGCAAGATTTTGTATGCTGGTGTGAGTGAATGGAGCGCTGCCCAAATCGAAGAAGCTATGCGTGTTGCAGATAAATTTTTACTAGATAGAATCGTGGTTAACCAACCACAATACAATATGTTCCACCGTTATATTGAAAAAGAAGTAATCCCTGTTAGTGAAAAATACGGCGTTGGGCAAGTTGTTTTTTCTCCACTTGCTCAAGGGGTCTTAACTGGTAAGTATAAAGGCAATAAAATTCCTGAAAACAGTCGTGCATCGAATGGTTCTATTAATCAATTTATACAAGGATTCTTAAATGAAGATGTTTTGAAAAAAGTGGAACAGCTAGAAGGTGTCGCTAAAGAATTGGATACTAGCTTACCTAGTCTTGCACTGGCTTGGACCTTAAGACAGCCTAACGTTGCAAGTGCCTTAATTGGGGCAAGTAAGCCAAGTCAGGTAGAAGAAAATGTTAAAGCAATTGACATCAAACTATCAGATGAAGTTATCCAAAAAATCGAAGGAATTTTAGAATAAGAAAAAGAAAAGAACATTGATAAAACATTGGAATAGTAAGGGATACACACTAAAAAGACCCTGACTTCGCCAAAGATTTTTTGACGAAAACAGGGTCGGATTAGCAAGAATTAATTTTAACTAGTAAATATTTATTTTGTGATTACCACAATCAATCTTTTTATCTACCTTGTTCAATTACATTCAACTTATTCCAAAACGACAATCTTTTAGAAGAGAATCTCATTTAAATACTGTTGTTATTTATACAACTTCTTGAGATAATGCCTTTATTTTCGCATTAGATTGTTTTACGGAAGGCACGAAGGTCATAGTAATTGCTGCAATAAATGCTGGAATTGCAAATATTACAAAACACATATAAGTTGGTAGATTCCCTGTTAATAAAAAACCTCCTAAAACAGGACCAATAATGGCACCAATACGTCCGACACTAAGTGCAGTCCCTAAAGCCGTTGACCTCATGGAAGATGGAAAATGCGATGAAATAAATGCATTATTTAAATTTTGTGCTCCAATTGATGCAGCACCAACAAAAGCGACCAACAAATACAGTATCCACACATTCGGGTTAAATGTTAATAACAGTAAGCATACCCCTCCGATTGAGTAGAGCGTGGTTAAAACTTTCTTCGAACCTAAACGATCTGCGATATATCCTCCTATTAGAGAGCCAATAATGGCACCGATATTCAAACTTAATAAAAACAGCAAACTTGACGTTAGCTCATAGCCAGATGATACCATCATTTGTGGTAACCATGTACTCAAACCATAAACTAATAATAAGCCCATAAAACAAATAACCCAGAATAATACTGTAGCTCGTGTTCTTCCTTCTTTAAACAACTTTGTAATCGACACACCTTCTGTCTCCATATTTACAACAAGCGCATCTTGTTGCTGAGGAATATAAGAAGGATTTAATCGATGTAACATAGCTTTTGCTTCCTTGATTTTCCCATTTTCAACATAAAAATAAATAGATTCAGGTAATGAAAAAATCATAAACGGCAGCATAAGGAGCGGTATGGTACCGATAAAAAACATCCACTGCCATCCAAACGATGGAATAACCCACATTCCACATAAAGAAACTAAAATTCCGCCAATTGAATAACCGCTAAACATAATACCAACCATAATATTACGCATTTTCTTGGGAGAATATTCGGACGTTAATGTTACAAGTAAAGGTGGAATCCCTCCTAAACCAATGCCTGCGACAAATCGAAAAGTCATAAATAATGGAAGGTTCTCCGCTAATCCTGTTAATAAAGAAAAAATGCTAAATACTGCTGTACAAACGATAATGACATATTTGCGTCCAAATTTATCTGCTGCCACCCCAGAAATAACGGATCCAATTAAACTACCGATAAGAGTAAGTGAACCAATCATTCCAAGAATTGCGGTACTTGCTCCCCAAGTTTCTATTAACGTTGGAATAACAGCACTATATACGACTAAATCATAGCCATCAAACAAAATTAATAGCATACACCATAGAAGGACTGTAAAATGTGCCTTATTAAATTTACTGTTATCAATAACATTAGCTACTTGTATATTTCTCACTGCTCCATCTCCCCTCCATAAAAAAAGTTTTCAGCTGATGTACTGTTATTAACAACACTTGCTCTACACGACATTCACTGCATACAGCACATTTATATTGTGAATCAATACTTATAGACTGAACTCGAACAGGTACCTTTTTTCCGTTTTGATAAACCATGCCATTAGGATTAATGTCAATGCTAGTTAAATCTGTCGATAATCCAGTTCCTAACCACTTCACATAACTTTCTTTTGCTGTCCATAAATAATAGAAGTCTTCCATCCTATCAAGCTGGAAGAGTTTCTGCTCTGTTTCAGTCCAAACACTTTGGAATAACGAAAAAGCACGGTATTGTTTTTGTTCAATATCGATTCCTACTGGACGATCACTTATTGCACAAATTACATACTGACCCGCATGTGAAATATTAAAATGCAAGTTATGATTTGTTAATCTATATTTTCCAAATTGGTTTACTTGATATGTTAATTCCGTGGGTTCACATTGTAATTGTTTTGCTAATTGCATTTGGATTAACAAACTGCCAACCATGCTGCGCAAACGATCATCATAATGGCGGAAACGCAAAATATGGTGCTGACGTTCTTTAGAAAGGCAACCGAGAAGCTCGTGAAACAGCCTCTCCTCTAACCTTTCAATTCGACAAACAAATATTTGTATCATGATGCTTTATGCTCACTTAACGAAAAAGCATTCGGACGTACAAATAACGTAAATGCAAAGCCTACTAGTAATAGTCCGACAGTTCCAACCAAGGCAATTTGATAAGCCAAAGTGCTTTCAACCACTTGTTGTGCAAGTAATAAAATTATCGCAACAAGTGCAATACCTATAGCTGCCCCAACACGATTTACCATATTATATAAAGTGGTAGCTTTACTCATATTCTTTTTCGTTATGTGATTAAAAGCAGATACTTGCGCTCCTATCACTGTTTGTCCTAAGAAAATACCCATGCAGAACATTAAACCTCGTAATATCCACGGGTTAGCTGTTGGTCCAAGGGTTATAATAATCATAAATACAATCATTGTTCCTACTAAACCACCTTGAATAACTGTTCTCATACCTAGTTCTTTTGATGTCTTCGGTAAAATACGCGATGCGGCCATCAATCCTAATGCCTCTGTAAACACAATCAGGGAACTTTCTAAAGCAGAAGCCGAATACATAGATTGATACATAAGAGGGAATAAATATAACATCCCCATTAATGCCCCCATCGAACACATCGCCACAAAGCTTAATGAACAAAAGAGCCGGTCTTCATATAAATGCATGTCTAACAAAGGCTCTGTTATCTTTTTTTCATAACGATAAAACTGTATTAACAATGCACTGCCAATCAAACCAAATAAAATAACTTTCCATGTCATTCCTTCAGAAGCTATTAAACTTAAAGTCAACATAAAAATAGGCAGCCCGAATGCCACGTATAGATACCCTTTTAAATCAAATTTTGAATCAAACAATTCAAATTCATTCAGTGTTAATAATCCGAAAACCACCACCACAATGCCGAATGGAATATTGATAAAGAATGCCCAGTGCCATGACATGTATTCTGCAAATAATCCTCCAACTAACGGACCAACTGCAGGTGCAAAAGCAATTGGCAAAACAAGAGTGCGCGATAGTTTTTGACGCTCTGCTGGTGAAAATGTCCGAAACAGCAATGCCATACTAACAGGTGTAATGATTCCACCAGCTAATCCTTGTAAGACACGTGCTGCAATAAGCCCCGTAAGCGTACTGGCAATGCCGCACAAAAAAGAAGCCAATGAAAAAAAGAACACTGCTATTACAAACACCTTTTTCACACCAAATCGATTTGCTAAATATCCAGCAGCCGGTAAACTAATTGCAATACTGCTTAAATAACCAATATTGATACCGTTTGTTTCATTTGCAAATATATTAAAATCCCTTGCAATTATAGGTAAAATAACATTCATGATTGTTCCATCTATCGCAACCATGAACATCGCGATCACATATAATATCATGATGATGATAGGATGATTTTTCATTAAGACATAACCTTATCCATGGCTTGACTTAAACTTTTTGGACGCATGTCCTGCCAATGCTTTTCAATAAATTGCTGGCACCTACTTTTCACCTCTGGTCCATACTCTTTGTTCCATCCGCCTGGTATAGCAATAGCAGCTGGCCATAATGAATATTGCCTCTCTTCATTTACTAACACAATATAGTTTCCTTGTTCATTTTCAAATGGATTATACATAATGTTCTTCCCCTTCCTTTTCAGTTAGTGCTTCTTTAACAAGTTTTCCAATTTCCGCAAGTGGTATTGGCTGGCACATATCTTTATGCCGGCACGCAATATCATAGCTTTTTATTTGACCAGTAATGAATGGTGCCCAAATTTGTGCATCTACGTTAGGGATTCCGTCTGGGACAATAGTCGATTTGAAAAATAATGCATCCCCTTGATAGCAGGCTGCTTCGTGTTCTTTTAATAATCGAATCGAATTTTTGTATACTTCTTTTAAATTCATGATAGTTTCTCCTGAAAGGGATGCAAGTGCACTTCCCTCTGCTTGCAGCTGCTCTATCACAAATTCTTGTGTCAACTCTGCATCTATTTCTGGGTCATATCCTCCTAATGCTAATAATGCAACGAGCGCTTCTTGATCTTCACTCAATTTGAACGGTGGAGTAAAGCTTATTGGATAGGCATCAAAAATAATAAGCTGTTCTACTTTGTGACCTCTTTGCTGCAATTGTACAGCCATCTCTTGTACAACATTGCCACCAAGTGACCAGCCTAATAAACGATATGGTCCTTCGGGCTGCAGTTGTTGTATGGTATCAATATACCCCGCTGCCATTTCAGCCAATGTTTTTGGCAACGTTTCTTTCTTACCTATTCCTTTAGCTTGAAGACCATAAATGGCGATATTTGTTGGCAATGTTTTCAATAGACCTGCATAACACCAGCTTAATCCACCTGCCGGATGAATACAGTACAACGGCTTTTCCCCTTGACGTAATGGCAATAATATATCAAGTGCATTAGGTTCATCATCACCATTTAATTTCTCAGTCAGCCTAGCAACAGTCGGCGCTTCGAATAAATGACCTATATTCAACTCTTTTCCAAAAGCCTCTTTAATACGTCCAATAAGCTGCACTGCCAGTAAAGAATGACCGCCTAAATCAAAGAAACCATCTTCAATTCCCATCTGTGGTACATTTAATACTTCTTTATAAATCTCACAAAGTAACTCTTCTTGGGGATTACGCGGTAAAATCATTTCTTTTAAACTAGTGTCTGGTAAAGGCAAGGCATTTTTATTTAACTTGCCGTTAGTAGTCAGCGGTATCTCCTCAATAACCGTAAATGTCGAAGGAATCATATAATCAGGCAAGTCACCGGCAGCAAATTGACGAATGGACGTAGCGTCTATTATTTGATCCTGTTTTTGCACCATATAAGCTGCTAATCTTAAATCTCCTGGAACATCTTCCCTTACGATTACGGCAACTTGCGCAATTTGTGGATGTTTAAGCAATACATTTTCTATTTCACCTAATTCAATGCGAAATCCGCGAATTTTCACTTGATGATCGATGCGGCCTATATAATCTAGCTCTCCATTTTTTGTCCAACGAGCTAAATCTCCTGTACGGTACATTCGACTGCCTGGTTTTCCATACGGATTGGCAATAAAACGCTCTGCTGTCAACGCTTTCCGCTCAAAATATCCTCGTGCTAACCCTTCACCTGCCACGTACATTTCACCAATAACATTTGGAGGGACAGGCTGAAGTTTTGCATCCAGCACATACACATCTAAATCAGGAATGGCGACACCTATTAGACTGTTCGCATTTCGCTTCACCAGTTCTTTATTTAATTTCACATAACTTACATGAACCGTTGTTTCTGTAATACCATACATATTTACAAGTTCAGGTTTATTATCAGGATGTCTGCTATACCAGTCTTCTAATCTATTAAAATCCAAAGACTCTCCCCCGAATACAATATAGCGGAGTGATAACTGACGACTAAGTTCAGGGTGATCTCGGTCTGCTTGCATTAGTTGATAAAAAGCGGATGGAGTTTGATTTAACACCGTTACATTCGCATCTGCTAATAATTGTAAAAATTGTTGCGGCGAACGACTCACATCATGTGGAACAACAACAAGTTCTCCTCCGTATAATAAGGCTCCCCAAATTTCCCAAACTGAGAAGTCAAACGCATAAGAATGGAATAATGTCCATACATCCCGCTCATTAAAAGCAAACCATGAATTCGTCGCATGCAATAAACGAATAACGTTTTGATGCGGGACAACAACCCCCTTAGGTCGGCCCGTGGATCCCGATGTATAAATAATATAAGCAGGATGTAAACAATTTAATGGTGTATTTCTTTCTGCCTGTCTAATATTTGAATGATCGTAATTTCCGATTGTCTCAAGGTCCATATAAATACACTCTATTTCATCCATTTCTATTGGCAATTTCATATCATTTGCCGTCACAACAATAGATGGCTGTACATCATTTATAATGTACTCCATACGATCTTTCGGATAGGATGGATCGATCGGTACATAACCCGCTCCTGTTTTTAGCACAGCCATAATACCTACGAGCATGTCAAGAGAACGCGGTAATAACAATGGCACAAATGATTCTGCCTTAACGCCTTTTGCTATTAGATACCGTGCAAAACAGTTAGCTTTTTGATTCAATTGTTCGTATGTTAAGTGATCCCCATTATATGAAACTGCCACACTCTTCGGATGGATAGCTGCCTGCTGTTCAAACTGTTCCACAATCGTTGATGGTTTCGTTTCAATCGTACCTGTATTCCAGCCGATAATCGTCTGTTGACGCTCTTGTTCTGTTATAATGCATAAGTCTTCAATTCTTGGATTATTTTGCAGTTGTGAAAGCACCATCTGGAAGCGATGCATCAGCATTTCAACAGTATTTAAATCGTATAGATCTGTTTTAAATTCAACAATTGTTTCAATCCCATTTGCCATTTCATCCTTATACAATTCACGCATTTCAATACTTAAATCAAATTTCGATAGTCCAACTGTATAAAGTTCCATGTCGGCATTATTATCGTCTATTGTTAATGAAGGCATTGGTGTGTTTTGTAATGCAAACATAATTTGGAATAAGGGATGGCGTGACGTCATACGCTCTGGATTTATTTGCTCCACTAAACGGTCAAATGGTACGTGCTGATGCTCATAAGCTCCAATGCTAGTAGAACGCACACGTTCGATCAGCTGTTCGAATCTCGGATTGTTGCTTGTATCTACACGCATAACCAGTGTGTTAATAAACATGCCGATTAAATCGAGAGTCTCTTCATCTTCTCGTCCTGCAAACGGACTTCCTACAACAATATCTTCTCCGGCACCAAGTTTTGTTGCCATTGCACTAAATGCTCCCAGTAAGATCATATATAAGGTGACATTGTAGTCTTTGGCTAATTGCAGCAGCTGTTTATGTAACTCTGATGGAATGACGAATTTTAAGACATCCCCTTGTGCCTGTGGACTGTGCTTCCGTTTTCGGTCTGCTAATAGTTCTATTTCATCAGGAATTCCTTCTAACTGCTTTTTCCAGTATAATAATTCACGATCCTGTAAAGAAACGTCATCCATTTTACTTTCGAGCAAATGCTGCTGCCATAATGCAAAGTCTGCATACTGAATAGGCAGTGGAGTTAGCGATCCGTCGTAAGCTGTTTGCAAATCATGCATAAGTGTTGCTAAAGACCATCCATCGGAGCTAATATGATGCATGACAAATACCGCAATCATTTCATTAATAATGGTTACTTTAAAACCAACCTCATGCTGTAAATCAAAAGCATAACGAGTTGCTTGTTCCACCTCGTATGCCTCGTCCTCCTTCTCCACTGTTAATATATTAAAATGAACCGGTTCTTCAACAAGCAGTTGGTAAGGAACACCATCTGAAGCTGGATACTTCGTTCGTAAAATATCATGTCGATTCGCTACTGCTTGCACAGCCCCCTGGAATTTAGCTACGTTGATTTTTCGTTTAAATGTTAAAACAAGTGGAATATTATACGTCGCACTTGGACCTTCTAGCTGATGCAAAAACCATAAGCTTCGTTGATTGAACGATAGCGGTATGCGATTTGGACGCTTCATCTTCTGAATCGTTACAGGCTTGCTTTCAACATGTTGCTGCTGCAGCTTACGTGCCAGCAATTCAACCGTTGAGTTTTCAAAAATCGCTGAGATTGTAATATTTGTTTGTAATTGCTGCCGTATTTTTAATAATAATTGTGTCGCTAATATGGAATGACCGCCTAAATGGAAGAAGTCTTCATCTACCCCAACCTGTTCAATAGATAAAACCTCTTCAAATAATGTGCAAAGTGTTCTCTCCAAAAATGATTGCGGTGCTTTTTTTTGTTGAGTATCGACAAAAGGCTGCGGTAATTGTTTACGATCGATTTTCCCATTATTTGTTAACGGCATAGCGTCGATTGGTACGATAAAAGAAGGTACCATATATTCAGGCAATTCTTGTTTTAATGTACCCATTAACTCTTGAGGATGGATGCTCCCTACTATATAAGCGACAATACGCTTGTCGCCTGGAACATCTTCCCGAACGGTTACAGCTACCTGTTCGACTGCTTGATGTTTTGCAATTTCCGCTTCAATTTCTCCTAATTCAATGCGGAAACCCCGAATTTTTGTTTGGTGGTCGGTACGACTAATATAATGCAGTGTACCATCCGTATTCCATTTTACTAAATCGCCTGTTCGATACATTCTGCTGCCACTCGGACCATACGGATTTGCAACGAAACGCTCAGCAGTCAAAACTTGACGTTTATGATAACCACGGGCTACTCCTTGACCTGCAATATAAAGCTCCCCGATTACATCTGGCGGCACAGGCTGCAGCATGGAATCTAATACATAAAGCTGCGTTTTTTTAATCGGTTTGCCTAAAGCTGGCACATGCTGGTTTTCAGATGGCACTTGCATTGTTGTTGACCAAATCGTTGTTTCAGTAGGTCCATACATATTATGTATTGCCGCACCAGCAAAACCTAACTCATTTGCAAGAGAAATGGACAATGCTTCCCCGCCAACTAAAACACGTAAACCCTTCAAACTATTCGGTGAATATTTCACAAGATATTGCCATACGATTGGTGTTGCTTGCATCATTGTAATTTTTTTTTGCTCAATGATACTTGCTAACTCCTGGGGATCTTGGATTTCATGTTTCGCTGCAAGTACAACACTTGCCCCATTCAATAATGGCAAATAGATTTCTAACGCGGAAATATCAAATGATATCGTTGTTACAGCAAGCAATTTTTCCTTTTCATCTAGGTTAAATGTATACTGCATCGATTTTAAGAAGTTCATTAAACTTGCCATTTCAATCACAACGCCTTTAGGTTTGCCTGTTGAGCCTGATGTGTAAATCATATAGGCTGCTTGACGAGGTGAATGATTAAATTCAAATTCATATTTAGCTCTGTCTTGCCGTAAATTTTGGACATTTACCGTCATTACTTGTGTTGCAAAAGGCAGCTCTTCGAAATTAATGAGAATAATGGCTGGCTGTGAATCTTCAATCATATAGTTTAAGCGGTCTTTTGGGTATGCTGGATCAAGCGGTACATATGCAGCGCCCGTCTTTAAAACCGCAAGCATGGAAGAAATCATTTCAATGGAGCGATCCATACAAATACCGACAAACTGTTCGCTGCCAATCCCCTTCTTCAGCAAAAATGCTGCAATATTATTTACATTATTCATTAATTGCCGATAAGTAATGGATTGATTATTCATTTGAATAGCAATAGCATCCGGTGTACGTGAAGCCTGTGCTTCAAAAGATTGAGATAAATTTTTATATTCGACTTCGCTGTTCGTGTCATTCCAATCCATTAGAATCTGTCCGCGCTCTTCATCACTTAAATAATCCACAGTGAATATAGAGTGTTCTTGATTATTTAAAAGCTGTTTAAAAAAGCGCATAAAACGATGTGCATGCTCTTTCACTTTTAGTTCACTGTATCGATTACTATTAGCAGCCACATCTAAGCGCATTCCCTCTGCTGTTCTATAAATATTAAATGCAATATCTTCTACTGCACCTGTAGATATTTTTTCTATTTGGCCGATAGTTTGTCCAAAGTGTAAGTCTTCATAAAATGGCATAAAATTAACTTGCGGCCCAAAAAGCAGCTCTTCTGGATTAAGATGCAAATCCCGTCGTATCTGCTCATGACGGTAATATTGATGCTTTGTCACCAGCGTCATTTTACGTTTGGTTTCTAATACGATATGTTCAAATGTCTGTTCAACAGTAAAATCCATCCGAAATGGGATCGTATTTACTTTTGTGCAAGGAACATTTGCCGTCTTACTGCCAAAACGCCCCATCATAGGTATGCCTAATACGACACTTGGAGCATTCGTTAAGCGTTTCGTAAAAGCTGCAACTGCAGCGGTTACTACGTGCTGGACATTCACCTTCAATTGCTTTGCAACTTGTTGTGCTTTTTCCCAACACTCTTTTTCAAAAATACTTTCATGTAAAAACGTTGGACCGATGTCCAAATGAGCACTTTCTGACAGGCTGGCAATATCGATACCGGTTAGTTCATTAAACCAAAATGTCTGATCTTGTTTGTACTGCTCGGAAAGTTTATATTGCTGCTCTTCTTTCAGCACATTTGCGTATTCGCCAAAATTTTTGGTATAAGCTTGACCATTCAAATATGCGTGATAGCGTTCAGCAATTTGCTGATAAATTAGGCGAAAACTATATGCATCACTCACTAAATGATGAATGCGTAAATATAAATAGTGCAGCTGACTATTTTCTGTAAAAAGGATAGCACGTACGAGAGGTTCATCCGTCAGTTGAATTATCTTTTCAACATCTTTATACATGATGCTTTTTGCCTTTTCAAAGTTCTTGCATTGCTGATGTTCGCAAGAAAAGGATGTGTTTTCTTTTAAACGATGCCAAACTTGTCCATCCTGCTCAAAACACTCAATATGTAAAGCTTGTGCCGAAGCAATAGTATCTTTTACTGCTGTTAATAAGATGTCAACATGGACATTACCATGTAATCGTACATATTCTGCTGTATTATATAGCGAACTTGCTGTCATATGCTGTGCATACCAAATCCCCAATGCAGCATCTGGTAATGGATAAGTTTTTGCAGCCATTTTGTCTCCTCCTTACACTGTCGTATATATATGAATTTTTTCAAGCCAAGCTTCAATCGATGGCTGCTCCAAAAATTCCAAGAAATTAACTAAAATACCACGTGTACGCAGCTCTTCTACAATTGACATTACCATCATCGAATCTAAGCCTGCATAAATTAAATTTTCATCGTCCGCAATTGTATCCATCTCATCCTCTACATAGGATGATAATAGTTCCCGTAATTGTTCTTTTGTCATGTCAAAACGCTCCTTTAATTAAAATATTCTGTCTTATTCAGTTGGTTGCAACTGTTCTTCTATTATTTTGCGCAATTCTTTTTTTGAAACCTTCCCTAAATGTGTCATAGGGAACTTTTCGACAGATACAAATTCATCTGGAATTTTATATGTTGCAAGACCTCGATCACCTAAGAACTTTTTTAATTTCCGCTTAGCTATTTGTTCATCGTGAAAAATAACAAAAGCACAGCTTTTTTCTCCCATATAAGGATCTGACATTGCAACAACTGCAGCATCATGAATGGCAGGGTGGGCAAGTAAATGATTTTCCACTTCTTCTGCCGCGATTTTTTCGCCACCACGGTTAATTTGATCTTTATCTCGGCCTTCAACTGTCAAATAGCCTTGTTCATTGACACTCACAATATCTCCAGTCCGATAAAATCCATCTTTTGTAAATGCTTTTATATTATGTTCAGGAGCTTTGTAATAACCTTGAATGGTATATGGCCCTCTTGTTAATAAATGCCCTGCCACCCCTGCTGGCAGTTCATTATCTTCATTATCAACGATTTTTATTTCATCATATGGTGACATCGGTCTTCCTTGTGTATGAATAATGATTTCTTCCGGATCATCTAAACGTGTATAATTGACTAATCCTTCTGCCATACCAAAGACTTGCTGCAATTTGCATTCGAAAACCGGTTCGATTCTTTTCGCGGCTTCTGCACTAAATTTCGCACCGCCCACTAATATTACTTCTAAGCTTGATAAATCCTCTGTTCTTAATGGCTTTACATCTAACCAATGAAGTGCGAGCGGCGGCACAAGCGGCACCATGGTTACACGATGCTTCTCTATTAATGGGAAAGCTTCCTCAGGGCTTGGGGTGAGACTCAAGACAATTTTCCCGCCTGCATAAATTGCCCCTAAGATTCCTGGGGAGCTCATTGGATAATTGTGCGCTACAGGGAGGACAACCAAGAAAATGGTCTGATTAGTGACTTCACAGCACTCTACGCTTAACTTGATCGTGTACATATATTCATCATGTGTTCTCGGAATAAGCTTAGACCTTCCCGTACTTCCACCAGATAATTGTAAAAAGGCAACATCGCTTCCCTGCACATTAATCTCTCTAAGCGGCTCATCACTATATACTTGATTAAAAGAAAGAAACTCTTCTGCCTCCCCAACAACAATGATATGCTCTAATGATGGGGTAGCGTCTTTTACTTGTCTTGCTAAAGTTCGATAGTCAAATCCACCGAATCGATCGGGAATGATATAGGCGTCCGCTTCTGAAAACTCACAAAAATAGTTTATTTCGTTAAAACGATGTGAAGGCAATGAAAAAACTGGAAGTGCACCAATCTTAAATAAAGCAAATACGGCTTCAACATAAGGAATAATATTAGGTAATTGCACCACTATCCGGTCTCCCTTATCTATACCGAGCTTTTGCAAGCCTGCTGCAAACTTTGTTGCTCGCTCATTCAATTCTGCATATGTAATCGAAGACTGATAATCTATTACTGCAATATCATTGGCATATTGCTTGCTTCGATCTTCAAGCATTTGTCCAAACGTCAGGCCTTCCCAACAGCCTTTCTGACGATAATATTCGGCCTTATCTGCTGGCCAGGGTGTAAAACCTTCAAGCATAGTAATACCTCCAATGTTTATTTAAAAAATGAAAGCAACAATAAATACATTCGATAGGGATAATCATTTTCAATCGAAAAGTGCACTATTAGTCCGATACTGCGCCAGCGCGGATGGATTGAAAGATGGTACCCAACCTATGGATATCAGTTGCATACCACCGTTAACGCTTTTTGCTTTTGTGCTACGTTTTTAAGGGCATCCTGTTCAACTTTTTATATCCTATCCTTTTTCGGATTTTGACAAGCTAACTCGAAAGGATTATTGATCTATAAATGGAACAAGGAATGACTCTATCCATATTAAATAAAACAATATTGTAAAAACATCGGGTGTGGTGGATTAACTATTTCATTCCTATCAATTGAATACAATGAATAGCATTCCTCTAATCAGCAGCCACTGTCCCAGCACATGTATTATTATGAATGCACAATTTCATATTGATTCTTGTTAAGGTAGTTCTGAATTTCATTATAAAATTCTTCGAATTCATTTAAGTTCATTTGCTGTTTAGAATCTGATAAGGCAATTGCTGGATCTGGATGGACCTCAGCCATAATGCCATCTGCACCAACTGCAAAAGCTGCTTTCGCTGTAGAAGCTAATAAATCCTTTCTTCCAGTCGAATGCGTAACATCTACTATGACGGGCAAATGCGTCTCTTGCTTAAGTATTGGAACTGCAGATATATCAAGAGTATTTCTAGTTGCTGTTTCGTATGTTCTAATGCCTCTTTCACAAAGAATAACCTTCTTATTCCCTTCTGAAAGAATATATTCAGCTGCCAATTTAAATTCTTCAATCGTGGCCGCCAATCCCCTTTTCAACAAAATAGGCTTATCTATTCTCCCTAATTCTTTTAAGAGGGAGAAGTTCTGCATATTCCTGGCTCCTATTTGAATGACATCAACAAGCGGGATTGCTTTTTCGATTTGTTCCACACTCATAATCTCTGTGATAACTGCCATATTTTGCTCACGGGCTACTCTTGAAAGAATTTCCAATCCTTCTATTCCCAGCCCTTGAAAATCATATGGAGAAGTACGCGGTTTAAAAGCTCCTCCTCTTAATAGCCTTACTCCTTTTTGCTCCAATACTTCAGCTACTTCCCGAACCTGCTGATAACTTTCAACAGCACAAGGTCCCAAAATAAAATGAGGTGTGCCATCCCCGATTCTCTCACCATTTATTGTGACGATTGTGTCTTCTTTCTGGTATTCTCTAGAGTAAAGCAGAGGACTCTGCTGTTTTTCTTCCTTATTTTCAACCTTTTTATTTGAATTGGAAAATTCCTTAAGAAGATGATCTATTGTCTCCATCATTTGTTCATCTTTATCCTTTTTGGCTAAATGAATCATTTTCGTAAACAGTGAATCGGATGAAACGCCATAATTTTTTTGGATCTCTTTAACAAGTTCCCACCTTTTAAACACCAATTGCAATAGCTCTTCATCAACCGTATCTCTTAAACTAGATAAGCTTATCATTGTAATCCTCTCCTCTTATGATGCATTACCTGCCCAGTAATTAGATTTACTAATTAAATCATTAAATAAAAGGTTCCTTTTTCTCTTTATTTAGCAACCCCTTCTTTACTGTTCAATTCCTCTACTATCCTAGTGGCTGTCGTGGTAATCCCACAGCGGGAAGATACATAGTTTAATGACATTAGATGGAATTCCTCTGAAAAATCCGCTACAGCATCAGCAACAAAAAATGGCTGTATGTCTTGCATAAATGCATCACAAGCTGTTAGTAAACATCCAATGTGAGCATATACACCACAGATGATAAGTTGATCACGTCCCTGATTTTGCAGATAATCCAATAATTCAGTTCTTTGAAATGCACTATATCTCCACTTCGTCAAAACAACATTCTGATCATCTGGTGACAATTCATCAACTATATTAGTGTAGTTAGGATTATCCTCCAGCCCTTCTCCCCAAAAATCTGTAAGAAGAGCCCTGTCTTGAGGAGACTGATTTCCAGGCTGAGCAGAGTAAACAATTGGAATCCCCATCTCTTTGCATTCATTTTTTAGTAATTTAATATTTTGTATAAGCTCAACAACAGGAGACTGATCCGAATCATAAGCACTTAGAAAATACTTTTGCATATCGTGGATAAGCAGAACTGCACGTTTTGGATCAACTTTCCAGTCGACCTTATTCTCCGGCAGCTCCTCTATTCTTGGCATTTTATATGGTGTGATGGCAGGTATACCCATCAAACTTCACTCCCTTTATGTATTTTTTATTAAGATTGACGACATTTTTCCTTTCTGATTCACTAAGACCCATGGAAATGAATCACCAGCGTTGTCTCATCTGTACTTTGCAGATAGCCAGGTTCATTGAGACACTCAGATTCCCACTTTTTATATTCCGATTATTCGGAATCCTTTAAGCCTTTTAATCCCATAGCATAAAGCATGGTACGAAATTTAGCGGATGTTTCTTCCAATTCCTCTTCTGGCTTCGAACCGGCTACTACCCCGGCACCTGCATATAAAGAAATAGTGCTTTTTTCAATTTCTGCGCAGCGAATGGCTACTATCCATTCTCCATCTCCACTTTCATCGCACCATCCAACAATACCTGTAAAATAATTGCGGTCAAAAGGTTCTACTTCATTAATTGCTTCATATGCCCTCTCTGTCGGATATCCACAAACAGCTGGTGTAGGATGAAGGGCAAGGGCCAAGTCAAGTGAAGTGACTTTACTATCCACAATTTCTCCTTTTATTTCTGTTGAGAGATGCCACATTGTCTCTGTTTGAACTACCGACGGCTTGTCTGGTACAACCAAGTTTGTACATAAAGCTGCGAGTTCCTTACTTACTGCATCAACCACCACTGCATGTTCATGTAAATCTTTTGCTGAAACTAATAACTCCATTGCTCGTCTCCTATCTTCCACAGGATCTTCACTACGGGGTCTAGAACCTGCAAGAGGATTTGCTATTAATGTAGTCCCAGCTCTTGATACCAACAATTCAGGACTTGCTCCCATAAAAGTCCGTTTATTATTCTGATAATCTGGATCTTTTCCATTTTTGCTGGAGTTGCTATTTAATAAATTCACTGCAAATGTATAGCCTCCAGCATTGTACTGTACCAAATTTTGCAGAATTTGCTTCGTATCTACTGGATCCTCAGTTTGACATCTTAATGTTCTTGCTAGCACAATCTTTTCCAGTTCTCCTTCCTGAATATAGGTTAGCCCTTGGTGGACACCATCCATATATTCTTCAGGTTTAGGAATTGATCGCATATCATATGTATTTAATGAAGAATTACGATCAGGTAATATACCTTTTATTTGATGAGGAACAGAAAATTTTGTCCTCTCCGGAATAATGAGCTGTGGAGCATTCTTTGGATCGAAAGGTATGGCACCTACGGCTACAGGTTTTAAGATCCCTTTTTGCCTTGCCTCTTCCAACGCCATCTTTACTTGTTCTGACAGAGTCTTCTGATGCATCTCTTCACTTTCACTAAATATTTTTTTAAGTACCCCTTTTCCGAGCATTGTTCTGCTTGGTGAAGATAGGTAAAAATCTCCTTCTTCATAGGCGTTAAGAAGTTGGTCTTTAACATCTGCAGGCATCATAACTTTATTCATTTTTTTCCCTCCAGTTTTCTCTTTTATTATATGAATCTTGTTAAATTCCTAAAGTAGCTCCACCATCAACACAAATGTTTTGCATCGTGATATGTGAGGAACGATCCGATATCAAGAAAAGTACTGTATTGGCAATATCTGTTGGAGTTGCTAGTTTTTTTAATGGTATTCCCACTCGATATAACTCTGGAACTCCCTTAATGAACTCATCCTTTCCAGATTCATCTTTCCAAAGCATTCTTAACATGTCCGTTTCAGTTGATCCAGGGGACACGATATTACAGCGAATATTGTATTTAGCAAGTTCAAGACCTAAACATTTCATGAACATTGTAGCTGCAGCTTTTGAAGCAGCATAAGCCGAAAGAGACATTCTCGGTGTATTTGCAGCATTGGAACCCACTGTTACAATTGAACCTTTCTCTCTCGGAATCATTCTTCTGCTGACAGCACGCGATAAATTAAAAACACCAGTAGAATTTACTGCGAACGCTTCATCCCAATCATCATCCTGAAGACTATCAACCGTCCCTATCCGCATAATTCCTGCTACATTGACGAGAATCTCAATGGGTCCTACTTCTTGTTCAATCATTTTTACAGTCTGTTCAACCGCAGAGCGATCGCATATATCTAAAGAATACGATGCTGCATGGCAGCCATCCATATGAAGCTCATCTCTAATTTTATCCAGCCCTTTTACGTCTTTATCAATAAGAGCAACGAACATCCCTTCTTTAGCAAGCTCCCTTGCGACGGCTTCCCCAATACCTCCAGCAGCACTAGTCACTAATGCTACTTTTTTATACGATAATTCAGATTGCATATTTTCATTCCTTTCTTGATAATAAAAGGCATTTTCTCAAACATCGCCAGATGTGTTCATTTACACACCTTATTCCAAACAACATTTTTTAGAAAAAAGCCTAATAAAAATTCAAAACAATAGTGATAATGATTATCACTATCATTTCATAACGAGAATGATAACAGTTCTCAATATGATAATCAAAGAATTTTTTAAAATTTTTATTATTTGCTAATTTAGTCCTGTTACTAAAGTCTCTCTTGTTGGGTTAGAATAACTTATAGATTCCCATCTGTTGTACAAAAAAATTAAGTAGATAATTATTGCTGCTGATTTTATATATTTTTTTAAAATTGGATAAAAATAGCTAAAAATTGAATCTTTTTTGCACTTAATTTTAAAAATGGATATTAGTTATATAATTAATTATTCGATGCGTAATATTTTGATTTAATATGATACTCCTACCTATCACATACGAATATAGAATGTTTCCAAAAAATAAAAATAAAAAAATGCCTGTTCTTTTTCAATAACAGGCATTCTCTAACTCATATTCTTGTTGTTTGTTCTCACATTATGTACTTATCTAACTATTTATAGATCTAATTCTTTTCTCAATCTATCTTCATAATTTTGGTTCACATATTCCTTTACAAATAATGATCGCTTATTTACATCCTCTTCTTTTCGAAACAAACCTACTTTTTTCATGCGTTCTTCTTCTGGTTTTGTAGACCACATTTTCAAGGCTTCCCTTTCTAACTGTGCTTCCACCCTTCTTCTTATAACCATTTCTTGAAATCTTATTTCCTTTTGCTCTTCTAAAGTTGGCAATTTAGGTATTTCTTGAATTAAGGAAGTATAATGTTTCTTTAACTCTTCTATTTGGGCAGCAGCAATTTGTTCAAAGGATTTTTTTAGTTCTTCACTCAATTGCTCTTTTAAGGTCTCCATATCACCTACAAATGAAGCTTGTCCTACTTCATTTGTAGGAAACATTCTTAAATCAAAATGATTCTCTAGGTCTTCGTAGATTGCGGATAATGACCATTTTTCTTCACGTCGCTTTTTGATAAAAATAGCTATGTTTAAATCTAAGTCATCGTATACTTTCTCATTTGTATCTTCTGTTCGGTTCACATAATGAATTCGCTTATTTTCTAATGCTTTAAACCAACCGTCAATGGTATTCATGTGAATTTTCTCACTGTTATAAACATTTCTTATTTGTTCAGTAAAATCACTTATTTTCCAAAAGTTCAATTTTCCCCATCTCCTTTTTACTATATTATGTAAACTTGAATATACTGAATTTCCCTATTATAACCAATAACATTACCCTACTTCTCTTTTACTTATAGACCACAAACCACATATAATCCACAAACAAAAAAACGAAACACCTTTATAAAAATTCAAACACGCAATTTTTCCCTACATATATTCTACAATCAACATATAGATCACAAAAAATAAATATCTGAATTAATTGTTTAACACATGTACCTCACAACTCGATCATCATAAACAACTATGTAGACTATTCGTAATGATTAATCTACAATTAATCCACTTGTGAACGCCAGTTGTTTTATTAAAATGGTGTACATATAGACCACTACCTACATATAGACCACTTTTTTGTATAAGCATTTTAATATTGCTGTACAATTAATAGTTTTTACACAGTATACATGGTTCACTAACAATGTAGCAATCACTAATTCTAGTAAAACCTCATTAATTGTGAACTACAACTAATATATAGTCTATATATATATTACTTAAGTTTAAATGAAAAGGGTAGTAATTTGCAGCAATTTAAAGATGGATAAAAAAAACCCATCTTAAAGATGGGTTAATCGTCATCGTCATCAAAACTTAAGAACGTTTTCTTGGCGAAATTTTGTATTTTAGAATCCACCTTAAAAACAGAATCTGAGTTTTGTTTTGGCGCTTGCTCCACAACATTTTCTGGTTTTGGAAAAGGGAAGGGGGTACCGGGCTGATTTACTACTTGAAAAATCAGCTGACTTAATAAAGACTTCGTATGAGGAGAATCCAACCATTCCTTTTGATCTTGAGTTAAGCCTTTAGGAAGGGGGATTTCTACCATCTCACACGTATTTATTTTATTCTCAACCACAGCTTCTTCAATTGCTTCCACAAATAGGGGAGCTATCTCGCTACTAAACTTCCTGCCTAATACCTTTTTCCTTTTATTTAAGTGATCACTCACAGATTTTGGTGTATTTTGTGGCAATCGAAAGGAAATTGTCTTACCTGGTTCAAAATTTTCCACAAAAAATCACTCACTTGCTGCAGCTACTTCTTGAATAGAAATACCTTTACTATCTGCATACATCATTAAAATTTTAAAATAAGCTCGTGCAATCATCCACACACTTTCATCTGCAGAAACAAAGCGGAGAGGGTAATTCTTATCATTTTGATTGATTTTTGTTAAATACGGCTTTAAAACAACCGATCCACCACCAATTTGATAGGATAAACGAATATCCGGAACATTTCTCCATAAATCTTTAATTAATTTGTACTCTTCTTTAGCCAAAATAGATAATTCATCATCGATAATATTTTGAATAGATACACGATTCCCATCTACCCAAATATGATATTGTTCTTCTGGATTTTCATTTGTAATAATTTCCACAAGAGAACGACGACTTTTAATGGTGTATTTATGATTTGAATAAACTTTTTTAATGATATTATCAAGATAAGTAGAAACACCTTTTTTAATACCATCACTATATTCATTATCTACCTCAGCTTCACTCGTAATTATTGCAGAGTCAGTAGATAATCCACCGATATCATTTATTAAAATCGTTTTCCCTAATAATTCTTCGTTTTTTGTAGAGCCATCATTATTAGTGGTTAAATCTACAAAAGCAGCAAAACCTTCCGTATTTACTAGTACTTGTTCAAATTTTATACGAACAACTTTTTCTTCAAACTTTGGTGTTTTTAAGAATTTTATTTCATGCTGAGCAGACCTTAGTTTTTTTCTAAATTCTTTCGCTTTTCCTTTTTTAGTCTCGTCTAACGGTAGACCTGTTGAAAGGTAATAGGTAGCTTCGATAATTCCATCTTTTTCTTTAAAATTGTTAACCGCATCGTATGCAAGAGTAGTTAATAATAAAACAACTGGTTGATCACTACTGGATTTATCTTGATCTGGAGTTAATTCATCATTATTAGGATATTTTGATGCTAGTTTACCTACAGCAAAAGACCCGTTTTTTTGTTTCAACGCAGAAGAAGTGATCTCCACATGTAAAGCATTTATAGATTCCTTTTCCATTTCTACTATTTCACGATCTTTTAAATCTGCAATAACATTTGGTATGTATATTCTATTCTCTACATCTCCTAAAAAACCCTTAACAGCATCATTACCTATATCTATTGAAACAAATCTAGACATATCGTTCCTCCTCTGGAAATATTGGTATATTTTAGATTAATAGTATTATTGTATGCTTTTTGCATACTTTTGTCAAAAGAAAGCATACAAAACGCATGCATCGTCATTTTTCGACTTGCATGCAAAAAGCATACATTTAAACCATCCGCAAACAAAATGCATGCAATAAGAATTCTTAACTTTTTATCTATTTTTTATATAATGCCCATAGTTATCCTCATCGGAGAATCTATTCTCTTCATAATTATATAGAGTAATTGCACTAAAAAAACAGCTAGAAACCGATTAGTATTCTACTTATAATATAATTATAGATTAACAATGTAGTGTATATTATATATGCACTACATTGTTAGAGAATAAATTATCAAGACATAAAAAATGTTAGTATCGACAACGAAATTATTTTGGCATTATGTTTATTAAACTTTACGAATGGCTCACGTATAGACTCTAATGTTTATACATATTTGTGTAACTATGCTTAGTATACTAATAGGGCAGATTAATTTTTTTTCGTTTAGATTATGTCTACCGAAAATTGTTAAAAACTGTTAATTATATGTTATCAAAAGGATATTTTATCCATGAGATTGAAAAATCAATCAATATTTTAGGAGGGATCAAATGGATAAAAGAGTTCAATTTGACTTTGAAATAGAGTTTACTAATGGCGGTGGACTTCAAGGGCAGGAATTCCGACTTGATATTGATGGAGATGACATCACTGATCAAGAGTTAGCCAAGTATATTGTAGAGGATATGAGGTTACTAATGGTTGGAGAAGTTAAGATAATTAATAAAAAAATAATTAATGAAAAACATAAACGAAAACCTGTTGATGAGAACTCTGGAGAGTAACCGACTTCTTCAGGTGACAGGTACGTTAGCTGAAGATCTGAGCTGTCTTTAAGGCAGCTTTTTCTTATGCAACTATCCTGCCTAATAGTTGTATAAGAAGGAAATAATATGAACCATTGAGAAATAAAAATTTAGACGATTAAAGATAATGGAGTGTTTTTTATAGAAAAGATACCTGTTAAGACGCTTAAAAAATTAAAAGAAGACGTTCAAAAAAATGATTTAGGAAAAGCAAGGGATAGACTACATGGGCTAATATCAACCTATCCCAATGAATTACAACTCCGCAAAAGGCTGGGGGATATCTATTTTGAATTAAAATATCCTTCAATGGCTGGTCGATACTGGTATTTAGAAGAGAAGAAAACACCAGAAATGGTAAAAGCATGTATTCAGTTTGAAAAAAAGATGGGCAAAGACCCAGAAAAAATAGCAAGAGCTTTAAAGTATAAAGGGAATATGGAAATCTTAAAAAGATTGAAATTAGACGAGGAAATTTTCTCTCTACCAAACAAAGTGAAAGAAAAATTGGTAGAAAAACCTGAAAATTCATTGGATGATAAATTAGTAACTTTTGGCTGTTTATCCATAATAGTTTTAATAATTATCTTAATACTAATCGGGATTTACACAGTCTTTAAATGGATATTTTGATTTTCAAAGAATGAGTGATTGATTTAAACAAGTGAAAGCTTTTGCGGTAACCTTTTCTGATTGGACTAAAGGAAAAGAGTTAGTTTAATGAAGAGCTGTAATTTAACTTATGTGTTTAAGGAATTTGTTTTATATAGATAAAGGAGAAATGGAAATATGAAAAAATATTGTTGCGAAGATATGGATTATCATGCGAATTATAAATGTGATTTACATGATAATCCATATGAATGTCCTGACAAAATTCTTATATACGATAAAAGGAGTCAGGACTATGGCTTGATTATTCATGACGGTGGTACTTCAAGCATTCAAATAATTTTTTGTCCCTGGTGTGGGTCAAAATTATGAATTGGTAATTATCAGTAGTCTTCTAGCTAGTGCTTTGCTTTAATAGAACTATGTTGGCTATTTTGAGGTAAGAAAAGGACAGGTTAGTGGAAGAAGGAGAAAAAACTTTTTTTTCGAATAATAAGGATGAGTAGGTTAGTTACAAAAGGAATTTAACAAAAAGCGAAAAACTAAAATTTAAAGACAGACAGGAGTCAGATACGATGATAAAAGGTTTTGGAGGAATATTTTGGAGAACTAAGAATCTTGATGTTATAAAAAAATGGTACAGTGAAGTGTTGAAGATTGAAATAGAAAATTGGAATGGGACTGTGATTAAACCCCACTTAGGAAATGAGACTATCTTTTCTTTCTTTACCGAGAATGACAGTTATTTTCCAACAGAACAACAAGTGATGTTAAATTTCCAAGTACATAATCTAAACGAGACTATTAAGCATCTTGAACATATTGGTGTACCTCTTGCAAAGAAAAAAGAGATTAGTGAATTTGGAAAGTTTATTTGGATTAAAGATCCTGAAGGTCGACTGATCGAGCTTTGGGAGAAATAGCAGGATGTAATCATTTGCTAGTAAGTTAACAGGGGCAAGAGTTGAAGGTCAGGGGGCCCACAAATAGCAGCTTTCTTCTTGCACTAAACCAGCTAATAGTTTAACACGGATTGGATATATTAAAGGAGCGGAATATTTAGGGAGTGGAATTATGAAAATGTATTTTTTCGCAGTGACATATGAGGTTTGTAAACACAATAATATTTATCAATCAATAACAATAGACCATCAAATTTCATTATAATTTGATGGCCTATTTATGTGCATTACTAAATTCTTTGATAGGAAGCAGCAAGGTTTTAGCTTTTTTACTAAAAAAAATCATCCTTAATAATTTCTTATAACAAAGATCATTCTAGGCTTTCCAGCCATTCTTTCATCCTATCCAGATTCTCTGAAAGAGGACGTTTAATTAATCCTCTTTCATAACGCGAAAGAGTACTATGGGAAATCCCTATACTTTTCGCTGCATCGGTTAAACTAATTTTCTTTTTCTTTCTGGTTGTTTTTATTAAATCTGGAGTAACGTCCATTTCTATCATTTTTGGCTCACTCACTGCTACTTCTTCTTTTGCTGACATTCCTTTTAGAAGAGAGGAGAAGTTTACAGCTTTATATGTATTACTTTCTAAAGAAAATTCTTCTAATAAGTCTATATCTTTTAGTGTAACATCATCGGAAGGGACAATCTGAACACGGGCTTTAAGCCACGAATTCGTGAACCAATTTCGCTCCCGCTCCATAATCGCTTCTGTCCAATCACTTTCTACATAAAGCCATGCTTTTATAATTCCATCATGCTGAAGTGTATCTAGTATTTCTTCAAACTGCTCTTTCATTCTCGAACCATAACGTGTAGCAGGTTCAATCCCCATCACATTTAAAAGGCCTTTATCGCCACCGATTAAGTAAGGCCTTAAGTAATCAGAGCCTTTTTGCCGGATTCTCCATTGCCACGATAAATATCTTGCTAATCTCTTATGAAATTTTTGCTTAGTTGGATGATAGTGAAGCGTTTTAAGTGCCAATAAACCGCTGCTTTTTTTTGCACCGAATAAGAAATTAGACAATAATTCTCCAGGACGAATACTGCACTCATATATACCAATTGGTTTATCTCCACGATAGGCTACATTTACACTATCGACTACAAAAAGAGGGTTAAATTGAACATTCCCATATTCTTCAATCTCTCCATTTTCAGGATCGATTAATTTTAAGTTGTCTCGTTCAATACGAACCCAAATAGTGGTAAGGGCGGCTAACCGTTTCATAATATCGTCCCGTTCTTTTTTTCGATAGCCGGTCTGATAGCCTTCATCATTGCTGCGACCTTGTACCTGCCTTAAATTAAGGGCGTCATCTGTGTGAAATCGTATCATTTGATCTTTATGGGCAGCTTGTTTCATCCATAGAATAGAAATAATATCAAAAATATCCGCTGTTAAGTCATCCATAGAAGTAAGCGCCTGTTCTGTTAAGTGATTCCATTTGTTCAGTTCTTGATTAGATAGAAGTTTAGGATAATCACTAACCGTCCTCACTTGTGCAGTCGCTTCGATTACTTTTTCCTTAATTTTAGCAGTAGGAAGGGCCTCGTTTAAATCAAATTCATTTTTGCTGATCGTTTCTCTAATCTTGTGAAAAAGAATGGCAGAACCAGATTCTACAAAACTTTGATTTAAAAGAGAAGTAATTAAATCTCTATTATTTTCCTTTTTATTATTATTGTTATTATTAAAATCAAAATCAATATATGGAATAACAAATTCCCGAATTTGATTTTGATAAATATGTAGCCATTCATTCATATTACTCATAGATAAATGATGTTCAGCTGCTATTTGATCGACTATAACCAAAAAAGCTTTTAAAGACTGGCAAGGTTCAAAGTTCGGATCATCTTTCATTAAAGATCGCATATCTCTTTTCCATTGTTGAAGAAGCAGTGGAAAATCACCAAAAGTATTTTTTCCAAATTGCAAAAAACGTTTTTGAATATCCTTTGTATTTGTCATGATAATCACCTAATTGGTATGATTTATGGTGGTAAAGAGAAACGCATTAGGAGTATAGTTTTCTAAGTAGAATGAGTAAATATGATCCGGTAAAATACCAAAATCATGAATAATACTAATACTGCCAGAAGAAAAAAAGCGAACAAACGGCTGCTGTTCCATAATCGCCTCCATTAGAGATTGAACATCGCTCTCTTTCCATAAAACATAATTTATTTTTTGTTTTTCCAAAGCTGCTAACGTTAATTCGGTCTTTTTCTTTTCTTGCTTAATATCACATTGAAAGATGTAGTTTCCATCATAATAATAAAAAGGAACCTCTTTCACTTTTGTAAGCTTATAATATTCTATTTGTTCCTTAAACCATACTGGTCCGCTTGATAGCACTTCTAAAGGAGTAGGAAATACTCCACGAAGATGATAGGTGGAAACTTTTCTGCGATCCCATCCTAATATTTCACCAGCTTCCTTAACTCCAACAAATAGACCCATCTCATCATCCCTCCATCAACAGAATATAAAAATATTATTCATAGAGAGTATTTATTATCTATGTATCTATGACTATTATTAAAATAACTGTTGCTTTTGTCAACACATATAATGAGGAAAGAAGTTACCTCCACACTAAAAAGAAAGGAGAAATTTTCTTAAAAAATGACGTTTCTTTTCACACTATGCACTAATTTTTTTTATTTTAGAAAAATGCTAAAGACACGATAAACTCTTTTTTAACTTTCATAATAAAAAAGGAGAAATTTTTTTATGTTTAACGGCCAATATATCCGCTCTATCTTTGTATTTATAACCTCTTTTTATAATGTGCAACTGTTTTTTCTTATGACGTTTCCTTTCACACTATGCACAAACATCATTAAAAATAGAAAAACACTCATAATCATTAGCTGTGCACTAATTATTGTTAATAATGACGTTTCCTTTCACATCGTGCACAAAATTATTTTTTTTAAAATCTACTAAAGAAAAATTGAGAGCAAAAAAATATTAGAATTAAGCATTAGGAGGATGGTCAATAATTTTCCTCTTTGACGTTTCCTTTCACAAGTTTTCCAAAATATTATTTTATTTTATTCAAAAGTACTTAAAATTTCTCTTGCCTTATTATGCATGGGAATTTTTGCTTTATTTTTAATGATTGAAATATATTTTGAGAGAATTTTTCTAGCATTCTTTTCAATAGAAATAAAATTAGTAGGCTGTTCAAACACATGCACAATTCCAAAAATGACGTTTCCTTTCACATAACGCACAAAAAATTTTCCTTTTTATTAAATAAGTCTTACCATACTTACCTTTTTCTCCCTTATTTAACAGACCTTTTTGAATGGTCCTTACTTCACAATGACGTTTCCTCTCACACAGTGCACATTTTTTCACCTTTCACTTTGGCTTTATTAATAAATCTCCATCTATATATTTTTTTTCCTACTCATTAGTACAACCTTTCATCAAAACTCATTTTGTTCATTTACTTAGTTAAAATTAGAAAAAATTGTGTCTATTTTAATTATTTCTGTAAAAAAAGTTCTATTTTTTGCACTATATTAACTAAAATGCTGCAAAAAACAGAAAAAATGACGTTTCCTCTCACACAAACATGCACAAAAATTCGTGCACATTTTTGCGAAAACTTTGCTTTAAAATGACACTTTTTCCGCTCAAAGCATTGGGACCAAAGGGTTTCAGCCATTTTGCTCGACTCAAAAAAAATGACGTTTCCTCTCACATGGCCTCAAAAAAAGAAAGAAAAAATGACGTTTCCTCTCACACAAAATTTTTTTAGGGAATTTGTGAGCCCTTGGGGGACAAGGGGTTCAAGCTTTTGTGCACGTTTCAAAAAGCTCTAATTAAAGAGGGGGATTTTGTGAAAATCCAATTTGCTATAATGGATAAAAATAAACGTAGAATGAGGAGGGGAGAAGTATGGCTAAAAACAAAATCATTATAGATGGCTTTCGCATGCACCAATCTATATTAAATGAATTTCGTTTTATAAGAGATGAATCTTTCTCCCGTCCTCCAGCTTCGAGTTATGTTGTCTACCTAACCATGTTAAAACAACTAGATGTAGAGAATAATAGCCGTGGTATATTACGCGAGTATAACCTTTCCTATTGGTCCAAAAAGCTAAATATCTCCTATAGTACGCTATATAGCGGAAAATGTTGGCTAGAAAAAAATCACTTTATCAAGGATACGATTGATGCTGCTGGCATGCCTGTTACCGTTATGAAAGATGTAGAGAAATATAATAAGCCAGAAGAAGGACATGAATTAAATTATTTACTCATTCCACATGCACTGCTAGAAACGAATATCTTAGCCGAATTTGTGCGCACATCGAATCCGGAGGCTATTGAACTATTATTTTCCCTGCTTAATCAATTCCGTACAGGTTTATCCAAAATGGAAGGTGACTCATTTGAATCAGTAAAAATGAGCAGAACGATGAATACCCTAAAAGAGCAGTTAAATAAAAATGCTAAGGGAGTAAGACAGATTTTAAGCATATTAGAATCTTTATTTCATGTGCAATTCGAGGGATTAACATTTCGTGGGAAACAAATGTGGGTTCGCAAGATCTGGATTTCTTTAAAAGCAGAGTGTGTAGTAGAAAAAACAGATGAATTCCAAGTAGATCAATTAATGGCTATGCTTTCACATGAACTAACTTATTTCCTAGATGGTCTCCGTATTAAATATAAACCTCGGGATCAAAGAGACGTTATGATTGCTTTTAACCAGGAAGTAATAAAAGCGCTAAAATATCTAAAAGACGAAAAGTACGCTTCTTTCAATCGGGATCATTTTATCAAACATTACTTCTTAGAATGTATAGACAATATTGCAGAACAGTACCAACAAAAAAGAAAAGAGACATCTACTTATAAATGGCATTCTATTGGAGCTGTATTCCGGATATTCTTCCGTAATAACTTAAAAATTGCATTAGAAAAAATACCATATGGAATTGTGCATGATGCTAAAGTAGAAGCATTTAGTCAAAAAGAAAAAATTCTTTTTCCTATTTAGGAGCCCTGTAAAAAAATTCAATTATTACAGGGTTATTCGTGTTTTTTCTAATAAGTAAACAACGTAGAAATCCATTAACTATATACGTTATTACTAACAATAAACCCACTTTTTTATAAAGTGGGGATTTTTTATACTTTAAATTATTCCGAAAGAACACCTGTGAATTTGTAGATATTTTTTAAATAAATTTGTGAGTATCTGAATCTATTATTTTTTAGTATGTGCACATGTGAAAATACTGGTTGGTTTGCTGCGCATAAGTGGAAACTATGATAAAAGGAAACATGGAATATAGCTCTAACCCTTGCTATGAAAGAAATAAGCGCTAACTTTCTAAAAAAGCCTAATATATTTGTTTTTTTTATTACTTATGTTTTTCTTTAATTTGATTTATATTTTATTATTTTATGTTTTATACCAATTAAAAATGACATAACGAACTATTTATCCTTTAGAAATTTGCATCTTATTCGTACAAAATAAAATGAAAATTTCGTTTTTACCTTTATACTTATTCTTCATCAAAAAGCTCTTGTTAGCTAATGAGACTTTTTCGCAATCTATTCATGGTATAGTAATTCCTTAAGAAGATTGGAAACAAAAGCTAAATATTCTTTGCTATAATAAAACAAAGTAAATGGTAATTTAGATGGACTAGAGGTGAATCTATATGTATTGGACTCCATTATTTGAAAACGATGTACCAGTAGCACGCTTCTGCTCTTAATGGCATGAAGGTGACTACATCTCTCCGTTAGGGGCAGTATCGACCTAAATAAAAAACGGAGGATAAAAAATGAAAAATACCTTATTAGGTTCCTTATATTTAATTCTAGCTTCAAGTATTTGGGGCGGTATGTATGTTGTTGTGAAAGTGGTAGTGTCCGTCATACCACCGCTGGAACTGGTGTGGTTGCGATATTTAGTCGCTATATTCGCACTTCTCCTTATAGGTTTTATTACTAAACAAAAATGGAGAATCAAAAAACGTCATTTCCTGCTAATCATAGCTATTGGTATTATTGGAAACACGATCTCGATTGTTGCTCAGGAAACTGGCACCATGCTGTCCACAGCACAAATGGGTGCCATAATTACTTCTTCAACACCAGCATTTATGGTTATTTTCGCTCGCTTAATCCTTAAAGAACGCTTGACTATTAAAAAGGGACTCTCTGTTTGTTTAGCTACAATTGGAGTATTTCTCATTGTTGGAATTGGTAATATGAGTATGTCCAGTACACTTGGTGGTGTTTCACTTATTATTGCTGCTTTAACATGGGCACTTATGTCTGTACTTGTAAAACGTTTACCCAGTGATTATTCGCAAATAGTGGTAACAACCTATACCATATTGGTAGCTCTAATTGTATTGACGCCTTTTGTTTTGCAGCGTCTACATGAAATCAATATCTCTCAACTGACTCACCCCACTATTTGGGGAGGACTTTTGTATTTAGGAGTTGTTTCAACAGCAGGAGGATTTCTTCTTTGGAATCGAGGCTTACAAATGCTTAACGCCTCAAGTGGAGGGATATATTTCTTTTTTCAACCTCTTGTTGGATCATTACTTGGATGGCTTGTGCTAGGCGAAAAGATTGGTTCCACTTTTTGGATAGGCTCTATCTTAATTCTCCTAGGTGTCTTATTTGTGATCAGAGAAAATAAATAGTAGTACAAAACCCCTTCAACCGTTAATGAGGGGATTTTACATGTATCCAGAATAGGATGAAGATCTAAATAAACGAGATAAAGTAATACAAAACTCCTTTTTTTGAGATATTATCCTTCTTAAACTAACTGCCTGTGAGTTGAACAAGGATAATAAGCTTTCTTGGGAGTGGTCAAGAAATTTCTATGGGGCTTTTAATCGGTAAAAAGATAGTGTTCTTTAAGGGGGCTTTATATTAGCAGGAGTATTTATAGTTCCCAAATTACTAAAACTACTTTCTAATTTAAACGTTACAGAACCAGTTGTATCTATAGCCTTAGTGATTTGCTTTGCCTTTGTTTATTTTGCTGATATATTAGGAATGGCAGGTATCATTGGAGCTTTTGCTGCAGGATTAGCTATTTCTCAGACCGATTTCAAACATCCTGTAGAAAGTAAAGTAGAGTCAATTGCATATGCTCTATTTGTTCCAGTGTTTTTTGTCAGCATAGGTTTAAATGTTTCCTTTGATGGGATAGGAAATCAAATAGATTTTATGGTTGCTTTATCTATCATTGCCGTACTGACGACATTATTAGGCGGAGCGTTAGAAGCGAAGTTAGCAGGTTTTGGTACACACTACTCATCATTTATTATAGGAGCTGGCATGGTATCAGGGGAGAAGTGGCCTTGATTATTGCAGCTGCTGGACTACAAGAATCATTGTTGCAGAAGGAATATTTCACTTCTGTTATGATTGTAATTATAGTCACGTCCCTAGTAGCTCTCTCCAGGTTAACGCATGTAATACAAGGTGAATTAAAAAAGAGCAATTAATGTTCTATAAACGGGTTGCATTTTTCCTTAATTGGGTTAGAATATATTTTATAAAATAATAAATAAATTTAGGTGATGAAGTTCGCCTTTAACCGCCACTTGTGGCTAATGACTCCTGCTGGTTTTTTACTGGCAGGGGTCTTTTTATTTTTTCAGTTAGGAGGAAAAATTATAATGACTTACTTATTGGTTGGAATTGCAGGTTCACTTGGAGCTATATTAAGGTATTTAATTGGGATTTCTTTGTTTATAAATAGCATTTTTCCATTTGCAACGTTAACAATTAATTTATTAGGAAGTTTTATATTAGCATGGCTCACATCCAACTTGTTTAAAAAGATTTCACTATCACCATCTTTAATTACTGCAATTGGAACGGGGTTTGTTGGCTCTTTTACAACCTTTTCTACCTTAAGCATTGAAACTGTTACATTATTTAATAATGGCAAGATAGTATTAGGATGTTTATATGTATTTGTCAGTATAGTTGGGGGATTGATAATGAGTAGATTGGGATTTAAAGCGAGTGAGGAGGGACAAAAATCATGAGTGGGTTACATATTTTAATGGTTGGTATAGGCGGCTTTTTTGGTTCTATAAGTCGTTATTTTATCAGTAAAAAATTTAATAATAAATATATATTTCCAATTGGAACATTAACAGTTAATTTATTAGGGGCTTTTCTTTTAGGGATCATCGTTGGAGCTAAAATGAAGACAAGTATTATCTTATTTTTTGGAACGGGGTTTATGGGGGCATTTACAACCTTTTCTACTTTAAATTTAGAGATGATAAAGTTGCATTTTAATAATTATAAAAAGAAATTAATTTATTATATAACGATTACATATGTGGGAGGAGTTGTTATAGCTTACCTAGGATACATAATAGGTGAAACTATAAAATAATAAATCGATTTTAAAACTAAAGGGAAGCTTTTAGCAGCTATTTAGATGTTATATGGGAAGTATAATAGTATTAAAAATTGTATGCCGAACAATAGGAAGCAAGTGATACTACTTGTATGGAGATAATTTTACAACCTTATTAAAACAATATTTAATAGGCTATAGATCATATCCAAACAACAGTAATACATCATAGCCTAATGGTTATATCAATAGCTTATGTGATGAGTTAATACTATAAATCTTTTAATTGAGAATTATGAATAAGTTGCATTAAATGTCTCTTAGAAATTTCTTTGCGAAGAAGCAGCAAAAATTCTGAAGAGAGCTGATGCTTACAGGCATCTTTGTATGTTATTAATAGTGAGTCATCATTTAATTTGGTCAAACTAGACATGGTAATCCCTCCATCACTAAGTAGTTATTCATCTTGCTTCCCTAAAAAGTAGAGTAATAAACTGAAAAAATGATAGAAATTAAATATAGTTCCGTATAACTATTAGGAAGGAGTGATAATTTTGGAACATATACAGAAGAAGTCTATTTTGTTGGTTGGTATTACTCTAACAGGAATTGTGCTTCTTCTCTATATTTTTAGCCTAAAATCACAATTGCAGGAAGTAAGATCCAATCAGAGTAGGTATGAGGAAAAAATCAAAAATTTAAAAATGGTACAAGACTCCGAAGCAAAGATGTTAAATAAAACCTTTCTAGAGAAGTTTTTTACCTATGAAAATACTGCGGATCGATACAAAGGAATAGAATCATTCATGACAGAGCAGGGATTGTCTTCTACTCATCCATCTGGAACAGAGATTCCTTCTACCAAAGAATCTGTAGCGTCCTCTATTAGGGGATTAAAAGCGTATGAGCATCAGATCAGTACAACAGAAACCTCTTTTATCAACGAGTTCCAGTTCACCACCACCTATAATGGAGTGGCAGATATGGTAACCACCATAATAAAAACAGAGTTGCTTTATGTAGACCACAAAGGATGGAAAGTCAATGATGTGGAGTATATTGGAGAATTAACGGGAAGCAGATAACTGTTACTTTTTTGTGCACAATCATAATATTGCACAAAAAATGACGTTTGCTCTCACATTGTGCACCAGAATATTTATTGATGTAAAAGATGGAATAACTATGAACAAACAGCTAGAAAAAATTTAGAAGTTTAAGATTGCTTCTAAATTTACGCAATCCTATAAAAATGGATGGATAGTTAAACTAAACGAAAGGGGAAGTAAGTTTTATCTAAGATACGTTATTCGAAGGTGCTATGAAGTATGTAAGCGTGTGATTTAAATGAAAGATTCTGAATCTGCGTGTAATACATAATATCAGAAATCTTCAATAATAGGTTGGGTTCCGATTTTTTCCAGACGCTTAGTTTTTAAATATTAATAACATTAAAGAGTAGCTAGGGTAATAATATGATTTCAATAATTACGGAAATGGATTCTACGATCTAGAAATGAATGTTTTTATAAAAGGGCCAATGACGTACTATTTGAAGATCTGAAATCAAGGTGTACGATTTTATGGTTTTAGAAGAGGCAACATGTAACTCCAAAATTCAACAGGAAGTGTAGAGATTAGGCTAGATCACCTAGAAGATTATTCTGTTTATCCGTTGTTAATTGAAATTAATGCGTTAAGGAAGACTGAATCGGCAGCCTAAGTTGAACTGTTTCCCTAAAAAAGTAAGGGAGCGCATTTCATAATGATAAAAAAGAAGGAACTGAATTAAGTATTAGTTCCTTCTTACTCGTTTGTATTTAATTAATAAGAGCCGAATGCAAAGACATTCCACTTTCCATCTTCCTTGATCATGGCTAGCTGTACTTCATCAGGTTCCCCCGAATAATATGTCAATTTAGCATAAACAGATGCCTTATCACTTTCGAAATCCCCCATCGACGTCATCGCCTTTTGCGTATTACGTGGATGGGGGACTTCTCATATACCACTACCTATCTGATTACTTCGTTATACGAGATAGGTGATTTTAGTTTTGTACAAATACTGTTTCGAAAACAAAGTTTTCATGTAGATGTCTTGTTAGGGAATATTCGAAAACACGTCCATCTTCTAAATGCGCTAACTTTTCTATTTCCATCATAAAGGAGCTATCTGGAACCCCTAATAATGAGGAATCTTCATTATTCGCTTTGTCTCCTCTAATCCACACATGGGCACTATGCATTTTCAATTTTAACTCATCGCGAATATAGTTATAAATTGAATCCTCTAAATGCTTTGGCTCCAATCCATTGATGAGTGATAGTGGCATGTGGGTGTGCTCAAGGGAATAGGGCTTGTTATTGATATGACGGGCACGAATAATTTTATAGATATACTCATCCTGAATTCCGAGTTTATCTGCTACCTCAAGGCTGGGTTTTTCAATAGAAAAAAGGATGATTTTTGAAGTGATGTTTTGTTTTCCTACAGTATTGACGAGACCCGCAGTTGGACCCAATGCAATAGCACCGCCATTTGTTGAAACACCCTTTACAAATGAACCTGATCCTCGTCTTCTTACGATCATTCCTTCTTTTACAAGGATATCCAAAGCCTTTTTTACAGTTAGTTTACTGCAATTGTAGGAATCTGCCAGAGTATCCCCATCAGGGAGCTTTTCATTTAGTTCATATTTATTTTTATTAATTTTATCCCGAATATCCGTATATATTTCCATATATTTTGGTAATTTACTCACGCGAATCCCCCGATTTATTCCAATAACTCATCTAATAAAATGGTGTATACATAAGAAAAGTATATCATGTACTTATTAATGTGTATACAAACAATAAAAGGTATATACTTTTGTTGAAAAGTATTTACTTTTAAAAAATAGGGTGATATACTTTGTTCATAATCAGGAAGAGACGGGGGAAGAAATAATGACAGAAATGTTAGCGTTTCCTAAAGACTTTTGGTGGGGATCAGCTTGGTCCGCTGAACAAGCTGAAGGACGAGGAGAAACAGGGAAGGCAGAAACGGTTTGGGAACACTGGTTTAAAACGGAACCTAATCGTTTTTATGAGGGAATAGGACCAGAAATTACTACCGATCATATCAATCGTTACAAGGAAGATATCCAATTAATGAAAGAAACGGGGCATAATTCCTTCCGTATCTCTATTTCATGGGCAAGAATGTTTCCAAATGGTGGAGTAGGCGAAAAAAACCCTAAAGCGATAGCATTCTATAGAGATCTTTTAACTGAAATGAATGAAAGCGGTATTAAGCCTTTTGCTAATCTTTACCACTTTGATATGCCTTTTGCTTTGCAGGAACAAGGTGGATGGGAATCCCGTGAAGTGGTAGAGTCGTATGTAACGTTTGCGACTACTTGTTTTGAAGAGTTTGGTGATTTGGTTTATCATTGGTTTACCTTTAATGAACCACTCGGCCCTATCCTAGGGAGTTACCTGGAAGACTTTCATTATCCCAATATCGTGGATTTTAAACGAGGTGCCCAAGCGGGATTTAACACTATTTTAGCTCATGCAAAGGCCATTGAATCTTTTAAAAAGCTAAACTTAACTTCAAAAATCGGAGTAATCTTAAATTTAAGTCCGACGTATCCTAGAAGTCAAAATGAATATGATCGAGAAGCAGCTGAAATTGCAGATGCATTCTATACAAGAAGCTTTTTAGATCCGATGGTTAAAGGAACATTTCCAAAGAGACTAGTAGAAATCTTAAAAGAATATGATCAAATGCCTACTTATGAAGAAAATGATTTAAAGATCATTGCGGAAAATACATCGCAGATTTTAGGTTTAAATTACTACGAACCAAGACGTGTGAAAGCACGCCTTACAGAGATTAATAAAAGGGGTCCTTTTCTACCAGAATGGTTCTTTGAATTACACAATATGCCTGGGAAGAAAATGAATGTGTATCGCGGTTGGGAAATCTATGAGAGAGGTATCTATGATTTATGTGTGGATATCCGCGATAACTATGGGAATATTGAAGCCTTTATCTCGGAAAATGGGATGGGTGTGGCTAATGAAGAGCGTTTCTTAAATGAAGAAGGACAAATCATTGATGATTACCGAATAAATTATATTAAAGATCATCTAGCCTATGTTCATAAAGCCATCCAGGATGGTTGCAATATTAATGGATATCACCTCTGGACTTTTATTGATTGTTGGTCATGGATTAATTCCTATAAGAATCGTTATGGTCTGGTATCACTAGACCTAAAAACTCAAAAGCGAACCATTAAGAAGAGTGGGGAATTCTATAAAGAGATGAGCCTTAACAATGGTTTTGAATATGAAACTAGTAAACTAGTATAAATTTTAGGCTGTGTTAAAGCTAAATGTTGAATTTACACAATCTGTTGATTGGAGCAGAATGCGCGAGACTCCTGCGGTAGTATGGGGCAGGGGAAGACCCCGCAAGAGCGATGCGACGAGGAGGCTCCCTGGCACGCCCGCGCATGAAACGGAAATCATCAGACAAGTTTAACACAGCCAAATTATAAAAAAAGGTGGATGTACAAATGAATAATTCATCAAAGCAAGGGGTTGCGGACCGCTTTGCCATTGTTGCTCAAAAATTAGGGGGTCAAATTCACCTTCGTAGTTTACGTGATGCGTTTGCATCTATTATGCCATTTATGATTTTGGCAGGATTTATGACACTTATTAATTACGTTATACTAGAACCAACTGGTTTTATGGGCAAGATTATTAATCCCAAAACGTTAACTACTTGGCAATCCGTTGGTGTTTCGATTGCAAATGGAACATTAAATATTATGACCCTTTTAGTAGCGGTGGCTATTTCCTATCACTTGTGCGTAAACAGAGGATATAAAAATGTTATCGCACCAATATTAGTTGTCCTATCGACAATGATTGTCGTAACACCACTTACGACTACATTTACTCCTGATGGGTCAACAGAAAGCTTTATTATTGGAAATGTCATTCCTGTTAGTCACACTAGCGCATCAGGCATGTTTGTTGGGATTATTGTTGGACTTTTAGCAACAGATTTATTTATTAAATTATCTTTAAATAAGAAATTACAAATTAATATTAGTGGTAATATACCACCAGCTGTTATCAAGTCATTTAATGTACTCCTTCCAATTATGATTAATGTTCTAATCTTTGCGGTTGCTTCATTTTTACTAAATCAACTATTAAATATGGATTTTAATGAACTCATCACTACCATTATCACAAAACCATTAAGTTATGTGACAACAAGCTTACCTGGCTTCTTATTAATTACTTCTTTTGCAAATCTTTTCTTTGGATTTGGGATTCATCAAGCGGTTATTTCAGGAGCGTTATTGGATCCATTTTTGTTGCAAAACATGCAGGACAATATGTTAGCTTATGCCAATCATCAAGAGATTCCTCATATCATTAACATGGCATTTAAAGATACCTTTGCTGTTATGGGTGGATCTGGCAACACCATCTCTTTACTTATAGCCATTTTCATTTTTGGTAAACGTAAAGACTATAAAGATATTTCAAAAATGTCATTAACGCCATCTATTTTCAATATTAGTGAACCGATTATCTTCGGTCTACCGATTGTATTTAATCCAATGTTAATTATTCCTTTTGTTCTAGCACCTATTTTCTCTCTTACTGTTGCATACATTGCCACGGCACTAGGATTAATTAATCACGTAGTTGTTCAAACGCCATGGACGACTCCACCAGTCATTTCAGGTTTCTTAGCTACTGGTGGCGATTGGAGAGCGGCAGTCTTACAAGTTCTCATTATTATCGCAACTGTATTTATTTATCTGCCTTTCTTGAAAATTGATGAGCGAGTTAGTGAAAAACAAGATCAAGCTGCATAGTAACTTAACATTCGAGTAAGTAAGTACATAATTTAATGATATAGGAGCTGACTATAATGAAAAATATTTTACTAGTATGTAACCAAGGTATGTCTACTAGCTTTTTAGTTGAAAAAATGAAACTTGCAGCAAAGGAAAGTGGAACCGAAGTAAAGATTTGGGCAGTTTCAGATGCAGAGTTAAATGACAACTGGGAACAAGCGGACATCATTTTATTAGGGCCGCAAGTGGGGTATTTAAAATCAAATACTGAAAAGGTAGTTGGAAATAGTATTCCCGTTTCCGTCATTGATTTTCTAGCCTATGGTCGTGTAAATGGACAAGCTGTGTTAGACACAGCATTAGAATTAATCGATAAAAACTAAAATTTTCTGCATAGAGAAGAGGAAACATCTTGAATGGAATTGAATTAATTGCTTTTCAAATTATCAGCAACGTGGGGATGGCAAAAACAAAGTTTATTGAAGCGTTGGAACATGCAAAAAAAGGTAATTTCGAAGCTGCGGCTGAATCGGTCAAAGAGGGAAATACTTTCCTAGTAGAGGGACACAACGTGCACAGAGAATTGATTCAAAAAGAAGCATCTGGCGAAAAAACAGAGTTTTCTATTCTACTCATGCACGCTGAAGATCAGTTTATGAGCGCAGAAACAATTAAATTATTAATTGGTGAAATGATTGAAATGCGCCGGGAGTATTCTCAACCTGGGTGTCAATAATAAGTCAATGAAATTCTAGCTTAGTGAAAACGCTACACCCTTGCCTTATGTGGGCAAGGGTATGCTTTTTATATTTAAGTAACTTGAATGGAAGGAAATCTAAATGTTAGGTGCAATTGAAGGGGGTGGGACTAAGTTTGTATGTGCGGTTGGAGATGAAAAGGGCAATATATTTGATCGATTTCAAATTCCAACAACAGTCCCTGAAGAAACGATGCCCAAAGTGATAGAATTTTTTGGAAAATATCCTGTTCAAGCAATCGGGATTGGTTAATTGAGGTGAACCGAGAAAGTCCAGCTTACGGTAATATTACTTCAACGCCAAAAATAGCGTGGAAGGATTATCCGTTTGTACAAACATTGAAGAATTCCTTCTCAGTTCCTATTGGTTTTAATACGGATGTCAATGCTGCTGCATTGGGAGAAGTTAATCTTGGAGCCGCCAAGGAGTTAGATAGTTGTTTTTACATAACAGTTGGAACAGGAATTGGCGCTGGAGCTATTGTGCAAGGGAAACTCCTTCAGGGACTATCAAATCCGGAGATGGGACATATTCTAGTAAGGAGGCATCCGGATGATAAGTATAAGAGAAAGTGCCCCTATCATCACGATTGCTTAGAAGGTCTTGCTGCGGGTCCGGCCATTGAAGAGCGCTGGGGTGACAAAGGTGTCAATCTTGTCGAACGAGCAGAAGTTTGGGAATTGGAAGGATACTATCTTGCCCAAGCCCTGATGCAATATATTTTAATTCTGTCCCCGAAAAGGATTATCCTTGGTGGAGGGGTTATGAACCAAAAACAGGTATTTGCTACTATCTATTAAGTATTTACCAGAATTTATTCGCGAGTATGTTTCATTACCGGAGCTTTCCGATTATATTGTAAGTCCAGGCTTAGGGGGACCATGCAGGGGTTGCTGGATCCCTTCTGCTTGCATATCAAGCCATGGAAGAGACAAACCAAAGATAAAACGAACTATTGGAGGTAATTATTTTGCAACCATTATTTTTAAAACCAATTTTTAAAGAGCGAATTTGGGGTGGGACAGCTTTAAAAAATGAATTCGGTTATGATATCCCAACGGAAAATACAGGGGAGTGCTGGGCAATCTCAGCTCATCCAAACGGCCCATCAATCATTGGAAATGGACCTTTTACAGGTATTACGTTGGACGAGCTATGGCGTGAACATCCCGAACTGTTTGGAAACCCGAAGGAAGAAGTATTTCCTCTATTGACTAAGATATTGGATGCGAATATGGATTTATCCGTTCAAGTTCATCCCGATGATTCCTATGCATTGGTCAATGAGAACGGGGAACTAGGCAAAACAGAATGCTGGTATATCATCGACTGTAAAGAGGACGCAGACATGATTTTTGGACATAATGCCAAAACAAGAGAAGAATTAGTTGAGCAAATAAATGAAGGGGAATGGAACCAACTGCTTCGCAGAGTGAAAATTAAGCCTGGCGACTTTTTTTATGTCCCGAGTGGCACCATCCACGCACTATGTGAAGGCACGTTAGTTTTGGAAACCCAGCAAAGCTCTGACACCACCTATCGTGTGTATGATTATGACCGCCGGGATGCTGAAGGGAATTTGCGAGACCTTCATCTAGGAAACGCGATTAAAGTTACGACTATTCCTCATCAGGATATTGTGAGCATTCCTACAGTTCAGGAGCAGGAAAAAGCTAGAATTATAACATTTGTTGAATCAGAGTTTTTCTCTGTTTATAGATGGGATGTTAGCGGAAAGTCTACTTTCTCATTTAATGATCAATATTTGCTACTTAGTGTCATTAAGGGGGAAGGAGCACTTTTTCATAATGGTGAGCAGTATGGATTGAAAAAGGGGTCACATCTTATCATCCCTGTTGGATTTGGGGAGTTTCATTTAGATGGGGATTGTGAATTAATCGTTTCGCATACTTGATTTTTCATTTTGGGTACCTGACACAGCCTGAAGTTTGATAGTTTTTGTCGTTATGTAATGGTGCCTGTCACGTCCCATTACATAACGAGAACAACATCTGTACCAGAGTGTATAGGTTAGAAATGTTGCCCTTGGGCTCCTTTCGACTTTCGAGTCCCCACTCTAGGAATTTTTGCCGCAAAACGAACCAGCCGTTTTAATCCAACCAATTCCCCTTGGAAAAACTTCTTCTTGTATTCTACTAACCATATCTCCATATGGGTATTACATTCCTTCAGTGAACTGAATTGAGAATACTGCGGCTTCAATTTTACCAGATTTTAAATTCATTATTTTGCCCCACCCTTTCTCTGTTTGATTAACTGGACCTCAAAAATATCGGGTTTTGCTTTTTTAACAGAACAGCCCAAAATGAATTTTGGGCAGGGCTTCAGCTTTAAATGGCTAAATTTTGGCTTGAAAGTGAAATTTCATGCCGATTTTTGCATCTTTGTTCCAATTTGATAGGAATTTTGAGGAAGTGGGGAAATTGAGATTATGGGGTCAGACTCACAATCAGTGTGGGAATTATTGAAAGGTCCAAAATTAGAAATCCTGTCTGAATGCATGACTCATTCGGACAGGGTGATGTTAGACTAAATTACGGATACGATAGATTGGGCATATTAATAAAATTATCCAATTTTATAAAGGGCGTGTCGAGCCCTGATTAAAAGTTTTGACATAAAGGAAGAAAAGAAGCAGATTTTAATGTCGACAATCTCACAAATGTCAAACCCTACCCAACGAAAAAAAGATTAAGTAAGAAAAAGATTGTAGAAAAACTAAGTAAGCAAGAAGAAGTAATCAACCTTGTTCTTGAACTTGGTCCAAAAGCGATTGCTCAGTTCAAAAAATACCACCTTTAAAAGTATCACTTTCCTATAAGAATCCTTACCAAGCCACAGCCATTCTAAAGACTTTTATCAATGTTAATAATCCCGAAGAATTGACCGAAATGACAAGTTGGCTGCTTTTCCTAGGTGAGGATATCAAGGTCAGGGAAGTGCCAGAAGGAGTCTTAGGAGGTTTACAAGAGAGATTATATTTATTCTGCTCATAAGTAAATGAGGTTTTTCGGAAAGAACAGAAAAGTACCAGTCCTAATATGAGCTCACACTTTGTAACATAAAAAATTTAGTATATGGTTTTGGCTGAGGAATTTGTTTCAGCTATTTTGTATTTCCTAGTAATTGTGTCAGTGCTTATTTTAATGATACAACAGGGTATTGTGTATTAAAGTATTATGTATTGATAGTTGTAGAGCCGCATGTTAAGTTTATAGTAAACACATTACTAGGAGAGTTATGTATGATGAAAAATCCTGCTTTGTCGTGGAGAGAAGTTCTGGCCAATGACGCGATGCATACCATTACTGGTGATGTTAGGATAATCGAAGCGTTCCCAATTCCGCAGCTGCAGACGGAGCGGAGAGTATGGATTTACTTACCGAGAAGTTATAACGAAGGCGCTCGCAGGTATCCCGTTCTATATATGCACGATGGGCAAAATGTGTTTGATCAAGCGACGTCTTGGGGAAGCGAGTGGGGCGTCGATGAGACGTTGGAGCAAATGACGATTGATGAACCTGCACTCGAGACTATTGTGGTCGCTATTGATAATGGAGGCGACCAGCGCAACGATGAATATAACTTCACGATTAACGCGGAATATGGCTTCGGAGGCAAAGGCGACGCTTATGCTACGTTCCTCGCGGAGACGCTCAAGCCGTATATTGACAGCCACTATCGGACTCTTCCTGAACCGGAGCATACAATGATTGGCGGAAGCTCGTTCGGTGCGTATATATCGCTCTACACCGCCATTCGCTATCCTGCTCAGTTCAACCGAATGGGCGGCCTTTCTTTCGTTATGTGGCAGGACAACGGCGCGATTATCCGATTGATCCAGCAGTCGGTTATTTCTCCTACACTGCGACTCTATCTGAGCATCGGAGAACTGGAGACTGATAATCCAGACTTTAACCGGATTGCCTATGAGCACATCACACTGGTCCTCCAGGCGCTGATCGCAGCAGGGGTAGAGGATAGCAGAATTCGATTCGATGTCATTCCAGACGGAACACACCACGAATCCACGTGGGGACCACTGTTTGCTGAGGCTCATCGTTGGCTGTGTCAGCCATGATATAGTGCTTCAAGCTTACAATTGAAGATGCAATTGCAGTTCAGCTTCTTATGCCTGATACAAAACAAGCCGCAAATTCATTGGAATTGCGGCTTATTGAGATTGAACAGCAAGAATTCCGGCGCAGGCGCTAAATCGCAGTGAACCGGTATCAAGATGGGATCATCCAGTTGATCTTACCAGTCAAAGTCCACAGTGATTTTGAATCCAAATAAGTCTTTCATCGCCAAACCTTATTTCAATTATATATAATCAATTGTTAATATCAGCATCTATTTTCACGAGCTATCCTATATCTATTAGCTACTTCTCGCACAGTATACTTATTATTTCTAATAAGTGAAAAGTGGGGGATATTAATAGTTTATTATTTAAGTTTATTTTTACATTTTTTCGAATTTATTACTAATTTTAATCGGTATGTTTACATCAGATGGCATTTTAGAAATAATTCATTTAAGGGATAGAAAGAAAAGGCTAAAGGAAGTAACCAATATTATAAAAATCCTCATTTAGATACATCATGGTGAACCTTATCATAAGTAAATGAGTATTTTTTAAAAGAGTGGTCTTTATGAATAAAAGAATAGCAGGTATACTTAATTTTATCTTCTGAAACAAAGGAATGGAGATTTATATGGAAAAAAGACGTAACGTTATTTTGTATATTGGTACTTCAATTGATGGCTATATTGCAAATGATGATGGTACATTAGAGTGGTTGGAGTCCACGGAAGTAGAAGGAGATTCTGGTTACAATTCCCTTCTAGAAAGAATTGATACTATTGTTATGGGGAAGGGAACATATGATATCATTCGTGGATTTGATATGGACTATCCTTATAGTGATTATAAAAACTATGTATTTTCTAAATCTGTCAGCGGTTCAGATGAATATGCTTTATTTATTAATGAAGATGTCCAAACTTTCATTAAGAATATAAAACAAAGGCCTGGTAAAGATATATGGTTAATTGGTGGAGGAAGTTTAGCCCGTGAGTTTTTTAGGGGGAATTTAATTGATGAATTCCAACTAGCCATTGCACCTATTATTTTGGGGAAAGGAATCTCCCTTTATAACGGGGATGATATTACTCAAAAATATAGGTTAACCAAAGCTGAAAAGTTAGGTCAACTCGCTATGCTTCATTATATAAAAAAACGGAATAAGTAACAAAAAAATCTCCAATTACTGCGCTTGCACTAAAAGAGTTACACTATCTAAAGCTTCTTCCGAATAAGAAGAAATGTCAAGGAACAAGTCTATAAAACAGGCAAGTATTCCTTTTAATATATCTCCCGCTAGAACAAACACCGTAGCAGATTTCCCAAGTACCCTAAGAGAATTGGTAAGCTCGGCGTTTTTACTTCCATGGCTTTTATGTCCGTGCCATATAGTTTTCCTACAATTACCGCTGTATTAAGGCTACCTAAAAGGTAGCCTAAACATCAGGCCACAAAAAGCTTTAAAATATCAATCATCACCTTTTCCCTTGGAACTATTCTAATTTTTATATTTCTTCATCTTTAGGGCTTAGAGTAAAGGTTTTCTTTAATAACACGCTTAGTTTTTTACACATTTGTTAGGATCAATTCTAATGGATTCCCAGTTTCCTTTAGAATCCTTTTTATATTGAGAAATTAATACATCTGTATCATTTGTTAATTGATAAAAGATAAACCGATAATCGGCTCCATCCGTACCAATATAGTCAATGGTTTTGACGTAACCATCTTGTTTAGTAGGCAGTTGTTTTTTTATTAACTTGCACCAGTTTCCATACATAATATCAACGACTGCTTCCGCATCATGCTGCCAGAGATGATAGTTTGCACATAAGAAGTCCTCTCCGTATAATTTCATCTGATCCATTTTATACAAGTTTTGCACCTTTTTTAATTGGACATATCCATAATAATAAGCAAAATAGGTAACACCCTTTGATGAACCTTCGATGCTTTCTAGTTCAATGAAGTAAGGAACAATGCCTTTTTCGTTAGGAAGTCTGTTCATCTTAATTAAATTTAGATGTCCAATTCCAGCAAACGATTGAAGATATTCATTATAGGAAACCCTTTTGTGATAGTCTTTAGTAAAAAAGTTATATGCAATTGGATAGGGCAAAGTTGCCCTCCCCACCGTTCCACACCCACCCAACTGGTTTTGAGTGAGGTTTGCTGCCTCTTTTAAAATACTAAAGTAGTTTAAAAGAGTTTGATCAGGAGTCCGATTTAATGTTGCAGGGAGTTTAATTTCTTTGTAGTTTTTTTCATAATAGGGATCGAAAAATTGGAAGTCCTTGATAAGGGTGTTTTTAATAGGAAGGCAGGATGGACGAAAGTATTTTTCGGCATCTCGGGCACTTATTAACGAAGATTGGTTTCGTTCAACTGGTTGGCCAAATATTTGTGGTTCGTATTGAGATCCCATAACGAGAGTCGATTTTTTTCTGGGATAATGATTGAACGTTCGATTTAGCCATTTTGTAAAGCGTTTCAATTAGACTCCCCCTTCAAGAATGTACTGTATTACCTTATTCACTTTTTTATAAGATTATTAATAATTATGATATTTTAAAAGTAGCCACTAAAGTAAAATCGAATCTCCATTCATGTGTCCATTAGTTTAAGATGAATTATTGTAGTTGGGAGAAGATATTGATTTTTATTCCTCCTCTTGATGAGGAAAGTCCCCGTTCGTTCAACAAGGGACTGTATAAATATTAAAGTCTATAAGATTTCCTTTTGAGTAACCATTCATAAGGAAAATATACATCAATTAATTGCCAAAAAACATATAAGCGTTAACAAATGAACGAAAGAAATATGAATACTAAGAAAAAAATTTATTTGGTGCAATTTTTGTAGTAGCAAGTTGTTTGAAAAATTAATAAGTCGATCAGGATATAAATCATTTAACCCGAAAGTAAAACCCAATAATATTCTATTGATAAGTAGAATATCTGCATTATCATATAGTCTCTTGGCACTTTCTTAAAAAGAATATGATGTAATAAAATAGGAGTAAAGCTTTTATAACTAAATTTCTATAGAAAAAAACATAAATAGTTCTGAAAATAGAAGTTGACGGCTTATAGCAGTTTCATTAACATATTCTGATATAAGCTATCTACAAAAGGCTATAAGAGGGTTTTGTAGTGATTTGATAAATGGATAGAGGAGTAGGGAGTGGTTTAAATGAATCAAATTCTTCAGATGGGAGCAAATACTGTTTTAAGTTCCCTAAAAGGTAGTGTTACTGTTAGCTATGAAATTTCTAATTCAATAGATATGTCCTTAACAGCTTTTCTTCTAACTGATTCAGACAAGGTACAAGGAGATAGCGGCATTATATTTTATAATCAGCCAAAGAGCTCTTCTGGTGTAGCTACCCTTATACCATCTGAGAACGTAGGTAACACAAAAGTACATAAAATTAACTTTGACATGAGTAAAGTTCCTGAAAGTATTACTAAAATAGCTATAACGCTTACAGAGGATAATAGCACGGGATTTTCAAATGTAAAGAATTTAAAGGCCGAGATATGTACCGATAATACTATTATCCATTTAACCCCATCTAGTTTCACAACTGAAAATGGAATCGTAGTATTAGAATTATATCTAAGGAATGGTCAGACAAAGGCAAAGTCAATCTGGCGTGGATTCGATTCTGGGCTTGAAGGATTATGTGGAAATTACGGTGTTGAGGTGGAATCTGATAAGCAAAACAAGCCTTTTGAACCTAAAACGATTCAAAAACAAGCACCAAAAGAACCTGATAAGACTCTAACTGTTCCTGAAAATACAAATAAACAAAACACATTGTCACCGATAAGCTTGGAAAAGGTAAAGGGGAAGATAAGTCTCGACAAAGGACACAAGCCAGTTCTCATTGATAAAACACCAGAAATTACTGCTGCGGTATCTTGGGAAACTGGGACAGATTATGATATATATGCTTTAGTCTATACAAAGGATGGTAAGCAGATAGATGTAGCTATGTTTGGGGCGAAAGGAACGCCTCCCCTCAGGAGTTTTGACAACGGAGTAGTCGAACATATGGGAGATGTTGGAAGAGATAGTCGATCAACTAAGACAGAAGTAATCAAATTAAGGTTAAATAATGATATTCTCGCAGTTGTTCCTGTGGTTTATTCTGCTCAATCAAATGGAACAGGTTCATTTTACAGATACAAGGTGTCCATGAGTATAGATAATCATAATGGAACCTCTGTGACCATATTCGCTAAAAACGCAAATAATAATGATAGGATTTATTCCTGTGTGCCGGGAATACTTCATAATACGCAAGATGGAGTGATTATAAGTCCGTTGGAGCTTTATAGTAAGCCGAACTCAGAGCTTCGACCTAAACTTAAGATGGGATCTTCAAATATGGTAGAAGTTATAATGGATAAAGGACCAAAAAATGATTACAAGTAGATTAGAATTATATAAAATTTGCAAATAAAATAGCAGTGTTAAAAATACTCATACTCCCATCTGTTTATTTAGCGTTAGAATTAACGGGAAAATATCCAGAACTTATTAATAGGAGTAGGTTTCTAATGGGATAATAACCAGTTTAATAAAAACCTCATATAATAACTGGGGTGAACCTTATCATAAGTAAATGAGGTTTTAAATGCGAATAAGGTTTATGCAAGGTGAATTTATTTTGCATAGACTTTATTCTCTTTTTATCAATTTGGCAATGGTTTACTATTCCATTTGGATTGGCATTTTTAATTATTTAGTAATATATTTCAAGGGGTAAATACAGGCGCGGTAAAATAGTCAACTAGTAAAAGTTTGTCTAAGATAAAAAGTCTAATAAAGGATTACTTTAGTATGTGCTTGAGGGGGATTTGAAATAAAGTTGAACTGTTTATCAAAAAGTCGTACCGTGTTGAGAAAAGTTTAACTATTTATAAAAAAGATGAACCGGAATTTCCTATCTTTATAAAGGAAGGATTCCGGTTTTTCTTGTAGAACAAAACACAGTTGCTGCATTGGATATTATCAGTCGTCTGTACATCCTGGAAAGAGGACAAGTGGTATATCAATCCAAACAAATTAATGCTAGTGAATTGGATAAGGTAAAAGAGGTTTATCTTGGAATATCATCTTAATAGATAAAAATTGGAGATAAGATGGAAACGAGTATGTTTGTTTCTGTCTTTTTTGTTTTGGCTATGTTCATTGTTGCAAACAAGATCCCAAAGAAATGTTGAAAATAAATAGGATTATAGTAAGGGAAAATGTATATAGGAAAGTATTATATAAAAAAATAGTGTGAGGTTTTCTTACAAGTTTATTTACACAACTAGAGGATTCTAGTTAAATAACTGTATACAGGATACAGTTATTTAATGTTCATAAATTAGTGTCTAGTATTTTTATAGGATATGGAAGTTAGGAATTAAATATTTAATAGAAAATAAGTGTAGTAAGGAGATATCATTAATTTTTTGAATAATCATTTATTTATCAACGCTGCTCATCAAGTCTAGAATACGAGGAGGGAATTATGGAACTTAGATGTAGTAATAAAATAGTGGATATTGAACCAAAAAACTTGATTGTTATGGGATTTACTCCTAGAGATGAAAAGGTGATAAGGGAACTGTTTGAAGCATTAAGAAAAATAGGGGGTTCCATTCCTGATAAAACACCAATGGCTTATCCTTTATCACCAGATCTTCTGACAACTACAGATGAAATATCTGTTGTAGGAAATGATACGAATGGTGAAGTAGAATACTTAATTATTTCTTTTAATGGTGATATTTACATAGGGGTGGGCAGTGATCATGCTGATAAGAAGGTAGAATCGTTTAATATTCACAAATCGAAGCAGTTATGCGCCAAGCATATGTGTAAAGAGGTTTGGAAATGGAGTGAAGTCAAAGATCATTGGGATAAAATAGTGTTGGAATCCCGATACTTTGTGGATGGGACAGAAGAGCTGTACCAAAAAAATATAGCAGAGGTTATGCTTCGTCCGGAGAAAATCATGGAATCGGTAGAGGAATTTTATCATAAAAAAATATCCGATATGAATTGTGTTATTTTTTCCGGCAGCGTGCCAACTCTTAATGGGTTCAGGTATGGAGAACATTTTAGATATTCTTTATTTGATCCGGTGAAAAATAGAAAAATCGGTTCAGAGTATTCGATTATAAAATTATAGAAAATATTCACGTTATAGAGCAAATACGTTCTAAGTCCTCTAGGGTTTTAAGAGGCAAACTTAAAAATAATATACAAGGAAGTGGAGATCATAGAAGCGACTACAAATAATATTATGAAAAATACAAATATGGTTAAAAAGAAATGGTACGATAGAATTCCAAGTACTGTAGTGTTCTTGTTTTGTACCTTAATCATAGGGGCTGTTTCAACTTATCTTATTCCAGCTGGAGAGTTTGTAAGAGTTGTGGATAAAGAAACGGGTGTTACTAAAATTGACCCTAACTCATTTCATTATGTAGATGCTGCTCCTGTAGGTATACTTGATGTTTTTAAAAGTATCTACACTGGCCTAGTAGAAGGTGGCGGAATAATTTTCTTAGTATTTCTTGGATATTTCTGGGTATATACGATGATTAAAACAGGGGCATTCAATGCTGTAATTGGAAAAATTATAAATAACAGCAAGCTCCGCCGTTTGTATATTCCAATTTTTATTATCCTTTTCGTTTTAGCGGGTTCTACTTATGGAGAATTAACTGCAACATATGGACTTTTGCCACTCTTCATAGGATTGGCCATTATGATGGGACATGATGCAATAATAGGGGTCTGCATATGCGGCATGGCATGTGCTATTGGATCAGCTGTGGCCACATCAAATCCTTATACAACGGCATTAGCACAAAATATTGCACAATTGCCCTTATATTCAGGACAAGGATTAAAATGGTTATCCATGCTAGCCTTCCTAATACCGACTATTTGGTATACTTTAAGATATGCTAAAAAAATTAAACAAGATCCTTCCAAGAGCATTGTCAGTGATTTAGACTTTAGCAGCTACAAGTTTGATGAGGATAAGATCAATAATTTGCAAAATTCTAAAATGACACTTACACAAAAAATAGTTTTAGCGATCTTTTTGTTATCTATAGCGGCAATCGTAGTAGGGTCGATTCACTTTCAGTTCGGTCTCACAGAGGTTGCTATGGTATATATAATAGGAGCGTTATTGATGTCAGTCGTAGCCAGATATTCTCCAGATCAAATAGCAGAAAACTTTTGTAAAGCTTGTTCTGAGGTGATGATGGTCGTCATTTTAATTGCATTAGCAAGAAGTGTTTTAATCATTCTAACTAATGCGGATATTATTGACACGATTGTGTACGGATTATATCAGCCTATTAAGGATTTACCACCGTGGGCAAGTGCTCAAGGCATGCTGATTATGCAGACCTTATTAAACTTTGTTATTCCATCTGGAACGGGTCAAGCAGTTACTGTTATGCCTATAATGGTACCATTAGCGGACTTAGCAGGTGTAACAAGACAAACGGCGGTTATGGCATTTACTTACGGAGAGGGGTTCTCTAATCTTTTATATCCAACAGCTCACATTGGCATTATGCTGGGCATTGCTAAAATTCCTTTTGGAAGATGGTTTAAATTTTTCATGCCGCTGTTTGGAATTTTACTCGCCATCCAGATGATATTCATATTAATTGCCGTACTAACCAATTATGGACCATTCTAACAATACACTGGTTCGTTAGTAAGCCTGATGTTAATGAAGCTGGCCACATAATAAATATAGCTAAATAGAAAAAGCAAACATAAGTAGGCATTCTTATTGTTTGCTTTTTTTATTGATATTACATATTTTGTAAAAAATGATTCTTTTTTAATATACATAACACTCATTTAATTCTTCTTAAATGTAGAGTTCTTAAAAAAATGCGTCAGATTTCCTGACAAGTTTGTTTACAAAATTTTAAAATATTAGATAATAAAAATAAGAATTGTATCCTGTATACAGGATACAACGAAAACTTCCTATTACTAATCTCTCATTTAAAGAAACTTGTGAAAATTTAAAAATACTATGAAAAAGGTGGAATATATACATGCTATATATCGATGGGATTTGGAAAGAGTCAGAATCTAAGGAGAGCTTTGACGTAATAAATCCTGCTACTGGAAAAGTAGTAGATACAGTGGCAAAAGGCAGCAGAAAGGAAGCACAGTCTGCAATAGATGCAGCACAAAACGCTTTTCCATTATGGGTGAAATTGACTGCAAAAGAAAGATACATATATTTAAAGAAAGCAGCAGATATTCTAAGAGGCAGAGTGGACAGCTTAGCGGAATTAATTACAAAGGAAATGGGAAAACCCGTGGCAGAAGCAAAAGGAGAAATCGGGTTAGCAATTGATTATTTAGACTGGTATGCAGAAGAAGGAAAACGTATATATGGGGATACCATTCCAGCATCTTCACCGACAAAACGTTTAATGGTAATCCATCAGCCAGTTGGAGTTATTGGCGCTATTACTCCTTGGAACTTCCCAATTGCAATGATTACGAGAAAGCTAGCACCAGCTCTTGCTGCAGGATGTACTGTTGTGCTAAAACCTTCAGAGGAAAGTCCATTATCTGCAATGGAAGTAGTAAAGGCATTGCATGAAGCAGGGATTCCAAATGGAGTTGTTAATTTAGTCCATGGTGATGCAAAAGAAATTGGAGATGCACTCATGGAAAGTCCAGTTATTAAGAAGATTACCTTTACTGGATCAACAGCAGTTGGAAAAGAATTAGTGCGCAAATCGGCGAATACGATGAAAAAAGTATCGATGGAATTAGGGGGACACGCACCATTTATTGTTTTTGAAGATGCGGATTTAGATAAAGCGGTAGAAGGAGCGATCGCAAGTAAGTTCCGAAATGCTGGACAAACATGTGTCTGTACAAATCGTATATTTGTTCAAAAATCTATTTCAGAGGAATTTGCACATCGATTGAAAACACAAATGGAGCAGTTAGTAGTTGGGAATGGGTTGGAAGAAGGCGTGAATATTGGTCCATTAATTAATGAATGTGCCATTGAAAAAACGGAAAGTCATGTAATAGATGCTGTATCTAAAGGAGCAAAAGTAATATATGGAGGCTCTAAAACAGAAGGGGAAGCATTTAGCAAGGGGCACTTCTTTAATCCAACTGTTCTTCTTCATGCGACGAATGATATGAAAATAGCGTATGAGGAAACCTTTGGACCAGTTGCGCCAATCTTTGAATTTGAAACAGAAGAAGAAGTGATAGAAAAAGCAAATGATACTATTTATGGATTAGCTTCTTATATATTCACGCAAAATGGTGCGAGAATGTTCCGTGTATCAGAAGCGCTTGATTATGGAATAGTTGGTGTAAATGATGCGATGCCAACAGTAGCGCAAGCACCGTTTGGCGGAGTAAAGGAATCTGGAATTGGCCGTGAAGGCGGGAAATACGGAATAGAAGACTATTTAGAGACTAAATTTATTTCTTTTGATTTTAAATAAAGTTTGTTTAATTAAACTGATGAAAAGCATGCTTTAGAAAAATGAGAGTGGTTATAAATGAAAAATACAGCTGGGAGTTCTCTAAAAATCTAGATATCTAAGAGTTTATTAAGATATTTTTCACTAAAATACATGCTGAAAATAGAGTAAGGAAATATTACAATTAGATTGAATTGTTCTGCAATTTCTGTATACTTATCACATAATAAACTAGTATTCTGTATACAGAATACAGATAGAGAAAAGAGGGTATTTCAGATGATAAATAAAATTGAACAATCGGAAACATTAGCAGATCGTGCTTATAAAGAGATAAAAAAGGCAATTATTCGCGGGGATTTTCAACCAGGTGATGCATTACCGGAAGAAGAAATTGCTACTATGCTTGGAATCAGCAGAACGCCGATACGCAAAGCTATTGCAGCACTGACTTATGATGGATTGGTTACATCAGAAAATGGCAAAAAAGCGCGTATTTCCTTTATTTCTGACCAAGACTTTCAGCACTATATTCAATTGAGAAAAGTTCTGGAAGTACTTGCAGCAGAAGAAGCTGCTCCTCTTGTATCGGATGAGAGGATTCAACATTTAGAGATGCTGATGATTAATCAGAAAAAAGCAATTGAGGAGAAGGACCATTATACTTACATTGATTTAGATTTGCAGTTCCATCTAGGAATAGCGGAGATTTCTGGAAATAGGAAATTACAAGAATTTATTGAACAAATTCTTAATCAATTAACAAGATATCTTGTGCTCTCTGGTACACTTTCCGAAAGTGCTTTTGAAGCACACGAAGAGCATTTAAAGATTATTGAAGCATTAAAAGAACGAAATGCCAAAAAAGCTGCTGAGGCTGTTCGATATCATATTGAAAATGTAGAAAAACGTTCGTAAATTTTAGCAGGATAAACGGAGGTGCTCTTGCATGATTGTTGCTGTTTGTGAGGAGGTATTGCCTTCTCATCTAGAGAAAATATCACGTGAAACCGGGGAAGAGGTACTCCTTTACAGCTCCGTAAAGGAGATTCCAAATCCTATTAAGGAATCTCTTGAAGTATTGCTGGCATATGGTCTAAGTTTTGATGGAAGACCAATAGCTACCTTTGAACCGTTTCCGAAATTGAGGTGGGTTCAGTGGTTTAGTGCAGGGATTGATGATTTAGATATTTGTGAATTGGCTGCACGAGGAATTACGTTGACAAATGCCTCTGGTATTCATATTAAACCGATGAGTGAATATGTACTCATGTGCATGCTTTATTTTGAAAAAGACATGGCCCGCTATCAATCATTAAAAAACAAAAAACAATTTGATCGAAGTAAGTTAGTTGGAGAACTAACAGGTCTCAAAATGCTGTTATATGGAACAGGTGTCATTGGTCAAGCTATTGCCAAGACACTTTCCCAATTTAATATAACTATTTGCGGAGTAAATACTTCTGGAAAAACAGTACCGTATTTTCAAGAGACGTACACGTTAGAAGAAGCAGAAAAGGAAATCGGCAATGTTGATTATGTCATTTCCCTTCTCCCATCTACTACAAATACGAGAAATTTCTTTTCAAAAGCATATTTGCAGAAAATGAAGCCCGGATCCATATTTATTAGCATTGGCCGTGGGGATGTAGTCGATGAACAAGCAGTAGTAGAACTGATTCAAAGTAAGGTATTAAGAGGAGCAGCGATGGATGTGTTCAGGCAAGAGCCGCTTCCAGCTGATAGTCCCTTATGGGAATGTGAGAATTTGATTTTAACACCGCATATGTCTGCAAAGTCGATTTATTATATGGATCGTTGTGTGGATATCTTTGTTAAGAATGTTAAAGCAAGAAAAGGGGATGGTGAGATGATCAATGTTATTAACACAAGCAGAGAGTATTAGAAGGAGAGGTAATTCTATATGTATACGAAAATAAAAGATTTGCCGTTATTTGATCAAGTAGAAGCTATTACAACCTCTCTTGTACAAACATTGAGTATCAATGGAACAGAAGGGGAATCCGAAATAGCAGATGAAATTGAACAGTTTTTACGCAGCTTTCCTTACTTTAATCAACACCCTACTCATGTATGGATGCAGCCTTTGCCGAATGATGCATTGGGCAGGAAGAATGTGTTTGCACATATTAAAGGCAATGGAAGCTCCAAAAAAACGGTCGTATTTCATGCACATATCGATACGGTTGGAATTGAAGACTTTGGTGCCTTGCAATCAAGCGCAAACGATCCAAACGCACTGCTAGAGTATTTTCAAACATATTCAGACAAAGAGATTCGTACACAGGCTTTATCGGGTGACTGGATGTTTGGCCGGGGAGCATTGGATATGAAGAGTGGGGTTGCAGTTCACTTAGCGAATGTTCTTTATTTTAGTGAGCATCAGGAAGAATGGGATGGAGACATTATTTTTATGGCAAATCCAGTAGAGGAAAATCAACATTCAGGCATTATTGCTGCTGTGGATGAATTGCTGCGTTTGCAAAAAGAAGAAGAGTTGGAGTATGTAGTTGCAATCAATACGGATTATATTTCCGCTTTTTATCCTGGTGATATAAATAAGTACATTTATACTGGATCTGGTGGAAAGTTGTTGCCATGCTTTTATGTATATGGGCGTGAAACCCATGTTGGACAAACACTTAATGGTCTTGATCCTACACTTGTGACAGCGGAATTAAATAAACGAATTAATAATAATATGGATTTGACTGAACATATTGAAGGGGAATTGATTACCCCTCCATCTGCTCTCTATCATCGAGATACGAAAGAGTTTTACAATGTGCAAACAGCCGTAACTAGTCATTTGTATTTTAACTTTATGGTGCTGGAGGCTTCACCAAAAGATATTATGGAAAAGTTAAAAGTTATAGCACAAGAAGCAACCGTTAAAATATCTGAATATTACAAAAATAATTACAAAAAGTTTGCTGATGTGAATAATTTTCCGGCTAATCGCCCGAACTGGGATATGGATGTTTATAGTTATGTGGAGTATTGTGAAAAGCTTGCTAAACAAGGAGTAGATGTAAAGGCAGTTTCAGAACAGGTGTTAAAAGAAAACCCTACACTTGAACTGCGTGAGCTTTGTTTCAAGATAGTGGATAGATTACGAGAATTAGACCAAGCGGTAACGCCGTGTGTGATTGTTTTCTACGCACCTCCATATTGTCCACATAATTATTTGGCAGGAGAAAGCCAAAGGGATCAAGTTATTTTACAAACGATTAAAGAAGCAACAGCAAATACTTCTACACGTACAAATGATATCTTTTCAGTGAAAAAATTCTTTCCGTATCTTTCGGACAGCAGTTATCTCTCCCTTCATGATACGGATGAGGAAATTGACTATCTTGTCGATAACTTTCCTGAATGGAATAAGATTTATCCCGTCCCAATTAAAGATATACGTAAATTAAATATCCCCTCTATTAATGTTGGCGTGTATGGGTTTGATGCACATCGCTGGACAGAACGCGTGTATAAGCCCTATTCTTTCGAAACGGTACCAAAACTTATTAGAGATATGACAAATTCTTGGTTAAAGGCTTCTACTAAAAAATTATAAGCAAAGGAAAAGGTGATAAATATGACAATAACATCTGAATCTTTAATAAAAAGAGCAAATAAGGTATTTCCTCCCATTGCACAAAGAGCAACTACTATTGGCATCGTCAAAGGGGAAGGTGCTTACGTTACCTCTGAAGATGGAAAAAAATATTTAGATTTTGCAAGTGGCGTAGCCGTAACAAATGTTGGCCATAATCATCCACTCGTTGTAGAAAGAGCAAAGGCACAAATTGATGAATTAATTCACGGTGGCCACAATGTTCTTTATTATCCAGTATATGTGGAACTTGCGGAAAAGCTCAACGAATTAAACGGCGGTAACTGCAAGGTATACTTTTCAAACAGTGGGGCAGAAGTGAACGAAGGAGCTATCAAACTAGCGAAACACGCAACGAAACGCCCTGGCATCATTTCTTTTAAACGCAGCTTCCACGGACGTACACTCGCAACAACAACTTTAACAGCTTCTAATTCTTTATATCGAAAAGGGTATGAAGGGCTTCTTCCTAGTGTTTATTATGCAGAATATCCTTATGCTTTTCGTACAGGGTTGTCAGAAGAGGAAGAAATAACTCGTTGTTTAGACTCCTTAGAAGAAATCTTTAAATTTTTGATTGCTCCAGATCAAGTAGCGGCCATTATTATGGAACCTGTACAAGGAGAAGGGGGATATATTGTTCCGCCGGCAAAATTCATCAAGGAAATAAGAAAGATTTGTAATCAGCATGGGATTCTATTGATTTTTGATGAAATTCAAACTGGTTTTGGGCGCACAGGAAAAATGTTTGCATGGCAGCACTTTGACGTACAGCCTGATATTTTAACCCTTGCTAAAGGAATTGCAAATGGCTTTCCGCTCAGTGCTTTAGTAGGCAAGGCAGAATTAATGAACCAATGGACGGCTGGCACACATGGGGGAACATACGGAGGAAATCCAGTTTCCTGTGCTGCATCACTTGCAGTCATTGAACTATTGCAAGGCGGATTGCTGGAACAATCTGTGGAAACGGCAGCATATTTCACAGAGAAACTTAAGACACTGACAGCGACGTATACGAACATTCGTGATATTCGTGGATTAGGGCTAATGATTGGAATGGAATTCATTCAAGAGGATGGACAACCAGATGTAAAAACGGTAGATGGATTAAAAGAAAAGGCATTAGAAAAAGGATTAATTCTCCTTGTATGTGGAACGGAAAAAAATGTTATTCGTTTTATTCCACCCCTTACAGTTACAAAGGAAGAAATCGATAAAGCATTTCATATAATCAAAAACTCTTTGGATGAACTAAGCGAATGACATTTTTGATTCCATTAGATAGTTAGATTGCAAATGTGCTTGCGGGAAGAGGAAGAGTAAGTACTCTTCCCAAAGCACTTTTTTGCTGATTATAGGGTAATTTCTAGAAAGTTGGACTAAACATGTTAAAAATATTGAATAAATGGTTAATAAAAACAATGCCTATTCTTACACCGGCAGGTTTATTAATCGGTGTTTTTAGTGGGGATAAAATTACCTATCTCTCCTTTTTAATTCCTTGGATATTTGCGTTTATTACATTTATTGGGAGTTTGGGGTCTAATTTTAAACAACTAGATTTTGTTATCCGAAGACCTTCTCCCTTTTTTATTAGCTTATTGGTACTGCATATAGTAATGCCATTTTTGGCATGGGGATTAGGAAATCTGTTTTTCCATGGAGATTCCCTTACTATTACAGGTTTTATTTTGGCAGTTGTTATACCGACAGGCGTTACTAGTTTTTTATGGGCAACCATTTATCAAGGAAATCTTTCTTTTGCACTAGCTATTATTTTATTTGATACCCTTCTTTCTCCGTTTATCGTTCCAGCTAGTTTATCTTTTTTTGCAGGAGAGACAGTGGTAATGGATGTATGGGAATTAATGAAAAGTTTATTTTTTATGATTGTTTTTCCTTCGCTTTTAGGAATGATCATAAATCACGCAACAAAAGGGAAAGCAAACGTACTATTAGCAGATAAACTTTCTCCTTTTACGAAAATAGGGGTTGTTATGATTGTCTGTATTAATGGAGGTATCTTAGCTCCATATTTAACTAAATTGGATGGGCATCTCATTCTAATCATTACTACGGTATTTGTCATCTCTTCGACTGGATATTTAATAAGCTGGTGTATAGGCTTGTTTCTTAAATGGGAACGAGATGTGGTTATGACAATGACGTTCTGCAGTGGGATGAGAAATATAAGCGCCGGCTCTGTATTAGCTGTCAGTTTTTTTCCTGCTCAAGTTGCATTGCCTGTTGTTCTTGGAATGCTTTTTCAACAAGTATTAGCCTCGGTCTATGGTCAGTTGCTTTATAAATATTACGTTAGTAAAAGTAAATATTTAAAAGCCTGAAGAAAATTACAGGACTTTGTTAAGTAGATACAAATAATTTTAAAAATCCACATAAAATTAGTGGTTTATTTATAAATAACTAAATAAATTTCAGAGTATGGACAAAATCGATTTGCTAATTTTTTAGGGTGATTGAGAACGCTTGGCTTTTGAGGGGTGAGGCCTTGGGAGGAGCGGAGTTGCCAAGATAGGCGATGAGCATCTGAGTATGGTGAACAAAAAAGAAAGCAAGCGTTTGTCGACAGCCGAAAATGAGGCAATATGAGCCTCATTTTCTTTTAAATTAATATATGTTCGTTACGACAACATGCTTATAAGAGAGAGAACTGTTTCCCTGCGTAAATAACGAAATAGGGAATAAACTTTAGATGATTATTTAGAAAGCTCCAAAAACCCCTTTCCAAAAACATCACGGACATCATGAATTGTGATAAAAGCTTCATTATCTACTTCTTTGACAATTTTCTTTAAGGTAACCACCTCTTGTTTACTAATGATAATATATAAAATTTCTTTCGAATCGTTTGAGTAATAGCCTTTTCCATAGATAACCGTTACTCCTCGATCCATTATATTATTCACTTTTTCTGCTATTTGGTTTTGTCGGCTGGAAATAATGGTTACAGCTTTTTTTGGATTTAATCCTTCAATAATAAACTCCATTACCTTTGTTGCAATATAGAGCATGACAATGGTAAGCATTAATTTTTCTGCACCTATTATAAAATAGGAAGAAAAAGCAACAATTAAGTCAAAAAACAGCAAGGAAGAACTAATACTCCAGTCGAGGTATTTATTTGTAATTCTCGCTAATAATGTCGTTCCTGCCGTTGTTCCTCCCGCTTTTAAAATCAAGCCAATACCAATTCCTGCAAACACCCCGCCGAAAATAGCATTGATAATAATCTCATTTGATTCAATATGCCAGCTTGCTGTTACATGCAAAAACAAAGAATTAAAAATAACAGCAATAATCGTATAAATGCAAGTTTGCTTATCTAAAAACTTGTACCCTATTAAAATTAGAAATGCATTGATAATAAAGTTGACCATTCCCGGTCCCCATTGAAATACATAGTATAAAATAATGGTAATACCTGTTACTCCACCTTCGCCAAGGTCATTTGGAATAACAAATAAATTAATGGCTAAAGCGAATAAAAAAGCACCTAGTATAATAAAAAAAATATCTTTTCCGTTTTTGTACATTTTTTCACCTTGTATTCTATTTATAAGTAAGATTTTTTGATTTGATCTTATATATAAGTTGGTCCTAATTTTTCTACATAAGAATTTGTACAATATCTTGATATAGGCCAAATATTTGCAAATTTCATGTTAGAAAATTGAAAATGATTTATATAGCCTCAAAAAAATCAATTGGATGAAAGTAACAACCAATTGATTTTTCTATGACTATTTTATCTTGCTTAATAGGATTTTGCTCCCGCCTAGTACAAGAAGAAAGGAGAAATCTAGGTGGGGGACAACTGCCCGTAAAAGCCTGATTGGTTCAACTAACAATCAGTGGGGGATGAAGAAAACCCCCACTGATTGAAGTTTTACTTTATTCCTACTAGATGTCTTCTCGAATTAAAGGCAAGGTAGAACAGTGGATTCCTCCTCCTAATTTACGGATTTCTGATAAATCAATTGGGAATACTTTAATGCCATGATTTTTAAGATTTTCTATTGTTTTATGTGCGTCTGAAGCGATAAGTACTCTTCCAGGAGAGACTGCTAAACAGTTTGCCGCACGTTCAGGATCGGAAGGGTCAGTATAGATTAGTTTTATTCCCCTTGATCTCAGTTCTTCTAAAAACCAATAAGGAAGACGCCCTGGTTCTACAAGAGCTGTTTTATAATCAATCATTACATACATTTCATCTAAATGGATGCGATCGTTCGGAACATCAATGACAATTAAGTCAATATTTTGCCATGATAAAATTTGTCTCAGCTGATCAATTCCTGTTTGATTGACACGAATAGAACGGCCGATTATTGCTGTTTTCTCATCAAGCATCGCAAAACTTCCACCTTCAATAAAGCCTTCCCCTTGAATCATAGCAAGTACAGGCATGCCTAATTTAGCAAAAGTTTGATAGGCTGCTTTTTCTTCTCCTTGGCGCATCGGTAAAGCCAGACGAGTAAGAATAACGCCACTCGGTACAACAAGTCCAATATCCCTTGTATACATCGTTTTAGTATGAGATGGAGCAGCGAAATCAACATCGATAACTTCAGCTCCACACCTCTCTAACGTTTCACGGAGTTGATCATGCTGATAGTGCAGAAGTTCTTCATTAACTGGTTCCTCTCCTTGTAAATAACTGGTAATTTTCCCACTTCCATCCCGAAGCACTTGTGCATCAACATTCTTTTCATATTGCATTTTCCGAAATAATTCTAACTCTTTACCTGGTCTATGCACTAATACTTTTCTTATTTGTCCAATATAATTGGAAGCTCCCCATTTCTCTCCCCAAACTGTTTTTAAAGTGTTAGGTTCTGAAAAAGATTCTTTTAATAGGCTTGTCCCTAAATATTCTTGAGTAGGTATTTGCATGATAATGACTCCTTTTTATATGATTATTTTTTATATTACTTGTTTATCTTCTATAGCTTCGTTCATAAGTAAGGAAGGTTTTTTATCTGGCAATGCATATGACAAAACAACCATACTAATGAAACTGGTAAGCAGACCATACAAAATTGGTTCTGTTGCTGTTGTTCCCTGAACGATTAAACCAACTATAATAGTGGCTGTGCTCATCAACATGGAAATAAATGCTGCTTTGCCAGAAGCCTTTTTCCAGAAGAAGCCGAGAACAATTGGGAAAAACATAGCACCAGATAAAATTGCATAAGCAATATCTAAGGCAACTAGGACATCTTGCACCCAAATGGAACATACGATGGCGAATATTCCAATACATAGTGTAAGCAAACGAGATAAGAACAAACTTTTTTGTTCGGATAATTCTGATTTTAAATTCGGCTTAATAATATCATTCACAAGTAAAGTGGATGAAGCTAATAAGGTGCCAGAAGCCGTCGACATAAGTGCGGATAGAACAGACGCTAAAACAATTCCAATCAATCCTGTCGGCAGTACATTTAAAACCATATGAGCAAAGGCGTTTTGTGGGTTATCTAAATTAGGAAATACAACAAATGCACACATTCCAACGATAGAAATGGCTAACGCATAGAAAATGCTGTAGATGCCTGCTCCTATTCCTCCGGCTTTAACCGTACGTAAGTTTTTGCCTGTAAAAGTCCTCTGCCATAAATCCTGTCCAACTAACAGTCCCAGCGTATAAAGAAGGAAATATTGAAAAATGGTGGACCATCCAATATTTGTCCAATTCATATAGGAAGCAGGAACATGATCAATAAGTGAACTCCAACCGCCAGCACTTGAAAGGCTTTGTGGAAGCATAATAAAGAATATTCCTATTGTCATGATGCAAAATTGAACTACATCTGTCATGGTAATGGACCACATGCCGCCAAGTAATGTGTATAATAGAACAATTCCGCCTCCTAATAAAATAGAAGGGACCATACCCCAGCCAAGAAATACATTCATAATGCTGCCCATTCCAATAACTTGTGTAATAACAAGCATAGCTGTATAGGTGGAGCCAACTAGTGCACTCATAATTCTTGTTTGGCTATTGTATCTTTTGAAAAGCATTTCACTAATAGTTATTACATTCAAGGCAAATAGCTTCTTCGATAAAAGAACAGTAAGCAATAAAGTGCCTAAACCAATCATAATGACAAGCCATGCTCCAGAAATGCCGTATAAGAAGCCAAGCTTAGCTGTGCCAATTGTGGCGGCGCCTCCTAGAATAACTGCTGCTAGACAAGAGAGATACATAAAAAAACCTAGATTTCTTTCAGCAACTGCATAGCCTTCAGAGGATTTTATTTTTTTTGTACCAATAACCCCTACGCCAATAATTACTAAGAAATAAATAAACATCAATATGATATCTAAACTACCCAAATGACTACCTCCTTAAATTGTATACATGTAATGTAACACAAATCAGAATTATTAAAAAATTCAGATTTGTAATCATCTTATATATAATTACAATGTTATATTTTCTCACAAAGTAATTGAAATATTTTCTGTTTTTCTTTAGAATTAGTAGATTATAAGCAAAAAAGGGTGAACTATGTGGAATTACGTCATTTAAAGACATTTGTAATTGCGGCAGAACATTTAAATTTTACAAGAGCCGCAGAAATTTTAAATTTCACCCAGCCGACTGTTAGCTCACAAATACAGGCACTTGAGCAAGAGTTGGGACAATCTTTATTTTTTCGTATAAACAAACGGCTAAGTTTAACTCCGGCAGGAAAAAAACTGCAAGCACATGCTAATGAACTCTTAAGTATTGTTCAAAAAATTGAAGGTGAATTTGCGGAACTCGCACAGCCCAACGGCAATCTTGTCATTGCAGCAGCAGAAGTTTATTGTACGGAATACTTGCTCCCTATAACAACGGAATATATTAAAAACCATCCAAACGTTAACATAGAGATATTATCAAGGCAAACAAGTAATGTGATTAAAGGTGTTCGCAACAAGGAATACGATATTGGAATTATTTCCGGAGAGATTCAAGATAATACGATATCCAACACTCTTCTTGAAGAAGAAGAATTGTTGCTAGTAGTCAGTAAAGCTTTGCATGAACGATATCCTATCAATCGTTTGCTAGATGATCTGACGTTTATGAAATTTAGAGCAGATAGTGATTTTCAAAAAAAGATGGATATCTTTATGGATAAACTTCCATTTGTGCCAAATAGAACGATTCTTGTAGAAAGTGAAAAAGCGATTAAACGGGGGATTATACAGCAAAAAGGATTAGGAATAATGTCGAGTAACTATGTAAAAAAGGATTTGGAAGAAGGAAAACTGGTTGCATTACGTTTGTTTGATGAAAAGGTCATCGTAAAAACTTCTCTAATCACACTGCAGGAAAACTTGCAGTTAAATACACTGAGATCCCTTTGTGAAATGATTCAGTTTGTTTGGGATAAAGTGTATGAATTGCCGGCATTTTCATAGATTAATAAATAGTCGAAGTTCAAAATGTTATTGAAATCTTACTGTTAGGTCGAGGGCTAAGTAAAGGTACTGACTATGATAGAGAAACGGGAAAGCTTGAGTTTTCAGGGAAAGAATTCATTCCTGATTTTATTATTCCTAAATTAAGATTATGTATTGAAGTCAAGTTATTGCATGAGGGGAAAAAATTAAAAATTATAGAAGAAATAAGTGCAGATATTACGTCTTACGCAAAGCAATATGAACGTTAACTATATATAGTATATGATTTAGGGTGTATTCAAAATGAGGAAGAGTTCAAGAGAGATAGTGTTAAGTTGTTGATAATCAAACACTAATAATCACTTTTTAATCAACTTTTTTATGGGGATTTACACTACACTAATGCTATATCCACGCATTTTGCTCAATTTTTGTTCAAAATGAGTAGGTTTCTTCTATTATAAAATCAACGTTTGCAGCATGCTTTTGATAAAACTTTATTTATCAAAAAGTTGTACCGTTTTGATAAAAGTTTATCCATTTATAAAAAAGATGAACCGGAATTTCCTATTTCTATAAAGGAGGGATTCCGGTTTTTCTTGTGGATTAAGAACTTGTTAAGTGATAATAAAGTTATTCCATTAAAGGGGCAGATTCTTGAATACAAAAAGGAAATAATAGAAAATAAAATACAAGCTTTAAATTATACCATGTTAGTTAAGATTCGGATGATAAGGTATCCGCACCAAAAACATCAAATTTTTTTAAAAGGGTGCAGCTTTGTAAGGTTTGATGATAAATAAAAAATACACGGAATGTAACTTGATATAGGAGTGGAATAGATGAAACGTATATCGATTTTAATTGCTGATGATGAGGAGGAAATTGCTGATCTGATTGCCATCCATTTAGAAAAAGAAGGGTACCATGTGATTAAAGTATCGGATGGGCAAGAGGCTGTTAGTGTTGTTGAGGCTCAATCGATTGATTTGCTGATTTTGGATATTATGATGCCAAAAATGGATGGATATGAAGTAATCCGCTGCATTCGCGAAAAGCATAATATGCCTATCATATTTTTGAGTGCTAAAACATCTGATTTCGATAAAGTACAGGGACTGGTAATTGGAGCGGATGATTATATGACTAAACCATTTATACCCATTGAATTGGTAGCGCGGGTAAATGCACAGCTGCGACGCTTTATGAAGTTGAATCAACCGAAAACCAAACAGAACTCAAACTTGGAGTTTGGAGGATTAACGATTTCTCCTGAACAACGTACAGTTACGCTATATGGTAAGAATATTGAGTTAACGCCGAAGGAATTTGAAATTTTATATTTATTAGCCAGTAATCCAAATAAAGTTTATAGTGCTGAAGATATTTTTCAGAAGGTATGGGGGGATGCATACTATGGAGGTGGGAATACCGTTATGGTTCATATTCGTACTTTGCGGAAAAAACTTGAAGAGGATAAACGAAAAAACAAATTGATAAAAACTGTATGGGGGGTAGGTTATAAATTCAATGGGTAAAATACTACGAGGCTTTCGTTCTAAAATGATAATATTGTTAGGTTTAAGCATGCTTTTATCTAGCCTCATAACCTATCTACTCTTTAAAGTCCTCCAATTGTATTATTATACAAATGTTAGTCATGGAGATACACTAGCTTATTTTCGCAAAATCGTGGGGAATATTGGAGACCTTAACTTCTTTTTACTGTTAGTTATCTTGCTTTCGATATTTTTTTTCTTTTTCCTTACAAAACCCTATTCTGCCTATTTAAATGAGATTTCAAAAGGAATTCATTATATAGCTCAAGGTGATTTTAAACATCGAGTTCAAATATTGTCAAATGATGAATTTAGCGATATTGCCCAAAGCATCAATTTGGCAAGTGGAAAATTGGAAGAAGCGATTCAACGAGGAGATTTTTCGGAAAGCAGTAAGGATCAATTGGTCGTAAATTTAGCTCATGATTTGCGGACTCCACTTACCTCTGTGTTAGGATATTTGGATTTAATCATTAAGGATGATAGCTTGCCTAAAGAACAAGTACGACACTTTTTAACGATAGCCTTTACTAAATCTCAACGTTTAGAAAGGCTAATTGATGAATTATTCGAGATAACTAGGATGAATTATGGCATGTTACCAATTGAGAAGAAGCCAATCGATTTAAGTGAGCTACTTATTCAATTGAAAGAAGAGTTGTATCCTGTCTTTGAGAAAAACGATTTGATAGCAAGAATAAATAGTACTTCCCCTTTATCTATTATGGGGGATGGAGAGTTATTGGCACGTGTGTTTGAAAATCTTCTGATTAATGCCAATCGCTATGGCTATGAGGGGCAGTATGTAGATATCAACGGTTTTATTGATACAGAGGAAGTAGTTATTCAAGTGATCAATTATGGAGATGCCATTCCTCCAGATGAACTGCCCCATATTTTTGATATGCTTTATACGGGTGACAAAGCACGAACTCATCAAGAAAATAGTACAGGTCTCGGTTTATTTATTGCGAAGAATATTGTAGAGCAACACAATGGGACAATAACTGCCGAAAGTAATTTAATACGCACTATATTTGAAGTCCGATTACCAATGGAGAATGCTTAAGAAGATTAATAATAAAGTCCAAGTAAAAATTTAAGAAAAATTTAATATTTACCCCACTTTTTATTTTAAAAGTTTTTCCTATTCTATTAACAAGCTGCAAGAAGGAGGAGATTAAAATGAAAAAGTGGGGATTTTTATTGTTATTATTGTGTTTAACTTTCCTATATATTAAACCGTTTTTGGAATCAAAAGAAGAAATGCAACATTATGAACTATATAAAAATGATAAAGTAGTGGATAGAAAAATTTCTGGAAATCTTCAAAAAAAAGAGATTACAGAAGAACAAATCTATCAAGGAAATCTGCTTTTGGTCAACGGTGAATATCCAGCGCACCCAAAAAGTATAAAATCGGATATCATCAATCTATCTACGCACAATGAATTGATAAAGGGGTACGGATTGTTAGAGAGCGAAATGTATTTGTCAGAGGATATAGCACGTAGATTTTCAGAGATGACTACTGCTGCAGAAAAAGAAGGAGTCCGTAATTTCTGCATTACTAGTGGCTTTCGAGACTTTGAGGAGCAAAGTGTACTTTATCAAGAAATGGGTTCTGCCTATGCGTTGCCAGCCGGCTATAGCGAACATAATTTAGGCTTGTCGCTTGATGTAGGATCTACTCAAATGAAGATGGTGGATGCACCAGAAGGAAAGTGGATAGAAGAAAATGCTTGGAAATACGGGTTCATTTTACGTTATCCAAAGGACAAAACGACAATCACAGGCATCCAGTATGAACCTTGGCATATTCGCTATGTTGGATTGCCGCATAGTGTGATTATGGAGGGAAAAAAATTTTCTTTAGAAGAATATTTGGATTTCTTAAAAGAACAAAAGTCCATTTCAACTACTATGCATGGTGAAAAATATGAAATCTCTTATTACCCTGTAACCAAAGATACGACCATTCATGTGCCTTCCAACCTTCGTTGGGAGATATCAGGCAACAATATGGATGGTGTAATTGTGACAGTGTTTCCAATATCAACACATGCTAATCTCAAGGAGGTAGGGATGGCAGAATGAAAAAAACAAAATTAATGAACAAAATTATTGTACTAGCACTATTTGTCTTTTATATGTACGCATTACTTAGAATCATTCTATTTAAGTTCCGCTGGAGAGATATGAACTTTCTCATGTCTCAACTTCAGAGGAATTTTGGGAACCCTGATAATCTCATGTACCAATTGCAAAGAGGTAATTTTATCCCGTTTAAAACAATATTCATTAATATTCAGAGTCTATGGTGGTGGCATGATTTAAGTAATTTGGTTGGGAATATCGTAGTGTTCATACCATTTGGAATGTTTCTTGTATTATTGTTTAAAAAGAAAGGGATGTCATTCATAGGCGTATTAGCTCTATCTTTGAGTGCAAGTTTATTCTTGGAATGCTTACAGGTTGTTTTTTCTCTCGGTATTTTTGATGTAGATGACCTAATACTAAACACCTCTGGGGGATTGCTTGGCTATGGAACTATCAAGCTTTATGACAAGGTTTATAGTAAGTTTATAGTAAATACATCAAGCATTGTCCAAGATAGAGATATTGTTGAAAAACAGGAATTTAAAAATAACGAGGAAGGTGAACCATACCATAAATAACGGATTCTGGTTATTTAGCTAAACGGGAAAAGATATTAAATCAGCTATAGGAACATAATCAATTATATTTCACTGGAGCTGTAAAACATGAAGATAGAACGATTACTTGCGATGATCATCAAGTTATTAAATAAAAATAGAATAACAGCAAAAGAACTTGCAGAAGAGTTCGAGGTCTCTGTTCGGACGATTCAAAGAGATATCGATTCCATCAACATGGCTGGAATCCCCATTGTTTCCTATAAAGGATCAAATGGCGGCTATGGAATTCTGGAGGAATACAAAATCCGTACGGGTCTATTTAATGAGGTAGAACATGACTTACTGCTTACTGCATTAAACGGTGTATATAAAACCTATGATGATAAACAGTTAAAACAAATTATCGAAAAGCTTACCTCCATAAAAGCAAATGATACTATTAAACAGCAGTCATCCGTTTTGTTAGATTTCGGTGGGTGGGGGCCAACTGAAAAAAGAACAGAAAAAGTAAATACCATCAAAAAATCGATTGAATCAAATAAAGCGATTATTTTTCAATATATAGATATAAATGGAAGCTGTACAGAAAGAGAAATTGAGCCCATTACCTTGATTCTAAAGGTGAATAAATGGTATGTGTATTCTTTTTGTAAATTAAGAAATGAATATCGCCTGTTTAAATTAGGAAGAATGCGAAACATAAAACTCACAAATCAAGATATAGAACAAAGAGAATATGCTAGGGAGTATAACTTTTATCAGCATAATCGTGAAATGGTCTCTGTGAGTATGAAGTTTACTCAACATGCTTTAAATGAGTTAGAAGATTATTTTGAATTTGATGATTTGGAATTTAGAGATGACGGGTGGATTTATTTGACTGAAACATTGCCAGAGGATGAATGGGTTTATCGTATAATCTTAGGTCTAGGGGATCAGATTGAAGTGCTTGAGCCACAACATATTAGGAAAATTATAAAAGAAAGAGCACAGAAAATTTGTGATAAATATTAATATATACGACATACTGGTGTCTGATTACATGTGATAATGTATGTACGAGAATTCAATTTGATAAATGAGGGATTATCATGTCAGTATTAAACCAATTAGCTTCTCAACTAAGTCGAAATGATGAAGTGCCAAATATTGAGCTGGCACATGAGTTAGCTAATGAAGAAAATCATGCTGGTATAGAAGAAATAATAGAAAACCTATCTAGCAAAGATAAAAAGATTCAATACGATTGTCTGAAAGTGGCGTACGAAATTGGACAAGTTAAACCAGAACTCATAAGTAAGTATGCACTAACTTTTATAGAGCTGCTAAAAAGCCGCAATAACCGTTTGGTCTGGGGGGGAATGATGGCATTAGCAACCATTGCTGACGTAGCATCAGAAACCATCATGGCTCATCTTGACATATTAAAAAGTGCTATGAAAATTGGTTCGGTCATTACCATTGATAAAGGTGTCCTCACGCTTGCGAAGCTAGCAGCCATCAGGAAGGAAAATAATGAGGTGATTTTTCCTTTCCATTCTTACTCCATCACCTCGAGAATTGCAGGTCAAAGGAAATTCCTCAGCACTCGGAAAGCACGCTTTTAGCCGTAACTGATGAAAATAAAGAGGAATTTTTGAATGTGTTACGAAAAAGAGAAAAATATCTAACAGCTCCTCAACTAAAAAGAGTTAAAAAAATCTATAAAACATTAGAAACTTAATGAAAGTATATGGTGAGGTAATAGATATGAAAGAATATAAAAAATGCCAAAGCTGTGCTATGCCATTAAAAAAAATGGAAGATCGAGGTACGGAAAAAAATTTAGATAAAAGTTCTATGTACTGTAAGCATTGCTATCAAGAAGGAGAATTTATGCAAAAGGACATTTCTGTCGATGAAATGAAACAATTTGTAAAAGATAAATGCATTGAAATGGGTTTTCCGAAGTTTTTGGCAGGAATGTTTGTAAAAAGCCTTCATAAATTGGAGAGATGGAAATAGACATTACAATCCAAGCAAAAAGAGGATTATATCATGCATAACCTCTTTTTGCTATTCAATAAAAATTCATTAAAAGATAGATTCCTTATATTGGATAAGCCTATCTTTTATGATTCTATACGTCGTTGGGAGTTTTAAATATGAAAAAAGCGAAAAAATATTTTAGAATATTTAAGGTTAATACAGGAGAAAAATCTGCGTTTAATAAAAATTGATATAAACGTAATGCAGTGTCATTTTATCCACTACTTCACTTTATTTATCTCTTTTTATATTAATAGTTAGAGCTTAGAATTATAGGTTTACATAATTTCTCCACTTATGAATAGGCTTCCAATTTAGTAGTTTCTTAGCCTTTTCATTGTTTAACAGGGGATCAAAGCCTGATAAGTCTTTTCTAAAATTTTTTACATCTGGAAAGCATATTCCCATTAGTTGTTTACTCTCAATAGCCATACTTGTTTCATCCGCCCCAATATTAAGGGCAACAGAACCAAGTCCCTCTGTCTCAATAGCTAATCGATAAGCAGTGGCCGCATCTCGCGTATCAATATAACTCCACAATATGGTTTTTCGCTGTTCAGGATTATAGATAAATTCAGGGAAATTCTTATACATTTTAGGAGAAATGACGTTTCCCAATCTAAATGATACTACCTGCATCCCCGTTCTACGGTGAATCATATCAGCTGTTTTCTCATTTACAATCTTGGATAAACCATAGCTTTCTTCCGGCAACTGTGGGTGATCCTCATCTATTGGTACATATTGTGGTTTTAAATTTTGTTTTGAAAAACAAATACCATATGACGACTCACTGGAAGATATTACAGCTTTTTTAATCCCTAAATTCCCTGCAGCTTCTAAAATGTTATAAGTAGACATCACATTATTTTGAAAGGTCACTTCGTTTGGATGTGAGTATGCAACTGGAATAGCGGCAAGATGGACAACTGCATCAGCACCTGCTAATACCCCATATACCTCCCCAAGATTTGTTAAGTCTGTTATAACTGTTTTACAAAGTGTTTCTTTTGGATACTTGATATCTGCATTAACAACTTTATAACCATGTTCCAAAAATTCCTTTATGACTGCTGAACCAAGTAGACCACTACCACCTGTTATTACTATCTTTTTCATTTTCAACCCTCCAATTTTTATCCGATATGGCGAAACCTCTGTGCATCTTAAATTTTAAAAATAAAGTAGTTTTGTATTCTTCTTTGTTTGTTGTTTGTCTAAACTAAGTATATGTAAAAAACTTTTTATCTTCAAGTAACTACTAGTTGACTATGCTAGATAATCTATTGATTAGGTGATAAGGAAAGGTGGCACCTTCCCCCTACTAGTGAAAGAATTAGATACACCTAAATATATATTTTAAGCAGTGGAGTTGTTCAAGACTATATCTATAATTTCATTCCATGATATAAAACTCATAAAATTATATAAACTATTATCTAGTAATAAATGGATGTTTTCCGCTTGGTTGGACAGGGACAGATATTTTAAGGTCAAGCAGAATACGAATAAGACAATCAGAGGAGAATCTACCATGACCAAAAAAAGCATGCCGAACTTTCGCCGTAGAATTTAAACAACAAATGGTGCAACTATATCTGAACGGAAAACCAAGAAAGGACATTATTCGTGAGTATGAGTTAACGCTTTCTTCGCTAAACCAATGGAGTGATAGTTAAAGTCCATCCAAATAAGAAAATAAAAATAATTCAGATATCATTATTGACTCGTTTTTCATACTGTGCTAATCTATTCTAAGTAATTCAATCGGAATACTGAGCTGACCGGTAAACTGGAGGCTCCCTACTCATAACTAATCTATGAGAGGGAGCCTCCTTTATTTGTTTTTAAGGAGGTTAAAATGGAAAAGCTTTCGTTTGTAAAAAGTAAGAATATGAGATTAAGAGGTATCTCTATTGGGAGTGTAATCGTTCTATTCATCATTTGGACTATTGTTACAAAATTGGAATGGGTAGACCCTTACTTCATACCAAAACCGCAAGCTGTTTGGTCTTCTTTTCTGGTTTTGATAGCAGAAGGTTATAAAGGTGCATCTCTTTTAACGCATATAGCTAACAGCATGTACCGTCTATTTACAGCCCTGTTTTTTGTCTTTGTAACGGCTGTCCCATTAGGAATTCTATGTGGATATTCCCAACATATACGGGCCGTTTTTGCACCGATTATTGAATTTTACCGTCCACTTCCTCCCCTTGCTTATTATGCACTGCTTGTTTTATGGCTGGGGATTGACAATGAATCTAAAATTGCCTTGTTATTTTTAAGTGGGTTTGCGCCTTTATTTATCGCGACAGCAGCATCGGTCGAAAAATTGCCGGCTGATCAAATTAACGCCTCGCTTTCACTTGGCGCTAATAAACTAAAATTATTCTGGTTCATTATCCTGCCCTCTTGCTATCCTGACATTCTTACTGGTTTACGTACATCGATCGGTGTTACCTATGCAACATTGGTAGCTGCTGAAATGGTGGCTGCAACCAACGGAATTGGATGGATGGTACTAGATGCGAGCCGGTATTTAAGAAGTGATATTGTCTTTGTCGGCATTATTTTGATGGGGATCATTGCTATTGTACTAGATGGATTACTTCGTTTCTATCAGGCACGCCGCTTCTCCTGGGTAGGTAAATAAAAAATAAAGAATAGAGGAATGAACTTCGATGAAGACATTAATTCAAAAAAAACTCTTACTATTAATCACCTTGCTTGTATTGTTGATTACCGCTGCTTGTGGAAATCAAGATAATGCAGCTGAAAAAGCGAGCGGGACACAAGCTAATAATTCTAAAATACCGGAAAAAATTGTTCTTGGATATCAGGTCTCACCTAATGGAGAGTTAGTTGCAAAAGCCTTAGGGCTCTTGGAAAAGAAGTATCCAGACACCAAAATTGAATGGGTAAAATTTGAAGCAGGTCGTGATGTTAATAATGCCATTGCAAGCGGAAGCATTGACTTTGGACTTGTTGGCACTCCTCCTGCTGCAATAGGAGTAGCAAGTAAATTGCCTTACAAAATTTATTACTTGCACGATGTCATTGGTGAAAGTGAAGCGCTTGTTGTGAAAGGCAACTCTGGTATTGCGTCGTTAAAGGATTTAAAAGGTAAAACAATTGCTACTACATTTAGTTCCACCTCACATTTTAGTTTATTGGGCGCTTTAAAAGAGGAGGGAATCGATCCAGTAAAAGAAAAAATTAAAATTTTAGATATGCAGCCACCTGATATTTTTGCAGCATGGCAACGGGGAGATATTAATGGCGCTTATATTTGGCAGCCGATGCAATCAAAGCTTCTTGCAGACAATGGCAAGGTGATTGTTAATTCAGGAAAACTTGCAGAAAAAGGAGTTATCACTGCTGAAGTAGGAATTGTCCGTTCAGATTTTGCAGAGAAATACCCTGATATTGTAAAAGAATATATCAGTGTTCTTGATGAAGCGGTTAAGTATTATCATGGAAATCCTGAAAAATCTGCTGAACTTCTTTCAAAAGAATTAGGCTTATCACCTGAAGAAAGCTTGAAAACAATGAAACAAATCGTTTGGCTTGATTCCTCCAAACAAAAAGAGTATTTTGATGGACCACTTGCTGAAACATTAAAAGACACAGCAGATTTTTTGGTAGAGCAACAGTCTATTACTAGTGCTCCTGATAAGGCAACTTTCGAAAAAGCGCTGCTTTCAAATTTTTATCATTGAATGGAAAAGGATGATTAAAGATATGGCAATCACAACTACTTTGCAGTTTAAAGATAAAGAGTTTGATCAGGAGCAAAGGCAAAAAATAATTGAAGTAAAAAACATTTTCCTGCAATATTCGCGGAAGCAGCAAGCCGTTCTTCAAGATATTGACCTTCACTTGCACAGCAATGAGTTTGTGTGTGTTCTTGGTCCATCAGGATGCGGGAAGTCCTCGCTATTAAATATTCTTGCGGGCTTTCAAAGACCAACTACTGGAGAAGTGAAGATTGAAGGAAAAAGTTATTCTAAACCAACTAGTGATGTAGGGGTTGTCTTTCAGCATCACAATTTGTTTCCATGGATGAAAATAAAAGAGAATGTTGGATTCGGTCTAAAGATGAAAGGCTACTCAAAGGAAGAAAGAAAAAAGCAAGTTGACCATTATTTACAGCTGGTGCAGCTTGAAACGGTAGGGGATTTACTCCCTCATCAGCTATCTGGAGGGATGAAGCAAAGAGCTGCTATAGCAAGGACATTAGCGGCTGATCCCAAAGCGGTTTTAATGGATGAACCATTTAGTGCTCTAGATGCTTTAACAAAAGAAAATATGCAGCACCACTTATTGTCATTATGGAGTGAAACGAAGAAAACGATTTTCTTTATTACGCATGATGTGGAGGAAGCCATGCTTCTAGGGACAAGGATTTTAGTCATGAAGCCAAATCCCGGAAGAATAGCTATCGATATAGCCAATCCCTTAAAAAGGCATAATCCGACAGCCATTGATTTTAATTATAAAGAATTTCAAGAATTAAGAAACTATCTGATTGCTACAATTAAAACAAATTGAGAGGATGAGACCAATGGCAAATGAATTACATAATTATCCACGTCCTGTACATTTTAATAATCGTGAGGATAAGGAAGGTCCGAGAATACTTCGACGTAGAGTAGATAAGGAAAACCAAACTTTTTCATTTTTTAAAGTGAAGCCGCTAAACCCTATTATTGGTGCGGAAATTGAAGGAGTGGACCTATCCAAACCGCTCTCAACACCATTAAGAGAAGAATTAAACGAAGCATTGCTTGAATGGAAGGTGATTTTTTTCAGAAATCAAGCGATTACCTCAGAGCAGCAGATAGCCTTTGCAAAAAACTTTGGAGAGTTAGAGGTTCATCCATTTTATAATGCACCGACAGGCCGAGCAAAGGAAGTAATTCAGTTTAACAGAAATAAAGTCCAAAAAGGCTTTGAAAATATATGGCATTCGGATGTATCATTTCGTGAACAACCGGCAAAGGCCGCTATCCTTCGTTTAATGAAAGTCCCGCCAGTAGGAGGGGATACTCTTTGGGCAGATATGGGAGCTGCATACGATAATCTGCCGGACACAATAAAAGAACGAATCGACACATTGCAGGCGCTTCATGATTTTACGCCATCATTTAGTCATTTGATGAGTCCTGAAGAGCTTTTGAAGTGGCAAAAGGAGTTTTCAGCGGTTACCCATCCAATTGTTCGGACGCATCCTGAAACAGGAAGGAAACTTCTTTTTGTGAATCCTTCTTTTACTACAAGGATTATTGGGCTTGACGAGAAGGAGAGTGAAGAACTGCTGCAATTTTTATTTCGACAAACACATATACCTGAGTATCAGGTTCGTTTTCATTGGGAACCTAATTCGATTGCTTTTTGGGATAATCGCGCTACTCAGCATTATGCTGTATCAGATTATTATCCATACGAGCGTTTGGCAGAACGTGTAACGATAGCGGGAGATCGTCCTTATTAACCCATTTTTTAAAGTGTCAGAAACGAATAAAATAAATTTTATTCGTTTCTTTTGTTTGCTTAACCTACGTGAAGGAGCAGGAAAAATATGAGTTGGTTTTACTTGATTCTAGGTATATTTGCTGAAATTATTGGAACAACTTCCATGAAGCTTTCGGAAGGTTTTACAAAGTTGCTTCCCTCCATAGCTATTTTTGTTTTCTATGGATTGAGTTTATCTTTCGTAACACTGTCACTTAAAAAAATTGATATAAGTACAGCGTATGCGATATGGTCAGGTGTAGGAACTGCAACAATAGCTATCATTGGGTTATTCTTTTTTAAAGAAAATATTTCTTTCTTTAAAATTTGTTCCATTATCCTCATTATTTTAGGAGTGGTTGGCTTAAATATAGCAGATAATACACAGGAAACAGAGGGAAATAAAGAACTTTCAGTTAACGTAAAAATAAATAAGTAGAAGGGCTGTCTACTAAAGAAAGAGGTCCTAAAAAGTTAAATAGATTATAGATTAGACAGTTTGCAAGGCATGAATTCTGTATAGTGCGGAAATCATGTCTTTTCATTTTGTCTTTATTCACTGGCTATTATGGTTCCCCATATATTTCTACTAATTCTTCTTTTCATACGCTCAAACTCATTTAAATAAAGAAGCTTCTATCAATGAATAGGCATAAAAATTTTCTCTGCTAGGCATATCTTGTATTATTTTTTTCTCCGTAAGTGGATAGATTACGGTAAACCGTATCCTAAGAAAATGAGGTTCAGATGGCCCTTATACATATATTCCTTCTTGCTTCTTTCTTGGAAACAAGCAAGAAGAGTTAATTATAATGAGTTTGTTCCTTTCCCTCTTTGTTTGAAATAATGAGAAAGCGGCATAATGATTCTTTTCAATCCCAGGTAATGGATAGTATAGATACTTGGCGTAGTTCAGTAATAAGCTGCTGTGAAATTGGATGTGAGTCAAAGTTACGAATCATTTGACGCTCCCTGAGAAGGTGGGCCAATTTTATCTCTTCATTAGGAGCTATTGCTAGATTCAAATCCTCCATTATCTGTTCATTACTCTCTTCTCCGAATTCCTCAATGAAGTTAAATCCTAGGGAATCTTTGAATCTAGCAGTGAGTCCTCTCCAATATTTTATAAAATATAATATTGCTCAGTTGCCTTTTATGAAATAAAATGAGAATGATAATCATTTTTATTATGTATCAGAAGTATTAATTAGATAAAAGGGTACGTGTTGTTTGATATTGATTGATAGATGGATGGAGGAATGAGCGATGGTTAGTAAAGTACAGCTAAATGATACAGAATGCTGGGTGTTGGAGTCACACATTATGGGGGGGGCCTATGATATTAAAGTGTTTTTACCAGAAGGGGAGCCACCGGAAAGGGGATTTCCGGTTTATTATCTATTAGATGGTAATGCTTACTTCCAATTTGGACGTGATGTTGTAAAATTACAATCGAAAAATGCACCAAAAACATTGGTTTCGCAGGCGATTGTGATTGGAATTGGCCATACAGGAGTGGAGGAAGAGGGGGGAAAGCGCAGATTTTATGATTTTACACCGCCAGCAGAGCAATATTTATACCCAGAGCGATTGAAAGGTGCAGATCTTGGTATGCATGGTGGTGCGGAGAAGTTTTTTGCCTTTATCGAGCAAGAGTTAATGCCAGTAATTTCTAAAAAATATCCTGTAGATGTAGAAAGGCAAACATTATTTGGCCACTCGTTAGGTGGTTTGTTTGTACTCTGGGCGCTTTTTACTCAACCAAAGCTTTTTCAAACATATGTGGCATCAAGTCCTTCCATCTGGTGGAACGATCATGAGGTTTTGCTGTATGCGGATCACAATCATTATATCGAACAAAGGCTATTGATCACTGTTGGAAGTGAAGAAAGGTTTATGGTAGAGGATGCAAAGCGCCTATATGCCATGCTGAATAGACAATCATTAAAGGAATTAGCAATAGAGCTGTATGTAGCGATGGATGAAAATCATGCTTCTGTAGTGCCCACCATTATGAGCAGGGCCTTTCGATTCGCCAATAGATAAAGGCCTTTAAAAAAGTAGTCCCCAAGACTGAAGGGAAATCACCATTCTTGGGGATTATTGTGGTGCAATTGTTTAAGGCTAATTAACGATCCATCGTTTTGTTTTTATTTTCTATGCCAAATAACCAACGAAGTGACTGAATGAAGTAGTTAGAAAAGAATAGGTCATCATGAGTTCCTTCTGGATCTAACTCAAATAAGAGATTCGATTCCAAGTAGCCTTCCTTGATCAATGCAAGATGGGCCTTCTTTGTGTAAGCAACCATATGCTGTTGAGTCGTTTCTTTATAAATTCCCTCTAATTCTCCAACATATAAATAGAGCTGATGATCTTGACGATTTACAGTTGGTTTGACATAGGTATTTCCTTGCCGTTCAATCTTTTCCCCTTGAAGATAGCGAAGAACATCCTCGTACCAAAAGGAAGCAGATAATAAGATATATTGATGGAATACCTCTGGATAATAGTAGGAGGCGAAAATGGAAACAAGTCCTCCAAATGAGCAGCCGGAAATAGCTGTATGGGAAGGCTCAGGGTTCGTAGCATAATGAGCATCTATATATGGCTTGATTTTGGTTACAACAGTATGTAAATAAACGTGCGCTTGTCCTCCAAAGATGGAACCATGTGGTACAAGTGATGGTGCTTCCCACGGTGTATAATCATTATTGCGATCAATGGGTTTAATTCCAATAACGATAAGTGGTTCAATTTGACCTGAAAGAATTAAATGATCGATATAGTTTACAGCTTGCATGGCAGTTTCTCCGCCATCATGCATATAGAGGGTTCGGTATTTTTTGGTTTGGTCGTAACCTGAGGGTAAGATGATACATACCTCATAGTTGGCAATTTTCTCATTACGAAATTGAATCATATAATTTTCCCCACCTTCTTTAGATATTCGTATTTTGAAGATTATAAAAAAATACAAAAAAGTATTGATAATGATAACCATTATCAACTATAATCATAATATATTCTCTATTATTTTGGAAGGAATACTCTAATTAATAGAGTGAAAACACAAAGAATCTAGTCATAAGAATGATAATAGGGGCTGTTATCATAGGAGTGATAGCTAAGGTGGTTGGAAATGAAGATAGAAAAGACTCGCTTTCCCTTACTAATAGTGGGGCTGATTATTACACTCATATTAATGATTATTATAGCTGTAAGTGTTGGAACATTAAAAATACCGTTCACACAAACCTTTACAATATTCATTGAAAAGATATTTAACTTGGAGCCGACAGTAAATGAAACATTTTCTGGCGTCATCTGGAAGATAAGACTTCCCCGCGTTATTATGGGTCTTGTTATTGGAGCAGGATTAGCTCTGTGCGGAGTGGTGATGCAGGCAATTGTACAAAATCCGCTTGCCGATCCATATTTGCTAGGGATATCTGCTGGTGGATATTTAGGAGCAACCTTTTTCATTATTTTGGGAAGCGGTATCCTTGGGCTATTTAGTGGATTAGGTTTAGCTGTTGTTGCTTTTCTTGGGGCATTAAGTGCAGCTATTGCTGTGTTATTTTTAGCTTCATTTAAGAGTAGTATTACAACAACCAAATTAATCTTATCGGGAACCATCATAAATGCTGGCTGCACAGCCATTGCAAATTTTATCATTGCGGTTTCAGGATCAGATAACACCATTACAAGGATTACATACTGGACGATGGGCTCTCTATCAGCGGCAAAATGGGAAAGTCTTTTCTTACCATCCATAGCTGTCAGTGTTTGTTTTGTCTTTTTTCTTACGCAATATCGTACATTAAATACGATGCTGCAGGGAGATGAAATAGCGATTACACTTGGTATTCGCCTTAATTTTTATCGAAAGTTTTACATTGTGATTATTGCACTATTAACGGGTATTTTAGTTTCTGCTTGTGGCATTATTGGTTTTGTCGGTTTGATTATTCCGCATATAGCTAGAGCCTTGATTGGCCCGGATCATCGAAGACTTGTTCTTGTTTCCGTTTTAGTAGGTGGTATTTTCCTAGTGGCTGTAGATGTTTTAGCTCGAACTATTCTGCATAATATCGAATTGCCTATTGGGATATTTACAGCTCTCGTTGGTGCCCCATTTTTTGCTTATATTATGATTCGAAAAAATTATAGCTTTTCAAATTAATGTAAGGGGATTTTTATGGATTTAAAAATAGAGAATATTGAGATTAATTTGGGAGCCAGGAAAATTATAAAAGGGATTGATTTAAATGTGTTAAATAATTCCTTTGTCGCCTTGCTCGGTCCAAATGGAAGTGGAAAGTCTACCTTATTGAAGGCAGCCTACCGAGTATTGAAGCCATCTAATGGAACCATTTATCTGGATCAGTCAAAGCTTGAGGACATACCGACTAAGCAAATTGCACAAAATATGTCGGTAGTTTCCCAGTTTCAAAGTAATAGCTTTGATTTTACGGTGCAGGAAGTTGTTCTAATGGGAAGAACTCCTCATTTGAAGGCACTAGAAAAGGAAAGTGGATCAGATTATCACATTGTGGAGGAAGCATTAAGGAAAACAGGTCTATTAGACTTTAAAAATAGAAAAATCTCCTTGCTTTCAGGTGGAGAAAAGCAACGGGTTGCACTAGCAAGAGCAATTGTGCAAAGTCCCTCACTTATGATTCTTGATGAACCAAGTAACCACTTAGATATAAAGTATCAACTTGATATTTTACATATTATCAAAAAACTAGGAGTAAATGTTTTATCTGCTTTGCATGATATTTCGTTAGCCGCGCAATTTTGTGACTATATCTATTTTATAAAAGCAGGAGAAATTGTTTATGACGGTAAGCCGGAAGAGGTGATTACAAAAGAGATATTAAAAGAAATCTATGAAGTGGATTGTGAAGTATTTAAAGATCCACGAACAAATCATTTATCCATTAGTTATTACCAACCTAATGAAAAATAATAAGGGAGAGAACAGAATGAAAAGACGATTTTTACTTCTATTTGCTGCAATTCTTGCAGCAGTAAGCCTTATGGCAGCTTGTGGTACAACTGGAGAGAAAACAGCAGGAAAAGCGAAAGAAACGGAAAGCAAAGAAGCAAAGGATACAGAGGGAAATCACACAAAATATCCATTAGAAATTGAAATTCGTGATTTTGAAGGAAATAAATATACACAAACCTTTGAAAAAGCACCTGAACGTGTCGTTACGAATAATCTTTCTTCCATTGAGATGTTATTACAGCTTGGCTTAAAGGATAAAATTGTTGGGATTACGAAACCAGATAATGCTGTAACTGGTCAATTCGCAGACGATGTTGCTGATCTTAAAAATCTTGGAGATAAAATGACGATGTCCAAAGAGATTATTGTCGGAGAAACACCTGACTTAGTAGTTGGGCGCTCCATGGTGTTTACTGATGACAGTATGGGTTCTGTATCAACATTTAATGATTTAGGAATTAATGTATTTACACAATCTGCAAGTAACATAGGGGAAAACCCACCATTAACAGCAGTTATCGATGATGTATTAACATTAGGGAAAATTTTCGATGTAAATGATCGTGCAGAGGAATATGCGAAAGAGCTACAAGATCGTTATGATGCTATCGTAGAAAAAGTAGACACGAAAAAAGGAGAGAAAAAATTATCATTGCTTCCTATCGTAGGCTATGATTCTTCGAAATCAACATTTTCTATTTTTGGTGTATCAGAGGGATTACAAAAAGATTTATTAACAAAGTTAAATCTTGTACCAGCTGTTGAAGGTAATGGCGCTGACCCGTCATTAGAAACAATTATAAGTTCAAACCCAGATGTAATTGTCTATATAAAGGCAGACCGTAATGCAGCTTTAGATGCAAATGCTGTTAAGAGTATTTTAAATGAACCTCTTCTTAAAGATGTAAGTGCGATTAAAGAAGGGCGCGTTTATGAAGTAACGTATGATGACTTTATGGATTACGGTGTTCGAATTTTTGATACACTTGAAATGTTAGGGAATAACATTTACGGTAAGTAATTTAAGCAGGATGGCGTAAGTATTGCGCGCCTGAAACCACAAATGGTTTAAGTGGTAAATGAACTTATGCCAACATGTAAATAATCACCCCTATCTAAGAGTGCTAGAAGAAAGGCCAAAGATACATTGTTGTCTTTGGTTTTTTTAATAGAAAGAGGGAGTTTAATAGGGTTGGAAGCTTTTAATTGTTAATTTGTGTCTTTGCAATTTGCCCTCATTAGTTGGTAAAATAGTTTCTTAGCTGTGTTTCTGTGATTAAGCTATAACAGAGAGCGATTTAATAAATAGGAAGGGAAAGGATTATGATTAACCTGCATCAAGTGAGTAAAAAGTTTTCAAATTTTCAGGTGATTAAGTCTGTTACGTTAACCATACATAAAGGGGAAATTCATGGAGTCATTGGAGCAAGTGGAGCTGGGAAATCAACCTTGCTGCGGCTAATGAATTTGTTGGAGACCCCCGATGCGGGCGAAGTGGAAGTAAACGGCCAAAGACTGACAACATTGAACAATAAAACAATTCGAAAGGCACGGAAGTCGATTGGCATGATCTTTCAGCATTTTAACCTTGTGGCAAATAAAACAGTTTATGACAATGTGGCTGTTTCTTTAGAGCTGGCAAATTACCCAAAGAAAGAGCGTCGGAGCCGTATTGTGGAGTGTCTTCAATTTGTCGGATTGGAGAATGAGAAGAAGAAATATCCTGCACAATTAAGCGGGGGACAAAAGCAGCGTGTTGCCATTGCAAGGGCATTGGCAAATAATCCGCAAGTTTTGTTATGCGATGAACCAACCTCTTCTCTTGATCCCAATACAACGGCTGAAATATTAGATGTGCTAGGGAATATTAATAAACGTTTTGGTGTGACGATTGTCATTGTTAGTCATGAGATGGACGTCATTAAAAGTATATGCAATCGTGTAACGATCATGGCAGATGGAGAGATCTATGATACGGTCTCAATCGAACCAAATGGGATTCAAAAAATCGATAATCGTCCAGAATACTTTATCGAACAATTAGTAGAGAATGGTGGGCGAGGTTATGCCTGAGGTTTTAGTTCAATATGAGGCGGAAATTTGGCAGTCAATTGGAGAAACCATGGCAATGGTTGGCGTGTCCATTTTAGCTGCGATTGTTATCGGATTGCCTGTCGGAACCTTGCTGTTTTTTTGCAGGAAGGGCCAGTTGCTTGAGAATCCATGGGCTTTTTCGATTTTAAATTTATTGGTCAATATTATTCGTTCTTTCCCATTTTTATTATTAGTTGTTTTTTTAATCCCATTTACAAGACTTATGCTTGGCACAGCCATTGGTACAGCAGCTGCAACAGTTCCATTATCGATTATTGCCATTGCCCATTATTCCCGATTGGTCGAGCAATCCCTATTGGACGTGCCAAGGGGTGTGATAGAGGCAGCGATTTCCATGGGAGCTTCTGTAAAGGATGTCATGTTTAAATTTCTTTACGTGGAGGCACGCTCTGGGCTTGTCCTCGGACTAACAACATCGATTATCAGCTTTATTTCCTATTCAACGATCATGGGAGTGGTCGGAGGCGGGGGTATCGGTGACTTTGCCATCAGGTACGGCTATCAACAGTTTCAAACAGAGCTAATGATCTATATGATTATCATTATGGTTATCCTAGTACAGCTCGTCCAATTTACCGGAACAGCTGTATCCAGAATGATTGATAAAAGATAAATAATGGAGGGAAACATCATGAAAAAAATACTCTTTCTGATGACAGCACTTATGGTGCTCTTAGTAGGATGTGGTAAAGAGAATAAAGCAACAGAGAAAGAAAATACACAGAATCAAGAGAAGGAAGAGGTAACATTGAAAGTAGCTTCTCTTATTCCTCCAATGACGGAAATCCTTGAGCTTGTTAAACCAAAGCTAGCAGAGGATGGTATTAACCTAGAAATGGTTGTGTTAAGTGATAATGTGCAGCCTAACAGTGCACTAGCAGCAGGAGAAGTAGATGCAAACTTCTTTCAACATGTTCCATATATGGAGGAATTTAATCGAAACAATGACGCCAAGCTTGTACCGGTGACACCAATCTATTTTGCAAATTATGGTGTATATGCTAAAGAGTATGATACAATCGATCGATTGCCGGAAGGTGCTGTTATTGCTATCGCAAATGATGTTTCAAATATTGACCGATCATTGGCTTTGCTAGCGCAGCATAAAGTCATTACTTTAAAGAAAAAAACGGGTCCATACTATACAAAGGCTGATATTATCGATAATCCTAAAAACTATCAGTTCAAAGAAGTAGATTTGTTAATGCTGGCGAGAATGTATGATGATGCAGATGCGGTTGTTATGACACCTGCTTATGCTGCACCGCTTGGTTTGACGCCAAAAAATGATGCTCTTCTCACAGAGGGGGTTGACAACGACTTTGCAATTACATTAGTAGCACGCAAAGATAATGTTGATTCTGAGCCAATTCAAAAATTGGCCAAGGCTATGACAAGTCCAGAGGTACGTGAATTTTTAGAAAAAAATTATAGTGAAACGGCCATACCAGCATTTTAATTTTTATACAAAGAAAGGGCTATTCGAGTTGATTTTTCAACAAGAATAGCCTTTTTTTTATTAGTCTATTTTCGTCTTAACTGGTGACGAATCCCTTAGCTTGGCCCGTATATGATCAGCCAATTTTAAAGGGGATTCGGAATATGTAGTATAATTTTTTAAAATGTTAAATGGCAATTGATAATTAAAGCGGATTATTTAATGGAAATAATAGATGGAATAATAGTAGTAAGTAAACTAGCATAGTCTAACGAACAAAATGATCCGAAAAATATGCCTCCATTCATGGCAAAAGTGTCGTATTTTAAAACTATACTCCTTATTATGATACTTACACTGCACGGGGTATGCGGATTAGTGAATGGAAGACACCTTCTATTCTATTACAATCAACGTTCAACTTCGCAAATGGATTATATTTCCTGTCCTTCTTTGTTTGACACAACATCCAATAAATTGTGCAAATAGGCAATGCCTTTTACTTGCTCCACTAGTGCATAATCAATGTATTGAAGAGACTTAAGAGCCATTTCTTTAGCCTGAGTAACGTTATTCTTATCCAAATCTGATAAGACCTCACGAACAATATCTAAGGAGTAAACAACTCTTTGAACAGTTCGAATGATAAGTACCTTTCGAATATCAGATGGGCTATATATACGGAAACCACTCTCTTGGTGACGTTCAGGCTTTATTAACCCTTCCTTTTCCCAATGCCGAATCGCAGAAGTAGACACATTCGCTTCTTGAGCTACATCTCCAATCGTAAACGAATTTTTATGACGATAATTTGGAATAGGGGTTAACTCTTTTAAATCAAGCATATCCACTGTTCTTTGTACAGTTTCCTTTTCCGTATGAAGGTCAACTTGTGCCTTGTTAATTAACCATAAGGCATCAAGTATTTTTCTATTGAGGATGAGGGGCATGACCTTTCGAACCAAATCCATGCCAAAACCAGCATTCAATGAACGTATACACTGAAAATATGCTTCATGTACTTTTGTATAGATGCGGTAACCATTTTTTGCTCTCTCAACTTTAGGAATAAGTCCCCAAGATTCATAATGCCTTAATGCACTTGTACTTATATTTAAGTTTCTTGCAATCTCAATACCTTTCATCACCAATCTCCTTCTGTATCCTTACAAAACATAGTTAAAGTAGATGACGGGTTTTTTTACTAGAATCAATAATATTAGTATATATAATAGCATAACATTATCATTTGCACGAATATTGTACTATTAAATATGTAAGGTGAATGTTTGAAGTTCTCCGATCAAATTTTAATAAAAGGAGAGAGATGAAATGAATAATCTTGAAGTGAAACAAACGCTTGTTCCTTATTTCATGGTACTAAGTGCACCGCAATTTATTGAATTTACTCAGAAGGTTTTTCAGGCTGATGTAGTAACTATTCATAAGTTAGAAGGTACAGAGGGGGTAGTTCATGCAGAAATGAAAATAGGAGATAGTATCATTTATTTTGCGGATACATCTTATGATGGAAGCTGCGGTCCAGGTGTATGCGGGGATTTAAAGAATGATGGTCTAGTTCCAATACAAATGTTTATTTATGTCGAAAACGTTAAAGAAACATATGAAAAAGCGACAGAAGCAGGGGCGACTTCTATTATGGAAGTTATAGAAGAAGAAAACGGCGGGCACATGGCAGGTTTCGTGGATCCATTTAGTAATTTATGGTGGGTTAAATCTCTAAAATAGTAAATCAATAATAAATGTAATCGTGTGCACTAGTTAATAATGTTTTTGCTCTGACAGCGAATGTAATTTTTTTGTTCAATCAGGATTTTCTTCTCTAAATGAAGAAAACCCTGATTGAGCAAATACAAAAAATGGTTAAATTCCTCTGCTGTCGCTTTTGCTTATTTTAAACTTCTCCTTTCATTACAAAAAACGAGCCGGGACTTGTTCCAGCTAGTTTAGATTTTTGCCTAGCAAACTTAACTTTCCTATCTAATTCCTTTTGTACCTCTATCCCCTCAGAAAGCTTAAAACCAACGGCTCGCTTCTTAGGGTCATCAACCGTATACATGATGTTGACCGCAAGACCATCCTCCTAAAAAAGATAGGCAAATTTGATATTTTCCACTTGAAAATGCGACATTTCTAAAGGGGTGGAAATTCTCCTAACTCTTTTGTGTATCAGCTAGGATTTTGCAGGGCTTTATTGATAGGGATATGCATCTAAATATCTCGCTATTAATTGTGTCAAAAGCCTTAGAAACCAAATGGATCCCAGAACGTATAGAAAATAATGGTATTTTTCTAGAAGGAGGATAAGGGATGAATTTTTTTAAAAGGGGCGCAATACTAGTGTGCGTTCTATCCTTAGTAGTAATTGGAGCGTGTGCGAAGGATCAAACGCAAACGGAGGATACAAAGTCCGCTAAAATAACGACAACCGAGGAAGCAGTGGAGGCAAGGATTCCGCCTGCTGCAAAAACAGTGGAAGAAATGGTTGACCAAAAAGCTGGCGTGTTGGTCGAAACGCATATGGACCAGCAGTTGGAAACGCTGGGAGGATGGGACAGTCAACAATACCGGGATTTTCTAGAGCAAACGTTCAATCCCCTTGCCGAGAAGGAACTCAAAACTTATTTTACCCAACATAAAAACCTAAGCGGTGAACAGGTATATGATTTTCTTGTTTATATGCTTAGTTCAGGAAACTATAAAAGCTATTATGAGCAATTAGTTGCATATGATCATGGGTTCGTGATGCCGGAATTGCCGAATGGTGAGGATGAGGTAACCACAAAACAAAAGAAAATGAATGTTTTGGTGTTACTGGATGCAAGCGGCAGTATGAAAGGGGAAATAGCCGGCCAAACGAAAATGAAGCTAGCGAAAGCAGCGATTGCCAGATTCATAGAACAAATTCCCGGTGACGCCCATGTCGCATTGATTGCATATGGACATGTTGGATCATCAGCCGATTCGGATAAGATAACATCCTGTTCGTCTGTGGAATCGGTGTATCCGCTATCAGTCTATCAAGCTGAAAACTTCACAAACTCGTTAAATTCTTTCCATGCGAGCGGCTGGACCCCATTAGCTGGGGCGATCAATAAAGCGAGAGAAATTCTGCAAGCCTATCCTTCAGACGACTACTCGAATCTGGTTTATATGGTGAGTGACGGAGTGGAAACATGTGATGGAGACCCCGTCGCGGCAGCTCAACAGCTTCAAAGTCAAAGTATTAAAGCAAAGGTCAATATTATTGGGTTCAATGTAGATAACGAAGGGCAGCAGCAACTAAAACAAGTGGCCGATTCTGGCGGGGGAGAGTATGTGACGGTAGAGGATCCTGCTGAGCTCGGAGTTCAAATTACGAAAAAATGGCAGCCTACGATTGGGGAGCTTGTTTGGACACAAGGGGTGACGATGCAGCAAATGACCAAGGCAATGGAGCGAATGAATCAGATTTATAATCCCTTATATACTGCCTCCGATGCAGAATTGAATCGCATCAAACATGCCGCCTATTTTTTGCATAAGGAGAATTTGATTACCGATCATGTGGAGAAACAAGTCCTGGAATTGGCTGAGTCCCTGCATGATTTACGTAATAAGCACTTCAAAGCAATAAATGAGACCAAGGTGTCGGAAAGAGAGCAAGCGGCGAAGGAAATTAATGCTAAAGTCGAAGAATGGCGTCAGCAATGGAAAAATGAGTAAAGGAAAATTTTCATCGTTCAAGGGGAGAAGGCAAGGTCAGCCTTTTTCGCCAGCTGGATCGCTGTTCAGCCTGAATATGATATCTTTTTGTTCATCATAAATTTCGAAACTACTTTTAGAAGAAGGGAGCAGCAAATGACCATAAAGCTAGAGCAGAAAAAGAAGTCAAATCGACGTATTTGTCTAGGTAAAAATAGGAGGGAAACCCTTGCTGGCGTATTCGTATTCATCGGCATGTGTTTTTTAATTGTAACGCTCATTTTGTGGGGCATATCTGAGTTAGCCGAAGAAAATTTCATTATATCGGAAATGATTGGTGCTTACAGTTCTGCAAGCATGTGTCTCTGCTTTGGTCTTGTTTTTATCGGATTAATTATCGGTACAAGAAACTGGTTGGCAAGGATTTTTTGTTTATTCATTGCAGCTGTGATGCTAACAACAAGCTATTCCTTTATGGAATCTTCCATACTACTCTATAAAGATAAAGAAGCTTTTGAAAATAAGCAGTATGAAAAGTTGGTTGCGATCCCAATCGGGGTGGAGTTCGATGACCCTGACTACGGCACCCAATTTCTAATGGAATTGGAATTTAACGATCTTGCCATCGACGTCTATAGCCTAAACATTTCAAGAAGCTATTACCAAGCAAACTTATCCGGAAAACCTCTAGAGATTGCCTATCTCCCGAACAGTCACTTTGCGGTTAGTATGAAGGAATATCTTGGGGAAACAGGGGAATAAGTTTAAATTCCATTTTTATAATTGAAGTGTTCTATCAAGGTAATTTGATTGCCACTCAATTAACCAATTAATTAATGGTCAATCATGTTAATCAATCCGTTGATGACTTAAGTTATAACGAAAACCTCATTTAATTATAGCGCGACGAACCTTATGATAAATAAAAGAAGCTTTACAAAAAAATTGGAATTTCCCTTCCCTCTAACTGTGGATTTAAAATAAAGTCCGATATTTTATAAAAAAGTCTGATCATTTATAATAAAGATTGATAATTTGTAAAATAGTTTGATAAAAAGATTTGCTTTGTAAAGTATTACTTTGTTCTGCAAACGGGCCATATTGTTGTATTTGTAAATGAAAAAATATAAACCAAAAGGATGATTATTTATGCTATGGATTGCAACACAAGATGATAAAAGTTTGATAAACGCAAAAGAAATTACAGTAGACGGAAAGAAAATAGAAGGGATAATCAGTAGTGCTGCTATGGATCGCTGGAGTAAGGTTTTAGGTAAGTATGAATCAAACGAAAGAGCATTAGAAATTCTTAATGAAATTTTTACGAGAATTGAAGAAAGCAGTGGTTTTTCTGTGACATACACTATGCCTAAAAAGTAAGTATTGACTTGTTCAAGAATAGGGCGCGATTGTGAAGCAACATAGATTGGAAATGATCAAACCTTTTTATAAAAGAATGTGCCAATTAAAAATGATAAGGGCGTGTTTTGATCAATCTTTTTTCAAAACACGCTCTTTTCTATGTTCGTTTATCAGGGTTACTAGCATTAATTTGATCAAGCTTTATTTTAAAGCAACACTAACTTTTTAATATAGGGAGCTGGTTTTCATATAGTTATAAAATAATCCCCGTCTGTCAACCAGATGGGGATTATTTTATAACTAAGACCATGTTTCTGTATGTTCAGCCTTTTGTTATTCTAGCCCTCCACATTATTGCATTTTGCCATAGCTGGCAGCATAACATGATCCACTAACTGTTCGATAAATAGGTCATCCACCTTGTCCTTCATAAACACAATATGGTAACGCAATACTTCAAAAGGCAGCAGCTTTACTAAGTCACTAACTTCATGCTTGATTTCCCCGCGTATGATGGCCCTTTCGATAATTTTTCCAATAACTAGCAAGTTTGAGACAGTCCCTTTTTCTGATAAATGGGCAATTTCTGGATTCTCGATCATTTCGTTTAAAAAGCCTTTCAAAAATTCAGATGAAAAGGTTTGAGAGTTTTTAACGAAATGTTGGCATAGCGCTATTAAATCCCCACGAAGGCTGCCTGTGTCATAGCTGGCATCTCCAATGCTTCCCTTCCCATCCATACGGGTCATATGCTTAAAGATCAAAGGGAGTAGGATTTTGTTCTAATAAATGATGTTGCTGTACATCATTTATTAGAAACATTATAACGTTATATTGACTAAACAGAAAATAAGTGTTAATCTAGTTTTGTAAAGGGGAATGTAACCGCGTACAAGTACTATTGCACTTATATTGCTTAAGGCTTATCAAAAGGGATGATTGAAATGACCACCAGATTTGTTCTGCAGAATGTAAAAATGATAGATGGGAAAGCTGCAGATATTGTTGTAGAAAATAGAAAAATTGCTGGGATTTTTCCGCCAGGTACTGGGGTTGGAGGGAAAATAATTAATTTTAAAAATAAAGTTTATGTTTCTAGTGGATGGATTGATATGCATGTACATGCCTTTCCAGAATTTGATCCATATGGAGATGATATGGATGAGATAGGCTATAAAACAGGGGTAACAACCATTATTGATGCTGGAAGTACGGGGGCCGATCGAGTATGCGACTTGGCTATCCATACTAAAAGGTCTAAAACAAATGTATTCGCTTTCTTAAATGTTTCAAGAATTGGATTAAAGCAAATCGATGAATTATCCAACCTGTCTTGGTTAGATGAAGAAGAATTAAAAAAAGCAGTAATGGAAAATAAAGATTTTATCATTGGCCTTAAAGCAAGGATTAGTAAAAGCGTGGTTGGTTCTAATGGGATAGAACCATTAAAAATAGCCCGAAAATTTTCTGAGAGCACCGCTTTACCTTTAATGGTTCATATTGGATCAGGTCCTCCAAATATTAATGATGTTTTGGATGTATTAGAGGAAAATGATATTATTACCCACTATTTAAATGGAAAATCCAATAATTTATTTGACAAGAGTGGAAAGCCTCTCCCTAACTTCCTAGATGCAATCAAACGTGGGGTTCATTTAGATGTGGGCCATGGCAATGCAAGTTTTTCTTTCAAGACCGCAGAACAAGCGAAAGAATCCGGTATAAGGTTTAATACGATCAGTACAGATATTTATCGGAAAAACCGGCTGTATGGACCTGTTTACAGTATGGCAAATGTTCTAACTAAATTTTTGTATTTGGGTTATTCCCTAAAAGAGGTTATTGAAGCTGTTACTGTCAATGCAGCGAGTTGGTTAAATAAACCTGCACTCGGACGGATTTCAGCGGGAGATCTAGCAAATCTAACATTATTTTCAGTGGAGGATGAAGCGATTGATTTATTGGATTCTGAAGGGGAAAAGCGAAAAGCAGATCAAAGGATTGTCGTAAAAGGAGTGGTTATTAATGGAGAATACATTGAATGCTAGATATGGTTTGAAGAGAGTTATCAATGCAAGCGGGAGAATGAGTATTTTAGGAGTTTCCGCTCCAACAGACACGGTGATGGAAGCCATGAAAATAGGCGGACAAAATTATATGGAAATTTCTGATTTAGTGGACAAAGCAGGAGAGCATATTGCTGCTCTTGTTCAATCCGAAGCGGCGGTTGTCGTAAACTCTGCATCAAGTGGCATTGCCTTATCTATAGCAGCGATTGTCACAGAAGGAAACCGCCGAAAAAGTGAGAGATTACATCAAGAAACGATTCAAAAAAACGAGATCATCATGTTGAAAGGCCATAATGTACAATATGGTGCACCAGTAGAAACAATGGTTTTTCTCGGCGGCGGAAAGCTAGTGGAAGTCGGTTATGCTAATGAAGGCAAAGCAGGACATATCGCTGACGTCATTAATGAAAACACGGCAGCTATATTATTTGTAAAATCCCATCATGCTGTTCAAAAGAATATGATTTCCGTTGAAGAGGCTTGGGAAGTTGCACAAGCGAATCATATTCCCCTGATTGTTGATGCGGCAGCTGAAGAGGATTTGAAAAAATATGTGAAGATTTCTGATTTGGCCATTTATAGCGGCTCTAAAGCAATTGAAGGGCCAACATCGGGGATTGTGGCTGGAAAGCAAAAATATATCGAATGGTTAAAAGTGCAATTGCATGGTATCGGCAGAAGCATGAAGGTTGGAAAAGAAACCACCTTTGGCTTGTTGCAGGCGTTGGAGGAGTATTTTGTCAAAGAGGACACGAGTGAAAAAGAAAAAGCCAGTCTGGAAATCCTTAAATCACTAGATTCATATGATGGCGTAAAAGTAACGATTGTACAAGATGAAGCTGGAAGAGCCATTTATAGAGCTCGTATTCACCTAGATTCTGCCATTGCAAAAACAACAGCAAAAGAAGTAGTTGATAAGTTAAGAAATGGAGACATTGCTATCTATACTAGGGACTATGGAATCCGCCAAGGCTTCTTTGATATAGATCCGCGGCCGCTTCAAGGGGATGACATCTATGTAATTGAAGCTAGAGTAAAGAAAATTTTAGGAGGAGAAAAATGATGAATATTGAAAAACGCTTTTACCAAAATCGTGTGGCTTTAAATGTTTTGGCTAATAGTATGGAAAATGCAAAGGAAGTTTTTGAGGCTGCGGAGGGGCATGTGCTAGTTGGTGTGCTTTCAAAAGACTATTCCACAGTAGAAGCTGCAGTTACGGCTATGAAGGAATATGGAGCAGCGATAGATGAGGCTGTTTCCATCGGATTAGGCGCTGGAGATAACAAGCAGGCTGCAGTTGTAGCAGAAATCGCGAAGTATTATCCTGGCAGTCATATTAATCAAGTTTTCCCGGCAGTTGGCGCTACAAGGGCAAATTTAGGAGAAAAGGAGAGTTGGATTAACTCCCTTGTTTCACCAACTGGTAAGGTTGGATATGTAAATATTTCTACTGGCCCTATTAGTGCTAATGGAGAAACGGCAATTGTACCAATAAAAGCGGCTATTGCACTTGTCCGTGATATGGGGGGAAATGCATTGAAATACTTCCCAATGAAAGGGCTAATCCATGAAGAGGAATTTCGTGCAGTGGCTGAAGCATGTGGGGAAGAAGGGTTTGCTTTAGAACCAACCGGCGGCATTGATTTAGATAACTTTGCTAAAATTTTAGAAATTGCCTTGGAAGCAAATGTGCCTAAAATTATTCCTCATGTCTATTCCTCTATCATTAATAAAGAGACTGGAAAAACGAATGAGGAAGATGTAAGAAAATTATTAGCCATCATAAAAGATTCGACTGTTAAATATGCCTAAAAAAATTGTAGCATTTGGAGAAGTCATGATGAGGTTGCAGGTGCAGGGGTATGAACTACTGACACAAGCAAATAAATTACAATACTCTTTTTCAGGGACGGGAGTAAACGTTGCTTCTGCAATGACAAAGCTTGGACATGATGGATATCTTGTTACAAAAATACCGGATAATCCTTTAGGTGATGCCGCAATTTCTTTTTTACAACGCTTAGGAATTGTACGTCACTTTATTGCAAGAGGCGGCAAATATATTGGCATGTATTTTTTAGAAAATGGCTTTGGACAACGAGCGAGCCGTGTTACCTATACTAATCGGCTAGAAAGCAGCTTTAATACAGCTTGCATTTCTGATTATGATTATGATTTGATTGCAGAAAATGCAGATATCGTTCATTTTTGCGGCATTACACTTGCCATGACAGAGCAGGTTCGCGCAAGCATGAAGACACTGGCCAAAAAAGTAAAAGAAAAAGGCGGGCTTGTTTGCTTTGACTGTAACTATCGCCCATCCTTATGGGACGGGGGCTATGCCAAAGCTAAATCCCATTATGAGGACATGCTTGCATTAGCGGATATTGTTATGATGAATGAAAAAGATGCGATGTATATCTTAGGAATGGAGACAAAAAAAGCCTCAAAACTAGAACAACTGAAGGATTTAATTCCTAAAGTCGCAGAAAAGTTTGCTATTCAAACAGTTGCAGGAACACATCGGCAGGTTAATAGTGATAATACCCATTCTTTACAGGGATACATGTATAAAGATGGAGCATTTATATTTTCAGAGAACATTTCTTTTTCCGTATATGATAGAATTGGTGCTGGAGATGCTTATACGAGCGGGATTTTACATGGCGAATTAGCTGGTTTTTCCTCGGAGAAAACAGTCCGTTTTGCCACCGCGGCGGGTATGTTAGCATGTACCATTGTTGGGGATACCCCCATGTCAACAGAAACAGAAATCCTTTCAGCAATGATAGGAAAGACTGAAGATATAAAAAGATAAAGGCAGGAGATAGGGAATGAATGTGAATAGAAAAAAGGGACCATTGTATTTACAAATTAAAGAAATATTGAAGGATCGTATTTTACATGGAGTTTATGCTATTAACACAAACATTCCCTCCGAGCCTCAATTAGAAACAGAGTTTAATGTGAGTAAGATTACTATACGGAATGCCATTAAAGAACTGGTACAGGAAGGTTATCTTGAAAAGAAAAGCGGTAAAGGAACAAAGGTGATTTCAAATGTTTCCAATGCGAGACTTTCAAAAGGGAAACGTTTTACGGAGATTTTAGTAGAAGAGGGCCATCATATTACAAAAAAAGTGGTAAATATAAAGAAGCTTCCATTGTCTGCGGAAACGCCACTTTATTCTTTATTTGGGGAACAATGCCTTCAAATAGACAGGGTTTACCTATTGGATCATGAACCGTATATTTATTTCACTCATTATCTTTTAGTGGATATCGCAGAAGAAGAATTAAATGATATTCAGATCAATTCTTTGTACCGTTTTTTAGAGGAAAATAATATTCGCCTTGAATCATTTCGGGATGAGTTCAAAGTTTCCGCTGCACCGGATCATATTAGTGAAACGTTAAAGATAGAAAAACATACAGCTATATTAAAAAGAATTCGACGTTCCATTGATGAAGAGGGGAATGTATTGGAATATAGTGAAGGGTACTATAATACGGACAAACAAAACTATATTGTTACCTATAACGAATCGATGCAGTAATCCCATTTATTCATCAATTATATCAGCGATTTCCAGAGGGAGAGGAAATGAGATGAATTTATATTTACTAGGCATTACAGTAATCGCGATTATCATTGTTATTTTGGGAGTATCATGGTGGAAGTGGCATGCATTCATAAGTTTATCGGTGGCCAGCCTATTTTTAGCTGTATTTTCTGGACTGCCAATGGACAAGATTGTCGGCGGTTATGAAACAGGTGTAGGATCTGTACTTGGCCATCTTGTTGGTATATTGGCACTGGGAACAATTTTAGGAAAGATGATGTCCGATTCTGGTGCGGGGATGCAGGTAGCAGATTTCTTTATCCGAAAATTTGGCGTAAAGAAGCTTCCATGGGCTATGCTGCTAGCTGGTTTTATTATCGGGATTCCCGTATTTTTTGAAGTTGGTTTGGTTATCTTGCTTCCTTTAGTTATTTCCATTCGCAAGTCAACAAAACAAAATATTTTATTAATTGGAATTCCAGTTCTGGCTGGTTTATCGATTGTACATGGATTGGTCCCGCCTCATCCAGGTGCGATGACGGCAATCGGCATTTATGGCGCCAACATGGGACATGTTCTTCTTTACTCATTAATCATTGCCTTTCCGACTGCTATCATTGCTGGACCCATATTTTCGAGATGGATTCATAAACGTGTGATTCCCGTTGGGGAACCAGAACTAATCCGAGTGGAAACAAAGGCAAATCAATTACCAAGCACCGGCATTTCATTCTTTATTATTTTATTGCCTGTTTTATTAATGGTCCTAACGGTTATAGCACCATATCTTTCGTTGTCAGAATATACAGAAAATATTTTCTTGTTTATTGGAAGCCCTATCATTGCTCTTTTAATTGCTTGTTTTGCAGCGTACTTCTTCTTAGGATATCGTCAAGGGATGGATAAAACATTAATAAAAAAATTAACAGAAGAGTGCTTATTGCCATTGGCATCTATAATCCTTATAATCGGTGCTGGAGGAGGATTTAAACAAATTCTCATTGACAGCGGTGTTGGGACTGCCATCGCTACGATGTCTGAACAGATTTCTTTATCCCCAATAGTTCTTGCCTTTCTAGTAGCTGGTTTAATCCGAATTGCCACTGGTTCAGCAACCGTTGCATTAACAACAGCAGCTGGAATCGTTTCTCCTGTGGTGGCGCATATGTCTGGCGTTAATTTAGAATTGCTTGTTATTGCTACAGGAGCTGGATCTCTAATGTTCTCACATGTAAATGACGCAGGTTTCTGGCTAGTAAAAGAATATATGGGGTTAACTGTCAAAGAAACATTTAAAACTTGGACAGTGATGGAAACGATCCTCTCGTTTGTAGCGTTTGGTTTGACTTTAATTTTAGATATCTTTATTTAAAGACTATTAAGCTCATAATCCTATAAAAGTGTAGTTTTATAAAAAAGATTGCTCATTTAAATTAAAATTCGATTATGTAAAATAAAGATTGATAATTTTTAATAAAATTTGATTAAAAATCCTGTAGTAATATGCAGGATTTTTCTTGTTCCACAAACGGGCCAGATTGTGGAATAGGAATTTCCATGCTTATGAAATATATGTTAATATAGATCTAGAACAAACGTTCTTTTTGTGGTTGCATATGTTAAAAAATTTAAAAGAAGGGGAGAGTCAAGAATGGAAAAATGTATGCAGTAAATTCTTGCTGGAAAGGGATTAAATGATTAATATATTCGATAAATTGATTAGCCTTAATCATTTAGTATAGTGAACGTTATGAGTGAAATAAAAGGTATGAACTTAGATAGTATTTCCGCTTGCTGACACAATCCAAAGAGAATTTGTTTTGATGTATTATTCTTTATATTTAAGGAGTCGATTTATATGGAAAAGGTTACACCATTCTTAATGTTTCAAGATGGCAAAGCAGAAGAGGCAATGAATCATTACATATCAGTCATTGACGATTCAGAAATTACAAGTATTGTTCGCTATGGAGCGAATGAAACTGGAGATGAAGGAACTGTAATGCAGGCTACTTTTTCCTTAAAAGGGCAAGAATTTATGTGCATTGACAGTAATGTGAAGCATCAGTTTTCCTTTACTCCTTCATTCTCAATTTTTGTTACTTGTGATACTGAAGAGGAGCTTGACAATCTTTATGAGAAACTCATCATAGATGGGCAAGCACTTATGCCGTTAGGTGACTATGGTTTCAGTAAGAAGTTTGGCTGGCTAAATGATCGGTTCGGTGTCTCGTGGCAATTAAATCTTCCAAAATAAATATATGTTTAAAAAAACACGGAAAATTTTCCGTGCTAAGCAAAATTGCACGGTTCCCTGTTAATAACCGATTATAAGAGAATAGGAAAAAATAGTGGAGACACCCAATATAAATCCATTTATTATAAATTAGAGAGAGTTTTAAAGAATTAGCTTAAAGTATCGGCATTACTGAGCTGGTTTGACTGCTAGTGGAGTTTTATAAAAAAGATGGATCATTTATAATAAAGTTTGATTAAAATTCTGTAGTTTTGCAGGAGTTTTTTCTTAAACTAGCAGTTTAGTAGAAGAAGGAATTCCTAATCATTTAACACAATATTGCATAAATTTCGATTTAATCTGAATAATTTGGTGGATTCCGAAATCCTTAGAGATTTTGCACCATCTTCTGTTTAGAATGAACAGAAGTTTAGGATATTTAAGCCTTTCCTTCCATTTAGTTATCCACTTATAATTGGGGAAAGGCTCCTTATATATCCTTGGTTGTTAATAGTTATAGGTAGATTCCGTTATCTCCGCTACTTTCATCGATGTTGATCTACAAGAATTTGATTCCCGTCTGGATCTTCAATAAAAAAATGGGCTGGTCCATTAGTTATTTCCTCTGCTTCCGAGATCATTTTTATTCCTTCAGCCTTAAGTTGTTTTTGAATTTCCCTAATATCCGTAAACGATTCGAGATTTTCAGCATTTTCATTCCAGCCTGGATTAAAGGTTAGAATGTTCTTTGCAAACATTCCTTGAAATAATCCAATGATACAATTTTCATTCTTCATAATAAGCCAATTTTGCTTTATGTCACCACCTAATGCTTGAAATCCTAGCTTTTCGTAGAATGACTTGGAAATATGAATGTCTTTTACGTTTAAACTTACAGAGAATGCACCTAGTTTCATTTGTTTATCTCCTTTGGTATAAAAAATTTTTGGAAAAACTTTATTTAATTTTACTATAAATAAGTGTTTCGAAACTAGGGGCATTTACCATTTGTGTGTAGGTGATGGGATGCTGAAAATCATAGAATTCAGGGGAGATACTTCAAGAAGAAAGTCGTCTTTTTTCTTTTTATACTGCTTGTTTGTGTTCTTTTCATACTGATCAAATCTATTAGCGTTATCAAGTTGGTTAGGAATATTAAGTAAAACAGCAAATTTAAGAGATAATTTTTTGTTTATTGAGGGCGTTAGTTTAAGTGAAAATAATCACAAGTGAATAAGTGAAAAAAATGTCACAACGGAAATTAGATACGGGAATAAATAGCTTGATGGGAAGGGGGATTCTGGTATTGTACTGAAATTTTAGTCTTTGTTCGTATGGGAATTTAGTGAACTTTAGCCTATTTATATTCTTTTGTGTTTGCTAAAGCTCTTTATAATTTTTATAGAAGTGGTATAGAAGGTACAGACAATCTATTTAATTGAGGTTTTCTTCATTCTTTCTCCTAATTTTCTTCACTCTTCATCTAGTTAACCGATATAAATGAGGTAGTTATGTGAAATAAGTGAGGGTTAAAAAATGAGGATAAAAACACAATTAATTACCATACTGACAGTTTTAGTATTCTCCATGATAGGAATCGGAGTTTACAGCATTAACAGCCTTTTAAATGCAGAAGCTTTTCATGAAAAGCTGAAAGAATCAAAAGAAATGCAGCGGCTCGTTACCCATGTTCAATATCGCCTTGCTGGGATGTCCAATGATGAGAGAGGTTTCTTGCTCACAGGGGACAGCCAGTATACAAACGGAATTAAAGAAAAGGCTTCAGATGTAGAAGATACAGTTAATTCAATGGAAAAGTTATCGAATTATCAAGTACATAAAAAAAGTATTCAACAATTAGAAAGCAGCTTCCAATCTTATAAAACAATGAGTGACAAAGTAATTAATATGTTTGCCGAAAATCCTTCTGAATCAAAGTCATTGCATTTTGGTGACTTAAGGAACTTAAGAAAAGAAGTTCTTGATCCTGCTGTGGAGACACTAGTTGACCAAATAAATCAGGATGTTATACAAATAGAAGCCGACAGCAAGAAGAACACTGACATTACAAGAATCTCTTTAATTACTATTATTATTATTGCTATAATGTTTAGTTTAGTATTAGGCTTCATCCTCCTTCGCTCTATTTTGCGTCCGTTGAGTGCCATGAATAAACAGATGGTTGAAATTGCTTCAGGCAATGGAGATTTGACGAAAAGAGTAGAGGTGAAAGGGAAAAATGAGTTCACTCATTTAGCTTCTTCTTTTAATGCTTTCGTTCATTCCCTTCAAGCTATGATTTCACAAGTTGGCAGAACATCAAGGGATGTTGCCCAATCATCTGATGAATTGGCAGCAAGTATGGAGCAATCAAGAGTGTCGGCAGAGCAAGTCGCTGATGCAATGCAAACAATTGCTGAAAACAGTAATGAGCAAAACACAACTGCCCAACGGAGCCTGGATAAAGTGAACAATTCCCTTCAAAATATCTTAAGTGTATCGACAAAAGCCAACCATGTCTCAAAAGAGTCTGACCGGATTAAAGGAAAAGCAAAAGATGGGGAAAAGGCTATGACAGAAATGTATGAACAAATGGACATGATTCACAACTCAGTTGGGTTAGCGGCAAATGGTTTACAATCCTTAGTATCAAGTATTAATGAGATTAAAGAGACGTTAAGCTATATACAGGAAATTTCCGGCCAAACGAACTTGCTCGCTCTAAATGCCGCAATCGAAGCTGCAAGAGCTGGAGAGCAGGGCAAAGGATTTGCTATTGTTGCAGATGAAGTGAGAAAGTTGGCGGATATGACAAGCACCTCTGCCAATCATATTGATACCTTAATTATCTCTATCCAAGGTCATTCATCTAATACAGTGGCTAATATGCTGCTAGTCAAGGAAAACGTGGATTCTGGGATTCAGCTTTCTGAAAAAACAAACTCACATATTAAAGAAATACTTGAAAGTATTGAGCTGGTAGCTGGCCACATAAAAGATGTTGCCACTACAACAACGGAAATTACTGCAGAGGTACAAGGTGTTCAGCATTCCATCGAAGAAATCGCAGACAGCTCAAATAAGACGCTGGCAAATACAGAAGAAGTAGCTGCCGCAACAGAGGAGCAAACTGCTTCATTCCAAGAAGTGTCATCATCAGCGTTATCTTTATCTAATTTGTCTGAAGAGCTTGAACAGCTGGTCCATCGTTTTAAAATAGCAGAAGAAGAGAATAAATGATCCGAACAAAATTCCAAGGCAGATAGTGCCTTGGAATTTTTGTCTATTTATATCAGTTAAAGATACCTTTTGAACCTTCTGTCTGTTACGACAAAATCTAAATCTCCCAAAAAGCTGTAACTATAATATCTGGATAAAAAAATAATAGCGTAATCAAATAAAAAGTGGATTATGGTAATATTGCGTATTTATTTATGTTTTTCAATAGCTGGAATAACTTTATTCTACAAAAGAACCTGTTAGTGAAAGAACGAATAATTATTTTTCAGTTAGTGGTTTCCAATTTATCTCTCTTGCTTCTTCCATAGTTGGTTTTCTTACAATTTTAATAAATCTATTTTCAACTGCTCCAAACTTCAAAAAATTCTTTTGACTATCTCTTAGTGATAAATCGTTTGCACCACCCCAATAATCAACATCGTCTGCTTGAATACCATCATCGTGCCAAAAACATACTTTACATATAATGTCTGTCCCAGGAGGTTTCTCATCTAAAGTCTTATAACCGCAACAAGGGCAGGGATACTTTTTCATTTATCTTCACCTCTCCAATAATAATCATTAATTAATATTAGCATAGTACTTTTCAAAAAACTGCCCGTTAGTTAAATAGAAAGCCTGAAAAGGCGCTTCAGCCTTTTTTTCTTGCTTCCCATAGGAATGATTATGTTAACTAGTGAGGGAAAATAAAAAAATTTTAATAAAACTTCTTTTACTTCTATTCTAAAGGTTTCCAATTTTTATCTTTTTCATAACATATACTTGGTTCATCATCGTCTTCATCTTCATCCTCTAAAAATAATCTTGAGCACTTTCCTATTTCTTTAAAATTCCTTTGAGCTTCTCTTAATGATTCTTCATTTGCTCCACCTTTAAGATCTGGGTAATCTTCTTGAATATCATCATCCATCCAACTACATCTTGAGCAACTTTCATAATTATAACGTTCCTCTAATGTCTTATAGCCGCAACAGGGACAAGTAAACACTTTTTCACTCATACTATAACAGTACCTCACTGAACAATTATTTTTTATAATCTTTTTTCGAGGATCTATTTCTTCTTAGCAATTTAAGATTATAATTGGAATTAGAGGTGAATATATTGGGGAAATTAGGAAAAATACTGTTAGCATTAATTTTAGGTGTACTTTTTATTAATATAGTAGGTTGTTCATCTAAAATTGAAGTATCTAGTAAAACATATTCTTTTACGGAAGAAGAAAAAAAACAACTTTTAATTTTGTCTTATAATTATCTAGACAATTCATTACAAAACAATATAATTGATTCGGAAAAAGGTGAAATTACAGGATTTATAACATCAGGTAGTGAATTTGAAGTCTTTACTAATAAAGATAAAAAAACAAAAGATATTGAAAATATGAACGCAATACTAGTAACTTTTAAAACAAAAAAAGAATCTAAATTAAAGTCTATTAAAGTATATTTAGATGAAAACGGAGAAAAAGTATTAGGATTCCTTACATCGAAGAAAAAAGAATCTTCAAATTGAAAGACTCTTGAATATATATTCAAGAGTCTTTCAATTTGAAGATATATTATGTTAACTAGGTGTGTATAAAATTGAGTATCAATTGTCAAAACAAGTTTTCCACCGCTTAACTGAACCTGTTATAAGTTAACATATTATTAATCTTGTATGCTGTAAGCTTCATCAATGGAATCCACAAATATTCCAGGAAAGATAATTTTCTTTACACAATTTTCAATCTGCAGTCTTGAAGCAGGAGAGGCAGGATTAATAATTATTATCTTTTTAAAATTAGCCATCGAATATAAATTTAAAACGAAGGTAATATCATCCACCACATGACCAGCCACTTTTTCTTGTCCGCGTCCATCTATAATTAATGTATACCTTGAAGGGTTAATAGTATTTACGATGGTTTGAAACTCGCTTAAATATATTTTTGTATTTTCCTCTTTAAAAAAGCCACCTACTTTTACAAAAAAAATTTCTTTTTCTTCAACCAATTCAAAGGAATATAGCTTCCCCATTGTTTTTCCTCCAAAGTGTGAAAAATAACTACTGGTTTCATAATACATAAAACGACTCATTTTGACAATTTTAGATTTCTTATCCGACTAGCTTCTAAGCTTAATTATAAGGGCGTTATGTGAAGAATTTTACTTGAAGTAACGGGGGCTTTAATTCTATAAACAGTTAAAAGGATCTTCAATCGGAAGATCCTTTTTCCCTTTCTCTACCTGTAATATTCGCTTATGTTTACTAGATTTGTATAGAGTATGAATTTAATCCTTTGGGATCTTATCCAATTAAAATGAAGTGATAATCATGAAGAAAATTGCAGTATTGCTTATGGTTGTAATAGTTTTGGTAATAGCTAACAAAAAAGCAAACTTTCGGCACAGCTATGTAGTCGTTTAGAATTTTCTAAGCGGTATTAATAAGCCCCGAAGTACTTAATCACCACTTTAATGCTGTGGCTGAGAGAGAATAGTGACAGGCATTGTTCGTTAGTAGTTATAACCAATGCTTTGGATATTGTCTTTTAGGGAATAAGTTATTGTAGAGCATGGAAATAAAAACGAGCAAAAAGATGCCTATTACAATCGGAATAAGATATCCCCATCCTGTCTCAAAGTTTATCGCTACTAGAGCACTGGCTGCTGCGGGAGGGTGAATGGTTTTTGTAAGGGACATTAAAATTAAAACAACAGCTAAGGATATTGTAATAATAAATAAACTTTTACCAAAAATACTCCAAATGATAAGGCCTATAACAGTGGAAAGTATATACCCCCCAATCACTTGCCTAGGCTGAGATAAGGGGCCATTATGCGCAGCAAATACGAGAACACAGCTTGCCCCTAAAGGACCCATTGCCATAGGATAATGGAAAGAAACCGCTAAAAAACAAATAACACTAATAGCTAACAAAACCCCTGTGGCAGAAATGAGAGAATCTATATAATCAAATCTAGTTTCCTGTCTAGATACACCCTTCATTTTATTCAAATAAACGGATAAACCTTCTAAAGCTTGACTTTCTATATTTTTATTTGACTTTTTCAAAATACTCATATAATTCTCCTTATACGTATTAATTAGATCGGCAAGGTTTTTCCTATTGCCATATTATATACTATAGGAAAACTTTGAATTATAAAATATTTTTTTCAAAATATAGATCATAATTAAGTTTTTGAACTACTCACCACTTAATAACCTTAAAGAATTATTGCTTTATTAGATATGAAAAGGCATCCTCATCCCTTCAACTTCATCATATTTACAAGATATTTATTCAATGCGAGATTACAGGAGGATTTGCAAAGAAAGGATTAGAAACCAAGGATGTAGGTTTTTTTGCTGAAGACAACTTACCTAATCTATCTATTGGTAGGAATACGGAATCGCAAATTAAAATGGCTTTTGATTTCTTAAAAAATCCTGAAAGGGAAACAATTTTTGATTAATACTCAACTTCCGCATTCGAGCATTATATTAACTAGGTATGTATAAATGACTTATTTAGATATTGATGAAATTCGATAAATATTGTTGTTCGTGGAAAGATTAAAAGATAAAAGAATAAGGAGATTAAAGAGATGAAAATGCTTGTTTTTTGCGTCTTTGCTTTACTTCTTTCCCCAATAAATTCTGAGAGTAAAACTGAACAGTTTTCCACTTGTTCTGAAATACTTGAACCAGTAACAGACATTTCTAAAAATGCCAAAGGTGTAGCACTGATATATAATATTGAAAGGAAATTTAATGATAAACGAACAAGCCTTAGTGTACACGCATTGCATTTGCCTAATCCATCTTCTTATGGAAATTATGATAGTTATGAAGTATTAGCTTATATTCCAGAAGAGATAAGTTGGGTGTTCAGACTTCATCCGATGACTGAACACAAAGAAACGATTTGGGTGGGGAAAGAAGAAGAAATTTCCTTTGAATACAAACCAATTCGTATTAAAGTTCGTACATTTAATACAGCAACAAGCAAATCTGGTCCTGTGGTGCTTCAGAAGAATATTACTTGTTCAAAGTAGTTTAATCCTTGTTTTACGAACGGGATGCTTTAATTCCATAAACAGAAAAAAGGATCTTCAATCAGAAGATCCTTTTTCCTTACCTATAATGTTTGTTTATGTTAACTAGCTACGTATAAAAGGCTTATTTAGAGACTTTAAAGTCTTGTTTCACTAAGGAGGAGTTTTGTGGAACAAGAGTGTCCTTCTTTTTCTGCTTTCTTGAGTGGAAAAATTTTAAGCGGTTAGGGGTATGAATACATAAATTAAATATGGCGTGTAAGATATTCTATTGCATTTTTTATTTACCTTTGAACTGATAGGAAAATCCCACCTTGCCCCCTTATTTATAAACCGCCATTCCCCAGTAATTGAGGGTAGCATCTATTAGTGAGGTTTTATAATCACAAAAAGCTGTCATTTCGTTTTAACTTTTCGATAAAATAAAATAGTTTACTAAAGGGAATTCACATTTTTTTATAAATAATATAGAAAAAAATGAACAATTTATTGCTCTCTACAATCTAATATATCGAGAGAGGAGGAGCAAGCAGTGAAAATTTTAACAATGAAGCCTATCAGAATCAGGCAAAAAGAAGATTTGGTTTCGCTTGCAAAAAAAAGGGGAAAAGGATGCGTTTATTTCTCTTATTCAACAAAACAAAATGAATTTATACCGTGTTGCAAAAGCGATGCTTCACAATGAGAACGATGTAGAAGATGCTATACAAATTACCATTCTAAAACAGTATACCAAGCAAGCTGCGTACTTCGTGGTATTGATTACGGATTTTCTGATCAAGAAGGCATGTTTTTTAGAGCCACAGTAGATAGCAGCACACAAATTATTTCTCCAGTATCAGTGATTCAAATAAATAATAGTTTTTTTGTAAAAAAATATAGGTTTTTAGAATGGATAATATCTAAAAAAATTTGATATTTATAATATAAAATCAGAAGAAAAGAATGTAAGCTTGGAGGAATATAAGAAACGTTGATTTAAATAAATGGATAAAGAGATTTCTATTTTTGGATAGGAAAGTGGATCTTTTAATACATGAAAGTACAACTATATCTAGTTGTTAAGTGCTGAGGATTTACCTGAAAAAAATACGAAATCATAAAAAATTATATAAAAAAGTGCTAAGAAAAAAACAACCTAGCACTCATTCTTTAGCTATTTATTTAACTGCTTCTTTTAATTCTTTCCCAGGTTTAAAAGCAGGAACTTTAGAAGCTGCAATCTGAATTTCCTCACCTGTTTGGGGATTACGGCCTGTACGTGCTGCACGTTGACGCACTTCAAACGTTCCAAATCCGATTAATTGTATCTTTTCCTCTTTAGCAAGCGTAGTAGAAATAGCCTCCAATAATGAATCTAGAGCTTTTGTAACATCTTTTTTTGTTAATTCTGTTTGAGTAGCAACGGCATTGATTAATTCTGTTTTATTCATAGTAAAGCACCTCGTTTTTTTTATATTAAATCATATGTAGAAATGATAGCATAGCATATTAATAGTAGAATTTCCAATTTGGGTGAATAATATACATCTATTTTATAAGAAAGAAAAGAATTTAATAAAAAACTTTTGATATTATATAGGATATTGAGAAAAAGTGAGTAGATTTTTGCATTCTCAGTTTAAAAGAATATTGATAAATTGGTTTTTGATTTTCAACCTTTTCCTTACATTTAATTGAATATGGTTAATTGAGATAAATAAATGAACTCTATTCGATTTATATGTCCTTTTTCACTTATATTCTAATAAGTTGTTTCCAATGGATAAAGAAATGCGAAAAACATTAGAGTAGTTAAATAGAGAATGGGAAGATTAACGAATAAAAGGTGATTCGCTATTGATTTATCCATATATGTACTATCAATAGCATTTTGTCTTTTGGAAGGAATCCTTTTTGAGATGCGCTTTTTTGATTAACCAGCTTAAAGATAAGATGGTATTTGGAACCCTTACAGGTATTGTAGGGGGTATTTCTCATGGAATTTAGTATAAAAGTTAAAAGTGGAGGAAAATGTGATTATTGATGTACGACATTTAGCAATTATAATAGCTGCGATCTATGGAGGAGTTTCATCGAGTGTTTGTATTTCTTTGATTATGTCCGTAGGAAGACTTTGGATTAGAAATAGTTTTAATTTATTGACTGTCTTATATGCTTTCATCCTATTTAATCGCCATTATAGTGTAGCGCAAAATCTGTTGAATACGTAATCTTTCTATCTAGAACTCTTCCAGTAGAGGCTTTGTTCGGTACAAACTCTTGAAGTGCCAGCAGATTCCCGACTTAATCATCACAATCCTTTTTTTATGTCAAATGGCTTAGTACCATCTGCAACAGCAGCAAAGTATTCTGGCCATCATTTTAATTTGTGAACTTTATTAGCCAATTTAATCTCCTCCTAATCAAATGAACTATCATTAGTATTTACTCTTTTTTTAATTAAAATTTGGAAAAAACATCTTTTTATTTCCTTATATTTACAAATTCGAGTTTTATACTCATCCATTTGGGTAAAAAAATCTTAATAACATCAAGAAAGGAAATTTAAAATGAATTCGTTAAATAAACTTAATAATGAAGATTTAGTTAAAACATATATATCAGCGAACAAATATAAATTATCAGCAGAATTTATAGAATTATTAGAAAAAGAGATATACAGAAGAAACATTTCCATCCATTCATTTCCAAATCATTTTCTATAAACTTACGTCTTTCTCACTTGTCATATATTCTTCGCAAACATATAATATTTTCTACTTTCCTCACCCTTATTAGTAAGTTATTAGCTGTATTAACCTCTACATTAAAGGAGTGATTTTTGTGAACGGAGCAAGAGTCCTGTACCAAGAGAAAGAATATATCCTGATTCATAAATACGAAACAGGATATTGCGAGTTAAAAACTTTAGAATCCTTTCACTATAAACTTGTACATGAATCAGAATTAACATTTTTAGATTAGTAAACGAGAATTAATAGTTATCATTCCCTTTTTATACATCATTTTTCCTTCAATCAATTTTCACATGCAAACAATTACCATAAATTCCTGCTTACCCATTACGTAATCTCCTTATACTAAATTAGTAGGATTTTTCATCACTATTCAATCTCAATCATCTGCTATTGAATAATGGAATTTTTATTGCAATTTTTTTGAACTGTTCATAAAAATAATCATGCTTATTTATTTTCATTGATAGGGAAATTACTAATATTTAAAGAGAAAGCGGACTCTTATGATGGATATATTTTGGTATTGCTACTTAGGTTTTCTAGCTGTATGTGCCATTGAAATACTGATAACTAGTTACCAAAAACCTTTTATCAAAAAATTAGATTTTGTACTTTCCGTAATCACTTGGATTGGGTTATTTGGTTATGTTACTAATACAGAGATTTTTATTCCTCTTGTATGGAAGTCTGTATTTGTAATTGGCTTAAGATGGGAAATCCTTTCGGTTATCAAAAATTTCAATAATGAGAGGAAAAATGATGATGAAATATCTCTATTGATTATCGGATTTACTTTTATTTTCTTAATTGGACCTTTATATTTCGGCTTATTTAATTATGCATTTAAATAAAAAAGATTTTCAAATCAATAATTCCCTAAATAAGAAAGAGGCTATTTTATTTATCATTTAAATTCCTAGAAGAGGCTTTTTTATAGATTTTCATTGAGAATTTTTCTTCCTTTTCTTAATGCACCGTATTTTTAAATTACGCATTCATTAAGTTTTGTAGGAAATTGTCGACAATAAACATTTTAAAAGTTTACAAAATTTTAATAAAATATATCTTGTGTACAAAAAAAAATAAAATGTATACATATTCCCTTTTGATCAGTAAAGGCAAACCATTTGAAAGAGTGGGACGCAAAGCCACAGGTTTAAGGTTATACGATGGCCGTCCTGCCTGAAAACTTTTTATATTTTAGAAGGACACCTGTTACAACAACGTATTGAACAAGCCTTAACTAAAAAATGGGCAGAATGGATAGGACAAGCTAAAGAGGTAGGCATTTCCAGTGGTGAAATTAAATTCCTTTTACTTATATTTTTTCTAGAAGATAGGAGCAATACAATGCTTAATACTTACTTAGAAAGAGAATATTCGCTAAATCAACTAGAAAGTCATATTCAAAAGTTGCGTAAAGAACTAATCAGTGTTGGCATGAAAGAAGGATTCAATGACTCCAATACTGTTCAACTCAGCCAAAAATTAGACTATTTCATCTTGATATATCAACAACTAAAAAATTCAAATTCCAATGACCTAACGAACTTATAACTTTTCATTGGCAAACTTTATGAAAGTAAAGAACGCAAAGCCACGGGGCTAAGGATACGTACTAAGATAGCTGCGCTGCCTGAAATATTATATATTTTAGGAGCATAGATGTTCAATGCTACAAACGACAGCACCGGTTTAGACAAAGAATGGATAGAGGTAATTTCATCTGCTAAAGAAATTGGAATCTCACTTGAGGAAATTAGGAGTTTTTTCCATCAATCACTTAAATCTGTATAAAGTCTTTTTATTTCTTCTTTAAAAATTTTGTTTTATTGCATAATAACTGTTATTATCTATCTACTTAGGTGATAACAGCATCACCTTAAGTTTTTGTGTCACAGTTGTTGTCAATAAGATACAATTTCAACCTTTTTCTAAGTTTGATACTTACTCTTATTTTTATAATGCTTTATTAAAAATAAATTCTTAATAAAGCGTTATAAAATAAAAAAAATCTTTATAAAGAACAAATGGGCCCATACAACTTTTTACTTTAATTTTTTTATCTCTTTTTCTATTATTTAGAATCTGAATACATTTAAGTTGAGCTTCTATTTCATTGGCAGCTTGCTCTAATAATTTTAGTTCCGCATAATACCTATGAACAGAACGGTAACATCTCATTACTTGATAAACACCCCATTCTCCTTCCATACACTTAGGCACGGCCATAAATATATCCTTTAATTTTTTACCTACTCCTTTTGCAATATTTCTTACCTTTTCGTATTTTTCTTTATTAACTACGATTTTAATTTTTAATTATAGGTAGTCCTTTCATCAAGTAATTGAATTTAAAAACTACATGATTCTAAGCAAATAGGCGTAAATATTTAATAAGTCATTACATATCATCTTATTCAACATAACATCGTTTTTTGTATATTTCCAAGTATTACTAATTTTGAAAGAAGGATTTATTTGAATATTTTTTATTCCCTTTGTCTTACCATAATGAGCCAAACTCTGTCATAGTTGTTGTCTACTAAGTAAAAATCATCCAATGTTAAATAGATTTATTTTGTCTTAGTGAGTTAATTAATGTGCTTTTTATATCTGTTCATGCATATTTGTCCCTTTCAAAATGAAAGGACAATCATAAAATGTTATTAATCCAGTTAAAGGAGGTGATATTTTTATGACGGATTATCAAGGTGGTGGAGAATACGGCATGAACTTTGCTCCAATTGTTGTTTTACTTATTAAGATTGTAACGAAAATTCCATCTTATTGTTAATATAATTATTGTAGGTTGATAATATTTTCCTCTAGTACTCTATTTGTACATAAGTGGTTCTTAAATCTTAGTTGACTAGTCGGAAAAGTTTGATTAAGATATTATTAGTTTAATAAAACATTAGTTGATTGGAAAACCAAAGACTACAATTCTGTTCTTTTTAAAAAGGAGTCTAATTGTGGTCTTTTACTTTTTTAGGAGGAGAAAAATGAAAGACTACAGCTATATTTCCCATTTAGAGTGCCCAAAATGTGGTGAAACATACAATGAAAAAAAAGTACATCAATTATGTAAGTGTGGTTCCCCATTATTAGTGCGCTATGATTTAGAGAAAGTGAAAGCAAATGTGTCGCGGGAGGATATTGCAAAGCGTCCCAATAGCTTATGGCGCTATCATGAGTTACTACCTGTTCATGAAGAAGAGAATGTTGTAACGCTTGGCGAAGGGATGACGCCGCTTGAAAAACTTTCATCTCTAGGAACAGAGTATGGATTAAAGAATTTATACATAAAAGATGAAGGAATCATTCCAACGGGTTCTTTTAAAACACGAGGTGCAAGTGTTGGGGTTTCAAAGGCAAAAGAACTAGGAGTAAAACAATTAGCAATGCCTACAAATGGCAATGCTGGTGCCGCTTGGGCGTTATATGCGGCAAAAGCAAATATTAAAGCTACGATTGTTATGCCTTTAGATGCCCCGCAAATTACTCGGAAAGAGGTTTATATTGCTGGTGGAGACTTGCATTTAATCAACGGTTTGATTAGTGATGCAGGTAAGGTAGTTGGAAATTTAGTTCAAAATCATGGAGTATACGATGCTTCTACGCTGAAAGAACCCTATCGCATTGAGGGTAAAAAGACAATGGGATACGAGATTGTGGAACAATTTGGATGGGAAGTCCCAGACGTTATTTTGTATCCAACTGGTGGAGGAGTAGGCATTATTGGTATTTATAAAGCAATTCTTGAATTACAACAATTAGGGTGGATCAAGGATGGGAAACTTCCTCGTTTAGTAGCCGTTCAAGCAGAAGGGTGTGCACCAATTGTAGAAGCTTGGAAAAAAGGGGAAACTGAATCTAAATTTTTTGAGAATTCGACTACCTGTGCATTTGGTATCAATGTTCCTAAAGCTTTAGGTGATTTTTTAGTTCTGGAAGGGCTTTATGCAACAGAAGGCTGTGCAATTGCCATTTCAGAAGAGGAACTATTGAAGGCGCAAAAACAAGTAGCTTCATTAGAAGGAAACTTTGTCTGTCCAGAAGGAGCAGCAACCTTTGCAGCAGCTAGAATTCTGCGTGAACAAGGGTGGATTCAAGCAGATGATCATGTTGTGTGTCTCAATACAGGCTTGGGCTTAAAGTACCCGGAAACGGTTGAAATGGAGGGGATACAAACTCTTCAACCTGGACAAGAAATTTTGGTAAATAATTAATTGTTAGTTGGTGGGAAATTTGATATTTGATTGGAAATATATGATGGATGTATTCCCTTACTACAAAACGGCACTCTGGATAACGGTAAAGCTTGCAAGTATGGGTGTCTTATTGGCAATTATAGTCGGTATTATTTGTAGTATTATTCAGTATTTCAAGGTGAGCGTATTAACTAACATTGTGCATATATATTTAGAAATTGCACGTAATACACCACTGTTAATTCAATTATTCTTTTTATACTATGGATTGCCCAAGGTAGGGATTAAATTAAGTGGAGAGCTGTGTGGAATTATAGGGCTTACCTTTCTCGGTGGGAGTTATATGGCCGAAGTATTCCGATCAGGGATGGAGGCTGTGGCCAAATCTCAAATAGAAGCAGGGAAAGCGATTGTTCTCAGCAACATGCAATTAATGCGCTATGTGATTATTCCATTCGTTATAAGTAGGGAAAAAGGATCTTTCGGTTGAAGATCCTTTTTACTGTTTATGGAATTAAAGACTCTGTTTGTTGAACAAGAATAAACTCAGTAACTTGTTAAAAATACTTTCCCTTTTGTTTTATTAAATTCGACAGCATCAATTGCCTTTTGGACATCCGACAAGTCATACGTAGAATCGACCATCATCAAATGAAATTTTTTACTAGCTATTAACCGTATTAAATGATTAAAAGTTGCTTGCCATTTTTTTGCTGAGACATTTTTATTCCAATTTCGTAAATGAAACATATTGGCATTCACTTTTGCTTGATTTACAATATCTGCCCAATTTACTTGTACTCCTGATAAAAGACCGATTGTTAAAAAATTTCCATTAGAGCGGACACTAAAAGCTAATTCATTACCATCCGAACCCCCAACAGAATCAATGGCAGCATCTGCACCTATTCCACTTGTTAATTCCATAACGGTTTCATTTAGACGGCTTATAGAGGTATCTATTACATGAGAAGCACCGAGATGAAGCAATTCCTCTGTATACTTATTATTTCTAGTCACTGCAATCAATTGAAAACCTAAAATCTTTGATAATTGAGCAAAAATATGCCCAATAGAAGAACCACATGCATTAACCAATAAAACATCATTTGGTCTTATTTTTAAAACTTCCGTACAAACCACCCATGCTGTAAGGGGATTGATATACATTTGTGATGCAGTAAAATTATCAATAGAATCAGGTATAGGAACGGCAAATTTTGCTGTTGTCTTAACAAACTCTTGCCATGTACCTTCCCCACGCAAAGGTAAAACCCGTTTTCCAATAAGGTTTTTTGAAACTAAAGGACCTACATCCTCTACAATCCCAACTCCTTCATAACCAGGAATATTAGGTAAAGAAATTCGATGTGAATATGCCCCTCTAATTGGAATTAAATCAGAAGGATTGATAGGTCGTGCCAGCATTCGAACCAGAATTTCATTATCTTTTGGCGGTTCAATGGTTTTATATTCAATTTTTAACACATCTTTAGGACTGCCGAATTCGTAGAAATTAATATATTTTGCATCCAAAACACTAAAGGCTCCTTAATAAAAATTAGAATTATTTAATTATAGCATTTTTGACTAAACTCCCTTAGTGGAACAATACTTTAAAGTATCTAAATAAGTCTTTTACACATAATTAGTTAATATAATACCTCCTAATAAGTAGCAAGGAAAAATAAAAAGGTGGAATTTGGCCATATTAAAGCAAATTTTGCTTTTTGGTGTTTAGGAAATAATTAAAAAATAGACATATAATTGAGAAAGCCATATTTCAACAGATGATCGATTACAACCTATATGTAATATTTATATTTAGAAAAACCTTTTGCTTCTATAACTTCATCACGCAAGTATTTTAAATGGTCTTTCGTAATTCGTTGTTATTCTCTAAAATATCTGTAGTATTTCAGAGAAGCATAAATTTAATTAACCGGCATTTAATAAATCTATTCTAAGAAGAGGATTTACATATATGCATATAGAAGATAGTAATTATTCAATATTAGAATCATATTCCGGGAAATTTAAGGGGGAGTAACAGTGGAGGAAAGAGAAGAACTACTCTATATTATAAAAACGGATGATGGTAAGTATTGGAGAAGGAATTTTCCTTATTGGGTAGAGCGTGTTAACTATGTATCTCCACTCAAGAAAGAAGAAGCACAAGGAAAATTAATTGAATTAGAATCGCAAGTAAAATCTAAATTAGCAATGATTCTTTTGAGCGATGAATTGAGTAAAGGATAAATTACGATTAATATATGGAAATAAAAGCTTACCTATTATAAAGTAAGCTTTTATTTTGGAGTTCAGCAAGAAGGTAATATCTATCTATTAACATAAGAAAACCCATTTGAAAATTTTACGCATTCATTATATATCAAAAAAATCATTACTTTTGACATTAGGATCTACCTTTTTTAATGCTGAAACAATTTTCTTTATAGTTCTGGTATTGGGCTCTCTTTCGGAGTCACCAGCAGCAAGAGCATTAATCGTATTTCTATTAACTCCAGATGCTTTGGCCAACCAACTTTGGGACATACCACGTTTATCAAGCCATTTCCCCAACTTACTTCTCTTTTTACCTAATCCAAACATTTTATATCAGTCCTCCTGAGTGCCTAATTTTGAACAGTCAAATTATCTATTGGTCAAGTAATGTCCAAATAGCCTAAAAAAAATACCTAATTAGATGCAAAAATTAGTCAACTTGGACAAGCAGAGACGCATAGAATTTTTTAAAGACGTCCATACAGGCGTCAAAAAAGGGAGGGACGTCAGTTAATGTACAGACCAACAATAAGATGCTCAGACGCTTATAAAGACTATATAAACAACTTATTTCAAAGGACAGAATTAGACCGTAATCAAATTATCAGAGCTGCTCTTTTTACCGCAGCACATTCTGAACTATTTCAAAAACTTATGGACGCACATAAAAAGAGGGACGTCACTCTTCCTCCTTTGCCATGGAGTGTGAATGATAACCATTTATGGATGGAGCAGGACCCAGAAATAAAAAGAGAAGAGAGGGACGTCAATGCTAACCAAACAGGAGGAATTGAAGTTAAGATTAATCATGGAATTATTGAAAGAAACAGAAGAGGCTCAGCCGAAAGAGAGGAACAGGGACAAACAAGGGAGATTCGCAAAAGGGGAGGAGGAATATTCATACAGATCGGAACGAGAAATAAAAGTTGTTAAAAGAAGAGGCACATATGGTACCTATGATGTCAAAGATTATGAGCCTTATTCCACTGTAGATTTATTAATTTGTACGGCTGTAGCTTTTACTGCAGTTGCTATATTAATGATATAATGCATCTTTTTTTGTATTTTGCACCATGTCCTTTGTACCTCTAATCTGAATATAGTGTGGAGCGTAGAGAATATCCTCAATCGATACACTATTTTTACCGCCTTGGAACTGAACATCAAAACAAACAGAATCTCTTTTTTAGTCGTACTTGACTGTTTAACGATTTTTTTAGTTTAAATTGAGGTTGAAAATTATCAATGGATGATGGAATATCTGCTGTTAGTTTGTATTCAAATATTATAATTGAAAAGGCAAAATTTCTCTTTGACTAATTGATTTTGCTATTCTAATCATCTAAAGTTCCTTGTATATATGCTTTTTTATTTCCTTGAAAATTCCGTGTATCAAGAATTGGATCTATGTTTTGGTGTTTCTAGACTCATTTTCATATTGTTGAAATAGAAACAAAAAATGAATATAATATTGCTAGTGCATCAATGGGTGGGAGGACAGGCCATGAACAAAGAAGAACAGCTCATAATAGGTTTCAGGAGCTTATATAACAAGTATGCTTGGCTTAATAACTTTAAGATGGAAAAAGGCCTTAAGGGTTATAAGCCTTCTGAAGTCCATTGCATCGAATTTATTGGAAAAAATGTAGATCCTAATGTGACAAAACTTGCGGAGTCTCTTTATATGACTAGAGGTGCTATAAGTAAACTAACTAAGAAGCTCATAGAAAAGGGCCTTATTGAAAGCTACCAAAAGCCAGATAACAAGAAAGAAATCTATTTCAAACTTACTGAGCAAGGGAAAGTAATCAACAAAGTCCATGAGGAACTGCACCAAGAATTTCGAGAACGTGATAAAGTCGTATTTGATCAGATACCCCAAGAACAATTTGACAGTATGCTTAGTTTCGTAGAAAAATATAGTAGACATTTGGATATAGAAATTAAGAAACAGGGCTTAGATATTAGGTAAGGATAAATTTGAATAATGAAAATGTAACCACAGGCAGCCCACTTCTATTGTGAACGGGTTGCTTTTTTATCGTTGATAAATTGTTGACTAGGAAACAAAAATATGATATTGTTTCCTAGGAAATAAAATTACAACTATACAGGAGAGAGCCTTATGACTAAAGATAAAGTAAAGGAAGCAGGATTACCAAAGGAAATTCTCACTGCTGCTTGGGCTATAGCACTGGGAGCAATTGCTCCAATGCTTGATTCAACTATGGTGAATATTGCCATCGATAAACTTACTAAGGATTTCAACACGACATTGGATACCATTCAATGGGCCATTACAGGTTACGTTTTAGCTCTGGCAATCGCAGTTCCAGTATCTGGATGGCTTATGAACAAATTTAATGGAAAGAAAATCTTTATTGGCGCAGTCATCGCCTTTGGTGTAACTTCTGTTTTTGCTGGAATTAGTTGGGACATTTCCAGCTTTATCTTCTTCCGTCTGCTTCAAGGATTTAGCGCTGGAATTATTACCCCGCTTATGTCAACACTCTTGGTTAAAACAGCAGGTCAAGAAAATTTAGGGAAAGTTATGGCAATCGTTAGCACACCTATGATCTTTGGCCCAATCTTAGGACCTGTCATTGGAGGCTTCATCGTTCAAGGTGCATCATGGCACTGGATTTTCTTCATCAACGTGTTCATCGTTTTGATTGCCGCCCCACTTATGATGAAAACTATTCCAGATTTTGAACCATTCAACAAAGAGAGTAAACTCGATGTTTTTGGGATTATCAATTTATCCTTAATGAGTGCGGCATTAATTTACGGAATTACAAAAGCAACGGACCATGCAACGTTTAACAATGGCGAAACGATCCTATGGGTCAGTATTGGCCTGGTTTTAGGCGTAATTTACCTCGTTTATAATCGAATCAGAAAGAATCAAACCGTGCTTCCAATGAATTTGTTTGAACACAAGAGCTTCTTAGCATCAAGCATCGGTTTGTTCTTAGCAAATATTGCTATTATGGGTCCTATGTTGATTCTTCCATTATTCTTCCAAAACTTTCGCCATTTCACAGCAATCGAAGCGGCACTTGCATTAATCCCTCAAGGAATTGGAATGCTTATCACTCGACCAATGATCGGAAACATGATTGATAAGATTGGTGGGAAATATGTGGTGATGGTCAGCCTTGTTCTTGCACTTATCGGATCTATTCCGCTTATCTTTATCACTGATAAGACAAGTATGATTTGGATTTCTATCTTATTGTTCATCCGAGGTACCAGTATTGGAGGCATTAATCTTCCTTTGATGAGTGACGCTTATACCGGACTTGACAGCAAACAACTTCCAGAAGCAGGAGTCGGTATTAATATCATTGAAAACCTTGGTTTCAGCTTTGGTTCAGCTGTTATCGCAACCGTTGTAGCAACTGTTGTACAAGGAGCACAACCAACGATTACGAATGGCTTAAAAGGTTACCATGCTGGGTTCTTAGTTTCTGCACTTGTCCTTGCCATAATCTTCATTCCCAGTCTATTTCTCACATATAAAAAAGCTAGATAGGCATGAAAATGTTATGATATTAACCTTGCAAAATATTAAATAGCTATGAATTTATTATTAGTATGGCTAGAAAAGAAAATTATTTAGAATAGAATGACACTATTGTTACGGCTAAATTGGATTAATGTCTATCATACATCATTTCAAAAAGAGATAAATATGCGATTAGCTGCTTATATAGTTGGAAAAAAGAGTATGGTCAAAGTCAGAAAGACAGAGCGTAAATACCAAAAATGTATTCTTTGTATAATACTTATCTTATGAAAATAAGATAGTCTTCCCAACCATTCTAAATCTTATTTTTACAAGTAAGGGAGGCAAACTGTGTAATTGAAAGGATTTAGACTTTTAAATTCTAGCCCCTGGTTGCCATAAAAGAGAATAGCGATAATAGATTACTGCTTTCAGAGCAAGGAAGGGGACAAATCCTAAATGGTGTGCAATCTATAAAATAAATATTTATTTATTTATTTATGTATTAAACTATCTTCTTATTGCCTTCGTTAGTCCAGTTTCGAATGTATTCATACGTTATATTTTTGATTTGTCTTTTTTTAGATAGATGTTTAAAAATGCTTGTCTTATAAATGTAGTCAATACAAAAAAGCTCGTCCATGACTTGGAGAGCTTTTTGAAATAATCTCTTTATTAGTCAAAGTAACCAAACAAAAAGGACATCAATACTTTTCTTGTTCCTGGTACTAGCCCCACCTACGCTATATACCTCGACAGCCACGCGCGCCGTCCCACCTAATTATCATTATAATTGAATGCGCTTACATTTTAAAGATTAATATTTCGTCAAATTTTGCAAGGTATATGTCGAAAAAAGAGGCCTGTTGCTTTTAAAATCTCTTAGGAAAATCGTAAATAGAGGGTTTTTGAACTACCCACAACTTAGCTAATGCTTGAAGTGGGAGCCTTCTGTGGGGAAATGATAAATAACCTAGAGTGTATTAAAAGAAAACTACTAGTATATAAAATATTATAATTGCCAAAACAAAAGATAAGTGTTTATTTATCATGCATTAATGGGCAGTGAATCCCCCCACTGATTGAAGTTTCACTTTATAGAAAAGAGTTTCATTTAGTTATCTTGTGAGTGTTCATCATTATGACTTCTTGTCCCTCAGTTCAATAAACTTCTTGCAGTATTAGGCAGGAGTAACATCAAATTGTTCCTTGAATTTTTTATAAAAATGATTAAAGTTTGAATATCCCAATTAATCCGCAATGGGATTGACTTGAAATGAAGTATTTTTCAGCAGTAATTTTGCCTGACGCAGACGAAGTTTTTGAATCCTTTTACTGAAGGTCTAAGTTTCTCTTTAAAAAATTTACTTAAGTTATTAGGATGAAAATGATAGTGATGAAAACCTCTGTAAGAGTTTTAGTTAGATAAGCTTTTCTATATATTTAATTAAATATTCAGTAGCTAGATATTTTCTGGATGTTTTTTTATAATAGATTTATAATTTAAAATATTGAAAGGGGTTTCAATTGAAGAAGCTTTTATTTGTATATGGTTTATTAATGGTTGCCTTTCTAATATATTTAATAGATTTTCAATCCCGTGAAGCAAACGCAAGTCTTGAGGAAAAATCAAAGGGATTACACGGAGACATTGATGAGAAATATGTCATGGTTACATTCCAAGCAGGGGCTGATTATTGGAAGAATATATTAAAAGGATTTGAAGATGCATCACAGGCACTTAATGTCTCCGTTGAATATCGTGGTGCAGCCCAATATGATGTGAAAGAGCAAATCACAGTTCTTGAACAGGTAATTGCAAAAAAACCATCAGGCATTGCGATTTCCGCCATCCACTCGGATGCACTGGATGTAACTATCTATAAAGCCATTGATGCTGGAGTGCCTGTTGTGCTATTTGATTCTGATGCCCCCAAAAGTAATGCCTATTCCTATATAGGTACAAATAATTATAATGCAGGCGTTACAGCAGCCCATGAAATCTCGGATATGCTCAATAATAACGGAAAGGTAGCCGTCATCACGTTATCCAACAATCAGCAAAATCAAATTGACCGATTGAAGGGATTTCAAGAGACGATTGAAGGGCAATATCCCGACATTAAAGTGGTAGCTATAAAAAACGGCAAAGGGAATCAATTGGTGTCAAAACAGGCTGTCATTGATATTTTAAAACAACATCCGGATTTAAAAGGCATTTTTGTAACGGAGGCAAGCGGAGGTGTTGGGGTGGGTGAAGCTGCCATTCTCCTAAATAAAGTTCATCAAGTTAAAATAATTGCTTTTGATACAGATAAACAAACGCTTGACATGGTGAAGGATGGAACCATAGCGGCTACTCTTGCTCAGGGAACCTGGAACATGGGTTATTGGTCTCTGCAATATTTGTTCCATGTTCGACATGACTTAATTAAACTTCCAAATGATCCGTATACGCACGATATTCTTCCTAAAATGGATACTGGCATAACGGTAGTATCTAGAAAAAATGTAGAAAACTATTATGCAAAATAGGCAGCCTTGGAATTGAGTGATGATGTTGAAAAAAATAACTTCATTAGAAATAAATGATTTACCAATTCGTTATAAAATAATAGCTTTATTGCTCATAATCAGCATTCTGCCCTCCATCGGTTTTGGCTCGTTGATTAGTATAGCCGTAGATAAAATCATTGAAAAACAGGCAACGAAACATACACTACAATTAATCGGACAGGCGAACAAATCGTTAGAATCGTACGTGGAAAATATGCAGGATATCTCCTATCTTGTCTCATTCAATCCGGAAATCATCCAGTTTCTACAGGATGGTGAAGCCACAAATAATCAGTACCAAATGCAGCAATTTTTGCAAGGCTTTACAACCGTCAACTCTGAAATTGCGGGAATCCTGATGATAAATGGTGAAGGTAATTATATCAGTAATGAGATGTATACTCGTAATATCAAATCATTAATAAAGGAAAATTGGTATCGGGAAGCTATTGAGAATAATGGTATTTTTAAGATAATCGGCCATCCTGCAGATAGAAGTGTCAGGACTCATGTTAATTATAAGAATAGTGAAATTGTTTCGGGTGTTCGGGCAATCCTGGATCCCGATACGCAGACGGTGATTGGAGTCATCTTAATTGATTTGAAATTGCGAGTGATATCTGAAATCATTGAAGATATAAAGTTGGGGAAAACAGGTTATTTAATGGTTATAGATGATGAGGAGGAAGTCATTTATTCACCTCAAAACTCTTTAGTCGATAAAATACAGCTAAGCTGGTTTAAAAAAGGATCGTCAGGCACATTTTCCAAAAAGATAGACGGGAAAAACATGCAATTCATCTATAGAAGGTCTTCATTTTCGAATTGGACGACCATCGGGGTATTTCCAACAAATGAGTCGGTCATGGAAGTACAGCAAATTAATTTTTACGTAATTAGTTTTTTATTTATTGTTTTTGCGTTTGGAATTGGTACTTCTTATTATTTATCTTTTTCAATGTCAAGGCCTATTAATCAATTAAATGATTTTATGAATCAAGTAAAGTCAGGGGATCTATCAATTCGCTATAAGGGCAATCGTGCAGATGAAATTGGGATGCTGGGGCGCAGCTTTAATACGATGCTGAGTCAAATAAAAAAGCTGATTTCCTTAATAGAAATTCAGGGAAGGCAAAAGCGGGAAGCAGAATTGCAGGTACTGCAATCTCATATCAAGCCACACTTTTTATACAATACACTTGATACTATTAATTGGATGGCTCGAAAAAAAGGGGCATTGGATGTAGCTGAAGTCGTGGACTCCCTATCGCAACTTTTTCGGATTGGTTTAAGCAAAGGCAATGACCTGATTCCATTGGCAAATGAAATAGAGCATATTGAAAGTTATTTGAAAATTCAAAAGGCCAGATATAAGGATAAATTGAATTATAGTATTTCAATAGAAACAAAACTTTCCAATATATCAGTAATAAAGCTAGTATTGCAGCCAATTGTTGAAAATGCTATCTATCATGGTATTAAAGAGAGGCGGGGACCAGGGCATATTTCTATTACTGGGGAAGAACACGAGGGGAATTTAGCCCTTTGTGTAAAGGATGATGGAGTGGGAATATCGGAGAGAAGATTAGTTGCACTACGTGAAAATCTGGCCGTTAACTTTAACAGTTTGGAAGAAACGAAGAAGTTGACTACTATTGGCTATGGAGTTATGAATGTTCAAGCCAGAATTAAGCTATTGCATGGAGAACCATATGGTTTATATATGGATAGTTTAGAAGGAAAAGGTACAACCGTAAAAATTCTTCTTCCATTAAATTGATACATATAAATCCTATGGGTAATGGGGTGTTATGCTTGAAGCAGCTTTTAAAGGTATTGATTGCAGATGATGAGCCAACTATTCGAGAAGGGATCCGGCATTCGATCGACTGGAATAATATTGGGATGGAAGTGGCAGCGGAGGCTGAAGATGGTGAGGAAGCATTGGAATTGGCACTGGAATATGAAGTGGATATTCTTTTGGCCGATTTGAACATGCCAATTATGGATGGACTGACGTTAATTAAAAATATCCGGGAAAGCCTTCCTAAATGCAGAGTTGTGATCATTTCAGGCTATGATGAATTTAGCTATGCCCAGGAAGCTTTACGTTTACAGGTGGAGGATTATATTTTAAAGCCGATCAAACCAGACAGTTTGACGGAGGTTCTTAAAAAAGCGGCAAGTAAATTACAGACCATGACGGCTCAAAAGAAGTATTTAGAAATAGCTTCGAGCCACATTTCACAAAATACCTTGTTCATTCAAGAACAGTTTTGTCGAAATTTGGTTGAAGGAAATCTGACAACCGATAATATTAAGGAGCAGTTGCAGTTTTGGGGACTTACGGTGGAGGTGCCTCATTTACTGGTAGTTGTTCGTTGTAAGGAATTGGAAATAACTCAACCTCTGATACAAGGGGCGGATAAGGAATTGTTTATATTTGGGATGAAGAACATTATTTTAGAAGTATTAGAAAAACAGCAAAAGCTAATTTTTAGTGACCAATTCGGGCTGTTGTTTATCTTATTATGGGGACATGTTCAGGAAGAATCTTTTTCAAAAATAGAAATGAGTATCCAATCCTATTTACATTTGTCCCCGACTCTTTATTCAGAATTCATTCCTGATACTTTCGCTGTGATTCCTTCTGTTTACGAGATTTGTAAAAAAAAGGTTTATGAGGAGTGTCAAATTCCTCCTATTGTAAGACGTGCCAAAAACTATTTACGTCAACAATATTCGAATCCTGAGTTGACCTTGGAATCCATTGCCCAGCAATTACAAGTTTCATCTGTATATTTAAGCCGGATGATTAAACAAGGATTGGGAACCTCCTTTACTGGTTTGGTTACCGATATGAGAATAAAAAAAGCTATTATGCTGCTGAATTCTACCAATTTGCAAGTATATGAAATAGCAGAACAAGTCGGGTATGAATCCCAGCATTATTTTAGCACTGCCTTTAAAAAGGTTGTCGGTGTTTCACCAAATCAATATCGAAAAGGTGCTGCACGGCTGTCCATAACTAATACTAGCAGTTAAAATTGATTTAAAAATAATATGGAATAAAGAGAGGACTGCAAAAGTCCTATCAATCTACAAAAGGGTGAGCACCTACTATCTGCAGCGTGCCGCCCTTTTCTTTGTATGTATATATTTAAAAGAGAAATTTGTAAGCGCTTTATAAAAAGTTAAATTTTTATAAAAATTGTTTATTAATTACAAAGACGTGTTTAGGGACCCTTGGTATTATGTTAGTAGAGAAAGGGTTTACATCCTGGCTTGAAAAAATATTTACATGAAAAGAGGGGGAATACCGATGAAAAAATTAGTGTCAATTTTCTTAGTTGCATTGCTGACTTTTACGCTATCTGCATGTAACAACAGTGAACAATCCAGTGGTTCGGCAGGAAAAAAATCCAAAGATCATTACGTTTTTGGTTACACATCCATGACACAGAACAATCCATTCTTCCAAGTGCTTGAAAAATCCATCCGAGAAAAAGTAGAGGCGAATGGTGACAAGCTTATTACTACGAATCCAGCAATGAACGTAGAGCTTCAAATTAATCAAATTGAAGATTTGATTTCACAGGGAATTGATGCGATTTTCTTAAATCCAGTTGACTGGGAAGGAATTAGACCTGCATTAGTCATGCTGGAAGAAGCTAATATACCGATTATTAACTATGACACAGAAGTTAAAGACTTTAAATATGTTACCGCTTTTGTCGGTTCCGATAACAAAAATGCAGGAAGAGTGGATGGCGAAGATCTTGTAAAAAGATTTCCAAACGGCGGAAAAATTGTCGTTCTTGATAGCCCGACAATGAATTCTGTTAATGATAGGATTGCAGGTTTCATGGAAGCGATTAAAGGTAAAAATTTTGACATTGTAGCACAGCAAGATGCTAAAGGGGATTTACAAACAGCTCTTGGTATCACTGAAGATATTCTTCAAGCTCACTCTGATATTGTTGCGATAATGGGTGGAAATGACCCGACAGCATTAGGGGCTTTAGCAGCAGTAAAAGCAGCCAATAAAACGAACATTGTTATTTATGGAGTGGATGGTTCTCCTGATGCCAAAGCAGCAATTAAAGAAGATGGGCCACTTGTTGGAACAGGTGCACAATCACCGATTTCCATTGGACAACAATCGGCTGATGTAGCATATAAAGTGTTAAAAGGTGAAAAGTTTGAAAAGAGAACTCCAGTAGAGACATTCTTAATCAATAAAGATAATGTGGATAAATACGGTACAGATGAATGGCAGTAAGCTATAGTAAATAATGCTTTAGATTAATGGGTGACTCAAAACATAAGTGTCAGCCTTCTTAATACAAGTATAGTGAAAACAAGCGGAAATAACTATATTTTGTACTAGAATTGGCTAGGATACACTTAAGAGCCACCCATTTCTAAATTTAAAGAGGTGGAAGATATGAGTGGTAAACTGTTGGAAATGAAAGGTGTAACGAAGAGGTTTCCTGGGGTTTATGCTTTAAAGGGTGTTGATTTTGAACTGGAAATCGGCGAAGTTCATGCACTTCTTGGAGAAAATGGTGCAGGTAAATCAACACTAATGAAAATATTGAATGGCATTTATAGCATAGACGAGGGGAACATCTTTATAAACAGGAATGAAGTTCAGATCCATGGTGTAAAAGATGCTCAAAAATATGGCATAAGTATTATTCATCAGGAGATCAGTTTAGTCCCTTATTTATCAATAGCCGAAAATATATACTTAGGTCGTGAATCTGTAACAAAAACGGGGTTTATTGATCAAAAAACGATGTATGAGAATGCTCAAAAATTATTAAATGATTTTGACTTGGGATTATCTGCTGATACAACGGTCAATAAATTAAATGTGGCCCAACAGCAAATGATTGAGATTATAAAAGCAGTTTCTTTCCATTCGAAAATTATTGTAATGGATGAACCAACCTCGTCTTTGACGGAAAAAGAGGTGGATTTCTTATTTAAAACGATTAGAAATTTAAAAGAGCAAGGCGTTGGAATCGTCTATATCTCTCATAGAATGAATGAATTATTTGAAATCACGGATAGAATTACGGTCATGCGTGATGGTACTTATATAGGCACGGTTATAACAAAAGATACAACTAATGAAAAATTAATCTCCATGATGGTAGGCCGGGAACTAACCAATTACTATGTCAGGGACTTCTCCGTATCAGATGAATGTGTCTTGAAAGTTAGTAATTTAACGAAAAAAGGGGTCATAGAAAATACTAGTTTTGAACTAAGGAAAGGTGAAATCCTAGGTTTTTCTGGATTAGTCGGTGCCGGCAGATCAGAACTGATGAAGTGCATATTTGGCCTGGATTCTTTTGAACAGGGCGAAATATTTGTAAAGGGAAATAAAGTAACGATTAAAAATCCGAATGATGCCATAAAAAATAAAATTGCTTATGTGACAGAAAATCGTAAAGAGGAAGGATTATTCCTAATACAATCGGTTCAATATAATGTCACCATCAAGATATTAGATGAATTCATGAAATTCTTTAGGGTTAATTCTAAAGTTGAAAATATGGAAACAAATAACTATATAAAGGAGTTATCTATCAAGACACCAAGTCCAAATCAAGAAGTAAAAAATCTAAGTGGCGGAAATCAGCAAAAGGTTTTAATTTCGAGATGGCTGGCCACCAAACCGCAAGTTTTGATTCTAGACGAACCTACAAGAGGTGTCGATGTAGGGGCAAAAGCAGAAATATATTCTATTATGAACCAATTAGTAAAAGAGGGCGTTTCCATTATCATGATTTCATCTGAGCTGCCTGAAGTAATCAATATGAGTGATAGAGTTGCCGTCATGTGCAAGGGCAAAATCCAAAAGATATTAACAAAAGATAGTTTTAACCAAGAAACAATTATGCATTACGCGACTGGGGGTAATTGACATGTCTCAAGTGTCTATTAATGTAAATAAGAAACAAAATTTCGCTCTGAATGTCGGGGGTGGAATCAAAAACTTTCTTCGAAATAATATGGGAATCATCATAGGATTACTAGTCTTATGTATTGTAATATCCATAGCCAATCCCAACTTTCTGAATTCCAATAATATACTAAATGTATTAAGACAAACATCTACAAATCTATATTTGGCTTTAGCTATGACCATGATCATTATAATAGGCGGAATTGACCTTTCGGTTGGTTCTATCATGGCGGTAGTAGGAGTGGTGACAACGGGACTTATTGCCTTATTTGGGACACCTGTCATTATCGCAGTAGCTGCGGGTCTTTTAGTGGGCATGTTAATTGGTGCTGTGAATGGCTATGTTTCAGCTACCACTGTCATTCCTCCGTTCATTGTCACCCTTGCAACGATGAATATTGCGAGGGGGGCCGCATATGTAATCTCTGATGGTAAACCGATTAGGGTAATGTCAGAATCTTTTAACTCCATTGGTTCCAGTTATATCGGCGGAGTATTACCTATGCCGGTATTATATTTAATTATTCTTTTAGTCGTATGTTATTTGATTATGAATAAAACCAAACTTGGCCGCTATATGTATGCTGTTGGTGGAAATGCGGAAGCAGCTAAATTTGCCGGTATTAATATTAAAAAAGTAAAGTTTTTTGCTTATACATTCAGTGGGCTAATGGCAGCTGTGGCGGGCATCGTTCTTGCCTCCCGTATGTTCTCCGGTCAGCCTACATCAGGAACTGGGGCAGAACTTGACGCGATAGCCGCAGTTGTCTTGGGTGGAACTAGTATGACAGGCGGATACGGCAGGATTGGTGGTACTGTAATCGGTGCTCTGATTATCGGTGTACTTAGTAATGGGTTAAACCTAATGGGTGTAAGTTCATTTTGGCAATATATAGTCAAAGGGATTGTTATTTTAGTGGCTGTTTATGCAGATATCATTAAAAAAAGAAGGGCGGCCTAGTCCAAGATTCCATGGAGTGATGGTAAGGAGGTCAACGGAAGACCGTGAATTCCAAGGAGGTGTTCAATTGAAAGAGGGCATTGCATTTGCGGGAACGATTGCTGTAGATGAAATTAAGAAAGTTGAAAAATACCCCAACAAATCTGAGTTGACAACAATTCGAAGTGTTTTAAGGTCAAATGGAGGAGCAGTTTCCAACTGTGCGATAACACTGGCAAAGATAGATCCCAGCCTGCCGATTGAGATCATAGCTCTTCTTGGCGACGATGATAAAGGCCATTTTCTTCAAGAGAGATTGGAAAGCTATAAAAGTATCAAAATGAACCATGTGAGGATGATTGAAGATACTCCCTTTACAGATGTGATCCAGGATGAGTTTGATCATACCAGGACATTTTTTACCTACCGGGGCAATTCAAGATTATTTGATGAGAAAACGATTGAAATGGAAAAGCTGAACTCAAAGATACTCCATATTGCCTACATTCTTTTATTAGAATCTTTAGATCAAGAGGATAGTGAGTATGGGACAAAGATGGCAAGAGTTTTGAAACAGGCCCAAGATTTGGGCATTAAAACATCGATTGATATTGTCAGTGAAAATAGTAACAGGTATGAAAAACTTGTTCCTCCATCTTTAAAGTATACAAACTACTGTGTAATCAATGAACTGGAAGCAGGCAAAAGTGTGGGGATCAGTTTAAGAGATTCATCAGGTGTATTAATCATCGCAAATATAAAAAAGGTTCTTTTGAAATTGAAGGATTCAGGAGTGAAAGATTGGGTTGTAATCCATACTCCGGAGGGCAGCTTTGGATTTGATGGATCCATGACCTATAGCATTCCTTCCCTATTGTTAGACAGACAGTGGATTAAAGGAACGGTAGGTGCAGGGGATGCTTATGTGACCGGCGTATTATACGGAGCATTAAAAGGGATGGACCTTCCGGATTCTATGAAATTAGGAACCGCAGCTGCAGCCTCTTCATTATCTTCGGAGGACAGCACGTCAGGAGTAAAAAGCTACGAACAGCTTGTCACCATGTATAAGGAATTTCCGAAAAGAGAAACAATAGAACTATAAGGAGGGAGATTTTTATTATGATCGTTACATTAAAAGAAATCTTGTCAAAAGCGGAAGAAGGGAATTATGCGGTTGGTGCTTTTAATTGCCCAACGTTGGAATCTGCAAGAGCTGTCGTTGAGGCGGCGGAAGAATTACAGGTTCCGGTTATTTTGTCCCATGCAGAGGTGCACTTTGATATTACCTCACTTGAAATCATGGGTCCAATCCTGGTGGAATTTGCTAAAAAGGCAAGTGTTCCAGTAGCGGTACATCTTGATCATGGGTCGAGTCTAGAAAATGTCAAAAAAGCAATCGATATCGGTTTTAGTTCCGTCATGATTGATGCTTCCCATATGAGTTATGAAGATAATATTAGAACGGTGGAGGAGGTCGTTCAGTATGCCCATGAATATAACGTCTCAGTGGAAGCGGAGCTTGGGATGATGACTTCATCAGGTATTGGTGGTGAAGAGACCCAAGGGGAAGAGCATATTAGTGAAGGTGACTCAGTGGATTATTATACAGACCCGAACGTTGCAAAGGATTTTGTTGAGCAGACGGAAATTGATGCATTAGCTGCATCTTTTGGAACAGTTCACGGAATGTATATCAAAGAGCCAAATCTTGATTTAGATCGACTAAATTCCATTTACGCGAAAATTAATAGACCAGTTGTGATGCATGGTGGGTCCGGATTAAGCGAAGAAGACTATATAGCTGTCATTAATTCCGGTGTAAGAAAGATAAATTATTATAGTTATGCCGCAAACGCAGGTGCACGAGCTGTAAAAGATTATATAGATAATAACAAAGATCTTTTTTATCATGATTTTACAGTCGTGGCGAAAGCCGCTATAAAAAAAGATGTAAAAAGAGCAATGGAAATCTTTTTAAATAAGAATCAATGTGTAGAAAATTAGAAGCCATCGTTTTATAGCTTTTTATCACGCATGAAGGGGCTTTTAACCCCCACTTTAAGATTGTAAGAAACTGAGAAATCTAGATGGGGGATAACTGCCCATAAAAGCCTGATTGAAGTATCACTTTATAATAATTAGCCGTTTAAGGAGGAATGGAGCATGAATCTTCAAGATTATGAAAGAATAAAAGCTGAAGCTTTAGAATTGTTCGATAAGGCCAATATCATTTTGACAGAAGAAGAGAAAAATGGTGTAGAGGTGGCTGACTTTGGACTAAATAAAATTGAGGATACAGGATTGCAATTAATTACATATGTAAACACGGATCTGGTTTGTGCGAAAGAATTGGCATTGCTGCCAAATCAAACTTGTCCGGAGCACAAGCATCCAAAAAGGGATTTTGATGAAGGAAAAGAAGAGACGTTTAGATGTCGATATGGAACAGTGTATTTATATATAGAAGGGGAAGAAACAAAAAATCGTACAATGAATCCGCCTCAAGGGGATGAAGAGTACTATACTGTATTCAATGAAATCATTTTACACCAAGGAGAGCAATATACCATTTATCCAAATACACTTCATTGGTTTAAAGCAGGAAGTGATGGTGCGGTAGTTTCTGAATTCTCGACAAGAAGTACAGATGAAAGTGATATATTTACAGACTCGAGAATTAATAGAATACCTGAAATAAAGTAAAACGTTTCAAATCCGCGTGATTGTCTAATAATTTTGCAATAAAAAATAGAACTTAAAATGTGCCGGTGATAATTTCTCCAGCACATTTTTTTAAGAAAAATAGAAGAGACGATATTTATAAAATGGGTGTGACTTTTGCTGCAGGATACAGTTTAACCTGGTTTAAGGAAACATTTGCAAAAGAAGAAGCATTTGTTCAGCTTTTACAGGAAATGGAGAAAGTTCCTGCAGGTTCTAATGGACTGTTCTTTACTCCATATATTGTTGGAGAAAGAACCCCGTATGCCGATTCCAACATTCGAGGATGTTTTGTTGGCGTGGATGCCACCCATGACCGAAAAAATTTTGTTCGTACTGTCCTTGAGGGAATCACGTTTTCACTAAATGAATCGATTGAAATCTTTAGGAAAAGCAGAAAAACCATAGATTCCATTGGCGGCGGGTTATATTGTAAAAGGACAAGAAAGTCTAAACTAATTTTACATTGTTAAATATTGATATACCAGTACATACGATTTATTAGTATGTACTTTTTTGTCTTTAAAAATGGATAAAAAAGTTTAAACTCTTTTAATTTCTGATTTTTCGAACTTTACCAGTAAAAGGGAACTTTATATGTATAAACCATTAATATATAACTTTAACAATCGAATATGCTTTAAAACGGTTTGGAAATAACGGTTTGGATTTACCTGCCATAGAAAAAACTCATTGGGAAGAGGCAATAAACAATTCTGGCTACATCCAATCAGAATTGTATCAAATTAATTAGTATATATACATTTTTATAAAGGTGCTGAAAAGTTGTGACCTCTCAATTTACTTGGTCTACCGATTGGATTCAGGATTATGAATCACCGTGGGGAATATTGGAGAAATTTATGTGGGCTAATTCTATTGATAGAAATACAATTTTAGGATTAATCGGCAATGAAAATGTTAAACAATTAAAAAACATTTCAAATGCTGGCAGCCGCCACCGTAGTTTGATTTATTTTTCAGTATTGATCCAAAAATAAGCCGAAAAATTATTGGGATAAACATAAAAGGATACCATGGCAACTTAGTAGAGAAACTCATTCGCATAATTCCTAATATTAAGTATAAAAGTAATTTTTTTCATGCTTATTTGTCATATTGTCCCATAAATAAATCTAAAAAGTATCCTCAATATAGATCGCCTATTCGAATAGCGATAGATAAAATGAATAACAGAAAAAATGAAAAACAACAAAATTTATAAGAAATTTATTTTTATATTCTATCCTTTTAATATAAATTGAAAGGAGAAGGTTATGAAAAAAGCATTAAAAGTATTAAAGCGACTTTTTGGGGGCTTCATTGTTTTTATATTATTTGTTTCAGTATCAGTTTTTGGTTATCACCGTTATCAATTAGGTAAGGAATCGGAAGCTATGGACAGTAAAGGAACATTCATTGAGTTTCAGAACAAAAAACTAAATGTATATAATAAAGGGGATGGTGAGGATACATTTGTATTCATGTCTGGGTCGGGGATTGCTGCGCCTGTTTATGAAATGAAAGGTCTATATAGCAAATTTTTAAAAGAAAATAAGATTGCTGTTGTTGAAAGAGCTGGGTATGGATATAGTGATGTTTTTGAAGATAATAGAGATATAGATACGATACTCGAACAAACTAGAAACGCTCTCATTCAAAGTGGAAGTAAACCTCCGTATATCTTAATGCCACATTCCATTTCGGGAATAGAGGCTATTTATTGGGCACAAAAATACCCAAATGAAGTAAAGGCAATTATTGCTTTAGATATTGGTTTACCAAAGCAGTATGTAAAGCATAAATTGGGTTTCCTTAATTCATTAACCATAAGGGGAATGAACCTTTTAACGAAAATAGGGTTTCATCGACTAGCTCCTTCTTTAACATATAATCCAGAAGTGATAAAACAAACCTTTTTAAAGGAACATGAGAAGGAAATGTATAAAGCGATATCGTATAAACAAACTTTTAATGATGATATGGAACAAGAGCTTTTACATTCATATGAAAATAGTAAAAAATGTGTTAATCTGCCTATACCAAAAGAAACGCCTATCTTATTTGTGGATGCGTATCAAGACAAAAATTCAAAATATGCAAAGCAAAGTTATAAAGACTATAAGGAGTTTGCAGAACAGCTCTTTATATCAGATGTCATACAAATTAAGAGTACGCATAGTATTTATTTATATTTTCCTGATGAGATATACAATCTTTCCACAGATTTTATCAATAAAAAAGTAAGAAAAATGAACTGATTATTAATTAATGGAAGGTCTATGTTATGAATAGATATAATATTTTAATTATTGAAGATGATTTAATTATTGGGGATTTGTTACAGAAGATTCTGCTGAGAGAACAGTATAACGTATGTTGGAAGAATGAAGGAAAAGACATTCTTGATATTATTGATAAAATAGATTTAGTCATAATGGATGTCATGTTGCCGGGAGAAGACGGCTTTCAAATCTCAAAGAAAATAAAAAATCTGGGCTTAAATATTCCCATTATTTTTTTATCTGCTCGAAATGATATCGATAGCAAACTCCAAGGTTTGAAAATTGGGGAGGATTATATGATCAAACCTTTTGATCCTCGAGAGCTATTACTAAGAATTCAGAAAAAACTAGATCATCAGTATGGTCATTTTATGCAAATCAAACATTTATATATTGATGCAGAGTATACAAAAGTTTTCAATCATAACTTGCAGAATGAGGTTGTTTTTACAGCAATTGAACGGAAAATATTCTTCTATTTATATAAAAATCGGGATCGGATTTTAAATAAAGAACAATTCTTTGACTATTTATGGCAGCTTGAAGATAGAAACCCTAATATCTTGAATGTACATATCAAAAAAATCAGAACAAAAATCAATGATAAACAGGGTGAGATTATTCAAAATATATATGGAGAAGGGTATAGACTAAATACCTATTTGAAGAAATGAAATTAAAAAGGAAATACCAATTATTATTATTTTCCGCTATTATTAGTGTCCCGTTATTAATACTAATGATTAGTGTCCTCATGTCAGTGATTTATAATATTGTCTCAAAGAATAGCAACATCCCGTTCCATGAATCGAATGCCTATCCAACGATGCTGATTCTATTTTTACTATCATTCTTTATATTAGCTTTTGTGTTTTCGAGATCGATTAATTCACTTTTAAATAAAATAAATATTTTGAATAAGGCAATTCGGGATTTAGCTAGTGATGACAAAATAATTCCCAATAGAATAAGTGTTAAAAATGATGATGAAATAGGGGAACTAATTAAGTCAGTTAATCTATTAATTGAAAGAACAACATTTAGAGAATTAGAGCTTAAACAACAGGAGGAAATTAAAAGGGAACTCTTGACTAAGTTAAAGCATGATATCAATACACCTTTAACAGCAATGAGATTACAATTATTTTATTTAGAGGAAGAAGTTAAGGATCAATCACCAATATTAGAATCATTAAATAACCAAATTCAATATATTGCGGGATTAACCAATGAATTTAATTTACAATCCACTGATACGTTGGAGAGTTCTTATGTTGTAAAGGATAAAGTGAATATAAACGCCTTATTAGAAACTATGGTGAATAAATGGAACTATTTATACAGTATTCATAATATCCAACTAGTATATAAACAAGTACAAGTAGATGAAGATTTGGTTTGGATTAGCAATGGTCTGTGGCTCCAAAGATTATTTGATAACATTTTTCAGAATACACTAAGACATTCAAAAGCTAGTAAGTTTGAGGTAAGTATTGAAAATCATGTTGTTTCGCTTAGTGACAATGGAATTGGCTTCGATATAAACAATAAAGGTATGGGGCTGGGGTTAAAAATAATTGAAGATATAGCTAGTATACTGGAAATAAAATATGCTTTACAATCTAGTAATAATGGGACTTTATATTGTTTTGCAGTTTTACAATAAAAAACAATATATTTCTTAAATAAGACAGACTAGATAACAGATTACAAGGGAATCTACTTAAACCTTTAGGGTTAAGTAATTGAAGATAGGGATTGCTGCAACGATCCCTTTTTCATTTTTAGCAAACGAAGCACATTAGATATCCTAATGAAAAATACTCTAAATGTTTTCAAATAAAATAAGTTTATAATTTCCTGTCTTAAAAATCGTATAGAGGAAGAAGTTTAGATTTTCTTGTCTTTATACAAAAGCGGAAGAGTTATATAAACTGAGAAAAGCATATTGTCAGTATTATACTATTCGTATAATACTCATTTTACGAAATGTATGACAAAAGATAAGTTATTTGTTATAATATAAGAAAAATATGGAGGTTTTTAGACTTTGAGTAAAAATATGGAACAAACAATTATTGACTACTTACATAGTAAGGTTTCCCCTTTATTCATTATATTATTTGGTTCCACTGTCAAAGGAAACGTCCATAGCGAAAGCGACATTGATATAGCTTTCTTAAGTGAAAACCTAAACTTTGATAAATACACATTATTTATGTTTGCTCAGGAGCTTGCCGCAAATCTTGGGCGAGATGTTGATCTTATTGACTTAAACCAAGCCAGTACTGTGTTTCAAGCACAAGTTGTTCAAACTGGAAAAATAATATATTGCTCGGATACACGAAAAAAAGCGGAATTTGAGATAAAAGTGTTAAAAATGTATGCAAAATTAAATGAAGAACGTTCGGAGATATTGAAAAAAATAGATGAAAGCGGGTCTATATATGAAAAGTGATGTTATTTTAAACAAAGTCAGCATTATTGAACGCTGTATTAAGCGGATACATGAAGAATATGACAAGAACCCTAAAAACCTTGAGAATTATACAAAACAAGATTCTATCGTATTAAACTTACAGCGTGCTTGTGAAGCAACGATTGATTTGGCCATGCATATTGTTGCTGAAAAGAAATTAGGTCTTCCTCAAAATAGTCGAGATGCTTTCTCTTTATTAGAATCAGAAGGAATTCTTAGCCCTTCCCTTTCAGGAAAAATGAAAGCAATGGTGGGATTTCGTAATATAGCCGTACATGATTATCAAGAAATTAATTTAGCCATTCTCCAAAAAATACTGGATGATCATTTAGTGGACTTTTTCGAATATACAAAAACCATCATTTTATATTAATAATTTATTTACCATAATAAAGTTATGTAAACTAAAGTTCGTAATAATTGTATTATACGAACAAATGTTCTTGTTTGGAGGTGAGCCGAATGGCTATAACAAAACAACATGAATATTATGAAAGGCGACTAGAGGAACTTCTAAAGGAAATGCCAGACTTTATAAATGAATATGTAGAAGCCAAAATGGATAATCGCTCCCCTCTTACCCTATTCAATTATGTTAGAGATTATAAGGAGTTTTTATCTTGGTTAATGGCTGATGAAAGGGTCCAATGGTCTAGTTTAAAAACATTTCCAGTAAGCTTGTTAGGATCCCTTCCCCTATCAGATGCACAAGATTACTTTAAATATGTCAGTCGTAAAAAGTACGAGAAAGCAAATGAATCACATAAAATAAGTTCAAAAACGGTTAATAGGCATAAGTCCTCCCTTCGTTCGCTTTTCAATTATTTAACGATTGAAGCAGAAGTTTCAGGAACACAAGGTGAACCTTACTTTCATCGAAATGTAATGAAAAAAATTCCTATCAAGAAAGTTTCGGAAACTTTTAATGAAAGAGCACGAAAGATTTCGGAGAAAATTTTTATAGGAAATGAAGATCTCAATTTTTTGGAGTATATAAAAAATGAATATGAAAACACTCTTTCCCCTTCAGAATTAAAGTTCTTTAATCGTGACAAGGAACGAAATTTTGCTATCATTTCATTATTTTTGGGTAGCGGAATTAGAGTAAACGAACTGATAGAATTACGCCTTAAAGATATAGATAGTAAAAATAACGAAATAAGTATTATTAGAAAAGGCGGTAAGAAAGATACTATTCCAGTTACTCCTTCTTCGATGTTAGATGTATTAGATTATCTATCTATAAGAAATGAAAGGTATAAAGCAGGAAATGAGGAAAGTCAGTATCTATTTGTTAAACAATATAAGGGAGATACACTCCCTCTTACTGCACGTGCTGTTGAGAATATAGTTTATAAGTATACCAAATCATTTGATAAACGAATGGCCCCCCATAAATTAAGACATACTTACGCTACTAATTTAGCAGAACAAACAGGAGGAGACATTCCGCTTATTATGAACCAATTGGGGCATACACAATCTGACATTTCCTTGCTTTATATCAATACATCTAGAGAAAAAGCTAAGCTTGCTGCAGAACGACTTGATCAAAGGAGAAATAAATAACAAAGGGAGCATTAAAGTGATAACTTGATGCTCCCTTTGTTTAGAAATAATAAAGATGATTAAAAATAAAATAGTTGTTTAAAAAGTACAATAATGTCACTTCATGAACGTATCATCCATTAGTAATTTTTTTCGTTGTTACTTTGAATTTACTTAACGATAAACTGGTTGCTCTGTTCTACTAATAATTTCAGAATCTTTTAAGCCATGTATTTTACGAGAATACTCAGTCCCACACTTCGGACATTCGCCTGCCATTCTAGGAGAGAAATCCTCTGAATATGAAAAGTCAATCACATTATCACAACTTTTATTAAAGCACTTGATTTTCATATGAATAATTGTATGATCTAAGGTTGGTTCAAAAAACATTAAATCACCCTTTTTGTTTAATTATTTGTTATTTATTATAAATAACGCACTTCTACTGAGGGATTGAGATCCTGAATTACTATACCTAAATCTTTTTTTATTTTATCTGAAGCCTTAACTATTAATGAAATGTGGTTAATATCTTTGTTTGGGTTATTCTTATCTCCATTCAAATCTGCTTTTTCTGTTGCACTCTCAATATTAATTTTAGTTGCTATTTTTGTTTCACCTATTGTAAAAATTATTTCTGCATTTTTAGTTTTTTTTGAAAACACAATCTGAATTCCTTTCTTCTATTAGTGGGTGCAAAGTTTGTAATTCTGTGTATTAATAATAAAGTTCATTAAAAAATAAAAAAGTTATTTAAAAAGATAATAAAGTCGTTTAAAAATATTGTGGCGTTTCATAATTTCTTTCTTGACCTTATATTTTTTGCGAATTAATTCTAAGATATAATCTTGCTTTGTTCCTCTATAATTAATTGGTTTTGCAACGTTCACCATTGAATAATTTTTTATAGGGGTCCCGCCAACCAAATGACATAAAACCCACGCTAAGACATTTTTTGGAAGGTAAAAAGCCGATTTTCCCACGTTAAGGAATTTCGGCTTTTGTGTTTTATTTTCGGAGTGGTCGTAATGTTTCTAATGTAGTTGATTGCTTAAATTTGAATTTATATTCACCAAGGAAGTTGATATGTTCCCAGCCAAGCGGTGAAATATGATGTAGCAATTCTTCATGCAAGACACCGTTCTCTTTTTTATATTCTATTGCCTTGGTTAAATATACCGTATTCCATATACTAATGGCATTAATAATAATATTTAATGCACTAGCTCTTTGAAGTTGATCCTGAAGCGCACGTTCACGCAATTCGCCACGTTTTCCGAAAAAAATAGATCTAGCCAAAGAATTCATAGCTTCACCTTTATTTAATCCACGATGAATTTTTCTTCTTAATGTTTCACTTGAGATATAATCTAAAATGAAAATTGTTTTTTCAATTCTTCCCATCTCACGAAGTGCTGTAGCCAAGCTATTTTGCCGAGCGTAAGAACCAAGCTTTCCCATAATAAGAGAAGCAGATACAGTACCCTTCCGAATAGAATGAGCTAATCGTAATACATCATCGTAATTTTTTTGAATAACATTTATATTGATTTGACCGCGCAATAATTTTTCTATTTGTGGAAAATCACTAGATTTTCCTATCGTGTAAAGCTTTGAGTCAGCTAGATCTCGTAAACGCGGTGCAAAACGAAAACCAAGTAAATGGGCTAAACCAAAAACTTGATCAGTATAACCGGCTGTATCTGTATAATGTTCTTCAATCGCTAAATCTGTCTCATGATGAAGGAGTCCATCAATGACATGTACAGCATCTCTAGCGTTTGTATTAATAACCTTTGTATAAAAACTTGAAAATTGGTCACTGACAAAACGATAAATTGTAGCACCTTTTCCAGTACCATAATGAGGATTAGCATCTGCATGAAGTGCAGAAACACCAATTTGCACACGCATGCCGTCTGATGAAGATGTTGTTCCATCTCCCCAATAGGAGGAAAGAGATAATTTATGATGGAAATTAACGAGTACAGATTGTGCTTTACTCATTGCATCCTCATATAACCTCCATTGTGTTGCATTTGCCATTTGTCTATAGGAAATATCAGGTGTAGCTTCACCCATTTTTGTCATACCTATGTTTGTTCCCAATGCCATAAGCGCAGCCATTAGAATAGTGGTTTCTTCTTCATTTGGAATACGATTGGTTGAAGCATGAACAAACTGTTCATGGAAACCGGTCCAATGAGCTACTTCCATTAATAAGTCAGTGAGCTTCACACGTGGAAGTAAGTCATAAAGAGATGAGCTAAATTCTTTTGCTTCTTGTGGTGTATCTTTTTCCAAACGGCTTAAATGCAGTCTACCATTCTCTAAACTTACCCCATTTAATTCGCCTATATGATTTGACACCCATTTTAAGCGTTTTAATAATGAAGATGTTCGTTCTTCTAAATATTCATGAGCAGATAGACTAACAGCTAACTCGGATGTTCCAGGCTGAATCTCGTTCCACTCTTCTTTTGAAATAAGGTACTCATCAAAATCCTTATGTTGTCTACTACCACTAATAGATATATTGCCTGACCGAATAGAATTTCGTAGTTCAGTTAAAACAGCCATTTCATAATAATGCCTGTTAATGGTTCCATCTTCATCATATACGTGCTTTTGCCATCTATTTGATACAAAATCAAGAGGGGCACCTTCCGGTACTTTCCGTTTACCTGTTTCGTTCATTTCTCTAACCGTGTGAATTGCACGAATTAAGGGCTCTGCTGATTTCGTAGAATGAAACTCAAATGATTTTAACAAGAGGGGTGTATACTTTCTCAATGTGTAGAATTTCTTCTCTAATAAGTCTAGATAATCATAGTCGATTGGACGTGCTAATTGCTTTGCTTCTTCTACAGATTGAACTAGCTTTTCCCAAGGCATTATCATTTCTAATACTATATAAGGATCTGTACCCTCATCTCTAGCTTTAATGAGCGCTTCTCCGAGGTTAGCAAAGTGAACCACTTTTTCATTAATTGATTTCCCATTTTGTTTTTGTCGTTCTTCTTGCGCTTTTCTTCCTTTGGATAATAAAGACATAATCTGACGATCATGTATCTCAAATGCTTGGTCCGTCAAATCTTGAATTAATTCTAGAAGATAAACAACCAAAATAGCATATTTTTTAGAATCATCAAACCTTCGAAAAGAGTGGGGTTCATATCTTGAACCAATTTTAGATAATTGTCGTAATCTGTTTGGATGTAAGGTCTTTGTGTCAATTTGCAATTGTAAATTTCGAATATATTCAAGTTTTTCAACTACTTTGAGAAAAGAATCGGGGGAATGAGAGCTTGGTATTTCTCGCAACCATGCCAAATATGTTTTGGTACTGTCTTCCATCGGAAGTAGAAGACAGTTTAATTTTTGAATATGTTCCATAGCTAGAGAAGAATTAAGTAATCGAAAAATCTTTACTTCTGCACGTCTTCGAACTTCCCATACCATTCGTTCTATTGTTGTCATAGCTGGTAAAATAATTTTTCTCTTTTTTAATTCTTCAATGGTTATCTGAATTAAATGTAGAGCATTCCCATTCTCTAATGCATATTGTAATAAGACTTGAGACACAACACGATATTCACGAATGGTGAAGTTCCGAAATCCATATTCTCTTCTAATTTCTTCGAGATGCTCATGTTTCGTTTGCTCACGTTCTGCATATATATGTATTTCTTTCGCATTAATTTGGAGTTGTTTGGCTATATAATTCACAACACAATCGGGTATATGTTGAATATCTGATAAGGTCCAACCAGGAAATCTCAATACACAAAGCTGTAAAGCAAATCCTAACTTATTATGATCTCGACGATGACGCTTGATAATTTCTATATCATGAGGGGACAAGGTGTAGTAACTTCCTAATTCATACTCACTAATTTGTTCTGGAATAGATGCAAACTCTAAACGCTGTTCTGACGTCAATAATTCTCTTGCACGTTTTGAAGACATAGTTTTCTCCTTTCTAAAATACAAGAAAATACCTTGTCTATAGGATGCCGTAGCTCAATGGATGTTAGGTTGAAGTATTTTCTTGTCATGCTAACATCTTTGTAAACTATTTAATTTAACTACTCAGTTTCTTCATTAGATTATCAGTTGGCCATAGTATCTTGTTGCATCTTGCGATACAAAGTCATTCTAGAGATACCGGCTTTCTCTGCAGCATCTGTACGACTCATACCTTGATTAATAAGATATAAAGCATTACACGATACAGGACGAACAAGATAAAATGGTTGATTGTCATCAAACAGCCAAGGACTTAATAAACCTTGCTAACACTTTACATGAAGATCCTGATATAAATTTCTACGATTTACCGTTATGGAGAACTGTTGAAGAGCTTGATATTGCGGGTTATGAAGTATGGGAGCAGGAATGGGACTAAACAGCAAAAGATTAAAAATAGAAGGAGTAATATAGTTATGATAATCAAGAAGCTATTAAATTTAAAAAGTAACAAGGACTTAAAGAGAGCATTACTGGAAATAGAGGAATGGACAGAAACAGGTATGCTTAATCAATCAGGAATGTTACTTACCATTCATAAAGAATATGAAAAGAAAGCGAGTTCAGAACAATCACTACTTGATACAAAAACGGAAATAGTAATGGAGATGGGTAAGCGGTTAATGAGGAAACTATTAAAACGAACAAGTTATGTAGATTTAAGACGAGCATACTTGGAAATAGAGAAAAGGCATGATAAAGGCACCCTTGAAGAATCTAGGACAATACTTAGAATTCATGAAGAGTACAGAAAGTTAAGCGGTTCAGAGCAATCACTATGTGACACAGAAAAGGAAATATTAATGGAGATGGGCAGGAGATTAAATTTTTTGATTTGGGAAAATGAAAAGCCTTGGACCAAATATTAATCTCATAGCAAAAATGAGTCCTTATTGAGAGGGAAATTAATTATATCTACTAGTCTGAGAGAGGTAAGTAATCTTACTTCTCTTTTTTTATGGAGGGAAAACATGATTAAATGTGATTCAAGAAAAATAGAAAGAAAATTTCAAAGAAGATTAAAGAAGAGAGGAGCATTTTATACTGTTAATGGTGCAGTGAATTACCTGAAACAGCAGAATAAAAACTGTATATATATATGTACCAGTAAAGGACAAGCAATTATACAGATAAAGAGGGAAACCATAAGAAAGTGCATCGACTACTTTTTTCATAAACGTACAGTGATAAGAAAAGATATGGAACAGTTTAGTGCGTATTCCTCTTCATTGTTTGCTATTATATGGGATTGTTTTAGTGATGTGTCAAAAATTCAAAAACTCAATAACAATATGTTTCGAATATCGTTAGTTGGTACAAGAGTATACTTCTCTGGTCTAGAACGTTCCCCAGGAATGCAGAAAATAGTGAAGGAACAAAAGGGAGATTATCTACTTTACAATTACTATTCCATCACTCAATCCAGTAAAGATCCTGTCGTGACCTTGGAAGAAAACCAGCAGTATTGCATTATAGATAGTGGGGCTTTTAGTTTTTATAATGCCTATAAAAAGGAGAAACAACAAATTTGTTTATTCAGTGAAGAGATAATGCAAGAAATGTATTTGGATGGATTTATAGATTACATAAATAAACATAAAGATAACGCTCGTGTATTGGGATTCATAATATTTGATGTTATAGGAGATGAAAAGAAAACTATAGAAAATTACCGTTGCATTAAACAAAGGACCAACGCAGAAATCATTCCAGTTTGGCAAGTTACAGGCACTATAGAATACCTATCTGAACTAGTTGCTGAGGAGCATGCTGTAATTTGTCTAGGAGGAATGGTTCCATTTATCAGCAAAAGGAAAGAATATTTACGTGAAAGATTAGGATACATCAAGAAAAAATTCCCCACACAAAATTTTCATTTTCTTGGTGTTGCAGATGAGTTACTTAAAGAATATGGAGCATTTTCATCAGACTCTACTGCTTATTTAAATGCTCGGAAATATGATGATAATAAAATTTACACGGAAAACGGTTATAGAGAAAAAGCTCCTACTCAACTAAGTAAGTTAAGAATCATAGAACAAAATATAAGGTTTCTCGCAGGTTTAGAAGAAGCGATACCTAAACAAATAAATTTCTTGTTGTAAACAGATCACTACTATATTCAGCTGCCCTTTTAATTGGCAGCTTTTTTGTTAACTCAAGATATTAAGACAGCATGATTTATACTAAATTTTACTGTAAAATATTAATTAACGAAAAAGGTAAACCTTTTAAGGAGAGAACGCTATGGACAGGATAAGACCCAAACTAAACAATAAATTAGAAATTCCAGTTAACATTTACAGAGGTGAAAAATTAATAGCTGAGTGTGCCAGCATCCAAGAAGCAGCTAGATTCTTTAAAGATGAGACGCAAGCTCAACGATTTAATTGGTCTGCAATAAATAAGGGCATTTGGGATAACGTCTCGCACTCTTTAAACGGTAATACCTATTACTTCATTACAGCAGAAGAGGCAATTAAGAATAAACTGAGGTAGATATAATTTTTATCTTTATTAGCCTACTTTACAATCCTAAACTACATTGATAAACTATTTATAAGTAAATAAACGAAAAGGGAAAGCCCCTAGATGTAGAACATGCCATCGGTATGTTCTCTTCTAGGGGCTTTTTTATTTTTAAAAGGAGTGAATTTAATGTCCGAAAGTAAAAATGAAAGAGTTATTATGGAAGGTACCTATTGTACTAATGTTGTGCTAAGGTGGTTAACTACAGATTTAGCTTTAACAAGCAAACGATTTAAGGGATATGATCACAACATATTATTTAGTCTTTTACCGCTCGGTAAAAATGAAGTTACTATGCCATTAAAATCTATAGCAAGTGTTTCTACCTCTACTAAATTCCATTTGAAACGGTTTATTATTGGTCTGTTTTTTACATTGATAGGTATAGCGGAGTTATTGAATTTTAATTTATTTGGTCTTTTATTTTTAGTGTTGGGAGTTATTCCTTTATTTAACTCTTATACATCGGCATTGATTGTAACCAATAATGCAGGCCATTCTATCCCCATTCAAATTTCTATCCTGGAGAAAGGTAATCTTCAAGAGTTTGCTAATAAGGTGAACGACACAATTGCCGAGGAAGTAGCGTAAAGGAGAGAAAGGTGAATATGGAGGCTTATATATTAGAGACAGATCCTAAGTCTGTTGCACACGAGCACGATAAAAGGTTTCTCAGAAATATTTTAAAAAAGGAAAAGTTTATCTCTGTTCCATGCTCTAATCGTTCTGTTATGAGAGGTGATGCTTTATGTGAAGTTATTATTGAAATCTCATCAGATACTGAGCTCAGAGAAATAGTTCATATGGTTAAGCTGATGAAAAAGAGAAAGAGCTCATTACGTCCTTTCTTTCAAACTATTGCTGCTGGAATAGTGGAATAGTGGAGAAGAAATCAAGGATACATTTAAAACTAAATTATATCAAAGGGAAAGCCCCTAGGAGATGTAGTCAAACTATGTCTTTCTTGGGGTTATTTTTTATTTAAGGAGGCCATATGAAGAAGATAGCAGCCATTTGTTTAAGTGTAGGTGTTATAGGAACAACACAAGTTAGTGCGGAAGAACAAAGCCAAACAGTATCAGACCACTTACAAAGTAACCTAGACAGTATAGAGTACCAGGTTGCCAAGATGGATAAAGAAATAAACGCATTTCAAAATGAACGGATTGTTCTGGAGCGACATTTGAAGCAATTCGATAATGCGTTGGAACAGAATCAACATACCATAAAAAAAGAGCAGGAAAGATTAGAGACTATTACCACTCGGTTAGAAACAATAAAAAAGCAAATGAAGGTATTAGATCCAGATGGTCAATTCAATAAAATGGTCCATCAAGATTTAATGAACGGGATAACCTCCATTACAACAGTTAATAAACAGCAACTTTTACTTGAAAATGTTCAAAAGGTAAGCCAATTATTTGCCCTACAAGAAGAGCTAAAAGGAGCTTCTTCAGAACTGGAGAGTAACCATGTGGAGTTAGAAGGCATGATTTCACAGTTACAGGAACAACAACGTGAAAAAGAGAAGTTGGTGGAACAGCTAAAACTGAAAGAGGAAACATCAAAGAAACAAAAGAAACAACTCCTGGAAGAAAGTAAGAAAGTAGAAAAAGAAAAGGAATTAATAGAGGGAGCAATTAGCAACGAAGAGGAGAGGGCTGAAAAGGGGAGTGAATTCTTTGGTCAAAGTAATATTACGTCTAATGCTACTGTTAATAGTCCTTCTATAGACACGAGCAATACCACCATTCCTTCACAGTATATGAAATATTACTTATATGGAGAGAAAGAATACGGTGTTCCTTGGTACTATCTTGCTGCTATTCATTCCGTTGAAACGAGCTTTTCCACTAGTCCTACTATGACCTCTTCTGTTGGGGCAATTGGTAGCATGCAATTTATGCCGAGTACTTGGGTAGGGTACAAGTATGAATCTAGCGGAGGTTTGGTTGCAGAGAACGTAGATATAACGGATTTAGAAACAATAAAAAAAGGAAATGGTTATGGTGTGGATGCAAATAATGATGGCAAGGCAGACCCTTATAGCGTTGCAGATGGAGTAGCAGCTGCTGCTAACTATTTATCTAGCAATGGCTTTGCAACAGACCCTAGAAAAGCTTTATGGCATTATAATCATGCGGAGTGGTATGTCGATAAAGTAATAAACTTAGCTGAAAACTTTAAAAATAGTACCCATGTTTCTAAGAAAGAAGATATTCAACTACAGTCTGGTGGAGAGTATAATATTACTACGGTAGGTAACCGGTGGATTGGAAATTCCGTCTATGTTTTTGGAGGCGGTCGTAACCAATCAGATGTAAAGAACGGTAGGTTTGATTGCTCTAGCTTCGTTTATTGGGCATATAATCAATTAGGGGTTAAGTTAGGGGAGCAAACTTCTGTAAGTACTGAGACGCTGAAAAAAATGGGTACAGCTATTGAAGAAAAGGAAATGAAGCCAGGAGATTTAGTCTTTTTTGATACATATAAAAAAGACGGTCATGTTGGCATTTATTTAGGCGATGGTAAATTCATTGGTGCTCAAAGTTCTAATGGAGTAGCTATTGAGGATATGACATCGGGCTATTGGAAAGAAAAATTTAATCACAGAGTTCAGCGAGTTGCTAATATTTAACGATACTGCAGTAATTGTATTTGTTTCTATACATGGTACAATTAAAGGGTAGAAGCTCGTCACTTCTACCCAAAAGCATTTGTTTACAACAAATAAGCTTCATTTAAAGGAGAGGAAGAACCTCTCCTTTTTATTTTATAGTCTAACTAAAAAGTCTAGACATTGATATAAAGATTACACGATTTTTAATGCATAAAATATTATTAGTATGGAAACTTTATAAATGTAGCAAGTTAAATCGATACTTGCTATCACCTTATATGCAAGTGATTGGGATACTCTTGTTGTCTGGCAATTCCAAGGGTGTCCCATACGCATTTGAATGGAAATAATTAAGGATTTTAGTATGTCTTAAAGTAAGTATATGTTATAATAAATTACAAAATTAACGTGAATGGGAAAACCCCAAAGGAAAAACAATCTATTAGGATTGATTTTTTCTTTGGGGTTTTTTGTATCTAGGAGGAGATAAGTATGAATCTTGCTGTAGGGAAAGAAATAGTAGTATTAGAAGGAAGTAAAATTGTTTTCAACCGAGCTGGTATGGAGATTCAGGGTATAGTTGTATTAGTAAGAGAAAATAGTCTGATGGTGGAAATAAGAGCTGAAGATGCAAAAGAACTACATTATGAAAATAATTTAACAATTGTCAGACACGGGAAATACAGGGAGATAACTAGTAAAGACGTTGTAGCATAATTAAATATAGATATTGGTATCTTTAAAAGAGATAAGCCTATATAATAATTATTATAGATATTTTTATTCTCTTTTTTTTGTTACCTTATTAAGGTGAGACGAATGAATAATAAATTACAGAGTCCTTTGGGATGATAATCGACTTACTTAAAGTATGTCTATGTATCACTCCTAAAGGGCTTTTTTGTATTTAAAGGAGGAATAAATTGGATTTAACTGTGATGAGTAAACAAATGAACGTGTTTTTTCTTTGAGAAATTATATGCTAAAGAGCCAGGGATTTAGAGAAAAATTGTAATCGAACTTAATGTTCGATAAGATAGGAATATTAGTATAGAGAGGTATTGGAATATGAGTTATTCTATTGTTGATGTAAGTAATTGGGAAACGGTAAGTGAGGAACATCCAGGGTATATTGGAGAAAGAGAAAAAGAATGGCTAAAAGAACCTTTAACTGGTAAATTAGCTATGTTTAAGATTCCAAGAGAAGATAGAGGCGAACATTGGGCAGAAAAGTTATGTAGTGAGTTAGCTGCATCTTTAAGTTTCCCATGTGCTAAAGTGGAGTTAGCTATAAGAGATGGTGTTTATGGTTCTCTAAGTTATTTCTTTGTTGAAAAAGAAAAGGGTTACTCTCATTTTGATAGTGGGTCATTTTTCAATTACACCTATAATGATGAGGGGAGAATAGAATATAATATAGAAGTAATTGAAGAATTTCTTGAAAAAAGTAATTTGTTTGCTGACTTTCTATATATAGTTCTATTCGACGCGTTAATTGCAAATGGAGATCGGCATCAAGACAATTGGGGAATCACTCGTCATGAGAAAGAAGATACGGTAGCAATTTCACCAATGTACGATAATAGTGCTTCGTTAGGTAGGGATTTATCTAGAGGTAATATTGAAAAGTTTATTAGTTCTGATAGTGAGCTTCTAAGGCACTTGTTTAAAGGTAGAGCCAAAATTGGTATGAAAGATAAACGAGGAGCAAATCATTTTGCGTTAATAAGATTCCTGAAAAGTAAATATCCAGAGAAATTTAAGGGATTATTTACTTCTCTATCTAACTTAGAAGACCATTTGGTTGAAGAAATCGTCGATATGGTACCAGAAGAAATATTAGATGTTGAATATAAAAGAGTAGTTACTAAATTTATTCAATTTAGAAGAGATATATTGTTGAATATAGGTGATGACATGGATAAAAATATAAATGAATTACTATTGGTTTGGAAAGAACCTGAGTCTCGTCAGAGATATGTGGTTGGTAAGTTAATCTATAATGGAGATGAGAACAAGTATATATTCTCTTATTTATCGGAGAACTTACAAGAGGCCGTAAGTGTTGGGTTTAAAAACTATCCAAGCTTTCCAGATTTAGGGGAAACTTACGAAAGTAAGGGACAACTATTCCCAGGGCTAATGAATCGATTGCCCAATAAAAAGCGACCAAATTATCCAGAGATACTTTTAAAGTATAATTTGGATACAACTAGTACTGTTATGGAGATACTTGGAGCAACTCGTGGTCGTTTAGGAACGGATAATTTTGAATTTGTACAGTTTATTGAGTTTATACAGAATCAACCTTTCCAAATCACATTTGATCTAGCTGCGGCGAGAAGATATGACTTTCCTAGTGTGAAAGGCGAAATTAAAGAGAACGAAGTTGTAACATTAATACGAGATATTGATAATCAGGTAGACGTAAATGCAGTTAGAGTTATATATAGAGACAACTTATGCTTAGGATATGTCCCAAGATATTACTCTGAAGATCTTGCAGCCATGTTAGAGGCTGGTGTGCAATATAAAGCAATCATAAAGAAACTTGATATCTTAAATGATAATCCTGATGAGTGGGCTAAAATAAAAGTCGAAGTAATATATGAATAATCGAAAACCCAAAGTAACTTCCTTTGGGTTTTTTTAGTTCTCTGAAATAAAACTCGTGAAAAATTGAGTCATTGGATAAATTGAATTAGACATAACCGTAAAAAACAAAGTAATATTAAGAATATACTGTTTTATGGAGAGGATAGAATGTCAGAAGAGAAAAGAGATATAACTGCCAAGGGATTTGAAGGATTATATGAGGTAACTAGATCAGGTATGATTATGAACAAAAAAACAAGCAATATAAAGGTGTTTGATGGAAATCCATATAATTTTAAAAATGTTCACTTGTATAAAGAAGGTAAAAGAACCCTATTTAGAACCTATGATTTATGGAAGGATGCTTTTGGTGAGGATGCTGCCGAATCTGAATATAAGGGTTTAAAATAAAACGTAATTAGGAGATAGTTAAAAATGTATGAAGGAAAATACTTTAAACTATTAGAATATCTAAAACATAAACAAGACGAGATACGGTTGACTATCACATTTAGTGAAATTGAGGAAATCTTGAATTTCGAGTTACCTTCATCTGCTAAAAAGTATAATGCGTGGTGGGCAAATGATAAAACACATTCCCAGGCTAAATCTTGGCTTGTTGCTGGTTGGCACACAAGCGAAATAAGACTTGGAGAAAGTATAATCTTTACCCGTATAGATAATTAGTGGACCAGCAACTTTTTCTAAGTACTACATAAAATAATGAGGATGGATATATACTAATTTTACAGCTTAGAACTACTTAGCCCTACTCATTAGAGTAGGGCAATTTGTGTTCAAAATTAATAAATCGAATAATAAAGTCTTTTTCAAAGATCTTTAGTTAAGAAACTTGTTCATTTAATAGGGAATTGTATTTGCTCCGTTTTTATATAACTATAAGGGCAGGATAGTTTAATAAGAAAAAACATTTGACATCGTCAATTAATGACGTTAACATTTAATTAGAGGCGATGATATATGAAAACACAGGATAAAATTCAAATACGTGAATTGTTACAACAGTTGGTAAGGGACTTTGGACTTCTTCAGAAAGATGGTTCTGACTGTTGTGGAATTACAGTATCACAAAGTCACATTGTCTATGAGTTAAGTAAGAGTCCGAATATATCTCTACAGACATTGGCAGAAAAGTTAATGATGGATACAGGACTTTTAAGTCGTCAAGTTAATAAATTGGTGGAGCTTCACTTCATCTCAAGAGTTCCAGATCCAAATGATAGAAGGTATGTCCTTTTGTCACTTACAGATGAAGGTGAATCGAAGGCAGATGAAATTGCTAATCAAATGGTGAAGTATCTCGGTAATATTTTCGAGCACATACAGGAAGATAAGCATCAACAGGTTTTGGAAAGTCTAAGTTTGCTATTGGTTGCAATGAATAAAAATAATGGATTAGGTAGTTGTGCCACCAAATAAGGTGGCTTTCATTAAACATTATATTTGATAAAGTCAATTAATGAACAAGTCAATTAAGGAGGTAGAAGAAGTGATTAGGAAAGTGAAGGAAAGGGACTTATTAGAAATATTAGAGATATATAATCAAGGTATTGAAGATGGATTAGCCACATTTGAAGAAGATTTAAAAGATGAAAATTATATAAACAATTGGTTTAATCTTCATAGTGGAAGACATTGCGCTTTTGTTGCAACAAATGAACAAGGAGAAATTATGGGTTGGGCTTCGATTAACCCATACAATAGTAGGGCTGCTTATTATGGTGTAGGAGAACTATCCATATATATACATAGGAGATTTAGGGGACAAGGAATAGGACAGCAACTATTACATGTCTTAGAAGAAGAAGCAAAATCACAGGATTTCTATAAACTAGTGCTCTCTACATTTCCTATAAATACTTTAGGCCAAGGTTTATACCGAAAGCTAAACTATAGGGAGGTTGGATTATTTAAAAATCAAGGAAGATTAAAAGGCAAATTTGTAGATGTAATGATAATGGAAAAGTTGCTTTTTGATCAAGATTACTATTTGTTAAATACAAAGGAGAGTAATTAATATGTCTGAATTTAATATCTTAACACCTTGCTGTCAGCCATCTGATGAAACTCAAGAAAATACATTTATCTATAATAAATTACCTATTGCAATTGTTGGGGCAGGTCCTGTAGGTTTAGCTGCTGCAGCTCATTTGATCCAATATAAGCAAAAAGTTATTCTACTAGAAGCTGGAACTGAAGTGGGAGCAAACATTCTAACGTGGAAACATATAAGGTTATTCTCACAGTGGAAATATAACATTGATAAAGCAGCATCTTCTTTATTAGAAAAATATAAATGGGAAAAGCCGAATTTAGAAGAAATACCTACCGGTAAAGAACTAGTAGAAAAATATTTAATCCCTTTATCAAAGATTCCAGAAATACAAGAAGTATTAGCCTTAAATACAAAAGTCATTTCTATAGCAAAAAAAAATATCGATAAACTGAAGACTGCTAACCGAGAGAATGTTCCATTTGTTATTTATACAGAGCATAAAGGATCTATTCAAGCTATTGAAGCAAAAGCTATCATTGATGCGACTGGTACATGGGGAAATCCTAATCCGGCTAACTCCAACGGCGTTTGGATACAAGAGGAAAAAAATCTAAAGGATAAAATCTTTTATGGGATGCCTGATATCTTAGGAGATAGTATTAATCGTTATAAAAATAAGAAAGTAGCGGTTATTGGAAGTGGACACTCCGCCATTAATGCACTATTGGAATTAGGTACATTAAAGGAAATGAATCCTCAAACTGAAATTGTATGGATCATCCGTAAAGAACGAGTAGAGGAAGCATATGGCGGAGAGGAAAAGGATGCACTGGAAGCGAGGGGAATATTAGGTAGCAGAATTCATGAACTGGTAGATAAAGGGATGGTTCAAGTGTACACTTCGTTTAGAGTCGAGCAACTGAAAGAAAGTGATCAATCGACACTTAATATTAATGGAGAAGTGAAAGGAGAAAAATATAGTATTGAATTGATTGAAGAAGCTATTGTTAATACAGGAAATCGTCCTAACTATTCTTTTTTAAGTGAATTGCGTACAAAAATCGATTTTGCTACTGAAAGCGTGGAGGCTATTTCTTCTTTAATTGATCCTAATTTGCATAGCTGTGGAACAGTTCGTCCACATGGTGAAAAGGAACTGAGACAACCGGAAAAGAACCTATATATAGTTGGATCTAAAAGCTATGGTAGAGCTCCAACTTTCTTAATGGCTACAGGATATGAACAGGTGCGATCAATAGCAGCATTTATTGCAGGGGACATTGAGTCCTCAGAAAAAGTAGAGCTGGATTTACCTGAAACAGGGGTTTGTAGTGTGAATCTCTTAAATACCAATCGTAATAATAGTTGTGATACCGATTCTTGTTGCTCATAATAATTAATAATGAGGGAGAAATATGGTTATAAATAAGGGTGGAAATCTAAGCAAAGAGTATTTTAAAGCTTACTTAGAACTAATCATGAATAGTTTAGGTATATCCATTGAATTAGCGAAGGAGAAGGCTTTTTCAAGATTATTTAGTAATAAAGAAAGTACATTAGGATATATATCTTATAACAATTTCATCTGTGCTTATTCCGAATTAGAGAAGGAATTAGCTCATTAAAATAGGATGATATAAAAAGCGAAAATAAGAGTTTAAGCAGCTCTTATTTTCTTGTATACTTGGGGTACCCAATTAATGATGAAGTTAATTAAAATGGAATGGATGATTACTGATGTCTACAGAACAATTAGATACTGCTGCAAATATTTTAAAACTTTTAGGGGATAAGACAAGATTATCCATAATGGGAATGCTTATGATCCATGACTGCTGTGTATGTGAGTTTGTGGATGTATTTCAAATGTCTCAACCAGCTATAAGCCAACATTTGAGAAAATTAAAAGATGCCGGTTTAGTTAAAGAACAGAAAAAAGGACAATGGGTTATCTATTCGTTAGACCAACAAAATCAACTTTTTCCTATGATAAAAGATATTCTAAAGTTCGTACCGGACCAAAATGAGAAATTTATCTGGCTAGAAAAAAACGGATTGCGCATTTCTTGTGATTAAATATAAAGGGGTTAATGTGGTTGACATTAACTTTTTAGTACATTAATATATAAGCATATAATTATATAAGAAAACCAAATGACATTAATAACAATTATTATTGGAGGTGCTCCATGAAATACTTTCTTTTTTTCTTTGTTTTATTATCGATTGCCTGTTTTGTTTTTATTGATAATAAGCAGAATAAAGAAAAGGATATAACATTTATCTATTGGTTATTTTTAATTGGAATGTTAGGTCCGATTGGGCTAGGTATTTATGTTCTTTGTACGAAGAAAAAAAGAGAGAGCATGGATTAGTTTGTTTCTTATATAAGTAAATAATAATATAGTTATATTTATGTAAATTAGGATTAGTAATAAAGGGAGGTGGATAAAAATGATAATAGAACATGAATCCTTAAAGGATACAGCAAATGTATTAAAGCTTTTAGGGGATAAAACTAGACTATCCATGGTAAGCATGTTGGCTGAACAAGAATGCTGTGTATGTGAATTTGTTGAGATATTTGAAATGTCACAGCCTTCTATAAGTCAACATTTAAGAAAGATGAGAGATCTTGGAATTGTGAGAGAACAAAGAAAAGGACAATGGGTAGTTTATTCTTTAAATACATTAAGTGAATACTACTTATTAATAAGAGAATTATTAAAGCATGTACCAAGTCAGCAAGAAAAGTTTGATTGGCTAGAGAAAAAAGGATTAAGAATTACATGTTATTAATGGAGGTTAACAACTTTGTTACAAACAATATTAGCAACAATTATATTTTTATTAACCCTGACATTAGTTATCTGGCAACCGAAAAATCTTTCAATCGGTTGGTCTGCTTGTGGTGGTGCGATATTGGCACTTATTGTAGGTGTAGTTGATTTTAATGATGTCGTCGATGTAACTGGGATTGTTTGGAATGCTACACTGGCATTCGTTGCAATTATTATTATTTCACTAATATTAGATGAAATTGGATTTTTTGAATGGGCAGCTCTACATATGGCAAGGGTTGCTGGTGGTAATGGTCTAAAGATGTTTGTTTATGTCTCTATACTAGGAGCAATAGTTGCAGCGTTATTTGCAAACGATGGAGCAGCCCTAATTCTAACGCCAATCGTTCTAGCAATGGTTAGAGCATTGAAATTAGAAGAGAAAATGGTTTTTCCCTTTATCATAGCAAGTGGTTTTATTGCTGATACTACATCATTACCTTTAGTTGTGAGTAATTTGGTAAACATTGTATCTGCTGATTTCTTTAATATCGGATTTGTAGAATATGCTTCCCGAATGATTGTACCAAATATTTTCTCATTAGTGGCAAGTATCCTCGTGTTGTATTTATATTTTCGCAAGAGGATTCCAAAGGTTTATGATTTAAAGCAATTAAAAGTACCACAAGATGCAATCAAAGACCTAAAGATGTTTCGTTTATCTTGGTTGATTTTAGCGGTATTGCTTGTTGGTTATTTCGTGAGCGAATTTCTGTCGATTCCAGTTTCACTCATCGCTGGTGTAATCGCTATTATTTTCCTTGTATTTGCAAGAAGAAGCGCAGCTGTTTCTATTAAAAAAGTAGTCAAGGGTGCTCCGTGGGCAATTGTATTCTTCTCTATTGGAATGTATGTCGTAATTTATGGACTGCGTAATGTTGGTTTAACTGACCTCCTTTCAAGTGTTATTCAGACAGCTGCAGACCAAGGATTATTTGTTGCAACCCTGGGAATGGGATTCATTGCAGCTATCATATCTTCCATCATGAATAATATGCCAACAGTACTTATTGATGCTTTAGCCATTGCAGATACAAATGCTACTGGAGTAATAAAAGAGGGGTTAATTTACGCTAATGTTATTGGATCTGATTTAGGTCCTAAGATAACACCAATCGGTTCGTTAGCAACGTTGTTATGGCTTCACGTTCTATCTCAAAAAGGTGTAAAAATATCATGGGGAACTTATTTTAAAACAGGTATTATCTTAACTATTCCAACCCTTTTGATTACTCTAATAGGCTTATATCTATGGCTTTCCATTCTTTCATAATGAAAAGGAATTATTAATTATACAGAGTAATATTGATACTAACTTTTGGAGGATATAATCATGAAAGTACTAATTATAGGATCTGTGGCAGCAGGAACATCCGTAGCTGCAAAAGCACGTAGGAATGATGAAAATGCGGAAATCACTCTATATAATGCAGACTACGACATCTCTTATTCCATATGCGGAATTCCCTATTTTCTAGGTGGAGAAGTAGAAGACCTGGAAATATTAACCCCAAGAAGTGCAGCTTGGTTTAAAAAGCGATATAACGTAGATATCTTTACACGTCACGAAGTAACTTCTATTGATGCGAGAGTAAAGAAAGTTCAAGTTATGAACCTAGATACAAATGAAATAAAAGAGGACACTTATGATGTATTGGTTTTTGCTACAGGGGCTTCTCCAATTAAACCTAATATTGATGGAGTATATGGAGAGCATGTATTTCAAGTTCGTACAATACAAAATACTGCAGCAATTGATCAATATATGAAAGCAAATCAACCAAAGAAGGCAACGATTATAGGAGCTGGCTATATTGGTTTAGAAATGGCAGAACAGCTTACTCATAGAGGATTAGATGTAACAATCGTACAACGCAGTAACCATGTAATGGCACATATGGATAAAGATATCGCTTCAAGAGTCGAAGAACATTTAGTTAAAAAAGGAGTAAACCTCATCTTAAATGATGAAGTAACTGCTATAAATAAGAAGGAAGTAAAAACTAAATCAGGAAAAGCTATTGAAACGGATATTGTTATATTAGCTACGGGTGTTCGTCCAAATACACAATTGGCTAAGGAAATCGGTGTTGAAATTGGTGCTACTGGAGCTATCGCAGTTAACACTAAAATGCAAACTAACCTTCCTGATGTATATGCTGTTGGTGATGTTGCTGAAAGTTACTCTGTAATTACAGGAAAACCTATCTATCGTCCATTAGGAAGTACAGCTAACAAAATGGGAAGAATAGCTGGAGATGTAATAACGGGAGGTTCTTTAGAACACCGAGGTATTTTAGGTACCGGCATCTTAAGAGTATTTGATTTGGCTGTTGGTCAAACAGGTATGAATGAGATAGAAGCTTTAGAAGAAGGCTATGATATTGAAATACTTCATAATATTAAGCCGGCCAGAGCAGAGTACCTTGGAGGAAAAGAATTAGTTATTAAAGCAATTGCAGATAGAGAAACTGGCAGAGTATTAGGTGTACAAATAGTAGGGGAAGAAGGCGTGGATAAACGGATTGATGTATTTGTAACAGCAATGACGTTTAAAGCAAAAGCAGAAGATTTATTCCATCTTGATCTTGCCTATGCACCTCCATTCAGTACAACAAAAGATCCAGTAATGTACACTGGAATGGCTCTGCAAAATGCTATTGAAAAGAAGAATAAGCTAATTACACCCAAGGAACTAACGGAGAGAATAGAAAAAGGAGAAGCCATTCAAGTTATTGATACACGGGCACCAAAACAATATAATGTATCAAAAGTGGCGACGGCAATAAATATACCACTAGGTCAATTGCGTGAGAAATGTAAAGAACTTGATCCCCATTTGCCAACAGTAACTTACTGTAATGGTGGAGTAACTGGGAATGCTGCACAAAATGTTATGCGTAACTTAGGGTTTAACGATATCTATAATCTTTCTGGTGGTAATAAGAATTATCAAAACTATATGAAGAACAATTAATCGATCAAAAGATTCTAGGTTTACCTGGGGTCTTTTTTTTCGCTAAAATAGCAGTTTAGCTTAACAAGGAAAATTTGTTTTCGTTGTAGAATAACCATTGATGAGTATTTATTAATTATAGCTATTGAATGATACATATCAGTTATGGAAAATAGGATAGTAATTAACTTTGGAAGGGGTCTATATGGAAAATACATTAGAAATGAGAATAGAGGCATCTTTTTCTTTGAATTTTCTAGTTTACATTCAAAATATATATATAAATCAAAACCAAAATAAAGATCAATTGAAATTTCCATACATAGCATTGAAGTATGAGTTCCCAAAAGACTTCGAAAAGCGTTATAGAGAGAGAGTTATGGAGTGAAATATCGAAGCGAGTTTCCTCAGAGCATCCCATAAATGATATTTTCAATGAAGAAAAAAACATAATTTATCAGAGTTTATTCATGGAGGACAATGTTACCTTAAATGAATTTGAAGAGATTTATTTATCCTTCAAAGTATGGTGGAACAGTTTAGCTGGTTGTTTTTCGATAGAACGATCTATTGATGCTCCTTTAGATGAAGTTTATAAATTATTGGCGAATTTACTTATAGAAAAAAGAATCAAACCAAAAAATACTTGGATATAAGTTTAATTTATGATGAGTGTTTATTGGGAGATATAGAACCAACATTTTACTTTTCTATTTTTACTATAGATGATTGGTTTATAAACCGTAAAAAGTTAATCCCTAAATTACAGTTAAGTATTCATTAATTAATTGGTATTATGTTCAGAATAGCTACCAACCAATAAAGCATCTAATCTTATTTTAGATAGGGAGTTTAGTTTGAATAAATAACTGAATGTAGACACCCTTCTTACAAAGGGTGTCTGCATTCAGTTATTTCGTTTGGTTTTAACCTTTTTCTTTTGAAATCAATAGCCCGCCACTCTATGGATTTTTCATTACTAAAAGTAATTGTCACTAAATCATTAGGAGGACTGTGAGCACCTTCAAATGTTGTTACGTGCACGGTGACATTAAATAAGTAAGTGCCTATTGGAAGCTTCTTAATTTGAGTTATTTCACCACAATAATTTTGTTTAATTTCGCCATATTGCTTCTTTAATTCTTGTTGAATTGAGGGATAAAGCATAATATAAATCAAGTCATCACGCAACTGTATATCATTTTTAGTTACGGTTTCTGCTTGAACAGGAGAATAAGAGAAAAGAGTTAGGCAAGCAAACAATATTAAATTGCTTTTTTTCATATAGAACCTCCATTCAATGTTGCTCTTATTATGAACGATTAAAGAAATTCTTATTAAACTAACGGGGTAACATTCTTCTAATAAATGAAAAATTAGAAAAGGGGCAGCATTCCTATATTAAATGAAAAGATCCATTCTTATGGCATTAACGTGGAGTTTTGTTTAAGTGAAGATGTTCATAAAGAGTTTGAGTTGTCCAAAGTTTACCCATTTCAACCGATGTAAGAGAATTATTTTCATCTTTTTCATTCTTCTTAATTCTAACGGTTTTAAAATACTCATAGCGTTTAAAAAATTTGACCGCTAAACTAATTACGGTCTTTTTATAAAATTCATTATTGACAATATACCTATAGGGGTATAATATAAAAATTGTCAGTGAAAATATTTCATCTGCTGATACTTCCTTTATAAATTAAAATCCTAATATAAATGCTAAAAGTTAAAACACTAGTTATATATAAGTGGCAACATTACATGATTATTTACTATAAAAGGAGAGGAAAAAAATGGATTATAATGAACAAATAAAAAATAGAGTTAAACGTATAGAAGGACAATTAAGAGGAATCTTAAAAATGATGGAAGATAATAAAGATTGCAAGGAAGTAATTACACAATTATCTGCATCAAGAACTGGAATTGACCGAACGATAGGATTAATTGTTAGCTCAAATTTGATTGAATGTGTTAGGGAAGCTGATAAAAATGGCGAGAATACAGAGGAATTAGTAAAAGAAGCTGTAAACCTACTTGTAAAAAGCAGATAAAAAAGAGTTGACACCTTCTCTTTTTTTAACTATTCTATATACCTATAGGGGTAACGGTATAATAAAGGATAATTACTAGTGGAAATTGACAAATTGTTAGATGCAAAAGGATTAGTATGTCCGATGCCAATTGTAAAAACAAAGAAGGCAATGACTGAACTTGAAAATGGTTAAATATTAGAAATTCATACTACAGATAAAGGGGCAATAAATGATCTTTCAGCGTGGTCTAAAACAGTAGGTCACGAATTATTGAGTCAAAAAGAAGAAAACAGTATTGAATTTTTTGATTAGAAAGGGTTAATTTTTTTGTTGCTTATAATACCTATACGGGTATTGGTTATATTATTATTTATTGGAGGTAACAACATGACTGAAAAGAAAAAAACAACCATTGTACTATTTAGTGGTGATTATGATAAAGCGATGGCAGCTTATATTATAGCTAATGGTGCTGCAGCTTATGATCATGAGGTAACTATTTTCCACACTTTTTGGGGGTTAAATGCCTTACGTAAGGATGAAAATATTACCTTAAAAAAAGGATTTATGGAAAGAATGTTTGGCAAGATGATGCCTAGAGGTGCTGATAAAATGGGGCTTTCCAAGATGAACTTTGCTGGAATGGGTCCTAAGTTGATTAAGGATATTATGAAAAAGCATAACGCTATGCCTTTACCACAATTAATTGAAATGGCTCAAGAACAAGAAGTAAAACTTGTAGCTTGCACCTTGACAATGGATTTATTAGGACTAAAACAAGAAGAGTTATTAGGGAACATAGAATATGCAGGTGTTGCTGCTTATTTAGCGGATGCTGAAAATGGAAATGTTAATCTATTTATCTAACGAAGTAAAAGTTTGTTTAAAGGAGGTTTTAATTTGGCCTATTTAAATTATGTTGTCCTTGCATTATTACTATTTTTCTTAATGAGAAGGTTTTTACCGATAAAGGGAGTTAACACTATTACCACTAATGAATTAAAAAAAGAAATAAATAATAAGAACAAACAATTTGTTGATGTTAGAACAAATGGAGAGTTTAAAGGAAACCATATTAAAGGTTTTAAAAATATACCACTTAATCAACTTGCTCAAGTTGCAGAAAAAGACCTTTCGAAGGAAAAAGAAGTTATCGTAATTTGTCAAAGTGGAGTGAGAAGTCAACGAGCAAGTAAAGTCTTAAAAAGCTTAGGTTTTAAAAACATCACTAACGTTAAAGGCGGAATGAATGCTTGGTTTTAAAATAAATAGAAGGAGAACTAACTAATGAAACAAATGACCGTAAAAGAAGTAGAGGCTCTAATAAACGAAGGAAAGAAATTAAATATTATTGATGTACGAGAGGTGGATGAAGTTACCACTGGGAAAATACCAAGTGCTGTTAATATCCCATTAGGGTTAATTGAGTTTCGCATGCATGAATTAGATAAGACTATTGAATATATCATGGTATGCCGTTCTGGTGCAAGAAGTGGTCGTGCCACACAATTCCTTGAGGATTATGGATTTAATGCCATTAATATGACTGGTGGAATGCTTGCTTGGGAAGGAAAAGTAGAATAAATTTTTTTGAGGTATAAAATACCCTTGTGGGTATAAATGTGGAGGATGAAAAAATGGAGAATATAAAAGCTAATACAATTCTAGATGCTAAAGGTTTAGCATGTCCGATGCCAATTGTTAAAACAAAAAAAGAAATGAAAAACTTAGATGCAGGGCAAGTATTGGAAGTTCAAACGACGGATAAAGGCTCTAAAGCAGACATAAAAGCTTGGGCTGAAAGCACTGGACAACAATATCTAGGAACAATAGAAGAAGGGGAAGTGCTGAAGCATTATTTGCGTAAATCTTCTAATGAAGAATCGAATGAAAAAAAACACCCAAATATTATTAGCAATGAAGAACTAGAAAAGAAAATAGATGTGGATAAGAACATTGTAGTTATTGATGTTAGAGAAAATGCAGAATTTGCTTTTAACCATATTCCTAACGCTATCTCTATTCCATTGGGAGAATTGGAAAACAAAATGAATGTTTTAAACAAAAATGCTGAAATTTATATAGTATGTCGAACAGGAAATCGTAGCGATCTTGCTGCACAAAAGTTAACTGAAAATGGATTTAATAATGTAATTAATGTTGAACAAGGTATGAGTCAATGGAGTGGGAAAACAATTAGTATAAATGATTAAAAAATGGGGGAATTAACGATGAACAAAAAAGTAGCAATTATTGCAAGTAATGGTGGATTATTTGATGCTTATAAGGTTTTTAACATTGCAACTGCAGCTGCTGCAACGGATCAAGAAGTCTGTTTTCTTTACTTTTTGAAGGGTTGAATTGATTCATAAGGAAGCATATAAGCAATTAATCATGCCTGAAGGTAAGGAGCTAGTTTGCAGAAGGATTTATTAAAGCAAATGTTCCTCCCATTCCAGAATTAGTGGCTATGGCAAAAGAAATGGGAGTTAAATTTATAGGTTGTCAAATGACAATGGATGTTATGGATTGGTAAAAGAAAATTTTGTCGATGGAATCGAAGTAGGCGGAGCAGTAACATTTTTGGAATTTGCAAAGGATGCAGATGTAACTTTAACTTTTTAATATAAAATATTTTTTTAAATGAAATAATACCACAGGGGGTATAAAGGTGACTGTTAATGTAATGACTTCAAAAGATGTAACGAAAAAAGTTATGAATAAAGAAGAGTTGTTTATTCTTGATGTTCGAAATGAGAGTGATTTTAACGATTGGAAGATTGAAGGAGAAAACTTTGGATATTTAAATATTCCTTATTTTGAATTACTTGATGGCGTGGATGAAATTATAGGTGAAATCTCCACTAATAAAGAAGTACTAGTGGTTTGTGCAAAGGAAGGATCATCGGTAATGGTAGCAGAAATGCTTTCTGATGTTGGATTAAATGTTTTCTATTTAAAGGGTGGAATGAAGGCATGGAGTGAGCATTTAAAACCAGTTAAGATTGGTGACTTGAATGATGGTGGTGAAATTTATCAATTTGTTCGAGTAGGTAAAGGATGTCTATCCTACATGGTGTTATCAGAAGGAGAAGCAGTAGTAATCGATTCAACGCGTATGACAGATATCTATCTTGATTTTGCAGTAAGTAAGGGAGTAAAAATTAGACACGTATTTGATACGCACCTTCATGCAGACCATATTTCCGGAGGACGTACAATTGCTGAGAAAACTGGTGCTGTCTATTGGTTACCACCTAAGGATGCCACGGAAGTGACTTTTTCTTACCAGCCATTAGAAGATGGAAATGATGTAACAATTGGTAATGCAACCATTCATATTGCAGCATTGTATTCACCTGGACATACGATTGGATCAACTTCATTTATTGTGGATGATAAATACTTGCTTTCAGGTGATATTTTGTTCATTGATTCTATCGGAAGGCCTGATCTATCAGGTATGGCAGAAGACTGGGTCAGTGATTTAAGAGAGACATTATATAAACGCTACAAAGAATTGTCAGATGAACTAATTGTTCTACCAGCACACTTTATGATTATAGACGAGTTGAATGAGGATGGTAGCGTAGCGGAAAAACTTGGGAAATTGTTTACAAAAAACCATGGACTCAATATCGATAATGAAAACGAGTTTAGAAAATTAGTAACTGAAAACTTGCCGCCACAGCCAAATGCATATCAAGAAATTCGTGAGACAAATATGGGGAAAATAAACCCGGAAATAGATAAACAACGTGAGATGGAAATTGGACCTAATCGTTGTGCGGTTCGTTAATTATTAACTAGGAGGAATAACAAATGAATTCAAATAAAGTATTAGATGCTAAAGGTTTAGCTTGTCCAATGCCGATTGTAAAGACAAAAAAAGCAATGGGAGATATTGAAACAGGTGAAGTTTTAGAAGTCCATACAACAGATAAAGGAGCGCTAAACGATTTAACAGCTTGGGCTAAATCAGGAGGACATGAATTAATAAAACATGAAGACGAAAATGGAGTATTAAAATTCTGGATTAAAAAAGGTTGAAAATAAAGGGGACCAAATAAGGTTCCCTTTTTTTAAAGAGGTGTAACAACATGGATATTACTATTATAGCTACAATTTTTGTTATTGGATTTGTTGGTTCTTTTATTTCTGGGATGTTAGGAATTGGTGGTGCTATCATCAACTATCCCATCTTGCTATATATACCAGTAATGTTAGGCGTAGGACATTTTACAGCACATGAAGTTTCAGGGATTACTGCCATTCAAGTGTTTTTTGCAACACTCGGAGGTGTTTTAGCCTATCGTAAGGATGGATTTCTAAATAAAACGTTAATCATTTACATGGGAGTAAGCATATTAACTGGAAGCTTTATTGGGGGACTCAGTTCTACTCATATGCCGGAGAATGGAATAAATATTGTTTATGGAATCTTAGCTCTTATTGCCGTTATTATGATGTTTCTTCCTAAAAGAGGTGTTGAGGATATTCATTTTGATCAAATAAGGTTTAACAAATGGCTTGCATCCTTGTTTGCGTTCATAGTCGGTATTGGTGCAGGGATTGTAGGTGCAGGTGGAGCATTCCTTATAGTTCCGATTATGCTTGTAGTCCTAAAAATACCAACAAGAATGACGATTGCATCCTCCTTAGCCATTACATTGATTTCATCTATTGGGGCTGTTTCAGGTAAAATCGCAACAGGAAATATACCAATACTACCTGCGATTATTATGGTTGTGGCTAGCTTAATTGCTTCGCCAATAGGTGCCAACTTGGGTAAAAAAATGAACACAAAAGTGTTACAAGGGACAATGGGTCTATTAATTTTAGCTACAGCAGTGAAGACTTGGTTATCTATCTTATAAAAATAATCTTGCATAAAATTAATGGATTCCATAAATATGTTTGCTAAGCCCTATGGTTATGGTCATTATATAATTCATTTACATTAATTAATTTTAGGTTGAGTACACGCTTTTCCTTTTTTCTTATTTTCTTCAAAACCATTAATATTATATAAAAAAGGCATATCTCTTCCAATAAAGATGTGCTAAGATAATCAAATTTATAATGATACAAAATAAAATAAAAAATTAGATTGGAACTTTTGGATTTAAATGGTATTATTTGTATATGAATAAGTATTCATATACAAAGGAGTGTTTATATGTATGACACTTTAATAATTGGATCTGGTCAAGCCGGTATATCTATAGGATATTACTTGAAAAAAACAAATCAAAAGTTTCTTATTATAGATAAAGCTTCAGAAATAGGAGACAGTTGGAAAGAAAGATATGATTCCTTAGTATTATTTACCCCAAGAATGTATAACTCCTTACCTGATATAAAAATGGAGGGAGACCCCCATGGCTTTCCAAATAAAGATGAAGTAGCAGACTACTTAAGAAATTATGTTGAGGAATACGATATTCCAGTTAGACTTCATACTGAAGTAATAAATGTCATAAAACAAAATGAAACTTTTATAGTAAAAACAAAGGATGAAAAATTTGAGACAATAAATCTTGTTATAGCATCTGGTCCCTTTCAGGTACCTAATATTCCATCTTTAGCAAAACACTTACCATCTAACATCCAACAAATACATTCATCAGAGTATCTAAATCCAAAGCAACTAACCGATGGCAATGTATTGGTTGTAGGTGGTGGCAATAGTGGTGCTCAAATAGCAGTTGAACTTTCAGAAGAAAAAGAAACGTATCTATCCTATAGTGGTAAGCTTACTTACCTTCCTTTAGTTCTCAAAAATAAAAGTATTTTTTGGTGGCTCGATAAATTAGGAGTTTTGAATGCAAGTAATGATTCTAGATTAGGGAAGTTCATTCAAAAAAAAGGTGATCCGATATTTGGGTATGACTTAAAACATGCTATTAAGCAAAAAAAAATAATCCCAAAGGGAAGAGTAGTTGATGTAAAGGATGACCATATCATATTTAAAGACTTATCAACTTTAAAAGTAAACAATATTGTATGGGCTACTGGTTTTAAAAGCTCGTTATCTTGGCTAGGGATAGCTGACCTTTACGATGCTGATGGGAGAATAATACACCATAGGGGTGTTACAAAAATAAAAGGACTTTTTTTTATAGGTCTACCTTGGCAATACCGACGTGGTTCAGCATTGCTTCAAGGTGTTGGATATGATGCTGAATATATAGTAAACCAAATAACTAATTCTAATTCAAAAGCTGCTTTTTAGGTGGCTTTTTATTTTTTCTCTTCATTCAAATAAACACTTGAATATAATGACGGGGAAAGGGTATACTATATTCAAATATACATTTGAATGAATATGAGGTGATGTTATGAATAAAAAAGATACTTGTGAAATTTATTGTTACGACGAAGAAAAAGTCAATCGAATACAAGGAGATTTGAATAAGGTTGATTTCTCTAGTTTATCCCAATTGCTAAAATCCATAGCTGATGAAAATAGAGCAAAGATTACCTATGCCTTGTGCCAAGACAAAGAATTATGCGTTTGTGATGTGGCAAATATTATTGGTGCAAGCGTTGCTAATGCTTCTCATCATTTAAGAACTCTTCATAAGCAAGGTATTGTTAACTATAGGAAGGAAGGGAAATTAGCGTTTTACTCCTTAGGTAATGAACATATTCGGCAAATAATGATGATTGCTCTAACTTATAATAATGAGGTGAAAGTAAATGTCTGATCAGCAAGGAAAACTATCCGAACAAGAAATGAAAGCATATCGTGTTCAAGGTTTCACTTGTACGAACTGTGCAGCCAAATTCGAAGACAATGTTAAAAACCTTCCTGGAGTACAAGATGCAAAAGTGAATTTTGGAGCATCTAAGGTTTATGTTCAAGGAAACACAACAATTGGAGAATTAGAAAAAGCCGGAGCTTTTGAGAATCTAAAAATTCGTGATGAAAAAGAACAACAAGTAGAACGAGAACCCTTTTGGAAACAAAAAGAAAACATTAAAGTATATATTTCCGCCATATTACTAGTTATAACTTGGTTTATAGGAGAGCAATTTGGAGAAGAACATGTTCTTACGAATATTGGCTATGCAGCATCTATTGTTATTGGAGGATATTCTTTATTCTTAAAAGGGCTAAAAAATCTTGTTCGGTTAAATTTTGATATGAATACGCTGATGACCATTGCGATAATAGGTGCTGCTATTATTGGTGAATGGGGTGAAGGCGCAACAGTTGTTATTTTATTTGCAATTAGTGAAGCATTAGAGCGCTATTCAATGGATAAAGCACGTCAATCTATTGAATCACTAATGGATATCGCTCCAAAAGAAGCGTTAATTCGTCGTGGAAATGAAGAGATGATAATTCATGTAAATGATATACAAGTTGGAGACATCATGATTGTTAAGCCTGGACAAAAACTAGCGATGGATGGGACAGTTGTCAAAGGAACATCTACACTGAATCAGGCAGCCATTACAGGTGAAAGTGTTCCTGTGACAAAAACTATTGACGATGAGGTTTTTGCAGGAACATTAAATGAAGAAGGACTACTTGAAGTAAGAGTAACGAAACGAGTAGAAGACACGACATTATCTAAAATTATTCACCTTGTTGAAGAAGCACAAGCTGAACGAGCACCTTCTCAAGCGTTTGTTGATAAATTTGCAAAATACTATACACCTGCAATTGTTATTCTGGCAGTTTTAATAGCAGTAATTCCTCCGTTGTTTGGTGGTGATTGGAGTGAATGGATTTATCAAGGTTTGGCTGTACTAGTTGTCGGTTGTCCTTGTGCATTAGTTGTTTCTACTCCTGTTTCCATCGTAACTGCTATAGGGAATGCTGCAAAAAATGGCGTTCTAATAAAAGGTGGAATTCATTTAGAAGAAACAGGACACTTAAAAGCAATTGCATTTGATAAAACAGGAACTTTAACTAAAGGTGTTCCAGCTGTTACGGATGTAGTTACTTTTAACGGAAATAAAGAACAATTATTAAAAGTTACAGCAGCTATTGAAAAAGGTTCACAGCATCCCCTTGCTTCCGCCATTTTAAGAAAAGCAGAAGAAACAGGATTGAATATAAATGAAGTGATTGTAGAAGATTTTCAATCCATTACAGGTAAGGGTGTAAAAGCAAGAGTTAGTAATGAAATGTACTATGTTGGAAGCCCTAACCTATTCCAAGAATTACATGGCAAGATTGAAAGTTCCATTGAAGAACATATTACCCGTATGCAAACTGAGGGTAAAACTGTTATGGTTCTAGGAACAAATCAAGAGATCCTTTCATTAATTGCTGTAGCTGATGAAATTAGAGAATCTTCCAGAGAAGTAATAGACAAGTTAAACAAATACGGAATTGAAACAGTTATGCTAACTGGTGATAATGAAAGGACTGCGTTAGCCATTGGAAAACAAGTTGGTGTTTCGGATATTAAAGCTGATTTGCTTCCAGAGGATAAACTAAATTATATTAAAGAACTTCGTGGCAAACATCAAAGTGTTGCAATGGTTGGAGACGGTGTAAACGATGCGCCAGCACTAGCAGCTTCAACAGTAGGTGTGGCTATGGGAGGTGCTGGAACTGATACAGCACTAGAAACAGCAGATATTGCTCTAATGTCTGATGATTTAAGTAAATTACCGTATACGATTAAATTAAGCCGCAAAGCTTTAACCATTATCAAGCAAAACATTACTTTCTCTTTGGCTATAAAATTATTAGCTTTAGTCTTAGTAATTCCTGGCTGGTTAACATTATGGATAGCCATATTTGCTGATATGGGAGCAACCCTTTTGGTAACATTAAATAGTTTAAGGTTATTAAAGGTAAAGAATTAATAACTTTATTAGGTGGTATTCCTGTTTTTAGCAGGAATGCCTTTTTTTAACAAGGAACAAATCAAAAATATAAGCAAGGGTAGATACAGAGAAGCCCTTTATCATCTTCAATAGAATAAAAAACAAATATCCTAGGTCAGTTTTCTAAAAATGATGTATATGTTAGAAAACAAAGGAATTTCATAAAATATTTTATGAAGTCCAAACGGGGTTGCATTCCAATAATAAATAATAAAGTACCTAGTGAATAAGTTTGTGAAAAATAACACTTAAACAATAGGGGGCGTTTGTTCCATAAGAGAACTTCCTAAATGGTATATATTATTTTACATCTTACACTACCTTTTGTTGAGGCTACAAGTCAATTAGCTTTATAATTGCGAATTAAAAAAGTTTGTGGAATACTAAAAGAGTTCTACTTAAGGACTGATTTTAGGAGGTACATATTTATGAACAAAACAGATCTTATTAACGCGGTAGCCGAAAGCTCTGAACTATCGAAAAAAGATTCAATTAGAGTAGTTGACTCCGTAATGGAAACAATCACAACAGCATTGAAAAATGGTGATAAAGTGGAGATTATTGGATTTGGAGCTTTCTCAGTTAGTGAACGTGCGGCAAGAAAAGGCCGTAATCCTCAAACTGGCGAGGAAATTGAAATTGCAGCAAGCAAAGTACCTTCATTTAAAGCAGGAAAAAACCTGAAGGATGCTGTGAAAGAATAAGAACTTTAGTATGGTAGGGGATTAATCCTCTACCTCTTTTAATATTCCTTCTTATTAATAAAGCTTAGAACTAAAAGATAGGTGATTAAATGAACTGTAAAATATGCAAGTTGCTATTGGTTTGGAAAGATCCTCAGTCTCTCCAGAGGTTTGTGGTTGGGAAATTAACCTATAGAAGAGAGGATTCTCTTATTCATCAGATAACTTACAAAAGGCAGTAGAGGTTGGCTTCACAAATTATCCGATTTTTCCAGATTTAGAAGAGCATTATGAAATCCAAGGTCAACTATTCCCTGGGTTGATGAATCGTTTGCCCAATAAAAACAGGCCCAATTATCCTGAAATTCTTAGAAAGTATAATTTGGATATCACTAGTACTGATATGGAGATCCTTGGAGCCACTCGTGGTCGTTTAGGAACAGATTGTTTTGAATTTGTACCGACTGGAATAGTGAATAAAGTAATTATGAAAGTGTCTTTTAAATAACAGATATCCTCGTTGTTTAAACGCTCACTTATCTTATATATGATAACAATAACAAAATTAATGTAATGGAAGAAAAATCAGATAAGAAACAAAATGAAATTGAAGGTATGAAAAATGATACCGCAGTTGGAGCTGGAAGCGCAGCAGCAATCCTAGGTGGAGGTTACGGTATTATAAGATTAGTAAAACGAAGGAAAAACGGAAAATAGAACAGCAAAAGCCACTCATTCGATTAGGCTTTTTTACTTCTTTGCATATTGATAATAAAGCTTTAAATGCTTTTCTGGAAGCCATTCTCTCTTTCTTGAGTCAGAGTAGTATTCTAGGAACGCTAATTTCTCCTTCTCATCAAAGGACTTAGCTTGATTATAATGATCTTCGCAATACCAATGTATTTTTTCAGGATTATCCCACGGCTTAAAAGGAAAACAGTGTACATCAGCCTGTTATCATACAAGCTAACCCTTTGCATTTATCTTCAAATTTCATCAAATTGTCTCGCTTCTTTAAATAAAGTATGCTTATTAATATAATGCGCTTATCTTAGTTTTATTAAAAGGAACTTTTTTAAAAGCTAGTATTAATCCAATACATGTTGTAATATTTTACTATTACATATATAGGTGTGGTGAACAATGACAAATATCCCTAATTTTATTGATGATTATCATTTGCCTCCTGGCGAACATGAATGTACATTTGAAGATATAGAGACACGCTTCTTGTCTACAGAAATTCGAACAAAACGTTGGGATTCTTTTATTGCTTTATTAAAAAGATTGAATGAACTTAAATTAATTCCTGAAGCAGTTTTAGTAAACGGTAGTTTTGTCACCGGGAGAAATGAACCAGGAGATGTTGATTTTTGTGCTTTGATACTACCTGATACAATTAGAGCTGCTCTACAAACAGATGATGACCATGATATTGGTGGGGTTCAGCTTTTTTTAAATCCAGATAATCAGGGTGCAATTAGAAATTTATTTGGTGCGCATTTATTATATGCAGATGGACAGCACATGTTTAATGGCTGGTCCCGCTTCTTTAGATTTGGCCAAAATGGACAATTAAGAGAACCAGATCCAAAAAAAGATCCTTCATGGGTATCCCGGCCACAAGAAAAAGGAATACTAAAAGTAAATAAAAGTGATATACTACGTTATATAGGGGGTGTCTAAAATGGTATCCGAAAGAGAACATGACATTAAAGATGCAATAAATAGTTTAAAAGAAGCAAAGCAAAACTTAAAAAGAATTGAAAAAGAATATGCAGAAGAACCTATATTATTAAAAATTTATAGTTACTCAGCAAAAGAAATGATCAGTAATCTTGAGAACCATTTAGAGTACCTACTAAAATTAGAAACTGAAACTGAACTTTCAATTAAAAGTGAAATAGACCCTCTTGATTTATGGATAAGAATAGAAGGTAAAAGTTTCCACAATGGTACAGGTCCAATTAACGTTGTTGGTTCGTACTTAAAGAAATTAAACACTGCTGTTAGACATAGTGCAAGATTAGTAAAAAAGAAATTTGAAGTTGCCAATGAACTAAATAATTTTTTCCCAACCTTCGAACTAGCTGCTACAGCTAAAGGTAGTTTAAAATTAGGTCTTCAAAATAATGTATCAAATAACTTAGATCAAATCATAGAGCCGACTTTATTCAACGTTGAAAATAAAGATAACACTTTAGAACAATTAAAACAGATTCAAACAATTAATGATATAACTGATAAAAGTATTACTGTTCTTTTTAAAGCTTTAGCATCAGCAAACGATGATACGTTTATCCGGGAGCTAACTAAAGAATACGATGAAGATGACGTAATTAAGCTAATTCATTACGCACAAGAATTGGCTCCAAGTTCTCGATCGTCAATTGATTTTATATCCTTTGAAGGTAATCAGATAAGAGATTTTAAAGAATTGAAAACCGATAAAAATACACGTAGTTATTTAAAGCAAAGGGCACAAAGACTGAGACAAAATAAAGTATTTATTGAAGGAACAGCATTTATTAAACAGTACACTGTTGACAGTGATAAAACTTACTACTCTTTAATTGCAAGATCCTTTAAATACGATAACAATAGTTTAGATGAAATAGAACTTAGATTAAATAAAGAAGAATTCTCAATTGAGCAAAAAGATGTTTATAATCAATTGATTTTCGTGAGTGGTTTTCTACATTATAATGCTAATAACCAACCTTATTTAATTGAAGCTGACTCAATCAACTTTGAGTTAGAAGAAATTTACGGTGATGGTGAATAAATTAAATAAGAACGAAAAATCCACGCGAAACAAGTGTGGATTTTTCGTTCTTATATTGTATTAAAATAATCTTTCAAAAGTCCAGTGCCCGACAACACCATCTACAATAAGACCATTTGTCTTCTGAAAAGCCTTCACAGCTGCTACTGTGTCTTTTCATAATGCCTTTAGGATTAAACCCGTGGTAGTACAGCATCCCTTGAATAAGTCTTGTCCACTTGCTCCAAGTAGTAGCCTTCTTAACAATTGATCTATCAGTAAATAGAAAGAATAAGAAAATGTTTAGTCACATACAGAAAAGCTTAAAAAGACCAGCTGCTTTTTCTAAGGTATTTACATAAAATAAAGTGGATGGATATAAACCTTTACAGCTAAGAACTTCTAGCCCTATTACTTTGTAGTAGGGCAATTTTATCTACGTATATTAATAATAATTTCTAACAAAAATTGATTTAGCCATGAAAATATAAATTAGCTTAAATAAATTTTATGAAAGATAATAATCAATATGATATTAAGCTAAGAGGTCGAACTTGTAGATATCGAGATTTTGCAGGATTTTACTCAAATCATTCTCGATTGAATTAAGATAGGTTATTTTATTGTGGGTTTAAATGACGGCTATAAATAGAAATTTCCTAAGACGAAAGAGGGAGTTATAATAAAGTTTATCAATCTACAAGTCTGCGTTAAATTAACATAAACGCTTATATTTTCTTAAAAATAAAAATGTCTAAACCCTTGGTATATATGGGATTAGACGTTTTTTTTATTATCTCATATTTTTAATCTAAGAAGGATTAACGCTTGTTTTAGGAGTTAACGCTCATTTTCTTCGTATATTTAAGAAATATGCGTTTGTTTATAGAGAGTTTTAGTTAAAAACAAAAATTAGAAAATAAAAAGACTCCGAATAATATGGAAGAAATCGCTTGTTTTTTAGTATTCACTTTTATTAAATTATTTTTCCATTTTGGCAGAAAACCAATGCAATAAAAGTCTAAATTTTCTTCATAATCAGATACAAGTGCATCTAGATCTGTAATAAATCTGTTTCCGTTAACAATCTTTGTGTGATATATATCGCAGCAAAAATAAAAAGGTTATCTATTGTCTTTATATCTTCTCGGAACAGTAGGGGGTTAAAGGGTAATTTTTTATTGTATAATTGTCCATAAAAAGCACAAATAATTCTGACATTTGATAATGTTTGTAACCAGCTATCTAAGTAAAGGTATGGGACATTAAAATAAATCTTTGCTAAATGGTTTATTAGATCTTCATTTAGATTTCTATAAAATTTTGACAGAAAACCAAATGAGGTCATTTCCAAATCTACCCAAATAGGAAGGTTATCATCATATTTCCTAAAATGATGCTCAATAAATAATTCGACTTTTCAACTTTTTATAGTTAGTGAATTTAGTTCATCTAAAGAATCTTGATAGAACTTTTCATTAATGAAATTATCCTTATGTTTGTATCTAAGAAAGCAAAATTTGTGACCAATCTCATAAGAGATATGCGTTCTAAATGCAATCTCAATGGATTCCAAAACTCCCATACTTTCTATCAAATTCATATAATGAGTACATTTTACTAGTTGTTGATTCCTTTAGATATTGTTCCTTATTATGTGGATCTTTAGAGGTGTGTCCGTAAGCAGTTAATCTATAATAATTTATTCTTTGTAGTATATTTTCGGTATTTTCAGAATCGTCTATGTGCAAATTTCTCTTTTTAAACAATTCAATTTGTTCTTTATATGTAGTAGGTTACTTAATTTGAGGTCTATTAATTTCAGTATTCAAATTAAATTTCTCCTTTAAATAAAATGACCCACCTTGGTTCGCGTTAACATACGTTAAGAGGCGTGGTGGGTTCTGTTAGAAAAATCATATCTGCTATTTATATATAATGTCAAGACACACGAATTTATTTTCCTGTTCAATTAAAAGGATATATTGAGAAATTATTAATCAAACTTCCATATATAACCCATTCCCCAAACAGTAATTAAATACTTATCTACAGGGAAACCAGCATCTCTAATTTTATCTCTAATATTACGAATATAAGATCGGAGCGTTTGAGTACTTATTTTGTGATCTTCCCAAATATTATCTATTAAAAAATCAGTGGACAAAACTTTGTTATCATTTTTTATCAGCATTTCTAAAATCTTTATCTCTATTTGACTTAGTGGAATTATTTTCTCTCTGTAATGTACTTTCCGTTTTTTTATATTTAATTCTAAGTTATTGTAAGTAAATATATCATTTCTTAATTTATTCTTATGCCTCAATAATGAGTTGATTCTGGCAATTAGCTCGTCCTCATATATTGGTTCAAATAAACAAACGTCTGCCCCACTTTTTAAAATATTAACAAGTGAATAATTTATATTGTTACTTATTACCGTGATAAAAGCAGGAGAAATTTTATTAATACTTATACAGATTGATTCCACTGTTATGGATAAATGTTCATCATATATTAAAACAATATCAATTAATGGAGAATAAATGTAATTTGGAATTTCTTCAATATTTATCGGTCCGATACAATTATATCCATTTCTTGTTAATAGAGTATTCCACTTTTCTTCAACACTTGCTCCAATTAACAAAATGTTATTCATTAAAACTCTCCTATTCTAACTTGAATTAGGTTTTAAATAGGATTATATAAGTGAAGTATGTAGAAATTTTGCAGATTAAGCATAAAAAGTTTGCACTTTTTATGCAGTTTATTTATTAAATCCATGGGAATAATATTCTTGTATAAATTAATAGGAGGGAAAAGAATGAATATGAACTACGAAGAATGTATTAAAGCGTGTTTGGAATGTATGAAAGCATGTAATTCTTGTTTTGATGCTTGTTTAAATGAAGAAGATATTAAAATGATGGCTCGTTGTATTAGATTAGATCGAGAGTGTGCGGATATCTGTAGTTTAGCCGCAAAAGCAATGCAGTCTAATAGCCCATTAGTAAAGGAAATATGTTTGTTATGTGCGGATATCTGTGAAAAGTGTGGGGAAGAATGTAAAAAGCACAGTCATCATGAACATTGTCTCCAATGCGCAGAATCTTGCTTTAAATGTGCAGAATTCTGTAGAAAAATGGTTTCTTAATAAAATGTAAAAAATCCTATAAGTTATATATACAAGTATAACTTATAGGATTATGATTTAGTTTGATATCTTATCGAATACAGAAATATTAACTCCAAACTTACACATAGCTTCACAGTCTTCTCTTAAATCCGAGAATAGAATATAAGAAATTTTACACATACTGTCATGTTGGAAGGATGGTCTTAATAATTGTGCTTTAATTTCTTTTTTTCTTTTATTTGGAGCAATTAAATAAAATCTGGACTTATCATTGTTAAAGGACATAGACAAATCCTGTAGGCGTAAAATTCCAGAGTATATAGACGTGGACTTTTCTACTTCAAATGCACCTATAACTTTATTTTCACTATTAAGCCATAGAACATCGATAAAAGAAATCGTTTCACTAACAGCACTTGAAATTGTTTCTAAGTTTAAATGGGGAATAGAAAAGTTGCCTAATTTATATCCTTTCCATTCTCTTTTATGGTCATTTTTTGCTATCCACACATTATAACCAAGAGTCGTCCCTATTTTAGCTAAATAATATTGCATTTCAGTATGTTCATTCTCTTCGGCTAATTCCTTTTGAATTTCTTCATGTCTTTTTTTTAGCTTTTTATTAACTTTATCTATATCCTGTAAAAGTAGAGTGTGGTTTTCTTGAATAACTTGTCTGCCAGAACCTATCTCATATAGTAATCCTGCTAGTGCACCTAAATCTTTTGATAGGACTAGGTTATGGTTATTATTATACTCCATCATAATTTCCCGCATCGTTAAATAATCTTCCCATGATCCTAATTTAATTTTTTGTTTGAATATCATATTAAAACCTTTAACAATGCTAGTGTTGAAAGGCGGGAAAATAGTAGGGTGAAGAAAATATAAAATATTACCTACTGCAGGACCTAGTCCTTTTATATTTTTTTCTTGAAGTTTCATAATATTATAGATTAATTGTTTTTCTTGATTATAGAGCAATGTTTCCTTTAAAAATTGACCAAAGGCTTTTTTATTATCTTCATTTTCATAAATATCAGGTATTCTTAACTTTGGCTTCCAATAAAAAGCATGAGCTGCGCCCTCAAAGATTTGCTTTTGTTCCGCAATTGCTGAAATAGCTACCTCAAGGGATGAACCCTTAAAATCACAAGGAAATGTGTTATTCTCTATTTCCTTAATAACTACTTTTATAGCATTTTTTATCGTACGAAATGCCTTTAGTCTATCGTTGTTATTTATAAACCAGGTTTGGTAAACAGATTCTGGGTCATTTTTATATTCATCGATTGCTTTAAGTAAAGTAAAAGTCATAATATAACTCCTTTATAAATAAAAATTTAGACTCTTTGATTGAATCCTCTAATGGTTAACAAATTTGTTTTCGGTAATTCTTAGCATTAAAGGCTAATAAAAGCTTTTCATGAAACTGTACCTATTTTAAATTCCATAGTGTAAATGGGACATTAATAAACATATAATATATGTAACATTATGTGGTGAAAAATTTTTTTAAACATTTCCAAAAAACCTAATTAATTAAGAGGTGTGGGTCAAATATGTGCTTAACAAACAATTTTGTTGAAGAACAGGCTTATAAAGTAAGTAAAACGATAAAGGAAAGTTCCATATATAAATTTGACCGAGTAATCTACTCAAATAACAACATAGATGTCTTCCTAGATTCTAATTGGGATGAAAAGTCCCTTATTACGAATGTTGTCTTGAAAGATAACTACGATCAAGAATACGTAATAAAGCCAAATCAAAATGGAATGAAATTTGCAAAAGGAGAAATTTCCTTTAAGAAATATACAAAGCTACAAAGGAAAGAAGATACACAAGGAATTTGGGCTTTTATTTTTTCAGTCGTTCCATTATTGCTCTTATTTAGTATTATAAGAATGTTCCTGATTTAAGATATATTAAATTTCTGCATATTTTTTGCATTTTTTCTTTGTAAAATAGGGGAAAATAAAATAGGAAGGAGCAGAAACAGTCAATATACCAATAAATATTTTTCATATTTTTATGAGGAACATCTAATTGTTGAACAAGAAAAAAAGGAGAATTCAAATGAAGAAAAAAACTTTCATGAAAAGCAGTCTAATCTTAACACTATTGGTCTTATTATTAGCTGCTTGTTCAAACAATAACAACGAAAATAGCTCAAACAAAAGTGAAGAGGGAATGGATATGTCTTCTCATGATATGGAAGGCATGGATATGTCGGGTTCAGGAGAAGTTCCTGAGGGTCTAAAAGTCGCTGAAAATCCTAAATATGAGGTTGGAAGTAATGCAATAATCAATGCAGACCATATGAAAGGTATGGATGGAGCAGAAGCGACAATCGTAGGTGCTTACGATACAATTGTTTACACAATTTCATATACTCCAACAACCGGTGGAGAAAAAGTAACAAATCATAAATGGGTAACTCAAGAGGAAATTGAAGACGCTGGAGATGAAGCAATTGAGCCAGGTACAGAAGTTATAGTCAACGCAGACCATATGGAAGGCATGAAGGGGGCAAAGGCTACAATCGATTCAGCAGAAAAAACAACGGTTTATATGGTAGATTATACCCCAACCACAGGTGGAGAAAAAGTAACGAACCACCAATGGATTACGGAAAGTGAATTATCTCCAGTAGAATAATAAAAAAGGCTATCTTTTGGTAGCCTTTTTTACATTTATAATAATGTGGGAGTTGGAAAATATGAGCGTTGAAAAGATAAAAATTGCAGTCAACGGTGGTATCCAGTTTGGAGCTAAATTAAATGCAAAACAATTAGCGCTTTTGGCTAAATATTTAGATGAGGATCAAGAGGTAGAATTAACTACCTTTCAACAAATATACTTGGAGATTCCCCAAAGTAATGCTACTGAAATTATGCAGGAATTTAGACTGAGTGGATTAAGTTGTTATCCTGTAGGTAATTATGTAAAAAGCTTACGTACATGTAATTTTTGTAAAGGGTCTGAGGAAGAAGGGATGCCTATAGCACAGGAATTGAACAGAATAATTGCAGGGAGAGAGGTACCATTTACCTTAAAAGCTGCATATACTGGTTGTCCTGTTGGTTGTGGTGAACCATTAGTTAACGATATAGGAATAATGAAAATAAAAGATACTTACTCCCTCTATATAGGAGGTAAAGCAACTGGAAAAGATGCAGAAATAGGAACATTATTAATGAAGGAACTTTCACCAGAGGAAATATATAGAAAGGTTGAGGAAATATTAGAATTATATATTAATGAAGGAAAGAAAAGAGAAAAGTTTTATAAATTTGTTAACCGAATTGGAATAGATCAGATCAAAGAACGTCTTTGATAGAAAAGGTAATAGAGCGACTCTATTACCTTTTTTATATTTTTCTAGTTTACTTAATTTTATAGATTAAAAGATATTAAGGTATAAAAGTAATTAATATAGGACACTATGAAACTAAAGGGGGATATTTTATGAAGAAAACAATTATCTATATAACTGCTTCTGTCCTTTTAATTTCTTTATTTTTTTATTTTAATTATAAGGTTTCTGGAAAAGAGGATAAATTATTAAAAACCATAGTTAATCTTCAATCAATTAATGCTGATATTTCTCAATGGTCTATCTACACGAAAAAAGAAAAGAAGAGTAATACTTCATTAAATATATATTATCAAAGAGAATCTGAATTAAAGAAAAAATATCAACAGTTTAATTGGGAAGTTGAGAAAGATAAAAATCATCATATTAAGTTAACTGGTACATTAAAAGACCAAAATATCCAGCAGTTAATTACCTTAACTGCATATAATGAAAATGATAAATATAACATTTTAGAAACTTATAGTTATAAAAGCACAGATTGGAATAAAGAGGAATACCAAAATGTTTTGAAATCACTAGATGAGAAAGAAAACTACTTTTTTACTGTTAAGGCTTTAGTAAGAAAGAAAGAAAATATTAAACAAATTTCAACGCTACTTTTGAAAAAATTTACAGCAAACTCTATTGAAAAATTAGTTGAAGATGATTTTGTTTCAATTACTGCTTATAACAAGTCGTGGAAGGATTATTTATCTAGTAATAAAAAAAACAAATTTAACATTCAATTTGGTATAAGGACAAATAAAGAGCTTCAAGACACTTATAATTTAACAATTGGAAGCCCTATTATAACAGAAGAATATTGAAACTTTTAAAAATGGCTACCATAATGAGTAGCCATTTTTTATATAATCTTTAAAATACCTGTCTCTTTGAATGTGCAGAAAACATGCAGACTACTGATGAAACTATTACATATAAATATGTAGATACCACTATCAAATAGGGAGGTCAAATTATGATACGAATATTAAATGGTTATCTACTAGCTATTATTATTGTCATGTATTTTAGTATTTTCCTAATAAATTATCTGAAATCAGATATAAAACTTTCATCAGACATTGTTTCTGTTTCTACTAAGCAACTAGATGCAGATATTCTTTCTTCTTTATTTGAAATTGGACAGTTTCAACTATCAGATGTTAACGAAGAAATTAAAAAACCATCTATTTTAAACGGCGTAGTTTGGCTTACTTCAAATATTTGGCCTGAAGATATAAGGACTTTTTTAGGAAGAGAATTAGTAGGATTTTCGCAATTTAATACTGAGATAGCTATTGCAGGGAAAGGGACTAATCTAGCAACGCTACCAATAGAGTCTCCGCCTCCTAATGAGGATATTCTTACAAATGAAAATAATAGCAGTTCCAATGAAGACAAAATAGAATCTCCAAAGAACGAAGCTTCTAATAAAAATGTTGTATATATATACCATTCTCATAGTTGGGAAGCATTTTTACCACAACTTTCAGGTATTACAGATCCAAATCAGGCGTCTAGTTTGGACGAAAAGAAAAATGTAATCCAAGTGGGTACCCAATTGCAAAATGAATTATTAGAGAGGGGGATAGGAGCTGAACATAGTACTACCAATGTAACAGCAGAACTTAAAAAAAAGGGTTGGAGTTACGCTCAATCCTATAGTTTAACAAGAGAAATCGTCCAAGAAGCTACTACTAAGGAAAAGTCTTTAGTTTATCTTATTGATATACATAGGGATTCACAGGCAAGAAAGATTACTACGTTAGAGTTTAATGGTATTGAATATGCAAGATTATTCTTTGTAGTTGGAAAGGAAAATAAAAACTATGAACGAAATCTCAAATTGGCAAAAGATCTAAATGAAAGATTAGAAAATGATATTCCTGGAATTAGTAGGGGAGTCTTTGTGAAAAGTAAAGATGAAGGGAATGGGGTATATAATCAAGATTTATCAAGTAATTCTATCCTCTTAGAATTTGGAGGGGTGGATAATAAGCAGCAGGAACTTTTCAACACGGTTGATGAATTTGCCGAGGTGTTTAGTGAGTATTATAGAGAAGTAGAGGAAGTAAATAATTAATTAGCTTTTAGTAGCTAGTTGGTTACTGTAAAACACTTTATTTTGTGTTAGATAAAAAATCCACACTTTCTTCAATGTTTTAATCTATATTAAGCAAGTAAAATAATCGAATGGAGTAAAGAGAATGAAAGTTAAACGGGTAATAATAACAACACTTCTTTCATTTATCATCATTATCTTAGCAGGATGTATGTCCACTCTAAGTGAAAAAACAAATACAGCAGTTAATAGTGAAGAAAAATTAAAGGAAGTAGTTCTTATAAGTGACAATAAAAAGACAAGTAAAAATTGGAATCTGGTTGATATTCCAGATAAAATAGAGATACCCAATAATAACAAGGATGTACAGATTTATGAAGAGGAAGTAGGACATTCAGTATATAATGGAATTTTTGTCAATTTCATGGATGCAAAAGATTTAAACGGTTTTAGTAATATATTAATCGGATACCATCACAAGGAAATTTGTTTGACATCAGAATTAAATGCACATACTAATGTTTAACAATAAAATTTAATGAAAGGGTACGCTTTAAACGGTTTTCAGAGCGTACTTTTTTATATATTATCCACTTAAATGCTTTGTATATTGCATATGTATTTGAATTTTTTTAGCAAAAATACATGATTGTTAAACATAATAATTAGTAAACAGAGAAGAAAAAAGGAAAAATTTAAATTTAGGCTTTACATAGGATACGGGGGTATACTATAATGTGCTTGTGGAGGTGAAATAGTTAATGGCATCCGTTTTAGATAATGATGAATCTTTAGAGGAAACTCATTGTTCCACTTCAAGTGAGCGAAAAAGCCATCACTCCAATAAGGTTAAACAAAATCTTATCACCAGGTTAAATCGGATTGAAGGTCAAATACGAGGTATAAAAGGATTAATAGAGAAAGATACTTATTGTGATGATGTTATAACTCAAATTTCTGCGACACAAGCAGCTATGAATAGTGTTGCAAAAATTTTACTTGAGGGCCATTTGAAAGAGTGTGTTGTTGAGCGTATTCAAGAAGGTGACCTAGAAGTAGTAGATGAAGTATTAATTACAATACAAAAATTAATGAAAAAGTAAAAGGAGAAGATAAATATGGAAAAAGTAACTTTAAATGTTCAAGGTATGTCTTGTAATCATTGCGTTAACTCAATTGAAGGCAATTTAGGTAAGCTCAATGGTGTATCAAATGTAAAAGTTGACCTTGGAACCGGAACTGTTCTTGTAGAGTTTGATAAAGAAGTATTAACATTAGATAAAATTAAGGAAACAATCGATGATCAAGGTTATGATGTACAATAATGCAACAAGGGCGAACGTTTTAAAATAACGGTTGCCCTCTCTTTATAAAACATTTATACCCCCGTAGGGTATAAATGTTTTATGACAAATTAAATAAGAATATAAACTCTAGTTTGTGTAACATTAAGAAAATGTTTGATAACGGTAAATCGAAAGTTATAGGAGGGTATAAAATGGAAACAGATAATCGCTCATTAGCACAGCCTAAACCTAATACTAATGATAATGAAAGTGTTTCACTAAATATTACTGGAATGACATGTGCTGCATGTGCTACTAGAATCGAAAAAAACATATCAAAAGTGCAAGGTGTTCAAAAAGCAAATGTAAATCTTGCTACTGAAAAGGCAGCAGTGACCTATAATCCTTCGCAAGTATCAATTGAAGAGATAATTGAAAAAGTTAACAAAACAGGGTATGGGGTTGAACAAGAAAAAGTAAATTTAAATATTATAGGTATGACATGCGCTGCATGTGCTACTCGTATTGAGAAAGTATTGAATAAGGTAGACGGAGTAAAAAATGCTAATGTTAACCTCGCTACAGAGAAAGCTAGTGTTGAATATATCCCTGGAAGTACCAATGTAGATCAATTAGTTAATATGGTAAGGAAAGCTGGCTACGATGCAAAATTAGTTAGTGAAAATGAAGGAGATTATGAACAGAGTACTCGAGAAAAAGCTTATAGAAAGCAAAAAATAAAATTTATTGTTGGTGCCATTTTATCCATACCTTTTTTAGTCATGATGATATCAGATTTTATGATGGAGTACGGAAATGGAGGGTTCTTTCACTTAAATCCTTGGATTCAATTTTTACTAGCCACTGTAGTTCAATTTTATGTTGGGGGTCATTATTACCGCGATGCTTATAACTCAGTTCGGGGAGGTAGTGCTAATATGGCTGTCCTAGTAGTACTAGGAACGTCTGCAGCCTATTTATACAGTTTAGTTGTTACTATAATGGGAACTGGGCAATATCTTTATTTTGAAGCAGCAGCTATAGTTATGACTCTAATTGTATTAGGAAAGCTACTTGAAATAAGGGCTAAAGGTCAAACCTCAGAAGCCATAAAAAAATTAATGGGTTTACAGGCAAAAACGGCTAGAGTTATTCGAAATGGTGTAGAAATAGATATACCACTAGAAGATGTTCAAACAGGAGAACTTATTATTGTTCGGGTAGGCGAAAAAATACCAGTTGACGGAATAATTATAGAAGGAAATACAACAGTTGATGAATCCATGTTAACAGGGGAAAGTATGCCTGTAGGTAAAAAAGCTGGGGATAATGTTATTGGTGCCACTATGAATAAACATGGTTCATTTAAATTCCAGGCAACGAAAGTTGGGAAAGATACTGCCCTTTCTCAAATTGTTAAGCTAGTAGAAGAAGCTCAAGGATCCAAAGCGCCAATTCAGCAAGTTGCAGATAAAATTTCAGCAGTATTTGTTCCTATTGTCATTGTGATAGCTCTAGCTACTTTTGGTATTACATTCGCACTTGTTGGATTTACCCCGGCTTTAGTTAGTACTATTGCTGTACTTGTTATTGCATGTCCGTGTGCATTGGGATTAGCAACGCCAACTGCTGTTATGGTAGGTACTGGTAAAGGTGCTGAAAATGGACTACTTATAAAAGGTGCTGAACACCTTCAAAACTCACAGCGAGTAACAACTGTAGTGTTAGATAAAACCGGTACTATTACTAAGGGTGAACCTGATGTAACAGATATTGTTCCTTACGGTAACCTTTCTAAAGATGAAATATTACAAATTGCTGCAACTGCTGAAAAAGGTTCGGAACATCCACTTGGAGAGGCAATTGTTAACAGTGCAACAGAAAAAGGAATAGATTTATTAAAAGCTAACAATTTTAATGCTATTCCAGGGCATGGGATTGAAGTTAGTATCAATAATCAAAACATATTAATCGGTAATAAAAAGCTTATGGCCCAAAATAATGTAAATATTAATGCTTCTATTGATACTATGGAAAAATTCGAAGGTGAAGGAAAAACTGCTATGCTTATGGCTATTGATGACAGTCTAGCAGCCATAATTGCTGTAGCAGATACTGTTAAAGAAACATCCTCGGATGCCATTAAGGCTTTAAAGAAATTAGGAATTGAAGTCATAATGATTACGGGGGACAATCGACTTACAGCAGAAGCAATTGCCAACCAGGTTGGTGTAGACCGAGTGCTTGCAGAAGTTCTGCCAGAAGATAAATCTGCCGAGGTAGAAAAACTAAAGAAAGAAGGAAAAGTTGTTGCGATGGTTGGAGATGGAATTAATGATGCTCCGGCACTTGCTGCTGCTGATGTAGGAATTGCAATTGGAACTGGTACAGACGTTGCAATGGAGGCAGCGGACATTACGCTAATGCGCGGGGATTTAATGGGGATAGTCGATATAATTCTTCTGTCCAAATCAACGATGAGAAAAATACGCCAGAATTTGTTTTGGGCATTTGCATATAATATCATCCTCATACCGGTTGCAGCCATTGGATTATTAAATCCAATACTCGCCGGTGGTGCTATGGCTTTTAGCTCCGTGTCCGTTGTAGGAAATACATTATTTCTTCGCAAATGGAGACCTATTAGATAAATAAATGGATAAAAACAACCTGCAAATAATCTGCAGGTTGTTTGTTTTATTTAGGGGCAACTACTGTTGCATTTTTGTTGCTGTTTTATATTTCTACCTTTACATTCTAGTTATTGTTAGACTATAACTTCTAAAATTTATGAACTTTTGTTCATATAAAATGCATAAAATCTTCAATTATTTTTAATATCATAATTCATGAAAGTGAGGAGAGAGTATGAAATTAAAAATACTAGCATTAATTGGATTCCTATTATTAATCCTTTCAGCATGCTCAAATAAACAAAACGAGAGTATAAATCGAGCAGATGTTGAAAATCAGGCTGAGAAGATTTCTTCAGAAGAAACAACTGAGACAGAAATCTTAAAAGGGAATGAGTTTACCATTGTCGCAAAAGAGGCAACTCATCAATTAACAAAAGATATTAGTGTAGATGCTTGGACTTTTAATGGTTCGGTACCAGGTTCTCAAATTCGTGTAAAGCAAGGGGAAAAAGTAAAAATCAACTTGATAAATGAACTTCCCGACCCTGTAACTATACATTGGCACGGTATTGTTCTACCAAATAATATGGATGGTATACCTGGAGTTACTCAAAATGCTGTACAACCAGGTGAGACATTTACTTATGAGTTTACACCTCAAACTCCTGGTACTTATATGTATCACACTCATCAAGACGGTGTTAATCAACTTGATAAAGGTCTATATGGTGCCTTAATTGTTGAACCCAAAGAAAAAACATACGATCGTGATTATACGTTAATGCTCGACGAATGGATGAGTAATCCAGAGGAAGGTATGGATATGAGCGATATGGAAGGTATGGACATGGGTGAAAGTGATGAAATGGAAGGTATGGATATGGATTCGAGTAATGATGGCGCAAGCATGACGATGGATGATATGAGCGCATATGACATCTTTACAATCAATGGGAAAAGTGGTGAGAGTATTGAGCCTTTAAAATTGAAGGAGGGTGAGACGGTAAGACTCCGTTTAGCTAATATCGGGTATATGACACACAAAATGCATTTGCATGGTCAGAAATTTAAGGTAGTTGCGGTTGATGGGCAAGAAATAGAAAACCCTGAAGTAATAGAAAATCAGTTAATCTCTATATCGCCAGGTGAACGGTATGATATTGAGTTTGTAGCAGATAACCCAGGAGAATGGTATCTGGAGTGTCATGGAAATATGGAAGGAACAGCTGGAATGAAAGTGAAATTACAATATGAAGGTAGTTCCTTATCTACAGACAAACCGAATCAGGATATAGAACTTCCAGAGTTCACATACACAAATTATGGTTCTTCAAAAGACGGTAAGTTCACTCTAAATCAGAAGTATGATGTTGAATATACAATGAACCTAAATACAGAAGTATTAGATAATAATATGGCTTACACAATTAATGGAAAAGCTTTCCCTAATACAGAAAATATTATGGTTAAAGAAGGTGACCTTGTAAAAGTAAAGATTGTCAATAACTCTAATGGTGAAGACCATCCTATGCATTTACATGGTACATCTTTTCAAATTTTAAGTAAAAACGGTAAAAAACTTGAGGGTGCATCAATTGTTAAAGATACTGTAAATCTAGAACCCGGTGATGAGTATGAGATAGCTTTCAAAGCTGATAACCCTGGGAATTGGCTATTCCATTGCCATGATTTACATCATGCTTCTGCAGGTATGGTAACAATGGTTAAATATAAAGGATTTCAGCCTAATTTTACTCCAGATGAAAATGCTAATAATCAGCCAGAATAAATGATATAAAACAGGGTAAAATGCGGCCTTTAAAAGGCCGCATTTTACTGCTAATTAATGATAATAACCTATTGGAAAGGAAGTGAATCATTTGAATTTTACTTTAATACTTACAAATAGAAAGGTATTGTTTATTCTGTTAGCTGTTAATATTATAGGCACGTTATATGGATTTATATGGTATGGAGGCCAACTATCAGTTACACCTAATAAATATCTAATTTTTGTTCCTGATAGCCCAACAGCTAGTTTGTTTTTTGTTTTTGTATTAATTGCTTTATTTTTGAAAACTAATTTACCTCTGTTTGAGGCACTAGCTATAGTAACACTAATGAAATATGGAATATGGGCAGTTGTAATGAATTTATTAGTTCTGATAGAAATAGGTTATTTAGATTGGTCTAGTTACATGCTGATTTTTTCCCATGGAGCAATGGCAATCCAAGGTTTACTATATAAAAATTCCTATAAAATAAAAGGTTGGCATTTAGTAGTTGCTGCAATTTGGACTCTTCATAATGATGTGATTGATTATCTATTTAAAATGATGCCAAGATACAGCGTATTAGACAATTATATTCCGCAAATAGGCTATTTTACTTTCTGGTTAAGTGTGTTCGCAATCAGCATGACGTATTTTCTTTGTATAAGAAGGAAGAAGATACCTGAAAGTTAAAAAAATTTATTAACTAAAAATAAAAACGAGGTGAATCTTTGTGGAGAATATTCAACCGCTTAATAGAGTGGCTTTTGAGTTTGGAACTTTCACTGTCTATTGGTATGGCATAATTATTGGAGCTGGTTTACTTCTTGGTTGGATTCTTGCTACCCAAGAATCTAAAAGACAAGGACTACCTAAAGACACTTTTTCGGATCTTTTATTATGGGCTATACCTATTTCCATTCTTAGTGCGCGAATTTATTATGTTTTATTTAAGTGGGAATATTACTCAGAAAACCCAGGGGATATCATTGCAATATGGGAAGGTGGTATTGCCATACATGGAGCTATTATTGGAGGGTCATTAACTGCTTGGTTTTTTGCAAAAAAGAAAGGTTTATCCTTTTGGCAATTGGCTGATATTGCAGCGCCTAGTCTAATACTAGGTCAGGCAATAGGGCGTTGGGGGAACTTTATGAACCAGGAAGCTCACGGAGGCAAGGTTACTAGAGATTTTCTGGAGAATTTAAATTTGCCGGATATTATTATTAATCAAATGTATATTGACGGTTCATACTATCAACCCACTTTTTTGTATGAATCCTTATGGAATATTCTTGGATTTATTTTATTAATTGTTATTAGAAGAATTATTACCCTTAAAAAAGGAGAACTATTTTTAGGTTATATAATGTGGTATTCTTTTGGTAGGTTTTTTATTGAGGGGTTAAGAACGGATAGCTTAATGCTTACAGCTAACTTACGTGTTGCACAAGTAATTTCTTTGATATTCTTTATTGCCGCTGTCCTATTATTCTGGTATAGAAGAAGGAAGGAATTTAAAAAAGTGAGATAATGTAAGATGAAAAATAGGCTCCTGGTTTTCGGAAGCCTATTTTTGTTGTTTTTTATATGATAAGTGTCTTTATCTCCATTTTTAACTTATTGCTTTAATTTCCTTTTGTTTCTAAAATACTTTAAAATATATAGTAATAACAGGATTAGCGAGGTGTATATTATTGTCTCTTTCCATCCAGATGAATTGATACTGAATACCTTATTAATGGAATAAACTTCAATTAGAAGCGATGGAATTTTTCCTATTGTACTAGCTATAGTAAAAGGGATAATTCTAATGCTACTTAATGCTGCGGTTAATGTCACTGCACCCGAAGGAATAAAAGGAAGAATTCTTAACAGGATTATAAGTATTACGGCTTTAAATTCAGTTGTGCTTTGTAACTTTTTTAAGAAGTGACTTTTTTTCTTAGACTTAGTGGTAAAGCGATTTAACCCTTTACGATATAAGATAAAACTTACTATAGCACCTAATGATTCACCAATTATTGAAATAATAATTGCTAATTTTATATCAAAATAAATAATATTTATAGTAGTAAGAAAAGCACTAGGAAGAACTCCAAAAATTGCTATTATAATATTTGCAATTATAGTGACAGCGGCTATTATTATAGGATTTCCTGGTAAATACTCTATAAAGAGGTTCTTCAATCAGATTCTTTTCCAATCCACTTGTATCCTACGCCCCATACTGTTAATAAATATTCCTCTGATGGAAAACCAGCCTTCCTAAGTTTATCACGCAAGTTTCTTATATGAGAATCTATAGTTCTATCTTCTGTTTCTACCCCATGCCCCCATATGGAGTGTATAAGATGATCTCTTGTGAACACCTTATTATGGTTTTGGAGAAAAAGCTTCATGAGTGCAAATTCCTTAGGAGTAAGAGATATATTCTTCATATGATAGTGTAATTCAAAGGACTCTTGATCTAAGGTTAGACCGTCAAACTGTATTAGTTCCGACCTATTACCTTTTCTTCTTAATACTGCTTCTATTCTAGCAACAAGTTCCTCCCCATCAAAAGGTTTGGATATATAATCATCGGCCCCTGTATTTAAGCCTTTTACAACATCCTTTTTATCTGTTCTTGCAGTAAGCATTATAATTGGAGTGTCCCAGTATTTTTTTATTTCTATACATGCTTCCCAGCCATCCATTTCAGGCATCATTAAATCTAATAAAATAAGATCAACGGTATTCGATTCTAAATAAAGTAAAGCATCCATCGCAGAACTTATTTTTTTGCAATTATAGCCTAGTGGTGATAAATATAGAGCAATTAAATCAAGCATTTGCTGTTCATCATCTACAATTAAGATGCTTTTCATTTGATTTCCCCTCCAAGATTTTTAAAAGATAGAATAAATGTAGTTCCGATATTAAGCTTACTCTCCACTCTTATTGTTCCTTCTTGTGCTTGAACCAATTCTTGGACAATCGATAATCCTAGGCCATATCCACCTAGTGACCTTGTTCTTGATTTATCAACACGGTAAAAACGATTAAAAATATAAGGTAGATCTTCCTCCGGTATTCCTTTTCCATTATCCTTTATCGTTATTTCCGTTTCTTTTTTTCTGAATTTAACCATAACTTCTACTTTGCTCTTCTTTGGTGAATACTTCATAGCATTATCCAATAAGTTGAATAGAATTTGTTCCATTCTTGCTGGGTCTCCAAAGAAAGAAGTGGTTTTAGGACAAAAAATTGTTAAATCAATTTCTTTTTCTTTAAAGGCGGGAAACATTTTTATTTGTAGTTTTCCTAATAGTTCATCTAAATTTATTTGTTGTTTCTGAATGAGAAATGTATTTTTATCAATCTTGGCTAATTCAAATAAGTCCTCTATTAAAGAAGAAAGTCTATTCGATTCTTCTACAATAATTTGTAAGTACTTTTCTTTTTCTTCTTCTTCAATATTTTTTCTTAGAGAAATATCTGCGTAACCCTTTATATAAGTCAATGGTGTTCTAAGTTCATGGGAAATGCTTGCTAAAAAATCATTTCTTTCTTTCTTTAAGAAATTTAAGTCTCTAGCTAATTCTTTTATGGAAACTGCTAGTTCACCTAACTCATCATTACTTGTCCTTGGGAGATCCACTAAAAAATTACCTTTACTTATTTGATAAGTCGCTTCCTTCATCTTTACGAGTGGTTTAGTCAATGCTCTAGTAAGAAGTACAATCACAACAAAAGTTAAAAGAAGGGCAATTATACCAGCAAGAACAAAATGTTCATTTAACCTTCCAATTAAAGCATGAATGGATGCTGTTTCTTGGTACATATAGACATAACCTATTGTTTCATTTTTTTGCATTATCGGACTTAAAGTAATAATGTAAGGTTTATTTTTCCAGTCATCTTCTACAACTTTCCCCTCACTCTTTAGTTCCGTTTTTTGTTGAATTAAATATTTCTTGAAATTATCATTGTCAAATGATGTTCCCAAAACATCACCTTTTTGATTAACAATTACTACGTCTGTTAAAGCTTCTGATTCCATTAAAATAACGTGACTAATGGAATCTTCTTCAAAATGTTTCTCTAGAATATCTCTATGAGAATTACCTCTTGCTTGTAAAGCGGATAGCTCTTCCTCAATTCTCACATTAACTAAAGAACTATGAAGATAAGAAAACATAAATGCTTCTAGTCCAAAAATGATTATGAAAAATAGAATCCCTAGTTTTATGGAAAGTTTTCTCATTAGCTCACCTGATTTTTCTTATATTTTTTATAATACTGCAATTATATGAAGAAATTATGCAGGTAGTTATACCATGTAATTCACCAACCAATGTTAATAATGAATAAAGTTTTATTATGAACTTTTTAGTGGTAAATTACTCCTTGAATTTTATCAGAATATTACAATGAAATGAAATTGTAATATTTTTCATCTCCAAATTCGACAAAAAGTGATGTTATAATTTTGCTTGTTACTAGAGATTGATACAGAAAGGACATACGAATGAGTAAATTATTGATTAAGACATCTGTCATAACGTTCGGAATTGCTGCCTCATTGGCATTAACTAATACCACTTCTATTGCATTAGCATCTTCTGAGGAAGATTTACAAAATAAAAAACTCAATATACTAGAAAATCGTAGTAAAGTCCAAGATGGTTTAGAACAAGCAGAGGAAGAGCTTGATAACATAAAAACAGAACAAGATAAAATAAATGATGAGATTAAACGTTTAGATATGTTAATAACAGAAACGAATAGTAAAATACGCGAAAATGATGAAAATATAAAAAATGCAAATATAAAAATTCAAAAATTAAATGAAGAAATAAAAACTCTTAAGGAACGAATAAAACAACGCGAAGAGTTGTTAAAAGAAAGGGCTCGATCTTATCAAGAGATTGGGACTATTAACTATTTGGATGTTTTAATAGGCTCACAGAGTTTTAGTGATTTTTTAGATAGAGCGGGTGCGGTAACAACAATAATTACTGCAGATCAGGATTTAATCCAACAACATATGGATGATAAAAAAGTGTTAGAAGATAAGGAAAATGAAGCAAAAGATCTGTTAGTGAAACTTGAAAATTATGGCGAGTCTCAAAAGAAACTAAAAAGCGAATTAGATATACAAAAGAAAAATAAAGATGATATTATGCAATCTCTAAAGGACAAAGAAGAAGATTTAGAAAATGAAAAACTAAGTTTAGAAGAACAAAATTCATTACTTGATTCTCAAAAGAAAGCTATCGAAAAAGCTATAAAAATAGAATCTGAGAAGAAAACTCAAGTAGCTACTAAAAAAGAAAATGAAGCAAAAAGTACTTCTAGTAGTATTAAAGCGAACACAAATGTTTCTAAAAAGACCAAAGGGGTATGGACAACTCCAGCTCAAGGACGATTAACATCCACCCTTGGTGAAAGATGGAACAAGTTTCATGCTGGTATAGATATTGCTAACAGTGCTGATGTGCCAATTGTAGCTGCTGCTAATGGGGTTGTTAGTAGATCTTATTATTCCACAAGTTACGGTAATGTAGTCTTTATCTCTCACTCAATTAATGGTCAGGTCTATACAACTGTTTATGCGCACATGGATAGTAGAGTAGTTAAGACAGGGGAACCTGTTTCCAAAGGGCAACAAGTAGGAATTATGGGGAACACTGGACAATCTTTTGGTCAGCATTTGCATTTTGAACTTCATAAAGGTCAGTGGAATACATCCAAATCGAATGCTATTAACCCACTCGATTATATTTCAATATAAATCATCAATCCAATCATACAATTAAATTATTTTAAACATTAACTTGATTAAAGAAGTGTTAATTAGGTTAATGTTTTTTTTAGAATTACTTACTTTAAAGATTGAATCTTGGAGGAGAAACCATGTTTAAAAGTAAAATTTTTATCTTGTTTGTTGTATCGGTTATTTTTTTGGCTGCTTGTAATAACAACCAAAACACAAATGAAAAAACTGCTGATGAAAGTTTAAAAATAATGACCAGCTTTTACCCTTTATATGATTTTACAACTAAGATAGCAGGGGACCGAGCTAAAGTTATAAATCTTGTGCAACCGGGTATTGAGCCACATGATTATGAACCATCACCAAAAGATTTGGCAAATCTAAATGAAGTTGATTTATTTATATACAATGGTGCTGGGTATGAAAGTTGGGTAACAGATACGATAAAAAGTATTGATACGAAAGATAAAAAGATTATTAATTCTAGTGAATATGTTGATTTATTGACTTTAAGAGAAACTGGTGAGAGTACGGAACCAAATGATAAAGAAGGCCAGGAAGATAAAACATACGATCCCCATTTTTGGCTAGATCCTATACGAGCTAAGCAAATAGCTGAAGTTATTAAGGAAGAGCTAATTAAACTGGACCCAGATGGAAAAGTTGTTTATGAAGAGAACTTTAACAAAATTGCTGTTAACTTTGATGAATTAAATTCAGAATATACTGAAGCATTATCTAATCCTATTCGAAAAGAAGTAATAGTTTCGCACAATGCATTTGGTTATTTGACTAATAGATATGGATTGGAACAAATAGCGATTACAGGAATTTCTCCATCCGATGAGCCATCTCCTAAAAAGCTTAAAGAATTAATAAGTTTTGCTAATGAACGGCAAATAAATTATATATTATTTGAAACTTTAGTAAGTCCAAAAGTAGCAGAAACAGTTAAAGATACTATTGGTGCAAAATCTTTAACATTAAATCCCATTGAAGGTCTAACAAATAAAGAAATAAAAAAAGGAGATGATTACTTTTCGGTAATGCGAGAAAATTTAGCAACATTAAAATTAGCTACTCAATAAAAATGAAAGTTAAAAATATGTTCATAATTTCTCGATAAAAAATCCTTGTTTTAACATTATTCTAATAAAAAGTAAAGGAGTGATAAAAATGGAATGGTTATCTATTTTGCTAGTACTTGTATGTCCAATTATGATGTTATTTATGATGAAAAGTCATGGAGGACATAGTCATAATAGGAATAATAATAAATTAGATAAAAGAGTCATTAAATTAGAAAATGAAAATAGGGAATTGCATAGGAAACTAAATGAACTTTCGCCTAAATGATGATATATGTAATATAAAAAAGAACACCTTAGTTTTGATTTCACTTAAGGTGTTCTTTTTTGTTTTCTCAATGATTAAGAAAAAATTGAAGGATAAAAATTTATTGTATTATAATTCAATCTTTATAAAAATTCCATTTTTATCATCTGTAATACCCATAATAAGTGGTGTATCACTTGTTATTCCCAGTATATTTCTTATTTCCTTGGGTATAGAAATACGATTTCCACTTAAATAACATTGATTTAAATCTTTATTATCATGGTTTGCTTTTATTATGATGGATTTGTCTAGTATATATATAAATAAAAGGTCTCCAGCATTAAAGTTCAACTGTTTCTGTAATTTTTTAGGAACAGCAATTTGTCCATTATTATAAATTCTCCTTTTATACACAGTCATTTCCACACCTTTTTAATTTCTCTTGAATAATATTTTTTTCTATTATAGAAGTCATTATTGAAGAAATTGTGCAGATTTAAGATAACATTCTTTCTCCATACTTTTTTGATGATTTGATTATAAACTTAAATTACTAAGTTATTAATTTATAAATTTATTAGGAGAATAGCGATGAAACTTCAGTTTATTATCTTAATTATGATAAGTTTGTTGATTACAAGTGTTTTAATAATATTACTTGTAAAAAGAACTAATATAGTTATAATTTCTCTTACTACTTTATATTTAATTATACTATTTTCTTTATTTAGTATTGATAATGGCAAACTAAAGAGGATATTACGTAAAGAAGTAATTGTAGATATACCACTACCGGAATTTATGATGAAAAAGGGAGAAGAAGAGCCTAAAGAAGTTGAGGACATCATTAAGGAAGTAAATCAACCATCTAAAAAAGTTGATACAATTAAGAAGGAAATTTTACTAGATGCACCTATAATAAAACAGTTTCCTGAGTTACCTAGGGGCTGTGAAGTGACTAGTTTAGCAATGTTCTTACAATATTATCAAGTTAAAACAGATAAAATGGAACTTGCTAAAAAAATAAAAAAAGATAAGACCCCATTATCAACCAAAAATGGAATGATACATTGGGGAGATCCAAATGATGGATACATTGGAGATATGTATTCTTATAGTAAACCAGGCTATGGAGTTTATCACAAACCTATAATAAAGTTGGCGGAAGAGTATTTACCAAACAAAATAGTTAATCTAACAGGGAAACAGTTTGAGGAACTAAAATTATATCTTTCAAACGACAAGCCTGTGTGGATAATAACCAATACAACCTATAAAAAATTGCCTAACTCTTCCTTTCAAGAATGGGAGACGCCAAATGGAAAAGTTAAAATAACATATAAAGAACATTCTGTGTTAATTACAGGATATGATCAATCTTTTGTATATTTTAATGATCCCATTAGTGGTGAAAAAAACAAAAAAGAACCATTAGGTCCTTTTATAGATGCGTGGAAACAAATGGGGAGTCAAGCTCTTTCCTTAAAGTATGATTGAGGTAAAAGGTTCTTGATTTATTATAAGTGTAATTGTGCAAGTGGAAACATGTGCCACATTTAAAAAACCTTTATACTATCGACTAAAAGTGAATTTGAAAATATTGGAGGTAGTAAATAGATAGTTTCGTTGATAATATGATTCCTGTGGACATTAATATTAAGAGGTTTGTATGAAATCGAGTAAATTTTTATTTTCTGTGTTTCTAGTAATATTATTGTCATCCTTTTTTGGAGTAAATACAGAAGCAGCGTCTCTTTACACAGTAAAATCAGGAGATACTCTGTGGAAAATAAGTCAGCAAAGTGGAGTTCCTATAGAATCTATTCAAATAGCAAATAATTTAAAAGATAATAAATTAAATGTAGGACAACGATTAAGTTTACCAGAACCAATTACTGCAAGCGAAAGAACTTTATTAGCTCAATTGGTTTTTGCCGAAGCACAGGGAGAACCTTATGCTGGAAAAGTTGCAGTAGCGACTGTAGTTTTAAATCGTGTAGATAGTGACCTTTTCCCAAAAACAATAAGAGAAGTAATTTATGAACGTTCAAATGGCTATTATGCTTTTTCTCCAGTTCAAAATGGCAAAATAAATAATAATCCAACCACTATAGATTATAGAGCAGTAGATGAGGCAGTAGCATATAGAGGGAAAGGGAGTGGATCCCTGTATTTTTACAATCCTCAAACAGCAAAAAGTGAGTGGATTCTAACAAAAGAAGTTACCGTAAGAATTGGTAATCACAGGTTTGCAAAGTAATTTTTAAAAAAAGTGTGCTTGAAACACAAAGGGAAACCCTTTGTGTTTTTTTTATTTAATTATAGGTATTTTAGCTATGGATAGATAAGCATGACCAAGTATTATCCACTCAATTCCTTATCTATCTCAAACTATCAAGTTATGACTCGGGTTGCATACCAAAGAATTAGTAAACTACTTAACTACTTCTGGGAGTTCACTTAGAAATTTTAAAGTCCTGATTTTTTTAGTTATTCCACTTCTGTGAGTTCGGTATTCCTGATGATATTTCCTAATTTGGTCTTATCCCTATAAATATTGGAATTAGAAACTAATTTTTTCCTATTTTCCTTTTCTAAACTAGCCAATTGGATTTATCCATGGATTCTGCATTATTTATTGATAAATTTACTTGAAATTAAATACTCACTGGTGAAACACGTAGTTTTTAACATCTAATAGTTATTTTGAATTCAAAATAAGAAAATTAATTTAATAGAGGGAATTGGAGTAGATAGTATGCAGAGTGAAAATTTAAAGTTAGTTAATTCAAACGTTCTTAAGCTCATAGCTATTCTTTCTATGGTTGTGGACCATATCGCAGTTGGCTTTGTACCCTCAGGCACTACCTTGGAACTTATTTTACGTACTATTGGCAGACTAGCAGCTCCAATAATATTTTACTTAATAGCCGAAGGGTATTTCTATACTTCAAACGTAAAAAAATATTTAAAACGACTATTTATTTTTGCCGTAATTTCACACTTTCCATTTGTTATGTATTTTGGGATTTCATGGTTTCAAGGAACAAGTGTAATTTGGACTCTATTCTTAGGGCTAGTAGCTCTGACTATTGTACAAAAGCCTAGTATATCAGTGTTTGATAAAGTTATGTTTGTTGCTTTATGCTGTCTCCTTGCCTGGATGGCTGATTGGAATTATATAGGTGTTCTATGGATAATGTTTTTTGGTATATTTAGGGGAAGGTTTCAGCTACAGATTCTTAATTTTGTATTAATTGGAATTTTTCTATATGCTATTCCTGGCATTTATACGTCAGGGCTCAATTCTGTTTTTCGCCTTGGTTTCTTATTAGTAATTCCGTTATTGGCTTTATATAATGGTAAGCAAGGCAGAAAATCAAAGGTTTTCAAATGGGGATTCTACTTTTTTTATCCACTTCATTTGTTATTATTATATATTTTAAAATATTATATTTCTATTTAATAAAACGAGGAGGAGAGTGATCATGAAAAGATATAGAAAATTAAATAAAATGCCTATATTTCTGTTATCAATGATAATTGTATTATTGACAGCATGTGTTAATAATAGTGAAAATATTACTAATAATGAGGCACCTCCAACCAATGAAAAAGATAATGCTAATGATTCAAACTCTAAAAAGAGCAATTACACTAAAAACATAATAGGTATTACGTATAAAGGAGAGCTTGAACTACCTGTTGATGGTTCCACAGGATATACATCTATTAGTTTAGAATTAAAAGCTTCTCCCATTGTAGATTCTAATACTATTAATTTATTAGAGGCAGGTACTGCTTTTGAGATCTTAAGAGAAGAAGGGGAGTGGTGGTTAATTAGACGAGGAGATATAACGGGATGGTTGCCAAATAAATATTGTTTTATTAATCTTCCAGATGTCATCCCGTCTATTATTTATGATAATACCAATACTTATTCTTCAAAATTTACTTCCTCTGAAAAATCTATTCCTAATATTACGGGAAGAGCCTTGTATTGGGGCAAAACATATAATAAAAGGCTAAAAAAAGACGAGTTTATCATGCCAGTTTTATATTCAATGTCAAAAAAAATATATAAAGCCCAACAAAATGCAATGTCTGAAGGGAAGTCACTAAAATTTCATGAGGGATTTAGGCCATATTCTACCCAAAAAGCTGTAGTCAAAGGATTATCTAAATTAGCCAAAAATGATTCATCAGTTATGAAAGGAATTAATGATCCGCCATGGGGAATATCTTGGTTTATTACGGATGGTGTTTCAAATCATCAAGTGGGATATGGAGCAGATATTAGTTTAGTAAAGGTGATTACAAAAAAAGAAATATTAATAGGTGAATACAAAGTAAATAATATTACGGAATTTACCGAGTATGATATGCCTTCACAAATTCATGAGTTGAGCGGAAAGTCGGCTATATTTACTACTCCAGTCACCTCGAGTAATGCTACAGCATGGAAGCATGCAACATATACAGTTTCAATGAATGATGCAGCTAAGTTGTTACAAAAATATGCTACGGAAGCAGGTCTTACACCCTTAGCTTCGGAATGGTGGCATTTTAATGATTTGGATGCTAGAGACCAAACTGCAGATAATAGAAGTAATGGAGATTTCATTCTAATGGAAGTTTATAGTTCGAGTCCAAGTTAGTAAAAGCTTAAACCTTTTAGGGAGAGTCTGCGTTTCACAAATAATGGAATACAACCTGATTATTTTGCTTTTTGAAATTTTTTAAATCACCAAACATTAGGCAATAACCTATCCTTTCTTGTGAATAATACATAGAATGTTTAGGAAATACATCTAGAGGAGGGGATTAAATGGAAAGACAGAATATTGACAGTGCGATGGTTTACGGAGGTTATCATGGGGGCTATCCAGGTTATGGAATGGGACACGGAGGTTATCATGGGGGCTACCCAGGTTATGGAATGGGACACGGGGGTTATCATAGAGGATAACCAGGTTATGGAATGTCACATCAGGGTTATCACCATAGTTAATTAAAATTAAATATTAGCCAATGGGAGATAAGATTTCCGCTCATGTAAGTAGTGGAAATAGATCCCAAAAGCACTTTCTTTAAATAAAGGGTTATATATTTTTTAATGCTCAATTGAGATGAGCATTAAAATCACATAATCATAATTAAATAGTCTTATTGTTTATTCTTTTGGATGTACTACTATCGTGCATCCTTTTTACATACTAACCTCTTAAAGGTGATAATATTATGACAGTATTCCTTTCTAAAAGAAAAAGCTTGCTCTTATAATAATAAGTGCAGTTTTGTTGAATAAAGAGGTTTATTAAGTCACAGTTTGTCAAGAGTGGTTAGGATAAGGGAAGTTAAATATATAACACTTATATAGGATTTTTCACAATAATATATTATTGAAAGAATAACGATTATCAACTACAAAAATACCCATTCTTAAATAGACAACCTTCATATAAGAGTTTAGGGGAATGGAATCGACTCGAGTATATCCCGTGATGTCTCATTACCAAAGCAAGAACATTGTACTAAGAGATGCATGAATATATAGTTTAAGGGTAACTTAAAAAGGCAGTTGTTAATCAGCAGTTTCATTATAATGTTAAGGTTATGTCATAGAAATAGAATCATAGACCAAGTGTGCGCTAAATTCTCATTTAACGAATAGAATAAACTCTAAAACATTAATATTATAATTTTATATATAACTATATTTATTAAAACAATTAAGTTCTCTCGAATAATATGTAGGTATGAGCACAAAGAAGTTGAACTAAAATTGTCTCTGTAGATTAAAGATAAAAAGTAAACATCTTAGTTATTTACTAAATATCATTTTATCTCTAATGAAGGTAAATCTTTATTCAAAGATGAAAAGAAGGGTAACTAATAATCGCATATAAGATTGCACATAATTCTCCTTAAATGAAATCTAACTACAAACAAACAATAATTTATGGTAAAATATAACTAGAATGTTGTTTATGGGTTTAAATTTCATAATTTACATAAAGGAGGTACATTAATTGGTTGGAGTTGCACATAGCTCGTTGCATAGAAATAGAATGAAGTTGAGAGTTATAAAGATAAATGTAATCTTCATTTCATTTCTATATTTTCCTATTGGGTTCATGATTTATCTCCTATGGAAAGATCAAAATAAGCATCATTACGCCAAACCAGCATTATATTCGGCAATAGCTAGCCTATGTTTCTATGGACTAGTTTTATCACTATATTTTATAGATATGTAGAAGATATTGATGAAAATAAGTAAGCAGGTTTTTGTTTTTACCCTAATTCAGAATATATAATAAACAATAATAATATTATGTTAACTAGATTTCGTGAAAAATGTATTATGTGCAATCTTATGTCTAAAAAAGTTCAAACTTAATATTTGGAGAGTTATATATGGAAAAAGAACAACTTTATAGATTAATTGAAGAAAAAACGCTACGTCTCCCCTACTACATAGAAAAATACGTGGATTATAAACAATCTGATAATCGAGCAAAACCAAACACTCTCCTCTCCTATCTATACGATTATGAGCGGTTTTTCGATTGGTTACTATCCGAAGGTTATCATCCCGGACCAGCTAAAGAAGTCCCCCTCTCTATCCTAGAAGGTTTGAAACGGGAAGATATTACGAACTTCCAGAACTTTCTCATGCGGTATACGAATATGGAGAAACGTAGCAGTCGAAATCGTATGATGTCCTCTCTTAAATCCCTGTTTCATCACCTTAGTCAAATTGAGGAAGATGATAATGGTGAGCCATTGCTACGTCGTAATATTATGGCTAGGATTGAGATTAAAAACACAAAACCTTCCTCAAAAGATCAAGCAGAATCCTTAAAGGGCCGGGTGTTTAAGTCCGTAAATGAAGTGGATGACTTTCTTAACTTTGTGGAGCATCACTACATTCAAACCATTCAGGAGTCTCATGAAAAGGAGCCGGTAAAAAAACGACTGATACACTACTACAACCTAAATAAAGAGCGTGATTTAGCCTTCCTTTCTCTTATTCTGGGCAGCGGGTTACGTGTAAACGAGACAATCATGTTAAACCTCGGAGACATTGATTGGATAGAACGTGGAGCAAGAGTGGAGCGTAAAGGGAAAGAAGGAAAAACGTTAGTTCACTTCTCCAATCGAGCGAAAGAGAAGCTGCAGGACTACGTAAAGATGCGAGAAGATCGATATCGTGTTGGTAGCAAAGAAAAATCAGTCTTCCTCTCTCTTCCTACTGGACCAAATAATAAAACCGGTAGATGGACGAAGCGAGCTGCTCAAGAAACTGTTCTAAAGTATACGACCTGGTTCGGTAAAAGGATTTCCGTACATAACTTGAGACATTCCTTTGCTACGGTTCATTGGGCAGAAAACCAAGATGTCTTTGCCTTACAATCACAGTTGGGACATAATGATCCACAAACTACTCAACGGTATGCTTTAATATTTGATGATACACTACGTGAAGAAATTGATAAAATGGAGAAATATAAGAAGACAGAATAAACATGAATCAAATCCTCTTTCCTCCTTTTTAAGACCAAATTAGTAAAATAGTATATTTAGATTGGAGTAAAAAAATGAGCCAAATATCTTTCGATGATTTGTTTAAGGAAGAAAAAAAACAGGAGAACACTATAAGTGAAATCCCCTCTCCCCTACAAAATGATATTTTAGAGTTATTTCGTAAAGGAGAAACAAATGCTTTATCCATCTGTGAGCATCTTATTAAACTAGGGAAATTCTCTGATGAGCGATTTTCCACTAATAAACCGAAGGCCTATGGGAAGGTTTGCTTAGCCTTAGACAAAATGACTAGAGATGGTCTATTGATTTTTGTAGAAGACATTGATAAAAAGGATAGAATTTACAAACTGAATTGTTAATAAAGGAGTAAGTTTTTATGTCAAATATGTTCAAATTTATAGAGGTAACTATGAATGATGGAGAAAAAGGATTTCTTTTAAAAAACTCGGATTTAAACTTAGTCAATCGTAAAGAAGCATTAGAGTATATAGAAAAGTTAACGGCAGCCTATAACAACCCATCTGTTGATCAGTTTATTGAGTCTCAAAATAACCGGATTAATGGTGAATTAAATATCGAGTTTACAATGCGATCTACGTTGTTAGATTGGGTTTATGATGATGAAAAGAATCAATATATTATTAATCAACCAACTTTTAAAATGAAGGAATTCAGGAAGAATCTTAAGCAAAATTGGTCCTTCCATTGTGCCTCATGCAATAAAAAAGTTTCAAGCAGTACTGACGCAGGTTACTTTTTAGTTCGTGCGTATACTTCGCAAGATAGCATAACTGAAAAGGCCTGTTCTTCTGCATGCTGCTCCGTTATTTGGAGAGATAATGTACGTGATTGGATTACTGAAAGAGGATTCCAAGATAATGTGAAAATAAAAAGTAATTCCCAGAAAACGGAGGAATGAATAATGGAATTTAAAATTGATCCGAGTTATGTGGTTATTACCCCAGAGCTGAAAGAGCACTTTCATAAATACGGTAAAGTCATAAAAAGTACAGCAACCGTAAGAGATTTAAGGAAAGTTTATGGGGATGATAATTTCTTAGATTATATGGAAGAGTCTAAAGAGGTCTTGGTGATTGCCGATTATAATACATATAGCTTAAAAATTGAGGAGTTAGGACCCCTTCATTAGTAGAAAAGAGGTTTAGTTATGCCAATCAAACCGTTTAGTGTACAACGCTTTATTCTTTATATATCCTGTATTGCATTCAGTGCTCTAGTTTTGTACATTAATTCAATATTTAACCCAATTTACGATAGTAATACATTTATCGTCCTAGTTTGTTTTTATTTTTTCTTCTCGGCTGCATATTCATTCACAGATCTAATAGGTATTAATAAGAAAGTTAATACTCTGGAAGAAAATATTAGAAAAAATGAATTTAGAGAAATGATTAAAAGTGATGTACATAGAATGGCGCAAGATATTAGACCGAGGGTAGAAGATACAATAGAAAAGAAAAAACCGACAGAACTAGATATATATGATAAAGCATATACAGATGCAGAAACATCTTGGAAAATGAAAAAACGGGAAGAACGTAATTCGTTTGAACACTACCATAGTACCTTATATCAATTGAGGAAGAGCAATAAGTATATTACGCTTATAACTATCTTTCTAAATATGGCTTTAGGAATTGTTTTATTAAATACCTTAACCCCTATAATATATGCTATTGTTCTTATTGTTTTCTTATTGCCTTATGTACCAATATTGCTAAGAATAAAGAAGTTAAGAAAAAGAGAAAGAGCTTTATATCAAGAGATTACCCCAACTAAGTTAAAGGAGTTTCTTGAGATGGTACAGAATGGTAGATTTTGAGTAAAGGTGAGGAATTAATATTCCTCACCTTTACATAATTTAAAGTTTATCTGTATTATTCTCAAATTCATCCTTATTTTCTTCCATCTTCTTCTCCATATTTTTCGATAGAATTTCCATGATTTCTTCATAAGAAAGTTCTTGGTAATTTATTTTACTTCTAAGGAAATCCGAACAAACATCAATAAATACATTTGCGATTTTCTCTGTTACCTTTCTATTAAAAGTTCCCAGAATTAAACCTACGACTGGAGAAATAATGATATTGCCTTTTCCAACTGATTTACCTAATAATTTTGTTAAGTATGTAGGAGCTTTAGTGCCAATCTTTTCACTTCCGTATTTCACAGCCGCTTTTCCAACCGTTTTTGTTCCTTCGAAAAATACAAACGGTAGAACGATTGATTTAATTAATGGTTTAGCTTGTTTAGAGAACTTTAAAAAGTTTTTATCAACAGGAATCCCCATCAAAGTCATGATATCTTTTGCAATATAAAGATAAACAGCACCTTTTCCAATGAAATCTAAACCAATAGGCAATGTATCTGCTATATGACCCAGATTTTTATAATTAAAAGGTCCTTTAGAATCTAATCTTTCTTGAATAAATTGTCTTGCGGATTTTATTTTTTCTTCAATTTTAATTTTTTGTGCTGCAGTAAACGCCCTTTGGGTGGCTTCGGGAAGTATTTTCATTGTTTCATTGATTAAAACTTTCAAACCGTGAGCAGGGATTACATGACCAATAATATTCCTGTCCTTTGCAAGCACTTGACAGATAACTACTCCAGTTAACTCTGTTTCTAAATAACCTTTAAGTTCTTCCTCAGTATCAAGAGTTTGAGTTAATACTATAATTACCGGCATATATTTTGAGAAATCTCTAATCCATGCTATTTCCGTATCTTCTATTCTTTTGCTCTCATTTGAAATACAATACCACATTACATGCATATGCTCTTCTTCACTTGAGGATTTTGCACGTCTTTTTATCTCTTCTATTATACTATTTCTAGAAACCTCCCTTTCTCTGGAATCCAATTCTAAGCCTTTTGTGTCGAATAGATTTACATCAACTCCAGGTACACTAAATTCTTTTAGGCTTAATGACAGGGTTCTTGCTCTAGACCGCAAAGTAAATGTGAAGAAATAATAAAATACGCTTTATTAGTTTATTTCTCCTAATTTTCTTCGATTTATTGCCCTATATAGAGATCCTTGAGATATTCCGGTTGCTGAGACTATCTCTTTAACAGAATATTCTTTACTGTCATACATCCGAAGTGCAACAGTAAGCTTTTCTTTATCTAGCTTGGGTCTACCTAATGTTTTTCCACGCTTTTTGCTTGCTTCGAGTCCTTCCTTTACTCTTTCAGCAATTAAATTCCTTTCTAATTCTGCAATTACACACATCATTTGAAACATGGCTTTCCCTGTTGATGTTTTAGTATCCATATTTTCTTTTAATGAGATAAAATGCACACCTTTTTCTTCAAATTGTTGAATGATATTAAGAATATCTAACGTTTTACGTCCCAAGCGAGATATGCTTTCTACAACAATTGTGTCTCCTTTTCTAATTACTTCAAATAGTTGATGAAGTCCTTTTCGATCCTTTGTTGTTCCAGTGAACTTTTCTTTAACAATTTTTTCACAACCATAGTCAGTAAGCATACTTAGTTGACGGTCCAAGTTTTGGTCAACTGTAGAGACACGTGCATAACCAATAATCATAAATATTTCTCCTAATAAAATGTGATACGTTCATTTTACTTGGGATAGATTTTTTGTAAAGGTATTTGGTAATCTTTTTGGCAATTATTTTTGGTAATCTGAAATCTTAGTAATATCAAAGACTAGTAAAGTTATAAATCGTCGTTACAAAAATACTGGTTTTTGGTAATAGCATGTATTAACATGGCAATAAGTTATTCAGCAATCGGGCCATATTGCGGCATAACACCTTTAAAGAAAGTTAGCTATCTCTGTTACATTTTAGAAGAGGTTGTGAAAATTTCTACTAAAGTAATGGATGCAATTTAGTTGATTAAGTAATCGGAAAATATAAAAAGGTAAAACTCTCCAATATGTATTGCGGCGAGTTTTACCTTTTTATATGCGGAATGTTTATAACTTCTGAAAAGTAACACAAACTAGAACAGCAGAATTAAAATTCCTTGACTTAGAGTATACTCTAAGTATTACTCTTACTTTGTGTCACAAATTAAAAATGAAAGAAGATATAGACATATCAGATTTAATGGAGGCGGTTAGATTGACATATTCTATTGGAGAATTCTCTAAAATCGTTGGGTTAAGTGAACATACATTGAGGTTTTATGAAAAGGAAGGGTTAATAAAAGTAAACAGAAACGATAACAATGTCAGAATCTACTCGGATGAAAATAAATTATGGATTGAATCTTTGCTACACCTAAAAAATACGGGGATGTCTTTAAAAGACATGAAGCAATTTGCGATGTGGGGGCATATTGGAGATGAAACAATGGAAGAACGGTTAGCTTTACTTAAAAATCATCGAAAAAAAGTAGTAGAAGAATTTGAGAAGCTTCGTCAAAGTTTAGAACATCTAGATAATAAAATTTATTTTTATGAAAATGAATTAGGAGACTGTTTCTCTAAAAAATAAGCAGTCAGTTGCATTTTCCATTACGTCTTTATGAGTAAACCTCGTACAGACAGCTTTCAAAAACATCTTTTTATCCAAAAAAATAAAAATACTTGCCTTAGAGTGCTCTCTAAGGATTAACATATTCTTGCACCATTTGATGCACCTTTACAAAATAGTGCAAAACTAACTAGAACATAAAAATAAACATACAGAAAGAGGTTAAAAAATGAACACAAAATATAGCAATTTATTTGAATCACTTACATTTAAAAATGGTATCACCATAAAAAATAGAGTCGTTATGGCACCAATGACAACTTGGAGTAGTAATGATGATTACTCCGTTTCAGATGAAGAAGTAGAATATTATAAAAAAAGAGTCAACGGAGTAGGACTTGTTATCACAGGATGTACTCATGTTCAACCAAACGGTATAGGTTTTACGCATGAATTCGCAGCTTATGATGATAAATTTATTCCAAGTCTACGAAAATTGGCGGATGCGGCGAAAAGTGGAGGAGCTCCTGCGATACTTCAAATTTTTCATGCGGGAAATAAAGCACTGCCATCTTTAACTCCAAATGGTGAGGTGGTTAGTTCCAGTGCTGTAGAGACTGAAGCTACTGCATTTGCTCCTTCCGTATTACCTAGAGAACTTTCACATGATGAAATAATAGAAGTGATTCATGCCTTTGGAGAAACAACCAGACGAGCTATTGAAGCTGGTTTTGATGGTGTTGAAGTTCATGGTGCACACGGATTTTTACTTCAAAACTTCTTCTCTCCTTTCTTCAATAGACGAGAAGATGAATGGGGAGGGTCTCTAGAAAATCGCTTGCGTTTCCCAATGGCAGTCGTACAGGAATTGAAAAATGTGATTAAGAAGCATGCAACAAAGCCGTTTATTCTAGGATACAGAATTTCTCCTGACGAACATGAAGAAGGCGGTTTGAGAATGAAGGATACCTACGAATTAATTAATCGTCTTATCGAAGCAGATGTTGATTATGTACATGCTTCATTGGTTGATGCTCTTACTTCAAAGCCAGTCGATAGTCAAGATGAAAAAACATATCTTGAATTAATTGTTGAACATGTAAACGGCAGAGTTCCTGTAATGGCTGCTGGTTCCATGATAACTGCAGATAATGTTGCAACAGCATTAGGTAAAGGTCTATCCTTAGCAGCGGTTGGACATGGATTAATCATGAATCCAGACTGGGTAGAAAAGGTCCAGAATGGTCAAGAGTCTGAAATCCAGACTTCAATTAAGGCTTCAAGAATTAATGAGCTTGCGCTTCCGGGAAAGCTTTGGGGTGTTATTCAAGCTTCTGGACCATGGTTTATGATAGAAGAATAACATTAGCGAATGTTCTTTTTTAGCGAAATATTATGGTGGAAATAAGTGGCTGGTGGGATCAAATATCTTATCTATGAGGGAAAGGTTTTGGACTTCGTACCTTTGTGCAGAGTGCAAAACCTATTATTAAAGTACACAGTGGTCGTATGTCTGAAATGCACATGCAAGGGATGTTGACCAAACGATTTAAGGAGTTTTAATTTATTTATCGACAAGGAGATATTTAGTATGAAGACACTTGTAGTTGTAGCACATCCACGGACTAATTCTTTAACATCGAGTTTAACGAAAAAGATTGTTGAGGGATTAGCTCACACTGGACATGAATATGAAATATTAGATTTGTATGCAGAAAAATTCAATCCGCTTTTACTTCCAGTTGATGAGCCAGATTTTGGGGATCCGGATAAAATATACTCGAAAGAAGTTCAGCGTGAGATGGAACGCATCAAGAAGCATGATGCAATTATCTTTGTGTTTCCCGTATGGTGGCATAGCATACCTGCGATTTTGAAAGGTTATATTGATCGGGTATTCAATAACGGTTTCGCATATGGAACGAATAAATTGCCGATTGACAAAATAAGATGGGTTGCCCTTGCTGCAGATTCAAGATATGGCTTCAAAAAACGTGGTTATCAATTAATGATGGAGCATCATCTTAATATCGGAATTGCCGATTATGTCGGTGTACCCGATTCCGAGATTTACTTTCTGTATAATTCCTTAGGCGCCGATGTTATTGGAGATAAAGACAAATTGAATACTCATTTCGAGCAGATACATTCTGCAGCTTATGACATAGGAAAGGATTTCTAAAAAATTTTAGTAAGGTATGTATTTTATTGGAAATTACTATCAGTCTAGCATTTTGTCTATAAGGTAGTATCGACTATCGTTTAGTTTTTATGATTATGGAAAAATTACTGAAAGGCGATCAAAGATATACTATACCTGCTCAAATTTCCTCTTGCTTGGCTTATGGCGCAGAAGACATGGACTGTTTAAATTCCAGGTACTCGCAATATCGATCATCTCAATGAAAACTTAAGAGCTGTAAATATTCAACTCACTAAAGCGGAACTTCGTGAAACTGAAACTAGTTTTCTAGAATCAGAGTACACGGTGGCCGTATGAATGAATTGCAAATGCAAGTTGTTGAATAGTAATAGTAATGGACGTTCACCTTTAAGAAGAGAGGATGTTTTTTTATATGTCAAACATTCAAAATAAAGTTGTTATCATTACGGGTGCCTCTAGTGGAATTGGCGAAGCTACTGCAAAAGAACTTGCTTCTAAAGGTGCTAAGTTAGTTTTAGCGGCTCGCCGTGAAGACCGTTTAAAAAAATTGCAAGAAGAGATTCAAAATAATGGCGGACAAGCGATTTATAAAGTGACGGATGTTGCATCGCATGAACAAATGGAAGAGTTAGCTAAGTATGCTCTTAAAGAGTTTGGAAAAATTGATGTCATGGTCAATAATGCAGGAGTAATGCCATTATCACCTGTTCATGAGAAAAAAATTAATGAATGGAATACGATGATTGAAGTGAACATCAAGGGTGTACTTTATGGTATTGCTGCTGTTCTTCCGTCCATGAAAGAAAGAAAAGAAGGGCATATCATTAATGTTTCCTCAATCGCTGGTCATTTAGTATTCCCTGCTGGTGCAGTTTATAGTGGTACAAAGTTTGCTGTCCGTGCCATTACAGAAGGTCTTCGTATAGAAGAGGCTAGCAACAATATTCGTACAACCATTATCTCGCCAGGAACTATTACTACAGAATTGCTAGAAGCCATTTCAGATCCAGAATTAAAATCTGCCATCGTTGAAGATAGCAAAATTGGAATCGAGCCTGTTAGCATTGCTCGTGCCATTGCATTTGCAATTGAACAACCATCAGATGTAGCGATTAATGAGATGATTGTTCGTCCAACTATACAAGAACTTTAAAAAGAAAATCTTTATAACGAAGCAGCCCTACTTTTTTGGGGCTGCTTATTTGGTATTTAAGACATTAATACAATTAAAATGGAGCATTGAATTTTAAGCTTGTGGAGAATTGCGCTTAAACAAACAGGTGCTTATATGTAGTATGATTTTCCACCGTATCCAACGTAAGTAAAGAAATGAAACATGCCAAATTTGTATCTTTGTAGAAGCATTATATATAGTAAGTAATTATAGTTATTAACGTTAACAAACATAGGACTTTATGTGGAGAGGTGGGTATGATAGGCTTGGATGCCTGATGAAACAACGGCTTCAGGCTTTCAAGACCAATCATGCCCACAGAGGCTCCACGTCAAGTTCTTAACCGCTTATCTATGGTTACATGGAAACAATGATAAAGGGTACACCGTATCAATGTTTTGGATCGGATACTATATATAACCAGCTGTTAGTGAAATAAGAATTAAGTGATTATAGGATTGAGGCCATATTTTCGTTATTCCTTTAAAGGGCGCTTATCTTGAGTACGGATTGCGCCCTTTTCACAACTAAGTGTCCATTACAAAGAACCTGCTGGTTTAATCATCGATCAAAATGATAGAAACTATGAAACTCTCAACTTAATAGGTATCCTCTGATCCATATCGAGTTCAAAAGTTCCGTATGGATTGACATGATGATAAAACAAAGGTGTTATTCCCCTAAAATCTTCGGGTGTCATGTTCTTCAACCAATATTGATTGTTATCATAAAGGACTTCTTGTACCATTAAGGTATTCATATAAACTAAACAATTTTGCAGCAATTGAAGCGATAAGGCAGCCACTTCTTTATCTTCTATAGAATTGGAACGCATTTCACTGTTTTTCCCATAAAAAATATAGGTATTGACAGAGTTCCATTGTTCCACTGTATTTAATCCTTCATGGATTTCTCTGCGAATCTCTTCATCGTGTAAATAATCACATAAAAAGATCGTTTTAATCGCTTTCCCTAATTCACATAAAGCCTGGTAGGTTGGATGTTTTGTATCCCTAGTGAATCGCTTTAATATGGATTCAGCAGAAGCAGTACCTAACCTTAGTGCAGTTGCATACTTAATGATTTGTTCGTACTGTTGACGGATGAGATCCCAGTTAATCGGTCTACTTAGAACCGGTTGTAGGTGAGGATATTCCTCATTCATGCCGGCTTCCGGACGATATAGTTTTTGAAAACCAATATTTTTAAAGCGTGGCATCAGTTTAAAACCAAGCAAATGACAAAAAGCAAAAGCAACAACACTTTGTCCGTGTGTATCGACATAATTTCTGTCAATCTCCATGTCCGTACAGTGTCGAAGAACCCCTTCTATCATTGCTGCCACCTCCGAAGAAAGGCAGGACTTAAGCTGAGAATAAATACAAGCTGACTTTCGATCTGTATGCCAATAGATCATGACTCCATGTTTCTTATAACGAGGATGCCATTCTGAAAGCAGGTTCTGATCCCAAGAGCCAAAATGTTTTGAATCGGAAGCACATGCAGTAGTAGCTTCTCCCCATACTTCTTTCTGCCGATGGTAGATAATATGGTTGGTAACCTCTGCATTGGCTTTTCGCAAATGATCTTTATGAATAAATTTTTGACGAATATACCGAAGTTCCCGATAACTATCTAGGTGGTTTCCAGCAGAAACAGCTTTTAAACCTGTATTCGTTCCTAATCCAAATAAACTTAGAAGAAGCCGTCGTTGGATGGTTTCTCGATCTAAAATCTCTCGATCGGCTGTGGTCTTAAAGTGCTTGGTAAACTCCGTATGAAAATCTGTTTCTTTTAATAAATCCAATAGGTTGATATCAGACCAACGGTTTTTAATCTCCTGTTTAATCCTCATCACATGTGGGGGTTCAATTTGCTTTTCAAGTGGAGTGACTCGAATCCACCCCTTGTTATTTCTTGTAGTAATCGCCACTTTTTCGTTACTTTGATCCTCTAATCCTTGATTCAGTAAATGGAGTTTATCTTTCATCAACTGTATAATATCTTCGATAAAAGGCTCTACATCCAGTGGCGCCTTTAGTGCTTGAAAATATTCTTCCTTGTTCTCTTCAAAATCTTGAGGGAGATCTTCATCGGGGTTTCGATATCGATCAGCACCCTCAATCCAAATTTCTTTACACCGAAGTCGAGTGCGAAGCGATTGGATTACTGCAATTTCATAGTTAATTCGATTTACTCTTTCTATTCCTTTACTGTCTTTCTCGATAATAACGTCTTTCCATTTGGGCTGAATAACGCCTTCAATGGGAACCTCATCTCCAGCAGCAAAGTAACGCTGCCCACTTTCTCCATAATCTCGAATGAGTTGGATAGCTTCAATAATCGGCTGATGGAATTGATTATTTGAGCGAAAAGTAAGGTTGTTTAAAATTTTTGAAAGGGACTTCCGATAATGCCCTTGATAAGAAGAGTGCATTTTCGTATAGATTTTTTCTTTGTAATCCCGGTTATTTTTCGTCATGTCCTTAATAATATCTCGTATTGTATCAGAGCTAACAATGGGGAATAAAGTATCTTGAATGACCCCTTCTGGATGATCTACGGTTGCTTTTAATAAATTGACAATGTGTTTATTTTTCCCTTGGACTCTTTCTAATTCTTCTACTACTTCTTTTCGGGTTTTATTCTTGGCCTTATTTCCGAATTTAAGCGTAATTTCATCCAATAAATCAGCTAAATAATCAATAACTTCCTCATGGTGATGCGAAAATAAGATGGTAAGTAATGTATAGCGAATGGGTGCAGGGTGTACACGCAATTCCGTTACGGTTTCCGTAGCTGCACGAAGTCGATATTTATTTACTAATTTCGGAGTCAAATGATGAAATAATCTTGGAGGAATGTGTAGATGCTGAATCGCTAATAATTTTTTAACTTCCATTTCCATGGTGTTTACACTTGGTTTGCGAGGAGAAGATAGAAGCTGACGAAAAGTTAAAATATCAGATTCTACGTCCTTATGAAATTCTTCTTCAAAACCTTCTTCCAATTCCTCATCAGCATGAGATTCCAGTAACGCATCTAATCGTGAACAAGTTTTTGGAGATAGCTGCTGATAAGTCGATTGATACAAATTTTTTTCAAAAGTGTCAATGGCAGAATCGATCATTCGCTTCAAACTTCCAATCGAAGGAGGTTCGACTTTCCACTTGCGAAATAGGCTGTATGCTTCCCTTTTTAAATAGTCGGTATCATGAGTAAACTGGACTTGTTCGTTCAACCAATCTGTCAAAAGATCGTTGTCCTTTGCCGTAAGTTCTCTAAAACCGAAGAATTCCCTAATTTGCTTTCGATGGTAAGTAAAATTTCTTTCCTCTGCTCCCCAACGATATTCCTCAAAAAGATCTGCAGATATCTCCAATTGATGCGCTATAAATTCAACCACCACTTTGGGAATATCTTGTTTCTTAGAAGGAAATCTCGCTTCTTGTTGAAAATACTTTAATAACACTGCAAATCCTAAACGACTTGCCCCTGTTTTATTACCAATCAGTTTTCTTTCAATTGGTACTACCACAAAATGCTCTAGTAACTCATCTTCATTCCAATTTCGTTTCATAGCCACTCTTCCCCTAACTTAATATAGTTACTATTTTGAGTGTAATCTATTGTTTAGGGATGGGAAACTATACTTTGCGGTCTAGAGCAGTAACCCTGTCATTAAGCCTAAAAGCTAAAGGAGTGCTTTAATTGATGGAAAAAACACTAAAAAAAGCATTGAAGATAAAGGTTTTTATTGGTTTCTTAATCATAATTGCACCAGTTTTTATTACAGGTAAATGGTTTATATATGATATTATTAATAATTTACTAGTGGCTGAGTTTGTCGTTCGTTCTTTAGCTGTTGTAATTGGATTATTTGTAATTTATGATAGCGTGAAAACGTACTATAATAAAAAAGAAGATTTATAACCATTTGAGTAACTTTGATAAATAGGTTATTTTAACAATATATTACATTATGACTATATTATGTAATTATGGGGCGTTCATTCAGCAGCTCTCTAAGCGAGAAAGTTTTCTATAAGAAGACAAAGATAATGTTGGCTATATTAATTTGCCTATAAAAAATAGAAATTAATTTTCCGTTTTTATAAATAATGAATCTATTAACATAATAAAAAACAGAAAGAAACCCTAAAGTCTTTCTGTTTTTTATTTTTCCTCATCTGTACAATAAAATGAATAATCCAAAGTTAAAAATGTAGTTTCCACGATAGGGCTACCACCACCATTATTATAACAAGATTCACTAGCAGAATTAATTTCTTTAGTATTAAAAAAAATCTTAGAAGCTAATAAGAAACCTGAAATAATTAGAGCTAATAGTAATATTGCTAATATTAGCTTCAGAATTAAATTTATATTACTAGTCATAAAAACTCCCCTTTTGTATATTTCACTATTTTTTAGTTGCCAAGATAATAATTATTGATTTTTTTGATTCAGAGGTAGCGTCAGGAGTTTGCCAATCTATAAATGCTCAGAAAAAATTCAATAATAGTAAGATTTATCGCAGTGTCTCAATAGGATTTAGTCTATTGAGAGGAAGTATAAAAACCCGACACTTTGAAAAAAGATGGATTAAAATATTGGTTTTTTTCGATTGAAATATCTATTTTTATAATGAAATTGATTATGGGTCTTATTGTACTACCCTTCCCCTGTTTGTTTAAGTACCTTTATTCAATGCATATCTAAAAAAGGAGCAAATTTTTCATGTTTATAAATGCCTTCAGATTCTGAAATAGTTTGAGAAAGAACATGATCAATAGATTCTATTAATAAGTTTAAAGCATGTTGAACTGAACCATTCTCAAATTTCTCCAATGACTCAGGTAATTCATCCTCATCTAAAATAAAGTATTCACCATTTGGGAATGCTAATATATCAATAATTAAATCTTCAAAAGATACCATTTTATCGTTTATATAGGTATTCTTGACAATGTTAAAATAGGAACCTAAATATTTCCCTTTATTATCTCTCCAGAAATATAAATTATATGGACGATCTACCCAATAATAAGCAATTGTATAACTGCCTGTAGGAATCGTTAATTTGTTTTGATTAGCTATCATTGTAAACGAGTCTTCGATAATATGAAAAAGCACAACATTTTGTTCTTGTGCTTTTAATAGTGTACATTTATATTCTACGATTTTAGAATCATATCTTATTTTTCTTTCTATAATTTTATTCCCATGACATGGATGTGTTTTTAAATTCATTATAATTTTAGTTGCTCCTTTCTAAATCTGTTTAATTAAATATAGTATAGATTAAAATTCATTAAGAAACCTCCCCTTTAGCTACAAAAAAGCGGCTTTTTGGGAACTGGATTATCTAATGAGAGCACCCGTTAGTCAAATGAGCAATTTCTCTTTTGTGACTCAATATCATCTGTACTACGTGTGCTTTCTTCATCTATGACTATACTAAAAGAAATATTAAGTTTATCCCAAACCCAAGCTTGAAAAATTTCGTCTATTGCTTTTTTTAGTTCTGTATTATCCATATCTTCATCAATACCTAATTTCTCAAAAGTGAATGTTTCTGTCTCTCTTGAATCTTCATATTTTGTATCAACTGAAAAAGTAATTATTTTCCCCATTTAGTACTCCTCCTATTACGATATTCCTTCTTCTTCAACAAATTTGCTCAGTTAGCAACCTAAAAAGCCACTATATAGCAGCTAGACATTAAGTTAAGTTTAGTGTAATTATTACTACACTTAATGAAAAAGCGTTCCTGACGATTGCAGAAACGCATAGTGGCAGTTATTATACTCTCATCCATCCTGTTTCCTTTCATTTCCGACTCTCTCCCCATTAATATAATAAGCAGACTCGGAGAAAGGGATAAATACAACTTCTACCTCATCAACACCTGTTGACATGATATGTTTGGTAACGGATTGGGCGAATCGGTCGCGAGTTTCTTGTCCCCTTTCAAACCATTTTACTTCAATAAGCGGAAAAGCCGGAATTTCTTCCCCATCAAATATAAACGTGGAATGAGGCACTTCGAACGTAAAATTATCAGTCCCGCATTCACAAATTTCAGCAAGCTCTCCTACCAATGGCTTGCTGATTCTTTTCATTTCTTCCATTGATACTCCTCGAATCACTAAGTGTGGCAATTGTATTCCCTCCATTAGGTATCATCATTTGTTAGCTTTCTACTAAAAATTTTATATCAAGTCGCTTGATAAACAAAGTTTTTCCTTCTTTTCCATGTTGAAGATGTAAACCAAAGTGATTGGTTAGGTAGAAATTTATTAAGGCTTAGTGACAGGGTTGCTACTCTAGACTGCACAGTAGAGTTTTCATCCTCTATTCAATAGATTACACTCAAAATAGTGATTATTCTAATGTTAGAGGAAGGGGATTTAGGAAACGAAATTGGAATGAAGAGGAGTCGCTAGAACATTTTGTAACAGTTTTTAAACGTTTCATGGGGGCAACTCCAACACATTGGAGAAAGGCTAGTAACGAAAAAAGGCAGAATTGAGAGTAGATAGACTCATCAACCTGCCTTTTTCTTGTTGCAACTTAATTTTACTAAAAAGGAATTTCATCCTGGAAATAGCTACCTGAAGCTCCTTATTTGCAAGTACTTATCTGAAAATATTTTGACTACAACTAGTTTGTGTATTTGTCCCCAAACAGATTAGCTATTCATTGGTTAACTTCAAATAAATCCGCTACAGGTTGTTCAGTAAAAGCTATGTTTTAAATAATGTGTGTTATTGCTGAATTAGAGAGAAATCTGATTGCTGAGAGAGTGAAGGAAGGAATTGAGGCTAGTAAAAAAGTGATGTGAGGGAAGAGGTAAATTGGTTTTAATGAAGGGGGCGAATAGGAGGACATTCAATAAGCCCCTTCACTTCTTTATAAGTATGAGTATGTATAGCTCGAAATATTTTTATATCTGTTTTTTATCAAGCGACATTATTGAACGGACAATTTTTCCACTAAACTGTCCCTTTTACAATATAAAAATAGCTCCCCTTCTTAACGAAATCTTCCTTTCATTTAACTAGAGACCTTTATAATCTCTTCCATACTTTAATATAAGTATCCATCTCCTTTTAAATATAGTATTCAAAAACCTAGTTCTATCAAGAAGAACGCCTTCTTATTAAAGAATCGCGCATGATTGTTGAACAACAAAAAAACCTTGCATGAGCAAGGTTTTCATATTCTCTTTTTATCTTGTACAGTATTAGTCTTCTTGCTGCATTATTTCATCAAAAGCTGAAGAAACTCTGTCGAATTCCTCGTCACTTTCAATGGCTGCGAAGTCTCCATCCTGGTTAACCTTTAAAAAGAAAATATCAATGTCTTCCTCGATTTCTTCTTGAAGATCTTCCACAAATCCAACTGCAATGTATTCTGTCCCTTCCATATTTACCACTGCCAGCACTTCAATTTCCTCATCCTGCTCATTTCTAAAGACTTCTCCTACTTTGATGTTTTCCATGAGATAGCTCCTCTTCTTTTAAAAAAATTCACTTGCACAAATCACCCTCTAAAAGGATTCTTAATCATTTTATTTCCAAAGAAGTCTATATTCATGCAAGAAATTCCGATTTAAACATTAAACATACTATTATTAATAGATAACCAAGCGATCTGGGGGTTCTATTTATATAGCTAATCATCATTAATTTATCTGTGATAGATATTCAAATGCCGTCGTTCCAAATACACTTTTAAAATGTTTATTCAAATGGGTTAGATCCACAAATCCACATTCAGCTACTGCGTAATATATATCCCCATTCTTTTCTATTAACTGCTTTGCTCGCTCTATTTTGCAGTTAAGAAAGTATTGGTATGGTGAAATTCCAGTGTGCGCTTTGAATAACCGGATAAATTGAAATTTTGATAAATGGAGCTCACAGCATATCTGATCAAGTTTAGGTACATTTATTAAATTACCATAAAGCATTTCCTTCGCTTTTTTTATAAGAACACTATCTTTCTTATAGTCTTGGGAGAGATTCGTTTGAACAAGGCTTTCTGTAAGAGATAAGAGTAACTCACTACATAAAGCTTCATCCTTTTCGTTTAGAATTGCATTAGATAGTCTTAATATTTTTTGTCCGAGAATATTATCATATACAATAGGAGTAGAAAAATGTATCATTTCTTTTTTCTCTATCACCTCTAATAGCAACTGTGGCTCAATATAAAGCATAACATAATCCAGGCCTTTCTCATCATGTGCCATTCCATCATGTGCCTGTTCTGGATTAAAAAGCATAACTCCATTTTTATAGGATAACTGTAAGCTGCCATCCAAGTTATACTGTTGAATACCACGTAAAGTTACCCCTATAGCATACTCCTTGTGAGAGTGTTTTTTATATGTAAACTCATTTATGCTTGCTGACAATGCAGTAATACCAGTTGATTTTTTATATACAAATTTCTCCACTAAAACCACCTCTTTATTAGCTTCCCTACATCCATATCATTGCTGCAGCATATACTATAAATAAAGCCATCATAATATTAACCGCCTTATTATGCTTCTGTAAAAACTCCTTGAATATCGTTCCGAAAAGAACCCATGTAATAAATGCTAAACATCCAATAATAGTTATGGCTATTACACTATAAGTCAATGCCGGCATTGTCTTATAGTAGGGCATAATATAGCTAGGAATGACAGTCATGGTAAAAATCACTACCTTTGGATTTAAAAACTGCATCAAGAATCCCGATATGAAAGTTCCAGTTTTATTTACAGGGCCTTTTGATTTATCCATTTTGTATATTTGATAGGCGAGATAGATCATGTATAAGCTTCCAATAATTTGCATCCCATATAATATCTTAGGTATTATTGTGACAAGAATTGAATTTAAAAAAGCAGAAACAACAAGTAATAAACCAAAAGCTATAGTAGCTCCATATGCATACTGCAAAGCCTTTCTTGTTCCCAAATTGTATACTGTCGATAAAATGACGATATTAGTAGGACCTGGTGTAAACGTAACAATAAAACAGTATATTAGTAAAGATGCAATATTCATGAGGAAAACTCCTTTCAATGTATCCTCATGGAAATATACAACTTTACATAGAATGAATATAGTATATTATTGCAGATTTATCGTTAAGAAGCTGAGTAGAATTATATGAAAATCCTTGGAAGTGAATAAAGTGATTTCTTCAAGATTAAGTAAGCAGCTTACCTGGAATTCTTCTATTAATCTATCTTGCTTCATAGTTCAAGATAAACTAAAAAAGAGGATTCCTCCTTTCTTGTATCCCCCATTAGCTTAATAGCAGCACTATCTTCAAACCAGACAATATACCTCGAAATGTCTTCCTATACAATCCAATTGATAACACTTTCTTAATCGTTTTCTATCCTTTTGAGAAAACAGCCCATGTAATATGCAAAGTGAATTTAAAAGATTTCTAATCGCCCATTGTCAAAAAAAGTCTTTGGTGTATAACTGTCCTTTGGAAAAATAAATGTCCAAGGCAAACTCACTTTAGATGGGATAGCAAGCATAGGTAGAGTGAATACCTTGTCTGCAATGATCTCTCCCTGAATGCTGTAAACTAGTCTCACATTATTAAATGTAAGCGGATGGTTCGTAAAGTTATGAACCAATACAGACACTAGAAGTGCCTTATTATGGTTGATTGCTTCTCGGATGGGAGAGCAAATAATGTCAGAACTGTTTAGATATTTTGTTTCACTAAAGATTTTTTCTATATTTCGCCGGTCCTGAACAGCTAACGCTTTGTCCCAAGACGCTTCAAATTGTAAGTGTTGCATAACTAAAACCACCTCTTTGAAGATTAAGTGTAGCATAAGTGAAAAAAAGACTAAATGAAACTTCTCTACGTCTTTATTTCAATAAGAAAATATAGCTGAAAAGATCAGCCATTACTAAGAAAAACCCCTTCAGTTGAAGGAGTCATCGGATAAAAAAAACTTACGAGTTAAATTAATAAATGCTTCTAAAGGGGGAGTCACCCATTTATCCTTATGCCAAGCAATTTGAGTGAAAATTGAAGAGGGGGAGGTTTCCCAATGTATTTCCTTCATTCTCCCCTCTTTAATATCTTTTTTTACTACCATCTCTGGTAACAGCGCTACTCCTAGTCCTGCTATTACACATTGTTTAATTGCCTCAATACTGCTAAATTCTATTTTATCCAGTGGATATACTCCTGCCGATTTAAGGGAGCTTTCTAACATCATTCTATAAGAACACCCTGTTTCTGTAAGCAAAAGAGTTTCATCCTTAAGGTCATCTAGTAAGAGTATTTGTTTAGCATAGTTTGTTGCAACGACCATTTTAAACTCTTCTTTGACCAGTTTCTCTACGCTTAATGAACCTTCCGGCTTACTTATATCCATAATAAAAGCAACATCTAACAACCCCTCCATCAGATGCTTTCTCGCCATTTCGTCAGAATGTGCCGGTTTAAAGACGAGCTTAACTTTGGGAAAAGCAACCTTAAATGCTTTAAGAATGGGCGGTAAACGGTAGGTGCACTGGCTCTCCTGGGCACCTATTATTAAGGTGCCCGTTGGTTCTTCTTCTCTATTTACAGCCATCATCGCTTCATAGCTTAATCTTATCATCTTTTCAGCATATAGTTTAAACTGGTGTCCAGCTTCCGTTAAAATCAACCGTTTTCCTAAACGCTCAAATAGAGGTTTTCCAAGTTCTTCTTCAAGAGATTTGATTTGAGCAGTTACACTTGATTGTGCAAAATTTAAAATTTTGGCAGTCTGGGTAAAGTTCAAATTTTCTGCGGCATTTTTAAAAGTGATCAATTGTTTAATATCCATATTTTCCGCCTTTTTATAATCAATTATTTCGATTAATTCAATCGAAATAATTATCTTTATCGATTTTTAAATTAACTATAAAATATAAGTAATAAAGAAACAACTAGAAAATTACTTAATATAGCTGAAAGGAGAATGGATAAATGAAAGTAGTAGTCATAGATGGAGGAAGCCGTCCTAATGGAAATACGGAGATATTAACAGAATACGTCATTCAGAATTTAACCGTTGAAAAAATTTATTTGAAAGACTATAATATCCAACCAATTATAGACATGCGTCATTCAATGGAAGGATTTCAGGACAGAAAGGATGATTATAATTCCATCATAGAAAGGATTCTTCCGAATGACATTCTAATATTCTCTACTCCTATTTATTGGTATAGCATGTCAGGAACCATGAAAAATTTTATCGACCGGTGGTCACAAACCTTAAGAGATCCAAAATACCCTGATTTCAAGAATAAAATGGCTTCCAAAACAGCATTTGTTATTGCTGTTGGAGGAGACGACCCTCACATTAAAGGACTGCCTATGATTCAGCAATTTAATTATATATTTGATTTTATCGGAATTGAATTTGCGGGATATATTCTTGGAAATGGAAATAAACCTGAAGAAGTAATTCAAGACAAAGCAGCACTTTTCGCAGCTACTCAAATTCGAAATAAATTAACGGAAAACAAATGAAATTACTTAACAAAATAGCGGTCGATTGGCAGTTTAACGCTCTATAAAAAACGAAGCATCTGTTCGTCATATAAGGTTAGCCAGGTTTTTCTGGTTGACCTTTAGTGGAACAAAAAAAGTCGCTGATGCGACCCTTCCTTAACCTTATCCAACTTTTCATTGAACAAATCTAGCCGATTATATTATAACCTGAATCTACATAAATAATTTCACCCGTAACTCCTCTAGATAGATTACTAAGCATTGCAAGTGTCATATCGCCCACCTCTTCTTGTGTTACATTTCTTTTTAAAGGTGCAGACTCTTCCACTTTATGGAGTATTTCATTAAAAGAACCAACTCCCTTAGCAGCAAGTGTGCGAATGGCTCCAGCAGAAATAGCATTAATACGAATATTCTCTTTTCCTAAATCTAAGGCCAGATATTTTACCGATGATTCGAGAGCTGCTTTTGCTATTCCCATCACATTATAGCCACTGACAACCCTTTCAGCTCCAAGGTAACTCATTGTTACGATGGATCCACCTTCCGTCATATAAGGTTGTGCTTCTCTTGCCACAGCTATTAGAGAGTACGAACTAGTATCTTGGGCAAAAGCATATCCAGACCTTGAGGTATTTATAAACTCTCCTTTTAAATCTTCAGAATGTGCAAATGCAACTGAGTGTACAATTCCGTGGATTATTCCTACCTTTTTTCCGATTTCTTGAAATGCATCTTTAATACTTTCGTCACTATTTACATCGCATTGCACGATTATTTCAGCGGAATAGTTATTATCATTTAAAAGCTTATTTAATTTTCCCAATGAACGTTCTAAACGATAGGTGAAAATAAGATTAGCACCAGCTTTATAAAGGGACCTAGCCACTCCCCAAGCCAGGCTCCTTTCATTAGCAACTCCCATTATTACAATATTTTTCCCCTTTAATTTAAGTAAATCCTCCATTTTTTCCTCCTAAATTCATTAAGTTAACTTAATGTTTATACCTACCTTTAATACCAGATAATAATCGTATTATATCATATTTGCTTATTACCTGCCTGTTACTTCACAAAGAGAAAGCGTTTCTATTCATTTCAGCAATGCCTCTGTTAGTTTAAATTTTGCTTAGTTAGAAAATTGTTTTGTTTTAGGTCGATACATATATTTTCTTAGAAAAATAGATATCGAACCCAATATTAGTGATGAAAATCCTACTAATATGACATATTGTGTACCTATTTAGGAAAGATTATAGTCATATTATGAATCAGTTTCCCATTATAAATATAGAAAAAAGGATGACCCAAAAGTTAGATTTCGGGACATCCTTGATAGTATCTTCAGATTTATTACTTATACAACTTACATTGTGCTGATATCAATTACAAATCGATACTTTACATCTGAAGCTAAGACACGTTCATAGGCTTCGTCAATTTGGTCAGCTGAAATTATTTCAATCTTAGGAACAATATTATGTTTTGCACAGAACTCCAACATTTCTTGAGTCTCACGGATGCCTCCAATCATGGAACCTGCAAATGAGCGACGATGGCCGATGAGAGACATCACGTTTAGGGACAACGGCTCTCCAGGAGCACCGACATTAACCATAGTGCCATCAAGAGTAAGTAAGGAGAAATACGCATCGATATCAATCTTTGCACTTACCGTGTTAATAATTAAGTCAAAGGATCCTGCAAGTTTCTCAAATGTTTCTGGATCACTTGTCGCATAGTAATGGTTTGCACCGAATTGCAAACCATCCTCTTTTTTCTTTAATGTTTGTGATAGCACGGTCACCTCGGCACCCATAGCATGTGCAATCTTGACAGCCATATGACCAAGGCCTCCTAAGCCGACAACTGCTACTTTTTTACCTGGCCCAGCTCCCCAACGATTTAATGGTGAATAAGTCGTAATGCCTGCGCAAAGTAATGGTGCTGCGACGTCCAGTTCAATGTTATCAGGAATTCTGACAACGAAGTCCTCCGTTACAACAATGTGAGTAGAATAGCCGCCTTGGGTAGGCTCCCCATATTTGTCTACACCAGCATAGGTAGGAATATTTCCTTTGAGACAGTATTGTTCTTCCCCTTTAAGGCAGTTTTCACATTTTCCACATGAGTCAACCATACATCCGACCCCTACTCGGTCTCCTACTTTATACTTTGTCACCTCGGCACCAACTTCTGTGACAATTCCGGCAATCTCGTGTCCAGGTACAAGAGGATAGTTTACGGGTCCCCATTCGCCATGAGCAGTATGGATGTCAGAGTGACATATGCCTGCATATTTAATTTCAATTAGAACATCCTGTAAATCAAGGTCACGTCTTTTAATTTCAGCAACTCGAAACGATTTGTCTGGACCGTCGACTGCTCGTGCTTTAGCTGTTGTCATTTGTTTTAGCCTCCAATATAATTTGATTTTTCAAGATAATTGACTTAGAGCGAGTATAAATATTCAACTTTTCTTTGATTCATTTTTTCTTGCAAAACTAGAATAATCCCTATAGTTAACTCTAGGTCAAGCAATAAGTTTATACAGGATATAACAATGAATTAGTTAGACTTTGACATGAAGCATACAAGCATGATAGAATCTTGCCAAAATATAGAGTTAACTCGAAGTCTATACGAATAGAAAAGGAGATAAATGGATGATGACATATTCTATAAGTGAAGTTGCAAAAGAATTAAATCTCACAGTATACACCTTACGTTACTACGATAAGGAGGGCTTAATGCCTTTTGTACAACGCACCCCTAGTGGAACTCGGTTATTTAAGGAATCTGATATGGAAGCATTAAAAATTATTCAATGTCTAAAGTCCACCGGAATGCCCATTAAGGAAATTAAAGGTTTTATTGCATGGTGTTCTGAGGGGGATTCCACTTTGCAGCAAAGATATGACATGTTCTTGGGGCGAAAAGCTGCTGTAGAAGCACAGATAGAAGAATTGAATAAGACAATGGAAATCATCAATCATAAATGCAACTATTACATGACTGCCTTAGATGCAGGAACAGAAGATATTCATAAGAACAATAAAATAGGAAATTTTTAATTCGCAGAAAAGCCATCTGTCCTTTTATAACTGTTGATCTAATTGAAATTGGTATTCTACTATCCTGCCACGCTAGGAATATAAAAATCCAGATGCCTGTTGGCATCTGGATCAACTTAAGCAAATATATCATTAGCGACTAGATTCACTAGTGTTCAAGATAATCTAAAAATTTCTATCTAACAAAATCCCTACTTGTTCCGCAACAACTTGAGTAGATTCAGACAATTCATTGGTGAACCACGCTTCTACTATCTCTACTATTGCTGCTCCAAAAAATTTAAGAATTAAATCCTTACTTAACCCTTGATTTTGTCCTTTATTCACACCTACTTCATTCTCTAATTCCTCAATCACAAACTTTAAGAATTTGCTGCGAAAAGCAGGTGCTCCTTTACTCGCAAACATAGATGAAAAGAAGGAAGAATTACGTTCAAAGTATTCAAACCATATCAGATTTCCCTCAGCAAAACTCAACTCAGAGGCTGTTTCGCATAATTTCCTTAATTCGTTAATATGTTCTTCAAGCAGTTTTTCCAGTAAATCATATTTATCTAAATAATGAAGATAAACTGTTCTACGGCCGATATTTGCTCTATCAGCAATATTTTGTATCGTAATTTCAGCAATAGTTTTTTCAGTCATAAGTTCAATAAAAGCTTTTTTGATTGCTTCTTGTGATTTAATTACCCTTCTATCCACCCTGTTCACCTTCAGATGCATATACACATCACCAATCTTTCTTTATAACAAATGCACAATCAACCTAGATCTGTGTAATAAGACACAGATCTAGGTTGATTGGTCATTGTAGGTATTCTGATCACGTTTATAATTATATACAGATGTGTGATATTACATCAAGGTGCATTTCTTTATTACATTTTATTCAACTACCTTTGCATAATAGAAGAGTAAATTTGATGCAAAAAGGAGGTTGAAATATGGATCGTATTGTAAAAAGTAAGGAAAAATTCAAACAACTATTTGGCAGTGGAGTACCTGCAACCTATTTTACTGATCCTGATTTTCAGAACATCTTAAGTCGGTTTATTTTTGGAGAAGTATTCTATCAAGGGAAGTTAGATGATAAGTTGCGGGAACTAATTACTATAGTATTTTTAACTACTACTCAAACGCTTCCACAACTTAAAGCACATGTTAGTGCATCACTAAATGTTAGTCTGACACCTGTAGAAATTAAAGAGGCCATTTATCAGTGTGCTCCGTATATTGGATTCCCTAAAACGTTAAACGCTATCAATGAAGTCCACCAGGTTTTCAACACGCAAAATATCGCTTTACCAATTGAAAGTCAAAAAACAGTCAATGAGGATAATCGTTATCAAAAAGGTCTTGCAACTCAAGTAGAAATTTTTGGCGATCTCCTTGCGAAAATGCGAGAAGGTACATCAGTAAATCAAAAGCATATACAGGATTATCTTTCTGCCTTTTGCTTTGGGGATTTCTATACTTGTGGTGAATTGGATTTAAAAACACGAGGGTTGTTAACACTCTGTATCATAACTGCTTTAGGTGGTGCTGAAGGTCAAGTAAAAGCACATGTGCAAGGTAATAAAAATGTGGGTAATGATAAGGAAACTTTAATCATCGCTATCACCCATTGCCTTCCATATATAGGTTTTCCAAGGACACTGAACGCATGAGCATATGTTAACGAAATTATTCCTGAAAATTAAGAAAGGAAGAAATTAAAATGGCAAAATATGAAGAAGTAAAAAATGGTGTGATTTTTCCTGTGGGGGAAAAAAATGAAGCATATGCACAATTTTTTGTGGGACAAAGTTATCTTAAAACATTAATTGCCGATCCTAAAATAAGTGTTGGGGTTGGGAATGTAACCTTTGAACCAGGATGCAGAAATAATTGGCATATTCACCGTAATGGATATCAACTTTTATTAGTAACTGGTGGAAAAGGTTGGTATCAAGAAGAGGGCAAACCAGCTCAATTCTTAAAAGCAGGTGATGTGATTGTCACCCATGATGGGGTTAAGCACTGGCATGGTGCCACAAAAGACAGTTGGTTTGAACACATTGCAATCACTGCAGGTACGCCAGAATGGTTGGATCCAGTAACAGATGAGGAATATAACAAATTAAAATAATAGTTAGTAAGAATTGCCCTGTTAAATAGGGCTTTTTTAAACTTTTTGAAAAAGTATCTTAAACTATCCTGCCTCTTTTTTCTACATCAAAAAACAGCTACTATTAGCAGCTGAATTCTAATTATGAATTGAAAATTCTAATAGGAAGATATATTTTCTATTATATATTCAAAAAGGATACACACTTAGGTTAATTAACGTATTATCAATAAAACATTTTCCCTGATTTATAAATTGGATAACTGACAAATTTAATTGAGTAAGGCGAGTTATTTAAGAAGCTCTCTTACCTTTATCCATTAGTCAACTCTTTCAATTGTAACGGTAAAATCTCTGTTGATATTTTTAAATTTCTCTACCCTAGCTTCGATTTCCCCTAGTTTAATAAGTCCATTTGAATAGCCAAAATCCTTATAGAATATGGCTAAATTTCCCCATGGAGCATAATAAGTGAAGTCTCCAATTGAAGGATCAATTCTAGATGGGGCCTCTTCAGTAAATAATTTATTTGATAGATAGCTTATTTTTTCCGTTCCTGCATAATCTTCAAATGTTAATGTAAGTGGGAGTAATGATAAAAAATCCTTACTTGTTGGATTATCATCCATTTTGACAATGACTTCTTCATTATTAAACGTTAATTTTATTCTTATATTTTTTGTAGTATTTCCCCCTTTATGAATCAGTGTTGAATTGTGGCTCTCCCCGTTGTTTGCTTTATCTGCTGTCACTTCTTGTTTGCTACTTTGATGAATAGTCAAACTTTCTTCGCTGCTTCTTTTTTCTTCAATGATTCTACTATTGCAAGCTGTTAAAAACATTAAAACTATTGTAAGTGATAACAGTATCTGTTGAATAATTTTCTTCATAAACTCCCCCAATGCTCTTGCTGTGAATATAAAACATAGATTCCTATAACGGATAGATGATCAATTAAAAGTCTTACACTTAAGATCCTATCTCTTAATGACTTCTCTTCTTAATATGTGACGTGGGATCCACAAAGTGGTTTTACTTAGATTACGGGTGATACGACAGGCTCGCTATGCACATCAAAAATCTAATTTTTTCTTTAGATAGTTACTTAGAAGAAGGACTCCAGTTTGTCAAATGGGATGTACTCCATTTTCTCGTACAGGTCCACATGCCCTGCACCTGGTACAATATAGAGTTCCTTTGATTTCCCAGCTAGTTCGTAGGCTTCTTTGGTGTAGTAACTGGCGTGAGCATTCTCACCCGCAATCAGCGGATTAATCTTCTCAATCTCCTCAAACGGGAAGAAGTTCATAAGGGCCCCTCTGCTGGTAAGGCTCATGGGCAAAGAACGAGGTGATGCCCTCAGTATTCAGCGAACTCTTCAGCAACAGCTTCTTGTGGTGGTGTTAGTTCGACGGCAGTTCTGTTCCGTATATTTTCTCTCCCTCCTCAAACTCCTTTATTATAACTTTTCTATTATTATCTAATTATTTTTTCTATTCGGATAGATTAATAGAGTGAACCAGTTTAAAAAATTTATTTCCTGAATTAATTAAAAGAATTTTCTAACGTTTGTAAAGCAGCGTTTTCGTCACTTTTCTTCCACTCCTTTCTATATCTTCCAGAAAGGAATTACTTGACTAGCTATTAATGTTTACCAAGCAATTTGTTTTCCATCTCTAAAAAATCCCCCGTTAGGTCCTTCAGATCCAACAGTCGCTAACCATAGGATAGATTCGGCTGCTTGCCTTGGGGTTCTCGGAGCAGATGGTCCACCCATATCTGAACTTACCCACCCTGGATCGACCGCATTTACTTTGATATCTCCATTGATTTCTGCTGCTACCAATTGTGTCAATCCATTTAGAGCAAATTTAGACAACTTATAAGCTCCTACTCCTGAATATGACATAGCACTAACCGCCCCATATTCTGAGGAAATATTAATGATTCTTCCATAACCTTTCTTTTCCATAATAGGGATGAAGGAACGGATTACATGGTAAGCGCCGAAGAAATTGGTTAACATCGTTCTCTCCAGTATGGAAGGATCCATTGCCACTAACTTTTTATTCTCCTCCAGATACACACCAGCATTATTAATCAATACGTCTAATCTTCCATACTTCTTATTTACTATATCTGCAGCTTCACGAATGCTTTTTTGATTATCTACATCCATCGCCATAAATGAAACGTCCAGATTTAATTCCTTTAGCTTTTGCGTTGCTTCATGACCCGTCTCTGAATCGCGACTTGCCAGTATGGTCTTAAAACCTCTCATTGCTAATTGCTTGACCAGCTCATATCCAATTCCTCGATTTCCTCCGGTAATAAGCGCAATTTTTAAATTATTAGACATTTAAAAACCTCCATTTTTCGTTCTAATAAATACGAATAGGGATACTGCTTATTCTGAAAGTTGTTGTTTAGGAGTAAACAGGTAGTTTCTTAATATAATAGTCACCAAACTTAGGAATAAAGAGTAAATTCCAACTAAAACCACATATTGTGTATCCATTTGCGATATAAATAACCCGCCTATAGCTGTACCAAGTGTTGTTCCTAAGTTAGCCGATGTTAAAAATAATCCATTAGCAAAATCAGGAGCTTCGGGAGCTGCAGACATAATCCAATATTGAGTAATATTACCGCCCATACCAGCCAATATTCCCCAGATTAAAGTAAGGATTGCCATAGGTACAGTTAAATGACCTGTGAAAAATAATATGAGATAAACTGCTCCCAATACCAATGGATAAGCTAGGACAGATTTATTCGCATTTTTGGTTAGCAATTTCCCTGCTACTACGTTTCCAATAATATTAGCCCCACCGTATATAAATAATAGTAAACTTATAGCATTCGGAGACATATTCGTCACAGTTTTCAAATATTCAGCAAGATAGCTATACACTCCAAACACAGCAGAATTTAACAAGACGACAGTAACAACAGAAAGCCAAGTAATCGATTTTTTTAATACCGACAATTGAGCTCCGTAAGAAAGTCTTTCCTCAACCGGTATAGATGGTACAAACAATAACGTAGCAATGAATGCTATAGTATTTACAACAGCAAAGAATACCATAGCCATTTGTAATGAAACTGCATTATCAATAAAGCTTGCGACTGGTACACCGATTACCATGCCTGCAGATACTCCAATGAATATTTTAGAAACAGCTTTTGGAGCTTCTTCCTTACTCACTGAAGCAGCAGCTACTGTAAATGCCAAAGAACAATAAATTGGATGAAAAAAGGCTGGAATGATACGAGCTAATAATAGAATAGTAAAGTTAGTTGTAAAGATTGATACGATGTTACCCAAAACAAAAATACCTAGTACAATTAACATGATTTTCTTCCGATTTATCCCTGAAAACAATAAAGGCATAGTTGGGCCAGATACTGCAACAACAATGGCAAAAAAACTCACCAGCCATCCTGCTTTTGTTATACTGACATGAAAGTGTTCAGCAATGGCAGGTAGTATCCCAATAACACCCATTTCCGTATTTAAGATGCCGAAAACTCCGATAGCTAATATAAAAATTAACAAATTATTTCGTTTAGTCAAATTTACAACTCCTATCTTCACTAAAATTTCTCCCCTAGGAACTTCGGCTAAAAAATTATATTTTCTCGTAAGAAAGAGCTATCGAAAGGTCCCGATAGGCATTAGTTTTGAAGCACAGCTACTGGATCGGCTATATCACTTGATTTTAAATCAATAGTATTCTGAAGCTTCTTCAGGCTTTTTACTGTTGTTATTACTACTTATTTTAACTATACCTATTTGATATAGCTAATACCTATATCTTATATCATGATATGCTTGATGAGTATTGGTGATATGTATATACTAAAATGTTATAAAAGAGAGGGTTATTAAATGGAATTAAGAGTATTGCGCTACTTCCTTACTGTTGCTAGAGAAGGTAGCATTACGGCTGCTGCTAATTTTTTGCATGTAACACAACCAACCTTGTCTAGACAATTAAAAGACCTTGAACAAGAGTTAGGAAAAAAACTATTTATTCGCAGTAGTCACAGTATCATTCTTACAGAAGAAGGAATGCTTTTGAGAAATAGAGCAGAAGAAATCATTGATATGGTGGAAAAATTAGAGGGAGAATTTCGGTCAATGAAAGAAACAATAGGTGGAAATGTCTATATAGGCGGTGGAGAAACAGATGCTATGAGACAGATTGCACGAATAGTCAAAGATTTACAGTTGCGGTACCCAAACATCCGGTATCACCTCTACAGTGGAAACGAAGACGATGTGACTGAACGGCTTGACAAAGGATTGCTTGACTTTGGTATTTTAATTCAACCAGCTGATTTATCAAAATACAATTATATTGATATCCTAGGCAAAGAGGTTTGGGGAGTTGTTATGAGAAAAGACAGTCCTCTTGCATTCAAAGATACCATTCAAGCAGAAGACTTATTAAATGTCCCAGTAATCTGTTCAAGACAGGCTATAAAACAGACATTTTCTAAAAATGAATTTGCAGATTGGTTTGGTGAAGACTTTGATAATTTAAATATTGTAACTACATACAACCTTGCCTATAATGCTGCTCTTATGGTTGATGAGGGCATTGGATATGCGGTAGTCCTTGATAAAATAGTAAACACATCTACTGATAGTAACCTTTGTTTTAGATCACTAGAGCCACGACTTGAATCTGGCTTAAATATTGTTTGGAAAAAGCATTATGTTTTTTCCACTGCTGCTGATATCTTTTTAAAAGAAATTCAGGAGAAATTTTCAAATTCTTTAAATTGACGAAATCTTTGGCTTCTGTTGGGTTAGTAAAAATTATCGTAGTAACATAGCTCAACCTATAGCAGTAAATTCATACTTAGTAAAGAGCAAAGGTGCGATTGCCCGTCGCACAAAAAGGATGCCATAATCTAATTGGCATCCTTTTTAGACCATATTCTATTTTATTTAACCCAAAGGAAGCAAAAGAAACGCCTCCACTGCTTACTTTAAAAAGTTTTCCTTAAAGAACTTTAGTTGATATTCTAATGTTAATGGGTCATTAAACAAGAATGAATTTCCGTCTGCTTCAAACACATGGTTGTTTTTCACAGCTGGCATTTGTTTGTAGGTTTCTGTATTTTGATAGGAACTATCTTGATCAGTATATTTGCTAACTATTAAGTAATCACCAACATATTCGGGTAAAACTTCTTGAGAAAGCATATAATATCCATCTTTTGATGTCATTTCTTTTACTTTATCTGGCATTTTCAATCCCATTGCTTGATATAGAACCTCTGTTCCCCTTCCCCAACTATCACCAAATACACCTATTTCTTTTTCATAACTTTCAATAACGGAAACTGTCGCATCTTCCCCAATTTTCGCTTTGATTTCTTCTCCAGTTGCTTTTGCTTCTGCTTTGAAACTATCGATCCAGCTCTGTGCTTCTTTTTCTTTATTGAGAAGCTTTCCAATTTCTAAGTGCTGTGTTAAATAATCTAATTTCCCATATGTATAGGTTACAGTTGGTGCAATTTTTTTCAGCTTATCCAAATTTTTACTCGTACTTGCTCCAATGATTAAATCTGGATCTAATTCAATTATTTTTTCTAAGTCCTCATCTGAAACCACTTCTACATCTTTCAACTGCTCTTCGTAAATAGGACTCTTTTTCGACCAAGTCTCTACCCCTACTAGATTAACTCCCAAAGCCAGCACATCACCAGCATTTGATAACGCAACTACTCTTTTTGGATTTGCCGGAACTTCAATGGATCCATTTTCCGATTGATAGGTAATCGTATCTTTTTTCGTTTTCTTTGCTGAATCCCCTGTTGTTTCTTCAGTGGATTTATTGCCACAAGCACTAACTAAAAGTACTAGTAAAAGTAAAACTGGAATAAATAGTTTCTTCATGTTAACTTTCTCCCTCTTTATTTGATAATGATTATCAATATTACATAAGCAATAATAATATTTTTTTAAATTTCTGTCAATAAAATATTAAATAATTTAGTAGTTTATGCTCTTCCAATTAGTAAAAGCAGACATCATTTTTGAAATTTCTGCTTTTACATTCTATATCACTATAATCTTTCTATTTGTTAACTGAACAAATGAACACAATATTAGTTTATAATTTAAATATCATTGTTTAGGAGGGAAGAAAATAAAAAACACGCTAAAAGGGACGCTAGTAATATAAATTAACTAAGAGAAGAATCAGTATTAATCCATAAACTATGTTTTCTTTTCGAAATAAAAGGAGCTTCTATATGGCTAATAAGAAAACGCTATCATCCCCACAGTTTAGTTCCTTTCATGAATTCCATTCAAGTGTTGAAGATATGGAATTTTGGTGGCCTTATGTTGTTGGAGTACTTGAAAAGAACAATATGGATATCTCAGAACACCAGCCAATTGCTGGCATTGGAGGCTCGTACCCAGCATTTATATACGGCGATGTAGTCGTTAAAATCTTTGGTTACACTCCATCATGGGAGAAAAATTTTGAATTAGAACTGGCTGCACAGTCAGCAATAAGTATACATTCTGATATCAAAGTACCAAGACTTATTGGTTGGGGAGCTCTTCTTGATGACCCTAATGAGCCATGGCGTTACTTGCTTACCTCAAAGATGGCGGGGGATCCTGTATGTAAAGTGTCACTTACGCATGAAGAATGGCAAACACTTGCGTCAGACTTAGGAAGAGAATTCAAACGTATTCATGAAATCCGGCCTTCAGGTATTGCAACCCCGAAGGACTGGATTGGCATTAAGGTCACGGATGCTGCTAGACATAGCTCATTACCTGTTCATCTAATTGATCAAATTGATGATTATCTTAAAAGAATAGAAATGCCCTCTTTAGATTTTGTTCACGGAGATATAACTTGGTCCCATGTTTTTGTTAAAGAAAAACGTTTGAGTGGTATTATCGACTGGGGAGATGCAATGATGATTGATCGTCATTATGAAATTGGGAAGTTGCATCTAGATTTGTTTGAGTGTGACAAACACTTACTCCGTGCATTTCTTAAATCAAGTGGATGGAATATAACGAACGACTTTGAGCATAAAGCCATGGCGTTATCTTTGTACCGTCAAGCTTACGGTCTTATGCAACATAACATGAGAGGAGACATGTTTTACAAGTTACCACGCCTAATCGAACTGAATGAAATCCAAACACTTGAAGAATTGGCATTTCGACTCTTCAATCCCCATGAATAAATGAAATGATTGATTTTACATCCCTGAACAGACAAAAGAAGTTTTTCTCGAGTAACAACAAGCCTAATTTCTCCATTTTTATTGCTTAGAAATTAGGCTTGTTAATATTGCAATTTATTTAACGCTGTAAATCCGTATTTTCCTGACGCTGCCCCAACTAAATCCATTTTTTACCTGAAGAACGATTTCGTTTCTATACTAACCTCATGGATGATAGTATCTAAATTATCTGATAAATATTATGGATATTCTAAATCTCTTCGCACAAATCCATTTTCAAAATTTGCTAATGGTTTGGCTTACTCTTCTTTATCTAAAATAAAAATCTTATGATCTAGAAATGCTAATACCTTTAAAATAGTAAAAAGAACTTAATGACTTACATATTTTTGCTATGCTGAGATTCGCTCTCTGGCGAAATTAAATAGTGTTTTGTGGGTTACTAGTCATCTAATTTCCTTCTAGAGGATTTTATAATAATCCTAATTATTTCCAAATTATACCCCTGCTTTTGCCCCTTGTAGAGATTCTTTTTTTTCATTAAATAAATTCTTATTGAAATCCTCTTCTAGTTACTTCCCTTTTTTCCTAAGTTCCGATAATATATAGTTATCGGAACTTAGGAAACACGTTATTAGGAGGAGAAATATGCTCGTTCCCAAACAAAAGCAGTTTTTATCGCTTAACCAAAAACAAAAGGAAAAAATCCACTATTATATTTCTCAGTCTAAAAGTGAAAACACGAAAAAGAGTTATTCGGCTGATTGGAAACATTTTACCGAGTGGTGTACCTTCCATAACGTCTCCCCTCTTCCTGCCAGTGTAGAAACGATTTGTTTTTATTTAACAGAGCTTGCGGAGACACATAAATTTTCGACGATACGCAGAAGGCTTTCTTCTATTAGTGAAGCACATAAATTGAAGCAGCATATTAGTCCGACGAAATCAATGGAAGTCGTTGCCTTGGTAGAAGGAATCAAACGGGAAAAGGGCTCTCGGCAAAAACCCAAAAAAGCACTTATGCTTCCTATCCTCCCAAAACTCATCGACCAAATGGATACTACTACTATTGCTGGCATTCGGGATAAAGCTATTATTTTATTGGGCTTTGCCTTGGCTAGCAGACGATCGGAATTAGTCGCTCTTAATATAGAAGATTTGGAGTTTCATGATTTTGGGGTAGATGTCAGAGTGCGAGAAACCAAAACTAAAAATGACGATTTGATAAAAGGAGTTATTTTTTCAAATAATGAGTACTGTCCCGTAAAAGCAACGGAACAGTGGATCGAAGCAGCAAATTTGCATAGTGGCGCTCTCTTCCGTTCCATTGATCGTCATCAAAACATTAATGGCCGATTAAGTGACAAGTGGATTGCGTTAATTATAAAAAAATATATTGAAGCAGCAGGATTAAATCCGAAAGACTTTGCGGGGCACAGTTTGCGCAGCGGATTATCTACAAGTGCGGCGATGATGGGAATGACGGATATTTCCATTATGAAACAAACAGGACATAAAACTAGAGAAATGGTCGATCGCTATGTACAGGCAGGACAAAGATACAAAAATAATGCGAGCAGTATTTTAAAAAATTTATAAGTTTTTTAGTGAAGAAAAATTAGTATATATAATGGAAGAAACTCGGATTATTTTGACCTCCACACGGTTAGAAATGGAGATAGTGAATGATTTATCAACGTTTAGAAATTTATACTTTATCTAATATAATCCCCTTCTAAACTTTTTCCTATAAACGATAATCCCTTCATATGATTATTGTTTATAAGAAGAATTAAATGTATATTTTTTGTATAAAAAAAAGATTTCTATACAACTTATGCATGAAATAATGTATAACTAGTATAGAAATCCTCTTTAAAAATATATGTTTATTTTGTTAAAACACCCTTTTGTTTAACTACACTACTTCACAATTGATCTGTTATTTTTATACTTTTTGTATGCTAATGGTGTCATGTTTATCAACTTTCGGAATTTATCAATGAAATAGCTAGTGCTATTAAATCCTACTTGAAAGGCAACACCTGTGACATTGGAATCTGATTGTTGCAGTAAAATTAGACTTTTTCGAATTCGATATTCGGTTACATAATTTAAAGGTGTTTTATTTAGAGTACGTTTGAAATATCGACAACATTCGGAACGGCTTAATTGACCTGAACGCGCAATATCGTCTAAAAGGATTTTCTCATCATAATGCAAGTGTATCCAGTTTAGCATTTGTTTCATTCGATGACTCTTTACCATTTCTGTCTGTTCATACTCTAGTTGAACGCCATTTATAATCAAATTCTTCCAAACTAATGTTAGATGAACACTAATGTCGATTTCATAGTATGGCGGATGTTGTTTTATCAACAGATTTATTTGCCTAATAGAGTCTAAAATATTTGCCGCCCAAATCTCTTTTGGATCCAAGCGTAAATAAGGAATATTCGTAGCCTGAATATATGGGTTTATAAAGGTTGTATAAAGTTCTTGCGATAACATAAAACTTGGAGAAATATTTAAACAAATATAGATACAACCGGAATCATTGTTATCTTTGGCCATGTGCAACCTGCCACTATTTATAAATAGCCCTTCGCCTTCGCGAACAGTCATTTTTTCTTCATTTATTTGAAAAATAGCTGCTCCCTTTACAACGAGAACAAACTGAAATTCGTCATGCCAATGAAGAGGTATATATCCATTTATATTTTGGTTAATTGTTGTTTCATAACATGCAATTGGTAACACAACTGTACGATGTTCAGTTAATTCTTTTAAACTATGATCAACTATAAAATTTTTTATTTGCATGTTATCACCTCAATATTCTTATATTTTTCTATTCAATTTAGATATAATTTTAAGGTCTTCCTACTTATGATAGTAGATAGTATAACACTATTTTTATATTTAAAGGAGAAACAATGATGGATAGGAAAAAAGGGATTTTTTTAGTTATTACGGGAGCAGCATTTTGGGGGATTGGTGGCACCGTTGCAAAAAAACTTTTTCAACAGGCTGCAATTGATATAGATTGGCTTGTAACGACTCGATTGCTCATAGCAGGAATTTTACTCTTAACCATTCAATTTTTCAGCAAAGACCGTTCACAGATCCTTGGTGTTTGGAAAACAAAAAAGGTAGCTATTCCATTGATTATATTCGGGTTATTCGGAATGCTTGCGGTTCAATACACCTATATGGCCTCCATCAAACATGGCAATGCGGCTGTTGCAACACTATTACAATATTTAGCACCCGTAATGATTATTGTTTTCTTAATTTTGCGCAAAAAAGCTGTTCTTACACGGAAAGATATGGTAACTGTTTCGCTAGCTTTAGCTGGCTGCTTTTTCTTATTAACAAACGGCTCCATCTCTCAATTATCTGTACCAACACTTGCAATCGTTTGGGGAGTTTTATCTGGAGTAGCTTTAGCTTTTTATACTTTATATGCCATTCCTTTACTAAAACAATACGACTCCCTTGTCATTGTTGGCTGGGCAATGATTATCGGAGGTTTTACATTAAGTTTTATCCACCCACCTTGGCAAATAGACGTTAAAAGTTTAACTCTACAAACTTCTTTATACCTAATCTTCGTTATCATTTTTGGTACTATGATTGCATTTTGGTTTTATATTGAAAGTCTGCAAAGTCTGTTACCGAAAGAATCTAGTCTTCTAGGTAGTATAGAACCACTTGCGGCTGTTTTAACAACGGTCTTTTGGTTAAAAGAACCCTTTGGGATTTTCCAATGGGTTGGAACAACTTGTATTATTATAATGATCTTATTTTTAGCCTTGAATAAAGCTGATTCTTTAAAAGGAAGTCATTAAAAAACTAAAGCCTCTCCAATTGATTTGTTTCCCTGAGAGAGGCTTATTTCACTATATTTCCTCGTTTGTACAATAAAAAAAGGAAGGGCCGCAGCTACCTCCCTTCTTCAACTCAAGCCCCCTTTAGTTGAAGAAAGATTATAACCAATTTACAGTTAATCTCCTTATACTATATTGCTGCTGAACATTATCGTTGTACTGTGCCGTAAATGACTTGATATTTTTATCAATTGTTCTTAAACATAAAGCTTTATTGGAACAAACGCACCTCTTTTGTTTAGAATAATTATTCACAACCTTAATTTTATTCATGAGTAAAAGGCAGACTGGGAACTCTTCTGCCTTCGTTCACTTGATAGTTTATATATCATTAACATAATTTAAATAATTCACAGATTTTTCAACGCTTCTCGTCTACTAAGTGGCTTTAAATCATTTAAAGAAACAAACTTTTTCACAACTAAGGGGTTGTTTTTTCCATATTCTCTCAATACCCATCCTATTGCTTTTTGAACAAAAAACTCTTCACTGTTAGCCCTATTCACAATATATTGAAACAACCGCATTTCATCTGTTCTATTCTTATAATAAAGCTGATATAGTAGCGCTGACCTTTGTAACCAAATATTATCATCTAAAATCCATTGATCTGCATATTGAGAAATTAGTTTTGGATAGGCTGTAAACATATACCCCATTATATGAGGGGAAAGCACATCCACGGTATCCCACCATGATTTATTTACTAATAAAGAACTTAACCAAGGCATATCATCGGGAGTGAGGTCTTCTTTTACTTTTTGAAGTATATCGAGCGCTGCTTTTTGATACTCCCTTTCTGAACGTTCCCACAATGTAAGAATGATATATTTTAAGCTTTCTTTTGCAGGAACACCAAATTCATGAATAAACTGTTTCGTAATTTTTCGGCGTAAGGGTGTTCGAATCCCTAAAAAGTCAAATTGGTTCCTCAAATATTTTTTAGACCAGTTAGCATAATGCAAATCAATATATTGGGTATACAATTTCACAAGTTCATCAACATACCTATCTTTTAAAACCATCGCATAGCACCTGACTTTTTTTATATTTTAAGCTGTTCTTCAATTTCTTCCCCTTTAATACCAAGGTATATAACCTTTTTTTCTTTTATAAATACACGGTAGCTGACAATTCCTGCATTAGCAATCTCTTGTAGGAAGACTAAGAAAGGAAGAGAAATGTTAGTAATTGCTTCAAGTACCTTATTTCTATTAAAATCGTCTGAAATCACTAAATTCACTTGAGAATCTGTTTTAAATTCTGAATATGCTCCTATATATGTGGCTTGTCCCGTTGCAACTTCTATTTCGTATTCATTTATCCCTCTTTGGGACAATTCATCTAAGAATTGGTGGAAATCTATTACACCGTTACTTCTTCTTAGTAAAATTTCTCGAAACTCACTATCTGTTATCTTGTCCTTCATAAATAGTACCTCCAATTATCATTTATTTCCTTAATTCTACCTCCTAATTTTAACCTCGGAGTGACTTCTTAATCTTGTAAAAATGGGACATTATCATTATTAAAATGAAAAAATTCACTTGGTATTGAGGCAGTATGCTTTCGAAATTCCTTAATAAAATGGGATTGGTCAGTATATCCAGCCTTCATGGCTATATCTACCAGTTTATTTTTAGTATTCGCCAAATTTACGGCATATTGAAATTGTACTATTTGTGAGAAGGTCTTAGGAGACACACCTATTTTTTCAATGAATTTTCGGCCAAATTGCCTTCTGCTAAGAACTGCATCTTGGGCTAATTCATTAATTCTAATTGTGCCATGTGACGATATTATTTGATTTACAACCCACGAAATCCAAGGGTCAGTCTCTACAGCATTAAATTCTTTCCATAACATATTTTCTATTAGTTCTAAAAATAGATATGGACTTTGGTCTTGAATATTTAAGATTCTATCCCATTCAGATTTTTTCATCCAAAAATCCATTAATCCTATACTTGTTCCTGCAACTTCTCTAGGATGAATCTTTTTCCACTGAAAAAGAACTTCTGGTTTAAAAAACACTAATACAGAAGAAATATTCTCTGTACCTTGAAAAGTTTTTGGAGCTGAATCAATACCTGTTATTCCAGCGCCTTCAAGTTTCTTACATTGATCACCATTCAATACATTAATATGGCCTAGGTTTTGAAAACCCATTACATTATAAATATCCGGATAAACTATATAAGGTTCTTTTGATCCCTTACCTTGCCATATTATTTTTTCTATAAATGGGGATAATCTCTGTGGACGAATAACTATCATTGGCGTTCTTCCTTTCTTAAAACTTTTCTACAGTAAAGAGAATTTTTCAATCACTATTAGTATCTCTTTCTCCACAACATTCAACACACTAGAAGAAATCCCCATTATGAATTAATAGTTATTATTTAATAATACATTTCAATTTTTTTAATTGAGCTAACCCACCCACACTTTAAGTACATTTTTTCACAAAATAGGGTGAAAATGAAGGTCATTTGCTGCGCAGTATATAAGTCTACTATGTATTAGGAATGATGACTTAATTCTTCAACTAACCTGCCATTTTAGTGCCAGAAGAAACTAAAATGCGCTTTATTGTTATTGGATAAAAGTCCCTGTTTGTCACACAACAAAAACACTTCCATCAATTACTCTATCAATAACCCTAAATAATTGGCGAGTTCCTTAGCATACTCTTTTTGTGAATCGAACTCGGATTCAGCATATGCTTTATTAATTCTCTCTTGAGCTTCCTTATTATAACCATATGCTTTATACAAAATTGTTAGGAAGTGATTGCTCCCATACAAGTCTTGTTCGTCTTCTCTTTTCATCTCTTGCATTACCTCATTAATTGTTTGGAATTTCTCAAAGTACGGAAAAATCACTTTTTGTATATCGCTTCTCACTTCTCGTTTAACTTCATCTAAGTCACTGGATAAGTCAATTCTATACCAGGTATGTGGCTCATTTTTCAACTCAGAAATGTGAAATCTAAGAACCGAATGAATTTCTGTTGGGAATTTGGGTGGTTCCGTTTGATAATATGGCCCAAATATTTTATCAGTAAAAATGCCAGTATTAAAAGTAAATTCCACTTCTTCTTTCGTATTCCACTTAGAAGATTGGATATTTACAGTCCAAGCAAAATCAGAAAACATCTTGGCAAAATTATTCCCCTTCTTTTTAAAACCTTTTGCTTTAAATAATGGAGCAATTTCATCTTTAATAAGCTGCTTTAATGCATCCTGCATAATCATTATCTAATTCTCCATTTCTTATTTCTCAATGAGTATTATTCTCCCTTGTTCATTGAATTTCCTATAACCATTCTTTCACTAAATACCCCATTAGTACACTAAGCACAAGTAGTAATTTTGCATAAAAATTAGTTAGTATACAAAAAATATATTTATATTAATTCTAAACATCTTATAAATATACAATATAGATATAATCAACATCAGTTTAACCTCTTAAAGAAAGATAAGAATTTTGCTAAGTAACAACAGCCTATAATACGAGGCAAAAGTTATCCATATAATTAAAGTAATCTAACGATAAAACGAAAATTTCATAAAAGAAAATTGATGACTGATAATACTATTAATCTATTTTAATTCCGTCACATATGCTCTCACAGAAAACCCGCACATAAGGGAAATTATGCGCGGGGATTAATAGTTCATGCAACGGTGAAAAACTCATAATCGATGAAATCTATGGGGTTTAAAGTAATATTTAAAAGAATATTTTTAATGGATGTCGACCATGGTGTTTCATGATAATAAAATTGTTTAAATCATAATAAAGCCGATTAAAAAACAATAAAGTTATTTAAACATGAGAACTAATACTTTAAAAATAATGTCGGCTTTTTCCTATTAAGATATAATAGTTGTAGAAATTTTCATCCGAATATTGGGCATTAAGGAGCGTGGTTGGAGATTAGTAACTTAGCAAATACATATAAATTACCCTATTATGCAGTTGTCTTTGCTTCAGAGCGAACAGAAGGTGACAATGGTTATGGTGTAATGGCAGCAAAAATGGACGAATTAGCAAGTGTAACTGCTAAACTAAAATGGACAGTTTTTGCCAAGAAGCACTGAACACTTTCGCCATTTTTATTAGACATTCTAGTAAACTAAAAACAGTAGTTTACTGGGGGTCGGAATGTTGGAGGAAAAGTTAATGCTTTATTTAGAAATTCATCAAATGGCAAAACGAAACTTTTCAGTTTCTCGTATAGCAAAGCAGTTTAAAATATCAAGAACAACCGTTTATAAATATTTAGATATGACTTTTGAAGAAGCACAGCAATCATTTGGAGAAGGAATGAAGAAAACAAAAAAACTAGATCAATACCTTGATTGGATTCTAGCTTGGTTACAAGAATACCCACATTTAAGTGCGGCTCAAATTAAGGACTGGTTGTTAGAGAAATTCCCTCACCTACAGGTTGGAGATAGTACAGTTCGGTTATACATTCAACAAGTACGAGAGAAGTATCAAATTGAAAAGATCGTAAAGGTCAGACACTATGAGGCAATTCCTCAACAGCCAATGGGTAAACAATTACAGGTAGATTGGGGAGAAACAAAACAAAAAACAGTAGAGAAAAAAGAAGTAAAGCTTTACTTTATTGCATTTGTTTTAGCTCATTCACGTTATAAATATATGGAATGGCAGGATCGACCTTTTACCACACAAGATGCCATTCGATGTCATGAAAATGCTTTTCGTCATTATGGAGGAAAAACAGAAGAAATTGTATACGATCAAGACCATTTATTAACCGTAAGTGAAAATGCAGGGGAAATTATTTTAACAGCAGCATTTCAAGCCTACGTCAAAGAGAGGAAATTCCGTGTACATTTGTGCAGGAAAGCAGATCCAGAATCAAAGGGGATGATAGAAAATGTCGTCAAATATATTAAAGGAAATTTTGCGGATAGTCGTGTCTTTAAAGATATTGAGGATTGGAATGAACGTGCCAGTCAATGGCTAGTTCGTACAGGCAATCATAATGTACATCACACAATAAAAAAGAGACCAGATGAAGTGTTTCTCCTCGAAAAGCAACACCTACATCCAGTCTCTCCCCTACTTTCAAAAGAAAGTACCATTGGATCAAGTATATCAAGAAATGTGAACAAGGACAATACTATAAGATTTGAGTCTAATAGATACTCCGTACCTATCGGTACGTATAAAGCAAATGGAGATAATAAGGTATTTATACAAATAACTGGACTACATCAAGATACGTTAATAATTAGAAATAGTAAGAATGATGAAATCCTCGCTAAGCATGTGATTAGCAAAGAAAAGGGGATACTTGTCAAAAATAGAAGTCATAGTAGAGATCGCTCAAAGGGAATAGAAGTTTTAAAAAGTAGTATAGTAGCAGCATTTGAAAATGTGGAAAACGCAAATGAGTACCTAGATGAGGTACTTAATAGATATCCACGTTATCGACGAGATCAATTAGAGATTTTCCGTTCCATAGCACAGAATGAACCAAACTGGATAGAACAAGCACTAGAAAAGTGTAGAAAAGAAAATCTCTATAGTGCTAATGATTTTAGAGATATTGTGTATTATTTAAAGAAACTTGCACATGAAAAGTCTACATTAGCTGCTGAGCCAAAAAATGTTTTTACTAAGCGAAAAAGTGTTTATCCAATAGCTAAACGTTCTCTAAATGCTTATACAAGCATTTTGGGAGGTAATAAATCATGAACCAAACTGTTAAAGAATTACAATCTCAATTCAAGCAATTACGCCTAGCAGAAACAGCGGAGGAGCTTCCTAAGCTCCTTCGGGAAGCAGAGCAAGTATCGTGGACTTATCTAGAACTTCTGGAAGCAATTACTCATTTTGAGTTGAATAAAAGAGAAGAAAAAAGTATAGAAAGACGGATGAAGTGGGCCAGATTTCCTTATCACAAGACTTTAATGGAGTTTCAAGTGAAAGAGCAAAATGCACTAAGCGAACGTCAACTCACACAACTCCAAGAGTTGAATTGGCTGGAGCAACAATATAATTTAATTTTATTAGGGCCACCAGGGGTAGGCAAAACTCATTTATCTGTAGGATTAGGCATAGAAGCTATTCAGAAAGGATTTCAAGTTTACTTTGTCACCATGGGTGAGTTACTTCATTTATTAAAAACACAAGAATTTACACACAAATCACAAGTGCAAATTAAGCGACTTCAAGCTTCGGACTTAGTTATTATTGATGATTTAATGTATATGGCCATGGATCAACGGGAAGCAAATCTATTTTTCCAAGTAATTAATCATTTATATGAGCGAAGCTCTATCATATTAACATCTAATAAGTCCCCAGAAGAATGGGGAGAATTAATGGGTGATGAAGGAATAACAACAGCAATTTTGGATCGTTTATTGCATCGGGTAGAAGTAGTTTCTATGAACGGAGATAGCTATCGGATGAAAAATAGACAAAATTTATTCTAAGCAAAAGTGTCCAAACCAAATTAGCAAGAACTGTTCAATTTCACTTGACGGTTACAGCAAGTAAACAAAAAGGATATTTAGGTGTCGAAAGTGCAAGAGATTCAGATTTGGGCATTACCGTTTCTTACTGGAAAACACTCGAGGATATTGCTGCTTGGGAAAAAAATGCAGCTCACCAAATCGCTCAAGAACGCGGAAAAAAAGAGTGGTATAGTCGATTCGCATTACGTGTATGCAAGGTAGAACATGATTATCTATTTGAAATGTAGGGTAAGGGACATAAGTTTAAGATTTGGTAACCGAATTAAACAACTTTATTATCTTTACACACATGGATAGAAATTCATTCAAACCACTCCGTGAAAATATGCGCAGAATAGTCATTGTACTCATAAAACCATTTTTGAAAGAAGAAGAAGGTGAACCAGGTGACCAATAATAGAAAAAATTAGCATTCCTACTTTTCCTGAAGCACAAACAAAAAAAACTGGTTCTTAATTGAACCAGGCTAAACAGTCACTAATTTTGAATCTAATTTTTCTATAAGTTCATCATACTTTGGACTACTTAAAAAGTTTTCAACTGAAACGTGATATGCACGAGGCAATTTAGCTTTCGCTCGGTCCGTTAAATCTTTATGTGTAATCACAATATTAGCATCAACTGGCAAGTTATTAATGGAAGTATTGGATACTAAGATATCTAACCCAGCCTGTTGAACTTTTCTTTTTAAAATAGAGGCTCCCATCGCACTAGAACCCATACCTGCATCACAAGCAAAGATAATTTTAGAAACATTCTCAAATACTTGTTCAGGTGGTTCAACCTCTTCTGCTTCAATAGTTTTATTACCTTCTTCATTTTGTAGCGCATATAATAACTCTTCATATTTTGGACTGTTTAAGAAATTTTCAACCGAAATATGAATCGCATCAGGCAACTTATCTTTTGCTCGATCCGTTAAATCTTTATGCGTAATTACAATATCGGCATCAACTGGCAAGTTATTAATGGAAGTATTGGATACTAAGATATCTAACCCAGCCTGTTGAACTTTTCTTTTTAAAATAGAGGCTCCCATCGCACTAGAACCCATACCTGCATCACAGGCAAAAATGATTTTCTTAATTTCTTTCTTAATTTGGCTATTCAAACCATCTTCTTCTTTTCCTTCATTTTGCTGTTGAATTGTTTCAGCTTTCATGAATGTAGAAGCCTTGTTTTCTTCCCCTTTTAAGCTTGCTGTTTTTTCAGCTACCTTCGCTAAATTTTCTTCTGCTGTTTGCTTAGATGTTTTTAAAATAAGAGAAGCAATTATGAAAGATACTGCTGCTGCTACAAATACACCAGCGAGAATTCCTAGATGATTCCCTCTTGGTGCCATAGCTAATATACTCAAAATACTACCAGGAGAAGGAGCCGACACTAAACCTACATCAAAGAATAAGAAAGTAAATATCCCAGTTGCTCCACCAGCTATCGCAGCCAGCAGTAAAAATGGTTTCATTAAAATATAAGGAAAATAAATTTCCTGAACTCCACCAAAGAAATGAATGATAGATGCACCAGTTGCTGTTTGTTTAGCCGTCCCTTTCCCATATAGAATATAAGCCAATAAAATTCCTAGACCGGGACCTGGGTTAGATTCTAATAAAAATAAGATAGATTTACCAGTTGCCGAGGCTTGCTCAATTCCTAATGGACTTAAAACACCATGCATTATAGCATTATTTAAAAAGAGTACTTTAGCTGGTTCAATAAATAAACTAACTAGCGGTAATAACTTAGCATCTACTATTATTTGAACACCGTTTGCTAATGTTGTGTTAATTGTTAAAATAAATGGTCCAATAACTTTATAGGCAAGCACTATTAGAATACTAGAAATAATTCCCGCTGAAAAATTATTAATCAACATTTCAAAACCTGATTTAACTTTTCCATCAATCGCTTTATCAAATTTTTTGATCACCCATCCACCTAAAGGCCCCATAACCATAGCCCCTAAGATCATTGGTCCATCTGCCGCAACAATAACTCCCATTGTTGCAGCAGCACCTACTACTCCACCTCTTAAATCGTGAACTACCCTACCTCCTGTAAAACCAATTAATAATGGAAGCAAATACTTAATCAGTGGATTAACAAGCTTTGCTAAATCTTCATTAGGAAACCAACCTGTAGGAATAAATAAAGCTGTAATAATCCCCCAAGCGATAAACGCTCCTATATTCGGCATAATCATGCCACTTAAAAAACTGCCAAAGCGCTGAATCTTAACCTTGACAGCTGATTTTTCCTGACTTGAATTCGTCATTCCTAATTAATCCCCTTTCAAATTTCAAAAAACATGATATAACATTTATTAGTAGTGTAACTTTATAATAAGGCTACTACATAGGAGGTATCAATTTATAGAAAACCCTATTTTGTCATTGTAAATGTTGCCATGATTGAGATAAAATGACAAAATTCAACATTTACTATTAAAACCAAATCTTTAATATATCAAGAAGTTTATAGATACGAAATAGCCAAGCTTTTTAAAAGAGCTTGGCCACTTATCTATCTTTGGTTTTTCGACTAAAAATATTATAAAAACTATTAGAAACTTTATTATTGTTCGTCTCCTGCCATTACAAATTAATGATTTTATAATAGTTATAGGGTGCTAATCACTTAAATAGCGAGTTATCACTCTGTATTAAAATTAATTTATTAACTAACATCTTATATCCGCTTTTACCAAATTCTCCAACTGTTAACCCTATATTGCTTGTTTAGTACCTTTCAAACTATTTGAAATCTAGTTGGGTGGGACATTTGAAAATAAACTTGGAGAACATTGTATTTAAAGTAAGGTAATCTTAACCATGTTTTATATAGAATAAAAATTAAAATGGCAAAAGAAACAAAGACAAAAAGATATATATTGTTCTTTGTTTCAACATGTTCCTTCTTCACGTATCTTCAAAAATAACATAATATTCAGTTTTCTACCTTTAGATGTTCTCTACATCATAATCTACTATAGAAAATCTCCCCTCTTAACATATCCTAGAACCTTTTTCTACTCTTCCGCAAATAGGTAAACCCACTCGGGTCATTTCTTCTAAATTAACTCACTTGCCTCCTAAAAGTTCCTTTTTTCGTTAGTTCCCTTATCAGATCTCTATACAAATTTATTTATGATATACGATTCCTCCTTTTTTAACATCGCTAATATTAAATCGGCAGTTTCTTCGATCGCTTTATTTGAAACATTTATGATTGGACAGCCTATTCTTTTCATAAGATTTTCAGCATACTCTAACTCTTCAAATATCCGTTTTAAATTCGCATAATTCGCATCACTGGTTAACCCCAAATGTTTTAAGCGTTCCCTTCGAATTCCAGTTAATTTATCTGGTGTTATTACTAGGCCAACACATTTATTTTTAGAAATCTCAAAAAGGTAATCAGGAGGTGCTATTTCTGGTACTAAAGGTACATTAGCTACCTTATATCCTTTACGGGCTAAATACATCGATAGAGGTGTCTTTGATGTTCGGGAAACACCAATTAATACAATATCAGCAAATTTAATACCTTTAGGATCCTGTCCATCATCATGTTTCACAGCAAACTCAATTGCTTCAACTCTTCGGAAATAGTCCTCATCCAATTTCCTCATTAATTTAGGTTCCCCTTTTGGGACTTTATTAAATTTTTGAATAAAAGCCTCCATAAGTGGATTCATTAAATCAACTGCTATAACGCCTTCTTCTCGTGCCTTCTGATCAAGATATTGCTTTAAAAACGGAACAACAATCGTATAAGCAATGATAGAATTAGTTTCCTTCGAAGCAGCAATAATATTTTTAAGATCTTTTATATCCTCTACATAGGAAATATGCTGTATTCTTACTTCCCCTCTATTAAATTGGCTCGCCACTGCTTTTACCATCGTCTCAGCTGTTTCGCAAACCGAGTCAGAAATGATATAGATAAGTTCATTTGTATTCACACCCAACCTCCTTATTCTTTTGTGCTTTAGTTGTTCAATTAGAAAACTTTAGCATTTTTTCATTTAATCGTCTTTTGATTATCTACTGCATATGTACCCCATTAACTGGAAACAAACAAAAAACTAGTTAACCATCAATCTATGCTTTTCTGTACAAAGTCTGTTTTATTATTACCTATTTTATTGTCGAAGTATCATCCCCCACTTAGCCATGGGATTCACTCTAACTTAATATGGGCAATAAAAATTGATTACTCTTACACTTTTATCATAAAATGATGTCACTACTTAAAACAATGAAAGAAAAATGTATTTTCGTCAACCATATTGTTGCCATTTTTTTAATCCTTTCATAAAAAACCTAGCTCTGAATGGAAACCGGCTAAAAAGTCGCAATTCTAGAGTAGCATTTCCTATAAGCTCCTTCTATTCAGAACTAAATAAGACAAATAATGAAAAACATTATTCTATTTAATTTTGTCAGCATTGCTTCAGACAAAGTTGTACTTACTTCTAATTGCGATAAAAATGAAAGCGCTTTAATATAAAGGTATGAAATATAAGGGGTGAAATTAATATGTCAAATGAAAATAAAAGTGATATTCGTGTTAAAATACAACGTTTTGGCAGTCATTTAAGCGGAATGATTATGCCAAATATAGGAGCATTTATTGCC
>NZ_BQYJ01000007.1 GCF_023168165.1 Niallia sp. NCCP-28
TGTACATTATATGGTAAAATATGGAGTGTTAACTACCTCCTTTATTTATCCATGCCTCCACGAAGCCAAAAATAATCTGAACTCATTAACATCGTATATTATCTGAATAAAAGGGTTATGAAATCCTGCGAATAAGTGAGCATTCGAGAGATATCCGTATCAATCTGAGGGAGTTTAGTTAGGATTAACACAAACTTTCTAAATAAAACAATCTCAACTATAGTGAAAGGCATCTTGGTGTAATACTAAGGTGCCTTATATATTATTCAAGCAGGATTTTGTGTAGTTTTTCACTTAAACTAATCAACCCTTTTGTGAAAAAGAAGGATGCTCTTCATTTACCATTAAAAACGATTCCATGTTTGTTGGTTAGACAGTTCATTTATCACCGAAATGCTGACAATTTTTTTAAAAAAACCTAGGTAAACCTAATCGGTTCCCTTAAAGGGGAGAATGGTCCTTTTTAATTGGTATTAGGAGACTTGTAAAGAATATAGACTGGAAAACGCAAAAATTTCTTCCAGTGAACTTTCGTCTAAACGGAATAAATCATACAAATCAAAATATTTTTTGCATTAATCCCTTTTGTATATGGTTTAGAGTTTCGCAAGCTCGATTCGCAACCGCTAAAGGAAAACCACGATACAAAATTGTCGGTCAATCAGGGCACAAAACTATAGAATGTAATTGTGACCCAATCTATCCGAATAGAGGGATGATCCTAATTAGGTCTGAAGTTGCTTATGCTTGGGATGCTAATTTTAACTAAATCATAACTGATACCAAAATATTTAAAGAAGAACACCTTCACGATTTTGTCAGAAAAAATGCAAGACTGAGATTCATTTATTACCCACAGGAACTTACTGAAAATGATACACAATCAATGAGTGAGTATCAAAATGACCTTTAACGATTTAACGGGAGAGAACGCTATATTGATGGTTTGTATACAAATTCCACATATACTTCTATGGCACACTTTTGGTTGATTAAAGAGATGTTGAATGAGTGGCGATTTGTAACAGATATTGATACACCCTTGTTGTTCGCAATATAATATATATAGTGTTTTCAAATGAATTTAAGGGATTTGATGCTTACTCTTTCTTGTGTTTAACAGTCCGAGGAAAATCCAGAAAAAACAAGCTTTTACTGAATTCAAAGAAATGCGCAGGATTTAATTAATTGGGGATTAGCCAATAGAATAGAAAGTCGTTCTTTATAAACCATCGCTTACGAATACTTAACAGATATTTTTAAACATAAGGGCCATTCTTTTCAGAAGGAGATTGTTTTGCTCACCCATAGCTATTTAGTAAATTAGAAGAAGGCTGTCTGTTTTGGAGAGACCTTTGACTACTGCAAGAGGCGATGGAAAGAGCTATATTTATTCTAAATTTAATCCTTAATATGCTCAAAGGGCTTTGACCATCTAAGAAGCTATTACAATTTTTGTTTTCCTTACCAAACTGGCGATAAAAAACGAATGACTCCGACTCAACGTTTAGGTATCACGGATAAGATTTTCAAAATAAAAGATATTCTATATTTGAGATAACAAGATCGAATTACTTTCCCTGTGTTGAAATAAAATATATAATATTAATGGAATTTAAATAGGCGATGGAGTTCGCCTTTAACCGCCGAATGGCTAATGACTCCTGCTGGTAACATTATTACTGGCAGGAGTCTTTTTATTTTTAAGAAATAGGGAGGCAGCAGAATGATTTACTTTTGGGTAGGAATTGCAGGGACACTAGGAGCTATTTTAAGGTATATGATTGGAGTTTCATTATTTACAAATAGCACATTCCCATATGCGACATTAATGATTAATTTGATTGGGAGTTTTCTTTTGGCTTGGTTAACAACTAATTTATTTAAAAGGCTCTCGATTTCTCCTATCATTGCAACGACGTTAGGAACAGGATTTGTTGGGTCCTTTACAACCTTTTCAACTCTTAGCGTCGAAACTGTCAATTTGTTTCGGGCTGGAAATATTGTTTTGGGCTTATCTTATGTATTCGTAAGTATTATTGGTGGATTAGCGATGAGCCGCTTAGGTTTTAAAGTAAGCCAGGAAGTGCAAAAATCTTGACAGTAGCACATATTTTATTAGTTGGTATTGGCGGTTTTTTCGGAGCGATTTCTCGATATTCAATCAGCAAGAAACTAAACGGTAAATCAACATTAAAACTCCCCCTGGGAACTCTTACAGTAAATCTATTGGGAGCCTTTCTACTAGGGATTATTACTAGTGCTAAAGCAGATACGATGATAGCTCTTCTGCTTGGAACTGGTTTTATGGGAGCTTTTACAACCTTTTCCACACTCAAATTAGAAATGATACAATTACATTTAAGTTTATATAAAAAGATATTTACCCTCTACACAATCATCACCTATGGTGCAGGTATTATCCTAGCTTACTTAGGATATTTAGTCGGTAACTTCATTTTGTGAAATTAATGTTAAAAGAGCATCGAATTCGATGCTCTTTTTCGTTGTTTTGATGTCTATTTCAATTGCTAAAACTTATACTGAAATCTAGGGGAAACTTAATGTTATTTTAACAAAACTCCCCATCTAGAGAACCCGTTAAGGTAAACCTAGAATCTTTTTGATTGTTTAATTATTTATTCTTCTTATAATTTTCGTAATTCTTATTACCACCAGAAAGATTATAGATATAGTTAAACCCTAAGTTACGTATAACATTTTTGTGCAGTATTCCCAGTCACTCCACCATTACAGTAAGTTTACTGTTGGAAAATTGGGATCAAGTTCTTTACATTTCCCACGCAATTCGCCTAGTGGTATATTTATTGCAGTCGCCACTTTTGATACATTATATTGTTTTGGTGGACGTGTATCAATAACTTGAATGGCTTCTCCCTCTTGGGTGTAATTAGCTTATTTTTCTTATCAATAGCTTTTTGCAAAGCCATCCCAGTATACATAGCTGGATCTTTAGTTGTGCTGAATGGTGGTGAGTAGGCAAGATCAAGATGGAATAAGTCTTCTGCTTTTTCCTTAAACGTAAGAGCTGTTACAAAAGACATCAATTCTTTTATCCACTCCTTCTTCAACTACTATTTGTACACCTAAAACCCTTACAATTTTTTCCTTAATAACTATTAATTTCTCCCAAATACTCTGAACTAGCTGGTTTAATATTATGAAGTATTTCAATATCATAGCCTTCTTCTAACGCTTCTAGCTCATTCATACCTGTTTGACTAACAGCTAAATCAAATACACGTAGTATACCTGTGTCTAAAATACCTCTATGTTCTAAAGAGCCACCCGTAAATCATTTTCTTGTCTAACTTTAATGCTCTAACCATCGCTAAAACAATTGGTGTTAAATTATGCCCCATCATTTGCGAAAAACGCTGCAACAATAGCCCCCTAGAATAGCAACGTAAACAAACATCTTCAAGCTGTTACCACCAGCATCTAGCTTCTGCCATATGTAAAGCTGCCCATTCAAAAAATCCAATTTCATCTAAGATTAATGAAATAATAATGAATGCAACAAATGCCATTGTTGCATTCCGTACAATCCCTGTTACGTCAACGAGATCATTAAAATCAACTACACCAACAAGAAGCGCTAATATTGCTCCGCCATTAATGGTGAAGTGAAAGGTACAAGATTTAGAATAATACTTTAGGATTTAGAATAAATATGGTAAAGGCGATGTATAAACTACATACTACGGGCGAAGAAGAATATTATTCAGATTCCTATAAGCATATCGATTTAATCATCGTTGATGAAATTGAACGATTAAAACTGCAAAGTTTAGAACAACTTAGGGATATTTACGATCAAAACAACGTAGCAATGATATTAATTGGAATGCCAGGAATTGAAAAGCGATTAGCTCGTTACCCTCAACTATACTCTATAATTGGTTTTGCTCATGAATTTGACAAACTAAGTAAAGATGAAGCTCATCATATACTGGAGTATAAATGGGAAGAACTTGGACTAAAAATAACTATTAAAATAAGTGAAAAATAAAACTTAAATTTACACATTAATACAAAAAGCTATCCTTAATTTTTATTTAATATGATTTAGCAGTATTTAACCCTTCGACTAAAAGAGAAGAGAAATTGGACTGGTGTAATTAAGAACTCTTCTATCTATTTTTGGTTTAATTGCGTAGATGAAGTTAATATCATAAATAAGGATGAATGGCATTACTAACTTGTTCAAAGTTCTGAAATAGTAAAAATAACTGCCCAGGTAAGTTCCCTTAAACAATAATCACCAAATAATCATATATATTTAATTCCTGTAGCATTTGGTATTTTTTATGAAGATGACCTAGCAAAGGATAAACAATAGTTTTTGGGTTTATCCTTTTTATTTGTTTATTTATGCATGGAGGACTATACTTTATGAAATAAAAAAAGCCCTGAGAAAATATCAGGACTTTAGCTTTATCATCTAGAAGTATAGTTCTAATTTGAAAACTTACTTACTTATCAGAATTCCGATTGATTAGCAAATATTTTTGCACTTTCTGGAAAAATAGATTTTCCTTAATCTCTTGTACCGATAAAAATAGTTTAGCCATATCCATTATCTTTTGTTTCTCAATTAGTATCTTTAAAAATAGATATGGGTATAAGTGCTCAACCAATACTAATTGAACGGATAAAATGGGCGGTTGAAGAATTGAAGAAAGCAAATACAATGCATATAGCAAAGCCAAATATCGTATGCTGTCATTATCAAAATAACGCTAATTTATATGGTGCTTTATATCATTTGTTAACAGAGAATGATAGATTAGAAGGTCGGGTTACAGCATATAATTAAAGATTATATTTTGGTTGGGGAAAAGGTATATTTCAACTAGAAATTCTACTGCAGATCCTTCAAAACCTACAAAAGTGGCTTCGTTTGTCTCCTTACTCATACCAGACATGACAAAACTTAATTCTCCAGAGAGTAAATTACCCCCGTGACGTATCTTGCCGTTCAGAATAATCCCACCACCTACGCCACTCCCCAATACAAGTACAACAGCGTCCTGTTTACCTTTAATGCTACCTAGCCATAGCTCCGCTAAGGCTGCGCATCTTCCATCATTTTCTATTGCTACGTCAATATTGTAATGATCAGCTAACTTTTTCTTTAGATTCACATTGTGCTGAAAAGGAAAGGATCCACCGTTATATATAATTCCTTTTTTTGTATCAACAGCACCAGGGCAGCTAATTGCAATTTCTCTGATATCCTTACTGTAATAGTCATCAATTACATGAAATAATTTTCGGTCGAATTCTTCTATATTTTTACGTGAAATAGGACAGCTATCACTTTTGTAAGCTTTTAAGTGGTTATAACGCTCCCAAATAGGATGTTTAAATAATCCATTTATTGATATAGAAGTTAGATATGGAAATAATGTAGATGTGTATGGAACAGCTATTAAAGAAATTAGAATCATACTATTATTTATAAGTGGCATACTTTATCTATTTGGTATTTACTATTTAATTACAGGAATTAAGAGGTAACACTATTATGAAATGAATGTGCGATATTTTAGGAGGTATCGCATTTTCTCTTGCACTAAGAGAGTAGAATTCCTTATAGAAGAAACGCTTGTGTCATAAACATGGCATTATTCCTGTAATAATTAACTCAAAAAGGCTGAGTTTGTGAAAAAATGCACTTAAAGAAACAGGGGCGATCGTTTAACAACATATAGCAATATAAAAGATTTTTCAGTGCAATTTAACGCCTAAACTAAATGAAAAATAACTCCTAAATTGACAGTCCGTTGTTTTGGTGTCAATTCTTTTAAGTTACGACTCATACAAAAAAAGAAACATCTTCTATAATATTAAATGCTTCTACTTTTTTTATAAACTTTCATTTCTTTTCTTCTATACATTGCGAAAATAACTCTTGTACTAGTTCTAATCTTCGATTCCCTAAAAAGATTATTTGTGATAAAAATGCAAATGAAACAAATACTAAAAAAATAAAATCTATATATCCAAAGCTACTAAAAATATTTAACATCTCTACATAATCCATAGTAGAAATATAAAAGCACCTTAAGTATCATACTTTGACTCAACTTAGGGTGCCTTAGTGTATAGTACTATTCAATATTATAGTAAGAAAAAACAGCTTTTTTGACTTTTTTGCCCAAGTAAGAAGAACACTCAGGGGAAAATAACTTTTTTATTAAACCTTCAAACTTACCTTTACTAATGATACCATGTTCAAATGCACAACATAATATTCCAATGGTTCCTGTACATTCAACATTATATTCGTTACAGATACTTATAACTCTTTTTTCATTTGATGTGCAGTAGATCATCTTTTCCCTTGCAATTGCGATACATTCTGCATCATAGTCAGAAAGAGCAGGCTTGTCCTTTAAAATTTTACTCAAAAACTCGTACGATTCAACCTTTTCTATGGCAGTTGGTTGATATTCTAACCATTCAATATTCGATTGAATAGTTTCGAGAATAGCCTCACGTTCTAAAATACTTTGTGGTATATAGACTTTTACAAATACTTGATTAATTAAGGATATACATTGAAGCTCTGTAAAATCATTCAGAATGTTATTATCCAGCACTCCTACTTTTCCCATAAGATTTTTAATCTTCTGTGTATTGATCTCCATAGTCCTCTTCTTCAGCCCATGCTTTAACGAGCAGGCGTGCCTCCTTGTCATTTAATGATAACAACTCGGCAACCTTATTTGTAGTCACCTTATCCTCCAAGTACAATCTACGAAGAATGGATTTTAACTTCTTATTTTTTTCTATTGGTTCTATTGGTTGAGGCTCTTTATGGTCAAATCCTGAATTTTTGAGTTTGTTAAATAGGGCACCAAATGTTTTTTGCTCTATATAACCTTCCTCTTTTAATGCCATTAATAATGATTTTGCACTTACACCGAATTCCTTTTTCACTTCAAAAACACTATTAAAGTTAGATATAAAACCTCTAAACAGTCTTTTATAACCTCTTAATTTATGTCTAGGAATCAAGAAATAACCCGCAAATTTATCAACAATTTTTTCATTAATATTATTACGCGTTTTACTATAAGTTAACTCTCCTGGTTCTCTATCATAATCCTCTCGATGAAATATCAGATGCCCAAGTTCATGTATGACACTAAATATCTTTCTTTCCTCAGGAATATTAGGGCTATCATTTATTATAATAAAGGCACCCTTATCTTCTGAATAGGCAGATAATCCAAATATTTTTTCGTTATCTAACTGTAAAGCTAAAACATTTATATTATTTTTTTCTAAAATTGAGTAAATATCGTAATCAAGAATTTCTTCTACTCCAAATGCCATTCTTTGTTTTTCAGCTATTTCTCTTATAATTTCAAGATCATCATCAGTAAGTTTATTTTCTTTTAAATGTAACTTATATGCTTGAGGTAAAAAAGCTACATTATTTTCTCCAGCCAACTCTAAGATTCGGATGTATTCATTTAGAAAATTGTTAAGAGAAAGGGCTAAATCATCTTCAAAGTTTTCTTGAGGATTATCTGCTCTAAACATAAAGGACATGGATGAATCCTCATCAGATTCTAAAAACCATTTAAATGGTAAGTTAAACTTAGTAGCTAATCTGAATAGTCTTGCACTATCGATTACCTGATCCCCAGATAAATATTTAGCAATCGTAACTCTAGTCACCCCAATAATGTTACCGATGTCCTCATTAGTTAATCCTTTAGATTGCTTTAATCTTTCTATGTTTTGTCCAATCACCTTTGCAATGTTTTCCATCTACACACCTCCTCTTAATTTAACTTGAATGTTAAAAATAATTTACCCTAAACAGATTATATTATACATTGAGTGTAAAGAAAAGTTTCTTTTTTGCTTGACCATATAAAAAAAAACAACTATATTAATAATTGTAGATAGTTGTTTTTTCGCATAGACCAATAAAACCAATCAAAACTGATACTGCAATATCAGATAATAGGTTTGTCTACGTTCCATATTAATTTCAATCCAATACATTATATAAGAAAATTTCTAGAAAGGCAATGTAATTTGTCTTATTAGAAATGAATATATAAGGAATATAGACTTATCTTTTGATTCGGTAAGGAAGGAGAATTAATCAAATAGGTCTTAATGCGGGAATACCTCCATCTAACAAAACTATTGGAGGCAAAAATAATGAATATTATTTACTTGCAAGAAATGACAGCAACAATTCAAAGATTATCCCGTTATAATGGAGGTAAATCAGACCGGGTTAAGGTTCAAACTCTTCTTGAAACAGTTGAACCAATTTCCGAAGGTCAATTCTGGTATATTCCTTCTGGATCTACTGTTCCACCACATGTTTTAGAATTTCTTCGTAAAGATGCAGAATCAAAAGGTGAAGTATTCCAGCTGCCAATGATTCCACTTAAGGCAGATATCCTTGAAAGCACTGAAGATATACAAGAACAAGCAATTGCTGGAAATCTTCGAGAAGTATTAGACGATGCAAATAAAAACATTCTTGTTTCTATCATGAATCGAACTGAGCTCACAAAATTACCTGGACAATCCAAAGAAGGTCATTTTGTCTACGAAGTTAATTATGAACATAATATCTATGAAATTCCTGGTCAACCAAACCACTATGAATTTGTAACACAGCTTCCGTTTTCAGGATTACAGTTAGATCCAAGTGGAGGTAGAGTCGAACTAGTAGTAGTGCTTCCTACTGGAGCTGTAGTTGATGCTAACTTGACTAAGGGTATTGATGAACATAATGCTGAACTGCAAGAATACATTACTTCTATTCCTGCTACAAATAAAAATGTTGTTTCTTTTGAATATAGATTAGATCCAACTTTCACTGTACATTATTCATATAATGATTAATAATATGCAAGGGACTTACTAGTCCCTTGTTTTTTTGTTCTCTACGCCCTATAATTCTTAAACTAAAGAAGTGTAATTATTCACAAATTTATTTGAATGATGAGCCTCCGAGTAGATTTTTTGTCCCTTTTAGCTGGCGGGCTCAGGACACATTTATCTTATCAAGAGGTCTTTTTTCTTTCAAATCTCATTTTCAGTTAATATAGGAATGCTGCCACGTTAGTCATTTAAATATATAACCTTCAAAGAGCACTTGCTAATCTGAAAATCTGTGAAAGTCACCCATATAGATAACCAAATTATACCGTCAGAATAATATAAAAACCGAGATGTCATTAGTTAGACATCTCGGTTTTTTTAACCTTTTATTCGCAATAACCGTAATGCATTTAAAATAACGATTAAAGCTGCTCCTGTATCACTTAATACTGCCATCCAAAGTGTTAACCACCCTGGGAAAATCAATACTAAAGCAATAACTTTTATGAGGATAGAGAACCAAATGTTTTGCTTTATAATGCTTAAAGCTTTTTTACTTAATTTAATGGTATGTGGCAGTTTCTCTAAATTATCTGCCATTAACACAATATCTGCTGTTTCCATGGCAGTATCTGTACCAGCCCCACCCATTGCGATTCCTAAATCAGCCGTTGCCAATGCTGGCGCATCATTTATTCCGTCACCAACCATTGCTACTTTGTATCCTTCTTCTTGCAATTTCTTTACCGCATCGACTTTATCTTCTGGAAGTAAATTAGCAAAATATCGATTTACATTCGCCTTAGAAGCAATCAATTTAGCTGTTCCTTCATTATCTCCTGTTAACATAACCGTTTGCTTGATACCATTAGATAATAGTGATTTTAGCGCAACGGCAGAGTTTTCACGTATAGTATCAGCAACCGAAATAACTCCCAGAATATCGGTTTTTGTCCCTATGATAACTACTGTCTTCCCATTATTTTGCACTTCATTTACATACGCTTCAACCGTACCTAATGGGATACTCATTTCTTTAAACAGTTTCAGGTTTCCTGCATAGTATATTTCTCCAGTGATGGTAGCTTGCACACCTTTTCCTACAATGTTTTTGTATTCTGCTCCATCTTTAGCTGGCTTCCCTAGTTCTCTTACATGATCTACAATTGCTTTAGCAATAGGATGAGTAGAATATTCTTCCAAAGTAAGAGCTATGGATAGCAATTCTTCTTCAGAACCATTAAAGGTTTTAATGTCTGATACTTTTGGTTTCCCTTCTGTCAGCGTACCCGTTTTATCAAAAGCAATTGCATTGATGGCCCCAGCAGCTTCTAAGAAAGTTCCACCTTTTATTAGGACACCATTTCTAGCAGCATTGCCGATAGCAGACACAATCGCAACAGGAGTGGAGATAACTAGCGCACATGGACAAGCAACCACTAATAACTCAAGCCCTTTATAGAACCATTCTCCCCATGTTCCCAATCCTATCAATGGAGGAATAACAATAACTGCCAAAGCAGCTATAAATACGATAGGTGTGTAGATACTTGCAAATTTGTCCACAAATGCTTCTGTTGGTGCTTTTTGTTCTTGTGCTTCTTCTACTAAATGAATGATTTTAGAGATAGTAGTATCTTCTACCAACTTCGTTACTTTTATTTCTAATAAACCATGTTCATTTATTGTACCAGCGTATACAGAATCACCTATAGCTTTATCTACTGGTATAGATTCTCCTGTTATAGGTGCTTGGTTTACACTGGATTCACCTTGAACAACATCGCCATCCAAAGCAATTCGGTCACCAGGTTTTACCACGATAGTAGTACCAACTGAAATCTCCTCAACTGGCTTTTTGATTAAGTCATTTCCAATCTTAACCCAAGCCTCCGATGGAGATAAATCCATTAAACTTCGAATAGAATTTCTAGTTCTTTCAATGGACTTTGTTTGCAGGTAATTTCCGATGGCGAACAACCATACTACTGTGGCACCTTCCAACCATTCTCCAATTAAAGCAGCTCCAATTGCGGCCGCAGACATTAGCACGTTCATATCAAGGGATCGGCTCTTAATGGCATAAAAGGCACTTTTCACTGGTTTATACCCACTAATTACGATAGCACCAGCATATAAAATAGTGGATACAATCATCGGAACAGATATATAAGATAGTAAAAAACCTATGACTATAAGAAGACCTGAAGAAATAATAATCCAGTTTTCTTTTTTACTTTTCGGTTGTTCCACCGATGATTTCTTATTTAATTTCAAACTAGCACTGTACCCAATTTTACCTACTTCTGAGATTATTTCGTCTACACTATTGGTATGTTCTATTTTCATTTTTCCTGTAGAGAAATTAACACTTACTTCTTTAACGGAAGGGTTTTTTTGAAAGTGGTTTTCAATACTTTTTGCACAGCTGCCACAGTCCATTCCCACGATATCATAAGTTCGTAAATTTTTGTTTTGTTGCAGCACTTCAGCCGAATATCCAAGTTTCTTTATTTCCTTTTCAATAGAAATGAATGAAGAAGAATTAGCTGCGTGTACTTGCATTTTTGCCGTACTATAGTTTACTTTTACTGTCTCGATACCTGGTAATGATCCTAATCCTTTTTCAATGGTCTTGGCACAAGCAGGGCAATCCATCCCAGTAATAAGGAAATCTTGCCTTTCTCCAGCATTAGTTTCCATTATATTTTCTTCGACTTCAATTGTAGTACTACAACAAGAGCTAGCCTTTTCTTCAGACTTACTAACTTGAGAAGCACAGCAATCACTTACTTTTTCAGCTGACTCCTTACTGCAACATGAGTCCTTCTCCGGCTCTTTAGTACTGTTACAGCAGCTACTTGCCACCGGTATCACATTAAATAGCTCAGATGTATTCGATGGTTGCTTTTTATTGGTCGAACAGCAACTTGAGCTTATTTCTTTCATTTCTTCTTTCGAGGAACTTGAACTGCAACATGTACTTTCGTCTGTCTCTTTGGAATTACTGCAACAGTTGCTTTCAACTAAAATCACTTCAGAACTTTCTTCTGTAATTTTCGTTTCGTTAGAACAACAATTTGTTGTGGTAACTAGTTTATTATCTTTATTTTCATTGTTTGAACTACAGCATTTTTCAGGCACTATTATTCACCTCACTCCATATGATTTTCACAACAAATAACGTCATTCTGAACATCATTTAGAACTACATCAAACATATCTAATAAATCACGAATATATTGGTTTCTCAGACTATAAAAGCAATATTTGCCTTCATTTCTTCCAACGATAATGCCACAACCCTTTAAACAGGCTAAATGTTGAGAAATATTCGATTGATTTCCTTTTATCTGCTCGACAATTTGTGATACAGTTTTCTCCTCATTTTTCAGACATTCTAGAATCTGAATTCGAGTTTTATTCGAAAAACCATGAATTAGTTTGACCTTCATATCCAAAGTGCTATTTTGCATAATTACCCCCTCGTATTAGTTGTTTCTAATATGTCTAATGCCATCATATTAACTTTTACTAATATGTGTGTCAATAAATTACTGTTTTTTAATGTGAGAAATAAATTCTTAAATAAAACTAGCCAATTAAAAAAGTCTGGAGATGTCTCTATCTCCAGACCACACTTTATTTTATGAAACAATATACATTAACGATAAATAAATACTTACTAAAGAGAGAATTCCCAAAACGAGTGACAAATACGAACTTTTTTTCTTAAAGTAAAATACAACTGTTAGTATTAAAAATACAAGGGTTAACAATAAAAATAGAATACTTATTAAGCTAATACCTACTTGTAAGTTTACTCCTAACTCAACTTCCCCTTGATGGAAGACTTTAAAGATTGGTGATACAGACTCTTCTGTTATGGCTGTTTCTTTCGGTGGAGATTGTTGACTTAATGCTGATGTAGCTGTAAAAACAAATAAAATTATTATACTTTCAATCCTAGCCCATGGTTTAGGATTAAAGTTTTCTTCTTTATTAAGTCTTCTTTTAATAAAAAAACCATTAATAAATGCATACACCAGTAAAGGGATAATTAAAATATGCTTTATTAGTAATGATTGACCATATGGAATCATCCAGGAATTATAGTAATTATTAAAGTCGATATCAAATGTCATTAGAACAATACCGCTAATTGCTGTAATAACTAAGCAAGAAATAGCTACTGGTGTAAACCATTTTAAAAACGGCAACCAATTTGACTCATCTTTGGAAAACCAACTAATTATAAATAGGATACCAACCCAAACACTTACAGCAGTCAGATGTGTACTATCACTCAAAAATCCCTTAACAGGATTCAATGAACTCGCATGACTTGACCAACCTACTGCGCTAATTAAGATTAAGGTAAATAAAATACCAACAATGTTTTGTATTGTTTTCCGGTTGTTAAAAAAAACTAGAAACGGAACAAATGTTAGAGAAACAACAAAAGTGAATAACCAAGACTTTCCGATTTGAAATGTAAGCAGAACTGAATTTACCGCGTCAGTAAATCCAAGTAGTGAATTAAGATGCAAGATAAGTGGTAATACCGGAATAAATGAAAATATTACTATTCCCCCAAGAGAGATTAGTAATATTTTTCTAGGCAAATATATTAATGGCTTATAGTTATTAGGGACAAGATTCAAAAGAAAGCTTCCCATAATAATTGAGTAGCAAATATATAATAAAGCTTGAGTAACTGTGATTATGATAAACATTATACCGATTTATTTTTCCTTGTTACTATATATGCTGCAACTATAATAATTACTATTATCCCTACTAATATTAAAATTGCAGGAATTAATACAGTAGAAGGATCGGAATTTGCTTTCTCATATGCAGCATGTTCCTCTGGAGACATAGTTGAATGATCTATTTCCTCTGTATCCTTTTTCGTGTCATCTTTAGTTGTTTCTTCTTCTTTAGCATCTTGTTGTGTTGTTGCTTTCTCATCTGTTTCGGCTTTCAACTGATCCTCTTCTTCTCCCACAGGAGCATCAACTGTAAAAGTAAACTCTCCCTCAATAATATGACCATCTACTCCAATAATTTGCCATTGGATATCATAATTATCATTTTCTAATGGAGAAGTAAACTCCCCGATAAGTTGGTTATCCGTTTTTTCAATATTTTGCACTTGTATCACTTTGTTTTCCGAATTTATTAGTGTAAATGTACTTCCCTGTTCAATTTTAGTTTCAAATGTTAGTGTGATTTTTTGCAATTCTTCCTTTACTATCTCCTCATTCCCAGGTGATGAACTTTCCAACCCAGTATGAGCAAATGCATTATTTGTCCATACAAAAAAGAAACTAATAAAAAATATATACAAACCCTTTTTCATTTTTTCCCCTCTTTTTCTCTAGTCATTATATTAACAACATCGTTATAATGATAACATGATTCTAATTATTATAATTGTGACAATTTAGTGAATAAGTATTAATTTATACTAATACTTGTTGAGGTATATGTTTCAATTATAAGTTTAATGAAATTGCCTGACTCCCCATTTGTTCCCAAGCCTTTATAAATGGTTGTATAGGTACCTGTTTATTTTTCTTACCATCAATTGGATCATTGAAATAGATATTAGCTTCATCATAACCTGTTATTAAAACAGAGTGTAATCTATAAGTGATATTAATTTCGCCTGATGGAGTATTCCATTTTTCAAATGAAGATGACGGCAAATAATCATAGCTTGCATTTGTTATAATCCAGATAGGTCTATTATTAGAGAGATATCTTTTTAAGTCCTCTAAATTACTTCCGGTCAAATTTACTATTTTCCCTGGAAGATATTCTTCAGCTAAATCCAGAATAGGTTTATGATATACACCATACCCAGGATTATTAAAAGAATACATATCACCTATAAATCCATCATTTGGATTTCCCCAGAATATCTTTCCATTTCTCTTAGTTAATGGAGTTTTATCCTTTTTTACTTTTTTAGCTAAGTCCATTTTATTAACCTTAATATCGTAATATTGGAAAAACATTGCTAAACTAGTTACTTCACATCCTCTTGGTAGTTCAGGAAATTGTTTAATTATAGGTGCATCAAGAATTATGTTTTTTTTGACTTTTCCTCTATTTTCATCCTTTTCATTCCATTCTTTGTTTATTTCCTGTGCTGGTTTTTTCTCTATTCCCTCCTTCTTTTCACTGCTTGTAATGTCAACTTCCTTTTGTAAAAAAGACTCCACTTGCTTGCTATTATAAGTAAACAAGCTTATTAAGATTAAGAAATAAAAGGCAATTAAAGAAGGAATCATAGTTCTAATACTTTTTGAAATAAAAATGATTATTAAGGTAATTAATACTAAGCCCACAAGTACAATAACAATATTTTGCATATCGACTTCTCCTAATTAATTTTACAGGTGAAATTCAACATCAGTATATATCCATAAAAGTAAATTGCAAAAAACAGCATCATTATCAGCTTAGTTACTAAATAATGATGCTGTTTTAGCTAATTATTAGGATTAAGAAAAAGGATCGTCATTTGTTACTTTTAGTATTCTCATAGCATTCAATACTGCGATAAGTGTAACTCCTACATCAGAAAATACGGCTTCCCACATTGTTGCAATACCAAAAGCCCCTAACAATAGAAAGATTGCCTTTACTCCTAATGCGAAAATAATGTTTTGCCATACAATACGTCTAGTCCGCTTAGCAAGTGAGATTGCCGTGGCTATTTTAGAAGGTTCATCTGTCATAATAACAATATCAGCCGCTTCAATTGCTGCATCTGAACCTAACCCCCCCATAGCCATTCCTACATCTGCTCTAGCTAATACTGGAGTATCATTAATACCGTCTCCAACAAACAAAATTTTGTCTTTAGCATTCTTAGAAGCATCTAATTTCTCTATTTCTTCTACTTTATTTTGAGGAAGTAACTCTGCATGAACCTCATCTATTTCAAGCAGTTCTCCTACCCTTTTCCCAACCACTTTAGAATCCCCTGTTAACATAACGGTCTTCTTGATGCCTATTCTTTTTAGTGTTTGTATCGCGCTATAGGAGTCCGCTTTTATTTGGTCTGAAATTGCAATGGAACCTACGAATTGTTTATCGTATGCAACATAAACAATCGTACCAATTTCGTTATTCCTGTAAAAATCAACCTTTTCTTTTTGCATAAGTTTATCGTTTCCAGCTAGTATTTCTTTTCCGTCCACTACTACAGAAATACCATGACCAGCTATTTCATTATAGTCTTGAATTAATTCTTCCTTTATCTTATCTCCAAAGGCCTTTCTAATTGAGTCAGCAATTGGATGATTGGAGTGTGTTTCAGCGTAAGCAGCAAACTTAATTATTTCTTCCTCTGAGTATCCATTAACAGGATAAACCGAGTCTACTTCAAATACACCTTTTGTAAGGGTTCCTGTTTTATCAAATACGACATACTTAACATCATTAAGTGCTTCCAAATAGTTACTACCTTTTACTAATATTCCTTTTTTAGAGGCTGCTCCAATTCCACCGAAAAAGCCTAAAGGAATAGAAACAACTAAAGCACAAGGACAGGAAATAACTAAAAAGATAAGGGCTCTATATACCCAGTCTGAGAAGGTAGCTCCACTAAAAAGTAAGGGTGGAACAATAGCTAACAGTAATGCAATAATTACAACAACTGGTGTATAGTAACGAGCGAATTTAGTGATAAAGTTCTCCGTTTTAGCTTTTCTATTGCTAGCATTTTGTACTAATTCTAAAATTTTAGAAACAGTTGATTCTCCAAATTCTTTTTTTACTTCTACCGTCAGAAGACCATTTTTGTTAATAAAACCACTTAATATATCACTTCCCACAGTTACATCACGTGGCACTGATTCCCCTGTTAATGCAGATGTGTCAACGCTCGAAGTTCCTTCTAATATAACACCATCTAATGGAACCTTTTCTCCAGGTTTAATTACAATAATATCGCCAATTTCAACATCTTCGGGTGATACTTTTTTGACATCTAATCCAACTTGAAGATTGGCAAAGTCTGGTCGAATATCCATTAAACTGCTGATTGATTTTCTAGAACGATTAACTGCAATTGATTGGAATAGCTCACCGACCTGATAAAATAGCATTACGGCTACACCTTCTGGATACTCCTGAATAGCAAAAGCACCGATTGTAGCAATAGCCATAAGGAAATGCTCATCGAAGACTTGCCCTCTTGTTATATTTTTTATTGCTCTTAATACAATATCGCCACCAACTATAACATAAGCAAGTAAGAACACCATCAATTCGGTCATTCCTGTTATTGGCGCAAAAATCCCTAAACCAAAAATTAGTCCACCTAAGAATAAACGACTAATCATTTTTTTGATATCATTACTTCCATGCTCATGGGAATGGGAATGGCCATGATTATGGTCATTTGCATCATTGTGGGAATGGTCATGATTATGGCTATGAGCATGACCATGGCTTATGAGTTTAGTATTCCTTCTCCCACTTTGTTTTTCAACTAACTTAACATGTGGCTCTAAACGATTAATTGTTTTCTTTGTATTTAATAATATACTTTCTTCTTCGTTACTTTCGTATCGCAAGGATATTGTCTGTGTAGCAAAATTCACATTACAATCCTTTACACCATTTATAGACGAAACTCCTCTTTCAATTTTCATTGCACAGTTAGCACAGTCAAGACCCTCTAATAAAAATTCCTTTTTTAACTGTTGTCTGACTTCTTCCATAAATACTCTTTCCCCTTTCTACAAGCGTTCAAAAACTTATATATGACCAAATATTCATATAACCATATATGTATTATATACTATCCAAAACAAGTGTCAATGGTTATCAACTTTTAAGAATAAAAAAGGATGGTATACACTCCACCATCCTTTTACCCCATATTCTTTCTAAATAATCTTCTTATTAATGGTGTTGTGCATGATCAATCATTTGTTCTAATACACCCATTACATGCGCATCATCACACGAATAAATCATAGTAGTTCCTTCTCTTTTATATTTAACAAGCCTCAAATTTTTCAGAAAACTTAATTGATGAGAAACAGTTGATTGTAACATCTCCAACCTTTCTGCTATTTCATTTACAGAGTGCGGTCTTTCTGCTAACAAATGCAATATTTTTATCCGTGTTGGTTCAGAAAGAGCCTTAAACGTTTGAGACACTATAAATAATGTTTCCTCATCCAGTTGATTTATATATTGTTTTGTCTTCCCCTCATTTTTTTCATGTAAAGATCCCATTATGTAATCCCCTTATTTAGTTCTAATTTCTCTATTATAGCATAAATATATAATTCCCCTTTTTTATTTACTAAAAAAAGCAACTGTTTACTATAATTCTAATGGGATATATTACACATTAATCTAAACTACTTTACCTTCCCGTATTTAAATATTATTTGTGGTATACAGAAAATTATTTTTTTAAAGCTAAAAGTCTTAATGCATTAAAAACAACAAGTATTGTGGATCCCTCATGTATTAAAACAGCTAACCCAATTCCAGTAAAACCAAATAAAGTTGCAGGTATCAGGAAAGCAGTAACGCCTAAACTTATCCATAAATTTTGCTTTATTATGGATTTACTTTTCCTACTTAGATTTATTGCGAAAGGTAAATCATTTAAATTATCTGCCATCAAGGCGATATCTGCTGTTTCTAACGCAACATCTGACCCTGCAGCACCCATTGCAATACCAACAGAACTTTTTGCCATAGCAGGAGCATCATTAACACCATCCCCTACCATAGCAACCTTCTTTTCAGTTTCTTTAAGATCATTTATTGCTTTAACCTTATCTTCAGGTAGTAGTCCTCCCCAAGCCTCTTTAATTCCGATTAATTTCGCAATACTATCCGCTACTCGTTGATTATCACCTGTAATCATTATCATTCGTTTTATTCCGTACTTCCGCAAACTTTTAATAACAGATTCAGCCTCTTCTTTTGGAGTATCCATCAGTCCAATAATACCCAGAAACATTTCTTCTTTTTTTACTATCATCGCAGTATTTCCATTTGACTCCAATTCATTTAAACTGTTTGATAAATCATCGGGTAAACTAATGGAGAGGTGCTCCTCAAATAAACTTCTGTTTCCAATATAAATGGTTTCATTATTTAACTGTGCCGTAACACCTCTTCCCGTAACGGCTTTTAAACTATCTGCTTCTTCTATTGGTCTATTTCCGAGTTTCTCTACTCCACCTTTTACTATGGCGGCTGCTAGTGGATGATCACTTAATTTCTCTACCGCAATAGTAGTTAATAATAACTCTTCCTCACTAACATTATTAACAGTTACGATTTTATTTAGTTTTGGTTTACCCTCCGTCAATGTTCCTGTTTTATCAAAGGCTATTGCTTTTAATTCTCCTAAATTTTCAAGAGGTAACCCACCTTTTATTAATACACCTCCACGAGCAGCTCTTGCTACTCCACTTAATACAGCACTTGGCGTAGAAATAGCTAATGCGCAAGGGCTTGCTGCAACCAAAACTGCCATTGCCCGATAAAAGCTTTCACTAAATGTTTCATCTAAAACAAGAAAAGCAAAAAGAAGTAAAAACACCAATATAAGTATAGCTGGGACAAAATACTTCTCAAAACGATCAGTAAATAATTGAGTAGGCGATTTCTGTGATTCCGTTTCTTTCACTAATTTTATTAAACGACTTAAAGTCGAATCGTTAGCCTCTTTTAATACCTTAACTTCTAAAGTATCAGTACCATTAATGGTTCCAGAAAACACTCTACTTTCAGAAGGTAGATTTTTCTCCGATATATTATCTGGATTACTTATAGGAATTTTATCAACAGGCATGCTCTCACCCGTTATTGGAGCTTGATTAACACTACTCTTACCTTTCACGACCACTCCATCAGCTGATATTTTGCTATTAGGCTTTACAATTACGATATCTCCGATTGTCAAATCCTCGATAGGCACTTCTTTTTGATCTTTTCCAATTCTGACAATAGCTGTTCTAGGGGCAATATCAGCAAGGGCAGATATTGAATTACGCGCTCTATTCATCGCAAAATGTTCTAGTGCATGTCCTGCACTAAACAAAAACAGTAACAATGCACCTTCAGCCCACTCACCTAGAAAAGCTGCCCCAATTGCTGCCAAGATCATTAGAAAGTCTATTTCAAATTTTCCTTTTTTTATAGATGAAATAGCTTCTTTAAGCGTAAAAAATCCGCCAAAAAAATACGCTATAACATACAAAGTAATGGATATTAAACTGACATTATCTTTCGTTATACTTATCAGATAACCAATTCCTAATAAGGCACCACATAGTAATGAAAAAATAAGTTCTGTATTACCTCCAAAGATTCCTCCGTGATGGTGATTATTTTCATGGTTTTCTCCTTTATGAATTGAATCTTTCTGCTTTTTATTCTCCAAACTAATTACCTCCATTGGCTGGTTCGTTATTCAGTGTAGTATTTCCTTAAATATGAGATATTGAAACAATTTCTTTAAAATATAATAGGCTTTATTAAGTGAATACTCGTTTCATTTATCCTAAGTGGTTAGAAAATAAAATAATAATCAATAAAAATCCAATATAAATTTAACTTATCCTAATTTTATGAGAAAAAACTCTGTTCAATATTTTAATCAGAGTTTTTTCTCAGTGTATTCATTGCTTTATATTACTGTGGTTCTCTAATTTCAACTGGTTCTTTCAACTCAAATGGATTATTTATTTCAATGAATGGTTCGTTTGATTCTTTAATTCCTAAATTATTTAACAGACTTATATCATCTGGATTTCCCATATTATTTATTACACCTAAAAACTTATTTTTATTAAACATATTTTTTCACCTCCCAAATCTATTTTTATCTAAACTAAACTTTAATATGAATGATATTTTTTGAAATTTTCTCCAACCATACAAAGTTCATTTTATTATTATAAACCTGAATACATTATTCATTTGCGGAGATAATATTTTTGAAAAGTAGATATGAGGAGGGGGAAAAAATGAGAGCACAAATTCTATCTACCCCACATTTAATTTTAATTATTATAGGAATAATTGGTGGTACACTTGCTAGGGTACTTATTTTAAGAGAGGACTATAGACAATATCCCACCTATCCAAATGGGGTTCTTAGCCAAATTGCACTTGGTTTTGTTGCATCAACATTAGGGGCAACTTTCATCCCTGCAATAATGACAAATAACGTTACAGCTGCTACTTTTTTAGCTTTGGCAATAACTCAATTTCAGGGTGTTAGAAAGTTAGAACAAGACAGCCTAAAATCCTTAGAAGAAACCGAATACACAAAACGCGGAAGTGCTTATATCGATGGTATTTCGAAGACCTACGAGGCGAGAAATTATATAGCTTTATTTGTTGCATTAACAATAAGTGTCATAGCTGAGTCACTCGAAACAATGCCAGTGTTCATCCGTATAAGCTTGGGAATATTAGGGGGAATTTTAATCTTTTTAATCTTAGTCCGTTTCTCAAAAGGGAAAACTATATCTGATTTTGCAGTAGTAAACCAAGCAAAGATAATTATAAAAAATAACGAGCTTTATGCAGATGATATGTTTATTTCTAATCGTATAGGTAGTATTCGTGGGCAAGAGATGATACTTCAAGAGGGGATAGCTGTTATTTTAAGCCCTAAACAAGAACACTATAGAATCTTCCTTGATAATTTTGGCCAAAGACAAGCTATTTTATTTGAAATCACCAGAACTCTTGGCTTAAAAAGGTACCATTTTACCAGAAAAGATTATTCTAACGGGAGAATTGCTTTTGTAATCGTACCTATAATTCATAATATTGATAATATGATTTCTTCTATTCTTCGCACCCCTGTTCTTGAAACAGTCCAAAAGAATCATAAATATTTACAAAAAAGGAGAAATAATTGTGGAAGACATTAAAATTTTTGCCGTTATTGGAAGCAGTAGTCATACAAATGAAACAATTAACTCTGGAAATGCACTTTTCATTCAGGCAAAAGAAGAGAAAGAACAGCAATCGTTAGTAAGGGAAGTAGCCCTAGCTGTTAGAGGGGATACAGTAAAATTAAGTAATGGTTTATATCTTGTTATAACTGCTGATCGCTAATTTTAGGAGTTAAGTGCTTTCGACTGAGATATCTTGGAATTATAATATGAAGATTTTACTTTGTCCTTTTTTCCTAATTTTATAGGTACTAAAACATTCTTTGGATTGTCAACATTAAATCAAACAGCTTTTTTAAGGGACGATTGTTTGTAGTCAATGGGGCTTACATAACCTAGTGTTCCATGGATTCGAAGCTTGTTATAACAGTTAACATAGTCACTGAATTCTAGCGTTAAATATTCTAAACTATCAAATTTCATTTGGCTAATAAACTCTGTTTTAATGATTTTAAATGTAGCTTCCGCTACAGCGTTATCATATGGACAGCCTTTCATGCTTAAAGAGCGACCAATCTGGAAGGCCGCTAACGTTTGGTCGATGAGCTGGTTTTTAAACTCGCTACCACGGTCGGTGTGGAACAGCTGGATATCCCGCAGATCACCTTGAATAGAAGAAAAAGCTCGTGCGACAAGGCTCGCATCTTTGTTGGTTCCTGTACTGAAACCAATGATTTCTCGATTAAAAAGATCGACAAAGATACATACGTAATGCCATTTATTTTTGACTTTAACGTATGTTAAATCACTGACCACTACTTTTTTTACTTCTGTCTGCTGAAACTTACGTTTCAATTCGTTTGCCTGAGCCGACTCATTACAGGGAGTTTTCTGTGGCTTGAACTGTGCTACTGTATAGGAGGAAACTAGCCCTTGCTCCTCCATGATACGGCCAATTCGTCTTCTAGAAACTGTAAATCCACGCTTGTAAAGCTCGACTTTAATCTTACGCGTGCCATAGGTGTTGCGATTTTGTTTAAAAATTTCTATAACAGTGCCTGTTACGTCGTCTTCTGACTGACGTTCTTTGGCCTCATAATAAATAATACGTACTACGTGAGATTTGTAGGACGCTGCACATTGCTGATACCGAGTATTTGTCTTTATTTTGCTTAATGACATTTACTTTCGTCCCATTATCAGCGCGGCTTGCTTTAAAATGTCGTTCTCCATTCTTAGCTGTTTTAGTTCCTTGCGGAGTTCTAAAAGCTCCTGTTGTTCAGAAGAACGATTGTCTTTTTCTTTAAAAGAACCGGAGGTTTCATCCTGGTTGATCCACCGGTCAAGAGATGACGGAGTCAGATCATATTCATCAATAAAGGCTCGTTTCGTTTTTCCATTCTGGTATAGCTGCACCATTTGCTTTTTAAACTCGGGCGTGAAAGTACGGCGTTCTCGTTTTGTCATAGTGGGTTCTCCTCATCTGTTTTAGATCAAGTGTACGTGACCTTAATTTTTCTGTCCAGATAAGTGTAGACGCTCCACTTAAACCTTACCTATTCGATAATGTCTCTTTTAAATTTTCTTAATTAACTTTGCTATAATCTCTAATGTTAGTAGGATAACCCTTTACCCACCTACTATTAGAAAGCATAAATTTCCGCAAACAACCAAGCAAATTTATGCCAAAACAGGTAACAATAAAAAAACTTTGAATATGACCAACGGCTGCATAACTTACCAAATAAAAAAGAAAACTGGACATATTAAACCATGCCCAGCTTAGAATACAATACATAAATTATTTTATCTTTATTAATAATATCCCCAAATTAAAGTTAAAAGTGTTCCAAAAACAGTTACCAAGGCGATAAAAACTCCGTAATAAATATTAATGTATATTACATTTTTATCTTTTGATTCACCTGCATGCATGAAGATTACTAATTGTACAATTGCCTGAATAAAGGCAGTAACTAGTAATATAGTAGATCCAACAGCAAATGACATATCCAAGAAATAAACAGTTAGTGCAATTGCGGTTAATATTAAGGAAGACACAAACCCAATCACATGTTTCTTTGGAAATAATTCACCCATTCTACATCATTCCTTTCAAGAACACAAAACTATAAAGGAAGATCCAAACTACATCGATAAAATGCCAATATAGTGAGAATATAAAAGCTTTATTGGCAGTTCTTTCATTTATCCCATCTCTTATTACCTGCAAAATAATCATTGTTCCCCAAAGAATTCCAAATGCTACGTGAGCTCCATGAGTTCCTAAAAGAGTGAAGAGAATGGCAGTAAATCCGCTAGTTTGCAGAGTAGCACCTTCATGTATATAAACAACAAAATCATAAATTTCGACTCCCAAGAATGCTAAGCCGAGTAATAACGTAAGAGCGAAAAAAGTGACCATTGCTTTCTGCTTTCTTAATCTCATAGCATTTATACCAAGGCCAATGGTAAAACTGCTTGCCAATAACAGTATCGTTTCAATAATCACTGGTAATATCTCGAATATTTCAGCACCTGTTGGTCCAGATCCTGTCCGATCAACGAGAGTAAAGTAGGAGGCAAAAAGTGTTCCAAACAACGCAATTTCAGCTCCTAGAAATATCCAAAAACCAAGTATATTTAACCGATTTTGTTCTGTACTATATTCAAGAGGCAAAGTATGATCTATTTTCATTATTTCGGACCTCCTAACGAATTTTCTATTTTCTCTACTGTTTCCTTAGGAATATATCTTCCGTTATCTTTTTCGTTTGATCTAAATGCTAAACAAATAAAGATAGCTACTGTTGCTATAATTAATAAAATCCAAAGTGCAAATACAAAGGCAAATCCCCAAACAAAGAAGATAAAACCTAGAACAAAAGGCATGCCACTGTTATTTGGCATATGAATTTTATCTACTTTCCCTTTAAATAACTTATAACCCTTTTTCTTTGAATCCCAAAATGCTTCTGTTGAATCAACTGTAGGAGTTATAGCAAAATTGTACTCTGGGACAGGTGATTTAGTTGCCCATTCTAAAGATCTTGCATCCCAAGGGTCGGAAGAAATATTTCTTGGTGCATTCTTGAAGCTGTAAAGAATATTGTAAACTATTAGGACAAACCCAACTAATAGTCCTAAAGCTCCTATAAAGGAGATCATATTCCATATACCAAAACCTGTTGACTCAGAATAGGTATACATTCTTCGTGCCTGACCATCTAATCCTGAAATGAACATTGGGAAGAAAGTGACACAGACGCTTATAGAAATAAACCAGAATGCCCATTTTCCAATTCTTTCGCTTAGCATGTATCCAAACATCTTTGGCCACCAATAAGTCAACCCAGCAAGCATTGCAAAAACAACCCCAGGAATAATTACTAAGTGAAAGTGAGCTACTAGAAACATTGTATTATGGTATTGGTAGTCAGCACTTGCCATTCCAAGCATTACTCCAGTCACTCCACCTATTGTGAAAATAGGGATGAATCCTAGAGAATATAGCATCGGAACCGTAAACTGTATTTTACCCTTCCTTAAGGTAAACAGCCAGTTGAAAATCTTAATACCCGTTGGTACCGCAATAGCCATTGTAGTAACAGAGAAGATACTATTTACTAATGCACCTTGTCCCATAGTAAAGAAATGGTGAACCCATACTAAGAAGGAAAGTACAGAAATTGCAACGATCGATATTACCATTGATTTATATCCATATAAATTTCTCTTAGCGAAGGTTGGAATAATTTCACTGTATATACCGAAAGCCGGCAATATGAGGATGTATACTTCTGGATGCCCCCACACCCAAAATAGGTTAGCCCAAAGCATATCCATCCCACCATCAGTGGTTGTAAAGAAGTTCGTACCAAACAGTCGATCCATTGTTCCCATGATTAATGCAATGGTTAAAATAGGAAAGGCAAATACAATGATTAAGTTTGTAATCAGTGCTGACCAAGTAAACATCGGCATTTTCATAAGAGTCATACCTGGAGCTCTCATTTTTAAGATAGTAGTAACAAAGTTAATACCTGTTATTAATGTACCTATTCCAGAAATTTGTAGTGCAGTCATGTAATAATTCGTACCTACAGATTTACTAAACTCAGTTCCGGCTAATGGGAAGTAAGAAGACCAACCAGAATCTGGTGAACCTCCAACTACGAAAGAAATATTGAATAACATGGCTCCAAAGAAATATAACCAAAAACTAACTGCGTTTAGCCTTGGAAAGGCGACGTCTCTCGCACCGATTTGCAGCGGTACTACAAAGTTCATAAGAGCCATGATAAATGCCATCGCCATAAATATAATCATAACTACACCATGTGTAGTAAAGATTTCATTATATTCCTGAGCATTTAATAAATTATTATCTGGAACCGCTGTTTGCGCCCTCATCATAATGGCATCGGCTCCACCACGGAAAAGCATTAATAATGCTGAGATTAAATATAAAATACCTATTTTTTTATGATCTACAGTTGTTAACCACTCTCGCCATAAATACCCCCACTTTTTTGTATACGTTATAAACACTAATGTCCCTATAACGGTAAGGGCTATTGCAACCATAGAAGCATAGATTGTTGGCCCTGGATTTGGAACAGCAAATCTATCGAAAAAATCCATACGGTAGTACTCCTTTCAGGAAAAAGATTTATTATTAATGGTTCATACCATCCATGTTCGTATCTGACATATTACCTGTCTCATTTGAATCTGCGGAATTCCCTTTTTCTTCATCTTCCGTATTCGCTTTCATATCATGAGGCGGTGGAGAAAAGCCCAAATGAGTTCCATTATAAGTTGACTGACCCAAATGACCAGGTTTTAACAATTCATTAAATTTTTCCTCTGTTAGTTTTTCTGCTGTACTTTTTACTTCTGTTACCCACTCCTTATATTCATCCTCCGGCATTGCCTGAACATTAAAAGTTTGCTGAGCAAATCCTTCTCCAGTGAAATTTGCATTACGACCTGGATATTCACCTGGTACATCTGCAGCTAGATTTAAGGTGTTCAGCATATCAGCCATTGCATATTTCTGGCCACCTAATTGCGGGATCCAAAAGCTAGAGATAGGTCCGTAAGAATATAACTTAAACTGTATTGGTCGGTCTGTAGGAATAAAGAGGTAGTTAACTGTCTCTATATCCTCTTCTGGGTAACTAAAGTGCCACTTCCAATTGGATGACGACGCATAAATAACAAGTGGTTCTTGACTATATCCCTTTGGTATATCTTCCACTTCATAGGTAGATTTGATTGTTATGAAGGATAAAAAAGCAACAATTAGAATAGGTATAGCTGTCCAAATTATTTCTAATTTTATGCTACCTTCAATATGAGGCGGTTCGTAATCCTCTTTTTGTTTGGAAGCCCTGTATTTCCATACCATATAAGAATATAAAGCTAATACAGAAACTACTACGATAGCCATTGTCCATATAGATATCTTAATAATATCGGCAGTTATTCTTCCTTGTGGGCCTTTTGGATCCAAAACCATTAGAGGCTCACACCCTGTTAAAAGAACAAGACTTAATATAGCTGTAAAATAAACAATCTTTTTTGTTTTCATCATCTGTATCCTTTCTTTAAAAAATTTGATTAATAAAGTCTTATCCCCCCTCACACTTAATCACTACATGCACACCTAACCATATTTAAATAAATATATATGTGCAATCATTCATTTAAATCTGATATTTTCACTATCTTTATAATGGTAACATATAAAAATAAATGTAATTGTGACGAAATTAAGAAGTAATATTTTTCCATTTTATTATTTAGTTACCAGATACTTCTGTGTTTTTGCTATTCAATATAAAACAAAATGTATTATAATAATACATGTTCACTTAGACATATTAAGTTAATCGTCAAGTGAGATACAATAGACATAAAAGAGGTGTAAATATGGAAACTAGCTACCTTAATAAATTTAAAAAATTAAATAATATCATGGTTATTTATCTTTTTATGGTATTTTTAATATGGTTAAAGACCTACTTTGTACAAATAACACAATTTAAATTAGGGATTGAAAACCTCTTACAGCAGTTTTTATTATTTTTAAACCCGCTTGGTTCTTCTTTATTATTTTTAGGCATAGCATTGCTATTTAAAGGACGAAAAAAATACTATCTACTATTTGGCTTATATTTCTTTCTATCATTCTTATTGTATGCAAATGTTCTATACTATCGTTTTTTTAATGATTTCATTACCCTGCCAACTTTAACCCAAACTCAAAACTTTGGTGATGTAAGTAGTAGCCTTTTTTCATTATTAAAACCGTATGATTTTCTATTCTTTTTTGATTTTATTATGTTACTAATATTATTTGCAGTAAAATTTATTAAAATCGACAATAGAAACTTAAAAAGAAAGCAGAAACTGGGTTTGTTTGCTATTGGTTTACTCTTGTCTATAGGTAATTTGATTTTAGCGGAGACAGATAGGCCACAATTATTAACAAGAGGATTTGATAGAAATTATATTGTAAAGTATTTAGGTTTATATAACTACACTATTTATGATGGTATACAAAGTACAAGAGCTTCCGCACAAAGGGTATTAGCTTCAAGTGACGAAATAACAGAAGTTGTTAACTTTACTCAAGCAAATTATGCTAAGCCTAACCCAGAATACTTTGGTATTGGTAAAGGAATGAACGTTATATATTTCCACTTAGAGTCCATTCAAAATTTTGTTATAAACTATAGTTTAAACGGCGAAGAGGTTACTCCGTTTTTAAACTCACTAACACAAGATGAAAATACTTTATATTTTAATAACTTCTTCCATCAAACAGCACAAGGAAAAACCTCTGATGCAGAATTTATGATAGAAAATTCACTCTACGGCTTGTCTAGGGGTTCTGCCTTTACAACTAAAAGTGGTAATTCTTACCAAGCTGCACCTGGTATTTTAGGACAACAAGGCTATACTTCTGCCGTTTTCCATGGTAACGCAGGTAGCTTTTGGAACAGAAACGAAATGTATAAGTCTTTAGGTTATACTAATTTTTTTGATGAAAGCTATTATGATGATGTAGACCCTGAACAAATGACCGGTTATGGTATTATGGACAAGCCATTTTTTCAAAAGTCCGTTCCTTTACTTAATTCTCTGAAACAGCCATTTTATGCTAAGTTTATCACTGTTTCCAATCATTATCCTTATACGATGAATCAAGAGGAAACTTCTATAGAGCCTGCTACTACAGAAGATAAATCTGTAGACAACTATTTTCAAACAGCACGTTACGCAGATGAGGCTTTAAATAACTTTTTTGATTACTTAAAGAAAACTGGTTTATATGATAACTCTATTATCATCATGTATGGAGACCATTACGGAATTTCAGAGAATCATAATACAGCAATGGAGAAAGTGATTGGAAAAGAAGTAACTCCCTTTGAATCAGCTGCACTACAGCGTGTTCCTTTATTCATTCGTGTACCCGGCCAAAAAGGTGGAACGATTGAAGAGTATGGTGGACAAATTGACCTGTTGCCAACACTATTACATCTTCTGGGTATTGATACGAAAAAATATATTCAATTTGGGACAGACCTTTTATCTGAAGACCATAATGAACTTGTACCATTTAGAAACGGTGACTTTGTAAGTCCAACCATATCATCAATTGATGAAAAATTTTACAATTCAAAAACGGGAAAGGTAATACAGGATGAGCAAACCATTGAGGCAAAAAGGCTTCTAGATAAGGTCACTACCACCCTTTCTCTTTCCGATAAAGTAGTAAATGGTGATCTTTTAAGATTCTATACTCCTAAAAACTTTAAACCGATAGATCCAAATGATTACTTTTATACAAGAACTGATAATGATAAAGAATAAATTTCATATCCAACAGAAAGAACCTATCTAGTAACTTACTGGATAGGTTCTTCTGTTGGATGAAATATAACTTTGGTATTTGATATTATTAATATGCTTGTTTTAATAATTGGTTTATTGTAATAATTAGTTCTTCGTCGTCATGTCTATAAAAATTCTCTGACCCTTTTCTACACTCAATATATTTTACATTTGTTAAATAGTTTACTTGATTAGATATCATAGAACTAGACATTTTCAGTCTGTCAGAAATCTGATTTATTGTTAACTCTTTTTTATATATCAAAGATAATATTTTTATTCTTGTTGGATTTGTAAGTACTTTACAAAGACGTGAAAGTCCCTTTATATTTTCATCAGATAACAAAGAGTTGATATCTCTTTTCATTTACTTATCCCACCATCTTTCTAAAAAATAAATTAGAATGCATCTATATTCTTAAATGCGCACTCATTCATATATAGAATATATGAATATCCTTGTATTTGTCAAACTTTATACCACCAAATTTATTAGTAGGATTATTATAGGTTCCTTAGTAACTTTTAGTAACTTAATAGCCACTTCTTAGGATAAGTAGTGCAACAATTAGATTGCATACAGTAACAAACCTTATCTAGGACTTCTAATTTGTTAAACTGCCTGGGATATTTTTAATATGCCTCTCAACAGCTTTCAATGAATTTGATGGGAAAATTGACAACTTATGAAGAATCAAATTATAATCTGAATGTTTTCAAGAGTATAGAGATTAAGGTCAGGTCTATGGGAATAATAAAGTGGTTGATATAGGAATCCTTGAAACTTTTTTATAAAATTAGGTTATCAAAAAAATATGTTATTTCAAGCAAAACTTATGAACATTGTACATATTTCTTAGAATCAGCAAATACCCCTTTCTGCAAAAATTCCAGTACAACAATTCAAAAAGCCAGTTACCTAGGAGGAACTGGCTAATCTGATATTCATTATACTACACATAGTATTAATAATTGTGGTGAAAAAACGACACCAAAATACAATAGCTCTTATATCTAGTGCATAGTTGGCGTGTTTCACACTCTTGTCTATTATTTATTCCTTTTTAAAGTAAACTTTCTTCTAATGTTTTCATTTGAAAGAAATATCCTTCTTTGTTCAAAAGCTCTTGGTAGGAACCGTATTCTATAATATTTCCTTGGTCCATTACAATAATTAGATCCATTCTGTCTAATCCTTGCAGCCTATGACTGATTAGTATTAAAGTATCCTCTTTTGCATATTCGAAAAGTCGCTGATAAATACTTTGTTCTGTCAGTGCATCTAATGATGAAGTGGGCTCATCTAATAACCACAGATGTCCTTTCTTTAGGAAAGCTCTAGCAATGGCTAATCGCTGTTTTTCTCCTCCTGAAAGATTTTCACCGTTTTCTAATACTTGCTGATCTAATGAAAATTGTTCAAGATTTACGTTAGTTAAGGCAGCTTTCAACTGATCATCTGTAAGTTCAGCTCCAGCTAATTTTAGATTTTCTCGGATGGTACCATAAAAGAAATGATTTTCCTGCAACACTACCTTTGCTTGTTCCCAGATTGCTTCGCCTGCAATACTTGCTGTATCTTGTTTATCCCAGAATACTTTACCGTTTTGAACTTGTAGTAACTTTAAGGCAATTTGCAGTAATGTGGATTTTCCAGAACCACTTGCACCTACAATTGCTACTTTCGATTTAGATGGTATCGTTAATGAAAGATTAGGGATTGTTGTCCGCCAATCGCCTTGGTGTGTAAACTGGATTTCTTTAAAGTGTAGTGATGGGGCATTATCCGGTAATTTAAATATAGTCGCCTTAGTCTCATTAACCTGTACGTCTGGGTCTTCTACTACATCATATAAACGCTTGGAAGCATCACTGCTTTCTTGCATATAGATTGGAAAGACGGCCATTGGTGCTGCAGGCTCAAAGACAGTAAGGGAAACCATGACTAGCATTGCCAAAAATATCCCTTCTAATGTACCATTCGTAACTAAATATGCTCCAAAGGCTAAGACAAACCAGCTGACTACAAAGGTAATAAATCCATTAAACGATTGACTGGATATTTTATTTATATTTTTAGCTTTTTGTTGAGCAATATAGGCTTCTGATTGACTTATTAAATGATTTTGTTTTGTTTGTAATTGTTGAAATAACTTTAAATCACGAAAGCCAAACATCATTTCTGTAATATATGTGGATAATTCACCACGTTCATTTCTAACTTTGCCATTAATCTTCACTTGTCTTAAGGTAAATAGCGCTGGAATAAGGACGGTGGTCAATAAAAATCCAATTAAAAGGATTACAGCAATCTCCATTGAATAGAAGCTAGCAAAGAAAATGGTACTAATAAAAACAAGTAATAACACCATTGGTGGGTAAAAAACTCTCAGAAAGAAATTTTGTAAACTTTCTACGTCTCCAACTACACGTGCTAGTAAATCTCCACTTCTATACTTTTGAAAAACATTTGGAACAAGTGGGGTTAATTTTTCAAAAAAAGCCACTCGCAAATTACTTAAAATGGTAAATGTTGCTCTGTGGGAATAAAGACGCTCTCCGTATTTTGCCCCTGCTTTAACTAGACCTAATAATTTTACAGTTGATGTTAATACAATTAATGTATAAAAGGGAGGGGTTAAGGCCGATTTAGAAATAAGATAACCACTTGCTGCAAATAAACCTACACTACTAATTCCAGCAATAAAGCCACAGATAACCGCAATAACGATATCTTTTTTCTCTATTAAAACTAGTTTAATTACTTTTAGCAAAGCGCTCATTGTTTAGCCCCCCCTTTTTGAATGGTAACAATTTTTTTATATGCTGGGATATTCTCAACCAAGTATTCATGCGAACCAGTTGCTTGTAACTGCCCATTCTCTAGATAGAGAATCTGATCTGCATTTTTAATGGTATGCAATCGATGTGCTACCGTTATAACAGTCGCCTTTTCACTTAGCATTTCAATCGATTGCTGCAAGATACTTTCCGTAGCAAGATCAAGTCCTCGTGTTGGCTCATCAAGTAAAACTATATTCGGTTTTTTCAGAAAGGCTCTGGCAATGGATACCCTTTGTTTCTCGCCGCTAGATAATCCCCTGCCTGCTTCCCCTATTTCTGTTTGAAACCCTTTTTCTAAAGATTTTATAAGTGGTAAAAGCCCAGCCAATCTTGCAGCCTCTTCTATAGCTGTTTCTTCTACCTTATCTGTAATCCCCATTGATATATTTTCGGCTATCGTACCAGAAAAAATATAAGGGTGCTGTGAAATGTAAGAGATCTGATTTAACCAGGAAGCTTCTGTATAGCTAGTCAGCTCTCTACTATTAATTTTAACTGACCCATGATCTGGAGTTATCATTCCTGCCAATATGTTAAGTAAAGTAGATTTCCCTGTTCCACTTGCACCAACTATGGCAATCTTTTGTTTTGGCAAGAACGTAGCAGTGACCGGCTTTAATTGAAAGTCCCCAACAGGATAGGTATATCCTACTTGATCAAGTAATATAGTTGGAGGAACATCCTGCTTTGGCAGCTCTTCTTTTCCCCATAACAACAAGTTTTCTTGTTCCTCAAATTCTTCTAATACTTTTTTCGTCGCTCCCATACTTGCTCTGCCATTATGGAATGTTGTTCCTAGTTCTTTTAATGAAGTAAAAAACTCAGGAACTAATATAAGAATTAAAAAGGCCGTAAAGAATGACATGTTTTCATAAATAATCATCTGTATAGCCAATTCCAGTGCAACAATTCCTATACTTAACATGGAGATAAGTTCAAGTGCAAAGGATTGTGTAAAAGCAATCTTTAGTATATCAAGAGTTGTGTCACGAAAACTCAAACTACTTTTTTCTAATTCATCCTTTTGACGTTTCGTTTGGTCAAATAACTTTAACGTAACGAGTCCTTTTAATGCATCTAAAAAGTTACCAGAAAAAGAAGCTAGTTTTTCTAACTTCTCTTCTGATTTTTTTTGCGTTTTAATTCCGATGATAATCATATAGATCGGAATAAAAGGAGCGGAAACTAATAGTATTAAACCTGAATTGATATGTTGTGTAAAAATGATTATTAGCACTAAAATCGGTACAAAGGTGCTCTGCATCACTTGCGGAATAAATTGACTATAAAAGCTATCCATCTCATCCACACCATCAAGCAGCATACTAACCTTTTTACCTGTTTGCCCTTTTTCTGCTAACTGAATAGAGCTACCAGCATATTTCGTTAATAATTCTTTACGCGTAGCATTCTTTACATCGCTCGCAATGGAAACACCGATACGTTTACTTAGATAATCAGAACTAGATCTAATCAATAGTATGAATAATAATAGGATTAACCATGGTATAACTGCTGAAAAGGTTTGATGATTCAAGAAGACACCATCCACTATATTCGTCATTGCGAAAGCCTGTGTAATAACGGCTATACCAAGTATTAATGTTAATCCCATTAAAAGAAAAATTCTTTTTTTATATAACCAGATGGTCTGCTTTAATTTTTGCATAATCAATTCAGCCCTTTGTTCAATCTCATTATTTTTTACCCTTCGCGTAATCTGCATCAAATAAGAACAGACGCATTAACAAAATCAGGGAAGGAACTAATAATAGCAGTCCAGCTATAAATGCAACAATAAGTGCAATTCCCATCGAAGGATTTGTAACACTATTTTCTATACTGATTTGCGGATATAGTAAATATGGAAACTTGGCCATGCCGTATCCAAAAAAGGCAAAAAGAAATTGCAGCATAATCGCTATAAAAGCAACACCATAATACTTGCCAATATACAATAGACTAATCGCAATTAAGAAAAATGCCATCGATAGACCAAAAACCCACCATAAATCAATCATATTTTCGTAATTTTGCTGATTGCGCTGACTTAAAGCTATCATGGTTGTAAGTGCCATAATAATGGTTGGTGTTGCCCAAAAAAGTGCCCATTTTCTTACTAAATGAAGTGCCGGTATATCATTTGCTCTTGATGCATAGTACGTTATAAAGCTCGCACTAATAAACAGGACAGAGACAATAGCCAAACCAACAATGCTCCAAGCTAATGGACTAGTAAATAACTCAAAGTATTTTAATGATACGTGTCCATTTTGTTCTGTAATGAATCCGCCCTCAGAAATCGTTAAGGCAACCGATAGAGAGGCTGGGATAAATAGCCCTGTTGCACCATATAGAAACATATAAATATTACTTTGTTTTGACCCATAATTTTCAAAAGCATAAAAGGAACCGCGAATAGCTATCAAAATGATGGCAAAACTTGCGGGTACAAGTAATGCTGATCCATAGTAATAGGCTGTTGATGGAAAGAATCCAACAATACCAACAAAAAAGAATACTAAAAATACATTTGTTACCTCCCAAACTGGAGATAAATAACGTGAAATAATTTTATTGATAATGTGATCTTGTTTCGTAACTTTTGCATAGTAAGCGAAAAAGCCTGCACCGAAATCTATGGATGCCACTATTAGATATCCATATAAAAATATCCATAATACACTAATCCCAATTACTTCATAGCTCATTTTTTATCCCCCTTATTAAGTTCAGGGTAGTATTTCTCTAATTCGAGTTCCACAGGCTTATCTTTAAATAATTTCCTTAAAGTAAGGACAAATAGGGTTCCAAGCACTAAGTATAGTGCTAAAAATAAGAAAAACATGTGAACAATATAGGGAGATTTAGTTGCTGCCTCTTCCACTGTCATATATCCTCTTAAAATCCATGGCTGTCTGCCCAGCTCTGCAAATACCCAGCCAAATTCGACTGCTAACATCGCAAGTGGACCACCTAAAGCGAGTAACCATAATATAAACTTGTTGTGGACATCCCATCGTTTAAATCTACTTAATACTAGATACAAGGACGAAACCCCTAATAAGAATAATCCAATCGAAACCATCAAATCAAACAAATAGTGAATGATTAATGGTGGTCGTTCTCCTTCTGGTGTTTCCTCAAGCCCTATTACCTCACTCGTAAAATCACCATTTGCTAAAAAGCTTAAAAAACCTGGAATTCGGATCGCCCCAACTACTTCATTATCTTCATTTAACCATCCGAAAAGAACAAGATCAGCATTACCCTCTGTTTCAAAGTGCCACTCTGCAGCTGCTAATTTTTCTGACTGGTACTTGGCTAGGTATTTTGCTGACAAATCTCCACCTAATGCAGTTAGCAAAGAGAACACAACCATAGAAATAACAGTCATTTTTAATGCTTTCTTATGATATTCTGCAGCACCTTTCTTTTTTAAGAGTGCAAACGCAGCAAGGGCAGCTAAAATTGCAGCAACTGTTAAATATGAACCTCCTAAGACGTGAAAGACTCTTGTGGGAGTTGATGGGTTTAACATGGCTTGCAATGGATTTACTGCAGTAAACTCACCATTCACCATGGTAAATCCGTCTGGTGAATTCATAAACGAATTCACTGTACTAATGAATACCGCCGACATACCTGCACCGATAATGACAGGTAAAGATAATAACCAGTGTGTATATTTCCCTTTAAATCGATCCCAAGTATATAAATAAATCCCCAGGAAAATTGCTTCAAAGAAAAATGCAAAGACTTCCATAAACAGCGGCAATGCAATCACATTGCCGGCAAGCTCCATAAAGTTTGGCCAAACTAAAGATAACTGTAGGGCTATAGCCGTTCCCGTAACCACCCCAATAGCTACAGATATCACAAAACCTCTGGACCAACGTTTAGCTAATAATTCATAATGTTTGTCTTTCTTCTTAATACCAATAAATTCAGCTAACGAAATAAATAATGGTACACCTACGCCTAAAGTAGCAAAAACAATATGAAAAATTAGTGTCATAGCGGTAATTAATCTACTTATTGTAACTGTATCAAACTCCATTTTAAAGCCTCCTCAAATGTTAATTTATGTGAAATTCTGAACAAGTTTTTGTATACTTATATACTCTTAAACAATAGATTGTCTGGTTTAAACATTTATCATTAAAGAACTTTTACACATATTTATCAATACCTTGTTCATATAACAGGATTTCTTTCTTTATAAGAACTATAGATAATCCTTATACAACTATCAACCATTCTAATCATGTAAATGATAGATTGTATTTTTCTATTTTCACTATGTATACAATGTTATCATGGAAGTATATAAAAAAATGTGTACAAATAGTGTACGTTTTGTGTACAATTCCGTAAGGGTATTTTTACCACTAACTTCCGAAACCCTCAACTTTACAAAAATTGAACTCCTAAACTCCAAAACGGCATAAACAGCAAGAGCATCATTAGAGACTGAAATCAAAAAGATTATGATAGTGTTCTATTTTTATTTTTACTCAAACAAAAAGGATCCAATCCTAGTTCCTATTTAATTAATAAAAAAAAAGGATTTCCCCTTTTTTTGCTTACTTTGCAAAAGTTTGTTACCAAATCTGACATTCACTTCTCTTCTTTAGTTAAAATCCATTCCCTTTTGATTGTAGAAGTATAGAGACCTTGTGTCCTCTCTATAGACAATGTTTTATCCAATGCCTTGTTTCCTATGCTTGTAGAGTCTTATTTATTTTGCCTATTTTAACAAGCAAGATAATAAAATAACTGTTAGAACTATTAAAATTAACTTTTCTAATTGTATATGAAAATGTATTAATATAAACACTGATTCAAGACTAAATTCCTAATGCAACTTTTAAGTTCATATGGTTCTCCTAGTGCTTCTGCATAAGATAATTGAATTAATAATGTTCTATTAGTAATTTTTTAGCAACCCTTGATTCCACCATAACTCTATCAAGTGGTTTGTACCTAAGGTCATACTCCTAAAGCATTGTTCCAAACTTAACGCCTGTCTTGATCCAATAGAATATGACTACAAAGCTTTCTTAACCAAGACTGTCACTTAATAGAGATTTCCATTCTGATACACTATCTGCAGTTGTCTTAGAACTCGGTTCTATGTGAATGAGAGTCCGAATGCCACCAGTTAGAAACATACAGACATATAAATGTGATAAAAGGAAACTATTAAATTTTTGTTGATTAACTAAACTATTGATCCTTTATGCCGAAACAATATAAGGTTCTATACCTTACTAAGGGCCTTAAGAGGAAAGCTCTCACACACTTACTTCGCTTTTCTTTTAGGGCCTATATTAGCATGGAATTCATATAATTTTAAACCACGGGTTCTATACAAACATAAGGAAAGAATATATACCTTCATAAACAATTCGTTTAATTGAGGATTGCTGTCTTTATTTATAAAATTAACCACCGTATGGCAGCCTAAATTATTCATGGAAAAAGCTACTTTATCTTTAGCTTTACAGTGAATGCAAGTTTACCTGCTAATGGTTTTCCATAATATTTCATAAACCGTTACATAGCCTAGTGTGCTAATTCCAGCTCCCATGAACATAGTTGTTATTTTTGGTGATGCAATGTTTAACTCCATCCCTACATACACATTGATTGCTAGTGCAGCCGATAACATAGCGCATAAAATCCAAAAAATGTTTATACCGGCTTTTGAAATTAATAGAGAAGTCATCAAAACCATCCCTTCTGGGATATTATGAGCCAATGTTACTTTCAAAAGGGAAGTATCAGTTTCACCAATATTAATTCCAAGAGCTATACCTGTAGGGATACTGTGGATGAATAAAGCGAAGAATAATAAAAATATAACTTTCATATTTTGTATACCGTTATACTTTATGTTATGAGTATATTTTTCTACAAGCACAATAAAAAAAATACCTACAGAACTTCCTGCCATTAGACCAAGGATATCATATCTAGCTATGGCTTCAGGAATAAGTTCAAATCCCAACATTCCAGCTAAAACTCCACCGCCCAAAAGGGGCAAAAAGTAATATTTATCTCTCAAAAAAGGGAATAATATTCGAATGAGTCCTCCCCCTAGTACTATCCCCATAAAAACTAAACTCATAATGATTAAACTGACCTTAATTTCTACAGACATTCCACGCCTCCATATAGAACTAGTTTTAACAAATATATTCAGAGGTAAAATTCTATATTCCCTTAGCTTATTGTTTTAATTAATATTTTTTGAGTCCAAATTAATATTAAAGAGTTTAATCGTATAAGATAGGTTAACGAATAACTTATATAGCATTAGAAGATATACACTCTACATTATTTCATTATTTTACGAATGATTTTAAACCTTTGGTACAAAATATGTGTGTAAAATCTATTGTAGAGAAGAGGGATATTAATGGAAAATTGGTTTTCTATTGTTCCGTTTGTCATCGCCGTATTTGTGGCAATGACAACCCGACAAGTATTAGTTGGTCTAGGATTGGGACTTCTAATTGGCTCATACTCATTAAAACCCGGAATCTTTAACTCTTTGTCTAAAATGAGTGATTATGTGTTTATTGCCATTTCAGATAGAGACAACCTTAGAATCATCATTTTTCTATTTGTTTTCGGAGGGCTTGTTGGTATGATGCAAGTTGCTGGAGGCATTAAAGGATTTGCAAAAACAGTACAGAAGCGAATTAAAACCGAGCGAAGCGCCTTAATCGTTGCATGGTCTACGATTCTCGTCACCTTTATGGATTGCGAGTTTAGGATTATGACTACTGGACCAGTTATGAAGGCTGCAAAAACATCCGTTGCCATTACGAGGGCAAAGCTTGCATATGCAATCGACGTTTCCACCGTTCCAGTAATTGTCCTAATGCCTGTGGCCACAACTTACACTGGATATATGGTTTCTGTTGTAGGAGGTTCGTTAAATCAATTAAATATTAACCGATCTCCTTATCAGCTTTTTTTAGCAAGTATCCCTTTTAATTTTTGGGCTTTGTCAATAGTGACAATCGGTATATTTGCAGTACTGACAGGGCGATATATTGGAAAAGGAATTGATTCAAATAATGGTCATAACGTGTCTGAAATTGAAGAAGAGATTCACAGGGAAAGTATTGAATCCGAATTAGAAAAGGTAGAACCAAAAGCGATGAACCTTATTTTACCTTTACTTTTACTTCTATCTAGCACATTTTATCTAATATGGCAAGATGGTTTACATAAGGGAGCAAACTCGTTCTTAGATGCAATGCAACAAGCTGATGCAACGCAAGCAATGTTAATTGCCCTTTTTGCGACAGTCATTTTTTCTTTATGTTTGTTCCTTCTACGAAAGGAAAAAATCTCTGAATTAATGTTTCATTTCATTGATGGCGGAAACCAAATAATAATGGCTATCATACTATTAGTACTCGTTTGGGCACTTGCAAATATGGCGGAAGACCTTGGGTTTTCCAGCTTCATAACAGGAACAGCAGGAACCTTTTTGTCAGGGGCTTTTGTACCGGTAGCAGTTTTTTTATTTGGTTCGCTTATAGCTTATTTTATAGGTTCATCTTGGGGTACATGGGGTCTTTTAATGCCTCTAGCAATTTCATTAGCAGAAGCTACCGATGCTTCACTGCCACTGGCGGTGGCAGCAGTGTTTGCCGCAGGATCCTTTGGTGACTTCACTTCGCCCTTAGGAGAGACAACCGTCACTACTGCTTCAGTTTTTGATTTGCCCGTTGTTGATTATGCTAAGGCCAAATCCGCTTCCTCTTTCGTAGCATTGGGTGTCTCAACTATTTTGTTTGTAATTGCCGGCTTATTTTTTTAAAGTTAGGGTTCCGCCAACAACCACATATGTTAGCGGGATTCTAATTATAACTAACTAATTGGCTGAATTATTCTTTTTAACAGTCTAACTTCAAAGTAGAGCAACTTTCCTATAATATTTTAAATTAGGTCCTTTTTTGGTTTCCTTATATTTACATGAATAATCACAATAAATTTATACCTTCAATAGTTTTAGTGTCCAGAAAGGGATAGCACACCAGTATGAGTGGTAACATATCTTGTTTTGCATATATCCCAAATGAAATTACTACTACAAAAACAAGTCCAGCTATACCCTACTCTTAAGACATAACTCCCATTATATGCAATTAAAGGATAACAGAAGAACCAATAGCGCGATTACAGCTGAAGAATGCAAAAAAATAATAAAGCCTTATAGCAGCATCAATGAATGCAACAAATCAGTTACCGTTACAAACATTTCCTCTATCCATAGACCAAAAGAAACTGGTTCAGGTCATTGCTCCTAAGCAAAATCAAATAAATTTATTCCTTTTACGACTCCAAGTTTTGCAGACATAGAAAAAAATAGCCATTAAGTTTAAAAATATCACAACCAAAAAAGTAACATAGCGTATAGATATACTCTCCAATATCGTCTCTAAGTTGCCCGGACATAAATGCCCGATCGAGGAATGTCAACAACTTCTATATCCACGCGTTTTGCCACCTAAATATCATGAGCATATTTTTCTAATGTCTTCTATTTTAATGATTCTGCATCCATACTTTTCATCTTTTATCCATGGTGATATACCTAATTAAATAACTAGAAAAAAATTACTTAATTCCATTAACTCAATATTAAAGTTTTGATTATTGCAATTCCTATTAAAGAATAAAAACATAAAATTTACTAATCTAGTATAAATTTTTATTTTCCTGGCTATCCTTCATATATAGAGGGAGTTGAGAAGTATGAAAAAATTAATTCTATTATTTTGTTTTTTCTTATTAATAACTTTAACAACAAATGAAGCTAAAGCTTTTTACCAAGATAATGAATTAAGTCAAATTACACAAATTGCAAAGCAAAACAATATATTTATTAATAATTGGTCTATGTATATTAAAGAACCTATTAGGAAATATTCTGATATGAAAGATCTTGATAGGACAATAGATGATATTAAAGACACTGAAAAAGATTATAGTTGGTCAAAAAAGAAATTTGTGAAAGATTACTATAAAATTGAAGGCAAGAAAAAAACTTCTATTGCAGACCTAGAGGAGAAAGTTCTAATCATTATATACTCACAGAGCGGTAAGTATAATTTAAGTGTCACCTATGATATAAAGGGCAAATGGGATGAAACTAAATGGCCAGCAATCTTCAATATGTATAAGAATAAAATAGAGGATTATTCGGCGTTTTATACCGTCCAAGGAACAAAAAATATTAATCAATCTTTGTATACTGAAGCATCTAAACTATTAACTAATTTTTCAGGAGAAGAAATACAAAGTCTAAATGAAACAAAATTCGTTTCTCTATCCGCATATACGAAACGCTGGGAGAATAAACTCCCTCTTGGTGATAACCAATACATGAACCTCCATATTGCATACAGAGAAACTAGTGAATCTACGAATCAAGTAAAAGTAACAATTGGAACACCTATTATCACTTCCGAGTATTAAATAGCAAATACGAGATATCGCATAATCAGACACTTCTTCGTTTTATTATCTTAACTTTTCATACGTAGTTTCCATAATGCAATTAAAATAAAAATTAAAACTGTTCCTGTATTACTTAATACTACCATCCAAAGCTTTACCACCCTTGAAAAATTAATATATGGAAATATTGGAGTTCAAAATAAGTATTGGACCTAGCTCCATTCCTTGATAATCCTGTGCTTTAGCTACGTGATGATGTTTAGCGATATACATACCAATTACGATGGTTTAAGTTGTGAAATCTAAGCTAATGTATGATTTTGGTTATGATTTATGTGAAATTCTGAGTAAAATTTTTTGTCCCTTTTAGCTTGCCGGCTCAAGACACAATTATCTTAAAAAGAGGACTTGTTTTAAGATAATTTTTAACCAGGGATTATCCCTTTTAGAAATACCGCTTGAAGGTCATTTACGCTTCCTTCAGCATCATCGTTCTTTTTTATATTCATATCATTATCTTGTCTGGAAGTATTTTTACTTTAAATAATGTGTTTTAAAATTACTCTTTAGTATGACAAAACGTTCTAAATTGCTGTAGCTACTTAAATAAGAGACAGATTCTTGATAAAAGTAGATAAAAGCATAACTATAATCTCCTCTCACTGAAAGAAAGGCTCTTAATCATTCACTACTATCCTATGAAGAAAATTACGAAATGCGCTCGTCCTTGTTAAATACAGTAAGTGATACAAGATTACCTGCCAAAGGGTTTTTCTTTCTCGTTATAATTTCAAACTTAACAGTATTTAATGATTACACAGTTAGGATTCCTCTCTTTAAGGAAAACTTCAAAATAGAATAACCAAAATATAAATCAGAAAAGAAACTGAATTTTTTTCCGATCTTTATTTTGGCTTTTTTAAAGGGCAAAGGTCCTTCCCTACAACTACTTATTGATTTTTCCATTCCAGTTCAATTGTTGAATGGGTAATGTTCAGGTCAGAAGTGACGTCCCGTACAGACTTCTTAATTACCTCACAATCACTCAGGCGGTTTCCTGTGACACAAAGGTGTGCATTTAAGGCAGTTTCTTCTCCATCGATGGACCAGATATGCAATGAAGAAACCGAAACAACCCCCTGTATCCTTTCAATTTTCGATTGAATTTCTTTTATATTAACGCCATTTGGTACACCTTCTAAGAGTATCTTCATGGTTTTAATCAAATTTCGTACAACATTAATTAAAATAAACAAGGCTATCGCAAGAGACAAAATCGGATCAAGAATATGAATATCCTTAAACAACAAAACAATACTGACCATTAAAACAGCTGCCCAACCTAAAACGTCTTCTATCATATGCCAGGAAATAACACCTTCGTTGATGGAGTTCCCCTTGTGCAGCCGAAAAGCGGCAAATCCATTTAAGAGTACTCCTACAATGGCAAACCAAAACATTCCCTGCGCATTGGAATGTACCGGATTAAACAACAGAGGAACGGCTTTAGAAATAATAAAGACGGATCCCCCAATTAAAACCAAAGAATTAATTAATGCACCAAGGAGAGAGAATCGCTTATAGCCAAAAGAAAATTGTTGATCCCCTTTCTTATTAGAAAATTTTTGGAGAAACCATGAGAGCCCCAACGAAAGAGAGTCTCCTAAATCATGAACAGCATCCGACATAATAGCAACACTGTTAATCAAAAAGCCGCCAATAAATTCTAATAATGAAAAAAGAAGATTAATCCCAAAGGCCAATTTAATATTTTTTGCAGACGCATGAGATTTTTCCATTTACTTTCTCCTTTCATTTCTAATTCTTGTTTTTCAAATAACATTCTTATTAATGTCTTTTACCTTATTTTATAAGTATTAAACTAATCCACTTGTTCATATATGCAAATAGGATTAAGGTAGGTAAATTCTCCTATTGGAAACAAAATCGAAACAATATTCATTAGCTTTGGTTTTTTATATAATTGATTAACCTACAAACTTAATTTAGATATGTCAAAGACTTTTTTGGATTTATAGAGGTAACTATTAATGATTGTGAAAATACTGAATTAATCTTAATAATAGATTTTTCTATAGTCAATCGTAAAGAAGCATTAAAGTATATAGAGAAGTTAGGCAGCCTAGCAGCCTATGATAACCCATCTCTTGATCAGTTGCGTTTAAACTAACAGGTGGTACGATTGAAGAATATGACGGGCAAATTGACCTGATGCCTCCCCTTTTATATACTGGGTATTGATACTAAAAACTACATCCAATTTGGCATAAACCTTTTATCTGAAGGTCATAATGAACTTGTACCATTTAGAAATGGTGACTTTGTGAGTCCAACCATATCAGCAATTGATGAAAAATTTTACAATTCAAGGAAAGGTAATACAGGATGAGCAAACCATTGAGGCAAAAAGGCTTCTAGATAAGGTCACTACCACCCTTTCTCTTTCCGATAAAGTAGTAAATGGTGATCCTTTTAAGATTTTATACTCCTAAAAACTGTAAACCGATAAATCCTAATGATTACTTTTATACAAGAACTGATAATGATAACGAATAAATTTCATATCCAACAGAAAGAACCTATCCAGTAACTTACTGGATAGGTTCTTTCTGTTGGATGAAATTTAACTTTGGTATTTGATATTATTAATTTGCTTGTTTTAATAATTGATTTATTGTAATAATTAGTTCTTCGTCGTCATGTCTATAAAAATTCTCTGACCCTTTTCTACACTCAATATATTTTACATTTGTTAAATAGTTTACTTGATTAGATATCATAGAATTAGACATTTTCAGTCTGTCAGAAATCTGATTTATTGTTAACTCTTTTTTATATATCAAAGATAATATTTTTATTCTTGTTGGATTTGTAAGTACTTTACAAACACGTGAAAGTCCCTTTATATTTTCGTCAGATAACAAAGAGTTGATATCTCTTTTCATTTACTTATCCACCAGCTTTCTAAAAAATAAATTAGAATGCATTGCTATATTCTTAAATGCGCACTCATTCATATAAAAAGAATATCCGATAATTATCATATTTGTCAAATCACTATGCCAACCGATTTTATATAGTAGGACAACTAAAAAAATATAATTTTTCTAAAATAAATCTGTTTTTAAAGAAAAATAACATCCTATTAGTAGATATATTGAAAAAAGCGAAACGCTTTTTTCAATATTCGTTAATAAATTCTAAAGCAACAAAGTACTGACCTATTTTTAGGTCTTGTATAAATTTAATGTTGATGATCATGCATAGGTTCATTTTTCACTTGGCATAAGACCTCATTTTCATGGTTATGCTCGCTAGTTTCCAATTGAATTGTTACATGGGTAATTCCTTTATGCTCAAGTTCATGTTCAATATCACGTAGAATAATTTCGCCTTCTGCAATAGTTAATTTACTGTCTACAACAGCATGGCAAGAAAGTGCATTCAATCCACTAGTAATCGTCCATATGTGTAAATCATGGATTTTAATAATACCCTTTGTCCCCTCAATTGTTGTAATGATATCTTTAACATCTATATTTTTAGGAGTTCCCTCCATTAATACATGGATAGCATCCTTAGTAACATAATAGCCACTTCTTAGGATAAGTAGTGCCACAATTACACTAGCAAGAGGGTCAGCCCACCCCCAACCAAAAAACATTATTAATAAAGCAGCAATTATTGCTCCTAATGAACCAAGCATGTCACTAATGACATGTAAATACGCCCCTCGCATATTTAAGTTATGTTCCGTATCACCGCTACGCAACATTATCCAAGCAACCAGTATATTGACCAATAACCCGATAAAACTGATTAACAGCATTCCTGTTGTAGCAACTTCAGGTGGGTTAGCAAACCGATCAATTGCTTCATAAAATATAAAAAGAGAGATCAGTAATAATGTTACTCCATTTATTACTGCAGCAATAATTTCAAAGCGTTTATAACCGAATGTCTTACTATGACTTGCCGTTCTTTCAGCTAATTTAAATGCGATAAGAGCAATCATTAAAGAGATAGAATCACTTAACATATGGCCTGCATCTGATATTAACGCTAAGCTGTTTGTTAAAAATCCTCCAAATGCCTCAATAACCATATAAATAGTAATAATACTAAAAGAAATCAATAAAACTTTTTTATTTGTCCCACTTGCATGATTATGGGAATGGTCATGTCCGTGTCCCATTGTTCTTCCTCCTTATGAATTTCATTTAATCCTGTATCTTGCACCATCTTCTTTTCTTAATATCACATTCTTTAAAGTGTATCGTAATAAAGAAAAAAATACACTGTAATTATATGAACATATATTCATATTAATAATATGCTTATTTCCTAAATAAGTCAAAATTTTCGAGTAGATGAAAATTCACATTATCACATTACTTGCCTAATTATCATTAATAACTTATGCTTTACTCATAATATGTTTTACAATGTATTTTGCATCGTATCCAACTCCTTGAAGTAAGGATGACCCCCTTCTATATTGCCACGGTAAGCCAATAAAATATAATCCCATTACGTTTGTGACACCCCGTTGATGAATTATTTCACCTTGTTTATTATATATTTCATTAACCTTCAGCCAAGGTAATGGATTTTTAAAACCTGTAGCCCATATAATATTGTTTACTCTTAATGATGATTGATCTTTAAAAATAATTTCGTCCTCTTTTATATCGATTACCCTTCCTTTGATAACTATTTTCTTTTTTCTAATAGTATGTTTTAAATCGTATCCGAATATTGGATCTCCCTTACTCTGAATGAATTTCCCTAACCTAGTGTTATAATTTTGTTTTAATAAACCTATTTTATCAAACCACCAAAAAATACTTTTTTTTAGTAATATTAAAGGTAAATACAGTAACTTTTCACCATGTGATAAATAAGTATCTTTTTCTTTAGACAATTCAACAGCAATCTGAGCACCGCTATTTCCCCCACCAACAACTAAAACATTACCATCTGCAAGTTGCTGAGGGTTTTTATATTGCGATGAATGTATTTGAAATATCCCTTCTGGTAATTTTCTTGAGAAAGACGGAATTTTAGGTGTTTGAAAAGCTCCAGAAGCAACTATAAGGTTTTTCGCCATATATTCTTTATAATTTGTTTTCACTAAATAATAGCCGTCTTGTTTATAGGCACTTTTTACTTCAACACCTAATTTAATTGGTATGTTAAACTTCTTGACGTAATTCATTAAATAGTTCGCGACTTCATCTTTTGTTGGGAAACCATGTTTATCTCCTTCCATTTTCATTCCCGGAAGAGAATTATACATACGTGGAGTGAATAAAATTAAAGAATCGTATCTATCCCTCCAACTTGACCCTATTTCTGACCTCCTTTCAAGAATAACGACATTTCGATTTAATTTGTTCAAATGATATCCAATAGAAATACCAGCTTGACCAGCCCCTATAATTAAAGTATCATACATATTTAACTCTCCTCTCTTTATATGATTATACATTCATATAATCATATTATTTGAATTACTTTAGAAAATCAACTAAATATACCATATTTTTCAAACACAAACACATCTATTTATTTTTAAAAAATTTAATAACAAATAAGTTGACTCTGCTTTATTGCATATTTTAAACTTCCGGAAATACATGAATCAAAACAAAAAAAGTTAAATCACATAAAATACTTTCTTAATAGACATAATTATAAAAGGAAGAAAAGCCTACTAATAATTTTGCCATAGAGAAGAGAAAGTAAATAAAATAAAAACGAATCCCACTAAGCAAAGAAGTATTTAAAAAAGAAGTTAATGTTATTTTAATTAAAATTAATAACATAACAATCTTCCAAAAATTATTATAATTAAATACATGGATTGTATAAATGTTTTATATTTAGAAAAACTAAAATTTCAAAGCACTGGAGAAAGAAATGAAAAACTTTACAAAGGACTTATCACTACAAATTCTAAAAAATGAGATTAGTGTAGAAAAACTTTTGACTCAATATCCGGAATATAAAGGAGATGTTTTAAAGGAGATAAATGCCATAATAAATTCAAAAGATTCTAATTTAATTAACACAATAATTGAAAAATACACTTTAAATGCAAAAATAGCTAGTAAAAAAATTGCAAAGAGTGGGTATAACGAAAAAACATTAAATGCCTTTATGCCAAATATAATCAAAGCCCGATTTGCCATATTTTTGTTACAAAGGCTTATCTTCGCTTCTTCTACAAATAAAATAAAAAACAAAACACGGTTAAATATATGGGACGGATTTATTTTACAGAAGCTCCTATTTGAAAAAGATTTAATAAGGAAACCAGTCTCATTAGGTTTATTTACGTTCTTTTGGAAATTCATTGTAAATAAAAAAGTTTTACTACCTCTTGTGAATGAGAGAGGAATTTATTGTTTTTATACAAAACAATTAATTAATAATCTCTCAACTATATTAGACGGTAAATATTGTGTAGAGATTGCAGCAGGGGATGGTACATTAACTAAGTTTTTGAAAGACAAAAATATTAACTGCATAGCCACAGATGACTTTAGTTGGGATTATTTTATAAACTATCCCGATTTTGTTGAAAAAGCAAATGCAAAAGCTGCTCTTAATAAATACAATCCAGAAGTTGTCCTATGTTCGTGGCCCGTTCCTAATAATTCATATGAGAAACACGTTTTTAAAACTAAATCAGTTGAATTATATATTGTAATTGGTACAAAAAAACCTAAAATTACTGGCGATTATGATGCCTATTATAACGCTGCGTCTGAAAACTTCACTATGGAACTAGATGAACGATTGTCTTCTCTCATTTTACCACCATCGGAAGATAATGCTGTTTATCTCTTTCGCCGAAAGAACAACTTTAGCTAATTCTGCTATACTATAAATTGCTAACAATAGGTAGCAGAATTATAATTAAAATTATAGATAACAATACACCCATCATAATTACAATGTATTCGCTGTTTTAACCATTGAAGATACTGTCAGGACAAACTCTAGCTTAAATAACATTTTTCGCTGTATGGCTTAAGCATTTAATTTACGACCGCCAAACAGTATAGGCCAATTTTGCTGGTACCCTTCTGATGAATGTCTAATGTATATATGCTGAGTATACAAATTTATTATGTTTCCAGCTTCCTTCAATAAATTCGTTTATAATTAAATTGTTTGTTAAATTTACGGTTTAAATTTAAATTCATTCGACGATAGCCAAATATTGCTTCAATCTTATGATGAATTACTTTTATTTCCTTCAAAAGTTCTTCATTTTTCGTATCCTTTAGTAGTCGGGGTGCGGTTTTGACATTTATAGTAGGAGGGTAATCAGGCGATCCCTGCCATTTTACATAGTTGAATAATAGAGTACTTTTCCTTTTCATGTAATTCTTGAATAGCTATTTATTTATCCATGTAACGAACTTGGTTTAATGTCGCCTCCTTTTTAAATCCTCTAACTTTTATAAGAATGCATTTTCAGCAAGTATCCGTTCGTTTCCTCTTTCAAGTCGTTTCATTTCAAGTTTAAAATTTTCTTCTGCGGTTAACTCCTGTTCCTCTTTGTTTCTTCCTCATTTATCTTGAAGACCATCTGAGCCACTAACTTCATATTTCAAAAATGAATAATCCCCAGTTAAATAATCTCTAACTGGCAGTCTCCATCGTTTTAAAGCGGGATAAGTAATGTTTATTTATTACAAAGTTCGTAAGAATCATCCCCCACCTTTAAGCAACGAACTTTTTGTTTTTTGTCTGCCAATTTTAAGGAGAGCATATCACTGGATTAATGCCCTCTTTCTTCATATATTTAGAGTCATACACTTATTTATTAAATTCTTTCATCATAAAATATCTTTTTTCATAGAAGAGTATTATATTTCCTTCGCAATATAAAATGGTTACATGAAAGTTCTTTTAACACTGTTGAAACCAATTTAATTCCTAAACCTTCCTTCCGATATAAACTATGAATAACTATATCTTCTATATAGGCTCTAGAGTTCCCATCTGACACTGCTCTTACTAAGCCAATCAAAGATTCGTCCTTCCAAGCACCAAGGGTCAGTACTTTATTTAATTTATCCTCTTTATCTTGAAATACTCTCTCCTCTAACAACTCCGAATTCCTATAAAGTTTGATAACTTCTTCGTAATCAATTGGTCTTTCATTACATGCCATTATTTTCACTATTACATTACTCCTACAACTATTTATTGAATGAAACACATTAATTAGTACTTTATCAATAACTCCCTCAATAAACAAACATTTATCTCTAAAAAACGCAGTTTCACGTAGTGAATGAGCGTAATCTTTCTTAACATGGTATTAAATATTAAAAGTCGTAGGATATTTTAACGTTGCAGGCAGCCTGGATAGTAGGATGGTACGTCATTGTCCCACTGGCTTTCGCTTCGTTGCTTACTGGTATAATTATAATATATCACTTGGCACACCATAGGGTTTATTCAAGCACTATTGAGTTCTCTTCAAACTTATTCCATTATCGTTTTCTATTGCATATGCCATTAGTGAGCGCTTTAGCTGCTAAAACAAAAAGAAGGGATACTGCCAATTTTGTTCTACCAAGTGAACTTTTCCATCCAGGGGTTGGTTTACTTGTGTTAATCCTGATTGTAATCTTGTCTGTATATAAGCCAATGGGATTGACTCCCTATGGTTGGCGTAAACACCAAGAGTTGCGTAAGATGTGATAGAACTTATATTCATATTTATCTACTCTAATAAAGTTATAAAAAAAGTCGTAATCAAATTCGTTCAAGTTCCTAAATTTAATAAAAACACAAAGGGGTCCCCTTTGTGTTTCATGTTTGTTTACTTTGCAAAAGAATGATTTCCAATTCTCACCGTTACTTCTTTAATTAGAATCCACTCACTTTTTGCTGTTTTGGGATTGTAAAAATACAGGGATCTACTCCCTTTCCCTCTATATGCTACTGCCTCATCTACTACTCTATATTCTACCGTAGTTGGGTTATTCTTTATTTTCCCATTTTGAACTGGCGAAAAAGCATAATATCCATTAGAACGTTCATATATTACTTCTCTTATTGTATTAGGAAAAAAGATTACTATCTACACGGTTTAGAACTACAGTCGCGCTACTGCAACCTTTCCAGAATAAAGTTCTCCCTGTGCTTCGGCATAAATCAATTGTGCTAATAAAGTTCTTTCGCTTTCAGTAATTGGTTCTGGTAATGTCAATCGTTGTCCTACATTTAATTTATTAACTTTTAGATTATTTGCTATTTGTATAGATCCTATAGGAAATCCATTTTGCTGACTTATTTTTCACAGTGTATCTCCAGATTTCACTGTGTATAATGAAGATGCTTCTGAATTTATTCCAAAAAATAACGATAATAGTATTACTAGTAACGTTGAAGATAAAAATTTATTGTTAAAGTCCATATACCCCCCTAGTACTAAAGTCTACGAGAACAATATTATCAACGAAACTATTTATACACTACCTCCAAAATTTTCCTATGCACTTTAAAGCCTGTGATTTAAAGGTTACTAAAATGTGTTACTTATTTCCACTTGAACTGTAATTCTGTTAATAAGTTATTCTTAGTTTAACTTTAATGAAAGGGCTTGGCTCCCCATTTGTTTCCAAGCATCTATAAATGGTCCTAATTGTACTTTTTTGTTCTTTTCACCACTAATGGGATCATTAAAGAATACGAAAGAATTATCATACCCTGTAATTAGCACAGAATGTTCTTTATACGTTATTTCAACTTTTCCATTTGGTGTCTCCCATTCCTCAAAAGAGGTATTAGGCAATTTTTTATAACTTGTGTTAGTAATTATCCAAACAGGTCTGTCATTTGAAAGATATAATTTTAATTCCTCAAACTGTTTTCCTGTTAAATTTTCTATTTTGTTTGGTAGATACTCTTCTGCCAACTCCATTATAGGTCTATGATAAACCCCATATCCTGGATTGTTATACGAATACATGTCTCCAATATATCCTTGATTTGGATCTCCCCAATGTATCTTTCCATTTTGAGTTGTTAAAGGAGTTGAATCCCTTTTTATGTTTTTAGCAAGTTCCATTTTATCTGTTTCAACTTGATAATATTGTAAAAACATTGCTAAACTAGTTACTTCACAGCCCCTAGGCAACTCTGGAAATTGCTTTATTATAGGTGCATCTATTAAAATGTCATCCTTAATTAGTTCTAAATTAGATATTGTATCTACTTCATTATCTTTGTTATTTAGTTCTTTAGGGTTTTCCCTTGTCTGTTTCAACAAAGACTTCGGTATAGAAATATCTATCGCTATTTCTTTGCGTAAAATTTCATTGACTTTCTTATTATCAATACTAAATAAAGACAATATTATGATTAAATACAAAGAAATAAGTGAAATTATAACTAATTTGGTTCTTTTCACAAGCAATATTATTAAAATACTTATACACAACAAACTTATCATAATCAAGACAATAAACTGAAATTGCATTATTATTCTCCCTAACTACTTAATAACATGAGTTTATAATCAATTCATCAAAAAAGTATGGAGAAAAGAAGGTAATTTGATTTCTGCACAATTTCTTCAATAATAATTTCTATAATAGAAAAAGTTATTATTAAAGCAAAATTAAAAAGGTGTGGAAAAATGACTGTGTATAGAAGGAGAATTTATAACAATGGACAAATCTCTGTTCCAAAAAAAGTACAGAATCTGTTGAACTTAAAAGATGGAGACCTTTTATTTATTGATATATTAGACAAATCTATTATAATAATAGCAAACCATGATAATAAAAATTTAAATCAATGTTATTTAAGCAGGAATCGTATTTCTATACCAAAGGAAATACGAAATATACTTGGAATAACAAGTGATACACCACTTATTATGGGCATCACAGATGATGAAAAGGGAATTTTTATACACATAGAGACTGGTAAGTAATTCCACTGATTTAACATTTCAAAATAAACTAAACTAGTTTATTAAAAACTTTAGAAAGAAATAGAAAAAGAACACCTTAAAGTGGAATTAAAACACAATAAGGTGTTCTTTTATAATCTTAAGAAACATCAAATCATTTAGTAGAAATTTCATTTAGTTTCCTATGCAATTCTTTATTTTCGATTTCCAAATTAATAATTCTTGCATCTAGTTATTTATTGTTCACCTTATCTTTATGTCCTCCATGACTTTTCATCATAAATAACATCATAATTGGACATATAAGTACTAGTAAAATAGATAACCATTCCATTTTTTATCACTCCTTTACTTTTTATTAGGATAATATTCAAACAAGGATTTTTTACGAGAAATTACGAAAATATTTTCAAATTTTTAAATCAAAATGAATAATATACATAGATGAATAAATTTCAATAAAAGTAGTGCAAATAGATAAATTAATAACTTGAATAATGAACTGTTTTTTATAAAGATTTTTATTCATTTTAATTTTAAGGTCGCTAAATTTTTCTCGCATAACAGAAAAACAATACTCTCCTTTTTTTCTTCTTTTTTTAGAGGTACGAAAACGAATCGCATCGAGGGGACACATATATAAATGTCCAATCCGCTATAGCATATTAATTTCTCTTTCCTTTAACTTTCGATAAAATGAAGCCTGACTAACCTTTGTAAAGGCACATATCTCATTTACCGTTTTATCTGTCAATTTCCCCCTTTTGGGTTCCATATTTATATTAAATAATTCAAAAAAAAACATTAACTTAATTAAACTTTTTTTAATCAAGTTAATGATAAAATAATTATTGTGATTAATTGGAATTTTTACAATGGAATATAGTCGAGTGGGTTGACAGCATTCGATTTAGACGCATTCCACTGACCTTTATGGAGTTCAAAATGCAAATGCTGACCAAATGATTGTCCAGTGTTACCTATAATTCCTACCTGTTGCCCCTTAGAAATAGTTTCTCCTGCCTCAACGACTCTACTATCCATGTGCGCATAAACAGTTGTATAGACCTGTCCATTAATAGAATGAGAGATAAAGACTACATTGCCATAACTTGTGGAATAATAAGATCTACTAACAACTCCATCAGCAGCAGCAACTATTGGAACATCGGCACTATTAGCAATATCTATACCAGCATGAAACTTGTTCCATCTTTCACCAAGAGTAGAAGTTAAACGCCCCTGAACTGGAGCTGTCCACGCTCCTTTTGCCTGTTTAGAAATAGTTGTATTCGAATCATTATTTATTGAAGAATTACTTGATCCAGTTTTATTTTTAACTACAGTTTCCTTCTCAGATTCTAATTTTATTGCTTTTCCAATAGCTTCATCTTGAGAATTAAGCAATGAGTTTTGTTCTTCCAAACTTAGTTTTTCATTTTCTAAATCTTTTTCTTTAGACTTTAAGGATTTCATAATATTATCCTTTTCCTTCTTTTGTATGTCTAAATCGCTTTTTAGCTTCTTTTGAGATTCACCAAAATTTTCAAGTTTTTCTAACAGGTCTTTTGCTTGATTTTGCTTATCTTCTAACAATTTTTTTTCATCCAAATGTTTTTGTATTAACTCTTGATCTGCAGTGATTATGGTTGTTACCGCTCCCGCTCTGTCTAGAAAGTCACTAAAACTTTGTGATCCTATTAAAACATCTAAATAGTTAATAGTTCCAGTCTCTTGATAGGAACGAGCTCTTTCCTTTAGCAACTCCTCACGTTGCTGTATGCGCTCTTTAAGAGTTTTTATCTCCGTATTTAACTTTTTAACCTTAGTGTTTGCTTCTTTAATATTTTCATCGTTTTCACGTATTTCGCTATTGGTTTTGGAAATCAATGTATCCAGACGTTTAATTTCTGCATTAATATCATCTTGTTCCTTTTTTATGTTTTCAAGTTCTTCTTCTGCTTTGTCTAAACCACTTTGGACTTTACTACGATTTTCTTGTATATTAATTTTTACATTTTGCAAATCCTTCTCAGAAGATGCTAATGCTAAAGATGTATTATTAAATAAAGTTAATGAAGCAGCAATCCCAATCGTTATGGTAGATTTCTTAATCAATAATTTACTCATTAGTATTTCCTTTCTTTTTAATTCTCTAGTAACAAGCAAAATTATAACATCACATTTTGTCGAATTTGGAGATGAAAATTATTACAATTACATTTCATTGTAATATCCTGATAAAATTTAAGGAGTAATTTACCACAAAATGTATGATAAAGGAGTACTTTATTCATAATAAAAATCCTATAGTGAATTATACTACCTACCTCCCTGCATAATTTCTTCATACAAATGTAGTATTATAAAAATACAATAAAAATTCAGGTGAGCTAATGAGAAAACTTTCAATAAAATTAGGAATTCTATTTTGCATAATTATTTTCGGACTAGAAGCATTTATGTTTTCTTATCTTCATAATTCTATAGTTAATGCCAGAATTGATGATGAGCTATCATCCTTACAAGCAAGAGGTAACTCTCATAGAGATATTCTAGAGAAACATTTTGTAGAAGATTCCATTAGTCACGTAATTTTAATGGAGTCAGAGGCTTTAACAGATGTAGTAATTGTTAATCAAAAAGGAGAAGTTCTAGGTTCCTCATTTGATAATGAAAATTTCAAGAAATACTTAATTTACCCCCAAAAAACAGAAATAAAGAAAAAGGGGGAAATTGTAGAGGATGACTGGAAAAATAAACCTTACATTATTACTATAAGTCCGATATTGCAAAAAAAGGAAATTATCGGTTATGTTTACATGTACCAAGAAACAGACTCCATTCACACTTTAATTGGAAGGTTAAATGAGCATTTTGTTCTTGCTGGTATAATTGCACTTCTTTTAACCTTTATTGTGATTATACTCCTTACTAAAGCTTTAACTAAACCACTCGTAAAGATGAAGGAAGCTACTTATCAAATAAGTAAAGGGAATTTCTTAGTCGATCTCCCAAAAACAAGTAATGATGAATTAGGAGAATTAGCAGTATCCTTAAAAGAATTAGCAAGAGACTTAAATTTCTTAAAAAAAGAGAGAAATGATTTTTTGGCTAGTATTTCTCATGAACTTAGAACGCCGTTAACTTATATAAAGGGTTATGCTGATATTTCTCTTAGAAAAAATATTGAAGAGGAAGAAAAAGAAAAGTACCTTCGAATTATTGTAGAAGAAGCAAATAGACTTTCTACTTTAATAGAGGACTTATTTGAGTTAGCAAAGATTGATAAAAACACATTTCTCATCCAGAAACAACAAATAAATCTATATGAGCTATTAGTGAAATTACAAATAAAAATGTCACCGGCCTTTAAAGAAAAAGAAATCGATTTAACAATTAATTGTCCTAGAACTTCTTCTTTACATGGAGACCCAGCGAGAATGGAACAAATAATATTCAACTTATTGGATAATGCTATGAAGTACTCTCCAAAAAACAGTAAAGTAGAAGTTATAGTAACAGCTAGAAAAAAAGAAACGGAAATAATTATCCATGATAATGGAAACGGAATACCCGAAGAGGATCTTCCTTATATTTTCAATCGATTTTACCGTGTTGACAAGTCAAGAACAAGATCTTTAGGGGGTACTGGACTAGGTTTATCCATTGTACAAGAATTGGTTCAAGCACATGAAGGAACAATAAGAGTAGAAAGTAAGCTTAATATCGGAACAACATTTATACTATCTTTTAAAACGTATGGAGGGGAAGTCAATTGAAACAAATCTTAATTGTAGATGATGAACAGCAAATGCTTGATCTAATTGCTCTGTATTTGTCACCATTAGGCTATCACTGCAAAAAAATAAATTCAGCAATTGATGCTTTACTTTATTTAGAATCAAACCCCGTTGATCTTATTTTATTAGATTTAATGATGCCTGATATGAATGGCTGGGAAGCATGTATAGAAATTAAAAAATACTGGGAAACTCCAATAATAATGCTTACTGCAAGAACAGATAAAAAAGATGTTGTTAAAGGGTTAAATACAGGGGCAGATGACTATATATCCAAACCTTTTGATGGTGAGGAACTTGTTGCTAGAATTGAAGCAGTATTAAGAAGAAAAGGTAATAGGTCCGAATTGATAGAGTTTGATGGCTTAGTCTTAGATCAAGAGTCCTTTGATTTACAATACCAGACGAAGAATATTCCTCTAACTCCAAAGGAATTTGCTCTTATGAAACTTTTTCTCCAAAACCTAAATAAAGTATTCACTAGAGACCATCTGATACACTCCATATGGGGACATGGAGTAGAAACTGAAGATAGAACAATAGATTCACACATAAGAAATTTGCGTGACAAACTTAGAAAGGCTGGTTTTCCTTCAGAGGAATACTTATTAACAGTATGGGGTGTTGGATACAAGTGGATTGGAAAAGAATCTGATTGAAGAACATCTTTATAGAGTATTTACCAGGGAACCCCATCGTCATAGCTGCTGTTACTATAATTGCAAATATTATAATAGCAATTTTTGGAGTTATTCCTAGTGCCTTTCTTACTACTATAAATATTATTTATTTTGATTTAAAATTAGCAATTATTATTTCAATAATTGGTGAATCATTAGGTGCTATAGTAAGTTTTATCTTATACCGTAAAGGGTTAAAACGCTTTACCACTAAGTATAAGATAAAAAGTCACTTCTTAAAAAAGTTACAAAACACAACTGAATTTAATGCCGTAATACTTATAATCCTGTTAAGAATTCTTCCTTTTATTCCTTCATGTGCCGTGACATTAACAGCAGCATTAGGTAGCATTAGAATTATCCCGTTTACTATAGCTAGTACAATAGGAAAAATTCCATCGCTTCTAATTGAAGTTTATTCCATTAATAAGGTATTCAATATCAATTTATCTGGATGGAAAGAGACAATAATATATTGCTCAATAATCCTGTTATTAATATATATTTTAAAAGAGTTAAAAAAAATAAAGCAACAAGATAAAAAATGGAGATAAAGTCACCTATCATAGAAAAAACAACAAAAAATAGGCTTCTGAAAAACTGGTGCCTATTTTTTGTAGATGTTAAATTATCTAAGTTTTTCACATTCCTGCCTTCTTCTATACCAGATTAATAGTACAGCGGCAATAAAGAATATCAAAGAAATTACTTGTGCAACCCGTAAGTTATCTGTAAGCATTAAGCTATCCGTTCTTAACCCCTCAATAAAAAACCTCCCAAAAGAATACCACATTATATAACCTAAAAATAGTTCTCCCTTTTTAAGGGTAATAATTCTTCTAACAACAATTAATAAAGTAAAGCCAAGAATATTCCATAAGGATTCATACAAAAAAGTGGGATGATAATACGCGCCCTCAATATACATTTGATTAATAATAATATCTGGCAAATTTAAATTCTCCAGAAAATCTCTAGTAACCTTGCCACCGTGAGCTTCCTGGTTCATAAAGTTCCCCCAACGTCCTATTGCCTGACCTAGTATAAGACTAGGTGCTGCTATGTCAGCCAATTGCCAAAAGGATAAACCTTTCTTTTTAGCAAAAACCCAAGCAGTCAGGACCCCTCCTATAATAGCTCCATGTATCGCAATACCCCCTTCCCATATTGCCACGATTTCTCCTATATTCTCTTTGTAATAGTCCCACTGAAATAAAATATAATAAATCCTGGCACTAATAATTGAAATAGGTATAGCCCATAATAAGAGATCGGAAAAAATGTCTTTAGGAAGTCCTTGTTTTTTAGATTCATTAGTAGCAAGAATCCACCCAAGAAGTAAACCAGCTCCAATAATTATTCCATACCAATAAACAGTGAAATTTCCAAACTCAAAAGCGATTCTATTTAACTGTTGTATGTTCTCCACAAAGATTCACCTCGTTTTAAATTTTCAAGACTGAGATTTTGTTTCAAATTTCCGGTATTGCATTTTTCTTTCTTATACAAAGAAAATACGTAATGCCAATAGAAATAACACTTAGCCAGAAAGTAAAATAGCCTATTTGCGGAATATAATTATCCAATACACTATATCTTGGCATCATGTTAAATAGATAATCAATCACATCATTATGAAGAGTCCAAATTGCAGCAACTACTAGATGCCAACCTTTTATTTTATAGAAACTTTTATATAGTAAACCCTGAATTGCCATGGCTCCATGGGAGAAAATCAGCATGTAACTAGACCAATCTAAATATCCTATCTCTATCAGAACTAATACATTCATTACAACTGCCCATATTCCATATTTAAATAACGTTACAATAGCTAGAGCCTCAAACAAAGGTAAATTTGTTCTTAAAATCAAACCAATTAATACAAACACAAAAAACAAACTAGCTGTTGGGCTATCAGGAACAAAAATTAGATATTTATTAGGTGTAACCGAAAGTTGACCACCATACCAAATAAATCCATATAATGTGCCTATAATATTGACAACTAATAGAATAAACAACACCTTTTTATCCCTTAATAATAAAGTAAAATTCAAATGTTCCCCGTCCTTTATCGGTTACTATTTTTATTAGCAGTAAAATGCTGCCCTAAAAGGCCGCATTTTATCCTATTTTATAAGATAAATTATTCTGGCTGATTATTTGCATTTTTATCAGGAGTAAAAGATGGCTGAAACCCTTTATATTTAACCATTGTTACCATACCTGCAGAAGCATGATGTAAATCATGGCAGTGGAATAGCCAATTCCCAGGATTATCAGCTTTGAAAGCTATTATATACTCATCTCCAGGTTCTAGATTTACAGTGTCTTTAATAATAGAAGCTCCCTCAAGATTTTTTCCGTTTTTACTTAGAATTTGAAAAGATGTACCATGTAAATGCATAGGATGGTCTTCACCTTTAGAGTTATTAACAAGCTTTACTTTTACAAGGTCCCCTTCTTTAACTGAAATATTTTCTGTATTCGGAAAAGCCTTTCCATTAATTGTGTAAGCCGTATTATTATCTAATACCTCTGTATTTAGGTTCATTGTATATTTAACATCATATTTCTGATTTAAAGTGAACTCACTTTCTTTTGAGGAACCATAATTTGTGTAAGTGAACTCTGGAAGTTCTTTCTCCTGATTCGGTTTGTCTGTAGATAAGGAACTTCCTTCATATTGTAGTTTCACTTTCATTCCAGCAGTTCCTTCCATATTTCCATGACACTCCAGAAACCACTCCCCTGGGTTATCTGCTACAAACTCAATATCATACCGTTCACCTGGCGATATAGAAATTAACTGATTTTCTATTACTTCTGGGTTGTCTATTTCTTGCCCATCAATCGCAACAACCTTAAATTTCTGACCATGCAAATGCATTTTGTGTGTCATATACCCAATATTAGCCAAACGGAGTCTTACCGTCTCACCCTCCTTCATTTTTAAAGGCTCAATAATCTCACCACTTTTTCCATTGATGGTAAAGATGTCATATGCGCTCATATCGTCCATCGTCATGCTTGCACCATCATTACTCGTATCCATATCCATATCTTCCATTTCATCACTTTCACCCATGTCCATACCTTCCATATCACTCATATCCATACCTTCCTCTGGATTACTCATCCATTCGTCAAGCATTAACGTATAATCACGATCGTATGTTTTTTCTTTTGGTTCAACAATTAAGGCACCATATAGACCTTTATCAAGTTGATTAACACCGTCTTGATGAGTGTGATACATATAAGTGCCAGGAGTTTGGGGTGTAAACTCATAAGTAAATGTTTCACCTGGTTGTACAGCATTTTGAGTAACACCCGGAATACCATCCATATTATTTGGGAGAACAAGTCCATGCCAATGTATAGTTACAGGATCGGCTAATTCATTTTTTAAGTTGATTTTTACTTTCTCCCCTTGCATTACACGTATTTGAGAACCTGGAACCGAACCATTAAAAGTCCAAGCATCTACACTGACTTCTTTTGTCAATTGATGCTTTGCTTCTTTCGCGACAATAGAAAACTCGTTCCCTTTTAAGATTTCAGGTTCAGTTGTTTCTTCTGTAGTAATCTTCTCAGGCTGATTTTCAACATCTGCTCGATTTGTATTTTCGTTTTGTTTATTTGAGCATGCCGAAAGAATTAACAATATAAATCCAATTAATGCTATTATTTTTAATTTCATTCTCTCTCCTCACTTTCATGAATTATCATATTAAAAATAATTGGAGATTTTATGCATTTTATATGAACAAAAGTTCATAAATTTTAACGTTTTAACCTAACAAAAACTAGAACTTATTGGTAGAAATAAATCTGCAACAACAATAAACAGTAGTTACTTAAATAAAACAAAGAACCTGCAAGATATTTGCAGGTTCTTTTATCAACTTATCTAATAGGTTTCCATCTACGGAGGAATAATGTATTTCCTACAACAGATACGGAACTAAAAGCCATAGCACCACCGGCAAGTATTGGATTTAATAAACCAATTGCCGCAACAGGGATAAGGATGATATTATATGCAAATGCCCAAAACAAATTCTGGCGTATCTTTCGCATCGTTGATTTCGAAAGAAGAATTATATCGACTATCCCCATCAAATCTCCCCGCATTAAGGTAATATCAGCAGCCTCCATTGCAACATCAGTACCAGTCCCAATTGCAATTCCTACATCAGCCGAAGCAAGTGCGGGAGCATCATTAATTCCATCTCCAACCATTGCAACAACTTTTCCTTCTTGCTTCAGTTTTTCTACTTCGGCAGATTTGTCTTCTGGCAGAACTTCAGCAAGTACTCGGTCCACACCAACTTGCTTGGCAATAGCTTCTGCTGTAAGTCGGTTGTCCCCAGTAATCATGATGACCTCAATACCTAGTTGCTTTAGAGCCTTAATAGCATCTGTAGATGTTTCTTTAACAGTATCTGCCACAGCAATTATGGCTGCTAGACTTTCATCAATAGCCATAAGCATAGCAGTTTTTCCCTCACCCTCGAATTTTTCCATAGTATCAATAGAAGAACTAATATTCACCTTATTTTGAGCCATAAGCTTTTTATTACCGATTAAAATCCTTTGATTATTGATACTAACCTCAATCCCATGCCCCGGTATAGCTTTAAAGTTAGTTGCATTTAATAAATTTAACCCTTTATCAGACGCACTGTTTACAATAGCTTCACCAAGTGGATGTTCTGAACCTTTTTCTGCAGTTGCAGCAATTTGTAAAATTTCATCTTGAGAAAGATTTCCGAAGGGAACAATATCTGTTACATCAGGTTCGCCCTTTGTAATAGTACCGGTTTTATCTAACACAACTGTTGTTACACGCTGTGAGTTTTGTAGATGTTCTGCACCTTTTATAAGTAATCCATTTTCAGCCCCTTTACCTGTCCCTACCATCACAGCTGTTGGTGTGGCTAATCCTAAAGCACATGGACATGCGATAACTAGTACTGCAATTGTACTAACTAACGCTGGGGTAAATCCAAGAAGTACGAATGTAATACCAAATGTCGCTAAAGCTATTACAATTACAATTGGTACAAATACTGCTGATATTTTATCTGCAACTTGCTGAATTGGCGCTTTGGATCCTTGGGCTTCTTCAACTAGTTTAATTATTTGCGAAAGAGCAGTATCTTTTCCAACTTTAGTTGCCTGGAATTTAAACGAACCATGTTTATTCATAGTAGCACCAATAACATTATCTCCAGCTTTCTTACCAACAGGCATGCTTTCTCCTGTTAACATAGATTCATCAACTGTAGTATTTCCTTCTATAATTATTCCGTCAACTGGTATCTTTTCGCCTGCCCTAACGAAAATAATATCTTCTGTTTGAACATCTTCTAGTGGTATATCCACTTCCATACCATTACGGATAACTCTAGCTGTCTTTGCCTGTAAACCCATTAATTTTTTTATAGCCTCAGAAGTTTGACCTTTTGCCCTTATTTCCAGTAGCTTTCCTAAAACAATTAGAGTCATAACCACAGCTGCGGCTTCAAAATAAAGAAATTGCCCAGTCCCCATTATGGTAACAACTAAACTGTATAAATAGGCCGCTGATGTTCCTAGCACTACTAGTACAGCCATATTTGCGCTACCTCCTCGAACTGAATTATAAGCATCGCGGTAATAATGACCACCAACATAAAATTGAACTACTGTGGCTAGTAAAAATTGAATCCAAGGATTTAAGTGGAAAAACCCTCCATTTCCGTACTCCATCATAAAATCTGATATCATCATGATTAAGAAAGGTATAGATAAAATAGCACCAACAATAAATTTTATTTTTTGTTTTCTATATGCTTTTTCTCGAGCACTTTGTTCATAATCCCCATCATTTTCACTAATTAATTTTGCATCATAGCCAGCCTTCTTTACTACATTAACTAATTGATCTACATTGGTACTTCCCGGAATATATTCAACACTGGCCTTCTCTGTTGCAAGATTAACAGTAGCATTTTTCACTCCGTCTACCTTATTTAATACTTTTTCAATACGAGTAGCACAAGCGGCGCATGTCATACCTATGATATTTAAATTTACTTTTTCTTGTTCAACCCCATACCCTGTTTTGTTAACTTTTTCAATTATTTCCTCAATTGAAACTTGTGATGGATTATAGGTCACTGCTGCTTTTTCTGTAGCTAGATTTACATTTGCTTGTTGAACGCCTTGCACTTTTGATATGTTTTTTTCAATACGAGTTGCGCATGCTGCACATGTCATTCCAGTAATATTTAGTGAAACATTTTCACTAGTATTAGGTTTTGGTTGTGCTAATGAACCATTTTCTGTTGACATTTTATACCCTCCTATAACTTTCATTTACAGTTATAAAATCCTTTATTAATTTGACACAAAAAAGGTTTTATATTCTCTTCATAGTCCACATAAAAAATACCCCCTACAGGTATATTTATTTTATAAAGAGAGGGCAACGTTATTTTTTAACGTTCGCCCCTGTTAGTATTACTGTACTTCGTAACCCTGATCATCAATTGTTTCTTTAATTTTATCTAATGTAACTACCTCTTTATCAAACTCTACAAATACAGATCCGGCTCCAAGATCAACTTTTACATTTGATACGCCATCAATTTTACCTACACTACCTTCGATTGAGTTTACGCAATGATTACAAGACATACCCTGTACGTTCAATTTTACTTTTTCCATAATTATCTTCTCCCTTATTTTTTCATTAGTTTTTGTATTGTTACTAAAACTTCATCTAATACTTCTAAGTCACCTTCTTGTATTCGCTCAACAACGCACTCTTTCAGGTGACCCTCCAGTAAAATCTTTGCAACGCTATTTATAGCAGCTTGTGTAGCAGATATCTGTGTTATGACATCATCACAATAAGTATCTTTCTCTATTAATCCTTTTATACCTCGTATTTGACCTTCAATCCGATTTAACCTAGTTATAAGGTTTTGTTTGACCTTATTGGAGTGATGGCTTTTTCGATCACTTGAAGTGGAACAATGAGTTTCCTCTAAAGACTCATCATTATCTAAAAAAGATGTCATTAATACATTCACCTCCACAAACAAAGTATACTATACCCCCGCACCCTATGTAAAGCCTAAAGTTAATTTTTTCTTCTATTTATCGCTGGTCATACCCAAGGGTTTTTTTCAGCTTTGTCTTTGTAATAAGATTTTATAGAAGAATAAGTCACATATAACTCCCCTTGTTTTAAAAAGGATTTAAATGGTACTGTAGCAAACGTATGTATGAAATAAACCTAAAGTAACCTAGGCGTACCCTTTTCAGATTTTAATTAAGTTACTTAAGATCAACGTGTATATGGTTACTTAATATTTGATGACCATCACATTTTGTTGTGATTATATCCGATTACTATATTCCTATCTTCTTTCATTTCCTTACATACATATTCTTCTTCAAAAACCTGTACATCCTTGTTATTTTTAGAAATCACTATATTGTCTGGAATATCGACTAAATTCCAATTTTTATCTAACTTATAATTATTTCTTATAAGAACTACTTCTTTTACTTTTTCTTTACTATCCACCACGGATTTTGTTTTTTCATTTTGCGCGGTTATACATGCTGCTAAGATAAGGATGATTAAAGAAAGGAATGTTGTTTTTACTGCCAATTTGAAATTCATTCTCTTTTCTCCATTCCATTGTTCTAGTGGTTAATATAAATTAAAATTTGGAGAAAGTGTGGATTTTTAATCTTTACACCAAATTTATATGTTTATAATAATCACCCGCACAATTAGTACTGGAAATATATTTAATTATTTACTTCCTCTACTTGTTTATAATATTCACTAAACACCTCTGCAAATTTTTCAACCGTATTTGAAAGTTCCTTCTGTGTATTATCCACCCCACCAAATTCCAGGAGAATAGAATTACTTGATAAATCTTGATTATAAACTCCATTACCTTCATCTTTACTTTTCACAAAAACTCCTCTACTAATCCCAGGAATTTTATTTTCTAATCTTTCGTTTAAATCTTTGGCCAATTTAAGATTTCGTTCATAGTTTTTATTATCCTTTCCAACTACAAAGAATAATCTTGCATATTCGATTCCATCATAATTTAATGTAGTTATTTTTCTTGCCTGTGAATCCCTATGTATATCAATAAGGTATACTAAAGAGTTTTCCTTGGCAGTTGCTTCTTGTACGATTTCTCTTGTTAAACTATAAGATTGTGAATAACCCCAACCCTTCTTTTTAAGTTCTGCAGTTACATTGGTAGTACTATGTTCAGTCCCTATACCTCTCTCTAGTAATTCATTCTGTAATTGGGTACCCACTTGAATAACATTTCTCGTTTCATCTATGCTAGACGCCTGATTAGGATTTGTCACACCTGAAAGTTGTGGTAAAAAAGCTTCCCAACTATGAGTATGATATATATAAACAACCTTTTTATCAGAAGTATCCTTCTTTGGGGTTTCAATTTTCTCTTCATTAGAGCTGCTATTTTTATTACTGTCATTTAAAAGAATGGCATCATTAGGAGGTGGAGACTCAATTGGCAATGTTGCTAAATTCGTTCCTTTCCCCGCAATAGCTATCTCTGTATTAAATTGCGAAAATCCTACTAATTCTCTTCCTAAAAAGGTTCTTATATCATCTGGCCAAATATTTGAAGTAACCCAAACCACACCGTTTAAAATGGAGGGTTTTACTATTTCTTTGTTCACATCTGATAAATTAAATTGTACAATTTCATTTGCTAATAAAGAGGAAAGCATATCTGCATCTAGTTGCTTTGTAGAGGTTGATACAATATCTGAAGAAAGCTTGATATCTAATTTCAGATAATTTATTAGGAAAATACTAAAATACATCACTAAAATAATAGCTAGTAGATAACCATTTACTTTTAGAATCATATTAGACCCTCCTTATTAGATAGTGTTATCTACATATTTATATGTGATAGATTCACCAGTAGTCTGCATATTTTCTGCACATTAATAGAGATAGAATTTTTTAGAATGGTATAATCTACTTCTCTTGCATAAAAAAATGGCATACTCATTATGGTAGCCATAGTTAAAACCTTCAATATTCTTCTGTTATTATGGGGCTTCCAATTGTTAAATTATAAGCGTTTTGGAGATCTTTATTAGTCCTTATACCAAATTGAACATTAAATTTATTTTTTTTACTACTAGTTAAATAATTTTCCCACGACTTGTTATAGGCTGTAATTGAGACAAAATCATCCTCAACTAATTTTTCAATAGATTTTACTGAAAATTTTTTTACAAGTAAAGTTGAAATTTGTTCAATATTTTCTTGCTTTTTCATTAATGCCTTGACTGTAAAATAGTATTCTTCTTTCTCATCTATGTTAATAATACTTTTTTGTATTCCTCTTTATTCCAACCCCTATTTTTATAACTATAGGTTTCCAAAATATTATATTTATCAGTTTCTTTAAATGCAGTTAGGGTAATTAACTGTTCTCTATTCTTCTCTTTTAATGAACCAGTTAACTTAATATGATGGTTTTCATCTTTCTCCACTTCCCAGTTAAACTGTTGATATTTTTTCTTCAACTCAGATTTTCTTTTATAGTGGAATGTCAACACCAAACTGGACAACTTTTATAAGGCCTGTTTCTTGAATTCTACTGGCGTTAAGTAACCGAGTGTTCCATGAATTCGAATATGGTTAAACCAATGAACATAATCATTTAATTTCAGTTTTAGCTGTTCAAGAGAAGTAAAATGGGCTCCATTTGCGAATTCCGTTTTGAAGACTTTGAACATAGCTTCGGCGACGGCGTTATCGTATGGACATCCCTTTGTACTCAAAGATCTTTGAATCCCAAATGTTTCTAAAGCCTCGGAAAGTAGTTTATTATCAAACTCTTTTCCTCGGTCTGTATGAAACAGTTGAATGTTATGAAAGTTACCTTTAATGCTTGCCAATGCTTTATATACCAGGTCAGCTGTCTTATTTGGACCAGCACTATAGCCGATAATTTCTCGGTTGAAAAGATCGACAAATAAGCATACGTAATGCCATTTTTTCTCGACACGGACGTATGTTAAATCACTTACAACTACTGTTAATGCTTCTTCTTGGTTAAATTGACGTTTTAACTCGTTTCGGGTAGGAGCTTCATTACTGGATTGTTTATATTGCTTGTATTGTGCCACCGTATAATTCGATACCAAGCCTAGTTGTTTCATAATCCGACCGATTCGACGACGAGAAACGATCCAGTTTTGCTTCTTTAACTCTACTTTGAGTTTGCGAGTACCATAGTTACAACGACTTCCCTTAAAAATGCGTTGAATTTCATTGGAAAGCTCCACTTCTTCTCTTTCATGGGCTTCTTTTTCGCACAAATTGGCTTGATAGTAGTAACTACTTTTGGGTATATGGAGGACGTTACACATTGCTGATACTGAATATTTGTGTGTGTTATTTCGAATCACATTTATTTTCGTCCCATGATCAGCGCAGCTTGCTTTAAAATGTCATTCTCCATCATTAAGCGTTGGTTTTCTTTGCGTAATCTCATTAACTCGTTCTCTTCCTCTGTACGATTATCTTTCGCAAAAAAGGATCCAGTTTCTTGATGATTTTTAATCCAACGATCTAATGAGGATGGTGTGATTTCATACTCTCGGCAGATATCCGCACGGGACTTTCCATTTTCATATAGCTTTACTAATTGAAGTTTAAATTCGGCTGTAAAAGTTCTACGTTGGCGCGGCATTGTACCAAGCTCCTTTAGGTTAGTATGTTTAGTGTACTAGCCCTTATAAATTCTGTCCAACTTAGTGTAGCCGATTCATAGTATTTCTTTAATGAAGAATCACTCTTCTCCTCTTTTTTTGTGAAGATAGACCACTGAGCAATATTAGCATTTATCGATTGGAGATTATCAATAGTTTGTAGTAATTTATCCTCTTTTCCAAGGACCTTAAAATTAAAATGAAAAAATAAAGAAATTAAAAGGACAGAAGCTGTTGAATAGATAATTGTTTTCTTCATATAAATATCCCCCTTCTAGCTTCATACTGTCCTATTTTAATTGTTTTTATACCTAATAGTCTTTTAATCTATTAAGCAAATATTAACTAGCAAAAATATGAAAAGGTTATAAAGCAAACTCTATAACCTTTTCTATCAAAATCAAAGACTTTCCTTGATTCGATCTATTCCCACTCGCTTAACAAATTTATAAAATTTTTCTCTCTTCTTACCTTCACAAATATATAATTCTATGATTTTATCAGCCTTTTGATATAGTTGCTCTGGTGAAAGATCCTTAAATAATAATGTTCCTATTTCTGCATCTTTCCCAGTACTTTCCCCCCCAATATACAAGGAATAAGTATCTTTTATTTTCATTACTCCTATATCGTTTACTAATGGTTCACCACAACCCACGGGACAACCAGTATAAGCAAATTTCAAAGTAAATGGTACTTCCCTACCTGCAACTCTTCTGTTCAATTCCTGTGCTACAGGCATACCTTCCTCCTCAGAACCTTTACAAAAATTACATGTACGTAGGCTTTTCACATAATTGCCTACTGGATAACAACTTAATCCAGACATCCTAAATTCCTTCATTATTTCTTGAGCATTACTTTTTGGAATCTCTAAATATATTTGTTGGAAGGTAGTTAATTCTACCTCTTGATTCTCATCTAAATATTTAGCCAGAATCGATAGTTGCCTTGCATTTATTCTAGCTCCGAACTGGATACCACCGTTAACAGTAATTTTTATCTTTTCAGCCCCCATTTTGTCCAACTCCCATATTAATTTTAATGATAAAAAAAGGCTACCGTAAGGTAGTGACCCCTTAAAGTTAGAGTTTTTATTACACAGCTAATTGGCTGGCATGAGTTCGGAATTTTACCGGACTCATGCCGGCCAGTTTTTGTTTAATTCGATCGTTGTTATAGTAATGGATGTACTTCTCAATCTTCATCTTCAAGGCTTCATAAGAAATTAATTGTTCTCCGTAATACATTTCCTGCTTCAGTAAGCCAAAGAAGTTTTCCATTGCTGCATTGTCTGCACATGTTGCTTTGCGAGACATGCTTTGGTACATCTTATTTTCTTTCAATGTGTGTACCCATTTGTAGTGCTGATAGTGCCAGCCTTGATCGGAGTGAATGGTGGTTCTATATTTGGCACGCTCTTGAATAATAGGAAGCACCTGTTTTAATGAATCCATCACAAATTCCAGCGTTGGACTTTTAGACATACTAAACCCAATAATTTCGCCGTTATATAAATCCATGATAGGGCTTAAATACAACTTCTCATCATTTGTACATTTGAATTCCGTTACGTCGGTCACAACTTTTTGAAGGGTATGTGGTGTGTGGAAACGACGGTTCAAACGATTTTTCGCCACTTTCCCAACCGTACCTTTATACGATTTGTAGCGTGATTTACGCACGAATTTTTCGCATTTCAAACCTAGTTTCTTCATGATACGTTGTACTTTCTTATGGTTAACGGGGTAACCTTGCGTTTTCAATTCCGCATGAATACGACGGTAACCATATCTGCCTTCATGCTTCTCAAACGTCTCTAAAATCAGCGTTTCCCACGTTTCATTTGGATTCTTTTGTTTCATCTGTTTGATTTGATATTGATACGTTGCCTCTGGAATTTTCACTTGTGTTAAGACATCTTTTAATCGGAATCCTTCTTCTTTAAGTTCGAAGGCGATGGCTGCTTGTGCTTTTCGAGGAAGGCATCCGGATTCTCTCGAAAAGCCTTCAACTTTTTTAAATAGGCAACCTCTAAACGAAGCATTTCATTTTCACGTTCTAACTGTTCCTCACGTGACATTGGTTTATTCTGTTTATTCGCTGTTGTTTTTGGTTTTTTAGACATAGACGGGCGCCCCTTTGCTTTTTGTTGCAGGCCCTCTATTCCTTCTTTTTCTAATTTACTGTTCCAATTGGCGATTAAACTCGGATTATTTATCCTAAATTGAATCGCTGTCTCTTGAAAAGAAGCACCTGTTTGTTTCATAAAGTGTAATACATCCAATTTGAATGAACAGGGTATTCCTCATTAACTATTTTCCGTTGTAACCCTTCCTCGCCAAAAGCTTTATAAGCACTTACCCAATTCTTAATTGGCGAAGAAGATGGAATACTGTATTTTTGCGCCAATCGGTCATAACTTAAAGCACTTTGCAAATACTCTTGTACAATTTTCAGTTTGAAATTCCCACTATATTTAGCCATAAAAAAACACCCCCAAAAGTTAGATTTCAACTCTAACTTTTGGGGTGCAGCACTTAAGATAGCCTTTTTTATTATTCTACTGGAGATAATTCACTTTCAGTAACCCATTGATGGTTCGTTACTTTTTCTCCCCCTGTAGTTGGAGTGTAATCGACCATATAAACCGTTGTTTTCTCTGCAGAATCAATTGTAGCCTTTGCCCCATTCATGCCTTCCATATGAGCTGCATTGATTATTACTTCTGTACCTGGCTCAATTGCTTCATCCCCAGCATCTTCAATTTCTTCTTGAATCACCCATTTATGGTCTGTTACTTTCTCTCCACCTGTTGTAGGTGTGTACGATATCGTATAAACAAATGTATCATAAGCACCTACAATAGTTGCCTCAGCACCGTCCATGCCTTCCATATGGTCTGCATTGATGATAGCATTACTTCCTACATCATACTTAGGATTTTCAGCGACTTTTAAACCTTCAGGCACTTCTCCTGATCCTGACATATCCATACCTTCCATATCTTGAGAAGACATATCCATACCTTCTTCTTCACTTGAGTTTGAGCTATTATCGTTGTTATTGTTAGAACAAGCAGCTAATAATAAGACCAATAGAGTCAAGATAAGACTGCTTTTCATAAAAGTTTTTTTCTTCATTTTTCCTCTCCTTTTTCTGGTTCAATAATTAGAATGCTTTTTCTCATAAAAACATCTGAAAAATGATGGGAAATATTGATTAGAATTCAGCTTCTGCTCCTCCCTATGTATTTTTCCCTATTTTACTAAGAAAAAATGCATAAATTATGCAGAATTTTTTATCCTAAATTAAGAACATCCTTATAATACTAAATAATAACAATAACGGAACAACTGAAAAAACAAAAATCCAATAAGTTATTTATTTGGTAAATAACTTATTGGATTTGTTCTATTGATAAATCAGCTTAAGAAACCATTTTTCGGCAAATCTCTGCGCATTTAAAACAAGACTCTGCACATTTTTGGCAGTGTTCATGATGACTGTGTTTTTTACATTCTTCTCCACATTTTTCACAAATCTCTGCACATAACAAACATATTTCCTTCATTACTGGACTATTAGACTGGATAGCCTTAGCGGCTAAGCTACAAATGTCTGCACACTCTCTATCTAGCCTGATGCAATCGACCATCATTTTAACGTCATCCTCTTTTAAACAAGCATCAAAACAGTAATTGCATGCCTCCATACATTCTAAACAAGCTTTTACACATTCTTCGTAAGTCATATTCATATTATTACCTCCTCAATAGTTTTAGTAACAATATTATACTTCCCATAAGATATTTAAATAAACTACATAAAAAATGCATATTTAATAGGATTTTGTTTAATTAAATGCAAAATTTCTACACAATTTTTTTATAAAATGATGAAAAAAACGCTAGGAGAATTATGATGAAAAAAATCTTAATCATAGGAGGAGACAAAGGGTATTATTGGTTTAAACTCCTAAAGAGATACGGATTTGATTGCATTGAACCCGTAAATCCTAAAGATATGATTAATTCTATTATTAGTCAAAACATTACTATGGTATTAATAGATAACTCCTCACTAAAACTAAAAGTGGAAGACATATGTAAGGAAATTAGAGTTGTTTCTTCTGTCTTTTTAGTAGTAATTAGTAATAATACTAATGATTCACTGGTTAGTATCCTTAAAAATGGTGCGGATATTTGTTTAAAAGAACCAATTTATGAAGAAGAATTATTAGCTAGGATAAACTCATTATTCCGTACTCTACCTAAAGTGAAGAGTGAAGTCTATACATTTAATCATTTACAATTAGAGAAAAGTAAGCATGAATTGACTTATAATAAAAAACTGATACCACTTTCTCAAATTGAAATTAAAATTATAGAATTGCTGATTAATAATCCTAATAAAGTTCTAACCCCCAGTTCCTTAATAAAAAGTATTTGGACACACAATCCTATTAGTCAACAAACTCTTCGCTCATACATTAGAAACATTAGAGATAAAATTAGAGAAACAGGATTTCCTATTGATAAACATTTAGAAACAATATGGGGTGTTGGTTATATTTGGAAGCAAGATGGTTGATTTTATTACGGTTATTATAGTTGATTTTTTCACTCTCTTTACCTCCCTTTAAAGTAATTTTTCCAAAAACGTTTATGATTATGCTACAACCCTAGCGACATAAAAAGGACTTCCCTTTAATTAGGAAATCCCTGTTATACTTAATACGAGGAATTACTCTTCAACACAAGAGTAGAGCTATTCCTTTACTTATAAACAAAACACTCTCTGTCTAGAGAGTGTTTTGTTTAGTCAAAATTGTTTCCCTTTTGGGTTATCTCATTCACTTTTAAAATATGTATCCATTATAACATTACCTGTTATTTTATAAGTTTTTGTAATTCTTTTACCGTTTTATCTTTTTGTTCAAATAGGTTTTGAAGTTGATTGTTTTTTGCTTTTTCCATAGTGGATATGACACCGTTTAATCTATTCTTCTCTGTTTTTTCTTTTGACTCTAAATTGCTAATTTTGTAATTAAGAACTGTTTTAGAAATCGATCCCCTTTTAAATTGAGAATTCCATTTGTCCTTTTCGAAACTAGTTGTTAAACCTAGTAATTTAATCTCTGTTTCCTTCCCTTTTATATCGTTATCAAAATGTAATCGAATGGCCTGTGTTTTGTATTTAACAACAGCTTTATTGATTAAAGTAATATTATTCATAATCTCATCTGTTCCAGCATTCATTTCTATTCTTTTAGATTCTTCTTTTTGCATGGAAGAGATATTGTATTCCATCGATTTCCCTATAGAGGCTAATTGTTTCGATTGAGAATCATTTAATTGTGCGATCTTCTTTTCAAAATTCTTCTCTATGTTCGTTTGTTCCGTATCTATATTACTTAATTTTTTATTATACGTTTGCTTCGCTTGTGTAGCATTCTTCTTTTTTTCCTCTTTATACACTTGTAACGCTTCATATCTTTGTTCCGTTATTTTAAATAGCTGACTTTTCTTTGTGACTTCCTCTACTAGAATAAGGCTCTCTATTTCTGTCTTTACTGTTTGTTTTTCCTCTTGATAGTAATCCAACATGGAATTATTCAAGTATCTTAAAATCTCATTTTCCTTCTTGGGTATACTTCCACTTGTATCAACATTAGAAGCTGCTTCTACACGTGTGTTTTCCAAAGTAATTGGATTAACCAATCCTCCAATAGTCAGTATTCCTGTAAGTGTTAATCCCATCATAAATTTCTTTTTTCTATCCATCTATTCATCTCTCCTAAGCTTTAATAGAGTAATTATATAGGGTTAAAAATAGTGCAATTGTTACTTATGTCAGTATAATCAAAAAAAGTTATTCGACATTATCCCTGACACTGTGAAAAACCTTAGTTGGTATTAACTTTCAACAGCTGGTTGTAAATGAAGCAAGAACAGCGTATTATGTTCGTTAAGTTAATGCGATGCGATAAAACTATAGAAAGAAGGATATTTATGCTTAAATTAGGGCTAAGAATATTAGATCGGTTAGGTACAAAAGAAAACATTACCTTTGGTTCCGTTTATATTGCGTTAGGCTGCATTTATAAATTAGAAGAACAAATTCTATATGTACGTAAATTCGCTGAAATAGATCCGGATTATGTTATAACTTTAAGAAAGTATGTGGAGAGAGAATCTAGGAGAACAGGAGATATGGAGATTGCTAAGGGCTGGTATAAAGCCATTTCTATTGTGGATTCTGAGAATGATGAAAATTAAAAGTCAAACCTTTAAAGACATAGGTTTTAATGGCTTATGGTTGGGTCACTCTTGGAATCCCAGTAAACAAGAGTGCCCCAACCACTTGCATGTAAGGTGATAGCAAGCAAATGGATTTAAACTTGCTACTCTTATATTATTCCCAAAGTTATAACATTTATGTATAGTTATATCGCACCTGGAGTCACAATGTAAAAAAGGTTTAAAATAACAAAAAGAAGAGGATATTACTCCCCTTCCTTTTATTGAGTTTCGCTAATAACTTTTGGTTAGAAGTGACGAGCTTCTACCCTCTTATTATACCATGAATAGGAACTGATTCTTGAATCATTAAATATTAGTAACTCGCTGAACTCGGTGATTAAATTTTTCTTTCCAATAGCCTGTAGTCATATCCTCTATAGCTACCCCATTGGAACTTTGAGCACCAATGAATTTACCATCACCTATATAAATACCGACATGCCCATCCTTTTTATATGTATCAAAAAAGACTAAATCACCTGGCTGCATTTCCTTCTCTTCAACAGCAGTACCCCTATTTTTTAATGTCTCCGTACTTACTGAGCTTTGTTCTCCTAACTGAACCCCTATTTGATTATACGCCCAATAAACGAAGCTAGAGCAATCAAATCTACCGTTCTTTACATCCTCTTGATTGCGACCACCACCAAATACATAAACGGAGTTTCCAATCCACCGGTTACCTACAGTAGTAACGTCATACTCCCCACCGGATTTCAGTTGAACATCTCCATCCTTAGAGATTTGGGTACCATTTTTGAAGTTTTCAGCTAAGTTGATTACTTTTTCCACATACCAGTCTGCATGGTTATAATGCCAGATAGCTTTTCTCGGATCTGTGGCAAATCCATTACTAGATAAATAGTTAGCAGCTGCAGCTACTCCATCTGCAACGCTATAAGGGTCTGCTTTGCCGTCATTATCTGCATCCACACCATAACCATTTCCCTTTTTGATTGTTTCTAGGTCAGTAATATCTACATCCTCTCCAACCAAACCTCCGCTCGATTCATACTTGTACCCAACCCAAGTACTTGGAATGAATTGCATGCTACCAATTGCTCCAACCGAAGAAGTCATAGTAGGACTAGTGGAGAAGCTTGTCTCTATGGAATGAATGGCAGCCAGATAGTACCAAGGTACACCATATTCTTTTTCTCCGTACAGATAGTACTTCATATACTGTGATGGAACTCCAGTAACGCTTGTATCTATAGATGGACTAATAACAGTAGTATTAGAAGGGATATTACTTTGACCAAAGAATGCACTTCCCTGTTCTGCTCTCTCCTCTTCATTGCTGATTGCCTCTTCTATTAGGTTCTTTTCTTTCTCTATTTTCTTGTTTTTTTCTAGGAGTTGTTGCTTTTGTTCCTTGGAAGCTGCTTCTTTTTGTTTCAGCTGCTCCACCAATTGTTCCTTTTCACTTTGTTGTTCTTGTAGCTGTGAAACCATGCCTTCTAATTCCACTTGGTTACTTTCCAGTTCCGACGTAGCTTCATTTAGCTCTTCTTGCAGCGTAAGTAATTGACTTACCTGTTGAACGTTATCCAATAAATATTGTTGTTTATTAACTGTCGTAATGGCAGGAATTCCAAGGATTAGATCTTGATGGACCATTTTACTTAACTGACCATCTGGATCTATTTCCTTCATTTGTTTGTTAATCGTTTCTAACCGAGAAGAAATAGATTCTAATCGTTCCTGTTCTTTTTTTATGGTAAGTTGATTCTGCTCCAACGCCTTATCATACTGGTTCAATTGTCGTTCCAGAATAACTCGTTCATTTTTATAAGCGTTTATCTCTTTATCCATCTTTGTGACTTGTTCCTGAATGCTGTCTTGATTACTTTGTAAGTGATCGGATACCGTTTGACTTTGTTCTTCTGCACTTACATGCGTTGTTCCAATTACCCCAACACTTAAACAAATAGCAGCTATTTTCTTCATATTTCCTCCTTAAATATAAAAACCCCTAAGAAGACATAGGATTACTATATCTCCTTAGGGGCTCTCCCTTTATTTATATTTGATTATTAAATCCCTTTACTAAAGTCACTCCACTATCCCTGCAGCAATCGTCTGAAATAAAGGGCGTAACGGACTTTTTCGTTTCTTCATTATCTTTACCATTTGAACGATTTCTCTGAGCTCTGTGTCGGATGAAACTTCAATTATTACTTCCCCTAAAGCTTCCCCCCTCATAATAGAACGATTAGAGCAAGGTACCGAGATGAACTTTTCTTTTTTCAATATATTTCTGAGAAACCTCTTGTCGTGCTCGTGTGCAACCGATTTAGGGTCTGCCTCTAATAAGTATGCCTCCATATTCACTTTTCCTTCTCCCTTACGCTACTTCCTCGGCGATAGTGTCGTTTACCTTGTTCGCAAACTCCTGAAGGTTCCCTTTTTCTAGGATAGAGATTTGAATAGGGATAGAATGGCCAGCATTATTGGTTACAATTAAGGTAGATGTATAAGAATTAAATAGCGGCACGATTCCTAACACCAAAAATAAAAGACCAAATAAATTAAAATTAAATAACTCTGGTATACCAATCAAGGTAAAAACTAAACCAATCGCAAAGCGTTTTAAGTGGAATTTTGTAGAGGTAGAAACGCTCGCAATAGATTTCAAAGGCATCGTTACTTCGTTTTTTCCTAATGGCAAAAGGCTAAATAAGGTGTTGCGATCATATCCCTTAAATCGTTTATTCGTTAGCGCTAAATCAGTAGTTAACCACCTTAACACCACATTGGTACAATAAGTATCCTCCATAATCACTCTTTCATTTTTAATTTCTGACATGATTAAAATCACTCCTTTTAAAAATAAAAAAGCCCCTAGAAGAGAACATACCTGTGGCATGTTCTACATCTAGGGGCTCTCCCTTTAGTGTTATCTAAATTAAGTTAAGTTTATCAATGTAACGGGATATTGTAAAGAAGGAATAAGGTACTAACCTAAATCCCTATTATTTTCATCCTTAATCAACCGTTTTTTAATTATTTCAACTCTACTCATTTGTTTACTGTAACTAATCACGAATAATAAATTTTTCTCTTTCTTCATCTGTAAGATCCTTTGGCTTTTTCCCATGTTCAGCACAATATTTAGACAATGCTCTGAATCGAATTTTAGGTTCATTAGTTTCCTTTGGATCTACAAAGATGCCATCTGGAAAATATTTATCTGCCTTATCAAATTCCTTAAGCATATCATTCCTCACCTCTTCATTATTGTTTCCAACATGAAGATTCCGCAAAACACTATAATCTGATAAATCACGAGCTATTTTACCCATTGTATAGCACCTCCAGGAAAATACCTTTTTGCTAGTCTCTGACCAATGTTCTCATCAAAAATGATTAATTGACTTTTCTCTTCGAATAATTCGCCACCAAGCTCATTTGATGTGTAAAAATTAATTGTTTCTGTCTTAGATGTTAAATGCATATAACCATCGCAACCATTCTCTAAACTATACTGGCAAGCAAAGGCAACAAGATTATTTCCTACACCTTTATATATTCTAAAATCGTTAACTCCATACCTCTCTAATCCAATCCTGTAAAGCTTATTTTCCTTAGAAGATTCAGCTGAAACTAGTTGTACTCTATATTCCCCCTTATACACTCTTAAGGCAACTATACCTTGAGCTATTCCAGGGTATTCTTTTGTCTCTAATGAAAAGACTTCACAATCTTTATTAAAATCATTTTTAAAATTGAATACCCAATTTGGAGGAATATATTCTCCTACTTCATTTTTACCCACTCTACGGTAATAACAATCTACGAATTGACGCGTCCTGATATTATATAGCATAGTCTCATTCACTTTCTATATATATTATACAATTATACCATATTCTAAAATCATAGAATCCAAGCATTTAATAAATTCAAACTTTTCAGACATATAATATAGTAATACTATAATGGTTTAATTATGTTTTTTGATTTATTCTCCCTGAGCAACAGATACTGTATCCCTGTATTTAAACTTCTTTTAATGTCAACCTGATGTCTATGGAAATTTTAAGTTCTTATAGGTGCAAAAATTATGAGTCATTCTCCCAAAACAAAAGGACAAAGATCAACTCTTTATCCTTTACTTTTTTTATTTTGATATTAAAAGGCTCTACTCCTATTAACTTGGAATAAAGCCTACTTTTTTATAAAGATGCAACCTTAGAAAGTTTAGATAACCTTCTTCTATTTATTAAATTACTGATTTTAAATGCAAGAGATTCTTTTCGCTTCGCTGTAAATTCAACTGTAGCCGATTGTTCTTCTGAGGCTTTTAGCATCTCATAATAACGAGCTCTAGCTGAATCCAATATCTCATTAATATCAGAGACTATGATAGCTCTTTGTTTGTCTCCAAAAGCATCCATAAGCAACAATTTTAATTCATCAACTTTTTGTTTTTCTTCATCAGTCAATACATCCAATAATCGCATAGGTCAATGTTCTCCTTCCATGATCCTTAAAGTAACTTCGGCCTTATTTGTTATTTACATTATACTACATTTGAGCCAATACTAAATCTAATTAAAGAAGAAGCAATTATTGTTCCTTCTTATTTTTAGGCATTGGTAAGACTTCCTTTACTATGCTATCCACCTTTTTCATTTTAGGTTCTTATAGGTGCAAAAATTATGAGTAATTTCCAAAAACAAAAGGACAAAGATCAACTCTTTATCCTTTACTTTCTTTATTTAGATATTAAAAAGGCTCTATTCCATTTATCTTGGAATAAAGCCTACTTTTCTATAAAGATGCAACCTTAGAAAGTTTAGATAACCTTCTTCTATTTCTTAAATTACTGATTTTAAATGCAAGAGACTCTTTTCGCTTCGCTGTAAATTCAACTGTTGCAGATTGTTCTTCTGAAGCATTTAACATTTCATAATATCTAGCCTTCGCTGTATCAAATATTTCTCTAACTTCTTGTCCTAAAACATATCTTTCCTTATCACTAAAAGCATCAAGAATAAGCAATTTCAATTCATCTACTCTTTGCTTTTCTTCAGCAGTTAATACATCCCTTAAGCGCACCATGGTCATTTCTCCTTTCTCTTTTTGCCTCAACGTTCTATATAATTATTAATATTATACCACAAATGACCTTTTGCTAAATATGAAGAAGGAGCAATTTTTATTGTTCTTTCTTTTTTTTATTAGCTGGTGGTAATTCTTCGTTCTCCTCTAAAACAAGTGAATTTACAACTTCGCTGTTCTTTAATGTTTTATCTTTCTCGACCATATTAATTGCATTTTCCCCTGCATATCCGCCTAAAATTGCTGTTAAAAAGATACGCTCCATTCCATTAGGATCTGCAAATAAAATCGCAACAACTGCAACAACTGCACCAAATCCAATGTCTAAGAGTACACCTGGGTTAAAAGTTGTTTTATGGTTTCTTGGTTTTTTAATAGTATTGTTTCTTTTCGCGTGAGTTAACAAACCCATAAAACCGCCAATACAACCCGCAATAACTAAATTTTCCAACAAACTTATCACCTCTTTATGCTTAATTGTCAATAAACGCAAAAAAGCCTTTGAGATAATAAACCCGATATTTACGCAAAGTAAATAAAGAGTCTATTAGCCCAAAGGCTGCTACGTTTATTAGTTAACCTGCTAATCTAAAAAGATTGCAAAAAAAAGTAAAAATGAAAAAGTAAAATACTTTTCTATTTTACTATATTTTACGTTAACTACCAACTAGTTTTATATTTTTCTCTTTGAACTTAAGAGATTTGCTTTTCCCCTATATTTAATTTCTGATATTGCAGGATCAGATCATCTAATTTTTTACTTAATTTAAGTGTTTTATCTGACCTAAAACCTTCGCTTAATCCTATATTAATCATCTCATTTCTAACATTCTCTATGCGATCTAAGATCTCTTCCAATATTGTTCCTCTCCTAACTTCGTATGTATTATCTCCGTTCCCCTAATATCTGTAAATCCATATTTTATCTATACAATCTCCTCATTCTAAACTGAGCGGCTGTCTTACCATTTCCTAATTCTTCATAAGATTTTTAGCATGATTAAGGTAATCTAGAACACTTTTTACAGTAGTAGATGCTTCATCCAGGATTGATTCTTTTACTACATTTGTATTAAAGACATTCTCTTCACTGTCGGCATATCCTGAAATACTCCAGATATTAAGGCTATTATTTTTCGCTAATTCCTCTGCTTCTTTATATAAATCCGTATATTCATAATCATTATAAAGATAAGCAACTTTAGCTAATCCTTCTGCTATAAGTAAATACTGTATACTCTTACCACCGACAAAAGCATGGACTAGTAATCTTCCATATTTATCGGTTTCACCAGCCTTAGGATCACTCTTAATTTGTATCTCTTTCCCTTCCACAAGCTGTGAAAGAAATGCTTGTGCGTCTTGTCCGTAAGGTTCATTTTTCCCTTTTGTAATCTCTGGAGTGTTAATGGATAAAAGGCGGGCTTTCGATCCATCTTGAAATACAACGGTATCACCATCAATAACCCGTTCAACGGTCATCGTTCGCATCTCTTCTATTGTAGATTCTTGTGTTTCTTCTGTGCCATTTATCAGATTTTCAAGGAATGAGCCACTCTCACTTGCTGAATCCTTTGCAACTTCATATGTTTTCCTATCTGTATAATCCATTAGATCACTAGAAGAACAGCCACTTAGCAAAACAATCATACATATGGCGATAATTACATTTTTAAAATTTCTCATTAAAGTCCCACTCCTATATAGAAAAATAAAAGAACACCAATATACCACTAAAACTTACCTAAAAGTTGTATTCGAGGTGTTCTCATCCATTTTTTATTTAATTATCTTAACTACATCCAGATCCTTTTCCTCTTTCTCTTTGTTTATCCCTCAAGCCTCTCTGTACACTTTAATTAATAATCAACTCTCTAAATCCATCTCTTTTTTGCCCCCTTTTAAAAACAAAAAGAAGCCTTCAGGCCTAAACAAAATTTGCATACATCGAAATGAAATACAAAATTTGTTTTTTAGGCCCAAAGGCTTCTTGTTTATTAGTTAGTCTGCTAATCCATACGGATCGCTAAAAAATTGAAATTTAAAATAATATTACCAATACATCTTACCATATTTTTCTTACTTCATCTATTTGAACATGAAAAATTTCGCTTTTCTCTTCTCTATCCTCTCTTTTAATTCTTCATACTCTTGTAGTAATTCCTTTGTTCGAGCATCTCTTTTCTCTTTCGGATCACCAAATTCTACAACTTGGTACTTTGGTTTAAACGGAAAGATTTTTCCCATTTCGTACACCCCTTCTTAATTTCCATCATTAAAATAATTAGAAACAATGTCTGCTAAAAGTTCTTCCATCGTTATATTTTTTTCATCAGAAGCTTGTTTCACTTTCTTCTTGAGAGAAGAGGGTACCGCAAAAGTTAATATCTCATGATCACTATCAATATATATACCTTTACGAGATGGAGTAATACTTCCCTCTTTAAGGTGAAGATTTAAGAGGTCAACGATTTTTTCGTTAAGCAAATTGTCTGGAAATACATATGGCTTTATTTCTAAAGTTAATATAGACTCTTCTAATCCTAATTTCATATTTTTTGGCCCCAGGTGACTATAACAAATTTCAATAAAATCATAGAGAGGGTAGTCAATCTTGTCCTGATAAGAAAATGCGAATGTAGCATATCCCTTTTTAGATACATAACCATGGTCCACAATAAGTGTTTGTGGTAAGTAACCGTTACCCTCTATTTCATTTATTGTTATCCTTAAACCTGATTTAGTTACCAGCACAGGTTCATAATCTTCTATTAAAATCCTTGCCTCCATACCATCCTGGTTAGCAAAGCGTTGAAACCATGCAGTTTCTAAATCCTTATCATAAAACTCCTTTTTTTCTGCACGCTTTTTACCTAGATACTTTTTAGAGAAACGATCAAATTCTTCTTTACTTATGAAATTAAGTTCTCTTCCTTTATATATGTGTTTTTCTGCTTTTAATAATCCTTTAGCTACATATTGAGAAATAGTGACAGTATGTAAATTTAATATCTTTGCGACATCACCAGTTGTATAACCTGGCTTTTCTAATTCTTTCTTAAGACGAAGTAGATCTGCTTCATAAAAGTATTTTCTATTATCTATATGCCAACTCGCCTCATTCGAAGGAGTAAGTTTGCCTTCCTTAACATATTTATGAATTGTTGTTACCTTAACATTTAACAGTTCAGCCGCTTCCTTCGTAGACAGCTCTTTACTGTACTGTTTATCATCCATTTAGTTCACCCTTAATAATCATATTTGGGTATATTATATCATTTGAAGACCGTTTTTATAAACACGCTAATAAAATAGGTAACTTTTATAAAATAAGCACTTAACTTTATATTACATCATGAATCTTCGGTTTCTCTTTTTTTGATTGCCTCATTAATAAGGGTAGCTGCATTCGTACAATATTCCTTCACCAGTGATTCTAATTCTTCCTTTGTTGGATTTGGTAAGGCTTCACTAACGGCTGTAAACTGTTTGACTTGAGATTTACCTCCTCCTAACATAAGACTTACCTCCACTACATTAGAATAGAAAAATCTATTTACCTCGACACGATAACCATCTTTAAACTCATGTAGAAAATAAACTGTCTTCCTCACTCTTACCTTTTTTCTAAACCCAATTTCTCTTTCTTCTTTTTTAAAGGCTGTTTTCGCATAGATTGTTGCTATTTTGACCATCTTTATAAGAGGTGATAAAATACTCTTTCAGGAGGCGGTTTTTCTATGATGAAAGATATCTATGCCCATTTTTCGGATTTAACTAAAGATGAGCAAATTCAACTTTTTAACCTTTTAAAAGAAGATTTCATAGATAATAATGATGCAGATATGAAAGATGCGTTTACAATAATTAGAGAAACCCGTTTTAAAGAGGGCTTAGGTTGCATTCATTGTGGAAGTGTGAAAGTTAAGCGTAATGGGAAGTACAGAGATAGACAAAGGTATCTCTGTCGTGACTGCGGGAAGTCCTTCAATGACCTCTCTAATACACCGATTTCTGGGACACGATATCTTGGTAAGTGGGCTAAATACTTTCAAATGATGGTAGAAGGATACACTCTACCGAAAATCGCAAAGAGGTTAAAAATCCATATCTCTACTGCATTTTACTGGAGGCATAAAATCCTTTTCGCCCTGCGTTCAATTGGATATCAAATGTTGAAAGGGATTATCGAAAGCGACGAAACCTTTTTTAAAGAGTCTCTAAAGGGGAGGAGAACTTTGGACAGGGAACCTAAGAAACGTGGAGGTAGAGATAAAAAGAGAGGTATTAGTAATCTTAAAATTGCTGTTGTGGTCGCTCAGGACCGAAGTGGGCAGGTCATTGCTCAGAAGGCTGGAACTGGTCGAGTAAGAGCTGAAGAAATTGACGCGGTTATTGGAAGTTATATTGACCCGTCTTCTTTGTTATGCACAGATACAGCTACCAACTACAAAAAATTCGCTCTTATCAAGTCACTAAAACACGAACCCATCAATCTGAGCAAAGAGGGATATGTCAAAAAAGGCATCTACCACTTGCAGAACGTGAACAACTACCATAAACGATTAAAGGGGTGGATGGATAGATTTCAAGGAGTGGCTACAAAATATTTGGATAATTACCTTTATTGGTTCAGCTTCCTTCAACAAAGCAAGAAGTTGGCTGAAAAAGAACAGATAAACCAAATGCTCCTCAGTTCTTGTCAAAACTCAAATAATATAACTGTGAATTTCTTACGAGAGATATAGAAAAGCCATTCTGTTAAGGAACGGCTTTAATTGTTATTCATTTAAGGAATTCTGAGACAACATTTTTCTAATTATTCTTATTTGACCTCTATGGTTAATTTCATCTTCAAATACGTGAAACCAAATAAAATAGTTGTTAGATTGGTGGTTATCCCATATTCTGTTTTCGTACAACCAAACATCATCTAGATTAGCGAATTCTTTAAAAGTTCTATTTCTAACTTCTTCTAGTTTGGCTATATAAAACTCTAAGGGATGTCCTTTGATATGTGTCCTGCCTTTATCTCCAAGACTGTATGGTGCACCCCATTCTTCCATTTCTTGTCCGTTCGGTTTCCGACCATCAAAAATCTCTATTTGAAACCCCTTTTCAACAGCAGCCATATGCAATAAAAGGGCACCGATACTATTACTATCCTTGCTCGGTAAATAGTCTAATTCGGCAGTCGTTAAGCCATTTACGGCTTCTAAAGTCGTTTTTCTAGCATAGTTCATTTGCGAGACAAGATGACCTATTTGGGAGCTAAATCCATCTAATTTTTCAATCTTAAATTCCATAGAACTTGCACCTCATTTACTCGGATAGAAATCTGGATATCTTTTATAACAATAATACCATAAAAAGTAAATTTTATCCTTGTCTTTATTGAAAGCAACAATTCTTACGAAAAGAGCCTTTTTAAAATAGTATTTTTCCTCCATGGAATTTTTTCTCCTTCTAGAGTAAATCTAATTTTTGTTAGTAAATCAATTTAACATCATTTAAACAAACGTAAAAATTAACTATAAATTTAACTATAAAATCATAATTAATTTTATCATAAACTTCCAAATGTGGTAAACACATAACTTATAAGTATTATTTATTAATAAAACTAACTTATATGATACTGTTAAGAGTTCCCAACTTTTTTTACTCTTATAAGGAGGTGTATAGAATGAATGATCTTGTTAGAGTAATCGGAGAAAGAATAAAATACTTCCGCTTAAATAAAGGGTATACGCAAGAAAAACTAGCTGAAATCGCCAACATTCATTCCGCTTATATTGGTGGTGTGGAAAGAGCAGAGAGAAATATTTCTCTTGGAACATTAAATAAAATAACGCAAGCATTAGAAATAGAAGCTAAAGATTTATTTAAACCAATTAGTGAAACGGAACAAATTATTAATAAGGACGTTTTGTTAACAACACATATGAACCTTTTAAGTTCAAGATCCCAGGAAGAGCTTATACTAATCCATGAATTAGTAAGTAATTTAGTATCTATATTGGATAAAAATCAAACTAATGAAGATTAAACAGTAAAATTAGTGTATAGAGGGGATTGTTTATGAAAGACCCAGGAATGTTAGGTTAAAGAGAACATACTCCTGTTCAAATGGGAGATTCAGGTGAAGGTATACAAATTAGATTTTGGTTTTAAGATAAATAAGATTCAGGTAAAATTGGTGTGAAAACTAGAAAATATCCAGGGGAATAGATGTAAGGATTTAGCAATTAATCCTCAATGGTGGTTGAATTTTGCTTTAAACAGATTTATATATCCACTTACTATTGGTATGGTTCATTTTTTATTCGAGTGGAATAATTTAATTTAGCATGCATATATGTGTATTTTTCTACTCTACTTTAAAATAAATTATTTTCGGCAGATTTTCACAATATCATCGTGCTCTTTACGTTTTCATAACAAAAAGGGATAAATCACTAGTGTGATTTATCCCTTTTTGTTATTTCTTTACATAATTACCATATATCCAACCAAAGCTTTTACCATCTTTGATTTTATACCAGTTGTTCTTTTTCTCGACTACTTCTACTACTTTATTTTTAGCCAAATGCTTATAAGTCTTTGCTTTTCCACTGTCACTTGTATGAACAGCGGCTTTATCTTTTGTTACTTTCATCTTGTATAGTGTATTTTGCGTTAGGTTAGTGGATACATATTGATTCCAAACCCAGCCATAACTTGATCCGTCTTTGATCTTATACCAAGTACCTTTTTTCTCTACTACTTCCACAATATTATTTTTGTACAAATGCTTGTATGTTTTAGATTTTCCACTATTACTTGTATGTATAGCGGCTTTATCCTTTACAATTCTTAAATCGTACAATGATTGTGGTGTTAGATTAGTGGATACATATTGGTTCCAGATCCAACCATAACCTGTTCCATCTTTAATTTTATACCAAGTACCTTTTTTCTCTACAACCTCTACAATATTGTTTGTATAAAGGTGTTTATACGTTTTGGATTTACCACTATTACTCGTATGAACAGCAGCTTTTTCCTTAGTTACTCTTAGTTCATAAAGTACTTTTGATGGTACTTCTGGTGTTAAGTCAGTGGATACATATTGATTCCAAATCCAACCATACGTTGAACCATCTTTAATTTTATACCAAGTACCTTTTTGCTCTACTACTTCTACAATGTCATTCAGGTTCAAATGCTTGTACGTTTTAGAACTGCCACTATTACTTGTATGAACAGCTGCACTATCCTTTGTCACTCTTAAGTTATAAAGAACTGTTGGTACTTCTGGTGTTAAATCAGTTGATACGTACTGGTTCCAAATCCAACCATACGTTGAACCATCTTTAATTTTATACCAAGTACCTTTTTGCTCTACCACTTCTACAATGTCATTCAAGTTCAAATGCTTGTACGTTTTAGAACTTCCACTATTGCTTGTATGAACAGCTGCATTGTCCTTTGTAACTCTTAAGCTATAAAGAACTGTTGGTACTTCTGGCGTCAAATCCTTTGAAACATATTGATTCCAAATCCAACCATAAGTTGAACCATCTTTGATTTTATACCAAGTACCTTTTTGTTCTACCACTTCTACAATGTTATTTAACTTCAAATGCTTGTAGGTTTTAGAACTACCACTGTTGCTTGTATGAACAGCAGCATTATCCTTAGTTACCCTAATTTTAAAAAGTGTCGGTAGATCTGTATCAGATCCCTCTTCATCTTTACTACTATCTTTAATGTAGACAGTTAAGTCTGCTTCCACATGATTATCATCCATTACAGCCATTGTAAATACTTGTCCATTTTTTGTAACAGTATCATGAATTAACCCGAATAGATTATAAGTTTTAGAATCTGGAGCATAATATCCAAAAACTTGGTCATTACAAGCCCCCGATGCAGATGCTGGATTTGCTTGTGTATTTTTAGCAGCATCAATTGTCATAGTACATTGTGCTTTTTCTAACTCAGCCGCTTTAATCCCGATTGGTATTATTGTTAGAAAACTTAAAATAACTACCAATAGTATAGTAAGATGTTTTTTCATTATTGAATTTCCTCTCTTTTCCCCTTTATTAATAACTATGTATGTATATATATGTATATTTTACTATTCCATCTAATAATTTTAAATACGAAATAGTAATAAAAACACAGGACTTTTTAACTATTTGTGTAAAAGTCATTTTATTTGCAATAAATAATATCGCTCAATATCCAGTGTACATCCTCTTAAAATACTCACCTCTCATTCTTTTTTGAACGCAAAAAAGCCTTTGAGTTAACACCTCTTTAAATACAAACGTAAATAAGAGTATGTTAGCCCAAAGGCTGCTGAGTTTATTAGTTGAGACTGCTAATCTAAGTAGATTGCAAGAAAAAGTAAAATATAAAATATATACAATATTATTTTACTTCAATAGCTAAGTATTTTCAAATAGAAATTTTGAATAATTCATCTAAAACCCTCTTATAAAGTATAATATATGTAACTAGTTATACTATTATCAGTGAAAGGATTATCAAATGACTATCTTAGATAAAGAAAAAATACAGGTAATTAATCTTCAAAACAACCCAAGTCTTAATAGTGAGCAAATTTATATCCCATCTAAACAAAGTGCCAACGTTTTGTTTAGATTTATGAACAAATTAGAATTCCTAGAAGATATTATTTTAAAAAAGGCAATAATTCCAAGATACTACGAAGAGAAACTAGATTATTTACAACTTGATAGCCTAGAAAAAATCGCAATTCCCATGAGTTGTTTTTGTGATATCCATTTAAATAAACTTGCTCCTCACATGGAAAATTACGGATTATACGGGATAGGATTGAGTAAAGAATGGGGAATTAAAAGAGGAATTCAACCGATACATTACGTTAATCAACATTCTAATTTACTATCAGATTTCAAAGAAGTTATTAATAAAACTCTTTCTGCACAAACGGAAGAAGAAAGAAGTACCTATACAGTTTATAACAATCTAATTTTACATCAATTATTTTATATGAAACCAATCGAAGGAGAAATGAGATATTCAGTTCAGAACAAAAGTAAGTACGAAAAAAGAAATTTCCACGATGAAAAAGAATGGAGATTTATACCTAATATAAATGGAATAGATACAGATCTTCCCCTGGTTATTAGTCAAGACCATTTAAATCCCAAAAGTTATAATACTTATTCAGATGGATTACGCCATAAGCCGGAGTTGTGGCTGGATTTTGAATATGATGCCATTAAATATATTATAGTGAATGATCAAGCAGATAGAAGTGAATTGATTTCATACATTGTCCATAACTGTAAAATAAGCGAAATAGAAAAGTACACCCTAATTTCAAAGATTTTAGTTTTTAATGAATTAAAAGAGGATTGGTGATTATGTTTACAAATTTTGAAAAAGCATTTTTTAAGCAAAATGAAATAGATCAAAAAATCCCTGCCGAAGTAATGCAATCTTTAAATGAAAAATTACCAGAGGGGTTTGTTTATACAGACTTAGGAGAAGGAGCTGCCGGACTCTTACCTAATACCGGAGGCGACTTCCAGCTTTCAGGTTTTAGTGTTCAATTGCCAGCTGATCTCCCTGATGATTTAAAACCATCAACTTTCTTTGAATTAATAGAATATATGTATAGAACGCAAACAAAAATTAAACTTATATCTAAAAATAATATTATAAAAATTAACAATAAAGAATTTGATATAGATGAATTACTAAAGCTCCCTTTTTCTGATTTGGAAGTAAGAGATTCTGAATTCTATATGGTGCCTAAACCATTTCAAAATCCCTTCAAAGTTATCCTAGAAAGTGATGAAGTTAAGCGGGAGTTTTTAATGAAAAGACAACCATATCCACACATGCATAAAAGTCTATTCAAAAGTATTGATAATAGTGTATTAGAAATTTCTTATTTAATCGATGAAATAAATAATCAAATTAAATTTAACTTTACATTAGATATTGATAAAACGAAGGACATCAAACAGTTGATAGAAGCATTAAAAATATATAAAGCTTGTATGAATGGACACATAAAAATAAATAAACAACCACTACCTCAAGCAACAGATAGTAAAACTGAATTAACTTCAATCGATGAAAATATTAATTTCTGGGTAAAGGTTTTGAAACTCCAAAGCTTATTAGGGGTAAATTTTATACCTACGTCAGAAATAAAACACAACGATGTTTTATTAGTCGAGGAACTTTATCGCTCCTTATATGAAAACAAGCCATTTAAGGAATATATTAAATTAAATGATTTAACCCTTAATGGAGTACGTGGAGTTAACCCTAAGGAATTAATAGATCAAAGCTTATCATTCCAATTTATAAGGAATAGCAAAAAAGAATTATTTGGTTGTGAAATCGAGCTTTTCAGCTTGATTGGCTACTTCGATTTTAAAGTTATTGGTGTTAATATATTAGATAATGATAAATACATGTTAGAAACTGAACCTACACCAACAAAAAAAACCTTTCAGACAACCATACACTTTATCAATGAAATAAATGCTAAAAGGTACCAAGAAGAAAAGGATATGGATGTTTTTCAAAACGCAGAAGAAATAATTTTATAAGTTACTGGACAGCAGATTACCTGCTGTCTTTTTATTTTTATATAAATATATTATTTTTTACGTTATTATTAACATTATAATTAAATATAAAAGTTATAATAGTTTATATATAATAGACAAATAAACTGTTTTTCTATATATCCCTAGATTATTATAATTTATCTAATTAACTTTAAAGATATTATAAATGTATTAACTTTATATTTAAATAACAAAAATTTATTAAATATTTATTAACTTAAAATAAATAAAATAAAAAACTATGCCTTTTATTCAAATTTTAAAAAAGAGGATAAACTTATGAACAATTACCCTACTAATCACAAAATTACAAACAATAGTATAATTAACTTCGAAAATTTCAATAATACAAAAGAATTAACAACCTTTATGTTAAACGAAAAATTATATACAAGATTATTAGTAGAGACAGATTTTTTAGATAATCCCAATGCCCTCCAATTTAGCGATCTAGAAATGATATATCTATTTGTACATAATAAAAAAGACATGAATGAAAAAAAGAACAGAATGACGAACACTAAGCAAGAGTACTTAAGAGATCTTTTAATTATTTATAAACAACTTTTAGAAAACCTAACTACTTTCCAAATTAAATTAAGCTATCAAGTATTGGGCCATGCTCCTTCCTTATTTCAATCGTTAACTCATAGCAATTTAAGAAAGTATCAAGAATGGTTGTTAACAGCTCCTTTAGGAAAAGGCGGAAAGCCTTATGCAGCTGCAACATTAAACCGAAAAATGATTATCCTTAAAAGTTTTTTATCTTACCTATATATAAATGAATATATAAAAATCCCCTTACATGAAAAGATGTTAAGCAGCAACGTGAGGGATGCAGATATTCCAAATAGAGACCTTAGCTCAAATGAGGTTCTTCAATTACTTGACTACTTTAAAGGACACCCAATTCTTCATTGTTTTATTGCCGTCCTTTCTACAACAGGCTTAAGGATTCGAGAATTGTGTAGTAGCCGGATTTCAGATATTACTTATCAAGATGGTGATTACTGGTTGAATGTAATGGGGAAAGGAAGGAAACAACGAGAGGTTCTATTGCACCCTAATATAATAGAAGAAATTAGATTGTTTAGGATAAGAAGAAGATTAGAATTCAAACTAGATACTACCGATGATTCTCCTATTTTTACAACTGCTACCGGAAACCCTTATAACTATAAATACTTGTCTAACTACTTAACGAAGCATATTAATAAGGCCGACATTACATTTATCAAAATACGCAGAACACCAATAACGCCTCACTTCCTGCGTCATGCTTATGCAATAATAAGTGCGGAGAACGGAGCAACATTAGAATCAATAAGTCCTAGTTTGGGCCACTCAAGCTATCGAACAACAGCTCGTTATTTAGAAAAACGACTATCACGTAAAAACAGTGCTTCTCATACATGGAAGAATTCAAATATAATTAATAGTCTCTGACAAGGGATTAGACTTAGAACAATTAAATAGATGGAATTTATTTAATTTATTAAAAAATATAAACATAAAAGGGATTGCTTCTTTAGCAAACCCTTTTATGTTTATATTCCCTTCCTTTTAAAACTTACCAGATCAAAGAAACAGCTTATTTTGTCTGCTGTGTGTAAATCACCGGACCAATGTTGAAAGGCTTTATTTTCTTGTAGAGAATTCTCAAGTATACCTACAAACCTCACAGTATTACCTGATTCTAACTCACCACAAGCCTCAAAATCCTCTTTAATCTTTTCAATGCTAGAGTTATTAAGATACCTTAACCAAGTTCTTAATATACCAGCTACTATGTCAGAGAGCTGTGTAAATTTATTTTCATGTGAATGTAAAAATTTATAGTTATTAAGCGGTATATCATTTATTAACATTGATACACTATTAATCTTTTCTTCAATAGTTGCCTCTTCATCAAAATAGTGATATGAGTTTTTAAATATTATTATTCTAGTTAAATATATGTCTTCAAAAGAGGATATTAATTCTAGATTTTTATTATTTTCCAACAATTGAAGACCATCATTTCTGGCAGATTTTAAGGATTGACGAAAGTACTCCATTAAAAAATCCTCTTGCCAATCCTCAAATTCTTTATCAGAAAGCCAATTCAAAATACTTTCAACAAAACCATTAACATCCGTAATGTTTGGATAGTTATAGTATCTTAAAATAGAAATAAAGTTCTCCTGATCGATTTTGATATATTTATATAATATAGTTTTCAGCTGTGTAAGCATCTCTCTAGGTAATAAGTAAACTTCCCCTAAGGTATCAATTAAATCCACTAGGCCATAATACAAATTATCTCTATATGAATAATGTATCCAAATCTTATTGTCTTCTATCCATTTTAGAACTAATCCTATCTTTTTTGCTTTCATAGTTGAATAAAAATCTTTAGCCCCATTTGAAGCTTGCTTAAATTTTATTTCTTTCATGTTTTTCTGAGTTATTAACTGAGCAAATAACTGTTCTACTTTTTCATTAGATATGTGATTTTCACTTCTATGTACTATTCCACCAAGAATGAAAAAATCATTTTCATTTACATTAAAACCTTCATTTGTAATTTTAAATTTCTTAGGATTATTTGTCTCATCATAAAAAAAGGAATAATTAATATCTACATTTTTCAAATCATTCATCTGAATAGCTCTTTCTCTTTGTAAAGAGACGTCCAAAATAGTCATCATTAAATATTACCCTTCTATTTACATATTGAAGACTTCCGATTTGTGCATGTTAATCTTAATTCCACCTATATCGCTTCAATTCACCATAATCAGATTTTCAAATTAATTACTTTATGCACTCAATAACTCATATAATGATACTAATCTGAACCAATTATATTGATAATCAAAAAAGACATAATTATAAACATCATCGTTAAACTTACTTCGGTATACAATACCAGTTATACCTTTACTTTTTGCACATTGGGCTATAAAGTTTGGGACAAGATAATCTAAGCCAGAGGAGCTTTCCAAGCTATAAGTGCAAAACTCAACAAGTGGATGCTTTTTATTAGTTAAATCAATCATTTTTACTGGCTCGATTAACTCCCATTCAATTACATCAACCGTTGTATCTTTATCTTTTACACACTCTCTAATAGCAATCTCTTTATTATCACAAGTATATAATTCTCCTTGCCCTACAACATTATATCTACCTTGTTTCGATAATCCGAAAGGTGCCGAAAACATTTCTGGTTGTGTATATGGGATTGGTCGCTTCTTTTTATCTCTTGGTCTTGCCCTAAATAATTTTATATTCTTCTCTAAACTAATAGTTTTTACAGTGTCTAGTTGCTCTATAATTCTGCGACCTACCTCGTGTTCTCCTCCAAGCATTGGATAATCTGCCAAATGCAAATAAAACGAAACAGCTTCATTTTTAGAAATACTCTCTAAAAGATCCGTAGCCCCAACGGTACTTACAAATGATTTGACAGGTATTTCTTCTTTACCACTGCTTTTTACAATAATAGTATTAAACTTATTGTTCTCAATATTTGATTTAATAGAATAATCATCTGGTGAAATACCTTTAAAAATTTTATTAGCAGATTTATTATCTACATTAGAATAAAATTGATTTAATGTTTGTATCGGAACAACAAGATTCTTAGAAAATTTAACGGAGCTAATCTTATTAGATGTTGTGCTCAAAGCAGTTGAGATTCCAGTTATAGATTTACCTACAGAAGCAGTTTTCCAAGTATCTAAGATCTCTGTTATTGGTTTTCTTACAGAAGTTGCAGTCTTCCAGGCCTCTAAGACTTCCGTTATTGGTTTTCTTACAGAAGTTGCAGTCTTCCAAGCATCTAAGATTTCCGTCATTGGTTCACTTACAGAAGTTGCAGTTTTCCAAGCATCTAAGATATCCGTCGTAGGTTTACCTACAGAAGTTACAGTTTTCCAAGTATCCAAGATTTCTGTTATTGGTTTCCTTAAAGAGGTTGCAGTTTTCCAAGCATCCAAGATTTCCGTTGTAGGTTTACCTACAGAAACAGTTTTCCAAGCATCTGAGATTTCTGTTGATGTTTGGTTAATCAACATTGATTCAACTAATGATTCGGTCTTATCTTTGTTTTCATTGGTCATATATTAGCTCCTGATTTCGAATTAAATATACAAAGAGTATTATAAATTTTCATTTACATTATTAATATACCAGATTCTAGCAGAAAATCTAAATATAGATTAACCTTAAAACCAAAATAATTTTACATGATATTCTAAAAGGCAACCTTAAAAATCTAATCGTCCAATAGTTAATAAAGCTTACAAGATAAAAAGGTAGCAATTAAGCTCTAAACCTGCATATAATACTTATCGTATTAGCCTTCATTAAACGTTTAATAATAATCATATTTACATTTTAAACGTAAACATATAACAGCCAATTTTATGATTTATAATCCAGTTATTGGCCATATTTTAAAAGATGCTTCCCCTAATATATGCGAAATTGGAAGGGTTCCAAATACTCGACTATCCGTACTATGATCTCTATTATCACCCATAACAAAAATTTCACCATCTGGTATACTCATAGTTTCAAAATCCTCAGTTTCTTCCTTTAGAAAAGACTCCTTAACTATTCTTCCATTAACATATAAATGGTTATTTTTATATTCTAATATTTCACCGGGTAAACCTATAACACGTTTGATTAATACGGAATTATCCGGAAGGGTAAACATGATGATATCAAAACGTTTTGGTTCCCCTATTTTATAACTAACCTTATTCAACAGAACATAATCATGGTCATTTAAAGTTGGATACATGGACTCCCCATCTACCTTACCTAAGGAAAAGAAGTAAGATCTTATAACAAATAGACAGATACATGCGACAATAAATACAAGAAGTTTATTTCTAATATATTTCTTATTCATTAAACGGTACTCCTAATTAAGCTAGTGGTTTTTCAAAGTTATAAATGATATGTTGCTGGTTCAACGTATCCGATGTAATAAAGTCTGCTCTACAATATCATCTATCACACCATGTTTATCCTGTTCCCCTATAGTTGGATTGGACATCTTATTTTTCTGGAATTGAACATAAGATCTTGTCAGATATTTAGTTAGAATAGCTTCTGTTTGTTCTAAAAACAATTTTGCATGGTAAGCACTTTTAAAAGTTATTACTGTCCCTTCTAGCAATTCATTAAAGGTACGTGTGGTATAAATCATCTTTTCAAATTGACTATTATATGGGTACATCCTTAATTTAATGTTTTTCTCGCGCTCTTTCAGTTTTACGCTGAAGTCTCCACCATTAAATTTTGGTTTCAACAAGATATATTCTAAGAATTTGTTATTAATAACACTTACCTTAATCCTTAAGTTATGGCACCGGTTTGCACTATCTTCATGATCATGTTGGAATTCATGTTCTATGGAAAGTATTTTTAATTTTGGTTTATGTAAATTCATATGTTTTCCTTTCTTTCTATGTTTTTAAATGCATTTATTTAGCTTTATATTAAAAAACTTCTCCCCTTAGAGGTAACGCCTGTTTCAATCGTTAAATCCAATCATAAACATCCTCTAAGGTAAAATGAGATTCTGATAAAGTTTCTGGAAATGACTCTTCTTGCTCTAATATCCTATGCATTTTATTAAGAGCTTCTGGCATTACGCCAAAACTGAATAAGTATCTATGCTTCACTGAGTTACTCTCTCTATAGGATTGCCTAACATAAATATAAAATTTCCCTTTTGTATATTTCTTTGTAAGATAGCCTGCTTTACCCATTTAACCCCTCACTTCGCCCTGTTTCCCCTACATAAACTTATATGGTCCGTGTAGGGTAAACCACGTTTTAAATATGGATTTATCGCCGTTATAAGTAAGTGATAACAATCTTAAGCCAGCCTAATATAGATATCCATAAAGGAACACTCAAAAGAGTTCCCCAAAATAACCCAACACTAAAGCTGCCGTCAGAATGATTCCATGTTACAACCTCTTTCATATGCTGTTTTTTCGTTACTGAAATTTATAGACAATGCTTTGTTTAATAGAATCCCAAGGTTCCATCTTTACCATTCTTTTTGAATCCCTTAATTAGAGATGTTGTACCGGTTGTAAGTAGTTTCTCTATATTAACCTTGGTGATGGTTACGCCTGCCTTCTGTTTGGGAATGCTAAAAGTACAGTTATTGGCGGAATAATTACTGCATCCATAAAATTTATCTCTCTCTATTAAATTTCCACCACAAGATAAACATCGTCCTATCTCTTTTGGTACTATATCCTGAATTAATTGCTCAGAGAAGTTCCAAGTCTTAGATTTCTCCTTTAATTCATTAAGAACAATCAAACTCATCTTTTCTGTTCTTTTTAAAAAATCATCAACCGAAGCTTTCCCATTTTTTATATCATCCAGATACCTTTCCATACGTCCTGTAGTTAGAACCGAAGTTAAATAACTATTCGCTCCTAAAGCCTCAATTAAAACCCTTCCTGCAGGTAGTAATAAACCTGATTATCTTGAACAGATATGTATTTATCTTTAACTTTGTTTATAATTTCATGTATGGTAGCGGCAGTTCCTAACACTAGTTCTTTATTCTTGAAATCCTCTTTTTCCCTGACCCAATTACCAGCGTTACTCATTATCTTGATAAGATCTCCATCTGTAAATCTAGGTTTTGGTTTTGTAAATCCTTCTTCTAATGAATGAGATAAGAGTATTCCTGTTTCTCCCTCATGTACAAGAGGAAGCATCTTCATTTCTAACTCTGTGTCTTCTTGTTCATCAAGGGATTTATTATATAGTTGTTTCCAACCATTTTGTGTGATTACTTTCCCGTTTGCCTTAAATGTAAATTGGTCATCGATAGAGAGGATCATTTCTCTAGACTGATATATGTGGTCTGGATAATGAGCAGCGATTAATGATTTAACAATTAAATCGTAGATCAGTCTCTCTTTACTACTAATGAATGAGTAATTACTAACATCCTCTGTAGGAAGAAGCGCAAAGTGATCCGAAACCTTAGAAGAATCTACATACCTCTTGTCATCTGTAATATCCTTCATAGCATCATTTAGGAGCGGTTTGTAATCCTCTAACTCATTTAGCTTTCGTAGAATATCAGGGAGTGTAGCTGCTTCCTCCGCTGTTAAGTAACAACTATCAGTCCTTGGGTAAGAAACGAGCTTCCACTTCTCATATAACGATTGTAAAAGCTTTAGCACGCGATCCGAAGAAAACTTATATAATTGATTAGCCTTTGATTGCAGAGTGGATAGACTAAATAGTTGAGGCGGCTTAACGATGTGCTCCTTCTCTTCAATGGAATAAACCTTTGGGCTTTTATTCTGGCAGAAATCCCTTACTAATAAGGCAGCTTCCTTATTAAAAATGTGACTTTCCTTATCGTTAAACCACTTTGCTGTTATGGTTCCATTCTTAAATTGTGTAGAAATGTAGAAGTCCCAATAAGATTCACTTTCAAATGTTTCAATTTCTAATTCTCTTTGATAAACAATTCCCATTAAACTGGTTTGTACTCTTCCAGCATTCATTGTTATATTCAAACCTTTTTCACCCATCAAAGTCGTTAACGCTCTTGTTGTATTGATCCCAATTAACCAATCAGCTCTTTGCCTCGCAATACCCGCTTGATATAAATGATTGTATTCCTTATTACTCTTCAGGGATTTAAACGCTGTCTCTACTCCATTTTTCGTGAGGGATGAGGTCCATAAACGTTTCACAGGCTTTTTGTTTCCTAAGTAATATAAAATTTCATCTATGAGCAGTTGTCCCTCCATGGCTGAATCTCCAGCATTAACAATTTATTTAATGGATGGATCCTTTAGAAATTTTCGAAACGTTTGTAAGGAACGATTTTTACTAGGAATAACCTTTAATTTAAATGTTCTAGGTACGATAGGTAAGTCTTTAATATTCCACGACTTAAGAGATTCATCATAGTCTCCAGGATTATAAAGTTCTAAAATATGACCAACTGCAGATATAAAGACAGCGGAATCAGGAAATGTCTTGCATGGTTCCACTAAGATATGATCACCTACCTTTTTATGTGGAAATGGTGCTACTAATTGATTCATCTGAATAGGCTTTTCGCAACAAACTAACACTTTCCCCAAAATCTCTCTCCTCTTTTCTGGTTAACTTTTAAGCTTTAGGAAGCGGCAATGGTATCTATTGTTCTTTAAATGCATTGGTTCTCTATTTTGTTTTGGTGGTAACGGTTATAATGTATCAAAATGGAAGCACCCACTTCTGGATGAACAAAATACTCATTGTTTTCTAGAATGTCTTCTATCGCTTGCTTCATTTCTGAAGCACTCATATTTTTAGAGAGAAACCCTGTAAATAAGTGAAGATCTTCCGGCAATTCAGGACCGTCCTTAAGTATCACTAATTTTGCGCCATCTCTCTTTTGGTTTTCTAGCTGAGTAAAGGAAGAAGCTTCTTTTAGATGGGTTGAGGTTACTACGATTAATCTAGGTGATTCATCATTAACCTTAAGATCACTTTTAGATATAACAGAGTATTTTGCTCCAAACATAATATCTATCACATCTTTTAATCCACTTTCGAAGCTAATGTTACTGCCTCCTACTACACAGATATCTGCACTCATAAATAATTCTCCTTTTTAATAAAAAAAGACCCTTTTCCAAAAAAACACATGCTGCATGTGCTTCAATGAAAAAGGGTCCTTCCCTTGATTTATGATATTGATTTCATTATAATCCAACAACATTACCTTATCAATAGCTTCTTTTCCAATTGCGTGGTCTAGGATAACGGGTTTTAGTTATATCGCCATTGAATATAAGCGCATATTGACCATATCCTTCCTCATCTACTACCCAGGCAATTCTAGATGCAAGGCCTAATGATGATTTATGGTCATGAAGAGGAATTGGTGAACGATATACATTTGCATGCCATCTTTTTTCTACCTCATCAACATCTTTAACGATAGAAAATTTGTTTGCAGATCCGTTTATAATCCAGCAACCGTAGGTTCCACATGGGGCGACAAACCAGGTAGCATCTAAGTCCGGTTTCATAGGATATTTAGAAGCATCTAATATTGCTTTTTGCTCCAATACTTCTTTTAACATGGAGTCATCGTCAATATTGTTAAGTGCCTTTGGTTTAGGTCGCTCATAATTCTCATCAGGAACTATTTTACTGAGGAAGTGAGTGCATCCCAACACTTCATATGTACTATCTACATTTACATTCGATTTAATCGAGCAGCTTTCGGTTATTTCATCATAATATTCACAAGAGTTTCTACAAGTTAGTTTTTCCTCTGTATTTTCTTGGTTTGTTGTATTATTTACAACCAATTTCAGCAATGTTATCACCTATTATTCAAAATATCTGCAGCTCGCTTAATTCTGTCCTTTTTTAGTAAAGGCATATCATTAGTAACACCCGTTTTTAACAACTTTTCTACGTGGATTATCTAATATCATTTTAACTTCTGATTCATTTACCTTATATCGAGCTGGCATACTTGTACTTCTCCTTACACTGCTCCAAATACTACTGGCATGATGCTTGTTAAGACAAATAATAATCCAGCAGCTACCCATAATCTTTTACTCCATCGCCCGAACTCTGGATGTTTTAAAAATTTAAAGAAAAGGAACATGGCGAATCCTATGAGAACCATCCCTAAAACGGTAAAATAACCAGTAGTACGAATTAAACGAATCACATCTGATGCAATCAGTGTAACATTTGTGCTGTTAATTGTAAATAACAAGATTAGAAAAATTCTAATTAAGAAGAATGCGATTGGCACCCATATCAGTAATCCAGTAGATCCCTTCATTACTTGCCCTGTTTTAGTGATAATAGAGTAACCTAACCTTACAACTCCAAATAAAAACATTAACACAAAGATAGCAGAGAAAAGGAAGGAAACTGTAGGAGCATATGCATTAATATTCGATGTCCAATTTACAACATCACTACTAAAAGATGATCCTTGATTAAAATTAATAGGGCTTGCGAATGCTTGAATGGGAAAAGCTATAGCTGCCACTAATAGCATTAGTAAAGGTATTCCTCGCTTTTTTATATTCATTTAGTATTCCTTCTTCGAATCATTTTTAAATCGGAAGGAAGTAGTAGATTCATAGGATATATTAGCCATACGCCCATTTAGCACTTGTAAATGCTCTACATATTTGTAATCTTTTTTTCCGTAATCAATTATTTTATCTGCAGTGGCCATCCATTGATTCAAGCATTGATGATTAATTCCTGGGTTATCTTTGAGATGAGGAACTATTTTCTTCCCTTCGATCTCCAAGATAAAGTCCACTTTGGTAACCATATGGTTATTACCAAAGAAAACAACTTCTTTCACAAAGGATTGAAACTTAACAACCCTCATAAATGGATTATATAGAACCTCTTGTACTCTATGCTTATTTCCATTGCATTCAACAGGAACTGGAACCGTTACTACTAGTCTAACCTTATTATGTTCCATGTCTCCTTCCGGCAGTACCTTTAAATTCGCAGTAAAATTAATATTTAAGGCTTCGCACATTGGTGAGATCCAGTTGAAATCAGCATAAACCAAATTATCTTCAATTGCTTCGTAATAATCATCAGTTTGGTTAATCCCTTGAATACCTTTTCCATCCAACAACAGTGATTGTTCACGAGCACTATATTTCAAGTGAAAACTATTAAGGTTGTACTTTTTCTCCCTTAGTACATTTATGATGGTGTTAATATTTTCTTCTGTTAGCATTGGCTGAATAGTCACTACAACTATCCCCTTTCCTGTTTATTGCAGTTTTCTTTCCTTGCTTACTTTATACATTATAGACATATAAATAACTCAACTTTGTCGAATTTTGTCAAAAACAAGCATCTTTTGACTCACTAAATAAAATACACAATAAATCTTTAGACTCATTTTGATGCAATGTCTATTTTTTTATGTATTTAATACCATAGGAACATCTGCTCCAAATATACATAAAGATATATATTTGGAGCAGAAGGTGACCATGATTGGTCACTTCCTACAAACTATATAGCTCTTGAATAGCTGTTATTGAATTCTATTTCTTCGTCCGGAATGAGATAATCTTCCGATATAGTTGAATCTAAAAATGTAATATTTAATACTTCAATGTTTCTTCCATGGCGGATGACATCAACAGCTAACAAGTCACCTCGTTTCAACCCCTGTGCATCCTCTCCAGCGTTTATCCAAGCGCGATGGCCATCAGATACATGTAAGTATTCTTCTTCTGTACCAATGATCGACACCACCCAATGTTGTTCACCTTCTAAACAATCTCCTATTTTTGCGGATGCTAATTGTTCAAAATTTGCTGATGAAACATCAGAAGTATCGCCATTATCTGAATCATAGTCTGATAAACTGATACAATCAGAATCAATCTTTTTATCGAATAGAACATTTCCTTCTACTTCTTTCTCTTGAATTGATTCAAAACTAGAAAGCTCTAATTGCAATTCCGCTAGTAAAGCTTCAGCCTCTTGGTTTAGTTCCGTTTTTACTACAAGAGGTTTTGACAAAATTGTAGGTTCCTCAATCTGTGCAGTTACAGCATCATCTGTAGAGAATTCTTCCTCTTCCATCTCAAAACAATAAAACTCTCTAGGATATAACTCATTTTGCAAAAAGTAATTTTTCATTCTTAAATCCGTACAATAAACAAAAAATATATTTTCAATTAGGTAATATAGGCATACAAGCCAATCCATGGTTATTGTAATCGTCATAAATTTTTCCCCCTTATGATTAAAGAAGCGCAAATGCTAATTGTCCACTGATAACTGCATTTTTCTTCTTTTTGATTTTATTGATATCATCGTTAGTCATTTCAAATAATGATATTTGCTCTATTTCTTTGATCCTTGTACTTTCTTTCCTTTCGATTTCTGTTAGATAACCAACTATCTCCCCATCTGCAACACTATCCCTGCCAAAGGCTTCTTTTCTAAATAGTTTTTAAAGCTATCAACAACTAATTTTTTAGCCTCTTCTAAATTGCCCTCACAATATGTAGTAAAAGTATGAGTCGCTTTTTTAGTATGATCACTGAACCAGTAGTATTGATTCAAACAACCTTGAAAATTCTAAATAAAAGCGAATATTGTTATTCTTCAAGTTGTAGGATATTTGTTTGAACCATAATGAATTACCTGTCCTTTATAGATTGCTATCTTTTTGTTTTGGCTTTTTGCCATGTTAATCTTCCTCACCTTTGTTTTAATTACCATCATCAACCGTTTTAAACGAAAACTAAACGCAAAAAAGCCTTTGGGGTCAATGATAGAAAACAGCTAATTTATTTCAGCTATTCTTATTCATCAACCACAAAGGCTGTAAGTGTATTATTGTCTGTCTGCTAACCCTAAAATGGATTGCACAAAAAAAATAAAAAATAAAAAGTAAATTAATATATGGGTATTATATCCTGTTTATATTAAATGGACAAGCTCTTTTCAGAATAAATCCACGGACGATTTCCCTATATATAATATTTAAATAAATTGTATTTATTAATCTTTGTATTTATTCCGGTTAAAAATTTTTTAATGGTACCTTAAAAATTTTTTAACTTATCATACCTTAAAAAATTTTTGACCTATAAAAATAAGCCGTTTTGATACCTTAAAAAATTTTTAACCTATGAAATTTGATACCTTAAAAATTCTTTAACCCTACCTTAAAAAATTTTTAAGGTAGGGTTAAAAATTTTTTCACCCTGCATTAAAAACTTTTTAAGGTATAAGAGTAATCTAATTGATAGATAAACTAAATGAATTTACATGTCATAAAAACCACTAGTTTATATTGGGAAATGGATTGTAAATAATTCATCTTAAAGTAAGATTTTATTTATTTGTTACCATTTTTCTTGCTTGTTCCATTAGATCAACTAACCCTTTATATGCCTCCTCTTTAGAATGTAATTTCTTCTGTAAATACTTATTTTGATTAATTAATTCATTAATTTTGTCATGTAAATCTTGTTCATGGCTATTACTAACTTCGCTTTGATGATTGAATATTTTCGACTTATTATATATTTCTTTTAAATAATGAATGATGCCGTCAAATTGATCAGCATTTGTTGTTTTAAATACTTGCTCCTCTTCTCTTGAAAGTTCTGTTACTAACTCCTCCACTAGAGGTTTCCCCTGCTTTAGTTGTTTTCTTTGCACTTTTGCTGCTTCTATATTCGATTTATATTGCTTTCTTACGTAAGCATTCCATCTAAATCCACAAGCAGCACTTGTACGAGATAATTGTTTCCCTACTTCTTCAAATGCTTGAAGCTGCGTACTGCCCTCACTAATACTTCGCAGTACAACATCAGCTAATAGTATGTCTTCTTTTTCTGTCCAGGAATCTTGTCTTGTTTTTGGCATAAGAAATCTCTCCTAGTGTTTTTTATTACATATTATTCGGGTCATAGAAAAGTAAGACTCAATTATGTTATTTAAATGATCAATTCCCTCACTTTTATTCAGCTGACAAACAAAACAGAGTAAGATACTAAAATAAAAAAGATGTGCCAGTTAGACACACCTTCGGAATTATTGTTGAATTACTATAGCGTCAATCGATTTATCATACTCTCGAATAGCATTCGAGATGAGATCTGCATATTTATTCTCCAGCCAATCTTTACAAAACTCATTAGGAGCTAGTACATAACAGTTGTTTTGCGTGAGTTTTATAGAAATTCCTTTAAACCATGTATCAAATGAAGGTTTGGAAAGCTTCTTAGACACATAGGTAAGTAGATAATTTAACATATTGGCTTCATGTTTATCCATTTCTGCTTTTCCATAGTCAAGTACTACCTCTTCATTTAATGCTAGAGGTTTGTTATTATTTTTAATAATTTCTCCATATTGTTGCCAGACACGATATATTTCTTCATAGTCCATTTGATTTTCAAGATTTATTTTCTCGTTGTTTCGAATCATTTCATTTACATACTTGTCATGTTCTGCTCTTAACTTTTTAGGAAGTCCTTCCTTTTCTTTTTTCATAGCTTTCTTAATATGAGCCGAAACATTATCTGGAATTTCTAATTCCTTATTCCCTTCAAGTAATGCCTTAGTTAATAAGGGTACTTTCTTTCTGATTTTGAAAATTGGGCCTTCTTCCTTTTCTCTTGATCGGTTTATAACATTGAATTTATAGACAAACCCATATCTCTCCAATATTTCTAAGTAAGCATGTATAGTAGGTCTTGATTTATCCATTTTAAGACTGATCATTTCAAAATTAGGAAAACACCAATCTTTATTCCCATAAGTATATCTTTTTAAGTGGGCATATAAAGCTAAGCCCTCAGCGTTTATAAAGTATCCCCAGTAATCAAATAAATAGTTATTTAGAATGGTAAGCTCTCCGTCAATATAAGGGATATTTTCGCCATAAGCATCTAAGGAAAATTTTCTTACTTCCGTTTCTGAATATACGACCTTATCTAGTTCTGGAACATAGTAAGTTAATTTACTTTCGTCCTGTTTAACTAATTTCATTCTTTGCTCAAGATTCCCCGTATCAATTGTTCTGTAATACTCTAATTTGTCATTTTTTCCTTTTAAGTTTAACTTTTCAGATTCCATACTATCCTCCAGGGATTACCTATTAAAGACATATATGTAGGTTTTTTCTTGAAATTAAATGCTTATGTGATAGAATAAACGGAATGTAATAATTAAGAAAAAACCCCTTGTCGTTTCTATTAACCTCAGGTCCTAAACTGATAGGTTAGTAAATTATAGGTGTTTTTTTTACATTAGTAAACAAAATACATAAAAAGGACCCCACAAGAAAACTACCGTAGCTATAGCTCGGTTTTTTCAGTGTAGGGTCCTTCCCTTTTTGTATACTATTGTTCTTATTATTAAAGCATACTTCTCCTTAAATCTCAATGTCTGTCAACCATCCATGTTTATGAATAATAGAGGTTGTAATAAACACAACACTTTTGGGGTGTAAGTAATTAATAGAAGTAAATCTATTAAATCTATTTAAACTACTACACTTCTCTTTGTTTGTGCTTGTTTATATAAATCTATTTAACTTGTTTATACTTGTTTAACCTGTTTACAGATCTAGCAAACTGTTGGGGCAGTAAGGCTTGAGCAATTAAAGCACAACACTTTTGGGGTGAAAGCACAACACTTTTGGGGCAAAGCACAACACTTTTGGGGTGAAAGCACAACACTTTTGGGGTGTGAAAGCACAACACTTTTGGGGTGAAAGCACAACACTTTTGGGGCAAAGCACAACACTTTTGGGGTGAAAGCACAACACTTTCGGGGTGTAAAAGCACAACACTTTTGGGGTGAAAGCACAACACTTTCGGGGTGAAAGCACAACACTTTCGGGGTGTAAAAGCACAACATTTTTGGGGTGTAAAAGCACAACATTTTTGGGGTGTAAAAGCACAACATTTTTAGGGTGTAAAAAGTAAACGTTCTATTTTCTTAAAACACAACAAATTTGGGGCCAAAACATATCATTTTGACTGATTTAAGTGTGTTCTTAAAGATTAAACACAACATTTTTGGGGTGGTGCATAATGAATATTGTTTAAAACACAACGTTTTTGGGGTGAAATAACACATCTTAGGGTGTAAAGCACCTCATTTAGAGAATTTAGTTTGGAAGATATGTACATATAGAGTACTAACAGCAAAGATAAACACAACACTTTTGGGGTCAATTTACACAGTATCAGAAAATAAAGCCCCTCATTATTAGGATTAGTTTGAACGATGAATACTATTAGAGTACTAACAGCAAGAATAAACACAACACTTTTGGGGTCGGTATTTTATAAATACCTAAAACAAACATTTTTTAGTTTACGTTTGTTTTAGCTTACGATAAAATAAAACTACCAATATTCTAGGAGTATAAATTGTCATGGAAAATAATAGAGAGATTATTTTTAAAGATACAAACTTAGTATCAAAGGCAAACTCAATAGTAGAAGCAACCTATAAGTTAGGGGTAATGGAACAAAAGATAATATCTGTAATAGCTTCTAATATCCATCCCAATGATAAGGATTTCCAAACCTATACTTTTTCTATTAAACAATTCGGGGATTTAATTGGTTCAAAGTCGAAGAACTTATATAAAGAAGTTGATAAGATAACAACCCAATTAATGCAACCCTTTTTATTTATTAACCACGAAGGGAAACCAACCCGTATAGCTTGGTTATCAAAAGCAACTTACAATATAAACGAGGGTTCTGTAACAGTTCGCTTTGATCCAGATTTAAAACCTTTCTTCCTTTTGTTAAATCAGAAATTCACTAGGTATAAACTAGGGAATATTCTGCATCTACGTAGTAACTATTCTATTCGTCTATATGAGCTTTTAAAAAGTTATGAGGGTTTAACAGAGAGAACCTTTACGCTTGAAGAATTACGGGCTAAATTAGGGCTCCAAGACAAATATCCAGTTTGGATTAATTTTAGGCAGAGAGTTATTGATCATGCCCAAGCAGAACTTGCTAAAAAAACAGACATATCCTTTACTTACGATGCAATCCGAAAAGGACGCTCTATACATAAGATAAAGTTTAAAATAAAAACGAACAGTTCTTCTGACCAGATAATAAAGATAGAAGAAGATACTTATTCTCAGGATGTTATTGATATTCAGCGACTTGGTCTAGAAATAGGAATGAATTTGAATAAAAAAGTTATCACTGAATGGCTTAATTACGGAAAGAATAATATCGTTGAGTTGATGCAATCTATTAAATATGACGATACTATAAAAAATCCTATTGGCTATATTTCAGCTGTACTTCCTAAAAAAGCAACAACCGACGAACAACTTGCCTTATTTGACGATGATAAATCCATTCTTATTGAAAAAGCTATCCGGGAATTTATTATGAGTAAGTTACCTAAACGGAAAGTTACAAGAATTGAGAAGATACCACATTATATGCATAGAAATGACGCTTTAGAAATCCTGAAGAAATATTTTGATGAAGAAGAATCTAAAAGAATTTGGGAAGAGCAAGGCGCTGAAATAACTGAAAAACTTTATGAAGAAAGTCAGAGCAAATTGATAAAGGCACCTTCCTTATAAGGTGCCTTTTTATGATCTAGTCAGTTTATTAGCGACTCAATTTCATTAATGAATAAGGCTTCTTCCATATTGGAGCTTAGTATTGTAGCAATTTCTGGTGTAACTTCCGCTTCAATATCTTCAATGTCCTTTAATCTTGCTGGGGCTTCTTCTCTTATCGCAGACATTAATATGGTTACTTCGTGGAAGCTCTTATTATCAACCTGCTTTATACTGTCCTTTGAAAGGGAGTATAATTCTACTAATGTATTTTCCTCTATATTATTAAAACAAGTTTTCTTAATTGTGTATTTATCTGCCACTAGTATCATCCTCTTTTTTGTATTCTTACCACAAAAAAAGCCAACTAAACATATGTTTAATTAGCCGGTTGCGCTACTAGCTTCAAATCATCCAAGCGCCCAAATAAAGATGATTTTTCATCGCTTCTAAGTATAGTGACTTTATACCTATATTATATTCAGTTTTTACCAAAATGCAACTTTTCTTCTTTAAAGTATTTAATAAACTTTTATTTTTATATCCGCTTCTTTTTTTTCTACTGCCTCTTCTTTTTTTTCTGGTGTAAAACAGACGGAGATATTTCTATTTCCTATTACCTTATTTGCGTAGGGAAGTAATTTTTCTGTTTTTTCATAGTTTTCTAGGCTACGTTTCTCGCCACGTTTATCATTGTCTCTAAAATGACTAAAATAGATTTTATTATGTTCGTTATCTTTTGATGTCGGATAGGAATGAGAACATACTAATCGATCAAAATTTTCTTTTCCAGCCTTTGTGGGAGTTGCTTTGTCTAATATTCTATAGAAATTGTGTAGGCTAAACTCCCTTCTTTCCGTGCCGTTAAGTTCTAAGAATTTCATTAAATCTTTAAATAAATCCTCTCCTAACCTATTAGGAAGCTCAAAGCTTTCGAAATTATCACTTTTTTTATAATCTAATGGCAAGGTCAAATATTGGTGTGTCTTTCTTTTAAATAGACCTAATATATATTCTTTGGGTTGTGAATTATCTGTATAGGGTCGCTTCTTTATGATTTTATAATCATATTTAAAAATCGCACATATCTCCAGGTCTTTTTTATAGGGGATGTTATTAATAACTTGATAGTCTATTTTTTTATTTTTCATTGATTTTGCGAGAGAAAATAAATTATTTAACCTGTAACCTCTACTCATCTTAACCCTCCATTAAATAATTGCTCGTGCTTTTTTTTATTCCTCATCAACTTAAAACTTAACTCTAATCTCATCAGAATCATCTTCTAATACAATCTCTTTTACTGATATCTAATATTGTGTATCGATGCAGAAACGGTGCCTATACCACTAGCAGTTTCTATACTATAAAGTTTGATATTTTAATAGAATATAGTTCAAAAGTTTCGATACTATTTTACCATATTTAACCTTTTATATACACTAAACTCTATTTTTGGAACGATATCAATGATCCTTTTTCATCATAGTATCTAAAAAAAAAAGGACTAGCTCTTGGCTCATCCTTCGTCTCGACATGAAATTAGATAATTTCATATTTTTTTAGTATCGTTAGCAGTAAATCAAATTGCTTGTTAATTGTAGTCCTTTCTTCCCCTACTGGAAACGCTATAGGGTCTTTTGTGCCTGTTACAAGGTAGTCACTAACACGGTTATTAGCAAGGAGTTTATCCTGGATAAAGCTTTCAAAAGCCCTCGCAGTAAGCTCAATAATATCTGCCCAATATAGCTTATTACCTTTATCTAGCTTCATTGAAGCTGAAACATAATTAGAGAGATGTGATGGATAAGGAATTTTTTCAACTCTTTCTCCTGTTTCTTTTTCATGAAACCATGCTAAGGATAAAGCAAACTTTTTTAGATCTCTTTGCTGTTTGGTTAGTATTTTCTTTTCCATATCAGTTAAATCACCTGACCCATAATACTTTTCCATCTCAAGAGAATCCTCCAAATCAATTCTTTGCATTTCAGTATATTCTTCCATGCAAGCTAAAAGGTCTCCATTATAATTTCTATATATCTTTCTAAACTCTAAGCCCCTATACGAAACGCCTGATTTATTGGTATTTTCGAAGTGAGAAATACTATTTCCGCTCCTAATAGTCTTTATCAGGTCCTCATAAGCATTAATAACCGTTTTATCTATGTGGGAACCTAAAGTATCTACATTGGAAGCATATCCCCTTCTAGAGGTATCTGCATGGCTTAAACAATAGATATAATGATCAAGAGCATGCCACCATTCATGAGCCAGAACACCTAGTGATCCTTTGTTTTTCGTCATATTAATAACTCTCGAAAGAGCTTCATAATGTGCAAGAGCTTGTCCTCCTCTTCCTCTAGCTCCATATGCCATACCTAATGTTCCCACCTAGAGAAAGTGTTTTATAATCAATATCTAAAACCTCTGCTAAATCCATCATGGCTTCTGAAGAACGAATCAGATGCTCTATAGCTTTTTCATCGTCTAATGGCAATAGGTAAGACTTTGAAGTTATCTCCATCTTTTCCCCTGCCCCACACCGTACGTGCGACTTTCACCGCATACGGCGTTCCATCGAGTCTTAAGTCTCTGTAAGACTATCCATATTACACCTCACAATGTAATAGGACTCCTTATCCTCACATCTAGTTATTTATAATCTCTCTATATTTACTTAGTTTTTTGTAAACTTTTACGTCCTTTTCGTCTAATTCTTTCATATGAATTTTAGAGTGACATGTTTTGCATAGTGTAGCCAAATTGTTTAATTTGTTCACCTTATCTATTGGAAGTTTGGGGTTTATATGATGGCAATGCACAATAGTAGAAGTTACGTTCCTTCCACAAGCTTTGCATTTACCTTTATCCCTGTTACATGCGTAGTCCCTGTTTAAAACAAATTCAAAGTTGTATTTATCTGAACTAGTTCCTGTATGCTTTAATTTACGAAGTACAATATTATTCATATAACTTTCATCGTAGATTGTAGGTCTAGCTCTCTTTAATTTACGTTCAGATTCCTTTTCATATAATATTCTTCCATGTTTCGTGTATGGTGTCATTTCTGGTTTGAAGTTTAGTGCCTTTATACATTTTGTATAAGATAACTTCGTCAATCCTATTTTCACCGAGTCCACTTCGATATAAGGTCTTTCAGCTGCGCTATCTTTATGCCTATCAGTTCTATTGTCTAGTTTATTGGCAGGAATCAACCATTCTCGATAGTTTCTTCCTTTGTATAGTTTAGAAAAAGATTTACACATAGAGTGATATAGCATGCTGTCTTGTTTGCTGAACAGTTTTGCGCTATTGGCTATTTTGTAGTAATTGCTGATACCTATTAGTTCCATATTGATAGTTTCAATTTCCTTAGCAATATCCCAAGGATTGGTATTGAATCTAATGTTTCTGATTTTCCTTTTAACATTAGCAGTTTTTGCATGGAATTTTATCGGATTAGGTACCGCTTTACCTACTATGCTATTTTTTAATCTTGACTTCTCTGCAAATATGTCGAATCCCAAGAATGTCATTCTTTGTTCCCTTAAATCAGTAATGAATGTTTTTTCTTTGGATAGTTCGATTTTCAGTACATGTTGGTAATACTTCTCAGTTTTGAGTAATAGTCTTTCGGCATTTTTCTTTGTTTTAGTTAATATTATCCAATCATCAGCGTATCTTATGAGGAAGCAAGGTTCATGACGTTTCTTAACTTTTGCAATTCCTTTGTTTTTATAGTCTTTCAGGGAATATCTAGCCGGGTGCTCCTCGTATTCTTTTGCAATTAACCGGTCAAAGGAGTTGAGATAGATGTTGGCTAACAAGGGAGAAATAATTCCACCTTGAGGAGTTCCGGAATCAGATTTTTGGATATGTCCATCTTCCATGATTCCTGCCTTAAGCATCTTTTTTACAAGCGTTAAGATTCGTTTATCCCTTATTCCTATGCCCCATAATATGTTTATCAGTTTGTTATGATTAATGTTGTCAAAGTAGCTTTTGATGTCACCTTCAACTGCATAATAAGTTTTGCTTTGTCTTATTATGTTAATCACTCTAGCGATTGCATGTTCCGCTGAACGATAAGGTCTAAAACCATAACTATGTTTAAAGAATTTTGCCTCTGCTATAGGCTCGATTACGATTCTGACCAATTCTTGAATGATTCTATCTAATATAATCGGTATCCCCAGAGGTCTTTTCTTACCGTTAGACTTTGGTATCCAAACACGTCTGACTGGAGCAGGTTTGTAATTATCAATCACTTCACGAATGATTTTAATTAACTCCCCATATTCCATTTGTAGAAAGTGATTTATGTCCTTTTTATCAATACCGTGAGTAAAACTGCCCTTGTTGCTTTTAATATTGTGAATGGCTGTTTTAATGGTTTGCTCTTCCTTCATAATTTCAACTAGGTTGAAGAACGGTTTGTTTGAATTGCTGCTAATTTCATATAGATTATCTAGTTTTTCTCTGAGTTGTGTTTCACTTTTGATAGGTAGTCTTTTATCCCTCATTATTACACCCTCATTACATTATATTTAGAGAGTTAATGGTTAACTGTTTAATTCCCACATTCCACTTATAGTAGAAAGGTTCATTTAGACTAACTTTCTTGTGAGTTATGGATAAGTACCCGACTGGTCCCCTTCGCTCCATAAGAGTTACCCCATTTCTTCACTACTACGGGACCGCTGCCACTCAATTATTTCTCTAATGGCTCCTCTTAAGCCTTGAATTAATTGAGCTTCCCACGTTCCTCTATTCCTATCCCTTATTTTACTGTGCCTTAGATTCTTACTTTACGCCGACGATACTCACCAACCTTGATTAACCGTAACATGTTGGCTCGTCATTACTAGCAACTACGACACTAGTAAGACGTGGAATCATACATATTCCCATATTCATATAGTTCATCCATTCTCGTGGTTTTCTTCCTTTGACCTATATTAAGAAGAAGATTCGGTGACGACGCTTCAAACATAAGTTCCTTGCGTAATCATAGCTCAGTTTTTAAGGACTACCGCATTATTTTGATTGTTTATAGGTACAACCTCAAATTACGACTTTACCTAGCTCTACACCATTTACCCAAGAGGGGGTATCTAGCATATAGGAGTATCATAGTCAGGAGATTTTGGATAAAATCGGTTATTTCTCCTGGATAGGGATTTCACCTATCAAATTGGAATAGAAGTTAGGCTTATATACATTCATAAGCCCTTCAATTTCACGCTACCGCGTTTATATGAGAACGTGGCGCACCATAATTCCCGAACTGAACGCCTCTATATCCGAAAAAGGATATTATGTCTTCTGGTTTTTGTATACTACTTGGACTTCCTCCTTTTCTATCAGGACGTTCTGGTAAGTCCCTTAACCATGAAGAGGATTTTTTCTTTGGTTTAGAAACAGACTTTTTAGTTAATAACTCTTCCCAGCTGTTTATTAGAAAGGCTGTTTTAAAACTACTTCGAAACCCACCTTTTAAATAGAAGTCTCTAAATTTAGATCCAAGAACACCTAAGCGAGCAGGACCATTATATTTGTCTTTATGTTGTCTTTCTGTACGTAATTGATTACCTAGACGGTTAATAAAAGGGGCTACATCATCAATTACTCGAAGATCTTCCATACAAATCAATAAATATTGGGCAGCTTCCATAAAGGATTTACGCCCTTCTCTTGTTTGGTTTGCCGGTATATTATCAACACGATGAAGGATTAATTGCTTTAGTTTCGCAATAGCCGGTTGAGTTCCTTTTTCCTTTTCTGCCTCGAAAGAGAAATACTTAAAAAATTGTTTTTTAGAAATTAGTTCTTCAGATAACATAGGATTAATTTTTTCTATTATCTCTAATAGTTCTGAGCTTTGCTTTTCTTCAAATGCTTTTCGCAGCTCTGCAAGCTCTTTTCTCGAACCTCCTATAAGCTCTCCTACATCATAAGAAACCTTATTTGTAGCTTGTTTCTCTGTTCTAATATCTCTTATCTCAGTTGTCTGATCCATAAATAAACTTAATTGATTAGTCATTTATTTTTCCTCCTATATAAAAAGGACTAGTGGCTTTACCGCTAATCCTCTCAAATTCTTTATATTAGTAAGATTGATATTCCTCTTTGATTAGTAACTACACTAACTTTTTTATTACCCCTTTAGGACTGATTAGTTTTACAGAAACATCCCTTTTGGTCTTGGTTTTAGTAATAGTTGTTTTTCCGCCATTATCATGATTTTTCACTTCACTCTCGACAACTTTAGAGACGACTTCGATTCCTTGTACAAGATGATAATTATCTCCTTCACCTATTTCTCCATTAATAGCTCCACTGGCCATTAAAAGGGACAGCTGACCTTGATTTAAGGGTAGAATAGGATCTCCTCCAATGACCAATTGTCTTGGCTTGGTACGATTAATAAAAGCGGTAAAGACTTTACTATTCTTTATTCCTTCTACAAAATCACTTTTATTCCCAAGCTTCGTGTAGAATGTCTTTAATTCTTGAATACCAGCGGGAACTTCCCATTTTTTATTAGCTCTTATAATATGGGCAATTGAGTTCACCTTTGTTTGAACAAAAACCTTTGATTCCATTTGAAGTAGAAATTTATATAAATCCTTATTAACTTCCTTATCTTTACCACTCTTCTTTCTTCCAATGAAAATACAATGATTATAATCGTCGTAGTCTTCATCCAAAAATCGCATAATCCCAACATCGAAAAAATGGGATGCTAGAAATTGGGCAATCTGGTTATCTGCAAATCGATAGGAAGGAATAATATAAATCATTATGCCTCTTTTAGATAAGTACCGAGTATTGCGATATAAATCGTTCCATTCCTTCTGATCAGAAGAGTCATCTTCCCTGATATTCATACTATTTGAAGGATTTAAAAATAGTAGCAATACAGCTTCGTTTTGGATAATCATGCTTTCTATGGGAGCATTTATACAATGCTGTAGGATCTCCTGTGCCTTTAAAGCTCTCTGTGTGTTTGTTTCTATCCCATACGTTGTAATCTTACAATTATCATTCTGGAAAGGCTGTGCAAGCTGATGAAGAATTTTTCCTTCTCCGCAATTGGAATCAAACCATACTCCACTACCTGTTACACTTAATAACTTTAATAGCTTATCCCCTTGTTTTTCTGACATTTCAAAGAAACCGCTGCTTACTTTACTTCCTACATTGTTCATTATTAATTTCCTCCTAAATTCTAAGTACTCTGTAATTAGAAAAACGTTCATTCTAAAACAGAATGAACGTTTCTCTTTCCTCTTTTGTAGGTTCTAATTAAATATCGAAGAAATAACCTAAGAAATCTCTTTTTATTCGAACTAATAAACTTACGTCTTTTTGATAATTTGTGCTCATATTATAATTTTTATCTCCTTTAAACCTCCACATAACTTTGTCACCAATTGCTTCTTCAATAGATTTTACAAAATTAATGACTTCCTTAACTGCGTATTTTTTTGAGTCCGATTTAGCATGATAAATGCGACGATCTCCATTTTTAAAGATTATCTCTGCACTCATTCGTGTAGTTCTTTCATAAACATTAACTGTCTCCATATGCCTTCTACAATCCTCAAATACCTCATGATTGATTGATAATTTATTAGTAGTTGTGTTCATTCTTCTTCATTCCTCTCATTTATAAAATTTGTTTATAAAACGCAAAAAAGCGCCCAGAGAGATCGTTTAATAAGCATAACAATGCCATTAATTTCGATCCCAAAGGACGCTGCGTTTATTAAGTAACCTGCTAACCAAAAGTGGTTGCTGAAAAATTAAAAATAAAAATATATTTATACACTAATATTACTATCTAAATTTGTGATATTCAACTAAATAATTATGGGTACCTAAGAATTTAAGTTTTCCCACTGTAAATGTGAAACTGTTCGTTATAAAATATGTATATAAGGAGGATTCTATGGATAAATTACAAAATATTTCAATATCAGCACTGGTAGTATCGATTATAGCTGTTATTTTAAGCTATTTAACTAATATGAAAGTAGAAGCACCACATCCTGATGGTAATTCAACTACGATGGATATTAGTTATATTTATGGAGAGGCTGCAGTAATATTTAATAAAATAGAGCCTTACGGGATTTGGGGAATAATAATTTCATTTGTGGCATTAATTTTCATTAGATACTATCGTAGGTCTTATTAAGAAAAAGAGATACCTGAACTAAACTGGTATCTCTTTTTATGTTAACTAATGAATTATTGAGAAGATGAAGATATAGATTTTTTATTTCTTAATGTGTCTATCTTAATATACGTTAATCTTCTCCATAAAAATTCAATTGGGCCTTGTTTAAATAAGAGTAACCAAATGTAACTTAACCAGATTTGGAACACAGCCACTATAAAGGAAATTATTATTAACTTAGTTGGAGGCAATGTTCCATACAAATGGAATACCTTAAAAATGACGAACCCTATTATGTTTTGCAGTAAGTAATTACTCATAGAAGTTCTACCGATATTGCCAATTAAGGAAAGACTCCCTTTGAGCTTGGTTATCATCAATAAAATACTCAGTCCGTAAAATAAAGACATAAGCGGATTACCAATAGATTCAGCTGCTTGCAAGTATAGTAATGAATTCGGCTTAACAACTGGGAGTAGTTTAATAGTTAATCCCACAAGCCCAAATACTACCCAAAACACATAGTGTTTTTTAGTTATATTCAATAGAATGGATTTACTCTTAGCAATCAATACGCCAATTAAGAACATAGGGAATATGCTCATATAGAGATATGGTAAGTTTCCTGGCTGGTAGGTATTTAGCCAATCATATAAATTTTGTAGAAATCCTACTGTTCCGCCTGATTGGTAATTCATTATAACCGAAACTATATAATTGTAATCAAGATATTCAGCCGGATCATAGTTATAGCCAATAAGGTTATAGAGAATTACGACATTAGGCAGTAAAACAATGGCTATCATTAAACTTATAATCCATTTTGGGGCCTTATAAAGCGGTAATAATAAAAATCCAAATAATGCATAAACGATTAATATGTCGCCATACCATATAAATAAAGCATGGAGTATTCCTATCCCCAGCAATATAAACTGTCTCTTAGAAAAAAGTATGTAAGGGTTATTCCCCTTTGCTGCAGATCGTTCCATAAATATGATAAAGCTGAATCCGAATAACATGGCAAACAGAGAGTAAAAATTCCCTTCCGCCAAGATAAATAATAACTTTTCAATTAACCGGTCATGACTTGATGTCCATAGGCTACTTGGAAAGCTATCATATAAAATCGGAGTACTTAGAGGCAGTATATTAGCAAATGCAATACCTAATATAGCAAAGCCTCTTATGACATCAATGGAATGAATCCTTTCTAATTTATTCATTTCTTATCCCTTCTTTCAGAAAAAAAGACTCCCCAAACATGGCAAAGATAACCTTCGCTAAGTTTGGGGAGTCCCATTAGTCTAATTTTTTATTAAATAAAGCATAGCAACTATTGTATATGTAGTCAATATCCTTTAAATGCTATACTTTTATATTTTTTGTTGAACACTCTAGTATCACTTCTGGAGTAACAGTATATTCACGTAGTCCAATTCAAACATACGGTAAAATAAAAAAAGAAACTCGTGTTTCGAGTTTCTTCTATCATTAATTGTTACTTTTGTTATTTAAGTTTAATTCATCCAACATTCCATCAAGTTCTTTAAATATTTGAGCCACTTTATGATCTCTTTCTTGACGACGCTTCTCGTTTAGTTCAAGTTGACTTTTAAAATGGATCGTTTGAACTGCATTAGTTTCTTGCATAGTATCCTTCTTTTCTACTTGTACGGTGGACATTAGGAACGCCTCCTTCTTTCTGTTGATAAAAGATAAGACTTAAAGCATGGAATAGCCGAAATATTTCTTCATTATTAATGATATCACTATTTCTTAACAAATACCATGCTTTACGATTAATGTCATCGTACATGTGAAAGTTCATTATCCAGGCTTTTTTTCCGTCCACTCCTAACTTCATTCGAAAAGAAATAATATTATAATTATTTCGAGGTTGGTTAGTCCTGGGTTCTTTTAACTTTCCTTTAGAAACAGCTACTACGGAATAATCCTTGTACTTATTATTGTCTATATTGATTGTTTCAGGACTGGCACCTGTTGTACCAACGTCATAAATCTTTTTCAATTCTTTTTTTCCCAATTCCTCATAAATAGTAAAACCAGAAATAAATCGTAGATCTGTTATATCATAAACACCATTTGCAATTCTAAATAGAATTACATTCACATCGGCTTGTAACTCGATTAAGTAGCGGAGAATTATGTCTGTTTCGGTTGCCTTATCTCTGATTTCTCTTATGAACTGTTTCGATTTTTCTATCTTAACAGTAAATTGTTCTTTTAATAATTGATTCTCCTGTTTTAACTCGGCTTTGTCCCGATTATACTGTTCTGTAACAACACTAATAGTCTGAGAGACATTCTCTTGTTTTGTCAGAACTCCCGTCACATAATCATAGAGTCCTGCATACGAAATGTCATTTTCTACTGCATAACTTATTAAGTCATATTCCTGTTTTCGTTGCTTTTTGTAGGAAGGTAGATGAAATGCAGGATCGTTAAATATCAACATTCTTTTCAAATAAGAGGGGACTAACAATGCAAATAACACGATCAGTACGCCCAATATAAACAATCCCTTCAAATAAATTGGCCACTCTGTTAATATTCCAGTGGAAAAACCAGCTAGGATACTCCCGATCACTGGAATAACAGTAATATTTACATTCTTAATGCCTTTAAAAATCTTTAATAATTTTTTCATGTCTTTAAATAGAAGAGTAATCAAATGTGGTATCCTACCACTTTCTGCGTCTATCCTTCTATTAATTCTTTGTATTTTTCTTAAAACAGGATCTACTTCACTGGAAATCCGTTCTAGTGAAGTATGATAGTTAGTATTTTGATTACTCATATATTCATCTCCTCTAATAAATCCTGGTTGATAGTTTATAATCTAGTACTCCTCTAATCTATGAGAATAAAAAAAGAGACCTAGCTTGATCTTGATAATGCGAATGCTTCTAGGTCTCTCCATTATTTTACTGGTTTAATGTTTAATGGCTCAAAAATACACCATTCTTTAAAATCCTTATAAGCTTGCGGCAAAGAGGTAGAAAATAATAAAAATTCCTCTTCTATTCCTACAACATTGAGTGTAGCTGCATATAAGCTTAAATTAATATTCTTGTTCGAAATTCCTGAGAATTTTCCCTTCGTCACTAACATGTTTGTATTATCTTTAACTACCAATGTAGAAAGAGTTCCTTCCTTCCATAAAACAGGAAGAAACTCTTCTTTAATAAGTACATTTTGGTGTTCGAGATTAGAAATACTAAAAAAATTCATTCTTCTCATCCTTTCCTCTTCCTCCCATTGATTAGTTTATAATGCTACGTAACTTAGCTATATTTACACTAATACCAAGGCCCTTAAATCTTTCCTGTACCAAGTTTCTAGCATGGTTTTCCTCCATTGCTAATACCTCGATTTCCTTTATTAGTTTTTGATCAGCAAATTGCACAAAGAATGAAACGATATAATGTTTCCTTTCTGTTGCTCTCCCTTTGTATCTTTCATCTCTTGGATTCACGATTCTAACTTGTTCTGTATGTAGATAGGTTAGTAGCTCTCCAGATTCTATTTCTATTAAGGCATTTTCGTCTTGAAGTATATTTATGATGGTCGTTTTGCCAGAAGCTATTTGATGCCCATCCATGTATATACAATACGGTTCTATTCGGTACATGTTTTTTTGAGTAAAAAATGTAATACTCATGCTATAACTTCCTCCCCAAACGAAAACAAATCGAATTCTTTAGGAGATAGATCTTCCCTAATAAAATCGATTTGTTTTAAAGTCTCTTTTAATTTTAATTTTTGATTCTTTCTAATTCTCTTCTGAATAATTAAGGAGTCATTGACCACAGTCAAAAAAATATCTCCTAACACGAATAATCCTCTGGCATCAATCATTTTACAAGAAGGCCTCTTCATTAATTCATTTATCCAATCTTGGGAAGTCTTGAATGGATAGTCCAGGATACAATCAATATTAGTTACTTGTGCCCCCAGACATCCTATAGATAAGTTGAATAAATGGTAACCTCCTGAAATATCTCCGTTAAAATATACCCGGTAACCTTTTAGTAACTCTCTAGATTGATTTTGAAAAGGTTCTATACGAAAGGTACTTCCATCCATATTCCATTCCAAATCATTTTTCTTTTTTGTAAACCTTAATCCTTTTAATGCATTTTCTAACTCATTGGGTTCCATAGGGACAAAACAAGTAAGTTTGTACATCAAATTCCTCTCCTATCTCTTTTTCTTCTTTAAAACACAAAAAGAGCCTTTAGGACAGTCTTTAATAAAGCAAGTTTGCTTAGACTGAACCCAAAGGCTCTAAATTTAGTAAATAACCAAAGAAAAAATAACAAAATGTAAAAAAATCTATAGGTTCATTTTACCTTTTTTATTTACTTGTTTCAATAAGTGTATTTAATTAATGAATTGTTGTCTCGATTTCAATTTGTTTAACGAGCTCATAGGCTTTCTTTTCACTAATATTCTCGGAAGAAGCTAGATCATCATAAGTTCCCATTTCCAAAACTAATTTATATTCACTTGTAAGTTGTTCTATTGGTGTTTCTGTTAACTTAGCAGCCATGACTTCATCTTCCACGATGGAAGAATTGGAATAGAAAATTTGTTTGTTTACAGAATAAATCTCGACTAAATTCCCTTCTGAATGGAAATAAGACTTTTTCGTATAGTAATTTACGCTTTGTTCACCATTAATAAGCAAATGATTATGTAATAACATAGTATCAATCCTTTAATATTTTTATCTTTCGTTTCATTTTCAAGTAGTTTTCAACTCGGTTATAATTTCATTTTAAGGCAGAAAGACTATCACTTTGTGTCAATTATGTCAGTATTATATTAAAAAGGAATAAAAATCTTTTACTACATTGTTAAAATTATAATTAATTCTTATATGACTCGTAAAGCCAATATCCCCAACTGGATAACGGCAGTTTTTTTATTTCATTAATTTTCGATATATGAATCGTTGAAGCAATAAAATCAGTACAGTAAATACATAAATAAATATGTAAGTTATTAAAGAACCCAAGAGTAGAAACAACCCGAATATTGAATAAATTGCATGCCCTGCATTTATAATTGAAAAGTATTCATTGCTATAAGTAGTAAGATCATTTATTAAAAATACAATAGTAGGAAAAAGAGCCAATAAAAATACAAAAATAAAATTTTGTTTTAAAGTCATGATTTCTTTTTTTAATATCAAATAGTTCACTAGTATAGTAAGAAAAATATTTATGAGTAATACCATTATTCTATTTTTTCCTTTCTAATCAAAATGGAGAATTAATCTTAATTATTTTAGATTTTACTATCCTTTGAATTCTTTTTACTATGACTTATAAGTTATAACTTATAACTTATAATCAGATAATAATTTATAAATATGGGATAATTATACTATAAAACAAACTTCTGGGATATGTGTTGGTTATCAACCTATTTATTGATCTTAGATAAATAGGTAAGGCAATCTATAAGAATAGTAGCAGATACCCCATTCCGCTAATCGAAATGTAGGAGCTAAAGCAATTAACCCACCAGCATTTGCTGGCGGGTTTTATTTTTTATTACATATTATTGATTAATCCTTGTATAGCTGCTTGTACAAATCCTTGTACATCTTCTTTAAGCAAGTATTCTATTACTGCCCCTAACAACATCTCTCCTAATCCAATCAATAGTTTTTCAACTAATTTTCCTGGCATTCTCCAGTTCACCTTTAATTTGATCCCTAATTCAGTAACCTCTTTTGTTTTTGTAAAATTAAAATCTAATTCTGTTTTCATCTACAAGTTCTCCTTTTAGTAATTTATTAATAGATTTGATTTTCACTCTAGTAACGGGGAATCTGCTTATTTATGACGCTAGATTCCCTGGATTTTTTGTTTATGCTAATTTCACTGTTAACTTCCTTCTTGCAAACCTTAAACAGTAAACACTCTGTTTTCAGACATTCATTTACTAAAGAGCAACAAAAAAAGAGCTGATTTAAAATCAACTCTTCTCCTCTCTCATATATGTTGCTAACTGATCGATTCCATTTTAAGTAACCCCTTCACTATATATAGCAATAGCTTTACTGTTTGTTGCACTTTTTTAGAGAATTTAAAATATCTCCTTATTAAAGAGGGCTTAAAACCTGTATGTTTTACAGGTATCCACGAGAAGGTTTCACTTTCTATGTGTTTGAAAGGCAAAGAAATTAACAGGTTTTTCAAAAAAAGTTCCGAAATGTATAATTTTTTTTGTTTTGACACAAAGATATTTAATAAAAAGTAAACAGAAAGGAGAATTTAGATGACAAAAGAACCAGCCAGCTACAGGATAAGACCTAAGTTAAAGAAGGAAATCGATTCTTATCTCTCTCTGTTGAAGGCCCAAGGACATATCGAAGATTACGGAGAAATGCTTGAAATTTGCTTTCCTCTATTCAAAAGAAGAATGGACATAGAAAAGTTAACAGGGTTTCGAAAAGAAGCAGTTTTATCCGTGGAGAGGGCTTATGAGACCTCTTGGGATGCTATTAATAGGTTATCCTATGAACATGAAATGGAGATAAAAGCAGTTAAATCTGCGGCAGAATTCGAATCGGAAAGATACGAACAACAAATAGACGCTCTCTTGATATATAAAATGAAACATGAGGAATCTGAAAAGATTATTGCCTCTCTAGAAAAAGAATTAGAAAAGGCCCAAACTACTATTGAAAAGGATAGAAAGCTTCATTATAAAGAAATGAAAACCTTAGCTTCCTCTAAATTACAACTATTACCCGTTGAAAATGATAATGAATTAGCAAATTGACACATCCTACATCCTTTAGATGTGTTTTTTCGTTTACATGTTTACGTGTTTACTGTTTACGTGTAAACATAATAAAAGAAAAACCTTCTGTCAAAAACAGAAGGTTTCCTTTTAATACACTCTATGATATTTGTAAACTTTTAAAACATCATCTATTATCTCAATGTCAACAGTATCTTGCTTGATGACTCCATTGGTATACTTAACCTCAAAATCAAACTGAGCGGGACCTTTCTTTAAATTGGTTGGATACTCTTGATGCTTTTCATCGTAGATGAAACCATCATATAGAACATCCGATAATGAAGATAAGGTCTTTGTAATCTTAACAGGAGTGTTATCGGTTTGTTCCGCTATAAGTGTTGTTTTAACATACTCAATAGGATAACTAGAAACATCTGCCTGCAGGAAAAACTTTTCGCCGCTATAGAATTTATCTAAAGAATGACCTAATTCATTGTGCTTTTCTAACCAATCTTCCGCATGGTTCACATGCCCAATTATGATTAAAGGTTTGGCGTAAAACCAGGTTTCCACCTCTGTCGTATCATATCTATCGTTCACTTCAACCGATAGATCATACCGACCTTTTTCGCTTTCTTGTTGTTCATAACATACCGTACTACCAGAGATTACTCCATTTTTCTGGAGGACTAACGATTTTGTCGTATAATTTTTATTAATATAAAGCTTTACATCCATTTTTTGTCCATCAGGGTCTTTCACATCAACACAGATATTTACTGTATCACCTTCAAAAACATCATCAGGATTATACGATAATGTCACTTCAGGTACTCTGTTTTTTACCACCAGTGATTTTGTTTTACTAGCTGTTTCCCCACTGTCGTCCTTCACTATTAATCTAATTTTCCACTCTCCGATGGTATCAAATACCCTAGAAGGATTTACACCAGTTGAAAAACTATTCCAGGTAAAGGAATTTGGTGCTTGGTATTCCCACTGATATGTTAATGGATCTTTGTCTACATCATTTGATTGGTTCTTAAATGTAACATTTGTGTTGTTATAGATAGTCGAAGGACTAAACGTGAAATCCGCAACCGGTGGTCGGTTTTTCACTTCGATTGTTTTACTAATCGAATCACTTGCGTTACTACTATCTGTAACGGTTAGTTTCACTTTCCAACTTCCTTTTTGATTAAGGACCTTGGTAATATCCTTAACGGTGGAGATTTGCGTCCAAGTGGTTTCATTTGGTTTCTGCATTTCCCATTTATACGTAAGGGTATCTCCATCTTCATCACTAGATTTGTTTGTAAACGTAAGATTCGTGTCATTATAAACGGTTGTTGGATTATAGATATAATCCGCTTTTGGCGGTCTATTTCCAACTGTCACTGTTTTTGTCATCGAATCGCTCGCTTTGTTGTCATCCATAACGGTTAAACGAACCTTCCAATCGCCTTTTATCTCAAGAACTTTACTCGTATCTTTCTCCGTCGAAATCTGAGACCATGTAGTTGTGTTTGGTTTTTGAACCTCCCACTTATAAGTTAGTTTATCCCCATCAACATCTGTTGAGGTATTTTTAAATACTACATTGGTTTCGTTATATATGTCTTGTGGACTGTAGGTAAAATTAGCAACTGGCGGCCTATTTAATACTTTAACCGTTTGAGTGACACTGTCACTTGCGCCATCCCCATCTGTAACCGTTAAACGAATTTTCCAATCTCCTTTTTGAGGGAGTACTCTGCTGGGTTCTTTATCCGTCGAAAAGCTCGTCCAAGTAGTTGTATTCGGTGCTTGATACTCCCATTTATATGTCAAAAGATCTCCGTCTTTATCCGTTGAAGCATTGGAAGCTTTAACTACCGTATCATTATAAATAGTTTTAGGACTATAAGTAAAGACAGCTGTAGGAGGTCTGTTTCCTACATTTATAGTCTTGGTTACATTATCACTAGCTCCCGTTACATCTGTGACAGTTAGGCGCACTTTCCAGCTGCCCTTTTTGTTTAAAATACGATTAGGATCCTTAGATGTCGAGAATTCCGTCCAAGTCGTAGAGTTTGGTTCTTGAGCCTCCCATTTATAGGTGAGCGTGTCCCCATCCTCATCGGTAGATAAGTTCTGGAAACGAACATTCGTATCATTATAAATGGTGTCAGGGCTGTAGTTGAATTTGGCTACCGGCGGTCTGTTATCTACTGTTAGAGTTTTTGTAACAGAAGTAGAAGCTTCACCATCATTTACAGTCAAACGGATTTTCCAGTCTCCACGTTCCTCGAACACTTTCCGTGGATCTTTTTCTTTTGATAAGTTATTCCAACTGTCCGTTCCCGATTTTTGATATTCCCAAGTATAAGAAAGTGTATCTTTATCTAAATCATTCGATTTGTTGATAAAAGTGACCTCTGTATTGTTATAAATGGCTGTAGGATTCCAAGTGAAGTCTGCAACCGGCGGTCTATTTATGACATATAAATAGTGGCGAACGGATACTTCTTCTTCCCCATCCGATACAGTTAGCTGGAAGGTATAGTTTCCTTTCTCCAAAGTGAATTTATCCGGAGTTTGGTCAGTCGAGAATACTTGGTAATTCGAATCATCTGAACCATAAGGTTTCCTTTCCCATTTATACGTAAGAGAGTCTCCATCCACGTCACTGGAAGTATTAATGATGCCAATAGAAGTATCATTATAGACGGTGTTACTAGGATCAAAAGAGAATTTAGCAACCGGCGGTCTATTTATGACATATAAGTATCTTCTAACCGATGCCTCTTCTTCCCCATCTGAAACGGTCAATTGGAAGGTGTAATCTCCCTTCTTCATTTTGAAGTTTTCTGGTGTTTTATCCGTTGAAAAGACTTCATAGTTGGAGTCATCCGATCCATAAGGCTTCCTTTCCCATTTATACGTAAGGGAATCTCCATCAATGTCAGAAGAAGTATTAACTATTCCTATAGAGGAATCGTTGTATACTGTATTGCTTGGATCAAACGAAAATTTAGCTTCTGGCGGTCTGTTGTTTACATACAGGTAATGCCTAACGGATGACTCTAATCTCCCATCAGAAACAGTTAGTTGGAAAGTGTATCTTCCTTTAGCCAGTTTAAACGTTTTAGGCGTTTTAGATGTAGAGAACACTTCATAGTTCGAATCGTCCGACCCATAAGGTTTCCTCTCCCATTTATAGGTTAATGTATCTCCATCTGGATCAGAAGAGTCATTTATTAATCCTACAGAGGTATCATTATAGACCGTGTTGCTTGGGTCAAAGGAAAACTTAGCAACTGGTGGTCTATTTGCTTGGAAGTCAAGAATAGCTTGAGATCCTTGGAAGGTCCAATAGGATGTTTGAGCCCATTTCTTTTTATTTTTATCAACGGGGCTAGTTACGCCATACCAAATTGCAGTTTGTGATTCTTCATAATCGATTGTAGTGTACTTTTCACCTAAGTTAAAATAACGGTCATCACCTAAGTCTGCAATAACACTAGGTGCTGACTCTCTAGGTTCTTTTCGTCTTAAAACACCAGTATTATTCATTCTAAGTAAATCTGTATTTTGTCCACTTGATAATGAAAGTTTCCCTCCACTATATTCCTTATCAGTGAAGTCAAATGGCAGTATTAAAGGAGAATATACAATGTGATCATCAACTCTTTTTACAATAAACAGTTGGTATTTAGAATTTTCATCTTCGGCAAATAGTTCTTCTAAAGGTAAGTACGCTTGATAATTAACATCTGCGTATCTCATATTACAATCGTCAACATTTTTATTTGTTGAACCAGCAGGACATTCATTCCAAACACCGGACCCTTGGTTGTTATATTCAAGATCCTCAGTTGCATCAGCTTCCCATTGGATTGTTTTATAAATCTTTACTGAGTTTAAATCACGTTCCCCTGCAACTTTCTTTGCTGCGATATAAGTATCTTGATTAGTTGAAGTATGTTCTTTATAACCCATTATTACTGACCAACCACTAAAATGAATATAGGGTTGCTTTCCCTTACCGAAATCTTTGTTGACTACCTCATATCCGTTCTCAACATACTTATTCATGTAAACATCTGAGATAATTCTTCTACCTGTTGTATTTGGAAACTCTTTATCTCCAACAGTGGAATTCCAATTAGTTTTTACTTTTGAAGGTACATTGTAAATATCATCATCCCCTGGAGCTGCATAAGCACTTGGAATAACGAAAAGAAACAAGCTAAAGAATACTACTAGTGGCATTACATATATGAATCTTAAATATCTCATTTGCCTCCTACTTTCGAAAGGTAGGCTTTTTTAATGGCAGTTGTGTCATTAAATTTCCTCACTCTCCTAGATTAGATTTAGCAAAAAAAAAACAACCCAAGAAACTATAGATAGAGAGACTCTATCTATAATTCTTGGGTTGTTCCCATTAGTTTTATGTAATTTTGCTATATATTAATTCTATAGCAATTTAACTGTTAAATCAATATATATTTAGCGCAAATTCAACTAGTTCATACATATAACGATAACGTTAATTATTTTTATATTGATAAACCGCTGCTTGTCTAATCATGGATAGATTACCTTTAAACCAGCGAGGACTTTCGGTAGTCATTACTGCAATAATAGAGGGACCTTCTATATTTTCTAATATGTGATAATTAGAATTAGAATAAACAAAAGGGTAGCTATCTGTGTTGCTGTCATCAATAAACTCTAAGTCAACAAGATAAAGATCTTGTTTGAAAAAGGAGGAATCAGTTGGGTTATAAACATATCCTGCAGTACTCGATAAATCTAGGTTATTTTCCAAACTAGCCTTAAAGTTTTCCATCGCTTTGTTTTGGTCGAAAACAATCTTACCTTCCGAAAGAGCTTCCTGTTCAACAGCCAAACCTGAATCGTGGACTGCTATTTCGGTAGCGTTTTTCAGCTGCCTAATGGCGGTTTTATCGGCATCTAAATTAAATTGGATTTGAGTAATTAATGCAAACAGTAATACAAATATGATGGTTCTTAATGTAGTAGCCATGAGATTGCTCCTAGTTTACATATTCGCTTAAGATTTTAGTATGTTTCGTAATGGTGCTTGGACCTTGGTTGAAAATATCCAATATGAAAATAAAAGTTCGAGGTACCTGTATACTGGCTTCCATATACTCATTTCTAGGAGTTAATGTTTGAGTAGCTGTTATGTTAATTTTCGATTCATTAAAGTTATAATTTTCAACCAATGTTTGTTTCATATCTTCTACAATACTTGGTGAGAATTTACCTTCTATAGATGCTTGCTTAGCCCCTTCAGCAAGTACTACTTCCACAGCCTCACGATTAAGACTATCTATATAGGCAAGTATGGGAGCGAACATAATGTTCACCGCAATAAAAATCGTCATCCATTCCGCTAATGCTTTAGCCATATCAAAACCCCCTTATTTTTATAAAAGGAAAGGAGCAATTATAAAATAATAGTTGCTCCTTTCTTTTATTCTTTATTTTCCTGAGCCATCAGGTAGGTTTGTTTGCATGTTAGTTACCTTTGTTCCATATGCGCTTGTTTCACTGTTAATTAGGTTGTAACCTCCAATGAATAAGAAAGCTGAGATACAGATTACTGTTATTGCGATTCCTAAAAATGTTGATAATGATGTTTTCATGTTAAATTGTCCCCTTTAATAGTTAATTTTTAGTTGATGTTCGTTCTGTAACATTTCTTCATGTTTCGTGTTTTTATCGGCTAATGCGCCAAAACTAATTCCAATGACCAATGACACCATGATAATGGCCGTAGCCGCTAGTATCATATAAACAGCAAGCGTCTTTGACATGTGTTGCTTCCTCCTTCTTAACTGCTGTCATTAGTGTAAGTCGCCACATCATCAGACAGATCCTTCATCAGATAATAGAGACCCCCAAAGATAAAGGTACTAATTACGATAGCTGTTAAAGCAATTGTCATATAGGTTGCGATGGATTTTTTCATGGAAATCACCCCCCTTAAATAAAAAGTAAGTATAAATGAAGCGAACAGTAAGCAAACAGAATGTTTAGCCTCTTGTTTGTTGTAAAATTAGCGTTACCATAGAAACAATTAAAACAAGGAAGTTCAGTATAATTAAGAAATGCGTCACCTTTACTGGAATGTTTAAGACATCGTTTGTAATCTTTGTTTTTCTTCGGTAGTTTTCTATTTGATTCTTCACAAACATTTGATGCATGCCTCTTAGTTGTTGCAGAGCTGTTTGTCTGTCCATTCCATCCAGGTTTTTAATTACTCCAATTAAAGCGGCCGATTCCTTAGAATCTATCTCCATTAAAAAGTTATCTAATGCGGTATCAGATCCTAAATCACTCGTCCAAGTAGATAATAGCCTCGTTAATGGTTGTTCTAGGTAGATGAAGTAAGGCTTCATACTTCGAAGAACATTATAGGTATTGATTCTGTTTACCGTCATCATCTCTATTTCATTGATTAATAAGTCATAAAGCATAAATACTTCGGAATGTACTTTTGCTTGTTGAAAGTTAACTACTCTTTTCATGACAAAGTTAAATATAGAGAAAGGAAAACTCGGTAATGAAAATAAAATCAAGATGAGAATGACGATACCACTGATATAACTTGTTTGAGTGATGGTTCCTTCCAGTAGCAATGGGATTAGTACATAGTAGATAATGAGAAATCCATATATACTTCCAAATAAAAGGTAGTACCTAAGCCCATTTAACCCAAGAGGATATTGTGCTCTTCTGAGTTGGTCCTCCGCTTTAGAATGTTTAGATCCTTCAATTAATTTGTTTCTGCTTTTTTCAATGCTGGAAGATAAACGAATTCTATAATTTTGGCGTTCTGCTTTCGTACTAAGGCCGGTATACACTAAGATTCCAGCAATAATAGATAAAGAAATGACAATTAGATATACAATGACATTCATCAATTTAAAAAGTACAATTTCATTTTCCATCTTGTTACCTCCCGTCTTTATAAATCATTTTTTGGACTCTTTAAGAAGATGGAAATAATGATGGAAAAAATAACACCGACTAAACATAGACAGAAAAGAAACAAGTTCCATTTCCCTCCAAATTGTAAGGAGAACCAATCCTGAGCACCACTTGAATAGTAGCCTAAGATTAACGATCCAATGAATAGCGGTGCAGTAATAAACCCGTCATAAATCGAATCTTGCATTTGTGACTTTTCTTCTTCTAACATCTCTTCTGTATCTTCCATTTGTTTGGTTAAAACCATCAAGGCATTTGAAACTTTTTCATTATACAGATAGGCTTTTAAAATAATGCTCCCTAGACGTTTGGACCAATTGGTATTGGCTGTATACGTAAATACCTGGACACTTTCTTTTAATTCCTTTTCGCTACGTGATACTTGTAAATCAGAAATTAAACGGATGGTTACTTTTCTGAGATCCTCATTCTTAATTTGCTTTTGGGTTTCTACTAATGCATAGTACATATCCTGTTGGTTGGCACTATAATTTTGCGTTAATCTTTGTACGATAGATAGAAACTCTAAGCTCATGAGATAGCGAATCTTGTTTAATTTCAATCGCAAAAATATATAGGGAATAGTGGAAAGTAACAATCCAAAAATGGCAGCAACGACCAAGTCATGGAGTGCTATGAAAAAAAGAACGAACATGGAAAACCCTATAATCCCACTAAAAAGAACAAAAACTTGAGCGTCTAACTCATTCCGATTATCGCTTGTGGTCCGAATTAGGAGTGAAATATGCTTCACTAAAGGATTTCTGCTAACTGGGCTTTCCTTTACATCTAAATTCTTTTTAATTCTTCGTATCCTATATTTATAATTCCAGTCACTATAGGTAACTTTTAGCGATTCCATCATGATTAAGTAAGCAACTCGCAAAGCTACTACGAGCAAAATACCATAGAGAATGTAAATTACACCGATATGCCAAATCCAATGTACGATGTTAACCATTAGAATTCTCCAGCATGTCATGAAGTAGCTGATCTTTAATCAGTTCATAATCAGACATAGGCGACTCTTTTGCTTTTCTCGCTAAGTGATTAATTAATATTTTGGCATCCTCTAGACTTTCTCCCGCCATTAAAGCAAGTAGTTCTTTTGAGATATTAGAAGAATAGTAATACTGATTTGTAGTCGGACTATAACGAACTAAATCTTGCGTTCGGTGGCGTCTTTTCTCCTCATCCCAAATGATTTCCGTTACCCCAATGACACGTTTCCTTCTCCTGTCTCTATCAGCACTCATTGTTACAATAATATCTATGTTTCTAGCAACCCGCTCCAACTCATTTTCAAAGTTCCGGTTAGGAAACTCATCTAGGATATGTCGTGTAATTTGGGGAACGACATGTTCTACCGTTGTTAAGTGGTAGGTAGAGTATGCTCCTCTTTCCCCACGTTCACATGCCTGAAGGTAACCCTCCGTCTCTAATGATCGAATTTCACCAACAACTATAAAATCATGTTCCATCCGTAATAAACGTGGAATGGCGTGATGTAAGTCACCCTCTTTTGCCTGTATCTCAAAGATGAGTCGGTTCATTTCTTTGGATAAGTTTAATTCAAAGTGTTTCTCTAATACGCCAATTACATAAGAAGGATCTCGTTCTTTAATCATGGTTTTCATAAAGGTTGATTTGGCTGAACGTACCCTTCCTGCGAAGATGGTATTGGCCATAACTCTAGATAAGGAGCGGAAGAAAGGTATATCATCTTCCAATATTGTTCCTAAACGGGCCTGTTCTTCTAAACCGAAATTTTTCACCACAAATCGGCGGAACATAATATAGTTTTCCTTTCCCCGCGGCTTTTGTATCATGGTGATACGGCTACCATCTTCTCTTTCAATCTCTAATTCTGGAGATTGTTCATTGATAATGGCATCCTTGATTCGGATAGTAAAAGCCTTCTTGATTCTTTCGACCCTTTCAATACTTTCAAATTCTTCCTCTTGTTTTACAAAAGTACCGTCTACATCAATCCAGAGTTGAGTTCCTCTTATTACGGCTGCTTCACTGTTTGGCATCTTGTCCCACTTATGAAGAATGCTGACTCCCCATACTTCATGGAAGATAGCTTCTGATAAAGAATTATAAAAAGATGGATAATCCGTCGAAGAGATATTCTCTTTATGAAGCACCTCGTTAATCTTCGTAATGAAATAAGACATGGCTTGCTCATCACCGATAACTGCTCTATGTTGCCGTTCTAGCCAAATGTTGCTATTGTCTTCTACAATATCTGTTATGTCATTTGGTGTTTTTTTATCAATGGACCCATCAATGACAATCTCTTGTAACTGACTTCTTACTTTCGTACAAATATCTTTAAAGGAGCGGGTTCTAGCATATGTATTTATTCTAACTACCTGCTTCAATCCATTCTTTGAAATGGTATCAGCCAACCATTCTGAGATAACAAACTCCTTTTGAATACCAATTTCTCTTTCCATGCTGTTCAGGTTCACTCACTCCTTTCTAATTAAAGAGAGAAAATAATCCTCTTTTCTCTTTCGTTTTTCCGATAGGATTAATAGATTCAGAAATATTACCTTCTGAGATAATTAATTTTGATAGGAAATCTATCTCTTTTGAATAAGCACTTTCCGTAAAGTCGTATAGTAACTTTCTTTGATAAGCAGCCATTGTTCCAAGTTCTTTCACGTCTGGTATAGTCGATATCTTCACCATATTTAACTCATCTTCTAGATCTTTTTCATTGATGAGTGTGTTTCCAGGTTGGTATTTATTAATAATGAGCAAGAAATCATCGGCGCTACCACCTGCAGGTTCAATTAGCTGATGAAAGACATAAGGGAAGTAACCACGGTAACCCTTTACTTCCTGATTAGTTACTAAGAATTTTAAACCACTAGATAGGTAAGACTGAACGGTTGGAGCAGTATCAAAATGAGTACCTGCATCAATCAAAATAACATCGAATATTTGCTGTGCTACCTGGATTAGATGTTCAATCTCATATGGTTGGTACATTCTCTGCAATTTAATATCTCGATTTCCTGCTAAGTGATAGAAAGAGTCATTGTAATGGATTGCTTCTGACAATCTCTGTACCGTTAAATTCTTTAGGTTAAGATCTACTTTCAAATCATTCAAATATTGGCCTTCATAATGGTAAAGATAATCAGCTGGGTCCCAACTGTTAAGACTCAATACTAATACCTTTTCATCTGTTTTTTGAGATAAAGAACGAGCAAGATTTAGAACCGTTGTAGTGACTCCTGCTCCACTATGTGTTCCGAAAAAGCTAATAATTCTTTTGGTAGAGGTATTATCTTTTTCAAATAATCTAGCTGTAATTTCGTCTACGAGCTGTTCCTCCGTACTGTACTCATTCATGACATGGATTTTAACAGCTGCTGCTACTTTCGAAATTCGTTTCGTTAAAATATCACTCTTTAATGCAACTGGTTTGAAGAAAATAGTCTGATTAGGATATAGCTCTCTAATATGGTTTAAATCATCGATTTGTATCATTTCACCATCTAAAAAAATGGCATCAATGTTTTTTTCTGTATTAGATAATGAGCTAGTAAGAAAGGCGGTCAGCCCCTCTTCCCGTTTCTCAAATAACTGTTTATACGTTGAGTTTTTTGAAACAATAAGTAACTTCATGTTTTTAGCCTCCTTCATTAATAAGTGATATAGAGCTTAGCTTCATTCCCTAACACTTGGTCCATTAACATCGTAAAATCTTCATCATTTAGGATTACTTCTAGATCACTGATAGTTGATGTAGCATTTAACCTTTGATCCTCGGTAGTTTCTTCTGTAGTTGCAGAGACGACTTCTTTGTTACCAGAATCCTTTACGTATACTACTTTGACATCTTCTAAAAATGGCATAGCACTGGTAGAAGCTTTTTCACTACCTTTTGAATTTTTACTGGACGAGCCATCTTCTTGCATACTATTGGAACCATCTTTGCTCACTAGATAAATATCTACGGTATCTTTCCTTCTAAGAGAGCCTGGCTGTGCGTAAATCATATCCTTCGTGATAGGTCGAATCGCTTCTCCCTCTTCTTTATTTGGAACGATTTCTTCCACATCCAACATATTGCCAGATATCATCGAGTTACCATCAATTAATTGGCTAGAATCTATGCCGATAATGGAATTGATATCTTTGGCTAGTACTACATTGCTAATAAGGGTTTCCTTTGGTCTTCTTTCAGTAGTAATCTTATCTGCAGTTATTTTTTCGCTTTTTTGTATTTCCTCATTGGCTTTCACTACTACTACTTCAACTGAATCAATTCGATCTCGTAAGAACATATCGTAGACAAAGATGAAAGCTATTGTACAAAGTGCAGTCATCAAGCCGAGAGTAATTTTGACAGAGGGTCTATTTAAAAACTTCATTATTTTGTTTTGCCTCCTGATTTGATTTTTGGATAGAGATTTTTTTATGGAATATACTTCTTAAGAATCCACCTTTCGTTTTATTGGTTAATACTTCTTTTGGTAGAAGCAGCTCCGTTATAGGTGAGAACAGGTTGGATATTTTCAATGGATAGTCCTTTTGATCATTTAGGAAAACTCCTTGATATTGTGCTTGGAAAACATCCGTATCTATAAAGGAAGGCAAGGTTAAAATCAATTTCTCTGCTAGTAAATCCTTAATTAATGGATTATTGGTTATCCCTTCTGAAAAGCGATTACCAATAAAATGAAGCTTTTCAGATTGGATGATCGACTTCAGCTTTGGACTCTCTTCTAGTTGTTGCAGAAGCGGAACATCTGGAGTCACTACCATTAATGCAATATCCGCAATATCCAATAAGTCTTTCGTAATTTCTTTATCCCAGCTCGTTCCGATATCAATGATGTTAATTAAAGCATCACTGGAATATAGAACCTTTATAAATGTCTCCAATGAAATGTCATTTGGAGCTTCATAATCTGATGTTGGGTTTTGGCAGATGATTTGAACACCATCTTTCGTCCATTCACTTGTCTGGTTTGGAATTTTATATTCCATTATTAATTCTTGAAAGAGGCCCCTATAATTTGGAGCATATTGAGTACCAAAAAAACGATCATAAGTATACGGAGTAGTTAGTGGAGACTCCATGTAACTAACCGAGATACCTGTTCTCGCAATGTTCCTTGCTAAAAGGTGAGAAACAAAGGAGCTGCCGTTTCTTGCCGAGGGACTTCCAACTAAAACTGTTTTTCGTTTAACGGGTATCCCAATTACTTTCTCTGTATTGTTATGTACATGAATGTTATAGTCCCGCTTGATCACATTCTTTTGAACCACTTTTTGTACTACTTTTTTCTCTACAACCTTTTGAACAACTTTCTTTTCAACCACTTTCTGAATGACCTTTTTTTCAACTACTTTAACGGGTCTAACCGTTTTTTCTTTCTTCTCTTTATCCTTTTGCTTTTCTAATTCCAACCGCTCCTCTTCCTGTTTAGCAGCAAAAAGAGGAATAGTAGTAGATAAGTACTTCTCTACCTGAGAGAATTTAGGCGGTTCTGAAAGCTGTTGAATAAACTGGTCTAAATCAATGGTGTTTTGATTAAAGATATCCATGATACCGACACTAACTAAAGTAGAAAGATACGGATCTTTTGTCGGGCGTTCACATAAAAAGACAATACGCATTTGATTATCGTATTGGATACGACATTGTCTAATGTAGGCCAGCAATTCATTATCTCTATCCACTTGTTCCGCAAAGGAACTTTCCAAGTAACGGTCATGGATAATTAAAATATCTGGGGTTTCGAGATCGACAATTTCTTCTAAATATCGTCTATGTAAAACCTCTTGATTAGCTAGGGTGAATAGGCTTGTATGCTTGTCAAAAGCATCGCACAAGATTTCTGTATAATTACGATCCCCAACCGCTATAAGTACCTTTTTCATGAATAAAAAGCTCCTTTAAACACAAAAACACCCGAACAGAAAAACCTACTACACGCATGTGTAGTATGCTTTACGTTCGGGTGTTTCCCGTTAATTTATATGATGTTTTTATCGTTCAATTTAAAGTTATAGTCTAGTTAATTATAGCTGATCTCAATACTTCTTAAAAGAGAATCACTAATTTACTTTTTCATAATATCATTTGGTCTTAAAAGTATCAAGGGGAAAAAGATATTTTTCCCAAATTTAATATTTAAGATTTAAAATAGTTGTCTTTAAGTCTTTTGGTATCTATAAATCTATGATTCCCATCGGGTAGAGTATACTTCCTTGATCCTGCTGTTATTGGTTCACCTTCTGAAACCTTTTTAAAATAAAAAAAGGAACCATCCTTTTCCAACATTAAATCATGTCCTTTATCCTCATAATATTTACCTTCAAGTAACTCAAATGTGTGATTAGTGTTTTGGGTAGCTATTATCTGTATATCTAGATTAGTAGGTTCTATATCTTTTATATAATCCGAAAAGGAGAAATTATTTTTTTCTAACCTATTATCAGTGTTTATAGGTAATAAGAATACCACAATTAAATCAGCTGCCATAGTATCTGTTGCAGCGTATGGTACAGGATCTTCATTTCCTTCAGCATCAGGATTATATAGATATATATTAACATCCATGCTAACAACAACATTTGCAGCAATTACAATGTTATCACCGTATATAGTAACATCTTCTAAGTTAATATCGGTTATATCACCATTTAAGGATGGTGTTACATAACCACCCATAAAATAATCAGGATGAATATCTCTCGGAGAGATTTCATTAAAGTAAGCTTCTACGTCTACTTTAATTGAATTAACAAAGTTTTTTGTAATAAGTTCTGTAAGAAGGCCATTTCTTAATTCAATCTCAATATGAGGTAAAAAGTCCTCATACAACATTTTGATATGAAGGTTTTCATCTTTAAATAGCGTGTTAATAATTTCCTCGTTGTGTGCAAAGAAATCATTTGTGTTTTTATAGGCAACTATATTTACATCATCAATTAAATCAGGATGAAGAGGATAAGGATGTTCTGCCGGACTTTGATTAGCATCCGGAGCTCCAAAATCTTTAGTGTTATTGGTAATGAAAAAGCAGTTCTCTAATTGTTGTTTTTGAATGAATAGCTTGTATGTATTCCAGATTATAGCATCACGAATTTCTTTTCTTGCATGTTTAGAACCTTTGCTTTTAACAATAAATGGTGGTTTTTCATTCATATCCAATTCAACAATAAGAGGAAGTAGATCAATATCGTAAGGTACCCAATCTAATTGATTCTCTGCCTCTAGCTTTACATAAAACTCTTCGACACAATTTATCATTAATTCTAGCTCTTTTTCAGTATCAATTGCGATAGAGGGAGTAATTAAATACCGACTTACCATATTATAAGCCTGGGACATTTTATTAAGCTGTTCCTCTATAAAGGCTTTATGACCTCTCAACATCTCTTTATATACCACATCATTTATATATAATTTCACATCTTCATGTTTGGCTAATTGAAGTAGTAATGCATTTTTTCCTTTAGTTAAAAAGGGGTCTCTATAGATAAGATTAGTGTCCAAAAAGATATTCATTGATATGTGCTCTCCTATTTCTTGAATAATGGTAATTATATCAAGAAATGCCTTTTTTGTGTTGGATCTTTAATTTTGGCTTTGAAGGTTTGCAAATCTTGAAAAGCTAAACTTTAAAAACTCTTTATACGTTTAATAATTTTTGGTATGCTTGTTAAGCTAAATATGAAAAAGGGTGATGAAGTTGAGCGAAGAGAAGTTCAACGGGTATGATAGTTCAATTATTTATGACTATAAGGAATATCCTGACAAGAAAAGTGGTCGCTGTGATAATTGTGACAATGCTCAGTTTAAAAGTTCTGCTAAGAATTTCACTTTTATTCGGGAATGCCGTAAATGCGGAATGAAAAAAAGTATTTAATATCTATTTTTGCAAAAATAAAAAATTAAAAGGCATGGGATTATATATCCCATGCCTTATTTTATCTTAATGCTAATCACTTTAGATTCCTTCTTCATATCTGATAACTTTTTTGCGAATTTTTTTACCGCTGGATCTTGCTTCTTCTTGCTACTTTTCATTTCATCTCACCTCGTAATTGTCTATAAAAAAATTATTACCAATAAAATCTTAAAATATACAAGTATAGTTAAATAAAATTGTTCTAATCCCCTCTCTGCTTGTCTATATATCTATTAGAGCGGAAAAGTGGAATAGTGACGTAGAGATAAGGACATTTTTTGTAATGGGAGAGGATAGGATGGGATATATCAATCCTTTATTTAATGAACAAAGAATAATAAAGGAACAGAGTAAACCAGTGTTACTTCCGGAAATAAAGCAGGAGAAAAAAGTAAAAGTAAGGCAGATTAGAGCTGATAAAACACACAAATTAAAATTTCCAGTAACCAATATAGAAAGAATGAAGTTGCAGTCTTTGTGTAAACAAGTGCAAAGATCCTTAAAAAGTAAAGGGGCAGAACCAATACAACAAACAAAGTTGAATACGTTATTACTTCATTATGGTTTAAATAATCCAGCTATTTTGGAATGGGACTGGCCATACAAAGACTCTAAACACTATATGCATACTAATCTTTTAGAAACTGTTTTTGAAAGGGAAATTGGAGGACCATATGGTTTGGCAATACGTAAAGGGCTATCTGAGCGAAAAACAGCATATATGGTGATAATGTCAGTATTAAAATGGTTAGAAGGAGGTGGTAATATTGAGGAAATCTTTTAGTGGATTAGATATTTTAAATGGAAGGATGACTGGTGCATATAAAGGTTTTTTCCAAAGTTTTTTTTCCTCCAAAAAATACATCTCAATAAAGCTACCTTATTACGATTACCTTAGAGGACAGGTTTTTATACAAGATCTTAAAGATAATTATCCCGAGGCAATAACCTCTTATATTGATATTGGTCATTTAATTGAATTGTTGTACAAGGACTTTTTGAATCAAATAAAGAGAGGTGTAAAGAATGAAGATGTTGCTATATACCTGAAACAAAGTATGGAGAAGTACTTTCCAGTAAAAGTGGTTGAGAAAAGAGTGTTTAAACAAGTAAACCATCACTTGTTTAAATATGAAGAAATGGCGGAAATGGACGAGGATGAGGAAAATGAAGAAAAGTTTGCATATATAGAGATACGTTATTCAGAGAAAGTGATATTGAGGGGAGAAATCCTTTTATATGATCTTACTCCATTCCTAGATAATACAACTATAACGGTAGAACAACTGATTTCGATTATATATCTTGATTTTATCAAACGGGTTCAGGAGCATGGGAATTCAGTCACTGTCCAGCAGACTATCCTGAAAAAGCTTCAGAGTAAATAGAATGAGACTGAAAAGGTGTATTTGGAATGGAATTCCCAATACACCTCCATTATTCACTGCAGTTTAAAACTATAGTTTGAAATCTTCTTAACAATTGCATCTTTATTTTCAGCATTTGTTAGTTTTTCTGTTATACCTTCTATATTCCCATCCGCTATTGAGCGGAAATATAAGGTATCTTCATCTTTTACGATTATAAAGTTACGGCCCTCTCTTTTAGAAAAAGAGCTTTCTATATCTCCATATACTTCTTCAGCAACAAGTCTATATACTTCATACTTATCAACTTTCTCTCCAGTTTTTTCTACAGATGTAATATTATAATTGGTATCATCTTTATGTTCATCTTTTATAGTCCAAGAACTTGGAGAATCTACATGTATAATTTCATTCGTAGCATGAATGCCAATATAAGTATCTCCTACTGGAAGTAATCCAGCAGCAGTCGCTGTTTTACTCTCCTCTTTTGTAGCACAAGCTGTTAAGGTAATGATGGTTAATAAAGATAGAATTAAAGATATAGCATATTTTTTTAAATTCATTCCGTTACTCCTTTACTAGTGTTTCTAAATAAAATGCATAGGTACTTGGTTATGTAATGACTTTTGGTTTATTCGAAAAGGGCTAATACCGATAAAAAGGAATTAGCCTCTTTTGATTAAGTTATTCAATGGTCTTTATAAAAGAAATAAATTTGTCCAATAAATTAGAGTCATAATATTTGTCCTTTAATTCAATTAGTTCGGACAGTATTCTTTCTTTTTTTAATGGTTTTTGATAAATACGACCATTTAACATGGTGTCATAGGAATCAATAATTCTAATTATTCTGCCCAAGAGTGGAATGTCATTCCCTGCTAAAGAATAATAACCACTTTTGTTGATATTTTCATGATGGAATAGAATACTTTTTGCATAAGTACGGGGAAAATCAGCTGTATCTAAAATTATCTCATAACCGTACCTGGTATGTTTTTTTATTTCTTCATATTCTGATTTAGTAAGTTTCCCCTCTTTATTAAGAAGTTTAGAGGGAATAAGAAGCTTCCCGCAATCATGGAGAGAACCTAACTCAAACATATTGGAATTCTCCATGCCAAGAAGGCCTCTAGAAGCTTGCCTACTCTTATAGAGTGTTCATAAGTAGCGGTGCAATGTGATCTGAGAGACTCTAATAATGTTTCTACAGTGAATTGTGTAGTTACAGCCATTTATTCCTCCTATATAGGTAAACGGATACGATTCAAACCTTCTTTATGTGGTTGGAAGAAAGAAGTGTTTAGCCCCTCTTCCATAAACTCTTCTACACAAAGAAGTATATTAAAGGGATACGTATCTAATAAAAGTTCTTTTTGAATCTGCTCAGCAATACTTAGAGTGGATGTATAAAGGATAACCATTTGGACATTCTCAGGGAAGTCACTTACTGGTAGACAGCCATATTTTTCGTGAACATATTTCCAGTTTTCCAGTTTATCACGAAAATACCCTATGTAATTCTGGTTCATTTGAGCACGATCAATTAGAAAATTTATGTTACCATTCTGTGTTTTTATTTCCCCTACTCCTAGCGGGAACTTATATCGGTGATTATTCGCAATTCTTGCATTCCATTTCCACTTGCTTAGTACTTTTCTTTCAATAAGTTGGCAGCGGAGTTCGTTCATTGCTACATATCTTTTAATACCACCAATACCGTAGTTATCCCAACGGTTAGGGTCCATATAGAACTGGTCATTGTAATAATGCTTAAGTAATTTGAAGCCCGCTACTCCTAATGTAAAGGGAGCGGCTGGTTTAATCGCTTCTTCTACATCTGTACGGATTCGTACTTTCCATCTTTCCACTATTCCATTGGTGCGTAAGCGGTCCAATCTTTTAGACGTGTCTGATCGGCTCATGATTGGTTCCATATACCGACGTAATTGTTCTTCCGTAGCACATATAGCATCTCCTAATACCTTTATAAGGGTAAAGTCCTTATCATCAATGATTTTTCTATTTAAGAGTGTTATTGCACCTTCAATACCTGTGTAAGGGAAATATTTTTTTGGGAGTATCTTGCTACCTTTTAGTAGAGGGTGGTCCCAAAAAGGAACCTCCCCATTTCTGGTAGTAAACATAGGGTATTCAATTTCTTGTTCCATCGTATTCATTACTCAAACAAGAAACTTGCTGGATCTTTTAATTTCTTTTTACCCCTTGGATAACCTGTAATGGTTACTCTTGCTTTTCGATTCTTTTTGTCTACGCTACGTACTACACAAGATACGATATCCCCAGGCACAGGCTCATCTAAATAGTTTGGCTTAATCCCTTTCACTTCTAAGCCAACATCCAGCTGCACAAAAATACCATGAATAGGGCTGACAGCTGTTACTTTACCTGCAATTGTATTCATTTCCTTTAATGTTTCTAGCTTATTAAACGGGTCTTCAATGGTAGCTCTTCTGCTTACTTGAATTAAGAAGTTTTCTTTATCGAAGCGGAGTACCTTCACTTCAATTTCTTCTCCACGATCAAATAATGTTTCTACACTTCTGCTTCTATCCCAACTCCAGTCATTCGGCAGCATGTAGCAGTCAGCACCATTTACTCGAACGAAGATACGTCGTGTAGTGGGATTGAAACCACGCACAATACCTTTGAATACTGTATTCTTTAGTTCATTGGTTTCCTCTAGTTCTGTTAACTGTTCCATGAAAGCAGCTCTTTTCATGTTGTCTGCTTCCCGAACACTTACGATTGCTATCTTATCTTCTAGGTTTAAGTTAGTTATGATAAACTCCTGGATACTCCCAGTAAATCCATTTAGAGATTTGTACTCATGATCAGAAAATTCATTACTAGGGCAATAAGCTGTTATATTACCCTCGAGTTGGAAAACTGCTACCTCTATTGATTTATCTACATAACTACCGTCTTCTAAGACTTTGGATGTTTTATAACCTACGGAAGTAACTACCCCTTTAATGATTTCTCTATTTCTTCGGATTCTTGCTAATTCCTCTAATTGTTGGTCGTTTGTCCATGATGCTTGAGTTAATTCTGCCACTTATTGTTCCTCCTAAAAATTAATTTGAGTAAATAAGCAAAAAAAAACAACCCAAAACAAAAGTAGTGATAACTACTTCGTTTTGGGTTGTTCCCATTAGTATATTTGGTTATTTTGCTTACTCGTTTTCTTAATAAAGAAATTTTACCCTAGATTTCTAATTATTTCAAGGGTTGGTTTATGAATCGAAGGGTTGAATAAAACCATCTAAAGGAGAGGAAGTGCTTTTTTCTTCCTTTTTCACCTGATTTACTTCTGATTGCAATTCTTTAATCAGAGCTAATTCCTCGTCTCCCAACTTGGATTGCTTTACTTCTTTTTTTTCTTTTAATTCTATTTCTGTTATATACATTTGCTTATTAAATAAGCTGCCAAGATCAAACTCTTCAATTTTTGCTGAGTTTTTTTCGTGGTCATTAACTTTCTCTTCTTTAGTTAATAAATTCGAATTAATTAGAGGTACAGATTCGTTAGGTTCGCTGCCCAAAGGCTCCAAAATTGTTATTTGATTTTTAATAGCTAAATTAGAATGGTTTGAGTTCTTATTAATCCCATTTGATTTAAAAGTAGGTTTTTGTTCTGGTGCTCCACTTGGATTTACAGAAAATTTGATTACATCCTCTTCTAATTTCTCTTCCTTCTTTTCTTTCATAAGATCAGGAGGGGCAGCTTTAACTTCTTCAATACCTTGTTGAATCAATTCTAAATCATTCCCCTTAGCTTTCCTTCTCTCTTCTAACCATATATCCCCGTTTTCTGGTAACACCTTCACAACAGCTTCTTTAAATTCAGCTCTTGGTACAAAATTGGCATCTATTTGTCGTACAGGTACAGGTTTATTATTTACCACAATTTTAATGGCTGCCTGGAAAGCTTTCTGATAGATAATATCGCTAGGAGAAAGGATTGCTTCTTTCTTCTTTTGATAGCTACTTCCAGTCCTAAGCATAGGTTGTTCCTGAAGAGGACTAACAGCTTGTTCATTTTTTCCTTCTTCGAATTTTTCATCTTCTCCAAATATCTCTGAGAAGAGCTTTGCATCATAGGAAGGGATGTCTCCATAAACCATCTTATGCCGGAGCGTACCAAGTAAAGTTTGCATATACGTCTCTCCGTATTTATCAGCTAGCTGTGTAATGGTTTGGGCAACAACGGTAACGATGGCTTTATATTTACGACTTTGTGCTGGAAATTCTTTAAATGGTTGAAATATATAGTCGGGAAACTCATCCGCAATTATATGCGCGAATGTACTTGTATTCGGTTTACGACGGAAGACAGCATTCTGCAGACTAAGTAAGACGAGCTTACCTAGGATATTAGAAAGGCCAGCTAGTTCCCCTTTTGCAGTATTAACTAAGAGGATTCCCCCTTTTTCTAAATGTTCATCGAATGAAAAGTTCGATTTCCCGAATAGGACTCTGCGAATAAGAATGTTCGCTCCAATGTCATTTAAAGTGTTGCGCAACCCCTTTACATACTCTCCTTGAGCATCAACATATACATCTTGTCCTCTATATTCACCATGAGCTACTTTTTCAGCTACCGCATTACCAGCAACTCGAAAAACTTTAGGAATATGGTTCATATCAAACCATTCATCAATTTGCTTCACGATTGCCCAATGGTTACGATCATCCCGATTCTCTATTAAATCGAAGTCTGGAGGTATGGTGTCTTTTAACTCAAGGTGCATTTGTCTAACTAGTTGTGGGTTATCATACATTCTTAGTAATATATCAAAAGTTACCTCTTTATCCGGATTATGAAGCTTCAATAAATAAATATAGTTTTTCAAATGGTTTCTTTCACTCTGTTTGAAGAAGTCATTTCCTCCACCTTCCGCCAATCCCTCAATGACCATTGCGAAGGCTTCAGCAACTTGATCAACAGGTCCTTGCATAGGATTAATCGAAGGCGTATTCTCGTTAGTTGGATCTATATAGAAGACAGACTCTTCTGGAATACCATGTGCTTGAACTAATTGATAAGCCTTCTGGCATAAGTCGTTAGAAGGTTCAATGATACTAATACTATTCAGATACTTCCCGCGCACATCCTCTGAATCATAATTCTCTAATTTAGAGATCTTAGGATAATCATTGATAAACTTAGTCATCCAGTGAAGGTCTTGATTTATTATGGGCAGTAACAATGCCGCTGTTTTACCAGTACCGATGGAACCAATAATGATATTATTAAGTGTTCTATCGCGACCTGGTTGTATGATTAATTCTTTGGTTTCGGAATCTGGACCTAATACTACATCTGGCCATTGTTCAGTATCACTTTTCCTAAACCATTTCTGTAAGAGTGAATTCTTATATTCAAATTCATAAAAAGCAGTCTTAATATCCTCTGAGTATTGGGAATACTGCCCACCTAACCACATTAATATCATTCCAGTTACTACAGAAGGTGTAAAAATAATGGTTATAAATAAAGTGTTAATATCCCCTACAGCTACAGCGAACCAAATATTATCTACCTGAAGTTTTTCAATAAGATTTCCTAGATACGGAATTAGAGTATTGTAGACAGGCATAGTAATCAACCATAGATAATAAAAGGTGATCCCCAAAAACATGTTCCAGAACCATATAAGCCTCCAAAAAGGAGTTTGAAACTTTTTGTACTTGGTACTTATTAGCCAACCACCAATTAGTATAACCGTGGATATGGAAAATCCAATAAATCCTGGATACATGGTACTACCGAATAAAACGAAAGAAGCAATGCTTCCTGTGAATTGACCAGTCATGACAAATAGATAATTTACTATGGAGCGGATTGATAAATATAGAGACAATACCCCTATGACTGAAATGGAGATAGCGGGAACTTTTGGGTGAACTCTCCAATTACTCAATCACTCTCACCACCTCATTAGTCGGTTTAGGTGTTGGTATCTTTTTATAATGCCATACCTGTGTTTGTGAAAAGGACGTATTTTGGAAATCTCTCGGGATTACATCATTCTGCATAGCGGCTGTGCTTAGATATAAAACATTCAATTTGTCGACTTCTCGTTTTATTCTTTTAGAAGAAATTAGAGTTTCTAAATAGGATATCTTATCAAGTGTGTCTACACTTCCCTCTTCGGCTAATTTAAAAATAATATCCATCTTCTTATTACTTACATGATCAATCACACTAAAATGACTATCCGCATATAACTCTTCAGATACGTCGTTGGAGTAATATGCACTAGCTTCTCTTGGTTCCATCGTGTAATCAATATCATCATTTAATTGTACAGAAAGGACAGCTAATTCTAACTCGCTCTCTTTATGACTTCGCGTAATTGGGTAGACACCTTTTAGGATGTTGCTAGCAATACTTGAGCCTCTGTAGGCAGAGCAAACATAAAAGTGTAAGTTTTCTAACCGGTGCGCGAGTTTGTTAATAATAAGTTCTTTGATATTGAGAACCCGAGTTTCTCGAGTCGAGGCATACTCAGTCGTATATATTTCAGATCTATTATCAGCAACAACAAATAATACAAAATGATTTTCCGCTGGTCTGGCCTTTGCTAATTCCATGTAGTTATCCACTTTTTCATGAATTCTATTTAGATTCTGAGAACCTGTATCAAACTCGATATTAAGAATTCTTCCCTCAGAAGTTTCGATCTTCCAGTCAGGAATAATAATGGTTTCTTCTTTGTTAAATTTAGTTTCGTCTGACAAATAAGTTCTGTAATTAGGATGGGTAGAACTTATTATAGATAGTTTGTCTTTCATTTCAATTAAAGTATCTATTACAACATCTTGAATTCCAAAATAGTGACTTGGTTGTTTGATATTCTTTATGTTTACTTCTACTAACTCTCCATCTTCAATTACCCTTTCATTACGCAAAATATGAAATCCGTTTTTTCCAATTTTATAGCAGGATACAGCTGGTTTCCCTAATGTGCGTAAATAATCAATAGATACGATATCGTTAGATAACCATCTTTTTAATTTTGATTTAATCGTAGATTCTGGAGAGTTAAGAATGTATCGTCCATAACGCTTTATTTGTTTAAGGGTTAAGATTCTGTTTGTGTAGAGTAACTTCAACAGTTCTAAATCCTTCGTATTGATCCAGGCTCCTTTTCTTGTGTATTTCACTGAATACCAAACTTTTTGATCTTTTTCCACTTTTCCCACTCCTTATTTTTGACAAAAAAAAGACCCTATCAAATAAGAAGCAGTGATACTACCTCTTAAATGATAGGGTCTTTCCCTTTGGATAAATTAAACTGAAATTAGTATAACATTGGAGATAAAGGGACACAAGAGTGTATATATAAACTGTATAAATATAATGCTTCATACAGGATTTTTAGAAATGAATAAACAAATTTAATGTAGTTGGTTGGGTTCAAATCTTAAGGACTTTTAGGGTACTAGTTCACGGGAAAATTGATCATTTTGAAGATGAAAAAAAGGTATGAAGTCTGGATTTCAGAGGGCGATTGAACCCTTGATATCACTGGGTTTCTACCAACTCTATAGAATCCGCGCACCTTAGACGGATGTAAAACAAGACTTAGGGTGGAACCTGGGGTCTTGAACTCAACAGATTTTGAGAAAATTGGAGTGGAGTATTTCATGAATAATATTTTGTATAAAAACAGCTAATAAAATGCTAGGGAAATCGTAAGGAAAATATAGGTGATCAGTTTTCAGGACACCAATAACCAGGTGGTTTTTGAAAATAAAACAGAAATAATAACAACATTACATGAGTACCTTTATATTTTCTAAATGATTATTGAATATCCCATATATCAATTTGAGAAATGGTGACCGATGTAGAAAAAGCATTATATGTTATAAATAACTATATGCAATGCAGTTCTTTTTAATGATGGATCCCCTCTTATTGCTTAGTGTAAGATGGTAATAAAAAGAGTTTTGAGTCAGGAGGACTATAATGTTTGGATCATCATTAACAATATTAATAATTGGTATTATTTGTTTAGTATTAGGTTTCTATCTCCGTAGAAAATGGCTTATAGGAATATCATTTGTTCCTTTTTTAGTTGTATTTATTGGCATAGTTAGTTTAATAATTGAAAAAATGACTTAGGCATGAGCTTAAGTTATTTTTTTATACAAATATTTACATGAGTGGATTGATGCGTAGGATATAAAAAAAATTTCAAGTGAATCTGTTGCTTCAATCATTAATTTCAAAGAAATTCAGCATTATCAGCAATAATTGCAGGTAATATCAGCAATTATTGCAGTTATTACCTGCAATAAGATCGTTGCTCTAAACGTACTAACAACAAGCATTGGTATATAGGGATAAATTAATAAAGTTTTATATTTGACTGGTAATAATTTCTTCGATATGATTAGTGTATTAAGAGTATTGCTGTTATTATCAGCTATTATTGCAGCAATAACTGCTGCTTATATCTGAGGTAATGAACATAGATATACTTTGGAAGGAGGTTTTTGAATTTATGAGTACAATAAGTGCTGGAGAATTACTAGATATTTTAGGCGATCGTTTAGGAAATGAAGGCCTTTGTTTCTTAATTGCACTTGCCGAATCAGATAGACCTCTTTTGAAAGCTCAATTAGGAGATCGCGCTCAAGAATTACATAAGAATGGTACAACAGCTTTAAATTCAAGGCATCATTTAGACATACTTACAGCACGGATAGAAGGCGCAGGATTAGTCGATGTTACTGAAGTAGGTCGTTCTAGACTATATTCTTTGTCCAATTTAGGTAATATTTTAATCGAGCATTTACAACAAGAAAAATAAATCTAGGTGCTTTTATCAAATAAACAAAAAGGTTTTGATAACTTATGAAAAAAAGACAAAGGTTTAAATTAAACAAAGATAAAAGGAGAGAAAATGCAAAAATGACAAAACAAACTATTAGCAATACTAGTATACCGGTCAATACGACTGTTGGATTAAAGTTCGGTTTTATTGGATTAGGTATGGCAGGATGTAATATAGCAGCTGAATGCGCTAAATATACCGATAGTAACGGAGGTAGTCCATATAGCGCTGTTCTTGTAAACACCAACATTAGAGACTTCTCTAAAGTGAAACATAAAAAAGATGCTTTTACAGAAGTAAGACTGAGTGGATATGAAGGCGGAGCTGGAAGAAATATCGAAAAAGGTGAAAAAGCATTTAAGGATAATAGTTCAGAATTTTTAAATGCTATTAAACCACTATCTGATCGTGATTTCATCTGGGTAGTAGCTGGATTAGGTGGTGGTACTGGTACAGGTGCAATAATTGAGGCTGTTATAACTCTTGCTGAGAGTGGATATGCAGAGAAATTAGGTTTAATCCTTACCTTACCTCGTCATAATGAAGGCGGTAATGTGTTAGGTAATGCATTTAAAAGAATCCAAGAAATCGGTAAAATTAAGGATGCTATTGGCTCAATAATTATCGTAGATAACCAGAAATTATATACAGACTTCCTTAAAAAAGAAGAAAATAAAGCCAAAACAATGGACGATTTCTTAACATATTGTAATAGATATGTCGCTGACACTTTACACGAGTTAAACACTATTACCAATGCATATGAAAATATGACAATGGAATACTTTGATTCTAGTGAATTTGAAAATACAATTAAACAATCAGGTTACCTTACTCTTTCTAAACTTACATTAATTGATAAACCAGATGTTTCAAATGAAGCACAATTTGTAAGCAAGCTTAAAGAATCTATTGAAAATGGTGTTTTATCAGATGGTTATAACTTTGAAACAGCACAAACAGCTGCTGTAACTACTATCGCTAATGGTGGACAAGTAGACTATATCACTAATATGGCGTTTGAAAGTAAAGTGAAAGAAGTTATTGATAGTATGGCTCCTTACCTAGATGAATATCCAGTAGCTGGTTATAAAGCGAATAATACTGTTGGGATTAATATTTATACAATCTTTACAGGTTTAGAAACCCCTACTTGTCTCGGGATTATCGGACAAAAATATGACGAATTTATAAAGGCTAAGAATGCAGCTAAGAAAAATGATGAAGTTTTAGAAAGATTAAACTCTTTAAATCATGAAAAGAAAGAAACAAATAAACCGAAAGATCTTAGAGCATTGTTAAGCGGTAACTCTAATAAAGATGAAGAGAAAACAAATGCTAGCTCAAATTTACGCGGTTTATTAGATAGATAGATAGAAAATAAATCTAAAATAAAAAACTCAAAGGAATTACTTTCCTTTGAGTTTTTTATATAGAAATCCCTTATATACCAATGTTTAGCGCTATCGAACGATTAGCAACGCATTTCTAGAATCGTACATATTTCTTAAAATCAATTACACATTTGATTAATTAATAGCTATGTTAAATGTAAAGGTTGATAGAATGGGTGCCCTATCTTTTATTTTTTGCCTTTTACATCAAAAACAAAAATTCAGTAAAAATGGATTATATTTCATCTGGCTTTAACGAGCTGCTTTCGGTATCAATCTATGAGGCATTCTGTTTACAGAGGACAATTGGATTACTCATTTTATTTATTGATTAGCAAAGTGACCACCAATGTTTTTTATGCTAAATCAACCAAAAACTATAACTTAGCCCAATCAATTAACACTGCGTACTCATCCTATTCTTTTTTTCTTCTACTCCCATTTGAGTTTGGTTACAATCCTCATTTTTTCGGGTCTTCCGTTTTCTCTAGATCTATCACCATTGCTTCTTCTGAATTTTTTCCTACTCGAGATCTGAGTTGAGTTTATATATTTAGATGATCTGGCATTTTCTTTTAAAATCTTATTGTATCAACACTTAACGCTCTCAAACGATGAGTAGCTCTGTGTTCGAACGGTACAAACGATGCGCAACTACAACAATCGATTACATAAATGAATCGTTTGAATGTGTAGTCTATCGGTAGTTAGCGTATAGAACGATTCGATTATGTATTTGAATCGATATAAATGATTGTTAATCGTTCAATTGGATATCGTTTAAGTGCGTTATTGTTAGCGCTGTGGTTCGTTTGCGAGAGTTTTTAATTGCGTTACCAAACGGTAACGCTGTAAAACGTTTGTTTCCGTTGATTTATCTAAGTGATTTAGGTAGTATTTGATTAGGAGTATCAAGGGAAGGAGAGTAACTATGGAAGAGATAAATGTGAAAGAGTTACTGATAGAGAACTTTAAAGATGACCCTATATATAAACTATGCCAAATCAGTAAATTAGATGATTATCTATTTGATGAAAATATATTAGCTCTTCATCCTGCAACAACTTATAGTACGGTTGAAACTGGGAAAATACTAGGGAAGAATGATTCGACGATTAGAAACCATTTTCGTTCTGATCTAATAGAATATATTGAGCCAGAAAAAGCAGGGAAATACTTTAGATTAAATTATAAAAGCATTTTTCGCTTACATATGATTTTTCTATTAATGAATAAAGTTGGTAAAACTTCAGTGGACATTTTGGTGGAAGCTGGAATACATGCTTCTCAAATGTATGGTGGTTCAGGAACTGGTAAAACGAATAATAAAGAGGAAGACAGTCTACGTGTTATAAGTAACGAAGCACCAGATGAATTATTTGAGAAAATGGATTTAATTGAAAAGCATCTTGCTACTCAATCTATACAAATGGCTATGTTAGCCTATGAAAAGAAAATTACAGACTGTGATTTTGATATTTTACAAAATCAACATGCTATTGAACTTATTAAGCAAGAAGAGTATCAGCGCTATTTAGAAGAAAAGCAAACAAGACTTTTAGCGTCAGCATTAAAAAAGACTTATAAGAAGTCAATGTTTGGTTTTGTAAAAAGAGATGAGAATGCTAACATTGAAAGTATATCTAAAGAAATAGAAGTTGCTCTACAGGAAAAAAAGGAGCAAGTTATTAAGGAAAAGGTAAAATCCCATGAAGATAGGATAGCGGAGTTAAAGGATGAAAAGTTAAAACTCCAAAATTCGTTAGAAGACGAAAGAAAGAAACTATCCTTTCAATATCAAGATAAACTAGAAACTAGCAACTAATGCTAGTTTCTTTCTATTAAATAGACTATTAAAAAGTTAATTTAAAAAATACTAGAGACTACTAGTTAAATAGATTGAAAATTACGATAACTTGTTTTATAATAGTTTATATACAAATTATGAGGTGAAATGCTATGTTTTATTTAATTAACAAAAAATCTGAAAAGGTAATTGGAACATTAATAGTTGGAGCAGCTGCAGCACTATTAGTTGGATCAATTATACTGTCAGTATTATAAGAAATAGTAACTAAAGAACCTAAGCTTAAGTTTTTGGTATCCCAAAGACTCAAGCTTAGGTTTTTTAATGTTCTAACAGCTGTGTTATGCATTTTTCGTTATCTTTTAGAGTATGTAAGAACTATAAATTAAATAACAGAAATATACCAAACCACACCATAAGGTGTAATTTTCACCTAAAGATCGACATCAGATTTACCTTAAATCTTATTCTATATTATTAAAAAATAAAATAAGGTATTTACTATATGTGTCTTCTTTATTGAATATATCATTAATAAAAACTAGAATAAATATAAGAGGGGAGGTAGTTTAATATGCCCTATGGGTTTATAAAGCATTTGGAGAAAAGAGGATTTAGTCAAGTTACGCTTATTGGTTATGAAAAAGTAATGGGACAATTTTTTTCCTATTTAGCTAAACTATATCCTGAAAAAAAAGAGCCCTTTCAAATTAGTTCGAAAGATATCAAAGATTATATCAGAGCTCAAGAAGAGAAAGAAAAAAGCCCTTCGACCATTAATAAAGAATTAGCAATAATTAAATCTTTTTTCAATTATTTATGGGAAATCGATAAGGTTCCTGTAGATCCTGCTGTTAAAATAAAAAGGTTAAAAGCAAAGAAACTGGTAGAACTAAATACTTTTTATGAAGAACTTAATAGTTTACTGGATCCTATACTAACTCATAAAGATTATCCAATAGTAAGAAAGGCCATTTATGTCCTAGCTTTAAAAGGATTAAAATATTCTGATTTTCTATTCAAAAAAGATAACGTACTTATAAGTAATACACAAGATCAAGTGGAGATTGTATTAGAGAATAGGACTATCTTACTTTCAGGACAAGAGGCAAGTATCTTTATTGAATTTTACAATCAATCGCTATTTAATAGTTCGGATTTTGTATTTACCTCAAAAATTTATCTTAAAAGGAAAAATGATTTTGGTAACCTTGAGAATTATGGTCCTATCCAACTAATGACTATTCTCAATCATTTGAAAGTGATTTCTTCTGATTTTAATTTGGGAGAAAACTTAACTCTGACTATTTTCAGAAAATCCATAGCTTACTTTATGTATACAAAGCAAAGAGAATCTCTGCATTCTATAGCTTATAAATTAGGTATTGAAGAAAATACCGCATTGATCTATTTAAAGTTAATCACAGAAAGCACTGCTGAAAAAACATATTGAAGGTAATTTGGCATATAGTGTATACTTAAATTAAATATAATACTTTAATGGGAAAAACCCAGAATAAGCATGGTCTATATTTTCTAATATTAGACTAAGGCTTATTCTGGGTTTTTTTGTTGGGAGAAGATAAGTCTAATGGTTAATAAAAGAAAGCTATTTGTTAAAAATTTAGTCATTGCCTCTCTAATGAGTGAAGGATATCTAGACCCTTTTTCATCGAAAGTGGAATTAAGAGTCCCTTATGATATTAGGAAAACGCAATACTTATTGAGTTTGATTAAGGACTATAATCTTGAAGATGGTATTACTGTTTTAGCAAATAAGAGTGTTTTTATTATTCATCATTGTGATGAATTAGTTTCTTTAACTAAGCAATGGTACAAAGATGGGCAAAAGATATTCAGTATGGTATTGGATTACAATCTCATTAATATGGAGTCAATCATCTTATCCAATATCCTCTTTGGTAGGAGAGAAGAGTTTTACATTACTATCCCTACAACGATACATAAAGACTTTTTAAAAGCTATTTCCATTTGTATTTCAAAGCATATTGATGTCCCAGTCAACTATAAACCAAATCAAATCAATATTTTAAATGTACAAGATTATTTTAAAAAGGTTGCAGGTACTTTACCTACCTATCACATTGCTGAGTTAATTACTTTTCTTACAGAAAAGGAGAAAAAACGTATTAGAGAGGAGATATCGATTTGAAAATAACTCCGTTATTGTTAAGCGGTATTATTACTTCTGGTTTTATTTTAACAGGGTGTACGAATGGTGATCCATTAGTCAAGGAAGCGAAAAAAATTAACGAAAGTCAGAAGAAGGAAGAAAGCCAACAGGGAAACAATGAACAATCCGATAAGGAACTTCAAGAATTTTATGAGGAACAGGCCAAACCAATGGAAGAAGTTATAGAAGAGATGGATAAAGAAGAAGCTACCCTACTTACAACCGATAAGGATATAGAAGCAAAGGAAGAATTTACGGACGTAGAGGAATTTGCTCGCTATACAGCAGATATTCTTTATAAATTTCAAACCTTGCAGCTGGATGCTAGGACATATTATCAATTCATGAAAACTTACGGTACGGAAGAATTAAAAAATAGCTTACCGCAAGAGGAAGATGCCATAGCAATTTATAAATCTATCCAAGATGCTTATCTAAAAGAAAATATGCATGGAGAATCTTATCAAGTAACCAAGCCTGTGTTAGACAGATTGGGTAGAAATGGATATTTTTACAGAGAAGTATTAAGTACCAAAGGGGAAGAGTATTTTATTACCACCATCATAAAAGAAGATGGATCATGGAAGTACAGTAGCGATGATCTTTCACCACCTTTTGAAGTGAAAAATTAAACTGAAACTTTGATAGATCAATGTTTCATTTCAATTCAGCAGTAAATTTTAACAATCTTTTTTTAAACGGAGCATCTATTTTATAAATAATCAAACTTTATTTCTAAACAACTTAAGGAAGAGGGACGAATAATGACCATTTTAACAGCTGAAGAAATATATAGTTACACGGAAAATAAACTAAAGGCACATTATCAAAATGATAGTAATAAAAATGAGGAACTATCTAGGTTGCTTGACTACTATAATCTAATGCTTGTAGAAAGAGTGAGGGACGAAGATAAAGAACGTCTAAGAGATGAATTGTTTCAAACCATAACGCATCAGATATTTAACGGATACTTTTTAGTTGTAGAAATTTTAAATAGGGCGAAGGAAGAAATTTCGAACGATAATCTCGAACAACCTGTTGGTGTTCTTACGCAACAAATTCCAGACTTGTTAAGAGGGGTAACTGGTGAGGATTTTGAATCAACGATAACCCATGAGCCGTTCAGAAAGTTATCTAGTTGGCTTATCACCGAATACGAGGGTATTTACCCTCAATTAATGGATTTAGCGGTAAATACCGCTGTTGTAGGATCAAAGTGGGCCTTTTTAGATGAAAGAGAAAAGAGAGAATTGACGGGAGAAAATCAAGTTGAGCTAACTTTGTTTGCTGATCCGATGGATGTAACCTACCTTAATCCAGAAACCTATATTACAGCAGATATCCTAAATGAACAGGCGGAATTATGGACGATTACAAGAACGAGATATAATGGTTTTGAAAAAATAGGTGACCTTACCCTTATTAAATCGGTTTTAAATGATGTAAGGTTAAATATTTCTATTAAAGCTAACTTGCCTGAAGCAGAGAGAAACCTTGTTATTGATGGATTAATCCAAAAGGTGAAAGAAAGCAATTTACTAAGGGAATTGAACCTTCAAATTACAATTACTGCTGTAGAGGAATACTTTGAGATTATAAACGAGATAGATAATGATTTGGAATGACAAGATAGAAAAGGGAGTAGATACTGTGTTATCTGCTTCCCTTTTACGTTAGGGAGGAAAGTAGATGACACCTTTAAGTTTTTTTATATACGTGCTAATAGCTGTTCTGATAACGAACGTACCTTTAGTAGGAAAATATGTTTCTGTTATCGCTACTTTAGTACATGAAATTGGACATGGTATAGCAGCTATACTATGTGGAGGGAGATTAAAACAGATACATTTATATGCAAACACAGAAGGGATGGCCTTAACAACTCATACAGATTGGTTCAGTAAATTCATCACTACTTTAGCAGGTTATATATTTACATCCGCATTTGGATTGTTTTCCATCTGGATGATAAGTAAAGACGCAACAAAGCTATTGATATTTACTTACCTAGCCTTCTTGGTGCTAACACTGCTTCTGTGGATTAGGAATTTTTACGGTTTTATCTGGATCATTAGTTTTGGTAGTTTGTTTTTATTGCTTTTAGTCTATTCAACTGATTTTTATCAAGAGCAAATCATCTACTTAATTACTTGTATTATCTTCACGGAATCCATCAAGAGTGCATGTATCATTATGTATTTGAGTTTTAAGTATCCACATGATGCTGGGGATGCGACTAGTCTCAAAGAGATAATAAAAGTTATACCCGCTTCTATATGGGGTATCTTGTTCTTTGTGCAATCATTGTATTTCGGCTGGCAAGGAATACGACTAATTCTTAATCAAGTGTAGTATGTTAAAAAGCTTTTGATTTATCTGTAGCAAGTTTATATTTTTATTAATATATATGTTGTAATTTTTTTGGATTTTGGTGATTGCTTTTTTTGTGACCTGATCCTTGTAACCAACTCCTATAGGTGGCGAAATATACATGCTAACTCCCTAATTCTCGATTTTTATACGAAAAAAAGCCTTTGAGGTATTGATAGAGAAAAACAGCATAAAATTATGCTGAAATTAAAGAAATCTATCAACCACAAAGGCTGCAATGTGTATTAGGTTACCGCATATCCAGTAAAGAGGATTGCATAAAAACGAAAAAATATAAAAAAGTTATAACGGGATTATACTATTGAAAATACAATGTGACAATACAACTAATTTACAGAGAGAAGAATTTAATAAGTATTAAACATTTGGATGAAGAGTTTTTGCACGGTATAAACAATCCAGTTTGTACATTAATTAGGATCTTTATATTCTCAATCTATTTTTCAATCCATTTTAAGTAAAATGAGAAGAAGGGATCGACAATATAAATTCGGTCATTCTGAAAATCAATGGCAGGCTCTCTATTTGTATGGTCTTTTGCTAATTCAGCCATTTTTTTAAGAACTTGGGAGACTTGCGTTTTATTTGGCATTGATTCCGAAGTTAATAATTCCTTGAGTTTCTCTCTAACTGTATCAACAGTAATAACAGTTTCATGAGTAAGATCGGAGAGGGCTATCATAACTGCATAATAAATGTCTCCTTCACTTCCATTTTTAAACTCTCTTTGTTTCCTATCTCGAGAAGGACCTGCTACCAATTTATCATAAAGTTCTTTAGAGGAATGATCTTTTACTATCCTTTGGTAAAATTTTTCATAATTAATATTCTCTGGTAAGTACTGCTTTTGCGGCATTTTTTCTACAACCTTATTTAACCTACAAAACCAATAACAAAAATCCTGCATTAAATGGGGGCTTTTATAACTTTCGCTAATGAAATTTTGAAAGATAGAATCTGGGCATTCAATATCTAAGGCCTCAAACCCTTTTTTTGAAATCTCGTAGAGTTCCTCTCGCTCCCATGGTTCAATTCCTAATTGTATAACTCTGCCATCCATTTCTTTTTCAACTTTAATGGAATCTACTCCTCTATGAGGTACTGAGCACAATATAACTCTTAAACCAGAAGCAATAGGCTCTTTTAAAGCACGAATTATTTCTGTTTGAATTTCAGGGGTACAATAATGAAAATCATCTATTATTAGTACTTTGTTTGTTTCTAGAAGAGATTCTATAGCAAGATGCAGAGGGTTAGGTGTAAATGTCTCTGATTCTTTTCCTGTAATTTTTTCAGATTCTGATTTTGAATCCGTACCTTCTAGTCTAGCTTTAAACCAGCCCCAAATCCCAGCTTCTCCAACTACTTTGATAGTTGATGTTTCTTTTTGCTCAGCTTCTTTTCCTTTATCTCTATTATAGCTATTAGCTACAGCCAACTTATTGATAATTGTGGACCATAAAACTTCACTAGTTTTAATTGCTCCACCTGATATGAGAATAAAGTCATCATTTGATATTGTTTTCTTACATAATGTTGTTTTCCCAATCTTAGTAGGACCAGATATAGAGATTATTTTACCTTTTATTTCTAAATCCAAAGCTAAATTATATTCCAATTCTAAACTTTCTCTTGAATTATAAGTTATACTAGGGACACCACCAGCTGTAAATACTTCAGAGATTCTCATAGTAAGTTATCGTCCTTTTTCTATATAACTCTTATGATTTTTCATAAGGTGTTTATCTTTTATATTATAAAAAAACAGACATCATCACAATTATTTTGCAATGTTTACTAGTAATAAAATACTGTATTCATTTAAGATTATTAATTTATAGTAGATTGATATAATTATATATTTTAATATGATATAATTATAAAAAAATAATTTAAAAGCGAAAACCGCTAAAGCAGACTCTTACATAGTAAGAGTTGTTTTAGCGGTTTTTTGCGTTCTAAACATTAAACAGAGGGGTAAACAATATGAAATTTAATCAGATCACTATTGAAGATGATGTAGAACGATTACTCATCTTACGAAAACGTCTTAATTTGAATCAATTTCAGTTAGCGAAGGAATTAAAGATAAGTAAAAGTTACTTAGTTAAAATTGAAAATAGATCCTTGCCGTTGTCATCTGCTTTTATAAAAAAAATAAATGATTATCTGAACCGGGAGAAGATACTTTATGAAAAAAATCTATACTTCGATAAATAATGCTGATCTCTTTGCTGGTTTAGACAGCCCTACATTTGAAATTAACTATGTAGAGGAAAAAAAAACAATAGAAAATATGGAGGAATATGATTTAGTTGTTCTTATGATCTCTTCCGATTCTATTCTACCAGCTCTTGAACCTGTTGACACAGATGTTTTTGTTTTAGATGAGAATGGCTTACTTAAACAGATTCCTACCCATATCAAAGTATTTCCTGATATGAGTGCACTGAAAAAAGCAATTCTATTATGGACGCTTACTAATAAGAGTATAAAAAGATCAAAGGAAGGCTCTCCTAAACCAAAGCAGACTCAAAATGAAACAGCTGCTGTATTACAAACCGACAATAAAATTACGGGAAATAAACCTCTACAAAAGGAAGAGGATCCATTTAATAAGGAAAATGATAAGGATAAGGATAAGAAATCACCAACGGATGACGATATTGTAATGAATGAAATAGAAGAAGTGAATAGTGCCCCTCCTATACTTATTGAAGAGGATTATCCTTCTAAAGAAATGCCTGCTGAATATGAAGAAGCAAAAAATAAGGTGAATATTATGCGTAATTCCTATGTGTTTAAAGGAAAAGCATATCCAAACAATCAGACTATTGGAATATGGTCGCCACTTTCTCGTATTGGAGTAACCACTTTCATCATCAATTACGCCATTTTTCTACAGGCTAATAAAATTCAAACCGCTGTTATAGAAGGGATCAAGGGTAAGTACCTTCAACATATCATTGAAAGATATGAAGAAAAGCCGAGTAATTATAAGTCTTTTATGGAGGTATTCCATCTAGAGGATAAAGCTATTCTAAATATGGATATCAGTCAAATCCATTGGTATTACAAGGGAGTTTTGTGGTTACCTATAGGAGATAAGGATAAGGATTATATCTGGAATGAAAGCTTTTTAAATGTGTATTTCCAATTTTTCCGTTACCATGATGTAGTTCTGGTGGATTTACCGAATGGAGAAATGCAACAAGAAACCTTGGCTAGTTTACAACACATGGATGAATTATGGATCGTCATAGATAATTCCATGGATATTCTACTATGGAAGAGTTACATACAAAGTATTCAAAAAGACTTTAATAAGCCTATCAAGCTCTTATTTAATCGAAAAATGCCATTCAGTAAACCGGAAGAGTTTGCGAAAGAATTAGAATTACCTTTGGTGGCAGCATTACCGGATCTAACAGAAGAACATTACAAGAACCAATTTGAGAATCACGCACTCATCGAGCATACCGCCGTTTTCAATAAGTTACTAGATCCTTTTCGCTTAATTACACAGGAGTTAGGTGTTGAAATCCCACCATCTAGGAAGTTAATGATGATGAACTACCTAAGGAAATTTATCCCCTTAAAAGGTTGATTCTGAATCCTTGCTAATGCTATTATGAAAACATAATTTTTATTGAATTTTTCATTTTTTAGCTATCTTTATAGATAAGCAGGGAACTAAGAATAGAACGGACTTTGGTTCGTAGTTTTGTGAGGTTTTTGACCAACATAACTACCCAAAGTCCGTTTTTTTTTACAAAATCGGGGGTGAAGGTATTGAAATTAAAAGAAATCAAAAAAGTGTTAATGACAGGAAAAGGCGTTATTAAAATAAGTATGCATACAAAGGAGCGCTTAGTAAAAAGAGGATATTCTAAAGGAGACATAGTAAGTGCTATTTTTACAGGCTCCGTTAGTGAGATTCAAGGGTATAACAAAATTTCTATTTTAGGTAGGGATAAAGATCATAATCCAATTGTAGTAGTTATAGCCAAAAAAAGGGCATCTTACTACAAAGTAGTAACAGTGATGCCCCCTATAGACCGAAGTAGATTCAGAGAGTGCATTTAAATAAAAGAATTAAGTTATGGAGGAGTGTGCCATTATGGTTAAATTAATGAGAAAGACAAGACTACAAGATTGGTATGAATACTATCGTACTCCATGTCCTATCTGTGGTCATACAGGAGGATGTATGGGGCATAAAGACGGAGAGGTAGTTGCTTGCATTAGAGTAATTAGTGAAAAGCATTTTTCTAAAAACTCTGCTTTACCTAGTTATTTACACTACTTAAAAGGCGAATCAAAAAGAAAAATTAGTAAAGAAGAGGTATCGGAGTTTACCCAAGGAAATCAGAAGAAAGAAGATGTAACACTCGATACCGTTTATCAAGCGTTCCTTGAATCGCTGGAGCTTGATGATGTTCATTATGAGCACTTGATATCCAAAGAAAGACAACTTTCCGATAAGCAAGTAATGATTAGAAATTATCGCAGCTTTCCAGACAAGCCATGGAATGTAGTGAAAAAAATTACGGAACTCACGGGTATGGAGGACTTTTCAGGTATTCCTGGATTTTATCAGTATAAAAACTTTTGGACTATCGCTGGAATGAAGGGGATCTTAATTCCTTTCCGAAATCACTACAACCAAATTGTTGGATTTCAATATCGAATTGATAATCCACCTAATGTAGCTGAGGTAAAAACAAATGGAACCGATTTAAAGGCAAAAGTACTTACTCAACCAAATACGGTGCAAATTTCTTTAAAAGGAGAAATCCTTCAGGAAACGAACATTCCCGTTTCAAAGGAATGGACTACCATCTCTCAAGATAATGAAATACTAGGTTGGGTGAGAGTAGTGAAAGGAAATCGATATTATTGGTTGAGTTCTTCTAATAAAACGAATGGGACTGGGTCTGGTAATCCTGCGCCTTTACATATTGCTGTCCCATCCTCCCAACTCGTTAATTGGGAGCCTGGTAAACTTCATAAAGCGAAGTCAGCATGGTTAGGTGAAGGTCCACTAAAAGGTGATATAGCTGTAGATTGTATGGAGAAATTATATGATCCATTAGAGTTAGAGGATATAGGAACAACTTTTGTTTCTTTACCCGGTGTTGGTGCATGGAGGTTAGCTATTCCGGTATTAAAAGATATGGGTGTTGAAACAGTTAACTTGTGTTTCGATGCAGATGCAGTTTCCAATCCCCATGTTAGACAACATTTAATGGAATGTGCCAAGCAATTAAAAGTAGATGGATTTAGCGCAAACCTAGTTATCTGGAATGCAGAAGAAGGCAAAGGAATAGATGATCTCTTTTTATCTAATCAATTGCCACACATCAAAAGAATGTTTTAAATAAAGAATAATATTTAAAAAATGAGCCCCTAAATTAGGCTCTTATTTCTTTAGTAATAGGACACGATTAAGAAGAAGCTATATGTTCTAAAGGAAAGTTTTGCAAAGGATTATCGTATAGGTTTGAATTCAGCATCTACTGATGGTAAAATTACACTACCCAATAATCATTGTATTATAGGGGATTTAATAAAACCGAGCTTATTAGAAAAGGGTGAGGATTTTGTGAGAAAAATAGTTAAAGAAATTGAAGATAATAATACTACTTTCAACCATAGAGCTCATGAATATGAACCCAACAGAATTGAAACCCTTCTTTATTTAGATGAGGAGGTTTCCCGAACAAATTGGAAACCTACAATAGGTGTGTTAAGTCCCGTTGAGGCCCAACAGTTTATTACTGAAGCCTTTGAAGAATTAAAGACTATAAATTTTAAAGAGGTAACAGCAATTTTAGAGAAATAATTGATTTGATTTATATTTATTCCAAGGACTCTTTCATAGAGTCCTTTTTTATACCACAAGCTTGGAGGATTGTTTGAATACAATAGTAAATAGTAAAAGAGTGAATATAGAAGGGAGTAAAGTAATGGTTAGAAAGAAGGTAAACAATATGTCTATGCTTTCTGATGATGCAGTACTTAGTCCATTTGAAGACGAACATGTGGAAGTGAAAGTTCCAGAGTATATAAAGGTTGCAGACGCCGCAAGAATAATGGGGGTTAGCACACAAATGATCCGTAAATTTTGTGTGGAAGGGAAGCTTAAAGCACAACAATCTATGCCAGGAAGTGGTAGGTGGAAAATAAAAGCTTCTGAGCTGATGCATTACCCCGGATGGGATGATTTTATTAAAAGAAAAAAAGCTACAAGGGAAAAATCAAAAGCACTAGCAGAGTTTATGGATGGAAATAACGGGTCATTGTAGAGTCTGTTGATCTTGAAATAATCCATCTATATAGTCCTAATTTATTATACGTTTTCTAAGATCTATACTTAAAATAAGAATAACAGGTTATATGTACCCAACTTTAACTTAATCCTACTAAATCAAAAGTAGCAAAAAATGGCTTGACCGCTTAAAGCTTTTTTATTATGATAAGGGTACAAATAAAAAACGAACGGGAGTGCCCCGAAAAACTATGAGTAGTACATATTCACGTATGTATATACCCATAGCTTTTCGGGGTTTTTTTATGTTCATTTTTTATAATTTTCTATTCTCAGGAGGATAAAAATATGAATTTCGCAATTCAAAAAGCAAAAATGGTTAGGGATATTCCATATTACTTAACCGCAGCATTCATGGTTTATTTGTTTACTTCGGTTCCAGAAAATGCCCTGGCAGCGTGGAAAAAAGCAGGGATTGCAACAAACGGAGGATCTGCACAAAACTCCAAAATCTTTGATGATTTAAACAATGTCATTTACCTAATTACAGCGGTTGGTGGATTCTGGTCCCTAGGATGCCTAATCTTCTCTGGTATGAAATTATCCGCAGCGCAAGGTGGTAATCCACAAGCTCGTACACAAGGTATTATCGGTCTAGTAATGGCTGGTGTCGGTGTATTCGTTATTGTTAAAGCGAAAACAATCGCAGGTTATTTCGCAGGATTTGGAGCTTAATATATACACTATTAAGCAAAAATTTAACCCCTCTATGAACAATATAGAGGGGTGCCTTTATAAAGGAGAATGAAGTTGAGAAAAGTGACTGTACCAATTGATATGAGTAGCGAACAGAAATCTATATTAGGAATTATCTCGACTAGGCAACTTATCTATTTGATTTCAGGTGGTGCGATTGCATATGCCTATATCCCTTCTGTTTTCAAACTATTCCCAGGAATTATCGCAGGAGTTATAGGTTGTGTTATTTCCGTCGTTCCTCTAGCCGTAATTATCTTCATTTTTGGATTTCTAAAGAAAAGTAAACTACACCTCCATTATGATCAATATTTCCTGATTAAGTTAGGGTATAAAAACCAAATTGGAATTTGGAGAAGAGGTACTAAACCGAAAGATTGGATGGTGAACAAATAATGAGCACACTGTTACTTATGGCAGCTATCGTGGTTGGTGGTTGGATTTTCTTCCGAGTTCTAGAGAAACAACCCATATTACCATGGAAAGAGAAAAAACATACCAATGTTCCACTAAATACGAATAGTAAAAATAATAAGACGAAAAAAAAGAAACATGAAGTAGAAATCGAACAGGAACCAAACCTTTTTGAAGAATTGTTCAGTGATGTGAGGGATGTGACAACGCACATGATTCGATTTCATGATAACTCCTTTACGATGATCGCTGAAGTTGATCCAGTAAACTATTTCTTAAAAAACCAGGACGAACAAGAAGCAATTGATATTACGGTAGAGAGCTGGACTGCCACTCTCAATTACCCAGTAGGAATTTACCTGCAAAATCGGTTCATTGATGTGTCGGAACCGATAGAACTAATGGCAAAAGCAATGAAGGAATCGGAAGATTTAAATGAAGCCGCACTAAGTTACGGACAAGCTATGATTGATGATATCTTGGCCTGGCAGAGAGACACACCACGTTATGAAACAAAAAGATATTTGATCTTCACGCATAAAATCAAGGCTAGCGATATAACAGCTGACTCAGAAGATGAATTAGAAACAAAGGTGATGGAAAAAGCTTTTGCGGAGTTGATGAGAAGATTGACCTCCGCTAGAAATCAACTTCGAAAAGCGGATATTACCGTAAACCTAGTACCTACAGAAGGAATATATGAATTACTCTATTACACATTTAATAGAAGAAAAGCGTTAAAACATCGATTTAAGGATCTTGTAGAACAAGAAAAAAATGCTTTATATATAACGGCTGAACAATCGCAAAACCGAATTGAATTGGTAAAGGAGGCAATTGAACAACATGAAGCTGAAACAGAAACCACAACCAAAAGAGAAACTGCCTAAAAGCAAAGGGAAGAATACAAAGAATAATCCGAAAGAAAACGAGGATCAAATAGATTTCCAAATGGATACAAAACCCACCATGTGGGAAATTATATCTCCCGATGGCTTTAAGATAAACGCAGAAGATTATGGAATCATTAAAAACTCATTAGGTACTCAAACATACTTTAGACCGGTTTACATCCCTAGGGATGGCTATCCGCGGAAAATGCAAACAAACTGGTTAAACAATCTGGCTTCTAGTGGAGAGATGGATCTCTTTTTGGACATTAATAAGGTTGGGAAGTCCGATGCTATTAGAATGTTGCAAAGACAAATCACCATGTTAGAGTCTAACTTATCGTTCCAAACCAAAAGAGGAAACATTGATCAGATCAACGATCTGACCTCTAAAATCCAAGACACGGATACACTCATGTCTGAAATTCAATTTAGTGAAAATGACATTTTTAATGTAGGGACACTAGGCATCTTATATGGTCAAAGTGAAAAAGAATTGAACTATTTTAGCGAGACTTTAGAAGATGAAATGAGCAGTAGCTTCTTCTCCTTAACGTCCACTTGGGGAAGAGTAAAAAAAGGATTTAGAAGTGTCCTGCCATTTGGTAAAAACGAAATTTCTGATTCTTTACGGAACATTGACCGCCGGGCATTATCCACTTTTGCTCCATTCATTAGTGGTAGTGGGAAATACGTTGGTGGTGTTCCGCTTGGAATCAATAAAATAACAGGCCAATTAGAGTTTATTAATAGTTTTGGAAACGAAGAGTTCAGACCAGATAACTACAACATGTTTATTGTTGGTACATCGGGTTCTGGTAAATCCGTATCTTTGAAACTCTTAATCGCAAGGGAATTAACGGGAGCCAACATTTATAGTAGATTAATTGATCCTGAGGGTGAATTTGTTAAATTAACGAAGCGTCTTGGCGGTATTAATTTAAATATTAGTGAAGAAGAGGATATCTGTATCAATCCTCTAGCGATCAACTTTACAGATATTCCATTAGAAGATGGAGATGAAGAACTCGAATTCCTAGAAGAATCGGATGAAAAAGAGCTTGTAGAAAAGGAAGGAAAAAAATACATTCGCTTCGTTCCCTTACGGGAGAAGACCAATGACATTATCGATTTCTTTGATATTATCTGTCGCGGGAAAAACTCAGAAGATGAGGGACTTAATGTCTTTGAGCGTAACTTCCTAGAAGAAGCCATTCAATATGTTTTACAGGAACAATTTGAATACACATCACACCCTAGTTCTTTGTTTAAAGATGAAGTCGTAAAAGTTGAAAATCAATTGATTCAATCAAAAGTGAGAAAACCTGAGCCAACTATATCTGATATCAATAACTATTTATTACAGAAATATAGTGACGAACCTAGAGTACAACGATTAATTGCTGCCATTAAACCATTCCTAAAGACAGGATCTAAACCGATATTTGATGGTCAAACGTACCTAGGAAGAGGAGTAACGCAAACGCTGGATTCGGCAAGGCTTGTAAACTTCAACATTAGTTCGATGGAAGAAGGCTTTTTACGACCAATTGCTTATCATGTTATCTTGAACTATTTATGGGAACATTTCGTTAAAAATCTAGATAACGCTACGAAAAAGAAATTTGTTTATGCCGATGAAGCTTGGACGCTTTTGAGCTCTGAACAAACAGTGGATTTCTTAGAAAAGATGGCGAGACGCTCTAGGAAACGTAATGCCGGATTACGCTTAGCAAGTCAGGACTTTGTCCGATTTGTTATCAATGATAAAGCCAGAGGGATACTGCAAAATACATACGCTTATCTTTTCTTAAAACAAAGTAAACTCGATCTAAAACATATTAAAGAGAACTTTGATTTATCTGCCGGTGAACGAGATATCCTCTTCGGGAACCCAGATAAAGGGGAAGGCATTTTACGGGTTGGTAAATCATCTGTATGGTTACAAACCAATCCAAGTGAACAAGAGTTATTCTTTATTGAATCAAATCAGGCTGTTTATGAAGAAAATCTAACTAAAAAGCAACTGCAAACTTACTAGGTCGGGAGGATGAACAAATATGATGAATAAACTTTCCGAAATAATGGCCGACCTGTTTGCCAAAATGGGAGATATGTTTGCGGAGCCTTTCAAGAAGATACCGACCTTACATAACCTCATTTATGGAGGAGACGAGAAATTAGCATTTTTAACTTTTACTGAAAAAGAGATTACAAATGTATACGTACCTGGGATGAATATGTTCATTGCAGTAGCTGTGTGTGTCATCTTAATCAGTATTGTTATTGCAGGAATGAAAATTTCCGCATCAGGTATTAATCCATCGAACAGAACCTATATCATTGATTACTTTAAAGAATTAACGATTGTTGCTTTATTATTTGCTAATATCTATGCGATTTATAGTTTGTTGTTCTTAACGAACCAAAGTATTGTAAACCTATTTAATAGTGAAAGTGACTTATTGAATTTAAAAGATACGATAGAAATCACTGCAAGCAACGGAGTGCTTGGTATGCTAGCCATTCAGTTAATTAAGATTGGTCTTGGAGTATGGGCGTATTTTTACTATACGATGAGAAAGTTTACACTCATGCTTCTATTAATACTAGGACCATTAATGTTGGCTCTTTACCTCATACCTAAAACGAGAGGTATGACGATTGGATGGGCAAAAGAGTTAATTGGAACTGTTTTTGTCCAATCTGTTCATGCGGCCTGTTATTACATTATGAGTAAGATGACGACTACAACCAATGGGGTTGAGGGAGTTATTTTGATGATGGTATTCATCCCTGTTACTGAATCCGTTCGTGCTCTCCTTGGTCTTGGTGGACAAATGAATGATCGATTATCAAAGACGGCCGCCATGATGGGTGGATCTGCCTTAATGGGAATGTATGGTGCAGCAAAGGGTGCCATGGACGGTGTATCCGTAGGGGATGCCTTGAAAAAACTTCGTGGTGGTCGAGGTAATTCAGAGAAATCTGGGGAGAAATCAAATTCAGAAAAAGAAGGGGAAGGAACGGGTACCAGTGACTTGAAAAGTACACTTGGTGGAAATACCGGTACCGATACTGGCACTACTCCAAAAGCAGAAAGAATGTTAAAAGGGGGAGAAATCCTTTCCAGAGGCGGTAAAGCTGTTTTTGGTGCCGCTGGAACATTAATTGGTTCCCCAATGGGCCCGATGGGCTCCATGGTTGGTTCTACAGTAGGTTTTAATGCTGGAGGAGCTATTGGTGGATTGGCAGGTCGCGCAGGCACAGGAGCTGCCCAACTATTAGGAAGCCAAGTGAAAAAAGGGGTAAAAGCAGGCTGGGATAAAGGAAAAGGCGTCATGAAGGCGGAGTCCAAGGCAGATGAAAAAACAGCTAACTCTGTAGCTGATAGCCTTACTTCTGATTGGGCGGAAACCAATGAAGCGGACTTTAAAAAGGATTTTCAAGAACGATTCCCTGATGCCCACGAGTCAAGTGTAGAGGCCGCTTGGAATGATGCGAAAGCTGCCAAAAAAGATTATTTCCTAAATGAAGCACGCAATAACATTGCTGGTATCAAAGGAAATGAAGGGAAAAATGCAAGAGCCTCTGATTTAATTAAACAATCATCTGCCAACTTAACAAAGAAGTGGGCGAATGATACCAATAACAAAAAGAACTTTGATACTAAATTTAATCAAGAGAATAAATTACCGGCTAATGCAACTCCTAAGCAGAAGCAGGAACACAATAATAAGCGTGCAGCTGCATGGAAACAAGAAGTCAATGCGAAACAAATGGAAATTGAATCCGCAGCAAAAGAAGTAGCTAGCGAAATGGGTAACGGATCAGACTATGGACTTTCTTTTATTAGTAGAGCTGGATTTAATGAGAACCTTGCTGATAAGTTATCTGGAGGATTTTCATTAGATAAAGCCAATGAAGTAAGTAATAAACTAGCTAATGAATGGGCACCAAAATTAAAAGAAGATTTTATGGATAAATATGATCAAAAGTATGCTCTACCTAAGAATGCTTCTGTTGAACAAAAACAAACACATGAGAACAATAAAGAAGTAGCTTGGAAGAATAACCTAGGACAACAGAAAAATAAGATAGCAAAAATCTTAAAGAGAGGTAGCAAGGCAGTAGCTTCCGGTAAAGGTAGTTCTACCAATATCGGTCAACAATTAGCTATAGAAATCGGGAATGAATTAGGAATACCAGAAGTTAGCCCTCTTTCGCAAAAACTATCTAACCAGATAGTTGAAACGATGGGCAATATAACTCCTAATAGGGAAAAAGCTTTATCTAATAAGAGTATTAGTTCCGCTGATTCTGTCAAGAGTGCTACATCTTCAGTTAAAGGTTCTTCCTTATATTCTGGCAAAGAGGTCAATATCCCTTACTTAAGAGATCAATTAGCTGGAGTGAAGGTTAATGAAGCAAGAAATGCTTATGTGAATAATAGTAGTCTCCCTAAGGAACAGGCTGTAGCCAAATTTAATAGTGGCAAAGCACAAACTGTATATGAAAATGCAAGACAATCTTTGCCAAGAAGTATCCCGCTTGATAATAAAATTATACAAAATAAAATTGGGAGAATGGCCACAGCTGTAGGAGCTGGAGTTGGTACTGGAGCGTTAGTTGGAGCTGCAAATCTTTCCGGTCTTACTGCAATCAAAGGGGTAAGTGACTTCATGGCAGATACCAAATTAGGCCAGGGGGTCAAAAAGGGTGGGGCTCATGCTTATACCACATTTAAAACAGAAATGTCTAATTTACAGAGTGTATCAGGAGCGACTCATCCTGTTCAACGAGTTAGTTCTGCTGCTGTACAAGCAGTTACTCAAGGAGCAAAAACTGGTTTCGCTACAGCAAAGAATCATATTGCGGACAATGTAGAAGGAAAACAGGCAGGCTTCAAGAATGTCATCGCCTATGCCTCTGGAATGGTGGGTGGAGTGGCTGGTTACCAAAAAGGTGCGAATTATGCCGCTTCTAATAATCGTAATATGAAAGCATTCGGATTGAAAGGATTAAACCCCTATAATAATGCCGTTCAAAAACAAACGAGCGAAATTGCAGACATCTCGCATTTAGCTCAAACGGTAATTGGTCCAGATGGTCAACAAACCATCGCAAATGGGGCCATCCAAATGGTCACAACGAATGGAGAGACCCTCCTTCAAGTAAGAGATAAAACAGGTCAAACACAATCCGTTTCTAGAATGGCTTCTGGACATTCTGGATTAAGGAAAGGGCAAAAAGTATATCAAGATCTTACCGTTCAAAACGGAAGTCTTGTTCCAACTTCTAATTCTTATCAATATGATAGTGGTGGTTCCAAAGTTTCTGCACCACCTATCCATGTGAATCCCAATAAGTTGGTCGCAAACAGAAATACGCCAAAAAATCCAAGAGTAATAAAAGAAGTACAAAGTTATAACCAACAAGTAGATAGTGGACAGTATTACATTAAAAATGCGATGTCTGAGATGGATGACATTCGAATGGTGATTGATCGTAATAGAAGCTATATGGTCGGCCAAAAAGATGGACAAGATTATCGTATTAGCCCATATGGTAGTGGTGATGCTCGTTTAACGGTAAATGAAGTAATCGAAACAAAATGTGAAGTGAACAATAGAAAGCTAGTGCCGACAACTTATAAGAAAAATGATGTAAAGACGGAGAATTATACTACATCACTTAAACCAAATGATCTTATGAATTTCGAGCCACCAAATAAACGGATTTTGATGAGAAAACAAGCCGAGCAATATCGAAATAAAGCATTTACTGGCTCATTAAGAGGTTTGTAGCATGGCGCAAAATCAAGAAAACAAAAATACTACTGACTCCATTAGTGAAAAAATGACCGATAATTTGAAAGGTTTAGCAGGTAAAATTGCTAAACCTTTCAAAAATAAATTTAAAAAACAAGCAGCCAAAATGGCTAAAAAGGCTATTAAACTCGCAATAAAAGTTTTAAAAAAAGTACTGGCCAAAATGCTTGCTTGGCTTATAAGTACAGTCGGAGTTCCTACTCTGCTTGTGGTCGGTATTTCTGTCATTTTAGCCCTCCTTATTTCTTTAGCTATGTCTTTCTTATGGGCAAGTGGAGATGATTTAGAAGGGGACGACAAAGCCATTCATGAGTATATTGTGGAACAATCAGAAGCCACTGTCGATATGGATAATCCTATTGAGAAGCCCTACCGGGTTCCAGAAGGATTAATAGCCTCTACTATTATGCTAGATGTGTTTGATGATAAAAAATCTGATTTAGATAGTATCAAAAAGATTATTAAGAAAATAGCAACCGAACTAGCACCTGAGTTTGAATACGGAAATTATGATGAATGGAAAGAAAAGCAAGTGATCGTCTACGAAGATGGTAAAAAAGTAAAAGAAGGAAAGGTAGAGCACACGAAAAATGAAGTAAGCAAACTGGAGTCTGTTCAGTATTGGAATGGGTCCACTATCTTTAACTATAAAGCTCATACATCGGATTGGAAATCGAAAGAAGTCATTACGCACAAAACCATTCAAGTTCCAAAAGAAGTGGAGTATATGGAAACACTAAAGGTCCCCGCTTCTATTGCAGATATAACAGACAAAACTTACCCTTACTTTAATCCAAAGAGTAAAAGTTGGAAAGATCTTCTGAAAGAACAGGTTAGACAACAAAACCAAAAGGTCGATACTACTGGATATGTAACCGTTCATCTAAAGAAGACAAAAACGGTAATGGTCGATAAAGTAATTGAAGTAAAAACCATTACGAAAACAAGAAATCAATATTTTACCTCTACACAAAATGTCACGCAAGATTATGCTAATTTTGATGCGATTTTAAATTCTTTAGGATTAGGTCTAGATGATAAGAAATTAATAGAGGCAAACTATAGCTTTATGGGTGGATCTATTAATTATACAGATTGGTTAAGTCAAAATGGTGGGGTTTATGGATACGATGACATTAGCTATGACGGAACGGTTATACCTGGTGCTGGAGTTCCGGCTCAATATATGCCGATCTATTTAGCAGCTGAGAAAAAATATGGTGTGCATTGGTATACGTTAGCGGCTATTCATTCAAAAGAAAGTGTGTTTGGAACGATTGATCCTATGGTATCTCCCGTTGGGGCAATTGGTCAGATGCAATTCCTGCCAGCAACTTGGGTAGGGTGGAGCTATGACATCGGTGGTGGATTGGTAGCTGCAAGCGTAGATATCACAAGCCCAGGAGTCATCAAAAAAGGCGGTGGACTTGGTGTTGATGGTGATGGAGACGGCAAAGCTGATCCTTATAATGTAACGGACGCAGTCTATACAGCTGCCAACTACTTAGCAAGTAATGGCTATTCTACCGATAAAAGAAACGCTATCTGGCACTATAACCATGCGGAATGGTACATTAACGACATTTTAGCTTTAGCAGAAAAATTCAAAACAGCTGCTACATATGAAGGTGGAACGGAAGGTTCACCTACCTTAAAACCTGGTAGTTTTATTAAGCCAACTACTGGAACGGTAACCTCCGGTTACGGTGCTCGATGGGGGACGAAACACCAAGGTATAGATATCGGTCTTGGTGGCAGAAGCAATGTGAAAATATACGCTGCTGCAGATGGTACAGTTTCAAGATCCTACCTATCATCCTCTTACGGTAATGTCGTTTTCATTCAACATAAAATTGATGGCAAACAGTATGAAACCGTTTATGCTCATATGCAAAATAGAGCAGTATCTGCGGGAGCAAAAGTAAAACAAGGACAATTCCTCGGTTATATGGGTGGTACCGGAAATGTTACAGGTCCCCATTTACATTTCGAGGTCCATCAACCAAGTTGGAACATTTCGAAGACGAATAGTATTGATCCAGCTTTACTAATTGACTTCAAATAACAAGGAGACTAGGAATTCAATGAAAAAATTATCAGTTTTATTACTATGCCTTATTAGTATTTTAGCTGGTTGTTCTTCAAACAGCAAGGCAAACGTAAAAGTAACGGAAGACAATGTGGAACACCTCGTAAAATACGACGAGTCACTACAAGGATTTATTACAGAAATGACAGATATTCTATTAAACTATAATAATGCTTTAGATGGACTGTATACGAATAGTACAAGTAATAGCCAATTCGCTAAGATCATGACAGAGAGTATTGGCAAATCGAATGAGTTAGTCACAAAAGTGGAGGCACTTGATATCGAGCCTGACCTTTTTGAAACACACCAAACCCTTATAGCATTAGTCAATCGTTCCCATCAGTTACTCTTAACTTCAGTTGATGCGGCCAACAATGCGGATGAAACATCGTTTGATAAAGACAGTTTACGCCAAGAATATCTAGCTATTAAGCAGGAACAAGCTAATATTGCCAACCAGTGGAAAATACTAAGGGAAGAGTTAGCCGCTCAAGCTAATAAAGAGGTTCAAGAATGACAAAAAAATCTTTTTTAATAATGATTGGAAGTACGTTAACACTCTTATGTGTCGTATACTTTATATTTCTTCCTTCTCAAAAGGAAGCACCCATGGATTTAAAGGCAACGCAAGAACAAGTAGCTGCCCAGATTGAATCCGATAACGAATATACAGAAAAGACAATAGAATGGGCTACTGAACAAAAGGAAAATCTAGATGTGGGCTTTATCGAACCTCATACAGAAAAAGTTAACGACGTTTCTCCTCAAAGAGACGTTGTTAACTACTTTATTACGGGTATCTTAAAACAAGATGTAGAATTGTTTATGTCGACTTTTCAAACAGAAACCATCTCCAGTGATTTATTTAAAGTAGAGGAAACAGATAAACAAAAGGTAGCGCAAGATATCATAAACCGCATATCCAAAAACAATTCCATAAAGGGTGTTAATTTTAAAGAAAAGAAAGGTGTTTTTGGTGGGGAAACTAATGAGGTTAAATTGGAATTTCAATATAAAGACGGAAAGTCTAGCCTTGTTACTCTTTCTTTAGAATCTATAGAAGAAGCGCATTCAGATCATGCCCATGATGATATTTTAGTTATTACAACCTCTTCATGGGATATCATCAAGCAAATAGAAAAAGAGTGATACCTAGCAAATGCTATCTATCACTCTTTTTTTGTGCCTGTTTTCTTATTTCATGTTTCGCTTCACTCCACGATCCAAAAATCCAATTAAATTGCCTAGAAGAGGGTAGGACCTGTTCTTTCGCGTATTCATCCCATTGCGTCATCGATGAACCAATAAAGGACTTTCTATGCTTAAGGGCCAAACTTATTAATTCCTCTTTGGAGAAATTACGTTGTTTTGGTTTCCCTGCAAAATCCAAGATTTCTTCATAAGTAAAATGCTTTAAAATGGTCTTATAGGTTGGTAGTTTATGCTCCTGTGCGTATTCATCCCATTGTTTGCGTGTTTTAAATTCTTTTCCATGCTTTTTCAAAACATCTTCAATCTCACCCTTAGAGATAACGTCTCTTTTCTTTTTTACGTTCAATCCAAGTTCTTTTCTTAGATTTTCCCACGTACCAAATACAGATAAATAGGTTTGAGTAGAAGGGAGTTTATTGTCACGATAGTATTTAGTCCAACTAGTAGATTTTTCAATATGTTCTATATGCATACGAGCAATGTTTAATAAATCCTCTTTGAAATATTTCTGCGTTCTTATACTGATTCACTCCTTTCATTAGTATCTACCTTTGCTAGAGATTCTCTCATAATCCTAATTACATCCTCATTTGTAGCATTTAATGCCTTAACATACGATACTTTCTGATCAAATTCATATTTATCAGTAGCATTAGATATAGCAGTTAAAAGCTTTTCTTTAGTTTTGAAGTAATATTCCTGTGTTCTTTCAGCCTGTTCAGTATACTCTCGCCTTTCACCAACTGGACTTAAATAGTTTTTAAAATCTTTAAGCTCATAATCTGGTAAATAAAATTTAATTATGTCCGTTTGATCTTTAAAATCAATAAGTTTATAATCTTGGAATTGGCTCTGGTTATGATTCTCTTCTACAGAATGCATTAACGTAATTATTAATTTTCTCCCCCCCATCCTATGGTCTATTTTTTGAAATTTACCTATGTCATCAATGAACTTTTGAATATCCAACTTGATAACAGTAAATTCATCGGGCAACCAAGGGTTCATAGTACAGTACTTTAGTGATGGATCAGGTAAAAGAAGAAAAATTTCTCCTGTATTACTTTCACCTAATAGGAACCGCGTATCACCATACATGGGAAGCTTGTTAAGAAATTCTATAGCCTGATTGTAATCGAATTCCTCGCAGTACCTTTTTAATACCTCTAAAGGAGTCATATTAAGTTCTTCTTCTGCGATAGTCTCTGGAGACTTCATTCCGTAATTCTCCATATACCATTTGTCTTCTGCTTCTCGTAACTTTTGCTTTTTGGATTTAATCCCTAAAGATTGAAGTATTGCGTAAATAAGGAAGAAAGTTAGGAAACCGACCAGAATAAACGGGGCAAGTAAAGTAACAATGATTATTGTTCCAACCTTACTTGAACAAAAGATGGTAACCATTATTCCTATTACTAATACCGCAAAAATTACAATCGCTAGGACAATACAAATTTCTAATATAAATAGAAAAACAGCAAGCCCTGTTGTACCTGGATCATTTTCATATATTAACCCAATTTTATCAAAGAAACCTACTACCCCAATCTTCCGAAGAAAGGGGAGAATATGATCCCATTGATAAACAGCTACGATTGCGAGGATGATTCCTAATATCCCGAATCCTCCCGTTTCTTTCCCTCTCCCATATTGCAGCATGCCGTTAAGAGCACCTAATATAACATTCATCCTCTCACTCCTTAATAAAATTTAGTTATGTATGTACTTTATAATCATAATATATGTTACACTGTTTGTTTTTAATTATAGGGCATATATCCCGCTCAGTCAATGACAGTTATGTCTATTTTCTCATAATATACCTCTTTTTTCCTAGGTTTCTAACAAGCTACTATATAGTCCTCTTTCTAATGGTGATATCATTAGAAGTGGAGAGGAGTACGTACTAAAATGTTAAATACACCCATAAAACCAATGCTTCTTCAGCCCGCTCCGGAGCTTCCGACAGGAGACAATTATAGCTGGACAATCAAATATGATGGGCATCGCGCATTATTACATTATAAAGACGGCCGCATCAGAATCTACACTAGGCACAAAAATGAGGTAACCCAAAAGTACTTGGAATTCGAGTTTATAAAGTTACCTGTGCAAAACTGTATATTGGACGGAGAAATGATTTGTTTTGACAACGATAAGGATGTACCTGTTCCATGTTTTGATAGCCTTATGACCCGTTTCCAAGCCTCTAATCCCACCAAAATAAATGATCTAATGCAAGAACTACCTGTCCAATTTGTAGCTTTTGATCTTTTATTTTTAAATGATAAATCTTTACTAAATGAACCGTATTATAAACGTTTATCTCTACTTAATAAGCACATTCCCAACCAAAACAATTTATCCGTTGCCCCTGTATATGAAAATGGAGCTACGCTATTTAATCGAGTCATTGATTTAGATCTAGAAGGAGTAGTGGCCCGAGATAATAATAAGCCTTATTATTTGGATTCCCGACCTCAAAATGTCATCTTCAAAACGAAGAACTATCAATATTCCACTGTCTCCATTAGCGGAATAAGAAAAGAAAAATTCGGCTGGATTATGAAGGAAGATAACAAATACAGAGGAATATTAGAATTTGTTCCACCCGATGAAAGAAAGGCTTTTTACCATATTACAAAGCAATTGATTATAGATGAGGATAAAGACTTTATTTATTTGGACCCACTCATTAAGTGCGAAGTGAAATATCAATGCCTATCCAAAAATGGGTATATGCGAAGTGCTAGCTTTCAGAAATTCATTGTATGATGAACCTAATAAATTGGAATACCCGCTTAAAGAAGCGGGTATTTATTTTACCAATATTAGTTTATTTAGGAATCGTCGTACATTGATAACGAACATAAGTTCTGTTATTATTACCATATAAAGAACTGGAGAGAGCTAATGTGGATAATTTAAAAATAAAACAAAACGAAGTAAACGATTATTTATTAGAAAATAACACCCTTATATACGAAGCCATGGAGTACAATTGGCCATTAAATTTCTAATATAAAACAGAAAATAACAATGAAACCATTACTGGTACAACTGTATTTATTGACTATCAAAGGGATGAATTGCGCATTCAAAAAACAAATGGTCATTTTCAATTTTTGTCCTTTAGTTCCATTAAAAAAGTATCTAGAAATAGGTGAGTATGATGTTTGATTATAGCCAATTTCCTAACCGCCCCATCATCTGTGTCGATATGAAGAGTTTTTACGCCAGTGTCTCTGCAGTTATGCTTGGGCTTGACCCTTTAACTTGTCACTTAGCAGTTGTAGGGAATACCGATAGGCAAGGAAGTGTCGTTCTAGCAGCATCTCCTGCCATGAAAAAAGATTTTAAAATAAAAACAGGTTCCCGCTTATTTGAAATCCCAGATGATCCACGAATTGTAATAGTGGATCCAAGTATGTCCGTTTTTATTAGAGTGAGCACAGAGATAACGAAGTTGTTTTATCGTTATGTTCCACCTTCAGCTGTACATGTTTACTCTATTGATGAAAGCTTTTTAGATTGTACTGGTATGGAAAAGATTGAGGGTACTGCAGAAGATATCGCAAGAAAGATTCAGGCGGATCTCTTCCATGACTTTGGGTTACCTTGCACAATCGGTATTGGTCCCAATATGCTTTTAAGTAAATTATGTTTAGATTTGGCTGCCAAGAAATCGCAAACCGGTATTGCGGAATGGACATACGAGGATGTTCCCAGCAAGCTTTGGCCATTATCTCCGTTAAGTGAAATGTGGGGGATAGGGAGCAGAGTAGAAAAGACCTTAAATAGTATGGGTATTTTCTCTGTTGGCCAATTGGCTAGATACGATCTTGGTTTACTTGAGAAGAAATTCGGTATTATGGGAAATCAGTTATATCATCATGCATGGGGAATTGATTTATCCGAAGTAGGAGCTCCCATATTTAAAGGGCAAGTTAGTTTAGGTAAAAGCCAAGTGCTTCTAAGAGATTACAAAAACAGAAAAGAAATAGAAGCTGTTATTTTAGAAATATGTGAAGAGGTATGTAAAAGGGCTAGAACAAACAATCAAGCTGCCAGAACCATTAGTTTTGGTTTAGGATACAGTAGGGATGAGTACGGAGGAGGTTTTTATCGCTCACGTACTATTGAAGCACCTACTAATGTAACCATGGATATATATAAGGTTTGCCTGGAATTAATGGAAGAATTTTATAGGGGGCAGACCGTCAGACAAGTATCTATTTCACTTACTAAGCTAGAGAAAGATACAGATGTACAGCTCGACCTCTTTGACACCAACAGTTGGAAAAGGAAGAAGTTGGGATATGTTGTGGATGAAATTAGAAATAAGTTTGGTTCCACAGCATTATTACGTGCCATTTCCTATACACCTGGTGGTACAGCTATACATCGTTCTGGATTAGTAGGGGGGCATAAAGGTTAATATTGCAACAAGGCTTCAGCTGAGCATTGTTTACGATTATCTGCTTTGGGTTTTTATTAAGTTCAAAACTCAGTAAATAAGTATGGTAAGTTGTATTTATTGAGATATAATGTTTATGTCTTATAATTTCATATTCCGCTTTGCCAGCAATAGAAATATTGCTGGCTTTTTTATACAAGAAGTTAGTATTATTATTGAATAAGAATACGTAGGGAGGAAATAAGGTTATTAAAACTATGGGCTATCATAGAAGATTCTAAACGATTAGTCTTTAAATAAAGTAAACCTAGAAATAATCCCATTCCACAATAAATAATCAATCCTACTACAGAGAACCCGGATACTAAATGCAATCCGCCAAATATTAAACTACTTAGCATAAGTCCAATGTATGGATGGCTGGCAAAAATATGTCCAATAAGTATCTTCCTAAAGAAAAATTCTTCTATGATTGGTGCTAGAATGACCGTAGAAATGACAGTGACTAAACTAGTCTGAATAGCTACTTCCAAGTTCTGTTGATTTTGAGGAGTTGCGTCCCCTAAACCACCGTTTATAAAGACGAAAACAATACCCGCAATACCCGAAACTAATATCTTCCATAGGAATATGTACAAGGCATTCAAAAAATCTTTCCCCTTTACAATGGGTCTTTTCCAAGTGAATACTGAGGTACTAGAATAAAGAAAGAATACAAAACCAAGTATGAGCAATTGAATACTAATGTTTAACCAAATGATTAACAAATCATTCTCGACATGATAATTCTTGAATGCAAGATGCTCGGTTTTCCCTACATCTCCTAAGTATAGAACAAACTTCAGTCCTCTCGGCACTACTGTCATTATTAGTATATAAGTCGCAAAAATCCATATGTATTTGTTCTTGATGAGGTGTTTCAAAGCTATGTCTCCTTAGATTTAGAATATTTATTATGCTAGATTATATTACCGTTTCAATACAAAAAAAGGTAAATTATAGAGAGAGGATCTTTTTTAATTAGGCTATGTTAATGGTTAGGGTTGATTTTGCGTGAGGTTTTTTTATTTGTTAAATGTTACACTTAAACTAATGGGGCAGTTTAGTTGAATAAAAAATACAAAATTATACATATTTAGAATCTTTTTTAACAATTAAACGTATAAAATAAAAACACTCAATCTGTAGTGATGGAATGATGAAATTGATGTTTATGCTTGCAGCAATATAAACATTCCTGTTTTTATTTTGAAAAGGATCTACAGTTATTTTACTATCGTTATTCTTAATCCTTCTTGTAGTATATTTTAGTAAACTAAGATTTAGGGAAATGGATAAAATTGTATTTCAGGGAGGAGGATTTTATGAAGAATGATAATGAAGATAAAGAAAAAAGTAAAATAGATACTGATGACGGTTGGAATAGAGCATTATATGGAAGTCCAACTATAGGTGGTTTTATTGTTATTGGAATAATTATAATTATTATTTTGTATAATGTCTTTTTTTGATTAGGAATAATTGAGATTGGATAGTGTAAGAGATATTCTTCAAATCCCAAATAAACAGAAGTCGGCTGCCGATCGGCAGTTTTTTTAATGTTCCAAACAGGGCAGTTTTGTTTAAGTTCATTTATTTACAAGTTTATTAATTTTTTCTTGTTTGTTGAACAATCTGGCTATGTTTAATTAGAGTAGGATTTCTTTTTCAGAAAAGGTAGCAAATGATGATAATGTATATATATGTTAAAGTAATTAATATAGAATGGGGGGATTTCATGCCTGCAAGTAATATTGCGTTTATTTGTATTGCTTTGAATTTAGCATTAAATATATTGGCGTTTACTCCTATCATTTATATCAATTTCGGCTTTGTTTTAATTCCATTTTTTTCATTTTGTGGAGCTTTACTAGGAGTAGGTGCAATTGTGTTAAGAGAACCTTTACTCAAATCAATTCTTGCTATAGTATTAAACATTGCTTATTTGAAATTTTTCTTTGAATTTTTTAAATATTAAATACTGTTAATATAATGATGTAATTATTTATGAAATAAACATGGCAGCATTCCTATAATAAGTTTAGAGCTCCATCTTGTGTCACAAACGGGGCAGTTTACTTTAAGTAGAATACTTCACAAACTTAATACTAAGCGAGCTATTCCTAACGCATTTGGTATTAACTGGATTTCAGGTAGAGGTCTGAGTTTTACGTTCATATATATAATGCTAGGGAAGATGATTATGTGTATGCAGAAGAAGGTTTGGATTATTAAAAGAGCATTGCCATTAGGCAATGCTTTTTTCTTATTTATCTTTTGGATCGACATGTTTGTAATCCAAAAGTTTAATCTTCATATTTCCGCTTTGATTAGATTGATCAATTCCAAAACTTATTGTGTCTTTTCCTAAAGCACCTTTTTTCTGAGGCGTAATATTTACTTTGACAACATAATTATAATCTAATTCATTACCTTTTTCAGACTGGATTACATTTACAAAGTCTTTTGAATTACCATGTCCATATTTAATAAAAAATGAGTTTGGGTCTTCTTGTTTATAGTAACTAGCAACAGCCCTATTTATTTCATCACCTAATACACTTAGTATTAAATGGTCGGCTGCTTGGTTTGGCGTATTTTTAACTTCTGCTGCATTAGTACTAAACCCACTTAGTGAAAATAAACAAATTGCAAATATAAAACTCAATATTTTTTTCATTTTCCTATTTCACTCCTTAAAATTAGATTTTTTTTAATTATCATTTGTAGATTATCTAAAAATATACAATTAAATTCTAATTATTTATATAAATGGATACCTTCACTAACGATATAAAAGAGGAAAAGAACATTGTTAGGTGCAATAGTAGAAATCGTCATTTTTAATGCTAAAATATTTGTGTGGAACTATCCGGTCAGGATTACTGTAATAAATGAAAAGTATCTTTCTTGTGTCGCAAACGTAGCAGTTTAGAGCAATAAGTATTTCAATAAATTAATGCTGCTGCTCCATGAAGAACTATTAAATCAATAACATTCCATATTAAAATATAGTCCAGTCAGATATCATAAAGATATACTTTTTTAGTAGTAAACGGTAGATTTAATTGATTCCAATACCATTAAGTATTACATGTTTGGAGGTAGCATATTGCAAAATTGGAATTTTGATAATGGTTCGAAAAAGAAAGTTAGGGGCTTAAGAAGACGATTTAAAGAATTAAAACGAGAATTTCTAAACAAACGCAGAGTATTCCTAACCCACATAAAAGTGAATTAGGTTATTGGCATTTACACTTGCCTTGGAATCAAGAGTATATAAATTTTAGGAATACCCCAAATAAATTCAGAAGAGCTGTTATGCAAATACTTATTGATCAAATGATTAACCTGATTCAGAAGGATCAAGCTGATTATAAAACTTATACCATTATCTCTCTTCCTAGTTTGTTTGACTCACAAATTGCTGTAGTACCTGATAAAACATGGTTTGATGGTTATTTTAACAGAGATACTAAAGAACAACGGTGGTTACCTTTAGATAAGGAAAGAAATCTTATTAAAGAATGGAATTTATCTCTTCCATTGAATTTAGATATAAAAGGGTTTAAAGAGCTACTTTTAGATGATGAAGTCTTTGAACAAGAGATTTGGTTTATAGGAGAGCTAAAATAACATCTGAAATAAAACAGGGATTTGAAGCAATCTTATAATAAATGTAGAGTACCCTCCTTATGTAACAATCGTGGCAGTTTAGTTTAATAACAATAATTTGAAATTTCCTAATGCAACATAAATGCAATCATATTTTATTAATGGTGTAGTTAATGAAAAAATATTTTGACAATTATTTAAGTAGATAATAAAATAGAAAAAAACTGATTGTAATAAATGGTAAATAAAAACCAAATAAAACATGCGATGATGAAGGGTAGTAAACATTAGGAACACTTTAGAGAGCTGATGGTTGGTGAGAATCAGTGTGGGAATTTTGTTGAATGGGCTTCTGAGCAACCAAGCTGAACGAATAGTAGGTTATGGCGGAAAGTCTCACCGATAAAAGAGACAATGTATCGAGCAATTATAAATTGTTTCTGTACAGTAAAGTGCGTTTATTTTTAATAAACGAACGAAGGTGGTACCACGGGGTTTCTCGTCCTTTTTTAGGATGAGGGACCCTTTTTTTATACTGAAAATTAAGGGGATGTGTAGTTATGAGTAAAGATGGGGTAGATTTGGAGCGTATCGTTTTTATCGGAAGAACATTCGAGGAATATATGGCGATGTTTTCGCTTTCGACAGAAGAAATGGAAGGAAAAAAGATTTTGGACTGTCCGGCAGGGGCGTGTTCTTTTACCGCTATCAGCCAGCAAAAGGGACTGGACGTGACCGCCTGTGACATCGCATATTATCATCCGGGAGAAGCTCTTGCCAATAAAGGAGAAAAAGATCTTATACACGCGATGGAAAGCGTAGAAAAAGCAAAAGCACAGTACGTGTTTGACTATTTTAAAGATGTGACAGATTTAGCGCAGTATCGGACCCGCGCGCTTAATGATTGTGCAGCTGATATGAAACAAAATCCTGAGCGCTACATTCCTGTTACATTGCCTTCACTACCGTTTGAAAGTGAACAATTTGACTTGATTCTCTCTGCTCACTTTTTGTTTACATACGGTGATCGCCTTGATAAAGCATTCCACCAGAATGTGATTGAAGAATTGCTTCGAGTAGTAAAAGAAGAAATTCGTATCTTTCCACTTGTTGACCTTACTGGGAACAGATACGAGCATTTAGATGAGATTGTGAAAATGCTCAAAAATCAAGGGTATGAAGTTGAAGAAGTTAGAGTGCCATATGAGTTCCAAAGAAATGCAAATACAATGATGAAAATTCGAAAGAAAGATAAAGAGTAAGAGTAAGGTAAATGTTTATTCCAATTTTACTTTTTATCGGAAAAAAACAACTGATAAAATGATGTAACATAATGAATGAAAAATGAGAGGGTATTATGATTGCCAAACAAGGGCAAAAAAACAGGGGTCCAATTTGACGGTTATCTACTATAAAAAAATTGTGAAATAATGCGCTTAAAGTAACAGGGGCATTAATCCAGTAAGGATTAATGCTTCTTTATTACTCTGTTACTAATAGGGCAGGTGTGCGGTTGGAGTCAGAGACCTTGGCACGTTATACATCGATATGATACGGCAACTCGGGAGACCCTATCGGTCTCTTCTTTATAGAAGAGTATGGTGTACAAGCGATAATAAGCAAGGAAACCAAATGCTGTTTAGGGAGTCGGATAGCAGCGTAGTACCAATGAAGTTGGGTAATGCCGATGGAGGAAAGGCTAGCTACCAGTTATCACTCTTATTAGGGAAACATTTACTACACACAGAGGTAGGGAGAAGAAATGGAAACAAAACTACTAAGGATAGCAGAATTAGCAAAATCTAATACCAAAATGAAATTTACATCTCTTGCGCATCTATTAAACGAACAATCACTCACTCATTGTTATTTTGAGCTGCCGAACAAGAAGGCAACCGGTGTGCATGGTACAACTAAAGAACAGTACACCGAAAATCTGGAAGAAAACATAATGGACTTGGCAAGTAGACTAAAAAGCAAAAGTTATCGCCCTGTCCCAGTTAGACGAATGTATATCCCAAAGCTTAATTCTGACAAGAAAAGACCATTGGGGATACCCGAACACGAGGACAAAATCGTACAAAAAGGTATTGCCAAAGTACTTAATGCAATTTATGAGAATGACTTTCTAAATTGTTCATTTGGGTTTCGGCCAAATAGAAACTGCCACGATGCGTTGAAAATACTAAACTTTTATATTGAAAAGAGAGCAGTAAGCTATGTAGTAGATGTAGATATTAAAGGTTTCTTTGATAATGTTGATCACAAATGGATGATGGAGTTCTTGAAACATAGAATAGCCGACCCAAACCTTCTGAGAATAATCAGTAGGTTTCTAAAAGGTGGATATATGGAAGAAGGTAGGAGATACAAAACGGAAACTGGTACACCGCAAGGTGGAGTAGTATCGCCTATCTTAGCAAATATTTATCTCCATTATGTTCTCGACTTATGGTTTGAGAAAGTGGTTAGGAAGCAATGTGAAGGACAGGCTTATATAGTAAGGTATGCAGATGACTTCGTATGTTGTTTTCAACACAAAAGAGAAGCTCAACAATTTTATGAGTCTTTAAAGTCGAGATTAAAGAAATTTAATTTGGAGATAGCTGAGGATAAAACGAAGGTCATTCCCTTCGGGAGGTTTGCGGAACATAACGCAAAAAGAATAGGAAATAGCAAACCAGCAACCTTTGATTTTCTTGGATTTACCCATTATTGCAGCAAAAGTAAACAAGGGAAATTTCGTGTAAAACGGAAGTCGAGCAGGAAGAAAGTCCAAGGTAAACTCAGAGAGACTAAAGAATGGTTGAAGACAAATAGGAATAAATCTATTCATTTAATTATGGATAGATTTAAAAGGTCACTTATAGGTTATTACAACTATTACTGCATTACAGACAATACGCAAACTGTGAACGGTTTTAAAGAGAAGATTGAAGAACTACTATATAAATGGCTAAATAGAAGAAGTCAGAGGAAATCCTTTACCTGGGATAAATTTAGACTCTTTCTAAAGAAGTTTCCACTTCCAACTCCAATAATTAAAGTAAACATTTATGAATTAAGAAAAGAGATTAGCTATATTCTGTAAAAGATAATTAGGAGGAGCCGTGTGCGTTAATTGCGCAAGCACGGTTCTGTGAGGGGGGAGAGTACAATTTACCGTAAGGTAGAAAGGCTCTCTTCTACTCGACTATTGAAAGAAGATGAAACCAAAATTTCATTTAAACGTATTATTCTATAATCATTTATTTCTCTTAAAGGGGGACAAAATGCTTGCAAATTCCTTAGTATTAATGGGATTAGGTATAGTAATAATAATTGTCGGTTTTCCATCAAACAAAAAGGAAAGACTTCGTTCCATTAAAGAAATCTACAATTGAAAGAATTCGGATTTAAGGAGGAATTTTTATATGTCATCATTAATGTTAGGACTGATACTAGGTGCCTTTTTAGTTATAGGGATTCAACAAATTATCTACACTTTAATATGGGTATATACAGGGGAAAATATGGGGATGATACGAAACATTAGAACCGCTATAAAGAATTCGAAGCATAAGAAAAAAGTAAAAAGTGTAGAAAGTTATTAAGAAATTCGTAAATTATTGTTGTGGTTAATCATTTTTAAATTTACCAGTTAACAAGTTTTTTTCTAAACAGCCGCCATTAGCATATAGGTTCAAGCAGGGCTTTCCTTTAATAGAGGAGAAGCCTTTTGCCATGTCACAAACAGGGCAGGATAGTGGTGCGAAATGTTCCTAG
>NZ_BQYJ01000008.1 GCF_023168165.1 Niallia sp. NCCP-28
AAAAGACTAACATTGTCCAGAGCCGTCACCGTTTCGCCGCCAAGAGTATACTGCTTCTGCAAATTTTTTATTTCCACAATCCGTTTTTCTTCCACCATTAGTTTCCACCTCTATTTGGACCACCTGATGGCATTTGACCGCCTCCGCCGCCCGGCATTTGGCCTCCGCCTGGGAATCCGCCTTGGGAGCTGTCATCACTTGATTCAAAGGTTGGCAACACAACAGTTGTTCCTTCATCTAAACCACTTGTGATTTCTGCCACATCTTCATTTTCTAATCCCACTTCGACTGTTTGTTTCGTTGTAGAAGTTTCTGTAGCACCATCTTCTGAAGTTGTTGATCCAGATGGAACTAATACATAGTACTCGTCATTTTCTTTTTGTACGGCTTCAACAGGAACGGTTACGACATCTGCTTTGCTGTTTGTTGTGATTGTCGCTTCTGCTGTCATCCCTACTAATAATCCTGTTGATTTTGTGATTTTCACTGTTACTGCATATTTCGCTGTACTTGATGAACTGTCAGAGTTGGCTTCTTTTGCGACACTTGTTACTTTTCCTGTGAATTCTTTATCATCTAATGCACTGACAGAAACAGTTGCTTTTTGTCCTACTTTTACTTTGGAAATATCTAATTCATCGACATTTACAACCATTTCTAAGTTTTCATAATCTGTGATGCCGACTACTTCTGTGCCCATCGATACCGTGCCATCCTCCTCCGCATTAAGAGAAATAATTTCTCCATCAAAAGGAGCTGTAATTGGATCAGCATCTCCGTCAAAAGTGACTAGTTCATCGCCTTTTTCCACTTCGTCTCCGACACTCACCAATATTTCTTCCACTGTTGCATTTTCCGTTGCTGATACAGTTTCACTATTGATCGCAGAAATGCTGCCTGATCCGCTCACATCAATTTTTATATCGCCTACTTCTGCCGTTGCCGTTTGTGTTCTTGCCTGAGCCATGACAGGCTGATCTTCTTTTGAGAAATAGAAATATCCACCAATTCCTGATCCAATTACTACAACTGCTACACCACTAATAATCCACTTTTTGATTCCCTTTTTCATTGTTTCTCTCGACCTCTTTCCATTTCATTCGTTTTTATTTATGAAACGTTCTTTTTTATATGGGCTTGTTCTTTACAAGTAATAGAATATAAAAGAAATGTGTCAGGAATAAGTCGAGAACATTTTTTTGGATTTTTTTTTAAATAATCTCTGTCAAAATGGAGATTTCCTGCTCAATAAGTTTTTTTATAGCGTTTTTACATAAAAACTGAAAATTATTGACTAATACTGGCTTTATGCTGTAAGATACCCTTTTGCACTTCTGCTTATATAACGTGGTTCGAAACCATCCCACGTAAAAAAACTAGGGGGAATCTATAAGATGAAAATAAAAACGATTGCAATAAATGCCATGATTGCCGCACTATACATCGCAGTTACTGCCATTGTTGCTCCATTTGGCTTTACCAATATACAATTTCGTGTATCAGAGATGTTTAATCATTTAATTGTATTTAATAAAAAATATTTATATGGTATTGTCATTGGTGTATTTTTGGCTAACTTATTCTTATCGCCTTTAAAGCCAGACCTGATTTTCGGGCCAGCACAATCCATTATCGCTCTGCTTATTACAATATTTGTTGGCCGCTATGTAAAAAATATAATAAAAAGAATGATTATTAACACGATTGTATTTACATTTACAATGTCTATCATTGCATTGGAATTATACTTATACTTAGATCTGGGGATTTCATTCTTGACTCTGTGGTTCACTACTGCGGTTGGGGAATTTGCCGTGATGGCTATCAGCATCCCGATTGTTTATCTTATTAACAAACGAGTGCATTTTGATAAAATTATAGAAGATAAAAAATAAGCTCTGCTACACACTGAAATAAAAAAACTTGCCTGTTTAAAAGCAATTGACCATTAATCAAACGTTTGATTAATGGTCAATTGCTTTATTTTTTTCAAAGAAACAACAAAAAAAGATGTAGAATCATCTGATTTCTACACCTTCCCTATAATATTTCCTTATTGCTCCACTTATCTTTTATCCCTTCAAACTCTTGCTTGGCATCCATTCTTTTTTGCTTGCTATCGTTTTGCAGCTGTAAAGTTTCCTCTAAACGGGAGATTAAATCGAGATGCGTAGTTTTTAATGTTTCAATCTCTGTTTGTATTTTTTCCTCTCCATTTTCTGCAGCACTACTCTGTATGAAACGACTATTTTTTTTGAGAATTTCCTCTGTCGTTTTGTTTACTCTTTTTTGCGCATCTAGTTCATGTCGGTTCTTAAGCAATGTTAATGCTATTGCCACCTGATTTCTCCATAATGGAATGGTTGTCATAATAGAAGATTGGATTTTCTCTACTACCATTTTATTTGTATGTTGAATAAGCCGAAGTTGTGGAGCTGTTTGAATAGTGATTTGCCTGCTTATCTTCAAATCATATATACGTTGTGCCAACTGATCAGCAAATGCCATCATATCTTCTGCTTCTTGCAGCTTCATTTCATCTTTTGCTCGTTCTGCTTCTTTTTTCATTTCTGGAATTATTTCATTTGTTACTTCTTGCAACTTTAGTTCTCCAGCAGCAATGTACATATTCAACAGATAAAAATAATTTTTATTATCATGGTACAGCTGCTCTAATAAATGAATATCCGATAATAAAATATTTTTGCTGCGTCCTAGTTTTACATTTATTCGATCTATTTGTGCACTTGTTTTTTGGTATTTTGACAAAAGCTCTTGTACAGAACTAGAAGCTCTTCCAAATAAACGGGCAAGAAATGATTTCTTTTCTACCTTTAATTCATCAGGATCTATTTCATTTAATTTCTCCATTAATTCCGCAATAACCATGCCGACATCACCAGCTTCTTTTTTTTGAACATGTTCAAGCATGGAATGGGAGAAAGAAAGAAGGTTCTTTTGTGCTTTTGCGCCAAAAAAAACTAAATCACTATGTTTAGATGGCTCTATACGTTCAGCAAGCTCATATGCCTTTTGTTTATCGCTATCTGATAATCTATTGATAAGAAGAGAAGATGGATTTGCCTCCTTATCTATCGCCTTAATGTTTTCTTCTGCAATAGAAGCAAGAAATAGCGCATCTTCTGCTCCTTCCTCTTTTTGAAAAGGAAGGGACTTTAATCCATCGCTCATTTCAATCTCCTGCTTTCATCGATTAACTCATCGTCCTTATTCTTTTGAGAAGTATGTTTCACCACTTCTAATTCAAAATGCAAATCATCAATATCATCTGTTAGAATTTCATGGAGGTCTTGTTCAATTGTTTTCGTCAGCTGTTCTAAAGCTGATCTTGTCTGGCGCAATGTTGATTGCAGTTCATGATTTTTCTTCGGCTGAGCAGACAGCAAGGCATACTTTTCAGCAATTTCCACAACTGAATCTAAATGAGAATAATAAAACTTGTCAGCACGATAAAAGCGTTTCGGTTCTTGCTGTGTTAAACGATACACTTTTTTCGTAACACGCATTAAATCTATACGCTGTTTAATAGACGGAAAATGACGAATTGCAAAAACAGCTTTATTTAATCGATGTATTTTGGTTTTTGCCTCTTTTAAATGCTTATTAATAAATTTGAATTCCTTTCTAGTCAAACCATGTTTTTTCAAAAACTGATGCTGCATTATCCCATCTGATATAAAATAAGTCCCTGTTCCAGCTAAAATACCGTATATAACTGAGGCTATAAATGATTGTTCTAAAATTAGAAGACTGCTGAACCAAGTCAGCGCACCAATTGGAATGGTCACTCCTGACCTCACAAGAAATTGCAAAAATGGATTCAATATTATCGACTCCTGACTGTTTTCCTTATTTTATCTACGTTTTATTAGAAAAATAGTTTCAAACTCCCCTATTTTCTTTCCTATTATCTTTACACTATAGCAAAAACAAAAAAATTACTATGGACTTAAAATGGAAAATGATCTACGTCTCAAGACTGATTGATTTGTTTTTATATTATAAACTAGTCTATGTTTTTAATTAAACGCCTATGTTAATAACTCTGTTCATTTTATATTTTTGCTAAAGCCGTTTCTGTATGTCCTCTATATTTTAGCAAATAGTCTATAAATTTTCTTGCATAATATGCAAAAAAGAGCCTTCCATGGGAAAGACTCTTCTTATCTATATTCTTGTTTTATGCCATAAAAACTCTGTTATCCAACTTTTGTATGAGGCGTCATATTTGGCACCGTACGTTCAGATTTCTTTTTAGCAGTTCCTTGATATGGAGGTTTGATAGTTAATGCAATAATAAAGGAAACTACACATAATGCTGCAATAACTGTAAATGTTGGAATAAATCCTCCTAATGCTGCTGCAATAAATGAACCAGCTAGCGCCCCAATTCCAAAACCTTGGTAAATAACTCCATAGTTTTTGCTTTGGTTTTTTAGACCGAAGAAGTCTGCTACAATCGTTGGAAATACCGTGATATTACCGCCAAAACAGAAAGCAATTGCTGCAACACATGCAAAGAATATTGGAAAATTAAGAGTGGCTGTACTTAACACCGTAACTGCAATTGCTGTTACAAATAAAGAGCCTGAAATAACTTTTAATCGACCAACCTTATCCGATAATGCCCCTAAGATAATTCGGCCAACAGTATTAAAGATTGCCACTAATGCTACTGCATTGCTTGCTGTTGCAATATCTAATCCAGCTAAGCTTACACCAATATCCTTAACAATTCCAATTAAATATAAACCGCTCATGCAAGCTGTGAAAAATATCACAAATAAAAGGTATGCTTGTTTTGTTTTTAGCATTTCTTTAACTGTATAATTTTTTTGCTGTACTTGAACAGAAGAATCCGAATTAATTTCTTTTGCTTCTTTAATCAAAAATGATCCACCTACAACCATCACCAATACAATAATTCCCCAAAACATAAATGCTTGTGTTACGCCAAATGATGAAATAAATGAACCATTAATAAATTTAAATAAAAGACTTCCTGTTCCATATGCCCCAACAGAAATACCAGATATTAATCCTTTTCTCTCTGGGAACCATTTAATTAAATTAGATAAAGATGTAATATATGCTGTTCCATCTGCAAAACCTACTACAACGCCTGCTAAAATATACAGCATCCATAAGGAAGATATTTGCGATGTAAGCATTAATCCTGCCCCAAGCAATATGCCGGCACTTCCGATTAAACGGCGTATTCCCCATTTGTCTTGCAGTTTTCCTGCAAATAAAGTGGAAAATGCCAATGCAAAACTTGTAATGGAAAATGTTATAGCAACAGAACTTAATTCCCAGCCAAAATTATCTACTAAAGGCTGGTTAAATAAACTCCATGTATAAATAGTCCCTAAACCCATTTGTACGATAATGGTGCCGATAACAATAAGCCACCGTCTCTCTGTACTCGCTTTCATTTTATTCTCTCCTTTTCCGATTTAAATGGTATATTTTTATGTTTCCTATCAAGTTAACTTAATATGTTGTCCCTTACACAAATAAGTATACCACCGGAAAAAAGAATGAAATCGTTATCAGAATGAAATGCATATATACTGGAATGAACGGTAATTACAGTTGCATAATTTGCCGAAATTCTTTCACTTTGCTTCTGCTTACTGGAACTTCGCCCTTTATATCTTTTAAGCGAAGTACATAAGTATGATTAAACCATGGCACAATTTCATGTATCTTCGTTAAATTAACAGTATAAGAACGATGACATTTAAAGAAGATATCTTGCGGCAGCTTCCCATGAAATTCGGAAATGCTCATCGGCATCATATATTCCTCTATTTTTGTATAAACAAGGGTCACTTTTTCACTGGCCACTGCATAATAAATATCATTAACATCTGTTACGATAATATTATCATTTTTGCGCAAATTAATTCTGCCACTTCGATTCGCTGATACCGCGCCTTCGATTGCAGCACTTTTACCATCTTCCCCAACAATTGATTCCCCTTGGTCCCTTTGAAACGCTGCCTCAAGTTTTATCAGCATCGCTGCAATTCTTTTTTCATCATATGGCTTTAAGATATAATCAAATGCTTCTAGTTCAAATGCTTGGGCAGCATGTTCTTTATAAGCAGTTGTAAAAATAATATACGGCTTTTTCGCAAATTTGCTAATATTGGTCGCCAAAAACATTCCATCTAATGAAGGTATATTAATATCAAGAAAAATAGCATCTACTTCATTTCCTTGCAAAAACTTCAACACATCCAGTCCATCGTCAAATGTTTGAATAATTTTTATACTGCTGTGTGTTTGAATTAAATATTCCAGCTCTTCTCTTGCTGGAATTTCATCTTCTACAATAATCGCCTTCATTTTGTCTCCTTTGTCATATCAAAGTATACTTCTGTCCCAGGTTCTAATCGTTTAATCACTAATCCTGTTCCATAAATTAATTTTACGCGCTGGTGGACATTCGATAAACCGATTTGTTTTGAGGGAACTTCTCCGCTATATAAATTATCAATCACTTCTTGTTTAATGCCAATTCCTGAATCCCTTACACTTATCCTGATTTTATCACCAATATCTTTAACGGAAATTTCAATTAACCCAGGACCTTTTCTTTTTAAAATGCCGTGTACTACTGCATTTTCTACAAGTGGCTGAATTAAAAGGCTGGGCAGTTTTATATGAATATCTTCTATATAATATTCCACTTGAAGCCTGCTTCCAAATCGAGCCTGCTCAATTTCAATATAATCCCGTACTTGCTGCAAAGCAATTTGAATATCAATCAGATCTTCTCCTACTTCTAAATTATATCTCATATAACCAGATAAATTATGAATAAGCTCTCTTGCTTTTTCCGGATTTCTCCTTGTCGTAGAAGCAATCGCATTTAAAGCATTAAAAAGAAAATGGGGATTTATTTTTGTTTGCAGCGCCTTTAATTCCGCTTTATTTGCTGCTTCTTTAATTTGCTCCACTCTTGATACTTCCATTAAGGTAGAAATAATTTGTGCAAGACCAATTGCCAATGTTTGCAAAGTATAGGTAATCGTATTTGCTTTGCGGTAATAAATCTTTAAAGTCCCGGTAACTACTCCTCTTTCCTCAAGAGGAATCATGAGAAGACAATGAATCTGTGGAGTATGATGATCAGCAATATTATTCCGTATCGTAATTTTTCCGCTGCGAATCGTTTCTTTTGTCAATTCGCTAATTATTGCTTGGCCCTCTTGGTATTTTTCTTCCCCAAAACCTACATATGCAAGTACATCCTTTGTATCAGTTATTGCCACAGCATCTGCATGTATATCGTTTTTAATAATCGTACAGATTGTATGTAAAGATGCCGTATTTATCGAACGAAAATATGGCAATGTTTTATTGGCAATATCAAGCGCCAACTTTGCCTGCTCTGCTGCAATTCTTTCCTTCTCCCCTTCTACGCTGGCAATCATCAAAACGATTAAGCCTATGCTGACTTGTCCTAAAATCATCGGAAACGCGATTTTAGAAACAATTTCTAATCCTAACTCAAATGGTTCTGCCATGATTAAGATTAAAATCATTGTTAAAATTTCACATAACATTCCAGCAATAATCCCCATAATCCAGCGGCTTGATTTTTTCACTTTCATATGAATATAACCTGATACAATACCTGCTAAAATGCTAGTAATCAAACAAGGAACTGAAGTCACCCCGCCAATATCAATTAAATAACGGTGAATCCCGGAAACAATTCCTGTAACAATACCTACCCATGGACCAAATAAAATGCCGCCAGACATAATGGCGATAATTCTTATATTAACAATTGATCCTTCTACTTCAATCCCAGAATATGTGCCAAACAAAGCAAAAGCACAAAAAATTAATGTAATCATCATAAGTTCTGTGGAGGAATGACTATCCTTTTGCAACGTTTCCTTAAATTTCGGTACCCTTGTCATAAAAAACAGCGAAATAAGCAATAATGCTGCTCTTTCAAATAATTGAATCAACATTTCCAACTCTGTTAATTGATACACATTTTTTCCTCCTGATCTTTATCCACTCATATTTTACCAATATACTGACAGGAGGTAAATGAATGAAATAAGAAGAAAACGATCAACACCGCTAAGCTTTTACCATCTGCAAAATAAGCAAAGTTCCTTTTAACGGAACATCCTCCGTCAATAAACAAAACTTCCCTTTTTCTACTAAATAACTGTCCTTAGGCTGCAGTACACCATTAATAAATAAATTAGTAAATGATAAAGAATAAGGACTTAATATAACTTGCACTCCTAATTCCTGTATTCCATCTTCGTCTTTAAATATCCGCTGTATTCCATCAGCTATTGTGTAAAATTCATATACTTCAACTTTTTGGGGAATAGCAAAACTTTGAACTTCTAAAGGAATAACAGGGAGGGACAATACAGGCTTTTTTATTTTATGATCTTTTCTCTTTTTTTTCATAATCCCGCTCCGTTCACTTTTTTTCTATTTAGCAAACATTAACTTTTGAGCCCCGCCTCATGATTATAAGAGCAAACGAAAAATCTAGGTGGGAAGAAACTTGCCCGCAAAAGCCTGATTGAAGTTTCACTTTATTATTTTATTAATCTACTTATTCAGGAGTGCTTGTCCATTTTTATTAAAAAAATGCTAATGTCTATACCGAAAAGAAAAATGCTACATAAAATAAGAAGAAAAGTGAAAAGGAGTGATCACATGCCACTTAAAATAATGAAACTTGCAATAACTGCTGCCGCTACAACGGTAACAGCTCCCACTGTGAGCCGTTTTTTTTATGAAGCAGAAACAACTGTAACAGGAGTTGCTTCATTAACCATTGATGCAGCAGATTTTTTTACTGATACAGGAGGAGCAGTTTCTTCATTGCCTGCATTAACTGATGACAATAGCTATATCGAAGTTTATGTAAACGGTGTATTGCAAATGGCCGATTTATTGGAATATACACCTGGCACAACAGGAACTGGTCAACTAGTCATAGACGTTCCAGCTGATTCAACAATTGAAATAGATTCTCCAGTTGTTTTAGTTGTGACCAATTTTACTCCAGCTACTGATGTTACTATTACAACTTAATTTTTCGGACAAAAAAAGATGAGCGTCTAGTTGACCCTCATCTTTTTTCTTATTTTTTAAATATGCCAAAAGGCTTTCCAATCGGCAGCACTACTTTTCCGAAATGTGTATTAAGCACAATTGCTCCACATCCGTAAAAAGATAATAGCGCAATACAAAGCTCTGCAATTCCAGCAATCATATGTGTTGTTTCATACATAATATCAAAAGAGCTCAACGATAAGCCAATAAATAAGAAATCAATAAATACAAAGATAAAAAATAATACCTTATGTGTTTCTAAAGCTCCAATTGTCATAAACAAACTAAAAATTAAATATCCAATAAATGCAAATCCAAGCTGTTTTATATCCACTGATGCAGCAAGTGTTTCTCCAAAGCAGCCTAATTGAATAAGCCATGTTGTCCCAACACCGAACCAAAATAATCCAAATGCACCAAAAGCAGTAGTGCCAAAAATATTATTATGCTTCGAATCTAGTATGGAAGCAATTAGCTGTGCAATGCCTCCCAAAAAGATTGCCCACGGCAAAATAAGTGAAACTCCTTCTGTTAAACCAAGTTTTTGAGAAGAAGCAACAAGTGTTACCATTGCTAAACCAAATAAACCTAAAGCAGATGGATCTGCTGTTGTAATCTTAACCTGTGTCTGATTCTGAGTCTCCATAATTTCCTCCTAAAAAAACATACTTTTGTACTTTATAGGAATTAGCGGATAGTGTCAACTGTTTTTTTATCTTATAGAATAGTCAACATAAGGCTCTATCCTTTTAGTGTGAACTATTCCATATTGCAATATTGCAACATTATAAAACAAGTAAATATGGATGCTCTAGATAAGAGATTACTTGCCCTAAACATTCTGCTGAAGGTACTCCATCTAAAATATGATTTGTAATCCCACCATAAGGGGTTACTTTATTCTCTCTACATAATTTCCAGTATATTCCTATACAAAGCAACTTTTGCATCTGCTTTTTTATTCATACATATATCCACCTTGTTTCTATTGATACGTCAATATGAAGTATTTCCCTTTTAAATAGATGCTGTTTAAATACAATGAATGATTATGCTTGTACAAAACAAAAGAGAAGAAGGTTCATTTAAATCATCCTTCTTCTCTTATATAAATTTTAGTATATATAGGTAGAATATATAAAAAATAGCAAGATAAAAAAACTTAGATGTTTTTTTATCTTGCTATTTGATTTTTATTTCGCCTTATTGCTCTTCTCATTGTTTTTCTTTAAGGCAAAACGATATTTTTCTCCTTTTTCAATTTGTGTTACTTGTGAATCATGCACTGTTATTTGTACTGTTCCAAACTCCATACTTTCTATAAAATTAATAATTTTATCAATGATTTCTTGATCCATTTTATTTTTTGAAGACATCTTAATCCTCTCCTTTTATTAGAATCCTACGATTTAAAAGCAGGTCTTCCAAGGCTGTTCATTAAAAGAATATATGCATTATAGTTATAGCCGACAGTGGTTTCTCTAGACTGCGAATGACTTCTTTTACATTAATTTCATTGGGGTTCTTATGATGTCAATATCCTTCTCCAACTCCCCTTTTCCCTTAAATATAATCTTTTTTTTAATTGCAGCAATATTTATTCTGCATAATAAGTATTAGTGGTTTTTTTGACTTTTTCTGCGCTGTCATCATAACAGTATTCAGTTGATTGCAGCCTTGCGCCAATAACCCTTCTGCATATTCTCTTTTGATAGAACGTTTCATTTCTCTCCCCATACTGCTAAAATTGCTTCATGCTTTAATAATTTTTCATCTAATGGAAATTGATAGTTTTTATAAAGTGAAACTTTAATCAGTGAGGGTTTTCTTCATCCCCACTGATTGTTAGTGGAACCAATCAGGATTTTATGGGCAAGTTTCTATCCACCTAGACTTCTCATTTTCTCTTACACTCCCTTAGGTGGGGGGAAAAGCCCGTTAATGTGTGATAAATGATGTGATTGCATCTTTAATACCGAGTATATCTATATGAATATATGTTTTTATTAATCATATTATGTATTAGTAGGTAAATCAACCACTTATTAGGAAATTTTTGATTAAATTTCTTAATAATAACTATTTCTATTATCAGCAAAATTGCATCATTCCTTTTTTGGAAATGGCGCATTATTATTATTTTTCTTCTTTAAGCGCTTTGTCTACATATTGATTATCAATGACTTTTGATACTTGCAGTTTTTTATCAATTCCTCCTACAGAGTATAGAAAATCAGCTTGTTCTTGATGTGCCTTTGCAAACTCTTCTGTTGTTGGACTTAAAATATTATCCGATTTCTCTAGCACGGATTGAATAATTTCCTCATCAACCTTTTGAGATTCTGCAATGTCTTTTGATACTTCATCAACATGACTAGTAAAATACTTGCGGACTTCTTCATATGTTTTTAGAAAAAGTACGGTTAAATCAGGATTTTCTTCTGTAAATTTAGACCTTGCAATAAGAAAACTTGGTGCATTTATATTTAAATCTTCTCCTGATACCAAGACTTTTGCTCCAGTTTGAAAAACAGCAGTTGTTGCATATGGTTCCCAAATTGACCATGCATCAATTGATCCATTATCTAATGCAGGTCTTGCTTCATCAGGCTGCAGTTGTATGATCTCAATATCTTTATCTGTTAAACCAGCGCGGTCAATAGCCATATACAAGAAGTTATAAGCACTGCTTCCTTTTGCTACGCCAATCTTTTTATTTTTCAAATCTTTTATATCTTTAATAGAACTCCCTTTTGGTATCACAATAGAATTTCCCTTTTTTCCATCACTTGTAACAGCAATCGCTTTAAAGTCAATATTTGCTGCCTGCCCTGCGATAAGCGGTGTTCCACCTACTGCGCCAAAATCTAGCCTGCCAGAAGCCAATGCTTCAAAATGAGGCGGTCCACTTGCAAATTCATTCCATTTTACCTTTACCCCAACTTTTTCAAAGGCCTTTTCAAAATATTTATGTTCTCGTGCATAGGGTAAAATCCCCGTTTTTCCTTGAACACCAATATTAACTACCACATCTTCTTTGTTAGTTCCTTTTGTTGAAGTTTTTTCATTCGATCCGCAAGCACTTAGCAACAGTACAATAGAGATCAGCAATAATAGATACATGGGTTTCAGACTTTTTAACATAATCGAATATCCTCCTTAATTATACTTTTCTTATTTATTTAATCGGATTTAAAACACTAACCATTCACTGAACTATGTATCTCCAGTTACCCTTGATAATTATCTTGCCATCTTAATAGCTTTCTCTCAAATAGCTTCACTAAGGAATCAGATAACTTTCCAAATACAGCGAAGATAATAATCCCTACAAAAACAACAGTCGTTTGGGAAAATTGTCTTGCATCCATAATCATATATCCAACACCTTCACTCGATCCCATTAATTCTGCAGCAACTAATGCCAGCCATGCAGTACCCATTGATAATCGCAGTCCTAATAATATATTAGGAAGTGCGGCTGGAAGTATCAATAATGTAATTTGTTTCCATTTGCTAAACTGCAATACTTTTGCCACAGCAAACAATTTGGAGTCTACTCCGCGAATCCCTAAAAATGTGTTCACATATAAAGGAAAAAAAGCGCCTTTTGCAATTAACAGTATTTTGGAGGCCTCTCCAAATCCAAACCATAAAATAAACAGTGGAATAACTGCTAATGTAGGAATGGTCCGAAGCATTTGAAGCGTCGGATCAATTGTCTGCTCCATATTTTGATTAAAACCAACTAGCAATCCAATTAATAATCCAAGGCCTCCTCCTAATGCAAATCCCCCCAGTGCTCGCCATAAACTGATTTCTAGATGCCCCGTTAATTCACCACTTGCTGCTAACTCGATAAACGTGGTAAAAATAGCACTTGGTCTTGGCAATAAAGTTGCCGAAATCAATTCATATTTCCCTGCAAGTTCCCAAATAGCTATAATAATTAATGGCAGAATAAACCCTTTTATAAATATGCTCAATTGCCTAGCATCCTTTTTTTTACTTATCCTTTTTTGTTTGGATGACTTTATGTTATCAATAGAAATGGTAGTTTGATTTTCCATAGAACACCCCTCCTTTATATTCCAGCGCTATTGATTAATTCCAATTCATCTACTTTTTCAAATTCATTTAAGACAAGATGACGGAATTCTTGAAAAGATGTGGTCGATTTTTTTCTTGGAAATGGCAAATCAATCGGAATGACTTTTTGCACCGCTCCTGGTCTTGCACTCATAATAACTACTTTGTTTGCTAAATAAATAGCTTCATCAATATCATGTGTAACAAAAATCATCGAGGTTTTCTCTTCTTTCCAAATATCCAGAAGCGCTTCTTGCATATGAGATCTAGTAAAAGCATCTAATGCTCCAAATGGTTCATCCAAAAGAAGGATCTTTGGTTTTCTTAACAATGCTCTCGCAATAGCAACACGCTGGGCCATCCCTCCTGAAAGTTCCTTTGGATATGCCTTTTCAAATCCCTCTAATCTTACTAGTTTAATCAGTTTTTTAACATCGCTTTGTACAGATGGCTGGTTTAATGATAGATTGCCTGCAATATTTTTTTCTACTGTCAACCATGGAAATAAGCGTGGTTCTTGAAAAATAAATCCCTGATTAATGCTTGTTCCTGCTATTTTTTGTCCTTCTAGTTTAATTTCTCCATAATATTCCATATCCAATCCTGCTATTGCTTTTAATAATGTGCTTTTTCCGCAGCCGCTTGGACCTATAATTGTGATGAATTCACCACTTTGGACATTTAAATTTATATCATTTAAAACATGTGTCGTTTCTTTTCCTTTCTCAAATGTCTTATAAAGTTGATTTATTTCCAGCAATGACATCCTAGTTCCCCCTTTCTTATTCCCCTAATTATTAACTTTTGCAAATGAATTAGCAGGTCGGAGCAAACCTAGATTTTCCCGTAACGTAGTGCCTGTATATTCCGTGCGAAATAAGCCCCGCTCTTGCAATTCAGGAATAACCAGATCAACAAAGTCATCTAATCCTCCTGGCAGATATGGCGGCATAATGTTAAATCCATCTGCTGCTCCATTTTTAAACCACTCCTCAAGCTGATCGGCAATTTGGCTAGGTGTTCCTGCAATTTCTCGATGTCCTCTAGCTCCAGCAATTTGCTGATATAATTGGCGAATGGTTAAATTCTCTCTATCTCCTAAATCCTTCACAAGCTGAAATCTTGTTTTTGCTCCATTTATATCTTGAATATCCGGCAGATCAGGAAGTGGTTTATCAATTGGAAATGATGATAAATCATAGCTTATTAAAGAGGATAATAATCCAACCCCCACTTCTTCTGGTATTAATTCGACCAAATATTGTTTTTTCTCCTTCGCTTCTTTTTCCGTACTGCCAATAACCGGGAATACACCAGGCATAATTTTTAAAGAGTCTTTTGTGCGGCCATATTTTTTTAGACGCCCTTTTACATCTTTATAAAAACTTTGTGCTTCCCCTAATGTTTGCCACGCCGTAAAAATAACTTCAGCTGTTTTAGCTGCGAGCTCTCTTCCAGATTCAGATGATCCTGCTTGAATAATAACTGGATGCCCTTGTACAGGCCTTGATATATTTAGCGGTCCTTTAATGGAAAACCATTTTCCATTATGGTTTACATGATGTACAAGGCTTGGATCTGCAAACCTCCCTGTCTTTTTATCTACTAATACGGCATTATCTTCCCAGCTGTCCCATAATTTTTTCACTACTTCAACAAATTCTTCTGCCCGCTCATATCTGGCACTATGAGCTAAATGTTCTGTTTTGCTGAAATTAAGTGCTTCTGCTTCGCTGGAAGATGTAACCACATTCCATCCAGATCGTCCTCCGCTCAAATGATCAATTGTCGCAAATTTTCTCGCTAAATGAAAAGGTTCATTATAGGTAGTGGAGGCTGTTGCTGCCAAGCCAATATGCTTTGTTGCAACAGCCAATGCAGACAAAAGCGTCACTGGATCTGGACGGATATTAACTGCTTGCTCTATGCCAGCCCCATTTCTATCATGCACAGCGTATCCATCAGCGAAAAAGATCATGTCAAATTTGCCTCGTTCTGCTGTTGTTGCTAATCTTTTATATAAGTCAAATGATAAAATATCTTCACTTTCACTATCTGGATGTCTCCAAGCAGCTACATGATGTCCTGGAATCATAAAAAAGGCTCCTAAATTCATTTGTCGCTTTTCATTCTTCATTTTCCCATCCTCCAATTATTACAAATTATTTTTTCTATAAATAAGTTGTTGACCGTAAAAAAAGTGCAGCACTTATCCGCTAAGGAAAAGGCTGCTCCAGTTTTCTGGCCGCATTATTTATTGGCATATGGATCTTCTAGATACGAAGTAATGAGCTCATTTAGTTTTAAAGCAAATCCCTTGGTTAATGGAACATAGTTGCAGAAAGGCTCCAATAATCATTTCACAATAAATAATATATAATTATTTATTATCAGGCTGTTGAAAAACGTTCGCTCTCTTCGTCACTCCCCTTTTTTGCGGTGCTCATTACCACCAAACGGTAACTCCGCTCCTCAAAAAGTGGGATTCCTCGATAGTCAAACGTTTTCATTCAGCCTGATTTTTTACTATCAAACTTTTTCGACACTCTGACAATAAATAATATATAATTATTTATTATTTTGTATATAGACTGCCCCTTCCTGATTATGGTGATTGTTAATCCGATATTACTTTAATTAATGCATCTATACTTTTTTCAATTCTCTGCTGCACTTCTTCTTTTAAAGAAAATTGATTGTTATCAAGCCTTTCTACATCTTTATCAATAGTGTATACCCCATTGATTATATAAGTGGCTCCTAAAGCCGATATTACTGGATTCAGTGCATATTCAATTGTAAGCAAATGCCCAAAGGACCCGCCTATCACTAAGGGTAAAATAATTTTATCTCCTAGTCCTTTCTGAGGCAGCAAATCAAGATATGTTTTTACAATTCCAGAGTAGGCTGCTTTATATACTGGAGTCAAAATAAGCACCCCTGCTGCAGCTTCTACTTTTTTATGGGCATTTTTGATTGCTTCACTATCAAACTTTGCCTGAATCAAATCTTCTGCTGGCAGTTCATGTACTTTTATAATGTCATAAGAAATCCCCGCCTTTTCCAATAATTTTATACTATAATCCAATATTCCATTTAAACGTGAGTAATCATTTGGTGCACCTGCAATAATTGCAACTTTTGCCATCTGCTTCTCATCCTCTCTTTCCTTTTGTATGAAGGTATGTTTTTTTTCCTATATTTATTAATCATTTGATAGATTGCCTTTTTATTTTCTTCTCTGTTTAATTTTGCTGTTTATTAAATGTTGCTTTTTAGGATGAAAATCATTTGCCACCATTTCACCAACTTGATTGCTGTTGAAATTTATTGATTTTTGGTTAATACCTAAGTGGGGAAACAATAATTCTGCTACTCGATACGACTCTTCTAAATGGGGATAACCAGAAAGTACAAATGTCTCTATGCCCAAATCTTCATATTCCTTCATTCTTTTGGCTACTGTTTCTGGATCGCCTACTAAAGCAGTACCAGCTCCTCCTCTTACTAGTCCAACTCCCGCCCATAAATTAGGGCTTATTTCCAAGTTATCTTTGGTTCCTGCATGCAAATCTGTCATTCTTTTTTGTCCTTCTGAATCATATCGTGAAAAAACTTTTTGCGATTTTGCAATTAAATCATCATCTACATATTTGATTAAATCTTCTGCCGCATGCCAAGCTTCCTCAGCTGTTTCTCTCACAATGACATGAAGGCGTATACCAAATCTCACCGTTCTGCCTTCTTTTTCAGCCAATTTTCTTACTTGATTGATTTTTTCTGCAACTTTTGCTGGCGGCTCTCCCCAAGTTAAATAGACATCTACATGCTTTGCTGCGATTTCTTGTCCTATTTGTGAAGAACCGCCAAAATATAAAGGAGGATATGGCTTTTGAACTGGAGGAAATAATAATTTCCCTTCATTAATATGCAAGTAGTCTCCTTTTAAATTTGCTTCTCCCTTTGCTAACAGTTCTCTCCACACAGCTAAAAATTCATCTGTTAGTTCATATCTTTCATGATGGCTCAAATGCAATCCATCACCAGCAAGTTCCACAGGATCTCCTCCAGTTACTACATTTATTAGTAATCGTCCATTTGATAAACGATCAAATGTCGCCGCCATTCTAGCCGCTTGAGAAGGAGTCGTTAATCCCGGTCTCACTGCTACCAGAAATTTCATCTGACTAGTAGCTGTAATCAATGAGGAAGCAACCACCCATGCATCTTCGCATGATTGGCCTGTCGGCAGCAAAGCACCATCATATCCTAACGAGTCTACTGCTTGTGCCACTTGTTTTAAATACGGCAGATTAACCTCTCTTCCCCCTGTAGTAACGCCTAAATATCTTGAATCCCCATGTGTCGGAATAAACCAAAATACATTCATCTTTTTTCTCCCCTTCTTATGTTTTCGATAGTTTTTCTATATTTATTTATAAAAAAAGACTCCCAGTTAAGTAAGAAACTTACTTAATCCGAGAGCCTCTAGTTTTCTAGTCAGCTATTGAATTAACTTTTACTTTTTTATTATTTTTAAAGCCGCCAATTTTTGAAACAGTATAAACTATTGCTGCTATCCAAATGATAATAATTGCTGCGTATACATATGGATAAAAAGATGCCTGATCAATCCAAGATGTTAGCAAATTTCTTGCATTTACAAGGATAATAAAACCACCTACAAGTACACCCATTAACTGTGCATGAATTTTCTGAACAAGCCATGCAGCTATTGGTGCTGCGATAATTCCGCCAATCATTAATGCTCCAACCCATAACCAGTTTACTTGCTCCCATCCTAAAGAGATGAAAAAGCCAAGTGTTGCAGAAACCGCTATAGCGAATTCACTTGTATCCACTGTACCTACTACCTTGCGTGCACTCATGCCTTTTCGGGATAATAGCACTGGCGTCGCAATCGGTCCCCATCCTCCGCCGCCGGTTGCATCTGCAAACCCAGCCACTAAGCCTAATGGAATTGCTTGTTTTTTGCTTAAATCAATTCCCTTTTTCTCTTCACTTGGGCGGAAGTTAAATAAAAATCTAATAAGGACATATGCGCCTAATCCTAAAAGGAATAAAGAAATATACGGCTTTGCCAAATCTCCTGGTATATTGCTTAAAAATGTTGCCCCTGCAAAGGCCCCAATTGAACCTGGAATAATTAGTCGATAAACTGTTTTTTTATCTACATTTCCAAATCTTATATGAGATGCTCCAGATGCAGCTGTCGTTACCACTTCTGCTAAATGAACAGAAGCAGATGCAACGGCTGGAGAAATGCTGAAAGCCAATAAAAGAGACGTCGATGTAACCCCATAAGCCATTCCTAAAGCACCGTCAATTAATTGTGCAAGCAGACCAATAAAAGCAAAAACGATTAACTTTTTCATTATATACACCCTCTATTTGTTTTAATTAATGAGAAAATCTAGAAAAAGATATACAACAGCATAACCCTTCGACTTAGTTATGCCTTCGAATTTTTAGTCAGCTCTTTATTTTTTCTAATTAAGCAGATTATATATCGCATTATTCCTACCCGTCAACTAGTATTTTAAAATAAATTGAAAATTATTAAAATGGAGAACCTTTGATAACAAAAGAACCATATTTTCAGCCCCAAAAAGCTTTTTATGAGAAAAGCCCGCCTATTATGTAGTTTAAATACGGAATAATAATCTTCCATCAAAAAAACAAGACAGAGGAAATTCCCTGCCTTGTTTTTAGCTAAACATTTTTTCTATTAATCTTTCTCTAATGCTTGCTGTAAAGTCGAATATGTTTCAATTTCATCTTATTTGCATTTCCACTGTACAGCTTCAAAATTTGCCATCCCTTCTTTTGCAAAAAATTGCACTCCTAAACTTTCTTTTTTAGGAAATAAACGAGACGTAAAAACAATTTCTCCATCATTTACAAAAACCTCAATAGAAGATGTATCCATAAATAGATGAAAACGCACTTTTTCTTTTAAGTATGATTTCTGACGAATTGTTCCATATTCTTGTGCAAATAATTCTCCTGCTTTTGTACGATCAAGTACTACCTTCTGAATCGATTTATCAAGATAAAGCAACGTTTCTTCGTCTTCCCCAACACGTAGCTTTAATCCCGCAATTGCTGCACTTTTTGCTTCTATATCCACAATCATTTCATACGCTTCTCCTGAAAATGCCTCTATATGTTCTGTAATTCCCTGTATACTCAATGCTCTTTGCACTTTATTTTGTCGATTTTTTTGCAGTTCTCGCACAGGTTTTTGATAAATAATATTATTCTTAATTGAAATTTCTCTTGGGAGAGTTAAACAATGGGCCCACCCTTCTTTATCTGTCGGATATTCTATTTCTGGCAATCCCATCCATCCAACAAGCAACCGTCTGCCATCCGGTGATACTGTTGTTTGTGGAGCATAAAAATCAAAACCTGCATCTAATTCCTGAAATTCTTCATGTTCGAAATAATTATTATTTAAATCCAATGGCTGCCCTATATACGCACCAGATTGGTAAATATTCCTAAAACTATCATTTTTCGCTTGAATACCTTGAGGAGAAAATAATAGTACGCCATGATTTTGCAATTCAAAATAGTCAGGACATTCCCACATAAAACCAAAATTCATTTCTTTCGTCTTTAACTCGCCTAGCCAATGCCAATCCTTTAAATTATCCGATTTATAAAGAAGAACACATCCTGTTAAGTCTTTGCGCTGAGCCCCTACTACCATATAGAAACTATCTTTTTCTTTCCATACTTTCGGATCTCTAAAATGTTCTGTATATCCTTTTGGCTGCTTCTGAATTATAGGTATATCTTGCTTGATCATCTTCCCCTTATCGTCCATTATTATTAAACACTGCGAGGCATGGCGATTCCATTCTCCATCTCGTTTATTTGCTGTATAGAACAGATAAAGGAACTCATTATGAACAAATCCACTGCCTGAATATATCCCGTGGCTTTCAAATGACAACTCTGGTTTTACAGCAACCCCTTTATTTTTCCAGTTTATAAGATCTATTGATTCTGTCTGATACCAATGTTTCATCCCATGTACAGCTCCAAAAGGAAACCATTGATAAAATAAATAGTAGCGGTCTTTATACCAAACAAAACCGTTAGGATCATTTAATAAACCATATGGCGGCTGAATATGATATCGTTGCCGCCATAGACTTCTCGATACTGACAATTCTAGTTTCTTTCTCTCTTCTACAGTCATACTGTCATATGTACGATAGCGTTCTTCATTCGTCCACTCCATAATTAACTTTCCTCCCAAAACCATTTTTAAAAATGAAAAACGAGTTGCTAAAGCAACCCGTTTTTAGCAAACTGATGCGTTCTATTTACTGTCAATCTATTTATATACTCACATTTTTTTTAGTTGGTGTTTTGTCTTCGGCCATTACTTCTTTAGGAACTGCAAATAAAGAGGTAATCACAAATGCCGCTATAAAAATGACAATGCCGACTACAATATATGTTACTAATTGATTCCATTCATAGATGTACATTAATGGAGAAAGAATTACCGCTAAACCATAGGAGTTAGCTTTGATATTTAAGACAGAAAGAATCATACCACCAACAGCTGAACAGGCAATCATCACATATAGCGGTTTCATACTATATCTCATTACTACACCAAACAACGCAGGCTCGCTGACACCAAGCAATTGAGTAAGCGTTGCACTTACTCCAGCAACCTTTACCGTACGTTTTTTAGCTTTAATTGTAATTCCCAGACAAGTTCCAGCATTCGCAAATCCATACATTGCACATAAAGTGATCAGCGGATTAAATCCAGTATTTGCGAGCAAAGTTGTTTCAATCATTATGAATAAATGGTGCATTCCTGTCATAACAGCCAACGGATAGATGAAGCCAATTAAAAGGCCGCCAATTCCAAAAGGAGCATGAATAAGTGATGTTACAACATGTACTAATCCCATTTCTAATACATGCAATAATGGCCCTAACACAAGTAAACCAGTAATCATCATTGTCAATAAAACAAGAAAAGGAGTAAAAATTAAGTCCAATGCATTTGGCATCACGGCTCGCAATTTCTTCTCAAGCTTTGCTCCTAAAATTCCGATCACGAGTGCTGTCAATACACTGCCTTGATATCCGACTACTGGAATAAATCCAAATGCCATAATTGGATCTACTCCACTATTGATATCTGCTACTGCATAAGCATTTGGAAGAGCAGGAGAAACTAACATTAAACCGATTACAAAACCGATTATTGGCATTCCTCCAAAATTCTTAAATGCAGACCAGCAAATTAATGCTGGCAAAAAGGCGAATGCAGTGTCTGTAAGAACAGAGATAAGTGTCTTCAAATAAGCAGGAATATCATTGCCTGTCATCCCTATTAGCCCTAAAATAGCATCACTAAATATTACTCCCTTTAATCCGAGAAACAGTCCTGTTGCAGCAATAATCGGGATAATTGGAATAAATATATCAGCAAGTGTACGTACAGCTCTTCTTATGCCCTTTTCTTTTTTAGCAGATGAAGCATCCTCCTTGGATTGTGCCTCATCTTGTTCTGGCTGATTTCCCCTCAAGGCAGCATATACTTTATTAACCGTACCAGTACCTAAAATAACCTGATACTGGCCGGCATTAAAAAATACCCCTTTTACTTCATCAATGCTTTCAATAGCTTCATCATTGATCTTTTCACGATCTTTAATAGAAAAACGCAGTCTAGTAGCACAATGGGTATATGATTCGATATTATCTTCACCTATTACATCAATAATTTCTTTGCCTATGCGTTCGTATTTGTTTTCATTCATCACTATTCTCTTCTTTCTTTAAAAGTAGTAGAGCTTGATATGGCTTTAGTTCATAATCTTGTATAGCTATTATCGTTTCTTCATCTTTGTAATTGTTTAATAAAACTTCATACTTTTTCTGCTCTAATTTGACTACATTATTTTCTGATGAAAAATTAAAATAACAAATAACTTCTTTTTCATTCAATTTACGCTTATATGCAACTATATGGGGGTGTTCCTCTAAAATTGGTTCGATTTCGCCAAAAGTTAAGCATTCACTTGCCTTGCTTGACTGTCTTACTTGAATGATTTTTTTATAAAAATTTAAGATAGAATCTGGATTTTTTTCTTGTTGTTCTACATTTATTGATTCGTAATTCTCATTCATTCCTAACCATGGTTGCACTTCTGAGAATCCACCATATTCTTTTGGGCTCCAATGAAATGGTGTTCTTGAATTATCGCGGCTCCGCAAGTTGATAAAGTGCAATGCTTCGTCTTCACTAAAACCCTCATTCATAGAACGATAATACTGGTCAATGCTTGAAATATCATCAAATTCTTCAATGCTTTTTCTTTTAAAGTTAGTCATGCCAATTTCTTGACCTTGATATATAAAAGGAGTTCCACGCAAATAGAAAAACATTGCTCCTAGCATTGTCGCCGAATAGAAATTGCGATTCTCTTCTTCCTTTATATACTTGCTTATTGATCTATTTTGATCATGGTTTTCTAAGAAGTTAGCACCCCAGCCGACTTTTTGAATTTCTTTTTGACTAGTAAATATTAAACCCTTTAAATCTATTACATTCCAATCGACTCTTTTAAACCATTCACTTCCAGAAGCCACATCAAGATCTGCATATCTAAAATCAAAAATCATAGAGAAGTATCCATTATCGCCAATAAAATCTCCATATTGCTCATATGGCACTCCAGGAGCTTCACCAATTGTTACGCAATTATACTTTGAAAAGGTTTTTGCTTGTAATTCATGCAGAAATTTTTCAATGCCTGGTTGATTACGGCCTCTTTTGGTGCATTTTGCAAGTCCATCTACTCCATCTGCAAGTACATCTTGATAAGATTGATCTTTCTTAATAAACGTTATCGCGTCAACTCTAAAACCAGCAATTCCTTTATCCAGCCAATAATTAACCATTTTATACAGCTCTTCACGAACTTCTTTATTTTCCCAATTTAGGTCTGGCTGCTTGACTCCAAAAGAATGAAAATAATACTGATCTGTATTTTTTAAAGGCTCCCATACACTTCCGCCAAAAACAGAACGCCAATTATTAGGTAGCTGGCCATCTTTACCAGATTTTAAGACATAATAATCTTTATACTTACTATCAGGATTTTCTAGCACATCTTGGAACCATGGATGTTCATCAGATGTATGATTTATTACAAGGTCAAGAACAATTTTGATGCCTTTTTCTGTTGCCTTTTCAATCAACTCATCCAAGTCTTTCATATCGCCAAACTCTGGATTTAATTGATAATAATCTGAAATATCATATCCATTATCAGCCATTGGCGATTGATAAATTGGGCATATCCAAACCATTGTGATACCTAAAGACTGCAAATAGTCTAATTTCTCTGTAATACCCTTTATATCGCCTATTCCATCATTATTTGAGTCATAAAAACTTTTAGGATAAATTTGATAAATAACTTCTTTTTGCCACCATTTCTGCTTCATAATCTTCCCCCTAAACAGTCTATCGTATCATCACTTGTTAGTCGCATCGTTGGAATCGGTTCCGTTTTATTATAAAAAAACAATCGCTTTCATTAAAAGTTAAAAAATATAGTAAAATAGTAATCGGTTTCAAATCTGCATAAATAAAATTATTCACTCATGTTATAGAACCGGTTCCGCAATATTATTATAAATTCTCATATAATATGTTGTCAACGCTTTCTTGTCGAATTATGTACTTTTATTTTAACAGATTTACGCTATAGAAAAAAAATGCCTTTTCACATTAGATTAAACTTTATCTCCTAATCCAAAGAAGTTCCAGCTTCACAAAATTTTAGGCTGTGAACAAACATTCTCTTCCTGCTAACTTGCTCTAATCGATCTGTACATCGGAAGATAACGATTTACACACAGCCTAAAAAGGATTAAATCTTTTCTAACATTAAATGATTCATAAGATTATTGTCTTTTTTTCGTTTTTTTATTATTAAGTTTTTCCGCTGCAGTTAACGGTTCATTCGCAAATTCATGGTCATATTCTCTTGATAAACTATCTTTAACTGCTTGTTTATTACTAATTCCGCTAGTATGTTTATTTTTAGTCATAATAGTCACCCCCATTCTTTATTTTGTCTTATTGCCCTAATGAATATGTATCCATAGCAAAAAAACGCAAATGAAAAATCATCTGCGTTTCCAATAATTCCTGATTTGCATACTATCACACAAGTAGTTATTAATTACTTTTTTTAAAATATACCGGTTCTCCTGTTTCAGCAGATTGATAAATAGCTTCTAAAATTTCAGTTACTACTAACGACTGTTCAGGCGCAACAATTGGCGCTGTATCATTTATGACTGCTTCAATCCATAATCTCGCTTCTAAATCTGCAGCACTTTCTTCTGAACCGCTAAAAAAAGCTACGCCATCCGAATCTAATGCAACTTTTTCTGTATAAAGTTTGCTGTACTTTTCTCCATTAATTCTTAATCCTTCCTTCATATCAGAGCCGCCTTCTGTACCACAAAGGGTACATTTCGCCTCATCCTCATCTAATGAGTTAAGGGCCCAGCTTGATTCCAGAACAATTGTCGCTCCGTTTTCCATTTTAATAAAACCAAAAGCGGAATCTTCCACTTGAAATTTTTCCGGATCCCAAGAACCCCAAGCATTAGCAGCACCTTTTTTCTTCCCTAATTTATGGTAGGTAGAGCCCATTACTACTTGAGGCTTATAATTATTCATCATCCATAAAGTCAGATCCAATGCATGTGTTCCGATATCAATTAAAGGGCCTCCTCCTTGTTTTTCTTCATCTAGGAATACACCCCATGTGGGAACAGCACGGCGGCGAATTGCATGTGCCTTCGCATAATAAATTTCTCCAAGATCTCCATTTGAACATACTTTATGTAAATATTGACTGTCTGTGCGGAAACGATTTTGATAACCAATGGTTAGTTTTTTCCCTGTTCGCTTTGCAGCTTCCACCATTTTTTTTCCTTCATCTGAAGATATCGCCATTGGCTTTTCACACATAACATGCTTTCCAGCTTCTAATGAGGCAACAGAAATATTGCAGTGAGAATTATTTGGCGTACATACATGAACTACCTCTATTGTTTCATCCTTTAATAATTCTCTATAGTCCTCATAAATTTTTGCTTCCTTTATCCCAAAATTCACTGCTGCTTTCTCTGCTCTTTCTTTAATAATGTCGCAAAAAGCCACCATTTCTACATTTTCCAGTTTTGCTAAACTTGGCATATGCTTCCCTTCTGCAATTCCACCACAACCAATAATACCGACTCTAACCTTTCTTGACATAAATAAAATCCTCCTTGTAAATTAAACAATTTATTCTAAACAGCCTGTAAATAACATTCACTATAGAACAATAAAGTGAAACTTCAATCAGTATTTTTTTCCATCCCCCACTGATTGTTAGTTGAATCAATCGGGATTTTACAGGCAAGGTTCTCTCCATCTAGGGTTCGCATTTCCTCTCCTATCTTGAGCTGGGTTCTTATTGCCCATTAATGTGGGATAAATCTATTAAACAATAAGAAAAAAATGTGTTTTATTTACTCTTTTGATAGAATCATAGCACAAAACAGAAACCGCTTCCATTATATCCCCTTTATTTTCCTCTCTATTTTCAAAAGCAGTTTAATAAATGGCGATTACAGGAAAAATTCAAAAGAATTAGTAAAAAGGGATTAATAAAAAAAGCAGGTAACCTTATCATAGGATTCCTACTTTTTTATTGAATATTGTTACAGATTAAAATATCATTTAAACACACTAGATACTACGCTAAAGCATCTCGTTCAATAGCCATAGATGGTTGTTTTTTCTTTAAACTAATCATAACAACAAAGGATATACAATATAGAATTGCTAAATACGTCATCGCTGCTGTCATATCATAAGTTTGTAAAATATAGCCAACTAGAATTGGAGACAGCCCTCCGATTGCTCTTCCAAAATTAAAAATAGTATTAGTAGCAGTACTGCGAATACTAACTGGGTAATAGCTGCTTATTAATGCACCATATCCAGCAAACATTCCATTCGAGAAGAAACCAACAATGGCACCACCAATTAGAACACCGGCACTTCCTTCTGCATAGGAATATAAAAATACTGCGGCTGCGGAAGCAAGGAGAAAAATTCCGTAAGATCGTTTTGCACCAAACCGATCCATAAATCGGCCGAATGTCAGCATTCCAATAATCATTCCCACAGCTGTACTGATTGTCCATAATGCAGAACCTGAAACAGATAATCCTTGAGATTGTTGAAGCATAGAGGGCAGCCAAATCATCAACCCATTATAGCCCGCAATTTGAACAGTTGCCATTATCGCTAAAGAAATTGTCGTAAAAGCAGTTCTTGGTGTTTTAAACAACTGCACTAATTTCCCTTTTTCTTTCTTATTAGTAACCTTTTTTTCATTTTGAGCAGCAACCCATTCTGGAGATTCCTCCAAATTCCTTCTAACAAAAAAGGCAAAAATTACTGGAAGCACGCCTACAAAAAATAACGCTCTCCATCCTAATGTAGGCAAAATAACCGCACTAAGCAATGCTGCTAATATTACGCCATATTGGGCACCAACACTAACATAGGAAGATGCTCTCCCTTGTTTGTTCTTTGGCCAGGCTTCAGCAACAAGGGCCATCCCAATGCCATATTCTCCTCCAGCACCAAGACCTGCTATAAATCGGAATAAGTACACTTGCTCAATATTTGTTGCAAGTCCTGTTAATGCTGTACCAATTGCAAATAAAATAATCGTGTAGGTGAATACTTTTACTCTTCCAAATTTATCTGCCATAATACCGAAAATCACTCCACCTGCGAGCATTCCTATATTAGTAATAGAAGATATTAGGCCTCCAGTCGCTAAATCAATATTAAAATTAGCAATAATCATTGACATGGCAAATGAAATAAACATAATGTCCATGCCCTCCAATGTTAAACCTGCAACTGATGCTATAACTGTTTTGTTTCGATAATTCATATTTCCATCCTCCAATATTTTTTAAGCAAACATAGTTCTCTTTATGGTGGGGAAGGAATGGATCTGTATCATTAAATGCATAACAAATACTCCATTCTCTTTTTAAGCCTCACAGGACTTCATTTAAAAGAAGAACAATCATTAAAAACCTTTTGCAAGCGGCAGATATACGTTCATTGTACAGACCATTTGCTAAAAAAAATTCCTTATCTAGGTAAAAGTAAAAAATAAAACCCTTCTGTCTTTAAGACAAAAGGGCATAGATAGGCAAAGATAACAAAATCACATAATTATCTGCTGTCCCTTTTCGGTCTCTCTGTACCAGCTTAAAGGAATATTCACTTTATTTTCAATTTATACTAGCATGATAAAATCTTAGTTTCAATAAAAATATTTTTTCTACCTATAATGTCACTAAATAAACAAATCTGCTAATATTATTAAGGCGAAATATTTTCCAAAGTGAAACAGCATGAAAGGAAGTAATCCATTGTTTGAAACATTACTATTAAATTTTTTATTCTTATTATTCCCAGTAATGATATATCTAATATTTTTTGAACATAAATCGTATGCTTCTAATAGATGGATTTTTATCCTACTATCTTCCCTTACCATGGTTCTTTGTATAACCATTCCTATTAAAATGAATATCGGATTTATTTTTGATTTAAGGTATATTCCATTTATAATGGTTGCTCTATATGGAGGATATAAAAATATATTTATTCTCTATATAATTTTAAATATTTACCGATTTTATATTGGCGGAGAAGGAACTCTTAACTCCTTTATCTTTTCAACAGCGGCTTTCCTGCTAATCCCTATGCTAAGAAATAAATTTTTAAGGTTTGATTCGAAAAAGAGAGTAATAACTGCTTCCGCTATTTCCTTTATTCTTATGGGCATTTATCTTAGCTTATTAAGCACCTATTTTCAAGAACTGACAAAAGAATTTTGGCTGCTAGTAGTTCATGCATTAACGACACATGTTATCATGATTGCTATTATTACTCTCCTTATTGAGCGAATTATCGCCAACAGTAAAAATCGGGAGAAATATTTACATTCTGAGAGATTAAACGTGGTAAGTGAATTATCTGCAAGCGTTTCCCATGAGATAAGAAATCCTCTTACTGTAACAAGCGGATTTCTTCAACTTTTAAATACTTCTCATACCATTACGCAAGAGGAGAAAAAATATGTAGAATTATCCTTGCAAGAATTAAAGCGCGCAGAAAAAATTGTCAGTGATTATCTCTCTTTGGCCAAACCTCAATCAGAGAATATGATTTATTCTAATCTTTATAAAGAAGTGGAATATACAACAAATCTTTTGCTTCCTTATGCTAGAATGCATCAAGTTGAAATTCAATTAAGCTTTACTAACACACTCTCTACAAGATATGATCACAATCAAATACAGCAATGTTTAATCAATCTAATAAAAAATGGAATTGAATCCATGAAGGAAACCGATGGAGGCACATTAACCATTAATGTTTTAGAACAATCCGAAAAAATCCTTCTTGTCATACAAGACACAGGCATCGGCATGACAAAAGAGGAAATATCTCGTTTAGGAAAACCATATTATTCTACTAAAGAAGAAGGAACAGGACTTGGTATGCTTATGGTCTACAATACCGTCGATAAAATAAAAGGTTCGCTAAAAGTCGAAAGTGAAAAAGGAAAAGGAACGACTTTTTATATAACTATTCCTGTTTAAAGATGCCTGTTTATTATATAGAGGCCACTGAAAAGTTAAATTAGCGGATGGAACTATTTTCAAATTGGCTTTTACTCCATAAATGAATTGGTTTTCCAAATATCACCATCCACTTTCCGTGGGATAAATGGACGCCTCTTCAAATAATAGATGTTTCCTTTAATTGTCTTTTTCATCCTATACAAACATAAAAAAACATTAAGTTTTTCAGTAGCCTGCATTATATATTCAGGCTACTTTTAGGATTTTGATTTTAAGAAAGGCATTTTTTGATATCTTCTATAAAAGCTAATACCTCATCCTCTTTGGTTGCCCAAGATGTAACTAAACGGATGGCAGAATCATTTCCATCCATCTTTTCCCAAATTAGAAAATCATATTTTTTTTGCAGTTCTTCTATCAGTTTGTCAGGCAATATTGGAAACAGCTGATTGGAAGCTGAATGAGTTAAAAATTGGAAATTCCCTTTAGTCAGCTGCTCCCTTAATATTCCTGCCATCTTATTCGCATGTAGTGCTAAATCAAAAAACAGGTTATCACGGAAAAGTTCTACAAATTGTATTCCTAATAACCTTCCCTTTGCAAGCAAGGCTCCTTTTTGCTTTATATGATAACGAAAATCTTCTTTCAGTAATTCACGGCAAATGACTAATGCCTCCCCAAAAAGCGCCCCATTTTTTGTGCCGCCAATATAAAAGGCATCCACAAGCTCAGGAAGATCACTTAATTTCAAGTCGCTTTCTTCTGAACATAAAGCAGATCCTAATCTTGCTCCATCCATAAATAGAAGAAGGCTGTTCTTGCGGCAAAATTCGCTTAAGTCCTTTAATTCTTTATATACATATATGGAACCTATCTCCGTTGAATTAGATATGTATACTAGCTTTGGTTTTACCATATGTTCATCTGTATGCTCGTCTAACACCTTTTTTATCAAAACAGGTGTTAGTTTTCCATCATCTGTTTCAATAGATAATATTTTATGTCCAGTTGCTTCAATTGCACCTGTTTCGTGTGTGAAAATATGGCCGCTTTTTGCTGCAATTGCTGCTTCATGAGGTCTTAAAAAGGCTGAAATCACAGTAAGATTTGTTTGTGTGCCACCTACTAATAAATGAACATCGACATCTTTTCTTCCCATTTTTTCTTTTAATAATTCCCCCGCTTTTAACGTAAAGCGGTCTTTCCCATATCCTGCTTCTTGCTCAAAGTTAGTGTCTACTAATGCTTGTAAAATCCGAGGATGCGCACCTTCACTATAATCATTTTTAAAACTATACATCTTCATGTCTCCATTCTTTTTCTTCCTATTTTATCATTTTTTTCTCGAAATTAATTATTTAGTGTTACGAAAAGAAAAAAATCAGTCGTTATCGTCTTTACCTTTATTATGCAAATTTTTAATAGAAACATAAAAAAGGCAAGATTAATTTAAAAAATCAATCTTACCAGTATGCATTGCCATTTGTATTAAACCTTTGTGTTTATAGTTTCTAATAACTCTTCTACATAATTAGGCTGTTTCATAATTTTTCTTGCAAGAGCGATAAAATCCACTTCTTCTTTTTCTACCATATCTGCCGCTATTTCTATATTCTCTAATGCTCCTGCACCAATTACAGGAATCGTTACATGCGCTTTCGCCTTTTTCAGCAGCTCTCTTAACATAGCAGGACCCGGTAAACTTAACGGAGACATCAGTCCTGTAGATATATCAAGTATATCAATTCCCGCTTCTTGTAATTTTTCTGCAACCAAACAACCATCCTCTGCTGTCATTCCACCTGATAAAAAGTCGTCCAAACCTAAACGCACTAACAGCAGGAACTCTTCCCCCACGGCTTTTCGTACACCTTTAACAATTTCCAAAAGAAGTCTGCTCCGGTTATCCAGACTTCCTCCATACTCATCCGATCTTTTATTCGTTAGCGGAGATAAAAATTGGGATAGTAAAAAGCCGTGGCAATTATGAATTTCTACGCCATCAAATCCTGCCTCTTTTACACGGAGAGCAGCTTGAATAAATGCTTCTTTTATCTCCTTAATTTCTAATACAGTCAATGCTCTTGGCATAGACCGCTTAACAGTAGGGTGTATTACCGCTGATGGGGCTACTGCTTCTAATCCTGTTAATGAAATATCCGCAGCACTTCCAGCATGATTAATTTGCATGACCGCAACTTGATTGTTTTGATGTATGACATTTGCAAGTTTTTCTAGCCCATTAATGCACTCATCACGATCTGTGAAAATCAACCTTTCCCTATATTGGCCAGCTTTTGCTACAGCAGCCTGTTCTACAATAATTAAGGATGGGCCAACACGTGAACCGTAAATAGTCAATAGCTCTTCTGTAATAATCCCATTATTCTCAGCTTTTGCAATATCAAATGGTGCACAAACATAACGATTAGAAAACACATATCCTTTTATTTCGGTACTCTCTAATAATATGGAGTTCTTTTTACCTTTCATTGCTTCAGTCATTATTGCACCGCCAACTCATTTATTAAGAATATTCCATTTATTTTTTCTAAACTATACACCAGACTTCCCTTATTTAGCTAATGAATTTTTTGTGAATTTCCAAAAATAAAAGAATGTATCTAATTTGAAAATCTTTCAAATTAGATACATTCTAAAAAATAAAGCTATTTTTCATGTACTATATTGCTTCTATATCTTGGAGTCAGCACATTTGCTTTCCAAAACACAATGCCTGTAGCGCATAAAAGCAAAATGCCTGTTAAAACAAATACTGTTTGAGCGGGAAAAATTCCACCAATTAATCCGCCCATCATCGGGCCAGCCATTCCACCTATTTGGTTAGCTGTTTGATTTAAGCCAAATGCCCGTCCACGGAAGTCTTCCGTTGTTGACTTGACAACAAGTCCATTTAAACTAGGGAAAACTGCACAGAAAAACAGACCAAAAATAAATCTCATAATGGAAAATCCCCAAATATTAGCGAATATAATTTGGGCAAGCGTTCCAATTCCTCCACCAATTAATCCAATAAATAAAACTCTGTTAAATCCGACTTTGTCTGCCCATTTCCCCCAACAAGGTGCCATTAATACACTTGCTATTCCAGGCAATGAAAACACAAAACCTGCCAATAAAGCGGCATTATCAGAAGAACCACCTATATCCACAATATATAAAGGAAGGATTGGTTCAATTGTCATAATGGAACAGGATGTGATAACCGTTAATAGTAAGACCAGCATCAAAGGTTTATTCGCATACGCCATTTTGATATCGATTTTAACTGATCCTTTCTCCTTGCTTGGAGTAAAATTTTCTTCTTTCACCCAAAAGATAATAAGAATCGTCGCAAGAAGGACAATAAAACCAGCACTGGCAAATGCACTTCTATTGCCTACCAATTCTGCAATAAGCCCCCCAAGCAATGGTCCAACAATGCCCCCAGTTGCAGATGCAGTTGAAATCATCGAAAGCGCATATCCCGTTTTATGGGCTGGGGTATTTGTACCAACCAATGCAATCGCTCCAGGAATAAATCCGGACAACAGTCCTTGCAAAACTCTCAAAACCAATAATTGATAGGGATTGGTTACAAATGCTGCCAATGTATAAACAACAAATAAAACAAATCCAGCTCGAATGATCATTGGTTTTCTTCCATATTTATCTGCAACTCTTCCCCAAAAGGGAGAAGACAAGGCCCCTGCAAAAAAAGCTGCACTAAATAATAAACCTGACCACATTTCTGTATGTTCATGTACATCCAATTCCAATAAAAAAATAGGTAAAAAAGGAATTACCATATAAAAACTAGCTGCTGTAAAAAATACTCCGACCCATAGTACCAGTAAATTACGCTTCCATGCTGCCATACTACCGCTCTCCTTATGTGAACCATTAGCATTTACATTTTTTAGCTAACTCCATATATATTAATATTCTTGTATTATCATATCATTCACTTATTTATTTTTATATACGAAATTTTCGTTTAGTGAATAAAATCATTTTAGAGAGCAATAATTCTTAAAAAATCTTCCTCTGAAATTTATTGCATCGCTTCCATTATTAAGTGGCAATGAATCCATACAATAAATAGACAAAAAGAAAGAGCATGCTCTAATAAAACATGCTCAGAAGTTCTCGGCAAACGCTCGCTTTTTTGTTGCTCATCTTGTTCGGCTCAGGTAACTCTGCTCCTCCCAAATCTTCACACCTCAAAAGACAAGCTTTTTCGATCAGCTCAAAATCATTCCATTTTTACTTTGTCTACACTCTTAAGACTATGTTCTAAAAAAACCGCTTCTTCCAAAAAACAATCGCAGTCACACCCGATAAACCAAATGCAATAATAATTGCAATAATAAATGAATATCGATAATCTTGAAAAGGAATGGCAACATTCATTCCATAAAAGCTAGCAACCATTGTTGGCAACGAAAGAATAATTGTAAATGAAGTTAAAAACTTCATCACTATATTAACATTATTAGAAATGACAGATGCAAAAGCATCCATCATCCCACTTAAAATAGAGGTATGTGTTTCAGCCATTTCTATCGCTTGCTGATTTTCTATAATAACATCCTCTAACAGCTCCTGATCCTCTGCATACATCTTTAAATAGTTGCTTTTCAGCATTTTTTGCATCACAATATTATTCGATTTCAAAGAAGTAGTAAAATAAACTAAACTTTTTTCAAAATTCAGCAAGGAAAAAAGTTCTTTATTTTTCATTGACTGATGCAGTTCCTTTTCAATAATATCTGTTTTTTTGCTTATTTGTTTTAAATATTTCAGATAAGAAGTAGCCATGGAATAAAGAATTTGAAAAGAGAATCTTGTTTTTTTATACGTAAAAAAATTCTTTACTTTCCCCCGAGAAAAAGTTTCGAAAATTGGATTATCTTTTAAACAAACAGTAATAAAACAATTTTTAGCAATAATCATTCCTAGAGGTATCGTGTCATAAATTGGGAGATTATTCTCATCCATTGATACTAAAGACACATTTACAATAATTAAAATATTTTCTCCATCTTTTTCAAGTCTAGAGCGCTCCTCTTCATCCAAAGGATCTTTTAAAAATTCTAAAGGTATCTCTAATTCCTTTGAAATATCATAAATTTCCTTTTCTGTCGGGTCTATTAGATTCACCCAGCACCCGTTTGAAATCTTTTCAATTTCTTTAAGAGCCCCCTGTTCATTTGATGCATACATCTTTAACATACTATAACCTCCTCAGTTTATGAGAAAGTCAAAAATCACTGCCATATAGTTGAAGTTTTATCAGCATTCAAAACTTTGAAAAATGGGTTATTGATGACTTTCCCGTTGCAAGTCCTGGGCTCAGGATCAGGTTCCATGCACTTTCGACTACTCATAAAAATTCAACTCCTTTTTATTAATCGATTAGTGTATTAATAAAACACCTTTTGGTTCATTCGAACACGACAACATTCTATTCTATATATTTAACGTTGTAAACTAATTTCTCTTTTAGACAAAAATAAGGTCATGAAATATGATGGATTGCCAACGCTGACTGTTCAAATTTTATAAAATCAATTTCCTCCCTCTTTCTCCTCAATTTATGCTGAAATATTTTATATGTTTTTTCGGCTATCTTTAAATTCAACAACCTGCATTACACTTTCCTAATTATTATTTTTATCAATAAAAAGGAAATTTTCTGAAAACCCAAGAAAAGCGATGGCATCAAATGTTTGCTCATTCACTCGCTTCCTTACAATTACTAAATTTCTTAGTCTTTATCGAAATTGCAAAACAGTTTCTCCATTACACTTAATTGGGCGTAGATTCTTTAAAAGCTATATGCCCCCTATAAAATTGTATTAAAATAGGTTAAAATACCTATATAATATAATTTTTTTAATATAACTAATGAATAAATCAGAATCTAACGGTATTTTTTTCAGGCATACTATTCTAATAAAGATTAAGGAGTATATCATGGATACAGAAATCCTTTATTGGTTAGCAGGATCTTCCATTCTTTTATTGCTGTTGTATTTCTTAGCAAGCAAATATCTTTGGTCTAAGTATATATTGCTTTTTGCTTTTTTAATCTTAAATGGCATTTATTTAGTATGGAGAACGCTTTGCACGCTTCCAACTGTTGGGATCGTCAGCTTTATATTTGGTTTATTACTGCTTGCAGCAGAATGGGCTGGCTATTCGCAATCAATAATTTTCACCATCCTGTCATGGAAACCCTTCAAAAGAAAAATAATCCCATTATACTCATTTAGAGAGCTTCCTACTGTAGATGTATTTATTGCAACTTATAATGAACCTGCAGATTTATTAAAAAGAACGATTACAGCTTGTCTTTTAATGAGATATCCTAAAGAAAAATTGCGGGTATATGTTTGTGATGATGGAAAAAGAAAAGAAATCCAAAAGATGACAGAATCTCTTGGAGCCTATTATATTAAGAGAGAGGATAATAAGCATGCAAAAGCAGGAAATCTAAATCATGCAATGAGTGTCACAAATGGAGATATTATTGTAACGATGGATGCTGATATGGTGCCAAAAATCAACTTCTTAGAACGAACACTAGGCTACTTTAAGGACGAACAAGTGACATTTGTTCAAGCTCCACAAGTTTTTTATAACGCAGATCCTTTTCAGTACAATCTCTTTTATGAAGAACGATTAACAAACGAACAAGATTTTTTTATGAGAAGGCTAGAAGAAGGAAAAGATCGTTTTAATTCGACTATGTATGTGGGAAGCAATGCATTATTTCGGCGAACCGCACTCGAAAATATTGGAGGTTTTGCAACAGGCGTCATTACAGAAGATATGGCTACAGGCATGCTTCTGCAAACAAAAAATCAAAAATCTGTATTTGTAAATGAAACATTAGCGGTCGGTCTTTCAGCAGAAACTTTTCCTGATTTAATTAAACAAAGAGATAGATGGTGCCGAGGCAATATTCAAGTAGCACGAAAATGGAATCCCATCAGCATCAAGGGATTATCATGGATGCAGCGGCTGCTCTATTTGGATGGAATTCATTATTGGTTTTTTGGTGTCTATAAAATGATCTATCTATTGGCGCCATTGCTTTTTCTGCTATTTTCGATATACAGCATACAAACAAATTTTTCTACATTAATAGTATTTTGGTTTCCAGCATTTTTCTCTTCTTTGCTTGCTTTCAGAAGGATGGCAGACAGCAAACGTAGCGTGTTATGGAGCCATGTTTATGAAGTGACATTGGCTCCATATATGGCTTTTTCCGTGTTATCAGAAATTTTCTTTAAAGAAAAGGGAAAATTTAATGTAACAAGAAAAGGAATTCAAAATAATGAAAGAAGTTTCCTTTGGGAAATTAGCCTTCCTTATATTATTTTGTTAGTCATGTCTATTATTTCCCTGCTTTTAGTATGCCTCCATGTTTTTACAACAATAGATATCTATCCAACTATAGACATGCTTATCATTAATGTTTTTTGGGTGATTTATAATGGATTAGCCATTTCTATTGCTTTGTTAATTACAGTAGAGCGTCCAAGGTTTAGAGGAACAGAAAGATTTATGGTCAACTTGGCTGCAAATCTCTCAAATAAACAAAAACAGGGACTGCAAATACCATGTACAATTACAGATATGAGTGAGCATGGAGCTAGAATGGAAATAAAGGAAAAGGAATTTGATACCTTTCAGTTTATTGCCAATGACAAATTTTTATATTTGAATACGAATACTATACATGGATTGAAGCTGCAAAAACATTGGGTAACGAAAATAAACGATTCTTATTATATTGGAGTATCCTTTGTAGATGTAAGCAATGATCAATACAAATCCTTGATTTCTGCTTTATTTGTTGAATCGATTGATATTTATTCTAATAAAATTTATGAAAATGCTTCTGTATTAGGAGCGATAATCGGATTTTTCCGTAAAACTCAAAAAAATCCTAAAAAACTAAACCGAAAATCTATTAGGCAAAAAACAAATATCCCAGTAAATATCCAGTTTTTCAACCAATCCATACAAGGAAAATTAGTAGACCTCAGCAATTCAGGCTGCCAATTAAAAACGAGAAAGCGTATAAAGCAGCAAAAATTTTCCTTTGTTATGAAAGAAAAAACAGAAAAGCACGCTTTTGTGCGAGTCCAATGGATGCGTAAAAAAGGATTATATTACTATTATGGGCTAAGTTTTGAAAATGACAATCGTTCGATGCAAGAGGGAGCCTAAAATTCAAAGGAGAGCATCCTACTTCGCTGCACGCAAGGTAGGATGCTCTCTTTTTATTAACCATTAACAGACCTTTCCCTAACCTCAAGATTACAAGGAAAAACAAAAAATCCAGGTGAGGATTAAAAGCCTGATTAGTTCAGTTAACAATCAGTGGGCATAAAAGAGCACTAATTGAAGTTTCATTTTATTTGCTGTCAGAGTTCGATAAACAGATAAAATGTTCTGAATAAATGCTACCATTACCTCCCCTTTATGCGTTCTAATAAGAGCAGCACAAAAGAATGGAAGGAATGGTTAACATGAATATAATAGAGATGTTTGACTCCACTGTAACTCACAATTTTGATGAATTAAGAATTCTATAAATTATTTTTAATAATACTATTCATTGCATCTAATTTTGCAGTTACCTTTTTAGCATAAGTATAGTCACCATAACAGTAAGGATATCGAAAATTCAATTTATCATTATTGCATGTATAAATGGATGGAGACTTCTCCACCATATATTCAGAATAAGTTTTAGCTGAATTTTCACTATGCGCTGACTTATTACTTGCTATAAAATCAATATATCCTGGTCCCATATTATAACTTTGTATAATTGTTTCCAAGTCAACCCCAAGCTTCTCTCCATATCTATACATCTCTGAAAAATGAAAAACGCCTTGCTTTATACTTTTATAAGGATTATCAATTTTATTTCTTTTTAAACCAGCAGATTCAGATGATTGCATCGGATCATTCCCTTTTCCATGGCTTTCTTGATCCATAATGGCTAATAAAACAGGAGCAAACTCGTCCGCACTTAAATCATTTTCTTCTAATTCACTCGAGATAATCGGCAAGTATTTCATTAATCTCTTTTCATTACTCTGTTTAAGCGCATTTTCTGTTAATAAGTATATAGAATATAAAACTATAACTATTATAAAAAGAACGTTGACTGCTGCTTTTCTTTTCTTCTTCATTTTTACCCCTCATCAATACAAGATTATAATAATGGAAGAGATAAACTAAAATTGCGCTATAAAAAACTAGCTATTTTTATAAATAACTTTTTCTTATTAAAATAATGTTATCTATTCTATAAATTAGGTCTGCGAAAATATTTGCTGCAATGTTTATCTACTTATTATTGAATTCTTTCTCATTATACAAGAAAAACTGTTCAATTTCTTTTTTCAACCTATAAAGTTATACAAAAAAACAGCTGCCTGATTGACAACTGAATAAGAAATAAAACGCCTATTAATTTAACTTTCCGCACAAATCAATAGAATAAGGGAGTAATACATTAAAAAGTTATCCATTAAGGTACTGCCTCATGTTCTGCTCCATGAATAATCATTTCAGAACCCTTAGCAGCTCCATAAAACATCCCCATCAGCTTCTTCTTAAACTTTATCATCAATTGATTCAGCTTATATCTATCATGACTAACAGGGAAACCATAGGAACATTTATTTATTCCCAATGAAATTACATAAACCATCTGTAAAGTCCAATTAGCAATCTGTAAAAACGTTCCTCTCCCCAATTCCATACAAGCAATATTGCAAAAGGCTGTGATAGAGGAGCAATTTATACGTAAACTCTATTAAAAGCCGTAGAGCCTCTAATAATTTCATTTCTATTTTTGGCTGATTAAATTCTATGCTTCGAGTATCTGCAATGCCTGCTTTGCCATTTGCATATACTCATCTATACCTGATAAAATTGCAAATTCTGCAATGGCAACTGGATATGCGGCCTCTAATTCAATAACATGCTCTTTCATTTTAGGCCAAACATAACCACCTGCTTTTTGATAAGCATTCATAAGCAAGTTAAGCCCCTCTTCCCCAAAAGTCCTGTAACTTACAACGAAATCATTTGATACATCTGTTACTTTTGCTTCAGTCCAATCGATCAAACCAGTTACGCTTCCAGCTTTATCAATCAGAATATGGCCTGCATGTACATCACCATGGATCAGACCTGTTTGCGTCGGCCACATCTCATCATTCTGTATCCATGTCTGCCACCGAGTCCATAAAGCATCTCCTACTCCAATTTTTTCTCTTACAGCATTCATACGTTCTTCCATTGACTGCCTTGCTTCTTCAGGTGTATGAACCGTCAATCCAGCTTCCAGAGTTTTTTCCTTTGAAACATTATGCAAAGCTACAAGTGCTTTCCCTAATGTCTGGTAAAAGCATTCAGGTACATTATTAATGTCTATTTCCCAAACATAATTATGAATTTTGTGATCGATTGTTCCTGCTGGCACCCCATTCAACTTCTTATATGCAATCAATTCATTAGTATAAATAGACCATTTGGGCGCTTGAAAAACAGTTATCGTCTCATTCACCAAATCCAATGCTTTTTTCTCCTCTTTTGTTCTTGGCATAACATCCTCACGTCTCGGTATTCGAAGCACCCATGAATTTTTTTGCTGATCAACTGCAAAGACCACCTGAAAGTCCAAACCAGATTCATCAAATATTAAAGTATCCTTCTTTAGCAGCAATCCATGTTTTTCAGCAATTTCTAACACTTCATTTTTCATTTTACTCATTTTTTCACATCCTAATTTATTAATATCTCTATTTTGAATATAAAACTCTTCAAAGCTTTTAAATCCTTTATTTTTAACTGCAAAGAAACATATCTTATGAAACCACTATAAATATACGTTAGCTGAAAAAGCCTTAGATTTCTTATAGATTATTTTGTTAGTTCATTTGCTATAGCTTGAAAAAGAATTTCTTGAACTTTAGGATAAATCTCCTCACCAACATCCTTTTTATGAATAATTATGGCCAAACAGGCTCGAATAACACCAGCAATAACTTCTATATCCTCATTAATTATTTTCTTTAGCCCTTTATTTTTTTTGATAAACTCAATGAGTGGAACAATACTTCTTAAAGTTTTGCTTGCTGCATATTGTGGGTCTATCTTCCGAGATACCATGTTATATTCTTCTAAATTGGTAATGAGTCTCTGTGTTAATATATTTGCTTCTAAAGCAGAGGACATTTCATGCAGATAAACTTTAATTGCCCCACGCACATCCTTTTCTTGTTCTACTTTTGTCCAAATTCGTCTTTCAATTTCTTCCCCTTCAGAGACTAATAACTCTAGATAAAGCATTTCCTTTGATTTAAAAAATACATAAAAACTACTTTTGGCTATAGACACTGAAGAAGTTATTTCTTCAATAGATGTATTCTTCAGCCCTTTTGTGATAAAACACTGATGTGCAGTCCGCATCATCTCTAGCCTTATACTTTCTTTTTCAATTTCTGTAAACTTCGGCATTAAGCTTTCTCCTCAAATTAGTTATTATAAAACCATAAAAACAATTTATTTATTTGTTTTTATAATAATTAAACCTAAATAACCTGTCAAGCAGCCATCCTATTTTCCCCTATTCCTGCAAATGAACTGACATTCACATGAATAATCTATTTATTGCTTAATAAATCCTGAAAACTCTTAAAAAAATCTGGTATAAAAAAAGACCCCGAATTCGCAAAAGTACATTAAAACGAAAACGGGGCCATTTTAGCAAGAATTTATTTATTTTGTCAGATAGTTATTTTTTGTTTACAACTTCAGCGTCAACTGCACAACACATTCTACATGCGCTGTATGCGGGAACATATCAACAGGCTGAATATACTCGACTTTATATTCTTTTGCCAAATAATCAATATCCTTTGCAAGGGTGGATGGGTTGCATGATACATATACAAACTTCTTTGGTTTTACTTTTTTTATAGCGTCCAGCAGTTTGCGGTCGCAGCCTGTTCTTGGAGGATCTACCACCACAACATCTGGCCTAAAGCCTTCTTCTACCCATTTTGGCAGCCAGTGTTCCGCTGTGCCTGTAACATATGTGGCATTTTTAATATTATGGCGGGCCGCATTTTGCTTTGCATCTATTATGGCTGCTTCGATTGTATCCATTCCTCGGACTTCGCTTGCTCCGTCTGCTAGCCATAGACCAATCGTGCCTACACCACAGTAAGCATCAGCGATTTTTTCTTTGCCTGTTAAACTTGCCGCTTTTTTCACTTCATCATATAATTTTACAGTTTGAATAGGATTTAATTGAAAAAATGCTCGTGCCGATAATTCGAAGTTTAAGTCTCCTAATGTTTCTTGGATTACTTCTTCTCCACTTAAATGCAATGTTTTTTCGCCAAAAATAAGGGACGTTTTATTGCCGTTAATATTTTGGACCAATGACTTGACCTCAGGCAGCCTTTTTTGGATTTCTGCCATAATCAATTTTTTGCGCGGCACTTCCTTTTGTGTCGTAATAAGCACTACTTGCACTTCTCCTGATTGAAAGCCTGCCCGGGTCACAATCGTGCGGACAATGCCTTTTTGTGTGCGTTCATTGTAAATAGGAACTTGCAGCTCTTCTAATATTTTTCTTACTTCTTCTGATACTTTATTGGTTAATGGATGCTGAACCATACAATTTTGCACAGGAACAAGTCGATGGGAGTCCATTCCATATAATCCTGCAATAATTTTCCCATTTTTTTGCTGCCCGATTTGAAATTGGCTTTTGTTGCGATAATTCCATGGTTCTTCCATGCCTATGGTTGGGAGAATATCTAATTTTTCTACATCTAGCTTTGTATGTCTTTCTAATGACTGAAGAACAATATCTCTTTTTTCCTTAAGCTGCTGATCATATGCTAAATGCTGCAACTGACATCCGCCGCACTGTTCATAAATTGGACAAGGAGCTTTTACACGGAAAGGAGAGGATTTGCGAATCTTTTTCACTTTGCCTTCTGCGAATTTTGGCTGCACTTTTGTTGCTTCTACAACCACTTCTTCACCAGGAAGGGCACCAGGAACAAATACTACTTGGCGTTTAAAGTATCCTACACCTTCTCCATTAATTCCCAAACGTTTTATTGTTAATGGAAAGGTTTGTCCTTGCGTCAATTTTACCGAATTTATTTGTTTATTGTCTTTCATTTATTTTACTCCTACATTCATCTATAAATATTTTATTATTTTTATCATGACACTATCCTATTAATACTAATACTTCTTTCCCCTAATATCCAGTATAGGTAAAAAGTAAAATAATATAGGCTCCTTTTGCTGCGATTTTTATCGATTAGTCTGCACTTTCCACTGATTTTGCTTCATTTTCCCTAACTGAGCTATTTTTCGATAAAATTCGAATCATATAGACCAAAAAAAACAGACCTAGTCTATACTCTAAGTCCGCTTCACTTTACTCCTAATTCATAATTCCCTCATCCATTTCCCGCTTTATATTTATGTCATCCAGACTTTTAAAGGTATACCCTCGTTTCTTTAAGTCCTTAATTGCTTGTTCGAGTGCATCCGCATTATCTTTAGAAACGGTGTGCAAAAGGAGAATACAACCAGGATGGACCTGTGACATAATATTATCATAGCTGTATTTCCACCCCTTTTGCTGATCTGTTTTCCAGTCCACAAAAGCTAGCGACCAAAATACTTGTGTATAGCCCATTTCTTTTGCTAATTTTAGTGTTCTTTCACTAAAAATTCCTCGTGGGGGCCGCAAATAAGTCATGCCTTTTTTCCCTGTCAGGCTTTCTGTTTCAGCAACAACACTTTCCAACTCGCTTTTTAGCTTTTCATCTGATACTTGGGTGAAATCTGGATGGTGATAGGAATGATTTCCTATTATATGTCCTTCGTTTGCCATTCTTTTCACTAAATCGGGAGCTGTTTTTAAATAATGTCCAGTAATAAAAAATGTTCCAGGCACTTTCTCTTTTTTTAAAACATCCAATATTTTTCCGGTATAGCCATTTTCATAACCATTATCAAATGTTAAATATAGTACTTTTTTATCGGTATTTTCTTTATAATATGCCCCATATTTTCCTAAAAGCTCATCTAATTCTTTTCCGGCTTCTGCCGGCGCTTCATTTGCCGCTTTTTTAAATCCCCAATGAATCGGCTGATTGGAAACTGCATATGCTGGCGTTAAATTCATTCCCAAAAGCAAACATAGTATAAAAGCATATTGAACAAACTGCTTCACTTTTTCTCCTCCTTGTACAACTTTTTCTTAGTGTTTGTGTTAAGGAGGAAAAGATGCTTGGATATTAATAGCAAAAAAGCAGCTACTATTTAGCGGCTGCTTGAAACGCTTTATTTGAAAACTGTGTCTTTGAATTGAGTGAGTTTCTCTAAGGAAGATTGCTCTACATCTTTATGGAGGGAATTTCCATGTGAATCCATTGTAACAACTGCTTTAAACCCCTCTACTTTTAAATGCCACATTGCTTCTGGAATCCCAAATTGCATTAAATCGACGCCTTCTACAGATTTAATGCAGTCTGCATAATATTGAGCTGCACCGCCAATCGCATTTAAATAGACGCCTCCATGATCTTTTAATGCTTCTAACGTTTTTTGTCCCATGCCGCCTTTTCCAATTACTGCCCGAATGCCAAATCTTTTCATAATATCTCCTTGATAAGGCTCTTCTCGAATGCTTGTTGTTGGTCCTGCTGCTTTGACATGCCATTTGCCATCTTTATCCTTCAACATAACCGGTCCACAATGATAGATAATTTGGCCATTTAAATCAATAGGAGCATCATTTGTGTTTAAGTATTTATGAATGGCATCTCTGCCCGTATATATCATGCCATTGATTTGCACTACATCGCCTACTTTTAGCTTGCGGATATCTTCTTCCCTGATTGGAGCCTGTAATGTGATGACATCTTCTTTATCGGCAGAAGGATTTTGCCCCTGTTCTTTGCTAAAATCTATTTTCTCCCCATCTTGATATTTCCACTCGGCTATTTCTCCGCTATTTGCATTCACTTTTACCGCCAGTCGGCGGAATGCCCAACAATTATAGGCAACAGATACAAAAAAACTTGCAGGAATTCTGTTCATAACACCGATTTTGCATCCCAAAAGGGTTGTTTCGCCGCCAAATCCCATTGTACCAATGCCGAGTTTATTGGCATTTTCTAAAATATAGGCTTCCAACTCTGCAAGTTCTGCAATTGAATTTGTATCATCTACTGAACGAAATAATTGTTCTTTCGCTAAATCATATCCTGCAGAGCGATCACCACCTATGCCTACCCCAATAAATCCCGCGCTGCATCCTTGTCCTTGTGCTTGATAAACAGAATGCATAATGCACTTTCTGATGCCATCTAAATCTCGGCCTGCCCTCCCTAGTCCTTCTAACTCACAAGGCAGACTGTATTGAATATTTTTATTTTCACAGCCGCCACCTTTTAAAATAAGCGCTAACTCGATATAATCCTTTTCCCACTGCTCAAATTTAATGACAGGAGTACCTGCCCCTAGATTATTGCCGCTATTTTCACCTGTGAGAGAGTCTACGGAATTAGGTCTTAGTTTTCCATTTTTTGTTGCTAATTCCATCGCTTCATAAATAGCAGCTTTTATCTCCAGCTGATTTGTTTGAATTGGCGTTTTAATTTTAAATGTTGGCAAGCCAGTATCTTGGCAAATTGGCGATACTTCCTCATCTGCCATGCTGATATTTTGTGTAATAGTCGCTAAACTCATGGCGGAGCGTGTCCCAGCACTTTCTAATGCCTTTGCTTTTTTGATTGCTCTTCGTACATCTTTCGGAAGATTTGTTGAAGTTTCTACAATCAGTTGATAGATGCTTTCCTTTAAATTTTTCAAATACATGTTGCTCTTCCCCCTTAAGAACCCTTACTCTTAAAACTATTTTGCTGTTACAATCTGCCTAAATATTCAAAAAAACATTCTACTAAAAAGTATACTCCTCTTAAGGGAATGTGAGAAGTAATATGCAATCGCTTCCAATAGATAATACGTTATTTCCTATTAAAAGTTTAGTTATCTTCTTTACAAATAACGGATAATGCTTTCCTTTTCTGAAAGGTGATACAATTATGAACCTTCACTTCAAAATAAAACCCCAGATTTCTCTGGGATTCATTTATTCTTATAAATCTCTATGTTTAAATTCATTGCATTTGGATTCAATATCATCAATCATTTCAATTAAACGATCAATATCTTCTAATTCCGCTTCTTCTGGATCGATTGCATCCAATACCTCTAAAAACATATTTAGTCTTGTTTTTAAAAAATCTACTTGTTCATTTTTGCCTGTAATAGAATTGCCCAATACTTTTCTCTCCCTTCACTACTGTATCCATCCTACCGAATTTTTTAGCTTTCGGCAATATTTTCCCGATTCTTTCCTCTTTATATGTTTGCACATTTTTTATATTTTTACACACGCAAGTGACTTTTTCTGCTGACAAAAAAACACCACCATGATTAATTAATCGTGATGGCCATTTATGATAGACTATTAATAAGATTCATTTTACAAACATAAGCATTTAAAGAACAGGATGACTATTTACCATACGATTGCCTTGAACAGCAGGCAGGTTCTCCTCATCCTGATGTGCAGTTGATTCAAGATTTGGCATTACAGTATTTCCAGCTTCTTTAATTTTTCCTGTAATCGACTTTATTTCACCTTTTGAATGATGAAGTGTATCCATTGTTTCTTGTGTAATTTCTTTTACATCGCTAGTTCTTGCAGAAACGGTTCGTTGTATCTGTTCATAAAGCGCTTGTCCATCACGCAAAGCATCTTTTAATACCGCTTGAGCATAATGAAGTTTTTCGCTGATCTGTTCTTTTGCTTCTTTTGGATTTTCTTTTATTTCATAAAACATTTTTCCTGAGTTAATTTTTATATTTTGAAATTTTTCTAGAACATTTTTCCTTGTAGTCGAATCGAGGAGAGAAAATGCAGTACCAATGAGTCCACCTATTACCATACCAGTCATTAATTTATTATGTTTTGCATTAGACATATAAGCCATCTCCTTTTTTCAGTCTTGCTGTTCTTTTCCCTGCTCGACAGATTTTAAACAAAAAAAGAGTTTGACATTACGATATTTTCGCTCAATAATGACTAAAGATTTTAATGAAGAAAGAGCAATATTATGATTTTGATAGGAGTAATTAACATGAATAAACAAATAACCAAACTTAAAAGCACTCCCAAAAATGATGCTTGGGAGGCTTATCTTGATATTGAAAATTATGGCAGGTCAACTCTTTCAAGTGTTGAATTTACTACAACTAATCTCTGCAATATGAGATGTGCCCATTGTGCTGTAGGTCAATTACTTACTCACAAAGATGCTCCAGCACTTCCTATAGAATTATTGCTACAGAGATTGGATGAGATACCAACATTAAGAACAATTAGTATTACTGGAGGAGAGCCAATGCTTTCCTTAAAGTCAGTACAAAACTATGTGTTGCCTTTATTGAAATATGCTCATAACAGAGGTATCTATACTCAGATAAATTCTAATCTAACTCTAGACCTTGACAGATATATGATGATAGCACCTTACTTAGATGTATTACACATTTCCCATAATTGGGGAACAGAGAATGAATTTATAGATATAGGCTTTGCTATGATGAATAGAAAACCTACTAGAGAACAGAGAAAAGCAATGTTTGACAGAATTATTACCAATTCTAGAGCATTATCTGATTTAGGAGTTTTGGTATCTGCTGAGACTATGCTAAACAAAAGTACTTTACCTCATTTAGAAAAAATTCATAAGCAGATAGTAGAGGATATGGGATGTAAAAGGCATGAGATTCATCCTATGTATGAGAGTGGGTTTGTTGCTATGACAGCACCTAACAAATCGAAAGATTCATTACTTACTATGCATCCATCTGACTTTGCATCAACACTTGAAACGTTATCCCTAAATGAAATTAGAGAAAGCATCAACCAGCTTTTAGATATTCGAGATGAAAATGTATGGATGCTTTTTGGAACACTTCCTTTCTATCCATGCAACAGCAAAAAAGAAGATCTTAATCTTTTAAATCGCTTATATAACAGTAAAAATGTGACCGTACGGAATGATCCTGATGGCCGTTCCCGCTTAAATGTTAATATTTTTACAGGGGATGTAATTGTGACTGACTTCGGCGATACACCAGCATTAGGAAATATTAAGCATGATCAATTAGAAGATATATTCAAAAAATGGATGCAAACAGATTTAGCATCTTCCCTTAACTGCCACTGTCCAAGCGTTCAATGTTTAGGACCAAATGTATTGGTAAAAAACAGCTATTATCAAAATATAGACTTTTCTACAAGAAAAGCACTTATTTCTAAATAACAAAAAAATGGATATAAACATAAATCGCACCCATTCAGAGTAAAAATGGGACGGTTTTGAGTTGATCGAAAACGCTTGTCTTTTGAGGCGAGCAAAAAAGCGAGCGTTTGTCGACAGCCTCAATGGATGCAATCAAAAATTGCATCCATCTTTTTTATTATCTTGGTTTATCGCTTGCAACAAAACCAAATGATACGTGGTCTTGGACCGGAATCCATGCTCCAATGCCCTGTGATGTCACATTTTTTACAACAATTGTTTTTTTGCTGCCTTTTAACATCAAATAAACTTCCCCATAAGTCACTTTTCCTTTTTCATTTACTGCCGGTGCATATCCATATAAATAACCAAGTTTTTTTGCTGGAATATTATAGACATGGTCTTTTTTCGTTCCAATTCCAATCACTGTTTCAAAACCGAGAGATAATCCAGAATTCTGCGTCGCTTTAACTAGCATCATTTTTTTTACTTCTTCCGCACTTGGAATTTTTGCCGTTAAACCGCCTCGAACAATCTTTTGCACCTCTTGTGCATAATGAATTTGATAAGGAGCTTTTCCCCCTCTATTATCATAAAAATTTGTATTAATTTTTTGATATTCCCAGTTTGGAGCTGTTTCCGTCGATTCATAATTAAGAGGCCATTGTCCTAAATATACAATAGCTTTATACCCAAGAGCGAAAGGTGTACTATTTACTGTACTTTCATTTAACATGCGAATTAAATCTGGGTTTTCAATTTTCACTTTAGATGAATTAATCAGCTCCTGCGTCAGTTCACTCGGCTGCAGTTTTGGCATATCTTGTGCTGGATTTGGATACGTATTCTCTTTTGCAATATTGGTTACCGAGTTTGGAATAACAACTAGATGGGACTTTTCTTTATCCACTTGTTTCTTTTTTTCTTTTTCAGCAGATACAGGTGTTATAATCATTAGCATCATGATAAAAGTTAATAGAACAGTCGATATTTTTTTTATCAAGGTAAGAACTCCCTTCCAATACACTAACTATAAATTATTTATAGTTATTTTCTTCGGAGTTCTTATTTTCTATCCATCTTTTTTTATTTAATCGACAATTTATTCATGATTATATTGCAATAAGGATGAAAAAATTGAATAGCTGGTCCGATTCCAAATGCAATAATAACCGTTCCTACACCAATTGGTCCATTTGCAAGCAAAGCAAATACCAAAGCAAGTATCTCTCCTATTAGTTTTGCTGCCATAATATTCAACCCAAATTTTGTTTGGATGCTAACCATAAAATGATCAATTGGATTTAAAGGAAAGCTTGCTTGTAAGTATAATGCAATCCCTAAACCGACAATCACCAATCCAACCATTAAAAGGATTAGCTGGTTCGTAAAATAAAAATAATTAAAATGATGAAGCAAATGCGCCATCCAGAAGTCAACAAAAAAACCTAAAATAAACACCGTGAACAGAGACAATAGCTCTGGTTTTTTCTTCATGAGATATGCATTAATAAAAATTAAAAAAATGCCAATAATAATAATCCAGCTTCCAATCGTTAGACCAATTAATTGGGATAATCCAACATTTAAAGCATCCCAGGGACCTGCTCCCAAATTTGCCTTTATCGTCAACGTGGCACCAAATGACAGTATTAATAGCCCAACTATATAAAAAAGACTTCGATAAAATATTGCCATGCTACTCTCTCCCTTTAAAGTACTTGTCCCTAATACATATGCGCAAGTCTCCATTATCTTGAATAAAATTTCAAAAATAAATAATCAGAATATTTACATTTATTTAAATTTATTTTATAATAAATGTATCAAATAGAAGGAGGGCAGCCAGTCATATCGCTTTTTTAAAATAGTAAAGGAGGAAAAAAGAATTTTAATAACTCATCAATCAGCCAGTAGTTTATGTACATTAACAATTTATAAAGGTTGGTGATCCGATGGAAGCGACTTGATTTACTCCCTAAAGAAAACATAATAACGATTAAATATATACTTATAAAAAAGAATAGAGAGGATGATTTATAACAAAAAAGCCAATCCGCTTTAAAAAAGCGGATTGGCTTTTGTTTTGCCGTTAACAATCAGCTGAAAATGATAACCTCTGCTGAATTATAATAAATAAAATCCAATGCCCATAATAACATATGCTGCAAGCAATGTAGCACCTTCAAACCAGTTCGTTTCCCCATCATTAGAAATAATGACCATCAATAAAACAGATGCTGCCATTGATACAAGTTCCGGCAGGGTAAACACAAGAGATAATGAAGTTGGGAAAAACAAAGATAAAAGAACAAGCACTGGAGCAACAAACATCGCTATTTGCAATGTCGATCCAATAGCAATTTCTACAGCTATATCCATTTTATTTTTATATGCCATTACTACAGCTGATGCATGTTCTGCTGCATTTCCCACAATTGCAACAATGATTATCCCTATAAATAGCTCTGACCAGCCAAAAGATTCTGCAACTACTTCAAATGTATGTACCAAATTCTCAGAAACATACGCAACAGCTAATGTTGCAATAGCTAATATAGCAATGCTTTTTTTTACAGACCATTCTGGCGTTTCCTCGTGTGCATGCTTATTTTCTCCTTCTGTCTGATAAACGCCTCGATGGGTAACCAATTTAAAAAATAATGCTGCTACATATAAAAGAATAAGAATGATGGAAATTCCTATACTTAAAGATTGTGTTTCACGTTCTGTCATCGAGATGGAAAATACTTCTGGTATAACAAATGCAACAATAACAGCAAACATCAATAAACCAGAATTATGTCTCGCATCAAAGACATTGTAATGCTGTCTTTTGTATTTAATGCCACCAATAAAAAAGGAAAGTCCCGCAACAAGAAGCAAGTTTCCCAGTACAGAACCAGTTAAAGATGCAAGCACCACTTCCGTTAATCCTTCTCGCAGTGCAAAAATGGCAATAATCAATTCGACTGCATTTCCAAAAGTAGCATTAAGCAAACCGCCGATTCTTGGACCGGCAACTATTGCCAAACTTTCTGTTGCTCTCCCCATAAAACTAGAGAGGGCAATAATGGTTAAACAATAGATAATAAACATCATTATACTCGGCAAATGCATAAGAGAACCAATAATAGATAATGGCACACCTATAATAGCTGCAAACATAAAAATTTTATTGACCACACTATCCTCTTCCTTTCATTTTCTAAATTTTAACTTTCCCCATTTATACATAAGATAAACATAGGAACAACCAGACATTCCTTCCAAATCTCACCACTTATTTTAACATAGTTTGATTTCTGAAAAAGAAGGATAAAAACAAAAAGAGTACACAAATTATAGTAGTATATAAGCCCAAAAGGAGTGTTGCCGTTTTGACTAAAGATAAAATTATCCATCTATTTAAACACCATAAAATTGGTACATTAGCAACTATTAAAGACAATAAACCTTACAGTCGATTTATGCTTTTTTTTGCTAAAGAATTAACCTTATATAGCGCTACAAATAAACAAACACATAAAGTGGATACAATCGAGGAAAATACTTCTGTGCATATCTTGCTTGGTCTAGAGAACGGCGGCTATAATGGCGCATATTGTGAAGTAGAAGCAAATGTAGAAATTGATGAAACACCTGAAAATAAAGAAGCCTTTTGGTCCGATCAATTAAGCAATTGGCTGACTGGTCCAAATGATCCTAATTATGCGCTGCTTAAAATTACACCACATAAAATCCGTTATTTTGCAGATGTTGGAGCAGAAGCAGAAGAAATCTCTTTATAACCTTTATTCACCTAAGAACATGCCGCTATAAAGCATGTTCTTTTTTATTTGCAAACCATGGCTTTTCCAGTTAACATCTTTAGGGACGCTAAGTTTTTTCATCTATGATTTTATCTTGGGGAGAGTACAAATTTATGGAAAACAAAAAATTTTGGATATTAATTATGATTGTCAGCATTTCTGGTTTTAGTCAAGGCATGCTCCTTCCTCTTATTTCTGTTATTTTTGAAAATGATGGAATTCCTTCGACATTAAATGGATTAAACGCAGTTGGCCTATACATTGGCATATTGCTTATTTCACCGTTTATGGAATACCCGCTCCGCAAGTTCGGCTATAAACCAGCCATTTTAGTTGGCGGATTAACAGTTATTACAGCACTTGCCCTTTTTCCATTATGGAAATCATTTTGGTTTTGGTTCTGTTTACGGATGTTAATTGGCATCGGCGATCATTCTTTGCATTTTGCTACCCAAACGTGGATTACCTCTCAATCAGAAGAAGCAAAACGAGGAAAAAATATATCCTTATACGGACTGTTTTTTGGGATTGGTTTTGCAGTTGGCCCTATGCTGACTCCATTGGTAAAAATAAATGAAGCCTTCCCCTTTATCCTGTCTTCCTTCTTATGTTTATGTGCATGGATTTTTATTTTCTTTATTCGAAATGATTTTCCACAGCAAACGATTGAAATAAATACTTTTAAGGAAACGATAAAACGTTTCGCTCGTACTATGAAATATGCCTGGGTGGCCTTTCTTCCTCCATTAGCATATGGTTTTTTAGAATCCAGTCTTAATTCCATTTTTCCAATTTATGGACTTCGAATTGGCATGGAAGTAGTTCACATCTCTTTTCTTTTAACTTCCTTTGCGATTGGTGCGATTGTTTTTCAGCTTCCTCTTGGCATATTAAGCGATAAATACGGACGAAGAAAGATATTGATCACCATTTTATTTTTTGGATTTTTTTGCTTTTTAACCGCCAGCCTATTTGAAGATTTTCTGTCGATTATTGGTCTATTACTTTTTCTTGCTGGCATGAGTGTTGGATCTACCTTTTCCTTAGGAGTTAGCTATATGACAGATCTTGTTCCCACAAACCTTTTGCCTACAGGAAATTTATTATGTGGAATGGCATTTAGCATAGGCAGTTTAACAGGACCATATTTAGGTGGACTATTTATTCAAATTTTTAAAGAATTTAATTATTTTTTATTTATCAGCAGCATCCTTTTTATTTTAAGCTTAGCTCTATTTTTTTTCGGAAAACAAAATACAGCAAAAACAAACTAATTTTAACGAACAAATCAATGTTCAATGCATAATTTATATGGTAGGATATAGATAATTAAATACATTATGCCGACAAGCAATTTTTATTGCTTGTATCCAGACATCAAAGAAAAAATAATGCTGTCACCTAAATAGGTGGCAGCTTTCGTGTTTTTTAAGGGTAATGAATGTGATTATCTCTCTCATTGAGAAAAAAGAACCAAACAGGAGGTATTAAAAATGACCGCAGAAACAAAAATTCTTAGTCAGGAACAGGAACAGCTAGCAAAAAACTCACTTTTTGAAAACATAATGCCCCATGCAGAACTAATTGCTGCAGGATTAAGCGGAATTCTTATTTTACTTGGATGGATATTCACCCATTTCGGGGAGGAGCCATTATCTATTGTTGCCTATATTCTAGCCTTTATTATCGGCGGATTTGCCAAAGCAAAGGAAGGCATAGAAGAAACGATTGCCAATAAAGAGCTAAATGTAGAGATGCTGATGGTATTTGCAGCAATAGGTTCTGCCACTATCGGCTATTGGACAGAAGGAGCTATTCTTATTTTTATCTTTGCTGTAAGCGGAGCATTAGAAACTTATACAATGAATAAAAGCCATAAAGAAATCTCATCTCTTATGAGTCTGCAGCCAGAAGAAGCTGTAAAACTTCTTCCAGATGGCAGAGAAAAAGTGGTTCCTGTAGCAACACTAGTGATTTCAGATATGATTCTCATTAAACCAGGTGAAAGAATTCCTGCAGACGGAAAAATCATTACAGGGGATACTGCTATAGATGAAGCAGCAATTACTGGGGAGTCCGTTCCTGTAGCTAAAGGAATAAAGGATGATGTCTTCGCTGGAACAGTTAATATCACTGGATCAATTACTGTGGAAATTACAAAAAATACAAACGAAACACTTTTCCAGAAAATTATTACATTGGTGCAATCGGCACAAAGTGAAAAGTCTCCTTCCCAAGCTTTTATTGAAAAATTTGAAGGAACATATGTTAAAGTTATTCTTTCTATTGTTTTAATTATGATGGTTCTTCCCCACTTTCTATTTGGCTGGAGCTGGAATGAAACATTTTATCGAGCGATGATTTTACTTGTTGTAGCATCTCCTTGTGCCCTAGTTGCAAGCATTATGCCAGCAACTCTATCAGCTATTTCAAATGGCGCCCGAAATGGAATCCTTTTTAAAGGAGGTGTCCATTTAGAAAACTTGGCACATATATCAGCAATCGCTTTTGATAAAACAGGAACACTTACCCAAGGAAAACCGGTTGTAACAGATGTAATCGTGCAAAAGGAGCTAGATGAAAAATCCATTCTTTTGACTGTCGCAAGCATTGAAAATCAAGCTAATCACCCTTTGGCAAAAGCGATTGTGCAATATGCTAAAACTATGTACAAAGAGGATGTTTTAAAGCCGCAAAGCATTCAGGATACTTCCGGTTGGGGAGTTAAAGCAATCGTAGACAACGAAGAATGGAAAATTGGCAAAGCAGAATTTGTCGGCAAAACAGCAGCTTTCATTTTCGCTGATCATGCTTATGATCGTTTCTCCGAAGAAGGAAAAACAGTAGTGTTTGTACAAAAGGAAGAAAAAATAATTGCACTTATCAGCTTAAAGGACATTGTTCGAACAGAAACAAAGTCAGCAATTAAAACATTAAAAGAACAAGGCATCCATACCATTATGCTGACTGGCGACAGCACAAAAACAGCAAGCGCCATAGCAGAAGAAAGCCATATTCATGAATATCTGGCAGAATGTCTGCCAGATAAAAAAGTCTCTTATATTAAAGAACTAAAAGAAAAGTTTGGAAATGTAGCAATGGTAGGCGATGGCATTAATGATGCTCCTGCGCTTGCAACCGCAAATGTCGGCATTGCCATGGGAGAAGGCACAGATGTTGCCTTAGAAACCGCTGATATTGTTTTAATGAAAAATGACTTGCCTCGGATAGCAGAAGCCATTAAATTATCCCGTAAAATGAATAGAATTGTAAAACAAAATATTATTTTTTCCATAACAGTTATTATGCTGCTTATCTGCACAAACTTTTTGCAAATATTAGATCTTCCATTTGGTGTAATCGGCCATGAAGGCAGCACAATATTAGTAATATTAAACAGTCTGCGTTTGCTGCGAAATTAAACAAAAAAGGATGAGTTTTAAAACTCATCCTTTTTTGTTTATAAATTATTAGTGATATCCATTTTGACCATTTGCAGAACCAGATGTTTTATGTTTTGGTTTGTTTTTTCCTTTTTGTTTTGTGCCGCCATCTTTTTTTGTATGTTTAGTCATTGTAGGTGCCCCCTATGTGTTTGATTACTTCCCCTCTATTAGTGTGTGCCCTGCCACTCGTTTTATAATGGCAATTTTACCTAGCACTTTTTCTTTTTATCTGTAAAATAAGCATTAATCTCTCCGCCTATCATAATAATAACACCCGTTAAATAAAACCAAACCATTGTGATAATAATAGCTCCAATGCTGCCATATGTAGCAGAATAATTCCCAAAATTCCCTACATAATAAGAAAACCCTAAAGAAGCAACAACCCATCCTACTGTGGCAAATATTGCTCCAGGAATAGCGCTGACACACTTCATTTTCTTATTTGGAGCAATCCAATAAAGCGCTAAAAATACAATAAATAAAATAACAGGAGGAACTAAAAAGCGAATGGCTCTCCAAACAGATAAAAATTCTTCTGATAGATTAAACTGGCTAAATAAAAAAATTCCTATTTGTTCTCCAAAAACCGGAAGCAATAAAGCAATAACCAGCACTGCAATCATACCTAAGGTCAATACAATCGACATTGCTCTTGCAACAACAAAAGATCTTGTTTCTTCCACATCATATGCTTTATTAAATGCTTTTACAATTGCATTTAAACCATTTGATGCAGACCATATTGTCCCAATAATCCCAATCGATAATAATGTACCATTTTTGCTGAGCACCTGATCTAGATTAGACTCAATTATATCCATGCTTTCTCCAGGTGCAAATGTTTCAAACATGCCTAATAAATCCCCTTTGGTTATTGGTAAATATGGAAGCAATGTCATAATAAAAATAATGAGGGGAAAGATTGATAATAAAAAATAATAAGCTAATTGTGCGGCTAAATCGAAGACGTCATCTTGTTGTATTCTTTTAATTAAATCTTTCGCAACTGTAAATGCCTCTCCCAATCTTTTTCACCTTCCTAACGGACTTCACTGTTTTTTTATAGATGTTTTCTTTTTCCCCTTTATATACATGATAAAAACATATCTATATCGCATTTTATTGATTTTATATACAGAAAGACTTAAAGGACGGAAAAACAAGCGATGGTATTATTTTCTACCACGCTTGTTTCCCTTACTGATGAAAAGTGAGGCACTAACGGAGAATTGCCAATACTAATATTCAGGTAAATATTGAATGCTTGAGATTTGCTTTCTAGGCTCTTTGCCTCTATTAGAGAAAGCATCTTTTGTCTCTTTCACAATACTTGCAATTGCTGGAGTCACCTGCTTTAACTCTTCAACCTTTTCTAAAATAAAAGCAACATCTTCTGAAACTTTTTCAGCAGTCGTTTTTATCTTTTCAGAAGTGGTTGTGACAGATGATGTTAACTGGTCCAAATCAGTAACAGAGCTTTTGACTTTTTGCATGCTTTGCAGGGAATTCCTTCTTGTTTGTTTATCTAGGAGACTTAAAGATGCACCTACAAGACTTCCCAATACTACACCTTGAAAAATATTTATATGCATCATTTCCTCCACCCTTTCTTCAATACCTGTTAAACAACTTCAATCAGCCTAAACATATTTTCTCAAAATTTATAGGTTGTTTTTATTTCTGCTAGCAGCGCTTTGCACCCCTTCGTTACCAACTCATATACTTCTTCAAAATTGCCAGTAAAATAAGGATCTGGTACTTCTTTTCCCTTTTCTTCTGCTGTATAATCCATTAGCAGCCTAACTTTTGTTTTAGAATCTGCACTTAATTTTTGAATATTCCCGATATTACTTCCATCCATTGCAATTAAATATTCAAATTGATCAAAATCGTCCTTGATAAACTGTCTGGCAAAAATGCCTTCATCACTAATATTATTAGTTTTCAATATATCTCTTGTACCCTGATGAGGAGTTTTGCCAGCATGCCATCCACCTGTTCCTGCAGAATCACAGCCTATTTTACCTTCAAGGCCTTCCTGTTTTACTAAATTCCGAAAAATTGCTTCAGCCATAGGCGAACGGCAAATATTGCCTAAACAAATAAAAAGGACATTTACTACCATTATAGTTTCCTCCATTCATTTTCATAACATACATTACAGACTAGCATTTCCATACATTTGAAGCAACACTCCATCATAAAGGGAAACTTAAATAAATAGAGATTTCTCTATTCCTCACTTATTATAAATAGGTCACACAGACATTGCCGCAAAATATCTGGGTATTATAAATAAGACTGCATTCTTTTATATCGAGCTTTTCAGACAGCTCCACTCATATGGATTTCTCCTGACCTTTCACAATCTTAAGATAATATGGTACTTGCTGCCTGTTAATGCATTATCAAAGAGAAAGACAATTTGTATTTGACTTTTATACAAACCCATGAAAAGATGGACTAAACAAAGAACAAAAAATGAACAATGTAGAATGGAAAGGGGAAAATAAACATGAATTTAAGTGCTAAATCAACAGAAAATGTTGAATACATGATTGAAAAAATTAAAGAAAAGTTAAAGGTTTTAAATTTCGGGGCAATCAAACCATCACATTTCGATGAAGAGATGTATGAGGAATTAAAAGAAATTTACGAACATGTCATGAAAAAAGAATCCTTTAGCCCAAATGAAATGCAAGCAATTGCTGAAGAATTAGGATCCTTGCGTAAACAATAATTAAAAAGGAGATTCATGCAAAAGGAATCTCCTCCACTCTTTCCTTCTATCGACAGTCTTGATCTGTTAAAATAACAGGTCCGTCTTTCATAATAGCTATCGTGTGTTCATATTGTGCAGAATATTTTCCATCTCTTGTACGAGATGTCCAACCATTATCATCCATCTTCATTGCATATCCTCCTATATTTACCATTGGTTCAATGGTAAATACCATGCCCTCCTTTATGCGAGGCCCTTTACCTGGCAGCCCATAATGAGGAACATTAGGCTTTTCATGGATAGCCGTTCCTATTCCATGACCTACAAATTCCCTTACAACAGAGAACCCTTGACTTTCCACATATCGCTGAATTGCATAACCGATATCACCAATGCGATTTCCAATTTTTGATTCATTAATGCCAATATATAATGCCTCTTTGGTTGCTTGCAATAATCGTTCTTTCTCCTCAGAAATCTGTCCAATTGCATATGTCCAGGCAGAGTCAGCCAGTGCTCCATTATAATTTACTACCATATCAATTGTGACAATATCTCCTGTCTGAAGCACCGTTTCTCTTGGAAACCCGTGACATATTTCGTCATTAATGCTTGCACAAGTGGCATATGGGTAATCTCTATATCCTTTTTGTTCTGGTGTTGCCCCATTTGCTTTTAAATAACTTTCTACAAATAAGTCGATTTCCATTGTAGTAATTCCCGGTTTAATTCTTTTAGCAATTTCTTTATGACAATTCGCTAATATTTTTCCTGCCATTTTCATTTTTTCAATTTCTCTTTTTGATTTTAATACAATCATTTCCATCTTCCTCCCTAGTGATGCCCCAAAACATTATGCCTGAAAATAAGTTATTTCTTTGCCTAGTCAAAAAAGAAGTTTCATTTCCTTAATATATATACACCAAAACAGAAAAAAACGCTATTTGTTCTTGTTTATTCCTTATGTATTTCTATCATTTATGCACAAAAAAAGGGAGATAATTCTCCCTTCAGCATATAGATAAAATCCAAAATGAAAACTTTCCGGCTAATCGAAAATGGTTGACTTTCAAAGCATGAAACCTTGGGAGGAGCGAAGTTACCAAAGTAGGTAATGGAACTCCGAATAAGGTGCACATCGAAGAAAGCGAGTGTTTGTCGACAACCTTTTACTTTTATTGCAATAGACCTAAGGATTCCTTAATAAAGGCTGGAATATCTTCAGGTGTTCTGCTTGTTACTAATTGATTGTTGCAAACAACTACCTCTTGATCTTTATAGGTGGCTCCAGCATACTCCATATCTACCTTAATTGATTGATATCCTGTTGCATTTCTTCCTTCCAATGTTTTTGCCGTAATAAGTAGCTGCGGCCCATGACATATCGCAAACACTGGTTTTTTAGCTTCCATAAAAGCTTTTGTAAATGAAACAAATCGACCATCTGCACGAAGCTGGTCAGGAGAAAAGCCACCTGGAATAAATAATGCATCAAATTCATCTGGATTTACTTCATCAATTCCCTTATCAATTTTTACTGTTGCTTCCTTTTGTTTTCCCTCTACTGACTTGCCAGCTTCTGATTCAATCGTAATAACTTCATGACCAGCTTCCTTAAATGCTTTAGCGGGCTCCGTAAATTCTACATCCTCAAACATATTTGTAAGAACTGTTGCTATTTTTTTACCCATGTTTCTCATCTCCTTATTGGTTCGTTTCATAAATTAGTTTCCCCAAATATTAAAGATAAAACATGCTAGTAAAATCGTACACTTTTATCGTTAAACTTTCCCTTCTACAACATCATCTGCTATTTGAGAGCCATTTAAATAATGGAAAAATCGTTAAACAAAAAATTACAGCTTTTAATATCAGTATTTTTCTATCATCTATATGTCTGTTTAAATGAATATTTTTTATTTGTTCATAATTATATACTCATTTGGATACATATATAACTATTGAACAATTGTATATATGTGTGATTGATATCACTTTTAATTATATTTTTTTAAAATTAATCTAAACCACTTTAAAAACAGTAATTTTTTACATAACAAAGGTTTATTTCATTGTTCAGCGGGTATTTATAAAAAGGGTCTTTTTGAAAATGATTAGTTTAAATTGTGAATAATTAGTGGCATTTTCTCTAATAAATCATTGAACAAATTGTTCTTTATATGGAACTTTTTATATATATTTGTTATTATATTAATACATATAGTGATAAGGTGAGTGAGGCTGTATGATTGGCGATCGTGTTAAAAAGCTCCGCTTAGAAAAAAGGATGTCTTTATCAGAATTAGCTGAGCAAGCGGGCGTTGCTAAATCCTATTTAAGTTCTTTAGAAAGAAATTTACAATCTAATCCTTCCATACAATTTTTAGAAAAAATCGCAGTGGTTTTTAATGTTCCTGTTGATCATCTTATTAATGAACAGCAAAATAAAGAGGACTTAGATTCTGAATGGCTTAAAATAGTTAAAGAAGCGATGGATTCCGGAGTATCCAAAAGCGAATTCCGAGAATTTTTAGAGTTTAATAAATGGCGAATTGAACAAAAAAATAGAACTTCTATAGACTAAATCTCCATCTGTTCAACATATAAACATATATCGTTTTAATAAGCGATGTCCCTTTTCAGAGAAATTCTTGGCATATTTCTAAATTATGTATGCCATGGCATGATAATTTATTTGGCTCGGCTATTAAGCTTAGCCTAAGCATTTTTAGAGACCTACTAAAAATTATTCAAAAAACTAATCTTTAAAGTAAAAAAGACACAAATGGCTTTGTGTCTTTTTTACTTTTTGCTGACAGTCATTAACCATTTTTTAGAATTGGGAACTCATTCTGATTATTGCAAATGAACTTTCTGATTTCTTCTATATTTAACCCTAAATTTTTTGCTTCTTTTATTAATTGAAGCCATTCAATGTCCAGCTCTACTGCCCATAATTTTTGATTCATCATCTAATTATTTCCCTCCCAAAAACACTTTTGTATTTTTGCAATCGGTTGTCATTCTAATACTTAATCTTTCATTGATTTACCTTTGAGCTACTGGACAGTGTAACAGAGCAATAAAGGGACTAAAGATAGTACTCCCTATTAATTAATCAATATTGAATTAAAAAAATTCGATTCAATCAATTCTCAAACTCAGTGAATTAGATTAAACCCCCTCATTATTGCAACTATATTTGTCTTTCTCTATAGTGATTAAATAATTAGCTGCATTCATTTTTGTATAAAGTGAAACTTCAATCAGGATTTTATGGGCAAGTTTCTATCCACCTAGATTTTTCATTTTCTCTTGCAATCCCTTAGGTGAGGGTTTTACCGTCCGTTAATGCGTGATAAATTTGTTATAGGAATTTTTTTAGTTTTCCTCTCTATTCATAAAAATTTATTTTTATGAAAATCCTCTTACACAATCATCTCTACCATTGTATCAACACTTTTTATTAAAACTGCCTGTAGCCTTTGTTTTATTTTGGTAACTCTCTAATACTTTTTTGAAGGAATAATTAATATGAATCTGTTCAAATGTAATTGCATCAAAAAATGGATAATCTGTTAAGTTATTATTGCATATTGGACAATACCAATCACCTATCTCACTACTACTATATGATGGTCTATGACATTTATCACAGTTTTTTCTATAGATAGTTTCCACCTTCTTTTTGTAGCAATTTTATTAATTATCGCTTAACAAATAATGCCTTCTATCTAAGCATATATAACTCTAAATACTACAAATCAATTCTTTTTAACTAATAAATAAGTTCTTTTTAAAGAACAATTATTTATGGTTATTATAGTTCAAAATAATCAATTTGAAAAATTCTAAAATCCTTGATTTTTTCTCTTTAAAGAACAAATATCGTTCTTTTTCTCGAAATATCTCGTTTTTGCTAGCAAATTCGTATTTTTTATTGAACGTTTCGTTCGTTATAATGAAAGTATATGTTTATACATATACTTAAGGAGACAATTCTAAATGGTTGGAACTCAAATTAAGAAGTTACGATTAATGAAAGGATATTCAATTAATGAACTATCAGAACGCGCTGGTGTTTCCAAGTCCTATTTAAGTTATATCGAACGTGGAATCCAAAAAAATCCTTCCTTACAAATACTCTCAAAACTGGCTCATACCCTTGATACTAACCTAGAACAACTACTAGATAAAAATGATGCTGCATCTTCTCATACTTTAGATGAGGAATGGATGGAATTACTGGGATCGGCTATAAAGGAGGGCGTTACAAAAGAAGATTTTCGCTATTGCTTAGAATTTCTAAAATTCAAAAGAATAACAGATGATTTGAAATAGCAAGGTGGGAAACATTTATATACTATTCTTTTGGATTCTCTATTTATTAAAAACTGTGTTCAGCTAAAAAAGTGAAGCTTGGCTTGAACCTTCACTTTCAGTAAATAGTCCCAATTCTTATCTATTTAAGACTTAAAAACTTTTAGAAAAACAAATGCCAGTGCAAAGACAGATTGAAATCCATTTTCTCATAAAAAAAATGGATTTCAAAAGTCCAAAACTTAATGACCTTTGAATCCATTTTTTAATTCTCAACAGTACGAGGCTGTATTAAAATCTCAACTCGACGATTTTTTGTTCTTCCTTCTGCCGTTTTATTGCTTGCCACTGGTTTAAATTCACCGAAGCCCTTTGCGCTGAAAGAACTTGGATTTAATTTATCATTTTTCAGCAAAAGTTTCATAAAATTGATTGCTCTTGTTACACTAAGCTCCCAGTTCGAATCATATTCAGAATTGTTGATTGGCACATTATCTGTATGTCCGCTAATAATAATGCTCCTTGGTGGATCCATGACAAGCAGCTTTGATATTTCTTCTACTACTTTTTTATCAGAACTTCGGATATCTGCACTTCCAGAAGCAAATAACACATTATCTCTTATTGACACAAGCAGCCCTTCATCTGTTAGGGATGTGTCCAATTGCTTATTTAGATGTTTACCATTTATATAGGAATTCACCTTGTCTTGTATTTTTCCAAGTTCTTCTTTATCTTGCTGTTCTTTTATTTTTTCCAATTCTTCTTTCGTCACAGTAGCCCTATCTTTTGACTTTGATTTTTCATTCATATCATCTATATCGGCCTGTTCTTCTATCTTAGTTGGGGCTGGACTGGGATAATCAAATATTCCCGTTCCACTTTGAAATTCTTTGTTGAAAGCATCTGCCAGAGCTGCAAATTTTTTTGAATCAACAGAACTCATTGCATACAGCACAATAAATAATGCGAGTAATAATGTCAACAAATCGGAATAAGGAACGAGCCACGATTCATCTACATGTTCTTCATGGTGTTCCTTCTTTTTTCTTTTTTTACTCATTGTTATTCACACTGCTTTCCATTTCCTCCAGGAATTTCTTCCTTTCAGAAACTGGTAAATAAGAAGATAATTTCTGCTCAATAACCCTTGGAGCCTCTCCCTCCAGAATGGAAAGAATTCCTTCAATCATTAAATATTTTTGACTTGCTTCTAGCTGAGACTTTCTTTTCAACTTATTTGCAAATGGATGCCATAAAACATATCCAGTAAATATTCCCATTAAAGTCGCAACAAAAGCTGCACTGATCGCATGCCCCAATCCTTCTGCATCGTCCATAAATCCAAGGGCCGCAATTAATCCGATAACTGCACCAAGCACTCCCAATGTTGGGGCATAAGTTCCTGCTTGTGTAAAAATAAGGGCACCTGCTCTGTGCCTTTCTTCCATCGCTTCAATTTCCTCTGATAAAACATCACGAATATACTCTGCACTTTGGCCGTCCACAGATAATGATAGACCATTTCGCAAAAACGGATCTTCTACTTCGTTTGTTTTTGCTTCTAGTGCCAATAATCCTTCTTTTCTTGCAAGCTGCGCCCATTCAGAAAACATTCGAATAAGATCAGTTGTCTTATGAAGTTTCTGTTCTTTAAATATAACGCCAAATAATTTTGGAACTCGTTTTACTTCACTAGTTGGGAAGGCAATGACAACAGCAGCTGCTGTACCCAATAAAATAATCAGTATCGCAGCGGGGTTTGCCAATACAGAAGGGTTAACGCCTTTAAAAACCATTCCTACGCCTATTGCTACAAATCCTAAAACAACTCCTATGAGTGATGTTTTATCCATTCTATTCACCTATCTTACTTAAAATATATTGTCTAATTTTATTTTTTGTATATATCTTATATTTCGACTATTTTTGTCATTATTTTAGGGGAACTGGAGGATATTTTAAATAATACAGAATAACTATGAATTTTTTTTGACAATATGCTCTTTTAGCCAGGCAAAAACTCGAATAAATTGCCATTATTCCCCCCAGAATTTACTTTCTATTTTCTGTTGATGTTTGATAAAAGAAGATGTATTTTTTTTCCTTCTATCTTCCATTAATTTATTTAAGCGCAGCAACTTTTCCCTATATTTTTTTGCAGCCTATTCCTTTCTTTATCTTCCCTACATGCTCTCAATAGATCTTCAATGGATAGCAGTTCTTGTTTCAACTGGTCCTCTTCTACATTGTACCCAGCATTAGCCAAGACTCGAAAAGCCATACGAAGTTCTGCTGGAACAGCAGCAAGCTTATCTTCCGGCAAAGGTTTTCCAAAGCCAGGCAAGTTTTCAAATTCTCCATCTTCATAACCTTTTTTTATTTTTTCTTCCGAAATGAATGAGGAAAAATCCATTTTATCATCTCCTGCTTTTTTCTATGCTCATTAGCCAATAGAATGATTTATTATAAATGGTATAGGAATCCCCTTTTTTTCGGACAATATAAATAGCAAAAGAAAGGGGTGTAAATATGGCTCGCGGAAAACATTTTGAACATAAAAAGAAACATCATCCTGGTCCACTGCCCAAAGATAACCAGGTGCATACACATGCAGAAGATGCACCTGAAGATGAGGAATTTATTGTGACACAGGAAGCTTTTAAAAATCGTATAGAAGAGGAATAAATGAAAATTTTTCTCTGCTTGAATTCAGCTGCAAGATCTATCATTGTTTATGCTGCACTCTTCTAAAAAAGCTGTTGATTTTTCGTTCTTTTAACTTTAAAAAAAGCACCTATTTTAATTTTTTTCTAATAGGTGCTTTTTCTATTCGAAATTTTCAAGAACGTTTTATAGCTTTAAATTTTTAAAGGCTTCTGCAAATGGATTATTAATAGGCTCTGCTTCTTTTTCTTGCTGCTTCAAATACTTTTGTACAGTGCGCTTATCCACTTTTCCTCCTGATTCTTTTTTTCTTCGCGCCTGAAATGCAGCCATTTTTTCCCGGTATCCACACTTGCATGCAAAGATTTGTCCTTCCCCTTCTCCTCGAAGCTCCATTTTCTTTTTGCACTGCGGACAGCGAGCATTAGTCGTTTTTGCTACATTCTTCCGATGCCCACATTCACGGTCTTGGCAAACAAGCATTTTGCCTTTTTTCCCATTGACTTCAAGCATTGGCTTCCCACAGTCTGGACAAGATTTCGTAGAGATATTATCGTGCTTATATTTTTTATTGCTTGCTTTTATTTCAGAAACTATTTCTTTCGTATAACCTTTCATTTCTGTGATAAATGCTTTTTTATTTCTTTTGCCCCTTGCAATTTGTTCTAGCTTATTTTCCCATTCCGCTGTTAAAGCAGGAGACTTTAAATCTTCAGGGACTAGTTCTAAAAGTTGACGGCCTTTTGATGTAAGATAAATTTCTTTGCCTCCGCGCTTTTCAATCAAAAATGAATTAAACAATTTATCGATAATATCCGCACGTGTTGCAACAGTTCCAAGTCCGCCAGTTGACTTTAATGTAGCTGCCAGTTCTTTATCCTTTGTTTCCATATATTTCACAGGATTTTCCATTGCTGACAGCAACGTTCCTTCATTAAAACGTGCTGGCGGTTTTGTTTGCCCAGAAGTCAAGGCTATGAGTTTTGTCTTAAGCACTTGCCTTTTTTCCAAACGCGGCAAAATCTGCTCTTTTAAGTCATCTGCAGATTCTTCCTCCTCATAGCGATTTTCATACGCTTCTTTCCAGCCAGTACTGATAATAGTTTTCCCGCGTGCTATAAACTTTTCAGTGCCTATTGTTGCATGCAGCGTTAATTGTTCATATTCAAAAGCAGGAGATAAAACAGCTAGAAATCGTTTAATAACCAAATCATAGATTTTGCGTTCTTTATCTGTAAATGCAGACAAGTTCACATAGCTTTCAGTCGGAATGATGGCATGATGATCACTTACTCTACTATCATCCACAAATGCTTTCGTCGTTTTTATTGGCTTATTTAAAATTTTATGCGCTAAAGAACGATATTCTCCAAACCCGCAAGATTTTAAACGCTCTTTTAGCGTACTGACAATATCAGACGATAAATAACGGGAATCTGTTCGAGGATATGTCAATACTTTATGCTGCTCATACAACTTTTGCATAATGTTTAATGTCTCTTTAGCAGAATAGCCAAAAATTTTATTCGCATCCCGCTGCAGTTCTGTCAAATCATAAAGACCTGGTGCATACGTCTTTTTAGGTTTGCGTTCCACATCTGTCACAATAGCATCTTTGCTTGCAAGTTTTATTAAAACCCCGTCCACAGTTTCTTTAGAAAAACTTCGGCTATTGCCAGACTTATCTTGCCAAGTCAATTTTAGATTATCTGCTGTTTGTGCCTCAATTCCATAAAACATCTGTGGCTTAAAGTTTTTTATTTCCTCTTCCCGTGCCGAAACAATTGCTACAACAGGAGTTTGCACCCGGCCGCAATTTAGCTGTGCATTAAATTTCGTCGACAGCGCACGGCTGGCATTTAATCCAATATACCAATCTGCTTCAGATCGAGCTACAGCTGAATGATACAAGTTTTCATAATCTTTTCCCGGCTTTAGCTGCTTGAATCCATCTTTAATGGCCTTGTCTGTTACCGATGAAATCCATAAACGCTTAATTGGCTTATTTATTTTTGCCTTTTCAATAATCCAGCGGGCAACCAGTTCTCCTTCGCGTCCAGCATCTGTTGCAATGATAATTTCATTTACATCTTTTCTTGCTAATTGAGCTTTCACAGCATAAAATTGTTTGCTTGTTTGCTTGATTACCGTTAGCTTTAAGCTTTCTGGCAGCATTGGCAGATCTTCTAGGTTCCATTGTTTATATTTCACATCATAACTTTCGGGATCCGCTAATGTAACAAGATGGCCTAATGCCCATGTAACAATATATTTATCACCTTCTAAAAATCCATTTCCTTTTTTTGAACACTTCAATACGCTTGCAATATCTCTTGCAACAGAAGGTTTTTCAGCTAATACTAAGCTTTTTGCCATTTTGTTTTATGCTCCTTTATTTTCCAAAATGCTTTTTCTAAAAATAATCATTTAGCACTTAGAAATTCTTCTTTTGGATTTGCCGTCATTCTATTTTCTTTTTATGCTACCATACATTACTATTTATCCTTTATTTGAAACTTTTTTAATAAACTATCCAGATTTAAATTCTGCGTTTCCTTTACATGCCAATCTGCATGTTTTAAGTATTCCTCTTTTCCCACTCCAACAGAAAACATCGGAGTCTCCATAATCCCTTTTAAACCAGCTTCCCCATCTTCAATAGCTGCACAGTTTTTGTAGTCTATTTGCAGGCAGTCCGCAGCTGTTAAGAAGATTTCTGGATCAGGTTTTCCTTTTTCTAAAGAATGCGGATCAACAATACAATTAAACCATTCCTTTATGCCAAACCGTTCTAATAAAAAAGGAGCATTAGAGCTGGAGGAAGCTATCGCCATTTTAATTCCAGCATTTTTCAAATCACTCAGAAACCCCTTTATTCCAGGAAGCATTTGCTTATCTGAAAAATCAGCAATTAGTTCTTTATAATACTCTCCTTTTTTATTTCCCAGCATGATTTTTTCTTCTTCTGTTAATGAGAAATTCCCTCTAGATGCAAGTTCATCAATCAACACCTTGCGTGGAATTCCTTGAAAACGAATATTATCTTCCTTTGTAAAGGGTACTTGCATCTCGATTGCTAATCTTTTGGTTGCTTCATAATATAAAGAAACAGTGTCTGCAATAACACCATCAAAATCAAATATAACTGCTTTTAATAATCTAGACATTCTTTCCTCCTCATGCATTCCATTATTAGCATTATATCAAAAAATAGGAGTGCCTTTTTAGTTTCTTTCTACACATAAAAAAGCTAAAATAAAAACAACAATAATACTTGCTCTCTCCAAGTGCTTGTATCTTGAATTTTTTTGCATTACATAAAAAAATTAAACTAATTAGGAGTGAAATAATGAGCGCATTTCAACAAAATTTAGAGAAGTATGCAGAACTTGCTGTTAAAGTTGGCGTTAATATTCAAAAAGACCAAACACTTGTTATCAACACAACAATTGATGCAGCAGAATTTGTCCGTATCGTAGTGAAAAAAGCATATGAGCTAGGCGCAAACAATGTTGTCGTTAATTGGACAGATGACATCGTTTCAAGAACCAAATATGAATTAGCGCCAAATGAGGCATTTTTAGAATATCCAAAATGGCGCGCAAAAGAAACAGAAGAGCTAGCAGAAAATGGGGCAGCATTTATGTCCATCCTGTCTTCTAGCCCTGATTTGTTAAAAGGCATTTCTTCTGAAAAAATCGGCAATTTTCAAAAAGCTTCTGGAAAAGCATTAGCTACATTCCGCAGATACATACAATCAGATAAAGTAAGCTGGACAGTAATCGGCACTGCTTCGCAAAGCTGGGCAGATAAAGTGTTTCCAGATAAACCTTATGAAAAACGCGTGGACTTGCTTTGGGATGCTATCTTTAAAGCGGCGCGGGTAGATGTTGCTGATCCAATTGCAGCATGGAAACAGCATGATAAAACGCTCCATGAAAAAGTCGATTATTTAAACAATAAAGCCTATAAAGAGCTCCGCTATAAAGCTCCAGGCACTGATTTGACGATTGAGCTTCCTAAAAATCATTTATGGTGCGGTGCTGGCAGCATCAATGAAAAGGGCTATGAATTTATGGCTAATATGCCAACAGAAGAGGTTTTTACCGTGCCCCATAAAACTGGAGTAAATGGAACAGTCTCTAGCACCAAGCCATTAAGCTACGGAGGAAATATTATTGATCAATTTTCCATTACCTTTAAAGAGGGACGAATTGTTGATGTAAAGGCTAAAGAGGGAGAGGACATCCTGCGTCAATTAGTAGAAACAGATGAAGGCTCTCATTATTTAGGAGAAGTGGCTCTTGTACCACATCGCTCTCCTATTTCTGAGTCAAATATTCTTTATTACAACACATTATTTGATGAAAATGCATCCAACCATCTAGCAATCGGCAGCGCCTATGCTTTTTGTATAGAAGGCGGCAAAAAAATGACAAGTGAAGAGCTTGCAGCTAATGGGCTAAATGAAAGCATTACACATGTAGACTTTATGATTGGATCCGATAAAATGGATATTGATGGCGTGACGGCAGATGGAAAGATAGAAGCAATCTTTAGAAATGGAGATTGGGCATTTTAAGTGTGGCTCTTTTAAGGGAAAGGTTTTTCCTTTCCCGCAGGGCTGCTGAAAAACGTTCGCTTTTTTTGTCACTCTTTTTTTGAAGGTGCTCATTATCTCAAAAAGGGAGACTTCTTGATAGTCGAACCTTTTCATCCAGCCTAAATTTTTTACTTTAAAACTTTTCGACACTCGGAGGGAAAGGTTTTTCCTTTACTCTATTACCTTTTCATTAATTGAATGGATTCTATTTCTTGAGAATCTGTAATAACAAAATGAAGTTCATATTTGCCCGCTTCATAAACAGCTGTTATCTCTTTATTTTTTCTATAGCTTTTCGGTTGTCCAAACTTTACTTCCAAATCCTGCAAAGTCGTTTTTAAACGAATTCCCGGAATGGATATCGCTTTAACTTGTTTCTCTTTTTCATTATAATAATAGGTAACTTCTGGATATGTTACTGTTACCGTATCTTTTTGTTTTTCTTCCTTTATATAATTAGGATTTGATTTCTTAATTACATCCATATTAGTTCCAATTGGGTATTGGCTTCCAATTAGCATTCCTTGTTCTGCCTTGCTAATTATATTTGAAATATCTTGTACATTTTTATAAGGATAATAATATTCTTCCACTTGTAACCAATCAGAGACAACATCTTTATCTTTAATCTCTGTAGAGTCTAGTTCCTTAAGCTGCATTGTTTCCGAATCTAACATCCATGTCTTTATTTCATATGTTCCCTTATCTGCTTTCGAGATTGTCTGCAAATAATTTTGTTGGATATTTTTTATTTTTCTTACATAAAGATTTAAAGTCTCATCAGATAATAAAACAAGTTTCCCATTTCTTATAGCATACATATGTGTATCAATAACATCTTCTGATCTTTGTTGATAAATTGCTGCAACTGTATGCTTATTTACATAAAAAGTGCTTTTATTTTTTTGGGACGTATTAAATGTCATATGGCGCATACTCTCTGTTTGTTTAAAAGCATGCTCTGACTTATCATCCACAACATAAAAAGAATAATCTCCTTCCACTAACTGATCATCTTTTTTTCCATATTTATTTTCTTGCTGCAAATTATACTTTTTTTGATTTTCGCTTACTATATATGCCTCGTACTCTTTATTGCCATTTCTCATATTCAACTCATACAAAGCATTTTCTTGCACCCAGCTAATCGCCTTCTTATCTGCCGTTTCTTCTGCTACTTTAGTTGCTGAATCTTTTTGGCCTATATTAAAATTTACGGCAAATATCGTAACTCCAATTAAACAAAGTATGATAATGCCAATATATATATAAAGTTTCATCTATTTATCTCCTGAACGCTACACGCTTCTTTACATAAAAACATGTTTTTGTTATAAGTACTTAATATATTAACAAAATGAGAGTTGTTCTACAAATCTAGCTTTTTCCAAATAAATAAAATGCAATAAATAATTCCCCAACTTTTCTCATAGAGTTAAACGCTTTTTTTGGAAAATCCTCTTTACTTCTTTATTTATTGTACAGTAGAACAAGTTTATTAATCGCAAAAAAAAAGAAAATGGGCTTTTTTTACTACTATTATAAAAAATAAAAAAGAGGCCTATAGCAAACTAGTCTTAAGAAAGGAGAATGATATAATGATTCAATATCATCTTATTGTTTCAGGCAAAGTTCAAGGCGTTGGTTTTCGGTATTTTGTGCAAATGAAGGCTATGCATTATGATGTTACCGGATGGGTAAAAAATTTAGAGAATGGTTCTGTTGAAATTGTAGCATCTGCAGACAAAGAAGCTTTATTAAGTTTTATCAAGGAAATAAAAAAAGGTAATCTCTTTATATCTGTAGAGCATTTAGATATACGTGAAGAGATTCCTTCGAGATTTGCTTCTTTTAGAATTCGCTAGCAAAGGAAATGCCAGCGGTTTGGCAAGGTGTGGATACAAGCGAATATCTATCTACCCTTTTACCTATACTGTTAATAATTAGATATTTATAGAGGAGGAATACTTATGTGGAATGACTTTAAACAATTTGCGATAAAAGGCAATGTAGTAGACTTGGCTGTTGGGGTTATTATCGGTACCGCATTCAGCAAAATTGTCAGCTCATTAGTAAATGATGTAATTATGCCCATTATCGGGGTGTTAATAGGAGGAATTGATTTTACCTCTTTAATTTTCCGCCATGGTACCGCAATTATTAAATATGGAACCTTTATTCAGACTATTTTAGATTTTTTTATTATTGCTTTTTCCATCTTTTTATTCGTGAAATTAATTAATAAGTTAAAGAAAAAAGAAGAGATCAAAGAAGAAGAGAAAAAAACAGATGCAACAGAAGAATTATTGATGGAAATTAGAGATTTGCTAAAAGGTGATATTGTTCGAGAAAAATAATATGTTTAATATGAAACTATTTTAATTTATTGGCGTATATAATCTAAATACTTATTAATATTATGGAGTGAAAAAAATGTACGTACATAGCGCTAGAAACGAGCATATGCCTGCTGTATTAAAAACATTTGCTTTATCCTTATTGATTGCATTTGTTGGAACTTTAGTCGGCAATTATATTCCCCCATCTTTATTTTTGCCATTGTCTATTTTAGAAATTGTTTTGCTTATTATTGCATTCTTTTTGCGAAAAGGAAAATCTTTATCCTATTCCTTTTTGTATACATTTACGTTTATATCAGGAATAACTACTTTTCCGATTGTAGCGCATTATACCTCTACCATCGGCGCTAATTTAGTGCTTACTGCATTTGGAACTACTACCGTTATTTTTGGAGGTCTGGCTTTATATGCCACTACAACGAAAAGAGATCTATCCTTTTTAGGCGGCATGCTAATGGCAGCACTTCTCGCTTTAATTGCAATATCCATTTTCCATATTTTCTGGCCGCTTAACTCTACAGCCATGCTTGCTTATTCTTTTATTGGCGTTTTAGTATTCAGCGGATATGTATTATTTGATTTCAACAGAATGAAACATTACGGAATCTCAGCTGAAGAAGTTCCCTTAATGGCTTTAAATCTATATCTAGATTTTATTAATTTATTTATTAACATTCTCCGCATTTTCGGCATTCTTTCCAATAAAGATTAATTTTTCGAAAAACTAACCTTATTCAATTTAAAGGTTAGTTTTCTTTTTCCTTAACCATTCTTATAAACTTTTTTGGATTATCCTTAATCAAAAAAGAAAATACGCCGCTAAGTGTATGCAAATAGAGCATATCATACTCATTCATTGTCTTTTTAAAGGAAACATCAGACACTGTGTTTAAATAAAATATTCGATTATCTGCCACTATTTTATCAGCATATAAGACAATCTTTTTTTCTTCTTCTATAATGCGTTGTTCCGTAAATTCAATCTTTCTTGTTATAACATAATACATTAAGGAGATCTTCTCCATCTTTTTATCTACCCCCCTTATACTTTTAATAATTTGTGCACCTCATTCAAAATCTTGATTCCTTCTTTAATTTCTTTTTCATTTAAAAACGAATAGCTTAGCCGAATATAAGGTATATTCCGCGCCAATGGATCACAAATATTGCCTGGAACAATAGAAATTTGCTGCTCTAGTGCTTTTATCTTAAACTTTTCTACATTAATATCCTCATGAAGTTTCACCCATAAATTTAAGCCTCCCGCTGGACTGTCCCACTGAAATTGGTTAAGAGACAACTCCTTCTCCATCACTTCTTTTCTAAGTTGTATGGCAATCCTAAGCTTCTCCATATGCCTTTGCACTCTTTCAGATGTTAAGTAATATAAGAAGGCCTTTTGATTTAACAAAGGTGTTCCGTTATCTGCTAAAGCTTTTCCTTTTACAAGCCATTTTATTAAAATAGGATGGGCTAAAAGTGCACATATTCTCAATCCAGGAGCTATATATTTGCTGAAGCTTCTTAAATAGATCACATAGCCGCATGGATCATAGGTAAAAATAGGAGCAGGCGGATCTTTAGCAAAGTAAATTTCATGAAAAGAATCATCCTCTACAAGAATACATTGATATCTTTCCGCAAGTTCCACCAACTGTTTTCGTTGTTCAGTCGGCACTGTATATCCTGTTGGATTATGAAAAGTAGGATTCATATAAAATAGTTTCGGCTTGTACTTTTTCATATACCATTCTACCTGTTCCAATGAAAATCCTTTTATAGACAAATCAATAGGCAAAAGTTGTGCGCCTCTATTAAGAAAAATATCCACAGCCGCACTATAGGTTGGCGAATCAATTAGCACATAATCTCGAGACTGCACAAAGACCTTTGCAATAATATCTATTCCCTGCTGCGCTCCAGTTGTAATTAAAATGGACTCTTCATGAATATAAAAATCATAGTATTTTTGAAAATAAACAGAAAATCCTTTTAGCAGCTCCTTATCCCCTTTTACTGGTGCATATGTCCCTAAAAGCTGAGGATATTGATCAAATACTTCTTTCACATGTTCTGATAAATACCGGTTGGGCAATAGCTTTGGATCAATTAAAGACGTAGAAAACATATAGTTGACCGGTTTATTATGGATATCTGACAGATGGCTGTTTTTTATATAAGAATAAATTTTGGGTTCGTTTAATATATTTTGCTGCTTTTTTTGATTGGCAGCATGTTTTTGCACATAATATCCAGACTTATCCTTCACGTATACATATTGGCTATCTTTTAACACTTGAAATGCCTTTAACGCTGTTAACCGATGAACACCTAACTGGCTTGCCAATGTACGAATAGATGGGAGCTTGCTGCCTTCTTCCCACTCTCCTGTCTGTATTCGCTGAATCATATAATCACATACTTGCTGATACAAAGGAATTCTAGCCATTTATTTAATCCTCCTTTTGATCAAGCATTAACGGGCTTTTGGCTCCCGCCTAAAGAATAATAAAAGAAAACGAAAAATCTAGATGGGCAGAAACTTGCTCGTAAAAGCCTGATTATTTGGACTAACAATCAGTCGGGATGAAAAAACACTGATTGAAGTTCCCCTTTATTATTGCATCTTTTTATTTCCATCTGGTCTGTTTATTAGCATCTGTTCTGTTCATTTTACCTTACTATTAGAAACAGGAGGGATTAGGATGATAATTTTTTTATACAGTTTAATGTGTTTTATCTTTGGCACCACTTTTTTAGCGATAAAAATTGGTGTGGATGCAGGACTTCCCCCATTTTTTTCTGCTGGCATCCGATTTTTTCTGGCGGGAGCTATTATCTTTTTATTCTTTTTTTGGCGGAATAGTTCGACTAAAGCTTTGCTTTTGCGCAAAGAATTAATTTTCACCGGTTTTTCTTTAACCTTTATTACATTTTCTTGTTTATATTGGGCAGAGCAATATGTTACATCGGGAATTGCAGCTGTTCTATCGGCAACTGGACCTATATTGATTATTATGCTGCAGCGCATTATGTTTAAAAACCGTATAGCACTGATTAGTATGATTGGCGTAGTAGTTGGCTTTATTGGAGTATTGTTTTTATTTCTTCCTGGCTTCACGATAGAGCTTAATACAAAATGGCTAATAGGATGCAGTGTCATACTTCTTGGGGAAATTGGATATGCATGGGGTACAATCTACTCAAGCAAAGTTATAGCTGCTTTAAAATCACATTCTCCCATTGTTTTAAATGCTGTCCAAATGATATACGGCGGTCTCTTTTTAATCATGATATCTGCTATCTCAAAAGAAAGCATCCCTTCTTTTGAGATAAAAGGAATACTCTCTATCGCTTACTTAATTATTGCAGGCTCTATGCTTGGACATACGATATATTATTATCTAGTTGCAAAAACAAATTCTTTTTTTCCATCTACTTGGCTATATGTCTCACCCTTGATTGCTTTAGCAATTGGCTCTTTTTTTTATAAAGAATATTTCCATCCTATTATGTTTGTAGGCATTGTTTTTATTCTAACAAGTTTACTTCTAATTAATTTTCATAAAATCCAAAGTCATGCAAAAAACAAAAAAATAACCGCAGCGAAATCTGTCAACATTTCATAATCAAATCCTAATAAATAATCAAAAGGCTGTCGAAATAATTTCGACAGCCTTTTGATTATTTTCCAGGAAATTTTTCTCTTAACTTATGTTTTCTTGGAATATATTTTATTTTTCGACAGGAGATTTCTCTCTATTTCTATCACAAAATGCATTTGCCTTTTTATATATCGACAATACTTTTTATATTACTTATTTCTTATTCAATTTATACTTTGACGCTAGTTCTTCTGTTTCTTTTTTTCTTTGTTTTCGCATTTCAGCACGCTTTTTTCCTGATTCATATAGCTGTTTCTCTTCTTCTGTTTCTGGAATAACAGCGGGTACTTTAGTTGATTTTCCTTTTTCATCAATTGCGACCATTGTTAAAAAAGAAAGAGCACATAAATTAACCTCTCCTGTCAATAAGTCTTCTGCCATAACCTTTACAAACACTTCCATGGAAGAATAGCCTGTATATGTAACAAAAGCCTCTAAACATACAGAGTTCCCTTCATGAATTGGGTGCAGGAAATCAACAGAATCTGTAGAGGCAGTGACAATATTTTTCCTTGCATGTCTCATTGCAGCAATTGCCGCAGTGTCATCTATATACGCCATTAATTTCCCGCCAAATAAGGTACCATATGTATTTGTATCTGTCGGAAAAACAATACTTGTTTTAATTACCAAAGATTCTTTGCAAAATTTAGACTGCTCCATATATCCTCCCGATAATAAAGAATTTAGTTTACTACTTCCATTATTATATGTGAAAAATAAAAGAAGCGTCCATATTAGCATATTTTCTTAAATTAGTTAACGAAAGAAGGAGTTTCGCTTTTTGGCTTTCAAAAGATCGCCCATCCACCCTTTCGACTTCAAATAAAAATAAACTCCAATTGTCGAAACAGCAATAATGGAAAGAGAAAATGGATAGCCTAAGTTCCAATCTAATTCGGGCATCAGTTTAAAATTCATCCCCCATAATGCTCCCCATGCCATAATTGGGGTACATAATGTGGTTAATACCGTAAGTGTTTTCATAATTTCATTGCCTCGATGCTGGGATACTACTTCTTCAAAATGAACCAAATTATTTAATTCTTTTTGATATTCGTCTACCAATGTTAACCCTCTTTCAATTCGTGTACTGATTCTTTTATATTCTTTTCCATTTAAAGCTTCTTCCCCGAATGTTTCTTCTATTGCATATCTCAGTTCTAAAAAAGGAATCATAACATTTTTCCAGACAATAATTTCATGTCGCGATTGATAAACTTTTTCTAATGTCTTTATGCTATTTTTCTCTTTAATGTCCCAAATCAATTTTTCTAGCCGCTCTTCATACTGATCAATACGATATAAAATTTCCGTCATAATCGAACCTAAAATAACCATAAATCCTTCAATAGAAGATTTGCTCCTTTTCATTTCCATATGAATATTGGTATGGCTATTTAAATGGAGGCTATTATCTTTATAATCTAATGTAATTAAAAAATCCCTTGTTAAAAAAAAATGAAAAAGCTCATAATCCTCTTTGTTATCTATTTCACGGTGATAAATAAGAGAGCCGCTTATAATTTCTTTCCCTTCATTTTCTGTATTGATTTTCATAAAATTTCTCTTTTGATCTTTTAATGTTTGCGACCACCTTTTTATATCCTTATCATAGCTTGTATGTATTTCCTGCAATTCTTCCCGCTCTTTCAGCTGATACCATTCCCACTCATTTATATGGTATTTTTGCATTATGGGATACCTCCCCCAAACCATTTTTCTTTCTAGTATTCCCTTTCTGTAAAAAGAACAAACTTGCAATAAGCTATTTTAAACATAGGTTTCTCCTTTCTTCTAAACGGGTATATAAAAATATCATCATCTTAAAATAAGGCTGTTTTCTAAAAGATTGTTTTTTCGGATAATCCCAATGAGTAAATCCATTGTTAAAACAGGTTAATTGGAGTAAAAGGTGCGGGACAGGTTAGATCCTGCAGACGATGCGCCGAGGATGCTCACCTCCCGCCCCACGGAAAGCGAGTATCCTGAAACGGAAATCAATCTACTCCTTTAAAAGCACCAAAATTTACGGAAACAGTCTAAAATAATAATTAGGAGGAATTATGTTATGGAAATGAAAAAAGGTTCCGTTCGCACTGCAGCTATTGTAGGGGCTGGCATTGGCAGTTTATTTATTTTCTCTCCTATGGGCAAAGACATCATAAATCGAATAAAAACAATGTTTCAATCTTCCAATCAAGAAAATTTGCTTGTTAAAGCAGGAAATCCAGATCCAGAAGATATAGGTGATAATAATATGGTGAATGAAGGAGCCATGTACTCGGTAAATTACTATAATAAAAATATGGACAAGTAAAGATTCTCTCTAACTGTCATGCTTATTCAAAAGCAGGCATATAAACGATTAAAACCTTGGCAGATTTGTTGAATATAAATCTGCCAAGGTTTTTTTGCTGTTATCTTATATATTAACTAATTTGCTTGCCATTTTTGGTTTTAATTTATCTTTCGCCCGCTTCATTCTTGTTTTTACAGTAGAAAGGGGAAGTTTTGTTTTATCGCTAATTTCTACTAAAGTTTGATTATGATAGTAAAATAGCATAAGAGGTTCTTTATACATGATCGGCAATTCTTCTAACGTATCTATCATCTCTTCTTTTGAGCACTGATTTATTATTATTTCTTCAGGAGGCGGCATAGAATCAGCGCTATTACGAACATATGTATAGACGGATTCTTCCCAAAACTTGTTTTTTCTTTTTTCTTTTCTCCAATAATCTCTGCATTTATTAATAGCAATGGTATACAGCCAACTTTTTATTTTTTTATTATCTTCAAAATTGGGATAAGCAATATATGCAGATATCAATACTTCTTGATAAATATCTTCCGCCAATTCTTTGTGTTTTACTAAAGAAAAAATATAGTGGAAAATTGACTTTCCATATTCCTTTACAATTGATTCATATTTTAATGGCCTATTTTCATCACTAAATTCATTTTCGCACAAGGGGTTCATTCTTCCTTTTCCTCCTTCCCCTTCATAACGCCTTTACTAAATAAACGAACTTCCGAATTGAATCCCCTACAGTTTTATAAATTTTTTTATAATTTATAGCTATTTTTGTATAAATCGCAGCTTTTAAAATTATCAGCCGCATACCTTCCGCTTTCCATGGGCGAACAGCTCAGGGTCTATTTCCCCATTTTTCTGTTGAAAACAGCAAACTTTGAGAAACAGCCTAATTTATTTATTGCCTGTCATTGCACCCTATTGTTAACAGGAGTAAGCCAAATGGAAAAACCCATTTTTTTGCATATAGTCATATAATGTAAAAGAGCTAGGATAACTGCTCCTAAATTCATGCCGATCGCTATCCCCCCCATTTGCAGCTGACTTAATGACCCAAGATAATAGATGGCGGCATATGAGAAAGCAGTAGACCAAATCGTATGGATAACAGCATCTTTTAACAGACCAAAACCAATTAAATAGGCCTGCATTGGAATAATAAAATAATGCAATAAAAAATATGGCCATAATAGCTGAACAATAACAGCTGCTTGAGATGAATGAAAAAATCTAGATGTGATGGGCTCTGCAAAAAAATAAAAAATGCTTACAGCAATAATTCCATATACTGCGGTAATCCCTACTATTTGCTGGAGCAGCTTCTGCAATTTCCGGTAGTTTTTATTTGCATATTCTTTCGAAACAGTTGGAATCAACATCGTCATAAACGAGTGAGCTATAAAAGAAGGAAAAAAGCCAATTGTTAAAGCAATCCCTGCTAACATGCCAAAAAGTTCTGTTGCATTAGCGGCTGTAATGCCTGATGCAACAAGGGCTCCTTTAATTAAAAAAGGCTGGATAGCATGTGTTAAGGCGTGAAAAATCCTAAGCCCAGTCGTCGGAACTGAAACAGACAATAGATCCTTCCAGATAACCCGCCCGCTCAGCGAACTGTTTTTTTCTTTTTTTAAGCGCTGATATTGAAGAAAAAACATATGCATTAAATAGAGAAAAACTACAATATCACTGCCAACTATTGTGCAAAACGCAATTAAAACAGAGGTATCTAAATCAAAGGAAAACCATTGGAATAAAAACACAAGCATTCCAAGTTGAACAATCTTCCGCAAAAAATTGGATGCTGCAATTTTCCCCATTTGCTGTTTGCCCATAAAGTAGCCTCGTGCAATGCTTGTAAATGAAATAATAGGGAGCATTAATAACACAAGCCACTTAAGCATGGGATGATAGGAATGGAATATAGGAACAAAAGGAATAATGACAGCAGCTAAAATCGTTAAAAAAATCGTAAAAATAATCGTCCATTTTATCACTTGATGCAGCATTGTTTGATGATATTTTGCATCTTTTTCTGCAATAAATTTCGAAATAGAAATAGGCAATTCAAAACTGGCCAATAATACGATTAAAAAGATTGTCGGCAAAACAGTCATAAATAGTCCTAATCCTTTTTCCCCCAACTCTCTTGCCATTACCATATTAATCAAAAACTCCATGCACTCACCAAAAAACGCCGTTACAATTAATAAAACAGTTCCTTTATAAAATGCCTTCATCGAATTCTCCCTTAACAATACTTTTTTCATGAATAAACACAAAAAAGATGTTCTTAGTCTCAAATGCTTTTTATCATTTATATGAGACAAGTTATTAAAATATTTTTATATTTTTAAATAGACGAGGAAGATTCTTTTCTAATCAAACGTTTGATTAGAAAAAGAAACAAAAAAAGCCTAAACAATTGTTTAGGCTTTTTTTGTTCGAGTTTCAATTATTCTACCAGAGAATGCTTAAATGCATAGATTACTGCTTGTGTCCTATCTTGCACTTCGAGTTTACTCAAAATATTGCTGACATGTGTTTTTACTGTTTTAATAGCAATAAATAGCTGATCAGCAATTTCCTGATTGCTTTTCCCTTCAGCCATTAGCAATAAAATTTCCATTTCTCTAGCTGTTAATTCTTCATGAAGCAAAACTTGTTTTTTTTGCCTCATCTTTATCATCATTTTTCCTGTTACTTCCGGCTCCAATACACTTTGTCCATGAAAAGTAGCTCTCACTGCATCTGCAATTTCACTTGCTTTTGAGGTTTTTAGCATATAGCTTGATGCACCTGCTTCGAGTGCAGGATATACTTTTTCATCATCAAGAAAACTTGTGACAATAATAATTTTTGCTTCCGGCCAATCTTCCATTATTTGTCTTGTTGCCTCTATACCATCCATTTCAGGCATTACTAAATCCATCAGTATAATATCTGGACGCAAGCTTAAAGCTAATTGCACAGCCTTTCTACCATTATCTGCTTCTCCTACTACCTCTATATCTGATTGTGCAGACAAGTAAGATGACACGCCAATCCGCACCATTTCATGATCATCAACAAATAGAACTTTAATCAATCCTTATCTCTCCTTATTTGTTAGCAGCGGCACTTTCGCTTCTAAGCGAGTTCCCTTTTGCGCTAAACTGATAATCTTTAATTTACCGCCAATCTCTGCTGCCCTCTCATACATATTTTGCAGCCCATATGATCCTGCTTTGCGCTTTTCTACATCAAAGCCAATGCCATCATCTACTATGCGCATAATTATAAATCCTTCTCTTTTCATTAGCCGTACTTCTAATTTTTTTGCTTTGGCATGGCGTAATGTATTGGAAACGGATTCTTGGAGAATTCGGAACAGATGATCCTCCATTCCTTTATCAAGCTGCAATTCCTCTAATTCCCATGATATGTCTAATATAACCTTTTGCAGTAATTCTGATAAAAGCTCAATAATTCCTTCTTTTAATGTTTTCCCATTCAGAGCCGCTGGTCGCAAGTGAAGCAATAATGCCCTCATCTCTGTCTGTGATTGATGAATAGTCTCTTCTACTAACTTTAATTGTTTTGTTTCTACATTATCGGATTTTGGCCTTGTTTCATTTATAGCCGATAAGAGCATTGATGCTGCAAACAATTGCTGACTAACAGAATCATGAAGTTCTCTCGCCAGCCGATTGCGTTCTTGAGTAATAATGGTTTGTACTCTTACCTCTTGATTTTCCACCTGTTCATTAACAAGCCGCTGTGATAATTTTGTTTGCTCCATTAATTGCGTTTGTAGACGTTTTATTTTTTTGACCAAACCACTTATTTCTTCTAAAAAATGGGAAACAGTATGAATTTCTTTTGAATTTCCATCAAAATGATCAATAGATGTTTCCAAAGCATCTATTTGTTTTTTCCAGGAATACCCTGTTGCTACTCCAAAAAGAACTCCAATTGCGATTGCAGCCGTAGTAACAAATAATAAAAATGGAATTCCCATTAACTCTTTATCCCATAATTGGATCCAATCTTTTGGAGGAAAAACGAACATATAGCTTCCAGATAGAAAAAGAAGAAAAACTAATGATGCGCTAACTCCCCAAACAATTTGCCTTTGGACAATGCTCATATTCTTTTCACCTCTAAATTGCCTGTAGCAAAACTGGTGAAAATTTTCACCCTGGTTTCTGCTGAGTCAAATGTCGATGGTCTTATTTGGATATTTCTATTTATTACATGACTTTCTTGCTCCCCAAATATATTATAAGATCCAAATAGGACAGAATGATGAACACTTGCTTCTATATCATAAGGAACATATATCTTTACATTTCCAACCATATTTTTGATGAAAATGACTGTTTCTCCTGCCGGAAGCACGGTATAGCTCAAATCAATTACTGTATCTGATATTCCAGCTTGTATATTTATATCATTCCACTCATAGACATGATCTGGCGTTTCATTGCGCTGAAATAATTGATTTTGGAAAAAAGGTTTTTTGATTACTATTTCAGACGTGTCAGTTGATTGTTTTTTTTCTTTTACTATCGGCATAATGGATTCAGAAGCCTTATTTTTTTTAAGATAGATAATAATATAATAAATCACTATGCTTATCACTAAAAATTTGAATGTAAACATATTAAAAATACTTATAAACAGGATAAATAACCCAATCCAAAAAAGCAGTTTCCCCATTTTCCCTTTTTGCCCTTGTCTAGAAAAATAAATCATTCCAATTGCAATAAAAAAAGAAAATATAATGCCTGGATTAAAGACAAACACTTCTAACAACAGGATAATTCCCCCGATTAAAATGACCCAATTGGCATAATTATCTTTTAGTCTTTGAAACAATCGAGTCCCTCCGTTCCTTTATTTATTTCGGTTGCTTTGAATAGGGAAAAATAACTTTTATCCTATTCAGAGTAATCGAAAACATCTGCTTTTATTCATTAATGATAATGCGAAAAAAATCAAAAAAGCGTATAACTTTTAGGCCTCTAATGACTAAAAGTTCATACAAAAAATTAGGCTGATGAAAACATTGGACCATCTTTTTTCATCAGCCCTTGGCGCATGATTACAGCGCCTTTTTTAGCATACCATTTTTTCAAGAAGAAAGTGAATCTTCTTCCTTCTTCATCTTATTCTCTAGTTCAGCAATTTTCTCATCGATTGTATATTTGTAATACGACGTATTGATATTTTGTTCGATTGTTTCAATAAACTTCTCAATATCATGAAAAGAAGATTTTGTATATTCCTCCATATTTTTTTCATCTAATACTTTTTCCATTCTTGTGTGGGCACGAGTAATATTTTCTTTTCCCATCAATTCTAAACGTCTGATATGCATATCTTTTAATTTATGTGTCATTTCCATATATTTTGTTTCTAGTTCATTTTGCTGCTTCTCTGTAATAGCTAACGATTCTCTTAAGCGCTCAACTCTATTAGAGTAATGTGCATGCTCTACTAAAGCAAATTGCTTTAACTCTTCTTCCCCGGCTTTTTCTGCAACTGCCGCTTGTTGTTTTCTCTTTTCAGCGATTTCTTCTGCCTGCTTTAACTCTTTTTGAAACTCTTCCTTTAATTTTAGCTGGCGCTCTACTAATTGTTTCACTTTTTCTGTTTCTTTTTCACAGTCTTTTAAATATTGATTAAGCAATCCAATCGGGTTTTTATTTTCTTTTTTATCAAGAATTTCATTCATATCTGCTAATACTGTATTTTTAATTCGATTAAAAAATTTATTCATTGTTTATTCCCTCTTTCTATTTATCGTTTATTTAATTCATTCCATTGGTTTTCAAAGTTCGTGAATGGATCATTTTCTTTTGTTTTAACACTGGTTGAGTTGTTCCATTTTTTATATACAAGATAAAGAACATACGCTGCTGCTACCCCAATGATAGCAGGAAGATTACTGGCTGTTACAGTTAGCATAATAAGCCCTGCAATTCCCCATACTACTTTTTCCCATGTTACTGTACTTTTTACAAATTGCTTAAATACAAGATAGAGAACAGCTGCACTTATCGCTAAACCAATAATTGGTCCAAGCTGTGATAATAAAACTATTGCAGCAATACCTCCTACGATTAATAAACCAAATTTTTTCATCTCAATCGCTCCTTTCTTATCTACTATGTTAACTTTCTTAAGTATTTTTCATAACGTGCTTCCGCTTGATTTCTTTCTAAGACTTAAGGCTGAGGATAACTACTACCACAGCAGACTTTACTCAGCGAGAAGCAGGCTAACCTTCCTGCTGTAACAAATAAAAATCCCCTTGCCTAAAAAGCGAGGGGATTGATCTTAATCATCTATTAAATGACTGTATATTTTATCCTAATAATCTATTATATATTTTTTTTGCACTGCTGGACTCAGCTGTTCCATGAATAATGGCACGGCCATCTTTAAAAAGGATAACCCGATACTCTTCATATTGAAATGAAAGCAAATATGGATTCGCCATCATCTCGGAAACAAGGTTTTTCCATTGGTTAGATAGATATTTTAAATCTAATGCTTTAGGTGCCGGCGGTCTAATATGGACTGCATCCCTTCCGCATAAAATATCTGCTTTTGTTTGTCTTTCCATAGACAAATAAGGAAACTCTGCTTTTTCTCCACATGTTGGACATTGCTTATTTTTCAATTTTAATACATCAATCTCAGCATGCTCCATTTTCCAAATATCAAATGAACGAAGCACTGGCTTTACTGATTGGCCTGTCATAATTTGCATGGCTTGTGATACTTGCATGGCTGCTGTCCACTGAACAATTGGACTAATAATGCCAGTTGTATCACACGTAATATTATTCATTGGGATATGATCTATCAAACAGTGCAGACAAGGTGTTTGATTTGATATAACAGGATACGTTAGCCCATAGCTTGATACACATGCTCCAAAAATAAATGGTATATCATATTTAATAGCTGCATCATTGATTACTAATCTTGTTTCAAAATTATCGGTAGCATCCATAATAATGGATATATTATCCAACATCATCTCGATATTTTGGAAACTGATATCAGCCATTATTCCTTTTATTGTGATGCTGCTGTTTATCTTTTTCAACCTATTTTCAGCGGCAATTGCTTTAGGAAGTTTAAGCTTTGCATCTTCTTCTGTATATAATAGTTGTCTGTGCAAATTGCTGGATTCCACATAATCACGATCAACAATGGTAATTGCTCCTATGCCTGCTCTAACAAGCATTTCTGCGATGGAAGAGCCCAATGCCCCTGCACCAAAAATGATAGCATGATTATTTTCTAACTTATTTTGCCCAGCTCTCCCAAGAAACAGTTCTTGTTTAAAATAACGGTGTGTCAAGATGTAATCATCCCCGTCAATGGACTGCTCGCTACTCCATAACTTTTTTCCTTTATTCTGCCTGCTTCATAGCCAAATCTGCCTGCTTCAATGGCCAATTTCATTGCCAATGCCATTTTCACTGGATCATTCGCATTGGATACCGCGGTATTTAAAAGTACACCATCTGCTCCAAGCTCCATTGCATATGCAGCATCTTTCGGTGAGCCAATGCCTGCATCAATAATAACAGGAACAGAACTTTGGTCGATGATAAACTGTAGATTTAGTGGATTAATAATGCCTTTTCCTGAACCAATCGGAGAAGCCCCCGGCATAATTCCATGCACACCTAGTTCTTCTAATCGTCTAGCCAATACAACATCATCTGAAGTGTATGGAAGCACAATAAATCCCTCTTCTAACAGCATTTCAGATGCTTTTAGTGTTTCCACTGGATCAGGCAACAGCGATTTATCACAGCCAATTACTTCTACCTTAATCATATCGCATAAACCAGAACTTTTAGCTAATTTTGCGATTCTTACCGCTTCTTCTGCTGTTTTTGCACCCGCTGTATTTGGCAGAAGCGTATAGCGGCTTAAATCTAATTGCTCTAAAAAGTTAGGCTGTGACTGTTCAAATATATTCATTCTGCGAACAGCAAAAGTCAATATTTCACTACCAGATACTGCCACTGCTTCTTTTTGGACCTCAAATGATGGATATTTGCCTGTTCCTAAAAGTAATCTTGATTGAAATGTACGATTTGCAATTTTCAGCATTTTCATTTTCATCCTCCTCCTACAAAATGAATAAGTTCAACAGCATCTCCATCTTTCAAATCTTGAATAGAATACTGTTCCTTTTCGATAATATCTTTATTTATTTCTACAATAACAATCCGATTCTGCAACTCAAAAAATGCTAATAAATCTGCTACTGTTTCTATATGATCTGTCAGCTCTTGCGATTTTCCATTTAACTGAATAATCAAAGTTTTACCTCCTCTAGTTCAGTACTTTTGTTTATGCTTCGTTCAACTTTAAAAGCCTCTATCCATTTTTTATCAACAGGATTTCCAAGCAATAAATCTCGCACCATTTTTCCTGTAGCTGGTGCTAATAAAATTCCGTTTCTTTGATGGCCAGCTGCAAAATATAACCCTTTCATTTCGGGATGCTCCCCGATAAATGGATTTCCATCAAAAGTCTGTGGCCTAAGTCCAGCCCAACAATTAGTCATTTTCATATCTTTTATGGCTGGAATCATTTCTTTTGCCTTTTTAATCACACTTTCTATACCCTCAAGAGTCGGCTTTTCGTTCCAGTCATTCCATTTTTTAGTGGCACCAATAATAAGTTGACCATTATTTCTTGGAACAATGTAATGCTGGTCATGGAAAATCGAGTGCTTTAATGGCATTTCCTCATTCATTGCAGCAATACATTCTCCTTTTACAGGAATAATCCGATTAGTTAATCCCATCTGCTGAAAAAAAGAATTACTCCAGACCCCACTAGCGATAACTACTTGAGCAGCCGTAAAATCTCCTCTAGAAGTTTTGATCTTATATTGGCTGTCTTGCTTTGTTATTTCTGATACATTTGTATATTCAAAGATTTCTGCTCCGAGCGTTTGAGCACCTTTACTAAATCCATTACATGCCGCAATTGGGGTAATATGTACATCCTCTTTTAGAAATGCTGCACCTATTATGCTTTTTGTAAGAGCAGGCACTTTTTCATTCGCTTCTTCCCTATTAAGCCATTCAACCGTTGGCAGCTCGTAAATGGATGCCATCTCTTGTTTTTCTGATGCAGAAAAAGCTAGCTTTAAAAGTCCCCCTCTTTTCATTTCAAAGTCGACTCCAGCCAACTCCTTTATTTCTCCATATAGCTCTTGATATAAAAGTTGACTGCTTCTTGCAAAAGGGTATAACTGCTTAAACTCCTTATACTCTGAGTGAGCCCCTAGCATTCCTGCTGCAGCACTGGTAGATTTGCCGCCAATACTCTGACTCTCTAATACTGCAACATTCGCATTTTCTTTCGCAAGATAATAGGCAATGGCACACCCTATTATTCCGCCTCCTACTACAACCATATCAAAGTGCTGTTTCACAACCTCCAACACCTTTCATTTAGTTTTTTTACAGATTCTAAAGGATTGGATGAAGAAAATATTGCTGACATAACCGCAACTCCATCTGCTCCTAAATCTGCTAATTGCTCCACACGGCCTTCTGTAATTCCACCAATGACAAAAAGAGGAATAGATAGCTGCTTTTTTATTTTCTTAATGGACTGCAGTTCAATAGGCGGTTTCCCTTTTTTGCTGTTTGTCTGAAAACAATGTCCGTATAAAACATAATCCGCTTTATTTTTTTGTGCTATTTGCGCCTCTTCCTGACTATGTACAGACACACCTGCAAAATACTGAGGATTTAGATGTTTTACTTGCTCCACAGGCAGTCCATTTCCAGGCAGATGAACGCTCTTAATATTTAAAAGAGCAGCAACATCTACCCGATCATTTATAATTAATTTTTCCTTTGCTACTCCCTCATCTATTAATCGCTTACATAGTGTATATACTTCATTTGCTGTTCTGCTTTTTTCTCTAATTTGTATATAGTCTACATATTCATGTATTTTTAAAATAATTGACATCAATTTCTCTATGCCATGCTGATTATTGGTAACAGCCATTAATTTTATCTTCATCTCCTCCTCTTCATAAAAGTAAATTTCTGAACCATTAAGATAATAAAATAAAATGAGAATTCAATCGGTAGAGGCCAAAGGCCCATTAAATAGTGATAAATTTCCTCATAAAAAAGCCACTTTCCTATTCAAAGGAAAGTGGCTGTAAATTACAATACATAAACATTTATATATACATTATGAACATTACATTAATGCACAGATAAATAAAATATATTCCACTTTCCTACGCAGGTACGAACCTGTTCAGGTTTTGAGGGTTTAAAAGTAGCTACTTTTTTCTCAGCCCTTATCAAGGGATCCCCTAGTGATGCTTAATATATAATGAATTTACCCATATCTTAACATATACAAATATTTTTTCAATAAAAGCAGGACTTTTTTTTTATATAAATTTTTCAAATGTTTTTGCAGAATATCTTTTTCAGTACGTTCATTTCTTAGAAAAAAAATTAATCTTCTCTTTTCACTCTTGTCAAAAAGCTTTCTGTTCGTATTCCTGATCTTCTAATTGTAATATCATAGCTCACATCAACTTTCGCTTCCGCAAAATGGTTATTCCAATTATCTTTTACCTTCATAAATTGACTATTATGCTGCCTTCTAAATATTTCCCCAAAACCAAAGATATCTGATCCAAATTCTTTTTGAGCTTTTTGTATCGTATTTTTTATTTCTTGTGCTGCTGTTTTATTTGTCAATTTCTCATACTTTTTATAAGTTTTGACACTATCCACTGTTTTATAGCATTGTGTCCCCTCTAAAAATCCTTCTGATTTTATCCGTACATTAATATCAGGTTTTCCATTTTTCCACTTAACATCTACATGTGTATTGGACTGCCCAATCCGAACGGCACCATATTGACCGCCTTCACAGTTTATAGAAAGTGCCGTTTTTTTCAGCTGATTGGTAATCCATAAATAGCTTCTTGTATCTTCTAGTTCCATAAATCCTTTTAACTTTCCTTCTTTAAATACACCTAATGACTCTATTTCTACTATAGCATCTGGCACTACTTTTCTTATATTTTCCATGGTTCCACCTTTTTCGGGATCTCCTTGCACTTTCACTGCTGCTAATACAGGGGCTTTTCCCTCTAAAGTTAAATCAGAAATAAAATCATTTATCCGTACGCCCGGATCCCCGCCCCAATCGCCTAAAAGATTATCGACTTGAGGAGAAATCTTTAAAGAAGAGGCCTTTTTAAATGGATAAGTTATTTTTAATACATCCTCCGCTTTTCCTTTTGCAATCAGAATTTTAAAATCATCTCGCAATTCCCTATTTCTTTCCACATAATCTAGAAAATCAATCACCCCTAATTTTGCTGCTTCTTCGCTTATGACAAGAAGTTTCATATGGGAATAAATAAGACTTTGTGCTAAATATTGATTAAATTGATGAGTAATTTCTGCAAGAGAATCTCCTTCAATACTCTCCACAGTAGAGGGAGCATTCCCACTCGCTGTTTGACTATTTAGCTCAATAGCATTTAATCCTTCTACCGTTACTTTATATTTCGCATTCTCCCCTAAATCTACCGCCATGCCTGATACAAGTTGAATCTCTGACAATTCCTTGCGATCCCAGCACCCGCATAATGCCAGACAGCTTGAGATAATCAAAAGAAGCAAAAATTTTCTTCTCAACTTTACTTCCCGCCTTCCGGTTGTGGAGGTGAAGGAGAATCTGCTTTTTTCTGTTTTTTTGTTTCATTAGTGCTTAAGTAAGATGGGCGTTTGCTAATAGACCATAATGGAAAACGGATAAAGACATCCTTTTGATCTTCTACAACGAATGGTGCAACTGGTGCCAAATATGGCACACCGAAAGAACGCAGGGAGCTTAAATGTGCCACCATAAAAATTAACACAAGCAGAACACCGTAGAGACCTAAAATAGAAGCTACAATAATAAGAATGAATCGAATCAAGCGAGAAGCATTTGCAAAGCTATAATTTGGAAAAACAAAGTTTGCAATCGCTGTTATTGCGACAATAATGACCATAATATTAGAGATAATCCCCGCTTCTGCTGCTGCCTGTCCAATAACTAATGCTCCCACAATAGAAACTGTCTGACCAACTGCCCGAGGCATCCTCACTCCAGCTTCCCGCAAAATTTCAAAAGTAATCTCCATGATAAAAACCTCTACAACTGCTGGAAATGGAACTCCTTCCCGCTGTGCAATAATGCTTAACAATAAAGTTGTCGGCAAAAGTTCTGGATGAAAAGTTAAAATTCCAACATAAGCGGATGGCATTAATAATCCAATCATAAAGGAAATATATCTAATTAATCGTACAAAACTGCTCATCACATAATTTTGATAATAATCTTCCGCAGAAGTAAAAAAATCGGTTAACACAACAGGGACTAGTAGAGCAAAAGGTGTTCCATCTGTAATAATGACAATTTTTCCATCCATTAAATTGGAAGCAACTGAATCAGGGCGTTCTGTATTCATCGCCAAGGGAAAAACTGTAGCCGTTTTATCGACAATCATTTCTTCAATATTAGAGGATTCAAAAATAGCAGCAATATTAATGCTTTTTAAACGCTTTCTCACCTCGGTCAAAATTTTGTCATTAACAATTGCATTCATATATCCCATATAAACAGTTGTTCTTGACTCATTTCCAATCATAAACTTTTCAAAGTGCAGATTATGATTTTTTATTCTTTTTCTAATTAAATTAAGATTAACCGATGCATCTTCAACAAAAGCATCCTTTGGTCCCCTTACAACTGTTTGTGTTGTTGGTTCTGCAACTGTACGCCCTTCACTGTTGATATAGCTTAAGCTTAATGCCGCAGGAATCCCTTCAAAAACAAGAATGATTCTGCCATCCAATATACCTGCAACAATATCATCCATTGTTTTAATGATCTCATACCCTGATACTCCAAAGCTTCTTTTGCTTAGCTCTTTAAGATCATCCATTGTAGTAATTTTTATATCATTTTCTACTGGACTTTCAAGAGTTTTCCCTAGCATTTCCTTTAAAAAATCAGTATTCACAACAGATTCTAAATAAACAATCATTACATTACTTTTGCCGACTTTTGCTTCATCTACTTGCAAATCTGCAGTGTGCCCAAAGCTATGCAATAATTCTGACTTCAGCTCAAGAATAGAAAGTTTTGCTAAGTCTATCTTTTCTGCCTTATCAGGTGACGTACTAGTCGGAATCTCTTTTTTGCTATTGATAGCAAGCAGCTTTTTTAAATAGTTCATGCATTCATCTCCTTACGGGAGCTTCGTTCCTTTTTCCATTTTTTAAGTAGTAATATTCCCAAAATGAATACAGGTATTCCATATTCCATCGGCAAATGAATCAAATATTTGCTAACAAGTATTCCTTCACTAATATGATCAGAAAAATCGGTAGAAATAAAAATGGAAAACATACTTATAATGCATGTTACTGGAATCGAAAAATAACGAAATGGAACTTTAAAAATATACTCCAATCCCTTTAGTCCCCCATACATAAATACTGAACTTTTAATCAAAATTCCCAGCATCATCATAAATACAACAATTGCATCAATTCTCTCAATAAATTCACCTATACTAACAAGCCTTGCAGCACTTAATAAAGGAAAATTTGATCTCAAAGCTGTATTTTCTCCTAGAGTTACAATAATCAAAAAAACAGAGGTTGCTAAAATTATGCTAGCAATAACAACTCCCATTAAACAAACTAGTTTGCTGTATTTAAAATCCGTTATATTAGAAAAAATCACGGTAAATGCAACTAGTTCTCCGTACGGAAATACTGCTACAGATGGAATAACTGCATGTGCAATAACACTCGGTTTGCTTGCTAATATAGGTTCTATATTAAATAGTTGAATATTTCCACCCGCATATAAAAAGATAAATAAAATGCCCATAAAGGCAAAAGTATACGGCGTAAATATTTCTGATGTTCTTCCCAGCACCTCTATGCCCATATAAAGGATATAGCCGATTACAGCCATTAATGTTAATATAACTATTTCTGTCGGCGTTAACGGCAATATGGCAGAGGAAATCAATTCTCCAAAATCCCGGATAACCCTACAAGAAACATAGATAAAATAGGTAACATAAAGAGCAGAAAAACAGATGGCAATAGGCCTTTTAAAGCAGTATTCAAATATTTCAAATAAATTTTTATCTGGCAGCAAATAATTTATTTGAAAATAAAACAACATAACTAGTAAGCCAATAACCATTCCAATCAAAACAACAATCCATGCATCACGTTTTGCTTCTAAACCAACACCAATTACAATAGCACTACCAAGGAGAAAATTAATAATTAGCGTCAGTAACTGAATTAATGATAATTTTTCTGTTAGCACGGCTCTCAACACCTTGTATCAAAATAATATAAACAATTTTTATTACATATTTTTTTTTGTAAGTGGAGAACTATATTTTTTTTTGCTTTTCCACATTTTTAATAACATCACACAGACTAATAAAACAGGAAAGATAAATTGAAGTGGTACATGTAATAAAAATGGATTGCTCAATAAGCCTTCTTGTAAGTGCCCTGTATAATTGCGGCCAATAAATATAGAAAACATAGCTACAATGCATGAAATCGGGATCGAAAAATAACGAAATGGCAATTTAAATACATACTCTAATCCTTTTATGCCAGCATATATATAAACACAGCTTTTTACTAAACTTCCCAGCATCATGGAGAAGATAGCGATGGCATCTATCCTCTGTATAAATTCTCCGATGGAAACAAGCCTTGCAGCACTTAGCAGAGGAAAGTTAGAACGCAATGCGATATCCTCGCCTAACGATAAAATAATTAAAAGAGAAGACATAAGCAATAACATACTGCCCATGAAAATGCTGAATATAACAACCCTTCTGCCTATTTGAATATTGCTTACATTACAAAAAACACATAAAAATACTAATATTTGCCCATATGGCCGTACTAGCTCGTATGGAAAAATAGTCTTCCATACTGGCTTCATCCCTTCTCCCAAAATTGGTTTAATATTAGAAATATCAATATTTTTATTCACATATAAGAATATAAAAAGCAACAGTGTCAATATCACCCCATATGGAGTAAATATCTCCGATGTCCTTGCCAATACTTCAATTCCTAAATATAAGATGTAACCCATCAAAAGAACTAATAAAAGTATAGTGACTTCAATTGGAGTAAATGGCAATACTGCGGTTGCAATCAATTCACCAAAATCCCGTATAATGCGACAAGCATAATAAATAAAATAACAAGCATACAAAAGGGTTAATATGATTGCAATTTTGCGATTAAAGCAGTACTCGAATATCTCATATAAATTTTTCCCAGGAAGGGATATAGCAATATAATAGTAAAAAGCTGCTATGAATACGCCGATCATCATTGAAATTACTATAACAATCCAGGCATCTTCTTTTGCATTTAATCCTAATCCAATAACAACAGAGCTTCCTATTTGAAAATTAAATAAAAGGGCGGCTAACTGACTTAAAGAAATATTTTCTTTTGACATACTTTTCACGTTACCTTTCTTCATAAGACAGTTATAGGATTCAACTAACAATCAGGCTTTTACGAGAAGTTTTTATCCATCTAAATTTATCCTGTCCTCTCATTTCCTTAAGAAAAGGGTCTTGCTACCCGCTAGGAGGGAATAAAATATAAAATAATGCTACTGCAGCCTGAAATTGAACAACTTATCCTATAAATAGGGCTACTCTGTTTAATTTCCAGTTTGCTTTGGCTGCTTTTTGCTTTTTCGCAAACGAATATCCACTACAACTGACCAAAGAAAACCCAAAATTGCTGTAACGACAATGGTAATTGCTCCTGCTCCGACTTCTGCACTGTAAATATTTTTAAAACAATACATAAAGCCTTTATGATATACAAACATATCTAAAGAAATTGTAAGTACACCCAACATTCCTATTACCAGCATATAAGCAAAAGTAACCATCTTTATTCTCCTAAAACCATTTATTTTCTTTCTATATCTTGTGAAATTCCTCCAAATTTATACTAATTTTCTTTTAAAAGAAGATTTTTCTCTTTATTTCAATAAAAAAATCCCCTTTAGAAAATTATTCTAAAGGGGATGCAACAACTTCACTTTATTTTCTTTTTGCTATCTTTTGAGATGAAAAATCTACTATTTTCCCATCATAAAATGCTTTTTTAGCTAGAGGGATATCCAGCTCTTTTGCAAATTGCTTCAATTCTCTTTCTTCACGCTCTGTCACTATATTTATAACTGTCCCCTGTGCGCCAAATCTGCCAGTTCTTCCTGAACGGTGAATATATTGAGTTGTATCATTTGCCAAATCATAATGTACAACATGTGTAATATTTTGAATATCAAGTCCTCTCGCTGCTACATCTGTTGCTAATAATACATTAGTTTTTCCTTTACGAAAACCATTAACGGATTTTGAGCGTTCCATTTTGTTTAAATCACTATGAAGCATACTTGTTTGAATATTTTTATAGGCTAATTTTTCATAAATAACAGTTAAATTTCCTATATCTTTTACAAATACAAGAATTTTACTATTTTCCAATCTCGAAATTTTTTCCATTACTTTTATTTTATCCCGATATTCCGCCTCAAAATAAATATGATCAACTATTGCGGCTTTAATTGTTTCATCTTTTTTCACCCGAATAATTTCTGGATTATTCGTTAACTCATTTGCAAGATTTTCTGTTTCTTTGGTTAAAGTAGCGGAAAATAATACTACCTGACGATCTAATAATGTTGCTTTAACAATTTGTTTTACTGTTCCAATATGCTCCGCAACTAAAAGCTGATCTGCTTCATCCAATACGACCATTTTAACAGCATGCATTTTCAACTTTTTCTGCTTGATTAGTTCAAGCGCTCTTCCTGGCGTGCATATTGCTATATGAGGATGCTTTTTCAGCTTCTCTAATTGTCTTTTAACATTGGCTCCCCCAATAAAAGAAGCTGACCTGATTCCACTGCCTTCTCCCCATTTTTGGATTTCCCCCAAAATTTGCATAACAAGTTCTTGAGAAGATGCTAGTATAATTGCTTGCATACTTTTTTCTTCCACATTTATTTTATTTAACAGCGGCAATAAATACGCTAATGTTTTTCCTGTTCCAGTTGGCGATTCCGCAATTACATCCTTTCCTTCTAAAAGATACGGAATTGTCTGTTCTTGAATGGATGTGCCTCTTTCAAACTTTGCTTTCTGCCAATTCTCTTGAATAAATGGTTGTAGATTATTCCAAAATTGTTGATCCTTCATTTGTATCTCCTTATATGTGATGTTTAAATTATAACCATCACTTCTTTGTAAAGCATAAAGTAAAAATCCCCTCATTAGGACTTACTGCCCGCTAAATAGGGATAAAAATATATTATCTTATTATAAATTATTATCCTAAAAATTGAAATATAATCTATTATCTTAAGATCTACAACTACATAAATAATAAAAAAAAATGAAAGCTAAAAAAGAAGACTCTTTTTACCTTTCATTGTGGCGGCTTTCGCATTAATTTTTATGGTTTCTTTTTTAAAACTGTTTCGTTAATTGAAAAATAATAAATTTCGCAAAAAACCTTTTTTATCCACTCTATTAAATCAATGGATTATCCTTGCCGACAGTTTGGTAAATATCTACCCTGTCTTTAATTCTTTTCATTTTAAGATCCAATTCATGTGCTGCATCTGCGGCTTCTTTTAATTCCGCTAGCAAATGTTCTGGTACACCGTCATCAAACTTATAATAAATCTTATGTTCCAGACTTGCCCAAAAATCCATTGCAATTGTTCGAATTTGCACTTCTACTGAAACTTCCTCCATCCCATTGCTTAAAAAAACAGGAATTTTAATAATTAAGTGGAGGCTTTTATATCCATTTGGTTTTGGATTTTTGATATAGTCCTTTACTTTAATAATTTTAATATCGCTTTGCCCTTTTAGCATATGATAAATATCATAAATATTGGATATAAAAGAGCAAGTAATTCTTACACCTGCTATATCATGAATATGCTTTTTCGCATTATCAATATTTATATCCAGCCCTTTTCTCTGCAACTTCAGCATAATGCCTTTTGGGTCTTTAATTCTGGATTTGATATGTTCTATTGGATTATGATTATGAATAAATTGAAATTCTTCATTTAAAATTTTCAGCTTCGTATTAATTTCTTCTAAGGCAAATCGATAGATAATTAAACCATTTTTCCAACCAATTAATTCATTGGAGAGTTCATCCAAGTCAAAGTTATTCTCCGCTGCATATGATTTAATTTGATTAAGGCTTTCCATTTCTTTAGTAAGTCTCCTTTGGGCTTCTGCAGACTTTCTCCGCATTCACTCCCATTTTTTTTAGAAATTCTATTATTTGATCGATTGTTTTCACTGTTTAATCACCTCTAGTTAGGAAAACCCTATACTTTATGCTACTGACTAAAAAACAAATTTATCTGGAAAAACTATATATCTATATTAACGAAAAATGACCGATCAGTCAAATACTGTTTCTCCTTAGATCCTATCGGTCATCAAAATTCCGCTTAAAGTTTTTGATAACTCTTATCTATTTTCCTCTTATTTAGCCGCTACAAGCCGCTTCCCTTTTTTCCTTCTGTTTGATATAAATTCAAATCATAATAGAAACCTTTTTGTTTTAATAGCTGCTTATGTGAACCAGTTTCAATAATATTTCCATTTTTCATAACTAAGATTTTATCCGCATTTCTAATTGTATTTAAACGGTGGGCAACAACAAAACAAGTTCTTCCATCCATTAGAAGATCTAGTGCCTCCTGAATTTTCAATTCTGTAACTGTATCAATACTGCTGGTTGCTTCATCTAATACAAGAATGGCCGGATCAGCTAGCATTGCCCTAGCAATGGAGAGAAGCTGCTTTTGACCTTGACTAATGCCATTTCCGCCCGTTTTAAGAATAGTATCATAGCCATTTTCCAGCTTTAAAATAAAATGATGTGCATTTGCCATTTTTGCTGCTGCTACTATGTCTTCATCATTTGCTGAAAGCCGTCCATATCGAATATTATCCCGCACTGTTCCTTCAAACAAATAAGTATCTTGGAGAACAAACCCTATATGGGAACGCAAACTATCACGCTTGATCGTTGAAATATCCTTTCCATCTATTTCAATTAACCCTTCCGTTATATCATAAAATCTTGTAATCAATTGAATAATTGTAGTTTTTCCTGCCCCTGTCGGTCCCACAAGTGCTAGAGTTTCACCTGGATTTACTGTAAAGGAGATATTATCTAATATTAATGCCCCATCCCTATAAGCAAAAGATACATTTTTAAACTTAATTTCTCCTTTAATTGCCGGAATGTTCCTTGCAGCTTTTTCATCCGTTGCTTCTTGGTGTTCATCCAAAATTTCAAAAACACGTTCTGCACCAGCAATAGCAGATAACAGTGTATTAAATTGATTGGACAAATCATTTAAAGGTCTAGTAAACTGCCTGGAATATTCAACAAAAATAATAATAACACCAATTGTTATAGCGCTCGATTTTAAAATAATCAATCCACCGATGCCCACTATTAAAGCAAAGCTTATATTATTTAGCATATTCATTACTTTTGGTATATATCCAGAGTAAACTTGAGCCCAATATCCTGCATTTCTGTAAGCTATATTTTTTTCATTCAGTTCTTCTATCATCTTCTCTTCTAAAGAAAAAGTTTTAACAATAGATTGGCCAGAAATCGATTCTTCAATAAACCCATTTAGTCCTCCTAAATATTTTTGCTGCTGTTTAAATAAGGGCCCAGTTCTTTTAGTAATCCATTTCATGCATAAAAACATAATAGGGATAATCGTAAAAGTTAATAAGGTTAAAAGTGGACTCAGCCATAGCATAATAGATACAGTGCCTATTAAAGTTAAGATACTAGAACAGATTTGAATAATAGAGGTATTTAGTGTTGAACTAATATTTTCCATATCATTTGTAATTCTGCTCATCAATTCTCCTTGTTGGCGTTTATCGAAGAAGCTTATCGGAAGTTTGTGCAACTGTTCAAATAAATCTGCTCTTAGCTTATATACCGTTTTTTGAGAGATGCCAATTATCCAATAATTTTGTAGAAATAAAGAGACTGAATAGAATAAATAGATGATTCCTAAAATCAAAATCATCCATCCTAACTTATCTACTTGCTGGTTTACAATATAAGCATCAATTGCTTTTCCCAATAAAAAGGGACCTAGCAGTCCTAAAGCACAACTGACGGCGACGAGGATCAGTACACCCAACAGCATTCTTTTTCCGTCCCCCATATATGTCCAGACTCTATAAAGGATAGGAGCCATAGTTTTTGGTTTTTTTCCAATGTCCTCATTTTTTTTAATCGGCATTACTTTTATGTTAGGATAATGAAATGGATCTTTTAGGGCTTTGAACATATTTGCTCTTCCCCTTTCTCCCTTTGCGACAGCACTATTTTTTGATAAAGATCATTTGTTTTTTGAATATTTTCAGGTGTATCAAAAGCAAGAAGCTTTCCGTCATCCATCAGCATTATCTTATCAGCTTTTTGTGCTGTGGATATTTTTTGGGTAATAAGAAAAATAGTGCAATTATATGCAGTTAAGGCTTGAAGAAGCTGCCTTTCTGTTTGTATATCTAAGGCGCTGGTACTATCATCCAATAGAAGCATTTTTGGCTTTCTTATAAGTGCTCTCGCAATCGCAATTCTTTGTTTTTGTCCACCGGAAAGATTAGCGCCCTTTTGGCCAATTTTCGTTTCATACTTATCTGGCAGAAGCATAATAGTGTCATGAATTTGTGCATCTTTTGCCGCTTTTACTACATCTTCAAAGGAACCTTTTGGATTGCCCCACAAAATATTTTCTTTTACGGTCCCTGTAAACAGCAAAGATTGTTGTGGAACATACCCTATTTGTTTTCTCAGACTTTCTAATGAATAACAATCAATTTCCTCGTTATCTATATATATATGTCCTTCTGTTGGTTCGAAAAGGCGTGGGATTAATTGAAAGAGTGAACTCTTGCCAGATCCAGTTGCACCTAATACTGCGACTAGTTCTTTTTCTTGAATGGCAAAGGTTAAATGGTTTAGGGCATTAGATTGAGAATTCGGATAGCGAAATGTTACATTTTCAAAAGAAATTTTTCCATTCAGCAATTGCTTTTTTCCATTAGCGCTTTTCTCATTATCTTTGCTTTCCTGCTCAAATACCTCACTTAAGCGTACTGTCGATGCTCTTAAACGAGAGATAACCATAATTAGCATCGTAATAACAGATAAGGAAGAAGTAATTCTTAATGAGTAGTTTATGATAGCTACTACTTTTCCAATTTGTATTGTTCCATTATTTATTTGTACAGAACCAAACCAAAGTATACAAAGAATGGACATATTCATTAGAAACAAAACAAAAGGCACTGTTATCTCCATCAGCCTTAATGCGGTTTCCGTATTTTCCTTTAAGTTATTGCTTGCCTGCAAAAAACGGCTTTTTTCATATTGATGCCGTACATACGCTCGAATTAATCGCATAGCTGTTAAGTTTTCCAGCATGACATTATTAACACGGTCTAATTTTTCTTGAACAAGCTTAAATAATTTACTGCCTTTATTAATAACATAAAAAAACATAAAAATAATGACTGGAATCGTGATGGCAAGTATAAGTCCAAGTTTCACATCCACAATCAATGACATTAAAATGCCGCCAATGATTAACAGCGGCGCTCGCAGCAAAAATCTTAACCCCATAAAAATAGTGTTTTGCACTTGAATAATATCATTAGTTAGTCTTGTGATGAGAGAGGAAGTCGCAAACATACTGCTTGTGGAATTTGTGAAATATTGTATCGTTTGATATAAATCTTTGCGTAAGCTATAGCCAAAGCTTTGACTAACATGTGCAGAATAAAAAGTATTAATCACTCCTGCTGCAAATGCAAACAAAGACATCCCCACCAAAATGCTTCCCCAAATACCAACAGTATGCGCGTCTTCTTTCAGCAAACCTTCATCGATAATCTTCGCCATAATAAGCGGTTGAACTAGCTCCACTGCCAATTCGGTAAACATAAGAAAAAGCGCGATTGCCATAGCAACCCAATATGCAGAAAGTCTTCCAAAGATCCTTGCCATATTCTCCTCCTAAAAAATCCATTCATAATCATTTGAATTATTTAGCAATACTAAATATTATGTTAATAATACCTTTCTTTTACATAGATAATCAACTAAATCAGCAGATTATTTTATGCAACAAAATAATCATTTTTGTTTTGTAAGAAATCTTTTTATCAAATAAAAAAGCATTAAAGCGGATATATTGCTTTAATGCTTTTTTTCGCAAAATATTTTACAGCACTTTACTTAATTTTTCGTTCTTTCTTCTTGAGGATTAAGTAATATTCATTGTTCATTCAGCTTAAACTTATTGGATAAGTAATAATAAAGACCATTTTCTTTATATGAAAATTCCGTTTGCTCATCCACACATAATTTTACTGATTCTGGGGCATTTTTCATCGCCACAGCATGACCTGTCCGCTTTAAAAGAGGCAAATCATTTTCTCCATCTCCAACTGCAAGCACTTCTTCAAACGAAAGATTGTATCTTTTTAACAGATACTCTACCCCTGTTGCTTTATTGATATTTTCCGACATTACCTCTACATTATTTTCTGTAGAAGAGGAAGATGAGAAACCATGCTGCAGCTTTAATTTTTCCAAAAACGATATCCAACTCTTTATTATTCCTTTGTCTGTGTGAAAGAAGTAGATTTTGCTGATATTATTTGGATGAAGTTCACTTTTCCAGTTAATATGTTCTTCTACTGCCGATTTTCTAGAAATCCACTCGTTTTCTTCCACTGATAATGGACGTTCCCCCTTTATCATGTGCAAAATCATTCCTTTATCTTCCTTCAACGCATAACGATTTCCGACTGCTGGGTGTACTTCATAATAAAGATTTCTTTTTTGAGCTTCCTCAATTATCCCCTCAACTAAACTAGGATCCAAGGAATGCTGAAATAATTGTTCTTCTTCTATAAAAGCCGCCATTCCATTAGAAGTGACGAATCCATCCACTTCAAATCCTTCTGGAATAACATTTTCTATTTCCAGCAATGTTCTTCCTGTCGCAATAAATACCTTTAGTCCATCTTGTCGCAAGCGTCTTAAATATCGATGCAATTCCTCGCTTACTTTGCTTTCTTCATTCAGCATCGTACCATCCATATCTAAAATAATTGCTTTAATATCCATAATCCGCTCCTTAATTTTCACAGCGATTTTTGACTAAAAAACTCTGCATACAATGCTTTTACTGCTTTTTTTGCCATCGGCTCTTTCACGCCAAACATCATGCTTACTTCTGAAGAACCTTGATTGATCATTTCGATATTAACACCTGCATCAGCCAGAGCTTTTGTTGCTCTTGCCGTTGTACCAACATTATGGCGCATTCCCTCACCAACAACCATTATAAGTGCCAAGTTATGTTCCACCACTATTTCCTCAGTTTGCAGCTCCTCTTTAATTCTCCCTGTAATTTCTTGCTCACTTTTTCCAGCCAATTGTTCTTCTCTTAAAATAATAGTCAGGTCATCTATTCCTGAAGGCATATGTTCATAAGAAATTTGGAATTCTTCTAAAATAGATAAGATTCTTCTTGCAAAACCAACTTCTCTATTCATCAAATATTTGCTTATGTAAATAGAACAAAATCCTTTATCATTTGCTATGCCGATTACTGGTCCATTTGTATTATTTCGAGAAGCAACAATTCTTGTTCCAGGCACTCCTGGATTATTCGTATTTTTTACGTTAACAGGTATTCCCGCACGATATGCCGGTATTAAAGCCTCTGCATGGAATACAGAAAAACCTGCATAAGAGAGTTCCCGCATCTCTCTATATGTCAGTTCTTTTATTTCCTTTGGGGAAGAAACGATTGATGGATTCACCGAATACACAGCATCGACATCTGTGAAGTTCTCATAAAGTTCTGCTTTTACCCCATTGGCTAAGATAGCTCCAGTAATATCGGACCCACTTCTTGAAAAAGTGATGACATCGCCTTTTTCACTATATCCAAAAAAACCTGGGAATACGACAATAGGTTCATAGTCTCTTAAAGAATATAGACGATCATATGAATGTGGAAGCACTTGAGCATTTCCTGGATCATCACTAACAATTAAACCAGCATCTTTAGGATTAACATATACAGCTTTTACGCCTTTTGCATTAAAAAAGTAAGCAACTAATTTTGCATTATTATCTTCCCCGCATGCTTTTACTGCTTCTAGATATGCATTTTTATTTGTATTATCGCCATTAAGCACTGCTAATAAATCTTCTTCAATTTTGGTGATAATTTCATTTGAAAGATCCAATTCTTTTGCAATATTTACATATCTTTCTAAAATAGTATCAATAAGATCTCCTATTTCTTCTCCTGCTAGTTTTTTTTCCCCACAAGCGATTAAAAGATCTGTTACTTTTAAATCATCTTCATAGCGTTTGCCTGGAGCTGAAACTACAATGATTTTTCGTTTTGCATCTTCTTTAACAATTTCCAGCACTTTTTCCAATTGGCTTCCCGTTGCTAATGAACTTCCGCCAAACTTAACAACCTTCATTTCTACATCTCCCATTATTAAATTAGTATTGCATTCTTTTTTAATTGCTAACATTAATCTATTTTCTTTATTATTACGTTTTCCTTTTGAAGAAGCAAAAAAACATCCACTCTGTATAAACATTTGTTTCTCCTTCGAAAACATCATAAATAAAAAATATCTATTTTCAAAATATAATGTATTTTTCATTATTTTTCATTATTATTTTAAAAAAGTAATATCCCTTTTTTATTCTACATCCTATTTTTAATAAGAAATTTTTGTATTGGCTGTTATTTTTTATATAGAATTTCATTTATCTTTCTCGTTGATTTGCTCTACAACAGCAAAGTTTGCAAAAAGAGGCATTTAATAAAAAAATTTATTTTTAAATAATTATAATAGAATCATGCCTACAATTTATTCTATTTAAACTTATAAACAAAAAGAGATAAGCTCCTTAGAGAAAATGGCTATGATACAGCGATTAGAAGAGGCAGCTGAGGACCATTATTAATCCTCTTACGAAAAAACGAATTATTAATAAACAGTTCAAAAAATATCAAAAAAACCATTCTTAAAAGAGGATGGTTTTTTATATTTCTCCTTATTCTGGATAATAAATAACATTAAAAATAGTGACTGTTTTATTTAATGGATTGGTATAAATATGTTGCTGATTCGGGGAAAATTGCAGGCCATCACCTGCCTCCAATTTATACTGATTCTCTCCAATTTCTATTAATAGCTCTCCATCCCCTACTAAAATATATTCTTCTCCCGCATGCTGCTCAGAAATATGGCTAGCATATGCATCTAATTGTATTGTATAGATTTCAAACTTCTTGCCTGGGTGAAATGGAAAAAGGGAAAACAAGTGGTAGTGATCACTGTCATCAGTAAACTCCTTCAGCTCTTTTAATTTAACTTGTTTTACTTCTGTTTTAGTTTCTGCCATAAAATAAGAAAATGATACTTGCAGCCCCATCGCGATTTTCCAAAGTGTTGATACTGTTGGATTTGTTTTCCCTTTTTCAATGGATGCAAGCATTCCTTTGCTCACTCCTGTCAATTCAGCAGTCTTATCTAAGCTAAATCCCCTTTTTTTCCGTAATTTCTCTAAATTTTGTCCAATTATATTTGCTAAAGGCTGCATGTCTTTTCTCCTTCAAAATGAATAGTTGCATTAATGATTAATTCCTTATATACTGTTCATTATATTATACATATAGATAATATATAGTACAAAAGGGGAAATCTTGTGGAAACGTTAAATTCTGTTACAAAAGCAGCTCCGTCCTCTCCAACCTTTCTCGACGGAATAAAGGATTGCCTTCCAACATTATTGGGTTATATTAGTATTGGGATTGCAATGGGTATCGTTGGTGTTTCATCTGGTTTATCTATCTTAGAAATATTGCTTTTATCTATTTTTGTTTATGCAGGGGCTGCACAATTTATTATCTGTGCCATGATTGCTGCTTCTAGCCCTATAAGTGCCATAATTTTAACAACATTTATTGTGAATTTGCGTCATTTATTGCTTAGTTCAGCAATTGCGCCAATGTTTACTTCCTATTCTATACGAAAAAATATCACTTTTGGAAGTTTGCTTACAGATGAATCATTTGGTGTTGCTATTGTAAAAGCAGCTAAAAAATATCCCATTAATGACAAATGGATGAATGGTTTAAATGTAACTGCTTATGTAGTATGGATTTTTTCTTGTACACTAGGGGCTTGTTTAGGAGGATGGTTTCCAAATCCAGAAATTTTAGGATTCGATTATGCTTTAACAGCCATGTTTATTGCATTGCTTATTCTTCAATTACAATCCATTGAACACACTAAATTAAAGCATTATCTATTACTCATGTCATTAATGGTTATTTGCATGCTTATCTTCTCTTCTTTCATCAGCAGCAGCCTTGCAGTTATTATTTCTACTATCATTGTAGCAACAGTTGGGGTGGTGACAGATAAATGACTACCTCGCTTGAGTTTCTTTTGCTTTTAGCTGGCTGCACAATTGTAACACTGCTGCCAAGGATACTTCCTTTTATCTTTGTTAGAAATTTTACTATTTCTAAACCGGTTGAAAAATGGCTCTCCTATATTCCCATTTGCATTTTCACAGGATTAATCGTGGAAAATCTGCTTGCCAAAACAAATAGCGGACTTGCAATAAACTGGACGGTGTTAGCTGCAGCCATCCCAACATGCCTTATTGCCATTTTTACAAAAAGCTTGCTGCCAACCGTTTTAGCTGGAGTATTTTCCATGGCATTTATTCGTTTCTTTTTTTAAGGTTCTGTTAAAATTAGCTATTGATTTCCGCTACAAACGCTTGCTTTCCGAAGGAGCCTCACTTATGCCTTCTACTCCAATCAATAGCACAAAGTTAGCTGTAACATAGTCAAAAAGAGGACTTCCTATATATGGTAATAACCATCTGATAGGAAGTCCCTTTTTAACAGCAGATTTTATCATTATCCTTTAATCTGCTTACACTAATTGAAACCGCTAATTCCTGTGTTCCATTGCCCATATATACGCCTTTTAATGGTGTAATGTCTCCATAATCTCGTCCTGTAGCAACACGGATATGCTGACTCATTGCCATCATATTGTTAGTTGGATCAAATCCAATCCATCCATATTCAGGAATATATACTTCTACCCATGCATGCGTTTGAGAATCTCCCCTCATTGCTGCGTCCTCGCCTCCATAAATATAGCCGCTTACGTAGCGAGCAGGAATGCCTGCATATCTGCATATTGCCAACATCACATGGGAAAAATCTTGGCAAACTCCTGATTTTTTCTCAAATGCCTCACTTGCAATTGTTTTAACATGGGTTGCTCCAGGCACATAGGAAAAATGAGTAAATATATATTCATTTAACTTTTGTAAAAAGATATATGGATTAACTTCTTCCCCAAGTGCACTTGTGACAGACTGCAGCATTTCTTCACTTAAAGTCGTATAATCGGTTGGTTTTAAAAACTCTGCAAACTGTTGCCGAAACGATTCCAGCTTCATTTTATGCAGTATCTGTTCATCTAAAAGGATGTTTCGCTTTTCATATTGAACATGTAAAATCGACTTTGTTTCCACAAGCAATTCATTATGGGGCTCCCAAATATAAAAAGTTGTCACTTCATTTCCCCAGTAGTCCATATGACTATAAGAATTTGCTTCTGGAAATATCGTTAAATCATATTCCAATAACTTCTGGTTATTGTTCGATAACGGCTTAAAGAGACAATGATTAATACTTTTGCTTACTGGCAAGCTATACTTATAATGGGAGCGTTGGAGCACTTCATATTTCATCTTGAACTTATCTCTCCTAAATAGTAAGTCTCCATGATGGCAATGCCAATTGAATCACATAGAGACTGTAATCTTTGACAGTACTTATGCAGAGAATCTGGAAGTTGATCTACTGACTTGCAGCGAACTTCTTTATTTAATTCTTCTAGTACTTCATATAATTTTTCAGAATATCCATTTACTTGCCTGTGCTCTAATGCCTGAAAAGCATTTACTAGCTGCTGTACACTGTAACTCACAGAACGAGGCAATGAATCATCAAACAATAAATAGTTTACAATTTTCACGGGATCCATCGAAGCCTGATATTTCTGAATATAAGAATCATATCCGCTTAAACTGCTCAATACCGAACTCCAATAATGATAATGTATTCCCTCTTTATCAAATCTTTCTGTCCGCTTTTGATTGTAATATACATCAAGGGTGCACGCCAGTTTTCTGATAACCTCTAAGTATTTGCCAAATACTATAAATAAATAGCCTTCTTCTCGAGACATTAAACCTGCTATGATTCCTTGAAATAAAAAATACTTTTCATTTATACTTTTAAGATAATTATTCAGCTCTTCTGTTTTGCCTATAGAAAAAGAGAACTTTTGTATTTGCAAGTATAATTCATTTATTACTTCCCATAATTCAATTGGAATCATCTCACGGATCATTTTTGCATTTTCTCTAGCGATTGTAATGCACGAATAAATAGAATTGCTATTTTCTTTTGCAAATCCGACATAGTGTATAACAGAATCGCGATCGTATTGCGTATAAAGAGCTTGATAATCGCCTTTATTGCTTGTGATTTCAATAACTTCTTTCCAATCATTTTCTGTGCCTAATAGCGGATCCTGATTTTCTAAAATACTAACCAATCTTACAGAGAGCAGTTTTGCCATACTATCTGCTCTTTCCATATTCTGAGCAATCCAATAAAGCGAGTCAGCAACACGGCTTAACATCCTTCTTGCCTCCTATCATTGATGGTGTTTCCCAATATCCAAGTATCTTTGCTTCCTCCGCCTTGTGAGGAATTGACGACAAGAGAACCCTTTTTTAAAGCGACCCTCGTCAGACCACCAGGAACAATATGAGGCACTTCATTTAAAAGTACAAATGCACGAAGGTCAATATGTCTTCTTTGAATGCCTTCTTTTGTATAGGTTGGCAGCGTAGATAATGATATAGTAGGCTGTGCAATAAAGTTTTCAGGATTTTTGATAATTTTTGCTCGAAATAGCTCTTTTTCTTCCACAGTTGCATGAGGGCCAATCAACATATTGTACCCTCCAGAGGAGTTTCTTTCTTTAAACACAAGTTCATCTAAATTGTTTAAAGCATAATGATAATCCTCTTTTTTGGATAAAATATATGTTTTTACATTAGATAGAATCGGTTCTTCCTGCAAATAATAACGAATCATATCAGGAACATATGCATATGTTGCTTTATCATCAGCAACTCCATTTCCAATTGCATTTGCAATCGAAACATTTCCTGCCCTATATGCATCTAATAACCCTGGTACTCCTATTAAAGAATCTTCTTTAAATTCAATTGGATCTAAATAGTCATCATCTATTCTTCGATAAATGACATCTACTTGCTGCAGTCCTCTTGTTGTTTTCATATAAACAATTCTGTCTTTCACAAGAAGATCTCTGCTTTCGACGAGCTCAATCCCCATTTGCTTTGCCAAAAAGCTATGATCATAATAAGCGGAATTGTACATTCCCGGAGTCAGCAAAACAATTACTGGTTTCTTCTTTTCGTCTGGAGCAATATATTTTAACGCTTCATGCATCTCATATAAATAATTATCTAATGATTGCAATGTATATTCTTTAAATAGTTCAGGAAAAAGTTTCCGCATAATATAGCGATTCTGAAAAACATAAGACAGTCCAGATGGATTGCGAATATTATCTTCAAGAACTAAATAATTTCCATTCTCATCTCGAATCAAATCAATGCCAGCTATAAAAATATGATTCTTTTTTGGCACCTTTACCCCGTATACCTGGTGATAAAAATGAGGAGAATTCACAATTAAATCTCTTGGCACCACTTGATCTTTTAAAATATTTTGATCTGTATAAATATCATCAAGAAAACAATTCAATGCCCTGACTCTTTGATGGAGCCCTTTTTCAACAATTTCCCATTCATCAGCTGGAATAATTCGAGGCAACGGATCAAAAGGCATCGTTCTTTCTGTTCCTTCATCATTATGATAAACAGTAAATGTAATGCCTTGACGCATAAAATCCTGCTCTGCCAATAAATGTCTATTTTTTATTGTATCTTCATCTAATGCGGACATATTATTCATTAACGATTGGTAATGCTTATGTGGTTTGTCATCAACCATAAACATTTCATCAAAAAAGTGATCTGCTGTCTCGTATTTTTTTATCATTCTCCTAAACACCTACCTTAAAATTAAGAATTATTTGATACATAAATAGAAGATTTCTTTATTTTTCTTAATTTTCAAAAAATAAAATTAGTGAGTGTTAATAAAGTAAAACTTCAATCAGTGGGGTTTTACTGCCCAATGCCGGATAAATTTTGGATTAACTATAAATTCCTATACAATTAATTCAAAATCAATAAGGCCAATTCTATATTCAGATAAAAAATTCCAATTACTTTTTCCTATTTACCATTTATTATGTAACTTTTTCTTACAATTGTTAGATTAACAGCGAAAATTGTCAAACGCTACTATATTGTCAGAAAATCTAACAATATTTATCGGAAGTTTTTTCCACACATTTTCTTAAAAAACCTTCCTTTTTTCCTGAATCTAAAAACTCATTAAATTACTTTAATTAAATAAAACCTTTTCAATACAGCAATTAAACGTTTGCTCCTTTTTCTATTAATAAACAAAATACTTAATCGATAAATAAGGCTCTAAAGAATAACTATAGTAAAAGAATATTATTTTCTGTTCATTTAAAAGAACTACTACTACTTTTACAAGCAAATACAATGAAACTTCAATTAAGATTTTGGGAGCATTTTTTCCCCCTAGATTTCTCGTTTTTTCTTATCACACTCCTTAAGTGAAGAGTAACAGTCCCTTAATGCGTGATAAATAGAAGAGATTTAATATTTCCTTTTTTGATTAGCTTTATAGAACTTTAATAATTAAAAAACTGCATATTATTGTACTTTCGTTTCTTTTCTATGAAGTTTATAATAAAATTTTGGTTATATTATTGATATAATCATATTAAGAACTAATTTTTTGTTTATATAATCAAAGAACCCTCCAATAAAAGATTAATCATAAAGGAGATTGCTTTTGATTACTTTCTAAAACGAAAAAGAAGAAGGGCGGATATATTGTGGATAACAGTTCTAATTTTATTAAGAATATTATCAAAGAAGATTTGGAAACAGGGAAGCATGATTCTGTCATCACTAGGTTCCCACCAGAACCAAATGGATACTTACATATCGGACATGCAAAATCAATTTTTATTAATTTTGGCTTAGCAGATGAATTTAATGGCAAAACAAATCTCCGTTTTGATGACACCAACCCTTTAAAGGAGGATGTCGAATATGTTAATGCAATTAAAAAAGATGTCGAATGGCTTGGCTACAAATGGGAAAACTTATTGTTCGCTTCTGACTACTTTGAAGAAATGTACAATCGAGCTATCCTGCTAATCGAAAAAGGCCTGGCATATGTGGATGATCTATCCGCAGATGAGATTCGTGAATATCGAGGCACACTTACAGAACCAGGTAAAGAAAGTCCTTTCCGAACTAGATCCATTGATGAAAATCTGCAGCTTTTTAAAGCAATGCGCAATGGAGAATTCGGAAATGGAGAAAAGGTTCTTCGTGCAAAAATAGATATGGCTTCACCTAATATCAATCTGCGCGATCCTGTTATTTACCGCATTTCTCATGCATCACATCATAATACAGGAGATAAATGGTGCATTTATCCGATGTATGCTTTTGCACATCCTTTAGAGGATGCAATCGAAGGAGTAACACACTCTCTTTGCACAACAGAATTCGAAGACCAACGCCCTTTATATGATTGGGTTATTAGAGAATGTGAAATGGAAAGCACTCCACAACAAATTGAATTTGGCCGTTTAAATATTACCAATACTGTTATGAGTAAACGCAAGCTAAAGCAGTTGGTCGATGAAAAGTATGTGGATGGCTGGGATGATCCACGCATGCCTACCATCTCTGGATTAAGAAGAAAAGGAGTAACGCCTGAAGCTATTCAAGCTTTCTGTAAAGAGCTAGGCATCTCTAAAGGGTCTGGAGCAGTTGATTCTGCTATGCTGGATCATTTTGTACGGGAAGATTTAAAATTAAAAGCACCTAGAACCATGGGCGTCCTTAATCCTTTAAAAGTTATTATTACCAATTATCCTGAAGGACAAGTAGAAATGCTTGATGCTGAAATTAATCCAGAAAATCCTGAGATGGGCACAAGACAAATACCTTTTTCTCGGGAAATTTATATTGAGCAAGAAGATTTTATGGAAAACCCGCCGAAAAAATATTTCCGCTTATTCCCTGGAAATGAAGTTCGCTTAAAACACGCTTATTTCATTAAATGTGAAGATGTTATTAAAGATGAAAATGGAAATGTAGTAGAACTGCATTGTACATACGATGTAGAGACAAAAAGCGGATCTGGTTTTACAGGCAGAAAAGTAAAAGGAACATTGCACTGGGTTGATGCAACACATGCTATTCCTGCAGAATTCCGTCTATATGAACCTCTTATTTTAGATGAGGACGCTGAAATGGAAGAAGGAAAAACATTTTTGGATTATGTAAACAATAATTCCCTTGAAATTGTGCAAGGATTTATTGAGCCAAATATGAAGGATGTTCAACCATACGATAAGTTTCAATTTTTCAGACATGGATACTTTAGTGTAGATGCAAAGTATACAACAGAAGAAAAACCTGTGTTTAATCGTATCGTTTCATTAAAAAGCTCCTTTAAACTTTAAATAATCTGCATGTTTTTACAGTAAAAGGGACGGTTCGCAAAGAACCGCCCCTTTTACTGTTTAGTGTTTTTCTTGGAAACTTCCAGCTATAGCAGGTTTTTGCGTATTTGCAAGCCAATCATATTGAAGCAAACGCAATTCAAATAATCGTAAAGGATCATGGAACATCTCCGGATTATTCTTCAGTTTCTCTAATACCTCTTTATATTCTTGTATTTCCTTTGAATTTTCTTCTATTGTTTTTTCCAGAACATTTTGCGGTGGATAAAAGAACATTCTAACATCCCGGTCGATTCCTTTTTCAAAGAAATCAAATGGGGCAATTAATGTTTCTACAATATTTGCAACTGCCTCGGAAAAATCTTCCGTTTCCAAATATTTATGGTATTTTGAGTGCAGCAACTTTTTATTTTGGGGGATATTTCCAAATATCTTCCCTGCACTTTTTAATAAAACTTGAGAAGGCTTAAATCTCAGCAATATATTCATTTTATCCATTCTAACTCCGCTAGTCATGCGATGTGCATCCCTTTGCCAATCCTCTAAAAGAGAATACTCGCCTGTTAATTGCAAATGATTCTTTTCATAAAGGCTATTAAACCCATCACACAATTCATCAAGATCCTGCTGACTTTTCATGAACTCTTCTTTAGAGCGTTCAATCCACTCAGAGATTTTATTGTATAAATTAGGGAGCAACGTTTGATTCACATAAGAATTAATTCTTATATTCATCTCATCATTAAGAAGAATATGAATTTTTCCAAAGTCGCATTCTTCCTTAATAATATCTTTGCATGACCTTAAAAGTTTCGGAATTTCTTCCTTAATCTCCTCTACTGCATTTTCCTTAAGGGATTCAAAACCTTCCGTAATTATTTGCGACTTTTCTGCCACTACATCATTGAGTTGATTTTTGGCTCCTTTTAACTTACTGACCATTTCCTCATGCATACCCAATGTTATTTTTAAACTTTCTTCCATATCAATTCGCTTATCCAATAAGTTGGTTATAATATCCTGTGTAACCATAATGCTCTTTGCCATACGCTCTTCTTGTATATTTCTTGCAGCAAAATGCTCCTGATAGAATCTGCTTATCTTATTTAGTTGAACACTTTTCTCCCCATGCTTTGCATACATTGTAATTTCACTTGCAGGAAAATAATGCTGAATGGTAGTCGTAACTTTTTGCAGCCTTTTGGCAGCTACTTTTTCATTATCGACCTCATCTATATAAACTAAAAACTGAATAGTGAGCTGCGGCACTTTTTCCTGGATTTCTATTAGTTTTTCATATTCATTATTAGAGAATAATGATTTTTCATTTATTACATAGATTAAACTATCTGCTAGCAATCCATATTCTAAATATTGGTCACTATTATTAAATGGAGCTGTTGTAACAATCCAATTATTTTCATGCAAATATTTAGATGGCACGCTTAATTCATATGCTCTTACTTGATCATTCTCCCTATTACTGCTTAACTGTTCATTATAAAAATCAGATAAATTTTCAATTATATCCTCATCTTCAACCGTTATTTCCTTAATTTCCAGATAATCATCATCTTTGATGGAAAGGAGACTTCTTATCTCTTCAGCTAAAATGGTTTGTCCGATTAACTCATTAATATATTCATTCACTCCGCTGCCTGGTGCCCCAACTATAAATAGATGATGTGCTGTTGAAGGAATACATGCCAATACTTTTTTGGCAAACATTTTATCGATTTTAATATCATGCTGATCGGCCCATTCTAAAACTCTTTCAAACAGTCGCAAAATATCTTCTAAATCAACTTCTGATTCAGAAATTTCATTTACTAAGCTTTCGGAAGCATCTATATAATGAGACTCTATTGTAGATGGAAACATATCATTCCATGCCAATATGCTTGCTGCTGCAACAATAGATAACTGCTCATCGGAAGCAGATAAGAAATTGCTTAAAATACTTGGAATGATGCCTTCAATTTCTTTGATTGAATATGCTCCTGCAATTAAATGCATATAAGTTTCTCCCAATACAGATGGCATATCTGTCCAGGATGCCGGTTCTTCTTTTATTACTTCATGCAATAAAAGATTAAATTCTTTTAGCCAGTCTAAATAATAGGCTGTTTTTCGGTAACTTTTCCATAAAGCTAAAGCAAATTGTTCAAATAATAAATGATCAAGCTGTTGAACATTTTTTAAACTAGTTAAAAAATATAATGGTTCATATTTGCAAGTTAATCCTAAATCAGCATACTCTATAAGCGCTTTATACCATGTTAGTGATTCCGTTCGCATCCCTTCGCTCACTGCTAGTTCAATGGCATCATCCCAATTTTTTTGCTCCTCAAAATAAGAGCGTGCAAGTGTTGTCATATTATTATAATCAGGATGGCTGACAATTAAATTTTTTATTGTAGCATGGGCCATCTCAAAATTTGCTTTTTCAATATAGAGAGCAAATAGTTGTAGAGAGATTTCCACATTCAATAGTTCTGATTCTGATAGGACCGATTTGTAGATGCCTTCTGCAGTAGATAATTCTCCTAATTGCATATATGCATCAGCCAAATTTTTCTTTGCCCATGGTTCTAGCTCATTGCCGATATTTTCCCATTTAAAAATAGCCGTTTCATAATCCTGATAGTGGAAGTACAATTCTCCCTGCGCAAACCGAATAGATGTTAAATCCGGTACATTTTTGCTTTGTTCCCCTATATATAATTTTCCCAATACTTCAATAGGAATCTCATTTCTGTCTTTTATATAGCCTTCAAAGTATTTTTTTTCTATTAATTTTCTTTCTAGAGTCATAACTTCCCCCTGCCTTATTTGGTAAATTAACCGTTAAATCTTATGAATAAAATATTGTATGCGCATTTTATAAGGAAAATAACCTTTTAATATCACTTTGAAATTAAGCTGTATTCATTGTAGCAAAACTCAATTCTTTCTTTATTGCGATTATAGTTCATTTTTATTACAGTTCGTTTACTGCCAGAATAAGGATACAGAATTCTCTGTATTTTCATCAAAAAAAGAATATCTGCTATATTTTCTTCTTCATTATTAGATTACTGAAAAAACAGACCTTCCTCTAGGGCCATTTTACCTTTTTACTATGCTAGCTTCTATTTTTATCTTTCATTTTAACATATTGTATCAAGACACAAAAAAAAAGAACTAATGAATATACATTAATTCTTTTTAAAAGTCTTTTATTTATCTTTTTTGCTTTTTTCAATTTTTTCTACCGGTGAATGCCCATACCAATCTTCTCTTTTCATTTTTCTTTTTTTTCTACTTCTCATAACAGCAAAAATGACAATAATAACAAATATTAAAAAAAGGGGAATACCAAATAAACCATAAAGCACACCGAAAATACTATTTAAAAAATCCGACATTATAAAACCTCCTCCGCAACACCAACAAATTAAAACGCTTCGTACTTTTAGCTGATAGTTATACCATTCCCTATTTGCTTAAAAATAAAACAGATTTATCTGGAAGCATTAATTAAAAAAAATCGTAATTTTCTACGATTTTTTTTCAGGAAGTTTCTCTAAATATTCAATTGCTTCATGCAAAGTTCGAACAGGCACTATCTTAATCTCATATCCTTCTTTTTTCACTTCATCTTTGATTTCTTTTTCATTTGTATCTTGGCTAGTTACATCTTCAGGATAGAAAAAAATATCTACTCCCGCTTTATGTGCAGCCACAATTTTATGGCGAATGCCGCCAATTTGTCCGACATTTCCTTTTGCATCCATTGTGCCTGTACCTGCCACTTTATATCCCTTTGTTAAATCTCCCTTTTCCATCTGATTATAAATCTCTAAAGAAAACATTAATCCAGCAGAGGGCCCTCCAATATTTTCACTATTGATATCTACTTCCAAAGAAGGATTAATACTCATATTATTTTCTGGACTTATTCCAATGCCAACTTGGCCTGTTTTTTTATTGAGCATAATGACTTCTACTATTGCCGTTTTTGTTTTTTTATTATGTGTATACTGCAATTCTACTTTGTCTCCAGCTTTTTTTTCTTTTAAGTAGGAAATCATCTGTTCTGCTTGATTGACTGTTTTCCCATCAACTTTATGAATGATATCACCAACTTTAATAGCAGATTTTGCTTTTGAAATAGAAAGCACATTGGCTACAAACACTCCATTATATTGAAATTTGACCTCTTTATTCGCTTCATGAAAACTTGCAATAATCGCACTTTGTTTGGAGGAATCCATCATATGCAGAAGCAAACTATTATATTCTTCATCTGATAGGGTTCCTCTTACTTCTTCTTCCTTTTTAATTTCTGTATGTGGAGCTACTAAACCGTATAACCATATGTATGGATTGCTTGCCTTAATAGAATATACTGTCGTCAAATTTAAACTGCCTTTTTCTGTTTTATGTCCATCTTCTACCGTTACTTTAGAAGCAAGTGGCTCTATGGAACCTGGCTGGTTTAAATAATAAGGAGTCGGTATAAATAGTAATATTAACAATATCCCAATAATGCTTATATATACTTTTTTCACATTCCTACTATTTCTCATACTTCTCATATTTTTCATATTAAATCCTGCTCCTTAATCAATTTCTGCTGCCTACATTTATATCATAACTTTCTTTTATAAGCTTAAAAACATGTTTTTAATGCAACTTTTACTCTCCTCTTTACGAGTGCAATTAAAACATTCAAGCAGATCCTACCCTTTATATTCCTTTAAAGCATCTCGTAATAAAAGAACTCCTTTTTTAATTTGTTCTGGTGTTAATCCTCCGTATCCCATAATAATTTTTTGTGTATGTTCTCCTTTTTTTATACTATATTCCTCAACAGGGTATATACATACCCCCTTTTCTTTTATTTTTTGTACTAGTTCTTTTTTAAAATCAATGCCTGCCATTTCGACAACTAGGTGCATTCCTGCAGCTTTGCCAATAATCTTTGCCTGATGAAAATGCTTTTGAATATTATTTACCAATACCAGTCTTCTTTCCTGATATATTTTTCTCATTTTGCGTATATGTTTGTCGAGATAACCACCTTCTATAAACTTTGCTAAAGTATGCTGCTCAAGAGTCGAGGTATGGCGGTCTGTAAACCATTTTAACTTTTGAAAATTTCCCACTAAATGTACCGGCAATACTACATATCCTATTCTTAAACCTGGAGATAATATTTTACTAAACGTGCCGACATACAGCACTCTCTCTTGATCAATACCTTGCATGGCAGGTACTGGTGCTCCTTCATATGTAAATTCACTATCATAGTCATCCTCTACAATATAACAATTCATCCTTCTTGCATACTCAATCAGTTTTAAGCGCCTTTGAATGGATAAGATGCCGCCAAGTGGATATTGATGGGATGGAATAACAAATACAAAGTTCGGTTTTTCTTTTGGCAATAATTCTGGGATAATGCCATTTTCATCAACAGAAACTGGGTAGATTTCTGCTTTTGCATATGTAAAAATATGGCGCATTTCATCTGTAACTGGATCTTCTACTGCGATATAATCTGTTTTTTTATCTGTAATAAGCAATTCCGTTATAAGCTTTAGCCCCTGAGTTGCTCCTGAAGTAATAATAATTTGCTCTGGCTGACAATGGACACCTCTTGCTCTCTGCAGGTAATTGACTAAAACATTGCGCAATTCTTGTATGCCACAAGCGCTGCTATAGCCAAATATAGATTGTGGGGACTCCATGCAAATCTTCTTTGTTAAATCTCCCCACTTTTTTCTTGGGAAATGGTCAATAGCTGGACTGCCTCCTCGAAAATCAATAATAGAATCTTCTAGTTCCTCTTTCTGCTTTTTTTCTATATCCAACTTTTTAGCACCAATATGTTCTAGAGAAGTGCCTTTTGCAATAAAGGTTCCTGATCTTGGTTTAACTTCAATATATCCTTCAGCTAAAAGACGATCATACGCTTCTAAAACTACATTTCGCGACACATTAATAATTTTAGCTAACTCTCTTGAAGATAATAGCTTTTGGCCTTCTTTCAGCTTCCCATCTAAAATTCCATTGCGAATTTGTTCATAAACCTGCTGTGTAAGAGACTTGGAACTTTTCCGATTAACGGTTGTAAAAATCATCTTATTTTTAGCATCACCTTTCATCTGGCACTATAATTCCATTTATTTTCTGGCACTATTATATACCAGAATAACATGTTACTATTTGAAAAAGAAATTAGGAAGGGAACAATCTATATGAAAACAATCGGTCTAATTGGGGGACTAAGCTGGGAGTCTACTGCTGACTACTATCGTCTCATCAATACATTTATAAAAGAAGAATTAGGTGGTTTGCATTCAGCAAAATGCCAAATATATTCCTTCAATTTTGAAGAAATTGTTTCCCTGCAAAAGTCAGGAAACTGGGAAAAAGCAACAGAACTGATGATAAATGCAGGAAAAACACTAGAAAATGCTGGAGCAGAATTAATAGTAATCTGCACTAATACTATGCACAAAATGGCCTCCGAAGTTCAAGCAGCTTTATCTGTTCCATTAATTCATATAGCAGATGCTGCTGCAAAAGACATTACTCACCATGGTTTAAAAAAAGTAGGACTATTAGGCACAAAATTTACAATGGAACAGGATTTTTATAAAGAAAAATTAGCCCAATGGGAAATTTCCACTATTATTCCCAATGAAACTGATAGACAAATTATTCATGATATTATTTTTAACGAGTTGTGCCAAGGAAAATTCCTTTTCGAATCAAAAGAAAAATATAAAAAAATTATGAATAAATTAAGAGAGGCAGGAGCAGAGGGAATTATCTTAGGATGCACAGAAATCCCCCTGCTAATTACAGAAGAAGATATCGATATTCCTTTATTTAATACTACTTATTTGCATGCTAAAGAGGCTTCTGCAAGTGCTTTATATTCACCAATTTCTAAATAATTGTAAGGTTTGGGTAAGGTTAAGAAGCTGAGGCAGGTAGATTTTATTAGAAGGGGCTTGCTTATGCCCCTTCTATTTTTTCATCCGTTAAAAAACTCTTTATCTTGAGCAATTGCTTTCGAGAGAGTAGAGGCGATGGCAACTTTATCAAAAGACAGGCCAAGTTGAATAGCAGTCGTAGCTATTTCTGGCCTAATCCCAGATAGTGTGGCATGTACTCCAATTAAGCTTAATCCATGAATTAATTGAAAAATTTGATGTGCGACCATTGTATCAATAATGACTACACCAGATAGATCAATAAATAATTGCGAAACTTTTTTTTCCGCACATTGCTTTATTGTATTTTCTAAAATAGAAGCAGCTCGTGCTGTATCAATATCACCCACCAAAGGCAAAAGAGCACGGTTTTTGCTTAATAAAATAACAGGAGAACTTAATTCATTAATCATTTCTTGCTGTGCAATCAATTGCCTTCTTGAATAATAATGATATTCCTCTGTATATTTCAAAATAATAATATCAAATATCTCCACAATTAATCGATTCCATTTATTTATTCTGTTTTCATTACTTGAATTCTCTTTTACAAATTCTTGTACTAACTCAAAGTATTGCTCTCTTGTCCGAATAAATTCTCGAATAATATAATGAATAGGCGTACTTAGGTGTTCCTCATCTGAGGCAATTTTTAAAATCCATTTTTGAAATTCTTGAAAAAAACTAGACTTTTCTTCAATAAACACTTTAGCCAAATAATGGTGAAACTCATTATTTTGCTGCTTTAAAGTACGTATAATCTCTGGATCTGTAGAAGAATAAACGCCTTGTGAATCACTTTTATCCAAGTTTTTATACCACTCATCCGTTAATCGTGAAGCATTCTTAATAAAAAACTGATATAACTGTTTATTCCTTTGCAAAAAATCCCACCCTCTTTTAGACAAACTTGCCTTCTCTATTTATAATTTTACAAATTTATATATGTTAAACTTAAGTCTTTCAAAAAAAAAATACAAGTATTTTATCTATTTAGAATTATTGTTTGATTATTAGCAGTGAAATAACAGTTATCAGCAGCCTTTTACTTAATGATTAATCGAATTGTATTTCCAGAAGGATCAGATACATAAAAAATGTCATCTTTTTTCTCAATAACTTCTCCTAATTTCTCCACTCTCTCTGCTATCTCGTTTCTTTTTTCCTCAGTTGGTATCTTTAAATCAAAATACTTCAAACCTACATTTTCTGCTTTTGGAGCAGGTATACCTCTTCCATTCCAAATATTTAAACCGATATGATGATGATATTTTCCTGTGGAAATGAAATATGCTTGTGTTCCATATTTTTGCACAATGTCGAATCCTAATCCTTCTACATAAAAGGCTACCGTTTTTTCTAAGTCAGCTACATGCAGATGAATATGTCCAATGATACTTCCTGCAGGAAGGCCATTCCATTCGTTATTGCTTCCAGCTTCTAAGACACCCTCTGCATCCATTGCCAATGTACTCATCTGAACAAAATCATTTTGCCATTGCCAATTTTCTGCTGGTAGATCACGATATATTTCAATGCCATTGCCTTCTGGATCTGCCAAATAAATAGCTTCACTGACATTATGGTCAGATGCCCCTTGAAGCGGAAATCCACTTTTCAGCAAATGCTGCAAGATAATTCCTAAATCTTCTCTAGATGGAACTAAAATGGCGAAGTGATACAATCCTGTAGTTCGGGTATTTTTTGACTCTGCCTTTTCTAATTGTTCTAAATATAATAAAGGTGTTGTTCCATCTACTGTCAATACTGCGTTTTTATCGGTTTTAGCCAATAATCTAAACCCAATTATATTCTCGTAAAACTTTATGGATGTTTCTAAGTCCTGAATTTTTAAAGTTAAGCTAGTCGGATATATATTAGGATATGAATGAAATTGCATGATGAAATAGCCCTACTTTCTTTATCATTTATTTAACAATCTTTATATTACTTACTTTATGTAAGTAATTATATTTTAGTAATTATTTATTGTAAAGTAATTTAATTGTATTTAATAATATTTTTACTTAAAATAATAGTTATTGTATACTAGTAGGGAGGAGTGATGCAAAATGAACACATCCGCTATTTGTCCAAAATTCGAAAAAGCGATGGGAATTTTAAGCCAGCGTTGGACTGGTCTTATTATTTATCAACTACTCAATGGTTCCCAGCGTTTTTGTTCTCTTGAATCATCTATAGGAATAAGTGGAAGATTACTTTCTGAACGTCTAAAGGATTTAGAGCAACAAGGAATTATACGCAGAGAAGTTTTTCCAGAGACACCAGTTAGAATAGAATATTCTCTCACGGAAAAAGGAAAAACCCTTGAGCCTCTTATGAAGGAAATAGAAAAATGGTCGCAAATATGGATAAAAGAGCAAGACCTTTAATGCCATCCGCTTAACTAAACAAAATAATGTTGATGATATAATAGAGAATACTTTTTAATTTGAAACTTCACTCAGCGGCACTGATTGTTAGTTGAACCAATTGGGCTTTTATGGTTTAGTTTCTCCCCATCTAAATTTCTTGTTTTCTGTTAATAAAAATGAATATACAAAAAAGAGGAGATTCTTCATGATTCTCCTCCTATTTTCATATAAATATATAATAAAAAGTATGCTGTAGCGTGCAGTTAAGGACCTATAGAGGCAATGCAGTTTCAAAAATAATCAGCTTCCTACTCGTAGACTACTAATCCTCATCTTTAATATCTCTATCTTCTGGAATTGGCTCATTTAGAAGTTCTTCTACGTATCTTTTATATTTTTCCACTTGTTCTAAATGAGTGTTAAACTGCTCTTTATTTACTAAATACTGTTGTCCATCAAACAATGCTCGAATCTTTTTTTCTAAAATTAGTTTCTGCACCGCTGATTCGGCGACAGATAATAATTCCGCAGTTTCTTTTGTTGTTAAATACATGTTTTCTGCACCTCTCTTATGCTTGTATCAGTTATTCGATTATATAGAACTAATGTATCATTCGGTTTTATAGCTTATATTTTCTTTACAAATGTTTATTATTGTCTTTATACATTTAATAAATAGACTTGTTATATTTATTATACAGCATACTAGCCTTATCTTAAGTATGCCGAAACAATTGGAATACAATAAAGGGAGGAAAAACAAAAATGATGATGGTAATGAATACTTTGTTTTTATTAGAAGTTGCAATAACATTTGGTTTTATTTTTTACAAAACATTCCTTTCCACATCTGAGAAACACTAGCCTGCCCTATTCACCCTTTCTTCAGCCTTCTCTTTGGATGCATACCCGTTATCAAGCTTATACTATTAGCAATAATAGTTGTATTGATATTAAAGGGAGGCTTTATTATGTACTATGCTTTGGCAGCCTTCCAATAATAACTATAATTGGAGTGGCAGAAGCTAATAAAATTTATGCTAGACAATATTATTTAATTTTTCTATGCATTTCTTTTATTGATTTATGGCTATTATAATTGGCAATCCATCTTTAAAGAAAAACAAACTTAACATTTGTTTAATTATAAGGTTGCGCCACCCTATATATACGCAACCTTCTTTATCTTGCAAGTGTTAAATTAAGCTGGTAAACTTCTTTTTCTCCATTGTTCTAATTCCTCCACTTTCATTGGTTTTCCAAAATAAAAACCTTGAAGGCCAATACTTCCATTAAAACTTGCTAAAAAATCTGCTTGTTCTTTTATTTCTACTCCTTCAATAATAATATTTAAATGAAGGGATTGACCAAGTGAAATAATTGCTTGAATAATTTCCGAGTCTTTTTGGGAGTTTGGTATTCCATCCACAAAAGACTTGTCTATTTTCAATGTAGATACAGGCAATCTTTTTAAATAAGAAAGAGACGATACACCGGTACCAAAATCATCCAAAGCAACGGAAAATCCATATTCTCTAAATTGAGAAACAGATTTTATCGCTGCCTCTATATTTATTACCGCACTAGTTTCGGTCATTTCCAGTTCCAACACATTTGTATCCAGTTGATATCTCTTTAGACAGTCTTTTAAGAAGACCAAAAGCCTCGGAGCAGTCACATATGTTCCAGGTATATTTACAGCCACCTGCATTTCCTGCCCATCTTTTTTCCATTCTACAATTTGTTTGCATACCTCATTAATCAGCCAATCTGTGACATCAAACATTTTCTCTCCTGACTCTAAAATCGGAATAAATATTCCCGGTGATAATGATCCATATTCAGGATGCTGCCAACGCAATAACGCTTCTACTCCTAATGTTTTGTTATTATGGGCAGCTATTTTCGGCTGATAAACTAAATAAAGTTGATTGTTTTTCATTGCTTCATCTATATCTTGAATTAACCGTTTATCAAATGAAGGCTGATGAATAGCTGGATTATACAAAATAATCTCATGTTCATATACTATTGAATGATGGCTTAAGACCGCATTCACTTCTTTTAGGATTTTTTTTCCTTTATTTGTTTCATTTGGCAAAGAAAAAGCTGTTGCAACCTTTATATAAATCGTTTGCTCATACACGGTAATTGGATTAGAAAGGGTCTCCGATAATTTCTTTAATTCATTTATTAATGCAGTTGATTCTCCTTGGTCAAATAAAAAAGCTAGACGATTCCCTTCTAGCCGGTACAGACTGAATTTTATCGGCTTAATTTGTTGACATAAATAAGCAATATGCTTAATAATTTCATCGCCAAAAGCATAGCCAAATGAATTATTCCATTTTTTCAATTCATGAAGATGCATTACCGCTAGTCCCTTTGATACATTAGGAATTTCCAATATCTTTTCTAATTGTTTTCTATTTGGCAGCTTTGTTAACGCATCAAAATAGTTAAATCGATAATCTACATATCTGTCTAATAAGCTGGATAAAAAAATTAACAGCAAAAATACAGTAATGCCTAATGTCAAAGTAATAATTAAAATCGCCATATCCATATGATGCATATGTTCATGAGAAATACTTTTTGTCTTAGGCACATAATATCGGACAGCATACATTCCTGTATAATGTATGCTTGCAACCGCTCCCCCTAAAATAAGGGATGCCACAAGCTTTATCCAAATTCTATTTATCCATTTATATAATTTTGTCAACACATATAACGAAATAAAGGAAGCTAAAATGGCAATAATAATAGAAAGTACAAAATAGCCAAAGTGATAGACGTATCTTGCCTCTACTTTCATCGCCATCATCCCAAGATAATGCATAAAAGAGATTCCAATCCCCATTATAACGCCTGATAAACTATAGGTTAACAATGTCTGCTTTGGAAAACTCACAAGAAAAAAAGCTAGAAAAGAAGCTAACATCGCTGGCAATATAGAAATTGCTGTTAATAAAGGATCATATTCCATTTTAACTGGAAGCTGCAAAGCACTCATTCCTATAAAGTGCATAGACCAAATGCCGGTTCCCATCGAAATAGATGCAAGAATTAACCAAATATATCGAGGAAAAAAACTATGAGATATAATCCGCTCATTTAAAGAAATTGCTGTATAAGAAGCTAAAAAAGCAATAATAATTGATAAAACAACTAACAAAATCGAATAATGCCCATCCACATAAATAAATTTTTCTGTATTTGGTAATAGGAACATACCATTCTCCTTTAAATGCTTCTATAAATAACAGGCATTTTCATTCATTTAACCACTAGATATTTTTACCTACTACAATGAACTATACTAGGTTAATAGACAAAGCACAACAAATCCTTTTTGTTATATTCATCCATTATTTCCCTTAGTTTTCTCCTTGATAAATTAAAAACTTCTCTCTATCACTTTGCCTTGTTTTAGAGAGCTGTATCTCTTGTTTTACAGAAAAATAGGGATGATTATTTAAGTACAAGCAATACTCATCTGAAGGATAATATAAAATGATTTCTATATCTCTTTTGTTTCTTTCTAATGAATAAAGAATATTATTTATTATTTTGATAAAAATTTGAATGGAAAAAGGATTAAAAAAATAGAAACGATTATCTAATGGAGCAATTTCATACTCTTCTGCCTTACATAGCTCGAAACGGATTTCCCCCATGCTGTTTTTTCCCTTATAGCTATAATTTATACGATTTTTTAAGGCATCTTGATAATATAATTCATTAAATTCCACTCCTGTTACTGTTGCTTGAAAAAAATAATGAATAAAAAAATTTAATCTTCCTTTTCCACAGCCGAAATCAACAACATGATCACTGCTTTTTAATGTATATTCGCTAAATAATACCTCTAAATATTTATATGGAGTAGGCTCATAACGATGATAATGCAACGATTTATGAAATCCTTGCTGATAGCCTTCTGTATTAATATGAAGTAATTTTTCGTAATCTTTCTCTTTCATTTTTTTCCTCCTGGGTTTCCATAAACAGCTTTAAATTCCCCTCTAATCATGGCAATAAAATCATCTGGAAAACTTTACTTTTCCCTTCCATATTATTTATATAAAGAAGCCTTTTTTGCAAATGATTATAACAAATTTTTTTATAAAAACTTACTTTCAGCTGTACAATGTAAAATTATATTTTGGTCCGTGTTGCTGTTTATTGGGATTCTTGGATGGCTTTTAGCCAAACCGCTTCATAATATTTAAAAAAATTGTCACTGTCTCGTCATAGTTTGTTCATATCTATAAGATAAGATATAACTATCTTAATAATTTTACTTTTTTCAAGTTCCCCCTTGAAAAATATATTTTTATTCCAGCTAACCTTTAGCTGGAATTTTTTCGCAAAACTAAAAAAGTCTGAAATGATGGACAATGTTTGTTCATCATTTCAGACTTCAACTTCCCTACTATTTAATTTCTCACCAAATAAAGCCTTGATTCATACGGCTCCATACTTACTGTTTGCAGCTTATCTTCTGATGAATAATTAGACATCAATAAATGATTATAGGAAAGATTTATACATTCTTCCGATTGAAGCGTCACTTTCTTTTCTGAGAAGTTGCCGACAAAAACTAATTTCTCTCCTTTATATGTTCTCATATAAGCATAAATTGATTCCTCTTCTTCTGCTATTTGTTTATAATCCCCATAAATAAATACGGGAAATTTTTTTCTCCATGCAATTAATTGCTGATAATAATAGAAAATAGAATCTAAATTCTCTAGTTCATTTGCAACATTAATTTCTTGATAATTTGGATTCATATTTATCCATGGTTCGCCTGTTGTAAAGCCTCCATTCCTTGTCATATCCCAATGCATAGGTGTTCTACTGTTATCCCTGCTTAATGGTTGAAGGCTGGCTAAAGCTTCTGAAGGATTCATTCCTTTTTCTGTCAATTCCTGATACTTATTTATCATAGCGATATCATTATAATCCTTAATTGAAGGAAACTTGACGCCTGTCATGCCAAGCTCCTCGCCTTGATAAATATAAGGGATTCCTGGCAGTGTATGCAGCATTGTAGCAAATAGTTTAGCAGAAGCAACTCGATATTCCTTGTCATTCCCATACCTTGTTACCAATCGGGTATGATCATGATTATTCAAAAATTGAGAATTCCATCCTTTTCCCCATAATCCTTCATACCAGCGTTTTTGAATAGCTTTAAATCGTTTTAAATCCCATGTCGGCATTTCATCGCATACTTCAAAATGGAATAAAGTATCTAATTCCTTTCTGCTTTCCTCTACATAAAGCAAACCTTCTTCCGGCGAAACAAATGCAACTTCTCCCACAGTCAAAGCATCATAATGAGCAAAAACCTTTTTGTTCATCTCTTGCAAGAACTCATGGACACCTGGATTATTTGTTAAATAGCGAATATCTTCAGGTTTTTTGACATTTGGATATCCTGCTGGTTTAGCAAGCAGTGCAATTGCATCTAACCTGAAACCACTTATGCCCTTTTGTAGCCAAAAATGCATCATTTTATAAATTGCTTCACGAACTTCTTGATTTTCCCAATTTAAATCTGGCTGCTCTACAGCAAAAGAATGAAAATAATATTGTTCTGTATTTTTATCATATTCCCATGCAGAAGGACAGAAATAGGATCGCCAATTATTTGGAGGATTTCCATCCTTTCCATCACGCCAAATGTACCAATCTCTTTTTGGATTATCCTTGCTTGCTTTGGATTCCAAAAACCATGGATGTTCATTGGAAGTATGATTGACTACTAAATCCATAATCACTTTAAGATTCCGTTTTTTCGTTTCTTCCATTAACTCTAGAAAATCTTCCATTTTTCCTGCTTTAGGCATAATTTCATAGTAATCTGATATATCATACCCATTGTCTTTATCCGGAGATACATAGAAGGGGTTCAGCCATATTACATCTACACCCAAAGTTTTAATATAATCTAGTTTTTCTATAACTCCGCGCAAGTCCCCATAACCATCTCCATTGGAATCATAGAAGCTCCTCCAATACACTTGATATACAACGCTTTCATTCCACCAATGCTTTTTCATCTTCCACCTCTTCATTTCGACTGACTGCCAACTTATGAAAAGAACCTCATTCTTTATAAGAAAGGACTTTTTAAAGAATGAGGTTCTCCTTGCTTTGCAAGGATTAGTGTATAAAATATACTCTTGTTTCGTATGGTTTCAACGCAAAATTCTTCTTCAATTTTTTCTCTTTCACTTCATAGTTATGAAGTGCCAATTCGGAATACTTATAAGAAACACTTGATGGCACTTTAAACATTGTTTGCTTATCGCTGAAGTTATTGATGATAATCGCCTTTCTTTTTCCTAACGTGCGAGTATAAACAAAAAGTCTTGGATGATTGGCCAGCAGCAGTTCATATGTGCCATATGTGAATAAAGGACTGCCTTTTCTTAATTTAATCAATTCCTTATAGAAAGATAGAATAGAATTTGGATCTTTTTCTTGCTGTTCCACATTAATTTCTGTATAGTTTGGATTTACGCCAAGCCAGGTGTGATTGAAGGTTGTAAATCCTCCCATATTTTCTGCATTCCATTGCATTGGAGTCCTTGCATTATCACGGCTTTGGGCACGGACAACTTCCATAATCTTTTCATGAGGAACTCCTTTTTCTGATTCTACTTTATAGTAATTAATCATGCCGACATCATTATAATCATCAATGGAAGGAAACTCTACATTTGTCATGCCGATTTCTTGCCCTTGATAAATAAATGGTGTTCCTTTCATTAGAAAATACATGGATGCAAGCATTTTTGCACTTTCTTTCCAATACTTTTGTTCATCTCCCCATGTAGAAACACGGCGGGGCTGATCATGATTTTCAATAAAAAGAGCATTCCATCCTCTGCCCTCTAAACCGTTTTGCCATTTTGACAATATTTTTTTTAATGCTACTACATTTACTTTGTCTTTTGCATCCTTTTCCCAGAGGTTCAAAAATTCAAATTGAAATATCATATTAAAATAGCCGTTTTCTTCGCCGACCCATCTATCAGCATCATCTAAGCCTACTCCATTTGCTTCTCCGACTGTCATAACATCATATTTTTTTAGTGTCTCTTCTTTAAACTCTGACAGAAAATCATCTATGCCCTCAACATTCATCATATTTGGAAAACATGGAACATAGTCTAACCCTTCTGGATTTTCCATATCTGGAAATTCTGGTCTCTTTTTAATATGAGAAATTGCATCGACACGGAACCCATCAATTCCTTTATCCAGCCACCAATTAACCATATCATGCAATGCATCTCTCACTTCTTTGTTTTCCCAATTTAAATCTGGCTGGCGTGCAGAAAAAATATGCATAAAATACTGATCTGTTTCTTCATCATATTTCCAAGCAGAGCCTGAGAAAATGGATTCCCAATTATTTGGCTCTTTCCCGTCTTTTCCATCTTTCCATATATACCAATCTCTTTTTGGATTATCCTTTGAAGATTTTGATTCAATAAACCATGGATGCTCATCACTCGTATGATTGATCACCAAATCCAAAATCATTCGCATCCCCCGTTTATGCACCTCATATAAAAGCTCGTCAAAGTCTGCCATTGATCCAAATTCATCCATAATATCCTGATAGTCTGATATATCATAACCATTATCATCATTAGGAGATTTATACATTGGCGATAGCCATATTACGTCTATTCCCAGATCTTTTAAATAATCTAATTTAGAAGTAACCCCTTTTAGATCTCCAATTCCATCTCCATTGCTGTCCATAAAACTGCGCGGATATACTTGGTATGCTACACTTTCTTTCCACCATTTCTTATTCATATACAAAACTCCAATTCTTTTATTAGAAAAAATCTGCTATAATTATTATTCTTGATTTAGTTGGTTATCCCTTTAAAAATATCTTCTTCTTCATTATTAGAGATTAAGAATATATATGAAACTGTTTACATTGACAGGTAGGGTGGAAAATATTGAACTCTAATTTTAATAAGAAGGCACCTTATCTTCATTCATCAATTAATAAAATATTTAGGAGGCAAAAAGATGTCCAATATGCCAAATTGTCCGAAATGCAACTCAGAATATACATATGAAGATGGAAACTTTTTTGTTTGTCCAGAATGCGCTTATGAATGGACAACTGAACAAACATCTGAAAATATAGAAGATGCAAAAGTCGTAAAAGATTCAAATGGAAATATTCTACACGACGGAGATTCTGTAACCATTATTAAAGATTTAAAAGTAAAAGGAAGCTCTTCCACCTTAAAAATAGGCACAAAAGTAAAAAGTATTCGCTTAGTCGACGGCGATCATAATATCGACTGCAAAATCGATGGATTTGGTGCAATGAAATTAAAGTCGGAGTTTGTTAAAAAAGCTTAAACCATAAAAAGATGTTCTCTACAAGAAGTAACCACTCTTATAAAGAACATCTTTTTTATATAGTTATGCAAACCACCGTCTGAAGAGGCTTCACTTTCCGCAGGTTTCTACATGCATATATTCAAACTGCTGCTTTGTGTTTCTAATCTAGTGGCCATCTTCTTATAAAGCAGTAAACTTTTAGAAAACAGCCTGCATTAAAACTATTGATCTCGGTATTCATTTGGTGTTATTCCCATCACCTTTTTAAATACCTTCCGAAAATATTTATCATCCTGATACCCTACCATATTGGCAATTTCATATATTTTTAATTGACTATTTTTTAATAAAGACTTTGCTTTATTAATCCGCACCTGAACAATATAATCTGAAATATTTACATTAAACTCTTGTTTAAACTTTCTTGATACATATTCTCTGCTTATATAAAATTGCTCTGAAATTTCTTGAAGCTTTATCTCTCGATTAAAATTATTTTGCAAATATCTTTCAATTTCGCAAATAATATTTGTATTCTTTTTTTGTTGTTTTCTCTTCACTTTTTTCAAAAAAATAGAAATTTCCTGCTGGATTCTATGCTCATAATTTTCAAGCATAAATTTCCCATCCTTATCAAAATAAAGCATCGCTCTTTTTTCCAGTACATTAGCTGAATTTATAGGAATATTATAATCTTTATACCATCTATTGCTAATTAACAGGTACTCCTGTTCAAAGCGCTCTAGCTGTCTAACCGATAAGTAGCCTTCTTGTATATAATCTGCCTTTATTTGATGAATCAATTCATCAAATGCACCTGCTTCACCTGCTTGTACAGCCAATTTAATAGCAGATGAATAGGCCATTAAGCTTTTTAATTCCATATTAGAATTATCATTTTTGGTATAGACTCGAAGTTCTCGATCTTCTAAAACATTGCTTTCTAAGAGAATTTTTTTCCCTTCATGATAAGAATGCAGCAAATTATCAACCGCTTCTACAGGTCCTAAGCCAATGGGGCAAGAAACAGCAAATGATTTTTTTATTTCTATATATATTTCATTAAGATATTCTTGAATATCTTCAAATCGATCCCAGAATATAACGACTATTTCTCCTTTATTGGCCAAATAGCGAAACCCAATGCCACATTTTTTTTCCATTAATAGTTCATTAATGATATTTAATACAGAAAAATAGGCCAAGTCCCGGTCATAGGAAAATTCCTCCATCACTTTTTCGCTAATAGGAATGACAGCAATCGCATAACTTGCTGCAAGATGAAACCCTAATTCCTCCAATAATTCAGCTTCTATATGTTTATTATTAACAAAATAAGTTAACCTTCTGTCCCGATATACTGGTTTCATTTTATTGATAAGCTGATAACTGTCTGCTTTGCTTTTTCTCTCCAGCTCTTCTTTTTTCCATTCTTGTACTACTCTCTCTAATGTAGCATTTAATATCTCTGGATCTACTGGCTTTAATAAGTAATCAGAACTGCCATAATGAATTGCCTTCCTCATATATTGATAATCATCGTAGCCTGTCACGACAATCGTTTTGCTTGTAGGCATATGCTCTTTAATCCACTCTAGCAGTTTTGTTCCATCCATTTTAGGCATCTTCATATCGGAAAAAATTATTTCAGGTTTGTATTCATTTATTATTTGAACAGCTTCTTCCCCATTGCTTGCCTCTCGTATCTCACCAATATCAAATGCTTCCCAATCAGCAAGGAGGCGAATTCCTTCCCGAACATGCTTTTCATCGTCGACAATTAATACCTTCATTCTTCTTCCACCTCACCTGGCACATCCTTTGGCATACAAATTCTCACAGTAAACCCTTCATTTTCAATGCTTTCTATTGTCATTTCAGCTTGATTTTTATAATAAATCGCTAATCGATCATGTATATTCTTTAATCCAATCGACTCTCTTCCTTTTTTTGCCGAGCTTCCTGTTTCCAGTTCCTGTCTAATGATTTTTAATTCTTGTTCATTTATCCCATTTCCATTGTCTTTTACCGTACAAATAATCTGTTGATCCTTTACGAGAACTTCTATATAAATATAAGAATCTGCTTTATGCTCTAAAAAGCCATGTTTAAATGTATTTTCAACAATTGGCTGCAGTATCATTTTAGGAATGAACAGCTCTGTCCCTTCTTTATCAATAGATATGTCAAAATTGAATTGATCATCAAATCGCTGTTTCTGCAATAATAAATAAGATTTCACATGCTTTATCTCTGCAGTCAAAGGAACAATATCTTCTTTCATGTTCATGCTGTATCTCATAATGGAAGAAAGGGCTGTTAATAAAGAATAAACTTGTGTAGCCTTTGATTTTAACGCAAGTGTTCCAATGGACTGCAAAGAATTATAAAGAAAATGTGGGTTTATTTGCGAACGCAAAACTCGGAGCTGTGATGCTTTATTTTCAATCTCCAACTTATACTCCCGATCGATTAATTCATTAATCTTGGCAATCATCAATTTAAAGTGTTCTCCGAGTTTGCCTATTTCATCATTTCCTAATGAATCAAAATCCGCTTTAAACTCCCCTTTTTCCACTTTTTTCATATTGTCAATCAACACCTTGATAGGCGCTGTTATTTTAAAGGAAATAATCATTGTCGTAATTAGAACAATCACCAAGGAAACGAATCCAATAGCAATATTATTTAAGGCTGTACTTCTTGCGCTTTTATATATAACATCATAAGGGACCTTTTTGACAATGGACCAATTCTTATGCTGAACTGGAAATTGATCAAATATAAGCACACCAGAGAAATTATCATCTTTCCATTCCAAGCTTTTTTGATTATTCATTTTCTTTACTTGCTTATACCATTTTTCTTTATTTTGTTTTCCTTCTTCATGCTCATCAGATGAGTAGATAATTACTCCTTTTTCATCCATTATGTAAAATTCTTCTTCATTTTTTGTATATAGCCTATTGGCAATTCCATCAATTTTAGAAAGATTGATATCAATAGATAAAAACCCTAAAAATTCATCTGATGGAATATCTCGAATAATATTATGAAAACTTAAAACATTTTGTTTTTGAGAGTTTGGTATAAATGATTGATTATTATAGCTGTAGATTGTATGGGGAGGTTCAATCAGCGAATAGCCTTTTTCTCCCATTAAATACTTTTTATAATAAGAATGACTATAAACATTGGCATTCTTCGTCCGTCCACTTATGCTTGAGTGGTAATTGGTATAGGAATCTTTGCCCTTTTCAATATAGAGATGCATTTGTTCAATCTCAGGTCTTGTATTAAAAAGATAAGCAAGCACTCTGCTTACTTCTTCTTGATTATCTATTAAATTTGCGGAAATTCCTTTTGCCAAAACATTCATAAATGGGGTATAACGATACAAAACAGTAGACATTTGGGATACATCATCCAAATAAGATACAAGCTCTTCTTTCCCTTTTTCAATCAAATCATGATTATAAGAAAGAGAACGTTTATTTATTGATTCAATCGTTAAATGATACGTAATGATAATTCCTGCTCCAAAGGGGAGAATTGTCGCTAATGTTAATAATAGAATTAATTTTTTCCGAATGCCCCACTTCATTTCAATTGGCTAGTAATAATCAGCTGTCCTTTATTACTAACCTTCCCTCCCTTTTGTTCATTTTCTTCTATATCCTCCCTCATTTTAGCACAATATTCACCACTCTTATTGTAGTTGTTCAATATTTTCCACCCTATTCGACAATGTAAGCAGTTTCATTAAAACTCTCTTTCCATTAAATTAAAGACATACAGGAGGTGCTTAAATTGAATAGCCAAAATAATATAGAAAAAATAGGAGAGCCAGCATTATCTCCTCGCAAAAAATTAAATTCAAAGGAATCTGTTTCTTTAAACCGAAAAAAGAAATGGAAAGATGCAGGTTTATTTTCCTTGTTTGTTGGACCAGTTTTTCTTACTTTTGCAGTTATCGTATTAGTTCCTTTTTTTACTGGTGTCTATTATTCTTTTACAGATTGGAATGGAGTTACTGGTAATGTATCATGGGTCGGACTTGATAACTTTAAATATCTATTTACCGAAGATAAGCAATTCCAGGCATCCTTTTTACTAACTATTAAGTATACCGTGGTTACAATTATTTTAACAAATGTAATTGGATTCGGTTTAGCTTTATTGGTTACACAAATGTTAAAAACAAGCAATATTCTTCGCACTGTATTTTTTATGCCTAACTTGCTTGGCGGATTGTTATTAGGTTTTATCTGGCAGTTCATTTTTGTTAAAGGTTTTGCATCAATTGGACAAATAACAGGTCTTCCACTTTTCAATTTAGCATGGCTGGGCGATCAGCATACAGCATTTTGGGGAATCGTTATTGTTAGCGTATGGCAAGGTGCAGGATATATTATGATTATCTATATTGCAGCATTGCAAAACGTTCCACAAGAATTAATTGAAGCAGCTAAAATTGATGGAGCAAATCGTTGGGAAATCTTACGCAATATTACAATGCCGCTAGTAGCGCCAGCCGTAACAATTTGTTTATTCTTAACAATTTCATCATCCTTTAAAGTATTTGACGTAAACCTTTCCTTAACAAATGGAGGTCCATTTAAATCAACCGAAATGTTAGCGCTTAATATTTATACGGAGGCATTTGTTAATAATCGTTATGGATTAGGAGAAGCTAAAGCTTTAATCTTCTTCATTGTCGTTGCAGCCATCTCAATCATCCAAGTAACCTATAATAAGAAGAAGGAGGTTGAATCCTAATGGACAACAAATATACTGGAAAAAAATTCACTGTCGAGATATTTGCGATTATCCTTGGTCTTCTCTTTCTAGTGCCATTTTATTACGTTATCTCAAACTCATTAAAGCCTTTTTCAGAGATTTTGACATCAACATCAGCATTGCCAAAAGTGCTTCAGTTTGAAAACTATATAAATGCATTTGAAAAATTAAATTTCTTTAAAGTATTCAGCAACTCATTGATTATCACAGTTGCTAGCAATATTGTTCTAGTTGTTTTTTGTTCAATGGCAGCATATATGCTTGTTCGAACAAAAAAGAAAATCAGCAATATTATCTTTATGACATTTGTTGCTGCAATGATAATTCCGTTCCAGTCCATCATGATCCCTCTTATCAAAACAGCAGGAAGCTTAAATCTGCTAAACAGTATTTGGGGCATTGTTATCATGTATTTAGGATTTGGATCAGGTATGACAATCTTCTTGTATCATGGCTTTATCAAAGGGATCCCAGTTGAGCTCGAAGAAGCAGCAATCATTGATGGCTGTTCAAGATTCGGCGTATTTTGGAGAATTGTATTCCCACTATTGAAACCGATTACTGTTACAACAGTTATCTTAAATAGCTTATGGATTTGGAATGACTTCCTACTGCCTTCACTAGTATTGCAAAATCCTGAGCTAAGAACAATCCCACTTGCGACCTTCTTCTTCTTTGGTCAATATACAAAACAATGGGATTTAGCATTAGCAGCATTAATGATCGGTATTATTCCATTATTAATTTTCTTCTTTGCAATGCAAAAGCATATTATTAAAGGTATTACTAGCGGTTCTATTAAGTAATTTTCATTAAGGTTAACCCTCTAACGCCTAACTTCATAGAAATTAGACGTTAGAGATTAATATATTATTTCCTAAACAACCAGGAGGGGAAACAAATGGGTTTCATAAATAAAAAATACGCATTATTAGCAGGAGTTTTATCTACTTCTCTACTTTTCACAGCAGCATGCGGCAGCGATGACACATCAGGAAAAGATAGCTCGAGCAAAGATGGAAAAGTAGTCGTTGACATTTTCCAAGGAAAAGTGGAAATTGCAGATCAGTTGAAAGCGTTAACAGACCAATATACAAAAGAACATCCTGATGTTACTTTTAATATTGAAACAGTGGGCGGCGGCGCTGATGGAGCATCTTCGCTAAAAGCAAGATTTGCTTCTGATAAAGCTCCAGATATTTTTACAAATGACGGTGATCAAGCAGCAGTAGCTTGGCAAGATAAATTTGAAGATTTATCTGATCAGCCATGGGTAAAAGATGTATATGAGGGTGCATTGGACGGCATGACAGTTGATGGAAAAGTATATGGCCAACCAATCAACATGGAAGGATATGGATTAGCTTATAATAAAACTTTATTCAAAAAAGCTGGCATTACAGAACTTCCAACAACATTTTCTGAATTAGAAGCTGCATCAAAAAAGCTTAAAGCAAAAGGAATTACACCATTTGCAATCGGTTATGGAGAATGGTGGGTACTTGCAAACCACGGCTTAAACTTGCCTTTCGCTTATCAAGATGATACTGACGCATTTATCAAATCACTTAATGAAGGTACAGGTAAAATCCAAGGCAACGAATACTTTAATGATTACTTTAATTTCTTAGATCTTACTGTAAAATACGGCAACAAAAATCCTTTAACAACAGATTATAATACACAGGTAACATTATTTGCAACTGGTGAAGCTGCAATGATTCAACAAGGTAACTGGATTCAACCAATGATCGACAAAATCACTCCAGATATGGAAGTAGGTTTTATTCCACTGCCAATCAATGATGATAAAGCAAAATCAGATAAATTAATGGTTGACGTACCATCTAACTGGGTTGTTTACAACGGCGCTCCTGACAAAGATAAAGAAGCAGCAAAAGATTTCTTAAACTGGATGGTTACATCTGAAGAAGGTAAAACAGCATTAGTAAAAGAATTTAAATACCTTCCAGCATTTAAAACAATTGAAGCATCAGCAGAGGATATCGGACCTTTAGGTGCGGACCTTCAAAAATACTCTCAAGAAGGCAAAACATATTCTTGGCAGTTTATGAAATATCCTGATGGCGCTGGTCAAGAATTCGGTGCAAGCCTTCAAGCATATGTAGGCAATCAAAAATCAAAAGAAGAAACAGAAAAAGCACTTGATGCAACATGGGCTAAACTAAAAAAATAAGCTCCTTGCTTGTACTAAATAAAAAAATTGCCTCAAAACTATTTTGAGGCAATTTTTTTATAAAACTTCATTTTTTTTTAAACGATTTGTATTCATTTTGTCATCATTTAGTCACAACTAACAGGTATGATAGTTCTATAGCAAGCACTAACTTTTTCAAGTTCCCCCTTGAAAATAGATAGCTTTTTGTTGATCCAGCATAATGCTGGATTTTTTTATTCAATTATCTTCTTTTATATATCTGCTGAAAACAGTATTCCTTTTCTCCCTTTCTCATAGCTTAAAAATGCAGAATTAAGTTAGTTACTTCACCTGAAATATTTGCTGGCTGATTAGATTGATTGGTTACTTCTCCAATAGAACTATTTGACTCTTGGATTGCTGCTGCTGATTCTTGAGAAATAGAGGAGATTATTTCAATTGACTGATAAACCATTTCATTGCTGTTTGCTAGCATCATTAAGTTTTGTAATATATCTTTTATCATTTTTGCCATCTTTAAAGGAGATTGATTTATTTATTCGAAGGTTATTCCTATCATTTCTATTTGCTTAGAACCTTCTCGAACCTCTTTATAAACCTTTTTAAGAGATAAAACTACCCCACTGGATTCTTCATGTATATCCTCTACAATTATTATTATATTTTTAACAGATAAGCTTACTTGATCAGCCAGTTTTCTCACCTCTTCTGCAACCACGGCAAAGCCCTTTCCATGTTCTCCTGCTCTTGCTGCATTTAAAGCTAATAAATTCGTTTGCTTGGCAACACCACTTATTACTTCAACAATTTTTGAGATTTTTTTTGTATGTTTTTCAAACCCTTTTACTTTTTTTACAGACTGACTGACCATTTGATCAATAGCATTCATTTGTCTAATATTAATATCCTTTGTTCTAAATAATGATCCTATTTCCGTGATTTCAATAGATTGATCTCCCCCTTTTTGCAATTCTTGAATATACATTTTCACTTTATTCATCTGATTAAAAACTATTAAAGCAGAAATACAAAATAGTAAGATTGTAACCATTTGTTAAATCCAAATTTCCAGCCTAATGTGAGATTATTCCATAATCTAATCATAAACTCCCTCCATTATGGTGCAATATAAAGTGAAACTTCAATCAGGCTGTTACGGGCAGTTATCCCCCACCTAGATTTGAAGACTGCCCGTTAATGCGTGATAAAGCTTTTAATTCTAGGAAACCAACTAATTATTTATATGTATATAGAAAAAAACTGAGCTCCCCAAAGGAAACTCAGCTTAAATTTTAGGAACCTATTCTTTTCCAGGTAAATATTTAGTTGTAAAGATATCCTTTGCATCAAATGTTTTATCCAATAATTTCAAGTCATGTAATTGATTAATAAGCGTTGCCCAACGTTCTTCTGTCATGTAGCCTACTCCATTTGTTTCTGCATCTTTGCCATAGACAAATTCAGCTTGTGTTTCTGCCTCAAATTTTAAAGAATCCAATTCGATATCACTGTTATCTTTTTTAATCGCTTTATTTATTGCTTCAGATGAATCCTTATAAGCATTCCAGCCTTCCACAAAAGATTTAGTAAATGCTTTAACCGTTTTTTCATTTTCTTCTAAATAATCTTTTGATACATATAACACAACATTATAAGGATCATAGCCTGCATCTGAGATTAGCTTTGTTTCTGTTTCTATATTTTCTTTCGCTAAAAAGAAAGGTTCTGATGTGACAAATGCTTGACTCACTGAGTCTTTATTAGCAATAAAGTTAGTATGTTGACCAGTATAAGCCATTTCTTTCACTTTCTTTAAGTCATATTTTGACTTTAAAAACTCCCAATAAGTAATGCCTGGCTGAATATATACTTCTCTACCATTTAACTCATCAAAATCTTTAATGCCTTCTCCTTTATGAAACATGAGTGCTTGAGGGCTTCCTTGCATTGCTGTTGCTACTGCCACTAAATCAATTCCTTCATTTTTTGCCATGACAATTTGATCCGCATGTGCAAGTCCAAACTGCGCTTTTCCTGATGCAACCATTTGGATAGAAGATACTTGAGGCCCTCCTGGTTCAATTGTTACGTTCAAGCCATTTTCTTTGAATATTCCGTCTTCCTGAGCTGCATAAACTCCACCATGCTGGGCTTTAGCAAACCAGTTTAAGACAATTTTTACATCTTTCGATTTTTCTGAATCTGTTCCTGCTGACGTTTTTTCTGATGCTTCACCACCACAAGCTGTAAGTGTGAATAAAAATACTAGTCCTAACAATAAATAATTAATTTTGTGCAACTTTTTCATAATATCCCCCTCTTTACAGTTATTTCTCTTTATTTTTCATTCTTCATCGCAGATTCATGCCATGATCTAAGCATCAAATGGGCAAATAGATTTACGATAAGATAAAAACAAATTCCAAAAATCGCTGCAGCAATTCCACAGGCAAATAAATATGGAGTTTTCAACTGTACAGCAGCCACAGTAATTGCATAGCCTAATCCGCCCTTTCCACCGCCGATCCCCGCAATATACTCGCCAGTAATAGCGCCGACAATCGATAAAGTGCTGGAAATTTTTAAGCCTGTCATAATATACGGCATAGCAGCAGGAATACGAAGCTTCCACATCGTTTTCCATTTGGAAGCATTATATAATGTAAATAATTCTTGCATATTTTTATCAACCGAATTCAACCCCATCAATGTATTCGAAATAATTGGAAAGAATCCAATTAAGAAGGAAATAATAACAATAGAATTAAACCCAGAACCAAACCAAATAACAACAATTGGAGCAACAGCAATAACAGGTATTGTTTGCAAAATGACTGCATATGGATAGATGCTGATTTCAAGAATTCTTGAACTGGCCAATACAACTGAAACTGCAATTCCAATAAAAGCACTTAATAAAAAACCAATTAGAGACTCCGTAATTGTAATTTGTATAGCAGGCCACAGTAACGCCCAATCGGCTATTGCTGCATTAACTACATCTGTCGGCTTTGGCAAAATAAATGGTTTTATATCCAACATCATCGGAATAAACTGCCATATGGAAAGAAAAAGAACTAGCGCTGCAATTGGTCCTAAAAATGAGCCTTTAAAGGTATTCCATACATTTGATGATTTATTTTTCGGCTGCTCCGACACTATATTTTGACTTTTCGTTACAGCAGATTGTGTCATCATATTAAACACTCCTTTCAATTGCACTGTTTTCCAGACTATGTGATGCCAAATCCACATATTCATTAAATTGATTATCGATTCGCTCCCTTGGATATGGGAGATTCACATCAATAATGGATGATAGTCTGCCTGGTCTTGCCGACATTACAGCAATTTTTGTAGAAAGAAATACCGCTTCATAAACATTATGTGTCACAAAAAGAATGGTTGTATTTTCTTTTTTCCAAATATCAAGCAGCTCATTTTGCAAAGTTTGTCTTGTCATTTCATCTAATGCAGCAAATGGTTCATCCATTAAAAGCATTTTAGGTTTTGCTGCCAATGCTCGGGCAATGGAAACCCTCATCCGCATCCCTCCTGAGAGCTGTCTAGGATAAGATTTTAAATGATCCTTTAATCCTACCATCTCAAGCACTCTTAAAGCTGTCTCCTTTTTGCTTTTCTTATCGGCATTCCTTAATTCAAGGGGCAGCATTACATTGTCTAGAACCGTTCTCCATGGAAGCAGATTAGCCTCCTGAAAAACAAATGCTATATCATTGCTGTTTTTAATCACCTCTTTAGGCGTTTGTCCAAAAACTTCTACCTTTCCTTTTGTAGCTTCCCCTAAGCCTGCCACCATTCGCAGTGCCGTTGATTTCCCGCAGCCAGATGGACCGAGGAAACTCATAAACTCCCCTTCCTTTATGCTTAAATCTAACCCACTTAAAGCTACTGTACCTGTATTGTAAATTTTATCGACATGCTGAAATGATACGACTTGATTTTGATTAGCAAACAATGTTATCCCTCCCCTTAGTAATTGCCTCGTTCTGAATTTTATTTTTAAAGACATTTTGTTTATTTACTATGTATGCTTCCATTTATCTCTTTCCAAATATTTAGGCAGAATGATCATGAAACTAGATTTCCGACATACTCAAACAGTATTTAAAATACTCATTAACGTTAGTATTCATAACATTAAATGTAATATAAATTCATTTTATACAGTTAACAATAATTAATCATTAGGTTTTTTTACGAAATGATCAGAATTTTTTGTATAGTATGACTAGTTAAAAAGGATTGCAATAGCAATTTATTTTGTCACACGTGACATTTTCTCACATTCAGTATCTATTCTTGCTTGCCCTCTTCTATTCACCCCCTACTAGTATCAGAAAAAGATTATAATAGGAAGAAAAATCGAAATAAAGAAGACTGAAAACAAAAAAGACCGAAAAATCGTAAAAACTTTTACAATTTTCGGGTCTTTTTTGTAACTATTTAATTTAGAATTAGCTGTGCTACACACTCCACATGCATGGTCTGCGGAAACATATCAACAGGCTGCACTTCTATTGTTTGATAGCCTCCGTCTTCCAACACACGCAAATCTCTTGCTAGAGTTGCAGGATTGCAGGATACATAGACTACTTTTTTGGGCTTCATTTCTAAAATAGTCTGCAGCAATGCTTCGTCGCAGCCTTTTCTTGGAGGATCGACTACCAATACATCTGCTTCATTCCCTTTTTTATACCAATCTGGAATTACTTCTTCTGCTTTCCCAACAGCAAAATCCACATTGTGGATATTATTCAGCTGTGCATTTCTTTTCGCATCTTCTATTGCTTGCGGAACAATTTCAACACCGAATACTTGTTTTGCTTTTTTCGCTAAGAAAAGTGAAATCGTGCCAATACCGCAGTATGCATCTATTACATTTTCTTCACCTTTTAGATCAGCATACTCAAGGGCTTTATTATAAAGAACTTTCGTTTGCTCTGGATTTACTTGATAAAAAGAACGTGCTGAGATGGCAAACTTAACATCCCCAATATAGTCCGTAATCGCTTCTTCTCCCCAAAGAACTTTTGTCGTATCACCCATAATAACATTCGTTTTCTTATTATTCACATTGTGGATAATTGATTTTAGGGAAGGAATACTATTCACTATTTCATCCACAATTTTGTTTTTATGAACAAGTTCATCAGTGCGGGTAATCAATACAACCATAATTTCCTCGGTAACTAATCCCCTTCTTACCATTACATGGCGCAAATCTCCCTTATGATTTGCTTCATTGTACGCTTTTACCCCAAATTGATTGCAGATTTCCTTTACACGTTTAACCACTGCATCATTTTCTTTTTGCTGAATAAGACATTCTTCCATATTAATGATTTGATGGGAACGCTGTTGGTAGAATCCGCCGATTAAACCGCCCTCTTGTTCGCCAATTGGAACTTGTGCTTTATTTCGATAGCGCCAAGGTTCGCTCATTCCAATAGTAGGATGAACAATTGTATTTATTTTTCCGATTCTCGTTAAAACATCTTTCACATGTTTATGCTTGATTTGCATCTGCCCTTCATAGCTTAAATGCTGAAGCTGGCACCCGCCACATTCCTTATAGATTGGACAAGGCGCATCTACACGATAAGGGCTTTTTTCTTGTAGCTCTAATAATCTTCCAAATCCATAATTTTTATTTGTTTTTACTACTTTTACTTTCGCTTTCTCTCCTGGAAGTCCATTGGGGATAAAAAGCGGATAACCCTCAACCTTTGCCACTCCAGAACCATCATGTGTTAAATCTTCGAATACTATATCTATTATATCGTTCTTTTGAACGGGTAATGTTCGACTCATATACTTCTTCCTTTACATATTGTTATTGAAAATAGGAAATTAAAGAAAATTAGTTCATAAATTTTAATCATAACATAAAATGAGGGAATCTATTATAGGAAGTTTTTAGAGGGGAAAATATGAAAATGAAGTGAGCTTATGCTAGTGGCCCACTCCGTTCCAATGCTTTACTGATCTATTAGTTTGATATTTTCTGGACGATCTTCTTCACGAATTTTGTCTAGTGGCACAAACACTTCAAAATGCCTGTACAAATTTACAAACTCAGCTGGAAGCAAGCCGCCAAATTCACCATCCAGATTTAATTGCACCTTTTCTTCTGATGTAATTTTGATATGATTAGCACTCGCATAAATAACATGCGGATCATTAATATGCTCCCCACGAATAGCAAGTGTGGCAATTCGAATAAAGTCAGCCAAATTTGCCTTTTTTAGTATCAGCAAAGAAAAAAGACCATCATTGATGGATGATCCAGGAGCCAGCTTTTCAAAACCACCTACTGAATTTGTCAATCCTACTAAAAACAGCATTGCCTCTCCTTCAAAAAGTTTGCCATCATATTCAATTTTTACACTTGTCGCTTTTATAGATGGGAGCATTTCAATCCCTTTTAAATAGTATGCAAGTTGTCCAATCATTGTTTTTAGTTTGCTTGGCACTTCATATGTTAGTTCTGTTAAACGTCCTCCGCCAGCAATATTGATAAAATATTTGTCATTCATTCGGCCAATGTCGACAGGAATAGTATCACCTTTTGCGATAATATCTGCAGCAGCTTCTATATCTCTTGGAATATGTAATGCTCTTGCAAAATCATTTGTTGTCCCTACAGGTATAATGCCCAATTTGGGACGAAACTCAAGTTCAGCCAACCCATTTACTACTTCATTAATCGTACCATCGCCGCCTGCAGCCACGACCAGATCAAACCGTCTTTCTACTGCGATTCTAGCCGCTTTTGTAGCGTCTTCCGGTCCTATTGTTGCATGGCACGACGTTTCATATCCAGCATTTTCTAACTTTTTAAGCACCTCTGGCAAATGTTTTTTAAATGCTTCACGCCCCGAAGTAGGATTATATATAATTCTTGCCCGTTTCATATTCATCCATCCTATTTTTCAAGATTTCGATCTATATTACCAACTAACATAATAAACGATAACTAGTTCGATAGGCAATATTTAACACAATAAATAAGGACCACTTTTCTTATTTTCTTTTAATAAATTGCACACTCTTATCGCAAGCAAGCTCTTTCCATATTATACCCTTATTGCTTTATTCTCAACCTAGTTCTTGTTCTTAATCCTTTAGAGAGTATCTATTGTATATCTAAAAGGAAAAGATCTGCATATTACAGATCTTTTCCTAATTAATTATTTGTTACATGCAAAGTTCCACTATTTACGATGGAAATTCTTGTATTTTGTTTTCCTTTTAAATACTTTGCTGCTGTTAAAGATTCTGCTTCCACTGAATCTCTGCTAGCATCATTTTCCTTTTTATTATCTGTTTTCCATTGATGATTTTCACTGTCTAAAATCTCCGTATCCTTGACAGAAACCATTACATTATTTGTATTTTCTAAATTTAGTTCTAAAGAAGATGCATTTATAATGCTCCAATCATTTTGCAAATGACGAGGATTTACTTTTGTTTCATTTGCTCCTTCAACCTCTAATTTCACAGAAGTTGGAATAAGAAAAGTCGCATTAGTAGTGGCATAGGAAGATGAAAAACCTGATGAATGTTTAGGCAGTTCTTTCATCTGCAAATAAATAGTATCTCCTTTTTCTTTCACAAGTATATAATCTTTCGGTTTATTTAAAATTACTTTATTTTCTGAATTGACCGTTCGATAAGTTCCGAATAAAGAAACAAAATCTTCAGACGTTCCCTCAATATTTAAGGGCATATTTTGCCCTTCCGTTTGGATAACAATTCTTTTTATATTATTTTTGATTGGAACATTTAATTCCGGCAAATCCATTGTTATTTCTTCTTTTGTCATTTCTTCTTGAAATAAATGCATCAATCCAGTAGATTGCAAAAAAACAATTGCTATACCTGCCGTTCCCACAATCCCCACTATAATAATGCTGAACAAATCAAAGTTTAAATACGGTTTCTCTTGTTTTGAAGTAATTAAATAGATTAAAATTTCGATTCCTAAAATAACTAAAATAGCAGGCCACCAAACTCTTAGCACCATTGTGGAATCCCAATGAAGAAATTGAGATAATAACAAAAAAATTCCTAAAAAAAGTAATGACATCCCCATGGAAAAAGTGCCAACGCGCCATGTTCTCAAAATTGCTCCCCCTTACGTTCCCAATTTTTAAAATAAAAAACTGCGAATGCTTCTCTATTTATTCGTTGCCTTTTTCTTACCCTTTAATAAATATATTCCGCCGAAAATAAGGATTATGCATACGATCCCTGTCTGAAAATATTGATAAAACAAATATTGAAGATCGATATTAAATATCTCATTTAATTTAGGAGAAAAGATTGGCAATAAAATATTTAACATTAAATAATATATACCTAATAGAACAAGACCTACACCAAACCACTTCTGATGGTTAATTAGATAGGAAATAACAGGTGTGTCCTCTAGAAGCTGATCCTCTCCTGCTTTTGATGCTTTTTGCAATCCATCAAAAAAACTATAAAACCAGATTAGAGGAATCAGGAATAAAAAGATACCCATTCTTAATTCATTTAATATAAAGATGGAAAATAGAAAAGCTGCCATTAGCTGAATTCCTCTTTGCTGCAATCCTAAATACAGATGGCCTGCCCCTGGAAAAATCGATAGAAAAGTAGCAACCACTTTGCTTTTTTTTCCTTCTTCTCGATGTTTCTCAAAATCCTGAAAAATTGTTTGATCAACTAAAAGCTCTCCATTTTGTTTTTTTGCAAATTGCTGCATGGCATCAAAGAATCCATATATCCATATAATAGGAAGAAAGGCGAGAAATACAAGAAATTCTTCTCTGCTTGTCAGAAATGTAACAAACAGCACCATCATTCCTAGTCCTAAAAATGAAGTTAATAAAGTCAACCCTCTGTTCATTAAACCTAATTGAATATGCCCCAAACCTGGGACAAAAGACAAAACAATTGTATAAAATCGTTCAGATTCTACTGTATTTACTAATAACGGCTCCCCATCAACTGTTTGTTTTTCAACAGGCAGCTTCCTTTTTAAATATCTGCTTGTTGTAATAAAAGTATCAATTATGCTGATGCAATAAATAATAAAGCCAAGCAACACCAGAAAGATTATTATCTCTCCTACAGTATACATAGTGCTCTGGATAAAAATTGTCAATAATGCTAATCCAAACACAGCGGCACCATATAAAAATCCCCTGACCTTTTCTCCGATATAAAACAGCCCTCCTCCTGGAAAAAATGCTAATATAAATGCGACGATCGGATTTTTCATTTTTTCTTTTCCTCCTTCTTGTTGCTTTCCAATGTATCTATCCAAGAAAATGTTTTATCCACAAATCTAGTCATTTCCGATTCTTTATTTGCTGAAACTTCTGCTCTTTGAATTGTCTGTGTATGTTGAATAATGGTTTGGAAGACCCCTGTAGACATTAAAAATATTGTAGCAGCTGCGGCAAGCGTATAATGAAAAAAGGAAGATTGATAAATTGAGCGTTTTTTCTTTTGCTGTTTGCCTTCTTTTTCTTCTTCATCTGCACTAGCTATTTTCATCATAATTTGGTCTGTAAAATTGGTTTCATTAGAAATGGCAGGAAGTACTGTTTCTTGTTCCGCCACCGCACCTACATATAAATCAAGACATTCATCGCAACTATATAAATGATTTTCTAACAGAATTCGCGTATCCTCATCCAATTCATCGTTTACATATTTTAGCCATTGGTCATAAGTATAATGGGTTGTCATAAAAAGTCTTCCTCCCTCCAGTGCTTTTTCATCCAAATCCTCGCTCGATACAGCTTTGTCTCAATGGTTTTCACTTGAACATTTTGCTCCAGCGCCATTTCCTGATAGCTTTTTTCGGCAATATAGTAACCATATATAACATCTCGATAATTATCTGGCAGTTCATTTAACCTTTCTCTTACCAATCTCCGCCTTTCTCGATGGATAACTTCTGTTTCTAAGTCTTTTCCATCTTTGTCTTCCCTATCAAATTCCACGGTTTCTGCTATATCTTCTCTTCTTCTTTGCTGTTTTCTTTTTATATCAATGGCATAGTTAACAGCAATTCTAGTAATCCATGTTTTAAAGCCTTGGTTTTCGTATTTGGGGAGAGAAGTATAGATTTTCATAAATACTTCTTGTGCAGCATCTTCTGATTCCTTTTGGTCCTTTAAAACACTATAGATGACCCGAAACAAATCATTATGGTATTTTCCCACTAACAGCCGGAATGCTTCGTCATCTCCAAGCTTTACTTTTTCAATTAATACCAAGTCACTAATGCTTCTCCCCCCCTTTCTGTAACCCGCTTCTATATAAATAGACGTTATATATTCCTATCATCCCTACACTCTCTTAAAAATTTTTCTTAAGGCTAAATTTTAAACAACCTTCTTAAAAAACATCCTTAAGCTAATTATCCAATGCTTTAAGAAGTTATGCGGAAATATACAATTGTCTTATCCTATATCTGCTTTTTCCTTCTGGCATTTTTATGTAAAGAAAAAGCCAATAATGAAACTATTTATCCATCTTTACGTATTAATGATGGGAATTAGTAAAAAGGAGGAAAACAATGCTTTATTTATTTGCTTTACTTGCATTAACTTTAAATCCCTTTGTGTGGATTGCCTATTACAAAAAAAGAAGCTTTATTTATTCTCAAATTTTTCGTGTTATTTTCGGTCTATTCTTTTTATTCATTTTAGACTATATCCAATTAATCGATTATTCTACACAAGCATTAATAAAATTTGGTTTATTTTATATGGCCTTTTTCTTTTTTTGCGATTTAATTTACCCACATGTAAAAGGATATTTCATTTTTGGATCACTCGCCATCCTTTTTTTATTGATAAGTGCCTATTTGCAAATTGTGTACCCTTATACAATTGCAAATGATAAATATGAATTTGTCGTAAAAAAAACAACAGTAGCAAGCCGGGAAAAAGAATCTATGGATGAAAAGCATATTGCAGTAGTGCCGGAAAGCTACGCCAGATACCGAAGTGAAAAGAAATTAGGTGAACTCGCTCACTCCTCCTATTATGACCTTGGAGATTCTACCCTTCAGAAAATCGATGAAGAGCTGTTTTGGGTTACACCTATTGAATATACGGGATTTTTTAAATGGACAAAAGGAAAGGATGTACCAGGATACATTAAAATGAGCGCAGAAGATGAAAATAAGGATGCTGTATTAGTAAAATCAGCTATGAAATATGTACCATCCGCTTATTTTCAAGAAGACTTAAAAAGGCTCGTTCGCAGCAAATATAAACATACTATTTTGCTAGAAGCAAGTTTTGAACCTGATGATCAAGATAACCCATATTATGTTGTTCCATATGGCGATTATAATAAATTCCGCCAAATGGTCGATATAAAAGGAATCTATATAGTAAATCCTCAAACAGGCGATATTAAAAATCATTTGCTGAATAATATCCCAGAATATATTGATCATGTTATTCCAACAAGTGTGGCAGAAGATTGGAATGAATGGTATGGAAAATATGTCCATGGCTTTTGGAACACTATCTTCTCTAAAGAAGACATCATTTCTCCAACAAAGTGGGAAGATATCAATGAAGTCAACGGAGTGTTTAATAAAGATCTGCAGTTAAACTGGTTTACTGATTTCACTCGTTCAAAATCTGGAAGCGGGTCAATGGTTGGCTATTCCATGATGAATGCTCGTACGGGAAAATTAACCTTCTATACCGATGCCAATGGATCACTAAATGGAAAAGCCGCCATAAATGTTGCTGAAAAAACATTCCGAGCGGAAAAATATGAGGCTGGTACTCCATTGCTTTATACAATTTATGGACAATTCACATGGGTAGTGCCGCTTATGGACAGCAATAATGTCCTTCGAGAGATGATGCTTGTAAACGCAAAGGATGAAAAAATATACAGCCACAGCAATGCAAAAGCTAAACTGTTTAATGATTATAAATACGCACTTGCTACACAATTAAAGGATGACAAAAGCATTCCAACCGATATTGCAAATAAGAAAAAAACAGCAGGAAAAATTAGCTATGTATATAAAGCAGAGGAAGCAAATAGTACGATAGTGAAATTTATGTTGTCTGGACAGGATAAAATCTTCCAAGTTTCATCTACTGATTTTCCTTATAGTATTTTTATTGAAAAAGGGATGAATGTATCTATTAATTATATAGATACAGAAGAACTAGTCGTTTCTGTAGATAGTCTCACAATTGAAAAGCTTCAGTAGCTTTAAAAAGGGGAAAAGTTTCCCCTTTTTTTATTTCATAAGAACCAGCAGCGTTACCTTCATGCAAAAAAACAAAAATAAGGGATAAATGGACAAACCTAACCTTCTCCTGGCATATATTATTAGTAGCAAGAAATTCACAAAAAGGAGAATGCCTTTGTTTACACTCTTTTTTTTCGCTTATCTAATTGGTTCTTTCCCCACTGCATTAATAATCGGCAAAGTATTTTATGGAATTGATATCAGGAAGTATGGCAGTTTTAATCCAGGAGCAACGAATTCTCTAAGAGTACTTGGAAAAGGAGCCGGAATAACCGTTCTGCTATTCGATATCGGCAAAGGAGCTCTGGCTGCTGCACTTCCTTTTCTTTTTGAAGTGGATATAGACCCCTTGTATCCAGGGCTTGCTGCCGTTCTCGGCCATTGTTTCCCAATACTAGCTGGCTTTAGAGGGGGAAAAGCTATTGCAACAACCGCCGGGGCCTTGCTTATTGCCAATCCGCTGATGCTTTTTATTTCTTATATTACCTTTTTTCTTGTTATATTTATTACAAAATACGTTTTTTTAGGCAGCATCTCAATTGGAATAACACTGCTCCTATATGTGCTGATTGAACCAGGCTTAAAACATGAACTGCTCTTTTTTCTCTATCTAATTTTATTAATCTATCTTCATCGTTCTAATATTATTAATTTTATTCATCATAAGGAACCAATTTTTAATGATAAAAACCTTAAAAAAGATCGAATTAATCCAAAGAAGAAACCATAAAGTGAAACTTCATTCAGTGGGGGTTTTACTGCCCGTTAATGCAGGATAAATTCTTATGCTAAAACCCTTTTGTCGATAAAAATGGCAAATCAGCACTTTTCCTGGGAAATGAACTACAATCTTGTCGAAAAAAAACAAAAAGGCAAAGGATTGTTTTCCTTTGCCTTTTGCTTTTTTATCTTTTAGAAATTTCTTGTACTAGCAATTTATTTAAAATTTGCGGATTTGCTTGTCCTTTTGTCGCTTTCATAATTTGTCCCACAAGGAAACCAATTGCTTTTTGCTTGCCATTTTTAAAGTCTTCAATGGATTGGGGATTATTATCTAATGCTTCTCCAATAATTTTAAGCAATGCACCTTCATCGGAGATTTGCACTAATCCTTTTTCTTTGACGATGACTTCTGCATTTCCACCCTTTTCAATTAACTCCTTAAATACTACTTTCGCTATTTTGCTGGAAATTGTTCCATTTTCAATCAATTTGATCATTCCAGCTAAGTTTTCAGGAGTAAGAGCCACTTCAGCTAGTTCTTTTTGTTCTGCATTGATATAGGCAGAAACATCGCCCATCAACCAGTTGGAAGCTAACTTTGCATCAGCACCGTTGGCAACTGTTTCTTCAAAGAAGTCTGCCATTTCTTTTGTTACGGTTAAAACATTTGCATCATATTCTGGCAATCCAAGTTCTTCTACATAACGTTTTTTGCGAGCATCTGGAAGTTCTGGAATTTCTGCACGAATGCGCGATTTCCAGTCTTCATCAATATAAAGATCCAACAAGTCAGGCTCTGGAAAATAACGATAATCATCTGAACCTTCTTTTACACGCATTAATAGCGTCTTGCTTGTCGCCTCATCAAAACGGCGAGTTTCTTGCTCGATCAAACCGCCTGCAGTCACTACTTCTCTTTGTCTTTTTTCTTCATATTCCAATCCTTTGCGGACGAAGTTAAAAGAGTTTAGGTTTTTTAATTCTGTTTTTGTGCCAAGTTCTTCTTGGCCAACTGGACGAATAGAAATGTTCGCATCACAGCGAAGTGATCCTTCTTCCATTTTACAGTCGGATACACCTGTATATTGAATAATCGACTTCAGTTTCTCTAAATAAGCATATGCTTCATTTGGTGTACGAATATCTGGCTCTGATACAATTTCAATCAGAGGTGTGCCTTGACGGTTAAAATCCACTAATGAATAGCCATTCTCATGATTTAATTTTCCAGCATCCTCTTCCATATGAACACGTGTAATGCCAATTTTCTTTTTATAGCCGTCTACTTCAATTTCAATCCAGCCGTTTTCGCCAATTGGTTTGTCAAACTGAGAAATCTGATATGCTTTCGGATTATCAGGATAAAAGTAGTTCTTGCGGTCAAATTTTGTATCTGTAGCGATTTCGCAATTTAGTGCCATAGATGCTTTCATCGCATAATCGACTACTTTTCTATTTAATACAGGCAAAACACCAGGATACCCCAAATCAACTACGGTTGTATTTGTATTTGGATCAGCGCCAAAATGATTCGGGCTGCTTGAGAAGATTTTTGATTTTGTTTTTAGCTCTACATGTACTTCTAGTCCAATGACTGTTTCAAATTCCATAATTCTCACCCCTTACAGTGTTGGTTTTTGGTTATGATAGTCTGTTGCTTGTTCAAATGCATAAGCAACTTTATAAATGCTTTGTTCGTCAAAATGCTTTCCAATTATTTGCAGACCTAATGGCAGACCATTGGAAAAACCGCATGGTACAGATATTCCAGGAACACCTGCTAAGTTAACAGGAATAGTCAAAATATCATTAGCGTACATCGTTAATGGATCGTCAACATTTTCTCCGATTTTAAATGCTGGTGTTGGCGTTGTAGGCCCGATAATGACATCAAATTTTTCAAATACATCTTCAAAGTCTTTTTTAATTAATGTACGCACTTTTTGCGCCTTTTTATAGTAAGCATCATAATAGCCAGAACTTAACGCGAAAGTTCCTAGCATTATTCTGCGTTTCACTTCATCTCCAAAGCCTTCAGCACGCGATTTTTTATATAGATCAATTAAGTTTTCTGCATCTTCCGCACGATAGCCATAGCGAATGCCGTCAAAACGGGAAAGATTAGCAGATGCTTCCGAAGAAGACAATAAATAATAAGTGGCTAAAGCATACTTGCTGTGCGGCAATGAAACCTCTTCCCAAGTCGCCCCTAATTTTTCCAATACTTTTAATGCTTCTAGCACAGAGTTTCGTACATCTTCTTGTACACCTTCACCAAGATATTCTTTTGGCACTGCAATTTTTAAACCTTTTACATCGCCAGTTAAGCCTTTCACAAAGTCAGGAACCTCTACATTAGCAGATGTAGAATCCATTGGATCCATACCTGAGATTGCTTGCAGAAGATAGGCATTATCTTCAACGTTTCTTGTAATTGGGCCAATTTGATCTAAAGAGGAAGCGAATGCGACCAGACCAAAACGGGAAATGCGTCCATAAGTCGGTTTTAGACCAACAACGCCGCAATATGCTGCCGGCTGGCGAATGGAACCACCTGTATCAGAACCAAGAGAAAATAAAACTTCGCCGGCTGCAACCGAAGCCGCTGAACCGCCTGAAGAACCACCTGGCACCGTGTTAAGATTCCATGGGTTTTTTGTTTTTTGATAATAAGAATTTTCGGTAGAAGACCCCATTGCAAACTCATCCATATTTAATTTTCCAATTGTAATTGTTTCCGCATTATGTAATTTTTCCATTACCGTTGCATTATAAATAGGAGTAAAATTCTCAAGGATTCTACTAGAACATGTAGTGCGTAAATCTTTTGTTACAATATTATCCTTAATTCCAATAGGCATGCCAAAAAGGGAACCTTTCATTTGCCCTGAAACTAGCTTCTCATCTAATAATTTTGCTGTCATTAAAGCATTTTCTTCGTCTAATGTTACGAAAGCTTGTACTTTATCATCCACATCTTTGATACGGTTATAGGATTCCTTTACTAAATCAGTAACAGATACTTCTTTCTTTTGCAGCAATTCATGCAAATCTCTAACCTTATGATCAAATAAACTCATTTAGTTCCCTCCTTATTCGATAATAGATGGCACTTTTATCTGTCCATCTTGATGATCTGGTGCATTTTTTACTACTTCTTCAATCGGCAGACCTTTAGTTGGCACATCTTCACGCATTACATTTTTCATATCTAGGACATGAGATGTTGGTTCAATTCCTTCTGTATCTAATTCATTCAACTCTTCAGCAAAGGAAATGATAGCATCCAGCTGTTTTTGGAATTTTTCTGCTTCTTCCTCGGTAATAGCAAGTCTCGCTAAGTTTGCAACATGCTTTACTTCTTCAATTGTAATTCTTGACATAATTGTCACCTCCAAAATATACGAACAGCACAATAATCTGATAATATCAAACAACGCTTAAGTAAGGCAACAAGAACCATAAAGTAAAATCACTTTATCATTTATATTGTCTCCCAAAAGCAGATAAGTGTGCAAAAGACCCTATTTCATTATAATAGATTATTTGCTTTTAAGATGTATTTATCATGAAAACTTCTACAATATTATACTCCATTAGTAAAAACGGAGAAAATCTTATACAATAAGTGATAGTATAGCTTGTCCATCTTAATCTTGTTCCATTTTACGGACATTGCTAATAATGTCAATCTTTTTCAACAATCTTATATAGAAGAAATACAGCAGAAAATGTGGTGAAAAAATTGAATAACGAAACAGATTTATTAAAGCTAGAAAATCAGCTCTGTTTTTTGTTATATGCTGGCTCTAGAGAAATGACAAAAAAATACAAACCATTATTGGATGAATTAGGAGTAACCTACCCACAATATTTAGTCCTCCTTCTATTATGGGAACATAAAACGCTGACTGTAAAAGAGCTTGGACATGAGCTTTATCTAGACTCAGGAACGTTGACCCCCATGCTGAAAAGAATGGAACAGAACCAGATCATCAAAAGAGAGCGCTCCATAGAAGATGAACGCTCTGTTTTAATATCATTAACGGCTGAAGGATGCTCTTTAAAAGAAAAGGCAAAAGACATTCCTATTGAAATCTTTCATTTATCTGGGAAAAAAGAAGATGAATTTAAAGCACTAAAGGAATCTCTATTACAATTGCTGAATCAGCTTACAAACACGTAAAAAATGCCTCCTTATTTATAAAGAGGCATTTTTATATTAAGCTGTAGTCACTTCTAATTTCACATCAATATTTCCTCTAGTTGCTTTTGAATATGGACAGAACTGATGTGCTTTATGCACTAAATCTTCTAATGTCGCCTTTTCCACACCAGTGCCTTTCACCTTTAACGTTACTCCTAGTTTAAACCCTTGATCTGCTGCATCCTTCATTAAACTGACGCTTGCTGTTACTTCGGAATCAAATTTAACTTTTTCTCTTCCTGCGATTAGTTGCAATGCACCATCAAAACATGCTGCATATCCTGCTGCGAAAAGTTGTTCAGGATTTGTTGCATCTTCTAATTCCTTAGCACGAGGAGTTCCTGGCATAGCCGTTTCAAGCTGAATAACATAATCCTCCGATTCAACTCTTCCTTCTCTTCCTCCAGTAGCTGTTACAGATGTTGTAAAGATTGTTTCTGACATAATAGTACCCTCCAGTATAAATTAGTAGTCGCATTCCATCCATTCAATTACATTGTACACAATTAAATTGCTTAAAACAATTTTTAACTTCTAATTTTCTTTCTTATTAACGTTGGCATTAAACCTTTATTGATTAATATTCTTCTTTCTTTTTATTGCACAATAAGCTTGTTTATAAACATAAGCGCTAAAATCTTTCTATTTTGAATAACTGGCTTAAAGGGATGTATCCCCCTAAACTGTATAACTTAGATATCTTTAACCCATTATAGTTGGTCTATTGCTTTATTTTTCTTTTATATTTGCTTCCATTTTCTAATGTTTGAGTTTAAATTTTTTCAAATAGCTATTTTTCGTCAAAAAAAACTGCAAACCATCGTTTGCAGTTAATCCATTCCTAAAAGTGTTTTCTCATTTGAATCGTTTATTTTTTAAAGAAACTTCCCAAACTAGAAAAAATGCCCTTTTTTTCCGACTCTGTCTGCTGCTGGTCTTCAGTTTCTTTGTGCTCGGATACAAATATTTCCTCTTTTTCAATTGCATGATCATAAGCCACTAATAAACCAATCTCACTTATATAGTCTTTATTAGTAACCATTGTGTATTCCATTTTATACGTATTGGCTACTTTAATATATTTAGATAAATAAGCATAATTAAGGTGTCCATTTAAGTAAAGTTTGGCTCCTGTACTGCTTTTTATTGCATTTTCCACTTCTTCATAAACACGTTCTTCTAGAACTTGTGATTGTTTAAGGGCTATTACTACCCTCTCTCGCAACGTGCCTAGAAATTGCCGGCGCTCCTCTGGTTTTGTTTCTTTTGCTCCATAAACTCCTTGTTTTATATAATCATCTAAATTTGGATTTGACATCTTACACCTATCTCCTTCCCTTAGATTTCTCTTTACTACTATACTCTAAACATTAGAGAAAAAACCTATGCTCTTGTAAGTTTTTGTGAATATCAATTGACATATCCAAAAAGCTTGCTGATTTTTCTTTCTATACTAGATCTGCAAAATAAAAAAAGCTATTTAGGCTGCTTCTCTTTACTAAAAGTAAGCGGCCTATAAGCTTTTCTGCTAGCTGTTTTTTAATTATAAATATGAACAAATGGCTCATCTGTGCCGGCATCCCGAACAATTAATGCCTCAGCGCCATTTACAGACGTTATACTAACCTGTACAGAAATATCTGTCGGGAAATGTTCTACTACATTTCCAGCAGTAAATTGCGTAAAGCCAATTACCTCTGCTTTTCCATAAAACTGGATAGGTATTTCTATATTTAAATTCTGCAGCTTATTATTAACATAAAAAGCTCTGCCGACTACCCCATTAAAATTCGGAAAATATTCTTCAATGTCTTGTTTAAAATAAGAAAATGGATCTTCATCAGACTTATATTTACTTTTTCCATTTGGAAATAGCACATATTTTTCATTAATGCCCTTCCACTCTCCTAAATTTGAACTTCCCTTTCCAGCTGAGGAATAAGCAATAAAGTTTCCTGGCACAACAGAAGAGCTTTCCTTCTGTTCAAATAATGCAATCGTGATTGGAACGGAACTTAAACCTTTTATTTTTCTCATTCGCTTTATTACTTCAGCAGCGATTTTTTTTCCTTCATTCTCCAGTTTTGCTGCTGATATTGGAGCGCTATAGGTTGCTCCGTTCTTTTCTTTTTGATAATAATAAACAGAGTTTAAAGCAAGCCCTATCGTCACTCCGCCAAGCACCACTTTATCGGAATCTTTGCTTTTGATTAAATAATCATGTTCTAATATATGGGCTAAATAAATGGGCTCCATCTCACTGCTTTCTTTTATTGATTTATTTTCATCGGAAGGATTCAAGCCCACATTATCACTTTCAGACATTTTATTTTCCTTTAGTTCTTTTGCAGTATATTGACGATTTAGCCAACTTGAAACAACTTCTTTGCTTAAATACTGGCCTTCTTGAAAATAATATGTGTCAGGGTCAAATGTGTTTTGGGCGACACGCATTAGACCTGTTTCCAATTCGCTGATATCATATCTTGTATTTAAGTTATTCACTACTAATCCTCTTGCTGCAGATGACTTAAATGGTAGTTTCATGCTGTAATAATCATCGGATATTTTATATTTAGGCAGGATTGCTGTATCTTCTGAACTATTGTTTGCTGTATTGTCCTTTACTTCTTCTTCCTTTTGAAAATTCGGCGCACAAGCAGACAATAATAGGACAAGACTTAACGCTAATATAAAGCTTTTTTTCATTCTCCAAACACACCTTTAATCTTTAATTCTTCCAACAACTTTTCTTCATTCCAAACTTCAATTTCTAGTTCCTCTGCTTTTGTCAGCTTGCTCCCAGCGTCTTCACCGGCAATGACTAAGTCGGTTTTTTTGCTTACGCTTCCTGTAACTTTCCCGCCTAGTGCTTCAATTTTCTCCTTAGCCTCATTCCGGGAAAGAATCTCCATTTTTCCTGTAAGCACAATCGTTTTGTCTGCAAAAATGGAATCTGCATCTTCTACCGCTGCAAGTTTTGGTCCTGTATACACCATATTAACGCCAGCTGACTGCAGTTCATTAATAAGCGCTGCTGCTGCTTCTTGTTCGAAATAGGTAACAATAGAATCTGCCATTTTTTCGCCAATTTCATTAATTGCTATTAACTGCTCTTTTGTAGCATCTAAAAGATTTTCCATCGTTTCAAAAACCATTGCAATAGTTTTTGCTGCTTTTGCTCCAACATGCCGGATTCCTAAACCAAATAATAATTTTTCAAGAGAATTCTTTTTCGATGCTTCAATAGCATTCAGCAAGTTCGTGACTGACTTATCTCCCATTCTTTCTAGCTGAATCAACTGATCATATGTTAATGCATATAAATCTGCAACATCTTCTATTAATTTTTCTTTAAAAAGCTGACTTATGACTCTTTCTCCCAATCCATCTATATTCATGGCATTGCGGGAAACAAAGTGAATAAGCCCTTCTCTAATCTGAGCGGAGCATTTTGGGTTAATGCATCGAAGAGCAACCTCTCCTTCAATTCTGACTAATTCACTTTCACATTCCGGACAATATGTTGGCATATGAAAGTCTTTTTCTTCCCCTGTCCGTCTTTCCACTAAAACATTCACTACTTCAGGAATAATATCTCCAGCTTTTTTCACAACAACCATATCGCCAATTTTTATATCTTTTTCCCTAATTAAGTCTTCATTATGGAGAGATGCCCTTTTAACCGTTGTTCCTGCTACTTTCACTGGCACTAGTTCAGCTGTTGGAGTAATGACGCCGGTTCTGCCAACATTTAGCGTAATATCCACTAGCTTTGTTACTACTTCTTCTGCAGGAAATTTATAAGCTATAGCCCATCTTGGACTTTTAGCGGTTGTTCCTAACTTTTCTTGATTTGCTAATCCATCCACTTTAATAACAATGCCATCTATCTCATATGGAAGATCTGGCCGTTTCTCTTGCCATTCCTCTACATATTGCAAAACTGCCTCTATAGAATCGCATTTTCTTCTTTGTCTGTTTGTCTTAAATCCTAATTCATCTAATAGGTCCAATCCTCCACTATGTGATTCAACCCCTGTTTGGCCAACATCACCAATGGCATATAAGAAAATATCCAGATTTCTAGATGCAGCAATACGTGGATCCAACTGCCTTAATGAACCTGCAGCAGCATTTCTGGGATTGGCAAACGGCTCTTCCCCATTTTCCTCTTTAACAGCATTTAAGGCCAAAAATGATTTTTTGGGCATAAACGCTTCTCCCCGAACTTCAATGCTAACTGGCCTATTTAAGCGCAAGGGAATGGATCGGATTGTCTTTAAGTTTGCAGTAATATCTTCTCCTGTTGTTCCATCCCCTCTTGTCGCACCAATTTCAAATAGCCCATCTGCATATCGAAGAGAAACTGCTAATCCATCTATCTTTAATTCACAGACATAACAAAACTCATCTCCGATTGCCTGGCGTATCTTTCGGTCAAAGTCTCTTAAATCATCTTCATTAAAAGCATTTCCCAAACTAAGCATCGGCTTTTGATGCTGAACTTTAGAAAACATAGACAAAATTTCTCCACCTACGCGCTGAGACGGAGAATCATTTGTTTTTAGCGCTGGAAATAACTCCTCTAAAGAAATAAGTTCTTTTAATAATCTATCGTACTCCGCATCAGGAATAGATGGATTATCCAGCACATGATATTCATAATTATATTTATTCAGGAGATTATGCAATTCCTTTACTTGCTTCTCTGCTGCTTGTATATCCAAAAGCTCCATTCCTTTCTATCCATTTAAAGGCCAGCTTAATTTTTCTATTATAAAAAATATTAGCTTAGCCTTTTTTCCAAAAGATCGGGTACTGTATAAATGCTTTTTATCACTTTTATTCGACTAAACCAACCTATTAACTAACATAGGGAAAAGCTAGAAAAAATGCAGCGTCTTTTTCGGTTTATGCCTGCATGTTTTTATGTTCTTCCTATTGCTTGCATTTATTGCAAACTCCGTTATGCTTTTTGAATCGGCGCAAACTTCGCCAATAGTCTTTTAATGCCAACTGGGCTTGGAAAAGCAATATCGAGTTCTTTAGAGTCTCCCTCTCCTTTTACACTGACAACTGTTCCAACGCCCCATTTTCCATGTGCGGCCTTATCGCCAACGTTCCAATCAATTCCCTCGCCCCCAGATGTTGTAGTGGCAGGACGAATCACTGCTTTTCTGGCAGCTTGCGGAGAACGATTATAGGAACCGCCGCGCAAGGTATTTGAAGAACCATTATTTCTTCTATTCTGTGGCATTATTCCTTCCAATAACTCTTCTGGAATTTCCTTCACAAATCTTGAAGGTGGATTCATATTAGTTCGGCCAAAAAGTGTTCTCATTTGTGCATTCGTTAAATACAGATGTTTTTCCGCTCTAGTCAGCCCTACATACATCAGCCTTCTCTCTTCTTCCATTTCGGCTTCTTCTACTAAAGAACGGGAATGCGGAAAAACGCTCTCCTCTAATCCAATTAGAAAAACAACAGGAAATTCTAAGCCCTTTGCTGAATGAAGAGTCATAAGCACTACCGAATCTGCTTCTTTTCCATCTTCATCTAACTTATCAATATCAGCAACAAGCGCAAGATCCGTCAAAAAAGCAATTAAAGATTTATCATCATTCGTACTTTCAAAGTTTTTCGTAACCGATAAAAACTCTTCAATATTTTCCAAGCGGCTTTGTGCTTCAATCGATTTCTCCGCTTTTAGCATTTCCTCATAGCCTGATTTCTCAATTACTGCTTCCACCAATTCTGTAACAGATAGATATTCTTGCATCTCACTGTATTGTCGAATTAAATTGCGGAACTCTGTTGCCGCCTTCGTAATTTTGGGGCTTAATCCTATTAATTCAATAGCATCAAGCGCTTGGTACATAGACATATCATGCATTCCTGCAAAATTTGAAATTTTATCAATGGAACTAGAACCAATGCCTCTTTTCGGCACATTAATGACGCGCTGCAAACTAATATCATCATCTGGATTTGCAATTAATCGCAAATAAGCTAAGATGTCTTTAATTTCTTTTCTGTCATAGAACTTTATCCCACCAACAATGGAATATTCAATATTTGCTTTTAACAGCATTTCCTCCATGACACGAGACTGGGCATTTGTACGATACAGGATAGCAATCTCCGATAAATTTAAAGAAGTTTCTCTTCTTAATTCTTGAATTTTTCCTATAACAAATTGTGCTTCCCCTTGTTCACTGTCTGCACGGTAATAGTAGATTTTATTGCCTTCTTCATTTTCCGTCCAAAGATTTTTTTCTTTCCTGCCAGAATTATTTCCGATTACTTTATTCGCAGCATTTAAGATCGTTTTTGTTGAACGATAATTTTGCTCTAACATTACAACCTTTGCATTCGGATAATCTTTCTCAAACGAAAGAATATTTGTAATATCTGCACCGCGCCATGCATAAATAGACTGGTCTGAATCACCCACAACACAAAGATTGCGGAATCTGCTTGCTAATTGTTTCACTAGGAAATACTGGGATTTATTAGTATCTTGATATTCATCAACATGAATATATTGAAATTTACGTTGATAATACTCTAATACCTCAGGAACTCTTTGAAAAAGATGGATGGTTTGCATAATTAAATCATCGAAGTCTAAGGCTTGATTTTTGCGTAGTCTTTTTTGATATTCTGTATATACATCACTCACTGTTTGAGAGTAGTAATCACCGGCAGTCTTAGCAAACTCTTCTGCCGTGATCAGCTCATTTTTCGCTGAGCTGATGCTCCCAAGAATTGCCCTTGGATCATTTTTTTTTGGATCAAGATTGCGGTCTTTAAGAATTCCTTTAATAACAGAAAGCTGATCTGTCGTATCTAATATCGTAAAATTACGGTTATATCCAATTCTATCGATGTCTTTTCTTAAAATTCTTACACACATCGAGTGAAAAGTTGAAATCCATATATCTTCACTTGCTCCGCCTAAAACAGCTGCAATTCTCTGCCTCATTTCTTTTGCAGCCTTATTTGTAAAAGTAATCGCTAAAATATTATAAGGATTTACCCCTTTTTCTACCATTAAATAAGCGATTCTTTGTGTCAGCACCCTTGTTTTCCCACTGCCTGCTCCCGCCATAATCAAAAGGGGGCCATCTGTCATTTTTACAGCAAGTTTTTGTTCGGGGTTTAAACCATTTAATATTTTATCTGTTAAAAATTGCATATTTCCACCACCATAAGAACATATATTCTATTCTAATTTTTTCTGCTTTGAAATTCAATGAAAACTATCCTTTTATCTGTACAGTGCTTAGTGCTGCATCAATATCTGTATAAATAATATTCCCTACCACTACCACATCAGCAATACTTGCCATTTCCTCTGCTTCTTGCAAGTTTGCAATTCCTCCACCATAAAAAAGTGTAGTATTCATTAAATGCCTTTTCGCCGCCTTCACCATCTCTGGATTCCCATAGCTTCCACTATATTCCACATAAAAAATCGGCAAATGGAACATTTTTTCTGCCATCATCGCAAATGCCGCAACATCATCTTCAGACAGTTCCGTATTTGCTTCTGTTACATTAGCCGCTTTACACTCTTTATTTAAAATACAATAACCTTGCATCAAGAATTCATCCCAATTTATGATTTCTCCATACTCTTTAACGGCTTTTTGATGAAGCCCTGTCACCCATAATGTATTCGTACTATTTAAAACAGTTGGGACAAAATATAAATCAAAACCTGGTGTAACAGATTCAATTGATGATATTTCCAAAACGCAAGGTACGGTGTATCGGCGAACTCTCGACATAATGCTTAAGACATTTTCCAATGTTACACCATCTGTTCCTCCAATGATAATTGCATCTGTACCAGATTCACATATTCTTTCCAAGTTCTTATCTGATATTTCTTTATTTGGATCTAATTTAAAAACATGACGCCATTTTTGAACATCATACATGCATACTTCCTCCATTCTGCCATTCCATTAAACCATTATAGCATTAGTGTTACTATCTAAAAAGAATAGACAATGGTTAATTTCTATATAAATATATACCAAAAAGAAAGGTAGAATTTATTCCAGATTCTCTTGGCAAACTATAATCATTTTGCCCTAATATCGAGTGTTAATCTCCATACTATTTACACTAATAGGACGATTTATAAATATAAAAGTTTCATTCGTTTTACTTTTTTCATTTTGCTGCTTAAGCAAAAAAAAGCTTTATTTATTCTCTTATTTCTTACATGGCTCAAACTATATAAATTGGCATAAAAAAGAGCAGGATCAATAGCCTTCCTGCTCTTTTTTCATTTCACTATTCAGCTGCTTTTTCTTCTTCTTTAATTCTATCTAAAGCCATCTCATATGCATCATTGCCATAATTCAAACATCTTTTTACCCGCGAAATCGTTGCAGTGCTCGCACCAGTTTCCTTTTCTATCATATGATACGTATTTCCCTCTCTTAGCATTCTGGCAACTTCCAGACGCTGGGACAATGATTGAATCTCATTTACTGTGCAAAGATCGTCAAAAAACAAATAACATTCTTCTAAATTTTCCAATGAAAGAATGGACTTAAATAATTGATCCAATTCTTTTCCTCTTAATTTATCAATTTGCATTTTTTCATACCTCCAAAAAGTTACATTAAATTTTATCTTGTTTCAAAAGAAACGGCTGCATTTAGTCCAAGATTAGAAGGTATAATATCTATCCATGTCTTTCCAGGAACCAGCCCTGCCTGTTTATTGTTCTCAAATGGAAGAATGCGGCCATTTATATTTTTCCATTCTACTTCTCTCCATCTGCCCTTTTGCAACAGATAGCCTTTTCCCCCTGAAGTTAAATCTACTTCTCTTCTTCCTTTTTTATCTACAACAGAATGTCTGGCCTCAAGGATAAAAACATTATCTACTGCAACAGGAGATTTTGTTTCGTACTCTACTGTCTGTTCCCCATTCGAGTACCGCAAATATTTTTGCGAATCACTGTTGTATTTAAACTGAGAATTGTATGCATTATCTGAACTAAATTTTACAGAAACAGCACTTGTCTTTTCCCCGGCTATTTTATCTAAATCAGCCTTTTTAATAAATAAAAGGTTGTCTGGTGATTGATCTAGGCTGTATTGTTTTTGCTTTGCTCCCTTTAAAATGTTGCTGTAGCTAATATAAGAATTATGGGGAGCTACTCGATATGAGGCCCTTTTAAAAAGGGTTCCGTCATATTGCATGCCATTTAAATTATCAATATATCCATTTGTTAAAAGCTTTTTTGCCTCTGGACTGTAACCATGAGCAATATATAATGTATCATATCCTTTTGCAAGTTCAATATAATAGTCTCGCGAACTTCGTACAGGACCAATTAATTTTGGATGTTCACTTTGGAATATAGCAAGAAATCTCGTAATATCCCCTTCCGCTAAAACTTCATACACAATATCTGCTTGCGATAAACCAGATTGTGGTCTTGCAGCAGGATGATTATTAATCATCACGCCAATTGCTCGATTTGAATTTTCCTCTTTGCTTTTCAAACCTGTCAGCGGATATGTATATGCCAGTCCTTCACTTTTTTGTTGTTCTTTATGGATATTGCCGCTTTGGTGATTTTCATTATGTCCGTTAACCTTTTTCGGGTCATCGCTGCACGCTGTTAAAAGAACTGTCATAAAAAGAAAAATAATGCTTTTCTTCATACGCCCTCCTATTTCTAAGACCTCTATACCGGTTTTTGAATAGCGCTTCCCAAACTTCTCTACTTTGATAAACAAGTTTTCTTTAACTATGGCAATACTTTCTGAAAATTCCAATTTAACAAATATACTCTTTTATATTTTAACGCATTATTGCTGGAAAGAGTACATTTTTATTTAATACATCATACAATCCTTTTTGTGTAATTCTTATATACGGCAAATGTGTGGCAGAAAAAAACGCTAAAGTATAAATAGGATCCTCATATGCAAAACCTAATTCTTTTATAATTTTAATCAAATCTTTTTCTTTTTTTATTAGGCTCATTAATGGAATGTCTGCCATCAACCCTTTTAAAGGAAGAGAAAGCTCTATCAGTATCTTTCCATCTTTAATGAGTACAATGCCTCCACCAATCTCCTTTAATCGATTAAAAGCTTTTATCATATCACATTGATCTTTTCCTAACAAAATAATATTTCCATCACCTGTATAGGAACTGGCCAATCCACCAATTGCATTAGAGAACCCTTTTAATAAAGTATTGATTCTCCATTTACCTTGCCTATCTAACAGCATAAAAAAACATTCGTCATGTTCCTCAGATAATTTATTGTCCGATACATTCATGGAGATAGAATACGGTTTTGTAATAACAGAATTCTCCATTTTAATCCCAAAAGGCATAGAAAATTGCATATCATTATAACTTAAATCCCAATTGATCTGGATTGGGTTTAATCCACAATCTTTCCAATCGATAGTTGGATATATACCTTCTACTTCCTTTCCATTTCTTTTCACCCACACGCCTTTTGCCAATACAGAAATAGGAGTAGGATTTTTTTCATTTGCTAAAAAATTAATATTAGCAACTCTACCTGTTGCAATATTTCCGTGAAGATGCTCCAAATGATAGTATTTAGCAATATTACTTGTTGCCATATTATAGGCATCAACTACTGGCACCCCTTTTTCCAAAGCTATGCGAATCAAGTAATCGATATGACCTTGTTCATAAAAATAAGAAGGCGATCCATCTGTCGTCAACATAAATTTATCATATTGATCTATCCCTAAATGATGAATTTCATCTAATAATTTTGGCAAATCTGGACGAATCGAGGAATATCGCAATGAAACCATATACCCTTGAAGCAAGCGGTCAAGCACTTCCTTTCCTGTCATCGCTTCATGGTCAGAGTCAACACCTAAAAGCATCATCTTTGCCAATGTTTTTTCAGATGCACCTGGAAAGTGGCCTTCAATTTTCTTACGCATTCTTTTCGTTTCTTGCATCCAATGGAGCATCATATCATCTCCGTCCAAAAGCTTCGGCCACGCCGTTAATTCTCCCCCTTGCAAAACAGCATCATGTTGAATCCAGTTCTTCACATTACTATGCGAAAATACCATTTCTTCATTTTGTAATTCTGTCTGCGAATCATATCGGCACCACCAGTAAATAGTTGATGGAATATCTTGCATAAAACCCATTAAAGTAAACGCTTTCTTTTTATCCAAATGCATAGCTAACATAAGGTTATCATTTACTAGTGTTGTTGTCCCAAACTGTGATGTATATTGTGCAAGTGTTAGGGGATTATAAATTTGAAAAGGGTGCGCATGCGCTTCTATGTATCCTGGTACAAGAAATTGATTTTCGCAATCAACAATTTCACATTGAGCGATTATTTTTGGCATATCCTTACCGACATATACAATACGGTCTTCTAAGATCCATATATTTGCAACTATCCATTTGCGAAGAGTTTGATTTAAATAAGTAGCATTTTGGAGAATAATGGTTGGAGATTTTTCACCGTTAAGTACAGCAACATGTTTTCTTAAAATTTTGCTTTTCCAGCGATAACGTTGATCTAACATTTAGGATTTCCCCCTTTTTGTCCGTTTTATTTTGTTTGATCATTTGTTTGCGTGTATTTTTTTAAATAATCTATTTCTATTTTTTACTTTTATGTTTATTTTATCTTCCATTTTAATCTATAAAGAGAAATCTTACCAATAATATTTTTTTATTATAAAGATTTTTAATAACATTTACAAAGGAGAGATTTATTTTGAATCCCAAATCAAATATTAGTTTAATTAATGCATTAATTCGTATTACATGTGGGTTTACTTTTTTAGCATGGAGCACAGCAAAATTATCAAAAAAGCCCCATAATCAATCTTATTTATGGATCGCTCTACTTGCTGGAATGAAAATTGCAGAGGGCATTACCCGATATTGTCCACTTGTTGCATTATATGATAAAAAGGAGGAATTTCTTCCAAATAAACAGACGCAGCCTGCACAAAATCATAAACACGAAATCAAGGAAAAAAATGATCATGTGGAGGCAGCTTCTTCCAAAGAAGTGGCAAAAATAATGGAAGATTTTAATCCGGAGAAAATATTTTCCCCAGAGGATATGAAAAAAGATTAATAAAGTGAAACTTCAATTAGTGGGGGTTTCTGCCCCCCACCTAGATTTCTCGTTTTTTCTCATCCTCCCTTAAGTAGGATTTTCTGCCCATTAATGCCAGATAAAAAACCAGACTAATTACAAGAGTAATTAGTCTGGTTTTATTTTCATTATTACATCAGAATTTTAAAGTGTTACTTTATTGCTTTAAATCCAATATCCTGACGATAAAACACGCCATCGCTGTCTAGTTTTTCTAATTGCCCATAAACTTTTGCCTGCGCCTCTTTTAAGGTTTTGCTTTTAGCTGCTACAAGCAAAACTCGGCCGCCATCTGTCACAAATTCGCCATCAGCATTTGTATCTGTCCCAGCATGAAAGATAGAAACGTCTTCCATTTTTTCTAACCCTCTAATTACTGCTCCTTTTTCATAGTCTTCAGGATATCCTTTTGACGCAATTACAACACCAAGCATATCCTCTTCATGCCACTCAATTTCAGGCACTTCTCCATCCAGCACAGCTAATAATACACTTGTCAAATCAGACTTCATTCTAGGAAGGACAACTTGAGTTTCTGGATCTCCAAGCCTTGCATTAAATTCAATTACCTTTGGCCCTTGATCTGTTGCAATTAATCCCGCATATAACACACCTGTAAATGATCTGCCTTCTTGTACAAGTGCCTTGGCAGTTGGCTTTACAACCGTTTCAATTGCTGTTTGCACAATGCTCTGAGAGATATGCGGAACTGGAGAATATGCCCCCATTCCGCCAGTATTAGGTCCCTTGTCTCCATCAAATGCTCGTTTATGATCTTGTGCAATCTCTAGAGGAATAACTGTCTCACCATTAACAAAAGACATTAATGAAAATTCCTCACCAGCTAAAAATTCTTCCACAACAATTGTCGCAGAGGCACTGCCAAACTTCTCTTCTACTAGCATTTCTTCAATGCTTGCTAGAGCTTCTTCCAAAGTCAATGCAACCGTTACACCTTTTCCTGCGGCTAAACCGTCTGCTTTAATAACAATTGGTGCACCCTTTTTTTGAATATAAGCTTTTGCATCTTCATAATTAGAAAATGTTGCATATTCACCTGTTGGAATATTGTATTTTTTCATAATATCTTTTGCAAAGGATTTGCTGCCTTCAATTTCAGCCGCTTTTTGTCTTGGACCGAATACCTTTAAGCCAGCTTCCTCAAATTTATCTACTACCCCTAGAAGCAAGGGTACTTCTGGACCAACAATTGTTAAATCTATTTGGTTCTTTAAAGCAAAATCAACTAATTTTTCTGCTTCTGTTTCTTCAATAGCAATACGCTCGGCCACATCTGTCATCCCAACATTTCCAGGTGCCGCAAAAACCGTATCTACTTGATTGCTTTCCTTTATCTTTGTACAAATTGCATGCTCTCTGCCGCCGCGTCCAATAACAAGTACTTTCATCTATTTCCATCCTCCAGCTTATCCTTAATGTTTGAAATGTCTTACTCCAGTTAAGACCATCGCAATCCCATATTCGTTAGCTTTTTTAATAGAATCTTCATCTCTGATACTTCCGCCTGTTTGAATAATCGCTGTAATTCCAGCTTTAGCAGCAGCTTCTACTGTATCATCCATTGGGAAAAACGCATCTGAAGCAAGAACTGCTCCAACACTTTTTTCTCCAGCTTGTTCTAACGCAATTTTTGCTGCTCCAACACGGTTCATTTGTCCTGCACCAATGCCTAATGTCATATCTTTATCATTAACAACGATTGCATTTGATTTAACATGTTTTACAATTTTCCAGCCAAATTTTAAAGCTTCCCATTCCTCATCTGTTGGTTTCTTTTCTGTTGGAATAGAGATTGTTGCATCGTCTAATGTGTAGCGGTCAAAGTCTTGTGTAAGCAATCCGCCTTCAATAGAAGTAAATTTCATTTCATTTGTATTTGCAGCATCAAAAGGAATAGTCAGTAAACGCAAGTTCTTTTTCCCTTTTAAAATAGTTAATGCTTCTTCAGAGAAAGATGGAGCGATGATGATTTCCAAGAAAATTTCATGAAGTTTTTTTGCTGTCTCCGCATCCACTTCTCTATTTAATGCAATAATGCCGCCGAAGATAGAAACTGGGTCTGCTGCAAATGCTTTTGAAAATGCTGCAAAAATATCAGATCCTGTTCCTACTCCACAAGGGTTGCTATGTTTTATTGCTACTGCTGCAGGTTCTGTAAATTCTTTTACAATTTGAATAGCTGCATCAGCGTCATTAATATTATTGTAAGATAGCTCTTTCCCGTGTAATTGTTCCGCATTTGCGATGGAGAACGCTGATCCTAGTGGCCTCCGGTAAAATGCCGCTTTTTGATGAGGGTTTTCGCCATAGCGCAACGATTGTGCTAATTCATATGTTACTGTTAATTTCTCTGGCGTACTTTCTTCTGTCAATTCTGTCATATATTGTGCAATCATTGCATCATAGCTAGCTGTATGACGGAATACCTTTGCCGCAAGTCTGCGTCTTGTTTCAAATGTTACTTCATCCTTGTTTTTTAACTCTTCTATAACCGTTACGTAATCACTAGGATCAACTACTACTGTTACATACTGATGATTTTTTGCAGAAGCACGGAGCATAGTCGGTCCGCCAATATCAATATTTTCAATTGCATCTTCCACTGTTACATCTGGTTTAGCTATTGTCTGTTGAAAAGGATAAAGATTTACACAAACAATCTGAATTGGATCAATTTTATGTTCATTTAATTGCTCCTGATGACTTGGTTCGTCAAATTTTGCAAGCAAGCCGCCATGAATATATGGATTTAATGTTTTAACTCTGCCTTCTAAAATTTCAGGAAATCCTGTTACATCACTTACACCTAATACAGGAATGCCGCTGTCTTGGATAGCCTTTTTTGTACCGCCCGTTGAAATTAACTCATACCCTAATTCATGAAGTTCTTTAGCAAAATCTGTAATGCCTGTTTTGTCCGATACGCTTATTAACGCCCTTTTTTTCATGTTGTTTTTCCCCCAAAAATTAATATGTAACGCATTTTGCTAGTTCATAACACAGAATCGTTAGAGTTCCCTGTTCTTGCTAAATAATGGTTTTAATCGTTTTAGGATAAAGCACATGTTCCAATGCATGAATTTTTTCTTGCAGACTTTCTTTTGTTTCATTAGCTGCAATGCTAATTTCCTGTTGTGCAATAATAGGACCTGTATCCATTCCTTCATCTACATAATGTACGGTTACGCCTGTTTGCTGTACTTCTGCTTCTAGAGCTTGTCCAATCGCATCTTTTCCCGGAAACTGCGGAAGTAAAGAAGGATGAATATTGACTATTTTTTGCGAATATGACTCCAAAAGCGTTTTACCAATCAAACGCATATAACCAGCTAATATAATCAGCTCTACCTCATTTGCCTGCAATTCTTTTAATATAGCTTCTTCAAATTCTTGTTTGTTTACATAGTCACTCGCAGTAAAAACAAAGGAAGGAATATCATGTTTTTTTGCTCTTTCAATTACGTATGCTTCCTTTTTGTCGCAAACCAATAATCTAATATGTGCCTGTAACTCTTTCGACTCCACTGCATCAACGATTGCTTGAAAGTTCGACCCGCTGCCTGATGCAAAAATAGCAATATTCTTCATTTCATTTCCTCCGCTATTATTTAAAAGACGATATTAATTTGTCCGTCTCCTGTCACTTTGCCAATTGTATATGCCTTTTCTCCAATACTAGCAAAATGAGCTAAAGCCTCTTCTTCTACTGCTTGATCTACAGCTACAACCATTCCTGTTCCCATATTAAAGATATTATACATTTCTTTGCGCTCTAGTTTTCCAATGGATTGCATTAATTCAAAAACCGCTGGCACTTCCCAGTTGCTTTCATAAAGTTCCATCCCTAATCCATCTTTTAACATTCTTGGGATATTTTCAATGAATCCGCCACCAGTAATATGAGCTAGGCCTTTAATTTCGAATTGCTTTAGTGCAGACAATACAGATTTCACATAGATTTTCGTCGGTTTCAACAATTCTTCACCTAATGTGCATCCCAATTCATCCACATAATCAGTTAGAGACATTTTTGCTTCCTCTAAAAATAGTTTTCTAACCAATGAATAGCCATTGCTGTGAATACCGCTTGAAGCTAGTCCAATCAATACATCTCCAGGCTTGATATTCTCCCCTGTAATCAATTGGTCTTTTTCACAAGCACCAACAGCAAACCCTGCTAAATCATACTCTTCTTCACTATACATCCCAGGCATTTCAGCTGTTTCTCCGCCAACTAAGGCACTGCCAGCTTGCTCACAGCCTTCTGCAATTCCTTTAACAATTGCTTCAATTTTTGCTGGCTCTGCTTTTCCACAAGCAATATAATCAAGGAAATAAATTGGTTCTGCTCCTTGCACCACAATATCATTTACACACATTGCCACAGCATCAATTCCAATGGTATCATGTCTGTCCATCATAAATGCAAGCATCAATTTTGTTCCAACACCATCTGTTCCCGAAACCAATACAGGATTTTTCAAATTTAAAACAGATAAATCAAACATACCGCCAAATCCGCCAAGTCCGCCCATAACACCTGGTCTCATTGTTTTCTTTACATGTTTTTTCATTCTTGTTACAGCTTCATATCCTGCTTCAATATTAACTCCTGCCTGTTTATAAGCTTCAGCCATCTTAATCCTCCTATGATTAAAACAAATCCAAATTTCGTATTATTCCATTTTTTGCAGCTAAAAAAACTCTTCCTGCTAGAGTATTTTTTCAAAAGAAAAGCGACATCCCAACATGCCGCTTTTTCTTTTTTCTATAAACCATTCCACCTATTACACTTTTTCATATGGATGCAGTGTCGATGGGTAAATTTCTGTAGGGTATTTTCCTGTAAAGCATGCTAAACAATGCCCTTTTGTTTCCCCTTCATCGGTTCTGCCAATTGCATCAATCATTCCTTCAGTGCTTAAGAATATTAAAGAATCTGCTCCAATTAATTCGCGGAGCTCTTCCACAGAATATTTGGAGGCAATCAGTTCTTCTTTTGTTGATGTGTCAATTCCATAGAAACATGGATTTTTAATTGGTGGTGAACTAATTAATACATGCACTTCTGTTGCTCCCGCTTCACGAAGCATTGTAACAATTCTTTTGCTTGTAGTACCACGAACGATAGAATCATCTACCATAATAACCCGTTTTCCTTCTACTACACCGCGGACAGGAGAAAGTTTCATTTTAACTCCTTGTTCTCTTAATGATTGGGAAGGCTGGATAAATGTTCTTCCAACATAACGGTTTTTAATCAGGCCTAATTCATATGGAATGCCTGTAGCTTCTGCATAACCAATCGCTGCAGAAATGCTGGAATCCGGCACCCCTGTTACAACATCTGCCTCTATCGGCGCTTCTGATGCAAGACGTTTCCCTAAATTCTTGCGGGCTGTATGAACATTTATGCCATTAATATTGCTGTCAGGTCTGGAAAAATAGACATATTCCATGGCGCACATGGCATTATTAGATGCTACAGAAAACATTTCAGAACGGAAACCATTATCATCAATAATCAGCAGTTCTCCAGGCAAAACATCACGGATAAATTCAGCGCCTACTACATCAAATGCACATGTTTCCGATGCTACTACGTAACCATTCCCTAATTTCCCTAAAGAAAGTGGTCTCATGCCATTTGGATCTAGAGCAACCATTAACTCTGTTTCCGTCATAATTAAGAAGGCATATGCACCTTTTACCATCGTCAATGCGTTTTTCACACGCTCATTAAATGCTTGAAATCCGCCTCTTCTAATTAGATGGGCCACAACTTCTGTATCGGAACTTGTTTGAAAAATGCTTCCCTGTGCTTCCAATTGGCTTTTTAATGCTGTTGCATTCACTAAATTTCCATTATGGGCAAGTGCCATACTGCCGCTTTGGAAGTGAAAGAGCAAAGGCTGAACATTCTCATAACCGCCGCCGCCTGCTGTCGCATATCGAACATGGCCAATAGCAGCTTTTCCAGTTAATTCTTTTATTGCTTCTTGAGTAAATATCTCTGAAACCAGGCCTTCGCCTTTCATTCCTTTCAGCTGTTTTCCATCTGTTGCCACAATGCCTGTGCCTTCCTGGCCTCGATGCTGCAGGCTATGAAGACCATAATAAGTTACTTGGGCAGCATCTTCATGCCCCCAAACGCCAAATACCCCACATTCTTCATTTAAGCCTCTTATTTCAGCAAGCATGGAATTGCCCCTCTCCAGGCAGCTTCTAATAAGTCTACCTGTTCATTAATCAGAATATCTTCCCCTTGGCTAATGGTAAGTGTGGCTGTATTCGTCACTTCTCCAATTAATTGTGCAGAAACTAATTGTTCAAACTTAGCTTTATTTTCTGGTTTAACAGAAAGTAAAAATCTTGATTGTGTCTCACTGAATAATGCTGCTGCTGGTGTGCCATCCACTTGAATATCGGCACCCAATCCTTTGGAGCCAAATAAACTTTCAGCAGCTGCAACCGCAAATCCGCCTTCTGCCAAATCATGTGCTGATTCTACTACACCTGCACGAATTGCTTCTAATACCATAGATTGACATGCTTTTTCTTTTTCTAAATCCAATACAGGAGCTTTTCCGGAAATAGAACCTTCTACCATCTTCTGCAGCTCGCTTCCACCAAACTCTTCCTTCGTTTCGCCAAGAAGATAAATAAGGTCTCCTGCATTTTTGAATGCTTGTGTAGTAATATGGTCTATATCTTTTATTAAGCCAACCATGCCAATTACTGGTGTTGGATAAATAGCCGTTCCATTTGTTTCATTATATAAAGACACATTCCCGCCGATGACTGGGGCATTTAAGGCAAGGCACGCTTCACTGATTCCATCAGCCGCCTTTTCAATCTGCCAGAAGATTTCTGGTTTTTCTGGATTTCCAAAGTTTAAGTTATCTGTAATCGCCAATGGCTCCCCACCGGAACATACGATATTTCTTGCTGCTTCTGCAACCGCAATTTTACCGCCTGTTTCAGGATCAAGATATAGGTAACGAGCATTACAATCTGTTGTCATCGCTAATGCCTTTTTAGTGCCACGAATACGAACAACCGCTGCATCAGAGCCCGGGGCTACTACCGTATTTGTACGAACCATATAATCATACTGATCATAAACCCATTCTTTGCTTGAAATAGTTGGCTGCTTTAATAAATCAGCTAATGTTTCCCCATAATTTTCAATAGCAGGAACACTACTTTCCATTGCTTGGAACTCACGGAAATACTGTGGTTCTTTTGATGGCTTATGATAAACTGGAGCATCTTCTGCTAATGCATCAGCAGGAACATTTGCCACTACTTCTCCTTTATGAAGAAGACGAAGCATTTTATCGTCTGTTACTACTCCAATTGATACTGCTTCTAAATCATATTTATAGAAAAGGTCTTTTATTTCTTGTTCTCTTCCTTTTTTCACAACAATCAGCATGCGTTCTTGTGATTCAGAAAGCATCATTTCATATGCCGTCATTCCTGTTTCACGCTGTGGCACTAAATCTAAATTCATTTCAATTCCTGAACCAGCTTTACTTGCCATTTCTGCACTTGAACTTGCAAGACCTGCAGCTCCCATATCCTGAATTCCTACTAATGCATCTGACTGAATTAATTCTAAACATGCTTCTAACAGCAGCTTTTCCATAAATGGATCTCCAACTTGAACTGCTGGACGTTTTTCATCGGAATTCTCTGTTAGCTCTTCCGAAGCAAATGTTGCACCATGGATGCCATCTCGGCCAGTTTTGGCACCAACATACATTACTGTATTGCCGACACCGTGTGCTTGCCCTTTTTTAATGTCTTCATGATTAATTAATCCTACACACATAGCATTAACAAGTGGATTGCCAGCATAAGAACTGTCAAATGCTATTTCTCCGCCAACCGTTGGAATTCCAATACAATTTCCATATCCTGCAATCCCTGCAACCACTTCTTTAAATAAATATTTTGTGCGTTCATTGTCTAATTCGCCAAAACGCAAAGAGTTGAGAATAGCAATTGGTCTTGCGCCCATAGAGAATACATCACGGATAATTCCGCCTACCCCAGTTGCAGCCCCTTGATATGGTTCAATTGCTGATGGATGGTTGTGGCTTTCAATTTTAAAGGCTACCGCTTGGCCATCGCCAATATCAACAATTCCCGCACCTTCTCCAGGACCTTGTAATACTTGTGGACCTGTCGTTGGGAATTTTTTTAGAACAGGCTTTGAATTTTTATAGCTGCAATGTTCTGACCACATAACAGAAAACAAACCAGTCTCTGTATAATTAGGAAGTCGGCCTAGAATTTTCTCTACCATCGCAAATTCTTCGTCCGTTACACCCATCTGTTTGTAAATTTCTTCTGTTTTAATTTGTTCTGGACTTGGCTCAAGCATTAACGACATTTGCTTCCCTCCACTGTTTAACGATTGATTGGAATATTTTCAGACCATCTGCTCCACCTAACAGCTCATCGACCGCTCTTTCAGGGTGTGGCATCATTCCGAGGACATTTCCCTTTTCATTTATAATTCCTGCAATATTTTCTAAGCTTCCATTTGGATTTTCACCATTATAAGTAAAAATAATTTGATTATTTTCTTTTAATTTGACAAGTGTTTCCTCATCGCAATAGTAGTTTCCTTCACCATGCGCAATTGGAACTGTGATCACTTCTTCTTCCTCATATACGGAAGAAAACATCGATTGGTTATTTGTTACCTTTAATTCCACAGGACGGCAAATAAATTTTAAACGATCATTTCTTCTCATCGCACCTGGCAGAAGTCCTGCCTCCAGCAAAATCTGAAATCCATTGCATACACCTAGTACTGGTTTTCCTGCTTCTGCTGCTTTCACAACTTCTTTCATCACATTACTGAATCTGGCAATTGCACCCGTACGCAAATAATCTCCATATGAGAATCCGCCTGGCAGCAGAATTCCGTCAAATCCTTCCAAGCTTTCAGCATCATGCCAAACGTATTCTACTTCTTCCCCTAACTCATCCTTAATTGCATGAAACATGTCGACATCACAATTGGATCCCGGAAATACGATTACTGCGAATTTCACAGTGCAACAACCTCCTCAATCTCATAGCTATAGTCCTCAATTACTGTATTCGCCAATAATTTTTCGCACATTTCTTTTACAACTTCATCAATATTTTTTTCTGACTTTTCAATTGTCAGTTCCAAGTATTTTCCGATGCGTACATCACTCACTTCTTTATAGTCCAACGAATGCAAAGAACCTTTCACAGCATTTCCTTGTGGATCTAATACGCTCTCTCTTAATGTAATGTATACTTTAACTTTAAACATGTTGTTGTCCCCCTAATCTAGTTAAAATGTTCTCATATGCCTCTGTTAAGTTTCCTAAATCTCTGCGAAAAACATCTTTATCCAGTTTTTCATTTGTATTTTTATCCCAAAGTCGACAAGTATCAGGCGAGATTTCATCTGCAAGGAGAACTTCACCATTTTGATCTTTTCCAAACTCTAATTTAAAATCTATTAATTGAATGCCTAATTTTGAGAAAAAGCTGCTAAGTACTTTGTTTACTTCCAATGCTCTCTTTTTCAGCAGCACAACTTCTTCTGATTCAGCAAGTTTTAGCTCTTCGATATGGGCTTCGATAATTAGCGGATCGCCTAATGCATCATCTTTATAATAAAATTCAACAATTGGCTTCGATAAAGGAAGTCCCTCTTTTATTCCTAATCTTTTTGAAAAACTGCCTGCTGCAACATTCCTAACTACTACCTCTAATGGAATAATGCTTACTTTTTTTACCAACTGTTCTGTTTCGGAAATTCTCTCCACAAAATGCGATTGAATTCCTAATTCTTGTAGCTTTAAAAATAATAAACTAGTAATCTCATTATTTAAGCGGCCTTTTCCAGTTATATCCGCTTTTTTTTCGCCATTAAAGGCTGTTGCAGAGTCCTTATATTCCAACCAAACGATATTATCATCATTGGTTCCATATACTCTTTTTGCTTTTCCTTCATACAATAAAGCTCTCTTTTCCATTTGAAGAGTCTCCTTATCAAAAAAATTAGGGATAAAACGAAAATCTATAAAACTTAATTTTAGCATGATTCGAAATTTTCAAACCGCCAGACTCCCTCATCAAGGAAAGAGTCCAGCATTATTTGTTTCCTATAGACCAAGACGAGTGAAGATTGTATCAACATGCTTAATATGAAAATGGTAATCGAAACAGTCATCAATTTCTTCTTTTGTTAGCTTAGAAGAAATCACTTCATCAGCATCCACCAGTTGACGGAAAGGCACTTGCTTTTCCCATGATTCCATTGCTCTAGGCTGTACTGTGTCATATGCTTCTTCTCTTGTTAAGCCTTTGTCAATTAGTGCAAGCAATACACGTTGCGAATAAATTAAGCCTAAAGTGCGATCCATATTTCGTTTCATATTTTCTGGATATACAGTTAAATTCTTTACGATATTGCTAAAGCGGTTCAACATGTAATTTAGCGCAATTGTTGCATCTGGAATAATAATGCGCTCTGCGGAAGAATGAGAAATATCTCTTTCATGCCATAATGGAACATTTTCATATGCAGTTAGCATATATCCACGGATTACTCTTGCAAGACCAGCCATGTTCTCTGATCCGATTGGATTGCGTTTATGCGGCATTGCAGAAGAACCTTTTTGGCCTTTTGCAAAAAATTCTTCTACTTCTCTTGTTTCACTTTTTTGCAGTCCACGAATCTCTACAGCAAATTTTTCAATAGAAGTAGCAATTAATGCAAGTGTTGACATATAATCAGCATGGCGATCACGCTGCAATGTTTGGGTTGAAATTGGCGCTGGTTTTAACCCTAATTGTTCACATACATATTGTTCAACAAATGGATCAATATTTGCATACGTTCCTACTGCACCTGAAATTTTGCCGTATTCGATGCCAGCAGCAGCAGCTTTAAATCTTTCCAAATTGCGCTTCATTTCTTCATGCCATAAAGCTAACTTCAGGCCAAACGTAGTTGGTTCTGCATGTACACCATGTGTACGCCCCATCATTACAGTATATTTATGCTCTTGCGCTTTATTTTTTAATACTTCAATGAAGTTTTCGATATCTTTTAAAATAATTTCATTCGCCTGTCTAATCAAATAAGAAAGTGCTGTATCTACAACATCTGTAGAAGTTAATCCATAGTGCACCCATTTTCTTTCTTCACCAAGCGTTTCTGAAACTGCTCTTGTAAAAGCAACTACATCATGTCTTGTATCTTGCTCAATTTCTTGGATTCTGTTGATATCAAAAGAAGCATTTTCACGAATTTTTTTTACATCTTCTTCTGGGATGTCACCTAGTTTTACCCATGCTTCACAAGCAAGTATTTCTACTTCCAGCCATGCTTGAAAACGATTTTCTTCTGTCCAAATTTTGCCCATTTCTGGTCTTGTGTAACGATCGATCATCTCTTATCCTCCGATTTTTTCTGTCTGTAAATTCCATATGTTAGTATTTTCGATTTCATCTAAAGCAATTTCAACAGATGACCGAAGCAATGTAGCATGCCCCATTTTTCTTTTTTCCTTTGGATCTTCTTTTCCATATAAGTGGATTTTCCAATCTTGAAGGTCTCCTATTTTGTCGATAATCTGCTCTTGATGTTCCCCTAAAATATTAACCATTACAGCAGGTCTTAGTAGTCTAGTACTAGCAAGTGGCCAATTGCAGATAGCCCGGATATGCTGTTCAAATTGAGAGGTTTCACAAGCCTCAATTGTATAATGCCCTGAGTTATGTGGTCTTGGAGCCAATTCATTAATATAAATTTCATCATTTGCTGCTAAGAACATTTCAACAGCCAATGTACCTGTTAAATTTAGAAATTCTGCTAATTTATTCGCTTTTTCAATCGCTAATTCTTTTGCATATTCAGTTATTCTTGCAGGAACAATAGACTCATGTAAAATATTATTGATATGGATATTCTCACTTACAGGAAAAACAGTATTTTCGCCTTTTTGGCTTCTTGTAACGATAACGGATATTTCCTTCTCAAATGGAATCCAGCTCTCTAATACACAACATCCATTATCCAGCAGCAATTCCGCCTCTTCAATTTGACTGCTTTCCTTTATAACATACTGGCCTTTTCCATCATAACCTCCCCGAGCTGTTTTTAAAACAGCTGGATAGCCTAATTCGGATAAACCTTCTCTAATATCGATAGGTTCTTCAATTATTTTGTATGGTGCGACTTTAATGCCAGCTTGCTCTATAGCCTGTTTTTCCTTGATGCGATCTTGTGTAATTTCCAATAATTCTGATCCTTGAGGCACATTTGCATTTTTTTTCAGCCAATCTAGTGCAGCAGCATCGATGTTTTCAAATTCGTACGTAATAACATCACTTACCTTGGACAGTTCCTGTATTGCAGTAATGCTATCATATGCATCGACTATTTTATAATCGGCTACTTGCCCACAAGGAGAATCTTCGATCGGATCTAAAACTGCAATTCGAAAGCCTTGTGCCTTTGCCGCCAGCGCCATCATTCTTCCTAATTGCCCACCGCCAATAATACCAATTGTCTGGCCTGGCAGAATCATTGAATTAGACAAGTTCATCACTACTTTCTATAACCTCATTTTTCGTTTTTTCTCTTAATTGATTAATTCTTTCTGCCAATGCAAGGTCTGTTGCGCCAATCATTTGTGCTGCCAGCAGTCCCGCATTTACTGCGCCCGCTTTGCCGATTGCCACCGTTGCGACTGGTACTCCTCCTGGCATTTGAACAATCGATAATAGAGAATCCAGACCATTCAGCGCTCTTGACTGAACAGGCACGCCAATAACCGGCAATGTTGTTTTCGCTGCAACCATACCTGGCAGATGCGCCGCTCCTCCCGCTCCTGCAATAATCGCTTTAATGCCTCTATCTCTTGCTTCTTCTGCATATTTAAACATTAAATCAGGAGTTCGATGTGCTGAAACCACTTTTTTCTCATAGTTCACTTCAAGCTGATCTAGAATATCACATGCATGTTTCATTGTTTCCCAATCTGATTTACTTCCCATGATAACGCCAATTTGAGCAGTCATCTTTTCCCTCCCGATGAATAAATTACGTATAAAAAGCCCTAGACAGCTGCTTCTACTTATGAGAGAAAGTATCTGTCTAGGGCTAATAGAAAGAAAATAAAACAAGCTATTTTCTTTTGCCGGCATCATTCACTTTCCCTCATAGTCCTGCAATTTACGGTTGCTGGGTAGAAACTTATGGGCCATATTCCCAATATTATATGAGGGCTATTAAATTTTTAAATTTGTTTTTTGTTTGTTTAACACTATATCATATTAACAAGCAATTTCATAAATTGTCAACAAAAAAATCGAACAATTAAACTTTCTTTACATTTAATGTTCGTGATTTACTGATTAATCTTTACCGCTTCAAAAATAATTTTGCTTGAAATAGGCTCATATGTTTTTGATCCGCTTTTTATTACTTCTTTAAATATAGGCTTTTCTACTCTTTTAATGGGTGTATATCCATCTTTTTTTATACGATCTAAACATTCTATCACTGTTTCCTTTTCTTGCACTTCAAACTTCATTTTTTGGACCATGAAATAATTTTCCTTTCTTAACGCTTTTTACCCAAAAGCCCCCGTATATAGTTTTTGGTTCGTATGCAATAATAAATGCTTTTGGGTCGATCTTTTTTATTGTTTCATATAAACGGAGTTCGTATTTTCTGGGAGTGAGAATTTGCAGCGCCATTCGATCTCCTTCCAAGCCGTGTGCAGCCCAATTTGTCACTCCATATCCTTGTTCTCTTAACGCTTTAGGCAAATCATGATCATAAGCATTTGTAATAACATTTGCTGTTATATAGCCCAATGCTAATTTTTCTTCTATTTTCATACCTGCAATTACTCCAATTGCATACCCTACCGCATAGGCTATTAAGTTTTGTATTTGATCTAGGTTATCTAATACTAGCCCCAATCCTATTACATAAATCACCACTTCTACAGCACTTAAGGCTGCCGCTAAATATCTTTGTCCCTTTAAAGTTAAAATCATTCTAATTGTGAAAAAAGATACGTAAACAATATTGATAAGCAGTATAATTATAACCATTGTAACACTATTTGCTAACAATTAATTCACTTCCATTTCCTCTTTAATATTCGCTATTTTAAATAGTATGTAAAAAGGGCCAGCAGTCATTACTTTTATAATTGCCTATTGATAAGGAAGTAAACTTGTATAAAGGATATTAATTGCTAAAGTTTGAAATTATATTCGCCACACTGATGAATCATGCTTTAATTTATTGAGAATGTTTTTGTATAAGCAAATACGCCTTATTCTCGACAAACATGTAATCGGACTATATATATCATGCTGTTTGTTCTGTCAAAATCCTCCCTTGTAAGATATACAATTATAATTCATTTCGATACTCAATTGTGATACTTTCTTGGTTGCCATTTCATCATAATAAACTGCAAAACCACCATTATCGTATGCTTCCTCCGCATGCTTTATTAAATTACCACGAAATAATGGTGAATTTTCTATTTCTTATCTTTAGATTTCCTAACCGCCGTTTCTTTTTCTTTATTTCATCTTAAACTTTTGATTATTCATTGAAATATTTCCTTTAATGAGCTTCTTCCTTTGAACGAATTCCGCAGCTCCCAAATTTAAAATTATCGATAGGTAAACCGCTGTCGGAAAACTAATATGGGCATCGAAAATACAAGAAAGAGGAATAGCTACTATACGAAATGTCACAAACACCCACGTAATTGCAAAACTGCGAATAATCCAAGTCTTATGTTCATTAATTTGTTTTCTTACTGCAAAAATAACTCCTAAGATAGTAGTAGCAAACCAAAAAATATCGAGTATTAAAAATGCATACATGCTTGCTTTTCCACCAGTAGCAAAAAAACTTAAATACGGAGTACACAATGCATTAATAAAAATACTAATTGCATATACTCTCCCTAAATATCTATGCAGCTTCAAATTTTTTCTGCTGTAACTCATTAGCTGAAAGGGGCCTATAAATAAGGCAATTGCCCCAAGAACTAAATGGGGATAAAAAAATAGTTTCCATATATACAAAGAAAAAGAATTCTGTTGTAGTTTTCCTATTACAATAGGTGCTTGCTCTACTCCGCTCCATAAAAACATAAAGAAAATGTAGATACAGAATAAAATAATAATGCTGTATAAAATGATCATTATCCGAAATTCATTATTACTTCCTGTATTGTTCTTTATCATTTTTATTCCTCCTGTCATATGAATAGTTATTCACAACTTACATACCGACCGTTGGTTTTTAATAGTTAGAAATTTACCCTCTCCATAATAAACCTAGGAAAGGGCCTTCATAATCAATTTAGTTATATCCTTCAAATCCAACTGTTTCGTTTCCTTTGGAGAGATTATTTGTTTTACTCTAAGACCATACGAAAAAGTCATGAGTAAATCTGTAAATTTTCCAGCGTCTAACTCTGTAGGAATAACGCCATTTTCTTGACCAGATTTTATCCACTTTTCCCCTACATTCCTACTTAAAGCATAAATATTTTCTAAAATAGCCTTAACCTTTACATCATTTTGACTTAATAAATAAACAAAAATTAGATTGCCTGCATCTCCTGATTTCTGATTTTCATAAAAAAACTGCGAAACCAAATCGAATGGTCCATTTGTATCTTTTGATTCTACTGCTAGCTTTATCTGATCATTAAATGATTCATTAATTTTTTCAATCTTTGACTGTAATATTAATCCATATAACTCATTTTTACTGCTGACGTAATGATATATAGCACCTTTTGAAAGACCGGAACTATCTATAATGTCTTTAAGTGTTGTACTGCTACACCCTTTTTTCAATATTAATGATTCTGTTATTTTTAATATATGCTGAAAACTGGTATTTTCATATAATTTATTATTGTTCATATTTTTCCATCCTTTATAAAATCATTGCTAACTAATTTTTTATTTGCTCCAGCTTATTTTTAGCATACCTCCTATAAAATATAGTCCAAATAATGGTTCCACCAATAATAAAATAAAGGAGCAGCTGGGAGACAATCAAAAATGAACTAATGCTCAATCTTGTTAAAAAAAACAATCTTACAACTGCTTCTCCGACTAAAGAAACTCCCCATACTGCCGTAATTAATCGAAATACAAATCGGCCATACGGAATTTCCCAATTTTGCTCAAAAACTTTTTTAGACTTCTCTTTTTCATTTAATGTAAATCTGAGGGCTATATAATAAATAATTGGTTTAGATAGAAATAATGACCCAATAAAAATTAATCCCATTATTCCTGTGACGAAGCTTTCCCTCATTAGTATGATGTTTTCATCTCCTCCTAATAAAAGTGCAATCAAGCTTAATATGAACCCTGCTAACATCAATAATCCAAAGGCATCCACTTTTTTATCTTTTGTAATATGATACAAATTATCGAACAAAGGAATGGATGTTGCAATTAATAAAGAAAGAAAACTTGAATATTTATACAACATCAGATGGTATACAAGTAAGGGAGCCAGTAAATTTACTATAATAGTTGTAACGATATACCGTATTACTTTTCTTTTTGTATCAATTATCATTTGCATCCCTCCATATGATTTATTATTATTTATAATATAACAAACCGACCGACGGTTTGTAAAGGGTTTTGAAAACTACTTATCTTAACCTAATATATTTCTTTATATAATAAAAAAAGAGCTAAAATATATTCATTTTAGCTCTTTTGCTTT
>NZ_BQYJ01000009.1 GCF_023168165.1 Niallia sp. NCCP-28
TGCAATAAATGCTCCTATATTTGGCATAATCATTCCACTTAAATGACTGCCAAAACGTTGTATTTTAACGCGAATATCACTTTTATTCTCGTTTGACATATTAATTTCACCCCTCATATTTCATACACTTATACTAAAGCGGTTCCATAAATTTCACAATTTAAAGTAAGTATAACTTTGACTGACACAATGTTGACAAAATTAAATAGAATAGTTCTTTCTCAATATTCTTTATATTTAAAAATAATTTATTTTCCTCTACCTTCTCCCTTCCTATATTAGAATTCCTTCATTCCAAGAAAAAATGCAAAAAAAAAGGAGGATATCCCCCTTTTACATAACTTTCGTTTTTGATTTCATTACTTCAATAAAGTGTATATGGTGTTCATCTATACTTTTGATTTTAAATATATAACCTTCCTCTTCAATCTCGTCGCCTTCAACTGCTTCAAAATTGTTCGTCAGAAACCATCCACCTATTGTGTCCACTTCATCTTCTGATAAATGAATACCAAGAAGATCATTTACTTCTGAAATTAATACTTTTCCGTTTAGAATAAAATGATTCTCATTTAACTTGCGTATCTCTGCTATTTCATCATCATCAAATTCATCGCGGATATCTCCAACAATTTCTTCCAGTATGTCTTCAGCTGTTACAATACCAGAAGTTCCACCATATTCATCTAAAAGGATTGCCATATGCGTTCGCTCTTTTTGCATTTTTACTAATAGCTCACGTATTGGAATAGTCTCAATAACCCGAATAATAGGCTTCATATATTCCTCTAATTGAATAAATTCCTTATTTTGAATTTTTGCTGTTAAAAACTCACGTATATTAATTAAACCAAGCACATTATCCTTATCACCATTTACCACTGGATACCTTGTATAGTTTTCCTCTTCTAATGTATCCATAATTTCATCAAATGTGCTGTTGATATTAATAGTCACCATTTCCGTTCTAGGAACCATGATTTCTTTAGCAATTCTTTCATCAAATTCAAAGATATTATTTACATACTTCAATTCATTTTTATTAATTTCTCCGCTTTTATAGCTTTCTGACATTAATATTCGCAACTCTTCCTCTGAGTGCGCCAACTCATGTTCAGAAGCCGGCTTTAATCCAAACATACCTGTCAATAATCTTGCAGATCCATTCAATATCCAGATAAATGGATATAAAAGACGATAAAACCAAATAATAGGTGGTGAAAATGCCAATGTAATCATTTCTGCTTTTTGAATTGCCACAGTTTTAGGAGCTAGTTCCCCAACTACAACATGGATAAATGTGACAGAAATAAAGGCAATCGCAAAGGATAAAATACTGGAAACAGATCCAGATATCTCCCATTTATGGAATAGCGGCTCTAATAATGCTTCCACAGTTGGTTCTCCTATCCACCCTAAACCTAATGCAGTAACAGTAATTCCCAACTGACATGCAGACAAATATTCATCTAAATGTGATGTAACTCTTTTTGCAGCTAAGGCGCCTTTTTTCCCTTCTGCAACTAGCTGATCGATTCTTGAACTCCTGACTTTTACAATCGCAAACTCTGTTGCAACAAAAAATCCGGTTAATGCTATTAATACGGCAAATAAAATTAAATTAAAAATTTCCAATAAGTAGCCTAAAAAGGCTTACACCTCCTGAATAAGTAAAAAACTTAACTTAAAAGAAGCAACAATGTTTGAATCAACGAAATACTTTCATGGGAAATAGTATTTCGCATCTCCCCTTTTTTATGTTGATTATCACCTTCAAATGACTGCAAAATACCTTTGATTTCTTTATCTAAGTTTTCCAGTTTTTCCTTTAGATGATTCATATCAACATTATCCATTTTATTATTATGAAGACGTTCCTTAATTTGTTCTAACGACAATCTATTCCTTTTACATTCTTCTATATACTTAATTTGACTTATAGCATTTTCATCATAATACCGATAATTAGCAGCAGAACGTTGCGCTTTGAGCAGACCAAGGTTTGTATAATAATCAATGGTTCTTTTTGTTACTTCTGTTATTTTTGCTAATTCCCCAATTTTTAATTTCACATCCCCATGGTCCCACTCCTAACCGTAACGTTTTAGTTTTATACACTAATTATACAAACATAACTAAAAAACATTCAAGGAAAAACTCTTACCAAAATAGATATCGAGACATCTCCCTTGTTATGTAGCAGCATCATTGAATTATTTATTTTATATATTAACGAAAAAAACATGTTCAAAACCAAAATTATTACATATTTCCAAGAAAAGTTTTTGAAAATACAGGAAATAATAAAAACAAACATGATTTCTTTACCTTTTTAGTTATTTATAGCTTCATTTTAAGGTAGAATAGATATTATAGAGATAATTATAAAAAGATAGGGGAACAGATTGTGGAATTATTGAACAAAATAATGATAAATAAAGGCTGGAAGCGAGTAGCTATTTTTTCACTAATCATTTTCGGCATTTATATTTTAAGAAGTATGATCAACCTTATGCTGTTTACATTTATTCTTTCCTTTTTAATGGACCGACTTGAAAAAATCATTTCAAAACGAATCTCCGTTAAACGTAATATTATCGTTAGCTTGCTTTATGTAATAACGGTTGGATTATTATCCTATAGCTTTGTAAAGTATTTGCCAATGTTAATAGAAGAAATTACTTCGTTAATTAGGCAGCTTGTTGATTTTTATACAAGGCCACATGATAATGCTGTCCTAAATTACATTGTTAATGTGATTAAAGAACGGGACATCAATAGTTATCTGGAACAAGGTCTTGGTTTTGTAGTTAAATACTTCACAGATATCAGTTCCCTTGGCATACAATTTATGCTTGCCATTATCTTAAGTTTCTTCTTTTTACTGGAGAAGCCTCGCCTAATTAAATACAAAGAAAATTTTAAAAGCAGCAAGATTGCTGCATTTTACAATGAAATAGAATTTTTCGGAAAAAAATTCGTTTTAACCTTCGGAAAAGTACTAGAAGCACAGGTAATTATTGCTTTAGTAAACTGTATTTTAACAACTATCGGTTTATGGATTCTTGATTTCCCTCAATTGCTTGGCTTGTCCATTTTAGTCTTTGTACTAGGACTTATCCCAGTAGCAGGAGTTATTATTTCTCTTGTTCCCCTACTGACTATCGGCTATACAATCGGCGGCTACGTATATGTAATCATTATCATCATATTTGTATGTGTAATACATGCAATAGAAGCATATATATTAAACCCAAAACTAATGTCTTCCAAAACAGATTTGCCTGTATTTTTCACATTTATTGTCCTAATTTTTTCCGAACACTTTTTCGGTGTTTGGGGATTAATTATCGGGATTCCTGTATTTGTCTTCCTTCTTGATATTCTGCAAGTAAAAAGTATAGAACCTTTAGAAGACCATGAGGATAATTAAACTTTATAAAAAAGGTGTGTTGATAGATTGGATCTCCCAACTATCAACACACCTTTTTTTAGATTTTTAAAACACCGCCTGTGCTTGCAGATGTTACTAATTTAGAATAACGAGCTAAATAGCCTGATTTTACTTTTGGTTCAAACTCTTTCCAGTTCGCTTTTCTTTTCTCCCATTCTTCCTCGTCAACTTTTACATCCATTGTACGGTTTTCAATATCAATAACAATATGATCGCCATCTTCTACAAATGCTAACGGGCCACCTTCTGCAGCTTCTGGTGATGCATGTCCAATTGATAGTCCTCTTGATGCACCAGAGAAACGTCCATCTGTTACTAATGCTACTTTTGGCCCAAGCCCCATCCCGACAATTTGAGAAGTTGGAGCCAGCATCTCAGGCATTCCTGGTCCGCCTTTTGGACCTTCATAACGAATAACTACTACATGTCCTGCCTTTACTTTTCCTGAAGAGATGCCTTCTAATGATTCTTCTTGTGAATCAAATACAATCGCTGGTCCCTCATGGCGGGTAATGCCATTTTGCACTCCACCTGTTTTAATAATCGCGCCGTTTGGAGCCAAATTTCCGAAAAGAACAGCAAGTCCGCCTTTTTCCGAATGAGGATCTGTTATTGGACGAATTACATTATGGTCTCTTACTTCACATCCAGCAATATTCTCTCCTAGTGTTCTGCCTGATACAGTTATTGTATCTAGATGCAAAGCACCTTCTTTTTTCGACAATTCATTCAGAGCTGCAGAAACTCCTCCAGCTTCATGCAAATCTTCAATATGCACATCAGAAGCCGGCGCTAATTTCGCAAGATGAGGAACACGCTCTGCTACTTCATTAATTCTTTCTAGCGGATATTCCACACCTGCTTCATGCGCTAACGCCAATGTATGAAGAACAGTATTTGTCGAACCTCCCAGCGCCATATCTAATGCAAAGGCGTTATCAATCGCCTTTTCTGTTACGATATCTCTTGGTTTTATATCTTCTTTAATTAGATTCATTAATTGTTTCGCTGACTTTTTAACAAATTCTTTTCTCTCTGGTGCAACAGCAAGGATGGTCCCATTTCCTGGAAGAGCAAGTCCTAATGCTTCAGCAAGGCAATTCATTGAATTAGCAGTAAACATACCGGAACATGAACCACATGTTGGACAGCCAAACTGTTCCAATTCCTTTAGCCCCTTATCATCAATCTTGCCCGCCTGGTATGCGCCAACGCCTTCAAATACTGATGATAAAGAAATTTTTCTGCCATCACTTGTTACGCCGGCCTTCATTGGTCCTCCGCTGACAAAAATAGTAGGAATATTCAATCTTAGAGAAGCCATCATCATTCCTGGTGTAATCTTATCGCAGTTTGGAATACAAACCATGCCATCAAACCAGTGCGCTGCAACTACAGTCTCGATGGAGTCTGCAATAATTTCTCGGCTAGGCAAAGAGTATCTCATTCCGATATGCCCCATTGCAATGCCATCATCTACACCAATTGTATTCATCTCAAATGGTACTCCGCCTGCTTCGCGAATTGCATCTTTTACAATTTTCCCGAACTCTTGCAAATGTACATGTCCTGGAACTATATCTATATAAGAATTAACAACCGCAATAAACGGTTTTCCAAAATCCTCTTCCTTTACTCCAGCAGCCCGCAATAAACTTCTATGCGGTGCTCTATCAAAACCTTTTTTTATCATATCACTTCTTAAACCAGCCACTTTTACCCCTCCGTTTTTCGACTAAAACAAAAAATCAGTATATTGAAACTTTTTTATATTGTAACACTATTAATTAAAAAATGGGAATATTCTTTTCTTTTTTCTCTCTTGGAATATAATTTTATCTGTCTATCAAAAAAAAACACTATACATGTTATTTTTTTTAACTTAACATGTTATCTATCATTTCACACTTTTCTTTTTTCTCTCTAATCTTTTAAATATTTTGTATAATAGGAATGAATCTAAACTATTTGCAAATAATGATAATCTAATTTCTACTCTTCTCTATAAACTAAAAGAAAGACATTCTTTTTATGTCTTTCCCTTGTATGCTTTCATTCTATTTTTCTATGCTGCATACATTAGCTGTTAATCCTGCCTAAATAAATGGTCAACGGTTATATCCTGTACAGATACCTCTCCTGAAAGAGCTAATGTTAATTCAAACTCTTTTTGCAAATTATTTATTATGGAGGAGACACCAAGCTCCCCAGATACTGCCAAACCATAAATAAACGGGCGCCCAATTGCTACTGCATCTGCTCCCAAGGCAATTGCTTTATACATATCTGCTCCACTGCGTATTCCCCCATCCATAATTAGAGGAATTTGCTTATTCACAACACTAGCAACAAGCTGCAAAGCATCTAAACTACTAATGGCTCCATCTAGCTGTCTACCGCCATGATTTGAAATAATAATGCCGTCAAATCCTAAATCGACAGCCTTTTTAGCATCTTTTGGATGAAGAATTCCTTTTAAAATAATTGGCAATGTCGTATGCTCTCTTAAAAACAGTACGTCCTCCCAATTTAAATCAGGGTGCAGGATATTATTCATAATTGCTGCAACAATATTTTCATCGTTCCATTCTTGAACACTCTTTTGAAAAGCTGGATCATTACGATAATTGGCATCACCCAGACACTCCATTAATGGAACAAATCCATTTTTATAGTCACTTTTCCTCCAGCCTAATACCCCTGTATCAACTGTTACAACAATGGCACGAAATCCAGCCTTTTCTGCTCTTTTAACCATGCTTGCAGATACTTCTCTATTTTGTGACCAATATAATTGAAACCAATTGTTTCCTTCTGGAGCAGCACTGGCTATCTCTTCAAGGGAATAGGTGGAAACTGTACTTGCAATATAAGGGATTCCTGCTTTTGCAGCTGCTCTTGCCGCTGCTTTTTCTCCATCTTTATCTGCTAATCCTTGATAACCTACAGGAGATAATAATAATGGGAATGATAATTGGTTTCCATATAAAGTAACTTTAGTAGAACTTAAAGAAACATCCCTTAACACTCTAGGCAGTATCGACCATTTCTGAAAAACACTCCGGTTCAGCCGCAATGTTTCTTCATCTCCTGCGCCGCTTCTTATATAATCAAAGGGTCCCTTCTCCATTTTTTCTTTTGCCTTTTCTTCCCATTCCTCTATAAAAATTGGCAAATCTTTTGTATCCTTATTTATAGTTGTAAAACTTTTTGTACTCATGCTCTATTCCCCTTCTCTTCTTGTTAAGATATATGACACTTATTAATTTTAAAACTTAAAATGCTTGTATGCATATGATCGATAAAACGATTTCTTAATGACGGTTATTTTTGCATCTTCTAAAAATCAACATTGACTCAAAAGTAAAAATTTTCTTTTTATACCTTCATCTTTTGCCCAATCCACTGAACAATCTCATTTATATAACATTCTTTTTCCTGCAAGTTATGGTAATAAGGCACTATAAATTGTATATTGGTAAGTTCAGTTAATTGATGCCTCTTTTCTTCTTCTTGACGCAAAAAAACAGCTTTAGGAAAATCCTCATCCTTATATCCCTCTACTAAAAGCACATCATATGAAAAAAATGATAGGAATTCCTCTATACTTTTAACATTCCAGTTTTCCCGTGCTATTTCCATTTGCAGGATGCCATCTCCTTCCACAACACTGGCAATTGCTCCTGCTTTTCTATGCTTCACTGAATCTTTTGACCAATTGTCTGGAATACCGCCATGCCCATGATGCTTTAAAGCAATTGCCTTCCATCCTTTTTCTGCTAATTCTCGCGCAACTGCTTCCATCGCCGTAGTTTTCCCACTATTTTTATAGCCAACAAATTGAAAAATCAATATTCTGCCCCTCCTTCCTGATCTTCCAACAGAAGCACATCCACTTCCATCCCTGCTTGAAACGCTCTTGAGCCTCCAGGCAAAACAAGCAAACAATCCGCAAAAGCAAGAGAGTAAATTACACCAGATTTATCTAAACCAACTGGCTTAACGATTAGCTTTGCATTTTGAAAATATAGTTTACTGCGGACAAAGCGAGTAAACGGATTAGCCTTTGGAAAATCTATTCCTAAAACAGCTTTAACTTTTTTTGCAAATGGCTTCTTGCTGCCGAGCATGTCTCGAATAATAGGACGCAAAAAAATTTCAAAACCGACATAGCAAGCAGATGGATTACCGGATAATCCAAATAACAATTTGCCATTTACTTCAGCTATAGTAGTCACACTTCCTGGCCTCATCGCAATTTTATTGCATAAAATATTTGCATGTAGCTTTTCATAAATAATCGGCATATAATCAAAATCACCAACTGAAACCCCGCCAGTTGTTACAAGAATATCGACTTCATCTATCGCCATATTAATAGAGTGGTATACCTCTTCTAAACTATCTGGAATCAATCCATAATGGCGCGCCTTTCCACCACTTCTTTCAATTTGTCCACAAAGCATATAGCTATTGCTATTGCGGATTTTTCCAGGAACTAGATGATCTTCTACATCTAATAACTCACTTCCAGTAGCAAAAACCCCAATAACTGGTTGGCGTTTTACTTTTACTTGACTATAGCCAAATGTTGCTAATAAAGATTGTATGCCAGGATTTACTTTCACTCCCGCTTCTAATAATTTCGTTCCATTAACAATATCTTCTCCTTTAAAGGAAATGTTTTCTCCTTTCTTTAAGCTTTTTTTCACTTGAATATAGACTGCTCCATCTTTTGTAATTTCTTTTGCTAATTCAAGCATCATTACAGCATCACAGCCTTCTGGAATTTGCGCACCTGTCATAATGCGAATCGCTTCAAACGGCTTTACTTTTTTTTCGCTTATCATTCCTGCTCCAATGTGATCAATAACCTTTAACTCCACCATATTTTCTCTAGTTGCTTCTTTTATATCTATTGCCCGCAGTGCAAAACCATCATATGGCGATTTATTAAACCTTGGGATATCGGTTGTAGCTATAATAGCTTCTCCCAAAAACCTCCCTAAAGCATCCTTTAGTTCAATGGTTTCATTTTCTCCATTTCTTTGATATTTCCAAATTTGTTCTATTACTGCTTCTATATGGATTGGTTTTCGAAAAGACGCCACCAAGATATCCTCCTAATTATATTCATGAAAATCATATTAACTATCATCTTAATATCTTTTTAGAAAATTTTAAATAATAAATTTTTAGGTTTCTCTAAAAAAATGCTAGTTATTGTTTTTGGCAATCATGAACATAAAACTGTGAAGAGACAAAAGACTGCATTTTTTGTTGGATATAAAGGAGCATCCTCTAAAAAAATCACATCCATTGAAATTTAAAATCAAAATATTGATATAGAAGCATTCCTAAACAGAAAAAGGAGTATCCAACAGCCGAAAAATAGACTTATGGGATACTCCTTTATTCCTGTCTTATATATTTTATATAATCACTTTTTTTATTAATATTAATAAATTCTCTTTCATCCAAACCTTCCACATATTTTACAGAAATCTGCTGAAGCAATCCATGCATAGATAGGTTCTTCTTTTTCAACAATTCTTCTATCTTTGTTTTCGTTTTTTGGTGATACATAGCAATAAGGGGTTGATCTCTGCCATCTATAAGGGGAATAATTGCTTCATACCCTTCTTCTGCCGCTGCAAGCAATTTGTTTATCGTAGATGGAGTAATAAAGGGAGTATCAATCGGCAAAACAATATACCAGACTGCCTCTTCAGCTTCCATGGCAGAAAAAAGACCTGCCATTGGGCCAAATCCTCGATATCTTTTATCATCCTCTATGACTACTGCCTTTTCCAAGGAACTAAACTTTTTGATTAGTGTTGGATGTGCAATAATGATTGTTTGTTCTATACACTGCTGCAGTGCATGCAATGCATATTGATAAAAATATTTCCCCCTTTTTAAAGCAAAAGCTTTTGGCTCTCCATACCGCTTGGACTGCCCCCCTGCTAATATAATGCCTACTACTTTATTTTTTGACTCCATTTATTCACCTCAGGAAAATGCAAATAATAACTCCCCATTATTAAATAGATATATACTTCTTTTTTATAGAATAGTTGCGCCAGTTTCTCCATTCCTTTTATGATTATTTAGCAAAAGAAGCCTGGCTGCAACAAAATGAAACTTCAATCAGGCTTTTACTATTATGAAAATATATGATTAATTTTCTCTATTTCATCTGCCGTTAATTGAATATCCAATGTTTTTACATTACTTTTCAGCTGGCCCACAGATTTTGCTCCAGGAATGATAACATCGACACCTGGCTGAACTAATAGCCATGCTAATGCTAGATGAGTTGCTTCCGCATTTTTTTCTTCTGCTAACACTTTTAACTGATTAACTTTTTCAATATTGCGCAAGAATGTTTCTCCTTGGAATAAAGGATCCTTTTTGCGGATATCGGTAAAAGTTGCCTCTTTTGTAAACTTTCCTGTTAAAAGTCCTGATGCTAGCGGGAAGTACGGTATAAAACTAATATTATGCTCTACTGCATATGGCAGATAAAAATGCTCTGCCTCTCTTTTCAAAAGTGAATACTCTCCTTGATACACATCTAAATAGCCATCTTGATTAAACTGCTGCAATTGATCTTCGCTTAAGTTAGAAGCTCCTACCGCTCCAATTTTCCCCTCGTCCTTCAGCTCTTTTAAAGTGCCCGCTACTTCAGCAAGAGGCGTTTTCCCATCTGGATAATGCACATAAAACAAATCTATAAAGTCTGTCCGCAGCCTCTTTAAACTTTTTTCTACAGAATCTCTAAGAAATTCCCGACTATTATCCTTTACAATTTCACCATTAACAAGCTTATGTGCTGCTTTACTTGCAAGCATTACTTTATCTCGGTTTCCTCTGTCTTTTAAAACTTCACCAATTAATTCTTCTGACCTTCCAAGTCCATAAATGAATGCTGTATCAAAAAAATCAATGCCATTATCTAGTGCTTCCCTTACAACTTCTTTCCCTGTATCATCATTAACATTAAGGAATAAATTATGACCGCCGACTGAATTAGCCCCATACCCTAGTTTTGTTACTTGCATTGATGTTCTGCCAATTTGAACTTTTGTACTCAAATAGATACACTCCCATCTTCATAATAAAAACTAGATTACTGATACAGAAACATTGTTAGCATAAACACTTATCTGTTACAATCTTCTAATGTCTGCATCACTATTATGAGAAAATAATGACTATTAGTAAAGCATTACGCTTCTCTTTCCTTCTACTTTTCAAATAATCTTCATATATATATAATATAGATACTAATGGAAAGGAATTTTTGTTTGAATGTGAATATGATGAAAAAACTGCTGTATTCAATTATATTTATTGGTCTACTTTTTCTAATCTGGATTAAAAGTGATATACCACTCTCTCTTAACTTTCCAATTATTCTCTTAATGACTGTTCCCTTTTGGATTTACTATCGTATACATAAGCATAAGAAATACCGAAATTACCATACAGGGAGAGAAATAATAGTAAATCTTTTTTTCTTATACTTGTTGACTGTTTTATATGTAACATTAAATCCGTTTCATTTTTTCCCACCTGGAAATAAAGGCAATGTCAATCTAATTCCTTATGTTCAAATTTTATACCAATATAAGTACAAGCCGCCCATCTTCTGGATGCTGTATACACTTGGAAATATTCTATTATTTGTTCCTTTTGGCCTTCTTTTTCCAGCTATATATAAAAAACGATTTCAAATGGCTATTACAATCATTATTGCCACACTCTCGTCCTTGACTATTGAATTGACACAATACTTTTTCACTATTGATCGTGCAGCAGATATTGACGATTTTATATTGAACATATTAGGTTCAATCATTGGCTACTTTCTCTATTTTGTCATCAAAATAATAATCAATAAAAGCAAAACGATTATTATCTATTTTTCAAATTAAAAAGGAGCTACCTTTTAGCAGCTCCTTTTTATTGGTTCAGTATTGATTTCGCTTACGATTCTTCCCCAATAACCCTAACTTCTGTCTCTAAATCCACATCATATTTGTCTTTCACTATTTTTTGAACATGCTGTATCAAGCTAAGATAGTCTGTTGCTGTGGCATTTTCGACATTTACAATAAATCCTGCATGTTTTGTTGAAACCTGTGCTCCACCAATCTTTGTTCCTTGAAGACCGCTGTCTTGAATTAATTTTCCAGCAAAATGATTTGGCGGTCTTTTAAATACACTTCCACATGATGGATATTCAAGAGGCTGCTTTGATTCTCTCAAAAATGTTAATTCATCCATTTTCGCTTTAATTTCTTCATATTGGCCCTCTTTTAACGAAAATATTGCTTCCAGCACAATATAACCATTTTTTGGAACATTACTTGTTCTGTATCCTAATTCTAATTCATCTTTGGAAAGCAGCATAATCTCTCCCGTTTTTGTCAGCACTTTTGCACTTTCTAAAACATCCGCCACTTCTCCCCCATAAGCACCTGCATTCATATATATAGCGCCGCCGACAGAACCTGGAATTCCACATGCAAATTCTAATCCTGTTAAACGATGCTTTAAAGCGAATTGAGAAGTGTCAATGATTGCAGCACCACATTGTGCATTAATCTTATTTTGATTTAATGAAATATCGGTTAACTTTGTTAAATTAAACACCACTCCGCGAATTCCGCCATCCTTTATTAGCACATTTGAGCCATTGCCTAGAATAGTGATAGGAAGATTTTCCTGAAGGGCATACTGATATGCTTGCTGCAATTGCTGAAAGGAGGTCGGAAATAAAAGAAAGTCTGCCTTTCCGCCAATCTTCGTATAAGTGTATTTATTTAAAGGTTCATTTACTTTTACATTTTCTTCTGACAAAAACTCCACAAAATTTTTAGTTAATTTATTTTTTATCATCAATCTCAACCTTCTATGCATATTTCTTTCGATACTATCTTAATTATTGTATACCATTATTATAAATAGGTACGATACAGAATAACAAATTTATATGAACTTTTAATATCTGTAACACAAATATATGTTTTATTTCTGATTTCATGCCCAGTTAATGTCTCACAATACTTAAGAAAATAATGAAACTGACTTGTCCTACATGCCCGGTTAAAATTACTATTGATTTTCTCCAAAAGTTCCCTGCCAACAGTCATTTTATCCCATTGATTATTTATATGGTCCCCTTATACAAGTACAGTTTCTTGAGCAGTTTCCTCTTTATTAGCTATCTTTTTTTCTGATTCAACTAAATCATAGGATAAGCAAACAGGTTTATTCGTTCTTGAATCCTGCACAATCACTGCATCAATATGAAAAACATCCTTTAATACTTCAGCAGTCATCACTTCTTCTGCTGTTCCTTCTTTCATCAATCTTCCCTTATTCATTGCGACCATACGATCAGAGAATCTGGCAGCATGATTTAAATCGTGAATAACCATAACGATTGTTCTATTTTCTTCTTCATTTAACTTTTTCAATAATTTTAATACTTCTAATTGATGCGCCATATCTAAATAGGTAGTCGGCTCATCCAAAAGCAAAAGCTCCGTCTCTTGCGCAATCGCCATAGCAATCCACGCTCTTTGCCGTTGGCCGCCTGATAATGTATCCACTTCTTGATTTCGCAGCTCTGCTAATCCAGTTACTTCTAGAGCCCATTCAATTACTTCCTTATCTCTGTCACTTAATCTCGCCAGGCCCTTTTGATGAGGAGAACGCCCATATGAAATTAAATCAAAAACCGTCAATCCAGAGGGTGCTTCTGGCGACTGGGGCAGCACTGCCATTTTTTGAGCGATTTGTTTAGTAGGAATTTTGTGTATTAATTTCCCATCCAAATAAACATAACCTGATTTTGCTTTGTGTATCCTTGCTAAAGTTTTCAGGATAGTCGACTTCCCACAACCATTTGGTCCGATAATCGTTGTAATTTTCCCAGATTGAATGGTAAAACTTAAATCTTCCACTATAATCTTATCCTCATAGCCAATTTTTAAATGTTCAGTGGAAAGTATGCTCAAAACCTGTCACTCCTTCAGTTCGTTTTCATTAATAAGTAAATAAAATAAGGCGCACTAAGAATCGCCACCACAATTCCTACAGAAATCTGGGTTGGAGCGAGTGCATTTTGCCCAATTGTATCAGCAAGTAAAAGAACAAATGCACCTATAAGGGCTGAAAATGGCAATACATACTGATGTTTCGGCCCCATTATCTTACGGGCAATATGGGGTGCTACAAGCCCCAAAAAAGATATACCGCCACCTGCTGAAACGCATAAACCAGCAATTGCAACAGCAGCGAATAGCACTTTTAATCGTTCCCGTTCCAATTGAACGCCAAGACCTGTCGCCACTTGATCTCCTAAACTTAGTTGATTTAGCGTATGTGACTTATATAAGGCATATATAACCAGCAAAACCATCCATGGCAAAATAACCATAACAAAATTCCAGCTTGCTCCCCAAATATCACCTGATATCCATACAGCAGCTTTCATAAAATCTTGTGGGTTCATTTTAAACTGCATAATCGCAATTGCAGCAGCAAATCCTGAGTTAACACCAATTCCAACTAGAACTAGCCTAATCGGATTTATGCCTTTTTTCCACGCCAAAATATAAATAATTGCAGCAGCAAGCACTGCTCCTAAAAAAGAAAACAAAGGCAGCAGCCAAAGATTTATTGCTGCTAACCCAGACATCGACCCTTGCACAACAAAAATAAATAATACTACAGCAAATCCTGCCCCGGCATTAATGCCAATAATCCCCGGATCTGCCAACTCATTCTTAGAGATAACTTGTAAAATGCTTCCCGAAAAGGCTAAACCTGCTCCTATCATTATTGCTAACACCATTCTTGGCAAGCGGAATTCCAGCAATACAAGCTTATCTCGTTCCGTTCCATTTCCTATTAATGTTTGCAATACAGCATTTGGGGCTATTTTTACTAGTCCCATATTTAAACTGACAAAAAATAATATAAACAATAAAAAAACAAATATTAAAGTAATCCCTATAAACTTTTGTGTAGAGTGTTTCTTTGTAGCCATTTACGCTCTCCTCCTTTCACCTCTTGCCAGATACAAGAAGAAAGGTACTCCCACTATAGCCGTTATCACACCTGCAGGAGTTTCAAAAGGAGCATTAACCATTCTTGCAGCAGTATCAGACAGCACGAGAAGGATAGCACCAAAAATAGCTGAAAAGGGGATAACCCATCGATAATCTGGACCAATTAAAAAACGTGTAATATGAGGCACCACTAGGCCAATAAAACCGATTGGCCCTGCAACAGAAACAGCAGCGCCCGTTAAAAATAATGTAATAACAAAACCGATTGCTTTAATAATTAGTGTGTTTTGTCCTAAACCTTTTGATACATCTTCTCCCAAGCTAAGAATAGTCAAAGCTTTTGAAATCAATATTGCCGCTGCAATGCCTGCCATACAAACAATAAAGAGAATATGCACTCCAGACCAATTCACTTTGTTTAATCCGCCTGCATACCAAAAGCCCATATTTTTGGCCATATCAAAATGCAGAGCAATAGCAGTTGTGATTGCCTGAAACAAACTGCTGACAGCTACTCCCGCTAATGCTAGTTTGGCTGGCGAAACGCTCCCCTTTGAAAAAGCCCCAATGCCGAATACGATTAATACACCAAAACCAGCTCCCACAAAAGATGCTAGACTTTGTTCTCCCATTGATAATGCCGGAAAAAAAACTAATACGATAATTAATGCCAAAGCTGCACCGCTTGTTACTCCCATAATAGAGGAATCTGCAAGAGGATTTCTTGTAAGAGCTTGCAGAATTGCTCCCGATACTGCTAAACAAGCTCCAATCAAACATGCCCCAATTGAACGCGGCAGGCGGATTTCCTGAATAATTTGATGTGCCTGTATATTGGAATCAAATTGAAGTACAGCATTCCAAACAGTAGATAAGTGAATATCGGCAGCCCCCACAGAAATAGATACTGCCAACAAAAAAATTAAAACCACACAACTTAAAATAAGCAAAATAATTTTATATCTATTTTTTTCTTTATTTCCTATTGTTCTACTCTGATCCACTTCAGCCATCTTGCAATCCTTCCTAATCATATAAATAGATAAAACTTAATGTTTACATATTCATAAAAAAATACATACTAAAATGTATGGAAAAAATAAATTTAAAATCTTTCATCTCTGATAATGATTTTCATTTATTTTATTATAAATTTAAAAAGTAATTACATCAATACTGTTCACTATATTACCAACTATTCTTTATTAAATTAAAATATTGTTGACATAATTTTTTTAAATGATTATCATTATCATTAATATGACTACCTAGGAGGAACATGATGTTTAAAAGTCCGAAATATCGCTATCTATCGCTTTTTGTCACATTATTAATTTTATTATTTGTAAGTGCTTGCAGTAACAATAATGATACTGCTTCCGATAAAAAAGAATCAGAAAATAAAGAAAGAGTTGTTCAAGATGCAAATGGCGATGTAACAATCCCAGCAAAATTAACTAAAATTGTCGCTCCATATTCTGAGGATGCTCTACTGACACTGGGAGTTACACCGGCATACCAATGGGCAATTGGGGATTCCGTTATTCAATATCTTCAGCCGCAACTAAAAGATGTTCCTAAGATTGAATGGAATCTGCCTATTGAGCAAGTTGTTAATGCAAATCCTGACCTTCTAATATTCAGCTCTCCATCTGCTGTTCCAGATGGAGATATTGAAAAATACAAAAAAGTGACTACTCCTTTTGTTTTAACAGAAGAAGATAACAAAGATTGGCGCAAAGCATTAACATCCGTTGCCAAAATAGTAGATAAAGAAGATATCGCAACAGAAAAGCTAGCAGAATATGATAAGAAAGCAGCAGAAGCAAAAACAGCTATTCATGATGCTATTGGTGATGAAACGGTTGCTATTCTTTGGGTAATTGGCGATGCTTACTATTTAGTAGAGCAAGATCGTCATAGCGGCAATGTAGTATACGGCGATTTAGGAATTAAAGCGCCTGAATTTGTTGCAAGTCTTCCTGCTGCCGAAGCCTCTTGGAATGCAATTTCTCTTGAAAAAATTGCAGAACTTGATGCAGACCATATCATCCTTGTCGGTAAAGAGACAGAAACAGGATTAAAAACATTACAAGCTAGCTCTGTCTGGAAAGGACTTCCTGCAGTCAAAGCTGGAAATGTTCATCAAATGAAAGATCCAAGCAACTGGACAATTACTGGATATATTGCCAATGAAAAGACTATCGATGAAACAGTAGAAGCATTAACTAAATAATAACTCTTTCATTTACAAAAACACCGAAGAACCTCAGTTCTTCGGTGTTTTTTATTATAAATATGTGAGTTTCCTTTCAAAAGATATTATTTGGATGACAAGAAAAGGCAATCTCTTATTTGATCATCCTCTTCTATACAGACTGCATTTCTGCCATTATTTTTAGCTCTGTACAATGCTCTATCTGCTTTTGCTATCAATTCATCCACCGTATAGAATGCATCTTTACTTTTGAGCACAGTAATTCCTAAGCTTGCTGTAATCTTAATTGTATCCATTCCTATAGTTAATGCTTTTTCTTCTATATCAGCCCGAAGCCTGTTAGCAAAAATCTCCACATTTTCTGCGGAGAAACCCGGCATACAAATCATAAATTCTTCTCCGCCATAACGGCCAACTATCCCCTTATCCCCCAGAGCTTCCTTCGCTATTGATACGACATGTTTAATTGCTTCATCTCCATAAGCATGGCCATAATTATCATTAATATTTTTAAAATGGTCGATATCAAATAAAATGAAAGAAACCACTTCTCCTAATTCTATAGAAGCAATAGTCAACTTTTCGGCTTTTTTATAAAAATAACTTCGATTATATATTCCTGTTAAACTATCTTTATAAGCTAATTCTTTTAATTGAAGTTGCAGTCTAGCTCTCTCTGTAATATCCATAAAAACAATAATATTTCCTACTCTTTCTCCACTATGCTTTAATACAGGAGAAATTTTTACTTGAAAATGCTTTAACTCGTTATGCAAATGAATAGCTGTTTCTGCTGTAATAGGATCGCTGCTCTTATTTATTAGTAAAGAGCCAAGTTTTTTATCTAAACCTTTTAGTTCATTTAAATTGATTCCGTCTTTTAATGATGTGTATAATTCACCTGCTATTGAGTTGAAATCAACGACTTTGTTTAACAAATCAACCACAATAACCCCGTCACTCATACTTTCAAAAATATTCTCCTTCGCTATCGGAGCCACCTTTAGCCAATGAGTAGATAGAATCGCCCATAAATAGAGCATGGAAGTAAATAGCATCACAATGGGAACAGGGTCGATGCCTCTTGGTGTCAGTCCCATTAAATACAAAAATGATGCTGTGATTGGAGAAAGAATTCCTATTATTAATGTAATCACTTGTTTCCAATGCTTTGATTTCGTTTGTGTCCAATACCAAATAAGCAAAACTGCTCCAATAAATAATGTTCCAAAAGTATAGCTTCCATGGACAACATACCATTGCCCTACCGTCATATCCAATAAAGGAGCACCCATAACATATTTTATCCCAACTGTTTTATAAAACAAATGATGAAGATGATTTGTAGAAATAAGCAAAAAAGAAATGGCAGGGATGAAGTAAAACAAAATCAATGTTTTCTTATTCACTAATTTATCTAGATTTATATATTGCAGCACAAGAATAAGCGTTGCAGGTGCAGAAAAGGGCATGCCTAAGTATTGAAAAACAACCCAAAACATAATCCCATCAATCGTTGTGCTTGTTAATTCGATAGCATGTCCAAATGAATAAATAGCAGAAAATACAGATAGCCAGACAAATGTTTTTGTTCCTTCAAAGACCTGTCTATTATGAAAAGCAATAATTGCTAAAATTACTTGAAGTACACCCGCAGTGCACATTAAAGCAATATAAGATTGTAAAAACTGATCCATATGTCAATGCCCCATTCATCATATGCGAATATACAAATAATTCTTCTTTTTATTATAATACGGCCAAACAAGCCTTACTAGATTTTTAAAATAGTTATATTTTCCTATTCCATTCGCTACTTGCTGGCTGTTTAATAGTTTTTCTATTGGGAAAAGTAATAAAGTGTTACCTATTTATCATTATCTAAAACTGGGAGGAAAAACATGAAACAGTTATTCATCCATCTAATTTTCTTTCTTACTATGGTTCTAATTAACGCACTAGCAAATATCCTTCCCTTAAACGGCCAGACAACGGCCGACATATCTAATAAACTAAATGTTCTTATCACACCAGCTTCTTATGCATTTATGATTTGGGGATTCATATATATATTAGTAGGAGTATGGATTTTAAGAGGGTTCACTAAAAGCAAACGAAATTCTCCTGAATACACAGAAACCAGTTTCTTATTTGTAGTAAGCTGTATATTAAATAGTTGCTGGATTATTGTCTGGCATTATGAGCTCTTTTTCTTTTCTGTATTAGTTATTCTTTTTTTATGGATTACTTTATTTCTTTTATATAAAAAAAGCAAAAAGGTTACGGCCCACTTTTTAGCATATGCTCATATTTCTATTTATTTAGGATGGATAACTGTTGCAGCTATTGTTAATATCAGTTATTACTTAAAATATATTTCTTGGGAGCAATTTTCTCTTTCTGATAATTTATGGACCATTCTTTTATTATTGCTTGCCACCATAATAGGCATTGGATTTCGAATCATTCAGCATGATTGGATTTTCCCCCTCGTCATCGTCTGGTCATTTATTGCTATAGGCATTAAAAATGGAGAGAATCACGTTCCTATTGCTTTTACAACCTATGTATTGGCTTTTATATTAATTAGTGCCACCTTAGGTCTAAAAAGACGAACAACCCAAACTTAACATTCGCTAAAAATGGTTAAGCATATATTTTTATCTCCGACCATTTTTCATTCGGAATGGAAGTCGAAAATTCTGAAATTGAAATCAACAGGCAAGTTTAATTGCATCTAAAACAAAAGAATGTAGAAAACTTCCCATTTCTAGGAGTTTTTCTACATTCTAAATGGTTAGACGCCTAACTATTTTCATCCTACTGTATATTTTGCAGCAGTCTTTTTGCTGTTTCTTCTCCATTTGCAATGCACGCAGCTATCCCCACACCATAATAGGAGCAGCCTGCCAAGATTATATTAGGATACAGAGAATTTAGTTTAACTGTAAGACTATCCACTGCTTCCTTATGATGCAAAGAATAAACCGGCATTAAATTATTCCATTTCGTAACCTCAAAACTTTTAGGCTTTTCATCAATTCCTAAACTTTTTTTTATATCTTCTACCGCTACCTCGACTAATTCTTCTTCTGTAAGGCTATTCAAGCGATCAAATGCTGGATTGGATTTTTTGTAAAACACTCTTAATAAGAGTTGATTCTTTTTCGATGTATGCTCCCACTTCCTGCTTGTCCATGTACAAGCATCACAAGTCAAATCACTATCCTTGGCAACAATAAATCCAGTTCCATCTTTCGGCAGAATTTCATCTTGAATATCATATGCTAAATACATAGTAATATTAGAGGAGTTCTCCAATTTATCAAAACTCTGATCAAGTTCTTGATTATTTAATAGTCGCTGCGAAACATCATGAGGAGTGGACAAAATGATAAAATCTGCTTCTAGCATTTCATCATTTCCAAATGCTAATGTATATGTTCCATTTGCTTTATCAATTTTATTTACTTTAGTCCCTTTTAGTATCGTTACTTCTTCTAATACTTCTTCTAATCGATCTATAATCGTGGACAATCCATTTTTAAAGGATATAAATTTTTTATTGGCTGCAGATTGGAACACGCTTTTATTTTTAGCTAAACCTTGTATAACACTTCCGTATTCTTCTTTATAGTCCAGCAGATAGGGCAAGGTAGAAGCCATGCTCAATGAATCCAGACTTCCCGAGTAAACACCAGCAAGCACGGGAGCTATCTGTTTTTCTACTAGTTCTTTTCCAAAAAAATATTCCAAAAACTCTCCAATAGATGTTTCTTTTGTAAAGTTTTTATTCTTTTTAAAAATATCTTTTAACGCTTCTATTTTTCCTTTTAATGAAACAAGCTCGCTAGAAAACAATGATTCAACGCTCATTGGTATTCCAAAAATTGAATCTTTTGGGATTTGCAGCAGGTTTTCTTTTGTATGAATATAGGATATTCCTGTTGCATTATAGCAAAGCTCATCTTCAAGATTTAGTTCTTTTACAAAGGGCAATACATTTTTATTTCTTGCAACAATAGAGTCTGCACCTGTTTCCATGATAAAATTCCCTTTAGCAACAGAATGGATTTTGCCGCCGAGATTCTCATTTCCCTCTATTAGTACAAGTTCTAGGTCCAATTGATTTTCTATTTTTATTTTTTGTAGATAATACATGGTAGATAACCCCGTTATCCCTCCACCTACAACGATGATTCTTTTCAATGAATCCACCTCAGATTTAATTATTATATGGCCATTATCTCATTTTCTTCCTGGTTTTACTGTCTATAATTATGTCTATTTGTTCACAGATGCACAATAAAAGTCATTACTATATAACTGAAGCTATTATAGCGTATTGTTGTCTGCATACAAAATAACCGATACTTGGAGAAAACAATAAAAAAAAGCAATCATCTAAAGATTGCTCTATTTCGCTATTTGCTCTACCATAACCGAAAAGATGCTATTCCAGTCTTGTTTTTGAGCGAGGTCTATTCTTCTTTTTATTAATAAAGGGTTGTTTAGCTGATTAACCATCTTCTCACATTCTTGAATAAATGCTTTGCTGTCCTTTCCTTCCATATAACTATATATGCCAATCTCTTTATACTGAATAGTTGATGGTAAATTAACTCCTATCACACCTTTTCCCGCTGCAAGGAATTCAAATAGTTTAAGGGGAAAAATGGCTTTATTATAATAAGATGGCTTATATGGCATAATTCCTATATCAATTGTATTCATATACATTGGAACAAGATGGGGAGGAACACTTCCAATCCATAATACATTCTTTTCTTTAATCAATTGTTGAAAATCATTGCATTGACTTGTACTGTCTGGGCCAATAAATAAAAAGAACCATTCTTTTTTTTGTTTGGCAACCTGATGGATTAATTCAAAGTCAAGTTTCGATTTTATCCCTCCAATATAGCCAAACACTGGTCCTTTTACATGCAAGGGAAGCAACCCACTCGCTTTTTCTTGCGTTTGGAACAAATCAAATTCCACACCATTTTCGTAGGTATAAATTTTCTGTTTTTTCTCTGGCACACGCTCTACTATTTTTTCATATAAATACAAGGAAGAACATACGATATCATCAGCTTTTTGTATAATCTTCTCTTCACTGGAATAGATAAGTTTTTGTCTAGCAGTTGAAATGATGGAAGAAGCTCCATTTATTGGGGCAGACCATAAATCGCTGCAATCATAGATAATTTTATTCCATGGAAACAACTCCGCTAAATCAGAATAAGCTGGATATGTATACCAAAGATGGAACTGATACTTTTCCTTTTTGCTAAATAAATAAGCTAGCAGTGTTTTCATTTTTTTTTTATAAAAAATAGGCAAAAATCGACTAAATCGGAATATCTTATTTTCTCCAACATCCGCTATCGGCCACTGTAGAATATCATTAGGCAGTTTTTCCATGTCTCCAGTTTCTGAGCTAGATGTAGGACATAACCAAATCACTTCTTCGGTGTTTTGCTGATGCTGCAAAAATTCTGCTAAACGATGTCTTCGATAACGAAGCATGTCTTCTCCCCATTCATTTGTTGCCACAATTACGTAAATACTTTTCAATCTATTCACCTAATTTCGTTTCGCTTTATAATCTTTTCCTAACTGCATAAAAGGCATAGTGAGAAAAACACCATGTCGCCTTAAGCAAATTCAGTCTTTCTATTTCTCTATAAACAAACCATGTTTTTTGAGCTGCTTTCCATTTATTAGCGGAAATCGAGTCATTTCCTACTCTGTATTCCGCAAGTACTTCATTTATTCCGAAAGCTTTGTAGCCTTTTTTTAAAATGCTAAGCCATGTAGCCAGGTCTTGTCTCGTACGAATAGCAGGCATCTGTATATCGCCTGTTTGTTCTCTATTAATCATCACAGTTAAACAGCCTACAATCGTATTTTTTAGCAAATCCTGATAAGTTACTTCTATCGGCGCACTTACCTTTTTTCTTAAAGGAATTCCTTCTTTTGAAATATACTCATAGGCTGTAAAAGTAAAAGCGACGTCATATTGCTTCATAAAAGCAATCTGCACTGCAAGTTTATTTCTTTTCCAGCAATCGTCACTGTCCAAAAAGGCAATAAACTGCCCCCTTGCCTGCTGCAGTGCTTTATTTCTCGCAACAGCTGCTCCTTTGTTTTCTTTTTCATAAAACACTCGGATTCTAGCATCTCTTTTTTCCATATCCCTTAATAGCTGTGGTGTTTCATCTGTTGAACAATCGTCTACAATAATCAATTCCCAGTTAGGGTATGTTTGATCTAAAACAGATAAAATGCTTTCCCTAATATACTTTCTAGCATTATAGGCTGGCATAATAATAGATATATGATCCTTCATATAGGCCATAAACCACTCACCTCGTTATCTGGGGGTAATTTCTTATATATTCTGGAGCCACTATCATTAAGATACTAAACATCACGCCTAAAATTACCCCTACTATGGCCAGTTCTTTAGTTGTTAATGTTCTAGCATTTTCTATAAGTGAAACATCCTTTACTAATGTAGCAGGCTTAATTGCAAGCTGACTCGTTTCTAATTCATATAAAAAACGCTGTTTATCTATGGAGGTATCTGAACTTGTTTCCAATGCTTCTAACGCATCGATATTCTTTTGAATAATCTTTCTTTTTAGGTTAAATTGAGTATTATCTACAGCTAAAAAGGCTGTAGTTATTTTTTTTAATGATTGTGCTGCTTCTGCTTTTGAAGGCCCTGTATAGATAAAATAAATTGTATTATCGCTAGCATTTTTGATGGTTAAAGAATTGCTATTTTCCGCAAACCAATCTTTCTCCAAGTAATCATCATAAAAAGCTGCGCTTGTCAGCAGTTGTATTACTTGCTTCGGATCATTAAAAGAATTATTTTCATAGCTTCCTAGCTTTACTGCTGCTTCTGCAGAATAACTTTGTTCTTCCTTCCCAAAAGGCATCACCGGTCCAATTATTCCTAAAATTAGAATAATAGCTGCGCAAACCCACCATCTTCTTTTTATGCGGGCTGCTGCTCTTCTATAAAATTCCTTCATTTCAGAAGCTCCTTATCCCTTTTTGTCTCATTTGTTTAAAGACAGCTACAGTAGAGGTAACAAATCCTAAGAAAACCCAATGGAAATACAGATTAATAACAGAACTTGGACTAATACTCGAAACTAAAAATACGATCATTCCAACAAGGCAGCTTTCAATCAGCATTTTATATGTTGGATGATGAAATTCTGTATAAATTCTGTACAAAGATAGACTTAAGTAAAAAAACATTCCTATATAGCCTAATAAAATGAAAATGCCGAAATTGCCAGCTATTTCAGCTAACCAATTATGCACTTGGAATACCCCGCCTGTTGGAAAAATGGCATATCTCTCCAGATAATAAGGAATATTACCTGCTCCAACACCTAATCCATATGTATCCGTAACATAATAAAAAGTATTTTTTAATAAATTCATTCGAGCAAGATTAGACGGCAGCGCGTTATTTTGTTCATATATCGAAGACATAATAGTCCATTGATGGATTGTATAAGTTATTTTCGGCAGTGCAATAAAAACACCCGCGATGCCGCTAACAATTAAAAAGGTCAGGATTATGGTTTTTATTTTTTTATTTGCAAGGATAAAAATATAAAAAATTATCCCAACTATTATCGCTAAAATACTTGCTCTAGATTCTGTTAAATAAATTAGATACAAAGATATACAGGAAAGAAGCAATGCACTATTTCTGCTCCATTTTTTGCTGCAATTTTTAGCCGCTGCAAGATAAAAAAATAAAGAAATAGATAAAAAAGCAGCAAAGTCGTTTTGATTAAAAAATACAGCTGTGGGATAAGATTGTTTATATGCCTCCCCTCCAAAAAGACCAGAACTAGGCAATTGAATATGTCCATAATAATTAATTAACCCTAGCATTAGTAAAATAGAGGTCATCCCTAGCCAAATTCCATACATAATCAAAAGATGAGATATTCTTGTTAAAATCACATTAGCCAAATAAACAAAAAGTATACCAACTGCCAGCAACAGCATATATTTAATAGCCGCTGCAAAAGATTTCGCCCAAAGAATAGATATACATCCATAAACAAGCCAACTACAGAAAAACAGCCACACTCCCTTTAATGGAAAATGATAAATATCCTTTATGATCCATTTTCTCTTCACTCCATAAAAAAAATAAAGAGCAGCTGTGGCGAGTAGCAGCAATCGATACAAAAACAATTGAAAAAAATCAATGTTTATGCTGAATACCGATTGATTAAGAAAGGTCGCAGCTACTAATAAATACATCAAACCTTTTATCGATTCTGTTATTGAAAATATTGGATAAAAGGTCATTAAAATCAGCGCACCCCATATGATGGATAGTATAAAAACCCATTTAATATCCAATTGCAATAATAGAAATGAAAAAAATATTATTGTATATAGGAAAACGGATGTACCTATCGCCTGACGTGCCAATCGATTGCTTTCCATTCCTTTTATTTCCTTTCTATCACTTTAATTGTTGCAAAAGATTATTAGCAGCAAACAAAAGGGTCTCTTTTAACCCATTATCTAACTGTGTCTCTGGCATCCAATTTAACAGCTGTATTGCCTGTTGATTGCAAAGAATGCTGTGGCGAATATCACCAGCTCTTTCTTTTTCATACTTAATCTCTAGCCCCTCTATATCGGCCGCTTTTTTCATTTTTCTCCATAAATCATTAATGGTAATCTTTGTGTTAGAGGAAATGTTCACACAAAGATTTTCTGTTATCTCTAAGGCTTTAATATTTGCCCTCGCTACATCCTTTACATAAATAAAGTCTCTTGTTTGTTCACCATCTCCATAAATATGCAAAAGATTATTGGTTTGGATTTTTTCAGAAAAAATAGAAACAACTCCGCCTTCTCCCTTTGCATCCTGCCTTGGACCATACACATTGCTGTATCGAAGGATCCCATAAGACAACTGATAAAACTTATTGGCCATTTTTAAATACTTCTCTACTGTTAATTTTGTCAATCCATATGGCGACTCTGGCAAGGTTGGGTGCACCACCGTCACAGGCAGCTCCAATGGATTGCCATAAACAGCCGCAGATGATGCAAATACTAGTTTTTGTACAGAAGCTTTGACTGCCGCTTTAATAATATGAAGGGAACCCTTTACATTGACATTTTCATCATGCAAAATATCATAAACAGATTCAGCTACACTTACTTGTGCTGCCTGATGAATAATATACGCCGGCTTAAGTCCTGCAATAAAATCAATAATGGCAGGATCAGTAATATCATATTCATAAATCTCTATAGGAAGATGCGCTATATTGGAGTAATGGCCTGTTGAAAAGTTATCTATGACAATGACTTCATATCCTGCTTGAACTAATTCTTCTGCAATATGTGATCCAATAAATCCTGCTCCACCTGTCACAATCACTTTGCTCATTTTTTTCATCCTCCTAATATTCCTATCTTTTTCTTAACATTTTTCAGCATTTGCAAAGGTCCCATTTCCTTATTAAAAATCCAATATTAGAGCATAGCCGATCTTGTAATAATCGATTGCTCTTCTAATCCTCGGGTTTCTTTTTCTCCAGGCGAAACCAAGGATATATAGTGATCTATTAGCTGCTCTGCATTTTTTTTTGCCCCGTAATGTTTTTGTACATGTTCATATAGCTCTTCACATAATGTACTAGCCACTTCTTGTTTTGTTAAATATTCATTTAATCTTACTGCCAAGCTTTTTACTGATTTCGGCTCAATTAATTCATCCTTATATTTTCCAAATAAATCAGGAACACCGCCCACCCTTGTACAAACAACGGGTATTTTCAGTGAAATTGCTTCGATAATAACGGTTGGCATACCTTCAGAATAAGAAGGCAATGCAAAGATATCGCTGGCATACATATAATCTACTATCCTTTCATTTTCCATCTGCCCTAATAAAAACAATTGCTTGTTGTACATAGGATGCTGCTTTAAACCTTCTCCTTCTGGGCCATCGCCGATAAAGAAAACAACTGTATCTTTAGGCAGATAAGCAAGACTTTCTGCTAATTCATATATTCCTTTTTCTTTTACTAATCTTCCTACAAAAATTATGATTTTCTTATCTTCTGGAAGATTGAGCTGCTTTTTCACATGCCTTTTCGAAATCAGGGGATGGCTAAATCTGCTTAAATCAATTCCTATAGGCAACACAATACTATCTCTTCCTGTCTTATCTTTCACTTTATCTGCCAAGTTTTTTCCCACTGCAATTACCTTATCTGCTGATAAAACTGTCTTGCAGAAAATTTTTTCTGCTCCTTTGCTAAAGCTTGGATAAATATGAACATCACTGCCATGCAGCGTCAATACCCAGGGCTTTTTTATCTCCTTAGCTACCCTTCTGCAAGCTCCTCCTGATGGCATCGCAAAATGAGCATGAAGCAAATCAAATGTCAGATTGTTTTCTTTAATAGCATTTAAAACTGCCTTCGCTATTCTTTGGTCAGGCTGTGACCATCTAAGCTGCCCAGGATAAGCTGTATATTGGGGACTATAAACGGTTATCCCATTTCTTTCATATACAGAGAATTTGGGAGTTAGCTGATACCTCTTTTTTAATAAACGCAGAATTGGCGAATGATACGGAACTGGACAAATAACAGTCACCTCTATACCCTGTTTTTTTAATTCCTGTACTTGTGTTTCATGAAATACTCCGTTACCTGGCTGTTTATCGCTTGGATATGCACTTGTAACCCATAAAACTTTCATCCTCATTCTCTCCTTTCATTTAATTTAAAAAGATGTTCCTTTTTTATTAGGAAGAAAACTTTTTAAAAGCAGAAAATATACGATCGCACTTATTGCGATAGCGAGCGATAGCACAATAGCGTTGGAAAGATAAAAACTTGTGATAGTTTTAATAAAAAAAGCTACCAGCGTAATAAAAATTGCTAATAAAAAAGGAGTAAAAATGCTTTTCATATAAATGGTCCATTTTAAATTAATCAGCCTTTCTAACAGCCATCTTCCTAATATAAAATTAATGAGACTAACTGCAGCATATGTCCATGCAACTACTATTAAATGCTCTGATAGAACAGCTAAAAATAAGGCAATTCCATATATGACCATAAAAATAGCATCCCAATAAAATGCTAGATTTGCTTTTCCTTTTGCAAGAATGATACTCCCATTTGGATTCATCAATACTCGCAAAATCCCTACTACAAGCATTATTTTTAAAATAGGTACAGCATTCATCCACTCTTTTCCAAACATTAATGCAATCAATAAATCAGAAAGGGCCAGTAAACCAATCAACAAAGGAAAAGTAATAAATGCAATCATTTTCGTCATATATATAAAACCTTCTGTTAATTGAGCATTATCATGCTGTACTTTCGAAAATACAGGAAAAGCAACCCTAGTGATAATAGGATTAATTTTCAAAACAGGGATTGTCACAATTTGAGAGACAAGACTATAAATTCCTAGTGCTTCCATCCCCATAAATTTTCCTATTAAAATGACGTCTAAATTTCCTCCGATTCGATTAACAAGCCTAGACAACAATTGATATACCCCGAATGAAAAAATCTCTTTGCAGCAGCTCAAATCAAAAATAAGTGCTGGTTTCCATATCTTTCTGTAGCACACATAATATAAAAAACCTTTTAAGGAATACAAAATAACTTGTGATGCTACATAAGCGATAATGGGCTCTACACTACTCTTAAACAAGAAAACAAAAAGCAGCAGAAAGCTAATGAGTACAGATATTGTTTCGATTTTTCCAATTGTCTGGAATCGCAACTCTTTCTGCAGTAAATATTGTGCTTGTTGGCCAATGGGGGCCATTAAAAACAACCAAGCTAATAAACGTATCCCATTAATTAATTCCATTTCATGAAAAAAAGATGCAATTAAAGGGCTACCAAGCTGTAAAGCAACAAAAAGGAAAATCCCAAGAAATATATTCATCCAAAATAATGTGGATAGTTGTCTATTGCTCAACTGTTCCTTTTGAATAACAGCAGAGCCTATTCCAAGGTCTAAAATAATCTGCGAAAAAATAATCATCATTGTAAACATGCCAACCATTCCAAACTCTTGGACAGTTAAACTCTTTCCAAGGAGCAAAAACTGAATGATTTGTGTAATAGTAATAATAATGGTAGAAAAACTAGACCATTTAGCACCCTTTATAATTTGTGCCTTTATCGGAATCAATCAACGAGCACCTTCTCCTGTTAAAATGACTTTTACGGTTTTAGCCAAAATTTTCATTTCCAAAGAAAACTTCAAATTAGATATGTACTCTAGATCATATTTCAGCTTTTCTTTTGGCGTAATATTATATCCGCCATTAACTTGTGCCCATCCAGTTAAGCCTGGTTTTACTGCCAATCTATTAGAAAATCCAGCTATTTCTTTATCAAACTTGGCTGTAAAACATGGTCTTTCTGGTCTTGGTCCAATAATAGACATGTCTCCTTTTAAAACACAAAGCAGCTGCGGCAGTTCATCAATCCTTGTTTTACGGATAAAGTTCCCTATTTTAGTGACTCTAGGATCATTTGTCTCTGCCCATTTTGCACCATCTTTTTCTGCATCTAATCTCATAGAACGGAGCTTGATTAAATAAAAATACTCTCCCTTTCTTCCTACTCTTTGTTGCATATAAAAGGGCGATCCTGGTGTTTCCATCACAATTAAAACCGCAAATAATACAACAATAGGAGCTGCAATAATTATGCCAATTGATGCTAAAAGAAAATCTAGTATTCTTTTCACCCATAAGTAATATTCAACTTGTTTAGAAATCAAAACCTGAGATCCCTGAATAATGGAATATTCATGAAAAATATTAAATCTCTTATCCCCGCTCATCATGCTCACCTCGTAGATATGATTAATGTAGTGGCCAACCTTGTTTATTAGTATATTCTGAATTTATGTAGTGAACGTTGAGAAAAAATGAAGGAATAGTAAATGTTTGTAAATATTATAAATTCACAAAAAAAGCGATCATTAATAAATGACCACTTTTCAACAACTCTATAATTACTGTTCAAGTTTGTTTGCTAATACAATATTAAACTTTACCTGGCTATCTACTTTTTCGATATTGCTTATTTCCCAATTTTTCGCAAGCATGTTTTTGAGCATTATAAAATCTTCATTGGGAAGAAGTATATTCATTAAAATGGTGCCGACATCTATATAATCCATTCTTTCTGCTAAATGAAATTTCAGGCGAAGCCATTTTTTTAACGTTCCTTTTGTTAAAAAAGCGATTTCATATTTTCCTGCTATTACTTGTTCTATTTTCTGTGGATTGTTCTGATAATAGTTAATCAAAGTATCCCAATCTGGCAGTCCTCTTCCACAATTGGCTAAAAAGATTTTATCTCTTTTTTGAAGCGCTTTCAAAATTTCTCGATTAAAATACCCCTGATTTCTGATCTGTTCAATCATAATAGCATAATTTAGCGGAACTTTTGTCCATTCCATCCATCTTCTCCCTTCATTAAAAATATTTACTACTTATTTATTCACTTCTTGCTGCATATATACCTTCCATTCTCTTTATTTTCATGCTGATTAAATATATTTTTTTGCAAGCTGCCTCTACTCAAATAAAAAATGCCTCTTTAATCTAAGCCTCTATTTTTTAAAAATAATCCCTCATAAAGATAGAATGGAAGGTGAAAGTTTATTTAACTAGATTAAGGTGAAGGCTCCAAGGGTATATTGTAATAGTCTTTAAAACGCAGAACGATGACTTTTAATAATGAAGGAGATGACCTTTTATGAAAATTACTTATCATGGACAATCAGCAATTGAAATTTCCACTAACGGCAAATCCCTAATTATCGATCCATTTATTAGCGGAAATGATGCTGCGACAATAAAGGCAGAAGATATTAAAGTAGATGCGGTGTTATTGACTCATGCCCATATGGATCATATTTTAGATGCTGCCCCAATTGCAAAAGCAAATAATGCTCCAGTTATTGCAAATCCAGAATTAGCTGCCTATATGTCATGGAAAGGAACAAAAACCATTGGCATGAATATAGGTGGTACACTCAATTTAGAATTTGCAACAGCAAAAATGACACATGCTTTTCATAGTTCTGGAATTATTGATGAAGAGAATCAGCAGATTTTATATGGTGGAATGCCAGGCGGCTTTATTATTGAAGCAGAAGGCAAAACGATCCTCCATGCTGGTGATACAGGGCTTTTCAGTGATATGAAAATGATTGGAGAAAGACATTCGATCGATATTGCTTTTATTCCAATTGGCGATCATTTTACCATGGGGCCAGAAGATGCTTTGCAGGCTGCAAAATGGTATAATGCCAAACTCATTATTCCTATCCACTACAATACATTCCCTGTCATTCAACAAGACGGGGAAGCATTCGTCAGCAAACTAAGGGAGTATGGATTAGAAGGTAAAGTGCTTCATATTGGAGAAGCTATCGAGATTTAAAACAGTCATTTACAACAAAAAGGTTGGGGCTTTTCCGCCTAATAACAGTGGAAAAGCATCCAACCTTTTTAAATTGCATTGCTTTCTTCTTCTAATTCAGCGACTCTCTTTGCTACCTCTTCTGGAGTCATATTATTTGCTTTCACATATAGATTCCATGGATGTGTACGACACTCATGACTGCAGCTTTTCATATATTTCTCCTCATTTTCCGGTGAACAAAGCATTTTTCTATTGCATTCTGGATTTGCACAGTTAACATACCGTTCACAAGGCTCGCCTGTAAAAATATCTTTTCCAACCACAACATGTTCCACCTTGTTTACTGGTACACTAATTCTTTCATCAAAAACATAGCATTGCCCGTCCCATAGTTTTCCTTGTACTTCTGGATCTTTTCCATAAGTTACAATTCCGCCATCTAACTGTGATACATCTTCAAATCCTTCTCTTATTAACCATCCTGAGAATTTTTCGCAGCGTACTCCACCTGTACAATAAGTTAAGATTTTTTTGCCTTCCAGCATCTCTCTGTTTTCTTGAATCCATTGTGGCAATTCGCGAAATGTTTCTATTTCTGGCTTAATGGCTCCTCGAAAATGCCCTAAATCAAACTCATAATCATTTCGGGCATCAATTACCACAGTGTCTGGATTCTGCAGCTGCTCAAAAAATTCTATTGGCTTTAAATGTTTTCCTGTTAATTGTAATGGATCAATATCTTTCTCTAAACTTAGATTCACTAGCTCTTTTTTATGCTTTACATGCATTTTTTTAAAGGCATGACCTTCTGCCTCATCTATTTTAAAGATCATATCATAAAAACGAGGATCTTCTCTTAATGCCTCCATATACTTTTCTGTCTGCTCAAGTGTTCCTGAAACAGTTCCATTAATCCCTTCCTTGGAAACTAAAATTCTCCCTAATAGTCCTAATTCTTTACAAAAAGCTAAATGCTCCATTGTAAACTCTTCTGGATTTTCAATTATTACATATTTATAATAAAGCAACACTCTATATGCTTGTTTCTCCATAATTCCAACATCCTATTCTATACTTTTTTTGCACTAGGTTAATCATACAACAAATATAGCAATAGGAAAAATCCATTGCCTCATTTTACAAAATATACTAAAAAGACGGATAATCCTTGTATGGATATCCGTCTTTTCTTCAGATTAAAGAAGTTCTTTTTCTTCATCCTTTTTATCAGCGATAATTTCATTATAAAATGCTGCCATAGTTGCACTGTAATAAGGCACCAACCATAAAAAACCAATTCCTAAGGAGATTAAACACAATATTCCCCAACCAATAAAACTAAGTTGCAGCAAAAAATACTTCCACTTGTATCCGACCATTCTTTTTCTGCTTTCCGTTATTGCTTCTAAAACAGTATATTCAGGATGATCTTTTAATAGGTAAAGTGTTTGTGAATAGGCTAATCCTTTTATAATTCCTGGAATAAGCAATAATAAAGACCATAAAAATATAAAAATCCCTTGCACAATAGATACCCATATCAGCTTTAAAAAGACTTTCCAATCTTTATAGACAAAAAATATTTCTTCTAACTTTGGCAAACTTCCTCTTACTAAATTTACGTAAAACCATATGACGCCTATTCCTAAGGGGATTAAAATAATGCTTATCAATAAGCTTACAATGGATGCCGCAACTGGGGTTTGATCTGAGTTTTGCATAACCCAATTAGTAAAACCGCCGCTTAAAGGGATTTCAAAAACGAGAGGCAAACCTGCATTGATAAGAAATACTATAAATGTCACTGCTACCCCAATGCCCCAATATCCTTTTAACGATAACCTTGCTTCTTTTTTTAATGCCGAAATGCTCAAATTGCAACTCCTCCTTCTATGGTGAGTGAATATACCTTACCCTTACCTTCTATACTTATTTTTCATTTTTAATAATTATTCCAAGCCCTTTTAAGTTTGGCTATGTTAAAGCTCATTAGTGATTTTAGCATTTTATTGATTGAAGTGAAAAAAAACAAAGAGAGACCCCTCTCGCTGCAACCAACAGAACCTTTCATTTACAAACCTTGTTTCTTTTTATCCGGCAGTAACAGACAGTAAAACCCCCACTGATTGAAGTTTCACTTTATTAAGTATTCTCTTTAGGGATTTTGAAGGTTAGAATTAATTTTTATTTGCATCCTGTGAAAATATGTAAAAAGATAACAACCTGCTATCACCACTGCACTGCCAATGCCCTGTATCCAAGTCATCTTCTCTCCTAAAAATAAAAAAGCCAAAATCGCAGTGAAAATCGGGTTGAAATTTAAAAAAACTCCGCTTGTTGTTGCACCTAATTTCTGAACACCGATATTCCACAATACCATACATACCACTGTTGAAACTATTCCTAAATATATAATGGATTGAATAAAGTTTCTATTTACATTAATAATTTCAAAATCAGCAAAATTAAAAGGCAACATCATCATGATTCCAAATAATCCAGAATATAAAGTGGACATCAGCGGACTTACATCATAGCTCATTGCCCATTTGCTGCAGATAGAATATATTCCCCAAATACACACTGCACCAATCATATATAAATCCCCTATATTAAACTGAAAGGATACTAAGGAAAAAAGATTGCCTTTTGTCAGTACTAATAAAACTCCTGAAAAAGATAAAAAAATCGATCCCATTTGTAGAATATTAATCTTTTCCTTTAAAAAAAGAAATGAGCATACAGCAATAGAAATCGTATTTAACGTTGAAATTAACCCTACATTTGTTGCAGATGTTTTCTCTAATGCAAAAAACTGTAAAAGGTTAAAAATAAAGACCCCAGTCGCTCCCATTAAAATCAATGGCAGTATTGCTTCTTTTGGCGGATATAGTCTTTTTTCTTTCCACCATACAATTGGAATCAGTGCCAACACTCCAATAATCCATCTCAGACTTGTTAAAGTCATGGGCGAGGCATGGCCTACCAGAGATTTTCCAAGAACAAAATTCCCCCCAAACAAAAAGCTCGTTAACAGCAGCAACAAATATGGCATTCCATTATCTCCCTACCCAAAAGTAATTCTTCTATTTTATTAATCTAATACTCTATAAGTATCTTATCATTATTCTCTGAAAATCTAAATAATTGAAATAAAAAGAGAACCCTGCCTGCAAGTAAGATTCTCTTATTACTGTTATTTTTTTAATTGCACAGCATAATGTAAGGCCGACCCATACTTAGATTTTGCAAAAATAGTTTTTATATGCTCGATTGCTTCTTCTTCAGAAAGTTTTGTTTGAACTTGAATATCTGCTTTGATTTTTTCCAGTTTTTTTACTACTGTCGTTATCTTATCATCTTGATAATCTAGAAAAAACTGATGAACATAATTAATCTGGCCACATAAAAATTGAATTTTGTACTTATTCATTTCCAAACATCCTTATATAGAGATATCAGAATTACCTTTACTGCTGACAGTACTGCTAGCCGCCTTATTTGCTGCGATTACAAATGGCAAATAAATAAGTGTAGAAACTGCTAAACAAACAAAACCAAGAATTAAAGCAAGCCAGTTTCCGCCCGTCCCTAGAAAAGCAATTAACGGACCAGGCGTTGTCCAAGGTACAGCGTAAGCTATTGGAGGGATAAGCCCTGTTACAATTGCAGCATAACCAATCAAAATATTTATCGCTGGAACAATCATAAATGGCAATATTAAAATTGGGTTAAGCACTACCGGCAATCCAAATATTACGGGTTCATTAATATTAAATAATCCTGGTGCAAGAGATAGCTTTCCTATATCACGATAATCCTGTCTTCTAGCTACAAGAAAAATAGCAATCAATAACCCTAAAGTCATTCCAGAACCACCATAATTGGCAAAAGCATCATTGATAGCCCAAGTTACTGGATAAGGAGCACCCCAAGCACTTCCATGCTGTGCTACATAGTTTAAATTTTCCAAATTTGCTTCTGCAAACATAGCTTCACGAATAGCTGCAATTGTATTTGGTCCATGGATACCAAATACCCATAATAAATTAGAAACTATAGCAAGAATCACCAGGGAAAATATATTTGTACCTAGATGCTTTAATGGTGTTTGAATGACCGCATAAATAAACTCATGCAAACCTTTTGGATAAAACACATTAATAATAGCATTAGCAATAGCAAAAAGTACTGTAATAATAATAATTGGGAACAATACTTTAAAGGATCGAGATACCGCTGGCGGAACAGATGCCGGCATATTAATTTGCAATTTCTTTGATTTTGATAATCTACTGAAAACCTCTCCTACAAGCAATCCAACGATAAGTGCAACAAATAGTCCTTGAGCACCAACCCACTGAGTAGTTAAAAAGCTCGCTCCATCTACGACTTTATATGGGGGATAAATAATAAAGAAAGTGGATAATGCTGTCAAACCGCTTAATAACTCATCTGCCTTTAGTGAAATAGCCATATTACGCGCAACTAAAAAGACAATAAACATGGAAAGAATATTAGTAGAACCATTTAAAACTGGAGAAAATACAGATTGCAAATCAGCTAAATTTGGGAATAACTTATGCAAAAATAAAATTTTTGCAATAAAACCATCAGGTGCTAAAATTGCAAAATTTAATAATACGATAAGTGAACCTGCCAATGTAATAGGAAAAGATAAAATAAATGCATCTCTAATAGCGACAATATGGCGTTGGGAATTCAGTTTTGCTGCAACAGGAACTAATGTCTTCTCTGCAAACTTTTCAAACATTGCCATAAACCCCATATATACTCCTCCTAGATAATGTTTGATTATCCTTGCTTTGCTGGCATCTATTGCATAATATAAATTTCCATATACTTCATCTCTCTTGCTAAGAAAGCAAATTCATCGCCTTTTCTAGTACCGCTTTTCCATTCATCATGCCATAATCCCGCATATCAATAACTTCGACAGGCACTCTTCCCCCAATAATTTCCTCTACTTGTGGTTTTTGATATCTTACTTGAGGCCCTAAAAGCACAATATCCACTTCATTAGCCACCCTTTGACATTCTGAAACTGGCAAAGCAAATATCTCTAACTCTATCCCCTTTTCTTTTGCTGCATCTTTCATTTTATTTACTAATAGGCTTGTCGACATGCCTGCTGCACAGACTAATAATATTTTTTTCATCAAAACTCCTCCTCCTAAGATACTTATAAATTAGAAAAAACTGCTGTTTTATGCTATATTAACAATGTTGAGATGAATTATTTTTTCTCTATTCCCCCTTTGATTTTTGGCCATGTTAATGAATATGGTAATAAAGGGATTTTAGCTTATTCGTGAAAACAAATGTTATTCACGCCTTCTCGCAAGCAGCTGAAGGGAAATTTTCCCTACCCAAAAATCAACCGATTTCTTTAACAGTGCCTATTTATTTCTCACACTCTAATTGTATACGCTTTCATAATTAAATCAATAAAACTTCCCTTTTTTGATTTTTATCCTACTTAAAGAAATTTGTCACAAAAAGGAAACAAGTTGTTTTATATCTTTTCATGTTAACATCAGATTAATCTCTTTATAAATATATCTTTGAAAATAGGGGAGGGAGAAAACAACATGTTTACTGCGGAAATGGTGCAAACCTTTAATGAACTAGATATGCTTCTCTATAACTATATTACCAAAAACAGTGACAAGGTTATTTATATGAGGATTAGAGAACTTGCAAATGAGACACATGTTTCTACCTCAAGTATTTTGCGCTTCTGTAAAAAATTAAATTGCGAAGGTTTCTCCGAATTCAAAGTAAAGCTCAAACTTTACCTAGATCATCATACACAAGATCATATAAAATCACCTCGATATTATCTTTCTGAATTTATGGAACGGACTATTAATGGAAATTTTGAAAATGCACTCAATCAAGTTGCAGATTTAGTATTACAAGCAAATAAAATCCTTTTTATTGGAATTGGCAGTTCAGGCATTTTAGCGGAGTATGGGGCCAGGTATTTTTCTAGCTTAGGCAAATTTTCTTCCTCTATAAAGGATCCTTTTTACCCCATTAATAGCAAAGAATTAAAAAACAGCATCTCCATTATTTTATCGGTATCTGGAGAAACTGATTTCACTTTAAACTTAGCTCATCAGCTAAAAGCAGAAGGAACCCATATTATCAGCATCACTAACAGTAAAAACTGCAAGCTGGCGAAAATTTCTGATATTAATATTGCCTATTATATAGCAGAAACCTATTTAGGTGAAAATAGTATAACTTCCCAAATACCTGTTATGTACATCCTGGAAGAAAGCGCTCACAAAATAAAAGGTAAACTAAATAATAAAACATAACACTTATTCTGCTAATCAAAAGCGATTGTAATCTTTCATTGAAACTTACAATCGCCCATTCAGCCTGAACTTTTATTTGAGAACTATTTCAGCAGCCTGCTAACACTATATTGCAGTAAAATTGTTTATTTCATCTCAAGCATCTCTTTAGTTAAATTTGCTATTTTTATTTTCCACTAATATTGAGCGATCTATCATTCCCGGCGGTTGTTCTAACCAACTATTTTTGATCATAAGATCTGCCCCTCCTTTAGCATATTGGGCTATTTCAAGGGATAAACGTTCATAGTTTATGGCCAAATCGCTTCTTTGACTTGCCCCTGCTGCTGTTGAGTAATTTCCTATTCCAGCTGCACTTAATAAACTCATATGAAACATCATCAGTTTATCTGAAAAAGTTGGTATAGTAGAGTCTGTTATTGCTATATCAGCTGACATTGGACTTTGCAAATTCTCTTCCAATAATATATTCATAAAAATTTTTATATGTTTTTGGGCTATTTCCTTTCCTTGCATCATAAATTGCTGTACATCTTTGTTGGCAGACGTTTGGGCAAACGCCAAACTAATTTTAGAGCCTATATTATTCGTTTGTGTATTCATAAATAAATGGGAAATTTCAATAGAGTTCAGCGGACGTTTTTTATGAAAGAAATGAAATCCGCTTAAATAGCTATTACTATCTACATAATCTTTTGTTTTCGGTACAAGAATATAGGGAGAACGGACTATTACTCCCTTATTTATAAGCAAACTGGTACTTTTTTCAAATAATCTAGAAGTATCCGCCAGTCCATTTGTGAATATTTCAATAATATCTTCCCGCACACTCATAGAAAGAAATCCGCTAAATGCTAGAAGACCTGCCTTTGCCATATGATTTATATAAAACAAGCAAAAAGTATCTGTAAATAACCCAGGAGCCTCTAAATTTACATCGTTTTTGGAAAATCCGTAGGGTTTTTCATATGTATCCTTCTTAAATATGGTAGCAAGATGATCCATTTGCTTTATAGAAATAGTTAAAGCCAGATCAACAATTGCTTTTATTTCTGAATCTTCTATATGTTTTTTCATATGACTTAATATACATACAGACATGCTGTTATTCATATAAGAAGTCCAAATACAGGCTATCTCCGATGAAGTAAGCTTTACATTTGAATTATGCATAAATAAAACCCCCACTAAAAATAATCATCTTTTATTAGTATTTACATGTTTTTTATAAATATCCCTTAAGTGATGCGGAGAAAAGGTACTTATTCACATGAAAAATCGGTTGATTTTAGTGGAGGATATTGCGAAAAAGGTTAACTAGCAAACAAAACCATTTTACGGTATTTTTTATATACTCTCTGCTAAAAAAGCAGTTTGCATACCTGCTACTGTTGTCGTTACTTTAAACAATCCACCTGATAATGGATACTTCTCCAACTGCTCCTCATTCATACCCGTTCTTGCTGTTGTAATATACAACTCTTGCAAGTTTTCCCCTCCAAACGTGCAAGAGGTAACGTTTAAAACTGGCAGTTCGATATCTTCTAATTTCATGTTTGTATTAGGATTCCACCTAGATACCTTCGAACCGCCCCAATGTGCAATCCAAAGCATTCCCTCTTGATCTATCGTCATACCGTCAGGAAACCCATCTTCATTAGAAAAATCAATCACTTCCACTGCTTTTCCTAATATAGCTGTATCAAGAGCGAAGTCATAACGAAGCACCTTTTGCGTTGGTGTATCAATATAATACATATAGTTATTAGTTTTATCCCATGCTAAACCGTTGGACGTGCTAATATTGTCTAATTTCTTAGTAAGTTCTCCATTCGTATCCAGACAATACAGCGCTCCTTGTTCTTTCTCTTCCTTTTTGCTCATGGTGCCAATCCAAAACCTTCCATATGCATCACATTTCCCATCATTTGTTCTATTATCAGGCAAATTCTTCTCTACTTCTGTTATTAATTGAAGCTCTTCTGTTCGTTCTTGCAAATAAAACAGGCCCTTTTCCATCGCCACAATTAGCTTATCCTTATTTAAAGTGGGAACAACAGCACTGACTTGTTGATTCAGCACTATTTCTCTATTTTTACCTGTTGCTGGATTAAATGCACACACCTTTTTCCCTTCAATATCCACCCAGTAAAGCATTCCTGTTCTCCTATCCCAACATGGCCCTTCCCCTAGCTCTGCTTTTGCATCTACTAATAATTCGATTTTTCCTGTCATTTTCCCACAACTCCTTTTCTTTTCCATATAGTATTCATCGTATTCACACTATATCCTCTCCCATAAAAAGAAAACCTCTTCATTAATTAATGAAGAGATAAATTATGGGAAAAATTTAAATACCTTAGGAACTCCCTTGTTTTGAGGAGCAGTATTGCCTTTTTTTAGGTAATACTCATCACAAAAAAAGACAGGACGAAGAGATCAAATATTTGCAGCGGCAGCATAATCTCTGTTTCAACTTACACCTTTTTGCTTATTTTTGCTTCTTGCAATGTTCCCCTGACATATCGGGCAATCTCCTCTTCCTCTTCTTTATCTGGCGCCATTTCTATTCGAAGAGGTTCTGCTACAACAATTGCTCCGCGGTGTATTAGAATCTCCTTTAACCTATCTAATGCTCCACAGAAGTATTCATAACTTCTGTCGCCTGATCCAAATAAAGCAAAGTGCTTGCCGTCCCATCGCTCATCCTGTAAATTCTCTACCATGTCGAGACACTCATCTGGAAAATCACCATCCCCCCATGTATACAGCCCTAAATATACAAGATCATAATTCCTAAGCTGATCCACCTTATAGATATCCGGTATTTCCATTATTTCTGCTGAATAATTTTCTCTATGTAATCCTTCTACAATACAATCAGCAATCGCCTCCGTATTTCCAGACATAGTTGCATAAATGACAGCTATTTTCACAAAAATCTCCCTCCCCTTTAATGTACTTTTTTCTTATTATTTGATTTGAGCTGAATCCATTTACTTTCTTCAGAACCTGCAAACATAAAATCTTCATTTACATATACTCCCCGAAAACAATGGCCTCGGATAGTATCAAAGGGTATTATTTCATTTTTTAAAGAATCTCCGTAATAAACTCTTGAATAGCCATAGTTATCTTTACTAGAACAAGCAAATATCTTTCCATCAGAAATGAATACATCTAAAAAAGCATGCTCATTTATTGTCTGTGCAAACCTTGTCCAATTAGATAAGGTTTTTCCAATCTTTTTATTCACTTCCACACATCCATTAAATGTTGAGCAAGATCCTTTTGCAATGCAAATCATTTGTTTATCTATATAAATAGCAGATATCATCATGACAGTCTCTTCTTTAATCCTTATTAACGAGTTTGCATCCAAATTATATTCCCATAATCCCCCACTTTCTTTGTGGATTTGTGTTCCTATATAAATAGTATTTTCCTCTATAGCCAATGAACGAATAATAGGCCTTTTTTGTAAATGTTGAAAAGGCTGTACCGTCGTCCATGTTTTTCCGAAATTTTCTGAAATAATTAAATATGAACCTGCATGTGTCACTATCAGTCCGGAATCATTTCCTGTAATTCCCCATAATCTTTGGGAAGTTGGAAAAGCTGATTCTGCCCAACTGTCATTTTTTTGATTATATCGAATGATTGTCCCATGTTCTCCTACCCCAAATAAATAGTTGCCAATTACTTTAAAATGATAAATGGAATAAGAAAGTGGATACTCTAGCTTCCATTCTCCATTGGTAAAGGAATATATCCCCCTCTCTTTTATTGAAAGAATAAAAGAACCTGTTGATAAGCTTGCAACAGCAGTAGCGCCTTTAGTAAACATCCGTTTCTTCCTTCAATTTAGCCCAATTATAAACAGAATGAGCAAATTGTTTACACTCCTCTACTGCTTCATCCGTATCAGGGCTTAGCTCCATTTTTAATAAATCCTTAAAAACATCTGCTCCTCTTTCTTTTAACTTATCAGATATCAATTCTATTGCCCTGCAAAATTCAGGATAATCTGTATCACCTGATCCAAAACAAGCAGCAGAGACCCCTTCCAACGTAATCGTTTCTAATTCCTCATAAAAATCTTCTATTTCATAAGGCAAATCACCATCACCCCATGTATAGCTTCCTAATAAAAGCAAATTATATGTTGTCAGCGAAGAAACTGCTATTGTATCCATTTCCATTACCTCAACATGACAATTTTTCTCTTCTAATATTTCTTTAAGAATAAGCATAATTTCTTCTGTATTTCCGGACATACTGGCAAAACCTATCAATACCTTCATAAAAACACCTCTATAATGGAGAATTTATATTATTTATATAAAGACTATAAATGATAATGATTATCAATGTCAATAACTAACTTAATATTTATTTTTTATAGGAACATAACAAAAAGGATGACAATTCGTCATCCTTTTATGTATGAAAGCCTCCTATTAATTTCTTTAAATCGCCTACCTCTATTACTCGTTTCGTTTCACTTGTTACTTCTCTTACATAATCTATTAATTTTTGCCCCTGTTGTTTATCTATATCAATACCTTCTTGTTTAAGCAAATGGACAATTGAACTGATACCTGAATGTTTTCCTATTATAAAGTGATGCGCTCTTCCTACTTCCTTTGGATCAAAGGTTTGATAGGTTTCCAAATATTTAATCAAACCATCAACATGAATGCCCGATTCATGTGTATAAACCCTAGAACCAATAATTGCCTTATTCTCAGGAATTTTCAGACCCGATGCAACACTAACTAATTCTGCCAATCTATGAAAATACTCTGTTTTTACATTTATTTTTCCATTGTAAAGATGACGCCATCCCATCGCCACTTCCTCTAAAGAGGCATTTCCAGCTCTTTCTCCTATGCCAAAAATTGTCGTACTGGCCCATTTTGCACCAGCAAATAAAGCAGAAAGTGTATTGGCAGATGCCAATCCGAAATCATTATGACAATGAATTTCTAATTCTATATCTGCTGGACATTCTTTAATTATTCTTTGAATATTTATCTGTGCCAACATCGGGTTAAGCACCGATACAGTATCTGCATATCGAAACCTTTTTACGCCTTCTCTATAAAGGCTGTTTATTAAATCGATTAAAAAGGAGAGGCTTGCTCTGGAAGCATCCTCAAAGCCAACTGAAACAAGCAGATCAAATGCCTGTGCGTATGCTACTATATCTTGAATAAGCAATTTAATTTCATTTCTATTTAATCTTAATTTATGATACAGATGAATATCAGAAATAGGTATCGAAATATGCACCCAGTTTGCGCCAGCTTCCCTGGAAGCATCGATATCTTTTTTAACAGCACGATTCCAAGTTATTAATTGTATAGGCAAATTCATTTCCACAATCGAGTAAATTGCCTGCTGTTCTGCTTTTCCCATCGCTGGAATTCCAATTTCCGCCTGCTCTATACCAGCCTTAGCCAATAATTTTGCTATTTTTCTTTTTTCTTCATTAGAAAAGATTATTCCCGCTGCCTGCTCCCCATCTCTTAATGTAGTATCACAAAATTTAATACTGTCCACTTTCCTCCTCCTTTCTAGTAAATCTTTAAAAGCAGACTGTTGAACAAGTAGAACAATCTGAAACAGACTTCATGATAAATAATCCTTTTTTCCCCTCCCTTTCTGTATAAAAGATCATCTTTTCTTTTAATGCTGCCTTTGTTTTAAAATCCAAAAATATTTTTAATCCATTTTGTATAAACACCTCATCATCAGGGAGTTGTTCCTTTTCCCAATATATTTGGTAATGTATATTTTCTTCAATCGAAACTGCTACAATTCGAATGCCTTTCATGTCAAGCCCCTTATTATCTATATATTCTAACAATTCCTCTGCTGCTTCCTCCGTAAATAACATTACTTCTTCTCAACTCCTTTATTATTTATTTGATCAAAAGCATAAAAAGTTCCGTTCCTTTCATAAAAGGTGGGGAAAAATTTTTGCCTTGCTGGAGTTGGTTTTACAAATTCATGATATGCCCGAAATAATAATGCCCTTTGAATATTCCACACCTCATTGTCTGAAGAATCAGCATCAAAACAACCTTCTTTTTGCAGTAGATTTTGAAAACTCTTCAGTATATGTACTCTAGAAAGATTTAATATTTCCGAATGATAGGGCACATGATAATAATCAAAAAAATCTTCTGCATCACATAAATCTTTTAATTTTTTTTTAGGCATGTGCTACCTCCCCTTTATCGGCACAATGTTTACACGACGGATTACGTTTTAAGGAAAATGCCGCAGATTGAAAATTCAATGAATCAAAATGATATAATTTATTGTAATATGGTTCTCCTATTCCAGTTAAAATTTTAATAGCCTCCAATGCTGCCATACATCCAGCTATACCTGAAGTTGCACCTAAAACGGGAAATCCAAGGGGCTCCCATTTTTTATCTCTTTCTGGGAAAATGCAAGCTAGGCAAGCTGTTTCATTAGGTTTTATTGCTGTAAGTAAAATTTCAAACCCTGACATGGCTGCTTCTATCATCGGTTTTCCTATATCTACACATAATTTATTTAATGCATATCTTTCAGGGAAATCATAGCGTGCATCTATCACTACATCCGCTGCACTTACTAATGGATAAGAGGTTTCATAATTTATTCTTTGAGAATATGCTTCAATTTCTACTTCAGGATTAATCTTTTTTAAACTTTCTACCGCACAAGGTATTCGTTCTTCCCCTATTTTTTTGCTGTCCATTAAAATTTGTCTATTTAAATCTGGCAAAACAATATGCCCCTCATGAGCTATTAATAATTTCCCTATTCCTGCAGCAGCTAAATAGAGAGCCGCTGTTCCACCTAAGCCACCAATGCCAGCAATAAAAACAGCTGCATTTTTTAACTTTTGTTGCCCCTCTGTTCCTAAAAGCTTTAATTGTCTGCTATATCGATCATATTCATCCATATTCTTGTTCTCTATAATCGAAGGACTCATATCTTCTCCCTCCTAATCTATTAGCTCTATATATGTTCTTCCTCTTTTGTTCGGTCATTCATTGCTTTCACAAGCCAAAGGGGTGGATTAGTTTGAATCATTTTTAAAAGCTTGTCTAATTGTTCTTTAATCAAAGTATCCTCTGTAACCTTAACTGGCATAATTTTATTTCTTGTGATACGTGCCGCTGCAGTTGGTCCTATTTGTGTTATAAATAATAGAGTACAGTCGATTATCAGATTGAGCCTTTCTTCTATTCGATCACTTTCATTATTATTTTCCTCATTGATTATCACTCTCGTAGCAAGCTTTTCGTATTTTTCTTTTGTCATTTCATATATATCAAATGCATCAGAATAGCCGAAATGCGTATTTATTGACTCCCCGTCTGCCGTTGAAAATGCCACTTTTATCACGTTTCCCACTTCCCTTACTTTAATAAATTCCCCAATTTAATGATTGTTTCCGTAGTACCTCTGTAACCTACACTAGTTGCTAACGAATTTCCTAATTGATGAAAAATAGGGAATCCGGCAGGCATAAAAGGAATATTCAACCGATTTGCCCCTTGCTCCCCATGGGAATTGCTAATCCATAAATCAGCACTTGTTGCCATTTTCTCTAAATCATCTAAATCTCCAATAATAATTTCGTCATCTATCTCAGATAAAATATCGGTAGAAAATGAGGTTACCAATCCATCGAATTTCAGCCCCAATTCCCTGCATAAGGAAACCAGTGAATAAAGATGGTCTGGTTCTAAAGCCAGCACTAATTTCTTTCCTAAAAAATTAAAATGAGCATCTAATAAACAATCAATTAGAACATCTCTTTCCCACTGATAAAAGGAGGAAGCAGGGCATTTGCTAATAACTTGTAAAAAAGAAAAAAATTCATCATTTGCTTTTAGTCCAGATAAATTTTTAAATACTTGAAACGGTATTCCAGCACCTTCCTCCATCATTTTTGCAGCACCTTCCATGCTAGATCCTACTGCAATCGTATACTCTGAAGATATTAATTGCTTGGATTGGCTATAGGCAATTCCTCCTTGAGTTAGAGGCGAATATCCTAAAGCATGATGTTTTCCTGCTAATGATGTAGATAAATCAGGTACAGTTATGACAGTGAATCCAAAAGAATGAAGAATTCGTTTAATTTCCATTACATCCCCTGGCGTTAAATGAGAACCAGGCAAAAAATTGATTTGATTTTTTATTTTTTGATTCGAAATGTAATCTTTCTCTTTTTTCAGCAATTGCTTTATCATCGCTTCAACAGTATGTCTATAGCCTGACTCTAAAGAACCCTCAAAATCTGGCAAGGAAACAGGGAAAATAAAACAACCAGACTCCTTATCTATCATTTTTATATAGTTATTCACATTTCCTATTAAGTCATCACCCGCTGTTTCTGTTAAGCCTGTACTTAATACAGCTACAACATCAGGGTTATGCTTCTCTAATATGACCTTGAGTGCCTGTATCATGCTTTGCTCAGCTCCAAAAATAATATTCATTTCTTGAAGTGCTGTAGTTTGAATGGCTATAGGCTCTTGATAATGCTGGGTCATTAATGCTTTTATAAACGCTGCACAACCTTGTGAACCGTGTACAAGAGGAATAGCCTGATAAAAACCTTGTAATGCTAATACTCCTCCTAATGTCTGGCTGACTTTTAATGGATTAATGGTCAATTCTTTATCTGTTTTATATATAACCATCTCTTACTTCTCCTTCCATGGAGGCTGAAGTTTCACCATTCGCCAGACGGGATTCTCTAAAGAATTAACTAATTGTTCCGCCAAATTTTTTAATCCTTTATATCCTGCATAAGCATGATTTCTCTCTTGATTAATATCAATAAATGGAATACACTCCTTTAAAGCAACATACATATTACGACCACCAGCTATCATGATATCTCCTTTTTCTTTTCTAAAGGTCTGCAATATTTTTTTTGCTCCACCAGATTCTATTAATTCCACATCTTCGCCTACACGTTCTCTTATTCTTGTAATATCTTCATTTGTACTTTTATTTGTTCCAACTCCTACAACATCAATACCGAGTTCTTGAAGCGCTGAAATGATAGACCAGCTTTTGACTCCCCCCGTATAGAGAACAGCACGTTTCCCTTTTAATTTTTTTCGATAAGCTTCGAGTTCCTTATCCAACTTTTTTTCTTCTTGACTAGTAAAGGCATGGACTCTGCCTATTAGCTCCGCATCATTTAATAGTTGAGCAATTGTTTGTAAAGATAATGTTGTTTCTTTAGCTCCATAAAAAGAACCTTCAAAATAAGGAATATCGTACCTTTCTTCCATTTTTCTTGCCATATTAATTAAAGCTCTGCTGCATACTACCATATTAAGCTTAGCTCTATGCGCCCAGCGAACTTCATTAAACCTGCCATCACCTGTAATTTTAGATAGGATATTAATTCCTACTTGATTCAATAGTTCCTTGATATCCCATATTTCCCCGGCGATATTATATTCACCAATTAAATTGATATCCCACTTTGATTCAAACGGCGGTAATGCTGTACCAATCACATAATCTAATAATGCTTCTCCAGCAAGACGATTTCCCAGATTTTTACTTCCTACAAATCCAGGACTATTTACTGGAATAATAGAAATACCCAGTTTTTCTGTTTCACTTCGGCAAACTGCATCAAAATCAACTCCAATTAATGCTGTAATACAAGTCGAATAGACAAAAATTGCAGGTGGATTAAATCTATCTGCTATTCCACGGATAGCATCTCTTAATTGCTTTTCACCACCAAATATAATCTGCTGTTCATTTAAATTTGTGGTTAGCCCATAACGGTGTAGATTAGAACCTGAACTAAGACTTCCTCTTCCTTCCCAACTATTTCCTCCGCAAGCAATTGGGCCGTGAACGAGATGTGCCACATCTGCAATTGGCAATAAAGCAATTTGCGCTCCATCAAAGGAACAGCCACCTGCCGCTTCTCCAGGTTTAGGCTTAGCACAGCCTTTATAGTTATTATTCTTTAAACTATGCTCACATGCAGGTTCTTGCATTGCCTCCACTACATAATTTTTCACATCTCCACCACCTTTTAAATCACTAGTCAGTGAAGAGATAACCCCAACACTGACTTGAATTTTTCCTCTTTTTAATTTTTTGTGCTTATCTAACGGTATCAAAGCTGTGGTCTGGAGCTTCCTCATCTAATTGTTGTAAAATAGTATTTACAATTAACGTTAATAAATTTAATGTTCCTTGATACCCAATAATCGGATAGCGATGCATATGATGGCGATCAAAAATCGGAAAACCAACACGAACTAATGGAATTCCAGCATCTTTTGCACAATATTTCATATGTGTACTTCCCATTGCAAAATCCACAGGTTCTGTTAATAATAAAGAACGCATATGCCATAAATCTTTGCCGTTATGGACTTTTCCTTCTATGCCATATGGGCTTGCCTTCAAAAGTGCTTCAGCCTCTTCTTGGAATTTTTTATCTCCATTTGTGCAAACAATATGGACAGGTTCAATGCCAACCTCTAGACAAAACGAGATAAGCCCCAGTAATAAATCCGGATCTCCTGCCATTGCCACTCGTTTACCATGCAAATATGGATGAGAATCAGTTAGCGCATCTACAACACGTCCACGCTCGTCTTTTAGCACTTGTGGAATTTCTTTTGCAGTCAAATCTTTAATATTTTTTAACAATTGGTCTGTATTTTTTATGCCAAGAGGTGTGGACATCGCAATTGTATCTTGCTTCCACTTTTTATTAATATATTTAGTCACTTTCTTAGTAGAATACTTTTGAAGAAGAAGAGTACCATTAGCATTATGTGCTTGTGCTACATCACCTAATTTAGTTCCTCCATAATAATAATTATATTCTCCATTAGCAGGTGAATCTAAATTGTCACCATGATCTCCTAAGAATGTATAGTCTACACCCATTAATTCAAGTATTCTTTTTAATTCTGAAAAGTTTCCTGTATAAGTATCAAAACCAGCAATAATATTTACTTTATCTGACGGTATTTTATAAGATAAATCCCCATTTTTTTCTGATAAATACGCTAAGATTGAGCGCATCATAGAATCATAACCTGTTATATGAGAGCCTACAAAACTAGGAGTATTTGCAAATGGAACAGGAAATTCCTGGCCAATTGCTCCTTCAATCCGTGCATTTTCTATAAAGGCACTTAAGTCATCTCCAATAACTTCTGCCATACAGGTAGTACTAACTGCTATCATCTTTGGTTTGTACAATGCCGTACTGTTTTCTAGTCCTTCTATTAGATTTCTCATTCCTCCAAATACTGCGCCATCTTCTGTCATAGAAGAAGATACTGCAGGTATAGGTTCTTTAAAGTGACGAGCAAAATGACTTCGGAAATAAGCTACACATCCTTGTGAACCATGTACAAATGGCAGGGTTCCTTCAAACCCCAATGAAGCAAGAACTGCTCCTAACGGTTGGCAAGCTTTAACTGGATTAATTGTAGCTGCCTCTCGATTGAAATTCTTTTCTTTATATTCTTCCGTTTTTAAAAGTTCTACCGTATCCTCTACCTCTTGTACAGAACATGCCGCTTCAAAAACTTTTTTCCCTTCAGCTTGCCTTTGGTATTTTTCTGCTTGGAACAATGTATTATGGTCTTTAATATCTAATTTTTTTGTCACTTTTCCCCCTCCTTTTCTCCTTAAAATGGTGATTCCATTAAATTCCACACTGGACTATTAATTGCAGTATCCATATCCTGTGCAAAAACTTTAAATCCATCAAAGCCATGATATGGGCCACTATAATCCCAAGAATGCATTTGTCTAAAAGGTATACCTAATTTGTGATAAACATATTTTTCTTTAACACCTGCACCCATTAAATCAATATCCAGTTTGTCTGATAAAAACTCTACATCAAATGCACCTGGATCATCATATAGAACCGTACCTTCTTTTAGCTCCACAATTGTTTTTTCATAGTCATCTTTATGTGCAAATTCATAACCGGTAGCAACAATTTCCATTCCAAGATCTTCATATGCTCCTATGGTATGTCTTGCACGCAGCCCCCCTATGATAAGCATTACCTTTTTTCCTTCTAAACGAGGACGATACTTTTCAATGACTTCATCCATTTCAGCTTTATATGCAGCAATTACTCTTTCTGCATTCGCCTGTATTGTTTCATCAAAATGAGCCGCAATAGCCCGCAAGCTTTCAATTGTTTTTGTTGGACCAAAAAAATTATATTCCATCCAAGGAATTCCATATTCCTTTTCCATTGTTTTAGCCATATAGTTCATGGAACGATAGCAATGGATTAAATTAAGCTTAGATTTATGTGTGATTCCTAATTCATTAATTGAACCATCTCCAGACCACTGAGCAATTACCCGCAAACCTATCTCCTCTAGTAAAATACGAGATGCCCAAGCGTCTCCCCCAATATTATAGTCTCCTATGATTGCTACATCATATGGACCCGATTCTGCAAGATCCCTAGTTCCCATAACATGGTCACGTATGGTATCATTAGCAATATGATGACCTAAAGACTGGCTTACTCCCCGGAATCCTTCGCAACGAACCGGTATTACAGGTATCCCAAGCTCTTTGGTCATTTTTTTGCCAACAGCTTCTATATCATCTCCGATTAACCCTACAGGACACTCTGATTGAATAGATATTCCTTTTGCTAATGGGAACATTTCCTTTACTTCTTTACATAAAGCCTCTAACTTTTTATCTCCTCCAAAAACAATATCTCTCTCTTGAAAATCACTTGTTACTTGCATTACTGTAAAATTATCAATTCCTAAAGTACCGTTTGCATAATTTCTTCGTGTACCCCAGCTATATTGTCCACAACCTACCGGACCATGACTTATATGGATCATATCTTTAATTGGTCCCCATACAACCCCTTTTGATCCTGCATAAGCACAACCGCGGATAGTCATAACACCTGGACGTGATTTTATATTCGATTTTACCGAGCATTTTCCACTTTCAATATTCTCTTCTTCTACTACTTGAAAATGTTTTTTCTTGAATTTTTTTGTTCTTTCAGGATATACTTCTAGTAATTCTTCCAATATTTGTTTTCTATCAGTAATTTCTTTTGTACTCAATAGAATTCACCTCACTTTTTTAGAAAGTATTATTTATTTTGCAGAAGCTTCTTTTTCTTCTAATTTTTTAATTTGCGCCTCATCATCCTCAATAACTCCATATTCCATTAATAGTTCTTCCAATTCTTCCATTTCAATTGGAGTTGGTACAGTCAGCATTTTATTATCAAGGATTTTTTGTGCTAAAATCTCATATTCTTTCGCTTGTTCATCCTCTGGTTTATATTGAGCAACTGTCATCTTGCGCAGCTCAGCATGCTGTACAACATTATTTCTTGGAACAAAATGAATCATTTGTGTATTTAAGCGGCGAGCTAATTCTGAAATAAGTTCTGCTTCACGGTCTGTATTACGGCTATTGCAAATTAAGCCCCCTAAGCGAACACCGCCGCTATTTGCATACTTTAAAATGCCCCGGGCAATATTATTGGCAGCATACATGGCCATCATTTCACCTGAACATACAATGTAAATTTCTTGTGCCTTATTTTCACGGATTGGCATGGCAAATCCACCACAAACTACATCCCCTAATACATCATAAGAAACAAAATCTAATCCTTCATATGCCCCCTCTTCCTCCAAAAAATTAATAGAAGTGATGATACCGCGTCCTGCACATCCTACTCCTGGCTCTGGCCCCCCAGATTCTACGCATAATATATCTCCAAACCCTGTATCTAAAACATCATCTAATTCTAAATCTTCTACAGTTCCCATTTTTGCCGCAAGCTCTAACACTGTACTTTGTGCTTTTGTATTTAAAATTAAGCGAGTAGAATCCGCCTTTGGATCACATCCTACTATCATAATTTTTTGTCCAAATTTAGTAGCAAGTTGTGCTAATGTATTTTGTGATGTAGTTGATTTACCAATTCCACCTTTTCCATAGAAAGCTATTTGACGCATTTTATTTCCCCCTCATTAAAATATTAAACTTTTTCATTTTCAAATAAATATTGGTTCAGACGAATTCATATACTGATAGAATTTACTGCTTTCATAAAGAAGTTCTTCTATATTTCCAGACTTAATAAATGGTACAATTCCTCTCTCTAATAGATACTTTTGCGGCGCTTCGCCGATTCCTGAACACAATAACATTTGACAGTCCTTTAAGATTGTTGCTGTTTCTGCTAAAATCGGCTTTTTATTTGTTCCACAGTTAATTTTACCTACACAATAAGATTGAACCTTTCTTACTCCTACAAACTTAATAACTTCTTTATGAACATCAAAAATTAAAAATTCCTTTGCATGTCCAAAATGCAAGTTTACCCTTGCATTTCCCCGTGTTGTTACTGCTATGCGGATTTCATGAATTGCAGAAGATGCTTCTGCTCTAATTTTGGCGAATTTCTCCTGTTTTTTCTTTTTATTTTCCTGAATCTTCAAGTCCAATTTTTCTTGATATTTTTTTCTTTCTTCTGAATCATAATGCACAGGAGTATTCATTATTTTTTCTTTTGTAAATTCTGAACTTCTATCTTCTCCTAATAAACCAACTGCATCTGCTCGGCATTGTCTGCAATGCTTCATCATTTTTAAACTACCAGAGCATTTTTCTTGAATTTGCTGCACTTCCTTAGCCGTTGGATTTCTCATGCCACTTTTTTCAAAAACGGTATCTGGTGTGACAATGAGCGGCATAATATTATGGACAAATGCGCCTCTATCTTTTACCGCCTTTGAAATTTCCTCCATGTGATGATCATTAATTCCTGGAATAAGGACAGAATTAACTTTGCATAAAATTCCTCGCTCCGTTAAGGCTTCCAATCCTTTTAATTGATTATTAATAAGAATCTCCGCTGCTTCTATTCCCTTATAGCGCTTGCCTTCGTAAAATATCCAGGAATAAACATGCTTTCCAACTAACGGATTTACCGCATTAATTGTAATCGTTACATGATCAATATTTAATTCATGTATTTGATCCACAAATTCTAATAGACGAAGACCATTTGTACTCAAACACAATTTTAGATCAGGCGCTTTTTTTGCAACTCCTCTAAATGTTTCGAAGGTTTTTTCAGGATTAGCTAAAGGATCTCCAGGTCCTGCAATTCCCACAACGGATGTCTGCTTTATTTCTCCTGCGACAACCAATACTTTTTTTACTGCTTCTTCTGGTTTTAACACTTCACTTACTACACCCGGTCTACTTTCGTTTGCACAGTCAAACTTACGGCTGCAATAATTACATTGAATATTGCAGGCAGGTGCTACAGGCACATGCATACGCGCAAAATAGTGATGAGCATCCTCACTATAGCAAGGGTGGCGGGCAATTCGATCCTCCAAATCCTGATTAATCGTCTTCACACTCTCTCCCTCCCCAAAATAAGGTTATTCTTATGCACGAATGCATAGTTGCTAGTTTTTATTTTGGCAACACTCCTTTGTTCTTCGTTCAACTTGAGAGTTTCCAACACATCAATATTATTAATGTAATTAATTGGAATTTCTTTTTGTTGATACTCCGATAATATTTATTGTCGAATTTCAAATCAACAGAATTGTCAGAAAATTTAACGCGCTATTTTTTGTAATCGATTTCAAATAATTGTTTTATTCAAAAAGTTGTAACAAAAAAAGGTTCCGCAAAAAATTAACCATTTTTTGTCTGCTATATTTCAAAAATAAAAATTACTTCTGTATGGGGAAGGAAAAAGAGGTTTTTTTATATTATTGATTCCTTGATTAGAGCACAACTTTTAAATTATCAAGTATTTTAAAGCAATCTGACTTTTGCAGTGGAAGGTTTTTTGCTTTGATAAAGGCAAATCAACAGTGTAATGAACATATCAAAAAAACTCTCATCAGCAATTTTTCAATAGGCTGATAAGAGCAAGTCTCTAACAAAAACGATAAGGTTCATTTGTTCAATAAAATCATCCTGCATATAATTTCTCTCTATTAACAATCTTGCCTTTTTTTAAGTGGATAATATGATTTCCCAGTCTTTTTGCCTCTCCATAATCATGTGTAACCATGATTATTGGTATGTCCCAGAGTTCATGAAGTCTTAACAATTCTGCATAGCACTCTTCTTTTGTTTCTTGATCAAGACTCGAAAATGGTTCATCAAGCAAAAGGATATCCGGTTCTGTTGCTAACGCTCTCGCTAATGCTACCCTCTGCTTTTCTCCCCCAGATATTTGTTTAGGGTATTTTTTTAAGAGATGCTCAATCCCTACACTCTGCACTAATCTATTCATCAGCTCTTGGCTTTTCATTCCATATTGAATATTCTTCTCCACTGTCATATGCGGAAATAATGCAAAATCTTGAAATAAGTAGCCTACTTTTCTTTGTTGGATTTTCACTGATTTTCTATTTGTTTGATAAAAGGTCTTTTGATTTAATTGAATATATCCTTCATGAGGAGTATCAAGCCCTGCAATACAATTTAGTATGGTTGTTTTCCCGGAACCCGATGGTCCAAACAGAATGACTATCTTATTATTCGCTTTTAATTCCACATCAATTGTAAAATGCGGAAGATTTTTTTTTATCTTGATGGCAAGCATTTTTGTCTCCTTTCTTCACATTTTTTACTTTTCACTTTTATATCTTAATAAATTGCGTTTACTCCACCAATTAACCCAAATAATCGCACAAAATCCAAGAATAATTAAAATAATTACCCAATATGTAGCAACCTGTGAATTTCCAGATTGAACTGCAAAATAGATGGTTAAAGGTATTGTATCTGTTTTTCCTGGAATAAAACCTGCGATCATTAAAGTTGCCCCGAACTCTCCTAATGATCTGGCAAAAGTTAATACTAAACCCGCCAATAAACCAGGCCAAGCAAGAGGGAATGATATTGTCCAAAAAACCCTCCATTTAGAAGCTCCCATTATCTTGGCTGCATTTTCTAAATTTTTATCATAATTTTGAAAAGCTGCAGAAGCACTTTGATACATTAGGGGAAACGATACAATAATGGAGGCTATAACTGCACCTATCCAGGTGAATACAATTTGGAGGTCAAACCAATCTAGCAAGAATTTTCCTATTGCCCCGTTTTTCCCAAAAAGGAATAATAAAGAAAACCCAACAACTGTTGGCGGCAATACTAAAGGCAATAGAATAATTCCTTCTACGATACTTTTCCCAAAAAATTCATTTCTCGCTATAAATAATGCTAAAATAATTCCTAAAATAAAAACAATGCATGTAGCTATACTAGCAATTTTCAGCGATAAAATAAGAGGTGTATAATTCATATCTTTTATTAACTCCTTGTTTTCCATCCCTTTGCTTTAAAAGTAATCAGTCTTTTTATATCACTTTATTTAGAAAATCCATAATTTCTTAATATCTTTTGTGCTTCATCCGTATTCAAAAATTCAATAAAAGCCTTTGCCTCATCAAAGTTTTTCGTATCTTTCAGTACAGCACCTGGATAAACGATTGATTTATGCCATGTTGGATCTGCTTCTGCTAATACTTTGACTTTATCGGACAAAAGAGCGTCACTTGAATACACAAATCCAATATCTGTATTACCCGACTCTACATATTTCAGCGTTTGTGCAACATCACTTCCATAAACAAAATGTTTTTCTAATTTTTTCCACTTCCCTATCTTTTCTAATGCTTCTTTTGTATATGATCCTGCGGGTACGCTTTCTGGATCCCCAATGGCAATCTGTCCAATTTTATCAGTTAATTTTTCAAAGGAATCAATTTTAATGTCACTGCCCTTCCCTGCAATTAATACAATCTTATTCCCAGAAAAATCTTTTCTCGTATCTTCTGCAATCATTTTCTTTTCAGCTAATGCATCCATCCACTTTTGATCAGCCGATAAAAAAATATCTGCAGGTGCGCCTTGCTCAATCTGCTGTGCTAAAGTGCCAGAACTGCCGAAATTATTTGTAAACTTAACCCCTGAATATTCTTTCTGGAATGCTTTTTGTAAATCACTCATTGCATCTGTTAAACTGGCTGCAGCAGAAACTTTCAACTCTATTTCTTCTTTTTTATTCTTTTGTTTTGAGGCATTTTCCTGATTTCCGCATCCAATCAAAGCAACGGCAAACAACACAGTCAATAATAGTGCAAAAACTTTTTTCTTCATAAAAATTCCCCCGATTAATTTTTATTTATAACTAAACATAACTTAATATAACTAATTTTATCAAATAATTATTTATTTTTATTCATAAATAACTAGTTATACTTATTTATAATTAGTTAACGTGATTATAAATGTGATTGATGTGTTAGTAAATGGTAAAATAAAAAAAAATAGATTTTTTTCGGAGGATTATGGAATGAACACAGGTGAATCCTTTACTACAGAAGAAATTGCTGAGATTTTAAAAGTTTCAAAATTAACCGTCTATGACTTGATAAAAAAGGGAGAGCTTAAAGCATTTAGGGTGGGGCGCCAAATGCGTATTGATGCTGCTGATCTAGAAGCATTTAAAAAAGGCTCCATGGAAATATCAAAAAATGCAGCGGAACAGATGCCTACTCAAATCAGAGTTACGAATCCGCAGCAAAATCATATTTTTGATCCATTTACTAAGATGAAGCATCGTCCCATTATTATCAGCGGACAAGATAATTGTTTGGACATCCTCGCAAAACATATCGAGCAAACAAGCAAATCATATCGTCCTCTTCGTTCCTATATAGGGAGCCTGAATGGATTGCTGGCTATGTATAAGGGTGATGCAGATATTGTTAGCACTCACTTATATGATGGGGAAACAAACAGCTATAATATTCCTTATGTAAAAAAACTTTTAGTAAGCCACTCTTATATTGTTATCCGCTTTATAACAAGGCAAGCTGGTTTATATGTAGAAAAAGGCAATCCCAAAAATATTAGAACTTGGTCCCATTTAGATCGCAGTGATATAAAAATAGTCAATAGAGAAATAGGATCTGGTGCCCGCGTTTTATTGGATGAACAACTGAGAATTAATAAAATTAATAAAAATAGTGTTAATGGATACCAATATGAATGTACAAGCCACTACAGCGTTGCCGCTATTATAACTCAAGGAAAAGCAGATGCTGGAATAGGTATAGAAAGAGCTTCTCATTATTCCAAAGGCATCGATTTCATCCCCCTAATCAAAGAGGACTATGATCTGGTTATTCTAAAAACGGAACAAAATTATGAGCTTATCAAGCTTCTATCCATTCTACTGAACTCTCAGCAGCTAAAAGAAGAATTACAAGCTATTGGCTACGATGTTACAAGTACAGGGAAAATTGTTTATGAACAATAAAAAATTGTTTTGATGAATCTAAATTGCTCTAAGCAGTTTCATTTATCAAAACAGTTTTTTTATAGGCTGTTTTCATATAAATGGTTGCTTTTTAAATCCGGATCCTGCATACACATCGCTTTCCCCAGTTGAGCATCAAGCCTTCTCGTCACTGCTCTTCTACAAGATCTCCCCCTTTTCGCTTTTCCCGCAGGAGTCTAGGTATATGCGCATTTCTTTCCCATTTTCTTGTGCTGAAAGCAATAAACTTTGAAAAAACAGCCTTTTTATATAAAGACTTATTTTTTAGAGATTTTCCTATGCCATCCTCCCTTCTTCTTAGAAAGTTACGATATTTGTCACAGATTTAGGAAGACTTATCCTTTAGAATAACAACTATGATGTTTTTTAAATTTTCTGTCTATTTGGCGTAAAGCTAAAAAAATTACTTAAACTTAAGTTAACAATTCTACGAGGGGGGAATTTTTTTGTCTATCTTACCAACCAAAAATGAGCTTGGCTTTTATGAAATTCGATTAGAATCTATCGGTGGACTAGGAGCAAACCTAGCAGGAAAAATGCTGGCAGAGTCAGGGGTGCTTGGCCTTGGACTTAATGGATCCAACTTTTCCTCATATGGTTCTGAAAAAAAGGGCTCACCTGTAAAAAGCTTTATTCGCTTCTGTGATCCTGAAACGGAAATCAGAGCGCATAGTCCAATTGAAGAGCCTCATGTTATTGGCATTTTTCATGAAGCCTTATACAAATCAGTTGATGTAATCAGCGGCCTAAATCCAAATGGAATTGTCCTTGTCAACACAGCAAGAGACTTTGACTCAGTAAAAAACGATTTGAATCTAAAATATGGAAAATTAGCTATAGTTGACGCACTTCAAATTGCAGTAAAAGAAAAAACACGCGTTAATACAGCAATGCTGGGAGCATTATTTCGCATATGTGATTTTCTTGATCCGGAGGCACTGCGTAAAGTAATAACAAAAACGTTCGAAAAAAAATATCCGCATTTAGTAGAAGCAAATATCCGCACATTTGATAGAGGCTACAATGAAGTGAAATTTAAAACGTATGAAACAACTGCGAATGCCCGTACCATAGCATTTTCAAGACCCCGCTCTCTACTTGGCTATAACACACAACAAATAGGCGGCGTTATATTGGCACAGGGCAATAGTCTAATAAAAGACTTAAGCGGATCACGCCAAGGCTTCATCCCAAAATTCGACAAAGAAAGCTGCATAAGCTGTGCCTCGTGTGACGCCGTTTGTCCAGACCTTTGTTTTGTATGGGATAAAAAAGTAAATAAGCGAGGACGCACTATCATGTCTCTTAAAGGAATTGACTATCAATATTGCAAAGGTTGCCTAAAATGTGTAGAGGCATGCCCAACAAGCGCTCTAAGCGGTATTCGGGAAACAGAACAATTTGCAGAAGCAGAGCAAGTAAAACAAGAATTTCCTTATGTTACTACAGGGGGTTGTTTATAATGTCCATTTTAGAAAATGATTTGCTCATCAAAAATGCGCCTGTTCAATTAACCACTTTTGAGTCGGGAAATGAAATGGCTGCAATGGCTGCAGCCCAAATAAACTATCACATAATGGGCTATTTCCCTATCACTCCCTCCACTGAAGTAGCACAATATCTCGATCAAATGAAAACAAGAGGGGAACATGATATTAAATTAATACCTGCTGATGGCGAGCATGGATCTGCCGGCATTTGCTACGGGGCATCAGCAACAGGAGCACGTGTTATCAATGCAACTAGTGCAAATGGTTTTATGTATATGCTTGAACAAATGCCGGTACAATCTGGAACTCGTTATCCAATGGTTCTGAATCTAGTTACCCGGTCTATAAGCGGGCCCTTGGATATTAGAGGAGATCATTCTGATTTGTATTATGCATTAAATACCGGTTGGGTTATCATTACCGCAAGAACTCCTCAGGCAGTTTATGACATGAATATTATGGCATTAAAAATTGCAGAACATGCAAAGGTCCGTTTACCAGTAATTGTCGCTTACGATGGTTTTTTTACTTCTCATCAAAAAAGAAAAGTACATTACTTTGAAGATAGGAAAGTTGTACAAGAATTTGTAGGTCCTTGTCCGACCGAATATCCAGCTATTCGAGATTCCAAAAAACCGATTACAATCGGCGCCCATATGAATGGGGATGATTTACTGAACAATCATTACCAGCAATCACAGGCAATGTACGCAGCTAAAGATATCTACAATGAAATTTCCAAACAATTCGAACAGATTTCTGGGCGCTCTTATCCATTAGTCGATTTATATAAAATGGAGGATGCAGAAGTGGCCTTATTCTTATTGAACTCGGCAGCAGAAACTGCTAAAGATGCAGTAGATCGATTACGAAAACAAGGGATTAAAGCCGGTATAATAAGCCCAAATATAATTCGCCCATTTCCTTCTGGAGAAATTAGAAAAGCTTTGCAAAGTGTCAAATCTCTTTTAATCGGAGAGAGAGCGGATTCATATGGCGGAAACGGCCCTAATTTAACTCATGAAGTAAAGTCTGCTATTCAAGAAGATCCTAACAACCATACTATTGTGCTAAGCAGAGTATTTGGATTGGGAGGCAAGGACTTTTATGCTGATGATGCAGAAGCATTTTTCAACATGGCACTCGAGGCTTTGGACAATGGTCTTGCAGAAAAACCATTTGATTATTATGGCCAATATATAGGAACAGAAGAAAACAAAATCAAACCTATTATGGAACCACAATATGGAGATGTATATAATTCTGGTTTAATAGAGATATCTTCAAACGAAGAGGTTAACTCACTAAAAGTAAAAGTGCCTCCATTGCGTGCCCTGACCAGCAAACCAAATCGCTTTGCTCCAGGTCATGGCGCATGTCCTGGATGCGGCATTTTAAGTGGCCTAGAATTATTTTTCAAAGGTATAGAAGGAGATATTGTCGTCTTATTTCAAACAGGTTGTGCATATGTTGTCACAACAGCCTATCCTCATACTTCCCACAGACAAACAATGATGCATAATTTGTTCCAAAATGGACCAGCAACATTATCAGGGACTGTTGAAGCACTTTTAGAACTGCAAAAAAGAGGAGAAATTCAAATTGCAGAAAACACAACCTTTATTATGGTGACAGGAGATGGAGGAATGGATATTGGGATGGGTTCCGCTATCGGCACTGCTTTAAGAAACCATAATCTAATCATGTTAGAATATGATAATGAGGGTTATATGAATACAGGTTCGCAAATGTCCTACTCTACTCCAATTGGTCATATGACTAGTACAAGCAACGTGGGCCGTGCACAAAAAGGAAAAGCATTTCATCATAAAGATACAGCCCAAATTATGGCTGCTACCAATATGCCTTATGTATTTACAGGATCTGAGGCCTTTCCACAAGATTTAATCAAAAAAGCAGCTAAAGCGCAATGGTATGCTCAAAATGTCGGGACTGTTTATGGAAAATTGCTAATAACTTGTCCAGCAAATTGGAAAACAGAGGATCGTTTTGGAACAAAAGTAGTAGAAGCTGCTGTAAATTCCTGCTTCTTCCCTTTATACGAAGTAGAAAATGGGCTGACTGCCATAACCTATAATCCGGAAGAAAAAGATAAAAAAACCCCTTTGACAGAATGGTTAAAGTTTATGGGAAAAACAAAACATCTACTAAAAGAAGAAAATAAAGAAATGCTAATTGATTTTACTAGTGAAGTGGAAAAACGTTGGACAAAGTTAAAAATGAAAAATGAAAATCCTTATTTATAAAAAAAAATTATGCTTAAGAGGGTAGAAACAATGTTGCATTCCTGACATGTTTCTACCCTCTTTGCATATAGAAGAAAATCGGCATATCGTCCCTTAATTATTCAATAAAAGTAATAACAGATACGATTCTATACATGAATATCTTCTGCATTTGCATATCTATATATGGAATAACTATTATTTGGAGGTGCTTTTTTTCAAGTTCATCCTGTAATAGCCCTCTGGAGGTGTTAGATTGGTTAATTTAAAAACCATTCAAAAGGATATTTCTCAAAGAAAAGAAGAACTAATTCAGCTTCAGCATATAGATGGTTCTTGGAGATTTCTTTTTCAAGGAAGCTTAATGACAGATGCCTTTTTTATTATTACCTGCAGAGCATTAAATATAACAGATTATGAAGAGACCATTGTTAAATTAGTGAATACTTTAAAAAAAACGCAAACGAATAAAGGATATTGGAAGGCCTATAAAGACGAAACGAATGGAAATCTTTCTTCAACAGTAATTGCCTACACTGCTCTTTTATATTCCGGTTATTGCAAAAAGGAAGATAAGAAAATGCAGCAAGCCAGATCGTATATTATAGCACACGGCGGATTGGAAAAGTGCCATTTTATGATTCGCTGGATGTTATCAGTAAATGGTATGTATCCCTGGTCTAATATGATTTATATTCCTATGACTTTTTTGCTTCTTCCAACTTATCAGCCTATTAATTTCTTTCAATTTAGCTCTTATGCTCGCATTCATTTCATTCCGATGCTGATTGTTTCCAATAAAAAATATACAATAACCAATGATAATACACCAAATTTAAAAGACCTTTTTCCAAATAACCCCAACTATTCTCTACCACTATTGGAATTAGAAGATAACCGATCTCCCCTGTCTTTTTTTTGGAAAGAAATAAAAAAAGCAGGCGCACTCCCTGTTTATATGCATAACCTTGGCTATATATATGCAGAAAAATATATATTGGATCGTATAGAAGAAGATGGAACATTATACAGTTATGCTAGCGCAACTTTTTTTATGATATATGGCTTATTAGCCCAGGGCTACAATAAGAACTCTATAATGATTAAAAAAGCGATTTCTGGTCTTTTTTCTCTTATTAAAAGCAATGAAAATAATACACATCTTGAAAATTCTACTTCTACTATTTGGGATACTGCATTAATCTGCTACAGCCTGCAAGAAGCTCAACTTCCTAGCGACTCGAAAACAATAAAGAATGCGGTCACCTATCTTCTGGATAAACAGCATACAAAAAAAGCAGATTGGTCTATTCATAATCCACATACACTTCCTGGAGGGTGGGGGTTTTCCGCCATTAATACAAATAATCCTGATAATGATGATACATCTGCAGTATTACGCGCATTAAAACCAACAGCCGCTAATAATCACTCAGTCTATTATGCTTGGAAAACGGGCGTTAATTATTTACTGTCCATGCAAAACAGGGATGGGGGCTGGGGAGCTTTTGAAAAAAACACCAATTGGGAATTACTTCAATATGTTCCTATTGAAAACGCCAAAGATGCCGCTGTCGATCCTTCTACAGCAGATTTAACTGGCCGCATATTAGAGTTCCTTGGAAACTTTGCCGATTTTAATCATTCTCATTCCAAAGTTAAAAGAGGAATCAATTGGCTATACTCTAATCAAAATAAGGATGGCTCTTGGTACGGTCGCTGGGGCGTCTGCTATATTTATGGAACTTGGGCCGCAATTACAGGATTAAGAGCAGTTGGTATAAATCAAAAGGATAAAAGCATAAAAAAAGCCATTCAGTGGCTAAAAACTATTCAACGGGAGGACGGAGGCTGGGGAGAATCTTGCCAAAGCTGCGAAAAACTCCGCTATATTCCCCTATCTTTTAGTACTGATTCTCAAACAGCATGGGCCGTCGATGCATTGATTGCTGCAGGAGAAGGAAAAAGTGACACTGTGATAAAAGGCATCAACTATTTGCTAAAGAAAAACAAGGAACAAAAAAGCATTCTTTATCCAACAGGAATTGGTTTGCCTACACAATTTTATATTTATTATGAAAGCTATAATAAAATTTTCCCCTTACTTGCGCTCTCTCACTTCTATAAAAATATATCAGAAAATCTATAGCACATATTCTTTGCTATTAAAGGGAGTTAGTATGGCTAATTCCCTTTACACGCTTTCTTTTTCTCCTATTTACTGATTTTAAATTTACAATAAATTAAAAATATTTACTCTCTTTAAACCTTTTCTTTAAATTCTATTAATATCCTTCCTAGATAATATAACAAGTAATACATATTTTGGAGGGATAAAATGTTACTAAAATCATGGAAAAAAAGGTTTTTGCCAATTGCGGTTATTTCATCTTTATCATTTTCAAGTTTAGCCATGCCGCCTTCTTTTGCCGAAGCAAAAGGACAAGCTAAACAACCAAAAAATATTATTTTTCTAATTGGTGACGGAATGGGAGTCTCCTATACTTCTGCATATCGTTATCTCAAAGATAATCCTAAAACAAAAATCGCCGAAAAAACTTATTTTGACTCTTATTTAGTAGGACAACAAATGACCTATCCAGAAGATCCTGCTCAAAATGTTACAGATTCAGCCTCTGCTGCTACGGCTATGTCTGCTGGCATCAAAACTTACAATAATGCTATAGCAGTAGATAATGATGAATCAGCTGTTAAAACAGTATTGGAAGCAGCAAAAGAAAAGGGAAAATCTACTGGTCTCGTAGCAACTTCAGAGATTACTCATGCAACACCTGCTGCATTTGGAGCACATGATATTAGCAGAAAAAATATGAATAGTATAGCTGATGATTATTTTGATGAACGTATCTTGGGCAAACATAAAATAGACGTTTTATTAGGGGGCGGAAAAAACTTATTTATCCGTGCAGATCGAAATCTAATAAAAGAGTTTAAAAAGGATGGCTTCAGTTATGTGGATAATCGCAATAGCTTATTAAATAATAAAGATAATCAAGTAATCGGTTTATTTGCAGATGCTGGCTTGCCAAAAATGATAGACCGCAATAAAAATACTCCTTCATTAGAGGAAATGACAAAATCAGCAATCAACCGTTTAAAAGAGAATAAAAAAGGATTTTTCTTAATGGTAGAAGGAAGCCAAATCGATTGGGCTGGCCATGATAATGACATTGTTGGGGCTATGAGTGAAATGGAGGACTTTGAAAAAGCCTATAAAGCAGCAATAGAATTTGCTCAAAAAGATAAAAATACATTAGTTGTCGCTACAGCAGATCACTCTACCGGGGGATTCTCTATTGCAGCTAACGGAGATTATAACTGGCATGCAGAACCAATAAAAGCTGCCAAAAAAACGCCTGACTTTATAGCTGAACAAATTCTCAAAGGAGAAAATGTAGAAAAGACTCTCAAAAAATACATTGCACTTTCTTTGACGAAAAAGGAAATACAATCTGTCCAAGATGCTGCCGACAGCAAAAATTTTACAACTATCGATAATGCTATTGAAGACATTTTTAATACTCGATCAAACACTGGCTGGACAACTGGCGGACATACTGGTGAAGATGTGCCTGTATATGCATATGGACCCAAAAGTGATCTTTTTGCCGGACAAAAGGATAATACCGATCATGCAAAACTTCTTTTCCAATTGATGGGTGCGAAAGTCACTATAAAAGATAAATAATAGAGAAATAATCATAAATGGGCAGGAAGTCTTTTTAACATTTCCTTAAGAAGACTTCCTTTTCTATTTTTAGGAGGTATATAGGATGAAAAAAATGCTAACTTTAATTTTTATCTGTTTGTTTTTACTATCTGGGTGTTCTTCTTATAAAGAAGATAATTACTTACTTTCAGAAGTCTCTTCAGCAAAAAGCAATTCTGCAAAAACAACTACTCCAGCTTACTATAAAGATTATCCTGCCAACCCCCAAGTAATTGATGATCGCACTTTAGTAATGCCCGGACAAACTATTCGCAGCAATAAAGGGGAAGCTACATTAAAAAAAATAACAAATGTAAATAATTTACATAAAACAGAAGCCGTCGAATTAAAAATCCTGGAAGCAAAACTGATTGACTATAAACCAGATTACAGCCTGACAGATTTTTATCACAGCTATACACATGATGAACAATTCACCTTTATTAAATTTTTGGTTGAAGTTAAAAACACTTCTGACGAAATACGCTATTTTGCACCCACTGCATACCTAAAAACAGATATAGGAGAACAAATTACTTGGGATCAAGATATCTATTTAGAAAACGTAAATAATCCCTTAAAGCCAAATGAAACAAGAAAAGGGGCACTCGGATTCATTTTGAAAAAATCTAATATAAACTCAGTAAAAATTAAGACAAGCGATGTATTTAATGAAAAACATATAAAGCTTGCTGATGCAAAAAGCATAGACCTATCCTTTTAAAATCGAGTATTATCAGGCTGCATAAAAATGACTGTTTATCAGCTAATGCTTGTTAGTCATTTTTACGCAGCCTGTTTCTTTTTATGAAGCATGAGCCATTTCGGTACTTTTTTTGTCCCTGCCAATATACAAGGATAAAGGAATAAGCATAAGGCTAAGCAATACTAATACTAAAAACACGTGTGTATCAGTATTGGCTACATCACGAATCAGTCCTAACACAATAGGAAGAATCCCCCCTAAAAGATATCCCCCCAGCTGCATAAGAGCTGTCCATGCACTTGCATCTTCTGCTGTTTCTGTTTTATTTAATGGCAGCATTAAAGCAATAGGAAACAGCCCGCCGATTCCTACTCCAATTAAAATTGCAGAAATCCAAGGTGAAGCTAACCCAAAGGCAAGCAGCAATAAGCCAATAAATGTTAAGAACGCACTAATATATATAAATAAATTTCTATTTTGCAAATAATCCACCAATATGGGGACAAAAAATGAGCAGGTCATTTGAATAAACGCCAAAACGGTTACAATCGTTCCTGCCTCCTTACCGGTAAAGCCCATACTTTGTGCTATAGAAGCAATCCATGTGGTGGCAGAATAAAATATTCCTGATTGAATTCCGAAAAAGATGGTAATGGCCCATGCCTTTTTATTTTTAAATGGGAGTTTAACTGCAACATTTAAGGTTTCCTTCTGCTCTTTTCCTCCCTTTATTGCATATGACCACAAAAGAAAAGCCAAAATAGCCAATATTCCCCACACAGCAAGAGCATGATTCCATGATTGGTTGAATAATTGCTGCAGGTCAATTGTTAATCCTGCACTTAATGATGCTCCCAATCCCATTCCAACCGAGTATATACCAATCATTACACCAATCTTAGACGGATATTTTTTTTTAATAACTCCCGACAATAATGATCCTGCAAGTGCAATTCCTATGCCGATTAGTAAAGAAGTAATAAGTAAAACCCATGTATAATAAGCTATGCCTCTTATAAAGGTCGCTCCCCCTATTAGAAGCAAACAGCCAGCAATAGCCTTTTCTGCCCCCCATTTTTCAGTTACATATCCTGTAAACAATGCAAATATACCCATACATAAAACAGGAATGGAAGGTAAAAAACTGACAATAAAATTGCTTAAATGCAAATCATGCCGAATTATTTCTAAAACAGGAGAAATGGAGGTAATGCCAATTCGCAAATTTAATGATACAGCAAAAAACGCGATAATATAAATATACATATCTTTTTTCCGAGTCAAGGTTAACATCCCTCCTCTTTATCCATCACTAATTTCTCTTTTTATCATACCTTATCTTTCTATAAAAAAAGGGCTTTCCTGCTAATTGTCAAAAAAGAGATGAAATTATAGAAAGAAAAAACGCCATCAACTAAGATGACGCTTTTGCCCTTTTATCTTTATTTAGTAATAATCTAATTAAATAGCCGATACTGCGGCTGTATCTGTTTTCTGCATAGGTGGATGTATATCAACTGGAATACCTGGTTCATAGGTAATTCCACTTGTATTTTTGACAAATTCACTTTTGGCTTTTTCAAGTGCTCCATCTTGATTTAAAAGCAAGTCATACGAAGCTAATGCCATTATCTTTGCAGCATGATGCATTCCCTTTATCCCAATGGATGACCCAAAGGAAGCTGTTGCCTGCCATGTATGAAATTGTACTCCTAATGGAGCGCATGTTGTCATAATTTGTCCCATCGGAGCAATCCAGGATACATCTCCGACATCCGATGATCCTCCCATCGTCATTCCATACATTTTTGTAATATGATAAAACTCTGGATCAAGAGCCTTTTCCCCATTAAGACCAAATTTATTTTTCTTAGCATCTTCTAATAAGGAGGAATCTAGCGTTTGGCAAAGCTCTTCTGCAAATCGTTCTTCCATTTGGGTAAATTCCATTTTCCCTGCTTTGCTCGCCTGATTAAACATTAGCTCATTTAGTGCTTTATTAGGCAGCGTATCATAGCAGCCAGCTTTAATTTCCCATTTCACTGTTGTTTCTGTCATCATTGCAGCACCTTGAGCCACTTTTATTAATCGCTCCGTTATTTCTCCCACTTGTCTTCTGTTCGCTCCACGCAAGAAATAATAAACACTCGCCTTGTCCGGCACAATATTAGGAGCCAAGCCTCCATTTGTAATTTGATACTGTATCCTGCTGCCATCTGGAACATGCTCACGCAAATAATTCGCTCCTACATTCATAAGCTCTACTGCATCTAATGCACTTCGGCCAAGATGTGGTGCTGCTCCTGCATGAGCTGTTCTTCCTGAAAAATAAAATTCTATTCCTGTTAATGCCTGCATGCTAGAATTAGTCGTCATATTAAAGGTCCCAGGATGCCAGGTTAAAGAACAATCTATATCATCAAACACACCTGCGCGCGCCATATATGTTTTTCCTGACAAAAGCTCCTCTGCAGGGCATCCATAATAACGAATAGTTCCTGTAAGCATTTCTGCTTCCATCTGTTCCTTAAGCGCAAGGACTGCTTCCACACCTGCTGTTCCTAGTAAGTTATGGCCACAGCCATGGCCAGGCCCATTTGGCACAACTGGTTTATACGTTGTGCTTACTTGTTGAGATAAACCAGGAAGTGCATCAAATTCTCCTAATATCCCAATTATAGGTTTGCCTTCCCCGTATTCTGCAACAAAAGCTGTACTTATATCCCCCAATCCTGTAGTTAGGCGAAAACCAGCCTTCTCTAGTGCTTTAATTTGCAGTTCAGATGCGAAACTTTCTGTATAGCCTACCTCTGGATTTCCCCATATTTTTTTAGCCATATCCTCAAAAAATAATTTGTTTTCGTCAATCCAGCTTATAATTTCTTGTTTTCCCATATAAACACCCTCAGTCTTTGTGAATTTTCAGAAAAAAACTATCCAACTATATCTCCTGTTAAATCTTTTTGAAGCATGCTACTTCTTTTAGGTGAAGGCAATAAGCAAGCAATGATTGCAGCAATTAGGCAACATGTCGTTAAAAATAAAAATGCACTTTTATAAGATCCACCAGATGCAGAGATAAGCGCACCCATAATCATTGGAGATAAAATTCCTGCTGCTTGTCCACCAAAGTTTAAAACCCCAAATGCTGTTCCCACTACTTTTTGCTTTATCATTCGATGCGGCAATGTGAAAATAAAGGTCATAATAAAAGACATAAAAGTAAATGCAATACTTTGATAGATGATGACTTGAATAACACTAGAGGAAAGTGCTGTCAAATATAATAGCCCTCCTACCAGTAATACCCCAGCAACAACGCCATATTTTGCATAATTTCCAATTCTATTAATGACTCTTCCACTAATAATCATCCCTAACGCCATAAAAAAGGATGGAATGGCGCTAAGCAACCCTACCGATTTAAGATCTATTCCCATTGCTTGAATCAAATAGGAAGGCATCCAAGAAGATAAACCCCAATTGGTTATATTTACAAAGAAAAAAATTAATACTACTTTCCATAAATAAGCCTTGCGAAGAAGCTCACTATATTCCTCTTTTGTAGGCTTATATTTCTGTTCTGAATTAGAGTATTGCCCTTTTTGTCTAGTAGCTAGCAGAAACCAAACAATAACAACAATACCTAAAAGGGATACCACCCAAAAAACATGTCGCCATCCTAATGCAACCAGCAATGGTGCACAAATAATCGGGGCAAGAGCGCCGCCTAATGCATTAGAAGACATCATCGTCGATTGTGCCTTTGTCCGTTTATCCATTGGAAAATAATCTGATATTGCCTTTGTACTTGCAGCCGGGTATCCCCCTTCTCCAATACCAAATAAAAAACGGATAAGAATTAAGGAAGAAAGTGACCAAGCTAAGCCTGTTAACGCTGTAAATACAGACCAAACTAAAACAGCAATAACAATAACTCTACGAGAACCAAAACGGTCTGCAAGAAAGCCACCAGGTATTTGCATAAAAGCATATCCCATAAAAAAAGCGCTCAAAACTATTCCTAACTTTGACGCATCTAAAGATAAATCTGTTCCTATTTGCACAATCGCAAGACTAATTGTTGTCCGATCGATATAGGAGACAATCCATCCAAAAAAAAGTACCGTCAAGAGCATTCTACTATTTGATGCTTCAGAATTTCCCTTCATTACACCATCACTCCCCTTCACTTATTAGCTTGAAATTCAAGATAATTAAATTTTAATTAACATCGCATGTAAAGTCATTATCAGAATATACAATGTATTCAAAATTCCATTGTGTATTCCTCCAATCGGTGGCATAATTAATAGTGATTTTTGTTAGTTTTTATAACAAAAGGAGACTAGATTATGTCACAAAATACTAAAGATTTTTTTCTCAATAAAAGGTTTAATCAATTCACTTTTTATGTCTGGACATTAGATTCTTATATGAGTTGGATTTTGTTGGAGGAGACAAATGATCTATCAGCAGAAAATGAACAGCTTTTTCATCACTTGCCATGGAATCAGATAGAAGGAAAAGATTACCATGCATATATAACCTTCTATGATTATAAAACCAACAGTCAGATGTACATATTTGAAACAGATGATCCTGAAGCAATAAAGGTAAGATCTTTCGTTCGTACAGATAGACCACTCTCAGAGGATGATTCGAACTATTTTGTTATGCAAATTCGCTATAGGCTACTAAGCAGAAAATTAGCCAAACAATGGCAAGAGCATGATGCTTGGCTAGAGGGTTTGCGATCGCTCACCTCCATGCTTGATTTAAATCAGCTGTTAGACAACATTATGAAAAATGTTTTGTCTGTTATTCCAGCAGTTGATCGTGGCTTTTTGACCCTCTATGATCCTGAGTCACAAAAACTTGTTCCAAAAGCAAGCATTGGAATGGGACCATCCATTTATGATTTTAAAACTAGTATAGGAGAAGGAATAGCAGGGAAGGTTTTTGATAGTGGACAAGGACGCATTTATAACTCAGCACAAGCGAATGAGGCCATCAGCAACTTAAAACCAAAGAACTATTCCTCTTTAATGAGTGCTATCGCAAATTTGGAAACAACTATTAATCAGACCTCAATGGCTGTGCCTGTCAGCATGAATCAAACGAAACTTGGCGTGATGATTGTTCATCAATTTAAGAAAAAGCGTCCCTTAAGCAAGGAGGATCTGCGTCGGCTTCAAGGTTTCGCTGATCAAGCTGCCATTGCCATTACAAATGCAAGATTATTCTCAGAGCTCCGGCAAACAAATGATTATCTTGTAAAACGCAACGAAATCCACGAAGCTTTTACTAAACTTTCCTTAAATGATACAAATTTAGTCAAAGTTTCGAAAACAGTCGAACGGATGATAAAATCGCCTGTATTTCTGTACGATTTAACTCAAAATGAATGGTATCCCCATTCAAATTTAGCTCCTTTTAAATTTGAGGAAGCTCAATTGCCTAAAGGTTGGGAAAATCACATCGAACCATTAGACACCACTATAAACGAAAATAAATATCACCTTTATCCAATCATAAACGAAGGCATTCCTATTGGCCTCTTTATCGTTAAGCTAAGTCGCCCACTGCAAACTCTAGATACAGTAATATTAGAGCAAGGTGGAGCTTTGGTTGCTTTAAAGATGGTTAATACTTATTCTGCCACGGATATGCACTATAAAAAAAGCTATGAATTCTTTAATGAACTTATTCAATATAAAGAACCCGTTTTGCTAATCGAAAAATCCAAAAAATTTGGCCTTTCACCTGAAAAGCCATTATTTGTTTCAGTTCTTCAACTTAAAGAATCTACACATACTACCCAAAAGCACGAAACCTATTTAAGACGTTTAATTGCTTCTATTAGCAAAGAAATAGGTTCCTCAGAAAACCTGATATTTGGATTTCACGATAAAGTAACTATAATTATCAACGTGACTAACGAAGAAAGCAGGGAACTTATTATAAAAAAGTTAAAAACATCTATAAACTGGTGGAAAAATAACTATCCTAAAGTTGTTATCGGTGGAGTGGGAGGGCTTTATACAGGATTGGAAAACATTTCTAAAAGTGCAGAAGAAGCAAATAAATCCTTACTTTATCTTAACAGTCGTAATTTATCTGGCCTCTTAAAGTATGAAAATATTGGAATCAACCGATTATTTCTAAATCAGCAACCTAAGGACATAAAATTATTTATTCAAGAAGTACTATCACCGCTGCAAACCCCAAAGGCGCTAGCTAGTGATTTAGAAACAACACTAAAAACCTATATTGCAGCAAACCGTTCCACTTCCATAACAGCAGAACGATTACATATTCATCCAAATACCCTTTATCACCGCATCAAAAAAATTGAGGAGATTCTTTCCGTAAATCTTGATGATCCTAATGACTGGCTTACACTGCTATTAGCATGTCATTTAAGTGAAACCTATTAAAAAATTCCATAGGGATGATTTATGATTTAGAACCGCTAACTATTCACCAAATATAAAAATAAGTAAATAAATATGCAACAATCTGTTCTATTTTTTTCATATTAGATTATACTATTGGGCAGAGGTGAAAAAAATGTACAAACTATTATCACATAATGATTTAGATGGAATAGGCTGTGGTATTCTCGCTAAGCTTGCTTTTGCAGACCAAGTAGAAGTCCGCTATAATTCCATTTCCAGCTTAAATCAAGAAGTAGAGAAATTTCTTCAGCATGAAACAGAACATCTTTTTTTATTTATCACAGATCTTTCAGTTAATGAAGAGAACAGAAAAAAACTAGAAGCATTTTATAAAAAAGGGGGGAAAATCCAATTAATTGATCACCATAAAACGGCACTGCATTTCAATGACCATGAATGGGGATATGTATCTGTGGAGGATGCAGATGGGCACTTAACTTCGGCAACATCATTATTTTACGAATATCTTATTCAGCATAATCTTCTTGAGCCTTCCAATTGCATTGCAGAATTTGTAGAACTTGTCAGACAATATGACACATGGGATTGGGAGAAAAATGATAACCAACAGGCTAAAAAGCTAAATGCCTTATTTTTTCTTATCTCTATGAGTGAATTTGAAGAAAAAATGATTGACCGACTCAAAAATAGCAATCACTTTTATTTTGATGAATTTGAGGAAAAACTATTAGAGCTTGAAGACACTAAAATCGAGCGCTATATCCGCCGCAAACGAAGAGAGCTTGTACAAACAGAAATTAATGGATTTTTCGCTGGTATCGTTTATGCAGAATCTTATCATTCGGAATTGGGAAATGAGCTTGGCAAGGAATACCCTCATTTAGATTATATTGCCATTTTAAATATGGGTGGAAAAAAAGTAGGTTTTCGAACAATCCATGATACAGTCGATGTTTCACAAATTGCTGGAAAATATGGCGGTGGCGGACATGCAAAAGCATCTGGATGCACTTTAACTGCGGAGGCCTACAAAGATTTTGTCTTAAATACTTTCTCACTTGAACCTGTAAGGGAAGATGCAAGAAAAAATACATATAACATAAAGGAATCTCTATTAGGTTCCATATATGAAAATAAAGCAGAGGAACACTTTTATCTATACCCTTTAAATAATAAAGAATGGGTTATTGAGCAGAAGAAAAAACAATTGCCAGTAACGTTCTCTACCTTCCTAGAAGGAGAAAGCTACCTAAAACGAAATCATGGTGCATGGTTGGCAAAAGATTATAAATTTATTAATTATTTAATGGGATATGTAAAGAAAAAAAATTAATCATCCTTAACAATAACTAGTACTTCAGAATGGATCTAAATTTATTCCTAACGAACTGAAGGAAGGCCTAAAATAATGGAAACTTCCCATCATTACAGCCATTTTGAAGTACTAGTAATAAATATAGCTATATTTATTTAAATTTCTCTTCATTTTATTTTAATTCTGTATTAACTTTTCCAGAAAATCTATTTTACTTTTTGCGTTATCTATTGTAATAATATCTACATCGCTATCAATCTCTTTTTTTACTTTCCCCCCATTTATTACTTTCAGCGCATTCTCTGCGCTAATAAACCCCATATCATAAGGATTTTGGGCAATAGTAGCTTGCAGCGTGCCGTTTTCAATATTTTCCACCATTTTTACTATTCCGTCAGCTCCTACTACTGGAATATTCCAATTCTTTTTCTTTAATATGTTCATAATTTGGAGAGCTGTATCATCATCCACAGCAAATATTCCCTTTACTTTTGGATTTGCTTCTACAATTTTCGTCAGCTCCATATTCATTTCTTTATTTCTCACTACTTCTTTGATAATTGTATGAATACCTGCATTACTTAAAGCTTCCTTTGCTCCTTTTATTCTATCTTCACTTACGTTATCCTGTGAAATAAACCCAATAAGCAATACTTTATCTGTCGGCTGAGACATGGCGGCAAGCAATTCACCTGCTTTTTCTCCTAACTTGTTATTGTCTGTTCCAATAAAGGAAGTTTTATCTGCCCAATCTAGATTTGTATCAACAAGGAAAACAGGAATATCATTTTTTTTATACTCCTCTAATATCGGAATAGACTGCTTAGGATTTTCAGGAGAAAATATTAATGCGTCTGGTTTTTCTTTTAATACCTTTTTCAGAATATCAAGCTGATCCCCCTCTGTATTGTCTGTTGCCAAAAACTCTCCCTCTGCTCCGTAATTATCAAATGCTTTTTCTATGCCAGCTGATAATATACGCCAATAATCTGCCTTTGTACCTTTTAGCACTACTGCTATCTTCGTTTTTTTTTGATTTATTTCTAATATTATATAACTGCATAATCCACCTAAAAAAACAAAACAGATCAATAAAATGAACCATTTTTTTTTCAACTGCTATTCTCCTATCCTAATAAAACTTTCATCTTACTTTTCTAAAGCAAAACAAATAGAAAATATAGTTCCTTTATTGCTTGTATCAATTTTTATCTTCGCATTATGTCGCTCTGCAATACTATAGCACACAGCCAATCCTAATCCTGTGCCATTATCCTTTGTTGTAAAAAATGGAGTTCCTATTTTATCTAAAACATCATCTCCTATTCCTTTACCGGTATCGCAAATTTGTAGAATTACATTTTCTTGTTCGATATAAGTTTTAATCGTTAAAACCCCTTCATTAGCCATTGATTCTAAACCATTTAGAGCAATATTTAATAAGAGTTGACGAATTTCTTTTTCATCTAGGTATAACATCGGACACTTTTCTAATTGAAGCAATACCCGCTTGCCAGATAAAAGAGCTTCTGCATTTAAGAGGGGATAAATGATTTCAATAATATCATTGAGGGATTGAATTTTTCTGTCACTCGTCTTATTTTTAGCTAAGGTTAGAAATTCCTTAATAATTTTATTTGCTCTGTCTAACTCATCTATCATTAAATCCAAATGTTCCACTGATAACTGCTGGTTATTTAATTTACCCATTTGCAAAAAACCGTGAACAGTCGTCATAGGATTGCGAATCTCATGGGCAATTCCTGCTGCCATTTCTCCTACTAAATTTAATCTATCTAACTTATATATTTCCTTTTCCATACGTATTCTTTCCGTAATATCGTTTAAGGCAATTAGAACACAATTTCTGTTCTCAATCATAATTGTTTCTGTCGACAATAGAGCATACCTTATTGATTTATCCTTCGTTTTGTATGTTACCTTTTTATTGTTCATTGGCGTAATCCATTCATTTCCGACAATCTGTCTGAATTCTTCCTTATCTTCTTGAAAAATTCCCCACTGACAATTCGCATTATTTAATTCATCGAGATTATAGCCAGTATGAATTGCCCAGTTATTATTTACCGCAATAAAATTCCCCTCTTGTATAGAGAAAATTGCCATCTGACAGGGACTTGCTTCAAAAATTTGTTTAAAGCGACCTTCTGACAATAACAGGTCATCCGCTACCTTATTTCGCTCCTTCATTTCTTTTGTTAACTTATCATTAACCAATAATAAATCAAGGGTCCGCTCTTCCACCATTTGCTCTAATTTATCCAAATAGGCTTCTTTAATTTTCTCCATTTCTTTCCGCTCTGTAATATCGCGAATAGTGCAGACAAAAATATGATAATCTTCCAGCATGGCATCCCCAATATGAATATCTGCAGGAAAAGTATCATTATCTTTACGTTTTGCGATAATTTCAACTATTTTTCCAACAGAAGATTTGTTCATAAAATAATGTAATGCATTTGCCGTTTTATCTTTTTCAATTTCCCCTGTGGAATCAAGGAGAATTGCTATATGTGTTCCAATTAATTCTGAATCCTTGTAGCCAAACATCTTTTCAGCCATTGGATTTACCGATAAAATATAACCTTCTTCATTAAATGTTACAATAGTATCTTGCAGCGTATCTTGTATCACTTTTGATAAAGCTTCGTGTTTGTGCAAATTTACTTTTGTAACGTTTAACTCAAGATTTATCTTTTCTCTTTCAATAGAACTTTCTCTTTCGATTTTTTTTAGGCTTCTTGTGTGATTTTTATAGATATTGACAAATTGTTCTACCTTGCTTCTTAAAGCTTCTGGATTAAAAGGTTTAACAATATAATCTATTGCTCCCACTTCATAACCTTGTGTAATATGATCTACATCTTGGCTTATAGCCGTAATAAAAATAATAGGAATATTTCTTGATTTTTTTCTCTCTTTTATTAGTCTCGCTGTTTCAAAGCCATTTATCCCAGGCATTTGAACATCAAGAAGAATTACTGCAAAATCATATTGCAGTATTCTCTTTAATGCTTCTTCTCCTGATTTGGCGCTGACTAAGTGAATATTAGGTGCACTTAAAACTGCCTCAAGAGCAAGCAGGTTTTCTTTCAGGTCATCAACCATTAAGATATGCATAACTTCTGCTACATTAGAATTAGTTGATTTTTCGGTATATCTTTTCACTGGTATCGTATTCTTCATAATTTCCTGCATAATCTGTATATCTCACCTCTTCCCTTTTACCCAAACCAAGAAAACCTGAAAGTACTAGACTATTATATAGTAATTGATGAACATCATTTTGGAGACTTTTATTAAAATAGATCATAACATTTCTGCATATAATAATATGAAAATCATTAAATGTTTGATCTGTAGTTAAGTTATGTTGTGTAAACAACACATTTTCCTTTAAAAAGGGACGAAATTCTGCTGCATTATTTTTGACTGCATAATACTCAGAAAATTCATTTGTCCCGCCGGCTTTTATATAATTTTTTGTATATAACTGCATTTTTTCTAGGGGAAAACTTCCCAGCTTTGCCTTTTCCAAAGCAATATTATTTATGTCTGTTGCATAAATCCTTGTTTTATTTAATATTCCTTCCTCGCTTAGCATGATGGCCATAGAATAAACTTCTTCACCTGAAGCACATCCGACATGCCATATTCGTATAAAAGGATAATTTCTTATTATCGGAATAATTTTTTTTCGAAGCGTCAAAAAAAACTCTGGATCTCGAAACATTTCTGTTACAGAGATAGAAAAATCTGACAATAACTTCTTCATCATTATAGAATTTTGAAATACTTTCTCCTGCAATGCTGAAATACTGGATAAGTTTTCTGCCCCTATTCGATACATAATTCTTCTTTTAAGAAAAGGAAAGGCATAGTTTCGAAAATCATATCCATAGTATCGGTAAATGCCTTCTAATAATAATTCAATTTCAATTTTTTCCAGATCATTATTTTCTACTGCTTGTTTATTAAAATATTCGGTAATATCTTTTCCCACCTAACTTCTATAAAGCCATACTTGAATTAAAGAGTATAATTGCTTTATATTTATTGGTTTGCTTATATAATCAGATGCTCCTGCCTCTATACACTGCTCTCGGTTATGTTTCATCGCTTTTGCTGTTAAGGCTATAATAGGAAGATTTTGAAACTCTGGCATACTTCTGATTTTCGTCATGGTTTCAAAGCCATCCATTTCCGGCATCATAATATCCATTAAGATAAGGTCAATATCCTGATTTGCCATCAATACTTCCAAGCCTTCTCGGCCATTTTCCGCAAATAGCACTTCCATTTCATAATCTTCTAATACAGCAGAAAGTGAAAAAATATTTCTCATATCGTCATCCACAATCAGGATTTTTTTTCCTTTAACTAATAAAACAGATTCATTTTCTATTTCTTTATTAAAAAGAAAATCTTTTGCCTCCATCATAAAACTTTCTGTATTTTCCCCGCTGACCGCTATTTCTTTTTGTGATGAAAATATAGGTTTAGATTGGCTTTTTGATTTATACGGTAAATAAAGTATAAACGAACTCCCTCTTCCCTCCTCACTCTCTACACGAATAGCCCCTCCAAGCAAGTTAGAGATTTCTTTGCATATAGACAATCCCAGCCCAGTTCCTCCATATTTGCGGCTAGTGGTCCCATCAGCCTGATGAAATGCGCCAAATATAAAGTTCTGCTTCTCTTTTGGAATGCCTATTCCTGTATCTTTCACAGTAAAAGTAATGGCCGAATCTGCCGCCTCCAATACTTTACTATTATCCGGAATAGAATAGCCCACTTCTTCAATATATAATGTAACACTGCCTTTAGTAGTAAATTTAAAGGCATTAGCCAATAAATTAGAGATTATTTGTTTCAGACGGTGCTCATCTGTATATATAAAAGGAGATAGATCCTTATGTAACGCCACTTTAAACTCAAGGCCCTTTTTTTCGGCTAAATGGCAAAATTGTTTCTCTGCAAACTCTTTAATAGATTCTAGCCTTACTTCTCCTTCAATTATATCTATTTTCCCTGTCTCTATTTTTGCTAAATCTAATATCTCATTTATTAGATGCAGCAGATCATTACCAGATGAATTTATCGTCTGCAAATATTCCAATTGTTTTAATGTAAGATTATCATTTGCCTTTTCCAGCAGCATTTGAGCAAGTATTAGCATGCTGTTTAGAGGCGTTCTAAGTTCATGGGACATATTTGCAAGAAATTCTGTTTTATACTGGGAACTAAGCACAAGCTGGTGAGCCTTTTCCTCTAATATCACACTAAGTTTTTCTAACTCTTCATTTTTCTGTTCCGATGTTTTATACTGTACTTCCAGCTCTTCATTAATAGCAATCAGTTCTTCCTGCTGCGCTTGCAGCTCTTCTGATTGGCTTTGCAGTTCTTCTGTCAGCGCTTGGGATTCTTCCAGAAGTTTTTTTACTTGCATGCGATTTCTAATACTATTAATAGTAATGCCTAAATGCCCAATTATCATTTTTAATAACTTTTGTTGTATTAGACTGAATACTTTAAGTGAGGCAACTTCTATGACTCCTAATACTTCTCCTTCAAATTCAATGGGAAGAATATAAATATTTCTAGGAGCAGCACTGCCTAACCCTGATTCTAACTTAATATAATCATCTGGTATATGAGTAAGGTTAATCGGTCTATTTTCTAAAGCACATTGCCCTATCAATTTTTCTCCTAAAAGAAAACTTTGTTTATTCGTACTAGCATTCTCAGCAAAACCATAGGAAGCAACTTTTTCTAAACGCTGCAGCTCTCCTGTACCTTCCTTAATATAAAATACACCATATTGAGCTTCTATCGTCGGAGTTACTTGGTTGATAAATAAATTGGCTAAAGAATTAAAGTCTTCTGCACATGGAAAAGCAGACGTGATTTCTGCAAGTTTAGAATCATGCCAACTCTGTTCCTCAGCTTTTATCTTTAGTTCTTTTTCTTGCTGTGAATGTTGCTCTAAAGCTATTGCCATTTCATTATATGCCTCTGCAATCCTTCCGATTTCATCTTTGGTCTTTATAGAAACTCTCGGAAATTCCGTTCCTTGATTATATGCAACGCTAGACATCACTGAAGCGACACGGTAAAGGTTTCTGGTCATTCCTTTTATAATCCAAATTGCTATAGCAACACTCAAAAAAATACCGATAAAAACATAAATATATATAATTTTGACTGCTATATTATATGTCCCTTGTGTTCGGAAAAGCTCATCTTTCATTTCCTGTTCTTGCAAAGTAGAGAGTATATTGACAATTTGCAAAAGCCGTTCCTTATCTTGATTGCTTGGTAGCGCTTTTATAACATCTGACTCTTGCCCCATATTCCTTTTATATTTATAGATAAGTTCCTGTCCATCTTCTTCATATGTTTGAAAAATGGTAGAAAACTTCATAATCAATTCCTGTGTCTGCTTCCTTTTATCCATTTCCTTTAGCGCCCCTAAAGATGAGGCAATGTTTGTTCTAGACTCTTCCCAATCATTTAAAGTATCTAGCAGTGCTTTTTCAGAAGGGTTTATTGAAATTTCCATTGCTTCTCTGCTCATATTGTTTATTTCATTTTTAATAATTGCAGTAACTCTAATTCTCTCAGATAATTCATTTACGATAACGTGCATTTTAACATTTTGTTGTTTTAACATACTCATAAGTACTGCAATAAGAATCATTATTAAAATAAATATAATTCCTAATCCACCATAAAGCTTTGTACTAAATTTCATTTAACCTCCCTTTCCACATACAAGATTCTAATGAGCATAAAAAGTTAGAATCAAAGAGTTTTAAGATAGTTTGTATTTAGTTCTCTTTTTTATTATCTTTATTAAAAACGAGATATTTCTTACCAAAATTATATTACAGAGAATACAAATCATTCAATATAATGTTAGTATAATACCAAAGAATATTCTGTATATTTCATATTAAAAAACACAAAAAACTTTTAACTTAAAACGAGTTAAAAGTTTTTAAGACTGATGAGAAAAAATTGTCTATTCTCTATGGAATCTAAATATTTTTCATCGATTATTTCTTGCAGCAAATATTTTTTACGAGCAGACGGTATATTTAGCTGCTTTATTTGTTCTCTTGCCTCATATAAAAAATCTACATAGTGTTCAAAGTTATCGTCATAAAGAGCAGACCATTGATCTCTTATCTTTTTAGCGAGCATAGGACTGGCCCCACTTGTCGAAACTGTTAACAACAGCTTTCCTTTTTTAAAACTTGCAGGAACATGACAATTTCCTTTATCTACAGATGAAGCATTAAGGACCAGTTTTGTTTTCTCCAACTTGGTTGTAATTTCAGCATTTACCTTCTCATTATTTGTTGCTGCAATAACATAAAAGGCAGATTGAAAATCATCCTCTAAAGGGTGTCTTTTTTTTAGCTTAACCTTCCCTTCTAAAGCCAGATTCTCAATTTCCGAACAAACTTCAGGACTTATGATGGTTACCATTGCCCCGCCACTAATAAGAGGGGATGTTTTGCGATAGGCTATTTTTCCGCCGCCTATTATTACGCATTCCTTGCCCCTCATATTAATGTTTAATGGATACATATACGTCTTCCTTTGCAACTTCTTTTAATCTTTCGTTTAAAATATCTGCTATAAAAGGATGATATCCTAAATAAGGAGCTAATTCGTATATTTTATCAGAATCGGCAAGCTCTTTTATTGTTTTCTTCATAGATTTCATCAAAATTCCTGTAAAAAGCAAATATGGAATAACTAAAATGTTTTGATAAGAAGAGGAGTTAGCATACTCTATTCCTTCTATAAAACTTGGTTCTGCTGCAGTTAAATAACAGTCTTTAACAGAAATCCCGGGTAATTGAGCTTCTACTAATGCCGCGATATCTCCTAAATCTTGTTTTACTTCCGGATCGCTGCTCCCTCTGCCAACTAATAGCACTAATAAATCCTTTTTATCCAATAGAGAAGATTTTTTTATCTTTTCTACAACAATCTCTATCATCTTTTTATGGACTCCAATTGGACGTCCATAACGAATTTCAATTTCCGGATATTCTTCGGATAATTTCCCCAATACTTCTGGTATATCTATTTTAGCATGAGCGGCCGTTAATAAAAGAACAGGAATAACATGAATGACAGTAGCTCCTTTTTTTATGCATTGAAAAAAGGCTTGTTCAATCGTAGGCTCGGACAGTTCTAAAAAAGAATACTCCTGAATAGGAAACTCCTCATTTTCCATACACCTTTTTATAAAGGAGATGGCCTGATCACTTGCTTCTTTTATTCGGCTTCCATGACATATATATAAAACGGCCTCCATTATAAAACCACTTCTTTCGGTAAAGTTTCAAGAAAAGATTCTTCGAACCAGCTGATTTTCTCCCTCATGCGCACTACTTCTCCTACAATAATCATACATGGATTTGCTATCTTTTCCTTTTGGGCATCTTCTATCACATCAGAAAGGTTCGTTACAACTGTTTTCTGTACAGTCGTCGTTCCCCAATTAATTAAAGCAACTGGTGTTGAAGGTTTTTTACCGTGCCTCAATAGTTGTTCTTGAATAGAGGGCAGATTTTTCACTCCCATATAAATGGCAAGTGTATCAATGGATGCAAGTGCTTCCCATTTTATATCATCTTCTCCCTCTTTAGTATGCCCTGTAACAAAAGCAAAGGAAGATCCATAATCTCTATGGGTAACAGGAATTCCCGCATAGCTAGGTGCTGCAATACCTGCTGTAATTCCAGGAACAACTTCAAAAGGAATTTGATTTTTGGCTAATTCTTCTGCTTCTTCTCCGCCTCTCCCAAAAACGAAAGGATCTCCTCCCTTTAACCTCGTAACGATTTTCCCTTTTTTCGCATGCTTAACAAGTAGTTGATTAATTAATTCCTGTTTCATGATATGGTGATTTGGAAGCTTGCCGCAGTAGATAAGCTCTGCCTTTGGTTTTGCGTACTCCAACAATTCTTTATTGACAAGACGATCATATAAAATGACATCTGCAAGCTTAATGCACTTTAAGCCTTTTACTGTAATTAAATCTGGATCACCAGGACCTGCTCCAACCAAATATACTTTCCCCATAACTCCCCCTCCTATCTCTTCCCTTTTTTCTCTTTTTCTTTTTTCATCCTATAAACAAAGGAACTGCCTCCTTTTAGCAGCGAAATTAATATCTCTCTACTGCTCAGTAGTAAACAGTTCCCTTATTCTAACAATTATTCAGCAATATAAAAGTTTCTATCTTTTAAGTAGTTTACAATTAATTCTACACATTCCTCAATGGAATTTTCTTCCGTATCCACAACGATCTCGGGATTATTTGGCTCTTCATATGGAGAACTGATGCCTGTGAAATCTTTAATGATTCCTTGACGCGCCTTTTCATAAAGTCCCTTTGGATCTCTTGCTTCACATGCTTCAAGAGAGCATTTTATATAAATTTCAATAAATTCATCTTCAGTTAGCAATTCTCTTACTTTATCGCGATCTTCTCTAAAAGGAGAAATAAATGCAGTTAATACCACTTGTCCACTATCAACAAATAATTTGCTGACTTCGCCAATTCGTCTAATATTTTCCTTGCGATCTTCTTCAGAAAATCCTAAATCTTTATTGATGCCAAAACGAATATTATCTCCATCTAAAACATAACTATTAATCCGATCATCAAATAAGCGTTTTGCTACCGCATTTGCCACAGTAGATTTACCAGAACCAGACAGACCTGTAAACCAAAGAACGCAGCTATGATGTTTATTTTTTTCTCTTCTTTGCTGTTTCGTCACTGTTTGATCATGCCATGTGATATTTGTACTTTTCCCCACTTTGGTTGTCCCCCATTGCTTTTAAGAATGAACTTGTTGGTTTTTCAATCCTTTGATTAATACTTCAACGACTTCTTTGCGGCTAAATGTGCTTGGTGGAATTTCTCCAGCTCTTAATAATTGACGAACTTTAGTGCCAGATAGTATTTCATGATGTTCACTGCCATGTGGACATGTTTTTGTTGATGCCATGTTCTCACATTTTTTGCAATAGAAGCTATGTTCAAAGAATAATAAATTAATCCCTAACTCTTCTGCTGTAAAGTTGTCAAATATTTTTTGTGCATCATATGTGCCATAATAGTTTCCTACTCCAGCATGGTCACGACCAACAATAAAGTGAGTACAGCCATAATTTTTTCTTACCATAGCATGAAAAATTGCTTCTCTTGGTCCAGCATATCTCATTGCAGCAGGGAATACTGCCAAGAATACACGATCTTCTGGATAATAATTTTTCAGCAATACTTGATAGCTTTCCATACGTACATCTGCTGGAATATCATCTGATTTTGTTTCTCCAACAAGAGGATTTAAAAATAAGCCATCTACTATTTCTAAAGCACTTTTTTGGATATATTCATGTGCGCGGTGAACAGGGTTTCTTGTCTGAAAACCAACCACTGTTTTCCAGCCTTTTTCTTGAAAAACAGCTCTTGTTTCTTGTGGATCTAAATAGTAGCTAGTGAATTCTGTTTTCTCCACTTTTTTAGTTAATTTAATAGAACCACCAAGATAAACATTTCCTCTTTCAAACATTTTCTTTACCCCAGGGTGTTCCATATCATCTGTTCTATAAACAGAAGTAGCTTCTGTAATTTTATCAGGCACATAAATATCTTCTACTTGAAGGACACCATAAACTTCACCATTAAATGTAAGCTTTACTGTATCCTTTGTTTCAATTCCTTTTATGCTTTCTTCCGTAACAGGCAATGTAATGGGAATACTCCAAACTGTCCCATCTGCTAAACGCATGTTTTCCACAACGGATTCATAGTCTTTTCTTGTTAAAAATCCTGTTAATGGGCTATAAGCGCCATTCCCAATCAGTTCCAAATCACTAAGTGCTATTACATCGATTTCCAATTCTTTTTCTGAACCGTTAAACTTATATTCAGGTTCCCATAAATTAATTAATGTACCGCCATGTGGTTTGCTCAATGCCATTTCTCTACACCTCATTTATTATTATTAAGTATTTATAGTGTTTTACTATGAATTACAGTCGAAATTGATTAGATTCCGCCACCTTCTTCATACACGGATCTGCTGTCTTCTCTAATTGATTTCACTAAACTGATTAAACCTAACGTAGCTACTACTACACTAAGTAGTATAAATACATTAAAGAAATCTGATTCAATAAATAGCTGCACTAGCCCATAAGAAATAACTAGAGATAATACTGGAGAAACAACCCATACTTTTAATATACGGTTAATCACTTGTTTTTTCAACATGCCTATCCCATTCTTTGCTACGCCAATTCCCATAATAGCCGTACTCGTAACTTGTGTTAAAGGTACTGGCAATCCATATATGGAAGAGATGATAACAAGAGTTGATCCAGTTCCAGAAATAACGCCGCCTTCTAATTTGCTGAAACGGACGATTTTTTTTCCGTTTGTCTGCAATACTCTTCCACCTAAAAGAAAAGCACCAATGGCAATAAAAAACCCGCCAACAATTATTCCTGTCTTAATAGGAATTAATTCTGCCCCAACTAACGGGCCAATAGCATTTGCTACGTTATTCATGCCGGCAGAAAATGCCTCAAGAAAACCAACAATTATGACAAAAACAGATAAATATTTTTCATTTTTGCCAACTTGAAGCCATTTTAGTTTTTGCTCATACTTATTCATCAGTTTGCCTGCAAAAAAAGCTATTCCAAATGCAACTAAAGGAACGAGCAGCCAAAACAGAACTATCCATAAAATGTGCCCTGCAAAAAGGCTTTTGTAGGCAACTCCTACCCCAACTACACTTCCTACCGTTATTTCACTAGTAGAAAGAGGAATTCCCATTAAATTTGCTATAAATAATGCTATCGCAGCAGAGGATAATATAATCAAAACAATTTCTGCATTTAAAAGAGAACTAGGAATTAATCCCTCTCCAATTGTTTTAACTACTTCACTTCCCCCTATTACAGCACCTAAAAAGATAGCTATTGCACAAATAAGAAGTGCTATTCTTTTATTTGGGATGGCGCCGGATCCGTATGCTACTCCCATACTCGCCGCAGCGCCGCTAGCTCCGATATTCATTGCAAAAAATAGTGACATGATGCCTGCTAAGATTAAGATCATTTTTCAAGTCCTCGAATCATTGTAAATGTAGACCACATTCTGTTTTCCCTTTGCCAGACCATCTTCCTGATCTTAAATCATCCATATTAATGGCCGCTTGTGTACATGTTTTGCAGCCAATGCTCGGATACCCTCTGTCATGCAATACATTGTAATCCAACTGTTGTTTATGGGCATATCTCCATACATCTTTCCACGTCCAATGAATAAGCGGGCAGACTTTAACAGATTTGAATTTATTGTCTTTATTGATAAACTGTGTATTTTTTCTTGTTTCAGACTGTTCTCTTCTCAAACCAGAAAGCCAAGCAATCGATCCTGAAAGAACCTCATTTAATGGAGTGACTTTGCGAATTTCACAACATTTATTTGGAGCTGTTTTCCAAAGCTCATCCCCATATTGTTCTGCTTGTTCTTCCAGTGTTAATTCTGGTTTTTTCATTTCTATTTGCAGATCTGGATACTTATCTTTTACTTTGTCAATTAATTCATATGTTTCTTGAAAATGAACATCTGTATCTAAAAAGACAATCTTGGCATCCTTTTTTACTTTAGATATTAAATCTATTAGCACAATACCTTCAATTCCAAAGCTGCATGCATAAACTATTTGATCGCCATACGTGTCATATGCCCATTTTATTACTTCTAGTGCACCTTTTGTGTCATTATCTATTGAAAAAGGAATTTCTTTCAAATCATCGATAGTTTCATATGTTAATATTTGCCCCAATTTACAATGCTCCCTTCCTTTATCAAAAAACTACTATTTGACATAATAACATTGCTCTTTTATTACAAGCAATTTGTCCCTCATGCTGAATCATAAAAAAAACTTCCCGACTTGGAAAGATAAACATTTGTTAATTTTAGCACCCTGCATCATTTACAAGCTGTTGGAGGCCATAGGGCCAATTTCCTGTGTCGCTCTTGAAAAGCATTGTTTTTTCTAAATTTTATCACAATTGCTATTATTGTCAATAAGTTTTACTAGTTGTTTAGTCGGAATTGATTTGATTAAAAAATAAGAGAAGATCTCCTATTTTTTATTCTATATAAAGTAGCTTATGAAAAACACATGAAAAAATTTCCTGTTTTTAAGCGGAAATTACTTTTTTTAATGGAACTGCTATTTTCGTGTTTTTAATAATGGTTTTGCGATAATTGGAACAAGTATACCTGAAAGGATTGCTTCTGTCACACCATTTGTTCCAACAATACCAAGCAAGGCTGGCAATAGCTGGCTAACATCCATTTCCATATAGTTAGCGTATGGTTTGCGGTAAAATAAATAAATTAGTCCTAATACTAGCACAGTGTTCGTTAATGACCCGGCTACCCCGGCAATGCTCATAGCTCCTGTATCGTTCATTTTACTTTTCAGCGCCTTGTGGTAAATATATCCTGCTACTATACCTATTAATATGCGCGGCAAAACAGAAATAAATGGATTTGTAAAAATAATAGGCGCAATAGGGCTTGTTGGAAAAGTATAGGCTCGTACAAAAGTAATAATTCCCCATACTCCTCCAATAATTGCTCCGTCACGAGGACCTAATACAATAGCTGCAATAATAACAGTAACTTGAATCACTGTTAAACTAAGTGGTCCAATTGGAATCAAACCAAGAAGCGGGATTGTTGTTTGCAGAACGATAATTGCTGAAAACATTCCTAATAAAGCAAGGCGAAAAGTTTTATTCTTTTTTTTCATCTGGATACTCCTTTTGCTAAGGCCATCATAAATTAATTGATTTTGTTTCATAAATGAAGCCGTTATTAAAAATTACCATTGTTATTCTACTATAAATAGAAAATGAAGTCAGAAAAATTTTTCTCCCTTGCTAATTATTCATTTCTCATTTATTTGTATACACTTCGGATAATGCTTCTATAAATATTTTCACATTCTTTTTATCCTTCATGATCGGGGAATACACATAAGACAGTGTGCGAATAAATGATTGGTTTTTCAGCTTTACAATGGAAAGGCTTTTTTGTTGAACATCCCTTTCAATAACACTATGAGATAAAAGGGAGAGCCCTTTTCCCCTTATAAGGGTTTCTTTAATCCCTTGGTTGCTGCTGATAGTCAGAAATGATTTTGCCTTTAAACCATTGGACCTTAGAACATGATCTAAATATTCTCTAGTTCCAGAACCAACCTCTCGTGTTATCCAATACTCATTTTGCAAATCGGATATCTCCACTTTCCCCTTCTTGGCCAATCTATGACAGTTAGAGGAAACCATAAATAACTCGTCTTCCATAAAAGCATGCACAGATAAATCTTTTTCATTCGTCTGTCCTTCAATTAATCCAATATCAACTTGAAAAAGACGAACTAATTGAACAATTTCTTCTGTATTACCAATTACTACCTCTAACTTTAAACTTGGATATTTATTCTGCAGATCCAATAATATTGTTGGCAAAATATATTCCCCAATAGTAAAGCTTGCTCCAATCTTTAATTCTCCCTTAATAGAATGATGATGTTCTAAAATACTTTGCCGTGTTTGTTCATAAATAGAAATCATTTGCAGTGCACAGTCGTATAACAGCTCACCAGTTGGAGTAATTTTTAATGACTTAGGGGAGCGTTCGAATAACTTTGTTTGGAAATCTCTTTCTAGGTTTTTAATATGTAAGCTTACACTTGGCTGAGACATAAGGAGTTTTTCTGCTGTTTTTGTGAAATTTTTCACTTCAACAAGAGTGACAAATGTTTTCAAAGCATCGTATTGCATACTATCTCCCCTAACTATTAATTTTTTTTATAGTTATGATAAATTATATGTATTTTACTAATTCTAATTCTTCCAGTAAAGTACATTATAATAATAATTTTTTTATAATAAAGAAACTTATTTTTTAAGACCTTTAATTCCGATTTGTCTGATTGGATTAATTAAAATATTAATGACATATTCCCATTTTCATTATAAAATAAATGTTGAGAAAAATCGGACGTTTCTTTATTTAACTATTAATGTTCTTATTTGCTTTGCTCCTGCAAGTTGCGGGATAAGATGCTTATATTGTCTATATCTTTTGTGAGGTGATCATGTTGCAGCTTCAAGTAACAAACAGTCCATTTAATCAAGAACAAGTTGAACTACTCAATCAATTGCTTCCAAATTTAACAGCAACACAAAAAATTTGGCTAAGCGGCTATCTAACAGCAGCACAAAGCTCAATGGTAGCAGAAAACGAAACACAGGCAACGGCAAGCTCTCAAGCTAATGAGGCTAACGCAAAAGCAATCTCTAAAGAAATTACTATCCTTTATGGATCACAAACAGGCACTGCACAAGGCATTGCTGAAAGTAAAGGAAAAGCTTTAACAGAAAAAGGTTTTAATGTAACCGTCTCTTCCATGAATGACTTTAAACCAAATAATTTGAAAAAGATTAAAAATCTACTTATTGTTGTCAGCACACATGGAGAAGGAGATCCACCTGACAATGCGATAACTTTTCATGAATTCCTGCATGGCAAACGTGCTCCAAAACTAGATGAGCTTAACTTTTCCGTTTTATCTTTAGGAGACAGTTCCTACGAATTCTTCTGTGAAACAGGAAAGGAATTTGATCAGCGTTTAGAAGAACTTGGCGCTACTCGAATAACGAATCGTGTAGATTGTGATCTAGATTATGATGAGCCAAGCGAAGAATGGTTTAATGATGTACTGGCTCAACTTAGCGTAGCAACAGTTGAGAATCCAGGTTTGCAAACAAATGAAAGCAGTGCTCCTGCTGCTGAATCGGTATATTCAAGAACTAATCCGTTTAAAGCAGAAGTTCTTGATATTATTAATTTAAATGGCAGAGGTTCTGATAAACAAACTCTTCATATTGAATTATCCCTTGAGGGATCTAATTTAACTTATCAGCCTGGAGATGCGCTTGGCATTTATCCGGAAAATAATCCTAACCTTGTGGACATACTTTTAGAAGCATTAAACTTTTCTCCTGAAGAGATTGTAACAGTTAATAAACAAGGAGATGTTCGTTCACTAAGAGATGCGCTTATCTCTAATTTTGAAATAACTGTTTTAACAAAACCTTTGCTTGAGCAAGCTGCAAAGCTATCAAGCAATAAAGAGCTTTTAGAACTTGTTTCTACGGAAAACGTTGATAAGCTTAAAGCATATATCTATGGTCGGGACCTGCTCGATTTAGTGCAAGACTTTGGAACTTTTAGCGCCTCTGCACAAGACTTTGTCAATATTCTTAGAAAAATACCAGCACGTCTTTATTCAATTGCAAGCAGTTATTCGGCTAATCCAGATGAAGTGCATTTAACGATAGGAGCTGTGCGCTACGAATCAAATAACAGAGATAGAGAAGGAGTTTGCTCCATTCTTTGTGCTGATCGCCTTCAGCCAGGAGACACATTGCCAATCTATATTCAGCATAACCAAAACTTTAAGCTTCCTGAAAATCCAGAGACACCAATCATTATGGTCGGACCTGGCACAGGTATTGCACCATTCCGCGCGTTTATGCAAGAAAGAGAAGAACTAGGCGCACAAGGAAAATCATGGTTATTCTTTGGTGATCAACATTTTGTTACTGACTTCCTTTATCAAACAGAATGGCAAAACCTTATCAAAGATGATGTTCTGACAAAAATGGATGTTGCTTTTTCACGTGATAGTGAGAAAAAAGTATACGTTCAACACCGTATGCTTGAAAATAGTAAAGAATTATTTAGTTGGCTAGAAGAAGGAGCAGTTGTTTACATCTGTGGAGATGAAAAACATATGGCCCACGATGTTCATAAAACCCTTATTGATATTGTTGAAAAAGAAGGCAACTTAAGCAGAGAAAAAGCAGAAGAATACATTGCCTCCATGCAGCAGACAAAACGTTATCAGCGAGATGTTTACTGATTTCTACCGAAAGGAGTTTTTCAAATGGTTAACCCAATATTAAAAGCACCAGAAGGATCGCCAAGTGATGTAGAGCGCATTAAAGAGGAGAGCAACTACCTTCGCGGAACATTACACGAGTCGATGCTTGAACCCCTTAGCTCCGGCATCTCAGAAGACGATAATCGCCTAATGAAATTCCATGGCAGCTATTTGCAAGATGATAGAGACTTGCGCAACGAGCGCCAAAAACAAAAGTTAGAACCTGCCTACCAGTTTATGCTGCGCGTACGTACGCCAGGAGGTGTCTCAACACCTGAGCAATGGCTGGTTATGGATGCGCTGGCTGAAAAGTACGGAAACCAAACATTAAAACTATCAACAAGACAAGCATTCCAAATGCATGGAATCCTTAAATGGAATATGAAAAAAACTATTCAAGAAATTCATGCTTCTCTTTTAGATACTATCGCAGCATGCGGAGACGTAAACCGCAATGTTATGTGCAATCCAAATCCATATCAATCTCAGTTGCATGCAGAGGTTTTTGAATGGTCTAAAAAATTAAGTGATTATTTGTTGCCGCGCACAAGAGCGTATCATGAATTATGGCTAGATGAAGAAAAAGTTCTTTCTACTCCTGAACAAGAAGAAGTAGAACCAATGTATGGACCTCTTTATTTACCAAGAAAATTCAAAATCGGCATCGCTTTACCTCCAGCCAATGATATCGATGTTTTCTCTCAAGATTTAGGTCTTATTGCAATTGTTGAAGAAGACAAACTTATCGGATTCAATGTGGCAATTGGAGGAGGAATGGGAATGACACATGGGGATAAAGCTACCTATCCTCAATTAGCTAAAGTAATCGGATTCTGTACACCAGATAAGATATTGGAATTAGCTGAAAAAGTCATTACCATTCAACGAGACTATGGTAATCGTTCAGTTCGTAAAAATGCTCGTTTTAAATACACAGTTGACCGCCTAGGTTTAGAAAATGTAGTAGAAGAATTAGAAAATCGTTTAGGCTGGAAACTAGAAGAAGCTAAATCTTATAAATTTGAACATAATACAGATCGCTACGGCTGGATAAAAGGAATTAATGGAAAATGGCACTTCACATTATTTGTTGAAGGCGGCCGTGTTGCTGACTACAAAGGCTATCAATTAAAAACAGGCTTACGTGAAATTGCAAAAATCCATAACGGCGACTTCCGCTTAACAGGTAATCAAAACTTAGTAATCGCCAATATTTCCAGCCAGAAAAAGAAAAAAATTAGTGATTTAATGGATCAATATGGCCTAACAGATGGTCAACACCATTCAGCGCTTCGCCGCAGCTCTATCGCTTGTGCTTCTCTTCCAACTTGCGGTTTAGCAATGGCAGAAGCTGAAAGATACTTGCCAACATTAATCACAAAAATTGAAGAGATTGTTAATGAGAATGGTCTTCGTGATGAAGAAATTACTATTCGCATGACAGGCTGTCCAAACGGATGCGCGCGCCATGCCCTCGGAGAAATTGCTTTTATCGGAAAATCTCCTGGGAAATATAATATGTATCTAGGCGCTGCATATGACGGCAGCCGCTTAAGCAAACTTTACAGAGAAAATGTTGGCGAAGAAGACATTCTAAATGAATTGCGCGCTCTTCTTCCTCGCTTCGCAAAAGAACGTCTTGAAGGTGAACACTTTGGAGATTTTGTTATCCGCGCAGGTGTTGTTAAAGCCGTTACTGATGGTACTAATTTTCATGATTAATTAATAAAAACTCCTCAAGCCTCCCTTTGTAGAGTGGTCCACTCCACAAAGGGAGGTTTTTTAGTCTAACAATAACAAACATCTTACTCTCATTTAAGCTTAAACATATTTACTCATTAACTTGTCATTTATCCTCCATTGCTGGACAGTAAAAGTCTAATTGTTCATTTCGAGCTCCTATTTTTCCCAAAATTAACTAACAGTTCTCCTTCCTTTTAATCATAGTCCAAACTTATCCTGTGTATATTTACCATGAAACGACTATCCAGCATTTTTTATTGCTTTAGTTTTCTATTTCAACTTATTTATAAGGAGGAGACAGCATGAAACACGATAAGCAATCCCCATCTTATCAACTTTTTGGTGATTCCACTAAAGTGGTTAATTATAAACGGGATTCAAACAACTATATCACTCAACTTTTTTCCGAACAACTTCCAAATATTCAAACGGGTTTTTTTAATGTTCATTTAAGCCAAGGCATTATTATTCAGCCTCATTGGCACACAAATGTTACAGAGCTAGTATTTGTAATCAGTGGCGAAGCACTAACATCTGTCTTCAATCCATTTACACAAAAATTGCTTACTTACCATCTCAAACCAGGGCAAGTATCTCAATTTCCAAAGGGATGGTTTCACTGGATTATCGCACTTCAAAACAATACCCATATCCTCACTATCTTTGATCAGCCCACACCGGATATTGTATATGGATCAGACTTTCTACGTTTTATACCTGCAGATGTTCTAAATAGGGCTTATTGTATACAAGAGAATTATTATAAAAAAGCAGTTGAACCTATTTATGATTCCGTCATTTTAGGACCTCCTGCCGGGTGTGACCAGACTAGAAGAAGCTATTATAACCAGCATCCAATGACATATCAGCCTGTGCATCCATATCAAACTTCTTATTACTCCCAACCTAATAATTAAAGATTATCTGCCCTTTCATAAATAAATTTATATAAAACAAAAGGAATTTTATGAAAAAAAACGAAAACAAAAAAATCAACTTGAGCCTTTTATTAGAGATAATGATAAGCTTCGGAAAGTAAAAAGCAGCTTTTGCCAATGATTTTATAAGGGAAATGAGCAAACAGCGATTTTAGGAAGAATTAAAATAGGCTCATTTTTAAATAAATCCACAATAAAAGGAATTATGCTATAACTCCCAGCATAATTCCTTTTATTTGCTAACGATAAGAAAAACAAATCTAAGATAATCTATTACTATTTCTACCTTATATTATGATTCTGCTATATTGATTTTCTGATTCTTTTTAGACATTCGTTTTTGCCAAGCAATTGATCCAAACAATGTTAATGTAATCAGAACAAGCCCCAAGACAAAAGGATACATAATATTCACATCATAAATGATGCCGGCAAGCAAAGGACCAAGAACATTCCCGATACTCATATAGGCATTATTCATCCCCATCGCAAAGCCTTGTTCATTATCTGCAAGCTTCGAAATAAGTGTGTTAAGCACTGGCCTAAGAATAGATGTTGCAAGAAATATTAAAAGAGTGACACCAAAAAACACTCCATAACTTGATGCCAATAATGACAGCATAAAGCCAACAGCTGCAACTCCCAAAAATAATATTAAAACATTTGCTTCACCAATACGCCCAACAATTCGATCTACCACAAAAAGCTGAACAATAACACTAATGATTCCGGTTGCGGTAATCATTACAGCAATTTCTTGAGGTGTTGCTCCATATTGATTATCTACAAAAAGACCTAAAACTGATTCATATGCCATTAATCCAAAACTCATCACAAGTGTAATGACAAGTGGGATAAAATAAGGCATTTTAACAGAACGCACCATCTTTTTTGCCATAGACTCATTATCTAGTGCATGCGTTCCTCCTTGAGCTCCTGCCTTTTGGCTTTCTTCTAAGATAATAATAGAAAAGATAACCGCAACTAAGGATACCAAAGCTGAAATTAAAAAAGGGGCCTTCAATCCAAACTTTGTTAAAAAACCGCCTATGCCTGGGCCAATTACTATGCCTAATGACATAGCTGCCGACACAAGACTATTCCCCCTTGCTCTTTGATCAATTGTTGTAATATCAGCCACATATGCAAATATTGCAGGGACTAATAAAGCGGCTCCCACACCGCCAACAACTCGCGAAACATAAAGCCACCAAATATTATCAAATATATAAAAGATAAACATGGAAGCTGTTAATCCAGCCAAACCGTAAATAATCATTTTTCTGCGTCCATATTGATCGGTCCACTTCCCAGCTATGGGAGAAAACACTAGCTGAGCACCGGCAAAAATAGCCACCATTAGCCCAGCTGCTGTTCCCCCTTGATTGATAGACATTAAATACTGGGGCAAAATGGGAATAACAATCCCAAAGCTGCCTATCGCAATAAACATATTAATCATTAATATGAACAGTTTTCTTTTTTGTTCTTTTGTCATAGGTTTCTCCCCTTTTTCTCTCTTTATTAGACAATAAAAAATCCTATCCGTCATAATTGGATAGGATTTCTCAAACCGCTTAAAAAGGGCCCAATGCAAAACAGCAGTAGGGTTATGATTACCTTTTTTCTAAGAAAGTATAGACTAATCCTATTCAAAAATGACTTCGATTTTTTTCGAATGTATTTTTAAAACAAGATTAGTAGATCATCGCCCCATGGTCACCCTTTCATTTTGTGTAGTCTCATCATACAATGTTTTTTTATACATTTCAAGTAATGGTGCAGAAAAAATAGTAAAATAATGGTTTTTCAACAATTATTGCTTATTAGTTTTCATCACTTGTGTACCTAATAAACCAATAAGCAAAATAATAATTGAAATAATACTATAATCTTTAAAAAAACTTGTAAAGGAAACGTTAAAAAACATGCATACTGCCGTAATTATTCTTCCTGCCAATAATAGTAATCCTATCACTAACATCCAATTTAAAAGTTTTTCTAACCATTTCATCTATTTGTCACCTGCTTCCTTTCTTTTCCCCAATAATTAGATTCCATTATAATTGATCATTCATTTTTTTATTTGATTAATTAATCAAATTTTACCATAATGATTCTTATGCGTCAATGTGAAAAAATGCTGGCTAATACGGCAGCAAGCCAAACCTTTTTATAAGGTTCAACAAATAGGCTGCCTGCATCGCCAAAAATAATTAGGCGGATTTCCGTTCCTCCCAAAGTAGAATTTTAAAATTTCCTCATTTTTTATATCTATAGGGATGCTCTTTCACTCAGATTGCTCTGTTCGTTTTTTGGCAAAAATAAAGGCACCATTGCCTCCAAATTTGAACAAAAAGACTCCTCCAGCTAAAATAAGGACACCAACTAATTGCTTAGAAGTAAAGGGAACTTTCTCTAATCCCATCCATCCCATTGAATCTAGCAGCAAAGCAAATGCTAACTGTGAAATTAAAACAATAGATATAGCATAAGTTGGTCCTAAAAGCCTAACTCCTTTTGTTACACATGTAACAACGCCTACTCCAATTAATCCGCTGAACCAATACCATACTTGCATATTTTCTAAAGAAAACAGCTGCTTTCCTTCTGCTATAAAACCAATTGTGAAAGAAGCTAAAAAGCCCATGCCCAAAACGATAGTTGTTGTTGTCCAAGAGCCTGTGTGCTCATTTACTTTACTGTTAAAGATATTTTGCAAACCTACAAGGGAACCTGCAATTATGGATAAAACTATTCCAATAATCATGTTTATATCTCCTAATGTTTTATTTATTCATATATATTATCTCCAGCTATTTGTTTTAGCCCTTCTCGGTTTTTCACATAAATAAATCCTTTTTGTCTTTCAATCAGTCCATCTGCCAAAAACTTTTGGATAACACGATTCACATGACGATAACTTGTGCCAATTAAATTTGCTGCATCTCTTATATAGACAATGCTCCCCTTATCTTCCTCTGGGAAGTCCGTTTCTTGTGAAGAGACAGATAATAGATAACTAGCCAGCCTTACTTCAACAGAATAAAAAAGATTAAAGGTTAAAGAACTATTTTTCAACTGAAACTTTTTTGTAATGATATCAAGAAGAAAATTTAATAGCGGCGCATAATCTTTCGCGTATTTTTTGAGCACTACATACGAGATGCTAATCATTGAAACAGCTGAAACTGCCTCAACCGTATTAATAATATCAATCCCTCTTATATATTCAATATCTCCAATTATTTCAACAGGGTTTTTAAAGGACAAGATTAATGTTCTTCCTTCTGCTGAAGTGGTGTATACTTTAATTTTTCCTTCTACTAAAATATATAAATTTTCAGCCAATTGTCCTTGAGAACAAATCACTTCTCCTTCAACAAAACTAACTAAAGATAATAAGTGCTGCACTTCCTCGGGAAAAACCGACTCTATTTTATATTTTCTTAAATAATTATTTATAATTTCCTTATTTTTCATTTTTCCCACCTAAAGGTCATATTGTTCCATTTTTTAAAAGCTTAATATTAATACACCAGCTATCATCATAGCAATGCCTAAAAATTGAGGTAACGCCATTTTTTGTTTCTTTACGCCAAACCAGCCTTTTCCATCCACTAAAAATGTGATGCCTAACTGGGCAATTAACAAAACAGCAATGGTAAGGGTAACTCCAATCAACTGTATTCCTTTTACATTACTAAAAATAACGATAGCCGCAAAAGTCCCGCCAAATAGGTACAATGGCTTTACACGCTTTATTTGCGTCCACTTGCCATCTTTTATAACCAATAATACTAATAATGCTGCAATAAATCCCGTTAATTGTGTAAGTGCTGCAGCTTGCCATGTGCCAATACTTTCACTAATGGCTGTGTTGGCAACACCTTGAATAGTAATAAAAGCTCCCCCTAATACTGCAAATATACTTCCCTTCATTTTACACTCTCCAAATCCGACTTCTTTTCTATTAAATAATAAAGGCTTATAAATGGAAAAGGACATATGTCCTAAAACCATATTTAAGATTAAGGTTTTATTAAAGGACCTTATCAAATTTTTCAATTAAATAAAAAGTTATGATTTTTTCAGCAAAATAAGGAGGTGATAGTAAATAGCTTTTTTAATCTCAATAATATAGCTTTACTAATTATTTGTATTATAAGTATGGTCTATGTATTTAAAAGAAAAAATCCACAACAGATAGATAGTGGTTATAGAAAGTTCCTTTTCCATTTTATTCAATTATTAATATACAATTTAACTTATCCAAAATTAAAAGGCATGTTTTAGAAACTAAAACATGCCTCAAAGTATAGACAACATTTATTCTGCTAACTGTTCAGGCTAATGGAAAATGAGCGTTTGAAAATAGTCTGAAACTATTCAATAAAAAAGCTTGAAGATACAGCAAAAACAGAAAGGCTAAATCCTGCTTTATGCTAACTCTATTCCACCAGTAACCCCATACACCTGTGCTGTTACATAGCTAGATTCTGTTGAAGCTAAGAACACATACACACTTGATAGCTCCACAGGCTGGCCGCCACGCTTTAATGGTGTTTCTTGTCCAAATGTTGGAATAACATCACTAGGTTGTCCCCCAGAAATCTGCAGCGGTGTCCAAATAGGTCCTGGAGCAACAGAATTTACCCGAATGCCTTTTGAAGCTACTTGTTTTGCCAATCCTCGCGTAAATCCAGTTATCGCAAATTTAGTTGCTGCATAATCAAGTAGATTAGGACTTGGATTATAGCCTTGAACAGAAGTTGTGGTGATGATAGATGCCCCTTCTGGTAAGTAAGGCATAGCTGCTTTCACTATCCAATATAAAGAAAAAACATTTACCTCAAATGTTTTGCGAATCTGCTCTGTTGTAAGGTCTGCAATATCTTCTACCGCCTGCTGTTTTCCGGCAACTAGTGCAAGCACATCTAATCCATCCAGTTCAGCATACGCCTTGTCTACAAGGTCTTTGCAAAAAGCCTCATCACTTAAATCGCCAGGGATAAGCACAGCCTTGCGACCCTCTGCTTCAATTAATTGCTTTACTTCTTCTGCATCTGGCTGTTCTTCCGGCAAATAGTTTAAAACAATATCGGCTCCTTCTCTAGCATAAGCAATAGCTGCTGCACGTCCAATCCCTGAATCGCCGCCAGTTATCAGCGCTTTTCTCCCTTTTAATTTGCCTGTACCTTTATAGGTTTTTTCTCCACAGTCTGGGACAGGCTCCATTTTTCCTTGAATAGCTGGGGGTTCTTGATATTGTTTAGGATACTCCCCGCTATAATGCTGGGTTAATGGAGTTTTTGGTTGAGTCATTTTATCTCTCCTTTTGTAAGTAGAATGGCATTCATTTAGATCTCATTTTCTGTTTACTTAAGATTCTTTTTTTGTTTTCCCCTTTCTATTTTTGATAAACCAAAAAAGACTGCAGAAAAAAATCAGATTTTTTCTGCAGTCTTTTATAGATTGTATATTATTCTGGGAAAGTTAAATTTACTGACTTATCTGGAACATTACTTTTTCCAGCATATTTGTAATGAGAGTTTTTCATCTGCCACTGATTGTTAGATAAACCAATCAGACTTTTACGGACAGTTTTTCCCCCACCTAGATTTCTCCTTTTCTCTCATCATCTTAAGGTAAGGGTCAAAAGCCCGTTAATGCGAGATAAAAATGGCCTCTTTAGCAAAAAACTAAAGAGGCAGTGATTTAGCTATATTATGTTATAGAGCGTTTCTTAAAGCTAAGCATAGACCCTATCACTACACCAATTATCGCTGGAAGTATCCAGCCAAGCCCCAATTCATAGAATGGAAGCGTACTTTTATAGAAAGCTCCAATTTGATCAAAAATTGCAAGCTTTGCAGCTGGAATACTGCCGATTAATGCTTGATAACCATCAAGCATACTTACTAAAAATGTGAAAAACATAGCTGTTGCATAAACACTTCTTTTTCCTTTAAAAAGCGGAGATCCTAATGCTAAAAAGATTAGAACAATCGCTAATGGATAAAGAAACATTAAAACAGGAACAGCGAATTGAATAATATTATCTAAACCTAAATTAGCAAATAAGAAAGAAACGAAACAAAGGATAAAAACAAAACCCTTATAGCTAATTTTCGGAAATACTTCATGAAAAAATTCACTGCAGGATGTGATTAAGCCAATACTAGTTTTTAAACAAGCAAGCACGATAATAATAGCAAGCAATATTCCGCCAAAGGAACCGAAATAATGTTTCGCTACTGCTGCAAATATCAGCCCTCCATTATCAAATGTACCAATAGCCTGTACACTTGCAGCTCCCATATAAGTAATGAACCCATAAATAATCATCATTAAAAGCATCGCAAAAACCCCAGATTTCCAAGTCGTTTTTGCAATATCTTTGACATTGGTTATTCCTTGATTTTTTATAGCATTGATTACCACAATGCCAAAAGCGAGGGATGCAAGGGCGTCCATCGTATTGTATCCCTCTTTAAAGCCATTCATAAAAGAGTTATTTGCATAATCTCCAATTGGCTCTTTAAAACTTCCCATTGGATTGATAATACTCGTAATAATCAACACAAATAAAAAGACAAGGAAAGCTGGTGTTAAGTACTTGCCGATATAATCCATAATTTTTGCCGGGTTAAGAGAAAAATAATATACCAATAAAAAGAAAACAAAACTAAAAGCCGCAAGCATAAAAGTAATATGCTCTGCTGATACAAATGGCTGCAATCCCACTACAAATGGAACTGTAGCTGTGCGAGGGATGGCAAAAAAAGGTCCTATTGTTAAATAAAGCCCCAAAGAAAATATTAACCCAAATACCGGATGCACGCGATTAGATAGTTCCCGTAATCCGTTGCTTCCTGATAATCCTATGGCAAGTATTCCTAAAAAGGGAAGACCAATTGCTGTTACTAAAAATCCAATTAAAGCAGACCAAAAGTTTGTTCCTGCTAATTGGCCAAGCTGAATTGGAAAAATTAAATTGCCCGCACCAAAAAACATGCCAAACAACATGGTTCCAATAAGTGCATACGTTGAAAAAGAAACTCTCTGCTGCATAGTCTACTACTCCTTATCAAAATTGACATATAAATTTGATAATACAGAAAAAAGAGCATGTATACAATATATTTTTTTAATATATTGTTTTTCTGAATACATATTAAATTCAAAAAACAATATATAGCTAATTTCCCCATAAAAAATACGATGAAAAAGTAAAAATTTTCATCGTGTTTTCACAGAGTAATTATTCACCCAATACCTTTGACAGATGTGAAACAATTGCTGTTACATCTCCATCAATAGAAAACTCCTTCACCTTGCTTGGAAGAATAAAATGAGTTCCTTTATGTATTGGATACAATTCATCATTAACATTTAAAATCCCTTCCCCTTTAGTGATGCTAATAAGCTGAAATGGAAGGACTTGTGAAAAGTCCTTTCTTCCTTTTATTTCTTATTTATAAACAGTAAAATAGTTTTCCTTTGCAAAAGTAGTAATTGTTGGTATATAGAAAAGTGAAGGATTCCTCTGTAAGGCCACTGATTAAATCATTCGGCATATATGTATCTTCCAAAACATAGGGTTCTTCATCAACACTTCGTATAAAACTATTTTGCTTTCTATTTTTTATTTTACAATAAATGTTCTGTGTCCCCGCTTACGATAAAGCACTCCTTCCATAACAAGTACATCTAAAATCTTTTTCATGGTCATTCGGCTGCAAGCAAATTCTTTAGCCAGTGAAATTTCATCTGGAATGGAAGAATCAGTGAAGTATTCTTTTTCCATAATTCTTCTTTTTATTTCCGCCAAAAAGTTGAACAGTCTGCCTTATCCAAAATATTAAACTCAATCATTCTCTCAAGCAATGAGAAATTAACTGGGCTATCCCACTGGATACGTACCAACTGTTTGGTATGATCATAGCCAGCCTGCACAATTTCCTCAGAAAAATGAATAATCCCTGCACTTTCAGGAGCAACAGCCAAATGATGTTTCGCTACGCTAAAACCAATAATAAATGTGCCATGATCGGTAAACATAGGCTGATTCCACGCAATTTTTGGCTTTAAATTGGTAAATTCCCTGGTGACCCAAGCTAAAACTTCTTCCGTTCGATCTCGATGTTGCGGGTTATCAATATGCGCTAAATACTCTGCAAAAACTTCCATATCATTCTCTCCTAAAATAAAAATTATGTGTAATCATATCCAACAGGGTGAAACGGTGCAACTTTTTTTAAAAATAGTTAATCTTTTTTCAAAACGGTTAAACTTTATTTCAACTCTACACAAATGTTGCTTTGGAGTAAAGTTTGATTAAAAGAATGCTATGAAAGCTGATCTTACATTAGAGAAAACCCCCGCATTTTTAAAGAAAAATGATTAAAATACGTGGGTTTATTTTTGGAATAGATTTGATTTTTATAAAAAGATGGATTGAATTAGTATTTCTGTAATTTTCTTCCCCGTATTTCATTGTGACTTTATACAAAATGGCATATCTTTATTTAAAAACGACATCTTATGCCCATAAAAAAACTCCAAGTTTGTTGTTAAGTATTTTCATACCCCCTTTCAAGCTTGAAGATTTTTATTCATAAAATTATGATGATTTTAAGATTATTGTATTTAGAATCTACGCTTTAACGTGATATCTGCCTTTTGGCACCACTAAAGGGGTAGCTGAAATCGGGTCATTAATCACGATGCAATCAAGTCCAAAAATCTCTTTTACTAATGTGCTTGTAATAATATCTGATGGCTCTCCCTCCCCTACAAGTTTTCCTTTTTGAAGTGCAAAAATATAATCTGCATAACGCGCTGATAGATTGATATCATGAAGAACCATAACAATTGTCGTACCGTATTTTCGATTAAGGTCTGTCAGCAAATCTAAAATTTCCACTTGATAAGTGATATCGAGAAAAGTTGTCGGCTCATCAAGAAATAAAATATCCGTTTGCTGCGCTAGCGCCATAGCAATCCAAACACGTTGCCTTTGACCGCCTGACAGCTCATCAATATCATGATTTGCAAATTCAGTGATATTCATAATTTCCATCGCCTCAGCAACAGCTTCATAATCCTTTTTCGACCATCCTCCTAGTAAAGATTGGTGAGGGAATCTTCCTCGGCCAATTAAATCTGTTACTGTTATTCCTTCTGGAACAACCGGGGATTGAGGTAAAATGCCTAGAATTCGAGCCAATTGCTTCGGTGGAATTTTGCTAATTGCTTTTCCATCAAGCGTGATTTCTCCAGACGAAGGTTTAATAAGTTTGGCTAACGTTTTTAGAAGCGTAGATTTCCCACAGCCATTCGCTCCAATAATAACGCTTATTTTATTGCTTGGTATTTCAAGTTCAACACCGTGTATAATCGTTTTATTATCATATCCCGATATGACCTTTTCGGCTCGAAAACTATGTGTTGTTTCCATTATAATTCTCCCTTTCGATTCATTCGGATTAATAAAAAGATTAAATATGGTGCTCCAAGTAATCCAGTTATGATGCCTACAGGGAACCTATATTCAAAAGCAAATTGTCCAATTAAATCTGCTACTAAAACTAAGTTAGCACCTACAAGACCTGCTGGCAGAATATTCGAGAAGCTAATACCAGCTAATCTATTAGCAATTGGTCCTGCAAGAAAAGAGACAAAGGCAATCGGACCCGTTGTAGCTGTAGCAATGGCAATCATTAAGACAGAACTTACAATAAGCAATATTCTTGTCTTATCTGTAGCAACACCAAGAGAAGAGGCCATTTGCTCACCAAGTTCTAACATATTTAAATCTTTTCCTAATAGGATAACAATGGGGGTAAAGATTATAACCGTTATCATCAATGGAGGCAATTCTTCTATTTGAGAGCCATTGAGGCTACCGTTAAGCCATCTAAGTGCTGCTGGAATATCTTGTTGTGCGCCAACTAATAGAAGATAGGATATTGCCGCATCAAGCATAGCTTGTATCCCTATTCCAATAAGAATTAATCGGCCAATTGAAAAAGATTTTCCTCGAGATAGTAAATACATAACGAATACGGTAATAAGCCCCCCAATAATCGAAGCAATAGAAACAATTGTGTTGCTTGTATGAAACACAGTGATACATACAACAGCTGCAACACTTGAACCAGATGTAATGCCTAATACGTTTGGATTCGCAAGTGGATTTCGCAACATTGTTTGAAAAATGTATCCTGCAATACCGAAAGCGAAACCTGAAAAAAGCCCCGCTAACATTCTTGGAAAACGTATTGTATTTACTGCAAAAGAAACACCTGCAATTTGTTCCCCTGAAAGTGATCGAATGACCTCTTGAATAGGGTAGATTGTGTTCCCCAGCAAAAGCATAGCACAGCAAAGGATACCAGCTAGTATCGTAAGTAAGCACGTAACAAGTACCCAACGCCGACGCCTTTGCCGCATGCCTGTCATAATAAATTTAACTTCAGCAGATTGATTTTTCATAATGACCGCACTTTCGATTTCTTAGCTAATATGATAAGTATTGGTGCACCTATAAACGCTGTGACTACACCAACTTCAAGTTCTCCAGGATTAGCAATGAGTCTTCCCAGTACATCAGATAATGTTAAAATAATAGCTCCTGCAATTGCGGACATAGGGATTACAAATCGCAAATCAGAACCAAGAATAAGACGCATCAGATGTGTAGACAAAAGGCCAATAAATCCAATGGGACCTGCTAATGCAGTAGCTGCTCCACACAAGACAACACCTCCAACGGCCGCTCCAAGTCGTAAAAACCCTGGGCAAACACCAAGTCCTGACGCAACCTCATCTCCTAATGCAAGAGCATTAAGAGATGGAGCCGTAATAAATGCTATCAAAATTCCAATAATTAAAAAAGGAAGAAATGTTGTGATTGAATTCCAAGTGGCAGAACCAACGCTTCCTACTTGCCAAAATCTGAATTGATCCATTGCGTAAGAATTGGGAATCATAATAGCTGTGACAAGAGATGAAAGAGCTGCACTTGTAGCAGCTCCAGCTAAAACTAATTTAATTGGCGTAGCTCCACCTCTTCCCATCGAACCAATTCCAAATACGAATGCCGCAGTTAATGCTGCTCCTATTAATGCTAACCAAATATATTGATTAGCCGTACTAATGTTCCAGAATGCAAGTCCGCAAACGACAAATAATGCAGAACCAGTATTAACACCTAGTATGCTAGGGTCCGCAAGTGGATTTCGAGTAACAGCTTGCATCAATGCTCCAGCTACGCCTAATGCCGCCCCGCAAAATAAGCTGAAAATGGTTCGTGAAAGTCGTTTACGTACTACATTTGCACCATAGGAATCTTTATTCGGATTAAATAAACCATCTATTAATTCCTGGAAACTTACTACACGAGCACCTAAAGAAAGCGAGGCTACTATACATGCAATTAATAAAATAATAGAAATGATAATTATAAGATTAAAATTTCTTGGCATATGCAATTCTAGTTGCTTATGTTTTGAAGCAGAGAAACTACTCATCGATCTTATCAATAGCTCCGCCTATTAACTCTAAGTAATCATCAATCGTATAGGCGATTGAAAGCGGTGTTGGTGTTCCCGCAGCAACTAAAGGTGTATCACTTGCGATAAATGCTACTGAACCTCTTTTAACAGCAGGGATTTTTCCAAGTAATGGATCTTCTTTAATGGTTTTATATAAATCATCGTCACCATATCCAACAATTACATCAGCATCATAAAGAGCCTCAACATTTTCAGCACTTAATTCTAGAGAATAACTGTTAGGATCTTTAATTTGTTCTGTAACACTTTCTGGATACTCCAAGCCTAATTCTCCTAAGAATGAAACACGTGCATCAATTGGTGTATAAATATGTAGCTTAGATAAATCTTTCGCTGAGAAATTCACCCAAACAACTTTTTTTCCTTTGATTTGAGGATATTTGCTTAATTTTTCTTTTATCATATCTTCGGTATCTTTAATTAGCTGTTCGCCTTCTTTTTTCATGCCCATACCTGTTGCACTCAATTCAACTTGTTCGCGCCATGTTGTTGCCCAAGCTGCTTTTGGATATGCAACAACAGGAGCAATTTTAGAAAGCGTATCATAATCTTCTTGTGTGATACCAGAGTAAGCAGCAAGAATGACATCTGGTTTCGCATCTGAAATAGCTTCAAAATCAAGACCATCTGTATCATGGAAAACATTAGGATTCTTTACATCAAGTTCCTTTAATTTTTCTGCTGTCCATGGTAAAAGACCACTATCATCTTGCACACCAAAATTGGCTGCTGAAAAACCTACAGGAACAACATTAAGAGCTAAAGCAACATCCTGATTTCCCCATTGAATCGTAACTACGCGTTTTGGTTTACTTTCAATGACTGTTTCCCCTAAAGCATGTTTAATTTTGATTGGATATTCGGAATTTGCTGTTTTAGAATCTGTTTTTGAAGAAGCAGATTTTGTTTCATCAGATTCTGACTGATTTGAACAACCTACTATTGATAGGATTGCCACAACTGAAAATAGTAACATTAGCATAAATGACATTTTTCTTTTTCTACGCATATGTAAGCCCTCTCTTGTTACAAAGTATAGTTTTAATTAATTCTGAATAACTATAATAACTAATGATTATCATTCTCAAATATAATACTTGTTTTTAATTTTTCTGTCAATAAAGATCGAAGAATGGCTCTTACGCATTTTTGGGGAAGAACTATGTAGAGAACTTCCTTATTTCTGCTATTTTAATAAAGTTATCTGTCGGATAAAATAGGATGCATTTTCTAATAAATTATGTTTTCCTCTGTCGGATATGGCACATGATTTGTTTGATGAGTTTTAAACGAGTTATAAGCCCTTTTAAAATGAACATCCAGAATTAAAGGGGGAATGCTGCGCCGTCAGCCATTAGATAAATGGAGAGTAATCTCTTAAGCTACCTTTCAAAGAGACATCTTGAATATGCAGACAAGGCGTATAATCTATATCAATGCCTGCCCCCTTGACCTTCACTAATCCATTTATCAAATTTAGCTGTTCTCACTCTTTTGAATATAAAAAAACCCTTTAGATAATCCTATCTAAAGGGGAAATGCTGCTCGACTTTATTTCAAATCTACAAAAACTGTATATTAAACCAAATAGCTTATTCCACTGTAACTGACTTAGCCAAGTTGCGTGGTTTATCTACATCACAGCCTCTATGAAGTGCTGCGTAGTAGGCAATTAATTGCAAGGGTACTACAGAGATAAGGGGTGTTAACATTTCATGCACTGCTGGAACGATAAAGCGGTCGCCTTCCATTTCCAGACCCTTCATGGAAATGATGCAAGGGTTTGCTCCACGGGCAACTACTTCTTTCACATTTCCGCGAATGCTTAAGTTAACACTTTCTTGTGTTGCTAATGCGATAATAGGTGTTCCATCTTCAATTAAAGCAATTGTGCCATGCTTTAATTCGCCACCTGCAAAACCTTCTGCTTGAATATAAGAGATTTCTTTTAACTTTAAAGATCCTTCTAAGCCAACATAGAAGTCAATTCCGCGGCCAATAAAAAATGCATTGCGTGTTGTCGCTAAATATTCTGATGCAATTTTTTCGATATCTTCTTTTTCTTCAAAGATAACTTCCATTGCATTCGCAATAATTCCCAGCTCATGAATCAAATCAAATTCCGGCTCATAGCCTTTGCTTTTCGCTGTTACATCTGCAAGGATAGAAAGAACAGCCATTTGCGCTGTGTATGCTTTAGTTGAGGCAACTGCAATTTCTGGGCCAGCATACAGCAATAGCGTATGATCTGCTTCACGGGATAAAGTGGAACCAGGCACATTTGTAATCGTAAGGGTTGGATAGCCCAATTCCTTTACATGCACAAGCACGGCTCTGCTGTCAGCTGTTTCTCCACTTTGCGTAATAAAGATAAACAACGGTTTTTCTGAAAGCAATGGCATATTGTAGCCAAACTCGCTTGCAACATGTACTTCTACAGGAATTTTAGCTGATTTTTCAATAAACTGTTTGCCTAGAAGTCCAGCATGATAACTAGTTCCCGCAGCAATAATATACAATCGGTCTGCATTTTTTACCGCTTCTACAATTGCTGAATCAATTGTAAGTTTGCCATCTTGACCTTGATATTCTTGAATAATTTTGCGGATTGCCAAAGGCTGTTCATCAATTTCTTTTAACATATAATGAGGGTATGTTCCCTTTTCAATATCACTAGCATCCAATTCTGCTGTGTATGCTTCCCGGGAAATAACTTCTCCATCCAATGTTTCAATACTGATGCCACTTTTTTCAACAATAACGATTTCTTTATCCACCAGTTCCACATATTTATTAGTAACTTGCAGCATAGCCATTGCATCACTTGCAACAACATTGAAGCTATCCCCCAAGCCAACTAATAATGGACTTTTATTTTTTGCTACATAAATAACCTCTTTATTTTGATCATCTAATAAAGCAATCGCATAAGAACCTTTTAATAATTTTAATGTTTGCACAAATGCCGCTTTGATATTCATGCCATTTTCAACAAAATGCTCAATTAATTGTACAACTACTTCTGTATCCGTATCACTTTTTAATTCTTGATTTGGCAAATATTCCTTTTTCAATAAATCGTAGTTTTCAATTACACCATTATGCACAATGGTAAAGCGGCCTGATGCGCTTTTATGTGGATGTGCATTTACTTGGCTTGGAACACCATGTGTTGCCCAGCGTGTATGGCCAATTCCAGTTGGTGCAAAAACTTCGTCATCCACTATCTTGCGCAAATCAGCAATACGGCCTTTTTCCTTAAATACATGTACGCCTTCTTCATTGCTTACTGCAATACCAGCAGAATCATATCCTCTATATTCAAGCTTTTCTAAGCCTTTTAACAAAATCTCTTTCGCATCATTATTTCCTATATATCCAACTATTCCACACATTCTTCTTTTCCTCCGTTCTAGGGGAGCAAGAAGTCACATTTTCTGGGGACAAACTTGCTCCCCTATCTCTGATATAGTTTTATGCTTGCGTCATTATTAGCATGCCCTTCTCTTTGTGCATTAAGTTACCTTAATGTTTTAAAGAAGAACTTTCGATTGGCTAATACAACCGGGAGGCATCCGCCGAAAAATCGATAAACCTCCTCCTCGTCAACTAGTTTTCGTTTCGTCCATTACTAGTCCAGGCGCTTTATTTATTTATTTATTTATGTTTCTTTCTATCCCCCTTTTTTTTAAAATAGAGCTTTTTTACAAAAGCAAGTTAATCATACATCACATAGAAAGCATCCGTCAAATACTATCTAAACGGGACATAAAATAAGACTACTTTGCCTCTACGGACATATTCCCCCTTCTCTTTTTAATAAAAAACAGGGTGATGGAAATCTTCTTGATAGAATTCCCTTCACCCTCTACTGTATGCAAAAGTGCTTTTTTCGTGCTTGCCATCATATTCTAAAAAAGAAAGTACTAGCCATAAGCATTTTTAAGCAAACATCAGCCTTTTTATACAATCACTTGTCTTTTAAGCCCATTTCCTTCTCTACTACTTCTGAGATAATGTTTACATAGGCTAAGCACAGGTCTTCGGTTGGCGCTTCTGCCATTACGCGCACTAGTGGTTCGGTTCCAGAAGGTCGAACTAAAATTCTGCCGTTTCCATTCATTTCTTGCTCGACTTTCGCAATTACTTCTTTTACTTTATCATTATCTGCCACATGATATTTATCTGTAACTTTAATATTAACTAATTTTTGCGGGAATTTTTTCATTTCTCCAGCAAGTTCTGAAAGTGTCTTTTTTGTCGCTTTCATAATATTAACCAGCTGCAGACCTGTTAATAAACCGTCTCCAGTTGTGTTGTAATCAAGGAAAATAATATGTCCTGATTGTTCTCCACCTAAGTTAAAGCCCTTTTTCCTCATTTCTTCTACAACATATCTATCTCCAACTGCTGTTGGTATACTTGCTATCTGATGTGACTCTAAAGCCTTATAAAAACCTAGGTTGCTCATAACCGTCGAAACCACCGTATTATGTTTTAAACGATTTGTTTCTTTCATATACTTTGCACATATATACATAATTTGGTCGCCATCAACAATTTGGCCATTTTCATCTACAGCAATCAACCGATCTCCGTCCCCATCAAAAGCAAGGCCTACATCTGCTTCTTTTTGTTTCACAAATGCTGCTAATGCCTCTGGATGAGTAGAGCCAACTCCATCATTAATATTTAATCCATTAGGTGAAGCACCCATTGTGGAGATGTCAGCATCCAAATCTGCAAATAAGTGCATTGCTAAAGATGAGGTTGCACCATGTGCACAGTCTAAAGCAATATGAATGCCGGTGAAATCTTCGTCTACCGTTTGTTTTAAAAATTGCAGATATTTTTGTCCGCCTTCAAAATAATCATTCACTTGACCTAAGTTCCCGCCTACTGGTCTTGGTAGATTATCTTGTTCCTGATCAATAAGACTTTCAATTTCCAATTCTTGATCATCAGAAAGTTTAAATCCATCTGGTCCAAAGAACTTAATGCCATTATCACTCACAGGGTTGTGCGAAGCTGAAATCATTACACCCGCTTGTGCTCCCAACACCTTAGTCAAATAGGATACACCGGGCGTTGAAATAACTCCTAAGCGCATTACCTCAGCTCCAATTGATAATAACCCTGCAACAAGTGCACCTTCTAGCATATGTCCAGAAATGCGGGTATCGCGGCCAATTAATACTTTGGGCCGATCATGATCTTTCGTTAATACAAAACCACCACATCTCCCAAGCTTAAACGCAATTTCTGGTGTTAGTTCACTGTTTGCAATTCCTCGTACTCCGTCCGTCCCGAAATATTTACCCATTTAAATAATCGCTCCTTCTAACTATGATAAACCCTAAATTAAGAATCCTTCTTTGTAATAGCGATAGTGGCTACTTTATTCGCTAAACTCCATTCTACATCGTTTGGACCATTGGCTTTTATGTTAACTTCATGTTCACCTTCGCCCAAGTTGCTAACATCTATATATAAAGTAAAACTAGATTTTGTAACATTTTTGAGTATAGATTCTTTTGCTGTTACTTCTATATCTGTATTCCCATTTGAAGGAGTCTTCATATCTCCTAAAAGCTCAGCATCAAGGCCTTTTATACTAATCGGCACACTCTCCAATGTTTTTGCACTAGTTTGTTCACTGCTAGTAGCTTCCTCTGCCTCATTATCATCTATTGCAGTATCATCGTTTGACTCATCAGTTGTGTTATCATTTGCATCACTTGTTTCATCCGTTGTATTACTTGACCCATCTTCTTCAGATTGATCTGTCTCTTCGGTATTTGAGTTACCATTATCAGCAGATTTTTCATTCTCTTGCTCGTTCGATTCCTCTTCCTTTATATTTACCTTTACATTAACATTTACTAGCTCTGGATCAACTGTTTTTACACCATTAGAGATAATAACAGGCAAAGATAAAGTTTGATCTTTTGTTATTTTGCTTAACTCTACTTCTACTCGTGTGCTGTCAACATCTTTTAACACACTTTCCGAACCAGTAATTGTAGCCTCTTCCTTATCCAAAGTAATTGATTCTAATATAACATTTTTAGGAAGGGAGCCTTTTTTTACAATATTAATTGGAACCTTTTTGCTTACCCTTTTAACAGGGATCGTCACTTTCACTGTTTCTGGTTCTACCTGTACATCCAACTTATTTAAACTGCTGTCTAATACTGAAATTTCAGCTTCCTGCTCAATCGTTTCTGTTGTGGACCCATCTATTTCAACATTTGCCTTCACATAAGCAATTTTATCTATCTCATCTTTTGCGCCAGTTATTTTAACCGTATTAGAATCTAATTCAGCTGAGCCTGCCGCATAACCGGAAGCAATAGAATTATTGCTAAACTCTGCTTCCACATTAAATTCTTTAGTCACCTTTTCTTTGACTGTCACTTTAACTGTACTAGGATTAACCTCGGCTTCTAGTTTATCAGACAAGTCTTTAACTTGCAGCTTTACTTTTTTTTCGCCAATATCTGCATTTGCCAAGTTTACATACACTTCAAAGTCCTTTGACTGTTTTGCAACTTGCACATGGCTTTTTGGTCCCTTTAACGTTACATCCACTGTTTTAGGAACACCTGCTACCACTACATTCTTCGTATCATAGTATACTTTTACCGGAATATCCTTTACTACTTCTGTAGCATCATTTCCAGGAACATTTATATCGCTGCTATCTTCGTTTTTATCATATACAGATATAAACAATAAAAGTGCAAGTGCAAATGCGATAATCTTCATAAACCAATTATTTTCCACAATTCGATCAAAAAATTTATTCATTTTTTCTTCCCCTTCCAGCCCCACATAGTAGAGGAAGCTTGTTTGGTAGAAGGTATAATGATTGCGCTAGACAACAGTTCCCTGAATGCATCTAACTTTAAATCCCGATGTAACTCTCCGTTTTTTGTTAAAGATATTGCACCAGTTTCTTCTGACACAACAATGGTTATGCTGTCAGTCACCTCGCTAATCCCTAAAGCCGCGCGGTGCCTTGTTCCTAGCTCCTTCGAAATAAAAGGACTCTCTGATAAAGGAAGGTAGCATGCTGCTGCTGCAATACTTGCCCTTTGAATAATAACTGCTCCATCATGCAAAGGAGTATTTGGAATAAAAATATTAATTAATAGCTCAGAGGAGATTTTAGAATCTAAGGGTATGCCTGTTTCAATATAGTCGCTCATCCCTGTTTCTCTTTCTAAAGATATAAGTGCCCCTATTCGTCGCTTAGCCATATAGTCAACTGCCTTGACAATGGATTCAATAATATGCTCCTGCCGCTCCTCTTCTTGCATGCCACTCCTAGAAAAGAACTTCCCTCTTCCTAATTGTTCAAGAGCGCGTCTTAATTCCGGCTGAAAGATAATGATAATAGCCAAGGCTCCCCAAAGAATAACCTGCTCCATCATCCAGCTTAATGTTTGTAAATGTAAATAATCACTTAATAATTTCACAATAAGGATAACAAATATTCCTTTTAATACTTGTACAGCCTTAGTGCCCCTTATTACCATAATAATTTTATATATGACATACCACACAAGGAGAATGTCTACTGTATTCGCTAAATATTTTAAAAAAGGGAAATCTGCAAACGACATTTTCCTTCCTCCAAAGTATATATATTTCCAATGTAGTTTTTTAGCTTTAACCTACCATTATCATATTATATCATTTTCTGTTTTAACACCAATCTAGACATCTTACCAGTCGAATAATCCTTATAAAAATGTCATTCCTCATCTTATTATACGTCTATCTTCTATAGAAAAAACATATTTCACTTTTTATTATTTCATAAAGAAAAACTCCCTACAATTAATATGCAGGGAGACTATTTTCTTCCTTCACGTCATCCTTATGAAATACACTAATGGTATCATTCACTGTCTTTTTCATATAAAACCAGACCCATTCAAATACTTCATTTACTTCTTTAATCTCTCCAGTTACCTGGCTTGCTGATGCCATGTATTTTTCGCCATTGATTACTGTAACATTGCCATCAACTTGTCCCTGTATCTCTATATTGCCATTACGAACAACAATATCACCTTTTATTACCTTACCTTCTGGCACAATAGCTGTATCACCTTCTACTATAATATCCTCCTGTTTAGAAACGGAGAATTGGTGATCTTCATTCCATACAGATAATAGGCTAGATACCATTAAAAGCATAAACAAAGAAGCTGCCGCCACGAGAGGATGATGCCTTATCCACCTTTTAAAGGTTGCCCTTTTTTGCTCTTTTGGCAGCATCGCCATAACATTTTCGGTAAAACTAGCTGGCGCTTGTATATGGGAAGTACTTTGCACCAATGCAATAGTTTTCTTTAATTGATGAAAATGAATAGCGCATTCTTCACATTCCTTTAAATGCTTTTTCAACTCTTCTCTATGATTGACATCTATTTCTTCGTCCAAATATTCATGCATATATTCTATAATTCTTGTTGGACAAGTCAAATATTTCACCTTCTTTATCAGACATACCGTAATTGTTTTCTTAATGCTTCTCTTCCTCTGTGAATTCTCGTCTTTACTGTCCCTAAGGGAAGCTCTAATATTTCGCTTATCTCATTCAAAGAAAGTTCTTCGATATATTTTAATACTATAACGGCTCGATACTTTTCTGGCAACTTTGAGATTTCTTGTTGAATCATAGTCTGCAATTCTAGGCTCTCGACATCTTCTTCTGGCAATTTTGTATTTGCTGGTATTTGCGAATACATATTTAGCCCTTCTGTACCTGGAACCTCTGCATCCAAATAATAATCTGGCTTCTTTTTCCTTATCCGATCTATACACAAATTAGTTGCTATTCGATATAGCCATGTCGAAAACTTCAATTCTATATTAAATCTGTTTATATTAACATATGCGCGAATAAAGGCTTCCTGTGCCATATCTTCTGCCTCATGGCGATTCCCAAGCATTCTATAGCAGATCTGGAATACTCTATCTTTATAAAGCTCAATTATTTCCCCAAATGCGTTCTGATCACCTTTTAATACTTGCTTAATCCTTTTTTTTACTAATGCTTCCATCTATTTACCCCCGCTCTAAATGCGGCTAATCGATATTACGTATCGATAGCGGAAAAGGTTTCATCTTTTTTATTTAATCTTTATATGTATTTATTTTTTAACTTGTTATTTTCATCCTAATAAAAGGGAAGAATACAAATAAATATAGAAGTTTTTCATTTTAGATTTATTATTATTTTAACAAATTCATGTTCACTATGTTTAAAATTTTTAATACTGGTTAAAAAAAAAGTAATATTATGCTAAAATCAAGAAAAAACAGCGGATTTTCTTTCATTGATAGGAGGGGGAAGAATATGTTCGAAAAAAATTTATTAAAGGATATAGAGGAACACCGAAAGGAAATGGTCTATCTTGCAAAACATACATCATTTTCCCATCCAAAAGTAATTGACATAAGCATAAGGCTAGATGAGCTATTGAATAAATATGAAAATCTCCTGCGCGCAAAAATATAATATAGCTATATAAATCTGAAAACATCCATTTTATTTTCGGAATTTACATTCATATAGGAATAGTCAAATAATTAATCTTATATGAATGTACATTCTTATTTTTATAAAGAGGCTTCCCATTTCCCTATAGCAGCTTCTCGCCAAATAATGAACCCATTAAAGCAACAGCTAAAGCAGCTGTTTTGTTTTTTTCATCAAGAATTGGGTTCACTTCTACAAACTCTGCAGAGGTGATAATATTAGCTTCTGCCAGCATTTCCATCGCCAGATGACTTTCACGATAGCTTATTCCACCAGTAACAGGTGTGCCAACTCCAGGTGCATCATGAGGATCTAAACTATCTAAATCTAAAGATAAATGCACCCCATCTGTTTTCTCTTTTAAATACCCTATCGTCTCTTCCATCACTTTAGTCATGCCTAAACGATCAATTTCATGCATAGTGTATACTTTTATTCCCTTATTTTTAATTAATATTTTTTCACCTTCATCAAGCGCCCTTGCTCCAATTAGGACGATATTCTCCGGCTTTACTTTTGGACAGTATCCCCCTACATTTGTTAGTAGCTTATGCCCAAGACCTAAACTAGCTGCTAAAGGCATACCATGTATATTACCAGAGGGGGAAGTCTCAGCGGTATTCAAATCTCCATGGGCATCATACCAAATTACACCTAGTTTTTGATAATGTTTGCAAACACCTGCTAAAGACCCTATAGCGATACTATGATCTCCCCCTAGCACTAATGGGAATGAACCTGCCTCTACAACCTTTTTCACCACATTAGCTAGCAATTCGCTTTTTTCTGCTATTAAATCAAGGTTTCGAAGATTATTCTCTTTGTCTATTGATAATTCTGGCCTTCCAACTGTTATATCTCCCAAGTCTTCAACAAAATGAAATAAACTCGTTAATCTTTCATTAATACCAGCATAACGAATAGCACTAGGCCCCATATCTACTCCTCTTCGCATTTGCCCAAGATCCATCGGCATTCCGATTATAGATATCTTCTTCATCCAGACCATCCTCACTATACAATTATTTCCTTCAATTGTACCTTCTTTCATTAAATTGACTCTACTCAACATTTCATCTTATTATACACGCAAATTTCCTGTAAGATTTTTCATCAGTTTTTAAATTGCCTCTTATTTGTTCATATTCACATTTTTAGTTAAAAAGAACCTTTATCTTTTATAAGTTAAAGTGCATATCTCAACTTCCGCAATTAAAGTTTAGACTTAACATCTTGTAGCTAATGGCACCATCACCTAACTAATGTAAAAATGATATTTATTTCTTTTTGCTCATATTTCCACTTCTACAACTGAGTATATATCCATTTAAAATTTTTAAATATAACTCAGCAAAATAGTTGCAAAAAAGATTTGATAAAACTATGGTTCAACTCATAAAACAATAGAAAAGCAACCTGTTTCTATCTGCACAATTGGTGACAGAAAGGTTAAAAACCATGTCGAAAAGCAGTATAATTATTTAATCTTTCCATAGCTGCATGAAGAAAGCATTAATTTTCTCTATGTAAGAAAATTAGGCATATAAAAAACCCAAGCATATACAATATATGCTTGGGTTAGTATGAGCCATGGAGGATTCGAACCTCCGACCCTCTGATTAAAAGTCAGATGCTCTACCAACTGAGCTAATGGCTCTTGGCTGGGCTAGCTGGATTCGAACCAACGAGTGACGGAGTCAAAGTCCGTTGCCTTACCGCTTGGCTATAGCCCATCAATAAAATGAAGTTTTAATGGTGGAGGGGGACGGATTCGAACCGCCGAACCCGAAGGAGCGGATTTACAGTCCGCCGCGTTTAGCCACTTCGCTACCCCTCCGTATAAAAATTTGTATTTTTATACTGGTGCCGGCGAAAGGACTTGAACCCTCAACCTACTGATTACAAGTCAGTTGCTCTACCAATTGAGCTACACCGGCATTTTTTATTAAATCAATAAACTATATGCTAAAATAACATTTTATCTTATAGTAAAGTT
>NZ_BQYJ01000010.1 GCF_023168165.1 Niallia sp. NCCP-28
ATCAAACTCTCCAATAAAGAGTAAGATTAGCTCATGCTAAACTCTAGCTTTTGTATTGCTTGTTGTTTCTTTTATAACAAAAATTATAAAACGATTATTGTTGACGTTTTGTTTGTTCAGTTTTCAAAGAGCAATTTTTTTAATTGGAGCGGGTGATGGGAATCGAACCCACGACATCAGCTTGGAAGGCTGAGGTTTTACCATTAAACTACACCCGCATATTTATTTTAAAAACTGGTCGGGAAGACAGGATTCGAACCTGCGACCCCTTGGTCCCAAACCAAGTGCTCTACCAAGCTGAGCTACTTCCCGAAATATGGCGCGCCCGAAAGGAGTCGAACCCATAACCTTCTGATCCGTAGTCAGACGCTCTATCCAATTGAGCTACGGGCGCATATTTATTTATAGCAACTTTTCTATTATACTTCACACCTTGCCGATTGTCAATACTTTTTTTAGATGCGGCCGAGAGGACTTGAACCTCCACGGGGTTAACCCCCACTAGGCCCTCAACCTAGCGCGTCTGCCATTCCGCCACGACCGCACTATAAAGAGTTTATCTCGTTGTATAATATTAATATTTTGTTTTAAATAACAATGCGGGTGAAGGGAGTCGAACCCCCACGCCTTGCGGCGCTAGATCCTAAGTCTAGTGCGTCTGCCAATTCCGCCACACCCGCATATTTTTTATTCAAATGGTGAGCCATGGAGGATTCGAACCTCCGACCCTCTGATTAAAAGTCAGATGCTCTACCGACTGAGCTAATGGCTCATACTGGCTGGGCTAGCTGGATTCGAACCAACGAGTGACGGAGTCAAAGTCCGTTGCCTTACCGCTTGGCTATAGCCCAATATAATGGCGGTCCCGACGGGAATCGAACCCGCGATCTCCTGCGTGACAGGCAGGCATGTTAACCGCTACACCACGGGACCTTTATAAAACCTTTTATAAAAAACACAATATAAATTATATGACCCGTACGGGATTCGAACCCGTGTTACCGCCGTGAAAGGGCGGTGTCTTAACCGCTTGACCAACGGGCCATGTTTTTTATTATTAGTTACAAACCAACTTCTGGCGGAGAAGGAGGGATTTGAACCCTCGCGCCGCTTACGCGACCTACACCCTTAGCAGGGGCGCCTCTTCAGCCTCTTGAGTACTTCCCCATAATGGCTCCGCAGGTAGGACTCGAACCTACGACCGTTCGGTTAACAGCCGAATGCTCTACCACTGAGCTACTGCGGAATAATAGAAGTTGTCCATCGAACATTCAAAGCATTTTATCTACTTGTTTTGTCGACTCTTATTATTATAGGCACCTATAAACAAAAAGTCAACACACTTCCAAAAAAAATTTCACTAACTTATTAGAATCTACTTTTCTTCATTATTAAACAAACAGGAAACACTCTTCATCTGCATAAAAGAAGAAAATGAAGCATTTATTTATATAAAGATGAATAATAATTTCAGTTTTCCCACCATATCTTCCAATAAACCGTAAATCAAATCATCTTTATATCATATAAACTCAACTTCCCTCTACATTTGCCGCAAATATACTTTTCTGTATTAACTCTTTTTCGCCTATAAAAAAGCTGGGAGCATGTCTGACATTTATAGATGATTATTTTAGTTGTTTTGGACAGTTGCTTTTGTGGTAAATGAGAACAAAAACGAGGAGCACCTACCTTTTCCAGCAATTGTTTAAAATCCTTATCACGATGCTGATATCCCATCTTTCTCAAATGAAGATGATAATGGCATAACTCGTGTTTAATAATGCCAATCAGCTCATCGATACCAAACTCATCCAAATACTTTTTATTTATTTCTATATTATGGCTCTTTAATAGATATCTTCCACCAGTCGTTCTCAACCTCGAATTAAACATTGCACGATGTAAAAACTCTACCCCAAAATGCTCCCTGGAAATATCCTCGACAAGCAGTTGCAGCTCTTTATCTGTCATACTTCTCCTCCTCAACAAGACAAACCATACCAGCATATATTAATATTAAATTATTCTTCAGCTTATCTTGCTCAACCTCAATATAATACATTTTATAAAAACAGCTTTATGAATGAAGCTATTGCAAACAGCAACTGACCACTAAGATTTTTTATAGAAAGACCATTTTCACTTCCCTTATAACTGTCAATCAAACAACGATAATCCTTTATTATTTATACATGAATAAAAACACACTACTTTTTTATCTGCCAATTAATAAATCCGCCGCTTATTCTTCAATAAATCATTTTATACCATCCTAAAAGTAGCGTCGTCTATTTTCACTTGGCTTCATTCATAATTTTTGCCTATCTATTCATTTTTTTAGCCTTAAACAAATAGCACATTAAAAAAACTAACTATCAGGGCAGATTTCTTTGTCCCCCTAACAGTTAGTTAAAATCTAACCTTTAGTAGCTAATTTTCTCTCTTCACCTTAAAAAGTTGATCTATCTGCCATGGATAGAAATAAACCCTAAAATAAAATAATCCAATTAAAAATCAACTATAAAATCAGTTGCTTATCTAACTGTAATTCCCTTTAGCAAATTTACTCTTTATAAAGGAGGATGACTAATGCCTAGTTGGTTGCAAAATCAAATTAAAAGAGCTTTCTACGAAAAAGACAGATACCAAATAAAGATACTGAATCAATGTTGGTACTATTATAGAAATAAACACTCCTCTTAAATAATCTCGAATATTGTTTATGGATAAAAAGTAACAAGTGATCGTTGTCTTCTACAATACCACGTATTAAAGGGCTTTTGACACTCCAATCAAGTCTCTAAGGAAAACAAAATCTAGGCGCCCGAAAAGCATGATTGGTTCAACCAACAATCAGTAGGGGATCTGATTGTTGGTTGAACTTTACTGGAGACAACTTTAACTTTCTCAATTACAATTGTTCACTAGGCTGAAGCATAGTAAGAGCCACTCTTCCTTTGTTGTGGTCGATTCCATCGACCCAGACAGTTACTACATCTCCAACACTAACAATGTCTAAAGGGTGCTTCACAAATTTATTGCTTAACTTGGAAATATGAACGAGTCCGTCTTGTTTTACCCCAATATCAACAAAAGCGCCGAAATCAACAACATTACGAACTGTTCCTTGAAGCTCCATTCCTTTTTGTAAATCTTCTAGTTTAAGCACATCTTTTCTTAATAGTGGTGCTGGCACTTCATCACGAGGGTCCCTTGAAGGGCGAACTAGTGCATCTGCTATATCCTTCAGTGTCAATTCCCCTACAGCTAATTCGTTTGAAGCTGATTTTAAATCAATAGCTGCAAGCGCCTCTTTTAATTCTCTTGTACCAATATCATTAGATGACAATCCCAATTTTTTTAATAGATTTTTCACTTCTTCATAATTTTCCGGATGAATTCCTGTTCTATCTAATGGCTCTTCACCATCGAGCACGCGCAGGAATCCTATTGCTTGTTCATACGTTTTTGCTCCAAGCCTTGGAATTTTCTTTAGCTGTTTGCGACTGATAAATTTCCCTTCTTCTTCCCTCTTTTTCACAATATTATTTGCAACTGCCTTAGATAATCCTGCTACATATTGCAAAAGAGATGAGGATGCTGTATTAACGTTGACTCCAACTTTATTTACCGTTGTCTCCACTACAAAAGTCAGCGATTCTGATAATTTTTTTTGTGAAACATCATGCTGATATTGACCTACGCCAACAGATTTTGGATCAATCTTCACCAATTCAGCCAACGGATCTTGAAGTCGTCTAGCAATAGAAACAGCACTTCTTTCTTCTACCTGGAAATTCGGAAACTCTTCCCTTGCAACTTCAGAAGCAGAGTAAACACTTGCCCCAGCTTCATTTACAATCAAATAAAAAATCTCCCTATTTTGCTGTTTAATCATATCCACTACGAATTGTTCTGTTTCTCTTGATGCAGTTCCATTGCCTACCGCAACCATTTCAATTTGATATTTTTGCAGCAGATTTTGAAAAATAATAGACGCCTCTTTTGTTTTAGAGACGGGAGCATGAGGGTATATAACGCCTATCTCCAATACTTTTCCTATTTCATCTACAACCGCTAATTTACAGCCTGTCCGATAAGCAGGGTCGACGCCTAAAACCATCTTTCCTTTTAATGGCGGCTGTAAAAGCAAGTTCCTTAAATTCTCTGAAAAAATATGAATAGCTTGTTCTTCCGCCTTTTCTGTTAATTCACTCCGAATTTCTCTTTCGATAGAAGGCTGTATTAATCGTTTATACCCATCTTCAATAGCTTCCTTAATAATTGCAGAGGAATGCTCATCCTCTTTAGATATCCATTTCTTTTCTAAATATTGTAAAATTGTATCATTAGGAACCTTAATCGCTATCTTTAAGATATCTTCCTTTTCTCCGCGATTTAATGCTAACGTCCGATGTGGCACGATCTTATTTACTGGTTCATCATATTCGTAATACATTTCATATATATTTTTTTCATCTTTTTCTCTATCTTTCACTTGTGAAGAAATGCTTCCTAAAGAAAATGTTTTATTGCGGATCCATTTTCTGCTTTCCGCGTCATCAGAAACACGTTCTGCTATAATATCTTTACTGCCATTGATAACCTCTTCTACTGATAATACTTTCTTTTCTTCTGAAATATATTTTTCGGCTTCCTCTTTTATTGATAATATAACTTTGTTTTCTAGCAGCCAATCAGCAAAAGGTTCCAATCCTTTTTCTTTTGCAATAGTAGCCTTTGTTCGTCTTTTCTGTTTATAAGGACGGTAAAGGTCTTCCACTTCTTGCAATTTAATGGATTTTAAAATACTTTTATGTAAATCATCTGTTAATTTTCCTTGCTCTTCTATAAGCCTAATTACTTCTTCTTTTCTCTGCTCTAAACTTTGTATATAGTGATAACGATCCATAATTGCTTTTATTTGCACTTCATCTAAAGCACCAGTTTGCTCTTTACGGTAACGGGCAATAAACGGAACTGTATTTCCTTCATCTAATAATGAAATAACATTTTTTACCTGTTTTGCGTTAACAGCTAGTTCACTTGCAATAATAGTTAAATATTCTTGTTTTTTTTCTAATACTTTCTCCATAGCAACTTTTCCCATCCTTTCATTATCTGTATTCTATTACATTACACTTCCACTTTAAATTTTTCCAATTTCTAACCAACTAAAATAATAAATCGCAAATTTCAGCTTTCCTCTTATTGTATCAAACTCCTACACTTTATTAATAAAGACAAAAAGAAAAAGCTTACTTTTTTAGAGCAAGCTTCCAAGAATAAAGGTAGAATCATCATCATTATTTTTATATTTCGTTATAATAATATCAGCAATTGTTTCAATGGGAATATAACCTTTAAGCAACGCCTTTATCCCCTGTATGTTAAATCCATCAGAAAAAACAAGGAATTTTGAGTTCGCTTCATATGTAAAACATTGAGTATGATAATTTTGAGGTCTGCCTGACAAATAACCAGTAACCGGTAATGGATACGTTAATTTGCCAGTAGGAGAATATAAAAAGAATCGAATATTGCCTACGCTGCTATATATAATGTTCTTGGATTCATAATGTACTTTAAAAACACAAACAGCCGCGCCTCTTTTTTTTATTAAAACTTTATTGCAAAGCTCCATCAATTCCTCTACTGGGGCATGATGAAACTCCTCAATAACATTAATCACAGCAACTGATGCTTCATTAGCAAACTCACCACTTCCAAGCCCATCTGCTAATACACAAATAAAATATTGATCGGTTGATGTGAAGAAATAACTATCTCCGCAAAGCAATTTCCCTTTTTTTATCGTTTGATGTGCAAGTACGTGGACGTTATTGTTTATTAGGGTTGTCATAAAATAATCTCCGAATTATTGGTTTCCGCATGTATAGCTTCTTGCAGTTTTTTTATAGCTCTTCGCTGCAGCCGCGAAACATGCATTTGTGAGATGCCTAACTTATCTCCAGCGTCTTTTTGGCTCATATTATCTAGATAAGTATATTGAATAATACTTCTTTCTCTTTCTGTCAATACATGGAGAACCTTCTCTAAAACTAGCTTTTGATTAACTCGTTCAAAGCCTTTATCCACATCTCCTACAATATCTAAAAGCGTCACTGTTCCGCCTTCTGAATCTGCTTCAATAGAATGATCTACTGACAGCGCTTGATAGCTTTTCCCCATTTCCATTGCTTCAAGCACTTCTTCCTCTGAGACATCGATATAATCGGCAATTTCATCTACACGAGGAGAGCGCTGCAATTCAGTTGTTAGCTCTTCTACCGTTTTCTTGATTTTGGGGCCTAACTCTTTAATTCTTCTTGGAACATGCACACTCCATGTCTTATCACGCAAAAAACGTTTAATTTCTCCTATTATCGTTGGTACCGCAAAAGCCTCAAAGCTTTTTCCAAAGTTTTCGTCATATCGCCGTATCGCTCCCAATAACCCAATAACCCCTACCTGGCTAATATCTTCATGAAACATTCTTCCTTTAGAGTATTTTCGAGCAAGCGTTTCTACTAAATAACGATAATTTCTGACTAGTTTATCTTGCGCTTCTTCATCTTGGTTTAATTGATACGCTTTAATTAACTCATGAACTTCTTCTTTTGTTAATTGGTGCTTAGGTTGAGATTGTTTCTGCATCCCTCTCCACCCGCTCTCCTTCAAGGTATTTCGTCATAGAGACAGTTACACCGTCATTATGATAAATTTTAACCTCATCCATTAATGTTTCAATTAAATATAAACCTAATCCTCCCTCACGAAGGAACTCAATAGACTCATCCTGTTCATATGGACCTAACTCTTTAATAGTAGAATGAAAATCGAAGCTTTTGCCATTATCTGATACCATTACTTCTAATCGATCACTAAATAATCGAAAACCAATCAAGACTTCTCCAGCTTCGCGATTTTTATAAGCATGTTGCACTGCATTAGTACATGCCTCACTTGTAGCTATTTTCAAATCTTCAATTTCATCATAGCTAAAGCCCATTCGGCTAGCAATTCCAGATAAAGTCAAACGAATTATGCCTACATATTCTGGTTTAGAGGGAATCTTCATTTCGATGTATTCAAAATGCTGGCTCATTAAATTCCACCTTCTATCTTACTAGTAATATCAATAATGTCTGCTAATCCCGTAATTTCAAAAAGCCTTTTTAAGCGCTCAGATAAATTGATCAACTTTAATTCTCCATTATTAGCACGGATATTCTTAAAAACTCCAACAAATACACCTAAACCAGTACTGTCCATATAGTTTACATCTGATAAGTCTACAACCATCTTAATGCCTTGCTTTTCAGAATAACTATAAATCCTTTCTCTTAGCTTTGGAGCAGTATATGCATCTATTTCCCCACATACCTTTACTTCTACATTTAAATCTTGTTCTTTGACATCTATTATTATATTCATACACGTCCCACCTTTCCCCTTCTTACGTACGTCTATGTTCAATACCCACTATGTACACTTATTAAACCTCTCTTTTAAAAATAATTAATGTAAAGTCATCTCGAAGCTGAAAATCTTGAACCTTTTCTAATTCTTTATAAACATTTTGCACAATTTCTTGAGCATTTAAATGCATATGTTTTTTTATGTAGTCAATTAACTTCTCTTTTTCTATAAATCCATCTTCTGTTCTGCATTCTGTCACACCATCAGACATGAGAATAATCATATCTCCAGCATTTATATGCTGTATGACTTGTTCATATTTTGTTTTTTGATCCACACCCAGTAACAGACCTTTTGCAACCAGCTCACTAAATTCTCCAGATGCCGCATCATAAAACAAGCCAGGCTCATGTCCTGCAGAAGAATAATGAAATGTATGGGACTGAATATCATACACTCCATAAAACATGGTGATAAACATGCTTGGATCTACATTTTGTTCCACCACACGATTTAAGTTTTCCAATACATTACTTGGGAACTTCCTATTTTCTGGAAGACTATCCATTGCATACTTTATCATAGACATGCACAAGGCAGCTGGAATACCTTTTCCAATTACATCAGCTATTGCAATACTAACTGTTTGAGATCCATCCTGAACAAAATGAAAATAATCTCCATTCATCATTTTTGCTGGAACACTTATTGCACCAATATCCAGTTCTTTCACATCAGGGATTTCTGTGCTTAAAAGAGTTTGCTGCACATTTGCAGCAATTTCCATTTCACTTCTTAATTCTTGCTGTACATGGCGCAAACTCTGATGCTCCCGGTAAGCCAGTCCATAGCCAATCATTACCTCCAATAAAATGTCGAAAGATTTTATAACATATTCTGGGATATCTGGATATAAATCTACCATTAAGTTTTTATGTAAACTGATAATATCTTCTGGTGACACTTTATGCTCAATTGACTTCCTGCTAAACTTCTGCCCCTGATACAGAGCCTGTTCAGATTCATCCTTGATATAACTCACTAGAAGATCCCGATACTTAGAATCCATCATTTCTCGGAAATCCATTTATCTCCCCCCTATCTGAGCCATTTTATTGCCTTTATATCTGTCCCGACGCCTACAGAAGTTTCGATATTAAATTCATCCATTAATCGTTTGACACCAGGCAGTCCAGCACCTAAACCACCAGATGTCGAAAATCCATCTTGCATAACTTGCCTTAAATCTTTAATTCCCGGACCGTTGTCTACCGCACTTAACTTTAAACCGACTTTTCCATTTTCCATTAGTTTCTCTATACATATTTGCCCTTGCCCAGCATACAAGTATATATTTCTTGCTAATTCGCTTATTGCTGTAGTAATTCGCGCCTGGTCAACTGTGCCGAATCCCAGTTCTTTTGCAACGTTTCTTCCCAGCTGTCGCGCTGCAACTATATCCCATTCATTCACAATTTTCACACAGGATTGGTGTCCCATCGGTCAATCCCCCAATTCCTGTTGTAATTTCTCCAGACCTTTTTCTAAATCTAAGGCTGTTAATACATCATCCAAGCTAATGCCTAGTTCAACTAAGGTAATAGCAACTGCTGGCTGAATTCCTGTTAACACAACCTTTGCTCCCATTAGTTTAGACATACCAATCACATCTCCTAAGACTTTCGCAATAAAGGAGTCAATAAAATCAATAGATGTTAAATCGATTACCACACCATTTGCACTTGTTTCATGTATTTTATTTAATAAGTCTTCCTGAAATTTCAGCGCCGTCTGATCATCCAATTCCCATTGAATAGAGACCAGCAAACAATCATGAAGCTTTAAAATTGGTATTCTCACTTTATTCACCCCAATCCAACCAACTTTCTATTCGTATATTCTAACGCACTTTCCATCCCTTTTTTCAGTGTGTTTTTTGTTTCAAACTGATCTAAATTTATGCCTAGGTTTACAATCGTTTGCGCAATTTCCGGCCTTATGCCAACAATCATGCTTTTTGTTCCCACTAATCGCACCGCATTAGTTGCTTGGATAATATGGTGTGCAACCATCGTATCTACCACAGGTACACCTGTTATATCTATTAGCACAACTTCTGATCTATGCTCCACAACACCATTCAGCAAGTTTTCCATAATCTGTTTTGCTCTTTGTGTATCTATTGTACCAACTAATGGCATAATTGTTATGCCCTCAAAAACTGGAATTAACGGAGCAGATAATTCCTGCAAAGCAACTTTCTGCATAGAAACCGTTCGCTCCCAAACATTTGAATACGTTTGAATCATTTTATTACATAAAGGATGGAGCCAACTATGGAAATCTCGTACATATTTTAGTTGTTTATCCTTATCCAAGATTCCTTCATTCTCCATTCCTTCAAAAATAATTTCTTCAAATATTTGCAAACCTGCTATTAAGATATTTAAATGCCAATTTATACTAACTGCTTTTTCAATAAAAACAATTATTTTATTATCAGAATCGTCAATCAGGCCAAGCAAGTCCTTGATAAGAAGATCAATATATTCTTGAGAAGTTGAAAAAAGCAGATGATCTTCTTCTAACTTTTTAGCCATTCCCTCTGTATTCTCGTTAATACGCTTTATCCAACTAGCTGCTATATCTTCACGATGATTCTGAATATAAGTCGAAAATTCCTTTCGCACGGCCTTGCCTCCATTTTACCATATTAAAAACATAATTTATTTTATGATTACTCTTTATATAAAAAATCCTTTTTATTGCAAAGAATTGCTTTATGACTTTTTTATATACCCTCTTTTTTCCTTTAATAAACCAAATTGTTTTATAAAAAACCCAAAAAAACTTCCATTATTTACACGAATACAAAAAAATATTTAAGGATAAATAAAAAAGCAAGTAGAATTTATGCTACTCACTTCTTTGGCACAGAATAGAAAAAGCGCTCCATTAAGAAGCGCACCATGTTTTTTAGAATTCTATGAGACCTAAACTTATTTGTAAGGCTTCATCCACTTTTTCCATCATTTCATCATCGAGATGAGTGATTTTGTCCGTTAGCCTTTGTTTATCTATTGTGCGAATTTGTTCCAAAAGAATTACAGAATCTCTTTCAAAACCATATCGTTTCGCGTCAATTTCCACATGTGTCGGCAATTTCGCCTTCTGTATCTGAGCCGTAATTGCTGCTATAATGACTGTGGGACTGAACCGATTCCCGATGTCGTTTTGAATGACAAGTACAGGACGGACACCGCCTTGCTCTGAGCCAACAACTGGGGATAGGTCTGCAAAGTAAACGTCACCACGTTTAACAATCAAAGGATTACCCTCCGCTTACAAGACGTTCAACTGTATGCTCTGCCTCATATTCTGCCAAAAAGCTTTCTGATGCAATAGATAAATTTAATTTAGCCATTTCCATATAACCTCGTCTCATGGATTCCCGGATATGTCTCTTTTTCCGTTCACGAAGATACATTTTAGTCGCTTGATAAATAAATTCACTACGATTTACATTTTCCTGCTTTACGAAACCGTCCAATTCAGTTAACAAATGCTTTGGTAATCTTATTAAGATTTCTGTTGTTGCGCTAGATTCAGACACAAACATACACCTCCACCATCACTACACACCATATTTAGCTCTGCTTTTTTAATCATACCATTAATAAAACAATATGCAAAGTACATTCAGTAATTCTACTGTATTATCCGCCAAAAAATGTATCTTTTATGCATAGGTGCATATTTTTTTAAGAATACACTTTATTCATTAACCTTGTTAAATCATCCTGTTTTTTTTCATTCCATTAATCAACAAAATTTAATAACAAAGAGTAACGGCCGCATAATTTTGTTCTCGCTTGCAAATTTTACTGTTCTTTTACATAATAACCGCTATCAAACTAAAGGATTAACCACTTCTACATAAATTCCTTCTTTTCTATATAAGCGTGGGACTCTATTAGATATGGAACAGGTTACCTCATAATTAATGGTCTTTAATTTGGCTGCAATCTCATTCACAGAAATCTTACCAAAATCTTGTTTTCCAATCAATGTAACTTTTGTCCCGGGTTCTGTATATGACTGCAGCTTGATCATACATTGATCCATACAAATTCTGCCGATAATAGGCACCCTTTCGCCATTTACAAGCACTTCTTGACCACTCAATTTTCTTAACCACCCATCAGCATACCCAATTGGCAGCGTTCCTATCCATTCATCTTCCATTGCCTCATACGTAGCACCATAACTTACTTTTTCCCCTTTTTGCAGTTTTTTCACTTGAACAATTCGTGTATGAAGGGAAAAGGACTCCTTTAAAGGAAAAGGCAGACTTTGTTCTATTTCCTGAGATGGGGTTAGCCCATACATAGAAATCCCCATTCTAATAGCATTATATTGCAAATCTGGATGAAGCAGGCTGCTAGCACTATTGCTGCAATGAATAATCGCTGGCTTTTCGGAGAAATAAGAAAGCAATTCCCGAAAACGCTGAAGCTGTTTTTCCATATAAATAGTATTTAATTCGTCTGCTGTAGCAAAGTGTGTAAAGACTCCTTCTACTACTATATTCTGATTTTCAGACAATATGTTTTCAACCTCAATAAGTTCTTTTTTCTCCCTCAATCCAATTCGGCCCATACCTGTATCTAACTTCACGTGAACTTTTAGTGAATGTTCTCCATTTAAAAAGGAGGATGCTTTTTTCAGCCAATCTAAATCAAACATAGTAACTGTTATATTATTTTTCACCGCCATTTCTAGATCAGTAAAACGGACTGCTCCGAGCACCAATATTGGAGCACCTATCCCTTTTTGCCTTAATTGAATCGCTTCATCCAAAAAAGCTACCGCTAAGTATTCTGCTCCTGCCTCTAAAGCTGTTTGGGCAATTTGAAAAGCACCATGGCCATATCCATTCGCTTTTACAACAGCAAATACTTTACTTTTGGGCTCTAGTCTTTTTTTCATTTCTGCCACATTATAAAAAATGGCATCCAAATCTATTTCTGCCCATGTATCTCGAAAAAATGCTCCTTCTAATTCCATTAACTTATGACACTTCCTTTTAAGGGTAAACTTTTATTAAATTATTCTACTCTCCATACCCCTTGTCAACATGCCAATGGCCTTTTTATACATAAAAAAAAAACAGCTTCTTTAAAGAAACTGTCTCCAACTATCCTGTATATATCGCTTTTTATTTAATCGCTTCCCCTTGTACAGAACGGGCAACGCTAGCCATTTCATCTTTTGTCAGCTCTGTTGAAGCAATAATATAGTCTACTCCGCCGAAAGTCCATGTTACTTTATTATCGCTTAATGAACCGATCGTAAATCCAAGATCAATAGGATCTCCTGTCATCGTTATTGGTCCTGCTGTTGCTGGGGCTATTTCTGCTTTTTCTTGAATAATGGTATAAGACTTCCCGTCTCCTTCATAAGTTAAGACTACTCGACTTCCGTTTTCTGTTACCACTTTTTTCTCTTCTACTAAACTTACTCCTTCAATTTGCTCTTCTGGATACTTAACAGAGAATGTTTGATCATCTACCTCTCCCATAACCGGTACTACAAGTTTGGCAGCTGTCATGCTCTTTTTCAAATCAAAATCGGCTTTATCAAAATCCACATCAAATTTCACATTTGAGAACTTTACTTTTACTACTGCTGCCCCCTCTGTATCTTTTACTTTCACACTAACTGGCGAAAGATCTTTTTTATTTAATGTAATCTCTTGTGTTGGCAGCATTTTATTATTTTGATAGCGTGTTTTTGTTTCAAAAATATAATATTTATCTGTCGCTTGGAATTTCGCTCCTTTATCCTCTTCTATATCTTTGACCAAGGATTCATACAAATATGCCTGACTGCTGTTTTCTGGCCATTCACTTTGAAATTTAAAACTTTTGTTTAATGCAGGTGTTAATACATATACACCTTCATCATTCTTCAAAATCATTTGGCTTTGGTCTTTTTTGGCATTTTTAAGATTTACTCGATAATAAGACGGATCTTTATGCCAAATTTGCACTTCGTATGTTTGTGGATCTGTTCCCATTTGCAAGGTCATTTCTGCATCAGCTTTGTATCCTTTTGTTGAAACCTTTTCGTTTAACTCTTTTAAGACTTCATCCTTTGACTTTGTCCCACAGGCAGTTAACAAAAGCATGACTGTTAGCCCTACAAATAGCAACCATAACTTCTTGTTCATTTTTTCAACTCCCCTATTCTCATTTCACGTTCAAGAAGAAAAAAGACAGAATCCGTTTTATAAGAAAAACTAAATGCTCAGTCCATTCTTATCCACATCAGGTTTCACCGCTTATTTCTCCTATTGCTCTATGAATATATGAGACAACCATAGGAAATATGCTACTAACAATTGAACAAGCTCACAGTTGCTTTATTCTTTTTCAATAACAACTTGTGCACAAGCATACTCTCTGCTGTGGGTAATTGATATATGCACTCCACTGGAAATAGGCTTAACAATATAAGGTTTTCCCTGTCCATCTTTATCCACCTCTATATCCTGAAAGCTTAAGTTTTTTCCTATCCCCGTTCCCACTGCTTTGGAAAAAGCCTCTTTTGCTGCAAATCTGCCAGCAAGATATTCTATTTTTCTATTTCCCTTTAATTTTTTATAGTTTATCAGCTCTTTTTCTGTTAGTATCCGCTTAGCAAAGCCTTGTTTTTTTTCTACAAGCTCTTTTATTCTATCTAGTTCAATAATATCGATTCCTATTCCACTAATCATATGACACATCCTTCTAATTCCATGATTTTAAGCATAAATTTAGTACTACTTTTCCCTTACATTGGCTATTATGTAAAAAGGGGCGACAGAGGAGGGTTTTTATAATGTTTACAAGAAGAGAAAGTTTTAAAGAGTTTATCGCAAGCTATCCTATCGTTTCAGCTATTCTGATTATCCATCTTCTATTATATATAGTCACTACTATCCCCATTTTTCCAAATGATTATATTTTAGAGCAGACAATCGGGGTTAATTTATATATTGTTCAAGGGGAATGGTGGAGACTGCTAACGCCTATTTTCATCCATGGAAGCTTTTCGCATTTTTTATTTAATAGTTTCAGCATTTTTCTATTCGGGCCTCCTCTAGAAATGATTCTAGGAAAAACTCGCTTTACGGTTCTATATCTTGCTACAGGAGTACTCGCCAATATTGCTACACTCTTAGCAGAACCTTTGACGTATACCCATCTTGGATCAAGCGGCGCCATTTTTGGGCTATTTGGCTATTATATTGCGTTGATTGTTTTTAGAAAAGATATTATCTCTAAAAATAATTCCCAAGTTATTGCTACAATTGCCATTTTAAGTTTAATTATGACCTTTTTACAGCCAAACATTAACGTATCTGCTCATATTTTTGGTTTTTTATGCGGATTGGTGATTGGAAGCATTTCACAAAGCAAAGGAAAAAAAATCCTAAATACATATAAAGAAGAGTTTTCTCATATCAAAAACAACCTTTCTAGAAGAAAAAAGCCGCCTATCAAAACCATTGTCATTTGGGGTATTCTCCTGCTTCTAGCAGCAATTGGATTATTTCAATAGGCTGTTTGCGTATAGATTATTGCTATTCAACCACAGGCTGAATACATTTCGCTTTCGGCGGGGCAAGAAACCTGAGCCGCTTCGTCGTTTTACTCCTGTAAAGCCTTGTAATCCCGAAGGAGTCTACATGTATTCAGCCTTCTCAGTAATTTTAAAAGTTTTTCCTATTATTCAACAAGCAGCAAAATTTCAGAAAATACGCTTTCCATAAAAGCATATTTTACCAAATATATAAAAACCCTGTATTTTATAGGACTTCTATATAGTTAGCAACGCTTTTAAGCTTTTGCTAACTATTCGAAATAGTATGGATTATTTATTATTTTTTCACAGAATAGGAATACCAATTATATACTTTTTCCACGTCCTCTTTTCTTAAGTCATAAATAGTCCCACCAGATCCTCCCATTCCGGAAGCAACTAAGCAGTTTAATGAAGCGAGATCCGCCCCCCTCTGCCAAAATCCTTCTTTATAATCTAATGCTTGAATTCGATTTTTTTTCATAATAAGGGTCGTTTTTTCTAAATGACGAAATGAAATAGTTAACTGTTTGTTTGTGACATCCCATCCAGCAGCACGATATTTAAGATAACCCCAACTAGGCAAAAGCACAAACAAAACAATAGAAATCATCCCCCATAGGTGAAAATAATAGAATGACACCCCTGCAATAGGAACAGCAATCCAACTATCGCGAAGAATATATCGAAAGCTTGCTTTTTTTGGAGGAGCATGCAAATCGTCCACCAACTCATATTCAGGCATTATTTCCAATAAAAGCTTTTTTATTTTCACTTTTTTGCTAACAGGCATTATCACCATACTTGACGCTTCATTGTCGTTTAACGAGCCCCCAGCGCTTTCTAAATAAACGGCTGCTAAACCAAAGGGCTGTCTTAAAATATTCTCCCTTATTCTAATAGCCTGGATGCGGCTCAACGGGATCGTAATTTGCTTTTTTTCTAATAATCCTCTTGATATAACTAAATCATTATCTATTTTAGCTAGTGTAAAATTTGCATATTTTAGCATAGTAATCAGGAAAGAAACTAACCATAATAGAATAAATAAAATAAAAATAATAGATGTAAGAACAACCATGCCGCTTGAGACAGCATGCTGCAATTCGCTAAATATTTTTTTGTATGGAATTAAGTCATCAAATTGCGAAAAAACAGCAATAAGAGCGGAAAAAATGACCCCAATACCACCAGAAGTTGTTGCTAATATAAGCAGTTCTTTTATGCTTATTTTGTATAAGTCCTGTTTATTATCCGTTAAGATTTCATCTTCTGCTTCATTTTTTTGATTTTTATGTTTATTGATATAATCCCTTAATTTAATGGCATCCTTCATAGGAATAGCCGTGAGCACAGCTTCTGCCTCACCTGCTCCTCCAGCTGTTTCTATTTTTACTTTCACCAGCCTAAATGGTCTATGCAAAATTCCCTCTGTAAAATCAATGCTTTGTATTCTTTCGAAAGGAATAAACCGTTTTTTCTTAACAAATACGCCATTTTCAATTCTAAGTTCACCTTGATGCAAATAATAGCGGAAAAAGAACCAAGAAAGCACTCCTCCAACAAGAACAAATATACTAAAAACAATTAAACCTATGTGATAAAAAAAATCCCATTTAGATGAAGTTCCTCCAAATACAAAAATAGCAATCACAGGAAACAGAACCTCTTTTAGTTGACGAAAAATATTATATAAGATGGTGATGGGATGAAGTTTCTTTTGCTCAAACATCTTCTTTTGCCACCTTTGTTTTTACAGAAATATAAGTTCTTATTTCTTCTGCTTCTTCTAAACCAAGTGCAGGGATTTCGTGGACAGTTGCAGCTGTTGAAATAGAAACAGTCGCTAAACGGTATCTCCTAAGCAATGGTCCCTGCTTTGTATCAACATGCTGCACACGGACCATTGGCACAAGCGTTCTTTTTATCACTAGCACACCTTGTTGTATTTCGATTTCATCCTCTCTAATTTCATATCTCCACCTTTTCCACTTCATTTTTGGCAATATGCCAACAAAAAACACAAAATAGATAATGATGATTGAAAAGCTTATGATTGAAAATAATAAATGCCAATGAAATATAACGGTTAATATGATTACTCCAGCAAATAAAACACATAGAAAAAGTCCTGAAATAATCCCCATTATCCTCCATATCTCCACTGCTTTTGGCGATAATCGATTATACGGTTCTGTTATCATAAAATTCCCCCTTTATCTTTTTATATGGGATGTCTGTGTTCGTTTTCTCTGCTGTTTGTTTTCCCGATAGTATTGTTTACGGCAAAAGAGGGAAATAGTTTCACACTAACCACTCTTTTGCATGCTATTGTTTAATTCCTCATTTTATCACGCATTAACGGACAGTAACCCCCACTGATTGAAGTTTCACTTTATAAAACGAAAAGATGTTTCATCAATAAACATGATATTCTCTCTTTTTTTCAGGGCTTTCACTAACTCAAATAAAGCATCGTCTTTCTTTTTTGCTTCTATCATGCAATCTATATGAGGAACTGTTCCATCCACCTTTATAAGAAATTCTAAAAATTGTTCACTATTAATATAATCAGCATGAGCCCGATCTTTTTCATTTGTGCGAGGACTGGAAATATGCATTTTAATCGGCAAGGAGGAATTGCTCCAAGTTTGGACAATCCGTTCCCAGTGATCTTCCCAATAATCCTCTTCGTTATGAACAATATGATGATGCAAATCAAATACGCAAGGAATACTTAGTTTTTCACAAAGGTAAAGGACTTCATTTAAAGTAAAATTCGTATCGTCATTTTCAAGCATAATCATCTTTTGCCATTTAAGAGGAATCAGCCCCCAATTAGAGATAAATTGTTCAAGCGCTTGCTCCTTATCATTATAAACACCACCTACGTGAAGTACGCAGCGATGTTCTATATTTACTTCCATTCCCCTTAACAGCCGTTCATGCATTTGCAGTGTTTTTAAAGAAGTTTTTAAAATATCCTTATCCCTATTATTTAAAACAACAAAATGGTCTGGATGAAAATCAATGCGCATATTATTTTTGTTTGCAAACTCCCCAAGCTGGAAAAGCATTGGTTTTAAAGGAAGAATATAATCCCAATTGGGCAAATCAGGATGGTTGACCAGAGGGATAATTTTAGAACTTAATCGAAAAAAATGAATATCATTGATTGCGTTATGCTTTAAAAGACGCAGACAATTTTGCAAATTACTTATAGCTATTCTTTCTAATTTCTTAATCGCTGCTTCTTTATCTTTTATCGAAGAATATTGCTTGTATGTCATTGTTTGTGATGGTGAAGCATTTTGCAGATGAACGCTCATCGCTACATATCCTAGCCTAAATACAGTCACAAATGACCCTCTTTTCTCATTAATTTTTGATTAGTATATGCAAAATTTATGTAACCATCTGTTTCATCAGCAAATAAAGTGAAACTGCAATCAAGATGAGTTTACTACGTCTCCCCTGATTGACTCTTGAAACAGGATAATGGAAATAGATTACTAATCTTTGCTATATGATCTGGGCGGGAATCAAAATCCAATTAAATAGGGATAAAAAAATCCTTGTAAACATATTCATGCTTACAAGGATTTTTGGTTAACGATATGTGTTGGAATTTGAATTTGATTTAGAATAGCCGCTGCCATTTTGTTGGCCTGCTCGTTTATTGCTGTAGCCTTGACGTTGACGAGGATTATTATTTTTTCTATTTCTATCTCTATAGCCATTATTATTTTTGTCATATGGTTTGCGATCCCGCTTCATTGGCAATGGCTTTTCTTCTGTAAGTCGCACTGGTGTTGTATCAGGCTCTTTTGTCAGCAATTTTAAAACTGCGGCAACAACTGTATTTGCATCTTTTTGGGCTAATAAATCATCAGCAACTTCTTTATAAGAATCCAAATTATTTGCATCAATTGTCTGCATAATTTTTTCCATTACTGCTTTTTGCTGTCCTTCTATTGCTTGATCTACCGTTGGAGGAATCATTTTTTCCATTTTTCTTTTTGTTGTTTTCTCCACAACTTGAAGGTATGATCTTTCACGATACGTAATAAATGTAATCGCTACTCCTTCCTTGCCAGCTCTTCCTGTTCTGCCGATACGGTGAACATAACTTTCTGGATCTTGTGGAATATCAAAGTTATAAACATGCGTCACCCCTGAAATATCTAAACCACGAGCAGCAACATCTGTAGCAACCAGAACCTCAATAGATCCCTCTTTAAACTTTCTAAGCACAGACATACGTTTCGCTTGGCTTAGATCCCCATGTATCCCCTCTGCCGTATAGCCTCTTAAGTTAAGCGCTTCTGACAGCTCATCGACACGACGTTTTGTACGGCCAAAGATAATCGCTAATTCTGGGGATTGTATATCTAAAAGTCTTGTCAAAATATCAAACTTTGTTTTTTCCTGTGTTTCAATATAATATTGTTCAATCAACGGAACAGTCATTTCTTTTGCTTTTACTTTTACTATTTGCGGCTCTTTCATAAAACGCTCTGCCATTCTTCTAATAGGCGCCGGCATTGTAGCTGAAAATAATAAGGTTTGTCTTTCCTCTGGAATTTTAGAAAGAATAGACTCGATATCATCAATAAAACCCATATTCAGCATTTCATCTGCTTCATCTAAAATGACTGTGTTTACATGATCCAATTTTAATGTTTTTCTATTAATATGATCTAAAATACGCCCTGGTGTTCCAACAATAATATGTGGATTTTTCTTTAATGCGCGGATTTGGCGGTTAATATCTTGACCACCAAAAATAGAAAGGACTCTTGTTCTTTTTCCGAAACCAATTTTATAAAGTTCTTCTGAAACTTGAATAGCCAGTTCTCTTGTTGGAGCAATAATAATCCCTTGGATTACTTCATTTGCTACATCTACTTTGTCAACTAAAGGCACTCCAAAAGCTGCTGTTTTTCCCGTACCAGTTTGCGCCTGCCCGATTAAATCCTTATGTTGAAGACTTAAAGGAATGGTTTCTGCCTGAATAGGCGTCGCTTCTTCAAAGCCCATTCTTTTTAATGATTTCATTGTAGCAGCACTAATACCTAAATCTTGAAACTTAACCAATATATCCAATCTCCTTCTAGTCATTAAAAATATTCACAAATGACAGTGATTTCCATGCACTAACTTTATATATGTACCTCATTTCTTATCAAAGAAACATATTGTTATGGCGTTAGTTTTTATCCACTTTGCCGCTATTCCCCAAACAATTATATTAACGCAGAACAAAACAAGTTTAATGTGAAAAGTTTTGTGGGATTTATCAATCCATCATTACTCATTTGGAGAAACATGGGGTTATATATGCTTATTTGTTAACTAAATAAGATACTGTAAAATTGAGTTTTAACAGAGAGGAAATATTTCAAATGACTTCCAATTTTTTATTTAAGTTTACAGCTAATATTTTCAGTTAGCCAAATACAAAGAAATTTTTATTGAAATTATGCAAGCATGTATACATTTCCCTTATTAGGAAGAGGTTCCTCTTAATTAACAAAACCGAAAAAATCCACCTAATAAAAAAAGAAAAAATGATTAAAAATAGACTTTCCAGTCCTTCAAAATTTCTCTCTATTTGGCTATTTTCTTTTATAAGGGATTTGCCTAGAATCCAGTTGATATACCACTTTTATTTATTGCTCTGCCCTCCTAAAAGAAAACATTCCATTAGCTAATTTATGCAATTGCATGTAAAAATAATCTTATCACTTAAAAATAAGGTTTGCAATAATATGACATTTTAAACCAACGATTTCATATAAGCCCTTTTAAATAAGAAAGGCATTTTCTTTTTGATATATGCACTTTTAATATGCAATAACTCAAAATAAAATATGATGGTATTCGACAAATATCAATTTTCCCCATCTGAAAATTATAAATTTATTATTATTCAATGAATTTTTATAGATTGCTCCTTTTGACCAAATTGCCTGAGAGGTCCATACACGTAAATATTATAATTACAAGTATGCAAACCTCATCATTATAGAAAACTTCCTAACTGTTACTGTAATGCACGGACTACTTCTTCTAATCTCATCCCTCTTGATGCTTTTATTAAAACAACTGTTTCTTGGTCTATTTTTTTGTTTAAAGCTGCGATAAGTTCCTCTTTATCAGCAAATGAAAAAACACGGTTTTCAGGCAGATTTTTTTTTGCTCCTTCTGCAATAAATAAGCCGAGTTTCCCATATGTGAATACATAATCCATTTCCTCTGATAAACTTGTTCCAACTTCATAATGGTATTGTTCTTCATCTGGCCCAAGCTCCAGCATATCACCAAATACAATTATTTTTTTCTTAAATCCGGGAAGTTTTTTCAGCACATTTATGGCTGCTAACATGGACGTGGGGCTGGCATTATAAGCATCATTGATAATATGAACCCCATTTTTCCCTTCCAGCAGCTCCATCCTCATATTGGTTAATGTTAAATTTTTAAAGCCTTGATCCATCTCTTCAAAAGATATATGGAAATATTCTGCAACTAGCATGGCTGCCAAAGCATTTAAGATATTATGATCACCTAAAACTGGCAGCTCAAACTGTTTCGTTAGGCCGTTAATTGTAAATGTGCTCCCATTTTCCTTCTGGACTATACTGACAGGATACACATCATTGCTTGAATTTTTGCCAAACGTTTTAACATCAGCATCCTTTTCTAATTTTGTTATCCTTTCAGAAAGAAGGGGCTCATCTCCAAAATAAATAATTCTCCCACCATTTTTTAATCCATTAACAATTTCTAGCTTTGCTTCTGCAATCCCTTCTCTAGACCCTAAATCAAGAAGATGTGATTCTCCGATATTTGTAATTACTACAACATCTGGTTCTGCCAGTCTAGTCAAAAAATCAATTTCTCCCCGTCCGCTCATTCCCATTTCTAATACAGCAATATCTGTATCTTCTTCTAGATTTAGAACAGTCAAAGGCAGCCCAAGATGATTATTATAGTTTCCTTCTGTTTTTTGCACTTTATATTTTAATGCAAGAAGATTTGTTGTTATATCCTTTGTAGAAGTTTTGCCATTGCTTCCTGTAATCCCCACTACTTTGACGGAGAGCTCATCCCGATAGCTTTTCGCTAAATTCTGGATGCTGTTTAGTGTATCCTCTACATATATAAGCGGAAGATGCTTAGGGGGATTGGGTACATCTTTTTGCCAGAAGGATGCTGCCGCTCCCCTTTTAATAGCATCTTCTACATATTGATGCCCATCTGTTTTTTCCCCTTTAAAGGGCACAAATAAATTTCCTTTTTCTATCTTTCGTGAATCAATCGTAACACCTTGTATTTCTATCGCTTTTGCAAATTCAGCCGCATCTTCTGCACCAGCCATTTTTGCTACTTCTTCTACGGTACGCTTTATCATCAAGAACCCTCCATCCATATGTATAACTCCACTTCATTAACAGGCAATAAGCGTCTACCTAAAAAATATAAAAATCCTATTTAATAGGCAAGCATAGCCTGGAAAAGAATAAGATAAAAATTCTCATTAGACGATGGAAAAACGCTTGCTCATCAAAGCCCCCTTTTGTTCTCCGTTTAAAAAAACGAAAAATAAACAAAGCAGCCCTTGTTGGTCAAACGTTTTTATCCGTCCAATCAGCTAAAAATAACCGATCTTTACATCGTATATTTAATCATTTGCTTCTCTGCATGTCTTTCAAGAGCAAGATCAACTAATTTTTCAATTAAAGCGGAATATTCTAAGCCGCTTTCCTTCCATAAAAGCGGGAACATGCTAAATGGAGTAAAACCAGGCATGGTGTTTACTTCGTTTATAAATACATTGCCCTCTTTTGTCAAAAAGAAATCTGCACGAACTAATCCTGAGCAATCTAATGCTTTAAATGCTTTAATCGCTTCTTCTTTTATTAGGTTATACTCTGCTTCTGAAACTTCAGCAGGAATAATTAATGCTGTATTTCCATCCTCATATTTTGCCTTATAGTCATAGAAATCTTTTTTCGCAACAATTTCACCAGCAACAGAAACTTGAGGCTCATCGTTCCCAAGTACAGCCACTTCAATTTCTCTTGCTGTAACGCCCTCTTCGATAATAACTTTTCTGTCAAACTGAAACGCCTCTACAAATGCTGCTTCTAGTTCTTCCTGATTTGTACACTTGCTGATTCCTACACTTGACCCTAAGTTGGCCGGCTTTACAAAACATGGAAATCCAAGCTCTTGTTCTACTTTTTGATAAGCTTTTTCTTTATTGTTTTGCCAATCTTTTCGGATAAAAGAATTATATTTAACTTGTTTTAATCCTGCTACCTCAAAGATATTTTTCATAATCACTTTATCCATTCCAGCTGAAGAAGCTAACACCCCGTTTCCGACATATGGCAAATTCAACAGCTCTAATAACCCTTGAACTGTGCCATCTTCTCCATTCGGTCCATGTAAAAGGGGAAAAATAACATCAAAATTATTATTTTCCGTTGTTTCAAAAAGGCTGGAGGAAAGCGCTGTCGATTGAATTTCCTCCCTTTTTGAAAATGCCAGCTGATCCACATTTTCAACTGGACCTGTCAATTGCGGCCCTTTAATCCATTCTCCCTTTTCTGATATGTAAATAGGATAAATATCGAATTTATTTGTATCTAATGCTTTAATAACCGCCATTGCTGTTTGCATACTAACTTTATGTTCAGCAGATTTACCACCATATAATAAACCAAGCTTTTTTTTCATTTTATGTTCCTCCAATTTATCAATCATACCTATTTTATTCTACCACTAGATGATGTCTATTCAAAAGCAGAATCCCGATATTCCTTTATCTTTTCATCAAAATGTAATAGTCTCTTCATGTTTGTTATTAATCTATGTTATATCCTTTAAACTGGAAGCTTATTTTATGCATAATATTTTGCCAAAAAAAGAACAAACTTACTTGTTCTTTAGAGTACTCCTGCCTTTCGCTACTTTTCTATAAAAGAAATGGAATGGAAATAAGAACTGGTTAAGTTTCGCAGCATTTGTTCTTCTTCTTCCTCGTACTCTATTATAAAACAGGTGGAAGGACCAGCAGATTTATTAATATCTAATGAACAATGAATTTCTCTCTCTTCCATTTCCCCTAGCAAAACAGAAAGCTCTGCTAAAATTCCCTTTGATCCAACAGGAAGCAAATGATATTTCCTTGCTTTTGCTAATGAATAAAATAAAGATAATGGAGCAATCTTTTCTTTTTCCTCTATTACCTCATTTCCAACAAGGGGGCTGCCAATAACTGCGACTCTGCTATTTTTAATGTTAAAGCTCTCCTGATAGCTGTCTTTTTTTCCAAGCACTGTAAGACCAACGGCAGATTGATTTAGCGTAAAATTGCTCTCTGTGCTCCCTGTAATAGCTAACTTCTCTCCCCCTACCTCGATCATGCCCTGTTTTATTCCCACTATAAGCTTATTCCAGGCAATTTCTCCGCAAAAATTCTGCAAAATAACAGAAAAAGGAATCGCCCTGGCTGCGACACACTCCATCCATGCGACACGAAAAGAAAAATAGGCAACTGTCTCATAATCAACTTTTACTACATCCTGTTCTTTTAAGCCTATTCCTCCACTATTATCTGCTGCTATCACCACTTCTTCCTTTTCATTAAAAGGAATTATTTGCACATCTCTCATTGACTTCTTTTTCTCCATAATTTTATCAGCTGCAATCTAGGCAATAATACTGCAGCAACTGCCCCATTAAGCACCGCCCCTATAAATAAAGAGGGAATAGCAGCAAAATAGAACTTCTCGCTGATCAGAAAGAGAAATGGCAACGGCAAAACAACACTATTTGCAATAATAAATATAATACTCCCGATATAGATCGAGTATTTTTTATGCAGCCATGAATAAACAAAAACCAATAAAAACATTTCCAATCCAATGATTACATGGAAAGGGCCAAGAGGAAAACCTCCGAGAAACGCAGATAAAACATGACCGACTGCCGCTATGACACCGCCGCTAATTCCTCCTAAAAGTACACCTGCTATCAAACTAGGAAAACTATCCAATCCAATGCTGCCAACAGAAGATGGAATTTTAAAGGCCGCCCCTACAGCTGATAAAGCAATAAACAGCGCATAAACACTAATTTTCCTGCTGACCATCTCTTGCATCTCCTTTTCCTTTTCCCCCACGAAATACTTTAGCACTTCTTATATATTCTATATCCCCTACTTGGCTGCGGAAATTAATGACACGTGCTAAGGCAAAAAAGTAATCAGATAGACGATTTAAATATTGCAAAGACAAATCCGATACATTTTCATCTGCTTTTTTTAAAGTCACAACTAATCGTTCTGCCCTTCTTGTTACAGTTCTTGCGATATGAATACTTGCTGCAGCAAGATGGCCTCCTGGAAGAATAAATCGCTCTAGAGATGGTGCCTCTTCTATAAATTGATCAATTCTTTTTTCTAAATAGGAGATAGACTCTGCTGTAAGTTTGACTGGATGGTTTGGCAGGATATTTGCCAAGTCGCCGCCACAATCAAAAAGTTCATGCTGAATTTTTTCCAAATCATCAATAAGATCTGCAAATGTATCTTTTTCTAACTGAGCAATAGCCTGCCCTACAAAACAATTTGCCTCATCTACTGTCCCATAGCTTTCTATACGAATATCATCTTTATCTACTCTGCCACCAATAATGCTCGTTTGTCCTTTATCTCCTGTTTTTGTATATATGCGCATTTATGCTCCTTCTTTCTACTTTTTAGTTTTTTAATGTATCATTTACTCCATACCAAATAACATCTACTCTTTTAGCATTTCGTGCTGCTTCTTGATAAATCCAGCCAACTGCATCTCGCCACTCTCTATTCTCTTTCTCAATAGGCACAATCCCTTTTGTAATATCGCTGCCAATTACAATGACACGACGTTTCTCCTCCTGTTCCTCCCAGCTGATCAATTCTTTAAATAACTGACGAAAATAGCAAGTTGTTTCTTCGATTCCCAGCCTTGCTAACTTTTCCTGCACAAAATACTCCAACCCTACCAACATAAGTACAGGCTTCTCTAAGAGAGAAATATTCTCTATAGCAGTATTTTTATAAAAACTGAGAAGCTCGAGTTCTTCGTTTTGTGTGGTAAGTTGATAAAAATTCAGCGCCCATTTCCTTTTTCCATTAAAGTTTCCTCCCGTAATGAAGTGCATCGTTTTCTCCCCCTAAAATCCTCCTGATTATTCCAAACAAGTTCAAATCCGCTTTCCACATCTACAGAATAGTCAAAAAAACCTTTACTGTCTGATCCATAACATTGCAGCAAATAACGAATTACTCCACCATGTGCAACAATAGCTGCTTTGTCTGCCCTTTCACTTGCTTCTATTAGTAGATCCCATCCCTTTTCCACTCTTTTTGCAAAGTCTGAGAAGTTTTCGCCATTTGGAGGTTGTATGGCAAAAGGATTAGAAATCCATTCACAATAGACTTGGTCATTCTTTAGCTGTTCATATGTTTTTCCTTCCCATTCGCCAAAATGCATTTCCCGAAACATGGAAGTAGTGGTCACTTTTCTATTTGGAAAAATAATCGCTGCCGTCTGTTTTGCACGTAAAAGATCGCTGGAGAAAATTTGATTATATTGTTTATTCGCTTTTTTGTTCATTAAGTGATTACGGCCTTTTTCGCTTAAAGGACTATCCAGCCATCCAATATAAGCCTTCTGTTCATTTTCTTTTGTTAAGCCATGACGAAATAATGCAACAACCATAGACTTGCCCATAATATCAGTTCCACCCCTTCTACAGATGCTCCCAACAAATCTCCTGTTAACCCTCCAAACCAACTGACTATTTTTTTGGATAGAAATAAATAGCTTAACAAACTAGCAGTAAACAATAGGAAGACAATAGGAAGTATATCTTTATACAAGAAAAAAAGACCTACAAAACAAAAGCTAATATACCCTAAATAAATAACCGTAATATGCGGATGGGCTGCACGCTTAAAAAAGGAACCAAGCCCGCTGTCCTTAGCTTCTGGTACATAAATCAGCAATAATCCCATTACCATTTTTGAAAAAAACGGTAAAATCAATAGGAGAATATAGTCTTTCGTCTGCCAATTTTGCAAAATCTCATAAATAAATAAAAATTTTGCACTTAATAATAAAAGAACGGATAAAACCCCAAACGCACCTATTCGAGGATCTTTCATTATTTCCAGCCGTTTTTCCTGATCTTGATAAGAAAAAAAAGCATCACTTGCATCCATCCATCCGTCTAGGTGCAGCCCTCCAGTCAAACAGATCATCCCTAGCCATAAAAGAAACGATACAGCCAATAAGGAAAAAGGCGAAAAATTCAGCAATATATAAACAAAACTGCTGTATATCAATCCTTGAATAATCCCTAAGATAGGAAAAGTGCGTACACTGCTAGTTATAAACGCTTTTTCCATCGGCAGGGATGAACGAATTGGGATGGCAGTGAAAAATTGAATATTTATTAATATTCCTATCCATAATTTTTTCATTTGTCCGCGCCTTGGAAAATGATTTTCTCCAACATATCCCAATCTATGTGACTTTTCATTATTTCTGCTATTAAGTCAAAACGCTTATCTTTCATTTTGCTGATAAAATTTGTTTCCTTGATGGAATATCCCTTTTGTATTCGCAAACGATTCAGCCATATGCTTCTGAATTCATCATTATGAAAAAGATGGTGCATATATGTTCCTATAATCCGCCCATTTTCTGCGTAGCAGCCATCCTCCTTGCCATTATCCAATAATAGAAAGGGCATAATTCCTTCTTTTTTATTTATGGTTGTTTCACCTATATGTATTTCATACCCTGTTATTTTTTCTCCTTTTAATTCTGTTGCCGGAAAAAACTCACCTTCTACTAAGATTGTCTGTTTGTTTGGCTGAAAAGTGGTGGATGCAGAAATGATATTTAGTCCCATCATCTGCAGCCCTTTTTTTCCAGTATCCGCTCCAAATGGATCTTCGAGCTTCGTACAAAGCATCTGGAAACCGCCGCATATTCCAATAATTGTTCCAGACTGTTGATTATATTGCTTTAGCGCTTCTGTCAATCCAACTTTTTGCAATTGAGCTAAATCAGACAAGGTGCTTTTTGTGCCTGGAATAATAACAGCATCTGGATTTCCTAATTCTGCTCCTGTTTCTACAAAACGTATACTGACATCTTCTTCATAATAAAATGGCTCCATATCACTATAATTCGAAATAAAAGGAAGTTTAATCACCGCAATATCTAGCGCATTTGTATTTGTTGTTATTCTTTTTTCATGAAAAGATAAAGAATCTTCCCCATCAATCATGTGATCTTCTATATATGGCAAAACACCTAACACAGGAATCTTTGTATGTTCTTCTAGCCAATCGATTCCATCTGCAAACAAATCGATATCTCCGCGAAATTTATTAATAATAATTCCTTTTACACGACAGCGCTCTTCCGGTTTTAAAAGAGCCAATGTACCGACAATGCTTGCAAAAACTCCTCCACGATCGATGTCAGCAACTAAAATAACCGGAACATCAGCCATTTCAGCAACCTTCATATTTACAAGTTCACGTGATTTTAAATTAATCTCAACAGGACTTCCTGCTCCCTCCATCACAATTGCATCATACTTGTCTTTTAAATAATCCAAGGATTCTTGAATGACAGCCAACCCTTGTTCATAAAATTGGTCTCGATATTTTTTCCCCGATAAAACTTTTAGAGCTTTCCCTAAAAGCACAACTTCTGCCTCCATATTGGAACATGGCTTTAATAAAATTGGATTCATCCATACAGATGCGTTGGTTCTTGCTGCTTCTGCCTGTATTCCTTGCGCTCTTCCAATTTCCTTTCCGTCTATCGTCACATAAGAGTTATTGGACATATTTTGTGATTTAAACGGGGAAACCTTTATGCCCTTATTGGACAATATGCGGCAAATCGCTGTTGCTATAAAGCTTTTTCCTACATCAGAGGAAGTCCCCACAACCATAATACCCTTCATATATGTCATCCTTTCTTTATCACCAAACCATTTTCCACTAAATAAGCCTCTGTTGCTATCTCCACAAAGGTTTGATGCAAATTTCCAAGAAGCCAGCTGTAAGCGATAAGCAAGGGAGTTTGCATTGGTTCATAGGAAACTTCATTGCTGACTATAATAAAATATTTGCATTTTCTGCTTAACAATATAACGGCAGTTACTATCTCCTGCTTAAGACTTTCTAGAAAAGATTTCGACCAATGAGCTTGTTCCTTCAAAAAAAGCTCGTTGCTGACTAATGTTGTTAAGCAATCAAATAAAACAACATCTTTTTTGCAAAATCTCTGCTGTAATGTATGTAAGTTTGCCTCCTGCTCCACTGTTTTCCATTGTCGCTGATAATTAGCTCTTATTTCTTGATGATGTTCTACTCTCTTTTGCATTTCAGCATCTGTCACAACTCCTGTAGCTAAATAATGCAGCTGCAAATCTTCCTTTTCCGCAAACTGTGCCGCCAATTGCTCTGCAAAAGAGGTTTTGCCGCTTCTGACACCACCTGTTATAAAAATCAGCGTTGAGTTTTCATCCATTTTGTCATAACTCCCTGCAATCTTTCGTTTTCCTGCCTATTTTTTATGGCAAAACGCAGCCATCTTCCGTCTAAACCAGGATAATTATAGGTGTGTCTTGCAACAATTCCCTCTTTTAATAGAAACTGAAGAAAAGCATGCTGCTTATCATATAGAGGATCTTTTAATAAGTAAAAGTTCGCCTGTGAATTTGTTATATTTAATCCCATTTTGGCATAAAAAGGAGCTAGTACTTGTTTTTCCTTTTCTACATACTGAATCGTTTCGGCTACAAATGCTTTCTCTTCAAGCAATAATTCCCCTGTTTTTAGTGCAATGCTGTTTAAGCTCCAATGGGGCTGAAATTCTGCCATTTTTTTGATAACAGAAGGATTTGCCACCATATAGCCTAAGCGGATGCCTGGAATGCTGAACATCTTGGTCATGGATCGAACAATGATTAAGGAAGGATAATTCTTTTGTTCTGGAATCATATTTTCATAGGCAGGCACAAAATCATAAAACGCTTCATCTAAAATAAAATAGCAATCATGTTGCACACATTCTTTCAGCAAAACAAGAAGTGCCCCTTTTTGATAATAAATCCCTGTTGGATTATTCGGATTGCATAAAAAAACGGCATCCACCTGATGGATTATCTCTTTTATTTTTTCCAGATCCAGCTGCCAATCTAGATCGTTCATTATATAATAATGAACCTCACACCCATTTGCTCTGCATACTTTTTCATACTCTGAAAATGTTGGCTGGATTAAAAGCACCTTTTTGCCCGCAAGCATTCTTCCGACCAAAGCAAGCAGTTCAGCTGCCCCATTTCCTAATAGCACTACCTGTTCGCTGATTTTTTCATTTTCGGCAATTTTTCTCTTTAAAATTCTTCCTTCTGGGTCTGGGTAAACTTGCATCTGTTCATAAAAGCTATCCCAATTTTCTTTTAATATGCCTGGTGGTCCTAAGGGATTGATGTTAGCGCTAAAGTCGATTATATTTTTTGGCATTGCTAACCCAAGTTTTTCATATAAATAATGGGGATTAGCCCCATGAGATGGCAAATTCAATTATCGAACCTCCTATCCATAAAAACAGCAAAAAGAGTAGTGTCGCTTTTTCCATTAATGTATTGCTTGCAATAATATGTGCTTTATTTCTCTTTACTTGAGGCAATCCCATTTTGGCGCGGTTGGAAATTTGCCCTTTATAATAATTAATCCCACCCAATTGGATCCCTAAAATAATGGCGGTTGCAGATTCTCCCCACCCACTGTTTGGCGAGGGGTGTTTTTTCGCATCAGAAAATAATAATCCCCATGCTTCTCTTTTAGAGCAATAAACAGGTTGGCTAAAAAGAAGAAGCAGGATGGCGGTTATGCGGCTTGGCAATAAATTGACGACATCATCAAATTTCGCCGAAAAATAGCCAAACTGTGCAAATTTACTATTTTGATAGCCTACCATGGAATCACATGTATTGATTGCACGATAAACTAAACTAAGAGGTGCTCCGCCAATTAAAGCCCAAAACAATGGGGCAGTAATGCCATCGCTTGTATTTTCAGCAACCGTTTCAACAGTTGCCCGCACTATTTCATCCTCTGTTAGCTTGTCTGTATCTCTGCCTACAATATAAGAGAGTTTTAATCTGGCAGTTGCCAAGTCTTTTTTCATTAACGGTTTATATACATCAAGAGCAGCTGTTTTTAAGCTTTTTTGTGCAATCGTTGTTGCTATTAAGCAGCTTTCCACTAAGATTCCTACAAGAGAATGGAAAGAATAGCTAATTGAAATGATAGAAACTGATACTAAATATGTAATAAAAACAACAAAAAGAAGCATGCATAATCCCTTCAGCTTTCGATTTTTCCCCTTGTTGCCTAGATTCTCTAGTACTGCTATCATGCTGCCCATCCATTTTACAGGATGAGGCCAATTTGATGGATCTCCAACTATTTTATCGATAATTACAGCAATTGTTATGCTAATAAGGTGATAGAACATTATTTTTTCATCCTGTCATTTCGTTTCTTTAAACTTTCTGTTAGACATTCGGTTACACCTGCTGCGATTAACTTCCCTAAAGGTGCAATCGTTCCAGCAAATTCTGCTCGTGCTCCTTCTTGTGTTGCTGCAATTAAAATGCTATCTGTTGAGGTGCCTGTTGCTATTGTGCCAGTTATTGGATCCATTACTTGCTGGCAGCGAAGCACACTTGCTTTTGCTTCTGTTGCAGTTATCACGCTTTGTATATAGGCCTCTTCAGATAGTTCACCATTCACAAATATCCATATATTAATTGTTCCCGGCAACAGCTCTGAGGAATGATCCATTGTCCTGGCTGCGTCAACAGCATTGCCCACACCTGCCGTTACGACAATAAAAACAGATAAATCTTGGCAAACAATACTTTTATATGCCGCATCTTCTATATAAACTGCTGTCATCATCCCAACTGTTTGTTCTGGAATAAAATGATTAGCTCGCAAATAGCTCTTCATTTCTTGTTGGTAGTCATCACACCTGTAACTTTTATCAACATGACGATTAACAAAATTCGTATACCAGCCAACGCCTGCTCCCGTCACTCCAGAAGAGAGGGTTTTTAATGGTTTCGGCACTGTCATCGCCAAATGGCTTTTGCTTGCTGTTAAGTAACTTTCATCTATAATCAGCTTCTTGCCACTAGGGTCTGTTTTTGGTAAAAGGGCAATTTGTGGAGCAGCAAGTTTTGGATGCGGGATTTGCTTTACATCTGTTTGATAAACTTTTTTTATCATCTTTTCTTGGAGGACTTGTTGGGGACTAGAAATAGCTTCCACCATTCCCTCACTAAGCATTAGCAGCCTATCACAATAAAGTCCTGCTAAATTCATATCATGAAAAATGCTAATGACTGTCAGGTTGTTTTTTTTGCTCCATTCTTTCAAGTTGTCCAAAAGCTCTTTTTGATGGGATAAATCAAGATGATTGGTCGGTTCGTCCAATAATAGAATTTCTGGCTGCTGAGCCAAAGCTTGAGCTAAATATACTCTTTGCTTTTCACCGCCAGAAAGCTCCTGGATAGCAGCATCCTGCAAACGGCTGACACCTGTTATTTCCATAGCCTCTTGAACAATCTCTTGGTCTTCTTTGCTTTGGGACTGAAGCCAATTTTTCTGATGAGCATATCTTCCAAGAGCCACCACTTCTTTCACTTGATAAGAAAAGGATTCTTCCGCATGTTGAGAGAGAACGGCCACAATTTTAGCCAACTCTTTTTGCTTATAGTTTTGAATTTGTTTACCTTTTAAATAAACTTTTCCGCTTTTACATGGATAAATGCCGCTAATTAACTTTAGCAAGGTTGTTTTTCCACTGCCATTTGGGCCCATTATTCCGAAAAGTTCTCCCTTTTTCACTGAAAAGGAAACATCTGAAAGAATGGTTCGCCCACCATATTGAAAAAAGATATTGTCTACTTTAAGCATTCTGTTTATTCCTTCCTTTACGGCGATTTAATAGTAAAACTGCAAAAACTGGCGCTCCTATTAAAGCTGTTATCACCCCAATTGGAAGTTCTGTTGGGGAAATAATCGTTCTTGCAAGTAAATCCGCCAATATAAGAAACCCGCTGCCAATTAGCATAGATAATCCCAACAAATGCGAATGATTTGGTCCTGCCGCTATTCTCACCAAGTGGGGAATAACTAAACCAACAAACCCAATAGTCCCTGAAACAGCCACTGCTGCACCGGTTAATATCGAGCCTGCGATCAATATTAAAAGCTTCCTTTTATAGACATTTACTCCTAAGTGCTTTGCTCTTTCCTCTCCAAATGCTAGTGCGTTCAATTCTTTCCCTTGTGCTAAAAGGATAATGGAGCCTACTATAAAAAACGGCAGAATAATTTTAATGTATGCCCAGCCTCTCATTGACACACTGCCAAGAAGCCAGCTAATAATTTGGCGAAGTTCCTCACCTGTTAAAGCAATCATCAACGAAATAAACGCACTTAAAAAGGAACTAAATATAATTCCTGTTAAGATAATCGTTTCTACACGCATCATTGGATCCATTTTTTTTGCAAAAAGAAGTACGAAAAAAATTGTAAGAAGGGAGAATACTACACTTAATAGAGGAAGGGTGTAGCTCCCAACAAAAGGAATGCTTATTTGAAAAAACAAGGTGATTACTGCTCCTACAGATGCACCAGAAGATACTCCCAATGTATAAGGATCTGCCAAAGGATTTCTTAAGAGGCCTTGAAATGCAGCACCTGCTATAGAAAGGCTGGCACCAACAAGTCCAGCTAATAAAACTCTTGGAAGTCTAATATTTTGAACAATATTAATATGCATTGGGTCAACATTTTTTACTATTGATTCAGGAAGAATACTGTTTGCCAAAATTTTGATGACATCTAGTGGGGGAACAGAAACAGTGCCGACAGCAATTCCCGTAATAATGGAAAAAAGGAGAAAAAAAGCGGCAAATAAATACGCCGCTCCAGTTTTATTTAAATTCATTCGGATATACTGCTTTTGCAAGTTCTTCTACTCCTTCTACTAAACGAGGGCCAGATCGAGTTACCGTATCAGAATCCACATCTGCAACTGCTTTTTCTTTAACAGCTGTAACATCTGCCCATCCTTTGCGGTCAAGCACTTTGTCAACAGGATTTTCTGTCGCATAGCTGCCATATGTAGTAATAATCACATCTGGATTTGCTTTAATAATAGCTTCTTGATCGACTTGAATCCATCCCTCTTCTGTTACAACATTTTTGGCATTAATCATATCTAGCATTTCTTGCATAAATGTATTTTTTCCTGTTGTATAAATGCTAGGTTCGCCACTAACCTCAATATAAACCGACTTTTGGTCTTTTTCAGCTGTTTTTGCTGCCTTATCTTTAATATCTGTCATTTTTTCTTTCATATCATCTACTAACTCATTTGCTTCTTTCGTTTCCCCAGTAGCTTTACCAATCATATCAATGCTTTCATATACACCAGCAAAATTTGTGGCATCATTTACAACCAGCACATCTATTCCTGCATCACGAAGCTGCTGCAAACCTTCTGTTGAATTATGGGCGCTAGACGCATGTGCCAACACTAAATCTGGTTTTAATGAAATGATTTTTTCTACATTAAATTCTGTTCCACCAATTTTTTCAATATTTGCTGTTTCTTTTGGATAGTTGTCATAGTCTGAAACACCGACCATTTCATCACCTAACCCTAAAGCAAAAGCAATTTCTGTATTGCTAGGAATTAAGGAAACAATTTTCTCCGGCTTGTCATCAATTACTACTTCTTTATCAACTGCATCTTTGATTGTTACAGGAAATGCTGCTTCTGTTTGAGTTACATTTTCTTTTTCTTCTGTTTTTGTTTCGCCACACCCTGCAAGAACACCTACTGCAAGCATTAATGCAAATAATAATGAATAAAGCTTCTTCATGATCTATTCCATCCTTTTTAAAATAGTTGCCAAAAAAACAAAAAACATCTCCACATAAATAGAGATGTTGGGATCACTTTCATAAAAGCTAAAGTTTGCTCCACACCCTCCTATCCTCGTAGGTTTTTTAGGTGCATAGAAAATATGGCAGGTCTCCTGACTCATGATACATGTTCCCTGAACCTTCCCATACCTTTTGTACAGTGGCATTTTCAGTTTACAATCATTTACAGTGGCGGGACCGTGTCGGATTTTCACCAACTTCCCTTTTAAGTCTTTACGAGCTTGATTTTTACATCATCCTGTATAAGACACCATTTCCTATCTATTTTATTTTTTAAGCCGTTTTTGATTATACACTATTTTTACTGAAAACTGCTTAATTATCAGAAATTATAAAAAAGTATTTTTTGCGATAACTGGCACCACTTGATTCCAACTGATTTTTTCTTTTGTCAGAATGCAATTATAACCAATTAAATGTACTCCAGCATTTTCTGCCGCTATTAATGCTTCTGCGAATTTATCATCAATATGTGGAGCTGATGTAATCAGCTTAATATCTTCTCTTTGAGCGATAAATAAAATAGCAGTCTTTAGCTGTCCCCTTTGGTGGATTTCAGTAATTTCCTGAACATGTTTTGTTCCTCTTTTTGTTACCGCATCAGGAAACATCCCAATGCCTTTCTCCGCTAAAGTAACGCTTTTCACTTCAAGGAGCAGCAACGTCCCATCCTTATGTTCCAGCAAAAAGTCCCATCTTGAATTTCCTAGCGTATATTCTGATCTTACCCACTTATATTCGGCCAGTTCTGGAATGATTGCTTCCTTTAGCATCTTTTCTGCCAGCTTATTTGGATAAGCTGTATTAATGGAAACAAACACGCCACAAGATTCTACCAGCATCGCCGTCCACTTTGTCTTTCGATTAGGATTTGCACTCGGCAAAACATATACAATTGTACCTTCCAACAATAATTCCTTTAATCTCCCTGGATCTGCTAAATGAACAATCTCTAGTGAATTCGTTTCTTCTGAATAACAATGGAGAATAAATCGATTTGGCCTGCTTTTAAAAATCATTTTTGATAAGGAAACTGGAAACTCAACAGAAATATTTTCTTTCATTTATACTCCTCTTAAAAGCTTTCTAGAGAATAACAACTTGCCATTCTTTTGTTTTTTTATCCAAAATAAGTTTAGCATCGCAATTCTGTTTGCTCTTTTTTTCATACTCCTCATACATGCTGTCCATATTGGCAAAATCTCCAATAATCCAAATGGGAATTTCAAGGCGAAATCTGTTTTGAATGATATTTTGTATGGAGATAACCATTCCTTCTTTCATAAAATCCTTTAGAGCCATTATTGTTTGTTTTGGAAGTGGTGTATATACTCTTTTTTTCTTGATTCCAAACAATACTTTTTCCATTTTTAAATGAGATAATTTACTTGTTACCACATCACAAATCAAACTATAAAATGTTTCCAGATTTTTATAATATGTTTTATTAAACCAGCCATCTTCATGCGCCAAGTAAGCATACTTATTGTTTAGCTGCTGATAAAAAGGCACTCTCAAATGATCTTTTATATGACCAAGATATAGAAGCTCTGCGATTGTTTGACCTTCCAACAAATCAAGAGCTTCTGTCTCTTCAAAGTCAATCCATGAAAAATCACCATAATCTTCAACATCTTGTCTGCTAAGTTTCTCTAATTTCTGCTTCGGAACATAATCAAGCATAGTATGGGGATGGAATTCTCCATCTTCAAATTGATGTTTTAATAATAAAATGGAGGAAATAGTATCCTTTAGAAAATGATAAAATTCCTTAAACTCTATTCCATATGAAATGACAAACCGTTCCTTTTCATGTAAATGAACATATATTAAATCGCGCATATCAGCATTGCCTGTTTTCATCATTTACCCCCAACCCTTATGGCAAAAAGATTAATATATTCCTTGTTAATACCTTCTATTGATAAAAAAATCCTGCTTACCTAACAAATATTTTTCAATTATCTATTATATTTATCTATAACTAGAAAAAATTTTAATAAAGCGAATTTTAATCACCAAGGGTTTTTCCCTCGCCCTGATTGTTAGTTAAACCGACCGGGCTTTTATGGAAAAGTTTCTGCCCATCTAACTTTCTCCTGCCCTCTCCTAATATTGAGGTGAAGTTTTGCTGCCGGTTAAACACAGGATTAAAACACTTTATTTATTCACCTTTTCCCATTAACCAATTTGATTACTGTAACCATTCCAGCTCATATATAAAAGATAAAATCATTATCTTTTTCTCTCATCTTAGTTTATCAAAGTTAAAGAAAAATATCTTATTAAATGTTTATTGCAAAATAATTTTTTTAGTAAAGGAAATGCAAAAAAGCAGAATTGATTGTTGTTTTGAACCAATCAATTCTGCTGGTGCCTGCAAAACACTTTAATTTTCATCATTCCTTTCCATTTACTCCACATTAGCGTAAAGCAACATCCCCACTGACTGTATGCTTATCTTATATTTGATCGTTTCAGCAGTCGTTTAATGCTAGTATTTGATTCTTTTAAAATAATCTCTTTATCTAATGTTTTCATTATTTTATTCTCCATCACAATTTTCCCATCAATTATAGTAGTTTCTACATCTGCCCGTGTAGCAGAATAGACAATTCGTGAAATTGGATCTACATCATAGGAAGGGTACGTATGAAAATTATGAAGGTTTAAGATGGCCAAATCTGCTCTTTTCCCTATCTCGATGCTGCCTATTTCCTTCTCCATTCCCACAGCCTTTGCTCCCCCAATAGTAGCCATGCGGAATACAGTTTTTGCATCCATGGCAGTTGGCCCATGTATAGGTTTTTGAATAAGGGCCGCCAGCCTCATTTCATTAAACATATCCAAATTATTATTACATGGTGCCCCATCTGCCCCTAAGCTCACAGATGCATGATTACAAACTAGATAAGGCGTATCAGCAATTCCTGATGCAAGTTTTAGATTAGAACCTGGGCAATGGCTGACATGCACTCCTTTTTCTTTAATAATTCGCTTTTCTTCCTCATCCAGCCAAATGCAATGCGCCAAGATTAACCGATCGTTTGCCAAACCTAAATGGTCCAAATAAACCACATTGCGCATCCCCGTTTCTTCCTGCACTATTTGGATTTCCCCTTGATTTTCTGATGCATGAGTATGAACTTTAACATGATAGTGGTCTGATAAACTTTTCACCTCTTTTAATAATTCCTCTGTACAAGAAACAACAAACCGAGGGGAAAAAGCATACTGTATCCTGCCATGATCAAATCCATTCCATTTCTCCAATAATTCGACACTTTTGCTAATAGACTCTGCAGTTTTTTCTTGAAGCGGAAGAGGAACTTCATCTCCCTTATCCATCATCACTTTTCCTGAAAGAGCACGTATCCCGCTTTCTGCAATTGCTCGAAAAGCTTGCTCTGTATGATGGACAGTTTCCATATCTACAATGGTTGTTGTTCCACTTTCAATCAATTCTCCAATGCCAAGCATAGCAGAATAATAAATCGATTCTTCATCATGGGCAGCTTCTAGAGGCCATATTCGATTACGCAGCCAATCCATCAATTCCAAATCGTCTCCTTTTCCTCGAAATAATGTTTGGCACAAATGAATATGCGTCTGAACAAATCCTGGGATAATGGTGCGATTAGTGCCATCAATAATTTTATCTGCAGCATGTGCATTTAAATTTGTTCCAATTTGCTTAATTTTATTATTTTCAATCAGCAGATCACCAATGAATATTTCTTCCTTTTTATTCATTGTGATTATTTGAATATTTTTTATCAATATAGTCGTCATAGAAATTCCTCCTTTAATTCTTAGTTAGCCCTTTTAATGCCAATAAAAAAGCTACAAAAAATGCGCAAAATTATTGCACATTTTTCGTAGCCAGAAATTTACGGTTTCTAAGTAGAGACCCTTAAACCAATTTTTAAGGATATACGAATAATATATGAAAGCTTATATCCTCATTGTAAATAATAAAAATTTTTTCGCAATTAAATTGTCAGAAAATATAACAAACTTTTTATGCTAAAATTTCTTCTTTACATAATAATTCATAAATTTATCCATTTCATTCTACCGATTTATTACATATAATAATACAGGGTATACACCTATGATTTTTTCTTGGAAGGGAGCGTGAGAAGTATGATTCAAAACATGACAGACAACCAAATCACACTTCACATCATTAATGCATTAAAAGAAAATAAAAAATCGACTTTTGACTCTATCGTTGATGAATTACAGCCATACGATATTGCTCAAATATACGAAAGTCTCCCCGATGAGCATAGGACCCATTTTTTGCTCTTTTTAAATATGGACTTACTTGCAAATTTACTAGAAGAATTAAATAAAGAAGATCAATTAGAAGTCTTAAATAAACTTGGCATTGAAAAAACTGGAAAAGTCCTTGATTTAATGGATAATGATGATTTAGCATCGCTACTGAATGAATTGTCGCCTGAACGTATTAAACAGCTTCTTTCAGGAATGAAAAAAGAAGAGTCTTTAATTGTTCAAAATTTAATGAACTATCCCGATGAAACAGCGGGACGCCTCATGACGAACCGTTTTGTCTGGATTCGCGACTACTACACAATAAGAGAAGCGGTTGACAAATTGAAGTCATTCGCAGATTTCGCAGAAACGCTCAGTTATTTATATGTAGTTGATCAAAAACGAAAACTTGTAGGAGTTGTCTCCTATAGAGATTTATTAATTGCAGAACCGCAAGAGAAAATCCGCAATATTATGTATGAACGAGTTATTAGTGTATCAGTTGACCAAGATCAGGAAGATGTAGCACAAACCATTCAGAAATACGATTTTTTAGCCATTCCAGTCGTAAATGAAGAAAATGTGCTTATGGGAATTGTAACAATCGATGATATGATTGATGTTGTCATACAAGAAGCAGATGAAGATATTCAAAAGCTTTCAGCAGCTGGTAAAGCCATTGATTTTGATACAAAAGCAGTTGTTGCGGCATATAGAAGACTTCCTTGGTTAATTTTGCTTTTATTTATAGGAGTCTTGTCTGGAAGCATCATAAGCAACTATTCTGATATTTTAAGCAAAGTTGTGGCACTTTCCTTTTTTATGCCCATGATTTCTGGCATGACGGGAAATACAGGCACTCAGTCATTGGCAGTAATCGTTCGTGGACTTATCTCAAATGATATCAACAAAAAAATAGTTACACATGTAATTATAAGAGAACTTGCCGTAGGATTGATTATTGGATTAACTTGTGGAATTTTCATTACTTTAATTGCCTATTTTTGGCAAGGCGATCCAATATTAGGGCTTGTTGTCGGCAGTTCTTTATTTTTCACACTAATTATTGGTACGTTATCTGGAACTATTATTCCATTGATTTTGTATCGTTTAAAAATTGATCCGGCAGTTGCTTCTGGTCCGCTTATTACAACATTAAATGATATTTTTTCCTTATTTATCTACTTTGGAATTGCGAAAATTTTCCTTACTCATTTATTATAAAAAGAGCGACTTTCATCGATGCCAGCTTTCCAACAGGAAAGCTGGCATCGATGAAGTCACTCTTTTCTTATTTTTTGCCATTTTTTTCACCAGTTTGACTTATCCCTCTTAAGCAATTCTACAAAAAACTTTTGAAAATCTTTTGCCATTAAATAAAAACTTCTAATTTTAAGCAAGTCTTAATCTATCTGTCATAAAATAAAAAAATCGAAACAATATTGTATCCTTTATCGTCTAAGTTATATGGACTTTTTACAATAGCAATCTAATGCATTAAGGAGCTTAATAGTATGCAACGTAGTAAAGATAGTTTTTCAGATAAATTTGATTGGACATTATGCCTTCTTTTACTAATATTTTGTTTAATTAGCTGCTTTTCTATTTTTAGCGCCCAAAAAGAGGGAGCTTCTTTTTTAACATCGCAAATTTTCTGGTATGCCATCGGATCAGGAGCAGTTGCTTTATGCCTCTATTTCGATAATGAACAGTTTAGAAAAATGACTTGGTACCTTTATGGATTTGGAATATTTCTGCTTATAGGGCTTATTATCTTGCCGCAATCTGATTTCACCCCGGTTATTAATGGGGCAAAGAGCTGGTATGTCATCCCAGGTATTGGCAGCATACAACCCTCTGAATATATGAAAATATTTTATATACTCGCATTATCAAAAGTCATGTTCCGTCATAACGAGGAAACTATTTATAAAACCATAAAAACCGACTTCATTTTATTAGGCAAAATAAGTTTAGTTGCTTTTTTTCCCATCGCTTTAGTTATTAAGCAAGATTTAGGTACGACTCTTGTTCTCATCGCTATACTTGCCGGCATGATACTGGTATCAGGAATAACCTGGAAAATCATTCTCCCTATATTCGGCGGCATTGCAGCATTTGCTTCCCTTGTATTATATTTGGCGATTTTCGCCAGAGAATTTTTAAAAAAATACTTAGGCATTAAAGAATACCAATTTGCCCGCATTAATTCCTGGTTAGATCCAGAAAAAGCTGGCGATGATGGCCTACAGCTTGTCAAATCCCTACGAGCGATAGGATCAGGCCTTGTTTCAGGCAAAGGGGTTGGCAATATTGATGTATATATTCCAGAGAGACATACCGATTTCGTGTTTACTGTTATTGGGGAAGAGTATGGTTTTATCGGAAGCAGCTTAGTCATCATTCTTTATTTTCTATTAATTTACCATTTAATTCGCACTGCATTTTCAGCAACTGATGCGTACAGCATTTATATTTGTGTAGGCGTCATCAGCATGATTACTTTTCATGTATTTGAAAATGTCGGCATGACTATCCAGCTGCTTCCTATCACAGGAATACCACTGCCCTTTATCAGTTATGGCGGCAGTTCTCTTATGACGAATATGCTGGCAATGGGCCTGATTTTCAGTATACGTTATCATCATAAAAGCTATATGTTTTCTTCTAAATCATATTAATATAACGAAGGGTGAGAAAATAAACTTTCTCATCTTTTTTATTATTTGTTTTCCTTTAAAAAAACTGTTGTTTTTAAGCAGCCTTTCTTTCCTCAAACCGTTCATAAAGAAGTTGGTTGGAGCGAGATTGCCTTCTCCTTTTTTATTAACCGCAACAATTATTTATGAAAAAAGCCTATTATTTTCATCCCCTTGCTTCCTTATAGCAATATATAGCTCTTTTTTTATTATACTTTTTAATTTTTTTATAAAAGTAATCGTTTATTATACAAAATGTAGGGAATTATTATCATTGTACATGTCCTTCATTATCAATAATAACCGCCGAATATTATCAATGTTATTGTAAATAATAAAAGGTGAATTTGAATATTCTATGAAAAATAAAGAATAATCTACCATTTTTGTGTTTAATATGCTATTTTTTTAATAACACATAGCAGTTTATTTTTATAATAAAAGTTAAATTAAAATAATTATAAATAAGTATTGATTTTAATTTAAAATTTGTTATAATTATTTTATAAATTACTTGAAGGGAGTTTTTAAAAATGGGATTACAAACAAAAGTAGAATTGGAAAAAGAATTAAATGTGCAAATTGCTAACTGGAGCGTTCTTTACACAAAACTTCATCAACATCACTGGTATGTAAAAGGTCCTCTATTCTTTACATTGCATGAAAAATTTGAGGAATTGTACAATGAAGCAGGTGCAGCTGTTGATGAAATTGCTGAAAGACTATTAGCAATCGGGGGAAAACCTGTTTCTACTTTAAAAGAATACATCGAAACTTCTACTTTAACAGAAACAACAGAAAAATTAACAGCTTCTGAAATGGTTCGTTCTTTAGTAGAAGACTTCAGCCAAATTAATACACAATTAAAAGCACTTGCAGAACATGCCGATCAATTAGATGATACTATTACAAATGACCTTGCTATAGCTCTAATCGGCAGCATTGAAAAACATGTTTGGATGTTGACTGCTTACTTATCTGAATAAGCTATAAAGACCGTCTATTTTATAACTAGAGGCGGTCTTTTCTGTATGTTTTTACGCTAGTCCAACAGGAGTAAGGAAACGGAGATGCCCTGGAAGCATTTTTATATTACTTGGTGTAGTTGTATAAATTTCTCCATCCATATCCACATCTAAATTTTCTTCTGCTGTTATTTTCACTTCTTTTACCCTTTGATAAATAACTTCCTCTTGCATAATTTCATCAGAAGCAGCTTTTCTCATTGCCATGATATCTTTCGCTGCTTGAAAATTGGGATTTTTAATAATAAATACATCTAAATATCCATCCATATAATCAATAGCTTGAAAAGGAAGCAATTTCCCTCCCAGATACTTTCCATTGGCTACTAAAACCATAGCGGCTTGGGTTTCTATAACCTTTCCATCTGCTTCTATCTTTAGAAAAAAAAGATTTGCTTGCTTTAGCGTCCTAACAGCACTTAGCAAATAGCTTGCTTTGCCTAATATATTTTTTTCTTCTGGCCTTATATTATTTGAGGCTTCCGCAACTAACCCAATTCCAAAGAAGTTCAAAAAATAATCTTCATTCACTTTTCCTATATCTACAGGCACTTCTTCTCCACGCATCAGTTCCTCTATAGCCATTTCAATATTTTGTGATATATTTAATGATCTAGAAAAATCATTGCAAGTTCCTCCAGGCAAAATCGCTAGTGTTGGTCTTTTCAGAAGGCTGGATAATCCATTAATGCATTCATGGATAGTTCCATCCCCTCCTAATATAATCACTAAATCAAATTCTTCTCCAAATGTTCGGCATAATTCTTTTGCGTGTTGCGCATATGATGTTTGATATACATGTACTTCTTCTAATTCTCTTGATAATGTTCGCATAATAATGCCTATTAAAGGATGTATATCTTGATTCCCTGCATTTCCATTATATAAAAATAATCCTTTTTTATATTTCATTCCTTTCATCCTCTCTTAACCTGCTATTCTTTACCCCCTTTGTCAAAAAATCATGCAAAGATACTGGGAAAACGTAAGGTATTCGAGGCTATTCTTCCCATTTCCAACCAGTGCACTTTATAATAATTATATAAAGTATCATACTTTGGAGGTTTATAGATGAATAAACAATTTGTTGTCATTGGTCTAGGCAATTTTGGCGGAAGCCTTGTAGAAGAATTTTATGAAATGAAGGCAGAAGTAATGGCAATAGACCAATCTATCGAAAGAGTAGAAAAATATCAGGGGCTTGCTACACATTGTGTTCAACTTAAAACCTTATCGATGGAATCTTTTGCCCAACTTGGCCTTAGAAATATGGACCATGCCTTTGTTTCATTTGGAGATGATGTGGAGTCAAGCATACTCGCAACCCTTATTTTAAAAGAAATAGGAATCAATCAAGTATGGGTAAAAGCTTCGGACAATTATCATAAAAGAGTGCTAGAGAAAATAGGAGCAGACCGGGTTATTCACCCTGAAAAAGATATGGCCAAAAGAATAGCTCATCATGTTGTTTCCGAAAAAATGATTGATTATATTGAACTATCTAAAGAGCATGGAATAGTAGAAATGATTGCCTCTAAAAAAGTGCATCAAAAGACACTTTTAGAGTTAGATATACGTGCAAAATTCGGCTGTACAATTATTGGCATTCAAAGAAAAGGAGAGACCATTGTATCTCCCTCTGCAGATGAATATATACAAAAAGGCGATACATTAATAGTGATCGGTAAAAACGAAGATATCTATAAGTTTGAAGAAGAAGGACTTTAAGAAAGAGGGGAAATATTTCCCTCTTTTTTTTATCTTAAACCCATTTTTCTCATTCTCTCTCCTTTTTTTTCTTAACAGTTACTTTTTTAGTTTTTCTCGTTTATTCAAAGAATGACAGGGTAAATGGTTACTAATCTACTAGGAATATAAGGAGTGATAGTTGTATGAACAATGCAAATTTTTGGAACGGATGGGGCTATTATTTAGATAGACTCCCCGACTTTTTATTAGCAATTTTAGTATTAATCATTGGATGGATTATTGCTAAATTTATTGAAAAAGCAATTCTTAAAGGATTACAAAAAACAAATCTGGATAATAAAATTTTTAGAGAGGGCACAAAACCTAATCGAAAATACTCTTCTGAAAAAATTATAAGCAAAGTAATTTATTATATCTTGTTAGTGTTTGTATTTACACTATTTTTTAATATATTAAATTTAACAGCATTTACTGCTCCATTAGTTAATATGCTTTCCTCTCTTTTAGGAGCAATACCAAATATTCTAAAAGCTGCTATTATTTTAATATTCGCTTGGATTATTGCCTCAAGCCTAAAATTTATCATCAAAAAAGCCGGCAGTACTTTACAGGCTCACGAAAAACTTCAAAAGTGGAATGTTATAGAAGGAAAAAATCATACAAATATAGTGGACAAATTGGCGAATATTAGTTTTTACTTTGTGCTCTTATTATTTTTGCCTGCTGTATTAGGTGCTTTAAATCTTCAGGGTGTTTCAGAACCATTTACTAATATGCTTCACAATATTTTAGCATTTTTGCCTAAGTTATTAGCTGCTGCTTTAATTGTATTAGTTGGATATTTTGTCGCAAAAATCGTTCGCACCATTGTTACAAGTTTTTTGCAAAGCATCGGCATAGAAAGCTTAGTTCAGCGCATTGGTTTAAATAAGCTATTTGAAAACACTAGTTTATCTTCTATTATTGGTAATATTGTTTTTATTTTTATTATGATTCCAACTATTATATCCGCATTAGATAAGCTGGATATTCAGGGAATTTCTGATCCTGCCATTAATATGCTGAATGACATCCTAACAATGATTCCAAATATAGCCGTTGCGATTTTCTTAATTTTAATCGGCGTATGGTTAGGCAAATGGGTAAAACAAATGGTTGTTGCCTTATTAGTAAACTTAGGGTTAGATTCTTATGTAGGTAAAATGGGCATTAAAACAACATCGAATGTTTCATCTATCATAGGTTCTATTGTACAAGTATTAATCGTGTTCTTGCTTGCCGTACAAGCTCTAAACTTAATAGGTTTACAATTTTTAGTAACTCTTTCTACTGCCATTATAGCCTATTTGCCGCAAGTTATTGCAGCTATTGCTATTATTGGAGTAGGTTTATGGTTAGGCTATTTAGTTCAAAGAATTTTAGGTGGATTCTTGCAAGGGGCTCATTTCCGTTTGCTTCCTGCAATTGCTAAATATTCAATTATCACCATTTCCATCTTTATGGCACTAGATCAATTAGGCGTTGCTTCATCTATTGTCAACTCTGCCTTTATTCTAATACTTGGCGGATTAGCATTAGCTTTTGGACTTGCCTTTGGACTTGGCGGGAAAGATTTTGCTGCCAAACATTTACGCAAATTAGATACAGCAATGGAAAATACCAAAGTCAATAAAAACAATAATGAAAAAAATCTTTAAACTTAGCAAAAAGAGTTGATATGAAACCCGTTTCATAGTTTACATTTAAAAAGAAGAAGGATATGGCAGCGTTATGTATAACCAATTTATACAGCGTGATAATATATTCTTCTTCTTTTTGATGACAAATTTTATTTATCCCTATTTAATGGACATTAAAATTCCCATTTCACTTTATTAATTCATAACCATCTACCAGTTTGGACAGCGGTACAATATCTGCCTCTTGCAAAAAGACAGGAATATATTCTTTTAAGACAGTTACCACCATTGGTCCTGAAATGCCTACATGACCAATAGCAATTAACTTCTCTTGATCATCCAGTTCATTTGCTACTTTATTTGCCTGTTTGACAATATGCTGATTAGAATAAACATGATCAAAAAATAAATTATTTTCTAAATAAGGGACATGCATTTCTTCTGCTAATTTTTTGACCACACTATTGCCTGTTGTTTTGCTGTCTAAATAGAATAAATTATGCTTTAGGCATTCATCTAAAATAATGCGCATTACTCTTTCATCTTCTGTCGCTTTAGATCCCATATGATGGTTCATACCGACCGCAAATGGAATACTTTCTATTGCAGCTTTTGTTCTTTTTCTTATTTCCTTGTCACTTAAATCTGTTGTGATAGCTCCAGGTCCCAGCCAACTTTTTTTCCCTTTTTTGGGTTCCAACGGCAAATGCACAATAACTTCATGCCCTTTTTTATGTGCTCTCACTGCATCTTCCTTGCTTGTCGGCAGAAATGGCATAATGGCTGCTGTTATAGGAACCGGGAGATTCAGCATGTCTTCTGTTCCCTTCATGTTATTGCCGAAATCATCAATAACAATTGCCAATGCTTTTTTACTTTCTGTTTCTTTGGCATGGATAGCTGCATTTGCAGGAAAAGAAAAGAACAGCAGAATTACTAACATGACTTTTTTCATCATAACTTTCACCTCTTTTTATAGTATTTTCTAATCTGAATTTATTCATCCTATAAAAAGAAATGGAATAGCAAAAAAGCTGAGCATCTTCTGCCCAGCTTTTTATTATTTACGATGCATTTTAAATTCTAAAAACAAATCATTATATTCTGCAAGTGATTTTTGGCCAAGATTTTCGTACACTTCCAATTTGGCAGTCATTGCTTCATCTAAATAAAACCGTTTATCTTCTTTAATCTCTTTCGGCAAATATTTCATTGCTGCTTTATTTGGCGTAGAATACCCCACATACTCTGTATTTTGTGCAGCATTTTTTGCATCTAGCATAAAATTGATGAACTTATGTGCTCCGTTAATATTTTTGGCAGTTTTGGGAATTACCATATTATCAAACCAAAGATTTGATCCTTCTTTTGGTACTACATATTCCACCTCTTCATTTTCCCACATAATCTCTGAGGCCATGCCAGACCATAAGACACCTACAGATGCTTCGCCATTTTCAACCAGCATTCTAATTTCATCGCCAACAATTGCTTTTACATTAGGGGTTAACGCATCCAAGTTTTCTTTTGCTTCTCTTAAATGCTGGTGATTTTTATCATTTAAAGAATAATGCAGACTATTTAGGCTCATCCCCATTATTTCCCTCGCGCCATCCACCAATAATATTTGGTTTCTTAAATCTTTATCCCATAAATCTTCCCATGAAGTTATTTTTTTGCCATTTAACATATTAGGATTATACACAATCCCCACTGTTCCCCAAAAATATGGAATAGAATATTTATTTTCCGGATCAAAAGATAAATCCATAAATCGACGATCAATATTTTTTACATTTGGTATCTTCGAATAATCAATTGGAAGAAGCAAATTTTCTTCCTTCATCTTATCTATCATATACTCAGATGGAATAGCGATATCATAATTTGTTCCACCTTGTTGGATTTTTGTCATCATCGCTTCATTTGAGTCAAATGTCTCATAAACTACTTTTATGCCTGTTTCCTTTTCAAACTTCTTAATTAAGTCCGCATCTATATAATCTCCCCAATTATAAACGTTTAGCGTATTGCCGCTTTTGTAGCCACTCGATGAATTCAATTTATCCACTATAACCAAAAGTGCTATGGATAATACTACTATAATAATAAGCCCACGCAGGAGCGATTTCATTTGTTCACCCCCATATTAGATCCTTTACTTGTTCTTCTATTAATAAAGTAGTAGCCTACAACAAGCAATAATGTGAACAGGAACAATATGGCTGACAATGCATTAATATTTAAAGAAACGCCTCTCCTAGCTAATGAATAGATTTCAACAGATAATGTAGTAAATCCATTTCCTGTAACAAAAAAAGTTACGGCGAAGTCATCTAATGAATAGGTTAATGCCATAAAAAAGCCTGCATAAATTCCTGGAGAAATATAGGGCAAAATAACTTTCGTAAGCACGTCCTTCCAGCTTGCTCCCAAATCCAGTGCTGCATCTACTAAGTTCGCACTCATCTCTTGAAGCTTCGGCAACACCATAATTACTACTATAGGAATAGAAAAAGCTATATGGGATAATAAAACAGATGCAAAACCTAGCTTTATTCCTATAATTGTAAATAAAATAAGAAAAGATGCCCCAATAATAACATCAGGACTAACAATTAACACATTGTTTAAAGAAAGAATCCCATTTTTCCATTTCTTCTTTTGGAACATCGAGATGCTAATTGCTCCAAGTACGCCAATAATCGTTGAAATAGCCGCAGATAATAAAGCAATAATTATCGTATTTAGCACAATAATAAATAGTCTCATATCATGGAACAATTCTTTATACCACTTCAAAGTGAATCCCTCAAAATGATGCATTGTGCCTCCGCTGTTAAAGGAGTAAAAAATAAGGTAAAAAATAGGAGCATATAAAATAACAAAAACAAGCACTAAATAAGCAATAGAGAATCCAGATAATTTTTTCATTATTTATGCTCCCTCCTTTTACTCCCAGTAAGAATCATTATTAATATCATGACGATAATAAGGAATACGGCAATAGTGGAACCCATTCCCCAATCTTGTGTAATTAAAAAATGCTGTTCAATGGCCGTTCCAAGGGTTATAACCCGGTTTCCTGCAATCAATCTTGTAATCATAAATAAAGATAAGGCAGGGATAAAAACAGCCTGGCACCCTGACTTGACTCCATCAATCGTTAATGGAAAAATAACGCGTTTAAATGTAACCCACGGGGAAGCTCCTAAATCTTGTGATGCATCTAAAAGACTTCCACTCATCTTCTCCAGCGAATTGAAAATAGGCAAAATCATAAATGGAATGAAAATATAAACACTTACAAATAAGAAACTAAAATCAGTAAATAAAATTTGCTGTTTATTCATTCCAATAAATTCCATCATTTCATTTGCCGCTCCATATGTTCCAAAAATCCCTAAAAATGCATAGGCCTTTAATAACAAATTAATCCATGAAGGCAAGATAATTAATAATAGCCACAATTGTTTATGTTTTGTTTTTGTTAAAAAGTAAGCTGTTGGGTAGGCAATCAGCAAAGAAAAAAGGGTAATTAAAAATGCATACCAAAAGGAATTTAACGTCATCTTTATATAAACAGGGGCAAAGAACTTCTGATAATTAACTAAAGTGAAATTCCCTTCGATATCAAAAAAAGAATAATAAACAATTAGTGCCACTGGTGCTATAACAAATAAAGCAATCCAAAGATAATAGGGGATTGTATACCACTTTACTCTATTTTTCATTTTGCCACTCCGTCATATGCTTCTAAACGGCGATCAAATTCTTCTTCTGTTTCTCCAATTCTCATAACATGAATAGCTTCTGGTTCAAAATCCAACCCGATTTCTTCTCCTACCGCAGCTTTTTTTGTAGAATGAACAAGCCATTCATTTCCTTCTTCATCGTAACAGCAAATTTCATAGTGAACTCCTCTAAACAACTGACTATCAACCTTTACTTTTAATTTCCCCCTATTAATAGAAGTAATCTCTAAATCTTCAGGCCGTATAACCACTTCCACTTTTTCATTTGGATGAAAGCCTTGGTCTACACATTCAAATGTTTTGCTGCCAAATTGTACAAGAAAATCATCTTTCATAAATGCTGAAACAATATTAGACTCTCCAATAAAGTCTGCCACAAAACGGTTAATTGGTTCATCATAAATATCTGTCGGTGTTCCGCTTTGTTCTACTTTTCCTTTATTTAAAACAAAAATTTCATCAGACATAGCCAACGCCTCTTCTTGATCATGTGTAACAAAAATAAAAGTAATGCCTAATCTTCTTTGCAGCTCTCGCAACTCGTATTGCATCTCTGTCCGCAATTTTAAATCTAAAGCGGAAAGAGGTTCATCTAATAGAATTACTTCTGGTTCATTAACAATTGCTCTGGCAATTGCTACACGCTGTCTTTGACCACCAGACATTTCATTAATCTCTCTATATTCGTATCCTTTTAAGTTTACAAATCGCAATGCTTCTTCCACCTTTTTTTCAATCGCCTTCTTTTTCCATTTTTTTATTTTAAGGCCGAAAGCAACATTTTCAAAAACATTTAAATGAGGAAATAAAGCATAATCTTGAAATACTGTATTTACTTGTCTTTTATTTGCAGGTATTTTATTGATAATAGATCCATTAAAGAAAATGCTGCCTTTTGAAGGCTGCATAAAACCTGCGATTAATCGCAGTATAGTAGTTTTCCCGCATCCAGATGGTCCAAGTAGTGTATAAAACTTTCCTCGCTCTATTTCAAAGCTGACATCATCTAATACAAGAGTATCTTGATCATAAACCTTTGATACATTTTCAAATCGTATAATGGGTTGATCCGGCATAATATCCTCCTTTGATTACATCGTTTCTATTATTTTTTCTCTACACATGCAAAAACAAACCTATAAATAAGATTCTGTTGCTACAAGAATCAGTTCAGAAAATCCATCAAACGCATTTATCAGCTGATGTTCATCTGTTGCATGAAAATAAAAGGATTCATTTTGTTTGGCCTTATATTCTTTTTTCCCCAGTATCAAAACTACTTCTCCTTTTAATATATAAACAAAGGTTTCAGACCTTGATGGTTCGAATTTTTTAAATTCGCCTTTTGCTGAAAAAGTTAATTTAATAGGCTCCATTTCTTTTTCATTAGACTCTGGAACAAGCCACTTCACATGATAGCCCCGTTCTTCCTCATAAAAATCTGTCATATCTTCTTCTCGATAGACCACCTTTTGCTTAGAATCTTCTTCACTAAAAAATTCTGTCGGAGAGCATCCCAATACTTCAAGAATATCAAATAATGTTTCTATAGATGGTGAACTCAAGTCTCTTTCTAACTGAGATATATATCCTTTGCTTAAATCTGTTCTTTCCCCTAATTCCTCTTGTGTTAATCCCTTTTTTAAACGCAAATTTTTTATTTTTTTGCCAATATCCATTTTTCTACCTACTTTTTGTTTAGAAATAGTAAACTTATAATCAATATTGTTTAGTATTTTTAAACATAATGTTTAATTTAGCATTATTTATTATACAATAAACGAAATAGAGTGCAATATATACAAGTAAAAAATAAAAAAGCTAGAAATTCTAGCTTTTTTCACCTTTTAATCTAATAATGGAATATATTTTCCATTATCTATTTTTTCAATTTTATTAAATTGAATAAGTTTTTTTAATGACGCATTGCAATATGCCGATGCGTCATATTGATCTCTGCCAACTCTTAAACCAATTTCTGTTGGACCAACCCCTGCACACTTTCCCCTTTCCTTATACAAATCACATAAAGCTTTGTAAATATTTTCATCTTTTTCTGTAATTCGTAGTTTGGAATTTTGCTTCAATTTGCCATCCTCCTATACCATTCCCCATTGCCCTATCTATAAAAAATTTATCTTTATTTACCAATACCCATAATCGCATACTTTTTAAACGATTAATATAAAGAAGCCTTCTTTGAACGAGCAAGGTCATTTCACTAATTTTTTTGCCATTAAATTAAGCATACTAATCATTTTAAAAAATAACATTTATTAATGCACCATTTTTACAAAAATAGATATTAGGGTTGACAAGACAATAAAAAAACAGGTTGTTTATAGGAAAAAAAACATACTGAACTCCTCATTAGAAAAGGATAATAGACATACTAAATGGATATTTTTCACTTTCCTTTAGGATTGTTTAAACCCTCCATGTCTATGCATTCCTACCTTTTCATGAAAAGGCAAAAGCTTTAATTTCTTCACTTCTTCCGGATAATTCATCATCATTTCTTTTAATAATTCTTTTGCTGTTTTATTTTTAGTATCTAACCCTAATTTTTCAGCGGCTTTTATAATCTGTTTTTCTCTTACTTCATCTGCAATCTGATTAATTTCCTTATTTTCTGTTTTTACATCATATTTTTTCGCTTCTGCATAAATCATTTTTTCATGAACTTCTTTTGCAAGCTGCTCCATTTTTTTACCTTTTGTATCAATGCCCAATTCCTTTGCTTTTTTTGTAATCTTTGCTTCAAATACTTCTTTCATAATAAGCCTAATATCTTTATTATCTGTGTTGATGCCAAGCTTTTTCGCTTCATTTTTCAAATTCGTTTCATGCACTTCCATAGCGATTTGTTTTATATCTTTGCCTTCTGTTTTTATCCCCAATTTTTTTGCTTCCATTTTGATAAGCGTTTCATGTATTTCTTTTTTAATCGTAGCACTATCTTTATCTTTTGTATTAATGCCTAGATTTTCAGCCATTTTCTTTAAAAATTCTCCATCTTCTATATTCACTTTTGCATTTCCTTGGGGAGCTGGTGGTGCTGCATACACATTCCCCATATTTGCAGAAAAAATAACTCCTGCTGCCATTAATAATAGAATAAGTATCTTTTTCATTCTAATAAAACCTCCTATTTGTTAGTTGCCAATTTTTCGCATCCTTTTTATACTCTCCTTTGCATACATAAATATGTATAAATTATCAATATTTTCCCACTTCAAATTAGTATAGAACAATAGACATCTGGTATTACTTTTGCTATTTTTTAATAAGAAATGTTGATGGAGATGATAAGATAATGAGCAAATTCACAAAAGACTATATGTTAGTAATGGACGATATTATAAGAGAAGGTGCGCCCATATTAAGGGAAAAAACAAAGGAAATTTCCTTGCCGCCGACAGAAGAAGATAAAGAAGAATTATTATGCATGCTCCAATATTTAAAAAACAGCCAAAATCCAGAAATTGCAAAAAAACAGCAGCTGCGGCCAGGAGTGGGCATATCCGCTAATCAAATTGGTTTAAATAAAAGCATGTTTGCAGCATATATAAAAAACAGCAATGGGGAAGATTTCGAATATACATTAATTAACCCTAAGATTATTGCACATTCAACAAGCATGATTTTTATTCCAGACAGCGAAGGCTGCTTATCAATTGATCGCCCAATTGTCGGCTATGTTCCTCGCTATAAAAAAATTACTGTACGGGCATTTAATCTTAATGGAGAAGAGGTGAAAATTAAACTGAAAGGTTTCGAAGCAATCGTTTTTCAACATGAAATTGACCATTTAAACGGCATTTTATTTTATGATCATATTAATCAGAAAAATCCATTTCAGCTTCCCGAAAATATTGATATAGAACCGTTAAGCTAATAAAATCGTTTTAGCAAAAACAAAAGGCCGTCCTTCATAAGGACGGCCTTTTACCCACTAAATGCATTAATCATTAAGATAGTTTTTAATTTTATATTTTTCCTTTTTCTCTGTTAACCATGTGCTGTATTCTGTTTGAAGTTTTGATTCTAATAAAGCCTCTTTGATTTCTGCTTTATGATCCTCTAATTTAGCTGCTTTTGCATCTTTATGGCCTGTCACTTTAATAATATGGTAACCATAATCTGTTTTTACTGGATCACTGATTTCATCAGCTTTCATAGAGAAAGCTGCTTTTTCAAATTCTTCAGCCATTTGTCCTGAAGCGAAATAGCCAAGCTCACCACCATTTTCTTTTGTTGCTGTATCAGTAGAATACTCTTTGGCAAGCTTTGCAAAGTCTCCACCTTCATCTAATTTTTTCTTCACTTCTTTAGCTGTTTTTTCATCTTCAACTAAAATATGGCTTGCTTCCACTTGTTCTGCTTGGTCGTAATTCGCTTTATTTTCTTTAAAATATGCTTGGATTTCATCATCCGTAATTTTAATGCTTGGTTCTAATAATTTTTTTATTTTCAAGTAACGAACCATTTGCTCTTCAATATCTGCTTTTGAAGCGTTATTAGTTTCTAAAGCAGAATTAAATGTTTCTTCGCCTCCATAAGACTCGATCAGCTTATCCATTTCAGCTTTCTTTTCTTTATCTGTTACCTTAATATTTTCCTTGTCTGCTTCAAGGTCAACGATTTTATCTGCAATTAGAGAATCAAGAATAGTAGAGCCATATTGAGTATTTAGAGCTTTATTCAATTCACTTTTTGAGATTTTTTCTCCATCTACAGTTGCAGCTGTATTATTTTTTTGAACTAAAACTACTGCCACTACAATTAGGGCAATTAAAACAGCGCCTAAAATTGAAAATAATATCTTTTTATTTTTTTTCATTTCTAATCCTTTCTGATGCTCTTTTTATTTGTTGATAGTTCCTATTATCATTAACTTGCCAGTCCAACAAGGACACATAAGAATTTTACCATAAATTTATGACTAAACTATTAACAAATTATTTTTTTTGCAAATTTATTTCCCATAAAGAAGGAAATAAGGAGAAATCGTTTTACACATACTAATCAGATGGCTATATAGCCATCTGATTAGTGGATGAATAGTTAATTACTAGCCGTTGTATTGCTAGTCAGCTTTATTTTAGCGGTTTTTAGGCTGCCTTCATGATAATATTTTATCGTTACCGTATCCCCAATTTCCACTTTGGTATATAGATATTTTCTTAAGTCAGAAGATCCTTCCAAGTTTTTATCATTTATTGAAACAATCACATCTTGTACTTGCAGACCTGCTTTTGCAGCTGCAGAGTTAGAATCGATATTCGTCACCATTACCCCTTTTGTTACATTATTAGGCAAATCTTGCAAATACATACGTGGAACTTCTTCTAAACTAGCTAAACCTACTCCTAAATAAGGACGCTCTACTTTTCCTTTTTCAATAATTTCATTTACAATTGGAAGCAAATCATTACTTGGAATAGCAAATCCTAATCCTTCTACGCCATCTTCAGAAATTTTCAAACTATTAATTCCAACAACTTGACCCGAAGAATTAATTAAAGCACCACCGCTGTTCCCGGGGTTAATAGCCGCATCTGTTTGAATGACATTAAAATCCCAGTCTCCTGCTGAAGTAGTAACAGAAATGCTTCTATCAACAGCACTTACAATTCCTTGTGTAACAGTTCTTGATAAATCTAAACCTAATGGATTGCCAATTGCCCAAACTTGATCTCCAGGTCTTAATGTAGAAGAGTCTCCAAAATTAATTGTATCTGTTGCATATTTGGCATCGATTCTTACGACAGCAAGATCTGTTAAAGCATCTGCTCCAATTAATTTCCCTTCTGTTTTATCTCCATTATAAAGAGATATTTCTAAACTGTTTGCTCCTTCTATTACATGATTATTTGTTGCTATATACGCATACTTAGAATCCTTTTTAAAAATAATTCCAGAACCTGATCCACTTTCTACATCCTCACCAGAACTTTGAGAAAATTGACTTGTTTGCTGCTGCAAATTAACGATGCCCACTATTGCTTTGGAAGAATTCTCGACCATATCAGCAATTGAAGTAGATGCACTTTCAGAAGAAGCTGCAGCTGAAGTGGTTTCTGCTTTAATTCCGCTTGTTGCATTGCTGCTATTTTCAACTTTTTTTGTTAAGCTTTCCACCTGTTCTTGCATTTTATCATATTTCTCATTATATATATCTGTATATGGAATTGTAAAAAAGGTTAATGCCGAACCTAGAACTCCAGCTGCAAGCAATGAAAAAACACCTTTTAATTTTGTTTTTTTTGCTGTGTTCTTTTGTTGGTATTTTGTCCGATGCCCCTCCTCTTCCTCTCGGGATGCTGCTATCATTTCTTCTGCTTGTCCCCTATCGCTTACTAAGTTGTCCTGAAAAGTCTTTATTTCTTTTTCACTTGACTCCTCTTCTTGCAATTGATTCTCCACTATTCCTATGCTTCTATCTGTTTCCCCATTATTCTCTATGTATAGTGGATGCTCCTCCTTTCTATTTGCTTCACTATTTTCTCCGTTCATGTCTATGTTATTTCTATTTTTTGACAAATCTTTATTTGTTTCATCTTTTTCCCATTCGTTCATGAGATATTCCTCCTTATTTATATATCATGCTATATCTTAACAATCATTTTAAATGGCTGTGGTTTGTTGCATCCATGTTGTCAATTGCTTTATATTCACATAATAACCATTAGTTATGAATAAATTATTAACAAACTTTGAAAAGTCATAGAAATAATAAAGACCAATCTAAGAAATTGCATCTATTTTCTCCCTATAAAAAACTCTTTTCCTTTGTTTCTCAATAAAAAGGAAAAGAGCTGGTATCCGATACTATTTATTTTTAGGAAAGGTAATCGTAAATTTAGTTCCTTCTCCTTTTTCACTGGCTACTTTAATCTCTCCTTCATGGAATTGCACTAGCTGTTTGACAATAGATAAACCTAAACCGAACTCGCCATATGGCGTATTAGTGCGTGAAATATCCGCCTTATAAAATCTTTTCCAAATATTTTCTATTTCGGCTGCTTCCATTCCAATGCCTGTATCCTCAATCTCGATAACTGTTTTTTCTTCGTTCTCATAACCACGGAGCCATATTGATCCATTCTCTGTGAATTGAATGCTATTTTTGGTAATATTAATGATAATTTGGATTAATCGATCATAGTCAGCAAATATCATGATATCCTCTTTTACATCAATATGGATTTTCACCCTTTTCTCCTCTGCTTGTGTATAAAGCTGCTCTTGAATAATCTCTAATACTTCTTGCAGTTGAATATTTTCCTTCATTAACACCACTTGATTAGAACGAATTTTATCATAATCTAAATTTTCATTTACCAAACGAATAAGCCTCTTTGCTTCCTTGCTTACTAATCGCAGTCCTCTTTCCTTTTCCACTTCTGGAATCATATTATTTGTTAAGCCTTCAATTACACCGCTTATAGTAGTTAATGGTGTTCGCAATTCATGAGACACATCTGACATAAATTGCCTTCTTCTATTTTCTAATGCATCTATCGCCTCTTTTGATTCCTTTAAATTATCTACCATGCTATTAAAATCGTTGGCAAGTTCTCCAATTTCATCAAAATTAGAGGATGGTACTTTTACATCGTAGTTGCCGACCGCAACAGCACTTGTGGCTTCTTGGAGTTTTTTTATGCGCTTTACATGAATTTGAGATAGCAAAAAGCTTAAAAGCAGGGCTACTCCAAAAGCAAAAAACACCGTATACACTAAGTAGCGATTAATTTGACTGATCATTTCTCTAGAACCGCTTAATGGTGATGTCAACACAATGCCGCCAGCTACTTCTCCATTCACTTTATAGGGAATGGCAACCAATGTCACTTCCTTATTGCTGCGGTATGTACTACGTTTAATTACAGTACCTTTTCCGTCTCGAATTTTATTCCATTCTGAATTGGTGATAGAAATTTCTCCGCCAATATTCACTAGCTTATTTTGTTTCGTATCAAATAGCCCAAAACTTATTCCTCTTGCTCCCAAAACATTTGCATAATTATAAAGAGTATTTTCACCAGGATTTAGCACAGACGTATTTTGCAGATCATCTAGTATGTTTACCCCATACTCAAGTAGCTCTTGCCCTTTTAATGTGAGAACAATTTTTTCCACATAATGGGTAAAAACAAGACTTACCACTAAAAAGGCAACAATTATAACACTAATATGGCTAATTAATTGCTGATAAATATATTTAATTCTCATTCGCTACCACCGTTTCGTCAAATTTATATCCAATCCCCCAAATTGTATGGAAAAATGGTTGGTTATCACGGCCGATTTTCCTTCTTAATCTCTTAATATGCACATCAACGGTTCGATCATCTCCATAATACTGAAATCCCCATACTTGATCCAATATCTGCTCCCTAGTAAATACCTGTTTCGGGTACTGCACAAAAAAGGAAAGTATATCAAATTCTTTTGGTGTCAGATTTGAAATTAGTTTGCCGTGAATAAATACTTCCCGTGTTTCTTTATTAACTTCTACAATATCTGCACCACTTACTGCTTTTTCTCCATTTTTTGTCTGAAAACGTCGCGTTATTGCTTTCATTCTTGCTGTTAAAGCAAGAGGACTAAATGGTTTTGTTACATAGTCATCTGCACCCATTTCCAAACCAAGCACTTGATCAGATTCAGAATCTTTTGCCGTCAACATGATAATCGGTATTTGTTTATTTTTTTCCCTTATTTTCCTACATACAGTTATACCATCCATTCCCGGCAGCATCCAATCAAGAACTATCAAATCATAAGGGTGGAATAAAAACTCTTGATATCCGTCTAAACCATTATGAATAAATTTGCCTTCAAAATTTTCTTTTGCAAAAAACATATCAAGCATGGAGCAAACACTTTCATTATCTTCTATCACTAAAACTTTCATATTTGCACCTCTTCTTTATCTAGCTATATTTCCTATCATTTAACCTATTTTTTTGAGGTTTGACAATGCATTTTGTTTATATTTAAATCATTATTAATGGAACAGAAACAATTTGTTCATAAAATAATCTATTCCCTTACTTTTGTTCTTATTGTTGTCATAATTTTAAAAAGCCTATTTGCTTAAACAAGGAGCATAAACAAAATGATTATAAAATTGAAACAGTATGCAATAGAAACAGCAAAAGAGATAATAGCTGTTCAAACCGCTGCATATCTAGTGGAGGCAGATATAATTAACTATAAAAATTTGCCTCCTTTAAAGGAAAATTTTTATGATATTATGAATGTGGATGAAGTTTTTCTTGGCATCTATCAAAATGAGAGATTAGGAGCACTATTATCTTACAGTGAAACAGACAGTTCGATTGAAATATGTCGTCTTGTTGTTCTCCCTTCATTATTTGGCAACGGTTTTGCTTCCAAATTGCTTGTCTCTCTGTTAAATTCTACTTCAAAGCATTGCTTTGTACATACTGCTGCTAAAAATGTTCCTGCTATTCAACTATACAAAAAATTTGGATTCACTATCAAAAAAACGTTTAAAGTCGAAGATAAATTAGAAATCGTTAAATTAGAAAAAGAAAAATCTGTCCACAGTTCGTGAACAGATTTTTCTTTTTAACTTACTGTACAGCGGATGCCTTACTTTCTTGCCATTCTTTTTCCGCTAAAAGGAGGGCACCTGTAATTCCTGCATTATCGCCAAGACCAGGTTTTACAATATAGTCTTTTATATTGGAAGATATTTCTTCAAAGGATAAATATCCGTTCAATAGTTCTTGCAAATACTTATAAATAAAGGTTATTACATGGGTTTGGTTCATCACACCGCCGCCTAGAATAATTTTTTTAGGAGACAACACTAAGATATACTGCATTAAACTTTGTGCAATATAAAACCCCTCCATATCCCAAACCTCTTCTTTATCACTAAGCTCAATCGCTTTTTTCCCCCACCGTTCTTCAATTGCGGGTCCTGCTGCAAGTCCTTCTAAACAATCAGCATGATAAGGGCATCTTCCTTTATAACTATCGTTTGGATGGCGTCTTACCAAAATATGCCCCATTTCTGGGTGGGTTAACCCTTGCAGCAGCTCTCCATTTATATAGGCCCCTGCCCCGATGCCAGTGCCAACTGTTATATATAAACAATTATCTACCCCTTTAGCAGCTCCTAGCATGGCTTCTCCTAATGCTGCTACATTAACATCTGTATTAAATCCTACCGGTATAGAAAAGGTATCCTTAACTGTTTGTAAAAGCGGATAATCTTTCCATGCTGTTTTTGGTGTTGTTGTAATATTTCCATATGTATTGCTTTGTTTATCTACATCTATCGGTCCAAAAGATCCTATGCCAATCGCTTCCACCACATGCTGCTGGAAAAAAGCAATTACCTTAGGCATCGTTTCTTCTGGTGTTGTTGTTGGAATAGAAATCCTTTCTTTTATTTCTCCATCAACTGTTCCTACTGCACAAACAAATTTAGTTCCTCCGGCTTCTATTGCTCCAAATAACGACATCTATACCGCTCCCTTGTTATTTCATTTATACAACGCTTACACTCACTATATTAAATCCACTCAAAAAAGTATATATTTATTTTTTATTTGTCTAGTTTTTATAATAATGTTAGATATAATCATTTTTATTTCAAGGAATCGAAAAGTCGCTCACTTTATTGGGCATCAGCGGGAAAGATAATGCCAGTTTTCCTCCGCACCTCTTCCATTACCTCCATGACGGTCAATGATACATCAAAAGAATTAACAGATGATTCTATTTTGCCAGCTTGAATTAAATCAATAAATTCCTTTGCTTCATAATACATCGCTTCTGCTTTTTGCGGCTGTGTTATGTCCTCCTTTTGTCCATTTCGATACTGAATTTCTACCTTTTGCGGCGTATTCATTTGATCTAATAATATATTTCCACCTTCTCCTTGTATTTCTGAAGGAACATAAGAGTTAGTAATTTTAGAGTACATGATAACAACATCCATATCATCATAAGACATAATAATGCTTCCTTCTCCATCGACACCAGTCTCTAATAAATAACTAGAAGCCGTAACAGCATTTGGTTTGCCAAATAAAACAACCATTGGATAAATGCAATAAACTCCTATATCCATTAAGGCACCATTTGAAAACTCCGGCTTAAAAGCGTTTAGTACATTGCCTTCTTTATAAGCATCATAACGAGAAGAATATTGACAATAACTTGCAAATGCACGGCGAACCTTTCCAATCATATGTATGTTATTTTGAATGGTTTGAAAATTAGGAAGCAAGGTTGTTTTTAATGCTTCCATAAACAGAACCTGATTCTCCTTTGCAGCAGCGATTACTTTTTTGACTTCCCTTACATTAGATGCCATTGCCTTTTCACAAAGCACATGCTTTTGATTATTAAGGAATAGAATCGATTGCTCTGCGTGCAAAGAGTTAGGGCTAGCAATATATACAGCATCTAAGCAATCACTTTCTGCCATTGTTTTCAAATCTGTAAAAATATGCTCAACTCCATACTTCTCTGCAAAGATTTCTCCTTTTTCTATTGTTCGTGAATAAACAGCAGTTAAGGAAAATTCCTCTATTTGCTGTGCAGCTTCAATAAAAGATTCTGTTATCCAATTTGTTCCAATCACACCAAAACGTACTTTCATTTTTATCCCCCATATTCAAATTTTATATTTTATTTATTGACTGCTCCCCTTTTATTTTGTCTTCTTTATGACAAAATTGCAATATCCACCCCTTCACCTTTCCACTAAAAAAGGGATTCCTTAAATCGCTGAACGCTTATAAGGAACCCCTTTCTTTATTATGCAATTATTGAATAGCTGCTTCTACTTCCTTGATCATTTCCGCTGTAGAAACTAGACCTCCACCAGACAAATACCAGTAATTTGGATCTAAATAAATAATATGGTCGTTTTTAGCAGCATCCGTTCCATTTACTAATTTATTATCAAGAACCTTCTCCGCTGAAGATTTGCCGCCTACCGCAGCCCCTCTATCTACTACAAATAAATATTGAGGATTTTTTTCTGCCACATATTCAAATGATACACTTTGTCCATGTGTTGAAGCTTCAATGTTCTCATCAGCAGCAGCTAGTCCAAACACATCATGAATAATGCCAAATCTTGACTTTGATCCATATGCACTTAAGCTCCCATCATTAACTAAAACTACTAATGACTTGCCATCTAATGTTTTTGCTTTTTCATTAATGTTAGCGATTGACTCATCAATTTTTGCTAATTCTTCTGTTACTTCTTGTTTTTTATCAAAGATATCGCCAACAATGTTCATATTATTTTTAAAAGATTCTACGTAGTTATTGCTGTCTACTGCTACATAAACAGTGGGAGCAATTTTGCTTAACTCTTCATATGCATCTGATTGTCTTCCAGAAATAAAAATAACTTCTGGCGCTAATTCACTAATTGCTTCAAAATCAGGCTCCTTTAGGCCACCTACATTTTTATATTTCGTATCTTTATACTTTGATAAGTACTCCGGAACATTTTTTTGAGGAACACCTGTTACTTCTACACCTAATTTGTCTAATGTATCTAAAATACCAAAATCAAACACAACGACATTTTTTGGATTCACTTTGACTTTTGCTTCTCCCAATTCATGTTTAACCGTTACTTCAGTTGGTTTATTTGCCGTTTCTTTCGGCTCTGAACTAGTTGCAGCATCTTTTCCACATGCCGCTAGAATTGCTAAAACCATAGCTAAAAATATAATAGATAATTTTTTTTTCAATTTTGACACTCCTAATGAAATTATTTATATTATTTAAATTGATTTCATTGCAAAGAAACACAGAATATCCTATGATTAGGTATTATGAAATAGTGTTAATTTAGATATTTTGCAGAATGTCTAAATTAACTTTGCTATCTCTATCTAATGGTAGTGTTATTATGACAATCGCACAGTCTAACTTTTTGCTTATTTCAGATTTACCAATATAATTTCTTTAAATCTGAAATAAGGTAAAAGTTTTTTCTATAACAGCACTGCCTCCTTTCTTGGATGTATCGCTACCATCAGCTGCCTTCATTTAGCAAATCAACTAATATACAAAATTATTATGCAAAATAAACACATATTTTTTGATTGTTAATCTCTTCTATTGGCATTTCCATTTCATATATATCTTTTAGTATATTGCTATTGATAATCGATTTTGCTGGTCCATCATTTACGATAACTCCATTTTTTAATGCCACGATGTTATCAGAATAAACCGATGCAAAGTTAATATCATGGATAACAATAACAACTGTTTTTCCCAGCTCATCTACTAATCTTCTTAACACTTTCATAATCTGCACAGAATGTTTCATATCTAGATTATTTAAAGGCTCATCCAACAAAATATACTCTGTATCTTGAGCAATAACCATTGCTATATATGCTCGCTGTTTCTGGCCTCCACTAAGCTCATCTAAAAATTTATGCTGTATGGAATCTAATTCCATATATTTAATTGCTTCCTCTACAAATTGTTCATCTTTTTTTGTCAGTTTCCCCTGCGAATATGGAAACCTGCCAAATCCAACAAGTTCTTTTACTGTCAATCGTAGGTTGATATGATTCGATTGTTTTAATATGGAGATTTTTTTTGCTAAAACATTGCTTTTTTCCTTATTTATATCTACTCCATCTATCAATACTTCTCCGCCGTCTGCTTTGGTTAGCCTGCTTATAACAGATAATAATGTACTTTTGCCCGCTCCATTCGGACCGATAAAAGAAGTTATTTTTCCTTTTTCGATTGAAAGGGAAACATTTTCAAGGACATTTTTTCCGTTAAATTGTTTGCTTACCTGTTTAACCTCTACCATGCTTTCCTCTCCCTTAAAAGTAAATAGATAAAATATGTGCCCCCGATAAAATTAATAATGACACTGATCGTAGTCGAAAATGTAAACACCCTTTCTACAATCAGCAAGCCGCCGACTAATGCAATAATGCTTAGCAAAATGGAACTGGCAATTAAATAGGTATGCTTATATGTTTTCATAAATTCCCTCGCAAGATTTACAACAAGCAGTCCTAAAAACGTGATAGGGCCAACTAATGCAGTTGCGACTGATACGAGAATAGCAACAACAATCAACATATTTTTCACAACCCGATCGTAGTCAATTCCCAAATTTATGGCTTGATCTTTGCCTAATGACATAACATCAAAAAATTTGCTGAATTTGAAAGTATAGATGACAACTCCGGCAACAATAATGATACTTAACAATAAAATATTTGTATTAATATTATTAAAACTAGCAAACATTTTATCTTGAACAATAAGGAATTCATTTGGATCTATCAACATTTGCATAAAGGAAGAAAGGCTTTGAAAAAAACTTCCTAATATAATTCCTACAAGCAAAAGCAATAATATATTTTGAGATTCTCTTTTAAAAAACATCACATAAAGAATGGTTGAAAATAAAATCATAATCCCTACAGAAACTAAAAAGTTTATATTGCTATTCATCATGGCAAAATTTTGTGAGCCCAAAAAGAAAATGACAATGGTTTGTATAAATAGGTACAAAGAATCCAACCCCAATATACTTGGCGTTAAAATGCGATTATTTGTAATCGTTTGAAATACCATCGAGGTATAAGCAATACATCCCCCTGTCAAAACAATTGCTATAATTTTAATCGCCCTTCTTGGTAAAACATATCCGGCATTGTAAGGAGTCACCTTTATGAACATAAATACTGCTATCAAGACCATTGCTGCAAAAAATAGAATGATCAATTTAGTTTTAGGCTGCTTCATATTTCTTTCTCCTTAACAATAAATATAAGAAGATGGCACTTCCTATTACACCAACCATCACTCCAATAGATATTTCATATGGGTAAATAATGATTCGTCCCAATATATCACATACAAGAACAAAAACGGCACCTAATACAGCTGTATGCAATAAGCTGTTTTTTAAATTATCGCCTCGATAGATGGATACAATATTGGGAATAATTAATCCCAAAAATGGTATCATGCCAACAGTTAAGATGACTACAGATGAAACTAATGCAGTAATCGTTAATCCAATATTAACGACGCTCTTATAACGCAAGCCAAGATTTGTAGCGAAATCTTCCCCCATGCCTGCGATTGTAAATTTATTTGCATATAGGTATGCAATAATAACTACAGGAACACTTATGTATAATAGCTCATAACGTCCTTCCATAATTAAGGAAAAATCGCCCTGAAGCCATGAAGACATATTTTGCACTAAATCATATTTTAAAGCAAAAAAAGTGGTGATAGAGCTAATGATATTCCCTAACATTAAACCAATTAGTGGAATAAAAATAGAATCTTTAAATTTAATACGGTTAAGTATTTGCATAAATAAAAAGGTTCCAAATAATGCAAATAAAAATGCGATAAACATTTTGACAATTGGCGTTGCGGAAGTAAACAACATCAAAGCGACTAATATTCCAAATCTTGCCCAATCCATTGTGCCAGCAGTTGTTGGTGAAACGAATTTATTTCTTGTAAGCTGCTGCATAATCAGGCCGCAGATACTTAAACTCATACCTGCAATGATAATGCTGATAAGTCGGGGGAACCTGCTAATAAGGAGAATTTCCTTTTGATCATCTGTAAGTTGCCATATGCTGAACAGATCTATATCAATTACGCCTACAAATAAAGAAATAATGGATAGTACAATAAGTGCAATTACTAAATATCTTAATTTCATATTCTATATTGAGCATGAGATAACTCTTTTGTTCCCCCTTATTTTAACTATTTACCGTAAATGATTTTCATTATCATTTATTTCTCATCTAATTTTAACACTTATTTATATATCGTCAATATTTTTTAAAAAATTTGTTAGATTTTAGCCATTTATTATTAATATATAGCTAAAAGAGAATGATATCATCTTGATTATTTAGCACTTCTTTAAGAAAGGCTGTTTCGTCTTTCTCACATTCCCACAGAAGTCCTCCGTGTTATATGCAGGCTGCTCGAGATTACTTCCCCTTTTTTTTCAAACTTCAAGAAAACATCCTTAAGAAAAGGTCTATATACATCTTTAATTCATAATGTTAAAGCAGCACCCCTTACTGCTATAATGACAAAAAAAGATCTCATCCATACCTTTATTCAGCAATTTCTGAATAAATGAAAGTATAGATAAGATCTTTTTTTAAATATTAAATTGACTTAATAATGGACATGTCCTGATGTCATTACCCAAATAGTACCTGCTGCTACTACGATGGCACAAAAGAACGCATATATAATATTAATCAATTGCACTTTTCCTTCGCCCTCTGTTAAATGCATAAACATAAACAGCTGAAGTATCGCCTGAATTACTGCCAATGCCCCAATAATCCACATAATAGTTACTACTGGTAAATCAGTATATTTCACCGCACCAACTGTTGCAAATGTCAGCAATAATGAAACGATGAAACCTGCAATATGACTTACTGGAAACTTTTCATTTTCATGATTTTTCGCCATCTATTACACCATCCTTGCTAAATAAACGAATGTGAAGATAAAAATCCACACTACGTCTAAAAAGTGCCAATATAAGCTGATAATAAATGTTTTACGAGCAGTCGTCGGCGTTAATCCGCGTCTGGCTAATTGAATAATAATAGAAATAGCCCAACCAATACCAATAGTTACGTGAAGTCCATGTGTTCCTAGCAAGACAAAAAAGCTAGATAGGAAGGCACTTGTTTGCATGGTTGCACCTTCATGCACATAATGAATGAACTCATTAATTTCGAAAAATACGAAACCCGCACCCAATAATAAAGTAATGATCAACCATGTAATCAATCCTTTTAAATTATGACGGCGCATATACCAAATCGCTACACCACAGGTGAAACTACTTGTTAATAAAAGCAATGTCTCAATCATGACATCTTTTAATATAAATAAGTCTTTAGGAGTAGGCCCCCCTGCAAAATTATCCTTTAGGGAACCATATGCTGCGAATAAAGTTGCAAATAGTACAACCTCAGCACCTAAGAAGATCCAGAAACCTAGAATATTTAGACGGTTTTGCTCCGTTTGATATTCTAACGGTAAAGATGTATCCACTTTAGCCATTATTTCTCACCTCTCCATGCACGTTCCGTTTTTTTGATAACATCTAATTTCACATGGAAACCTTCATCATAATCAAAGGAACGAATTAATAAACCTACAAATATTCCAATACTACATATAGCAGCTGGGATAAACCATTCAAATACCATAAAGAATCCAACTACAAAGAAAATTGCGCACATATAGATTGGAAGCCATGAATTGCTTGGCATGTGTATCTCTTCCAACTCATCCTCTTTTAAGACTAAGCCTTCTTTGTTCTTTTTCATATACCAGAATGTATCCAATGTTTTTACTTCTGGAAGCTGTGCAAAATTATAAAATTGAACAGGGTTAGCTGTATGCCATTCTAATGTTCTTGCATCCCATGGATCTGTTGAAATATCTCTTTTTGCATAACGAGTACTATAATAAATGTTGTACACTAACACTGCAAAACCAGCTGCTAAAATAAGTGATCCGATTGCTGATAATAAGAACAATGGAGCAAAACCTGATTCTGCTGAGAATGTATAAGAACGTCTAACCGCACCTTTTAGTCCTAGGAAGAACATTGGCATAAATGTTAGGTTAAAACCAATATTAAATAACCAGAAATGCCATCTTCCTAAACGTTCGTTTAATGCATAACCGAACATTTTTGGCCACCAGTAGTAGAATCCAGCAAAAACTGCATATACTACACCTGGAATCAATACATAGTGGAAATGAGCTACCAAGAATAGCGTATTATGGTATTGATAGTCAGCCGCAGCCATCGCAAGCATAACCCCTGTTACCCCACCGATTGTGAAAGTTGGAATAAATGCTAATGACCACATCATTGCTGTTGTAAACTGAATTCGGCCTTTTCGCATTGTAAATAGCCAGTTAAAGATTTTAACACCAGTTGGCACAGCAATCAGCATTGTTGTAATAGAGAATACAGAGTTGACAACTGGACCAGAACCCATTGTATAGAAATGGTGAACCCATACAACAAAACTTAAAATAGCAATACCAACAATAGAAATAATCATAGAATTATAACCATATAGTCGTTTTCTAGAGAATGTGGATATAATTTCAGAGAACATACCGAATGCTGGAAGAACCACGATATAAACCTCTGGATGGCCCCATAGCCAGAATAGGTTATTCCAAAGCATTGCATTTCCTCCACCAGAAATAGTGAAGAAATGTGTACCGAAAAGACGATCAAATGTCATTAACGCCAAAGCTACTGTAAGAATCGGAAAAGCAAAAACAATAATAACGTTTGTAACTAAAACAGTCCATGTAAACATCGGCATTTTTAATAATGTCATGCCTTTAGTACGCATTTTTAAGATCGTCACGATAAAGTTTACACCTGTCATTAATGTACCAATACCAGCTATCTGCAGGGAAATAGCATAGAAGTTATTCCCAACGCCCGGTGTAAATTCTTTACCTGCTAAAGGAAAATAAGATGTCCATCCAGCATCTGGTGAACCACCAATGACAAAGGAAATATTAAATAGCATGGCACCACTAAATGTTAGCCAGAAACTTACTGCATTCAATTGAGGGAATGCTACATCTCGAGCACCGATCTGCAATGGCACTACAACGTTCATTAAACCAATTAAAGCAGGCATAGCCATGAAAAGAATCATGATAACGCCATGTGTTGTAAATACTTCATTGTAATGTTGTGCATTTAAAAATGTTGCATCAGGAACAGCAGTTTGAGCCTTCATCATCAAGCCGTCTACTCCACCACGGAAGAACATTAGCACCGCTACAAGAATGTACATAATACCAATTCTTTTGTGATCAACAGTTGTTATCCATTCATCCCATAAATACTTCCACTTTTTAAAGTATGTTATCCCAACAACAGCACCTATCATACTTAAGATAATACTAATTTGTGCGCCAAGAATTAAGGGATCTCCAGTGATAACAATATCATCCCACTTAATGTTCATCGTGTTCACCTCCATCAGTTTTATTGTCATTTTCGAATGTTTTACCAGGATATCCATGAACGCGATATAAATCTGGGTTTAAGTAATAGTTAGAGTCTCCACCTTTACCATGATCAATCCACTCTAAATGAGTATTAGAGAATGTCATGCGGCCTAGATGAGTTGGTTTTAGTATTTCTTTATATTTATTTTCGGTTAATTTAGGAGCAGTATCTTTTACTTCATCTACCCATTTATCATAATCTTCTTGGGTTTTAGCCTCTACATCAAATTTCATTTCTGCGTAGCCTTGACCATTGAAGTTTGTATTTTGACCTTCATAATTTCCAGGATTGTATGCGACTACATATAAATCTGTTTCTGCACCATACATCGTATACTTTTGGCCAGCTAGTGCAGGAATCCAGAACGATTGCATTGTGCCAGCAGATGTTAATTTAAACTCTACTGGTACACCAGCAGGTATATTTACATAGTTGACTGTCTCAATTCCTTCTTCAGGATAACTGAAAATCCATTTCCAATCGGCAGATGTAACATTGATAACTATTGGATCTTTATCCTTATAGTCCTTCGGAACATCTTCAATTGCATAAATTGTTTTTACAGTTGGGATAGTCAATGCAATAATAATCAAGAACGGAATAACAGTCCACACAATCTCAAGCAATGTGCTTCCATGTTCTTCTGGCGGCTCATAATCTTTATTTTCTGGAGTCGCTCGATATTTCCAAACGATAAAACCAAAAAGCCCAAATACAACTAAGCAAATAATAACCATAAACACAATAGACCAGTTAATCAAGTCCATAATGCTTTCAGCAACAGGGCCTTGTGGATTAAACACGACCATGTTTTCGCACCCACTCAAAAATACAACAAGCAGAATGCTTAAGAGCGATAATAAATAGCCCTTTTTTGACTTCATTTTGTACAGCTCCTTCCAAGTTAGGTTAAATGTTAAAATATTCACAGAATGTTCAAAAACTAGCCATAAAACATTCGCTTTCATAAGGTAAACTATCTATTATTACTACCTGTATGATAATAACACATCTGAAAGTTTGTAAATGTGACAAAAATCGTAAGGATAAATTTTCCAAATAAATTAACAATAAATCACATTTCTTTTCCTAATGAGATAATATCAACTAAATTATTATAGCAGAAGTATTCGCCAAAATCTATTTCCAAAACTAATCCAAAACTATTTTTTCTTTTAAAAAACCTCCATTGGAAAACGCATTCATTTTATTGCAATATTAAATTCCTCCATTTCAGACCGATTATATTCTCTTGCCTCCAGTATAGAAGAAATCATAATTATATTCAAACTATTAAATAACTTGCTGTTATCATTATTTTGCGCTGTTACTTTTCTCACAAATTAAAAAAGAAGAGTAAAAGGCGAGATTCCTTTTACTCTTCTTTTTTAATTGCCTATTATTTCTTTAACTTTTTCTGCCACTTTCTCAGCGTCTTTTTTCATTTCATTGATAACTTCTTTCCATTTAGAGGAATTTTCCATTAAAGTTCCTTCTAATTCTTTCGCTTTTTCTTTTATCTCTTTTTTAGTGTTTTCTACCTTCTGCTTCGTATCTTCCTCATTAGCCAATTGTTGACTTACGGATGAAACACTGAAGTTTTCTGGTTCTACATATTGTACTGCTTGATCCATAATCGTTTTAAATATTGGCACAACATCCCCAGAACTTTTGCTTTCTAGATAATGCTGTTGATCTGTTTTATCATACCCTAGCCACATTGCACCAACTAAATTAGGTGTATAACCGACAAACCATTGATCTTTTGTACCTGTAGCATTAAATGGCAGCTGAGTAGATCCAGTCTTTCCAGCTATTTGAAAACCAGTTACTTGCGCTCCTTGGCCTGTACCTGTTTTGATGACATCCAACAGCATAGATGTCATATTATCTGCCACAGATTTAGATGTTACTTTGGTAGACTTTGGTTTATATTCTGCAATAACTTTACCAGTAGGGCCAACAATTTTTGTGATAAGATGACTTTCCATTCTTACTCCTTCATTAGGAAATGTCGAATATGCTTCCGCCATTTGTAAAGGAGAAACTCCTTTATGCATTCCACCTAGTGCTACACCCAAATATTCATCTTCCTTATCAAGGGGAATGCCAAAACGTTCTAAGGAGTCTAGCCCCTTATCTAATCCGATTTTGTCCAGCAGCCATACTGCTGGCACATTTAAAGATTTCTCTAACGCTTCATACATAGGCACTTCTCCTTGATAAGTCTTTGTAAAGTTTTGGGGTTCATAATCCCCTTTTTTAAATGGCTTATCTTGAAGCTTAGAAGTAACTTTGTACCCTTCCTCTAGAGCAGGTGTATAAACCGCTAATGGTTTTAATGTTGATCCCGGCTGCGCTTTTATTTGAGTCGCCCTATTAAATCCACGGAAAACATGTTCCCCACGTCCTCCTACCAGTCCTCTTATGCCACCTGTCTCAGGATCTAACAATACAGATCCACCTTGCACTAAAGCGTCGTCAGAACTCGAAGGAAATAAATAGTCTCTATCAAATGTTTTTTCTAGAGTAGACTGTAAATTTTGGTCCATTTCTGTATAAATTTCGTATCCTCTTTTTAGCAGTTCATCTTGTGTCAATCCATATAAAGAAATAGCTTCATCTATTACTGCATCTGTGTAATAAGGGTATTCTCTCTTAATGAAAGAGCCTCCACCATCTTCTAAAATGATTTTTTCACCAACTGCCTTTTTATATTCCTTATTTGTAATAATATTTTGTTCCTTCATCTTGCTTAAAACAATATTTCTTCTTTTCATTGCTCCATCATAGTTTTTGTAGGGGTCTAAAGCAGATGGAGCCTGCAATAAACCAGCAAGCAAAGCGGCTTCGCTTATAGAAACATCTTTAATGCTTTTGTTGAAATACTTTTTAGAAGCAGTATCTATCCCCCATGCTCCACTGCCAAAATATACATGATTTAAGTACATTTGCAGGATTTCATCTTTTTTATAATGCTTTTCTATTTCTACAGCCAAAAATAATTCTTCTGCTTTTCTTTTATACGTTTGTTCACTAGAAAGCAGTGCATTTTTAGTCAACTGTTGCGTAATCGTGCTTCCGCCCCCAGTTATTCTTCCTGCAAGTATATTTTTAAAAAATACACGGGCAATACCTTTTATATCAAACCCATTATGTTGATAAAACCTTTCATCTTCAATAGCCACAACTGCTCCTGGCACATAATCTGGCAACTCGCTTATTTCCACGCCTTCTGTACGGTCTGTTTTAATTCTCGTTGCTTCATCCCCATCTTTATCATATATCACCGTAGCCTGGCTAAGACCAGCCTTAAGTGTACTTACGTTTGCCTGGCTCGCCAAATAAGTAAAATACAGAATAGAAAGAAGAATAACAACTAATAGTGCTAAAAGTATGATTTGCGTTATATGTCTTTTTTTCCAAAAAAGGCGAACTTTTTCTATATAAGGTTTTAATTTCTCCATTCAGATGACCTATCCTTTACGTTTAGTTCAGCAACATCTCATATTATGACAATATCCTACATTATAGATAATTTCTATAAAAACTATATTCTCTTTTTTCCAGAAATACAAGAAACAAAATATTAATTTTATTATTTGTAAAACCCTTTCATTTAGTCAAAGCACAGGCATTTATCTTATTTTAGGAGAGTCTCCTTGTTTAACCTTGCAATACCTAGGGAATAGGAATACAAATAATATAAGGACGTGATAAGATGAAAAAATTGGCGCGGAATGTGATCAAATGGGCTCCTATTATTTATCCTATTATCAAAAAGGGCTGGAATCATTATAAAAAAAACAAAATGCGAACTAATATAAAGTCTAGCAGTTAACAGCTATTCTGCAGATACTTGGCCTTGCCTTTTAAAAAAAACTTCAATCTCCGATTATTTCGCTTTTGGTTAAACAACAATACAAGAGCCTTACAAGATTCCCCCAGGTAATGGTTTAATCTTGTAAGGCTCTTAGAATGCAAACTTTTATTTATTGTAAACGGAAACTACCGCTTTTACCAATTCATGATGTTCTTCTAAACCAGACACTTCGCTAAAGGCCTGTAAAACGCCTTTTTCACTGATTAATTGCTGTAATTGAACGGATTCTTGATCATCCTCAGAATAAAAGGATAACGCTGCAGCCATTACATCAACAAGATTGTTTGGAATAACCTTGAACACTTCCAGATATTCTAATGCTGGAGCTACAAGCCGATCATTTTTTCCTAGCTTGCGAAGTGGAGAACGGCCCACTCTCTTGACATCATCGATAATATGAGAATTAGAGAAACGTCCAATAATTTTATAAATATATTGATTATGCTCTTCTGGATTAAAATTATACTTTTCCACTAGCACTTTCCCTGTTTCTTCTAAAACACGCAGTACTTTCTCTTCTAACTCTTTATTGCTAATGGTTTCTGCAATCGTTGTATAGTTTTGTGCATTTCCTAAATAAGCAGTTGCTGCATGGCCTGTATTAACAGTAAATAATTTCCTTTCAATGTAGGCTTGTAAATTATCTACAAAATGCGCTCCTTTAATATCAGGTTTTACTCCTTTTAATTCCATTTCATCCACAACCCACTCACTAAAAGGTTCTACTAAAACATCCAATAAGTTTTCATTGTGCTGATTTGGAACAATTCTATCTACTGCAGAATTTGGAAAACCAATGAACTCTTCTGCCCAAGCTTTTTCTTCTTCATTTAGATTCTCAAAAACAAACTTTTTTAGTTGTGCACTTCCGCCAATCATATTTTCACATGCGATTATATTAAGGTATTTTTGATTTTGTTCTTTTTTTGCTTTTAAACCATCCGCAATTAATGGCGCAATAAATTTAAGGATATTGGGGCCAATAGCAGTTGTCACTAAATCTGCAGATATAATGGCTTCGATGACTTTTTCTGGATTTACCTTGCTATTAATCCCTTTAATATTTGATACAGCAAAAGTATCTTTTTGGTCATTTGCTAAGAAAACATTATATTTGCCAATATTATTAATTGCATCTATAACTTGGTCATTAACGTCTACAAAATTTACTTCATAATTAGATTGATGCAATAAAAGACCAATAAACCCTCTACCTATATTGCCTGCTCCAAAATGAATTGCTTTCATATTAGTTAACCTCGCTTAAAATTTCGATGATTTCCTCTTCCGTTTTTGCTGCCACTAACTTTTCAACATTTTCAACTTCAGAACATACGATAGCGATTTGAGAAAGAATCTCCAAATGTTCGCCATCTTTCCCTGCAATTCCAATAAGTAGTTTCACTATATTTCCGTCGCCGAAATCTACACCATTTGGAACTTGAACAACGGATAGCCCAGAATTCAATACAGCTGTTTTTGCATCGTCCGTACCATGTGGAATCGCTAAAAAATTCCCCATATAAGTAGAAGAAAGCTCTTCTCTTTTTAGCATTGCTTCAATATAATCAGCTGATACATATCCTTGTTCTACTAGTATTTCTCCAGTTTTTTTGATAGCTTCTGTTTTTTCGGATACACTGCTGTTTAAAATAATATTTTCTTTTTTTAAAATAGACATTTTGTTGCCTCCTGATTTGTTTTAATATAGTTATTTAAATATTGATTGCTTATAAAATGTTGTAGCTCTTCTTTATTGCCAGCTTCAAATAGCTTAATGCTTGTTTCTGATTGAATAATTAAAGCGCTTATAAAACTTAGCAGCTCTATTGCTGAATCCTCTATTTGAAGTGGAGCTAACAATAGTAAGATTCTTTTGACTTTTTCCCTTTCGCCATTCATGGCCTTTAATTCTATTTCCTCTGGCAAATCAAACAGATTAAATGACGGCACTGTTACATTTTTATTTCTGGTATGATATAGTGCCATTGACGTTCCTGGAATAGCCAACCCGCCCATATGAGAACGCTCTAACAATGCTTGCATAACATCGTCCACATTATCTATATGCTTTTTATCATGTAATATTTTTAATCCTTTTTCTAATAAAAGAGAAAATGCCTGGATACTTGATTCTTTCCAGTGTTCCATTTCAGCCAGCAGTACGGATAAAATTTGAAATTGCTTTGCCAAATGCTGAAAACGAACAAAAGGCAATGATAGAAACTCTTTATCCCCTGCTGTTTCAGCAACATCCTCTTCGAGCGGCAAGAAGCCCTCTTGATGCAAGAAACCTTTTATTTTATCTATATCCTGCTCCGTTACTATCGGACTAACCAACAGATACTCTTCTCCAATATTATCTAGAGGAATTGTAGAAAGAACAGCATCAAAATCATCAAGGTCTATATTTTTCAATTCAAAAACAGAAGCAGTTTTAATAGGAGCAAGACCAGCAATTTGGTTATATATTTTGGCAGCAAGCATTTTGGATGTACCTATTCCGCTGGAACAAATTATCAGCACTTTAAGCTTTTTAGTCGACCTTTTAGAATTGATTGCAGATCCAAAATGCAATACTAAATAGCCAATCTCTTCTTCCGGAATAGAAATATTCGGAATGGAAAGTACAGCCGCTTCTTTAACTATCTCAAATAATTGTGCGTAGTCACTCTTGATTTTTGGCAAAAGAGGATTAGAGATTTTCATTTTCTGCTTTAATCGATATAATGTTGGCTGAAGATGCGCCAGCAGTCCTTGAAATAAAGACGTATCTTTTAAACTTATATGCAACAAATTTTCCACATTTTTTATCAAATTTTGAACAGTCATCGCAACTTCTACATTTTCATCTCTTATGCCAACATCTTTGTCATACCTGATTTTTGCACCTCTTAGATGCATCGTTATATACCCAATTTCCTCTTCTGGTATATCCACTTCGAATGTGTGCTCAAGACGGAATGCAATCTTGCTTGCAAAATCAAATTCCTTTGTGCTTTTTAATTCCTGCAAATACTCTTTTTGAAGAGCAATATTCTCTCCTCTTTGAATTCTTTCCATTGCCAACGCAAGATGAACAACCAACCCAACGTAGGAACTGTCTGCTAATGGATATGGCAATTCTTCATTAATATCTCCTATAATACTTTCGATTAATATTAATTTGTCTTTTTGCACTAATCCTAACAATCGTTCAGAAATGGAGTCCACTTTATTGCTCGATTTTTTTTGAATATTTTCCTTAACCATTTTAAGAAATTCTGGAACATCAAATCGATCGGAAATCAAACTGCTAATCGCCCTTCTCTTTCCTTCTTCAGTTCCTTCTAATTCAATGCCATAGCCCCTTTTCCGTATAAGTTTTAATCCAAATTCCTCGAGAAAAGGCTCTAACTTATCTAGATCGTTGCTGACTGTAGCGGTTGTTACCCCTAAATCGCTTGCTAATGAGAAAAGTTTGATAGGATCCTTATTATCAAGCAATGCACAAAGTGCAACCATCATTCGTTCATCAGGGGTGTACTCCGTAAAGTCTTGTTTCAAGATAGTGACACGCAGTTGATATATATCACTTTGTGTGCCATTTACCTTTACTCCTACTCCAGCTTTTTTTTGTAATTTGAGATGAAATGTCTTTAAGACATCTTCAATATTTTTCAAGTCCCGATGAACGGTCCTTTCACTAACATTCACAATATCAGCTAATTGTTTTATTGTGGTTTCTATATTTATATTTTCAAGCAAAAACTGCAAAATCAGTCTCTCTCTAGCTGAAACCAGCATGTCTGATCACCCTATTGCCTTGACATAATTTAATTATAATTATGTATGTTAGCACTATCAATCAGTACTAAACATAGTTTTTTCAAATTTAATGTTGCCAAAAGTTTTCTTTTCCGTTATTTCTTTTAATTAAAAGTTCCTTCGAATCTTTTCTATATTGTCCTATTTTTCACATTATTACTATAAACAGTTCTCAATAATAGGCAAATAAAAAATCCAGAGAAAAATTCGCCTCTGGATTTTTTATTGTTTTATTTTAACTCATTTATAATCTCATCATATTTAGGGCTGTTCAAGAAGTTTTCAACAGACACATGATGCGCATTTGGCAACTTTTCAATAGCACGATCTGTTAAATCTTTATGTGTAATAACAAGGTCGGCATCACTTGGAAGGTTTGCAATAGAAGTATTTGCAACATCTATTCCTTCAATTTCTGCTTTTTTCACTTTATTGCGCATGATAGATGCGCCCATCGCACTAGAACCCATACCAGCGTCACATGCGAAAATTATTTTCTTCACTTTTTTATAATCAAATTCTTCGTTATTCTCTACTGCTTTTTCTGTTAAAGAACCTGCTACTGAGCTTTTTTTGCCTTTTAATGCTTCCATTTTTTCCGTAGCTGCAGTGATATTTTCTTCTTCACCTTTGCTTGTTTTCAAAATAAGTGCTGCGATTAGGAAAGATACAATAGTTGCTACAAATACACCAGCTAAC
>NZ_BQYJ01000011.1 GCF_023168165.1 Niallia sp. NCCP-28
TAAAAAAAGTATAAAACTTTTTAATATTTCGGAGGGGTAGCGAAGTGGCTAAACGCGGCGGACTGTAAATCCGCTCCTTCGGGTTCGGCGGTTCGAATCCGTCCCCCTCCACCATTTATTTGCGGGTGTAGTTTAATGGTAAAACCTCAGCCTTCCAAGCTGATGTCGTGAGTTCGATTCTCATCACCCGCTCCAAGATATTTATTGTTCCGCAGTAGCTCAGTGGTAGAGCATTCGGCTGTTAACCGAACGGTCGTAGGTTCGAGTCCTACCTGCGGAGCCATTTTTTGTCTAAAATAATATATAAATGTAATAGGTTGAAGTATTAATGGATTTAGCAGAGTATCTTCTGAATCCATGGGTGCTTCAGCTTTTTTTATTTGTGCAGCAGGGGTTTTTGCAGAAAAATAGCTATTTCAAAAAAATGAAGCAAAGCGGCGAAAAAATGAACTAAATCATTAAAAAAGCGGAGTGGAAATAATAAAAAGCGAAGCAAAGCATCTTAATTTAGCAAATTTTTTAAGAAGTATTGGCCGTTTTTTCACTAAATGACAGCATAAATAAAAGAATCAGCATTTTTCTTCTGCTGATTCTTTTATTTTTATCTTTTTAATTCTGCTTGCAGGCGATTTGTTTCATAAATTACTTTTTCCTCATCAATTGTCAAACAGCTGCGGTCTTTGACAATTAGTTGCCCATTTATATACACATCACATACATCGCGTCCATTTGCGGCATAAAGGAGGTGGGACGCGGCTTCGCTTAGGGGCTGCAGATGTTCTTTGTCATGGGGATAGATCGTTATAAAATCTGCTTGTTTCCCTTGTTCCAATGATCCGACATTTTTCATGCCGATTGCGTCTGCACCAACTCTTGTTGCTAAAGATAAAGTTGTTTTGGCGGGAAGTTTTGTTGCATCCTTATACATGCCTTTTTGCAGCAAGGCAGCAGTTCTCATTTCTTCAAACATGTCAAAGTTATTATTGGATGCGACTCCATCTGTGGCAATGCCTACTTTTATTCCATGGTCAAGCAGTCGAACAATATCGGCTACACCAGAACCAAGCTTTAAATTGCTGATTGGATTATGGGCAACGCGAACATCATAAGCTTTTAATATTTCTCTTTCTTCCTCATTTAAAACAACACCATGGGCCATAACTGTTGGAGAATCAAATATTCCTAAACGGCGGAGATATTCAACAGGACGGCGGCCATATCTTTTTTGAATATCTTCTATCTCATAATCGGTTTCTGAAACATGCATATGGATCATCAGCTCATTTTCTTTTGCAATTCTGACACTTTCTACAAGTGCTTCTGTTGTACATGCATAGGGGCTATGGGGAGCAACCATTGTTGTGAGACGGCCATGGGCGCTTGTTTTATATTTTTTTGCAAATTGTTCTGCTTTTAATAGATGTGCCTGCTGTTCTTTTGCCGTTCCTAAGCTGAAAATCGTATAAGAAAATGCTCCGCGAACACCAGTTTCTCCGATTTTTTCCATAATTGCATCTGCATCAATGCCTTTTGGATTAAACATATCAGAGAAAGAGGTTGTTCCTGATTTTAACATTTCTAAAATGCCAAGTTCGGTGCTTACTTGCGCTATTTCGGTTGTGAATTGAGCTTCCAATGGCCAAATTCTCGTTTCAAGCCATGGTTTTAAAAGCATATCATCTCCAATTCCCCGAAGAAGAGTCATCACAATATGGGAATGAGCATTTACAAGGCCTGGCATGACCCATTTTCCTTTTAAGTCCACGATATTTTCTGCTTCTTCTGCCAATTTATTTTGAAAGCTCCCTATATATGTAATTATTTCATTTTCTACTATCATTAAACCATTGTCGAAAAGTTGATTTTTTTGATCCATTGTAAAAAAAGCAGCATTGATATAAGCTGTTTTCATACAACCCCTCCTAAAAGTGAATTATTGATTTATCTATCTTCTTGTCAGCGATGTTTTTTAAATGAATAAGAGGTCTGACGACTTAAATTTTTTTTATTATATCATCAAATTGAAAAATGTGTGTACATATTGTTAAAAAAGTCTACAGAGAATTATATTTTACTATCTCTATCCTATAAATGGTAATTATAGGATGGAGATCCAAACGGTACAATCATTTAGGAAATTAGATAGAAAGAAACAGATAAACAAAATAATGAGTTTGAAAGGTTTTTTTCTAAATTATATAAAATATTTAAAATTTCCTGAATTAACGCTTGACCATATAAAATATTTCTGATAAATTGATATTAATCATTTTCGCACTATTCCAATAGGAATTATAAATTATTGACCGGACAACCGGAGACCTTTCTTTTTATGAAGAGATGTCTCCGGTTTTTTGTTTAGGTGGATGATTAGCCGACTAGTCCGCTAGAGGCCTTTACAGCAATCATGTGTTGATTGAATGTAAAGGTTTTTTTATTGGAGAAAAAAGGAGGAAGAGACTTTGATAGGCAAAAGAAATAGGCGAAGAACAAAATTTTTATTGGCAGCTATATTATCAGCTATTGCGTTAACTGGCTGTGAAGAGAAGAAAACAGCTGGAGAGGCAGAAGGAGAATATGAAACATTAAAACTGAAGTATGAAGGCTCTGTTGGTACTGTCACTTATCCGGAATTAGCGGAAGATTTAGGATATCTTAATCCGATTAAATTAGAATGGATTGGGAATACGATCAGCGGTCCAGCATCCATTCAAAATGCAGCAACTGGCGAAACAGATTTTGGCGGTGCCTTTAATGGGGCAATTGCCAAATTGATTGCCAGCGGTGCGCCGATTAAATCGGTTATTGGTTATTATGGCAGCGATGAAGATACATATTCTGGATATTATGTGTTGGGGGATAGTTCGATAAAAACGGCAAAAGATTTGATTGGCAAAAAAGTCGGCATGAACACAATGGGAGCACATTCGGAATTTATTTTAAAGGAATACTTGAAGCAAAATGGGCTGACAGATGATGAAATAAAGCAAGTTACTTTAGTGGTTGTGCCTCCGGTAAATACAGAACAAGCGCTAAGGCAAAAGCAAATTGATGTAGCTGTTTTAGGCGGAATGCTTCGAGACAGGGCATTGGATAATGGAGGAATTAGAAAGCTGTTTAGCGATTATGATTTGTTTGGCTCCTTTACAGCAGGCAGCCTTGTATTTACAGAGAGATTTATTAAAGACAATCCAAATACAGTGAAAAAGTTTGTGGAAGCGACTGCCAAAGCGATTGAATGGACAAGAACAACACCCAAAGAAGAAGTAATTGCAAAATTTGAATCTATTATTGAAAAGAGAGGGCGCAAGGAAGATGCAGAAACGATTAAATATTGGAAAAGTCCAGGGATAGCAGAAAAAGGCGGATATATAAAAGAATCAGAATTCAAAGTATGGGTCGACTGGCTTGAAAAAGATGGGGAGTTTAAAAACGGGCAAGTAAAATTGCATGATTTATATACGAATGAATTTAATCCATATAAACAAGAAATTGAAAATAAATAAGGAGCTGTTTTTAGAATGGCAGACAAAATTCAGTTTAATCATGTAACAAAAGTTTTTAAAGTGAGAAGCTCTGATCGAAAAAAGGGAGAGTCAAAAGAATTTACCGCTATTCAAAATGTGCATTTTTCAGTAGAAAGTGGGGAGTTTCTATCATTAGTAGGACCGTCGGGCTGCGGAAAATCTACATTGCTTGATTTGTTGGGAGGTTTGACAACACCAACTTCTGGACAAATTTTATTGGATGGGAAGGCAATAGAAGGGCCTGGTTTAGATCGGGGCATTGTGTTTCAGCAATATGCGCTGTTTCCATGGAAAACAGCAAAAGGGAATATTGAATTTGGATTAGAGTCAAAAGGGATTCCCAAAAAGGAACGAACAGAGATTGCCAGACATTTTTTGTCCCTTGTGGGTTTATCTGGATTCGAAGATCGTTATCCCCATGAACTTTCAGGGGGGATGAAACAGCGTGTTGCGATTGCCCGAAGTTTAGCTTTTGATCCAGATGTCCTTTTAATGGATGAACCATTTGCTGCATTGGATGCCCAGACAAGAGAAACACTGCAGACAGAGCTTTTGCAAATTTGGGAACAGACAAAAAAGACCATCATTTTTATTACACATGGCATTGATGAGGCAGTGTATTTGGGACAGCGGGTAGCTGTTATGACTTCTCGGCCTGGGACCATTAAACATATCATCCAAAATCCACTGCAAAAAAGCAGCACGGAAGAAGATCTGCGCTCTACAGTCGAATTTGCGAATGCCCGCCATCAAATTTGGGAACTTCTTCGAGAAGAAGTGAAAAAATCGCAAAATGATCAAAAAACAGGGCAATCAGCTTAAAAAACGCATTTTATAAGGGGTGAAACAATTGGCAAGTGTTGATAAATCTTTAGGATATCCTATACGGGCATCAAATGGAATCAGATTTTCTTTTTATTGGATAGGAAAATTGGCTAAACAAACAGCAGTCATTGTCTTCCTTCTTTTGCTTTGGGAAACAGCTCCTCGCATTGGATTGGTGGACAGCACTTTTTTTCCTCCTTTTTCCAAAGTAGCAGAAGGCTTTTGGGGATTATTATTCTCTGGAGAATTAGTTGCCCACTTTCAAGCAAGCATTCTTCGATCATTAATCGGGTTTGGCTTAGCCATTATAATTGCTATTCCGTTAGGTCTTATCATTGGGTGGTATCCTTTAGCAAATGAACTGTTAAATCCTGTGCTGGAACTATTTCGGAATACAGCTGCTTTGGCGCTGCTGCCGGTTTTTATTTTATTATTAGGAATTGGAGAAGTATCTAAAGTTTCCATTGTGTTATTTGCTTGTATCTTTCCCATTCTTTTAAATACTATTAACGCTGTTCGAAATGTAGATCCTTTGCTTATTCGTTCAGCTAAATCAATGGGGCTTGCTTCCTATAAACTATTTTATAAAGTTATTATTCCTGCATCAATTCCGACTATTTTTACCGGAATACGTATGGCTGGTACTTCTTCTATTCTTGTTTTAATTGCAGCTGAAATGGTTGGTGCAAAAGAGGGTCTAGGCTATTTAATTAATTACGCACAAATGAATTTTCAAATTCCGCAAATGTATGCAGGCATTCTGACCATATCTCTAGTTGGATTTCTTTTAAACTATCTTTTAGTTTCATTAGAACGAAGATTTTCCAGCTGGAAGACGAATCCTAATGAAAAATAATAGGAAAGAAGGATAAAAACATGACAAAAAATGATAATGAAATGAAATTAGGCGCATTTTTTATGATACCAGGGCATCACGTGGCAGCATGGCGGCATCCAAAGGCAGAAGCTCATAATATAATGAACTTTGATTTTATCAAAAGGCTTGCGCAAACAGCAGAGCGAGGGAAGTTTGATATGATTTTTCTAGCTGATGGCTATGCAGTAAGAGCAAAAGACAAAACGGCGCTAAGTCAAAGTGTGCACACGCTTTTTGAACCATTTACCCTTTTATCGGCCCTTTCTGCGGTGACTCGTTCTATTGGGCTTGCCGCAACGGTGTCTACTACCTATAATGAGCCATTTAATGTTGCCCGCAAATTTGCATCTTTGGATCATTTAAGCGGAGGGAGAGCTGCATGGAATGTGGTTACATCCAATACGGAAGGAGAAGCAAAAAACTTTAGCCAGGAACATCATTTGCAGCATCATAAACGGTATGAACGGGCCGAAGAATTTGTGGATATTGTAACGAAGCTTTGGGACAGCTGGGAAGATGATGCACTCGTTCTTGATAAAGAAGCGGCGGTGTTTGCAGATTCTGCTAAAATACATTCCGTTAACCATAAAGGAGAATGGTTTTCTGTGGAAGGGCCGCTAAATATTTCTCGGCCGGTACAAGGACATCCTGTTGTGATCCAAGCAGGCTCTTCAGAAGATGGGAAGGAGCTTGCGGCACGCACTGCTGAAGTAATTTTTACTGCATGGCAGACTCTTGAAGAAGCGCAGGAATTTTATGCTGATGTCAAAGGGAGAATGAAGAAATATGGACGTTCTCCTGAGGAGCTGAAAATTATGCCAGGAATTTTCCCGGTTATTGGGAGAACAGAAGGGGAAGCAGACAAAAATAAACAGCTTTTAGAAGAACTTATACCAGAAGAATCAGGTGTTGCTCTTCTTTCTGGCATGATAAGCGTCGATTTATCAGGTTATCCTCTAGATGGACCATTGCCGGATCTTCCTGATTTAGATCAAGTGAATGGAGGAAAAAGTCGTTTCAAGCTGCTGAAGGATCTTGCTGACCGAGAAGGATTGACAATTCGCCAACTATATCAGCGAATTGCTGGTGCCCGCGGTCACAGAGAGATAAAAGGGACGCCGGAGCAGATTGCTGATCAAATGCAGGAATGGTTTGAAAATGGTGCAGCAGATGGCTTTAATATTATGCCCCCGTTTTTGCCAGGTGGGTTGGAGGATTTTGTTGATCTAATAATTCCTGAGCTTCAAAAAAGAGGGCTATTTCGTACAGAGTATACTGGAAATACGCTAAGAGAAAATTTAGGGTTAAAAAGACCTGCTAATAGTGTGGCGGACAAAATAAAGGAAATGATTTAAATAAATAGATAGCTAGGAATCCACTAGACAACTAGAGATTTCAGAAAGCAGAAGGTATATATTCTGCTTTCTGAAATCTCTTCTGCTTTTTGCAAAAGGCTATGTTCTAAAAGATTATTGTTTTTCAATAAGTTTTGTAAATGCGAGAAGTGAATAAACAAGGCTAGCTGATTGGAGTGGATATGCGAGACTCCTGCTTAGATTAGCGGGACAGTGGAGACCCCAGCTTTACGCCGAGGAGGCTCCACGCCCGTCCCGCGGAAAGCGAGCATCCTGAAACGGAAATCATTGCTCCATACTTCGTAAAAAGCAACAAAGTTTGCGAAAACAGCCTTGCAAAATGAATGATTCTCTGCTGGTCTATTTGGGAGGTGATGTCCTTACTACATAAATAGCATTTTAAAGGATTCATTGATTTCTATTAAAACTAATTCATATTTTAGGAGGAGATTAAATATGTCAACAAAACAAATCAATCAATTGACAGTGGTGCCTGTCGCAGGAAGAATTGGTGCAGAAATTCAAGGAGTGCAATTATCGGCTGATTTAGATCCAGGTGTCTTCAGTGAAATTAAAAAGGCGCTTAATCAGTATAAAGTAATCTTTTTTAAAGGACAAAATCATTTAGATGATGCCGAACAAGAAGCATTTGCCAATCTTTTCGGGGAAGCCTATGCACATCCGACCGTGCCGGTAAAAGAGAATACAAACTATATTTTTGAATTAGATTCCAAACAAGGGGCAAAAGCGAATAATTGGCATACAGATGTAACCTTTGTTCCAGCGGTTCCGAAATATTCCATTTTAAGAGGGGTAACCATTCCTAAAGTTGGAGGTGATACTGTGTGGGCCAACACAAATGCAGCATATGAAAACCTTCCTGCCGGATTAAAAAAATTGGCAGATGAATCATGGGCTATCCATACAAACGAATTTGACTATGCGCAATTTAAAAGAACGGATGGCAGTGATGAAGCAAGCAAAAAGAACCGGGCTGTATTTGAATCAACCATCTTTAAAACCAGACATCCAGTTGTTCATGTCCATGCAGAAACAGGAAAAAAACATCTGCTTTTAGGAGGATTTGCTGGAAGACTAGAAGGATATACGGCAAGTGAATCAGAGCGATTATTAAGTATTTTTGATGCTCATGTTACCCGGTTAGAAAATACGGTTCGTTGGCAATGGAGTGAAGGCGATGTAGCTATCTGGGATAATTTAGCTACCCAGCATTATGCCATTGCAGACTATGATGAGCATCGAGTTGTCAGACGGGTTACCGTTGGGAATAATGTACCGGTCAATCAAAACAATGAATCTAGTTCTCTTATTCAAAAAAAATAACCAAAATAGTTCCATATGTCACCTAGGTATTATATAAATAGAATAAAAAAGGGAGCTGTCTTTTTATGAAAGCTCCCTATCATCTGATCTCTCCAGTATTTTTTTAGTTGTCCACGTTTCAAGTAAATCCTCTAATTTGCCAAAAGCTGTTGTTTCCTCCCCTTGAATATTTATCCTTATAACATTTTCGCAAGCAACTCATCTAAGGCATATAAAGCATCTTCTGATTTTTCTCTAATCTCCGTTAGCCACTCCGCCTGCCCCTTTTGCTGCTTCAGCCTTATACCAATCATTCTTTTTACTTCATTGGGATTAGGGCCTCCTGGTAATGTACGGATATTTACGAAATAAACAGGATCTAAGGATTGTCGCAATGTTGTTTCATCTAATGTCAATTCTTTGCCGATAATGGAAATGGCATTTTTATTTACTAGCTTTAAGGTTATTTCTTGGGGAGAAATATTATGGAAAAGCGCATCTTTTACGATCGAGCTTGCGATTAGGTGGGCTGTACGGAATGACAGCTGATCTGTGCGCACGATGGTATCGGCGAGTTCGGTAATGGTGGCAAAACTTGCTGCAGCTCTTTTTCGCAAAGCATCTTTGTTAATGTCAGCTGTAGCAATGATGCAGCCTAAAAGTCTGCATAATTTATCGAGCAAACTCAAACTTCTCCAAGCATATGGCTGCATATCATCTTCTGTATCTACAATGTCGCCAAAAGGGGTGTTGTGAAGCATAGTCAGCACGGTTTTGGCATTGCCGGCACAGCTGGATAATAGTGATCGAATATGTTCTAAGGAAACAGGATTGCGTTTTTGCGGCATAATCGAACTGATTTGCACATAAGGATCGGCAACACGAAGCACATCATATTCTTGGGTACTCCATAGCAGCAAATCTTGCACGAATCTACCAAGATTAATAGCAATAATTTGTGTTGATGTCATTGTTTCTGCTATATAATCTGCTCCGGCAATCGCATCATAGGAATTTTCCACAACACTATCAAATCCAAGCAAATCCTGCATTTTCTCTCGGTCAATGTTAAATCCTGTGGTAGTAAAAGCAGCTGCTCCCATTGGACTGGCATTGCAATGTTTGTATGCCAGTTTAAATCGCTCTATATCCCGGTTTAAAGAATCCGCTGCTGCCATTATATAATGGGCTAAAGTTGTCGGCTGAGCTTGCTGTGTATGGGTATAGCCAATCATAAGTGTATCCACATGGTCTTTGGAAAACTGAAGCAATTGTTCTTTTAAAAATAAAACAGAAGCTAAAGCAGTCTGCATTTTTTCCCTTAATGCAAGCCGAAACATGGTAATGCACATATCATTGCGGCTTCTTGCTATATGAAGATTTCCCGCAATATCGCCTGCTTCCTTTAACAGTTCGGATTCTATATGAAAAAACAAATCCTCGACTTGGCCTGAATAGCAAGAGGTTCTGATGGTCTGCAGGTCTATGCTGTTGATTGCCTCTGCAATTTTTTTGGCATCTGTTTCGCTGATCAATTGCTGCTCTTTCAGCATAATAAGATGTGCTTTATTAATGGCCATCATTGGGTCTAATAAATGCATTTTTGCTTCGTCATAAGCAGGTTCAAGCACTACTTCTGTATATGTTTTTCCAGGGAAAGAGCGGCCTTCGTTTTGGAAAATTTGTTCTTTTTGTGTAAGAGCAGGAGCGTGATTTTCTTCTTTTGAATGTTTATTTGAGGTTTCCATGATTTGTCCTCCTCAAGGATAAATTGAAATTGCATATTTATTTTCATCTTATTCTTTTTGCCTAAAGAGTGTTATTTAAACGAAGGATTATAGTTAAAAAAAATAAGGGATAATCAAATAAAAAAGAAGGAATAGAAACTTAAATGATGGAATTTTTATTAGAAAAGGGAGGATGGCAATTTGAATATATCTGTACGGGAACTTTATAAACGCTTGATAAAAAATAAAGAAAGCAATCTAACGCTGTTAATCGGCATCGATGGAGGCGGCGGAGCGGGAAAAAGCACATTGGCAGAAAGTCTCAAAGCGGTTGATCGAAGTGTGGTTACTGTGATCCATATGGATGATTTTTATAAAACTTCGAAACAACGAGAATCAGCAAAGGAAGAAATTGGCGGCAATTGGGATTGTAGTCGTGTAAAGGAGCAGATTTTACTGCCATTAAGCCATAATAAATCGACTCGTTATCAGCGATATGATTGGGAAACAGACAAGCTTTTAGAATGGCATAATGTTTCAGCAGGAGGAATTGTTTTAATAGAAGGATGCTATTCACTAATAGAAGATTTAAGGAACTACTACCATTTCACCATTTGGATAGATACGCCAAGAGATATAAGATTGTCCCGTGGGATTGAGAGGGACGGCGAGAAGAAGCGGGGCTTATGGGAAGATTTATGGATGCCGGCAGAAGAGGTTTATATAAAGGCTCAAAAGCCAATGGAAAAGGCGGATCTTGTTATTGATGGAACCGGAAAAAGGTCCAATATAAAAGACGGCAAGATGCATATTGTAAAAAATTCATCTTTTTTATGATAATATTTTAAAAATTTTGGTCAAGAGAGCGGTGCAGCGATTTATCATGAAAAATTCCAGCAAGTTTTTTACTTATCCCGCATTAACGGGCAGTAAAACCCCCATTGATTGAAGTTTCACTTTATCAATTTATATTATTTAGCCTGTTTTTTGTTTTAATAGTGTGCTGGATTTGTACATCAGCAAGCCGTTTACGTGGGTTGATTTTGCGGCAATCTGCATTAGTCTGCTTTGGGCGGTGCTGATTTTTATTACTGCAGACAAATTGTATGAAAAGTTGGATGCTATTCGTTTACGGAATAAGGTTTTTCTTTCTATTCCTGCATTTATATTAGTTATCTTTTTTATTGTGTTATTAAATGAACTGTTTAGTTGGTAAAGCAAGAAAAAGACTGCATCGAGAAAATTACAGTAAAGATCGTATAGAAACAGGCAATCAATGAGGTGAATTTATGCAATTTGTTCTAATATTTGGGCCGCAAGCGGTTGGGAAAATGACGGTTGGACAGGAACTGGAAAAAATAACAAAGTTAAAGCTTTTTCATAATCATATGACAATTGAATTAGTGCATCCCTTATTCGGATTCAGCAAGGAAACATGGAGATTGGTAGATTTATTTCGTTTAGAGATATTTAAAGCGGTGGCTGAAAGTGATTTGTCTGGCCTGATTTTCACTTATGTATGGGCATTTGATCAGCAAGAAGACTGGGGTTTTGTTGAGACTATATGCCGTATTTTTGAGGAAAAAGGCGGAGATATTTACTTTGTGGAACTTGAAGCGGATTTTGAAGAAAGGCTAATCCGCAATAAAATGCCTCATAGACTTGAACATAAACCTACAAAAAGAGATATTAAGCAGTCTGAGCGAGAATTGAAAAGTTCCATGGAGGCATACAGATTAAATTCAATAAAAGGAGAAATAAAAAGAAAGAATTATATAAAAATCAACAATACAAAAATTCACCCTGAGGCAGTAGCCAAAATGATAAAAGATCGATTCCATTTATAGCAAGTTATTTTGAGAAGTTGGCAAGTGTTTTGTCTATAAGAGGTTAATCTCCTATGCTTTTTCGCAGTTAATCAAGGGAAAAGACTGTTAACAGCGTCAGTGTAAATAAGTGATTCGAAGTGTTGGGAAGCTGTATGTGAAATGGAAACAATATATCGCAAGCCACTAAGTTAAAAAAGGTGTTGAGACGATGAGATTAGCAGTGATTTCAGATGATTTAACAGGTGCAAGTGATTGTGGAGCCCAGCTGATTAAATATGGATTAAAAGTTGCTGTTTCTGTTACAAATAATGAAAAAATTTCAAATGAGAAAAAAACAGTCATTTTTAATACAGATAGTCGATCCTTATCCAAAGAAGAGGCTTATAAAAGAGTATATCAACTTTCATCCTTGCTAGCAGGTGGGAATTTTGATGTCATTTATAAAAAGATCGACAGCACAATGCGAGGGAATATTGGCATAGAAATTAATGCTCTATCTGATGCTTTACTGCCTGATTTTATCATTATTGCACCAGGATATCCTCAAAATGACAGGAAAATTTCAGAGGGTAAGCACTATTTGAATGGAATATTGCTTCATGAAACGGAAGTAGCAAAAGATCCTAAAACTCCTGTGGAAGAATCGGATATTACTTTGTTAATAGAGAAACAGTCAAATAGAAAAACAGGACACATAAATAGAGATGTACTGCTTAGTGGACCGAATGCTATTTGTGAAACTTTTCGTTATTATAAACAAAAAGGAATTAAGTATATTACGGTTGATTCAGTAGAGGAACAAGATTTTGTTCTTTTATTAGAATCTTTAATCTCATTAAAGAATAAAATTGTTTGGTGCGGTTCGTCCGGATTAATATCCCATATTCCAAAGATGTTTGGTTTGCAAATAGAAGAAAATAATCGTTTTTTACTGTCTAATCATGTACTTCCAGCACTATTCGTAGTTGGAAGTGTCAGCAAGATTGGGCGTAAACAATTACGTTATTTACTAAATGATCGGTCTGTAGTGGGAATTGAATTTAATTCTGTTACCTTCTTTTCAGAGGAAACGAAAACAAAAGAAGAGATTAGATTGTTAAAAAAACGAGCAATAGAAGCTTTTGGAAATCAGCAAAGTGCAGTTTTATTTTCCTCTGATTTAGTTGAAGAGACACAAAAAATAGGGAAATCAAAAGGGCTATCTGCAGTGGAAATCAGCAATCTTATTTCTAAAACAATCGGTGAAATAGCGTTCCATATCATTAAAGAATGTAAGGTGAAACGTCTTTTCCTGACAGGAGGAGATACAGCACAGCAAGTATTAGAACAGCTTGGCATTAAATATTTTCATTTATTAGATGAAGTGGAAGCTGGGATTCCTATTGGAAAATTAGATGACAGCAACATCATAGCGGTAACAAAAGCAGGAAACTTCGGAAATGAATATACGATGATTAATGCTTTAAATAAATTCAATGGGAAAAAAATCAAAAAATGAGCTAAAGAATTAAGGGCCTTTATTTATGATAGAGGCAAAAAATTTAAGGAGAAGATTAAAATGAAACCAGTTATAGGAATTACAATGGGTGATGCAGCTGGTGTAGGGCCAGAAATCATTCTTAAGGCCTTATCAAAATCTGAAACATATAAAATGTGTAGACCGATAGTAATTGGTGATTCTTTTATTTTAGATAGAGCAATGAAAATAATAGGGATATCTTTTGTATTGAATAAAATTATTTCTGTTAAAGAAGCGGCTTTTCAACATGGTGTTATTGACATTATTGATTTAGATTTATTAGATTCAGAAGTTGAATTTGGCAAAGTTTCTGCAAAAGCTGGTGCAGCAGCTTTTAAATTTTTGGAAAAAGCGGTTCATTTAGCGAAAGAAAAAGAAATTGATGCGATTTGCACTGCTCCATTAAATAAAGAGGCCTTGCGTAAAGGGGGATATAAATATCCAGGTCATACGGAGATTTTGGCAGAACTGACAGAAACTAAAGATTATTCGATGATGCTGTCTTCTCCAAAACTTAAAGTAATACATTTAACTACACATGTTGGTCTTAGAAAAGCTATCGATTTAATAGATCCTGAAAGAACATATAAGGTAATAGAATTGGCTCATATGACATTAAGCAATGCTGGTTATCTTAATCCACGAATAGCAGTATGCGGGATAAATCCCCATGCTGGTGAAAGCGGTTTATTTGGAATGGGAGAAGAAGAAGAAAAATTACTGCCTGCTATTGAAAAAGCGGCAGATGAAGGCATAAATGTAACAGGACCACACCCTGCAGATACTGTATTTTTCCGTGCGGTAAGAGGAGATTTTGATATAGTTGTTGCTTGTTATCATGACCAAGGGCATGTTCCTATAAAGGTTTTAGGTTTAGAAGAAGGCGTCAACATTACAGTAGGATTAAATGGTGGAATGATCCGCACTTCAGTTGATCATGGAACTGCTTTTGATATTGCTGGAAAAGGAATTGCAGATGAAAGAAGCATGGTTGCCGCTTTAAAATCTGCCACTGAACTTGCTCCAAAGGAAATTAAGCATAATTAGGTGAAAAGGGAAAGCGATGGTTAGTTAGTTCTTTCCCGATGCTACTAAATCTGATTTATTCCTTATTAATAAGGAATAAATCATTCGAAAAACTCATCAGTATATAGAAGTTTAATAAAATCGAGGTTGGTAAATAAAGTGAAAACGCAAACAGTGGGGGCACGTCCCCCGCTGTTTATTAGTTGAACCAATCAGGCTATTACAAGCAAGCTTCTATCCACCTGGATTTCTTGTGTTCTGTTATCATCCCATAGGTAGGGGGAAAAAGCCCGTTGCTGTGTGATAAAGACAACGTTCGAGGGATTGTTTAAAGAAAAGAATGGTTATCATGCCAAATATAGTTTGCATATATGTCCTAAAGTTGTTTAATTCTAAGTTGACTTATCGGAATAATTTGTTATATACTGAATACAACAATAAAACAGGCGAAATAATTTTTGCATTTATTTAAAGACAAGCAAATAATTTAGGGATGTCTAGAGAACGGAAGCGATTATCCCGCGTTCTTTGACGAAATAAATTGAATAATGAGGAGTGATAGTAATGGGAAATCTTTTACGTATAGATGAGCAGGCTAGGAAAGAAAAATTAATAAATAGACTTATTGCTTTAAAAGTATATAAAAAAGAGGATAAGCATCTTTATGAGATGTCTGTAAAAGAATTAGAATTTCAATTCAGAATGGCTATCGCAAAAAATCATCCTCACAGTGATATGGGATCACTGCGCTGGAAAAAGAAAAGAGCTTGATTTTATCTATTAAAAAATTTTGATGATGGAAAATGGCGGATTATTATCTGAGTGTCAGACTAAAAAAGTGCTAGTTTTAAGATAGAAAGTTAAATACTTTTATTTGTCCTCTTCTTTTTAAAGTTGAGGCTATTTGTTTATTGTTATAATTAGAGGCTTATTAGGTTTAGCGCATTTTTTAGTCAGCATGAAGTGTAGGCAGTTTGAATTTAGTCTATTGCATAATATAGATTAGCCCAAAATACTGATATCAATAAGTTATTAGATGGAAAGTTTGCCAGCCAAATAAGAGAAAAACAAACTATAAAACTAGAAAGTAGAGGAAATAGAATGTCTAAACCAGTTAAGTCTGCTTGCTGCAGTATAAATAGGCAGAATTCTAATGAAAAAAAGGCTGCTAATCAACCAGTAATTAATACATTAAAGCCATGCAGCAAAAAAGAAATGATTTATTTATCGGGTGGAGAATTTTTGATGGGGACAAATTCAAAGGAAGGGCATCCAGCAGATGGAGAAGGTCCAATCCGAAAGGTAGTGATAGATCCATTTTATATAGATGCCACTGCGGTAACCAATGCTCAATTTGCAAAATTTGTGAAAGAAACAGGATATAAGACCGAAGCAGAAGCGTTTGGCAATTCTTTTGTTTTCTATAGTTTTTTATCATCTAATGATACAAAAGAAGTAAAAGGATCTGTGCAGCAGACACCGTGGTGGTTGTTGGTAGAGGGGGCATATTGGAAACAGCCTGAGGGCATGGATTCTTCTATTGATAAACGTATGGATCATCCTGTAGTTCATATTTCTTGGAATGATGCTACTGCATACTGCCAGTGGGCGGGCAAGAGATTGCCGACAGAGGCAGAATGGGAATATGCTGCAAGAGGAGGTTTGGAACAAAGGTTATATCCCTGGGGAGATAGTTTAACGCCAAACGGCGAATATAGATGCAACATTTGGCAAGGGGAATTTCCTTTGAATAATCTTGCCCTAGATGGTTATATGGGAACTGCACCAGCAAATTCGTTTCCTCCAAATTCATATGGATTATATAATACAGTAGGAAATGTATGGGAGTGGTGCTCTGACTGGTTTACAGCATTATTTCATAAAAATGATTTATGGCAAAATCCAAAAGGTCCATCTAGGGGCAGTGCCAAAGTTATGAAAGGAGGCTCTTATCTTTGCCATCATTCTTATTGCAATCGTTACAGAGTAGCAGCCAGAAGTTCGAATACACCAGATAGTTCAACAGGAAATATCGGTTTTCGATGTGCAGCAGATATTTAGCAGAGCGATAAAGTGCAACTTTAATTAATGGAAGGGTTTTTTATCTCCACTTAGATTTTTGGTTTGCTCTTATATTATAACCTTAAGGTGGGGAAAAGCCTGTTAAATATATTACTATAGCAAGTGGCGACTATCAAAATAAAATAAAAAGGATTAGGCAGGTGCTGAAATGCTTCTTTAGATACATAGAAATTTGTATGGCATTTTTTGATGAAGTAAAAAAATACTATATAAAAATACGTTTAAAGAGTCTATTTTGCACCTGATTTCCCTTTTTAAGCATCTTTTTATTTTAAAAAATGTTCTTTTCCAGGATAAGCATTATTATTTCGCAATTCCTCTTCCCATCTTTTCGAACCAACTCCTAAAACAGGTCCTTTTAAGAGAGGATCCTTTGTTTGAATCATCCAATTTTCAACCTTTTTGCGCAATTCTTCTGCAATTAAAGAATAGGATGCTTCATTAATGATATTGTTTTTTTCAAGAGGGTCCTTTTCTAAGTCATATAATTCTTCCGGTACATTTGGAACATAATATTCTTTGCGAACTTCTTGCCCTGAAAGGCTTTTATGAGCATCAAAAGGCATATAAATATTAGGCCCGTCTGCAAAATTCTTTACATATTTATATTGATTTGTACGAATTCCACGCATTGGATGATAGCGATCATGCCAAGTCAATTCACAGAAAAACTCATCTCGTATTTCTTTTTTCTCACCCTTGATTAAAGCTGCAAAACTTCTTCCATCTAGTTCCTTCGGGATAGGAGCACCTGCCAATTCTAATAAGGTAGGCATGAGATCAATATTGCAAAGCAAGTTTTGATTTATTTGAGACCCATTAATTTCAGGGCCAGAAATGAGAAGTGCTGTTTCTAATCCAGCATCTTTAAATGTTCCCTTTGCACGAGGAAAAGCTAATCCATGATCCGTAGTAAAAATGACAATTGTATTTTTGCTTAATTCACTATTATGAATGCATTCCATAATTTCTCCGATAGCTTTATCCAGCACCTTAGCAGAACCATTTAATAAAGATATGTCTTTTCTAACATTGGGTGTATCTGGCAAATAGGCAAATGCTTCTACATCTTCTACATTATCTGCATACGGCTCATACTCGTCAAAATCCCGATGTGTTTCGAAAAATCCAATATTTAAATAAAAGGGCTGATGGGAGGAATTGCTGGACTTTTCATTTAAGAATTCAATGGCTTTTTTAGCTACATAAGGACTTCTATCTCCTTTTACCTCTTCAAATCTATCGTAGCCAAGTTTATAAGTAGAGCTAAAAACGCGATCTTCAATAGGTGGAGGAGTTCCAATAGTTTCGTGGCTTAATCCAATTAAAGCAGTTTCATAGCCTGCTTTTTGCATTGCTTGGGGAAGTGTGGTTATTTCATCTTTTATTGCAAATCCAAGGTGGGCAAGACCGATAAGCCCATTATTATGCGGATAAAGTCCAGTTAAAATGCTGCCTCTGCTTGGACTGCATTGGGGTGCTGGGCAATAGTATTGATCAAACCGAATCCCTTTTTCTGCTAATTTATCAATTTCAGGAGTCTCTACTTGATGTCCATAACATCCGAGGTATCTTCCTGTATCATGGGAAATCATAAAGATGATATTTGGTTTATTCATAATGTATTCCTCCATTTTAGACAAATAATGATAATAGCAGGATTTAAGAGGAATAATTCTTAGATCCTGCTATATATTTTGTTAGTTGATAGATATGTGTGTATAGAAAATTTACACTAGCTTTTTAGACATTTCAGTACTGTATAACGAATATTGGAAATTTTTCGAATGGATGATTGCTTTTCGATAAGCCAGCGATTATAAATGGAAGTATAGCTTACATTGCTTCTTCAATTTCTGCTTTTATAACCGATGACTTAGCCCCGAAGATGACTTGAACGCCGTCTCCAACTTTTAACACTCCAGAAGCTCCCAATTGTTTTAAACGGTTATCATCGACCAGTGAAATGTCCTTTACACCAACACGGAGTCTGGTAATGCATGCATCAAGATTTGTAATATTATTTTTTCCGCCAAGCGCTATTAAAATCTCAATTGGTAATGCAGAAGACTTGGTTCCTTTTTTATTTGCCATATCTTTGCTTGAGTATAGGCGGGTTTCTTCCTCATCTGATTCTCGTCCTGGTGTTTTATAGTTATTTCTTTTGATTAAAAACTTAAATATAAAATAATAAACGAAAAAGTATATAATGCCTAATAAAAGAATAAAGATCCAGTCATTATTTATATTTGGAAGAGCATTAAATAAGGTGAAATCGATTATTCCTGAACCTCCTGCAAATCCCGAATGAATGTCCAGCGCACTTGCAAGAGCGTAGGCTGATGCTGCCAACAGCGTATGAACTATATATAATAACGGAGCAACAAATAAAAAGGTATATTCAATAGGTTCTGTAATGCCTGTTAAAAATGCAGTTAGGGCAGCAGCCAACAACAGTGATTTTGTAACTTGCTTTTTATTTGTTTTAGCACAGTGGTACATAGCGAGTGCAGCTCCAGGCAAACCAAACATAACGGGAATAAATTTACCGCCTATATATTGACCCCCAGTTATATTTACAGATGGATCTTTTAAAGCATCTATTACTTGGGCAATATAAATATTTTGGTCGCCAACGATTTTGGCTCCATCAAGTGTTGTATATACTCCGCCAATATCGGTGAATAAAAGAGGAGCATTATAAATATGATGAAGGCCGAAGGGAACCAATAATCTTACTACTCCACCATATAATCCGACTGTAAACGGATTTGCGTGAGTAGCTATGTATTCTCCTACTGATCCAATAACAGTTTGAATAGAAGGCCAAATGAAATAAAAAACGCAAGCGAATATTACCGCTCCAATGGAAGAAACAATTGGCACAAAGCGTTCTCCTCCAAACAAAGCTAATGAATCAGGAAATCTTGTTTTATAAAACTTATTATATAGATATGCTGTCAGAAAACCGATAAAGATACCGCCGAATACACCTAACTGAAGCGTAGGGATCCCCAACTCAGTTCCTAGCATTTTTTCATTTAAATTTGGCTTGTTAATTTCAATGAGAGCCCCAATTACTGTATGCATTACTAAAAATGCAATTAAACTTGAAAAACCAGCCATTACTTTATTTGTCCAGCTGGCAGCAATCACAACTGCAAAAAGTACAGCTAAATTAGCGAAAACGGCTTGTCCTGACTTTTGCAGAAGTATCCCTCCCGTTTGAAATCCATCAGAAGCAAGAAACGGCAGTAGTTTTTGAATATTGGGATTAATGATGATTCCGCCAATTCCCATAAAGATTGACACAAGCGGCAAAATCAATACTACTCCCATCATGGATTTTCCTATACGTTGAAAAAAATCAAAGGATATTTTATTTTGCATATATTTTATTCCCTTTCTTTTTAATATTTGGAATTTTACGGAGAAAGTTTTATTTATTAATGGTCAAACTTTCTTTTTATGATGATAATTACTTTATTTTTTAATAAAGTTTTATGTCACTGTATTGCTTATGGTTGTCCAATTCACAAATATAAAAAGCTGTGACTAAAAAAGAATATGCTAGATTAATTGCAATTAATAAGAGGATTATAAACTTATTATTCCTATAATTCAAGTAGGTTTAAGAAGAATTAAAACTCTTATTTGATTTAGAAACCCTCTATATCCATCTAATAATGCTTTAATTGGGATCTTTTTGATATTTTTACTGTTTTTTTACTTTTGGCGGAAAATCGTAAGACAAGATGAGTTTTTCCCAGCTAAAACGAGTAAGCTGTTTTAGTAAGCATTCAATTAACTTATAGTTTAGGGAATAGATTAGAGATAGAAAAAAGGAAAAGATATATAAGTAAGGGAGATTCGTATCGTAATAGGCAGATCGAATGAAAAGAGAGAAATAATTTCTTGACGCAGGGAGAAAGTAGACACCTCAAGAAATTATTTCTAAAAGAACTGCAAAAATGCTTAGATGTTAAATTCCTAGTTGACACCTAAGAATAATGGATATAATATTGTTATCAGATAATTACATTAAACAGTTAACAAACTTGTTAATTTTATATTTTAATAGAGTCAACTGGACAACCAGAGACCCTGAAAATAATTTACTTTTAAATGTAAATTTATTTTTAGAGGTCTCTTTTTGTTTAGAAATGCTAATTTATCAGGTTTTTTGCCTGTGGCAGTCGTTTAAAATGTGTTATCGGAATATTCGTTTTATTAAAGAGGGGAGAAGATTAAAATAGCTACACCAAGTATTAAAAACAGCAATTATATACATAAGACTAAACAAATATCCCTATTTCGCCGAGCGAGTAAGGTTTCTTATACAAATCTTATAATAAAATTTGGTTTTCCTTTATTGTTAATCATGATGTGGGAATTTCTAAGTGATCGAGGAGTTATTAGCTCAACTGTTTTACCAGCTCCTTCCGTTATTGGAGCAACATTTTTAGATTTATTGCTGTCGGGTGAAATTTTTATTCATGTTGGCATTAGTTTTTGGCGCATTATTCAAGGATTTGCCATAGGCAGTTTTTTAGGAGTGGCTTTTGGAATTTTAATTGGCTTAAATAAAGGGGTAGAACAAGCTACATCCCTTATTACGGGGATTTTGCGCCCTATTCCTATTATGGCTTGGGTGCCTGTCCTTATCTTATGGATGGGAATTGATGAGTCTTCTAAAATAACTGTTATTGCTATAGGAAGTTTTTGGCCGGTTCTAATTAATGTGATAGACGGAATTAAGAATACGGATAAAAAATATCTGGAGGTAGCAAAAATTCTTGAAAAAAATAAGAGAACTTTCCTTTTGCGAGTAATCCTTCCTTCTGCTCTTCCATCCATCTTTACAGGATTGCGTGTAGGAATGGATTTAGCATGGAGAAGTGTAGTGGGGGCAGAGTTGATTGCGGCTTCAGCGGGCATTGGATATATGATGTCATATGCCCGTGAACTTTCACAGACGGATGTAATGCTTGCCGGTGTTTTATGCATTGGGTTAGTTGGTTTGCTTTTGGATATTGTACTGAAAAAGATTCAGGCACATTTTATCAAATGGAATGTTAATTATTTTAAATAAGTGAAAGAGGCGAAAAAAATGCTTGATGGAGTCCATGATAAGGAGCTTTTAAAAATAGAAGGGCTTAATAAAGAATTCCTAATCGATACCGGAAACGTTAAAGTTCTCAATAATATTAATTTGAAAATAAAAACGGGAGAATTTATTTGTATTGTAGGAGCCAGTGGCTGCGGAAAGAGTACTTTGCTTAGAATTATTGCAGGACTAGAGAAGGAATACGGTGGAGAAGTATTAGTAAAAGGAGAAGCCGTTGCGGGGCCAGGGATAGATAGAGGCATGGTGTTTCAAGAATCGCGGCTTTACCCTTGGCTGACGGTGGAAAAAAATATTGCTTTTGGAGTTCAAGACAGGGTTTCTGCAAAGGAGAAAAAACGTTTAGTTGAAGATCATATAAAATTGGTTGGTCTTAATGAGTTTTCTAAAGCTTATCCCCATCAATTATCTGGAGGAATGCAGCAAAGAGCAAGCATTGCACGAGCATTGATAAATAAACCTAAAGTGCTGTTATTAGATGAACCATTTGGCGCACTTGATGCAATGACTAAGATACATATGCAGGAGGAGGTTCTGCGGATTTGGAAAAAGGAAAAAACAACCATGATACTTGTTACCCATGATATTGATGAAGCAATCTATTTGGCGGATAGAGTGATTGTTATGTCCAGCAGACCTGGGACGATAAAAAGAATTGTTCCAATTGATCTGCCACGTCCGAGAGATCGAAATAGTTATGACTTTGTACATATCCGCAATGCTATATACAATGAATTTTTTGTTAAAGAGGAAGAACCATTTGTATATACTATCTAGTTATTTGTAATCTATGGGGGGAATTCACGATGAAAAAGGCGCAGATCATTCTAATGGGAATTGCTGTATTGCTATTAATGGTGGTTGCAGGATGCGGCCAAGCAGACAGCACCAATAAAGAAAATACAATTGAAAAAAAACAAGGAGAAAAAGTAACGACTATACGATTTGGCCATACTACAGTTCCTTCGATGCTTGCTGTTGCCAAAGAAGAAGGTTTTTTTGAAGAGGAATTTAAAAAAGATGGAATTGCTATTGAATATGATAAATTTCTATCTGGACCTCCACTTATTGAGGCTTTTGCGGGAGAACGATTAGATTTTGGGCAAGTAGGCGATCAACCGGCAATTCAAGCAAAAGCTAATAATATTAAAATTAAAGCAGTGGGCGTTTATTCCTCTGGTTCCAAAAGCATTGGATTAGTTGTTCCAGAGGGTTCGAAAATAAATTCTATTAAAGATTTAAAAGGAAAAAAAGTGGGGGTTACAGTAGGTTCTGTAGGACACAGGTTGCTTAATGCATATTTGGAGGAAAATGGTTTATCTCCAAAAGACATACAACAAATAAATCTGCAGCCGCCAGATATAAAAACGGCAATTGAACAAAAAAATATTGATGCAACTGTAACCTATGAACCTTGGATTTCTACGATGGAGGAGCAAGGCATTGGGCATCAGGTTTTAGATGCCACCGGCCTTTTGAATAGTTATAGTCTTTATGTAGTTTCTGAGTCTTTTGCGAAAAATCATCCAGAGATTGTAGAAAGAGTACTAAAAGTTCTTGATAAAGCAGAAAAATGGAGTCAAGAGCATCCTGATAAAGCGATTGAAGATATATCTAAATTATATGGAACTGATAAGAAAATTGTAGAAAAATCCATGTCAAGAATCAATTATGATATCCGTTTAAAAGAGGAAGCCATTGATTCTATAGGGGAGACATCTAAAGCTTTAAGAGAAAATAAAGTGATTAGAAAAGATGTCGACGTAAATGATTTAGTAGATGCAAGCTATCTAGAGAAAATTGGGATTCAATAATAAAACAGGATGAAAAATATAGGAGAGTGAAGATGGCATGAATGAGAATATAAAAGATGTTGAATTCGGCTGGTTTATCCCTGTACGCGGCGATGGCAGATATGTAGGCGTGGAACCAGAACGCGAACCAACGATGGAGTATTTAATTAAGGTAGCCCAAGCTGCTGAAAATGCTGGTTTTAGTTTTGCTTTGATTCCAACGGGAAGAGCATGCGTAGATTCATGGATTATAGGAACAGTGATAGCTTCCCATACAAAATCGCTTCGACCGCTAGTTGCTATGCGGCCAGGTCTAATAGCTCCAGTGGCAGCTGCAAGAATGGGGGCTTCTTTAGATGTAGCTTCAAATGGCAGAGCGATGTTTAATATAGTGACTGGACATTCTGCTCAAGATTTAAAAGAAACAGGTGATCCGCTTTTTGATTCCCATGATGAAAGGTACGAAAGAACCAGTGAGTTTTTAAACATTGTAAGAACTCTTTGGGAGAAATCGAAGGGACCTGGCTATTCAGAGTTTTCAATAGGAAAACCCAAAAATGCAGACGAAGATAAACTGGATTTTAATGGTAAATATTATAGTTTAGAAGGCACTATAAGTTATCCTGCGGCAGTTCAAATGCCGCATCCGCCTATCTATTTCGGCGGAAGTTCAGCAATTGGAAAAAGAGTAGCAGTTGAAACAGCGGATGTTTATCTTATGTGGGCAGAACCTGTAGACTGGATTAAGGAACAAATTAAGGAGGTAGAAGGATATAGAGCTGAATTAGAAAAAAATAAGGGAATTAAACGTTCTTTACGCTACGGATTACGTGCGCATGTTTTAGTAAGAGAAACAGAAGAAGAAGCTTGGAATGCGGCATGGGAGATAATCAGCAAAGTTGATCAGGCCACTATAGAGAAAGCAGATGAAAAGTTTTCAACATTTGAAGCGGTCGGCCAAAAAAGGCAAAATCAATTGCGATCGTCTTCAAGAGAAAAAGATTATATGGTTGCACCAAATCTTTGGTCAGGCTTATCTTTAGTGCGTGATGGAGGAAGTCTGCTTTTTGTAGGTACGCCTGAACAAATAACAGAGCGATTCTCAGAATATATTGAAGCAGGCATTTCTACATTTATTTTATCAGGATATCCGCATCTTGAAGAAGCAACTAATACAGGACGTTTATTATTGCCGCTGATTAAAGAGAAGTTATCTGCAAAGTATAATGTTTCATTTAATGGGAAAGTTTAAATGTATCGCTTTATGGGACCGAAATATAGTAGTGCATAAAAAAGCTGCAAAGTTCTATGCAGCTTTTTCTTATTTAAAATTAAAGAGATTAAAAAAGGGGACAGTAATAATCATTAGGCAAATAAAATCTTAAATTAACTTAGTTTCTTCTATTATATATTGATTAAATAAATATAAGTGTGATTGCAGCTCAGTTGCAGAGCAATGGGCTGTTCACCGATTGGTTGTTCTGTCTGCCGAGTTATTTTCATAAAAAACGTTAAGCATTACCAGCCTTTATGTTTTTATTTTAGATGACTTCATCATATTATCTGTTCAAATCGGAAGCTTTTTAAGAAAAACATAGCTGCCTTTGTTATATTCCATTTTTTCTTCATAAAATCGATGAGCGTCTATACGCTGCAGTCCTGATGAGAGGGAGACAATATCATAGCCATGCTTCTTAGACCATTCTTCTACATAACTTAAAAGTTTAGTGCCATACCCTTTTGATCGATTATTTGCATCTGTAATGAGATCGCATACCCAAATGAATCTGCCATTATATAAAGTAACCATTGGCATAAAACCTATTACTGCTGTAATTTGTGTATTTTTATACAATGCAGCCATTTTATATTGATTCTTTTCTCGCGCTTCTTGCACCAATTGAAGATAATTTGTTTCATCTAAATGTGTTCTTAATTGCTTCATTAATGGAAAGGCTTCTTTCCATTTAAGCTCACTTGTCAATTCTTCTATTTTAATCATTTTTAACATCTCCCTATAAGTGGATTCATCTTTTATTTAATCACAAACTGGTATAATAAAAAGTATCAGTTTAGGAAATTTTAGAGGTTCCAGTTAAGGGGAGGGAAGAAGCTTATGTTGGAAATCACACCAGTTTTAGAATACAAAAGCAATAAACCACTCTATTTGCAGCTGGCTGATTATATCAAACAAGAGATAGCAGCTGGCAAAATTAAATCACAAGAAAAATTGCCTTCCAAAAGAAAATTATCCGATCATCTTGGCTTAAGCCTCAATACTATTCAATCAGCTTATGATCAATTAAATGCAGAAGGATTTATAGAAAGCAGACCTCGGAAAGGTTTTTATGCAATAAAACTTGAAGATGACATAATGGCTAATCAAGAATATTCTCGGAACTGTGAGAAAAAGAATGAAAGTATCCAAGCAAATAATAAAATTGATTTTAATTCGGGCAAAATTGATGTAAGCCATTTTCCTTATTCTACATGGCGGAAGTTGACTGTTTGCTCTTTATACGAAGATCAGGGGGACTTATTTTATACAGGAGATCCTCAAGGAGAGCTTGAACTTCGCAAGCAGATTGCTGCATATTTATTTGCATCCCGGGGAGTTAGATGCTCTTCTGACCAAATTATTATTGGAGCAGGAACCCAGGTGCTGATGGGCATACTGGGTTTAGTGATTGGCAAAGAGAATATTTTCGCAATGGAAGATCCAGGATTTAATCGGATAAGAGCGGTGCTGGAGGATTTGGGAGCATCTGTTAACAGCATTCCTCTTGATAATAATGGCATAGACATAAACCAGTTAGCAAATACGCATGCGGATGCAGTGTATGTGACCCCACCCCATCAATTTCCTTATGGAATGATTATGCCGATTTCCCGCAGACTGGAATTATTAAAGTGGGCAGAAGAAAGGACTGGCTATATTATAGAAGATGACTATGACGGAGAGTACCGTTATAAAGGAAAGCCCATTCCATCCTTGCAAGGACTGGATACAAAAGGAAGAGTTGTTTATTTCGGTACATTTTCAAAGTCTTTGATTCCATCGATTCGCATAAGCTACATGGTATTGCCAGAAGAATTGCTGAAAATATACAAAAAGAGCTTTACCATTTATAAGCAGACTGCTTCCCGTCTTCACCAAGATACATTGGCTCGGTTTATGAAAAATGGCCATTGGCAAACACATTTGAATAAAATGAGGGCGCTTTACCGAAAGAAGCATCAAGTCTTAATAACCTCTGTAAAAAGATATTTAAGGGATAATGTAAAAATAATTGGTGAACATTCAGGTCTGCATATTGTTTTAGAAGTGAACAACAGAATGGAAGAAGAGGTGCTGATAAGAAGGGCGTTCGATGCCGGTGTAAAAGTATATCCATTATCTGTCTATCATGATACGGATATAAAAAAAGATCATGCACATATTTTAATAGGATTTGGCGGGTTATCTGAATCAGAAATTGATAAAGGAATTCAACGGTTAAAAAAAGCTTGGAATTGTTAGAAGCGTCGTTTAGCTTTCGATTTGCTTGAAGAAAGATTAAAAGCTGGAAATAAAAGCAGAATTCAGCATGCAAAAGCTGTATTAAAAAATCCACAAAGCACTTTAGAAAAAGTTGCTGCTGCAAGGACCTTCTTAGAGGAAGCGATTGAGGGATTAGCTGAATTAACAAGAGGCTGTCCGATAAGTTCTTAAAATAAAGAAAGTGAAGAAAGCTGAATTGATTTTCTTCACTTTCTTTTCTATTTTTCGGATTATTATCTGAAAGTAGCTGGCGGATGCCTGCTACTTTCAGGATATTGCGGGCTAAAGCCACCATTCCAAACTCGACATGTACCTTGTCGAGAAAAAGAGGAGTTAAATTGATAAAAAGATTGGTGCAGCAGAAGGAAGAGAGTGTAGTTGATAAAAAAGAAGGCGAGATCGATAGAAAAATGGCGAAATCGATAAAAAGAGGAGCGAAATCGATAAAAAGAGGAGCGAAATCGATAAAAAGATTGGTGCAGCAGAAGGAAGAGAGTGTAGTTGATAAAAAAGAAGGCGAGATCGATAAAAAAATGGCGGAATCGATAAAAAGAGGAGCGAAATTGATAAAAAAATTGGTGCAGCAGAAGAAAGAGTTGGAATTGATAAAAAAGAGGCAGTCCTTTTCGGGTAACCTCATTTATTAAACCTGGGACAAGAGTGTTTAAACCTGCTTTGCCCCAGGTTTTAAAATGGAGAAAAAGAACAAATTTTTTAGAGCTTATTTTTATAACAGAAGCAGTCTATTTTGACGTTGGTGGCACAACACAGCTTCCGTCTTGGCATATAGCGTTATTCCCATTTTCTGAGGAAAGATCTTTAAATTTAGGCTTTGGATTTTCTTCTTCCCAAACCTTTTGAAGGGCACCGACAAATGTTTCAAGGGGCTGTGCCCCTGAAATGGCATATTTGCGGTTGATGATAAAATAAGGAACCCCGGAAATTCCGTATTGCTGGGCAATTTCTTCGTCTATGCGAACATCATTTGCATAGGCTGTTTTATCATTTAGAACATTTATTGAGTCCTCTCTATCTAAACCAGAAGCTTCCGCAATGTCAGCAATAGTATCCACATCACTTAAATTTTTTCCTTCTGTAAAGTAAGCATAAAGCAATTTTTCAGTAAGTGTTTTTTCTTTTCCCTTTTCGCCTGCAAATTTTGCCAGACGGTGGGCATCAAATGTGTTTGTTGGCTTCATTTCATCAAAATTAAAAGTCAATCCCACACCAGCAGCATGTTGGCCTACTTGAACATTATTCTGTTTGGCTTGTTCTATGCTTATTCCATATTTGGATGCAAGGATTTCATGTATGTTTATTCCAGAATAGAGCGGGGCGTTTTGGTCTAATTCAAAACTTTTAAACTCCACTTCCACTTCATTTTTATGCTCAAATTTATCCAGCGCCATTTCCAATCTTCGTTTCCCTATATAACAAAAGGGACAGACAAAATCAGACCATACTTCGATCTGCATATTAACACCTCTTTCCATTCATTACAGGGCATTGTAGCATACATGCCAAAAGACGCAAAGTTATATGCTTCATTTAAAGAAGGGAATAGAAAATCTGTCTTTTTTTTGTAATAGCGTCAGTCGATTATTTCTAAGCGGAAAATATTGTAAGGGAGAGCAGTTTGCTAGATGCTGTTGCGTTTTTAGATAGCGTAAATATAATGGCGAGGCATTATATTTTTAAGAAAAGTACTTTTAGTTTCCTATTAGCAGAGGGAAGAGTACTCTTGTATTAAATTTTACGTATCCAAAAAATCTATTAACTTTTATTTTATATATATAAAATAAAAGTTAGTTTGAAAGTGTTCTTTAAACCAAGCAAGCTAGCCAAGTGGTAGCTTGCTTGGTTTTTTACATGTTTAATTCAGCTTTTTGTGTCAATGGTTTCACATATTTAGTTAATAGCCAACGAGAGATAGGGCCAACAATTAATAATTGTGCTGGAAGTGCCACGATAAAATTTAGCCCAACTGTTTTAAGATAAGCGGTGAAAATAGGACCTTCCATTCCTGTCATGATATTCGTTAAAACAAGGCCATAAATGGACATAATAAGAACCATCATAGGGACCATACAACAAGCGAATACAAGAATGACATTGATTTTTTTCGATTTATCATAAGGAAGTGAAAAGGCAATTTTTCGTGCTTGCGGTTCGACTAATGATTCTACAGTAAAAGCAACGATTAATGTGATAACAAATTGAAACACTGCACCTTTTATTGTAAATGATGAAAATCCGTGTAAAACTGTGTTGTAAAAGGTCATAATAAACACCATTCCAAAACACATAAACATTCCAAAAATAATTCCTTCTTTTTTATTACTAGGCAAATCAAAACATCCTTTCTTTTCAATATAAATGTAATTATATCTGCCTGAAATTTTTTCCATAAGTAACATTTTGATGAAATTTATGTTTATTATATTTCTGATGTAACATTTTTGTTGCATTTTGATAGAGTATTTTTATTGTTTTGCAAGAAAGCACAATAATTTGTTATTTATAGATGGATAAGTATTTTTGAAAAAGATAGAAAATCATTTTGCGATAACTTCAAATGAAAATAAATTAGGTTGTCACTTGGCTATTTCTTTTTTTTTAATAGAGTGATTATGTATGGGCAAAATATTTCTAAGCATATGGGATAGATGCTAATTTAAATGAAAATATAATCTTTCTATTCACTACAATGCATAAAGCGATTCGATTTGATATCCAAGCATATCAGTTTGTTTTTGCTAAGCTAGTTGCTACTATAGTAGGGTATCTTGATTTAGAAAGGAATTATAGAAATGACAAATATAAATATACCCGTTTCAGTTTTAAACCTTGCACCAATTCGCGAGGGACAGGAACCTAAAGAAGCTATTGAATCAATGATTGATTTAGCTCAAGCTACGGAGGAAATGGGGTATAAGCGGTACTGGATTGCTGAACATCATAATTCTCCCACATTAGTAAGTTCAGCTACTTCCATTTTAATTAAACATACATTGGAGCATACAAAAACCATCCGTGTTGGATCTGGCGGGATTATGCTGCCAAATCATTCTCCGTTAGTTGTTGCCGAACAATTCGGCACAATGGCAACCATTTATCCAAATCGTTTAGATTTAGGACTTGGCAGGGCTCCTGGCACGGATATGAAAACGGCAAGTGCGTTACGGCGTTCACAAAATGATGCCGCTGTTTATACATTTCCTGATGACGTAAATTCCTTGCTCGCTTATTTTGGGCCGAAAGAAAAACAAGGCTATGTGAAGGCATATCCAGGTGTTGATACAAATATTCCATTATATATTTTAGGATCATCAACAGATTCAGCCTATTTAGCGGCTAAATTAGGGCTTCCATATGTATTTGCTTCACATTTTGCTCCTAGATATATGGAGGAAGCGATCTCGATTTACCGTAATCGATTCCAGCCTTCTGAATATTTAGATGCTCCATACATGATGGTTTGTTTAAATGTAATTGCAGCGGAAACGGATGAAAAAGCGAAAAAAGAGTCTACAACGATGCAGCAATTTTTCCTGAATGTTGTCCGAGGTACCCAAAACCCCTTGCAGCCGCCAGTGGACAGCATGGATGCCATTTGGCGTCCACATGAAAAAGAAATGGCTTCCTCTATGTCCAGTATGACGTTTATGGGAAGCAAAGAGACAATAAAAGCACAGTTAATGAATTTTCAAGAAAAGTATCATGTAGATGAGATTATGGCGGTTTCTTATATCTTTGATCCTGATAAACAAAAACGGTCGTATCAAATCTTTAAGGAAATTGTTGAAGAAAAATAAATGAAAAAAGGGGGAAACTCTCAAAATTCGTTTTACTGAGTTTTGAGGGCTGCCCCTTTGAAGATGGAAAAATAAATATTTATAGCAAAAGAAATTGACTTATTGGACATTCCGTTTCTTCCGCTGAATGAATGTGCCAGATTTGTTTATCCTGCATGAAGAATATAATTCTCATTGATTAAATTTCACCTTATACAGGGTTTTCTTCTTTTCTTACTGCCTTTTTAACTGCTTTAACTTCATACTTGCCTACTTCTGTATGGATAATATATTCTGGTTTTGCTTGATTATTTTTGGCTTTATGGCCAGCAATATGTGCATCGCTTTTTTCCCATTGTTTCCAATAATCTTCTGATTCCCAGGTTACTAAAATAATGACTTCTTCCTCGCCACGTCTCACTTTTTTTACCATGATTTTAAGGTCAACAAAACCTTCTTGTTCTTCAATAATTCCTGCTTTGCTGAATCGATTTACTACTTGTTCAGCGTTTCCTTCTGTTATGGTCATTTTTCTTAATTGAATAAACATAAATTATCTCCAATCTGTATTTTATAGATAAATTAATTATTTCTACACACTTAAGCGCTGTATTTAAAATTATTCTTCTGTTGGCACGTTATCTTTAGGCGTCGCTTCTTCATCTACAATAGCGTTATTTCCCTTTACTTCCTCTTCATGGATTTCAAATAATTGAATAAATTCATTGATGATTGTTTCAACAGCTTTTAACTCGCCCACTAAAATGGGGTTAATGGATTGTAGTTCTGGTGATTCTAATTGTTGTTTTAATGTTGCACGTTTTACATTTAACCTGTCTAAAAATTCAATGGCTCTTCCTCGCCGGAATGTTTTTGCCCCCCGATGATGTTCTTTGCGTTTATGGCCGCCGCCTTTAGGATGACGAAATTCTTCTCGATTATGCTCACCTTCAAATGGTCTTTCATCTCTTTTGTATCCTCTGTCGTGATTGTTTCTCATCATATCACTCCTTTTTTGTATACGGATGTATATCGTAGAATAATTGTATACGTTTGTATACAAAGTGTCAATATAACCTTTGCCAAATTATATAATCTTTAAGAATGCATACTTTTAAATACATTTTTTCATCTAGTTTCTATCTATAGTTTAGACGATATAGAGAAATTAAATCTAAAGGATATTATTCTGTTCATTTAAAATCAGTCTACCCACATAAAAGTTTGTTTTCATTTAATTAAAGCAGCTAATATCTACTCTTTTTTTTCTTTTCTTACAAAAACTTAAAAGAAATTCTATTAATTGAAATGATTTCACCAAGTTTTCACCAAAGGCTACTAAACTACAACTATCGAAAAGGAAAGGAGGAAAGAAAACAGTGAATACTAGAATAAAAAAAGGTATTTTCTGGAGTACAGTCATTACATCGATGGTTGTAGTAATGAGCTTTATCTCCAATCTAATAGGAGGAACCGTTACTTTTGCAGCTGGTTTTCATGAACACGGAAGGGGCATGGAAATGCATCCGCAAAATGGATTTGGACATGAACGGATGATGGAAGGTTTTCACCATGGAGTTGGCTTTTCTTGGATAGGATTCCTATTATTCCTTATCATTGGACTGGCTGTTTTAGTAATAGTAGTTAAATGGCTAAAAAAGAAGTCAAAAACTTCTTCTATGCAACAGTTTATTGATACATCCTTAGCATCTTCACCGAAGCCATTAATAAACCATAATAATGCAAGTATTTTAGATCAATGGGAAAAAAATATCACAACGAAAAAGGAGAGTAAATAAAATGGGTATTTTTAAAAGAATCAAAACAATCGTAAAGGCGGATATTAATAGTTTACTAGATAGCATGGAGGATCCAATTGGAATGCTGAATGAGTATTCCAGAGAAATGGAGCAAGAGATAGGAAAAGCACAAAAAGCTTTATCCCAGCAAATTTTTGTGGAAAATAAACAAACCGCTCTTTTATTAGAAACCAAAGAGCTAGTGGAAAAAAGAACCCGGCAGGCAAAACTGGCAATCGATAAAGGGGAAGAGGCTATTGCCAAATTAGCGGTACAGGAGAAAATCCATCATGAAAAACAGCTGAGTCTTTATGAACAGCAGCTGGAAGCAATAAAAGAGCAAACGGTGATGCTGAAAGAAAAAGTAAATGAACTGCAAACCACGTATCATGAATTGCAGCATAAAAAAATCTTGTTAGCTTCACGAGCAAATGTAGCAAAATCTATGAAGCAGATTCAAAAAGTTTCGAATTCATTCCAATCAGATACTATTCTAAGAGGTGTGACAAAAGCAGAAGAACAAATTCTCTTAATGGAGGCAGAAGTGCAAGCAGGAAGCTATTCTTCGAATCCATTATCAAGCTATGAAGCAAACAGCTTAAACTTGGTAGGCGAAGAAGAGATCAGCAGGGAAATAGAGAAGCTAAAGAGTGAAAAAGAGACAATATAATTGAAGATATACAGAAAAGAAGCACCTGAATAGATAGGAAGGTGCTTCTTTTCTGTATAAAAAAGAGAGGAGAATATAGGTGAAGGATAATGCTTTTCTTATTATTATTTATTTGGGGGCAGCACTGATTATTAGCAGAATTTCTTTTTTGAAAGTTTATTTTTCGATTTGGAATACGCTGATTTTAGAAACTTTTTTGGTTTTTATAGGTGGAAAAAATAATAGATTGATATGGAATAAAGATAAATTCAAAAAAAGAACAGAGTTAGAAAAAATTGCCTTAAAGAATTTATTTAATCTGTATATTGGTTATACTGTAACATTGGTCGTGGCAATAGGGTTATTTTATTTAGCAGGAAAACAAAACTATTATCTAATTTTATGTTTATTAATTGGCTTACTGGTACTCGTCCTTTTCTTATGGATTCGTAATCCAATTAGATGTATGTGGATAATAACATGTATTCTTTTATTAGCTATACCGCTGTATTTCAACCAAAAGACAGCCATTATGCATTTAGGAATTTTTCTCCCTTCTATTATTCTTGTACAATCTATTCTAGATTCGTGTAAGGAAATCAAAAGAAGTATTATTAATCGAAATGTTTATACAAGTAAAGGGTTTTTATCAAGACTAAAGTGGATTCCAGCGATGATGGTGGGATTAGTGCTGCTTGGACAGTCTCTTTATGCAGTTTTTTTTATTGTAAAAACATTTTTAAGTTAATATTAAGAAAAAGTTGGTAGGATTCAAGAGATTGGAATAGGAGATTAATGGATTGGTAAAAAATGTAAAAATGAGTTACTAATTTATATAGGATGACAAAGCAAGAGAAAGTCCAGATATACAGGTTTAGCTGCATAAACGCTGGGTGAAATAGAGCATGTTTAGCTAATCTAAACATGCTCTATTCTTTTTATTAAGGTGGTTTATTTACGAACTTCTTATGCTGAAAGGATTTCCACTGAATTTTAGCAACGATATAAATAGATGTAAAAGGGGGAGTTTGCTTGAACATTCTGTTGGCAGAAGATGACTTGCAATTGGGTGAACTAGTGGAATATATGTTAAAGAAAAAGGGAGGATATAAGGTAGATTGGGTCACGGAGGGAGAAGATGCATACGATTATGCCAATGCATCTTACTATGACATATTGATATTAGATTGGATGATGCCAAATGGAGATGGTGTTTCGGTTTGCAGGCGTTTAAGAAGCAGACAGTATTCAGGGGCAATTTTGATGCTGACTGCAAAAGATTCTGTGGAAGATCGCATTAGCGGTTTAGATGCTGGGGCGGATGATTACCTGGTTAAGCCCTTTGAAATCGATGAACTTCTTGCTCGATTGCGGGCGCTGTCACGACGGAATTATGCCCCCATCCTTGAAGAACAGCTTTTTATTCATGAGATGAAATTAAATCGCCTTAGTCAAACAATAAGCAATAATGGGGAAGAGGTTCAGTTAAGTCCACGTGAATTTCAATTGCTTGATTTATTGGCCCAAAATAAAGGACAGGTACTGCCCCGGGAAGTAATTTTAGATCGCATTTGGGGCTTTGATGCGGATGTATCTATGAAGGCGATTGATGCAACAATCAAACTGCTTCGAAAAAAATTGGATGTGATTGGACAGCAAGAGCTGCTGCAAAGCATAAGAGGGGTTGGTTATAAAGTTGAAAGCTAAAAAAGCATCTCTTATCCATTTATTGAAAAATCGCAATAAATGGGATATCTTTGAGAGCACACAATTTCGTTTAACGGTTCTTTATAGTAGTTTGCTGATGCTTTTTTTGCTCCTTTTTATTGCCGTGGTCTACTTCTTGTTATACTTTACCATTTTCAAAGAACAAGAACGTGATCTAGAGATAAGTGTTAAGCAGGAAGCGGCAAGCATAGAAAATTATTTGACTCAAAATAAGCAAAGCAGCTTATTGGAATTTCAAAATCAAGAATCAGTTGAAAAGGATGTCGATCAATTTTTTTTCTATGTTGTTAATCCTTCAGGGATTCTTGTCCTAGGAGATGAAACAATCTCCGATTTTCGTTCAGAAATATTAAGTACAGTCCAAGGCTGGAATCCTTCCCGAAATGAAATACGCAGCGAAACATTAAAAATAAATTATTCAGAAAGAAGATTAAAAGAAAGAGGAAGAAAAAATGAATTTCAGCCTACCCAAAGGAAAGACACGATTCGTCTATTGATATCTGCCGAACCTATCTATCATCATGGAGAAGTGATAGGAATGCTTTATATAGGGAAGGAGATTTCATTTGCTTATCAATTATTTAAGTGGCTGCCATATATCTTATTAGGAATAGCACTTTTATTTTTAGGGGTGGCTATAGTGATCAGTTATTATATGTCAAAAAAAGCAATGACTCCCATCACAAAAGCTTTTGCTAGACAGCGGGAATTTGTAGCGGATGCTTCTCATGAATTGCGTACACCTTTAAGTGTTATGCTTTCTTCCATTAATGCGATGGAAATGACCACAGAATGGAAAAAAGAGGATTATTCTTATAAGCTGCTTTTCAATTTGAAAAATGAAGTCAAAAGGATGACACAAATGGTGGGGGATTTATTGACATTGGCTCGTTCTGACTTAGAGACAGCAGAACAGGCAAATGAACGATTTGATTTTCAGCCATTTGCCGAAAAAACGATGAAATCTGTACAAACTCTTGCTGACTCCAAACAAATTAAACTCTTTTTTGAGGTCTCTGAATCACTGATCGTCTATGGAGATTCCCAAAAGTTTACTCAGTTATTATATATATTATTAGATAATGCAATAAAATACACCCCAAACGGAGGAAAGGTTTCTCTTTTTTTAGCTGCTGATGAAAAAGATTTGGTGATGAAAGTGCAGGATACGGGGATTGGAATTGATGCTAAAGATCAACAACAAATATTTGAACGTTTCTATCGAACAGATAAATCACGAACAAGGCAAATAGGAGGGCATGGACTCGGGCTTGCTATTGCCAAATGGATTGTCGAAAGTTATAAGGGAACCATTCGAGTTTCTAGTGAAGTGGGGAGGGGAAGCACATTTACGATAAAGATCCCTGTATACAAGGCTGGAACATAAGTATTCCAGTTAAAGATAAAAACGAATGATTATACGGAATTTACGTATAATCATTCGTTTTTATTAAACTTTTAAAAGGGTGGTTTCAGGAAATTTTGTTGTTATTACCCTACCCGTAGCCTGAATACACTTCGCCTGCAGGGTCTAAGCTGTCTTGCTAATCCCACAGGAGTCTACGTGTATTCAGGCTGCTCAGTTTTTCCAGATAATTAATTTTTTTATTTTTAAATTTTTTTAGATAACACCCTTTAAAAACGAAGTGGAATGGAGTGTCTGTAGCGCAATGGAACGAATTCGTTTTTACACTTGACTATATGTAAAAACACAAGTAACCAAGATTGCGAAACTAGCCTTTATTTTAAAGCTAACTTAGAGATTATTCGTCTTTACAGATTATCTAATTAGTTGTGTCCCAACCTTTTTTTAAATCTCTGGATCATCATGTCAAATTATCATCGTTTGCTTATGAAATTAGCTGTCTTAATCTAATAATGTTAAGTGACAAAAAAGTTGTTTGATTTACAATAAAGCTGTTTAAAAAATAATAAAGTTATAAAAAATGCGAGTCATTCTATTTAACAATTGGGCCATATTCTTGAGTAATTAATTGCGGATCTAAGGGAAATTTGGGATGATTAAAAGGAAGTTAAAGGAACATTAGTTGAACAATGGAAATTCATATTAGGGGAGAATATATAGATGCCAAACCATGAAAATGAAGAAATATTAGCAGGAGGGAATGTCTCTAATGTTTATCGTCTTGGAGATACTGTACGTCGAGAATTAAAGCCGGATAGTCCCAAAATTCATAAGCTATTAAAACATTTAGAAAATAATGGATTTAGTTATGCGCCAAGGTTTTTAGGTATTGATGAAAAAGGAAGAGAAATACTCTCCTTTATTGAAGGAGAAGCTGGTAACGATCCTTTAAAAAAATACATGTGGTCTGATAATGTTTTAAAAGATATAGCAAAGATGCTCCGTCTTTATCATGATGCTGTAAGTGATTTTCCATTATCAGAAGATTGGAAACCAATAGATAATACTCCTCACAAAGTGGAGGTATTATGCCATAATGATTTTGCTAGATACAATATTATTTTTAATCATGGAAAACCAATAGGCATTATTGATTTTGATGTGGCTGGACCTGGCCCAAGACTTTGGGACATAGCTTATACTCTTTATACTTGTGTTCCCTTAAGTAGATTTTACCTCTCTGAAACAGGTGAGGAAGTTTATTATAATCCACTGCAGCATGCTAACCGTATAAAACAAAGAGTCAGATTGTTTTTTGAATTTTACGGTGAGGGAATAGAAGAAGATTATTTGGACATGGTACTGCTGCGATTAGAAGGATTATGTAAAACAATTATAAGAAAAGCGAGTGAAGGTGACATTGCTTTTCAAAAGATGATAGATGAAGGGCATCTTGAACATTATCAAAACGATATTAAATTTATTCGTCAACATGGAAAAGAGTGGACTTAAGGATAGTTTTTTATTTAAGAGGTGGCTTTCTTCATTTAAGTCTTTGAAACGTTCTTCCGCAATAAAGGGCTATTGTTGATAAAACTTAGATTTTCAAACGACTTATTGTTAACCCCACCCTAAATTTAGAACGGAGTCATGCTTGTTCGATGTTTTTAAAATTAAATAACTTTATTGTGATTTTGCAAATAAGTAAAGAAACATTTAAAGGCAAGGCTGTGGCTTTGCCTTTTTTATGTTTGTTTCTGCGAAATTTGATTGCTTTTTTTGAATAAAATATCATTCCTTAAATTTTTGCTTTATCGTCTGGCAAAAAAATATCTATTAATAAATTAGTATTTAAAATTCTTAAAAATTCATTTGACAGAGTGTATACAATTGTATACATTTGGTATATAGATTATGTATGCAAATATATGTAAGGAGTGCCTAACAATAAAGAATTTTGAAGGCAAAATAAAAAGTAAAAAGCATAAGGGAGGAGAACGTAAAGGAAGTTGCTGAATGTAAAACAGTTTATATTAAAACATTAAGACAACAACTGGCGGCACCAGAGTTTCATGGGATCAAAAAAATATTCTTGGAGAATTAAAAGCGATTGAGTTGGTGATTGGCGAATTTACCAAGCGCTTTGAACTCCATAAAGCAGAAGAAATAAATACAAAAACGAAACAAATAGAGAGAGGAGGAAAAAGAATCCTTAGAATGATCCCGTTTTATAAAGAATCTTTAGCAAAAGGAGAAAAGTAATGATGTGGGGATTAAAAACATATATAAAGCCTTACTGGAAATACGTGATTCTCGGACCTCTTTTTATGATATTCGAAGTGTTTTTTGATTTGCTCCAGCCTAAATTAGCAGCTCATATTGTTAATTTTGGAGTAGTAGAGCGTGATTTCCAAATTATTCATCATACTGGATGGATGATGGTTCTGGTGGCATTGCTTTCACTAGTGGCAGGTATTGGATGCAACTTTTTTGCCACTCGCGCTTCTCAGAATTTCGGTGCAGACATCCGGGAGGCCCTCTATACAAAAATTCAAAGCTTTTCATTTGAGAATATTGATACAGTTAAGGCAGGATCATTAATTACACGAATGACAAATGATGTTGTTCAAGTTCAAAACTTTATGCAAATCGCTCTTCAAGGTCTCGTCCGGGCACCAAGCTTATTAATAGGCAGTGTGGTGATGGCTTTGATAATCAATCTGCGGCTGGGGCTTATCTTGCTGGGTACACTAATCATTTTAATTGTAGTTCTCTTCGTGCTTATCAGATTTTCTTATCCACTGTTTTCCAATGTCCAGGAAAAACTTGATGCAGTAAATACAAGGATGCAAGAAAATTTGGCAGGAATTCGGGTAGTAAAGGCTTTTGTCCAGTCTGATTATGAAACAAAGCAATTCAAACAAGTCAATAGAGACTACACGGACATCTCCATAAAAGCAGCGCGTTTTATTGCAATAAATTCTCCAATCGTTACATTTATTATGAATGCATGTCTTGTTGCGATCCTTTTATATGGGGGGAACTTGGTTTGGATGAACTCTGTTCAGGTGGGAGATTTAGTTGCTTTTATTAACTATGTGATACAGGTACTGTCTTCCTTGTTGATGGTGAGTGGGCTTCTTGTGAATGTCTCACAAGCTAATGTGTCGGCTAAACGCATCCACGAAGTTTTAACAACAAATCCTGCAATGGAAAACGCAGAAAAAAACAAGGATTCTTCTATTTTAGCTCAGCATATTGCATTTCGTCATGTAGGATTCTCCTATGCTGGCTCAAAGGATTTAGTATTGCGAGATGTGAATTTTAAGGCTTCATGTGGAGAAAAAGTTGCCATCATTGGGGCCACAGGTTCTGGGAAATCATCGCTTGTCCAGTTGATTCCAAGGTTGTATGATGTCACATCCGGCTCTATTGAGATTGATGGAAAGGATATTCGAGATCTCCCCCTTTTAGAACTTCGGCAAAACATTGGAATGGTTCTTCAAGAGTCCTTTTTATTTACTGGGTCTATAAAAGATAATATCGCATTCGGCAAATCGGATGCCACGCAAGAGGAGGTTGAGGCGGCTGCTAAAATAGCTCAAGCACATGAGTTTATCTCCAAGCTGCCAAATGGCTATGACACGAAAGTTGGCCAAAAAGGAGTCAATTTATCTGGTGGACAAAAGCAAAGAATCTCCATTGCCCGAGCCCTGCTGATTAAGCCTCCGATACTAATTTTGGATGACAGTACGAGTGCTTTGGATCTTGGCACAGAGAAAAAACTCCGAGATTCCTTAAAAAGTTTCATGAAAGAAAATATTACATTTTTAATTGCTCAGCGAATTTCATCTGTTATACAAGCCCAAAAGATTCTAGTGATTGACGAAGGGGCTATTGTAGGCAGCGGCACTCATAAAGAATTATTGGATACATGTGAGATTTATCAAGATATTTATAAGTCTCAATTTGGCAGGCAGGAGGCGTCTTATGTCGAGCAACAAACATTCTAATGAACAGAAAGGTTCAGCAAATCTTTCCCAAATGGGTTTTCAGCAAAGTCGGGGTCCAAGACCTGGAGAAGTTCCGATAGTAAGGTCAAAGGATGCAAAAGGGACACTGCTCAAAATCTGGAACTATGTCAAACGCCAGCGTCAAGGACTGCTGGTAGTAATCTTCTGTACTGCTTTAACCTCTTGTTTGCTGCTTTTAGGTCCTTATTTAATAGGAAAAACAATGGATGACTATATTGTTCCACATAAGTTTGATGGGTTTATTCTAATGGGATTTCTGTTATTAGGGGTTTATTTTTTAGGCGCTGTTTTCACATGGATTCAACAATATGTGGCTTCGAGTTTATCTCAGAACACCGTTCGTGACATGCGCCAAGATTTATTTGAGAAATATCAGCATTTGCCTGTGTCTTTTTTTGATCAAAAGACACATGGAGAGTTGATGAGTCGAACCACAAATGATATCGCAAATGTCTCCAATACGCTGAACCAAACGGTCGTGCAGCTTATCTCCAGTGTTTTTATGCTAGTTGGCAGTGTTGTCATGATGTTGAGTTTAAGTCTTTGGATGACAGTGATTACCATTTTGATTGTTCCATCCATTGTTTTCATTACGAAAAAAATCACTAAATATACTCGCCAGTATTTTTCTGAACAGCAAAAGCATTTAGGGGAAGTAAATGGATTTGTTCAGGAAAGCATTTCCGGTTTACAGGTGATGAAAGTGTTTGGCAGGGAAGCCAAATCCATTGAAGATTTTCGAGAGATTAATGAAAAATTGCGGTCAGTCAGTGTGAAAGCTCAAAGCTTCTCTGGTTCAATGGGACCTATGATGAATACGATGCGCAATCTAAGTTTTGTCATTATTGCAGTATGTGGCGGTATTTTTGCATACCATGACATTATTACAATTGGAGTCATTGTCAGTTTTCTTCATTATTCCAACCAATTTAGCCAGCCGATCAATCAGCTTGCCAATCAGTATAATATGCTTCAATCTGCGATTGCAGGAGCTGAACGTGTATTTGAAGTGTTGGATTTAGAGTCAGAAACTGTAGAAGAGAAAGAAGCAATGTCTGATAAAAAAATAAAAGGGGAAGTCATTTTTAATCACGTGAATTTTAGTTATAAGCCAGATGTACCTATTCTAAAAAAACTTTCTCTAAATGCTCTGCCTGGTCAGATGATTGCTTTAGTAGGACCAACTGGTGCAGGGAAAACAACCATTATTAATTTATTGACAAGATTCTATGAGATACAATCAGGGAAGATTTTTATTGATGGGGAAAATATTCAGCAATTCAGCAAACAATTTCTAAGAAAGCAAATCGGACTTGTTTTGCAGGATGCTTATGTATTTTCTGGAACGATTCGAGAAAATATTCGGTATGGCCGTTTGAATGCTACGGATAAAGAAGTGGAAGATGCAGCTCGGCTTGCTCATGCTGACATGTTTATAAAAAAGCTGTCCAAAGGATATGATACGCATTTAAACGCAGAAGGAGGAAATTTAAGTCAAGGACAAAAGCAGCTTTTAACAATTGCCCGCGCTGTTCTTGCCGATCCTTCCATTCTTATTTTGGATGAAGCAACAAGCAGTGTCGATACAAGAACAGAACTTCATATTCAAGAAGCAATGAAGTCTTTAATGAAAGGGAGAACAAGCTTCGTCATTGCACACAGGCTCAGTACGATAAGAGAGGCGGACGCTATCTTAGTAATTAAAGATGGAGAAATCATTGAACAGGGGTCACACGAAGACCTTTTAATGAAAAATGGATTTTATTCCAGCTTGTATAACAATCAGCTGACACAGGGGCATGTAAACTAATTGTATAAATGCATTCGATTTATGTTCCTTGTTTTTAACATAGTCGAAAAGATATAAAAGACATACACATCATGATGAACTTCTAAGCTAGCTTGATTTTTTACCAAAACGATTAAACAGCCAACTGTAAGTTAATGAGTAAGCAGATAGACTAGTCGACGAGCCAATGCGTTAAAAACGCATTGGCTTTTTTTAGATAGTCTATTTTGTTTAGTCGAATAAGGAGCAATGATAGGCAAGTCTCAATATAAGAGTTTTTGTGCAGAACGTGTCTAGGGAGATTTGTTTTTTCTGAAGTGAGTGTTATATTCAAAGATAGTTGTTTAAAGATTAGATACCCTTATTAAGGGGCTGTTAATGAAATGAATATTTTCTAAAAAAAGATTTATAAATATGAAGTATTTCAGTATGTAGGTCAAAACAAATACAATTTTTAGAAAAGAGGAATGAAATTGTTGAATTTTATCGGCTGTGGAAGTGCTTTTAATATTGCATTAGGGAACAATGGAGCATTTATCAAAAAGGATCATGTACTATTTTTAATTGATTGTGGGAGCAGCACTTTTGCAAGGCTGCAGAAAACCAATTTACTTGAAGATGTTGAAGAAATTTGTATTCTTTTAACACACACGCACTGTGATCATATAGGCTCATTAGGAGACTTAATTTTATATGGCTATTACTCCATGAATAAGCCGGCAGAAGCAAATGTTTGTGTATACGCGCCGAATGATTTGAATATTAAACCCCTTCTTCAAATGATGGGGGTAGAAGAAAATGCTTATAAATTAATTCAATTCAGTGAATCAGCAGAATATCAGTATGCTGATTTTCATATTGACTTTGAATCAATTAAAGTGTCTCACGTTAAAGAATTAAAATCGTATGGATATATTATCCACTATGAAAATAAAACCATTTATTATAGCGGTGATTGCAATGACATTCCTGCAGATATTCTTAATAGGCAGAATAATGGCGGCTTTGACTTGTTTTATCAAGATACTTGCATAGCAGAGTATGAAGGGAATGTGCATCTATCTTTGAAAAAACTAGATAAATTAATGGATGCAAAAGCAAGAGAGAAAGTTTACTGTATGCATCTTGATAATGGGTTTAATGAAGATGAAGCCAAAAAACTTGGCTTTAATGTTGTTGCACCGATTATTTAGTGAATGGTTTTGACGATATAAAGTGGTTCATCAAAATCGCGAAAGCAGTGGACAGGAGTATTTATTTTTAATTGAAGCCACTATATTAAATGCATACGATAAAAACCAAATGAAGATCTAGGTCATCACTCTGGTTTTTATCGTGGTTCTGCTATACTACATCTTCATTTTCCCCTTATGTGACCAATTCAGAAGTGACATAGGCCATTCATTGGCAGTCTTCTAAAATAATATATCCCCAGGCTAAGAGGGAACCGCCGCCAACTAGAACGACAGGGACTTCCTTGGAGCTTGTATCAGCCGCTTTTTTCAATCGTTAATAAATCAAAAGAATTACCTTAATTTTAACTAAACAATTACGGGGATAAAATTAGCCATTATTATGCAGTTGGATTTTAAATCAGTGTTGACAGGTAGGAATAGTGTGTTTATAATCGTATTAATCAATAGCTGCAGCCGATCGTACGAACGAAGGCCTAACCTTACTTAAGGTTAGGCCTTTTTATCTTCGTTTGGGCAGAGATTTAGTTTATTTATAGATTTTAAGTATAGGTGCAGCTTTTGTTTCTCAAGAAAGGAATTACAAAAACATTCAACAATGGATAGGTTATCAAAATTTATCTGGCATTAACGGGCAGTAAAACTTCCATCTAAGGGAGAATGAGAAGAAACGAGAAATCTAGGTGGTGGTAACTGCCTGTAAAGGCCCGATTGATTCAACTAACAATCAATGGGGGATGGAGAAAACTCCCACTGATTGAAGTTTTACTTTATTTTTAAGTCTCTTTTGTATTTTTAATAACCATTTGAACAAAGGGGAGGAATAATCAATGACTGAGCTGCTTAAGGCTGTCGAGTATAGAAAAGAAACACTGATTCAACAGTTAATTTCTTTTGGCATTTATAAAAAAGAATCACATCAACTATATGAATTAACGTTATCAGAAATTGAACTAGAATATCGTAAGCAGATAAGGATGAAACAATTGAAAGGCGAAAGATAGATTTAGAAAGAAGCAGAAGATAAGCATCAGTATATAAAATTTAGTATGCAGTCAAAGGAGGAATCCATTTTTATGTTAAGCAGTTTACTAAAGCAAAAGAAGAAAAACTTTTTGGCGGCCAATTATTATTTAAATCTCCCTGACATTTCTTTTTATAAAAGATGTGATGAACTGTATGGCATTAATCGAGGGAGCTATAATGTCATTGATCATTGGTTCTTTGAATATGGCATGACAAATGTGGTCTATAGACGCATCTATATTTTAGCATTTTTAGATTTTATTAAAGAAGGAAATGTCAACTCTCCAAAATCTATTAAGTTCGGCAAAGGTGGAATAACTAAAAAATTAAATGAGTTTATTTTGCTTTATTTACATGAACCCGAAACGACAAGTGTAAATCAATATCGTATTGAAAGAAAGAGGAGATAGAAGGGTGAGTGAAAGATCTCCTGTTATGGAAGGAGCGGAATTATTTTTTGCAAGGGAATGAGGTGGACATCTTAATTTCCCATAGATTTATGGGAACGCCTCAAAACGTTCGCTATTTGGGAAGGGAATTTGCAGAAATCGGCTACACGGTTTATGGCCCAAGGCTAAAAGGACATGGGACACATTTTAAGGATATGGAACAATATAGACATAAAGATTGGTCTGCACATATAGAGGAGAATGCACTTATTAAAGCAGCTTATTTTTTATACGAAAGTGCAAAGGAGCTGCTTGAGCAGCAACATTTAGTTGCATATGAAAGCAAATAAGTAAAAAAATGGAGGCATAATAGGTGCCTCTATTTTTTATGCATAATAGGCTATTTTAAAAATAATTTTGAATAGAGGTTATCACAGCTATTCTAAAGCAGGTTTAATGTTAGACTAATGAAAAAGAGCAGGAGATTTATAGTAGCATGAAGTATATTTGTCCAGTATGCGGTTATAAGGGATTTGACGAACTTGTATATGATGATTTTGAAAAATTAGCGGGTGGTTCTTTTGAAATATGTAAATGCTGCCGATTTCAATTTGGAGTAGATGACGATATGGAATTAGAAAACGGAGAGTTTTTAACCGTAAGGGATGCTCTTAACATTTACCGCGATATTTGGCTGAGTTTTGATGCACCTGTTTTTATGACGGCATATTATTAACTTGAATATCAGGAAAATGGAAAAGTGAAGCAAGAGCATTTAGAAAAACAATTAAAAAATATAGGCATTCATTTAAATGAGTAAATAGTTTTCGGTTAAACAAGATAGAGAATTTGATGGAGAAGTATAAACGATCAAAGTAAATTTTAGGATGTGAATAAAAGTGCACAAAAAAATAGCCTGCCTTCATGCTCATTTTTCCAACATAGAGTATATAGAAAAAGCGTTTTCTGCTTATGAAATTGAATTTATTCATTTTGTTGATCCAGGTTTAATTTACCAAGTTGCACTAGCCGGGAAACTTCAGACAGATGCGGTGAAAAATAAAATAAAAGAGCAGATAGAGTGGATGGACCAATGCGGAGCGGATGCGATTCTTATTACGTGCACCACCTATATTGCTGTTTTAGAAGAGGTAGAACTGACTATAAATGCACCAATCATAAAAATCGATGAGCCATTTTTTGCCCATATTTGTCGCAATAAAAAACCGCAAACCATGCTTTTTTCCAATCCCCAAACGGTGGAGGACACAGTAGCGCGCCTTCGTAAGTATGCAGATGCTCATCATCAAATAATAGATTTTAAGGTTGTGGTGGTTCCGGATTCATTTGAGCTGATTATGAAAGGATTAAAAGAAGAATACGATCAAAAAATAAAGAATGCTTTGCTTGAATTGATTAAGCAAGGGGAGAAAATACTTTCCGTTGCCCAATTATCTATGGCAGATGGGGCTAAAGAGATGGAAAAGAAAGCATCTGCTGTTATTATCACCCCGTTAAGTACAGTAGTATCAGCAGTTATGGAACAACTCTACTTAACGGAGATAAGCAGAAAATAGCGGATTTTGTCGAAAAGCAGCTATTTTAAAAAATTTGCACCAAACCATTAGAAGGTTGAAGCAAAATACAAAAAATTGAGCCAAATAGACAGTTTTTGCTTCTATAAGTATATCTGGTTATATCGCCTGAGGAGGGGAGATATCTTTATTTCTCCCCGATTGCCCGTATCGAAATATCCGATTTGGCAAAAGAATCCCTAATCAGCTGTGCAAATGTCAGAGCTTTTGGTCCATCCCCATGAATGCAGATTGTGTCTGCTTGGACCTCTATATCTGTTCCTTGCTCCGATATTACTTTTCCTTCTTTCACCATACGGGTTACTTGCAAAATAGCTTGTTCATTGTTATGGATAAGAGCATTTTTTTCTTTTCTTGGTGTAAGTGTTCCGTCTTGCTGATAGGTGCGGTCAGAAAAAACTTCATTTGCCGTTTGCAGGCCGATTTTTTTTCCTGCGGCTATAAGTTCACTGCCGAATAATCCAAAAAGAATAAGTTCTGGATTGATTTTATATACGGCTTTTGCAATTGCTTCTGCCAAACTTTTATTGTTGGCAGCCATATTATATAATGCTCCGTGTGGTTTGACATGTTGCATCTTTGCACCCTCTGCTTTCACAAATGCGTTTAATGCTCCAATTTGATAGAGTACAAGATCATATGTTTCTTGTGGAGAAATATCCATATTGCGGCGTCCAAAACCAATTAAATCAGGCAGCCCTGGATGTGCACCGATTTTTACTCCGCTATCAAGGGCAAGACGAACAGTTTTTCCCATGACAGAAGGGTCTCCCCCGTGAAATCCGCAGGCAATATTAGCAGATGTAATCAGAGGAAGAATTTCTTCATCTTTTCCTTTGCTGTATGTGCCGAAGCTTTCTCCTAAATCACAATTTAAATCAATTTGATGCAAGCAAAAAACCTCCCTTTTTAAAATGGTTCTATGTATTTGCCTATATTTCGGAATAGTAGTTCCAAAAAAGGCAAGCTATCATAATCTTAATATAGATATGGAAATTTTTAAATAATTATTTAAAAAGTAACGGTTGTTCTTTTTGAAAAGGATCACTATAATATAATTAAATCTATATAATGGAACTTTAGTTCCGTAAAAAGGAATGACGTAAAATCCATTTATCAAATATTACAGGATTGTCAGGAGGCATTTAAATATGTGGGTTATTACCCTCTATTCAAAAGAAAATGAATTATGCATGTATGAGTTTACAAGCGAAAAGGAAGCAAGAGAAACATTGGCAAAATTAAATGGAAGCAAAATTCTTTCTGAAGTAATCTACTATAATGATCCAATTTTTGCAGGAAATTGATTAATCACAAAAATGGGAAACTACTAAGATGAATTTCTAGTTAGTTTCTATTTTTTTAATTGAAGTTATGGTAATATTCAGATATTATGGGCGTGTAAAAAGAGGGGATGAACATTGACTTATACAAAAACAGATTTGCGAATAGCAGCACATATAGAACCATTCTCCGATTCTGCGATATTAATTGAATTCGGCAAGGAAGTAAATAAAGACATTCATCAGCATATTCAACAATTAACTCGCTATTTAGATCAACATTCTTTTCCAGGGTTTATTGAGTATATACCCGCATTCACCAATGTTGTTGTGTTTTATGATCCTGTTGTTATTTATGAAAAATATAAAAATTCATCCCAATCGGTTTCCCCATACAAAATGGTGTATGCTTTGATGGAAGAAATTATTGGGAAGCTAAACAGCAATGAAAAATGTAGCCCGCGTATCATGGAAATACCTGTATGCTATGGGGGCGAATTTGGACCAGATTTAGAACTGGTGGCATCCATTAACAAATTAACGCCAGAGGAAGTAATAGCTATACATACAAGTGGAGAATATCTTGTTCATATGATTGGATTTGCTCCAGGTTTTCCTTTTTTAGGCGGGATGTCGAAAAAAATCGCCGCTCCTAGACATTCGTCGCCGCGTCCTCTTATTCCCCCTGGTTCTGTTGGAATAGCTGGTGTGCAAACAGGTGTTTATCCAATTGGCACACCAGGAGGCTGGAACTTAATTGGGAGGACTCCATTAGATCTTTTTTTGCCAGAACATAATCCTCCAAGTTTGCTTCAAGCAGGTGATATAGTGAAGTTTCGTTCTATTGCTTGGAAAGAATATAACGAATGGAAAGGAGGCTTTCGATATGAGCATAACAATACTTCATCCAGGACTTCTGACTAGTATACAGGATACGGGCAGATATGGTTTTCAAAAATATGGCGTTATTGCAAGTGGTGCAATGGATGTTTATTCTTTAAGAATGGCAAATGTATTGATTGGAAACAAGGAAACGGAAGCTGCCCTTGAAATAACACTGATGGGGCCAATGATAAGTGTAGATGAAGATATGCTGATTGCCATTACGGGAGCTGATTTATCTCCATCAGTAGACGGAATTCCTTTGCCTATTTGGCGCCCTGTTTGGATAAAAAAGGGAAGCGTAATAAAGTTTGGTGCACCAAAATCTGGATGCCGCAGCTATTTTGCTGTGGCCGGCGGATTTGCTGTTGAAACAATTATGGACAGCAAAAGCACCTATTTGAGGGGAGAAATCGGCGGTTTTAAAGGAAGGTCGCTGCAAAAGGGGGATACTATCGGTCGGGGGAAATGTTCTGAACGATCCATGATGCTTGTTAGCAAGCTGAAAGATGCAACATCCACCAATCATTTTTCCACGACCGATTGGTTTGTAGACTCCAATCCATTTTTTTCTGGGGCGGATGAAGCGTTTATCCGAGTGCTTCCTGGAAGGCAATATGATCGATTAACAAAACAAGGAAAACATCAGCTTTTTGCAGAATTTTTTCGTATAACCCCTCAATCTGATCGGATGGGTTTCCGTTTGTCAGGACCAACGATGGAGCTTCAGGAAAAGGAAGATATGCTTTCAGAAGCTGTTTCTTTTGGCACTATCCAACTTCCTCCAAATGGAAATCCCATTATCCTCCTCGCTGATCGCCAAACAACAGGAGGCTACCCGAAAATTGCTCAAGTAGCTTCCGTTGATTTAGCTTATTTGGCACAACGGAAGCCAGGAGAAAAAGTTCGCTTTCAGCTTATCACACTAGAAGAAGCGCAGCAGATGCAGCTTGAAAAGGAAAAACATTGGAAACAGCTGAAGCACGCTATTTTAATGAAACAGTAGACTGCTAAAAAGAAGTGTTTAAACAATAATTTTGTTTAAACACTTCTTTTATTTTCTTCTGCCCTTTTCTTGTATTTGTAATGGAAAAATATATAGGCTTAAATAATAAGAAAAATAATGAAAAACATTAAAATTTTTAATAAAATACATTTAAATTGGTATTTATATATGGTGTATTATAAATAATGAAGAAGCTGTTTATTTATTTCTAAATGACGGAGTAAAAAGAAATACGTACATTTATACCAGGGTATCTACAAATAAACAAAAGAAAGATTTAGAAAATCAAATAGAATTATTAAAACAGTTTTGTTTTTCTAATGGATGGCAAATAAATAAAATATATAAAGATATAGCAAGTGGAATTTCATTTGAAAAAAGAAAACAATTCTTTGAAATGTTAGATGAGGTTGTTAATGGGAAAGTAGAAAGAGTGATTATTACATATAAAGATCGTATGAGTAGAGTAGGATTTAATTTATTTAAACATTTATTTAAAAATATAATACGGAAATTATCGTCATGAGTGAAATAGGTATGCGAAGCTAGACAGTGAAGAAGTATTTGAGGAAATGGTGAGTTTATTGCATTGTTACTCAATGAAAATGTATAGTAAAAGAAAAAATAAAATAATAAAGGAACTGGTTAAAAGAGAAGAACCAGAATAAAGGAGGTGAAAATATGATTGTTACAAGAGTAGAAAAACATATAATTAAACCTAATCATACACATTATAAAATGTTAGATGAGTTTTGTTTTAAATCTAAGAATTTATACAACTTTGCAAATTATCAAATTAGACAAAGGTTTATTAATAATGGAAAATATATAGGGTATAAGGATTTAGACAAATTGCTTAAACAAGAAGAATTAAATTATGATTATAAACAAATGCCGTTAGTTCAATCGTCTCAACAATTATTAAGACTATTAGATAAAAATTGGAAGTCATTTTTTAATAGTGTAAAAGATCACAAGAAAAATCCAAATAGATATACAGGTAGACCAAAGTTACCAAAATATTTAAGCAAGAATGGTAGACAAATAGTAATTCTCACTAATCAAAATTGTAAGATCAAAGGTGATACTATCAAGTTTCCTAAGTCATTTAATGGGTTTTATTTGAATACAAAAATAGAAAAAGAATTACAGCAAGTTAGAGTTCTTCCTAGAAATAAATACATTGTTGTTGAAGTAGTTTACAAAACACAAGTAAAAGAAAATAAAATAAATAATGGGAAATACTTATCAATTGATATTGGTCTAGATAACTTCGCAACCATTGTAAATAACGTTGGACAAATTCCAGTAGTTATTAATGGTAAAGGTCTAAAATCAATAAATAAATTGTATAATAAGGATGTTTCCCATTATCGTGAAATAGCTAAACGAATGAATAAACTTGATTGGACAGATAAGATGAATAGATTGACAATCAAAAGAAACAATATAATCAGTAATTTCATTCATCAAGCAAGTAATTGGACTATTAAACACGCTTTATCATTAAGTTGTAATATTGTTGTTGTCGGTAACAATAAAGATTGGAAACGTGAAAGTAAAATGAGTAAGAAGGTTAACCAGTCTTTTGTCGGCATTCCTCATCAAATGTACATACAGCAACTACAATATAAAGCTGAGAATGTGGGATTGAGTGTGATTATTACAGAAGAGCCGTATACGTCTAAGTGTAGCTTTTTAGACTTAGAAGATATTTGTAAACATGATACCTACAAAGGAAAACGAGTTAAACGTGGAATGTTCAAATCTGCTGAAGGTGAATTAATTAATGCTGATGTAAACGGGGCTTACAATATAATGAGAAAAGTATTTTCAGATGCTTTTGCAAATGGAGTATCGGGTGTAGGGTTACATCCAGTTCGAGTAAATGTTATTTAGGTAACATTGACGAATGAAGGAATTTATTGGAATTTTTAATTGGATTTAGAGATTTTAATGATTTTGATAACCTAATGAATTAAAATAGATAAATCTGTTTAAAAGGGGAATGGTGCATGCAAAACAAAAATAAAACAGTCATTAAATCAAAGGATCTATTAACGCTTTTTCTTACACATTCAAAACTTTCATTTAATGAAATCATTCAGCTGACAGAAACGCCAAAAACATCTGTCCATCGTATGCTTGGTTCTTTGGAGGATATGGGTTTTCTTGATAAAGATGAAGATAACTTATATTCTCTTGGTCTATTATTTTTGCAGTTTGGGCAATTAGTTGCCGATAGGCTTGATGTAAGGCAAATTGCATTGCCTGTGATGAGAAAATTGCGCGCGGAAACAGAAGAAGCGGTGAACTTAATTATTAAAGACGGCGATGAGGCGATGTATGTAGAAAAGCTGGATTCCACCCATCCAGTCCGGTTATATACAGCTGTTGGCAGAAGATCTCCTTTGTATGCAGGGGCATGTCCGCGCATCATTTTAGCATTTTTGCCAAAAGAAGAGCAGGAACAATATTTGAAGACGGTTGAATTTAAGAAATATGCATCTGGAACCATTACAGAGCTAGATAAACTTCGCCTTATTTTAGAAGAAACGAGAAACTCCGGTTATGCGATCAGCAACTCGGAACTAGAAGACCATACAACAGCGATTGCTGCCCCTATTTTTAACCATAAAGGCCAGGCTGTTGGAGGGCTTAGCTTAGCAGGACCAGATATTCGTTTTCAAGCAGAAAGATTGCCGGAATTTATTCGAAAAGTAAAGGCTCATGCCAAAGAAGTATCGGAGAAAATGGGATACGCAGGGGACATTGTGTATAAATAACCATACAATTGTTAAAAGAGAAGCTCTTCATAGGGCTTTTTTTTATGGAATAAAAGCAAAAAATAAGCGAATCAGATTAATGGTGAACTAAAATACATGCATTTAGTGCAAATGCAAAAAAAATGTAAGAATTTCTAACATTTTATTTTACAACTTCAAATATCGTGCTAAAATAATTTATATTACGAAAATTCGGAACAATAATTCCGAAATACTGAACTACATAAGAAGTAATTTTTTGCTAACTTCGTATTATGGCCAAAAGAAGACGTCCCTTTTGCCTAAGTATATACGAAAAAACAAGTTGGAGAAAGAAGGGGAAATAATGATTAAACTAATTGGAATTCTTATTGTTGCCATTGGATTTGGATTTAGGCTAAATACATTATTAGTTGTTATGTTGGCAGGGATTGTGACAGGACTTGTTTCCGGATTTTCCTTTAATGATGTGTTAACACAGTTTGGGCAAATATTTATTGATAACCGTTATATGTCATTGCCGATTATTCTTACACTGCCCGTTATCGGAATATTGGAAAGATACGGATTAAAAGAACGAGCAGAATCTTTTATCAAAAAAGCAAAAGCAGCAACTGCAGGCCGTGTTATGTTATCTTATTTAATTATTCGTGAATTTTCTGCAGCCCTTGGCTTAAATATTGGCGGACATGCTCAGACTGTTCGCCCATTGGTTGCTCCAATGGCAGAAGGTGCTGCAGCAGCCAAACATGGGGAACTTCCAGAGGATTTGAAAGAAGATATTAAAGCACATGCTGCGGCATCTGAAAATGTCGGCTGGTTTTTTGGAGAAGATATCTTTATTGCAACAGGCGCCATTCTATTGATGAAAGGATTCTATGATTCTGTCGGCATAGATGTAAGTGTCTGGGACATGGCTTTATGGGGAATACCAACAGCAATTTCTGCACTGCTTCTTTCATGGTGGCGTTTTAGCTTATTAGATAAACGAATTCAAAAAGCAACAACTAGCGGGAAAATAAATCATTCCAAAAAAACAACGGCATAAGAGAAGGAGGATAAGATGAACATTATCACATTAGAAAGCATTTATTATTTACTTGGCATTATTGTTGCTTTTGTAGCAATACGGGTGCTTCTTGATAAAAACCATCCAACTCGTATTGGATCCTTCCTGTTTTGGGGAATATTTGCATCAACGTTTTTATTTGGACAATGGATGCCGCCGATTGTAGTGGGCTACTTAGTATTGATTATGGTTATTATTGCATCATTCGGCAAAGTGAAAGCAGGAAAAGAAAAGGAATTAAAAAAAGAAGAACGAGAGAGTCATGCAGAGCGTTTAAAAGGAAAAATCTTTTTGCCGGCCATTCTTATTCCAGCAGTAACGGTAATTGGTACATTGACATTAGGAAAAATTCATTTTGGTGATGTTTATATCGCTGATCCGAAAAATGCCACACTTATTTCTCTTGGCATTAGTACTATTGTTGCTTATATAGCTGCACAAGTTTTAACAAAAGCAAAAGCATCTGTTCCTATGCAGGAAAGCAGCCGCTTAATGCAGGCAATAGGCTGGGCCATTATTTTGCCGCAAATGTTATCTGCACTTGGGGGCATTTTTTCAACAGCTGGCGTCGGGAAAGTAGTTTCTGGAATTGTTGGCGATCTGCTGCCGACAAACTATGCATTTGTTGCCGTTGTTGCTTATTGTTTAGGAATGACATTATTTACAATGATTATGGGAAATGCCTTTGCTGCTTTTGCAGTGATTACTGGAGGAATTGGGCTTCCATTAATTGTGCAAATGCATGGAGGAAATCCGGCGATTATGGCAGCATTAGGCATGTTCGCCGGTTATTGCGGCACGCTGATGACACCAATGGCTGCCAATTTTAATATTGTTCCGGCAATGCTATTAAACTTAAAAGATAAAAATGCAGTAATAAAAGCACAAGTTCCGATTGCCATTCCATTAATGATAGTAAACATGTTATTAATGTATTTCTTAGTTTATCATTTTTAAATAGGAGGAATAAATGATGCCCAAAATTTTGCTTACAGGTTTTGAGCCCTTTGGAGGAGAATTGGTCAATCCAGCATTAGAAGCGGTAAAGGCGTTTAGTGGTGCATGTATGGGAGAATACGATATACAGATCGAAAAAATTCCTACTGTTTTTGATCTATCTATAACTCATTTAGTGAAGACAATAGAAGAAGTTGATCCAGATCTTATTATTTGTGTAGGACAAGCAGGAGGCAGAACGGATATTACGGTGGAAAGAATTGCAGTAAATGTCAATGATGCACGGATTCCTGATAATAACGGAAATCAGCCAATTGATACAGAAGTCATTTTAGGAGGACCAGCTGCTTATTGGTCGACATTGCCTATTAAAGCAATGGTAAAGGAAATGAATAAAAAGGGCATCCCAGCATCTGTATCCCATACAGCAGGAACATTTGTCTGCAACCATCTTTTTTTATGGATTGATGGATCATCTAGCTAAAGGGAATAACTCGATCCGCGGCGGATTTATTCATATTCCATTTTTGCCAGAACAAATCAAAGGTGCCAATGCAGGCCAGCCAAGCATGTCGCTTGAAACGATTGTCAAGGGTCTACAAGTTGGAATAGAAGCAGCACTACAATATGAAGAGGATATTAAAGTTGTGGGCGGGCAGATAAGTTAAGAAAAAAGCATTAGGAGAAATCCTAACGTTTTCAGACTGTATCAAACTCTCCTTAAAAGGAAGTTTGTTTACAGTTTTTTTATTATAAATGGAGTTGGTGATTTCCGTTTCAGGGGTTCGCTTTCCACGGGGCGAGCGCCGAGCCGCTTCGTCGCTTCGCTCCTGCAGGGTCTCGGACTGTCTCGCTAATCCCGTAGGAGTCTCACCGCTTTCAATCCAATCAACCTGTTTTCAATTTATTTCGTATAGAATTTTAAATAGATTAGCTTTAAAATATAAGGATATACATAAGAGAGGTGACATCATACTTTCCAAACATTCTTCTATTCAAAGAGATCCATTAGGAATGATCTCTTTAGATCAATTAGTTCCAGCCAATCATTATCTTAAAAGGGTTCAGAATGCTCTCATTCTGAACCTTTTTGTCGACAAACTGAAACGCTAGGAGAAATCCTAACGTTTTTTTGTTTTGAAATAGAAAAAACATAGCATGTTTTGGAAATTTACACCATGTTTATTCATTAATATATTTGTTTATTTAAACAACCAGCCAGGAAATTTAATATAATGAAATGAAAATGAATTTTTCTTCTTCTTTGAAAAATCAATGTTAGAAGAAGACTTTCTGAATGATTTTTACAGGTAAGATAAAAAAGGGGAAAATAACCAAAAACAACGCTATAGCATTGTTTTTGGTTGAATTTTACATATGCTGTATGCATAAGTCTTCCTTATTTCTGAATGATTTTTTATCCCTATTTAACAGGTAGTAAGATTCCTAGCTCAAGATTAGGCGAATTCTAGATGGAGAATCACTGCTCGCAAAAAATCTCAATGATTAAAGAATTCCTTTATTTAAAAGGAAGTTTTGATTAACGAAAATGATTTGCAATTAATATTATTAATGATTGTATACATTTATCCTCTTTAAACGTTTAAAAAACAGAGGGAGGAAGATAGTTGAAAAAGAAGTTGTCCAACGATGTTTTAAAGAAAGTGATGAATGAGCTTTATTATTATTTAATGAAGCAAGGCGCTGATTCGGAAACGGCAAAGGATATTGTGCAGGATAGTGTGTATAAGATGATGATCCATATGGATGCTGTTGATCCTGATAAATATCGGGCATGGCTTTTTAAAGTAGCAACCAATTTGTATTATGATTACTGCCGCAAAAAAAATAGAGCACCGAGTTTAATGCTAGATGAAAATTTAGCATCCAATGCAGAGTTAATAGAGGATGTACTCATTACAAAAGAAAATCAGCAGCAAATCAGAAAAATGCTTGAGTTGCTGCCAACTGCGTATAAGCAGCTGCTTCTTCTAAAATATGAATTAGATTGGTCTTATCAGCAAATTGCCGATTATTTAGAAATAAAGCCAAACAATGTCAAAACCTACTTAGCACGAGCGAGAAAAAAATTTAAAGAGATTTATCAGGAGGAAAACAATGAAAAAAAATAAAGAAAATGAATTGGAAGATATTTTTGATGAAAAAAGCTTTAAAAAAACATTAAAAAAAGCAAAATGGATTACTTTAGTGCGGACACTGCTTATCTCTGTTATTGTGTGTTTGGCTGTCGGTTATGGAGTGTATCGAACGAATATTTGGATTGTCGATAAAAGAGGGAGTGAAGTTACATTAGAACATCAAAAAGCAGATGCAGTAATGAAAGCGCCTAATACATCTATTGAAATGGAAACGATTGATTATGGTTTTTTTCAAGGCACAGTCAAACGAAAAGTTTATAAAGTGATCGAAGATAAAATTATTCCATGGGATACCGAAGATGTGCATTATGATTATCATGGATATTACTCTACATCTTTTTCGTCATATAGCACCAGGGTGAATGATACGACAGTTGTGAATATTCCTAGCGGGGAAAAAGAAATGATGTTTTATGTGCCTCAATATACATATAAAAAGTATTTGAATGATTTGGCTAAATTAAAAGATTATCCAGAAGATAAGTATATGGAGCTTGCTGTTTCTTTTGATAAAGGCTATTCGTTAGAAGAAGTCAAAAAAATGCTGCCAAAGTCTGTACATCCAACTTGGTTTTGGGTGAATGAATATGATGATGATTCTGCGGAAAGGAGTGAACCAGAGTATGGACGCTGGCTATTGGGAATCTATAAACCTACCTCTCCATTAGGAGAATCGGAAAGTATTCCTACTATAAAAAGTGAAGCAGAATTTTTAAAGCATTTAAAAAAATATGATAAAAATTTATACAAATCTGTGCAGAAAAAGCAAAAAGACGGCTTAATCATCGGCGTTGTCGTAACCGGAACAAAAGAAGATCTCCTTAGCTTAAAAGGAAAATCTTATGTAAAAGCATCTAGCATTGGAGCAGTTGTAGACAAGTATTAGCAGCATAGAGATATTCTTAGATAGTAGACGGAAAATTTAAAAAATATATTGAGAAAAGTGGGTATTATAGGTAAAATCAAAAATGTAAAAATAGAAAGGAGCTATAGATGAAGAAAATTAATTTGTTATTCTCCATAAGCGCTGTACTTTTGATTGTTCTATTTACTAGACATCCTTTTGAAAAGAAGGAAATTAGTAACAAAAAAGAATTGTATTCTCAGAAAGTAGATAAACAAAAGGAATTTACGATTGCCTTTGATAAAGGAATAAATAAATCAATTGTTTCTGATGAGAATATATATGTTCTAGACCATAATAAAAATCAAGTGGCCGTTACCGTCAAAAAAGATAGGGAAAACAATGTAATTATCAGCCCTCCAGAAAAAGGCTATAGTGATGGAGAACATTATACACTACATATTAATCGTGATTTAGATCTTGAAAACATCGGCAATAAATTGCTGCCAGAAGAGTATATTATCAATTTTGATGTAAAGAACAGCTAGGCTGTAGAGTTTTGTAGAAGCAAAGATTCTTTGTTAAAAGGATCTTTGCTGGTTCTTATTTTTTAATTAAAGTAATGAGAATTACTTTAGTGCATTTTCAGCAATTGCTTATTTTTAATTGTATATACTCCTTTGCCTTCAATTGTATGCATTTTTCCATTTTGGAAGTGGATTCCAGTATTTTCATCTATACCATAATTCTGCTGTTCCCCTAATTTATTTACAGCATGCCGCAAATGGGCTTCATCCTTCCATTCGGAAAAGTGTACAGCAATAAGGGTATCTTTTAATAATCCTAATCCCTTTTTTTGTTGAAATGTACCCTGCGGATTATCTTTCGCTGAAATAATGCAAGTTTCAGGACAAATAAGAGCGCCTGCAGAAAATCCAGCAATAGGGATGCCTGATTCATAACAATCTAGCAAAATCTGACTAATAGTAGTATCCACAATATAATCTCTATAAAGAGTGGTATTTCCTCCGCAAATAATAATTCCAGCACTATTATATAAATTGTTTTTTATTTTATCAAGTGAAGTAGACGGCAGCGGCAGATATTCAAATGATGCTGCACCTAACTCTTTTAGCATTTGAGTATACAAGGGCATATATTGCTGCCATCCTGTTTTGTCCATACATAATATGCTTATAGGATTAGTAGATTTCAGCAGATTAAGAAACTTTTTGGCATGCTGCAAAGTAAAGGGAGGACCCCCTCCGAAAAGAAATAAATGTTGATTCATTTTTGGCTCCTTTTATAATAAATTTGTTTTGTTGCTAATTTTAAGAGTAGATAGTGTTAGTTTATCAAAAATAACTTGTTAAATATATCCAATGTTTGGAGTGCTGTGTATAATGAATAAAAAGAAAGGGGGGCTGAATGTTGTATTTGTTCATAGGGATTGGGGCAATAAATGGAGATGATTATTGTCTTTTTAAAGTTGGAGAAATGGACCGCTATTTTAGAAGTTGATTTTGTTGGTTGTCTAAAAGGATTTATTCAAAAATAATAAAATTTTACGCATTCAAAATAAAATAAATAATGAAAAAAAGCTAGTTTTAGGAATAATAATGTTGCTGTTTTTATTTATATATATATTTGTATTAATGCTAAAACACATAACGTATCTATAAAAATGAATAGTTATTCGAAAGAAGAAGAAAGCAGGATGCAGACATTAATATATAACGCATTGGATCCATCTTTGCAGAATAAAATAGCAGATCAAAAACAGGGCAATATAAATGGTTTTAAATCTGGAAGCAAATTTCTTGTGAAACAGGTAAATTCAAGCCAGAAAAAAGATATTAAAAATCGCAGCACAATTAAAATTAGTTATTTAGCAAAGGAGCCATAAAAAATAAATGTCTATTTAAATATGGAAGGCAATAAGGTTATAGGATATAGAAAAGAATAAAACATTTGGGAGGAGCTATAATGAAAACTTTTCAATTTTTTGTGCTTCTTTTGCAACTATCTGCCGCCTTTTCACTGCTTAGCTGTATAGCAGGGGTATTCTTTCAGTCATGGAAATGGATGTTTGCTAGTTGTATAACAGCTCTTCCAATTGCCTATTATCTTTTCGGTGCAGAAAATAACTGGAAGCTAGTTGGATATCTACCTATTTTGTTTTTTGCAGTCAGCGGGGTATTGTGGAAAAAACAAAAACATAAAAAAATTTGATAAAAAAAAGAGAGGATATCGATAAAAAGAAGGGAGCGAATGAGTAAAAAAATAGAAAAAGTTCAAAAAAGAAGAGCTTCCAGTAATAAAAAGAACGTTGAAATAGAAAAATGCTAAAACTTTTGTAAACTTTTTCTTTTTTTATTCGTTTAGTAGGCAGGAGGGGGAAGATGGATGACTTAATAAAAGGAAAAGAACTGAATGAAGAATTGAATATCGTTTATCGTTATCTTTGCAAACTGGGAGTTCCAAAAGAAGATGCAAAGGATGCAGTGCAAGAAGCAGCAATAAAATATTTGCTTCATTTTGATTCTATTCCTCTAAAAAAAATTAGAAGCTGGTTAATTCGAGTAGCGCTCAATTTTTATTATGACCAATATCGCAAACAAAAAAGAATAAATCTTGATGTCAACCTGAAAAAGGTTGCGGCAGATTTTAAAGAGAATCCAGAATCTATTTATTTAGAAATGGAAAAAAATAATGATTTAAAGCAGGCCATCGCAAAATTAAAGCCCGATTATCAAGAAATGCTGTTTTTAAAATATCAATTAGCGCTATCTTATGATGAAATTGGACAAATCGTAAATAAGAGTTTAGCTTCTGTAAAAACCAATTTGTTCCGGGCCAAAAAACAATTAGCAAAAGTTTATAAGGAGGCTACTGAAAATGAGCGATAAAAAAGAACAGCAGGAAGAGATTGATTTTATCAATCATACCTCTTTGCAAACAGCAGTCAAAAAGTCCAAAAGAAAGCAGCTGGTTAAATACATATTTATTTCGATTATTACTACTGTTGTCAGCCTATATGTTCTTATTAATGGAAGTCAGTATGTGCTGAATAAAAAAATAGATAATGAAGATTATTTATTCGAAATGATACATGGTGCAAATATAAATCTTGAAGGTTCTTCCTATGATTATAACTTATTTAGTGCAAGAGAAGATTCTATGTATATGAAAACAATTGGCAATCGCACCATTGTATGGGACAAAACAGTAAAAACAATTCCCATTTTTGGAAAATCAAAATTAGTAGAAAGAGGAAGCGGCATGGGTGAAACGCTTTCTTTTAATAAGGAAGCCAAAAGAGTAATCCGCTATAATTACTTTAATAATCAACGAAAACTAGATTTTTACTACCCGAAATTAAATTATGACTATTTGCCACATGAAATTGATATTGCGGCGACTCTAGATGACAACAAGCTAATCGAAGTTGGGCTTTCTTTTACCAAGCCATTATCTATTAAAGAGCTGCAAAAAAAAATTGGCTATGAAAATGTGAATTGGCTATGGGTCGATACCAGCTATTCTGCTCAAATGGAAAGAATGACAAAAGAATTGCCAAGCGATGATTTAAAAACAAAAGGTGGGGGAGGCGCATTTGGTTTTGATGTAAATCCTGAAGTGCCATATTCTCAAGATCAGGTGCAGCATTTTAACGAAACATTAAAACAGCTTTATAACAAAAAAATTCATAAAAATGAAGTAAAGGAAGCAATAAAAGGCATTAAGGAAAATACAAATTCTAATCCTTCTAACATAAAATTTAACGGAGCAGTGGTAACTGGCACAGCAAAAGAACTAAAAAAATTTCAGCATATGGATATTATTCGTGCATCAGTTCTTGGGGCAACAATCGACAAATATTAAGAAGAAAAAACAGGAAAGGTGCATTTCCTGTTTTTTCTTCTTAATTAAACGTTTGTTTTATTTTTCTTCTGGCAATGGAGTTTTGTTCCACTTTAATACTCCATCATCTGTATCAAATTCAATAATAACGTCAGAGACGCCACTTTCTTCCATAATTTGGTCTTCTATGCGATGGCGGATTTTATCTGCTTGTTCCACGGTTAATTGGCTGTCGATTTCAATGCTCATTTCTACATGAAAATCTTCTCCTTCTTTGTACACAGACAAATCTTGTATATCGCGAACATCGGGATCAGCCATTGCAAGCATGCCGATTCGGCCTTCCATTTCTGCGTCGCTTTCTCCAATGGCACCAGCTGCATTATCTAAGAAAACTCTGCCGACTACAATAAACATAAAGGAGCCGATGATAATCGAAGCAATTCCTTCGGCTTGATAGAAGGGAGTGTATTGGGCAATAATAACAGCAATCATCGCAAGCAGACCGCCCCCTGTTGCGACAATATCCTCAAGAAATACTAGCTTTGTTGCAGGTTTTGCTCTTTTTAAATATTGAAAGCTATGCTGGAAAAGTTTCCATCCTTTTGTATCTAATCCTTGGTCGCGGACAATTTCTTTCATGGCTTTTATCAGTACATAAAATTCTAAAATAACGGCAGTCCCTAAAACAGAAATATTTAATAAAAATCCGTTTGACTCTGTTGGGTGAAAAATATGAGTAAAGCCTTCTTTGATTGTTTCATAGGACATAATCCCAACAATTAAGACTGCTCCTAATAATACTAAGTTAACGACTCGGCCAAATCCTCCGGGAAAACGTTTAGTAGGCTGTTTTTTGCTTAAAGCGGAACCGATGAACACAAAAAACTGGTTGGCGGCATCCCCTAGAGAATGCATGGTTTCTGCAAACATGGCAACATTGCCTGTAATCATATAGGCGGCTCCTTTAATAATTGCAATCAATGTATTAATCGTAGCAGCTAAAAGGGCAGATTTATTTCCATTGCGCAAAAGAATAAAAAAATCGTTCATAAATGTACCTCGTTCCTAGAATCTTTTTTAATTATTAACTGCTATAAAGAAGATATTCAATATTTTTCGGACAATTAGGAAAACCCATAGAGAACAACTCTTCTATGGGCACCTATTTTGTTTTCATGCTGTAGATATTTTTATGTACATTCTAATGAAAAGAAGGTCTTGGAAGCAGATTAAAAAAGCTGTAGATATAAAAAACGGAATTTTTAAGCTAAGTTGCTTTTATCTACTGCGCTATTCCAATCAGGAAAGTAATGTAGAGCATGTCTCATTAAATCAGGATGGTTTTGCTTAACCTTTTTTTTTGATAAATTTTCTCCCTGAGTCTGTAATTGGGAAATAGCTGTCATAACTTCCTTGGCAGTCATATTTACTTCCATTTTCCTACCTCCTTGCACATTTGTTTTTATTTTTACCTGGAATAGAAAGCAATATACTTACAGAAAGAAAAATAATAAAAAATATTTCTCGGGAAAGCGCAGATAGTGGCAAAATACTCTCTTTTTAGACAAGGATAGAGCAGTATAATTAGTGTATTCCTATACGGATATGTTTTCTTCCTTTATAATGTTAGTTGTGTCTTATCTCTTACTAGTAGAGAGTGCTTATACATAGAAATACATAAGGGAAGGTAGCGAAAGCAATGAATAAAAAACATATAGCAAGTCTGCTTTTTTTGTTTATCAGTTTCTTTTTATTGCAATCAAATGCATCTGCACATGCTTATATAACAAACTCAACTCCTGTGGAAAATGAGAGTTTAGATAAAGCGCCAAAAGAAGTGAAAATAGAGTTTAATGAAAAAATTCAAAGTGGTTTTACAGTGTTGAATGTTCTTAATTCAGCGGGAGAGCGTGTCGACAAAAAAGATGTCGCAATTGATAAACAAACCCAAAAATCCATCTCTGTTACACTAAAAAATGGATTAAAAAATGATGTTTATACGGTAGAATGGCGAATTCTTTCTGCAGATGGCCATTCTGTATCTGGAATGATTCCATTTAGCATTGGAGAGCTTCCAAAAGGGGTGACATTACCCAAGCAGCAATATACGGTTGATAAAAGCACAATGATTGTGGTAGGAATGAATAAAGCATTTTTGTATACAGGTCTTTGTTTGTATATGGGTCTTTGTTTGTTTTATATGGTTTGGTTTCGGACAGACGAACTTGCATCAGCACTAGTTTCTCGTACAAAAAAACTTATTTATGCAGCACTTAGTTTTCTGACAATAGGAATTATTAGTTTTTTAATGGTGCAAACACAAACAAATACTGGAATGAACTTTTTAGCAAGCCTACGTCCTGGCTATCTATTGGAAACCATAAAAAGCACAAAAGAAGGTACTGTATGGATCATACAAATGCTTTTATTGTTGGTATTATGGGCGGTTCATTTTTATATGAAGCAAAACAAAAGCTATCAGATGAAAAAATCATGGATAATTCTAGGGATTTCTATTGTAGGTATTATCCTTGCTAAAGCTTTTATTGGACATCCATCTAGTTCTCCGTATGATGAACCTGCGATTATTTTTGACTTTTTTCATTTAACAGGGGCATCCATTTGGCTTGGAGGAATAATTGTTATTGTCTTTTTGTTAAAAGAAGGAATAATTGACAAAAAAAGCAAAGAGCATCATCAGTATTGGCATACATTGCAGAACTATTCTCATTGGGCGCTGTTTAGTGTCGCAATTCTTGCTGTTTCCGGTGCAATAAATGCATCGTTGTTAATACCTGATTTTCATTCATTAGTCAGTACAGCATATGGAGTGGTGCTCCTTGTTAAGGTAGGTTTGTTTTTTGTGATGATTGGTTTTGGGGCCTATCATTTATTCAGCAGATTATTATTATCACGTAAAAAAATCTATAAAACCTCTATTAAAGCGGAAATGTTTTTAGGCATTCTTATTCTGCTTACAACGGCAGTATTTACGCAATTGCAGACACCAACATTGCCAATAGATAAGCCTTTTTATGAAGAAGCAGAATTAGGATATAATGAAAATATAAGCTTGTCCATTTCTCCGAAAAAAACGGGTGTGCAAAATGAATTTGACATTAATTTGTTTACAAATGATCGCAAACCAATGGAAGATGTAGAACAGTTATCCATTAGTTTGTCTCATGAAGGTCAAAAAACGGACTTTACATTAAAAAAAACAGCAGATGGAAAATACAGTGGCGAAAATTTAAAGTTGAATCAGCCTGGAAAATGGGAAGCAACAGTTCATGTATTAACAAAGGATTTTGATAGCCATGAGATTCCTTTTAGCTTCCAAGTGAGATAACAAGAACTATTTCTCAGGAAAGCGCAAAAATAGACAGTCATCTTCTTTTAAGGTCGTTTTTTGTCTGTTTGATTCAAAAATAAAAAGAGTAGAATCCAGATGAAGGGATTACTACTCTTTTTTATAGTTGTTTTTACCGAGTTTGTTAGATTTTTGCCATACAAAATAGGAGGAGAAAGACATAGCAGTTTGTATATACGTAGAATCCTGTGGGAATGCGAGCGTATACAGGCTGTGTTTAAAAAGCAACCACCTATACGAAAACAGCCTTTGTTATTAGTTGATTTTTAAACTGCTTTTTGCCATTACTGTTTTGTTCAAACGATGGCCGACAACTCCAGCAAAAATACTGACGATCACGTCTTTTACAAGGAATACCAACATCCATGACCAAGCTAATCCATAAGTAAATCCTTCTGGTGCAGCCGCCCAAAATTTATAGGCAAAATACATCCAGTTGGTGCCAATAACATAATTTAAGATCAGACCAACAATGGAGCTAAAAATAAACATTGGCAAGGTTGCTTTTTTCTCTATCATAAATCCAACTACATAACTGACTATAATATAAGATAAAATAAATCCAAATGTTGGAGAAAAAATAACCCGGAATCCGCCGCCAAATTGCGAAAAAATAGGTAAACCGACTAAACCAACAAACATATAGGCAATCATCGCCATACTGCCAAGTCTTTTGCCTAACACAAGCCCTGCCAAAATAGCAAAAAAAGTCTGCAATGTTAAAGGCACACCGCCAATGATAAAAAAGTTGCCGATATTGGCCCCGATTGCGGTAAACGCAACAAATAAAGCAATCATAGTGATTTCAATCGTTTTCCATTTTTTTGTTTGTTTCACTTGTTTCACTCCTATATAAAATATTATGTATAAATAAACTATAAATGGGAAAAAGTTTTATGTCAACTTAATTTTATTTTTAGTTAACAAATGAAACTGTATTGTTTACATATTCTGATTTTACATGTTCATACTATTACTAAAAGAGAAGGGTGTGATAAATGATGAAAAAAACGATATCTAACCTAACTATTCTGTTGTTTGCTTTTACTTTGCTGTTTCAAGCAATCCCAGCAAATGCCCAAAATGAAGGATTGCCTTCCTATGTAAAATGGGGAAGAATTGCGATGACCAAAACGCAAGAAAAATACCCAGATAGTGAAATTACCGACTATTTGCATGTAGGAAAAGAAAATAAAAATGGAAAATCTGTTGAAAAATTTAAACTGATTGTAAAAAATCAAAATAAAGAAATTGGTGTATTTGTCAATTTAACCTTTGATACAAGAACAGAACGGCTATTGGCTGTTAATATGACAGAAGGAAGACCATAAATATTTAGACTGTCCCGTTTATGATTCCATAATGGAAAGGTAAACGGGACAGTCTTTTCTATAGAAGGATTTTTTCCTTTTTTGTTGTATTAACATATAGAGGTGAATAAATCATGAAAATTGGAACAATTACAAAACTGGTTAGACATCCAGTCAAATCGTTTACAGGAGAAAGTGTAGTTTCCACAAATGTTTTGAAGTATGGACTTTATGGGGATCGAAGTCATGCATTTATTGATTTGACCAACCATCAAAAACATTTAACGATTACACAATATCCATATATGGCTACATATAAAGCAAGGTTTACAGAAAAGGAAAGTCTGAAAAAAATGCCGTCAGTTGAAATCATCACAAAAGATGGCAAAGTATATGATTGGCAGGATCGAAGCCTTTTAGATGAATTAGAAGCAAATACAAATAGAAAACTGACGGCCATTCAATATGCTCCTGATTTTGTTCCATTCCCTGCTATTGAAGAAGATCATCTTCTTTTAATTAGTGAACAGTCGCTTGAGCAGCTAGAAAAAAGCGTTGGCGAAAAGGTGGATGAACGAAGATTTCGAGGCAATATTGTGTACCAAATGGGCGCCCTAGATATAACAGAAGAAGAGTTGATTGGGAAAAAAATTAAAATTGGGGCAGAAGTAATCATTCAAATAAATAAATTTTGTGAACGATGCATGATTATTACTGTTGATCCAGAAACAGGAGAAAAAAAACCATCCATCTTAAAAAAAATCGTCAAAGAAAATAGCAATCATTTTGGTCTATATGCAGCGGTTCTTCACACAGGACAAATTAATGTTGGAGATACTTTGCAGCTAATAGATGAATAATCCAGACTGCCTTTATTTATCGGGCATTAACGGGCAGCAAAACCCCCACCTCAAGATGATGAGAAGAATAAAAAAATCTAGGTGGTAGAACTAGCCTGTAAAGACCCGGTTGGTTCAACTGACAATCAGTGGGGGACGTGGAAAACCTCGCTGATTGAAGTTTCACTTTATTGGTAAAACGGCAGTTATTGTTTTTTTATTGAAAAAGGCACAGCCAAATGAAAAAGAAAATATCCCAAAGCGCTGTCAAGTGCATTCAGCACCTTATCATTATTATCACCTAAGCCAATGGCAAAAAGGCAAATATATTTCCAAATAAGTTGCTCACAATAAAAAATAATCCAAAAGAATTCAGCGAGGCTGCTTTCTTCATAAGGGGAAATAACAGAAGATCATTATATCCTCGCATGCCATAAACAGATTGCCTGCAGCCAGAAAAAATAAAACAACAAGATACAAAGCAAAGAATAAAATGGGTGGGAACCTATATTTTCTAAGCGTACATGCAAAAATTTTCATGCTAATCTCCATTCGTTTATTATATATATGCTATATAGGAAGTGGAAATTTAAATTTGTAAATTCTTCTTGTTTAAAAGCAATTTTATATGATATAGTTACTTAGGTAACTAATTTTGGGTGTTGAAAAGGAACTAGTCTCCGCTAACGCTTCGTTCATACATTCTGCTAAAAATGTTTTCGCTACTTCGGTTATTCCACAAAAAAGGGAAAACTTAATAACAAAAAACTTTAATGAAAAATAGAAAAAAGGAGGGGAATCTTTGCGGGACCTTCATATTTTATTTCATGGCATTCATCAATTGGCTCGAGAATTAACAAAAGAATTAAATGTGGCACTTCAGCCTTTTGGGCTCTACAGTTCCCAGTGGTCGGTTATTTATGTATTAAAGCAAAAAGGTTCACTGACACAAACAGAACTATCTGATTATTTATCAGTCGAAAAACCGCCGATGACAAGGACCATACAAAAGCTTGTATCTGGTGGATATGTGAATCAAATCCAAGGGTCTGATAAACGCACAAAAAAAATTGAATTAACAAAAAAGGCTTTCGAGATGTATCCGGTTTGGGAAGAAGCTGTTCTTGCCATGAACAAACGGCTTGTAGAGACATTCCCAAAAGAATCTCAAAATCAGCTGACAACGCTGCTGGCAGAATGGACGGGACAGATTGCAGCAAGGGGGAAAAGCAATGAGTAAGGAAGCATTATGGACCAAAGGGTTTATTAGTATTTGGATAAGCAATTTTTTTCTTTTTTTAACTTTTTATTATTTATTGGTATCATTGCCGATTTATGCAATTAATCATTTGCATGGCCATCAGGCTAGTGCAGGATTGATTGTAACAATTTTTTTGATTTCGGCGATTGTCATTCGTCCATTTGCAGGTAATTTTATGCAAAAGATAGGGAAGAAACCAATATTTATCGTAGCGCTGGTGCTATTTTTAATGGGAACATTATTATATTTTCTTCCACAATCTGTTGGCGGATTATTGCTAGTCCGCGCATTTCATGGCATTGGTTTTGGAATTGCAACAACTGCTACAGGAACCATTGTTGCTGATTTGATTCCTAATTCAAGAAGAGGAGAGGGCATGGGCTATTATTCTATGTCCATGAACTTGGCTATGGTTATCGGTCCTTTTTTAGGATTAATGGCAATCAATTCATGGGGCGTGCAGCTATTATTTATCATTGCAAGCATTTGTGCACTGCTGTCATTGGGGACAGGATTGGCAATCAAATTGCCGAAACAGGAAAATAGACAAGTGCATGCACATGCAAAACAAAAGCATACATTTAAATGGAGCAATATATTTGAACCATCTGCTTTATCAATCAGTTTTGTTGCCGCCTTGTTTGGCATCGCTTATTCTTCTATTTTATCCTTCGTATCTGTTTATGCCAATTCAAAAGGATTAGCATCTGTATCAGGATATTTTTTCGTAGTATATGCTGTATTGATGCTGATGGCAAGGCCTTTTACTGGTCGCTGGTTTGACCGTTACGGAGCAAATGTCATTATTTATCCTTGTATTGTATTATTTGCGGTTGGCATGTTTATTTTAAGTGGCATGCATACAGCTGGCCTCTTTTTAGTGTCTGCAGGTCTGATCGGAATAGGATATGGAACATTATTTCCTAGTTTTCAAACAATCGCCATTCAATCGGCAGAACCCCAAAGGAGAGGGCTTGCAACAGCAACCTTTTTATCTTTATTTGATTCTGGAATTGGAATAGGATCTTTTCTTGTTGGTTTTATTGGGGATAAAATTGGTTTTAGTTCTTTGTATTTTTACACAAGCATCTATGTCCTCCTTGGACTGGCTGTTTATTATTTTATGTATGGCAAAAAAGTAAAAAGAAATGTTGGAAAACTAGCAGAGAAAAGAGTTGGATAATAAAAAAGGGGCTGTTAAACTTGTCTGTTGTTGCCGCTCCAGGCGGTTCGGTCCGGGAGCCTTCTTGGCGCGCTTCTGCGGGGTCTCCCTTTGACTCGCTTTTCCCGCAGGAGACTCGCGCCTTCCATTCCAATCAACAAAGTGCTGAAATCCACCCTAAGCTTAAGCATTGCATAACTTTTTTTAAATCAAATACAAAAAAACGTCTTTTCTTGTAAAATAAAAAATGAATAGAGACCAAAAAACAGGGGAAGAAAAACAATTTGTTTTTCTTCCCCTGTTTTTATTTTAGGACTTATTAGATAGCCCCTTTTTGTTATTTTGCTTTTGCCACTGTTTTTTTTGTTGCTTTGCTTATGTTCCCTGCTTTATCTTTTGCTGTAACAGATAAAACAGTTTCAGCTTTTTGTTTTGTTATTTTAATGGAATAGGATCCTTTGCTGTCTGCTGTGCCTTTAGCAAGCTCTTTATTTTTTACTTTAATGCTGATAACTGCATTTGCTTCTGCCTTGCCTGTTACTGTTGTGGAATTAGTTGTAACAGCATTTACTTTTGGAGCATTCGGCGCAGTTTTGTCTGCAATAGTGATGGTTTTTATCTTGCTTATGTTTCCTGCTTTATCTGTTGCAGTAATAGAAAGTTTGGTGCCAGCTTTTTGCTTTTTGATAGTCAGAGAATAGGAACCTTTGCTGTTTGTTTTGCCAGCAGCAACTTTTGTTTTCCCATTTTTAATCGTAATGGTGGAATTTGCTTCTGCTTTTCCAGTTATTTTGTCGCTAATGTCGCTAATGGTGCCAGTTACACTTGGGGCGCCAGGTGCTGTTTTATCTATTACTGTTACAGAAGTTGCTTTACTTGTATTTTTAGCGCCATCTGCTGCAGTAATTGTTAATTTGGTGCCAGCTTTTTGTTTTGATATCGCAATGCTGAAAACGCCATTTGCATTTGCTGTACCAGTTTTTAATGTTTTGCCATTTGTTTTTACTGTAATTGTCGCATATTCTTCTGTTGTTCCAGTAATTTTAGTGTCTTTGTCTGCTACTGGATTTATTTTCGGTGCATTAGGTGCTTTTGTATCTTTTTGAACAGCAGTGCGAATGGTAGTATTAGTTTTTATGCCATTGATTGTTTTTTCAAATGTAAGATATAAAAGACTGTCTGTTTTTTGCACAGGAATTTCGATTTTAAAATTACCTTTGCTGTCAGCAGCAGCTTTTTTAGTCGTTTTTCCGATTTTTACACTTACAGCTGTTCCTTTTTCAGCAGTTCCTCTGATTGTTTTTGAGCTGTTGTATACGGTATTTACTTTTGCATTAAGTTTAACAGAGCTGACTGCACTAAAAGCATTTAGTCTTCCCCAAGCAGACACTAGGTCATAGCCTGGCGCCAACGTTCCTGTTTCCCCATCTTCGTAATCTAATAAATCAAGGTAGCTGCTTTCTTCTTCTACATATCCATCTGTTTCTGTGAATGCTACATTTTTTGTTGTGCTGATTAACGCATTTTCCACATCTTTAGGCTTTAAGTTTGGATTGATGGACAACATAAGTCCTGCTACAGCAGCTACATGCGGTGCTGCCATAGATGTTCCGCTATAATACGTAATATTTCCATTTGGTACTAAGCTTGGAATATTTGTGCCAGGTGCAACTAAATCAAGGCTTTCTCCATAGTTGGAGTAGTCAGAAACAAGATCCAAGTCATTTGTTGCTCCCACACTTGTTACATATTGGCTTGAAGCAGGGTATGACAGCATGGAAGATGATTCATTTCCACTTGCTGCAATTACGGTTACATTACGTTTATTTGCATATTGAAGCATGTATTCCAACACTCTGCTATAGTCGCCGCCAAGGCTTAAATTGATGACTTTAGCCCCTTTGTCTACCGCAAATTTAATTCCTTTGGCAATTTGTTCATTATCTCCAGCACCGCTTGCATCCAATACTTTTACTGGAAGAATTTTAGCGCTTGTATTAATGCCTGCAATGGAATAATTATTATCAACGCTTGCTGCAATAATGCCGCTCACATGTGTCCCATGTCCATTATCATCTGTTGCATCCTGTGTATTGGAAATATAATTATAGCCGTTTTGTATTTTTACCGTGTTTTTTAAATCAGCAAGTGTACTGTCAACACCAGTATCTACTACTGCAATCAATGTTTCTTTTGGTTTAATAGCTTTTTGCAGTTTATATAAGTTTTCGTATTGAATATCAGCGTCCTTATTGCCATTTGTTTGTCCACTGTTTTTAAGTGACCACTGATAGCTGTTGGAAACGTCCTGTGTTGTGCTTAATGCTTTATAGGTTTTTACTGGTTCCACAAATTCAACCGCTGGATTGTTTTTGATAGAGTTTACTAAGCTTGTTTTTTCTTTGACAGAAAAGCTTTTTGTTTTAATCTCTTTGCCTAAATCCATTACAATCAATTGATCTGTGATTTTATCTGTTTGATCTAATTCTTGAATGGTATCGCTTTTTAAAGATTTTGCACTTGTTTTAAAGCTTGATAAGCTTTTGCCTTCTTTTAACTTTACAATATATTTTCCTGCTGCATTTTTATTTGTAATTGCTTTTGTTGATGCCCCTAATTTTGAAAAAACAGAAGCAAGGGTTTTATCCTCTAAATTGCCGATATTGATTTTTTTTTCAATTTTTTGAATTTGTTCTTTCAGTGTTTTTGGTGAAGCAGCTAATGCTGATTCATATAAACGATTAATTGCTTTTACATCTTTATTAGTAAATGTATATGTTGAAGTTGTTCCGTTATTTAATAGTTCTGCAAAAATCGGTTTTAATTGGCGTAAGTCTGCCAATGTATTGGAGCGCAGTTCTTTGTCAAACACCATTTTGGCACTTAAAAATGGGGCAACTTTGTAATATAAAGAAGACAGTTCTTTCCCGTTTGCTGTTTGGGATAAAATCGAATCGCGAATGGTGCGCAAATCGCTTAGAATCGATTGTCCATCTTTTTTATCTTTTGTGCTTAATTCAACAGGACACTCTTCTGAAATTTCTGTTGATGGAGCTAAAGTTGCTCCTTTTGCTTGAAGAGTAAAAGAACTGTCTGCTTTTTCTTCTGCAGTAGTTTGGATTATTTCGTTTACTTCGCCTTCTTCTATTATTATATCTTCATCTGAATAATACTCTACTTTTACATAATATGTACCATTCCAAGCTAAGGGGAAGTCAATAACAGCAGGAGCCTGATCATAGCTATAGCCTGTGTATTGATCAAATAGATTGCCAAGTTTTGCATTTTCCAAGCTGGAATAGATGGATACATTCATTTCTTGTTTAGATTTTAATATGAATTCAAGATGAGTAAATTTTTTGATTGTATCTTGTGTTGGTGTGATTTTAAACCATTTTACATATTCATCTGAGTTAAAGCTTGCTGTTTTTGTTTGTCCAGCTGTTAAGTTTTCTGCTTTATCTGCCGTATCTGCCGCAAAAGCAGTGCCGGCTGTTGCACTGTTGAATACAAATGCAAATGCTAGCAAAATAGCAAATAAAGAAGTTATTTTTCTCTTTTTCATGATTTTCCTCCGTAAAGTTTATTTGTTACATATCTATTAAAACATGAATTTTCAAAAAGTGTAAATATTTTCTTGTTTTCTAATTGGAATTTTATCATGCGTTAACGGGCTTTTGGCCCCCAGTAAGAGAAGAGGACAGATCTAGGTGGGCCCAAAAAACCTGATTAAAGTTTCACTTTATTTTTATGGCAAGCAAAAAAAATTGTAAATTTTTCTAAATTTATCTTTTCATTGTAAAAGACATCCTTTATAATAAAACTGTATTACGGGTTATAGTACACTTAATACAGATTGGAGGGTTTATTATGTTTGAGCTTGATTTGCGAAGCCGAACCCCTATATATGAGCAATTAGTGGATAAATTAATAGAGTTGATTGTATCAGGTGTTATGGTTCCAGATGAGCAGCTTCCATCTGTCCGGACATTAGCTGCTCAATTAACGATTAATCCAAATACTATTCAAAAAGCATATCGGGAATTGGAGACAAAAGGATATATTTATTCGATTAAAGGAAAAGGCAGTTTTGTTAATGCTTCTAATCTTATGCAGGATGAAAACAAACTAAAAGAAGCATGGCGGAAATTAGAGAAACTAATATCAGAAGCACTTTTTTTAGGGATAAAGCCGGAAGATATTATTGAGCTTGTTGAAAAGCTGAAAGAACAGAAAGGGGGAACTAGTTGAAATGATCAAATTAACGCATGTAAATAAAAAAATTGAAAAAGAACAAATATTAAGCGATTTAACGCTAACGGTAAATAAAGGATCCATCTATGGACTTCTTGGTTCAAATGGCGCCGGCAAAACCACCATGCTAAAAACATTGGCAGGCATTCTGAAACAAGATAGCGGCACGGTTACAATAGAAGGAGAGAATGTATATGAAAACAATGGCATCAAACAGTCCGTGTTTTTTATGCCTGACTATCCAACGTTTTTCCCTCAATATACAACAAAACAAATGGCCAACTTTTTTCAATCCATTTATCCGAATTGGAGTGAAGAACGTTTTTTAAAGCTTGGAGAAGTGTTTGAATTGGATGTGAATAAAAAAATTCACACATATTCAAAAGGTTTGCAGCGTCAAGCAGCTTTTTGGCTGGCCTTGTCAACCAATCCTAGTGTATTTATTCTCGATGAACCATTTGATGGACTGGATCCAGTTATTCGCACAAAGGTGAAAAACTTGCTTGTTCAAGAAGTGGCAGAACGGGAAATGACGGTAATCATTTCTTCCCATAATTTAAGAGAAGTAGAAGATTTATGCGACCATATCGGTATTATCCATAAAGGAACATGCATAATCGAAAAAGATATCGATGATTTAAAATCCGATATTCATAAAATTCAAGTCGCATTTCCGAAAGAAACAAAGGAAAAATGGAAAGAAAGTATAAAGCCTCTTTATATGGAACAAAGGGGCAGCGTATATATGCTGATTGTAAGAGGAGAAAAACAAAAGCTTTTAACAGATATCGAAGCATTTAAACCAGTGCTGTTAGATATGCTGCCGCTAACATTAGAAGAAATATTTATTTATGAAATGGGGGATATGAATTATGCCATCCAAAACATCCTTTTATCATAAGCAATTAGCCGTTCTTATTTTGCGCAATGTCGGATGGGTCAGCATGCTATCATTTTTTGCTCTCTTTTTTTCCGTGCCATTATATTTGCTGCTGATAGAAAAAGACGAGGCTTGGAAGAACAGCCCTGATTATTATCCAATGTTTGAAAAGGTATTTGATGTAAATGTCTTTATACAAATAATAGTGATGATCCTTTTGCCCCTGCTATTGGCAATTTTTCTATTTCGCTTTTTGCAGTCAAAATCATATAGCGACTTAATCCATAGTATGCCTATAAAACGAAACTATCTTTTTCATTATTACAGCATCAGTGGAATCATTTTATTAATTTTGCCTATATTAGTAAATGGAATCATTTTGCGGCTTATTTATTCTGTTGCAAATTTGGAGTATTTTTTCCCTGTTTCTGATATTTATAAGTGGTTTCTTATTTTTTCTATCTTTAGCATCTTGCTATTTACAGCATGTGTATGTATTGGAATGCTGACTGGTTTATCTGTTTTTCAAGGGGTGCTGACTTGTTTAATTTTAGTATTGCCAGTTGGTTTTTTTGCCCTATTATGTTTTAACATCCAAATGTGGGTACATGGATTTCCAATTAATCATTATTTAGATGAAGATAAACTATTTTTCCTTTCGCCCCTTTTAGTGCCAGTGATTATATGGAATGATGATACAAAAGTTTATCATTATCTTGCTTATTTCCTGTTAGCGATTGTTTTTTATTTCCTTGGTTTATTTTTATACAAAAAAAGAAAAGTCGAATATATTTCTCAAGCGATTGTTTTTCCACAATTAAAAGGCCTTTTCAAATATGTATTTGCTCTTTCTTTTGTTTTAATCGGCAGCCTTTATGGAGAAATTGTCGATGCAGGAAAACCAGCAATGGTTATTGGCAACTTCTTCGGAGGGTTAGTTGGGTATTTATTGGCAGAAATGATATTAGAAAAAACATGGCGAGTATTTTATCGTTTAAAACAGTTTGGCTACTTTGCTGCCGTAGTTATTCTAGTAATTGGCATCTCGATTCCTTTTGTGAAAATGTATGAAAAGAAAGTGCCTGATGCAGATGCTGTTGCAAGTGTTTCCTTTACTGATGACCAATACACATTTATGACAAGTGATAGGGATGAAACCAATAACATCATAAAAATGATGAGCTCTAAAGAAAATATTCAGGATGTAGTCGCTCTTCATAAAAAATTGATAATGGAAAAAGATACAAAAGACAGTGATAAAAATACGAGCGTAAGACTGCAGTATAAGCTGAAAAATGGAAAAAATATATACAGAGATTATGCTTTCAACAGCAATAAACACAAAGATTTCATCAAGCCAATCTATGAAACAGAAGAATTTAAAACACTGAATTATTCCATTTTTTCATGGAGAAGTGATGATATAAGCAATATTATGATTGGTGAAGGCATCCGTTTATTACAAAAGGATGAAATTATTGAATTGATGACTGTTTTAAAACGAGATATTTTAAAAGAATCATATGAAGATATGAAACGAGATTATTGGAATAATGTCAATATAGAATTTACATTAAAGGATAAAAACAATAGATATTATAATATGACCATTAATCCAACCTATACAGAAACAATTAATTGGCTGGATAAAAAAGGTATGCTTGAAAAATCATTTACTATTTCTGATGAAGTAAAGGAAATCCAGATTGTAAAAACAAAGGATACTGGCATTACAGAAAATATGTATAGTTATGAGGAAGAAAAAATTAGAGAAAAAATCTTTACAGCCAAGCAAAAAGCAACTGTAAAAGAGAAGGACAGCAAAAAACAATTATTAGATCATGCAAGCAACAATTTTGAACCATATTCTTTGCTGGTAGTTTATAAAGATGGAACAAATAGGATTGCTTATTTATCTGAAAAAAATGTGCCGAATCTTATCAAAGACGAATTAAACAAATAAGAAGGAATTGGAAAGGTGGATGTGGATGTTAGCCAGAACAAAAGAATATGAGAATCTTATAGCTGTTCATGCACAAAAGCTTTTCCATCTTGTTTTTTGTATTGTTCGTGAGGAAGAATTGGCGAGCAGGGTAGTAGAAAAAGTATTTGTTACTGCTTATAACCATTTTTTTGAAATGGAGCAAAAAGGTTTTGAAAAATATCTTTTTCAACTAGCAGCGAAAATGGCTGTTACTTGCAATAAAACAACTAGGAAAAAACAAATAAATGAACAAAGAGAAAAACAGAGAGGCTTTGATTCACTTTTAAAAGAAAATCAACAATATACCAAACTTGCTTCTAAACAAAGGATTCATTTTGTTTAGAGACGAGTTTGGTATATGGAGAGATGAAAAGTAATAAACTCCTAAAAAAGGCATGGTAGAAATAAGAAGTAGCGATTTGTCAAAAAGGAGATCATTTTCTTTTGCTAAGCATAGTAGGAGAGTATACGATTAAGGGAACAAGTGAATTGATTGTTTCCTATATATAATGGTAGAAAAGCGGAATTTTCGAGGAGGAATCTCATGAAAGTTCCGCTTTTTTATCGTTATTTAATTTTTAAGCAAAACGATAATAAATAAGTAAAAATGTGCTTAAAACAAAAAGAAAGTTTAAGAAAACAAAGATTATTTGGTCCATTCTAGTTTTATGGATAGTTATTGGCGGATCATAAAAAGAAACACCTTCAATGATAAAAATAATGAGGACAATATGTATTATCCCATGCCCAACTACTTCTGTATAACCAAAAATAGTTGTAGTTAAAATAAATAAAATGGTAACGACTACTGCTAACAACCTGTTTAATATTCCCACTACTAATAGATATCCTACAACAAATTCAATGAAAGCAGAAAGGACTACAAACAGTTCAGGATCAAAACCAAAGGTTGGAACCCGATGATCATGAATAATATCAACCGTCATTATAGGATAAACCCATTTTTCCACAGCTACCCAACATAAACTTAATCCTGTTCCCAAGTATAGAAAAGGAAATCCTTTTGTTTCTAATGGGGTTTTTCCTACAAAAAAGACACCTATAATAGCTAAATAAAAACCGTAATCCAACATATGAAACCATCCAGCATTATTCCATATATAACAGAAAAGAAAAAGCATTAAAATAGCTGCAATCTTAGTTGAAATATGATGTGGAATAATAAGAAATATAATTATTGCCCACATCAGCATAGTTTGCCAATTATGATTTATGGGAAACTCAGGAGCAAACATCGTGCTATTCAAAACCTGTAATACAAAAGCTAATGCGGTACCATATTTTAGTATATATCGAGAATATTTACGGTAGCCATCAAGTTTATTATCTATTTTTGATACAATCGGTATACTCGTCAATTTCGGAATTAATTGAGACAAAATAGCTAGGAGAATAGCAATTGCAAGGGAGATTCCTAAAAATCCACCAGATAATATTTGTTCAATTGGTACCTTTTCCGGAGATGAATTTGTAAACCATTTAACATGTGCATAGGATGTAATTGGTGAAACCACTATTATTAGAGAAAGAATAGTTATGATTTTATTGCGAGATACCAAAAATTACACTTCCTTTCTTTCATGCAGATAATCATAGTATTTATTTAATACCCAATAGTATGTATGCAGAATCTCCAAAAGGAGAATATAGTTTTTTACTGTTTGTTTAACATCGTCTAATCAATTAGAAAGTGTAAAGGAAAGGTAACGAAGGGACAGTTGGATTAAAAAAGAGGGGTGATAACGATATTATCGAATCAGAACCTAAAACTGTTAAATTAAAACGATAGTGGGCCAAATATAATATTGAACTTTTTAATCTCTTTAAAAAAC
>NZ_BQYJ01000012.1 GCF_023168165.1 Niallia sp. NCCP-28
TGGCCCATTGGTCAAGCGGTTAAGACACCGCCCTTTCACGGCGGTAACACGGGTTCGAATCCCGTATGGGTCATACGAATAAAAAGCTGTTAGCAGACGCTAACAGCTTTTTTAGTTTGAGAAAAATAATTCTGTCTGTGGATAACTCATAATATTCACCTTTAGTAATTAAGCACTATAAGTTATTCTGTTTTTAAGCTTTAATAATAATTGTAGGGAGATTGATTGAAGATGTATAAAACAGAAAAAGTTCTCTATTTATATTTTCTTTTTGTCTAGAATCAAAAGGTATTGAGCATAATTCAATTATCCAGCTTGGTTTATACAGTTATAGTAGTAAAATGTATTTTGCATTAACAGGCTGTTGATCTCACCGCGAAGCTAAGAAAAAAATGAAAAATTCAGGTAGTAGATAACTGCCTGTAAAAGCCTGATTGTAATTGTACTTTATAAAGGTTATATATTTGATTGATTTATGTTTTAGACGATTTTAAATAGCCAAATGATAAACATTACATTTACTATTTAAGAAGAACAATTTTTATATTAAAAAATGCATAGAAAGTATAGTTGCTTAATAATTAAAATGAAAATTTAGTAATTTAATTTATCCAATGGATAAAGCCTTTTAAATAAGAGAAAAGTAATAGACTTTTTTAGTATTACGGTAATTTTCCTCTATTTATAAAAATTGTTTTTGATTCTAAAATAAACCCACTTGACATATAGGTTTAATTTGATTAGTATACTGGATATTAAGAGAAATGGAAATATTGCCGATTAGAAAACTAAAGGCACGGGATCAAAATAATAGAAATTATTTTGATCCCGTGCCTTTTTGTTTTGTGCTGCTCCACAAATAAAGTTTAACTAATAATCAGTGTTGGCTTTTGCATCTCCCATCTAGATTTCTTGTATTCCCTTATCATCTCTTAGGTGAGAATCAAAAGCCTGTTAATGCTTGATAAAAAATATTTCAGACTGTTCACAAACGCTCATTTTTTTGATTGTTTTTTTGATTAAATTCCCTTGGTAGCTCCGCTTCTCTCGAGGATTTGGACCTCAAAAGCTCAAAAGCCAAATGTTTTCTATCGGCCCGAAAATTCAGCAAAATGAATTTCATTTTCACTTTGAAATATAGACATATTTATATTTAAGAAAAATACTAGAAAAATTAAATTGTAAAATATTAAAAATAGGGGAGTCAAGTAATGAGAAAACTTAAAAAATCTTTTTCCGAGTTAATGGCAGAAAATAAAAATGAAATTTTAAATGATAGGATAAAAATTGAACAAATTGAACAACGTATTGATGACAAACAGATGAATGATATCAAGTTTAGTAATACACAAGCAGTAAAAGAAACTAAATAGAAAGCAGTTAATTTATTTTACTGATTATTAGTTGAAAAAATATCTATTTTTTTAGGCATACGCAGGTTCTCTTCAGAAAGAGATTGTTACACTTAATTATTCCTTCTCTGGGTAGTATTAAAGAGAAACTTATCTAAGATTCTCTCAGAACAAATAAAAAAAATTTGAAGAAGCAAAGTTTGTTGTTATTTCTGCACTGGAATAACAATTGTTCTGTTGGAGTAAATGGTTCTAGTCTTTTGGAAAGTTAACCTATTTGTTAAATAAATCATCTTCTTAAGTTTGTAAATTAGGAATTCCCCACTTTTAAAAAGCTAGAAGTGGGGAATTCCATAACTAAGTGTTTTGCCAGCACTATCTAATTTATAAAAATATTATAGTGGCTAAAAAAGAGGGAAGATAAAAATCTTCGCTTCTTTTTCTTTTATATCCGGCCTCGTCTTATATCTTCTTCGAGTTTATCTTCACTGGTCATTAGCTTTTTTCCTGGATTATTTAAATCCATGTCGGACGAAATACCTGTATATGGTCCCCTAAACATGTCGCCAGTAGCCAATATTTTTCTATCTGGAGCTTCAAAAAAAGGTTTAACGTCTGATGGATGCTGCTCTAATAGGTATTCTTCTTCACTTTTGCTCAAATTATTTCCCACCTTTTCTAGTTTATCTTTATTAGTTTTTCTAAAGTAGAAAAAAGTATGTTAAAAAATCAACAAAGTATTTTAGTTGTTTAAACATAAAAAATTTATAATATCATAAAATTAAAAAAACAAAAAGGAAATCGGCGCTAACGGATAGAATATTAGAAATAGTAAGATACTTATTACAAAACCCCAAAGTAATCCGTTTTCATTTTAATTAGTAGAATTAGTTTTATTTGTAGAAATACAGGGAAATTAATTCTTGTACAACTTTGTAGGACAGTATTTACCGGAATAATTGAATTAGAAAGTAGGATGCAAGTGGAAACAGTATATCCATCACAATTTCAGCTACATTTATTTCATGAAGGGAACTTGTTTGAAAGCTATAAATTGCTAGGATCGCACGTTTATAGAGATAAAGAAGAGGTTTACACAATATTTTGTGTGTGGGCGCCAAATGCGCAAAGTATTGGACTAGTAGGAGATTTTAATAACTGGGAAGCAGATAAGTATCCCTTAGAACGTATTAACGAAGAAGGAATATGGTTTATTAAAATTAACAAGGACTTAACCGGGGCATTGTATAAGTATCAGATTACATCTTCTGAAGGAAATACGTTTTTAAAGTCGGATCCATATGCATTTTATTCAGAATTAAGACCCAATACGGCATCAATTGTCTATTCTTTAGATGGGTATAAGTGGAATGATGCAAGATGGAGACAAAAAAAGACAAAAAAGAATAGCTTGAATGAGCCTCTTGCAATCTATGAAGTGCACCTTGGCTCGTGGAAATTGCATGAGGATGAAAGTCTTTATACCTACCGTGAGTTGGCAGATGAACTGATTCCTTATTGCTTAGATCAAGGGTTTACTCATATTGAGATATTGCCTTTAGTGGAACATCCACTAGATATTTCATGGGGATATCAAGGTACAGGCTATTATTCAGCTACGAGTCGCTTTGGTGAACCAAAAGATCTCATGTATTTTATTGATCAATGCCATCAAAATGGACTGGGAGTAATTTTAGATTGGGTGCCAGGTCATTTTTGTAAAGATGCCCATGGTTTATATCAATTTGATGGGTCTAGCCAATTTGACTACGCCAATCCAAAGGATAGAGAAAATTTGGTTTGGGGAACTGCCAATTTTGATTTGGGGAAAATGGAAGTTCATAGTTTTTTAATTTCAAATGCTCTTTTTTGGATGGAATATTTTCACGTAGATGGTTTCAGGGTAGATGCAGTATCTAATATCATCTATTGGCCAAATTCCAATGAAAGCAGTATGAACCCATATGGAATAGAATTTTTGCAAAAACTCAATAAAACGGTTGCGCAGTATGATCCAACTATATTGATGTTTGCAGAGGACTCCACTGATTGGCCACAAGTTACAGCACCGGTACATTATGGAGGAATTGGCTTTCATTATAAATGGAATATGGGCTGGATGAACGATTTTCTTAAGTACATGGAAACAGAGTCCCAATATAGAAAAGATATGCATGATAAAGTGTCATTTTCACTGCATTATGCATTCTCTGAAAACTTTGTATTGCCATTTTCCCATGATGAGGTTGTTCATGGAAAAAAATCTCTCCTTAATAAAATGCCAGGAGACTATTGGCAAAAATTCGCCCAATTTAGACTTTTGATTGGTTTTATGATGGCCCATCCAGGCAAAAAGTTATTGTTTATGGGAGCGGAATTTGCTCAATTTTCAGAGTGGAAAGACAAAGAGCAGCTCGATTGGCTTCTTTACGATTATGACATGCATAAAAAAGCTAATGATTTTATAAAAGCGATATTAAAAATATATAAACGTTCAAAACCTCTTTATGAATTGGATCATGTTTATGAAGGATTTGAATGGATAGATGTAAATAATAGAGACCAATCTATTTTCTCTTTCATCCGTAAAGGAAAAAACCCAGAAGATTTTCTTATTGTGGTATGTAATTTTACTTATCACACTTACGAAGATTATTTAATTGGTGTACCAAAGGATGGCAGTTATCGGGAAATATTAAATAGCGATGCTGAGGAATTTGGGGGAGCCAATTATATAAATAAAAAAGTAATAAAAGCCCAAGAAGTTTCATTCCATGGAAGACCATTTTCCGTTCAGTTAACGATACCAGCTTTTAGTATCACTATTTTAAGGCCAGTACAACATCGGAAGGAGAGAAAAGGAAATGGGAAAGAAAAGATGCGTGGCAATGCTATTAGCAGGAGGAAAGGGGAGTAGATTATACTCTTTAACCAAAAGTTTAGCGAAACCGGCTATTCCTTTTGGAGGGAAATACCGAATTATTGATTTTACTCTTAGCAACTGCACTAACTCAGGAATTGAAACAGTTGGTGTACTAACTCAATATCAGCCGCTTGTTTTAAATTCATATATTGGGATAGGAAGCGCCTGGGATCTTGATCGTGTAAATGGAGGCGTAACGGTGCTCCCTCCATATAGTGAATCATCGGAAGTAAAATGGTATACAGGAACTGCAAGTGCTATCTATCAAAATATAAATTATTTGTCTCAATATGATCCTGAATATGTATTAATTCTTTCAGGTGATCATATTTACAAGATGAATTATGAGTCAATGCTAGAGTATCATATTGATAAAAAAGCAGACGCATCTATTTCAGTAATTGAAGTTCCATGGAATGAAGCAAGTAGATTTGGCATTATGAATACAAATAAGAATATGGATATTGTTGAATTTGAGGAAAAGCCGGCAAATCCGAAAAATAATTTAGCATCAATGGGCATCTATATTTTTAAATGGAAAGTGTTAAAAAAATTATTGGAAGAAGATAATTTGAATAAAAATTCGTCCCATGATTTCGGCAAAGACATTATTCCACTGTTAATTGAACAAAATAAAAAAGTGGTAGCCTATCCATTTAAAGGATACTGGAAAGATGTCGGTACTGTGCAAAGCTTATGGGAAGCGAATATGGATTTATTAGATGAAAAAAGCGAATTAAATATTTCTGATTATGATTGGAGAATTTATACAGTAAATCCTAATCAGCCTCCGCAATATATCTCAGACGAAGCAAAGGTAAAAGAGTCGATGATTAATGAAGGCTGCATAATCAGCGGAAATATTGAAAAATCGATAGTGTTCCAAGGTGTAAATGTTGGTGCTGGGACTGTAATACGTAGTTCTGTGATTATGCCAGATGCTGAGATTGGTGAAAATGCTTATATTGAAAAAGCGATAGTCCCTTCTAACATCCGTATACCAGATGGAATGGTCATTAAACCAAATAATAAAACAGATGAAGTAGTTTTAGTAACAGAAGAGATGGTTAATGAATTAATTTCCTAACAAACTAGAGGGAGGGTACCATGATGATGAAATCAATGCTTGGAGTTATTGATGCAACTACTTATAAGGATGATTTGGAAGAATTAATTGCACACCGTTCACTGGCAGGGTTACCCATAGCAGGCAGATATCGACTAATTGATTTTGTGTTATCCAATATGGTGAATTCAGGTATAGGAAGTGTAGCGATTTTTCCTAAATATCAATATCGGTCATTAATGGACCATTTAGGTTCAGGGAAAAATTGGGATTTGGATCGAAAAAGAGATGGTTTATTCTTCTTTCCGGCTTCTATAACAGATGGAACAAGTGAAGGCATTGGTTCATTTAATCAGTTTGCAGCAAATATTGATTATTTTTTAAGAAGCAAACAAGAGTATGCTTTAGTGGCAAATTGTTATACAGTGTTTAATATGAATTTTAATCCTGTCTTAGAACGGCACCTCCAGTCTGGCTGCGATATTACAGAGATAAGAAGTGGCGGAGAATCATTAGAAATATATCTGGTGAAAAAATCATTATTGATTGATTTGATTCAAACACGTGATATAACCGGCTATACATGCATGAAAGATATTAGGTTAGATCTCCATCATAATTATAAAATATGTGACTATGAATATACCGGCTATGCCGAAAAAATAGATTCTATCTCCACTTATTTCCGGGTAAGCAATGAGATATTAAAAATGAATATCTGGAGCCAGCTGTTTTTAAAGGATCGTCCTATTTTTACAAAAGTAAAGGATGAACCGCCTACTCATTACACTAATACAAGTGAAGTCAAAAATTCCATGATTGCAAATGGAAGCATTATTGAAGGCCAAGTAGAAAATAGCATTATTGCCCGGGCAGTAAAAATTGGCAAAGGCTCTATCATAAAAAATTGCATTATTATGCAAAAGTGTACAATTGGTGACAATTGTGAGTTAGATTCAGTGATTTTAGATAAAGATGTGATGGTTGAAAACGGAACTAGAATGAACGGTACTCTTAATTCTCCGTTTGTTGTTAGAAAAGGAACTGTGCAAGGAGCGCTGATGAATTCGTGAAAATATTATTTGCTGTATCAGAATGTGTACCTTTTATAAAATCTGGGGGGCTAGCAGATGTTGCTGGTTCCCTTCCTAAAGAATTAAAAAAGCAGGGAACAGAAGTCTCTGTAATTATGCCTAAGTATAAAGATATCCCAGAAATATTTTTAGGCAAATTAAAAAAGAAGCTGGATTTTACTGTTCAAATTGGTTGGAGAAAACAATATTGTGGCATTGAAGCATTAGAAATGGATGGCATTACTTTTTATTTTGTGGATAATGAGTACTATTTTAAAAGGTCAGGTTTATATGGCTACATAGATGATGGAGAGCGTTTTGCTTTCTTTAATCGCGCTGTTTTGGAAAGTTTATCGCATCTTAATGAATACCCAGATATCATCCATTGTCATGACTGGCATACAGCTATGATTCCATTACTATTAAAAGCGGATTATCAGTGGAAACAAGAATATAGTTCTATTAAAACGGTGTTTACAATACATAATCTACAATTTCAAGGCATTATGCCAAGAGGGGTAATTGGCGATTTATTGTCACTAGACTATGACTATCTAACTGTGCAAAATATGGAATTTGACGGCAATGTAAACTTTATGAAATCTGCTATTATGTCTAGTGATAAGATTACAACTGTCAGCCCAACATATAAAAATGAAATTCAAACAGAATATTATGGAGAAAAGCTTAATAACTTATTAGTAGGCAGGAATGAGGATCTATATGGAATCATCAATGGCATCGATGAATTAACCTATAATCCAGAAACAGATGATGAAATTGTACAAAAATATTCTCATACTGCGATAGAAAAAAAGTATAAGAACAAACAATTTATTCAAAAGAAATTTGCATTAAAAGAAGATAAATCAGTTCCAATCATCTGCATGATTACTAGATTGACAAAACAAAAAGGCTTAGAGCTAGTAAGGCATGTATTTCATGAATTAATGAAAGAAGATGTCCAGTTTATTGTTCTGGGAACAGGAGATCCTGAATTTGAACAATTCTTCCGCGATATGGAGCATCAATATCCAGAAAAATGTAGAGCGTATATCGGGTTCGATGAAAAGCTGGCACATCAGCTATATGCAGGGGCTGATTTATTTTTAATGCCATCTAGATTTGAACCGTGTGGATTAGGTCAACTAATTGCTTTGAAATATGGAAACATACCAGTTGTTCGAGAAACTGGAGGACTAAATGATACTGTTTTCTCCTATGACGAAAGAACGGGATTAGGAAATGGATTCAGCTTTACCAATTTTAATGCACATGACATGTTGTATACCATTCGCAGAGCTTTATATTTTTATTCAAAAGAAAAAGATATTTGGCTGCATATTATTAAAAGCGCCATGATTATGGACAATAGTTGGGCTCAGTCTGCTTTTAAATATAATCAGTTGTACGCAGAGCTAATCTCAAGGAGTGAAACGCATGTTTACGAATAAAGAAGCTTTTAAAACATATTTTCTTCAAAAGCTTGAGATGACATATGGAAAAACATTTGAAGACAGCACGAGCAGTGACCATTTTCAAATATTAGGGCATATGATTAGAGAATATGTTAGTACGAATTGGATTAATACAAACGAAGCATATCGTAAAAATCAAGGAAAGCAAGTTTACTATTTATCCATTGAATTTTTACTGGGAAGACTGCTTTATCATAATTTAATCAATTTAGGAATAGAAAAAGTCGTAACAGAAGGATTAAATGAATTAGGCATAAATTTGCGGGATATAGAGGAAATCGAACATGATGCAGGGTTAGGAAATGGCGGATTAGGAAGACTGGCAGCTTGTTTCTTGGATTCTTTAGCTACATTAAATCTTCCAGGTCATGGATTTGGAATTCGCTATAAGCATGGCTTATTTGAACAGCGAATTGTAGATGGCTACCAGATCGAACTTCCTGAACAATGGCTGAAGCATGGTCAAGTATGGGAAGTAAGAAAAGAAGATTTGGCTGTTGATATTCAATTTTGGGGCAATATAGATATGTATGAAAAAGATGGAAAGTTACAGTTTCGGCATTTAAATGCCGAAACTGTAACTGCCGTTCCTCATGACGTGCCTGTTATTGGATATGATACAACTACGGTTAATACACTAAGATTATGGAACGCCGAACCAGCCTCTCTTTTAGCAAAAGATGTGAATGATATTATGCGATATAAAAGAGAAACAGAAAAAATATCTGAATTTTTATATCCAGATGATGCAAATGATGAAGGAAAAATACTTCGGTTAAAACAACAATACTTCCTTGTATCTTCCAGCTTGCAATCCATTATAAAAAATTATAAACAGCAGTATAAAGATATAAGGAACTTTCACCAACATATAAGCATTCATATAAACGATACCCACCCAGTTTTAGCTATCCCAGAATTAATGAGAATTTTATTAGATAATGAAGGATTGCCTTGGGAAGAGGCATGGGAAATTACAAAAAATACAATTTCCTATACGAATCATACTACTTTGTCAGAGGCTTTAGAGAAATGGCCAATTTATATTTTTCAGCCACTATTACCTCGCATCTATATGATTATTCAGGAGATAAACGAACGATTTTGCAATGAATTGTGGGATAAATATCCAGGCGATTTCCACAAAATAGAGAATATGGCTATCATTGCTCATAGCATGGTCAAGATGGCACATTTAGCATTAGTAGGAAGCTATAGTGTTAATGGAGTAGCAGAAATTCATACAGAAATATTGAAAACAAGAGAAATGAATGATTTTTATCAATTTTTCCCTCAAAAATTTAATAATAAAACAAATGGGATAACACATAGGCGTTGGTTAATTAAAGCTAATCCTAAATTAACTCAATTGGTAACAGATACAATCGGCAGTGAATGGATACATCAACCTGGACAGTTAAATGAATTGCTTCATTTTCAACAAGACAATGGATTTTTGCAGCAACTGGCATCCATCAAACAAGAAAATAAAATCCAGTTGGCCAAAATTATAAAAGAAAGCAATGGAATTACAGTCAATCCAGAGTCTATTTTTGATGTGCAAGTAAAAAGATTGCATGCATATAAACGACAGCTTTTAAATGTGCTGCATATTATGCATTTGTATAATAGATTAAAGGAAAATCCTAATCTTGATATTACACCAAGAACATTTATTTTTGGGGCAAAAGCTTCGCCAGGATATTATTACGCGAAAAAAATCATTAAGTTAATAAATTCGGTTGCAGATAAAGTGAACAAAGATAAAACGATTCAAGATAAAATAAAAGTTGTATTTCTTGAAAATTATCGGGTTTCCTTGGCAGAGCATATATTTCCAGCAGCGGATGTCAGTGAACAAATCTCTACAGCATCTAAAGAAGCATCAGGAACAGGGAATATGAAGTTTATGATGAATGGTGCGTTAACTGTAGGAACGTTGGATGGAGCTAATATTGAAATGAAAGATTTGGTTGGAGATGACAATATTTTCATCTTTGGCATGAATGCAGATGAAGTTTTAGGTCTTTATCAAAATGGTGGATATAGATCTACAGAATACTATCATCATGATAAGCGTATAAAAGAAGTTGTCGACCAATTAAAAAATGGATTTTTCCATGATACAAATAATGAGTTTGACCCTATATTCGATTCATTGCTAATTGAAAATGACCAATATTTTGTATTAAAAGATTTTCATTCATATGAAAATATTCATCAAGTGGTTGATGAAACCTATCAAAATCAACAAAAGTGGCTGCAAATGTGTGCCATTAATATTGCAAAATCTGGACATTTTTCCAGTGATAGAACCATTAAAGAATATGCAGATGACATTTGGAAAATAAAAGCTACTTTCTAAAGGCATCCAAAAAACCTAGTGTTCATCTTTGCTAGGTTTTTTGGCATTACAAGCAATAAGTCCCTTTTGGTTTATGCTGCATAAAACGAGAAAACAACTTATTCCAGTATACAGTCTGCTTGCCTATGTTTTTTATTTTTCCTCATCAACATAACCATCTGTCTTATGATATGGCACATCGCCAAATGGCGCTTCAACGCCTTCGTCATCAAGTGCTTCTTCGTACTGTTCATGTTGTTTGCTAGGATAAACAGTTTGATTTTTCCCTTCAATATCTGTAGCTACAAAGGATTCATAGTCTTCAGTAAAACCTTCATCATCTCCATCACGATCATAGAGACTTCCATAATCTTCAAAATCGCCTCTTAAATCAGAAGGGGTTTCCGATGTACCATATCTAGCCACTTCTTGAAAACTATCGTCATAATCTCTTACTCCATCTGTATCATAATGGCGATAAACATTGCCATGTGCCGGTTCTAATAATTCTTCTTCTACAGGTCTATCCTGTGCTACGGATTGTTCTGGACTGTATTCTTTAAGCGTTAAAGCAGTAGGAACAGCTTCTAAACGCTCATAAGGTATATCCTGCCCCGAAACGCGGCAAACCCCATATGTTCCTTTTTCAATTGCCTGAAGAGCATTATTAATCTTATTTAACTCGGATTGATCATGTTCTTCTAGTGCATAATCTTTTTCCCGCTCATAAAGTTCTGTGGCCATATCTGCAGGATGATTATCATAACTCGAAAGTTCTCCTACTGACTCCCGCTGATTATCCTCATCTACGTAATGAGTTTGTCTATTGGAAATTTCAGCTTTTCTATCTTCTAATTCTTTTTTTAGCGTATTTATTTGTTCTTTCGTTAACAAAGCTATCACATCCTTATCCAAAACTTAAATAGTAATTGTAGTATAAGCGATTATGGAAAAAATAAACCAAGCATCACTTTTTACTTAACTTTCCCCATATAGCTGCAGATAAAACATAGATAAATGATATCTTCCATCTCTCATAAATATTTTTCACTAAAAAGAAAGCAATCGAAAACTCACATTTTTGGATAAAAAAATTATCCCTATTTAAGGGAATTCTAGCCTTTCCTAAGGAATAAAAAGAGGAAATATCTTGCTGGGTAAAAGCCCGATGGAAAAAACCACAGACATTACCACGGTCCTGTACCAATGTCTGTGTAATCTATATTCTATTTTGTCTCAAGGAGCAATCAGAAAAGCTAACTGATTGAAGGTTCACTTCCTTGGAGATGTCAGTAGCCAAGCATGACTCGGCTGAATAAAATGGTTTTAACAGTTAATATATAAAAGACTTAAAGCAACTATTTATCAAATCTGTTATTAATGTGCTAAATAATAGGGGATATTAAACTTGGAACATTGACATAGTATTGATCACAGGTGTATCTTAAAATAAGTCAATTTGTTGAACAAACAGGTATTTAAAGGGATAAGATTGGAAAGCGACGTGAATTTTTGACTCGTTTTTTAGGGGGATTTACATAGAATGAAATATAGCAAAGGATTATTAGTGGATGATAAAGTTCAGCAAGGAAAAGACTCTTCTTTTTTAGTAAGTAAAGTAATAAAAGTAGAACCAGAAGACTGTCTTGCTTTTTTCGCTAACTATTCATCATATAAAGGAAAACGATTTTTTTGGAAAGACCCAGCATCAGAAAATATTCTAATAGGAATAGGAAAATGTAAAGAAATCTATATCAATAACCACAAAGATCTTTACACAGCAGTGGAACAAAGATGGAGAAAATTTCTGGAAAATAGCAGGTTAATGAATGATTTTAATAGGATTGGAGTAGGACCTACATTATTTGGGGGATTCTCTTTCGATCCAGAAAAACAAAAAACTGAGCTGTGGGAATCATTTGCGGATGCTCATTTTTTTGTGCCTGAATTTATGTTAAGTGAAATAAATGGGGAACAATTTTTAACCGTTAATATGGTAATGGATGAAACAGATGCAATCTATGAACAAAAAATAGAGGATAAGTTATCGCTGTTTTTCCATCATAAAGAAACCGTGAAACCGTATATAGAAAGAAATCCATTAATCAAATCACTGGAAGTTGATGGGGAATATTGGAAAGACGTTGTTGGGAAAGTAGTGAAAAGTTTAAACAGTACATTAAAGAAAGTAGTATTAGCAAGAGAATGCAGACTAGTATTTAAAGAAGAGATTCAAACAGAATCTGTACTTGATCAATTGCTTAGGGAACAAAATAATAGCTATATTTTTGCATTAGAGGAAGGGGATAATTGTTTTATTGGCGCCACGCCGGAGAGGCTAGTAAAAAAGACTGGCAATGAAGTATTGTCTACTTGTCTAGCTGGTTCTATTCCCCGAGGAGAAGATGAAGCGAAGGATCAGGAGCTTGGAGCAAAGCTTTTGGCAGATGAAAAGAATCGAACAGAACATCAATATGTAGTGAATATGATACAGTCTGCCATGGAAATGGTTTGTCGACAAGTCGAGATACCAACTGCACCAATTTTAATGAAGATGAGGGATATTCAGCATTTATATACACCAGTTAAAGGTATTTTAAAAGAAAAAGAATCGCTAATTGAATTAATTAGGCTATTACATCCAACTCCAGCATTAGGAGGATTTCCTAAAATGTTAGCGATAGAAAAAATTAGAGAAGAAGAACAGTTGGATAGGGGATTATATGGAGCTCCTTTAGGATGGATAGATTACCAGGGAAATGGAGAATTTGCTGTTAGCATCCGCTCAGGCCTTATTCAAAAAAATGAGGCATCTATATTTGCTGGCTGTGGCATTGTAGCAAATTCGGATGTGGAATTAGAATATAAAGAAACTGCAATGAAGTTTAGACCAATGCAGAGAGCTTTAGGAGGAAAACAATGAATCACCAACAAAACTTAACTGCTTATTTGTATGCCTTTATTAACGAATTAGTGCAGAGTGGTATTGAAAACGTCGTCATTAGTCCTGGATCTCGTTCTACACCTATTGCCATGCTAATGGCAGAACAAGCAAAGCTAAATCTATTTGTTCATGTTGATGAAAGATCTGCAGCTTTTTATGCATTGGGGATGGCAAAAGCATCAAAAAAACCAACTGTTTTATTATGTACATCCGGCACAGCTGCTGCTAATTATTTTCCAGCCATTATTGAAGCAAAGATCTCACGGATTCCTTTGATTGTATTGACGGCAGATCGCCCTCATGAATTGCGTGATGTTGGGGCTCCCCAGGCAATCAATCAAATCGAATTATATGGAAACCAGGTGAAGTGGTTTGTGGAAATGTCCCCGCCAGACGGCACAGAAGGAATGATTCGCTATGCTAAAACAGTTGGCGCAAGAGCGGTAGCTACAACTCTTTTGGATCCTAAAGGTCCAGTGCATGTGAATTTGCCTATCCGTGAGCCGCTTATACCAGATTTAGAACATATAGAAGCATACCAAAAAAAAGAAAAAAACAATTCATCTATTCATATAGAACAAGGCTCATTAGCTATTGCGGAAGAATATTTCCAGTCGTTAGCAAAAAAGTTGCAATCACAAACAAATGGAATCATTATTTGCGGAGAATTATATAAGGAAAATTTTCCTGAAAGTTTATTTAAGTTAGCCAAGAAATTAAACTTTCCAATATTGGCAGATCCTCTTTCACAATTAAGAACTAATATAGATGGAGAAGAGTTTATTATCGATGCATATGATACTTTTTTGCGAAATGAAACAGCTAAGCAAAAGCTGAAGCCAAATATCATTATTCGTTTTGGCAGTATGCCTATTTCCAAAGCTCTTACTTTGTTTTTAAAAGAACATAAAGATGTAGAACAGCTTGTTGTCGATGGAGGAGGAGGATTTAGAGATCCGAATCAGCTGACTTCCGAAATGATCTATTGTGAGGAAGTATTATTTTGCGAAAGGCTAGTCTCGTATTTTCCAAGTTGCTCAATAAATCACGAATTAATTTCTTGGCAAAATATCAATCGTCTAACAAAAAAAGCATTAAGACAAATAGAAGATGCAGCTGATATGAGTGAAGGAAAGTTATTTTCTATGCTGGGAAATTTATTGCCTGAGGATGCTGTTCTTTTTGTTGGCAATAGTATGCCAATTCGAGATTTAGATACTTTTTTTCATTTGCAGCAGAAAAAAATAACGGTTTTTGCCAATAGAGGAGCAAATGGAATAGACGGAACGGTATCCACTGCTTTAGGTGTTGGAGCAGCAACTAAACCTCAGCCATTATATTTAGTTGTTGGGGATTTAACCTTTTTCCATGATTTAAATGGTTTAATTGCGGCAAAGCAATTTCATATCTCAATTACTGTTTTGCTGATTAATAATAATGGTGGGGGGATTTTCTCCTTTTTGCCGCAAGCAAATCATAAAAAACATTTTGAATTATTATTTGGAACCCCTCTAGATTTAGACTTTAAACATGTAGCTTCTATGTATAATGGACAATATCTATCGATAGAAAATTGGCTTCAATTGGAACAAGAACTAACTCAGAAAAAAGAGGTTAATTCACTGCGGATTATTGAAATAAAAACAAATCGAGATGAAAATTTAGCTGAACATCGAAATTTGCTAAATAATGTTTCCCAGGAAATAGACTTGTACTTTAAGGATGGAATTTGATGAATATTGTTGTGGATGATGTTGCCTATCATGTCGAAATATATGGCCAAGGAGAACCTTTTGTTTTATTGCATGGTTTTACAGGAGATTGCAGCACCTGGTATCCTTTTATCCCAGTTTGGAAAAAAACTTGTCGATTAATTCTAATTGATATTATTGGGCATGGCAAAACCGATTCTTCCATGGATATCTGTAAATATAATATATTAACTGTAGCCAGCCATATAAAAGAAATTTTAATGGAGCTTAATGTGAATGCTGCGCATGTATTAGGCTACTCTATGGGAGGAAGACTTGCTCTTACCTTCGCAATCAAATATCCTGATTTTGTTCGAAAATTAGTTTTAGAAAGTGCTTCTCCTGGTTTGGCAGCAGAAGCAGAGAGAAAAGAAAGAAGAATACAGGATGAAAAACTAGGAAAATCTATTGTAGAAGAAGGAGTAGAAAAGTTTATAGACAAATGGGAGAATATCCCTTTGTTTGAAAGTCAACAACATTTGCCCAGCTTTATAAAAGATAATATAAAAAAGCAGCGTTTGCAGAATAATGCATTAGGTCTGCAGCTTAGCTTATTGGGAATGGGGACAGGACAGCAGCCATCTTGGTGGGATGATTTGCATAAGCTAACAAGGGAAACGCTGTTAATTACAGGAGAATCAGATACAAAATTTTGTGGTATAGCGAAACAGATAAAAGAATATAACCATCAAATTCAATGGCGGAAGATTAAAGAAGCAGGCCATGCAATTCATGTGGAGAAAAGTGAAATATTTGGTACAATAGTAAAGGAGTTTTTATCAAATTAAACAAAAAGATTTGATAGATGATTCAAAGGAAAAAAGGAGGAAATAAAGATGACTGTAGAATGGGTAGCAGTACGCCAATATGATGAAATTATATATGAAACATATAATGGCATTGCAAAAATTACGATAAATAGACCTCATGTACATAATGCTTTTACGCCGAAAACGGTAAGTGAATTAATCGATGCATTTGCAAGAGCAAGGGATGACAGCAATGTTGGGGTTATCGTATTAACAGGTGCAGGAGATAAAGCATTTTGTTCCGGCGGCGACCAAAAGGTGAGAGGACATGGCGGATATGTTGGTGATGACCAAATCCCTCGTTTGAATGTATTAGATTTGCAGCGTCTGATTCGTGTCATTCCAAAGCCAGTAATTGCGATGGTTAAAGGCTATGCAATTGGTGGAGGACATGTACTGCATATTGTCTGCGACTTAACGATTGCTGCTGATAATGCTGTATTTGGACAGACAGGACCAAATGTAGGAAGCTTTGATGCCGGATATGGCTCTGGCTATTTAGCACGTATTGTCGGTCATAAAAAGGCTCGCGAAATTTGGTTTTTATGCAGACAATATAATGCCGAAGAAGCATTAGATATGGGATTAGTCAATACGGTAGTCCCATTGGATCAAGTAGAAGAAGAAACAATTAAATGGTGTGAGGAAATTCTTGAAAAAAGTCCGACTGCATTACGTTTCTTAAAAGCTGCATTTAATGCAGATACAGATGGCTTAGCAGGAATTCAGCAATTTGCAGGAGATGCAACATTGTTGTATTATACAACAGATGAAGCAAAAGAAGGCAGAGATTCATTTAAAGAAAAACGCAAACCAGATTTTGGGCAATTCCCTCGTTTTCCTTAATAAGCAAGATTATTAAAAAACAAATAATAATAGGTGGTTTTAGTATGTTCAGATGCAAAAAAGGAAGCAGGTTTTGCTGTTTCTAAAAGCGTCGGCTGCTATGCCACCTTTATTTATTAAAAAGGTGAGAAAATTGAATCCAGATATACTTCCTAATTTTTTGAAAAATAGAGCAGCATTAACTCCAAATAGAGAAGCGATTGTTTTTAAGGATAAACGTTTAACTTTCAAAGAGTTATATCAAGAGGCTTATTATAGAGCAGGCGTATTGACAGCAAGCGGTGTAACGGAGAAAGCATATGTTGGCTTTTTGGTAAAAAGCGATTTAGATACAGTCATTTCTTTGCTGGCCTTACAGATTATTGGTGCAAAGGCTGTGTTATTAAATAACCGATTAACAGCAGATGAATTAGTCTATCAATTGAATGATGCTCGTGTTGAGTTTCTTGTAACAGAACCGGTATTTAATTCAGTTTGTAAACAGATAAAGGAGCAAATGCCAGCATTAAATATAATGGATAAACAAGCTGCCGCTTCTTATGCTGAGCCCAGTGAAAAAAAGATAATCCATTTAGCGGATACTTGTACCATTATGTATACATCTGGAACAACAGGATTTCCGAAAGGTGTTATTCAAACATATGGAAACCACTGGTGGAGTGCAATGGGCAGTGTCTTAAATCTTGGTTTGCATGAAAAAGATGCATGGTTATGTGCAGTACCACTATTTCATATTAGCGGATACTCCATCTTAATTAGAAGCATGGTATATGGGATAAAGTTAGTGCTCCATGATCATTTTGAAGTAGATAAGATATTAAGAGATATAGAAAAAGAAAAAATAAGTATCATGTCCGTTGTCACTACAATGCTGCAAAAAATTGAATTTGCCGTGGAAAAAAGCTTACCTTTGACTTTTCGCTGTATGCTCCTTGGAGGAGGACCTGCCTCTTTAGATTTATTAAATAGCTGCATGAAAAAAGGAATCCCTGTTTACTATTCCTATGGCATGACAGAAACTTCGTCACAAATAGTAACCTTAGCTTCAGAGTATAGCACAAAAAAAATTGGATCTGCCGGCAAGGCATTATTCCCTGCTCAAATAAAAATCATGGATGATAAAGGAAATGAAACTGCTCCCAATATTCCTGGCGAAATTGCTGTATATGGGCCAAATGTATCTCAAGGATATTTAAATAAGGGAAAAATATCAATAGATGGCTGGTTTTATACAGGGGATATCGGGTATATAGACTCAGAGGGATTTCTTTTTGTACTAGATAGACGAACAGATCTCATTATTTCAGGAGGAGAGAATATTTATCCTGCTGAAATAGAGGGTGTGCTTACAGCCATAAATGGAATAATAGATGCAGGAGTAGTGGGAGAAAAAAATGAAGAGTGGGGCGAGGTGCCGATTGCTTTTGTGGTAAAGGAACATAACGTTGTGTTAACAGAGGAAACTATTTTGAATATCTGCAAACAAAAGCTGGCAAAATATAAAGTGCCTAAAAAAGTCTATTTTATTTCTGAAATTCCAAGAAATGCATCTAAAAAAATATTGCGCAGGAAGTTGAGAAACTAGGCATTTTCTTAAATTAGAATAAATTGCTTAAGTGGGGGAAGTTTAGATTATGGAGTTATATAAAGGTTCCTTATATTGGCCGACTACATTAGCAAATCTGGAAATACCAGAGTATCCTATTTTACATAAAGAAGTAACCTGCGATTGTTTAATTATTGGCGGCGGGATGTCAGGGGCTCTTTGCTCTTACTTGTTGGCAGATGAATCTTTGGATATCATTCTGGTTGATAAAAGGAAGATATCAACTGGCAGTTCTTCAGCAAATACAGGTTTGCTTCAGTATGCAAATGATAAAATGCTTCATGAGTTTGCAGAAAGCATTGGAGAAGAAAAAGCCGTGCGTTTTTACAAATTATGCTATGAAGCAATGAAAAAGCTGCAGGCTATTGCAGAATCACTTGAATCGGATGTACAATTTCAGCCAAGAAAAAGCCTATACTATGCAACAGATAAGAATGATGTAGAGAAATTGCAGAAAGAGTATAGTCTGTTAAAAAAACATGGATTTGATGCAGAATATTTAACAGAAGAAGAGATAGAAAAAATATACGGCTTTAAAAAGCCGGCAGCTATACTGACAACTGGAGATGCCGAAATTAATCCCCAACTGTTTGTGATGGAATTGATTAAAGAAGCGCTTCAAAAAAAGGTTAAAGTATTTGAGCATACAAAAGTGACAGAAGAGGGTTTCCATAATGGATATTGGAAATTTACAAGTGACAATGGTGTAATCTATGCGAAGAAGGTAATCTATTCTACTGGTTATGAAGGCATAAACTTTGCGGAAAAAGAAGGGGGAGAATTGAATCGTACATATGCAATAGCCACTTCTCCTCTTTCTGAATTCCCCATGTGGAAAGATCAATGTCTTATTTGGGAAACGAAACGACCTTATTTCTATATGAGAACAACATTTGATGGCCGGATTGTTGCAGGTGGTTTAGATGAGGATCAAGTAGAGGCCCCATCAGACCCTGAAATATTAGCACGATATGGAGATAACTTGTTAAAAAGAATAAAAGAGCATTTTCCAGATTATCAAGTAGAAGCAGACTATATATATGGGGCTACATTTGGAGAATCAGATGATGGCATGCCTTATATTGGGGAGCATCCAGAAAAAAAGAATGTTTTTTATTGTTTAGGTTATGGGGGAAATGGCACTGTATATAGCATGTTTGGGGCTGAGATTTTAAAAGATCTGATTATTCATGGAAGTCATCCAGATTGGGATTTAGTTCGATTGAATAGATAAAAGGGACTGCTCCTTTAAGGAGACAGTCTTTTATTGACTAATCTTCTCCAAGAACAGTCCTCTTTTCGGTAGTTTAAAGCGGATTTTTTTTCATTAAGATAAGCTTGGTTCAAATGTTTTACAGTCTGTTTCTTTGCTGGTATCCGCATGTTTGCCGACATGACTTACCACATAAATTTGTTCTGCTCCACATTGATTTCCCTGTTCCCAAAAAGAACAATTTTTCACTTCACAAAGAACATCTTTTGCCATAAAAACATCTCCTCTTTCATTTAATGACTTCTACACAACATCCATTTGCTAATAAAGAATTATTCTAACAATAAAATTATCTAATGAAGAATAATTCTTTATTAGTATGGATAATAACTCCAAAAATAATACAGATAAAATGCAGATGCAGACAAGGAGTGCTTTACATAGATTTTGTTGTTTTTGCTGGCTTCAAAAGAAATAACATCACTTTTTGGTTTGCTGCGACTGTAAGTATTTTTTATCATGCATAAATAACTTCCAGAAAAAATAAAAACCAGGAAACAAAATAACAAATCCGACTATATAAGTTGCAAATAAAGCATGGAACGATTTGGGATCCGTAAAGGCAGAAGTAATAGTTACTTCTGGATAAACGATATAAGGAAGATGTGCTTTTCCATATACATAACTTGCTAATAGATATTGAATGGTGATAGAGACAATTGCCAGCCTTGGAATTCCTTTAACTCCCGGGTTTTTTCGAGAAGGCAGGAACAAGGCTGCTCCTCCGAGTAAAAAAAAGAACAAAGAGGCTAGAAGCAAAAAAAGATCATCCATCATTTTACTGTAAATCCAATTAGCATCCTGTTTTAGTGTAATCATAATAAAAATGGCTGTTAAAAGAGAAATCGGCCCAAGAAAAATAGCATCTCTTCTATAAACACGATATGCTTCTTTTTCAGCAGAGACATTCGAATAGTCTGCTAATAAGAGAGAGGATAAAAATAAAGTGCTGCTTAAAGCGAAGGTGAAAAATGCATATTCATTTCCACTTGTAAATAATCCCACTAAGTCGAGGGATTGTTTCCCTTCGTGAAAATTGACATATCCTCCATGTGTAATTGGCAGCACGCTCAATAATATCCCGGGTATCAGCATTCCTGTTATCCCAGAAATATAAGTTAATGGCTTACGATATTCATGAGCAATATTAGAAAAAACTAAAAAGGCGCTTCGAATAGCCAAAAGCAGAAGAATAGCGCTGCCAGGTATTAATAAAACAGTGCCGAGTGTATAAGCAGCGGTTGGAAACATGCTGTATACAGCAACAACAATGGCCACGATAAATGTATTCGTTACTTCCCATGTTGGAGATAAATAGCGATTAGCAATATTAGTGGCTTTTGTTTTCTCTCTATTGATATATACCATAGACCAAAATCCTGCTCCAAAGTCCATTGTTGCCATAATGGCATAGATGAATACAAACCCCCACAGAACCGTAATTGCTAATAATGAATCTGTCATACATAACACTCCTTAACTGTTTGATCCAAAAAGAGGGATTTCCTTTTCTTTTGCAGCATTTAAGTCTTTCAGTACAGTGTTTTTTCGGAAATAATAAATCAATACAAAGGAAACGGAAATAGCCAGTATGGCATATACAATCAGAAATAATACAAAAAGCAAACCTAAATTCTCCGAAGTGGTGACAGAATCTGCAGTAGATAAAGTTCTATAAATGGTCCAAGGCTGTCTGCCGGTACAAGCAAAAATCCAGCCGCATTCGATGCTCACTAGCGCTAAAGGACCAGAAAAAACAAAAATCCACATTAAAAATTTAGGGAAATGTTTCTTTTTTAAAAGGAAACGCCAAGCAAGCGTTCCAAAAGCTAATAAAATTAAAAGAGAGCCGATGCCAACCATTGCATTAAAAAGAGTATGTACATATAGCGGCGGCCAGTATTCTTCAGGAAAATCATTAAGTCCTGTGACAACTGTATCAAAACTGTTTCCAGCTAAAAAGCTTAGTGCCCACGGAATTTCAATGGCTCCTTTTAATTCTCTATTCTCTTTATCTGTAAAACCCCCAATTGCAAGTGGAGCATGGGATTGTGTTTCAAATAGCCCTTCAGCTGCGGCCAATTTTTCTGGCTGGTATTCATAAAGTTTTTGGGCTGATTCATGTCCATTTAGAGCAGTTAAAAAAGAGAAAATTCCTCCAACAATTAAACTAAGAATTAACGCTTTTTGATGAAATTGAAAAACTCGGGAGCCAAATGGATTTTTCATCATTTTGAATGCGGATACACTTGCTACTACAAAAGCTCCTGTTGTATAGGCGCTCATTGCTACATGTCCGGCGGATACAAAAAAAGTTGGATTAAAAAAAGCTTTCCATGGATCAATATCGGTAATTTCATTGCCATTCATGCGAAAACCTTGTGGCGTGCCTTCAAATGCATGGACATTGGTAATTAGCACAGCAGATGCAAGTGCCCCAATCGCAACTAATATTAAACTGGAAATTCTTGCCCATGGAGGAATTCTTTCAGAGGCATAAACATAAATAGACATAAATAATGCCTCGATAAAAAAAGCATAAATCTCAATTTGAAAAGGCAGTGCCATTACTTTCCCGATGACTTCCATAAATCCAGGCCATAATAAGGAAAGCTGCAAACCGGCAATTGTTCCAGTGGGTATGCCGACTCCAAGCAGAATGCCAAATGTTTTTGTCCATCTTTTGGCCATAATCACATAATCTAAATCCTTTGTTTTTTGGTACAATATTTCTGCTGTCAGCATCATAAGTGGAAGCCCAACACCAATGGTGGCAAAAATAATATGAAATCCCATGGTTGTGCCAAACATGCTCCGTGCAATAACAAGATGATCCATTTCTATCGTCCCTTCCCTAGTAATATGCCTAAAAACTAGTATTATCAGGACGTGAAGTAAATATGTAGACTTTTCCTAAACTAGAAAAAATAGATGGTAATACTGTAAATGATGAAGACAAGGTAAAATTTTCCATTATTTATTGCATTAAGAAAAATTTTTTGTAAGCTGTTCCAAATTTGTGTATTATCAATTTTTTTTTTACTATAAAGAAGGGTCTTTTTTTTTTTCATATAAGGGGACTAGAAAATAAGCACGTTTCAAGAAGGGATTGGGTTGTTTATGAGTACATTGCAAGATATTTTAGCATTTAATGAGGAATTTGTAACTGAAAAGAAGTATGAGCGTTATATTACAACAAAATTTCCAAATAAAAAAATGGTCATTTTAACATGTATGGATACTCGTTTGCTGGAACTTTTACCACAAGCATTAAATTTAGCAAACGGTGATGTGAAGATTATAAAAAATGCAGGGGCTATTGTGGTTCACCCATTAGGAAGTATTATGCGGAGCATCCTTGTTGCGGTATATGAATTAAAAGCCGATGAGGTAATGGTTATCGGCCATCATGATTGTGGCATGAGCGCATTAAATGCAGCGGATATGATGGCGAAAATGAAAGACAGAGGAATTACGGAAGCAACACTAAGTACTATTGAAAACACAGGTGTTGATTTGAAATCCTGGCTGACTGGATTTAGTTCTGTATCAGAAAGTGTAGAACATAGTGTAGGGATGATTAAAAAGCATCCTCTATTGCCTGCAGGAGTGCCTGTGCACGGTCTAGTCATCGATCCAAAAACAGGAAAACTCGATTTAGTAGTAGATGGATACGAAACAGAAAAATAAGTTTAAGAATGATGATGTTTTTTGCATGGCCACTCCTCAGGAACAGGATCAATGCCTCCTGGATGAAAGGGGTGGCATTTTAGAATTCTTTTTATCGTTAAGTAGCCACCTTTAAAAGCGCCGTATCTTTTTATTGCCTCTAATCCATAGGAAGAACAAGTTGGATAGAATCGACAAGATGGTGGCGTAAGGGGAGAAATAATTTTTTGATAAAAACGAATGATAAAAATAAATAGTTTTTGCATGGTTTATTCCTTTCACTCTGTTTATAAAAGTTTTTGATATTAGTCTATGGATTAATTAGTATAGCATAAGATAAATTCTTTTAAAAAGGAATCTTCTTTGTATATAGCACCAGCGGAAAAAGAGTGTATATAATATTATTAAATTGATGTATTTACTCGGAATTTTAGTTATAATAAAGTGAAAGTCCAATAAGTGATGTATTTCCCGTTGGTTGCGGCCGCAGACTATTAGAAAATCTATTCACAGAAGTGGCTGAAGAATGAATTAGTTAGAATTCTTTAGAAAGCCGATCTTATTTGCATAAATTTGAACGGATTTCGCAATTTGGTTAACTGCTCACAATATGGCTATTTGTTAAACGGAAATAAATTTTTGAAGAAAAAGGGAGTGTTATAAATGCCTTCAGTTGAAAGTTTTGATTTAGACCATAATGCGGTAAAAGCACCCTATGTTAGACATTGCGGTGTTCATAAAGTAGGCAGTGATGGGGTTGTCAATAAATTCGATATTCGTTTTTGTCAACCAAATAAGCAGGCAATGAAGCCTGATGTTATTCATACGCTGGAGCATCTATTAGCATTTAATATTCGCGAACATGCCGAAAAATATAATCATTTTGATATTATTGATATTTCTCCAATGGGTTGTCAAACAGGCTATTATTTAGTTGTAAGCGGTGAACCTACTGTGGATGAAATTATTGAATTGTTAGAAGATACAATGAAAACGGCAATAGAAATTACAGAAATTCCAGCAGCAAATGAGAAGCAGTGCGGGCAAGCGAAACTGCATGACCTTGAAGGAGCAAAAAAATTAATGAAATTTTGGCTAACACAGTCAAAAGAAGATTTAAGACAAGTTTTTGCTTAATGACGAAAAAATTGGACATTAATTTGTCCATTTGAGAGTGTAAACAAAATCAAAAAAATAAACTTTTAGGCTGATGAAAACGTCTGCGTTTCGAGGCGCAAAGCCTTGAGGGGATTGGAGTTACCAAGATAGGTAATGAGCGATCCGAACATGGCGGGCAACAAAGAAAGCAGGCGTTTGTCAACAGCCTGAAATGGACATTAATTTGTCTGTTTTTTTTTATAAAATAGGTGCTAATAAACGGGAAAAGGACTCTTTGAATCGAATATACAATGATCTTTTGGAATATTTTTCTAAAGTGAGCTGTGTAGATAACCTCATATCTTCCAAAAATCCATCTGTTAGGGCATCTGCAATCTGTTTGCTGTAAATAAAGGCATTTACTTCAAAGTTTAAGCGGAAACTGCGCATATCAATATTAGCAGTTCCTACAGAAGTGATTTGCCGATCCACCATTAATGTTTTAGCATGAATAAAGCCATTTTCATAAATATATACCTTTGCTCCTGCTTTTAGCATTTCTCCAATATAGGAATAGGTAGCCCAATATACAAACATATGATCCGGTTTATTTGGGATCATAATTTTCACATCAATTCCTGATAATGCGGCAATTCTTAATGTATCAAGCAAACTGGCATCTGGGATGAAATAAGGTGTCTGAATAAAAACAGATTCTTTTGCCGATGTAATCATTTTTATATAGCCGTTTTTTATTTGCTCCCATTCCGAGTCAGGCCCGCTTGATACAATCTGCAATCCTACATTTCCTATTATTTCCTCGATTTTCCCAGGAAAATAATCTGGAGAATAGCTTATTTCATGATGAGGGGCTGCTTGATTCCAGTCTAGAATAAATCTAGTTTGGATTGCGTAAACAGCTGTCCCGATAATGCGCAAATGGGTGTCTCTCCAATAGCCGAATTTTGCATTTAAACCTAAGTATTCATCGCCTACGTTAAATCCGCCAATATAGCCAATGCAACCATCAATAATGGCCAGTTTTCTATGATTGCGGTAGTTGAGGCGGAAATTAATTAAATGCAATTTGCTTGGGAAAAAAACAGCTACTTGCCCCCCTGCTGCTTTTAACTTTTTAAACGCTTTTTTCCGTAATGTTCTAGAACCAAGCTCATCATAAAGAAGACGGACCTCTACACCTTCTGCTGCTTTTTTCTCTAATGCATTTATTAACTTGGATCCAATTCCATCGTTTTTAAAAATATAATATTGCAGGTGAATGGATTTTTTTGCTTGATTAATATCAGCAAGCAATTGGCTGAATTTTTCATTTCCATCTGTATAAATATCAACCTTATTGTTTTCCGTTAATACTGCATCATTATTAAATAAATTCATATAAATAAGATCTTGATTTTTTTTTATCACTTCGTTGGTAGTGCGCAGTTGATTGGAGCTTATTTGCAGCAATTGGGAAGCGAGTATTTGTTCAATTCCTAATTTTTTTCGTTCTTCCCATTGGAACATTTTTCGCTTTCTTAAGTTTTGTCCAAAAAGTAAATAAAGAATAAAACCTAAGATAGGAATGAAGGTTAATACCATAATCCAAGCCCAAGTAGCTCCTGCATCTCTTCTTTCTAAAAAGATGACAAGAAATGCAAAGATAATGTTAAGCAGAAAAATGGTGCTAAATAAAATAGAATAAATATGCATGCATGTTAGTCCTTTAAAACAAGTGTTTTTCCTTTCTTTGTTATCATTCTCTTTATAGAGCAAATGAGTTGCGTTTGGAAGAAAATAGCCTAAAAATACCAAGAGAAGCAATTTGGTAATAAGACAAGCTGATTTCTGTGTATCATTATAGGTGAAAATAAATCATTCGTGAAATATTTTGTATTGTTTCTAAAGTTCCCTTAAAAAGTGAATATTAAACGATTTCTCAATATGGTAAAGTATGAGTAGAATAAAAAGATTGGAGAAGCAGCATGTTTGAAGACATACATATTGGAATGATGTTTTTTTTGATTATTGCTGGATTTATTGCGGCATTTATTGATTCAGTTGTAGGAGGAGGCGGGTTGATTTCATTGCCAGCTCTATTGTTTACAGGTTTGCCTCCGCAAGTAGCGCTAGGAACGAATAAATTAGCGTCAACAATGGGCTCCTTAACAAGTTCTATTTCTTTTCTTCGTCATGGGAAAATTAATAAAGCGCTAATGCTTAGGCTCCTCCCTTTATCTATTATTGGTTCTGCATTGGGTGTTTATATTGTACAAAAAATTCCTTCAGAAAAGCTAAAGCCCCTTATTTTAGTGATTTTAATTATTGTAACTATTTATACCTTAATAAAAAAAGAATGGGGATTAACATCTACTTTTAATGGAATGACCGTTAAAAAAGCAATATTTGCAGTTGCTATAACGGTGATTATCGGTTTTTATGATGGATTTTTAGGCGGTGGTACAGGCTCTTTTTTTCTATTTGCTTTTTTATTAATGGGTTTTGATTTTGTAGAATCTGCAGGTAATGCCAAAATATTAAATTTTGGCAGCAATTTAACCGCATTAGCTGTATTTTTATTTTATGATTCTGTTTACTTCCAATATGGAATACCAATGGGAATTGCTATGGTGCTAGGAGCTTATATTGGGTCGAAAGTGGCAATAAAAAAAGGGTCTTCTTATGTAAAATTACTATTTGTAGTTATTTCGATCATTTTAATTGGAAAAAATATTTATGATCATTTTTTCTCTTAAAAGCAATCTGAAATCATCTGTTATGCTTTTGGCAATTCTCTAGTGGCAAAACGCAAATAAATCAGGCTGAAATAAAGGTTGAAAACAGTCTGATTTATTTGATGGAAAAGATAAGGAAGTTATTTTTATTAATGCAAATTACGTAGGGAAAATACATGATTATCTTGTCTTCTATAATCATCTTTAGCAAATTTGCCTTTTAAACTTTCGATTAAATATAACCCCATTAAGTCATATAGTTCTTGCTCATTTAACTCTTGAATAATATGTAGCAAATCTTCTTTAGACATTTCTTCTAAAAAGGCAAAGGCAAGCATATCAATATCTTCTTCATCACCAGTCAATTTATTTTTATATAAGTTGTAAAGCTCGTCTACTAATTTCATTATAATTATTACCTCCACGTAGGTTTGCTTCCTAAAGTTTAGGTTTTTTCGAATGTAACCGTTTTAAATCATTGTAACATGTTATATTAACAATAATAAATAAAAGGATGCAATGTTTTTTCAATTCATGCTGTCATAATTTTATATAGCATCTATTGGAGAAACTCGACGTTATATATAAGGACTATTCCCTAACAGGTGTATTATACCCGTTTTTTCTAAATTGGCTACACCAATTTTAAAATTTAGGAAATGAAGTGAAAGAACTGCACAGTGGAAAAGATATCAATATAATGAAAAAGGTGTTTAAAAGATGGAACTATTTTATGATTATTTGGGTTCGAAAGTGCATTTTTCATTTTCTAGCGATGATTTTAATCAAGAAGCAAAACATGTTATTGTGATTTGCTATAAAGAGGGACAATGGCTTTTAACGAAACATAAAAAAAGAGGGTTAGAATTTCCAGGTGGAAAGTTGGAAGAAGGGGAGTGTATAGAAGCAGCCGCCAAAAGGGAAGTGTATGAAGAAACAGGTGCTTTAATCAAAAAATTGCATTGGGTTGCTCAATATGAGGTTTTTGGAAAGGACAAATCTTTTTGTAAAGCGGTATACTTTGCCCATATAGACCAACTCATAAAAAAAATAGATTATTTAGAAACAGATGGCCCTTTTTTTGTAACGGAATCGCAGATAAAGGAACGAAGACAAGAAATGTTTAGCTATATTATGAAGGATTTTGTAATGGATTTATGTTTGAAACGTGTAAAAGAAAAATTTTTGCCGCAGAATGTTTAGTTTATAAGAAATAATGGGGAAGAGATTGAAATCTATATCATTAATAATGAAGTTATTAGTGGAAAGGAATGAGGTGTGAATTTTGACAAATGGAGAGATCTTAGAAAAGACGCGATTTCCCTCCCCTAATCCTGCAATAGAATTATCTATTGTTACTTATTATGTGTCTGGATTAAAGGTAAAAGGACTTTTGGCAGAGCCAAAGGATGATTCTAAAACATACGATGGTTTTCTTTATTTAAGAGGAGGCATTAAAAATGTAGGAAAAGTTAGACCAGGTAGAATTGTACAATTCGCTTCAGAAGGGTTTATTGTATTTGCCCCATTTTATCGTGGCAATCAAGGGGGAGAAGGGAATGAAGACTTTGCTGGGGAGGATAGGCAAGATGCAATAACTGCATTTTTTCTATTAAAAAAACACCCAAAAGTGAATCAAGTGCATGTATTTGGATTTTCAAGAGGTGGCGTCATGGCGTTGATGGTTGGGGTAAATTGTCCAGCCGCCTCGATTGTAACATGGGGTGGAGTAAGCAATATGTTCCTGACTTATCAAGAGCGGAAAGATTTGCGCAGAATGATGAAAAGAGTCATTGGAGGAACACCAAATAAATACCCAGAGGAATACCAGAAAAGAACTCCTCTTTTTTTTCTTGAACAGATGAGCAGTCCAACCTTGATCATTCATGGAATGCAAGATAAAAATGTATCGATAGAGCATAGCTATCAATTAGAAAATCGGCTTAAAGAAACAGGAAAAGAAGTGGAAACATGGTATTTTCCAGAATATACTCATTATTTCCCCCCGAAAATCAATCGGAAAGTTGTGGAGAATTTAACACAATGGATGAAAAAACAAGCAGAAAAACTGGTAAAATGAAAGAAATAACTTAATAGATGAAAAAAGCTTATTTATGGGAAAAACAGGAAGGTGATTATCCCTATTAAATAGGCGCTTAACTCCTGCTGATTGAAGTTTCACTTTCCCCTAATAGGTGTGTTACTCTTTAAATAAATAGAATAAGAATAATTAGCAGATAGTTTGGATTATTATTATGGGAATGCTGTTTAATAAAAGGTGCTTTTTTCATTATAACTATTGGAAAAAGGATGAAAGGGAGTAGTCAAGAATGGGAATGCCGTTAGAATTAAATACAATGATTGTGACAAAGGGGAAAGAACAAAGAGTGGAGGAAAATTTTTTCCGGCTGCAAAAAAGCGAGTATCGTCTTTATCCCATGCATATTCCTCTTGAGGTGAAAAAAACAATAGCGGGAGAATTGATCGGTACTGCGACAATAGAAAAATTAGAATGGGAAGAAGGAAAAACGACAATTCTTTATCGATTGATTGCATTAAATTCAACAAATTAAAATATTCAAGATAAAAACATTGACACGACTTAAATAATTAAGCTATCATGTTAATTTGAACGGATACTCTCTTATCCTGAGCTGGTGGAGGGACTGGCCCGATGAAACCCAGCAACCTACTATGTGAAGAAATTAGCCTGAAACTTTTCGAGTGTTTATTCGGAAAGCAGCGGACATTCTCTTAGGAAAGGTGCTAACCTGAAGCAAGGACGTATAGGTTCTTGAACGATAAGAGTGAAAGGTTTTAGAATCAATTACTTTGAACCTTTTCACTTGCTGAAAAGGTTTTTTGTATTATTTTCTACTAAACTTTTCTTTATAAATGTATAATTTCTATATGTGTTTTTTAAAGCTTTGCCTCTAATGGCAAGTCAAAAGCTTTTCGGATAAAAACGCTATATTTACTTCATACTATCTAGGGAATGAGTACCGTATCAACCAGAGGTTTGCAGGGAAGGATTCTCCAAACTTAATGACCTCGCTTTTATTTTTCAATAAATAAGGAGGAAATCAGATGTCAACAAAACGTCGCTTGTTCACTTCTGAATCGGTAACGGAAGGTCATCCAGATAAAATATGTGACCAAATTTCAGATGCTATTTTAGACGCTATTCTGGCAAAAGATGCAAATGCTCGTGTAGCGGCAGAAACATCTGTTACAACTGGCTTAGTATTGGTTGCAGGAGAAATTACAACATCTACATATGTGGATATCCCAAAAATTGTACGAGAAACAGTCAGAGAAATAGGATATACTCGTGCAAAGTATGGTTTTGATGCAGAAACTAGTGCGGTATTAACATCAATTGATGAGCAGTCTGCAGATATTGCATTAGGGGTAGATCAGGCTCTAGAAGCACGTGAAGGAAAAATGACAGATGAAGAAATTGAAGCAATTGGTGCTGGGGATCAAGGCTTGATGTTCGGCTTTGCTTGTAATGAAACGAAAGAACTTATGCCATTGCCTATATCTTTGGCGCATAAATTGTCTAGAAGGTTAGCAGAAGTGCGAAAAGAAGAAATTCTTCCATACCTTCGCCCAGATGGAAAAACACAAGTAACAGTAGAATATGATGAGAATGATAAGCCTATTCGCATCGATACAATTGTTATCAGTACACAGCACCATCCGGAAGTTACATTAGAGCAAATTCAGCGTAATATAAAAGAATACGTTATTAATAAAGTTGTTCCAAAAGAATTAATAGATGAAAATACAAAATATTTTATTAATCCGACAGGACGTTTTGTTATTGGCGGACCACAAGGAGATGCTGGTTTAACAGGACGCAAAATCATTGTTGATACATACGGTGGTTATGCTCGTCATGGAGGAGGAGCTTTTTCCGGGAAAGATCCTACAAAGGTAGACCGTTCTGCTGCATATGCTGCTCGTTATGTAGCAAAAAATATTGTTGCTGCAAAATTAGCAGATAAAGTGGAGGTTCAGCTTGCATATGCGATCGGTGTAGCGCAGCCTGTATCCATTGCTATTGATACGTTTGGCACAGGAACTGTTTCAGAAGAGGTATTAGTGGAAGCTGTTCGTGAAAACTTTGATCTTCGTCCAGCAGGGATTATTAATATGTTAGATTTGCGCCGTCCAATCTATAAGCAAACGGCTGCATATGGCCATTTTGGGCGCAGTGATCTTGATTTGCCTTGGGAACGCACAGATAAAGCAGAAACAATTAGAAATGCTGTAGCAGGCAAATAAAAAGTGCAAAGGTTCTTGAAAAAAACTTTGCACTAATAGAAAAGAGCTATTCTGAAGAATCTAATTTTGATTTTTTAGATGCTCTTTTTTCTTTTGATCTATTTATCCTAATATAATTTGTTGAACAAGATTTATAAGTTGGATTTGCCTTGGGAAAATAGAACTATTTTAGCGGACTTTCCAAAAAAATTGGATGGAAATAAAAAATGTAAAACAATAAAAAAATCATGTAACGCCTTATTTTCTTTTTCGTCTAATAGGTATGCTGATTAATTTATGATACAATAGTAAACTAGGGCAGCATAAGACAAACATATACTAGCGCTGCCACAGCATATGGAAATAACTAAACAGTTTTTTAGGCTGTTAGTGATTTTGTTGATAAGAAAATGGTGTTTTTTTGCATGAATGAACAAAAAGATCAACAGAATGATTTAATCGACAGAGCAAAAAAACAGGAGAAATCCTTAATTTAAAAGTTATAAGAAAAGAATGGAGAAGGTGAGCAGTATGTGTGGTTTTGTAGGCTGCGTTCATGATAAGGCACAAAACTTTCAAGAAGCACAAAAAGAACAATTTGCGAAAATGAATCGAATTATTACCCATCGAGGTCCTGATGATGAAGGGTATTATTTTGATGATCATATACAGTTTGGATTTAGAAGATTAAGCATTATTGATATTGAGAGCGGGCATCAGCCTTTAACATACGAGAATGAGCGTTATTGGATTATTTTTAATGGAGAAGTTTACAATTATTTAGAGCTAAGAGCAGAATTGGAAAAAGAAGGGTTAACTTTTCAAACAAATTCAGATACAGAAGTAATTATTGCATTATACAGCCATAAAAAGGAAAAGGCAGTGGAAAAATTAAGAGGAATGTTCGGTTTTGTCATTTGGGATAAACAGGAACAAACTTTATATGGAGCGCGTGATCCATTTGGAATCAAACCATTCTTTTATTTAGAGGATGAAGAAAAAACTTTATTTGCTTCAGAAAAGAAAAGTATCTTAATGGCACTTGAAAATGATGTATTAAACTATGAATCTCTCCAACACTATTTAACTTATCAATTTGTGCCTGAACCGGAAACGATGTCAAAAGGCATTAAAAAGTTAGAGCCTGGGCATTATTTTACCAAAAAACTTGGTTCTGCCATGGAAATTAAACGCTATTGGAGAGCATCATTTCAGCCTGTCAATAAATCTGAAGATGAATTTGTCAAAGAAATCAAAGATGTTTTATTTGATAGTGTAAAGATGCATATGCGAAGCGATGTTCCTGTAGGTTCGTTCCTGTCAGGAGGAATAGACTCTTCTGTTATTGCGAGTATCGCAAAAGAATTTCATCCAAGCATCAAAACATTCTCTGTTGGCTTTGAGCATAATGGCTTCAGCGAAATAGATGTGGCAAAAGAAACAGCGGAAAAATTAGGATTAGAAAATATCAGCTATGTTATTTCTCCAGAAGAATATATGAAAGAAATACCAAAAATCATGTGGCATATGGATGATCCATTAGCAGATCCTGCTTGTGTGCCGCTTTATTTTGTGGCAAGAGAAGCACGGAAACATGTAACGGTTGTTCTTTCTGGTGAAGGGGCAGATGAATTATTCGGCGGATATAATATTTATCGTGAGCCTCAATCATTAGAAGTATTCAACAAAATACCAAAAGCGGGACAATCATTATTGCGGTCCATTGCTAGAATGCTTCCTGATGGAGTCAAAGGAAAAAGCTTTATCGAGCGTGGTGTAACTCCGATGGAAGAACGCTATATTGGAAATGCGAAAATGTTTACAGAAGAAGAAAAGCGCCATTTATTGGCAAGCTATAATAACGGTCTGCATTATACAAATATTACAAAACCTCTTTATGAAGAAAGCAAAGGGTATGATCCAGTAGATAGAATGCAATTTATTGATATTCATACATGGATGAGAGGCGATATATTATTAAAAGCAGATAAAATGACAATGGCGCATTCATTGGAATTGCGTGTACCGTTTTTGGATAAGGCTGTTTTTGATGTGGCTTCAAAAATTCCGACAAGCTTAAAAACAGCAAATGGCACAACTAAATATATTCTTCGCAAAGCAGCAGAATCATTTGTTCCGGAGCATGTTCTAAACCGCAAGAAATTAGGATTCCCAGTGCCGATTCGCCATTGGCTAAAAGATGAGATGAATGAATGGGCGAAAAACATCATTAAAGAAAGTAATACAGGTCATTTATTTAATAAACAGGTTATTTTGCAGCTATTAGAGGATCATTGTCAAGGAAAAGCGGATAACAGCCGTAAAATCTGGACTGTTCTTATGTTTATGGTATGGCATAGCATTTATATAGAAAAAAAATATTCCTTTGAAGAGGAATATTTAAGAGGAAGAAAAGTACAAGCTGTTAGGAATTAGTATACGTAATGGCTTGACTTCCCATTTGCACCCATGCATCTATAAAATCTTGTATGGGTGCTTTTTTATTTTTTTCATTAGTCAGCGGGTCATTAAAATAAACATAGTCTTTATCATAACCTGTTACTAAAACAGAATGTTCGGAATAAGTGATTTTAATAGTACCGCTTGGTGTAACCCATGTTCTAAAATTATCATCGGATAACTTTCGGAATGTAGAAGTGGTAATTATCCAAACAGGACGGTCATCCGAAAGCACTGTTTTTAGATCTTCAAAATCAGATCCAGTTAAATCTACCACCCTATCTGGCAGATATTTGTTTGCTAATTTTGCTATTGGCTTGTGATAAACTCCAAGACCAGGTCCTTTTAATGAATACATATCCCCGATAAAGCCATCATTCGGATTTCCATAATATATTTTGCCGTTTTTTTTCTGATAAGGAGTTGTATCTTTTGTGACTTCTTTGGCAAGCGTCATTTTATCTGCATCAATTCCTGCATACTGAAGCAGCATGGCAAGACTTGTTACTTCACAGCCTCGTGGAAGCTCAGGCAATTGGCTGACAATAGGAGCATCTAGCTTTACACTTGTTTTTACTGTTTCTATTTTTTCTTTGGCTAATGATGAGATAGTTTTTGTCGCCTGTTCTGTAATTTCTTTGGCAAAGGCTATTCCTTCCTTATTTTTAAAATGAAGAAGATAAACTCCCAGTGCTGTCATTACAATAAGAGAAGTAAACAAAAAGGTTTTTATTAGCAATGATATTTTTTTGCGAATCATTAAAAATAGCAGGAATAATATGCCTATAATTGAATATAAGATAATTCCGTTTGTCTCCATAATTTCACCTAATTAGTAAGTATAGTTTTATATCGGTACATTTTTTTAAAATTTAAGAGTCAATAGATAGTTTTCTATTTCCATATCTCGTTTATTTAAACATGTAGTCTCCCTTTTAACAAAAATTCTTTTAAGTGCACTAAAATTAAACCGTAAGCAGGATGATATCTTCTTATTAATTTTGCTATAATTTATAAGCTTGATGGACACACTACTTAAGAATTTTCTATAAATATAAAGGACTATCCTTTAATTTTCCTTAAAAATTAAGGTGAGCAGGGAGAATAAAGGCGTTATAGTGAATGAATTATAATGAGATATTTAGAAGCAGCAATGCAAATTAGATTATACAAGGATTAATTGATTATACATAAATATTTGATAAAGTAATAAACCTGCTACATAATAAAAGCATAGGTTGTGGATTAGGGGGGACTTTGATGTGGAAATGGGAAGCAGAAGGTGAAGCGAAGGCAGTCATTGTAATAGTTCATGGTGCTATGGAGCATCATCGAAGATATGGTTGGCTGATTGAAACGTTTCGTTTATCCGGTTTTCATGTGGTAATGGGAGATCTTCCAGGTCAAGGAATGACAACAAGATCAAAAAGAGGACATGTTGATTCTTTTGATGAGTATACAATAGAAATTAAGGATTGGATTCAAGCAGCCTATCAATTTGAGTTGCCAGTTTTTTTGCTTGGACATAGTCTAGGCGGTTTAGCATCTATACGACTCTTGCAGCAAGAAAAATTAAAAATTGCTGGGTTGATTTTATCTTCTCCATGTTTAGGTTTGATCAACTATCCTTCTAAATTTTTAGGGGCATTATCAATTTTATTAAATAAAATTGCACCAAAATTACGAATGAATTCAGGATTAACAATAGATCTAGCTACAAGAAATGAAGCAATACGAGAAATGGATTGCAATGATACATTATATGTAACAAAGGTTTCTGTTAGATGGTACAGGGAGTTAATTATTGCAATAAAACAAGCATTCACTGATGTAGCAAAAACACAAGATATTCCATTATTGTTAATGCAAGGTGGTGGAGATCTGGTGGTGGATAAAAAAATGGTGAAAACTTGGTTTAATATGGTACCATTATCCGAAAAGAGATATAAAGAATGGCCAGAATGCTATCATGAGATTTTTAATGAACCGGAAAGAGAAGAGATTTTTGAATACGCAAAGGATTTTATTATAAGTCAGTTAAAATCTGTTGGCTATATTGTATAAGTGAGGTTTTAAATATGTCAGTACCAGTTATGCCACTATCGTTAATGTCAAAAGTATATATAAAAGTTTTTCCTGCAGTGCATAAGGAATTGCACTATTGGACAGATAGAGCAAGGGCTATTCCAAATCCAGAATTAAGAAAACAAGCCCTAGCAAGCATAGAGCAAAAGACTTTTCATTGTGAAGGCGGTTCGATAATGGCTTTAATTGCCCAAGAAAATTATCAAGATGCAATTAAGTTTATTGTGGCATATCAAACCATCAGCGATTATTTGGATAATTTATGTGATCGAAGCACTTCCCTTGATCCAAATGATTTTGCAGCACTGCATGAATCAATGGAACATGCATTAACGGTTGATGCCGAGCCGTCTAATTATTATCGTTTCCGCGAAGATCAAAATGATGGCGGCTACTTGCAGGATTTGGCAAAAACTTGCCGTGAGATGCTTCAGAAGATGGATAATTATATACATATTAAAGATTATTTATTGGAGCTATGCCGGTATTATTGCGATTTGCAAATTCATAAGCATGTGATAGTGGAAGAAAGAATTCCCCGATTGCAAAACTGGTTTGATGAAAATAAACATTTAATACCAGAAATGGAATGGTATGAATTTTCCGCATGTTCTGGTTCTACATTAGGAATTTTTTGTCTAGTTTCTTATGGGTTAAGAAAAGATTTTGATCCCTCTTATGCGTTAACTATTCGAGACGGGTATTTTCCATATATTCAAGGGCTGCATATTTTATTGGATTATTTTATCGATCAAGAAGAAGATCGTATAGGCGGAGACCTGAACTTTTGTTTTTACTATAAGGACGAAAAGCAGCTTTTTAATCGTTTAAAACATTTTGTTCAAGAGGCAGATAAGCATACAAATAAACTTCCCCATCAAAGATTTCATAAATTAATCAATCGAGGGTTATTAGGTGTGTATTTATCGGATGAAAAGGTCAATAAACAGCAAAATATCCGCAAACTAGCTAAAAATATGATTAAAACATCGGGACCAATTGGTTATTTCTTTTATTTGAATGGACGGGCATATCGCCGATTTCAAAAAATGGTGCCCGCAAGCATTATGAGAGCGATGATAAAATAAGCTGACTGATTTTCCTATGTTTGCTTATGCATGTAAAAGAACACTCAATGGAAATAGGATACCTGATATCCCATTGAGTGTTCTTTTATTTTATTCCCCATAAAAGCCTGATTGGCCCTGCTTATTAAAGTTTCATTTTATCTTTTTTCAATAGCAATAATAAATGGTGGATTATTCATTTGATTAATAAATCGATATTCGAGTACATGAGCTGTTTGCTGGTCAATAGATTCTACATACTGTAATAATGCATCTCGTTCTTGTTGCCCTTCAGGATGCCCATGATAAATCACGAGTACAATTATACCTTCAGGTGCTAATATTTCTAGTAATTGCTTGATGGCTTCAATCGTGGTTGCTGATGTAGTAACAATCGATTTATCGCCGCCAGGCAAGTATCCTAAATTAAATACTGCACCTGTAACTTTGCCATGGAAACTAGGAGGAATAACAGACTTGATTTGTTCATGTCCACATAAAGAAAGGAAAACACTATCTTTAAGATTGTTTTCTGCGACTTTTTTCTCTGTAGCAATAAGAGCATCTTGTTGAATGTCAAAACTAAATACTTTTCCTGAATCGCCAACAAGCTTTGCCAAAAATAAGGTATCATGGCCATTTCCCATTGTTGCATCCACAGCGATATCCCCGCTTTGGATGCAATTGGCGAGTAAACTTCTTGCAAAGGGAAGAATGCGCTCTAATTTCATGCCATTACCTGCTTTTGTGTTTGATAATATTTTCCTTGCCAGCTGTTTCTTCTTTTTAATTCCCTATCGATGCTGTTTAGAACTTCCCATTTGTTTACACTCCACATAGGTCCAACCATTAATTCAATTGGTCCATCCCCTGTAATGCGATGAATAATCATTTCTGGCGGTAAAATCTCCAATTGATCACATACTAAGGAGACATAATCATCCATTGATAAAAATTCAAGCAGTCCTTTTTCATATTGTTTCACCATTGGGGTTCCTTTTAATAAGTGCAGTAAATGTATTTTAATTCCCTGTACATCTAATTGGCTGACAGCGCGGGCAGACTCCATCACCATTTCATTTGTCTCTTGAGGCAAACCATTAATAATGTGGGAACATACACGAATATTATGTTTTCTCAGTTTATTGACTCCTTCTACATAGCAGGCGAAATCATGGGCTCTATTAATCAGTTCACCTGTTTTATCATGGACTGTTTGCAATCCTAATTCTACCCATAAATAAGTGCGTTTATTTAGTTCTGCTAAATATTCAACAACATCATCTGGCAGACAGTCTGGTCTAGTAGCGATAGAGAGGCCGACGACATTTTCTTGTTTTAACACTGTTTCGTATTTCTTCCTCAGTACATCAACAGGTGCATGGGTATTGGTGAAAGCTTGGAAATAAGCCATATATTTCCCATCTTTCCATTTCGTATGCATTTTATTTTTTATATCGTGAAATTGTTTTTCTAAGCTATCTGTTTTATTTCCGGCGAAATCTCCAGAACCGGCAGCGCTGCAAAATGTACATCCGCCGTGAGCAACCGTGCCGTCTCGATTAGGGCAATCAAAACCTCCATCTAAAGCAATTTTGAAAACTTTATGGCCAAATTCATTTCTTAAATGATAATTCCATGTGTGGTACCTTTTATTGTCTGTTGCATATGGGAATGGGTTATGCTGATTCACAAGCATGAACCTCCTTGTTTTGATTTTTTCCATAAACAAAATTTTAACATGAGCTGCTTGCTTCTCCAAATAGATTTTTTTTGACAAATGATAAGAGTCAAGAAAAGGAAGTAATAACTTTTATGAATTAACAAATAATAAGGTAGAAGCAATTTGCTTCTTAGGCAGCATTTAGGAGGAGGTTTGTTAGAAATGGCAACTAGACAATCAGTTAATGAGCTAATAGAACAATGTACAGATGCCCTTAACTATGCTCAAGAGCAATGCAAGGAAGCAAGTCTCCAGGAACATTATAATAATGAACAATATATAGAGGCGCAAACGAATTTAGAGCAAGCATACAATGATTTGCATACAATGGACCATAGCGCCAATCAGCAGCAAAGAGAACAGCTTCATCGAATGAGACTGCAAATAGAGCAAATGCAAAATAAAATGACGCTTCAGTCGCACTAAGGGGGAGAAGGATGAAAAAACGGTCCAAACAAAATAATCCAGAGCAAAAAAACCGCAACGGGATAAATAACCAAGATCTAGAACTTGGAGCAGATTATGATGTTGTAAAATTATCCAAAAAGAAATATGAAAACTCAGGCGGACAGCCACAGAAATCAAAAACACGTGTAGAGCAATAAAAGCATCCAAAGGTCTATCCAATCAGTCAATTTTCTTCTATTGGATAGATCTTTTTTGGTTGGATAATGCTATTTTATCTATATTTGCAATTTAAAATTTTATAAGCTAGCTTTTTTGCTAAATGCTTAATTATCTCTATAATTAATGGGAACTAGAGCGATGGGGGGAGCAGTAATAATGACAAACAACCCCTTTCTTGTATTAAGAAAGAGGTTGGATTTCTGGCTGCTGGATGCGCTTTTTCTAGTTAATGATTAATGTTAGAAATATGCTGATGAGCATGTTTCAATTGATGATCAAAAAATAAACTTGTTAAAATGCTTAAAACTAATAAAAAGAGCAAAATAGGAATAAGGCTTGCCATTCCAAAATGATCCACGATAAATCCGCCTAAAAGGGGGCCAATCATTCTCCCGGCGGTGGCGGTACTATTGATAATTCCTTGATAAAAACCTTCTTTTCCTTTTATTGCAAGCTGGTCTGCAAGAGTTGGAACGGCCGGCCATACCAGCATTTCTCCAATTGTTAAAATAATCATGGCAGTTAAAAATCCTGCAAAAGCAGTTGCCTGTCCGACAAAGGCAAAGGAAATGATAAAGATAATAACACCAATCACCATCTGGCGTTTTAATTGTGGGCAAAATCTTTTGGTGAAAAAAGTAATCAAGGGCTGCCCAAATACAATAAGACCGCCATTAACTGCCCAAAGCAAGCTATACTTGGATAAAGGAATATTCAATTCCTGTGTATGTGTAGATATAGTCGCTTGCCATTGCACATAGCAAATCCAACATAAAAAATAGCCAAAACATAAAATCATAAGTGCAGCAAGTTTTGTATTTTTTTTGCTCGCCATTCCGTGGTCATTAAGAACAGATGTTTGTTTATTGTCTGTATGTATCTGAATATTTTTATACATAAAAAAGGCAATAAAAAAGAATAGGACATACATAAACATATTAACTGCAAAAATAAGCTGAAAAGATACGCTTGCAAGAATGCCGCCAATGGCTGAACCAATGGCAACACCTGCATTTTGTGCAACATAAATGCTGTTAAAGGCTTTTCTTCCACCTTCTGGCCACACATTGCCTGCCATTGCATACATGCTTGGATAAATAATTCCCGAACCAAAACCTGATATAATAAAAAATAAACAATATGGCATCCAGTTATTCCATATCGTTAATCCTAGCAAAGCCAAAGCGGTGATAAAGATTCCGAGGAGAATAGAAAAATAGCCGCCTATTTTATCATATAAACTTCCGCCAACTAAATTGCCGACTACACTTGCTGCAGAATTGAGCATTAAGATAAACCCAGCAATTGTTAATGTTTTTCCTAAGTGATCATGAATATATATAGTATTTAGCGGCCATAAGAGGGAAGATCCCGTGACATTTACTGCCATACCGATAATTAAAAGCCAAAGAGCCCGTGGCATAAAAATCCCCTTTACACTATTTTGTTTTTTAAACATGCAGGATAAGTGTAAGTGCTTTTTTCCCTTCCTGCAATACAATCAATTAAACGCAAAAGATTTAATGTTTTCAGAATACAAATAGCCTATGAAAAATGTATATATTTTTTTGTGAATAAAATTTTATCTTTTTAAAGCAAATATGCTGATTTAATTGAAAAATAAGACTTTTTAGACTACATTATAAAAAGAGACTACCGTTTGAGATGAGTCCACTAAAAAAGTTGAATTGGTGGATGGAATTATTTTGAAATCGGCTTTTGAACAATAGATGGTTTCTTTTAATTGCCCTTTCCATCATATGCAAATATAAAAAAATTAAGTTTTTCAGTAGCCTGGTTTGGGATGCGGGATATCTTTTTTAGGAAGGAAAGAATGTATGACTAATATATGCTTAATAAGACATGGAGAAACAGATTGGAATGTACTTGGCAAAATACAAGGAAAAACAGATATTCCTTTAAATGCAAATGGAATGCAGCAAGCAAGTATGTGCAGAGAGTACTTAAAAGCATTTGATTGGGATGTAGTTGTAACAAGTCCTTTAATTAGGGCAAAAAAAACGGCTGAGATTATAAATGAATCACTGCAGCTAAAAATAATTGAGATGGAAGAATTTAAGGAAAAAAGCTTTGGGGATGCCGAAGGGAAAACAAGGGAGGAAAGAGAGAAACTATATCCAAATTTAGAGTATCCAAATCAGGAATCTAGAAGTGATTTAATTGATCGAATTATGGCCGGTTTGGAGAAAATACTTTCCGAGTTTCCTAATCAAAAGGTTTTATTAGTTGCACACGGCGCTGTCATACATACCCTTTTGCATACATTGTTAGAAGATCAAAGTGAATTAAAGAGCACTTATTTAAAGAATGCTTGCATTAGCAATATTTTTTATCAAGAAAATAGATGGAGTGTAAAAAACTATAATATAATTGATCATTTATCTATATAGAGATACATAATAGGGAGCTGAGAGAAATGGAAAATAAATACGGCGCATATATGGACAAAAAATTAACGGTAAATCCAACAAATAATGGAGAATTAAGAGGCATGAGCTTTGCAGTAAAGGATGTTTTTGACATAAAAGGCCATAATTCTTCTGCAGGAAATCCAGACTGGCTTCAGACACATGGACCAGCAAAAACAACAGCTTCATCTTTACAAAAATTGTTAAATAGCGGAGCGGTTTTAAAAGGGACGACTATTACAGATGAGTTAATGTACAGTTTAAATGGAGAAAACTTTCATTATGGAACGCCAGTTAACCCGGCAGATGAAAAAAGAATTCCAGGGGGATCATCATGCGGTTCAGCAGTTACAGTTGCAGCAGGATTAACTGATTTTTCAATCGGAACAGATACAGGAGGTTCTGTGCGAATACCTTCATCTTATTGCGGCATCTTTGGAATGCGCCCGACACATGGGCTTATTGCAATTGATGGAGTTATTCCACTTGCTAAAAGTTTTGATACAGTAGGTTGGATGGCAAAAAATGCAGATATATTATTAAAAGTTGGCAATGTGCTAATAAATAAAAAAACAGTGGCAGCTCCATTTACTCAATTTGTCCTTGCAGAAGATGCATGGAAATTAGCAGATGAAAAAGTGATTCCGGTATTAAAACGTATTTTAGAAACAAAGGTGTCAATAAATTCCTCCACTATACTTGCTGAAGAAGGATTAGAAGAATGGAAAGAAGTATTCCGTGTTCTTCAAGGCAAAGAAATATGGCAGGAGCATGGGGATTGGATTAAAAAAGAAAACCCAACATTTGGACCTGGCATTAAAGAAAGATTTGAAATGGCAAGCAAAATTACAGAAGAAGAAGTAGAGTCCGCAACAAAAAAAAGAAAAGAAATTGTGAGAAAAATGAAGGAACTATTAAAAGAAGATACAATCCTTATCATTCCTACATCCCCAGATGTTGCTCCATTATTGAATTTGCCGACAGCGGATTTAGAGGAGAAAAGAAGCCAAACTTTACAATTATGCTGTATCGCAGGTTTATCTGGTTTGCCGCAGGTTAATGTTCCTGTTGCTAACATAGGCGGAGCACCAATTGGATTATCTTTTATTGCTGGGGAAAATCAGGATATTCGACTATTGCAGTGGGTTGCTGATATGTTTGGTGCCAATAAATAACGTTCACGATTAGAAGTTATCACCATATAATATAGTTGCCAGTACAAAAAAGTAATGACCGTTTTCGAATGAAATGTACTTTTTGGGGCAAGTGCTGTCATTGGAAATCCCTTTTCTAAATAAGCAATCTATATAGATGAGGCAAATGAGCCTGATACAGGGAGTTAAATGCTTTGAAAGCCTACTTGCATCCTAGAAAGAAATACAATACAATAAATAAAAGATATAGGGATCAGCATAGATAAGGAATAGTAAAGATGATTTTTTGAAATAGAGAGCTGACGTTTGGTGCAAGTCACGCCAAAAAACATTTTGAACTCACCTTTGAGCTGCAAGTGTGAAGGAATAGTAATGCTTGCCGTACTCCGCGTTAAGGGCTAATGAAGCGAGTGAATTATTCACTAATGTGGGTGGTGCCGCGGGAGATATACATAGAACCTCTCGTCCCTATTTTGGGATGAGAGGTTTTTTATTTGCTTAAATAGCAAAATTTAGAATCAGTTTATTATAGGAGGAAATAAGATGAGTTTTAATCATCAAGAGATAGAGAAAAAATGGCAAAAACATTGGGAAGAAAATAAAACATTTAAAACAGGTGAAGAAAAAGGGAAAAAGAAATTTTATGCACTGGATATGTTTCCATATCCATCAGGTGCGGGTCTTCATGTTGGCCATCCTGAAGGATATACAGCAACAGATATTCTTTCTCGTATGAAAAGAATGCAAGACTTTAATGTTCTGCATCCAATGGGATGGGATGCATTTGGTTTGCCTGCAGAGCAATATGCTCTAGATACTGGAAATGATCCTGCAGTTTTTACTCAAAAAAATATTAATACATTCAAACGCCAAATTAAGTCATTAGGATTTTCTTATGATTGGGATCGAGAAATTAATACAACAGATCCAGAATATTATAAATGGACACAATGGATTTTCTTGCAATTGTTTGACAAAGGTTTGGCATATGTAGATGAAGTAGCGGTTAACTGGTGTCCTGCACTTGGCACGGTTCTTGCCAATGAAGAGATTATTGATGGCAAAAGTGAACGAGGAGGACATCCTGTTGAAAGACGTCCAATGAAACAATGGATGCTGAAAATTACAGCATATGCAGATCGTTTGATTGAAGATTTACAAGAAGTTGACTGGCCAGAAAGTATTAAAGAAATGCAAAGAAACTGGATTGGGCGTTCAGAAGGTGCGGAAGTAACCTTTTCTATAGACGGAAGAGAAGAGACTTTTACTGTATTTACAACAAGACCAGATACATTATTTGGTGCAACATACGCAGTATTAGCGCCAGAGCATGCACTTGTTGACAAAATTACAACAGCAGCACAAAAACAGGCAGTCAGCGATTATTTAGATAAAATTAAAAGCAAAAGCGATTTAGAAAGAACAGATCTTGCCAAAGAAAAAACAGGTGTATTCACAGGTGCTTATGCAATTAACCCGGCAAATGGAGAAAAAATGCCAATTTGGATTGCAGACTATGTGCTTGTAAGCTATGGCACAGGAAGCATTATGGCTGTTCCAGGACATGACGAAAGAGATTATGAGTTTGCCAAAACATTTGATCTGCCAATTAAAGAAGTAGTGGCAGGCGGCAATCTGGAAAAAGAAGCCTATACAGGTGATGGAGCGCATGTTAATTCAGAATTTTTAGATGGTCTAAAAAAAGCTGAAGCTATTGTGAAAATGATTGCATGGCTTGAAGAAAAAGAAATTGGAACGAAAAAGGTTACGTACAGACTTCGTGATTGGTTATTTAGCCGCCAACGTTATTGGGGTGAGCCGATTCCAATTATTCATTGGGAAGATGGTACAATAGAAGGCATTCCAGTGGAAGAATTACCATTAACATTGCCAAAAACGACGGAAATTAGACCATCTGGCACTGGGGAGTCTCCTCTTGCAAATATTGCGGACTGGGTAAATGTAGTTGATCCTAAAACTGGTAAAAAAGGAAGAAGAGAAACAAATACGATGCCCCAATGGGCTGGAAGCTGTTGGTATTACTTGCGCTATATTGATCCGAAAAATAGTGAACAGTTAGCAGATCCAGAAAAAATTAAAGAATGGCTTCCGGTTGATATTTATATTGGTGGAGCAGAACATGCTGTATTACATTTGCTTTATGCTCGCTTCTGGCACAAAGTTCTTTATGATTTAGGAATTGTGCCAACAAAAGAGCCGTTCCAAAAATTATTTAACCAAGGAATGATTCTAGGGGAAAATAATGAAAAAATGAGCAAATCAAAAGGAAATGTAGTAAATCCTGATGAAATTGTAGAAACACATGGTGCTGATACGTTGCGACTTTATGAAATGTTTATGGGACCTCTTGACGCTTCCATTGCTTGGTCAACAAAAGGCCTTGATGGGGCAAGACGTTTCCTTGACCGCATATGGCGTTTAATTGTAGAGGATAGTGGTGATCTTTCTGCGAAGATCGTTCCAGCAGAAGAAGCAAATGGGCTAGATAAACTATACCATCAAACAGTGAAAAAAGTGACAGATGATATTGAAGGACTACGCTTTAATACCGCTATTTCACAATTAATGGTATTTATTAATGAATGCTATAAAGCAGATAAACTTCCAAAAACGTATGTGGAAGGATTTGTAAAGCTATTGTCTCCGATTTGTCCACATATCGCAGAAGAGCTATGGACAAAATTAACAGCTGAAAATACAAGCATTGCATATGAAGCTTGGCCTGCATATGATGAAGCAAAACTTGTGGATGATGAAGTAGAGATTGTTGTACAGATCAATGGAAAAGTGAAAACAAAATTAATGGTGCCAGCGGATGCAAATAAAGATGCATTAGAGCAAATTGCTATGGAAGATAGCCAAGTAAAAGAGCAAATTGATGGGAAAACAGTCCGCAAAGTAATAGCAGTACCAGGTAAATTAGTGAATATCGTTGCAAATTAATAGAAAAAAGGTTCAACATTGTACACACTTTGTTGAACCTTTTTTATTAAAAACATACCATTTGCATCTTTATTTTGTTTATTTTATAGTACAAGGAGCAATCTCTATTTTCACAGTGAAAATCAAATGAATGAATAGATGGAGGAATAAAAATGGAAGAAATTAAAGAAATAACAACAGCAGAATTAGAAGAAAGGTTAAGTAAAGGGGAAAATATTGAATTAGTAGATGTTCGTGAAAATGAAGAAGTAGTACAAGGCATGATTCCAGGTGCAAAACATATTCGTATGAATGATATTCCAGAAAATTTAAATTATTTTTCAAAAGACAAGGAGTATATCTTTATTTGCCGTTCTGGAATGAGAAGCGAGAATGTATGCCATTATTTGCAGGACCAAGGTTTTAAAGTAGTCAATATGGTTGGCGGCATGCTTGATTGGAAAGGTCAAACGGTTTAAGTTTTTTATAAGAGGGGAGATAGGCAGGATTTGTCGATTTTTGTAGAAAAATAGCTATATACGCAAAAACTGCAGCAAACCTCTTTGAAATTGATTAAGTAGCATTTTTTTGTCTATCCTATTAAGGGAAATTTATTCTTTTTTAGGGGAGAAGGATAGGATGATAAAAGTAAAGCTATTTGATCAGGAACATGAAAAAGATTTAGAGCTGGAAATGAATAAATTTTTAGCAAAAATCGAAGAGAAAAAATTAATTGATATTAAGTATAATGTTGCCGCAATAACAGAGGAGGAGGATGAACAAATTTATTGTTTTTCTTCCATGATTATTTATAAAAGCTGAACGCAATGTGCGTTCAGCTTTTTTTTGCAGCAGACAGTGCGGCATTTACACCAGCGAGTCTGCCTGTAACAAATGCAGACGTAATATTATATCCACCTGTATAGCCATGAATGTCCAATATTTCTCCACAGAAAAACAAACCATTCAGTAATTTTGATTCCATTGTTTTCGGAGATATTTCTTTAATGGATACCCCGCCGCCTGTAACAAAGGCCTTTTCAATTGCAAGTGTGCCATTGACATGAAAAGAAAATCCCTTGCATAACTGCACAAATAATTTTAATTTTTCCTGAGAAATAGTTGCACCTTGACTAGCAGGATCGATTTGCGATTGTTCTAATAAAAATAATAAATATCTTTCTACAAGCAAACCTTTTAAAGTATTTTTAATCGCCTTTTTTGAATCGGTTTTCACCATTTCTTTAATATCTGCCAATAATTTGTCTTCTTTTATGTTTGGAAAAGAGTCGATTGCAATAGTTACCTCTGGTAGATTCCATTTTTTCATCGCTTTGACAACAAATTGGCTGCAGCGCAATACTGCTGGTCCACTAATGCCAAAATGAGTGAAAAGCATGTCCATTTGATGGGTAATAATTGGTTTTCCTTTTGGATTTAATACACTTACAGCAACATCTCTGAGTGATACTCCTTGTAATACTTTTTCTTTAATAAATGCTTCTTTTGACGTAACTGGCACTTCAGTTGGAAATAGTTCGGTAATGGTATGTCCCGCTTTTTTTGCCCAAGCATATCCATCCCCAGTAGAGCCGGTATGAGGAACCGATTTTCCGCCAACTGCGATAACCAATGAGTTGGCTGTTTCTGTAGCTCCATTTGCAAGGATGACTGTTTTGCTAAAATCTTCATTATATTGAATGGTTTTTACAGGGCTATTTGTCAATCTTTTAACACCTAAACGATTCAGCTCCTGCAAAAGAGCATCAACAACGGATTGAGCTTTATCAGAAACAGGGAACATTCTTCCATGATCTTCTTCCTTTAAAGTAATTCCTAGATTTTCAAAAAAAGCAATAATATCTTCATTATTAAAAATGGAAAAAGCGCTATAAAGAAATCTTCCATTGCCAGGAATATGTTTGATGATTTCCTCAACAGGCAGGCGGTTTGTGACATTGCATCTTCCTCCCCCTGATATGGCTAGTTTTCTGCCAAGTTTATCTCCTTTATCTACCAGCAAAACTTTTGCGTTGTTTTCTGCTGCTCCAATTGCGGCCATTAAGCCAGATGGCCCTCCGCCAACAACAATTACATCATAATTCATTTGGCACTCAACTCTCTTTTTCATCAATTTCTTTGATACAAAGTAGCGTTTCTAATCAAGAAAGGGTACACTACTAATAGTGTGTTTTAAAGTATTCATAAAATCTTCTTAAAATAGTGTTTGTATCTGGATATTTTCATGTTAAAATACTTTGTCCTGTTCATCATTCACCTTTATTTTAGGAAAAAATCAACTCCGCAAGAGGCGGAGAGAAAGCTTCAGTTTATCCGGCATTAAAGGGTTTTTCCCCTCCTGAGAAATGATTAGAGGGCAGGGGGATTTAAGCGGGTAGAAACAAACTTGCCTATAAAAGCCCGCTTGGTGTAACTGGCAATCAGCGGGGAGGAAAAAACCACTGATTGAAGTTTCGCTTTATAGAGATCCATTTAAGGAAGGGATTTTATGTCATCATCAAAACTTTTGCGAGGAACATTTATTCTAACATTAGGAACGATTATATCAAAAGCATTAGGATTATTCTATGTAATCCCATTTAATATGATTGTTGGAACACAAGGTACTGTACTTTACCAGTATTCTTATGTAGTTTATTCGATTGTAATTAGTATTGCAACAGCAGGTATTCCCCTTGCCATCAGTAAATTCATCTCCAAATATAATGCGATGGGAGAATATGCACTAGGAAGGCGTTTGTTTAAATCAGGGCTGCTTGTTATGACATGTACTGGATTTATTGCGTTTCTTGCGGTGTATTTAACAGCTCCCTATCTAGCAGAAATTATTATAACAGATGATGATTTGCATTCAACTGTTGCAGAGGTCACAACGGTTGTCCGAGCTGTCAGCTTTGCCTTAATTATTGTGCCGCTTATGAGTTTAATTCGTGGGTTCTTTCAAGGGCATGAATCGATGGGACCTTCCGCAATTTCTCAGGTAGTAGAGCAAATTGTACGTATTGTCTTTTTGCTTGGTGGGGCAGCGATTGTTATTTATATGTTAAAAGGCTCCATTTTAACAGCTGTCAGCATTGCGACATTTGCGGCATTTATTGGTGCTATTGGGGGGCTTGCCGTCCTTTTATGGTATTTCCGAAAAAGAAAAGCAAATTTGGACAATCTTTTGTTGGATGATAAAGGCCAGCTGGCCGATATTTCACTGCCGACGATGTATAAAGAAATTTTAATATCGGCAGCACCTTTTGTGTTTGTTGGTATAGCCAATCCCCTTTTTCAGCTTGTAGATACAGTGACATTTAATCTAGCGATGGTGAAGATTGGGCTAGGGGCTGTATCAGAAACTGCTTTAACGATTTTTAACTATCAAACACATAAAATTGTGATTATTCCAGTTTCATTGGCGACTGCCTTTTCACTTGCTCTTGTGCCGCTAATTACACGAGCATTTGTAAGTAATGATCAAAATAGCGTTAATCATAACTTGGACCAGACATTTCAGATTTTGCTTTTTATAACACTTCCTGCAAGCGTTGGTTTATCTGTATTAGCGGAGCCTGTATACCGTTTGTTTTATGGAACAGAAGAGCTGATGCTAGGAACAGAAGTATTAAAAATGTATTCCCCTGTGGCTATTCTATTTTCCCTTTATTCGGTTACAGCTGCAATCTTGCAAGGAATTAATGAACAACGTTTTACTATATTAAGTTTATTAGTAGGAATATTAGTAAAGCTAACACTGAATATTCCCTTTATTGAAAGATGGGAAGCGACAGGAGCAATTATGGCAACTGCTTTAGGGTATGCGGTGGCTATTCTTATTAATTTAGTAGTAATTAAAATATATGCTAATTATTCATTTAAGCTTATCTTTAGGCGAGGGGTGCTTATTGCGGGATTTACAGTTGTGATGATGATTGGAACAGAGCTTGTCTATAAATTGCTAAGGTTATTTTTATCGACAAATTCTGTTGTTTCTTCCTTTTTATTACTGATTGTAACAGCGCTAATCGGGACCGTTATTTATGCTTTTTTAGCATATCGAACAAAACTGATTTATATTTTATTTGGCGATAGAGCGGAGCGTATTAAACGAAAGCTGCACCTGCCTTTTTAATCTTAATTATTTAGGGTGTGTGAAAACATGAGAATTGATAAAATGTTAGCTAATCTTGGCTATGGAAGTAGAAAAGAAGTAAAAATGTTGTTAAAAAGCAAGGCTGTTAAAGTGAATAATGAGATTATTAAAGATGCTAAAGAGCAAGTGGATCCAAAACGTGATGTTGTAACCCTATATGGAGATATTGTAGAATACAAAGAATTTATCTATTTAATGATGAATAAACCTCCAGGTGTCATTTCAGCCACAGAAGATACAAGAGAGGAAACAGTGATTGATATATTGCAAATAGAAGATGCTGTGTTTAATCCTTTTCCTGTCGGCAGACTAGATAAAGATACAGAAGGGCTGCTAATTATAACAAACGATGGAAAACTTTCTCATCGCCTTTTATCTCCAAAAAAGCATGTGCCAAAAACTTATTTTGCTGTTATTAGCGGAAAAGTGACAGAAGAGGATATAGAAGCATTTCGAAATGGGGTTATATTAGATGATGGATATGAAACAAAACCAGGAGAATTAAAGATTTTAAAAGCTGGGGAAACATCTGATATTGAATTAACTATTTCTGAAGGGAAGTTTCATCAAGTAAAAAGAATGTTTGAAAGTGTTGGGAAAAAGGTGCTTTATTTAAAACGCATTTCAATGGGGCCGCTAGCGCTTGATGAAACATTGGAGCTTGGGGAATACCGGGAACTGACAGAAGAAGAAATATTACTTTTGCAAAATTATGAAGCAAAAGAAGGCTAAGTGGGAGTACTTAGTTTTAAAGAAGTCTTTCAAAATTATTTTGAAGGCTTCTTTTTTATTATATCAGCGGAAAATTATCTTGTAACTAGTTAGTAATACTTTTGCGAAATATTTATTTAATAATTGTAATGATTTTGTAACCTTTTTTCCTTATTTTCCTTTATACTAAAGAGAGAATAGTAAAAAGAAAGTGTGGAAGCAAGATGGAAGAAAAGCAAGAGAAAAAATCAACAAAGTCAAGAGTTTTAATCTATGGAACTAGTATTTTTTGTGTTTTTTTAACAGGAATATTCATATTGAATATTCTGGCTGAAAAAACAGAAGGAAGCATGAGGAAGCAAGTAGGTACACTGCAAGAAAAAAAATTATACCATAAGCCATTGCCGCAAGATAATGCATTGATTAATGAACAGAAAAAAACAGCAGCAAAAAAGCTGCAAGCAGAAGAAAAGCATAAAAAAGTAGTTTACTTAACATTTGATGATGGTCCATCTGCTGCATCATCTTCCATACTAGCACAATTGAAAAAATACAATGCAAAAGCAACTTTTTTTTATTTAGAGCCTAATATGGAGACATATTCAAATATGGTGATTCAAGCACATAAAGAAGGGCATTCTATTGGACTTCATGGCGTAACGCACAATGTAAAGAAAGTATATGCTACTACTACCTCTGTTGTTGAAGAAATGGATCGAACAAATGAAGAGTTAGAAAAAATTATTGATCAAAAAAGCATGTTAATTAGAACTCCTTATGGAAGCAAACCATATATGAATGAAAAGTCGATAAAAAATGTGGAAAAAGCAGGCTATATTATATGGGATTGGGATATAGACAGCCGAGATTGGTATTATCAAGATAAACGATATGTAAAAGACACGATTAAGCAATTAAATAGTTTAAAAGATAGAACACCTGTTATTCTTATGCATGAACGTCAGGCGACAGCAAAACAATTAAGCCAGTTATTGGACTATTTAGATAAACAAGGGTATGAGTTTAAAGCAATTAATGAATATATGGAGCCGGTACATTTTTAAAAAGAAATGGATAATCGATCAGAAACCATTTAATAGCATCATCTCATATCAAGGGCATTTGGGGAGAGAGAAAAAAGATAATAGACGAATAAATGCCCGTTTATTCATTTAGGCAAAAAGAAGCTGTCCTATAAATATTTCAATATTTATAGGACAGCTTCTTTATTTATCAATTATTGTCAATCCATTTTTTTGCTGTGTAAGCAATCATTTGCAGTAATAACATATTCATCACTATTTAGGATGTCATTTTGACTTTTTTCCTTGTTGTTGTCCATTTACCACGACTAGGGCTTTGCACTAAATCGTTATAAGCCAAAACATTCAAATCTCTTTGAATCGTTCGCGGAGTAATACCAAATTCCTCCACTAGCTCTTGTGTTGTTACAGTTCCACGCTTACTAATAAACATGTAGACGGATTTGATACGGTTTAACATCCGGTTAGTTGAAGGTTTCAATAAACCACTCCCTATCCATTTTTCAAACCTTTGGCAAATTCCAGCGACCGACAGCTTATTTGAAGACTTAATTCTCCAAGCGTATGTAATTTTCTTTTTTACAGACAACTCCTTTTCAACTGACTAATAGTGAACAATAAAGATGTCAAACCTCTTACCCTTATTGTACCCCTATTTTATGATTAATTCTACAACATTTGCTTAAATTTACAAAATATTTGCTTTATAATGTCTCTTTCTATCACCTCCTGTTTGAAATTCTAACATTAGTATGATAAATACTATGGGGTGTAAGCAATATTTATGCAAATAGTCGGAAAAATTTTTAAATTTTTTAGGTAAATTTAATCTTTACGATAATTTTGCAGAATTAGAAAGGAATTTGGTATTAGCTATTCGGAAAGACATATTCCGATTAAATGCTTTTGCAGAAGAACGAAGCATTTAGTTTGGTGTGAATGCAACCGATAGAACATAGGCTATAACGAATGGCTTAGCCATTTAGCCTAGGCTGTCTTTTTATATAACAGGCTTTTGGCCCCATATATGTAAATTTCATTTTATCATTTTGAAATAATCATCAATAAATTCCCTATGGCTGCCGACCATAGCATCTGGCATTTCATGATAAGGAAAAAATGCTAACTGGATCGCTTCTTCTTTATTTAAAACTAAGGAGCCTTGATATGTTGAGGAATAAAACACGGCAGTAACAGAATAAAAAGGATCTCCATTTGCAGCAACTGTAAAAAAGCGATCACCAGAGTATAGATGATGAAGCTTCAATTCTGAAACGGTTAAACCAGTTTCTTCTTTTACTTCTCTGATTGCTGTTTCTTCTGACGATTCTCCGAGTTCCATTAAGCCACCAGGAAGGCCCCATACACCATAAGGATGAGTTCTTTGCTGCAGTAAAATTTGTTTGTTTTTATCTAATATAATGACAACAGAGCCGACAAGAATAACAGGCATTTTTCCTACTAATTTTCGTAATTCTTTTATATAATCCATTGTTATATTCCCTTCTTTCTTTTCTTTCTATTATTATTCTACATAAAAATTTATGTAGGATAAAATAAAAAAACAATTGGCTAATTATGTAAAAAAATGATGGTTTTATTTTTCATTGAAGGTGTTTTGTGGTATGTTTTCTATAGTATTTGTATTTGTATTCGTACAAGTAAGGAGGCAATGATGGGAACGATAGATTGGCTAAAAGAAGTAAATCAGCGAAAAGAGGAGTTTATTGCTGATTTAAAAGGATTATTACAAATAAAAAGTGTTTTAGATGAAGAGAATGCAACAAAAGATGCTCCTTTAGGCAAAGGGGTCAAAGAAGCGTTAATGTATATGCTTGATTTAGGTGAAAAAGACGGATTTGAAGCAAAAAATATTGAAAATATCGCAGGGCACCTTCAATTTGGTACAGGAGCGGAATGTGTCGGGATTCTCTGTCATGTTGATGTTGTGCCGGAAGGAGATGGGTGGACAAGCGATCCTTATAGTGCAGAAATAAGGGATGGGAAAATATACGCTAGAGGTGCACTTGATGACAAGGGGCCTACAATGGCTGCATATTATGCTATGAAAATAGTGAAGGAACTAAGGCTTCCTTTATCAAAAGAAATAAGAATGATTATTGGAACAGATGAAGAAAGCCAGTGGCGCTGTGTTGATACATATTTTAAAAACGAAAGTATGCCGACAATGGGATTTGCACCGGATGCAGACTTTCCCATTATTTATGCAGAAAAAGGAATAGCTGATTTTGATATTGTGCAAATTCGCGACAAGCTAAAGCCAGAGAATGAGGCTATGCTGTCTGTAATCTCCTTTTCATCTGGCAGAAGATATAATATGGTTCCCGACTTTGCAACAGCACGTCTTTATGCACAAAATGAGCAAGAAGTTATGCAGCGCTTTAATGAGTATTTAAATAAAGGCAGTTTAACAGGTCGCTACATAATGGATAAGGGAGAGTTGATTTTAGAACTAGACGGGGTCTCAGCACACGGTTTAGAACCAGATAATGGAGTAAATGCTGGACTGAAGCTTGCTGCGTTTCTTGCAGAGCTGAAATTAGATGAGAAAGCAGCACCTTTTTTCACCCTTTTATCCGATTATTTTACCGAGGAATCAAGAGGGGGAAAATTGGGAGTAGCCTATCAGGACGAAATTACGGGAGACTTAACGATCAATGTTGGGAAATTGCATTATACAAAAGATGATGGCGGAAGATTAGGTTTGACTATGCGTCATCCTGTGACAACAGATATGGAAAAAACGAAAAGTAAGCTGGATGAATTATTAGAAAGTTTCGGTTTTTCTATGGAGAATTTCTCAAATTCCAAACCACATTATGTAGAAAAAGATTCTGAGCTTATTCAAACATTACGAAAAGTATATGAAGAACAAACAGGAGAAAAGGCAGAATTAATATCGATTGGCGGCGGCACATATGCACGCTCATTAGAAAAAGGTGTTGCTTTTGGCCCGCTTTTTCCTGGAAGAGAAGATATTGCCCATCAAAAAGATGAGTATATGATAATCGATGATTTAGTAAAGGCAACAGCCATTTACGCACAGGCAATTTATGAACTAGCGAAATAAGCTATATACAGCAATTATTATGATGTAAAATAGGGAATAGCATGTTTGTAATCTAAAATTAATGAAATAAATAGAGAGAAAAAGCTTGTGTAGGGGGAAAGAGAATGAGCATCGTGTTAATGAATGGAGAGTTTATCCCAAGAGAAGAAGCAAAAGTGGATATTGAGGATAGAGGATATCAGTTTGGTGATGGAATATACGAAGTAATTCGTGTGTATAACGGGAAAATGTTTACGGCTTTTCAGCATCTAGAACGTTTGCAAACAAGCAGTGAAAAAATTAACATAAACATAACCTATACTATCCAGGATTTAACTGTATTATTAGAAGAATTAATTCATCGCAATTCTATGCATACAGGAATTATTTATATGCAATTTACAAGAGGTGCAAGTCCTAGAAATCATGCATACCCAACTGAAACAGTAAATCCAACATTTGTTGCATATACGAAGGAACTAGAGCGTCCTGTTGCATCGTTGGCAACTGGAGTTTCTGCTATAACAGTAGAAGATATTCGCTGGTCCCGGTGCGATATTAAAAGTTTAAACCTGCTTGGAAATGTGATGGCCAAACAAAAAGCAGTAGAAGCAGGTTGCTATGAAAGTATTCAATATCGTGAATTAACAGTGACAGAAGGAAGCTCTTCAAATATTTGGATTGTAAAAGATGAAGTGGTACAGACACATGAAGCAAATTCATTTATTTTAAATGGAATTACGAGACAAAAAATTGTGGATGTATGCCAAAGACGGGAAATTGCTGTGAAGGAAAAAGCTTTTTCTATTGAAGAGCTAATCGACGCAGATGAAGTTTTTCTTTCAAGTACAACAGCCGAAGTAATGCCAATTGTTGCTATTAATAATGTTCCAGTCGGTTCTGGAGAAGTGGGAATCATCACACAAAAACTGCAAAATTACTTTAAAGAAGAAATTTTTGTTGAATGTGGAAAAATAGAATAATAAAAAAGGCAAGCTGCAAATAAACACAGCTTGTCTTTTTAATCCTTAGTTAACGGGCTTTTGACTCCCGCTGATGGAAGCTTCATTTTATTGATTAGTTAGTATATTTTTTGCTTTGGCTTCTTTAAGCCACTGGGGAAATTCATTTAATAATTGATCATACAATTCATTGTCCGTAATTTTTTCTGCATCTTCAATATGAAAGAAGTTGGCGTTGTCTATAAAACGACCTTCCATTGTATCGAGCTTTTCTAATACTTCAAAATTACTGTTTCCAATGCCGATGAATTGCCAAAAAATTGGTTTGTCAGAAGAAGAGATAATTGGTTTTTTTATTGTTCTTTTGCATCCCCCATCATTAATAAAAACAATAAAGGCAGGATCTTCGCTTTTATCTTCTTCTGTATATTTTTGGATTATATCTTCCATTACTGGCGGTTCATCATTTCGTCCAAATTTATGGATTAGTGGATTTTCCAATACATAAGTGTTTACATAGTTTTCAAAGTCATACTCTGTTACTGATTTAAGGCGCGAAAATTCATTGTCATATACCCAAATATCAAGAGAGCCATCATCATCAAATTGACTGGCAACCGCTAATACTCTTTCCACTACTTTTTGAACTGTGCCATTTTTATATAAGGAACGCATCGAACCAGAAATATCTAGCACCAGGCCAACTCTAGCTGTTACATTTTGCAGCTTCTTTTTTTCTAATACAATATTTGCCGATTTTTTCAATAATTGAATGCTCATTTTTTAAACCCTCTTCCTTAAATAATATTAGCAGGCAGCAGTCTAGTTTGTTGTCTATTATTTTACTAGTTTTTTACTAATTTTTAAAGAAAAGTAAGTTTTGGTAAAAAGTCAAACCCTCTCCCCTATTTGCCTTTGGAAGATAGGTTTTGATCCTTAGTTAAAAACATCGCTGGATAAATATCTTTCTCCTGTGTCACAAACGATAAATACGACAACATCCTCTGGAGATAGTGTTTTTGCTACTTGGACAGCTGCAAAACAAGCTGCACCTGAAGAAGGCCCAGCAAGGATGCCTTCTTCTTTTGCTAATCTTCTTGTGTAGTCATATGCTTCTTCATCTTTAATTAAATGAATTTCATTGTAAACATGCTGGTTGAGAATTTCCGGTATAAAACCAGGGCTTGTGCCAACAAGTTTATGCGCTCCCGGTGTTCCTCCAGATAATACAGGAGAGCCAGCAGGTTCTGCAACATGAACGGTTAATTCAGGATATTTTTCTTTTAGTTTTTCTCCGGTTCCTGTAATTGTGCCACCAGTTCCTGCGGTTGCAACAAATGCTTTTAGCGGTTTGTTTAACTTATCCATTGCTTCGATAATTTCTGGAGCAGTAGTTAAACGATGCGCTTCTGGGTTATGTGCATTATCAAATTGCATAGGAACATAACTATCAGGGATTTCAGAGGCTAGTTCCAGCGCTTTTTTTATGGAGCCAGGCATTTTATCTTCTCCTTTTGTTAAAACAACTTCTGCTCCATATGCTTTTAATATATTTATTCTTTCTTTTGTCATTGTATCTGGCATAACAAGAATAGCTCGATAGCCTTTTGCTGCTGCAATCATTGCAAGGCCAATGCCTGTATTTCCGCTTGTCGGCTCAATAATTGTAGAACCCGCCTTTAATTTTCCTTCTTTTTCAGCTGCTGCAATCATTTGATAAGCAGCTCTATCTTTTACACTTCTTGATGGATTAAAATATTCAAGTTTCGCATAAACAGCTGCGCCATCTTTAGGGCTGATTGAATGGAGTTTAACTAATGGCGTATTGCCGATTAATTCGGCTGCATTATTATAGATTTTCATAAAATGATTTCCTTTCTTTTGGTCAGTCATGAAGCTAAAAAGATGTATATTTCATTTCAGCTAATAAACGGAGAGAATAAATTTTGCCCTTTTTGCTGGCGTGTCTTTATTATATAGCATGATTGCAAATGAGAGGATGAATCTAATCTGCGCTGAACTTTTTATTAACGATTTATTAATGAATAGTATGGATAAAACAATCCAAAGCATTCTTTTCCCTTAACTAATTTATAAGGAATAAAATAAAGGATAAGCAGTTACGATTAAAAACTCCATTATCGGATATATAATAGTATAATGGTATATAGCTTTTAAAAATGAATGAGAATATAAAGTTATATACGTATTTGCTATAAAGAAAAGGGTGTCTAAATGTCTATAGAACCACATTATTTTGTTGCAATAAGCTTGCCAGATCAGTTGAAAGAACATATTGCAGCAGCAAAACAAGCATTAAAACATCCATTTCCATTTCAAAGATGGGTGCATCCAGATGATTATCATTTAACACTTGCATTTCTAGGAAGTTCTTCTCCCGATCAATTGCAGCTTTTGGCAGACCATTTGGATAAAAAATTCTGCAAAAGTGATGCGTTTTCTTTGCAGATAGATCAATTGGGTATATTTGGGAATTGCACTAGACCAAGAATTTTTTGGCTGGGAGTAAAACAAGAGAAAAAATTAACATCTCTGCGAAATAAAGTGTATGATGAATGTGAAAAGGTGAATTTTAAACTAGAGAGTCGGCCTTTTCATCCGCATATCACTTTGGCAAGAAAGTGGAAAGGGGAATCTTTTCCAATCGAAACATTGCAGCAAAAAAATCCCTTTGTCCATAAGGATGTATCTTTTTCTGTTCAATCCATCGGAATTTTTCAAACACATGTAAATAAAGAGCCAAAATATGAAAAAATACATACTTCCCTTTTCTGATGGCTTTGTTAATGATAAAGCAGAGCAGAAACAGCTTTCTTTAACGAAGTCTTGCTTAATATGTCGACAGGAATCATTGTTGTTTATAAAGGGATCTGGCTTATTTAATTAAAAGCTATTGCCTTAAAAGGGGGAAGTATATTTGGCGCAGCTAGTTAAATTAAAAGATTATGTTTCGCGATATGAACAGAATATTATTGTTTATCCTTCACGATTTGTTCGGTTAAAAAAACAAAAATGGGAAGGGGTAAAAAAACTATATCAGACTAATCAGTTAATAAAGCCTAGAGAAACGGACTTCTATGAAGAAGAATGGGAAGAAGAGAAATCCTCTTTTATATCGAAAATAAAAGGCATTATCAAAAAAACGAAAAAAGAAGAGCTGGCTGAGCAGTTAGAGATTAAAAAAGATGAGCCTGTAGCGACAGAGGAAGATGCATTAGCATTTGATTATATTCCAGATCAATATAGAGACCTAAAAAGTTTAGACGACTTAAAACTGCAATTTTTAAACCAACTTTTTAAATTTCAGCTTAAATGGGCGAGTTCAACATTAACAGAAAAATCAACTGTCAAAAAAGCGTTCTATTATGACGATAATTTGAAATATTTTCTGCAGCGATTTCCAGATACATACTTAGTTTTTTACAAACCTATATTCCTAATAAAAAATGCACCAGTAGAATTAGATACGATTATCATAACTCCAACAGATGTATGGATAATTACCATGTTGGAAGCAGAAGATTCCGCTGTATTTGTTGGTTCCAATGAGAAATTTTGGGTCAAAAAAAGCAGAGATAAAGAGAAAAAGATTTTAAGTCCAATCATATCTATTAATAGAACAGAAAAAGTAGTGAAGAAGCTATTGGCAGCACAAGAGGTGGATATACCTATTCAAAAAGTCATTTTATCAAGGAATGGATATATTGACTTTCCTGCCGTGCCATATCACTTAAAACTTATTGAAAAACGCAATTATCAAGAGTGGTTTGAGATGATGCGCAATAATCGTTCCCCTTTAAAAGCTGTTCAACTAAAAACAGCAGAGAGTTTGCTGCGGTACTGTTTAACAACTTGTGCTAGAAGATATGAATGGGATGTTACTGATGAAAAATAGATTGTGCAGGTTTATGACGCATTAAAGGGCTTTTGGCTTCCACCTAAGAGATTATAAGAGAAGATGAGAAAATTTAGCTGGGTAGAAACTTGCCCGTAAAAGCCTGATTGGTTCTAAGGACACTTCGTGAGGGACATGGACCCCAAAAAATCCCCAATGAGTGAAGTTTCATTTTATTTGAAGGAGTTGACGGCAGTTGTTATCTATAAAGCGTAATTTTTTTGCTTATCTAGATGGATTGACTATTATTACTATTCTGCTTCCTTATTCCTATCATCAAGGCGAAGCAAATAAATTTTTATTAAAAAAAGATGGAAGCTTTGTTTCTCTATCGATTGAAGCAAAAGAAAAATTTGCTGATTTTGTCAAATATATCTGTAAAGCCCCTAGCAAATTGGAGATAGGGGAATTTTATGAAATAGTGGATGAATATAAAGGTATGACAGATTTGCAGATAGGGGCGGTAATAAGAACAAAAGAATTTGACGATTTGTTTTATTATGACGGCTCTTTAGGCGTTGCATACAGTCTGGAGAAATGTGATTTTTCATTATGGGCTCCAACGGCTCAACGAGTAAAATTAATTCTTCAAAATCCATTAAAGCCAGTTGATGAAAGAATAGAGATAGACATGGAGCGAGGGGACAAAGGCGTTTGGAAAACAACGGTCAATAAGAAGCTGGAAAACTACTATTACAGCTACCTTGCACTTGTAAACCTAGAATGGAGAGAGTCTGTAGACCCCTATGCAGTCGCAGTTAATGCAAATGGATTAACAGGCGCGATTGTTGATTTAAATAAAACGAAGATAATAAAGCCTCCTTTGCCTCCTTTACCTCATACAGTAGACAGCATTGTATATGAGACCCATATAAGAGATTTTACAATTCATGCAAACAGCGGGGTGAAGAATAAAGGAAAGTACGTGGGAGTTTCTGAGTTAAATACAAAAACAGCCAGCGGGGAACTAACCGGTTTATCTTATGTAAAAGACTTAGGTGTCACTCATATAGAATTTTTGCCTGTACATGATTTTGAAGAGGTTGATGAATTGGCAGAGCAAAAAAAATATAATTGGGGCTATAATCCAACACATTATAATGTACCAGATGGAAGCTACTCTCTGCATCCCAATAATCCATACACAAGAATTCATGAATTAAAATCAATGATTCAATCGGTGCAGAAAGAAGGGCTTCGGGTAATATTAGATGTTGTCTACAATCATGTTTATAAAAAAGAAGAATCGCCATTTGAAAAGATAGTTCCAGGCTATTTTTTTCGTTATGATAAGTTTGGTATTCCTTCTAATGGAACAGGGGTAGGCAATGATATTGCCTCAGAGCGATTGATGGTTAGAAAATATATAGTCGATTCCGTGCGTTTTTGGCTGGAACAATATCAAATAGATGGTCTGCGCTTTGATCTAATGGGTATTCTTGATATTGTGACAATGAAGGAAATACAAAAGCTTTGCAACAAATATGATTCTAATTTTTTAATTATCGGCGAAGGCTGGAATTTGCCAACAACCATTCCAGAGAAGGAAAGAGCAATTATTAAAAATCAAAAGCAACTTCCAGGTATTGCTCAATTTAATGATCAGTTTCGGGATAAAATAAAGGGCAGCACCTTTCAATTAAATCATATTGGCTTTGCTTTAGGTGGAAATGAACAGAAAGTGGAGGAACTGCTTTCTGGGAGTATTGGACTTTTGCAAGCAAATCAAGGTTTATTTACAGAACCTAATCAAACTGTGAACTATGTGGAGTCACATGATAATCATACCTTATGGGACAAAATTGAGATTTGTTTTCCTTTCGAAAAAGAGGAGATAAAACAAAAAAAGCATCGCTTAGCAACTACTCTTGTTTTGCTTAGTCAAGGCATTCCTTTTTTGCATAGTGGCCAAGAGTTTTTTCGAACTAAAAAAGGAGTCGAAAATAGCTATCAATCTCCAGATGAAATTAATCAGCTAGATTGGGATCGAATGATATTCTATAAACAAAATGTCCAGTTTATTAAAAATGTCATTCAATTAAGAAAAGACAATGGAGCCTTTCGTTTACAATCATCGGCTGATATTAGAGCCCATATCAGAATAAAACGAATAGACAGCAGTTTTATTGAATATCAATTGATCCATGTCAAAAAGTATGGACAATGGGAAACGATCATTGTCTACATTAATGCCAGTGCAAATAGCGCAAAGATCTCTATACCGAATGGAGAATGGAGTTATTTGATGGATAATATGAACGTTTATTCAAACAACCATCCAAGTGTAAAAGAGCAAATAAAACTCCAGCCATTTAGTGTAGTCATTATTGCACATAAGTAAATGTTCTATTGCTGGGCTAGAAGAGCAGAAAAAGCACTTTTCTAGCCTGCAGAGATTAATTTGCATCCTCATCATTTGTTTCCAAATAGATGTTTAAACAAAAATAAATTTTTGAAAAATAATAATATATAGCAGATATACTTGACTAAAAAATGAAAAAAGAGATAATATTTAATGTGATAACTCTTTTTATTTATTACATATTTTTATTTATATTTGTTAAATAGCAGAAGAAATTGGTTAACATAGTATGGAGTGGAAGTACTATGTCCTTTTCTTTTTCATCCCATATCCATTTAATTAAGTTAGATTTAGTGGCAAACAAGAATAGGGTATCCTCTTCAGTATATCGTTTTGTTTGTTTTCGGTAACTTTGGGATGATCACTTTTATAAAGATATTGGCCATTTTAGTAGGCCGTTTTTGTTTGTTCTTCCTACAAAATAGGGTACAAAGAATCAAACAGGGATTCCTTAACCTATCAACTAGGGAGCATAATATATAGTAGGTGAACAATTTTGGAACATTTATTAGGACAAGATTGGGAAATAACCCCAGCAGGCGGAGAGACTGGTGAAGCATTTTTTGCGCAAAATAATGGACAAAAATTGTTTTTGAAAAGAAATTCCTCTCCTTTTTTAGCTGTATTGTCTGCGGAAGGCATTGTACCAAAACTTGTTTGGACAAAAAGATTTGCAAACGGGGATGTGTATACAGCTCAGCAGTGGCTAATTGGCAGAGAATTTAGTCATTCCGATATGGCAGATGAACGGGTAGCGATGTTATTAAAAAAAATTCATACATCTAAACCGCTATTAGAGATGCTGAAAAGACTGGGAAAAACATCCCTTCTTCCAAGTATGATACTTGCTGTCATTAATGCAGAGCTAGATGAAGAATTATTAAATAATGATACTATCGTCGATTCTATCCATTTTTTAGAAGCGAATTTACAATATATAGATAATGATAATCATGTTGTATGCCATTGTGATGTTAATCATAACAACTGGCTGCTTTCAGAAGACAATCAGCTGTATTTAATTGATTGGGATGGTGCGATGATTGCAGATCCTGCTATTGATTTGGGCATGCTGTTGCATTGGTATATTCCAAAAGAAAATTGGGAAGATTGGCTTATTCAATATGGTTTTGAGCTTACCGATAATTTATTGCTCAGAATGAAATGGTATGTGATAGCCCAAACGCTTATATCCATTCAATGGTACAAAAAGAAAACGAGATTTAAGGAAATGGAAAAATGGGTTCAATTCTTAAAGGAAATGGATCTGAAATAAACAGATAAGTTTTGTTCTAAGAAAATTTATGTGATCAAAACTTTCAGGCTGACATTGTTTAAAAGGCAGCCTGAAGTAAATTGGTTAGGATAATCCTTCAATATTATCTACCCATTGAGAAAGCTGATCTTGATGTGAGCCAATATGCTGGTCTAGATTTGCAGATTGAATTCCCTTTTGGCTATATTGGTGAATCTCTTCCAAAATTGGAAGAATATTAGAATTGATTTCTCCATTTACCTTAAGAGATGTAATAAGTCTTTCTAATTGTTCGCATTCTGAAACCGATCCGCAACAGTCGGATTGATGATTATTTAAAATATCCTTTAATAAATTTAATTGATGCTCATGGTTGATTGGCATAACATAACACCCTTTCCCCGTGTTTATAAGAACAAATACCAGTTAAGGAATTCACTATTAGGTTGTGGATTCTTTTTTGCTTTATACTTATTTGTAAATTGTAAAATTATCCTTCTTCAAAAGTCTTATTCCTTTTAATCGGCAAAAGAGGTTTATATACAGATACGCTGTTTTAGAAATTCAGTTTTTGCGTTTTGCTTTTTGCGTGAACAGCAAAATGCAAAAAAATTCTCAAAGGGACTTGCATGAAAGAAATTTGCATGTTATTGTTTGAACGATAAGTGGAAGAAGGGGTGGCAAAATGCGAGTAAGACACAAACCATGGGCGAAGGACAAGTTAAGTGCATATCCCCAATATGTTGTCCAAAATCCTGAAGAAAATAGAGGTAATTGGCAAAATATATTTGAACAAAAAGGACCTATTCATATAGAAGTTGGAACAGGGAAAGGCCGTTTTATTTCTGAAATGGCAAAAGCAAATCCATCTATTAATTATATTGGAATTGAAATACAAGAGAGCGTAATAGTAACGGCATTGGACCGCTTAATTGATGCAGATGTTCCCAATATAAGATTAATGAACAGTAATGCAGCAGATTTAACGACTTTTTTTGCTGAGAATGAAATAGACCGGGTTTATTTGAACTTTTCTGATCCATGGCCAAAAACACGCCATGAAAAACGTCGCTTAACGTATAAAACATTTTTGAATACTTATGAGAAAATTTTAGTGAAGAATGGAGAAATTCATTTTAAAACGGATAATCAAGGTTTATTTGAATATTCTTTATGGAGTTTTTCCCAATATAATATGCTGTTGAAATATATTAGCTTAGATCTTCATAACAGTAATTATGAAGGCAATATTGAAACAGAATATGAAGAGAAATTCTCCAATAAGGGTAGTAGAATATATCGCTGCGAAGTGCAATTTAAATAAGTTCTGCTGATTTAGCAGGACAAATAAGACAGAAAACAGCTATCTATAATAGTTTGAACCCAAAAACGGGATTCAGGCTAGTAAAAGATAGCTGTTTTTATTTGCATTTAGCTAATAAATAATGGGGGAAAATGCACCTATAACCAAAATAAGGGAAAAGGTGATACAATGGATAAAAATGCAGGAAAGGAGTTTAGCAAGATGGATACACTTCAATTAGATACAATTACTATCCATTGGTTAAATGGAGGCGATACAAATATGGATGGCGGTGCTATGTTTGGTGTGGTGCCAAAACCATTGTGGTCTAAAAAGTATGCCCATAATGAAAAAAATCAAGTAGAGCTTCGAACAGATCCTTTATTTATCCAGTGGGAAGGTAAAAATTTTTTGATTGATACAGGGATTGGCAAAGGAAAACTAACAGATAAGCAAAAGAAGAATTATGGAGTAACGGCAGAATCCTACTTAGAAGCAGATTTGCTGGAATTAGGCGTTTATCCAGGAGATATTGACTATATATTAATGACACATATGCATTTTGACCATGCATGCGGCTTAACCTCATTAGCAGGAGAGAAATATCAATCCATTTATCCAAATGCTAAAATCATTACTTCAAAGATAGAATGGGAAGAAATGAAAAAACCAAATATTCGCTCTCGCAACACATATTGGGAACAAAATTGGCAAACCATTAAAAATCAAGTGGAAACTTTTGAGGAAGAATGGACATATGGGCCCTTTAAAATGATTTATACAGGAGGCCACAGTGATGGCCATAGTATTATTCTCATCCAAGATAAAACAAAAGTATGTTTGCATATGGGGGATATTTTGCCAACGCATGCTCATCAAAATGTTTTATGGGTAACAGCATATGATGATTATCCTCTAGATTCGATTCGGCAAAAGCAAAAATGGATTCAATGGGGAGTAGATCATGAAGCATGGTTTACTTTTTACCATGATAATATCTATCGTGCAATCAAATGGGATGATGATGGACAAATAGTGGAGAGCCTAAGAATAGAATAGAAAATTCGACTGCAGGCTATTCTAAAGGAAAATAACGCAGACAATGCAGAGAGAGATGCTTTTGTTTGCAATATTTTTATGTTTCTCCAACTTTTAGCGATGAAAAGCATAAAAAAATTATCCGGCATTAACGAGCAGTAAAACCCCCACCTTAAAATGATGAGAAGAAATGAAAAATCTAGGTGGGGGATAACTGCCTGTAAAGACCCGATTGGTTCAACTAACAATCAGTGGGGGGAGAAAACCCCACTGATTGAAGCTTCACTTTATCTAAATAGGTGACTGTCTAAAATCTAAAAGAGTAAAGCCAAAAGTGGAAAAATACCCATTTATCCTATACGGGATAGACGTTAAGAGCGATTAGCGAAACAAAAAAATTTTGATTATATTTTAATGGGATAATAATCAAGAATATTTCCTGTTTGGCTGTCTGCAATAAATTCAATTGCAGCATGTTCTTTTGGATTTTTGGAATTAATGCCGCCTTTATAGACAAGATAAGCTTGATTCCCTTTGTTGTAGGATTCCTTTTGCATATTAATCCAAGAACCTGTAATCTGCATTTGTTCTTTAAAATGTTGTTTGGCCAAATTTAACACCTCTTCTCCGGAAAGGTAATGGCTTTTTGTTACAGCATCTGTTGTAATATAAGCTGCTGCAATCCCAACGGTTATGCCGGCAATAAAAGATTTCCAATTCATTTGTACACTACCTCCATTCGCTTTTTTTATCCCGCATTAATGGGCAGTAAGACCCCTGCCGAAAAATTAGAAGAAATGAGAAATTTAGGTGGGGGATAACTGCCTGTAAAAGCCCGATTGGTTCAACTAACAATCAGTGGGGGATGAAAAAAAATCCCCTCGCTGATTGAAGTTTCACTTTATTATAGCCAAAATACTTTAGACAAGCGAAAAAATAAGAAGAAAGACTATTCATTTTTTAGATAGTTAATGGTGGCATGCCGAAACATCTTTCGGTAGAATAAGAAAGTGAAACTTATTTAGGATTGCTAAAAAATAAAATTAAAAAAGAAGACTATTTTCTCAAATTTTGTTTTTTTATCATACAAAAACGGAGAAAAAAGACATAGCAGGCTGATTATGCCTAGAATCTTGTGAAGATGAGAGAAAGACTCGGAGAGCCGCCCACGGAAAGGCAGGGCATTCCAGTTTTGTTTTAAAGCAACAATCGATATAAAAATAGCCGCAAAAAAACAATAGTACATAGCCCCATAATAAGTGAAGGAGTGAAAAAAATGAATCAACAAACACTAGAACTATTTAAAACATTAACAGAACTGCAAGGTGCAGCAGGCAATGAACATGAAGTGCGAAACTTTATGCGAGAACAATTAAGTTTGTATAGTGATGAAATTGTGCAAGATAAACTTGGCAGTATATTTGGCTTGAAAAAAGGAAAATCAGAGGATCCAACAGTTATGGTAGCAGGACATATGGATGAGGTTGGTTTTATGGTAACATCGATTACAGAAAACGGAATGCTGCGTTTTCAGCCATTAGGCGGATGGTGGAGCCAGGTCCTTTTAGCGCAAAGAGTGCAGGTTATGACAAATAATGGACCGATTATTGGGGTTATTGCCTCTATTCCTCCACATCTTTTAGATGATGTACAGCGAAATAAACCGATGGATATCAAAAATATGCTGATTGATATTGGTGCAGACAATAAAGAGGATGCAAAGAATATAGGAATTAAACCTGGTCAGGCTATTCTTCCTATTTGTCCATTTACGCCAATGGCAAATAAAAAGAAAATTATGGCAAAAGCATGGGATAATCGTTATGGCTGCGGTTTAGCCATTGAATTATTAAAAGAGCTTCAAGGAGTGGAAGTGCCGAATAATTTATATTCTGGAGCAACTGTACAAGAAGAAGTTGGTTTAAGAGGAGCACAGACAGCGGCAAATATGATTAAGCCGGATATTTTTTATGCATTAGATGCAAGCCCTGCAAATGATACATCTGGTGATAAAAACCAATTTGGCCAGCTTGGAAAAGGCGCTCTTTTGCGTATATTTGATAGAACAATGGTAACGCATAAGGGAATCAGAGAATTTGTATTAGATACAGCAGAAAGCAATAATATAGCCTATCAGTATTTTGTTTCACCAGGAGGCACGGATGCAGGAAAAGTCCACATTGCCAATGAAGGAATTCCAAGTGCGGTAATTGGCATTTGTTCTCGGTATATCCATACAAGCGCTTCAATTATTCATATTGATGATTATGCTGCTGCAAAAGAATTATTGATTAAACTTGTAAAAACAACAGATAAAGGGACTGTTGCTTCTATTCTTTCTGTTTAAATGTCTACAAGGAAGGAGAACAAAAGAGATAGGAGGAGCTTTTATTGAAAATTTGTATCGGTACAAAAAATCCCGCTAAAATTGCTGCAGTAAAAGAAGGGTTTCAATCTTATGGAAATGTTTCTTTTATTGCATTAGATATCCCTTCTTTAGTAAGTGAACAGCCTTTTTCTGATGAAGAAACGATTCAAGGTGCTCTCAATAGAGCAAAAGGTGCTGTTTTCGAAGGCGCGGGAGATATAGGGATTGGATTGGAAGGCGGGGTTCATCGAACAAGAGATGGACTTTATATTTGTAATTGGGGGGCACTTTCCACATCAGATGGAGGGGTTTTTATTAGTGGAGGTGCTCGCATTCCATTGCCTCGTGAAATAGAAGAGCAGCTTCTCCAAGGAGAAGAACTAGGTCCAGTAATGGATTGCTATGCCAATAAACATAATGTAAGACATCACCAAGGAGCAATCGGCGTTTTAACAAATGGCAAAATCACAAGAAGCGCGATGTTTACACATATTATGGATTTGTTGATTGGGCAGTATGAATATAAAAATAAATAATGCAGGCATTTTATTAGATTGGAAATGTTGCTTTTTGATATGATCAACAGGTAGAGCGGTTTTTCATATAGAGTGCTGCTATTTAATGCCAGCAGTCTATAAGATGCGGTCTGCTTAGTAATTCTAAAAGTTTTTTCATTTTATTTAACAAGCAGCAAAATTTTAGAAAACAGCCAAAAGTAAAAAAGGTCCTTGAAGGAGGAAAAATTTTGAGAGAATTACAAACACAAGAAGAATTTAGCGAATTAAAAAATAGCAATCAAAAAACTGTTTTTTTATTTTCGGCAAATTGGTGTGGAGATTGTCGTTTTATTGATCCATTTATGCCAGAAGTAGAATCAAAATATAGCGAATTTACTTTTGTTCATGTAGATCGAGATAAGTTTATTGACACTTGCATTGAATTGGATGTATTTGGAATCCCCTCCTTTGTTGCATATGAAAGCAATAAAGAATTAGGCCGTTTTGTGAGCAAAGATAGAAAAACGCAAAAAGAAATTGAAAATTTTATTGAATCATTGGCGTAAATAAGTAATATAAAAAACAATACGATGCGTATTGTTTTTTATATTACTAAGAAAAAATCTTGAGGTTGCTGGGATGACAAGAACATATCAGACAAAAAAAGGAAGGTATTATTTATCGAGCATTCCCCCCTCATTGATTGAAGGCTCACTTGATTTGAAGGAAATCTTAAAATCATTGGAGTTAATTTATTAAAGGAGTATGTGGCATAAATGAAAATGGATAGCAAAAAAATGAAGGATATATTAAAGAGCGAGTTAGAAACAACGGATAGAGTGTTCACTTTTGATGCTAAAAAAGATCAAGTCCGCATCGAAAGCAAAAGTTCGAAAAAGGGTGTTACGGTTTCATTGCCTGGAATCATTGCAAAATGGGAAACGGAAAAAGAACGCGCAATAGAAGAAGTAGTATATTACATTGAACAAGGATTACAGGCCTTTGAATCAAATTCTTCTGAAGGGGGAAAAGAAAAAAATATCTTCCCAGTTATTCGTTCTACATCTTTTCCTACACAGTCAAATGATGAAGTGCCATTTATAACAGATGAACATACGGCAGAAACAAGAATTTATTATGCCTTGGATATGGGAACTACTTATCGGCTGATTGATGAGCAATTAATGAAAAAGGAGGGGTGGGAACATAATCAGATTAAGGAAATAGCCATGTTTAATGCAAGAAGACTGCCAACCAATTTAAAGGAAGATCTTGTTGCAGGAAACACTTTCTACTTTCTGAACAGCAATGATGGCTATGATGCAAGCAGAATCTTAAATGAATCTTTTATTAGAGATATGTCCGGTAAAGTAGAAGGAACAATGGCGCTTGCCGTTCCTCATCAAGATGTACTCATTATTGCAGATATTAAAAATGAAACAGGCTATGATATTTTAGCGCAAATGACAATGAGCTTTTTTGCCAGTGGAAGAGTGCCGATTACCTCCTTATCCTTTTTATATGAAGACGGGGAATTAGAACCAATCTTTATCTTGGGGAAAAATAAAAAAAATAAATAAAACAACTCGTAGGAAAAGTAGGAAATGCAAAATTCTGATAGAATAAACAAGAAAAAGGGTTTAATAGACGGCCAGTTAAGAGCAATGTATTAAAAAAAAATCATCTGCTTGTCATTTGTTAATAAAAAATCATGAAAAAGATGTTAAAAATACTTGGAATTGAAAACTGTATGCAATGAAATGGTAATAAAATAAAGAAGAACTATGGCTGCCAAACAGCGGTATATTTGTTCGTAAATACAGAGAATAAAGGGCAAGATAATTATTTTTTTGTCGTTCTTTTTCAAGAGCATTGCTGCTTAGCTTAAATAAGCAAGGAAAAATAGTATTTTCATTCTCTTATAGCTGATAAAATAGTAAAGAGAATATGCAGAAAGAGTGATAAAGTGTGAATTGGTTCAAAAAAATGTTAAAACAAATAAAAAACGATAACGAAAATGACATGGACCAAGTGCTATTTGTTAATGAAGAACCTGAGGTAACAAACTCACCATTTGAAAGAAAAAAAGAGATGGAATCAAAAGTGATCTATCAATATCCAAAAGGAAAATTCCGGTTTCCTGTTATACCAGACAGCGTGCCTAGCGAGAAACCAAGAAGAGAGGAAGGGAGTAGAAAACACAAAGAAGAAAATAAAGCCTCTGTACTGCAAGAGGAGGAAAAACAAAAAGTTATTCCAAGCAGTCAAACTACGGAGGCAACTGCTAAAAATAAAGTAGAAATACCAAAAATGAAAAAGCCGTTCCGACCGACAGAAACAATTTCTCCTATATATGGATATAATAGGCCATTGAATAATCATGAACAGAACAAAAAAGCATTTAATTTAGAGGAGTATGAAAAACGGCATGATAGGCATTTATCCTCAGCTATCAATAAAGAACATGAGGAATTATTATTGTTTGAAGAGTATTTTGAGGAGAATAGGCGACAAGAAGAGGCAGCATCGAATGAAGTGGAACTGAATAAAGAAGTGCTAACTGCTGAAATGGACCATAAGCCTCCATTTAAGGAGGAAGATACTCCAGTTAATGCTTTTCAACATGAACAGCCTGCAGTCACAGAAAACATAACAGATGGAAAAAAAGATCAAGATGTTGTGCGTTTCAAGGAAGAAAATACTATTCAAGAGCTTAATGCGAAAACAGAAATGATGGAAGAAAATGAAGGAAAGGAAAAAAAGGAAGCAGAATTTGAACATTCTAATTCTTCTCCAAGCAATCCAATAGAGGATCCGCCTATAGCTGTTGAGGAAAAAAAACACGGAAAAGCAGCGAAAAGAAGTTCATTGCCGTTTAATGTCTTAATGCTGAATAAAGACAGACGATACATAGAGCAAAAGAGGAAAGAACAAGAAGCGTTAGCATTGGAGAGAAAAAGAGCGGAACAAAAGAAGCTGGAAGAAGAAAAAGCGGCGTTGGAAGAAAAAAGAGCAGAACAAAAAAAACTGGAACAACTAGTAGCTATGCAGGCAGAAAAAGATAGGATTTCTAGTATGCAAAAACAAGAGGAGGATGGACTAACCTATTATGCTTTTCCATCGGTAGACTTGTTGCATCCTCCTGTCAAGAAAGTGGAGAATGATGACTGGATTAAAGAACAAACAAATGTGCTAAACGATACTTTATTAAATTTTAATGTTCAGGCAAGGGTAGTAAATGTAACGCAGGGCCCTTCTGTAACAAGATATGAGGTTCAGCCGGAACCAGGTGTTAAGGTAAGTAAAATTACAAACCTGTCTGATGATTTAAAGCTTAGTTTAGCTGCAAAAGATATTCGGATTGAAGCGCCAATTCCCGGAAAACATACCATTGGCATAGAGGTTCCTAATCGAACAAGCAGACCAGTATTAATAAGAGAAATTATCAATAGTGATGTCTTTAAACGGTCTGAATCTCCGTTAACGGTTGCTTTAGGTTTGGATATTTCAGGGAAACCAATTGTAACAGATTTACGAAAAATGCCTCATGGGTTAATTGCAGGTGCAACAGGTTCTGGGAAAAGTGTGTGTATCAATACGATGCTTGTGAGTCTATTGTATAAAGCGAAGCCAGAGGAATTAAAACTATTATTAATAGATCCGAAAATGGTGGAACTTGCTCCATATAATTTTATCCCGCATTTGGCTAGCCCAGTCATTACGGATGTAAAAACAGCAACAGCAGCATTAAAGTGGGCTGTAGAAGAAATGGAAAACAGATATGAATTGTTAGCACATGCGGGAGTTCGTGATATTACAAAATATAATCAGTTAGCAATGGATAGTAAAAACTACTCGCAAAAACTTCCATACATTGTCATCATTATTGATGAGCTTGCTGATTTAATGATGATGGCACCAGCGGATGTGGAAGAAGCAATCAGCAGAATTGCTCAAAAGGCAAGAGCGTGCGGCATTCATTTGCTAATTGCAACACAAAGGCCTTCTGTTGATGTCATTACTGGCTTAATCAAGGCAAATGTGCCAACTAGAATTGCCTTTTCTGTTTCTTCTCAAATTGATTCAAGAACGGTCATTGATATAAGTGGTGCGGAAAAATTGCTTGGAAAAGGTGATATGCTGTTTCTAGAGAATGGAACATCAAAACCTGCACGTTTGCAAGGGACTTTTGTTTCAGATGAGGAAATTGATGAGGTTGTTCAGCATGTAAGGTGGGAAAGAGAGCCGGATTATTTATTTGAACAAGAAGAGCTGCTTAAGAAAGTTCAAATAACAGAAGAAGAAGATGAATTGTTTTTTGAAGCATGTGAATTTATTATTGAGCAAGGGGGCGCATCAACATCCAGCCTGCAAAGAAGGTTCAAAATTGGCTATAATAGAGCTGCCAGATTAATTGATATGATGGAAAAGCAAGGTTTTATTTCAGAAGCAAAGGGAACAAAACCAAGAGATGTGTTAATTACAGCAGATGAATTTTTGCAATTGCAGGAACAAGTGTAGAATTGTTGAAAATGATACAGAATATAACCATTCAAAGGGAATAATGATTGTTACATAGTTTTTCTGTGGAAAAGATGGTATAATCAATAAATGTGATTGTGAAAGAATTAAATTCAAATAGCCTAGTTTTTTGGAAAATGGATAGGTAGAAAAAAGGAACATAGCAAAAGGAAAGATGCTATGAGCAAAATAAAGTTTTGTGTCATATACTGGTTTAAAAGATATACGATTGTTGGAGGTTCTTTATATGACTATTTACCACTTCGTAGGTATAAAAGGGTCAGGGATGAGTGCATTAGCGCAAATTCTGCATGATATGGGTTTACAAGTACAAGGTTCTGATGTTGACAAAAGATTTTTTACACAAATAGCTTTAGAAGAATCGGGAATAAAAATTCTTCCTTTTCAAAAAGAAAATATAAAGCCTGGAATGAACATAATTGTTGGGAATGCGTTTCCTGATACACATGAAGAAGTAGAAGAGGCTATGAAATTAGGCCTTCCGGTTGTTCGTTATCACCGTTTTTTAGGCGATTTTATGAAACAGTTCACAAGTGTTGCAGTAACTGGCGCTCATGGCAAAACGTCTACAACAGGATTGTTGTCCCATGTTATTAAAGGGGCAAAACCTACCGCTTATCTAATAGGTGACGGGACAGGAAAAGGAATAGCTGGAGCAGAATACTTCGCTTTTGAAGCATGTGAATACAGAAGACATTTTCTTTCGTACTTCCCGGATTATGCTATTATGACGAATATTGATTTTGATCATCCGGATTATTTTGCGAATGTTGATGATGTTTTTTCTGCTTTTCAGGAAATGGCATGGCAAGTAAACAAAGGCATTTTTGCATGCGGTGATGATGAGCAGTTGCAAAAAATTCAAGCAAAAGTTCCAGTAGTTTTTTATGGATTTGGAGATGAAAACGATTTTCAAGCAAGAAATGTTGTGAAAACTACAGAAGGAACGACATTTGAAGTATACGTAAGAAATACGTATTATAATACTTTTTCAATTCCGACATTTGGTGATCATAATATTCTAAATGCTCTTGCTGTTATTGCATTAAGTCATTATGAAGATTTAGATGCAGAAATCGTAAAAGAACGATTATTGTCTTTTGAGGGAGTAAAACGCCGCTTCTCAGAAAAAACAATAGGTTCTCAAGTAATTATTGATGATTATGCACATCATCCAACAGAAATTAGAGCAACGATTCAGGCTGCTAGACAAAAGTATCCAGACAGAAATATTATTGCAGTATTTCAGCCGCATACTTTCTCTAGAACACAAACATTTTTAAATGAGTTTGCGAACAGCCTAAACTTAGCTGATTCTGTGTATTTATGCGAAATATTTGGATCTGCAAGGGAAAATCATGGGAAATTAAGCATAGAAGATTTGGCCAATAAAATTCCTGGCAGCAAAGTTATTTCGGAAGAAAAAATGAAGTCACTTCAAATTCATGAAAATAGCGTGATTATTTTTATGGGTGCTGGTGATATTCAAAAATTTCAACAAGCATATGAAAAAACACTTTTATAAAAAAACAAAAAGATGCTGGGAAAACCAGCATCTTTTT
>NZ_BQYJ01000013.1 GCF_023168165.1 Niallia sp. NCCP-28
CCTAAACTAACTTCTTAAGAAGTCAGTTTAGGATTTTTTTGTAAGATAGATTGGCAGATTGCAGACTCCAGTTTGATAGAGGAGTAGAGTTTGCAGGTGATTAGACATTGTCCAATTATACAATGCTAATATAATGATTGAACCCCTAGCGAAAGGGAATAATTAAATGAAAAGCTTGCTGTTTAGGAAGTGCTTCACTTCTGACGATTTAATTCCCAAACGATATGGCGAAGTTCTGGCAAAATAAGTTTATTCATTGCCAAACGAACAGCGCCGCTTGAACCTGGCGTAGAAAATACAGCTTTATTATGAATAGTCCCAGCGATGGCTCTGCTCATCAGCGCGGCACTGCCAATGTCTTCTGTATAGCTAAGCATACGGAAAAGTTCGCCAAAGCCAACAATCTCCTTATGTATTAAAGCTTGCACTGCTTCAATGGTTACATCTCGTTTGGTAATGCCTGTGCCACCATTTAAAAGCACAACATCCACATCATCTTGCGCGCATCCATTGAGGATAGATTGCTGAATCAATGTTAGGTCATCTTTAACAATCTCATAACTGGCGATTTGCATATCATGCTGTTTGAGAAGTTCTGCCATCAATACCCCGCTTTTATCTGTTTCTTCTGTTCGTGTATCTGAAACCGTAATAATTTTGCAGCGAACAGATTGAGTTGCTTTTTGCTTATGCTCCTGTACACTCATTGTGTTCCCCTCCTTTATGCTATATCTGCAGGTTTATATTTAATTATATAAATAAAAAAGCGGATAAAAAAGTAGCTGAAAATGTTTTTAGTGAAATCGGACCGTGTATTTGCCTCAAACAGCGATTTTTCCAAAAAGATAATTGCAGCAAGCTATAGAAAAATGATCCCCCTCTAAAAACGATACAATGTTTTCGTAAAGTGGCAGTACTGTTTGCGAAAAGGGTATAGCTTTAGCTTTTTATAATTTTTTTGTTTTTGGGGATTATAGTAGTAAGCTTTTGGGAGGATAACAATATGTATATTCTGATGAATACACTCTATTTAATAGCAGGGATGATATGGGGAGATTGGCGAAATTGGAAAAAATACTATCCCACCATTCTGTTTTTGATTGTAGGAGATTTTTTATATAATTTTCTGCTTTATAAGAAACCAATGTGGCTATTTCATGATATCATTCTGCCTAATCATACAATGATTACCCTTTTATCGATGACCATTTCTTATGCAGCAACGGTATTAATCTACTTAGGCAGATTTCCCGATGGCTGGGGAAAACGCTTTTTATGGTTTTTATTATGGTCAGGCATATTTTTATCCTTTGAATATATAAACAGTAAATTTGGGTTTATTTCCTACTATAATGGCTGGAATATGTGGTGGTCTGCCTTATTTACCGGCATTATTTTTTTTATTTTGCCCATCCACTATAAAAACCCCCTGTTAGGCTGGCTATTCTCCATTATTATTGTCTTATCATTGCTGATTATCTTTAATGTTCGAATAAGTGATATGAAATAGAGAAAGCACATGGGCTTTTTTTGAATAATAGCTGTTTTTTAACAAACACTATTACAGTGAGGTGGAAAAATGACTTGGACTGAATTTTGGAATGAAATATATAAAAATAATGATCAACTAAATTCTTTATATTCTTCTTATTGGCATCAATATACCGGTATAGGAACATGGCAGTTCTGGGTAGTTTTGGTCTCCTTAGTTGTACCATTAGCAGCAGTATACTTTTTTGTGGACCGAAAAAGAATATTTGAGCTGTTTTTCTTTGGATATACGGTACATGTGCTTTGGAGTTATACGGATATCGCCCTTGGGAGAAGCGGGTATGTAACTCACAAGTATTTCCTGCTGCCGATCCTTCCAAATGCCATGAATATTACAGCCTCTGTACTGCCTGTTGGATTTTTGCTTTTATATCAATATTGTACGAATAAAGGTAAAAACTTTTATTTATATACAGCTTTGTTAAGTGCTTTATTTGCCTTTGTTTTTGCACAATTAGAAGAATATATAGGTCTCTTAACTCTACAAAAAGGGATGAATCATTTTTATCTATTTTTTATCGATATAGGAATTGCCTGTATGGCTTATTGGTTCACCAAACTGATCCTTAGATTAAAAGAAAAGGCAGCATCTTAAAGCGAGATTATACATGGTATAAAGGAGAAGCAGCAGCTTTATCATTTTTTCAGAATTCAGACATAAATCCTGTACTCTTGCAAAAAATAGAAGAAAAGCAAGATAAGGAGTGTTTATTTTTTGGATAATCAGCAGCAGGAATTACTGGATAAATTAGCCTCCCTCCAAGATAATATAACAAAAACAGGGATGCATTATTGGCAGCTATATTCACATATGGGTACGTGGCAATTCTGGGTGGTTCTTCTTATTTTAGTTGTTCCTCTTGTCCTTTTATACTTTGTTATTGATCGAAAGAATATATTGCTGATCGGCTTTTTTGGTTTTGCCAATAATCTTTTATCTTCGTATATCGACGTATTGGGAATTGACTATAGACTATGGAGCTATCCATACCAACTCCTTCCATTCCTTCCAAGCCTCTCTTTAGATGCATCGATTGTACCCATTTATATCATGTTGGTGTACCAATGGACAATCAAACATGATAAAAACTTTTATCTGACTTCTTTTGTCGCAGCAATTATTTTCGGTTATGGTTTTACCGCATTGACGGTATGGCTTGGATTATTTGAAATGCACCAATGGATGAACTATTTTTATATATTTTTGTCTTATTATATTCAGTACGTGTTAACCTATCTATTAGTTAAATTATTCCTTCATCTGAAAAATAATGAAAAGATGGCTTAAAACTTGTTTTCCAGCTGGGGCCCATTTTAGAGGGAGGTCACCAAGTAAATAAAAAGAGAAGGCAGCTCTGAAGTAGACGAGCTGCCTTCTTCTATAAAATGAACGCAAAAAGCTGAGAAGTCGATAAAAAGTTGGGAAGTTGATAAAAAAAGTTGGGAAGTCGATAAAAAGTTGGGAAGTCGATAAAAAAGCTGGGAAGTCGATAAAAAGTTGAGAAGTTGATAAAAAAGTTGGGAAGTCGATAAAAAGTTGGGAAGTCGATAAAAAAAGCTGAGAAGTCGATAAAAAGCTGGGAAGTTGATAAAAAAAGCTGAGAAGTTGATAAAAAAAGCTGAGAAGTCGATAAAAAGTTGGGAAGTCGATAAAAAAGTTGGGAAGTTGATAAAAAAAGCTGGGAAGTTGATAAAAAAAGCTGGGAAGTTGATAAAAAGTTGGGAAGTTGATAAAAAAAGTTGGAAAGTTGATAAAAAAAGCTGGGAAGTTGATAAAAAGCTGGGAAGTTGATAAAAAAGGTTGGGAATTCGATAAAAAAGTTGGGAAGTTGATAAAAAAGGTTGGGAAGTTGATAAAAAGCTGAGAAGTTGATAAAAAAGGTTGGGAAGTCGATAAAAAAGTTGGGAAGTTGATAAAAAAGGTTGGGAAGTTGATAAAAAGCTGAGAAGTTGATAAAAAAAGCTGGGAAGTCGATAAAAAAAGCTGGGAAGTCGATAAAAAGTTGGAAAGTTGATAAAAAAAGTTGGGAAGTTGATAAAAAGCTGGGAAGTCGATAAAAAGCTGGGAAGTCGATAAAAAGTTGGGAAGTCGATAAAAAAAGCTGGGAAGTCGATAAAAAAGGTTGGGAAGTTGATAAAAAAAGCTGGGAAGTTGATAAAAAAAGCTGAGAAGTCGATAAAAAAAGTTGGGAAGTCGATAAAAAAAGCTGAGAAGTCGATAAAAAAGTTGGGAAGTTGATAAAAAAAGCTGGGAAGTCGATAAAAAAAGCTGGGAAGTCGATAAAAAGTTGGGAAGTTGATAAAAAAGGTTGGGAAGTTGATAAAAAAGTTGGGAAGTTGATAAAAAAAGCTGGGAAGTTGATAAAAAAAGCTGGGAAGTCGATAAAAAAGCTGCAAAGTTGATAAAAAGCCGTATGAGTTTTTTTTACCATTATTTATAATGGAAATAAACAAGCAAGAAAGGAATAGAAACTCTATGAATTATTCATCGTTTTTTCCTGAAAATGTGAAAAAAGCTCTTCAGAATGATCCACCTGGGGCATGGATGTCTGTTCTGCCAAAAGGGTGCATCCGCTTAAACTCCGGGTACCCAGCGCCAAACCTTGTGCCTGCACAACAAATCAAGGCTGCAGTAGATGCTCTTATTAAAGAAGAGCAGGACCTTCCTTTTCATTATATTGGAAGTTCCCGTACGGCAAGTTTGCCACAACAAATCCAAAAAAGGTTGGCAACTCATGGTATAAGCGTTCGCCAAGAAGAACTGCTTGTTACATCAGGAGCATGCCAGGGCATTGATCTTATTGCGCGCTCCTTGCTGGATGAAGAGGCAGTTGTTGCAGTAGAGGCTCCTACCTATATGGAAGCACTGGAAATTTTCAAAAACTATACCAATCATATAATTGATATACCAGTCGATGAAGATGGCTTGAATACCGACCATTTAGAAGGAATGCTTGAGGAACGGAAACAGGCTGGTCTGCCGATGCCTCGTTTGCTTTATACCATTCCCACTTTCCATAATCCTACAGGAACTACTATGCCATTAAAACGGCGGAAACATATGCTGAAGCTTGCCGCAGCGTATGACTTTCTGATTCTAGAAGATGCTGCATATGGAGAACTGTCTTTTTGCGAGGGTGTAACTCCATGCAAAGCAATTGATGAAGAAGGAAGGGTCATATATGTTGGCTCTTTATCGAAAGTGATTGCGCCAGGAATGAGAGTTGGCTGGATTGCAGGAGCTCAAGAACTTATCGCTGTGTTCGACTGGTTTAAAAAAGACTTAGGCCACCCATTTTCCCATGCAACTATGACTTCCTATTTAGAAGGAAATGCATTGGAAGACAGACTTCATTTATTAAGAGAAGTTTATCAAGCTAGATGCCAAACAATGTTAAAGGCACTGGGGGAATATCTGCCTGCACCCATCACCTGGCATATTCCAAAAGGAGGATACTTTATCTGGGTGAAAACCCCCGGCATTGATACCCAACAACTGCTGGAACAAGCACTTGCGATAGGTGTTGCCTATGTACCGGGAAAATACTTTTTCTTGCATCAACAAGAAGGAACGGAATATCTGCGGCTTTCCTTCAGTTATGCTGAGGAACAGGATATGGTGAAAGGCATTCGGAAGCTAGGGGAGCTGTTTGCGTCTTATTATAAAAAATAGCAGCAGCTCTTGTCGAAAAATAGCTATTTTAACAAAAATGAAACAAAGCACTGAAAAAATGGAGCAAAGTATCGGAAAATAAAAGCAATCATCATAAAAATGGAGCAATGGGGGCAGATCCGCGGTTTCCATATCCTCAATCGTTGCATTGCCTAATATCTTTTCCAAAACCAATTGGGCAGTGGACAGAATATTTCTGCCTTTTGATTTTCGTGAACATTACTCTCCTTATAAAGCCCAGGGGTTATTAAAATCAGGAATCGGAGGAAGTGCCATAAACAGCAGTACTCAAAGTCTCTAACCTAGAATGTGTATACTCTAAATTTCGCATAGGTACGAGTTTTTAAACATATCTTTTTTATAGCTGATAAGAAGGATGTGGTTAGTCTATTTCAACCTCAGAGATGTATTATTTACTCATCTCTAGATGATAAGGGAAGAGCCTGATTTTTAATGCGCCTATATGTAGCTAAGACGTTTAAAGAATGGGCTGTATGGCCATTATTAAAATGATTAATCTTATTGGAGTGTTTAGGAGGAGACAAATGACGAAAGAAAATGTAAATATCGGAATTATTTTAGGAAGCACACGACCAGGAAGAGTGAGCCCGCAAGTGGGGAATTGGGTAAAGGAAATTGCTGAAAAACGTGGGGATGCCAATTATGAACTAGTAGACATTGCAGAATTTAAACTGCCTTTTTTAGGTGATCCATCAGGGGAAGAACAAGTGAAGGCCTGGTCCTCTAAGCTAAAAAGTTTAGATGGATTTGTATTTATTGTGGCAGAATATAATCACAGTATTACAGGAGCCTTAAAAAATGCCCTCGATTTGGCAAGAGACGAGTGGAACAATAAAGCTGCTGGAATTGTCAGCTATGGTTCAACAGGAGGAGCAAGGGCTGCTGAACATTTGCGAGGAATATTGGGCGAACTGCAAATTGCCGATGTTCGAACACATCCAACATTATCTTTATTCACTGATTTTGAAAATTACAGCACTTTCAAACCAGCTGACTTGCATCTGAATAATGTCAATCTTATGCTCGATCAAGTGATTGCTTGGAGCAAAGCATTAAAGCCGCTTCACAATGCTTAGATTAAATAGGATAGATCTGAAAGCCAACCATGTGTTGGCTTTTTCTTATGCTGCAATCAAAGGACAGTAAGAACAAAACCAAAAATTATGAGAGGGGAGGAATTTATAATTTTTGCATCTAGCAGAGAAAAAAAGCACTTCTTTTAAAAAAGGTGCTAATGATTTCCGTTGTACAACGGAAATACTAAACATCCAAATGAAAGCGTTTTTAAAATAAAATAAAAGCATCAAGAGAAAGTGCTGATAATACAAGGTTTGATAGAATAGCACAAAAATATTTTTCGGAAATCTTGATGCTAAAGAATATAGATATACTCCAAGGAGGATTATAAAATGAATATTTTATTATGCTGTGCTGCTGGAATGTCCACAAGTCTTTTAGTTACAAAGATGGAGCAAGCTGCAAAAGAACAAGGATTGGATTATAAAATTTGGGCAGAAGGTGCAGATGCTGTAAAAAACCATATTGATGCAGCCGATGTTTTGCTGCTGGGGCCTCAAGTCCGCTATATGTTGCCGCAAATGAAAAAACTTGCGGAAGAAAAGAATATTCCTGTAGATTCTATTAACCCGATGCATTACGGAATGTGCAACGGTGCCGAAGTATTAAAAACAGCAATTAATCTTGTAAATGGAAAATAGAAGATAAATGAAATAAGTTCTTTGTTTTTCATTCACTATCAAAAATGTTTCTGCTTCTTGTACCTTTATCCATAATATTTTAGGAGGAACAATTATGAATGGAATTACAAAATTCCTTGATGAGAAATTTATGCCGACTATGGCTAAAGTAGGTGAACAGCGGCATCTTCAATCTGTAAGAGATGGAATTGTTTTGACAACGCCGCTTGTTATCATCGGTTCACTTTTCTTAATTCTTGCATTTTTGCCGATACCTGGTTATGAATCGTTTATGAGTAGTATTTTTGGCGGAAATTGGCAAAGTAATCTGCTTTATCCAGTTGGAGTTACATTTGATCTTCTCGCTATTTTTGTCGCTATTGGAGTTTCCTATAGGCTAGCTGAGCGGTATAAAATGGACCCTCTATCTGTTGCAGCTGTTTCTTTTGCAAGTTTTATGCTGGTAACACCTTATAAAATTTCGTTTCAACCTGAAGGAATAGATAAAACCTTTGATGTAGCAGGTATCCCACTTGCGCTTACAGGCAGCAAAGGAATGTTCGTAGCAATTATTGTCGCTCTTATATCTACTGAAATTTATCGATTTATTGTGAAGAAGAATATTGTTATTAAAATGCCAGATGGTGTTCCGCCAGCTGTAGCAAAATCATTTGCATCCTTAGCGCCAGGTTTTGCATCTTTATTAGCTATGTGGCTTATTCGCTTAATTCTTCAAGTAACACCGTTTGAGAATATCCATAACATTGTTGGGGAATTGCTTGGCAAACCGCTTTCGCTTCTTGGCGGATCTTTAGCTGGTGCAATTTGCGCTGTCCTTATTGCTCAGTTGCTATGGGTTACCGGAATTCATGGACAAGGTCTTGTTTGGGGAATCATGTCACCTGTTTGGCTATCGCTTGTAGATCAAAACAGAGTAGCCTATACAGCAGGCCAAGAAATCCCTAATATCGTAAATATACAGTTTATGGACATTTTTTATTCTATCGGCGGCTCAGGAACAACACTCGGTTTAGCATTATTGCTGTTCTTTAGATCAAAAAGCAAACAGAATAAACAGTTAGGAAGACTAACCCTGGCACCTGGAATCTTTAATATTAATGAACCAATCATTTTTGGTTTGCCGATGATAATGAATCCAATTATGATGATTCCATTTATATTTATTCCAGTCATCATTGTTACGGTATCCTACCTTGCAATGGATTTTGGCCTAGTGGCAAAAACAGCCGGAATTATGGTTCCATGGACAACCCCAGCTCCTATTGGCGGTTTCCTGGCAACAGGAGGGAAAATTTCTGGTGCTGCTCTTCAGCTATTCAACGTTCTTTTAGCTTCTGCTCTCTATTATCCTTTCTTTAGAATATGGGATAAGCAAAAACTTAAAGAGGAAAATGAATTTTCTAAAACAGAAAATGTTAATAAAATAGGATAGGCTGTAAAAAGGGCTGCAGCTAAAAATTACAGCAGCCCCTTTTTCTTTTAGAAGTCTTTTAAAGAGTTAAGAAAGCAGATGAAACTTGAATACAAACTCTGTGTTGTAACTATAAAAATGATTATGGAGGGGAACAAATGAATTCTGAACAACAAATTTTTACATTAATTCTTCATAGCGGAAATGGAAGAAGCTTTGCGATGGAGGCTCTTGCTTTTGCGAGAAAAAATGATTTTGAGAGTGCACAAGATAGTATTCAAAAGGCGAAAGATGAATTAGTTCTTGCACATCATATTCAGACAGAGTTAATCCAAGGGGAAATACGAGGAGAAAAAGCTGATATTTCTCTTTTAATGGTTCATGCTCAAGACCATTTGATGAATGCTATAACGGTAAAAGATTTAGCAGAAGAGTTTGTAAGCATGTATGAGAGGTTCGAAACGATCAGGAACGTGAATAGTTGAATACAAATATTTCCAATAATCAAAAAACTATAATTCGATAAGGAGAAATAATATGACTATTAAGAGTAATAATATTATTCCTAAAGATTTTTTCTGGGGAGGAGCAGTAACTTCCTTTCAAACAGAAGGAGCTTGGAATGAAGGGGGAAAAGGCCCTTCAATCATTGATGCAAAGCCGATTCCAGAAGGCTTTTCGGATTGGAAAGTAGCAGTTGATTTCTACCATCGCTTTAAAGAAGACATCGCTTTGTTTAAAGAACTTGGATTCAGTGCGTACCGTACGAGCATTTCATGGGCAAGAATTTTTCCTGATGGTGAAGGGGAACCGAATGAAGAGGGGCTGCAATTTTACGATAACTTATTCGATGAGTTATTGGCTAATGGCATTCAGCCTGTCATTACTTTATACCATTTTGATATTCCATTAGCATTGGCACAGAAGTATAATGGTTTTGCTTCCAGAAGAGTGGTTGATTTATTTGATAAATATGTAAGAACCGTATTTGAAAGGTATCGGGATAAAGTGAAGTATTGGCTGACCTTTAATGAACAAAATTTGTTCTTGACCCAGCCGAATCTATTAGGGGTAGATACATCAAATGAAAACCATGAGGCCATTAGCTATCAAGCAGTCCATAACTCTTTTATTGCTCATGCAAAAGCAGTTAAAGCGCTTCATGAAATTGTTCCAGATGGAAAAATGGCTGGCATGATTACTTATATGACTACTTATCCTATTTCATGCAAACCAGACGATGTAATAGCAAATGTAAAGGCAAAAGAGCTTTTGATTGATTTTTACTGTGATGTTTTCGCTAATGGAGAGTATCCGACTTATGTAACAAGCCAGCTTAAAAGAAAAGGAATTATGCCCATTTTTGAAGATGGAGATGCAGAGCTGCTAAAAGAAAATACAGTGGATTATCTAAGTATTAGCTATTACCAAAGCCAAACTGTCAAGGCTGATGCAGAAGATAAAAATGAGATAATAGCAGGTGTAACATCTAATCCGCATTTAGAGGCAAATGAATGGGGATGGTCCATTGATCCAATTGGTCTTAGAGTGGCATTAAAAGATCTTTATGCACGCTATCGTTTGCCAATCTTCATTACAGAAAATGGAATTGGCGTGCGTGAAGAATTAGATGAAAATATGACGGTAGAAGATGATTATCGAATTGACTATCTGAGAGAGCATATTGAACAAATGAAAATCGCCATGGAAGAAGGCGTAGAAGTTTTTGGTTATTTGACATGGGGTTCCACAGATCTTCTTAGCTCACAAGGCGAGATGAAAAAACGCTATGGTTTCATTTTTGTAAATCGTGAAGAACAAGATTTAAGAGATTTAAAAAGGTATAAAAAGAAAAGCTTTGATTGGTTCAAAAAGGTGATTACTTCTAATGGGGCAGAATTAGAGGACGTCTCTAAGCCTGTTCGCCAATAGTCATATTGCATTCTTGCATTTTAAAAAAAGCAATGTGAGTTTTTTAAACTCCATTGCTTTTTTAGTATAGAATATTCCCTTTTAAACGGCAGCAAATATAGTTTGATTTTTATATTTACTGGTAGATCAATAACTTATTATAATGGAGATTATGCTACTATCTATTCCTATTTTATCGAGCAGTCCAATACCTTTCCTATTTTATACCAATATTTTGATATGGGAGAAAACAGTGTATCCCTTTCTTGCTTGTTCTTGCTTTCATAAGTGAATAATAAAAAGGGCAGAATTTTAAAAGTATAAACATAAAAGGATGAGGGGAGCAGGAAATGAGGAGTGTTAATGTTATCAAAACGCCAAATAGAAATTCTTTCATTTTTAAGGGAAACAAATGAACCAGTAACAGCTGAATGGATTGCCAAGGAATTAAATGTAAGTGACCGTACAATTCGCAATGATATAAAAGCCATGCAGCCAGAGTGTCTCCAGTTAGGATTCTCAATTGATTCCTTTCGCGGAAGAGGCTACCAAATACAAGTTTTTGATCAGGCATTATTTTTAAAGCAATTCAGCCAGTTGAAAAGTGAAAAAAATGATGAAAAGGCAGCAGACTTCTCCGAACAAAATGATAGAGTAGTTTTTTTATTAAAGAGGCTATTATTAGAAAAGAGATCCATAAAACTAGAAGGTTTTGAGGATGAAATGTTTGTATCAAAATCCACGATGCAAAATGATTTAAGGATTGTCCGGAAAATCTTATTAAAATACAATCTAAGGCTAGTGAACCGTCCTCATTATGGAACACAAGTTGAAGGCGATGAATATATGAAAAGATTATGTTTGTCCAATTATATTTTTAACCGCCAGGATGTACTTGTCGATTATGAGGCTTTCCCATTATTAGATCAAGAATTATATAAAAAAGTAAAAGAAACGATCATTAAAAAGGTCAATATATATAAAATTGAGATCTCAGATATTGCTCTTGAAAATTTAGCTATTCATATTGTAATCGCATGTAAGAGGATTGAAGAAGGTTTTATAATTGAACATTTAAACGAAAATTTAATGGATGATCATCCCTTTGAAAAAATTGTAGCGTTAGAGATTGTCAAAGAAATAGAAATGTATACGGAGCTCATTTTTCAAGAACCGGAAATTGATTATATTATCGTCCATCTGTTAGGCACAAAGCTGATGCATAAAGAGAAGTTAACAGAATTTAGCGAGTTTGATGAGGTAGGGCATATTGTCCAATGTATGTTAAAAAGGTTGCAGAATGAATGGAATTGGAATTTTGAAGATGATATTGAATTTATTCAAGCTTTAACCTTACACATCCGCCCCGCCATGAACCGGTTAAGATATAAGATGAATATCAGGAATCCGCTTTTAAATGAAATAAAATTGAAGTATCCTAGTGCCTTTGAAGGGGCAGTAGCTGCCTGCAAATGTATAGAAGAATATTTATCTATAGAGCCTGGGGAAGATGAAATAGCCTATATAGCATTACACATCGGCGTTGCACTGGAACGTATGAAAAGCAAGTTGAAAAAAGTAAAAAGGGTGATCGTTGTATGCGCTTCAGGAGTTGGAACTGCCAAACTGCTCTATTACCGTTTGCAACATCTGTTCCCCAAAGATCTAGAGATTGTCGCTTCGATAAATTACTATAAGCTTTCCGAATATAAACTGTCTTCCATTGATTTTATTATTAGCACTATCCCGATTAAGGAAGATTTAGGCATCCCGGTACAAGTGGTAAATACTTTTTTGGAAGATAAAGATATCAAGCAAATTAAGAATTATATATATCCGATAAATAAAAATGGATGCTCCTTGTATTTAGATGAGAAAAGAATATTCATTCAGCAAGACATGAAAGACAAACAAAGCGCTATTAGCTTCCTATGCAATGAGCTATATAAACAAGGATGTGTGCCAAAAGAGTATGAAAAGCTTGTATTGGAAAGAGAGTCATTGTCACCCACAAGTTTTGGAAATTTAGTTGCTGTTCCTCACCCTATAACGCCAGTGACGGAAAAAACATTCTGGACAGTTTGTACACTTAAGCATCCAATTTCATGGAACGATAATCAGATGGTGCAATTTATTTGTCTATTAAATATTGAAGCCACTCCAAAAGGAGATCTCGAAAGCATGTATGAAAAACTAATTGGATTAATCGAAAATAAAACCATCGTTCAAAAAATCATTAAGGGTCAATCAGTTAATGAAGTGATGAAGATATTGCAAGAAAATTAAGATCGAAGTAATTAGCTTAAAATCAAAAAGCTGTTTTTTGCAGGAATTTATTGGATCTTCTTAAATAAACAGCCCTTCTTTCTATAAACAATAGTCAAAATCATAGAAAATATTGTAAACGTTTCCGTTGTCTAGCGGAAAATTATTGGATTAAAAATAAAGTATGAACATTTTATAATATGTTCAAATGGTTTCCAATGTAACGGAATCAGTCAGGAGGAAATATGAAAACAATTGTGTTAGTGTGTGCGGCAGGAATGAGCACAAGTTTGTTGGTAACAAAAATGAAAAGAGCAGCAAAAATTAAAAGCATAGAAGTTAATATATTTGCTGTATCTGTTCCAGAAGTTGATCTTACTGTAAAAAATAAAAATATTGATGTGCTGCTGCTGGCTCCACAAGTGAAATATAAAAAAAAATTCCTTGAAGAATTAGTAGCAGACAAAAATATTCCAATGGAGGATATTAATGTTCAATATTACGGAAAGATGGATGGAGAACAAGTTTTAGAACAAGCACTAACACTAATTGACAGCAACTGATTCAAAAAATAGACATTTAGGAGGTTTTATAATGAAAGCAGCAGTATTGCAAGGAACAAAACAAATCGAAGTAGTAGAGTTAAACGTGGACTCTCTATCTCCAAATGAGGTGCTTGTAAAGGTAAAAAGCTGTGGGATTTGTGGAACAGATCAGCATATATACCATGGGCATCCCGGTTCAGCAGCGGTTCATCCTCCCATTGTCCTTGGACACGAATTGGCAGGAGAAGTAGAAGAAGTGGGTTCTGAAGTGTCAACCTTAAAAAAGGGGGATCGCGTTTCAATCGATCCCAATATATATTGCGGAACATGTAAGTATTGCCGAAGAAATCAAGCTCACTTATGCAACAATCTCCAAGCGGTAGGAGTGACAAGAAATGGAGGCATGGGTGAATATTGTACGGTGCCTGAAGGTAACTGTTATCAGATTTCAGATGAAATGACATTTGAAGAAGCGGCACTTGTGGAGCCATTAGGCTGTGTTTTGCATGGATTTAAGAAAATTCAATTTTCCCCTTTAAATAAGGTGCTGATTATTGGCGGGGGCTTTATCGGTCAATTGTTTTTACAATTGGTGAAAAGCCAGCAAGTAGATGCTATTATTGTCAGTGAACCAGCTGAAAACAAACGGGAGATGCTTTACCAGCTTGGTGCGGATAGAGTTGTTCATCCAATGGATGCTTCTGGAATTGAAGCAGACGTGGTGATTGAATGTGTGGGCAGACAAGATACGATGGAATTAGCCGTTCAAGCTGCTAACAAAGGCGGCCAGGTACTGCTATTTGGAGTTTCTGCACCAGATACAAATATATCCGTTGCACCTTTTGATATATTTACAAAGGAGCTCGTTATTAAAGGTTCATTTATCAATCCATTTACACATGAAGAAGCGATCAAACTAATTGAGAAAAAAGTGGTAGATGTTCAATCACTTATTTCCCATCGATTTACAAAGGAAGAACTGCCAGTTGCAATGGAAAACTTTCAGAGTCTTAATATCGTTAAAGCTATTGTTAAACACTAGCAAAAGTGGTTTGTTTTTGCTGAACTTTTATTGTATTTAGTAAAAATCCACTCTCAGCAGCACCAAGTGAATACTGCTCATCATTGGAGTTTCTTCAGATAATCCCAAATCCCGTTTTTCTTAGAAAGAATTGGAGCAAGGGCTGCTGAACATTTGCGAGGAATATTGGGAGAACTGCAAATTATTGATGTTCGAACATATGCAACATTATCTTTATTTACTGGTTTTAAAGATTACAGCACTTTCAAACCAACTGACTTGCACCTGAATAATGTCAATCGTATGCTCGATCAAGTGATTATTTGGAACAAAGTGCTGAAACCGCTTCATAATGCTTAAATAAGATAGAAGTCAACCATGTGTTGGCTTTTTTTGTGTCTCCAAATTCATTAAAAGTTCTTATTATATACAGTGCGGCATATTGGCTATAAGCGAAAGTGAGTAATAAATATTCTTTTCTTGCAGATACTAGGGAAAAGTAAATGTAAGGAGCGTTTCCATGAATTCCAATCAGCAGGAGTTTTTCGAATCATTGGTTTCCCTTCAGAAAAAACTGTCAAGAGAAGGAATAGAGTACTGGCATCTATATTCAGATTTCGGAACATGGCAATTCTGGGCAGTTCTTCTTATGCTTATTTGTCCGGTCATTGTCTTATATTTTGTTATTGACCGCAAAAAAGTTTTTATAATTGGCTTCTTTGGATTTGCGGTCCATATATTATTTGCCTACACGGATGCATGCGGCATTCGCTTGGGATTATGGGGGTATCCGTATCAATTAATCCCATTTATTCCGAGTCTGTCTTTAGATGCAGCCATTATCCCAATTGCTATTATGATTGTATTTCAATGGACATTAAATCATCATAAAAACTTTTATTTATACTCCTTTTTAACAGCCCTTCTTTTTGGGTTTGGCTTTAAACCATTATTAGTCAGTATTGGTTTATTCGAAAAGTATCAATGGGTCAACTATTTTTATATCTTTTTAATTTACCTTGTACTGTATTGGCTAGGGCATTTGCTGACAACAATATTTTTCCGATTGCAGGATAGTCAGAAAGAAAAAGAAGTGTAGTTGAAATAAGCAAGAGGAAGGTTCAGAGAACCTTCCTCTTGCTTATGCTATAACTCAAATCGTTCTAATTTTCTTTGGAGATGTTTGATAATTGGTCAAAAGATGGGCGGATTTCCGTATATCTTCATATAATGCTGCTCCTTCTTGTATTTGGGCAGATATGGTTTGAAGAGCCTGTGTAAGGTTCTTAAAGGCTAGTCCCCCATTATTTGGTTAATACGTAATGTGATTTTTTTGAAAACAATCACATTATTTTTCTTGTATTGGCAAATAATAACAAGATTAAGAGTGCCAGACATTCAAAGGAGGAAGCCATGAGAAATTATTATCCAACCAATCAAGAAAGACGGTTTAAAGCATATGTTAGCTCGATGGGAACGACACAGCTTCATTTGCGTAATCCATATATCATTGCTTGGTGGTCGGCGGCATTTCCTGGTTTTGGTCATCTCCTTTTGTCTAAATATCTTAGAGGCTATGCATTATTCTTATGGGAAATTCTCGTTAATAATATGTCTCACTTAAATCATGCAATGGTTTACTCGTTTGTGGGAAATATCAAAATGGCGAAGGAAGTGATTGAACCTAGATGGCTGCTTATGTATATTCCAGTTTATATTTTTGCAATTTGGGACAGTTATCGAACATCTGTTGATATGAACAAAGTATTCCTATTGGCTGAAAGAGAAAATGCTGAGTTTAGTTCGTATAGTATTGGTGCTTTTGAAATTAATTACTTAGATAAAAGAAGACCTCTTATGGCCATAGTATGGTCACTTTTTACTCCAGGATTGGGGCAATTATATATTCATCGGGTGTTAACGGCCATTTTTACGATGGTTTTTATGATTGCTTTTGTTTACTTTTCTAAAGTCCTTATTGCCGTTCACTACCTTTTTTTGGGAGAAGTAGAACAAGCAACCCAAGTGATTGAACCCCAATGGTTTTTATTTATGCCTTCCCATTTTGGATTTGCTATATATGATTCGTACGTTAATACCGTTGAAAATAATAAATTATTTGAGAGTGAACAAAAAAAGTTTCTCCAACAAAAGTATCAACAATATCGAGTGAACTTTCAAATATCTGAGAAAGAGGTGGAATAAATGCAAATATTCTCCACATTTGAGCACTCGTCGTATCTTGAACTAGCCATCACAAGTTTAGAAAAAGCAGGTGTAAAAAAACAGGAAATTCTTGCTGTTCCCCTCATGAATCGGACAGAGGAAAGAAGATTGTTTGATACACTTCATCGAGCGGATGGCATTAGTCTATTTGATAAAGGAGCAGCGATTGGAACAGCATTTTCTGTTATTGGAGCAGGTGTCGGATTCACTTTGAAGTGGGGTCCTATTTATTGGGGATTAATTGGTGCGGCAGTTGGATTTATGGTGGGATTTATGATCGACTACTTTATATATAAAGTTGTTTATAAAAGAAAAAGGGTTCTAAAAGGAAAAAAATCAGAAGTGGTTTTAGTTGTTGAATGTCCTAAAGAGTTAGTGGAGAGAGTAGAAGAGCTGCTTTGGGACCATCTTGCCTTAGGGGTAGCTAAAGTTGAATAATAATGTATACCGCTTATTTAACCAGCAGCATAAATGAAAAGGAATGTACTTCATTAGACATATATTAAGCTAAAAAAGAGGTGTGTTTTCAATGAAAAGGAAAAATTTTGATGAAAAATTTTTATGGTGGAGCCTCATTATAAACTTAATTGTAGTATTTACAATTATATGTAGAAAACCGCCAATAAAAGATTGGCTGTTAGTATATTTATTTAATGCTTTAACCAACGGCATTATCGATAGTTTTCTTTCAGCTTACAAAATTGTTAAATATCCAGTTCGTTTTTTTCCAAAAGTATTTAAAACACATATTTTATTTGATTTTTTAATATATCCCACTTTTACCATTTTATATAATCAAATGACAAAAAATGATAAGTTATTTACCATTTTTTATAAATTGTTTTATTTTACGATTCCAATGTTTCTAGTAGAATTCTGGGCAGTAAAAAGAACAGGTCTAATTAAATGGAATAAAGGATGGAAATGGTATCATACATTGATGGGTGTTACCCTTAAATCTTTCAGTACAAGATTATTTATCGGGGGAGTAAGAAAAATAGAAAAAAAGCAGGAAATGAGGATGTTTAGGGATTAATAAAGGTAAAATGGAACTTCCCCTAAGGATATGTAAGTTCTACTATTTATAATGTAAGGAAATATAGAGAAATGGAATGCTCCCCGATTTGTTTAGGATTGCAGCAATCGGAGAGCATTTCATCATTTAGAGCGATTGAGAATAAATTATTTATCTGTAAAAGATTTAAGCATCCACTGTATCGGCAGCAGCAGGGGCATTATATACTTTTGTATCCAAGTCTTTTGTCAGTTTACTAGTGACTACCCCAGCGGTCATGCTGCCGCTAACATTTAATGCAGTGCGTCCCATATCAATTAATGGTTCTACAGAAATAAGCAAACCTGCTAAAGCGACAGGTAGATTTAAAGAAGATAAGACTAGGATTGCCGCAAATGTCGCACCGCCGCCGACTCCTGCAACGCCAAAGGAACTGATGACAACAATGGCAATCAACGTAAAGATAAAGGAAGGCGTTAATGGATCAATGCCCACTGTTGGCGCAATCATAACGGCAAGCATAGCAGGATAAATGCCTGCACAGCCATTTTGGCCAATGGTCAGGCCGAATGAGCCAGCGAAGTTCGCAATGCTTTCTGGCACACCTAATTGTTTTGTCTGTGTGTTAATATTTAATGGCAGCGCACCAGCACTTGTGCGAGAAGTAAAGGCAAACGCCAATACTGGAAAAGCTTTTTTTACATAGGTAATTGGATTGACACCCATTATAAATAATAGAAGCAAATGAACAAGAAACATTGCGATTAAAGCAACATAAGAAGCGACTACAAACTTCCCTAATTTGACGATTGCATCCATATCGCTTGTTGCGACTGTTTTCGTCATAATCGCTAGAATGCCATATGGAGTTAAGCGCAGGATTAATGTCACAATACGCATTACAATGGCATAAATCGTATCAATGATTTTTGTGAAAAATGCAGCTTCTTCTGGTCTTTTGCGTTTGATGCCTAAATAAGCAATCCCAACAAATGCAGCGAAAATAACAACGCCAATGGTAGAAGTAGAACGAGCTCCAGTTAAATCAAGAAATGGATTTGCTGGAAATAATGCCACGATTTGCTGTGGAATCGTTTTTGCCTCTAAATTAGTTAAGTTATCTTCTAGATATGCTCCTCGCTGTGCTTCCGCATCTCCTTGATTGATTTGCACAGATTCCAAATTAAAGCCAGTTGTCGTAACAATCGCAATTCCTGCCGCAACCGCTGTTGTTGCAAGCAAGATGCCAATTGTTAATATACTGATCTTTCCAATGTTTTTCGTTAGTTTCAATCGTGTAAAGGACGCAACAATTGAAATAAAGACAAGAGGCATAACAATCATTTGCAGAAATTTCACATAACCGCTGCCGACAATGCTAAACCAATCGGATGTATTTAAAGTAACTTCATTGGTTGGCCCATAAATGAATTGAAGCCCAAAACCAAAGATAATTCCTAATCCTAATGCAGTAAATACCCGTTTGGAAAAGGATATATGTTTGCGTTGCATGATATATAATCCTGCAATAAATGCAGCTAAGATGATAATATTAATAAGTACCAAAAAATGATGCATAAGTATTTCCCCCTGTTATGTATTTATAAGTATGTATCAGTTATAAAATAACTATTCCGATAAGTCAACAAGGAATTTTTAAAAACAAAAGTAATTTGAATCTACTAGACTCTTTTTTTTCTTAGAAAAACCCTTTAAAAATGCAGGATTTAGCCGTTTATTCCTAATTATATAGAAAAAATAAAATTATACTTGCATAAAAAAAGGAAGATCCTCCTAGAAATCTTCCTTACAGAGTGTAGACAAAGTCAAAAATACAAATTTTCAGGCTGATTGAAAACGTCTGCCTTTTGAGGAGCGGAATTACCAAGGTAGGTAATGAGCATCCGAACAAGGCGAGCAACAAAAAAAGCGGGCGTTTGTCAACAGCCGCAAAGGAAGATCCTCCTAGGAATCTTCCTTATCCAACCCACTGCCTATACCTCAAACTTCTCCACAACACCTTTTAGTTCACGTGCCATTTTATTTAATTCCTCAATGGAAATGCCGACTTGATGCATGGACTCCATCTGGCTTTCAGTAGAAGAAGCTACATTCTGGACGTATTCTACATTTTCTTTGGCAATGCCGGATAACTGCTCAACCGATGCAGTGATTTCCTCCACACTTGCAGAAACCTCTTCAGATGATGCTGATACTTCTTGAATTTGAGCAGATATAGATTGGACAGCTTTGGCAATGTTTTTAAAAGCCAGTCCCCCATTATTCGCGGCATGAAGACTTGCTTCCATTTCTTCCTGGGATTTTAATGTAGAAGAAAGAGCTCCATCTGTATCCTTTTTTATGGTTGTGATTAAAGCAACAATTTCCCCAGATGACTCTTTTGTGCGCTCCGCAAGCTTCCTTACTTCATTGGCAACAACTTCAAATCCTCTTCCATGTTCCCCCGCTCGAGCTGCTTCAATCGCTGCATTTAAGGAAAGCAAGTTTGTCTGTTCAGAAATATCATGAATAAGTGCCGAGATTTCACCGATGCGGTCTGTCTTATCATGAAGACTGGTGATTGAATCAGATGTTTCCTTAACGGATATATCCAGTTCTGTTAACTCCTTAATGACTCCCTGTACAATCCTATTTCCTTCTGACGCATACTGATTCACGCGAACAGAATAATCAGAGGCTTGAGAAGAAGCGTTAGCAATATGCTCCATGCTTATAGAGACAGCATCCATGGCACGAGCTGTTTCCACTGCACTTTCCATTTGCATCGCAGAGCCAGATTCTACTGCATCAATGGCATTTTTCACAGCCGTCGCTTTGTCCTTTAAATCTTCTCGATTGCTAAGCAAACCGTTAGAAGTAGTATACAAATTACTTTCAATTGTGGTGATGCGGGAAAACATATCCTTTAAGTTTTTCACCATATCATTTAATGTAGATGCAAGCGTTTGGAACTCATCTTTGCGCTTAAAGCTTAGGGGAACAACAGATAAATCCCCTTTCCCAATCAAAGTCAGTTGTTTTGCCACAGCAAGTATAGGAGTTACAATCGAACGAGACATCCAGAATGCTACCGCAATGGCAACAATTGCAGTCAAAACCGCTAAAACTATAAAAAGCTGCTGTTGCAAGGCGTTTTCTTCCTGAATGGTATTATTGGTATGTATCATATTTGCATCCGCTGTTTCCTGAATGCTGATCCAAGCATTCATCGCATCTTCCGACCATGTTTGGCAATACTGCCTCATTAACGGAATGGCCCCATCAAAACCCTCTTTTTCATATGCAGGGATGACTTGGTCGATTATTAAGTTTTCCCATTTGCTGCTTTTGGCGACAGCATCTTGATAGCTTGAAGAATTCCCCATCAACTGCTTAATCTGTTCTTTTAAAGCAGCGGCCTTTTCTGTTTCTTCCAGAAAACGCTCCTTATATGTCTCATCCCCATATAATACATAACCCCGAGCCAACATCACCCGATTTGATACATTCAGCTCCATTTTTGTTGAAAGAGACACAAGAGCATAATCCTCCTCCATCATCCCATCAAGCTTGTAATCAGCATGCTTATTGCCATAAAACCCAAGTGAAGCAATGGCTGCAATAAATAGAAGAATCACACCAAAACCAGCAAGAAATTTCTGTCTAATACTCATACTTTTTTCCCCCTTGGAAAATGTAAAAAAATAGATGTAATTAAAAATATTTGAATTTGAAATATATAGTTAAAACTCCTCAACCAAAGACTAAGTACCCATTATTTTAATGAAGCAAACATATTAGTGTGTAAAAAGACCTACTTCTATTATGAACATATTGAATAAAAAGTCATCTTATTTGCTTTGGTTTCTATGAATTTTCTATTTTCAGCTGCTAGCTTCTAATAAAATAGAAAATATAACTCTATCCTTCTTATATTCTTGAAAGGCAATGATTCTGCCTCTTAATAGAGATATATACAAGCATTTGTAAAATAAAGATAAACTAAAAGGCTCTTTTCTGAAAGATTGTTGTTTTTAAATAGGTGTTGTAAACAAAAATAGTTAGGTAGATTGGAGCGAAAGGTGCGAGACTTCTGTGGGATCACCCGCCCGCCCCACGGAAATTTGCCTTCTTCGATACTTAGTGAATAGCAATAAAGTTTACGAAAACATCCAACTAAAAAAGGTGTTTTGACTTCCAAACAGTTAATTATCATAAAAAGTTTTTTTGTTTGGCAATAATTGATAAAATAATAAAGATATACATTTTAAGCATGAAAGATTTACTGGTAATAGTCATCGGGAATCCTGAAAGAACTAAAGTTTTTAAGGGAAAATGCAAAAAAATAATGGACTGCCGTATTGCTAAGGGAAGCTTGGATATACGTTTACATTTAATTTTCAGCAGAAGAATGAGGTTTATCACGCCATAACGGGCAGTAAAACCCCCGCTGATTGAAGTTTCACTTTATGTCTTGTTTTTGCAAGTTAAGCGCGTGATCATCTAAATCTGGGAAAATTCCCATTTTACAAGTTATAAAAGCAGGTGTAAGAATGAATAATAGACAAAAAGATTTGTTGAGAATACTGCTTCTCCATAAGGAAGGAGCACTGCAGATTAAGGATTTGGCGGAGGAGCTTGAGTGTGCAGAGAAGACGGTTCGCAATGATCTAGACCGGCTGGAAGAATTTTTGCAAGATTATCCTAATGTGAAATTGAGCCGCCGGCCTGGATTTGGAATATTGGCAGAGATCTCTGAGGAAGATCGGGCAAATATTTTTCAGAACTTGTTTTCGAATGAACCAAAAAAAGGGAAGGAACGGCTATTTGAAATTGCCTATGAGCTATTGACGAGCCAAAAGGCCATTACGCTGCAGTCTTTAGCCGAGCATTATTATTTGCCCAAGGCTGCCATAAAAAAAGATTTGGAAGCGATTACTATCTGGCTGCAGCGATTTGATCTTGAACTTGTTTCCAAACAGAGATTAGGCCATGCTATTCAAGGTTCTGAGCTGCAAAAGCGCAATGCATTGGCGCGTTTGTCAGAATTTACTCCATCGAATCCAGTGGAAAAGAATGATGTGCTCAATCTATTTTTGCCTTATGAAATCAGCATGATAAAAAAAGCTCTAATAGATATGCGAAATAAATTCTCCATTCCTTTCACAGAGGAGGCTCTAGAAGGTCTTCAGGTTCATGCGTTGATTATGCTCAAGCGAACTCGGCAGCGTTCTCCGGTTTTTATACAAGAAGCTGAAAAGGAAAGAATTTATGAACGAAAGGAATATCAATATGCCAAGTGGTTCTTTGAACAGCTCGAGCCCGTCTTTCGGGTTGCCTTTTCAGAGGAGGAGCAGATTTATTTTACCTGGCACTTAATCAGCAGCAAAAGAATAGGAGAGGAAGCGGGCCAGGTCACCCAGCATGATGAGGAAACAGTACAAGTGGTGCTGACATTTATGGATAAAATGAGCAAACTGACATTGGTTGATTTTATGAATGATTCCACGTTGACTAGTGGTCTTTTTGTACATATGCATTCTGTCATCAATCGAATAAGGTATGGATTTCCAATTATTAACCCGCTGCTGTACCATATTAAAAAGATGTATCCGTATATGTTCAATATGGTGATTTTAACCCTTGAGGAGATTAAGCAAAGTTATCATTTAGACATTCCAGAGGATGAAGCCGCTTACCTTACTCTTCATTTTCAGGCTTCGATTGAACGGATGGAAAGCAAAAAGGATATCAGGAAGAAGGCGCTAATTGTTTGCCATTTGGGAATGGGCATGTCCTATTTATTGGAGGCGAAAATTGAACAGCAGTATCAGGGGATTGAGATTGTGGCCTGCATTGGAAAGGCGGAGGTTTTAGCTTATATACAACGTTCTCCAGTTGATTTTATTATTTCAACTATGCCTCTTGAAAAAAGCGCTGTCGAGCATCTTGTGATCTCCCCGCTTTTTGGGCAAGAAGATCAGAAGCAGTTAAATCAGTTTGTCGATAAGCTGAAACGAAAAGGAACTCATGATAGACAATCAGCGGGCATTACCTCCATTTTATCCGAGGAGCTTCTATTTATGGACGTGGATTATGAACATCGTTATGAAGTGGTGGAAATGCTTGCTGATTCTCTATTTAAAAGAGGGTATGCAGAAAAAGAGTTTATCCATAGTGCAGTGAGCCGGGAGAGGATGTCTGCGACTGCAATCGGCGGGGCAATCGCCATCCCTCATGGCAATCCTTCCTTAATTAAACGATCTGCCATTGCAGCGGCAATCTTAAGAAAACCCCTTGATTGGGGAAATGAACAAGTTTCAGTAGTCTTTTTGCTTGCTATTTCCAAGGAAGACCATAAAGAGATTCGAGGAATTATTGGGAAGATTGCTTCACTAAGCGAGTCGCCGGCAATCGTGCATAAGTTGGTTCAAGCTCGAGATCAAAAGGAGTTTCTGCAATTGCTGGAAGAAAAAGAATCAGAATGAAAAAAAGGGTGGGCAGTTTTCCACCCTTTTTAGTTTTATCCGGCAATAACGGGCTTTTGACCCCCACTGAATTGAAGTTTTACTTTATAGAGAGGGAATTTTCGTTATTAAATTATTTTTACCGCAGCTTACGGTAAAAATAAAAAAAATTAACAGAAAGGACAGGAGGTATTATATAGGTAAGCGGTTACTTAATAGCTTTAAGGAGGAAAAACAATGAAAATACTAGCTGTTACAGCTTGTCCTGTCGGCATTGCCCATACGTATATGGCAGCTGAAAATCTGCAAAAAGCAGGAAAGGCGCTAGGTGTTGATATAAAGGTAGAAACACAAGGTTCTATTGGGGTAGAAAATGAGTTGACGGATCAAGAAATTGCAGAAGCAGATGGCATTATTATTGCTGCAGATAAAGAAGTTTCAAAGGATCGTTTCGCTGGCAAACGATTAATTGTAACCGGTGTACAAGATGGAATCAGAAAACCAGAAGAATTAATTAAGCGAATTCAAAATGGCGACGCTCCGATCTATAAATCAGAGGCAGCTTTAGATGCTGGAACCAAACAAAAAAAGTCTAAAGAAAATCCAATCTATAAACATTTAATGAACGGTGTATCTTATATGGTTCCTTTCATTGTAGTAGGAGGATTATTAATTGCGATTGCATTAACATTAGGCGGTGTGCAGACTCCTGGGGGAATAAAGATTCCAGACGGCTCCATTTGGAAACAGATTGAAAGCCTTGGCGCTGCTTCCTTTATGTTTATGGTGCCAATATTGGCAGGGTTTATTGCAGTAAGCATTGCGGACCGGCCAGGACTGGTTCCAGGGATGATCGGCGGTTATATTGCAGCCAACGGCAGTTTTTATGGAAGTGAAGCCGGTGCTGGATTTATCGGCGGGATTATTGCAGGATTTCTGGCAGGTTATGTAGCACTTGGCATTAAGAAAATTAAAGTTCCAAAAGCTGTTCTTCCTGTTATGCCGATTATTTTTATTCCAATCTTATCAAGTGTAATTGTTGGACTATTATTTATTTATGTTATTGGAAATCCAGTTGCAAGTGTGTTTGAAGCTTTAACAACATGGCTTGCTGGCATGCAGGGGGGAAGTTCCATTGTTTTGGCAATCATTCTTGGCGCAATGATTGCAGTTGATATGGGTGGACCATTCAATAAAGTTGCATTCTTATTTGGTTCTGCGATGATTGGCGAAGGAAACTATGAAATTATGGGACCAATTGCAGTTGCAATCTGCATTCCGCCAATCGGACTTGGACTTGCTACTTTTATCAATAAACGCAAATTTACACAAATGGAAAGAGATGCAGGAAAAGCTTCTTTCACCATGGGGTTATTCGGCATTACAGAAGGGGCCATTCCATTCGCAGCTCAAGATCCCCTTCGTGTTATTCCAAGCATTGTCGTAGGTTCAGTAGTAGGTTCTGTTATTGCGATGATTACCAGCGTAGGCAACAGAGTGGCCCATGGCGGTCCAATTGTAGCTGTATTAGGTGCCGTTGATCATGTTATAATGTTTTTTGTAGCTGTTATTGTTGGTGTCATTGTGACTGCTGTTATGGTAACAGCATTAAAGAGAAATGTGCAGGGAACTCAAAGTATGGATGCAGCGACTGTTGGAGCTGGAACGGCTGCTAGTATACTTGAAAGTGAAGAAAAGACAGCAATTGCTGACAATGCTGAAATTAAAAAATTAACAGATATTACGAATATTGAATTGATTAACACAGATTTAACGGGAAATACTCGAGATGATGTAATGGATGAATTGATTGCCAAGCTGGATAGAGAAGGCATTTTAAACTCCAAAAAGGATTACAAGCAAGCCCTATTAAACCGAGAAGGGGAAAGTTCTACTGGACTGGGGATGAATATTGCCATTCCTCATGGAAAATCAAGTGCAGTGAAACGGCCAGCTGTAGCTTTTGGCATTAAACGAAGCGGCGTAGATTGGAACAGCCTGGATGGTTCTGATGCGAAATTAATCTTTATGATCGCTGTACCTGAAAAAGCCGCTGGCGATGCTCATCTAAAGATTCTGCAAATGCTGTCGCGAAAACTAATGGACGACAGCTTTAGAGAAAAGCTATTGCAAGTTCAGACGAAAGAAGAAGCATTTAAGCTGCTTGATACTATTCAGTGATAGAGGAGAAGGGATGGTTCTTTTGTTTTAAAAGGAAACGAGAGCACCATTTCTATTCTATAAAATAATTTTAGAAAGAAAGCAAAAACTTGCTTTCTTCAGAGTGTAGATAAAGTCAAAAACGTACACTTTCAGGCTGATTGAAAACGTCTGTCTTTTGAGGCGTGAAGCCTAGAGAGGAGCGGAGTTACCAAAGCAGGTAATGAGCATCCGAACAAGGCGAGCAACAAAAAAAGCGGGCGTTTGTCAACAGCTTGAAGAAAGCAGGAACTTGCTTTCTTTTCTATCATATATAGGAGGCTATTATGTATAAAAACGAACCGATCTTTTTGCAGCCTGTCTTTCAAGAAAGAATATGGGGCGGGAAAAAACTAAAAACAGAATTTAGCTATAATATTCCAAGTGAAGAAACAGGAGAAGCATGGGTGATTTCTGCTCATCCTCATGGTCCAAGCATCATAGCCAATGGACCACTTGCAGGAAAATCGTTAGCTGATGTTTGGAATGAACATGGAGAACTTTTCAATAAGCTTCCTGACAATCAAGAAGAATATCCATTGCTTGTGAAAATCCTTGATGCCGCTGATAATCTTTCTGTTCAAGTGCATCCAAATGATCAATTTGCTCGTGAAGTGGAAAAAGTCCCTTATGGGAAAACAGAATGCTGGTATGTGCTGAGCGCAGAAGAGGACGCAGAACTTGTGCTTGGCCACCATGCTTTATCACAAGAAGAATTAGCGCAAATGATGGACGAGGGACAATGGGATCAGCTGCTTAAACATGTAAAAGTGAAGGCAGGAGATTTCGTTTATGTGCCAAGCGGAACCATTCATGCGATTGGCAAAGGAATCATGATTTTGGAAACCCAGCAAAGTTCTGATATTACCTATCGTGTTTATGATTATGACCGGACAGATGGAGCTGGAAATAAGCGCGAATTGCATTTGGAACGTGCCAAACAAGTCACAACTGTTCCCCATCAGGATGCTAAAACAGAATCGAAAGAAACGACAATTGGAGATTTAGCGGAAAAGAAACTGGTCGAGGAGCAGTATTTCACTGTTTATCATTGGCAGTTGAATGGAAAAGCATCTCTTAAATTGACACAAGACTTTTTGCAAGTAAGTGTGATTCAAGGAAAAGCAGCGATTACAATCGAAGGCAATTCATTTTCATTGGAGAAGGGCAGCCATTTTCTATTGCCTTCTGGAGTACAGGAATATGTGCTAGAAGGACAAGCTGAATTTATTGTTTCCCATGCGTAATTGGAAAGGACAGCTCTTATGTATGCTTTAAAGGCATAAGAGCTGTCCTTTTTTTATCCGGCATTAATGGGCAGTAAAACCCCCACTGATTGAAGTTTCGTTTTATGCTTAAGAGAAACAAGGCAGAGTAGAAAAATAACAGGGGAACTAAATGGCGCAATATTAAGCAAGCGGCTGATTTAGAAGATAAGGATACGAGCAAGCAGCAGAGGAAATGATAAGTGTATATATAAATAACGGATAAAAGAGGGGTAGACAATGGGCTATATTGAAGAAATAAGAGGCCTTACTGGAAGCAGGCCGCTAATCTTAAATTCAGCTGCAGCAATCATAAAAAATAAAAAAGACGAGCTATTATTCGTTTTTCGCAAGGATACAAACAATTGGGGACTATGCGGCGGATATATGGAATTAGGAGAAACCTTTGAAGAAACGATACTGAGAGAAATAAGAGAAGAACTTCATGTGGCTGATTCTTCGTTAAAGTTGTATGGCATTTTCTCAGGAAAAGAGTTTTACCACAAATATCCGAATGGAGATCAAGTATACAGCATTATTGCTTTATTTGAAGTGAGAATAGTAGGAGAAGCTATCAAAGTGGATCATAAAGAAATCAGCACGTTTCAGTATTTTCCTCAAAATAATCTTCCAGATAATATAACGAAGACAACAAAGATGCTTTTGAAGAGGTATTATCAATGAAATGCTCCTTACATAAACTAATAAAATTTGAGTTTTTTTCCTAAAATAGATTTCCTATCTAAAAAATGGGTAATGAATCCTATATTTTACATATGCATTTACTGGACATGCTGATTGCCCTTAAAATAAAAAGAATGGATCTATTATTTAGGAGGCTAACTATGAAGATAATTGCAGCAAAGTGGCTATGCTTTGCAGCTGCAGCCATTGTTTTAGCGAGCTGCAGTTCCCAGGAGCCAAGTACAGCGAATACAGATGAAAAGAGCACATCAGAAGCAGCAGAGCAAGAAGAGACAGCAGCAGAAGAAAAACAGATAGAATCGACCACCGAACCAAACCAACAACCTCAAATACCATTCAGCAGCAATAAGCAAGCACTTCCGCAAACATTGGAGGAAATGGTTCATTATCCTGTTGGAGCATTGGCAGGAGAAGAAACATCTTTCGCCGATGAGGCCGTTCAAAATACGTTAAGAGCTATTCCTGTTTATTCAGAGAATGCAAGCGAAGACGAACTAAATGAACTGCTTTATTTTGTCTATTCCTTATACAAAAAAGAGTATGAAGATCCTAAAGTAATAATTGATTTCTTATCGATTGCCAGTTCCCCAGATTCTGATGCTTTGCCAAAAGAACAGAAAACGGATACATTTAATGTGGAAATCATTCTTGACTCAAGTGGAAGCATGGCAAATACAATCGGTTCTAAAACAAGAATGGAGCTGGCAAAAGAGGCGATTAAGGAGTTTGCTTCCTCTTTGCCAAAGGAGTCGAATATCGCACTAAGAGTATATGGACATAAAGGAACAGGGTCTGATGCAGATAAAAAAATGTCCTGTCAAGCAAATGAGCTAGTATATGATATCCAGTCTTATGATGAAGGAAAGCTCAATGCTTCTCTCAATAAGTTTCAGCCGGCAGGATGGACGCCGGTAGCGGATTCCTTATTGGAAGCAAAAAAGGACTTAAGCAAATATGCAGGAGACGATAATCAAAATATTATTTACCTTGTCAGTGATGGCATAGAAACATGCGGGAAAGATCCGGTTGCCGCTGCAAAGGAAATAAAAACGTCCGAACTTTCTCCAATTGTGAATATTATTGGCTTTGATGTGGACAATGAAGGGCAGGCCCAGCTCCAGGCAGTGGCCGAAGCTGCCGGGGGCACATATGCCAATGTCCAAAATCAAGAGCAGTTAAAAGGAGAATTCAACAAAACGGTCGGCAGCTCCTTAAAGTGGCTTGCATGGAAAAACTCGCAACATTTGGATGCATTGTCCCAAAATTACAGCCAGCTTATCGATATTTACCAATTCAGCAACAGATGGACAAGACAAAGCCGCCAAGAACAGCTGATTATACAAAAATCGCTGCAGTCATTAACCAATAAAAAGCAAATAACGTATGAGCAATATAAAGTGCTAGTGAAAAAAATAGACGCATTTTATACCAATCAAATCAAACAAATCACCGCATTGCAAAAAGAATTATTAAATCAAAGAGAGGATAATTTAAAGGAGCATTTGGAAGAAGTAGAGAAGATATATGATGCGAATGTAAATGAAAGCTAAAAAGAAAAGTAGGTTAAATAAAACATGAAACGAATTTTACCCCATATTTACCTGGAAAATTGTAAGGAAGCAATAGAATATTATCAGCAAACTTTTGGTGGAGAAATTAAAAATGCTCAGCTTGCGGATGGAATGGAAATGTTCAAAGGGCATGAGGGCAAATATATTCATGCTGAGCTTCATATAAACGAAGCATGCATTCTTTATTTTGCCGATGTATTTGGAGAAACCAAAAAGGGCGATAATATATGGCTGATGATGGATGCTGAAACAGACGAAGAACTAAATAGCTTGTATCAAAAGCTGGCAGAAGATGGCCATATCAAAATGAAGCTGCAGGATACCTTTTGGAATTCCCGATATGCAGTGGTAGTCGATAAATATGGAGTGACTTGGGAGCTTAATTGCAGCAAGCAAAGAGAAGAAGCTTCTCTAAATTCAAGGGAATCTATCGAATAAAGAAAGCCATTAAGCACACAATAATTATAGTTATTTGAAACAATATATCATAATTATTGGAGGCTTTTGTTTTATGGCACAGCAAAATCAACCGTCGCAATTACCGCAAGCTACTCAATCTGTACAGCAAGTCCAACAAGCGGTCCAGCAGGCATTAAGCCAGCAGCAAGGACAACAGGCAACAGGGCAAGCAGCATCAAACCAGCAGCAAATGCAGCAAGCAAACCAAGCAATGCAGCAGGCACAGCAAGCGGTCCAACAAGCACAGCAGCAGCTGCAAAGCATTCAAACTTCCGATCTTCAAGAATTACAGCAATTGCAAAAGCTGCAGCAAGATGTGCAAAGGGCATATGACCAGCTGCAGCTAGAAAACCAACAACTCCTGCAAGCTCAGCAGCTTGTGCAGACAGAAAATCAGCATTTATACCAAGCCCAGCAGCAAGTGAAACAAGCACAGCAAAAACTAAAGCAAGAACAGCAAGATGTTCAAACAGCACAACAAGAATATCACCAAGCCCAATCCATTGTTTCGGCATATCAGAATAATCATTTATAGTAAAAAAGTGTTTAAAAGAGGCTGATGCATTACAGCCTCTTTTGCTTTATCCGGCATTAACGGGCAGTAAAACCCCCACTGATTGAAGTTTCACTTTATGTAAGGGCTACTTTCTAAAAGATTATTTTCTTTTGAATAATTTCCATGAGTAAATCCATGGTTAAAACAGGTTGATTGGAGTGGAAGGTGCGAGACTCCTGTGGGATTAGCGGGACAGGTGAGACCCCACAGTCGCTGTGCGACGAGGAGGCTCACCGACCGCCCCACGGAAAGCGAGCATCCTGAAACGGAAACCAACCTACTCCTTTAAAAGCAACGAAGTTTACGCAAATAGCCTATACAAAAACTCCCTCTCCCAAAGCCGCTCTTAAGGAATTTCTTCCATCCATTAGAAACCACTTTAAATAAATAAAAAAAATTGATACAGTAGTGATGCAGCAAAAAAATCCCAAACTCATACAAAATCAAACTTCTAAAAATAAACAGCAATTTTTTTTCTTAAGATAGATAGTATAATAGACTAATAAATAAAAAGGGGGAGATGAGCCGATGATAGATATTCATTGTCATATATTGCCCGGTATTGATGACGGAGCAAAAACCATAGAGGATAGCTTAGAGATGGCGAAAGTTGCAGCCGAAGAAGGCATTAAAACAATTATCGCGACACCCCATCACAGAAACAATCAATTCATCAACAAAAAAGAAGAGATTCTGCAATATGTGGAAGATTTAAATAAAATGCTTGTCCAACAAAACATGCCGATTAATATCCTGCCAGGACAAGAAGTGCGCATTTTTGGAGAAGTGCTGGAGGACTATGAAAAAGGGGAAATACTGACACTAAACCATACGAAATACTTGTTTATTGAATTCCCATCCTCTTCTGTGCCAAGATATGCAGAAAGATTATTATACGATATCCAAACACAGGGCATTATCCCAATTATCGTTCATCCAGAACGAAATAAAGAACTGCAAGAGAAACCGGAATTAATGTACAAGCTAGTCCAAAACGGAGCACTGACACAAGTGACAGGAGCAAGCGTCTCTGGCTATTTTGGCAAAAAGGTAAAACAATTTTCCGAACAGCTGATCGAAGCAAACCTGACTCATTTCATCGCATCAGATGCCCATAACACTTCAACCCGCACGTTTAAAATGAACCAGGCATTTGATGAAATCGAAGCGAAGTTTGGTTCCGATTATGTCTACTTATTTACAGAAAACGCCGAGCTGCTTATAGAAGATAAAAATATTTATAAAGAAATGCCGCAGCCGATTAGAAAGAAAAAGAAGTTTCTAGGGATATTTTAATGATATTCCTGGAGGCTTTTTTTTCTTAAAAGGCAGTAAAAAGGCGATCTTAGAAGATTTTGTGCTCCTAAGATCGCCTTAATATTAGGCAGTAAAATTACCGTCATAGCTTAACATAATGGCAGATTGTACACCATTTAATTTGGAAATGGTATTGATAAAGCTAGAATCATTATCCTTTACTCGAATTTCATATGTTACTTCATAATCATTGCCAGGCATAATGGATTTTGACTTAACAGAGAATTTCTTCGTCGATTCTGAGATAGTCTTTGCTAGTGCATCTTCCAATTCTTCACTGGAGTATTTAACCACTAATAAATATGGGTTTTCCACTTTAATTCTATTTGTAAATAGAATAAGTACTAATCCAATGAGAATAGCTCCTAAAATAACAAGGATAATGAAGCCTGCTCCACAAAGAATACCTGATACAATTGCCCAGAAAAGATAAACTAAATCCATTGGATCCTTAATTGGCGTTCTAAAACGGACAATCGATAATGCCCCTACCATCCCTAGTGACAATAAGACATTGGAAGATATTCCAATGATAATTAATGCAGTTGCCATAGAAATAATAATCAGGGAGATATTAAATGTATTAGAATAAATAACTCCTGAAAAAGTTTTTTTGTATACATAGTAAATAAACAATCCAACCCCAAAGGCTACTAGTAATCCTATTAGTGAATCCACGATGGAAAAACTGCTGGTCTTTTCTAAAATGCTTGATTTAAATATATCTTCAAAGCTAATATTACTCATATTATGTTCCTCCTACTATTTGTCCTAACTTATCCGTACATTCTGCTGATTTGATATTTCGAGTACGTTCCTTTTCTTCTGTCGCTGATTTGCAGCAGATTTCTGATCACTTCTGGCAGATATTCATCATATTTTACCTCCAGAACCGTGATAGCTGGATTTGTTTCTACCATTGGCAAATCTTTGTTTAATACATCATTATTGCGAAAGCTTGTTTTAATCGAGCTGTCAAATGTGACTCTGACATTTCCAGGCCGGTAGATAAAAACCTCTCGTTCATAATCAACTACTGTTAGAGGTTTTAACTGATATAAATTCATGTGGATATATAATTCTTTTATTAGTTCTCTAGAATCATCTTTCATCCAGTCGATATCGCCAAAACGAATTTTTTCATATTCTTCTGAAGTGATCCTGCATTTATCTTTGTATGTGAGATTATTCCGTTTGCTCTTTTTCTCTAGATTAAGCAGATTCGTATTATAGTCGTATAATCGCACACGAAACTTATCCCTGCTAAGCAAGCCTTCCTTTTTTTGGGTGAGGGCTTTGTTATCAAAATTATCAAAGTAAACACTTCTGATCAGATATTTGCCATCTTTAGAAGCATGGGGATCAATTTCCATTACATGCTTTAATTTATTTCGCAATAGATAACAATCTATTCTATTTAATTCATGCTTTAGCTCTGTCCGTCCTTTTAAGCCATTTAGCGTTTTTGCTTCCATTTGCAGTACTCCTTTCCCTTCACTTGCTAAACACATTATTCTTTACAAACCTTAATCTATCCTTAAGATTTTTAAGAAAATATTAATTTTGCGTAAATGGATGATTTACAATCAGCTTGCTAATCTCTAAAGAAAAGATAACTAGATGGTTGCATAAGCTAAGGGAAGATAGATGAAAGAAAAAGGCTGTTTTCGTAAAGTTTGTTGCTTTTTGATAGGAAACGAAGCTTAACACCCTGAGTTGATTGGAGCGGAGGAAACTTGACTCCTGCGGGAAGTGAGGGAAGTGGGAGACCCCACAGGCGAAGCCGAGGAGCTCTTTCCCTCCCCGCGGAAAGCAAGTGTCTGTAGCGGAAATCAACGGGCTTCATCCGTAAGTAAAACAACAATCTTTGAGAAAAGAACCAAGAAAAAAATGGATTTCAGAGCTTCTTTCATTTTTAAAGGATTTGTTAAGGTTTATCTTCCATAATGATGGTAAGAAGCAAAAAAGGAGAGAAAAAAATGGGGTTTTTTAATTATAAAAAAATCGCTCTGCCTATCTGTTGTGCCTTGTTCCTATTGGGCTGCAGCAAAGATAGTGAAAGCAAATCAGAGACTAGCAATGCTAATTCCGACATAGATGTGAGTGCATATATTAAAGAAAATATTAGTTATGATGAGGAGGATTATGCAACAGATTGGAAAAAGGAGGATCCTATCTACATTACATTAGATGGCGACAAAATTACCTATGATGAGTCTGCTTCTATTATGACATCAGGCTCCACTGTGACGATACGATCTGGTGGTGTCTATGTACTTAGCGGAGACTTGGATGATGGACAGATTGTGATAGATGCCCCAGATACAGGGACGGTTAAGTTAGTATTAAATGGAGCAGCTATAACAAATAGCGAGTCTTCCGCGATCTTTATTAAAGAAGCCGAAGATACCATTATTACCATTGCAGATGGAACGGAAAATGCTGTTTCCGATGGGAAATCATATACAGAGGATGATGGATCTGGCGAGCCGAATGCTCCTATCTTCAGTAAAGATGACCTTACAATAAACGGAACAGGGACATTAGAAGTAACCGGCAACTATGATAATGGGATTGTCAGCAAAGATGATCTGCGGATTATGGATGGGAATTTTATCATAAAAGCAGTGGATGATGCGATTGTAGGGAGAGATTTAGTTGCCATTAAAAATGGATCTTTCAAAATAAACGCAGGCGGAGATGGAATTAAATCGACAAATACAAATGAAGAGAAAGGAATCGTAGCGATAGAAGCAGGCAGCTTTGACATCACTTCTGGCACGGATGGCATCCAAGCAGAATCATCTCTTTATATTGCAGATGGCGAATTTAATTTAAAAGCTGGCGGCGGAAGCCCGGAAACAGTTCAGGTTCAAGAAGAAATGATGGGCAGACAGTCTTTCGAGAATAGTGAGACAGAAGAAACAGAAGAGGAGGATACTCCAAGTACGAGAGGCTTAAAGGCCAATGTGGATATTGCCATTGGTGGAGGCACATTTGATATTGATGCCCTAGGAGATGCTCTTCACGGCGACAGCAATGTTACGGTTATGGATGGAGACTTTAAGATTGCTACAGGCGATGATGGCATAGATGCGGGAAAAGCTATCTATATCGCAGGCGGGAAAGTAAATGTAACAAAAAGCTATGAAGGATTAGAAGCTGCAGCCATCACCATTAACGATGGAAATATTGCGGTAGTCACAGCAGATGACGGCATTAATGCAAGCGAAGGAACAAGCAGCAGCGAACAGCCAGGCGGCATGGGAATGGAATCAGCAGGAAATGCATTGCTTACAATCAATGGTGGTACTATCACTGTAAATGCAGGGGGAGATGGTTTAGATGCAAATGGCTCGATTGAAGTAACAGGCGGCACTACTATCGTTAATGGACCTGAAGGGAATGGAAATGGCCCTCTAGATTATGATGGTACATTAACTATCAGCGGAGGCACATTGATTGCAGTAGGAAGCTCCGGCATGGCACAAGGAGCATCTGATACATCGAAACAATCATCCATTTTAATGACATACCCTGAGGTGCAAAGCGCCGGAACGATTATTCATTTAGAAGATAGGGAAGGAAATACTATTGCAACTTTGACACCAGAGAAAGATTATCAATCCCTATTTATCAGCACACCAGATATAAACAAGGATACTATCTATTCTTTATACTCTGGCGGAAACACAACAGAAGTGAAAAGCAATGGTTTATCTGCTGGAACTTACGAAAAAGGAACCAAGGTTGTAGAATTTACTGTTTCTGATACGATCACATACCTAGATGAATCAGGCATTACAGAAGCTCCGACTAATCAAATGGGAGGTCCTGGTGGCGGAGGAACTCCGCCTAGTGGCAATGAAGGGCAAAACAGAAATTCTTCTAATAGTGATGACGAATCAAATAATTAGCTGTAAATAGGGAGGGCTATCCAAGGGGAGTAAGTTCCTGAGGGATAGTCCTTTTTAAAAGATAAGAGGGAATATAATCGTTCAAGTTTTTACATGTCTGGCATCAGTGTGGATCTCTTATCAAGCCTTAGCCCCCTTTTTGCAGAAAATGCAGAAAGGCTTATAGAAGATAAAAATATTTATCCGGCATTAACGGGCGTAAAACCCCAAAATTGAAGGTTCATTTTATAAAGAAATGCTATGCCGGTAGAATGGAAGAGAAAGTTTCTGGAGATATTCTGATCTATTACTAGAAGCTTCTTTTATCCATTCCATTTGTTAACATAGCAGCACCTCGCTATTCCTTTCTTTTGCGCTCCTTATATTCTAAATACTGACTGGCCAATACTTCTCCTACAATAAAAAAAGAAGCCAAGGAAGTATAATCTATTCCGCTGCTTGTAGGTACGGAAGTAGTAGTGGCATATAAATTATATGGAGTCATTCGTGCTAATGTATTATTTTTCATATTGGTAATCGAGATAAAAGGAACTCCCTTTGCCACAAGCTTTTGCGTTTTTGGCACTAGTGTAGGAGTATCTCCAGATAAAGAAATGATAATCAGCAAATCATTTGGTTTCAGATCAGGAAGAATGACTTCAAATTTTGTTTCATCATGAATAATCGTTAAATAGCGATGCTGCACAATAAAGGCTCTTTGCAGTTCATGGGCCGCATTTAATTGAGCAGAACCAGTGCCGTAGACGAATATTCTTTCTGATCGATCAATCAACTCGCACATTTCATCAAACTTTTTATCCTGCAAATGTTTTAAAGTGGCTTCTAAATCATTGGACAGTGTGCCTATATAGCTTTGAGTCACTTCTTCCTCTTCATCCTCCCACTTTAGGAAAACACGGAACTCGCTGTAGCCGCTGAAATTTAGCTTTTGCGCCAAACGCAGAACAGAGGAGCGGGAAACATTACATTTTTTTGCCAGTTCATTTATATTGAGTTTATAGCAGGTACTGCGGTTATTTAAGATATATTTTAAAATATGAAAGTCATTTTCATGAAATTGATTATAGTTTTTATTAATTAACTCTTCTAACTTCACATCTTTTTCCTCCCCAATGTCTATTCCTTTATTTTAATATAAAAATGGAAGGAGGAAAAAGGAGAAAGAGAAAATATACGCCTATCTACAGATGAAAGGTTAGCCTTCGCTGTATATATTGGTCCAGAAGTCCTTTCATTTAGGCTGTTTTCGTAACCTTTGCTGCTTTTAAAGGAGTAGGTTGATTTCCTTTAGGATGCTCGCTTTCCGTGGGGCGGGCGATGAGCCTCCTAAAGGAAGAGGCCTTTTAGGGGGCTCATCTGTCCCGCTAATCCCACAGGAGTCTCGCACCTTACACTACAACCAACCCGTTTCAAACATGTTATTATTCTTATCATTTAAAAGCAACAATCTTTTAGAAAAGAGCCTTTAGTTTAAAACTTGTTCTAATTCTTGTTGTTCTTTTTTTAGTGTTGGCCAGAAGTTTTTATTTGCTTCGATTAAATCGTCTAATATGGATTTAGCTACTGAAGCGCTTGGAACGGTTTTAGAAAGGGTCATCGCTTGCCATAATTTTTGGTAAGATCCTTCTTCCCAAGCTTCTACAACCAGTTTTTCAACAGATACTTGCTGTTCCATCAATCCTTTTTGGAATTGAGGGATTTTGCCTATGGATAAAGGTTCAGGTCCATTTGATCCTACAATACAAGGAATTTCAACCATTCCTGTTGGATCAAAATTCTCAATGGCCCCATTATTTTCTACGATTAACAGCATTCGTTCATGCGTGTTATATGCAATAGCTCTTGCAAGGTCGACTATATAGGATGCATGCATATCTACATGAAGTGCGCTGCCTTTTGTTGATTGGTTCGCAACAATCTTTTCGCATTCTCCAAAAACAAACTTTTCTCTTCCATCCATTACTTCATTTGCGCGAGTATATTCTTTGTTGGAGTGCCCTACGATATAATCTGGGAACAGATAATATTGCAAATAGGTGTTTGGCAGAGTATTAGGATCTAGGGCAAATACATCTCTAGCTTTTGTAAAAGTATCATTCCAAGTTGCTTCTGTATGCTGCCTGTCTCCGCTTGTCACCACATATCCGTTTTTGACTACATGTTCTTTAATTTTTGGCATAAGGTCATTTCCTTCTTTATCCCGAATATCTGTCCACCAGCCAAAATGATTTAAACCGTAATAGCGAACTACTAATTCTTTGCGAGAGGCTAATCCAAGTGTTTCTGCCATTCTTCTTTCAATGCTGACAGGCATATCACAAATATTCAGCACTTTTGCGTTAGGGCGCAGTTTCCTGCATGCTTCTGCCACAATGGCAGCCGGATTGGAATAATTTAGCATCCATGCATCTGGAGAATATTTTTCCATGTAGTCTATAATCTCAAAGACACCCCCGATAGAACGCATTCCATATGCCATGCCCCCTGGTCCGCACGTTTCTTGGCCAACCACTCCATATTTCAATGGAATCTTTTCATCCAGCGCACGCATGGCATATTTTCCAACCCGAATGTGAGCCATAACAAAGTCCACATCTGTAAATGCTTCTTCAGGGTCCACTGTTGCCACAAATTCAATTTCCGGTGCTCTTTCCTTTACGATAATTTCACATGCGCCCGCAATCTTTTCCTGTCTATCTTTATCATTGTCATAGAATTTTAATGTTCGAAGGGGAAATTTATCTAGATTATCCAGCAGCATTAATACAATCCCTGGTGTAAATGTACTGCCTCCACCTGCAATAACAACAGAAAACTTTTTCATTATTTTTTCCTCCCTATTATGTGATACCTCATTTATAACATAGCAACTATACCTCCTCAATGAGTTTGGAAGCGTTTGCCCTTAATCGCATTTTTTGTTCTTTTTCACATAGCATAAGATTTTTCCCAGGCAGCATTTTCTTTCGATTCTTAAAGAAATCTATAGGCAAGGCTCTTTTCTCAAAGATTGTTGTTTTTGCTTATGAATGAAGCCCGTTGATTTCCGCTACAGACACTTGCTTTCCGCGGGGAGGAATGGGAGCCTCCTCGGCTTTGCCTGTGGGGTCTCCCACTTCCCTCATTTCCCGCAGGAGTCAAGTGTCCTCCGCTCCAATCAACTCAGGATGTTAAACTTCGTTTCATGTCAAAAAGCAATAAACCTTACGAAAACAGCCATATGCAAAAAGGCGGAAAGCAATTGCTCTCCACCTCTTTGTTATATACGATTAATTAGCTTGTTTAAGCAATATTTCAAACTGTTCTTTTACTTGAGGAACAGATAAACCAACAATAATCTGCACCGCTTTTCCATTGCGGACTACCCCGTGTGCACCAGCCAACTGAAACGCGCTATCAGGCTGCAGTTTGCTTTCATCCTTTACGCTGACTCTTAATCTTGTTGCACAGTTCATAACATCCTCAATATTTTCCGATCCGCCCAAAGCCTCTAAAAAGCTCATTGCCTTATCAGAAAAAGCGGAGTCTTTGCTGGAAGAAACCTTTTTCTCTCCTTTTTTCTCTTTAAAGTCCTTTTTCGTATATAATTTTGTTTCCGATCCGCTTTCCAGCTCCCGGCCAGGAGTGCCGATGTTTAACTTTAGAATCATTGTTCGGAAAACAATAAAATAGATAAACGTAAAGGCTAAACCAATTCCCCATTGAATGAGATAAGTAGATCCATGTGAGGAGAATAAAGGTATCCAGTTATTGCTTGCCATTTCAATGAACCCGCCTGTCATTAATCCAGTAACGCCAGCTGCATACATCGTAGCCGACATCGTAGCAGCAAGCAAAGCATGCACCCCAAATAATAATGGAGAAATAAACAAGAATGTAAATTCAAGAGGCTCTGTAATGCCTGCGACAACAGCTGTTAACGTTGCCGGTATTAATAGAGAAGCCACCAATTTCTTCTTTTCCGGTCTTGCTGTTGCATAAAGAGCCCATGCAATACCCGGCATAGCAAATATTTTGGCATTTCCATACATGGCAAAGCCGCCTTCAGGGAACAACGCCTTTAAGGATTGAGTCGAAGCTGCGAATTGTGTCAAATGCTCAATCCAGTAAATTTTAATGCCCCCTTCAATAATGGCAGGACCATAAAGGAAAGGAGTCCAGATAAAATGATGCAAGCCAGTCGGCAATAAAATGCGCTCCAAGAATGTATACAGCCAAACCCCTACAACACCTGCGCCCCCTAAAAACGCCTGCAAAGAAGAGATGCCATTTTGGACCATTGGCCAAAAATAAGCAGTGGCGATAGCTAAAGGAATCATCAGAACAAAGCTGATAATAACAACATAAGAGGTACCTTGGAAAATGCCCAGCCATTCTGGCAGTTTTTTATCAAAATAGCGATTGTGAATAAATACAACAATAGAAGAAATAACAATGGCACCGATAATATTCGTATCAAGTGTCTTAATCCCAGCTATCATAGTCAAACCTGTACCAGATCCAACCTCTGCAGAGAAGTCTACCCCAAATGGCCCTCCCCATACAGTTAAAATAGCATTAATAAAATAATTAAACGTTAAATACGTTATCAATGCTTCCATACAAGCTCGCGCATGGGCCTTTTTTGCCAATGCAATCGGTATGCCAATCGCAAACAGCAATGGCATTTGCCTTAAGACCGCCCACGCACCTTCACCAATAATAAACCAGCATTGATACCACAGACTTTCTGGATCTGCCAGCGAACCCATAATCAATGGATTTTTAAAAAGAATAGTTAACCCAATAACCACCCCAGCAAAAGGAAAAAGTAATACAGGCACATATAAGGCCCCGCCAAAACGTTGGACTTTTTGCATCATCGCTAAAAAACCTCCTCATTATTCTACTGAAAATAATATACTTATTAATTGCTAACGCTTTCATGTTCTAATAGTAGCCTATTCTTTTCCCCTTGAATATACGAAACCCGCAAAATGCACGTAATCACTGCTTTTGTGTTTTTTCACATGGGGTAAGAATTTTCTCAGGGGAAGATAATAGAAGAAATATGTTTGGAAATTAAAATAAGAATGACATTTGCATGATGAAACAAGAAAAAAATGGATGAGGAAAATTATTTTCAAACATAAGGGGAAATGATAAAATGGTTTTGTCTTTTAAAAAAATTTACACTTATTTGAAAAAATAGCAGAAGATATACAAAGGGGAAATGAAACATTGAAAAAAGTAAAAAAAGCGATTATACCAGCGGCTGGTCTTGGAACAAGATTTTTGCCGGCAACAAAAGCGATGCCGAAAGAAATGCTGCCAATTGTAGACAAACCGACTATTCAATATATTGTCGAAGAAGCAATTGCATCAGGAATTGAAGATATTATTATCGTAACAGGAAAAGGAAAAAGAGCAATTGAAGATCACTTCGATTATGCCCACGAATTAGAAAGCAACTTATTGGAAAAAGGAAAAATGGACCTTCTTGAGAAAGTTCAATATTCTTCTAACCTAGCAGATATCCATTATATTCGCCAAAAGGAACCAAAAGGATTAGGACATGCGGTATGGTGTGCAAAAAGCTTTATTGGTGATGAGCCATTTGCTGTTCTTTTGGGAGATGATATTGTCCAAGGCGATACTCCGTGCTTAAAACAATTAATTGATCAATATGAAGAAACACATGCATCTGTAATTGGTGTGCAGACAGTAGCGGATAATGAAACAGACCGCTATGGAATTGTAGATCCAGGAGAGGCAGAAGGAAGACGCTATCAAGTAAATAATTTTGTCGAAAAGCCAAAATTAGGTACAGCTCCATCTAACTTAGCGATCATGGGCCGTTATGTATTTACACCAGAAATCTTCAAGTTTCTAGAAACGCAGCAAGTAGGGGCTGGCGGAGAAATTCAATTAACAGATGCGATCCAGCAATTAAATGAAATCCAGCGCGTATTTGCTTATGATTTTGAAGGCAAACGTTATGATGTTGGGGAAAAACTAGGTTTTGTTAAAACAACGGTAGAATTTGCGTTGCAAAATGAGGAAATCAGAGAAGAAATGCTTCGTTATATTAATGAGCTTGCTGAATTGAATAATGCTGCTTTGAAACTTTGAATGCTTCAGATAGCATATAGGTGAGTAACAAACTATATTATCTAAAAAAGTCTAATTAATCCTATTAATTAGGCTTTTTTGTATGTGTAATTAGAGGGGGATATATTTGATATTCTAAACTCTAAAGATATCTGTCCATACACTAAAAAGACTAAAGGTAAAAAAACTATATATAATAGAAGAAACTGGTATCGCTTACAATCGGAAAACGACAAAAAAATCCAAATTCCCCTATTTACGCAAATAAAGGACGATGCTATGATAAGTGTACTTTATAAAGAACCAATGAAAAAAATACGAGCAAATTTGCTCGTATTATTTCTTTACTAAGAAATCGGTTATATAATTGCTCCAGACTTCATATCCTTTTTCATTAGGAGTACCATCTGAATTGATATAATCCAATACTTCTATGCTATCGCCTTCTGGCCAATTCTCCCAATGATTTAAATATGTAATATTTTCTGACTCTGCATATTCCTTTAGTGCAGCTACTTGCGTTGGATAAAGACTAGCATTATATATTTGATTTGCTGGCTGTAAGACAAATGTTGCGTTAGGCAGCTTTTCTTTTGTGTCTTTTATAATAGTAGAGATATTTTTAATAGTAGTATTAATATTTACAAGATTATTATCTGCAAGAAGAAATGGTTCGAAAATAATCATATCTGGTTTTTGACTAATTAATTTTTGGGTTTCATCATTTAATACATAATTGCTTGAAGTTTCTTCATATACCATGTTTTCTATTGATACATATTTATCGTAAGTAGTAGTTAATGATTCTGTTAAGTTAGGCAATAAACCAATTTTTGAGTCACCAATTGATTGGGACCCTAATAATACAATATGATAAGTTTCGTTATTGTTTAATGTCATTTCCAATTGTTTTTGTGCATCTTCTGGCCAGTTTTCAGCAAAACTTAAATAGTAATCTAAATCAATATTTATTTCTGAATTAGAAGAAGATGAATTTTTTTGATTACTAGAGGAACTAGCTTGACTCTTTCCCCAATGAATATTTCCAACTACTAAAACAGCAGCCAGCAAAATCGTTAAAAAAGCAATAATAGTGGTTTTCATTATACCCTCCATAAACAATATTATTGAAAATTAAGACTTAATAATTATAAAAATCAAATAGACTGTTAGGGAATTATTCCCTAAAATAAAAAAAGACTATTAAAAATGTAAAATACTTGGTAAAGTAGATTTCGGAGATACAAAAGTACATGAATAGTAAAAGTATTACAAGAAAAGACAATTTTTGCAATGGTATATGATATAATTATCATGTTTTTATTTTTTTCTAGGAGGAAATCATGGAAGAAACAATCAGCTTAAAAGAACTATTTCAAACATTAAAGAAAAGAATTGCATTAATTCTCTCCATTACATTAATCGCCATGATCATAAGTGGAGTAGTAAGTTATTTTGTAATTACACCAGAATACAAATCTTCTACACAAATTCTTGTTAACCAAGCTAAGGAAGATGATTCTATTTATAATTATAATGAAGTTCAAACTAATATCCAATTAATAAACACATACAGTGTAATTATTAAAAGTGCAGCTATTCTAAATGAAGTTAAAAGTGGCTTGAGCTTGGATATGAGTGTATCAGAACTGAATAAAAAAATTACAGTAGAAAGTGCCCAAAACTCGCAAATAATGACTATTTCAGTTACTGATCCAGATTCAATGATGGCATTAGAAATTGCAAATAAGACAGCAGAAGTTTTTGAAAAAGAAATTAAAAAATTAATGAAGGTTGATAATGTAAGTATTCTTCCACTTGCGGATGATCAAGAAAATCAATCACCGATTAGTCCAAATCCACCGTTAAATATTGCAATTGCTGTAGTTGTAGGATTAATGATTGGCGTAGGTCTTGCCTTTTTATTAGAATACTTAGATAACACTGTGAAAACAGAACAAGATATTGAAAAGTTATTGGAATTACCGGTTTTAGGTGCCATTACAACAATAGATGAAAATAAAGATGCTAAATTAAGAGGTAATCAAGGAACAAGTAGAGGTGATTTAGTTGGCAGCAAGTAATAAGATCAGCAAAAAAACATTGTTAGATAGTAAAAGAAAGCTCATAACAAAATATGATCCAAAATCGCCAATTTCTGAGCAATATCGAACTATTCGTACAAATATTTTATTCTCTAGTGTTGATGAAGAAATACGAACTTTAATGGTAACATCCTCAGGGCCAGGTGAAGGGAAATCTACAACAGCAGCAAATTTGGCAGTAGTATTTGCGCAACAAGGAAAAACGGTTTTATTAGTTGATGCGGATTTAAGAAAACCTACTGTACATTATACATTTAATACTCTTAATACATCAGGTTTAACATCCGTGTTAACTAATCAAATGCCATTGATGGAAGCAGTCCTAACAAATGATGAAAAGAATTTATTTATACTTCCAAGTGGACCCATTCCTCCTAATCCGTCTGAACTATTAAGTTCAAGGGCGATGCAGCACTTTATGGAAAAAGGACTTGAAGAGTTTGATATAATTCTTTTTGATACTCCACCGGTACTTGCGGTAACAGATGCACAAATTTTGGCAAACATCTGCCAAGGTAGTGTATTAGTTGTAAGTAGTGGAACTACAGAAAAGGATTCTTTAGTAAAAACAAAAGAACTTTTATCTGCATCTAATGGAAAGATTTTAGGGGTCGTTTTAAATAATAAAAAGCAGGACAAAAATAGTAGCTATTATTATTATGGAACAAAGTAATAAATTCTTAATAAAATTATTTATCAGTAGTTCTATCCATTTTTTATAAAAATTAGAATGGTTAAAAGATACGTATAAATGGTACGTATTACTTATTCATATTTACTTTTGAATACTGTCTGTTAATGTAACACCTTAAAGAATACTTCATTAATGAAGAAGGCTGATGATTCAAAAAAAGTAAATAATATATTAAATAAAATAATATGTGTTCAATTAAATCAATTTTTAGTTTTCCTTAAAGCATAATAGAATAAATAATAGTAGTTAGAATAGGAAGTCCGTTTCTATAGATTGAATAAGGAAGGAAAAGTAAAATATTATTTTATGAGGTGGTTTAGTTGACTAATGGAAGTAAAGATGAACTCCTATCTTTTTATCAAAATAGTGGTGAAGTAAAAAATAAAAAAATATATTTATTTTTGAAAAGATCAATAGATATCATAGGCTCAGCTATAGGGCTTATTGTCTTAGGTTTTCTATTTTTAATAGTGTCAATTTTAATAAAAATTGAAGATCCAAAAGGGGAAATATTTTTTAAACAAGTAAGGGTAGGAAAAAACGGGAAAGAGTTTTATATATATAAATTTCGTTCTATGATAACTAATGCAGAAAAAGAATTGAATAAATTATTGCAATATAATGAAGTTGATGGTGCAATGTTTAAAATGAAAGAAGATCCCCGTGTTACTAAAATCGGTAAATTTATCCGAAAAACAAGTATTGATGAACTTCCTCAATTATTTAATGTTCTTAAGGGGGAAATGAGTTTGGTAGGACCTAGACCTCCTCTACCGAGAGAGGTTGAAGAATATACGCCATATGATAAGCAACGTTTACTAGTAACTCCAGGGTGTACAGGATTATGGCAAGTGAGTGGAAGAAGTAACGTTAGTTTTAATGAGATGGTGGAATTAGATCTGAAATATATTAGAGATAGATCATTTTTTTATGATTTAAAGATTATTATAAAAACAATAAGAGTAATGTTATATTCAAAAGATGCGTATTAACAAGATTACAAGACAGTAAATAATTAAGTATATAAATCCGTAAAACTGATTGAACTTATTCTAAAACTTTATATTTATTAACTTTTAGTAATAAGTAAGTTAGGAAGGGTGTTTGAAATAATAGATGAAAAAAAATATATTAATAGATGGATATTACTTAACTAAACCAAGAGGAATGGGAAGATATATTAAGGAATTAATATATTCCTTATCTTATACTAAAGCAGCAGAGGATTTTAATATTTATGTCTCAATAACGGATGAAGAATTTCATGATGATATACTAAAAGTTATGGAAAAATTCAATGTAATAAAAAGAAAACAGTTGCCTTTCCCAATTTGGGAACAAGCTTATATACCTTATTTAGTAAAGCAATTAAAGGTTGATGTTTTATTATCTCCCTATAATACCTATCCTATTCTTACGAAAATTATGAATGTCAAAAATGTTATCACGATTCATGACCTTATGTTTCTTGATGGTAAAGGCATAGGAGGAAACGTATATCAAAAAATGGGCAATGTTTACAGGAAAAGTATTGTGAAATCCATTACTAATAGAACTAGTATAATAAGCGTTAGTAAAAATACATCTGATGAACTGTATAATAAATTAAATCTACATAGTAAAGTGATATATACAGCAATTGACTACTTTTTTGAACAAAACAAATGTGTAGACAGTAAAAAAAGTTTAGATGATGAATACTATTATCATGTAGGTGGAGTGAGCCCTCATAAAAATACTGAGAGAGTTATACAGGCATTTTGTAAATTAAAATCAAGTAATACAAAACTTGTTATATCTGGATTACCGGTTAATAATAAATTAAAAGAGAAGTATAAACATAACGACAAAATAATTTTTACAGGTTGGCTTGAAGATATCGAGGTGGCAAATCTATATAAGTTTGCAAAGGGAGTAATATTTCCTAGTTTAGTAGAGGGGTATGGATTACCTATAATAGAAGCTTTTAAATATAGAACGCCAGTTGTTACTTCTAATTTTGCTCCAATGAGTGAGATAGCACATTCAGCTGCAGTATTAGTAGATCCTTATTCTATAACTGCAATACAACAAGGCATGGAGAAATTGGATAGTAAAAATTTAAGTGAGGAATTGGTTAATAAGATGGATATAGCTCTGAAAGAAATCAATTCTAGAGTTATGGGAGAAGAGATGAAAAAAGTAATTAAAGCATGTATAACTACGTAAAGGTGATTTAAAGGTGAAAACACTAATAATAAGCTCAATGTATCCATATCCTAAAGATAATGGGAAAAGTATAATTATTTCAAGTATTTTAGAATATTTAATCTCCCAAAATGGAAAAGAAAAAGTTAACTATGTCTTTATTAATAAGGACACAGATTTAAATAAATTAGAAAATACTAATGGAATGAAAATATTCGCATTTCAAAATCCGAAATTAATGATTCAATTAATAAATCTTATTAAATATACAGTTATTAAAAGAACTAAAAGCATACAGGAATCTGTTCTTTATTCTGTTGATTTGAAAAGAAAAATTAGTCAGATAATAAATGATGGTAAATATGACTTAATTATTTATGACACAATTAGAATGGCGCAATACTTTGAAAATGATAACAATTTAACTTCTAAAGAAATTGTTTATATGGATGATTTATTTTCTGAACGTTATTCAAAAATGCTTGAGGTCATGAAAAATAACAAGAATATTGAATTAAATCCTTTGGGAAACTTCTCTAAATTTTTACCTAAATTTTCACAATCCATAATAAGTTTTAAGTTTATTAATTACCTTCTATTATCATATGAAAAAAAACTCATAAAAAAAAGAGAAAATGAGATTGTGAACAAATTTGATTTAAATCTATTAATTAGTAAAAAAGAAGTTAATATTCTAACGAAGAGAACGAATTCTAAAAATATTAAATCGATTAATCCTGTCTTAAAAGACCAATGTACTTACTCTAGAAACTCTTTTGATAATAAAAGATTTTTATTTCTAGGTTCTTTAAATATACCTCATAATGAAAGTTCAATAATAAATTTTATTGAAATTAATAGAAATTTTCTAGAGAATCATAAAGATATCCATATAGATATAGTCGGGAGAAATGCAAGTGAGAAATTAGAAGAAATAGTAAAAAAATTTTCTAATATCACAATTCATGGATATGTTGAAGACTTAAATTATATGATGGAAACATCTACAGCTATGATAGTACCGCTAATTTTTGGTAGTGGTGTTAAATTGAAAACATTGGAGGCTTTTTCCAAGGGACTGCCAGTGATATCAACAGACTTTGGTATAGAAGGAATCAATGTTAAACATAATAATGAATGTATAGTAGAAAATGATATTAAAAATTTCCCACTCCGTATGATGGAAATTTCAGAAAAAAATACTAATCAAAGAATATCAAAGAGATGTTATGATTTTTTTGTGGAAAATTATTCAAAGGAAAGTGTTTATAATCAATATAAAAATTTATTTTAATCAGTTAAAATAAATTTTTATTTCCAGTAGATAATTTATTATATATTGTGATCTCTTGTTTAAGTGCTTTTTAATTAAAAAATTAGTTTAGAAAGGTGGTAAATAAATGAAATTAGTTTTATTATCAGGTGGATCGGGAAAGCGTTTATGGCCACTATCAAATGATGCTCGTTCAAAACAATTTTTAAAAGTTCTGGAGGATGAAAATCAGAATCTTTGTTCTATGATCCAACGTGTATATGGACAATTAAAAAAAGTAAACTTAGATCAGTCAACGGTTATAGCAACAAGTAAAAGTCAAGTTGAAATTTTGCACAACCAACTGGATACAGAAGTTCCTATCATTGTAGAACCTTCAAGAAGAGATACGTTTCCTGCGATTGCTCTTGCAGCTGTCTATCTTTATTCTGAACAAAAAACAGATTTAGATGAAGTAGTTGGGGTATTACCTGTTGATCCCTTTGTAGAAGATAAATTTTTTAAAGAAATTAATGCTTTAGAAGAAATATTAAGAGAAACAAATGCTGACCTTGCTTTAATGGGAGTTAAACCTACGTATCCTTCTTCTAAATATGGTTATATTGTTCCGAAAGAAAAACAAAATTCAACTAATTATATAAGAGTAGGCAACTTCACAGAAAAACCAACTGAAAAAGAAGCTGAATTCCTTATAGAACAATCAGCACTTTGGAATTGTGGTGTATTTGCCTTTAGATTAGGATTTGTTATTTCAAAATTAAAAGAATTAGGATTTTCTATTGACTATAAAACTTTAAAGAATCAATTTGAAGAACTTCCAAAAATTAGCTTTGATTATGAGGTAGTTGAAAAAGCAGAGCATATTGTAGCATTACCATATGAGGGATATTGGAAAGATTTGGGGACTTGGAATACGCTTACAGAAGAAATGGGAACTAAACAAATTGGCAAGGGTATTGTGAGTCGGGATAGTGAAAATGTTCACATGATTAATGAACTTGATATTCCTATTACAGTTCTTGGTGCTTCTAATCTTGTGGTTGTAGCAAGTCCTGATGGCATATTGGTAACAGATAAAGATGCAAGCCCAAGAATTAAAGATTTAGTAGGAGATATTAATAATAGACCAATGTATGAAGAACGTCTTTGGGGATCGTATAAAGTAATAGATTATACAAAATTTGAGGAAGGAATAGAGATACTTACAAAAAGAATATGTATTCAGAAAGGAAAAAATTTAAGTTATCAGCAACATTACCAGCGCAGTGAAGTTTGGACTATTATTAAAGGCTCTGGGGAGTTTGTATTAAATGATCAACTCTACCAAGTAAATGTAGGTGATGTTTTACAGGTCCCAATTGCTGCAAAACACGCAATACGGGCTATAACTGATCTCGAAATTATTGAGATACAAAGGGGATCTCAATTAATTGAAGAGGACATTATAAGGTTAGAAACAGAATGGGAAAAAATTATAGACTTTTGTAAGGTATCTGAAATCTAAGCTTTTTATGGATAATATAAAAGTTTTTTAAAAAATTATCTATAATGTTAAGTTTTATATTAACTTTATCTGATTTTTGATATGTATTACTTATTTTACTTTTAGTTAAGAGAAGGGAGCATCCTCGATATATCGATTTATATCAAAGGAATGCTCCTTTTCACTTAGTAGTATGTAATTAAACTAGTGAAGAATTAAAATAAGTATTGACTATTTAAATTCTATTATTATAGTTTCGAAGGGATTGTTTATGAATATTTTATTGATAAATACATTTTACTATCCAACTATTATTGGTGGGGCAGAAATAAGTGTCCAAAAATTAGCTGAAGGATTAGTAAAAAATGGACATAATGTAAGTGTGGTTTGTACCGATAAGGAAGATAAGTATGAAATACTAAATGGGGTACAAGTTTTTCGAATAAAAATAAAAAATATGTACGATCCAATCGAGTCGCAAAAGCAAGGTATTATAAGAAAAAGTATTTATAGAATTATTGATTTATATAATATATTTAATTATAAAAGATTGAGGGAGATTTTTATTAAAGTTAAGCCGGATGTAGTACATACTAATAATACTTATGGAATTAGTCCTGTAATATGGTCTGTTTCAAAAAAGTTAAATGTACCTATCGTTCATACTTTAAGAGACTACTATTTAATGTATCCTTATGGTAATCTAACTAATTCCGAATCAGGCAAATCATTGTTAAATATCTATGAAAAGCTTCATAAAAGTTTTCATAGATTTATTTCTAGTAAAGTTAACTATGTTACTGCTCCTTCAAAATTTACCTTGGATAAGTTTATAGAAAAAGATTTTTTTTATAAATCTCAAAAAAAAGTAATATTTAATGCTATTGATTTCAATAAAAATACCATTGATCAATGGTATGCAAATAAAATATCTAAAACTAATAATAAAGTAACTAAATTTGTTTATTTAGGTACATTGGGAGAACATAAGGGCGTCCATATACTGCTAAATGCGTTTCATGAGATTGAAGATAATCATATTGAATTGCATATAGCTGGAAAAGGGACCTTGCAAAATATGGTCGAAGAATTCGAACAAAAAGATTCTAGGATAAAATACCATGGTTTTCTGCAAGGGGAAAACTTGGAAAAATTATTATTGCAATGTGATGTTCTATTAGCTCCTTCTGTTTGGTATGAACCATTTGGTAGGGTAGTAATTGATGGTTATAAACATGCTCTTATGGTAATAGGAAGTTCTTCTGGAGGATTAGCAGAAATTATAAAGGATGGAAAGACGGGATTGTTAATAGAACCTAATAGTTCTGAGAGCTTAAAATTAGGCATTAATAAGTTGAAAAAGAGTGAAAATAAGGAACAGTTATTGATAAATTGCAGGGAAGAGCTTAATACTTTTAGTATTGAAAAACAAATTAAAGATTTTGAAACTATTTATTATAGTTTAATTAGTAAGTATAAATTATAAAGTTTTTATATTCATATTCAACAAAAAGATAAAATTATTAAATATTCTTGGTAGTTTCAAAATTTTAATTTACGATAAAGAGATATTAAAGTCTAGTAAATTGGATTCTTTGTAAACATAAAAAATTTCCGCATGACTTTATTAATTAGATACTATGGTAAAGGGAAGAAAATAAAATGGATATATGTATAGTTAACCCTGGTTTTAATTTAGGTGGAGTTGAAAGAGTAGCAATTGAATTAGCTAATTCATTAAAAAAAGATAATAATAAAGTAACATTGATTGACTTCTTTGGAGAAAATTATTTTTACTATGATATAGAACCTGAAATTAATACGCCTAAAATAATAAGACGAAGAAATATTCTACGCAAAATAGTAAAAAAATCACTTTATTTTAAATATAAGTTTGATAATAAATCATTAAATACAAAAAGGTTATATAAGGAACAGATAGAAGATCTAATTCAATATTTAAAAAAAAATCAACATGACGTTCTTATTTTATGTCAAGGAATGTTAACAGCATTAATCCCAGTAATAAAAGAAGAGTTGCCTAATATAAAAATCGTTGCTTGGCAACATAATGACTTTGATGTTTATACAAAACAGTATTTTAAAGAAATATTAAATGATTATGTAAATGGACTTAAATTAGCAGATTTAGTTGTCTGTTTAACAGCTGCTGATATAGATAAATTTAAGCAATTAAATTCTAATACTTGTAATATATACAATCCACTAACTATTTCAGATACTAAAGTGAGTAAATTAGAAAATAAAAATATAGTTTTTGTAGGAAGATTAAGAATTAAACAAAAGGGTTTGGACTATCTAATTGAAATTGCAAAAAAATTAGAAGATGATTGGGTAATAACCGTAGCTGGAGATGGGGAAGACAGAAAACAATTTCTTAATAAGATTCGAACAAATAACTTACAGGATAAAATAAAATTAAAAGGCCCATTAAAAAGTAAGGAATTATTAGAATTATATTACTCAGGCTCTATCTTTATTTCTACATCAAGATGGGAAGGGTTTGGACTTGTGATAACTGAAGCTATGGCCTGTGGATTGCCAATAATAAGTTTTAATAATCTAGGACCAAATGAGATATTAAAGAATGGAGAATATGGGATTCTTATCGATAATTATAACATTGATATCTTTATTTCTAACCTGAAAGAATTAATAAAAAATAAAAGTGAAAGGGAACTTTTGCAAAAAAAGAGTTTAGAAAGAGCAGAGGCTTTTAATATAAAGGTCATTTTAGAAGAATGGAATTCTAAACTTAAAGCACTCTAGTTTTAGAGGAGAGTAAAAATATGAGTTTATTTATAAAAAAGTTAATAGGTTTTTCTGTTGGTCCTGTCACAGGTGCTTTTATAGCATTTATTACCATTCCATTAACTACTTATTTTATAGATCCTAGTGAGTATGGTAAAGCTAGTATGTTTGCATTATTTCAAATGATTTTTGGGACATTTTTATATTTAGGTATTGACCAATCCTATACGAGAGAATATCATTCGGAACAAAATAAATTAAATTTATTGCAGAATGCGATGTTAATACCATTATCTTTATCTGTTATGTTATTTTTATTAATTCTAATCATACCAGAAAAAGTATCAGTTATTCTCTTTGAGAGTCCTAGCTACGTTGTTCCTTCTATTTTATTTGGAGTAATGATAGTTGCTATGGTAATAGAAAGATTTATATTATTATCTATCAGAATGGAAGAAAAAGCTTTAGAGTATTCTATAATTAATATTTTTGTTAAATTATCAATATTAATTTTCACTCTACTTTTTGTATTGTTTATCCGAAGAGATTTTTTAGCTGTAGTTTATGCTACTGTACTGGGACAAATTATTGGAGATTTATACCTAATCTTTAGATACAAAAAGCTCTTTGCAATAAACAAATTCTCATTAGATACACAACTTTTAAAAAAAATGATATTTTTTGGTTTTCCTATAGTAATTGCTACATCTTTATCTAGTATTTTAAATTCTTTTGATAGAATATCATTGAGAACATGGAGTACTTTTTATGAGATAGGAATATTTGCCGCTACTTTAAAAATTGCTGCAACTTTTAATATTGTTCAAACAAGTTTTACAAGTTTTTGGGTACCTACTGCCTATCGATGGTATGAAGAAAAAAAGGAAATAAGGTATTTTAAGATAGTGAGTGATTCAATTTTATTATTAATGTCAATTTTATTTTTTGGAATATTATTTTTCAAATCCATAATAATTAATATATTATCACCCGATTACGGAGACGCTAAATATATTTTAGCATTTTTATGTTTACAACCTATAATTTATACTGTTAGTGAAACAACGTGTTTAGGAATTACCTTTTCGAGAAAGAGTTATTTAAGTATTTGGGTAGGAATTGTTGCAATCATACCTAATGTTATTATTAATATCCTGTTAGTGTCTAAATTCGGAGCATTAGGAGCAGGTATAGCTACATCTGTATCGTATGTTTTCTTTTTTATTACTCGAACATATTTTTCGAATAAAAACGGAATGAAATTTCCTGTCATTAAGCATTATGCTGTAATTTTATTATTAGTAACAGGTGCATTTCTAAATATACTAAATACTGATAAAATAATAGCCTTAAATATTATACTACTTATATTAACTTTAGGAGTACAGTTTTCTACAATTAGGCAGATAGTGTATTTACTTAATAAAAACAATAAAAAATTTATTCTTAACTTGAAATAAAAGTGAACTATAAAAGTACAGGGGGAGAACTATTGAAAATAGCTTTTGTATGTAATGAAGTCAAACCAGTACCTTCGGTTGAAGGAGGGGCTGTGGAAACGTTAGTAGATTTATTAATTGCTAATAATGAAAAGGATAAAAAAGTTCACATAGATGTTTACTCAAAATATAATGAAAAAGCAAAGCTTAAAAGTAAGAGTATAAGTAATACTAATTTTTATTTTGTAAAAAGTAATTCTAAGGTTGATAAAATTTATAATATTTTTAATATGTTTTTTAGAAAATTAAAAATAAAAAAATACTTTAGTTCTTACTTGTTTAATTTAGTTGGAATTTTAAGCAAAAATGAATATGATTGGATAATTGTTGAAAATAGACCACTATATATTAAGGAGATAGTAAAAAATAGTAAACGAGCAAAGATTGCCCTTCATCTACATAACGATACAGTTAGTAGAGAAAACTATTATTCTAAATATGTAATTCAAAAATATGATAAAATTTTATGTGTGAGTAACTATATTTACAATAGGGTCGTAGAAGTTAATGAAAAAAATAAAGATAAGGCAGTTGTACTGGAAAATCGGATAGATGTAAATCAATTTCAAAAAAACGAAGATAATATATATTATTTGAGAAAAAAATATAATATTTCTTCAAATGAAACTATACTGCTTTATCACGGAAGAGTTATTGAGGAAAAAGGAGTTTTGGAGTTAGTTGCAGCTTTTAACAAGGCACTTACTGAGAATTCATTGTTACGTTTATGCATCTTAGGAAATGTAACACAGGATTCATATGGAGAAAAAATCAATAATATTATTCAGCAATTACCAGTTGATAAAGTTATTATGATGGGATATGTTGAATATGAAGAGTTGCCTAAATATCTTCAAGGAGCAGATATTATTGTTCTTCCATCTTTATGGCATGAACCATTTGGTCTAACAATTGTTGAATCAATGGCAATGAGTAAGCCAGTAATTTCAACAGCAGTTGGGGCAATTCCTGAGATACTTTCAAATAATTGTGGGATTTTAATAAAGAAAAATAATGAAATTATTGATAATCTTGCTTTAGAAATATTGGCGTTAGTAAAAAGTAGAGAAAAACAACAATTATTATCTGAAAATGCTAGAAGAAAAGTTGTAGATTTATATAATGCTGAAAAGTATTTAGAGGATTTAATAAATAAATTGGATAAATAAAATACCCTAAAAATAAGGAAACCTAAAATTTCTAAGGAGTTGAATATTTTGCTAAATATTACAGTAGCAGGTACCGGCTATGTCGGTTTAGTGACAGGAGTTTGTCTAGCCGAAGTAGGTCATAAAGTTACCTGTGTTGATAATGTACAGGAAAAAATTGATCTTTTAAATAAGGGGATTTCTCCTATTTATGAACCGCAGTTAGATGAATTAATAGTAAAAAATAAAAAAGAACATAAATTGTCTTTTACTACAGACTATGAAAGTGCATATGCTAATTCTGATGTCATATTTATTGGTGTTGGTACTCCAGAAAACGAAGACGGTTCGGCTAATTTGAATTTTGTTTATACAGTTGCACAGCAAATTGCGGGAAATATCAAACGTGATTGTTTGGTAGTAATTAAATCAACGGTTCCAATTGGTACAAATGATAAAGTAGAAGTGTTTATTAAAAATCATTTGAAACATAGTGTTAATGTTGAAGTAGCATCTAACCCAGAATTCCTTGCACAAGGAACGGCAGTTAGAGATACTCTAAATGCTTCTCGTATCGTTATTGGGGTTGAAAGTGAAAATGCTAAACAAGTGTTAACAGACATATATACTCCTTTTAGTCAGCCTATTCTTACGATGAATCGCCGCAGTGCGGAAATGGTGAAGTATGCTTCAAATGACTTTTTAGCATTGAAAATTTCTTTTGTAAACGATATTGCAAATCTTTGTGAAGCAGTTGGAGCGAATATAGAAGATGTAACCAATGGAATGAGCTATGATGCTCGTATAGGGAATAAGTTCTTAAACCCTGGAATTGGATATGGTGGATCTTGTTTTCCTAAAGATACAAAAGCATTGCATTGGCTATCAGAAGAAGAGGGCTATGTCTTGCGTACAGTAAAAGCTGCTATTGAAGTAAATGAAAAACAAAAATTTAAGTTAATCAAAAAAGCAAGAAAAGACTTTAGTTCTTTCCAAGGTCTAAAAATAGCAGTGTTAGGTTTAACTTTTAAACCAGGAACTGATGATTTAAGAGAAGCACCATCTATTCCCAATGTTCGCTTATTGCTAAACCAAGGAGCTAAAGTTCATGCATATGATCCTGTAGGTGTAGAAAACTTTAAAAAGATTTATCCAACTCAAGTGGTATATGAAAAAACGCCAGATAAAGCATTAGAAAATGCTGATTTATGTTTTATCTTTACCGAGTGGGAAGAAATTAAAACAATAGATTTAAATATATTCAAAGATAAGATGAAAACCCCTTTTGTTTATGATGGACGCAACTGTTTTGCTTTAACAGAAGTAAAAGAGATAGGAATTAACTATCAATCGATTGGAAGACCAGAAATTAAACAAATAAAAAAAGATAAAATAAATATTAATTAAAATATATTTAATCCAGAAGAGAAGGGGTTAAAGTTCTTTCTCTTCTTTCAATTTTTTAGTATGAATTAGAGTGGAATGTTGAAGTAATTAAATATAATGTATTTATTAATTTGAATACAAAAAAAATTTAGAGGTATTGTTATGTCTTCTTTTTTATTACCTATTTCTTTATTAATAAAATTAATTTTTACTCTAGAAAGTACATCTTTCTTAAGATATTTGGGTAGTAATTATTATTTTAGTAAAATACCAATATATATTTATATAATTTTTGTTATAGTATCAATTTTTTTTGGTGGATATATTAAATTAAAAGGTTTACTTAGCAAAAAAGTTATATTCTTTACAATTTTTATACTATGTTTACAATATATTGCCATGTCATTAAGCTATTTAAGAATTGGTGAGAGTATATTAAATCTCAACCTAACTAAGAACTATTTTAATTTAATTATTTTAACGTTGGTGATTTTTGGACATTATTTAGTTGTTAGAATGACTATTAAAAACAAAAGCGATATAAACAAATTTTTGAGCGGATATGTTATCACTTTATTTCTTTTATTAATGGTTTCCTATATTCAACTACTATATCTATTTTTTCCTAATGTGTTTTCTAATGCAGTTAATTTTATGGGTATTTACCTTGAAGAAAAGAATTTTGGAAATATAGAGTATTATGCTCTAGGTAGTTATGTGCAAACTTTAAAAAGACTCAATGGGTTTAATAGTGAGGCTGGTTATTTAGCAAGTCAACTTTTAATAATATTTGTACCCTTTTTATTGTCTTCAATTAAAAATAAAAATAATATCTTCTTACCCAAAATAAAATATAGTTATTTGTTTCTTTATATAATTTTACTGTTAATAATAATTATTCTATTTTTCGCCAAAACTACTACTGGGATACTTGCAATTGGAATAATTATAATATCTCTTTGGTTGATTTTACCACTTAAGAGGAAATTAATAATATTTTATGTGTTATTAATTTTTGGCGCATTTAGTTATTTTATGTATATGACTAATAGCTATGTTTATGAAATTCTTAATTCTTTTTTATTTAATAAAGCAGGTGATTCTTCTGCTAACAGAGCAGGAGGGACATTGGCTTTAATCAAAACATATTTCCAAAATATTGTTTTAGGAACAGGTTGGAATTTTCATAGCTACTATTTATTTAAAAATGTTCCTTACTGGGCAACTCAAAATAATGAGTTCATGATGTGGTTGAATGAGCGTCATAGTTATCCTATATTAAACTTATTCTTTGGCATTTTATCTGAATTTGGAACCGTAAGTGTGCTAATTATAACTATTTATGTATATAGGTTGTTAAAGTTTTATAAGGATCTTAGTGAGAAAGTGTTCTTTATAGATCCTGAGGAATATAAGTTTATAATTACAATAAGGGATGCATTAAAGTACTATATTTCTTTTGCAATTATTATCTCGTTATGTTCCTTTTATCTATGGTACTCAAGTATGTATTTAATTCTTTTTTTCTTTTTTATAGTACTACGTCAACTTCTCAAGGAAAAATACAATGAATAATTTTTAAAGTTTTTGAATGAAATGGTATTAGAATAACTTATGAAATTTTATAGGAATTCTAATACCATAGGTTGAGTATTTCGAATAATTAATTATTTTTTGTAATTTTTCAAATTTTCTATATCTGTAAATAGATTATGAAGCTTTATACTAACTAATGAAATTTAATTTTGAGATAATATAATGGAGGCTCTTATTTTATGAAGAGAAAGCCAATTAATATTACAATATTAATTGCAGTATTAATTGCAGTATTAATTGCAATATTAATATCTATGTTTAAAGAGAAAGAGGAAAACGATATAATTTATAAAAAACAAAATCAGGATGAAAGGAATTTAAATGAAAGAATATCAGTAACAACGGATAATTACAATCAAGATGTTGATGTTAGCAAACTAAAAAATTATACAAATATAGCAAGAGAATCTTTATATTGGCACCATATAGAAAAGACAAAAGGAATATATGATTTTACTAAATTTGATTCTTATAACGCTAGATTAATTGCTAATGGAGTAAAACCATGGTATATACTGGGATACTCAAATGTATTATATACAAATAGTAGTAACCACTTTGCGGCTATTTCAACAGAAGATGCTAAACAGGGATTTATTAACTATGCTAAGGCAAGTGCATATAGATATAAAGGCCAGGGTAATATTTATGAAATTTTTAATGAGGCTAATTCCTCACAATATTGGAATCCACAGACAAATGTTTCTACAGATTTAGCAGATTTAATAAAGAGAACTAGTAAAGAAATAAAAGCAATTGATCCAACGGCAACTATAGTAGCACCTTCTATTTCAAAAATTGATTTGAATTTTTTACAATCATTATTTGAAAAGGGAATATTGGATTATGTTGATGCTATAGCGATTCATCCTTATCGAAAAGAAAATCCCGAAAGTGTAATAAGTGGATATGCAAGTTTAAAAGCGTTGATTTCTATATATACGAATAGAAATATTCAATTGTTAAATGGAGAATGGGGATATTCAACTCCATTAAATTGGAATGGACAAGGTAACCAGGCTGTTGTAGATTTAGATACACAAGCAAAATTTTATCCACGTATGGTAATGGTTGATATATTATCAGGTGTATATATTACTAATCTTTTTATGTATGAAGACCGAGGGCATAACGAGATGCTAGTAGAAGACAATTTTGGATTAATTAGGGATGACGGTATTACAGAAAAACCTGTTGCTATAAGTTTACGTCTTTTAAAGGACATTTTGGGAGAGTTTCACTTTATTAAAAGATTACCAAATACAAACAAAGATGATTATGTTCTTCTATTTAAAAATAAGGATGGGAAATTAGCATATGTAGCATGGACAACTAGTGATAAGCATAACTTTACTTTTTCTAAAAAGGTATATGGAAATGTTATTCACCTTGATTCATCTGGAAAAAAGGAAAAAATAAAAAGTAATCTAATTCAATTAACTGATACTATAAAAGTTATACTATGCGATTAAAGTTAAGTGATAGTTAATGTCAATTTTACTTTAGCAGTTACAAAAGTCTTGTGATAAGGAAATCTAGCCCACTTCATTCGTCTTTCTATACTTTTTTCTTTTCTTTTATTCAACTCAAAATGAGTGATTGCTTCAAGAAGTTCTAGATAAGTCCACGATACTTGCTCTGCTTCTCGAAGGAGTCTAGGAAGCTCCTCCGCTGTTTCAGCAGAAGTGTAAAAGGAAAACGAGTAGAAAGTGTAAAAAGCGAAATCTATACAAATGTACTTTGTGAGAAAAAGTATTTCTTTCTAAAATTGGTTGAATTAGGGATTTACTGTTATACTCAAACCAATAAAGGATTATGGGTGAGGTTGTGCTATGGATGAATTAATGAAACTAGTTGACGAAGAATTCTGGAGCCTGCCCCCTGCTACGGTAATATTTTAATGCACTGGAGGACAGGCATACTAGCCATATCTTCACTACATATGATGAAGAAGGAAATGAAGTGGATCCAGAAATAAAACGGTAAAATTAGAGTAGCTATGAGGGCTGGATATACGGTTATTCGTGATGCATACCAGGAGTTGCGCTTATTTTTTATAATTTGGGTTTACACATAAAAAGAAGTTTTCGATACGTTTCTAAACATATTTTAATAGTTTTAGTGTTTCTTCGCATTTTTTAAAGAATATATATACATAATTTTTAACTGACTCTTTAAATTTGCTATAATTGTTTTCAAGAAGAAATACTACTATGTTACTATTAAGGAGATTTTTTATCTTGAAAAAAATTCTAATTATAACCAATAAAATAGACTTAACTAGTGATTATCTTATCGATAAATTTTCAGATAAATTCAATTTTTTTCGTTTTAATACGGACCGTTTTTTTGACTATAACATTGAAATTACACCGTCTGGGACATATATAGATACGCAGAAGGAAACTTTTCTCTAAATGTATCTTTATGTGACGCCTTATATTACCGAAAAATTACCTTACCTAATTTAGATGTTTACGATATTAAATACAGATACTTGATGCAAAGAGAAATGTTGACAGTAATTGATGGAATTGAGGAGTAAAGTGTTAGGCACCCTAAAAGGACATTTGTTTATAAGAGGTGCCTGACACTTTTATTTCCATATCTTGAAAAAGAATATTCTGATATCTTATGATACTTTGTTTTGATACCTTCTATTCCATCTCTTCTTGTAGTGCCTTTTTGCATTGCCAAGTGCGGTACATTTGTTTGTCTAATATATAATGGGATTCTTTTCGTTTTAATTCAAAGCCGTTTTTGAACAGGATGACAGAGCGATGGTTGCCTTTGGCTGGTTTTATTTCATTAACATGGCGGAAGAAGATCCAGCAGCAGTCTTGTTGGCTTGGGGAGGTAGTAGGGAAGGCATAGATGTCTTTTAGTGGGTCAATGGGAATGGGGATTTTCTTTTGAAAACCTGTTAGGAAGGTCATGGCCCTGCGACGTCCGTTGTATTCTGCACCTCCAAATTTTGCCGCTAATTTAATTAGTTCGAATGGAGGGGTTTTTACATAGAGGGTTCTGTCTTCTTCGATTACGATTGTTTGGTAGTCGGTGTGGTATGCTGGCAGTAAAGCTAGTGTTTGTTTGTTGATTTTGTAAGTTGGAAGAATAATAGTTGTTGTCATTAATGAGCTCCTTTACGGGGATTTTCGAGATAATTTGATAGCATAAGAATCGGATGCTGAAGGAGAGTTTTGTTGTTTAAAACACAGATTTTTCTAGATGTAGAAGTAAGAATAGAAATTTGGATTAGTTGAATATGTGAAATCATGAGCAAATGAAACGGGTTATTTCCCTATAAAAAAGTAGTTGCTGAACTTACTATTTTTCTTTTATAGGGAATTGCTCATTTAATTCCTTTTCAACCGATTGAAGGAATTGATTGGAGTTAATGCCTAACGCTTTGAGAAGTAAATGAAAGGTTTTTAATTTAGGATGAGCTTCTCCGCGTTCAATCTTTCCGATATGGTTATACGATACGCCAGATCTATACTCTAGTTCTTCTCTTGACCAATTATGTTCCATTCGAGCCGCTCGAAGGCGCATTCCTACTAAACGACAATAATTTGCATCCTTCTTATCCATCATTATGCCTCTTTTTTTCTCATTATCTAATGCAGAAAAAAAGAGGTACACAATCTATAGGAATGATTTTTACATTAAATGGTATTTGTTATAAAAATATTTAAATATATAGTGTCAGGCACCCTAAAGGGACATTTGTTCATAAGAGGTGCCTGACACTTTTATTTTATAACTGTTCTTATTGTACTATTTGGGATAGTTAAAGAAGGAGTTTTATAAATAGAAATTGAATTTAAAACATATTCATCCAAAATTTAGGTGGGAATGAAATGTGGAAAGAATATGTAAATTCTATTTCGAAGGAACATCACTTTAAAGATCCTGCAACAAAGTTTGAGATTACTCAAATTCAAAAAGAATTAAATATTGTATTACCAGAAGAATTAGCCGCCTTATTTAATGAAACAAATGGTATATTCGACAACTGGAATTGTCCTTTGATTTGGTCAACTCCCCAAATTATTAAAGACAATCTATTTTTTAGAAATTTTGAAGATTATAGAGATATTTATATGCCATTTGATAATCTATTCTTTTTTTCAGACGCAGGTAATGGCGATTTATTTTGTTATGCAATATTAAAAAACGGGACCATTGAAAAAAAAGATATTTATGTTTGGAATCACGAGGATGATAGTCGAACCTGGGTAGCAGCTTCATTAAAACATTTTATTGAAGGTTGGATTACTGGTAACATTGGTGTTTAGTTGGTTGGAAAAAAGGAATTTGTGAAGAATTACACTTAAAGTGAAGGGTGCTTGAGTTCATGGAATGATGGATTAATTTATAGGGGGTGTTTAAGTGTAAGATAACAAAGAAACTCCTGGTCAAAAAAGAGAGAGATTAAGACATAAAGAATTAAAAAACAATCCAACGGGGAATATGAACGATACTTTTAATAGAGCAAACAGTGGCGGTCTTGCAGATTTAGTAGGTAGTTTAGGTTGGAAAGGTACGGGGATACTTATGCTTGTAATCATAATAGGATTTATAATTGCTTCAATTTTCTTAAACTAACGGAAGCTTTAGTAAAAAAAGCAATCATAATTAATAAGCCAGAATATACAAGATTTTATGCAACTCATGTATATTGCGGCTTATTTTTAATTCAAAAAATACACTGCCATAAGCGACCTTTCTTAATTTTAAAATACAGTTATTCGAAGATTGGTAGGATCAATGGAATTGGATGGGTAAATTTAGCAGAATTAGGAACAGTCCTTCATAAGGATAACAATTCTGAAGATGACCCCCGCTACGGTGATACTTTAATGAACCGGAAGAAAGGCACACGATTTAACTTTATTATTGTTTGAATATTACGAAAGAAAAGAGGAAAATTATGTTTAATATATATTATTGAAATAAAAATTAAAAAGAGTGATGTTTTATGAGGAGAATTTTCGCAATTTTAACATTATTTACATCGTGTGCATTTACTACAATTAGTCCAGTAAATGCACAAGGCAATTATCGAGGTGGTGATTTATTAGACTCTGAAACTGATATGCCGTCAAATAACATTAATGCTGAGATTTCTAGTCTATTTGGTCCTCCTAGCTGCAACCAAGTTTTTCTCATAGTGTTGCAACAATACCTATGCAAGTCGCAAAACTTTCAGGTGACTTAAGATCTTTGATGTGGGGATTTAATTTAACCTCTTCGGCTAAAGCACATCTTGGTCCAATTGTAGTAGTTACTATGCCTTCTGCAACAGTAAATGGTACAGCTATAAATCCGCCTTACCAAGCTCATTCAGAAGGATCTTTATATAATTTTTATGGTAGCTTAAAGAATTATCAAACCATTAAGGGTTCTAAAAAATCACTTGGAAAAGGTGATATAGTTAGTCTTAGTTGGTATATAACTGGTTCAACCCTTGGGAAAACAGCTTATCGATACCAAACATGTAAAGTCACTAATTAAATAGTTTTACAATATCAATAGAGAGTCATGAGGAAAAAATAATCCATTAATGGGGTGATCACAATATGGAGATAAAATGGAAAAAAGAAGATGTTGTTTTTGATACATTAAGAGAATCTGAAGCATGGGCGGACTCCATTTCAAATGAAATATATGGGAGAACTATTAGTGGGTATATAACTCCTGACTATAAAATTGCTTATGCCCTTGCATTTTTCTTAGGTTCAGTTCCTCATTTCATAGTTCATACAGAAAAAAAGATACTAAAGAATTCATTTATTTATAAAGTATGGGTGACCACTGTCCTTGATTAAGGAAATTGGGGTCAGCCCCTTCATAAGGGCAAAATGGGGGATTTGTTCTTTATAAAAGTAATTCTGGAGCCTGCCCCCCGCTACGGTGATACTTTAATGCAAAGGGGGATAGGCACACTAGTCCTTTTAATAACCCAGGTTTAGAGGTTATCATGGACCGATTACAGAACTTGCTAAGGAGTATTTAGGAGAGGACGTATTAGATTTCACTGGCGGCACTTTCGATGAGATTTTACATCACGTTAATCAAAATCGTCCTGTTTGGTGATCACAAACACAATGTGCCAAAAGTTAGATAGCTCTTATTTTCAAACATGGCATACACAACAAGGTGCTATAGATATCACAAAGAAGGAACACTCAGTTTTAGTTACCGGTTATGGTGAAAACTATATCTATTTTAGCGACCCTATGACTGTTGGAGTGAAAAAAGCACCTATAAACGATTTTCGAGAGGCATGGATACAGGTGGAAAACAAGCAATTACAGTTGCAAAAAGTCAGTAGGACATGGATTTAGAACAATAGCGATAACTTTATTCGTTCGGATAAAGACTCTGATATGTTTCTACTGTATGTTTAATTAGATCCTTTAATACAATGGTATCGATATCAGCTAATTTATTAACATAAATACAAGCCTTGCTTTTCGTGTGTTTACCAAAGCTTTCTAATAATTTTTCTCTTTCCGCACTTTCGTAGGCCAAATAAAGACTAATTTTTGCCTTTCTTGGTGAAAAACCCACTAAAGGCGCATCCCCTTCATGTCCTGATGCATACTTATAGTGATAGCTACCAAAGCCAATAATACTAGGACCCCACATTTTTGCGTCATAACCAGTTACCTCTTCAAAAATTTCTAATAACTGATAGGCATCTGCTTTCTTCTTCTCATTTTCCATACTTTCAATAAATTCAATTACACTATTGTCGGTTTCTTTCATCTTCGGTTCATACATATATGCGCTCTCTCCTATTCTCTGATTAAATACTTGTTTACATTATTGTCATCATTATTACATTCTAGAATACAAATCCAATTTCCTGCAAAAAAGAATAACCAGTTTGGACTAGTGCGCCTAGTGCCTTTTAACTGACTTTAGCATTTTTTAAGTTCTATAAAATTGGGGTCAGCCCCTTCATAAGGACAAAGTGGGGGATTTTCCTTTGTGGAAGGACATTGATAGAGGAGTAAAGTGTCAGGCACCCTAAAAGGACATTTGTTTATAAGAGGTGCCTGACACTTTTATTTCAAAACAACTGCTAGATAATAATCTTATGTTTCGCGAGTCGGATTTTTTCTAAAAAGGGCCACTATATTTGTTAATATTAAAAATAATGCAATTGTTAAACTTATGGTACTAAAACTTTGATTATTGATTAGTTTATAAACAATAGCTGCTGCAACAACTAATATAAAAGCTATATTTAACCATTTTGTATTCATCTTAATCTCTCCATATATTAGTAGATTATTCGTATCTTAATGCTTCTAGGGCTGTTTGTTTGGAGGCTTTAGAAGCTGGTATAAAGGAAGCCGTCACTCCCAATAGAGAACTAAACAGTATAATGACAAGTAACTGAGTCCAATCATATTGGAATAGTTGAAGGTTCTGTTTGTTCATAAAATCCTCCATTATGATATTAGCTATTTTTCCAACACCAAAAGCACCGATAGTTCCAATTATTCCGCCTAGTAATCCAATTACTAATCCTTCTGTTACGAAAATTCTTTTTATATCCGAGCGGAAGGCGCCAATTGCCTTTAAGATTCCAATTTCTCTTGTTCTTTCTACTACACTTACATATAAAACAATTCCTATCATCAATGATGAAACTACTAAGGAGATTGCAGATAACAATCCTAATGCAACACTAGCTAGTGTAACGTAATTTTGCAGCTCACTGCTACTTTCTCCTTCTGTTTGAGCGTTAAAGCCTTCCGATTCAATAGCCTTTTTCAAGTCGTTCATTTTATTTGTTGATGTTGGAATGATTGTATAAGCTAATGATTTTCCCTTTGTTTCTTCTATACCGTTCATTAGCTGCTCAGAAACACTATAGGATAAACCTGTAGTATCAAGTAATGGAATGGATTCATTTCTTAAAACACCTGAAATTTTAACTTCTATCTGCTCAGTTGGATACATATCATCCAAAGACATTAATTGCGCCGTCACTGCTACTTCTTCTCCAATAGCCTTTTTTGCCGTTCCAAAAAGCTCTATTGCTGTACGTTCTGGTATGACAATTTCATTTTTATTTGTAGCTGGATAGTAGCCGTTTTTAATGTATTTCTTTCCGTATATACTCTTATATTTATCAGGGACTAAACTTTCAGCTGAAACAGATGTTTTCTTATCGTCTTTAGTTCTGATGCTAGCTGAATAAGCATTATAAGGATATATCTCTTTTGCATTTTCTAAGTTTTTTAAAGTAGTGTAATCTTTATTCACAAGTAGCTCGCCACTACCTTTAGCAGCATCAACTGATGCATTGGCTATATTATCATCTACTGTTGTTGATATCTTTTCATTTATTCCATTTCCTAAAGCACCAATAATGGCAATGCCAAAAATGCCAATAGAAGCACCAACAGCCGTCAATATATTGCGCCACTTTTTATTTCTTATATTTCTAAAAGCAAGTTTTAATGTTGTCGACCAGTTGATTCTTTTGCCTTTTGGAAACTTATTTTTCTTTTTTTGATTAGAGTGTTCTTGCATATACTCTTTTAAAGAATCTTGATTATTGCTGTTTACGATTTCACCATCACGCATTTCAATTACTCTATCAGCATACTGAATCAATTCACGAGAGTGAGTAACAACTAATACAATCTTTCCTTTGCGAGCAATTTCCTTTAATAACTCCATAATTTGTACAGAGTTATCGGAGTCAAGTGCACCTGTAGGCTCATCAGCAAGAATGATATCTGGATCATTTGCAAGTGCTCTCGCAATAGCTATACGCTGTTTTTGTCCTCCACTCAATTGGTTAGGAAGATGATTAGCTCGATTATTCATTCCGACAATCGATAATAGCTCTAAAGCTCGTTTTCTACGGTCTTTTTTAGATTTTCCTTCTAATATTAAACTCATCTCTATGTTTTCTAATGCGCTTAGATGAGAAATTAAATTGAAGTTTTGAAAAACAAATCCAATTTTTTTCCTTCGAAAATAGGACCACTCTTTCTCTTTAAAATGACGAACATCTTTTTTATCAAAAATGTATGTCCCTTCAGTAAAGGAGTCGATACCTCCGATAATGTTCAATAAAGTGGACTTTCCACATCCAGATTCACCTAATAAACAAGTGAGTTGTCCCAAATCTAAATCTAAATTAATATTTTTTAGAACTTCAATTCGTTGGTTATCCAATTGATAATCTTTTCTTACATTTCTTAATGAAATCATTCTGCTTTACTCCTTAAATAATCCCTGCGTTGTTTCATAACTTTATATAAAAATCTACTAAAGAAGATTAATGTCAAAGAATACATTAATACCTCAATAGTTAATGCTATGTATTTAAATAGTCCATCTAATCTACCAGAATAGTAATAAATACCAATAATTTCTATGATAATGGAAATAAAAACAAATACAATATTAAATATCCCAAAAAGTTTAATAAATTTTTTCTTGGAAACTTCCTTCTCATTTTAAAGTCATCCGTCTGGTCCGCACTATAGCGGATTTTAGGGAAGAACCGCAAATAACAGAAGAAGCAAGCATTATGGGAAGCGATTGTCTTTAGCAGAACACAGGATGAGCAATTAAAAGGTAGGAAGAAAATTGGAATTAGGGAATCGGGCCCCTTAAGGAAATTTCTAACCTTGTTATAATTTTATAGCTTCCCCCTCCAACGCTTTCACACAAATCCATGTCCGATACATTTGTTTTTCTATTGTGTAAAGGGATTCCGTGAGCAAGAGCTCTTGTCCATTTTTAAAGAGGACTTTTGTCGAGCCGGTGGAGTTTATGGAAGCAGGCAGTTTTTGAAGGGATTCTATTTGCTGGAAGAAAATCCAGTGGCAGTTTAGATGATTTGGGGAATGGGTCGGAAAAGCATAGATGTTTTTTTTGCGGGTAAAGGGGGATGGGAATTTTCTTTTTTATCCCGGTTAAATAGATAATGGATTTCCTTCTGCCGTTATCGTCAGAGCCGCCTTTTAGTGCTGCTTGCTGGATTAGTTGCAGTGGAGTTTGTTTAATGAATAGTTTTCGGAGTATAGTGTCAGGCACCCTAAAAGGACATTTGTTTATAAGAGGTGCCTGACACTTTTATTGAATTATTAATGGAATAGTTTTAAGCATTAAAAAGGATTTCTTTGTAATGACGAATGCTTTTTATTTTTGTCAAAAAACATGACTAATCATATTAACAATAAAAATGAAATAGTAATTAATAATAATTTATTGTAAAACGATAAAATGTATGTTAAATTTCAAAAAGACGATAAATAAGAGAGGTGCTTTTTATGAAACAAGGAACGACACTTTTTTTAAAGCTAGCTGTTATTTTTATTGGAATTCCAGTTCTTGTTTTAGGCATATTGGGATTGCCTTGGTTGGCTAAGAATCCAGTCAACCCAGATTATGCCTATATACTATATCCAATTGTAATAGGTCTATATGTGTCAACAATACCGTTTTACGTGGCATTGTATCAGGCTTTTAAGCTTTTGGGGTATATTGACAGGAATAAGGCTTTCTCAGAAATATCTGTAAAGGCTTTAAACAATATAAAAAAATGTGCAATCACAATCATTGTTATATATATGCTGGTTATGCCTTTCGTTTATTTCTTAGCAGATCTAGATGACGCCCCAGGTCTCGTTATAATTGGAATGGTCCCAATCTTTGCGTCAATGATTATCGCAGTTTTTGCTGCTGTTCTTCAAAGGCTTTTACAAGAAGCGATCGATATAAAATCAGAAAATGATTTAACGGTCTGAGGTGAATAAAATGGGAATTATTATCAACATTGATGTAATGCTGGCGAAAAGGAAAATGAGTGTGACGGAACTTTCGGAGAGGGTCGGAATCACGATGGCCAATCTTTCTATATTGAAAAATGGAAAAGCAAAGGCGGTTCGATTATCAACATTAGAGGCGATTTGCAAGGCCTTGGAATGCCAGCCTGGAGATATCTTAGAATATCGAAGTGATGAAGATATCGAATAAGCAGGATTTATCTATATTCAAAAAAATGGGAGGCATAAATCACTTGTTGCCATATGCCATTTATCCTTTCTTGTGTGCTCTGCGGACTTTTTTGGATGGAACCCCTAAATATTGAAGCGCTCTTTGGAACTTGAAAATATTCAAACAAGCCGTTACAGGGGGGCTTCATTTGGGAAAAGTGAGTACATTGCTCGCTATGATTAGTATTTGCAGGATTTCTAATAGCAGCGATGTTAAAGCAAGTTTAGAAGGGAAATCCCTACGAGAGTATATGTTAGTCCATTTAAACTGGGGCATGATGTTCAGACTAACATCAGAACCTGCAGTACAGAAGGAAAAAAGCGATTCTGGAATTATAAAAAGACACTTGAATACTATTCTGACATTATGCTGTGTTCAATATCTTTATCTGCAGTCTTGAACTGAATGCGGAAAAGAATAAAAATACTTCGGGAGGAGAAAACCATTAATGAAAATGCCCTTTTTAAATAACAAACAATTGGAAAAATCCTTTCATTATCCGGAAGATAATATACCAGAACATATAGCCATTATTATGGACGGAAACGGACGCTGGGCTCGAAAGCGGGGCATGCCTAGAACTGTTGGCCATAAAGAGGGGATATCTGCTGTCGCAAAAATTGTCAGGGCAGCAGTTAAATGCAAGGTAAAGGTTCTGACACTTTATACGTTTTCCACCGAAAACTGGAAGCGTCCAAAGCCCGAGATAGAATTTATATTGAGACTTCCTAAGGAATTTCTGTCTATTTATCTGCCAGATCTTCTATCCAATAATGTACGCATTGAGGCAATCGGTGATATGGAAAGTCTTCCAGCGTATACACGTGAAGCCATACAGTATGCAATTGACCGTACTCGTGATAATGATGGTCTTCAGCTGAATCTTGCACTCAACTATGGAAGCAGGCACGAGATTCTGAATGCTATGAAAGGGATAATTACGGATATAAGCAATGCGAAATTGTCACTGGATGAATTGGATGAACAGCAATTTTCAGGATACCTGTATACAGCTGGTATAAAAGATCCTGACCTGCTTATTCGAACGGGAGGGGAAAAACGTTTGAGTAATTTCCTGCTTTGGCAGCTGGCGTACACGGAATTCTGGTTTACCGATGTACTGTGGCCGGATTTCTCAGAGAAGGAATTTCTGCATGCATTGGAAGAATACAGTCAGCGAAAAAGAAGGTATGGCGGAATATAAGAACATCTGCTTCTTTTGCTAACGAAGCAGATACTTTAAGCATAAGCAATAAATATCATACTATAATTCTGGAAATTTTTTAAAAAGCCAAGCGCACATTTTTAATTAGGGTAGTGCGCCTGACCTCCATCGCTTTAGATAATTTTATTTTTTAACAGTATGAAAAGGCTCCTGCTTATAAGCAAGAGCCTTTTGGTTACCTATCAAACAAATCCAGTACATCATAGTTGAAGTATTCAACGTTTCTTTTTTGTGCTGGGTCTTTAAATAATAATTCTTTTTCAGCTAATGTGTTCAATGTTCTTCTCGCTGTTGTAGACGAGACTCTAGCATGTTCCGCCGCCTGTACAGCTGTAATGTTTGGGTATCTAAATGTCAATAGATATACTTGACGTTCTGTATGCCCTTCACATTTTTGCAAACCTGCTCCTGCTATTTGTTCCGATTGATCTAATAACACATTCAGCTTTTCAGCCATGCGCTGGGAAGCATCCAAGAAAAAATTCAACCAATTATACCACTTTGGATTTTTACCACGAGTCTCATTAAGTAAGTGGTAATACTTAGCTCGTTGTTTCGCTAATTCCTCACTAACAAAGAATATTGGACTGGATAGTTGTGCTGATTGCATCATATAAAGTGCTATTATAATTCTCCCTAAACGACCATTGCCATCTAGAAATGGATGAATGGATTCAAATTGAGCGTGAAGGATAGCAACCTTTAATAATGGGTGGATATTTTCATCTAAAATGAACTCTCCTCCATTTAAGTGACTTGTATCCATCTTTTCTCCATAAGGGTGCTTATTAGCAAATGTCTCCCAATTAATCAGGTAATTTTCTATTTTACTTGCAGAGACCGGCAAATATACCGCATCTTCAAACCGTTTAGTAGGTCCAATCCAATTCGGAACTTTCCGAAACTCACCACGGACTGAATTTGCACCTCTAGCCCCTTCCATTAATACATTATGCAGGTCTAATATCAGGCGAGTTGTTAATGGATAACCGTTTCTAATCCTTTCTTGACCAAGATATAAGGCCCTTCTATAATTTAGAACTTCTATGTGTTCCTTTTTTTGTTCCGATTTATGACTTTCATTAACCATATCCGTAAAAGTAACCTGTGTGCCTTCAATCCTTGTAGATTGAACAGATTCCTTTAAGGCGAGAGTATTGATTAAATCACTTCTAAGAATAGAATGTTTAAATTTTTCATCTAAACGACTAATTTCAGATGAAACATTAGCCAACTTCATAAAAATTTCAGCTGCTTGATCTGTTTTAATACTAATAGGTAATTTTTTGATACCTTGAATAGGAGCCACCTTAGATCCTCCCCCTTACGTTCATTTTCTAAAAATATGAACTTAATATATCCATTATACACTTTTTAAAGGCATTGGATACAAAAATATATCTTATTTAGACTAGTGTCAGGCACCCTAAAAGGACAGTTGTTCATAAAGAGGTGCCTGGCACTTTTTATAAGTCTTTATTCCTATTTATATAGAAATATATGGATAATGAAAGTATAATAGGGAGGGGAAGAGAGGGGAACTTATGAGAAAAAGCGGGAAGTTTTTATCTTTATTTATGTCGCTGCTATTATTTTTGGGATTATCATCTAATGTTTTGGCAAGCGACAATCCGATTAAGAAATCATCCATAAAAAATGGAAGGATTCAATCGAGCATTACAGAACAGGAAAATCTTCGCAAAGACAAAAAGAATAGCCAAGATTATCGTAATCCTAATGATTATCCATTAATCAATAAAGGGCAATTTATAGACTCCTTGATTGATAGTGTAGGAAGTAAACATAAACTTACTTATTCCACTACTACAGAGTACTCTGAATCGCAAATGAAAGTTTCTCTGGGGATTGAAAACAATGATTATTATAAAGATCCTTATTTGGATGTGAATTTTTATACTGGAAGCAGCGGGGAAATATCCTATTTAGGCACTTCCACTAATTATATGGGCTGGTTTACAGGAAATGTATCACTAGGGATTACACTTGATAAATCACTATATGAAAATGATCCTTATATTTATATGCGCATTGGCACATCTAGCAGCCTTTATGATGAGTATTATTCTGATGTGACTTATTTTAAAGTAGCTAATCCTTTTTATAAAGGATCATCTGGTTCCACTGATGCTCCTTACTTTGAGTTAATCAGCAATGAGTCCTCTGATCAATATGATTTCGAAGATACAGGTTCTTTTCAAATAAATAATGATGAATATAGCTTTAATAAGAAAATTAGCCAAGAAGCTTACAAAATGGATTTTGTAAAACCTTTTGATCCAAAGGAAAGCGGCAGTAAAAAGATCAACAAAAATATGAGATCTGTTCAAGGAAGCTATCAAGTTGGCGCAAGCAAAAGCTTCTGGGTAACAAATGTGGAAACAAATGCAGATTATCAGTTAAATGCAATCCTGCTTTACAGTGGCAAACATGCGAATGTGTGGGTTCATGATAATAAAATTTCGAAACAGCAGGCAGAGCAATTAGGGAAAGAATTTGATAATAAAATTTATACAGCGGATGTAGCCAGTTTCGGCAATGAATCAGATGTCAATGGAGATGGAAAGGTCAATATTCTAACATATGATATCCAAGACGGCTTTAGTGGAAGCGGCGGATATATAGCAGGATATTTTTCTCCCCAGGATCTGTATGCTTTTTCTACATCCAATCGCTCAGAAATATTTTATATTGATACATATCCGCTAATGGGAATGTACTCATCAAAAGACGTTTCAGCAGCGTACTCTACGCTTGCCCATGAGTTTGAGCATATGATTAATTATAATCAAAAAGTATTTGTGCAAGGAAAGTCAGATATGGATATCTGGATGGATGAAGGGCTAGCGATGGCCGCAGAACAAATTTATTCAGGGAAAGCACTGCAAAGCAGAATCGATTATTATAACAGTGATACAAATATTGCAAATGGCCACTCCCTTCTTTATTGGGATTATTATGGGGACACGCTGGCGAATTATTCTTTGTCTTATTTATTTATGCAATATTTAAAAGAGCAAGCAGGACAAGGAGATCGGATTTTTAAAGAAATCATTAATAACAAAAACACAAATTATCTTGCTGTACAGGATGTCATCAAAAAATATAATAATTCCAGCCTAACATTTGGAAAATTTATGACAAATTTCAGGGCAGCACTAATATTAAAAGAAGACTCAGGGCCTTATGGATTTAAAGGAAACCCTTCCTTTGATTCGATTAAGGAGAAAATCTATAGTGGCAGTTACAAGTATTTGCGGGGCGGCGGAGCAATCGTTAAAAAGATTCAGTCAAAAAGCGACTTTAGTGTACCTGCAAATAAAGGTCAAAACATTACGTATACACTTTTAACAAAAAAGGAAGAGACAACAACGAAACAGCCAGCAACACCTAAAGTCAATGAAGTAGGAGACTCAGATATTTCGGTTAAAGGAAAGGCTGATAAGGATACTGCTATTGTGGTTACTAAAAAGGGAGCTATATTAGGTACAGGTTATTCAAACTTTAACGGTTCCTTTACTGTTTCTATTCCTCGACAAGCAGCTGGCACGAAGCTAGTGGTTTATGCAGAAAAAAGCGGAGTGAAAAGTAAAGAAGCAATTATTACAGTTAAGGATAAAACTGCTCCAGTATTATCGAAAGTCAACAGTGTC
>NZ_BQYJ01000014.1 GCF_023168165.1 Niallia sp. NCCP-28
AAGCAAAAAGATACTCATTTGGGTATCTTTTTTTGTTTAAATTGGAATAAAAACTGATAAATATTAATAAATTGTTAGTTAGACAAAGAAAAAGAAAGTCGATTTTTTAAAATTATAACTTTACAAATGAATAAAAGCATAAAAAGAAGGTTTCTGCTTGAAATATTAGAAAAGTCAGACTATATTTAATGTAACTTAAAAACTCCCCTTTAACATTTTTAATACATAGAAATAAATATGCACGTTTGGAAAGGAAGGAAATTGGGAAAATTAATAAAACGTCAACGTTGCGATAAAACGGTAGTTTCGTGTATAATTATAGTCAAATATAGTCAAAGTCAGAAGGGGGAGGCTTGGTGAAGAATATTTCGGATATAATTGAGAACTATTTAAAAGAAGTTTTAGAAATGAGTGAAAAATCCCTTGTTGAAATAAAACGAAGCGAAGTCGCCGATAAGTTCGAATGTGTACCCTCCCAAATTAATTATGTCATAAATACAAGGTTTACCATAGAAAAAGGCTATGTAGTAGAAAGCAAACGCGGCGGCGGTGGATTTATTCGAATCATGAAAGTACAGTCTCATGATTATGCTCATTTAATTGATCAATTACTATCCCTTATACAAACAAGAATTCCTCAAAGTAGCGCAGAGGATGTTATTTATCGTCTGGTGGAAGAAAAAGTGATTAATGATAGAGAAGCAAAAATAATGCTTAGCGTAATTGATCGCTCTGTCTTGTATCTTGATTTACCCTATAGAGATGAACTAAGAGCAAGGATATTAAAGGCAATGTTAACTACATTAAAATATAAATAAACACAGTAGTTTTGAGGTGGTAAAGTGCTTTGTTCTGAATGTAAACAAAAACCAGCAACCCTGCATTATTCGAAGATTATTAATGGAAAAAAAACTGAATTTCATCTTTGTGAACAATGTGCAGCTGAAAAAGGCGAATTATTTATGTTCAATGGATCTTCAGGTTTTTCATTCAATAGTTTATTAGCAAATTTACTGAATATTGAACCGAGTTTCCAACAAATTAAGCAAAATCCTTATAAAAGGGAAGATGCTCTCCAATGCAAAGAGTGCTCTATGACATTTTCTCAATTTTTAAAAGTTGGCAGGTTTGGCTGCCATAGTTGCTATGAAACATTCAAGGAACAACTTCAACCAGTCCTTAAAAGGCTTCATGGGGGAAATATTGAACACAAAGGCAAAGTTCCCGAAAGAATAGGCGGCCATATATTAATCAAAAAAGATATGGGCAAATTAAAAGAGGAACTTAAAGAACTTATTAATACAGAAGAATTTGAAAAAGCAGCAGAAGTTCGCGATGAGATTAGAAGAAAGGAAAAGCAGCTTTTAGCTTTTCATGAGGGAGGAGAGTGAAGGGTGTCTGTAGAAAACTTTATAAATAAGGCAAAAACATCCTGGATGTGCTCAGAAGGTCCTGATTCTGAAATTGTCTTAACCTCTCGTATTAGACTAGCTAGAAATATAAAAAGAATTAAATTTCCTACTATATTTTCTAAGGAAGATGCTTCTCAAATTATAGAAATATTGAACCAAAGACTTCAAAATCAGGAAGACTTAAGTCTAGAAAAATTAGAATTGCTAAAAATGGATAATCTTCAACAGCTAGAAAAAAGGGTACTTGTCGAAAAGCACTTAATCAGCCCCCAATTGGTAGAGTCAGAACATAGTGCCTGTGTACTTTCAGAAAACGAAGAGATAAGTATAATGTTAAATGAGGAAGATCATATTCGGGTTCAGTGCATTAAGCCAGGATTGCAGCTATTGGAAGCTTTAAATTTAGCAGATAAAATTGATGACTGGTTAGAACAGAAGATTGATTATGCCTATCATTTAGAAATGGGATATCTCACAAGCTGTCCTACTAATATTGGTACGGGTTTAAGAGCTTCTGTTATGCTTCATTTGCCAGGAATGGTGTTAACACAACAAATGAAGCGAATAATACCTGCTATTAACCAGCTTGGTCTAGTTGTTAGAGGTATTTATGGAGAAGGCAGCGAAGCCCAAGGGAATATTTTTCAGATATCCAATCAAATTACATTAGGAAAATCCGAAAAGGATATTGTAGAAGAATTAATAAGTGTTGTCCATCAATTAATTGAACAGGAAAAGCAAGCAAGAAAGTCATTAGTAGAGTCTTCAAACATAGAATTAGAAGATAGGATTTACCGATCCTTTGGAACATTGTGCCATAGTAGAATAATTGAAACAAAGGAAGCAGCACAATGCCTGTCAGATGTCCGTTTGGGTATAGATATGGGATATATCAAAAATATTTCTAAAAATATTTTAAATGAACTTTTAATTTTAACACAGCCGGGTTTTTTACAACTTTACGCAGGGGAGCAAATGACTCCTAATGAACGTGACATCCGTCGAGCTACTCTAATAAGAGAAAGACTTCAAATGGAAGTAAAATAAATAAAAGGAATAGGGAGGATGAAAGCATGATGTTTGGTCGATTTACAGAAAGAGCGCAAAAAGTATTGGCTTTATCACAAGAAGAGGCAATTCGTTTAGGGCATAATAATATTGGTACAGAGCATATTTTACTTGGTTTAGTGCGTGAAGGTGAAGGGATAGCTGCTAAAGCTTTATTAGCGTTAGGACTAGGACCAGAAAAGATCCAAGAAGAAGTAGAAAATCTAATTGGGCGAGGACAGGATGCTTCCCAAACTATTCATTACACACCACGAGCCAAAAAGGTAATTGAATTATCTATGGATGAGGCAAGGAAATTAGGCCATTCCTATGTCGGCACAGAGCATATTTTATTAGGGCTTATTCGTGAAGGAGAAGGAGTTGCAGCTAGAGTATTAAATAACTTAGGTGTCAGCCTTAATAAAGCTCGACAACAAGTGCTGCAATTATTAGGAAGCAATGAATCCAGCAGTCATCAAGGCGGATCGGCAGCTAGTGCAAATACGCCTACATTAGATAGCTTAGCTAGAGACTTAACTGCCATTGCTCGGGAAGGAAGCCTAGATCCTGTCATTGGAAGAAGTAAAGAAATACAACGTGTAATTGAAGTGCTAAGCAGAAGAACAAAAAACAATCCAGTGTTAATAGGAGAACCAGGTGTTGGTAAAACTGCTATTGCAGAAGGGCTAGCACAACAAATTGTTCAAAATGAAGTACCGGAAATTTTACGGGATAAAAGAGTAATGACATTAGATATGGGGACAGTTGTGGCTGGAACAAAATATCGCGGGGAATTTGAAGATCGTCTAAAAAAGGTAATGGATGAAATTCGCCAAGCGGGCAATATTATTTTGTTTATCGATGAACTGCATACTTTAATTGGCGCAGGTGGTGCAGAAGGGGCAATCGATGCATCTAATATATTAAAACCTTCCTTAGCAAGAGGAGAGCTGCAATGTATTGGAGCGACAACATTAGATGAATATAGAAAATATATTGAAAAAGATGCTGCATTAGAAAGACGTTTTCAGCCTATTACAGTAGATGAACCTACAGCAGAGGAATCTGTACAAATTCTTAAAGGGCTGCGAGATCGTTATGAGGCACATCACCGTGTATCTATTACAGATGAGGCAATTGAAGCTGCGGTAAAGTTATCAGATCGTTATATATCAGATCGTTTCTTACCGGATAAAGCAATCGATTTAATAGATGAGGCAGGTTCGAAGGTACGATTAAGATCTTATACAACTCCGCCTAACTTAAAAGAATTAGAAGTGAAACTAGAGGAGGTACGAAAAGAAAAGGATGCCTCTGTTCAAAGTCAAGAGTTTGAAAAGGCTGCATCTTTACGTGATACAGAACAAAGGTTAAGAGAGCAGTTAGAAGAAACGAAAAAAAATTGGAAAGAGAAGCAAGGCCAAGAAAATTCAGAAGTAACAGTGGAAGATATTGCGAGTGTGGTAGCTAGCTGGACTGGTATACCTGTTTCAAAACTGGCACAAACAGAGACAGATAAATTGCTTAATATGGAATCAATCCTGCATAATCGTGTTATCGGGCAAGAAGAAGCAGTTATTGCAATTTCAAAAGCAGTTAGACGTGCAAGAGCAGGATTAAAAGATCCTAAACGTCCAATTGGTTCCTTTATTTTCCTAGGGCCTACAGGTGTAGGGAAAACTGAACTGGCTAGAGCACTGGCAGAATCCATGTTTGGTGACGAGGATGCAATGATTCGTATTGACATGTCAGAATATATGGAAAAGCACTCCACTTCTAGACTTGTAGGTTCTCCTCCAGGATATGTAGGATATGAAGAAGGTGGACAGCTGACGGAAAAGGTTAGAAGAAAACCATATTCTGTTGTTTTATTAGATGAAATTGAAAAAGCTCATCCTGATGTTTTTAATATATTATTGCAAGTATTAGAGGATGGACGTTTAACAGATTCTAAAGGGAGAACAGTTGATTTTAGGAATACAGTCTTAATTATGACATCTAACGTTGGTGCGTCTGCATTAAAACGCAATAAATATGTAGGCTTTAATATCCAAGATGGAGAAGCTGATTACAAAGATATGAAGGGTAAAGTAATGGAAGAGTTAAAAAGGGCGTTCCGTCCAGAGTTTTTAAATCGTATTGATGAAATCATCGTATTCCATTCTTTAGAGAAAAAGCATTTAAAAGAAATTGTTACATTAATGGCAGATCAGTTAGTAAAAAGATTGGCAGAACAGGATATACGATTAACTATTACAGAGGCTGCAAAAGAAAAAATTGCTGCTGAAGGTTACGATCCAGAATATGGAGCAAGACCACTTCGCAGAGCAATTCAAAAACATATTGAAGATCGTTTGTCAGAAGAATTGTTAAAAGGAACAGTTTTAACTGGTCAAAACATCAATTTAGATATAGAAAACGGCACATTTGTTGTAAAGGTTAAAGAAATAAATGAGCCGACACCTAATTTGCAGAAATAAGCAGAAGTAAAAATAAAAAGGGCACACGTGTTACTATTATGCGTGTGCTATTTTTTTTAGAGTATAAAAACAAGGAGGAAATGTGAACAAATGGCGAAGCGCAAAACAAAATTCCTTTGTCAAGAATGTGGCTATGAATCAGCTAAATGGATGGGAAGGTGTCCTGGATGTGGCAATTGGAACACAATGGTCGAGGAAGTGGAGAAAAGTCAATCGCAGCGAAAAGGAGCCTTCGCACATACTCAAAGTTCTGCTATTCTTGCAAAGCCTATTCCTATTACAAGTATAGAAACAGTAAATGAACCACGAGTTTTAACAGATCTTGGAGAACTTAATCGGGTATTAGGCGGTGGAGTAGTGCAAGGTTCGCTTGTATTAATTGGCGGAGATCCCGGCATAGGGAAATCTACTCTACTTCTTCAAGTTTCATCTCAATTGGCAAATAAAAAACATAATGTTTTATACGTGTCCGGAGAAGAGTCGCAAAAACAAACTAAATTAAGAGCGGACCGATTAGGTGTTACTACAGAACATCTTCTTGTATATTCCGAAACAAATTTAGAGGAAATAAGCAAAACAATTGAAAGTTCAGATGTCCAGTTTGTAGTAATAGATTCTATTCAGACAATCTATCATCCTGAAGTAACTTCAGCTCCAGGAAGTGTTTCACAAGTAAGGGAATGTACAGCAGAGTTGATGCGGATTGGAAAAACAAAGGGAATTGCAATCTTTATCGTTGGACATGTTACGAAAGAAGGTTCTATTGCAGGACCAAGGCTTTTAGAGCATATGGTAGATACGGTTCTGTATTTTGAAGGAGAAAGACATCACACATATCGGATATTAAGAGCTGTAAAAAACCGTTTTGGTTCAACAAATGAAATGGGAATTTTTGAAATGAAGGAGTTTGGATTAGAAGAAGTAGAGAACCCGTCTGAAATATTTTTAGAGGAGCGATCTCAAGGAGCTGCTGGATCAACAGTTGTTGCATCTATGGAAGGAACCCGTCCTGTATTAGTAGAGATACAAGCACTCATTTCTCCAACAAGTTTTGGAAATCCTAGGAGAATGGCCACTGGCATTGATCATAACAGGGTCCCATTATTAATGGCCGTTTTGGAAAAAAGAGTGGGGCTGCTATTGCAAAATCAAGATGCTTATTTAAAGGTAGCTGGAGGAGTAAAGTTGGATGAGCCAGCAATTGATTTAGCCATTGCGGTAAGCATTGCATCAAGCTTTAGAGATAAGCCGACAAAAGCAACCGATTGTATAATTGGGGAAGTGGGATTAACAGGAGAAGTAAGAAGAGTATCCAGAATAGAGCAAAGGGTACAAGAAGCAGCAAAATTGGGCTTCGAGCGAGTTATCCTTCCATTTAATAATTTAAATGGCTTGAAGGCGCCAAGCGGTGTAAAACTTATAGGAGTGAATTCTGTAGGTGAAGCGTTAAAAGCAGCATTGGAAGATTAAAAAGGGAGGCTGGCAATAATTTTTGAGAAGAATAATTTAAGAAGTTGGAAAAAAACAAATTGATGCAAAATAGTATGTATGTTAGAATGTACTGTTTATATTTGACATTTTATTATTAATAATGCTACGCTAAATTTATTCTTAAAGGTAATATGTAGTAATTAACGAAAATAACTTTTTCATTACAAATAAACAAATTCTCTGTAATAACAGGTTTTAAATTCAAGAATTTGTTTATAATGTGAAAGAGGAGGTGAAAGTATTGTTAAAACGCATTGTTCAAGCTGGTTTCATCATTATTGGAGGGACGCTTGGAATATTTTTTATTCCAGATTTATTGAAATTATTGACATTTGAATCGAATTTTATAAATAATCCCTATGTTTCTGCAATACTTGGTGCCATTATTTTTTATCTTATCATATTTTGGGCGGTTGATTATGTTGTTAATTTTGTTAAGTTAATGGAAGAATCTCTTGTAAAGGCCCCAATAACGGATATTATATTTGGAAGTGTAGGATTAGCATTTGGTCTTATATTAGCTTTTTTAATAGGGTATGCATTAACAGCTATAAAAGTACCAATTCTTAATACAATTGCACCCATACTATTAACCTTGCTGTTTGGATATTTAGGTTTTCAAGTTGGTTTCAAAAAACGAGATGAATTATTGACTCTTTTTACCGCTAAAAAGAAAAAAGGCACGGAAGAAGATGCAACTAAAACAGAAAAAAATAATTTAAAAATCCTTGATACTAGTGTTATTATTGATGGAAGAATTGCTGATATATGCCAAACAGGCTTTTTAGAAGGGACTATTGTCATTCCTCAATTTGTATTGGGCGAATTGCAGCATATTGCAGATTCCTCAGATGCTTTAAAACGTAATCGAGGGAGAAGAGGATTAGATATTCTTAATCGCATTCAGAAGGAATTGGCCATTAAGGTTGAGATCTATGAAGGGGATTTTGAAGATATTCAAGAAGTAGACAGCAAACTTGTTAAACTGGCCAAGTTGACAAATGGTGTTGTGGTAACAAATGATTTTAATTTAAACAAGGTTTGTGAACTCCAAAAGGTTTCTGTATTGAATATCAATGATTTAGCAAATGCAGTAAAACCAGTAGTTCTTCCAGGCGAAGAAATGAAGATTCAGATTATTAAAGATGGAAAAGAACACAATCAAGGAATTGCTTATTTAGATGATGGAACAATGATTGTGGTAGAAGAGGGCCGCAATTATATCGGCAAACATATTGATGTACTTGTTACAAGTGTGTTGCAGACCTCTGCAGGAAGAATGATATTTGCAAAACCTAAATTATTAGAAAAAGCATTGTAGGAATAGGAGATTGTTTTATGGCTTATGAAGTCATTATACCAGCAGCAGGACAAGGTAAAAGAATGCAGGCGGGGAAAAATAAATTGTTTCTGACAATAGATGATTCGCCTATTTTTATTCATACATTACAGGTTTTTGAACAGGATTCTGACTGTACCCGTATTTGGCTGGTGATAAATCCTGAAGAAAAGCAGCAAATGCAGGAGTGGATAGCTAAATTTGATATCCAAAAAATCGCTGGTCTTGTTGATGGAGGAATAGAGAGACAATACAGCATTTATAATGCAATGAAATTGTTAGGAAACAACGGTATAGTATTAGTGCATGATGCGGCTAGGCCTTTTATTAACAAAAACCAAATAAAACAATTAATAGAAGTTGCAAAAGAAAACGGTGCAGCTGTCTTAGCTGTTCCTATAAAGGACACGGTGAAAAAAGTTTCCGGCGGTATTGTAGAGGCGACAGTTGACCGTTCAAGCTTGTGGGCTATTCAAACCCCACAAGCTTTTCGTATTTCCATCTTAAAAGAAGCGTATGAACAAGCATTGCAAGATGATTTTTTTGGTACAGATGATGCAAGTTTAGTGGAGCGTCTTGGAAAAGAAGTGAAAATTGTATTGGGGGACTATGATAATATTAAGCTAACGACCCCAGAGGATTTATATTTTGCCGAGGCCATTATGCAAAAAAGGAAAAAAGTTAATGAAAAGGAGTAAATTAGATGTTTCGAATAGGACAAGGTTTTGATGTGCATCAGCTTGTGGAGGGAAGACCACTTATTATAGGAGGAATAGAAATCCCTTTTGAAAAAGGACTATTAGGTCATTCTGATGCAGATGTGCTTTTACATACAATAGCGGATGCATGCCTTGGTGCAATAGGCGAGGGAGATATTGGAAAGCATTTTCCAGATACAGACGAGGCATTTAAAGATGCGGATTCTGCAAAATTACTGAAACATGTTTGGGAGATAGTTAAGTCACAAGGTTATGAATTGGTAAATGCTGATTGTACAATCATGGCGCAAATGCCTAAAATGGCTCCTCATATAGATAGTATGCAGGAAAGAATTGCATCTTTATTAGAAACAGAAAAAAGCAATGTAAATGTAAAAGCGACCACAACAGAAAAATTAGGTTTTACTGGAAGAGGAGAAGGGATTGCTTCACAGGCAGTTGTTCTTTTGCAGAAAAAAGTAAAGTAAACACTCTTTTAAAGAAAAAAATGTAATGATAGAATAGATTAGATGAAAATTCAATGATTGAAATCGAGGAGGCAATAGCATGACCAACGAAATCCGTGTTCGTTATGCCCCAAGTCCAACAGGACATTTGCATATTGGGAATGCACGTACTGCATTATTTAATTATTTATTTGCAAGAAATAAAGGCGGGAAATTTATTATCCGCATTGAAGATACAGACAAAAAAAGAAATATTGAAGGCGGAGAAGAAAGCCAATTAAAATATTTAAAATGGCTTGGAATGGATTGGGATGAAAGTGTAGATATAGGCGGTGAATACGGCCCATATAGACAATCAGAACGCACTGATATTTACAAAAAATACTATACGGAATTATTAGAAAGAGAACTTGCCTACAAATGCTATTGTACGGAAGAAGAGATAGAAGCTGAGCGAGAAGATCAGCTGAAAAACAATGAAACTCCTAAATACTCAGGTAAGTGCCGTCACCTGACTAAAGAAGAACAAGAAAAACTTGAAGCAGAAGGAAGAGAACCAAGCATCCGCATAAAGGTTCCTGAAAATGTGGTTTATGAATTTGAAGATATGGTAAAAGGTTCCGTTTCCTTTGATTCCGAAACAATTGGTGATTATGTAATCATTAAAAAGGATGGCACTCCAACATATAATTTTGCAGTGGCAATTGATGATCACTTAATGGAAATCTCTCATGTATTAAGAGGAGATGACCATATTACCAATACACCAAAACAGTTAATGATATATGATGCTTTCGGATGGACAAGGCCGATTTTTGGACACATGACTTTAATTGTGAATGAAAATAGAAAAAAATTAAGTAAACGAGATGAGTCCATTATTCAATTTATTGAACAATATGAAGAGTTGGGCTACTTGCCGGATGCTTTATTTAACTTTATCACATTATTAGGATGGTCGCCGGAAGGGGAAGAAGAACTTTTCTCTAAGGATGAGTTTATTAATATTTTTGATGCTGCTCGCCTTTCAAAATCTCCTGCATTATTTGATCAGCAAAAATTAGCATGGATGAATAATCAATACATTAAAAAAGCTGAATTAAGCAAAGTGGTAGAATTGGCAGCACCGCATTTAGTGAAAGCTGGTTTAATAAATGAACAGGCAACGGAAGAAGAAAAAAATTGGGCGGAAAGTCTAATTGACCTTTATCAAGATCAAATGAGCTATGGGGCAGAGATTGTTGAACTTTCCAAACTGTTTTTCAGTGATGAAATCAGTTATGAAGGGGAGGCCGCTGAAGTATTGGCAGGAGAACAGGTTCCGGCAGTGATTCAATCATTTAGAGAAGAATTGCAGAATCTGGATGAGTGGAATGCAGATAATATTAAAGCAGCTATAAAAAAAGTTCAAAAAGCAACAGGTCAAAAAGGCAAAAATTTATTTATGCCTATTCGTGTTGCGGCAACAGGTCAAACACATGGTCCAGATTTGCCAAAGGCTATTGCATTATTAGGCCAAGCTAAAATAGAAAACAGATTATTATCGATTATAGGTTAACAGATTATAAAAAATGTAATATAGTAATAAAAAGAATAATGTAAAACGTAGAAGAGGAAGAGTAAAAAAAGGAAGCATATTAGAGAGAATCACCACTGGCTGAAAGTGATTTATGCCGCTCCTTTTTTGAAGTGCCCCTCTGAGTCCGATATCGAACAGCTCTTTTTTTAAAGGGAGATGCAAAAGAGAGAAGTCATTACTTGCTGACTGCTTTCATGTGTTTTTAGTAGATTAGGCGGAACCTATCCGTTACCAAGGAAGAGTGGAGATTATTTAGCGATTAATAATCTAAACAGAGTGGAACCGCGCGTTAAAAGCGTCTCTGTCTTTTAGACAGAGACGCTTTTTTATTATTGAAAAAGCGAGAATTACATGTTTTTACATTTATTTTCACCAGGCAAAATAATAATAAAAAATAAAGAGAACTTAAAGGGAAAGTAGTGTTTGTGGGGAGGGGTACAATGTTTCGACGTATAAAAGAAGATATATCTGTTGTATTTGAACAAGATCCAGCTGCAAGAAGTTCTTTAGAAGTTATTCTCACCTATTCCGGTTTACATGCAATTTGGTATCACAGAATAGCGCATGCTTTCTATAAACGTAAATTCTTTTTTTTAGCGCGAGTTATTTCACAATTTAGTCGATTTATGACAGGCGTTGAAATTCACCCAGGAGCAACAATCGGAAACCGTCTTTTTATAGATCATGGCATGGGGATTGTAATTGGGGAAACTTGTGAAATTGGAGATAATGTTACGATATATCAGGGAGTAACATTAGGGGGTACGGGGAAAGAAAAGGGAAAGCGTCATCCTACCGTTAGAGATAATGCGCTTATTGCGACAGGCGCTAAAGTTTTAGGATCTATAGTAATTGGCGAAAATGCTAAAATAGGTGCTGGTTCAGTTGTGCTCAAAGATGTGCCTCCGAATTCTACAGTTGTTGGGATACCTGGAAGGGTGAAAGTGCAAGATGGTGTTAAAATAGACAAAGATTTAAATCATTGCGACCTGCCGGATCCGGTATCAGATCGTATAAAAGAGATAGAAGCTGAAATGTTAAAATTAAAACAGCAATTAATGGAGATGCAGGAAGAAAGGAGCTATAAGTAATGGCTATACAGATTTATAATACATTAACAAGATCAAAGGAAGATTTTAATCCACTAGAAAAGGGTAAAGTGAAAATGTATGTATGCGGGCCAACTGTATATAACTATATTCATATTGGGAACGCAAGACCAGCTATTGTTTTTGATACAGTGAGACGCTACTTAGAATATCGTGGCTATGATGTCCAATATGTTTCTAATTTTACGGATGTGGACGATAAGTTAATTAAAGCGGCCAATGAGCTAGGAGACGAAGTCCCAGTTATTGCAGATCGTTTTATACAGGCATATTTTGAGGATGTGGAGGCGCTAGGCTGCAAAAGAGCAACCATTCATCCTCGCGTGACAGAAAATATGGACATTATTATTGATTTTATTGCGGCATTAGTGGAGAAAGGCTTTGCATATGAATCTAATGGAGATGTGTATTATCATACAAGAAGTTTTGATGATTATGGAAAACTTTCTCATCAATCTATCGATGAATTGCGTTCTGGCGCAAGAATAGCGGTAGGCGAGAAAAAACAAGATTCCTTAGATTTTGCTTTATGGAAAAATGCAAAAGAGGGAGAAATCTCCTGGGATAGTCCATGGGGAAAAGGTCGTCCGGGATGGCATATTGAATGCTCTGCTATGGTGAAAAAGTATTTAGGTGATACCATTGATATTCATGCAGGTGGCCAGGATTTGACATTTCCCCATCATGAAAATGAAATTGCGCAATCTGAAGCGCTGACAGGTGAAACTTTTGCCCGTTATTGGATGCATAATGGATATATTAATATAGATAATGAAAAAATGTCTAAATCTCTTGGGAATTTTATAACAGTAAATGATATTTTAAAAATTCATGATCCACAAGTTCTACGATTCTTTATGTTGTCTGTTCACTATAGAAATCCTATTAATTATAGTGAGGAAGTGTTAGAGAATACTCGTGCTGGTCTTGAAAGAATCCGAACCTCTTATGAGAATCTACAGCATAGGCTAGCTTCTAGCACTGATCTGACTGATACAAATGATAATTGGTTAGGGAAAGTTACTGAGCTTCATGAACAATTTGTCACAGATATGGATGACGACTTTAATACAGCCAATGGAATTTCTGTATTATTTGAATTAGCGAAACAAGCAAATTATTACTTGCTTGAGAAAACAACATCAGTTGCTGTTATTCGTGCATTTTTGAAAGAGTTTGAAGAACTATTTAGTGTACTGGGCTTATCTTTATCAACAAAAAAAGAATTGCTTGATGATGAGATTGAAGCATTAATTGAAAAAAGAAATCAAGCAAGAAAGGCTCGAAACTTTCAATTAGCTGATGAAATAAGAGATCAATTAAAAGCTATGAATATTATTTTAGAAGATACAGCACAAGGTATCCGTTGGAAGAGAGGATAAAGCATGATCCTCTATGAAAAAAGAATAGATGAAAAACAGTTGAACAGCTTAGCCCTTGCTTATATGGGTGATGCTGTTCTTGAAATATATGTAAGAAGGCATTTGTTATATAATGGGAGGGTAAAACCTAATTTGCTTCACAGAGAGGCAACAAAATATGTATCTGCAAAAGGGCAGGCAAAAGTTGTCCATCAGCTGATGGCGGATGCATTTTTTACGGAAGAAGAATATGCTGTACTAAAACGTGGCAGAAATGCAAAGTCTGGATCTATTCCTAAAAATACAGATGTGCAGACATATCGTTACAGTACTGGATTTGAATCGGTTTTAGGATATTTATATTTAGCTAATCGGGAAGAGCGGCTTGAAGAAATTATTAAAGCGGCTTTATCTATCATTGAAAACAGTTGGAGGAGCAAACAGTGAGTAGTGATTATATTGTAGGAAAAAACGCTGTGATAGAGGCATTAAAGTCAGAGCGGGATGTAAATAAAATCTTAATTGCAGAAGGGTCGCAGAAGGGACAAATGCAGACAGTGATTGCGTTGGCTAAGAATGCGAATGTTCTTGTGCAATTTGTTCCAAAAAAGAAATTAGAAAGTCTAGTCGATGCTAATCATCAAGGGGTTGTAGCACAAGTTGCTGCTTATCAATATAGCGAAATAGATGACTTGTTTAAATCAGCAGAGAGAAAAAACGAAGCGCCATTTTTTCTTTTGTTGGATGAAATAGAAGATCCCCATAATTTAGGATCTATTATGAGGACAGCAGATGCAGTTGGAGCTCATGGTATTATTATTCCCCGAAGAAGAGCGGTAGGTTTGACTGCTACAGTTGCCAAGGCCTCTACAGGGGCTATCGAACATATCCCTGTAGTAAGAGTGACAAATATGGCCAGAACAATTGAGGAATTAAAAGAGAGAGGAATTTGGATTGCAGGAACGGATGCATCAGGAAGTGAAGATTATCGCAAATTTGATGGTACAATGCCTTTAGGTTTAGTAATTGGCAGTGAAGGAAAAGGCATGGGAAGATTAATTCGTGAGAAATGCGATTTTCTTATAAATTTGCCTATGGTAGGTTCTGTTACATCTTTAAATGCTTCAGTTGCAGCAGCAATTTTAATGTATGAGGTATATCGGAAACGTTATCCAATTGAGGGATGATAATGGATATTCTAATTGTCGACGGTTATAACATAATTGGTGCTTGGTCTGAACTGAATGAACTGAAAGTAAGTGATTTATCCGCTGCCAGAGACAGCCTGGTCGAAAAAATGGCAGAATATCAAGCTTATTCTGGCTATCGGGTTATTGTAGTTTTTGATGCTTATTATGTCAGAGGAACAGAGACAAAGTATAAAAATTATAAGGTGGAAGTAATTTTTACAAGAGAAAATGAAACAGCAGATGAAAGAATAGAAAAATTAGCTCAAGAACTAAATAATCGGGCGACGCAAGTTCATGTAGCAACATCAGATTTTACAGAACAATGGGCTATTTTTGGACAAGGCGCTTTAAGAATATCCGCTAGAGAACTTCAGTTGGAAATGGAAAACATAGAGAATAATATTGAGAGAAAAGTAAAAAAAATTAAAGAAAAAAAACCAGTAGCTAAGATACCGCTATCAAAAGAAATGGAAGAAATATTTGAAAAATGGCGTCGTGGAGAGAAATGAGCAGTTGACGCTAAAAAAAAGCCTACTGTATAATGGTTTTATCCATGAATGCACAGTCGGGGGGATCTGAATGAGTGCTGACAACTGGTCTAAAAGTAACGAAAGTGTTGAAAAATATTTAGAACTTGAAGATGAAGTAATTGTTGAATTAGTGCATAAAGGTGAAAGTGATGCATTAGATTATCTTATTCATAAATATCGTAACTTTGTACGCGCCAAGGCCAGATCCTATTTCCTAATTGGTGCAGATAAGGAAGATATTGTACAAGAAGGCATGATTGGTCTCTATAAAGCAATTCGCGATTTTAAAGAGGACAAGCTTTCTTCTTTTAAAGCGTTTGCTGAGTTATGTATAACTAGGCAAATTATTACAGCAATCAAAACAGCAACAAGACAAAAGCATATTCCTTTGAATTCGTATGTCTCTCTTGATAAACCAATTTATGATGAGGAATCTGATCGCACCTTAATGGATATTATTTCTGGAGCAAAGGTTTTGGATCCAGAAGAGCTTATTATTAATCAAGAAGAATTTGATCATATTGAAATAAAGATGTCGGAGTTATTGAGCGATTTAGAAAGAAAAGTTTTAGCTTTATATTTAGATGGACAATCATATCAAGAAATTTCGGAAGAGCTTAATAGGCATGTTAAATCAATTGATAATGCGCTTCAAAGAGTAAAAAGAAAATTGGAAAGATATTTAGAAATTAGAGAGTTTTCTCTTTAATTATTGTAGAAAACTATTCTCTATATGGCTTATATTGACATCGATACATGTCCATGGTACAGTTTGGTAAAGATAAAAAGGACGTAGTAGGTGCTGGGTATGAGAAAGAAAATAGTTTTGGCATGTGAAAAATGCGGTTCAAGAAATTATTCTACAATGAGCAATAATGGAGCAGAACGTTTAGAGGTTAAAAAGTTTTGCCAGAAATGTAATGCTCATACTGTTCATAAAGAAACAAAATAATTGGTATTATTAGTTGATGATAGGATACCCGTTTTAAATATGGAGGTAACGAAATGCAACGCACTGTTAACTTTTTTCAAGAAGTAGGCAGAGAGTTAAGGAAAGTTAGTTGGCCAAAAAGAAAAGAACTGACTAACTATACTATTACTGTTATTGTAACAGTCACATTCTTTGCTCTCTTCTTCGCACTTGTTGATCTGGGAATTTCTGAACTAATTCGTTTAATACTTGAATAACTGTTATTAACTCATGGTATAATGGTAAAACGATAACAAACATCTACAAAGCCCGGTAACGGGTTTTTTCATTGCTTTAAAATAAAAAGTGGTCGATATCAATAAACGTAAAGTCGTTATATATAGACCAAATAAAATATTTTCATTGAAGGAAAACCTTTGATGGGGATATTGTTTTCAATATATTTATTAATATGTGCGGGGAGGGAAGGACGAAACAGTCCTCTTTTATGGAAAAAAATTGGTATGTGGTGCATACGTACTCTGGATATGAAAATAAAGTAAAAGCAAACTTAGAAAAACGGGTAGAAACAATGGCAATGCAAGATAAGATCTTTCGTGTTGTAGTTCCCGAAGAAGAAGAAACAGATATTAGAAATGGAAAAACAAAGGTAGTAAAAAGAAAAGTATTCCCAGGTTATGTTTTGGTTGAAATCGTCATGACAGATGATTCTTGGTATGTTGTTCGAAACACTCCAGGAGTAACTGGTTTTGTTGGTTCGGCTGGATCGGGATCTAAACCGACTCCACTTCTTCCAGAAGAAGTACAAGTTATCTTAAAAAGAATGGGTGTTGAAGAACAACGCGTGGAGATTGAGTTTGAATTGGGAGAAACAGTTAAAGTAACAGAAGGACCTTTTGCAAACTTTACAGGCAGTGTAGAAGAAATAGATAAAGATAAGGCAAAAGTAAAAGTGCTAGTAAATATGTTCGGTCGAGATACCCCGGTAGAGCTGGATTTTACACAAATTGAAAAATTTTAACCTGAAAAACTTGAAATGAATGTGAAAAAGTGTTAAGATTTCAAAGGTCAGTATTTCTTATTAAAAGAGATGAGATATTGTCAAATTTCTTTATTTATATAAAGACGATCAGATGAGTGGGAGGGGTATTCCCCTATTACCACATCACGGACTTTAAGGAGGTGTGTCTCGTGGCTAAAAAAGTAATTAAAGTTGTTAAATTGCAAATTCCAGCAGCTAAAGCAAATCCGGCACCACCAGTTGGTCCAGCTTTGGGTCAAGCAGGTGTTAATATCATGGGATTCTGTAAGGAGTTTAATGCTCGTACAGCTGAACAAGCTGGTTTAATTATTCCTGTTGAAATTACGGTTTTTGAAGACCGTTCATTTACATTTATTACAAAAACTCCACCTGCTGCTGTTTTACTTAAAAAAGCGGCTGGGATTGAGTCGGGTTCTGGTGAACCAAACCGTAATAAAGTAGCAACTGTTAAGCGTGATAAAGTGCGCGAGATTGCTGAAACGAAAATGCCTGATTTAAATGCAGCTAGCGTTGAAGCAGCTATGCGCATGGTTGAAGGTACTGCCCGCAGCATGGGTATTGTTATTGAAGACTAAACCGTTTTAAGGTTTGTTGATTAAGGTTGCGACAACGAGTAATCAAAAGTCGCAACCTTAATTCGTGGGAGGTAATTCCGCTAAAACCACAATTCAAGGAGGAAATATCATTATGGCTAAAAAAGGTAAGAAGTATTTAGAAGCTATCAAACTTGTTGATCGTACTAAAGCTTACCCAGTTCAAGAAGCAGTAGAATTAGTTAAAAAAACAAGCACTACAAAATTTGATGCATCAGTTGAAGTTGCTTTCCGTTTAGGGGTAGACCCTAAGAAGGCTGACCAACAAATTCGTGGAGCAGTTGTTCTTCCGCATGGTACTGGTAAAACTCAACGTGTATTAGTGTTTGCTAAAGGTGAAAAAATCAAAGAAGCAGAAGCTGCAGGCGCAGACTATGTTGGAGATGCTGAGTATATCAACAAAATCCAACAAGGTTGGTTTGAGTTTGACGTAATCGTTGCAACTCCAGATATGATGGGTGAAGTTGGTAAACTTGGTCGTGTATTAGGACCTAAAGGTTTAATGCCAAACCCTAAAACTGGTACAGTAACTTTTGATGTTACAAAAGCGGTTAATGAAATTAAAGCAGGTAAAGTTGAATACCGTGTTGATAAAGCTGGAAACATCCATGTTCCAATCGGTAAAGTTTCATTTGAAGAAACTAAACTTGTTGAAAACTTCAAAACTATTTTTGAAACAATGCAAAAAGTTAAACCAGCAGCTGCAAAAGGAACTTACATGAAGAATGTTGCTATAACTTCTACAATGGGTCCTGGAGTAAAAGTAGATCCTGCTACTGTTTAATATAAAAGTATTTGACAAAACAAGTATGATAGAATATACTACATCTTGTTGTTAAAAATAAATAACATTTGTACCATAGACAGTAGGCGCTCTAATTTAGAGCTTAATATCCTACCGAGGTAATACGATAGATTTTAATCAGTTGTTTAATCAACTATTGTATATCCCTCCATGTCTAGTTTGATGTGGAGGTTTTTACTTTCCGGTATAAATGTAGATTCTACAGGAGGTGTAAAGATGAGCGTAATTGAACAAAAGAAACAAATAGTACAAGATATTGCTGATAAATTCAAAGCAAGTAAATCAACAATCGTTGTTGATTACCGCGGTCTAACTGTTTCTGAAGTAACTGAACTTCGTAAACAACTTCGTGAAGCTGGCGTTGAATTTAAAGTATTCAAAAACACATTAACACGCCGCGCTGCTGAAGCTGCAGATTTAGCTGGTCTTAATGATGCTTTAACTGGTCCTAATGCAATTGCTTTCAGTACGGAAGATGTTGTGGCACCAGCAAAAATCCTTAATGACTTCGCTAAAAAGAATGAAGCTCTTGAAATTAAAGCAGGTGTTATCGAAGGTAACATTGCTTCAGTTGAAGATGTTAAAGCTCTTGCTGAACTTCCTTCACGCGAAGGCTTACTTTCTATGTTGCTTAGTGTGCTACAAGCACCAATTCGCAACCTTGCTCTTGCGACAAAAGCAGTTGCAGAACAAAAAGAAGAACAAGGCGCATAATAAAATACGCTATTGTAGCGTATCCTAATAAACTTATAAAACACAAGGAGGAACATAATAATGTCTAAAGAACAAATCTTAGAAGCAGTTAAAGCAATGACTGTTTTAGAATTAAACGACTTAGTAAAAGCTATTGAAGAAGAATTTGGTGTAACTGCTGCAGCTCCTGTAGCTGTTGCTGGTGCTGCTGGTGGAGAAGCTGTAGCTGAAAAAACTGAATTTGACGTAGTTCTTGCATCTCCTGGAGATCAAAAAATCAAAGTTATCAAAGTTGTACGTGAAATCACTGGTCTTGGTCTTAAAGAAGCAAAAGAACTTGTTGATAACACTCCTAAAGCTGTTAAAGAAGGAATTTCTAAAGAAGAAGCTGAAGAAGTCAAAGGTAAACTTGAAGAAGTTGGAGCTAACGTTGAAGTTAAGTAATGTTAGATTCGAAAAGCTCGCTTTATAAGCGGGCTTTTTTCCTCTTAAAAATAATTTGCATCAAAAATGTAATCCTCTGTGATACTTCGGTTATATTCCCCAATGGAGGTGGTTGGTTTGACGGAACATTATTATTCCCGTACTCAAAATGTAAGTAGTGATCCAAATTATTGGAACTATCCTTTGAATGGCAGAAGTTTCCGCTTTAAAACTGATAATGGTGTTTTCTCTAAAAAAGAAGTAGATTTTGGATCGAAACTATTAATTGAAACATACGAAGCACCTAGTGTTTCAGGTGACATTTTGGATGTTGGGTGCGGTTATGGACCGATAGGTCTTTCTATTGCAAAAGATAATAGTGATAGAAAAATTCATATGATTGATGTTAACCAAAGAGCGTTAGAACTTGCAAAAGAAAACTCCATACTAAATGAAGTTCGTAATGTTGCTATATATGAAAGTGATAGGCTTCTACAAGTGGAGCATAAAATATTTGCATCTATCGTAACAAATCCGCCGATTCGGGCAGGGAAAAATATAGTTCATGATATTTTTGAACAAAGTTTTGATCATCTGGCATTTGGTGGGGAACTTTGGGTTGTCATTCAAAAAAAACAAGGTGCGCCATCCGCTATTGCTAAATTAGAACAATTGTTTCAAGAGGTAGAAGTGAAGATAAAGAAAAAAGGTTATTTTATAATCAAAGCAAAAAAGATTGACTAGTCGAAAACGTTGTGATAGCATTGTATAATGCCAATATATTATTTTTCTGATAAGTATTTTTTTATGCATAAAAAGTATAAAAAAGGACTAAATCGGAGAAACTAACAAAATAATACCAGAAATATGAAAATGTGGTTTTTTTGATTTGAAAACCCTTTTTCTTTTTGTCTTATAAATAACGCGGTAAAAGTTTTTATAAGATGATAATAGATGTACTATAACGTTTGATTTGAGGGGTGAATCAGTTGACAGGTCAACTTGTTCAGTATGGACGACACCGCCAGCGAAGAAGCTATGCACGAATCAGTGAAGTTTTAGAATTACCAAATCTAATAGAAATCCAAACCTCTTCCTATCAATGGTTTTTAGATGAGGGATTACGTGAAATGTTCCAAGATATTTCACCAATTGAGGACTTTACTGGCAACTTATCGCTTGAGTTTATTGACTACAGCTTAGGTGATCCAAAATATTCAGTAGAAGAATCAAAAGAGCGAGATGTTACATATTCTGCACCTTTGCGTGTGAAAGTTCGTCTTGTAAATAAAGAAACAGGAGAAGTAAAGGACCAAGATGTATTCATGGGTGATTTCCCACTTATGACTGAAACAGGTACTTTCGTTATTAATGGGGCTGAACGTGTTATCGTTTCTCAATTAGTAAGATCTCCGAGTGTATATTACAATGGTAAGTTAGACAAGAACGGTAAAAAAGGGTTTACAGCAACTGTAATTCCAAACCGTGGCGCTTGGCTAGAATATGAAACCGATGCAAAAGATGTTGTTTATGTACGTATTGACCGTACACGTAAACTTCCAGTAACGGTTCTTTTACGCGCATTAGGATTTGGCTCAGATCAAGAGATTCTTGAATTAATCGGAGACAACGAATACTTGCGCAATACATTAGAAAAAGATAACACCGAAGGTACAGAAAAAGCGTTGCTAGAAATATACGAACGTTTGCGCCCAGGTGAGCCGCCTACAGTTGAAAATGCTAAGAGTTTATTAGTTTCAAGATTTTTTGATCCTAAAAGATATGATCTTGCAAATGTAGGACGCTATAAAATCAATAAAAAACTTCATATAAAAAATAGATTGTTTGGTCAACGTTTAGCAGAGACACTTGTTGATGCAGAAACAGGAGAAATAATAGCAGAAAAAGGTACGCTTTTAGATCGCCGTGCATTGGATCGCATTATACCAAACTTAGAAAATAACATTGGTTTTAAAACGCTTAGCCCATATGGCGGTGTATTAGAAGATGATGTTATTGTTCAATCTGTAAAAATTTATTCTCCTCTTGATGAAGGAGATAAAGAAATTAATGTTATTAGCAATGCGTATGTAGAAGAAGAAGTGAAAAATATTTCTCCAGCAGATATTATCGCGTCTATTAGTTATTTCTTTAACCTTCTGCATGGTGTTGGTTTAACAGATGATATCGACCATTTAGGGAACAGACGTTTACGTTCTGTAGGCGAACTGTTGCAAAACCAATTTAGAATTGGTTTATCAAGAATGGAACGTGTAGTTCGTGAAAGAATGTCTATTCAAGATACTAACACGATTACACCGCAACAACTTATTAATATACGTCCGGTTATTGCATCCATCAAAGAATTCTTTGGTAGTTCTCAATTATCACAGTTTATGGATCAAACCAATCCTCTTGCTGAGTTAACGCATAAGCGTCGTTTATCAGCTTTAGGGCCTGGAGGATTAACAAGAGAACGTGCTGGGATGGAAGTGCGTGACGTTCACTATTCTCACTACGGTCGTATGTGTCCAATCGAAACGCCTGAGGGACCAAATATTGGTCTAATCAACTCACTTTCTTCTTTTGCTAAAGTAAATCGTTTTGGATTTATTGAAACTCCGTATCGCCGAGTTGATCCGGAGACTGGATTAGTTTCAAGTCGTATTGACTACTTGACAGCAGATGAAGAAGATAACTACGTTGTAGCACAAGCGAATGTACGCTTAGGAGACGATGGTGCATTTTTAGATGAGGAAGTTGTTGCTCGTTTTAGAGGGGAAAATACAGTAGTACGCCGTGATCGCGTTGATTATATGGATGTATCGCCTAAGCAGGTTGTATCTGCCGCGACAGCATGTATTCCTTTCTTAGAAAATGATGACTCCAACCGTGCGCTAATGGGTGCAAACATGCAGCGTCAAGCAGTGCCTTTAATGCAGCCGGAATCTCCAAGAGTAGGGACTGGAATGGAATATGTTTCAGGTAAAGACTCTGGTGCTGCCGTTATCTGCAAACATGATGGTATTGTTGAACATGTTGAAGCACGTGAAGTTTTGGTTAGAAGAATTAAAGTTATAGATGGCCAAGAAGTAAAAGGCAATCTAGATAAATATAAAATGCTTAAATTTATTCGTTCCAACCAAGGAACTTGCTATAACCAACGCCCAATTGTGGCAGTTGGAAATAGAGTAAAAAAAGGCGAGATTTTAGCGGATGGCCCTTCTATGGAATTAGGAGAGTTGGCACTAGGTAGAAACGTTCTTGTTGCATTTATGACATGGGACGGCTATAACTATGAAGATGCTATTATCATGAGTGAACGTCTTGTTAAAGATGATGTATATACATCTATTCATATAGAAGAATACGAATCAGAGTCTCGCGATACAAAGCTTGGACCAGAAGAAATAACTCGTGATATACCAAATGTCGGGGAAGATGCACTACGCAATCTTGACGATCGTGGAATTATCCGAATTGGTGCAGAAGTAAAAGATGGAGACCTTCTAGTTGGGAAAGTAACTCCAAAAGGAGTAACAGAACTAACAGCTGAAGAGCGTCTGCTTCATGCTATATTTGGTGAAAAAGCTCGTGAAGTGCGTGACACTAGTTTGCGTGTTCCACATGGCGGCGGTGGAATTGTTCATGATGTAAAAGTGTTTAATCGTGAAGATGGTGATGAGCTACCACCAGGTGTTAACCAGCTTGTTCGTGTATATATTGTTCAAAAGCGTAAAATCCATGAAGGAGATAAGATGGCGGGGCGCCATGGTAATAAAGGGGTTATCTCTCGTATATTGCCAGAAGAAGATATGCCATACCTTCCTGATGGAACACCAGTAGATATCATGTTAAATCCTTTAGGGGTACCTTCACGTATGAACATCGGACAGGTACTTGAACTACATCTTGGAATGGCTGCAAGAAGCCTGAATATCCATGTTGCTTCACCAGTATTCGATGGAGCTAGGGAAGAAGATGTTTGGGAAACAATTCGCGAAGCTGGAATGGCTCAAGATGCTAAGACTGTTTTATATGATGGACGTTCTGGAGAACCATTTGATAACCGCGTTTCTGTTGGAGTTATGTACATGATCAAACTTGCTCACATGGTTGATGATAAACTTCATGCTCGTTCTACAGGGCCTTACTCACTTGTAACGCAGCAGCCACTAGGCGGTAAAGCACAGTTTGGCGGACAACGTTTTGGAGAGATGGAAGTTTGGGCACTTGAAGCTTACGGGGCAGCATATACTTTACAAGAAATTCTAACTGTTAAATCGGACGATGTAGTTGGTCGCGTGAAAACATATGAAGCAATTGTTAAAGGGGAAAATGTTCCAGAACCTGGAGTGCCAGAATCTTTCCGTGTATTAATGAAGGAACTTCAAAGTTTAGGTCTGGATGTTAAAATCCTTTCAAGCACTGAAGAAGAAATTGAAATGAGAGATACAGATGATGATGATATACAACAGGCTGAATCTCTTACTATAGTACCTGATACACAAGAGCCTGAATCAGAAAAAGTGGGCATACAAGAGTAATTTTAAGCATTTAGATGAAGGCTGACACTAAAGAAAAGGGTCAGCCTTCATTAAAGTATATACTTAGTTTTTTATTATGTGGCAATTTTTGGAATGCCTCAAGATCAAAAGGGAGGTAGGACCCTTGTTGGATGTAAACAATTTTGAATTTATGAAAATCGGTCTTGCTTCACCAGACAAGATTCGTTCATGGTCATACGGTGAAGTAAAAAAACCAGAAACTATTAACTATCGGACATTAAAACCGGAAAAAGACGGCCTGTTTTGTGAGCGTATTTTCGGTCCTACAAAAGACTGGGAATGTCATTGTGGAAAATATAAACGTGTTCGCTATAAAGGTGTTGTCTGTGATCGCTGCGGAGTTGAAGTAACTCGTGCAAAAGTTCGACGTGAACGTATGGGACATATTGAACTAGCAGCACCTGTATCACATATATGGTATTTTAAAGGGATTCCTAGCCGTATGGGTCTTGTTCTAGACATGTCTCCACGTGCATTAGAAGAAGTTATTTATTTTGCTTCGTATGTTGTTACTGACTCTGGTGATACTGCATTAGAAAAGAAACAACTTCTATCTGAAAAGGAATATAGAGCGTATCGAGATAAATATGGCTCTAAATTCCAAGCTTCTATGGGAGCAGAAGCTATTAAAAAATTATTGTCAGATATTGACCTAAATAAAGATGTGGAAGCGTTAAAAGAAGAATTAAAGACAGCACAAGGACAAAGACGTACTCGTGCAATCAAACGATTAGAAGTATTAGAAGCGTTTCGTGGATCAGGCAATGAACCTTCTTGGATGATTTTAGATGTACTTCCGGTTATTCCACCAGAGTTGCGTCCAATGGTTCAATTAGATGGGGGCCGTTTTGCAACCTCTGATTTGAATGATTTATATCGCCGTGTTATTAATCGTAATAATCGTTTAAAAAGATTATTAGATTTAGGTGCACCAAGCATTATTGTGCAAAATGAAAAACGTATGCTTCAAGAAGCTGTAGATGCATTGATTGATAATGGCCGTCGTGGCCGTCCGGTAACAGGACCAGGAAACAGACCTTTAAAATCATTATCTCATATGCTTAAAGGTAAGCAAGGGCGTTTCCGTCAAAACTTATTAGGCAAACGTGTCGATTACTCTGGTCGTTCTGTAATTGTAGTAGGACCAAACTTAAAGATGTATCAATGTGGACTACCAAGAGAAATGGCTTTAGAGCTATTTAAACCTTTCGTAATGAAAGAGCTGGTTGAAAAAGGTTTAGCTCATAATATTAAATCAGCTAAACGTAAAATTGAAAGAGTACAACCCGAAGTATGGGATGTGTTAGAAGAAGTTATTAGAGAGCACCCAGTATTGCTTAACCGTGCACCTACTCTTCATAGATTAGGAATTCAGGCTTTTGAACCAACATTAGTAGAAGGCCGTGCTATACGCCTTCATCCATTAGTATGTACAGCATACAATGCCGATTTTGATGGTGACCAAATGGCTGTTCACGTTCCTTTATCTTCTGAGGCGCAAGCTGAGGCAAGACTTTTAATGTTAGCAGCACAAAATATCCTTAATCCTAAAGATGGTAAACCAGTAGTTACACCTTCGCAGGATATGGTACTAGGTAACTATTACTTAACTTTAGAAAGAGAAAACGCTGTTGGTGAAGGGATGGTATTTAATGACACCAGCGAGGCAATATTAGCATATCAAAATGGATATGTTCATTTACACACTCGTGTAGCTGTTCGCGCTAGTTCATTAAATAATGAAACATTCACAGAAGAGCAAAATAAACAATTGCTGATTACGACAGTAGGTAAGTTAATCTTCAATGAGATTTTGCCTGAATCTTTCCCATATATTAATGAACCTACAAAAGCTAATCTGGAAGAGAAAACGCCAGAACGATTCTTTGTTGAACAGGGTACAGATATACCTGCAGCTATAAAAGAAATGCCGATAATTGATCCATTTAAAAAGAAAATTTTAGGTAACATTATTGCAGAGGTATTTAAGCGATTTAAAATTACCGAAACATCCAAAATGCTAGACAGAATGAAAGATCTAGGTTTTAGACATTCAACAAAAGCCGGTATCACTGTTGGTGTTGCGGATATCGTAGTATTAGGTGAAAAACAAGAAATTATCGATGAAGCACAAAAGAAAGTTGATAATGTTTTAAAACAATTTAGACGTGGATTAATTACAGAAGAAGAGCGTTATGATAGAGTTATTTCTATCTGGAGTGCTGCTAAAGACGTGATTCAAGCTAAATTGATGAAATCACTTGATAAACGAAATCCAATCTTTATGATGAGTGACTCGGGAGCTCGTGGTAACGCATCTAACTTTACACAGCTTGCTGGTATGCGTGGTCTGATGGCCAACCCGGCTGGTAGAATTATCGAGTTGCCAATCATTTCAAGTTTCCGTGAAGGATTAACGGTATTGGAGTACTTTATCTCTACGCATGGTGCCCGTAAAGGTCTTGCAGATACAGCACTTAAAACAGCTGACTCTGGTTACTTAACTCGTCGCCTTGTAGATGTGGCGCAAGATGTTATTATTCGTGAAGATGATTGTGGAACAGACAGAGGTTTATTAGTTGCAGCTCTTAAAGAGGGAACAGAAATTATTGAACCTTTAGATGAGCGTTTAATCGGCCGTTATGCTAGAAGACCAATTAGACATCCGGAAACTCAAGCAGTAATTGTTCCTGAAAATGGATTGATTACGGAAGATCTTGCTGTAGAAGTAATGGAAGCTAATATTGAGGAAGTGTGGATTCGTTCTGCATTCACATGTAATACACGTCATGGAGTATGTAAAAAATGTTATGGTCGAAACTTGGCAACAGGTCAAGAGGTTGAAGTAGGGGAAGCTGTGGGAATTATTGCGGCTCAATCTATTGGTGAACCAGGTACACAGTTAACAATGCGTACTTTCCATACAGGTGGTGTTGCCGGAGATGATATTACACAAGGTTTACCTCGTATTCAGGAGATTTTCGAAGCTCGGAATCCAAAAGGGCAAGCGGTTATCACTGAAATGGCAGGGGTTGTAGTAGGCATTAACGAAGGTAGAGACCGCCAGCATGAAATTGTTGTTCAAGGGGAATTAGAAACTAGAACATACACAGCTCCATATACAGCGCGCCTAAAGGTTGCTATTGATGATGTAGTGGAACAGGGGCAAGAGTTAACGGAAGGTTCAATTGATCCTAAAGAATTGATCAAAGTGAAGAATGTAACTGCGGTTCAAGAATACCTTCTTCGTGAAGTGCAAAAAGTATATCGTATGCAGGGTGTTGAAATTGGAGATAAGCACGTTGAAGTTATGGTTCGCCAAATGCTTCGTAAAGTTCGTGTAGTAGATGCTGGTGAGACGGATGTATTGCCAGGTACCTTACTTGATATTCACCAATTTACTGATGCGAATGCCAAAGCATTAAAAGTGGGTAAATTACCAGCAACTGGAAGACCTGTATTGTTAGGTATTACAAAAGCTTCTCTTGAAACAGATTCATTCTTATCTGCAGCATCATTCCAAGAAACAACAAGAGTTTTAACTGATGCAGCGATTAAAGGTAAACGTGACGAATTGTTAGGATTAAAAGAGAATGTTATCATAGGTAAACTTGTACCAGCAGGAACAGGTATGCCAAGATATCGTCATGCAGAACCAATAACAGCAGATGAATTGTCAGAGGAATCAGTAACGGTAGAATAACAATAAATAATGAATATCTCTTTAATCCACTCTTTTGGATTAAAGAGATATTCATAAATATAAAAAAGTTTTTATGAAAGTATTTGACATTAATTCTGTAAGATGTTACTATATCAAAGGTGCTCCTATTCACCTGTTGCTTTGGAGGATATAACATGTCTTATGATAAAGTAATACAGGCTAATAAATTTGTAGTAGGAACAAAGCAAACAGTCAAAGCGTTAAAATCGGGTAATGTAACGGAAATAATAGTTGCAAAAGATGCAGATCCAGTTATAATTGGAAAGGTAATTGAAGCAGCTAAAGAAGTTAATGTACCTTTTATACTTGTTGAATCCATGATGAAGCTTGGCCAATCATGTGGAATAGAAGTAGGCGCAGTAGCTGTTGCCATAATTAATTAAATTGTTTTTGTGGAATATACCATGAAAACTTTGTTTTTGCCCTAATATGAACCACCTGGATGTGTGGGCTTTAAACATAAAAGAAGGGAGGAAAAAGAAATGCCTACAATTAACCAATTAGTACGCAAGCCTCGTCGTTCTGAAAAAGAAAAGTCGAAGTCACCTGCGTTAAACAAAGGTTATAACAGCTTCAAAAAAACACAAACAGACGTATCTTCACCTCAAAAACGTGGGGTATGTACTCGTGTTGGTACAATGACTCCAAAAAAACCGAACTCAGCGTTGCGTAAATATGCTCGTGTACGTTTGACAAACGGAATTGAGGTTACTGCATACATTCCTGGTATTGGACATAACTTGCAAGAGCACAGTGTTGTTCTAATCCGTGGAGGACGTGTAAAAGACTTACCAGGGGTACGTTATCACATTGTTCGTGGTGCACTTGATACAGCTGGTGTTAACAACCGTATGCAAGGTCGTTCAAAATATGGTACAAAAAGACCAAAAGCAGCAAAAAAATAAAAAACAATTAACAGCATGATTGAAAGGAGGAAATCAAATGCCACGTAAAGGTCCTGTAGCAAAAAGAGACGTTTTACCAGATCCAATTTATAATTCTAAACTAGTTTCTCGTTTAATTAATAAAATGATGATCGATGGCAAGAGAGGTAAATCTCAAGCTATCTTATATTCAGCTTTTGAAATCGTTGCAGAACGTTCTGGAAAGGATGCTATCGAAGTTTTCGATCAAGCATTAAAGAACATTATGCCAGTTCTTGAAGTTAAAGCTCGCCGTGTTGGTGGTTCTAACTATCAAGTTCCAGTGGAGGTTCGTCCAGACAGACGTACTACACTTGGTCTACGTTGGTTAGTTAACTATTCTCGTCTTCGTGGAGAAAAAACAATGGAAGAAAGATTAGCTAACGAAATCCTAGATGCAGCTAACAATACTGGTGCATCTGTGAAAAAACGTGAAGATACTCATAAAATGGCTGAAGCGAACAAAGCGTTTGCTCACTACCGTTGGTAAGATTAACTATCTAATAAAAATACTTTCTTATGGAAGGAGAAATACCAAATGGCTAGAGAGTTCTCCTTGGAAAACACTCGTAATATCGGTATCATGGCGCATATTGATGCAGGTAAAACGACTACAACTGAGCGTGTACTTTATTACACTGGTCGTATCCACAAAATTGGTGAAACTCATGAAGGTGCATCACAAATGGACTGGATGGAGCAAGAGCAAGAACGTGGTATTACGATTACATCAGCAGCAACGACTGCACAATGGCAAGGTAACCGTGTAAACATTATCGATACTCCAGGACACGTAGACTTCACTGTTGAAGTTGAACGTTCATTGCGTGTACTTGATGGTGCCGTAGCTGTACTTGATGCGCAATCTGGTGTTGAACCACAAACAGAAACTGTTTGGCGTCAAGCAACAACTTATGGTGTACCTCGTGTAGTATTTGTTAATAAAATGGATAAAATAGGAGCAGATTTCCTTTATTCATTAGGTACATTGCATGACCGTCTACAAGCTAATGCTCATGCAATTCAACTTCCTATCGGTGCTGAAGATCAATTCGAAGGAATCATCGATTTAGTTGAAATGAAAGCAACTTTCTACGGAAATGACCTTGGAACAGATATTCAAGAACGTGAAATTCCAGAAGAGTATCAAGATCTTGCAGACGAATACCGCGAGAAATTGGTAGAAGCAGTAGCAGAACTTGATGAAGACTTAATGGAAAAATATCTTGGTGGTGAAGAAATCACTACTGATGAATTAAAAGCTGCTATCCGTAAAGGTACAGTTAACGTTGAATTCTATCCAGTTATTTGTGGATCTGCTTTCAAAAATAAAGGTGTACAAAAAATGCTTGATGCAGTTATCGATTATCTTCCATCTCCATTAGATGTACCAGCTATTAAAGGTACTGTTCCTGATTCAGATGAAGAAATAACAAGACCATCTAGTGATGACGAACCATTCGCAGCACTTGCATTTAAAGTAATGACAGATCCATTCGTTGGTAAACTAACATTCTTCCGTGTATATTCTGGTACATTAAGCTCAGGCTCGTATGTACAAAACTCTACAAAAGGTAAGCGTGAGCGTGTAGGACGCATTCTGCAAATGCATGCTAACAGCCGTCAAGAGATTTCAGAAGTACATGCTGGGGATATAGCTGCTGCAGTAGGATTAAAAGATACTACAACTGGAGATACTCTATGTGATGACAAAAATCTAGTTATACTAGAATCTATGGAATTCCCTGAGCCGGTTATTGAGTTATCTATTGAACCTAAATCTAAAGCTGACCAAGATAAAATGACTACTGCTCTTCAAAAATTACAAGAGGAAGATCCAACATTCCGTGCACATACTAACCAAGAAACTGGTCAAGTAATTATTGCGGGTATGGGTGAGCTTCACTTAGACATTTTAGTAGACCGCATGCGTCGTGAATTTAAGGTTGAGGCTAATGTTGGTGCACCGCAGGTTGCTTATCGTGAAACATTCCGTTCTTCTGCATCAGTAGAAGGTAAGTTCTCACGTCAATCTGGTGGACGTGGTCAATATGGTCATGTTTGGATTGAATTCGCACCAAACGAAGAAGGTAAAGGTTTTGAATTTGAAAATGCTATCGTAGGTGGGGTTGTTCCTCGTGAATATATCGCTCCTGTTCAAGCTGGACTTGAAGATGCATTAAACAGAGGAGTACTTGCTGGTTACCCTCTTGTTGACATCAAAGCTAAATTATTTGATGGATCATACCATGATGTTGACTCATCTGAAATGGCGTTTAAAATTGCTGCTTCTATGGCACTAAAAAATGCTGCTTCAAAATGTAGTCCTGTAATCCTTGAACCTGTTATGAAAGTAGAAGTTATCATTCCTGAAGAATACATGGGTGATATCATGGGTAACATCACTTCTCGCCGTGGGCGTGTAGAAGGTATGGAAGCTCGTGGTAATGCTCAAGTTGTTCGTGCAATGGTTCCACTTTCAGAAATGTTTGGATATGCAACTACTTTACGTTCAAGTACTCAAGGTCGTGGAGTATTCTCTATGACGTTTGATCACTACGAAGAAGTACCAAAATCAATCTCTGAAGAGATCATTAAAAAAAATAAAGGGTAATTGTTGATTTTACCTTTTTAATCGAGTATAACTTACTATGTAAGCTTAAAAGCTGTGATATATAATCACAGCTCCAAATACTTAATTTTTTCAAATAAAAGGAGGATTTTCCTAATGGCAAAAGCTAAATACGATCGTTCAAAGCCACACGTAAATATTGGAACAATTGGTCACGTTGACCATGGTAAAACTACTTTAACAGCTGCTATCACAACTGTACTTGCTAAAGCAGGTGGAGCTGAAGCTCGCGGTTATGATCAAATCGACGCTGCTCCAGAAGAGCGTGAGCGTGGAATCACTATCTCAACTGCACACGTTGAGTATGAAACTGCAACTCGTCACTATGCACACGTTGACTGCCCAGGACATGCTGACTATGTTAAAAACATGATCACTGGTGCTGCTCAAATGGACGGCGGTATCCTAGTTGTTTCTGCAACTGACGGTCCAATGCCACAAACTCGTGAGCACATCCTATTATCTCGCCAAGTTGGTGTACCTCACTTAGTTGTTTTCTTAAACAAATGTGATATGGTAGACGACGAAGAGTTATTAGAATTAGTAGAAATGGAAGTTCGTGATCTTCTTTCTGAATATGAGTTCCCTGGTGACGATATTCCTGTAATCAAAGGTTCTGCTCTTAAAGCTTTAGAAGGTGAAGCAGAATGGGAAGAAAAAATCACTGAACTTATGGCTGCAGTAGATGAGTATATCCCAACTCCAGCACGTGACACTGAAAAACCTTTCATGATGCCTGTTGAGGATGTTTTCTCAATCACTGGACGTGGAACAGTTGCTACAGGACGCGTTGAGCGTGGACAAGTTAAAGTTGGTGACGTTATAGACATCATCGGTTTAGCTGAAGAGAAAAAATCAACTACTGTAACTGGTGTTGAAATGTTCCGTAAATTACTTGACTATGCTGAAGCTGGTGACAACATTGGTGCACTTCTTCGTGGGGTTGCTCGTGAAGATATCCAACGTGGACAAGTATTAGCTAAACCAGGTACTATCACTCCACACGTAAAATTCAAAGCTGAAGTTTACGTATTATCAAAAGAAGAAGGTGGACGTCATACTCCATTCTTCACAAACTACCGTCCTCAGTTCTATTTCCGTACAACTGATGTAACTGGTATTTGTAACCTTCCAGAAGGCGTTGAAATGGTAATGCCTGGAGATAACATCGAAATGGACGTAGAACTTATTTCTTCAATCGCTATTGAAGAAGGTACAAAGTTCTCTATCCGTGAAGGTGGACGTACTGTAGGCGCTGGAGTAGTTGCTACAATCGTTGAGTAATTAAAGATTAACAAAAAAACAGGCCAATTATTGGCCTGTTTTTTTGTTGTTTGCCCACAGCCTGGGTTAAATGGAACCGCCGTACGGAGGCTACTAGGTGCCTCCGTCTATCTGATTTAAATAAAGCAGGGTATAAGTACCTTATAATAGATTATAAATTTTTCGCAATCTGTTTTTACCAGTATTTGAGATGTTGTAGTTATGATAAAAGAGCTTTAATATAAGAAGAGTGATTTCTTAAAAGCTAATAGACTATTGTCAAAAAAGTAATTAACAAATTAACATTTCTAAAATAGAAATGTTAATGATTGAAGTGAATTTTTTGATTATTACTTAACGACTTGTAATCTCCATCTAATGTATGTATAATAATTTGAGTGTACAAAACAACTTAAAAGAAAAATAATAAAAGTATTGCTTTTCTTATAATGTTTATGTATAATAGACAATGTTGGTCTTTGACTGCGATGATGTGGAAGGTTGCTGACACACCCGGCCGCTTTGCCATGGCGAGTGTGTGGGAAATTTCCGCGGAGAATGTCTATTTTAAAATAGGCGAAAAGGAGGGAAAATAATGGCAAAACAAAAGATTCGTATCCGTTTAAAAGCGTATGATCATAGAATTCTTGATCAATCTGCTGAGAAAATTGTTGAAACTGCAAAACGTTCTGGTGCAGCTGTTTCTGGTCCGATTCCATTACCGACAGAGAAATCAATTTACACTATCCTACGTGCAGTTCATAAATATAAAGATTCTCGTGAACAATTTGAAATGCGTACGCATAAACGTCTAATCGACATCGTTAATCCAACTCCACAAACAGTTGATTCATTAATGCGTTTAGACTTACCGTCAGGTGTAGATATTGAAATTAAATTATAATTTTTAATAAATATTAAGATTATCAGGAGGTGTGACTGAAATGACCAAAGGAATCTTAGGAAGAAAAGTAGGTATGACTCAAGTTTTTGCTGAAAACGGCAATTTAATTCCAGTAACAGTAGTTGAAGCTGCTCAAAACGTAGTTCTTCAAAAGAAATCTGTTGAAACAGACGGTTATGAAGCTGTTCAAATCGGTTTTGAAGATAAACGTGAAAAGTTGGCTAACAAACCTGAAAAAGGACATGTTGCAAAAGCAAACACTGCTCCTAAGCGCTTCGTTCGTGAATTGAGAGAAGTAAGCTTAGATGAGTATGAAGTTGGTCAAGAAGTCAAAGTAAATGTATTCGCTGAAGGCGATATTGTAGATGTAACAGGAATCTCTAAAGGTAAAGGTTTCCAAGGTTCAATTAAACGCCATGGACAATCTCGTGGACCAATGGCTCACGGATCCCGTTATCATCGTCGCCCAGGTTCAATGGGACCTGTAGCACCAAACCGCGTATTTAAAGGTAAAGCATTACCAGGACGCATGGGTGGAGAACAAGTTACTGTTCAAAACTTAGAAATCGTAAAAGTAGATGTAGAACGTAACCTTCTATTAATTAAAGGGAATGTTCCTGGATCTAAAAAGGCGTTATTAAAAATTAAAACTGCTGTTAAAGCAAAGTAATTAATCTAGAAAGGAGGAAATAAGAATGCCTAAAGTTGCATTATTCAACCAAGATGGTACTCAAGCTGGAGATATCGAATTAAACGAAACAGTTTTCGGTATCGAGCCTAACAACCACGTTTTATTTGAAGCAGTTGTTATGCAAAGAGCTTCTTTACGTCAAGGGACTCATAAAACTAAAATTCGTTCTGAGGTTGCTGGTGGTGGACGTAAACCATGGCGCCAAAAAGGTACAGGACGTGCTCGTCAAGGATCTATCAGATCTCCACAATGGCGTGGTGGTGGAACAGTTTTCGGACCAGTTCCTCGCAGCTATAGCTACAAACTTCCTAAAAAAGTTCGTAGATTAGCAATCAAATCTGCATTATCTTCTAAAGTGTTAGAAGAAAATATCTTAGTAATTGAAAGCCTTGCTTTCGAAGCACCTAAAACAAAAGATTTCAAAGGATTCTTAGGAAATCTATCTGTTGAGAAAAAAGCATTAATCGTTACTGGTGACTTAGATGAAAACGTAGCATTATCTGCTCGTAACATCCCAGGTGTAACAGTTGTTACTGCTTCTGGCATCACAGTTTTAGATGTTTTAAATCATGATAAATTAATCATGACGAAAGCAGCGGTTGAAAAAGTAGAGGAGGTGCTTGCATAATGGATGCACGCGAAACGATTAAGCGCCCCGTTATCACTGAACGTTCTACTGATTTAATGGCTGATAAAAAATATACGTTTGAAGTTGATGTAAGAGCGAATAAAACTCAAGTTAAAGATGCTGTTGAAGAAATCTTTGGCGTTAAAGTTGAAAAAGTTAACATCATGAACTACAAAGGTAAGTTCAAACGTGTAGGACGTTTCGGAGGATACACAAACAAACGTCGTAAAGCAATTGTTAAATTAACTGCTGAAAGCAAAGAAATCGAATTCTTTGAAGCATAAAATATAGAAAAAAGAGGAGGGAATAGATATGGCGATTAAGAAGTATAAACCTACCTCCAACGGTCGACGCAACATGACTTCTTCTGACTTTAGTGAAATCACTACAAGTACACCAGAAAAATCATTGCTTGCTCCTTTAACACGTAAAGGTGGCCGTAATAACCAAGGTAAGTTGACAGTTCGTCATCAAGGTGGAGGTCATAAACGTCAATATCGTATTATCGATTTTAAACGTGATAAAGATGGCATTCCAGGACGCGTTGCTACAATTGAGTATGATCCAAACAGATCTGCAAACATCGCGTTAATTAATTATGTAGACGGAGAAAAACGCTACATTCTTGCACCAAAAAATCTAGAAGTTGGCTTGGAAGTTATGTCAGGACCTGAAGCTGATATTAAACCAGGTAATGCACTTCCATTAGCAAACATTCCAGTAGGTACAGTTATCCATAATATCGAGTTAAAACCAGGAAAAGGCGGACAATTAGTTCGTTCTGCAGGTACATCTGCACAGGTACTTGGTAAAGAAGGTAAATATGTACTTGTACGTTTAAACTCTGGTGAAGTTCGTTTAATTCTTGCAACTTGCCGCGCTTCTATTGGCCAAGTGGGTAATGAACAACATGAACTTATCAACATCGGTAAAGCTGGTCGTTCTCGCTGGTTAGGCAAACGCCCAACAGTTCGTGGTTCTGTAATGAACCCTAATGACCATCCACATGGTGGTGGTGAGGGTCGTTCACCTATCGGACGTAAATCACCAATGTCTCCATGGGGTAAACCAACTCTTGGCTACAAAACTCGTAGCAAGAAAAACAAATCAGATAAATTCATTGTACGTAGCCGTAAAAAATAACGGGGTTGAACTACGGTTCATCGTAAGAACCGTAGAACAATCACGAAGGGAGGTTCAATCATGGGTCGTAGCTTAAAAAAAGGGCCTTTTGTTGATGATCATTTATTATCAAAGATCGAGAAGTTAAGCGAAACGGAAAAAAGACAGGTTATCAAAACTTGGTCTCGCCGTTCTACAATCTTCCCACAATTCATCGGTCAAACAATCGCTGTTTATGATGGTCGCAAACATGTACCAGTTTATGTCACTGAAGATATGGTAGGTCACAAACTTGGAGAATTTGCTCCAACACGTACTTATAAAGGTCATGCAAGTGACGATAAGAAAACAAGACGTTAATGAGAGGAGGGCATTCTAATGCAAGCAAAAGCTGTTGCTAATACAGTTCGTATTGCTCCTCGTAAAGCTCGTTTAGTCGTAGATTTAATTCGAGGTAAGCAAGTAGGCGAAGCAGTATCAATTTTAAAGCTAACTCCAAAGGCTGCTTCACCAATCGTAGAAAAAGTATTAAAATCTGCTATCGCTAACGCAGAGCATAACTACGAAATGGATATTAATAACTTAGTGGTTGAACAAGCATACGTAAATGAAGGACCAACACTTAAACGTTTCCGTCCTCGTGCGATGGGACGTGCAAGTCAAATCAACAAACGTACTAGTCACATCACTATCGTTGTATCAGAAAAGAAGGAGGGATAATCAGTGGGTCAAAAAGTAAATCCAGTCGGTTTGCGTGTCGGAATCATTCGTGATTGGGAATCAAAATGGTACGCAGGTAAAGACTATGCTGATCTTTTACACGAAGACCTTAAAGTTCGTGAGTATATCACTAAACGTTTAAACGATGCATCTGTTTCTAAAGTAGAAATCGAACGTGCAGCTAATCGTTTAAATGTTACAATCCACACTGCTAAACCTGGTATGGTAATTGGTAAAGGTGGTACTGAAGTAGAAGCTTTACGTAAAGCTTTAAACTCACTTACTGGCAAACGTGTACACATCAATATTCTTGAAATTAAAAAAGCGGATATGGATGCAAAACTAGTTGCTGAGAATATTGCTCGTCAATTAGAAAACCGTGTTTCATTCCGTCGTGCACAAAAACAAGCTATCCAACGTTCAATGCGTGTTGGTGCTAAAGGTATTAAAACAATGGTATCAGGTCGCTTAGGCGGAGCAGATATCGCTCGTTCAGAGTCTTACAGTGAGGGTACAGTTCCTCTTCATACTTTACGCGCAGATATCGATTATGCTGCTGCAGAAGCCGATACTACTTATGGTAAATTAGGCGTTAAAGTATGGATCTATCGTGGAGAGATCCTTCCAGCTAAGAAGAAAACTGTGGAAGGAGGCAAATAATATGTTACTACCTAAACGTGTGAAATATCGTCGTGTACACCGTGGAAAAATGCGCGGTCAAGCAAAAGGCGGTACTGAAGTTACTTTCGGTGAATATGGTTTACAATCTTTAGAAGCATCTTGGATTACAAACCGACAAATTGAATCAGCTCGTATTGCGATGACTCGTTATATGAAACGTGGCGGTAAAGTTTGGATTAAAATATTCCCACATAAGCCTTACACTGCAAAGCCTCTTGAAGTCCGCATGGGTTCCGGTAAGGGTGCTCCAGAAGGTTGGGTAGCAGTTGTTAAGCCTGGTAAAATAATGTTTGAAGTTGCTGGTGTATCTGAAGAGATCGCACGTGAGGCACTTCGTCTTGCAGCGCACAAACTTCCAGTTAAATGTAAGTTTGTAAAACGTGAAGAAATTGGTGGTGAAACTAATGAAAGCTAATGAAATTCGTGACCTTACCACTGCAGAAATTGAACAAAAAGTTAAATCCTTAAAAGAAGAGCTTTTCAACCTTCGCTTTCAATTAGCGACTGGACAACTTGAAAATACAGCTCGCATTCGTGAAGTACGCAAAGCGATTGCTCGAATGAAAACAGTCATTCGTGAAAGAGAAATCGGCGTCAACAATCGATAACGTGAGAGGAGGTTCGTACAATGAGCGAACGCAATCAACGCAAGGTCTATACTGGACGTGTTGTTTCAGACAAAATGGATAAGACTATAACTGTTGTTGTTGAAACATATAAAAAACATTCATTATACGGCAAGCGCGTGAAATACTCTAAGAAGTATAAAGCTCACGATGAGCAAAACGCAGCAAAAATCGGCGATGTAGTCCGTATTATGGAAACTCGTCCATTATCCGCTACAAAACGTTTCCGTCTTGTAGAAGTAGTAGAAAAAGCAGTTATTATCTAATTGTTCGGAAATAAGCTTCATCCCGAAGGGAGGTTACACACATGATTCAACAAGAATCACGTTTGAAAGTTGCTGACAACTCTGGTGCTCGTGAAGTACTTACAATTAAAGTTCTTGGTGGTTCAGGCCGCAAAACTGCAAACATCGGTGATATTATCGTTGTTACTGTAAAGCAAGCAACACCAGGTGGCGTTGTTAAAAAAGGTGACGTTGTTAAAGCAGTAGTTGTAAGAACTAAAAGTGGTGTTCGTCGCAAAGACGGTACTTACATTCGTTTCGATGAAAACGCATGTGTAATTATCCGTGACGATAAAAGTCCACGTGGAACACGTATCTTTGGACCAGTTGCACGTGAACTTCGCGATAACAACTTTATGAAAATTGTATCATTAGCTCCAGAAGTACTATAATATAAATCTAATTGCCTTTAAGGAGGTGCGAAAAGATGCATGTAAAAAAAGGTGACAAAGTAATGGTCATCTCTGGTAAGGATAAAGGCAAAAGTGGTGTTGTTCTTGCAGCGTTTCCTAAGAAAAACCGTGTGGTTGTTGAAGGAATCAACATTGTAAAAAAACACTCTAAGCCATCCCAATTGAATCCACAAGGTGGAATCAATGACCAGGAAGCAGCTATTCATGTATCCAACGTTATGCCTATCGACCCTAAAACTGGTGCTCCTACTCGTGTAGGTACAAAAACGGTTGATGGTAAAAAAGTACGCGTAGCGAAAAAATCCGGTGAAATTCTAGATAAATAGTTCAATGAAGAAGGGAGGTACAATGAATGAACCGCCTAAAAGAAAAATTTGTTAAAGAAACTACTCCTGCTCTTATGAGCAAGTTCAATTATAAATCAGTAATGCAAGTTCCGAAACTTGAAAAAATCGTAATCAACATGGGTGTTGGTGATGCTGTTGCAAATGCAAAAGCTCTAGACGTTGCTGTTGAAGAATTATCAATAATAACTGGTCAAAAACCAGTAATTACTCGAGCAAAAAAATCTATTGCAGGTTTCCGTCTACGTGAGGGAATGCCAATCGGTGCAAAAGTTACACTTCGTGGAGAACGCATGTATGAATTTTTTGATAAATTAGTATCTGTATCTCTTCCACGTGTACGTGACTTCCGTGGTATATCTAAAAAATCGTTTGATGGTCGTGGTAACTACACTTTAGGTGTAAAAGAACAATTAATTTTCCCTGAAATTGATTATGATAAAGTAAACAAAGTAAGAGGAATGGATATTGTTATTGTTACAACTGCAAATACTGATGAAGAAGCTCGTGAACTTTTAACTCAATTTGGAATGCCGTTCCAAAAGTAATCTCTAATTAGAGGGAGGCGAAGATGTGGCTAAGAAGTCAATGATTGCGAAACAAAAACGCACGCCTAAATACAAAGTACAAGAATATACACGTTGCGAACGTTGTGGACGTCCACATTCTGTGTACCGTAAATTTAAGCTTTGCCGTATTTGTTTCCGTGAATTAGCATATAAGGGACAAATTCCTGGTGTGAAAAAAGCTAGCTGGTAAAACCCCATTTTGGGAAGGAGGTTAAAACAATGGTTATGACAGATCCAATTGCAGATTTGCTTACAAGAATCCGTAATGCGAATATGGTTCGTCACGAGAAATTAGAAGTACCTGCTTCTAACATGAAAAAAGAAATCGCTGAAATTTTAAAGCGTGAAGGTTTCGTGCGTGATGTTGAATATATTGAAGATAACAAACAAGGAATTATCCGCATTTTCCTAAAATACGGTTCTAGCAACGAGCGTGTAATTACTGGACTTAAACGTATTAGTAAACCTGGACTTCGTGTTTATGCGAAAGCTACAGAAGTGCCACGTGTATTAAACGGTCTTGGTATTGCATTAGTTTCTACTTCTCAAGGAGTAATTACTGATAAAGAAGCTCGCGCTAAACAAGTTGGCGGAGAAGTTTTAGCATACGTTTGGTAATATAGTTTTAATTGAATGGAGGTGCAACTAAATGTCTCGCGTAGGTAAAAAACCAATTGAAGTACCAGCAGACGTTACAGTTACTATTGATAAAAGTACTGTAACGGTTAAAGGTTCTAAAGGTGAATTAACTCGTACTTTTAATTCAGATATTGCAATCGAATTAGAGGGTAACGTGATTAATATTTCTCGTCCATCTGACGCAAAGGAGCATCGTGCTCTACACGGTACAACTCGTGCTTTGTTAGCAAACATGGTGGAGGGAGTATCAAAAGGTTTCGAAAGAGGTCTTGAATTAATCGGGGTTGGTTATCGTGCTCAAAAACAAGGAACTAAACTTGTTTTGAATGTAGGTTACTCTCACCCAGTTGAAATCGAGCCAGAAACTGGTCTTGAAATCGAAGTACCATCAGCAACTAAAATAGTTGTAAAAGGTACAAACAAAGAACGTGTTGGTGCTCTTGCTGCTAACATTCGTGATGTTCGTCCACCAGAACCTTATAAAGGTAAAGGTATTCGTTATGAAGGCGAATTTGTACGTAGAAAAGAAGGTAAAACAGGTAAGTAATGCCGCATAGGTAAACGAAAGGAGTGACCTAAATGATTATAAAGGCTGATAAAAATCAAGTCCGCAGAAAAAGACATGCACGTGTGCGTTCTAAACTTAGCGGTACTCAAGCTCGTCCTCGTTTAAACGTGTTCCGTTCAAACAAACACATTTACGCTCAGCTTATCGATGATGTAAACGGCGTTACAATTGCTAACGCTTCTACATTAGATAAAGAACTGAACTTAGATTCTGCTAGCAACGTAGATGCTGCTGTTAAGATCGGTGAATTAGTAGCTAAACGTGCAGTAGAAAAAGGTGTTAAAGCAGTTGTTTTTGACCGCGGAGGGTATTTATACCATGGTCGCGTAAAAGCTTTAGCTGATGCTGCTCGTGAGAACGGCCTAGAATTTTAATAGATAAAGGAGGGACATAAAAAGATGCGTCGTATTGATCCAAACAAACTTGAACTAGAAGAACGCGTAGTTACAGTTAACCGTGTAGCGAAAGTTGTTAAAGGTGGACGTCGTTTTCGTTTCTCTGCTCTAGTAGTAGTTGGGGACAAAAATGGTAACGTTGGTTTTGGTACTGGTAAAGCACAAGAAGTACCTGATGCAATTCGCAAAGCGGTTGAAGATGCGAAGAAAAATCTAATTGAAGTGCCTATGGTTAGCACTACAATACCACACCAAGTAATCGGACATTTTGGTGCTGGTGAAATTTTATTAAAACCTGCTTCTGAAGGTACTGGTGTTATTGCTGGTGGTCCAGTGCGTGCTGTACTTGAATTAGCTGGTGTAGCTGATATTCTATCTAAATCTTTAGGTTCTAACACACCAATTAACATGGTTCGTGCAACTTTAGACGGTTTAAAACAATTAAAACGTGCTGAAGACGTAGCTAAGTTACGTGGTAAATCAGTGGAAGAACTGTTAGGATAAGGAGGGAAATTAAATGGCAAACAAATTGGAAATTACCCTCACTAAAAGCGTAATTGGTCGTCCGCAAGACCAACGCGAAACAGTTAAAGCTTTAGGGTTACGTAAAGTAAACCAAACAGTTGAGCAACAAGATAATGCTGCAATCCGTGGCATGATCAATAAAGTTTCTCATCTTGTAAGTGTTAAAGGAAACTAAAATTCATTCTTCTTCAATAAGGAGGTGCCAATATGAAACTTCATGAATTAAAACCTGCAGAAGGGTCTCGTCAAGAACGTAAACGCAAAGGACGCGGTATCGGTTCAGGTAATGGTAAAACTGCTGGTAAAGGTCATAAAGGTCAAAACGCACGTTCGGGTGGAGGTGTAAGACCAGGATTCGAAGGTGGTCAAACTCCTTTATTCCGTCGTTTACCAAAACGTGGTTTTACAAACATCAACCGTAAAGAATATGCAGTTGTTAACCTTGACGTTCTAAATCGTTTTGAAGATGGAGCAGAAGTTACTCCAGAACTTCTTATCGAAACAGGAATCGTTAGTAACGAAAAAGCGGGAATCAAAATTCTTGCAAGAGGCAAAGTAGAGAAAAAGCTTACAGTCAAAGCACATAAATTCTCCTCTGCTGCAAAGGAAGCTATTGAAGCTGCCGGCGGTCAAACTGAGGTGATCTAATGTTTCAGACAATCTCCAATTTTATGCGCGTGGGTGAAATAAGACGTAAGATCATATTCACCCTATTAATGTTGATTATATTTCGTATTGGAACCTTTATACCGGTTCCATACGTTAATGCTGATTACTTACAGTCACAAGATGCATTCAGTGCCTTTGGGATTTTAAATACCTTTGGCGGCGGTGCATTACAGAACTTTTCCATTCTTGCAATGGGAATTATGCCATATATTACTGCATCTATTATTGTAAGCTTATTACAAATGGATGTTGTGCCAAAGTTTACAGAATGGTCTAAACAAGGTGAGGTTGGTCGCCGTAAATTAACACAGTTTACTCGCTACTTTACAATTGTTTTAGGATTCATACAAGCTTTTGGAATGTCTTATGGCTTTAATAACCTTGCAGGTGGAGCATTGATAACAAAATCAGGTATAACTTCTTACTTAGTTATAGCTGTTGTACTAACAGCTGGAACTGCTTTTCTTATGTGGTTAGGTGAACTAATCACGGCAAAGGGTGTAGGAAATGGCATCTCGATTATTATCTTTGCAGGTATCGCAGCAGGAATTCCATCTATTGCTAACCAAATTTATGCACAGCAATTTGATAATCCTGGTGATCAACTTTTCTTGCGCATAGCAACAATGCTTTTACTTTTAATTGCAATTGTTGCAATTGTTGTAGGAGTTATATTTATACAACAAGCACTTAGAAAAATACCTATCCAGTATGCTAAAAGAATGGTTAATGGAAATAGCGCAGCTGGTGGACAATCAACGCATCTGCCGTTGAAGGTAAACTCTGCTGGTGTTATTCCTGTTATCTTTGCAGTTTCGTTTCTTGTAACTCCAAGAACAATTGCATCATTCTTTGAGCAAAATGATGTAACAACATGGATTCAAAATGTATTTGATTATACTCATCCAATTGGAATGATTATATATACAGTACTTATTTTTGCATTTACCTATTTTTATGCGTTTATTCAAGTTAATCCAGAGCAATTGGCAGAGAACTTAAATAAACAAGGTGGATATATTCCAGGTATAAGACCAGGTAAAAATACGCAAGAATATTTAACACGTGTTCTATCTCGTTTAACATTAGTCGGTGCACTCTTCTTATCCGCTATTGCAATTTTACCCGTTTTCTTCATTAAGATAGCAGATTTACCACAATCTGCTCAAATTGGTGGAACGAGTATACTAATTGTAGTCGGTGTCGCTTTAGAAACAATGAAGCAATTAGAGACGCAACTAGTTAAGCGTCACTATAAAGGTTTTATTAAATAGAGTAATTTAGGGGACATATGTCCCTTGAATTATATGTTAAAGACTTTAGGGGGAATACGCATGAATTTGGTCTTAATGGGACTCCCTGGCGCAGGTAAAGGTACACAAGCCGAGAAGATTGTCGATAAATATGGCATCCCTCATATCTCAACTGGTGATATGTTTCGTGCTGCAATGAAAGATGAAACAGAGCTTGGGCTAAAGGCAAAATCATTTATGGATAAAGGTGAATTAGTACCAGATGAAGTTACAATTGGTATTGTTCGCGAAAGACTTAGTAAGGAAGACTGTGAGAGAGGTTTTCTTCTTGATGGATTCCCACGTACAGTACCACAAGCTGATGCTTTAGAGGGTATCTTGTCTGATTTAGGAAAAAAACTGGATTATGTTATCAATGTTCAAGTAGATAAAGATATTTTAATGGAAAGATTGACAGGTCGCCGCATTTGCAAAAGCTGTGGGGCAACATATCATTTAGTATTTAACCCACCAGCACAATCTGATGTTTGCGATCGTTGTGGTGGCGAGTTATATCAACGTGCTGACGATAATGAAGAAACTGTTAATAATCGTTTAGAGGTTAATATTAAACAATCTCAGCCATTACTTGATTTCTATGGAACAAAAGGTTATCTAAAAGATATTGATGGCCAACAAGATATTCAAAAAGTATTTTTAGATCTTGATGCTTTGCTAAGTACTTTAAAATAAACAATTGTTTATTCCATATTTTTGCTTAGACTAATCTGAATCTAGCATGGACTTAAATCAGAGTTAACAAATAGAAGAATTGGGATGAAATGGCTAAGGAGTTTATTCCTAAACATGATGCATTTCCTTTTTTCAAAAGGTATAATAATTTTTATGGTTATATCTGTAACAAATAAAGCATAACCATGTTTGTTTAAACATGTTTATCTTCGTTTAAAAGATTAATCAATTTAGATAATTGGTGCAGAGTATTTTGGATTTCATGGTAGCTCCGCTTGATTTGCTTTTTTATCTAGTAGTGAAGAAGGTAATGTAACTATTATTCTTTCTATTATGGACATACGGTATAGTACCAGGTGTGCGTTATCGATAACTCCTATCCATTATATTAGATGCGGAATCTAAGTGACTTTTTTAAGTGTATAAGGTATGTGCTTATAAAAATAGGGATACACTCTAAGGGAAGATTATCCTTTACTGGTTATTTTCTATCTACACATAATACTTGAATGTTATTAAAAGATTCGGTAAGATATTACACTAGCTAATGATAGAATATTGCTGGAAGAAAGTATAATGTTAGTTTTCTAACATGCTGTCTACAACAAAGTTTCTAACTAAAGCCTATAGTAATGTGGTAGCATTAATTAATTTTGAACAATGTTCCGCAAAGTTTTACAATAATATTGTAAATTATAGCGGACGAAATTGCTTGTTATATGTTATAATTATTTGGTTGCTGTCAAATGGCAATTTATTATATTATAAGAAGAGTTCAGGTTAGTTTGATGTAAACGGATCGTGTTGTAAACGAAAAGTTGCACTTTACTATAGTAAGATAAAAGTGATTTCGTATTTAAATAAGGAAGGGAGACATATTCGATGGCTAAAGACGATGTAATCGAAATAGAAGGCACAATAACTGAAACTTTGCCGAACGCCATGTTTAAAGTAGAATTAGAAAATGGTCATACTGTATTGGCTCACGTTTCTGGTAAAATTCGTATGCATTTTATCCGTATTTTACCTGGTGATAAAGTAACGGTTGAGTTATCTCCATATGACTTAACTCGCGGAAGAATTACTTACCGCTTTAAATAATCTGATTGCACTCCGTACTATCAAGGAGGTTAGGATAATGAAAGTTAGACCATCTGTAAAACCAATCTGCGAAAAGTGTAAAGTTATCCGCAGACGTGGGAAAGTTATGGTTATCTGTGAAAACCCTAAACATAAACAAAAACAAGGTTAATAACAAGGAGGTGCGCATATAGATGGCACGTATTGCTGGTGTGGATATTCCACGTGAAAAGCGTGTAGTAATTTCATTAACATACATTTATGGTATTGGAAAAAATACTGCACAAAAAGTTTTGGCTGAAGCAGGAGTTTCTGAAGATACTCGTGTGCGTGATTTAACGGAAGATGAATTAAACAAAATCCGTGATATCATTGATAAATTAAAAGTTGAAGGTGATCTTCGTCGTGAAATCTCTTTAAATATTAAACGTTTAATGGAGATTGGATGTTATCGTGGTCTTCGTCATCGTCGCGGTTTACCGGTTCGTGGACAAAATACGAAAAACAACGCTCGTACACGCAAAGGTCCTCGTAAGACTGTAGCTAACAAGAAAAAATAATCAGTAAAGGAGGTACTATAAATGGCACGTAAAACTAATACACGTAAACGTCGTGTTAAAAAGAATATAGAATCAGGTATTGCTCACATTCGTTCAACATTCAACAATACAATAGTTACAATTACTGATGTTCATGGAAATGCTCTTTCTTGGTCAAGTGCTGGAGCTCTTGGATTTAGAGGTTCTCGTAAATCAACTCCATTTGCTGCACAAATGGCTGCTGAAACTGCTGCAAAAACTTCTATGGAACATGGTATGAAAACTCTTGAAGTAACAGTTAAAGGACCAGGTGCTGGCCGTGAAGCTGCAATTCGTGCTCTTCAAGCTGCAGGTCTAGAAGTTACAGCAATTAGAGATGTAACTCCAGTTCCTCATAATGGTTGCCGACCACCAAAACGTCGCCGAGTTTAATTTTTCTGTATAAATTTTATATCCTTGTCTATAATGGGATATGACTGAAGCATTTTAAATGATTACAGAAAATTTATTCCAGTTGTTGTGCACAATGCGGGAACGTAAACATGGGGAATTTCAGCTAATTATTAGCTGAGGTTTCGACGTTTTGAAGGAGGGTATATTTTGATGATCGAAATAGAAAAACCAAAAATCGAAACGGTTGAGATCAACGATGATGCCAAATACGGCAAATTCGTCGTAGAGCCACTTGAGCGTGGATATGGTACTACTTTGGGTAACTCCTTACGTCGTATTCTATTATCCTCACTCCCTGGTGCCGCTATCACATCCATTCAAATTGATGGGGTACTTCATGAGTTCTCAACAATTGAAGGCGTCGTAGAAGATGTAACATCTATCATATTAAACATCAAAAAACTAGCATTGAAAATCTATTCTGATGATGAGAAAACTTTAGAGATAGACATTCAGGGTGAAGGTGTAGTTACAGCAGCTGATATTACACATGATAGTGACGTAGAGATTTTAAATCCAGATCTTCATATTGCTACATTAGGTTCTAATGGAAATATGCGTATGCGTTTAACTGCTAAGCGTGGGCGCGGTTATACTCCTGCTGAACAAAATAAGCGTGAGGATCAACCTATTGGTGTAATTCCTATTGACTCTATTTATACACCTGTATCTCGAGTATCTTATCAAGTTGAAAATACTCGTGTTGGTCAATTGACTAATTATGATAAATTAACGTTTGACGTTTGGACTGACGGTAGTACAGGTCCTCAAGATGCAATTGCACTTGGTGCAAAGATCTTAACGGAGCATTTAAATATCTTTGTTGGTTTAACTGATGAAGCGCAAAATGCTGAGATTATGGTTGAAAAAGAAGAAGATCAAAAAGAAAAAGTTCTTGAGATGACGATTGAAGAATTGGATTTATCTGTTCGTTCTTATAACTGCTTAAAACGTGCTGGCATTAATACAGTACAAGAGCTAGCTAATAAAACAGAAGAAGATATGATGAAAGTTCGAAATCTAGGTAGAAAATCTCTTGAAGAAGTTAAACATAAGTTAGAAGAACTTGGCTTAGGCCTAAGAAAAGACGACTGATTGAACATTTAAATAACAGTCATCTTAGAATTTCAACAAAAGGAGGGAATCTCACATGGGTTACAGAAAGTTAGGACGTACTAGTTCACAACGTAAAGCTATGTTACGCGATTTAGCAACAGACTTAATCATTAATGAGCGAATTGAAACAACTGAAGCTCGTGCAAAAGAACTTCGTTCTGTTGTAGAAAAAATGATTACACTTGGTAAGCGTGGAGATCTTCATGCTCGTCGTCAAGCTGCTGCATACATTCGTCATGAAGTTGCTAATGCTGAAACAAACCAAGATGCAGTTCAAAAATTATTCAGTGATGTTGCTGCTCGTTACAATGAACGCCAAGGCGGATACACACGCATTATGAAATTGGGACCTCGTCGTGGAGACGGAGCACCAATGGTAATCATCGAGTTAGTTTAATAGACACTTAAAAGACAACAAGGGTGCGGGACAGTTTATATTGATATGAAACTTGTTCAAGTGCCCTTTTTCTTTAACGCATTAAACTATTATGAACTGGCCACCTATAGAGTGTTACGATGAGCATTAATAAAAGAAGTAATAAAATATATTAATGACTCGTCTAGCTCGTGCACCTCATTTATATGGATATTATAAATAGAGGTGCGGGCTTTTTTGTATTGTTAATGAACTTTACTGGGTGCTACGAGATGGAATAGCATAAGAAAAAATAGATTAGCCTTAGATAGAATAATGTAAAGAGTATAATGAGGATTATCACTAAATAATCTTATGTTAAACCAATTCAAAGCTCGCCCAATTGGCGGGTTTTCTTTTTATTTAAAAAGACGTGGAGGAAAATAGATGAGCCCTAAAGTACTGGTATCTGTTGAAAATGTATCCTTCCGATATAATGAAGAAGGGACTAAGGCTTTGGATGAGGTTTCTTTTCAAGTCAAAGAAGGAGAGTGGGTAGCCATTGTCGGCCATAATGGCTCTGGAAAATCTACTCTTGCTAAGTTATTAAATGGTTTGTATTTTCCTCATGAAGGTTCTATTATAATTGATCATAATGTATTATCAGAGGACTCTGTATGGGAAACTAGGAAAAAAATAGGAATGGTTTTTCAGAATCCTGATAATCAATTTGTCGGCACAACTGTAAAGGATGATGTGGCTTTTGGTTTAGAAAATAATGGGTTCCCAAGAGAAGAAATGATCAAAAGAGTGGAGTATGCTTTAGGTAAAGTAAAGATGTTATCTTTTCTAGATCAAGAGCCGCACCATCTATCCGGAGGGCAAAAACAAAGAGTTGCAATTGCAGGTGTCATAGCATTAAAACCTGCTGTTATTGTTTTAGATGAAGCAACATCTATGTTAGATCCACAAGGTAGAGAAGAAGTATTGCAGCTTATTAAAGAATTGAGAGAACAGCAAATGACCGTTATTTCAATTACTCATGATTTAGATGAAGCATCCAAAGCTGATAAAATTATTGTAATGAATAAAGGAAAAGTATATGCAGTAGGAACGCCGGCGGAAATATTTCAATTAGATAAAGAGCTAATTGAAATAGGCTTAGATATTCCTTTTACAATTAAGTTAAGAAGTGAACTAGCTAATAAAGGAATAAATCTTACTAATGTATATTTATCGGAAGAAGAGTTGGTGACAGAATTATGGACATCTCACTTCAAGAAGTAGATTATCGTTATCAGGTTAATACACCTTTTGAAAGATTAGCTATTCAAGATGTAGATATAGATATACCAAAAGGAATATATATGGCGATTATTGGACATACAGGTTCAGGGAAGTCTACCGTCTTACAGCATTTAAACGGCCTATTGATTCCATCTAAAGGAACAGTCGTTATCGGTGATAGAAAACTGGAAGCTAAAAAAAAGAATAAAAGTTTACGTACTATCCGTCAAAAAGTAGGGATTGTTTTTCAATTTCCAGAACAACAGTTATTTGAAGAAACAGTAGAAAAAGATATATGTTTTGGTCCCTTGAATTTTGGAATTTCAGAAAATGATGCAAAATTGCGTGCGAAAAAGGCATTAGCTGAGGCTGGACTAACAGAGGATGTTCTCCAAAAGTCTCCTTTTGATCTATCCGGAGGACAAATGCGAAGAGTGGCCATTGCTGGAGTGCTAGCCATGGAGCCAGATGTATTAGTGCTTGATGAGCCTACAGCTGGTCTTGATCCAAGAGGCCGACAAGAAATCATGGATATGTTTTATAATCTGCATAAAAAAAGAAACTTAACAACTGTGCTTGTTACACACAGTATGGAAGATGCTGCTTTATATGCGGAAAAAATAGTGATTATGAATAAGGGAAAAGTATATAAAAGTGGAACACCAGAACAAATATTCTCTAAAGCTGATGAATTGCAAGAAATTGGACTGAATCTTCCGGAGGTTGTGCGCTTTCAAAAAAAGATAGAAGCTAGATTTGGAAGAAAAATGAAACAAGTTCATTTAAATATGGAAAGTTTTATGTTAGAGTTTGTGAGTTATTTGAGAGAGGGCGTAGAAAGCACATGATGGGAAAGATGCTGATTGGTCGATTTGTTCCTCTTAATTCAACTTTGCACCGTATGGATCCACGTGCCAAACTAATCTTAGTTTTTTTATTTATCTGTATTGTTTTTTTGGCAACTAATATTTGGGGCTATTTGCTTTTAATAGCATATGTACTTTTTATGACGCTTCTTTCCAAAGTGCCTATTAAATATATATATATTGGATTGAAGCCAGTATTATGGCTAATACTATTTACCTTTTTTCTTCATCTTTTTTTTACTAAAGAAGGAAATCTGTTCTTTCATTATGGCTGGATTAGGATATATGAAGAAGGAATACGAATGGGTATTCTTATATCGATTCGGTTCTTTTTGCTTATTATTATGACATCGCTGCTTACTTTAACTACAACACCAATTGAATTGACGGATGCTATTGAAACTTTATTAGCTCCGTTAAAAAAGGTGAAATTTCCTGTTCATGAGCTTGCTTTAATGATGTCCATCTCATTAAGGTTCATTCCTACCTTGATGGATGAAACAGAAAAAATTATGAAAGCGCAAATTGCAAGGGGTGTAGAATTTTCTAGTGGGCCAATAAGGAATCGTATAAAGGCAATTGTCCCTCTTTTTATCCCATTATTTGTTAATTCATTTAAGCGAGCGGAAGAGTTGGCTATTGCAATGGAAGCTAGGGGATACCAGGGTGGAGAAGGACGCACGAAGTATAGGCAGCTAACATGGCAAATGACAGATACTGTAATGATTATTATATTGCTTCTACTTACTGCTTTCCTTCTGTTATTAAGAGGATAATGGAGAAGAATATGCAACGATATAAATGTGAAATAAGCTACGATGGTTCTGTGTATTGTGGCTTTCAAATTCAGCCGAAAGACAGAACTGTACAAGGAGAGATAGAAAAGGCACTAAAGAAGCTGCATAAAGGCTTAGATGTTAAAATTCAAGCCTCTGGACGAACGGATGCAGGCGTACATGCAGTGGGACAAGTTATTCATTTTGATTCAGATTTAGATATTCCTATAGGAAAATGGGAGCTGGCGTTAAATACGCTTTTGCCACACGAAATTGTAGTAGTTAAAGCAGAAGCTGTTAGCAGGAATTTTCATGCTAGATATAATGTTACTGGTAAAGAATATCGCTATTTTATTCAGCTAGGCGAAAGAAGAGATCCCTTTAAACGTAATTATGCCTATTATTATCCATATCCATTAAACCTTGATGCCATAAGAGAGGCAATGGGGTATTTTATTGGAGAATTTGATTTTACCAGTTTTTGTTCCGCAAAAACGGATAAAGAAGATAAAATAAGAAAAATTACCTCCATGGAGTTAATGCAAGAAGGGGATATGTTAATATTTAGCTTTAAAGGCAATGGTTTTTTGTATAATATGGTACGTATTATTATTGGTACTCTTTTAGATGTTGGAAGAGGCAAAAGACGTCCCGATTCTATCTTGGACATTATTGCAGGAAAAGATCGAAAACTAGCTGGTAAGACGGCTTCTGCTAATGGTTTATATTTATGGAAAGTCAATTATTAGAGAAAATCATAGAAGTTTTTTTTGTTTTTCAAAAAAAAATCTCATAACAACTAATCCTGGTGTAACATTTCCTTGACATATACAATTCTAGGATATATCATAATATGGTATGTATTTTAATCCCACATTAAGCCCCGGAACTTAATTGTGTGAACATATAGACGTAATAAAACTTAAAACAATTTATTGAAACAATTTCAATTTCAGGAGGGAAAACTAATGCGTACAACGTTTATGGCTAATTCAAATACTGTTGATCGTAAATGGTACGTTATTGATGCTGAAGGCAAAACTTTAGGTCGTCTTTCTAGTGAAGTGGCATCAATACTACGTGGTAAACATAAACCAACTTTCACACCACATGTGGACACTGGTGATCATGTTATTATCTTAAATGCTTCAAAAATCGAATTGACTGGTAAAAAATTGACTGACAAAATTTACTACCGTCATACAATGCACCCAGGTGGATTAAAATCAAGAACAGCATTAGAAATGCGTACAAACTACGCTGAGAAAATGTTAGAACTTGCTATCAAAGGCATGCTTCCTAAAAATTCTCTTGGTCGTCAAATATTTAAAAAATTACATGTATACGCTGGTAGCGAGCATCCGCACCAAGCACAACAACCAGAAGTTTACGAACTTCGCGGATAATTATTAAGGGAGGTAACAGAAATGGCACAGGTTCAATATATCGGTACTGGTCGTCGTAAAAGCTCCGTTGCACGTGTTCGTTTAGTTCCAGGCGACGGTAAAATCATCATCAATGGTCGTGAAATCGAAACTTATATTCCGTTTGCAGCTTTACGTGAAGTTGTTAAACAACCATTAGTAGCTACTGAAACAACTGGAAGCTACGATATCTTAGTAAATGTTAGCGGTGGAGGATATACTGGTCAAGCTGGAGCTATCCGTCATGGTATTGCTCGTGCTTTACTTCAAGCAGATCCTGAATTCCGTCCAACATTAAAACGTGCAGGATTATTAACTCGTGACGCTCGTATGAAAGAACGTAAAAAATACGGTCTTAAAGGCGCTCGTCGTGCACCTCAGTTCTCAAAACGTTAATTATTATACGTTTCAAAGGCTCCCAAGTTTTTGCTTGGGGGTCTTTTTTATTTATAAAATGGAATGCAGCTTGCTAGAGAATAAGTGGAGTCATGGCTAAAGTAATTCAGGTATATTTCAATGCTGCATTTTATTTTCTTATTTTGGATTATTTTAAATGGTTGACGTATATGAAAGAATGTTTTGTTTAATAATCAAGAGTGCTTATTTGGAAGAAATCTAATCAGCAAATTTTAGAAAGAAGATGTTGATCTTTTCTCTAAAATGCGATTTTTAACAGGAGTTTTAATAATGGGCTTATCTATATAGTCGGCATATACGGTGAAAATAACGGTTATTTACTTTCCTATTGGCCTGAATAGGAAAGAAATCCAATTTGCAAACATTCCTTCACTATCTCGCTTTTTTCCTCGTTAATTGATTGCCTCCCCTTGAATATACATCTAGGCATGTTACCATTAAAAATGTTGGAAAATTCAGATTGAAAAACAAGGGAGGATGTTCATGGATAGAAATAAAACAATTGCTTTTTTGGGAGCGGGTTCAATGGCCGAGGCTATGATATCAGGAATTTTGAAGGAAGGAAAAATATCTGCAGATAGACTTTATGTAACAAATAAAGAAAATGAACAGCGGCTTCAACAAATAAAAAATAAATATGGAGTAAAAGTAGCAGCGAAGGAAATGCTGCCATATGAAGATATTGATTTATTTATTTTGGCAATGAAGCCAAAAGGAGCAGCAGAGGCCCTTGCAGCGATAAAAGACAGATTGCATCCAGACCAAGTAATTGTATCTGTGCTAGCTGGTGTAACAACAAGCTTTATGGAAGAGCATTTAAATAAAGGGCAACAAGTGGTTCGTGTTATGCCTAATACATCTAGCATGATTCAAGAATCAGCAACAGCGGTAACTCCAGGAATGAATACAGCAAAAGAAACTACTCAGGCTGTAAAAGAATTGCTTGCATGTATGGGAAAAGTTTTTATCATTGAAGAAAAGCAAATGGACATCTTTACAGGAATAGCTGGAAGCGGGCCTGCCTACTTTTATTATCTAATGGAACAGATGGAATTGATGGGAATGCAAAATGGAATGAATGAAGAAATGGTTCGTGAAATTGTGGCGCAAACCGTATATGGGGCAGCAAAAATGGTTATGGAAAAAGGGGATTCCCCAACAGTTCTTTGCAAAAGGGTAACCTCGCCGAATGGTACAACAGAATCTGGTTTGAGAGCTTTAAAAATGTTTAATGGCGGGGAGGCTTTGTCACAGGCTGTGAATCATGCGGCTAGACGTTCAAAAGAATTATGCAAGGAACTAGAGAGGGTATATTAAAGGAGGAAGGGCCTTCAGTTCTTATGTAAGTACAGGGTGAGAATTTAAAAATAGCCATAAGTAGGAGGTAAAGAATGATAATTGGGGATAAACAGATAAAAAGAGTTGTAATTAAGATTGGAAGCAGCTCCTTAACGAGCATGCATGGTGAAATCAGCCGCAAAAAGCTGGAGAAACTGGTAGAGCAAATTGTAGTGTTAAAAGATCAAGGCTATGAATTGGCGGTTGTTTCATCAGGAGCAGTGGCTGCGGGCTATCGCAAGCTTGGATGCATAAATCGTCCTACAGAATTGTCTGAAAAACAAGCAGCAGCTTCGATTGGTCAAGGATTATTAATGGAATCTTACTCAGAACTCTTTTTATCTCATGGATATGTCGCATCACAGATCCTAATTACGAGAGGTGATTTTTCTGATGAAATTCGCTATGCCAATATGAAAAATACCTTAAACGTATTAATAGGGCGTGGAATAATCCCTATAATAAATGAAAATGATACTGTAACGGTTGACAGGTTAAAGTTTGGAGATAATGATACGCTGTCTGCAAAAGTTGCAGCGCTTATTGATGCAGATCAGTTAATTATTTTATCCGATGTTGATGGACTTTATAATAAAAATCCTAAAAATCCAGGAGCTAAAATGCTAGCAAGAGTCCATACCATTACTCCTGAAATTGAGGCGGCAGCAGGAGGGTCTGACAGTTCAGTAGGAACAGGTGGAATGAAATCAAAGCTTTGTGCGGTTAAGATTGCATTAGCATCTGGAATTGAATCATTTTTGGGGAAGGCTGGCACGAGGGACATCTTAATTGATGCAGTTAATGGTACAGCGAAGGGGACTTACTTTGAGCATAAGGCAAGCTCCTTTAATCTTGATGAGGAGCAGCAGTGGATTGCTTTTCATTCAGGACCAGAGGGGCAAATAATTATTGATCAAAAGATGAAAAGAAATTTTATCAATCAGAAGAAAAATATTTACCCTAAAGATATTAAAGAGATAAAGGGGAGGTTCAGTAGAGGAGCGGTCGTTAGGATTTTGGATGAGTTGGAAGAAGAACTTGGCATCGGCAGAGTTAATTATTCAAGCGATAGATTAAAAGCAAAGGATGATAACGCAAAAGCAGCCATAGATCTTGAAACCTTTGTATACTCTTGCGATTTTAATACACAAGAATTGGTATAAAAATATTAAGGAGGATGAGGGATGACGGAGAGGTTGATTAAGAGTGTGACAGTAGAGGAACAGGCGGCGGCAGCTAAAAAGGCAGCAAAAATACTTGGTGCTCTAAAAACAAGTGAAAAAAATGAAGCATTAAGAATGTTGGCCGATGAGCTTGAAGCAGAATATAAATCTATATTAGCTGCAAACCAAAAAGATCTTCAAAGAGGAAGAGAAAATGGATTTGAAGAGGCTTTTTTAGATCGTTTGGAGCTTAATCATGAACGCATTTTAGATTTCGCAGAGGGTTTGCGTGCCATTGCAGAACTTGCCGATCCAATTGGGGATATTCTTTCAGCGTGGAAATTGGAAAATGGTCTGCAAGTAGAAGAAATACGCGTTCCTTTAGGTGTAATAGGTATGATTTATGAAGCACGCCCAAACGTAACGGTAGATGCTGCTGGGCTGGCATTAAAATCTGGGAATGAGATTGTGCTTAAAGGCGGATCATCGGCGATTTTTTCCAATATAGAAATTGTTAGAATCATACATAATGCGCTGAAAAAGACAAAGGTTCCAAAAGAGGCTGTTCAATTTATTGCTGCTACAGATCGTAAAGCAACTCAACAGTTATTTACGCTGAAAAGCCATATTGATGTACTGATTCCTCGTGGTGGAGGCTCTCTTATTCAAACAGTTGTAGAAAATGCTACTGTACCTGTTTTGGAGACAGGAGTAGGCAATTGTCATATATACGTGGATAAAGAAGCTAATGTGCAGAAGGCTTTAAAAATTATTATTAATGCAAAAACAGATCGTCCAGCTGTGTGCAATGCATTGGAAACATTAATTGTTCATAAGGACTGGCTGGAAAGCCATAAAAAAGAATTGGGCAAAAAATTTGAGGAGCACAATATTCTTATTCATGGCGATCAAAAGGTAATGGCAGCACTGCCTAATGTATTGCCAGCGGATGAAAAGGATTGGGCAAATGAATATTTAAGTCTGGATATCGCTATTAAAACGGTTGGCAGTCTAGACGAAGCAATTGATCATATCGACCGATACGGTACAAAACATTCAGAAGCAATCATTACGGAAAATGAAGAAAATGCAAAAAGGTTTATGCAATTAACTGATGCAGCTGCTTTATACCATAATGCTTCAACACGTTTTACTGATGGAGGAGCTTTGGGGTTTGGAGCAGAGATTGGCATTTCCACGCAAAAGCTTCATGCGCGAGGACCAATGGGGCTACCAGCCTTAACCACTAGAAAATATATCATAAGTGGAAACGGGCAAATAAGATAACCAAACAGTTTGTTTATCTTTTCTGATTTAGTCGATAGATGCAGAGGAACGGCAAATATCTCCATTCTTAGCAATAATCTTATTTATTGGATATGGAAACTTTAAAGGGAGTGGTATCACTCGTTAATCTTAGAAAAAACTAAGTTAAGGGGTGAGAAATATAGTGACAGTTATTACAAATTTTGATTTAAAAAAAAGAGAAAAACAAATTAAATACGAAAGATCTGTGCTACGGGACATTTCTATTAAGGATTTAAAGGAAAAAGTAGCGAGGTATTTTGGGACTTCAAATTTAACTTCTAGTATGATCATGACCTCGGGAATTGAAGAGGCTTGTTATGATGTAGCAATTGAAGCTTTTTTGTTGGGAGCAAATTTCAGCAAATTTAATAGGTATGGGGAAAGCAAGGCAGAGGTTAAGAAGAGGTGTGAAGAGGAAGATAGACATCTAAAAGATACTTTATTTCATTTTTTATTATATTGGGGAAGCAAAGAAAGCAGCAAAAATGAATCTCTTCTTTATTTATGTGAACAATTTGTAGATGAGTGTTGGAATGAAGGTTTTGAAAAGGCCAATAAAAGAAGAAAGTTAAAACTTCATTAATTTTTTTGAATAAGGCAGTTGTTTTTCTAAGGAAAGATAGAAAAACAACTGCCTATTTAGCTATATGTTTCGGTTCTAAACAATTTTCTTGTCCCATATATTATGGATAAGGACGAGCGGGCAGGGAGGATTGACTAGAGCGGTGAATAAAAAAATGAAAATAAGCATATTTACAATAGGATTGGCACTCCTGTTTTTTATTTTGCAATATGACTTTTCAAATGACGATTCATGGGATGCGTGGAATCTACCTTTAACTGGAAAGATTATTGTAATTGATCCAGGTCATGGCGGTCCAGATGGCGGAGCAGGGGATAAGGATGTATTGGAAAAGGATATTGCTTTAAATGTATCTTTGAAGATAAGAGATTATTTACAGGAGCAAGGGGCATTGGTTATTATGACTAGAGAAGAGGATAAGGATTTAGCAAGTGAAAATACAAAAGGTTATCGTAATCGAAAAGTGGAAGATTTAAAAGAGAGATTAAATATTATTAATAAATCAGATGCAGATTTCTTTTTAAGCGTTCATTTAAATGCAATTCCTTCCTCTAAATGGAGTGGCGCACAAACGTTCTATGCCCCGCATATTAAAGAAAATGAAGTAGCTGCTAAGTTTATTCAAGACGAGTTAATAGAGAATCTAGAAAATACAACAAGAAAAGCAAAACCCCTTGGAAGTGTATATATATTAAAATATGCTGAAAAGCCAGGAGCTCTTGTGGAAATTGGTTTTTTATCTAATCCGACTGAAAAGTTAAATCTAATGGATGAAAGTTATCAAAATAAAGTAGCGGCTTCTGTTTATAAAGGTGTTAGTCGTTATTTTACAAACGAAGAAGAGATTAAAGTAGAAGATTAAAAGATGGAAAATGATAAAGTTGGCGCAAGAGAGAGGGAATGCTCTCTTTTTTTCTGTCTAGATATCCTGTGAAGAATAGCTTTTCTGTCTAACGAAGTCTTTAATGTAAACGTTATAAAAATATATGCTATAATATTTGGTAAAATGAGGGGGGATTATCATGGTAACAAAAGAGGAAATAGAAAATTTAGTAGAGAGTATGATAGATCCTTTTTTACATAAAACATTATTAGAATTAAATTCGATTAAAGATTTAAAATGGGATGAAGAAAAAAAGCATGTCAGTATAAAGATTGCAGTTGCAAAGTTAGGAACACAAGCTCAATTGGAGCTGCAGGAAAATATTGTTTCCGTTTTGAAAGGACATGGTGTTGAGAGTGTAGGTTTGCGATTTAGTGAGCTGCCAAGTGGATTAGTAAATGAAATGCTCGAAGATAAGAAAGATAGTCGAACTCCTGTGTATATAGCTATTGCAAGTGGAAAAGGAGGAGTGGGAAAATCAACCGTTTCGGTAAACCTTGCAGTATCCCTTGCAAGATTAGGGAAAAAAGTTGGAATAATCGATGCTGATATATATGGATTTAGTGTTCCGGATATGATGGGAATCTCTGAGCGTCCTCTTGTTGAAAACGAAAAAATTATACCGGTGGAACGCTTTGGGGTAAAAGTAATTTCAATGGGTTTCTTTGTAGAAGATAATGCGCCTATTATATGGAGAGGGCCAATGCTCGGCAAAATGTTAACCAGTTTTCTAGAGGAAGTACAATGGGGAGAGTTGGATTATCTTATTTTAGATTTGCCCCCAGGAACAGGAGATGTCGCTTTAGATGTTCATACAATGCTTCCTGCAAGCAAAGAAATTATTGTGACCACGCCACATCCGACTGCTGCTTTTGTTGCGGCAAGAGCAGGAGCAATGGCTTTAAAGACAGAACATGATATATTGGGCGTAATCGAAAACATGGCTTATTTTGAAAGCAAAGTTACTGGTGAAAAAGAATATGTATTTGGCAAGGGAGGAGGACTTAAATTAGCAGCAGATTTAGAAGTTTCGCTTTTAGGTCAGCTTCCATTAGCGCAGCCAGATTGGAATACAGAAGATTTTGCCCCGTCAGTCTATCAAGAGAACCATGTATTAGGTGAAAAATATAAAGAAATAGCAGAGCGAATAATCAATGTATTGAAATGATAAAAAAAGAGAACTACTTATTTGATAGTAGTTCTCTTTTTTTGCGCTAAGATTTATTGTTTGCGGTATCTTGAACAGAGGATGCTTCTTTTGCTGCTTTATCTAAAATTTCTTGGAATTTACTTTTAAAATCAGGGGTATCCATTGTTTCTTGCATGATTTTTTCTAAATGTTCCCGGTATTCTGTGCTTTTTAATACTTTTTTTATTTCAGATTCTATCGATGGATCCTGCAAAAGCTCTATCATCATTTTTCTATATTCTGAGTCTTTCATTAAGTTTTTCAGCAACTTTTCATTTTCCGTTTTCATGCTTTTAGCCATAGTTTCGGCAAACTCGGGATCTTTAAAATTTTCTTTCCAAAATTCAGCTGCTTTGTCCGAAGTTAAAGTTTTTTCAATCGTTGCATTTATTGTTTTTTCATTCATGACTAAGTTCTGCTTTATTTCTTCATCGCCAATAACGTCACGAATAGCTTTTTTTCCCTCATCTGTTTTTAATATATCAACTATCATTTTTTTTGTTTGATCATAATCCATTTGAGAAGAGGATTCACTATCAGAACATCCACTTAAAACTCCGACCAGTAAAAGAAGAATAACAACCCCTTTTTTCAGCATTATTAACTGCCCCTTTCATGATATATCTTAGATGTATTATTCCTGCTAATTATCTATAGTATTTCACATAAAAAATAAAACATGCGAAAAGTTTAGTAGCGCTAACTTTTCGCATGTTTCGTTATATCAATTGATTTCTTTAGATTTTGAATGTGCATTTGATATCATTGATGAAACAGTTACAAAGTTTAAATGTTTATTTTTTAGATTTTCTATGATTGATGGAAGGGCGTTTGCTGTTTGTTTAGCAGAATCGGAAGCGTGCAACAGTATAATATCTCCTTTTTTTGCTTGGGATATATTTTTAATAATTTTCTTTTTGCCTGGATTTGTCCAATCTTTAGAATCAATGCTCCAATGGACCAGGGTATAGTTATATTGATTAGTGATATTTAAAGTTTCTTGGTTAAAGTGACCAGTTGGTGCTCTAGCAAGAGATATATCTTTTATATTTAACTTTTCAAAGGCAGTTTTTGCTTTAGAAAGATCTTGAACAACCTTTTCCTTTTTTGTTTCTGAATAGTCAATGTACTCATAACCAAGAATGCCGATTTCATGTCCCTCTTTTATAATTCTATTGACCGTATCTGGATGCCTTTCTGCCCAAGATCCTGCAAGGAAGAATGTAGCGCTAACCCCTTTTTTATGAAGAATATCAAGGATAGGTTCGGCTTTTTCATCTCCCCAGCCAATGTTAAACGTAAGGGCAATGTTTTTTTCGCCCTTATAAACTGCTTTTGGTCCATCTTTGGAAGAGAAAACAGGTACTTGTACAATATTCTCCATATATAGAAACCAGGCAGTAAAAAAAGAAACAATAATTATTAACGCAAATTGCTTCATCGATTTTCCATTTAATACATAAAAGATATTCATGTTTTTCACCTCGTCCTAATTATGCTCCTCGTCCAATTCTATGTGAAAAAAATCAAGGAAATGACAAAAAATTGATAATAATAATGTTTGTGGCAATAATACAGGGAAATATGATTAGAAAAACTATGAGAGAAATATTTTATGATTAATGTGTGGGAGGTCATTCTATGCTTGGTATATTATTAAGCCAGAGAGAAGTGAAAGAGTTTGAATATTTGTTGAAGAGGGAGCTGGATGAAATCTTATTTGATCTTGGAGATGATAGAATTGATAAAAGTGTTAAGTCTGCGATGGCTGTTCGGTATCGGGAACTTTTCTCTTTATTCAAGAAGATAGCGTCACCCAAGGATTGTTTGCAATATATGATTACAGAAAATAAATATATTGATAAAAATATGAAATAATTGTTTGACTTTATTTGTTTTTCTTGATATATTTATAAATGTCACTTCGACAAAGAAAATAAATGTGAAACAACAATTGTTTTCTCGTTTGTAGTGTGGTATGATAAGTGAGTTGCTTTTGAAGTGACTTTGT
>NZ_BQYJ01000015.1 GCF_023168165.1 Niallia sp. NCCP-28
CTCGTTGTCATTGGCGACTTTTTAATAATAACAGAAGTCGTTTTCTGAGTCAAGATTTTTTTGAAAAGTTTTTTTAGTTAGTTACCAAGTTACCTTAGCAACAGATAATAATATACCATCTCAAACGAATCTATGCAACTACTTTTAAAAAGAAAAAATATTCTTATAATTTAATCATAATTCGTATTTATTTTCTCAAAGGATATTAAATGCTATTCTTTCATTTAATTAAAATATTATCAAACCACCTTAAAAGTATAAACCCATATAAAAAGAAAAGCGGAGCACACAATCAAACGCCCCGCTTTCTTTATTAACGATGTCTCATTAATGGGAATAACAATACATCTCTAATAGATGGAGAATTAGTTAAAAGCATAACTAAACGATCAATCCCTATGCCCAATCCTCCTGTAGGCGGCATTCCGTATTCTAGCGCTTCAATGAAGTCGTCATCCATTAAGTGCGCCTCATCATTACCCTGCTCACGCTCTTTTAGCTGCGCTTCAAATCTTTCGCGCTGATCAATAGGATCATTTAGTTCTGTAAATGCATTCGCATGCTCTCTGCCAACGATAAACAATTCAAAACGATCAGTAAAGCGAGGATCCTCTTCATTTCTTTTTGCTAGAGGTGAAATCTCTACTGGATGTCCATATATAAAAGTCGGCTGAATTAATTTTTCTTCTACTCGTTGTTCAAAAAATTCATTTACAATATGTCCATATGCCATATTATCATTTATTTCAATATTATTTTCTTTAGCTAATCTTCTAGCATCTTCTAAACTTGTTTCTGGCCAAAAATCTACACCAGTATATTGTTTGATTGCATCTACCATATGAAGTCTTGTCCATTCTGGTTTTAAATCAACTTGGTATTCACCATAAGCAACAGTTGTGCTGCCATGTATTTCATTCGCAATATGAGCTACTAAATTTTCAGTCAAACTCATAATATCGCGATAGTCCGCATATGCCTCGTATAATTCAATCATTGTAAACTCTGGATTGTGCCTAGTCGAAACTCCTTCATTACGGAAAACACGTCCAATTTCGTACACTTTTTCTAAACCCCCGACAATTAGGCGTTTCAAATGCAACTCAATAGCAATACGCATATAAAGAGGCATATCTAATGCATTATGGTGAGTAATAAATGGACGCGCTGATGCTCCACCAGCAATAGAATGCATCATTGGCGTTTCTACCTCTAAATAGCCATGACTGTCTAAATATCTGCGCATTGCTTGTATAATTTTACTACGAAGAATAAATGTGCTTTTACTTTCTTCACTGGCGATTAAATCTAAATAACGTTGGCGATAACGCTGTTCAATATCTTTTAATCCATGGAATTTATCAGGAAGCGGGCGAAGTGCTTTTGTCAGCAATGTAAAATCTTTGACTTTGATTGATAATTCCCCAACATTTGTTTTAAACAATGTTCCTTCCACTCCAACAATATCCCCTAAATCTACAGAGTTAAATATAGAATATTGTTCTTCTCCAACATTATCTTTCCTTACATATAATTGAATTTGGCCTTGAAGATCTTGTATATGGGCAAACCCAGCTTTTCCTTTTCCTCTTTTAGTCATTACTCTTCCAGCAAGAGCAACAACGATATCTTTTTCTTCTAGTTCTTCTTTTTCAAAAGAGCTGTACTTTTGTTTTAGCTCTTCAGATAAATTTGTTCTTTCAAAACGTTTTCCGAATGGATCTATTCCCTGTTCACGCAACTCATTCATTTTGCTGCGTCTTACTTGCAATTGGTCATTTAATTCTTCATGACTCATTTTTAATCATCTCCAGCATCTTTTTTATGTATGATCACCTAAAAAAGGAATCGTAAATTTTTATACATACTTTATTATTCTACACAATGTCACAATTCCAGACACTAAAAAAGAAAAAAAACTGTCAGATTTTTGTCCGACAGCTGATTTTCAAAATATATTATAAAAAAAGAACCTAGCAAAAGTCAAAGTTACCCTACTTGAATTTCCTTTTTCTCCACTTCTATTACAAGACTATCTAACAAGTTAACTAGTTGTTCTCTTGTTTCACATTGATTAACTTCATTGCGGGCTTTTGCATTCCCTCTTATTCCTTTTAAATACCAAGCTGCATGTTTTCTCATTTCTCTTACCGCAACATTTTCACTTTTCAAAGCAATTAAACGATCCAAATGAAGTTTGCAAACCTCAATTTTTTCTCGCACAGATGGTTCTTCCATTAATTCGCCTGTTTCTAAATAGTTAACTGTGCGATAGATCATCCATGGATTGCCTAATGCTGCTCTCCCTATCATCACACCATCACAGCCTGTCTCCTCAAGCATTCTTTTTGCATCTTGAGGAGTTTCTACATCTCCATTACCGATTAATGGTATATTAATGGATTGTTTCACTTCACGAATAATATCCCAGTTCGCCTTTCCTTCATACATCTGCACACGTGTACGGCCATGAAGCGACACTGCACTTCCTCCCGCACGTTCCACAGCTTGTGCATTTTTAACTGCATATATATGATCTTCATCCCAGCCCATGCGCATTTTAACTGTAACCGGCTTATCCACTGCCTCTACAACCGCCGAAACCATCTCATAAATTTTATTTGAATCTAATAGCCATTTTGCTCCTGCATCACATTTTGTAATCTTCGGCACAGGGCAGCCCATATTAATATCGATTATATCCGCATTTGTATTTTTATCAACGAACTTAGCAGCTTCTACTAAAGTCTCTCTTTCACCACCAAATATTTGCAGACTTAACGGATTTTCTCTTTCATCAATATAAAGCATGTTCATTGTTTTTTCATTTTTAAAAACAATCCCTTTATCACTTATCATTTCCGCACAAACTAGTCCCGCACCAAACTCTTTTACCGTTAAACGGAAGGCAGAATTACAGATTCCAGCCATTGGTGCAAGAACTACTCTATTTGTCATTTCGACATTTCCTATTTTAAACAATAAATCTTACCTCCTTAATTAAATTATGATTTTATTTAGAATCAGGGTCTAAGTCTTGCCTAGTTATTTTTAAAGCTTCTGCAATTAAATTTATTATATCCTCTGATGGAATCCTGTTTCCCCGCTCAATTTCACCGAGAATAGATACAGATACAAGAATTTCTTTTGCCAATCCCTCTTGGGTATACCCTTTTAATTTTCGAAAAGCTCGAATACGTCTTCCCCATTTTTCTGTTGTCTCCATATCCTTACTCCTTCTTTACCCCGCAAAAACTCGTTGCTTTCTATTAAAGGCATTGATTTATTCGGTAGTTGTATTGCTGGAGCTATTTCCAATAAAGGAATCATAACAAACGCTCTTTCTTCTATTCTTGGATGTGGAATGCTTAGTTTCTCTGATTCTATATTTTCATGATTATACAATAAAATGTCAAGGTCTATTGTCCTTGGACCCCACCTTATTATCCTTTTTCTTCCTAATTCATTTTCTACTGACTGGCAAACCTTCAATAAATCAAGTGGAGTTAAAGATGTGCACACCTCTAAAACAATATTTAAAAAAGGATCTTGTTCTACATAACCAACAGGATCCGTTTCATAAATAGATGAAATACTTACCAAGCTAATCTCTTCCTGTTGCCCCAACATGCGCACCGCTTCTTGCAAATATTCTACCCGGTTACCAACATTAGATCCCAATGAAATATAAGCTTTATTTCTCATTGCCTGCTCCTAAAAATCTCAACAGATACTGATTGATAGTGTCCTGGTATCGGGGGATCTGGTTTAATGACAGCAACGCGCACGCTTTCAATACGATAATAGACAGACAAAAGCTTTTGTGCAATTTTTTCCGCCAACGCCTCAATAAGTTGACAAGGTGCACCCTCCACTATTTCTCTAACATCAAAGTACAGCTGACCATAATTAACCGAGTGTTCCAAATTGTCGCTTTCACCCGCTTCCCTTAAATCAGCTTCCACTTCTAAATCTATAATAAAACGCTGGCCTAGTTTATTTTCTTCTGGAAAAACCCCGTGATATCCGTAAAACTCCATTTTGGTTAAACGTATCTTATCCACTATATTCGCCCTTTCCCATTAATGCATCCATCATACGGGCCATTCTCGCCATTTCTTTTACATCGTGCACCCGTACTATTTGGCATCCCTTTTGTATTCCAAAACAAACCGTTGCTCCTGTTCCTTCCATTCTTTCAGCTACGGGCAAGTCTAATACATTTCCAATCATTGATTTTTTTGAAGTACCAAGCAAAACAGGATATCCTAGTTCTACTAGCTTATCCAAACCTCTCATCATTTCAAGGTTTTGCTGAAGGCTTTTAGCAAAACCTATGCCTGGGTCTAAAATAATATTAGATTCGGCTACTCCTGCATTTTTTGCAATTTGAATGCTTTCTGCAATATCTATTAATACATCCTCGATAAAGTTTGTATATTTCCGATCCTCTCTATTGTGCATTAAAATGATAGGCACTTTTTTTTCTGCAGCAATCATAGCTATTGATGGATCTTTTTTTGCTCCCCAAATATCATTTATAATATGGGCTCCTGCTTTTAACGCTTCCTTGGCAACCGGACTTTTATACGTATCAATAGAAATCGGAACATCTACTTCAGCAGCAATTGCCTCAATGATGGGAATCACTCTTTCTAATTCCTCTTCTATCGAAATTTCTACATACCCTGGTCTTGTGGATTCACCGCCAATATCAATGATATGCGCACCATTTTCAATCATATTAAGCGCATGTTTTAAAGCATAATCTCTTCTGTTGTATTTTCCACCATCAGAAAAGGAATCCGGATTAACATTCAGTATCCCCATGATCAAGGTTTTATTTTTATAATCAAGCGTATAGGGACTACATTTTAATTTTTTATCACTCATCATCAATTCCTCCTATCTCTTTCATTGCCCATAACGAACTAGTGAACTGCTGATACGCTTTATGAAGCATTGCAGTTATCTCCCCATCTTCCCCCTTAAAATAATGGGTTTCAATATGGCTCAATGCCACAATTTCTTGAATAGAATTTGTCGTAAATACTTCTTCCGCTTCTATTAAATGCTCTACAGGATAAAAATTTTCTTCTACCCTTAATCCCTTATTCCGCGCAAGAGAAATAATGAATCTTCTTGTAATGCCATTTAAAATACCTGTATTTAAACACGGAGTGTATAATGTATGATCCTTTACCCAGAACAAATTAGAAGTGATTCCTTCCGCTACATAATTATCTTTCGTTAAAAAAATCCCCTCTACATCCAACTTATCTCCTACTTCTCTTTTAGCAAAAACATTATTGAGATAATGGTGTGACTTTAACCGCTCTCTACCCTCAGGTGTATTGCGTGGAATAGTTACTATTTGCCCCTTTTTCTCGAACATGCTATTCCGCTTTTCTAATGATTTGATATAAACAATGACCGTAGGATTTATATAAGGGGCCGTTTGCAAACCAATTGCGCCACTCCCTGCCGAAACATTAAAACGAATATAAGCATTTGTTAATCCGTTTGCTTTTAGTAAATCATTTAATAATTTCACTACCTCTAAACGATTAAAAACTCTATTAATATTTAAAAGCTGGAGCCCTTCATTTAATCGAGTTATATGATCATCTAATAAAAATGGATGGCCATCATAAATACGAAATGTTTCAAACAATCCTAATCCATACATAAATCCATGATCAAAAGGAGATATTACCGCTTCTTCCTGCTTTACAATTTGTCCATTCAAATATATATACATTTATTTACTCTCACATCTAGCATAATGATCAATAAAATTTTTCAACAATTTCATACCAGCAGTTGTCATAATTGACTCAGGATGAAATTGCACTCCCTCAATCGCCAATTCCTTATGGCGAATCCCCATAATTTCTCCTTCTTCTGTCCATGCACTTATTTCCAAGCATTCAGGCAATGTTTCTTTTTTTACAATTAAAGAGTGGTATCTTGTAGCTGGAAATGGATTGGGAAGTCCAGCAAAAATTGTTTGATTATCATGGTACATAAGAGAAGTTTTTCCATGCATTTGGTTTTCTGCCTTTATAACATCCCCTCCAAATACTTGCGCGATGGCTTGATGCCCTAAACACACACCCATAATAGGAACTTCATTAGCAAAGGCAGCAATAGTTTCTAAGCTTATCCCCGCTTCATTTGGGCTGCAAGGACCTGGGGAGACCATTAAATAATCAGGAGATGCTTTTTTTATTTCTTGAATAGTTGTTTGATCATTTCTTTTGACAACTAGATGTTCGCCCATCGATCCTAAATATTGAACAAGGTTATAAGTGAATGAGTCATAATTATCAATCATATAGATCATTTCTTTACTCCTTTTTTTCTGCTAATTCTTTTGCATTCCATAAAGCTCTTGCTTTTTTCATAGATTCTTTATATTCATTTGCAGGAACAGAATCAATTACAATCCCAGCACCCGCTTGTACATATGATTTATTTCCTTTTACAAGCATTGTTCTAATCATAATATTTAATTCTATATCTTTGTTAAAGCCAAGCCATCCAAGTGACCCAGTATACGCCCCTCTTCTCACAGGCTCCAGTTCCTCAATAATTTCCATCGTTCTTATCTTTGGTGCACCAGTTATTGTTCCTCCTGGAAACATACTGTCTATTAAATCGAACTCATTTTTATCTTCAGCTAATTTTCCACGCACATTTGAAACAATATGCATAACATGGGAATATTTCTCGATTACCATAAACTCATTTACTTCTACCGTTCCATACTCGCAAACTCTCCCAAGATCATTTCGTTCTAAATCAACTAGCATGACATGTTCAGCACGTTCTTTTTCACTTTCTATCAATTCATTTGCAAGTATTTGGTCTTCGATGTTATCTGCTCCTCTTGACCTTGTTCCAGCAATTGGCCTTGTACTTACCTCACTCCCCTTCTTCTTCACTAAAAGCTCAGGAGAACCAGAAACCAGCTGAAAATCCGGCGTATGGAAATAGCCCATATAAGGAGATGGATTTAATACTCTCAACTGTTTATATACCTCGATTGCTGGAACATGCAATGGTTGAGATTGGCGGACAGATAAGTTAACTTGAAAAACGTCTCCTTGCGAAATATACTCTTGAATCTTTCTAACAGATTTCTGGAAGTCATTATCTTGGATAGATACTTCTACACCATATGATTTCTCTGCTTGCACAGCAACGTTTTCTTGGCCTGTATATTCCTCCAAAAGGCCAACACGTTTTTTTATTTTACTTTCTATACTATCTTGTACATCTTCTTTATATAATCCCATCAGCCATAAAAATTGTTCTTGATGATCATACACATACCACTCATCAAATAACAGAAAATATACTTCTGGTATTTCAAGGTCGTTTAGCGTTTCTTCAGGAAGTCTTTCAATATAACGAATATAATCATAGCTAATAAAACCAAGCGCCCCACCTTGGAAATCAGGCCATTCTATATTTGTTTCTACCTCATACTTTCTCATTTCCTTTTTCACTAAATGAAGAGGATTCCCTTCAAAAATTTCTGCGCTTCCTTCTTTTACAACAGTTAATTGATTATTTTCCCCTATCATTCTTACGATTGGTTTATTAGCAGCAATGCTATATCTTCCACCTCTTCCGCTTTCTAACAAAACATAATATGGTTCATCATTGGATAGTTGGAGGAATTTTTTATAAAAATGCTCATATGGCATTGGTCTTTTTTCGCCGTATACTTTAAACTTTTCCAAAAATTTTTCGCCCCTTACCATTTTTTCTTTTATCATCATACATGAGATTGAAGCAAAAAGACAAAAAAATTAGAATTTGATTACAAAAAAACAAGCAACCTTAATAGGATGCTTGTTTTTTTAAGTATAAAAGCAATTTATTGCTTTTTCTTTTTATTCCTCATCAAACTGATAAAGTGGTGTGCTCAAATAACGTTCTCCATTACTTGGAATAATCGCCAATACCTTTTTGCCTTTTCCTAACTCTTTAGCTACTTTTAATGCAGCATAAATTGCAGCACCAGAAGAAATGCCGCCTAATATACCTTCTTCCTTACCTGCACGGCGAGCATATTCAAAAGCCTGTTCTGTAGTTACTTGAATAATATCATCATATACTTCTTCATTTAATGTTGCCGGAACAAATCCTGCACCAATTCCTTGAATTTTATGAGGACCTGGTTTACCGCCAGACAATACTGGTGAATCAGCTGGTTCTACTGCATATATTTTGATATCATTATATGCTTCTTTTAACACTTCACCAGCACCAGAAATAGTACCGCCAGTTCCAATACCAGAAATAAATGCATCAAGTTTTTCTTCTCCAAAAGCAGCAACAATTTCTGGTCCAGTTGTTAATTTATGCACTTCTGGATTAGATAAGTTTTTGAACTGCTGTGGCAGGAAGTATCCATTTTCTTTAGCCAATTCCTCTGCTTTGCGAATCGCTCCGCCCATCCCTTCTGGTCCTGGCGTTAATACGATTTGTGCACCGTAAGCCTTAAGTAATCTTCGTCTTTCAATACTCATAGTTTCTGGCATCACAAGGATTGAGTTATACCCTTTCGCTGAAGCTACCATAGCTAATCCAATTCCAGTGTTTCCACTAGTTGGTTCAATAATAGTGCTTCCTTCTTTTAGATCTCCGCTTTTTTCGGCAGCTTCAATCATCGCAAGAGCAATACGATCTTTAACACTGCTTCCAGGGTTCATATATTCTAGTTTCAAATAGACGTCTGCACTGTTTTCTTCTACTAAACGATTTAATTTTACTATAGGTGTTTGACCGATTAATTCTAAAATTGAGTTAGCTAAGCGTGGCATACATAATCTCCCCTTTTTCTTAATCCGAGTATTTTAATTGGTTTTATAATATATAATTTATCAATGAATCTTCTTTTTGTCAATTAATACACTTTAATTTTACAAAAAATTCACACTACAAGGGTAATTTTATTCTACTGAAAAAACTCTTCTAAATAAAAAAGAAGATAAACACTATAATAAGGTTTATCCTCTGTTTATCTCCTTTTATCTTGCTTCAGATAAAAGAGCCTCTAACTCACTTTTTGTAAATAAGTACTTTTCATTACAAAAATGACAATGTGCTTCTGCCTTTTCATCTGTTGCAATCATATCTTCAATTTCGTCATTTCCTAAGCTGATAATAGCATTTGAAAATCTGTCTTTGGAACATGTGCAAGTAAAAGATACTGGCATTTTTTCAATGATCTTCATATTATTTGCTCCAAAAATTTCTTCAAGAATTTGTTCAGGAGACAATCCCTTTTGAATAAGTTTCGAAATAGGCGGTATTTCTCCTAAACGTTTCTCTATTGCCGTAATCGTTTCATCATCAGTTCCTGGCATCAATTGAATAATAAACCCTCCAGCTGCAAGAATAGAATTATCTGGATTTACAAGTACGCCAACACCTACTGATGATGGAACCTGCTCTGATGTAACTAAGTAATAAGTAAAATCTTCACCAAGCTCACCTGAAACAATCGGCACTTGTCCTGTAAAGTAGTCACGCATGCCAATGTCTTTAACAACAGATAATGTCCCTTCAGTTCCTACTGCTCTTCTGACATCCAATTTACCATGTTCATTTAAATCAAAATGAGTTTGCGGATTCGTAACATAACCCCTTACTTCTCCTTTTGCATTCCCATCTACTAAAATTAAACCGATAGGACCGCCGCCATCTATTTTAACAGTAAGCTTTTGGTCACCCTTCAATAAGGCTCCAAGCATAGCAGTAGCTGATATCGCTCTTCCTAATGCCGCAGATGCTGTAGGCCATGTATAATGCCTTCTTTGCGCTTCTGCTACTGTTTCCGTGCTTTTTATAGCATATGCGCGTACTTGATCATTAAATGCCAATGCTTTAACTAGATAATCACTCATTTTTTTGACTCCTTTTTAGGCTTATTCCCCAAAGCAACATCTTGCTTTTTCACCTTACTTTATATTTTCTGTATTTTTATTATAAATAAGCTGCAAGCCTTTTAATGTTAGAAATGGATCTACAACATCAATAACATCAGATTCTTTTGCTATTAAGTTAGCCAATCCCCCTGTTGCAATAACTTTAGGATTTGCTTTACTGTATTCTTTCATGCGTTTTACAATTCCCTCAACTTGACCAACATATCCAAATAATATGCCAGATTGCATAGCAGAAATGGTATTTTTCCCTATAACTCCTTCAGGACGAGCTATTTCTATTCTGGGAAGTTTTGCTGCTTTTGAATATAATGCTTCCGTAGCAATGTTTATGCCTGGAGAAATGGCTCCTCCCATATATTCTTTATTCTCATTAATATAACAAAATGTCGTTGCTGTCCCAAAATCTACAACAATCAAAGGACTTCCATATTCTTCAATCGCCGCTACCGCATTTACAATTCTATCTGCCCCTACTTCTTTAGGATTATCATATTTAATATTTAAGCTTGTTTTTGTTCCAGGACCAACTATAAGCGGTTTAATATGAAAATATTTGTGGCACATTCTTTCTAAAGCAAACATGATTGGAGGCACTACTGATGAAATAATAATGCCGTCTATGCTAGAAAAACTTAAATGGACATGATCAAATAGCGATTTAATGATCATGCCATACTCATCTTCCGTTTTATAACGATTTGTTTCTATTCTCCAATGATGTTCTAATTTATCATTATCATATACTCCTAAAACAATATTCGTATTTCCAATATCAAAAACAAAAATCATGACCCTCACCACTTTATTATTATTGTACGTTATACGATTTTAGTTTAATGCTTAATCTATTTTAAAGAAGAAAACAATTCTATGCAAAACACTGCAAACATCATAACATATTACCTTGCCAATAGTGAAATATTCGAATTCTGCACATATAATACAAAAAGATGTGCAAATAAATCGCACATCTTTTAATGTATTATAGTTCTTCTTTTGGATCCACATCTTCTTTTTTCATATTAATGTTTACTTTCACATCATCTGAAGAAGAAGAAATAGTTTCTGTTGAAGAGGAACGATCCGGAAGTTTCCCCTCTTTAAACAAACTATTAATTTGTTCAGCATCCAACGTTTCTATTTCAAGAAGTGTTTCCGCAATTAAATTTAGCTTCTCACGATTTTCAGTAAGAATTGTCTTCGCTCTCTCGTAACACTCTTTAATGATTCTTTGAATTTCTTGATCAATATCATAAGCAATAGCATCTGAATAGTTTTGCTCATTATTCAAATCTCTTCCTAAGAATACCTGCCCTTGAGATTGACCAAACTGTAATGGGCCTAGTTTTTCACTCATTCCATATTCTGTTACCATTTTTCTTGCAATATTAGTAGCTCTTTGGAAGTCATTATGTGCTCCAGTGCTTACTTCGCCAAACACAATATCTTCTGCTACGCGTCCGCCTAATAAACCTGTAATCTTATCAAGAAGCTCTTGTTTTGTCATTAAAAAACGATCTTCTTTCGGAAGCATTACTGCATATCCGCCTGCTTGACCGCGAGGAACGATGGTTACTTTATGAACCATATCTGCTTCATCGAGCACTACACCTATAATTGTATGTCCACCTTCATGATAGGCAACAATATTGCGTTCTTTTTTGGAAATAACACGGCTTTTCTTAGCAGGTCCTGCAATAACGCGATCTGTTGCTTCATCCATATCTTCCATATCAATCTTTTTCTTATCTGCTCTAGCAGCAACAAGAGCTGCTTCATTTAATAAATTTTCTAAGTCTGCGCCAGAAAAACCTGGAGTACGCATTGCAATTGCTCTTAAATCAACAGCCGCATCTAACGGCTTATTGCGTGCATGAACGCGAAGAACTGCTTCACGACCATTTACATCAGGTCTATCAACCGTAATTTGACGGTCAAATCGGCCTGGGCGCAATAATGCAGGATCTAGAATATCTGGCCGGTTTGTTGCCGCAATGATAATAATCCCTTCATTCGCACCAAATCCATCCATTTCTACTAGAAGTTGGTTTAATGTTTGTTCACGTTCATCATGGCCACCACCAAGACCCGCTCCACGCTGACGGCCTACTGCATCAATTTCATCGATAAAAATAATACATGGCGCATTCTTTTTAGCAGTTTCAAATAAATCACGAACACGTGATGCACCGACACCAACAAACATTTCTACAAAGTCAGATCCACTGATTGAGAAAAACGGCACACCAGCTTCACCAGCTACAGCTCTTGCTAATAATGTTTTCCCAGTACCTGGAGGTCCATTCAGCAAAACGCCTTTAGGTATTCTTGCTCCAAGCTCAGCAAATTTTCTTGGGTCTTTTAAAAATTCAACCACTTCCACCAGTTCTTGCTTTTCTTCATCAGCGCCAGCTACATCTTTAAAGCGCACTTTTTTCTTTTCTTCATTGTAAAGTTTTGCTTTGCTTTTCCCAAAGTTCATTACTCTTCCGCCGCCGCCTTGCGCTTGGTTAAGCAAGAAGAAGAATAAAATGAAAATAATCACAAAAGGAATGATTGAAGTAAAGAATGTTACCCAGCTGTTTGTTTCCTGTGCCGGCAAAAACTCTACTTTTGAGCCTTCTTGTGCAGCTTTGTCAATTCTTTGCTGCACCGTTTCGCTATTTGTTACGTAAGACACAAAATATTCATCGCTTTTGTATGAATTTAACTGTCCTTTAACTTCTAATACCCCACGCTCAGGCTGGCTTGTAATAGATTTCACTTCACCTTTTTCAAGATGGCTGATTAATTGATTATAGGATATATGCTTGGTAGGTTCGTTGTTTCCATTGAAAAAACTTACTACACCTATAATTACTAAAAATATTAATAAATAAAAGATGGTATTACGGAAAATACGATTCATCCCTTACCTCCTCCCACGGTAAACAAACTATAGTGTATAGTATCATAGAAAATTGTGTAAATTCAAGAAATTACCCTTTTGTTTGCTGCCTTTAATTATTGTTTGGTTATTCGTTAGTTGCAGTGTAAACTTCCGGTTTTAACACTCCAATATATGGAAGATTACGGTATTTCTCTGCATAATCTAATCCGTACCCAACAACAAAAGCATCCGGTACAATAAAGCCTACATAATCTGCCTGTAGATCTGCCTTTCTTCCAGTTGGCTTATCCAAAAGTGTAACTATTTTAATTGACTTTGCTTTGCGGTATCTAAATAATTCCACCAAATAGCTTAAAGTTAAACCACTATCAATAATGTCCTCAATAATGAGAATATCTCTTCCTTCCACTGAAGTGTCTAGATCTTTTAAAATTTTCACTTCGCCAGATGAAACAGTTGAATTTCCATAGCTTGATACATCCATAAAATCCATTTCCAAGTATGTATCAATTCGCTTCAACAAGTCGCCCATAAAAGGCATTGCACCTTTTAAAACGCCAATTGCAAGAGGAAATCTGTCTGTGTATTCTTCTGTTAATTGAAATGCTAAATCCTTTATTTTTGCTTGAATTTCTTCTTCCGATATTAGAACTTTTTCAATATCTTGTTTCATTAAATATGTGCCCCCTAGAAGATCATTGCTTTTTATATGTTATTAATAGATAACAATCACTATTCTTATTGCTAAAAGAATAAATAGATTTTTTTAGACCTGGTATCCATAAAAGATTATTTTCCGCATCTGTTACAATTGGCCATGCTGCTCTTTGCTGTATAGGTATTTTTTCATCGATAAATACCCTGTTTACTTTTTTAGTGCCAGCCATTCCTTTTAGCTTTATCCTATCTCCATTTCTCCTAGTGCGAATGATGAGTGGATATTTAATAGAATCAGTGCAGAGAAGAATGCTGTCAGCTTCTAAACCTTCTGGCCTTTTATCTATATATTCTACCTTAATATAGTACCCATTAGGTAATAATAACTCTCCTGTTTTTAAAATTTCATAATAAAAGGGGTCTTCAGCTGGAAAATTCAATTGAAAATAGGCTAACTGATAGGATTTAACCACTTTTAGATTTTCAGGGAGATCAATATTTCCTGATGAATGAGGACTATTCAACAATGCAATAATTTGGTCTGTATGTAATGCGGATAATGAAGCAGGTTTATCTTTATAAAGATAGTTTAATATTAGTTGAATACATCTTCTTTGTAAAGAATTAGCTGTTGAAAGAAATGCATTAATGTCAATAACTATTTCATTCTCTTTCTTATCCATTATCACTGTATTCCATATTTGAACAGTTAATTCCATTAAAAACTGCTCATCTTCTGCCATTTCTTCACTAAATCGCTGAAAATGCTGAATAACACGGTTATTTTCCTTTTTCAGAAAGGGCATTACATGTTTGCGAAACCTATTTCTGCTATATATTTCCTTATCATTACTTGGATCTCTTCTTGGATTCAATTCATTTATTGTACAGTAATTCTCGATTTCCTGTCTTTCTAAACAAAGAAATGGCCGAAATAGTATTCCATTTCCAAATTTCCTTTCAAATGGAATTCCCGCTCGCGCACGCCCGGCACTTCCTCTAGTTAAATGCATCAGGATAGTTTCTGCTTGATCATCTCCATGATGACCTAATGCTAAATAGTCCATATTATACATTGCTATCATTTCTTTAAAAAATGAATAGCGGCATTCTCTTGAAGCTGTTTGCCCATTCACTCCTGTTTCCCTTATGTATTTAGGCACATCTATTCTTTTCCAAACAAATGGGATCGATTTCCCCTCACAAAATTCTCCAACAAACTTTGCCTCTTCTAGTGATTCCTCCCCCCTAAACATATGATCAACATGCGCCGCCATAATAGAAATATTCCACTCTTCCTGTTTGGCCCACAGGAGATGTAGCAATGCAAGAGAATCTGGACCTCCAGAAACTCCTACTAAAACTTTACTTCCTTCAAGGGGCAATCCCTTCTTTTTTAAAAAATCTTTTACCTTTAGTTCTAGCATATGCATAACTTCCTTATTTCATTATCACAATTCTTTCAACCGCTGCTCATCTTTAAAAACAGATATAAAATAGAATTCTTACTAATAGGATACCACTTTTGTTTTACTATTTTCAAAAAAGACCTCTAAATTATAAATAAAACCCATCAGTTTTTGATAACATTTCCTTAGCGAGGAGGCGGTTTAGCTTTTTCATTTGCTCTTCTATGAAAGTTCACCAATTAATAAAATCAATTTTAACCGTTAACTTGCTGATTTATAAAAAACAATATTATCCTCTACAAGTAGTTATCCCCCGAAATATCAAGAGGCAATTAGCCTTTAACCCTCAGCGTTAAGTTAGTTGGCCATAAATGTAAAAGAAATATAGCAATGAAATAATGAGAATAAGAAGCACCGATTCCAAAATGCCTGTTTTCCTTTTTCGTTTTTTCACTAGTTGTCTACTTCTTATATTTGGTTTAGCCGCTGATTGTTTCTTTGGATTAGAATCCTGATTTTTCACCTGATTAGCCGATGATGCGTTTATTGTTCCTGGCCCTGGCATTAATTTGCTGCCACTAGAAAGCTTCAACAGTGCCTGTTTCATTTCGTTAGCACTACTGTATTTTCCCATAAAGGCTTGCATCAGAACATTTTCAAATGATCGCAACTCTTTTTTTTGTTGAATCATGGCTTTTAACTGGGCAATCCCTCCTGTTGTTTTATTAAACCTTTTTGGATAAGCAATATTCATTATTACCATACCAACCGCAAATAGGTCATAAGATGGTTCTGCCTTTCTTGTTCCTAGCCCCCAGTAGCCCCGATCAAAGAACTCTGTGAACTCCTTAATGGCCCTTCCCTTTATTGTTGTTCCCCCTACATCAATGCATCTAATCCTTGTAGGAGGGCCAGTAATAATTAAATTTTCTGGTTTCAAATCACCAAAAACCCAATTATTGTCATGCAGGACTTGTAAATCTTTTAATAGCTGAATCATTAATACATTGACCCAAGAACTCTCCTTTTGAGAAATAAATGTTAACAGTTCAGGCCCCTTTATATATTCCATTGCATAAAAAGATATTGTTCCCCCTCCTGTCACCCAATCATCTACATCTATCAAAGAAGGTCCAAGGCTGTAACCTTGGACCTTTGCAAAGGATTTTAATACATTGACTTCAGAAATAATAGACAGTCCATTATCACTTATTTTTAATGCAACTTTCCCCCATTTGCATTCTGCTAAAAAAACAGTCCCGTTTGCACCAAAACCCAGTTCTTTTAAGATAGTATAATTATTCCCATGCCATTTCCCCTTAATAACTGTACCTGAATTGATTCTAAATGGACTCTTCGAAGTATTCATCATCATGAGAAATTAAGCCCCTTAATGAACGTTTATTTTTAAAATAGTGGATAGCCTCTTTTAAAGCAGGACCTGTTGGCGTAATGCCTCCTGTGGAAAGTTTAGAAAATATAGTAGTAAGCGATTCTAGTCTAGGTGTCCAATCAAGCAGTTTTTCTACCTCTTTCTTTTTCCCGGGAAATACAAAAACAGCATATTTATTTTCTCCTGACCTTGCATTTAAACTTAAAGATAAATCAATTAATGCTTCCTTGACTGTTGGGAGTTTATGCTTCATACTAGCGCTTGTATCAACAAGAATGAGTACTTCTAGCTCTACCGTTTCACCTAATTCATCTACAACTTCCATTACCTCTCCCCTTTTTTCCGGAGAAAGATCTTCTACTGTTTTTGATTTCCCTAGTATTTGTTGAAGTTCTTTATTTACAACACCCTGTAACGTTTGTGTCATTGCCTTTTTTGTAACCATTTGAACGGTTTGCGCTAAAGCTTGGGCATATACTACTTGACTGACTCCTCCGCCAGAAAGCGCAATATCCTCAATCTCTTGCATCCCCCGCTCTTCTATCGTATCATGTTCCATCACACCTATTACATTAACAGTAATTCCTTGCTCCATAGCTAATGCGGCCATCGCTATAGGGTCTTCTCCCTGGTTAGAGCATCCATCTGTAATCAGAAGTATTTGTTTAAGTTTTCCAGTTTTCATAATTACTCCCCTCCATTTATGAGTTAGTTCCATTTTCGACGGAATAGGGAGTATTTATACTTATAATTCAGATTATTTACTTTCTAGTTTGCCGCTTGACTATATGTCTGAACTGGAATAGACTTCCACTTCGGTGTGTTGTGATTGATTTGCGCAACTAAAACTGTCATATCGTCTTCAATCAGCCCAGATCTAGAACGAATTACTTCTTCCATAATTAAATCAGCAATTTCTTGTGGATTATCTGTTTTTAGCTCTTTAATTTTTCTTTTCATCCATAAATCAAAATTTTCCACATGCTTTGGCCCTTCAAAAACGCCGTCACTCATCATAATAAGCAAATCTCCAGCCTTTAATTGCTCACTGACTACATCTACATCAAACTCCTGAAGTATTCCCATCGGAAGATTACTTGCTTGAATTTTTATAATTTGTGAACCCCTTTTAACAAAACTTGGCGTTGAGCCTATTTTTAAAAATTTAGCAGAAGCATTTTGCAAATCAATCATTGCTAAATCTAACGTAGAGAAGATTTCATCTGTTGTCCGTAAAGACAGTACAGAATTAATGGATTTTATCGCCACTTGCTCTTCGATTCCCGATTGAAGGATTTTTTGAAGAAGCTGCAAAGTTTCTTCACTTTCTACGTGTGCGCGTTCTCCATTTCCCATGCCATCACTTATCGCCATCGCATATTTTCCTAGACCAAGTTCAATGGTAGAATAGCTGTCTCCAGAAATAAACCCTCCATCTTTGGCTGCATGTGCCACTCCCGTTTCTACCACAAATGCTCTAGCGGATCGAAACGTTGCATGACTATAATCATTAGAATAGAGACTTTCCGTATTCACGATAATATTTTCCCCCAAAATATCAGATAGCATTGGTGCAATCAGCTTTTCACTTTCACCATACCCCGTGTTATACGGAATAGTAATGTCAATATCCACATTCCCTTGTTCTAGACTGTATATTTCCACATTCTCTATATCAATGCCAAACTTCTGAATAGCCTCTAGGATTAATTCTTCCTGCTTATGATGATTTTCCCTTTCTCTCTGTATTTCCTTAGCAAAGTCCTCCATTACTTCGGATACGCCTTGAAGCTGGTCTGCAACAAGTTTCCGACTTTCTTGCACTTGTTTTTTCAGCTTTTGATTTGCTTGGTATAAGGTTAGCTCTTGATGGATAGCATCTGTTACTTTTTTCGATCTGGTGCAATGTTTTTCCCAGTCTCTTGCTAAACTCAATGAAATATTGCCATTCGTCTCAGACATTTCTGTCATAATATCTTTCATGAAATCATAGGTTGTATTAAAGTTCCTTGCCCAACAGTGTTCCTTCCTAAAGCATGTTTGACATGTTTTTTCAGTAACATTGCTTAAAAAATAATCTAGTTCCCTATCATGATCTTCATTTTCGGCAAGGTTTTGATTTGCAGAAAAACTCTTTGATAAAGCATGAAAAACTGTAGAAAACTGAGACACTCTTTGTGCTGTTACATCCCGCATTTTCCGCATATATTGTTGCTGCTCCATGGAGTATTCCATTGTTCCCGGAATATGTTTTGCAATTCTTGTAGTTAAAAGCTGAGGCGTCAGCATAAAAATAACGACGGCAACTGTTGTTTCCATTATAGAAGTTGATAATACGCCGCCTCCTTCACCATACATCCCTATAAGCAGCGTAGCAATATAAAGCCCTAAAGCTACCCCAACCTTTTTTCCCTCTTTCAGCAGTCCGCCTAATAAACCAGAAAAAGCAAGCAAGCTCATATGATAAAAACTAGATATATTTGCAAGGCTGAAAATTAAACCCGTCACAACTCCAACAGTGGAACCAATAGTAGCTCCTGCAATGTAGGCGAATAATAATACCAAGTATCTCGACATAATATGTTCAACAGACATATCATAGACAGTCCAACCAATTGTTCCAGTCATAACTGATGCTAACATAATAATTAAACAAACAATCTCTTCTGTTTTTAATGCTTGTCTTCGTTTATTGAAAGATAGCAATGGCAAACTTTGCAAAAAAATCAATGTCAAAATAAAACCCAAACTTCCTTCTACAAGCGACATCATTCCTCCATATAAAGTAATTTCCCCCTGAAATAAATAGCTTTCTACTAAACTTCCTCCGACCAAACTTATTAAAACAATAAATGGAACGAGACTTTGTTCATTTTTTTTCCATTTGCTTAATAATTTATAAATAATAAGAAATATAAAGGAGAGTGCAAAACTAGAGAATGATTCTTTTAAGGAAATAGTTGCCGCTCCTCCAATTAATCCAACTAATGCAATAGGAGCCTTCTCTTTTCTAGTTAAATAAACTGCTGCAAAAAAGGGGAGAGTAAATGGAGTTAGTTTCGCTAAAATTAATGCTCTCCCCAACAGAAAACCGATGAAAAGGAGCATATATCCTTTTACGATAAAAAGGTTCTCTATTTTGACATGAAATTTATTAAGAAATACCCCAAATCCGGCCTTCGATTTCCCAAAATTAACTTCACCTATTGTGTCTATTAAGTCCCTTTCTACTTTTTCCATTTAACTACACTCCCTATCCAGTATCGTTGCTGAAAATTATAGAATGCTTAGTATTAGAAGTTTGTCAAAATGGCAGACAAGCATTAAAATTTCGCTCGACTTCTTTCACTTATTTTTTTAATAAAATACATATTTCGATAAAACATCAGCCGTTATAAAACACTCTAAATAAAAAAAACGGTAGTAAAACCAACTATTTCGTAAAAAAAAGTATTTTTCTTTCTCTTGGCTCCGCTTTTCTTGCCTCATTTTGTCAAAAAGTAAATACATATAATTAAATATTAAAATTCACCTATACTTTCAAATCAATTGCATATCTTTTAAAAACTGTTTTCTCAATGATTCTTTGAACTGATCAACAATCAAGTTTACGAAAAGACATTTTTTAAAAAAATAATTGACTTTTTAATAATTATTTTGTAATATATAAATTGTGTCTGATAACTATATAAATATGGCGGCGTAGCTCAGCTGGCTAGAGCGTACGGTTCATACCCGTGAGGTCGGGGGTTCGATCCCCTCTGCCGCTATCTGAAAAAAGACTATAGAACAATGTTCTATAGTCTTTTTTGTTAATTTATTATAAATGAATACTGTTCCATATAGATTGCTTCTTTTAAAAATGCAACCTGAATACTGGAGTTTATGTGCGTTCAGACTGCTGCGTCTTTCTTCTCCCAAATTGTCACTGTCTAAACAAAAAAGCAAGCCTAATCGGCTTGCTTAAAGCTACGGGAATATATAAACGATAAACCGTGCTATTTATTAGAAATTCAGCAGCAAGTTACCCTCGTCTAGCGCCTCTTCCCCCGCGTTTAGACTCAGTATTTCGTTTAAGCGAAGCTAAACGATCTTCACTATCTTTTAAGAAACGGGCCATTTTTGATTCAAAATTCTCTCTAGGCACACGATTTTCATTTGGTTTTGCATGACGTGGTCTTTGAGAATTGTTAGAATATCCTCCTCTAGACTCTCTTCTTTCTCCGCGTTCAAATGATCTCTCTGGTCTTTCCGGTCTTTCCGGTCTTTCTGGTCTGTCTTTTGCCTTTTTAATGGATAGGCCAATTTTTCCATCCTTCTCCACATTAATAACTTTTACTTCTACTTGATCGCCTACTTTTAAGTGTTCATTAATGTCCTTAACATAATTGTCTGCGACCTCGCTAATGTGAACAAGACCTGTTGCTCCTTCAGGGAGTTCAACAAACGCACCAAAATTAGTAATACCTGTAACCTTTCCTTGTAACTTGCTGCCTACTTCGATTGACATAAAAAAGTTTTGCCTCCTTAAGGATATAAAAAATCATGCTTATAACATATTATACATAATGGAAAAAAAGAGTGTCAATATAACTGTCATTCTTATTCATTTCCATTTTATTTCTTTTTCTCTTTTTCTTCTGGAATATTAAAGATTATTTCTCCTTTTTCAGATAAAAATAAATCTTTTCTCGCTAACTTTGCTAAGTAATCCTCATCCTGCAGCTTCACTATCTGATCATTCAGCTCTTTTTCTTGTTCTTGAAGAGATGCTACTTTGACTTGTAATTTCTTCTTTTCGGCTATCTTCTCATCCAAAGTGGAGCTTTGAGATATGAGTGTGGAAATCATTATAAAGCCCATAACAAATGCAAATAGAAAAAATAATGTCAATCTGCGAAAAAGCAATTTTTTTCTTCTTGCCGCACTCAAACTATTAGCCTCTTGCTTTATATTATCTTCTGTTTGCACTTTTGCAACATCTAGTTTTTTTATTGCACTCATACACCGCTCCTCCTTTCGCTATTGTTTTTTTCTATTAGTCACCCAATTAATCCAATATTTCTTTATTTTATGGAAATATCCTGCCATTTTCCCAGAAAACTTCTCGACTGAATTTTTGCCTCGTTTCGGCAATATCAGCCAAACAAGGTAAAATAACCATTTAAATGGCAGAAACATTATCTTCAAGATAAAGCTTAATACCCTAACAGCAATCTTCGCTAGTGCCATAAGTCCCTTATATAAAAATACAACAATAGATATAAGAAAAAATATTAGAGATTTAATCGGTTTGTAGACTAGATTAATCAATAGCTTAACAATAAGATGATAGAGCCGAATACTAATAGAAATAACCAATTTCAATAAAGTAAGATACACCGTTTTTAATAGGGCTTGATAAATGGCAAATCCTAAAAAAAGAGCTAAAACTATATAGATTCGCACTTCTCCCTGATTAACAAGAAAAAGAATATAAAACAGCAATAATGCTTGGAAAATCCAAAATAAAAGATCATGAAAAAAAACAATCAGCCTTTTTCGTACTGGTCTTTTTAAAAAATATTGGTATGTCTCTAGACTAATTCCAAAGAACAGGCCCATGCCAATCATAGCAAGCATGGTCATAAATTGGACCGATAACGTCATCGGAATATCTTGCTAAAGAATCCCTTAGCTTTGTCTCCATTATCATCTACATATACTAAATCGAAAACCTTTCCCTTTATAGAAACAATCCCTTTTTCTACATCTAAATTTTTCATTTGAAGATTCTGACCTCTTATCGATAAAAACCCCATTACTGTTTCTAAAAGAAATTCCTCGCTATCAAAGCTCTCTACCTGTTTAACGCCAGTAATGTCTACAAGCTTTCGTCCCCTCATTATTACATCATGCTCCACATTGCTGCTTTTTGATGGATTTGATTCATAATATTGGCTCATCTATTTATCCCTCACAATCACTTAGTACATTTCTACTTGTACAATTGTATGAGGGATAATAATAAATTAGAACAAGCTTTCCAACATGGGTTTATACAATAAAAGTTATTAATATAGATAAAAAGAGTACATGTTTATTCTTATATCTTTTTCCCCACCTATTTCTATTTTTAAACGTCCGCTTATTATAAATATAGACTGTTTTCTAAAAGATTGTTGTTTTTCGGATAGTTCCCATGAGTAAATTCACGGTTAAACAGGTTGATTGGAGTGAAAGGTGAGATCCTATTTCAAAGAGGCTACCGCCCGCCTTACGGAAAGCGAACATCCTAGAATGAAAGCCAACCCGCTCCCTTAAAAGCAACAAAGTTTACGAAAACAGACTAAATATAAAAATGCCATTTTAAGAAAGGTTTTCTTCTTTAATAATTGTATACATATTTGCTGCATCTTCCTTTTTAGTAGAATCTTGCAATAACTCTATTTTTACCGTTACCACTTTTTGGCCAAATCGAACTTGCAATTCATCCCCTACTTTTACACTTGAACTTGCTTTTGCTTGTTGACCATTAATCAATATCCTTCCTTGATCTGCGACTTCTTTTGCTAATGTTCTTCTTTTAATTAATCTTGATATCTTTAAAAACTTATCTAACCTCACAATAATCCCCTCCGTTTAAATTCCTTTTTCCTTTGCTTCATTCCAAAGATTATCTAATGATTCCAAATCCAACTCATGAATCTCTTTTCCTATTTCACCCACTTTATTTTCTATATATTGAAATCTACGCTTGAATTTTTGATTTGTTTGGTAAATAGCTAGTTCAGGATCTATTTTATAAAATCTTGCTATATTCACAAGTGAAAAAAGAATATCTCCAAACTCCTTTTCCATTTGGTCCACACTTTGTTTTAATTTCAGCTCTTCTTTAAACTCTTGCAGTTCTTCTTGGACTTTTTCCCATGCCCCTTCTACTTCTGGCCAATCAAAACCAACATTCGCAGCCTTTTTTTGCAATTCATATGCTCTTAAAAGATTAGGGGCTGCTTCGTTTATTCCATCTAAAATTGATTTTTGCTTCTCCGTACGCTCTAAACTTTTTGCTTTTTGCCAATGCTCCATTACATCATCCACTGATTCAGCATCTTTATCTCCAAACACATGGGGGTGCCTTCTAATCATTTTAGCAGAAATGCCTTCAATAACATCATCTATACTAAAGAACCCTTCGTCTTCTCCAATTTGACTATGCAGCATTACTTGAAGCAAAACATCTCCCAATTCTTCTATTATATGATCGATATCATCTTCATTTATTGCTTCAATTAATTCAAAACATTCTTCTATTAAATATTTTCGCAACGATAGATGAGTTTGCTTTTTGTCCCAAGGGCAGCCATCAGGTCCTCTTAATGTAGCAATAATTTGGCGAAATCTCGAAAATTCTTTATTTAATAACTCTTCATCTTTCACTGGAGGCACATAAACAGAAGTCAAGTTATTCAAGTTTATTTCTCTATCCAATTCATGCAATGGAACTTCTTTTACCCATTCATCTTTACTGCCTGCAGCTGTTACAATTTTAATAGGATAGTCATACGGAAGTCTTTCCATTAATGTCAATTTCACTTCTGAAGCAGAAAAAGAATCATATACTTGGCCAATAATTAGATGATGACGAAATTGTATATCACCAATAGATAACGCAGTGCCATCTAACAGTTGAAATCCATCAATCGGATCAATTTTTAATGCCTGAAAAATACTGTCTAAAAAGCTTTGTCCCCCGCCAAACGCTAAATCTATTATGCCAATTTTACTTTTTTCTATTAAAAGCTGCACTGTTTTCTCAGCGACAAGATGATGTCCTGGAACTGCATAAATAAGTTCTTCCTTCTCTGCCTCCGTTAGAAGAATGGCAACTATTTCTTTGTAGACATCTTCAAATTGATCATGCTTCTCATATACATCGTCTAAAAAAGTAAAGTCTGCCCCTTCGGCTTCTAATTCCGGCACAAGAGGGTGGTCTTTTGTTCTTAAATAAGTTCTTTTATTCTTTTGCATTAACAACTTATATACTCCTAGAGGAAGCTGGTTTATATCGCCTGCTCCTAGCCCCACAATAGTAATTTTATTCAAAACATCATCTCCCTTTCCTCGGTAAAAAATATGATAACTTGCTGCCTAAAGGCAATAAATTCAAATCTTGTTCTTTAAAAATATCTGCTTTCATCACTATAAATAAATAGACAATCCCGCCTATGGCTACACCGCTTATCGCCTGAAAACTGGCCAAAACACGAATAGAGTGAAATATTGGTTCTATAAAATTTGTTATATAGAGATATAGTTTTAATAGCATGAACATAATAATGGAACTGCATCCAATAACACAGACACTTTTTTTATCAAATAATGGTGCCTTTATTATAGACATCATCTTTCCTACTAATAAAATCATAATGAGGAAAAGAGTAATATTAGAAGAGACTGCCGCCCCAAGCGTTCCATATTTAGCAATCAGCCATATATTCAATCCATATTTCACAAAAATTGAAATTAAAATGATAATTGCAGGATATAAAGAATAACCTAATCCTTGCAGTATTGCCGTACATGTAGAAATAATCGCATTAAAAAATATGATAAAAGTCAAACTAGCAAGGACCGTAGAACCATTTGCATTTTCAAACAGCATAATATTTGTCTCTTTTACAATTCCACATAACCCCATCGTGGCGCCTAAACCAATAAACAACCCTATTTTTAAAGATAATTTGATTTTCCCTATCAGCTCATTTTTATTATTTTTCAGCTTTTCTCCAGTAATAAAAGGAACAAGCGTTAACGCCATTGAAATAGAAAGAATGGATCCCATTTGAATTAAAGGCTGCCCTCTATCATAAATCCCCTTTAAGGATTTTGCAGCGTCACTGTCTATTCCTGACGAAACAAGCTGCCCATATAGATTTAAAGAATCTGCCAGCTGCATCAAAACAAGCAGCATGCTGCTAATGGAAATAGTAAAACCTTCAAAAAGAATTCTTTTATAAAAATTTTTATCGCAATCATCCCACACCGAAAAAGGGATATAAAGGACAAGGTTTCTTTTCTTATAATAGTAGAGCAATAGTAGAAGAGAAATTAGCCCCCCTGTCACAGAACCAAACATGGCACCTGCTCCAACTTTGTATAAGGATGTATGATAACTCATTAGAACTGTTGCTGCAATTAGAATAGTGCCGACTCTTATTAGTTGTTCTCCTACTTGTGATACAGCAATGGGGAGCATATCCCCCTCTCCTTGAAAAATTCCTTTTAACGTTGTTGTAAAAGGGAATAACAGAAAGGAAAAAGAAATAACTTTTAATAATAAAGCTAATTCTTTATCTCCCATCCATTTTGCCAAAAAGTCTGAGCAAAAAAACAATAGAAAAAAAGAAAAAATACTTATACAGGACAATAGAAAAAAAGCAGATTTTATTAGTGCAGCTATTTCCCCTTTATTTCCTTTCAATTTTATTTCCATATATATTTTAGAAAGAACAACAGGAAAACCATATGTAGAAACAGCTGCTACTATTCCATAAAAAGGATATACTTGCTGGTATATATAAAAGCCTGTATCTCCTACAATATTCTGAAATGGAATACGGTAAACTGCACTTAGCACTTTTGTAATTAGCGCTCCTACCGTAAGAATAAATGCCCCTTTAAACCAATTATTTGTATGCATATTAGGCTTCATCAAAAAAGCCCCTTCCTAATTTTTATCATTTCCCGACAAAAACCCTCGCTTCAAGGAATGCGAAGGGCGTGGCCTAATGAGTAAACAGGCGATGAATGCCGAGAAGTCTAAGCCTAAATCGTTGAACAACACAAACAAATGCACTATAACATTTCTGTAAGTTGTTCTTTGAAAACGGAAGATATTATTTCTGGCAGGAAAAACATCTGCTAAATAAAATCTTTAACGTTCTAAACGCTCACTTCAAGCTAGTGGCGAGGCGAGTAGAGTATTCAACACTAGTATTATAGCATAGTTCTAGATTTATTAAGTGAACGCGACTATCCCCCCTTTTGGAATAAGAAACATAAAAAAATCTGATGAATGATATATCTTCATCAGACTGACTCATAATAAAATGAACCTTCAACCGATTGAGAGCATAAGGCTGTTAAGGAGTGATAAAATAAGCTTTATACTAATGAAACAATCTTAAATATCATGGAAAAAGGCAGCATAATCCAACTGCTGCCTTTTGCTTAAACACTTGATTATTTTTTATGACTCCATTTGTCTAGCTAAAAAACCAGCTGCTGTTTCCACTGCTTTCTTTTCTACTTCTCCAAGCGAATTTTCTTTGGAGAAAATAACAACTGCTCCTATTGGATCTCCATTAGCAATAATAGGACCAATAGTGTAAGATTGAATGCTCTCATTATTATTTTCCACTAATGCTAATTCTTCTTGCTGATTTTTTAAAATGGAGCCTCTTTCTTCCATTGACTTTTCTACTAACTCACTTATGTTCTTATTGAGATACTCCTTCTTAGAGCCCCCAGCTACTGCGATATATGTATCTCTATCGCATATCAAAACAGAATTTCCTAAACTGTCATATAATGCCTCTGCATATTCTTTTGCAAAGTCACTTAGCTCACTAATTGGAGAATATTTTTTCAAAATAACTTCTCCGTCACGATCCACAAAAATTTCTAATGGATCTCCTTCGCGAATTCTTAATGTTCTTCTGATTTCCTTTGGGATTACAACACGACCCAGATCATCGATTCGACGCACAATTCCAGTTGCTTTCATTTCATGTTGCCTCACTTTCATCAGATGATTTTAATTTGGCAAATATTCCTTTAACTAATTATGAAATGTTCGCCATATTTAAACATAGTATCTTTCATATGGAAAGTTCTATACACTTTAACAAAAATTTTTCTTTTATTGTGATTATTTCTATAAAAATAAGGATAGATTGAATAGCTTAAGTTAATTTTTCTCTACTGTATTTAAATCCTTTATTAAGATATAAATAAACGAAAAATCAACAATATTCTTTGACAAATCCAAGAGTAACAAGTTCCAACAGACCATTGAATACCAATTTCTTACTTAACATATTTATTTAAATACCCTTGTCCCAGCAATTTAAACCTAAAAAAATAGCATTATTCCCGCGGATTGTCGAACCAAAATACTTTGGAAACAGCAAAATATACAAATAGAAGGTGAAACTTTTTTAACGGTACGTTTCTCCCCAACCAAATTGCTCATTTCCTCTTATAACCTTAGAGGGAACATAAGCCCATTAATGCATAATAAAAAAAGGAGTGTTCCAAATAGAATATTCGAAACACTCCTCTCCCTCATTAACTTGTCTCTTGCGGTTCTTTTTTAAAACTATTTAATGATTGTACCATCTCATAGCAAGCGTCAAGCCATTTGTCTGTTTTTATTCCTTTCACATGCAAAACGATTTTTAATTTTTTCCCTTCCATTCCAAGACCAATCATTCTTCCATATTTAGAACTTTTCTCAAATATCTTTTGCCCATCCATTAGATTGCTGCTTTTCTCTGATAAGAGTATCAGCACTTCTTCTTTATTTTGTTTGATTAACTCTACTCCAGCTTGTTTTCCATATACCTTCATTTCTGTCAGTTTAAATAAATAAGCAACTTCAGGTGGATAATCGCCAAAACGATCTGTCATTTCTTCTTGAAGTTCTGATAATTCATCTAAAGATGCAACTCCTCTAAATCTTTTATACATTTCAATTTTTTGCTGGCCATTATTTATATAAAAATCAGGGATATATGCATCTATATCAAGATCCAGTTCTATTGTTTTTTTGCTTTCTTCATCAAGTGTTCCTTTGCGCTCTTCTATTGCCTCTTTTAACATTTGAGAATACAGGTCAAAACCAACAGAATCAATAAACCCATGCTGTTGTGCACCCAATAGATTACCTGCTCCTCTAATCGTTAAATCTCTCATCGCAATTTTAAAGCCGGATCCTAACTCTGTAAATTCTTTGATTGCTTGTAAACGTTTCTCAGCCACTTCTGTCAACACTTTATCCTTTCGATAGGTAAAATAAGCATATGCAACACGATTAGATCGTCCTACCCTGCCTCTTAATTGATAAAGTTGAGAAAGTCCCATTCGATCGGCATCTTGCACTATTAATGTATTAACATTGGGAATATCTACACCTGTTTCAATAATCGTCGTGCTTACTAAAACATCATATTCTCCTTCAAGAAAACTAAGCATAACAGATTCTAATTCATTTTCTGTCATTTTTCCATGTGCATAAGTAACTTTTGCATCTGGGACTAGCATAGATATTTCTTCTGCTTTTCTTTCGATATCTTCTACTCTATTATATAAAAAATATATTTGCCCGTTGCGCGCCAACTCTCTTTCAATTGCTTCCCGAACCAATCCTCCATTATATTCCATAACATATGTTTGAATCGGAAAACGGTTTTCTGGCGGTGTTTCAATAACAGAAAGATCTCTTACTCCCAGCATAGACATATGCAGTGTTCTTGGAATTGGTGTAGCAGTTAAAGTTAAAACATCTACATTTGTTTTAAGCTGTTTAATTTTCTCCTTATGCGTCACACCAAAGCGTTGTTCCTCATCAATAATCAGCAGACCTAAATCCCGATAAGAAATATCTTTTGATAGAATCCGATGTGTCCCTACAACAATATCAACTGTTCCTGCTTTTAATCCTTTCATTGTTTCTGTTTGCTGTTTTCTTGTTCTAAATCTACTCAGCAGGCCAATTTCAATCGGATAATCTTGAAAACGCTCTCTAAGCGTTTCGTAATGCTGTTGTGCCAAAATAGTAGTTGGCACCAATAAGGCGACCTGCTTTCCATCTGCAATTGCTTTAAATGCAGCACGAATGGCAACTTCTGTTTTCCCATATCCAACATCTCCGCAAAGTAGACGGTCCATCGGTCTTTCCCGTTCCATATCTTTTTTTATTTCATTAATGGATCGCAATTGATCCTCTGTTTCCTGATAAGCAAAGGAAGCTTCAAACTGTCTCTGCATGTCTCCATCTGGTGAAAAGCCATAGCCAACAGATGCTTCTCTTTCTGCGTATAGTTTAATTAAATCATCGGCAATATCTTGAACAGAAGATTCTACTTTTCGTTTTACTCTCTTCCACTCATTCCCGCCTAATTTATATATTTTAGGCTCCTTGCTTTCAGATCCAACATACTTTTGCACTAAGTCAATTTGTTCAACAGGTACATATAGTTTATCGCTACCTTGATATTTTAAATGCAGATAATCTTTATGCACGCCATTTATTTGCAGCGTTTCTATCCCAAGATATTTCCCTATCCCATGATTGACATGAACGACATAGTCCCCAACCTTCAATTCAGAATAACTTTTGATTCTTTCTGCATTAGATAGCTTCTGTCTGCGTTTCGAGCTTTTTTTCGTTTTTGTTTTAAATAATTCTTCTTCTGTTATAACGGCCATTTTTAAAATGGGCAGCTCAAATCCAGATTGAAGATTCCCTTCTATAAGCTGTACCTGTCCATGAATAATAGGTTGGCCGCTGTCCTTTATAACACTAACTATTTCATAATCCCCAAGCACTTGTTCTAACTTCTCTAAACGCTCTTGGTCACTCCCTACAATAAGCACAGAGTATTGATTTTTCTTCCAACGTTCCATTTCTGCTTTAAGGACATTCATCTGTCCATGAAAGCTTTGCATTGGTTTGCAGGATATATTAATAATATTTTGTGGATTTGTATTTTGGACATGTCTTAAAAATAAAGATAAATAAACAATTGACCGCTTAGACTGATGAAGCAGATGATTAACATTTTGAGACAATGTTAAATCATGAATAATCTCTCCTTCATTAAGTAAGTTTGTGTACCAGTCTGCTTCTTCTTTTTCCAAAGTATCATTCATTTCTTGAACTCTACTAATTTCATCAATAAAAATAAGTCCATTAGACGGCAAATAATCTATTAAACTTGTTTGATTTCTATATAGAATGGATAAATATTTATATAATTGTTCTGGTTTTTGCCCTTCTTTTAATCGCTCTATTTCATGTCCGATATTTTGTGCCAGCAATGTTTTTATCGAAGAATCTTTTAGTTTTTTCAAACTTTTTGCAAGTCCTGCTTCCATTTTAGCAATAAGGGATGCCACCTCTTCTTCGCTAAATAAGATTTCCGTTGCAGGCCCAATATCTATTGTTGATAATTTATCTTTTGATCTTTGATCTTCTAAAGAAAATGTGCGAATAGAATCTATTTCTGTATCAAATAGTTCAATTCGTAATGGATCTTCTTCTGTTAAAGGATAAATATCAATAATTCCGCCTCTAACACTAAATTCGCCTGGTGCAGAAACCATATCATTTCTTACATACCCCATTTGAACAAATTGTTTTAACTGTACTTCCAGATCCATTTCTTTGCCAACTTCTATCCTTACTTGGCTACTATCCCACATTTTTAATGGAGGAAGCAGCTTTCTTAAACCGGCAACAGGAACAATCATGATACCTTTTTTTTCTTTGGTCCAGTAATTTAAAACCTCAATTCGCTGGGCTTTAAGTTCTGGGCTTGCAATGCTTATTTCTGCTGCTATCAATTCATTAGCAGGATATAAAAATACTTCTTTCTCGTCAATTATATTTGTAATATCATCATACAGTTTCTGGGCTTGAAGCAAGTTATGTGTAACAATCAATAAAGGCTTTTTCGTTCTCTCATATACAGATGTCAAAAACAATGTTCTTGCAGATCCTGAAAGGCCTGATACTAATTGCTCATGTAACCCGACCTCAAAACCAGAAATCAGATTTTGAATATCTTCTTGTTGGTTGAATTCTTGTTTTAGCCCTAACAATGGATTTTTCCCTCCTTACTGAAAAACTTCAGCATTAAGATAACCATAACGGAAGAGGAACATAAAAACATGCTCCCCCAATCTATAGTTTTTATTCTTTTTGTGCAGCGGATGTCCTTATATCCTATACAAAAGGACCCCCTCCCAGAAAAATCATCACACTAATGGAAATCTAGCATAATAAAAGGCAGCACATTAAAAAATAATTTTACTTTTTCCTTTTCCTATTTAAAATTAAGCTTTATCTCAACATCTATACAGGCCCAACCATCAAAAAAGAATTAGTCCTAAGTTTACGCTTTTTGCTAAAAGTATAAATAAAAGTGCTAGTGAGTTTATATACGATAAACATATCTAATATTCCTGCATGAAAGGCCATTGACATATCAATTCCATCATTTTTATCCGTCGTTACTAAGCAATAAAATGTAGATTTAATCGGTGGGTGAGGATCTTAACGTCCACTAATGCGCGATAAAATGGCAAAACGAGGGTTCCCCAAACTGATTCACCCCCTCTATTAATAGAGGGGATATGAACAATTTTTTGGGGTTACCCTCTAATTTTTTGTTCCGATCCGATAAACATTAATAAATGGCAGCATAATTTTTAATGAATTAAGTAATCATTTTCGTAGAAGTCAGGATTTTTGGATAAGGATTCATAGCAATCTTCACAAATGGACTTTATATGTACATGTCCATCTTCACTATAATTAACCATCTCTACCCGATCTTCATCTGTTAACAAATGAATTCCTAATCTACTAGTATCTACAGACTCTGCTTCAAGTGTTCCCATATTCACATTACAATGTCTGCAGCGATAATGAATAGCCACGCTCAAGCCCCCCTGCCAATCATAATACTTTAATTGCTAGTATTTACAAATGGCAAGGTATCTATACCTTTACCTGGATTAAAAAACATTTAAGCAGTCGAAAGCATGTGGTCAATAAGTTTACTTTTTAACTATTCTATTATATGACAAAACTGAAAAATAATGCTTAATTCCCCTATTTTTATTACTATCTCTTCCTAACCTGGTTTACTATTTCAATAATTTGCTTATTGATTGAAATTTTTCTTTACTGGATATTATATTTATTCATGACTTGCAAAAATGGTTCCTTCATCCATTGTCCGCAAGCTTCTGAACTTTTTTTAATGACAGCTTCCAAATCAGCTTGTTCTTCTTTAGTGAATTTCCCTAAAACATAATCTGGAACTTTCATACCATTTTTCGGTCGGTCAATTCCAATGCGAATCCGATTAAATTTTTCTGTTCCTAGATGAGCAATAGTGGATTTGATCCCATTATGTCCCCCAGAACTTCCTTTTTGCCGCAGTCTTATTTTTCCAACAGGTAAATCTAAATCATCATAGATAATTACAATATTTTCTAATTCTATATCATAATAATCTACGATTGGACGAATCGATTCACCTGAAAGGTTCATATATGTAAGAGGTTTTAATAATATAACCTTCTCTCCTTCTATTGTGCCCATTCCAAAGATGCCTTTAAACTTTGCTTTATCTAAAGCAATACTGTAATCTTTTGCAATGCAGTCAATAATATCAAAACCAATATTATGTCTTGTATTCTCATATTGTTTTCCAGGATTTCCTAAACCAACGATTAATTTCATATAAAATCACCCTTTGTAAAAAATAAACTCTCATATAGAAAAAGAAGGTTCATCCTTTTAAGAACTTTCTTAAAGGACAAATCCTCCCATTCCTGCATGTATCAAGCGTAATAGAGAAAGATTTCATCTATCACTTCATTAAATCAACCAGTACAAAGGGTAAAAACTGTCAATAGAATACCTATTTTATTATTCTATTTCCTCTTTCACAGTTTCTCTGCCTTCAAGATTATCTGGAACGCCGCCTTCTTGCTGTTCCCCTGTACTAATTTCCTCTTCTTGTCTAGGAGCTAGAATAGAAGCAATTACTTCTTCTTCTTCATGATTAATGTCTACTCCATTATACCCTTTTATATCTGCAATCGTAAGTGTATCTCCAACATGCAATTCATCAATAGAAATTTCAATTGCAGCTGGGATATCATTTGGTTTTGCCGTTACTTCTACTTCATGCAACGCTTGCTGCAGAACCCCGCCATCCTTCACTCCTTGAGCATCTCCTATTAAAGAAACTTTCACCGTAGCTGTAATAGCTTGGGATAAGTCAACTGCAAGGAAATCAACATGGAGAATTTTACGCTTAATTGGATCTGAATCATAGTCATTTAAGACAACATTATGTTTTTGTCCCTCTACATCAAGCTCAATTACACCATTGCGCCCAACTGCTTTCATTACTTTTAAAAAATCTGCTTCATCTAAGTATATGGAAGTATTAGTTGTTTTTGTCCCATAAACTACTCCTGGAATGCCTCCACTTTGGCGTAATCCTGTTAGTGCAGAATGTTTAAATTCCGTACGTTCCTTTGCTTGCAATAAAGTACTCATTTAATTAATCACCTTCCATTATTTTTTCAAGAAACACTCTAATTAAAAAATGCCCTAAATAAGGAAGATTTAAACATAGCTATTTTACCTAATATAGAAATTTTCATTTACAGATAAGGAATAAGATGGGGAAAAGTTTTTTTGCTCTTAGGCATCTCCAGGCTATAAATGCTTGCAAATGCTGAGAATAATGCCCCAAAATTTATTTAACTAATAGATATAGTAAAAAGGCAGCCTTTTATTAAAGGGACTGCCTTCATTCTTTTTAATCAAATAAAAGACTGACAGATTGATCTGAATGAACTCGAATAATAGCTTCGCCTAAAAGGTCTGCCACAGATAATTGAATAACATTATCTGATAATTTTTCTTCAGCAAGTTCAATAGAATTTGTTACAACAAGTTCTTTTATTTTAGAATTTTTAATTCTCTCCATCGCCGGTCCAGATAGAACAGGATGTGTACAGCAAGCATATACCTCTTTTGCACCATTTTCAGCAAGAGCATTAGCGCCAAGTGTAATGGTTCCAGCAGTATCAATAATATCATCAATAAGGATAGCTATTTTCCCTTCAATGTTTCCTACGATGTTCATTACTTCAGCCACATTTGGTTTAGGACGTCGCTTATCAATAATTGCAATCGGTGCTTTTAAGCGCTCAGCAAGCTTGCGGGCTCTTGTTACACCGCCATGATCTGGAGAAACGATAACAATATCTCCATCAAATTCACGTTTGCTGAAGTACTCTCCTAAAATTGGAACACCCATAAGGTGATCAATAGGAATATCAAAAAATCCTTGAATTTGCGGAGCATGTAAATCCAATGTAATGACACGTGTTGCACCAGCTGTTTCTAAAAGGTTTGCCACTAATTTAGCAGTGATAGGTTCACGAGCTCTCGCTTTTCTATCTTGTCTTGCATATCCATAATAAGGAATAACTAAGTTAATCGTTTTTGCAGAAGCACGTTTTAAGGCATCAATCATAATCAACAGTTCCATAATATGTTCATTTACTGGAGCACTTGTAGACTGAATAATGTATACATCGCATCCGCGGATACTTTCTTCAATATTAATTTGAATTTCCCCATCACTAAATCGTGTAACTGAACATTTCCCTAATTCTACTCCGATAGATTTAGCAATTTCCATAGCTAAACCAGGGTTTGAATTTAAGCTAAACAACTTCAAATTTGGATCTAAATTCTTAACTGACATCCTGAACCTCCATTGGCTTTTTCCTAACTAATAGGTTGTTCTTTTTTGTTAAGGAATAAGAAAACTTTTAGTACTTATTCCATTTACCACTAGTTTTTATCTTGCTGTAACTTTTCTGCATAATTTTCCTTGTTTACTTGACGGGCGCGAGCAATAGAAAGCGCGTTTCCTGGCACATCTTCTGTAATAGTAGAACCAGCCGCTACATATGCTCCTTCGCCAATTGTGACTGGTGCAATTAAATTAGAGTTGCATCCAACAAATGCTTTATCCCCAATTGTTGTCAAAAATTTATTTTTGCCATCATAATTAACGGTTATTGTACCACAGCCAATATTCACATCACTGCCAACCTCAGCATCCCCAATATAACTTAAATGAGATGCCTTACTGCCTTTGCCGAAGTTTGCTTTTTTAATTTCGACAAAATTCCCAATTTTGACTGCATCGTCTATATTTGATTGTGGTCGAATATGTGCAAATGGTCCTATATTTACTTCGGAACCAATTTTGCTATCATGTGCAACAGATTGTTTAATAACTGTATTTTTTCCAACAATACAGTTTTTTATTTCTGTATGTGGTCCAATCACACAATCTGCATCAACCAATGTATCTCCAGATAAAATAGACCCTGGCATAATTACTGTATCTTCTTTAATTCTAACAGATGCCTCTATATACGTATTTTCAGGGTCAATAATGCTAACGCCATTTTGCATATGGAATTTGTTTATTCTTTTTTTCATAATTTTTTCTGCTTCTGCTAATGCTACACGATCATTTACTCCTAATGTTTCTTCAAAATCTTCAGTCTGAAAAGCAGCAACGATATCATTCTGCCTTTTTAAGATTTCTATTACATCCGGCAAATAATATTCGCCTTGCACATTTTCATTAGATACTTGATTTAAAGCATGAAACAATGCCATATTATCAAAACAATATGTTCCTGTATTGATTTCTCTAATTAACCTCTCTTCATCTGTTGCATCTTTATGCTCAACTATCTTTTCCACTTGTCCATCACTATTGCGTACAATACGCCCATATCCACTTGGATTTTGAGTTACTGCTGTAAGAATAGTGGCCTTAGCAGATGTCTCATCATGATGTTTAAACAGCGCCTCAAGCGTTTCTGACTTAATAAGCGGGGTATCTCCACAGACTACCAAGGTAACCCCTTCTTTATTATCAAGAAGGTCTTTCGCTTGTATTACTGCATGTGCTGTCCCTAACTGCTCTGCTTGGTTAACATATTTCACTTTATCGCCAAGCTGCGCTTTAACCTGTTCAGAACCATGCCCTATTACTGCCACAACATCCTTTATTTGAAGATTTAAAACTTGGTCCAAAACATGCTGTACCATTGCTTTTCCACATACAGGATGAAGCACTTTATATAATTTTGACTTCATTCTAGTTCCTTGTCCTGCAGCTAAAATGACTGCGTAACGAGTTAACATTCACAGGCCTCCAATATAACCTTTTTATCCATTAAAAATATTATCTTAAATACTGCCTGATTTCAAGAAAGGATTCAGCTATTTCACGATTTCTCTACACATATAAAAATATTTATGCAGATCTACATTATTTTATTTTTACTAACTATCTATAAGTGTAGTAATTTTCCCTTATTCTCCCTTATTAAATTTTTTTTTGCTTTATATGTAACTTTAATGCTTTTAAGAGAAAAAAATCATTGATAAAAGGAAACTTCAATCAGACTTTTACAGACAAGTTTCTACCTACTTAAATTTCTCATTTTCTCCTATCACGCTGGTGGGATCAAAATACTATTAATGCACGCTAAAACAACAATACTATCATACTAGAAGAAAGAAAGGTTTACCTTAGAAAATAAAGGGAATTAGGAAACAAATTGGAGCATTTGCATGGAGAGTTTAATCATAAATCTAAAGAATGCGCTCAAAACTACATAATTTCCACCAAAAAAAGAGCCTTACTCATAGGAGGTAGGCTCTAGTTGCTTATTATTTAGGAAGCACCAGCTTCTTCAAATTCAACTTCTAATTCACCTAAACGGTGGTATTCTGCTAAAACAGCTTCTTGGATTTTACCTCTTGTACCAGAATTAATTGGATGTGCAATATCTCTAAACTCTCCATCTGGTGTTCGTTTACTAGGCATTGCAACAAATAATCCATTATTTCCATCAATTACCCTAATATCATGAACAACAAATTCATTATCTAGAGTAATAGAGGCAATAGCTCTCATTCGTCCATCCGTATTAACCCGGCGCAACCTTACGTCAGTTACTTCCATTCTGTTCACCACCTTTACTAGAAGATAAAATCTAGTTTATTAAATTCAACAGAACTTTCGTAACTCCTGCTTAATTATTAAAATTTTTTAGAATATTTAGGACAAATTGATGAAATTTGCTAAATAATAGTTTAAAACCCTTACATTTTGTAATATTTTCAAACTATTACCCTATTAAATATAAAGGTAATAGTTTGAAATTCCATTCATTTGCAATTTTCATCCGACTAGATAATATAAAAACGCTTATTCTTTACTTTCCTGTAGAAAATAAGCGTATCCTTTTATCTATTTTATTTGCAAAGTGCAATCACTTCAATTTCGAGCAGCACATCTTTTGGCAATCTTGCTACTTCTACACAAGAACGTGCAGGTTTATGAGTTTGAAAATATTCGCCGTACACTTCATTTATGGCAGAAAAATCCGCCATATCTTTAATGAAAACTGTTGCCTTTACTACTGTTTCAAATGAAGCATTGGCTGCCTCTAAAACAGCATGCAAATTTTTGAATACTTGATGCGCTTGTGCTTGAACATCACCGTCTACCAAAATGCCTTCAGCTGTCAATGGAATCTGTCCTGAACTGTAAAACATATTATTGACAATAATCCCTTGTGAATACGGCCCAATTGCTTGTGGCGCAGCATTTGTCTGAACAACTTTCATATTTAACTCCCCCTACACTAGTTATTGTTAATCAAAGTAATTTCCCATCTCTACAGAAATTCTTTTTTCTTTGACATCTACACCAGATAATTTTACCAGTGATAAATAGTCATCTACAAGTCTTTCCTCTGCTTCTTCTGCCTCTACTAAAACAGCAATGCCTGCAACATATGCATTAAATTCTTCCAATAGACTAATCATGCCATTTACCGTGCCGCCAGCTTTCATAAAGTCATCTACAATTAGCACTCTTGATCCTTCTTCTAAACTTCTTTTAGAAAGCAGCATTGTTTGAATCCTTTTTGTGGAACCAGAAACATAATTAATGCTTACAGTGGATCCCTCTGTAACTTTGCTGTCCCTTCTAACCATAACAACAGGTACATTTAAATAATTGGCAACAGCATAAGCCAATGGTATTCCTTTTGTAGCAACAGTCATTACTACATCAATATTTGTATCTGCAAAAGCAGACGCGAACAATTTACCTACTTTTTGAACAAGAGCTGTATCACCCAATATATCTGTCATATATAGATAGCCACCTGGTAAAAGTCTATCAGGCTTCATAATCAGCTCACAAAGTTCCTCTATAAAAGGCTTTGCATCTTGATCATTCACCTTGACCTGATATTTGACTCCCCCGGCTGCTCCCGGCAGTGTTTGAAGAATTCCTATTCCTCTTTGCTCAAAGGTCTCTTTAATAATAGTCAAATCCTCACTGATAGAAGATTTAGCAGAACCGTACTTTTCAGCAAAATAGGATAATGAAACCAACTGCCTTGGATGCTCTAATAAGTAATTCGTCATGTCTATTAAACGCTCACTACGACGAAACTTCATGCTAAGGACCTCCAAAAACCGAATAATTTAACGTTAATATACCATAAATATACGGATTTAATCAAGACTATGACGACTTCCGATTATTCTCACTGCAAATACTTGATCACAAAAGCCACGTAGACCATTATAAACACGGTGCATTCTAGAATCATGATGCATTAAACCAAATACTGTCGGACCACTTCCGCTCATTAAGACAGCATCCGCTCCAAATTTACCCATTTGTTCTTTAATTTGGGAAACTTCCTCATAAAGATTTAAGGTAACATCTTCTAATACATTTCCCACATTTTCGCACATTTGATTATAATCTCCATGATAAATAGACTCAATCATCAATTTTGTATTTGGATGATTAACGGCTGAAACATCAAGCCTTTTATAAATATCTGCAGTAGATACTCCTATAAATGGTTTAGCTAATACGACCCAACAAATAGGCGGTGCTGGTAATTCTTTAATAATTTCTCCTCTGCCAGTCGCTAAAGCTGTCCCACCATATACACAAAAGGATACATCTGAGCCAATTTCAGCTCCAATTTCAGCTAATTGGTCAAGACTCAATCCTAAATTCCACAGCTTATTTAACCCCCGTAGTACAGCTGCCGCATCACTGCTGCCGCCAGCTAAACCTGCTGCCACTGGAATATTTTTCTCAATTTTTATCGAAACGCCCTTTTGTACATAAAATTTATCTTTTAATAGCTTTGCTGCTTGATAAGCAAGATTCCTCTGATCATCTGGAACAAATCTATTAAGTGAAATAATTTTTATTGTGTCATTTTCTTCTAATGAAAGCTCTATTCTATCTGCTAAGTCAATTGTTGTCATGATCATCTCAACCTCGTGATAACCATCTGGCCTTTTATTGAGTACATCTAATGATAAATTGATTTTAGCTGGTGCCTTTACCAAAAGCTTCAATATTTCCACCTACTTAATTTTCTTTATCTCCACAGTTTTTGTCCTGATTTATCATCATTGAAGAAAAGGAAGAGTCCTTTCTAAAAACGCAAGCCTATTGAACTTTTAGAAAGAGTTTTTGCTTTTCTTGTATGTTTATTAATTCTTAAGTGATGATTCTTTTTATTTCATGCACAGCAAACCACGTACTATATTGTAATAGAATAAAAAGGGACATGACTACACTTATATGGATATAGTGATTTTACCATAAAACATGTAATTGCTTGCATTTGTATCCATGTTTTTTATGTATTATTCTACCCTATTATTATGATTTTAAAAAAGGAAGGATTTAAATAGAATTTATTCTGAATAAAACAAAAAATAAAGCCTCACACTTTTATTTGTTAAAGAGAAGTTCTCTTAGACAAACTAAAATGTGAAGCCAAAATACCATGGATGAATCCATTATGATAAAACTCGTGTAAACAAGATGGATGAATCAGATCTCAAAAACACTATTGTTTTTGATTTAGAAGACTTTGCTCAGCAATTTCTATTGCTCTTTTGACCATGTTTCCTGCATCTTTAGCTCGAATGCTACCCCATCCGTCTTTTTGGACAACATCATAAAAACCTAATTCTTTGGCCAATTCTTCTTTTAATCCTTCAGACATAACACCTTTTCGTCTACCCAAAGCAAACCTCTCCTTTCATCATCCATGGTAGTTATAGTATATAGCTTGAGATTATTTTAATGTATATTATTTATTGTTAGTTTTTTTCTGTTTTTCCAAATGAAAAAGCAGTAAACATAAATGTTCACTGCAATACAGAAACACTATATATTAGCTTAAAGCAACTTGTCCTGATGTATCTTCATAGAAAGTAATTTGAACCGTTTCTGTTAAAACATCCGCATAGCTGTATGATACACGTTCAAACGCATTTTCATCCTGGTCTAACTCAACCACAAAAACAGAAGGATAAGTTTCTGCTAAGACTCCGGAACGTTCAATTGTTTTACGACGTCCACCATTTGCCTTCAGCATAAGTCTTTTCCCTAAATTTGAATCAAGAGCTCGTTTTATATCTGATAATGTTTTCGCCATTCGGTCCACCTCACTGTGTAAAGTATATCACACTGACACAACAGAGTCAAACAAAAATATAAATTATAACAGTCTTTTTTAGAAGTTGTCAATATTTTTTATTCTTATTTTTCTCTTATTTTTCAACATTTTTATATTTCACCTATTAGTTGGTAATTATGTAGAAAATTAATATTTTATTTTATGCATAATAAATGATTGTCATAAAATAAAAATATTAATCCATTTTTCCTTTATTGCCTAGCTTACTTTAGGATAGGGATAAAGCTTGATAAATAAGGGCTAGTTTGGCCATTGTTTGGAATCAAAATTAAATAAAACTAAAGAATATTTTGTACAGATTTTTGTTTTTAAAATTGAGCAGCCTAACATACACTTCACTTTCCGCTAAACAAACGTCGAGAATGCTTGTCGAATACACTCTCTTTTGGATCTTCATTTTCTCTGCATTTCCGCAGAATTCTACTTATATGCCTTCTATCCAACATATTTTTTGTTAAAAATAGCAAAAATAAAAGACGAAAGTAAACTAAAATGTTATCCTTCGTCCTTTATGATTATTCTATAGGATTTAGATTATATGGCATCCCTGTTCGAAGCACTCCTTTTGTTTCAATGCCTCCAAGACCCTTCTCCCCTGTTAAGGTACTTCGAAGCACTTCCCAGACATTCACTCTCTCCATAAATGGCGTAAAACCAATTTTAGCAACAATATATACAGGATCTAAGGCATGGATATTTACACGAGATGGGGAACTTGCAAAATTGGCTCCTGCATGAATAAGTGATTCAAAATGAGACTGGCAAGCTCCAGCAAAAATTACCAGCTGATCTAAATGAGGAATTTTCTTTCTAGCCTCTCTTACCGTTTGAACAAAGTATTTTGAATGTCTATATGCATTTATATCTTGTTTTTCGCCCAATGTTTTAGAATAGGCATCATGTCCTGTAATAACCAATATATCTGGGCGATAATATTCAATTAATTTCCCTATTTTTTTATGCATTTCTTTCTCGTCGCAATGTATGCCTGTAACTGGTATTCCTATTTTTTCGTATAGGGTTAAACATTTTTTTAAATAGGCTGGATCTCCATCTAAATGCAACACTTTCCCGGGCAATTGAAAATAGTTCATTTGTTTGCTATAGGCGTTTGTTGCCACATATTCTTGTTTTTGCCTAAGCAAATTAACATCTTGGCGAAATAGCTCTAAAGATTGTTCTTCAAGAAATTCAAATTTCTGTGATATCTTCCTTTGCATCGGTTTATTAATACTCATTAGATCCTCATAAGGAGCATCTGCAATAAGACGAAAATCTTCCCCATATAAAACGGCAAGTTTTTGCCCATTTTCTTCTTTAATATCAATAATTCGGAAAACAATATCACAATGATATGACTTTCTGCCGACGATATCCATGATTTTTATACTCACTGTCGTCACTCCAGTTACCCTAATGTAGAGAGTTTTTGTTTCTTTCCTTATCTTTCATACATTATGCAGCAAATGGTCCAGATGTGAGAAATCCTTCATAGGAACTTGAGAGTAAGTTGCTTTCAGTTAATAAAAAAGCTTAGCTCATAAGTAATTATTATACAGAGCTAAGCTTTTTCATCTAATATATTTAAGGTTTATTAAGCAGTAAGGTTTTTGAGCTTAAAATGAAAAAAGGAATAAAATTTATCGATAAACGGACTTTCAATAACTTAAAGAATCGCCTATTTTTTAAAGTGGACATATAAAGCATCACTTAATGCTGCAAACTCTTCAATCGATAGCGATTCTCCTCTTCTAGTAGGTTCTATTCCTGATATTTGAAGCGATTCTAATATCAGTTCTTTTTTCTCTTTACCTTTGTCCAACTGTCCCACTAAATTATTTAAGATTGTTTTTCTTCGCTGAGCAAAACTTGCACGTGTTACTTGGAAAAAGAAATCTTCATCTTTTACATTAACTAATGGCTTTTCCCGCTTAGTAAGCCTAATTACAGCAGAATCCACGTTCGGCTGTGGCATAAATACTGTTTTTGGAACAATCATAACCACTTCCGGTACAGTGTAATATTGGATAGCTATAGAAAGAGATCCATATTCCTTTGTACTCGGTTTAGCAGAAATTCTCTCTGCCACCTCCTTTTGAAGCATAACAACGATGCCCCTTATCGGAAGATGAGCTTCTAATATTTTCATGATGATGGGCGTAGTTACATAGTAAGGCAAATTAGCTACCAGCATCACGTCATCCATGCCTTGAAACTCTTGTTCCATTACTTTCTTAACATCTGCTTTTAAAATATCTTCATGAATGATTTTTGTATTGTCATATGGAGCAAGTGTTTCATCTAAAATAGGCAATAATCTTTGATCAATTTCAAAGGCGACTACCTTTTTGCTGCGTTTTGCCAATTGCTCTGTCAATGCTCCAATACCAGGCCCAACTTCAATTGCTCCAGATTGATCTGTAAGCAGTGCGTGGTCTACTATATTTCTTAATATATTTGTATCAATCAGAAAGTTTTGTCCTAAACTTTTTTTAAAGGAAAAACCATATTTTTTTAATATTTCCTTTGTCCTAACAGGTGTTGCTATATCTTTATACATTCTTTTCCTCCTGGCGCATCACTTTTAAGGCATTTGCAAACTCTTCTTTTGTAATTTGAAACATCATTAACCTTTTATGCAGCTGTTTCCCATTTGTATAACCAATTTTTAAAATGCTTCCTAATATTTCCCGCCGCTCTTTTGCTCCATCACCGCCAATAAGTTGCGCACAGATTAAATCATCCTGTGTAATTTGTTCAACTGGTGACTCTCTCATAATATGTGCGTCTTTTAAGGATGCGCGAATCGCCTCAACAGAAGCATGTTCAACCCCTACACCTTTTCCCTGTTTCTGTAAGGCCATTTCCTTTGGTATAAAGGCATGCTTACATCCTGCTACATGTTTGGTAATGGTATCGCGAATTTTTTGGCCTGGATAATCAGGGTCGGTAAAGATAATCACACCTCTTATGCTTTGGGCCAACTTGATTTTTTCTATTGTTTCTTTATTGACAGCTGATCCATTTGTCTCGATAGTATCTGCATCAACCGCTCGCTTAATTGCAGTAGTATCATCTCTGCCTTCCACAACTATTATTTCTTTAATTTTCATGGATCCTCCAAAAAAAAATAAAATATTTGAAAAAAACGAAACATTTTTGTAACATGAATCGTCTATATATATATAGTAAGAAATGAAAGATGCTATCTATTTATATTAAGCCATCTACATAACATATCAGAAGCTTTACCTAAAAAATTGCTTATCGTAAAAATTATATTATTCATTATAACGTAAATTATTACTTTCAACAAAATACTCATCATTTTAGAAAACAAGTATATTTTTAATAAAAGATTAAATATGAACCATGTTGTTAATAAAAAAACAGAGGACTTATTATCCTCTGCCAAATGTACTATTGAATAATTTTTATTTTTACTGGTTTATTACCCCAACGATAAGCATCTGCCTTTGAAGGGAAAAACACGTCAATCTTCTTTCCTTTTATGGCACCGCCGGTATCAGCAGCAACAGCATATCCATATCCTTCTACATATACTTTTGTACCTAAAGGAATGTAACTTGGATCAACAGCAATCACTTTAGCATTTGGATTTGCCTTTAAATCAATTCCTGTAGCAGTACGACCAGAACAGCCATTACAACTTGCTGTATATGCCGTTGAGTTGACATACATATCTGCGCTCTCTCTTGAACTCTCACCACGGGATGCGATTTGTACAACGTCACTTTTTGTTCCAACAGCAACTAATTTATCTTGTTTTTCTTTAATGTTTTTTTCACTTAATAGCTTTCTAGAAACTTCTTTGCCGTTTTCTTTTGTAACTTCAAACTTTTTGGATACTAACCCTTTTTTCCCCTCTGTCACAACTTTTTCTGTGCCAGCTTTTAGGGTATGATCTTTTTGAGTAACAACAGCATAATCAATCGGTTGTTCCACTACATCGGTGACCTTTTCTACTCGTGTAATATTTACAACAGCTTTTTCTTTCACTTTTTCTTTTAGATTTGGTTCAACTCGGTCTAATTTTGCAAGTGAGATTTCTTGTTGTGTTAAAAAGTCAGCGACCGTAGTCGAAGTGGACCATACTTGTTTTTTCTTTCCTGCGTCTAATAGTGTAACTGGAAATGCAATATGTACTACAATCTCCATTTTCTGTTCTATGGTGGTATCCATTTGATGATTTACTTGATCATGCTCGTTCAAAGAAATTTTTTGTTCTTTCAAAAACTCTTCAACACTTCCTGCTGTCGTCCAAACCGTTTTCTCCTCGTCGTCCTTTTTCAATTCAACCTGTTTTGCTCGTTTCCAAACAACCTTCATATCATCGGTTATTTTTTTCTCTAACGAGGGAAATACGTAATCTTCTGAGCTGATGGCAATATCTAGTTCATCAAATATTTCTTGTATAGTGGATGAGTGCGTCTCGATGACCTTTTCTTTACCATCTAGTGTTAGAGTCACGGTTTTTTTGGATATTTCATAAAAAAGAAATCCAAAAGCACTTGCAAATACTATGAAACTAGCAAGCATAATGACCCATTTTTTTCTGCTCAAAGATGTGGAAAACAGGGCTTTCATGTTTGTGAATACGATGAAAAACGCCTCCTTTTCTCTTCGGAGTGATTATATAGAGTATCGCGTCTGCTGTCAACCCATATATTTCTATGAACGCATCTCTTATTATGCAAGGTATTTTCCCAAAAAGGAAGAAAGAAATCTCGACATATTTATCCTATGAGAAAAGAAAGCTCTGTAGAATTTTTTCGAAAAAGCCAAAAAAAGACAGGCAGCTTTATCTTTCGACAGCATTCCCTATCAACTTATGCCGAATAATTTTTTTGCATTTTCTGTAGTTTTTTTTGCAACTTCTTCATAAGAAATTCCTTTAATTTCCGCAATTTCCTCTGCTACTAATTGGACATAGCTTGGTTCATTTCGTTTGCCTCTATATGGAGTTGGCGCTAAATAAGGGCAATCTGTTTCAATAAGCAGCTTTTCCAAAGGGATACTAGCAGCAACTTCTTTTGGTTTTTTCGCATTTTTAAAGGTTACTGTTCCGCCAAGTGAAATATAGAAGTTCATTTCGATGCATTCTTTTGCTGTTTCCACACTACCGCCATAACAATGCATAATACCTCCTACTTCTTTTGCTTCCTCTTCCCTTAAAATCTCTACGATATCAGCTGTTGCCTCTCTATTATGAATAATTATTGGCAATTTCACTTTTTTTGCTAATTGTATCTGTTTTCTAAACACTTGTTTTTGAATATCTTTAGGAGATTTATCCCAATGGTAATCTAATCCCATCTCACCTAATGCTACTACTTTGGGATGCTTGGCTAATTCCTCTATCCAAACCAGATCCTCCTCTGTCATATCTACAGCATCTACTGGATGCCATCCAATACTTGCATAAAGAAAAGAGTATTTATCAATTAACTCCATCGCTTTTTCTATTGTTGGCCGATCAAATCCTACAACAATCATTTTCTCCATTCCTGCATCTAATGCACGCTGAATGGTCGCTTCTAAATCATCTTCAAATTGTTCAGCATTTAAATGTGTGTGTGTATCAAATAACATAAAAATCCCTCTTGCTTCATAATTATTTTTATATCTTTTTAGAATTCCTTTTTTAGCAGGATATTAAACCCTTTCAGAAGAAAAACATAGGAAATCCAAATTCATTTTAGTAACTGGATACCTATGTTTTTGCTTTATTATTTTACTTTAGCTCCTAACGGCAATGATTCATCTACAGATGCAACAGACAAAATGCCATCTTGGCTTCCAGCTAAAATCATTCCTTGAGAAAGCTCTCCTCTTAATTTCACTGGTTTAAGATTTGTTACACAAATAACTCGTTTGCCAACTAAATCTTCTGGCTTATAATGTTGAGCTATTCCAGAAACTACTTGTCTTTTTTCATATCCTAAATCAAGCTGCAGCTTAAGAAGTTTATCTGCTTTTTTTACTGGTTCGACACTAAGCACCTCAGCAACACGAAGATCTATTTTCATAAAATCATCAATAGCGATTTCTTCTGCCTCTGGTACTGGCTGCTCTTTAGTCTTTTCTTCTTCTTTCACAGCAGGCCCTTGCATCTCAGTCTTAATAAATTCCACTTCTTCTTTCATATCCAAACGTGGGAAAATTGGTTCTCCCTTCACAACCTTTGTACCCGTAGGAATGACACCAAAAGTTGTTAAACTATCCCAAGATTTTAACTTTTCATCTTGGACATTCAATTGTTCAAAGATTCTATCAGGCGTTCTAGTCAAAAATGGTTTAAGAAGAATGGCAATTCTTCTTAAAGATTCTGCTAAATGTGCCATGACAGCTGCTAATTCCTCTATTTTTTCCTCTTTTGCTAAAATCCATGGTTGGGTTTCATCAATAAATTTATTATTGCGGCTTACCAGCTGCCATAAATTTGTTAGCACTACAGAGAATTCCATTTTATCCATATGTTCTTCATATTTTTCTACAGTATTAATATGTGCTTGAACAAGAGACTTTTCAAATTCCCCAACTGATTCTTTATAGTCAGGAATTATTCCATCAAAATACTTTTGGATCATAGCAACTGTTCGGTTTAATAAGTTCCCCAAATCATTTGCCAAATCAAAATTTACTCTTTCAACAAAACCTTCAGGAGTAAATACACCATCTGCACCAAAAGGCACTTCTCTTAATAGGTAGTAACGCAGTGCATCTAGCCCATATCTGTCAATTAACGTTACAGGATTTACGACATTCCCTTTAGATTTCGACATTTTTCCGTCTTTCATTAAAATCCAGCCATGTGCGAAAACCTTTTTCGGAAGAGGCAAATCTAAAGCCATTAGCATAATTGGCCAATAAATGGTATGAAAGCGAACAATTTCTTTTCCGACTAGATGTACATTAGCTGGCCAAAACTTAGCATAATTCGAATCGTTTTCTGTTCCATAGCCTAATGCTGTAATATAATTAGACAGCGCATCAATCCATACATATACAACATGCTTAGGATCTCCTGGCACTTTTATTCCCCAATCAAAAGTCGTTCTTGAAACAGCAAGATCTTCTAATCCTGGCTTAATAAAATTGTTAATCATTTCATTTTTACGAGACTCTGGTTGTATAAATTCAGGATTTTGTTCGTAAAATTCTAATAGACGATCTGCATATTTACTCATTCTAAAAAAGTAAGATTCCTCTTTTACCAATTCAACAGGATGGCCGCTATCAGGGCTCTTTCCGCCAATGATTTTTCCATTGTCATCATAAATAGGATCTACCAGCTGCAATTCAGTATAGTATGTTTCATCAGATACAGAGTACCATCCTTGATATTCATCTAAATAAATATCTCCTTGATCAACTAATTGCTGAAACATTTTACTTACAACCTCTGTGTGCCTTTTCTCTGTTGTACGAATAAAATCATCATAAGAAATATCCAATTTATTCCATAGTTTTTTTATGCCAGCAACAATTTCATCTACATACTCTATTGGCGTTATTCCAGCTTCTTCTGCTTTACGCTGTATTTTCTGGCCATGTTCATCTGTTCCCGTTAAATAGCGAACATCATATCCCCGCATCCTTTTATATCTAGCCATTGCATCTCCAGCAACAGTCGTATATGCATGCCCAATATGTAAATTACCGCTTGGGTAATAGATAGGGGTTGTTATATAGAAAGTATTATTTTGGTCTTTCAATTTTTTCCCTCCTAAAATTCTGTTTAGCTTATGTAGCAGATCATTTTTAAACCAATTAAATAATCTAATCTATTTCTTATTGTATCAATAGTTAATGCATTTCCAAACTACCAATTTAAAGTTTTATGAAAGAAGATTTATTTTTCTTATTTCTATGATACTGCTATTTTTATAAAGAACAGCGGACAAAGTGTCGAAAAGTTGTGAAGTAAAATTTCAGGCTGAATAAAACGTTTGACTATCAAGGATCTCCCCCCTTTTTGAGAAGTAGAGTTACCGTTTTCAGGATAATAAACATCACAGAAAAGGAAAGTGACGAGGAGAGTGAGCATTTTTCAAAAGCCTGAATGTTATTTTTATAAAGAATAGCAGATGAATCATTGCCATTTTTGCCGAATGCACCATCAAAATATACCTAAAAAACAAACTTTCTGCAACTAACAATCCTATTGCCTTCTTACTAGTTTATTCAACTTTTTCTAGAGAAATATTAAACCGACATTTTTTGTTGAAATATGTCGAAAAAAATTCATGTTTTTTCTGTCTCATCCCTTAATAGAATTAGGGATAATTTTACACAAAAATAAATAAATAGTAAATATCATCAAAAATCACCTATTTTTTAGTAGATATACTTTTCAAAAATAAAATAATTGACGATTATGGGAATGGCTGGTATTATATAAACAAGCAAAGATTTTGTCGAATATTATCGAAAAAAACATAAATTAATAAATTAGCAATCAATTGGGAGGAGAAAAGAGAATGAAATCTACAGGTATTGTTCGTAAAGTTGATGAGTTAGGTCGTGTGGTAATTCCAATCGAGTTAAGACGTACATTAGGTATTGCTGAAAAAGATGCTTTAGAAATTTACGTGGATGATGAAAAAATTGTCTTAAAAAAATATAAAGCTAATATGACTTGCCAAGTTACAGGTGAAGTTTCTGATGACAACTTATCATTAGCAGACGGCAAATTAATTTTAAGTCGTGAAGGTGCGGAACAACTTCTTAACGAAATTAAAAGCACTTTTGAAACATCTAAATAATTACAACTTATTTTATATAGAAAAAAGATGAGAGTTTAAACTCTCATCTTTTTGTTTATAACCGAAAGAGGAATGGATGCTTCTATTAATCATTGATATGATATTGTTGATATACTTCTCTTTTTTGAATCCCTCTATCAACAGCTGTTTTTTTTATTGCTTCTTTTGCAATAAATCCCTTTTCCTCTATGTAAAATTGTACATGTTCAACAACTCCTAAACCTTTCCACCATTCCTCTTCAGATTTTATTTGGTCACCCTTTTCGATGACAATGCAAAATTCACCACGAACTTCTTCTTTTTCTGCCCACTCCAGTACTTCTTCTATTGTCCCTCTGATAAACTCTTCATAAATTTTTGTGAGCTCCCTGCACAGACAAATATTCCTATTTCCTAAAATATCATACATAATGGTTAAGGTCTCTTTTAGACGATGTGGTGATTCATAAAGTAATATAGTACCTTGAATCCCCTTTAAAAAAGTTAATTCTTTTTTCTTTTCTTTTTTCTGCCTATTAAGAAATCCATAAAAGAAAAATGGATGAGTAGGCAATCCAGATGCTATCAAAGCAGTAAGTGCAGCATTTGCACCAGGCAATGGAATTACTGCGATTTTTTTTTCTACTGCTGCAACTACGAGTTCATAGCCTGGATCCGCAATTGTCGGCATCCCAGCATCACTTACTAAAGCAACTGTCTTTCCTCCCTCTAATTCCTCAAGCAATTTGCGTCCACTAGTTTCTTTATTATGTTCATGATAACTAACAATTGAAGTGGGAATATCAAAATAATTACATAGCTTTTTTGTATTCCTGGTATCTTCCGCTGCTATTATATTTGCTTCCTTTAACATTCTAACAGCTCGGAAACTCATATCTTCTAGATTTCCAATAGGAGTGGGAATTAAATACAAAGCTCCCTTATCCTCTTTATAACTCTTTTGCTGCCACAAACCCCTCACCTGCTTCCTTAATTAAAAACCGTTCCTTTTTGCTTCTGCTCCATTGTTTAAAAGCATATTCTGCTTTTAATGCTTCTGACTTAGTAGAATAATCTTTCCAGTAAACTAAACAGACTGGCAGCCTCCCACGAGTATATTTAGCACCTTTCCCACTATTATGTGTCTCTACTCTTTTTTTTATATTATTTGTATAGCCTGCATAAAAACTTCCATCTCGGCATTTTAATACATAAAAATAATGGCTATTTGTTTCCATTTAAAATATAGCTCATTTCTTCTGTATACTCATTTTTAGTATTATAAACAAAAAGGGGCGGAAGTATTTTTAAATCTGGCTTTCCATCTTTAATTCCCTCTATTAAAAGAATGTTTGCATCTTTTCCTTCCTTAGGATACACAAATTGCACTCTTTTAGGCTCTATTCTATATAACCTCATTAATGTAACAATATCAAGCAATCTTCCTGGACGGTGCACAAAAGCTACTTTTCCTCCTTGTTTTGCAAGTTGACTTGCAATGCGAATAGTATCTTCTAATGTACAAAGAATTTCATGCCTTGCTATTGCATAATGCTCATTTAAATTTCTCTCTTGAATGGAATCTGTCTGAAAATAAGGAGGATTGCATGTCACTACATCATACTTCTCATAACCGATCACAGGGGGAATCTCTTTTATATCGCCATGAATCATTTGTATTCTTTCTTCTAGCTGATTATAGGCAATACTCCTATTTGCCATATTATACAAACGTTCTTGAATCTCCACTCCTAAAATGGTGCCTTTTGTTCTTAATGACAAGAAAAGAGGAATAACCCCATTTCCACTACATAAATCCACTAAACTTCCCCTTTTCATCGGTACCGATACAAAATTAGCTAATAATACTGCATCAAGTGAAAAGGAAAAGACAGAAGGACTTTGAATAATTTTCAAATTTTCTCCTAATAAATAATCGAGCCTTTCATCTCCCATTAACTCTATCACTTTATAACCTCCATCCTAAATGCTTCTTCTTATAAAATATTTCTTCTAGAAATATTTTACTGACTCACCTAATAGTCAAAAAACCTCCCTAGTAAAAGGAAGGTTTCATGTGTGCTGAAAATATCTTTCACTTCGCTAGTGAATCGATAGAAGTATATGATAAGCTTGCCTTACTTTTTATTAAGAAAAGATAAACAAAACAAACAATCTCCATCTTTTCGTGGACTTCCAAAGTGAAGATTGCAAATATGAAATCCTTCTTGATAAAGTCGAGCCAGATTATCATATCCCTCACCAACATCCAAACTTTTTTCCTCTGTTTGGCCTGTCGGTTTAATTTTCTTTTTATTTGTTGCTTTATTTCCTTGATTTAAGCCACTGGAGCTTTCTAAATGTCTCCGCAAATTCTCATTTTCGAGTTTTAATGTATTATTCTCTTCAATTAGTTCAGCAACATGCTGCTTTAATTCTCCTAATTGCTGATATAAATTCCCAATTTGGCTTTCCATATTAATTACTGAATCAAAAACTTCTTTTTTATCCACTCTTCCACCTCATTAATCTGTGGATTGAACTGAAACAGCATCTTCTTGTAGTATTTCTTCTAAAGTATATTCAAGCACTCGTTCTTGTTCAGAAATTTCCACTTGGAGTAAACGTTCCAATATATTTAGACCTACTACTTTCCCTCTTCCATCAGGAGTATTAATCCACTCTCCTAAATCTGGAAGCTGTTCTTTAGCAGACTCATATTCATCATTTTCATATTTTAAACAACACATCAACCTGCCACATAATCCAGAAATCTTAGTAGGATTTAAAGAAAGATTTTGGTCCTTTGCCATCTTTATTGAAACAGGTTCAAAATCCCCTAAAAAAGTAGAACAGCAAAGCATTCTTCCGCAAGGGCCTATCCCTCCCAGCATCTTCGCTTCATCCCGAACACCGATTTGGCGCAATTCTATTCTTGTTCTAAAAATGGATGCTAAATCTTTTACAAGCTCCCGGAAGTCCACACGTCCATCTGCTGTAAAATAAAAAATCACTTTATTTCTATCAAATGTATATTCTACATCCACTAATTTCATATCTAAATCATGGAGACTAACTTTTTCGCAGCAAACCTCATATGCTTCTTTTGCTGCGCTGCGATTCTCATCCACAATCATTTGATCTTTTTGATCCGCTATTCTTAATACCTTTTTTAAGGGCAAAACAACATCATTTTCATTCACTTTTTTTGGAGCGATTACTACTTTTCCATACTCTACCCCACGCACTGTTTCGACAATGACATAATTCCCTTTTTCGATAAGAATATCACTGGGATCAAAATAATATATTTTTCCAGCTTTTTTAAAGCGGATTCCTACAACATTATACAACTGAAGATCCCTCCTGCAGCTTTAGCACAAGCTGCTCCATCAATAACTGCGGATTCATATTGCTCTGCAGCTTACGCTTAGCTTCAAAAATAGCTGTTATTTTCTCTATTAAAAGATGATTTGAAAACTTTAATGCCGATGCTTCCAATATATCTTTTTCATTTATATGAACAATCTGCTCATATTTGCCAAGCTTTATATATAATAAATCCTTGTAAAGCAACAATAATAAATCCAACCCTCTATCATACTGATCCTTCTCTTTAAAATGAATAAACCATTCCCTTTGCAGGGATATTAAAGCGTCCAAAGGATTTCCTCTAAGAGTCTGATATAATTTTACCACTATTTTTTGCGCTTGTACAAACCATTCATCAGAACTTAACAATAATGCTTCTTCGTAATTATTGGTAAGCTGTGCAATTTTTGGCGCATCACTTTTTTTTATTCCACTGGCAATAAGCTGCTCTGACATTTTATCAGGAGCTAAAGGTGTAAAAGATATGATCTGGCATCTAGATAGAATAGTCGGCAGAATTTGCTGAATCTGCTCTGTTAATAATATTGCTACTGTCCATGCATTTGGCTCTTCTAAAAATTTTAATAAGCTATTTGCTGCATTGGTTGTCATTTTATCAGCATGAGTCAATATATAAATTTTCCTTTTAGATTCGACTCCAGTTTTAGAAAATTCCTCTTGAAGGCTTTGAATTTGATGCTTTTTAATCGATAATCCATCAGGCTCTAATAGATGGACATCTGGATGATTTCCATTTGCAATTCTCTTACAGTTGTTGCAGCTATTGCACGGAATATATCCTTCTATTAATTTTTCACATAAAATACTTTTGGCAAAAAGAATACTTCCTTCTTTTTTTCCAGTTCCTTTCATACCCTCAAAAAGATAAGCATGTGCAAGACGATCTTTTTTCAAGCTGTTTTTCAACATTTTTAAAACGATGGGCTGTGTCTCTCCTAGCAGTTCCCATGTTCTTGTCAAGACAATCACTCACTTACGTATATAAATTAATTAGCATCCCTTTAATTTCTCCGATTTTATTAAGAAGATTTAAATGGCTGCTTTCTTTATCCCTTATCTCCTCTGTTAAGGAGATAAGCTGTTCATCTATCACTTTAACAATATTCAAATCTTTTCCTTGTCCAAATTGATCCCAGGATTGATCCTTTTTTAGCTGCAGCCCATAATCAACTGCTTCTTTTACAAACTGTTTTACGAGAGATTTAAATTTAGCCAAATCTCTTAGATTTTGTGATTTGCTTAAACGGTTCCCAGTATCATCGATATGTTTCATTAGACTGCTAAATTGCTCTGCTTGTAATTTTTCATTTTGTTTCACAACATACTGTTGAAAATTCACTTCATTGCTTGCAATTTTAATATCTTGCTTCGTATTCTCAGCAGCATACCTAATATCTTTATTAATCTTCATTTATTTCCTCCGATTAAGTATTTAAAGATTAAATACCATAATCTTCTCCTATTACAAAGGATCCAGTATCTATATCCTAAAATTGCTTAAACTGTTCAACTGGAACAACAAAAACAGTCGCCCCTCCTACCTCTACTTCCACAGGATAAGGAACATAGGAATCAGCATTTCCTCCCATTGGCGATACTGGAGCTACTAATTGATCACGGGATTGACAGTTTTCCTTAATGATTTGCAAACACTTTTCTACACGGATATCTTCTGTTCCAATCATAAATGTAGTATTTCCCGACTTTAAGAAACCGCCAGTACTAGCTAATTTTGTTGCCCTGAAATTATGTTCAACAAGGGCATTTAATAGCTTGTTACTATCTTTATCTTGAATAACTGTTAAAATTAATTTCATCATTCCCCATCCTTTATCTCTATACTTTTCTGATTAAATATTTATTTCTATTATATCAATAAATGCTTAATCCTCCATTATGCAGTCATTATTTTAGATTTTCAAAATAGGATGTTGATTTATAAGCCATATTCGTAATGAATACCTTTTTTATAAACCTTATTGATAAAACAATTTTAAGTTTAATTATATAAGAAAACCTCGCGAATTTTTCCAAGTTATTAATATAATACTATTGTTGCTATTTTTTTTCTAAATAGTCAATAATAACCTTTTTTGCTTCCTCAAAAACTTGTTCTACTGATTGAGATGCATTCACTTTATATATTCTATTAGGAAACTTCTCTATTATTTGATAATATCCTTCTTGAACACGTTCATGAAAATCAATTTTTTCTAAATCCAGCCGATTTATTTCTCTCTCATCTGTCTTATTAATTCTTTCTAAACCGATTTTTGGATCTATATCAAAGTAAATAGTTGCATTCGGCATTAATCCACCTATTGCAAACTCATTTATTTTCCAAACATTATCAATTCCTAAACCCCTAGCATACCCTTGATAGGCTAATGAACTATCAATAAAACGATCGCATAATACAATATAACCTTTTTCTAACGCGGGCATTACTTTTTCCACTAAATGTTGACGCCTTGCTGCAGCGTATAACAATGCTTCTGTTTTTCCATCCATTTCTGTATGATTGGGATTTAGAATCACCTGTCTAATTTTTTCTGCTATATCAATACCACCAGGTTCCCTAGTTGCTAGAACCTTTTTTCCAGATACAGAAAAATATTCAACAAGCATATTAATAATAGTTGTTTTTCCTGCCCCCTCTGGACCTTCCAATGTTATAAACACACCATCCATCATTGTTAACTTCTCCTACTTTCTTTATCTGTATATATAGCTAACATCCTTTTGTATACAGAGGAATCTCCTTGAAAATTAGCGCCTACTTGCACCAATTTCTTTAATTGCTCAATATGGTTTGAAGTGATTTCCTCTCCAGGAATTAATAAAGGAATCCCTGGCGGATATGGAATCACTGTTTCTGCACTAATGCCGTTTTCAGCTTCATCGAATAATACATATTTCTTTTTGCGCAGAGATTGCTCCCCTTCACTAAGTTTTAATTCTACTATATTAGTGTCTATATTTATAGATACTCCTTTATCTTCCAAGACATGATTATCATTTGGTAATTTTTCAAATACTCTTTTTATTCTTTTTATTGCTTCCTCTATTGGATAATACATCCCACTTTTTAATAAAGGAAAAACAAATAGAAGATTCTTTGCATCTGCTAATTCTGTATAAATACCTTGTCTTTCCAGCATTTTTTGTAAAGAAAATCCACTTAAAGAGCAAGTTGACTGTATTGTAATTTTTAACGGGTCTCCTGCTCCTTCTTTATATTCTAATACTTTTATCTGTTTAATTTTATTTAATTCTTTTCTGAATTCAAAAATTTGCATCCTTAAATACTCTTCATCTTTCCTATTAAATGTAGCTATGTAACTTCTAGCTATATCTAGAGATGCCATAATAGGATAGGAGGGGCTGCTTGATTGTAACATAGATAGATACCCTTCTATTCTTTCCTTCTCTATTAGATTGCTATTAAAATGCAAATACGAACCCATTGTTAAGGCAGGCAATGTTTTATGTGCTGATTGTACAACTACATCTGCCCCTGCCTCTACTGCTGAAATCGGAAAATAATTAGAACCAATAAAATGTGCACCATGTGCTTCATCTACCAGCACTACTATTTTATTATGATGTGCTAGTTGAATCAGTTTTGCTAATTCTCCTACCATCCCATAATAGTTAGGCGATGTTAAAATAAGAACTTTAACATCTGGATATAATTTAATTGCTCTTTTTAGCATATCAACTGAAATGGTACTTGGTACTTCCCATTCCATATCATATTGTGGGTTTAAAAGGATAGGTTTTACTTTGGAAAGCTTTATAGCATTCATAATAGATTTATGGCTGTTTCTTTGCACAAATACTTGCTGCCCTTCATAAGCGGTTCCTAAAATCATTGCTAAATTTCCTACTGTCGAACCATTTACTAGAAAATAACTCCTTTTTGCTCCATATAATTCTGCTAATAATTCCTCTGCATGTAAAATTATATCAGTCGGAGCGTGAAGGTCATCCAATTCTGTTAGTTCGGTAAGATCATAACTTAATAAGTTTTCCTTCCATTCTTTTAGAGATAATAATAAGCCGTTCTTATGCCCAGGTACATGAAAGGATATATTTTTTCTCTCTTGAAACTTGCTTAGTCTTGTATATAACGGTGTATTAGTTTGCATAATAAACCTCTTCTCTATTTTATATATTTTACTATTTGTTTCACGTGAAACAATTTAATTTTTCAGAAAAATTAAATTTCTGAATATTGTATATGAAATGAAAATAACGGAGAAAATAGAAGTATGGAGGTGGAGAAAATGAGCTTATATCAAAAAAAAGTAAAACCGTATTCAGATACAGAAATTTGTTTAATTTGTGAAAAACAAAAACCATTAGGAATTCATTTATATCATTCTTTTATTTGTTTGGACTGTGAAATGGATATTATAAATACTAAAACTAGTGATCAAAAATATCAGTTTTATGTTCGTCGTCTGAAGCAAGTACAATTTAATGAAAAAAGAAGACAGGCTTAGTTTAGCATAATTGCAATATAATATTCTACTTTTGGTTTTCTAATTATTTTTAAAGTTATTAAATTTTCTCTATAAAAAAAGAGTATCTAATTAATTAGATACTC
>NZ_BQYJ01000016.1 GCF_023168165.1 Niallia sp. NCCP-28
TCCTGATTGAAGCAACCGTACTAAGTGCTTTAGGCGGCATATTAGGTGCCTTAATCGGCCTTGGCAGTGCCGAATTATTATCGAACCTTTTGGACATGACAATGCAGATTACTTGGTGGGTGGTAGCAGGATCGGTTGGATTCTCTGTATTCATCGGCGTTATTTTTGGGATTTTCCCAGCAAATAAAGCTTCTAATTTAAGTCCATTAGAAGCATTAAGATATCAATAAGTCAGGGCGGAGCATACAATGGCAAAAAAGGTATTCTAAAGGAGGAGATGACCATCTAGCACAGATGGTCATCTCCTTTTCTTGAATTTTTGAAGGAATAATTTTTATCAGGCATGAATGGGCAGTAAAACTCCCACCTAAGGGAGTGCAAGAGAAAACGAGAAATCTAGGTGGGTAGAAACTTGCCCATAAAAGCCTGATTGGTTCAACTAATAATCCCTGGGGAACGTGGAAAATCCTCACTGATTGAAGCTTCACTTTATAGAAGGCTAATCTGACCCCTTTGGAACAAAGGAGGAAATAATGAAAAAAAGCCGAATAAAATAAGGTAGGCAGTTAATTAGCAGCGCCAAAAAGGAGGAATCGGCCCATGTTTTCAAAACCGGTGAAAGAAGAATATCCAGCCTATTATCATAATTATATTCAGCTAGTGCCAGAGGAAGATGTGCTCATACAATTAGAAGAGCAAATCGCTGAAACCTCTGTTTTTTTTCTTGGGTTAAGTGATGCAAAAGCTGATTTTCGTTATGCAGCGGGGAAATGGTCCATTAAAGAAGTGATCGGGCATTTAACTGAAACAGAGAGAATTATGGGCTACCGGGCACTTCGGATTGCAAGAGGCGATTTAACTTCTCTTGCAGGCTATGATGATGAAGCATATGTGAAAGAAGGGAAATTTGCGACGCGTGCGATGATAGATTTAGTAGAAGAATTTAAAGCGGTGCGCATGTCTACACTTGCTTTATTAAAAGGATTGCCGGAAGGGACACCGGCAAGAAAAGGCTATGCCAATAATGGGGAAGTTTCTGCAAATGCTATTGCCTATATTATTGCGGGACATGAATTGCATCATTTGCAGATTATCCAAGATAGATATATAGATGCAGGGTAATGCATTCTTCATTGGCAGTCTGAATATAAAGTAAAAGGAGATTTTTTTAAATTTGCATCATTTATAGAGAAATGTTAATAGAATAAATACATTTCTCTTGTTTGTATGTTAATATTAATAAGTAAACTAACTGTGAAAATGAATAGATTTCGGGTGCTGGTGGAAACCGGCTGAGATTGCAGCTAAACCGTTGTGGACCGTTTAACCTGTTGGATAATGCCAGCGTAGGGAATGTGATTAGGTAAACTATCAGCACTTTGCGTAAAGCAGGGTGTTTTTTTTGCGTTTATCACTATTTACCAGGCTTTTGCCTCCCCAAGATGATAAGAGAAAATGAAAAAACTAGATAGATGGAAATTGGGACTTTTCCATTTAAGATAGCTTGCAAATAGGATAGATGGTTGCACAGAAGGCAGGAGAAGATGCAGATTTTTTATATAGATTAGGAGTTGAACACATTGAGCTTTCTAGAGTTAGACAGCATAAGCTACAGCTATGAAAAAAAACAGCAGATCATTAAAGAAACGACATGGCATCTCAAAGAAGGAGAATTTCACAGCTTTCTTGGACGAAGCGGCTGCGGCAAAACAACGCTATTAAAACTTGCTTCTGGTTTGCTGCTCCCAGATTACGGAGAAGTAGTGCTGCAAGGAGAAAAAGTAGTAAAGCCAATAGAAGGGATGGGATATGTCTTCCAGTCTCCTACATTACTGGAGTGGAAGACTGTCATGGAAAATGTGCTGCTGCCAATCAACTTAAAAAGAAAAGCAGAATCAAAAGAAGTAGAGTATGCAAAATCTTTGCTGAAAATGATGAATATGGAGAAATACGCCAATCATTATGCAACAGAACTTTCTGGTGGACAGCAGAGTCGTGTCGCCATTGCAAGAAGTCTGATGGCCAAACCGCGAATATTATTTTTAGATGAGCCTTTTGCAGCACTTGATGCAATTACAAGAGAAGAGCTGCAAGATGATCTATTGACATTATGCAAGCATCAGAAAATAAGCGTGTTATTTATTACCCACGATATTGCTGAAGCGGTTTATTTATCCGATCATATTGGAGTGATGAAAGAAGGAGAGATTATATATGAACAAAGGATTTCTCTATCCCCAGAAAAAAGTGCGGAGATAAGGTATAGCAGAGAATTTAATGAAATTTGTTTAAAGCTTAGGCATGTACTGAATGGAGGAGAAAGATGAAACACTCTTCATGGTATTCAGCGCTTTTGTTCATTTTTTTAATAATAGGATGGCATATGGCCTCTCTATCGTTTTCTGAATTAGTTTTGCCCTCACCCAAAAGCGTGTTTGCTGCTTTATGGGATGGCCTAGTGTCAGGCTATTTATTGCCGCATCTGTATCGGACATTTTTTGAAGTGATGCTTGGGCTTCTAATCGGTTCTGTTTTAGGGCTTTTTATGGGGATTTTGATGGGGGAAGTGAATGAGATTCGCCGTCTGCTGCTTCCATATATTATTGCCAGCCAAGCAGTGCCAAAGCTGGCACTTGCTCCGTTATTTATATTATGGTTTGGATTTGGCATGACTTCAAAGGTTGTCATTACAGCGCTCATTTGTTTTTTTCCATTATTGGAAAATACCATTACGGCCATGCAGAGGACAGACCCCAACAAAAAGGAGCTGTTTCGTGTTTTGCAAGCAACCCGCTGGCAGACATTAATTCATCTAAAGCTCCCCGATGGATTGCCTGAAATAATGGCTGGCCTTCGCGTTGCAGTGATTCTTGCCGTAGTAGGTGCGGTTGTTGGAGAGTTTATTGGTGGAAGTGAAGGTTTAGGGGCAATGATTATTGCTTCACAAGGAATGATGGATACGCCTCTTATGTTTGCAGTGCTTATTCTGCTGACTGCATTAGGGATGGCATTATACGGAATTATTTGCATGGCTGAAAATTTATATTTATCACGTTATGAAAAGGGGAAAAAAAGATGAAAATACAAAGAATGGTTTATGCAGTTATTTTATTGATGGTGCTCGCATTGACTGCCTGCAGCAAAAAAGATGAAACAAAAATAGAAGAGAAGAAGGAAAGCATTAAAATGGCCAGCTGGAGTCAGCCGATTTCAGAACAAACTAATTTGCTGGTAGATGAAAAAAAGCAATTCTTTCAAAAACAAGGGATTGACCTGAATATTCTGCCAGGTGCTGGCGGAGGAGATGCCATCAAAAATATACTGACGAAAAAAGCGGATATTGCTTTTACAGATCCTGGGTCGTTGTTTTTTGCTTTAGATAAAGGAGAAAAGCTGAAAGTCATTTACAATATTTATCCTCAAAATGTTTTTAATGTTGTTTCTTTAAAAGAGAAGAACATAACCAAACCAGAAGATTTAAAAGGAAAAACAATAGGAGTTTATAGCCTTTCAAGTGGCACAAGACAAAATCTATTAATATTGTTGCATCAGGCAGGCTTAACTGAAAAGGATGTAAAGATTGTAGAAACAGGATTGTTAAATTTTGCTCCATTAATGCAAGGACAAGTGGATGCAACGGCTGCTACAGATACAGGCCTTTATACAGGCAGGCAAAAAGGTCTTGGAGAAGTAAACGTAATGGAAGTAAAAGACTATTTGAATTTTCCAAGCGATGTGTTTGTAGTGACAGAGGAAACATATAAGACGAAAAAAGAAGCAATAAAGAAATTTTTGGCAGGCTATCAAACTAGCGCAGAATGGATGATAAATAACCCAGAAGAAGCGGCAGCTCTTGCGGCAGAATATGCAATAGACGGGAAAAATGAAAATAATAATCTGGAAATCATTAAGATAAGAAATCAATCCAGCATCTCAGAGGAAACCGAAAAAAGAGGTTTGGGAGTGTTTGATAAAAGCTCCTTGCAGCAAGCTGCCGACACATATAAAAGGCTTGGCCTAATAAAAAATGATTTGAATATGGATGCCGTGGTAACAGAGGAAGCTATTCCGAATTAATGGAAGGGAAAGATCCTGAGATAAAATCAAGAGAAGGCTTTTTAACTTAATGTTTTGCACTCTTTTTGCTGCAATCAGCAGGTCAGTTTCACAGAGTAAAAAGAAGGGGCTGTGCTCAAAATGCTTTTAAGGGCTTTTGAGTACAGCCTCATTTTAGGTTAGGAAACAGTTTCTGTTGGGGATTTTTCGTTTTGTTTTTCCTCTTCTTCTAAACTCTTTAATCGTTGTTCTAGTGTTTGTTTTCTTTTTGTTAAATAGTCTTCTATTTTTTTATAGGAAGGGTATTTTTGTTTTGTTTTTGCTGTTTTGCTGTCTTTTTCTAGTTTGTTTATTTTCGCTAAACTAGTTTTTGCTGCAGCTTTTTGTTTATTGTTTAATTGTTTTTCCATTTCATTTAAGGTTTTATAGCGATTTATTTCATAGTCAGTATTGTTTTTTGTTGCTTTTGCTTTATTGATATATTTGGATTGGGCTAGTTTTTTTACACGATTATCTGCAGTTTTGTTGATGCTAGTCTCTGTTTTTGCAATAGATTTGGCCAATGTTTCAGAAACTGAAATAGTTTTTGTAGCCATTGTTCCATTATTAAATAAAGAGACAAGGTTCTTTTCCTCTTTAAGTAGGGAATCCCCTTGTTTTACCATCGCAAAATAACCATCAGAATGCTCGAGATGCTTATTGATTTCTTTATAGTAGCCGGCAAGCTGATTTTTATATGTTAAAGGCAGTCTACTGCTTTTTGATGCCAGTTTATAGCGTTTATTTTTCACGTTATTGTATTCAGTTGTAAAGGTTTTTGAAATGGTGATATCTTTTTCTGATATTATATTTGTACTATAGTATTTTTTTAGTTTTTGCGCAGATGTTTGCAGTGCCTTTAATTCTTTGGCAATAGTGTCTTTTTCTTTTTTCATGCGGTTATCGTATAAAGTATAGCTTTCTTGTGCCACATATAATCCAACCCCTTTATTTTCCTTCCAGGCACCTGCAAATTCCGAGATTGGCGGATTGGTATCTTTATAATAGTTTGAAATTTCCGGTGTAAAACCAGGGCGTTTTTTTGTTTGGATAAACCAATCAGTAAAACCGCCGCCAGAAGGATTTTTTCCTGAATAGACAAGAGAATAGCCTGTCATTTTGCCGATTTTTTTTGCATAGGCTAAATCTCGTTTATAATTGGACGTTTGTTTATAATTCCAATATAAAATTTTTCCGCTAGTATGATAGGCTACGCTCATTTCTGGATTAATAGAGTTTACGAAGGAAAGGATTGCTTTGATCTCTTTAGCTGAAGCTGGCGTTTTGCCTTTATAATGACTATAGCTTGGCCCTTTTGCATTGTTGCTAATATTTTTCCATCCAGCATCATATTGGCGATTCAAGTCAATTCCTTTGGCGTTGGCTTTCCAGCGTTTGAAGTTTTTGCTGCCATCATTTATTTTAATCAATTCAGCATGTGCACTCTTTGGAAATGCTTTTAAGCCTTGTTGCTGCAAGGTAACCCCATCAGGATTAACCATTGGCACAAACCAGATTTTTGTATTGGCCAAAATCTTTCGAACATCATAATCGTTCATTTTTGTCTTTTTTTGATAAGAAATAGCATACTGTTCCAACATATGCATATTTAAATTAGTGGTAAGCCATTCTCTTGCATGATGGGAACCATTGATAAAAGCAGTGGCAGTCCCTGTTCCGAGTGAAACGGCATAAATATCTCGGCCATATTCCGATTTGCCGATCACTTTATACGAAATAAGGCTGGGATAGGCTTTTTGGAGTTTTTTTATATCTTCGACCATTTGATTGTAGCTATAAGTTTGTTTTGGATTCACGATTTCCTTCCCAGCAGCTTTTGCTGGAATCGCAAATAATCCAAAAACAAGCAGCAAAATAAGCGCTGCTAGTATATGAATATGTTTCTTCAATATGTTTCCCCCTCAAATCTCTCTCTATTTATCATTATATAAAATAATAGAGAGTTTAATAGAATATAAATTTTTAAATAGTGTTGAAAAAATTTCCAAATTATAATTAAATGAGATAGAGCAGGGGTTTTATTAAACGGAGGGAATCTTTTTTAATTTCTATACGTATGATACACAGTCAGGAAATGAGGTGATAAAAATGGGCAAAACAAATAAAGTAATGACAGGAATTATTTCCACGGCTTTTTTGCTGAATCTCGCGGCATGCAATAACGAGGCAAATGAGGGGCAGACAACAACATCCAATTCGAATTCAAGCTCTACTATCCCAGATCCGCCGATGGATTCTAACTGTACCGATTGGGAATGGGATGAATATGATCAAGTATGGGAATGTGATGATAGCTCTTCCAGTCATTATGGTCATTATTATTATGGCGGTCATTTCTACAATACGAGAACGGCTTTGCGGAACAGCAGCGCTTTTAAAGCGGCTAAAGCTTCATCTGCGAAAACAAGCACGTCAGGATCAAGCTCTACATACAGCAATAATTCGACCAATTCAAGCACTAATTCTAATTCATCAGACAATGATAGTTCCGTTAATAAAAGTTCTTCTGTTGATACAGATAAAGGAAATAAAACTTCTGTAAAAAGAAGCTCAGGATTTGGCAGCGGATCAAAAAGCTATGGAGGATAATGCCTCTATTTTAAAAGGAAAAGGAGAACAGACATGAACTTATATATAAATTTTGCCTCCTACTTAGGTGTTGCACTGCTTTTATTGCTTATTGGCATTGTTTTATTTATGGTCAGCACCCCAAAGCTAAAGGAAATGAAACTAATTGCGGCAAATAACTTAAGCGCAAGTCTTGTATTAGGAGGAAAAGTGATTGGGCTTGCAATTGTCCTTGGGGCAGCAGCAGAATATTCGGTGTCGCTGATTGATATGGCAATCTGGGGATTGATTGGCATTGTTGTGCAAATTTTAGTATTTATTATAGCTGAACTAGTGACGATTCGCTTTAGCATCCACCAAGCAATTGAAGAAGATAATAAAGCCGTTGGAGCACTATTGTTTTCTTTATCGATTGCCATTGGCTGGATTGTGGCGAAATGTTTATCCTATTAAAAAGGCGGGAGAACAGTGAAGAAGCTCACTTATTTTATCGATAAAGGGAATGAAGATTATCGGCCGTTTTATGAATATGATGCTGCAAAAGTTGGCATTGATGAATTGTATGCCCGCCAGCTCTGCACCTATTTTATTATGCGCGGGCAGCAGTATGAGCTGATTTCCAATGAGATGGATGGGGACGAAGAAATTCTTGTTCTAAAGGATATTGGCAGAAATCCCCATGTCATGGATGAAAAAAACTATATGGGCAGAGGTCTCCATATTGAATTTCGCCGCCATAGCGAAGCGGAGAATTATCGTTTGCTTGCATCTATTCCTTGTCAGGCACACTTTGATGTGATTCGTTATTTGCTAAAGGACATTATCGATATTCCAAACATTGGGCAAAAAGAAGTAACATCTACAGAAATAGATGAGGATCGCCGTGTCTATGTTCTTTATGTAAAAGATATTGGGGAGGAACTGGAGTGAATTCCTACCAGAAGCAGCGAATACAGTTTTACAGTATGATAGAAGATTTCTGGGCAGATCTTTATAACGAAGAATACGCCCTTTATGATCTTTTTTTAATAGAAAAGGAAGAGCTGGAACAGGTGCGCACAGCTACAAACAGAATTGGAGCCATCTTTTTTAAAACCAATAAACTTCTCAGAGAAGTGTCGGAGGAAACATTGGCAGAGATGGGATTTCCTCGTGAAACCTATGCCTTTTTGCGCTTAAAAACGATTGCGGCAGAAAGTGTCATTTCGCGACTTGATCTTATACCAAATGGCTCTGGCTATAAATGTATTGAAATCAATGCAGATACACCTACTTTCATTAAGGAGCTTTTTTGTATAAACGGTCTTGTTTGCGAACAATTTGGAGCACTAAACCCAAATAAAAACCAAGATAGACTTCTTGGCAGGGAAATGGTCAAAATCATTAGTGAGCTTAGCAGAGGCAGGTCTAAGGGAGAACTTTCCATTGTATTTACAGCACATGAAGACAATCTTGAAGACAGAGAAACAGTCCGTTATTTGCAAAAATTATCAGAAGTTCCATCCCGGTTTATTCCATTACATAAACTGCAGATTGAAAAAGGAGTCGGCCTTTTTGATGAAGCAGGAAAAAGAATTGATGTCTTATATAGACAAACATTTCCGATTGAAAATTTAATGGCGGATGAGGATGAAGCAGGCAATAAGATTGGTTTATGGCTCCTTGAATTAGTAGAAGCTGGAAAACTCCAACTCATTAATCCGCCGTCGGCTTTTTTAATGCAAAATAAAGCAGTGCAGGCAGTTATCTGGGGGCTTCATCAGCAAAACCACCCCTTTTTTACAATAGAAGAACATCAATGGATAAAGGAATACTTTCTTCCAACCTTTTTAGAGCCAGATTACTTCCTGGAAAAGGGCATTCGATATGTGAAAAAGCCCATCTTTGGCCGGGAAGGAGATACAGTTGAGATTTATCATTCCGATGGCACCCTCGCACATCGGGAAAAAGAGCAATCTTATGCAGATTATCTTCCTGTTTATCAGCAATATATTGAACATCCGTCGATTACCTTCCAAAGCGAAAAAGGAAAGCAAACAGGAAAATTGCTTGTCGGAAGTTTCCTGATAAACGGCAAAGCATCTGCCATTGGCTATCGTGTTGGAGAAACAATTACCAATAATCTTTCTTATTATTTGCCTGTTGGAGTGAAAAAAGGCTGAACTGTTTCATTTAGTTCAGCCTTTAGCCTTTTGCTTATTATAAATCCGCGAATTCCCGAGAGATGCGCTCAAGTGCCTCTTTTATAATAGAACGGGGGGAAGGTACGCAAATACGCTGGAAACTGACTCCCTCTTCACCAAAATTATTGCCCATTTGCAATAATACATTTGCCTTATTATAGATGCGGTCATGAATTTCTTCATCGGAAAGGCCATATGCGCTAAAGTCCATCCACATAACATAAGTGCCTTCAGGAATAGCTATTTTTACTTTTGGCATATGTTCATCAATAAACTCTTTGACCATTGCCATTGTTCCATCAAGATATTCTTTCAGCTCTTCCAGCCATTGTTCGCCGTCATTATAGACCGCAATCAGTGCAGCGATGGTGAAAGGAGATGCCATTTGATGGCCCATTGTATCGGTAAATTTATTGCGTAAAGCAAGGTTTGGAATCACCATATTGGTGCAATGCAGCCCAGCCACGTTAAAAGTTTTATTAATAGCGGTACATGTTACAATATGATCTGTACTTTTTGCGACTTTGGCAATCGGTGTAAACACTTGATTGCAGCGGATTAAATCACCGTGGATTTCATCAGCAATAATAATCACTTTGTTGGCTGCGCAAATATCAGATAGTTTTTCCAGCTCTTCTTTTGAAAAAATTCTTCCTGTTGGATTATGTGGATTGCACATAATAAATAATTTGGTGGATTCTTCTTTTGCTTTTTCCTCAAAGTCTTCAAAATCAATTCGATAATAGCCGTCATCATCAGGAAGAAGGGCATTATTCATAACAACACGGTTGTTTTTTTCAATGGCTGCAGTAAAAGGAGGGTAAACGGGTCTCTGAATAATGACGCCATCCCCAGGTTCCGTGTATGCACGCACTGCCATATTGATTGCATGAACAGTTCCAGGACTATAGACTATTTCTTCTTTTTTGATGTCCCAATCATGTCTTTTCTTAAACCAGGATTGAATCGATTCAAAATACTCGTCAGGAAAAATAGAATATCCGTATATGCGATGATCAACCGCTTTATGTAAGGCAGCTACTAAGGATTGGGGTACAGGGAGATCCATATCTGCTGTAAATAAAGGAATGGTATTTTCATCATATTTTTTTGTAAGTCCCATTTTTTCTAGCATTTTTCCTCCATCCCATTTTACGGAATATGTGTTGCGGCGAACGACTATTTCATCAAAATTATTAATCACTGTATCCATCATCCTTCCATTTTATTACGCATTAATGGGTAGTAATGCCCTGCCTCGACAAGATTATGAGAGAAAATGAAAAATCTAGGTGGAGAGAAACTTGCCCATAGAAACTCGATTGGTTCAGCTAACAAGCAGTGGAGTTGAAGAAAATCTCCACTGCTTAAAATTTTACTTTATCTAATCTAACGATAAACAAATTTATAGAAAAGTTCAAACGATTAGCAAGGAGCGGAAAATGTTTTTTCTCCTTGCCAATCGTTTGAAAAGTAGTTAGAATACATTATAGTTAGTTAGTCTAATTATAAGAGGTGCAAAAAAGATGGGAAAAAAAATAGGTTCAGAAGATTTCTTGCCCCCATTAGGTATAGATCCATATATAGAATTAATCCAAGAGTCAGCATCAAAGGAAGTAATAAAGCAAGATGCGCAAACTGGATTAATGATGCTGTGGCTAAGCGATTTTATATTAGACGCTGTGGATGTCGAGCTAGAGCCTTTTGGCATAACGGAAAGTAAGCTAGATCTACTATTATTGTTAACGTTGTACGGGGAGAAAAAGAAAACTCCCTCAAGTCTAGCAGAACGCTTAGGAATAAGCCGAGCTTCTCTTACTTCTATGATCGATTGGCTGGAAAAAAGAAAGCTGGTTGAGCGCACCCATTGTGCAAACGATCGAAGAAAAGTCCATGTGCATATTACAGAAGAAGGGCGGAATGTGGTAAATAAGGTTCTCCCAACGTATTGGTCATTTTGTGCTTCAATAGTACAAGACTTAGAGCCAGCAGAAAAGCAAGTGTTTGAAAAAGTAATTAAAAAGTTAATTGGAAAAATGCAGGAAAGACTTGAGGTTGAAAGGTAAATACTGTTTTTAAATAAATGGCTGTTCTAAAGCTATGTTTATTGGAGTGAAAACTAACAGACAGGCTTATTAATAGAGCTAAATAAATAGAAAAGGTGATTAAATGGAAAGTGTATCATTGCAAAAGGAGCATAACTATACGCTTATGACCTTGATTTTATCGTGGACAGGAATGGTGGTGATGTCCAGTTTGTATGTAAGTATTCCTCTGATTAGTTTATTCAGCAGTACATTACATATATCGTTGTCAAAAGCAGCTGTTACATCGAGCATTTTTTCAGTTGGTTTTGCAGTGGGCTGTTTTTTCTATGGAGCCATTTCTGAAAAATATGGGCGGAAAAATGTGATTGTCGTTGGAATGATTATTTTAAGCCTTATCTCATTATTGTTGGGAACGGTAAATTCTTTTCCTTTGCTTGTGGGATTAAGAGGATTGCAAGGACTTGCAGCTGCTACATTTTCACCGGTGGCACTTGCTTATACATTAGAAGTGTTTCCAAATGAAAGAAAAGTAGGAGCGGTTGGTTTTATTAGCACAGGATTTTTAGTTGCAGGCATCGTTGGGCAGCTATTCAGTTCTTATATCAGCCAAGCATTTAATTGGCATCTCGTTTTTTATCTTCTTGCGGCTGTGTATATTGCTACAGCATTTATTTTATTTTACTTGCTGCCAAAAGGTGTTGCCCATAATCGCGGGAAGAATATTTTTGAGCCGCTAAAGCAGCTCGGCTCCATTTTTAAAAATAAAAACATTTTGCTTAGTTATGTGATTGCATTTGTGCTGCTAATGTCATTTGTGAGTATGTATACAACATTAGGACAATATTTATCAGAAATTTCTGCTGGAAACAGCAACCAGCAGCTATTTTATATTCGTGCTATTGGCATTTTAGGGATGGTTTTATCACCTTTATCTGGAAAATTAGCTAAACAATTTAAGGTGTTGCCTGTAATCCGTTTTGCTTTATCTCTTGCCGTTGTATCACTTGTGCTTATGGGGCTTACGACTAATATTGTGCTGTTAACGATAATCAGTGTTTTGTTTGTCAGCGGCATTGCTCTTGCTGTTCCATCAATCATTTCCCTTGTCGGCCAATTAGGCGGAAAAATGAGCGGCATTGCGGTTTCGATGTACACTGTTATCTTATTTGCCGGAACAAGCCTTGGCCCAGTCATTTCGGTGGCCTTTATTCATACAGGAAGCTACATGATTGCATTTATTTTGCTTGCTGCAACACTGAGTGTCGGACTGATTGCAGCATGTTTGATTAGAAAAAGAAATGCATAGAGGGATTTTAGCAGCAGTGAAGAAATAATTATAGATAAAACTATTTAATTATTGGAGGCAATCATGACCTTTGAAGAATTAATGAAACCTACAGATGCTTGGCAAGAGCGAATGGAAGAAGGAGAGGATCTCTTTACTCCAGAAAATATTCAAGCAGCAAATGAAGTGCTAGATCGTTTTATCCAGCAGTTGAAAAGTTTGGGAGAAGATTCTTCGGAACAAAGGATAATAGAATGTGTAAAGAATGTTGTATTGCAGCTGAATGAGATAAATGAAACATATGAGTTTTTTATAGAAACAATGGAAAGAGAAGAACTTTGTGAGTTTATCGAAGCGGCAGTTGGCGTTGCCGGCGGAAACTGGGAAGAAGATATGACAGAAGAATGGCGTGAATGGTAGGAGGGCTGCTTGTTGCAGCCCTCCTGAATTTTGGGAGGAGAACAATGGTACAAGCAGCAATCCACGGATTTATATTAGCATTAGGGCTTATCCTGCCATTAGGTGTGCAGAACTTATTTATTTTTAACCAGGGAGCAGTACAGCGAAATCTTAAGAACGTTATGCCTGCTGTGATAACGGCGGCACTTTGCGACACAATTTTAATTTGTTTTGCTGTGCTTGGTGTATCTGTAGTTTTATTGAAAATAACGGTTTTTAAAACAGTCCTTCTTGTCGGGGGCATTTGCTTTTTAATTTATATGGGTTATGTGATGTGGAAAAGCAAAACGAGCCAAGAAGAGGAGCCGGCGAAAATATTTACAGCAAAAAAGCAGATAGTCTTTGCCATGTCTGTTTCTTTGCTTAATCCCCATGCAATTATGGACACAATCGGCGTGATTGGTACAAATTCTTTGCTTTATAATGGGGAGGAGAAAATTGTTTTTACGATTATTTGTATAATAGTATCATGGATTTGGTTTATTGCTCTTGCCATTATTGGAAAAATAATTGGGAAAATAGATAAACAGGGCAATATGCTCGTTCTATTAAATAAAATTTCCGCTGTGATTATGTGGGGAATGGCTCTGATGATGCTGTTATCAGTATTTTAAGAGAGCCGCTTTTGGGATTGGAGCGGATTTTTTGGATTTCGCTGCAAATTCACATAGTTTTGGTGCAGTTTTTCGTATATAGCTATTTTTTGAACAAAAAACGACAGGGATGTTTAAATATCCTCTTCTTGTGATAAAACTAATTAACAGCAAAGGAGGAACAAGGATGAAAAAAATAACCATCGCTTTTATTGGCATTCTGTTTGTTTTTTCCATAATAGCCTGTACAGATAACAAAAAAGAGACAGAAACAAGCAGTGAAAATGAGCATACACATACAGACTCTGCTGAACTGCCGGAAAACCTTGAACCAGCAAAAAATCCAACATATATGGATGGAAGCAGCATCATCATTGAAGCTGATCATATGAAAGGCATGAAGGGAGCAGAAGCAACAGTCTTAAGTTCTTTTGATACAACGGCATATGTTGTGAGTTATACTCCAACAACTGGCGGAAAAAGAGTCGATAATCATAAATGGGTAATTCAAGAGGAAATCAACGAGGCTGGCACAAAAGAAATGACTCCTGGAACAGAAGTAACTTTGCTTGCAGATCATATGGAAGGCATGAAAGGCGCAGCTGCTGAAATAGAAGCAGCAGAAAAAACAACTGTCTATATGGTAGACTATACCCCAACAACAGGTGGAGAAAAAGTTACCAATCATAAGTGGGTGATAGAAGAAGAAATAAAAGCAAAATAAAGAGAAAAGGCAGCTCTGCAAGTAGACGAGCTGCCTTTATTTATGAGAGTCGGGCCCCAAACTGATAAAAAAAGAGAGCTTCTCATAGTAAGTCGATAAAAAAGTGGGAAAATCGATAAAAAGGGAGTGCAAGTTGATAAAAAGGAGAGCTTCTCATAGTGAGTCGATAAAAAAATGGGAAAATCGATAAAAAGGGAGTGCAAGTTGATAAAAAGGAGAGCTTCTCATAGTGAGTCGATAAAAAAATGGGAAAATCGATAAAAAGGGAGCGAAAGTTGATAAAAAGGAGAGCTCCTCATAGTGAGTCGATAAAAAAATGGGAAAATCGATAAAAAGGGAGCGAAAGTTGATAAAAAAGAGAGTTTCTCATAGTAAGTCGATAAAAAAGTGGGAAAATCGATAAAAAGGGAGCGAAAGTTGATAAAACAGCAGCTAACAAAGGCGTAGTCGAGCGCCATTCTAGCTGCTGTTTTAAAGGGCATATTTCATCGGGAAATTAATTCAGCTCTTCATACAATATCCGCGCAATAATATCTTGTTTATAGTTTCCGAAGTTTTTGCCATATAAGGTTAACCCGCCAACGGTACCTTTATCAGTTACAGCCAATTTAAATTTAATATCCGATTTTTGTGTTAATTGGATATCAGCAATTTTTACATCTGATATGCGGCAGCCATCTATATAGGTGCCGGAATCATTGATGCGCAGCAATTTTAAAAGGCCGTACTGATTAAGATGCGGGGGCCACCATTCTGGAGCGCATTGTCCTTTTTTGCCGCCAAAGTCTCCAGGAGAGGTCCAGTAGCCAAGTTCGATATTATTTAAGTAAAAATAAATATCAGAAGGCCAGTCATTGTTATAGCAGGGAGCTTCTGAGCTTAATTCAAAAATAAACTGAAGTTCTTTAAACTTTTGATTCTTCTTCAAATAATTGGGGATGCGGTACTCCAGAAAACCTTTATTCAGCCAAACAATGCCTGCTTGAACATGTTTTGGATCGGCAAAATAGCGTGGATCGTCAAATTCTCCCACAATTGAATCCTTGGTTGCCAATCCGCAAGTTGGCTCTGCATAATAATCGCAGTAATGGCCGACTTTGATCTCATACTCATAAAAATTCTCCACTTCCTTGTTGACTAAACTGACAGTTAAACAATCCTCATTTAAATAGCAGATTTTCTGAATTCCATGTTTTCCGACAGCGGTTGAAATATCAATCAAACCACTTTCCTCCAGCTTTTTGATGTGCATGGTAACAGCGCCATTTGATAAGTTCAGCTTGTTGGCAAGTTCATTTAGATTTAAAGAAGGGTGTTTTGTCAAAAGGTTGATGATTTCAATGCGAATCTCCGAACTTAATGCTTTAAAAATAGGCAAACCTGAATGCAAATCTTTAATATAAATCATGCACCATCAACCCCTATCCATAAGTTTCTGCTTGGAAAAGATCCACATCATATAGATGCTGGCAATACTTCCGCCGAATAAAAAAGGAAGGCTAGGAAAAGTAATGCAGAGATAACTAATAATAAGTATGCCAAACATCATTTTCACCGTGAAAAAAGGGTAGATGATTGGAAAAAGAAAACTATATTTTAATAGTTTTATGCCTTCCAAATGATAGTGGACATAAATAATAAAAAAGGAAAAGATCCCACAAATATAGATAAAGCTAATGACTAATGCAGGAATATATAAAAATTGCAAGAAGACAATAGAAGTTTGCTGAAGCATAAGCAAGTCACAGTATAGGATTGCGCCGATAAAAGCAAACAACAGGCCGAATAGATTGCTTTTCACAAACTCCTTTTTATAAATAGAATAAAACGACGGAATATTTATTTCCCCTTGCAGCCATTTGTGCACAATAGTAAATAGCGCTACGGTTGCTGGAAAAATCCCCAAAACAATTAGTCCAAGCAATGTAAAGAACAGCCATTTTATATTTAAAAACAAGCACTTTAATACAGAAAATGAAAAACAATAAAGCCAATCTATCAGTCGATTTTCTGTCATCATTATTCCTCCATCTTTTTCTTTATAAAAATTTAAAATGAAAAGAGCTTTAGTTTTTCTTATGCAAATAAAAGGCTATACATGCTTAAAAGTAGCGAAAATTGCTAATTTTTAGTGATGTTATAGTAAAAAAGAACTATTTATGAAAACGTATACATTTTTATAATAAAATCTTAATACTATGTAAATGTGTAAAACAGTTTAGGTTTTTCTAAAATAAATGGCGGCGATTATCCTGGCATAAGGAGATAAGTACAGCAAAACTTATAACAGGATTTAGCGCACAGACAAAACTAGGAGGATAAATATGAGAAAAGGGCTCTTAACAGTACTGTCACTTCTGCTTGTGCTTTCCGTTTTTTTAGCTGGCTGCAACAAAAAAGAGTCAAATACTGGCTACTCGAATGGGGGAAAAGGAACAAAGGTTGAATTATGGACATTTAATGAGCTCCACGGCAAGTACTATGAATCAATGGCAACGATGTGGAACGAAGAAAATCCAGATGATCCAATCAGCATTAAAGTAAATACTTATCCATACGAAGATTTGCATAATAAATTGTTAGTTGCCTTGCAATCAGGCAAAGGCGCACCAGATATTTCAGATATAGAAATCAGCAAATTTGGCAACTTCTTAAAAGGGGAACCGCAAATATTGCCATTAGATGATGTGGTCGATCCGGAAAGAGCCAATATTGTGCCATCCAGATTAGCCATTTATGCAAAAGATGGTGTTTCCTATGGCTTGCCATTCCACGTAGGAGCCGGCGTTATTTATTATAATAAAGAAATTCTTGATAAAGCTGGCGTCAATCCAGACGACATTAAAACATGGGATGATTATAAAAAAGCAGGAAAAGTAGTGTTAGAGAAAACGGGAGTGCCAATGACGACATTGGATGTTAGTGATCAGTGGTCTTTCTGGTCACAAGTAGCACAGTTGGAAGGCAAAGATGACTTTTTAAGAGAAGATAAAGCGCTCAATTTAACAGATCCTGATATTGTTAATGTCCTGAAATATGAACAAGACTTAGTAAAAGAAGGGATTGCAATACCTGCTCCAGGGAACTACCATCATTCAGAAGAGTATTATGGATTTATGAACAAAGGGGGAGCCGCCTCTATTTGGATGCCAATGTGGTATATGGGCAGATTTACCGATTACATGCCAGACCTAAAAGGAAAAATTGTCATTAAACCAGCTCCAGCTTGGAAAGAGGGTGACCCCCGTTCATCTGGAATGGGTGGTACGGGAACAGTTGTCACAAATCAATCGGAACATCCTGACTTTGCGAAGAAGTTTTTAGCATATGCAAAGCTGTCAAAAGAAGGGAATATCCAAATTTGGAAGCAGCTTGGTTTCGACCCTGTGCGCACAGATGTATGGGATCTTCCAGAGTTAAATGAAGAAAATAAATTTACAGAATACTTCGGTCCAAATATTTTTGAAACATTATTAGAAGTGAAAGACGAAATAGAAGGCGTTAACATCGGGGAGAAAACGCCAGATGTTTCGAATGCAATAAAAACTACCGTACTCTTTAGAACATTAGTAGATATGGAGGATCCAGCAAAAGTTTTAAAAGAAACAGAAGAACAATTGAAGTAAGGGAGCTAAAAAAACTTCGGGGGCTGTCTATCTATCTGGCAGTCTCCAAAAAAGGAGGGAATAGTATGGAAGATAAGATTCAGGCTAAAAAGAAACGAAAAAACCATTTGCTGTATTCTCAGAAGGCAGCTCCCTACTTTTTTGTTCTGCCATTTATCATTTCTTTTTTGCTCTTTTTCGCTTATCCTGTTGTCACCACCTTTATTATGAGCTTTCAGGAAGTGCTCCCAGGGCAAATAAGTTTTATCGGTTTAGCAAACTATCAAGAGTTATGGAATCCAACTTTTCTCAAAGCAATTAGAAACAGTTCTGTATACACTTTTTTTACCTTGCTGATCTTAATTCCTCTTCCGCTTGTCTTAGCTGTCTTTTTAAATTCCAAGCTTATGTTTGCTAAAAATATTTTCCGCTCCGCCACCTTTATTCCAGCCCTAACATCCGTTGTTGTCGCAGGGATTATTTTTCGCTTGATTTTTGGCGGACAAGAAGAGGCTCTTCTTAACAGCATGCTTGCACCTTTTGGAATTGAACCCCGCGCTTGGCTGAATAATGCGAATACCAGCATGTTTGTTCTTGTTGTGCTTGCAACATGGAAGTGGATGGGGATTAATATTCTGTATTTTTTGGCCGGATTGCAGAATATTCCAAAAGATCTGTATGAATCAGCGGAAGTGGACGGGGCTTCTACTTGGCGGAAATTTTTCCATATTACTTTGCCTCTTTTAAAACCAATCAGCATTTACGTATTTACCATCAGCATCTACGGCGGGTTCTCGATGTTTGCCGAAAGCTATATGCTCTATGGAAGCAACCGCTCTCCAAATAATATTGGACTAACAATTGTCGGTTATCTGTATCAGAAAGGAATTGAACAGAATAATTTAGGTTTTGGGTCTGCAGTTGGCATTACACTTCTTGTTATTACGTTGATTATTACCTTTATCCAATTAAAATTTTTCGGCATGTTTAAAAAGGAGGAACAGTAGATGAAACAAAAAGCTGAACGTAAAAAATTCAAGTTGTCTTCTATCCTGTTGCTTCTTTTATTTATTATTATTTCGATTTTCGCTTTATTTCCGCTTGTAGCAATCACATTAGGCTCCTTAAAGCCCTCTACGGAAATATTGCGCTATGGGCTTAATTTAAAATTGCAGCCAGACTTGCTTTCTTTTAAAAACTATTCCTTTATTTTTACAGGCGACACAGATTATTTTATCTGGTACAAAAACAGCATCATTATTACGGTGTGCTCGACCCTTCTTTGTTTACTTTTGACAAGTATGGTCGGCTACGGTTTAGCAGTTTATCAATTTAAGCTGAAAAACCTGATTTTTGGATTAGTGCTGATTGTGATGATGATTCCAGTAGAAATCATTATGCTTCCATTATATAAACTGACCATGAGTTTAGGGTTGATGGACACATTAATTGGAGCATTTTTGCCATTTGTGGTGGCTCCTATTCCAATATTTTTCTTCCGGCAATATGCAAGTGGACTGCCAAGAGATTTATTGGATGCAGCACGGGTGGATGGCTGCACGGAAGTCGGCATCTACTTTCGTGTGATGATGCCATTGATGGCTCCAGCTTTTTCATCTATGGCTATTTTGCAGGCATTAGGAAGCTGGAATAATTTCTTATGGCCATTGATTGTGCTTAGATCAAGTGAAAATTTAACCTTGCCAATCGGCCTGTCAACTTTGCTTACTCCATATGGAAACAACTATGATGTGCTGATCGCCGGTTCAGTGCTGGCAATCTTTCCTGTGCTAATGCTGTATATATTCTTCCAGCGCTATTTTATTGAAGGAATGACAGCTGGTGGCGTAAAAGGATAATTGTTTTTTTATAAAGAGAGGATGATCGATAATGATGAAAAAAGCGAATATGGTTTTAGAGAAAGACTTTAAAATTGCCGAAGTTGATAAAAGAATTTATGGATCTTTTATTGAGCATCTTGGTCGGGCTGTATATGGCGGCATCTATGAGCCGGGACACCCGAAAGCGGATGAAAGGGGCTTCCGCAAAGATGTGGCCGAATTGATTAAAGAACTGCAAGTCCCGATTATCCGATATCCTGGCGGCAATTTTGTATCCGGATATAATTGGGAAGATGGCGTTGGACCAGTGGCTGATCGCCCTCGCCGATTAGAGCTTGCCTGGCGGACAACGGAAACCAATGAAATTGGCACAAATGAGTTTATGAAATGGGCAGAAAGCGTTGGAGCAGAAGTAAATATGGCGGTTAATCTTGGAACACGGGGAATCGATGCCGCACGAAATTTGGTCGAATACTGCAATCATCCAGAAGGCTCCTACTACAGCGACCTGCGCATCAAGCACGGTTATAAAGAGCCCCACAAAATTAAAACATGGTGCCTTGGCAATGAAATGGATGGCCCTTGGCAGATTGGCCACAAAACAGCATCCGAATATGGGCGCATAGCTGTTGAAGCAGCAAAAGTCATGAAGTGGGTTGATCCAACAATTGAGCTAGTAGCATGCGGAAGCTCCAATAGAAGCATGCCGACATTTGCCGAATGGGAAGCAACGGTACTCGATCATACATATGATCATGTTGAATATATATCCCTTCATCAATATTATGGAAACCGTGATAATGATATTAAAAACTATTTGGCGCAATCTTTGGAAATGGATGATTTTATTCAATCTGTCATTTCCATTGCTGATTATATTAAAGCAAAAAAAAGAAGCAAAAAGAAAATCAATCTTTCCTTTGATGAATGGAATGTGTGGTATCACTCCAATGAAGCGGATAAGCTGATCGAACCTTGGAGCATTGCGCCGCCTCAATTGGAAGATATCTATAATTTTGAAGACGCTCTACTTGTCGGCTGCATGCTCATTACGATGCTGAAACATGCAGATCGTTTAAAAATTGCCTGTTTAGCACAGCTTGTAAATGTTATTGCGCCAATTATGACTGAAGAAAATGGCCTGGCATGGAAGCAAACGATTTTTTACCCGTATATGCATGCATCTGTATATGGAAGAGGAATTGCCTTAAATCCGATTATCTCTTCCCCGAAATATGACAGCAAAGATTTCACCGATGTGCCGATGCTAGAAGCAACTGCTGTATATAATGAAGAAAAAGAACAGCTTACCATTTTTGCGGTCAATAGAGATACAGAAGATGCCTTAGAACTTTCCTGCGATATCCGCAATTTTGAGAACTATCAAGTAGTTGAGCATATTGTGCTGGAAAATCCTAATATCAAGGAGACCAATTCTGCTGTCAACCAGTCAGTAGCACCGCATACAAATGGAAATGCACAAGCAAATGATGGATCTGTCTCTGCAATGCTGCCAAAATTATCATGGAATGTGATTCGATTGGAGAAAAGGTAAAGCAGTGATCTCTCGATGAAAGTTGATAAAAAAGAGAAGGAAGTTGATAAAAAGTCAGCAGAAGTTGATAAAAAGTCAGCAAGCCTTGAGCGAGTTGATAAAAAAACAGAAAAGTCGATAAAAAAGGGAAGGAAGTCGATAAAAAGCTAGCAGAAATTGATAAAAAACAAGCAAGCCTTGAGCGAGTTGATAAAAAAACAGAAAAGTCGATAAAAAAGGGAAGGAAGTCGATAAAAAGCTAGCAGAAATTGATAAAAAGTCAGCAAGCCTTGAGCGAGTTGATAAAAAAACAGAAAAGTCGATAAAAAAGGGAAGGAAGTCGATAAAAAGCTAGCAGAAGTTGATAAAAAGTCAGCAAGCCTTGAGCGAGTTGATAAAAAAACAGAAAAGTCGATAAAAAAGGGAAGGAAGTCGATAAAAAGCTAGCAGAAATTGATAAAAAACAAGCCATCATTGAAAACAGAACAGTTAAATGGATTAAGAGGAAAAACCAGTGAAGAAAATCTTTGCTGGTTTTTTGCTGTTTATCTTTTGTGCACATTAGAGTATATTGTTGTGCAGATGATTCCACAAGAAACGGACTTAAAAACAATACAGATTTATTAATTGTGGATGTATAGTAAAAATAGGAGGTCAAAAGGATGTTTTTAGATGAAAGAAGTGCTCATTTACTTAAGCTATTGCAGCACTCATCTAATTTAATGATGAGTGAATTGGAATCGCAAACGGGCCTGACTCGAAGGCAGCTCCAATATGATATCGGAAAAGTCAATGATTGGCTTCACTCTCATGGATATCAGCCTATTGACTTCAGCCGAAGTATTGGCTATTTTTTGCCAGATAAAATTCTAGAAGAAGATTTGCAGATTAAAGCAATTAAAAAGACGTATGTGTTTACAGAAGCAGATCGGGAAAAAGTTTTTTATCTTTTGCTTTTGCTTAGCCAGGAGCCGCTGTCACTGTATCATTTTCAGCATATAGCGGGAGTATCCCGCAATACGGTGCTAAAGGATATACAAAGATTAAAGGAAAAGGCAAGTTCTCAACAGCTTGAAATACAATATTCCAAGTTAAATGGCTATCTCGTCAAAGGTGATAGTGCCACCAAAAGATTAATAATAGAACAGCTTATACATGAAGTATGGAGCAGTACAAATAGTCAACTCATTATTGATTGTATTTGGGGAGAATATACAAAACAAATTCAAAATATTCAAATGCAGCTAGAAAAGATAGAACAGCAAGAGGGAATCCGATTTACAGATGAACGGCTGCAAGAATTGACTTACTTATTTTTAAGTACAGACTTGCTTATTGGAAAAAAGGAAACATTGCATGTCATCAATAGCTGGGAAGAGCTGATTTATACACCAGAGTATCAATTAGTGGGACAAATGCTTGAAACAGATGCTTTTTTGTCAAATTGGAGTCAAACAGAGCGCCTATATGCAACATTGCATCTTTTAAGCATGAATCGAGTAAAAGATGTGTCTCCACTTAAAGAAGACAGCATTATTCGAGACCTCCTTCGGCAAATTGTAAAAGAATTTGAAAAATTATCATGCATCCATTTTCAGGACAAAGAACTTCTCTATCAACAGCTTTATGTTCACTTTCGGCCTGCGTATTATCGAATGCAATATCGCATTTCAGCTATTAATACAATGAAGGAACGCGTTCAACGAGTATATCCTGAATTGTACCATATCACGAGAAAATCGTTATGGCCGGCAGAAAAAGCGATCGGGTGCATGATACCAGACGATGAAATAGCCTATTTTACCATTCACTTTGGAGGGTGGCTTCGCAGGCAAGGCGCTACATTGGATGATAGAAAGCGTGCTATTGTTGTTTGTCCAAATGGAATCGGCATAAGCAATATCTTAGTTTATACATTAAGAGAATTATTTCCTGACCTTTTATTTTTAGATGTTTTATCTGTACGGGATGCTGCTGCTTATCCGCTAGCATATGACCTGGTGTTTTCAACCGTGCATCTTAGGACAAAAGCGGCTTTATTTGTAGTCCCCCCTATTTTAGAAATGCAAGACAAGCAAAAGCTGCGCCAACAAGTCATGATGGAATTGTATGGGTATACAACACAAAACTTAGATATAGCTTCCTTAGTGAAAATTGTTTCCCAATATGCGACCATCCATGAACCAAATCAGCTTGAAAAGGCACTGCAATCACATATTTATACACAGACACAAAAGGTAAATAAACATTCATTGGAAGGAGCCGAGAAACCAGTGTTAGAAGAATTGCTTACACCAAAAACTATTCAATTTCAATCAAGAGTTTCCAATTGGAAAGAAGGAATTCAAGTTGCAGCAAAACCTCTTCTTGAATTAGGAACAATTGAGGAAAGATATGTAGACTCCATGATACAGTCTATTGAAGAAAATGGACCATACGTCATTATTACTCCAGGGGTGGCAATCCCCCATTCCCGTCCGGAACATGGCGTACGTTCTTTATCTATGAGTCTTTTAAAGCTAGAAGAAGCAGTAGACTTTGCACCAGGCAAATCAGTACAGCTTATTATTGTCTTAGCTGCTGCAGACAGTGAATCCCATTTGCGTGCATTAGTGCAGCTGACACAATTGTTAGGTGAAGAATCAAATCTTAAGAATATCTTAGAAAGTTCAGACAAAATGCTGCTATTAGATTATATTCAACGATACTCAAAGGAGGAAACATCATGAAAATTATGGTTGTCTGCGGAAATGGATTAGGAAGCAGTTTTATTATGGAAATGAATGTGAAAAAGGCGTTGACTGAAATGGGAAAAACAGCGGAAGTGGATCATACAGACCTAACATCAGCAAGAACGGTGCAGGCGGATATTTATATAGGGGCAGCAGATATTGTCGGGCAGCTTGATGATGGAAGCCGAACAATTGTAACACTAGAAAATATGATGAGCATTCCAGAAATTAAATCCAAACTAGAAAACCACTTAGCATAAATAAAAAAGACTAGAGGAGGAAATATGATGAAAATTATGGTTGTTTGCGGAAATGGACTAGGAAGCAGTTTTATTATGGAAATGAATGTGAAAAAGGCATTGACTGAAATGGGAAAAACAGCGGAAGTGGATCATACAGACCTAACATCAGCAAGAACAGTTCAGGCGGATATTTATATAGGGGCAGCAGATATTGTCGGGCAGCTTGATGATGGAAGCCGAACAATCGTAACATTAGAAAATATGATGAGCATACCGGAAATTACGTCAAAACTAGAAGCACACCTATAAAATATATCGGTGAAGGGGTTAGAGGTTATGTTAGACATCATTATGAATGATATATTGGGAACACCGGCCATATTAGTGGGACTCTTTGCTTTAGTTGGATTGCTATTGCAGCGCAAAGCTATTGCAGAAGTTGTATCCGGCACGTTAAAAACGGTAATGGGTTTTCTTATTATCGGAGCTGGGGCCACTGTTTTAATCGGATCATTAGATATATTCGGAAAAATGTTTGACCATGCTTTTAATGTGGAAGGTGTAATACCGAACAACGAGGCAATTACTGCTGCCGCTCAAAGTGAGTTTGGAACAGCAACTGCACTTATTATGGTATGCGGGATGATTGTTAATATCCTCCTTGCAAGATTTACACCATTTAAATACATCTTTTTAACAGGACATCATACATTATTTATGGCATGCTTAATTGCTGCTACATTATCTGTCGGTGGATTGCATGGTGCACCCCTTGTAGTAATCGGTGCCATTATTTTAGGGTTATGTATGGTTTTATTCCCGGCAATGCTTCAGCCATATGTTAGACAGATAACAGGAAGCGATGATTTTGCCATTGGACATTTCGGCACAATCGGATATTTTGTATCGGCAACCGTTGGGAAATGGTTTGGAAACAAGAAAAAAACAACGGAAGATATTAAAGTTCCCAAATCTCTTGGATTTTTGCGAGATACATCAGTAGCGGTGTCTCTTACTATGGTATTGTTTTTTGTGATTGTTGCATTATTTGCTGGACGCACCTTTATAGAATCAGAACTTTCCGGCGGATCAAACTTTATTGTTTTCTCCTTTATGCAAGCTATTACGTTTGCTGCAGGAGTATATATTATTCTAGCAGGCGTACGTATGCTGATTGCTGAAATCGTTCCTGCGTTTAAAGGGATTGCTGAAAAGGTAGCTCCAAACACAAAACCAGCTCTAGACTGCCCAACTATTTTTCCCTTTGCACCAAATGCAGTAATCATTGGATTTTTAGCTAGTTTTGTAGCAGGACTTCTATCCATGTTTTTGCTTCCTGTCGTAGGATTAAAGGTAATTGTTCCAGGTTTAGTGCCCCATTTCTTTACAGGAGCAGCAGCTGGGGTATTTGGAAATGCAACTGGCGGCAGACGAGGAGCAATGCTTGGTGCATTTGCAAATGGAATCATTATTAGTTTTATACCGGCATTATTATTAATCTTCATGGGAGAGTTAGGTTTTGAAGGAACAACCTTTGGAGACTCAGATTTTGGAATTATAGGGATTTTGATTGTAAGTATTTTAAAAATGTTTGGAGCGGCTTAAAGGCAGAAGATTATTTCTGCCTTTTTTCTATACAAAAATCCAGAAAAATGGAAAATGAACTAAAAACCATACGAGGAAAAAGAAATGAATAAACAATAGGATCACAGCACTTATCTTCCTATTATAAAAAAACCTCCAGCAATATCTATGTGCTGTCCCTCTACTATTTTCATAATCAAAATGTATACAAAGCTACTAGAAAACGAGACCATATTCTAAATCCATCACTCATCCCAAAAAACAATTTTGTACGTACAAATTTCCGGCATAATCAAAAATAGGTGTACATACAGTTAATAGTGGGGTTTGCCACCGTGACAAACTTATTTTTAAAAATGAAAGCGCATACTTTAATCTATTAAACAAGAAGGGTTGGGAGAAAGGATGAAAAGGCTTTTCGCATCATTATTTGTACTTGTATTAGTTTTTTCCATGGCTGCTTGTTCAAGCGGTGGTGGCAACGGAGGCAAAGAGGAAGGATATGTAGGCATCAGCATGCCGACAAAATCTTCGGAGCGGTGGATCAGCGACGGCAAATATATGAAACAAGAATTTGAAAAGCAAGATTATAAAGTAGATCTTCAATATGCAGAAGATGTGGTGGAAAATCAAGTGTCACAAATTGAAAATATGATTACAAAAGGTGTGGATGTACTCGTAATTGCCGCCATTGATGGGGAGGCACTGACAAATGTGTTAGATAAAGCCCATAAACAAGATATTAAAGTTATTGCCTATGACCGCTTAATCAAAAAAAGCGAATATGTCGACTATTATGCCACATTTGATAACTTCCAAGTGGGTGTGCTGCAAGGAAGCTATATTGTCGATAAATTAGGATTAAAGGATGGAAAAGGGCCATTTAATATTGAACTGTTTGGCGGTTCACCTGATGACAATAATGCCTATTTCTTTTTTGACGGGGCAATCAGTGTGCTAGAACCTTATATGGATTCTGGCAAATTAGTAGTAAAAAGCGGGCAGACAGAGTTTAAGCAAGGTGCTACATTGCGCTGGGACGGGGCCACTGCACAAGCGCGCATGGATAACTTATTAAGCGCACATTATACAAAAAATCGCGTCGATGCGGTTCTTTCTCCATATGATGGCATCAGCATTGGCATTTTGTCTTCTTTAAAAGGTGTAGGCTATGGGACAGCTGAAAAGCCGCTGCCAGTGGTAACTGGGCAAGATGCAGAACTTGCTAGTGTGAAATCAATAATGAATGATGAACAGACCCAAACAGTGTTTAAAGATACGAGAGAGCTAGCAAAAAAAGCAGTAGAAATGACACAAGCTGTTCTTCAAGGGGAAGAAGCGGAAGTAAATGATACAAAAACATATGACAATGGTGTAAAAGTAGTGCCTGCTTATCTTTTAGAGCCGGTTTCTGTCGATAAAACTAACTACAAAGAAATCGTCATTGATAGCGGCTATTATAGTGAGTCAGAGTTAAGCAAATAAAGAAATAGCTTCTGTTTGGCAAGCGATTCTATAATAAACTGCCAAACAGAGGCCCTTCTCTATTTTTAAGGGGCGGTGACAATGGCAGCAATATTAGAAATGAAGCATATTACAAAAGAGTTTCCTGGTGTAAAAGCATTGGATGATGTGAATTTATCCGTACAAGAGGGCGAAATCCATGCATTATGCGGGGAAAATGGTGCAGGCAAATCTACACTAATGAAAGTGTTAAGCGGTGTGTATGCACATGGTACTTATGATGGAGCTATTTATTTTAATGAAGAGGAATGCAAGTTTAAAGATATACGAGACAGCGAATCGAAAGGAATAGTGATTATCCATCAAGAATTAGCATTAATTCCTGACTTGTCGATTGCCGAAAATATTTTTTTAGGCAATGAAATCAAAAAGCATGGGGTCATCAATTGGAATGAAACCGTGCTGAAAACACGGAATCTTCTAAAGATGGTGGGGTTAGAAGAAAATCCGAATACAAGGATTTCCTCTATTGGTGTAGGCAAGCAGCAGCTGGTGGAAATTGCGAAAGCACTAGCAAAGAAGGTAAGGCTTTTGATACTGGATGAACCAACAGCAGCACTTAATGAAGAGGATTCTAGCAATCTCTTAAATCTGCTGCTTGAGTTTAAAAAGCAGGGGATGACAAGCATTATGATTTCCCACAAGCTCAATGAGATTGCCAAAGTCGCTGATCATATTACGATTATCCGTGACGGCAAAACAATCGAAACATTAGAAGTGCAAGATGGCATCTCAGAAGATCGAATCATTAAAGGAATGGTAGGGAGAGATTTGACGAATCGTTATCCTGTCCGTGTGCCAACAATTGGCGACACGATATTTGAAGTGAGGGACTGGCATGTTTTCCAAGGGGAGCGGGAGGTCTTAAAATCAATTAATCTTCAAGTGAAAAAAGGGGAAATTGTCGGCATTGCTGGATTAATGGGTTCTGGAAGAACGGAACTTGCGCGCAGCATTTTCGGCAGGTCCTTTGGAACAAAAATTACAGGGGCACTGTACAAAAATGGCGAAGAACTAGCCATAAAAAATGTGGCTGATGCTATTTTCAAAGGACTAGCTTATGTAACAGAGGACCGCAAAAATGATGGATTGATCCTAATAGAAGATGTTAAAACAAACATTTCCTTATCCAGCTTAAAAAAAATATCAAAAAGGCTTGTCATTAATGAGCAGCAGGAAGTGGAAGAAGCAGAAAACTTCCGGAGCAAAATGAATATAAAAAGTCCAAGCATCTTGCAGAAAACAGGCAATTTAAGCGGCGGCAACCAGCAAAAGGTTGTGCTCAGCAAATGGATATTAACAGATCCGGATATTCTTATGCTTGATGAACCGACAAGAGGCATTGATGTCGGCGCCAAATATGAAATCTATACGATTATTCATGCTTTAGCTGCGGAAGGAAAAGGAATTTTGCTTATCTCATCAGAATTGCCTGAGCTGTTAGGCATGTGCGATAGAGTATATGTGATGAGCGAAGGCAAAATCACCGGCGAGCTTTCCAAGAATGAGGCAACGCAAGAAAATCTAATGAAATATATGACTAGAGATTAGGGGGAGAAGAAGGTGAAACCAGGTTTGCCACTGCAAGAACAGCCAAAAGGTAAAGTTGCACAAATTTTATATTTGCTTACAAATAATCTTCGTCAGTATGGCATGTTTACATCGCTAGTCTTGATTATGCTGCTGTTCCAGTTTTTAACAGAAGGGATTCTGCTGCGGCCTTTAAATATCACAAACTTGATTTTGCAAAATAGTTATATTCTAATTCTTGCGATTGGCATGGTGCTTGTCATTATTACGGGTCATATTGATTTGTCAGTCGGCTCTGTCGCTGCGTTTGTTGGAGCAATATCAGGAATTCTGATCATTAATCATGGGATGAGTGTACCTCTTGCGATTTTATTATCCTTGCTGCTTGGGGGATTAATTGGGGCATGGCAAGGTTTCTGGATTGCTTATGTAAAAATTCCCGCCTTTATCGTGACACTCGCTGGCATGCTTTTGTTTCGGGGATTAACGATGCTTGTCTTAAAGGGGCAATCTGTTGCGCCCTATCCAAAAAGCTTTCAAGATATCAGCTCTGGATTTATCCCTGACTTGTTTGGAGGGGACACTCTTCATTTATTGACGATTGCAATTGGCATTCTATTTTCGATTATTTATATCATCAGCGAACTGCGCCTGCGCAAAACGCAGCTTCGTTACCAGTTCGCCGTATCTTCTAAAGGCTTATTTGCCGTTAAGCTTGGGGCAATGGTTGTTTTGCTGAATGTATTTATGTATATCCTCGCGACTTATGAAGGAATTCCAACGATTTTAATTATATTGTTTGCGCTGATTCTGCTGTACAGTTTTGTGATGAAAAAAACCGTACTAGGCCGCCATGTATATGCAATTGGCGGCAATGAAAAAGCGGCAAGTTTATCAGGAATCAAAACGAAAAAAGTAACTTTTTGGGTATTTGTCAATATGGGAGTCCTTTCTGCTCTTTCTGGACTGATCTTTGCGGCAAGATTAAATGCTGCCACTCCAAAAGCCGGCAATCTTTTTGAACTGGATGCCATCGCTGCTTGTTTTATCGGGGGAGCTAGTGCATACGGCGGCATCGGCACAGTCGGAGGCGCCATTGTTGGCGGACTTGTTATGGGTGTAATGAACAATGGCATGAGCATCATCGGCCTTGGCATCGACTGGCAGCAAGCAATCAAAGGACTTGTGCTCCTTTTTGCCGTCGCATTTGATATTTATAATAAAAATAAAGTGTTGTGAATGGAAAAAAGAACGATTCCCTCAGGAAGGCATGGGGGAATCGTTCTTTTTTGTATGATTGCTGCGATTTTAGAGCAGTTTGCTGCAGTTTTCCGGCAAGTTGCTTCGTTTTTTCTTCAGATAGCTATTTTTCGACAAAAATCGATAAAAATCTTCCAGTTCTGTATCTAAGTAGCTTCTGGATTGTACTTTATAGCCCTTTAGCAAAAAGCTTTGTTTGTCCAAGGTGTTGATAATCTCTTTCTAAGTAGCTTTCTTTTAATTTTTGAAAATAAGATTGCGCTCTTTTCTTTAAATCATCTAAATTAATCCCTGGAAGTTGGCGGTCTTTCATTACTATTTTTCCATTGATGATGGATAGAACAACATCCCTTCCTGTTGCAGCCATACACATGGTAATAAAGGGATCATCAATTGGCCCAATGTGAAATCCAGAAAGATCAATGGCAATAAAATCTGCCTTGGCCCCTGGAGAAAGTCTTCCTAAATCGGGTCTTCCTAGGAAATCAGCTCCGCCAATTGTCGCAGCGTAAAAAATATCTCTAAATCTAGAATTCTCCATTTTCCCCTCATTTACAATACGAGATAGCATAGAAGCTGTCCGGATATTCATAAACATATCAGGCGGAAAAGTATCTGTACCAATAGCGAGAGGGATTTCTTTTTCTTTATATGCTGCAAATGATTTTAATGCTGTGCCATGCCGTCCAATAATAAGAGGACAATGAATAATGGTAGGTTGTGTTTCTTTAAGCAGCTCTAAGTCAGAACCATAAATATTTGTATCTCCTACACTTTCAGATGTAAAGGTGCAATGAGGAATTGCTGTATTCTGATCTAAAAAATCTAAATCATATAAATAACCAATTGGCGTTTTTCCATATGTTTTTGTTATATAATCATATTCAAATTTACCTTGCGCTGCATGAAGCCTTATCGGAACTCCTAATTCTTTGCTGTACGCTTTTGTTTGTTGGAGCAGTGTTGGCGTTTGGGTCTCAATTCTTTCTGGAGCCAGCATTCCACGAATAAGGCCGCCGCTAGCTCCATCATATTTTTGAATAAACTGAACAGCGCGTTCTAGACCAGCCTGTCCTTCTTTTTCATTGAATGCCACCGTTATTTCGCCATCCTCTGATACGATTCGCATTCCCCCTTGATAACTTGGACCTAAATAGATGCGCAAACCAAGTTTTTCCGCATGTTGAGCAGCGGCTTCAAGCTCCTCCAAAGTTTCTGCCCATCGTTTGTAAAATACAGATGTAATCGGCATGGCGGTAGTAGTGCCATTCAAAACAAGCTGAGCATAGGCATATAATGATTTAAATGCTTCTTCTTCTGCGGAAAAAAACTCCTTTGGCCCGTTATCATAATACTCTTTTGACCATAATAGATTTGCCTGCATATGTTTTGGCTGTTCTGTATGAATAGAATCATGATCAATATCACCAAGAGCATTTAAATCAATAAAGCCAGGGCTAAGTATGGCATTTCCCATATCAATTGTTGCATCTACTGTCTTAGGGAAAGAGGGCCCCACATAAAGGATAGTGTCTCCCTCATACACTATTTCTGAATTTTTTAGTAAGATATGCTTTTCATTTTCATATCCAATTACATAATCAGCTTTCACTTTTGTTCTCATCTGTTCATTCCTCCTCCATCAAAATGTTTATATTAGATGACATGCAGCACTTTGATTTACGCCCACTTTTTTTAACTCAGGTTCCAAAGTTTTGCACTCGCTTGTTGCAAAAGGACATCTTGTATGAAAACGGCAGCCTACAGGTGGATCGATTGGTGATGGGATGTCTCCTTTTAGTACGATTCTTTTTTGTTTCTCAGCAGAAGAAGTAGAGGGAATCGCAGATAAAAGGGCTTTTGTATAAGGGTGCTTTGGGTTTTTAAAAATGTCTGTTTTGTCCCCGATTTCAACAATCTTTCCTAAATACATGACTATTACACGATCAGAAACATGCTTGACGACGCCTAAATCATGGGAAATAAAAAGATAGGCTAATTTATGTTTTTTTTGCAAAGTTTTTAATAGATTAAGGACTTGTGCCTGTACAGAAACATCCAGTGCAGAAACTGCTTCATCACAAATAATTAAACGAGGTTCCACACTTAGGGCCCGGGCAATGCCAATACGCTGCCTTTGTCCTCCACTGAACTCATGGGGATAACGGTTTATCGCATGCTCGCTTAAGCCCACACTTTCTAAAAGTTCTATTATTCGCTGCTTTCGCTCGGATTTGGAACCCTTTTTGTGAATAATAAGGGCTTCTTCTAGAATACTGCCTACCTTTTGTCGAGGATTTAGGGAAGCGAATGGGTCTTGAAAGATAACTTGCAGATTTTTGCGCATTTCACGGAGTTCCTTAGCATTTGCTTTAAGTAAATCTTTGTTAAGAAATTCAATTTTTCCAGTGGTTGATTTCACCAGCCGAAGAATTGCTCTGCCGATTGTAGACTTGCCGCAGCCTGATTCTCCAACGATACTTAATGTTTCTCCTTCTGCTAAAGTGAAGCTAATATCATCAACAGCCTTTACATGGTTGACGGTTCTTTCGAGTACTCCGCCTTTAATAGGATAATATTGTTTTAGTTTGTCTACTTTTAATAATGTTTCCATCTTACCTTTCCCCCTTAGTGACTGCCTCTGTTTGTTTACAGCTGTCCTCATATATCCAACACCTTATAGAATGATTCTTGGAAATTTGTGTGAATTCTGGATTTCTTTTTATACAAATATCCTTTGCATAGGCACATCTGGGAGAAAAGGGGCAGCCTGATGGCATTTCATTTGGGCTTGGAACAGATCCTTCCATCGCTTCTAGCATGTCTACTTCCTTATCCATGCGTGGGATTGATCGAAGCAATCCGATTGTGTAAGGGTGTTTGGCATTTTCGAATAAGTCATCTACATAAAGAGATTCGACAATTTGTCCAGCATACATAACCGCCACACGATCACATGTATCAACGATTACTCCAATATCGTGGGTGATAAGCAGAATAGCCATGCCAAATTTATTTTGTAAATCTTTCATTAGTTCTAGTATTTGTGCCTGTATCGTAACATCCAATGCAGTAGTAGGCTCATCTGCAATTAATAAACTGGGCTGACAGGCAAGGGACATGGCAATCATCACACGTTGCCGCATTCCACCGCTTAATTCAAAAGGTTCTTGCTTTGCCCTTTTTTCTGGAGAAGGAATTCCAACTAATTTCAACATCTCAACTGCTTTTTCCCAAGCTTGTTTTCTATTAAGACTATGATGTCTTCTAAATACTTCCGCAATTTGTTCTCCAATCGAGTAGACAGGATTTAATGAGGTCATGGGCTCTTGAAAGATCATTGATAGGGTATTTCCCCTTAACGCCTGCATTTCTTTTTCGCTTTTTTTTAGTAAATTATCTTTTTTAAACTTAATTTCTCCTTCCACCATATGTCCATGCATAGTATCCAATAACCTCATAATGGATAGGGAAGTAACGCTTTTCCCACTCCCAGATTCTCCAACTAATCCAATAGTTTCTCCTTTATATACATTAAATGTGACGCCATTAACTGATTTATTAATTCCTTGATTTGTTTGGAAATAAGTTCGTAAATTTTTCACTTCAAGAATTATCTCTTTATTTTGCATTGTAATTCCCCCTTTCTAAGCTGCATCTGTTCGTTTATTAAATTTCCGATATAAGATATCCACTAGTAAATTCACAAAAACGAAAAGCAACGAAGCAACGAGAACGCCACCTTGCACGACAGGCAAGTCCCGCATTTTGATTGCATCGACGATCATTCTCCCTAATCCATTGATAGAAAAAACAGACTCAATAATAACAGCGCCGCTCAGCAAGGAGCCAAATTGTAAGCCAATAACCGTAATGATAGGGATAAGGGCATTTTTAAGGGCATGTTTATAAACAATAATGTTTTCGCGCAAGCCCTTTGCTTTTGCTGTTCGAATATAATCTAGGCGAATGACCTCTAGCATGCTTGAACGTGTCATACGAGCGACCACAGCAGCACCCATTAAGCCAAGCGTGATAGCAGGAAGAATCATTTGCTGAACGGTTCCCCATCCTGATGTTGGCAAAAGTCCTAATTTAACAGAGAAAATATAGATTAGCATCAATCCGATCCAGAAACTCGGAAAGGAGACGCCGATAAGCGAAACAATCATTAATATTCGATCAGACCATGAGTTTTGTTTTGTTGCAGAAACAATCCCTGCAATAAGACCGATAAAAATCGTAATCAAGATAGATACAAGGGATAATGCAAGTGTGGTCGGCAAACGGAACATGACTTCATCAATAACAGGACGATTGGAGCGATAGGATAATCCAAAATCTCCGTGTAAAACATTTCCGATGTAATGAAAATACTGTATAAGAAATGGTTCATTAAGCCCTAACTCTTCTCTTACTTTTTCCACTACCTCTGGAGGAGCACTTTCTCCAACAATTAGGGTGGCAGGGTCTCCTGGTACAAGATGCATAATGAGAAAAATAATAAAAATAACACCTAACATAATAGGAATGGTTTGGATAATGCGTTTTAAGATAAAAGTAAGCACGTAAATCCTCCTTATTTTTTCATTCTGGGATCAAGGGCATCCCGAAGACCATCACCAAATAAATTAAATCCCAAAACTAAAAGCGATATTGCAAGTCCTGGGAAGATAAGCAAATATGGTGCAGTGAAGAAGTAAGATCGAGCATTGCTTAACATTGCTCCCCATTCCGCGGAAGGCGGCTGTGCTCCTAATCCTAAGAAAGACAGGCCAGCTGTGGATAGGATGACTGTTGCTAAATTTAATGTTACTTGTACAATAATCGGCGACAAAATATTTGGAAAAATATGCTTGGTGATGATGCGCAAGTGGCTTGCACCTAATGCTTGGATAGCATCGATATATTCCAGATTCTTAATAGAAAGAACAGTTCCCCGCACAACTCGAATAAAAATAGGAATTTTAAATATTCCAACAGCAATAGCTACGTTCATTAAACTAGGGCCTAGAGCACTTACAATGGCAAGAGCGAGAAGAATGCCAGGAAAAGCAAGGAGTATATCTGTTATACGCATAATAATGGTATCTGCGATTCCCCCTATATAACCGGCAATCATGCCAAGCGCTGTACCAATAGCGCCTCCAAAAGCCAAAGAAGCGATGCCAACTAGCAAAGTCAGCCTGGAACCATAAATAAGTCGGCTTAGCACATCTCTTCCCTTATCATCTGTGCCAAGCCAATGATCCATAGAAGGTGGCTGCATTGTTTTAGTCAGATCGATTTTATAAGGGTCATATGGTGATAGAATAGGGGCAAATGCTGCCATAAGAAAAAATAGCAGAATGATAATCGCGCCAATATAAGCCATTTGATTGTTTCGATAAAACATGAGCTGTATAGACATCCACTTTTTTCTTTTTGGGATTTTTCCCCTGTGTATAGCAGGTTGAATTTCTGCCAGTTCTTGTTTCAAAGTTCATTCCTCCTTATATAAAATAATGCTTGTACAAAAATTAATAAAAAAAAAGGTGGAAGTAAATATATTATCTGATTATTGTAAAAATATCGAAAATAAATGTAAAAATTTTAGAAAAATTCTAAAAATAGTCCGTTTATAATGATTGTAGAAGTTGCGAAAACAACGATGAAACAAAATTTTCTAGGCAAATCAAAAAGGGAGGAAGAAGAATATGAAGAAAAGTTTAATGCTTATAGTCTTATTGATTTTTGTTTTTTTAACAGCTTGCAGTTCAGATGAAACAGCAAAACAAGTAGAAGGAACAAAGGAGGGAACGGCTGGAGGAACGCTTGTAGTAGCAAGACAGTCAGATGCTGAAAGTCTTGATCCTCAATTTACATCCTCCATTTCCACTGTTAGTATTGTTTACCATCATGTGTATGAGAACTTAGTTCAATATAATGAAGATAGAGAAATAGAACCGATGCTTGCCAAAAGCTGGGAGCAGCTAGATGACTTAATATGGGAGTTTAAACTAAGAGATGATGTGAAATTTCATGATGGGACGCCATTTAACGCAGAAGCAGTAAAGAAGACAATTGACCGTTCGCAAGATCCGCAAGTGGCATCTCCAAGAGCTATTATGTTCAGTTCTATTAAAGAAGTAGAGGTAGTAGATGAGTATACAGTGAGATTTCATTTGAAAGAACCATTTGCACCGCTTCTTTCCAACTTGGCAAGTCATGAAGGAGCCATTCAAAGTCCAAAGGCATTAGATGAAATGGGCAAGGATATTGGTCAGCATCCTGTTGGAACAGGCCCGTATAAATTTGTGTCATGGACACCGGGATCAGAGATTGTTGTAGAGAAGAATAAAAATTATTGGGGAGAACCAGGAAAACCAGATAAGATTGTTTGGAAGATTACGCCAGAAGATTCTACTCGAATTGCGATGCTAGAAACAGGAGAAGCTCAAGTGGCAGAACCAATCCCTTTCTCTGAAGTCAAAAGAATTGAATCTTCTTCTAATATGAATTTATATCGCAGCGATTCAATGGGAACAGAGTGGATTGGCTTTAATACAAAAGCGAAGCCCCTTAATGATGTTCGCGTGAGACAAGCAATCAGTTATGCAGTGGAACGGAGTACATTAATAGATGGCGTCTTTAATGGAATAGGCAAACCAGCTAAATCTACATTAGGTGAAAAAGTAATAGGATATTCTGATGACTTGCCAAGCTATGACTATGATATTGATAAAGCGAAGAAATTGCTGAAAGAAGCAGGTTATCCTGATGGATTTAAACTTACTATCTCAACTACAGATTTGCGCGAGCGACAAAATTTGGCAGAAGTGCTTCAGTCCCAGCTAAAAGGAATAGGCATTGATTTAAAAATAAATGTAATGGAAGCAGGAACTTTTTATGAAGCGGCCGCAAAAGGGGATATTGAGATGTTTATCTCTGCATGGAGAAATGCAACGGGAGATGGTGATTACAATCAATATAACCTGTTTTACAGCGCCTCTAAAGGAGCTACTGGAAACTATTTCTTTTATGACAATAAAAAAGTTGATGCTCTTATAGAAGAGGGACGTGCTGTAACGGACAGCAAAAAGCGTGATGAGATATATAAAGAATTGCAGCAAATTGAATTAAAGGATGCCCTATATATTCCAGTTCGAACGCTTGAGAATGTTGCAGCTACAGGAGAAAATGTCGGTGGAGTTGAAATTACTCCAGCAGGTTATCTTCAATTAATGAATGTAACGATTAAATAAAGAAGATAGGGTCATTTCCAATAAATAGATGATTTTCCTTAGAATGACCCTATTTAATAAAAGTGCATAAATCAAAGCGGAGGAAAATATATGGCTTTTTATATTAAAAATGTTCTTCTAGAAACAGGATATATAGAAGAAAAAAATCAAATAGCAGCAACTTCTGCTAGTCTTTTTCACATTTATGTAAAAGATGGGATTTTCCAAAAAATAATTCCTGCGGGTCATCCAGTAGACGTCAATATTTCTAGCATAGATGCCAATAGACAATTATTGCTTCCGTCTTTTGGACAAATGCATGTTCATCTAGATAAAACTTATTTTAGCGGAAAATGGAAAGCGGTAACTGCTGTCAAAAACCGTTTTGTGCGCATTGAAGAAGAAAAGGAGCTTTTGCCAAAGATGCAGTCTACTGCCCATCTCCGCGCAGAGAAAATGCTGCAGCATTTTTTAGCTAATGGAACAACAAGGGTAAGAACACATTGCAATATAGAACCGGTAAGTCAATTAGAAAATCTGGCTATTACACGTCAAGTATTAACGGAATTTTCTGGGGGAATAGCTGGAGAAATTGTGGCATTTCCCCAGCATGGTTTACTTAGAAGCAATTCTGAGAAACTGATGCGAGAGGCAATGAGAAGTGGTGCCACTATCGTTGGAGGGGTCGACCCTGGCACATTTGATGGGAATATTGAGAATTCACTTTATACAACAATGGATATAGCAGTAGAAGCAGATGCGGATATAGATATACATTTACATGAACTTGGTGCCCTTGGAATATTTACCATTAAATATTTGGCAAAGTTAATAGAAGAGGCAGGCTGGCAAAATCGGGTAACGATAAGCCATGCGTATTGTTTAGGAACTGCTTCTTTAAAGGAAGTATTGGAGATTGCTGAGCTTTTGAATGGATCAGGAATTAGCCTTGCTTCTTCTGTACCGATGCGTTCTACTATTCCTATTCCGCTTTTGGCAGAGAAGGGAGTAAAGATTGATTTAGGGACAGATAATTTAGTGGATCATTGGTCGCCTTTTGGTACAGGTGCTGTTATTGAAATTGCCCGCAAACTTGCTGAAAGGTTTAACTTAACGGATGAAAAATCGCTCGGACAAACACTTCGGTATATAACTGGTGGAATAACGCCGCTGGATCACAATGGCCATAGAGTATGGCCAAAAGTTGGAGATAAGGCAGATGCAATTTTAGTAAATGCTACTTGTTCCGCAGAAGCAGTGGCTTTGAGAGCGAAAAGCAGCATGGTTTTTTATAAAGGAAATATTGTATTTCAGGATCAGTGGAAGGAAAATTTGATGCAAGGAGGAGTCAAGTAATGGAGCAAGCTTATTGGCTGACAAATGTTCGCTTAGAAACAGGCTATAAAACAGATAATGGGAGAGTGATAGGAACTATAACCGAGCTGCATCATCTCCTCATACAAGATGGCAAGATAGAGGATATCAAAAAAGCCTCAGAGGAAATTCAGGATGAACGGAAAAAAATTGATACGCGTGAGCTTCTTGCTCTTCCATCGTTTCAGGAAAGTCATTTTCATTTAGACAAATCTTATATTGGTGGAGAGTGGAAAGCGGTAAATCCCGTTAATAATCTAATCGAGCGGTTAGAAGATGAAGCGAAAATATTGCCGATCCAACTTGCTAAAGTGAAGGAACGAGCAAAGCTCCTAATAGAAAAAATAGCAGATGCAGGTTCTACCCATATTCGAACACATGTGAACATTGATCCATATGTTGGACTAAAACATTTAGAATATGTCCGTGAAGCTTTAAGTGAATACGATAATCGCCTTACATATGAAATTGTGGCATTTCCTCAACATGGTCTACTTAGGTCAGATGCAGAAAAGCTGATGAGAAAAGCTATGAAAGAAGGGGCAACAATAGTTGGGGGGCTTGATCCAGGAGGAGTAGATGGCTATATTGAGCGTTCTTTAGCAATGATGATGGATATAGCAGTAGAAGCAAATGCAGATATTGATATGCATTTGCATGATGGGGATTATTTAGGAATCTATACAATGAATAAGCTATTTGAAATGATTGAAGAAAGTGGATGGATTAATCGCGCTTCTATCAGTCATGGCTTTGCATTAGGGGGAATTCCTGAGGAGGAAGCAGAAGAAGTGGCAGATCGATTTATTGAACTTGGTGTGGGACTAAAATCTACTGCACCAATGCGAGCAAACACAACTATTCCCCCATTTCTTCTTTTAAAAAGGAAGGGGGTTTCGGTCGCGCTTGGCTGTGACAGCATGTTTGATTCTTGGGGATCCTTTGGAACAGCAGACATTTTGGAGCGCGTAGGCCGACTTGGAGAGTATTACCGATGGACTGATGAGCGCTCACTTGCCGAGTCATTAGGCTATATTACCAATAATAGGACACCACTTAATGCAAGCGGCACAAAAGTATGGCCAAAAATTGGAGACAAAGCAAATATCGTATTGGTTAATGCTACTTGTTCGGCAGAAACAGTCGCAAGAAAATCAAAAATTGCCTATGTATTGCATAAAGGCAAAATGTTCGAAGTTAATGAAAAGATTAGCACAGAGACATCTGTTTTTAGATAAGAATATATATTTGATAGAGAAGGGGAGGGAGCAAGGTGGATTTAGTCATTTCAAATGCTAGAATTCCTAATTATGATAGCTTAATGAATGTAGCGATAGATAAGGGAAAGATTGTATCGGTAATGCCTGCTTGCTGCATAGATAACCTAGCAGCGAAAGAAATAATTGATGCAAAGAAGAGCTTGCTTCTTCCTGGATTGATAGAGCCACATATTCATTTAGAGAAAGCATACATGCTTTCTTTAATGAAGGAAGATGCTTGTTCACTTTGGGATGCTATTCGGATAACCGCAGAACTTAAATCCCAGTTTACGAAAGAAGATATAAAAGAGCGCTCTATCAAAGTATTAAAGAACGCGGTTCTAAATGGTGTATCACATTTGCGCTGTCATGTTGAGGTAGATCCGATTCTTCAATTAAAAGCAATGGAAGTAATGCTCGAGTTAAAAGAGAGCTTTTGCCATCTAATTGATCTGCAAATTGTTGTTTTTCCACAAGAAGGAATCTTTACTCAGCCAGGCACTGCTGAATTAATGGAAGAAGCTCTTAGAATGGGTGGAGATATAGTCGGAGGAATTCCTTATAACGATCGAGATATGGAAGAGCATATTAATTATGTTTTCCATCTTGCAGAAAAATACAGAAAACCAGTTGATTTTCATGCGGATTTTTCGGATAATCCACAAGATTTAAGTATTTTAAAGATAGCGGAACAGACAATTAGAAGAGGTTTGCAAGGCCAAGTCGCTGCAGGGCATGTTACATCCTTAGGATCAGTTTTGTATGAACATGCTGTTGAAGTTGCCAAACAGATTGCCAAAGCAGATCTTTCTATTATTACCCTTCCTGCAACAGATCTTTATTTAAATGGAAGAGGAGATCAGGAAAAAATACGTCGGGGCATAGCACCTGTGCAACTTTTGCTTGAGCATGGAAGTAATGTTATCTTTGGGACAAACAATATCCAAAATGCCTTTACTCCTTTTGGCAAAGGGGACCCCCTCGATATTGCTTGGCTGCTTGCGCAAACCGCTTATTTCGGGAGCAAGCAAGATGCGGATATGCTAGTGGAAATGACAACTACTAGAGCTGCCAAAGCACTTAATATACAAAACTATGGAATACAAGAGGGCGCACAGGCCGATTTAGTATTAATGGAGGCAGCTTCCGTACGAGATTGTTTGATCAATCGACCAGAAAGGAAATATGTGTGGAAGCGAGGCGTCAAAGTAGCAACAACAAACATGCAACAAGAGCTTTTTAATATGGTGAAATGCTAAAAGGGAGGAGAAAGTTTGGAAAAGCTTATAAAAAATGTAAAGTTTGACAAAAAAATTTGGGATATAGAAATAAAGAATGGGGCTATTCGATGCATCGTATCAGCTGGAAGCTACAGGAATAATTCAATTGAGACATTTGATGCAAAAGGATTATTATATCTGCCTACTTTATCAGATATGCATTGTCACTTAGATAAACATTTTCTGGGGGAAGAATGGAAATCATTACAGCCTTTTACAACATTGCCAAACCAGCTGAAGTTTGAAAAAAATATGATGTCCTCTTTAAAAAACTCAGTGAAAACAAGGGCTGCTGTTCTATTAGAGAAAATGATGATGCAAGGGACAACGAAACTTCGTACACATGTAGATATCGATCCAGATATTGGTTTAAAGCATTTAGAAGCAATTCTTTTATTAAAAGAAGAGCTGCAGGACAAAATAGACATCGAAATCGTCGCATTTCCTCAGCAAGGACTCCTGCGCTCGAGTTCGATTGGAATCATGAAAGAAGCCATGCGAAATGGTGCTGATTTAGTAGGAGGAGTGGACCCAGCAGGCCTAGATAGGAGAGTGGAAGCAAGTTTAAATGCTATGTTTGAGCTGAGTACAGAGTTTAAAGCTGGCATGGATCTTCATTTACATGAGCCAGGACATCTTGGTCAATACACGATTGAATTATTGGCAGATTATACCCAGCAAGCCAATAAACAAGGGGATGTTGCTGTTAGTCATGCCTATTGTCTAGGGATGCTTGATAAGCAAGAGTTGCAAGGTACATTGGCTGCATTAAAGGAAAATCAAATCTCCATTATTTCTAGTGTCCCGATTGATCGTCCGATGCCGCCTATAGATTACCTGCTGGAAGAAGGAGTAGCCATTCAGCTAGGAACAGACAATATTCGTGACTCCTGGTCTCCATTTGGCAATGGAGATATGCTGCAAAGAGCTTCTAGATTAGCAGAAAAATGTGGATGGATAACAGATGAAAATTTAAGGAAAGCATTCTCCTTGATTACAAGTAAATCAATTACGCCGATGATTGGAGAAGATGCCGACTTTATGCTTGTCGAGGCAAAATCAATCGAGCATGCAATGGCTTCTATTCCAAATAGGGAAGCTGTATTTTCAAAAGGAGCACTGATTTCACAAGAGAAATTTGTTAGCGGATAAAAACAAAAACTCCCTTTTTTATTAGGAAAAGGGGGTTTTCTGGGTCTTTAATAATAACCTCATTTTGTTCTTCCTCCTTAAGAAAAAATAGACAATAGAGAGAAAAGAGCAACAAAATGCTATGATAATGCTAGAAAGTGGACCGAATGGTGTATATATAGCATATCCAGCTATAATTCCAAATAGTGTACCGCTGGCTAAAGATTCTTTTATTCTTCCTTTATGACAAATGATAAGAATTAATTGTGGAAGCATAGCTACTTGAATAATTCCGGTAAAGAAAAATACATCAAGAAATGTTGGAGAATATCCTTTGTATATAAAATAGGTTGTCATTATAAAGAAAATCAATAAAAAAATCGTGGAATATATTTGTTTTTTCTTTGAAAAAGTGTAATCTTGAAAAATATTCTTTTTTATTAAAGAAAGAATAGAAAAAAGATCAGAACTGAGTGTTGCTGTTAAAGCAGCTGTTGCTCCTAAAAACAATAGAGACAGCAAAAAGGGTGCACTGGATTGGATTAATACTTTTGAGATAGATGATAAAACGATAAATCCTCCTTGATAAAATACAAGCAAATATATGCAAATAAAAGAAATAGGAATGACACTGCCGATAAAGGAAGAATAGACAAAAGCCCTTCTTACTTTATCTGCCCTCAGCTGATAGCATCGTTGCCATAACGCTGGATTTAAAAATATATAGCCGCAGACAATCAAGAAACTAACGATTAAAAAGAAAAAGGAGTCATCCCGGAACATAATCAATAAGTAGGGGTGATATAAACGAACCCCCTTATAAATTGGCTCAATTCCTTTTTGAATTAACAAATAAACTGGATAAATGATAATAACAGCAAATAATAAGCATATTTGCCATTGCGCAAGTATATTAACTACTTTATTTCCATATAGAATGACAGTAAGTATTAAAAAGGAGAAAAGGAAAAAAAATAATAGCTTTATTGGGATATTTACAATTAAATCAAGCAAACTTGTAATCAGCATCATTTGAATAAGCAGCCCTTGAATAGAGAGAATTACAATAATTCCAAGAAAAAATTTATAATCGAATGTTGTTACCTTTTCCTTTAAGAAATCACCGATGGTAGCTGCACTGCTAAAAGCTTGGGTTCGTATTTTTTTGCTGAAATAGCCAAAAGTGGATAAAGCAGCAAACATTGCAATAGAAAAAATTAGACCAGTTATAACACCATAGTTTGTGATTGCTTGTGGTGTAGCGACAATAGAAGGAGAAGCAACCAGTCTTGCGATAATAACTACAATTCCTAAGCCAATGCCAATGGAGCCTATTCGGTCTTTTGCTAGTCTGCTCAACTTGCTAATTCCCTTTCACGATACTCTTTAGGAGACACGTGGACGACCTTGCGGAATATCGTACTGAAATAATGCTGGCTGCTAAATCCTACTTTTTCGGCAATCTGCGAAATGGCCCAATCCATATGGGAGATAAGGTATTGCTTTGACATTTCAATTCGATAATTTGTTAAATATTCATTGAAATTGATGCCTACTTCTTCTGTAAATCTTCTGCTGATATAGGTAGCGTTACAATGCACATGCTTTGCAACATCAGATAATGTTATACGGTTTGAGAAATGGTCTTGGATATAAATTAATGCATCATTGATAGGAGGAGAATAAGAAGAAATGGATTCATATTTGTTCAATACATGATTTAACTCGTTTTCAATGATTGGTTTTGTCAGAAAATCAATAGCTCCTATTCGCACTGATTGTTTTGCATAATCAAAGTATTGGTATGCTGTTATAATCACCAAATCTATCTGTGCATGAATATCTTTTAATTCTTTTCCTAAATCGAGCCCTGACTTTCCTGGGAGCTTTATATCTAAAAATGCCAAATGAATTTTATGCTCTTTCGCCTTTGTTAGTGCTTGGCTAGCATCTATTGCTGTATAAATGTTCCATTTCGGAAATTTGTTTTGCAGCATCATTTCAAGCTGCTCTAACATGACAAATTCATCATCTACTAATAAGATATTCATCTTAATACCTCCTCTAGTTCGTCTTTTGTTTTCATGGGCCAAATAACTTGAACTTCTGTGACATCTCCTATCTCTGAAGTAATGGTCAATTTACTATTATTGCCGAAAAAGAATTTCATTCGCTGTTGAATATTGGAAAGGCCATGTCCAGTTGTGGATGAAGGTTCATTTATATGATCTTCCATTGAGCCATTGTCCATTACTTTTAATAGGATGTTCCCATTATCGCTGTATAAATCGATTCTTAATAGAGCCTGTCCCATTTGATTTTCGAGGCCGTGTTTAAAAGCATTTTCTACTAATGTTTGAATAACAAATGGAGGAATATAACATTTTAGCAACTCCTCTTCAATCTGCAGTTCGAGCGTTAAGCGATCACGAAAACGGAGCGTTTGAATTTCAATAAAGTACATCGTATACTCCCATTCCTTTTGTATCGGGATTAAGGAATCATTTGTTTGATATTTGGATTTCATAAAGAGGGAAAAGACTTCTAGAGAGCGAACAAGTTCGTCGGTTCGCTTTAATCTGGCTAATCCTAAGATTACGTTAAGTGTATTAAATAAAAAGTGGGGCTGAATTTGCTGATTGAGCTGATTGTATACTGCTAGGCGAAGTTCACTTTCTATTTTTATTTTTTTATTTGTCTGTTCTAGAACTTCAATGCGCTCTTCGAATAAGAAAATAAACAGCAAAGCGACTGCCCCAAAAATGGGTAAAATAACAAAGAAGCTGATTAATAAAATAAAATTATTGTATGTTAGCATCTAAAGATAGTAATCCCTTCTCATCAAAGTCTTTAGTATCTTTATTTTCGCAAAATTCATACAAAATGTATAGTTAGTTGTCAGGAAATCTCACATCATGCAAGATAAAAGAGCTGATTTATTTATAATGAATCTTTTGCCGTAAAAAAAAACTACCTATCTGGGAAGTATAGGTAGTTTTTAGCTAGATACAAGTTGTTGTAGTTTTGAGCCTTGTTGCTGCGATTTTAGAGCAGTTTGCTGCAGTTTTCCGGCAAGTTGCTCCATTTTTTCTTCAGATAGCTATTTTTCGACAAAAAGCCAAACTATTTAACAATTGAAAATCAAATCCCTTGCTCAATCATGGCATCTGCAACTTTCACAAAGCCTGCGATGTTTGCGCCGATAACTAAATTGCCTGCATAGCCGTATTCTTCTGCTGCTTTTTTGCTTTTTGTGTAAATATTTTTCATAATATCGTGAAGTTTGCTGTCGACTTCTTCTAATGTCCAGTATTGCCTTGCGCTGTTTTGCGCCATTTCTAATGCAGATACAGAAACTCCCCCTGCATTTGCTGCTTTCGCTGGTGCAAACAATACGTTATTTTCTAAAAAGACATCGATTGCTTCTAGTGTAGATGGCATATTGGCACCTTCGCCAACTGCTTTCACCCCATTTGAAACTAAAAGTGCAGCAGCATTTTCATCAATTTCATTTTGAGTCGCACATGGCAGGGCAATATCACAAGGAACGGACCAAATTCCAGTGCATCCGTCCATATAAATAGCATCAGGATGTTCATCTACATATTCGCTGATTCGTTTGTTTTCCACTTCTTTTAATCTTTTAACGGTTGCAAGGTCGATGCCGCCTTTGTCATAAATATAGCCGTTAGAGTCGCTGCATGCTACGACAGTGGCGCCAAGCTGCATTGCCTTTTCTATTGCATAAATCGAAACATTTCCAGAACCAGATACCACAACTGTGCTGCCGTTAAAGCTTTCTCCAGCGTCTTTTAGCATTTCTTCCACAAAGTAGACCGCGCCATATCCTGTTGCTTCTTTGCGGCCAAGACTTCCGCCATAGCCAATTCCTTTTCCTGTCAGGACACCAGCTTCATATGCGCCGCGCAGTTTTTTATATTGTCCAAACATATAACCGATTTCTCTTGCGCCAACACCGATATCACCTGCTGGAACATCCACATCTGGACCGATATATTTGCTGAGCTCTGTCATAAACGCTTGGCAAAAACGCATGATTTCAGCATCAGATTTGCCTTTAGGGTCAAAGTCAGAACCGCCTTTTCCGCCTCCAATTGGCTGTCCAGTTAAAGAGTTTTTGAAAATTTGTTCAAAGCCCAAAAATTTAATAATGCTTGCATTAACAGATGGATGGAAACGCAGGCCGCCTTTATATGGGCCAATATGATTGCTGAATTGAACACGGAATCCGCGGTTTACTTTCACATTGCCATGATCATCCACCCATGACACTTTAAAGGAAACGATTCGATCTGGCTCTACGATTCTTTCTAAAATGGCTTGTTGGATATAATGAGAGTTTTTCTCGAGAACAGGCACTAATGAGTAAAAAACTTCTTTAACCGCCTGCTGGAATTCCATTTCATTTGGGTTTCGCTTCTTTACAGTTTCAAACACTTGATCCACATATTCATGGACATACTGTGTTTTTGGCAGATGCTTATTTAATGTTTTCATGTATCATCAATCTCCATCCATATTTATTTTAATTTGTTTTTTTAAAATTTAAAAAATTTTATTTAGTTTTGATTTAATTCTATACTTTAGGTAGTAATCGCTTCAATATTAAGAAACGATATAGTTGATGCGTTTTATGCATGAAGAGAAGGGAGAACAAGTACGGTGGAAATTAGACAAATTCGTTATTTTATGGAAGTGGCAAAAAGAGAGCATGTAACAAAAGCAGCTGATGCTCTGCATGTTGCCCAGTCATCTGTAAGCAGGCAGATTTTTAATTTAGAAAGCGAACTTGGAGTAGATTTATTTGTGCGTGATGGCAGAAGAGTGAAATTGACGCCGATTGGAAAAATCTTTCTTGAACGCATTAAACATGGCATGAATCTAATGGACGAAGCTGCACGAGAAGTGAAGGAATATTTGGCTCCAGAAAAGGGGACAATCCGCATCGCTTTCCAAATAAGCTTAGCTGCGCATACATTGCCATCTGTAATTTTTGCCTTTCGCAAACGCTATCCAGAGGTGAAATTTCAGATGGTGCAGGCGCTTAATCGGGATTTAATCGAAGGCGTCATTAAAGGGGAATATAATCTGGCGATGATTGCCCCAATGCCAAATGAACAGAAAAAAATAAACCGCAAAATATTATTTACGGAAAATATTGTTGCACTGCTGCCAATTCATCATCCTCTTGCGAAAAAGGAATCAATCCGCCTAAGAGAACTGATGAATGATTCCTTTGTTGTCTTGCCAAAAGGATTTGTTTTTCGTGAAATTGTTGACCATGCATGTCAGGAAGAAGGGTTTTTGCCAGACATTTCTTTTGAAGGGCAAGATATTGATGCATTAAAAGGATTGGTATCAGCAGGACTTGGCGTTGCTTTAATGCCAGAAGTGACGTTAGTAGATACCATTCCTCGGTCCACAGTGAAAGTTCCATTAATGGAACCACAGATTACTCGGACAGTTGGCGTCATTTCTCCAACGCAGCGAGAATTGCTTCCGACAGAAAAGCTATTTTACGATTTTTTGACACAGTTTTATGCGAGACTAACGGATTTTAATCAATGAAAGGAGACGAATAGAGGGGGAGTAAGAGACCTTTTGCATTCTCTTTTTGTGATTATTTTCAGTTTTTACTATTTATCGATTATTCGACAAAAAGCGACGTATTTTCTAGATTATAAGAAAAAAACTCAATAGTAAGCTGCATAGAAAAAAGGACAAAATACCAAAAAGGCTTCTTTCTATGCACTTTTTTTTTGGAGGAAATCCCGTATTTCCTCTATAGATAATCCTATTTCACGAGCGACTAACAGGAGTTCTATCCATTCTTGATCTAAGTGTTCTTTGCTAGCGATGATCCTATTCATAAATCCTCCTGAATTAAAGGTTTTAATCATATTTTACAAGAAAATATTATTTTTTTCAGAAAATTAGTTTGACAAGATTCTACAAATTTCTCTATGATGTATACATTTTTTCCTGCGAGATATACTACTTTAAAAAGAAATAATTAAAAATACAGCTTTTTTCTGTTGTTAGAAAGAAGATTATGTCGAAAATAAAACAAAGGTAATCAATATGACAAGAAATATATTTGATAAGAACTTTTTAAGAGGGGTCTCCGTAGCTGCAATAATTCTTCTTCCGTTTCTTTTAAGAAAAAACTCTTTAAAATATGGACTTATTGCTTATTTATTAAATGCAATAACAAATGGCTGGCTGGATCAATACCTTGTTAATCATAAAAAATTGGAATATCCGATTCGGTTTATGCCCAAGCTGTTTCAAAAAAATGTGGCATTTGATTATTTATTGTATCCAACAGCATCGGTATTTTTGAATAATGTAACGGAAAAAGATGGGGGTGCCATGACCTTTATTAAGGTGATAGGGCTGATTCTTGGCATTTTTACAGTAGAGGTTTGGGCTGCCCAAAAAACAAAATTAATAAAGTGGAAAAACGGCTGGAATTGGTATCATACGATTATTAGTCTGGCAATAAAGTCTTTGTTAAACATTTGGGCGGTCCGAATAATAAAAAAGTTTTCTTTCTAAATAAAATTTAATATCTTAACAAATTATTCATAAAAAGTCCCTACAATATTAACAATACTTTTCTAAAATGAGGGTATAGATTAGTATTATGATGAAATGGGGTGCTTTAGATGTTAGAAAAGCTGTTTAATTATTTTGCAGAACTTACAGAAAAGCCACTATTTGTTGAAGAAGATATTGAGGAAGAATTATGGAATAAACAATTGGACCATTGTGTTGATATAGAGCTGGAAGATAAAAGAAGGTATCATTAAAAAACATCCTTAATAGGGTGTTTTTTTTATGCTCACAATATAAAGCTTTCGTCGGAACTTGTCGAATAATAAAAAAGTTTTTGTCTATACTACAAACATAATCATTTTGTAGGTGATAAAAATGGACAAGTTCATTAAAAATCTCGATTTAGGAGCAGAAGGTATGTGGCTCCCAATCATTATTGCATGTATTCTGTTATTGTATATAGTGTTTATGCAGAAAAAAGCAATGAAATGGAGAGAAATATATATCACTATTGGGGTTGTAGGGCTTATGACTTGGGTGGCAGATAACATCTTTGCAGGCTTTTTGAACTTAGTCGATTTCGGTGACGGGACAATATCTGGCCTGGGAGAGATGATTACCTATACATTTATCCCATCTTCTCTTGCTGTCATCTATTTAAATTATTTAAAAAGAGATAGAAAATGGAATCTAGTCCTTTTGTTTATGCTGCTGTCTTTAATAGTAGAAGGAACGGTCACTGCTATTGGCTATATGAAGCAAAATCATTGGAATCTCCTCTTTAGCATTCCGATTTACTTTATTGTCTATTATTACTATTTGCCTTGGCATCAGAAATGGATTGCATGTGAAAAATAAGCTAATTTCTAAAAGTATTTAGTATAGGGAAAAAATATTTTTTCCCTATTTATTCCTATATTTCACTACTATTATCCTATGAAAATCCCTGCATATCTTTGCATAGATTAAAATATATAGTAAAATAATGATAGAATAAGAACTTCTTCCCTTTAAATCCCAAAATAATAAGTATTTTCAAGGACAGGGAAAAATGTTATGATAATTTTACTTTTAATGTACTTATTTACATGTATTTGAAAAAATAGAAGAAGATAATCAAGAGGGGGAATATAGGAACGTGAAGAAAGTCAGAAAAGCGATTATACCAGCGGCTGGACTTGGAACGAGATTCTTGCCTGCAACGAAAGCAATGCCGAAAGAAATGCTGCCAATTGTGGACAAACCAACCATTCAATATATTGTGGAAGAAGCAATTGCATCAGGAATTGAAGATATTATTATCGTAACAGGCAAAGGAAAAAGAGCAATTGAAGACCACTTCGATTATGCCCACGAATTAGAAAATAACTTGTTGGAAAAAGGCAAGATGGACCTTCTTGAGAAAGTTCAATATTCTTCTAACCTAGCAGATATCCATTATATTCGCCAAAAGGAACCAAAAGGATTAGGACATGCTGTATGGTGTGCAAAAAGCTTTATTGGCGATGAGCCATTTGCTGTTCTTTTGGGAGATGATATTGTCCAAGGCGATACTCCGTGCTTAAAACAATTAATTGATCAATATGAAGAAACACATGCATCTGTAATTGGTGTGCAGACAGTAGCGGATAATGAAACAGACCGCTATGGAATTGTAGATCCAGGAGAGGCAGAAGGAAGACGCTATCAAGTAAATAATTTTGT
>NZ_BQYJ01000017.1 GCF_023168165.1 Niallia sp. NCCP-28
TCAAGTAGATCCATTGAATATAACGACAATCGAATCAGTAAGTTTATTGCCCAATATGGTAAATGTGCAATTTTAGGTGAAGGGTTAGGTATTCATGAATGGCATTGTCATCACATAAACCCCTATCATCTTTCAAAGGATGATAGTTATTCAAACTTAGTTGTTATTCATAAAACAATTCATCAATTGATACACCTAAAAGATAAAGCGAAAATAGAAGCTCTTTTACAATCTCTAAAGCTTACAAGTAAGCAAAAAGAAAAAGTAAATAAACTACGATTAAGATGTCAAAATGAAATAATCTAACTTTGGAAAACAGCACTCGTCTGCTTATTACATAGAAAGAATAGATTGGATTAGTTGGAACGCCGTATGATTCGAAAGTTTCACGTACGGTGTGAACAGGGGGAAAAGGGAGCGATAACTTCAAACTCTTACCTATCTGTATTAAGTACATTTATTAACAAACTATAATAAAATGTAGTTTTAACTTTAATATGACACTTTACGTATCAATAATGGTATCTTTTTATTTCTTTCCGGTGGAAAAAAATAAGATATTAAAAATAAAATTTATATAAATGAAAGACCTTTAGAAAATATATAAATTCTCATGTATTTAGAGATCGAAAGTTGATAAAAACAACTATCGATCTCTATTTTATTCCATTAAATATCTATATAAACTGGACTTACTTATGCCAGTTTCTTTAGTTATTTCTGAAATTGTAAAGTTATTGCTATGGTACATGTTTATAGCACGTTCTACCATATACGATGGTTTTCTTGGTCTACCTGTTAATGTCCCTTTTGCTTTGGCTTCCATTATTCCCTTTTTAGTATGTTCACTGATTATATCACTTTGAAGAAAGACTACACTTTTCAGAAAATTCTCTAGATATTTTCCAGTATCTTTACTTGTATCGATATTCTCTTGGGTAAATAGAATATAAGCTTCTTTTCTTTGTATCTGTAATAATAAGTTAGCCAGATCTTTTGTTGAATCTGCAATAGAAAAGAACTTAGTTGTGATAACTTTATCATTTTTCTTTATTTTTTGAAGCATTTTATTGCGTTCTACTTTATTTGTGGGAAGCGAGTGTTATTCGTAATATATAATTTCGCAGTCGAAATTAGCCAACTCTTCTCTCTGTATTCTGCATTCTTTATCATCTTCGTAAGGTCTCATATATCCATATAACATGATTTTTTTCCTCCCGAAAAAAACGATTACATTAAAACTAACATATATTCTCTTTTAAAAAAAGACCAAAATGGTTCCTTTTTGGTCTTTTTGGTGTTAGACTGTTTTCGAGATATTGATAATAGCTTTTTATCTAATTTATATAAAAAAAATTGAATTGGAGGTTTAAATTAGTGGAAAAGATTAAAAAAGAATGGTTTTCAAATGTAAAAGGAGATATTTTAGCGGGAATTGTTGTTGCCTTAGCTTTAATTCCAGAAGCAATTGCATTTTCTATTATTGCTGGAGTAGACCCTATGGTAGGTCTATATGCTTCATTCTGTATAGCTGTCATTATTGCCTTTGTTGGAGGAAGACCAGGGATGATTTCAGCAGCTACAGGTGCAATGGCCCTATTGATGGTTCCATTAGTAAAAGAACATGGTTTAAATTATCTGTTGGCAGCTACCATCCTAACAGGTATTATTCAAGTTTTGTTTGGAGTATTTAAAATTGCAAAATTAATGAAGTTCATTCCAAGAGCTGTAATGATAGGATTTGTAAATTCCTTAGCAATTTTAATATTCTTAGCTCAGGTGCCTCACTTTATTGGTATTTCATCAATGACCTATATCTTTGTAGGTATTACTTTAGTAATTGTGTATGTTTTACCTAGATTTATAAAATCTATTCCTGCACCGTTAATAGCTATTGTAGTTCTTACATCAGTTGCTATCTATTCTAATTTTGATTTAAGGACTGTCGGGGATTTAGGGGCTATAACACAATCTCTACCAGCGTTTTTAATTCCTAATGTTCCATTTAATTTTGAAACGTTACAAATAATATTTCCTTACTCCATTGCCTTGGCAATTGTAGGTTTATTAGAATCCTTGTTAACATCTTCCATTGTAGATGATATGACAGATACAGAAAGCAATAAGAACCGAGAAGCAAGAGGGCAAGGAATTGCAAATGTTGTTACTGGTTTCTTTGGTGGTATGGCTGGTTGCGCTATGATTGGTCAATCTGTTATAAACGTTAAGTCAGGTGGAAGAGGGCGACTATCCACATTAATAGCTGGTTTATTTTTAATGTTTTTAATTATTGTTCTTGGTGGTGTAGTTGTTCTAATTCCTATGGCTGTACTAGTGGGGATTATGATAATGGTCTCGATTGGAACTTTTGATTGGAATTCTTTTTCATACTTAAAGAACGCACCTAGAACCGATGCAATTGTTATGTTAGTTACTGTTGTCATTGTTGTAGCGACACATGACCTTTCCATTGGAGTTATAGCCGGTGTAATTCTAAGTGCTATATTCTTTGTGGCAAAAATTTCAAAAATAAAGTTAACGAAACAAGAAACAATGCAAAATATTACTTTTTTTGTGGAAGGACAACTATTCTTTGCATCTGTGGAAGGATTTTTAGATGGATTTGATGTTAGTGTTCAACATAAGAATATAATAATTAACTTTTCAAATGCACATATATGGGACGATTCAGCAGTTGGAGCTATCGATAAAGTTGTAATTAAATACCGTGAAAATAATAATAATGTCTCTATTAAGAATTTAAATGCGGCGAGTAAAAAAATCTTAGATAAACTAGCTGTTTTTAATAACCCTAATGGAAAACTATCAGCCCATTAATATTATAATACGAGGTGACTGAACATGTATAACAATATTTTATTAGCAGTTGATGGATCAGAACATTCTAGAAGAGCAGCAAAAGAGGCAGTTAAGATAGCATCTATTAGTAAGGAAAGCACGGTAAAGATTGTTTATGTAGTTGATTTTTCAAAAGCTAGAACAGAAGTCCTTCATGCTCACAATGGTGAGGAATTAGAGGTAGCAAGAAAAAAAAGATTAATACCTATTGAAGAAATTTTAGAGTCTAACAAAATAAAATTCTCGATACAATTATTACATGGAGAACCAGGCCCAACCATTGTGGAGTATGCTAATAAAGGAAGTTATGACATCGTGATAATTGGCAGTAGAGGATTAAACTCACTTCAAGAAATGGTGTTGGGAAGTGTAAGCCATAAGGTTGTAAAAAGGGTAGTATGTCCAGTGTTAATTGTAAAATAAGTTATTAAAAGTTCCGACCATATTTGCAGTCGTTTTTTTATAATTAGCGAAGTTTGTGAAGAAATGTACTTAAAGAAACGGGGGCTTTAGCAAAAAAGATACAAAAGTAAAATGAGCATGGAGATATATACTCCAGCTCATTTTACTTTTGTATTTTAATCAACCTTTACCTTTAACATAGCCTTTAATTATTAAATACTCATATAACAATAATGAGCCCACTTGGTTAAGAGAATATCAAGAAAAGCCCAACTATTTAGTTGGACTTTTCATTAATATCCTTTGTTTATCATGTCATCAAATTCTTTTAACTCGATCGGAGTAATCTCTTGATATAAAGTCGTTTCAACCTTTCGTAACCTTTTTCTTCTTAGCAATATCGGCAGATAAAAGATGGAGAAGAGCGCAACTACTATAAAATATATAAATGAATTTAATGAGTTTATTAATGAAAAACCTAAAACCAGGTTAAAGAAAATATTAATAAAGGTAATATATTTTTTATTCTTTCTTAATTGATATAAAGTACTATGGTAGTTTTCAAATGGACTACGATCTCGTAAAGATTTTTCTTTCCAAGATGACTCAGCATTTATATATTCTTTATGAAATTTTTCTACCTCTGTTTCTTGATTTGATACTGTGTTGCTAAGCTTCGGTTTAACGTCTTGAACCATCTTATGTACATCTTCTTTTATTAATTCTCTAATTTCATTATCTCTTATGTTTTCTTCTAAAGTATTCACTTTTTTATTAATCCCTATTAGAGTGGTAAATGAGTTTGCAGCGGAAAAGAAAAAATAAAAACTGACTAAAACTATCAATAAGCTGTTGTTATAAGTCGGATTGTATATCGAATTACCATACAAAGCTACTGCGCCGAAGCCAATACAAGCTATATAAAGTATAAAACGTTGTACACTAAACGGTTTTACTGGCATAAAAAAATCCTCTTTTCTATTAATGAACGGGTCCTACTTCCTCAATTTTTAGAATATATGTATGATAATCGTCAGTCACCAATACCTCTTCCATTTCATCCATTTCTTCTAAGAAGTTGTTATTACCATAAACAAGCCTTAAATCTTTTACAATTGCTATACTTGTAATAACTTTCCCAAATTGACGTGACGAAAGTGTTCTGCCAGTTCTGGAGTTATGTTTACATAATTCGGATCAATTTTAAATCCCTTACTTATTCCTCCGCTTCCAGAGGATCACTTTTTATCTTTACATGATCCTGGTATCCTTTTTCATTAATCCAATCACGTACTTGATCTCTCCAAATAACGGAGCAGCATGCAGAAGAACAGGCCTTTTCGGTTATGCTATCTTGTGAAGCTGCTCGGACTAAATAGTAACCATCGTCAGTACTACTTGAAACCTTTTTATTACATGAAGCACAGTGAAAGGACCAATTTTGTTTAAGATTTTTCCTGAATTTCTTCATTTTAAATGATGGGTGATTAATAATATATTGATTCTTTTCATCGTTATAAACCCAGTCTAAAAACGTAGATCCATTGTAAACTCGATATCCAATTCAGTATTAATCCTTTTATTTTGAGACTCAATAAACTGATCAACAGAAGGGTTGTTATAGGCTGCCGTTAACTTTTCTATATACCCTAATGCTTCATTACGATTGACTAAATTTAAATCCGAAGAGTTTTTCAAAAGAAATCCTTTCTCTCCATCGTTCATAGTAACCTCTATAAATTTGAATATATTTGACATAAAAACAAAACTACCTCCTATGTTAACTATTCAGTTTGTAGATTCTATCCTTTTTATCAATGTCTTCAACAAAAACCAATAGACCGTTTCTGGTCATTTTGTCTAAGACTAAGCAAACCTTTCCATAGGCTTTCGGTTTGTTTGTAGAAAATCGTTCATTAGAGTATTTTCCTAGTTTAATAAGATGCTCACATATGGATAAAGCACTTGTTTCCCCTTTACGAATTAACTCTAAAATATCATTTTGTAGGGGAGAGGGAATATCGCTTATTGTGTTTTCCTGCTTTTTTTCTTCCTGGAACAATTCATCGAATGATATTTGGCTCATTATATTTCTCCGATCTTTAAATTACTGTTTAAAAATATACTTGGAAAGAGAGAAGAGGTTATTTATTTCGATTTTCTTCCATCTTCTCAATAATCTTTTTACCTTCATCCCTTGAGAGGTTTGTATACTTTGAAGTTGTTTCAATGCTGCTGTGTCCCAATTGGTCTCTAAGTGTAATAATATCTCCACCTTGAAGAATCCAATCATTCGCAAAGGAATGCCTCATCTTATGAGGACTTAAACCTTTACCGGTACTAAATTCATTCTGGTCATAAAATTCCTTCGTATATTTACTAACTAGGGTCTGTATAGACCTAACGGAGAGAGGTTGCACCATGCCTTTGTATTTACTCACAAATACATAAATATCTGATTCCTTTGTGTTAAACCTTTCTTGTCGGACTCTCAGATAGGCTTTTAACTCCTCAAGTGCAGCTTGTAGAACAAGCACCGTATCTTCCTTATTACCTTTACGGATGATATCTATTTCTCTTGTATGAAAATTAATATCTTGTAGAGTTAAACTAGCAAGCTCTGATACCCGTATTCCGCTTCCTAAGAGAAGGGAGATCATTGCTACATCTCTTTCTTTTTGCTTTAAGTAAGCTTTGTACATCTTAGCACTCGTAGCTTCTAGGACTTTTTCATAATCAAATTTCAAGTATTGAATAAAGTCACTAATTTCATTCGATTTAATCACCTTTGAACTTATCTTAGCAGCTCGACGACTGGCAGTTTCTTGTTCTTTACGTTGCTTAATTTTACTAAAGACATTTCGATAAAAATAACATTCTCCATCTTCATTTTCCGTCTCTGTGGTTAAGTAGCTGAAGAGGGATTTTAATGCGTTTATATTGCGATCTACTGCATCTTTGCTCCTGCGACGAACTGGGGCAGGGGGAGACTTGGTTTTTTCCTTTTCTGTTCTAATATCTTCGTTTTCTATGTGCTCTCTATATAGTTCAACAGTTTCTTTTGAAAGTGTCTCTAAAACAGAATAGGGAATCGATTTTATATCTTTATAATCAGCCACACCCTCTGAAAGGAGCCAGTTAAAAAACTTTAAATATTCATGTACATATCCTAATAGAGAAGAGGGAGAATATTTTGCTCTTCGTTTAGACCGCATATACTCTTGTACATAATCCGGCATTTGAGGGAGCATGGTTTCTAAACGTTCATCATGTATAATTCTTTGCCTGGATTCAATGGGCAAGACTAATCAACCTCCTTATTTCTAATTTAATTAAGTCTGCACTAAATATAATTTTAACGAACACTTGTTCTTTTTTATTTTTGGGCGGCTAACTCTAATTCAAATTTAGAAGTAAATAGATCTAGATATGTAGCTATATTTTTTTGCTCCAATGAACTATGGCCAGTCAACTCAAAGTATTTAATATTTACTAATAACTGATAGAAATTAGGGTATTTGTTTATCATATTCATGATGAACTTCTTTTTTCTCCATAAGTTCTTATCCTTTGGAAAACCATCTTTAAAAGTAACTGGTCTATTTTCAATAATATTTCGGACCATTCCAAGTATTGTATCTACAATTTCAATACCAATTTCTTCATTTTTCGCTTTTAACTTTGCTTTTTCCACCCAGAAATGAGAATTGCGGTAAATTGAATGTGTATTTAATTGTTCCTTTATATTTTTATCTAATTGAAAATCTCTATAAAGGCCACTATCCTCAATATATAGTCTTGCTTTAATGTCAGAAAAACTACCATAATCTCTTAATAAACCATAAAGAACACGTTCTGGAATCTTACTATAAATCATTTTATCTACAATATTTTTATAACGTCTTTTTTCTTCATTTATGTGTTGTATTTTTATAAAAGAAACTATATTAATTCTAACGGAACGATAGTAATTTGATATAACACTAACTGCTTCTTCGTGATTTTTATAATCATTGGAACCTAAATCAGTAAAATGTAATTTATAATTAGGATCAGTCTTTAATTTTTCATTTAATGCATTTATTTTTCCTGTAGTATAAAAGTCAGTAGGTAAGGAAAGTCCACACATTAGGGAGACATGTTTATCTATTTTTCCACTTTCATCAAAGAATACAGTTACATTATGTTCCATTTGTTAAAATTCCTCCGTATCATTTTAAAAGCTTGCATAAAATATTTGTTTATGTTAAATTTTAATTAACAGCATTGAGCTTATCACAGGCTTCGCCTAATGAAATTTGATAAACCAGTGTTAAAACGAACGTTTTGGGAAACCGAGGATAGCATCCTCGGTTTTTCCTTTTGGTCTATATTACCATTATACCAAACACACATTCTACTGTCTATTGTAAATGTTCGTTAAATAGTTATTTAACGCAGACTTGATTTTTTATATATTCATTGCTAATCCGTTCTTCTCTTGTCTGTTAAACGTCAAATAATCTTTTTTTAGTATTTTATTCCCTTTTTGAATTCATAGTAATTAGTGCTTGGAACCCGCCGCAACCCAACACTTGGTTTTAAAAAATCTAACAACATATAAAAAAATAGGCAGAGTTTAAAACCTCTGCCATACATAGCTCTTATGATTTAACAGCATCTTTCAAGTTTTTTCCGGCTTTAAAAGTAGGTGCTTTACTTGCTGCAATTTCTATTTCTTCACCAGTTTGTGGGTTACGACCCTTTCTAGCGGAACGTTCGCTAACAGAGAAAGCACCAAATCCTAAGATTTCTACTTTTCCACCATTTTTCAATGCCGTTGTGATTGTTTCCATTACGGAGTCAACAACTCTAGTTGAGTCTTTTTTCGATAGTTCGGAGCTTTTAGCTACTGCATTAACAAGTTCTGTTTTGTTCATATATGTACCTCCTAGGAATCAGTCCTTCGAATAGGACACTATTAGTATTCCACAAACTTTTTTAATTCGCAATTATAAAGCTAATTCCCTTGAAGCCTTATTAAAAGGTATTGTCAATTGAGACAAAATATTTACCATTTAGAAAGCTCTCTTATGGAACAAACGCCCCGTTAGTTTAAGTGAATAAATTCACAATATATTCATTTATACTTCTTCATCCTTAATAGAAAACTTTTTTGCTTTGCAATATAAGGAATTACAATTAAACACTCACTTCATTAAATTAAAGCAACTATCAATTCTTTCAAAAAAACAGCAGCTTTTTGCTGCTATAACAAATCGATTCAATTTTTTAAAAAGCGTAATAGCTTTTGAACTACAAACTTCGAATCAGGTCCCACTCCTCTTATAGTTGCAGAAGCAAATGTTCGTTGCCCATCTAGTCCCACATAATATAATCCCTTCACTGATGTACTGACACCAGCTTGATGAATTGGTTTCCCATTTATATCAGTTGCACCAATATCAGCTAAATGAGGCAAATAACTTTTATATCCGGTTGCAAATATAACTGTGTCCACGGGCTCTTTACTTCCATCTGCCCAAACTACTCCATCACTATAAAAAGAAGTAAACATTCGCTTTTGATCTGGATTTCCTTCTTTAATTTTTTCCTTATAATTCCCCAAATCGATAACTGAATTTGATTGTGGAACACTTTTTCTAAATCTCCAAAATGGAAAATTATCAAACCCTGTAATTCTAATCCAATAGTGAAGATCCAACCCTAAAACTTTTTGTTTTAGTAGTTTAACTTTATTTCTTACAGCTAAAGATGTGATACTAATTTCGGAAAGTTCAATTGCAATTTGAACAGCAGAATTGCCGCTTCCTACGACGATATTTCTTTTATTAATAAAACTGGTTGGATTACGGTATTCAGAAGAGTGAAATATACGCCCTTTAAATAACTCTATTCCCTTTATATCTGGTATATATGGGTTTCGGAAAGAACCTGTAGCATTAATAATTGTTTTAGATTGAAACCTATTACCTTTTTCCGTAATTAGTGTAAAAATCTCATCTTCTTTCTCAACAGATACAACCTGCTGATTTCCTTCTATAGGAAATTGAAAAAACTGAATATAGTCTTCTAAGTATTTTATTACTTCAAATCTAGATGGATATTCATTTGCGTGTTTTGGAAACTTCAATCCTGGCAGTGATGCGAAAGAAGCAGGTGAAAATAATTTGAGACTGTCATAATAATCTGGCCATGATCCCCTAGCTTGGTTACTTGAATCTAAAATTAAATATTGAAGTTTATTCTTTTTTAAATAATATCCAGCAGCTAATCCAGCCTGCCCCCCACCAACTACAATGGCATCATAAATTTTACCCATAGTGCCTCCTCTTATTACTTGTAATTTGCAAATATATATCCAGTGGAATTATTCCATGATATCCCTGCAGCACATACTTGATTTGGCCATAGACTCATTAAGCAATATAAGTGAACGGATAACAGTTTCCCTTTCAAACTCATTCATATGTGAAAAAACCTCATCTAAATAGGAACTTATTTGATGATTAATAGTAGTTGCAATAAACTTCCCTTCTGTGGTTAGAGAAAGGATACTTATCCTTCTGTCTTCAGAATCAGGTGTTTTTTTAACTAGATTCATTTTTACTAAAGATTGTATTTGGCGGCTAAATGTCGTAATGTCTGTTCCAAGAGTATCTGCAATTTGCTGAATAGAAGGATTATGTTGAATATCAATCTCATAAAGTATTTGACTTTGAATAAGTGAGATTTCAATTCCTCCAGCAGTGCAACAATTTTTATTTAACATTCCAAACCGTCTTGTTAATATCTGAAATAGTTCTCTAATATTTTCCAAATTATCCACCTCTATAAATTATTATATAAAATAATTTGTAATTTGCAACTAATATATTGTTATTTACCTTTTATTTATTTGTTGGGTATCCATGTAACTTCCCCATCTTATTAAAAACACAATATAAATAAAGACCTTTAGATTTTTCTAAAGGTCTTTGATATCATCATTTATTTTTAATATAATTTTGGTAATTTTTATTTCCACCAGAAAGATTATAAATATCATTGAACCCTAAGTTACGTAGTACATTTTGTGCAGCATTTCCAGTTACCCCACTATTACAGTAAGTTACTGTAGGTAAATTAGGGTCGAATTCTTTAGATTTCTCGCGTAATTCGCCTAAAGGAATATTAACGGCACTTTCCACTTTTGATACATTATATTGTTTTGTTGCACGTGTATCAATTACCTGGATCGTTTCTCCTTTTTCAATTCTTTCTGTTAGTTCTTTCGGTGTAATTAGCTTATTTTTCTTTTCAATAGCATTTTGCAAGGCCATTCCAGTATACATAACTGGATCTTTTGTTGTGCTAAATGGAGGTGCATAGGCAAGATCTAGGTGGAATAAATCTTCTGCTTTTGCTTTAAACGTCATTGCTGTTACAAAGACATCAATTCGTTTATCTACACCTTCTTCACCTACTATTTGTACACCTAAAATTCTGCCAGTTTCTCTATCTGCAATTGCTTTAATAACTAGCTCTTTTCCTCCAAGATACTCTGCTCTAGCTGGTTTTATATTATGAAGTATTTCAATATCGTAGCCTTCTTCTAATGCTTCTACTTCATTCATACCAGTTTGCCCGACTGCTAAATCGAATACACGTAATATACCAGTTCCTAAAATACCACGGTGTTCCAAGGAACCTCCAGTAATTACATCACCAGCTATTCTTCCCATTTTGTTAGCAGTACTTCCTAATGGACGATAGATAGGTTTCCCAGTGATAACAGAATAACTTTCTGCCACATCACCAACAGCATACACATTAGGAAGGTTAGTTTGCATTTTGTTGTTAACTGCTATAGCTCCAGTATCACCAATAGTAACCCCTATTTCCTTAGCTAATATTGTATTTGGGCGAACACCTGTAGCTAATATGACAATATCCGTTTCAATAGTTTTCCCTGACTTTGTTTGTACGTTCTTCTCATTTATAGAAGTTACTTCATCACTTAAAATTAGGTTGACTCCCTTTTTCACTATATGATCTTCAACACGTGAAACGATATCTTTATCCATATGTGCCATTACGTGATTACTACGTTGTACGATTGTTACATCTAATCCTCTATGAGTAAGCTGCTCAGCCATTTCTAAACCTATATAGCCAGCTCCAATAATGGTTGCTTTCTTTGGTTGGTTCGCCTTCATATATTGATCAATTGCTGCTGTATTTTGTATCGTACGTACTTGGAAAACATTCTCTTTATCAACTCCTGCAATGTCAGGAGTAATTGGTGAAGCCCCTGTTGCAAATACCAATACATCATAAGTGTCTTCTTTTATTTCATTTGTATCTAAGTTTTTAACTTGAACTTTTTTCTGCTCAGCATCAATCGTAGTTACTTCATGACGGGTAAAAATATCTACGTTGTAGCGTTTCTTAAACCAAGCTGCACTTCTTGGTGTTAATGTTTCCAGTTCCTCTACTTCTCCACCTAGGAAATAAGGAATACCGCATATAGAATATGAAATGTCATAATCTGCATTATAGAGTGTGATTTCCGCTTTTTCATCGTTTCTTCTTGCTTTCGCTGCTACTGATGTACCTGCTGCTACTGATCCTATAATAATAACTTTCATGAATTATATCCTCCAAAATACAAATTAGAATTACCATATTATTACTTCTATATAATTAGCAATTTTGTTCTGGTAGCCCAGAAAGAACTAATCCACCTTCTGAAAAATCAAGGACAACATTATCTGTCATATCTTGAACTCGCTCATCCATTGCAACTTGTATCTTATTAATCATTAAGACTTTATCTGTCGTTTCTGGAGAGTCTAAAGAAACACCTAATTGTGGTCCACAGCATCCTTGACCAGCAAAATAAAACCGAATGCCTTGAGCTCCATTTTCTTTTATCATCTCTAACAGTTTATTTTCTGCAACTTCCGTAATTTTCATTATTATCTTCCTCCATCATCAGAAAAGTAATGTTTCTGTATTTGCTTGTAGCCAATAATTTCTTCTGGTTCCCATGGAATAATAGCAACTTTATCATTGAGTTCTTTTATCTTTTTCATCCAAATTTTTTCGGCTTGTGCTTTTTGTTCTAAGATGGGATCTGTTGTCTCAGTTGCATATAAACTCTGATTAATTACCCACCAACTTGTTTTAATATCTGCTCTTAATAGATCTTCTTGTAACCTCTGAGCTTCTAAGACTGGCGTCGCCTCTGCTAGTGTAGTAATAATCACACTTGTTTCATTCCGGTTACGTAACCTTGGTAATAGCTGTTGGACACTTAATGGTACATCACCATTCGCTTTTTTAATCTCTTTATGATAAGATTCAGCAGCATCTAATAACAACAGAGTATGACCTGTCGGAGCTGTATCAATAATAACCACTTCTTCATTAGAACGGCTAACTACCTCAGCGAAGGCACGAAATACTGCTATTTCTTCCGTACATGGTGAATTTAAGTCTTCTTCAAGGTAAGAAAGGCTATCTTGGTCCATATCATTTTTGGCTTTTTCTAGAACTTCTTTTCTATACTTATCTACTTCCACCTCTGGATCAATACGGCTAATTGTTAAATTATCGTGCAAGTTTCCGTCAAACATAAACATGTTTCCAATATGAGCTGCAGGGTCTGTAGTAGTTAAATGAACTCTCTTCCCTTTGTCAGCTAATCCAACTGAAATAATAGAAGCAAGTGTGGTCTTACCAACTCCACCTTTCCCCATGGTAAAAATAACTCTATTATTATTTTCATGAAGGTCTTCAACCATTTCCTCGATAGGACTATAATTCAATCCCTTTATTGATGTAGATTCATTTTTGTTAATATCTTCTGTATCAATAAATAATCTTCTGAAATTAGATATACCTGTTAATGAATATGGAACAAAAGGTAAGAAATACTGGGAAAGTCCATTCAATCCTATTGGCATATTCTTTAATGACTGGGATTGGCGTTGGTGAAAAACTTCAGAAATTCTATCACCTTTTGTAAAGCTTTTTAATATACCATTTATAATAATCACTTGATTTTTAATACCTATTACTTTTAACTCTTTCGAAGCTCGCTCTGCCTCATTTAGCGAGAACTTTTCTGGCCTAGAAACAAGAATTAATTTGGTTTGATCTGGGTCAGATAAAACTTGAACTGTGGTTTCATAAACTTCTTTTTTTCTATCCAATCCAGAAAGTGGACCAAGACACGAAGCACCATGAGTTGATTCATCTAAATATCCAGTCCAAGCTGTCGGTAATTGCAAAAGCCTTAAGGTATGACCAGTTGGCGCCGTATCAAAAATAATATGGTCAAAGTTTGATACAATTTGTGGGTTGGATAATAAGTTCGTAAATTCATCAAAGGCTGCTATTTCTACTGTGCAAGCACCCGATAATTGTTCTTCCATTTGGGCTATAACTATTTCTGGTAACTTATCACGATAAGGACCAATAACATTATTTTTATAACTTACTGCAGCCTGTTCTGGATCTATGTTACAAATTGATAGACCTTTCACTCCTTTAACTTCAGTAGGTTCATTGGATAACTCCATTTCGAATACGTCTTGAAGATTGGAAGCCGGATCAGTGCTTACAAGAAGGACTTTTTTATTCCCATCAGCTAACGCTATCGCAGTTGCAGATGCAGTAGAAGTTTTTCCTACCCCACCTTTTCCAGTGAAAAATAAAAATGGGGTACCTTCGAGAGCAAGTGGATTAAATTTTTCCATGTGCCAGTTTTCCTCCTTATTTGTTATCTATTTGGATGAACTGTAATGGAGTTAAAGGTTTCTTTTCCACTAATTCTGTTTCTTCTAATGAATACCATTTTGCTAATTCCTCAGTAGTAGGATAGCTGGCTTCCTTTACTATTTCTCCATTTAATATAACTACCGGTAAACAATCTGTTCCTTTTTCATGCAACAACTTATTTACTTTGTTATTCTCAACAAAAGCCCCTGGGTCGTTAGCAAGATTAAACCTTTCGATAGAGAAACCCTTTTTACCTAACTGAAATATTGCTGATGCAATTCTTGTTAGTTCAGGATCAACTGATGGCCCACATACGCCTGTTGAACAGCACATTGCCGGATCAAATATTTGTACTTTTGTCATTATTAACTCCCCTTTATTTCTTATTATGAAAGGATGGAAAGCCACAGATATAAACCTATTAGAGTAATTAATAGGGTTGGAATAGTTAGGACGATACCTGTTTTGAAATAAGTACCCCATGATATTTTTACACCCTTCTGAGACAGAACATGAAGCCATAATAAAGTAGCTAATGAACCAATTGGTGTTATCTTAGGACCTAAATCAGAACCAATTACATTGGCATAAATCAACCCTTCTCTGATTATTCCAGTAGTATTTGTATCTGCAATTGCTAAGGCATCAATAAGTACGGTTGGCATATTATTCATAATGGACGATATAATAGCCGCAATGAATCCCATTCCAATAGTTGCAACGAATAACCCCTGGTCTGCAGTTGCTTGAATAACATTTGAAAGTAAGTCTGTCAAACCAACATTACGTAGTCCATAAATAACCACATACATTCCAATGGAGAAGAATACAATTGCCCATGGAGCACCTTTAATTACTTTCTTAATAGATACAGCAGAGCTTCTTCTTGCAAAAACTAGGAAAATAATTGCGATTACACCAGCGATGATTGAGACTGGAATAGAAAGAAATTCGCTTACGAAATAGCCAGTAAGTAATACAGCCAATATCACCCAAGATAAACGAAACATTTTCAGGTCTTTGATTGCATCTTGTGGTACTTTTAATTGATTTAAATCATAAACCTTTGGAATCCTCTTACGGAAATATAAATACAACACGAGGATACTTGCCACTAAAGAGAATAAATTCGGTACGATCATTCGGGAAGCATATTCTACAAATCCGATATCAAAGAAATCAGCAGAAACAATGTTTACCAAATTACTCACAACTAAAGGTAAAGATGTAGTATCAGCAATAAAACCACTTGCTATGATAAAGGGAAAAACCATCTTCTCTTCTAACTTCAACGCTCTAACCATCGCTAGAACGATTGGCGTTAAAATTAGGGCTGCCCCATCGTTTGCAAATAACGCAGCAACAATTGCTCCTAATATAGAAACATAAACAAACATCTTTAGACCGTTACCACCAGCAACCCTTGCCATATGTAGAGCTGCCCATTCAAAGAAACCAATTTCATCTAAGATTAATGAAATGATTATGATTGCTACGAAAGCCAATGTAGCATTCCAAACAATTCCTGTTACATCGACTACATCATTGAAATCAACTACGCCTACAAGAAGTGCTAAGATTGCACCGCCGCATGCGGACCAACCGATTGATAGGTTTTTCGGCTGCCAAATAACTAAAGTTAAAGTTAATAAAAAGATAATTATTGCTAGTATTGTTTGTAGCAAAGCTGTTAACCTCCATTAATAACATGTAATTCTTAAACCTTTTTCCTCTAACCAATCAAACTTCTCTCGTTGGCTAGGAACATGTTTTAATAATTCTCTTACTAATAGGTAGTATTCACTCGTTGTATTTAAAGAATAAACCACCCATTGTCCTTTTCTTTGTTCCTTAACAATTCCAAGGTCTCTCATTTTCCGTAGGTGCTGGCTAATAGATGGCTGTGACATCTGAAAAATTTCAACAAATTCGCAGACACAGCATTCTTGTTCAGCCAACATACTTACCATGGATAATCTTGTTTTGTCTCCTAAGAGTTTTAAAATATTGGCTGTATCCTTTACATCTATTACCTTTAAAGATTTATCTTCTTTTATCATTTTTATCCACCTCCCTTAACAGACTAATAATAATTTATATAAACATATTATTATTTACTTATATAAAGTCAAAAAATAGCCTTTATTGACTCATGTAGTAAACAAGTACTTTGCGCATATAATTATATGCTTATATATTAATTTATAAAAAAGTTAATGTCAATCACATTAAACATTAACCCCTTAACTTATTTAATCACATGAAATTCGCAATCCATTTTCTTCAAGCCAAATAAATTTTTCTTTTTGGCTCGGTACGTACTTTAAGATATCTTTTATCATAAAGAAGTATTGATTTTGTTGATCTAGAGAATAGATAACCCATTGCCCTTTTCTTTGTTCTTTAACCAAACCGGAATCCTTTAATTTTCTTAGATGTTGACTTATAGCTGGTTGAGACATTTGAAAAACATCGACAAACTCACATACACAGCAATCGTTTATCATAAGCATTCCCATTATGGATAATCTTGTCTTATCACCTAAAAGTTTTAAAATATTCGCTGTAATTTCTAATTGTTCTGAAGACATATTAATCATCCATTTCCGTTGAATTAACTTTATCATATAGTTGAGTACCATAGTATGCAAGAAAATAGGAGTTACCTTAACACCTATTTCCTTGCATCAATGCTAATTAATTAGCTAATTCTTTCTCTAATTCATTATAAGCTTGGATGAAATTGTTATAAGATATGTTTCCAAGCGTTTTTGCTTGATTCTTAAATAACCTCGTAAAGGTCTTCTCTCTTGCCATTTCAACTGACCCTCCCATACTGGTCATTATAAGTGTCAAGTAGGCTTTAAAGTACTCTTTACTTAGATTACCTCCATTATTTATAACCATAATACTCCCTCATTATTAATTTTATGAGCAACAAGAATCCGTTTCACAACTACTATCACTTTTAATATTTGAGAAATTCACACTGCAAACCCCAGTTTCAGGTAAATCTAGCTCTACTTTTTCTGCTGCTTCAATATCCCCTGCAATATATGCAGCAATCGAACGTACCTGTTCATATCCAGTAGCCATTAAAAAGGTTGGCGCCCTCCCATAGCTTTTAGAACCAACTACATATAGGTTCTTCTCCGGTTGTCTCAGTACCTTTTCTCCATGCGGTCGAACTGTTCCACAACTGTGTAGATTAGGATCAATTAAAGGAGATAGTTCCTCCACACTTTCCGTTGCAAAATCTACTTTTGTACGTAATTCGCTCAAGAAAGAATAGTTAGGTCGATTCCCTGTATTGACTATTACTTCATCAATTAGCTCAATCTCTGATTTTACACCTTTTATTTCGCCAATAATGGTTATGGTTGAGGTATTATTCTTTTTTAGTTGCTCTATTTTAAAGGAAGTGTACACTTGTATTATCCCTTTATCGACCATTTCATGGATTTTGCTCCCTAATAATCCTCTTGCTTTCAATGCATCCTTCTCTTCTCCACCATATGCATCTTCTACATGCTCTTTTCGAATAACCCATAAAATTTCTGTTGAAGGGTTCTTTTCCTTTAATATCCCTAATTCTAACAAAGCATTAATGGCAGAGTGCCCACTTCCTATAACTGCTACTTTCTTATTTTTGTAACGGCTTATACTTTCTCCCAAGATATCAGGTAAACCATAAGCGATGTTTTCCTTGAGGTGTTTTTCTGATTCTAACCAAACTCCACTAGAGTTTGCTGGGTTAGGATTTCCCCAGGTACCAGTAGCATCAATAACAGCTCTTGCTTCAATAGCTTGGATAGTGCCTTCATGCTCTGTATAAATAACAAATGGAACATTCTCTCGGTTAGCAGTCTTCAATTTATCGATATTTTTTTTTGCTATAGAAATGACTTTTGTATTTAAGGCTATTACTTCTTGTATTTCTGGAATCTTTGATAAAGGGATTAAATAATTTTCTACTAGTTCTTTACCGGTAGGTATTTCTTCTAAATTCGGCTTTTCCCATTTATATTTCTCTAATAAAGAAGATGCTGCTTTATCAATGTTATATTTCCACTGTGAGAATAACCTTATATGTTTCCATGTTAGAATGTTTGCTCCCACTTCGGTTCCAGCTTCTAGTAGAATAACTTTTTGCTTATATTGAATCAAATGAGCTGCAGCAGCTAAACCAACGGGACCTGCCCCAACAATAGCAATAGGTAGTTCTTTATCGATAGTCGTTTTTACTTGAGATTCATCAGATGGCTGACAGCAAGATGATAAGATATTAAATTCAGACATATTAATTACTCTCCTTTGTATTCAACAAATAGTAATTTTGATCAAAAAGCAGCTTTTCCATTATCATTACATCTACAAATTTGCCTCTTAATCTTCCTTGATTTTTAAATAATCCAACCTCCCTATAGTTTAGCTTTCGGTATAAACCTTGGCCTAAAGTATTTATAGGAAATGTAGAGAGCACAAGTTTGTAGAAATCCTGTGATTTTGCTTCTTCTTCTAAGACATGTAATAGTTGCTGTCCTATTCCTTGTCCCCTAAATCCCCTATGTATATATATGGATAGTTCTCCTACGCCATAATAAGCAGCCCTAGTATTATATGGGTTTATGGAAGCCCAACCCATAATTTCTCCTCGTTCATTTGTTGCAACAAAAGCGCAATGTCTTCCACTATGAAGACTAAACCAATTGTTTATATAATTTTCATCTTTTAAATCTTCTTCGAATGTGGCTAATCCATCTTCAATGCCTTGATTATAAATCTCTAATATTTCTAATAAGTCCCTTTCCTCCACTTTCCTAATCACTTCTTCTACCTCCTCAATTGACTTGTTCATTAATTGACTTTATCAAATATAATATTTAATGAAAGCCACCTTATTTGGTGGCACAACTACCTAATCCATTATTTTTATTCATTGCAACCAATAGCAAACTTAGACTTTCCAAAACCTGTTGATGCTTATCTTCCTGTATATGTTCGAAAATATTACCGAGATACTCCACCATTTGATTGGAAATTTCATCTGCCTTCGATTCCCCTTCATCTGTTAGTGACAGAAGGACATATCTTCTATCATTAGGATCTGGAACTCTTGAGATGAAGTGAAGCTCAACCAATTTATTCACTTGACGACTTAAAAGTCCTGTATCCATCATTAATTTTTCTGCCAATGTCTGTTGAGATATATTCGGACTTTTACTTAACTCATAGACAATGTGACTTTGTGATACTGTAATTCCACAACAGTCAGAACCATCTTTTTGAAGAAGTCCAAAGTCCCTTACCAACTGTTGTAACAATTCACGTATTTGAATTTTATCCTGTGTTTTCATATATCATCGCCTCAAATTAAATGTTAACGTCATTAATTGATAATGTCAAATGTTTTTTCTTATTAAACTAAACTCCCTCAATAAACAAACAATTATCTCTTAAATACGCAGCTTTTCTCCATATTGCTATCTAACTTGTTTAACTTTACAGATTTGGTTAGAGAGAAAAGAGCACAATCAAGCTGTTTACGAAGAAACTGAGCGCAAGAAACTAGCCAACCTTCGGTTCATTTCAAAAAGTTGGATAAATAGGTATGTACGCACCAATGGATGTCCACATATCTTACGGGGGTCTACCCTCCCAAGTCTCACAGAGTCTACGCTCCTACATTCCTTCGTTCAACCTTTCCATAAGGTGGATGTTGGTCATGCTGCCCTACAGGATCTTGTCCTTACGTTAGTTCCGTTGCCGACTAATCCCATGCTGATTTTGTCTGTTCATCTGTTCAAATCTATTTGTTAATAGTTAGTTTTTTAGTGATTAAGCTGCTATTGGTTCTTGGATAAATGCATGCATATGGGGGATGTCCTTCAACATCTTCTCCTCTTTAAACACAAACTGTTTCTTACCAATAGAGAAGAGTATACGGATGAGCTTATTACACAAAGCAATTAAAGACTGCATCTTTTTCAACGGATTATCAGGTCTCGTTGTGTAATATTGATGCAGGGCTTTAAAGGCTTTATTCTTGGCTACTAGAATCATAGATGCCCGAAACAGTAGTGCCCTTAATTTCTTTCGACCACGTTTCGTAATCCTGGTTCTCCCTTTATGCTTTCCTGATGTATTTTCTTTTAAGCTAAGCCCTGCCAGTTTGGTTATTTGACGAGGATGATTGTATTCACTCAAATCACCTACTTCAGCGAAAAAACCCGCCACTGTATCGCGTCCAATTCCCGTTATTTCTAACATTTGATCAACGCCTGGAATATCTTGAAGTAGTGTATCCAGAGTTTGGTCAAGCTCTTCGAACTTGGCTTGAATGAGTTCATACTTTTGGATTAACGTTCTTAATTCCATTTTAGCCATCATGGCACCCTGACGGATGCCAATCGAGCGATTGGCGGCTTCTTTTAAAGCTTGAATCTTCTTAATCCCTATACTACGTTTCACTGCTTGCCTTAGGTATTCTAGTAATTCCTCTTCTGTATATCTCACCAGTTCTTCTGGTAATGCTTGAAGCTGAGACCTCCGAGTAGATATTTTGTCCTTTTTAGCTGGCTGGCTCAGGACACATTTATCTTATCAAGAGGTCTTTTTTCTTTCAAATCGCATTTTCAGTTATTACAGGAATGCTGCCATGTTTGTGACACAAGATGGATCTCTATACTTATTATAGGAATGCTGCCATGTTTCTACCAAAACCTATTTTTCTTCATTTATTACAAGAATACTGTCATTCCAATAACATAAAAAAGGCTGCTAATTGCAACCTTTGAATAAAAAAATATGTATTAGAAATAAATTAAGCAACTGTTCCGTTCTTGTCTATAATCTTGTATTTGTTATTATTCACCAATGTTAAATTAGTCTCATAATGTAATTTTTCAGCAATATCACTGTCTATTTTTACAATTACACTATTCTCCAAAAAAATTGTTACATAACCTAAAACATCATAGCTAGCCCTTTTAAAATGAACAAATTGACCTATGGATGCTTTTTTATTTCTCATTTTTCCCATTCCTTTCTGTATAGCTTGTTTCTTCCAATTTAATACTAAATAAATGCCAAAAATAGCTCTGAGCTTCTAAGAATTTTATGTATTTTGTTGCAAATATTTAAAATTTATCCCCCAAATAAATAAGGTTCAAACTTTTTAATGATTTAATAATGGGAATATATAAAATAGGTTACTGGTTCATGTCATGTACACCTTAAGAGAAATTTATGATTAAAAAGAGCTTGCGATAATTCACCTATTATAAGATTTTCTTTTGTCCATAATTGATACGGGAATTGTCCAACTACTGGATTGTTTTTGTGAAGACTTATATACTTTCGCTTCTCTGATGGTTATAAAAAAAAGGAAATCTCCCCTCTCATTTCATAATTGCCGGATCTTTTCTTAATCCACTTCTTTTGATTTCTGAATTAAAATTAATATGTATTTGTGCTTTAGCATACCCATCATCCCAATTGTCTTTATATTGTTTAAAATGCTTATAATCCTGGTCTCTAAGCAACTCACCTAACCCAAAAATATCCGCATTAAATTCCTCTTTTGTTTTATTAATAAATTCTTTTATTTCTTTTTCCATCTTTTTGTTAATTGAATCTTCTAATCCCTCAAACGCAAAAATGTCTTTAAAATTGTGATAAATATCAGTACCTTCTAAAGTACCTTCCGTTTCTATTTTAATATGAAAGTTAGGTACTCCATTTAAATCTTTCGCAGAAACTTCTGTTTTAGAAGCAGTAATACGATAACCAAACTTTCCTTTTCCAAAAATTGATGTTATTACTGTACTCTTAATTTTATTTTGTACAAAAAGCATATCCCTTATTTCATACAAGGAGGCATAGCCAACAAGTTTCCCCGCTTTTAAAACAGCCAAGGAGTCAACAATTACTTGACTCTCAGGTTGTTCACTTTTCATATTTTCTACATTTCCCCCTTTTTTCGGATCACCAGCTAATTTAACCGCTGCAAGTACGGGAGTTTGGCCCTGAGAATTATATATCCGAACATAATCATTTAATTTAATATCTGGTGCTCCACCCCAATCTTTTTGCATCGTCGTTAATTGGGTAAATAGCTTCAGAGAAGCACTTTTTTTATACATATTATTTACTTGTAAAATATCACCGGCACTGTTCCCTTTTACAATAACGATACTAAAATCATCTCTTATTTCTCTGTTTCGATCTACAAAATCCAAAAACCCCAACATTCCCTTTTTCGTAACTTCTTCGCTTATGGCCAACAATCTCATATGAGAATAGATAGGGCGAGTGGCAGCGGCAATATTAAACTTGTCCTATCCCAACATCCAGCCAAGAGAATAATTAAAAATATAAGGAATAAATAATTTAACCATTTCATACCTTTGCTCCTCAGGTTGTATTTCTACTAGTTTGTGAATAATTGGATTTATTATCCTAAAAAAAAGATACCCTTTTTAGGTATCTTTTTTCTTATAGATTATTCTTTAAAATGGTAAGGTACCGTTGAAACAATAACATTTCTTTTATATAGAAGGAAGGTCCTAATTAACAAGCTAGACTGGTTATGCAAAATATTATGCCATCCTTTTCGTAGTACAAACTGTGGTATAACTACTGTTACTCGATAATCTGACTCTCCTGCTTTATATTCCACCGTATCAATAAATTTAGTTAAAGGCTGGATAATACTTCGATATTGGGAATGTAAGGTAACAAGACGGACATCCGGTTGCCATTGATTCCACTTCTCTTCAAATCTCTTCTCATCCTCACGGCTAAACGCCACATAAACAGCAATTAATTTATCAGGATTTAACGATTTTGCATAGGCAAGAGAATTGTTCACAACACGAGTAATACCTGCAACTGGTACAACTATAACATTGCCTGATATATCTTTCACTTCAGCTAAGTCAGTAATTCGCAATTGTTCTCCTACAGAATCATAATGTTTTTTTATCTTATAAAACACATACACAATAACCGGAACGAATACCAATACAGGCCATACTTGTGGGAACTTTGTAAGGAAGAACATCATGGTCACTATGAAGCAAATAATAGCACCCAATGCATTAATAATAAGTTTCCCTTTCTACCCTTCTGGTTTTTCTCGCAACCATTTAAGGACCATCCCTGTTTGGGATAAAGTAAACGGAATGAATACTCCTACCGCATATAAAGGAATGAGTGACTCTGTTTTTCCTTCAAATACAATAATCAGGATAATGGAAAAGAAAGCTAAAAACAAAATACCATTTGAATAACCTAGACGATCTCCTCTAATGGTAAACATTCTAGGAATAAACTTATCTTTTGCTAAGTTTACTGCTAATAACGGGAATGCCGTATACCCTGTATTAGCTGCTAAAATAAGAATAAGTGCCGTTGTACCTTGAACAAAATAATACATTCCGTTTCTACCGAATATTTCTTCTGCAATTTGGGAGACCACTGTTACATCTTCACGTGGAGAAACTCCTTAAAAATAGGCTAGAGAAACAATTCCAGTAAATAAAATGGCTAGTAACACACCCATCGCTATTAGCGTTTTAGCAGCATTATTAGGTGCCGGTTCTTTAAAATTAGGTATTGCATTTGAAATGGCCTCGACACCTGTTTAATGCCGAGCTACTAGAAGCAAATGCTCTAAGGAGCAAGAATAAAGTTACCCCTTGAATGGGAGTACCAATTGGTGAATGTAATTGCTCTGATACTTAGTAAAGCTGATGTAATAGCATCTGTTCCAGCAGAGACACTTACAGCAACAGTTAAAATATAATCAACTAACAAAGAACTACCAGCAACCAATCCGACATTAGTTCCTAGATTATTTTTTGATACAACGTATGCGCCTCCACCATGTGGATAAGCAAAAATGATCTGACGGTAAGATAATATTAAAGCAGTTAGTAAAACTAGTACGCCCAAAGCAATGGGCAAAGAATACCAATAGGCTGCCGTACCTAACGTTACTAATACTAATAATATCTGTTCCGGTCCATAAGCCACGGAAGATAAAGCATCGGATGAGAGTATGGCCAATGCCTTTTTCTTGTTGATTCTTTGCTCTCCTAATGCATTCGATTTTAATGGTCTTCCAATTAATAATCTCTTTAGCGAAATCATTTTACACCTCTAAATTATTATTCAGTTATTATAGTCCCCTTAACTAATAAAACAACACGTATTGTTGCAAGGAAACTTGTTTATCATACTACTGCATAAAGATACTGTAAATAGTCGTTTTTAGAAAAAAGACTATTTACAGTTCAGTTCTACTCATTTAAAACTTAGAAGCAAAAAAATAATATAGTCAATTATTTTTTTGTGATATATTAACATCCATAAAGTAAAGAATAAGATTCCAAGATCTAGTTAAATCATTAAAAATCTATTTGTTGTAAATAAAAAATAAGTGTAAAATTCACTTGAATACTGATAATTAATAATTGGAGGATAATTGTGAAAATAACTAAACCGGAAGGTATAAATATTATTGGGAGTTTCTTGAAGTTTAATCCTGCACAAGTATTATCCATTGGATTCCTTTCTCTTATCTTTGTGGGTGCATTTCTCCTCATGTTGCCTATATCAACAAATGATGGATATGAACTTTCTTTTATTGATGCTATATTTGAAGCAACTTCTGCCGTTTGTGTTACTGGATTAGTTGTAGTTGATACTGGTACGACTTTTACAGTATTTGGTCAATGTGTTCTTTTATTTTTAATCCAAACTGGTGGATTGGGATTCATGACCATTGGAGTTGTCATCGCTATATTCCTTGGTAAGAATATTGGATTAAAAGGAAGATTGATCATTCAAGAATCTTTAAATCAGCTTTCACTGGAAGGTATGGTACGACTAGTAAAATTCATCCTCCTTTTTACCTTACTATTCGAGGCAATTGGTGCTTTGTTCTTAGCAATTCGTTGGTCTGCTGATTTTGGTTTCCCAACTTCTATCTATTATGGTATATTTCACTCTATTTCGGCCTTTAATAACGCAGGATTTGATATTATGGGAGATTATCGTAGTATCACTGGCTATGCCGGTGACTTTACTGTAGTTTTTATTCTAACTTCTTTATTACTCATTGGAGGTCTGGGCTACACGGTTATATTAGATATTTGGAAAAGAAGGTTTTCAGGAAAGCTTTCCTTACATTCAAAATTAGTCTTATGGATCACAGCCTTTCTTATCATTCTTCCTACAATTCTTATATTTGTATTAGAATTTAATAATCCTGGAACATTGGGTCCCCTATCTCTAAAAGATAAATTTTTAGGAGCTTATTTTCATGCAGTAGTCCCAAGAACTGCTGGGTTTAACAGTTTAAATATGCCTGAATTAACACTGAGCACTCAGTTTATTACGATGATTTTAATGTTTATTGGTGGAGGTTCAGGTGGAACTGCTGGAGGAATTAAAGTGACAACATTTATTATCATTCTTCTTGCCGTCTGGAACTTAATTCGGGGAAATGATGATATAAACATAATGGAAAGACGTATTCCCAAAGATTTAGTATATAGGGCTTTCGCTATAACAGTATATTCTATAGGTATCGTTTCATTTATTTTGTTTATTTTAACCATTACAGAAGATGCACCATTAAATGTAATCCTATTTGAAGTAATTTCCGCTTTTGCAACTGTAGGCATGTCATTAGGAATAACCCCTGATTTAAGTCCCGTTGGCAAAATTGTTATTTCCCTTCTAATGTTCATTGGACGAGTTGGGCCATTGACAATAGCCTTTGCATTAGCCAAAAAACATAATAAATTACCTTATAAATACGCAGAAGAAAAAATTATGATTGGTTAAAATTCCATACTACATACTCTTATAATAATCTTCCTACTAAGGAGGATTATTTATATTTTGTGAAAGATTACAATGAAATTAAACGGCCTTGCTACATAAATAAGGCGAAAATCATTTAGTCCTATCTCTTACAGTGTATAGAATCCCATTATATATAGACTAATGTATAGAAATCTAAGGAGGTATTCACACACTGAATATTATAGGTGGAAATATGGATTTCAAAGAAAAGCCCCCTTTTAACCGAAAAAGTTGCTGTTTAAAAGTTTTATAACTCTCATTTAAATATAAACCTGTTTTTTTCATTCAAGTAAATATCTTTTTTGATATGTCAACAAAAGGACATGCTGCATATTATATTACTAGGTTTTTCAATTGTTTGCCTCCAGCCTATTTTTTTCTACGCTCTTGGAAAGTAGAATCTAAATAGTGTTAAGGTACCAACAAATTACTGATTTAGTTAATCATAAATAAACTCATAATAACTTCTCCTATTTAGGTTAAATTAATAAAAAATATAGGAGGATTAAGGATGAAGAAAAGGAAGCAGGAAAAAATCCTATTACGAACATTTTTTATTATATCTATAGTGGCTTTTCTTAACATACTTCGAAAACCGCCATTAAAAGATTGGCTAATTATTTTCTTATTAAAAAGTTATATCGCCTCCATTTTAGATAATCTTTTAGTGAAAAAGGGATATTTAAAATACCCAGTAAAAACATTAAAAACTTTTGATATTAGTGTTTTATTTAGTTATCTTCTTTTTCCTGTGACCTGCATTTATTTCAACCAAGCAACTAAAAATTCAAATATATTAGACATATTTATTAAATGCTTTTTATTTAGTTTTCCATCTGCCGTTGCTGAACATTGGATTGAAAGGAAAACAAATTTAATTAAATATAAAAAATCTTGGACTTCCTTACATAGTTTCTTTTCCATTGCAGCAACCTTTTTATTTGTTCGATTTACTATGATACTTATTAGAGTAGTGGCTTCTAAGCAACTAAGAAAAACTGATTGATTAACCGCTTACCTTCGCATACGTGAAGGTTTCCTTGTTTGTTTTATACAGTTGAGGACAAAGAGAATGAATATGAATGCAGATATGAAGGAGGGTTAGGTTCTGGCGGACATATGTCACTTGACTATATTGTATCACCTCCTTTGCCTGATGATATGACTCGAATTCGGTTGATTTTTAAAGAGTATGATGAACCATATAAAAGCCTACAGGTCTAAAATTTTTTATTACCGTGGGTAAATAATACCTTCTTTAACTGACGTAAGAAGATTCCGAGTTGCGATTAGCAACTCATTTTTTTTTATTGTAACTAATATGGCAGCATTCGTATTAATGTAGAAATCTATTCTTTTGGAACAAACGGGACGAAAGTTGTTGTTTTATACGAAATCAACCAAAAACTTTAACCTAGCCTTAAAAAAAGCATCTTTATAAGTTAAAACGCTTAGGGGTCTATATAAACCCCAAGCATTCTTTTTTTTGACAATTAATGAATTATGGAATAGATTTTTTAATACAAATCTATTCTTCCCTTTTAATAAAGGGCAAAACTAGGTCATGTATTGATAAGCCTGTATTTTCGAGTATTGCCCTTAAAAAATCATGTAGTCTAGCGCCCATTTTCAGCATTAATCCCTTCACCACCAAAGAAGATCCACTTGCTAAACCCATTAAAGGCTTCACTTTTATAGGTAGCAGCTTGAATAGTTCCTCTCAGTTCATCGTCAGCCATATATTTTAATAAAAACATGGTTCGTATCACTCTTCCAAGCTCATGAAACGCCTGATACAGCTTGTTCTTTTTACTGTATGTCCCTAGTTTACTTGAGAATGGTAGATGGAGTAATTTTACCTGACTGGATTGACATAGCTACTCTAATCATATCTGGATAATGAGTCTCAATGAGATCCAAATCGATTTCTCCTTAAAAAAGTTCATCAATATGCTCATAGATCTCTTCTTTACAAGGACGGAATAATTTTAAATCTTTCCAATTTCGAATCCTAGGCAACAGCTGAATACCTAGTAAAGAAGAAAGCCCAAAGACTGTTGTACTATGTCCCTGAGTATCGGAAGGAGAATTTCGGGTTGAATATCGGCTTTATCATTCATCAAAATGTCTAAAATATGGATTCCTTCCCATACTCCACAAGGAAATAAAATTGCTGAACAAAGCTATAGGTATCGGAAACGTCATAATAGCCAATACCACAATATCCTCCATAAAGAATATGGTTTCGGATAGAAGGTTTGCTCATATAAATCCCATTTGAATCCGCCAACTGTCGGCTGAAGCTCTCCTTCCATCACCCCCGATTTTTGGAAGATTGAATTGGTTATAGGCATTGATAATATATTGAATGGCTTTGTCTAAGTTTAATTGTTACATGACACTGATTAATCCATGCTATTTGTTTTCTATCTAAACTTCCTATGAATCGGGCCTTTTGAGTTGGTCCTAAATTATATCCATAGAAAAAAGGCATTTATAATGTATCGTTCTACTTCGCTGTCTAATTCATCATTTAGTGCATGGTCTATCTGATGATAGATGGCACGATAGTATTTATTTCTAACGTCATTAGCTGTATTTTTTTAAGTATTATAGACAGATAATTCGTATCGTTGACAGATTAATTCCTCAATTGCAGCATTGATTAAGTCGGTCGGATCATCTTTGCTAAATGTTAAATTGGTCATTGTATGAACCGACATTTGTTGGGCCAGATGATCAAACGGGCGAATCTGAAGATAATCTCGAACAAAGAGAAAATGGCGTGGCCGTTCTCGTTTCAATATACGTCTTCCACTCTTCTACGGCTGGCAAAGCAAGCGTGCCTTTTTCGCAATATGCATAGCAATCGCTTCCGGAACATTGATCATCTGGATAAAAAATCCAAGCTTCTGTACAGTTTTGATTAAAACGAGTAATGCTAATTGCTATAAGGTTCCTTTAGACTTAACCTCTGCCCATTTGATTACACTTACTGTTGGGGTGTACACTTCTTCCAAGTCTTTCTCCGTCAGATTAATTTTAAACAGAGGATAAATAGTATCCTGAATACTTGGCAATAGGTTTTATCTGATTCTCCGTTATTTCCATAATGACCCCTCAACCTACGAATCGCTTCCGTACCCCGTATTTTTCAAAAATATAAGTTTGTACAGTAACTAGCACATATTCACAAAATTGAATATATTGTATATTTGTTCATTTCATTTGGCTACCTGATATTAAGTTGGGTAGTTTTTTTGTTTGAAGAGAAGAGAATATAAATTACTAATTTTTAATAATTTTTGAACTCCATTCTTTAGGTAGTTATTTATTGAATAACACTTCTTCTCTTCTAGTCAGCATAACTAACTAATGGCAGGGTGCTTTATACTGAGTCGATGTAATGCCATAACAAAACCCATTTATGCGGTTATAATAATGCCAACATCCTAATACTTTAGTTTTTAATATCTCCCCACCAAATAGATCATTTACAACTAATGGATACTCCCTATTGACCTTTTGTGGGATTTTTAAGTGACCAAAGAGTACTTCTTTAATATTTAGAGATTTGTAGTTATATATTGAATCATGTTACTAAAAAACAAGTGTTCAATCGCTTTTATAGTATAGATTAAGCAAGAAGTAGGAAATACGGTCGATATGCACTAGGACTATCGATTGTAAAATGGTAATTGGATTTTTTATTGCTGAGTCTTAGAAATTAATAATGTGTATGGGGAAAGCGAAGCTCCTAGATACTTTTCTTCTAGATTTACAAGGAATAACTTTTACTAAATGTGAGTCTATTCTTTACAGAAATTGTGTGTCTAGTATTTTTTAAAGTGAACGTGTCTTTATTTATTGAGGAACGGGAAAGTTCATTTTTTTATAGGTAATAATTATGTTATTATTGATAAGGAAAGTATAACTTTTGGAGGTGTTAAGTATGAACGATGTACAAACATTAAACCCAATTGCATTTGAACTTGGACCGATTTCCGTTCATTGGTACGGTATTATAATTGCCTGTGGTATTATTCTAGGTTTATGGATAGCAACACGAGAAGCAAATCGTTTAGGATGGGATAAAGAAATTATAACTGATTTCATTATGATCGCCGCCCCAGTTGCAATCATTTGTGCGCGAATTTATTATATTGCATTTGAATGGGATTATTATTCTCAAAATCCTTCGCAAATTATTGCTATATGGCAAGGTGGAATTGCCATACATGGAGCGTTAATTGGTGCTGTTTTAACTGCAATCATATTCACAAGAACGAAAAAACTTTCTTTTTGGAAACTTACTGATATTGTTGCGCCAAGTTTAATTCTTGGACAAGCAATTGGTCGATGGGGAAATTTTATGAATCAAGAGGCGCACGGTGGGGAAACTACAAGGGCCTTTTTAGAAAGTATTTATCTTCCAAATTTTATTATTAATCAAATGTTTATTGATGGAAATTATTATGTACCTACCTTTCTATATGAATCTTCTTGGGACCTTTTAGGATTTGTTATTTTGTTCTATGTACTTAGAAAGTTGAATTTGAAGAATGGCGAGTTATTTTTAAGTTATCTTGTGTGGTATTCAATTGGAAGATTTTACGTTGAAGGTTTACGAACAGATAGTTTAATGTTGACATCGAACCTGCGCATTGCCCAAGTGGTTTCTTTAATATTAATTGGAATTAGTATAATCTTATTTTTATACCGAAGAAGAAAAATTCAAACTTCAGGTTGATTATATGAATAACAAACGAAAAGGTAGGCAAGATCAAGACCCCTTTATAAATAAACATAATCAACTAAAGTATGCTCAACAGCATTTAGCGAATGAAAGAACATATTTGGCATGGATAAGAACAGTAGTTTCAATTGTTGGAATAGGTTTTTTAACAACAAGTTTGCATTTTACAATTGGTGTTAGAAGAAATCTAATTATAGATATGTTCAGTGTTATTTTAGGTATTTTCGCATGTATTCTTGGAATTGCAGTCATTCTATTAGCAACAAAAAATTATTCTAAAAATAAACTTCAAATTTATGAGGAAAGGTTCAATCCTTCAAATATTAAAGTAAATATGGTTTCCACTTTTATGATTATTTTAATAATTATGGTTATAATTTATTTCTTATTGATAAAGTTTTAAAGTGCTAGGATCTTGAAAAGTTTAACTGAGAATTTTTACAGGTTTAGAAATAATCCATTTATTCCCCTATATCACATATCCTTTTATTTTATTTTTAACCCAATAAAAAATAAAAAAAATCGGAGTTCGTTCCAATTCATCCTTTTGTTGAATTGGAACTTTTGGTTTGTTGTTAGATACTCTTTATTATTTCTTTCAGAAAAGAATACGTTTGAACTGGGGGTTGATGTGATATGTTTTACATTTTTTGACCAAAATGAACGTGACAGGAAGGACCAGAGCAATGTAAAGGTTGCCACCAAGGACCGTGATGTGCATGAGAATATCCTTGATAGACTACTCCATTTAGGCCAGTTGTTACAGAAGGATACATATACTTACCTCCATTTTTTTTATTTTATGCATGATACCGTTAAGGGTAGGTTGTCTATTTAAGAATGGGTATTTGTGTAGTTGATAATCCAGCTAAGATTTCATTTTAAAATATAATTCTAAAAAACCACATGTATGGTGTACATTTATAAAGTTCTATCTAAAAACTTAACTTCTCTTCGTACCCTCTATTGAATAGAAAAAACTGCAGGTTTCTGCAGTTTTGAAATACTATTTCCAGGTATCATTATATTTATGGAATCCATTAATATTATGCAATATTAAGTTTATAAGATAGAGAACCAAGTCTTCACTGCTGTTGCTAAAATTAATAGACCCATTGCCCCTTGTAACACTTTTGTATTCAATTTTTTACCCATGTTGGCACCTATAGGCGAAGCAATTAAGCTCGCCACAACCATAATAAAAGCAGGTAGTATAGGTATATTTCCTGTTGCGATTTTTCCAGTAACAGCTCCAATGGATGAAATCAATGTAATGGCCAAGGAGGATGCAATCGTCATTCTTGTTGGTATTTTTAGGACTACTAGCATAATAGGAACTAACAGGAATGCTCCTCCTGCACCTACAATACCCGCACCTATACCCACTATGAACGCAAACAAAGATGCAAGCCATTTGTTAAACCTTACTTGATTAAAATGAACATCATCAACCCCTTTTTTAGGAATAAACATCATAATAACGGCAATAAGAGCTAAGATTCCATAAACAATATTTATTCCATTCTCCGGCATATGAGTAGAACTGAGCCCCCCTATAAAGCTTCCAGTTAAAATGCTTACTCCCATGTAAATAATCAATTTTTTATTTAGAAATCCATCCTTACGATAGGCTAAAACACCTCCGAGTGTCGCAAAAAACACTTGAATGGCTGTAATCCCTGAAACTTCATGTGCTGTAAAATGTCCTACGCCTAACATTACTGGTATATATAGTAACATGGGATAGTTGATGATAGCACCACCAATTCCTAACATCCCAGAAATAAAAGAACCAACAAATCCAATAACAAAAATTGTAGCTATAAAAGTTATATCCATTTTGTTACACCTCTTTAGAAAAAGGGAACCTTATTGGTCCCCTTTATTTTCAACCCTTTTTAATCCAGAATTTTAACACTCCATTTTCGTTTTCATGCTTTAATAAATCATGTCCTCCCGATTTAGCCCAGGCTGTTAAATCGTTTAGCGCTCCTTTATCCGTTGTATGGACTTCTAATACTTCACCTGTGTCAATATCTCCCATTGCTTTTTTTGTCTTTACAATCGGCATTGGGCACGCTAAGCCTTTAGCATCTAATACTTTATTTGAATCCATTTGTTATTCCTCCTATTTTATAATTAACGAACGGCACAACGGTTAGGTCCAATTTCCATCTCTCGTTGTTTATCTAATTCCGGGTTAATTTTCCCCATATTTGTTTCACGAATTTCTTGATATGCATTTGGTTGTGGCGGCAAGTTTTCTGTTACTAAATTTCTAAACTTATTTTCATCATCGATATTCAGTCCATGATTTTTTGTAAACAATTTCCCAAGTTTTTCTGCAACACTACCATCCTCATTTAACTCGTCTATAATCATAAAGTGTGCTGGTAGAACAATTAGTTCTTCTGACAATTCTTTGTAGCGTTTATATAAAGTCTCTCTTAAATCACTGACCCAGTCTTCCGCCATACCTGCCAAATCGGGTCTTCCGATAGAATCAATGAACAAAATATCACCTGACAGCAAGTATTTATTATCCACAATAAATGAAGTAGAACCAATCGTATGTCCAGGTGAATACAAAGCCGTAATATTAATAGTTGTATTACCAATGGTTACATCATTTCCGTTTTCTAATGGTTGGTAAGCAAAAGTCACTTCCGTTGCATCCTTAGGTGGTAACCAATAGTCAGCACCAGTTTTCTCTGCAATTGTACGTCCTCCGGAAATATGGTCAGCATGAAGGTGCGTATCAAATACGTGTGTAATTTTTACATTTTTGTTTACTGCAAAATCAAGATAGATATCCGTCATACGCGTTGAATCGATTACTGCTGCTTCTCCTTCCGATAACATCATGTAAGATAGACAGCCTTTACCAACTCGAACAAATTGATAAATTTCGCCACCATCATTCAAGTCACCTATTTTAACCGGTTCTAAATGTTCACTCCACTTTTTCATTCCACCCTTTAAATAGGAAACATTTAATCCAACATCAGAAAGCATTTCTGCTACCATTACAGATGAACCTTCCTTTGCACAAACAACTAGTACTTCTTTCTTAGTGGAGATTTCACCTATAATTTCATCCACACCATCAAGTAATTCAAAATAAGGAACATTTAAATATTCAAAGTTTTCCCCTTCAATCTTCCAATCGTTAAAATCACTCTCATTACGAACATCAAGAATAAACAACTCTTCTTTATTAAAAACTTTTTTCGTCACATCTTTTGAAGTCATTACAGAAACAGCCACCTTTATACCCCCTATGGTATTAATTTATTTAAAAAAATATATAATTTTAAAAAGTTAAAGTTACATCTGCATCCTTTGCAAATTCCAAAAATGTTACTGCTCCGCCTACTTCCATTCCATCGACAAAATTTTCTTTTTCTAATCCCATAACATCCATTGTCATTTGACAGCCTATAAAATTAACTCCCATTTCTTTTGCCATAGACACTAATTCTGGAATGGAAGGTACATTCGCTTTAATAAATCCTTCAGCAAGCTGTTCTTTACCTTCAGGCATGATTAAGTGCTTATATGCTTCCTTATGAATCAAATTCAACCCTTCAAAAGTAAAGAAAACAGATACTTCTTGATCAGTTGCTGCTGCCGCAGTTGCAATGTTAAAAACCTTATAAGCATCAAATAATCCACCATTACTTGCAATAATTGCTACTTTTTTGTTCATCGTTAATTCCCCCATTTTTTAATCATTTATACTACTTGTTTTCCCACTCCATTGACTCATACCTTGTTCAACATTAATTACATTATTAAATCCATTTTCAGTTAACTTTTGCGCAGCAAGATCGCTACGATTTCCTGTTCGACAAACTATATAAATTTCATCATTTTTGTTTAAAACATTCATTTTGTTTTCCAATTCTCCCAATGGGATAGAGATAGCGTTAGGAATATGGTTAAAAGCAAATTCTGCATTTTCTCTAACATCAATAACTACAATGTTCTTATCCACATCTATTTTCTTTTCTAGTTCTTCATTGCTAATAATATTTGGGTGTTTTTTTTCATTCGATTCTTCATTAGAAGATTTACGCAAATAATGCTTCAGCACTTCCCCTTCTTCTATTGTTCCTAGATATTGATGTCCAGTGCTTTCAGCCCACGCTTTCATGTCTGCTTTAGAGCCTTTATCCGTCGCTTGAACTTCCAATACTTGCCCTGCCTCTAAGTTTTTCATTTCTTTTTTTGTTTTAACAATTGGCATCGGACATGCTAAACCTTTTGCATCTAAAATTGTATTTGCTTTTAAGTTCTCCATTTTTCAGCCTCCATCACTTATACCTGTTAGGGTATTATTAGTTTTAAAAAAATTTATTCTACTTTTCCTTCCCAAGCAAGCATTCCACCAGTCATATTAATCACATTAAATCCATAATCTTCAAGGAATTGTGTGGCACGACCACTTCTTGCACCAGAACGGCAAACGATGATATAATCAATAGTCTTATCTAATTCATGCATGCGAAACTCAACTAAACCTAATGGGATATTTATAGCACTTGGTATTTTCCCAGTGGCAACTTCATCCACCTCTCGCACATCAATAATATTTAATTTCTTTCCTTCGTTTATTAGAGCCTCTACTTCTTTTACAGTCATTTGTTTCATTAGTTAGTTCTTCTCCTTCTGTTTATTTTAAAACCAAGCACCCATGCCGCCTTTGACGTTAGTTACGTTTTTAAAACCTAACCTTTTTAAGACTTTACTTGCTCGTTGACTTCTCATTCCACTTTGACAAATTACGATAACTTCTTTTTCCTTTGAAAGGTCTTTTTCTGCTAGTTGAGCTAGTTGATGGAGTGGTATATTTTTAAAACCTTTAATATGGTTTCCTTTAAACTCTCCATTTGTTCGAACATCCACAAATTGTTTGTTCTTATTATTTATTTCTTTTTTTAATTGATTAGTGGTAATATTGTTAATTCCCTTTATTGGTAAAAACCTTCTCATTATGAAAAATAGTACCAATGCAAGGACAAGATAATTTAAATATGTCATATTAAAACCTCCTTTAATCAAGAGAACTTTTACTTTTATCTAGTTAGATAAATAGATTAACATTTCCATCCTCAGCATCCGCTAAATAAGCAGCAACACCTGCATATTCTATGTTACCTAATAACTCTTCTTGTTTTAGTCCTAATAAATCCATTGTCATGGTACAAGCTACAAGTTTTACATCTTGTTCTTGAGCCATTTCAATTAATTGTGGTAAAGGCATAGCGTTATGCTTTTTCATAATATCCTTAATCAGCTTAGGACCCATTCCAGCAAAGTTCATTTTGGATAACCCCATTTTATCAGCACCTCTAGGCATCATCTTGCCAAACATTCTTTCCATAAACCCTTTTTTTACTGCAATATCTTCGTCCTTACGTAAAGCATTTAAACCCCAAAAAGTGTGAAAAATAGTTACTTCATGATCATAAGCTGCAGCACCATTAGCTATAATGTAAGCAGCCATTGCTTTATCATAATCACCACTAAATAGTACAATGGTTGTTTTTTTCTTTTCAGTCATATTGTTACCTCCAGTATTAATTTAACCCATACCCGCATGGGTATTATAAATGGCAAAAAATTATCCCTTTTTAATCCAAAACTTCAATACACCATTTTCTTCTTTTTGACTCAATAATTCGTGACCTACTGTTTTAGACCAGGCTGAAAGATCATTTATTGCCCCTTTATCTGTTGTATGAATTTCTAATATTTGACCAGTTTCAAGTTCAGTCATTGCCTTCTTTGTTTTTACAATTGGCATCGGACATGCTAATCCTTTTGCATCTAACAATTTGTCGATTTTCACTAGTAATCATCCTTCCTAATACCATTACCCCTATGGGTATAATAATAATTAAAAAAAGAGAAGGTGTCAACTCTTTCTTATCTGCTTTTTACAAGTAGGTTTACAGCTTCTTTTACTAATTCCTCTGTATTCTCACCATTTTTATCAGCTTCCCGAACACATTCAATTAAATTTGAACTAACAATCAATCCTATTGTTCGGTCAATTCCAGTTCTTGATGCAGATAATTGTGTAATTACTTCCTTGCAATCTTTATTCTCTTCCATCATTTTCAAAATTCCTCTTAACTGCCCTTCTATACGTTTTACTCTATTTTTTATTTGTTCATTATAATCCATTTTTGTTCACCTCTTTTTATAGTAAATAATCATGTAATGATGCCACTTATAATTAGTGTTTTAATTTTTCATTTTATATCAGGATTTTCATTTATAAAGTATCAGTAGTTGAAATATTTTCACTGACAAGTTTTATAATATACCCCATTAGGTATATTGTCAATAATAAATTTTATAAAAAAGACCGCTATTAGTTTAGCGGTAAAAAGGATATAGGGCGTTAAGAAGTAAGTCCATTTATCATGATACTTTTATCAATACATCTAATTAAGCGTTCTTCTATATCTTTAGCAAATAACTCCATGTCATTATCATTTAGAAGGCTTATCATTGCTGTTGGCCTAGGCATTCCTATTTTAGTTTGTCCATTATCTTCATAAACAACAATTTTACAAGGTAAAAAGTATCCAGCCATTCCATTTTCGTTCAGCACCCTATGTGCTTCATCTGGGTTGCATACTTCTAGAACTTTAAACTCTTTTTGAAATTCTAACCCTTTCTCTTGAAGCTTTTCCTTAATATCAAACATCCACAAAACACCGAATTTTTCTTCTTTTAAGCTTGCCTCTAACCTATTAATAGCATGATTTACGCTTTTATTTGTATGAACTGTATAATCAAACACACTTAACACTACCTTCTTTTCTTTTTGATAATCACTGCTTTTTCCAGGTGTACTGTTTATTAAATTAACTACTTTAAAAATTTAACTTGGATATTTGAATTTACAGGTTAATCTATTACATAAATTCTAAACAAGTTACTACTATTATCTGCCTTCAACGTTCATTCCATCCATCAATTTTTTCATTAAGATACTAGCCCATCTTCGACCAATATATCAAAGTTGATGAGACTTGTACCATAATCAATCCAATATCTCTTCTCCCATTTGGAATTGAATTGCCCATAGCTCAATTTCTCATTGTTATTTTCTCAGACATACGATGGGCTAAATTCTTCCTATAAAACCTTTTAAATAAATACAGATTACTCTTATATTCTTTCTTATGGCCAAGGGAACAGCGCTTGCATTAATACTAAGTACCGCATTTGCTACACACTTTAAGTAGTGCACAAAGAATTCATTTTTCATTACACAAAATTAACTTTTTCATCTTAGAATAAGATTAAGATTTATTTTAAAGGTATTCCGTATTCTTTATTGAATAGGTATGTTAAAAACAAGTAAAGGTGGGATATATGTACACTCATTTACATCTCCTGTTGAAACGTTTTTATCGAAAAAGTCTTTGAAGCGCTTTATCATAAATTATCTTCCATATAAGCAATTAACCTAACTCTGTTCCTAACAGCAACATATTTACTCTGTATATTCTTCAAATTTCTTATCATGTAATTCATATTTATAAGCACTAACAAACAAGTAAACGATATAAATACTTAGTACTGTGATCAATAAAACCAGTGTAATTAATTTTACTATTTTCAAAAGTATCCTCCTTTTGTGATAAATACTACTTCTCGTATTATAATATTAATGGGCTAATAGTTTACCATTAGGGTTATTAAAAACAGCCAGTTTGTCCACGATTTTTTACTTGCAGCATTTAAATTCTTATTTTACCGGTATTTAATTACAACTTTATCGATAGCTCCAACAGCTGAATCATCCCATATATGTGCATTTGAGAAGTCAATTATTATATTCTTATGTTTAACACTAACATCAAATCCATCTAAAAATCCTTCCACAAAGAAAGTAATATTTTCCATTGTTTCTTGTTTCGTTAACTTTATTTTTGAAATTTTTTCCACAAAGAATATAGCACTTAGAATTACACCGGCTATAACTCCAATGGAAAGGTCATGTGTCGCTACAACAATGGCAACAGTAACTAACATAACAATTGCATCGGTTTTAGGTGCGTTCTTTAAGTATGAATAAGAATTCCAATCAAAAGTTCCAATCGAGACCATTATCATAATCCCCACTAGTACAACCATAGGAATTTGAACAACTACACCACCAAGAACAATAATTAAAAACATGAAAAATAAACTAGCTATTAATGTGGATAGTCGTCCTTTTCCACCTGAATTAACGTTTATAACAGATTGAGCAATCATTGCGCAACCAGCCATACCACCAAAGAAACCAGTAACAACATTTGCAATCCCTTGCCCTCTTGCTTCTCGGTTCTTATTGCTTTCTGTATCTGTCATAACATCAACAATGGTTCTAATAAACCTTCAATTGCCAACGCAATGAAGTAAGGAAATATTATTTGTAACGTTTCAAAATTAAATGGAACATTAGGAATTAAAAACGCTGGTAGGGATTGTGTAATTGTCCCCTAAATCTCCGACTGTCCTCAAATCAAAATTAGAATAGATAGCAACTGATTTAAGAACTACAATAGCTATTAACGGTGCAGGAATAGATTTTATAAATCTAGGTAATACATACACAATTACTAAAGTTATACCAACAAAATATAGGTCATTGATGAAATACCAATAAAGTGAGGCACCTGAGCTAATAATATTAAAATTGCTAAAGAGTTTACAAATCCAATCATTACAGCTCTTGGAATAAACTTCATTAATTTTGCTATTTTAAATACTCCAAATAAAACTTGTATAATACCTGTTAGGATGGTAGCTGCCAGCAAATAATTTAAACCATGTTTTTTACTAATGGAACCATCAATAGAGCCATTGGTTGAAATCATCCCTGGTCTTCCTCCAACAAAGGCAATAATGACAGCTATACAGAATGAAGCGTATAGCCCTACCATAGGATCTACTCCAGCAATAATAGAAAATGCAATTGCTTCCGGAATTAAAGCTAAAGCAACAACAATACCTGCTAAAATATCTCCTTTTACATTTGAAAACCATTCTTTTTTAATCTTTTTCACTAATTTAAACCTCCAATTCAAATTTTTTATATAAATTAGATAAAAAGCTATTATCAATATCTCGAAAACAATCTAACACCAAAGCACTAAAACGAAACCTTTTTGGTGCTTTTTTATATTGATTTTAATGTAATCTTTTTTTCTGAGGAATAAAAAAAGATGATATATAGATAATGAGACCATATGGTGACATCCAGAATGTAAAATACAATGAGATGAATTGACTAAATATAACTGCAGTATCATATACAGTGAATCGCATATTCTTCCCTCTTATAAAGTGGAGCTAAACCACCTTCTTCTAAAACTAAAAAAGTTATTATAACTAAATTTTTTCTAATTTTCCCCAACGATAATTCATTCGCCCCCCCTCTTTATAGGCATATAAATAGCTTCAGAAGGGATTATCATCAAATACGAGTAGCTATATTAATCGTTTTTTTCAGTCAATAAAACAGTGTTAATCGCTGTTAAAACAGCATATTGACAGGCTGTTTTAAGGGTATTAAACTGTAAATCAATATAAAAAGGAGGTTAAGAATGGAATTCATTTTATATCTGTTATTAATATTAATTGCTACAAAAATTGCAGGTGATCTTTCCGTCAGATTAGGACAACCATCTGTACTGGGAAAACTAATAATCGGGATTATATTAGGTCCTGCAGCCCTTGGGTGGGTAGAAAATAATGATTTTATTCTTTATTTCTCTGAAATTGGAGTTTTATTGCTCATGTTCTTAGCCGGTTTGGAGACAGATCTAGACCAACTTAAGAAAAATTGGAAAGCTGCTTTTGCGGTTGCTATAATTGGCATCATCCTTCCTTTTATCGGAGGATTTGGTATTGGAGAACTCTTTAGATTAAATACAACATACTCCCTGTTTATCGGAATACTACTATGTGCAACATCTGTAAGTATTACTGTCCAAGTGTTAAAGGATATGAATAAACTCAATTCCCCTGAGGGGAGCACAATATTAGGTGCTGCAGTTGTAGACGACGTTCTGGTTGTCGTGCTCTTAGCTGTCATGACTAGTTTTCTTGGAACTGGAGTTGAAGTATCGATTGGACTTCTAATAGGTAAAAAAGTCATCTTTTTTATTGGTGTATTACTTGCAGGAGCTTTCCTAGTTCCCAAAATGTTAAAAATACTCTCTAAATTAAAAGTTACAGAACCTGTGGTATCCATTGCCCTTGTCATTTGTTTCGCCTTTGCATATTTTGCGGATATTCTTGGAATGGCAGGAATTATTGGAGCATTCGCAGCTGGCATAGCTATTTCTCAAACAAACTATAAGCACACCGTCGAGAGTAAGGTGGAGCCTATAGCATATGCTGTATTTGTCCCCGTCTTCTTTGTAAGTATCGGTTTAAATGTTTCATTTAGTGGTATAGAAAGCCAAATTGGATTCATTGTAGCCCTAGTAATTGTTGCTATCCTTACAAAACTTGTAGGTGGGGCTATTGGAGCAAAGTTAACTGGATTTAAAAATCGTTCTTCTCTTATTATCGGAGCTGGGATGGTTTCTCGAGGAGAAGTAGCACTAATCATTGCGGCTACTGGTTTGCAAGAATCCCTTTTGTTACCTGAATACTTCACTGCAATAGTAGTCGTTATAATTGCAACAACTTTGTTTGCTCCTCCATTATTGAAATATTTAATACAAGGAGAAACTGTAAATAGAGAAGAAAAAACTGTTTAACTTTATAATTTATGGTGGTCATTTTCTTGGCAAATAAAATTTATCTCTTTTCTTACGAGACAGAAAATGCGGTTACTAAAGCAAGCATTGAAGCCATTATGGATGATTTATATGACGTATTAAACATCTTTAACAAGAATGTATACCTTATTAAAACAGAAGATGATTTAAGTATCTTGGATAAATATATTCAAACATATTTAAAGATTGATGATAGATATATATTAGTCGATATAACGGAGCAACCACTAAATTACAATAATTTAAATGCTACTGATCCTAACTATTGGTTCTATAATATTTAATCTAGA
>NZ_BQYJ01000018.1 GCF_023168165.1 Niallia sp. NCCP-28
TATAACCGTACAATAAAAAGTTCTTAGGTTTTTTGATCCTAAGGGCTTTTTATTATGTAAAAGTTACCAGATCTATAGAAATGCAAGGTTTATCAGCATTGTTTGTCGTTAGTAGAATTTCTTTTGCAGTTGTTATTCAAGCAATGGAAGGCGAGCTGTTTCCTTCTTAATTGTACATTCCTCATGGGAATAGAAAAACAGCACATTGATCTTAATTTTATATTCCAAGACCTAATATGCTAGGGAGATTTACATAGCCAGATAGATTGGTTAAAGCACTGTCGTAATATATAGTTTGTATCTCCTTTAAATTTCTGTTATAATAAAGAAGAATTATTTTTGTTCGGTGTAAAGGATAGTAGAAGTTTGACTTTTCGTCTTGATGATCACTTTTGGGCAAGGATAGTAATACATTGTGCGTATAATGCACTAGGAGGCAACAAAAATGGAACAAGGTACAGTTAAATGGTTTAATGCAGAAAAAGGTTTCGGATTTATCGAGCGTGAAAATGGAGACGACGTATTCGTACACTTCTCTGCTATCCAAAGTGAAGGATTCAAATCATTAGACGAAGGTCAAAAAGTAACTTTTGATGTTGAGCAAGGTGCTCGTGGCGCTCAAGCTGCTAACGTTCAAAAAGCTTAATAGTAAAATACCAAACAGATTCTTTCATTAGAATCTGTTTTTTTATTTACTTTCATTATGCAAAACAAATATGAAGTAATGAGGCGCTGGCGATAGTCATAAACATACTGAAATAAGAATCACGATTACTATTAGAAGATATATTTCCAAGAATATTTTGCAAGGAAACAGCAATAAAGATGTTAGAAATGCCTACAATAAATTGACTAATATATAAAGCCCATTCTCCTTGGCGGTTACACTGTTCAGGTGGTAACTTATGAAAAAGCTATATTTTCTTCATATTGGCTAGAAAAATAACTTTTAGAATACCTAGTTTTAAAGTTATTAAATTTCAGCATAAAAATATTAAAGGAAATGATCTGCTACAAGATAAAATTAAGTCTTTTAAAGAAATATTATTGAAAGAGTCCTTATAATTTAAGGGATCTTTCTTATAACAATAGATTTGTTAACTAGAGTGAAAATAATTTATTATAAAGGGCCTAATATTTTAAGGACAAATGAATAAAACTAAAAATAATTTTAAAAATTTACTGTATATCACTTTTTTGCTCCATTTACTCTATAATTATAAATAATGAATTAGTAAAAGCCTGGAGGTGGAGAAATGCTTCCGCAAGATAGACAAAGTGAGATCATGAAACAACTACATGAATTTAAGACAGTTAAAATTTCAGAACTCAGCAAAGAGTTAAATGTAACAAGAGAAACAATCCGAAAAGATTTATATGAAATGGAGGAAAAAGGACTAGTTCGTAAAGTCCATGGTGGTGCGATTTTAAATAAAGCAAATTTAGAAACGAGCTATATTAATCGTAAAAATACGAATGAAAATGAAAAAAGAAGTATTGTAAAGCGAGCATCTGAGTTTGTAGAAAATGGAGACACCCTTTATATAGACTATGGGACAACAGCTTTACTTTTCACTCGTGAAATTTTAAGCAAAAAAGATTTGACCATTATTACTAATTCATTGCCTATTGCTAATGAGGTTATTGACTATTCAGACTTCGAAGTGATTATTATTGGTGGTAATGTTAGAAAAAATGAAAAATCATTATTCGGGCCAATTGCTTATAGAGTAATTGAAAAATTATATGTAGATAAGGGTTTTTTTGGAATCGGTGGTGTTGATATTAAGGCTGGTTTTACAAATGTACATATGGGAGAGTCCGAAGTATCAAGACTTATGCTGGAACATTGCCAAAAAAATATTGTTATGGCGGATTATTCTAAATTCAATACGGTATCGATGAATCAAGTAGCACCCATTGAAGAAGTAGATGTGCTCATTACTGACGACAAAGCTGATTCGAATTTATTAGAGCAATTGAATGAAAAAAACGTGAAAGTCATCACTGTTATACCTGAAGATGAGATAAATGAATAAAAGCTATATAGAAAAAATGGCCGAAATCAATGATTAATTGATTTCGGCCATTTTTATTTTACTCTAATTTAAGTAAATCATTAAAAAACCTTCTCTTTCTTATTTAACAAATATACTCCATGGTGTAGCGGTTGCTGAAACAGCTTCTTTTACTTTGTTTAAATTATCAATTCCTTTTGTTTCAAGCCATTGATAATAAGATGTTTTTCCTTCTTTAGCAAATGTTTCGATACCATCTTTCCATGTTGCACGTCCACATAAAATACCACAGAACTCCGATTTTGCGTTTTTGGCAAAATGCAAAGTATCAATAAATTGCTCATTTGTTACTCCGCCGCTGAGATAAATGAATGGCAGGCGACTTTTATCCGAACAGTTTTTGTAATGCTGGGAGGCTTCTTCTTTAGTGAAAACTGGCTGGTAGTTGCTGTATTGATCATATCCTTCGATATTGTAAATGGAAACAGGTACTTCGACTTTTAAAAGATCAATACCATACTCTTCTTTTGAAAATTCCGTCATGAAATAATCAACAATTTCTGGTTTTATTTTGGCAAACTCTGGGCTTTTTTCAGACAACCCTGAAGCACTATAAGAAACAGGCTCTAAAATGAAAAGAAGGTCGTTCTGTTTACACTCATCTCCAACACGCTTGATAAATGCCTTTTTGATGCTATTATATTGTTCCTCTTCATTGTGATCATAATAAACAAGCAGCTTTAGTGCACTTGCTCCTTCTTTTACTAAATCTTGAACTGCATAGTCATCTACTAGATTTGGCAAGCGACCTTTTTCAGAGGCATCATACCCTGTTTTTTCATAGGCCATAATTAAGCCAATATCAGTATTTAGTTTTTTAGCAGCACTCCATCCATATTCGGGATCCAATAGAAGAGAAGAAGAATGGTTGCCAAGAACCTCGCTGACACCTTCTTTAAATTGGCTCAATCCTTCAGTATAGGAAAGAGAATTATTGTACGACTGAATCATTTTTCCAAGGGAACCACGCTGATCCATAGCAGTAGCCAGGATAATATTATTTTCATCTGAGATTAATTCTAATCCTTTTTGTTTACCCGGTGATAGTTTCATTGATAAGTCCTCCTAATTTGGTTACTTTTATTTGAGATTCGTAATATTCGACATCTGATAGTTCTATATTTGGATACCAATACAGACAGTTGGATAAAGAATAGAGACTTGCAGTTTGTAAAGCTTTTTCAATTGATTCGCCATTATGCAGGCTCTTCGTTAGACCGCCTAAAAAAATATCCCCTGAAGCTGTTGCATTTTTTACTTCAATTTTTGGAAGAGCTACCTTGTAAACAGCATTTTCAAACTTTGCAAGGGTTCCTTTTCCTCCAAGAGTGACAATAAAGTTAGAGGAACTATCAAGCTCTCTTAAAGCTTTTTCAACTGAATTAGCATCAGCTTTTTCTGGAAGCTGCCCGATTAATTCAAAAAATTCCAACTCATTTACTTTTATAAGCCAGGGGTTTGCTTGAATACCCATAGCTAACGATGGACCACTACTGTCTAGAACACATTTAGCGCCTCGTGCTTCTAAAATCGCAATTGTTTTAGCGTAAAAATTTTGGTCTAATCCTTCAGGTAAAGAACCAGAAAATAAAACAAAATCACCAGCATTTACTGAAGTGAGTAAACGCTTCAAAAAAAGACCTGCTTCTGACTTACCAATACTCGGGCCACTTTCATTGATTAAATGAGCATGTTTTTGATGCTCATCTACAACAATGGAGCAAATTCGAGTAGTACCGTTAATTTCTGTCACAATACTATCCACTTTTTCTTTTTGAATAAGCGTTTGCAAAAATTGGCCTGTATATCCTCCAAGAAATGTATGGATAAGATACGATGATTTTTTTTCTTTTATCAGATAGGAGCGAATGACATTAAATCCTTTCCCCCCAAGCAGATCTTTTGAAAATTGTGCTCTGCTCACACCATTTATTTCAAACTTTTTCAAAAAAACGGTACGGTCAAGCGCTGGATTTGGGCACACAACATGAATCATGATTGATCACCTCTCATTTCTGTAACTTCTGCTCTCATAATAATCTGATATGCAAAAAAACGCAAAGTAATTTTTTGCTTTTTTAAAAATAAAGCCAAAAAAATAGTTTGCATTTTTTAGTTTTATGTCTTATAGTCATAGGTAAGCGATTACAGTAAAAGCCGTGGAGGTGAGAAGATGCTTCCAAATGATCGCCAAAGTGAAATAATGAAACAGCTGCAAAAGTTTCGGACAATTAAAATTTCTGATATTAGCAAGGATTTAAATGTAACAAGAGAGACTATCCGAAAAGATTTGTATGAACTGGAAGAAAGGGGGATGGTTCGTAAAGTTCATGGTGGAGCTGTTTTAAATAAAGCAAACGTAGAAACAAAATATATCAATCGTAAAAGCACTAATGAAGCTGAAAAAAGGAGTATTGCTAAGCGAGCTGCAGAATTTGTAGAAGATGGTGATACAATATACATTGACTATGGGACTACTGCTTTGGTTTTTGTTCGTGAAATTTTAGACAAAAAGGATTTAACCGTAGTCACCAACTCTCTGCCTATAGCCAATGAGCTAATTGATTACTCGGAATGTGAAGTTATTATTATCGGTGGCAATGTTAGGAAGAATGAAAAATCTTTATTTGGTCCAGTTGCTTACAGAAGTATTGAAAGAATATATGTAGAAAAAGGTTTTTTTGGAATAAGTGCAATAAATATTGAGGCAGGCTATACGAATGTTCATATGGGTGAATCAGAGGTATCCCGTCTGATGATGATTCATAGTCAGAAAACTATTTTGATGGCTGATTATTCTAAATTCAATACGGTGGCGATGAACCAGGTTGCTTCTATTGAAGAAGTAGATGTGTTAATTACCGATGAAAATACGGATCAAGAAATATTAAATCAATTAAGAGAGAGAAATAGAAGAGTTATTACTGTTCAAACAGAAGGAAGTGAACTTGATGAGTAATTTGCTTGATAAAGATTTAATTGTTCTACATTCAAATGCACAGCACTATTCAGATGTTTTTAAGGAACTCGGTCAAACGATGATTGACAAGGGTTATGCAAATGCGAACTATATAGAGGGTTTGCTTGACAGGGAATTAAACTTTGCAACAGGTATTCCAACTGAAACAGTGGGTATTGCCTTGCCGCATACAGATGCAAGTTTTGTAAAAGAAAGTAAAATTGGTCTCTTGGTTCTTGAAAATCCAGTGAAATTTGGAGTTATGGGTGGCGATGGAGAAGAAATCGATGTCAAAATCGTATTTTTACTGGGATGTTCGGAAGGCAATCAGCATCTTCAGGCACTCCAAAAGATTATTGAACTCATTCAGAATGCAAATTTTATCGAGAAGATTATGTCACTTGAAAGCAAAGATGCAGCCTATGAATTATTAAACAACAACTTAACTATCCAATTAGAGGAGGAAGTAAAATGAAAAAAGTACTTGTAGCATGTGGTGGAGCAGTAGCAACGTCAACGGTGGCAGCGAATAAGATTCGAGACCTTTTAAAAGAAAAAAATATTCCAGCAGATGTATCTCAGTGCCGTGTAAGTGAACTCGGATCTAAAGCTTCTGGAGCGGATTTAATTGTTACTACAGCTAAAGTAGATCGTGATTACGGGGTTCCTGTTATTCATGGAGTAGCGTTTATTTCTGGAATAGGTATGGATAAAACAAAACAACAAATTTTAGATGTATTGAAATAATTAATAACATTCGGTTATAAGGGGTTGGCGAGATGGCAATTTTAGAATACATTCTTGGACTTGGACCAGCAGTTATGCTTCCACTCGTTATTTTTATCATTGGTTTGCTATTGCGTCAAGGAATCGGAAAATCACTCCGTGCGGGTATTACTATTGGAGTGGGGTTTGTAGGAATCGGCCTTGTTATTAGCTTGCTGACAGATAATCTGGGTCCAGCTGCTCAAGATATGGCGGATCGTTTTAATCTTGGGCTCTCTGTTGTAGACGTTGGATGGCCAGGGGCTTCTCCAATGGCTTGGGCCTCAAGTGTTGGAACAGTAGCCATTCCAGTAGCTATTCTTGTAAACATTTTAATGCTTATTTTTAAAATGACAAGAGTTGTAAACGTAGACATTTGGAATATTTGGCATATGACGTTTACAGGTGCTATCGTGAGTACGGCAACAGGTAGCTTTTGGCTGGGTATTGTTGGTGTGGTGGTACATTCCGCTTTTATTTACAAACTGGGCGATTGGTTCGCTCCAACAGTTGATAAGCACTTTGGATTAGAAGGCATTGCTGTTCCCCATGGATCAGGTGCCTGGTCAGCGCCGTTTGCGGTGGTGATTGATGCAATCCTTGATAAAATTCCAGGTATCCGAAAAATCAATTTTAATTCAACAAAAATTGAAGAGCGTTTTGGTGTAATTGGCGAGCCGGTTATTATTGGAGCATTTCTTGGCCTTGTAATTGGTTTTCTTGCAGGCTATCCATTATCCGACGTGTTACAGCTTGCTATTCAAATGTCTGCCGTAATGGTATTAATGCCAAATGTTGTAAAATTTATTATGGAAGGACTATTGCCAATTGCAGAGGCTGCACGTGAGATGCTTGACAAGCGTTTTCAAGGACAGAACTATTATATTGGTCTTGATCCTGCACTATTATTAGGAAATTCACAAGTAGTAGCAGCTAGTTTAATTTTTGTCCCATTAACATTATTGATTGCCGTACTTATCCCTGGAAATCAAGTACTTCCATTTGGAGATTTAGCAACCATCGGCTTCTTTGTTTCAATGGCTGTCGGAGTGCATAAAGGTAACTTATTTAGAACGATTATTTCAGGCGCGGTTATTATGGGGATTTCCATATGGATTGCAAATATGATGATTGGTGTGCATACAGATTTGGCAAGGCAAACCGGTACAATCAAAAGTGGCCAAGTTACATCTCTTGATCAGGGAGGAAGCCCAATTTCATTTATTTTAACAGAATTGCTTCACCCTCAGAATTTAATTCCATTAATTATTATCGGTTCTATTTATGTATTTAGCGTAATTTTTACGTATGTTCAATTCAAACGAAATAAAATTTATGCTGAAGAAGTAACAATAATGGAGGAGACAGTAAATGAAAGCGCTCGTACTGGACAATAAAGAAACCTTCACTGTAAAAAAGATTCAAAAACCAGCTATTTTTGAACGACAAGTATTAGTAAAAGTATCTTATGTAGGTGTGTGCGGATCAGATCTGGCTCGATATTTTGAAGGAAAAGTGCATAGTTATCCTATTGTACTAGGTCACGAATTTTCAGGGGTGGTGGAGCAGGTTGGAAATCTGGTTCAAAAAGTCAAAGAAGGCGACCGTGTGGCAATTGCTCCATTAATACCTTGTGGTAAATGTGAAAACTGTGACCGGGGAAAACCAGCATTATGTGAGCATTACAGCTTTGTCGGCTCACGGCAGCAGGGAGCTATGGCAGAATATATAGCAGTGGACGAAAAAAACATCCTAGTTCTGCCAGAAGAAGTAAGTAATGAAGAAGCAGCTTTAATTGAACCCCTTACAGTGGCAATCCATGGTATTGAAAGAATCCAATTCAATGCAGGCGCAAATGTAGTTGTTTTTGGAGCTGGAACAATTGGCATTATGACTTTACTGGCTTTAAAAGCACGTGGCGCAGGTGATGTGACTGTTATTGATATTAATAATGAAAAATTACAAATAGCTCAAGAACTTGGTGCCTCTTACACTATCAATTCACTGCAGGTAGATTTAAATGAATACTTCACCAAGCATCCGAAACCAGAAGTAGTGATTGAAACAGCTGGTGTTTCTCAGACACAGGTTCAAAGCATTGAGATTGTTGAAAAGCTGGGGAAAGTGGTCTATGTTGGGACTGCTACAAAAGATGTTGTGTTCCCTCCAAAAGTATTTGAAAGAATCCTTAGAGGAGAAATTGAAATAACAGGATCCTGGATGTCTTACTCAGCACCATTCCCTGGATTTGAATGGAAAGCTGCACTGCAATATATCAAAGATGGAACCATTGATGTAAAGCCGCTCATTAATGAAGTGTATCGATTGGAAGATAAAGAAGCACCATTTCTAAAAATGAGAGATCCAGAGAATCACTCAATTAAATTCTTATACAAGATTGATTGACTAGAAGATGAAGTTTCTTAAAGAAAAAGGAGAGTTCCCACAAAGGAAACTCTCTTTTTTTATTTATATTCTCAATACTCCAATTGCTTTAAGTGTCCCTATTTCTCTTTAAAACAATTACGTATAAAACAATACCAATCATAATAGAAAAAACAATGAATGAAATAGTTGATAATAAACCTAATGCTAGATAAGCAAGAAAAGAGGCAAAAGTACTTGCGTATAATAAACAAACCAATGAAACGGGACTTAAGTGGATATCTGCGTTATTAAAGGTATCAATACAACTTAAAACGCTAAAAAAGGTCATTGGCCAGCAACAAAAAGCAAATTTCCTTTTTGTTTGACCGGGACATACACGACTTTTGGAGTTGAGCTGATAGGTAATATGTATCCTAATTTAGCAAGATTTTTTTCTATATTCATCATAAAATTCTATTTAATTGCAGTTCTGCTATAGAATATAAGGTAGCATAGCCACTAATACTGACTCTTTCATCATCTAGCTGACAATACAAAGTTCCCCCTCGTTCTGAGAGCTGTCTTGCAACCATTTCCTTTTTGTTGAATTGTTCGGACCAGTAGGGGATGAGCTGGCAATGTGCAGAACCACATACTGGATCTTCATTGACATTTAGTTTTGGGAAAAAAGCTCTTGAAACAAAATCAAACTGTTTGCTTTTAGCTGTCAATATTACACCTAAACCTTCATTTAGTTCTTTTAGTGCGGGAAAATTAGGATTTGCATAAAGTACTTCACTTTCTTTTTCTAAAATAAACATAAGATCTCTTCCTAAGTATGCCTCAACTGGAGTAACCCCAAGTGCGCCTATCATCTCATCTGTAATGTCTATTTTAACTGGCATCCTGCTAGGAAAATCCATCTCATACAAATCTCCTTTTTTTACTACCGTTAGGTCTCCACTTAGAGTTTTAAAGACAAATTGGTTTTCTGATTCAGTATAAAAGTTCGCTAAAACAAAAGCAGTTGCCAGTGTGGCATGTCCACAAAGATCAATTTCTCCTCCAGGGGTAAACCATCTTAAATGATATTTATCTCCATCTCTTACAGCAAAAGCAGTTTCAGATAAGTTGTTTTCTTTTGCTATTAATTGCATTAAGTTATCAGATGGCCAATTTTCTAAAACACAAACAGCAGCTGGATTTCCTTCAAATACTTTTTCAGCAAAGGCATCTACGAAATAACATTTCATTGTATGTACCTCCTAAATAAATTTGAATATTTATAAACATTAACTTATCATGGGGATTGTATGCAATCAACGATAAAATTGTATGCAAGACAATTTTTAGGGGGAGCTTTTTATGCCTGTAAATTCATTTGAAAATTATTATATGTCATGGAAGCCGGAACGAAGTAAACTCCGTACACCCTTTTATCGTTCCATTGCTAGTTTTCTCGAATATGATATTATTAATGGCTATTTAAAGCCTGACACTAAACTTCCACCTCAAAGAGAATTAGCAGATTTCTTGGATGTTAACCTAAGTACTATAACTAGAGCATTTAAGATTTGTGAGATGAAAGGGTTAATTTATGCAGTTACGGGAAGGGGAACTTTCGTTGCATCTGGAGCTGAATTTGCCATTACGAAGGCAGAAAGGGATGAAAACAGCCCCATTATAGAGATGGGGATCGTTGAACCTTTAGACACTTGTAATGATGTAGTTGCTGAGACAATAAAAAATATTGTACGTAAAGATTATTTGGAGAAACTTTTGGATTACAGTAATCCACTAGGTATGCCATATCATAGGATGGCTGCAAAGCAATGGATGAATCATTTTAATATGGATGAAAAAATTGAGAATATCTCCATTACTTCTGGTGGACAAAATTCCTTATCTCTTATTTTAATGTCTTTATTTAATCCAGGAGACAAGATTGCAGTTGATAAGTACACCTACCCAAATTTTATAGAATTGGCAAGTATGCTAAATATTAGTCTAATTCCTATCGAATCAGATATTTTTGGCATGTCCGCAGAGGTATTAGAGATGGTTTGCAAAGCAAGCGGAATTCAAGGTATTTACCTAGTGCCTTCCTGCAGTAATCCAACTGCAATAACAATGAGCATGGAGCGTAGAGAACAAATAGCATATGTAATAAACTCCTATAACTTAATTTTGGTAGAGGATGATATTTTTTCCTTTTTAGCCCCTGAGCATTATTTACCCGTTTCTCATTATGTTCCTGATCATTATGTTTATAGCCTCAGCATTTCTAAATCACTTAGTTCGGGATTAAGAGTCGGATTCATTGCTTATGCAGAGAGATTTGCAGAAAAAATTAAACACGGTATCTATAATATCAATATAAAAACTTCCTCACTTAATGCTGAAATTATTACGGAGTTAATCAATTCTGGTTCAGCATTTGATATTATACGAAAAAAGAAACAAATAGCAGAAGAAAGGAATGCTATTTATAAAAATTACTTCGAGGTAAATAAAAATGAAAATCCTTTAAGTTTTTTTCGTTGGCTGCCAATAGAAAAAAAGTATGATTCTTTTTATTTTGAAAAGAATGCAATAGAAAAGGGGGTCCATGTATATCATTCTGATCGATTTTCGGTAAAAAAAGAAGACAGCCAAGCATATATTCGCATTTCTCTTACGTCAGTCAAAAATACAGAGGAATTAGAAATGGGGTTAAAAATATTAAAAGAAGCTGTTGTGAAAGATTTATGATAAGTAGATTGATGCCTGCTAAATCGGATTTTATTGAAGAGAAATGTTAATTTTGGATATCCTGAAAAAAGGGGGAACGATGCTTTAAAAGGCATCGTCTTTTTTATTACTCCACTAACGTAACGGGGCAGTTGAACAAGAAAAATAAAACGTATTCTATATGGAATGTTTTTTATCTTTATCATAGGTTGGTGGTGTACTAGAGGGTGTTAATATGGGGTCTAATACTTTTTCGGTAAATGGCATAAAGTAATTCAGTATTAGACCACCTAAACAAACGGTTAATAAAGTTCCAACGCCAATTGGTCCATTTGAAATAATAGCCATTATCAAGAATAGGAGGTAAATAAATGTTCTGGAAAAAAATATATTTGTTCTAGTTAATTCTTGTAAGATTAATGTTAATCGATCAACTGGAATCGGAGCAAAATTTGTGTGTAAATATGTTGCCGTTCCTAATCCTATAACAACTAAGCCGATTCCAAAACAAACAACTTTGCTGTACCAAAGTTCAGGTGTTATCAAATGGTGCAATAAAAAAAGCCACATATCAATACTAATACCTGTGATAAATGCTGTTAACAATCCCAAAACTTCTGGTCTTTGTTTTTTTAAAAGAGAATTACAACATATCAATATTAAAGCTATTATTATTTCCCAACTTCCCACAGTAAGCCCCACATTTATGGATAGTCCTACCAAAAGTGCGTCAAAAGGTGAAGTTCCAAGGTCTGATTGTATAGTGAAAGAAATACCAAGGGTTAATATCAAAATTCCTAATACATAAAAAACATATTTCACTCTAATCGTCCTCTTTATCAGTATTTTTTGTTGCAAATACAATAAAACTAAGTTAGATTTAATATATATCATTTTTGTTGTATTTACAACAAAAATGCGTGTTAAGAAGTTAATCATAAAGGAATTTCTTCGTGAAGTTGGAATATGACTTTACAAAAGGGCAATATTTGTACCTTGTACGGATCTATGGAAAACCAGGAATCATTCAAAAGCAGTTAGCTGAGATGATAAAAGTAGAACGAACAACAGCAGCTCGTGCTACAAAAAACTTGAAATGAATGGCTTTATTGAAAAGAAAGAAGATAAACATAACAAAAAATTATAAAACTCTTTCCCATAGAGAAAGGAAAAATATTTATCTTTTATAAAAAGAGAAAATGATTATTCAATATTGTTTCATTAGAGGGATTTTTTGAAAGAGAGGCAGAAACCATTTTCAATAAATATTGTTTAAAGAGTAAGAAAAGGTATAGAAAAACACTGGAAATTTGTAAAAAAGGGAAACAAAAGAAATTATTGATTATATAAAGGAGCGACAAAATTAAAATGACAATAAAAAAGTGTACTCTGGAAGATTCACGCAAACTTCAAGAAATTAGTTGTGAAACATTTAATGAGACATTTAAGCATCAGAATTCACCCGAAAATATGAATGCTTATTTAGAAAGGGCATTTGCCTTAAAACAATTAGAAAAGGAATTATCCCATGTTTCTTCGCAATTCTTTTTTGTTTATTTTAATAAGGAAATCGCTGGATATTTAAAGGTCAATATTAATGATGCTCAGTCTGAAAAAATGGGTGATGAATCACTTGAAATCGAGAGGATTTATATAAAGACTAAATTCCAAAAACACGGACTTGGGAAGTATTTGCTAAATAAAGCGCTGGAAATTGCGCTAGAAAGTAATAAAAAGAAAATTTGGCTAGGCGTATGGGAGAAAAATGAAAATGCTATTGCCTTTTATAAGAAACAGGGGTTTGTTCAAACGGGAGCCCATTCTTTTTATATGGGTGATGAGGAACAAATAGACTTTATTATGATCAAAACACTTATATAATTTTTCATAAAATCTCAATTATTATGTGAATGTGAGAATTTAATAGAGAAAGGGATAACGGGAGGAAAACTTGATTTTTTGGTGATAATGAGATTTTACTAGAGACTTCTAAAAGAAAATGATTATACGCTAAAAAGAATTTCATTTCGTCTGAGAGCAAATCTCCGTATGTTAAAAATAGGGGGATTATATCTTTTATTCTGCTGTACTGGATATTACGAATAGATGAAAAATATAATGCTAAAAAGGGATATGTTTGACTAAAATTGAAGCGCTAAAAAATAAATCCAAAACAACTAGATGATTTTCCAAAGAAAAACTAGCTACCAAAAGATAGCTAGTTTTTTTGTATGTACCTACTACAAGTTTAATCTTAAGTACTATTTATAAAGGCACTGAATGCTGAATGGGCGGATAAATCGAGAATCTTTTATTTCATCCTTTTATTGCTCGAAGCCGCTTTATATCTTCTATTGGTGGGAAACCAAAGATTCGAGAATACTCCCGACTAAATTGTGATGGACTTTCGCAACCTACTTGAAAAGCGATATTTGAAGCGTCCGTTGACTCAGATAATAATAAGCGACGAGCTTCTTGCAATCTTAGCTGTTTTTGAAACTGAATCGGGCTTATCGCGGTAACATCTTTGAAGTGCCTGTGAAGGGAAGAAACGCTCATATTTGAAATCTCTGCAAGATCCTCTACTCGAAAAGGCCTATCATAGTTTTTAATAATTTGTTCAAGTGCCATGCCGTGTCGACCTTGGAGTGTCCGATAGAGAATAAAAGTTCAAATAGTCCTTATTTTTTATCCTCTTGCATGAAATCGATATCCACCTTATTATATATATGAAGTAAATAACTACGTTAAGGAAATGGATGGTTTATATGTCTAATGAACAATTAGAAGCAACCGCAAATATATTAAAATTATTAGGTGATAAAACAAGACTATCCATGATAGGAATGTTATTAATAAATGAATGCTGTGTTTGTGAATTTGTAGATGTTTTCCACATGTCTCAACCTGCAATCAGCCAACATTTGAGAAAATTAAAAGATGCTGGATTGGTTAAAGAACAAAGAAGAGGCCAATGGATTATCTATTCACTGGATCAGGATAATAAACATTTTCCAATGGTTAAAGAGGTCTTAAAATATGTACCGAAGCAAGAAGACAAGTTCATCTGGTTAGAAGAAAAAGGATTAAGAATATCCTGTGATTAGATTCGAAATTTAATGGTTTGACATTACTTTTTGTACTAGCTAGTATATAATTATATGATTAATAAAATAAAATCGTTTACATGGTTATTAAAACATGTATAATACAGATTTTTTAGGAGAATAGTGCTTATAGTTAGTCGATATTTCGCTCTTTATATAAGTATATAATTATATATCTATCTATTAAATAGATTGTGTAGATAAGGTAAATGGCAAGAGAGTTTTCTTTAGCAGAAACAGCTAATATACCTAAACTGCTAGGGGATAAAACAAGATTGTCCATGATAAATTTATTATTTGATCAGGATTGTTGTGCTTGTGAATTTGTTGAAATCTTTAACTGCCTATTAGCCAGCATCTACGTAAAATGAGAGACACTGGAGTTGTGAAGAAAGCATGGGTTGTTAATTCTCTTAATCAAAAAAGTGAGTATTTTTCTCAAGAAAAAGGAGTAAGCATTTCATGTAATTAATGGAGGTTATTTGTTTTGTTGCAAACGGTATTAGCAATAATTATTTTTTTATTAACGTTATCATTAGTAATTTGGCAGCCTAAAAATCTTTCAATTGGTTGGTCAGCATGTGGCGGAGCAATATTAGCACTTCTTGTAGGTATAGTTGATTTCAATGATGTCGTTGACGTAACAGGGATTGTTTGGAATGCTACACTAGCATTCGTCGCAATTATTATTATTTCACTAATATTAGATGAAGTTGGATTTTTTGAATGGGCAGCTCTACATATGGCCAGAGTCGCTGGTGGTAATGGAATGAAAATGTTTGTTTATATTTCCTTACTAGGTGCTATTGTGGCAGCTCTTTTTGCAAACGATGGGGCGGCACTAATTTTAACACCAATCGTTCTAGCAATGGTTAGAGCATTGAATTTAGAAGAGAAAATGGTTTTTCCATTTATCATAGCAAGTGGTTTTATTGCTGATACTACATCTTTACCTTTAGTTGTAAGTAATTTAGTTAACATTGTCTCGGCTGATTTCTTTGATATCGGATTTTTAGAATATGCTTCCCGAATGATCGTACCAAATATTTTCTCTTTATTGGCAAGTATCCTGGTGTTGTACCTATATTTCCGTAAGAGAATTCCAAAGGTATATGATTTAAACCAATTAAAAATGCCACAAGATGCAATCAAAGATTTGAAAATGTTTCGTTTATCTTGGGTGATTTTGACTGTATTACTTGCGGGTTATTTCGTGAGCGAATTTCTTTCTATTCCAGTCTCACTCATCGCTGGTGTAATCGCGATTATTTTTTTAGTATTTGCACGAAGAAGCTCTGTTGTATCTATTAAGAAAATAATAAAGGGTGCTCCATGGACAATTGTATTTTTCTCTATTGGAATGTATGTCGTAATTTATGGATTACGTAACGTTGGTTTGACAGACCTGCTTTCAAATGTTATCCAAGCATCTGCAGATCAAGGATTATTTGTTGCAACCCTAGGAATGGGATTCATCGCTGCTATTATTTCTTCCATTATGAACAATATGCCAACTGTACTTATTGATGCTTTAGCAATTGCAGATACAAATGCTACCGGGATAATAAAAGAAGGGTTAATTTATGCAAATGTTATTGGAGCTGATTTAGGTCCTAAGATTACACCGATTGGTTCATTAGCTACTTTGTTATGGCTCCATGTTTTATCCCAAAAAGGTGTAAAAATATCATGGGGTACTTATTTCAAAACGGGTATCATCTTAACTATTCCAACTCTTTTGATTACTTTAATCGGTTTATATTTATGGCTTTCGATTCTTTCATAAAAGAAAGTGAAATTGTTAAATATACAGTGCAATATGATATTAATTTTGGAGGATAAAATAATGAAAGTAATTATAATAGGATCTGTAGCAGCAGGAACATCCGTAGCAGCAAAAGCACGTAGGAACGATGAAAAGGCAGAAATTACACTTTATAACGCAGATTCTGATATATCTTATTCGATTTGTGGTATTCCATACTTTCTTGGAGGAGAAGTAGAGGCATTAGAAACACTAACTCCAAGAAGTGCAGCTTGGTTTAAAAAACGTTATAATGTGGATATTTTTACGCGTCATGAAGTAAGTCAAATCGATACAAAACAAAAACGAGTTATAGTGAAAAATCTAGATACAAATGAAGTAAAAGAAGACATGTATGACATACTTGTATTTGCAACAGGAGCTACTCCCATAAAGCCAAATATTTCTGGTGTTGATGAAGAACATGTTTTTCAAGTAAGAACCATACAAAATACTGCAGCGATTGATCAGTTTATAAAAGAGAACCAGCCTAAAAAGGCAACGATTATAGGTGCTGGCTCTATTGGATTAGAAATGGCAGAACAGCTTACCCATAGAGGATTGGATGTTACAATAGTTCAGCGCAGCAATCATGTCATGCCTCATTTTGATAAAGATATGGCTTTCCGTGTAGAAGAACATTTGGTTAAAAAAGGAGTAACTCTTTTATTAAATGAAGAAGTAACGATAATAAGCAAGGAGGAAGTACAAACAAAGTCTGGAAAAGTAATAGCATCCGATATGGTGATTTTATCTACAGGAGTTCGCCCTAATGCACCACTAGCTAAGGAAATCGGCATAACTATTGGGGAAACAGGAGCAATTGCAGTCAATCATAAAATGCAAACAAACTTGACTGATATATATGCAGTTGGAGATGTTGCAGAAAGTTATTCGGCTATAACAGGTAAACCAATATATCGTCCATTAGGTTCTACAGCTAACAAGATGGGAAGAATTGCTGGTGATGTGATAACTGGTGGCTCATTAGAACATCGAGGTATTTTGGGAACTGGTATAGTAAGAGTTTTTGACTTGGCTGTTGGTCAAACAGGATTAAATGAAAAGGAAGCAATAGAAGAAGGATATAATATAGAAGTACTACATAATGTTAAACCTTCAAGAGCAGAATACCTTGGCGGGAAAGACATAGTAATAAAAGCTATTGCAGATAAAGAATCAGGGAGACTTTTAGGGGTGCAGATTGTTGGAGAAGAAGGAATAGATAAGCGTATAGATGTTTTTGTAACAGCCATAACTTTTAAAGCGAAAGTAGAGGACTTATTTCATTTAGATCTTGCTTATGCACCTCCATTTAGTACCACGAAAGACCCCGTTATGTATACAGGGATGGCCTTGCAGAATGCAATAGAAAAGAAAAATAAATTAATCACACCACAAGAGTTAGAGGAACGCCTTGTAAAAGGAGAGGCTATTCAAGTTATTGATACTCGATCTCCAAAACAATATAATTTTTCTAAAGTAGAAGGTGCTATCAATATTCCATTGGGGGATATAAGAACGAAGGCTAAAGAGTTAAATCCTAAACTGCCAACTGTTACGTATTGTAATGGTGGAGTAACGGGGAATGCAGCCCAAAATATATTACGTAATCTGAGCTTTTCCGACATATATAATCTTTCAGGCGGAAATAAAAATTACCAAAACCATTTAAAATCAAAATAATATAGATACAAATACTAGTCTTTACGGGAAAAGGCTAGTATTTGTTTTTTACAAGTTATATCAACATTTATATCCTTAACGTACAATTTTGCCGAAATGCTGTCTGGATCCCATTTACTACAAATAGTTTGAAAGTATTATAAAGATGGTGAAATAATTGGAGCACCATATAAACAAAAGATGACAATGTGTCATTTGTTGATGTTGACTTATGACACGGTGTCATTTATAATTAGTTTTGTAACTGAATATGACACAGTGTCATTTGTAAAAATAGGAGTGTAATTATGCCAAAACAAACTTTTTTTCACTTAACCCAAGATAAGCAAGACACACTAATACTAGCTGCTAAAGAAGAGTTTTCCAGAGTTCCTCTGCATGAGGCATCCATTGCAAATATCATCAAGAGTGCGGGCATACCAAGGGGGAGCTTTTATCAATACTTTGAGGACAAAGAGGACTTATATTTTTATTTGTTGAGTGAACTTTCGAAAAAAAATAATGAAAGGTTCATTTCCATAATGAAGGAGAAAGAAGGAGATTTATTCGAGACATTCATTGAGTCCTTTCAGTTTATGGTGAAAATTCATAAAGATCGAAAGCATGAAAGTTTCTTTAAGAACGCATTTTTAAATATGAACTATAAATTAGAGAATACATTAGGAAGCAATGTATTCGAGGAAAAACAAAAGAGTAACTACCAAAACGCAGTCAAATTGATAAACAGGAGCAACTTGAATCTAAAAGATGATAGTGAAGTGCATCACATGATCAAAATTATAACGGCAGTTACCTTTCAAAACCTCGTGCAAATGTTTGTGAAGGACCTCTCCTGTGAAGAAGCGTTAAAAAACTATCTCGAACAAATGGATCTCCTTAAAAGAGGATTTTATAAGGAAGAAATCCAATGAATAAATTCAAGCCCATTAAACAGGTAAATATCCATTTAAAAAAAATTGTCGAAAGGCTTCAAGAACAAAACATAAATGCAAAAATATGCACGCGACCCCAGTTGCTGAAACACAATTAGAAAAAATTGTGCAAATAACCCTTTAAAAGAATAAAAAGATTAAATGCTATATAAGGAGATAAAAATAGATGGATTCAGCATTAAAACAAAATAAACCGCCATATTTGATGATTGTGATTTTATTTGTCGGAGCATTTGTCTCCTTTTTGAATAACTCGCTTTTGAATGTAGCATTGCCATCAATCATGGTGGATTTGAAAATTGACGATTATTCAACCGTACAGTGGCTGTCTACAGGCTATATGCTTGTTAGTGGTATATTGATTCCTGCCTCAGCCTTTTTATTGACTCGTTTTTCCAACCGAAACTTATTTATTGTATCTATGGCTATTTTTACGATAGGTACTGCTTTAGCTGCATTTGCCCCTAACTTTGGCGTATTGCTTGCAGGACGTATGATACAGGCTGCAGGATCTTCTGTGATGGGACCTTTATTAATGAACATCATGCTAGTAAGCTTTTCCCGTGAAAAGCGTGGTGCAGCAATGGGGATTTTCGGGCTGGTCATGATTACGGCACCTGCAATCGGCCCGACATTATCTGGCTATATCGTCGAGTATTATGACTGGCGTTTGCTTTTCGAAATGATTTTGCCACTGGCTGCCATCAGCTTGCTGTTGGCTATTTGGAAGCTTGAGAATGTGATGAAGCAAAATAAAAATGCAACACTTGATTATTTCTCTGTCGTGTTATCTTCCATCGGTTTTGGTGGATTGCTCTATGGATTCAGTTCTGCAAGCTCAGATGGCTGGACTGATCCAATCGTCTTGACCACATTGATTGCTGGTACTATCGCATTGGCAGCATTTATCATCCGCCAATTAAAAATGGATGAGCCATTGTTGGATCTGCGTGTTTACAAATATCCAATGTTTGCATTAGGCTCTGTCATAGCTATCGTAAATGCAGTGGCAATGTTCTCTGGAATGATTTTGACACCTGCATATGTGCAAAACGTACGAGGCATCTCACCCCTTGATTCAGGCTTGATGATGCTTCCTGGAGCCATCATCATGGGAATTATGTCGCCGATTACCGGCAGGCTGTTTGATAAGTTCGGTCCACGTGTTCTCGCCATTATTGGGCTTGCAATCACAGCTGTGTCCACATACATGCTGGCACATCTACAACTTGATTCTACTCATACGTATATCATTCTTATATATACGCTACGTATGTTTGGGATGTCAATGGTTATGATGCCGATTATGACAAATGGCTTAAACCAATTGCCAACCCGCTTAAATCCACATGGCACAGCTGTCAATAATACAGCTCAGCAGGTGTCTGGTTCAATCGGTACAGCTATTCTTGTTACAATCATGAATTCCGTAACAAAATCACAGGCAGAAAGCCTAATGGCTGGTGTGGATCCTGCAACGATGACACAATCGTCTGCCGCATTATTGTCACAGAAAGCTTTGCTTGCAGGAATTCAATATTCCTTTTATATTGCACTTGCGATTAATATTATCGCACTCGTTCTTGCATTTTTTGTGAAACGTGTCGATACAAGCAAAGAGGCTGTAACCCAGCTTGAAAAGCAGGGAAGTGCACAAAGAAAACCTACAACAAATTAATAAATGATGCTAAAAAGGAATGAAGGCGGCAGGAGGTCCGATTCATTCCTTTTTTTATATTCGGGAAAAGTACATGTCTCTTTTATTAAAATATAGTTTTTGTTCCGTTGAATTTCCATCTAAGTTTTATAGAAATTTAAATAAGGACGTAAAAAAACAGATAGCTAAGACACATTATAACGCCCCTTATCTTTACCTGGAAAGCTGGTTACAAACATTATCTAATATTCGTAATATATATTATTCAAAGATTATCAATCAATATTGAAGGAAATAGATTTATTACAGCTTTAGAAGCTCTTATTTTGGAATATGAAGATAGCATAGAATTCACTCATATTGGTTCTCCAACTAATTGGAGCAAACTATTAATAAAAATAAATAATCAAAATAAGCGGCTAAATGAAATAGCCATTTTTTATTCTTCTTAACTAATCAATATCTGGTGTTTGAGATGGGAGAAAACTCCTTTTTCTACAAAAATCTTTTTGAAAAAGAGGTTTGTCTACACTCTGATAAATTGTCATTAGACAGTTTGTTATTTTATGTAATAAAATGGGCGGGTCAGTAAGAATAAAAATTGTATTAACTATCTGAGAGCCAAGGTTATTATGGAAAAAAATGTTTAACACTGGATAAATAAAAGATAGAGATAATATAAATGTATAAGTATGTAAAAATTCTAAGGGAAGTGAGACCATGCAATCACATCAGAACGAATGGATTCCGATTACACCGTTAGAGCAAATGACTAATAAAGAATATGATGTTTTGATTGTTGGCAGCGGGGCAGGAGGTGGGGCGGCTCTATGGAGATTATGTGAACAGTGGAAAAATAATGATAAACGAATTGGTCTTCTGGAAGCCGGGGACCTAATGTTGCCTACGCATGGGCAAAACCTCTCAACAATGAATGTTGATCGCTTACTAAATGAGTATTTCCCTAAAGTCTCCACACATCTCGGGAGGCGGTTGCCCGAATATCCAGACGCAACACTGGTTTTTGCTCTTGGAGGCAGAACCTTGTTCTGGAGTGCGGCATCTCCTCGAATACCTGTTTTTGAAATGAAAAAGTGGCCTGTGACAGCAAAGGAGATGAACTTCTATTATAATATTGCAGAAAAAATAATGAATGTCACTCCATTTTTCGCCCAAGGATCATCTATGCAAAACACTATGCTAGAGCGTCTTAAGAAAAATGGATTTCTGGAAGCAATAGACTTACCAATGGCCGTTAATCTTAAAGGAATACAATATGGACAAATTAATTCCGACGCTTTTTTCAGCTCCATCCATTTTTTAGCTTACGCCTTGAATTGGAGGCCTTTTGATTTAGCTGTCAATTCTCGTGTCGTTCAAGTAGTAATCGATAAAGGAAAAGCGGCCGGAGTCCACGTGATTTCTCCAGATAAAAAGTCCTGTTTTATTAGGGGAAAGACAGTCGTATTATCAGCAAGTGCATTAGAAACACCTCGAATTCTGCTTTACTCGGGAATTCAAGGACCAGCGATTGGCCATTATTTGACGAATCATTCTCTTCTTCGAGCTACAGGGAAAATAAGCCGTAAAAATTTTTCAGAGGAAGTATTGGGGAATTTAGTTATAAATATCCCGCAAACAAAACATTCCCCTTTTCAAATTCAAATATTTGGACCGGAAAAACACTATGCTTATCAGCAATTCGAAGAAAAACCATTTTTAGAGGAACTGAGAATTGCAATAAACACTTTCGGTAAAGTAGAGTCCAGGTTTGAAAATAGTGTTTACCTAGACTTTTCAGAGCGTGATGAATATGGTATACCAAAGATTCAAGTCAACTTTTCCTACAGTGAAACAGACAATATGATCATCCAGCAAATGGCACAAGCGAAGGTTCAAGCTGCCTTGGCTATGAAATTATCCTTGATTTCGCAGGGAGACAGTCCTCCAATCTCTTTAATGCCTCCTGGAAATGATTATCACGAGTCCGGAACCTGTCGTATGGGAGATGATCCTTTAACCTCTGCAACCAACCGTTTTGGTCAAATTCATGGCATTCCAGGTCTATATGTAGCTGACAATAGCGTACTACCTTCCATTGGCGCAGCCAATCCCACTCTCACTACTATTTCCTTGGCTATTCGTACAGCTGATTACATTCTTCAACAACTAGGATAAAGGTATCCTAAAATTAACAAGGTAAAGGAGATGAGTGGTGGTTGTTGCCAATTTATATGCCCACCATTAAATTTTATTAGTATAATTATATTTTTTATTGAAAGACACTAAAACACTAAAGCAAAAAAGCAATCTTTTATTTAAAAATAGATCGCTTTTTTGCTTTAGTTACTTGGAGAGAATAATTTCGTGTAATTCGTTATTATTTATTTTAGCTTTGTATGTTGAATAAGAAAAAATAATAATGGATATCCAAATGAAACTAAAGGAGATCCAATTAATCCAGCTAATAGTATTTTCAAACATAAATATCCCACGAAGAAAGAGGATGGTTGGGGTAATATACTGAAAAAATCCTATTTATGGTTAAAGAAATTCTTTTAGAACCTTCTGTGAACCAGAGCAGAGGTAAAACAGTAAGAATACCTGAACCAATCAATAATAATGTAACATGAATGTCTGAACCAAAATATATTTTGTTACTCCGTTGTAAAAACAATAAAAAAACGAATGCAAAAGGTGCGACCATCAATGTTTCCATACACATTCCGACTAGTGCATCAACTCTGATATACTTTTTCAGCAATCCATAAATACTGGAAGTAACAGCTAATGAAATAGCAATCCAAGGTATTTTTCCGTAGTCACAAGTAATAACCAGCACTCCTAAAAAGGACATTATCATTGCTATAAGAGTACCTTTCCTTACACTTTCTTTAAGCACAAGGACACTCAGTATCATACTAACGATAGGCGTAATATAGAGACCTAAACTTGCCTCGATAATATGATGGAAGTTAACCGCCCATATAAATAGGAGCCAATTTAAACTTATTGCAAGGGCGGCAAGAAAGATATAAAAAATTTGTAAGAAATTTATTTTAAATTCATTTAACAGCGAAAAGAAAGCAAGTCGCTTTTTACTTTGACAAAACATAAGAATAGAAACAAAGATATATCCCCATAAAATGCGGTGTGCCAATATTTCCATGGAGGAGACTGTATTTAATGCGTTCCAGTATAAAGTTAGAAATCCCCAAAGTAAGTAGGAAGAGGAAGTATAGAGATAACCTATTTTCTCTTGATTCCATTTAGTCATATACTTTCTTTTATTCTTCTTTTGGATTTTTAGGACCGACAAGTTCTAGTTGATAAAAAGCTAAATCAAGCCATCTATTGAACTTAAAGCCTGCTTTTTTTATTGTGCCTGCATGAACAAAGCCAAAGTTTTTATGCATGGCAATGCTTTTATCATTTGCAGCATCAATCCCAGCAATTAAAGTCATATACTCTCTTTCTTTGGCAATGGCGATTAAATTTTTCATTAAAGAAGTCGCAATTCCTTTTTTCTGTATTCCTTATCTACATAAACAGAATGTTCAATGGAATATTTATAAGCTGGCCATGCTCTAAAAGGACCGAACGTTGCGAATCCAACTACTTTATTATCTAGTTCACAAACCAATATTGGGTAACCTTCACTCATCTTTTGCTCATACCAGATGTGTCTGCTTTCAAGGGTCTGGGGTTTATAAGTATATACAGCAGTAGTATAAAGAATGGCATCATTATAGATTTTTAAAATATCCTTTAAGTCTTTTGGAGTTGCTTCTCTTATCATGTTTTTCTCCCTTTCAAAATAAATTTGTATTCCTTTATATTTTAGAACTCTTCCTACAAAACATGAAATTGAACTTTTTATCCCTGTGCTATAGACTAAAGTTATAGCAAAAAACAAGAAGTAAATATAAGGGATGGTGCGGATATGACGCTCCAACAATTTCGATATATTGTGGAAATTGCCAAGCATAACTCTATCAGTAAAGCTGCAGCTGCACTTTACGTGACACAGCCTAGTATAAGCAAAGCAGTGCGTGATCTGGAAGCTGAGTTAGGAATTACGATTCTAGATAGAACGAACAAAGGGGTAGTCTTCACAAAAGATGGCACGGAATTATTATTTTACGCAAAAATGCTATTAGAACAAATGGAGTCTGTTGTCCATCATTTTAATAAAGAGAAAACAACAGAAATAACAAAGTTTTCTATTTCATCTCAACATTACGGCTTTGCTATAGAGGCTGTTGCAAATGTAATGGATCATTTTGCCGAGCGAAAATATGAGCTGGCTATTCGGGAAGGGAAGACAATGGATGTAATTGATGATGTGTATGCAAGCAGAAGTATCCTTGGAATTTTATCTCTGACTGATTTAAATAAACATTTTTTTGAGCGTTATTTCACCTCAAAGTTACTAACGTTTGCTCCTCTTGCTTCATTAAAGCAGCATGTCTTTCTACGAAAAGAGCATCCATTGGCTCATCTTGAATGCATTACCTTGGAGCAGTTAAGGGACTATCCTTATCTGACCTACCAGCAAGACGATATGTTGCTGCATTTTGCAGAGGAAGCCCTCAATGTAGATAATATCGCAAAAGTAGTCTATCTCAAAGATAGAGGGGCCATGAATAACCTCCTGTCCAATACAAATAGCTATAATTTAGGAACAGGCTGTATCGTGAATAATTACATGGACTCCAATATCATCTCGATTCCGTTGGTAGGAGGCAATATGATTCAAGTAGGTTTGGTGAAACGGAATGATGTGATTTTGCCAGAAGAGCTTCTAGTATATGTTGATTTTTTGCAAATATCGTTAGGGAAATCTATACCTAATGAAAAATAAAGAAAGAATCTTGTTTCCTCTATGTCCAAAATAATAAGGGAGAACAAGGTTAAATAATCTATTGATCTAGCTAACAAAAGCACTTATTCATTATGTGACAAACATAGTAGGTTAACTTAAGAAGGAATGACAAGGAAGTTCTACTTCAGTAGGTTATTTGAACAAATAGTTATAATAATAAGTTTAAAATCTACAAGAAAAAGGACAATACCGAAATGAAGGTATTATCCTTTTTCTTTCTCTTAAATAGTACAATAGAGAAAGTCCTTTTTATTTCTTTCCACGTATTTTGCGGAACCTCATTTCACTAACAAAGGTAGAGCCTAATAAAAGAATTCCACCTATGATTTGTAATAATGTGAATTGCTCTTGTAAAAGTAACCCAGAGATTAAAATAGCTACAAATGGGTCAACATAACTCAACATAGCTATGCTCTGACCTTTTAATTTTTCCATACCAGATAATAATTCTTTCGAACCACTGCTTCTCCAACTTAAGAGTATGCTGCAAGAAACAGATTACGAAAAATGGTTTGGTTATGGTAGAGCAGGAGAGAGCCTTTGGCAAAAAGATGCTGCTATAAAGCTAATCAGAAGAGGTGGGTTAGAAACAACAGTTGATCACATCTTATTTGCAAATGGGGGTCAAAATGCAATTGCCGCTACATTGGCGAGTCTTTGTAAGCCTGGAGATCGCATAGGTGTAGATCATCATACATATCCAGGCTTGAAAACGGTCGCATCAATGCTTAGTGTGCAAATAGTACCGATAAAATCAGAGAACGATCAAATGAGCCCAACAGCCTTTGTAGATGCATGTAAAAATGATAATATTAAAGGCATTTACTTAATCCCGGATTATCATAATCCAACGGCTTCATTTATGTCTGTTGAGAATCGAAAAAAGATTGCAGCAATCGCCAAAAAGTATAACCAGTTCGTTATTGAGGATGCATCATATCATCTACTCAACAAAAAGTCACTTCCAGCGGTAGCATCCTTTGCACCAGAGCAGGTAATCTATATTGCGAGTTTATCAAAATCATTAGCTCCAGGACTGCGACTAGCATATGTCGCAGTCCCGATCCAATTTAAGGAGCAAATTTTCAAGGCGCTTTATAATATAAATATAACAGTTTCTCCGCTATTGGCAGAACTGACAGCACGATTGATTTTTTCTAATCAATTTGAAGAATTAATTGAGAGTCACCGGAAACAAAACATGCGAAGAAATCAAATCGCAGATAAATATTTGTCAGGCTATACTTGCTTAGGTGATGAGACGGGAATCTTTCGTTGGTTGCTATTACCAGGCGAGATTACAGGTGCTGAATTTGAAACGTTAGCTGCACAGCAGGGGGTACAAGTGTATGCTGCTGAACGTTTTGTGGTTGGAAATAGCTGTCCAGAAAGAGCAGTAAGAATTTCTGTATGTGCGCCGAAAACACTAGAAGAACTAGAGAGGGGATTAATAAGCCTTAAACATTTGCTAGACACCCTTACTTAATATTGTTCGCCATACAATTATATTATTGTATGGTTTTTTTGTGCGTGTTATGATGGCTTAAAATCTAGTTGACGATTTATTAGGTAGCATGGAACATTTTAAAGAAAGGCAGGTTAGATAACGTGTTAGACGTTCAATCAGATCGCTTACAAAGCTACATAAATTCTTCAGAAAAACAAAAAGCATTATACAAGCGCACTTTATTTATTGTAAGCATTTCACAAATTTTTGGTGGTGCAGGTCTAGCTGCAGGAGTTACTGTGGGGGCGCTTCTTGCACAGCAAATGCTTGGTACAGATGCTTTTGCAGGATTACCTTCCGCTTTATTTACGTTAGGGTCAGCAGGCGCAGCTTTATTTGTAGGAAGACTTTCCCAACGTTATGGACGTCGTACAGGTTTGGCAGCTGGTTTTATCATTGGTGGACTTGGAGCAATAGGGGTTATCATATCAGCAATTATAAATAGTATTGTCTTATTATTTATCTCTCTACTCATTTATGGTGCGGGGTCAGCAACAAATCTACAAGCCCGGTATGCTGGAACGGACTTAGCAAATAATAAACAGCGGGCGAAAGCAATTAGTATTACAATGGTTTTTACCACTTTTGGTGCAGTTGCAGGACCAAATTTAGTAAATGTGATGGGTGACTTCGCTGTTTCAATTGGTGTACCTTCCCTTGCAGGTCCATTTATTTTAGCTGCAGCAGCCTATATTTTAGCAGGTGCTGCCCTTTTCGTAATGCTTCGTCCAGATCCATTAGTTATGGCAAGAAGCATCGAAGCTGCCAATCAAAAATCTAAAGATAAACATGAATTAGCAACAACAGAAAATAGAGAAAATAAAAGAGGGGTAATTGTTGGAGCAACCATCATGGTACTTACTCAAATTGTTATGGTAGCCATTATGACCATGACACCTGTTCACATGAGACATCATGGTCATGGCTTGGGTGCTGTGGGACTAGTTATCGGTTTCCATATAGGCGCTATGTATCTACCCTCCCTCCTTACAGGTATCCTTGTGGATAAATTAGGGCGCGCTGTGATGGGAATTGCTTCTGGAATTACATTGCTTTTAGCAGGTTTAATATCAGCCTTTGCACCAGGAGATTCGATGGTTCTTCTAATAATTGCGCTTTGTTTACTTGGATTAGGCTGGAATTTTGGTTTAATAAGTGGGACAGCCCTTATTGTAGATTCAACAGAAACTTCCACACGGGCAAAAACTCAAGGTACGGTTGATGTTCTAATTGCCCTGTCAGGAGCTGCTGGCGGAGCCTTGTCTGGAATGGTTGTAGCTGGTTCTAGTTATCCAACTTTATCATTAGTAGGAGGAATTATGTCCTTACTATTAATTCCTGTGGTGATATGGGTTCGTGGAGGTAAAAAATAAACAGTTCGTATTTCTTTTATTGGAATAAAGATTGTTCAGTAGAAGCAGCCGTTTTTTTACTATAGGGGTAGCGTTCCTGTGATAAAGGAGCTATATAAAGGTCTCTCTCCCCTAATAAATCTATTGGTTCCAATTTGGGGAGTTCTTCTTTCATTATAGAGCGTTATGGTTTCATTTTATTAAAATAAATCTATTAATGGTGAAATTTAACTTTCTTTAGAATAATATGATGAAAAAACAATAGCTTGTTATTTTCTATTAAATCTGTACTCTTTTATAATTGGTTAGAAACTTGAAAATATATGAAATATTTACTTGGAGAACTAACCATTTATTATATTGTTATAAAAAAGCGGTTTAATGATTAAGAAAATAAGAAAGGATATTTTAATTTTACGCATCCAATTTAAACTATCTATTTTTTTGTTTATAAAAGTACTATTTAGGACTGATTTTCGTTAAAATAAATATTGCAGATTGTCATAATAGTTTTTTACAAATTATAAATGTCCAAATGTACTTGTGTTTGATAATAAGTTATTAAGCATGATATAAGTTAAGTGTAAAAGAAGTGGAACATTTGGCTTTATATTTTTTGACTGAAAGTTTGAAGTTGTATCCATAGTGAAAGGATTTGAGTTTGAAATGATAGATAATTTTTGGCGTGATTTACCACGACCATTTTTTGTACTTGCCCCAATGGAAGATGTAACAGATGTTGTTTTTCGTCACGTAGTAAGTGAAGCCGGTCGACCGGATGTATTTTTTACAGAGTTTACAAACTCGGATAGCTATTGTCATCCAGAGGGCATGAAAAGTGTGCGTGGCCGTTTGATTTTTACAGAAGATGAACAGCCAATGGTGGCACATATTTGGGGAGATAATCCTGAATATTTCCGTCAAATGAGTATTGGCATGGCAGAGTTAGGATTTAAAGGCATCGATATTAATATGGGCTGCCCTGTACCAAATGTGGCATCGAGAGGGAAAGGTAGTGGCCTTATTCTGCGTCCAGACGTGGCGGCAAAACTTATTCAAGCAGCAAAAGCGGGCGGACTGCCTGTCAGCGTGAAAACTCGACTTGGCTATAAGGAGGTTGAGGAGTGGAAGGAGTGGCTAAAGCATATTCTAAAACAGGATATTGCGAACCTTTCTATTCATTTACGTACAAGAGAGGAAATGAGCCAAGTCGATGCGCATTGGGAGCTAATTCCGGAAATCAAAAAATTACGTGACCGTATCGCACCAAATACGCTGCTAACAATCAATGGAGACATTCCTGACCGTCAAACTGGGCTGCAGCTTGCTGAACAATATGGTATTGATGGTGTTATGATCGGGCGAGGCATTTTTAAAAATCCTTTTGCTTTTGAAAAAGAGCCAAAAGAGCATAGCAGTAAAGAATACCTTGATCTTTTAAGACTGCAGCTTGATCTTCAAGATCAATATGCGGAAGCACTGCCACGTTCAATCACAGGGCTTCATCGCTTTTTCAAAATTTATGTCAAAGGGTTCCATGGAGCTGGTGAATTAAGAAATCAATTAATGAACACGAAATCAACAGATGAAGCGCGTGCATTGCTTGATAACTTTGGAAAATAATGTTGATGGGAACGGGGCAGTGAAATAAGGTAACGCCTAAAAAGTTAGAGAAAAAATGAATCATATTGATATTATCCCCTATAAGTAGACAGTGTAAAAAGGCTACAGGAAATTGTAGATGGTACACTACTACTTATAGGGGGTTTTATTATGTCTAGAAAAATAATAGTTATTCCGATGAGTTAACATTACAAGCCGTGCGAAGTTATCTAGATGGAGAAGGAAGTTATGTGACACTAACTAAACAATATGGTTTAAAGAGTAAAAATTGGGTGAAATGGTACAAAGAGAATGGCACGGTCTATTCAACAAATAAAGGAAAGAATGGTCGGGGCAGAAAAGGAATCCCTAATCCAATGAAGAGAAAGAAAACTCATTTTAACAGTGTAGAAGAAGAACGAGATTATTTAAAACAATTGTAATTTTACCTGAAGGAACAAATAAACCGCTATTATCTGACCTTCAAAAAAGAACTAAAGAAGATGCGTTATTGTTTATGAAGAATAAATGGTTAATTGCTCATCCTGAAAGAGAGCAATTAATTAATAAAGGTGCACATCCAGGTATAAAAGGAGAAAATATTAAGGTTAATATAGCGAGGATGTCAATAGATAAAAAATCATTAATCATATTGTTATTTAACAAAAGCCTCGATATAATATCTATGGAACAATAATGATAATGATTATCATTATTGTTCCATAGATATTATATAAATTATATAGATAAAAAGGCATCTATTATATATGGTTTACTCTTTATTTATCTTGATTAGGAGGCACGTTAATTGAACAACTCAGATAACTTTGAATGTTTTTTAAAAGATACTCTACTAGAAATACTAGAAATAAAAGAACTTTCAAATTCTATAAACTACTATCCTAATCCCCATATCGTAAATAACCACACTTTATTTTATTTTACTAAGGGAAAAGCTGATGTAATAATTAATGAAAAATCTTTTCATTTAACTCGAACTTCTATATTTTTGTTAACTCCAGGGATGAAGTTCAATATCAAAAATTCAACAAATTATCCAATGCAGATTTATTGTCTCGAGTTTAATATTTTTCGAATAAAAGAACAGTCTCTATCTCATCGATTATTTGAAAAAGATTTATCGTTTCCTATTAGTGGGCTTATTAACTATTTTAATCAACGTTCGCAACGTTTATTTAAGCTTCTTATTTTGGAATATCAAAAAGATGAAAGTAAGAAAAAGTATCAGTACGAGAGTTATCTCCGTGAGTTATTAGAAAATGTGCTCTATGAATGTAGCATGCCAGTTCAAGGAACCCCCGAAGATATTTTTTCGTTTATCAGTAGTTATATACAAAATAATTTTCATAAAAACAATATTAAATTAGAAAAGCTAGCAGCAATTTCGGGATTACATCCGACATATTTTTCCCAGCTTTTTAAATCAAAAATGAATAAAAGTCCTATAGATTTCTTAAATCAAGTGAGAATGAATAAGGCAAAAGAGCTATTAATTAATTCAAATCAAACAGTACGTGAAATTGCTCACCAGGTTGGATATCAAGATGAATTTTATTTTAGCCGTCGGTTTAAAAAAAATAGTGGATATGCACCTACTTTATATAAAAAAAGAAAAAAAGTCCAAAATATTATTTCTCTTTCATTTCCATATACTGAACACTTATTTGCGTTAGATATTGTGCCTGTAGCTGGCCAAATTCATCCTTCATTGCCTAATATGCCAAATCCATTGTCTTTGCCATATCATGGTGCTGATCCATGGGGAATCAAAAGGCAGGTTTTTGTTGAATCAAAACCTGACTTAATTTTATGTAAAGAAAATGTAGTTAAGCAAGCCAGAGAAAATATTGGAGACATTGCTCCTATCATTCCAATTAGTTGGACACATAAAGATATGATAGGACATTTGAAAGAAATTGCTGAAATTGTTGATAAAAACTCTACTGCAAAAAATTGGATTGATCTTCATGAAAAAAAAGTAGAAGACGCTTATAAAACTATAAAAAGTAGAATATCTGAGGCTACTGTAACTGTTTGTCAATTTGTTCAAAATGGATTTCGTATTTACGGAACTCGGAATATAGGTCATGTCTTTTACCGTTCTTTACAATTCTCTCCTTCAGAGCGCCTGCAAATGGAGATTGATAAAAAAAATGTAAATAAAACGTTTAATTGGATGATGATACCAACTAATCAATTAATTCAGTACGATTCAGATTTTCTTTTTGTTGTCGTTAAATCACTAGATGAAGAAAGAGCGGTCAGAGAATTGTTTGACACCAATCCGTCTCTACTTAGATTCTCTGCCATTAAGCAAAAAAGATACTATTTTTTAAAATGGGAAGATTGGATGGTTTATGCTCCAATTTCTATCAATAGGCAATTAGACCAAGCAGTTTCTCTATTTTCCAAATTATAGAGTTATTAATATGGTAATAATCCAGTATATAAAATCTTAAATAATGACATGTACGTTTGTAAAAAGGCAATTTATAATAAATGATAATATTCAGCAAAATATTGATAAAAAAATATTAGCTGAAGTAAATATATATTAACTTACGAAGAATTATTTGTTTGTTTTTATAGTAATATATTGCAAAGTTAGGTGATCATGGCGAAGTAGATTAATAAAATAATAAGTCAAATATTAATAATATTTATTATTAGGAAGAATAAAGGATGAATTTTACAATGTTACATAACTCCCGGCAAAAAAAATTGAAAAATCGTCTTAATATCTATCTAGTTATAAGTCTCTTTATTTTGACGATTTTTGGGGTAATGGTATCTATATTTTTTGCTGTAACATTTGGAGCAAAAGAAATTAATATCAATACGGTATGGGAGGCAATCTTTCATTATAATTCTAAATTGACTGAACAACAGATTATCCATACACTACGATTTCCACGTGTAATTGGAGCCGCAGTAGTTGGAGCGGCTTTTGCAGTTGCAGGATCTTTAATGCAGGGAATAACACGAAATCCTTTAGCTGACGCAGGAATTCTTGGAATTAATGCAGGAGCAATGTTTGTTGTAACAATAAGTTTTGCCTTTTTCCCAAGTATACCCTATTCGCTTTTAATGGTTTTTTCATTTATTGGAGCTGTATTAAGTACATTACTTATCTTTATGATTGGTTCAGCTGCTCCAGGAGGGCTAACGCCTATAAGGTTAACTATCTCAGGAGCTGTGATGGCAGCTCTCTTACATTCACTTAGTTCAGGGATAGCCATTTATTACGACTTGAGTCAAGACTTAGCATTTTGGTATGCAGGTGGAGTGGCAGGGGTAAAATGGAGTCATTTGAAAGTATTAGTACCAGTTATTCTTATAACGATTATATTGACAATGCTGTTAGGGCGTTCTGTTTCCATTCTTTCATTGGGAGAGGAGATTGCAGCTAATCTAGGAATACGAACAACTCGTGTAAGACTAATAGGAATAGCAGCAGCAGTTCTTCTGGCAGGTGTTTCTGTCTCTGCGGTGGGCTCTATCGGATTTGTTGGTCTTGTCATTCCTCATATCTCAAGAAAACTTGTGGGAAGAAATTATCAGCTCATTATTCCGATGTCAGCATTATTGGGGGCGATTTTATTAGTTTTGGCTGATTTAGGTGCCAGAACGATAAATCCGCCTCGAGAATTGGCTATCGGCATAATAGTAGCGCTTATTGGGGTTCCTTTTTTCCTCTATATTGCTCGCAAGGGGAGGGATTTATAGATGAAATATACTCTTAACAAAAATAGCAACAAAAATTATATCGTCACTAGTATTTTAATTTTAATAAGCGTCGCTTCTATCTTTGTAAGCTTAAATACAGGGACAATGCAGCTTTCTCCAGTAAAGGTAATTCAAACTTTTTTTGGCTACGGGGACTTCAACAGCTCTACAGTATTGTTTGATTACCGGCTGCCAAGAATTTTAATTACGATGCTGGCAGGGGTTGGTCTGGGTGTTTCTGGTGCGATTTTACAAGGATTATCTCGAAATCCTTTAGCTGACCCTGGAATTTTAGGGTTACATTCAGGAGCTGCCTTTGGTCTTATTATTTTTGTTACTTACTTTCACTCATTGGATAAACAGGCATCCATTTTTATTCCGTTATTTACGTTTACAGGCGGAATTCTAGCAGCATTACTTATTATATTATTAGCGTATGATCGCTATGAAGGCACACTCCCGATACGTCTTATTTTAGTTGGGATTGCAGTTTCAGCTGGCTTTAGTGCTATTACTCTTTTTTTATCTCTTCGTCTAAATGAAGAGATGTATACTTTTGCTTCTAGGTGGCTAGTTGGGAATGTTTGGGGAAGAGATTGGGTTCATGTTTGGACACTATTACCATGGATTGTCATTTTGGCTCCTTATGCTTGGTTTAAATCTCATACATTAAATATTTTATCACTCGGTGATGAGGTAGCAGCCGGACTTGGTGTCTCTGTGCAAAAAAATCGTTTAGTAATGTTGGCAGTTGCTGTCGGGTTATCTTGTGGAAGTGTAGCAATGACTGGAGGAATTGGTTTTATTGGATTAGTGGCACCGCATCTTGCAAGGCGCTTAGCGGGACCAAAGTATGAGCATTCTCTTCCTATTTCGGGACTCATTGGGTTAATTATTCTATTGCTTGCTGATACAGTTGGCCGTTCCTTATTCCAACCAAATTCTATTCCAGCAGGAATAGTAGTCGCTGCTATAGGGGCCCCCTATTTTCTTTATTTACTTTTAAAGGTAAAATAAATTATTTATTAAGGAGATTAATATGAAAAAGAAACTTATTATGTTATTTTGTATCGTTTTTATTCTGATTTTATCCGCATGTGGACAAACTTCTTCAAATGGTGATAATCCGAAAAATAAGGAGAAAAAGGAAAAGGATGAACTTAAAATTGCCTCCTTGTCTATTCATTTAACAAATGATTTGCTTGCATTAGGCATTACTCCTATAGGTTCTGTTATTGGAGGGGATTTAAAGGATTTTCTTCCTCATGTGAAGGATCAATTAAAAGATACAAAAAAACTTGGTCCTGTAAAAGATCCAGATATGGAGGCATTACTTAGTTTGAATCCTTCTGTGATTTATCTTGATGAGGAATTTTCAGGGAAAGATGTTTCAAAATATGAAAAAATTGCACCAACTCATGTATTTAATTTGGACGATGGAACGTGGAGAGACCACTTAAAAACCATTGGAAAACTAGTTGATCGAGAGAAGCAAGCAGAAAAGTTTATCGCTGATTATGAAGAACAAACAAAGCGCGTGCAAGGTTTAATAAAAAATGAAATTGGCGAAGACAGTAAAGTAATGGCCATAAGGGTTGCAGCAAAAGAATTACGAGTATTTGGGACGAAACGCCCAATGGGTCCAATTTTATTCCAAGATTTAGGCTTAAATCCTGCTAATGGTGTAGAAGATATTGATAAATCTCAACCTTATGAGGTCATTTCTCAAGAAGTACTTCCAGATTTTGATGCAGATGCTATCTTTGTTATTGTCAATAGAGATGATGAATCTCAAACAGCTTTTAAGGAGTTAGAAGGCACACCTATTTGGAAAGGGTTGAAAGCTGTTAAAGGAAAACATGTTTATGTGATTCCTGATCAGCCGTGGCTTGACTATTCAGCATTAGGAAATAAAATGGCAATGGATAATGCAGAAGAAATATTTTCAAAATAATTTGTAGGATACACATACATAAGACCACCCTTATAGGTTGATGCATAATGGGTGGTTTTTGTTATGGATTGGCATATTTAGTTTATGTGAAAAATCATCCATACCAAAATGTGGGGATAAGGTTATCTTTAATCAAAGCTGTTCAAATCTTTATTTATCACTTGTTTACTATTTAATAGGTATTTATCTAGTGAGCATACTGCTATATGAATATGTAGGAATAAGCAACATTATTTGCAATATTCTATAGAATTAGTAGTTTTAAAGGTTGATAGAATAAAATTTTGTACTTTACAATAGATAAAAATAATTAAAAAGAATAGAAGGGGGTAGGTTTAGATGAGTATGGAGTTCGTTAATCAACCTGTCATTGAGTTTAGATCAGTGAGTAAAAGTTTCGTGCAAAATGGAAAGGTTCAGCCCGTACTACGTGATATTACTGGTGAAATTGAGAGAAACTCCATTGTAGTGTTTGTTGGACCATCTGGGTCCGGAAAAAGTACATTGCTTTCTCTTTGCAATATGCTTATCACTTCTGATACCGGCAAAATAATAATAGAAGGCAAAGAGGTTCGAGAGTGGAATGTTAATGAATTGAGAAGGAAGGTGGGAATTGCTTTTCAAACTGCTCCTGTCATAGAGGGAACTGTACAGGATAATCTATTGCTTACATATAAGATGCATAATCAAAATACTTATAGCCCCGAACAGCTTACATCACTTACAGGACTCTCTCAAGATCTCTTGCAACACCATGCTCGAAGTTTATCTGGGGGGCAAAAGCAAAAATTATCATTAGCTAGGACGCTCTCTAACAATAGTTCAATTCTTCTGTTAGATGAGATTACATCTGCCCTTGACCCAATTTCAACTCATGAAATTGAGGAATTAATCTTACGACTAAATAAAGAAGAAAACAAAACTATTGTTTGGGTGACTCATGACTTAGCACAAGCTAAAAGGGTTGCGGATTGGGTTTGGCTTATTAAAAATGGAAGTATAGTAGAAAGTGCTTCAGTTCAAGACTTTTTTTTATCTCCTCAAAAAGATATAACTAAACAGTTCTTAATGGGAGGGGAATAATGGATTTTATAGCACTCTTATTCACTATCCTGTTTGTCTTTATTGCTTTATTTTTATCGAAATCATTTAAGGTAGGGATTGAAAAAGACATTATAATCGCTACGCTAAGAGCAAGTATCCAATTATTTTTTATTGGCTATTTACTGACTTTCATTTTTAATTTTAATTCTCCTTTTTTTACCATTCTTATGCTTTTGTTTATGTTGCTGATTGCATCACAGAACATTGTTAAACGGAGGAAGAAGCAAAAGGGACTATTCTGGCGAGTATTTGTTACACTGCTGCTTGTAGAAGGAATAACCCAAGGTTTTTTGCTTGTTCTACAAGTTATTCCTCCTACTTCAAAGTATATCATTCCAATTAGTGGGATGATTATCGGAAACTCAATGGTTTTAGCTAGCTTATTTCTCAATCGGTTATTCTCCGAAGTGGAGCTACACAGACAGGAGATTCTGTTGATTCTGTCTCTTGGAGGAATACCAAAGCAAGCGGTTCATTCGATCTTGAAAGTTTGTATGAAAGCAAGTATGATTCCGACATTAGAAAGTCAAAAAACCATTGGGCTTGTACAACTTCCAGGAATGATGACAGGGCAAATCCTCGCTGGAGCCAGTCCTGTGCAAGCTGTGCGCTTTCAATTATTAATCGCTTTTACCACTATGACATCCGCTACATTGACTTGTATCATGCTTAGTTCTTTAATTTACCCCCTATTATTTACGAAATATCAACAGTTAAAAGAGAGGATAGAATGAGGGGAATGGATAAGGGGATATTATCCATTTTTATTTTTTCTATCTGGGGACACTACCAGCAAAACGAAAATTTACATGTTAAGAAAATTCCAGAATAAAAAAAGCCTAATTTCACTCAGCATTAAAATAGAGAAATCGATAGAAGAATAATGAAATAGAAGTGCAGGGCTTTGCAAAGGACAAATGCAGAGTCATGCACTTTATTTATTAAGTGCATAAAAAAAGAGATGCCTAATTAAATAATGGGCTCCCTTTTGAGGCGCAAACATTGCAAATCACATCGTATGTTTTGTCACTAATATCAATGAAATTCTCAATGGAATTCTCTGAGTAAATAACATCAATAAACGCAAAGAAGGGATAGCTTAATGGCTATCCCTTAAATTCTCTAACGACTCCCATTAATTAAATAAATTTGTTGTCTGTTTTTATTGAGTGTCTTCGTCCCTTTTGTACTCTAGAATATCACCTGGTTGACAATCCAAAGTCTTACATATCGCTTCTAATGTTGAAAAACGAACCGCTTTTGCTTTCCCATTTTTCAGAATGGAGAGATTTGCCATAGTAATTCCGACACTCTCTGAAAGCTCCGTTACGCTCATTTTTCGTTTTGCTAACATCACATCAATATTAATAATAATTGCCATATCCTCCACCTCAGACCGTCAAATCATTTTCTGATTTTATGTTAATCGCTTCTTGTAGAAGTCGTTGGAGAATAGCAGCAAAAACGGCGATAACCAACGAAGCAAAAATGATGATGAGTCCTATTAATCCAATAGGAGGGTCAACTTTCTTCGCTATAAAACGAAAGAGTGGCAAACTTAATACATATAAACCACTGATTGTAATCGCACAGTACTTTATGTTCTTTAACGCCTTTACAGATAATTCCGAGAACGCTGTGTTCTTGTCAATATACAGTAAAAGATTGAAAGCCTGATAGAGAGCAAAGTAAAAAGGCACAGCCGCTCCATACATCACGATGAAAACGAGATATTTCATTGGGGAAATATTTGGATACATTTTTGCTGCGAAATTCGCTATATGGGGCACTAAAAATATACATAAAGCAAGTACTGCAATTCCAGCCAGAAAAATAGTTACCTTTAAGAAAGTGGTTGAGCCTCGTTTAACCTTCATTTAAAACACCTCACTTATTTAATGCCAACGTGATTTTAGCATATTGTTTATTGTTTTATTATTATTGAAATATCCTTCTAATTTTGCCAAAAATAAAAAGCATTTCTCATTACAAAGAGATGCTCTTACTTTAACATGTTAAATTTACAACTTGTTCTACAAAACTTTCAAATGTTTCTTCTGCGAATTTCCACTATTTTGAGTTTTCATGGGATTAAAAACTCTATATTTGTTTCGCTTTCATAATTGACAGGTAAATTCACACTGTACAATAATTATTTCTCTATTCGAGAATTGGTGTGCGAAACCCTGCCTTCTTGGGTGTTATATGTTTTCTAGTGTACTAAACTATCCAATTCTGGCTGCAATTTGTTCCGCAAAATAAAAAGCATGATGGCACCAACAAGGAATGCGACGGCATCCGCAATGACTAGCGACCAGACCACCCCGTGGAAGCCGTTCATTTGATTGGCGATAAACAACAAAGGAATTAGAGTAATTCCTTGAATAATTGACATAATAAAGGCGGCAGTTCCTTGCGCCGTTGCTTGGAAAATCCCAGTAAACAATGAGGTCATTCCTGTAATGAACAAGGATAAGAACGTCACATGTAGAATGTAGCTGCCCATTTCAATTAATTGCGGGTCATTTGTAAATAAACCAATTAAGTGGTCGGAAATCAAATAGACAATGATGCCGAACACGACTGCTAACGCCGCAATCGCTTTGATCGTAAATCTAATGGTATTCTTCATGCGTAATTTATTCGCTGTAAAAGAGAAGGCAATCAACGGCACGACTCCCTCGCATAAGCCCATCAGAATAAACTCAGGAAATTGCAATAAACGTGATGAAATTCCGTAAGCCGCTACGGCGTGATCTCCATATTCGACAAGAAAATGATTAAAGATGAGCGACATTCCACCTAAAAAGATACTCATAATAAAGACGGGAACTCCGATTTTTAATACATTGCTCAGAATATCCTTGGTAGCCTTGAACCATTTTACGGAGACAGTTAAGAATTGGCTCTTATATCTCATATGGAAGGCGTAGAATGCACTCGCAACCAAGTTAGAAATGACCGTAGCAGACGCAACGCCGATTACATCCCAATGGAACACGAAGATGACTAACGTATCGAGAATAATATTTACAACAACACTGAGAATCATACCGATCATCGAAGTGATTGCTGCACCCTCCGAGCGCACAATATTCTCCAGAGTAAAGAATAATACGACGAATGGTGAACCAATAAGCATAATCGTGACATAGTCTTTCGTGAATCCGAAGGAGTCAGACGTTGCCCCCAGGCCATAAACGATTGGATTGATCAACGGGAGACCCACGGCCATCACGATAAGACCGATAACTAAACTGCTGTAAAAGGCGAATGAAGACACATGCTTTACATCATCATATTTTTTCTCTCCAAGCAAACGGGAGACAAATGTACCGCTACCCATGCCAATCAAGTTGCCGAGCGCCATGATGAATGCGAATAACGGCAAGGTTAGAGCGAGTGCGGTTAACATGGCAGTATTATGGAGTGTACCAAGGAAATAGGCATTCAGGATGGAATATATGACATTCATTGATGTGCCTAGCATCATTGGTACAGCGAAGTGAGCTACGGCTTTTGAGACTGGTGCCTTTTCAAAGTAATAGAGGTTTTCTGCATCCATGATGGATCACTACTTTCTTCATTTATTTTGGTTTTTAGACTAACGGTGTAAGGTTGCGTCTTACAGTGTTAGATGATATCATGAATCTATAAACCTGTAAAGCAAAAACTTACACTGTTAGGGGCGGATAACGATGAAAAAGCAGCAGCCTCAGATTTCAGAGGATAAAATTTTGGAAACCTCGTGGGAGCTTCTTGGAGAGGCGGGCATCGAAAAATTCAGTATGAGACGATTGGCCAACAGGCTAGGGATTCAGGCTCCCTCTTTATACTGGTACTTCAAGAGCAAACAGAATCTCTACCAGCGTCTGGCCAACCAGGTATCAAAAATGATTCTGGCGGATTTCCACTCCGAGGGGGACTGGAAGGAGCAGCTGACGGGGCTTGCGGTAACGGTACGGAGCGTGCTCAGCCGATATCCCTGCTCCACGCAGCTCATGATGATGACGCTGCCCCACGAACCGGACATTATCCGGTTTACGAACCGTATGCTGCTCTGCGTGGAATCGACACCACTTAAGCAAGAGCAGAAAATGCAAGTGGTTACTACGCTTGTGAACTATGTCTTCTATTTCGTTCTAGATGATTATCAGCATGAGCGCAATGTCTCCGCTATCCTTAAGGAGCAGGGGGCGCCTCCGGGTGAGGAGATGATTTGCCTTCTTGACTCCATGAACGAGACGGATGCAGGACTGTTTCGGAGGATGTTCACGAACGGGCTATTCGAGCTGATGGGGACGGACGGGGCGTTTGAGTTCGGCTTGAAACTGATTCTGCTTGGGGTTGAGCAGGTAATAAAGGAGCAGGAAAAGTAGTATGTAAAAAACCACTCATCCGGTTATCGGATGGAAGGTTTTAATGAGGTTAACATTTACCCTAAATTGTTAACAAGCGAGCGCTTTAAGGAATTAATGAAAATGCCCAATCTCTTTATACATTTATGTAGAAGTTGGGCATTGTGAATTAATTCACTTAAACTAAAATCAGTTTTTCTCTAGCTGAAATGAACATATCTAATCACCCTGTTGCCTTGACATAATTTAAGTATAATCATCTATGTTGACACTATCAAATAGTACTAAACACAGTTTTTTTAAATGCAATGTTGCCAAAAAATAAAAAATCCAGAGAAAATTTAATCTCTGGATTTTTT
>NZ_BQYJ01000019.1 GCF_023168165.1 Niallia sp. NCCP-28
ATAAAGAACGGCTAAAATGCCGTTCTTTTATTTTTGCATTGTAGTTGATAATGGTCCATATCTATAAGAAATAGAAGGCGAAAATAAAAAAAGCTATTTTTAAAAATAACTTTTTTTGTAATGTGAGCATATTTATGATATAATTTTATAATGCATATAAAAGGTAAGTTAATATAAAAATTAGGAGTGTTACCATGTCAGATAAAATTGAAGTTGGAAGCGTAATTACAGGAAAAGTAACGGGCATTCAGCCATATGGCGCGTTCGTATCATTAGATGAAAATACACAAGGTCTTGTTCATATTTCAGAAGTAACGCACGGCTTTGTTAAAGATATTAATGAGTTTTTAAAAGTAGGAGATGAAGTACAAGTAAAAGTACTTTCTATCGACGAAAATGCAGGAAAGATTGGTTTATCTATCCGTGCAACAGAAGAAGCTCCAGTACAGCCTGAAGCTGAAAAAGCAAAAAAACCTCGTGCAAAACGCCAAGCAGCACCAATTAAAACAGAAACAGAAAGTGCACAAGGATTCAATACATTAAAAGATAAACTACAAGAGTGGATTGATCAGTCAAACCGCAACGATTTAATTAAAAAATAATTGAAATCAAAGCTGATATAGAGGCATAGTGACCATATATATGGTCTTATTTTGGGAAACCATTCGCCTTTTATATCAGCTTTTTTATTTGATTTTAAGTTACCTTTCTATTTTAATAATAATAAATAAAATTATTTGGCTTTTGGCTCAAATAAATCGGCTGACATAAACAGTTTTGTTATTTATTGTGGGAAGTTTTAGCTAAAGAGTATTTTCTATTTTTAATACAAAAGAAAATATAGTACAAAAAACCGGTATAAAAAGTTTAGACTTTTTATACCGGTTTTTTTGTAAATTCTATTCATTAATATAGCCTAAAAAGAAATATATTCTTTTATCTTATTGATTTTGGTTCTGGTTCGCGGACTATTTCTTGGGATGGTTTAAATAATAATCCAAGGTTAATTAATCCAGCAATCCCAACTAATCCGTAAATAATTCTAGCAAGGGCAGATCCTTGTCCGCCAAAAATAAATGCTACAAGGTCAAATTGGAAGAATCCAATTAATCCCCAATTTATTGCGCCAACGATAGTAAGTGCTAATGCAATTCTTTGGATTGCGCTCATAGTGCTTTCCTCCTTTGTTGGGTTCATTAATAGGGTGGTTTAGAGTGCAAATAATTATACATGATAAAATAAATGCTAGTTTTTCTGGGGATAGAAACAAGATTTTTTGTGAAAATAAAATGGTCAAGCTAAAATTTTGCTTTTTAACTATTATTTGTTTCATAATAGGTACAGACATTTTTGCTATGTCTTAACTAGCTATTCTTTAGGAGGAAAAATAGTGGAGAATTTTGTTTTTTGGAATCCAACCAAACTTATTTTTGGAAAAGGCCAATTAGAGCAGTTGAAAAATCAAGTTGTTTCCTTTGGAAATAAAGCATTACTTGTATACGGTGGAGGCAGCATCAAAAGAAATGGATTATATGATAAAGTTGTTGCAATCTTAAAAGAAAGCGGCAAAGAAGTTTTTGAACTAGCTGGTGTAGAGCCTAACCCCCGTTTATCAACTGTTCAGCGTGGAGTAGATATTTGCAAAACAGAAGGAATTGATTTCTTATTGGCAGTTGGCGGCGGCAGTGTTATTGATTGTACGAAAGCAATAGCAGTTGGCGCAAAATATGATGGAAACCCATGGGATATTGTTACAAAAAAAGCAACTCCTACAAGTGCACTTCCCTTTGGAACGGTGTTGACTTTAGCGGCAACTGGTTCTGAAATGAATGCTGGGTCTGTTATCACCAATTGGGAAACACAAGAAAAATATGGTTGGGGAAGTCCGTTGACATTCCCGGTATTCTCTATTCTTGATCCAGAAAATACATATACAGTGCCGAAAGATCAAACGATTTACGGGATTGTTGATATGATGTCTCATGTATTTGAACATTATTTTCACTTAGAGGAGCATACTGAATATCAGGACTATATGTGTGAATCTTTGCTGAAAACAGTAATGGAATTTGGTCCTAAGCTAGTAAACGACTTAGAAAATTATGAGTACCGTTCAACCATTCTTTATTGTGGAACAATGGCATTAAATGGCATGGTAAATATGGGCTACCAAGGAGATTGGGCAACACATAATATTGAACATGCCGTTTCAGCTGTATATGATATTCCACATGGCGGAGGATTAGCTATTCTTTTCCCTAACTGGATGAAACATAATTTATCTGTGAAACCTGAGCGTTTTAAACAAATGGCTGTTCGCATTTTTGCTGTTGATCCAGATGGAAAAACAGATGAAGAAGTCGGGTTGGAAGGAATTGGTAAATTAAGAGAATTTTGGAATAGCATAGGCGCCCCGTCTCGTTTAGCTGATTATGACATTGATGACAAAAAAATTGATTTGATGGTAGAAAAAGCAATGGCAAATGGAGAATTCGGCAGATTCAAAGTGCTGAATGGACAGGATGTAAAAGCAATTTACGAAGCTTCTTTATAAGAAATAGTTAGTTGGGCAAAAAGTTGGCTCTTTTGATAAATTGGAACGATTGCATACTTATCAAAAGATGCTGATTTTTTGCCTTTTCTTTTAAAAATAAGGCTGTTTTCTAAAAGATTGTTGTTTTCCGGATAGTTTCCATGAGTAAATCCATGGTTAAAACAGGCTGATTGGAGTGAAAGCTGTGAGACTCCGCAGACGATACGCCGAAGAGACTCCTCACCCGTCCTGCGGACAATAAACATCCTGGACTGGAAATCAATCTACGCCTTTAAAAGCAACAAAGTTTATGAAAACAGTCTAAAAAATGGCATAATAGAAAAAAGTCATATTGAATACGCTTACAATTTAACATCTTTCTTGATAAGTTATCTTACATTAGTTAAAGTGAAATAGAAGAAAAAATAAAATAATTGGAGGATCATTTATGACACACGTTCGTTTTGATTACTCAAAGGCGCTTAGTTTCTTTGGAGAGCATGAAATTACATATTTAGAGGATGCTGTAAAAGTAGCTCATCATTCTCTGCACGAAAAAACAGGAGCAGGAAATGATTTCTTAGGATGGATCGATCTTCCTGTTGAATACGATAAAGAAGAATTTTCTCGTATCCAAAAGTCAGCTCAAAAAATTCAAAATGATTCAGAAGTATTGCTTGTAATTGGAATCGGCGGTTCTTATTTAGGAGCCCGTGCAGCAATCGAAATGTTAAACCACAGTTTCTACAATGCATTATCAAGTGATAAAAGAAAAACACCTCAAGTCATCTTTATTGGGAAAGATATCAGCTCTACTTATATGAGTGATGTTATTGATTTCTTAGGAGATAAAGATTTCTCTATTAATGTTATTTCTAAATCAGGTACTACGACTGAACCTGCAATCGCTTTCCGTGTGTTCCGCAAATTACTGGAACAAAAATATGGGGCAGAAGAAGCAAAAGGAAGAATTTATGCAACAACAGATAAAGCAAGAGGAGCGCTAAAAACATTAGCGACAGAAGAAGGTTTTGAAACGTTTGTTATTCCTGATGATGTTGGAGGCCGCTACTCTGTTTTAACAGCTGTTGGATTATTGCCAATTGCTGTTAGTGGAGCAGATATTGATGCGATGATGAAAGGTGCAGCAGCTGCTCGCGTAGACTTCGGTTCATCTGAATTAAAGGAAAATATTGCTTACCAATATGCAGCAGTACGAAATGTGCTTTACAATAAAGGAAAAACAATTGAAATGCTGATTAACTATGAGCCAGGTTTACAATACTTCTCTGAATGGTGGAAACAATTGTTTGGCGAAAGTGAAGGAAAAGACCAAAAAGGAATTTATCCTTCATCAGCTAACTTCTCAACAGATTTACATTCACTAGGTCAATATGTACAAGAAGGGCGCCGTGATCTATTCGAAACAATTGTAAAAGTTGAAAAGCCTCGCCATGAAATTATTATTGAGGCAGAAGAAAGTGATTTAGACGGCTTAAATTATTTAGCAGGAAAATCAGTTGATTTTGTTAACAATAAAGCATTCCAAGGTACTTTATTGGCGCATACAGATGGCGGAGTTCCAAACTTAGTTGTAACTATTCCAGAAATGGACGAGTATACATTTGGCTATCTTGTATATTTCTTTGAAAAAGCATGTGCTATCAGTGGTTATTTGCTAGGAGTAAATCCATTTGATCAGCCAGGAGTAGAAGCATACAAAGTAAATATGTTTGCGCTTTTAGGAAAACCAGGTTTTGAAGAGAAAAAGGCAGAGCTTGAAAAACGTTTAAATGACTAATAAATAATGCAAAAAACCCTGAAAAGCAATTTGCTTTTCAGGGTTTTTGCATTATTTAAAGCTAGATTAATGTTTAAAGGCGAAATAATAGGCTAAATAAAGCATAAAAGATAGAATGGAAGGAGAAATTAGTATGTTGGATGAAAAAGAACAACAGCTAGTCCGCTCCCTGCAAGAATGTATGATTGCTTGCAATCATTGTCTTAATGAGTGCTTAGCAGAAACCCATGTAGAAATGATGTTGGACTGCATTCGTTTAGATAGGGAGTGTGCAGAATTCTGTTCTTACCTAGAACAAGCAGTAATCAGAAAATCACCATTTGTACATGCACTGACTAGTTTATGCATATCTATTTGTGAAGCATGTGCAAAAGAATGTCAAAAGCATGAGCATAGACATTGCCAATATTGCGCAGAGATTTGTACACAATGTCTAGCTGTTTGCAAAAATTATCTTCAATAATAAGAATGAGATGGGGCTGTACTCAAAAGTCATTAAAAAATGACCTTTGAGTACAGCCCATCTTTTTAGTACTATTAAATTTGCCTGTTTTTATTTTAGGACGTATTAGACAGCCTCCTATTGAATATTAACGGGATTTTGCCCCTCATCTAAGGAAGTATAAGAGAAAACCTTACTGGTTGAAGTTTTGCTTTAAGAAGTAATAAAAATCAATTCGTCTCCTTTTTCTAATAAAAACGAAGAAGAAGGATCAAAATAAGTTTTTTCTCCTCTTTTTATGCCAATAAGCAGCTTGCCTTCTTGTAAAGTATGGGCGCTTAACGCTGCAAAATTACGATTTGATTGCCAGGCATTTTCTTCGCTTAATGGAATGATTTTTAATTTTTTTTCTTTTAGCTGATTAAGCAGGTCTAAAAAAGCAACCATTGTATCTTTAGAATTTAAACTGCTATTCATTACAAAACTAGTCAAATTATTAGACTGAATAATTTCATCTGCTCCTGCTCTTTCCGCATTGGCTACCTGTTCAACAGTCAATATTTCCACAATGCAAGTAACTGCAGGATTAAGCCCTTTGACGGCAAGCAGTGTTAAAATCGAGCTCATATCTGCTTGAAGTTCATCTTTATTCTGATCTGCAGTTATAATCACTTTTTCTGCTAAAACAATATTTGCCATAAGAAGAGTACTATCGATATTAGGATTCCCTTGAATAAAATGAATCGAGTCAGGCAAAGGGTTTTTCGCCAGAGAGGCATCGATAAGGGTAATCGATGGCTTTTTATTGTCGTTTATCTGTGAATAGATCAGGGATCTTGATCGTTCATTCCAGCCAATAATGATAAGATGATTTTTTCCTTTATACATGGCTTTCCCTTCTATAAAAGTATTTTGTTTAGTTACGGCCGCGGTTGCCAAAGTGACAAAATAAGTAGAAATAAATCCTACTCCTGTAAATATAAGTGCAATTCCTGTTAAGCGGCCTAATATGGTACTAGGAACATAATCTCCATATCCAATAGTAGATGTAGTAATAATTGCCCACCAAACACCATCAAAAAATGTTGGGAAATTTTGAGGTTCTATCCATGTAATAGCTGTCCCAAAAGCAACAATAATAATAATGGAAATAGCTAAAATTCGTAAAGTGATTGGCAAACGCAAAAATGTAGCTAAAATATTGTTAGGCAATACCTTCACCTCAAAACGTTTCAGTAGTATTCTATTCTGTATTATGTTCAAAATCCATTAGTTTCAGACTGCAAAGTAATTTGAATAGTACAGTACAATACCCATAAATTTTGCGGAATATTCACGATAAAAGGACAAGCATTATGGAACAATAGAATTCAGCGTAGTAAAGAGAAACTATCCCTTTAAAGTATGGCTCTATTCATGAAACGGAAAGGGTTATTTTCCTATAGTAAAAGTCATACTAAAAAATCGAGTTTGTATATTTTAAAAGATTCCTATATGATAATAATTATCAGTAATTTTTATTTTAGTTACTTGACGCTAATTTGTTATCAATATATACTTACTTACATATAGTAAGTAATAAGAGTTTTATTCGTTTATTCTTTCTGTTTTACACATGAAAAGAAATAACATGGCCTATAGGGAAAAGGAGATTATGGAATGGAAAAAGAAGTGATAAATCTTCTTCAAAATAAAATGGAGATTCTTCTATTTAATGATACAAATAATTTATGTCTGGTTGGACCAGTGAACCTTCCTGTTCAACTTGGAAAAGATACAGTTACCTTTCAATGGTATACATGGCTTCCTATTAAAAAAAATCAATCAAAAGAAGAATTATTAGAAATGCTTCCTTCTTTGCACTTAGCAGAATATCAGCAATCATCTGTCCTTGTATATGGAGATTTTAAAAATGCGGAGGATGCATTAATTCGTATGCACAGCATCTGCCATACAGGCGATATATTTGGCAGCAAACGATGCGACTGTGGTTTTCAGCTGAGAGAATCTATGAAGATGATTGTAGAAAATGGCAGCGGAGCACTATTTTATATTGCAAATCATGAAGGAAGGGGCATTGGATTATTTACGAAATCTTTGGCTTATCTTCTTCAACAGGAGGGCTTTGATACAGTAGAAGCAAATAATGCGTTAGATTTTCCAGATGATATGCGCAACTACGAAGAGCCAATTAAGGTCCTTCAGTTTTTGCGCCAAAAGCAAGTAAAATTAATTACCAATAATCCGAAGAAGCTGGCAGCATTAAAATCAATCGGGCTGACAGCAGAAGAAAATGTTCCAATTTGGGGAGATATCTCAGAGTATAATGAAAACTATTTGAAAACAAAAGTGCTTAAATCGGGCCATATTCCGGCCAATGAAAAAATGGTAACAACATAAGGGAGAAAAAAGGATGAAAACAGATCAAGATTTTATGAGAATGGCATTAGATCTTGCAGCTACGGCAAAAGGAAAAACAAATCCGAATCCTGTTGTTGGGGCAATTCTTGTGAAAGACGGGATGATTGTCGGGTCAGGCATTCACCGTAAAGCAGGGGAACCCCATGCAGAAGTTCATGCCTTTCATATGGCAGGAGAGCATGCTTTAGGAGCCACTCTTTATGTAACCCTTGAACCATGTTCACACTTTGGCAAAACTCCTCCTTGCGCCAATCTTGTTAAAGATTCTGGTGTGAAAAGAGTAGTTGTGGCAACTGAAGATCCAAACCCTTCTGTAGGAGGAAAAGGAATCAATCTTATTAAAAATGCAGGAATTGAAGTAGAAGTAGGCGTTTTGAAAGAAGAAGCATTAAAGCTAAATGAGCGATTCATTCACAATATGATTTATGAAATGCCATTTGTCATTTCCAAAGTCGCCATGACTTTAGATGGGAAAATTGCTGCATATACTGGCCATAGCAAGTGGATTACAGGAGAAGAGGCAAGACGTGAAGTTCATGAGCTCCGCAATAAAGTAGATGGCATTCTTGTAGGAGTGGGGACGGTGCTGGCAGATAATCCACAACTTACAACAAGACTTGAGGTTCAAGGGAAAAATCCTATACGAATTATTATGGATTCTAATTTGCGGATACCACTAGATGCTCATGTAGCAGACTGTACAGAAGCTGCTACAATTATTGTGACAACAAAGGAACGAAACGATGAAAAGGCGAAGCTGTTAATGAAAAAAGGAGTAAAAATCTTAACAGTACCTAGTATGAATGGCAAGGTAGCTTTAAAGATGTTGTATAAAGAGGGGATTACGGATATTTTATTAGAGGGCGGAAGCGAAATTAATGCGAGTTTTATGCGAGAAAAGCTTATTCAAAAATACCTTGTTTATGTTGCCCCGAAAATTTTAGGCGGTAAATCCTCGTATACGCCATATAGAGGAGAAGATGTAGAAACGATTAACGAGGCGGTTCAGCTTCGGTATGCTGATGTGGAGAAAGTTGGAGAAGATTTAAAGATAACGGCTTATCCGCTTTAATATAGGAACCAAATCAACCCCTTCCTTTTTCCTATAAAGGGAAGGGTGGTTTTGGTTAATTAACAGTCAATGGGGGTGGAGAACCTCCCATTGACTGAAGTTTCACTTTATAAAAGAAAATAAAGAGAAGAGATGGGGAAATTGACGATATTAGAAGCAGATGTTTGTGTAGTTGGTGCAGGACCTGGCGGAGCATTATTATCCTACTTATTGTCAAAAGCCAATATTTCTACTATTTTGCTGGAGCGTCATCAAGACATTAATAAAGAGTTTAGAGGCGAGCATTTAAATGAGGAAGGAATAGCTGTTTTAAAAAAGGCAGGACTTTTTGCCGCTTTAGAAAAGATGGGAATCCTGCCAATGAAACGGGTAGAATATGTAGATAGGGGAAAAGTTTTTAAAACAATATTGCCAGCAGAAGGAATAAATCATACCGGCATACATGTACCTCAAAATCATTTATTAAAGGTTATTCTAAATAAGGCAAATACCTTTCCTGCTTTTCAATTAAAAATGAATGCAAAAGTGGTAGATTTGGCAGAAGACATGGAAAATGGCGGCAATGGAGTAATGGCAATCATAGATGATAAGAAAACCATTGTCCGCAGCAGACTGATTATTGCAGCAGATGGAAGGTTTTCCACTATTAGAAAAAAAGCTGAATTCCCTGTCACGCCGATTAGGCATGGATATGATTTATTATGGGCAAAAATCCCAGCGCCTCTTAATTGGGAACCAACTGTAAGCATGGCATTAGCGAATGGAAGTCAATTAGCATTATTTACACAATATGGACAATATATTCAAATTGGCTGGAATATAAAAGAAGACAGTTTTCCAGCATTAAGAAAGGGATCTTTTCAAATCTTCATAAATAGTCTAATTGAAGCTTTTCCTGAATTGGAAAAAAGCGTTTCAGAGCATATTCAGTCATGGCGGGATTTTGTTTTATTAAAGGTTGAAAGCTCGAAAAGTTCCACATGGGTAAAACAAAATGTAGTTTTATTAGGAGACGCTGCTCATACAATGAGTCCAACAGGAGCTTTTGGATTAAATAGTTCCTTAAAAGATGCAGAGGTTTTAGCAGAGGTGATTGCAGCTGTTCTTTTAGGAAAAAAACCTTTGTCGCACTTAAAAGAATATGAGAATATCCGGAAAATATCCGTTGAGGAAATACAATCAGAACAATTGAAGCGAGAGTCTAGTTTTAAAGATCATTTTACAATAAAAACTGATTATTAACTAATGCTGCTGTTTGTCAAAGTATGGAGGAATAAAAATGAAGTTTGGATTTGATATTGATGATACTCTTATTAATTTAAGGGAGTATGCTTTTGGTTTATACAATAAAAAAATGCAAACAAATATTGATTTAGAAATATTTAAAGCATTAAAGACGGTGGAGATCCATCGTCCATTTGGTTTGCAGGATGTGGAAGGCAAAGAGTTGTGGAATTCTTTGCGTGAAGAAATCTATTTTACGGATTGCCCGCCTTTTCCAATGGCAGTTGAAACATTAAATGAGCTAGTGGAAAATGGACATGATGTTTATTATATAACAGCAAGAAATAAGGAGTTTGGAGAACGTACAAAGGAATGGATGCAAAGAAAAGGATTTCCAATGCAAGAAGGGCACTTTTATTGCGGAATGGAAGATCATGAGAAAATTCATATCATTAAAAAATTAGAACTTGATTTTTATTTTGATGATAAGCCGCAAGTGGTGGAAACTCTTGCAGATGCTGCTGTTCAGGTTTATGTGAAAGATCATCCTTATAATCAAGAATTAAAAATGAACAGATTAAAGGATTGGTCTGAATTAACAGCTATTTTGCAGAAATAAAAAAGAGGAGTTAGATGAAGTGCACTCCAATTGTTAGACATAGTCTAACAATTGGAGTGCTTTTTTATAATTTCATACCCATTCTGCTTTTATATCTTTTAATTAACAATTGGGTATCAACACTTACTACACCTTCTGTTGCGTATAATTTATCTGTTAAAAATTCTTCCATTTCCTGATTGTCGGCAAAAATTCCATGCATATGAAGTTTGCTCGGACCTGTCATGTGATAAAGGCTAGAAACTGCAGAGTCATTTGCTAATTTTTCCGCAACCTGTTCCAAATATTTTGGTTCTACATCCACATTAAAAAAAGCGGAAACCATCATGCCGATTCTAGTAGGATTAATAACCGTCGTGAAACGTTCAATAATTCCTTGTTCCATTAATGTGTTAATCCTCATTTGAACAGCCACTCGTGAAATGCCAACATGTTTTCCGATATCTGTATAAGAAATCCGGCTGTTTTCATGAAGTAAATCTAGGATGGCTTGATCGATAGCATCTAGTTTAAAGTATGGGATTTGAAAATGGTTAGACATAATTATCTCCTTATTGATTACTAGATATTAATGAATATATGGAACAACAATTCCTCCATAAAGAAATGCAAGGATAATGACGAGCGCGGGATGCACTTTGAATTTCTGCAATAACAATAATGCGATAATAGCAATAATGGCTGATTGAATAAGTCCTAAAGAATGGTAAGAGTCTTGAAACATTTCAAAGGTAAGGCCAATCATTAGAGCAGCAATAACCGGCTGTACCATAATGGTCATTCCTTTTACAATAAGAGAATCGCGATGTTTGCTCATTACTTTTATTAAGAAGATAAGAGCAGCTGCAGATGGAACAACGGTTGCAAATAATGCAATGAAAAAACCAAGCCATCCCCCCATGCCGAAGCCGACATATGCAGCAATTTTTGTAGCTATTGGTCCAGGCAAAGCATTCCCTAATGCAAGCATATTAGAAAATTCAGCATTAGACAACCAATTATATCGATTAACAATTTCCTCGTACATTAATGGAATAGAGGCTGGCCCGCCTCCATAACCAAGAAGATTTGCCAAAAGAAAACTTAAAAATAGGCTAACGAGTATCATCTATTCTACCCCTCTTTGTTTGTTTTTGAGTTTTGTTTTGATTTTAAAATGGAATGCTCCATATGTTAAAAACACTAAAATAACAATGGCCGGGTGAATAGAAATCGTTTGTATGAGCACTAAGCAAACAATTGTTAATAGAATGCCGATGTAAATGCCTAAACCTTTTACAGCCTTTTCTCCAAATTCATATGCCATAACGCCAAGCATAACCGCAATAACGGGAAGAACGGCAGAAATCATACCAGTTACAATAGCAGAGTTGCTTAATACATTAACAAAGGTAATCAGTAAAACCATAGCTAAACAAGTCGGCAAGATATGTGCCAATACAGCAACTGTGGCCCCGAGAGCACCTTTTTGTTTATATCCTAGATAAGCAGCCATTTTGGTAGCAATAGGGCCAGGCAAAGTATTAGCAATGGCCAATATTTCTCCAAATTCGTCATTTGTAACCCAGTTAAAGCGATTAACCGCTTCATGGCGGATCAGTGGAATAACAGAAGGCCCTCCTCCAAATCCAAATATGCCTGCCCGCATTAATCCAATAATCAGTTCTTTGTAAATCATTGCTTTCTCCTCTCTGTTGAATAACATTATGTAAAAATAAAATAATAAAGATGAACATTTCGTAATAATAATAGCATATTTATTAGGTGTATAGAGATATTAATTCGTAAAATAATTACATAATGCATCAAGGGTTTTGTTTATTTTAACTAAAAAATAGTTTGAGTGTTTGTAGTCTATATAATAAAATGGTAAAAAATATTTTAAAGTTTATCAATATTTGTTTTCCTGTTTAAATCAATAGCTTAATTGTAAAATGACCATAAGGGGGAATGATTAAATGGATATTAGGAAATATAAAAAAAGAATAAGAGTCGCTGCAAAAACAGAAAAAGCCGATTTGGTGATTAAACAGGCGAAAATTGTCAATGTCTTTACAGGTGAAATAATGGAAGGGGATATTGCAATATCAGATGACTTTATTGCAGGGATTGGACATTATGATGGAAATCAAGTAATTGACGCAAAAGGCAAATTTGTTGTGCCAGGGTTAATAGATGGCCATGTACATATAGAAAGCAGCATGCTAACACCCCAAGAATTTGCTAAAGTGCTGTTGCTCCACGGTGTGACTACAGCTATTACCGATCCCCATGAAATAGCAAATGTTGCTGGAGTACATGGCATTCAATATATGCTGGATAAATCAGAAGATTTGCCATTGGATGTTCGAGTCATGCTGCCATCCTGTGTGCCAGCTGTTCCATTAGACAGCAATGGTGCAACATTAGGGGCAGAGGATTTAGCTCCATTTTTTCATCATAATAGAGTTTTAGGTTTAGCGGAAGTAATGGATTTTCCTTCTGTGTTCCACACAAATCCAGATATGATAAATAAACTGTTTTCTGCCAAACAAAATCATGCCTTAATAGATGGCCATGCAGCAGGAATAGAAAAAGAACAGCTTAATGTATACAGCGCTGCTGGAATAAAAAATGATCATGAAGCGACAACAGCTCAAGAAGGAAAAGACCGTTTAGATTTAGGTTTATATTTAATGATAAGAGAAGGCACAGTTGCAAAGGATTTAAAAGCTTTGCTTCCTGTTGTGACAGTCCAAAATTCAAGGCGCTGTTTATTTGTTACCGATGATAAATTAATTGATGATTTAGTGGATGAAGGCAGCGTCGACCATTGCATTCGTTTAGCAATACAAGAAGGGCTCAATCCTATTACAGCCATCCAAATGGCGACAATCAATACAGCAGAATGTTTTAAGCTGGATAATGTCGGGGCTGTTGCTCCAGGTTATAAAGCGGATTTTTTACTTGTTGATAATTTGGAAAAGTTAGCAATTAACATGGTTTTTAAAGAGGGGAAATGTGTTGTAAAAGAAGGGACTCTGCAAGAAAAAGGATTTAAAAAACATGCCTATTTAGATGAAAACTTGCCAGAAATAAATGCTGCTGCTATAGAACTATCCCATTTAGCGCTGCCTTTGTCGTCGGATTTTTGCAACGTCATTGAAGTGATTCCAAACAGTATTGTAACAAATCATGCCAAAGAGCATATTACATTAGAAAATGGTGTGTTTAAACCATCGATAGAAAAGGATCAGCTAAAGCTTGTTGTTGCAGAAAGACATCATCAAACAGGCAATATTGGCCGCGCTATTGTAAAAGGGTTCGGTTTGCAAAAGGGTGCGATTGCGACAACCATTTCTCATGATTCTCATAATATTGTGGCAGTGGGAACTAATGATGAAGATATATTAAAAGCGATAAAATATTTAATAGAAATAAAAGGCGGCATTTCGATAGCAATCGATGGAGAAGCAATTGCAGCATTGCCATTGCCGATTGCAGGTCTGATTTCTGACCAAAGCTATCAAACGCTTTATCGTCAAATAGGGGATATAAATAAGAAGGTGAAACTTTTAGGAGGGTATGAATCCTTTAATCCATTCTTAACTTTATCCTTTTTATCCTTATCTGTTATTCCAACATTAAAGCTTACAGATAAAGGTTTATTTAATTTTCAATCTTTTTCTTATATTTCCATTGAGGCATAAAAAGGGGCTGTTCAACTTGCTTATTGATTTCTAATCCAGGCGTTGTTCGCTTTCCGCACGCGTCGAGGAGCCTCCTCGGAGAGTGCCCCTGTGGGATCTCCCTTTGACTCGCTTTTCCCGCAGGAGATTCCAATCAAAAAAGTGCCAAAATCCATCATAAGCATTACAGGACTTTTTTTGAAATTAAATACAAAAAAACCGTTTTTTCTTGTAAAATGAATAGAAGTCAAAAAGCAGGGGAAGAAAAACAAATTGTTTTTCTTCCCCTGTTTTTATTTTAGGACTTATTAGACAGCCCCTTCTTATTGAACTTTATCAATAAATGCACGTAGCTTGCTTTTTCCATCTAGCAGCAAATTATTTGCTTTTAGAAAAAAAGATTCGAATGGTCCCATTCGAATCAAAAGAAAATATATATTTAAGAGGGGAAACTCTTAACATGTTTATATAGTAAAGGATAATTATGAAAAAATAATGAACAAATGATTAATAGATTAATAAAATTTTGGGAAAATATATGTTTATTAGTGAATTGTATTGCCTTTTATCGTTGGAATTTGTGTTGTGAACCTTTTTTGTAGAGCTTTCATAATATGTTCATACTTCTTTGTTATATTGACATGTAATCAAAAAAAAAAATCCAAAATGTTTAAAAAATAGAAAAAGTGCTAAATATAATGATAAATATTGGCATAATGAAAGCGTTTTCGTCTATAATGAATATATACAATTCATTGGCTAATCTACTTATATTAAGGAGTGGATAGAATGGAAGAACAAGCAAACTTTTTAAAGGGCTTAAAATGGGGAGTAATTATCAGTATACCTCTTTGGATTTCTTTTTTTGGATGGATTAAAATGTTATCCCATTTGGTTTGAGTTTTTATATAATATGCAGCTCATCTTTTGAGCTGTTTTTTGTTTTATAAAAAAAAAGCCATAAAGGCTTTTTGGTTAAAATAATGGATGAGGAGGATCAATGCCTAATACAGGCGCTCCGTCTACAGTTAGCCAAATATAATAATGGTCAATTTCTTTTCCAATAATTTTTTCAATTTTAGCGATTGTTTTTTCTTGTACATCAAAAGATATTTTTGCTGTTTGCTCTCCAAGTGGAATATCTTTCATTCCTAATAGATCGGCAATTTGTCTTGCTTGATCGTACGATACTTCTACATATTTATCATATTGGGGCAAATATGCTGCTTCAGCAGGTTTTATTTGAAATGATAACAATAAAACAGCAGCAATAAAAATCCACGCTATTTTTTTCAAAATAATTCTCTCCCTTTTAAAAATCTAGTAAATCTTTTATAGAAATAAATGTATCAACGATTAAGGGATGATACATGGTTCCCCTGCAATTTTTAATTTCTTCCATTGCTTTTTCTTTAGGCATCCCTTTTCGATAAACTCTATCTGTTGTCATGGCATCATATGAATCAGCGACAGCAATGATAGCAGCTTCTATAGAGATTTGTTCCCCGCTTAAACCTAAAGGATAACCTTTTCCGTCAAATCTTTCATGGTGTTGAGCGACAATTTCTCCAGCCTCTACTAATAAAGTAATGCCTGTATCTGAGAGAATCTCTTTCCCATAAATAGGGTGTAGTTTCATTACTTCCCATTCTTCAGATGTTAACTTTCCTGGTTTTTGGAGAATTTGTAGCGGGACTTTAACTTTTCCTAAATCATGCAAAAATGATGCCATATTTAATCTCATCAACTGTCTTGATTTTAATTCAAGCTCTTTTCCAATCATTAATGAGATTTCTTTAATTCTTTTACAATGATCAATGGTATAGCCATCCTTTTCTTCAATAGCTAGAGCAAGTTCCATCATTTCTTTTGAGACGAAACTAAAATGATGGAATACAGGTTGGCTGGATACATAAATAAATTCCGTTACCTCTTCTGCATGAAAGAGATAATGTTTTTTAACGGGATTTTCGAAAAATGAATCTCCTTGTTTTAAACTAAAGTGATTAGATTCCGATTGAAGTCTCATATGTCCTGAAATAATATATAAATACTCAAATGCATTCCAACCTTCTTCAGGGGTAATTGCCCAGTCAGTGCCAGGTTGGAGCTTGTGATAAATAATCTCTGTACCATCACCAGAAGAAACTAAAGATACTTGTGCTCCTTTAATATGCACAGTCTCTATAAACTCACCTTCATTAATAATGCCCACACTCATCTTACCTCTTTCCTTTAAAGCTAGTATCTATAGCAATTGGTTACTATATTAATAGAAACTTAGCTATAAATATTTTAAATGAAAAAAGCATCAATTGTAATAGGTAAATATTATTAATTAGGCATTTTGGCGTATTTTTCATCCAGAAAAGAACTAATTTTCACATACAATTCTATCATATCAAAAGATTATAAATAATTATATAGGGTATAGGAAATTTATAATGATATAGCAGGTCTTTTGGGGATAAAATTAATTACTTGACAATATTAAATTATAAAATTAAAGTTAATTACGAATAGTAAGTGATATATAAAAGAAAATGGAGGAATGAATGATGAGTAATTTTTTAGAAGCAATTAAAAACAGACGCAGTTATTATGGAATTAGTAAAGAGCAGGTAGTTTCTGATGAAAAAATTCAAAAAATTGTGAATGAAGCTGTTTTGCATACGCCTTCTGCCTTTAATTCTCAAAGCACACGGGTAGTTGTTTTGTTAGGGGAAAATCATGATAAAGTTTGGGCTATTACAGCAGATGAATTAAAAAAAATTGTTCCTGCTGAAAATTTTGCATCAACAGAAGAAAAGATAAATTCATTTAAAGCTGGCTATGGAACGGTTCTTTTTTTCGAAGATCAAGAAGTAGTGGAAGGGTTGCAAAAACAATTTGGGGCATATGCAGATAATTTCCCAATTTGGTCTGCACATACGTCTGCGATGCATCAGTTAGTTATTTGGACGGCGTTAGAAGAAGCTGGATTTGGAGCATCTTTGCAACATTATAACCCTCTAATTGATGAAGCGGTGCAAGTAAAATGGGATCTTCCGGGAACATGGAAACTAGTCGCGCAAATGCCATTTGGCAAACCAACAGCTGAACCAGGCCAAAAAGAATATAAACCGTTAGAAGAGCGTGTTAAAGTCTTTAAATAATAGAAAAGTTTAAAAAAAGGCACATGAATGAGTCATGTGCCTTTTTTTAAAGCATATACAGGCTAGCTATCCTTATTTAATAGGCTGTAAGACCATTAACTCAAGGATTTGGAAAGGAAGTTTGTCTGCAAAATCGTATTGATGGAGAGTTTACTTTATCTATTTGACATAAAAGAAATATAAATAGTATAATTATCTTGAATTCGAGATAATAGTGTTTTTTAAACGATTGATTAGATAATTAGGAGGAAAAATAATGTTTATGATTGATCCGGCCTCTTTGTCTCCTAAGGATGTGTATAAATTTTTAATTGGAAGCATCCTTCCTAGACCGATAGCATTTGTGACTTCCATAGGAAAGGGAAATGCGTTAAATGGTGCACCTTTTAGTTTTTTTAACATCGTTTCCTCAGATCCGCCGATTCTTTCTATCGCTATTCAGAGAAAAAACTATATACAAAAAGATACAGCTCGTAATATTAGTCTAAATAAGGAGTTTGTTGTCCATATTTGTGATCAGGAGAATATAGAAAAAATAAATGAAACAGCAGCAAGTTTGCCAAGCAATCAAAGTGAAATTGAGTATGCTCATATGCAGAAGGCAAAGAGTGCTCAAATCTCAACACCAGGAATAACAGAAGCTAAAATTAGAATAGAATGTAAGCTAGAGCATCTTATTACCATTACAAATGATGAAGGGAAGCCTACCTGTGATTTAATACTCGGCCGCGCTGTTTGCTTTCATATTCAAGAAAAATTATATAAGGATGGAAAAATAGAAGTTGAGCAGTTAAAGCCTGTCGCTAGACTTGCTGGCGATAATTATAGCAAACTTGGAGAAATGTTTAGTATAAAACGACCAAATTAAGAATAGGAGAAGGATAAAATGCAGCATATTTTTAAAAAAGGAAGCAATCAGAATAAACCAACTCTATTATTATTGCATGGTACAGGTGGAACAGAACATGATCTGCTGCCCCTTGCTGAGTTAGTAGAGCCAGAAAGCTCTGTTTTAAGTGTTCGCGGCAATATTTTGGAAAATGGAATGCCCCGTTTCTTTCGCAGATTAGCAGAAGGTGTATTTGATGAGGAAGATTTAATATTCCGCACAAAGGAATTAAATGAATTTTTAAATGAAAGTGCAGAAAAATATGAATTTGACCGCAAAAATATTGTAGCAATTGGTTACTCAAACGGGGCAAATATAGCAGCAAGCATTTTATTCCATTATACTGATGGGTTAAAAGGAGCTATTTTACATCATCCGATGGTTCCACGTCGAGGAATAGACCTTCCAAATTTAAAGAATCTTCCTGTTTTTATTGCAGCAGGGAAAAATGATCCTATTTGTCCTTTGCAAGAATCCGAAGATTTGAAAGAGTTATTGGCAAATGCGGGAGCAAATATCCATATGCATTGGGAAAACTATGGCCATCAATTAACCAGAACAGAAGTAGACGCAGCAGCAAGCTGGTTTCAGAAAAATTTTGCCAAATAAGGAGTTACTAAGGAGGAAAGCAGAGATGATACAGATATTTCCGAAAGAAGCTGGACATTCAGCAAGCAATGAGTGGTTAGAGAGTCATTTTAGTTTTTCTTTTGGTCCTTATTATGATCCTGAAAATATCCAATTTGGACCATTGCGGGTTTTAAACGATGATATTATTCAACCGAGAAATGGATTTGGAATACATCCACATAGGGAAGCAGAAGTTGTTTCTATTGCTTTAAGCGGACAGCTAAAACATGAAGACAGTTTAGGAAATAGTGGAGTGATTGAATTCGGCCAGGTCCAAAGAATGACAGCAGGAACAGGAATTCTTCATTCAGAAGTTAATCCATCTGAGACAATGCCAGGCAGATTTCTTCAATTATGGTTTTTTCCTGATACAAAACAGTTGCCTCCTTCCTATGAAGATATTAGCTATGATACCAGCCGCTTAAAAAATCAGCTAGTGCCAATCGTAGCTCCTAATGCTAGTAAGGGGATTGCGAAAATTCATCAAGATGTTACTGTGTATTTATCAAAAATCGATGCCAAAGAGGGGATAGAATATAAACAAAAAGAGGGCAGAAGAATTTTTGTTTATATAATTGATGGAAGCGTGCTAGTAAACAATGAATATTCCGCTGGAAAATATGGATCTGCACGTATTGAAGATATTGATTTTTTGCAAATAGATGCTTTAGAGGACAGTTTTATTATGTTAATTGATTTGCCAGAAGGAGAATAATAATGTTAATGATTCGTCATGCCATTGGAAGCAGACTATTTCTTGAAACTGCTCATTATTCTGTAAATCCAAAAGAAGATAAATGGGTCATCACTGCATCTGTTACAAAAAACGAGCTTAAAAACTTGCTTGATTTTCAAGAAGAATTAAATTTATTTATAGTGGAAGAAAATCAAAAAACATGGTATTATTCCTCTAATGCAGATTTATCGGTGAATTCTAAAGAAAATGAGATAACTATTGTTGCAGATCATCAGACAAAGTATCCCGTCTAAATATTTTTCATAAGCATAGTTTTTAATGTAAAATGATAAGTATAAAAAACCATTACTAAAACGACGAACAAACCCAAATGCTCTAATTAGAACATTTGGGTTTTAGATTTACCTAATATAAATGGCATCAATGGATTAATCATTGTTGCGATTGGTTGCATTGCCGCCTTTTTTGCCGATTTCTTGGTAAAATTCCTTATCATGGTTTTTAGAGGTGGCTTCTCCACCTTTTTTGCCGATTTCTTGATAGAACTCTTTGTCATGATTGTCGGAAGTAGCTTCTCCGCCTTTTTTACCAATTTCTTGGTAGAATTCTTTGTCATGGTTATTGGAAGTAGCTTCTCCACCTTTTTCGCCGATTTCTTGGTAGAATTCTTTATCATGGTTATTAGAAGTAGCTTCTCCACCTTTTTGTCCAATTTCTTGATAAAATTCCTTATCGTGATTTTTAGCTGTAGCTTGTCCGCCTTTTCTTCCTGCTTCTTCTCTGCTCATTTTGTCTGCCATATTGATCACTCCTAAAAAATTTTTTATGAATTGTACATAGGTTATATAGCCGCTTTTGGGATGAATAAACATGAAATAAGCAGAAAAAAGAGAGGAAATGTTTGGCATTTTTTTGTTTGGCTGATAAATCAAGGATAAATCGCATATTAAATGAAGATAAGTTTTGATCATTATTAGAAAAAAGGAGAATGTGAATAATGATTTCAATAGATAAGTTTTTGCAAGTGGTTCAAAAAGCAGAAGAGTTGGGCTGTAAGGTAGTGTATGATTCTATGAAGAAAATAAGTTTTAATGCAAATATGTTTATTACTGTTCCTTATGAAATTTCTTTGGAAAATACGTATGCTCTTGCTCATGAGATTGGACATGTGCTGGATTTTATCCAAGGGGATTTAGATTATGATAAATGGCTAAATGACTGGTCTTATCGAGTAAATGCAGAAATGAGTGCATGGGTGCATGCCTATAAATTATTAACAGAGCTTGATGTGCCTCTTGACGGCTGGAAAAATCATGTAGACAGCAAATTATCCAATTACTTTAAATTGCCGGACGTTATATAAATATAGGTTAAATTGAAAAATCCTCTATATTATTAGAGGATTTTTTTATCTTTAAAAAGAGGAACAGAATCCTTGTCACTGAAAGTGTAGGACTGAAAAAAGTTTTGATACATCTATTCTTTTGGCTGTTTTTGTAAACTTTGTTGAGTAGACTGATTTCCGTGGGGCAGACGGTGAGTCTCCTCGGCATAGCGCCTGTCCCGCTAATCCTACAGGAATCTCGCCCTTTTCACTCCAATCCACTTGTTTTATAACTATGGATTTACTTATGGAAACTATCCGAAGAACAACAATCTTTTAGAAAACAGCTAATCTTTTATATGATATTTTAGGAAAGTTAAGGATTAATTAAGGTTTATTCAGTAGAATCACATTATTCCATTCGGAAGTAGCAAAGGAAGTATTGTTACAGTTTATGAAAGGAAAGGTGATAATAAATGGATAACCTAAAGTATTCTATTATTATACCTGTATTTAATGAAGAACAGGTGATAGAACATACCTATGAGCGCTTAAAAATTGTGATGGACAGTACAGCAGAAACATATGAGCTATTGTTCATTAATGATGGAAGCAGAGATAGTACTATTGATATATTAAAACATTTGGGAGAAACCGATAATCATATAAAAACAATTGATTTTTCTAGAAATTTTGGTCACCAAATTGCGATTACAGCTGGAATGGATTATGCACAAGGAGATGCTGTCATTATTATTGATGCAGATCTACAAGATCCTCCTGAATTGATATTAGAAATGATTGGAAAGTGGAAAAGCGGCTATGATGTGGTGTATGCAAAAAGAACAGCAAGAAAGGGAGAAACCTTTTTTAAAAAACAAACTGCTGCCCTATTTTATCGAACACTGCGAGCTATGACTGACATTGAAATCCCAATCGATACAGGAGACTTTCGTTTAATTGACCGAAAAGTTTGTGAACAGATGCAAAATGTTCATGAAAGAAATCGATTTGTCAGAGGATTAGTAAGCTGGGTTGGCTTTAAGCAAACTGCTGTAGAATATGAGCGAGACGAAAGATACGCTGGTGAAACAAAATATCCATTAAAACGAATGCTTAAATTATCCATAGATGGAATCACTTCTTTTTCATATAAGCCATTAAAAATAGCGAATTATCTAGGGGCGGCATTATCAACTATCGGATTTATTTATATGCTTGTTGTGCTGTATCAAAAACTTTTTACAACAACGACTATTACAGGATGGTCTTCTATCATTGTCATACAACTATTCTTTAGCGGCATTACCCTCATGATGCTAGGGGTAATGGGCGAATATATAGGCCGTATTTACGATGAAGCAAAAAATCGGCCATTATATATTGTACAGGATGTGTATAGTGTGGAAAATCCAACAAAAACGGCCATTACGACAAAATGAAACGAAAATTTATCATTTTTGGAAAGTTTGCAGCAGTAGGGGGCGTCAATACTTGTATTGATTTTCTTGTCTATACATTATTGGCGGTTTTATCTGTAAATTATTTAATTGCACAATGCATTTCCTACATCTGTGGACTTTTAAACAGCTATTTTATGAACCGTGCTTGGACGTTTAAAAGGAAAGAAAAAGCAAATTGGCAAGAGTTCTTCCGTTTTGTATGTGTAAATGCTCTAACCTTATTGATTACGATGCTTTTTCTCCAGCTTTTTTACACTGAACATCATTGGAGTTTGGCTGCAAGCAAGTTTGCAGCAACAGTCATTGGTGTTTTCATTAACTTTATAGGCACAAAATTTTTTGTTTTTACCAAAAAAGCAAGTGATGTCTAGTAGAAGGAACATTTAAAACAGTAAAAATAACAGAAAGTATGAGGTATTTATGAAAAAATGGACTAAAGGAAGAGTAGATATCCTTTTAATTATCATACTACTGTTTTCTGCAGGGCTAAATTTTTATAATTTGCAAAATGCAGGAACAAATTCTTATTATAGTGTGGCAATAAAAAGCATGTTGACAAGCTTCCATAACTTTTTCTTTGTATCTTTTGATCCTGCAGGATTTATCACGGTCGATAAACCTCCTGTCGCTTTATGGATACAAGCTATATTTGCTTATATTTTTGGATTTAATGATTTTGTATTATTGCTGCCAGAAGCATTAGCTGGAGTTATATCTGTTTTATTGCTTTATTTAATAGTAAAACCAAAATTCGGCAGAACCTCAGCGCTGATTTCAAGTTTAGTACTGGCATGCTCTCCCATTTTTGTAGCAGTTGTGCGTACAAATAATGTAGATAGCATCTTAATTTTAACGTTAATGTCCGCAACTTGGGCGCTTATGAAAGCTGTTGAAAAGCAGAAACTAGGATGGCTGATTTTAAGTTTTGCTTTAGTTGGTGTTGGCTTTAATGTGAAGATGATGCAAGCATTTATGGTATTGCCGGCATTTTTCTTCTACTATTTCTTTGCAACAAGAGAAATAAAACTTGCAAAGAAAATAATAAACTTGGTAATCTCCACAGTTGTTTTAGCTGTTATTTCTTTATCATGGGCAGTGGCAGTTGATTTAACGCCTGAGAGTGAACGTCCTTATATGGGCGGAAGCGAAACAAATTCTGTATTAGAATTAGCTCTTGGCTATAATGGATTGTCCCGTTTAACAGGAAATAATTCAGGCGGCGGGAATAGTTCTGGCCAACAAGAAATGCCGGCTAATAACAGGACAGAACAAACACAAACTAGCGATCAGACAACTAATGGCACTAGTAATGATGCTGCTGAATCTTCCAATACAAATACTCAAAACAATGAAGGAACTTCTGCGAGTTCAAGTATGCAAGATGATGGCGGAGGTCCTCCAAGTGGACAAGGCGGCATGATGAATGATGATGCTAGCCAGAAGTCCGGAATGTTTAATACTGGAGACGCAGGTCCTCTGCGTTTATTCCAAAGTGAACTTTCTGGACAAATTAGTTGGCTGCTGCCATTTGTGCTGTTTGCTTTAATTGGATTAGTGGTAACTTTCTTAAAAACGAGAAGATATACAATGCAACATCATTTTTCTTTATTTTGGTTAGCTTGGCTTATGCCAATGATGGTATTTTTCAGTATTGCGCTATTTTACCATCATTATTATTTAAGCATGATGGGGCCTGCAATTGCAGCGCTAACAGGTATTGGCTTTAACACCATATATAACTTTTATAAAGAAGAAAAAGGCTGGGAAAGCTGGTTATTGCCAGTCGGCATTCTTGCAACAAGTTTATTCGAAGCATTGATTGTTTATCAAAATAGTTCATCTGTCTCTATTATTTGGATGTGGGTTGGCATTGTTCTTGGAGTGGTATTGTTTATGCTTCTTGTTGCAGCAAGATCAAGCGAAACAATCAAACGTACAATAGCAATTGCCAGTATTCTTTCTCTTTTAGTGCTTCCTATTTATTGGACAGCCATTACTATAACAAAAACCGGAAATGAATCTATTCCAACAGCTGGGCCGACAAGTGGAATGGGCGGCGGTCGAGGCGGCATGCAAGGAGGTCCAGAGGGCAATACGAGAATGGGGGCACCTGGAAATATCCAAGGAAGCCCAGGAGGCAATATGCCTAGTGCTGCAGATAAAACAAATGATAGCAACGCCAGTTCTGATGCAAACAATAACCAAGGAAATGCTTCACAACTGCAAGGGGGCACCCCACCTCGCGATAATGGAAAAATGGGCGGCGGAGAAATGGGTGGCGTTGATACGGAGTTGATGCAGTATTTAGAGGAAAACTATAATGGTGAAAAGTTTTTCCTAGCTGTTCAACGAGCCCAGTCTGCGTATTCCATTATGCTGAATACAGATTATGCTGTTATGGCAATGGGAGGATTTGGCGGAAGTGATCCTGCTCCGACTGTTGAAGAATTGGAAAAAATGGCGGAAAATGGGGAAATTAAATATTTCTTAATTTCTGGCCAAGGAATGGGCGGCAGCGGAAATAGTGATGTAACTGCGTGGATCCAAGAGAATTGCGAGGAAGTTCCAAGCAGTGAGTATTCTTCAGATGCTTCTAGCGATAACAGTAGTTCTTCTGATAACACGGATAATACCGATACCCAGAATCAACGTGGCGGCAGTTCTACACTGTATGTATATAAAGGCAAATAGAAAACTAGGTAGGCAAAAGAAGAGCGATTCGCAAGGTGCGATCGCTTTTCTTTTGATAGCAGGAAATTAAAAGGATAAAGGGAATATGGTATAAACTAGATAGCTGATTCCTGCAAAATCTGAAGCTAACCTTGTATTTCCTTATGCAAATTAATAAGATAAAGTTAGTTTTTAATAAAAGTGAGGAGAATGAATATGAAAATATTAATAGTAGAAGATAATATTTCCTTATTAGAATCGATAAAAGAAATTTTAGAAAAGGAATATGAAGTAGATGGAGCAGATAATGGGGAAGATGGCTTGTTTTATGCCCAGCAAAATATTTATGATTTAATTGTATTAGATGTGATGCTTCCATATATGAATGGATTTGATATTGTAAAAGAAATAAGAAAGGAAAAAATTAAGACCCCTGTTTTATTTCTGACAGCAAAAGACTCTTTAGAAGATCGAGTAAAAGGATTGGAGTTTGGGGGGGATGATTATTTAGTCAAGCCATTTCAAGCACCTGAACTTTTAGCGCGAATAAAAGCATTATTGCGAAGAAGTGGTGTACTTGATATGGACGAGGGCATAAAATATCGGGAAATTGTTTTAACAGGCAAAGAGAACGATGTTTTAGTGAAAGGTGTTCCCATTAAGCTGACCATTAAACAATATGATTTATTAGAATATCTTATTCAAAACTCTGGGAAAATTTTAACGAAAGAGCAGATTTTTGACCGTATTTGGGGGTTTGATTCAGATACTACCATTGCCATTGTAGAAGTGTTTATCCATCAATTGCGCAAAAAGCTAGAGGGATTTTCTTATCATAAAGATATTCAAACAGTTCGTGGTGTAGGATATATTTTAAAAGAGAGTTAAGGAGCCTATCTAATGTTTCGAAAAACAAGAATAAAACTGACCATGCTAAACTCCCTTGTTTTTATTGTGTTAATGATTGTATTAGGTATCCTTATCTATCATTATACAGAAAAACAAATATATAGTGATGTAAATAGATCTCTTATAAAAGCAGTGGACATGATTAAGTCGTTAGAAAAGCAGGGGGAACGAGGGGGCAATCGGGCACCTATGCTAGAGCCGCAGGTAAATTATATTATCTGGAAAGACGAGAAAATAACACAAGTATCTGACAATGCAATGATTGATTATCAAGAGGAAGAAGAATCTTTTTATCCAGATAAAAAAGGATTAATAGAGGAAAAACAATCCTCTGATGGAAGCAGCTTTCATACACTTGCAGCAAAGGTAAATCTAAATGGCGAGGAAGTGACCGTGCAATTTATTCGCTATATCAATCCAGAAAAAATAATGTTAAATCGTTTGATCATCATTATGACAGTCGGCGTTATTATAGGCAGCGTATGTGCTGTAATTGCGGGATATTTTCTGGCAGGCAGGGCGCTTGTGCCGATTCAGAAGTCATGGGAAACGCAGCAGCAATTTGTTTCAGATGCTTCCCATGAATTAAGGACGCCTCTTGCTGTTATTCAAACAAGAACAGACCTTTTATTTCAGGAGCCAGAAGCTACCATTCAAGATAAAGCATTAGATATTTCTGTCATCTCAAAAGAAACACGAAGGCTTATTAAGCTAGTGGCGAATCTATTGACACTAGCAAGATCTGATTCCAATCAAATGGAGATTACAAAACAGGCATTTTCTTTGACAGATTTATTAAATGAAGTAAAAGAGCAGTATGCAGATATTGCGGAATTTCAAGGCAAAAAGATAGAAGTTCAATTAAAGAATCCTATTCAATTGGTCGGCGATAAGGAAAGAATTCATCAACTCCTTGTTATACTTGTGGATAATAGCATGAAATTCACAGAAGAAGGAGGAGAAATTATGATGAATGCTATTGAAAAGACACATACAATTACATTAATGCTGCAAGATAATGGCATAGGGATTCCTAAAGAGGATATACCAAAAATATTTAATCGTTTTTATCAAGTAGAGCAATCTAGAACAAATATTGAAGGAACGGGTTTAGGTTTATCCATTGCCAAATGGATTGTCGATAAGCATGAAGGCACTATAAAAGTGGATAGTGAATTAGATGAAGGAACGACTTTTGAAATTACATTTCCAAAGCTAGGGTAAAGGGGATTCTGCAATTAAGATTTCCCTTTTTTGCTTATGGAGAAAATCTAATATCTATAGGAAACAACAAAGGGAGCGGAATTTTAAACTAATCCATTGTACCATGTTGAATCTTACAGGAGAATTTTATATAAAAAAGCAGAGGGGAAAACATTTCCCTCTGCTGAGCGAGTTTAATAGTGAAGGTTCCTGTTTCTAAAAAGAAGTCGGATTAGTAACAGAGTTTTCCTTAAAGAGTTTTACTTATATAGGTCTTTTGCAGGAAATCCTTGTTTTTTCAGCATATCAGCATTACTAGGATAATAGGGTTGTCTATAAAACTTAGCAACGCGGTCAGTCCAGTTTGCTTCTGTGTCGCCACGGTCTTTTAAATAATTTTTAAAGGTTTCATTATAAGTCTGCAAAAAAGGCAGCTGGTCTTTATTATAAATTTCTTGATGCATAATACTTTCTTTTGGCAATCGTGGTTTTATGCCAGGATCCTCTGCTGGATAACCAAGGCATAATCCAGAGATTGGAATGACGTATTTAGGCAGCTGTAAGAAGTCCACCACTTCTAGGGAATTTCTTCTTATGCCACCGATTGGCACTGTGCCAAGCTCTAATGATTCTGCTGCCGTAATTGCATTTGCCATGGCAAGTCCTACATCAGTTGCCCCCACTAATAATGCATCCACATCATTAAGTGCTTCCAAATTAGTATTTTCCATTTCACTAGCAAGTTTGGCACGGTAGAAATCTGCGCAAAATATAAGGAATACAGGAGCTTCATTTATATGTTTTTGATTTCCGCAAAGTTCTGCAAGACGGTCTTTTCGATTCTTATCTTGGACAACAATGACAGAAACTTGTTGCCCATTTATCCATGACGGTGCAGCCTGTGCAGCTTCCACGATTGTTTCTAATTTATCTGCTGATACAGGCAGTGGGGAATATTTTCGGTATGAACGGTGATTTTTTAGTGTTTCGATTACTTGATTCATTATGTAGTGTATCCTCCCTTAATATACATTCTTTAAAATAAGATTTCTGAAAAAATTATTGCTCTTTCATTCTTATTTGTATCATATTATTTTTTCTATGAAAAATAAACTAATCCATTTTGCGGCAAAAAAAAGCTGAATGATAGAGTCTTTTTTAGACATCATTCAGCTTTTTTTCCTTTGGCTGCTTTCAGATAATAAATCCGCATCCTGCATATCCTTTTTTTTTTTTCGCGGTGAGCGTCAAGCCTTCTCGTCACTCCGCTCTTGCTTAGGTCTCGCCTTTCTGACTTTTTTCAGTAGCCTGCGTATATGCAGGATGCTAAGCATTTTTTCCCCCATTTTCTTATGCTAAAAACAACAAACTTTGAGAAAATAGCTTTTCCTTTTATTGTAGAAGGGTTACAGCAATGATTCTGCACCATCAATATAAATTTCTGTTCCGGTAATATGACTGGAAGCTTTTGAACTTAAGAAGCAGACTAAGTCGGCTACTTGTTCTGGTTCTCCTGATTTTTGAGCAAGTGGCTGATTCCCTTTTGGATATTCTACAGGAATGGAAATTTCATTTAGTTTTTCTTGATCAGAAATCGTACTTGCATCAATATTTGTAGAAATAGCACCTGGACAAATCATATTTACTCTAATTTTATATTGCGCTAACTCTAATGCAGCCATCTTTCCAAACGCTACTTGCCCGGCTTTAGATGTACTGTATGCAGACATGCCAAAGTTTTTGTAAATCCTGTTTCCATTGATGCTGCTTGTAATAAGAATGCTTCCTCCATTTTTTTTCATATAAGGAATGCAATAGCGGACAGTTAAAAAGGTGCTCTTAAGATTTGTTTCTATCGTGGTATCCCAATCTAATGGAGTTAATGTTTCAATTGGCGCTACACGTCCATTTATACCAGCATTAACTAAAGCAATATCGATTTTTTTCCATTTTTCGACTGTTTGTTCTATTGAATTTTTTAAAGAAATAGGATCAGATACATTTGTTTCAAAAATAACAGCCTTTCCTCCTGCATCTGAAATTTCCTTTTGGACCTCCGCTAATTGATTTATTTCTAAATCAAGCAAACTAACTTTAGCCCCCGAAGCTGCTAAAGAGATGGCAGATGCACGCCCTATCCCTGATGCAGCGCCAGTTATAACTGCTACTTTATCCATTAAATCATTTATCATTATTTAATTTCCTCCTTATCAAAAAACTGGTATATAAAATAAATAGTGCATATTGGAAAACTTTAGTATTCTATAACCGAATAAAGGAATTTAAAAACCTAATTAGTTTAACTTAGAAGCAAATTAATAGAAGAAAGGAAAGTTTCATGACGATTATGCATATTAGTGTTATGCCCTTGTTTTTTTATGTACAATAAAAAAAAGAAAAGGAGGAAGCAGAATGAAAGCGCAATTAATAAAGGAATTTGGAGATGTGTCAGTTTTTCAACTAGCAGAAATAGCCAAGCCGAATGTTTGTCGCGGGCATGTATTAATTAAAGTAGGGGCAACAAGTGTAAATCCGATTGACACGAAAGTAAGAAGTGGTGCAGTCCCTGCCGCAGCGCCTAGTTTGCCTGCTGTTATACATGGAGATGTGGCTGGTGTTGTTGCGGAAGTAGGCGAAGGTGTAACACAATTTAAAGTAGGCGATGAAGTATTTGGCTGTGCAGGCGGCTTTAAAGGAACAGGAGGAGCACTTGCCGAATATATGCTGGCAGATGCACGCCTTCTTGCACATAAGCCTCAAAATATCTCAATGGAAGAAGCGGCAGCCATCCCCCTTGTAGCAATTACAGCTTGGGAGGCTCTATTTGAAAAAGGAAAGTTAAGAGAAGGACAAGATGTATTAATACATGGAGCGACAGGCGGTGTTGGACATATTGCTATTCAACTAGCTAAATGGGCAGGTGCGCAAGTATATACAACCGTTTCTACAGAAAATAAACTAAAATTGGCAAAACAGCTGGGAGCAGATGCTGTTATAAATTATAAGGAACAATCTGTCCAAGCATATGTTGACCAATATACAGCCGGCAAAGGTTTTTCATTAGTTTTTGATACAGTTGGAGGGGAAAATCTAGATCGTTCTTTTGAAGCGGCAGCACTTAACGGCTCTGTGGTGGCGATTGCAGCACGGTCTAGCCATGATTTATCTCCATTACATAGTAAAGGCTTGTCTCTCCATGTTGTATTTATGCTATTAAAAATATTAAACGAAGAGCAACGAAAAGACCATGGCAGAATTTTAGCAGAAATTGCGAAGGTAGTAGAGGAAGGGGAACTTCGTCCATTAGTGGATGAACAGATATTTACATTTGAGGATGCAGCAAACGCCCATCAATATTTAGAGTCCGGTAAGGCCATCGGTAAAATTGTATTAAAAAATGAATGGTAGGATATAAAAACATCCACACTATAGTTAAGATATAGTGTGGATGTTTTTGCTTTTTATTTAATTACTTTTATGCTTTTGTTTTTACTCGTGTTTTTGGCAGCATCTGTTGCGGTGGCCATGATAATTGTGTTTGCTTTTTGTGATTTAATCGTAATTTTAAAGTTTTTGGAGTTATCGGCTTTTCCTTTGCCGATTTGTTTATTATTCACTTTTAAAATGACCGTTGAACCAGCTTCTGCTTTTCCTGTAACAACGTTGGATTTGGTTGTTACTTTATTTAAAGCAGGAGGTGCTGGTGGTGTTTTATCTGCAACTTTTACATTGCTGCCTTTGCTTGTGTTTTTTGCTGAGTCTGTCGCAGTAGCAATAACAATAGAATTTGCTTTTTGTGGCTTAATATTAATTTTAAAGTTTTTTGCCTTATCTGCAGTTCCTTTTCCGATTACGGTGTTATTCACTTTTAAAGTAATGGTTGAACCAGCTTCTGCTTTTCCCGTAATAGTTTTTGAGACACTAGTTACTGTATTTAAACTTGGTGCAGCCGGTGGGGTTTTGTCAGCAACTGTAATTGCTTTTGCTTCGCTTACAGTATTTAAGCTATTTTTATAAGTAATCGTTAATTTAGTTCCTGCTTTTTGCGGTGTAATTTTAGCTGCGAATTTTCCGTTTTTGTCAGCTATTGCTGTTGCTAATATAGATGCTCCTTTTTTAATCGTTGCTGCAAATCCTGCGGGGGCTTTCCCTGATATTACTTTAGACTGATCGCTCACAGCATATACTGTTGGTGGTTCCACCTTGTTTGTAATATAAACAGATGAAATAAAGCCACTAATTTTACCATCCAGCGTTTTTACTGGGTACCATACATATTGGTTTGGCTTAGAAGAGGTGTCATAGGTGAAATTGCCATTAATAATCAACGTTGTATTTTTAGCTAAGTTTTTAACTCCAGCAGATTCCTTGTTCGGATATTTGCGCATGTTTACAATGTCGGTTGTTACTATTTTCGCACCTTTTTTAAAGTTATAAATAGATTCATGCATTTCTGCTTTTATCGTATAGTTTTTTGTTATGAATTTTATATTATCCACAGAATTTGAATTATATTGAAAGTCCTTGTTGCTGAAAGGATAGGATGCTAAAGGGCGTTCTCCTAAATAGCTTTCACGCATAAGAATTTCTAGTACTTTTTCTTGATAAGCATTGCTGTTTCGTTTGCCTGTACTGCTTATAATGGGACTATTGCTAGGTTTTGTTCCATTATAGGCCATGATGGGAAAATACCAGTTTTCGATTATTTGGCGGTCTGCACTACTAATTTTAGGCAAATCTCCACGTTTATACATACTGTCTAAAACTTCAACGCCTGCTTGAATATTATAGAGAATATCTGTTTTCAGCTTTTCTTCTGAATACTTGGATTGGTTTGTTAATTGCATAATGCCAATTCCGCCATCTGAGGCAACAAGTGGCTTGTTATTAACATATTGTTTCCAGCCGCTTTCTTGATAAGCAACTGCTTTTACTATTTCAGGAGGAATCTTATAAGCTAATGCGGCATTTGTTAACAGACAGTTGATTTGTTGAAAAGACGGATTTACACCTTGTTTTACCTGACCAAATGAAGAGCATTTTGAACTCCAATCTGCGGCCGCGGCTTTATTAGGCTTAAAGAAAGGGCTCAAAAGAAGGCAAACACTTAAACTGCATATTAATAGTTTCTTTACAAACAATGAAATACAAACCTCCAAATTTAAATAGAATAGTAAACTAATTTCTATTTTACTATATTTGGAGAAATACAACTAATAGGAATGATAAAAAATAGTAGAAAAGAAAAAAACGATAAATAATTATTATTCCTTAGTTCAGTAAAAATCTAGCAGCAGATTAAGAATTTTCATTTGAATTAGCCGTTGATTCTTGTTCAAATAAAGAAAGTGCTTCTTTGCTTATAGTTAAAGAATCTTTATTCTGGGATATTGTTTGTGCTTGAGTTTGAGAACTAATTTGACTGCCAGCAGTGTTGGTTGTTTTTAATGCTTGAATTTGTTCTTCAATTGCTTGAATTTGTTTTTTTATTTGTTCTACTTGTTTTTCTTTTTCAGCTTCTTTTAAATTTTCATTTTGTTCAAGTTGAGTTTGTTGTGCTTGCAGCTGTTGTTTTTGACTTTCCAATTTTTGCAGTTCATTATTCGAATTTGTAGAGATTGTATTGCTGATGCTTGAACTGATCGATGAAATGTTCATTATATAAATTCCCCTTTTTTATAAAAATGTTATAGAAAAGTATAAGGAATATTTCTTAATATTTCCTTAAGAATATCTTCCTATAAATGTTAAAGGAAAAATGGATAATTAGATAAAAAATAATCCAAAATACTTTAGTAACTATTTTTTATTAAGGAGGAAATGAATATGGTACAACATAAACCTAATCATGATGATCGTTCAGATAATGTGGAAAAATTGCAAGACATGGTGCAAAACACATTAGAAAATATCGATAAAGCAGAGGAAACAATGGCTTTTGCAAGTGGAGAAGAGAAAGCTAAAATTGAACAAAAAAATAAAAGAAGAGAGCAATCGATTCAGGGTTTTAGAGAAGAAATAGAAGATGAAGCTGCATCTCGAGAAAATGGCTATCAATAATATCTAATTTACAATAAAAAATGGGCGTAATTAAATAGACGCCCATTTTTTTGATATAGAAGGAAAAAAAGAACTTATTTGATGATTGGCAGATACATATACAGTGCGTGATAAATGAATGTACAAGAAGTAAGCTTTCCTGGAGAAGAAGGTAAGTGGAAACTTATTTTACAAAAATATACAATTATTTAACTTTGTATCAGAGAGCTGTCAGATATAGCATATGCTGATAATAATTAGTTCAATGTGGATAATTTTGGAAAACCTATAGAACAATGAAAATAAAAACAGTAAAAAACAATATCAAATAAAAACAAAAGAAAAGTAAAGTAAACGGAAGTCTGTTTTTGTTGACATTTAGAAAAATAAACCTCATAATTTATGTAAACGCTATATTAAACGGGTGTTTTTATTGGCGCTTGCCTTTTTGATAACAGTGGGGAGGACATAAAATGAGTACAAAAACAGAAACTAAACAATATCAAATGTATATCAATGGGGAATTTGTAGATTCAAAATCTGGTGAATATATTTCGGTATATAACCCTTCAACTGAAGAATTGATTTCACAAGTACCAAGCTGTACAGTAGAAGAAGTTCAAGAGGCGATAGATGTTGCAGAACAAGCACAAAAACAGTGGAAAAAGAAACCGGCAAGTGAGCGTGCAAAGTATCTAACAGCTTTAGCTGAAGAAATTCGAAAGAATAAAGAGTTTCTTGCACGTGTCATTTCAGAAGAACAGGGGAAGGTTCTTGCTCTATCTACTACAGAAGTTGAGTTTACAGCCGATTATATAGATTATATGGCGGGTATGGCTAGAAGCTATGAAGGGGAAATTTTGCAAAGTGATCGTCCTAATGAAAATATAATGATATTTAAAGAACCGATAGGAGTGGTAGCTGGATTTTTACCTTGGAACTTTCCATTTTTCCTTGTTGCCAGAAAGGCGGCTCCAGCACTAGTTACTGGAAATGCAATTGTGATTAAACCTAGCAGCGAAACTCCTAACAATGCACTTGAGTTTGCTAAATTAGCAGAAAAAGTGGGGATGCCTAAAGGTGTATTTAATATTGTAACAGGTAGAGGCGCCACTGTCGGAGACAAGCTTGCTTCTAGTGAAAAAATCGGACTTGTAAGCTTAACAGGCAGTGTGAATGCAGGAGTAAGTGTGATGAAAGCCGCGAGCGATCATGTAACAAAAGTAAGTTTAGAGCTTGGAGGAAAAGCGCCGGCGATTGTGGCAGAAGATGCAGACCTTGATTTAGCTGTAAAGGCGATAGTAGATTCACGTGTTATTAACAGCGGACAAGTATGCAATTGTGCAGAGCGTGTTTATGTACATGAAAGCATCGCAGGAGCTTTTACTGCGAAAATAGTGGAAGCAATGAAAAAAGTGAGTTTTGGAAATCCATTAGAAGAAGAAAACTTAGATATGGGGCCTCTAGTAAGTAGACAAGCATTAGAATCTGTTGAAGCGATGGTAGATAGAGCTGTATCAGAAGGGGCACAAATTTTAACGGGCGGGAAACGAGCAGATAGGAAAGAAGGCCATTTTTATGAACCTACTGTATTAATTAATGTGAAACAAGATTCAGAGATTGTTCAGGAGGAAGTATTTGGACCAGTTTTGCCTATTTTAACTTTTAAAGATTTAGATGAAGCAATTGAGCTTGCTAATGATTGCCAATATGGTTTGACATCCTCCATTTATACAAAAGATCTGGATACAGCTATGCGTGCAGCCAATGAATTATTATTTGGGGAAACCTATATTAATAGGGAAAACTTTGAAGCCATTCAAGGGTTTCATTCTGGAAGAAAAAAATCTGGCATCGGTGGGGCAGACGGCAAACACGGCTTAGACGAATTTCTGCAAACACATGTTGTTTATCTACAGCATAATCCTAATAAAAAATAAGAATACAAAAAATCCACCTATGTAGGTGGATTTTTTGTATCTATTAAGATAATCTATTGCTGTAATCTTCATAAACAAATTGACGGATAACTTTCATGCCTTCTTCTTCGTTGTAGGAAGCAATTGCTGGCAAGTTTACGCCATTAAACATATGATTTTTGACCATTGTATAATGCGCCATATCACAGAAGATCAATCGATCCCCTGGCTTTAATGGTTTGTCAAAAGAATAGTCTCCGATTACATCGCCTGCTAAACAAGTCATTCCGCCAAGTCTATAGGTATATTCCTTTTCCCCAGGCATATCAGCGCCAATAATATTAGGTCGATATGGCATTTCGAGAACGTCTGGCATATGACAAGTCGCAGAAGTATCTAATATAGCGATATCCATTCCGTTATTGACAATATCAAGAACAGTTGTAGATAAGTATCCAGTATTTAAAGCTATTGCTTCGCCAGGCTCTAAATATACATCAACATCATATTTTTCTTTAATAAACAGAATAGATTCAACAAGCGTTTCGATATCATAGTCTGGTCTTGTGATATGGTGCCCGCCGCCAAAGTTAATCCATTTCATTTTTTTAATGTATTCTCCAAATTTTTCATCCACTACTTTAATCGTACGCTTTAAAGTATCAGAATTTTGTTCGCACATTGTATGGAAATGAAGGCCATCGATGCCATCTAATTCTTCTGGTTTAAAATTAGCGAGAGTAACACCAAATCGTGAATATGGAGCACAAGGGTTATATAATTGAGTTTCAATTTCTGAATACTCCGGATTAATCCGAAGGCCTACATCAATTTTTTTATCTGCGTTTTTTACTTTATCTTTAAAACGATTCCACTGATCAAATGAATTAAAAACAATGTGATCCGTGTATTGCAGTAATTCATCAAACTCACTATCAACATATGCCGGAGCATACGCATGAACTTCTTTCCCCATTTTTTCAAAACCTAGTCTAGCTTCAAATAGGGAACTTGATGTAACACCTGCTAAGTATTTTCCTACTAAAGGAAATGTAGAGTGCATAGAAAAACCTTTTAACGCTAAAAGAATTTTTGCTCCTGTACGTTCTTGTACAGAATTTAATAATTCTAGGTTTTTTGTTAATAATCTTTCATCTACAACATAACAAGGGGATGGTGCCTGATTAAAATCAATCTTTTTCATTTCTGTCCTCTCAATCTATAAGAGTTGGAGAGAAGTTCTCCTGCCATGGTAAACCATATTTATTTAGAGCATCCATAAATGGATCTGGATCGAATTCTTCTACATTATAGACGCCTGGTTTTTTCCATTCGCCTTTCATAATTAGCATAGCACCAATCATTGCAGGTACACCGGTTGTATAAGAAATAGCTTGTGATCCTACTTCTTGATAACATTCTTGGTGATCACAAATATTATATACATAATAAGATTTTGGCTTTCCGTCTTTTACACCTTGGATGATACAGCCAATATTTGTTTTTCCTTTTGTTCTAGGGCCTAAAGAAGCTGGATCTGGAAGAATCTCTTTTAAGAATTGTAATGGGATGATTTCTTTGCCTTCATACGTAATTGGTTCAATTGAAGTCATTCCAACATTTTCTAAAACTTTTAAGTGATTTAAATAGTTATCAGAGAAAGTCATCCAAAATCTGATGCGTTTAAGGTCTTTGATATTAACAGCAAGTGATTCTAATTCTTCATGATATAAAAGATAAATATTTTTAGGTCCTACTTGATCTAAATCATATTCTCTTTTTTCAGAAAGTGGAGGAGTTTCAATCCAATTTCCATTTTCCCAATAACGGCCGTTTGCTGTGATTTCACGAATATTAATTTCTGGATTAAAGTTTGTTGCAAAAGGGTAGCCATGATCTCCACCGTTTGCATCCACAATATCAATATAATGAATTTCATCAAAATGGTGTTTTTGAGCATATGCAGTAAATACTCCAGTTACACCTGGGTCGAATCCGCTTCCAAGCAATGCGGTTAAACCAGCTTCCTCGAACTTTTGTTTATACTCCCATTGCCACTTATACTCAAATTTAGCTGTTTCTGGCGGCTCGTAATTAGCTGTATCTAGATAATGAACACCTGTAGCTAAACATGCATCCATAATAGTTAAATCTTGATAAGGCAAAGCCACATTTATTACTACTTCCGGCTTAAAAGAATTGATTAGCTCAATTACTTCTTCCGTTTTATCAGCATCGACTTGAGCGACTGAAACTTTTGTTTTGCCACCGTCTAATTTATTTTTTAACGCTTCGCATTTAGAAAGCGTTCTGCTTGCAATACAAATTTCTTCAAATACATCTGGCACCTGACAGCATTTATGTGCAACAACACTAGCTACACCGCCAGCACCAATAATTAATGCTTTTCCCAAAATGAAAAACCTCCTTCATAATCCTTTTGAAAAAATTCAATAAGGCTGATTATACAGAAAGTGTGTTAAATAATCCATAAAATCCGACAAAATATAATATTTTTTTTTAGTATATGCCATTTCTTTTGTTATATAGGCATTTTAGAAAGAAAAATTTTTATAGAATAATTTTATATTAGGGGGATTTTTATGAAATAAATGGATAGAAGACTCAAAGACTACTTTAAAACATAATAGAAAAAAGCAAAATATTATTTTGAAATCTTCTATCTAAAGTAAAAGATTTCAAAATAATATTTTGCTTGTTAGTTTTGTATTGGTGGAGACTATCGGGATCGAACCGACGACCTCTTGCATGCCATGCAAGCGCTCTCCCAGCTGAGCTAAGCCCCCATATAACTACTAATAATTATACAATTTTTTTTATCATATTTCAATATCTTTTTATGAATTAAATAAGGTTTTATAAAGAAGAGATAAAATTTATTGCTAGTCTATCTCTTCTTTTGCAACAGTTTAATTTAAGCTTTCAACTTCTATCTGCTGTACCCCGTGCAATTCTCCAATATCTTGATATACATCTGTGATGCTCCTTTTATGATTTACAGTGACAATAAGAAGAATAGAATGCTCTCCTGTTTCTAAATCTTTAATGCGTACATGTTTAATGCCCATTTCAAGTTTTGCTACCGAATTAACGATAGAAGAAACGTTTTCTTTTTGAGGAACTTTAACTTTTATGCGAATTTCCTTTTCTCTTAATTGGCGAGGTCCTACTAGACTCATGAAAATCGGAATGTATTTAATGCTGAAAATTAACAGCAAAACCCCAGTGATACCGGCCGTATAATAACCGGCTCCAACAATAATCCCCATACCGCCAGCTCCCCAAACTAAAGCAGCAGTAGTTAGGCCAGAAATACTATCATTTCCTCTTCTTAGAATAACGCCGGCTCCTAAAAAACCAATTCCAGATACAATTTGAGCCGGCAAGCGCAATGGATCCATCTGTATATTAACTTCATCGCTGCCAGGGAATTTATAGGCAGCTTCTATTGATACTATTGTTAATAAACAACTTACAATGCTAATAACTAAACTTGTTTTTAAACCCACTGGCTTACGTTTTATTTCTCTTTCTAGCCCAATGATAATGCCTAGAACAGTTGTAATTCCTAGTTTGATAAAAAGGTCATAATCAAAATACATTATATCTCCATCTTTCCAGTTAGTGTTTTGTATTATGTAAAGGTTACATCATTATTATAAAGAATGTAATAACCTCCTACTATAAAGTCTAAACAGGAAGTTAATGATATTATTTTATGAATAGTGTGATTTAGTTATTACGCTAGAAAATTTGCTTTTATGTTTATAATAAAAGATTAACTTCCTCAGGCGAGCAAATCTTCAGTTTTAACCCCGACTTTATGTAGGGGAAAATCTGTTTTTTAACGCAGTTGATTCTGCAATTTCACATTTTTTAAGAAACAAAACTAATTGATTGCTTGTAATAATCTTTTGTTACGGCTATTTGGTGAGATGGGGTTTCATTAAGTAGATGAATGATATAGAGAATGATTTTATTTTTTTATACATCTAGGAAAGGCCAATGGAGTTTGTGTAGTTAATCTATTTTGACAGAGGATAAGTTTTTTAGAAGGAGTTCAAATATTCATTAATCATTTAAGCCGTTAGTGAGAAAGTTTAAGTATTGGATATAATAAAGGTTGTTTAGTGAAGTAGTATATGATAAAAAACATATAAATAGGTAGAAAATAAAATTCCCACTAAAACTAACCGATATTTTTAAAAAAATAGGAAAAAGGGGTTGTATATTGAGTATTTTCATGGTATATTTATTTTCGTCCTAAACGAAAGGATAGTAAATAAAAAAACTTTCAAAAAGATATTGACTTAACAAATTTAAATATGATATATTTATTGAGTCGCTTTTAGAAGTGAAGATGTACTTGCTCTTTGAAAACTGAACAGACAAAACGTCAACAATAATCGTTTTATAACTTCTATTATGA
>NZ_BQYJ01000020.1 GCF_023168165.1 Niallia sp. NCCP-28
CATAACGAAAGTTATAAAACGATTATTGTTGACGTTTTGTTTGTTCAGTTTTCAAAGAGCAATTTTTCTTGACGCTTCAGAAGCGACTTCATTACTTTAACATTTGTTAACATCATTGTCAACATGTTTCATAAAATTTGTTTCCGCCGTTGTTTCAACATATTTTGTTGTCTCAGCGACGGATATAAATATAACAATTATTTTCAATATGGTCAATACTTTTTTATAAATTTTATTATTTTTTTTCTAGTATCTTATAATAGCGATGAAAAACACTTGGACTTTTCGTTTCAACTGTTACTATTTCTATCATATTCTTATCAATTAAATACTCTAATAAGATACCTAAATCTACTGAATAAATAGAAAGATCCTCTTGTTGAATCAGTTCATTAAATGACCAATACTCTTTTTGCCCAAGCACCTCTGTAAAATGCTGAATACTTGTTTTTGTTCTGGAATAAATTAAAAACTCACTTGCTAAAAACAATAGCTCTAGCCGCTTTTCCATAGGTTCTTCACTATTGACTAGCTCTACATACAGCTTATAAATTTCAGGTTCCATTTGCTTAACTTGGCTCCATACAGTAACTTCTGGATGAAAACCATTTTCAATGACAGCAAGACGAGCTAAATGGTGCAAGGAATGAACCACATCATTATAAGCATCTAAATAATGCTTATTTTCAAAGAATGCTTTTCCGTCCATATATCTTCTAATTAATTTAGCAAATTCTAACCCCATTTTCTGTTTACGTTGATTAATAGGGAATTCTTTAATTTCCTCTTTCAATTTAACAATAAACTCATTCCGGTCAAACATTACTCTTCCTTTATAAAGCCATTCAAATATCTTTTTGTTATTGCCAAGCAGTATCCATTGCTTTAATTGCTGTTCTGTTACAATGTGCAATGCTGCTTTTTTTTCATTGTATATATAATGTTTAATAAAAACCGGCTGATCCGCTTCCTTTACGACAATCAGCATAATGCTGTCAAAAGTATCCGTAACGGTTAATTCCTTTTGCCTTTTTTCAATCATTAAAACCCCCAAGGTATTTGCTTGGCTGGCTCTTTCTTGATATATAGGACGAAGAATGTCTTCCATCATTTTTCCTCCAACTCTTCTAAAAATTTGTTTCGTACTATTTCGACACATTTAGGCAAATTCCTGCATTGTTTTTATAATTGCTGATTTACAAATATGTATTGCAGAACCTTATCTATTATTTACTATACTATCTAATCTTTTTCCTTCATAAAAAAAAAGAGGATTCTCTCATTAAGGAAATCATTTCCGCCAGCTAGGCGTTAAATTCCTTTTAATGAGAAACCTCTTCATAGAATACATTAGTGCGCTTCATTTTTTGAACAATCTGGACAAGTCCCATAAATCTCCAAACGATGATGGCTAATTTTAAAACCTGATACATGGCTAGCAAACTGTTCCACTTCATCGAGTCCAGGATAATGAAAATCCACTATTTTTCCACACTCACTACAAATAATATGATAATGATGGGAAGTAATAAAATCGAAACGGCTGGATGAATCACCATATGTCAATTCTTTCACTAGATTTACTTCTCGAAAGACTCTTAAATTATTATAGACAGTAGCTACACTCATGTTTGGAAATTTACCTTCTAGAGCTTTATAGATCTCATCGGCAGTCGGATGTGACATTGAGCTTATTAAATATTCAAGTATCGCATGACGCTGCGGGGTAATGCGCACTCCTGTTTCTTTTAGTTTATCAAGAGCTTCCTTTAACTCATTATGTTCCACAGACATGCACCCCATTTCTAAAAGAAATTCTTATTTTATAATATTTATAATTAGTGTACTAACATTTTATTACTTTTGTCAATACAGTTGCGACTTTATCTACCTTTCTGCCATCATTCAGCCTTATTAACCTGCCTCGTTTATCAAAAGAAAATGATTATCTTTCAAGAGTACTTATCTTATAATATTACTTTTATTCTATAAAATGATTATTTTGTTAAATTAGGTATATGCAATTCATGCTTATTTTTTCTATTTTTTTGCCAATGTCCTCAAAAAAAAGACCGAATATATCGGTCTTCAACGATTATGCATCTGAGGAGGTATGCCCTAATATAATGTATGCATAACTTGTATATCGGAGTGGACAAAAGCCTTAATCTTCAAAAATCGGGCTCGAATTTAAGATAATATTTGCAAAACTTCCTCTACATGTCCTGCCACTTTTACTTTTCTCCATTCTTTTATCAACTTGCCCTCCTGGTCAATCAGAAAAGTTGATCTTTCAATTCCCATATATTCTTTACCAAAATTTTTCTTTAATTTCCACACATCATAAAGTTCTGAAACTTGATTATCCTCATCCGCCAAGAGCATAAAAGGCAAACCATATTTTTCAATAAATTTAGCATGCCGTTCAACAGGATCAGGGCTTATTCCAAGAATAACTGCATCTAAATGATCAAACTCACTTTGTTTATCACGGAAATCACAAGCTTCCGTTGTACATCCAGGCGTCATATCTTTTGGATAAAAATAAAGAACAACATGCTTCCCCTTATAATCAGACAGTCTAACTTTTTCTCCTGTATTTGCCGTTAATTCAAAATCTGGAGCTAGATCTCCTATTGATAATGTCATGTCTATTCATCCCTTCTTCTACTTTCATTGCTTGTACTTTAAAAGACTAACGAATCAATAAGAAATTTTCAACAAACAAGAATAGCAAATAAGTTTTTTTATTAATTCTCCATATCCAATACAGCACGAGCAACAAATGCAGCTGGAATTGTATAACCAATCAGCGCCTCAATCACTACGATAATCCTCCCTACCCCCACTGGAATTAAGTCGCCGAATCCTACTGAGAATAAAGTAATGCCGCTAAAATAAACGCCTGTCAACAATGTATCAAAAAAGTTTAATGGCGAAACAATTGTTTGGCTATCCAAATAAACCCGAAAACCATTTAATTGAAATAATGTATAAATTAACCCAAAACCAATCATGATCGTGATATATACAAAAAATAAATAGATAAAGTTCTCAAAAGATACCCATTTTTCTTTCAGGCGATAGGGAACAAACAATGTTCGTAAGCTCATCATAATAAAAAAAATAGTCAAAGCTAACAAAAAATAAAAAAACATGCCATTCCCTCCCATTATAAAAACATATGAATGTACTAATATGTATTACTTGTCTGCTAAAATTATGAACAATTCTCTTCTAACTATTGCAAGCCGCAACCTTTATTCTTTTCCAACAAAAAAGAACATTTGCGCACACAAAGAGGATTTTTTTTTATCTTCTCTTAAAAAGTGCTAAAATTATAAAAGTCCATTATTTTTTAGTACAGGCAAGAAAAGTTTATAGGAGGTTTAATATGCAACACACAAATTCAGAAAGATTACATGAAGAAGCATTAAAAGTGATTGTTGGAGGAGTAAATAGTCCTTCCCGTTCATATAAAGCTGTAGGCGGCGGCTCTCCTGTAGTAATGGAAAGAGGGCAGGGAGCTTATTTCTTTGATGTGGATGGAAATCAGTATATTGATTATTTAGCAGCATATGGACCAATTATTACTGGACATGCTCATCCTCATATTACAAAAGCCATTACACGTGCAGCTGAAACAGGCGTTTTATATGGAACACCTACTCCACATGAAATTACCTTTGCAAAAATGCTGCAAGAAGCTATCCCATCATTAGAAAAGGTTCGTTTTATGAACTCTGGAACAGAAGCTGTTATGACAACTATTCGTGTCGCTCGTGCATATACAGGCAGAAATAAACTGATTAAGTTTGCAGGATGCTACCACGGCCATTCAGATCCTGTATTAGTAGCAGCTGGTTCAGGTCCTTCTACTCTTGGGACACCAGATTCTGCGGGAGTTCCAAAAGCCATTGCATCCGATGTTATTACCGTTCCATTTAACGATATTGAAAGCTTTAGAGTGGCTATGGATAAATGGGGACAAGAAATTGCAGCAGTTCTTGTAGAACCTATTGTTGGAAACTTCGGCATCGTAGAACCAGTAGAAGGATTTTTACAAAACATTAATGATATTACCCATCAAGCAGGAGCACTTGTTATTTATGATGAAGTAATTACTGCATTTCGTTTTACATATGGCGGGGCACAAGATCTTTTAGGAGTTAAACCAGATTTGACTGCCCTTGGAAAAGTGATAGGCGGCGGTCTTCCTATTGGGGCATATGGCGGGAGAAAAGACATAATGGACAAAGTGGCACCAATTGGTCCTGCATATCAAGCAGGCACCCACGCTGGAAATCCAGCTTCCATTCTTTCTGGCATTGCTTGTTTAGAAGTGCTAAAACAAGAAGGTGTTTATGAACATCTTGATCGTCTTGGTGCACTATTGGAAAAAGGAATTTTGGAAGCAGCTGAAAAAAATAATATTTCCATAACAATCAACAGGCTAAAGGGTGCTTTAACTGTTTATTTCACAGATGAAAAAATCTTCAACTATGAACAAGCAGAAAATACAGATGGAGAGATTTTCGGAAGATTTTTCAAATTAATGGTAGAACAAGGAGTGATGCTTGCTCCTTCAAAATATGAAGCATGGTTTATCACTATTGCCCATACAGAAGATGATATTGATGCAACTATCCATGCAGTAAACAATGCTTTTGAAGCACTGCAGGAAAAATAAAGCTAAATTAACAATCGATGGGGGCTTCAGGCTCCCACTGATTATGAATGAAGACAAGATAGGTTATAGATTATCTAGCTCCCGTTCTTTTCTGCTATTTTTTGCTCAGCCAGTTTCTCTCCACCTGAATTTCCCGTTTTCTCTTAGACGGAGATCAAATGCGCGATAAAATTTTTAGACCGTTTATACTGTCACTCTTTTTACCAATTTATAAAAAGATGGCAATGCATAAACAGTCTATTTTTTTATCCTTCTCCTGCTAAATTCTCCACTTGATTTTTTTCAACAAAAAGTTGTTTTTTCGTTCAAATGTCTATTGAAGTTACTTGGTATTCACTGTATAGTACAATATTGTTGTTTAGTTTTAGTGTTTTTCGTTTAAAGTAAATGTAATACTAAAATACAATCTGAAATTGTATGGAAAGGAATTATTTATGACTCTAGGAGCGCGTATTCTTAAAACAGGAATCGCCATTGTGCTGGCATTGCTACTAGCACAATTATTACATGCACCTACACCCGTTTTTGCTGGCATTTCGGCTATTTTTGCCATACAGCCGACTATTTACCGATCCTATTTATCGATAGTTGAGCAAATCCAAGGGAATATCATCGGAGCAATTATTGCGGTAATTTTTGTCCTAAGCTTTGGAAATAATGTATTTATTATTGGCTTAGCTGCCATTATCGTAATCACCATAAATTTAAAACTTAAATTAGAGAAAACCATCACTTTATCTATCGTCACTTTAATCGCAATAATGGAATCACCTACAGATGATTTCATTACATTTTCCATTATTCGCTTCTCTACTATTATGCTTGGTATTCTTTCTTCTTTTGTTGTCAATCTTGTTTTCTTGCCTCCAAAATATGAAAACAAGCTATACAACAATATATCCGATATTAGCGAAGAAATCACCAAATGGATTCGGTTAAATATTAGACACGCGTCAGAACATCATCTATTAAAAAACGATATCGATAAAATGTCTGATCGCATCATTAAAATAGAACAATTATTTCTTTTATATAAAGAAGAACGCAATTACTTTAAAAAAACAACCTTGTTAAAAGCACGAAAACTAGTTATCTATAGACAAATGATTAATACAGTCAAAAAATCTTTTTATACATTAAAGAAACTGCATCGCTTTGAAAATGAGCTGTTAACATTGCCAGATGAGTTCCAAAATATCATTCAGCAGCAATTAGACTGTTTAATCCATCATCATGAGCATGTTATGTTGAAATTTATCGGCAAAGTCAAACCTACCGTCACTTTTGAAGAAGGCAATATATCTCTTGACCGCAGAGAGTTGTTTTTGCTGTTATTAAATCATTACAACAAGGAAATCTGCAAACAGAAAAATGGAGCAGAAGAAGAATTGCTTCAATATCATGCGATGCAGATTATTTCAGCTATTATTGAGTATGACGAGTATGTAGAGCATTTAGATACACTGATTACAACCATTCAAATACACCATAAACATGAACCAGAAGTAAAAATAGAAGAATAAAAAACGGGCACATTCGCCCGTTTTTTTTATTTCTAATAGTAATCAATTTCCCAGCTGCTGAATTTGGAATAAATTGTAGTATAGTCCCTTTTTATCCATTAGTTCCTGATGACTTCCATCTTCTTTTATTTCTCCATGTTCCATTAGCACAATTCGATCAGCATGAGTAATGGTTGACAAGCGATGTGCCACAATTAAAGTGGTACGATCTTTTGCCAGCAATTCAATCGCTTCTTGTATCGACTGCTCGCTTTCAAGATCAAGTGCAGAGGTAGCCTCATCCAAAATCAAAATTGGCGGATTTTTCAGGAAAACTCTTGCAATGGCTACTCTTTGCTTTTGTCCTCCGCTTAATTTAACTCCTCTTTCTCCCACTTTTGTCTTATAGCCCTCCGGCAATTGCATAATAAAATCATGAGCATTTGCAGCTTTTGCCGCAGCAATCACTTCTTCCTCAGTTGCCTTTGGATTTCCTATCAGGATATTTTCCCTGATTGAATCACTAAATAATATATTCTCCTGCAGAACCATCCCGATTTTATCTCTTAATGTTCGGACCTTAAAATGGCGAATATCTTGTTCATCTAATTTAATACTCCCATTTACTACATCATAAAAACGGGGAATCATGCTGATTAGAGAGGATTTCCCTCCCCCACTCATTCCAACAAAGGCAATAGTTTCTCCTTGATTAATCGTTAAAGATATATCTTTAAGCACAAGAGGATCTTTTGCATCATAGGCAAAATCCACATGATTAAATTCAATTTTTCCTTTTACACCTTTACAGGGAATTGCATCGTCAGCATCTTGAATATCATACTTTTCATCAATCAATTCAAATAAACGATCCATTGACGCAATCGATTGAGTAATGGAAGTAGACGAGTTAACCATCCTTCTTAAAGGATTGTATAAACGTTCAATATAGGCAAAAAAAGCAATCATCGCTCCTAGCGATAATTCCCCGGTTACTACTTGGTAGCCTGAATAGGCAATGACAATCAATGGGGAAATATCTGTAATTGTATTAACAACCGCAAATGCCTTTGCATTCCATTTGGTATGATCGACTGCTTTATCTAAAAATTGCTTATTAAACTTTTCAAATGACTTTTGCTCATGGTCTTCTGTGGCAAAACTTTTAATCACAGCTATGCCTTGTACTCTTTCATGCAAAAAACTTTGCACAGAAGCAAGCGCTTGTGACCTTTCTCTTGTTAAGGTACGTAAATTGCCGAAGAAGTATCTTACTGATAGAGCATAAAAAGGCAATAGTATGATGGAAATGACCGTTAGTTCAACATTCATTGTAAACATAATGGCAATAGCGATTAAAATTGTTACACCATCTAACCATAAATTCATTAATCCCGTCAGAATAAAATTTTTCGTTTGTTCCACATCATTGATTACACGAGATATTACTTCGCCCGCTCTTGTATTTGAATAATATTTAAGGCTGAGTTTTTGCAGATGGGCAAAGAGCTGATCACGGATATCATACAAAATTTTATTGGATGTCCATTGGGCAAAATACTGGCGATAATACTCTATTGGCGGTCTAAGAATAACAAAAACAACCGTCATAATTGCCATCGTAGTTAGTAAACGATTCACTTTTGTATCTATGCTAATACTGTGATTATTAATAATATCATCAATTACATATTTTAATAACAGCGGAATTAGAAGCGGTATAGCAAATTTTATGATGCCAATAATAATTGTTCCAATAATTTGCATTCGATATGGTTTGACAAAATGCAAATATCTTTTAATACTGTCCAATCATTTCTCCTCTTTTCTATCAATAGTTTCCTATGCTTTTTTGTCTATTCTCTTAATTAATAGCCCATAAGAGGATTTCCCTATCCCAACATATGGCTGCCACCATTTAGCCTTGTTCTGCATCACATATCTTGAAAGTCTGTTTGCTTATCCTCAACAACGCCCCATTTTATCATTACATACGCAAGAAACAAAATGAAAAAGCTTGCCATGATTTAAGACAAGCTTCTAAAAAAAACTACTATTAACTTCTGTAAGTTAAATATCTTTCATACCACAAATCAATAAAATCTGGTGAAAAGGGACCCTTTCGTTGGCGAATCCAATGAATCAATTGATTCACATGAAATTTCAAAATACGATCAATCGCTTCTGGATACTTCATTTCTGCACGATGACGCTCATATTCATCTTCATCAAGTAAGTTAAAAGTCATATCAGGAAAAACTTTAATATCCAAATCATAGTCAATATACTTCACTGCTTCACCATCATAAATAAAAGGTGAACTAAGGTTACAGTAATAATGAATTCCATCTTCTCTAATCATTCCGATGACATTAAACCAATGCTGTGAATGGAAATAACAAATTGCCGGTTCACGTGTTACCCATGTTCTTCCATCAGATTCTGTAACAATAGTTCGATCATTACCACCAATAATTAAATTTTGCGTCCCTTTTAATACCATTGTTTCGTCCCAGATTCGATGGATGTGCCCATTATGCTTATAGCTATGAATTTGTAGTGGTTCACCCTCGATAGGTACGACCATTTTTCTCCCCTGCTTTCATTAGTGGACGCTTTGCAACCTACTTACTGCACTTAAATGAAAATACTAACCCAACAAAGGCAACAAAGAACTATTCCTCTTTTTTCTATTATTATAACGGTTATACGAAAAATTTAAAACAAAAGAACCATTGAATTTATACAATGGCTTGAAAAATTTTCATATTTCTAAAAATATATGGAAACTTTATTTTCAAGAAACAATATACTTAAATATTATCCAGAGGTTAATTTTATTTCTTTTTCTTGATACACTTTTATGACTTTTTCTGTCTGCATTTCAAATATATGATGAATTTCTTTTAATTCCTCTTTCATTTTTTGAATATCTACTTGAATTTCTTTTAGTTCTGTTTCTTTTTGCAATGTTAAAAGCTGCAACTCTATTTCTTCACAACGCTCTAGTTCACCCTGTAAATATAAAAGTTTTTCCATTATTTTCATTTGTTCTCCAACCAAACCGTTAAATAAATCCATGAAAAAACACATCCTAGTTTTTATTTTTTTCAAATGGGCTTCTTGCTATTTTTATATTATTCTTTTTTACTTTCTATATTCCTTTGACAAGTTGTGTAGACATACAAGAAGTTTTGTCGAAGTTATGTAATTTAAGATGTTTTCTTAGACAGCTTTACCGAACTATATAAGCAGCAATATTCACTACAACATAAACAAAAGGCACTTTTCTCGAAAAGAAAGTGCCTTTTGTTTTACCTATTCAGCAATTATTTGCTAGAATTTTTTGCTTTTTTAGCTTCTGCTTGTTGGTTGTATTTTTTTACTTCTGCTGCGCTTGTTTCGCTAGCAAATTCAGTACCATACTGACCTTGGCCAGCAGATTGAGCGTTTTGTTGTTTCACTTCTTGAATGTTAGTTCCTGTTTGTGTAACACCAGCTTTTTTAGCCATTACTATCACCTCCACGCTCATTAATTTATCCCGTATTTGGATGTTCTATCCCTAAAAAATAAATTCCATTATCATCCATTATTCTTACTATTCAAAAATAAAATAAGGGTCTGCTAAACTATCCTATGATTGCAGCCAGAAGCAGCCACTCCAATCAATAATGTGTCAAAATCAACAATGAGCTTTAACATAGCCTAAAATAAAAAAAAAGAGGGTCTCCCCTCTAAAATGTTAAACCAATAAAGAAATGCCTCCATCAACAATAATTGTTTGGCCTCTTATCATACTTGCTTGATCACTAATTAAAAACATCACCGTATTGACCATATCCTCAATCTCCACAAGACGTCCTGCAGGTGTTCTTTCCGCTGAATCACCTAAAAGTTCATTTCTGTTAGGAAAATGCTTTAAAGCATCCGTATCAATCGCTCCTCCAGAAACAGCGTTTACGATAATATTTTTTGGGGAAAGTTCTACAGCTAAATAACGAGTTAATGCTTCTACAGCCGCTTTGCTGACACCCACTGTTGTATAATTTTCTAAATAGCGAATTGCCCCTAATGAACTGATGCTGACAATTTTGCCGCCATTATCCATTAATTTTGCCGCTTCTTGCGCACAAAATAGTAAAGCTTTGCTGTTGATATTCATGGTCCAATTCCAATGTGATTCTTCTAATTCCATAATTGGCCGCAAAACACCTGATGCTGCATTGTTAACAAATACATCAAGCTTGCCGAATTCTTTTTTTATTTCCGCAAACATATATTTAATTTTTTCCACATCGCCGACATTGGCTTTTACAAGAAGAACTTTTCTTCCTAATGCTGTTATTTCGGCAGCTGTTTCTTCAGCAGCTTTTTTGCTGCGTGCATAATTGATTACAATATCATAACCTTCTTTTGCCAAACGTATTGCTGTTGCCTTCCCAATTCCTCTACTGCTTCCTGTTACTAATGCTACTTTTTGTGTCATTTTGTCATTTCCTTTCCTATGCATTTACCTCGCACTAACGGGCTTTTGACTCTCAACTCGAGATGATTGAGAGGTAAGCAGAAACTTGCCCGTAAAAGCCCGATATAAGAGAACACAGACATAACCCACGTCCTGCGGCAACATCTGTGTGACCTGTATCTTATAGACCGCCACTAACAATCATTGGGGATGAAGCACCCCAATGATTGAAGTTTCACTTTATTAATCATTTTACCTTTTTTTCTGCATAGTTAGCAATCAACATAAGCACAATATTTATATACGCTTTTTAGTAGAAAGGATGTTTATTATGTATGTCGGCAGAGACATGACTGAACTGTCCATGATGGAAAAAACAAAATGGAAAAACAGCGAGCTGGCTTTTTTCCACCATTCCCTGCAGCAAATGACTCCTTATTTAAATGCGGAAGGTCAGTCTATTCATCAAGAGATAATCAAAGAAATTGAAAGTCGTGGCGGCTTGCACCGCAATGAAGCTGATTATACGCATGGCACAGAAGTTAGCTATGACTAACAGACTAAAGCTGCAGAGATTTCTGCAGCTTTAGTCTCTATATTTAGACCAAGGTACAAACTTAAGCATTTTTTGGTGGGAAACTGGAAATGGATATGGTTCAATCTCTGTTTCATTCACTTTTTTTAACATAGCATTTTCTTCTTCAAGTTCTACAAGCTTTCCGGTATATACATTAATATTCCAAATTAGATGGGAAAAAACATGTTCAATCCTTGTAATCAAATTCCCTATTTCTACTTTAGCGCCATATAAAGTTAGCATTTGTTCTGTTAATTGCTCTTTTTCGCTTTGTATTGTCTGCACAATTTCTATATTAGGAAATTCCCAAAGATTTGCAAGCAGGCCTTCACTTGGTCTTTTGTGAATTAAGGTTTTCCCTTCTTGATCTGTTAAAATAACGGCAGCTAAATTTAAAGATTTTTGCTTTTTGTTTTTTGTTTTAACAGGCAAATCTGTTTGAGTCCCTTCATGAAATGCTTGACAATGATCTCGTACAGGGCATAACAAACAGGAAGGAGAAGTTGGAGTGCATATTAAAGCGCCTAACTCCATTAATGCTTGGTTAAAATAAGAGGGATTCACATGAGAAATCAGCGTTCGAACCGCTTCTTCAAAAATCTTCCTTGTCTTTGGCTTTGCAATATCATCCCAAATAGAAAGAATTCGTGAAAGGACTCTCATCACATTTCCATCTACAGCAGGCTCAGGAACTCCATAAGCAATACTTAATATTGCTCCTGCTGTGTATGGTCCAACCCCTCTAAGTGCAGAAATTTCTTCAGGGGTATTAGGCACTACCCCTCCATACTTTTCTTTTACTTCTTTGACCGCTGAATGAAGGTTCCTTGCTCTTGAATAATAGCCAAGCCCTTCCCAAGCCTTTAAAACTTTTTCTTCTTCGGCTTCTGATAATGCTTCTATTGACGGAAATTGTTCAATAAAGCGGTTAAAATAAGGAATCACTGTATCAACTTTTGTTTGCTGAAGCATAATTTCCGAAACCCATACTTTATATGGATCTTGGTCCTGCCTCCAAGGTAAATTTCGCTGTTCTGCAATAAACCAAGTTAATAAATCCTCTCTAAACTGCTGAATATCTACGTTTTTGCTTATTTCATCCTGATTAATTTTGCTGTTCGTCACATTTATCCTCCAACGGTGTTAATTTTATTATAAATGGGGAATAACATAATTATCCTTATCACTTGCATGTTTGGGCACACTATTCTAATGTTAATACAAATAAATGGGACACACTAATTATCTATAGCTTGCATATTCGTATTAAATACTGAGATTTATCATAGAAATAATTATATTCTAACTTTCAAAGTGTAGCTTTTATGGCTGAAAAAAGAAAGATATTTTTAATAGAAGATTTGGAAGTAAAAGTTAGTCTTTATCATTTTATAGGGGGTTTGTTATTCTTGGATACTGGTACACATGTTGTCATGGGTTTTGCAATCGGTGGTCTTGCTTCACTCGACCCAGTTGTAGCAGGCAGCCATGCAACAACCATTGGTGTAATGATTGCAACATTAGTCGGGTCACAAGTCCCAGATATTGATACTGTTCTAAAGTTAAAAAATAATGCCGTCTATATAAGAAATCATAGAGGAATTACCCATAGCATCCCTGCAGTATTATTATGGCCATTATTAATCATTGCCGTACTCTATCCGTTTATTCCAGAAGCAAATTTGCTTCATTTATGGTTATGGACATTTTTAGCTGTATTTCTGCATGTTTTTGTTGATATTTTTAATGCATATGGCACGCAGGCGCTAAGGCCATTTTCTTCTAAATGGATTGCGTTAGGTTTTATCAATACATTTGACCCAATCATTTTTATTATTCATATTATCGGCCTGTTTTTATGGGCTTTCGGGGCAGATCCAGGCTATACATTTTTAGTCGTTTATATAGTATTAGTCGGCTATTATTTTCTCCGCTATTTTGCACAGCGAAGAGTAAAGAAAAAGGTCCTGGATATTATTCCAGATGCGAAAACGATTATCTTATCACCTACTATGCGATACAGTCATTGGCGCATTGCTGTAATGACAGATTCTTCCTTTCATGTTGGCAGAGCACATAATTATCAGATTGAAATGTATGATAAATACCATCGAATTCCCATTCCTGAAACACCTGAACTAAATGCAGCTCGTCAAGATAAAAACCTTTCTGCATTCCTATCTTTTTCTCCCGTCTACAGATGGGAAGTTCAGGAATTTGAAGATATGTACCAAGTTCGCTTTATTGATTTGCGCTATCGGAGCAACGGTCATTATCCATTTGTAGCAGTTGTTCATCTTGATAAGAATTATCAAATCATCACATCTTATACTGGCTGGATTTTCAGTGAAGAAAAATTACAAAAAAAGCTCGATATTTTAACAAATTAATTTCTTCCCTAATTCAGCAACTTTTCAGGCATTTAAGGGGCTGTACTTGAAAGTCATTTTTTAATGACTTTTGAGTACAGCCCCTTGTTTTAGTTCTGTTAAACTTGCCTGTTGATTTCCACTCCAGGCGTTCGCCTTCCATTCCAATCAACAAAGTGCCAAAATCCATCCTAAGCATTACATAACTTTTTTTAAAATTACATACAAAAAAACCGTCTTTTCTTGTAAAATGATAGAAATCAAAAAACAGGGGAAGAAAAACAATTTGTTTTTCTTCCCCTGTTTTTATTTTAGGACTTTTTAGACAGCCCCTCCTTTATTAATTCATTTTATTTTTATCTTCCATAAAAAAATCTTTATACTTTGGATTTTGCGCAACAAATTCATGAAGCTTCTCTCCATAATTTTCAATCCATTGACTGACCACTTTTTCTGTTATTTCCATTCCTTGATATTCACGGCCAGCTTTTGCATAAGTGCTTTCAAAATCCTCCCATAATAGCTCAATCCATGTTTGTGCTTGTGTGACAGAGATGGATTGATTTAATTCCAATAATTTATCTACTAATCGTTTTTGATAATCATGCAGCATCTTTATAGCCTTCTTCCTTTTTCTGTTATCACTAATACTTTTACTCTTTCTTACAAATACTATATTTGTGATTATTCATCACCAATAAAGCAATCTAGTTTGGAGGAGTTTCTTATGGTTAAAGGTGTAGACAACATAAATGAAAATAAATTTGAAGGTGAACCGCGTGCTAAACCTGAGTTCGCTTCTAAACGAGCAAATGGTACCATTAATACCCATCCACAAGAACGAATGCAAGCTTCTTCCCATAGAGAAACAAAATAAATAATTTAATTTAGGATACCTAAAAATTCGCTAAATGGATATCAGACTGGTTAAAAACGTTTTTTAACGCTATTCCTTCCTAATAGGCAGCAAACGTTTTTAAACAGTCTGATTCTTTTTTTATGCTCCTACTTGCTTTTTTTCAATAATGAAATCGGAATTCCCTCTTCTTTGCTATCTTTTTGATTGCGGAATCCCCATGCAAACACACCATTTAAATAATCTACTCTAAACAGAACTCCTGGATCTCCTTCTATTTCATAAAACTCATTTATTTTTATCTCATTTGGATTAAGAAGGTACGCTTTTGCTAATACTGCTTTTCTTTCCAAAACAGCAAATTCATTTACCATTCCCAACTGTTCCGCCTTTTTTGCTTTTTCATTTAGTGAAGCTATTTCCATACGCAGTTCATACTCTGCCATTTCACTATAACGTTTTGTAAGCATCACTAATCCCCCTCTTTTTTTATTTTATATGAAACCCTCTATTTTCAGCAAAAAATTTAGTTTCTGCCGGCAACTCTACTCCCATTTATTCCACTATCTCTTCAAAATATTGATCAATAAGCTCCACCGTAAATCCCTTTCTATATAAATACTGCTTCATTTTTTGTTTATATTCAAAACCTTCATATTTACTATATTTGCGTTTCGCTTTTTCTCCTTGAATGCGAAGTGCTTCTGATTCTTCCATCGTTTCATTCACTTCAGCTAACTCGATTTTTATTTCTTGAATAATAGAAGAGCTATGACCTTTTCTTCTTAATGTTTGCTCTATCTTTTGCCCAAGCATTCGTTTTGATTCCTTTTTATTGCTCCCTACTAATTTTGCCGCAATTTTTTTAGCACTTGCCAGCTGTTCCTCATAAGAAATTTTTTGTATAGAAGTTTGAATCAATTGATGACTTATTCCTTTTTCTTTCATTTCTCGTTTAATCACTTCAGGACCTTTATCTGTCGTATTTTTTTGCGTTCTTACATAAGAATAGGCATAATCCTCATCATCAATAAACTTCATTTCCTTTAGTTTTGTCAGTACTTCTCCAACAATAAATTCTCCTTCTATTTTTGTTTTTAAAAATTTTTCGACTTCCATTTCTGTACGCTTTACTTTTGCTAAATAATTTACTGCCTGATTGTATCCTTTTCGTATATCATCATTAAATTGAATCTCACTTAATAAAAAAGAATCGATTTCCATTCCCTTTTGAAGCTGATATTTAATTAATATTCCCTCATCTACACTAAAAGCATATTCTTCTTTGCCATTCTTTATTGTGAAAATATTGTAGCGGTCATTAAGCTGTTTTTGTCTTGTAATCTTGCTGATAATCAAGCGATTCTCCTCCTTTGCAGGCTTTAGGCGTTTTTACTATTCATCTTTTCACTATAATATATCATAAGAAAAAAGACTATTAATGCACCCATACACTCTTCCTATTAGGAGAATCAATTGACTTCATTATATGATGGAAATATATTGATGCATGCTTTAAATATATTTCCATCATATAGCATTTCAAAAGGAGGATTTTATGAATTTTTTGATAGCAGGAGGAACAGGTTTAATAGGCCAAAAACTTATACAACGATTAATAGAAGAAAATCATCATATTTTTTGCTTAACACGATCTTTAAAAAATAAAACAAACACAAATAATCTTACCTTTATTCAATGGATGCATGATGGCAAACAACCATGTGAGGAGTTAAAGGGCAAAAAAATTGATATTATCATTAACTTGGCTGGCAAATCATTAAATAGCGGCCGTTGGACAGAAAATAGAAAAAAACAAATTGTCGAAAGCCGCATCAAAGCTACAATGAGCATCTTAACCATTATCAAGAACTTGACTCATAAACCTATTTTATTTTTAAATGCCAGTGCAATTGGCATTTATGGAACATCAGAAACTAAAACTTTTAAGGAAACAGATTCCCCGGCGAATGACTTTTTAGCTTCTACTGTCGCAAAATGGGAAGAGTGTGCAAAAAAAGCCGCTGCTTACTCTATCCGAACAGTATATTGTCGATTTGGAGTAGTGCTATCCAATAAAGGTGGTGCATTACCTAAATTAATGCTGCCTTACCAATTATTTTTTGGCGGAAAAATCGGAAGAGGAACACAATGGATTTCTTGGATTCATATAGAGGATTGTATAAAGGCTATGCTGTTTATAATCGATCACTCCACTATACAAGGACCGGTAAATTTTACTGCCCCACAACCTGTCACAATGAAACAAATGGGCGAAATAATTAGTAAACAATTGCATCGGCCAAATTGGTTGCCCATTCCTAGCCTATTCTTAAAAACTCTGCTAGGAGAAATGAGCATTTTAATAACAGAAGGGCAATATGTCGAATCAAAGGTATTAACACAAAATAATTTCCCCTATACTTTTCCTTCTCTGCAAAAAGCAATTGCTGATTTATATTGAGTATCTTTTTAGTAAAATGGGGGAAAATAGAAATAAGGAAAGGGTGTTATCTATGGAAAAAAAGAAAAAACATAAAAGCAAAAGGACTTTATCGAGCATGCAAGAGGTCACCTATCAGCATGAATTTAAAATGGCAGACCTAGCTGCTGGAAGACAAGATCGAAAATCTAAACATTAATTAAGTGTGCATTGGAAAATCACCTTTTCCAATGCACATTTTTTATAATAAGGTCCAACTAACAATCAAACTTTTATGGCCAAGTTTCTGTCCACCCATATTTCTCGTTTTCTCTTATAATTTTGAAACGAGGATTAGAATCCTATTAACGCGTGATAAAAAATACACTTATCCACAAATAAAGAAAACGGTTACAGACATTGAGTGACTTTTCCACATTTCTATCGAATAACCGCACCTAAATCTGTGGATAATGTGGATATTTCTGTGGAATACTTATTTAACAACGTTTTTTTTGTGTATAAATCCTGAATAAGTATATGCCTTTTTCCACAATCTATTGATATTCAATCAAGGACACCTAGCCTCTCCTTATTTTCAAAAAAGAAAAACGAGCTGACCTACAAAACAAGTGACTTATTTTCATCCTAGTTTTTCTTCCATTATTCTGGCTTTATCTTGATAATAGCAATATTTCTGAAAATACATATTTCGATCTAATCCCCAGCCAGCTTTATTTGCTTTTTTGGAATATTTTTTTGCTTGCCATAAATACCAACGAATTTTCCACTCTAACTTTAAAGTTTCCATTCTGTGCATCCCATCCTTCCACCTAAAAATTCTTAATAAAGAACGAACACTCACTATTTATGATTAGAAATAATGATAAATTCACAAAATAAATATTAATCTCTTATACCTTATTGTTCTTTTTAAAGAACAATAAGGTATAAGAGTACTTGTAATTAAAATAATAAACCGCAATTGTTCTTTATGTCAACAAATTTCGTTTTCTATAAAGAACAAAAAATAAAACAAACTGATCTTTCTGTGCAAGATCAGTTTGTTAGAATAGAGCTTCTATTTATATAGAAGCTTTGAATCACAATATATATTGTTCAAAATAACTTCTTTTTCTATATAGCTTGAACGAATACCGAAACGAGGCTGAAAAACTTCAATTGCTTTTTTCCCCTCTAATAGCAGCTTTATTGCTTGATACGGAATATTAATCCCTGCTAAACAGCTATAATGAAGCCCACCTGACATTCTTGGATTAATTTCCAATAACTTTGGTATCCCCTCTTTATACTTTACTTGAATATTATAGGCAAAAGGAATGCTAAAAACCTCATTAACTTTCCTTGCAACCTCTATAAGTTCTTTGCTATTTTCTAACTCCCTAACCCGCCCATTTTCTTTTTTTCTTGGAATAACTGCCATCAACACTCCATCATAAGCGAGGCAATCTATACTGTACTCATAACCATCCATATACTCCGATACCATAAGAGGCGGAAATTTCGATTGCTGAAACAATACTTCACAGGCTTGTCTATAGGATATATTGGCTGAAGTCCCTTGATAAAACAATTCATCAATTGATTCTTCCTTATCCTGAATAATCCGAAAGCCTTTGCCTCCTTCTCCTACTACTGGTTTAAAACATACTTTATGGCCTTTTGCTTTTAAAGCATGATAGGCATTTATAAATGTTTCTCCATTCTCCACAATAAAATAATCAGGGATATGGATATGTTTCCTTAAAGTGGGATGATTAGCAATATATCTATATGTTTTTTCTTTATTATCTAATCGTTCCATTAACTTGGCATCAGGACAAACCAATACCTTTACCCCAAGTTGATGAAACTTATTTAAATGCTTTGCTATTAAGACATTTTCTTTTCTTGGCACAAAAATATCAATATGATGTTTTCGACAAAACTCTAAACAAAATAAAATATATTCTTCTCCATTAATATTTGGTTCTTGATATGCTGCATCACAGTAGCTTAAGTATAGAGCATCTTTACTTATAGACGTTCCATATACTTTAAATTCATATCCATCCTTGTTAGAACGAATCATATTTATAAAATGCGCTACTGTTGTGAACCATTGATTAAACCAAATTCTTTTCTTCATTTTCCTATCCTTTCCATCATAATTCTTGTAAGCATTCTTTTTATCTTTTATAGTCAGCAAATAGATAGTATGGATAATTAGGAAGATTTTATTCATTTATCTAAAACTTTTATAAAAATAATTTTTAATAGAACCTATCATAAGCTTTGTTTAACTCCTTATGAAAAGGGATATAAAGAAAAGTAATTCGAAACTGTAATAGCAGGAGTTTTGGACGGAGAAAAACCTAATCGTCTAATTATCTCAATCTTCCTATTTTTTGTTATAATAAAATTACTATTGCTTAAAGGAGATCTGTACATGACAAATTCAAAAAAGTTTTTAGGCTATGTAGGTACATATACAAAATCAACAAGTAAAGGCATTTACAGTTTTGCATTAGATACAGAGGAGAAAAAAATATCAGCTGTAGAATTAGTTGCTGAATTAGATAATCCTACCTATTTAACAGTAACAAATAATAATAAATTTCTTTATGCTGTTGGAAAAGAAGGTTCACTTGGCGGGGTTTCTGCATTTGCAATTGATTCTTCTAACGGCAAACTGGAATTGCTAAATGGTCAATATGCTGAAGGTGCTTCACCTTGTCATGTAAGCGTCGACTCAAATAAAAACTATGTCCTTACAGGAAACTATCACAAAGGTACAGCAGAAGCCTACCCTTTAAATAAAGAGAATGGTTTTGTTCAAACAGTTTCTTCTATTATTGAACACTCAGGTAAAGGACCAAATACAGCTAGACAAGAAAAGCCGCATATGCATTTCACAGGTTTTACACCTGATGAAAAATTTGCAGTTTCTGTTGATTTAGGCACAGATACAGTAGAAACATACAAGCTGTCAGAAGGTAATTTAAAAGTAGTCAACAGCCTTTCTGTAAAACCTGGAAGTGGTCCACGCCATATTACGTTCCATCCAAATGGAAAATTCGCATATATAATGACCGAATTAAGCAATGAAGTAATCTCACTCTCTTACAATTCAGAAAGTGGAAAGTTTGAAGAACTGCAATACATTTCTACATTGCCAATTGATTTTACAGAAAATAGTCAAGGCAGCGCTATCCATATTTCATCTGACGGTAAATATGTTTATGCGGCAAACCGTGGCCACAATTCCATTGCAGTTTTTAGCTCCAATAGTGAAACAGGAGAATTGGTATTTGTAGAGCGTGTTTCTACAGAAGGAAATTGGCCTCGTGATTTTATTTTGGATCCAACAGAACAATTTATTGTTGCATCTAATGAACAATCTGACACCCTTACTTTATTCGAAAGAGATCAAGTTTCAGGAAAACTTACCTTGCTTCAAAAAGACGTTCATGCACCTGAACCTGTTTGTGTAAAATTTTTAAATTACTAAAAAAGCTGCGTGGAAATTTTTTATATAATTTCCACACAGCTTTTTTTATGCTAAATATGCTTCTTGCACTTGTTTATTCGTAATTAACGCTTCACCGGTTCCTTCTAAAACAATTTGCCCTGTCTGAATAACATATCCTCTATTAGCAATTTGCAGTGCCTGAAATGCATTTTGTTCTACTAACAAAATAGTCATTCCTTCCCTGTTTAATTCTTTGATTATTTCAAAAATTTGCTCCACAATAATTGGTGCTAATCCCATAGATGGTTCATCAAGCATCAATACTTCTGGCTGCATCATTAATGCCCGGCCAATAGCGAGCATCTGCTGTTCTCCGCCGCTCATTGTCCCCCCTTTTTGCTCTAATCGTTCATGGAGTCTTGGAAAATATTCAAAAACCTTCTTCATTCTTGTTTCAATTACAGTTTTATCTCTAACTGCAAAAGCACCAACTAAAAGATTTTCTTTAACAGATAATTTAGGGAAAATTCTTCTTCCTTCTGGAACCTGAGAAATGCCTAAAACTGCTGTTTTATGTGCAGCAATATTTGTTATTGCGTTTCCTTTATAAACAATGGATCCATTGTTTACTGGAACTTGTCCACTTATAGATTTTAATGTAGTAGACTTTCCAGCGCCATTACTCCCAATAAGGGTCACAATTTCTCCTTTGTCAACATGAAGGCTGATTCCCTTTAATGCTTGAATGCCCCCATATGATGCTTCGATGCTATTAAGTTCAAGTATTTTCTCCATACTGCCCCTCCTTTTAAGCAAGTGCTGCTGCTCCTTTGCCTAAATATGCTTCAATTACTTTTGTATTTGTCCTAATGTCCTCTGGTCCGCCTTCTGCAATCTTTTCTCCATGATCAAGCACAATAATGTGATTGGAAATCTCCATTACTAGTTTCATATCATGTTCTATTAAAATAATTGTCAAATCTAATTTTTTGCACATATCTTGAATTAAATCTGTTAACATTTTTGTCTCTTTCGGATTCATTCCCGCTGCTGGCTCATCCAATAATAAAACTTTCGGTTTTGTTGCCAATGCCCGAGCAATTTCTAATCTTCTTTGTGCTCCATAAGAAAGGTTGCCAGCCGCTTCATTTAATAGATCGGCTAGCCCCACATACTCTAGCAAACGATATGCTTCTTTTTTAGCTTCATCTTCTTCATGCTTTGATTTTGGAAGCTGCAGTAATGTGCCAAGTATATTGCCTCTAATATGATTATGCATGCCAATTAATACATTTTCTAAAACAGTGATATCATTAAATAATCTAATATTCTGAAATGTTCTGGAAATGCCGCGTTTTGCCACAATATGAGGCTTTAAGCCGCCAATTGACTTCCCTTCTAACAGAATCTCTCCAGATGTTGGCTTATAGACACCTGTTATCATATTAAAGAAGGTTGTTTTCCCCGCACCATTCGGTCCAATAACTGCTGTTATCGAGTTTTTCCCCACATACATATCAATATTTGAATTTGCTACAAGTCCGCCAAATGTTTTGGATAATCCTTTCACCTCAAGTATATTCACTTGTTGCCCTCCTTAATTACTACAGGAAACTTGCTTTGCTCCTGATTACTGTGTTCATTTCTTCCCATTAAGCTTTAAATTCTTTGCCAGCATCAACCCTTGTAGACTTTTTTCCTGTTTGCTGTTTTAATTTCTTGGCATTAAATTTCAAATTTTTTGCTGGTATCAATCCTTGTGGACGATACAAAGTTATTGCAATTAATAATGCACCAAAAATAAATCTTTGCATTTTCGCTGGAGATAATGCATCAGGAATGGTTGCAAAGGACCCAAGCCATGTAGTGATTTCTGCTAAAACTTGCAAATTTAAAATGGTAATAACAGCTGCACCTAATATTACGCCAGGAACACTGCCCATTCCTCCTAAAATTACCATTACTAAGATAGTGGTAGATTCCAGATAGGTGAAACTAGTTGGGTCAACAAATGTTTGTTTTGCTGCAAATACCACACCCATCATTCCTGAAAAAGAGGCGCCAATGGCAAAAGCCGTCAATTTCGTTTTTACAAGAGGAATTCCCATCGCTTGTGCAGCTATTTCATTTTCCCGTACAGCTTTCCATGAACGCCCTAATTTTGTATGTTCTAATTTTGTTACTGTATAGATGACAACCACAAATACAACTAATACGACATAATAGAATTGATTTGGAAAAATAAGTTTTATTCCAAATATTTCTGGCGGACTTATACTTGCAAGCCCCATTGCTCCATTTGTAATATTTACCGGCTTATCTAAATTATTAAATACAATTCGAATAATTTCTCCAAAACCTAATGTAACAATTGCCAAATAGTCTCCTTTTACCCGAAGAACTGGGATACCTAAAAGAACTCCAAATAATGCGGCAACAAAAAGACCGATAATGATAAAAATCCAAAAACTATTTCCTGATAAAGGATACTGTCCAAAAGGCATAAAATTAGCGGCTTGGGTTGTAGCAAAAATGCCATACGTATATGCTCCAACTGCAAAAAATGCTACAAAACCCAAATCAAGAAGTCCAGCCAATCCGACCACTATATTTAATCCCAAAGCCATGCAAACATAAATTCCTACCATTGTAGCCACTTCCATGTAAGACTGATAGGCAGGTCCATGACTTGCTGAAAACGGAAGGATAAACCCTAAAATAATGATGCCAATTCCCCATTTTATTTTAGGATTTAATTTTAAAAAATAGAGAATCAATAGAGAAAACAGCAAAAGCAAAAAAGCAACCACTGATTGTTGAGCCAAGTATAAACTAGCGCTCGTTACTAATACATATAATAAAAATAATATTGCTTGTGCCATTTTATTCTTCTGCAATGTTTCTATTAATTTTGTCATTGTACCCACCTACACTTTCTCTGCTACGGCTTTTCCAAACAAGCCTTCTGGTTTAAAGATTAGGACAATAATTAAAATAGCAAAAGCAACAACATCTTTATATTCGGCTCCTAAAAGCCCTCCTGTTATTACAGATAAATTTGCAGCAGTAAACATTTCTACAAGGCCGATAATCAGCCCTCCTACCATTGCCCCCCGAATATTTCCAATTCCGCCAAGCACTGCAGCTGTAAATGCCTTTAAGCCTAAAATAAATCCAATATATGGATCAATTGTGCCATATTGAATAGCAAAAAGGACGCCTGTTGCTCCTCCTAATGCAGAACCAACAAAAAATGTGACAGAAATAACTTTATTTACATTGATGGACATTAATGATGCTGTGTCCCTGTCTTGTGCAACAGCTCTCATTGCCATGCCCCACTTTGTTTTATTAACAAAAAAATCAAGACCAACCATTAAAATAACAGCCACTATAATAACAACTAAAAAGGAACTTTTAAAACTAGCATTTGAAATTCCTGGAAAGATAGAATCTAAAGGCAGTTTAATCTGATGGCTAAAAAAGCTGGGTGCCGTTAAAATATAATTTCCTTTATATAGTTCTGTAATAAAACGGACTATATCCTGCAACAAAAAAGAAATCCCAATAGCAGAAATCAAAGCTATTAATTTTGGCGCCTTCCTCAGCGGACGATAGGCTACTCTTTCAATTCCCATTCCCATAAAACCAGTAATAAGACTTGATATCAACAGCATAATAATTAATGTAAAGATTGCAGGCAGCATAGATGTCCAGCCAAGACTTGTAAACAACAATAAAACAGCTGTTCCAACAAATGCACCCGTCATAAATATTTCCCCATGTGCAAAGTTGATTAGTTCTAATATTCCATAAACCATTGTATAGCCTAAAGCAATTACAGCATATACAGCACCTAAAGTTAGCCCATCTATTAAAACTTGCGGTAAAGTTTGTAATATATCTGTCAGCATTTTCTTCCCCACACTTTTGTTATTATATTTTTAATCTCAAATGAACATCTAATATTATTTCGATTCGTCATCCATATTCTTATTTAAAGTTTTATGTACAAGTTTTTTACTATTCTTATATATTATTTTAATATTGCCTATTAAAAGTAAAAAGGGTACGGGATATCCATACCCTTTCTATTCAACTATTCTTTTTCAATTTCTCCATCCAACGTTGCTGGATATTTTGCTTCGTCAAATTTGTAGATAAAGATTTTTGCATAAGTGTTATCTCCTTTATCATCAAACCCAACTTCTGTTGCTACACCTTTGTACTCTTTTATAGCACGGACTGCCTTCATTACGCTTTCGCGTGTCGGCAATTTGCCATCGTTATCTTTAATTGCTTGTTCAATACCTGCTAATAGAGCACCCGCACTATCATATGCATAGGCAGAATATGATTCTATATTTTTATTAAATTTCACTTTATAGTCTTCCGCGAATTTTTTGCCTTCTTCTGTTTTTGTTACATCACCTGCAACAGATGTTAAATAAGAATTTCTCACAGCATCTCCTGCAATTTCAACAAATGTAGAAGAATCAAGGCCATCTCCGCCCATAAATGGTACATCAATGCCTTTATCACGAGCTTGTTTCACTAATAAACCACCTTCAGAATATAGACCCCCAAAATAGAGCAAATCTGGTTTTTTGGAAGATACTTGATTTAGGACGCCGTTAAAATCTTTTTCTCCAACTGTAATACCTTCATACCCTACAATTTCAGCACCTAATTTTTCCGCTGCAGCTTTAAATGCATCTGCTAAACCAGAACCATATGCAGTTTTATCCTGAATGACAAAAATCTTTTTTGCTTTTAACGTATTAATGGCATATTGTGCACCAGCTGGTCCTTGGAAATCATCGCGTGCAACAACGCGGCTTACCGATTTAAGATTGCGATCAGTAAAGTCAGTTGCTGTACTTGCTGGAGAAATGCTTATAATATTATATTTTTCATAAACTTCAGATGCTGGAATAGATACGCCTGAGTTTAAGTGTCCTACCACGCCTAGCACAGATTGATCAGCACCGATTAACTGGGCATTTGCCACTCCTTTTTTCGGGTCACCCTGATCATCTTTTGCATCTAATTGAAGATCAAACCCCATATCAGCAAACTTATCCTTTTGCTCTTCAATCGCTAACTGAGCCCCTAGTTTAATTGCTTCTCCTAATGTTGCGCTTCCTCCAGATAAGGGAGATTGTGTAGCAATCTTAATCACTTTTTTTCCGTCTGACCCGCTGCCTTTACCGTCAGAGCTGCTCGTTGAAGAGCACCCGCTAATTACACCAAGCGCTAAAGTTGCTGTCATTGCTAACGATAAAAATTTTTTTGAAATCATAGTTAGCCCCCTATTTTCTCTCGTCTTTAATTTAGGAATGCAGATAAAACCACTATCCTAAAAAAGGAATTAAATCCCAATATTAGAACTTCCTTGTATGGATTATAATCCTCAATAAGACAAGTGTCTTTGTTTTTGTAAGATAATCTAACCATATTTTTCAGAAAAAAGTATAAATTCCGACATCTTTTTTTTCGATATCCTAAATATCTGAGAAAAAATAATTTGAAATGAACTGAGTTTTGTTAGAAAAAGGCACAAGAGGTGCAATAGCAAAAAGAGAATTAATAAAGCATTGTATTAAACTCAATAAAAGATTAAATAAAAAAACTGGAGCAAGCTATTAGATCCCGTTTCCCCTTTTAAAGCTCGGGTGGACTTCTAATTGGCTTCTCCAGTTTGGCAACTTACTAGCTCCATGGTGCATTTGTATTGACGACACTTGCAAATGCCTTGCTGTGCTCTCTTCTATCTTTTCTAATTTTTACTCGTTCATCTGCTGTATTAAAAAGCATGATTTCTTCTTGGGATTGTGGAACCACTTTTGGTATCAATGTTGGTTTTCCTTGTTCATCCAAAGCCACAAACGTCAGAAAAGAAGTAGCAGCTAATTTTCTTTCCCCAGTCTTTAAATTTTCTGCGATTACTTTAACAAAAACCTCCATAGAAGATCTGCCAGTATGGGATACATATGACTCTAGACAAACCGAATCTGTTGGCCTAATCGGCATTAAGAAATCGACTGAATCTGTTGATGCCGTTACCACATCGCTTCTAGAATGCCTAGAGGCTGATATGGAAGCCACATCATCAATATAGCTCATCAGTTTTCCTCCAAATAAGCTATTGTGGTTATTTGTATCAATTGGAAATATTCTGCTTGTTTTTACTACCAGCGATTCTTTGCAAAACTTCTCTTCCCGCTCTTCCATTATTTATATGCCCCTTTGCAGTTATTTTTAAATAAAGCTATGCTAATAAATATTATAGATAGAACGATTTTTGGTTCATTCGCGAAAAACGAATGAACCAAAATCAAACGCAGTTAATGAGACATAGCTAGAAAAAGACCCAACACAATCTCCTTTTCCATTAATGATTAAACTCTAATTAGCTTTTCTACTTTACTAAAGGTAATTTCAATAAAAATATTGTAGTAGAACCATCTGATATTTGTAAAGATAAATGGCCATTTTGTGCTTTTGCTAATAACATGCTATATGGAAGCCCGAGACCAAGTCCCCGCTCTATATCTTTTTTATTTTTTCCACGATAGAATCTTTCAAAAATAAAAGATTGTTCTTCACTAGGGATGCCATATCCATTATCTTCTACCGAAATATATGCATTATTTTCATCATACACTAAACCAATTGTCAATTTGCCTAAAGTTTTTCCTTTTATTGCATGCAAACTATTATTTAATAAATTCACCACTATTTGCTGAAGACGAACACTATCTGCCATTGCAAAAACGCCATCCTCTGGACTAACATATTTTAATTCTACATTTTTTAATGCATCGCTATGCACAATTTCCCACTGATAGACAATTTCCTTTAGTATGCTTTGCAAATTCAATTTTTCTAAGTTCACCTTAATGGAGCCTGCACTAAAACTATTAAAATCAAGCAAATCCTCTACCATGCTTTGCAAACGTTTAGCTTCTTTCAAACTCATGTTCAGAAACTCTTTTTTCCTATCCTCTGAAACAATATTATCATTTACTGCTTGGATAAGTGCACTTACTGAAGTAATCGGAGTTTTCAGTTCATGGGTAACGCCTGCTAGCAATTGAGTTCGCAAACCTTCTAACGTTTGTAGCCTGTTAGCCAATTCATTAAAAGATAACACCAGTTGATGCAGTTCTTTTTCCTGCACCTCCTCATTTAATCGAATGTCATAATTTCCGCTCATCAGCTTTTGGGCACCTATTGCCACATCTTCCACTGGTTTCGCCATTTTTTTTGACAAAAAATAAATAACAAACCAGCCAAGCAGAGCAAGACTAGTTAACAGCAATCCTAATAATTGATACTCTTCTCTATTTATATGATTCAACTGATCATGTGGCTGAATAATATAAACAGATCCTGTTATCTTCCCGTCCTTTTTAATTGGAGAAATAATAACAGATGCTTTCCGGTTATCTATAAAGTCAATGGTTTTTACTGTCAACGCATTTGCCAAATCCATGGAGTGAATCAATGATTCTTGCTGGCTATCATTAATTGGCCCCCTCTCTTTCGTAGGGGAAATAATTTCTCCTGTTTTTGTCTTAATATAGATTGCTAGAGGCTGTCCATTATTGATGAACTGCTGTCTATCTTGCAAAAAGGGAAATCGAGTCTCCGAAATACTTTCTAACTCCATATCACTTGCCCTATCTGATATTTCCTGCGCCACCAGCTTTGTTAATTCCAGCTTATTTTCTAATGCGTTATGGCGTATCCAAAATATCGATACCACTCCAATAATGACTAAACCAGCTACTAATGTGAATAGATATCTTTTGGTCCAATAATAAAGCAGGGGAGTTTTCGTTTTATTGCTTTTCTTGAACATAGAATTGATAACCCAATCCACGCAATGTTTTAATTTCTCCATCTTGAGAATCCCACCCATTTAGTAATTTCCTAATTCGTTTTACAGCAAGATCAACAGCCCTATCGCTTCCGTCATAATCTATCCCCCAAACTTGATCAAGGAGCTGATCTCTTGTAAAAGTTTGATTTGGATTACTTGCCAAAAAAAGGAATACAGAAAGATCTCTTGGAGTAAATGATATTTCAATCCCATTTAAAAAAACTTGATGGGATAAATAGTTGATTTTTAAGTTTCCATAATACTTTATATCCTCTTCTTTTTGATATTGAGGCGATCTTCTTAATACAGCTTGAACCCTCGCAATCACTTCTTCTGCAACAAAAGGCTTTGTAATATAATCATCTGCTCCTTCTCCAAATCCCTTTAATTTCTGATCAGTATCCGATAATGCAGTCAACATAATGACAGGACAGGCGCTTTTTTCTCTAATATATTTCAGCACTCCCCATCCATCTAGATATGGCATCATAATATCCAGCAAGATAAGGGAAGGGTGCACTTCATCTACCTTTTTAAGTGCTTCTTCTCCATTGTAAGCATAGCTGACTGTATAGCCTTCTTTTTCTAAATAAGCACCTAAAACCATTGAAATTGCTAATTCATCTTCGACAATCAATATATGTTTCATACCCTAATTCCTTTTATATTTTTCCTTATTATACAAGAAGATCTATAGAAAAGAATAGGGACTCCCAATTTCCTGTTCTAGAAAGCGGACACTTTTCTAGAGCAGGACTGATAGAATCCCCTCCTTCTTCCTATTCTTTTTACTGATATCTTAATGCTTCTAATGGACTTAAATTAGAAGCTTTATTTGCTGGGAAAATCCCAAAAATAACGCCGATGAATACAGAGAATCCAACCGATCCACCAACTACCCACCATGTAATCTGCATTGTCATATCCAAAAGGTTCGATAATAATTCGGCACTACCAAGGCCGATTAAGGCACCTAATATGCCGCCTAAAGCACTCAGTACGGTTGCTTCAATCAGGA
>NZ_BQYJ01000021.1 GCF_023168165.1 Niallia sp. NCCP-28
AATAACCATACAATAAAAAATCCTTAGGATCAAAAACCTAAGGATTTTTTATTGTATAAAAGCACAAAAATCCCTTGAAAATTCTGCTGCTGAAAAAGAGACTAAAATTTGCAGCTGATTACCGAAATAGACTAAAACAAAATAATAAGAATAGAAAACATAAATTATGATATATAGGAATGATGGAATAATAATTCTATATAGATTACATGCTTTAGACAGGAAGATGAATTGAGTATAATAAAAGATAAGAAAAAATAGAAAACATAAGGTGATTATATGGATAAGTATGAATGGCTTGCAAAAAACGCTGAAGACACACAGATAATTGCAGAAAAATTAGCAACCTTATTGAAGAGTGGCGATGTCATAACATTAGAAGGAGATTTAGGAGCAGGAAAAACTACCTTTACAAAAGGACTGGCTAAAGGATTAAATATCAACAGAACGGTAAACAGTCCTACCTTTACCATTATAAAAGAATATAATGGTCGTCTTCCCCTATATCATATGGATGTATATCGAGTTAAAGATTCATTTGAAGATTTAGGATTTGATGAATATTTTGAAGGAAATGGTGTTTGTGTGGTAGAATGGGCACATTTAATACAAGACCAGCTGCCTGAGGATTATTTAAAAATCAGCTTATTATATGAGGAAGAAAACAAGAGGAAAATTATTTTTGAACCTAATGGTGCAAGATATATGCATATATGTAAGGAGTTATTTTAATGAAAGTACTTGCGATTGATACATCTAATTTTGTTTTGGGAATTTCTATATTAGATAATGATAAAATAATTGGCGAATATGTAACAAATTTAAAGAAAAATCATTCTGTACGAGCTATGCCGGCAATTGAACAGTTAATGCGGGATTGTGATGTAAAGCCAAAGGATTTAACAAAAATAGTTGTTGCAAATGGTCCAGGTTCCTATACTGGAGTAAGAATTGGCGTTACGATTGCTAAAACACTTGCATGGACATTGCAAATACCATTGGTTGGGATATCAAGCTTAGAAGTTCTTGCTGCATCAGTGGGTCGTTATTATGATGGATTTGTATCTCCTATTTTTGATGCAAGAAGGGGACAAATTTATACAGGTTTATATAGATTTTCAAAGAATTCTTCTGCCACATTAAAAAAAGATCAGCTGATTTTAACGACAGATTGGATAGAGCAGTTAAAAGAAGAGAAAGAAAAAATCCTGTTTGTTGGCAATGATGTATCTTTGCACCAAAATATTATTGCTTCCGCTCTTTTGGAACAAGCGCAATTTGCACATGTGGCGGACGAAAACCCAAGACCAGCTGTTTTAGCTGTTTTAGGATCTGAAAAAGAAGGGCAAGATATCCACAGTTTTACGCCGAATTATATTCGATTGGCAGAGGCAGAGGCTAATTGGTTAAAAGCAAATAAGGGCAAAAAGGAAGAACAGGCATAATGGAAAAGTACGAGTTTCGCTATATGACGGTTAAAGATATTGAGGAAGTTTATACTATAGAGTCTATCTCTTTTCCTACTCCTTGGAGCAAAGAAGCATTTTATAATGAATTGACACAAAACCGTTTCGCTACATATGTAGTCATTGAACATGGGGAACACCTGGTAGGATATTGTGGTGTATGGATTGTAGTGGATGAAGCTCATATCACGAATATTGCAATACTTCCACAATTTAGAGGGTATAAATTAGGGGAAAATTTGCTCAAAAAAATTATGCAGGAAGCGAAAAATCGAGGAGCTAATACAATGACATTAGAAGTACGAGTTTCCAATATTATCGCACAAAATTTATATAGAAAATTAGGTTTCCAGGATGGGGCCATTAGAAAAAGGTATTATACAGATAATCAGGAAGATGCATTAGTAATGTGGGTGAAAATATAATGAAAAATAACTTAATTATATTAGGAATTGAAACAAGCTGTGATGAAACAGCAGTATCTGTAGTAAAAAATGGAACGGAAATTCTCTCAAATGTGGTTGCTTCACAAATAGAAAGTCATAAACGTTTTGGAGGAGTAGTGCCTGAAATAGCTTCAAGACATCATGTAGAGCAAATTACATTAGTAATAGAAGAAGCATTACAGCACGCTAAAATTACTTATGAGGATATTGACGCAATTGCAGTAACAGAAGGACCAGGACTTGTAGGAGCGCTATTGATAGGTGTCAATGCAGCAAAAGCAGTTAGTTTTGCACATGATATTCCCATAATAGGTGTACACCATATAGCAGGGCATATATATGCAAATCAACTTGTGGATAAATTAGAATTTCCTTTATTAGCTTTAGTTGTTTCAGGTGGACATACAGAGCTAGTATATATGAAAGAACACGGTCATTTTGAGGTTATTGGAGAAACAAGAGATGATGCGGCAGGAGAAGCGTATGATAAAGTAGCAAGAACGTTAAATATGCCGTATCCTGGCGGTCCACATATTGATCGATTAGCTCAAGTAGGAACACCTACTATTAAACTTCCTCGAGCATGGCTGGAGGATAGTTATGATTTTAGTTTTAGCGGGTTAAAATCTGCAGTTATCAACACTGTGCATAACGCTGAGCAGCGAGGGGAAAAGATTAAGCCAGAAGATTTAGCTGCAAGTTTTCAAGCGAGTGTTATAGAAGTGCTGGTGACTAAAACGATAAAAGCTGCGAAAGAGTATGGCGTAAAACAAGTGCTATTGGCAGGAGGAGTTGCTGCCAATAAAGGGCTTAGAGCAAGTTTAGAAAATGCGTTCCAACAATTGCCTACCGTAAAATTAACGGTGCCTCCTCTATCACTATGTACAGATAATGCAGCAATGATTGCAGCAGCAGGCACTGTTTTTTATCAAAAAGGCCAAAGATCAAGCCTGAATTTAAACGGTAATCCTGGACTCGATATAACAATCCACAATTGATAATGGGTTTTTATAAATAATCCCTGTGTGTATAACAGGGATTATTTATAATTTGGAACATTATAAACATCAAAATTGTTGATAACATTGCAGAGACAAATGAAAATATTTATAAGAGATTTTTGTTCTTTGGATAAAAAGCGAGAAAAGTTAGAAAACTGTGGGTATTGTGAATAATTAACAAGCGCATTGTGGATAATGTGCATAAACATGTGGAAAGCCATTGTTATCACTATTTTATTGTGGATAATAATGTGGAAAAAACCGGATACTTTAATATCCGGTTTTTCTGTTTAATTATCTGATAATTTCGTCCATTCTTCCATCAAGTCCTCTATTTGAGTTTTAAAGGATTGGATTTCATTATTTAAGGAATAAACTTTTTCATGGTCTTGGAATACATCTGGATTACATAATAATTCTTCTTGTTCTGAAACTTTTTGTTCCAAATCCTCAATAAGCTTTTCAATTTCTTCAATTCGCCGTAGTCGCTGTCGTTCTATTTTTTTTGCTTCTTTATCTAATTGATAATTGCTTTTATCTGTTTCAGCAGCTGTGACTTTATTATCAGTGTTCATTTTAGCCAGCTGCATTAATTCTTCTTGTTCTAATTTTTTTTCTACATAATAGTCATAATCACCTAGAAATTCAGTAGAACCGCCTCTTTGCAATTCAATTACTTTTGTAGCAATACGATTAATGAAATAGCGGTCATGGGAAACAAAAAGAATGGTTCCAGGATAATCGATTAGTGCATTTTCCAATACTTCTTTACTATCTAAATCAAGATGGTTTGTCGGTTCATCTAGAATTAATACATTAGATTGTTCCATCATTAATTTCGCAAGAGCAAGTCTGGCCTTTTCTCCGCCGCTAAGGGAGTTGACAGTTTTTAGAACATCATCTCCAGAAAATAAAAAATTTCCTAAGACTGTTCGGATTTCTTTCTCATTTTTTAAAGGAAAGTCGTCCCATAATTCATTTAAGACTCGTTTGTTAGAAGAAAGTTCTGCTTGTTCTTGGTCATAATAGCCAATCATCACATTAGATCCAAAAGATATAGAACCAGTGAAACTTGGGATTTTTTTGATAATGGTTTTTAAAAGAGTAGATTTGCCGACGCCATTTGGTCCTACCAGGGCGATACTGTCTCCTCTGGTAATATGAAAATTGATGTTTTCTGAAACTGTTTTTTCTTCATAGCCAATGGTTACATCCTTGATTTGCAATACATCATTTCCTGTTTGTTTTGCAATATTAAAACCAAAGTTGGCGGATTTTTCGTCTCCATCAGGTTTATCTAGTCTGTCCATTCGATCTAGTTTTTTTCGTCTGCTTTGTGCTCGTTTAGTAGTAGAGGCTCGAGCCAAATTCTTTTGAATAAAAGATTCTAATTTTGCTATTTCATCTTGCTGTTTTTCAAATAGCTTCATATCTCGCTCGTAATTTTCTGCTTTTTGTTTAAGATAATTGCTATAGTTGCCGGTAAAGCGCTGAATATGATGGCGTGATATTTCATAGACCTGTGTTACAACTTTGTCTAAAAAGTAGCGGTCATGGGATACAATTAAAACAGCACCATTATAGCTTTGTAAATATTGTTCTAGCCATGATAATGTTTCGATATCTAAATGGTTTGTTGGTTCGTCGAGTATAAGGATATCTGGTGTTGTCAGCAATAATTTTGCAAGAGCAAGCCTTGTTTTTTGTCCGCCGCTCAAACTGGAAATTTTTGTGTTGTAATCAAAAGAACTAAAGTTTAAGCCATGGAGAACAGATCTAATATCTGCTTCATATTGATATCCCCCGTCTTCTTTAAAATTAAACTGCAGACGATCGTACTCTTTCAGTATTTTTTCGAATTTGTTTGGTTCCGTTATTGTTTCTGAATCAGACATTAAGTGCTCTAACTTGCGTAGTTCTATCTCTTGTTTTTGCAAATCTTTAAATACGGTAAGCATTTCATCCCAAATAGAAAGAGTAGATTCTAATCCAGTATTTTGAGCAAGATAGCCGATTTCAATCGTTTTAGGTTTAATAATTTCTCCAGAATCATAAGATAAATGACCTGCAATCATTTTTAATAGGGTGGATTTTCCCGCTCCATTTCTGCCTACAAGGGCGATTCTATCTCGTGTTTGAACTTCTAATTTTATATTTGATAAGATAAGATCAGCTCCAAAATACTTGGATAGCTGATTTACTTGTAAAAGTATCATTTTTGCTTCACCTCAGGGAAATATGTACAATAAGTGTAACTCAAAAGAGAGGAAAACTGCAATAAAGTGCATATGACATTGAGTAGTCACCATTTTTGTCATTCAGGATGCATATGCTTTAAAGTATAATTAGAATAAAGAATATACATACACATTAGGCAAAAAATAGTGTATGATTTTGCATAGAGGTGTTTATAATGAGTGAATTTACGCACTTTAATAAAGATGGCAGAGCGAATATGGTAGATATAAGTGAAAAGCGTGAAACGGTTCGGACAGCAATTGCAAAAACTAGCGTTAAAGTAAATTCTAAAATATATGAGAAAATAACGATGCAGGAAATAAAAAAGGGAGACGTTTTGGGAGTTGCACAGGTAGCAGGTATTATGGCAGCTAAAAAAACGTCTGATTTAATTCCAATGTGCCATCCTATTCATTTAAGTGGAGTAGATATAGCGTTTGAATGGGAAAAGAGCCATGAGAATTATGAAGTGGAGATTACTGTACAAGTGAAAACTATTGGCAGTACCGGGGTAGAAATGGAGGCATTAACAGCAGCAGCTGCAACAGCCTTAACCATTTATGATATGTGCAAAAGTGTAGATAAAGGGATGGTTATTGGCCCAACTTATTTAGTAGAAAAAACTGGCGGCAAAAATGGCGATTATAGAAGATAGTATATAGTTAACCATTTTAGTTGCGGATAAAAAAATGATTTTTTAAAAATAACGGGTAGGGGATAAACATGAATAATGAGGTAATGAAGATTCCGCAGGCAACGGCAAAGCGGCTGCCTTTGTATTATCGGTTTTTAAAGAATTTGCATTCTTCCGGTAAACAGCGTGTTTCATCGGCAGAGTTGAGCGAGGCTGTTAAAGTAGACTCTGCCACAATTAGAAGAGATTTCTCCTATTTTGGAGCGCTTGGAAAAAAGGGGTATGGATATAATGTGAATTATTTACTGTCCTTTTTCCGGAAGACATTAGATCAAGATGAATTAACAAAAGTAGCTTTGATTGGTGTAGGGAATTTAGGCGTTGCTTTTTTAAAGTATAACTTTTTAAAAAATAACAATACAAAAATTGAAGTGGCATTTGATGTGGATGAAGCAAAAATTAAGGACAATATTAGTGATGTAACTATTTATCATATGGATGATTTAGAAAAAATCATCAAGGAAAATGATGTTCAAGTAGCAATTTTAACTGTTCCTGCAAATGTTGCTCAAACAATTACGGATCGATTGGTGGAAAGTTCGATAAAAGGAATTTTAAATTTTACACCTGCACGGTTAAGTGTGCCTCCAAGTGTTCGCATCCATCATATTGACTTAGCAGTAGAATTGCAATCGCTTGTCTACTTTTTAAAGCATTATCCAAATGTGGAAGAGGAAGAAGAGTGAAAAGAAAAAGCGCAAGTAAGAAGAGAAACGTTCTTATCTTTGCGCTTTTTTCTATTTCTTTTTATTCTTATTAGCTGACTTTTTGATAAAAAAATGAAAAGCGATAAGTCGAATGCCTGAACCTATATCAAAGGTTGCCAGTATAACTAGAATATAGGTGAAAAATCCCCAGCCCTGATTTGTTTGTATGTTCTCAATGGCAAAGTATATAAATACAATTCCCAAAAGAATATATAAAAAGCCGGAAAATAAAGCAGATTGCTTCATCTAAAATCCTCCAATAAATTTTGTAATCTGATTAGACTGCTCTATCCATTTTTGTATAGCATCTTGATTTAATTGGATGACAACAACCAGTGTGTTCATGGATACATGTGCAAATATCGGCACTAAAATTCTTTTTGTTTTCACATAAAGATAGGCAAATGTAAAACCCATGCTTGCATACAAAAGAATATGAGAAAATTCACTATGTGCTAATGCAAATAGGATGGAGCTTATTAAAGCAGATAAAAAGAAATTTAAACGTTTATATAACGTTCCGAAGATTATTTTACGAAAAACGACTTCTTCTAATATGGGCCCAATTATGCTAATCACAAGAATAACAATAGGAGAGCGTTCTACAAAAGCCATTAGTCTTTCTGTATTTTCGGATCCTTGCGTAATCCCAAATAAGCTTTCTATTATGCCAGCAGCACTTTGAGCAAATAAGGATAAGAAAATGCCTCCTATTGCCCAGCACATAGAAGAGATTACATTTGCTTGGTTATTTCTCATAGAATTCTTCATTTCATTGCGCAATAAGAGCAAGACTATTATCAGTGTAGCGGCAAAACTGAATATTAGCCAAATAACAACAGCAGAAAACTTCATCTCCTCTTGCTCGAATCCAAAAAATGAGCCCAGCAAATAAAGAAGAGGTATGCCTATAATGGAAGAAAATTGCATTGCGATATAAGTTATTAAAATAATCCAATATTCTTTTTTCAATGCACAAAGCTCCTTTTATTATCAGGTTTTAAAGGGGCAGGTTTCCAACTTTCACTTGTTATACTAAAGGTATTCTAGAAGGAGACAAAAATGCCGTTAATAGGCCATTGCATTATTGCTTTCGCTATCAAAGTAACTTGCAGGTTCTATAATCATTAGAAAGCTTTTAGAATACCTAAATCATGAAAGAGATTTGTAATAAAAAAGTGCCCATACTTACTATTTTACTAATAAGTGCTGCCATCTTTCAAATAGAAGCTACCAAAAAGATGAAATGAATAAAATTAAGTAGAAGTATTAATACTTTTTAGGAATAAAAAAGTATTAAAAAAATGTAAAAAATAATGCTTGTCTCTTGCAAAATAATCAAAGATTAATTAATATAATACTTGTGTTAGCACTCAAGGTGAATGAGTGCTAATAAATAATTATTAAATTGTATATTATTTGAGGAGGTTGTTTCACTTGTTAAAGCCATTAGGAGATCGTTTAATTATTGAACTAGTTGAAACTGAAGAAAAAACTGCAAGTGGTATCGTATTACCAGATTCTGCTAAAGAAAAGCCTCAAGAAGGTAAAGTGGTAGCTGTAGGTAGTGGTCGTGTTTTAGATAATGGTGAGCGCATTGCTCTTGAAGTATCTGTTGATGACCGCATCATCTTCTCAAAATATTCTGGTACAGAAGTAAAACATGAAGGAAAAGAATATTTAATCCTTCGTGAAAGTGATATTTTAGCAATCGTAGGATAATTACCATTTAAATCATATAAAACAAATGAACAAAATGAAATAGATAAATTAACCATCAATTTGAGGAGGTTTTACAAAATGGCAAAAGATATTAAATTTAGTGAAGAAGCTCGCCGTGCAATGCTACGTGGGGTTGACGCTCTTGCAGATGCTGTTAAAGTAACACTTGGACCAAAAGGACGAAATGTTGTATTAGAAAAGAAATTTGGTTCACCACTTATCACAAATGATGGTGTTACAATCGCAAAAGAAATCGAGCTAGAAGATGCATTTGAAAACATGGGTGCAAAATTAGTTGCTGAAGTTGCAAGCAAAACGAATGATGTAGCTGGGGACGGAACAACAACTGCAACAGTTTTAGCACAAGCAATGATTCGCGAAGGATTAAAAAACGTAACTGCTGGAGCTAATCCAATGGGCATTCGCAAAGGGATGGACAAAGCGATTACAACAGCAATTGAAGAGTTAAAAGCAATTTCTAAACCAATCGAAAGCAAAGAATCTATTGCACAAGTTGCTGCAATTTCTGCTGCTGATGATGAAGTAGGTAAATTAATTGCAGAAGCAATGGAACGCGTTGGAAACGACGGTGTTATTACTATCGAAGAATCAAAAGGTTTTACAACGGAATTAGATGTAGTGGAAGGTATGCAATTTGATCGCGGATATGTATCTCCTTACATGGTTACAGATTCAGATAAAATGGAAGCAGTTCTTGAAAATCCATACATTTTAATTACAGACAAAAAGATTTCTAACATTCAAGAAATTCTGCCTGTATTAGAGCAAGTGGTTCAACAAAGCAAACCATTATTAATTGTTGCTGAAGATGTAGAAGGAGAAGCAAATGCTACATTAATCATGAACAAACTTCGTGGTACTTTTAACGCAGTTGCAGTTAAAGCACCAGGATTTGGTGATCGTCGTAAAGCAATGTTAGAAGATATTGCTGTTCTTACTGGCGGTGAAGTAATTACTGAAGATTTAGGTTTAGAGCTTAAATCAGCTACAATTGACTCATTAGGACGCGCTGCAAAAGTAGTTGTAACAAAAGAAAATACTACAATTGTAGAAGGTGCTGGTGAATCTGAACAAATCGCTGCACGTATTAACCAAATCCGCGTTCAATTAGAAGAAACTACTTCTGAATTTGACCGTGAAAAATTACAAGAACGTCTTGCTAAACTTGCAGGCGGTGTAGCAGTAGTTAAAGTTGGAGCAGCTACTGAAACAGAATTAAAAGAACGCAAACTACGTATTGAAGATGCATTAAACTCAACTCGTGCTGCTGTAGAAGAAGGAATTGTAGCAGGTGGTGGTACTGCGCTTCTTAACGTATACAATAAAATTGCTGCTATCCAAGCAGAAGGCGACGAAGCAACTGGCATCAATATCGTTCTTCGCGCAATTGAAGAACCAGTTCGTCAAATCGCACACAATGCAGGTCTTGAAGGCTCTGTTATCGTAGAGCGCTTGAAAAACGAAGCAGTTGGCACAGGATTCAACGCTGCTAACGGCCAATGGGTAAACATGATCGAATCAGGAATTGTAGACCCTACAAAAGTTACTCGTTCTGCATTACAAAACGCAGGAAGTGTTGCTGCTATGTTCTTAACAACTGAAGCAGTAGTAGCTGACAAACCAGAACCAGCTGGCCAAGGTGGAATGCCTGACATGGGCGGCATGGGTGGAATGGGCGGCATGATGTAATAGGGGTATAAAACCTTATTATATCAGCGTTTGCAAGTCTTTACACTTTGTTAAGTGTCCGAAATTAGCTGATAAGTTTTTAGCGAGGCTTTCCATTAAGTTGCAAAACTTTTGGGAAGCCTCTTTTTTATTGTTTGCTCTTTTTTGATATGGTAGAATCATGTTGCCGATAATTTAGAAAAACAGATATACAGGGCGCCTTTAAGTGAGGATTAATTAGAAAATATTTGGAATGAACACAAGATACAAATTATGTAAGATGGGATTGGAATTTTTGCAGCAAATGGTTTTAAACTAACAAAGATTAGTTTAATTGTGAATGAAGCATTTACATTCGTGCTAGTTCAGCAGAAAGTTTGCGCCAGACGCTCGACGACACATTATGGGAACGTTGATTGGGAATGAATCCTGGTTGGTTATTTTTGTTCGGATTTTATTGATTATGTGCTTTATAATTTCTGTAGCTGTTTTTAAACACAAGAAAAAAGATAACCCGTTCGTTCAGTTCTTTCCCTTATAAAAGTCACATCTGTTGTGATTTTGAGAGATTGGAAATAATTGATTTTTACTACAAGCCAATAAATTATATGACTCCACCTTCACTTTATTGTTTCATCGAATAATATTTAATTCTTTGATTTATATATTGTGTCGTTGCCATTAAGGTTCTTCCCCAAAAAAGACAAAGGCAAAATAACTCTTTGCCATCAACTTCTAATCTTCAACCAGGTGCTCGATATCGAAATGTGGAACAGTATTTCTTAGAATTTCCTCAAATAAGTATGTATCTCCAATTTCCTTTTCTTGATATTCAGCGTAAAGCTCGTTTTCTTCTAAGATGATTTTTTCTCCATTAATGTAATAATCGAAAACTTTTCCTCCTTCGAAGCGTTTGATCATCATGTTCACATTTGGAACAGATGATAAGATTTTTTCTTTCGTTTCGTTAACGATAGTTAGTTCCTCTTCATCTGTCATTGTCTCTGGAAAGTCAAAATGCACCACTAAGTATAAAGGAGAATTTTCAAAAACACTTTGCAGTGTAATATTTTTGAATTTATAAATATCCTTATAGTTTTCATATAGTTTATCCGGATTTTCATCATAAGCAATATTCATCATCGTTCCACTTAGGTTCGAATTATATAAATAAATGGATTTAGGTGCAGTGCCGACAATATCTCTTATTTTTTTACTGTAGAGCGCACTTAAATGTGGCCCTATACTATTCATAAGTGGATCATCATTCTCCATATGCAAGATTTGTTCGTTTCCCTCATTGTCTTTATAAGCAATCTCCCAAGCTATGAAGTTTTCATTATAGTCTCCTGCTGCAATTGCTTTATTGTGTTCTTCGGATTTTTTCACTACCTTCCAATCCCCGAGCGTATAATCTAAGAAGTCTTTGTATTTAACGGTGTAATCCTCTGTAAAATCTCTAGTACAGCCGCTTAGCAAGAAAATGATTGAAACAAAAAATAATGCTGTTATTTTATTCATCCTGTTCCCCCTCTCTTGAAAACTCCATTATATCAAATTTCCAGTAAACAATTGCTTCATTCCTTTGACCGCAGCCATCATTCAATTGAAGAACTTTAACATTTTGCTGATATAGAGAATGTTAAAGAGGCTCTTCATAAGTTTAGTTAGCTTATGAGAAGCCTCTTTCTTTAGCAAGCGAATATCTGATCAATAAATTCAAATATCCAATAGAGGTCTAACATGTAAAAGCAGGTTGTTTAGGCTCTATTCCTTTTTGCAGAAGCAGAAAGCATGAGAACTAAGCTTCTTCTAAAACATATCTATCATTCCTCTGAACTGCTCCCAAAGGCCTCTGGAATCATGGTAAATCCTTCAATGACTGTATTTTCTTCTACTTCAATCATCAGATAGCGTTTTCCGCTTAATTCCACTTGTTTAACGTACTTTAAATCTGGTGGACTGATCGAAATATTAGCGATTTTTGTTTGGATTTTAATCGATTTGGAAGTGAATTTTGGCAAGATGCTATTTGCCTTTATCTCATATTTGTCATCATCAATAATTTTTTTGAAGGCTGTTTCTACTTTTTCTGTGTTTATATCTTCAAGGCCGCTCATTTTTAAGACTTGTTCGATGTCTTTGGAGTCTAATTTTGGCTGTTCTTCCTCTTCGTTTTCTACAATTATCCGGTTAATTTCTTCATAGACATTGGATAGGGTGGAGGTATTTAATTGATCTCCCGTGACGTCTTTAATGATTTCTTCAAATACAATTTTATCGTCTTGGGCGGTCATTATTTCTTCGCCATTTAACACTTCTTCGATAAATTGATAATCTGGTTCATGAACTTTGCCTGCTGAATACAGTATGTGGTTAACATCCGCTGCATTGTCTGTAAAACAAGGGAAAAGAAATCCTGCCATTGGAGATTGGAGGTTAATGATTGGGTCCACAACAATATTGTATTTAAACTCTTTCTCCACATAGTCAAAAAGCAGCTCTTTTTTTGGTTCTTGTGTATTATTTATGCTGCATAAAATAAAGGGATGGGAGTAAACGGTATCTCGTTCACTTGTTTCACTTTCCTCATTTCGGCGCTTTGTTGGCTTTAAATACTCTCCATGAATGAATGTGACAACAATATCTTTTTCATATTGTCTGCTTGCAAGCATTTTGTCTACGATTTGAAGCATTTGCTCTTTCCAGTCATCCGCCTCTTTGCTAAGCAATCCTTGATGCAAAATAAGCTGGCTGCTATTTTCGGCATCCCTTTGAAACTTTAATTCAAATAGCTTCTCATCCAATTGGCCAGCAAGCAACTTTTTAAAGTTATTCAAAAATAATTCTTGCTGATCTTGGTCAAGCATGCCAAATGGCTGACTTTGATAATGATAAATATCACTTGATTCTTTCATGATATACACATTAAAAATGTCAGAGATTTTGAGCAAATCATTGTTTATTTTGAATTGTTTTCGAATATTTGCAATGTCCTTTTTGTTCATAATGTTTAACACTCCTAAGCTAACCCGATTATCGTGCTATAAGATATATAAGTACTTTCTAACTTCTAGTAATTTATTTATTTTACCATATTTGTTTTATGGATTATAAAGGGAAACGGCATTTTTTGCAGAGGATAAAATATAAAAGAACTTAAAGGGGGGAATAGGAAAAGCAGCAGCCGGTAATCATAGTAAAAATCACTTCCTATATAAAGTTAGAAGTGATTTTTGTGTTGTTACATTTAGTTTGCAATGTCTTAAAATTGTCTCTATCAATTATAAAAACAGCAAAAGGCTGTCTAGCAAAGGGAAAAAAGGAGACTATTTAATTGAAAAGCTGTATTTAGCCATCCATATACAGAGGGTCGTAAATTGCTGAGTGCATAAAGAGCTGCGAAAGAGCATTAAATCGGAGAAATTTTATTATAGTCAGAAAAATGGCCCGTAAGCAACATGAAAATAAAATACTAATATTTTTCTAACATAGAGGGATAATTAATGGAGGCTTGCTTGCATATTAGCTAAGCCTTTTTTATTGTTTAGGATTAAATATTTTGGCTGCAGGAATAGTAGATCTGAGAATTGCTTCACAGACTGCCTTTAAATCTTTATTTGTCTGAATAGGGAATTTTCCTTTTAGAAACAATGAGAATGAGTGAAGCTTAATCCATTCTCATTGTTTCTTTTTGTTCTTCTGCTGTTTCTTTTCTTTTTTCATCATTTATTTCTTGATGCTCTTTGCGCATTTCTCCGCATGTAATGCATTGACCGCTGTAATAATAATTAAATTTATGATAACCTCTTAGTTTACATATTAATTCTCCAAATATCATTCTTTTTCAACTCCTTTATGTATAGATTTATTTTACAATACAAAGGAAAGTCCTATGGTTAAATAATAGTAACGTTGCTGGCAAGTTAGTGACAATAAGACAATTCTTTTAATGCTTTGCGACAAAATGATCGAAGTATAACAAACAGAAAACTATTGCGTTACATTTTTTTTACTTTTGTTTGAAAACAAAAGGGAAATATTATTTTTGGAACTTTTTTAATCGTCTCTCGTAAATAGAGAAGATTCTTTTTAGAGGGGTCTGAAAATTCCTAAAAAGTGCTAATTCATGTAAAATAAATATAACTGTATACAAAAAGAAGTTTGCATTTTAGTGAGAAAGAAATAGGAGGGGATAAAATGGGTGTTATGCTAAGCAAAGGACAAAAGGTAGATTTAACGAAGGCTCATCCAGGATTAACAAATGTGGTAGTAGGGTTGGGCTGGGATATTGCACAAAATGGCAGCAACTATGATTTAGACGCATCTGCGTTTCTTTTGGGGCAGAATGGCAAGGTGCATAATGACTTGGACTTTATTTTTTATAATAATCCTAGTGGCGCTAATGGTTCTATCCTCTATAGCGGCGATAACAGAACAGGTGCAGGGAATTTTGATGATGAGCAAATAAGGATAGATTTATCAAAAGTGCCTCAAAGCATTCAGCGTATTGCCTTTACCATCACGATACATAATGCATATGAAAAAGGGCAAAACTTCGGGCAAATCTCCAATGGCTATGTCCGCATATTTAATGAGAGAGATAATGTTGAACTAATTCGTTTTGATCTTGGACGGGATTATACGGTAGAAACGGCTATTGTAGCGGCAGAATTATATCGCCATAATGGGGAATGGAAATTTAATGCAATTGGCAGCGGCTTTCAAGGTGGGTTAGCAGCTTTATGCAAGAATTTTGGCGTAACGGTTGATGACGAACCAGTTCAACAGCCAATCAATTCGTCTTTCTCACAACCACAATCCTTTTCTTCTGCTCAAGCAATGCCATACAATAACCAAAATCAATTTGGTCAAACAAATTATCAAAATCAAACAAGTCCTTCTAACTATGGACAAGCTCAGCAATCTCCACCGTACCAAACGCCAAATGGTGGATATCCAGCATCTTCGTATAATCAGCCTGTTTCAACTTCTCCAACATATGGAGGAGATGACGTTGTTTGCCCTCGATGCCATGGAACGAATATACGTACAGGGGAGAAGGGGTTTGGCTTAGGAAAAGCCGCAATTGGTGGATTAATTTTAGGTCCAGTAGGTTTATTGGGCGGATTTATTGGCAAAAAACAATTAAAGTTCACTTGTAATAATTGTGGAAATGCCTGGTCTCCTTCTAATACTGACTATGCAGAATGGGGCAGACAGCAAAAACAAAAAGCAAAGGAATTATTTATGCGATTTAAAAGCCCAGATGTGCTGGATGCGGTGGTTGCTGCTTGTGCATTAGTCGGCATGGCCGATGGTAGGTTAGATCCTTCTGAAGAAAGAAAAATGATGGAATTTATTCATCAAAGTGAAGAATTGCGCGTTTTTGATACAAATAAAGTTCAACAGCAATTTAATCAGTTTGTAAGAAGGTTAGAATATGATCAGATTATCGGCAGAGCAGAGTGTTTCAGAGCACTTGGCAAAGTTCGATCAAAGCCTGAGATTGCAAGATTAGTTGCAAGATACTGTATTGCAGTCGGGTATGCGGATGGTCATTTTGATCAAAGGGAAAAACAAACAGTTATTGAAATATGCCAGGAGTTGGGGTTAAATCCAAATGAATTTTTATCATAAGAAGAGATACAAGTAATCAGTTTTGGTCTTCATGGGATTGGATAAGTTCCATGAAGGCTGAAAAATATTTATTTCTTCTAGAAATAAGTCGTGCTATTAATTTTCTAGAATAATAAAAAGGAGAAGAGATATGCCTGATTCTGAAACTAATAATAAAATTAACAGAATAATTGAAAATATAGAAAAGGTCATGATTGGCAAAAGAGAAGTTGTAGAATTAAGCATTACAGCATTATTGGCACAAGGGCATGTTCTATTGGAAGATGTTCCGGGGGTCGGGAAAACCATGATGGTTCGGTCTTTGGCAAAGTCTATTGGCGCAAATTTTAGAAGAATACAATTTACCCCTGATTTGCTTCCTTCAGATGTAACGGGAGTATCCATCTACAATCAGAAAGAAATGGAATTTCAATTTGTCCCAGGTCCTATCTTAGGAAATATTATATTAGCAGATGAAATTAATAGAACCTCTCCGAAGACGCAATCTGCATTATTAGAAGCAATGGAAGAAAGTAGCGTCACCATTGACGGGATAACCCACTCTTTAAATAAACCCTTCTTTGTTATGGCCACACAAAATCCAATTGAATATGAAGGAACATATCCTTTGCCAGAAGCGCAGCTGGATCGTTTTTTATTAAAAATGAATATGGGCTATCCGACGATGGAAGAAGAAGTGGAAGTGCTGACAAGATTGCAGGTGCAAGCGCCAATTGAAAATTTGCATTCTGTTGTTTCTATAGAAGAACTTGCATCGCTTCAAAATGAAGTAAAGCAAGTTTATGTTGATGAAACAATCAAAAGATATATCGTGGAATTATTAATGGGAACAAGAAGCCATCCCCATGTCTATTTAGGAGCGAGCCCAAGAGGATCGATTGCTTTAATGAGGGCAGCCCAAAGCTATGCTTTTATTAAAGGCCGGGATTATGTGATTCCAGATGATATTCAATATTTAATAAAAGCAGTGGTTGCGCATCGAATTATCTTAAAGTCAGAGGCAAAGTTTGAAGGGATTTCAGCAGAGGATATTATTGATGATATTGTATTGCAAGTTGCTGTTCCCGTACAAAGGCTTGTAAGCAAATGAATCATTTGAAAAAAATATTAATCTCTTTATGGAAGTTGCTTTTGTTGTTTATGCTAATTGGAGCTGCATTTTCTTATGCCATGTTTCAAGGAGGTTTTGTCAGCTGGTTTTTATTTTACAGTTTTCTTCCTTTTGCAGTGTATGGTCTGGTATTAGCTGTTTATCCGCTCAGGGATTGGGATGTTACAAGAAAGCTTGCAAAACATGAGTATAATGCGAAAGAAACATTAACTGTAGAAATACAAGTGAAGCGAAAAATTTTTATGCCTATTTTTTATTTGCTTGTTGAAGATAGCGTCAGCCCTGTATTGCTAAATAACTTAACGAGTAAAAAACTCTTTTTTCCAGGATTCAAAAGAACAATTCGCTTTAAGTATGTGCTTGATGAATTACCTAGAGGAGAGCATGCATTTTATCATACTACTATTAAAATAGGCGATCCCTTTGGATTTATGGAAAAGGAATGGGAAATTCAAAATTTAGAAAAAATCATTGTTTTCCCAGAATATGAGGAAGTTATCTATAACACTTTTAGCAATCATTATGAACAGGGAACGGTAGCATCAAAGAATATAATACAAAGAGACACCACTATGGCGGCAGGGATAAGAGAATATCGCCCAGGGGACCGTTTTTCATGGATCAACTGGAAAGCAAGCGCTAAACGAAATGATATAATGATTAAGGAATTTGAGCAAAGACAAACAGAGGATGTTTTTATTTTGTTGGACTGTAAGGAACATGATGCTTTTGAAACAATGGTTTCTTTTACAGCTACATTAATTAGATCGATATTAAAAAAAGGAGTGCAAGTTGGCTTTTTATCTACTGAAAAAGAAAAAACAGTTTTTCCGATAAGAGGAGGAGAGGTTCAACAGCGCCTGCTTTTTCATCATTTAGCGAAACTAAAAAATAATAGCCCTGTTTCCCTTGTACAATTATTGGAAAGTGAATTTTTTGTTTTTCAGCAAAATACAGCCATAATGCTAATTACTGCTGATTTTTCAAAGGAACTGATAAAGGCAGTGAGTTTGCTGGCTGCTCGGAAATACAATCTGAATATATTTTTGGCCAAAGACAGCAATAAAGGGTTATCAAATGAAGAATTGTTTTTACAAAGCGAGGTATTTAGAAGCAGGGTCCGTGTGATTCCTATCGAAAAAGGCAGGTTTCAGAATGCGTTTTTGGAGGTGAAAACACGATGAACCAAAGGCTTGAATCGAGGAAGACTATTTCAAATTTTATTCTTTATGCATTAGGTTTTTTGCTTGTTTGGGAATGGCTAAGACCGATTGAACAATTAACGAATACAGGCCATATTGCTGTTTTTATTTTTTTTCTATTGATTGCACTTATACTTGCTTTTTTACAAGTTCCCCCCATTTTAAGTGGAGGAATAAAAGGCATTTATATTCTCTTTATGCTGCAGCATTTATATGATGAATCTTCCTTTCTCTCCTTTCACTGGATAAGTATGTTTTTAGAAGAAATATCGGCTAATTTTGCAATAATGTTTGATACGAATTGGCCAGAAATGTCTAATCTATTCAAAAGTTTATTGTTTTTTATTTTGTTATGGTTAATGTGCTATTTAATCGACTACTGGTTAATAAAAAAAAGGAGAATATTTACTTTTTTATTATTAACAATGATCTATATAACGGTATTAGATACCTTTACTCCTTATAGTGCAAATGAATCGATAATAAGAACTGTTATTATTGGGTTTATTATAATGGGAATGCTGACGTTTTTGCGCTTAAAGGATAGAGAAGGAGGAGCTTTGAAAGAGCGATACCTTTTTAAGTGGATGCTGCCATTATTAGTTTTTGTAGCAATAAGCTCAATGCTGGGTTATTTGGCTCCAAAAGCAGAACCAACGTGGCCAGATCCGGTTCCTTTTATCCAATCATTAAATGAGAATGCTGGTGGAATCAACGAGACAAAAGGTAATCAGCGGGTAGGGTATAGTGTAGATGATTCTCAGTTAGGAGGATCTTTTAAGGGGGATGATACTGTTGTGTTTCAAGCGCAGACATCAATTCCTCATTATTGGAAGGTAGAAACAAAAGATACCTATACTGGAAAAGGGTGGATCCAGTCGGAACAATCTATTGAAGCAAATGAGCTAGACAAAGAAACGGTAGAGGAAGGGGCGGAAATACCGTTTGTTTCTTTTGAAGAAGGTGGGAAGGTAAAGTTTGCTGAATACAAAAGCAGTGTGGAGTTTGAAGAGCCTTTCTCTTATCTTTTATATCCTTTAGGTGTAGAATCTATAATAGATGTAGAATCGACGCTTGAACTAGAAAAGGGGATCGAACGGATTACGCCTACGTTTCCTGTAAAGAGTTACAGTGTAAGATTTAATAAGCCTGAATATAGCCTAGAGGCTTTGACGACTGATGATTTCAGCACATTTGTTCAAGAGAATCAAGAGATGGCTCAAAGGTACTTGCAGCTTCCAGATACTTTGCCCAAGCGGGTCATAGATTTAGCAGCAGAGATTACTGAGAACGAAGATAATGCATTTAGTAAAGCACGTGCAATTGAAAAATATTTTTCCCAAAATGGATTTGTATACAGCAAGGAAAACGTAGCGGTGCCAAGTGAAGAAGATGATTATGTCGACCAATTTTTATTTGAAACAAAAAGCGGGTATTGCGATAACTATTCTACCTCTATGGTGACGTTACTGCGGTCAATTGGCATTCCTGCAAGATGGGTAAAAGGTTTCACAGAAGGGGAAGCAATTAAAAAAAGCACAGATGGCGATGTGTACGAAGTAACAAATAATAATGCTCATTCTTGGGTAGAAGCATATTTTCCTAATGTTGGCTGGGTATCATTTGAACCCACTCAAGGATTTGCCAATGAAAATACGTATGTAAATGATGTCCAAAATGAGATTAACCAAGAAGAGTCTAATCAGCAGACAGAAGAGCAAGAAGAACAACAAGCAGCGCCAGAAAACCCTCAAACAGAAGAGCAACAAACTGCCTTTACAGAAAAAGAAGAGTTTTCTGTTTGGGATGCAAAAGCTGAGAGGTTTGCTGAGGATAATTGGAAATGGTTGATGCTAGGTGCAACATTGATTCTTGCAATAAGCATGCTGCTCTATAGATACCGCTATAAATGGCTGCCTCATTATTATATTTGGAAATTTAACCATAAAAAAACGAGCAAGGATTTTCCAGAGGCCTATTTAGTTTTACTTAAAGTATTGGAAATATATGGTGTGAAAAAAGAAAAAAATAGTACATTAAGAGAATATGCGAAACAAATAGACCATCTTTTTGATACAGATGAGATGGCGATTCTAACAGCTAACTATGAAGAGTTTTTATATAAAGGAGCTGTTTATAGCGGCGATCGGAATGAATTGATGGAATTGTGGGAAAATTTAATTAAAAAAACAACTGCTTGACCATTAATTCGACATGTTGTTACAATATTCTCATCTGTATAAAACCTTCATATATCCTCGATAATATGGTTCGAGAGTTTCTACCAGATCACCTTAAATGATCTGACTATGAAGGCAGGTTAAAGTCTTTCGCTATATAGAAGCTTGCTTGAGGAAGGTTTACTATATATTGGCATTAAGGACTAGAATTCTGCCTTCATTCATTAAGAAGGGGGAATTCTAGTCTTTTTTGTTTTTGCTTGACTAGAATAAATTATCTTTTTAGCATGATTTTTTATAGTTAAGAAAAGGATAGTAAATAGGATAGGTTTAAATAGACTAATCTTTGAGGTGAATGGAATGGGGAAAGCTAGTATTGAAGGTCAAGAAATGATTGTTGTTCTTGATTTTGGTAGTCAGTATAATCAATTGATTACAAGACGTATAAGAGAATTTGGTGTGTATAGTGAATTGCATCCGCACACTATTACAGCAGAAGAAATTAAAGCATTGAACCCATCTGGAATTATTTTTTCCGGTGGACCAAACAGTGTATATGATGAAAATGCTTTTGGCTGTGATGAAAAGATATTTGATCTAAATTTGCCTATTTTTGGAATTTGTTATGGCATGCAGCTTATGACAAAACATTTAGGCGGAAAAGTAGAAAAAGCAAAACACAGTGAATATGGAAAAGCGGTTTTAACAATTGAACATGATAATAAGCTTTTTGCTGAACTGCCAAAAGAGCAGACAGTTTGGATGAGTCATGGTGATTTAGTAGTAGAAGCGCCTGCTGGATTTAGAGTAGATGCAACAAATATTTCTTGTCCGATTGCTGCAATGAGCAATGAAGAAGCAGGTCTGTATGCAGTTCAATTCCATCCGGAAGTTCGTCATTCTGTTTATGGTAATGATATGCTGAAAAACTTTGTGTTTGGAATTTGTGGATGTAAAGGCGACTGGTCTATGGAAAACTTCATTGAAATTGAAATGGAGAAAATCCGCCAAACTGTTGGAGATAAAAAAGTTCTTTGCGCACTGAGCGGTGGAGTGGATTCTTCTGTTGTAGCAGTATTGATTCACAAAGCAATAGGCGATCAACTTACTTGTATCTTCGTAGATCATGGGTTATTGCGCAAAGATGAAGCAGAAGGTGTTATGAAAACTTTCACAGAAGGCTTTAATATGAACGTGATTAAAGTCGATGCAAGAGACCGTTTTATGGCTAAACTAGAAGGTGTAAGCGATCCAGAGCAAAAACGTAAAATTATCGGCAATGAATTTATTTATGTTTTTGATGATGAAGCAGCTAAATTGGAAGGAATTGATTTCTTAGCACAAGGTACACTGTATACAGATATTATTGAAAGTGGTACTGCAACTGCTCAAACAATTAAATCCCATCATAATGTTGGGGGACTTCCAGAGGATATGCAGTTCCAATTAATTGAGCCATTAAATACATTATTTAAAGATGAAGTAAGAGCTTTGGGAACAGAATTAGGAATTGCGGATGATATTGTATGGAGACAACCATTCCCAGGACCTGGTTTAGGAATTCGTGTTCTAGGAGCTATTACAGAAGAAAAATTGGAGATTGTTCGTGAATCAGATGCAATCTTACGCGAAGAAGTGAAAAAAGCTGGGCTGGAACGTGATATTTGGCAGTATTTCACTGTTCTTCCTGATATTCGCAGTGTAGGAGTTATGGGCGATGCTCGTACTTATGATTACACAATCGGTATCCGTGCTGTCACTTCCATTGACGGAATGACTTCTGACTGGGCAAGAGTTCCTTGGGATGTTCTTGAAGTGATTTCTACAAGAATTGTAAATGAAGTTCCTCATATCAATAGAGTAGTATATGACATTACTAGTAAGCCGCCAGCTACAATTGAGTGGGAATAAATAGAGTTTAGAGGGTTGCCTCAAAAGGGCAAACTTATTAAAATTTAAAAATTAAAATTTAGGAATATTGATGCATCAACATTCCTAAATATGAAAAGGGGCATCCAATAGCCGGAAAACCGACTTGTTGGACAGCCCCTTTGAGTTTTTGTTAACCACTAAAAGTCTCAGCTGATATGCATGGAAATATCGATCTATAGGAAGAAATATAAACGAACATTAAAAGGGGAAAAAGAAGAAATGTTCGTGATTTGTATTGACGAAAATAGACCAAGCTGATACACTAAATAAGCAGCAAAGAAGATTTATACTCGTATAATATTGGAAAATATGGTCCAAGAGTTTCTACCGAGCTACCGTAAATAGCTTGACTACGAGGTAAGTGTTTATAGAGGGAAGTATTTGGTCTTATCATTTCTTTTATTCTAATTTCCCTGTCTATCTCACAAAACCCTTAGTCAACGCTCCGTATAATTTTTGGAGTGTTTTTTTCATTTTTAACAGCAGAGGAGAGGGGCAAATAGAATGAAGAAGTTTTTCAAATTTGAAGAACTAGGCACAAATTATCGTAAAGAATTTTTAGGTGGATTCACTACCTTTTTAGCGATGGCATATATTTTGGCGGTTAATCCATTTACTTTAACGCTTGGAGACATAACCGATCTTGATCCGGCATTGCGTATGGATTATGGAGCAGTATTCGTAGCAACTGCCTTAGCAGCAGCGGTCGGTTCTTTAATTATGGGGCTTTTTGCTAATTATCCAATTGCTTTGGCTCCAGGCTTGGGATTAAATGCATTTTTTGCTTATACAGTTGTGTTAACACAAGGGCAGCCTTGGCAGCATGGGTTAGCAGCCGTTTTTATTTCTAGTGTATTTTTCTTTTTATTGACTATTACAGGACTTCGCGAGAAATTAATTAATGCTATTCCTGTTGAACTAAAGCTTGCAGTTGGTGCAGGAATAGGATTATTTATTACATTTATCGGATTGCAGAACTCTGGAATCATTGTAGATAATCCAGCAACATTAGTGCACATTGGGGATTTAACAAATCCTGGTACATTGTTGGCGATTTTCGGTATTTTTGTAACTGTTATCTTAATGGTAAGAGGCATTCATGGTGGCGTGTTTTATGGAATGATTATAACGGCAGTTGTAGGAATGATTTTTGGTGTTATTGATACACCATCTAAAGTAGTAGATTCTGTGCCAAGTCTTGCTCCGACATTTGGAGAATTGTTTTCGGCATTTGGAGACAGCAGTTTTTATACACAAAATATGCTGGTTGTTATTTTGACTTTCTTGTTTGTGGATTTCTTTGATAACGCAGGTACGCTTGTTGCCGTAACAAACCAAGCTGGATTAATGAAAGACAATAAATTGCCACGAGCAGGAAAAGCGTTATTGGCTGATTCAATTGCTTCTATGGTAGGTTCTATTTTCGGAACATCTACTACTACTTCCTTTATTGAATCATCTGCAGGTGTAGCAGCGGGAGCAAGAACTGGATTTGCTTCAGTGGTAACAGCCGGTTTCTTCCTTTTATCGTTATTCTTTTTTCCGCTGTTGTCAGTAGTCACATCTGCTGTTACAACACCAGCTTTAGTAGTGGTAGGGGTCTTAATGGTTGCTTCCTTAGGGAAAATTGATTGGACAAAATTTGAAGTAGCTGTACCGGCGTTTTTAACCATTATTGTAATGCCTCTAACATACAGTATTGCTACAGGAATTGCAGCTGGATTCTTATTCTATCCTATTACGATGATCGTTAAGGGACGAGCTAAAGAAATTAATCCAATCATGTATATATTCTTTGTGATTTTTGCGCTTTACTTTATTTTCTTGCAATAGTTGATGGGAATGAAAAAGGACTTTAATCAAAGTCCTTTTTTGTTTATATTTTTAATATTTTTTCGTTGACTTCCCATACAGACTTTAATAACATTAAATCTATCTAGAAGTCAGTCGGAGCGAGGAAAAGAATATGCCTAATCTATTAATAAAAAAAGCGCTTAATAATAATGTGCTTATAGCTGAACATCAATCCTATGGAGAAGTTGTTTTAATAGGAAAAGGGATAGGGTTTAATCGGAAAAGAGGAGACTCTATTGATACTGATATGGTAGAGAAGTTATTTGTTCTAAAAAATGAAAAAGAACAAGCTAATTATTTAAAGCTTCTGCCGCATCTCGACAATGATTTGCTAGAAGTTATTATATCTTCGATTGAACTTATTAAAAGTAAAACTAATGCCGTTTTAAATGAGCATATCCATGTTGCGCTTACGGATCATATAATGTTTGCTGCTTCTAGGCTATCAAATGGACTAATATTAAACAATCCATTTCTTATAGAAACAAAAGCCCTTTATCCATTTGAATATCAAATCGCTGAAGAAGTCGTTCAATTAATAGAAGAACAAAAAGGACTTCATTTGCCTGTAGGTGAAATCGGTTTCATAGCGCTTCATATTCATAGTGCTATGATGAATAAGGAACTTTCGGAAGTAAATCAACATTCGCAATTGGTTACAAAGCTAGTGAATCTGATTGAAGAGCAGTTAGAAGTGAAAATTGATAAAGATAGTATTGATTACATGAGGCTTGTGCGCCATTTGCGTTTTACAATTGAACGAGTTCATACAGGGGAGAAAGTAGAAGAGCCAGAAAAAATAACTTCCTTATTGAAAGATGAATATCCCTTATGTTATAATCTTTCATGGAAGCTCATTAAAGTGATGCAGCAAACTTTAAAAAAGCAAGTGTACGATGCTGAAGCTGTGTATTTAACAATGCACTTACAAAGGCTTCAAAAAAAAGTTAAATAGCTATTATCTTAATAAACGTGTTACTGATTCGATCAGGCATGAGTGAAAAAAGATGATTGATTTAAGGGTTTTAGGGCAATATATCCCTATAACTTCTTTCAGTTATCTTCACTCATGCCTGTTTTTTGTTTGGGATTTTTTGACAACGCTTTTGTGAGCTAAATAATTTTTAGGAGGAAAACGGGATGTTTAAAAAGATTTTTGGTGTCTTGCAAAAAGTCGGAAAAGCATTGATGCTGCCGGTGGCTATCTTGCCAGCTGCAGGTATTCTGTTAGCATTTGGTAATGCATTGCAAAATCCGGCGCTTTTAGAACTTGCGCCATTCTTTAACAATAGTGGAGTAGTTATGGTTGCTTCTGTTATGGAAAACGCAGGGAATATCATTTTTAGTAATTTAGCGTTATTATTTGCTGTCGGTGTAGCAGTTGGACTTGCTGGCGGTGAAGGTGTAGCTGGGTTAGCTGCAATTATTGGATTCCTTATCATGAATGTAACTATGGGAACAGCACTTGGGATTGATGCTGCTGCTTTAGAAGGCAGCAAAGAATATGCAAGTATTTTAGGTATCCCAACTTTAGCAACAGGTGTATTTGGAGGTATTATTGTTGGTATTGTTGCGGCGTATGCATATAATAAGTTTTTTGAAATCGAGCTTCCTTCTTATCTAGGTTTCTTTGCTGGAAAAAGATTTGTTCCAATTGCAACAGCAGTATTTTCATTAATTTTAGGTTTAATAATGATTGTTATTTGGCCACCGATTCAACATGGGCTAAATACTTTTTCTGAGAATATGTTAGGTGCTAACTTAACGCTTTCTGCTTTTATTTTTGGAGTTATTGAGCGCTCATTAATTCCTTTTGGTCTTCATCATATTTTCTATTCTCCTTTCTGGTTTGAATTCGGTAGTTATACTACTCAGGCTGGGGAGATTGTAAAAGGGGATCAAGCAATCTTTATGGCGCAAATTAAAGATGGGGTACAAAATTTAACTGCAGGAACATTTATGGTTGGTAAATTCCCATTCATGATGTTTGGTTTGCCAGCTGCTGCCCTTGCGATTTACCATGAAGCACGTCCTGAAAGGAAAGCGATTGTAGGTGGTTTAATGGCATCTGCTGCATTAACTTCTTTCTTAACAGGTATTACAGAGCCTTTAGAGTTCTCTTTCTTATTCGTAGCGCCAGTATTGTTTGGAATTCACGCAATATTTGCAGGTCTATCATTTATGACTATGCAATTACTAAATGTAAAAGTTGGTATGACATTCTCTGGAGGATTAATCGACTATGTTTTATTTGGTCTAATCAACCCTCAAACAAATGCATGGATTATAATTCCAGTAGGGCTAGTATTTGCGGTTATTTACTACTTTGGTTTCCGTTTTGCAATCCGCAAATTCAACTTGAAAACTCCAGGTCGTGAAGATGAAATGGAAGAAGAATCTGCAGGATCAGCAACTACTAGCGATCTTCCATATGAAGTGTTAGAAGCGATGGGTGGACAAGAGAATATTGGACATTTAGATGCATGTATTACTCGTCTTCGTGTAACAGTTAATGATATTAAAGAAGTAGATAAAGATCGTTTGAAAAAATTAGGAGCGGCAGGAGTACTTGAAGTAGGTAATAATATTCAAGCTATTTTTGGTCCTCGTTCTGAAACAATCAAGGGGCAAATGAAAGATATTATGAGTGGGAAAAGACCACGTCCTGCTGCAAAAACGTCTATGGATAAAGAAGTATCGCAGCAAATTGAAGAAGTGAATCCAGAAGCTCTTAAAGGGGATGCGGAAGGAAATGATTCTTTTGTATCACCTATAAAAGGACAATTAGTTCCAATTACAGAAGTTCCTGATGCGGTATTTGCTGGAAAAATGATGGGAGATGGATTTGCAATTATTCCTTCTGAAGGTACAGTTGTTTCGCCTGTTGATGGAAAAATTGTGAACTTATTCCCTACAAAGCATGCTTTTGGTATCTTGTCTGATAATGGCCGCGAAATTCTTATTCATTTTGGTATTGATACTGTCAAACTAAAAGGAGAAGGATTCGAAACGTTAGTATCTGAAAATGATACAGTGGCAAAAGGCCAGCCGATTTTAAAAGTAGATTTAGATTTTATTAAAGAAAATGCTACATCTACTATTACTCCAGTTGTATTTACTAACCTTTCTGAAGGACAGTCTGTAAAGCTTAATAAGCAAGGAAATGTAGATATTAAGGAAGAAGATATTATTTCTATTGAAAAGTAATTATACTATATAAATAAGAAGAAACTCGGCTGCAAAAGCAGTCGAGTTTTTTTGTAGAACATACTTCAAGTTAAGCTGGATGCTGTCATGTTTTTTGCTATTGTTATTACGGCTTTTCAGAATAGGAAATGTTTTTTCTGATAAATAAAAGGTGAAGCAATCCTTGGTAAAGGAGTATGCTTATTGGACAGTAAAACCTATTGTATTGATTTTATTGTGGTAATCGAAGCAAATATGAAGAGGAAAAACTTCATTTAAATTTAATTAAGAATAGGATTAGAAAAATAATAATATAAAAAAGTATTGACCAATAGATTAGAGAGTGTTATTATATAAAAGTTGCTTCTGATAGCAACGGGAAAATATAAACATAACTTATCAACAATGAATTGAAAGAAAAAGCTTCTTAAAAAAGTTGTTGACTTAATAAAAGAAGTTATGGTATATTAATAAAGTCGCTTCTGAGCGATGAAAAT
>NZ_BQYJ01000022.1 GCF_023168165.1 Niallia sp. NCCP-28
AGAGTATCTAATTTGATTAGGTACTCTTTTTTTTGCCTGGAAAAAGTTTTCATATGTAATGCTATTTTTATACAAGATAAAATAGCATTACATATTTTTTTCTAAAAAACGATAAATTAGATATGGACCTTTTTGTATTGATATAGATAAAAAACTTTCTATAAATGGGAAATCTTGATTAGGTGTTGTTTTTAATAGCTCACTCCACCACTCTATTTCATAACGAGCTATCATACTTAAATTATATAATATTAGATAATGACTTAGTATTTCTGGAAAAAAAGCTGATCCTTCCTTCATTATTGAAATATAATAATTTTTAGTGCAAATATTATACTTGAGTGGCTCCATAGAATATGGTAATTCATTGTAATTAATTGTAATAATATGGCGATTAGCATTTATATCCATAATAAGAGCCTGATTTTTTTGTTCTAAATAATGTTTAAATCCATTTAAATTCATAAAATAAGTATCTAATATTTGGATAGGAATAGAAATTGTAGTATTATTTATTGTTACAGGTAAATATAAATCATTTCCATTCATAATTTTGAAGAGATTAGTTAATTCAGGAATTTGCCTAAATAACTCCTCCATTTTCACTTTTTCACCTTCTAATGATTTTGTGCTAAACATTTTTTCAGCCATATAGGTAAATAAACCATTTTTTTGTATTTTTACTTCATCCTGAAAAAAAAGGTATTGTTGTTTTTTCCTTTTCCTTGTAGAAACTCCGTGTGCAAGTACAGAGGTAGTGCTGGGATAACTAGGGTCTATTGTTAACAAACATGCTTTCAGCAAATGTACATAGCCATAAAAGACTAATAAGGGCTGAATGGATAGCGGTGAAATGGATGCTTGTTGATAGTATAATTTTCCTTGTTCTAAAAAATAAATAAATGGATAGCAATTTTGATAGCTCTTTTTTTCTACGTCTTGCATATTCAGTCGTTTATAGCATTTTTTTAAAAAGTTTTGCACGTATTCAGCAGAGAAAAAACAGTTAAATGACTCTAAATCTTTATAAGTTTGAAACATATTATTTACCACCTTTAATTTTTTGAAAAATTAAACTTATTGAACTAACCTTGACAGTATTTTGTCCAATTGATAACCTACTAATAATATTTTTTAACTATATGGAGGCGTTAAAATGTGGGAAAGTAAATTTGTTAAAGAAGGATTAACATTTGATGATGTATTATTAATACCTGCTAAATCAGAAGTACTTCCAAGAGATGTAAGTTTAAAAGTGCAATTAGCATCAAATCTTAACTTGAATATTCCACTAATCAGTGCTGGGATGGATACTGTAACAGAAGCTGATATGGCAATTTCTATCGCCCGCCAAGGTGGGCTAGGAATTATTCATAAAAATATGTCTATTGAACAACAGGCTGAGCAAGTTGATAAAGTTAAACGTTCAGAGAGTGGTGTTATCACAGATCCATTTTTCCTAACGCCAGATCATCAAGTATTTGATGCTGAACATTTGATGGGTAAATACAGAATTTCTGGTGTACCAATTGTAAATAATAATGATGATCAAAAATTGGTAGGCATTCTAACAAATCGCGACCTTCGTTTTATTGAAGACTTTTCCATTAGAATTTCGGATGTTATGACAAAAGAAAATTTAGTAACGGCTCCAGTAGGAACAACACTTGAAGAAGCAGAAAAAATCTTGCAAAAGTATAAAATTGAAAAATTGCCTTTAATTAATAGTGAGGGAGTACTAAAAGGGCTAATTACAATTAAAGATATTGAGAAAGTAATTGAATTTCCAAACTCTGCAAAGGATGCCCATGGAAGATTATTGGTTGGTGCTGCAGTTGGCGTGACAGGAGATGCGCTGAAACGTGTGGAAATGCTAGTGAAATCAAATGTAGATGTAGTTGTTTTAGATACAGCTCATGGACACTCTCAAGGTGTATTAGAAGGCGTTAAAGAGATACGCAATGCTTTTCCTGAATTGACTATTATTGCAGGAAATGTAGCAACTGCTGAAGGTACTCGTGCTTTAATTGAGGCAGGAGCTGATATCGTAAAGGTTGGAATTGGACCAGGCTCTATTTGTACTACTAGGGTAGTGGCTGGTGTAGGTGTACCTCAAATAACGGCAATATATGATTGTGCGACAGAAGCTAGAAAACTTGGAAAAGCTATTATAGCAGATGGCGGAATTAAATATTCTGGTGATATTGTAAAAGCATTGGCAGCTGGAGGGCATGCTGTAATGTTAGGAAGCCTGCTTGCCGGTGTTTCTGAAAGCCCAGGGGAAACAGAAATATTCCAAGGCCGTAGATTTAAAGTCTATAGAGGAATGGGATCTGTTGCAGCAATGGAAAAGGGCTCAAAAGACCGCTACTTCCAAGAAGATAATAAGAAGTTTGTTCCAGAAGGTATTGAAGGCCGTCTTCCATATAAAGGACCTTTATCTGATACAGTATATCAATTAATTGGCGGGATTCGCTCTGGAATGGGATATTGCGGAACAAAAGATTTGACAGAATTAAGAGAGAATGCACAATTTGTAAGAATGACTGGTGCAGGATTAAGAGAGAGTCACCCACATGATGTACAAATTACAAAAGAAGCTCCGAACTACTCTATTTCTTAAGAATATTTTTACGTTTTCATTACATTTTGATGCCTAATTTTACAATAGATAGTGAGTGAATCACTGTCTATTTTTTTTGATTTTTTTATGTTAAACTGTACAGGGGAAATACTTAACAGAGAAATTAAATAAAATATAAATAGATAATTATAATAGTTTTGGAGGTAATATAATTGAATTATTTAAAGAAGTGGACGCTGTATGGCGCTATGATGGCGCTTATGTTTACTTGCCTATTTACAGGTATATCTGAGCAGGCAAGTGCAGCTGAAAAGGATGAATTGGGTCTTGAATCTAAAGCAGCGATCTTAGTAGATTCAGAATCGGGTGAAGTATTATACGAAAAAAATGCTGATGAATTATTAGGCGTTGCTTCCATGTCAAAAATGATGACTGAATATATTTTGCTTGAATCCATTAAAGAAGGAAAAATTACATGGGACCAAAAAGTAAAAATCAATAATTATGTACATCGGTTATCTGGAGCTCCTGAGCTTTCTAACGTAGGTTTAACAGAAGGAGAAGAGTATACAGTAAAAGAATTGTATCAGGCAATGGCTATCCATTCTGGGAATGCTGCGACTGTTGCATTGGCTGAGCTAATCGCTGGAACCGAAAAAAATTATATTAATGTAATGAATAAGAAGGCAAAAGAATTAGGATTAGAGGATTATGAGTTTGTAAATTCTTCTGGATTAAATAATGCTGATTTATTAGGAAGTTATCCTGCTGGAAATGCTACAAGCGAAAATAAGATGTCTGCAAGAGCTGTTGCAAAGCTTGCTTATCATTTAGTAAAAGATTATCCAGAAATATTGGAAACCTCTAGCATGCCTAGTTTGAAATTTCGTGACGGCAGAGAATATAAAAACTTTAACTGGCTTATTCCATCATTAGTATTCGGATACGAGGGAGTAGATGGGCTAAAAACAGGGTCTACTGATTATGCTGGTTATAATGTAACATCAACAGCAAAAAAAGGTGATCAGCGTGTTATCTCTGTCATAATGAAAGGAAAAACAAAAAATTCACGTTTTTCAGAGACCGTAAAAATGCTTGATTATGCATTTGGAAATTTTGCTGAAGAAGAAGTTTTGTCTGCCAACTATACTATAAAAAATAATAAAACATTAAAAGTAATAAAAGGAAAAGAAGATTCAGTAAAGATTAGTACAGATAAAGCTATCAATTTAATTGTCAAAAATGGAGAAAAAGAAAATTATCAAACTAAATTAGCTTTAGATGAAAAAAAATTAAACAGTCATGGTGAACTTACTGCACCTGTAAAAAAGGGTGAAAAAGTAGGAACTTTAACGCTGCAAACAAAAGATGGAAAAGAGATAGAATTTTTGACAGCAGAGGGGAAGAAGACAGTAACTGTTGATGTTATCGCAACTGAAAATGTAGAAAAGGCAAATTGGTTTGTGCTGGCAATGCGCGGAATCGGAGGATTTTTCTCAGATGTATGGAACAGTGCTTCTACTGCTATAAAAGGATGGTTTTAAAATAAAGAAGGTTTCCTGGTCTTGACAGGAACCTTTTTTTATTGTTTATTTTCATTAGGGAAATAATATTTTTGTCGTAAAAAATTCCTTAATGTTTCGAAAATTACTAAATCTACAGCACTGTAGGATAATATTGGGAGGCAAATACATTGAAAACAGGTACTGATAGAGTAAAACGTGGAATGGCTGAAATGCAAAAGGGCGGCGTTATTATGGACGTTGTAAATGCAGAGCAAGCTAGAATAGCAGAAGAAGCAGGGGCCGTGGCTGTTATGGCTCTTGAAAGAGTGCCATCTGATATTCGTGCAGCTGGTGGAGTTGCTAGAATGGCAGATCCAACTATTGTGGAAGAAGTAATGAATGCAGTATCTATACCAGTTATGGCTAAAGCGCGTATTGGTCATATTGTAGAAGCAAAGGTTTTAGAAGCCATGGGCGTTGATTATATTGATGAAAGTGAAGTTTTAACACCAGCGGATGAAGAGTATCATTTAAATAAAAATGATTATACTGTTCCATTTGTATGTGGATGCCGTGATTTAGGAGAAGCAGCAAGACGTATTGGAGAAGGGGCTTCTATGCTTCGTACAAAAGGTGAGCCTGGAACGGGCAATATTGTAGAAGCAGTGCGTCATATCCGCAAAGTAAATGCACAAGTTCGCAAAGTGGCTTATATGAATGAAGATGAGCTAATGACAGAAGCAAAACTTTTAGGCGCTCCATATGAATTATTATTAGAAATTAAAAAATTAGGACGTCTACCTGTAGTTAACTTCGCAGCTGGTGGTGTTGCTACACCTGCTGACGCTGCGCTGATGATGCAATTAGGTGCTGATGGGGTGTTTGTTGGTTCTGGTATCTTTAAATCAGAAAACCCTGCTAAATTTGCTCGTGCAATTGTAGAAGCAACTACACACTATCAAGACTACAAATTGATTGCAGAGATATCTAAAGACTTAGGGACTGCTATGAAGGGAATTGAAATAGCAAGTCTTGCTCCAGAGTCTCGTATGCAAGAGCGTGGATGGTAATATGATGTCTAGCGTAACAATCGGTGTTCTTGGACTGCAAGGTGCAGTAAGAGAACATGTAAATGCAATTGAAGCAAATGGGGCAAAGGCCGTAGTAGTGAAACATAAGGAACAATTAGAAGAAATAGATGGTCTGATTCTTCCTGGCGGTGAAAGTACAACAATGCGCCGTTTAATTGATAAATACGATTTTATGGATAGCCTAAAGAAATTTTCTCAATCTGGTAAACCAATGTTTGGCACATGTGCTGGATTAATATTATTAGCAAATTCTATTGAAGGTTATGACGAACCACATATCGGTGTAATGGATGTACATGTAGCAAGAAATTCTTTTGGAAGACAGAAGGACAGTTTTGAGGCTAATTTGGATATCGCTGGCGTGGCTGATGATTTTACAGCAGTATTCATTCGTGCACCGCATATTATTTCAGCAGGAAAAAATGTTGAAATCTTGGCAAGTCATGAAAATAGAATCGTTGCTGCAAGAGAAGGGCAATTTTTAGGATGTTCCTTTCATCCTGAATTAACTGATGATCATCGTATAACAGGCTATTTTGTTAATATGGCAAAAGAAGCGAAAAACTAAGGATATTTTGATTGAAGTTTGTAAATAATTATAGTACGATGAAAAAAATCACTTAAATATGAACTACGTTGATAGGAAATAGTAGCAGCATCATTATCCTTTAGAGAGCTGGTGGTTGGTGAAAACCAGTGGATAAGATCTGTGAATCCATCCTTGAGTAAAAGCATGGAACGCTTTTTAAAGTAAGTAATTGCTTTCGGCTAAAAACCGTTATTTTCTTTAAAGTGGAAAGTGGTATGCTTTCAACTAGGGTGGCAACGCGGGTTAACTCTCGTCCCTTTTTGGGATGAGAGTTTTTTGCGTTTAAAATTTGAAATACCAAGGCGTTTTTTAATTAAGGTGATAATTAATTTAAAACGAAAAAAAGAGGAGGATACAAATAATATGTTAGATATAAAGTTTGTTCGAGCTAATTTTGAGTTTGTAAAACAGCAATTGCAGCATAGAGGCGAAGATTTATCGGAATTGGATAATTTTGAAGAATTAGATACAAGGAGAAGAGAGTTAATTGTTGAGGCCGAAAATTTAAAAAGCCGAAGAAATGAAGTTTCTCAACAAGTGGCCGTTTTAAAAAGAGAAAAAAAAGATGCGGATTCCCTAATTGCTGAAATGAGAGAAGTAGGAGATAAAATTAAAGAACTAGATGATGAATTGCGAGTAGTAGAAGAAAGACTACAGACAATTATGCTAAGTATTCCAAATCTTCCTCATGAGAGTGTGCCAGTAGGTGATACGGAAGATGATAATGTTGAAATTAGAAAATGGGGAGAAATTAGAGAGTTTCCTTTTGAACCAAAACCACATTGGGATATTGCAACAAATCTAGATTTGCTAGACTTTGAACGAGCAGCAAAAGTTACAGGAAGCCGTTTTGTATTTTACAAAGGATTAGGAGCAAGGCTAGAAAGAGCATTATTCAATTTTATGTTGGATCTTCATACTGAAGAGCATGGCTATAAAGAAATTATTCCTCCATTTTTAGTAAATAGAGCAAGTTTAACAGGAACTGGCCAATTGCCTAAGTTTGAAGAAGATGCATTTTTAATTGAAAAAGAAGACTATTTCTTAATTCCTACTTCTGAGGTGCCAGTTACAAACTTGCATCGTGATGAGATTTTAGATGGAGATCAGCTTCCTGTTAAATATGCAGCGTTTAGTGCAAACTTCCGTTCAGAGGCTGGATCTGCAGGTCGTGATACGCGAGGATTAATAAGACAGCACCAATTTAACAAAGTGGAATTAGTAAAGTTTGTTAAACCAGAAGATTCATATGCAGAGTTAGAATCTTTAACAGCAAATGCAGAAAGAGTTTTACAACTGTTAAAATTGCCGTATCGTGTCTTAAGCATGTGTACAGGCGATTTAGGTTTTACTGCTGCCAAAAAATATGACGTAGAAGTTTGGATCCCTAGCTACAATATGTATCGCGAAATATCTTCTTGCAGTAATTTTGAAGCATTCCAAGCTAGACGCGCCAATATCAGATTCCGAAGAGAGGCAAAAGGAAAACCTGAGCATGTGCATACACTCAATGGATCAGGACTTGCGATAGGCCGGACGGTTGCAGCTATATTGGAAAATTATCAACAGGAAGATGGTAGTGTAGTAATCCCGGATGTTCTTCGGCCATATATGAGAAATAAAGAAATCATTTCAGAAAATTAATTTTTTATTTATAAAAGGAGAAAAATCTTCTCCTTTTATAATAAAGGTATTGATTTTTTTATTATAAAGTGATATATTATTTTTTGTCTGATGGAGGAATACCCAAGTCCGGCTGAAGGGATCGGTCTTGAAAACCGACAGGCGGGTCAAACCGCGCGGGGGTTCGAATCCCCCTTCCTCCTCCATATTATTATATCGCGCATAAATATTGGAGATATAAGGCTTACTACATTGTAGTAAGCCTTTTTGTTATTCTGAAATAAATTTTTTGTTTAAGGGTGATTGAAGCGGAAAGCGTAAGTTGCCTAGAGGAAATCAACAGATATTTTTAAAAGAACCAAAATAAAAAAGAGGAGTATTACCCCCTCTTTTTGAATATAGCTTATTATGATTTTTTTACATAGTTGCTTTGATTTAAAATACGTCCGATTTTTTCAATGATAGGCTCAATCGAGTTGCCATCTGCCATCGCATCATATTCGTTAATATTTAAGCGAAGAACAGGACATGCAGAAAAGGAATCTATCCATTTTTCATATCGTGTATGCATTTCTCTCCAGTAATCAATTGGAGTTTGTTTTTCCATTGATCTTCCGCGTTTTTCAATGCGAAGTAATATATCTTCTAATGAGCCTTCTAAATAAATCAGCAAGTCAGGATGAGGGAAGTATGGAGTCATTACCATTGCTTCAAAAAGACTCGTATATGTTTCATAGTCTATTTCTGACATAGTGCCTTTTTCATAATGCATTTTAGCGAATATGCCTGTATCTTCATAAATAGAACGATCTTGGATAAATCCTCCCCCATATTCAAATATTCTTTTTTGTTCTTTAAAACGTTCAGCTAGAAAGTAAATTTGAAGATGAAAACTCCATCTGCTAAAATCTTGATAAAATTTATCTAAATATGGATTTGTATCCACCTTTTCAAAGGAAGTTCGGAATTCAAGCGCACTGGAAAGAGCATTAGTTAACGTTGATTTTCCTACTCCTACTGTTCCTGCAATTGTAATAACAGCATTGTTAGGAATTTTGTATTTATTTTTCAGATTCATTTGTATATGCTCCTATATTTAAAGTATCTTTTATTTTCGCAATGATAATTTTTAAATCCTCGTTATGTTGGACAAAATCAAGGGTGTCTCCATTAAAAGTCAATACTGGTATATGAGGGTTCTTTTTTTTAAAATCTTCCATTACAGAATCGTAATCAGAAGAAAGTTGTTCTAAATAGAGAGAACTTATATTTTTTTCTATATCTCTATCTCTTTTTTTTATACGTTTAATTATTGTTTCCAAACTGGCATGCAAATAAATAATGATATTTGGTGTAGGAAGATCTTCTTTTAATACATCGTAAATTCTTACATATTTAGAAAGCTCTTTTTCTTGAAGTGATCTTTTTGCGAATATTAAATTTTTCATTATATGATAATCTGCAATAACAGGAATTTTTTTGTTTAAATAGTGAGCATTTATATCATTCAACTGTTTATAGCGATTGCATAAAAAAAACATCTCAGTCTGGAAGCTCCACTCATCAATATTTTCGTAAAATTTTCCCAGAAAAGGATTTTCTTCGACTATTTCTTTAAGTAGATAATATTGAAAGTGTTCAGAGAGCAATTTTGCCAAAGATGTTTTACCAACGCCAATCGGTCCTTCTACAGTAATAAAAGGGATAGTATTCATTGCTTGTCCACCTGTTCTTTATAAAAAATAGTTGTATATAATAATGACACAAATGCCATTTTAACATATGGAACCTTCTTTAGGACATATAGATGATTATTTATTTCATGTATGTTTTTTCCTTTAATGCAAGACATGGACCAATCCTCTTTACAGATTTCTTAAATGAAGGGGATTAGTGAGTGCTGATTAAGTAGGAAAGAGGAAACTAAAGAGTATATTATTCATTGGGAAATAACAAAAACTGCCTATGTTCTTAAGGCAGCTTTGAAAAGAAATAATAACTATAAAAAATTAAAAATCATTATTAAGCCCTTTTGGCGACTTGGAAATTATCAGTGATTAAAAGCCAGTTCTGCGGGAAAGGCAATCCTAGCTTCCAATAGCTCATGCCTCTAAGCCTTAGTTCTTTTATTAAATTAAATTTCGCTTGAATTGATCTTGCGTCTTCAAACCAGACTTCGTGGGATTTTCCATTGCTGTCTGTATAATTAAAATAAGGCGCCTGCGCTTTTTCATCATAAAGAATGGCTACATTATTTTCCCTAGCCAATTGAATGGCAGCTTGGGGACTAAGAGCTTTGGCGATGGTGCCTTCTGAGAAAGGAAGTGTCCAATCATAGCCATATAGATTTTGCCCCATTAGTATTTTCGAAGGAGGCATTTCTGATACAGCATATTCTAATACATTTCGAACTGGTCCAATAGGAGATACAGCCATAGCGGGACCCCCGCTGTATCCCCACTCATATGTCATAATCACCACAAAATCTACAATTTCTCCATGAGCTTTGTAATCATGAGCCTCATACCATCTGCCCTTTTGATCAGCACTTGTTTTTGGAGCGAGAGCAGTAGAAACTAGCCACCCCTCTTGGGAAAAGCGGGCTTTTGCCTTTTTTAAGAAATTGTTATAATTCTCCTTATCTTCAGGCCGCAAATACTCAAAGTCAAAATGAATATCTTTAAATCCATATTTTTTAGCAGTAGCCACAATATTATTTAAAAATTTATCTTGGATTGATAGATCGTTTAAGAGGATTCTTCCTAATTCATCGCTAAATTGATCATTTTCCTGATTTGTGATTACCATCATTAAAACATTATTATTTCTTGCTGCAATGGCGGGAAAGTTATTTAATAGTGGCTCTTTTAATGAACCATCCCTAAGCGCTTGAAAACTAAATGGTGCCAAATAGGTTAAATAAGGGGAAGCTTGCCGTGCACTTGTTTCTAAAATAGGTGCTACTGCCGTTCCTCTTGGTTCTACATATGCATTAAATTCTGCAGTTGATTTTGGTTTTTGTGGTATATATAAGCGCAGTCCAATTGATAACGGTTGATTTATTGATATTCTATTAATGGATGCTAAGTTTTGATAGGGAATATTAAACTTTTGAGAAATAGACCAAAGAGTATCGCCAGCTTGCACCCAATAAAAGCTGCCGATGATAGGGATAACTAACGCCTGACCAATTACAAGCTGATTGGGGTTAGCAAGGTCATTAGCTTCAATCAGATCAGCTACAGTAGTGCTATATGCTTGAGCAATACCTGTCAAAGTCTGATTATTCATTACAACGTGTATTTGCATTATATTCCCTCCTCCCATTAAACATGGCTATAGACATATTTTATGAGAGGAGATGACTGTTCATGATAAATCTTTTTCATAAGTATATAATTTTGCGTTCATCACATTTTTCATCATAGTCATTGCATACTTATTATCTTCATCATCTACTGAAGCAATGCAGTTTTCTGGAACTAGTAAGGAATACTCACGCATATAAGCATCATTTGCGGTAAAAAGTACACAAATATTCCCTGCTATTCCGGTAAGGATAAGTGTGTCTACATTAAGCTGCTGCAAAAGTGTATCTAGTGCTGTGCCATAAAATGCAGAATGCTTTGGTTTTATTAAAAAATAATCAGTCTTTGTTGGTTTTATTTTATCAAGAAGCTGTGAACTTGTTTCATTGTGACAATAGTTAAGAATACTTTCTATATCTGCTTTCCATAAATTATAATGGTCATTGATATAGATGATAGGAATTTTTTTGTCTACACAATTTTGTTTTAAAGAAAGAATGGAATCTAACATTTTATCTGCCTTTTCAGCTAATGTTTTCCCATGTGCAAACTTAAAATCATTAATCATATCAATAACCAGCATAGCGGTATTTTTTGATGTATTCATTAGTACCTCTTTTCTAATATTTTTACATAAATAGATCTTTTACTAGTTTGAGTAATTTTAAAAAAATAATAAGCAAAACATTTTGTGAAGGGTATTATTAAATAAATTAAGAAGGTGTTTTTTATGAATGATAAAGATCATAGTTACTTTATGCGTCTTGCAATCGAGGAAGCAAAAAAAGCAGGAGAATCTTTGGAGGTACCTATTGGAGCTGTAATTGTGCAAAATGGAAAAGTAATTGCAAGTGCTCATAACCTGCGTGAAAGAGATCAAACAGCGATAGCTCATGCAGAGTTGTTGGCGATTGATGCAGCTTGTAAAAAAACGGGAACATGGAGATTAGAAAATGCAACTTTATACGTTACATTAGAACCATGCGCTATGTGTTCAGGAGCAATTATTCTTTCGCGAATTGATAAAGTGGTTTATGGTGCAAGCGATCCAAAAGGAGGTTGCGCAGGGACGTTTATGAACTTGCTGCAAGACGATCGATTTAATCACCAAAGTGAAGTGATAGCAGGGATTATGGAAGATGAATGTGGAAGTTTGCTTACGAACTTTTTTAAAGAATTGAGATTGCGTAAAAAAGAAAATAAAAAAATACAATAATTTACAGTTTATAAATATTGCTTTTTTAATTCTTTATCAGTATAATTATGAGTGTGTCTTATATGACACCTTAAATTATGGTATCAATTTTGTCGTGCTAAGCGGGGAGGTAGCGGTGCCCTGTACTCGCAATCCGCTCTAGCGAGGCTGAATTCCTTTCTGAGGCTAGTATCCTGTAGGGTCTGCCTTAAGCAAGTGGTGTTGACGTCCGGGTCCTGCGCAATGGGAATCCATGAACCATGTCAGGTCCGGAAGGAAGCAGCATTAAGTGGACACCCCCATGTGCCGCAGGGTAACCTGGACCGAGCTAACTACTTAAGTAACGCTTATGGGTGCTAGTCGAAGAAAGGTGCACGGCAGTTATATTGCATATATAAAACTCATTCTGTAAATGGATGAGTTTTTTTGTATATAATCAATAATACTTATCGTAAAATATGTAAAATTAATAGTGGATAAGCTATAATAAGCATTGAAATAAAGCTTAGGGGGCGAATAAATGAATTATCAAGCATTATACCGTGTTTGGAGACCTCAACAATTTATTGATGTGGTAGGTCAGGAACACATAACGAAAACATTGCAAAATGCCCTTCTGCAACAAAAAATTTCTCATGCCTATCTTTTCTCTGGACCAAGAGGAACCGGAAAAACAAGTGCGGCTAAAATATTAGCAAAAGCTGTTAACTGTGAGAGAGCGCCTATTGCTGAACCATGCAATGAATGTGCGGCTTGTAAAGGAATAACAGATGGGAGCATTCCTGATGTAATTGAAATAGATGCAGCATCCAATAATGGAGTAGAGGAAATAAGGGATATTAGAGATAAGGTAAAATATGCTCCAAGCTCTGTTCCATATAAAGTTTATATTATAGATGAAGTTCATATGCTATCTATAGGAGCCTTTAATGCACTGCTTAAAACTTTAGAAGAACCCCCTAAACATGTTATCTTTATATTAGCCACAACGGAACCTCATAAAATTCCATTAACGATTATTTCTAGATGCCAGCGGTTCGATTTTAGAAGGATTACAGCGCAGTCTATCGTAAACAGAATGCGTCTTATTATTCAGGAATCAGGTCTTTCTTGTGAAGAGGCAGCCTTGCAAATGATTGCAAGGGCTGCTGATGGAGGAATGAGGGATGCACTTAGTTTATTGGACCAAGCAATTTCTTATAGTGAAGAAACAGTTACGGTAGAAGATGCTTTGACTGTGACGGGAGCTGTATCACAAGGGTTCCTCAATAAATTGGCTAAAGCAATTTACGAAAAAGATGCTGTTTTGGGTTTACAGTCTTTAGATGATTTGCTGCTTGCTGGTAAAGATCCTAGTCGGTTTATAGAAGACTTTATTTTTTTCTATCGAGATATGCTATTGTATAAAACAGCACCAAATTTAGAAGAATCATTAGAAAGAGTATTGTTGGATGATGAGTTTAAAGAACTGGCGGAAACCTATCATAACGAACAAATTTACGAGATCATAAACTTGTTGAATAAAACCCAACAGGATATGCGTTGGACAAATCATCCCAGAATATTTCTTGAAGTTTCCATAGTGAAGTTAGCACAAATAGAAGCGGAAGTTCCTGTCAGAGGCACAGATTCTTCATCGGCAGAAATTCATAATCTAATGCAAAAAATAAATTTTCTTGAGGGAGAACTTTCTAGTCTAAAACAGAATGGTGTAGCCGTTCGAAATGAAGAAGCTCCATCACAAAAGAAAATTCGTGCAAATCGTAAAGGATTTCAAGCTCCTGCTGGAAGGATAAATGAAATATTAAAGGCTGCTTCTAAGACGGAACTCCAAACCATTAAAAGCAATTGGGCCAATATGCTAACCAAACTAGTGCAGAATCAAATGAGGTCGCAAGCTGCATTATTAAATGAAGCGGAACCTATAGCGGCGTCAGATGATTCCATCATTATTAAATTTAAATATGAAATTCACTGTCAAATGGCAGTAGATAATGTTAAATTTATAGAGACTATTACAAATTCAATGTATCAGTTAGTTGGGAAAAGTTATCGAATAGTTGGGGTTCCTGAAGAGCAGTGGCTGCAAATTAGAGAAGAATTTTTAAATAGCTCCCACCATTTGAATTCATCAGATACAGAAAATGCTACTCAGGCAAAAGCAGAACCAATTGTAGAAGAAGCAATAAAATTATTTGGCGAGGAATTGTTAGAAATCAAAGAGTAAGCATTAATTAACATATATACTCATATGTAATGCAGGGAAATAATAATATCTAACAATTATATATAAATTTAAATTATTGGAGGTAATAATATGCGTGGAATGGGTAATATGCAAAATATGATGAAACAAATGCAAAAAATGCAAAAGAAAATGGCTGAAGCACAAGAAGAGTTAGGAGAAAAGAAGATTGAGGGTACAGCTGGTGGCGGTATGGTAACTGTTATTGTGACAGGCCATAAAGAAATTGTAGAAGTGAAGATTAAGGAAGAAGTTGTGGACCCAGAAGATGTGGAAATGCTCCAAGATCTTGTTCTTGCAGCTACTAATGATGCATTAAAAAAAGCAGATGAACTTACAAATGCAACAATGGGGCAATTCACAAAAGGAATGAATCTTCCTGGAATGTTCTAAGGAGGAAAATAATGCATTATCCTGAACCAATATCAAAACTTATTGACAGCTTTATGAAACTGCCAGGCATCGGCCCTAAAACGGCTGCGAGACTGGCTTTTTTTGTATTAAATATGAAAGAAGATACTGTGCTGGATTTTGCGAAGGCATTAGTTAATGCGAAGCGAAATTTAACTTATTGCTCAGTATGTGGTCATATTACTGATCAAGATCCTTGTTTTATATGTGAAGACAGCAGGAGAGACAGAAAAGTCATTTGTGTTGTGCAAGATCCAAAAGATGTTATCGCAATGGAGAAAATGAAAGAATACAATGGCTTATATCATGTGCTGCACGGGGCCATTTCACCAATGGATGGAATTGGTCCAGAAGATATCAATGTCCCTACATTAATTAAACGATTGCAAGAAGAAGATGTGGAAGAAGTTATTATGGCAACAAACCCTAATATTGAGGGAGAAGCAACTGCTATGTATATCTCAAGACTTTTAAAACCTTCAGGCATTAAAATTACCCGTATTGCTCACGGGCTACCAGTTGGCGGAGATTTGGAATACGCTGATGAGGTGACTTTATCGAAAGCATTAGAGGGTAGAAGAGAAGTTTAAAAAATGGAGGGGGAACAAAAATGCTTTTTCGCCGAAAAGGAAAATTGAGAAAAGAATTCGATGAAAAATTATTGACCCAATTTAGCAGCATGAAAAAAGACTGGTTAAACGATAAATCGCTGTTGGATAAAAGTTTTGACCCTTCGGATGAAGTGATTTGTGCAGCAAGATTGACAGAAGCAAAATATTTTTTTCTTTTTAAAGAAGCAAAAGAAAGAAAAATTACTTTAAGATAAACAAAAATAATATTCTTTTTAAGTTCTATATAATAAGAGGGAAACATAATTATTAGTACAAGTTCTTTCGAGGGAGGGGACATATTTTGAATCCCGTGGTAATCATCTCTATTGTAACAGGGCTAATTATTATTTTGCTTTTTATTGGAACACCGATTAAACCTTTACGGGTAATTGGACAAGGAATAATAAAAATAGTAATAGGAGCTTTATTTTTATTCTTTTTAAATGTATTTGGAAATAGTTACGGGTTGCATGTGCCTATCAATTTTGCAACTTCTAGCATTTCTGGAATTTTAGGAATTCCAGGAGTAGTAGCTTTAGTTGCTATTCAGAAATATATTTTGTAGTTTATCTTAATGGCAGAGAAACCTTCATTTTTTAATCATAGTGATATAGTTGCTAAAGAAGGGGAAAATGAAGGGAATTTAATGCACAAAGTAGGCAGATTTCTATTTGAAAGATAAGTTTTAAAACAACTAATAAATATTAGTTGTTTTTTTTATGAATAATATTGACTTTTTATATCAATGCTGGTAATATTTAAAGGGTCGCAGAGATGATGTGAAAGTAAATAAAAAAAGTTTGACAACATTTTAAGCGTATGTTAATATATAAAAGTTGCTTCTGATAAAGAAGTTAACTTAA
>NZ_BQYJ01000023.1 GCF_023168165.1 Niallia sp. NCCP-28
TAAAAGTGGTTTAAAGATATTATCTTTAAACCACTTTTTTATTATTAAAGAATTGGAGACCCTTAAGTGCTGAATATTTTTCTGTGCACCTACCAAGCAGACAGATAGCCTTGTTCTTTTATCGTTTGCCTTAGTAATTTATTCAACATTTTTAAATCTGCAATTTTTTGCGTTCTTGTAAAGCAGTTCAAGATTGGCCTTATCTTTGCAGTAGATGGCTATATAACAACTATCCACTACTTAATAAAACAAGTTCGCAATCGTTTTTCATAAAGTCCTCATAAGTATCAATCCCTACCACTTGTCCTTATGGATATGCCTGCAATTCAGCAAAAATAATATAATAGATATTTTCTGCGAATAATTTTATCAGTATCTTTCCTTCTATCAGCTTTTCATCTTCTAGAAAAAGACTTTCATCCAATTCATTATTAATTACCTTATATGATTCTCGACTGCCGATTCTCCAATGGAGAGCAGTGATATTGATTATGTCACCCATAAAGTCCCCATTTCATAAAACACCATTCCCTGAATTATTAAATTTATATCATAATATAATCTAATAGTCAGGTAAGTTTCATTGGTCTTATACCTTCATATATATATAAAATTCAGAATAAACAGCTTTCTATAATGACTTTATTTAAATCGTTTTTATCGCTGTGATAGTAAACTGCATCTAAGAAATAGAATCCACTTAAATAGATGAAAAGTAGAAAAAACTAATATTTTGCTATAAAAAAGTTATTCTTATTAAAACTAAAACATAAACCTGTGCGCCTATCCTATGTGAAACTTAAGTTTACAGATTTTATTGATAAAGGAGCTTCTTTATATTTATGAAAAAATCATTAGAGGAAGAAATAACGGCACTTATTATGAAAAATAAGGAAAGCTTTTATCAATTAGCTTATTCCTATGTTCGAAATAAGAAGGGTGCTTTAGATATTGTAAAGGATTCTATCCATAAGGCTTTAAAAAATCAGCATCATTTAAAAGTGCTTATACGATTAAAAGCTGGTTTTATCGTATTATTGTGACTACATCATTAGACTTTTTAAGAAAAAAGAAAAGATGGAATGCGATAAAGGATTATCACTTGGAGTTATTGCTTTCTGGAACGGAAGAGCAGTACAAAAACTTAGATTTGGAACAGGCAATGGAAATACTGCCCATGACCTATAAGATAATTATTATACTACGTTATTTTGAAGGTTTAAAGCTGGGTGAAATAGCAACTGTATTAGATGAAGATATTAATACCGTAAATATAAAGCTACAACGAGCATTAAAACTATTGTGAATTGAAATGATTTAATGCAGGATGGTGAAAAAAGTTGAAAGAGCTTAAGAAAAATTATCTAGAAGTATCAATACCACTAGAGTTAAAAGATATGACCAATAAAGTGGTAGATAAATATAAAAGAAATAGAAAAGTTCTTTATGAGTTTCCTTTCATTGGCAGCCGCTGCCGCGTTATCATTTATCAAAATAATAACAGTAATGGAATGGAAGAAGAGAATAAAAATAATAGAGCAGATATTAAAACACCAGAGCTTTCAAGGAGTGAAAATAAAGGACTGCAAACTAGCTTAAATGAAAAATATTTAGAAGAAAATGACGCATTATATAAAAAATTTGCAAAAGAAACAGCGGGTGCAAATGGCTATTGTCCATTAGATAGCGGCTATGTAGTAAAAACCGATGATAAAAAACTCTTGTCTCTTGGCAAATATACGATAGAAACGCAGGCATCAGCAGCAGATCTATTAAATATGATACGATTGATAAAGAAAATGAAACGCTTATTAAATTGCCTAGTTTATTTAAAAATAATAAGTATACTGATGTAATTAGGAACTATATTACAAAAGAAATGACAAATAAAATGAAAGATAGTCAATCTAGTTATTTCTTAAAAAATAATGAAGAACCAGCTCGATTTGATAAAGTTTCTAAAATCAAAATTTTTATATAAACAGAAACATCACTTGCATTTCCTTTGATGAATACGAAGTGGTTAGAGTTTGTCATTCCAACAGAGGTTTTGAAAGATATATTAGTTGGGAGTGCCTATATAAAATAAGAGTGGTGTTTCGCCACTCTTATTTTAATCATAATATACTAAGGCTTTCATTTATGTTAATCTAACAAAAAAATAATTTGTTTATAAAAAAACAAACAAAAATTATAAATGTTTGTTTTTTTATTGACCTTTTAAATAGAATATCATAATATATATAATGTTAACAAACGAAATTAATAAATGTTTGACTATATATAAACTTATTTTGGGAGTGTTTGCTAAATGGAATTGTCAGATTTGTTCTTTTCTGCATCTATAGAAGAATTGAAACGTGGCTATATAGAGGAAAAAAATGATTATGTGTGTTTGCTTTGTGGAGAAAAGATCGAAAAAGGCATTATTTATCCATATGAAACCCTACTATATGAAGCAGAAAAATATATGAATATTCATATTCGTGACGCACATATATCTGTGTTTGACTACTTGATTTCTTTAGATAAAAAGATCACGGGATTAACAGATCATCAAAATAAATTGCTGCATCTTTTCTATCAAGGAAAAAGTGATGCCGAAGTACAGCAAGAATTAGAGATTGGCAGTGCATCCACTATTCGCCATCACCGTTTTGTCCTGAAAGAAAAAGAGCGGCAGGCCAAAACCTTATTGGCACTTATGGAGCTTTTAAAGGAAAAGGATCAGCATGCACCTAGTTTTGTGTCTGTTCATAAACATGCCAAAATGGTCGATGATCGCTATAACATTACGAAGGAAGAGCAGAAACAGGCTATCAGCAAATACTTTTCAGGAACAAAGCTTTTAAAATTTCCCTTAAAGGAAAAACAAAGGCTAATTGTGCTCAGAGAAATAATGAATCATATTGATAAGAACAAAGTATATACGGAAAAAGAAATAAATGAAGTAATAGAAGCTATTTATGAGGATTATGTATGGATTCGCAGATATTTAATTGAATACGGATTTCTGGACCGCAAAGCGGATGGAAGCAGCTATTGGATAAAAAAATAAAAAAGGATGAGGAAAATGGATCGCAAAAAAGAGCTAAAACAACTTTATAAAGAAACACCAATTGAAGCAGGGATATACAAAATTGAAAATAAACAAAATGGGAAAGTCTTTATTGCGAGCACCCGCAATATTAAAACATTAAATGGCGTTAAATTTATGCTTAATAAAGGCGGTCATGTCAATAGAGAACTAGCACAAGAATGGCAAGAATTTGGCGAGGGGAATTTTACGATTGAAGTGATTGAAGTTCTAAAAAAGAAAAATGAGCCTTACTTTAATGAAAAAGAGGAATTAAAGAAGTTAGAGGAAAAATGGCTCAAAGAGTATCAGCCATATGGGGAGAGAGGTTATAACTAATAATGGGCAAAGCGCCGAAAAAAACTAATTCCCTTATGAAAACCATGCTGTTATTTCTATTGCCGATTTTTCTGGCGAATATTTTGCAGTCGTTCAGTCAAGTATATGGCAGCATTGTGGTAGGGCAGGCGTTTGGGGTACATGCATTAGCTGTTATTTCATCATTTTTCCCATTATATTTTTTCCTTATATCTTTTGCAATTGGCATCGGGTCAGGTAGTTCTATTTTAATTGGGCAAGCATTTGGCGGGGGAAATAAAGAAAAAGTAAAAGAAGTGGCTGGGGTGACATTGGCCTTTACAATTCTGATCTCACTTGCGCTTGCATTGGCTGGAACCATATTTGCGGAATATATATTAATGTTGATGGGTACGCCAGCTAATATTGTACAGGAAAGCAGCCATTATGCACGCATTCTTTTTGCAACATTGCCTTTTACCTTTCTTTATATGGTTTATACAACTTTTTTAAGAGGAGTGGGAGATTCAAAAACTCCCTTCTATTTTTTGGCTATCAGCGTCATTGTAAATACAGTCCTTCTTCCTTTTCTCCTCTTTGGCTGGTGGGTATTTCCAAAACTTGGATTGTATGGTGCAGCATATGGAGCTGTTGTTTCTAATATAATTACTTTGATTTTGTTAATGCTTTATCTAAAGAAAAAAGATCATATTTTAAAATGGGATCTGTCAGTAACTAAGAATTTTCGTTTAAATGGGCAAATTGTCAAACACTTGCTGCGCCTTGCAATCCCGACAAGCATCAGTATGGTCGCTATTTCAATGTCAGAAATAGCGGTGATTATGTTTGTAAATGATTATGGCAGCACAGCGACGGCAGCATATGGCGTTGTCAATCAAATAGCAAGTTATGTACAAATTCCAGCAATGAGCATCTCTATTGCTATTTCTGTATTTGCAGCACAAGCGATTGGCAGAGGTCAGTTTACAAGTTTAAAAGAAATTGTAAAAATAGGCATTCTTTTAAACTATATTTTAGGAGGAATATTAGTCTTAGCAGCTTGTTTGTTTGCAGAGCCTATTTTATCTGTGTTTCTTACAAATGAAGAAGCAGTAAATATAGCCAAAAGTCTTATGCTTTTATCCTTTTGGAGCTATTTGCTTTTAGGCCATACCCAAGCAATTTCGGCAATGATGCGTGCGACAGGGATCGTGTTGTATCCAACTCTTTTCACAATCTTAAGCATTTGGTTAGTAGAAGTGCCAGCAGCCTTTATTTTTTCTCATTACACAAGTCTTGAAATAAAAGGGGTGTGGCTTGCTTATCCGGCTGCTTTTCTAGTTAACTTGACTGTACAGTCGCTATATTATCAACTTGTTTGGAAGAAAAAAAAGATAAAGGCCATTGTATAAAAAAAACCATCTTTTAAGTAATGATAGATGCTTAAAAGATGGTTTTTTTATACAGAAAAATAGTGTTTTTAAAAAAAGTTTTCTTCTGACTTATTCCTGACGCATTTCTTTTATATTCTATTACTTGTAAACAACAATGAAAATAAATTAGTTCAGATAGAGAAAATAATAGAAGAGAAAGAGGCTGAGAAGAAAATGAATAAAAATATAAGTAAAGCAAAAAGGAAAATCAAAAAATGGATTGTTAGCGGGATTACAGTTGTAATACTTGGAACTGGAATAGGAAGTTACTTTTATTTTACAAAAGATGATAATTATACAGCCAAGGCTCAAACAACAACACAAACGGCAACGGCAGAAGTAGGGGATGTGGAAGTGAATGTAAGTGGAACTGGCAGCATTTCTGCGATCAATAGTGAAACTGTATCAGCAACCGAAAATGCAACAGTGGAAGAAGTATTAGTGAGTGTTGGAGATGAAGTGGAAAAAGGTGATGAATTAGTCACTTTTGACGGGGATGTCGATTCAATTACAGCTCCTTTTGATGGAGAAATTACTTCTCTTAATGTAGAAGAAGATGGCACAGTATCGATGGGGACAGAGGTTCTTGGCATTACGAATTATGATAGTTTAGAAATGGTTGTAAATGTGGATGAGCTCGACATTGCAAAGGTAAAAGTAGGACAAGAGGCAACGATTGCTGTCAGTGCTTTAGATGATAAAGAATTTAAAGGAAAAGTAACAAGTGTCGCAAAAGAAGCAAATACGGACAGCTCATCAAGCGTAGCCACATATGAAGTAACAGTAAAAATCACAAAACCAAAAGGATTATTAGTTGGCATGACGGCAGAAGCAACCATTACAACTAGCGATAAAACAGATGTAGTCACTATTCCAATTGAGGCGCTGCAAAAAGAAGATGGCAAGTACTATGTGCTAATTCCATCTAGTACCACAGCGTCTGAAGATTCCAGCAACGTTTCTACAACGAAACAAACAGTTGAAGTAGGCTTGGAAAATGAAGAAGTGGCAGAAATCACAAATGGTTTAGATGAAGGAACAACCGTTGTATTGCCAACATTTGAATCAAGCAGCGACAGCACACAAAATCAACAAATGCCATCAGGCGGCGGTGGAGAAATGCCATCAGGAACCGGGGGAGGCCAAATGCCATCAGGCGGACAAGGAGGAGAAAGCAACTAATGTTAGAAGAAAAACGGATTGTGGAGATAAAAAATTTGCAGAAGCAGTACACCCTTGGCGGCGAAACGGTGATGGCACTGGACAATGTTAGTCTTTC
>NZ_BQYJ01000024.1 GCF_023168165.1 Niallia sp. NCCP-28
TATATTTTCCATCTCGCTCTTACGCTTTTATTATCAGCGACAAGATATATAATATAAAATATTTGAAGTTTTGTCAACAAATTCTCAAAAGTTTTTTTACTTTTTTTATAATCAAATATTCCTAGATTTCTCGAAAAAAAGTATAAGAATAGTTTTCAGAATTGCAGCTACTCCAACTCTTTTTAATACATTATTCTATGTTACTATCCTCCTTATTCATTAATTGTATTGATGACGATAAAAAGGGCTTTCTCAAAAAAGTAAATCCATTAAAGTTTAAAAATTGATATATCGGCATTTTTGAATATGCAAAGGGCCATCTAATAAGCGGAAAATTGACTTATTCGACAGTCCCCCTCTTATAAATATAACGATTATTTGCTTGCTGAAATAATTAAAAACATGGGTCTTCGATTCTCATCTTTCATTTCTGGATTTGATTTTAGACTAGCTTCTGAAACTTTAGGTTCTTTCACTACTTTTATCGCAAAACCAGCATCAATTAGACCATTTAGATAAGCAGACAAAGTACGGTGATATTTAATAACATTTTCTGTCAAAAAAGTTGTTTGGCGGATTCCATCTTCCTGATAATGATCTACTGGCCAATGAAGACGATTCCCCTGCTCATCAGTATGCCAGTTTTGGCTTCCATCTGCTGTAAAAATGGGATGCTCTACTGAAAAAACAAAAACGCCGCCTTCCTTTAACCATCTATACACCTTTTGGCAGATTTCCTCAAATGATTGTATATAGTGCAGCGCCAAAGAACTAAATACAACATCAAATTGACATTTTTTAAAATGAACATCTTCAATAGCCGAATGCTGATAAGTAATTAATGAATCATCTGTTTTTTCCCTGGCAACTTTAAGCATCTTCTCTGAAATATCTACACCTACTATAGAACTTGCCTGCTGCTTTTTTGCGTAGCGGCAATGCCAGCCAAAACCGCATCCTAAATCAAGAAAACTTTTATTTGCCAACGCTGGAATCACTTCTTTTAGCACATGCCATTCCCCCGCAGACTCTAACCCGTAAATAGATCTTGGCATTTTTTCATATGCTGCAAAAAATTCCCCATCATCATATTTGTTTTGTTTCATCAACCTGTCCCCCCTCCTGATTTTCCAGGCTATTGTACTATAGATATACAAAACATTTATTCTTTTACCTTTTTGCAATTTCCCATTTGATCGTATTGTCTTCTTTTGCATATTTGGGCAGCATCCAGAAGTAAAATAAAGAAATGGCCATAAGCACCCCTCCAACAATCAAAAACAATCCCTCAATAGCAATATATACAGGAAAAGCAACAGAAATAATCCCCAGAGTGATAGATTGAGATAACATAATTAATGGACTCACACATCCCTGCACCCTTCCCATCATCTTTGGATCAATAATCTTTGGCAGCCATCCGCCAATGCCAATATTTGCAATTGGAAGAAAAAGCGCCACAATAAAAATCAACAAAAAATAGACAGACACCGTTGAAGCAAATCCTGCTAAAGCGATAAATATCCCCACAAACAGCAAACCAAAAGCAATAAGCTGATATTGCTTCAATTTAGCAGTGATGATTGGACTCATCAAACTGCCGACCAGCATGCCTAAACCAAAAACAATGCCAAGCCCTATCATATATGTTTCATAATGGTCTGAAGAAAGTTTGTATTTCATTATAAATGCTGGCATGACGGAAAGCCCTCCGTTTACAATCCCAAAAAAGAAAAAACCAGCCGTTAAATAAAGAAGAAGTTTATTGTTTAAAATGTATTTTACCCCCTCTTTAAAGTCATAAAGCATCGTTTTAATATGTAAACCTTTGAGAGATTGTGCTCCATTAGGCAATCGAACCTCTTCTCTAATAAAACAAAAGTATGTCAGAATAGCAGAAAATAAAAATGCCATCATATCGATAACAATCGCGCCTTCCACCCCAATTTTCCAAAATATAATAATGCCTAGCCCATCTCCGAATAACATAAAGATGCTGCCTACCATTTGATTTAACCCTGCTGCTTGAGCGTATTCTTCTTTTTTCAAAATCCCTTGAATGATTGCCTGCTGGGCAGGCTGAAAAAACTTAGAAACAGCGCTTCTTATAAACAGCAGAACAAATACTAGCGCTATCCACTCTTTTATAATCGCAAATAAAAGCACTACAGATAACACACAGCTGATTAAATCGCAGTTTATCGCTATTTTTCTCCGATCTAGTCTGTCGGCCAGCACACCAACAAATAAAAACACCGCAAGAGTTGGAAGAGAAAACATTAATTCTGTGACAGTTGCATAGAAAGGCTGCGCGGAGAATCTTTTTAACATATAGAACATAATTGCAGTAAGGCCAATGCTTTTTCCTAATTGGGAAGCAAGATTAGCAAAAAATAGCCGTGTATAATTTTCATTTTTAAAAATTCCGAAAATATTTTCCAGAAAAACACCGCCTTATTTTAATCCACGACCAACAACCATTTGATCACTAGATTAAAATATTTTTATTTTTTTAATGGCTGCTGTCTTTTAACATATTTGATACAGCATGGATCATCTGCTCTTTTAGCTCCCCTGAAATGTTTCGATTCATTGTAAGAAACACATCTTCATTTACTTGATAAACCTCTTGTTCTATGATTCTTTCTTTTTGATAAAAGGGCAGCTTGCTGCCGATGTTTTCTACTTCGGATAGGCTCAGTGAAGCAAGCTCCTCCCCGATAGCCGACAATGAATCCCCTGCTTTTTGCAATATCAAAATGGCACGCAGATAATGCAGATGCTTGTTTGTGTACACCCGCTGATTGCCAACAAGCTCTAATAGCGGCAAAAGACCAATTTGCGTGTAGTATCTTATTGTTCGTAGAGGAATATCTATCCCTTCAGCTTGCAGTATTTTTTCGATTTCTTTGCCTTTATATGTTGCCATCCATTTTTTCTCCTCTCTGCATAAAATTACAATTACAGTTGACTGTTACTATTTCACTGTACTGCAACTCGTTAAAAATTACAAATAATTCCTCTTCACAGCAAAAAAATCGAATCTATTAAAGACTCGATTTCTCCAAATGTATAACAACTAAAAATTTATCTTTCATTATTTTTTAACACATATACAAGCATCTGCAAATTCACACAAATATTTATTGTATATTGATCGTCAACTTCCTGATCGCCATTATAAAAATTTACAAATGCCTCATAAGGAACTTCCGCATATGCTGCTAAACTTTTATAGGAAAACTGGTATTCCTTGATTAGAAAACTGCCGATTAGCAATCTAATCCTTTCTTTTGCTTTCATAAGAGAAAATCCCTCAGAAATGAAAATTAAACGATAATCTATTACTGCCATTTCTTCTTCTGTTAATTCACAAGGCTCCCCTTGCAAAAGCTTTGCTGTTTTTTCAGCAGAGGTGCCTAAAAGTTTTGGAATTTGTTCTTCTTTTAGCTGGAAGTTTTTAATTGCTTCCTTTATTTTTGCTTGCATATATTCATGGCGATTATTTTCAGATAACAATTCAATATTTAAATCATTTATAAACTCTTCCATATTTCCCACTCCCTTTCCTTTAATGTACTGCTGGATAACAGCAAACACCTTCTTCTATATTTTAACTTTTTCTTGTTTATTGAACTACCCCCACCTAAAATTCTAACGAATTTTTGAGGAAGGGGATTCCTAAAAAGGACAACTAAACGAATTTAGTCGACCATTGCCCATTCAACTAGGCAATGTTTTTTCTACTTTTTACTTTTAACAAACTTTTTTCCTCAAGTTCTGTAAGAGCTCCTTGAGAAAAGACTTGATTCATTGAATCAACCCTGTTTCCAGCAAAAAGTTCTATCTGGTAGAACGCATGTTTACGAACATCAAATAGGCAAGATGATACCCACTTCCATTGCACCCAATGATGTAGACCTGTTATCTTCTCTGGTAACAGGGAATGCAACACCGGTGGAAGTTTTTCTTTATATCCCATTGCTCTTCGAGCAATGACATAAGAAGCTTGATGAATCGAGATTCCTAATCGCTTCATGTATTTGACTTTACCAATTTGAGAAGTGTAAGCCGGATTCACTTCGAAAACGGCTACACCCATTTTTTCTGCACGATTTTTAATGGCAGAAATCATTTTATTGTACGCAAAGAGACTCATGGCTTTATTGGCTTTTTTATTTCCATAAGCATGAGAAACCTTTGATTTTGTTGTATCCAATTTTTCCAAAGCAATTGGTTTATTTAACTTTGCAGCTAAATCAACAAGTACAACAGCTTTGTTCTCAATTATTTTCGTAGTTTGACCAGAGGATTTACCTTCTAAATCGAAAGAAAATACGCCCGATTTAATGAGTTGACCTTTTGAGTTGATGTTTGACCATGCCATGTGGTCTACATTCAAATCCAGCCCTAATAAGCCATCTACGCGGCTAAAATTTTTATTTTCTTTTTCTTGAACATCTACAAAACACTTGAAAATATAATAGTCTCCGTGGTCTTCCGTTGACCAAGCAATAGGTTTACCAAATTGTTTTTTGTTTTTGCAATGTATTTGATTTTCAATCGCTTGATTGATTTGTTCTTGACCATACGGAAACAAAAGATGGAGAAGAAAAATGTGATTTAAATGCGGATTTTGAATACAATCAATAAATAAAAGAAAACTAGATTTATCATTCTCTCTTTTATTTACCTTATTGTTCTGCTAAAAAGGCAGCAGCTAAAATTTTTCATCAAAAAAGGCTGAAATAGCAAGAATTAAAAGTTTAAAACTTCTAATTCTATCGCTGCTTCAGCCTATTATATGTATTTACAGACAAAAAAATGGCTCCGCAGGTAGGACTCGAACCTACGACCGTTCGGTTAACAGCCGAATGCTCTACCACTGAGCTACTGCGGAACAATAAATATTTTGGAGCGGGTGATGAGAATCGAACTCACGACATCAGCTTGGAAGGCTGAGGTTTTACCATTAAACTACACCCGCATCATTTATAGGAAAATTAAAAACATCGCTTTTCTTTTGGCAGGGGTAGTAGGAATCGAACCCACACCGGAGGTTTTGGAGACCTCTGTTCTACCTTTAAACTATACCCCTAAAGTTAAATGGTGGAGGGGGACGGATTCGAACCGCCGAACCCGAAGGAGCGGATTTACAGTCCGCCGCGTTTAGCCACTTCGCTACCCCTCCGAAATATTAAAAAGTTTTATACT
>NZ_BQYJ01000025.1 GCF_023168165.1 Niallia sp. NCCP-28
GTTTCTATCGCTCAGAAGCGACTTTACTAATATACCATAACTTCTTTTGTTAAGTCAACAACTTTTTTAAAAAAGTTTTTTCTATCAAATTGTTGTTGATAAGTTATGTTTATATTTTTTCGTTGCTGTCAGAAGCAACTTTTATATAATAGCAAGAATAACTCAATTCGTCAATGTTTTTTTCACATCTTATTTATGTGTATCTCTATTATAAACATAATCATTATTTATTACCCTAAATATTATTAAACATTAATCAAGGACCACGTTCCCTTCCTCAGTATCTTTTTCCCACCATTTATACTATTTCTATTAGATTAAAATGAGTTTCATAAATTAAAATAAAATAGTAGCTATATTCACTCAACTTTAAAGTCTACATTTTTAAAAGTACTTTTCCTGCACCTTTATTGCAAATACGAATAAAAATCTCCAAAAAGAAAATAAATACCACACTTCTCATCCCTACTGGCCCCACAACCTTACTCCTTCAAGGATTGCTTGATTTTTAGACCTATTCTCTTAACAAAGGGCATCATATGACATAGCAAAAAATCTAGAAATCAAATAAATACCGATTCCTATTCTTATCAATCTTATTCCTATCAAAAAACAGCCATTTTGACAATAAAGATAGATTAGTAAGGTAGAACAACAACCGAGAATAAATCCCCATACAACAATTGTAATAGTAGATTCAAAAGCAGGTCGATTTTTTTAATAATAAACTATTAATCAACAAAAAAAGCATTTATCCAATAATCACACATGCCCCAATAGAGAGACCTATTTTTTCGGAAGCTCCTATATAAAAAGCGTTCCATGGTCATAATAGTCATCGTAAAATCATATAAAACTAAAATACATTGACCAACTCTTTCCTATGATAGATGCCATAAAATCTGCATATTCGTTAATTGGAAGATTTCTCAACAGCAAAAAGATTGATCCAATAACAAGAAGAGACATCACTCCAAAAAACCACCTTTAATTGCGGTAATATATTGATTGCTATCAGGTTTAAATGCAATAGGAACCATTTTGTGCTCTAATGCCTCAATAAATTTTTGCATGCCATAGCACTCTCTTCACAATATTTTTTGGAAGAAGAATGTATCCACCCCTTCCTCTTTTATGGTATATTAGCCTTCAATTAAATTTAGTGCTTGTTCTAATACTTTTTCTCCATTCACCACTCCATAATACTGCACATTACATTAATAGTACCAATTAGGATACTTTCCCGCTCTAATTTAGGCGCAAATTATCTTTGCATAAAATTTTCACTTGGGGTCCGAGCAAACACTACACTCACATCTTCATTTGCTAATGCAACATCAAATTCTGAGGAAGAATTTGCAAAAAATATCTGCCTCAATATTTTTTGCTTCAGCTGCTTTTTTCATTTTTAAAAACATTAAACTGGTGCTCATTCCTGCTACACATACTAGCATAATTGTTTTCATACTTATTTCCTCCCGACACTTTTTAATAAATTAATCTTGTCTTCTTACTTTTTATAAGAAAGTGTTTTACGTTACAGGAACTCTTTTTCTGTTAATCAACAGAAACGTTTAGTAGGAATGTTTGCCAACAAAGGATTTTGCGGTGCACACAGTTTTAAGCAAAGTCAAATAGCCTGACTCCGATTAAGTATCCTCGTCAGGCTGCTTTGATATTGCAGTATGAAAACAGTAACTACTATTTATTAAGTTTATATATTTCACGAGCCATTGATTCTAAGATATACAGAACTGGTATTTGAGTAGTGATATTTGCGTTTTCAAAAAATTCCTCTGTTACATAGTAAGGAATGTTTATTTCAGAGATTTTGGCAATAGTCGAATGTTTATTATTTGTAATGCTAATAATTTTACTTCCTTCTTGTTTCAGTTGGTTAAGATGAGTAACGGTAAAATTATTTTCTCCAGAAACGGATAAAGCAATTGTTGCACTATTATGACGAAAACTAGAATGAATGGGAAAAAGAGGATCTTTAATATACAATGAAAATTTGCCTACACTTGAGAAATATCTTGCTCCGTATTCAGCAAGAATACCTGAGCTTCCTATCCCAATAAAGATTATGTTATCCGCTTTATTCACTATACTTGCAGCATTGCTTATGTTTTCCTCTATATCTCCCTTTAACGTCCGCTCAAAGAACCCCATTATCGAATGTTGAGGGCTTTTTAGCACAGTTTTTTTACTTTCTCCTAAATGCATTTTAAGCTTTACTTTAAATTCTGAAAAACCCTCACAATTTATTTTTCGGCAAAAACGTAAAATGGTAGCTGTTGACACATGAGTTTCATCTGCCAGTTCCCGGATACGCATATAGGAAACTTTATCACCATTTTGACAAATGTAGTTATATAAAGACGTTTCTAACTCATTAAATGAAGCGATTATATCATGTGTAAACATTTATATCAGATTCTCCTTCTATAAAGTAATTTCGCCTTTTTTATAACTGCTAAAAATTTTTATAGTCTGATCTTAACATACCCATCAAACGAAATACATGCTGTTACTTTTATGTAACAAATAACTTCTTTCGTTATTAAAAACTAGATGCTCCTTCCTTATTTACCGCCTTACTAAATGCAGATACAATTCATATATAAGCTCTTTTACTTTCTTAGTCTAAAGGTGAAAGCTAAAGAGACACAATCATTTTAAATCTTTGCAATAGAAATTTTGAAACCGCAACCAACTTATTGGCTGCTAAATTAAGCGGAGGTGCAGAGAGCATGAAACAAGGAGTCAAAATTGTAACCATTGGTGGGGGATCTAGTTATACTCCTGAATTAGTAGAAGGAGTCATAAAGCGGTACGATGAATTGCCGGTTAGAGAATTATGGCTTATAGATATTGAAGCCGGAAAAGAAAAATTAGAAATTGTCGGAAGTCTCGCAAAAAGGATGATTGAAAAAGCTAACCTTCCAATTGAAGTTCATTTAACCCTTGATAGAAGATCTGCTTTAAAAGGTGCTGACTTTGTTACTACTCAATTTCGTGTAGGCCTGTTGGATGCTCGTGCGAAAGATGAAAAAATTCCATTAAGCCACGGTGTATTAGGACAAGAAACAAATGGGCCAGGTGGATTATTTAAGGGCTTGCGTACCATTCCAGTTATTTTGGAAATTGTAAAAGATATTAAAGAACTTTGCCCAGATGCTTGGTTAATTAACTTTACAAATCCTGCTGGAATGGTGACAGAGGCAGTGCTCCGCTACACTGATCACAAGAAAATTGTCGGCCTATGCAATGTACCTATCGGTATAGAGATGGGAGTGGCAAAACTGCTAGAGGTAGATCATTCTCGCATTCGAATTGATTTTGCTGGACTAAACCATATGGTATATGGATTAGATATCTATCTAGATGGAGTGAGTGTAAAAGATAAAGTAATTAATCTTTTAACAAATCCAGAAAACAGCAGCTTTGTTAAAAATATAGAGGGACAAGGATGGGAGCCGGAATTTATCCGAGCATTGAACGCCTTACCTTGCCCGTATCATATGTACTACTATAAAAAAGATGAAATGCTGCAAAAAGAGTTAAAAAACTTTAATGAAGGAACAACAAGAGCGGAAGTAGTGAAAAAGCTTGAAGAAGAACTATTCGAACTTTACAAAGATCCTAATTTAACAATTAAGCCGCCTCAATTAGAGAAACGTGGTGGAGCATACTACAGTGATGCAGCGGTTCGTTTAATTTCCTCCATCTATAATGATAAACGCGATATTCAACCCGTTAACACAATTAACAATGGAGCGATTGCAAGTATTCCATATGATTCTGCTGTGGAAGTAAGCTGTGTTATTACAAAAGAAGGTCCAAAACCAATCATTAATGGGGATCTACCAGTCGCAGTTCGAGGACTAGTCCAACAAATCAAATCATTTGAACGGATAAGTGCAGAAGCAGCCGTGACAGGCAACTATGATACGGCTTTGCTTGCTATGACCATTAATCCTCTTGTACCTTCTGATAAAGTTGGTAAAACGATCTTAAATGAAATGTTAGAAGCACATAAAGAACATTTGCCAAAATTTTTCCCAAAAGTGAAAGCATAAAGTAAAAAATGCTCCAGTGTTTAAAGCACTGGAGCATTTTTTACTTTGCATAACTATTATCTTAATTTTTTTCCTATAACATAGAATTAATAAAGAAAGAAAACTGCCCATTAGATATGTATAGGAATCAAAGATTAAATAAGGGAAGTATTTAGGTGCTTTAACATGTGCAGAATAAAATCTCAAAGCTGAAATTATTTATTAGAAAAAAAGAATCAAAGCATGATGCTTTGATTCTTTTCG
>NZ_BQYJ01000026.1 GCF_023168165.1 Niallia sp. NCCP-28
AGTGTATTATATGGTAAAATATGGAGTGTTAGCTACCTCCTTTATTTATCCATGCCTTCACGAAGCCAAAAATAATCTGAACTCATTAACATGGTATATTATCCGATTAAAAGGGTTTGAAATCCTGCGAATAAGTGAGCATTCGAGAGATATCCGTATCAATCTGAGGGAGTTGAAGAAGAAATACTTTATTTAATTGGAGGAATAGAAGGTTTTTTATAATAAATAAAGAAATTATTCAAAGTTAGTTTGAGTGTAGTTTAAAAAAGTATCCGTAAGTATAATGGAGGAAAAAATGAAAAAGGTAATAAACATGATTAATCCCAGTTCGATAGTGGCTGGCGTGTCATTAGTTGAATTAAAAAAAACAGAAAAAGCACTTGGAGCTATTTTCCCAGATGAATACAAGGAGCTTTTTTTAGAAACAAATGGAGCGAAGATTGGCGATTGGACTTTGTTTCCTATTCAAACTAATGAAACGGCGCCCTTATCAATTGATATAGTAAAACAAAATCAGAACAGGGCCAAGAATCTACCAGAAGATATGATTTGTATTGGTGAAGAATTGAGTGGTGAAAAACTTTGCTATCGAATTAGGAAAAGATTTATGCAGGAACAAATTTATACTTGGAATGACAAAACTGGGTTAGATAAATATGCTTCTTTATCACTAAGTGAATTTATTGATTGGCAGGTGCCGAAAGTAAATACAGATAAGCCTAGTATACTTGGCTCTTTTATGGTTGAGAGCGAAAAGCTAATTGTTACGGATCCGTACTATAAAGTTGATGAAGATGCTGAGTTGCAAATCATACTCTCAAATGTGAAAAATGGTAGTTGGACAGCTTCTGTATCTTATACTCCAGATGAAGTTGTTAAAAACTTGTTTGTATACTATGGTGAAAAAAAACCAAGTGGAAAATGGCATATTTGCGATAAGGTTGGAGTTGACTCTTCACAAGCAGGAGTGTTTGATATTGAAAAATTTGGTATATATGAATCCATCCAGTTTGAGGACGGAGGAGTTGCTCCAGAATTACAAGGAAGAGTTGTTTTAGGTGGTGCGATTTCAATGTCTGGTTATGGAGACGGGGTGTATGAGGTGAAAGTAAAATATAACATCTCAAAGAAGGTTGTTGGAGTGATGGTTAACTTTGTAAATGAGGAATAATGCTATTCTCCAACAATTACTTGAAAGTTGTTTCAGATAAGGGTACGAATTTTTGAGGAAAAATCTTTTTTTCATCTATAAAAATAAAAAAAAGAGAAGGTATAATATGCATTTAACTTTAGGGGATATATTTGCTGTACCACTTCCAAATAAATTCTTTGCAGCAATTAAGATTATTAACATTGTTGAAAAGGATATTTTAGTTAAGACAACTCCTTATATAGACACTTTTTTACCTAGTATAACTAATCCAATTTTAAAAGAAACATTACGAAATAATAGGTTTTTTTATAATAATACTCCTGCTATTAAGTGGGTAAATGGGGAATTTCCAAAAGAGTTTGTTTTTATAGGTAATATACCTTTAACAGATCAAGAGAGAAACTGGAGATCTAGTACTTTCAGCGAAACATGGAGTTATGTGGGTTATGATGTTTACGATGAATGGAGATATATTCATGATAGGGAAGCACTGGAAAAGGAGATAGAAGAACAGGAGCAAAAAGATATGATTATTGATGAAGATAATAAAAAACATAAAGATGTTAAGCTTATGAATAATTCTGATTTTTGGAAGCTTATGTCTTTAATTCATAGTACTAGACAGATAAAAGAAGGAATCCAACTCCTAATAACAGAATTGGCTAAACTTAAGGTGAAAGAAATCAAATTATTCGAGGAGACATTATCTTTTAAATTATATCTTCTTGATACAAAAGAGCATGCATGTAATATTGGTGAACATTCTTTCCGGGAAGAGAAACCAAATACATTCTCCGTAGACTTATTTCTTTATGCTAGGTGTGCTGCTGTTAGCAAAGGAGAAAAAATATATAATGAAATATTAGATATTCCTAAATTAATGCCGAAGAATGAGTTTCTTGAAGAGCTCTTAGATGTAGCAAGTGAAGCGTATGAAGAAAAGAAAGGTAAGGAATTTATATTTAATACTACTTATGATAAAGAAACCTTTTCTAATAAAGAAGGGTGGTCTTAAGGGAGTTCTAGTAAATATATTGCTGCCTTATTGGCAACTTAATTTTTTAACAGGCTTTTTATTATATATAAAAAGTTTAAAAGGGTGGATTCATGAAAATACACTTAGACAATCGTGGCAGCATTCCTGTTATAAATGAACTGTTAACAGAAATTTTGTGATCGAAAGGAAATTCAAGATGCAAAAAAAGCCAATTCGCATGACTTACATAAAACGAAACCAGAGTAAATATTATTCATAATACAATCTAGAAAATTAAGTAAGGATGAGCTGCTATGACTAGTGGGATAAAATTAATTGGTAATAGTGTTTACATAACAGATCAAAATACAGAGGGAAGTATAAAATATATTAATGAAAATAAAATTGATACTATCTATATCAGTCTCCAATATTACACAAAAGATAATCTTGATTTTCTATCTGAGTGTGTAAACATAAAGAAAATAGGAATAGATGTGTATTATTTATCCAACATAAAAGGATTATATAGTCTTCAATCTTTAAAAGAATTATCAATAATTGAAAATGATAATAATATAAAAATTGATTTATCATACTTTCCTAAATTAGAGATATTGAGACTCGATTGGGGTTCATCTGTATCCGGTTTATCAAATTTAGAAAATCTAAACCTTCTTCAATTAATTAAATATAAACCGAAGAGTAAAGATTTAGGTGAATTGATTAAGTTAAAAAAATTAGAATCCTTAATTTTAACTCATGGTAATTTGACTTCATTGAATGGTATTCAAAAATTTAATAATTTAAAGGAAATCCAGTTAAACTACATAAGAAACCTAATAGATATTTCACATCTAAAAACCCTTCCTTTATTGAGTGATCTAGAAATAGAAAACTGTAAGAAAATTAGTAATATACCCATCGTGAGTAATATATCAAGTATAGAACGGCTTGCATTGTTAAACTGTGGAGAGTTGGAATCCCTGGTTTTCATTGAATCAATGGAAAATCTAAAGAACTTGGTATTCAGTGGTACTAATATAAAAGATGGGAATTTAAGTTACTGTAAAAACATTGATTATGTTTATTTTTTTGATAAAAAGCATTACTCCTTGAAATTGAAGGACATAATTAATAATTCTTAATAGATGCTTAAAGTACATCTTACTTATGAGGGAAATAAAGACGTAGAGGCGGTTTGTGTATTTTCTCTAACAAAATTTTTTTGTAGATACAGCACAATATTCTATAAAAAGTTAAATTTGTGAAAAAATCCACTTAAACAAACAGGGCATTAAGTTAGTAATGCTTCTTTATTGATCTGGTACTAAAATGGCAGTTTAGCGAAATAAGAATCTTTTAGCATTCTTTGTTCGTAGTATTAATTGATGGAAATAAAATCAGGGAGGATGATCTTGTCAATATCATATGAAGCTATAACTGTAATCCTTATTGTACTTATTTTTTCTTCAATTTTGTCAATAGTTTTCAAGAACAAAGAAAAGAAAGATAAAGGATCTGTATTTTTTTACTATAAATTGAGTTATAGAAGGAAATTCATTCGCACCCTCTGGACATTTCCAGTAGTGGTTATCTCACTTGTTGTTATATACATATTTGCAGGTCTGAATAGTAACGAAACCCTAATTATCTCAATTTCCTTCTTAATTATTTTCTTGATACAGCTCTTTTATAACTATCTTAAATGGAAGAAATATGAATAGTAATAGTAATTTAAGGTAATTTAAGGGATTTAAGAAATGTTGCACTTGCCTTAAATATAAGTGCCCTTTTCTTATGTTGCTAAAAGGGCAGTATAGTGGTGCGAAATGTTCCTAA
>NZ_BQYJ01000027.1 GCF_023168165.1 Niallia sp. NCCP-28
GGCCCATTGGTCAAGCGGTTAAGACACCGCCCTTTCACGGCGGTAACACGGGTTCGAATCCCGTATGGGTCATACGAATAAAAAGCTGTTAGCAGATGCTAGCAGCTTTTTATTTTGAGGGATTTAAAACTTTGAAATTCCCCGAAAAAACATAAAATAATCTAAAAAATACTAAGTGCTTGTGGGAAGGAACTTCCTTAAATGGCTATTTATTAATAGAATGTAATAACTAATTTGATGCATTCGGTGCAATGGCGCGGCGAATGCTTTTTTTATGCTTGCTCTTGCAGAGGATCAACAATTTCTATACCTCAAAATAGCCTATGCTGCTTTCCAGAATCGTGGATTTCATTTACTGTATCATTTACCTAGGCAATCTAGATTGATTATTTAGGCTGCTGAATAAAGGGTTTATAATCATTTGTTTTTTTCGGAGATTGTCTATGAATGTTTTCTTATATACTCAAAATCATCAATATAATTATGTTCCATTAGTATGTTGAGAAGTTTTTTTGTGATTTTATAATATGGTGATTCTTTTCACCTTTATATCAGCAATAGTTCATTCCTGATATTTTATCTGTTTTCAAGATTGATGAATAAGAAGAGAGGAAGAGGAAAAAACTTGCAAAAGGGGAATTTTTCTAAAACGAACAGAAAGATTTCTTGGATATTACTGGTTTTATTAAAATTAATTGCTCAAGCGATTCTATTGTTTGGCAGATAAAATAATGGCATTATTAGAGCCTATCTTCTCTAATTAAGAAAGCAACCAACAGATTATTTGCTAGCTTAACTCTAATGCACTTTATATGATGAATTGAAGGTATATTAATGTTAGGCTTCTATAAAGGGATAAATCAAAAAAATCTTGTTTTGGCAAGTTGTAAGACTTTTTATTTAGAAGATAGCAATATAAAGAATTATCCAAGAAGTTAGCATGGCATCATTTTAGAGAGGGAAAATAGTGACATTGGTTTTCTAACAAAAGCCTGTTTTCATTTGAGAATAATTATGCTGTAATAGGGAGAGAACAATAGTCAGATTGTTCTAATCAGTGAAAGATAAGTAGTGAAAGAATAGAGGGATTGTGCTTGAAAAAGTTTAAGAAGTTTTATTTAGAGATTACAAGTGTATGTAATCTTGCATGTAGTTTCTGTCCCCCAACGGAACGACAGAAGCAGTTTCTTTCTGTGGAGGAGTTTTCTAAAAGGTTAGATCAAATCAAACCTCACACAGACTATATTTATTTGCATGTAAAAGGAGAGCCTCTGCTCCATCCTAAAATAGATCAATTGCTTGATTTAAGCCATGAAAAAGGCTTTAAAGTTAATATTACAACCAATGGAACATTAATTAATAAAAAGAGGAACAAATTATTAAATAAACCTGCATTAAGACAGATGAATTTTTCTCTTCACAGCTTTGATGGACATGCTGGTTCTACAGATAAAGAAGGATATGTAAGAAGTGTACTTTCATTTATAAAAGAAGCAACAAGTCAATCAGAAATGATTGTTTCGCTAAGACTTTGGAATCTCACACCAGATAATGCAACAAATCTTGATAGGCAAAGAAATAGACAATTGCTGGGAATTATTGAAAAGGAATTTGATTTAGATTATAAAATTGAGGAGAAGGTCACGCCAGGAAGTGGAGTGAAAATTGCGGAACGTATCTTCATTAATCAAGATTACGAGTTTCAGTGGCCTGCGTTACATGAAGAAGAGGATGATGGCAAAGGTTTCTGTTATGGATTGCGAAATCAAGCTGGTATTTTGGCGAATGGAACGGTTATTCCTTGTTGTTTAGATGGTGAGGGAGTAATTAATCTTGGAAATATCAATGCTGACTCATTTTCTAATATTATTGAAGGCGAAAGAGCTAAAAACATTGTAGACGGTTTTTCACAAAGAGTGGCTGTAGAAGAGCTATGCAGGAAATGTGGCTATCGTAAAAGATTTGGAAAATAAATAGGAAAACATTCTGCTATGAGTAAGGAAGTTGCATGCATTCTATTGATAACCTTGAATAAATAAAAGGATTCATTTGGAACATTTGAATCAATGCCCTGTTGCTGTATTGTTAGTTAGTGTTTTTTATCATATGTTTATATAACAATAATAAGCGAGCTTTTGAAGAAACAGGGCTATTAAGAACAAAATGGTATGGAAACGACTGGATTTTTTTGATAAAATGAAGTCTGTTATGCATATGGTTGGAAAGTAGCAAGTGGACTTTTTGATGTTTTAATTTTATATATGCTAAGATTTAAAGGTTTTATAATGATTTAAAAAAAATGAATTTTATTTTAAAAAAATACTTGCTTTATAAAAAAACACGTGATATATTATATATTGTCGTCAGGACAACGTGGAAAAATAAAAAAGTTAA
>NZ_BQYJ01000028.1 GCF_023168165.1 Niallia sp. NCCP-28
AGTAGGAGTGAGGTGGAATTATGAATCTAACAGACAATGAGTTGGAGGATGTGCGTAAGGGTTTAGTGGTTATTAAAACGTCTATTGATAGACTTACTATTTTGGGTGATGATGTCGGTAATTTTGATGAGATTGTTAATAAAAATGAGTTTGGTTTTATCAAAAGGTATGCTTATGCTAAATATCCTTATAAAAGGGATTTTCACTGTACTGATGGTTCACTTATAGAATGGACAGATGATGCTAAATTTAAGTCTATTAGATATGATTTCAATCCTAATAATATTAAAGATTCTAAAGAAAGAGAACATCGTAGAGCTGTTTCTCAAATATTAAAAACTATGAAATATCCTAAAATTAGTCGTATTGATATTGCTATTGATGTTTTTGGTGAGAATTTAGCTAAGTATCAAATTTATGATAATGCACAAAGGAAAAAGAATTATTGGGTAGATGCTTTGGAACAGTTAGAAACTCTTTATATTGGTGCTCCTGCGTCTCCGTTGCGTGTAAGGATTTATGATAAGGCTAAAGAGCAAAAGAGTAGCGAAGGCGTTCAGTGGTGGCGTATAGAGGCTCAAATGCGTGATTTGTGGTGTCAGTCTGTTCATGGATATGTAGAGGTTAATAAGTCTTCTATGAGGATTCCTGTTTCTCTTTTTGATCCTTTTAAAGATATTAGATTTTTTATTCCTGCATATAAGGGTTTGGAAAGTGTTCAGGAAAAAGCGATGATTAAGTTGTTGTTAGAAGAACCTGAAGAGATTAAACGTTTAGGTAAAGCTACTAGGGCGAAATATAGAAAGATCCTTGCCAGTATGCCAGCTGACAAGGAATTGGGTGTTTCTGATATTTTCGAACAACATAAAGATAATTTACTTTCACAAATATTATACTGGTTGCGAATTCCTGAAGCAAATGATGTTCTTGCTAAATCTGTGAATAGAAAGATGGATTTTAGAACTAAAGAAGATATGGAGAAAGATATCGAGTTAATGTTTGAGTCTTTGGAAGCGGAAGATAAAGAAACAGAATTTAATGTAGAGTCTGTTAAAATGCATATGCTTTATAATTAATTTTAAAGAGCAGCCACCCCCAACGTCCTGTTCTTGGGAGGAGCCAGAGATGGAGGGGCCCAATGATGGGATGGTGGGGGCAGCACATTGTAAAATTGGAGTCTGAGCATAAAATAAAGTTGTTAGCTAGATTGATAGAAAATTTGAAAGTAAACGAAGTGGTTCCTTTACTTGGAAAGGCGACTCTGATAACCTTTTTCGGGTTTGCCACATTTAGAATTTTTGGATGTGGCGGCAGTGGCAAAGAATCGGGGTCGCAAAGGTTCCAAGTAAAGGATACTTTTGAATTTTCTATTGTAAGTAGAACTAATTGTTGCTTTTTTTAGGCTTTTTGCGTAAGATTTACGCAAGGGGGGATATTATGGAAAAAATGGATAATGTTTATTTGTTTACTGATGTGAACGAATGGATTAATTATACGTCTTCTTTACAGAAGAAAATGTTGTCTCCTGGGGGTTTCGCAATGTTAGCTGGTGTTTCTCGTTCTACTGTTAACTCTTGGATTTATAGGGACAAACTTATTAATTATTATAAGTGTAAGCATCCTACTGGAGGAGAATATGGTCTTATTCCTGCAGAAGAAGTGAGAAAGGTAGAAGATAGGATTAAAAAAATAAGAAAGAAATAAGATAGGAGGATTTTTTATGAAGAGAAAAGCTGTTGTTGGAGAATTTGTTATTGATAGGGCAGGTTTTAGATATCAAGTGGAAGAAGTATTTGAAAAGTCTGTTTCTGTTGGGAATGGAGAGTATCTTATGCATACTGATTATCAGGTTATTCCTGAGTCTGTTTTAACTACTTTGTCAGTTTTGGAAAAGGAATTTTCTAATTTAGTAGAATCTATGGGAGGTTTAGAGAATGCACAGGAAGTTTTCTTGAATTTAGTTAATCGGCAAATGTATTTAGAAGATTATCCAAAGAAGAATCCTAGGGAAATGTATACATTTAATGTTTTCGAGGGGTGAGGTTAGGTTGAAACATAAAGGGAAATTAGTTGCGGTTCGAATGAATACAGGGGAAAAGTTAGTTGGTTATTTGGTGGATCCTATTCGAGATGGATTTCCGGTACCGAAAAGAGATGGTGGTATGTGGTTGGCTAGAAAAACTCATTTGACTTGGTTATCTGATGATGGAGTTGAAGAGGTAAGATTGGCTAAAGATGGTGAGGAAGAGATTGATTATAGGGTGAGAAATTGATTGAAATTTATACGGTGCTGTAACACCGTGTTTACCGTTCACATATTGAACCCACCATACCAAAAAGA
>NZ_BQYJ01000029.1 GCF_023168165.1 Niallia sp. NCCP-28
TCTCCACGCCGCCCCTGGAGGCTTTCCCTCCCATGTCTCAACGGGTCAATTGCCCTCTCATTCCTTCGTTATGCCTATCCAAGGGGTGGAGGCCAGTTATGCTAACCTGATGGGTCATAATGCCCTTTAGTTGAAGAAACCTGGTACTCCGTACATATTTGAAATCCTACGAATAAGACAACACTCGATGGTTATATGTTCTCTTCGAGAACCCTATAATTAATTAAGCAACCAAATCTAAATATGGTTGAACCTTCTTGGCACAATATGCTTCGTTATTACGTGCTATTCCTACAAATACCCTTGCCAATTTACCGACTAATTTCATAATGGATTTCATCTTTTTCATCTTCTTCTCTCTAACGTTTTTTAAATGGATAGCTTTAAATTCAGTGTTATTCATTACTAAACTCATGGTGGCTAAATACAGGAAACGTCTTAGCCTAGATCTTCCACGTTTAGAAATAACGATTTGTCCTTTCCATTTCCCTGAGCTAGCTTCTGCGAGATGTAGGCCTGCATGCCTTAGTAGGGAATTCCCATGTGAAAAACCACTTAAATCCCCAGCCTCTCCAAGGATTCCTGCCAAGGAAATTTCACTAATTCCCTTAATCATTAGTAATTTTTTAGCGAAAGGAATGTTAGATAATTCGTTCTTGATTTCCACTTCAACTCTTTCGAGTTGTTGTACCGTAAGGTCATACTCCTCAAGTAACTGTTCCAAATGAAATTTATAGGCTTCTAACGCTTGTCTTGTTCCAACGGATTTATTGGCTACATGAAGCAGTAAATTAGCTTTCTTTAAGCCAGGCTGACGCTTCATAAGTGATCTCCATCCAGTCATAATTTCTTCCGTTGACTTAGAACACAGTTCTGTTGGGGAAGGAAAAAGTCTTAGTGTAGCTATTGCCCCTTTAGCAGTAATATCCTTGAATACTTGTCTTAATTCAGGAAAAACAATGTCCACCCATCTGTTTAATTGATTAATAGCACTCACAAGTCGTTTAACAACCACATCACGGTTCGATATGAGAACCCTTAGCTTCTCAAATGACTCAGAATTATTTCTTACAAAGGAGTAGTATCCGTTCTTTACCATATCAGCTATTACCAAAGCATCTTTTTTATCACTCTTTGATTGGGTATTATCTCGATTCTCTTTATTTCGTTTGACCAGATGGGGATTAACGGTTACTACTTCTATGTCTTGGCTCATTAACCATTTTGAAAGATTGATCCAGTAATGTCCCGTTGGTTCCATCCCCACTATAGAGTACTCAAGTTTATGTATTCTTTTAAGCTCAAAAATCCAGTTTAATAGCTTTATAAATCCCTCTTCATTGTTCTCGAATGCCAGAGGGTTTCCTACAATAATTCCACGGAAATTAACTGCCCTAGCAACGTGCAGCTGTTGAGCGATATCTACACCAATGATTAAATGTTTAACAGAAATTCTTTCAATTAGTTGATTTTGTTTGTCTTGCATTTTAAAATTCATAGTAGGGTTCCTCCTAAGGTTGAGTTTTAGAGTGGTTTCTATACTCATATCTTACTGAGGAGCCCTTTTTTTTTCAAAGTTGAAAAATAACGCTCTACAGGAATGCTAA
>NZ_BQYJ01000030.1 GCF_023168165.1 Niallia sp. NCCP-28
CTGCAGCATAATATCTTTTTTCTTGGCGCCAATTGCTTTTCGTATGCCGATTTCTCTTGTACGTTCTGTCACAGATACCAGCATAATATTCATAATGCCGATTCCCCCAACAATTAAGGAGATGCTTGCAATCCCTGCCAGAAGATAGGTCATTGTATTGGATACAGAATCCAATGCATCCGATATAGAAGATTGATTGCGGACAGAGTAGGATGTTTCATCCCCGCCGAATTGGTTGTATAATTCTTGTTTCATTTTCGCCATGCCCATTTCCACCGTGTCTTCCGATGTCATATTCACTGTCGCAGAAGTTACATAGGTTTGACCGATAAAGCGTTGGGCGGTGGTAAAGGGAATTAAGACTTGATCATCTACAGAACCAGATAATTCCTCCCCTTGTTCAGACAGCACTCCGATAACTTTAAACGTAGTCCCATCAATTTTTACCGTTTGATCAATCGGATTGGAAAAACCGAAAAGCTCGGTGGCAACATTATAGCCTAATACTACTACTTTATTGCGGTTGTCGATATCCACATCCATCACATTTCTTCCAGATTGCAGCGTAATATCTTCTACTTTTTCATACGAAGTGGTAATCCCTGTTACCGTCACGCCATCACTTTCCGTTGTGCCATTTTTTACCGTGCTGTTTGTGGTTACAGTCGGAGAGACAGCATCTACTTCATCGAGGTCTTCAAAGGACATTAATTCATCATATGTGACTACTTCTTCCTCGCTGGAGTTTCCTGATAAAGTAACCGAAACGGTGGTTGTTCCTAAGCTCGACACTTCATCGGATACCGATTTAGAAGCGCCCATTCCAAGAGAAGTAAGGGCAATAACTGCGGCTACTCCAATAATAATGCCAAGCATCGTCAAAGTAGCTCTAAGCTTGTTCATCGTAATATTTTTAAAGGAAATTTTCATTGCTTGACTGAACTTCAAGAGACCACAACCTCCTTCGCTTCCATTAGCCTGCCATCTTGAATGCGGATCACTCGTTTTGCTTGTTTCGCTATTTCTAAATCATGGGTAATTAAGATAATCGTATGGCCTTGATTGTTTAGATCTTTAATCAGTTTCATCACTTCTATCCCTGTTTTGCTGTCTAAAGCCCCTGTTGGCTCATCCGCAAGCAAAATCGGCGGATTTCCAGCAAGGGCGCGGGCGATTGCCACCCGCTGCTGCTGGCCACCTGAAAGTTCGGTGGGTCTATGGCCTGCACGCTCCAGCAAGCCGACTTTATCTAATGCTTCAAGAGCTACTTCTTTTCGTTCTTTATTGCTTAACCCTCGGTAGATTAATGGCATTTCCACATTTTCTAAGGCAGATTGTTTAGTCAGCAAATTAAAGGACTGAAAGATAAAACCGATTTTATGGTTGCGCACTTCTGCAAGCTCTTTATTTTTTAAAGTAAAAACATTTTTTCCATCTAAATAATAATCGCCGGAGTCTGGGGTATCCAAACAGCCAATCATATTCATCAATGTAGATTTTCCCGAACCGGATGGACCAATAATGGCGATAAAATCGCCTTTATTGATC
>NZ_BQYJ01000031.1 GCF_023168165.1 Niallia sp. NCCP-28
TTAAATGGAGGATGGTTACATTACTCCGGTAAAGGTTAGGCAGTTCCTTTCGGAACTGAAGGGTTATATCGAAGAATCAAATGATGAGGTAACGCTCGGAAGGGTTCTCTCTTAGTCGAATAGCACTTGATTTAGTAAGAATGATAGTGTTATAAGCTCGGTGAAAAGGCGTGAGAAATTACCGTAACAGTTCGGCTGACGAAAACTTACTCGATGGAGTGGTGTAATTCATGGTGCTTGAGTTGAATGAATATGGTGAGAATGCGAAGAAAAACTAAAAGAAAAAGGTTAAGCTGACAAACTTCTGAATGTACGGGTCTATACCTGCAATACATAGAAATGTGTATATCATCAAATTGTGAGGTTAGCTGTGGGTGAGTAAGACTCACTAATATGAAAATCCATGATACGTTACAGGCGTATGAACGCTAACAGGCTTAAAGGAAGCACCTAAGTTCATTCTATAATAGATATAATTCAACGTTGTAAGCTGATAACGTGGAGGACTTACTTCTATTGAAACGTTGATAAGGAAAACAATAATGAAACTAGTTACTGTATAACTTATCTTCATATCAGTGAAAGTGGTGGCACAGTACCTATGAAGTGTCTAATTCACATGGAGGGATAGCCACTAGACTAATAAAGATTTATTCAACCAAGTAAGGCAGTTCTTTATCGATTAATAAGGTTCTCGTGAGACTAAAAGAGGTTTAACTCCGAAAGGAGTACCGACTTATTGAAACGGAAGAAACTGAGACACAGTGAATATTATAGTATGCAAGATTGTTTTGACACACTATACGCTCAAAGTGTCGGTGGTCATCACTTCTATGACTTAACAGAATTAATGAGTTCTCCAGATAATATACGACTTGCCTATCGAAACATTAAGAGAAATACAGGTAGCAAAACTGCTGGAACTGACAAGTTATCGATTAATGACATTCAGCATTTAGCAGTAGAAGATGTAATAGCAACAGTCCAATCCATGTTTAAATGGTACGAACCGCAAACGGTAAGAAGAGTTTACATACCAAAAGGAAATGGGAAAACTAGACCTTTGGGAATTCCAACGATTTGGGATAGAATCTTTCAGCAGTGCATTTTACAAATCTTAGAGCCAATTTGCGAAGCAAAATTCCATAAACACAGTTATGGGTTCAGACCAAATCGCAGCACTCATCATGCCAAAGCCAGACTTGAGTTCCTAATTAACCAGTCTGGGCTACATCATTGTGTTGATGTAGATATTAAAGGCTTCTTTGATAATGTTAATCATAGTAAGCTTTTAAAACAAATGTGGTCAATAGGCATAAGAGATAAATCACTTCTTTCTATAATATCTAGGCTACTTAAAGCAGAAATTGATGGAGAAGGTGTTCCTACAAAAGGTACCCCGCAGGGGGGGATTCTGTCACCTTTACTATCCAACATTGTGTTAAA
>NZ_BQYJ01000032.1 GCF_023168165.1 Niallia sp. NCCP-28
AGCTAAAATAATAGCTCCCTCTGGTTTAAATGTTAGAAAATCAGCGAGTGAATCGGCTACTAGAATCGGGGGCGTTTATTATAATAATACAGTCACAATTGTGGCAAAAGCAGGAGATTTTTATAAAATTAAATTCGGGTCTGGTTTTGGTTATATTATCAATCGTAGTAGCTATTTAACAATTCAAAATGCAAATTCTAAACCAAACACAAACACCCCATTAAAAGAAAATGATATTTTTTCAGAAGCACTCGCATTTACCTTAGGTGTTGAGGGTGGTTATGTTTATGACCGATATGATTACGGTGGACCAACCAACATGGGAGTTACCCAATCTACATATAACACATATAGAGATCAAAAAAAGCTTCCCCGAAAGGATATCCGTAGCATTACGTTTGAAGAGGCAAGGGAAGTCTACTATACTCTATATTGGAAAGCAGCAAAGTGTGACAAAATGGATCGTACACTAGCGATTGTTATGTTCGATACGGCAGTCAATCTTGGAGTAAATGGAAATAGTAAGGCTGGAGGAGCTATTAAACATTTACAAAAGGCAATGAATATAAATCCAGACGGATCATGGGGATCTAAGACTGAAACTGCATTTGGGAAATTTTCAAAGAGTCAACATTACCAATTAGCCCTGAAGGTCGTAGATTATAATAAGGCTTTTCGCTATGAAAGAGTAAAGCAAGATGCTAGTCAAAAGAAATTTTTAGAAGGCTGGATAAACCGCGATAATAAGCTTTTAGCCTATATTAAAAAGATTGGAAAGTAATAAGCATCGTTCTGGCTCCAAATAGTATCAACAAGCAAAAAAACAAGTACGCATAAAGCATATTAAACTATATTTAGGCTGCTATTATTCCGAATTCCTTTAGATTGATAGCAGCCTAACTTTTTCTTTTACTAATTACATCTTATTCATTATTGGTTAACATTAATAAAAACCTTATTTATATTTAGGGTGCCTGACACTATATAGAAATAAAACGATTCAGAATATCCATCTTTCCTGGTTATCGTACTAGAGAAAAAAAGCTGCCCTTTCCATCATAATGACGGTTTGAAGGGCAGCTCTTTTTTCACTTCACTTTTATTTGTCTTTCTTTGCTTTTATTCCCTGCTTTATCTTGGGCATAAAGTTTTAAGATTGTGTTTTTCTTTTTTTTGCTTATATTGATTTTATAGTCGCCTTTTTGATTGGCTAAACCTTTTCCAACGTACTTGCTTCCTTCATATAAATACACCGTTGCATCTTTTTCCGCTTTTCCAGAAATGCTGGTGGATTTCGTTGTTACTGTACTGGCAGTCGGAGTGGCTGGCGCTGTTTTGTCTATTACCGTCACAGTCACTTCCTTACTTTTGTTTTTCGCCCCATCCTCTGCGTATACCGTCAGCTTCGTGCCA
>NZ_BQYJ01000033.1 GCF_023168165.1 Niallia sp. NCCP-28
TTTTTTTTGATAGATAAGGATAAAAAACAATGGAAAGAAGAAGACATCTTTAAAATGGCCTTCCATCCCATCTTTTTGATGAGATGGAGGGCTATTTTCTTTATATTTTGGCAAGTGGCTGTTAGAAAAGCCTGTTCTTGGACAGACCTCACTCCACGAAAACGGGCATACCGATAGCCATGAAGCTCTTTTGCATCGGCGAAACTCCGTTCAATACTGGAACAGCGAAGTCTATATAATTGTTTCCCTTCTTTTGTTCGCTTATATTGTCGGGTAATTTCTTTATATTCTTCCCAAAGATGACGGGTAATGGTTCGCTGTGTTTGCTTGGCAGACATACAATCCGAACGAAGTGGACAAACGGCACAATCCTCCTTCTTTGATTTATAGTGACGGTATCCCTCCCGGTCCGTTGTCGAATAAGAAAGGATACAGCCCATCGGACAGGCGTATACATCCTTTTCTTTTACATAGTGAAACTTACGCTTAGGAAGAGCTTTGTTTGAATTTCCAAAACGGCGATACCCCATGACAGTAAAAATATTTTGTTCGATCAGTTTTTTACAAATATACGTAGTAAAATAACCTGCGTCCAAAGCAGTAGCTTCTACATGAAATTGGAATTTTTCCATTTGTTTTTGAAGGCGCTCCAAATACGGCTCGGAATCTGCCACATTTCCAGCCGTCACAAAGGTATCGGTAATAATATTATATTTCACATCTACCGTACGATGATCCAGATAGTAGAACCCTTTTGGTTTTCCATCTCGCATGAGAAACCCACTTTCAGGATCTGTTTTACTGATTCTCGTTTGTTTTGGTTTGGCAACGCCTTCCTTTCTTGGCTTTAGAGCTTTTTTCCGTGTTGGATACGATCTTCTGTCACCGCTGCTTCCAATTCTTCTAAATAGGCTTTGGGACGTTCTTCTTTTACTTTTCGGGTGAATTTATTTTTATTGGCATTGGCTTTAATGTGCGTGGAATCAGTGGTTAAAATACGTCCTCCCACCATATTATGTGTAATAGCTTGATGGACCATTTCATCAAAAATTTCTTCAAAAATGTTGGTGTGGAGGAATCGAGTACGTCGATTAAAACTAATGGTCGAGTGATGAGGCACTTTATCTGATAAAGATAATCCTAGGAACCAACGGTAAGCAATATTAGTTTCCAAGTCCCTCGCTAATTGACGTTCCGAACGAATGCCATAAAAATAGCCAATAAACATCATTTTGAAAAGCGTAATGGGGTGAATAGAGCGT
>NZ_BQYJ01000034.1 GCF_023168165.1 Niallia sp. NCCP-28
ACTGCCACGTTAGTGATATGACGTTTTGAACTAGTCACTAAAATCTTTTATCAGGGTTTCTATTTCCTTACCATCATAAAAGTCTCCATCGCTAATGAACTTTTCAATTTCTACAGTACCATCTTCCATAAACTCCACTTCCCAACGTTGACCTGGCACTGCAATTTCAACCATAATAGCATCATCTCTAACCTTATTTAGCTTGTAAAATATATTACTTAATTCTAATTTATTAAGGAAATCAATTAACTCTTTAAGCCCCAACTACATCATCCCCCTTTAGAATCCCTTTAGGTATATTCCAATTTAATTCTCTATCGTTATTTCACTACCCTGCCACAATTCTTCCATAACCTGAACTTTTCTTTTTTACTGGAATGCTGCCATATTTTCTTATGCTCAAATTACATGAAACTCCTCACTTGTAAAAAGAAAAAACCACCATACAGGTGGTCATTAAAACAGTTTATTTAACTAGAAAACGAAAATACAATGCTATTACATAATTGACAATAATAAATACTGCATAGATTTTAAACATAAATACAAAGAAACCTTTTTCTTTATAATTTAATAACAAATAAAGAATAGCCATTATTAATACAAGTATATATAAAGGTGCTATAGCTAACTTTGAATATAGATCTGGTAACATCATTTGTCTTTCACCTTACTATGTTGATTATCTTCTCTTTGCTTGCATGTGTGTTTATTATAGCTCTAGATTTCTTTTTTGGATACATAATCTCATTGAATTTCTTATTCATACAGATAGGTAAGAGTTTGAAGTTATCGCTCCCTTTTCCCCCTGTTCACACCGTACGTGAAACTTTCGAATCATACGGCGTTCCAACTAATCCAATCTATTCTTTCTATGTATTAAGCAATCGAGTGCTATTTTCCAAAGTTAGATTATTTCATTTTGACATCTTAATCGTAGTTTATTTACTTTTTCTTTTTGCCTACTTGTAAGCTTTAGAGATTGTAAAAGGGCTTCTATTTTCACTTTATCTTTTAGGTGTACCAATTGATGAATTGTTTTATGAATAACAACTAAGTTTGAATAACTATCATCTTTTGAAAGATGATAAGGGTTTATGTGATGACAATGCCATTCATGAATCCCTAACCCTTCACCTAGAATTGCACATTTGCCATATTGGGCAATAAACTTACTAATTCGATTGTCGTTATATTCAATAGATCTACTCGG
>NZ_BQYJ01000035.1 GCF_023168165.1 Niallia sp. NCCP-28
TTTTTATCTCATTTGGTTGTTTCCCAACTGACAAGATTTATTATATAAAATAGAGAGAAAAAAGTAAAGTGAAAAATTAAAGTTTAAATTTTCAGATTTATATTAAGTTTTTACGAGTTTTGATAAGAACTAGACCGATTACTAGTAGTTAATACCACTTATTATTAGCAAAAAAACCTAATTTAATCAATATTCATTTTTAAAATTAAAAACATGTTCATCTCTAAAAAGAAAAATTAAATAGAAAGCACTAAAAAGCCTAAATAACATAGAGTTTTTTAGATTTTTTCTAGATTGTATAAAAAATTCCAACGGGAAATCTTTATAGATGAGCTAGAAAAGAAGGTTATTATTAAGAAACACAAGTCTTCAATAGCCCCCCTTTAAAGTAAGTACCATTCAAAATTAGCAACTTCATAAAATAAATAATTAGCCATATATTTATACATTTTAAAAGTCCTGAATAGTTTTACAATAAATGCACCCTCTAATATAGAATTCTCGAATAATCAAAAGAAAGTGTAAAACACTAGACAATCATCTAACAATAGCTTTGATAAGAGGATCGTCTAGAAAATTCAAAAAAAAACGAACTGAAATAAATCTATTCTTAAATACAATAAAAAGCACTTTATATTTTTATAAAGTGCTTTTTTATATAAGCTTCCAACCGGGCTCGAACCGGTGACCTCTTCCTTACCATGGAAGTGCTCTACCTGCTGAGCTATGGAAGCACTTTGCAAATAAATTAAATTTCTATAAATAAAAAAATGGCTCCGCAGGTAGGACTCGAACCTACGACCGTTCGGTTAACAGCCGAATGCTCTACCACTGAGCTACTGCGGAATAATTTTTAATAATACGCCTGGCGACGTCCTACTCTCACAGGGGGAGAGCCCCCAACTACCATCGGCGCTGAAAAGCTTAACTTCCGTGTTCGGTATGGGAACGGGTGTGACCTTTTCGCTATCGCCACCAGACTACTTAAGACACTTATTATTATAGTATCTTTCAGAGAAATTTTCAAGTGTTTTATTGAAAATTATTCCCTCAAAACTAGATTATGTGTAAGAAGAAAGAAACAAGTAATCATTTGTTTTGTCCAGCTGCAGAAGCCAAATCGTACGGCTGTTTCAATCACTCTTTCAA
>NZ_BQYJ01000036.1 GCF_023168165.1 Niallia sp. NCCP-28
AGATGTCAATCCACAGCTTCGGTGATACGTTTAGCCCCGGTACATTTTCGGCGCAGAGTCACTCGACCAGTGAGCTATTACGCACTCTTTAAATGGTGGCTGCTTCTAAGCCAACATCCTGGTTGTCTAAGCAACTCCACATCCTTTTCCACTTAACGTATACTTTGGGACCTTAGCTGGTGGTCTGGGCTGTTTCCCTCTTGACTACGGATCTTATCACTCGCAGTCTGACTCCCAAGGATAAGTATTTGGCATTCGGAGTTTGTCTGAATTCGGTAACCCGATGGGGGCCCCTAGTCCAAACAGTGCTCTACCTCCAATACTCTTACCTTGAGGCTAGCCCTAAAGCTATTTCGGAGAGAACCAGCTATCTCCAAGTTCGATTGGAATTTCTCCGCTACCCACACCTCATCCCCGCACTTTTCAACGTGCGTGGGTTCGGGCCTCCATCCAGTGTTACCTGGACTTCACCCTGGACATGGGTAGATCACCTGGTTTCGGGTCTACAACCACATACTAATTCGCCCTATTCAGACTCGCTTTCGCTGCGGCTCCGTCTCTTCAACTTAACCTCGCATGTAATCGTAACTCGCCGGTTCATTCTACAAAAGGCACGCTATCACCCATAAAAGGGCTCTAACTACTTGTAGGCACACGGTTTCAGGATCTATTTCACTCCCCTTCCGGGGTGCTTTTCACCTTTCCCTCACGGTACTGGTTCACTATCGGTCACTAGGGAGTATTTAGCCTTGGGAGATGGTCCTCCCTGCTTCCGACGGGATTTCTCGTGTCCCGCCGTACTCAGGATCCACTCAGGAGGGAACGAAGTTTCAACTACAGGGTTTTTACCTTCTATGACTGGCCTTTCCAGACCTATTCGTTTACCCCGTTCCTTTGTAACTCCATGTTGAGTGTCCTACAACCCCAAGAGGCAAGCCTCTTGGTTTGGGCTAATCCCGTTTCGCTCGCCGCTACTCAGGGAATCGCGTTTGCTTTCTCTTCCTCCGGGTACTTAGATGTTTCAG
>NZ_BQYJ01000038.1 GCF_023168165.1 Niallia sp. NCCP-28
ACACCTACGTGTTCACCTTTTGGAGCCATTGCCATAAGCGCAAAGATGCTTCCTGGAGATGGTGTAGCTACAAGTCCAGTATGGAATAGTGTAAATGTGAATACTCCACTCATTCCACCGCCGATAACAGCTAATAATAACATAGGTTTCATTAAGATATATGGGAAATAAATCTCATGAATACCACCTAGGAAGTGAATAATTGCTGCTCCAGGTGCTGTTTGTTTGGATGTACCTTTTCCAAATAAACAGTATGCTAATAGTACTCCAAGACCAGGACCAGGATTTGCTTCCAATAAAAACAGAATAGATTTTCCAACTTCTTTTGCTTGCTCTACACCAATCGGCCCTAAAATCCCTTGGTTAATTGCATTGTTTAAGAATAATACTTTAGCCGGCTCAATAAAAATACTCGCCAATGGCAATAGATTTGCGTCAACAATCGCTTGTACGCCATTTGATAAAAAGCTGCTTAAACCTTCTACTACAGGACCAACATATTTGAAAGCAATAATAGTAATAATAGCTCCTAGAATCCCTGCAGTGAAGTTATTCACTAACATCTCAAAGCCTGTTTTAACTTTGCCTTTTAATAAGTCATCCACTTTTTTAATTAAATATCCACCGATTGGTCCCATAATCATGGCACCAAGGAACATTGGTATATCAGCCCCAACAATTACCCCCATAGTGGCAATTGCACCAACTACTCCTCCGCGAACGTCATATACCATTTTACCGCCAGTATAACCAATTAATAATGGCAATAAATACGTAATCATTGGGCTAACTAGTTTAGCAAGTTCCTCATTAGGGAACCAACCCGTTGGTATAAATAGAGCAGTTATTAATCCCCA
>NZ_BQYJ01000039.1 GCF_023168165.1 Niallia sp. NCCP-28
AATGGAGGATTAGCTCAGCTGGGAGAGCATCTGCCTTACAAGCAGAGGGTCGGCGGTTCGATCCCGTCATCCTCCACCATATAAAATATAGACAAGCTATTAGAATGCCGGTGTAGCTCAATTGGTAGAGCAACTGACTTGTAATCAGTAGGTTGAGGGTTCAAGTCCTTTCGCCGGCACCATTTTTTAGTCTTTGAGCCATTAGCTCAGTTGGTAGAGCATCTGACTTTTAATCAGAGGGTCGGAGGTTCGAATCCTCCATGGCTCACCATTTATAATATTTTTGCGGGTGTGGCGGAATTGGCAGACGCACTAGACTTAGGATCTAGCGCCGCAAGGCGTGGGGGTTCGACTCCCTTCACCCGCACCAATATTAACTTTATATTTTGCGGAAGTAGTTCAGTGGTAGAATACCACCTTGCCAAGGTGGGGGTCGCGGGTTCGAATCCCGTCTTCCGCTCCAAAAACAATGCCGGGGTGGCGGAACTGGCAGACGCACAGGACTTAAAATCCTGCGGTAGGTGACTACCGTACCGGTTCGATTCCGGTCCTCGGCACCATTGTTTTTACATTATGCGCCCGTAGCTCAATTGGATAGAGCGTCTGACTACGGATCAGAAGGTTATGGGTTCGACTCCTTTCGGGCGCGCCATATGTACGGGAAGTAGCTCAGCTTGGTAGAGCACTTGGTTTGGGACCAAGGGGTCGCAGGTTCGAATCCTGTCTTCCCGACCA
>NZ_BQYJ01000040.1 GCF_023168165.1 Niallia sp. NCCP-28
CGGCTAACCCCTCCTCTTAACCTTCCAGCACCGGGCAGGTGTCAGCCCCTATACTTCGCCTTGCGGCTTCGCAGAGACCTGTGTTTTTGCTAAACAGTCGCCTGGGCCTATTCACTGCGGCTCTCTCGGGCTTTAACACCCAAAAGAGCACCCCTTCTCCCGAAGTTACGGGGTCATTTTGCCGAGTTCCTTAACGAGAGTTCTCTCGCTCACCTTAGGATTCTCTCCTCGCCTACCTGTGTCGGTTTGCGGTACGGGCACCTTGAACCTCGCTAGAGGCTTTTCTTGGCAGTGTGGAATCAGGAACTTCGGTACTATATTTCCCTCGCCGTCACAGCTCAGCCTTATGCGGTAACGGGATTTGCCTCATTACCAGCCTAACTGCTTGGACGTGCTAATCCAACAGCACGCTTACCCTATCCTCCTGCGTCCCCCCATCACTCAAATGGTTCATAAGGTGGTACAGGAATATCAACCTGTTGTCCATCGCCTACGCTCTTCAGCCTCGGCTTAGGTCCCGACTAACCCTGAGTGGACGAGCCTTCCTCAGGAAACCTTAGGCATTCGGTGGATGAGATTCTCACTCATCTTTCGCTACTCATACCGGCATTCTCACTTCTAAGCGCTCCACCAGTCCTTCCGGTCTAGCTTCAACGCCCTTAGAACGCTCTCCTACCACTGACATCT
>NZ_BQYJ01000041.1 GCF_023168165.1 Niallia sp. NCCP-28
TGTCGCCACGCTTCCACCTCAAACCTATCAACCTGATCATCTTTCAGGGATCTTACTAGCTTGCGCTATGGGAAATCTCATCTCGAGGGGGGCTTCATGCTTAGATGCTTTCAGCACTTATCCCTTCCGCACATAGCTACCCAGCTATGCCTTTGGCAAGACAACTGGTACACCAGCGGTGCGTCCATCCCGGTCCTCTCGTACTAAGGACAGCTCCTCTCAAATTTCCTGCGCCCACGACGGATAGGGACCGAACTGTCTCACGACGTTCTGAACCCAGCTCGCGTACCGCTTTAATGGGCGAACAGCCCAACCCTTGGGACCGACTACAGCCCCAGGATGCGATGAGCCGACATCGAGGTGCCAAACCTCCCCGTCGATGTGGACTCTTGGGGGAGATAAGCCTGTTATCCCCGGGGTAGCTTTTATCCGTTGAGCGATGGCCCTTCCATGCGGAACCACCGGATCACTAAGCCCGACTTTCGTCCCTGCTCGACTTGTAGGTCTCGCAGTCAAGCTCCCTTGTGCCTTTACACTCTACGAATGATTTCCAACCA
>NZ_BQYJ01000042.1 GCF_023168165.1 Niallia sp. NCCP-28
AATAAATTTCTGGCGGAGAAGGAGGGATTTGAACCCTCGCGCCGCTTACGCGACCTACACCCTTAGCAGGGGCGCCTCTTCAGCCTCTTGAGTACTTCCCCAAAAAAAATGGCTCCGCAGGTAGGACTCGAACCTACGACCGTTCGGTTAACAGCCGAATGCTCTACCACTGAGCTACTGCGGAATAAAAAACATGGTGGGCCTAAATGGACTCGAACCATCGACCTCACGCTTATCAGGCGTGCGCTCTAACCAGCTGAGCTATAGGCCCATATTTTTTGGAGCGGGTGATGGGAATCGAACCCACGATATCAGCTTGGAAGGCTGAAGTTTTACCATTAAACTACACCCGCATTATTTAATTTACATGGGGCGAATAATGGGAATCGAACCCACGAATGTCGGAGCCACAATCCGATGCGTTAACCACTTCGCCATATCCGCCATAATAATAAAATGTTGTTTTTCAAAAGGTGGCTCAGGACGGAATCGAACCGCCGACACAAGGATTTTCAGTCCTTTGCTCTACCGACTGAGCTACTGAGCCACTTTAAAT
>NZ_BQYJ01000043.1 GCF_023168165.1 Niallia sp. NCCP-28
ATTCGTATCCTTTAAAAATCTAAAGGGGTTTCTCGACACTCTGAAAAAATCCAGAGAAAATTTAATCTCTAGATTTTTTATTTCATTATTTTAACTTGCTTACAATTTCGTCATATTTAGGGCTGTTCAAGAAGTTTTCAACAGACACATGGTGTGCATTCGGCAATTTTTCTATTGCTCGGTCTGTTAAATCTTTATGTGTAATAACAAGGTCGGCATCACTCGGAAGGTTTGCAATAGAAGTATTTGCAACATCTACTCCTTCAACTTCTGCTTTTTTTACTTTATTGCGCATGATAGATGCGCCCATCGCACTAGAACCCATACCAGCGTCACATGCGAAAATTATTTTTTTCACTTTTTTATAATCAAATTCTTCGTTATTCTCTACTGCTTTTTCTGTTAAAGAACCTGCTACTGAGCTTTTTTTGCCTTTTAATGCTTCCATTTTTTCCGTAGCTGCAGTGATATCTTCTTCTTCACCTTTGCTTGTTTTCAAAATAAGTGCTGCGATTAGGAAAGATACAATAGCTGCTACGATTACACCAGCTAAT